>NZ_CP166798.1:0-4800000 GCF_059716055.1 Pseudomonas sp. LBUM1658
GTGTCAGTGGAACTTTGGCAGCAGTGCGTGGAGCTTCTGCGCGATGAGCTGCCTGCCCAGCAATTCAACACTTGGATCCGTCCACTACAGGTCGAAGCCGAGGGCGACGAGTTGCGTGTTTACGCACCGAATCGTTTTGTTCTCGATTGGGTCAACGAAAAGTACCTGGGCCGCGTGCTCGAGTTGCTCGATGAGCATGGCAATGGCCTGGCGCCTGCGCTTTCCTTATTAATAGGCAGCAAGCGCAGTTCAGCACCTCGCGCTGCACCTAATGCGCCTTTGGCGGCCGCGGCTTCTCAAGCGCAGGCTGCTGCTGCCCCCGTGGCCAATGCTCCGGCCCCGAGTGCGCCCGCCAAACGGGCTACGCAAAAGACCGCCGAGGTCAGTGAAGAGCCCTCTCGCGACAGCTTCGACCCGATGGCGGGTGCCAGCTCGCAACAAGCCCCGGTACGCTCCGAACAGCGCACCGTGCAGGTTGAGGGCGCGCTCAAGCACACCAGCTACCTGAACCGCACCTTCACCTTCGAGAACTTCGTCGAAGGTAAGTCCAACCAGTTGGCCCGGGCTGCAGCCTGGCAGGTGGCCGACAATCCCAAGCACGGTTACAACCCGCTGTTCCTTTATGGTGGTGTTGGCTTGGGTAAAACTCACTTGATGCACGCTGTGGGTAACCACCTATTAAAGAAGAACCCGAATGCCAAGGTCGTATACCTGCATTCCGAGCGCTTCGTGGCGGACATGGTCAAAGCATTGCAGCTCAATGCGATCAATGAATTCAAGCGCTTCTACCGTTCGGTCGATGCGCTGCTGATCGATGACATCCAGTTCTTCGCCCGTAAGGAACGTTCCCAGGAAGAGTTCTTCCACACGTTCAACGCACTGCTTGAAGGTGGCCAGCAGGTCATTCTCACCAGTGACCGCTATCCGAAAGAAATCGAAGGCCTTGAAGAGCGCCTCAAATCCCGCTTCGGCTGGGGCCTGACGGTAGCTGTGGAGCCGCCGGAACTTGAGACCCGGGTTGCGATTCTGATGAAGAAGGCAGACCAGGCCAAAGTCGATCTGCCCCATGACGCTGCGTTCTTCATTGCCCAGCGTATTCGCTCCAACGTGCGTGAGCTCGAAGGTGCACTTAAACGTGTTATCGCCCACTCGCACTTCATGGGCCGCGACATCACCATTGAGTTGATCCGCGAGTCCCTGAAGGACCTGCTGGCACTGCAGGATAAACTGGTCTCTGTGGATAACATTCAGCGCACGGTCGCCGAATACTACAAGATCAAGATTTCCGATTTGCTGTCCAAACGCCGTTCGCGTTCGGTTGCACGTCCACGTCAGGTAGCGATGGCATTGTCCAAAGAGCTGACCAACCACAGCCTGCCGGAAATCGGCGATGTGTTTGGTGGCCGAGATCACACCACGGTCTTGCACGCATGCCGCAAGATCAACGAGCTCAAGGAATCCGACGCGGACATCCGCGAGGACTACAAGAACCTGCTGCGTACACTGACCACTTGATGAACACCAGCGCAGCTTATTAAGGCAAGGGACTAGACCATGCATTTCACCATTCAACGCGAAGCCCTGTTGAAACCCCTGCAACTGGTCGCAGGCGTCGTCGAGCGCCGCCAGACCTTGCCGGTGCTTTCCAACGTGCTGTTGGTTGTCGAGGGCCAGCAACTATCGCTGACCGGTACTGACCTGGAAGTCGAGCTGGTCGGTCGTGTGCAACTCGAAGAGCCTGCCGAGCCAGGCGAAATTACTGTCCCGGCACGCAAGCTGATGGACATCTGCAAGAGTCTGCCAAACGACGCCCTGATCGACATCAAGGTCGACGAGCAGAAGCTGGTGGTGAAAGCCGGCCGTAGCCGCTTCACCTTGTCCACCTTGCCAGCCAACGATTTCCCGACTGTCGAAGAAGGCCCGGGTTCGCTGACCTGCACTCTTGTGCAAAGCAAGCTGCGTCGTTTGATCGAACGCACCAGCTTCGCCATGGCTCAGCAGGACGTGCGCTATTACCTCAACGGCATGCTGTTGGAAGTGTCAGCTGGCATCATCCGCGCGGTCGCCACCGATGGCCACCGTCTGGCAATGTGCTCGATGCAGGCCGATATCGGTCAGCCGGACCGTCATCAGGTGATCGTGCCGCGTAAAGGTATCCTGGAGCTGGCACGCCTGTTGACCGAGCCGGATGGATTGGTCAGCATCGTCCTGGGTCAGCATCACATCCGTGCCACCACCGGCGAGTTCACCTTCACCTCCAAGCTGGTTGATGGCAAGTTCCCGGATTACGAGCGCGTGCTGCCTAAAGGCGGTGACAAGCTGGTACTCGGCGATCGTCAGGCGCTGCGTGAAGCCTTCAGCCGTACCGCTATTCTCTCCAACGAGAAGTACCGTGGCATTCGTCTGCAACTGGCCAACGGTCAGCTGAAGATCCAGGCGAATAACCCGGAACAAGAAGAAGCCGAGGAAGAAGTGGGAGTCGAATACAACGGCGGCCCGCTGGAGATTGGCTTTAACGTGAGCTACTTGCTCGATGTGCTGGGCGTGATGACCACCGAACAGGTCCGCCTGATTCTGTCCGACTCCAACAGCAGCGCATTGGTGCAAGAGTCAGACAACGACGACTCGGCTTACGTTGTAATGCCGATGCGCCTGTAAACATGCTCAGCAGAAGCTAGATGTCCCTCAGTCGCGTCTCGGTCACCGCGGTGCGCAATTTGCACCCGGTGACCTTCTCCCCTTCCCCCCGCATTAATATCCTGTACGGCGCCAACGGCAGCGGCAAAACCAGTGTTCTGGAAGCCATCCACCTGCTGGGGCTTGCCCGTTCGTTTCGCAGTGTCCGCTTATTACCGGTCATTCAATACGAGCAATTGGCGTGCACGGTATTCGGCCAGGTGGAATTGGCTGGGGGCGGGCAAAGTGCTTTGGGAATTTCCCGAGACCGCCAAGGGGAATTTCAAATTCGCATCGATGGGCAGAACGCTCGTAGCGCAGCGCAGTTGGCCGAAATACTGCCCCTGCAACTGATCAACCCTGACAGCTTTCGATTGTTGGAAGGCGCTCCGAAAATTCGTCGGCAGTTTCTGGACTGGGGTGTGTTCCACGTGGAACCCCGTTTCATGTCCACTTGGCAGCGCCTGCAGAAGGCCCTTCGGCAGCGGAACTCATGGCTGCGGCATGGTACACTTGACGCCGTTTCGCAAGCGGTTTGGGACAGGGAACTGTGCCAGGCCAGCGCTGAAATTGATGAATACCGCCGCGCCTACATCAAAGCCTTGAAACCAGTCTTTGAACAAACCTTGAGCGAACTGGTTGAGCTCGAGGGCTTAACGCTTAGCTATTACCGAGGTTGGGACAAAGAGCGAGAACTGAGTGCTGTGCTCGCCACATCCCTTCACCGGGATCAGCAAATGGGCCATACCCAAGCCGGACCACAACGCGCTGATTTGCGTCTTAGATTGGGCGCTCACAATGCCGCGGACATCTTGTCCCGCGGTCAGCAGAAGTTGGTGGTCTGTGCATTGCGGATCGCCCAGGGGCATCTGGTCAGCCAAGCCCGGCGTGGCCAGTGTATTTATCTAGTGGATGACTTGCCGTCCGAACTGGACGAGCAGCACCGCCGCGCACTTTGCCGCTTGTTGGAAGACTTACGCTGCCAGGTGTTTATCACCTGTGTAGATCACGAATTATTGAGGGAAGGCTGGCAGACGGAAACGCCAGTCGCTTTGTTCCACGTGGAACAGGGCCGTATCACCCAGACCCACGACCATCGGGAGTGAAGGCATGAGCGAAGAATATACGTACGACTCAACCAGCATCAAAGTGCTGAAAGGCCTGGATGCCGTACGCAAACGTCCCGGTATGTACATTGGTGACACCGACGATGGCAGCGGTCTGCACCACATGGTATTCGAGGTGGTTGATAACTCGATCGACGAAGCTTTGGCCGGCCATTGCGACGACATCAGTATTATTATCCACCCGGATGAATCCATCACTGTGCGTGACAACGGTCGCGGCATTCCGGTAGACGTGCATAAAGAAGAAGGCGTCTCGGCAGCCGAAGTCATCATGACCGTGCTGCACGCCGGTGGTAAGTTCGATGACAACTCCTACAAAGTATCCGGTGGTTTGCACGGTGTAGGTGTGTCGGTAGTGAACGCGCTGTCCGAGTTGTTGGTGTTGACGGTTCGTCGCAGCGGCAAAGTCTGGGAACAGACCTATGTCCACGGTGTTCCTCAGGAACCGATGAAAATCGTCGGTGAGACTGAAACCACCGGTACCCAGATTCACTTCAAGCCGTCCGATCTGACCTTCAAGAACATCCACTTCAGCTGGGACATTCTGGCCAAGCGGATTCGTGAACTGTCCTTCCTCAACTCCGGTGTCGGTATCGTCCTCAAGGACGAACGCAGCGGCAAGGAAGAGCTGTTCAAGTACGAAGGTGGCCTGCGTGCGTTCGTTGAATACCTGAACACCAACAAGACTCCGGTCAACCAGGTGTTCCACTTCAACGTCCAGCGTGAAGATGGTATTGGTGTCGAAGTCGCTCTGCAGTGGAACGACAGCTTCAACGAGAACCTGTTGTGCTTCACCAACAACATTCCGCAGCGCGACGGCGGCACCCACCTGGTGGGCTTCCGTTCGGCGCTGACGCGTAACCTGAACACCTACATCGAAGCGGAAGGTCTGGCGAAGAAGCATAAAGTCGCGACCACTGGTGACGATGCCCGTGAAGGTTTGACCGCGATTATTTCGGTAAAAGTGCCGGATCCGAAGTTCAGCTCCCAGACCAAAGACAAGCTGGTGTCTTCCGAAGTGAAGACCGCTGTCGAACAGGAAATGGGTAAGCACTTCTCTGACTTCCTGTTGGAAAACCCGAACGAAGCCAAGCTGGTCGTCGGCAAGATGATCGACGCTGCGCGTGCTCGTGAAGCGGCGCGTAAAGCCCGTGAGATGACCCGTCGTAAAGGCGCGCTGGATATCGCCGGCCTGCCGGGAAAACTGGCGGACTGCCAGGAAAAGGACCCTGCCCTTTCCGAACTGTACCTGGTGGAAGGTGACTCTGCTGGCGGCTCCGCCAAGCAGGGACGTAACCGCAAGACTCAAGCGATTCTGCCGCTGAAAGGTAAAATCCTTAACGTTGAGAAAGCCCGCTTCGACAAGATGATTTCCTCGCAAGAGGTTGGCACCTTGATCACTGCGCTGGGCTGCGGCATCGGTCGCGATGAGTACAACATCGACAAGCTGCGTTACCACAACATCATCATCATGACCGATGCTGACGTCGACGGTTCGCACATCCGTACATTGCTGCTGACCTTCTTCTTCCGTCAGCTGCCTGAGCTGATCGAGCGTGGCTACATCTACATCGCTCAGCCACCTCTGTACAAAGTGAAGAAAGGCAAGCAAGAGCAATACATCAAAGACGACGACGCCATGGAAGAGTACATGACGCAGTCGGCCCTTGAAGATGCAAGCCTGCACCTGAACGACGAAGCCCCGGGTATTTCCGGTGAGGCGCTGGAGCGTCTGGTAAATGACTTCCGCATGGTGATGAAGACCCTCAAGCGTTTGTCGCGCCTGTATCCACAGGAACTGACCGAGCACTTCATCTACCTGCCTGCGGTGAGCCTGGAGCAGCTGTCTGATCACGCCGTGATGCAGGATTGGCTGGCCCAGTACGAAGTCCGCCTGCGTACCGTGGAAAAATCCGGCCTGGTCTATAAAGCCAGCCTGCGTGAAGACCGTGAACGTAACGTCTGGCTGCCAGAGGTCGAACTGATCTCCCATGGCCTGTCGAACTACATCACCTTCAACCGCGACTTCTTCGGCAGCAATGACTACAAGACCGTCGTCACCCTTGGCGCTCAATTGAGCACCTTGCTGGACGAAGGCGCTTATATTCAACGCGGCGAGCGCAAGAAGCCCGTCACCGAGTTCAAGGAAGCCCTGGAATGGTTGATGGCCGAAAGCACCAAGCGCCACACCATCCAGCGCTACAAAGGTCTCGGTGAGATGAACCCGGACCAGCTCTGGGAAACCACCATGGACCCAAGCGTGCGCCGGATGCTCAAAGTGACGATCGAAGACGCCATCGGTGCCGACCAGATCTTCAACACCCTGATGGGTGATGCGGTCGAGCCACGTCGTGAGTTCATCGAAACCAACGCTCTGGCTGTGTCCAACCTGGACTTCTGATTGGGTGTGACCTGCTGAAATAAAAAAGGCCAACGCTTAGCGTTGGCCTTTTTTTGTTCAATATTCGCAGATGTATGCGGTGTCTATCTGGACGCCAAGATCGCAGCCTGCGGCAGCTCCTACTGGGAGATGGTAGTCGCGAAATGTGTGGCGTGCTCGGTCCTGTAGGAGCTGCCGCAGGCTGCGATCTTTTGATCTTTTTGCGTGCTAGCCCTCTTTTCAACAGGCAGAAAAAACCGGCTATAAGAGCCGGTTTTTTTATCGTCATAAAAAACTTATGCACGGTTTTCGTTATTTTATGGCTTTAAGAAATATATATATAAATCATAAGCTTACAGAGAATATTTGACGGTTTTGAACGAAATTGCACACAGGTTATCCACAGAATCTCAGATAGCCACTTTTTCCGGTTCCGCAGTGATAGGCGGCAATGAACCCATGTCCCGCTGAGCCTGCTCGTTCCAGGCGGCAACCCGGTCATTGAGCTCAGCGATAGCACGAGGCCCGGTGCCTTCGGCATACATCGGCGCGCCGATCACCACGGTGATCGTACCGGGCTTTTTAGCCCAGCCAGTCTTCGGCCAGAACTTGCCCGCGTTGTGCGCAATTGGCAGAACCGGCAACGCAGCGTTGACCGCCAATGCGGTGCCACCGCGTGAGAATTTTCCGATCTTGCCAAAAGGAACCCGCGTGCCTTCCGGAAAGATCAGGACCCAGACACCATCCTTGAGCAGTTCGTGGCCCTTCTTTGCCACATGCTTGAGCGCCGCCTTGGGGTTGTCACGGTCGATGGCGATAGGTCGCAGCATGGCCATTGCCCAACCGAAGAACGGCACATAGAGCAGCTCGCGCTTGAGCACCTGGCTCAACGGCTCGAAGTAGGCCGACAGGAAGAATGTCTCCCAGGTGCTCTGGTGGTTCGACAGAATCACGCACGGCTGTTCAGGCACGTTCTCGGCGCCCCGCACTTCATAGCGGATATCGAGGAACACCTTGCTCAGCCACAGCGCGCAATGGCACCAGTACACGTTGATAAAACGATAGCGCGCCTTGAACGGTAAAAAAGGCGCAATAAAAAAGCTCAGGCTGCACCAGAGCAACGAGGTGGTGCCCAGCAGCAGGTAAAAGAAAAAAGTTCTGATTGCCTGCAGGATCGACATAGCGGCATTTGCCTATTAAAAGCGCACTCCCGAACTGTCCTTGGTCAGGATGTCGTCAGAAGAGCTCTAAATGTGGATAAGTTCAGCGGCAACTGCCGCCAGATCGTCAAAAATCAAGGTGCCTACCGGTAGGGTTTTACCCAGAGTCTTTTCGCCTTTACCGGTTTTTACCAAAACTGGCTGACAGTCGACGGCTTTTGCGGCTTCCAGGTCACCGAGAGTGTCGCCGACAAACCATAGATGGGTCAGCGCCACGTCGTAATGAGCGGCAATGGTTTTCAGCATGCCGGGTTTTGGCTTGCGGCAATCGCAGCCATCGTCCGGCCCGTGAGGGCAATAGACGATGAGCCCGACTTCTCCGCCCTGCTCCGCTACTAGCGAGCGTAAACGCGCGTGCATGGCGTCCAGGATGGCGACGTCGTAATAGCCGCGAGCGATGCCCGACTGGTTGGTAGCGACGGCTACCGTCCAGCCGGCCTTGCTCAACTGCGCGATGGCTGCGATCGAACCGGGGAGCGGAATCCACTCCTCCACCGACTTGATGTAAGCGTCGGAGTCGTAATTAATCACCCCGTCCCGATCGAGAATCAGCAGTTTCAAACTCCGCCCCTTAAACAATCAGCCCAATAGCGAAATATCGGCGACACCGAGGAACAGCCCACGCAGACGCGCCAGCAATGCATAACGGTTGGCCCGTACCTTGGCATCTTCAGCGTTGACCATCACCGCTTCAAAGAATGCATCGACCGGCTCGCGCAGCGCTGCCAGACGGGCCAGCGATTCGCTGTACTGACGCGCCGCAGCCATTGGCTGGACCGCCTGATCAGCCTGCTGGATCGCCGAGTACAGCGAAAACTCGTTGGCGTTGTCGAAGTACTTGGCTTCGACGATGCTCGGGATCGTGCCTTCGGCCTTGCTCAGCAGGTTCGATACGCGCTTGTTCACCGCCGCCAGTGCCGCGGCTTCCGGCAGCTTGCGGAACGCTTCGACGGCTTGCACACGTTGATCGAAGTCCAGTGCCGAACCCGGTTTCAGGGCGCGAACCGACAGGTAGGTGCCCACATCCACGCCTTCGTCTTCGTAACGTGCGCGCAGACGGTCGAAGACGAACTCCAGCACCAGGTCGGCCAGACCGGCCGCCTTGACCTTGGCGCCAAATGCGTTGACGGCGAACGCCACCGCTTCGGTCAGGTCCAGATCGAGCTTCTTGTCGATCAGGATCCGCAGCACGCCAAGGGCAGCGCGGCGCAAGGCGTACGGGTCTTTGCTCCCGGTCGGCAGCATGCCGATACCGAAAATACCCACCAGGGTGTCGAGCTTGTCAGCGATCGCTACGGCGGCACCGGTAACAGTGGTCGGCAGTTCAGCGCCGGCACCGCGCGGCATGTATTGTTCGTTCAGCGCCAGGGCCACGTCTTGCGGTTCACCGTCGTTGAGGGCGTAGTAGTAACCGGCGACACCTTGCATCTCCGGGAACTCGCCGACCATTTCGGTCGCCAGGTCGCACTTGGACAGCAGGCCGGCGCGGGCTGCACGGGTCGGGTCGCCGCCGATGCGTTGAGCGATGAACGCCGCCAGTTTGGAAACCCGCTCGGCTTTGTCGAACACACTGCCCAGTTTTTCCTGGAACACCACGTTCTGCAGGCGCAGGTTGAAGCTTTCGAGTTTCTGCTTCTTGTCTTGCTTGAAGAAGAACTCGGCGTCGGTCAGACGTGGGCGAACCACCTTCTCGTTACCCGAGATGATCTGTTGGGGGTCTTTGCTTTCGATGTTGGCCACAGTGATGAAGCGTGGCAGCAACTTGCCATCGGCATCCAGCAGGCAGAAATACTTCTGGTTGTCCTGCATGGTGGTGATCAGGGCTTCCTGGGGCACCTCGAGGAACCGCTCTTCGAACGAGCAGACCAGCGGCACCGGCCACTCTACCAGCGCGGTCACTTCGTCGAGCAGGCTCGGCGGCACGATCGCCGTACCTTCCTGCAACGCCGCCAACTCGGCAGTGCGCTTGCTGATCAGCTCGCGACGCTCATTGGAGTCCGCCAGCACGTAAGCAGCACGCAGGTCTTGCAGGTAGTTGGCCGGCGCGGTGATACGCACGCTTTCAGGGTGATGGAAGCGGTGACCACGGGAGTCGCGACCGGCTTTCTGGGCGAGGATGGTGCAATCGATGACCTGGTCACCGAGCAGCATGACCAGCCACTGGGTCGGGCGAACGAACTCTTCCTTGCGCGCCCCCCAGCGCATGCGCTTGGGAATCGGCAGATCGTTCAGGGAATCTTCGACGATGGTCGGCAGCAGACTGACAGTCGGCTTGCCTTCGATGCGCTGGCTGTAGCGAAGTTTCGCGCCACTCTGATCGATTTCGCTGAGATCAACGCCGCACTTCTTGGCGAAGCCCAGGGCGGCCTGGGTCGGATTGCCTTCGGCATCGAACGCCGCCTGACGCGGCGGGCCATCGAGGTTGATGCTGCGATCTGGCTGGTGAGTGGCCAGTGCAGTGATCAATACGGCCAGACGACGCGGCGCGGCGTAGACGGTTTTGGTCTCGTAGTTCAGGCCAGCGGCTTGCAGGCCTTTGTCGATACCGGCGAGGAACGCCTCAGCCAGAGTGTTCAGGGCTTTGGGTGGCAGTTCTTCGGTGCCCAGTTCAACCAGAAAATCTTGAGCACTCATTGTGCAGCCTCCAGCTTAGCCAACACTTCATCACGCAGATCCGGGGTCGCCATCGGGAAGCCCAGCTTGGCGCGAGCCAGCAGATAGGCTTGGGCCACGGAGCGCGCCAGGGTCCGTACACGCAGAATGTATTGCTGACGCGCAGTCACCGAGATCGCCCGGCGAGCATCCAGCAGGTTGAAGGTGTGCGAAGCCTTCAGAACCATTTCATAGCTTGGCAACGGCAACGGCTGATCCAGTTCGATCAGACGCTTGGCTTCGCTTTCATAGAAGTCGAACAGCTCGAACAGCTTCTCGACGTTGGCCTGTTCGAAGTTGTAGGTCGACTGCTCCACTTCGTTCTGGTGGAACACGTCGCCGTAGGTCACCTTGCCGAACGGGCCGTCAGCCCAGACCAGGTCGTAGACCGAGTCCACGCCCTGCAGGTACATGGCCAGACGCTCGAGACCGTAAGTGATTTCGCCGGTCACCGGATAGCACTCGATGCCGCCCGCTTGCTGGAAGTAAGTGAACTGAGTCACTTCCATGCCGTTGAGCCAGACTTCCCAGCCCAGACCCCAGGCACCGAGGGTCGGCGATTCCCAGTTGTCTTCGACGAAGCGGATGTCGTGCACTAACGGGTCGAGACCGACGTGCTTGAGCGACCCCAGGTACAGTTCCTGGAAGTTGTCCGGGTTTGGCTTCAATACCACCTGGAACTGGTAGTAGTGCTGCAAACGGTTCGGGTTTTCGCCGTAGCGGCCATCAGTCGGACGCCGACTGGGCTGCACATAAGCGGCGTTCCAGGTTTCCGGGCCGATGGCACGGAGGAATGTGGCGGTGTGGAAAGTGCCGGCGCCTACTTCCATATCGTAGGGCTGAAGTACCACACAACCTTGCTCGGCCCAGTATTGCTGGAGGGCGAGGATCAAGTCTTGGAAGGTACGCACGGCTGGCGTAGGCTGGCTCACGAAATTCACCTGTTTCTTGGGCTGCGATTTAAAGAGCGGGAGTATACCCGATTCGGTCGCGCCTCGACCCCCTGGAGCCTTATGCCACGCTGCTTTTGGTGTTCCGAAGATCCGCTGTACATGGCTTATCACGATCAGGAGTGGGGCGTGCCGCTACGCGATGCGCAGCGCTTGTTCGAGTTGCTTTTGCTTGAAGGGTTCCAGGCCGGCCTATCGTGGATCACTGTGCTGAGGAAACGCGAGCGTTATCGTGAGGTACTGTTTGATTTCGACATACAGCGCGTAGCGCAGATGAGCGATGCCGAAATCGATGATTTGATGCTCGATCCGGGGATAATCCGCAATCGCCTGAAACTCAACGCCGCCCGGCGCAATGCCCAGGCCTGGCTGGCGCTGGAGGACCCGGTGGAGTTTCTCTGGTCCTTTGTCGGTGGCGTTCCGAAGATCAATCATTTCAAGGATCGCAGCGAAGTACCGGCCGTGACGCCGGTGGCTGTGGAAATGAGCAAAGGCTTGAAAAAGGCCGGTTTCACCTTCGTCGGTCCGACCATTTGCTACGCGCTGATGCAGGCCTCGGGCATGGTCATGGACCACACCCGGGATTGCGATCGCTACGCGACCTTGGCGAACGGCGGTTAGAATAGCCGCCTCGCGCACAGCACAAGATCAGGAGTGACCTGTGGATAAGTTGAAAGGCGCCTTGCTAGTAGGCGCTCTGCGGTTGTTTGCCCTGCTCCCGTGGCGGGCAGTGCAGGCAGTCGGCTCGGCCATTGGCTGGGTGATGTGGAAAACCCCTAACCGTTCCCGCGATGTGGTGCGGATCAACCTGGCCAAGTGCTTCCCGGAAATGGATCCGGCCGAACGCGAGCGTCTGGTGGGCCAAAGCCTGAAAGACATCGGCAAGTCCCTCACCGAAAGTGCCTGCGCCTGGATCTGGCCAGCCCAGCGCTCCATCGATCTGGTGCGGGAAGTCGAAGGCCTCGACGTGCTCAAAGAGGCATTGGCCTCAGGCAAGGGGGTGGTCGGCATCACCAGCCACCTTGGCAATTGGGAAGTGTTGAACCACTTTTATTGCAGCCAGTGCAAACCGATCATTTTCTATCGACCGCCCAAGCTCAAGGCGGTGGACGACTTGTTGCGCAAGCAGCGGGTGCAATTGGGTAACCGTGTCGCGGCGTCCACCAAAGAAGGGATCCTCAGCGTCATCAAGGAAGTGCGCAAAGGGGGAGCGGTGGGTATCCCGGCTGACCCGGAACCGTCCGAATCGGCCGGGATTTTCGTGCCCTTCTTTGCCACCAAGGCCCTGACCAGCAAATTCGTCCCGAACATGCTCGCCGGTGGCAAAGCGGTCGGGGTGTTCCTGCATGCCCTGCGGCTGCCCGACGGTTCAGGTTACAAAGTGATCCTCGAAGCCGCGCCAGAGGCGATGTACAGCACCGATACCGAGACTTCCTGCGCGGCAATGAGCCAGGTCGTCGAGAAATATGTACGCGCCTATCCGAGCCAGTACATGTGGAGCATGAAGCGCTTCAAGAAACGGCCACCGGGTGAGGAGCGCTGGTACTGAAGCGTTTCTGTGGATAACCCTGGAAAAAAGATCAAAAGATCGCAGCCTGCGGCAGCTCCTACAGGGTTATCCACAACCGTTCAATCAAGGGCGCAACAGGTCAGTTAGCTTGACGATCAAGCTTCTTCAAAAACACCGTCATTTCCTTTTCCGCCTGTTTGTCGCCATGCCCGCGTGCTGCTTCGAGCCCTTGCTCCCAGGCGTGGCGGGCAGCCGGATAATCAGCCAGTGCCAGATGCGCCTTGCCGAGCAGCTTCCAGGCCGCGGAATACTTCGGATCGAAATCGACACAGCGTTGAAAATGCTCGGCCGCCTTGGCGTTCTCGCCCAGATCCAGATAACCCTTGCCCAGGCCAAAGCGCAGCAGCGAGTTATCCACACCTTTGGCGAGCATTTTTTCCAGGGATTGGATCATTTAGGGCTCCTTGAATGGGTAATGTCAGATATGACATGGGTCTTCAAGATAGCTTACGCGGGCAAACCCGCTCCCACAGGAGTTAGCGGTGTCCTTGTGGGAGCGGCGGTGCGGCGATCCGACTTGCCCGCGAAGACGGAATGTCTAACGCCAGATAATCTGGATCAGAAGAAGCTCAATCCCACATGGAACAGCTTCTCCACATCGCGGATATGTTTTTTATCCACAAGGAACAGAATCACGTGGTCACCCGCCGCGATCACCGTGTCATCGTGAGCGATGATGACTTCTTCGTCACGGATGATCGCCCCGATCGTCGTGCCCGGTGGCAGGCCGATGTCTTCGATGGAGCGGCCGATCACCTTGCTCGATTTCGCATCACCGTGGGCAATCGCCTCGATGGCCTCCGCTGCACCACGGCGCAACGAGTGCACGCTGACAATATCGCCGCGCCGCACGTGGGCGAGCAAGGTGCCAATGGTCGTCAGCTGCGGGCTGATGGCGATATCGATGTCACCACCCTGGATCAGGTCGACATAGGCCGGGTTGTTGATGATGGTCATGACCTTCTTCGCGCCCAGGCGTTTGGCCAGCAGCGAGGACATGATGTTGGCTTCGTCGTCGTTGGTCAGCGCCAGGAAAATATCGGCGTCGGCGATGTTTTCCTCCATCAGCAGGTCGCGGTCTGACGCACTGCCCTGCAACACCACAGTGCTGTCGAGGTTGTCCGAAAGATAACGGCAACGCGCCGGGTTCATCTCGATGATCTTCACCTGATAGCGACTTTCGATGGCTTCGGCCAGGCGTTCGCCGATTTGCCCGCCACCGGCGATCACCACGCGCTTGTAACTTTCATCGAGGCGGCGCATTTCGCTCATCACTGCACGAATGTTCGCTTTGGCGGCGATGAAAAATACTTCGTCGTCGGCTTCGATCACCGTATCACCCTTGGGCAGGATCGGCCGGTCGCGGCGGAAGATGGCGGCAACGCGGGTCTCGACATTCGGCATGTGCTCGCGCAACTGCCGCAGTTGATGACCCACCAGCGGCCCGCCGTAATAAGCCTTGATCGCCACCAGCTGGGCCTTGCCTTCGGCGAAGTCGATGACCTGCAAGGCACCGGGGTGTTCGATCAGGCGCTTGATGTAGTTGGTCACCACCTGTTCCGGGCTGATCAGCACGTCGACCGGAATCGCATCGTTGTCGAACAGGCCGGCGCGGGTCAGATAAGCCGCTTCGCGCACACGGGCGATCTTGGTCGGGGTATGGAATAGGGTGTGGGCGACCTGACAGGCAACCATATTGGTTTCGTCACTGTTGGTGACTGCCACCAGCATGTCGGCATCATCCGCGCCGGCCTGACGCAGCACTGTCGGGAGCGAACCACGGCCCTGAACGGTGCGGATATCCAGCCGGTCGCCGAGATCGCGCAGCCGCTCGCCGTCGGTGTCGACCACCGTGATGTCATTGGCTTCACTGGCCAGGTGTTCCGCCAGCGAACCGCCGACCTGCCCTGCGCCGAGGATGATGATTTTCATCCAGTCACTCCCTTAAAACCGGTTAACCGCGCGCGGCGGCAATCTTGATCAACTTGGCGTAGTAGAAACCGTCATGCCCGCCCTCCTGGACCAGCAACTGGCGGCCATGAGGTTGCTTGATACCGGCCGCAGGCTGCCCGAGCTGGCCGGCGATGTCGAGCTCGCGGGCGCCTGGAGTCCGGGCCAGAAAGGCTTCGATAACTTCGGTGTTCTCGGTCGGCAAGGTCGAGCAGGTGGCATACAGCAGGATGCCGCCGACTTCGAGGGTCGGCCACAACGCGTCCAGCAGTTCACCCTGCAGCACCGCCAGGGCGGCAATGTCGTCGGGCTGGCGAGTCAGTTTGATGTCCGGGTGACGGCGGATGACCCCGGTGGCCGAGCATGGCGCGTCCAGCAGGATCCGCTGGAACGGCTTGCCGTCCCACCAGGTGGCGGTATCGCGGCCATCGGCGGCAATCAGCTCGGCGCTCAGGCCAAGCCGCTGGAGATTTTCCCGTACCCGCACCAGGCGCTTGGCTTCCAGATCCACCGCGACCACGCCGGCCAGCGCCGGCTCGACCTCCATGATGTGGCAGGTCTTGCCGCCTGGCGCGCAGCAGGCGTCGAGCACCCGTTGCCCCGGCGCCAGATCCAGCAGGTCGGCGGCCAGTTGTGCGGCTTCGTCCTGCACGCTGATCCAGCCTTCGGCGAAGCCTGGCAAGTTGCGTACGTCGCCCGGCTCGTCGAGCACGATGCCGTCCTGGCTGTAGACGCAAGCATTGGCCGCCACACCGGCGTCACTCAGCAATTGCAGGTAGGCATCGCGACTATGATGGTGGCGATTGACCCGCAGGATCATCGGCGGATGGGCGTTGTTCGCCGCGCAGATGGCTTCCCACTGCTCAGGCCAGAACGCCTTGAGGGATTTTTGCAGCCAGCGCGGATGGGCGGTACGGACCACAGGATCGTGTTCCAGCTCGCTGAGCAGCGCTTCGCTTTCACGCTGGGCACGGCGCAGCACGGCATTGAGCAAGGCCTTGGCCCAAGGTTTTTTCAGCTTCTCGGCGCAACCGACGGTTTCGCCGATGGCGGCATGGGCCGGCACGCGGGTGTAGAGCAGTTGGTAGAGACCGACCAACAGCAACGCCTCGACATCGGCGTCGGCCGCTTTGAAGGGTTTTTGCAGCAGCTTGGCCGCCAGCGCCGACAAACGCGGCTGCCAGCGAGCGGTGCCGAAGGCCAGATCCTGAGTGAAACCACGATCACGAAGCTCGACCTTATCCAGTTGAATCGGCAACGAACTGTTGAGCGAAGCTTTACCGTTGAGTACTGCAGCCAGGGCCTTGGCGGCGGCCAGACGCGGATTCATTGGGCGTCCATCGTTTGATCCAGCACGGTACCGACGGCGAATTTCTCGCGTCGGCTGTTGAACAAGTCGCTGAAGTTCAGCGCTTTGCCACCGGGTAATTGCAGGCGGGTCAGGCACAAGGCCTGTTCGCCGCAAGCGACGATCAGGCCGTCTTTGCTGGCGCTGAGCACTTCACCCGGTGCGCCCTGACCATCGGCGAGTTTCGCGGCGAGGACTTTCAGGGCTTCGCCATTGAGGGTGCTGTGGCAGATCGGCCATGGATTGAACGCGCGGACCAGGCGTTCCAGCTCGACGGCCGGGCGGCTCCAGTCGATGCGCGCTTCGTTCTTGTTCAGCTTGTGGGCGTAGGTAGCAAGGCTGTCATCCTGCACTTCGCCTTCGAGGGTTCCTGCGGCCAGACCGGCAATGGCCTGGACCACGGCAGGCGGACCCATTTCGGCTAGACGGTCGTGGAGGCTGCCGCCAGTGTCGTCGGTGCTGATCGGGGTGGTGACTTTCAGCAGCATCGGCCCGGTATCCAGACCCAGTTCCATGCGCATCACGGTCACACCGCTTTCGGCGTCACCGGCTTCGACGGCGCGCTGGATCGGCGCCGCACCGCGCCAGCGCGGCAACAGCGAAGCATGACTGTTGATGCAACCCAGGCGCGGAATATCCAGCACCGCTTGCGGCAGGATCAAGCCGTAGGCCACCACCACCAGCAAGTCGGGTTTGAGTGCTGCCAGTTCCGCCTGGGCCGCTGCGTCACGCAGGGTCGGTGGCTGCAGGACGCTGATGTTGTGCTGCTCGGCGAGTTGCTTGACCGGGCTCGGCATCAGCTTTTGCCCGCGTCCCGCCGGACGATCCGGTTGGGTATAGACCGCCACGATCTCATACGGGCTGTCGAGCAAGGCCTTGAGGTGTTCGGCGGCGAATTCGGGGGTGCCGGCAAAGACGATGCGCAATGGCTCAGTCATGGGGATTCTCGGTTGAAGGCACTCGAAAAAGAAAAAGGCTTGCTACAGCAAGCCTTTGGAAGGAAGGGATCAAGCGTTCTGGCGATGTAGCTTTTCCAGCTTCTTCTTGATCCGGTCACGTTTGAGCGTGGACAGGTAATCGACGAATAATTTGCCATTGAGGTGGTCGCATTCATGTTGAATACACACCGCCAGCAGGCCTTCGGCGATCAGCTCATAAGGCTGGCCGTCACGGTCCAGCGCGTTGATCTTCACGCGCTGCGGTCGATCGACGTTTTCGTAGAAGCCCGGTACCGAGAGGCAGCCTTCCTGATACTGGCCCATTTCGTCGGTCAGGACTTCAAACTGGGGGTTGATGAATACCCGTGGTTCGCTGCGGTCTTCAGAGAGGTCCATGACCACGATGCGTCTGTGCACGTTGACCTGGGTCGCAGCCAGGCCGATGCCAGGTGCTTCATACATTGTTTCAAACATGTCATCGACCAACTGACGCACTTCGTCGTCCACTACAGCCACAGGTTTGGCGATAGTGCGCAGGCGCGGGTCAGGGTATTCGAGGATGTCTAAAATGGCCATAAGCGTAATTGCTGCACGTGTGAGGTAAAGTCAGGGTCGGTTACCTGACAGGTCAGGCTACCGTTGCAAAACGTTCTCCTGGAAGGGAGCGAGCCGCAGGGACTCTAGCGTTTCACGCGAACGTACATAATAAAGGGATTCACTGGATGAGGAAATCACTACTCGCCCTGCTTCTGTTGGCCTCGGTCGGTATCGCGCAGGCGCAAGTGCAGCTCAGGGACGGTTTTCCACAGCATTACACCGTGGTGGCAGGCGACACACTCTGGGACATTTCCGGGAAATTCCTCCGGGAGCCGTGGAAGTGGCCGGAAATCTGGCAGGTCAACCCGCAAATCGAAAACCCCAACCTGATCTACCCCGGCGACTCGCTGTCACTGGTCTACATCAACGGACAGCCACGCCTGACCCTCAATCGCGGGGCTTCACGGGGCACCATCAAGCTGTCGCCACGAATCCGCAGCACGCCGGTGGCCGACGCCATCCCGAGCATACCGCTGCAAGCGATCGACAGCTTCTTGCTGAGTAACCGTATCGTCGACAAGGTCGAGGATTTCGACAAGGCCCCGTACATCGTCGCCGGCGATGCCGAGCGGGTGCTCAGTGGCATGGGTGACCGCATCTACGCTCGCGGTACCTTCGCTGCGGACCAGTCGGTCTACGGCATCTTCCGTCAGGGCAAGGTCTACACCGACCCGCAGAGCAAGGAGTTCCTCGGGATCAACGCCGACGACATCGGCGGCGGGGAAATCGTTGCCACCGAAGGTGACGTTGCCACGCTGGCCCTGCAACGCACCACTCAAGAGGTGCGTCTGGGCGACCGGTTGTTCAGCAGCGAGGAACGGGCGATCAACTCGACCTTCATGCCCAGCTCGCCACAAGGCGAGATCAACGGCCTGATCATCGATGTGCCACGCGGGGTGACGCAGATCGGTGTGTTTGATGTGGTAACCCTGAACAA
This sequence comes from Pseudomonas sp. LBUM1658, assembly GCF_059716055.1. Taxonomy (NCBI): domain Bacteria; kingdom Pseudomonadati; phylum Pseudomonadota; class Gammaproteobacteria; order Pseudomonadales; family Pseudomonadaceae; genus Pseudomonas; species Pseudomonas sp. LBUM1658. Next base: position 18,346 of record NZ_CP166798.1, read on the forward strand.
AGGCCGCCGTGATGGCCTGGCCGAAGGCAATGTGCTGGCGGTGATGAAAACCGGGGAAACCGTGCGTGACCGGGTGACCGGCAGCGAAGTGAAAATCCCCGATGAGCGCGCCGGGTTACTGATGGTGTTCCGCACTTACGAAAAGCTCAGCTATGGCCTGGTGCTGAATGCATCGCGCTCTCTGGCGGTGATGGACAAGGTTCGAAACCCATAAAAAAAACGGAAACTCTCAACAAGTTACCAACAGACTTATCCACAGCTTATTCCTGTTTCGACAGGCCCTTATAACGATCAAGGATGATCTATGTCTCTGTCTGCTATTGCCCAGGTTTCGCCTGCGGAACTGGAAGCCCGTTTGCGTTTGCATCGTCTACCGGAACTCGGCCCGCGACGTTTTCAAAAGCTGCTGGAAGCCTTTGGTTCGGCCTCGGCAGCCATCAGCGCGCCGGCCAGTGCCTGGCGTGCATTGGGCCTGCCGGCGGCATGTGCAGATGCCCGACGCAGTGTCGAGATCCGTGACGGCGCCAGCCATGCCTTGGCCTGGCTTGAGCGCCCCGACCAGCATTTACTGATGCTGGACCAGCCCGGCTACCCTGCGCTGCTGGCTGAACTGGACGGCGCCCCGCCGTTATTATTCGTGGCCGGTGATCCGGGCATTCTGGAAAAACCGCAATTGGCGATGGTCGGCAGTCGTCGGGCCTCGCGCCCTGGGATGGATACTGCCGCGGCTTTTTCCCGCAGCCTTGCAGGCGCTGGTTTTGTGATTACCAGCGGCCTGGCACTGGGAATCGACAGCGCCGCGCATCAGGCCGCTCTGGACGTCGGCGGGCAAACGGTCGGCGTGCTCGGCACCGGGCTGGAAAATTTTTATCCACAGCGCAACCGCAAGCTGGCCGAGGCGATGATTGCTCAGGGCAGCGCAGTGGTTTCCGAGTTCCCGCTGGATGCCGGGCCGCACCCCAGCAACTTTCCTCGACGCAATCGAATCATCAGTGGATTGTCCCTGGGAGTGTTGGTGGTCGAGGCCAGTGTGGCCAGCGGATCGTTGATCACCGCGCGGCTGGCAGCGGAGCAAGGCCGCGAGGTGTATGCCATTCCAGGATCCATCCATCATCCCGGCGCTCGCGGTTGCCATCAGTTGATCCGTGATGGCGCGGTGCTGGTCGAGACCATCGAACATATCCTCGAAGCCTTGCGCGGCTGGCAAAGGCTGCCGCCCGCCGCAATAGCTGCGCCAGCGAAGGTCGATCATCTTTTGTTGCGTTTGCTGCATGCCGCGCCACATACCAGTGAAGCCTTGGCTGGCGCCAGCGGCTGGGCTTTGTCCAAGGTCCTGGCGGCGCTGACGGAGTTGGAGATGGACGGCCGGGCAGTCTGTGAAAATGGACGCTGGTTTGCGCGGGTAAGTTAGGGGGCGACCGCCATCTATTGAGAGCGCACCCTAGGTTTTATAATGAACAACGGTAAACTGGCCTCAGCCTTATTCCGGAGAGTCAGCAATGGTCAGCAGTTGGCGTGTGCAACAAGCCGCACGAGAAATTCGCGCAGGAGCGGTGATTGCCTATCCAACCGAAGCGGTCTGGGGTCTGGGTTGCGACCCATGGAACGAAGAAGCGGTGGATCGCCTGCTGGCGATCAAATCACGGTCTGTAGATAAAGGTTTGATCCTGATCGCGGATAACATCCGGCAGTTCGATTTTCTTTTCGAAGACTTCCCGCAAAGCTGGATGGACCGCATGGCCAGTACCTGGCCGGGGCCCAATACCTGGCTGGTGCCGCACCAGGGCATGCTACCCGAGTGGATCACCGGAATTCACGACACCGTGGCCTTGCGGGTCAGTGATCACCCGCAAGTCCGCGAGTTATGTGCGCTGGTCGGTCCGCTGGTATCAACCTCGGCCAACCCCCAGGGCCGGCCAGCGGCGCGTACCAGGATTCGCGTCGAGCAATATTTTCGCGGGCAGATCGACCTGGTACTGGGCGGCAACCTGGGTGGGCGCAAAAACCCGAGCCTGATTCGCGATCTGGCGACCGGGAAAATTGTGCGTCCGGCGTGAAGTTGGTGTGAACTTCATCGCGAGCAGGCTCGCTCCCATAGGGAATTGCGTCGATCACAGATCCAATAGATGTGGGAGCGAACCTGCTCGCGATGGCATCTTCACAGACACCTCATGAGTTCAGCATTACGGCAACAAAATCGTCGATCCCGTCGTGCGCCGCGCCGACAACTCGGTCTGTGCCTTGGCCGCTTCCGCCAATGGATAACGCTGATTGATATCCACCTTTATCTTGCCGCTGATGATCATCCCGAATAGCTCATCGGCCATGCGTTGCAGGTTCTCGGCGTTGTTGGCGTAAGTCGCCAGAGTCGGCCGGGTCACGTACAACGAGCCCTTGGCCGACAGAATCCCCAGGTTCACCCCGTCGACCGCGCCCGAGGCGTTGCCGAAGCTCACCACCAGGCCGCGTGGCGCCGCGCTGTCCAATGAAGTGAGCCAGGTATCTTTGCCGACGCCGTCATAAACCACCGGGCACTTCTTGCCGTCAGTCAATTCCAGCACCCGTTGTGCGACGTTTTCCTTGCTGTAGTCGATGGTCTCCCAAGCGCCGAGGGATTTGGCGAGGGCGGCCTTTTCAGGCGAGCTGACCGTGCCAATCAGCTTCACTCCCAACGACTTGGCCCATTGGCAGGCCAAGGAGCCAACACCACCCGCGGCAGCATGGAACAGGATGGTTTCGCCACCCTTGAGCTCATAGGTCTGACGCAGCAGATATTGCACTGTCAGGCCTTTAAGCATCACGCCCGCCGCTTGTTCGAAGCTGATGGCGTCGGGTAGATGCACCAGATTAGCGGCCGGCAGCACATGCACATCACTGTAGGCGCCCAGCGGACCGCTGCCATAAGCCACACGGTCGCCGACTTTGAATTGAGTGACTTCACTGCCGACCGCCTCGACCACGCCGGCGCCTTCGGCACCCAGGCCCGAGGGCAAGGACGGCGGCGCATAGAGGCCGCTGCGGAAATAGGTGTCGATGAAATTCAGGCCAATGGCCTTGTTGCTGACGCGAACCTGTTGCGGACCCGGCGCTGCCGGTTGGTAGTCTACATACTCAAGTACTTCGGGGCCGCCATGGGCACGGAACTGGATACGTTTGGCCATCTGCAATCTCCTTGGGTCTTTTCGCGAAAGGCTCCTATCGGACTCCTAAGCTTGACCTTCGTCAACTGCGGCGGGGCAGGTTGCGGTGTTATGCTACGCGCCCATTTGCGCCGGCCTCACGCTCCGTTCGAAGTGCCGCGTAGCTTTGCCCGATTCAAGGTGATGCCATGACTACCCGCACCGAGGCCGTAAAAGCCTACCTGCTCGACCTGCAAGACCGCATTTGCACCGCTCTGGAAGCCGAAGACGGCGGCACTCGCTTCGTCGAAGACGCCTGGACCCGGCCTGCCGGTGGTGGCGGTCGCACCCGGGTGATCGAGAACGGTCAGGTCATCGAAAAAGGCGGCGTCAACTTTTCCCACGTGTTCGGCAGCGGACTACCGCCGTCCGCCAGCGCCCATCGGCCTGAACTGGCCGGGCGCGGTTTTGAAGCCCTCGGCGTGTCGTTGGTGATTCACCCACACAACCCTCATGTGCCGACGTCCCACGCCAACGTGCGATTTTTCATCGCCGAGAAAGAAGGCGAAGAGCCGGTCTGGTGGTTCGGCGGCGGCTTCGACCTGACTCCCTACTACGGCGTCGAAGAAGACTGCGTGCACTGGCACCGTGTCGCCGAGCAGGCTTGTGCGCCGTTCGGGCCGGATGTCTATCCGCGTTACAAAGCCTGGTGCGACAGCTATTTCTACATCAAGCACCGCAACGAGCCGCGGGGCATTGGCGGTCTGTTCTTCGATGACCTGAATGAGTGGGACTTCGACACCAGCTTCGCCTTCATGCGCGCCATTGGTAATGCCTATATCGAGGCCTACCTGCCAATCGTCCAGCGTCGCAAAGCGGATGCTTACACCGAGAAACAACGGGAATTCCAGGAGTTTCGCCGGGGTCGTTATGTCGAGTTCAATCTGGTTTACGACCGTGGCACCTTGTTCGGCCTGCAATCGGGCGGGCGTACCGAATCGATCCTGATGTCGCTGCCGCCGCAAGTGCGCTGGAGCTACGACTGGAAAGCTGAACCGGGCAGCGAAGAAGCGCGCCTGACCGAATACTTCCTGCAAGACCGCGATTGGTTGGCCAAGGCCTGAATGAGGAATTCTGATGGACCGTTACGTCGTATTCGGTAACCCGATTGGCCACAGCAAATCGCCGCTGATTCATCGCCTGTTCGCCGAGCAGACCGCTCAGCAACTGGACTACAGCACCTTGCTGGCGCCGCTCGACGACTTTTCCGGCTGCGCCAAGGCATTTTTTCTTGAGGGCCGCGGCGCCAACGTCACTGTGCCGTTCAAGGAAGACGCCTATCGCCTGGCCGACAGCCTGACGGCTCGGGCGCAGCGGGCCGGGGCGGTCAACACCTTGAGCAAACTCGCGGACGGCAGTCTGTTGGGGGATAACACCGATGGCGCCGGGTTGGTGCGGGATCTGACGGTCAATGCCGGGTTCAGCCTCAAGGGCAAACGCATTCTGCTGCTGGGTGCCGGCGGTGCGGTGCGCGGTGCGCTGGAGCCGTTACTGGCCGAGCAGCCATCGTCGGTGATTATCGCCAATCGCACTGTGCAAAAGGCCGAGTTGCTGGCGGAGCTGTTCGACGACCTCGGGCCGGTGTCCGCCAGCAGCTTCGACTGGCTGCAGGAGCCGGTGGATCTGATCATCAATGCGACGTCGGCGAGCCTGACGGGCGATGTGCCGCCGATTGCCAGTAGCCTGATCGAGCCGGGCAAGACCCTGTGCTACGACATGATGTACAGCAAGGAACCGACTGCCTTCTGCCGCTGGGCCAGTGAACACGGCGCCGCAGTGGCAATGGATGGCTTGGGGATGCTGGCGGAACAGGCGGCCGAAGCCTTCTTCCTGTGGCGCGGCGTGCGTCCGGATACTGCGCCGGTGCTGGCGGAATTGCGTAGGCAATTGGCTTTGTAATACGAGCTGGCCGCAAAAAGATCGCAGCCTGCGGCAGCTCCTACGGGATTTGTGTCTGACTGCGAAATTGCGGGTATATGCGGTCGGTGTAGGAGCTGCCGAAGGCTGCGATCTTTTCGGTCGCGCCCCGGTTAGTCCTCAAACCGAATCGGGCATTTCTCCGCCCCTTCGAGTTTTCTCAACTCCTCCACTACCTGCGGCCTGGCCCGGCGCAGGGTCAGGCTGCGATTTTGCTGCAACAACCGTCGCGCTTCCTGATGGAGCATTTCCACCCCGGAATAATCGATGAAGTTGATCTGCTGCGCATCGATCACCACCCGTTCACCGTGCATGCGCTGCAAACGCACTTGCAGGTAATGGCTGGCGCCAAAGAAGATCGAGCCGCCGACTCGCAGAATGTCTTCGTCACCGTCGCGCCACTGCTGCACCCGCGGTTGCGAGGTGCGCTTGAGATAGAAGAACAGCGAGGCCAGCACCCCGGCATAGATCGCCGTCTGTAGTTCCAGCAGCAGGGTGGCGACGCACGTCAGTGCCATGACCGCGAACTCGGCGCGGCTGACCCGAAACAACGACCGGATACCGCGATGGTCGACCAGCCCCCAACAGATCAGCAAAATACTGCCAGCCATCGCCGGGATCGGAATGTGCGCGATTAGCGTCGCTCCGGTCACGGCAAACAATGCCACCCACAATGCGGCAAACACCCCGGATAACGGCGAGCAGGCACCAGCTTCATAGCTGAGGCCAGAACGGGTAAAAGAGCCGGCCGACAGTGAGCCTGAGAAAAAACTGCCGACAATATTAGATAGCCCCTGAGCGCGAATTTCCTGGTTAGCGTCGAGTATTTGCTGTGAACGTGCCGACAACGAGCGGGCAATCGACAAACTGGTGACCAGCCCAAGCATCCCCACCGCGACTGCGCTAGGCAGCAGGCGCAGCACCAGGTCCAGATCCAGTGGCAGCGGGCTGAAGGGTGGCAGCTTGCCAACGAATGAACTGACCAGCTTCACATGGCCGAACATCGCCGGCCACAACCAGACCAGCACGCCGCTCAGCGTCAAGGTAATCAATAAGGTCGGCCAGCGTGGCAGCAGGAGTTTGAGGATGATGCCCAGCGCCAGAGTGCCAAACCCCAACACCAGCGAAGGTTTATCCAGAGCATCGATATGGCTGATAAGCGACAGCAAACTGTTCAGCGCCGTCGCCTGACTCGGCAGATCCAGCCCCAGCAGATTAGGCAATTGCCCAAGAGCAATAACCACTGCGGCGCCAAGGGTGAAGCCCAGCACCACTGAATGAGAGACGAAATTCACCAGCGCGCCGAAGCGCAACATGCCCAGCAGGCACTGGAAAACCCCGGCGAGGAAGGTCAGTAGCAGGATCAGCGTGATGTAGTCCTGGGAGCCGGATACGGCCAACGGACTGACACTGGCATACAGCACAATCGAAATGGCCGCCGTCGGGCCGCAGATCAGGTGCCAGGAGGAGCCCCAAAGACAGGCGATCAGCACTGGAACAATCGCCGCATACAGCCCGTACTCGGGGGGCAGGCCGGCAATCAGCGCGTAGGCGATAGACTGCGGCAACGCCAGAATCGCCCCGCTCAAGCCGACGATCAGATCGCGGCCGACGCTGGCGCGGGTTTGCCGGGGCAACCAGCTCAGGAAAGGGAAGAGTTTATGGCGATTGGGCCAGGCCATGGGTCCTCTCGGTTGGGGTCTTTGAAGGGTGTCAGGGTGGAGGTTCAGGTACTGTGGCGCAAGATTGAAAATCGATTCGCGGGCAAGTCGGATCGCCGCACCGCCGCTCCCACAGGGTTCGCGTGGGAGCCGGCTTGCCCGCGAAGGGGCCATAAAGGTCTTACAACTTCGCCTTCACCGCCCCCAACGCATCCTTGCCATCCACGGTCTTCACCCCATCCAGCCACTTGTCCAGCACCGTCGGGTTGGCTTTGATCCAGGCTTTGGCGGCGTCGGCGTTGCTGACTTTCTTGTTCACCACCTCGGCCATGATGCTGTTTTCCATTTCCTGGGTGAAACTCAGGTTGGTCAGCAGCTTGCCGACGTTCGGGCAGGCCTGTGCATAACCCTTGCGGGTCAGGGTATAGACGCTGCCGGTGTCGCCGAAATACTTTTCGCCGCCTTTCAGATAATGCATTTTCAACTGCACGTTCATTGGGTGCGGAGTCCAGCCGAGGAAGGTCACGAACTTTTGTTTCTTAACTGCCCGGGACACTTCAGCCAGCATTGCCTGCTCGCTGGACTCGATCAGTTTCCACTGACCCAGCTCGAAGTCGTTTTTCTTGATGATGTCTTGCAACGAGATGTTCGCTGGCGCGCCAGAGCCGATGCCAAAGATTTTTTTGTCGAACTTGTCCGCGTACTTGTTCAAGTCGGAAAAGTTACGCACTCCCGCGTCCCAGACATAGTCCGGCACCGCCAGGGTAAATTCGGTGCCGTCGAGGTTCTTCGCCAGTTGGGTGACATCACCGTTGGCCACGAACTTGTCGTAAAAGCCCTGCTGTGCCGGCATCCAGTTGCCAAGGAAGACATCCACCTGGCCGTCCTTGAGCCCGCCAAAGGTAATCGGCACCGCCAAGGTATCGACCTTGGCCTTGTAGCCCATGCCGTCCAACAGAAAACCGGTGATGGCATTGGTCGCGGCAATGTCGCTCCAGCCCGGGTCCGCCATTTTCACTGTGTTGCAGCTTTGCTCGGCGTAAGCCGACACGCTGCCCAGAGCCAATAGCCCTGCGGTCAGTACTGTGGATAACCTTTGCATGCTCTTCCCCTTACATTATTAGTTTTGGCAGGGTTGTGGATAACGTGCTTTGCGCTCCAGATCGTCGAGGTCGATGTGGTTGCGCATGTACTGCTGACTGGCGTCGACCAGCGGCTGGTGGTCCCAGCTCTTCAGCATGCCAATGGCCAGCGATTCGGCGACAAAACGCCGGCGGCGCTGGCTGGCGAGCACCTGTTGGTGGATCGCCGGGATATCCCATTTCGCCCGGGCTTCGGCCAGGAACTCATCAAACAGCTGCCGATGCTGCGGCGACTGGCTGAGTTCTTCCTGCTCGCTCGGGTCGTTGTGGACGTCGAAGAGCAGGCACGGGTCGTCTTCGCTATAGATGAATTTGTAGTTGCCACGGCGAATCATCATCAGCGGGCTGATGGTGCCTTCGGCCATGTATTCGCCAAAGACTTCGTCGTGACCGCCCTGCCCCTGCAGGTGCGAAACCAGCGAGCGACCGTCCAGAGGCAGACCCGGCTCCAGCTCACCACCGGCCAGCTCCACCAGGGTCGGCAGCAAATCGGCGGTCGATACCGCAGCGCTGACCCGTCCGGCAGCGAATTGCCCCGGCGCACTGACCAGCAGTGGCACGCGCGCGGCCATTTCAAACCAGTGCATTTTGTACCAGAGCCCGCGCTCACCAAGCATATCGCCGTGGTCGCCGGAAAAGATAATAATGGTGTCGTCGATCAGCCCGGTATCCTCGAGTGTTTGCAGGAGTTTGCCGACGTTACCGTCAATATAGCTGCACGCTCCGAAATAGGCGCGGCGGGCGTCGCGAATTTTATCCACAGGCAGCGGCTTGTCCCACAGGTCATAGACCTTGAGCAAACGCTGGGAATGCGGATCGAGATCACTCTGCGCGGGTGTCTGCGGCAGCGGAATATCTTCATCCTGATACAGGTCCCAGAACGCTTTGGGAATGGTGTAGGGGTCGTGGGGATGGGTCATCGACACTGTCAGGCAGAACGGCTGATCGCTATCTTCGCGGATGTGATCGAACAAGTACTGCTGGGCCTTGAACACCACCTCTTCATCGAAATCCAGCTGGTTGGTGCGCACACACGGCCCGGCCTGCAGCACCGAGGACATGTTGTGGAACCAGGTCGGACGTACGTCCGGCTCGTCCCAGTTCACCGACCAGCCGTAATCGGCCGGGTAGATGTCGCTGGTCAGGCGTTCTTCATAACCGTGTAACTGATCCGGGCCACAGAAGTGCATCTTGCCTGACAGCGCGGTGCGGTAGCCGAGGCGCCGCAGGTAGTGGGCATAGGTCGGTACATCGGCGGGAAAATCGGCCGCGTTGTCGTAGGCGCCGATCTTGCTCGGTAATTGCCCGCTGACCAGGGTAAAGCGCGAAGGCGCACAGAGCGGACTATTGCAGTAGGCGGCATCGAACACCACGCCTTCAGCAGCCAGGCGGCTCAGGTTGGGCAATTTGATGGGCGATGGGCCGTAGAACGGCAACATTGGCGCGGCCATTTGATCGGCCATGATAAAAAGAATGTTCTTGCGCTTCATGTGATCGCGTCATTCCATAGTGAGTATTTATGCGAAAGTGCTGTGATCGAGAATGGAGCCCACGGACTTAGTGGTAAAGCCCATGCACGGCAATGACTAGGATAAGCACAGCTTATGTATGACGCTCTTGGTGATTTATCCCTCGACCTGTTCCGCGCTTTCGAAGCCGCCGGCCGCCACCGCAGCTTTACCGCGGCGGCGGTGGAGCTTGGTACCACCCAGCCGGCGGTCAGCCAGCAGATCAAGCGGCTCGAGGAGCAGCTGGGCACGCGTTTGTTCGACCGGATCTATCGCGGTATCGAACTGACCGAGGCCGGAATGACTCTGTTCGAACAGGTGCAGGCCGGATTGCAGTGCATGGATGCCGGTTTGAGCGCGATCAGCGCCCAGCATCAGCATGAGGTGTTGCAGGTCGCCACCGACTTCGCCTTTGCGGCTTACTGGCTGATGCCACGCCTGCACCGCTTTCACGAAGCCAACCCGCAAGTCGATGTCAGCCTGGTCACCAGCGAACGCAACCACAACATGCTGCGCCCCGATATCGATGTGGCCGTGTGGTTCGGCGATGGCCGCTTCAAACAGGGTGAGAGCCACTGGTTGTTCAGCGAAGAAGTGTTTCCGGTGTGCAGCCCGCAGCTGTTGAAGGATCGTCCGACGCCCTTGCCGGCTCATTCGCTATTGGAGTTCCCCCTGCTGCATTTGCGCGGTGAGAACAGCAGCCATTGGTTTGACTGGACTGGGGTTTTTCGCCAGCTGGGCATTGCTTCGGCGCCTGCCCCGGGGCCTTTGCGTTTCGACAACTACACATTGTTGATTCAAGCGGCGATTGCCGGTCAGGGCGTGGCCATCGGCTGGCGGCACCTTGTGGATAACTTGCTGGAGCAGGGCTGGCTCTGTCGGCCGATCGCCGAAACGGCGATGTCCAGCTTCGGCTATTACGTAGTCTTGCCCCAGCGCAAACGCCGCGGACCGCTGATCCAGCAGTTCGTCGACTGGTTGATGGCTGAGCAGGCCAGCAGCGCTGAATCGCTGACCGGTGTCCCTCTACCCTCTATTGCGGTGTAGGGTCAGTTGGGACAAAGGTCACGTGCTGGCCGATGTGCAGATTCAGCCGCAGTTCATCGGCAATACCGACCGCGACGCGATTGAGTCGCTCAAGCACCTCGGCCAGACCCGGCTCAAGGTTGGTGCTGACCTGGCTGAAGTGCTCGATGGTCAGTCTGGCAACGCTATGCGGCGAGTTGACCAAGGTCCAGTGCAAGGTGCTGGTTTGCAGGGCGTCGAGGATTTCTTCGGCGGCGTGGCGTTGCAAGCGGTCCTCCACCTCAGGGTCATCCAGTACGGTAAAGTCGCCGACCAGAAATAGCCGGTGGATGCCCATCGCCTGCATGCCGGCGATCAACGCGTCGACGGCAAGGACTTGCTCGACAGGCCCGGGAATCAGGGCTTTTTCCACATGCTCGTGGTTCATCGGTAGCCCCGGCGCATCCAGCAGGCAGATCACCGCGGAGCAGCCGGCCACGCTTTGTTTGACCCGTTCGGCATCGAACAGATTTCCGCTCTTGGTGCGTAAACCGGGGCGTGGCGCGAGTGCCGTCAGGTCATCGAGAATGGCGATGACTTCATGTTGGCGCCGCAGCATCTCAGCCATCAGCGCACTGCCGAGGCTACTCATGGCACCATAGAGCACCAGTTTAACCACCGGCGTTTCGGCGTTTTTCATGGCTGAACTTCCTTATGGCCTGCTTATATCGGTTTTGACCCATGAGCAGCCGCAAGGGTTCGACGTTGTCGCGAGGGTTTCAGATGCAACGGATCAAGGGCTACCACGCCCATGTCTATTTCGACGCCAGTACCCTCGACCAGGCACGAACCCTGTGTGAGCAAGCCGCACAATTGTTTCCATTGAAAATGGGGCGTGTGCATGAACGGCCAGTGGGTCCGCATCCGGACTGGAGCTGCCAGTTGGCCTTCGAGCCCGAACAGTTCGGCGTCGTAGTGCCGTGGCTGGCGCTGAATCGCAAAGGGCTGGTGGTGTTTGTGCACCCGGATACTGGGGATGATCTGGTCGACCATACCGAACATGCAATCTGGATGGGCGCGGTGCGGCCGTTGGATGTGTCGATTTTTTGAGCAGGGTTCAATTTCTACAGTGATAGTCAGGGCCTCATCGCGAGCAAGCCCGCTCCCACATTAGCTCTGTGTTGATCACACCATTGCGTGCACAACGCAAATCCAATGTGGGAGCGGGCTTGCTCGCGATAGCATCAGATCAAACACCACCGAAATTCGCCAAAGACATCGGATATTTCCTTCAACTTCTAGCGCTATGCGTGAACTTGTGGGGCTCGGATGCGGGTACTAATCTGCGTCCGTCACCGCAAAATCGGTGACACGGACGTGCAAGTCCGGCTCGGGCACAATCGTTGATGGCAATTCATCGAGCATTTTTTTATGCTCGCGAATCGTTATGGCGGCTGTGTGTGGGAGACCTTCGGGTCTGCCGGGTTCCGAGACCGGTCTTGCACACCTATACACAGCTGCCACCTCTTTTGAAGCAAGCGAAAAGGTGTTGGCTCCTTAGTCTCGGAATAACATCATGTTCAAACCAACTCCTAATCCGCCTGAAACCAGTATCTCCCTCTACGAATCCCTCGATTCGACAAGGCTCCACAAAGCCGCCGAACGCGCCCTTGATCATCACTTGGGCCCTAAACCCGACCCCCAACGCTTCGCCAACACCCGCCCAAGCGCCCTTTTCAGCGTCTCCTTGGACGCCAGCAACGAAACCCTGCTGGCCAACGCCTACGAGACCCTCACCTCGGCCTGTGTCATGGCCGGTGATCTGGCCTTTGATCTCGAAGGCTCGCGTCGCCATGTGGCGTTGGCGATCCAGCAGATGGTCGAGTTGGGTCAGTTGTTGGTGAACCGGGCGCTGGACCTGGAAAACCCGGTGCACTGACGGGTGGGGTTTGGCAGGGGACCGCGTTATCGTTCTTCGCGAGCAAGCCCGCTCCCACAGGGTCCGAGTCGATCACACCATGGTGGGCTGATCCGGATCAAATGTGGGAGCGAGCTTGCTCGCGATAGCGTCAGACCGACCAACGCAAAAATCGAAACCAAAAAAAAAAAGGGGTTCAGACACTCAGTCCAAACCCCTTTTTTACAGAGCGCCGCTTACTTAGCCAACGCGAGCACCACGCACCCCTTCAGCCAGTGCCGCGCACAAGCTCAGCACGCCATCCACGGCTTGCTCGGACGTTGCGGCATTGGCGATATGGTCGATCAGCGCCGAACCCACTACCACGCCGTCGGCCAGGCGGGCGATGGCCGCCGCTTGCTCCGGAGTACGGATACCGAAACCGATGCTGATCGGCAGGTCGGTATGCCGACGCAAGCGCGCAACGGCTTCTTCGACGTGCTCCAGGGTCGCTGCGCCCGCACCGGTCACACCGGCCACCGACACGTAGTAAACGAAGCCGGAGCTGCCGTTGAGGACGGTCGGCAGACGCACGTCATCGGTGGTCGGCGTGGTCAGGCGGATAAAGTCCAGACCCGCGGCCTGGGCCGGGTCGCAGAGTTCACCGTTATGCTCCGGCGGCAGGTCGACCACGATCAGGCCATCGACGCCAGCCTCTTTGGCTTCGGCGATGAAGCGCGGCACACCATAGTGGTGGATCGGGTTGAAGTAGCCCATCAGCACCAGCGGAGTGTCGCTGTTGCCGGCGCGGAACTCGCGGACCATTTGCAGGGTTTTCGCCAAATTCTGCTTGGCACCCAGGGCACGGATATTGGCCAGCTGAATCGCCGGGCCATCGGCCATCGGATCGGTGAAGGGCATACCCAGCTCGATCACGTCGGCGCCAGCCGCCGGCAAACCTTTGAGGATCGCCAGCGAGGTGTCATAGCTCGGGTCGCCGGCAGTGACAAAGGTCACCAGGGCGGCGCGGTTCTGTTCTTTGAGTTCGGCAAAGCGTGTTTGCAGGCGGCTCATCAGTGTTTCTCCTGCTGGGACTGTTCCATGTGGTGCATCACGGTTTGCATATCTTTGTCGCCACGACCGGACAGGTTGACCACCATCAGGTGATCTTTCGGCAGGGTCGGCGCGCGTTTGAACACTTCGGCCAGGGCGTGGGCACTTTCGAGCGCCGGAATGATGCCTTCCAGGCGGCAGCATTTGTGGAATGCATCGAGCGCTTCGTTATCGGTAACCGAGGTGTATTCGACGCGGCCAATGTCGTGCAACCAGGCGTGTTCAGGGCCGATGCCGGGGTAGTCGAGGCCGGCGGAAATCGAGTGGGCGTCGATGATCTGGCCGTCGTCGTCCTGGAGCAGAAAGGTCCGGTTGCCGTGCAACACGCCCGGTTCCCCGCCATTGAGGCTGGCGGCGTGTTTGCCGGTTTCGATGCCGTGACCGGCCGCTTCAACGCCGATGATCTGTACGCTGCTGTCATCGAGGAACGGATGGAACAGGCCCATGGCGTTGGAACCGCCACCGATGCATGCCACCAGGCTGTCTGGCAGACGGCCTTCCTGAGCTTGCAGCTGGTCGCGGGTTTCCTTGCCGATCACCGCCTGGAAGTCGCGAACCATCGCAGGGTACGGGTGCGGACCGGCCACGGTGCCGATCAGGTAGAAAGTGCTGTCGACGTTGGTCACCCAGTCGCGCAGGGCTTCGTTCATCGCGTCTTTCAGGGTGCCGGTGCCGGCGACTACTGGAATCACTTCAGCGCCCAGCAGCTTCATGCGGAACACGTTGGCTTGCTGGCGCTCAATGTCGGTGGTGCCCATGTAGATCACGCAATCAAGGCCGAAACGTGCAGCCACGGTGGCAGTCGCCACGCCGTGCATGCCGGCGCCGGTCTCGGCGATAATGCGTTTCTTGCCCATGCGCCGCGCCAGCAGGATCTGACCGATGCAGTTGTTGATCTTGTGCGCGCCAGTGTGGTTCAGCTCTTCACGCTTGAGGTAGATCTTGGCGCCGCCGCAGAACTCAGTCAGACGCTCGGCGTAATACAGCGGGCTTGGACGACCGACATAGTCGCGCTGGAAGTAGGCCAATTCCTTGAGGAAGGCCGGATCTTCCTTGGCCGCTTCGTATTCGCGGGCCAGGTCGAGGACCAGCGGCATCAGGGTTTCGGCTACGTAGCGGCCGCCGAACGCGCCAAACAGGCCGTTGGCATCAGGGCCGTTGCGCAGATTGGATGGGGTCGTAGTCTGGGTCATGGGGCGCTCCAGCTGAGTTCATGGAAAGGCAATGGCGTTCACTCTACCCCTGACGTTCGAGCCTGAAAACCGATAAGATCGCCACAACCTGTCAGGAAAACTCACAGATCCCATGAGCCATGACCTCCCCCCGCTGAATGCATTGCGTGCTTTCGAAGCCACTGCCCGGTTAAACAGTGTCAGCCAGGCGGCCGAACAGCTGCACGTGACCCATGGTGCGGTCAGTCGGCAGTTGAAAGTGCTGGAAGAACACCTGGGTGTGAGTCTTTTCATCAAGGATGGGCGCGGCCTTAAACTCACAGATTCCGGCGTACGACTACGTGATGCCAGCACTGAAGCCTTCGAGCGTTTGCGCACGGTGTGCGCCGAACTGACGCAAAGCACGGCTGACGCGCCGTTCGTGCTCGGCTGCTCAGGCAGTTTGCTGGCGCGCTGGTTTATCCCGCGCTTGGGGCGATTGAATGCCGACTTGCCGGACCTGCGCCTGCACCTGTCGGCCGGTGAAGGTGATCTCGATCCACGTCGACCGGGGCTCGATGCCTTGCTGGTGTTCGCCGAGCCGCCGTGGCCGGCGGACATGCAGGTGTATGAACTGGCCAGCGAGCGCATCGGCCCGGTCATGAGCCCGCGTTTCGCCGGTTATGAACGGCTGCGCGAGGCACCGGCCGAGGCGCTCTTGAGTGAGGCGCTATTGCACACCACTTCTCGCCCGCAAGCCTGGCCCAGTTGGGCGCGGCAAAGCGCCATCTCTGCCGGCGCATTGAAGTACGGTCAGGGTTTTGAGCATTTGTATTATTTGCTGGAAGCTGCGGTGGCCGGGCTTGGGGTGGCCATTGCTCCTGAGCCGCTGGTGACGGAGGACTTGCGCGCCGGTCGCCTGGTTGCGCCGTGGGGTTTTTGTGAAACCCCGGCGCAACTGGCGTTGTGGCTACCCAAGCGCGCCGCGGACGGGCGCGCTCGGCAGTTGGCGCAGTGGCTCAAGCATGAGCTGCGCCAAACCGGTTAATCCCCGCGTTTGAGCAGCAGGTAAGCCGCCAGCAAACCCAGGGCACCGACCGCGACACCGGCGGTGGTCCAAGGGTGTTCCTGGGCGTAATCGCGGGTGGCAATCCCGGTTTCACGGGTTTTGACTTTGACTTCTTCATAAGCATCGCTGAGCAGATGACGCGAGTGTTTCAGCGCATTTTCGGCGTTGCTTTTCAGCGCTTTGAGGGTTTTACGCGACTCGTCCGAGGCGTCGTCCTTAAGGCTTTCCAGCGACTTGAGCAGACTCTCGATCTCGGCTTCCATGCTTTGCAATGAGGCTTTACGTAAAGAAGTGGTGGCCATGGGTGGCTCTCCTGCATTGATGATGAGTGACGTGTGAAGGTTGGGACTCCAGGGGTTGGGGAAAGTGCAGTAAATCTGAACTTTCCCGAGGCAATAACCGACAGAAGTGATACGAAAAATCGCTGCTAGGCTGTAGTCACACCCTCAGGAGAACGACATGACTGACCATCACACCTACAAGAAAGTCGAACTGGTTGGATCTTCCACCACCAGCATCGAAGACGCCATCAATAACGCGTTGGCCGAAGCCAACAAAAGTCTGAAGTATCTGGAGTGGTTTGAGGTGACGGAGACCCGCGGGCACATCAAGGACGGCAAGGTGGACCACTTTCAGGTAACGCTTAAAGTCGGCTTCCGGATTGCCAGTAGTTGAGATTCAACTAGGCTTCTGAACTTGTGCGCTGGCAGATTGCCATAGGGAATGGCAAAGCGCCGCAGTCTTGGGCGCGTCAGCGAAGAACGTCGACGCCCCGTTTTGATTTGACCAGGGGAAGCGAGCGATGAAAAAATTCATATTGGCGTTAGGTTTGTTGAGCATTGCGGGAACAGCCCTTGCAGATGGCAAGCCGTGCGAAGAGTTGAAAGCTGAGATTGCAGCGAAGCTCGATGCCAAAGGCATCGCGAACTACTCGCTGGAAATCGTCGATAAAGGCACAGCGGCTGGCGGCAAAGTGGTCGGCACCTGTGATAAGGGCGCTAAGGAAATCGTCTACAAGCAAGGTTAATCCTGCCTGGACATCAAAGCCGACGCGGTTGCGTCGGCTTTTTTATGAGTGCTTTTTGACCGTCAGCCCTTCATCACCTGCGCCAGCAACTCGTAGGAGTGCAGCCGATCGGCATGCTCATACAGGTCGCAGGTGAAAATCAGCTCATCGGCTCCCGTCTGCTCGATCAGCACCTCCAGTTTGGCGCGGATTTTATCCGGACTGCCGACCATCGCCAAACCAAGGAAACTGGCTACCGCTTCTTTCTCATGGGGCAGCCACAGGCCGTCCATGCTTTTCACCGGTGGGCGCTGCACCAGGCTCTGGCCGCGCATCAGGGCGAGAATCCGTTGATAGACCGAGGTCGCCAGGTAATCGGCCTGCTCGTCGGTGTCCGCGGCTACCAGCGGCACGCCGAGCATCACGTACGGCTTGTCGAGCACTGCCGAAGGCTTAAAGTGGTTGCGGTAAACGCGAATCGCTTCATGCATGTAACGCGGAGCGAAATGTGAGGCGAAGGCGTAAGGCAACCCGCGCTCCCCGGCCAGTTGCGCACTGAACAGGCTGGACCCCAGCAACCAGACCGGCACATTGGTCCCGGTACCCGGAACGGCGATCACTTTTTGATCAGGGGTGCGCGGGCCGAGGTAGCGCATCAGTTCGGCGACATCTTCGGGGAAATCATCAGCACTGCCGGAGCGTTCACGGCGCAGGGCGCGAGCGGTCATCTGATCGGAACCCGGTGCACGGCCCAGGCCGAGATCGATCCGTCCCGGGTACAGGCTTTCCAGGGTGCCGAACTGCTCGGCGATTATCAGCGGTGCATGGTTGGGCAGCATCACGCCGCCGGAGCCGACCCGAATGGTCGAAGTGCCGCCCGCCAGATAACCCAGGAGGACCGCGGTCGCGGAGCTGGCGATGCCATCCATGTTGTGGTGTTCGGCGACCCAGAAACGCTGGTAGCCGAACTTCTCGACGTGTTGCGCCAGGTCCAGCGAGTTGTGCAGCGATTGCGCCGGGCTGCCGTTCTCACGCACAGGCACCAGATCGAGGGTCGAGAACTTGATATCAGACAGTTGTTTCATAAACCTGCTTCTCCAATGGGTGCGCAGGCTTTTGTCACGAGCCAAAACCTGCCGATGTCTACTAGCCTGTTCTATGAAATGTGGGCATATACCCGAGTTTCAATAGCTGAACTGAAATTGCCTACCAGATAAGCGGTTCGATCCGACAAGATGAACTTTGCCAGTCGTTCTATCCTCAGAACCCTAGCAACGGAAAACCATGAAGGCGCGACCCTCTCGCGCTGGATCTTGAGGAGACAGAGATGAGTATCAAAAAGAAAGCATCGGCTCATTGGGTAGGTGATCTGAAAACCGGCGTGGGTGCTATTTCGACTGAAACCGGGGTCCTGAAAGATGCACCTTATGGCTTCAAGGCACGTTTCGAAGGCGGCCCGGGCACCAATCCGGAAGAGCTGATTGGCGCCGCTCACGCGGGTTGTTTCTCCATGGCGTTTTCGATGATTCTCGGCGAGGCCAACCTCAAAGCTACCAGCATCGATACCGATGCCGAGGTGACGCTGGACCAGGTCGACGGTGGTTTTGCGATTACCGCTGTGCATCTGACGCTCAAGGCGAAAATCCCTGGCGCCACTCAGCAGCAATTCGACGAGCTGAGTAAAAAAGCCAAAGAAGGCTGCCCGGTGTCGAAGGTGTTGAATGCCAAGATCACGCTGGATGGAGAGTTGGTTAGCTGATTCGCGACTGAACCGTACGCTGGTCCCCTGTAGGAGCGAGCTTGCTCGCGATGGACGTTAACGATAACGCGTGTTGTCTGAATAAACGCGCCGATCTTGAGTCCATCGCGAGCAAGCTCGCCCCTACATTTGTAAAACTGTGGTCGAATGAGTGACTGCGGCTGTAGCGCATGCTCTTGCGCGCCGTATCTAGGGAGCTTTAACCATGAAACGTTTTGCTTTGGCGGTTATCTGTAGCGCTCTGGCCACTTCGGCTCTGGCAGCACCGAAATCCTGTGAAGAGCTAAAGGCCGAGATCGAAGCGAAGATTCAGTCCAACAACGTGGCGTCCTACACCCTGGAAATTGTCAGCAATGAAGAGGTGCACGACAAAAACATGGTGGTCGGTAGCTGTGAATACGGCACCAAGAAAATCATCTATCAACGAAACGATAGATAGCTGCCGATCAAGGCACGCAATTCACCACTCGATCTTCTGCGACGATCTCGCGCTTGGCGTTATACAGCCGGGCACTGGCGTTGAAGGCCAGCGAGCGGGCTTCCAGGCGATAACGCTGGCCCGCTTCGAAGTGGTCATAGCGCACCGTCAGGTAACACATACGCTCCTGCGGGGTGGCCATCACGTTCACCCCACCACCGTAAATTTCGAAGTCGAAGCGTACTTGCAGCTCATGGCTGCCGGGAGTGACCTGGAAAAACCGCCCGTCACGCAACTTTTGCTTGTCCAGGCGCTCAGCCATGACCATTTTGCCGCCCGGGGTCGGGGTGGCGAGGTCGACCCAGGCCAGTTGCGGGTCGACCGGCGGCAACGGGCTGCTGGCGCAGGCGGCGAGAGAACCGAGGGCGAGTAACAGCAGTGGCGTACGCATGATGAAATCCCGAACGGTCAGGGTTTCAGCATAGCGCCGATCAGGTGCGTTGACAGCCTGCCGGCTGCCCTTGGCCAACTACTTTGCGCTGTTGGTCATAGAGCTTGGCCCATGGCCGGAAACCAATGTTCCCGGCTTGCAGCTGATAACGCTGGCCGGCGTTGAAATCCTTGAATTTCACACTCAACTGACAGTCACGCCAGAGCGGTTCGGCGGCGTTCGGGCCGATATTGGTCGGCTCCACAGGGAATTGATAACGCACGGTCAGCTCATGGCTGCCGGGCGGGACCTCGAAAAAACGTTTGTCGGTCGAAGTTTTATCGTCGACTTCCAGAGCTTGCAGTGCCGTGTCCTGATGGGTCTCAAGATCGATCCAGGCTTGTGTCGGATCTGGGTCGGGCAGTCCAGCGCAGCCAGCTAACATCAGCAGGCCACTCGTTAGCATTAACTTGCGCATAGCGAAGCTCCGGGTAGGCGAGATAGTCTTGCAAGCAGACACTCACAGGACGATTCGATTTGGATAGGCAGCGTATGAGCCATGGGGTACTCGACCGTAAGTTTGGCCTTTGGTTTCCCTGGTTGCTGCTTTTACTGCTGAACGGTTGTTCGAGCGTCACTTATTACAGCCAGTTGGCCAGCGGTCAGTGGCAGTTGCTGCGTGCGCGTGAGCCGGTGGCCGAGGTGATTGCCGATCCGGCCCGCGACCCGCTACTTCGCCAGCATCTGGCCCGTTCTCAGAAGGCCCGCGAATTCGCCAGCCAGCACCTGCACCTGCCGGACAATAAAAGTTACCGGCTGTACGCCGATATCGGGCGGCCATTTGTGGTGTGGAACGTGTTCGCCACACCCGAGTTTTCCCTGACTCCGCAAAATCATTGTTTCCCGATTGCCGGTTGTGTGGCCTATCGCGGTTATTACAGCCTGGGGGCGGCGCGGGGTGAGGCTGCGTTGCAGCGTCAGCAAGGCATGGACGTGTCGATCGGCGGGGTGGAGGCCTACTCGACCCTGGGCTGGTTCAACGATCCGATCATCAGCTCGATGATGCACTGGGGCGATGAGCGCTTGGCAACGTTGATCTTCCATGAGCTGGCGCATCAGCGTTTTTATGTGAAAGACGATACCGAGTTCAATGAATCCTTCGCCACCTTTGTCGAGCAGGAAGGGACTCGTCAATGGCGTGCGGCCCGTGGATTACCACCGCTCAGTGGGGCCGAAATGCGGCAGCGCGAGCAATTCATTCAGCTAGTCCTCGAAACGCGCACGCGGCTTGAACAACTGTATGCATTGCCGTTGTCGACTGAGCAGATGCGCCAGCGCAAAGCCGCCGAGTTTGAGCGATTGCGCAGCGAGTATCGTCAGTTGCGCGATAGCCAATGGGCCGGCGCTAACCGTTACGATGCCTGGATCAATGCGCCGATGAACAACGCCAAGCTGCTGCCCTTTGGTTTGTACGACCAATGGGTACCGGCGTTTGCCGAATTGTTCCGGCAGTCAGGAGGTGATTGGCCGAGGTTTTATGCCGAGGTTGAAAAGCTCGGCATGTTACCGCTGCTGCAGCGTAAGGCGGTGTTGGCCAGGCTGGCGCAGCCCGGCGCCATAGCTGGCTGAACCGCACCCATAAACCCGCTTGGGCTGCCTGCTTCTGAATTAGCCGAAGAACCAGTAACACACCAGGATCGCCGCCACCACGCCGGCAAACTCCGCCAGCAGGGCGCAACCAACCGCATGGCGGGCGCGTTGAATGCCGACGGCGCCGAAGTACACCGCCAGCACATAGAAGGTGGTTTCGGTGCTGCCCTGAATGATTGCGGCCGCCAGCGCCGGGAAGCTGTCCACGCCCTGGGTCTGCATGGTTTCGATCAACATGGCGCGGGCGGCGCTGCCAGAGAAGGGTTTGACCAGCGCCGTGGGCAAGGCATCGACGAAGCGAGTATCCCAGCCGAGCCATTCCACCAGGTGACGAATCCCGTCCAGGCCGAAGTCCAGCGCCCCGGATGCCCTCAGCACGCCCACCGCACAGAGCATCGCCACCAGGTACGGCAGCAGGTTCTTGGCCACATCGAAGCCTTCTTTGGCGCCTTCGATGAATGCTTCGTAGACCTTGACCTTCCTTAGTGCGCCGATCACCAGAAACAGCATGATCAAGCCGAACAATGTCAGGTTGCCGAGAATCGATGACAGGCTGGCCAGCGCTGTCGCGGAAAGCGTCGCCAGCAAGGCCATGAAGCTGCCCAGCAGCAATGCACCCGGGATCAGGTAGGCCAGCACCACAGGGTCCCACAGCCTCAGGCGCTGCATGACCGCCACCGACAGCAGGCCGACCAGTGTCGAGGCACTGGTGGCCAGCAGGATCGGCAGGAATACCAATGTCGGGTCGGGAGCGCCTTGCTGGGCGCGGTACATGAAGATCGTTACCGGCAGCAGGGTCAGGGACGAGGCATTGAGCACCAGAAACAGGATCTGCGCGTTGCTCGCCGTGGTCGCGCTGGGGTTAATGTCCTGCAAGGCACGCATGGCCTTCAGGCCGATCGGCGTGGCCGCGTTGTCCAGACCCAGGCCATTGGCGGCGAAGTTCAGGGTGATCAAGCCAATGGCCGGATGGCCGGCGGGTACTTCCGGCATCAGGCGCAAGAACAGTGGACCGAGTGCCTTGGCCAGCCAGTCAACGATCCCGGCCTTTTCGGCGATCCGCAAAAAGCCCAGCCAGAGGGTCAGGGTGCCGAACAGCAGGACCATGACCTCCACCGACAACTTGGCCATGCCGAAAATGCTTTCCACCATCGCCGAGAAGATCCCGGCGTTGCCCCCAATCAACCACTGCGCCAGTGCCGAAACGGCAGCCACGATGAAGAAGCTAAGCCATAGGCCATTGAGCATCAGGTAAATCCCCCAAAAGATGCGGCGAATGATAGCGGTCGATTGCCAGAAACAACAAACCCCGGTTTCCCGGGGTCTGGTTTGGTCAGCCTTTACAGGGCCTTAGTTAGTGGAAGTCTCGCCAGCTGGCAGCGGCTCTTTGCTGCGCCAGTGTGGCAGGGAGTTCCAGTAACGTTGGCCTTTGGCGTCGTCGTACATGCCTTCCCAGCGCGAGATGACCAATACGGCGAGGGCATTGCCGATCACGTTCAGCGCGGTACGGGCCATGTCCATGATGCGGTCGACACCGGCGATGAACGCCAGCCCTTCCAATGGAATCCCGACACTGCCCAGGGTCGCCAGCAGCACCACGAAGGAAACGCCCGGAACACCGGCGATGCCTTTGGAGGTGACCATCAGGGTCAGCACCAGCAGCAATTGCTGGCTGATCGACAGGTCGATGCCATACAGCTGGGCGATAAAGAGCGCCGCGATGCTTTGATACAGCGTCGAGCCGTCGAGGTTGAAGGAATAACCGGTCGGTACCACGAAGCTGCAAATGGCTTTCGGTGCGCCGTAGGCTTCCATCTTCTCGATCACTCGTGGCAACACGGTTTCCGAGCTTGCGGTGGAGTAAGCGAGTACCAGCTCATCCTTGAAGATGCGCATCAGCTTGAGCACCGAGAAGCCGAACAGGCGAGCGATCAACCCGAGCACCACGAAAGCGAAGAAGGCGATGGCCACGTAGACCAGGATCACCAGCTTGGCCAGCGGCAGCAGGGACGCGAAGCCAAAATTGGCGACGGTCACCGCGATCAGTGCAAATACGCCGATCGGGGCGTAGTTCATGATCATGTGGGTGACTTTGAACATGCTTTCCGACACGCCCTGGAACATCTTCACCAGCGGGTCGCGCAAATCGGACTGCAGGCTCGACAGGCCAAGACCGAAGAGTACGGAGAAGAAGATGATCGGCAGCATCTCGCCACGGGCTATGGCGGCGAAGATGTTCGAAGGAATCAGGTTGAGGATGGTTTCGATGAACGCATGTTCATGCTGAACCTCGGCGGCAGTTGCCTGGTACTTGGAAATATCCACAGTACCCAAGGTGCTCATGTCGATACCCGCGCCCGGATGGAACACGTTGGCCAACACCAGGCCGACAACGATGGCGATGGTGGTCACCACTTCGAAGTAAAGAATGGTCTTGAGACCAATGCTCCCGAGTTTCTTCGCATCCCCTACGCCAGCAATGCCGACAATCAGCGACGAGACCACGATCGGGATCACGATCATCTTGATCAGACGGATAAAGATATCGCCCGCCGGTTGCAGGACGTTGCTGATCCACCAGGCTTTTTCGGCACTGAAATGGTTGAGCAGCGCCCCAATTGCAATCCCCAACACCAGACCGATGAGGATCTGCCAGGCGAGGCTTAGTCTTGCCTTCTTCATATCGTTACCCTTATTTCAAGTTGACTCGGGAAGATGCACAAACTGGAACGCTCAATTGCGAAAAAGTCGGGGCATCTGCCCCCGTATAAGGTCACCGCGAGCGAGCATTTTCGGCTCTTCGGCAGGCGAAAAAAGGCGCAACTATTCCGATGCAAGAGGGGCGCGTCTAATGCCGTAAACGCCTACCCTATGCCGAATCGGCATGAGATTTCTCAAACAAAACCATCGTCCCAGCCGGTTCGAATACGACATATCGGCAGGCATAGGTGCCGTGAACCGGCCATCGCAGGGGAGATTTGGGATTTATTGATGGTATGAAGTACGACGAAATTCAGGGAAATAACCTACAGCGAATGGCGAAATCGTCGCTGGAGTCAGCGCCAAGTTTCTCGATATACGGTCGCGATGAAACACCGCGAAACGGTTGGGAAGAGCAACGAGGGAATTTTTCACAGGATAAGCATGAGGACTCAGCGGAACGCTCAAGGACAAGCCTTTGAGTGTTCAAACACAACGCAAGCCCGCCTAGCCTTGAGTGGCTTGCGAGCTTGCGTCGCATTTCCTGACCCGGCCCTTGCGGAGGCACCCCATGTACCCCTAGGTCACTCCAATCCGCATCGATCAGAACGTCCCGGCCCCTTGGTCATACGCCTGCCTTCCTCGGGTGGCGCAAAAGAAAGAAGTAAATGTCCCGACTTCTTTCCTGGATTGAACTCAGTACCAGTTTGGATCTTTCTTCAGCTGTTCTTTCAACAAGGCCTGCATGCCATCGTCAGGCTTGCCGAGGAAACGATATTCGGCGTGTCGCGTCGGCGATTTGTCAGCGGGAAGGCCTTGCGGCACTTCGACCAACATGGCGTAGGCATCCTTCTTGTCGAAACTGAAGGCGACGATCAGGCGCTTGTTCAGGCAGCTCTGCGAGGTTTCACAAAGCGGGCCGACCAGGTACTTTTCGCCATCTTCTTCAACGGCATTCATTTGCTCGGCATCACCTGACAGGTTAATGACCCACTCAGGTAGACGCTCTTCCTTTTTCACGACGTCCTGCCAGGTCTCACGGTACTGCGGGTCCGCGGCCAGTAACTGGCTGACCCGTGCCTGACCGTCATTGGCAGCCATCGCCATGGCGTTCCCGCCCAGCAAGAGGGCGGCTGCCAATGTCTTTAACGAAACGCTCATGTTCAGCCTCGGCCGCGACGGCCAAAGAAGAAGGAAGCAATAAACATCACCAGGAACACGACAAAAAGAATCTTGGCGATACCCGTGGCGGTGCCCGCGATACCACCGAAGCCCAATACCGCAGCGATGATGGCAATGATCAAGAATGTGATTGCCCAGCTCAACATGGTGATTCTCCTTACGCATCTAATTAAAGGTATTGCGTTTACTTCTTACGATCCCCGGCGCCGAGCAACGCGCGCCAAGTCCTGGTACTAAAACACCCAGCGTTCCTGATCAGGCGACTCGGTCACAGGTTGTGCCTGGTCAACGTCCATCAGATGCAGGGGGGCGGAATCAGCAAACCGACTGCTGACTGCGCTGAAATGGGTTTGCGTGGTGTGTTGGGTCGCCAAGCGTGGCGCCACTTCTTGCTGGCTCTGATCCCAGCGCTGGAACTGCTGACCACCCATCAGCGTGAGAAGCAGTGCCAGACTGGCAAACAGCCCTTGCTGCAGATGCAGAGGCGAGATAGGCAATTGGGCGAGACGTTGGCGAATCATCCTGAAGCTCCTCCCACACTGGTGGTCATTCGAGGGCACTTCTTAAAAATTGGAAGCGCCTTTGGTTAATCAGACTATTGCAGCCTGCATGCCAGCTTTTTATTTGAAATAAACCGATTAAAATCAATAAGTTATGACTTAATGAAAAATACTTTCAAACGCATCTTGCACGATGGCACGCCATACGTCGTGCGTATTGCACGATCTATGGCCAGGCATTCGAAAAATTTTTGGAGACAACGGAGATCGCGGGTGTCACAAGGGAGAGTGGGGGAGCGTTGAATTGTTGGGTTTTATTAAAAAACCAACTGAATCATACGGTTAGTATTATTTTGAATAGATAGCTAACCCGGCCGCTGCGGATTGGACCAAGATTGACCATGCAACTTGCCCGATTTTTTCGGGACTAACATAAGATCATTCATTAAGGAGCGCAGGAAATGGAATCAGCCACGGAGCATCAGGGGCGTATTCTTCTAGTGGATGATGAATCCGCCATTCTTCGCACCTTCCGCTACTGCCTGGAGGATGAAGGCTATACCGTGGCCACCGCCAACAGCGCGGCTCAAGCTGACGCGTTGTTGCAACGTCAGGTATTCGACTTGTGCTTCCTCGACCTGCGCCTGGGCGAAGACAATGGCCTCGATGTTCTGGCACAGATGCGTATCCAGGCGCCCTGGATGCGAGTAGTGATCGTCACTGCCCATTCCGCCGTGGATACCGCCGTCGATGCAATCCAGGCTGGGGCCGCGGATTATCTGGTCAAGCCTTGCAGCCCGGACCAATTGCGCCTCGCCACAGCCAAGCAACTGGAAGTGCGTCAGCTCTCGGCGCGGCTGGAGGCGCTCGAAGGCGAAGTACGCAAACCCAAGGACGGCCTGGACTCCCATAGCCCGGCGATGAAAGTGGTTCTGGAAACCGCACGCCAGGTTGCCGGTACCGATGCCAATATTCTGATCCTCGGCGAGTCCGGTACTGGTAAAGGCGAACTGTCCCAAGCCATTCATGGCTGGAGCAAGCGCGCGAAGAAATCCTGTGTCACCATCAACTGTCCATCGCTGAGCGCCGAGCTGATGGAAAGCGAGATGTTTGGCCACAGCCGGGGGGCCTTCACCGGTGCCAGCGAAAGCACATTGGGTCGGGTCAACCAGGCTGACGGCGGGACTCTGTTTCTCGATGAAATCGGTGACTTTCCCCTGGCCTTGCAACCCAAGCTGTTGCGCTTCATTCAGGACAAGGAGTACGAACGGGTCGGCGACCCGGTGACGCGTCGAGCCGATGTAAGGATCCTTGCGGCCACCAACCTCAATCTCGAAGACATGGTCCG
This sequence comes from Pseudomonas sp. LBUM1658, assembly GCF_059716055.1. Classification (NCBI taxonomy): domain Bacteria; kingdom Pseudomonadati; phylum Pseudomonadota; class Gammaproteobacteria; order Pseudomonadales; family Pseudomonadaceae; genus Pseudomonas; species Pseudomonas sp. LBUM1658. The sequence continues at coordinate 44,981 of NZ_CP166798.1, forward strand.
AGAGGGGCGTTTCCGTGAAGACTTGCTCTATCGGTTGAATGTCATCACCTTGCACCTACCGCCTCTGCGCGAGCGCAGCGAGGATATTCTGACCCTGGCGGATCGCTTCCTGGCCCGCTTCGTCAAGGAATACGCACGGCCGGCTCGCGGTTTCAGTGATCAAGCCCGTGAGGCGCTGCTCAACTATCGCTGGCCGGGCAACATCCGCGAACTGCGCAACGTGGTCGAGCGCGCGAGCATCATCTGCCCACAGGAACGGGTAGAAATCAGCCATTTGGGCATGGCTGAGCAGCCAATCAACAACGCTCCGCGGATCGGTGCAGCGTTGAGCCTGGACGAGCTGGAAAAAGCCCATATCGGTGCAGTTCTGGCCACCAGCGACACCCTTGATCAAGCCGCCAAAACGCTCGGCATCGATGCCTCGACGCTGTACCGAAAACGCAAACAGTACAACTTATGAGCGGCGCCCAATGAAGCTCGCGATGAAGCTGCGTACTCGGCTGTTTCTGAGTATTTCGGCGTTGATCACCGTCGCCTTGCTCGGGCTGCTGCTCGGGCTCGTCGGCGTGATGCAGATGGCCAGTAGCCAGGAGTCGCTGATCCGCAGCAATTTCATCACCCTCGATCTAGGACTGAAGCTGCGACAGACCCTGGGCGATCAGTTTATGTTCATGCTTAACGAGAAGCCTGACTCGGCAGCGTTGGAGGCGTCCAGGCAGCATTACTTCGAGTTGCTCGATCAAGGCATTCGGCACGAGCAAGGCATGAATGATCAGTACCACGGCTTTACCCAGGCCCGAGCAGACTATCTGAGCTTTCTCGACGAGTACGACCGCGCCAAGGTGCAGTTGCAAAACCTGAGCGAAAACCCGAGCCTGGCCGAAAAATTCAATGTGCTGCGCAATGGCTTGATCGCTGAACACAAGCGAGCACTGGACAACATCAATCAAACCCAAATCCAGGCAAGAGAACGTGCGCTGCTGATCAGCGGGCTACTCGGGTTGGTGGGCCTGGCGGTACTGATCATCGGCTTTATCACCGCCCATGGCATCGCCCAACGCTTCGGCGCGCCCATCGAGGCGCTGGCCAAGGCGGCGGACAATATCGGCCAGGGCAATTTCGAGGTAACGCTACCAATTTCCTCGGCGGCGGAAATGAATCTACTGACCCGTCGCTTCGGGATTATGGCCGAAGCCCTGCGCCAGCATCAGGCGACAAATATCGATGAGTTGCTCGCTGGTCAGCAACGTTTGCAGGCAGTGCTCGACAGTATCGACGACGGCCTGCTGATGATTGACCGACAAGGGCGCCTGGAGCATCTCAACCCGGTGGCACAACGACAATTGGGTTGGGACGAGGAGCGACTGGGTCAGGGTTTGGGCACTGCTCTTGAACGTCCAGAGCTTGATGACGAACTGCAACTGGTGCTGCGCGGCAGCAGTCTGGAGCGCGCACCGGAGGATTTGAGTATCGAAGTCGATGGCGAGTCGCGGCTGCTGACCTACAGCCTGACACCGGTCAGTCATACCCAAGGGCACATACTCGGTGCGGTCATGGTTTTGCACGACGTCACCGAACAGCGCACCTTCGAACGAGTCCGCAGTGAGTTCGTGTTACGTGCTTCTCATGAGCTGCGCACACCCGTCACCGGAATGCACATGGCCTTTGGTTTGCTCCAGGAGCGTGTGCATTTTGCCGACGACTCCCGCGAGGCCGACCTGCTCAAAACCGTCAATGAAGAAATGCAGCGCTTGATGCAGTTGATCAACGACCTGCTGAACTTCTCGCGTTATCAGAACGGCCTGCAAAAGCTCACGCTTGCGCCATGCCCTATCATGGATCTGCTTGATCAGGCCCAAGGTCGTTTCGCTGAGCAAGCCAGCGAGCAAGGCATCGATTTGCGGGTGGAGGTGCAATCGCCACTGCCCTGGTTGCAAGCTGACCAGTCTCAGCTCGAACGGGTGCTGGATAACCTGATTGGCAATGCGCTGCGTCATACTGGCCGGGACGGGCAGATCCGATTGCAGGCCCGTCGACACGGCGAGCGGGTGATTATCAGTGTCGAGGACAACGGCGAAGGCATAGCTTACGGCCAACAGGGGCGGATTTTCGAGCCATTCGTACAGGTCGGGCGCAAGAAGGGCGGTGCCGGTCTGGGTCTGGCATTGTGCAAGGAAATCGTACAACTGCACGGTGGGCGCATGGGCGTCTACTCACGACCGGGGCAAGGCACGCAGTTTTATATGGCACTGCCGTTATAGGCATTCGGTGCGCATTCAGGCTTCATCATCCAGGCGCCGCGGCGCTATTCGGCGACCCCGGGTGATCAACTCGATGAACTGCACGGCACTCAGGGCATGGGCAAACAGCCAGCCCTGCCCGAAGTTCACTCCCTCGCTGCTCAGTAGAGAGGCCTGGGATTCATATTCGATGCCTTCGGCAATCACCTTGAGTTCCAGGGCATGCGCCATTCGAATGATATGCGGTGCGACGCCACTGCTCGCGGCATCGTGTCCCAGGGCATCAATAAAGGCTTTGTCGATTTTCAGGCAGTCCACGGGCAGGGTTTGCAGGTAGGCAAGACTGCAATAGCCAGTACCAAAGTCATCGATCAGCACTTGATGGCCGACATCGCGCAATGCCTGCAGGTTGTCCCGGGCGATGTCCACGTCGATCAGCCCACGCTCGGTCACTTCAAAGGCAATCTGTCGCGCCGCCACCCGATGCAGGGCCAGCAAACGGGCCATGACCTGCCCGACACGAGGCACCATCACATCGCAGGCCGCCAGGTTGACTGAAATGTACAGCTGCGGATTGGACCGCAATAGCTGACCCAATTGTTCCAGCAGGCGCTGTAATACAAAGTCGGTGATCTGGCGTATCTGCCCGGTGTTTTCCGCCAGGGGGATAAACAGGTCCGGGCTGGTCAAGGTACCGTCCGGCCGGCGCCAGCGCAGCAGTGCTTCAGCTCCAACACATTGCCGGTTGCGCAGATCGAAAATGGGTTGATACAAGACCTGTAACTCACCACGGCGCAAGGCACCCTGCAACTCGCCGCCCAGTGATTGACGCTGGCGAGCCAGCTGCAGGACCAACCATCCGATCAAGATCGCCAACAACAGACTGATGGGTAACAACCAGCGCCAGGCTCCGGACATTCCGACCTGCAGGCTGGTGCGTGGAGCAATGAGTACCAGTTGGTATTCCGGGTTGTTGGTCGGCATCTGGTAAATCAGCCGATCATGCGTCACCTGCAGGGCATCACTATTGACCGCGGACCACGGCTGGGTCGGTGGCCAAGGTTGCGCGGAGCCCAGCACCGGGATTGCCCTTGTGCCTTGGTCGAGCACTACCAGCAAGCTGCTGCCGGGAGGCAGGTCAACCATATCGGTCAGATGACCGCGGGAAGTCGCCACACGAAAATTGCCGCGTCCGAGCATCAATGCCGCACGGTTTTCATTGGGTTCCGTCGAGGTGTTCAGCCAATAGCTGTAGGTCGGTCCGGTGATGTCCGGGGTCCGTGCGGCAGCGAGGCCGCCTTGGCGCGGACGGTTCGAGCAGGACTGTGTGTCATCGATGTAGGCCGCTTCATAAACAAAGCGGTAACTGAAGCTGACCTGCTGCAAGGTCGCGATCATTTCGCCGCTGCAGCCTCGCAGCGGTTGGCCTTCCAGTTCATCAAGGCCTTCTCGCAATTGGCCGAACAGTTGTTCCAGGCGCTCGAGAAAGCGCTCTCCCTGAGCATTCATTTGCTCACTTTCGCGTTGCTGAACCTGATGCAAGGCTACACTCAGACTAGCCATCAGTAGCAATGCGGCGCTTAGCACAGCAGCCAGCATCGCCAACAACCACGGGCGATAGAACCAACTTCGTAGGGCCTCTCGAGCGGCTGGCATTTATTGGAGATCCAAAAGATTACCAATGAGTTATAGCAACTGATGGAGAAATAGCGCGGACCGCCCGGCGGCGTCAATATTTTGTCTGGTTGAGCACCTGAAGAATCGCCGCACTTTGCGCGTCCGGTACACCGTCAAAACGTGCCGGGCGATAGTGCATCTGGAAGGCTGCCAGGACATTACGAGTGCCCTCATCGAGTTCTCCGGTCTGAGGCGTGGCGTAACCAAGGCGGGCCAGCTGGCTCTGGAACCAACTGATGCCCGGCAGCTGCGCCGCGAACAATAATTGCTGGCGAGCCACGGCCTGAGTGTCGGGCCAGATACCCAGTCCTTCGTCGGCTAGGCGCTTCCAGGGAAACAGCGGGCCAGGGTCGAGTTTGCGCATGGGTGCGATGTCGCTATGTCCGACGATATGGCGTCGGTCCATGTTGTAACGCTTGCTGATGTCCTTGAGCAGAACGATCAATGCCTCGATCTGACCTTCGGTATAGGGGTACCAGACACGGCCGGTGGGTGTATCGAGAAAGCCCGGATTGACGATTTCGATGCCGATGGAGCTGGAGTTCAGCCAGGTTCGACCTAGCCATTCACTTTCCCCGGCGTGCCAGGCCCGGAGGCTTTCATCCATTAGCCTGTAGATGGTCGGCGGGTTGACGCCAATCAGGTAATGACTGCTGACTTCGCCATGGGTCAGCAAGGCCAGCGAATCCTCCTGCGAAGCGGAGGTGTAATGCAGCACCACGAACTGAATGCGGCTATCGTGGTTGACCGAAACATGACTGGTATCGATCCTCGGACCTTTGGCGCAGCCGGCCACTACAAGAAGCGACAGCACGAGAGCAAAAATTTTCATGGAAGAGCAGTATCGCTGAAGACAATAATGCAACAGTGTAACGTACAGCCATTCGCAGAACCGGCGAAAAAACTGTGTTTTAAACAAAATGGAACAATTGACGATCAGTCCAGTACCACACTGTTGCGACCCATAGCTTTGGCTCGGTAAAGCGCCTGATCGGCTCTTTTTAGCACCAGATCGCTATATTCACCTGGTTTGAATGCCGTCATGCCCATGGAGACGGTTATCGTCACCCGCTCCCCTTTGAAGTGAAACGGGCACGCCTCAATGGCCGTCCTCAGGCTTTCCGCTAGTTTTGCTCCGACCGCTAATGGCGTGTCGGGAACCAACAATACAAACTCCTCGCCGCCAAACCGGGCGATAAAGTCCGAGCCGCGCAGACGCTTGCGCAGGACTCCGGCAATGAGTTTCAGCACTTTGTCGCCGGCCAGGTGCCCGTAGTTATCGTTGATGCGCTTGAAGTGGTCGAGGTCGAGTATGGCCAACAGCAGGGGGTGGCCGTGCTGCTGCCATTGAGCGACCTCGTGATCCAGTCGCTCACTCCAGGCGGCGCGGTTCGGCAGGCCGGTCAGCGGATCGATCAGCGCCTTTTGCCGGTGTTCTTCAAGGTGCTCACGATAGCCCTGAGCTTCCTGCTCCATACTTGCCACTCGCTCGGCCAGCCCTTGCAGGCGCTCGGCAACTTCCTGCTCACGCTGATCACGTTGCTTCTGGTGCTGATCCATAGTGCCGAGCAGACCTTCAAGATGGTTCTCCAGCACTTGCTTGAGACCATTCAGATCCGCCGCCTCTTGCACGCTGCTCTGCAGGCCATCGACCTGTTCGCGTATTTGGGTATTCATTTCACGTGCCGCTGAACGGCTGTCGGCATGGCCGTCGCTGGCTGCTTGCAGGTTGCTCTGGAATGACTCGAGTCGTTCATTGAGTTGCTTGAGGTAAACCTCGAACTCATGTTGGCCGCTGTCAGTGATTGCTAGCATTAAGACCGCAAGATCATCGAGGATCGGCAGCAGTTCGTACCAGTTCAAGCCATTTTGCAACCGAAGGCGCATAACCTCGGCTTGCGCTTTATGGCGCTCGGGCAGGCTGAGCTCATCGAGCAGGCCGACCAGCGTATCTTCGATGTGCCTGGCCACTGAGCTGTAGGACGGCTCCGGTGAGTCAGGCAGGGCGTAGAGGGTGTCGCCTTGAGGCGTCTGCGAATCAACAGCCGTCAGCGACTGCGGCATGACCGACGCGCAAGGCAGGTTATCGGGCAACGCTGGTGCATCGTGCTCCGGCTCGTTGGCGGCAGGCAGCAGCTCATCAGGACTGCTGACCGCCTGAACAACTTCAGTGCTGGCTGTCGGGGGCTGCGGTGCTGCCGTGGAGTCGGCCTGCGGCAGTTCTTGAACCGCTGTCGGCAGGGCAATCTTCGGCGCTGGCAAGTCCAGCACAGGCGGGACAAAAACCAACACCTCGGATTGTAGCGCGCTGTAGTCCGGCTCTGGAGCTGGAACCAGCGTTACAGAGGGATCTGCGGCCTGTGAGGCCACTGCCTGCGCACCTGCCACAGCGGCGGGAGCGACAACACTCGACCGAAAGAACTCGCGTACAGGTTCGGCCGGAACCAGAGCCCGGACAACGGGCTCTCGAAGCGCTTCCATGGGTTGCTGGCCATGCGCAGCTTTCAAGCCATTGCCGGCCTCGGTCAGGCCTTCAGCCGCTTCCCTGCCCCCAAACAATCGTTGCAGCAAACCTGGACGACTGGGCTCTGCCGGATTATCCAGCAGGCTCAGTGCCTGGCCTTGCAAGCCACTGAGTTCTCCGAGCAGCAAGGGGATTTCGCGGGCCTGGCCGACGCGGCTGTCCAGTTGCTTGGCAAAGCTCTTGAGCGGCCGACTCACTTCTCGAGGCAGCGGCAAGGCTTGTAGCTGAGCGACCAGGGCTGTCAGCGCGGAACCGATTTGATCAATGCGGGTTTCCCGGCGCTGCTCGGAATCGAGCACGGCTTTTTCCAGGCGCGGCAGCAACGCCGCCAGACCCGCATCCATATCGTCGGTGCGAACGACCTCGCGCATTTCTTTCATGCACAGGTCAACGGCCGGGTCGGAGCCCTCCGCTGCCAGTGTGCTGCGGACCAGGCCACGGCGAAGCAAATCGAGACGGGCATCCCAGCGACGTTCGAGCTTTTCCTGTTGTTCGACGCTCTTGAGGTACTTTTCTTTCCAGCGCTGTGCTTCGTCGCTCATTCAAGGGATCCGCGAGGGGGCAGGAATCAATGCGGGCAATGCATCAGCCGTGAGCGAACCCGGCAGACGAATCTCTACCGCGACCGGCAGGTGATCGGAAATGGGTTGGGCCAGCACTTCGACCCGTTCCAGGGTCAGGCTGGGGCTTAGCAGAATATGATCGAGGCAGCGTTGTGGACGCCAGCTGGGGAACGTCGCCTCAAGCTGTGGCGCCAACAGGCCGAGATCGCGCAAGGGGGAGCTTTGCAGCAAATCGCTGGCATGGGTGTTCATGTCGCCCATCAGCACCTGATGCCGGTAACCACCGATCATGTCGCGGATATAGGCCAACTGCAGGGTTCGGGCACGAGCGCCCAACGCCAGATGCATCATGACAACGACCAGCGCTTCCGGTCCCTCGCCAAAGCGCACCAGGATCGCCCCACGGCCTTTCGGGCCAGGTAATGGATGATCTTCGATAGCCCAAGGACGCAAACGGCTGAGCACACCATTGCTGTGCTGGCCCAGGCGACCGAGATTACGGTTGAGCTGTTGATACCAGTAAGGGAAGGCGCCCAGTTGGGCCAGGTGTTCGACCTGATTGACGTAACCCGACCGCAGGCTGCCGCCATCGGCTTCCTGCAAGGCGACCAGATCGAAGTCGCCCAGCAGGTTGCCGATCTTTTGCAGATTGTCGGCACGCCCGGTATGCGGCAGCAGATGTTGCCAGCCACGGGTCAGGTAATGCCGATAGCGCTCGGTACTGATGCCGACCTGAATATTGAAGCTGAGCAGACGCAGACGACTGTCGGCGGGGAGGCCAGTCGATTCCAGATGATGCTCGTTGACCCGCGGTTCATGCAGGCCAACGATGCGTTCAGTACCCCAGCGGCGCATGGCGAGTGCCGCGCTTAGTTGGCAACAGCCTTGGGTGCGGCGCGTTCCTTGGCGATCAATTGATCAGCCACGTTCAACGCACCCTCAGGGCCGCCGGCCGTGCCGAGGTCGAAGCGGTATTTGCCGTTGACGATCATGGTCGGTACCCCGGTGATCTGATAGGCCTGAGCCTTCTTCTTGGCATCTTCGACCTTGCCTTTGACGGCGAAGGAATTGTAGGTGCTCAGGAATTTATCCTTGTCGACGCCTTCGGTTGCCAGGAATTCGGCCATTTCTTCCGGAGTCGCGAGCTTCTTGCCACCGTGGATGGCTTCGAATACGGCCTTGTGAACCTTGTGCTCCACACCCATGGCTTCCAGGGTGATGAACAACTGGCCGTGAACGTTCCAGATTCCGCCGAACATCGCCGGAATGCGTACGAAGTTCACATCGGCAGGCAGTTTTTCAACCCAGGGATTGATGGTTGGCTCGAACGCATAGCAATGCGGGCAGCCGTACCAGAACAGCTCCACTACTTCGATCTTGCCAGGTACGGCAACCGGCACGGTGCTGCTCAGCTCGACATATTGTTTACCGGCTTCAAGCGGTTCGCCGGCAGCCTGGGCGGTCATGCCGAACAGGCTGGCGCTGACGAGCGCGGCGCTGAGAATCAGATTACGCATGCTTTACTCCTGGACAAATGGGGTCGCCTCGCGTGACCTGAAATCAGACAGGTCCGGATGGGCTTGAGTTCGCTAGTGTAACGGCAGCCGCCATAAAAAAGGGCAGCCTGAGCCACCCTTTTATGTTCGCATCGACGGATTAATAGATCGTTAACGTTGCGAAAGATGTACACCTTGCGCAACGCCGATCGAACAGACCTTAGTGCAGGCCTTGAATGTAGCTGGACACCGCTTCGATGTCTTTGTTGCTCAGCTTGGCCGCAATGCTTTGCATGATCTTCGTGTCGCCGTCGTTGGTACGAGCGCCTTCACGGAAGTCGGTCAATTGCTTGGCGATGTACTGAGCATGCTGGCCGCCCAGATGCGGGAAGCCTGCAGCCGCGAGACCCGCACCATTCGGCGAGTGGCAGCCGGTGCACGAAGGCATGCCTTGATCCAGCTTGCCACCACGGAACAACTCTTCACCGCGAGCCACAACCTTTGGATCGGCGGCGCCAACACTGCCCTTCTGGCTGGCGAAGTACGCGGAGATGTCAGCCAGATCCTGATCACTGAGGTTGGTCAACAGGCCGGTCATCTCCAGGACGGTGCGCTTGCCGGACTTGATGTCTTGCAGTTGTTTGTTCAGGTAACGCTCGCCCTGACCCGCCAGTTTTGGAAAGTTTGGCGCCATGCTGTTGCCATCCGGGCCATGACAGGCGCCACATACTGCGGCTTTCGCCTGACCAGCAGTAGCATCGCCTGCAGCATTGGCTATGCCGGAGATCCCCAGGGTTAACAGCAGACTCACGATCAATTTGTTCATCAGCTAATCCAACTACGGCTAAGGGTTAAAGAGTTATGGGCCGGGATCACTCGCTCATCCACTGGATGATTGCTCGGTAATCCTCGGCACTGCAGTCCATGCACAAACCACGCGGCGGCATCGCCTTGAAACCCTGGGTCACGTGTTGCACCAGCGTCTCCATACCTTGCGCCAACCTCGGCGCCCAAGCTTCCTGATCGCCCTTTTGAGGCGCTGTGGGGAGTTGGCCGGAATGACAGGCTCCACAAACACGGTTGTACACAGCTTCCGGATCCTGTGTAGCCTGAGCGCTGTAAAGCGGCATCAAGACACCGGCAGCTAGCAGCCATTTCGTCATAAAACGACCTTTTCAGGGTTGAGAGCGTGCTGCGTTCTAATGCGCAATCAAGGTCAATCGCTCTCGTGAACTTCATCCTACGTTGGGACAAAGCGCACACAAAATCTGCGGCATTATATACTGGCGCTACTGAAACGGAAACGACACTGCTCGCCGCGTCCATTCTCGGCACCGCCCACATCGGATATCTCATGCAACTCAAGAACCCCATTCTCGGTCTGTGCCAACAGTCCACCTTCATGCTCAGCGCCGCCAAAGTCGACCAATGTCCGGACGACGAAGGCTTTGAAGTAGCCTTCGCCGGGCGTTCCAACGCCGGCAAGTCCAGCGCCTTGAACACCCTGACTCACGCCAGCCTGGCCCGAACCTCGAAGACTCCGGGTCGCACGCAACTGCTGAACTTCTTCAAGCTAGACGATGATCGCCGCCTGGTCGACCTGCCGGGTTATGGCTATGCCAAGGTGCCGATCCCGCTGAAATTGCACTGGCAGCGCCACCTGGAAGCCTATTTGGGCGGTCGCGAGAGTTTGAAAGGTTTGATTTTGATGATGGACATCCGTCATCCAATGACTGATTTCGACCTGCTGATGCTCGATTGGGCGGTTGCCAGCGGCATGCCGATGCACATTTTGCTGACCAAGGCCGACAAACTGACCTACGGCGCAGCGAAAAACACCCTGCTCAAGGTGCAGGCGGATATTCGTAAGGGCTGGGGCGATACCATTACCATTCAGCTGTTTTCGGCACCCAAACGCATGGGGCTGGAAGACGCCTACACTGTATTGGCGGGCTGGATGGAGTTGGCGGATAAAGGCGCGGAAGTGGCCGAGTAAGGAATTGCAGGCAAAAAAAACCCCGGACTTCGTATGGGGAGGAGAAGTTCGGGGTTCAAGCTCCGGACCGCTAGGGCGGGGTCCAGATATCTGCCAACACTTAACACAACATAGGAGCATTGAAGGGCTTCACCAGCCATTCAATAACTCTGAGTGGTAGTTCACAGGTTTAGTTCCGCCAGTTAAAAAACTATTGGCAATAAGCCCTGGAATTTCCCGAACTAATTGCCCTTTGCTGGTCTTTTGCTGCGGCACTATGCCGCAGCAAAAAAGCCCTGAAAGACGCCTTAATGCGCCTCGTCCCAGTTGTTTCCAACACCAACTTCGACCAAAAGCGGCACATCGAGTGCTGCCGCGGCACTCATATGGCCACGGATTTCCTCGCGCACCTGGTCGACCAGATCCTCGCGAACCTCAAGTACCAGTTCATCGTGCACCTGCAGGATCACTTTGGCGTCCAGACCGGATGATGTCAGCCAATTGTCCACCGCGATCATCGCCTTTTTGATGATGTCCGCCGCCGTTCCCTGCATCGGCGCGTTGATCGCGGTACGTTCGGCGCCTTTGCGCAGGGCCTGGTTTTTCGCATTGATCTCGGGCAGGTACAGGCGCCGGCCAAAAATGGTTTCGACGAAACCTTGTTCGGCGGCTTGGGCGCGGGTGCGCTCCATGTACTCGAGCACGCCTGGGTAACGGGCAAAATAGCGGTCGATATAGGCTTGGGATTGCTTGCGATCGACGCCGATCTGCTTGGCCAGCCCGAACGCGCTCATGCCGTAGATCAGGCCGAAGTTAATGGCCTTGGCACTGCGGCGCTGATCTGAGGTGACCTCGGTAAGCTCTACGCCGAACACCTCGGCGGCCGTTGCCTTGTGCACGTCCAGGTTGTGGCGGAAGGCATGTAACAAACCTTCGTCCTTGGCCAGGTGGGCCATGATCCGCAGTTCGATCTGCGAATAGTCGGCCGCCAGCAGCTTGTAGCCTTTGGGGGCGACGAACGCCTGGCGAATCCGCCGACCTTCGGCGGTACGGATCGGAATGTTCTGCAGGTTCGGATCACTGGAAGACAACCGCCCGGTCGCCGCCACTGCTTGATGGTAGGAGGTGTGGATGCGCCCGGTGCGCGGGTTGATCTGCTCCGGCAAGCGGTCGGTGTAGGTGCTTTTCAGCTTGCTCAGGGAGCGGTATTGCATCAGCACTTTGGGCAGCGGGAAATCCTGCTCGGCCAGTTCCGCCAACACGGCTTCGGCAGTGGAGGCCTGGCCCTTGGCGGTTTTGCTGAGAATCGGCAGGCCGAGTTTTTCGTACAGGATCACGCCCAATTGCTTCGGCGAACCCAAGTTGAATTCTTCTCCAGCGATGGCAAATGCCTCACGCTCAAGAGCGATCATTTTCTCGCCCAACTCAACGCTTTGTATGCCCAACAAGTTGGCATCGACCAGCGCGCCTTGGCGTTCAATCCGCGCCAGTACTGGCACCAGCGGCATTTCGATTTCGCTCAGGACCTTACTCAGGCTTGGGATGGCGTTGAGTTTTTCTTGCAGAGTCTGATGCAGACGCAGGGTGACGTCGGCGTCTTCGGCGGCGTAAGGCCCGGCCAGTTCCAGAGAAATCTGGTCAAAGGTCAGCTGCTTGGCGCCCTTGCCGGCGATGTCCTGGAAACTGGTGGTGGTGTAATTCAGGTACTTGAGCGCCAGGCTGTCCATGTCGTGACGGGTTGCCGTCGAGTCCAGGACATAGGATTCGAGCATGGTGTCGAAGGCGATGCCTTGCACCGAAATGCCGCAGGCCTGATCGCCTCCGATGGCACAGTTGGCCAGGATGTTCATGTCGAACTTGGCATGCTGGCCGACCTTGAGCTTGCTCGGGTCTTCCAGAATCGGTTTCAGTGCGCGCAGCACGGTGTCGCGATCCAGCTGATCCGGCACGCCCATGTAGGAATGGGTCAGCGGGATGTAGGCCGCTTCGTTGGCTTGTACAGCGAAAGACAGGCCGACCAATTGTGCCTGCTGGGCATCGATACCGGTGGTTTCGGTGTCGAAGGCAATCAGCTTCGCGTCGTTGAGTTTCTTCAGCCACAGGTCGAAGTCCGCCTGGGTGAGGATGGTGCTGTACTTGAGTTCGGTATCGACGGCGGCTTCTTCGGCGACCGGAGCGGCGACCTCCTGGCCGGAACGCTTGGCATCGCGCTGGTTCTCCTCGAACCAGCTCTTGAATTCCAGCAGGGTATAGAGCTCGGCAAGCTTGTCGTGATCCGGCGGGCCCATTTGCAGGTCATCGAGACCGATATCCAGTGGCACGTCGATCTTGATGGTCGCCAATTGATAGGAGAGGAATGCCATCTCCTTGTGCTCTTCGAGCTTGGCCGGCAGGGTCTTGGCGCCGCGGATCGGCAGGGTCGGGACGATATCGAGCTGTGCATAGAGCTCGGTCAGGCCACCGTTTACCCCTACCAGCAAGCCGGAAGCAGTCTTGGGTCCTATACCCGGAACGCCCGGAATGTTGTCGGACGAATCGCCCATGAGGGCCAGATAATCGATGATCTGCTCGGGAGCGACGCCGAATTTCTCTTTCACGCCAGCCACATCCAGCGCGCTACCGGTCATGGTGTTGACCAAGGTAATGTGCCCGTCGACCAGTTGCGCCATGTCCTTGTCGCCCGTGGAGATCACCACCGGTCGGTCGGCGGCCGCGCTGCTGCGGGCCAGCGTGCCAATCACATCGTCGGCCTCGACGCCTTCGACGCACAGCAACGGGAAGCCCAGGGCACTCACGCTCGCATGCAGAGGCTCGATCTGTACCCGCATATCATCGGGCATGCTCGGACGATTGGCCTTGTATTCGGCGTACATGTCATCGCGAAATGTCCCGCCCTTGGCGTCGAAGACCACTGCGAACGGGCTGTCCGGGTACTGCTTGCGCAGACTCTTGAGCATGTTCAATACACCCTTGACCGCGCCGGTCGGCAGGCCTTTGGAGGTGGTCAGCGGTGGCAGCGCATGAAAGGCGCGGTACAGGTAAGAAGAACCGTCCACCAGGACGAGGGGGGCTTGGCTCATGCAGGATCAACCTTTTCGGCGGGTCCGGCGCTAGAATAGCGGGACCGTTGAAGACAAAGGGACAAGGTTATCATGCGCACACTAAATCGCTTGCTGCTGGCCAGCTTGTTTGCAATCACGCCCTTGGCGGTGATGGCTGCGGATGATGCGCCATCAGCGGACCCGGATGTAACCATCCGTACTGAAGGCGACAAGACCATTCAGGAGTACCGCCAAAACGGTTTCCTGTACGCCATCAAGGTCACCCCGAGTGTCGGTAAACCGTACTTCCTGGTGCGCGCCGATGGCTCCGATGGCAACTTCATCCGCTCGGACCAGCCGGATATGCTGATTCCGTCGTGGAAAATTTTCGAGTGGTAACTCGTTCTTAACTTTAATCGGCGCTGGCTGGATCGCGGCGCCCGTACTGGCAGTTTTAACCATGTCTGTGTTCACCCCCCTGGCTCGGCCTGAGCTGGAAACCTTTCTCGCCCCTTACGGGCTCGGCCGCCTGCTTGACTTCCAGGGGATTGCCGCTGGTAGTGAAAACACTAACTTCTTCATCAGCCTTGAGCAGGGTGAGTTTGTCCTGACCCTGGTGGAGCGCGGCCCGGTCCAGGAAATGCCGTTCTTCATCGAATTGCTCGACGTGCTGCATGAAGCCGATCTGCCGGTGCCTTATGCGCTGCGCACGACTGACGGAGAAGCCCTGCGCGAACTCGCCGGCAAACCGGCGCTGCTGCAACCGCGACTGGCTGGCAAGCACGTCAAAGAGGCGAACGCCCAACACTGCGTGCAGGTGGGTGAACTGCTCGGTCATCTGCACCTGGCTACCCTGGGTAAAGTCCTTGAGCGCAAGACCGATCGCGGTCTGGACTGGATGCAGGACGAAGGTGCGCAGTTGATGCCGAAGCTGAGTTCGGAGCAACGCGGCTTGCTGCAGGATGCTCTTGATGAGTTCGATCGTTGCAAGGAAAAAATCCTCGCACTGCCACGGGCCAATATCCACGCCGATCTGTTCCGTGATAACGCAATGTTCGAAGGCACACACCTGACCGGCCTGATCGACTTCTACAACGCCTGTTCCGGACCGATGCTCTACGACGTGGCAATCGCCCTGAATGACTGGTGTTCGGATGAAACCGGGCTGATCGACGGACCGCGTGCGCGGGCCTTGCTGGGTGCTTATGCAACATTGCGGCCCTTTACCGCGGCCGAAGCCGAGCTCTGGCCGACGATGTTGCGGGTGGCCTGTGTGCGTTTCTGGTTGTCACGCCTGATCGCCGCCGAATCCTTTGCCGGGCAAGACGTGCTGATTCATGACCCGATGGAGTTTCAGCAGCGCCTGGTGCAACGCCAGACCATCCGTACGCCATTGCCATTCGCGCTGTAATCGCATTGTGGGCAAGCCCCGCGCTGGCATTTGACCTGGCTGGTGCGAAGCTTGCCGACGAACGGATTTGATCAGCGCGGCAAAAACGCCCGATGCAATTCGCTCAGCGATTCGAAGTGATACGCCGGTTGTTCGGCGTTCAGCTCTTCCCGGCTGCCAAAGCCATAACCCACCGCTGCCGCATCCAGTCCGTTGAGTCGGGCGCCAATCAAGTCGTGTTTGCGGTCGCCGATCATCAAGGTGTCCCTTGGATCGAGGCCTTCTTCGGCCACCAGATGGCGAATCAGCTCGACTTTGTCGGTGCGAGTACCGTCCAGTTCGCTGCCGTAGATCACTTTGAAGTGCTTGGCGAAGTCGAAGTGGCGGGCGATTTCCCGCGCAAACACCCAGGGTTTCGAGGTGGCGATATATAACTGTCGCCCTTGCCCGCTGAGAGTTTCCAGCAGCGGCGTGACACCGTCGAACACGCGGTTTTCATACAGCCCGGTGACCTTGAAGCGCTCACGATAGAAATTCACCGCTTCCCAGGCTCTGGCTTCGTCGAAGTCGTAGAACTGCATGAAGGCTTGCAGCAGCGGCGGGCCGATAAAGTGTTCAAGCCTGGTCAGGTCCGGCTCATCAATCCCCAGTTTGCTCAGCGCGAACTGGATTGAACGGGTGATGCCTTCGCGAGGGTCGGTCAGGGTGCCATCGAGGTCGAACAAAACACTTTGGTAATGCATGGTGATTCCTGAGTAATGGCGCAGAGATCAGGCCTGGTCGTAGCCTTCGGCCAGATGCAGCTCCTTGAGCTTCACGTAATTGGCTGCGCTGTAGGTGAAAAAGGCCCGCTCCTTGTCAGTCAGCGCCCGGATTTGCTTGACCGGGCTGCCCACATAGAGAAAACCGCTTGCCAGGCGTTTACCCGGTGGCACCAGGCTGCCGGCGCCGATGATTACCTCGTCCTCCACCACCGCGCCATCCATGACAATGCTGCCCATGCCAATCAGGATTCGGCTGCCGACCGTGCAACCGTGGAGCATCACTTTGTGGGCAATGGTCACGTCATCACCGATCAACAACGGGAAGCCGTTCGGGTTGAAGGGCCCGGCGTGGGTGATATGCAACACGCAGCCGTCCTGCACGCTGGTGCGCTCGCCGATGCGGATGCGCTGCATGTCGCCGCGAATTACCGTCAGCGGCCAGACCGAGCTGTCAGCGCCGATTGCAACGTCGCCGATGACCACCGCCGAGCTGTCGACAAAAGCCCGCTCGCCCAGTCTCGGGGTGTGGTTCTGGTAGGTACGAATGGCCAAGCTGGATTCCCTCTGTGACATTTATTAATGGGGCTGATAGCTGCAGTAAGTGTCGATTGTAATTAAGATGGCCCAATGTTTCTTCCAGCCAAGGTGCCAAACCGTGAGCGTGAACAACCCTCTTCTGCAGTCCTACGACTTGCCGCCGTTCTCGGCGATCCGTGCCGAGCACGTGCAACCAGCCATCGAACAGATCCTCGCGGACAACCGCGCCGTCGTCGCAGAAATCCTCCAGAGCCAGGGCACCCAGCCTGCCTGGGAGGGCCTCGTGCTGGCCATGGATGAACTGAACGATCGCCTGGGCGCTGCCTGGAGCCCGGTCAGCCACCTGAACGCGGTGTGCAACAGTCCTGAACTGCGTGAGGCTTATGAAGCTTGCCTGCCGGCGTTGAGCGCCTACGCCACTGAGCTGGGCCAGAACCGCGAGCTGTTCCAGGCCTTCGAAGCCTTGGCCAATAGTCCGGAATCCGCCGATTTCGAAGTGGCGCAAAAAACCATTCTGGAACACGCCCTACGCGATTTCCGCCTGTCGGGTATCGATCTGCCCGAGGCGCAACAAAAGCGTTACGCCGAAGTGCAGAGCAAACTCTCCGAACTGGGCAGCCGCTTCTCCAACCAATTGCTCGATGCCACCCAGGCCTGGACCAAACACGTTACCGACGACGCGGCCCTGGCCGGTCTGACTGACTCGGCCAAGGCGCAAATGGCGGCCGCGGCCCAGGCCAAAGGCCTGGATGGGTGGCTGATCAGCCT
Organism: Pseudomonas sp. LBUM1658; assembly: GCF_059716055.1. Classification (NCBI taxonomy): domain Bacteria; kingdom Pseudomonadati; phylum Pseudomonadota; class Gammaproteobacteria; order Pseudomonadales; family Pseudomonadaceae; genus Pseudomonas; species Pseudomonas sp. LBUM1658. The sequence goes on from NZ_CP166798.1 coordinate 61,956, forward strand.
GGAATTCCCGAGCTATTTTGCGGTGATGACCTACGCCCAGGACCGTGCACTGCGCGAAGAAGTCTACGCCGCCTATTGCACCCGTGCGTCGGACCAAGGCCCGAACGCCGGTCAGAACGACAACGGTCCGGTAATGGAAGAGATTCTCGACCTGCGTCAGGAGCTGGCTCAACTATTGGGTTTCGCCAGTTTCTCGGAGCTGAGCCTGGCCACCAAAATGGCCGAATCCAGCGATCAGGTGCTGAGCTTCCTGCGCGACCTGGCCAATCGCAGTAAACCCTTTGCCGCCCAGGACCTGGAACAACTCAAAGCCTACGCCGCCGAGCAAGGCTGCCCGGACCTGCAAAGCTGGGACAGCGGTTTCTACGGTGAGAAACTCCGGGAACAGCGCTACAGCGTGGCCCAGGAAACACTGCGCGCCTACTTCCCGATCGACAAGGTGCTGAGCGGCCTGTTCGCCATCGTTCAGCGTCTGTACGGCATCGAGATCGCCGAGCTGAAAGGCTTCGACACCTGGCACCCGGATGTTCGCCTGTTCGAAATCAAGGAAAACGGCCAGCACGTCGGGCGTTTCTTCTTCGATCTGTATGCCCGTGCCAACAAGCGCGGCGGCGCCTGGATGGACGGCGCTCGCGATCGTCGGCGCACCGCCGAAGGCGTGCTGCAAAGTCCGGTGGCCAACCTGGTGTGTAACTTCACCCCGGCCGACAGCGGCAAACCGGCCCTGTTGACCCACGATGAAGTCACCACCCTGTTCCACGAGTTCGGCCACGGACTGCATCACCTGCTGACCCGCGTCGAGTATTCAGGAGTGTCCGGAATCAACGGCGTGGCCTGGGACGCGGTGGAGTTGCCGAGCCAGTTCATGGAGAACTGGTGCTGGGAGCCGGAAGGCCTGGCGCTGATTTCCGGTCACTACGAAACCGCTGAGCCGCTGCCCCAGGACCTGCTGGAAAAGATGCTTGCGGCGAAGAACTTCCAGTCCGGCCTGATGATGGTTCGCCAACTGGAGTTTTCGTTGTTCGACTTCGAGCTGCATGCCACTCACGGTGATGGCCGTAGCGTAGCGCAGGTGCTCGAAGGTATACGTAACGAGGTCTCGGTCATGCGTCCGCCGGTCTACAACCGTTTTCCCAACAGCTTTGCGCATATCTTCGCCGGCGGTTATGCGGCGGGTTACTACAGCTACAAATGGGCCGAAGTGCTGTCGGCTGACGCTTTTTCGAGGTTCGAGGAAGAAGGCGTGCTCAACGCCGAGACCGGCCGTGCGTTCCGGGAGGCTATCCTGGCCCGTGGCGGTTCTCAGGAACCCATGGTGCTGTTCGTCGATTTCCGCGGACGTGAACCGTCGATTGACGCACTCTTGCGCCATAGCGGCCTGAGTGAGGACGCAGCAGCATGAGTGATGGACCTGTGAGCAAAACCAAGAAACGCTTCATCGCCGGGGCCGTCTGCCCGGCATGCAGCGAGCCGGACAAGTTGATGATGTGGAGCGAAGACGACGTGCCGCACCGCGAATGCGTGGCCTGCGGTTACTCCGACACGCTCAACGAGCAAGGTCTGTCGGTGCCCAAGGAGTTGGGTACCCGGGTCAATGTCTCGGCGTTGAAAGCGCCGGATGCAAAAGTCCAGGCAGTGCAGTTTTTTCCGAATCCGAAGCTGAAGAAAAAGCCTGACGATCAGCACTGAGTCTCGACCACCCCTCGAAACCGCCGACTACCCAGCGTTGGCGGTTTTGAACCAGCTTTTCATCGAACAGATCGCGAACGGACTGGTACTGCATGCGCCACTGAGTAGCGCAGTGCGCAGTTTTTCGACGTCGGCCTGCATCATGTAGCGAATGCCATCCTTGAAGTGGGCGTTATCCCCAAATCCGCCTTGGGTCATTTCATTCAAGGCCTCCTCTTTAGTCCACCCCTGCTGCACTACGCGGTACATCGCGGCCATCAGACCGGTGCGATCCGATCCATGTTTGCAGTGCATCAATACCGGGCCTTTGCTTTCGGCGGCCTTTATTGCGCGTATTGCAGCCAGTACGTCGGCGTCATCGACATGGTTGGTTCGATAAGGCAATTGCACTTGGGTGATATCGGGCGCCGATAACCAGCTTGAGTCCGATTCCGGCAAGAAGTTGATCACAGTGCCGACCTTGAGCGTTTTCAGCAAAGGGACTGCGCCTTCATCGGGTAAAGCACTGCGCAAGAGCGTCGGGGACATCTGGTACAGGTTGTACTGGACTTCGACGGGCTGCGCCCATTCAGCGGGCCGAGTCGACGGAGCTTCGCTAGCTTGAGCCGGTGCCGTCGTGAAAATCACCACGAAAGAAAGACACAAAGCGGGTAAGACGCTGATTTTCGACATGCGTGAGGCGCCAGTATGAAGGGAATTGATGGAGCGTAGTATTGGCCGAGCCGGTCAAAGACCCGTGAGGTGGAGGTCAAAGAATTGTCAGGTCTGGGGGAACGCGAAGTGTCTGACTTACAGGTGCGATGATATGAAACCGACATCGGCCGATGCGCTCGGGTAAATATCGAAACATAATTGATGGCCGCCAGGTCTTCTTAATAGATCCTCTGTGCGAAGAAACTTCGCACAGAGTTAGCGTCTTTTTTATGCAAGCTATACGCGTTGATAAAAGCCTGTGTAGCACTTATCAAGGATTGACAATGCGGGAGTAAGCCACGGCCAACGCGAGAAGTTTGGCTTTATCCTCGTCGTTAATAATGCGGTTGCCGTCAACATCCGGTGCGTTGGCGCGGATGCTGAAGGAGCGGCCACCGTCGTGGGAGACGGCGGTTACGAAGGTAGAGTCGACAAGGGTCTCGGTCTGCACTTGGTTTTCAGCATCCCAACCCAACTCTTTTCGCGTCAGTTGCATTGAAACTTGTGCTTCATTCGGATTGACTATGGTGGGAGCCAGCAGTTGCATGAAGATACCGCGCTGATTGAAAAACGACATTACTTGATACCTGTATGTTTGTTTTAGTGATGTTGCGTATGAGTAGAACTAACCATAGATGTTATGGGGGGCTGTGCAGACTTTATATGTATCATCGTTTTTCTCTGAAAACTTTCGATATATAACCCTTCGGGCATTTGATTTGTAGCACTTCAGAAGTGCCGAACGGCACTGTTCAGAGCCCTGATGCTCGGATACTGTATGCACATACAGCTAAGGAGGCCCGTTCAATGTTCACACCCTTGCCCCCTCGCGGACGCGGCACCGCAACGAACCCGCCCAATCGCTTCGCACCGAACCGCTCGGTCGCCGAGGACGACGGCTGGTATCAGGAGGCGCCCGAAACCCAAGGCACCGAGGTGCGCATCGAGACGGCGAAAACCATCATCACTCGTAACACCTCGCCGGACCTGCCCTTCGATCGTTCGATCAACCCCTATCGTGGCTGCGAACACGGTTGCATCTACTGCTACGCGCGACCCAGTCATGCCTATTGGGACCTGTCGCCAGGGCTGGATTTCGAGACCAGGCTGATCGCCAAGACCAATGCTGCCGATGTGCTAGAGCAGCAGTTGTCGAAGCGTGGCTACAAATGCGCGCCAATCAACCTCGGGTCCAATACCGATCCTTATCAGCCGATTGAGCGCGAGCACAGAATCACTCGGCGAACCCTGGAAGTGCTGCTGCGCTATCGCCATCCAGTGACCATTATCACCAAAGGCTCGCTGATTCTTCGTGATCTGGATTTGCTGGTGGAGTTGGCGCAACAGCGCCTGGTGGCAGTGATGATCAGCCTGACTACCCTCGATGATGAGCTAAAACGCATACTCGAACCGCGGGCTGCAGCGCCCAAGGCCCGGTTGCGGGCAATCAGGGTCATGAGCGAAGCGGGAATTCCGGTGGGCGTGCTGTGTTCGCCGATGATTCCGATGATCAACGACAGCGAACTGGAAAGCCTGCTTGGCGAAGCCCAGGCCGCTGGCGCACAAAGCGCGGGTTACATGATGCTGCGCCTGCCGCTGGAGGTCGCGCCGCTGTTCGAGGAATGGCTGGCCGCTCACTATCCACAGCGCGCAGCCCATGTGCTGAGCCTGATTCGCCAAAGTCGTGGCGGTGAGCTGTACGACAGTCGCTTCGGCGCACGCATGCGGGGTGAAGGGCCGTTTGCCGATTTACTGGCGCTGCGCTTCGCCAAAGCCATCAAACGGTTTGGGTTGAATCGACGAGAAGGTTTCAATCTCGATTGTGACGCTTTTTGCCCGCCGGGCGGCCAGATGACGCTGCTTTGAGGGGAATTGGCCTATCGTTGAATAGTGCCAATGGAGCGGTCATCTATACTCCAGTCACGTTTTTATCGACGTGGAATCAGCGTGCTAGAGCGCTCGATTCAGTTTGAATTAAGTTTCGACGGTTACCTTGTTCATCGAGTGACCGGTTGGTTGCGGTCTGCGGGGGTGAATGTTTTTTATTCAACCACTGGCCTCGTGCCGGATAAAACCGGAAAATTCCCTTAATCCGTCAAAGAGGATGAATCATGAGTGACAAGGATAAACAGCCGTTGGCTGCGTCGGTTTCAGCCCTCCCGGAGGCCGAAAGCGCCGATGCAGCGCTGCAGCATATCGTTGACGGCTTTTTGCATTTCCATCACGAGATTTTCCCGCAGCAGGAAGAACTCTTCAAAAAACTCGCCACGGCCCAACAGCCAAGGGCAATGTTCATCGCGTGTGCCGATTCGCGCATCGTTCCTGAATTAATCACCCAAAGCGCCCCGGGCGATCTGTTCGTGACCCGCAACGTGGGTAACGTGGTGCCGCCTTACGGGCAAATGAACGGAGGCGTATCCACCGCCATTGAGTACGCCGTCCTGGCGCTGGGTGTGCAGCACATCATCATTTGCGGGCACTCCGATTGCGGCGCGATGCGCGCGGTGCTCAATCCACAAAGCCTGGAAAAAATGCCTACGGTCAAAGCCTGGCTGCGTCATGCGGAAGTGGCCAAGACAATGGTGCAGGACAACTGCGATTGTGTTGACGAAAATGAAAGCATGCATGTGCTGACCGAAGAAAACGTTATTGCCCAGTTGCAGCACTTGCGCACTCACCCATCGGTGGCCTCGCGCATGGCCAAGGGTCAGCTGTTTATCCATGGCTGGGTCTACAACATCGAAACCAGTGAAATCAAAGCCTACGACGCGGACAAGGGTTGCTTCCTGCCGCTGGATGGCAGTCATCCGATTCCCGTTGCGACGCCCAAGGCGCGCTTCTAGATCTTCCTAATTATCCCGGTGTGGTTTAGCCGTGGCTGCTGATTCAGCGGTCGGGCTTTGCCACGCCTGAAGAAAGTCTCGGGAGAGTCTTCATGCGTGCTGCACAATTAAAAGATGTTCTGCCACGGGAGCTGTTGGCTTCGGTGGTGGTGTTTCTCGTTGCCCTGCCCTTGTGCATGGGCATTGCCATCGCTTCAGGCCTGCCGCCGTCCAAAGGCTTGATCACCGGAATAATCGGCGGTCTGGTAGTCGGTTGGCTGGCAGGCTCGCCGCTCCAGGTCAGTGGCCCGGCTGCGGGTCTGGCGGTGTTGGTGTTTGAACTGGTGCGTCAGCATGGAGTGGCCATGCTCGGGCCGATTCTGTTGCTGGCCGGTTTTCTGCAATTGGTCGCCGGGCGTTTACGTCTGGGGTGCTGGTTCAGAGTCACGGCACCGGCAGTGGTCTACGGGATGCTCGCCGGAATCGGCGTGTTGATCGTGCTTTCGCAGATACATGTGATGCTCGACGGCGCGCCCAAACCGTCCGGGCTGGATAACCTGGCAGGCTTCCCCGCCGCTCTGGCTCAGGCATTGCCAACACTGGGTGGCGGGCTCGGCTGGCAGGCCGGGTTGCTCGGGTTATCGACGATTCTGGTGATGTGGCTGTGGGACAAGTTACGTCCACAGTCGTTGCGGTTTGTTCCTGGTGCCCTGCTAGGCGTCGGTCTTACGACTGTTGCGAGCCTTGTCCTCGCATTGCAGGTCAAACGAGTCGAAGTACCGGCCAATTTGGCAGACGCGATTGATTGGCTGCGACCGTCCGACCTGCTCAATCTGGCCGATCCCAATCTGCTGATTGCCGCGTTCGCCGTGGCCTTTATCGCCAGTGCCGAAACGCTGTTGTCGGCCGCGGCGGTGGACCGCATGCATAACGGACAGCGTTCGGATTTCGATCGGGAACTGTCGGCACAGGGCGTTGGCAACATGCTCTGCGGTCTGCTCGGTGCGCTGCCAATGACCGGGGTGATCGTACGCAGCTCGGCGAATGTGCAGGCTGGCGCGACCACACGGCTCTCGGCAATATTCCATGGCGTATGGCTACTGGCATTTGTATTGCTGCTGTCCAGTGTGCTGCAAAGCATTCCGGTGGCGAGTCTGGCCGGGGTGTTGGTCTACACCGGGATAAAGCTGGTCGACCTCAAGGCCTTCCGCGGGCTCGGTCGCTATGGCCGGATGCCGATGCTGACCTACGCGGCCACAGCCCTGGCAATCATCTTCACTGACCTGTTGACCGGTGTGCTGATCGGCTTCGGCCTGACCTTGGCGAAACTCGCCTGGAAGGCATCGCGGTTGAAAATCAGTCTGATCGATCTGCCCCCTGAGGGCGAGATGGAATTGCGGTTGACCGGTGCGGCGACCTTTCTCAAGGTGCCTGCATTGACGCAGGTACTGGCAACCATTCCAGCGGGTGCTACGGTGCATGTGCCATTGAGTAACCTGAGTTACATCGACCATTCCTGCCTTGAGCTGCTGGAGGAGTGGGGCCGGGCCAACGCGGCCAAAGGCTCGAAGCTGGTGATCGAGGCGCGTGGCTTGAAGCGCCGACTGGAAGGGCGATTGCGTACGACAGCCGGGATGGGGTCGGCCGGGGCCTGACATCATCCCGAGTTTTTGGGTGACGGCAAGATCGCCAGGATCGCAGCCTGCGGCAGCTCCGCCGATCGCGCATGCCCTCGGATTATCAGGGGTACGCTAAATCTGTAGGAGCTGCCGTAGGGTGCGATCTTTTCAAGGCCAGATGCCCGCAAAGGGTATTGGTCAGGCCGGCTTATCGAGCTCCAACTCCACGCCCAGTTGGCGCGACAGGCATGGCCAGCGTTTCCAGGCGGCTCCGGTGTCCGGGCTGGCGAGTTTTTCGCGGTAGGTCTCGACTGACTCGAGCGCGAAGCTCTCTTCGTTAAGCATTTCGTCTACCGCGTGATGCACCGCCTCATCCAGTTGGTTGGCGAATTCTTCGCCGATCAGCTGATGGGTGATCAGGTTGGCGACGGTCATGTCCAGCGGGATCAATGGCTGACCGAAATGCTTGATGTAGAGATCGTTGACCTCCTCGACCAGACGAAGAGCCAGGTAGGCTTCGTCCAGCAGGCCATCAAGGCCTGTATGGCCTTCCATGATTGCCGGCGGCTGGATGAAGAACTGCTCGGCGATTTTCAGAACAGGCTTTATCTGATCTTCGATGCCTGCTTCTCGCGCCACATCGTTGGCCGCGTCGAGCAGATCCGGGACTTGTTCTATATAAGCTGTAACAAAACGAGTCAAAACGCCCTTGGCGTCGGCATCGGGTAACTGGATGGCCGGGTGAAGGTGCGGCAATTGGGTTTCCAGCTGACGCGTCAAATGGCCCGTTTCGGCTTCATGTTGAAGGGCGTGTTGAATCTGCTCGCGCAATGCGGCGGTGTTCATGGAAGCTCCAGGAAACGAGGCAATGAAATAGGGAAGACATAAGTTAGCTTGCGTGCAAAAACTGCTTAGACGCATTTGTCATAATTATTTCATGGTTATATGCCTACGTTATATCCATTTGCCACCATTCGTCAGGTATCCCTCTCCCTCCGCGGCCTCAGGCGCAAGACCAATCTGTCTCAGCTGATTTACGCCATCGCGTTGCGAGGTCTGAGTCGCTGTCTATACTCGGGTCTGTATGGAGTTAGCTGATGACGCCCGACTGCAGGTGCAGCCGAGGTTTCGCGGTTTGAGTTCGTAGTCTGGGGCAGCCGCTTCCTTGGCCGCAGGTGAAAGCCGGCGGGATAAAAAGAACGATAAGGGGAACCCGCAATGATGCGACATCCACAAGTCTGGGTGGGCCTTGTGTTGTGGTCAATATTCAGCCAGGCGCAAGCCGCCTGGACCGTGAATATGGCACCTGGGGCTACTGAGGTAAGCAACAAGGTATTCGACCTGCACATGACCATTTTCTGGATCTGTGTGGTGATTGGCATCGTGGTCTTCGGTGCCATGTTCTGGTCGATGATCGTCCACCGTCGTTCTACCGGTCAGGTGGCTGCCAAATTTCATGAAAGTACGACGGTCGAAATCCTGTGGACCATCGTGCCTTTCCTGATTCTGGTGGCGATGGCCATCCCCGCGACCAAAACCCTCATTGAGATCTACGACAGTACGGAATCGGATGTCGACATCCAGGTCACCGGCTATCAGTGGAAGTGGCATTACAAATACCTGGGCCAGGACGTCGAGTTCTTCAGCAATATGGCCACGCCCGCCGAGCAAATCCATAACCAGGCCACCAAGGGTGAGCATTATCTATTGGAAGTCGACCAGCCGCTGGTGCTGCCGGTCGGTGCCAAGGTGCGCTTTCTGGTGACCGCCGCGGATGTGATCCACTCCTGGTGGGTTCCGGACTTTGCGGTGAAGCGCGATGCGATTCCGGGGTTCGTCAACGAAGCCTGGACCCGGGTCGAGAAGCCTGGCCTCTACCGCGGTCAATGCACTGAGCTGTGCGGCAAGGATCACGGCTTCATGCCGATCGTGGTCGAGGTCAAGTCCAGGGCCGATTACGACACCTGGCTGGCTGAACGCAAAGCCGAGGCCGGCAAACTCAAAGAGCTGACCTCCAAAGAGTGGACCCTCGAAGAGCTGGTGGCTCGCGGCGACAAGGTCTACCACACCAGCTGCGTGGCCTGTCACCAGGCCGAGGGCCAGGGCCTGCCGCCCATGTTCCCGGCGCTCAAGGGCTCGAAGATCGCCACCGGACCGAAGGAAGATCACCTGAGCATTGTCTATCACGGCAAGCCAGGCACCGCGATGGCGGCCTTTGGCAAACAGCTTTCGGAAGTCGATATCGCCGCCGTTGTGACCTATGAGCGTAATGCCTGGGGCAACAGCAAGGGCGACATGGTCACGCCCAAAGACGTGCTGGCTCTGAAACAGGCGGAAAGCAAATGACCCGGTCTATTGCGTGTTCCCGGAACCGGTTGGGGCTCATTGCCCGTCACCGCACCGTTCACCCGTTTGCAGGAGACAGGACATGAGTACTTTGACCGATGACCACACTCATGTAGCTCATGACCACGCCCACGGCCCGGCCAAAGGCTTGATGCGCTGGGTGCTGACCACCAACCACAAAGACATCGGGACCCTGTACCTGTGGTTCAGTTTTGCTATGTTCCTGCTCGGTGGTTCGTTCGCCATGGTGATCCGCGCCGAGTTGTTCCAGCCGGGCTTGCAGATCGTCCAGCCGGAATTCTTCAACCAGATGACCACCATGCACGGGCTGATCATGGTCTTCGGTGCGGTGATGCCGGCGTTCGTCGGCCTTGCCAACTGGATGATCCCGTTGATGATCGGTGCTCCGGACATGGCCCTGCCACGAATGAACAACTTCAGCTTCTGGCTATTGGTGGCGGCGTTCCTGTTGTTAATCTCGACCCTGTTTTCACCGGGTGGCGGGCCGAACTTCGGCTGGACCTTCTACGCCCCGTTGTCGACCACCTACGCCCCGGAAAGCGTGACCTTTTTCATCCTTGCCATTCACATGATGGGTATCAGTTCGATCATGGGCGCGATCAACGTGATCGCCACCATCCTCAACCTGCGTGCGCCCGGCATGACCTTGATGAAAATGCCGCTGTTCGTCTGGACCTGGCTGATCACCGCGTTCCTGTTGATTGCGGTGATGCCGGTGCTGGCCGGTTGCGTGACCATGATGCTGATGGACATCCACTTCGGCACCAGCTTCTTCAGTGCCGCCGGTGGTGGTGATCCGGTGCTGTTCCAGCATGTGTTCTGGTTCTTCGGTCACCCCGAGGTGTACATCATGATCCTGCCGGCCTTCGGTGCCGTCAGCGCGATCATCCCGACCTTCTCGCGCAAACCGTTGTTTGGCTACACCTCGATGGTCTACGCCACGGCGAGTATTGCCTTCCTGTCATTCATCGTCTGGGCGCACCACATGTTCGTGGTGGGCATTCCGTTGGTGGGCGAGCTGTTCTTCATGTACGCCACGCTGTTGATCGCGGTGCCGACCGGAGTCAAGGTGTTCAACTGGGCCAGCACCATGTGGCAAGGTTCGTTGAGCTTCGAGACACCGATGCTGTTCGCGGTGGCCTTCGTCATTCTGTTCACCATCGGTGGCTTCTCCGGGCTGATGCTGGCCATTGCCCCTGCGGACTTCCAGTACCACGACACCTACTTCGTGGTGGCGCACTTCCACTATGTGCTGGTGCCGGGGGCGATCTTCGGGATCTTCGCCTCAGCCTACTACTGGCTGCCGAAGTGGACCGGGCGTATGTACGACGAGACCCTGGGCAAACTGCACTTCTGGCTGTCCTTCATCGGCATGAACATGGCCTTCTTCCCGATGCACTTTGTCGGGCTGGCGGGGATGCCGCGGCGTATTCCGGACTACAACCTGCAGTTCGCCGACTTCAACATGGTCTCCTCGATCGGTGCCTTCATGTTCGGCGCCACGCAGATCTTCTTCCTGTTCATCGTCATCAAGTGCATCCGCAGCGGCGAACCCGCACCGGCCAAGCCTTGGGATGGTGCTGAGGGTCTGGAGTGGAGTATTCCGTCGCCGGCTCCGTATCACACCTTCACCACGCCGCCGGAGGTGAAATGAACCGCGTGCCGGGAGTCGATCATGGCTGAGTCTGTGCCTATCAAGCGCCTGGTCACCCGCCTGCTGATTCTGGTGGTGGCGATGTTCGCCTTCGGTTTTGCCCTGGTGCCGATCTACGACGTGATGTGCAAGGCGTTCGGCATCAACGGCAAGACCGCCGGGCAGTACGAAGGCACACAGGTGATAGACCAGTCGCGCCAGGTACGGGTGCAGTTTCTCTCCACTAACTCCATCGACATGGTCTGGGATTTCTACTCCAAGTCCGACGAAATCCTGGTGTATCCCGGGGCGGTCAACGAGATGCTGTTCGTGGCCTACAACCCGACCGATCACCCCATGACTGCCCAGGCGATTCCGAGTATTTCTCCAGCCGAGGCGGCGATGTACTTCCATAAGACCGAGTGTTTCTGCTTCACCCAGCAGGTTTTGCAGCCGGGGCAGCGGATCGAGATGCCGGTGCGTTTCATCGTTGACCGCGACATGCCCAAGGATGTGAAACACCTGACGCTGGCTTACACGCTGTTCGATATCACCGCTCGCCATCCACCTGTGGTTGTTAACTGATCCAGGTAGCCAGGCGTTGAAGCGTGCCCGATAAGGAGAACAATAAATGGCAACTCACGAGCATTATTACGTTCCAGCCCAGAGCAAATGGCCGATCATTGCCACGTTCGGCATGCTGATCACCATGTATGGTCTGGGCACCTGGTTCAATGACCTCAAGGCCGCACGACCGGAATCCCACGGGCCGCTGATTTTCTTTATCGGTAGCCTGCTGCTGGCCTACATGCTGTTCGGCTGGTTTGGCACGGTGATCAAGGAGAGCCGCTCCGGTTTGTACAGTGCGCAGATGGATCGCTCATTTCGCTGGGGGATGAGCTGGTTCATCTTCTCCGAAGTGATGTTCTTCATCGCGTTCTTCGGTGCGCTGTTCTACGTGCGGAACATATCCGGACCGGCACTGGGTGGCGAGGGGGCCAAAGGTGTCGCGCACATGCTGTGGCCGAACTTCGAGTTCATCTGGCCACTACTGAACAACCCCGACCCGAAACTCTTTCCAGCACCGAAAGAAGTCATCAGCCCCTGGGGGCTGCCTTTGCTCAACACGGTGTTGCTGGTCAGCTCCAGCGTGACCGTGACCATCGCCCACCATGCTTTGAAAAAAGGTCATCGCGGCGCGCTGAAAATCTGGCTGGCACTGACGGTGTTGCTAGGCTGCGCGTTCCTTGGCTTTCAGGCCGAAGAATATATCCACGCCTATCACGAGCTTGGTCTGACGCTGGGGTCGGGTGTCTACGGCGCGACCTTCTTCATGCTCACTGGCTTTCACGGCGCCCACGTGACCATCGGCACCATCATCCTGTTCGTGATGCTGATGCGGGTCATGCGTGGGCATTTCAATGCCGAGCATCAATTCGCTTTCGAAGCCGCCAGTTGGTATTGGCACTTCGTCGATGTGGTGTGGATTGGTTTGTTTGTCTTTGTGTACGTGCTCTGACGTTCCGCTTACCAGGGCGCGTGCGACACCAGCTGGCCGCTGAAGAAACCCCAGGCGATCAAGCCGACGGTGACAGCGGCCAGGCTGACACGAACAGTCAGGGCAATGACCAGTCGGTTCGAACTGCTTTCGTCCTTGACCAGAAAGAACAGGCCGCTGAACAGGCTGATGACCGTGGCTATCAGCATCAGGACGATTGCGGTTTTAAGCATGGTGATACTCCGGGGGGAACGCGATGCGAGTCAGTATAGCTAGTCGAATTCCTGCATCTGCGGCGATGCCATGAAAGGTTTTCGCCCGGGCGTTGTACCGAGCCTTGTGGTTCTGGTGCTGCTGCCATTGATGATCTTCCTGGGTTTCTGGCAATTGGACCGGGGCGAACACAAACGCCTGCTGCTCGAGAGCTACGCCGAGCGCCGGGCGGCAGAGCCGGTTGCCCTCGAGCAATTGCCGGATGCGCAGGACCCGGCGTTCCGGCGAGTGCGCCTGCACGGGCAGTTCGACGCAGAGCACAGCTTTCTGCTGGATAACCGCACCCGTGACGGCAAGGTCGGGGTCGAGTTGCTGCAAGCGTTTTTCGACCAGCCCAGTGGTCTGTGGTTATTGCTCAATCGCGGCTGGCTGCCGTGGCCGGATCGGCGCACTCCGCCGGTGTTCACCACCCCCGCACAAACAATGGATCTCGATGCCTGGGTCTATGTCGCCCCAGGCGCAACCTTTCAGTTGCATGCCGATCCGGCGGGCGCGAACTGGCCTCGGCTGGTGACGGCAGTGGCCCCGGCCAGTCTCTGGGCCGAGTTGGGGCGCAAGGGTTTTGCCTTTGAGCTGCGCGCAGAAAGTGGCCCTGCCACTTACCAGGCCGATTGGCCGGTAGTGGCCATGGGGCCGGAAAAACATCTCGGTTATGCCGTGCAGTGGTTTGCCATGGCGGTGGCACTGTTCGGCCTTTATCTCTATCTCGGTTGGCACAACGCAAGGGAGAAACACCATGGGAGCGGCCATGAATCCACCCAACATGTCTGAGGCGCGCAGGTCGCCAAGTCGTCGGCGCGGGCGCTGGCAGCTGATTCTGATTCTGCTGATGGTAATCGGCCCGATGATCCTTGCCACCGGCATGTACAAATTGCAGTTCTGGGTACCGGAAAGTCGCAGTTATCACGGCGAATTGATCGGTAACGGCCAGACTCGCGCAGAGCTTGGCGTGCAGGCTGACGAAAGCCGCTGGCAGATCCTGGTCAGCGCACCGCAGGAGTGTTCCGTGGACTGCCAGCAGTTGGTTTATTTGGCGCGACAGATCCAGATCGGTCTGGGGCGTGATGCGTCCCGCGCCACTCATGCACTGGCTGTCTCCCAGCCGCTGAATGCCGAATACGATGCCAAGCTGCAACTCGAGTACCCGCAGCTGCAGCGCTATTCACTTGATCTACCGACCTATACTCAAGGTGCCGGGGGCAAGGCTGCGCAGGGCCATGGTACGGCGCAACTGTGGATCATCGATCCTCACGGCAACCTGGTGTTGCGCTATGACGCCAGGGTCAAAGGCAAGGATCTGCTCAACGACCTGCGCCATCTGCTGAAACTGTCGAACATCGGATAAGGGCATCGTCATGGCCAAACCTGGATTTCGCCTCGCGTTGTTTGCCACATTGCTGGCACTGATAGTGGTGTTACTCGGCGCCTATACCCGGCTGACCCATGCCGGGCTGGGCTGCCCTGATTGGCCGGGCTGCTACGGTTTTATCAGTGTGCCGAAAAGCGAAGCCCAGCTGGCCCATGCCGAACTGCATTATCCCGATGCGCCGGTGGAGGCCCATAAGGGCTGGAACGAGATGGTCCACCGCTACTTTGCCGGGGCCCTGGGGTTGCTGATTGTGTTGCTGGCCGCACGGGCCTGGACCCATCGTCATCACCCGGGGCATCCGCTGAAGCTACCGCTGTTTTTGCTGGCGGTGGTGTGCGCTCAAGCGGCGTTCGGTATGTGGACGGTGACCCTCAAGCTGTGGCCGCAAGTGGTTACCGGGCATTTGCTCGGTGGTTTTGCCACCTTGAGCCTGTTGTTTTTGCTGACGCTGCGCCTGTCCGGGGTGTTGCCAGCGCTGACGGTACCGCGGCGCCTGCAGTACTGGGCGACTGCCGGGCTATTGCTGGTGATCGGGCAAATCGCTCTCGGTGGCTGGGTCAGCTCGAACTATGCAGCGGTGGCCTGTATCGATTTTCCTACCTGTCATGGACAGTGGTTGCCGGCCGCCGACTTTGCCAATGGCTTTCACCTGACCCAGCACATCGGCCCGAATTACCTCGGTGGCCAGCTGGACAGCGATGCGCGCACCGCGATTCACCTGACCCATCGCATTGGCGCGCTGGTGGTCACCCTGGTACTGCTGGGGCTGGCCTGGCAATTGCGGGCGGTGGGTATGAGTCGTCTTGCCGGACTGGTGCTGGTGGCACTGGCCGTGCAGATCAGCCTGGGGGTGAGCAATGTGCTGTTTCATCTGCCACTGTCGGTTGCTGTCGCTCATAACGCTGGCGGAGCGGCGCTGCTGCTGACGCTGGTACTGGTCAATTACCACGCGCGAACCAGCCTGGTTCGGGTCAAGCATCAGGTCCCTGTGCGTTGGCGGCTCGCCCGCAAACAATCAGGCGGCCCTATAACAATAAAAGGAGAGATGCCATGGCGACTTTGATCGGCGAACGTCACAGTCAGGCAATCTGGCGTGACTATCTGGAGCTGACCAAACCCAAGGTGGTGGTGCTGATGCTCATCACCTCACTGGTGGGGATGTTTCTCGCCACTCGCGCCGGGGTGCCGTGGACGGTGCTGGTGTTTGGTAATCTGGGGATCGCGATGTGCGCGGGGGGCGCGGCGGCGGTCAACCATGTGGTAGATCGGCGGATCGATGCGGTCATGGCCCGAACCCATAAAAGGCCGCTGGCCGAAGGACGGGTTTCACCGACGGCGGCGCTGACTTTCGCTTTTGCGTTGGCGCTGGCTGGCCAGGCCGTGCTGCTGGCCTTCACTAACCCGCTGACTGCCTGGCTGACCCTGGCCTCGCTGCTCGGCTATGCGGTGATCTACACCGGTTTCCTCAAACGCGCCACGCCACAGAATATTGTCATCGGCGGGCTGGCCGGCGCCGCTCCACCGTTGCTCGGCTGGGTCGCCGTCACCGGGCATGTCAGTGCCGAGCCGCTGCTGCTGGTACTGATCATCTTCGCCTGGACCCCGCCGCATTTCTGGGCGCTGGCGATTCACCGCAAGGAGGAATACGCCAAGGCCGATATCCCGATGTTGCCGGTGACCCATGGCGAGCACTACACCAAGGTCCATATCGTGCTCTACACCTTCGTCCTGCTCGCGGTCAGCCTGCTGCCGTTTGTCATCCACATGAGCGGTATGCTTTACCTGATTTGCGCCCTGGGCCTTGGCGCGAGGTTCCTGCAATGGGCCTTCGTGCTGTACCGTGGCACTCGGCCGCACGCGGCGATCAACACCTTCAAGTACTCTATCTACTACTTGTTCCTGCTGTTTATCGCGCTGCTCGTAGACCATTACCTATTGTTGAGCCTATGACTCGAACTCAGAAAACCGTCTTTATTCTAGTGGCCCTGGTGGCTTTGATCCTGGGACTTACCGTCAACAAAGTGCTCAATGGTAGAGGCCAGGGTGACCCGACCGCGCTGATCGATGCCGGGATCATTCTGTTGCCGCAGAGTCGTCAGTTGCCGGATCTACAGATGGTTGACCAGGATGGCCAGGCCGTGACGGTCAACGAGCTGAAAGACAAATGGAGCCTGCTGTTCTTCGGCTACACCTTCTGCCCGGACATTTGCCCGACCACCCTCGCCCAGCTGCGGCAGATCAAGAGCGAGTTGCCCAAGGAGGCGGTCGACAAGCTGCAGATCATCCTGGTCAGCGTCGACCCGGCCCGGGACAACCCCAAGCAGCTCAAGCAGTACCTGGGCTACTTCGACCCGGACTTCAAAGGCCTGACCGGCGCCTCGGTAGAGGACGTGCAGAAACTCGCCAATGCCGTGAGCATTCCGTTCATACCGGCGGATACCAGCAAACCCAACTACACCGTCGACCACAGCGGCAACCTGGCCGTGATCGGCCCGGATGGCACCCAGCGTGGTTTCATTCGCGCGCCGCTGAACAACCAGAAACTGGTGGTCCAGTTGCCGGCGATGTTGCAGCGGAAATAATCTAGTGGCCCCAAAAGATCGCAGCCTGCGGCAGCTCCTACGCCAACCGCGTACGCCCATGAATCCATAGGTGTACACAAATTCCGTAGGAGCTGCCGCAGGCTGCGATCTTTTGATTTTTGGTTAGTGCGAAGGGATTGAAACGAAGCGGGGGGTGCAATGATTGCACCCCCGTTTTACATCAGAACGCTGGCAATACCGCGCCTTTGTATTTTTCCAGAATGAACTGCTTCACTTCCGGGCTGTGCAAGGCGGTAACCAGTTTCTTCATGGCCTCGGAATCCTTGTCGTCCGGGCGGGCAACCAGGATGTTCACGTAAGGCGAGTCTTTGCCTTCGATGACCAGCGCATCCTTGGCCGGATCAAGCTGGGCTTCCAGCGCGTAGTTAGTATTGATCAGCGCCAGGTCGACCTGGGTCAGCACGCGCGGGATGGTGGCTGCTTCCAGTTCACGGAACTTCAGGTCTTTGGCGTTCTCGGTAATGTCCCGGACGGTCGAGAGGATGTTGTTCGAATCCTTCAACTTGATCAGCCCGGCCTTTGCCAGCAGCAGCAAGGAGCGGCCACCGTTGGTGGCGTCGTTCGGGATCACCACGTTGGAGCCGCCTGGCAGTTCTGCGAGGGTTTTGTACTTGCTGGAGTAAGCTCCCAGCGGTTCCAGGTGCACACCGGCAACGCTAATCAGGTTAGTGCCCTTGGCCTTGTTGAACTCATCCAGGTACGGCTGGTGCTGGAAGAAGTTGGCGTCCAGGCGCTTCTCGGCCACTTGTACGTTCGGCTGGATATAGTCGGTGAAGACTTTGACCTTGAGGTCGACACCCTCTTTGGCCAGCGCCGGTTTAACGAATTCGAGGATTTCCGCGTGCGGCACCGGGCTTGCGGCCACGGTCAGGGTTTCTGCTTGAGCGGAAAACGCTGCAACGGCAGCGAACGCGACGAGTAGTTTTTTCATCCAGCAAACTCCTTGTTAGGTGCCTGTCCAGGCGCCTGCCAGCCGTGGCTGGCGGTTACAGTTATTTTCGGGAAAAGTGCACCACCAGCTTATCGCCGACGGTTTGCAGAATTTGTACCAGCACCAGCAGCAACACCACAGTGACCACCATGACGTCGGTCTGGAAACGCTGGTAACCGAAACGGATCGCCAGGTCGCCCAGACCACCCGCGCCGACCACACCGGCCATCGCGGTGTAGGACACCAGCGTAATCGCCGTCACCGTGATCGCGGCGAAAATGCCTGGCCGCGCTTCCGGCAGCAAGGCATTGATGATGATCTGCCGCGTAGTCGCGCCCATGGCCTGGGTCGCTTCGATAATGCCGCGATCGACTTCACGCAGCGCGGTTTCCACCAGTCGCGCGAAGAACGGCGTCGCGCCCACTACCAGCGGCGGAATCGCCCCGGCCACACCCAGCGAGGTGCCGGTGATCAGTACGGTAAAAGGGATCATCACGATCAACAGAATGATGAATGGCAACGAGCGCAAGATGTTCACCACCAGCGACAGCATCGCGTAAACGCCTCTGGCCTCGAGCAACTGGCGCGGGCTGCAGAGGAACAACAGCACACCCAGCGGCAGGCCGAGCAACACGGTGAACAGCAACGAACCACCGAGCATCAGCAGGGTGTCGCCGGTGGCCAGCCAGATTTCGAACCAGTCGATATTGGCGAAGAAAACGGTAAGGGCTTCCATTAGCGCAGCACCTCCATATGGACGTCCGCCGCGGTGAAGTGGGCGAACGCGGCTTCCATGTCGCCACCGGTGACGGCCAGGGTCAGTTGCCCGTAAGGGACGTCTTTGATGCGATCGATACGCCCGGCAAGGATGCTGTAGTCCACACCCGTTTCTCGGGCGACGGTACCCAGCAATGGCGCGTAGGTCGCTTCACCCTGGAAGGTCAGACGCACTATGCGGCCAGGGACGTGGGCAAAGTCATCGCGTTGTTCGCTTTCATCGATTTGCTCGTCTTCCTGCACAAAGCGCTTGGTGGTCGGGTGCTTGGGATGCAGGAACACCTGGGCCACCGAGCCTTGCTCGACGATGACGCCAGCATCCATCACCGCCACTTGATCGCAGACCCGACGGATCACGTCCATCTCATGGGTGATCAGCACGATGGTCAGATTCAACTCGCGGTTGATCTCGGCCAGCAATTGCAGGACCGACGCCGTGGTTTGCGGGTCAAGGGCGCTGGTGGCTTCGTCGCAGAGCAGGATTTTCGGCTTGGTCGCCAACGCGCGGGCAATGCCGACACGCTGCTTCTGCCCACCGGACAACTGCGCCGGGTATTTTTTGGCGTGGTCGGCCAGGCCTACTCGTGCGAGCAACTCGGCAACACGCCGGTTTATCTCACTGCGGGACAGTTCGCCGGCCAGGGTCAGCGGCAGCGCAACGTTGTCGGCTACGGTCTTGGACGCCAGCAGATTGAAGTGCTGGAAGATCATCCCGACCTGCTGACGGAAACGCCGCAGGCCATTGGCGTCGAGCGCGGTGACTTCTTCGTCATCGACGAAGATCTTGCCGCCGCTCGGGGCTTCCAGGCGGTTGATCAGACGCAACAGGGTACTTTTTCCCGCGCCGGAATGGCCGATCAGGCCGAATACCTGGCCATCCTCGACACGCAGGCTGGTCGGATGCAGGGCAGGAATATCCTTGCCGGCAACCCGGTAGGTTTTATGGACGTTTTGAAACTCGATCACGTAGCGAACCTTGTGGGCGCGTTAGAAAGGGTCAGCGGTTAGCCGGGCGCGCATTTTAGCCTGTCCGTATAGAGGTTCTTAGCATTTATTTCGTATTCATCCTTTCATTTGGCAATAACGCGATCAAAGGTCATAAAAAAGGAACGGCGCAAATCGGTACCAGTCATTAGTTAAGCCACTCGAAAATACCCAGGTGCCGTGCCTGGGGATTGCCCATGAAACCCGGGAGCGCCGGGAATCGCAAACGAGGAGTTCTTGTCTGATGAGTACTAAGAAGCCTGCCCCAGCGAAGAGCCAGCTGGCCGGAACCGACACCGTGGACCGTGGTAACACCAACGCCAAACTGCAAAGTCTGGAAACGTTTCGCTCTGATGCCACCGACCAGGCGTTACGCACCAATCAGGGTGTAAAGGTCGTCGATAACAAAAACACCTTGAGGGTCGGCGCTCGCGGGCCATCGCTGCTGGAAGACTTCATCATGCGTGAGAAGATCACGCATTTTGACCACGAGCGGATTCCCGAGCGCATCGTCCACGCCCGTGGTGTGGGCGCTCATGGTTATTTTCAGACCTATGAAGGGCATACGGCGCTGACCAAGGCCGGCTTCCTGCAAGACCCCGGCAAGAAAACCCCGGTCTTCGTGCGGTTTTCGACGGTCCAGGGCCCTCGCGGTTCCGGCGATACCGTGCGGGATGTGCGCGGTTTCGCAGTCAAATTCTTCACCGATGAGGGCAACTTCGATCTGGTCGGCAACAACATGCCGGTGTTCTTTATCCAGGATGCGATCAAGTTTCCCGACTTCGTCCACGCGGTAAAACCCGAGCCGCACAATGAAATACCCACCGGTGGCTCGGCACACGACACCTTCTGGGATTTCGTTTCGTTGCAGCCGGAATCCGCGCACATGGTGATGTGGGCCATGTCCGACCGGGCGATTCCGAAAAGCCTGCGCACCATGCAGGGCTTCGGCGTACACACCTTTCGCATGATCAATGCCGAGGGAAAATCCACCTTCGTCAAATTCCACTGGCGACCAAAAGCCGGGACTTGTTCTCTGGTCTGGGATGAAGCGCAGAAACTGGCGGGCAAGGACACCGACTTCCATCGCCGCGATCTGTGGGAGTCGATTGAAGGTGGGGACTATCCGGAGTGGGAGTTCGGCGTACAAATTGTCGCTGAAGAAGACGAACACAGCTTCGACTTCGACCTGCTCGATCCGACCAAGATCATCCCTGAAGAACTGGTGCCGATTACGCCGCTGGGGAAAATGGTGCTCAATCGCAATCCGGACAACTTCTTTGCCGAGACCGAGCAGGTTGCCTTCTGCCCTGGGCATATCGTGCCCGGTATCGATTTCTCCAACGACCCGCTGTTGCAAGGTCGGTTGTTTTCCTACACCGATACGCAGATCAGTCGACTGGGCGGGCCGAATTTCCACGAGATCCCGATCAACCGTCCGGTGGCGCCGTTCCACAATGGACAGCGTGACGCCATGCATCGCATGACCATCGACAAGGGCCGCGCGTCCTATGAGCCAAACTCCGTCGATGGCGGCTGGCCGCTGGAAACCCCGCCGGCTGCACAGGACGGTGGCTTCGAAAGCTACCCTGAGCGGATCGACGCGCAGAAGATCCGTCAGCGCAGCGAGTCGTTCAGCGATCACTTCTCTCAGGCCCGGCTGTTCTTCAAGAGCATGAGCAAACACGAGCAGGAGCACATTATCTCCGCCTACAGCTTCGAGTTGGGCAAGGTCGAGCGGCTATGGATTCGCGAACGTCAGGTCAATGAAATTCTGGCCAATATAGATCTGGAACTGGCCGGGCGCGTGGCGCAGAACCTGGGCTTGCCGGCACCGAAAGCCGGGACGGTGGCCGAACGCAAAACTTCACTCGCCGAATCGCCGGCCTTGAGTCAGGCCAACCTGCTCTCGGGTGATATCAAAACCCGCAAAGTGGCGATCCTGGCAGCGGACGGTGTCGATGGTGCGGCAATTGCCGCACTGAAGAAGGCTTTGGAAGCCGAAGGCGCCCATGCCAAATTACTCGGCCCGACTTCCGCTCCCGTGACCACTGCGGACGGCAAGAGCCTGGCGGTGGATGCATCCATGGAGGGGTTGCCGTCAGTGGCGTTCGACGCGGTGTTTGTGCCGGGCGGGGCCAAGTCGGTACAGGCATTGAGCAGCGATGGCGTGGCGCTGCATTACCTGCTGGAGGCGTACAAACACCTGAAAGCGATTGCTTTGCACGGCGAAGCGAAACAGCTGCTGGATGTGCTGAAACTGGAGGCGGATGCGGGATTGATTGTTGGTGGGGATGCCAAGGCGCTGAAGGCGTTTTTTGCGGCGATTGCCCAGCATCGGGTCTGGGATCGGGAGCCCAAGGCCAAGGCGATTCCGGCTTAATTTCGTCGGCGTGGGTTAAACCATTAAAAGATCGCAGCCTGCGGCAGCTCCTACACCGACTGCGTACCACCGTGAATTATCGGGCGTATGCAATTCTGTAGGAGCTGCCGCAGGCTGCGATCTTTTGATTTTTATCAAGGCTTACGCGGACTTAGAACCATCTGCGCCGGAATGTGGCGCAGGATCTGGCGCTGGATCTGCAAATCAAAATCGGAGTCGAGCCTTTTCACCCGTTTGCTCAGCAGCGTGGCCAGCCACGGGTAATCCTGGGTGCGCGGCACCTGGATGCTCACATCGCATTGGTAATTCACCACGTCAGTAGCAATAGTATCCAGTTGCTTGCGCAGTTTGGTGATGTCGGTGAGGTTCAGCGCAATGGTGGTGCTTTCGGCGGTAGGGTCGATCACTTTGGCGACGGGTTTGGGGTCGGTCGCTTTCAGGGCTGCTTCGGCTTTATCCAGGTCGGCTTTGCGGGCATGGGTGATTGCGCTGTTGACGCCTCCGGTCAGCGCCGGGGCTTTGGGCATCAACGCCCGGGCGCGGCTCAGCGCGGTAGCTGCAGCGTTGACGTCGCCTTTTTGCAGGACGATCTGGCTGCGTTGCAAATAAGCCTCGGCCAACCGCCGTTGATACTGCTCCAGCGCCGGGTCGTTGGGCGATTGGGCCTGCAATGTGCTCAGTTGATCTTCTGCGGTGGCCAGTTCGCTGCTGGCGAGGTTTTGCTCCAGTTGCGCCATGGCCGC
The DNA here is from genome assembly GCF_059716055.1 of Pseudomonas sp. LBUM1658. NCBI lineage: Bacteria > Pseudomonadati > Pseudomonadota > Gammaproteobacteria > Pseudomonadales > Pseudomonadaceae > Pseudomonas > Pseudomonas sp. LBUM1658. Next base: position 84,340 of record NZ_CP166798.1, read on the forward strand.
TGCCCGGTTATCCGGGACCTCGGTGGCCGCGGGCGGCGTGCTTTGGCAAGCGCCCAGCAGCAGGGAAAATGCGACAAGGAGCAGATAACGTGAGGCGAACGGCTTCATTCCTGCGACTCTCTAATTGCGCAAAAAGCGAGCAAGTCTACACCCCTCTTCGGGGCAGGACAAAACTCAGCAGAAACAGCGCGGCAGCAGTGACCACGATGGATGGGCCGGCCGGAGTGTCCTTGAACCAGGACAGCGCCAGCCCGCCACACACTGCGAGCATCCCCAGCAGGCTTGCGCCAAGGGCCATCTGCTCCGGCGAGCGGGCGTGACGCTGAGCCGCGGCTGCGGGAATGATCAGCAATGAAGTGATCAGCAATACGCCGACGATTTTCATTGCGACCGCAATCACTACGGCAATCAATAGCATCAAGGTCAGGCGCAACGCCGCCACCGGCAAGCCTTCAACCGTGGCCAGTTCTTCGTGCACGGTGATCGCCAGCAATGGCCGCCACAGCGACACCAGCAACAGCAATACCGCCGCGCTACCGCCAAGGATCCACGCCAGATCAGGCGGACTGATCGCCAGTAAGTCGCCGAATAGATAGGCCATCAGGTCGATCCGCACTTCATGCATGAAGCTTAGTACCACCAGGCCTAAAGACAGGGTGCTCGGTGCGAGAATTCCCAATAAAGTGTCAGAAGCCAGCGGCTGGCGTTGTTGCAAGGTCACCAGCAAGACCGCCAGCAGCAGACAGCCGACGGTGACTGCCACGGTCGGGCTGACATCCAGCAGAAACCCAAGGGCAACCCCAAGCAAGGCCGCATGGGAAAGGGTGTCGCCAAAATAGGCCATGCGACGCCAGACTACGAACGAGCCCAAGGGCCCCGCGACCAAGGCCAGGGCCAAGCCTGCCAGCAAAGCGTAAAACAGAAAATCAGCCATGCTTGCAGCTATCTCCGTGGACATGGACGTGGGCCGCCGGGGCCTCACTGACCACCGCGCCATGCAGGTCATGGGCGTGATCGTGATGGTGGTGATAGATCGCCAGGCTTTGCGCGTTCTTGCCAAACAGCTCGACGAATGCCGGATCGCCGCTGACCTGCTCGGGATGCCCGGAGCAGCAGACATGGCGATTGAGGCAGACCACTTGATCGGTGGTGCTCATAACCAGATGCAAATCGTGGGAAACCATCAGCACCCCGCAACCATGCCGGTCGCGCAGCCGGGTGATGAGGCTGTAGAGCTCAGCCTGGCCGGCGACATCGACGCCTTGCACCGGCTCGTCGAGCACCAGCAGTTCCGGTTCGCGCAACAAGGCGCGGGCCAGCAACACGCGCTGCATTTCCCCGCCGGAGATGCTTTGCACCGGATTATCGATCACCTGCTCGGCGCCGACTTCATTGAGCGCGGCCAAGGCCCGGGCGCGATCGACGCCCGGCACCAATCGCAGAAAGCGCAGTACCGACAAGGGCAACGTCGGGTCGACGTGCAGTTTCTGCGGCATATACCCGACCCGCAGTTTCGGCTTGCGCCAGACGCTACCGCTGTCCGGCTTGAGCAGGCCGAGCACGGCACGTACCAGGGTGGTCTTGCCGGCGCCATTGGGGCCGATCAAGGTGACGATTTGCCTGGGCTCGACGCTGAGCTGGATATTATCCAGCACGTTCTGCCCGGCAAAGGTTACCGCCACCTTGTCTAGACGGATCAACGCAGTGCTCATCAAGCCCCCTGGCAACCCGAGCAGAGACCGACAATTTCGACGGTTTGCCCTTCGACCACAAAACCGACCTCGCCAGCGCTGCTGACAATCGCGTCGCTGATGGTTTTCTGTTCGAGTTCGATAGCGGCGTGGCATTCACGGCAGATCAGGAACTGACCTTGGTGGGCATGCTCCGGATGATTGCAGCCGACGAAGGCGTTGAGGGACGAGATGCGATGCACCAGGCCGTTTTCCAGCAGGAAATCCAGCGCTCGGTAAACGGTCGGCGGCGCGGCGCGGCGACCATCCTGCTCGCTGAGGACCGCGAGGATGTCGTAGGCACCCAGGGGTTTGTGGCTTTGCCAGACCAATTCCAGCACCCGCCGACGCAGTGCGGTCAGGCGCAGGCCTTGACGGGCACAAAGTGCATCGGCTTCCGATAGCGCGCTGTGCACGCAATGAGAGTGGTCATGGGGACGGCTGGCAAGCGGTGTTTTAGGCATGAGCGGCGACGATATTTGTGAGAGACGTTATTATGTTACCCGTTCTCGCCTCTCCGAGTGGTCATCGTGTCCCGACTTTTTGCCCTTTTTGTCGCATTTGCTGCCAGTTTGTTCGTGATCAGCCCTGCCCATGCCGAAGTAAAGGTACTCACCAGCATCAAACCCCTGCAGTTGATCGCCGCTGCGGTGCAGGACGGCGTTGGTGTCCCCGAAGTGCTGCTGCCGCCGGGAGCGTCCCCGCATAACTATGCCTTGCGCCCTTCCGACGTTCGGCGGGTACAGTCGGTGGACCTGCTCTACTGGATCGGCCCGGACATGGAAGGTTTCCTGCCGAGGGTGCTCAAGGGGCGCAGTCTGCCAACTGTCGCTGTGCAGGACCTGCCTGCTCTGAAATTGCGGCATTTCGGCGAAGATAGCCACTCCCATGGCGAAGATGCTGAAGAAACTGAACACGCCGATGAGCATGATCACGATCATCGGCCCGGCAGCCTGGACGCTCATCTCTGGCTGTCACCGCTCAATGCCCGAGTGATTGCGGCGAAGATGGCCGCGGACCTGAGTGTTGCCGACCCGGTCAACAGCGATCGTTATCAGCGCAACCGCAAGGCCTTCGATGAGCGCCTGGATGCCCTGGACGCACGCTTGAAAGCCCGATTGGCCGGTATTCAAGGCAAACCCTATTTTGTGTTCCACGAGGCTTTCGATTATTTCGAGCAAGCCTACGGCCTCAAGCATGCCGGCGTGTTCAGTGTGGCGACCGAAGTGCAACCTGGTGCTCAGCATGTGGCGGCGATGCGTCAGCGCTTGCAGGAAGTCGGCAAGACTTGCGTCTTCAGTGAACCACCGCTGCGTCCACGGTTGGCCGAGACGCTGGTTGCCGGGCTGCCGGTAAAACTGGCTGAGCTGGATGCGCTGGGCGGTTACACGCCCGCCACTGCCCAAGGGTATGAGCAGTTGCTGGAAAAACTTGGCAATGATCTGGCGGGTTGTCTGGAGCAGTTGTAGGCGCGCGCCCCCTCTCGCCGCAAAGCCATGCTCTACAGGTTAGGGTAGTTGCCGGGAATAGCGCTGCCCCTGCTCCACCGTCCAGCCGACCACTTGGCTTGTCAGCGTGTCGCTGGCTTGACCGAAGCCTGCCACCACCGCCGGGACTTTCGAGTCGCTCAGCGGCTGGCGCACTTCAAAACGGCGGCTGGCGATGATCCGTTGATCCATGTCGCGCACCAGCCGTGCATCCAGACGAATCACCACTTGCGCGGCACCGCCTTGATACTCGGTCTGGAACGCCTGCAATTGCCCGCCTAACTCAAAATCAGCCTGTAGATTGCTGTCGTCGGTGCTGAGCAACGACACCCGTCCTTCACGCTGAAAGCCATCGAACAGCCGGTTGCGCAACAGGGTCGGTGCCGGATCGCTCCAGCGCGAGGCCTTGTAGCTGCTGATCAGATCGCCTTGCGGCACGACGGCGATGTTCGGGCTGTTCAAGGCTTCGCTTGCCTGGGGTTTGGCCAGGCGTAATGACCAGGGCAAAGTTTGAGCAGCCGGTGCACTGCTCTGCGCCGATGGCAGGCGATAAACATCGGCAGGTTCGGCCTTGGGCAGGATCGAGCAGGCGCTGGTCAGGACGAAGCCGGCGATCAGTGTGAATGGACCGGTTACGCGGCAGGCAAACTTCATGGGGTGAACTCCTTGTTCTTGTCGCTGCCCAGCAGGTAACCGCTGGGGTTGGCTTCCAGGCGGCGGGAGATGGTCCGTAACGAACTCAGGGTGTCGCGCAGTTCCCGCATGGCCGGAGCCAGTCCGTTGAGGCCCTGCATGCCGCTGTTCAGTGAGTCCTGGTTGTTCGTGAGTAATTTGTTGATGGTCGCGCTGCTCTGCTCGAGCGATTGCATGGCCTGTTCGGCACTGCCGAACATCTGCTTGCCTTGATCGTTGAGCAAACCGTTGGCGTTGCGCATCAGCGCGCTAGTCTGCTCCAGGGTGGCACTGGCCTGTTTGCCGACCGATGCCAGCTGTTGCATGGCCTGACGGATGTCGCCGCGTTGATCGGCGATGGTGCCGGTGGTTTGCTCCAGGTGTTCGAGGGTGCTGCTGATGCGGTCGACGTTTTCTGGTGAGAACATCCGGTTGGCGTTATGCAGCAGCTCATTGATGCTGGTCATCAGGTCGTTACTGTTGTTCAACAAGCGGGCGATCGGTGATGGCGAGGCCACAATCACCGGCAGCTGGCCATTGTGCCCCTTGAGTGGGGGGCTTTGCGGTGTGCCGCCGCTGAGCTGGATGATCGAGGTGCCGGTTATCCCGGTTAGCGCCAGCTTGGCCTGGGTATCTTCCTTGATCGGGGTATCGCCGCTCAGACGGATGCGCGCCAGCACCCGGCGCGGATCTTTCGGGTCCAGGCGCAGGGCCACTACATCGCCGACCTTGATCCCGCTGTACTGCACCGCGCTACCGTTGGACAAGCCGCTGACCGCCTCATTGAAGACGACTTCATAATCCTTGAACTCAGTGTCGACGCTGGACTTGGCCAGCCACAGACCGAACAGCAAGGCACCGACCACCACTATCACGGTGAACAGGCCGATCAATACATGATGGGCTCGGGTTTCCATGTCATACCTCGTTGAGCTGTGTAGCGGCTAGAAGGGCCGCGCGGCCGCGCGGGCCATGGAAGTATTCGTGAATCCAGGCGTCGTCGGTCTCGGAGACCTTATCGATGACGTCCGCCACCAGCACCTTTTTCTGCGCGAGCACCGCGACCCGGTCGGTGATGGTGTACAGCGTATCGAGGTCGTGAGTGACCAGGAATACACTCAGGCCCAGTGCATCGCGCAGGGTCAGGATCAATTGATCGAAGGCCGCGGCGCCAATCGGATCAAGGCCGGCGGTCGGCTCATCGAGGAACAGGATGTCCGGGTCCAGCGCCAAGGCCCGAGCCAGCGCTGCGCGCTTGATCATGCCGCCGGACAGCGAGGCCGGGTATTTGTCGGCAGCCGACAGCGGTAACCCGGCCAGCGCCAGCTTCACCGCCGCCAGATGCTCGGCGTCGGCACGGCTCAAGCCCGCGTGCTCGATCAGTGGCAGCGCGACATTTTCGGTGACCGTCAGCGAGGAGAACAGCGCACCCTTCTGAAACAGCACACCGAAGCGCCGCTCCACCAGCGATCGCTGGTGTTCCGAGAGGCTTGGCAGGTCTTGGCCGAACACGCGTACCAAGCCTTCGCTGGGCCGCCGCAGACCAATGATGCTGCGCAACAGTACGGACTTGCCGCTCCCAGATCCGCCGACCACGGCGAGAATCTCGCCCTTGTACAAATCCAGGTCGAGGTTTTCATGCACGCTCTGACTGCCGAAGCGATTGCATAGCCCGCGGACCTCGATCACCGCCTCGGTGGGGGCTCGGGGTAAACGACTCACCAGCTGATCTCCATAAAGAACAATGCCGCTACGGCATCGAGGACGATCACCACGAAAATCGATTGCACCACGCTGGAGGTGGTGTGGGCGCCTACGGATTCGGCGCTGCCGCTGACCTTGAAGCCCTCCAGACAGCCAATCGCAGCGATCAGGAAGGCGAAAAACGGTGCCTTCACCATTCCCACCAGAAAGTGCTGAACACCGATGTCCGATTGCAGCAGCGAGAGGAACATCGCCGGCGAGATATCCAGCGACAGTGCGCAGACCACCCCGCCGCCGACGATGCCCGAGAGCATCGCCAGAAAAGTCAGCATCGGCAGCGCCACCAACAATGCCAGGACCCGTGGCACCACCAACAGTTCCAGCGGATCGAGGCCGAGTGTGCGAATGGCGTCGATTTCTTCGTTGGCCTTCATCGAGCCGATTTGCGCGGTAAAAGCGCTGGCGGTGCGTCCGGCCATCAGGATGGCGGTCAGCAGCACGCCGAACTCGCGCAGGAAGGAGAACGCGACCAGGTCCACGGTAAAGATGCTCGCGCCGAAACTGGCCAGTACCGTGGCGCCGAGAAAGGCCACCACCGCCCCTACCAGAAAGGTCAGCAAGGCAACGATGGGGGCGGCGTCCAGCCCGGTCTGCTCGATGTGCGCAACAATCGAGGTGATGCGCCAGCGTTTGGGGCGCAGCAGTCCGCGGGCCAGGGTTTCGAGGATCAGGCCGATAAAGCCCAGGAGCTGCAGGGTGTCCTGCCAGACGGCGTCGACGGCGTGACCGATCCGGGTCAGCAATTGAATGCCGACACTCACCTCGGGTTCTTTGACCGGTACGCAGAAGTCGGTCAGCGAGCAGTAGACGGTTTGCAGCAGCGCACGGTCGGCGGCGGACAGACTGCAATCGGGATGTTCGGCGGACTTGCCCAGGCGTTCGGCACCCAGCAGTTCCACAAGCAGCGACGCCCCGGCGGTGTCGAGGGCGCCGAGGCTATTGAGGTCGATGTGGGTGGTGTCGTCGTACTGGCCGTGAAGACTTTCGCTCAGGCGCTTGAGATCGGCGTAGTGAGCGAGCGTCCAGTCACCCGTGACCCGCAACCGCGCAGGAGCGATCGAGGTGTCCAGCCGGGCGTTGCCGGCCATTGAGCTGCTGGTCATAAGCTCCTTGCTGCCTGGCTATTACACAGTGCTACCTAATACCACGATCGCGGCTACTTTGCCTTGATCGGCACCTTGGTGTTTTGACCTGCGTCGGTCACCTTGAAGCGCAATACGCCGATCACCTGGCCGTCTTCGGTCAGCACCCTAACCTGCCAGCTGCCGACCGGATTGTCCGGGAAAACCTGTTTGTGGGTCCAGGCCCGGTAGCCTTCCTTGCGCCCGCCGCGGATATCCAGGGCAATGCGGTCGACCTCTTTGCCGTTGAATTTCCAGACGTGATAGATCCGTTCATTCAGCCCCCGGGGCGCGTTGATCGAGGTGAAGGCATACAAACCGCTACTGCGTACCTGGCTGGCGTTGACTTCTTCCAGGCTGGCGCCGGGGGTTCTGTCCTGCATTTGAGTGGTGATGGCCACCTCAGTCATCCACAAGGTCGCCGGTGGTACCCAGGAGCGCAACAGCCAGCCGGCACCGCCGATAGCCAAAGTCATCCCCAGCAACATCAGCCCACCGCGCCAGTTGCGAATCGGAAAGCTCGACGCCAGGCTCGGGAACGACAGCAGCATGGCGATGCCCAGTGCCAGCTTGAAGCTTTGCGCGGTGGTCAGGTGCAGGATGATCGGCAGCGCGGTCAGCAAGGCGGCAAACAAGGTCAACGTATGCAGCGCCAGAAACAGCCAGCGGCGTGGCGCCAGCCATTTGTAATACAACGGATCGATAATCGAAATCAGCGCCGCAGCGCAGAGAATCCCGGTGAAAAACAGTTGCCCGCTGTTCCAGGTGGTGGTGATGAAGAAGAACGGCAGGACGAAGAACAGACTTTCCTGATGGATCATCTGCGTTGCATAACGCAGCAACGGCTGGGGAATCTCGCGCTTGAAGATCCTGGTGAAGAGTTTGGTCAGACTGTGTTCCAGCATCAGCCAGATCCAGCTCACCAGCATGATGGCGGTGATCCAGGTCGCCAGGCCTTGCTGGCGATCCACCAACATGAAGCTGCCGACGCCGGAGATAAAACCACCGAGCGCAATCACCCCTGGATAACGCTTCATCAGTTCCATGATGCGCTGTATGTGAGGAGTCCAGTTAGGCATTCGGTTATTCGCAGTCTTAGTAGGGAAAATCCTCGACACAATACCGGTGGTGCGTCCTCGTGGCGAGGGAGCTTGCTCCCGCTCGGGTGCGAAGCCGCCGTATGGCAGGCTAACGCGACATATCTGATGTATCGCGATGACCGGTTTTGGGGGCCGCTTCGCGGCCCAGCGGGAGCAAGCTCCCTCGCCACAGGGTTTGGCGTTCGCTGCTGCTATTGTTTTCTGCGATGCATACCCCAACCCAGTAAAGCCAGCGCGATCAACCCCAGCACCCCACCCGCCACCCAGGTCAAACTGTCGTAGCTCATCAAGGGCTTCTCGATCCGCAGGTAACCGGGCTGGTCGAGCAACTGGCGCATGGCCTGGTTGGCTTGCTTCAGACTGACCGCCTGCAGGCGCTTGGCCGGATTGGCAAAACGGCCATTGTCATAATCGCTGAGGGCGCTCCAGTAGTAATCCGCCAAAGCACTATTACCTTGCACGGCCCAGGCCTGACGGGCGACGGCGGCCTGTTGCAGGCGGGTAAAGGTGCCGGGATCAAGTCCATCCTTGAGCAGTCTGGCCTTCATATCATTGAGCACCTGCTCGGCCTGCGGCAGGTCATCACGCTCCAGATCGGCGCTCAGACTGAGGAAACCAACGCCGCCGAACACTTCGCGCTCGCTCCAGGGGCCATAAGACAGGCCATGGGCGAGGCGCAATTGGCGATACAGCGCCCAGTCCAGATAATCCTTGAGCAAGTCGAAAGTTTCGTCGTGCTGCTTATCCAGGACGGGCTCGGGAAACAGCCAGTGCAGCTTGGCACCGTCACCGAGCCAGCCGTGGATCAGGTTGCGTTTGAGTTCTGCACTGTTGCGGATTTCCGGCAGCGGCGAATGCTCGCTGGGCTCCACCGGTTCCAGCTGACCATAGGTACGCTCCAGATACGCGGGCAACAGGCGCTCGAGGTCGCCGACGATGATTAGCGTCATGTTGTTGGGTGCGTACCAGTCTTTGCGTACCTTCTTCAGTTGTTCGAGGGTCAGGCGATCGACCTCGGCCCGCTCGGCGCATTTCAGCCCGAGTTCCACCGCCAGCTGATTGCTGGCCTTGTGGCCTAGGTCCTGGCGGTCCAGCCAGCGCTGCAAGTGGGTGTAGTGACCGCCATCCTCGCGCTGGACCACTTGCTTGGCGGCATGGATCGCAGCGTCGTCGATTTGGGTTTGGGTCAGCAGCGCGAGCAATAGATCGAGGACTTTGCGCTGGTTCTTCGCCGGCGCTTCAATGACAAAGGCAGTATCGGCGTTGCTGGTGTAGGCATTCCACTCGCCGCCCAGTGCCTGCATGCGTTCTTCCAGCCCGCCTTCGCCGCTGGCGTCAGTGCCGCTGAATAGCAGATGTTCGAGCAGGTGCGGCAGTTCCTTGTCGACGCAGCTGAAATCATCCAGACCGACCCCGACCACCAGACGGATCGCCACATGGCCGCGTTCACCGCCGGGTTTGAGCAGCACTTGCAGACCGTTTGGCAGCACATAGCCTTCGACCTGGAAGCGATCCAGGGCAAATGAAGGGGTTGAGCCGAGCAACAGCAAAGCGAACAGCAGACAACGCATAACAAGCTTCCTGGCGGATAAATACCGGACTCAATAGTTTGAGTGAACCGGCTTTTGTGGCGAGGCAGCTTGCTCCCGCTCGGCTGCGCAGCAGTCGTAAAACCGGTATATGCGTTCTATCGGACCAGTCGCGTTGGCTGATTTCAGGACCGCTGCGCGGTCCAGCGGGAGCAAGCTCCCTCGCCACAGAGTTAACTGTCATCAGTTTGAACTGACTTCTACCAACGCCAGACGTTCAAGGCGAATGGGTGATGTCAGCCAAATCGTCTACTTCCAGTGCTCCGGTGTCGGAGGTCTCCAACACTACATAAGCACTGCTGCAGAACAGTGAATTCAAGCGCTTCATATCGGCGATCAACTCCAGATGCAGTGAACTGGTCTCGATACTTTGCACAATCTTGCGTTGCAAGCGGCTGACATGGGCATGGGCCAGGCGCCGTTCCTGAGCGCGGAAGCGGCGTTTTTCCCGCAACAATTGCCGGGCGCTCTCCTTGTCGCCGCTGAGGAACACCGACAGGCCCAGACGCAGGTTGACGATCAACTGGCTGTGCAGGTCCGCCAGTTCCTCCAGGCCAATTTCGGAGAATGAGCGGCGTTGTGAGGTCTTCTGTTGCTGAACCTTGCGCAACATGCGCTCGATCAGATCGCCGGCGAGTTTCAGGTTGATCGCCAGCTCAATGATTTCCGCCCAGCGTCGGCTGTCCTGGTCGCTGAGATCCTCGCGGGGCATCTGCGCCAGATAGAGCTTGATCGCGCTGTAGAGGGCTTCGACATCATCACTCATGCGCCGCATCTCCTGGGTCACGGCGGTCTGTTTGCCCCGCAGTACTTCGAGCATCGATTCGAGCATATTGTCGATCAGGTCGCCAATGCGCAGGGTTTCCCGCGCCGCGTTGGCCAGTGCCAGGCTTGGGGTGACCAGTGCGGTCGGATCCAGATGGCGCGGCCGAGCCAGGCCGTTGGTCTCCGGACGCTCCGGCAACAGCCAGGCACAGAGCCGCGCCATCGGCCCGACGCTGGGCAGCAGCAGCAAGCAACGGACAGTGTTGTAGAGCAGATGAAAACCGATCACCAGGCCTTGCGGACCGTAATCGAGGGAGTCCATCCAATGCACCAGTGGATCGAGCACCGGGATGATCAGTAACAGGCCGATCAGTTTGTACAGCAGGCTGCCCAGCGCCACTTGACGGCCGGCGGCGTTCTGCATGCTGGTGCTGAGGAAGGCCAATACACCACTGCCGATGTTTGCGCCGATCACCAGGCCGATGGCCACCGGCAGGCTGATGACCCCCGCGCTGGCCAGCGTCGCCGTGAGCAGGACGGCTGCCAAGCTGGAATAGGAAACCATCGCGAACAGGGCGCCGACCAGGGCGTCGAGCAGGATATCCCCGGTCAGCGAGGCAAACACCACCTTCACCCCTTGCGCCTGGGTGATCGGCGCCGCAGCTTCGACGATCAGTTGCAGGGCAAGAATGATCAACCCCAGACCGATGCCGACCCGCCCTAATTGCCCGGCGCGAGTCTGTTTGCGCGAGAGAAAGAAGATCACTCCGAGGAAAATCAGCAGCGGCGAGAGCCAGGACAGATCGAGGGTCAGCACCCGGGCCATCAGCGCGGTACCGACGTCGGCGCCGAGCATGGTTGCCAGTGCTGGCGTCAGCGCCATCAAGCCTTGGCCAACGAACGAGGTGACCAGCATGGCCGTGGCGTTGCTGCTCTGGACCATGGCGGTCACCAGAATCCCGGCAATAAACGCCAGCGGGCGCTTGGACATGTTCTGGCCAATCAAGTGACGCAGGTTCGAGCCGTAGACCCGCAAGATGCCGGTTCGGACGATGTGCGTGCCCCAAATCAACAAGGCCACGGCAGAGAGCAGATTGAGCAGGGTCAGCATACAGGGCCCCCTGGGGTGAAAAGCGCCCCAAAGGGGCAAGCGACGCTCTAAGTTCTGTACTTAAGCTTTAGTTGGCTAACGGTCTGGGCGCCAGCATCGCATAGCTAAAGCGTCGATTGAAACAAAACTGTCATGAAGTCAGCTTCTTTTGCGTCCTTCTTTCGCGACAATGCGGACGTAAAAAAGGGGCTCGAAAGCCCCTTCTTCAATAGTGCAACCTCAGGTTATTGGCCTGGGATGTCCTTGCGCAGTTTCACTGGATCTTGTTGCTTGCGCTTTTTCGCCATTGCGGTGCGCATCTTGATGTTGATCGCTTCCACTGCCAGCGAGAACGCCATGGCGAAGTAGACGTAGCCTTTTGGCAAATGCACTTCGAAGGATTCGGCGATCAAGACGGTACCGACCAGCAACAGGAACGACAGCGCGAGCATTTTCAGCGACGGGTGTTTGTCGATGAAGTCGCTGATGGTGCCTGCAGCCATCATCATTACCAGGACCGCGACAATGATCGCCGCGACCATGACCGGCACATGGGAAACCATGCCGACCGCGGTGATCACCGAGTCCAGGGAGAAAACGATGTCGATGATCGCGATCTGGATGATGGTGTAAAGGAAATTACCGCCCTTGGCTGTCGGCTCGTCGAGGCTTTCATCTTCGCCTTCCAGCGCGTGATACATCTCTTGCGAGCTTTTCCAGAGCAGGAACAGACCACCGAAGAACAGGATCAGGTCACGCCCGGAAATACCCTGGCCGGCGACCGTGAACAGATCGGCGGTCAAACGCATGACCCAAGTGATCGACAGCAACAACAGGATCCGGGTGATCATCGCCAGCGCCAAGCCGAAAATCCGCGTGCGGGCCTGCATATGCTTGGGCATACGGCTGACCAGAATCGAGATCATGATGATGTTGTCGATGCCCAAGACGATTTCCAGGGCAGTCAGCGTAAAGAAGGCAACCCAGATTTCCGGGTTGGTCAGCCATTCCATGTGTATTCCTTTGAGCGAGTGTTGAACCGCAGCGGGCCAGACTTTGAGAATCGAAGTTTAGACCCGTCGTGGTGAGACTTGAGCTTATAGAGTGCTGAATAGCGGAAAAATCCCCATCAGCAAAGCGGCGAACATTATGCACAGGCAAACCAGAACTGCCCACTTCAAGGTGAAACGCTGGTGATCGCCGAAGTCGATTCCGGCCAGTGCTACCAGCAAATAGGTCGACGGCACCAGCGGGCTCAGCAAGTGGACGGGTTGACCGACGATCGAGGCACGTGCCATTTCCACGGCAGTGATGCCGTAGTGGCTGGCGGCTTCGGCGAGAACCGGTAACACGCCGTAATAAAAAGCATCGTTGGACATGAAGAAAGTGAACGGCATGCTCACCAGCGCCGTGATTACCGCCAGGTACGGGCCGAGAACCTCTGGAATCACCGCCAGCAGGCTTTTCGACATTGCATCTACCATGCCGGTGCCGGACAGGATGCCAGTGAAGATACCCGCGGCGAAAATCAGCCCGACCACTGCCAGTACGCTACCGGCGTGCGCCGCGACACGGTCCTTTTGCTGTTGCAGGCATGGGTAGTTGACGATCATGGCGATACTGAAGGCCACCATGAACAGCACCGGCAGTGGCAGCAGACCGGCGACCAATGTGCCCATCAGCACCAGGGTCAGACCGCCGTTGAACCAGATCAGCTTCGGACGACGGGCATCCGGGAACTGCGAAACACTGATTTCGCTGTGGTCGACTTCGTCGCCTATCAGGTGCAACTCACCCAGGCGTGCGCGTTCGCGCTTACCGTACATATAGGCAATCGCCAGGATCGCCGCCACGCCGGCAAGCATGGCCGGGATCATCGGCACGAAGATATCCGACGGGTCAATATGCAGGGCACTGGCTGCACGAGCGGTCGGGCCACCCCAGGGGGTCATGTTCATCACGCCGCCGGCGAGGATGATCAGACCGGCCATGATCCGCGGACTCATGCCAATGCGGCTGTAGAGCGGCAGCATGGCGGCCACGCAGATCATGTAGGTGGTGGCGCCGTCACCGTCCATGGACACAATCAGCGCCAGTACGGCGGTACCGACCGAGACCTTCAACGGGTCGCCTTTGACCAGCTTGAGGATCTTGCGCACCGCCGGGTCGAATAGCCCGGAGTCGATCATCAAGGCGAAGTAGAGAATGGCGAACATCAGCATCACCCCGGTCGGGGCGAGTTTGGTGATGCCCTCGAGCATCATCGGGCCGATTTTCGGCGCGAAACCACCGAATAAGGCAAACAGGATCGGGATGATGATCAAGGCGATCAGCGCAGACAGGCGCTTGGTCATGATCAGGAACATGAACGTGATGACCATGGCAAAGCCAAGGAAAGTCAGCATAGGAATACTCCAGGCGTAGCGCGGCTAGGGAATGGCGAACCGGACAGGTCAGCGCAGAACGGGAAGCACGAGGCGTACGGGAGGAGTCGAGGCGGACGGGCGGATAGCAGCAAACATCAGAATCACCATTGTTGTTGTTAATCGGGCCACAAGAGGTCGAAACACTTGCTTTGGCCAACCGGTCTATTGCCGGGAGTGAGGGCGATCCTAATCGCGCAAGCTTTCAGCCAGCTTTCGCTGATGAAACGTCTGACGAGTTGCCTGCCGGACGAATTGGGGATTTACAGTGTAGGAATTGTCGGGTGAGGATCGCATTCAAGATCCTGCAGACATTCGAGGAGACATCGATATGACCAAGCTCCATACCGGCGGCTGCCATTGCGGCAGGCTGCGTTATCAGTTCAACGGCCCTCTGCGAGATATTGCCCATTGTCATTGTTCGATTTGTCGAAAAGTCAGCGGCGGACTGGTAACGACCTGGATCACCCTCCCCCGCAGCGCCTTCCAGTGGCTGGCCGGCACTCCAGGGCAGTACGAGTCTTCGCCAAGCTGCGTGCGGTATTTCTGTCAGAACTGCGGTGCTCAACTGGCTCTGGTTACCCAACTGAGCCCGGATAGCATCGATGTGACCATCGCGACCCTCGACCATCCAGAGTTGGCGCCCGCTGATCGACATATCTGGACTGACAGCCGGCTGCCGTGGGTGCATCTGGATGAGGGGCTGCCCGAGGAGGCCGAGGAAAGCCTATAGGGGTTGTGTTGAATTACAAGGAGCGGGCTTGTCCCTTGTGGGAGCGAGCTTGCTCTCGATGGACGTTAACGATAACGCGTGTTTTCTGAATAAACGCGTCGCCCTTGAGTCCATCGCGAGCAAGCTCGCTCCTACATTGGGGCTTTCCAGCGAAGGTTAAGGCAACTCCAACCCACCCGCAGCCTTGTGCAACGCCCGCAAATGCTCGCCGACTTGCTTGACGTTGGCCTCATTCGCCGCAATCTCGGCTGCGCGGCCTGGTTCGAGCAAAGCGCGGACTTCTTTGTCCAGATCCCCTGTGAGGGCTTGCAGCTGTTTCTGCCGCAGGTTGCTTTCCGATTCGAGCCGTTGCCACTCGCTGGCCTGAGGCAAGCCATAACCACCCCTGCCCAACAGTTCGGCCGGACGGCTGAGGTAGCCGCTATTGGCGAGAATTTGTTGCAAAGTCTTATTGGCTTTATCCATGCCGCCGTTTTTCAGGTCACGGGCGCCGAGATAACGTTGTTTGACTTCGTCCTGAGCCAGCAGCAATTGCCGGCGAAAACTCGCCTGTTCCAGGAGCAGCAAGGCGGCGCTGGTGCGCAGATCAGCCTGGTCGAACCATGGGCGACGTTCTGCCGCGCTCAGCGACAACCAGTCTTCGACGCTGGTCTGTTTGATAGGCAGATGTTTCTTCAATACCCCGAACATCGCTTGATAACGGTCGCGGAACGAGTCAAAGCGATAGCCCAGTCGCAACGCCTCGCGCGGATCGTCCAGTACGCTGGTGTCCGCCAGCCCGCGAGCCTTGAGCACTTCCAGCAAACCGTTGGGGATGATGCTGTCCAGACCGATCAGCTGTGGATTATTGCTGCCACTGCGCAACAACTTGAGGCTTTCGACGGCGCAGTTATTGGAGATGAAAAAATAGTTGCCGTCGTAGCTCCAGTGCATCTCGGCGGCGTGCTCGACCACATCCTCTATTTCGCTGCGTGACAGGTTGAGCGGCACCGACGCCAGACTGCGCAGCTCGGTCTTGGTGTATTCATCGATCACCTGGGCCAGCGGCAGGACAAACAGTCGCGATGGGTAAGCCCCCGTCAGGCCGTCCCAACTCGACAGCTGCACGTCGCCGACAAAGGCGCGATAGGACAGCACCAAGTGCTGGTCCAGGTCCAGCCGGCAGTCTGGCCCGCGCGGGCGTCCCGGCGCGCAGATCACCAACCGCAGCATGCTATGCCCCCAACGGCTGACCCAATTCTGATTGGCTTCGGCCAACAGGTAATCGACGGCGTACACCCGCTCCGGGTCAACCTGCCCTAGCGGCTGTTTGGCAAAATCATTGCCGGCGTTGAGGAAGGCGAATGACTTGGCGCAATTATCCCTGGCGGCGGGCGCCCAGCCGAAATGCTCTTTGTAGTAACGGTACAGCGCGGGACGACGGCAAGCGTAGCTCGGGTCAAGGAGAAAGTACTCCATGTTGACCGCGACGAACTCTTTCGGACTGCTGGTCTCGTAGATATCCGGGCTGCGGGCGATCTGCCGGTTGTACTGTTCGCGTTCGCCACGGCGCCCGACGTACTGCGGCCAGCCGGCCAGGTCCAGCAGGCGTGGGTCGTCACTGAGGGTAAAGCGCCGCGCCGTCTGACCGCGGCATTGGTCCGGGATACCGATCAGCCCCGAGCTGTTGTTCTGCCGCGTGCAGCGCTGGATCAGCGTGCGTTCGGCGTTCGGCCATAAACGCGAACGATCGTAGATATGGGTCAGTTCGTGCAGCACCGTGGCAAGCAATTCCCGGCGCACTGTAACGTGCGGGCGATGGGTTTTTTTCTTCGCCGCAGAGCCATCGGTGAGGCTGGCAAGCAGATTGCGATTTAGATCGAGTTCGGCGACCAGCGACGCCTGGCCGTAGGCGTTGCTCGGCATCTTGTTGGTCCAGCCGACATCGATGCGCCGGTCCAGTTGCTGGATGAAGCGCGGTGGCAGCGCTTGCATCGCCTCATCCAGCAGTGCCTGGCTGGCCTGTTGCTCGGCAGGGCTCAGACCCTCGGTCTTGAGCCGTAGCTGCAGGTCGGCCTGGGCCGTGTTGCCCAGCAGCAATACAGCCCCGGCCAGCAGCCAGGCGGCGAGCGACTTCACAGGGCGAGGATGGCTTCAGCGAGAACCTGATCACTGGCAGCGCGCGCTTCGGGCACATGGCTTCGCAGGGTATCGAAGGCAGCTTCCAGCTGTGCGCCGCGGATATCGCCTTCGCTGGCTACAAAACTGGCGGCGTCGTCGTGAGCTTCGCGCACGACTTTCGAGTCGCGAATGGAAGAGGTGGTGTCCGAGGTGAAATCAATCGATCGCTCAAAGGCACGAATAATGATGTTACTGGTGGCTACCAGGGTTTGTGCCTGGGTCACATCGGCTAACAACAGCAGGCCAAGAGTGGCGACAATCAGCGGGCTACGCATGGGATGACTCCGAAAGGCAGGGATAACTATTGGACGAGAATTGCCTGTGCCAGTTCAAGGTCGCTGGCACGAAGTTTTGATTGGGTATGGCGCAGGAAATTCAGCGCGGATTGCAGTTGAGCTCCACGCAGTTGCCCATCACTGGCGATAAACGCTGCGGCGTCATCCTGGGCGGCCAGGATCAGTTTGTTCTCAAAGGGAGCGGAGATCACTTTGCTGGTGGCATAGCCGCTGAGCACCAGGCCTTGGGTGCTGAGTTCGAGGGCCTGCGCCGGACCTGTCCAGCAGGCAGCGATGCATAGGGCGACTATGAGCGGACTTGGCAGAAAGCGCATGGGACTCGATAGCTGAAAGCGAATGCCAAGGCTAGCGCAATGCCCGGGCTAGAGCCAGCATCGAAGGATCGGGGCACGGCAGACGTGCCCCGCTTGCGTCTTGCGATCAGATTGCCAGGATCGCTTGTGCCAGCTGTGTGTCGCTCGCATTCAACTCCGGCGCCTGCTGGCGAATGTGGTCCAGGGCGCTTTCCAGTTTCACGCCGCGGATGGCGCCTTCGGTGGCGACGAAGCTGGCGGCGTCATCACGGGCCTCACGGACGATCTTGTCGTCACGCAGCGAGGAGGTCAGGTCGGAGGTGGCGTCCGACGTGGCCTTGAGCGCATTGACGACAGCGTCCGTGGTAACAATGAAGCTGGTGGCATGCGCATTGGCGGCCACGACCAGCAGGGCTGCAGCGCTGAGCAGACGAAGACGGGACATGGTGTAACTCCTGTAGAAAACAGATAAAAGTGGCACCGAGCAAAGCACCTGGCAGCTACTGCGATTGTGCTGCCTTGGAAATCAGACGCACGCTTTGCAGAGTTCGCCACGTTCTCGATGGATATTAGGCCGTACTGCGGCTGTTCGAATAGTCCTGCCACTTCAACTATAGGCAGTTAACGCCAGAATGGTTTGTCCAGTTCGGCTATGCGGTCGGCGTAACTGATGCCCAGGTCGGCCAGTTGCTGGGCGTTCAACTGGCCGAGTAAACGGCGTGTGCGAGCTCTCTCCATGCTCCGGGCAAGTGCTGCGAACAGGCGACCCAGTACATGGATGGCCGACTGCTGGCGGGCTTTGGGTTCAGCTACTTCCACTAAGCGATTCATGGTGCCTTCCTTGCTGGGAGGCCGGGATGCTGGCCTTGGAACACCATGTTGTTCGCAACGAGAATGTGATTACAGATACAACAGAGCTGAATTGTACTGGTTCAGTTATGTTTATGTGAAAACTGTACTTGTTTGAAGTTGGCGTCTCTGTACGGCACCTTTTTTTCAGACCCTGAAACGACAAAACCCGTCGCGGTTGCCCGCGACGGGTTTTGTTTGTTCAATTCAAGTGCTGGCGGTGGACCCGGTGGGTCAGAGCCAGCGACGCTAAGTTAGCGCCAGAACGGCTTGCTCAACTCTTCGTAGCGTTGTGCTTCGCTAATCCCTGCGTCAGCCAGCAGACGCGAATCCAGGCGAGCCAGTTGGTGGCGGCTGGAGATGCGGCGCTGCCACAGCATCAGGTTGGCGAGAACACGAAGAGGCATGGAAGCCTGGGTGTTTACAGCGGTGTCTTCGAAGAACAGGTCGGAACTGAGTGTACGTTCCATGGTTAGCATCCTTCCGCTTGTGGCGGGATTAGGTAGTGGTTTAACTGATGCCAATGATCCTCCTCTTGAGCAAGTCTCTGTAGATACAGTTCACCTGTATTGTGAGGGACCAGTTAACTGTTTATAGGTGCTGTACTGGTAAAAATTGAAGCAACTGTACCTATCTGCACGTTAATGGTGCAATTTCAGCCATATGACCCAGAAAGGTAGGGGATTTCGGTAGGAAAAGACCGGTACAGCAGTACAGTTTCTGACGGAAGATGATGTGGTAGCGAGCAGCTGACAAATTTGTGTTTGCGTCAGCTGCCAACTGTACCAATTACACCGCGAGCATTTTCCCGGTTTCATCCAGGTTAATGTGCCAGCTGAGTGCTTCACGCAGGATGTGCGGAGTGTGCCCGCCTATGGCGCAGGCGGCTTTGAAGTAGTCGTTCAAGGCTTCGCGATAGGCAGGGTGCACGCAGTTGTCGATGACCACCCTCGCCCGCTCCCGTGGCGCCAGGCCACGCAAGTCCGCCAAGCCTATCTCGGTAACGAGAATGTCGACGTCGTGCTCGGTATGGTCAACATGGCTGACCATCGGCACTACGCTGGAGATCGACCCGCCCTTGGCAATCGATTTGGTAACGAAGATCGCCAGGTGTGCATTGCGCGAAAAGTCGCCCGAGCCACCAATGCCGTTCATCATCCGCGTGCCGCAGACGTGAGTGGAGTTGACGTTACCGTACAGGTCGAATTCCAGCGCGGTGTTGATGCCGATGATGCCCAGGCGGCGGATGACTTCCGGGTGATTGGAAATCTCCTGCGGGCGCAGTACCAGTTGCGGTTTGTAACGGCTCAGGTCGCTGAAGACTTCAGCGTGCTTTTTGGCCGACAGGGTTAAGGAACTGCCCGAGGCGAAGCGCAGTTTGCCGGCGTCGAACAGATCAAAGGTGGAGTCCTGCAGTACTTCCGAGTACATGGTCATATCGTGGAATGGTGATTCGAGCAGACCGTGCATCACTGCGTTGGCGATGGTACCGACGCCCGCTTGCAGCGGCATCAAGCTGTTGGTCAGGCGGTTTTCCCGCACTTCCTTCTTGAAGAACTCCACCAGGTGATTGGCGATGGCCTGGGTATCCAGGTCTGGCGGCAATACGGTAGACGCTGAGTCGGGCTGGTTGCTGATGACAATACCGACGATCTTCGCCGGGTCGATCTGCACCGCAGGGCTGCCGATGCGGCTGTCAGCCTTGAGTATCGGAATCGGCAGGCGGGTCGGCCGATAGCTCGGGATATAGATGTCATGCAGACCTTCGAGCTCCAGCGGCTGAGCCAGATTGATCTCGATGATCA
The DNA here is from genome assembly GCF_059716055.1 of Pseudomonas sp. LBUM1658. Lineage (NCBI taxonomy): Bacteria > Pseudomonadati > Pseudomonadota > Gammaproteobacteria > Pseudomonadales > Pseudomonadaceae > Pseudomonas > Pseudomonas sp. LBUM1658. The sequence goes on from NZ_CP166798.1 coordinate 104,217, forward strand.
CCTCTTTGGCCAGGATCGCGAAACTGGCCGAGTTACCCACAGAGGTACTCAAGACCAGATGGCCTTCTTCGGTGATGGCAACGCATTCGATCACCGCCAGGTCTACGGCTTTGATCTGGCGATTGCGCAGTTGCTCGACGGTGTCGGAAAGGTGCTGGTCGATAAACATCACCGAGCCATCGTTGATGGCTTTGCGCAGGGTGCTGTCGACCTGGAACGGCATGCGTCGCGAGAGTACGCCGGCTTCGGTAAGTTGTTTGTCGAGGTCGTTGCCCAGGCTGGCGCCAGTCATCAGGCTGATTTTCAGCGGAGTCACTTTGGCGCGTTCGGCCAGTGCATGGGGCACGGCTTTGGCATCGCCGGAGCGGGTAAAACCGCTCATGCCGACGGTCATGCCGTCCTTGATCAACGCGGCGGCATCAGCCGCGCTCATGATCTTGTTTAACAGCGAAGGCAAGCGAATACGATCACGGTACATGGATGGTTATCTCGGGCAACGAAAGCAAGGGATACAGTTTAGTGGCTTCAAAAAAATTCCTCCCGCTACCATGGTCGAATGCCGACCCTTGATTTAGAGCCTTTGGTCGGTTTTTGCGGGCAATAAAAAACCCCAGCCTACTCGAGGCCGGGGTTTTTGGTATTGCGTTGGAGCAGTGTTTATTCGACGGCTTTAACCATGTCTTCAATGACTTTCTTGGCGTCGCCGAAAACCATCATGGTCTTGTCCAGATAGAACAGTTCGTTTTCCAGACCGGCATAACCGCTGGCCATCGAGCGTTTGTTGACGATCACGGTCTTGGCTTTATAAGCCTCGAGAATCGGCATGCCGGCAATCGGCGATTTCGGATCATTCTTCGCCGCCGGGTTGACCACGTCGTTGGCGCCGAGCACCAGTACCACGTCGGTCTGACCGAATTCGGAGTTGATGTCTTCCATCTCGAACACTTGCTCGTAAGGCACTTCGGCCTCGGCCAGCAGGACGTTCATGTGCCCCGGCATCCGCCCGGCAACCGGGTGAATCGCGAACTTTACGGTGACGCCACGGTGGGTCAGCTTCTCCGCCAGCTCCATCAGCGAGTGCTGGGCACGCGCCACAGCCAGGCCATAGCCGGGCACGATGATCACGGTATCGGCGTTGGTCAGCAGGAACGCGGCGTCATCGGACGAGCCGGATTTTACCGGGCGCGCTTCCGTGGAGCCGGCAGGGCCGGCCGCTTCAGTTGCGCCGCCGAAACCGCCGAGCAGTACATTGAAGAACGAACGGTTCATCGCCTTGCACATGATGTACGAGAGAATCGCACCCGATGAGCCGACCAGGGAACCGGCGATGATCAGCATCGAGTTGTTCAGCGAGAAACCGATACCGGCCGCCGCCCAACCCGAGTAGCTGTTGAGCATCGACACCACCACCGGCATGTCCGCGCCGCCGATCGGGATGATAATCAGCACGCCCAGCACGAAAGCCAGCGCCAGCATCACTGCGAACGCCGTGAGGTCGCCGGTAAACGTGAACACCAGGCCCAGGCCCAGCGTGGACAAGCCCAGCACCAGGTTAAGCTTGTGTTGGCCGCTGAACTGTACGGGTGCGCCTTGGAACAGACGGAATTTGTATTTGCCCGACAGCTTGCCGAAGGCAATCACCGAACCGGAGAAGGTAATGGCACCGATCGCCGCGCCCAGGAACAGCTCCAGGCGGTTACCCGCTGGAATTGAATCGCCCAGTAGCTTGACGATACCCAGCGATTGCGGCTCGACCACGGCCGCGATCGCGATGAACACCGCGGCCATACCGATCATGCTGTGCATGAAGGCGACCAGTTCCGGCATTTTGGTCATTTCGACGCGCTTGGCCATGATCGAACCGGCGGTGCCGCCGACCAGCAGGCCGACGATCACGTAGCCGATACCGTCGGTTGCCAGCTCGGCCCCGAGTTTGTAGATCAAACCTACGGTGGTGAGAATCGCCAGACCCATACCGAGCATGCCGTACAGGTTGCCGCGACGGGAGGTGGTCGGGTGCGACAAGCCTTTAAGGGCCTGGATGAAGCAGATCGACGCGACTAGGTACAGGGTGGTTACGAGGTTCATGCTCATGACTTCTGCACCTCTTGTTCTACTGGCAGTTCTTTAACCTTGGGCGCTTTCTTCTTGAACATCTCAAGCATGCGTCGAGTTACCAGGAAGCCACCGAACACGTTCACCGCGGCCAACGCCACGGCCAGGGTGCCCATGGTCTTGCCTAGTGGGGTGACGGTCAGGGCAGCAGCCAGCATGGCGCCAACGATGACAATCGCCGAAATGGCGTTGGTCACCGCCATCAACGGCGTGTGCAGTGCAGGTGTAACGTTCCAGACCACGTGATAACCGACATAAATCGCCAGCACGAAGATGATCAGGTTGTAGATACCGGGGGAGATAAGCTCTTCCATCGTCAGAATCCCTGCTTAAGCGTTTTTGCGGAGGACTTGACCGTCGCGGCACATCAGGCACGCGGCGACGATATCGTCTTCGAGGTTGATCTGGAATTGGCCTTCCGGAGTGAAGACCAGCTTCAGGAAGTCCAGCAGGTTACGGGCATACAGCGCCGAGGCGTCTGCAGCGACCTGCGCCGCCAGGTTGGTATGGCCGACGATGGTCACGCCATGAGCGATGATCACTTGATCGGCCACCGTCAGCGGGCAGTTGCCGCCTTGAGCCGCCGCCAGATCGATCACCACCGAGCCGGGCTTCATTTGCGCAACGGTTTCGGCGCTCAGCAATACCGGAGCCTTGCGACCCGGGATCAACGCAGTGGTAATGACGATGTCCGCCTGCTTGGCGCGTTCGTGGACCGCCAGCGCCTGGCGCTGCATCCAGCTGGCCGGCATTGGTCGCGCGTAACCGCCGACACCGACGGCGCATTCGCGTTCTTCATCGGTCTCGTAAGGCACGTCGACGAACTTGGCGCCGAGGGATTCGATCTGCTCCTTCACCGCCGGACGCACGTCCGAGGCCTCGATCACCGCACCTAGCCGCTTGGCCGTGGCAATGGCCTGCAAACCGGCAACGCCGGCGCCGAGAATCAGCACCCGTGCAGCTTTCACGGTACCCGCAGCGGTCATCAGCATCGGCATGAAGCGCGGATAGTGATGAGCGGCCACCAGCACGGCTTTATAGCCGGCAATGTTGGCCTGGGACGACAGCACATCAAGGCTCTGAGCACGGGAGGTGCGCGGTGCGGCTTCGAGGGCGAAGGCGGTGATGCCACACTCAGCCATCTTGGCAATGGTTTCATTGCTGAACGGGTTGAGCATGCCCACCACTACAGTGCCGCTCTTGATCAGAGCCAGCTCGCTGTCGCTGGGAGCGACGACCTTGAGAATCAGCTCTGCACCGAACGCATCGTTGGCGCTGCCAATGGTCGCACCTACTGCCTCATAGGCACTGTCGACAACGCTGGCGTTAATGCCGGCGCCGCTTTGCACAGTGACTTTATGACCCTGGCCGATCAGCTTCTTGATGGTTTCAGGGGTTGCAGCAACCCGCGTTTCACCCGTTTGGGTTTCGAGAGGAACACCAATGTGCACGTCAAATCTCCTGCTGGATCTTATTGCTTTTGATCTTTTTAAAAAGGCCAGCGCACTCCGGATGGTGCAGGCTGGGGCGGCCGATCAGCACGACCCCGCACTAATCAAGGCGGGGCGCGGCATTTTGCAGGCGAACTTTGTGCCCTTCAAGGGTTTATGACACGTGACGGAAAATTAACTACAAGTCACCCCGTGACCGAATGTCGCAATACCAATGCTCGATCCCTTGTAAGTCGTGCCTTGCATGGATTCTGGCCGAAATTCGAGAATTTCCAGATCGGCGCTATGAATGAGCTGGCATCGGCTCGAAATAGCCGCTGGAAGCCATGATTTCCGGCGCTTATGGGACGATTGTTCCTCATGTAGGTACAGTTTTCTTAATTGCGACATATAGTTATATCTGTAGGGATTTCAAATTGCTGACTACGGGGTCAGTTAATGCCTGGGCGCCTTTAGTCTTCGAGGCTATAACTCTGCGCCTGGCTCACCAGCCAGTCGCGGAATGCCCGTAAAGAGGCTGATTCGACCTTTCGGTCGGGAATCATCAGGTAATACGCCTTAATACTGGACAGTGCCTGGTGGTTGGCGATCACCAGGCGCCTCTCGGCCAATTCCCGCTTAATCAGGAAGGGCGGAATCAATGCGATGCCCATGTCGTGCATGGCGGCTTGGGCGAGCATGGAGAATAGCTCGTAACGCGGGCCTGTCATGTCCCGAGGGATATTAAGGTTCTGTGAGCCGAACCATTGGCGCCAGGCATAAGGTCGGGTGGTTTGTTGCAGTAGTGGCAACTCGGCTATCCGTTCGGCGCTCAGATGGCTTTCAGACCCCATTAGCCGTGGGCTGCAGACGGGCATCGGGTTTTCACCCATCAGCCTGTGGGACTCAGTACCCGACCAATCGGCATCGCCAAAGTAAATCGCGGCATCGAAGTCGGTGTCGGCGAACAGGAATGGCCGGGTACGGTTGGTCAGGTTGACCGTGACTTCCGGGTGTTGCTGCTGGAAATCCTTGAGGCGCGGCAGCAGCCATTGGGTGCCGAACGTCGGGACTACGGCCAGCTCGATGACGTTGGCGCCCTGCTGGCCCATCACCGACAGCGTATCGCGCTCTACGGCATCCAGCTGGGTGGCGATCCGGCGGCTATAAGACAGCCCTGCTTCGGTCAGCTTCACCCCACGGCGGGAGCGTCGGAACAGTTCAACACTCAAGAACTCTTCCAGGCTGGCTATCTGCCGACAAATGGCGCCCTGGGTAAGAGAAAGCTCTTGCGCTGCCTTGGTAAAGCTCTCGTGGCGGGCTGCCGCTTCAAAGCTGATCAGTGCACTAGTGCTGGGGATCTTCCTGCGCATGTACGGCAACCTCACAAAAGAACTGTCAAAAAGCGGTTTCGAGCTATTACGGAGTGAGAAATTAGCACAACATTATGCAAAATCCTCGTTTGCCGTAATCGGTGTGTCGGCCTAGGATCAGTCCACGACATTTCACCTGATTCGTGAGGACTCACCCATGGGCGGTAAAGCTAGCTTCAACTGGATCGATCCCCTGCTGCTGGATCAACAGCTCACCCAAGAAGAACGCATGATCCGGGATACTACCCAGCAATTCGCTCAGCAGAAGCTCGCGCCGCGCGTTCTCGAAGCTTTCCGCCATGAAAAGACCGATCCGGCGATCTTCCGCGAGATGGGTGAGGTGGGTCTGTTGGGTGCGACCATTCCTGAACAATACGGCGGCAGTGGTCTGAACTACGTCAGCTACGGTCTGATTGCTCGTGAGGTCGAGCGTGTCGACTCCGGCTATCGCTCGATGATGAGCGTGCAGTCCTCGCTGGTGATGGTGCCGATCAATGAATTCGGTACCGAAGCTCAAAAGCAGAAGTACCTGCCAAAACTGGCCTCGGGTGAATGGATCGGTTGCTTTGGTCTGACCGAGCCTGACCACGGTTCCGACCCTGGCTCGATGATCACTCGTGCGCGCAAAGTGGAAGGCGGCTACAGCCTGACGGGCAGCAAGATGTGGATCACCAACAGCCCGATCGCTGATGTCTTTGTGGTCTGGGGTAAGGACGATGCCGGCGACATTCGCGGTTTCGTGCTGGAAAAAGGCTGGAAAGGTCTGAGCACCCCGGCGATTCACGGCAAGGTTGGCTTGCGCGCCTCCATCACCGGCGAGATCGTCATGGATAACGTGTTTGTGCCGGAAGAGAACATCTTCCCGGACGTCCGTGGTTTGAAAGGCCCCTTTACTTGCCTTAACTCGGCCCGTTATGGCATCGCCTGGGGTGCGCTGGGTGCTGCCGAGTTCTGCTGGCACACCGCTCGCCAATACACCCTGGATCGTCAGCAGTTTGGCCGGCCATTGGCTGCCACCCAATTGATCCAGAAAAAACTGGCCGACATGCAGACTGAAATCACCATGGCCCTGCAAGGTTGCTTGCGTCTCGGCCGGATGAAGGACGAAGGCACCGCTGCCGTCGAGATCACCTCGATGATGAAGCGCAACTCCTGCGGCAAGTCCCTGGACATCGCTCGTATGGCCCGTGACATGTTGGGTGGCAACGGTATCTCCGACGAGTTCGGGGTGGCCCGCCATCTGGTCAACCTGGAAGTGGTGAACACCTATGAAGGTACTCACGACGTTCACGCGCTGATCCTCGGTCGTGCACAGACAGGCATCCAGGCGTTCTATTAATAGGAGAACGACCATGGGCGCGCTTTCGCATCTACGAGTACTGGATTTATCGCGAGTGCTGGCCGGCCCCTGGGCCGGGCAAATTCTCGCCGATCTCGGGGCTGAGGTCATCAAGGTCGAGCGTCCGGGTAATGGTGATGACACGCGCGCCTGGGGCCCGCCGTTCCTGAAGGACGCCTATGGCGAGAACACCAGCGAGGCGGCCTACTACCTGTCGGCCAATCGCAACAAGCAGTCGGTCACCATCGACTTCACTCGTCCGGAAGGGCAGCGCCTGGTGCGTGAGCTGGCGGCCAAGTCGGATATCCTGATCGAGAACTTCAAGGTGGGTGGCCTGGCGGCGTATGGGCTGGACTACGAGTCGCTCAAGGCGCTTAACCCCGAGCTGATCTATTGCTCGATCACTGGCTTTGGCCAGACCGGTCCGTATGCCAAACGTGCCGGTTATGACTTCATGATTCAGGGCCTGGGCGGTTTGATGAGCCTGACTGGCCGCCCTGAGGGTGACGAAGGTGCCGGGCCGGTGAAAGTCGGCGTCGCGCTGACGGATATCCTGACCGGGCTCTACTCGACGGTCGCAATCCTTGCGGCACTGGCGCATCGGGATCATGACGGCGGCGGCCAGCATATCGATATGGCGTTGCTGGATGTTCAGGTGGCTTGTCTGGGCAACCAGGCGATGAACTACCTGACCACCGGAGTCGCTCCCAAGCGGTTAGGCAATGCCCATCCGAACATTGTGCCGTATCAGGATTTCCCGACTGCGGATGGTAACTTCATTCTTACCGTTGGCAACGACGGGCAGTTTCGCAAGTTTGCCGAAGCGGCCGGGCAGCCACAATGGGCGGACGATCCGCGATTTGTCACGAACAAGCTGCGGGTAGCCAACCGTGCGGTGTTGATTCCGCTGATTCGTCAGGCCACGGTATTCAAGACCACCGCAGAGTGGGTGACGCTGCTGGAGCAGGCCGGTGTGCCGTGTGGGCCGATCAATGACCTGGCCCAGGTGTTTGCCGATCCGCAGGTCCAGGCGCGCGGGCTGGCAATCGAGCTGCCCCATGCTCTGGCGGGGCTGGTTCCACAGGTAGCCAGTCCGATTCGTCTTTCCGAGACGCCGGTTGAATACCGCAATGCCCCTCCTCTCTTGGGCGAGCACACCTTGCAGATATTGCAGCAGGTGCTGGGCATGGAGCCATCAGCCGTCGCTGCTTTGCGAGAAGCTGGCGTGCTGTAAGTATTCCCTTCTATATAGAGGCGCTCTCTGCTCTTCTATATAGAAGGGAGCAAAACCGGCGCTTTTCAGGCTTTTTCAGGCTTATTGATAGAAAGCCTCAATTAGTCCTTGACGGCAGATCCTGGAAGTCTATAATTCGCCCCACTTCCGGCGCAGTCGAAACGGAAAACTCCTTGGTAAACAAAGAGTTACGCAGTTTTCGGCAGCGAGTTGCTTCAGTTCATCGAAGCCCAGAAGGAGTTGATAAGGTCGGTTGGTTTGACGTTATCAACGGTTCGATCCACTCGGTCGAAAGCGGTGTAAAACAGGTGTTGACAGCAGCGAGTAACGCTGTAGAATTCGCCTCCCGCTAACGAGTGATCGGAAGCGCCAAGTGGTTGAAGTTACAAAGGAAACTTTGAAAACTTCTGAAAATAACCGCTTGACAGCAGCAGAGGAAAGCGTAGAATGCGCGCCTCGGTTGAGACGAAAGATCTTAACCAACCGCTCTTTAACAACTGAATCAAGCAATTCGTGTGGGTGCTTGTGGAGTCAGACTGATAGTCAACAAGATTATCAGCATCACAAGTTACTCCGCGAGAAATCAAAGATGTAACCAACGATTGCTGAGCTAAATTTAGGGTTTTCTAAAAACCCAAAGATGTTTGAACTGAAGAGTTTGATCATGGCTCAGATTGAACGCTGGCGGCAGGCCTAACACATGCAAGTCGAGCGGCAGCACGGGTACTTGTACCTGGTGGCGAGCGGCGGACGGGTGAGTAATGCCTAGGAATCTGCCTGGTAGTGGGGGATAACGTTCGGAAACGGACGCTAATACCGCATACGTCCTACGGGAGAAAGCAGGGGACCTTCGGGCCTTGCGCTATCAGATGAGCCTAGGTCGGATTAGCTAGTTGGTGGGGTAATGGCTCACCAAGGCGACGATCCGTAACTGGTCTGAGAGGATGATCAGTCACACTGGAACTGAGACACGGTCCAGACTCCTACGGGAGGCAGCAGTGGGGAATATTGGACAATGGGCGAAAGCCTGATCCAGCCATGCCGCGTGTGTGAAGAAGGTCTTCGGATTGTAAAGCACTTTAAGTTGGGAGGAAGGGCCGTTACCTAATACGTGATGGTCTTGACGTTACCGACAGAATAAGCACCGGCTAACTCTGTGCCAGCAGCCGCGGTAATACAGAGGGTGCAAGCGTTAATCGGAATTACTGGGCGTAAAGCGCGCGTAGGTGGTTCGTTAAGTTGGATGTGAAATCCCCGGGCTCAACCTGGGAACTGCATTCAAAACTGTCGAGCTAGAGTATGGTAGAGGGTGGTGGAATTTCCTGTGTAGCGGTGAAATGCGTAGATATAGGAAGGAACACCAGTGGCGAAGGCGACCACCTGGACTGATACTGACACTGAGGTGCGAAAGCGTGGGGAGCAAACAGGATTAGATACCCTGGTAGTCCACGCCGTAAACGATGTCAACTAGCCGTTGGGAGCCTTGAGCTCTTAGTGGCGCAGCTAACGCATTAAGTTGACCGCCTGGGGAGTACGGCCGCAAGGTTAAAACTCAAATGAATTGACGGGGGCCCGCACAAGCGGTGGAGCATGTGGTTTAATTCGAAGCAACGCGAAGAACCTTACCAGGCCTTGACATCCAATGAATCTGCCAGAGATGGCGGAGTGCCTTCGGGAACATTGAGACAGGTGCTGCATGGCTGTCGTCAGCTCGTGTCGTGAGATGTTGGGTTAAGTCCCGTAACGAGCGCAACCCTTGTCCTTAGTTACCAGCACGTAATGGTGGGCACTCTAAGGAGACTGCCGGTGACAAACCGGAGGAAGGTGGGGATGACGTCAAGTCATCATGGCCCTTACGGCCTGGGCTACACACGTGCTACAATGGTCGGTACAGAGGGTTGCCAAGCCGCGAGGTGGAGCTAATCCCAGAAAACCGATCGTAGTCCGGATCGCAGTCTGCAACTCGACTGCGTGAAGTCGGAATCGCTAGTAATCGCGAATCAGAATGTCGCGGTGAATACGTTCCCGGGCCTTGTACACACCGCCCGTCACACCATGGGAGTGGGTTGCACCAGAAGTAGCTAGTCTAACCTTCGGGAGGACGGTTACCACGGTGTGATTCATGACTGGGGTGAAGTCGTAACAAGGTAGCCGTAGGGGAACCTGCGGCTGGATCACCTCCTTAATCGACGACATCAGCTGCTCCATAAGTTCCCACACGAATTGCTTGATTCATTGAAGAAGACGATAGAAGCAGCTTTAAGCTCCACGCTGATAGCTCACGCTAACAGTTACAAGCTCGAAATTGGGTCTGTAGCTCAGTTGGTTAGAGCGCACCCCTGATAAGGGTGAGGTCGGCAGTTCGAATCTGCCCAGACCCACCAATTTTGTGTGGGACACGCCTGTAGAAATACGGGGCCATAGCTCAGCTGGGAGAGCGCCTGCCTTGCACGCAGGAGGTCAACGGTTCGATCCCGTTTGGCTCCACCACTTACTGCTTCTGACTTGTAAAGCTTAGAAATGAGCATTCCATCACTGTGATGGTGAATGTTGATTTCTGATCTTTTTGATTAGATCGTTCTTTAAAAATTTGGGTATGTGATAGAAAGATAGACTGGACAGCACTTTCACTGGTGTTGTTACAGGCTAAGGTAAAATTTGTGAGTTAAATTGCGAATTTTCGGCGAATGTCGTCTTCACAGTATAACCAGATTGCTTGGGGTTATATGGTCAAGTGAAGAAGCGCATACGGTGGATGCCTTGGCAGTCAGAGGCGATGAAAGACGTGGTAGCCTGCGAAAAGCTTCGGGGAGTCGGCAAACAGACTTTGATCCGGAGATGTCTGAATGGGGGAACCCACCTAACATAAGTTAGGTATCTTACGCTGAATACATAGGCGTAAGAAGCGAACCAGGGGAACTGAAACATCTAAGTACCCTGAGGAAAAGAAATCAACCGAGATTCCCTTAGTAGTGGCGAGCGAACGGGGACTAGCCCTTAAGTGGCTTTGAGATTAGCGGAACGCTCTGGAAAGTGCGGCCATAGTGGGTGATAGCCCTGTACGCGAAAATCTCTTGGTCATGAAATCGAGTAGGACGGGGCACGAGAAACCTTGTCTGAATATGGGGGGACCATCCTCCAAGGCTAAATACTACTGACTGACCGATAGTGAACTAGTACCGTGAGGGAAAGGCGAAAAGAACCCCGGAGAGGGGAGTGAAATAGATCCTGAAACCGTATGCGTACAAGCAGTGGGAGCCCACTTTGTTGGGTGACTGCGTACCTTTTGTATAATGGGTCAGCGACTTATTTTCAGTGGCGAGCTTAACCGAATAGGGGAGGCGTAGCGAAAGCGAGTCTTAATAGGGCGTCTAGTCGCTGGGAATAGACCCGAAACCGGGCGATCTATCCATGGGCAGGTTGAAGGTTGGGTAACACTAACTGGAGGACCGAACCGACTACCGTTGAAAAGTTAGCGGATGACCTGTGGATCGGAGTGAAAGGCTAATCAAGCTCGGAGATAGCTGGTTCTCCTCGAAAGCTATTTAGGTAGCGCCTCATGTATCACTGTAGGGGGTAGAGCACTGTTTCGGCTAGGGGGTCATCCCGACTTACCAAACCGATGCAAACTCCGAATACCTACAAGTGCCGAGCATGGGAGACACACGGCGGGTGCTAACGTCCGTCGTGAAAAGGGAAACAACCCAGACCGTCAGCTAAGGTCCCAAAGTTATGGTTAAGTGGGAAACGATGTGGGAAGGCTTAGACAGCTAGGAGGTTGGCTTAGAAGCAGCCACCCTTTAAAGAAAGCGTAATAGCTCACTAGTCGAGTCGGCCTGCGCGGAAGATTTAACGGGGCTCAAACCATACACCGAAGCTACGGGTATCACTTAGGTGATGCGGTAGAGGAGCGTTCTGTAAGCCTGTGAAGGTGAGTTGAGAAGCTTGCTGGAGGTATCAGAAGTGCGAATGCTGACATGAGTAACGATAATGGGTGTGAAAAACACCCACGCCGAAAGACCAAGGTTTCCTGCGCAACGTTAATCGACGCAGGGTTAGTCGGTCCCTAAGGCGAGGCTGAAAAGCGTAGTCGATGGAAAACAGGTTAATATTCCTGTACTTCTGGTTATTGCGATGGAGGGACGGAGAAGGCTAGGCCAGCTTGGCGTTGGTTGTCCAAGTTTAAGGTGGTAGGCTGGACTCTTAGGTAAATCCGGGAGTCTAAGGCCGAGAGCTGATGACGAGTGTTCTTTTAGAACACGAAGTGGTTGATGCCATGCTTCCAAGAAAAGCTTCTAAGCTTCAGGTAACCAGGAACCGTACCCCAAACCGACACAGGTGGTTGGGTAGAGAATACCAAGGCGCTTGAGAGAACTCGGGTGAAGGAACTAGGCAAAATGGCACCGTAACTTCGGGAGAAGGTGCGCCGGTGAGGGTGAAGCATTTACTGCGTAAGCCCATGCCGGTCGAAGATACCAGGCCGCTGCGACTGTTTATTAAAAACACAGCACTCTGCAAACACGAAAGTGGACGTATAGGGTGTGACGCCTGCCCGGTGCCGGAAGGTTAATTGATGGGGTTAGCTAACGCGAAGCTCTTGATCGAAGCCCCGGTAAACGGCGGCCGTAACTATAACGGTCCTAAGGTAGCGAAATTCCTTGTCGGGTAAGTTCCGACCTGCACGAATGGCGTAACGATGGCGGCGCTGTCTCCACCCGAGACTCAGTGAAATTGAAATCGCTGTGAAGATGCAGTGTATCCGCGGCTAGACGGAAAGACCCCGTGAACCTTTACTATAGCTTTGCACTGGACTTTGAATTTGCTTGTGTAGGATAGGTGGGAGGCTTTGAAGCGTGGACGCCAGTTCGCGTGGAGCCAACCTTGAAATACCACCCTGGCAACTTTGAGGTTCTAACTCAGGTCCGTTATCCGGATCGAGGACAGTGTATGGTGGGTAGTTTGACTGGGGCGGTCTCCTCCTAAAGAGTAACGGAGGAGTACGAAGGTGCGCTCAGACCGGTCGGAAATCGGTCGTAGAGTATAAAGGCAAAAGCGCGCTTGACTGCGAGACAGACACGTCGAGCAGGTACGAAAGTAGGTCTTAGTGATCCGGTGGTTCTGTATGGAAGGGCCATCGCTCAACGGATAAAAGGTACTCCGGGGATAACAGGCTGATACCGCCCAAGAGTTCATATCGACGGCGGTGTTTGGCACCTCGATGTCGGCTCATCACATCCTGGGGCTGAAGCCGGTCCCAAGGGTATGGCTGTTCGCCATTTAAAGTGGTACGCGAGCTGGGTTTAGAACGTCGTGAGACAGTTCGGTCCCTATCTGCCGTGGACGTTTGAGATTTGAGAGGGGCTGCTCCTAGTACGAGAGGACCGGAGTGGACGAACCTCTGGTGTTCCGGTTGTCACGCCAGTGGCATTGCCGGGTAGCTATGTTCGGAATAGATAACCGCTGAAAGCATCTAAGCGGGAAACTAGCCTCAAGATGAGATCTCACTGGGACCTTGAGTCCCCTGAAGGGCCGTCGAAGACTACGACGTTGATAGGTTGGGTGTGTAAGCGCTGTGAGGCGTTGAGCTAACCAATACTAATTGCCCGTGAGGCTTGACCATATAACACCCAAGCAATTTGTTGGCCCTGCTTTTGGAAACAAAGAGAGGGCACCAGATTGCGGTGTGTGAAGACGAAACGAACCGAAAGTTCGAGATACTCACAAAACACCAAGCTATCACATACCCATTCGCTGGAGCGTGAACCTGAAAAGGCCCACGACCCGGCTACCGAATTTCTTGACGACCATAGAGCATTGGAACCACCTGATCCCATCCCGAACTCAGCAGTGAAACGATGCATCGCCGATGGTAGTGTGGGGTTTCCCCATGTGAGAGTAGGTCATCGTCAAGATTAAATTCCGAAACCCCTATCTGCGTATGCAGGTAGGGTTTTGTTTTAGTAGAAGTCACCGATTTTTGCTGGCACGTTATTGCGGTAACGGGCTGGTCACAGAATTTCTTGACGACCATAGAGCATTGGAACCACCTGATCCCATCCCGAACTCAGCAGTGAAACGATGCATCGCCGATGGTAGTGTGGGGTTTCCCCATGTGAGAGTAGGTCATCGTCAAGATTGAATTCCGAAACCCCTGTCTGCTTACGCAGACAGGGGTTTTGTTTTTTGGGAGCAGCCACAAGCTACAAGCGGTGAGCTGCAGGTTGGAAACGGTCTGTTGCCAGGACCGTTCCTGCTCGAACGTCCTTCTAAGCTTTACGTGCCTTGCTACTTCTGCGAGCAAGCAACTTGCGCCACCAGATGTAGATCCCCGTCCCCGACAGCACTGCAATCAAAACGCCTAGCAGCGCAATCATGACCTGTCCGGTGAAACCAATGATCCGTCCCCCGTGGATCGGCAGCTGTAGCCGATAGAAGCGCTCCCCCAGTGTGCCTTGCCCGGCTATTTCCTGTCCCAGCAAGCGCCCATCAGTCCCATGGAAGAACAGCCAGGACTTACCCTGAGCCTCGGTGTCATGTTGGCCAAAACCCGCGCCATAGAAGTTGTATTCAAAGCTGTAATACAGCTCGCCGATGGCCAGGTTCAAACCCATTCGCTTACCTTCTTCCCGGGCCAATTCATACGCCTCCTGATAGCTCAGACGAGTCGCCCCCAACTGCTCGGCGGGCATCCGCCCACGGGCCTCATAGACGCTCGGCTCAATCGGCGAGAACAATGAAACGACAGGCTTGAAGACCTGGCTTGGGAGGTTCATGGCGACGCTGCTGACGGCGATGGGTAGCAGTAGCAACCAAAGCCACAGCCCGCCAGCGCGATGGATGTCCATGTTCATCCGATAAGCATGCCCACCTTTGATCTTCCAGGCAGTCGCCCACTTGTTCCAGAATGGCTTGCCTCGGGGAAAGGTCAGCCAGAGCGCAATGAAACAATCGAGTACCCACGCGATAGCCACTAATCCCATCAGCAACAACCCCCAGTTACCGGGCAGGACAAGGTTGTAGTGGAATTCGAGCATGAACGGGATGAAGTTCTCGCGCTGGAAACAACAGGCACCCCAAAAGCGCTGCCCCCTTTGCTCACCACTGACAGGATCGTAATAGAACACCTGATTCGGCTCGGCAAACGGCTTGCCTGTGGCCGGATCGTTGCGAGGCACCGCGGCGAGCATTGCCGTGTGTCCCGCCTCGTTCGGGTACTCCATGTACCAGACTTGCAGTCTCGGATGCGCTGCCTGCAGCTTGTCCACCAGCGCACCAGGTGGGAGTGCCAGACCTTGCGCAGGAGCCTCGTAAAAGCCGGGATTGAGCCACTCATCCAGCTCGTGATTGAACGCCAGGATGCTGCCGGTCAGGCCTGCCATCAGCAGGAACAGCGCGGTGGCCAGGCCGATATAACGATGAAGTAAAACCAGAAATGCACGCATGAAATTTTCCCGTAGAAACGACAAAGCCAGCCCCTGGTTTCAGGTGCTGGCTCTGTGGGGAGTGACCAATGATTAGAACTGGTAGCTCACCGTTGCGGCGACGTTGCGTTCTTCGCCCATGTAGCAGAAGTCCAGGCTCGCACAGGAGGCGATATAGGATTCGTTGGTCAGGTTGTTGGCATTGAGGCGAACATCAACACCCTTCAAGCCGACCTTGCCCAAGTCATAACCCACCGAGGCATCGAACAGGGTGTAGGAGGGCACCTTCATGGTGTTTTCCGCATCGGCCCAGCTGTAGCCGACATAACGCACACCGCCACCAACCCGCAGACCATCCAGTGCTGCGCTGTCGAACTTATAGTCGGCCCAAACCGAAGCCATATGCCGCGGGGCCTGCGTCGGCGAATTGCCCTTGTTCTCGATAACGTCGCTGGCGGCGCTCAGGGTGCTGATCATCGACTTCGAGAACTCGATGTCGGTGAAGGTATAGCTGCCCAGCACTTTCAGGTTATCGGTCCACTGCATGTGCGCTTCCAGCTCCAGGCCCTGGGAGCGAACGGCGCCAATGCCTCGATAGAAGTTTTCCTGCGGCAGTTTGGTTGCCAGGTTTTCCTGATCGATACGGAACAGCGAAGCGGTAAACAGATTCTCGGTGCCCGGTGGCTGATACTTCAGGCCGACTTCCCATTGGGTGCCATCGGTAGGGGCCAGAGGGTTGCCAGCGGCGTCTGAATAGGAGTTCGGGTTGAACGACTCGGAATAGCTGATGTAAGGCGCCACACCATTATCGAACAGGTACAGCGCGCCGGCGCGTCCGGTCAGCTTGGTGCGGTTGTCACTGATTTCGGTGCCCTCGGGCCGATTGAATTCGGCCAGGCGATTCTCGTCAGAGGTTTCGACCCAATCCTGGCGCAGGCCAAGGGAGAAGCGCCATTTGTCCATTTCGATCAGGTCTTGCAGGTAAACACCGGTCTGTTCGAGACGCCGCACATAGCTGGTGGGACTGTAGTAACTGATGTCCGAGTTGCCATATACCGGATTGAACGCATCGATCGGTGCCAGCCCACCGCTGGCCCAGTCCACCACCGTCTTGCGTCGTTGATAGTCGGCACCCATCAGTACCGTGTGCTTGGTTGCGCCGGTGAAGAACTCGGCCTGCAGCATGTTATCGACAATGAAGGCATGCAGCTTTTCGTCGCCACCGGTGTAGTAGCGATTGAGTTCATTGCTGGTTGGCGTGGTCCAGCCATAGGCGTAGACCTGATCGATCTTCACTTTGGAGTCCAGGTAGCGGAAGTTCTGTCGGGCAGTAAACACATCGTTGAAGCGATGTTCGAATTGATAGCCAACCGACTGCTGGTCACGTTTGAAACTATCTACCCCTGGCTCACCTTCGAAGAAGTTCTCGGAGATACGCTGG
Organism: Pseudomonas sp. LBUM1658; assembly: GCF_059716055.1. Lineage (NCBI taxonomy): Bacteria > Pseudomonadati > Pseudomonadota > Gammaproteobacteria > Pseudomonadales > Pseudomonadaceae > Pseudomonas > Pseudomonas sp. LBUM1658. The sequence goes on from NZ_CP166798.1 coordinate 120,570, forward strand.
CCATTGCGTTTGTGCAGCGCGCCGTCGGCCGGCATGCCGCCGTGGTAACCGCCGTCGGGATCGTGTTGCAGATAGGCTTGCAGGGTCAGGGAGGTGTCATCGGTGAAGTCGATGCTGACCGTCGGTGCCAGGGCGTAGCGTTTTTCCTCGGTGTGATCGAATTGGGTGTCGGATTGGTCCGCCAGTCCCGTCAGGCGCCAGGCAACGCGCTTGTCATCATCCACAGGGCCGCTGAAATCGAAACTCATGCCACGTTGGCCTTGGGTGCCTACCGTGGCCTGGATCTGATGGTAGGGCTCATACAGCGGCTTCTTGCTGGTGAGGGCGACCAGGCCACCGGGCGAACTGCGGCCATAGAGCACCGAGGAGGGGCCCTTGAGAATATCGATCCTTTCGAGGAAGTACGGGTCGACCTGCATGGTGCTGTAGGTGCCGCTGTCACCCATGGACTTCAGGCCGTCGAGGTAGATGTTGTCCACCGAGCCATCGTTGAAGCCGCGCATCGCCACGTAGTCATAGCGATGGGTGGCGCCATAGGGATTGGTCAGGACTCCGGGGGTGTAGCGCATGGCCTGGGACACGGTTTGCGATCCCTGATCATCCATTTGCTCGCGGGTCACCACCGACACGCTTTGCGAGGTTTCCAGCAACGCGGTACTGGTCTTGGTGGCGACCTGGCTGTGGGTAGCGTTGTAGCCCGCCATGCTGCCCAGGGCATTACCCAGCGCAAAGCCCCTGATGTCAGTGGTTGGCAACGCCAGCGCCTCGCTCTCGGGCAACGGCCGCAGCACATAGCTGCTGCCATCCTGGCTGATGGCTTGCAAACCCGAACCGCTGAGCAAATGGCTTAAAGCTTGATCCGCCGAATATTCGCCCTGCAATCCCGGAGACTGGCGACCCTGGGTCTGCTCCGGTGTCGTCGACAGGGTGATGCCTGCCTGGCGCGCGAACTGATTGAGCACATCGCTCAGCGAACCGCCGGCAATGCTGTAGCTGCGGCTCGTGGCGAAGGCTTGCGTATCGGCTGCTTGAGCGAATGCGGGCAGGGCACTGACGCCCAGTGCGGTGCAGAGCAGCGCGGCTCGGACGGCTTTACCAAGAGGCGTATTGGAGGAAGCGTCCGGGGATAAAACGAAGGGGCTCTGGCGGGTGGCGCGAACAGTCATTATGGGTTTCCGTGGAAGTCGCTGAAGGCAAATTGAAGTGCTTACTGACCAAGCCGGACTCACAGGGAAAACCCGCCAAAATAAATCGGCGGGCACAAAAGAAATCAGACCTGACGCTCCAGCGTCACCCACCAACGGGTGCGGTAGCGCAGCTGTATCGGCAGAGTTTGCGGGAGGATGGCCAGCAATGTTTCGGTGTCTTCCAGGCGGAAAACCCCGGACAGGCGCAAGTCGGCAATCTGCTGCGCGCAGCCCAGATAGCCGTGCCGATAACGTCCCACCTCCTCGAGGAAGTCGGCCAGGCGCATATTGCGCGTGACGATCAAGCCCTCCGCCCAGGCCCCCACGTCCATGTCCAGCGGCGCGGCCAGCCTGGCTTGCGAATGGTCGATCAGATAGCTTTGCCCCGCGTGCACTTGCGAAGACAAGCCATCCGCCCGATGCGGCGAGAGGATTGCGACGCTACCGGCGGTGACGCTCAGTCGGGTGCAGTCGCTGTCCTGTCTGACCACAAAGCGCGCGTCGAGGCCTTCGAAAAGGCCGTGTCGGCTCTGGACCAATAGAGGGCGACCGTTCGCGGCCTGGCGATCGGTCCCGCAACTCACCATGATTTCGCCGCGGGTAAGCTTGATCAGTCGCTGCTGCGTGGTGAAGTCCAGGTCGGCTGCGCTATCGGTATTGAGCTCAAGGCGCGAGCCATCCGGGAGTTGAAAGCCGCGATGTTCGCCCATGGCGGTGGCGAAGTCGGCGCTCCATTGTTGCCAGACCGCCAGATCCTTGCCCACCCAGGCGGCCGAGCCCATAAGCAACGCTGCGGACAGCAACTTCAAGGTCTGGCGTCGGCCTAAGCGTTGCGCGCTGTTCTCCAGGGTGTCCAGCGCCACATGAGCCCCTGGCACCGCGCGCAGGTTGCTGCTCAGTTCGTGTTGCAGCGACTGCACCCGTTGCCAGGCCAGTTCGTGCTCATGATGCGCCGCACGCCAGGTTTCGCATTGTTGGCGCAACCCGGGGGTGGCGTTATTGCGCAGTCGCAGCAGCCAATGGATGGCTTGTTTGACCACCTGAGGGTGCGGATTGCTCTGGGCCCGCAGGTTCATCGAAGCGTTATCCACAGGCATCACGATTCATAACGCAGCAGGTAACAGTGATACAGCGCATCGGCGACATAGCGCTCGACCGAGCGCAAGGACAGCCCCATCTGTTCGGCAATCTGCTTGTGGGTCAGGCCTTCGCATTGCGCCAGCAGGAATGCCTTGCGCACCTTTGGTTTCAAACCTTCGAGCATCCGCGCGATGCTTTCCAACAGTTCCAGCACCAGCGCGCGGGCCTCGGCACTTGGGGTTTGCGCTTCGGGTAGATGGGCGATGGATTCCAGGTAGGCACGCTCGATTTCCTCACGGCGCCAGTGGTCGATCACCAGGCCGCGGGCAATCGTGCGCAGAAAGGCCCGCGGGGCTTTCAGTTCTAGACGTTCGGTTCGTTGCAGCAAACGGACAAAGGTGTCCTGGGCCAGATCCGCGGCATCGGCGGCATTGCCCAGCCGGCAGCGCAGCCAGGTGTTCAGCCAGCCGTGATGATTGCTGTAGAGCGCCTGCACTGCAAAATCAGAAGATGGCATGAATACGGCAGCCCGAACGTCATAAATGATAATTAGTCGCATTGTCATTCAGGCTTCGTGGATTTTGCAACCACCGTTCGGTCAGTCGGTATCACTATCGTGCTTTATCCGCTTCAGTACGCCGTGCGACAGGTTTCTGGGTGGATATGCGGAACCGCGTTATCGTTCATCGCGAGCAAGCTCGCTCCCACAGGGTTTTGCACCGACCACAAAAGTGTGGTCGGCGCAGGTCCCGTGTGGGAGCGAGCTTGCTCGCAATTGCGGAGTGTCTATCACCGATGAATTCGAACCTTACACAAACAGCTTGAGCACATTGTTCATCGAGTCATCGGCAAAGCCCTGAACAAAATCCTTGAACCCCGGCAAGGCCTCGGCACCGCCCTGGGCCGGTTCGGCGATGATGGTCCAGGTCGCTCGGGACTTGTCCACATCCAGCGGCTCGACAGTCATGGCGGCCCACAGGTTGGCGACCCCCAGGGTGTTGTAGATCGTCGTCCAGGTCATGCTCATGGCCTGATCATCCCGCGAGTTGAGTTGCTCGACTACCCGATTGCCGTCCTTGAAGAATTTCTTGCGCAGCGAGGACACGCCTTCGCCGGTCATCTCGATGTGCGACAGTGCGGGGATGAATTGATCGAAGCCGGCGAAGTTGCCGACCACCTCCCACACACGCGGTGCAGCGGCGGGAACCTCGACCGAGGACACAACGTGGCAGCCATGGGGGTTTTTGATCAGGGTGTCGGGTTGCAGAGTGGTCATGGTGTGCTCCAGTTTGATAGGGGTTTGATGAATCAGATGAAATCAATTTCTTTCAGGTAGTCGCAGCCCTTGCGCAACAGCGCGGGGGACTTTTGCGGGTAGTGCGCGCCCATCAGCCGGACGCCGGCCAGGGCGTTGTCGTGGCCGATCATCGAGATGTCGCCGATGTCTTCCTCGAAGCCGTTGAGGTAGAAACCGAGCACGCCGAACAATGCGTTCTCGCTGTCGACCCGGCTCAGTTGCTGTTGCCAGTCGGCAACGCTGACCATGCAGAACTCGCGGCCGGCCTCGCGAAAGGACGCCACATAAGCGTCCCAGCTCAGCGGCTCGGGGTTATGCAGATTGAACACTGCCTGTTCCGGGTGATAGCGGCTGGCGTGGAAGGCGATAAAGCGGGCAAGAAAGTCCACCGGCATCAAGTCGAAATTCAGGCTGAACTCCGGCACTTGGCCCAGTTGAATCGAGCCCTTGAGCATCAGCATCAAGCGATTCTTGTGCGGTTGGCAGACGCCCGTGAGGCTGTTGAAGCTGATGTTGCCCGGTCGATAGAGATTGACCCGGACCCCACGCTCGCGAGCACGCTCGAGAATCCGTTCGCCGACCCACTTGGACAGGTTGTAGCCGTTCTTGATGTAAATCGGCGGAGTCAGTGCGGCAGGTTGTTCGAGAACCCGGCCATCGGCATCGATAGTGCTGGAGGCCGATAGGGTGGAGACGAAGTTGAAGACCTTCTTGCTGCGTCCTTCGCACAAGCGCAGGCACTCGAAAATCGGCTCGACGTTATCCGCGGCCAATGACTGGTAATCCATGACGTGATTGACGTTGGCGGCGTTGTGCACCAAGGCGCCGAACTCCCGGTCGAGCCGTTCGTACACCTCAGGTGCAAGCCCCAGCTCGGGCTGGGTGATATCGGCCGCGTAAACCCGCACCCGGCTCAGGTCCAGATGCTCCAGGCGGTTTTCGCGCAAGGACTGGGCAAAGCGCTGGGCGGCCGATTGCCCGGCACCGTCGCGTACCAGGCACGCGACTTCGGTCGCGCCCCAGGCCAGCAGCGCCTCGACAATGTGCACGCCGACAAAGCTGTTGGCGCCAGTGACGATCACCTTGTGCACATCCCCCATCCGGCTGACCGGCAAGGCTTGTATATCCAGTTTGCGGAAGGCGTCGGCCATGGCCTTTTCGCTGAGCACTTCTTCGCTGCTGTTACCGCTGACCAGCGTCGCCAGCCTGGCGATGGTCGGCACTTCGATGAAGCGGTTGATCGAGATACTGCGTCCGAATTGTTGGCGCAAACCCAGGAGCATTCGTGACAGGAGAATCGAGTGGCCGCCGAGATTGAAGAAGCTTTCGTCGGTGGAAATATCGCTGGACGGCAACTCCAGTAACTCGGCCCACAGCTCCAGCAACTGCGCTTCGTCGGCTGTTTCGGGTAATCGACGCGGATGGTTTTCAAGGAAACTGACCGGCAGTTCCAGCAAGGCTTTGCGATCCACTTTGCCGTTGCTGGCGTAAGGCATGTTCGCCAGTTCGGTCCAGGCAACTGGCTGCATATAGTCCGGCAGAAACTGTAGTGCGTGCGCTTTCAACGCTTCGCGAGCGCTGCCCGGCTGGTCTTCCTGGGGTTGGGCGAGAAAGGCCAGAATTCGTCGATTGCTGTCGATGACCACCGCGACCTGACGGAACAATTGACTATCACGAAGGCAGTGTTCGATTTCCTCCGGCTCGACCCGGAAGCCGCGAATCTTCACCTGATTATCTCGCCGGCCGCAGAGCTCAATGCCGTCGGCCGTCCACTTCGCCATATCGCCGGTGCGATAGGCGCGCAGGCTTTGGCCGTCGGGCAATGGCAAGTCGAGATAACGTTCAGCGGTCTGCCGCGGGTTATTCAAATAGCCCAGGCAGACCCCGGGCCCGACGATGTACAGCTCACCCACGGTGTGCTCGGCAACCGGCTGCAAGGCTTCATCGAGAATCAGCACCTGGCTGTTGGCGATCGGCGCACCCAGGGTGCGGTTGCTGTCGCCAGCCTGCAGTTGTCGCGCGGTGATCAGCACCGTGGCTTCCGTCGGACCATAGAGGTTGTACAGCCGGCATTGTCGGGTCAGGCGCTCGATCACGTAGGGTTCGCAGACGTCGCCGCCAGTCATCACATGCTTGAGCCCCAACGGCTGGTCGAGGGGCAAAATGCTCAGCAGTGCCGGTGGCAGAAATCCGTGGCTCAGACGCTGACGGCGGATCAACTCCACCAGTTGCAGTGGGTCACGGCGCTCGTCGTTGCTGGGGACGATCAATTCGGCGCCCTGGACTAGCGTCGGGAAGATATCGATCAGCGATGAGTCGAAGCTCAAGGACGAAAACTGCAACACCCGACTGTGCTCGGTCAGCTGCACATAGTCGGCGTACCAGGCAGTGAAATGGGCCAGATTGCGCTGGCTCAGCAACACACCCTTGGGATGGCCGGTGGTGCCGGAGGTATATAGCGCCATGCATGGCGCATCACAAGCGGGTCTTTGACTCATCAGCGGTAGCGAGAGATCTGCGTCGCAGGCCTCGATGCGGCTGATGTCCAATCCCGGCATCTCGGTGCTGAGCGGGTGCAGGCCATCGTGAAGCAACAGCCGCGCTCCGGCATTTTCCAGGATGTACTGCTGGCGCTGCAGTGGATGGCCCGGCTCGAGTGGCAGATACACCGCGCCGCTGCCGAGAATCGCCAGAATACCTGCATAAAGCGCGCTGGATTTCGGCAGGCAAATACCCACCACCAGAGGCCCGTCGACAGCCCTGCGTTGTTCCAGTAGCGGCCGCAGTCGCTGCTGGATCGCCAGGCTTTGGGCGTGCAAATCGCCATAGCTGATGGACGTGCCGGCGATGTTCAGTGCAGGTCGGCCGGCGAATGCCTTGAGGCTTTGTTCAAGCCTTTCGATCGTTGGGGTTTGCGCGATTAGCAGCAACTGCGGTTGATGGGTGAGATTGAACCGATGCGCGTAAGACAGCCGCTCCAGCAGCAGCAAGTTTTCCTGATGTTCCTGGGGGCAAGGTTCGGCGGACTCGGCATGCAGGAAGTAATCGGCATCGCGGGAGAAGCGACTGACCATCACCGCCACAGCGTCCACCAACTCGGTCACTACCCGCATACGCAGTGTCTGGCCGTTGCCTGAAGGTTCATCAGCCACCGACAATCGGGCAATCAGCCGCTGTTCGTCGCCGGATTCGTACCCGCAGAGCACTTCGAATTGCGGTAAGCCGTATTCGCTTAATGGTCCTGCGGCCAATCGCAAACTCAGCCGTACGCAGTCGCCAAAATCCCGCAGACGCTGGGCCGAAATTGTCAGGCTGCCGTCGTCGATCAGCAGGTCGGCGCTGCTGACCGGTTGTTGGTTGAGGGCCCGACTGTCCGTCAGGCGGGCAAGTGAGTGGCCATGTTGTTCCAGTTCCAGCGCCAGGTCGTTCAACGCCTGACTCTGGCCTATGAGTAGAATGTCGAGCCGTCTCATGATGTTCTCCTCGGTCAGACCAGGTAGGCGCTAAGGGCGTGCTGGACGCATGGCGAATCCAGCAACGAACTGCTGCGCAAAAACCGCACGATGTTGGCGACCAGTGGGTGATGGCGATTGATCGGGAAGGCCAGCCCGCAGACTTCACTCTTGAGTGCCAGCCTTGCGGCATCACTGAGCTGCAAGTGCTCGATCAACTGAAAGTCGAAAGCCTTCTGGATGTCGTTGGTCAGGTAGTGGGCGATGAACACCGGCAGGATCTGCGCAATGCTGTGCCGATCGGTTTCGCTTGCGCCATGCCAGTAGATCCGCACCAGCCTTGCCCAGAAAACCGAGTGTCGGCCTTCGTCCAGCAGGTGGTCGGCCATCATTCCTTTGATCGATTGCTTGACCGTGTCGTCCTTGGCGAATGCCGCGACGTCGTTGGTCACCGTGTTCTCGGCAATCGCCACGCAGATCAGCTCCACGGCGGCGCGCAGGTGTTCCGGGGCCAGTGTCAGTGCCGCTGGAATTGCCCGGCTCAGTTCGATTTCGCGGGGCAATTCGATCGGCGTGATGCCGGTCATGGCGATGGTCTGTTGCATGAAGTCCATGGCCACCAGCGCGTGGTAGTCCTCATCCACCACCACGGTCATGGCGTCGTAGCGACAGGCGAAAGGGAAGGGCACCGCGAAGCGATTCTTGGCAATGCTGCGCGCGGTTTTATTGACTATCTCGGTTTCGAAAATCACCACGTCGTTGATGAATTTGTAGAGCGTCTGCACCAGGGCAAAATCCCGCTGTTCGGGGCACTCGCGCAAAAAACTTTCGCCCAGCACCAGGGGCTGGCGACTCAGGGGATAGATCAGCTTGTCGTCGTTCTCGACCATGCGCCGTGGGCGGGTGCGGATGGTTGCCCGGCTTTCCCAGGACTCGGCGAAGGATTGGTAGTCGGCGGCGTTCATACGCTCACCTCGGCGATGGTTTCAGCCATGCTCAGGCGCAAGCCATCCCACAATGCGATGCGGCTTTGCACAGCCTCGATGGCGGTGGAGTAAACCTCCTCTTCACGTTGCGGGTCGCCATCGACCAGTCGTGCGAGGAGTTTTTCCGCGGCCGGGCCATGGTCTTCGGAATCGACTTCGATATGTCGTTCCAGGTAATAACGAAAGGTCGGCGCCTGTTCGATGCCAATGCCCCAATCGTCGAGGAGGCGCTGAAACATCTGCGGGATGACGCTTTCGCGACCGTGCAGAAATGCTGCGGCGACGCTGTGTGCCGGAGCATGCAGCGCCGTGTGCAGGGTATGCCGGACGAAATTCGCCGCGGCCGGATCAACCTCTACGCTTTGCAGGGCAGTGTCGTAGTTCACGCCTTCGCGTTGCAGCGCCACGAAGCGTTCGATCACCGCGGTGCGGGCGCCGACTTCGCGCATTGCATCCAGGTACAGCTCGTAATGGCTGTAATGACCGTGTTCGACTCGATTATCCGACTCTTCACCCAGGACAATTTCATTGATCAGTCGAGCCGCCTGAGGGTCCTGCGGCGCAAGCCACGGCAACTTTACGCAGGTCAGTTCCTGTTGCAGGCGTTTGGTCAGCGACATGAAATCCCACACAGCGAACACATGGGTTTCCATAAACCGCTGGAGTATCGGCAGCGAGTTGATTTCGGAAAAGATCGGGTGGACACTTAATTCTGCTTTTTTAAGTTGAAGCAGTTCTTTGTTTGTTTTCATGGTATGGCCTCTAACTTCTGATAGCGGGTTTTTAAGTGGCGGGAAGCCTGGTTAACTTTTCAGCGGGCGAACGAGTGCCTCAAGTTGGTATTGATAAGGTTCAAGGGTTAACCGCCTTGTACGCCATGGCCTGTAGGCTTGGCTGTAGATTGCGCTGCAACGTTAGTTGTCAGTGATGCAGAGCGTGCCGAGATGAACTGGCTGGGCAAGTTTATATCGGCGGGGAAAAATTAATACACGATATAAGTGTTGGGCAAGTGTTTTTTATATTATTTGCAAGAGGCGATTTTTCAGGCGCGACAAGTTCCAATAAAACAATTGGAGTCTGTTTTATTGAGATGAAGTTGGTCCTTCCGGCTTATGTAAGTCAGAATAAAGTAAATGAGTGAATGCCTCACTCGGAGCAACTTTCTGATGGATGAGTTGAAGTTGTTTGATGGTGTCGGAGGCGGTCGGTAACAGCCCGGTCCTTCCTTCCTGTGGCAAGCCTCCTTCTGTGCGTCCAGTGCGCGAGGACAGTGCAGATACACGCCGCTCGATCATTTTTAGTTGGCAAACTCAAGAGTGAGCCCAAATGGATGGCACTGCTATCACTGGTGCAGGAATGAAGCTGCTTTGAATACTGGAAATGGGAGCTGGTGCTCAGGTTCTGGCGGGTGCAGCGTTCGGAAGCGAGGTGCTTTCTGGAGGGGGGCAAGAAGGATTTGCGGGCAGATTACTCGCTGAGCAGTCCGAAGTGAGTGTTGATGATCAAGCGGGCCCCGTGGGGCTGATCAGCTCTCCCCACGTTCTTCACTTCGGTGTTTTCTTGCCCAGAGGATCGGTATCGTTCAGATAACGGGTAATCACTTCGACCCCGCGGTTGAGATGGTTCTCAAGGGCTTTTACACACTGTTCGATGTTCCGCTCTTCAGCCATTCGCAGCAGGTGCCGATGGTCCTCCTGGGAGATTTTCCCCAAGCCCATGGCCTCAAGGTTGAAGCGCAGAAAACGCTCTTCTTCGATCAGCCCGTTTTCTACCAGGCTCAATAGCCTGCGGTTGGTGGCCTTACCGTACAGGGCCATGTGGAACAGGCGGTTGAGCCCGCCCATCTCGGCGTAATCGGTTTCGGCTTCGAGGGCGTCGATGTAGTGTGCGGCCAGGGCAAAATCACCAGGCTCAAGCAAGGGAATCGAGAGGCGCAGGGCTTCGGATTCCAGCAGGATGCGCAGGGCGTAAGTCTCGACGGCATCGCCTTCGATCAAAGGCGCGACGACGGCACCTTTGTGTGCGATCACGTGCAGCAACGACTGCGCTTCCAGTTGTCGCAAGGCTTCACGCACAGGCATGCGACTCACCCCAAACAGATCGGCCAGGTCTTGCTGACGAAGGGCAGTGCCACATGGCAAGCGGCCATCGAGGATGGCCGAGCGCAAGGTTTCTTCAATCACTGAGCGCGCGAGATGGGCGGGTATCGGTCCGCTGACCGGAATACTGCTCAAAGGGTTCGGCTTCTGTGTCACGACGACGCTACCCTCTTTGTGAAATAGATGGGAATTGGATCCAAAGCACACTAGTGACTGCTCGGTCACTTGTCAAACCGCTTGATGTTCTCATGACAACCGACTTTCGGCGCCTGGGAGACTGCCAGGATCACAACCTGCGACAGCTCTTATGCATTCACCTTAGTCTAGCGCGTCCGGCGAGCCGTGATTGCACGGTGCCATTGTCTTTTACCTATCGAACCTTCACCATCAATCGATTTCCAGCCCCCTCACGGACGACTCGCATTGGCGGTACGGTTAGCTCTCCCTCGGACCCTGCGCTGGATATGTTCAGCGGTGCTTCTGGCCGGCGTCCTGCTGGGTGGTTTGCATGCCGATTGGGATTTTTCGCTGATCAGTCGTCGAGCCGGCTCATTGTACGGTCCTTTGGGGGAGGGGCAGCAGAGAATCGATGCCTGGCAGCGATTGCTGTCCTCGCAAAACCAGGTCGGCGAGCTGGAACAGCTCAGATTGGTTAATCAGTTCTTCAACAATCACATGCGCTACGTAGAAGACATCGACCTGTGGCATCAGGTCGATTACTGGGAGACACCGATTGAAGCCTTATGGAAGGGCGCAGGTGATTGTGAGGACTACGCCATTGCCAAGTACTTCAGCCTGCGCCGTCTCGGGGTCTCCAGCGACAAACTGCGGATTACCTATGTCAAGGCCTTGCGCTTGAACCGCGCGCACATGGTGCTGACCTATTACTCGAACCCGGACGCCATGCCGCTGGTCCTCGACAGCCTGATCGATACCATCAAACCGGCCAGTCAACGAACCGACTTGCTGCCGGTCTACTCCTTCAATGCCGAAGGATTATGGCTGCCAGGGGCCAAGGGCAACAAGAAAGTCGGTGATACCAAGCGCTTGTCGCGTTGGCAGGATGTACTGAAAAAAATGCAGGCCGAAGGTTTTCCAGTCGAGACGACTAACTAGGAGCACGAGCTTAGATGTCCCTGTTTAAACAACTGTTGATCGCTATCTGTCTGTTCCTGGTGGTCGCCTTCAGCGGCAGCTTCATGGTCAGTCTGGAAAGCTCGCGAGCTCAGTACGTCAATCAACTGCGTTCCCACGCGCAAGATGCCGCGACGGCGCTGGCGTTATCCCTGACGCCGAATATCGACGACCCGGCGATGGTCGAGCTATTGGTCAGTTCGATTTTCGACAGCGGCTATTACGCGAGCATTCGGGTGGTGGACCTGGCGACCGACAAGACCCTCGTCGAGCGTAGCGGCATTCCGGAAATTAACAGCGTGCCGGGCTGGTTCGTCAAATTGATTGGCCTGGACGCCGCCGGTGGTGATGCTCTCGTCAGTCGTGGCTGGGAACAGGCGGCGCGGGTCGAAGTGGTCAGCCATCCGATGTTTGCATTGGCCAAACTCTGGCAGAGCGCCCTGGGCAGTCTGGGTTGGCTATTGATCTGTGGTGCGGCGAGCGCGGTGCTGGGGGCGCTGTTGCTGCGTCGGCAGTTGAAGCCGCTGGACTATATGGTCAAGCAATCCCATGCCATCGCCCGCCGCGAATTCCTCAGCTTGCCCGAGCTGCCGCGCACGCCGGAATTGCGGCGGGTGGTACAGGCCATGAACCAGATGGTGGAGAAGCTCAAGGCGTTGTTCCAGGAACAGGCTGAGCGCAGCGAAAAACTGCGGGTCGAGTCTTATCAAGACAACCTGACGGGCCTGGCCAATCGGCGTTATTTCGAGATGCAACTCAATGCCCGAGTCACCAATCCGGAGCAGGCGAGTTCCGGTTATCTGTTGCTGCTGAGGGTCAAGGACCTGGCTGGATTGAATCAACGCCTGGGCGGGCAACGCACCGATCAGCTGTTGCAGGCGGTCGGTGAACAACTGCTGCGCGAGTGCGCCAAATACCCGGAAACCCTGAATCTGGTAACGCGGATCCGCGGTGGCGAATTCGCCGTGCTGGCGCCGGGGCTGGTTCGTGAGGAAGCCTTGCAACTGGCGCAGGGCCTGGAGAATACCTTGCTCAGCCTGCAAGCGACCGGCGCCTCGGACGTGTCACCGGTGGCCTATATCGGGCTTGCGCCATTCAACCACGGGGACTCGCCGCAAGCCTTGCTCGGTCTTGCTGATCAGGCGCTGGCCCAGGCTGAATCCCAGGGTGAGGCCAGCTGGATTTGCCTCGATCATAGCGCCGCGGCCAGCGTCGGCGACGACCATCATGCCTGGCGCACCTTGCTGGATCGGGCGCTGGCTCAGCAACGTTTTGAACTGTATTTCCAGCCTGTGGTGGCCAGCCAGGACACCCAGCTGGTGTTGCACTATAAAGTGCTGTCGCGCTTGCTCGACGACCAAGGACAGACCATCCCGGCCGGGCGCTTCCTGCCGTGGCTTGAGCGCTTCGGCTGGACCGCGCGGCTGGATCGCTTGATGCTTGAGCTGGTCCTGGCGCAGATGGCCGACCATGAAGAGTCGCTGGCGCTGAACTTGTCTGCCGCGACCCTGGCTGATCCGCAGGCATTGAACCGGGTCTTCGATCTGCTGCGTCAGCACTCCGATCTCGGACCAAGGTTGACTCTGGAAATCGGTGAAGAGCAATTACCGGAGCAAGCGGTGCTGGAACACTTGACCTTTCGTTTGCATGAGCTCGGTTTCTCTCTGAGCCTGCAACGCTTTGGTGGGCGATTCAGCATGATCGGCAACCTGGCGCGGCTGGGGCTGGCCTACCTGAAAATCGACGGCAGCTATATTCGCGCTATTGATCAGGAGAGTGATAAACGTCTTTTTATCGAAGCGATCCAGCGTGCCGCCCACAGCATCGATTTGCCGCTGATTGCCGAACGAGTAGAGACCGAGGGCGAGCTGCTGGTGATTCGCGAGATGGGCCTGTACGGCGTGCAAGGCCAGCTGTTCGGCGAGCCTGCGCCCTGGAAGTGAGGCTTTGGAGAGGTGTTGTCGGTAGGAGCGAGCTTGCTCGCGATGGTCGCCAACGATAACGCGGGGCGCCTGAATCAGCGCAGCGCTCTCCTGTTCATCGCGAGCAAGCTCACTCCTACAGGATCTGTGTCAATCCACGATGGTGTGAACGCCACTTCTATCTATAAGCTCGATGGCTGGTTGGGACTGCTGCGCAGTCCGGCGGGAGCAAGCTCCCTCGCCACAGATAGGGGGTTAGATCAATCCCGTCTCTTCATCATTGATCAGATGGCTCAAGCCACCCAGGGCTTCACGAGCCTGGGTCCGGTCCATCAGCTTGGCCTGGGCTGCCGGCGGCAGGTCGGTGACACGAATCACCCCTTTGCTGGTCAGCACTTGAATCAGGTCGTCGAGTACCCGGATCATATCCAGGTCGCTCTGCTTGAGTTGCTTGAGGCTGGTTTCCACCGCTTCGTTGGCGTACCAGGCCTGGATTTCATGGTGGTCGGCGGGGAGCGTTTCCGTCGCTTCGGCGTAGGCGGCGGCTTCCACGCGAACCAACTGACCTTGAGCATCGCGTTGCACGTAGAACATTGAGAATCCCTCATGTATGAACCAGCGTCATGCTGTCAGCAGCATAGGCCAACTGGGTGCGAGTATGCGGTGGGAAGAGAAAATCGTCACGAAGCGCTCACCGGCCGCCCAAGAGGGGTGGCCGGTGTATTCGCGGATCAGCTGTTGTTGTGATCGACCTTGATGGTCGGATCACCGCCGGAAATCAGCGAATTGACGCTGACGCCCGTCCAGTTGTTGCCTTCCAGCTTGATGGTCACGTCGGCATTGGCGATACCGCCAGCGGCATTGAGCTTGCCTTCGGAACTGACCTGCAGGGTCGACACGCCTTCAGCGGTGGTGATCTTCAGGAAGTTGTCGATCGTGCTGTCGGTCTCGCCCTGCAACAGATCTCGCAGGTCGATGCGGTCGCCCTCACTGGCCTTGAAGTCCTTGATCACGTCTTTGCCGGTGTCGCCAGCTTTCCAGACGAAGGTGTCGGCACCCGAATCGCCACTCAGAATGTCGCTGCCCTTACCGCCGTACAGCAGGTCGTTGCCCGCGCCACCCAACAGCGTGTCGATGCCGGTACCGCCGAGCAGGATGTCATTACCATTGCCACCATCGAGGTGGTCATCGCCACCCTGGCCGAAGATGATGTCGTTGCCCGCATCGCCGAGCAGTTTGTCATTACCGTCGTGGCTGCCGGAGATGTCGAAGGCGTTGTAGTGCTCGGTGATGTACTGGTGCACATTGCTCAGGGTGACTTTGCTGGTTTCCAGCCCATTTTGCTGACCGACGAAGGCCTGCAGAGCGGTATAGCCTTCACCAGTGATACCGCTGAAACTCACAAGGTCGCCGAACAGGATGTCGCTACCCTCACCACCATTAACCGTGTCGTTGCCCGGCACTGCGGCTTTGCTGTGGCCGAGAATCGCGTTAGCCAGGTCCGAAGGGTTGATATTGGTCTGCGGCTCTCCCTTGGTGTTGTAGGGAGCCAAGTCGCTGGCGTCGACATCGCTGTTCAGACCGATCGCCACGACCGAGCTTTTGGCATCCGCCAACAGCGTAAAAGCTGCTTTGGCGTTTGCCGCGCTGGGGTTATCGAAAAAGCCATCATAGGCGACGACCGAAACTTCATAAGTCCCGTCACCCTGAGGGTGAATGGTGACGTTGTTGCCAAAATTGGACGAGCTCCATTTCCCCTTATCATTCTCGGACCATTTGTGCAGGCTGCCGTCGGCATCGACCAGCACGCGGCTCTCGCCGCCGATGTCGGCCTTGAAGACGATGCCAGGGGTGTAGTTTTTCAGCGTCAGCAGGTTGTCCAGAGTCAGGTCAGTCAAACCGCTCTTACCGTAGGCAACGACTACCGGATTGGTCTGTTCTCTCGACATGTAGGCGGTCGGTTCACCATCGGTAATGAAGTAGGTCAGATTGGTCGCATTCAGATTGCTCTTCGCGTCGGTGCTGTTGAACCAGTTGGCTGTCGTCTTGAAAACGTCCTCGTAGTTTGTGTAGCCATCGGACCTCATGTCCTCGAGAATGCCTTTCAGATCCTTTAAAGCCGTAGAGCTCGACAGGTCGACTGAAATCGATTGCTTGACCGTGCTATCGAAGTCCACCAGGAAGACCTTCACGATGCCGGGGTTGGCCTCTTTTGAAGTTGCGCTGGCAATCAGTGAGGTGAACACCGCTTCCAGGGATTTCTTGGCGGCAGCCATGGCGTCGCCCATACTGCCCGAGCTATCCACCATGAACGCGATGTTGTAGTTGGTGCCCGGTACAATCGTCAGCCCGCCGATATCGGCGACCATGATGTCGTTGCCGTCGGTGCCGGTGGCCGTGTCATTTGCTGCGGTGGCGGTGATCGAATTATAGACCGCCGGGTAAACCGTGACCGGAATCTGCGTCGTACTGCTGGCCGAACCGCCCAGGCTTTCGGTGGAGGTAGAAGTGACGGTCAGCGTGAACTGGCCGTTGTAATACGGTGGCGGGGTCAGGGTCAGTGTGCTGAGCGTCCAGCCCGTGACATCCGCTTCACCGGATACACCGACGGTCGCGGTGTGGCCTGCACCATCGCTGACGACCATGCCTTTGGGGAAGCCACCGATCTTCACGCTCAGGGCTTCAGAGCCATCGATATCAGTCAGCGCAGTATTGATTGCTGCCAGATGCACACTGCCGTTTTCCGCCCCTTCGTTGAGCTTGTAGCCTTCGTAGTAGCCTTCGCCGTTGGTGCCGTGCAGGTCCGAGACCGATACGCCGGCATTGGTCAGGTCGGAGATGCCGGTATACAGCGGCACATCCGCTTTACCCAGGTCCACGGCAGTGGCGCCATTGACCGACAGGTTGACGTCGTAGCTACCCGGGCCACTCTGGTTGTGGTGGTAGATGTCGAGGGTGTAGTAGCCGCTGGTGGTCGGCTTGAATGCCTCCCCATCAAGCTTGCCACCCGCGCCCCACGTGATGTCGGCAACGTTCTTGCCGCCGATGGTCACCAGCAGGCTGTCATCGCCGGTGCCGGTGAACTTGTAAGTCTTGCCAGCCTCGAGGTAGATCAGGCCGGAGGTCTTCGATGCGGTACCTGCGACCACACTGCCATCGGACTGAACGTTGGTCACCAGGTTGCTGCTGTTCGGTTTGCCGGCAGCGTCGATCACCGACTTCAGGATGCCGACTGCTGCACCACTGCCGCTGGTGCCCAGGCCGGCCAGGCCGGTCCAGATTTCCTTGATCAGGCCGGTCGAGGTCACATTGTTGCCCGCCACGCTCAGTGTCGGTGCGTCGGCGACTGGCGTGATGTCGACTTTCAAGATGGCTTCGTTGCCCAAGTTGGAACCGTCGGTGGGCTTGAACTTGATCTGCGCGTAATCGGCCTTCATGTTGCCGATATCAGTGCCGCCGTAGCCATCAGTACCCGATTGGTCATGGATCGGCACGAACTTCAGTTTGCTGGCGGCGATATCAGCCTGGCTGATGGTTTGGTTCGCGGTGACATTCACCCAGCCCGTGCCGTTGTTGTACATCAAGGTGCCAGCGCCTGGCAGTTGGGTAATAGTCACGCTCAGCGCACTATCGCCATCAACATCAGTGACCTTGAAATTGTCCCACGACAGGATGATTTCGCCGTCCTCGGTGCCGCTGACAGCGCCGCCGGCAGATACTGGCGCGTGGTCGTTATCGATGATCGTCGTGGTGACGCTGCTCTTGTCCGGGTTGACCGCGATGTTCTCGAAATTGCCGCCACTGACCTTGTCGATCCTGACCACGAAGTTCTCGGAGCCTTCGACGAACGTATCGTTAATGGTATTGATGTCGAAGCCAACGCCACTGCTGTTTGCCGGGATCTTGACCGTGGTCACCCCGGTGAAGTCCGTGCCATCGGCTGCAGTGCCGCTGTAGGTCAGGGTCACAGTCACTTCTGCGTGAGAAGGATTGCTCAGGCTCAGGGTGTAATGCGCAGTCAGGCCTTCGGTAACCGAGGTGTCACCGGTGATGCCGACGGTGGTGGTGTTGACCACGTCAGTCACTTTGGTCACGGCCGGTGTGTCGCTGACAATCAGGTTCTCGTACTTGTCACCGCCGCTGACAACAGTGGTGATCTTGGTCGAGACGTCAGGCGCGCCGGTGTACACATCGCTCGGTGCCGTGACATGCACGGAGTTGGAACTTTGGTCGTTGCCAATGGTGATGCTTTCACCATTGCTCAGTTTGATAACCAGCGAGGTGCCGAGGTTGCTGACCGGGTTGTTGTTTTTGTCGACCAAGGTGGCGGTGTAAGTGATCTGGCCGCCTTCATTGACGTTACCGGTGGCGCTCAGCACGACCTTCACATCATCAACGGTGTCGTTGACCACGGTGGACACGTCACCTGGGGTAACTGCGATTTTCTCGAAGTTACCGCCAGTGATGGCGCTCTCATCAATGCTGACTTTGATGGTACGGGCATCGATGAACACATCATCGCTTGGCGCGTTGACGGTCACAGAACCAGAAACTGCATCCTTGAGGATGGTGACGGTTTCACCATTGCTCAGCTTGATCAGCATGTCACTGCCAGCTTTGTTGTTCAGTGTGACGGTGTAGGTGATCGATTGGCCTTCGTTGACATCGGTCTGGGCCGAGAGGGCCAGGGTAGTGGTGTCGACGGAATCGGTAATGGTGGTCACCGCCGGCGCCGGATCCGTGACCAGGTTTTCGAAGTTGCCACCGCTGGTGCTTTGAATGGTGGTGCTGACGGTGCTGCCGTTCTGGTGGACGTCATTGATCGGCGTGTCGACGATCGCGGTGCCGCTGGTTTGACCGGCGGCGATGTTGATCACCGCGCCGTTGCTCAGGGTCACGCTCATCGCGGTGCCGGCCGGATTGCTCAGGGTGGCGGTGTAGGTGATCTGTCCGCCTTCCACCACTGAGCCGGTGGCGGTCAGGCTCAGGCCGGTGTTGTCGATCGAGTCGGTGATGGTGGTCACCGCCGGGTCGGTGCTCAGGGTCAGCTGCTCGAAATTGCCGCCGCTGGTGCTTTCAATGGTGGTGCTGACGGTGCTGCCGTTCTGGTGGACGTCGTTGATCGGGGTGTCGACGATCGCGGTGCCGCTGGTTTGACCGGCGGCGATGTTGATCACCGCGCCGTTGGACAGGGTCACGCTCATGGCCGTGCCGGCCGGGTTGCTCAGGGTGGCGGTGTAGGTGATTTGCCCGCCTTCGGTGATGCTCTCGCTGGCCGTCAAGGTCAGGCCAGTGTTATCCACCGAGTCGGTAATGGTGGTCACCGCCGGATCGGTGCTCAGGGTCAGCTGCTCGAAATTGCCGCCGCTGGTGCTTTGGATGGTGGTGCTGACAGTGCTGCCGTTCTGGTGGACGTCGTTGATCGGGGTATCGACGATCGCGGTGCCGCTGGTTTGACCGGCGGCGATGGAGATCACCGCGCCGTTGCTCAGGGTCACGCTCATGGCGGTGCCGGCCGGGTTGCTCAGGGTCGCGGTGTAGGTGATTTGCCCGCCTTCGGTGATGCTCTCGCTGGCGGTCAAGGTCAGGCCGGTGTTGTCGATCGAGTCGGTGATGGTGGTCACCGCCGGGTCGGTGCTCAGGGTCAGCTGCTCGAAATTGCCGCCGCTGGTGCTTTCAATGGTGGTGCTGACGGTGCTGCCGTTCTGGTGGACGTCGTTGACCGGGGTGTCGACGATCGCGGTGCCGCTGGTTTGACCGGCGGCGATGTTGATCACCGCGCCGTTGCTCAGGGTCACGCTCATGGCGGTGCCGGCCGGGTTGCTCAGGGTCGCGGTGTAGGTGATTTGCCCGCCTTCCACCACCGAACCGGTGGCGGTCAGGCTCAGGCCGGTGTTGTCGAGCGAGTCGGTGATGGTGGTCAGCGCCGGTGCCGGATCCGTGACCAGGTTTTCGAAATTGCCGCCGCTGGTGCTTTCAATGGTGGTGCTGACGGTGCTGCCGTTCTGGTGGACGTCGTTGACCGGGGTGTCGACGATCGCGGTGCCGCTGGTTTGACCGGCGGCGATGTTGATCACCGCGCCGTTGCTCAGGGTCAAGCTCATCGCGGTGCCGGCCGGATTGCTCAGGGTGGCGGTGTAGGTGATCTGTCCGCCTTCCACCACTGAGCCGGTGGCGGTCAGGCTCAGGCCGGTGTTGTCGATCGAGTCGGTGATGGTGGTCACCGCCGGGTCGGTGCTCAGGGTCAGCTGCTCGAAATTGCCGCCGCTGGTGCTTTCAATGGTGGTGCTGACGGTGCTGCCGTTCTGGTGGACGTCGTTGATCGGGGTGTCGACGATCGCGGTGCCGCTGGTTTGACCGGCGGCGATGTTGATCACCGCGCCGTTGGACAGGGTCACGCTCATGGCCGTGCCGGCCGGATTGCTCAGCGTGGCGGTGTAGGTGATCGGGCCACCTTCCACCACCGAACCGGTCGCGGTCAGGCTCAGGCCGGTGTTGTCGATCGAGTCGGTGATGGTGGTCAGCGCGGGCGCCGGATCCGTGACCAGGTTTTCGAAGTTGCCACCGCTGGTGCTTTGAATGGTGGTGCTGACAGTGCTGCCGTTCTGGTGGACGTCGTTGATCGGCGTGTCGATGATCGCGGTGCCGCTGGTTTGACCGGCGGCGATGTTGATCACCGCGCCGTTGGACAGGGTCACGCTCATCGCCGTGCCGGCGGGATTGCTCAGGGTGGCGGTGTAGGTGATCTGTCCGCCTTCGGTGATGCTCTCGCTGGCGGTTAGGCTCAGGCCAGTGTTATCCACCGAGTCGGTGATGGTGGTCAGCGCGGGTGCCGGATCCGTGACCAGGTTCTCGAAATTGCCACCGCTGGTGCTTTGGATGGTGGTGCTGACAGTGCTGCCGTTCTGATGGACGTCGTTGATCGGGGTATCGACGATCGCAGTGCCGCTGGTCTGGCCCGCTTCGATGCTGATCACCGCGCCGTTGGACAGGGTCACGCTCATCGCGGTGCCGGCTGGATTACTCAGGGTGGCGGTGTAGGTGATCTGTCCGCCTTCGGTGATGCTCTCGCTGGCCGTCAAGGTCAGGCCGGTGTTATCCACCGAGTCGGTGATGGTCGTCACCGCCGGATCGGTGCTCGGCACCAGGTTCTCGAAATTGCCACCGCTGGTGCTTTGGATGGTGGTGCTGACGGTGCTGCCGTTCTGATGGACGTCATTGATCGGCGTGTCGACGATCGCGGTGCCGCTGGTTTGACCGGCGGCGATGTTGATCACCGCGCCGTTGGACAGGGTCACGCTCATCGCCGTGCCGGCCGGGTTGCTCAGGGTCGCGGTGTAGGTGATCTGTCCGCCTTCGGTGATGCTCTCGCTGGCCGTCAAGGTCAGGCCAGTGTTATCCACCGAGTCGGTAATGGTGGTCAGCGCCGGCGCCGGATCCGTGACCAGGTTCTCGAAATTGCCACCGCTGGTGCTTTGAATGGTGGTGCTGACGGTGCTGCCGTTTTGGTGGACGTCATTGATCGGGGTGTCGACGATCGCGGTGCCGCTGGTTTGACCGGCGGCGATGTTGATCACCGCGCCGTTGGACAGGGTCACGCTCATCGCCGTGCCGGCGGGATTGCTCAGGGTGGCGGTGTAGGTGATCGGGCCACCTTCCACCACCGAACCGGTCGCGGTCAGGCTCAAGCCGGTGTTGTCGATCGAGTCGGTAATGGTGGTCAGCGCGGGTGCCGGATCCGTGACCAGGTTTTCGAAATTGCCACCGCTGGTGCTTTGAATGGTGGTGCTGACAGTGCTGCCGTTCTGGTGGACGTCGTTGATCGGCGTGTCGATGATCGCGGTGCCGCTGGTTTGACCGGCGGCGATGTTGATCACCGCGCCGTTGGACAGGGTCACGCTCATCGCCGTGCCGGCCGGATTGCTCAGGGTCGCGGTGTAGGTGATCTGTCCGCCTTCGGTGATGCTCTCGCTGGCCGTCAGGCTCAGGCCGGTGTTGTCCACCGAGTCGGTAATGGTGGTCAGCGCCGGTGCCGGATCCGTGACCAGGTTCTCGAAATTGCCACCGCTGGTGCTTTGGATGGTGGTGCTGACAGTGCTGCCGTTCTGATGGACGTCGTTGATCGGGGTATCGACGATCGCAGTGCCGCTGGTCTGGCCCGCTTCGATGCTGATCACCGCGCCGTTGGACAGGGTCACGCTCATCGCGGTGCCGGCTGGATTACTCAGGGTGGCGGTGTAGGTGATCTGTCCGCCTTCGGTGATGCTCTCGCTGGCCGTCAAGGTCAGGCCGGTGTTATCCACCGAGTCGGTGATGGTCGTCACCGCCGGATCGGTGCTCGGCACCAGGTTCTCGAAATTGCCACCGCTGGTGCTTTGGATGGTGGTGCTGACGGTGCTGCCGTTCTGATGGACGTCATTGATCGGCGTGTCGACGATCGCGGTGCCGCTGGTTTGACCGGCGGCGATGTTGATCACCGCGCCGTTGGACAGGGTCACGCTCATCGCCGTGCCGGCCGGGTTGCTCAGGGTCGCGGTGTAGGTGATCTGTCCGCCTTCGGTGATGCTCTCGCTGGCCGTCAAGGTCAGGCCAGTGTTATCCACCGAGTCGGTAATGGTGGTCAGCGCCGGCGCCGGATCCGTGACCAGGTTCTCGAAATTGCCACCGCTGGTGCTTTGAATGGTGGTGCTGACGGTGCTGCCGTTTTGGTGGACGTCATTGATCGGGGTGTCGACGATCGCGGTGCCGGTGGTCTGGCCGGCGGCGATGTTGATCACCGCGCCGTTGCTCAGGGTCACGCTCATCGCGGTGCCGGCCGGGTTGCTTAGGGTGGCGGTGTAGGTGATCGGGCCACCTTCCACCACCGAACCGGTCGCGGTCAGGCTCAAGCCGGTGTTGTCGATCGAGTCGGTAATGGTGGTCAGCGCGGGTGCCGGATCCGTGACCAGGTTTTCGAAATTGCCACCGCTGGTGCTTTGAATGGTGGTGCTGACAGTGCTGCCGTTCTGGTGGACGTCGTTGATCGGCGTGTCGATGATCGCGGTGCCGCTGGTTTGACCGGCGGCGATGTTGATCACCGCGCCGTTGGACAGGGTCACGCTCATCGCCGTGCCGGCGGGATTGCTCAGGGTGGCGGTGTAGGTGATCTGTCCGCCTTCGGTGATGCTCTCGCTGGCGGTTAGGCTCAGGCCAGTGTTATCCACCGAGTCGGTGATGGTGGTCAGCGCGGGTGCCGGATCCGTGACCAGGTTCTCGAAATTGCCACCGCTGGTGCTTTGGATGGTGGTGCTGACAGTGCTGCCGTTCTGGTGGACGTCGTTGACCGGGGTGTCGACGATCGCGGTGCCGCTGGTTTGACCGGCGGCGATGTTGATCACCGCGCCGTTGCTCAGGGTCACGCTCATGGCGGTGCCGGCCGGGTTGCTCAGGGTCGCGGTGTAGGTGATTTGCCCGCCTTCCACCACCGAACCGGTGGCGGTCAGGCTCAGGCCGGTGTTGTCGAGCGAGTCGGTGATGGTGGTCAGCGCCGGTGCCGGATCCGTGACCAGGTTTTCGAAATTGCCGCCGCTGGTGCTTTCAATGGTGGTGCTGACGGTGCTGCCGTTCTGGTGGACGTCGTTGACCGGGGTGTCGACGATCGCGGTGCCGCTGGTTTGACCGGCGGCGATGTTGATCACCGCGCCGTTGCTCAGGGTCAAGCTCATCGCGGTGCCGGCCGGATTGCTCAGGGTGGCGGTGTAGGTGATCTGTCCGCCTTCCACCACTGAGCCGGTGGCGGTCAGGCTCAGGCCGGTGTTGTCGATCGAGTCGGTGATGGTGGTCACCGCCGGGTCGGTGCTCAGGGTCAGCTGCTCGAAATTGCCGCCGCTGGTGCTTTGGATGGTGGTGCTGACAGTGCTGCCGTTCTGGTGGACGTCGTTGACCGGGGTGTCGACGATCGCGGTGCCGCTGGTTTGACCGGCGGCGATGTTGATCACCGCGCCGTTGCTCAGGGTCACGCTCATGGCGGTGCCGGCCGGGTTGCTCAGGGTCGCGGTGTAGGTGATTTGCCCGCCTTCCACCACCGAACCGGTGGCGGTCAGGCTCAGGCCGGTGTTGTCGAGCGAGTCGGTGATGGTGGTCAGCGCCGGTGCCGGATCCGTGACCAGGTTTTCGAAATTGCCGCCGCTGGTGCTTTCAATGGTGGTGCTGACGGTGCTGCCGTTCTGGTGGACGTCGTTGACCGGGGTGTCGACGATCGCGGTGCCGCTGGTTTGACCGGCGGCGATGTTGATCACCGCGCCGTTGCTCAGGGTCAAGCTCATCGCGGTGCCGGCCGGATTGCTCAGGGTGGCGGTGTAGGTGATCTGTCCGCCTTCCACCACTGAGCCGGTGGCGGTCAGGCTCAGGCCGGTGTTGTCGATCGAGTCGGTGATGGTGGTCACCGCCGGGTCGGTGCTCAGGGTCAGCTGCTCGAAATTGCCGCCGCTGGTGCTTTCAATGGTGGTGCTGACGGTGCTGCCGTTCTGGTGGACGTCGTTGATCGGCGTGTCGATGATCGCGGTGCCGCTGGTTTGACCGGCGGCGATGTTGATCACCGCGCCGTTGGACAGGGTCACGCTCATGGCCGTGCCGGCCGGATTGCTCAGCGTGGCGGTGTAGGTGATCGGGCCACCTTCCACCACCGAACCGGTCGCGGTCAGGCTCAGGCCGGTGTTGTCGATCGAGTCGGTGATGGTGGTCAGCGCGGGCGCCGGATCCGTGACCAGGTTTTCGAAGTTGCCACCGCTGGTGCTTTGAATGGTGGTGCTGACAGTGCTGCCGTTCTGGTGGACGTCGTTGATCGGCGTGTCGATGATCGCGGTGCCGCTGGTTTGACCGGCGGCGATGTTGATCACCGCGCCGTTGGACAGGGTCACGCTCATCGCCGTGCCGGCGGGATTGCTCAGGGTGGCGGTGTAGGTGATCTGTCCGCCTTCGGTGATGCTCTCGCTGGCGGTTAGGCTCAGGCCAGTGTTATCCACCGAGTCGGTGATGGTGGTCAGCGCGGGTGCCGGATCCGTGACCAGGTTCTCGAAATTGCCACCGCTGGTGCTTTGGATGGTGGTGCTGACAGTGCTGCCGTTCTGATGGACGTCGTTGATCGGGGTATCGACGATCGCAGTGCCGCTGGTCTGGCCCGCTTCGATGCTGATCACCGCGCCGTTGGACAGGGTCACGCTCATCGCGGTGCCGGCCGGGTTGCTTAGGGTGGCGGTGTAGGTGATCGGGCCACCTTCCACCACCGAACCGGTCGCGGTCAGGCTCAAGCCGGTGTTGTCGATCGAGTCGGTAATGGTGGTCAGCGCGGGTGCCGGATCCGTGACCAGGTTTTCGAAATTGCCACCGCTGGTGCTTTGGATGGTGGTGCTGACGGTGCTGCCGTTCTGATGGACGTCATTGATCGGGGTGTCGACGATCGCGGTGCCGCTGGTTTGACCGGCGGCGATGTTGATCACCGCGCCGTTGGACAGGGTCACGCTCATCGCCGTGCCGGCCGGATTGCTCAGGGTCGCGGTGTAGGTGATCTGTCCGCCTTCGGTGATGCTCTCGCTGGCCGTCAGGCTCAGGCCGGTGTTGTCCACCGAGTCGGTAATGGTGGTCAGCGCCGGCGCCGGATCCGTGACCAGGTTTTCGAAGTTGCCACCGCTGGTGCTTTGAATGGTGGTGCTGACGGTGCTGCCGTTCTGATGGACGTCATTGACCGGGGTGTCGACGATCGCGGTGCCGGTGGTCTGGCCGGCGGCGATGCTGATCACCGCGCCGTTGCTCAGGGTCACGCTCATCGCCGTGCCGGCCGGATTGCTCAGCGTGGCGGTGTAGGTGATCGGGCCACCTTCCACCACCGAACCGGTCGCGGTCAGGCTCAAGCCGGTGTTGTCGATCGAGTCGGTAATGGTGGTCAGCGCGGGTGCCGGATCCGTGACCAGGTTCTCGAAATTGCCACCGCTGGTGCTTTGAATCGTGGTGCTGACAGTGCTGCCGTTCTGGTGGACGTCGTTGACCGGGGTGTCGACGATCGCGGTGCCGCTGGTCTGGCCGGCGACGATGGAGATCACCGCGCCGTTGCTCAGGGTCACGCTCATGGCGGTGCCGGCCGGGTTGCTCAGGGTCGCGGTGTAGGTGATTTGTCCGCCTTCGGTGATGCTGTTGCTGGCCGTCAGGCTCAGGCCGGTGTTGTCCACCGAGTCGGTAATGGTGGTCAGCGCCGGCGCCGGATCCGTGACCAGGTTCTCGAAGTTGCCGCCAGTGGTGCTTTGGATGGTGGTGCTGACGATGCTGCCGTTCTGGTGGACGTCATTGATCGGCGTGTCGACGATCGCGGTGCCGCTGGTTTGACCGGCGGCGATGTTGATCACCGCGCCGTTGCTCAGGGTCACGCTCATCGCGGTGCCGGCCGGATTGCTCAGGGTGGCGGTGTAGGAGATCTGCCCGCCTTCGGTGACGGTCGAGCCGGCAGTCAGGGTAACCGTGGTGGTGTCGATGGTGTCGGTGACTTGCGTGACCGCAGGCGCCGGGTCGACGGTCAGGGCCAGGCCGCTGCCGCCAGTAATACCGGTCACGCTGACGGTGATCTGGCCTGGGTCGGTGTAGACGCTGTCATTGGCTGCGAGGGAAACGTTGACGCTACCCGTCAACTGGCCGGCCGGGATCACGATAACCGAGCCATTGGACAGGGTAATGGTCAGATCGCTCAGCGGTGCCTGAGTCACATTCGCGGTGTAAACCAGCACCCCACCGGCTTCGGTGATGGTTGGCGTAGCACTGAGGCTCAGAGTCGAGCCGCGCAGCACGTTGGTGCCGTTGTCGGCAGTTTGCGCGCCCGGGGTGTCTTCCAGCGTCGAGGTTGCAGACCCGATGCCCGCAGTCGGAAAACCAATAGTCGGATCAACCCGACCAGCCGTCGCATCCAGCACCACAAAACTATGACCACCACCCGCAGCACCTCCCGTGCCCGCAGCGCTTGGGCCGGCAGCGGTAGCTTCGAGTTCGGTAGTCGGGTCGGCACCGGCGGCGATGGCTTGTTGCAATTCCTCTACCGACGGTGCGGCTTGCGCGGTCGCTTGAGCGAGGTCGGTGCTGGAGTCCGGATCGCTGGCGCTCCATTGGGTGTCGCGGCCCAGGTCGAGGATGCGACCGTCGGCCAGTTCAAGGGTAACGGCGCCCGCCAGGCCGGTGTCCACCTGGTCGCCAACGAACAGGCGATCACCTTCAATGAGTACGCGTCTGATGCCTTCTGGGGAAACGGCAAACACTTGACCAACAATGCTTTTGACGATGGCAACAACACTGCTCATTGAAGACTCTCCGGGAGTACCGCTCAGTAGGCTTCCATGGACCTGACGGGCAATCGCCGAATCAGTCTGGACGCACTTGTATGTTCTTTTGACGCTTTTTTTGCGTCAATATTCTGACTTATAATTATCCGCGATTAACTTTATGCCAATCTATTGACCTTCTGCCCGCCATCCTAAACAATCGTCCCACTAATGTCACATTGATATTTATGCGCCGATCCCGTCCTAAAGCGTGTGACCCAGTACCGTTTTTTTACTTTCCGACATGCGGTCATTCCGGTTGCCATTTTCCGATGCAGCGCCACGAATCTGCTGTGATTTGAGACAAGAAGTCCTTAGGAATTTTTAACATGCGTGCGCATCTGTTGAAGGCTTTACCGTTCGTCCTCGCCGCCAGTGTTGTTCAAGCTCAAACCCTGCCCGAAGCCATGCAACAAGCGCTGAATGTCCATCCGGAAATCCAGGCAGGGGTTAACAGCCGTCTTTCGGCGGATTATCAATTAAAAGCGGCCAAAGGCGGGTACCTGCCACGGGTCGATCTGCTCGGCGGTTATGGCCGTGAAGGCACTGACAGCGTTAGTACGCGCAGTGGTCAAGGCAGCGACCACTGGGAAAACCTGAATCGCAGCGAGTCGAGCCTGCGCCTGTCGCAAATGGTTTTTGACGGGTTCGCGACGTCCAGCGAAGTGGGTCGCCAACAAGCCAACGTCAACTCCCGCGCTTACTCATTGCTGGGTTCTTCTGAGCGCACCGCACTGACCGTCGCACAGGTTTACCTGGATGTGCTGACCCGACGCGATTTCGTGCGACTGGCCGAAGACAACCTGCACAGTCACGAACGCATCTATGACCAGATCCAGTTGCGCACTCAGCGTGGCGTCGGTCGCCTGGCCGACCTTGACCAGGCCGACGCGCGTCTGGCCCAGGCGCGCAACAACCTGATCACCGAACAAACCAATCTGGCCGATGCCCAGACCAACTTCCTGAGTGCTGTTGGCCAGATGCCCGACCAACTGGAGCGCCCAGCGGGCTTCATCGCGCTGCTGCCGGCCGACCTGAATGAAGCTCGCCGACAAATGCTGGAGAACAGCCCGATCCTGCGTTCGGCCGAGTCCGACATCGCCGCTGCCGAGAGTCAGTACGAAGCCGCCAAGTCGGTGTTCTACCCGCGTTTCGATGCAGAATTGGGGCGCAGCGCCGATAACGATATCGATGGGATGGACGGACACAACAACGAATGGCAGGCCATGCTGCGTATGCGCTTCAATCTGTTCGCCGGTGGCAGTAACAAGGCCGACTTGGAATCCAAGTCCTATCAATCCAGCGAGGCGCTGGATATTCGCAACAATGCCCTGCGGGTATTAAACGAGGAACTGGGCCTGGCCTGGAACGCCTTGAACAATGCCAACGCTCAGCTACCGATCGCTCAGCAATACGTCGATCGCAGCACCAGCGTACGTACGTCCTATCAGCAACAATTCAGCCTCGGCGAGCGCACCTTGCTCGATTTGCTCGACAGTGAAAACGAACTGTTTACTGCTTCCCGTCGGCTGGCGGAGATCAAGAACATTCAGTTATTTACTCAGTATCGAATCAAGGCGACCATGGGCGAATTGCTCAAAAGCCAGGGAGTAGTAGCACCCATGGCGTCCATCGTGCAAAACGACGTGAAGCCCAAGGTTCAATTGCCCGGGATGAATTGAGCAACCCTTCGTAATCGTCCAACAGTCAGTCAAGAGTGCCCAGCGTGGAATCAGAAGTCAGTCGAGTTCATCTCAGTCATGATCCACGCACGCTGCACGACGATCCATTACTGGACGGCCTGCTAGCCCTTTGCACGCTGCACCAGAAACCTGCCAGCGCGGCGATGCTGACCACCGGCCTGCCATTGCCGGCACAGCGGTTGAGCGTCGAATTGCTTCCCCGGGCGGCTGCGCGGGCTGGCCTGCAAGGGCGGGTGCTGCAACGCAAACTGGAGCAGATCCCGGCGATTGCCATGCCAGTGTTGTTGCTGCTCAAGGATGGCCGCAGCGCGGTCCTGATCGGCTGGGAAGGCGAAGACAACGCACGTTTGCTGCTCAGCGAAA
Source organism: Pseudomonas sp. LBUM1658 (assembly GCF_059716055.1). Taxonomy (NCBI): domain Bacteria; kingdom Pseudomonadati; phylum Pseudomonadota; class Gammaproteobacteria; order Pseudomonadales; family Pseudomonadaceae; genus Pseudomonas; species Pseudomonas sp. LBUM1658. The sequence goes on from NZ_CP166798.1 coordinate 149,130, forward strand.
GTGACGGAGGTGAGGTCAGCGTCAGCCGCGAGTTGTTGGCTGACGATTACATCGGGCAAGCGTTCTTTGCCCAGCCTCAACACAAATTCGATGTGAACCACGGCACGCTGATCCCGCGTGCCCGTTCCTGGTTTCGCGACACCTTGAAGCGTTCGCGCTGGCTGTACGCCGACGCCATCGCCGCCAGTTTCCTGATCAACATCATCGCCATGGCCGCGCCGCTGTTTGTGATGAACGTCTACGACCGCGTTGTACCGAACCAGGCCACCGCCACGCTGTGGGTTCTGGCTATCGGTATCGGCGGTGCCTATTTGTTCGACCTGATCCTCAAGAGTTTGCGCAGTCTGTGCCTGGATCTGGCCGGGAAAAAGACCGACCTGATTATCTCGGCGACGCTGTTCGAGCGCATCGTCGGCATGGCCATGAAATACCGTCCGGCGCGGGTCGGCAGCTTTGCCCAGAACATTCATGAGTTCCAGAGCCTGCGGGATTTCCTCGCCTCGCTGACCCTCACCAGCCTGATCGACCTGCCGTTTACCCTGCTGATCTTCATGGTGATCGCCATCATCGGTGGGCATCTGGTGTGGATTCCAGTACTGGCCTTCCCGATTGCCCTGCTGATCGGCTATGCATTGCAAAAGCCTCTGGTGGCGACCATGGAACGGACCATGGCGCTGGCCGCCGAGCGTCAGTCGAGCCTTATCGAAACCCTCGCCGGGCTCGATGCGGTCAAGGTCAACAACGCCGAAAGCGAGCGTCAGTACCAGTGGGAGCAAACCATTGGCACCCTCAGCCGCCTTGAACTGCGGGTGAAACTGCTCTCCGGTCTGGCGATGAACATTACCCTGCTGATCCAGCAACTGGCCGGGGTGATCATGATCGTCTTCGGCGTGTACCAGATCATCGACGGTAATCTCAGCATGGGCGGCCTGATCGCCTGTTACATGCTCAGTGGCCGTGCTCTCAGCCCGCTGGCCTCGTTATCCGGCCTGCTGACCCGCTACCAGCAAGCGCGGGTGACCATGACGTCGGTCGACCAGATGATGGAGCTGCCACAAGAGCGTAATTTCGAAGAGCGTCCGTTGAGCCGCAAGGTCCTGCAGGGCGCCATCGAGTGCCGTCAGCTGAGCTTCACCTACCCGAACCAGCAAAACCCGGCACTGAAAAACATCAACCTGGTGATCAAGCCTGGGGAAAAAATCGGCATCATCGGCCGCAGCGGCTCGGGCAAAAGCTCGTTGGCCAAATTGTTGGTCGGGCTCTATCAGCCGGACGAAGGTGCCTTGCTGGTCGATGGCGTCGACATTCGCCAGATCGACGTCAGCGAACTGCGCCACAACATTGGCTACGTGCCTCAGGACATCCAATTGCTCGCCGGCACCCTGCGCGACAACCTGGTATCCGGAGCCCGCTACGTAGAAGACGAACTGGTCCTGCAAGCCGCCGAACTGGCTGGCGTGCATGAATTCGCCCGACTGCATCCACAAGGCTACGAACTGCAGGTCGGCGAACGTGGGCAAAACCTGTCCGGCGGTCAGCGCCAGAACGTCGCCCTGGCCCGCGCGCTGTTGCTCAACCCGCCGATTCTGCTGCTCGACGAACCGACCAGCGCCATGGACAACACCGGTGAAGAACGCTTGAAACAACGCCTGCAAGCCGTGGTAGCAAACAAGACCGTGGTGCTGGTGACGCACCGTGCCTCGCTGCTCTCGCTGGTGGACCGGTTACTGGTGGTCGACCGTGGACAGATTCTGGCTGATGGGCCCAAAGCCGTGGTGATGGAAGCGTTGAAGAAGGGGCAGATCAGTGTTGCTTAAGTCTGGCGCGATCCGCCGTTACTTCAAAGGCTCCGACTCCCTGCAAGGGCAACCATTGCCCGAGGTCAACAAAGCCCTGATCGAAGACGCCCCGCGAGTGGTGCGCCTGACCATCTGGGCGATCATCGGCTTCTTCGTGTTCCTGTTGTTGTGGGCCAACTTCGCGGTGATCGATGAAGTCACCCGTGGCGACGGCAAGGCGATCCCGTCGTCGAAACTGCAGAAAATCCAGAACCTGGAAGGGGGCATCGTCGCTGAACTATTTGTCAGGGAAGGGCAGATCGTTGAAGCCGGTGCGCCGCTGATTCGGCTCGATGACACTCGTTTTGTGTCCAACGTCGGCGAAACCGAGGCGGATCGACTGTCCATGCTGTTGCGGGTGGAGCGCCTGAGTGCCGAAGTCGACGACCGCCCGCTCAAGGTTCCGGCCGATGTGCTCAAGGCCGTACCCGGTCAGGCGGCCAGCGAGCAATCGTTGTACGACAGTCGCCGTCAGCAATTGCTCGATGAAGTCGGAGGCTTGCAGGAGCAATTGATCCAGCGTCAGCAAGAACTGCGCGAGTTCACCTCCAAGCAGGCGCAATACCGCAGCAGCCTGCAGTTGCTGCGTCAGGAAATCGGCATGTCCGAGCCGCTGGTGGCGCAGGGTGCGATTTCTCCGGTGGAGGTTTTGCGTCTCAAGCGCGCGGAAGTGGAAACCCGTGGCCAGGTGGACGCCACCACCCTGGCGATTCCACGTGCAGAATCGGCGATCAAGGAAGTCGCGCGCAAAATCGACGAGACCCGCGGCAGATTCCGCAGTGAGGCCCTAACCCAACTTAATGAGGCCCGCACCGACCTGAGCAAGGCCAGTGCCACTGGCAAGGCCCTGGAAGACCGCGTCAGCCGTACGCTGGTGACGTCGCCGGTACGCGGCATCATCAAGCAATTGCTGGTCAACACCATCGGCGGCGTAATCCAGCCGGGCAGTGACCTGGTGGAAATCGTTCCACTGGATGACACGCTGTTGGTCGAAGCACGGATTCGCCCACAAGACATCGCCTTCCTGCATCCCGGGCAAGAAGCCATCGTCAAGTTCACTGCCTACGACTACACCATCTATGGCGGCCTGAAAGCCAAGCTGGAGCAGATCGGTGCCGACACCATCACCGATGAAGACAAGAAGAACACCTACTACGTGATCACCCTGCGCACCGACCGCAGCCACCTGGGCACTGACGAAAAGCCGCTGCTGATCATCCCCGGCATGGTCGCTTCGGTGGATATCATCACCGGCAAGAAAAGCATCCTCAGCTACCTGCTCAAACCCATCATCCGCGCTCGGGCCGAGGCGTTGCATGAGCGGTAATCATCCACCTGATGATCGTTCCCATGCTGGACCGTGTGCTGCCAAAAAGATCGCAGCCTGCGGCAGCTCCTACGGATTTGCGTACGACCTCGAATTCGCGAGTGTACCCGGACCCCGTAGGAGCTGCCGCAGGCTGCGATCTTTTGATCTTTTCCCACGCAGAGCCATGGGAACAATCGAGCGCCATTCAACGGGTCATATCGTTATTCTCTAACGGTATTTAAACTACTGTTCTTATGTCTATAAAGTCAAACCCCTGCGTACCTGCCGACCAATCGGCGCGCCGCACGAAATGAACCAGCACGGGACTTCCGTGAGTTTCTGATCGACGCGCGCGCCCTTGAGCGTGCCGTGCGTGGGAGTGATTTATGTCTGCAGCTACTGCTTCCCCAAGCGCCGCGAACATCGCGGCGCAAACTTTCGAAATCCGCCCATTCAGCGGCGCCGTGGGTGCCGAAATCATCGGGCTTGACCTGGCCCGTCGGGTCAATGACCAAGACTTCTCCCGCATTCACCGTGCGCACCTGGACCATCACGTGGTGGTGTTTCGCGATCAGCGCATAACTCCAGAGCAGCAAATCGCCTTCAGCCGCCGCTTCGGGGTGTTGCAGATCCACGTGCTCAAGCAGTTCCTGCTGGCAGGCCACCCGGAAATCCTCATCGTCTCCAACATCATCGAGAACGGCCAATCCATCGGCCTGGGCGACGCCGGCAAATTCTGGCACTCCGACCTCTCCTACAAGGAGCTGCCGAGCCTGGGCTCGATGCTGCATGCCCAGGAGCTCCCGGCCGAAGGCGGCGACACCCTGTTCGCCGATATGCACAAAGCCTGGGATGGCTTGCCGCAAGCGCTGCGTAAAGCGGTCGAAGGTCGCTCGGCCGCGCATTCCTACACCGCGCGCTACAGCGAAAGCAAATTCGAAGGCAACTGGCGGCCGACCCTGACCCCGGAGCAGCTCGCTCAGGTCAGCGAAGTGGTGCATCCGATCGTCCGCACCCATCCGGAAAACGGCCGCAAGGCGCTTTTTGTCAGTGAAGGTTTCACCACCCGCATCGTCGGTTTGCCGGAAGACGAAAGTCAGCAGTTGCTGGCCGAGCTCTACGCCCACAGCGTGCTGCCGGAAAACATCTATCGCCACCAATGGCAGGCCCACGACCTGGTGTTCTGGGACAACCGTTCGCTGAGCCACCTCGCCGCCGGTTGCCCGAGCCATCTGCGCCGCAAGCTCTATCGCACCACCATTCAGGGCGACGCCCCTTACTGATCGACCACGGCACTTCCTATAGCCAGGAGATTTTCCATGTCCAAACGAATCAAATCCGTGGCCGCCAGCATCGGCCTGGGGTTCAGCCTGCTCGCCAGTAGCCTGGTGGCCCCGAGCGCCGCCCATGCCGAAGGCGAGATCCGCATCGCCGAGCAGTTCGGCATTGTTTACCTGCTGCTCAACGTGGTGCGCGATCAAAACCTGATCGAAAAACACGGCAAGGAGGAGGGCATCGACATCAAGGTCGACTGGACCCAACTGTCTGGCGGCGCGGCGGTCAACGACGCGTTGCTCTCCGGCTCCATCGATATCGCCGGTGCCGGGGTCGGTCCACTACTGACCATCTGGGACCGCACTCACGGCAAGCAAAATGTAAAAGCCGTGGCCTCGCTGGGCAACTTCCCGTACTACCTGGTGAGCAATAATCCGCAGGTCAAAACCATCGCTGACTTCACCGAGAAGGACCGCATCGCCGTGCCAGCGGTCGGCGTTTCCGTGCAGTCGCGCTTCCTGCAATACGCCGCCGCCAAGCAATGGGGCGACAAGGACTTCAATCGCCTGGACAAGTACACCATCGCCGTCCCGCACCCGGACGCCACTGCCGCGCTGATCGCTGGCGGCACCGAGCTGACCGGGCATTTTTCCAACCCGCCGTTCCAGGATCAGGCATTGAAAAACCCCAAGGTGCATGTAGTCCTCAACACCTATGACCTGCTCGGCCCGAACTCGCCAACCGTGCTGTTCGCCACCGAGAAATTCCGCAACGAGAACCCGAAAACCTACAAAGCCTTCATCGAAGCCCTGACCGAAGCCGCCGAGTTTGCCCAGAACGACAAAGGCGCGGCTGCTGATACCTATATCCGCGTCACCAAAGCCAAGATCGACCGCGCCGACTTGCTGAAAATCATCGACAACCCGCAGTTCGAATTCAGCGTCACGCCGAAAAATACCTACCCGCTGGCGGAATTCCTCCACCGAGTCGGCGCGATCAAAAACAAACCCGAATCATGGAAGGACTACTTCTTCCAGGATGCGAAGCCGCTGCAAGGGAGCTGACAGAAATGAACGCGCCTGTGCAAGGCCACACGGCCAGCAATCTGATCACAGCAGCGCCAGCGCTGCTGTCGGTCGATCATGTCAGCCTCGAGTACCGCACTCCGCAGCGCGTCGTTCGGGCGACCCACCAGGTCAGCTTCGAGATCGATCCTGCCGACCGCTTTGTGCTGCTCGGTCCTTCGGGTTGCGGCAAATCAACGCTGCTCAAGGCAGTTGCCGGGTTTATCCAGCCCTGTGAAGGGCAGATCCGTCTGCAAGGGCAAACCGTTACCACGCCGGGGCCGGACCGGATCGTGGTGTTCCAGGAGTTCGATCAACTGCCGCCGTGGAAAACCGTTAAACAGAACGTCATGTTCCCGCTGCTCGCCTCGAAAACCCTCAAGCGTCGCGAAGCCGAGGAACGGGCGCTGCACTACCTGGACAAGGTCGGTCTGGCGGCCTTTGCCGATGCCTATCCGCACACCTTGTCCGGTGGCATGAAAGCTCGGGTGGCGATTGCCCGGGCCTTGGCGATGCAGCCGAAGATCCTGCTAATGGACGAACCTTTCGCCGCCCTCGACGCCCTGACCCGACGCAAGATGCAGGAAGAATTGCTGCTGCTCTGGGAGGAGGTGCGCTTCACCTTGCTGTTCGTCACTCACTCCATCGAAGAGGCGCTGGTGGTCGGCAATCGCATTCTGTTGCTGTCGCCGCACCCGGGGCGCGTACGCGCAGAAATCCACAGCCATCAGTACGACTTGCACAGCCTCGGTGGCGTGGAATTCCAGGAGTCGGCGCGGCGTACTCATCGGCTGCTGTTTGACGAAGGCCAGACGGTTGAAAACAACCGTGAACTGAATTTCGCCGATATTCGCATCGCTTATTGAGCTAATGGAGGATTGCCCGATGAGCCATTCATCACCCGTACGCCAGGAATACGAAGTTGCATTGGAACCGCTGCTGAGCGTCCCGCTGGAGCGCGAACTGCCCCTCGGCCAGCGCCTCTGGCAACAAGGCTGGTTACGCAAAAGCCTGATCCTGATTTTGCTCGCGGTGCTGTGGGAAGTCGTCGCCCGCTTCCAGAACAACGACCTGTTGCTGCCCAGCTTCCTGCAAACCAGCAGCGCACTTTACGAAGGTCTGCTCAGCGGCGAGCTGCTGGGCAAGGTCGGCATTTCACTCGTCGTGCTGCTCAAGGGTTACCTGATCGGCATCGTCCTGGCCTTTGCCTTGACTACCCTGGCGGTCTCGACTCAGTTCGGACGTGACCTGCTGAGCACCCTGACCTCGATGTTCAACCCATTGCCGGCCATTGCCCTGCTGCCGCTGGCCCTGCTGTGGTTCGGTCTCGGGCAGAACAGCCTGATTTTCGTGCTGGTGCATTCGGTGCTTTGGGCGCTGGCCTTGAACACCTACGCCGGATTTCTAGGTGTCTCGGAAACCCTGCGCATGGCCGGGCGTAATTACGGCCTGAAGGGCATCCGCTTCGTACTGTTCATCCTGATCCCGGCCGCACTGCCATCCATCCTCGCCGGCTTGAAAATCGGCTGGGCCTTTGCCTGGCGCACGTTGATTGCTGCCGAACTGGTGTTCGGCGCCACCAGCGGAAAGGGTGGGTTGGGCTGGTACATCTTTCAGAACCGAAATGAGCTGTACACCGACAAGGTCTTTGCCGGGTTGGCGGTGGTGATTCTGATTGGATTGCTGGTGGAGAACCTGGTGTTCGATACGTTGGAGCGGGTGACGGTGAAGCGGTGGGGGATGCAGCGGTGAGGCGATAAATGTGAATGCTGTGTGGTCAATCACGGGTAAGCCAGTGATTGACCAAGCAGAGCTACAGTTGGTAACTGGAGACAAGAAGTGGAATGAGTTCAGCTTATTTTTTGCGCCTGACGTCAGAGCTCTCCACTTCTAAAGTCGTTGGGTACGGTGATGATGAAGACGGGATTTTATGCGACGGGTTAAATGGGCTAGCACCTCTCCCCGGCCCGTAGCTAGAAGGGTGTCCAGTAGTGGTTGGGACTTGGGGATAGGACTTTTGCTTTGGGATCTTCAGGTTAGGATTGTCGTCCCTACTGGTCGAGCTCCTTGGGGGTGCGTTTTGGGACGACCCTGGTTGATTTCTAGCGAAGCGGTCCCACATACTTCCACTGCTGTTCGAATCGGGGCCCGCTAAGTAAGATGCATCCGGAGCAGGCGTTGAACTTCCTCCCACAACCTTAGAGTGAGACCAACCATCTTTAGCTGTGAAGGACTTATTACTTGGCGCCGCCCCAAGCTTTGAGAGTCGATTCGGGTTGGAAGCTCCCAACGTATTGAGCACTCCTCCATTAACGCTTGAAACCAAAGCGTTCACAGGGTTTTGACCTTCTGCTATTTGCCCTCTATAGATATTCACCAAAGTATTTTTTGTCTCTATCAGGTTGTTGGCACCAGTGCGAAAAGCCAGAAAGATTTTCTGGATAATATGCCCCGTCGGATCCTTATTCATCACCGGCTCACCGCCACAATACATATACGCATTCAACCCGCCCGCTCCAAACGGACTCAAATTGTCCGGGCTATGAAAACGCATCAATAGTGGGTTGTACGCGCGATACCCGTTGCCCAATAAATACCAGCTGGTTTGCACCTCTCGCAGTTCGCCATTGAAGCCCAAGCGCGTCATGACCTCCTGTTGCGCGGACTGATGGCCGTAGGCTGAATAGGCGATGTGGTTTGTTTTGTCGGCAACGACTTCGGCGAGCACCGAGTTTTTGTTGTCGGTCGCCAACAGGATTGTGCATTGCTGTAGCGGGTTGGTGTGGTCATCAACAATTGAGTGGGCCATGGAAATGCCTTCCTTGGTGATACGGTCGATGTGACTGAAGACCTCCATTTTTACTCGCTCGGTCCAACGCTGGGAACTAGCAGAACTGCTAGGGTCGCAACCTTGGCCAAGACAAAAACTCCATTCAAACATCGCCGCCGACACGGCTGCGGTGCACGGGCGCTCGAGTATTACCTTCCGCCCCTGACCCCCATATGCCGCCTCGAATACACGGAAGTGGAAGAGCGCCTGTTTACCGTCCGTGAAGACAAGACCTAGTGCAAATCTGATCGTCGCTCGCCTTCGCGGGCGAGCCCCTAATGCCAGTCAGTTAACAGAAATCTATGGTCGAGCGATCCCCTGTGGCGAGGGAGCTTGCTCCCGCTCGGCTGCGCAGCAGTCGTAAAGCCTGTACATGCGGTATGTCTGGCAGAGCCGGCTTGCAGGTTTTAGGGCCGCTGCGCGTCCCAGCGGGAGCAAGTTCCCTCGCCACAGGTGTGATGATCCTTAACTGACTGGCATTTCGGCAAACCCGCTCCCACCAGGTTTTGTGTTGGATAGCATCATGTGACCCGACACAAATTTAATCTGGGAGCGGCGGTGCGGCGATCCGATTTGCCCGCGATATAGGGCCGGTTGCCATACATCGTCTCTGAAGAAGGGAAGGCTCTCTATCGCTGACCGGGCCTCAATGCTACCGCCGCGAACGTAATACGTACCACGTACCACGTACAAATCAACGCATCGCAGCGACAACCGGCCATTCCGCTTGCCTGCTAATGATCCGAGCTTCCCAGAGATTTGGACCGAGGGCCCACTCACTCCTTCGACAACTCCGCCATGCCCTTCAACAACTCGATCGGCAACGGAAAGACGATGGTCGAGGTCTTGTCACCGGCAATCGCCCCCAGGGTCTGCATATAGCGCAGCTGCATCGCCCCCGGCTGGCGGCCAAGCATTTCGGCGGCTTGCATAAGTTTTTCCGAAGCCTGCAGCTCGCCTTCGGCATGGATCACCTTGGCCCGCCGTTCCCGTTCGGCTTCGGCCTGTTTGGCGATGGCGCGAATCATCGATTCGTTGAGGTCGACATGCTTGATCTCGACGTTGGCCACCTTGATTCCCCAAGCGTCGGTCTGGGCATCCAGCACTTGCTGGATATCGGTGTTCAGGCGTTCGCGTTCGGCGAGCAATTCGTCCAGTTCATGTTTGCCCAGCACTGCCCGCAAGGTGGTTTGCGCCAGTTGGCTGGTGGCCATGAGGAAGTCCTCGACCTGGATGATTGCTCTCTGCGGGTCGAGCACCCGGAAATACAGCACAGCATTGACCTTCACTGACACGTTATCGCGGGTGATCACGTCTTGCGGCGGCACATCGAGCACTACTGTGCGCAGGTCCACCCGAACCATTTGCTGCACCACCGGAATCAACAGAATCAGTCCGGGGCCCTTGACCTGCCAGAAGCGTCCGAGCTGGAACACCACCCCGCGCTCGTATTCACGCAGGATACGAAACGCTGACGCTATCAACGCAATCAAGAGCGCCAGCAGCGCGCCAAAACCCAGTTCCAGACCCATGATCATCCTCCTCGTGGTATCACCTGTGCCGCAGTCACTTCCAATAGCAGTCCCTTGCGCGCCACCACCTGCACCTGTTGTCCGGGTCGCAGTGGCATCGGGCTCGACACCTGCCAGTTTTCCCCTTGCAGCTGCACCCAGCCGTTGCAAGGGTTGTCGGGTTGCACGGAGATCACCGGCGTAGTGCTGCCCACCAGTCCTGCATCACCGCTGACCAGTCGTCGCCGTCGCGCCCTCATTGCCATGCTCGCGAGTGCCACCAACAACAGGGCACTGCCTACGGCCAGGGTGATGATCAAGGACAGCGGAATGCCATAACCCGGCACATCGGTGTCCATCAGAATCACTGCTCCGGCGACAAAAGCCGCGATCCCGCCGAACCCGATCACCCCGAACGTCGGCAAAAACGCCTCGGCGACCATGAAGGAGATGCCCAGCAGAATCAGCGCCACGCCCGCGTAGTTCACCGGTAGCAGTTGCAGGGCATACAGCCCCAGCAGCAGGCAGATCCCGCCCAGCACGCCGCCAGCACCGGTACCCGGGTACATGAACTCGAAGAACAGGCCGTACACGCCAATCATCATAAGGATCAACGCCACGCTGGGATGGGTAATCACCGACAGCAGCTTGGTGCGCCAGTCCGGGTCATGGCTGATCAGCGCAGCGCCGGCGGTCTGCAGCCGCACCTCCTGCCCGGCGACATTCAGGGTCTTGCCGTCGAGTTGCTTGAGCAGACCGTTCACATCGTCCGCCACGTAATCGACCACCTTGAGTTTCAGCGCTTCCTGAGCCGACAGACTGACCGCTTCACGCACCGCCTGCTCAGCCCAATCGACGTTGCGCCCACGCAATTGCGCCAGGCCACGGATATACGCGGCGGCGTCGTTGATCTGCTTGTGGGTCAGGGTGTCTTTGGTGGTATCAGGCTCCGGCTCCTTGTCGGAACGTGGCGCCGCTGGCGGGTTTGGTTGCCCGGGCATACCGATTTGTACGGGGGTCGCCGCGCCCAGATTGGTGCCCGGTGCCATGGCGGCGACATGGCTGGCATAGAGAATGTAAGTCCCGGCACTGGCGGCACGGGCGCCGCTGGGGGCGACGAAACTGGCCACTGGCACGGGGCTGGCGAGGATCGCCTTGATGATCGAGCGCATCGAAGTGTCCAGCCCGCCCGGGGTATCGATGGTCAGCACCACCAGTTGCGCGTGCTCATCGGCAGCCTTGTTGATGCCTCGAACCACGTAGTCGGCGCTGGCCGGGCTGATCACATCGTTCACCGTCAGCACCGCTACCGGGTCCACAGCCCACGCCTGCCCGGTCGGTAACCCGATCAGCAACCACAGCAACACTGCCCGCCATCCACCTCTGTACATATGACCCCCGGAGAGTCATGCGCTACCGGCTGTCAGCCATTTGCCGGCTCTGAACTGGAGTTTAGTAGAGCAACGGGCTGAACGAATTTTGATCAGCGACTTCACGGAACCGATCAGCAGTTTGTGGTGGTCGGTACCCGATGCACGGCCTAGACTCTTTAAGGGGAAATCAGTTGTTAACCCATCGTCCTGCAGCTGTTGAGCAGGACACCGAGGTGCATCATGCGTATGGCAAGAACCGTGCATTTGAGCCTGGAACAGGCCAAATGCGACTACGACGTCGTGACTCATCCTCACTCGTCGAGCAGCCTGGAAACCGCCCGGGTGGCGGGCATCCCCGCTGAACGCGTGGCGAAATCAGTGATTCTCGACGACCACCATGGGCACTACCTGATGGCCGTCCTGCCCGCCAGCCGGCATCTGGACCTGAGCAAAGTCCGTGGCAGCGGCGAATGGCAAATCACCCGCGAAAGCACGCTGGCCCATCTGTTCAACGACTGCGAACGCGGTGCCGTGCCCGCTCTGGGCGAATCCTATGGCATGAAGATGGTCATCGATCCACTGCTGACCCGTCAGGATGACATTTACCTGGAGGCCGGCAACCACAACAACCTCGTCCATCTGAGCATGGACCAGTACCTGAAAATGGTGCCCCATGCCGAAGTGTGCGAGGTGAGTAATTCATGACAATGTGCAGTGATTATCTAGCCGTCTTCGCGGACAAACCGGCTCCCACAGGGACTATGCGGTCAAATGTGGGAGCGTGGCTTGCCCGCGATCGACTGCGCAGCAGTCGCAATAAGATCACCCACTCAATCACTGCCACCCCTCCAGCCTAAAACCCAGGAGTCCCCCATGGAATCACCCACCCACAGCCTGCCATCCCTGTTCAAACAACTCGGTCTGCCTGATGACCCAGAGGGCATCGACAAATTCATCGCCACCCATTCGCCGCTCAAACCCGAGCTGCACCTGGCCGACGCCTTCTTCTGGACCAAGAGCCAGGCGGATTTCTTGCGCGACGAAATTCTCGACGATGCTGATTGGGCGGAGGTGGTGGATCAGCTGGATGTGCTGCTGAGGAAGGGGCGGGGGGTGTAAAAAAATCTGATGAAAACAGGCGAAATGTAAAAAAATCTGGTGAGTGGTAAAAAAATCTGAGCTTTAATCGCCAAAGTGAATTTTTTCTGTGGAAGCTCACCATGTCTGTTGTCGGATACGCCCACCTGCGTAAGGCGCTAAGCCTTAAAGCCTTTGAGCCAAAACGCTCAGCAATGATCAAGCCTGTTACCCGGATCACCTTGATCGGGGATTGCCTGGCTGTTCCGCAATCCGTGGCGCCTGCTCAGGACTCGATGCTCGAACATATTTTGTTTGCCCTCAAACACGAAGGCATCAACCTTGGCATCCTCGTCCAAGCGCTTGAAACCATTTCTGCCGAGCAATTAGTGACCGAGTTGGCCAAAGCACCTAATGGCGTCTTTATCCGCAAGGCTTGCTATCTATGGGAAAGCTTCACAAAGCAACAGCTCGAATATGCAACTCCGGTGCGCGGCAGCGTTGTGCCGTTATTTGATCCGCAACTCTATGTAACCGGCCCCGCCGTCCGCAATAGCCGCTGGCGTATCGACTTCAACGGTCTAGGCTCTCTTGACTACTGCGCCACGGTGGAACGGACCCCGGAACTCGAAGCCTTGCTCAGCCTCGACATCCTCGGCCGTGCCAAAGGCTTTATGGCGACCTTACCCCCGGAAATGATGGATCGCGCCATCAACTGGGCCTACCTCCACGAAACCCGTGATTCTTTTGCGATCGAGAAGGAAGAACCCAGCGAAGAAAAGTCCCGACGCTTCGTTCAGTTGCTACGTCAGGCCCATGAAGGCCGCGAGCTCAGCGAAGATTATCTGGTCGAGTTGCAGAACAGCACCGTCTCCAACCCCTTCGATAAAGCCGTGCTGTTTCGACACGAGCAAAACCATCTCCACAATGGATTGCGAGGGGCTGCTGGTGTCAGCTATGTGCCACCGGCACCAGATCTGTGCCGTGAATTGATGCAAGAGCTAATGACCTTCGCCAATCAGGCTTCGCGTCACGTCGATCCATTGGTTGCCGCGGCTGTAACGGCCTTTGGTTTCGTCTTTCTTCACCCGTTTATGGATGGCAACGGCCGATTGTCGCGATTTCTGATCCATCAGACGCTTTGCCACTGCGGCGCACTCGAAAATGGCCTGCTGCTGCCCGTATCGGTCGCCATGAAACACGAAGAACAAAGCTATCTGGCTGCACTCAAGGATTTCTCCCTGCCCGCTCGTGAGTTCTGGAACGTCACCTGGCTGGACGCGGATAAAATGGCATGTGAATTCATCGGCCATCCTTCCATTTACCGGTTCTGGGACGCCACTCGCTGCGTCGAATTCACCCTGCAAATGGCCCGTCGCGCCCTCGAAGTCGAGCTACGCGAAGAAACCGAATTCCTCGAACGCTACGACCGCGTGGTCAAAGCCGTTAATCAGCGTTTTGACGTGCGTGGCAGCGACCTATCCAGGCTGGTGATGATGTGCTTGGACAACGAGGGCAAGGTCTCCAAGCACCGGCGCAAGCAGTTCCAGTACAGCGTGCCGGAGGAGGTTTTTGATTTTATTGAAGAGGAGGCGGGGAAGGTGTTGGTTTAGGTAAGTGCGTACACAGTGCTGTGTATGAAAAAGCTAAAAAAAACGTCAAGAAAAGTAAGCGGCCAGCCTGTTTGGTTGCAGACCCCGAACCATCCCTTCTATAGTTCGCCCCGTCGCCGCATATCGGCGACAGGATTTGGCGATCCTTTTTTCTACGACGCGTTTCAGCGCACCGATTCCATGCTTTTCCCTTTGGTGAAGGCATGCTGATCTATGGCGGCTGTGCGCGGGAGACCTTCGGGTCTGCCGGGTTTCGTAGATAACCGGTTCGCCAACCTGCGTACAGCTGCCACCCTTTTTCGTTTGGCGACGATCAATGGAGGCTCCAAAAAATTATCTACGAGATATACCCAATGACTCCATTTCGCCCCCTGACATCCAACCCCACCGCCGCCTCTGTTCTAGCCTTCAACACCCTCGCTGCGACTCATTTTCTCCATGAAACCGCTTGTAGCCGCATCCGTATCGGCACCGATCTGCTGGAAACTCTCACCTCGGTCACCATCCGCGATATCGACGATCAGGATCTTTACCGCTTCATCAATGCCGCGTTTGTGTCATTGAGAGACGGCCTGGACATGATGGAAGAAGTGCAGCATCGCTTAACCGCACAGGCGCTGAAGGCGACTTGACCTTTCGTTCTCGAATTCTGGCTGAGAGGGTCGTCGACTGTCAGTCAGTCTTCGCGAGCAAGCCCGCTCCCACAGGTATTGCGTGAACTTTGGGAGGAGCGGGTGTGCCCCGCGAATGGTCTGAAGAGGGTGATAATTTGGAAAGCAGACGAACGCAAGGTTCTTCGCACGCGAAACCCTGAGGCCGTTGCTATGCTTTGATCAGTTGGGTGGACGCGCGGCTGTTTGCGCTTGTCCACAGATCAAGGTTCGCGATGGTCATGGGGATTCCAATAATGAAAAACCCTTATGCTCCCGGCTTCTGGTGCGCCATCGCTGCGGTGGTGCTGCTCTCTGCCACCTATTTCTACGGCATTATGCTGGCTCATCAGATCGACAAGGCGCTGCTCTTCCTCGACAGCGCGGTGGCGTTGATTGCGGTGCTGTCGATGGTGATGTTCGCCTGGGCTTCGCTTCAGGGTCAGCGGATCAAGAAAAAGCAGCTCGAACAAGGCAAGACCCTGGTGATGATCTGGGACACCAAGGTCGCGTTGCGCCGCGTTGAAACGGTGTTCGATCGTTACTTCTGGGGCAGTTACTGGCAACCGGGACGCACCTTCCAGGAAGTCATGGGCGAACTCACCGGCACCCCGCTGGAAAAAAGCCTGGAAGCCTTGAAACACCAGTGTCTGGCCCTCGACAAACAAGTTGCTGACGGTCGGCACTGGCTCAATAACGCCCGCGAACTCTGCGACGTCGCCAGCGCCATGGCCCGGGAACGCTATCAGCTTGATTTCCATGACACGCGCGCGGCGTCACCGGGCGGGGCAGTGATCAGCCGGGATTTTGAAGTGCTGGTGTACACCTGGACCGCGCGGCTGAAGAGTTTTGATCATCAGCTCGATGAGATGGAAGTGGAGTATTCCTGAGGAATGAAAACCTAAAGATCGCAACCTGCGGCAGTTCCTACGACAAGCGAGTACACCCGTGTAGATGCGCGCGTACGCAAAACTTGTAGGAGCTGCCGAAGGCTGCGATCTTTTTGCTTGTGCGCCTGATGACCTCGACCTGACCGCTGGTTCACCTTCAAAGGTTGGGTCGCCCTGTGCCGCAAATGCTAATCTCCCAGCACTTTTAGCGGAGTCGAGCCGCAACCCGTCAAGGGTTCAGGGAAGACCGCCACACTTTCAACTACGGACATCGATCGGGTAAAGCATGAATAAATCAGCAGGCGTACTGTTAGCAATTGTTGTCGCGGTCGGTGCAATCAGCGCGGGCGGCGCCTGGTACACCGGCACCAAACTGGAAGGGGTGCTGCAGACTTCGATCGCTGATGCCAATAAAGAGCTGCAAACCGCCCTGGTCGGTTCCCAAGGCAACGCCACCCTGGAGCTGGTCTCGCTGGACCGCCGGATATTCACCAGTACCGCGCACTACCGCCTCAAAGGTCAGGGCGAAATGTTCAGCGACAACCCCGAAGGCATCGAACTGCTGTTCGTCGACCGTATCGAACATGGCCCGCTACCCTTCTCGCGTCTGGTTACGCTCAAATGGCTGCCGGTCCTGGCGACCAGTCACTACGAGCTGGAAAAGACCCCGCTTACCGAAAAATGGTTCGCCGCCACCAAGGATGCTGCCCCGGTCAAGGGGGTGGTCAACATCGGTTACGACAACTCCACCGACAGCAAGCTCGAGCTGCTGCCACTGGAGGTCGCGCTGGATGAGAAGTCCAATCTGAAGTTTTCCGGCCTGAACCTCGATGTTGCCGCCAGTGCCCAGGCGCAGCAGGTCAAAGCCAAGGGCTACATGGACAGCCTCACGCTGTCGACGGTCGCCGAGGACCAGACGCCGGTACTGATCGAACTCAACGGCCTGACCCTGGCCAGCAACCTCAGCAAAAGCACCTACGGCTATTACCTGGGGCAAAACACCCTTGAGCTGACCAGCACCAAGACCACCTTCGGTGACAAGCAGTCGGTAGTGACCTTCAAAAACGCCGAACTGAAAAGCTCCACCCAAGAGTCCGGGACTAACGGGGCGGGTCGTGCTGATTACAAGGTTGGCGAAATCCTCTACAACGACAAGGCTGTCGGCGCGGCCAATATGGCCTGGAGCATGAAGAACCTCGATATTCCGGCCACCCTGTCGCTGGTGCAGGTTTATCAAAGCAAGCTGCAGCCCTACGAGGCAGCCGCCGCCGCTGCGGCTGCCGCCGGTGAGCCAGTGCCAGAACTGATTTTGAGCGAAGCCGAGCAGGCCCAGGTCAAGGCTGGGCTGGAAAAACTGCTGGACGCCAAACCGCAGCTCGCCCTGGAAAACCTGTCGTTCAACACTGCCAACGGTGAAAGCCGTATGAGCCTGGTGGTCGATCTGGCCAGACCGCAATCGATGGATCTGCCGCCGGTTGAAGTGGGCAAGCAGCTGATTGCGCTGCTGGACTTCAATCTGTTGCTGTCCAAACCGATGATCGCCGACGTCGCCAGTGTGCAGGCACAGATCGAAGGCCAGACCGATGCCAAGGTGATTGCCGACCAAGGAACCATGGCCAGTGAAATGGTCAGCAGCATGGCGGTAGGGACTCAACTGGCGACACTGGACGGCAACAACATCGTGTCCAAATTGCGTTACGCCAACAATCAGGTGGATTTCAACGGCCAGAAGATGACGGTCGAGCAGTTTATCGGCTTCGTGATGAGCAAACTGGGTGGCGCTGACGCCGTCCAGTAAGCCGCTTTCCGGATCCGCTAAAACTGCGTTAATCGCAGGTTTCAGCCGAACGCCCAGCCTCCGCATCCGCGGGTCGGCTGGGCGTTTTGTTTGGTGCGCCGTAACTTCTAAACTTCATGCCGAAGGTAATAACAGAGAAGGCCACTTATTTAGTAGGGTGATTAAAAAGAGTATTGATTTGTCCCAATGAGAAAATGTATCAAAAAATTTACCGTTCGTCGGATTTAAAAATTATGGTAATTATCCAGTAGTTCTTAATAAGATAAAATCCGTTATTAATCAGTATGTTGCTGGTGATATTATGATGCCATTAGTGCAATTGTTAGTGCCTTGGCTGAACTTAGTTTCGATGTTAATTTTCCGCCCTTGATATTCGATGGATCGAACATGTATTTGCTACCACGGACTCGGTTGTTATTCTGCGTATTACTGTTGTCGTTATTTACTCAAAACAGCGCACATGCCGCCACCAATCCCGGCGATCAGGAGCTGATCCGCGATCGCCAGAATCGGCTCCTTGAGGAGCAACGCCGGCGCCTTGAAGAACTCAAGGAGCTGCCTGGCAAAGAAGTCATTCCCAGCGCACCAGGCGCTCCGGTCGACACCCGCTGCTTCCCGATCAAAGACATCGAACTCAAGGGCGCCGACAGCTTGTCTGCCCTCGACCGCGAGCGTCTGCTCAAGCCCTATATCGGTCAATGTCTGGGTGTCTCGCAGCTCAACGAGTTGCTCAAGGTCATCACTGATTACTACATCGACAGGGGGATGGTTACCAGTCGTGCCTATTTGCCACAACAGGACCTGTCCACCGGTCACCTGAAGGTACTGGTTGTCGAAGGCAAACTCGAAGGCTTGAAGGGCGCGGACGGCAGCAAACTCTCCGAACGTGAACTGGCGATGGGCTTTCCTGGCAAGACCGGTGATCTGCTCAATCTGCGCGAGATCGAACAGCTGGTCGATCAACTGAACCGCCTGCCATCCAATCAAGCGCAAATGGAGTTGACGCCGGGTAGCGAAATCGGCGGCAGCGAAGTCCTGGTCAGAAATACCCCTCTCAAACCCTGGCGCGCCAATCTGTCGCGTAACAACGACGGGCAGAAAAGCACCGGTGAACAGCAGTGGAATACCGGTCTCGAATGGGACAGTCCGCTGGGGCTGGCCGATCAGCTGATGTTGCGCGGCGGCCATGATGCGGTGAGCGACCACCAGCGCACCTCGAAAAACGCCATGCTCTATTACAACCTGCCCTGGGGCTGGTGGAACTTCAGCTACACCTACAGCCAGAGCGACTACCGCTCGCAGTTCCAGGCCAACGGCTACGACTTCAAGCAGAGCGGCGACAACGAAAACCATCAGCTGCGGGCCGAGCGAGTGATCCACCGCGACGCCGTGAGCAAGACCTCGCTCAATGCCGGTCTGGCCTACCTGCGCACCAACAACTTCATCGAAGACAGCCGCCTCGACAACAGCAGCAATCGCCTCAGTGAGGCGCAGTTCGGCATTAACCACGGCCGGCGGATCGGCAGTGCATTCGTCAACCTCGATCTGGGGATGCAGAAGGGCATTGGCGCTTTCGGTGCGCAAGGTACCGAGGCTGACGACCCGAGCATTCCCCACGACCGCAACCCTGAAGCCCGTTACCGAAAATACACGGCGACCCTGAGCTACCTGCAGCCGTTCACGCTGTGGGGTGAGTCCTTCAGTTTCACCAGCCTGGCCACCGGGCAGCGCAGCGAAGACCTGTTGTTCAGCCCCCAGCGCATGAGCCTGGGCGGTTCAGCATCGATACGCGGTTACAAGGACCAGACATTGTCCGGAGACAGCGGCGGTTACTGGCGCAACGACCTGCGCTGGAGTCGTCCGGTGACCCTGGCATGGCTGCTCCCGGTGTTCGGTGAATACGGCACCAGCCTGGGTTACGACCAGGGTGTGATTCGTGGCGACCGCTTCAACGGCGATCAGCACGGCCGCGTTTCCAGCAACTCCCTGGAGTTGTTCGCCCGTGGTCGGAACGTGGCTGCCAGCGTGACCTTTGCCCATTCCCTGGAACGACCGGATGCCCTGATCGAGCGCGAAGCGCCGATCTACTTCCGTATGGATTTTTTCCTCTAATTTCCGCTTTTCCGAGAATCTCGACATGGATGTTCGTCAACTGGCCTTCCTGGCCCGCCAGCCTTCTGCTGCCCTGATATCCCGTGTGCGCTTCTGGGGCATGCCCAAGCGCGGGTTGGCGCTCATCCTGGCCAACGCCCTGTTCTGGCAACCGCTATTGGTGCAGGCCGAAGGTATCGTCGTCAGCGGCCCGGGCACCAGCCTCGGCCAGGCGGGCAATGGCGTACCGATCGTCAACATCGCCGCACCAAATGGCAGCGGCCTGTCCCACAACCAGTTCAAGGACTACAACGTCGGCGCCAACGGGGTGATCCTCAACAACGCCACGGGGCGGACCCAGGGGACGCAACTGGGCGGGATCATCCTTGGCAACCCGAACCTCAAGGCCGCTGCCGCGCAAACCATCCTCAACGAAGTCAATGGCGGCAACCCCAGCCAGTTGCGCGGTTACACCGAAGTGGCGGGGCAATCGGCGCGGGTGATCGTCGCCAACCCCTACGGCATCAGTTGCAACGGCTGCGGTTTTATCAACACGCCGCGGGTGACCTTGACCACCGGCAAGCCGCTCCTCGATAACGGCCGACTGGAGCGTTTTCAGGTCGACCAGGGCAGCGTCTCGATCGAAGGCCTGGGGCTGGATGCGAGCAGTGTCGACAGCTTCGAAATCATCACCCGCTCGGCGAAAATCAACGCCCAGATCAACGCACGCAACCTGACCATCGTGGCCGGGCGCAACGATGTCGACGCGCACACCCTGAATCCGACCGCGCGTGCCGATGACGGCAGCGCCAAGCCGGAATTGGCCATTGACTCTTCGGCGCTCGGCGGGATGTACGCCGGGGCGATCAAGCTGGTGGGCACCGAGGCCGGTGTCGGGGTGAAACTCGACGGTACACTGGCCGCCAGCGGCGGGGATATTCAGCTCGATGCCAATGGGCATCTGAGCATGGCGCAGACGTCCGCCCAAGGTAATCTGCGGGTCAATGCACAAAGCGTGGCGCTGACCGGTAAAACTTACGCCGCCGGCAGTGCCGAGGTGCGCACCCCCGGCGAGTTGGTCAACCAGCAGAGCCTGGCGGCACGCCAGCAGATCACGATAAACGCCGGACAAATCAGCAACCCGGGCACCCTCGAAGCCGGAGTCGAAATCGACAACAGTCGAAATTCGACCGGTGATGTGGTCCTCAACAGCCAGACCCTGACCAACAACGGCAACTTGCTGGCAAGCCGCTCTCTGAGCGCCAACGCCACTCAGGTCCTGAACAATCAGAGCGGGGTGATTCAAGCCGCTGCGGTCAACCTGAGCAGCGCCAGGCTGATCAACCAGGGCGCGGCCGCACGTATGTTTGGCGAGCAATCGCTGGTGCTCGGCACCCCGGCGATCGTCAACCTGGGCGGGCTGATTCGCTTTGGTGCGGGTCAAGCCGCAACACTGCAACTCGACACCCTGGATAACCGCGAAGGGCGGATCGAAGTCGCCGGCGGCAGCCTGAAGCTTGACAGCCGCGAGCTGGACAACCGCGCGGGAAACATCATCGCCGGCAGCCTGGACATCACCACTGCCAAACTCGCCAACCAGGCTGGCCTACTGGCTGCGAGCCTGGGTGATGCGCAGGTGCGCGCCACCGAGAAACTCGATAACACCCGGGGCAAGGTCCAGGCCGCCAGCGTATTGAGTGTGTCTGGCAATGAATTGATCAACCAGGGCGGGACGCTCGCGGCCAATCAGGTCACGGTGAGTGTGTCGAGCCTGGATAACAGCGCACAAGGCCTCATCAGCGCCGAAAATGGTGCGTTGGCGTTGAACGTCGCCAAGGCTTTCGACAATACCCAGGGTCGCGCCCAGGCCAGTGCCGGGTTAACGGTGAGCGCCGGCAATATCGCGAACCAGAGCGGCATTCTGCTCGGTACCGACCTGCAGCTGACCAGCCAGGGCGATCTCGACAATCGCAAGGGCCAAATCGTCGGCGAGCGTGTGACGATCAACAGCCAGGGGCTGAACAATTCCAGTGGCGTGCTGCAAGGCGGTGAACTGCTTAACGTTACCGCAGGCGATCTGCTCAACAGCGGCGGCAGCCTGATTGGCGGCACGCTGAATGCCAGCCTCGTCAGCCTGAGCAGCAACGACGGCGGCGTGCTCAGCGCCGAAACCGGCAAGCTGACACTCAACGTCCAACACCACTTGAACAACGCCCTGGGTCGCCTGCAAGCCAGTCTGGGCGATATTGACCTGCGAGCCGCCAGCTTGAGCAACCAGCAAGGCGTGATCGTCGGCAAGCAATTGCTGCTGATCGCTGAAGGCGGGCAGATCGACAACCGCGGCGGACGAATCGTCGGCGACCAACTCGATGTGCAGGCCGCCGGCCTGGACAACCGCGATACCGGCCTGCTGGCCGGTGGCGAGCAGGGCGTCAGCCTGGTGCTCAACGGGCCGCTCACATCCCAGGCGCAATTGCTCAACACTCAGGGGCGCATTCAGAGTGACGGCCGTTTGCATCTGGACGCCAAGCATCTGGACAACAGCGCCGGCATCCTGTTGGGTCGCAGCATCGACATCACCGCTCAGGATCTCAACAACAGCAACCACGGCGCACTGGTCAGCAACGGCGACAACGTCGAACTGAGCATCAGCAATGTGCTGAGCAACGTTACGGGCGTGATCGATGCCGGCGAACACAGCGTGCTGCTCAAGACGCTGACCCTGCTCGATAACCAGGGTGGTACCGTGCGCGGCAAACGCCTGGATATCCAGGCCGTGACGCTCTACAACAATCAGCAAGGACAGTTGCTGGCGGGCAGCGAAGGGCTGAGTTACAGCGGCCAGACTCTGCAAAACCGCAACGGCATGATCCTCACCAGCGGCGCCGCCACCGAGTTGAACCTGGCTCAGGGTGAACTGCAGAACCAGGGCGGGACGATTCAGGGCGATAGCGTCAGCGTGACCGCCGGCAGCGCCAACAACAGCGCCGATGCCGGTAAGGCCGGCCTTATCGCCAGCCTGGTCGGCGACCTGCGGCTGACGGTCGATGCGTTGACCAACCAGGCCGGCAAACTGTTCGCCAAAGACCAGGTGTGGATCGAAGGTTCGACCCTGGACAACCGCAACGCCGGCCAGATCAGTGGCAACCAGCTCAACCTGATCACTAGCGGGAACCTGCTGAACCAGGGTGGCCTGATCGAATCGAGCTCCGGGCTGAGCCTGATCGGTGGCAGCCTGGACAACAGCGCCGGCGGCCAACTGCAGGCGCTGGCGGGAGCGACCAGCACCGTTGATCTCACGGGAAATCTGAACAACGACGGTGGCGCCATCGACATCGGCAGCCAGGCGTTTGGCCTCAAGGCTGCGCAACTGGACAACCGCGCAGGCCAGATACAACATGCCGGCACCGGTTTGTTCAGCCTGAACGTGACGGGCCTGCGCGGTACCCAGGGCAGCATTACCGGTCTGGGCAGCGGTCAATGGACGATCGGCGCGGTCGAAGGCCTGGGTCGTCTGCAACTCAATGACACACTGACCTACACCAGCGCCCAGGCACTGGTGCTCAATACGGGTGATCGCCTGGCGAGTGCCACTGGCCTGATTCTCAATGTGGGCAGTCTGAGCAACGCCGGCGAACTGCTCAGCGACGGTGATCTGAGCCTGACCCTGGCCGGCGACCTGAACAACAGCGGTCACCTCTCGGCACAACGCAAGCTCACTCTCAATGCCAATAACCTCAGCCAGAACGGCGGACGCCTGGCCAGTGGCACCGACACCGAGCTCAACTTGCGCGGGACCCTGGATAACCTGGGCTATCTGACCGCTCGTCAGCATCTCACCATCGCCGCGGCACAGATCAACAACCGCGGCACCCTCGGCGCCCAGGGCAAAGTCAGCCTCAGCGCCAGCAATGGCATCAGTAATGCTGCCGACACGTTGCTGTTCAGCGGCTCGGACATGGTTCTGCGCGGCAACAGCCTGAGCAACCTCTACGGCGATATCTACAGCCGTGGCGACCTGAGTTTCGCCGCGTTGAACGGCGGTCTGGCGCAGAGCTTCAGTAACCTTTCCGGCACCATCGAAAGTGAAGGCAATATCGACCTCAAAGCGCTGTCGGTGGAGAACGCCAAGGCCGTATTCGAGCTCAGCGCTGTGTTGACCGGCGGCAGTCTGAGTTGGGTGTGTGGCCAGCACTGCGACGGGCATGACTCCTTCAAGCGTGGCCAGATAACCATTGAGCAGACTTTCACTGAATCGGCCCTGAAGGACTCGGCCTCGGCCCGCCTGGTGGCCGGTAAGAATCTTCTGGTGCAGGCGGACAACGTCCAGAACCGCTACAGCCTGATGGCGGCCAACGGCAACCTGAGCATCACCGCCAATGACCTGCTCAACCAGGGTGCGACCACGCGCACCGGCAGGAACACTACTGTCATTGGAACACCCGAGCGTATTTCGACGGATTACTGGGACCAGATGGAATTCAGCGACGTACCAGCGTTCAATGCCGCCGTCGCTGCAGGCACTTTCGACAAGGCGCGTTTCGAGGAATTGAAGGCCCGTTCAAGCGACAATCGCTTCCTCGAACAAAGCAATGTCACCACCTGGAATGACGACGCACAACCGCTGTATGCGGCGACGATGCAAGCGGGCGGTACGGTCACTCTGAATGTCGCCAGGACCCTGCAAAATGGCACTCTGCACGAAAACACCCTGGCCCAACTGACCGGAACCCTGGGCGACGATCAGACCGGCCCCGAAGTCGGTGGCATCAACATCACCCTCAACAAAAAAGCCACCGACGTCAGCGCCCAAGCCCCTGCGTCGGTCCAGCGCATCGAAAGTATCGCAGCCGATGGCAGCATCAAACTCAGCTTCGTACCCGTGGACTACAGCGGCGTGCCATTCGCCGCCGTTGACCCGACCGCCGCACCGAGCTTTCACCTGCCAAACGGCGACTACGGGCTGCTCATCAAAAGCAACGACCCGAAAAGCCATTATCTGATCGAAACCAACCCCAATCTGACCAGTCTGTCGAACTTCCTCAGTTCCGACTACATGCTCGGCGAGATGGGCTACAACCGGGACGATACCTGGCGCCGATTGGGCGACGGGTTGTATGAGTCGCGGTTGATCCGCGACGCAGTACTGGCCCGAACCGGCCAGCGCTTCCTCGCAGGCGGACTGACCAGCGACTACGACCAATTCCGCTACCTGATGGACAACGCCCTTGCCAGCAAGGACGCCTTGCGGCTCAGCGTCGGTGTTTCGTTGAGCAATCAGCAGGTCAGCGCGCTGACTCACGATATCGTCTGGATGGAGAGCCGGGTCGTTGATGGTCAGTCGTTGTTGGTGCCGGTGCTGTACCTGGCACAGGCCGAGTCGCGCAACGTGCGCGGCAGCAGCCTGATCCAGGGCCGCGACCTGAACCTGATCACCGGCAACGACCTGATCAACGTTGGCACCCTGCGCGCCACCGATAACCTGAGCGTCTCCAGCGGTGGCAGTGTGTATCAGGGCGGGCTGGTGGAAGCCGGGAACAACCTGAGCCTGCTTGCGCAGGACAGTATCCGCAACGCCATGGCCGGCGACATTCGCGGCACGCAGGTCAGCCTCAGCACCCTCAAGGGCGATATCGTTAACGACCGCACCGCGATTCAAGTCCGCGACGGCGGGGGCATGCGCACCCTGACCGATGCCGGAGGCAGTGTCAGTGCACGGGAAAACCTCGTGGTCAACGCCGGGCGCGACCTGACCAATCATGGCGCCCTGAGCGGCGGCGCCGATGCCCGCCTGGGCGCAGGTCGTGACCTCAACCTGGTGGCCGTAGCCGACGTCAGCGAAAAACACGAAATCTTCAACGGCGGGCACAGGTCCAGCATCACCACCGAGGTCAAAAACCTCGCCGCCACGGTAACCGCCGGCGGCAATCTGGCCATGGGCGCCGGGCGCGACATCAACGTTATCGCCAGTCAGGCCAAGGCCGGCCAGAACCTCGACGTCGGAGCCGGCCGCGACCTCAACATCGCCTCGGCCGGCGACATGCACAACGTTGATAGCAAATCCAAGCACGGCAAAACACGCATCAGCGAATCGAACGACCACACCACCCAAGTGGCGAGCGAACTGAGCGCCGGCAACAACTCCAACAGCGAAGCCGGACGCGACATCAATGTCGTCGCCAGCAAGATCAGTGCGGGGAATGAAGCGTACCTGGTCGCTGGCAACAACCTGACGCTCCTGTCTGCCGACAATCAGGATTACAGCTTTTACAGCAAGACCAAGAAAACCTCCTCGAGCAAGAAGAGCCAGCTTGATGAAGTGACCAGCACCACCAGCGTGGGGAGTTTGGTGACTTCTGGCGGCAACAGCATTTTGCTGGCCGGTAATGACCTGGCGATCAAAGGCAGTGACGTGGCGGCCGAAAAGGGCGGGGTCATTCTCTCGGCAGGCAATGATGTACAAATTGTCGCTGCCACTGATTCAACCAGTGCCCGGCACGAAAAAAGCTCGAGCAAAAGCAGCTGGGGTGGTTTCAAGTCGAGCAAGGTCGAGGATCAGCTTGCGGAAACGCAAACCATGGCGGCCGGCAGCGTCATTTCGGGCAATACCGTCGATGTGACAGCCCGCCGTGACGCCACAGTGACCGGCTCCTCATTGGTCAGCACCCAGGATCTGTCGGTCCGCGCCGGCCGCGACCTGACCATCAACGCAGCTGAAAATACCTTCACCCGCACCGAACTGCATAAGGAAAAAAACCGCGACTTGTCGGGTGTTCTGACGGGCAATAACCTCGGTATGGATGACATCACTGGCAACCAACATCTGTCGATCAGTGGTCAGAGCCATACCGGAAATGCCGCTCAAACTACCTTGACTGGCAGCACCATCGGCTCCAGTGAGGGAAATGTCAGCCTCGCGGCAGGTCGTGATCTCGGGGTGATCGCCAGCGATTTGGTCAGTACCAAAAACATGAGCCTCAGCGGTTCTAACGTGACCATCGCCGCCGGCATGGAAACCGCGAGTCAAAGCAGTGTAGACAAGTCCAATAGCCTGGCCGTGGGGCGGGTCATCGGGGGCGCGATCGTCGATACTGCCAAGAGCATTCAGACGTCGGTCAAAGCCGCCAATGACGCCGATGATCCCCGACTCAAAGCGGTGAAGATGGCTCAAGCGGCTTTAGCGACTTACAACCTGGGTGGCATGGCCTCTGATGCCAACGACGCAAAGTCGGGTTTCAAAGATAAAGAAGGTGGCACTGCTGGCAATGGCTCGCTGATAAAAATAGGCACCGAACTTGCCAATACTCACAGCAAAAGCACGAGCCAATACGATAGCCAGACCGCTAAGCAGAGCACGATCAATGCGGGCCAGGATCTCTCCATTATCGCCAGTGGCAGCGCAGCTGGCACGGCTGGCGATATCCATATAATCGGCAGCGATTTGAAAGCGGCCAATACCTTTCTGCTGGCGAAAAACAACATCACCCTGGAGAGCGCACAGAACACCGTTGAGCGGGTCAACGACAGTACCAATAACAAAACCGCCATCGGTGCCAGTTTCAACATTGGTCAACAAAACGGGTTCACCCTCGATCTGGGCACGCAGATCGCCAAAGGCATGGGAAACGGCAGTTCCGTCACCCAGGTCAACAGCACTTTGCAGACAGGATCGCTCGTACTTCGCAGCGGCAACGACACCACTCTGGCTGGTGCGCAGGTTCGGGCTGACAGCATCCAGGCGTTGATTGACGGCAACCTCAACATCATTTCGCGCCAGGACAGCGAGACACAAAAAAGCAAACAAGGCAGTGCCGGCTTCGGCGGGAGTATCTGCATACCGCCGTTCTGCTATGGCGCGACAGTGGCGGCCTCTGCAAGTCTCGCCGCAGGCAACATGAACAGCGACTACCAGGCGGTGACAGACCAGAGTGGGCTGTTTGCAGGCAAGGGCGGCTATGACATCGCGGTCGGCAAAAACACCGTTCTGCAAGGCGCGGTCATTGCCAGCGAAGCTTCGCCCGACAAGAACTCTCTGAGTACGGACAGGTTGCATGTCAGCGATATCAAGAACGCCAGTGAAATCGAGAGCCGGGCGGCAGGCCTTACAGTCTCGTATAGCAGCGGTTATGGAGACACTCCGTCAGGCACCACTGTGGGCGGTGGCGTCCCACTGGCGCTCACAGACGCCGACCACAGCAGTACTCGCAGTGCCATCAGCGAGGGCACGATCGTTGTTCGTAATGCGGCGGGCGCGAGTGATCTGGTTGGGCTGAATCGAGACACCGCGGATGCAAACCAAACCCTGGATCGTCCTGACCAGAAGGCGATGCAGGAGCGTATTGATTTGATTCAGGGGACCGTTGAGCTAGAAAAAGGCCTCATCAGTACCTACGCCTCGGCCAAGCTGGAAGAGGCTTCGAAGCAATTACGTGAGGCAAAAAATCCTGAAGAGGTCCGGACCGCTGAAGCAAACTTGAACAATGTCAAAAAGAACTGGGATGTGGGCGGGGACGACCGGGTACTTGCCGACATCGTCACCGGGCTGATAGCTGGCGGTTTAGGCGGAGTTGGAGGTGGGACGGCATTTGGCATCGTTGCTAATACCACCGCAGCGGACACTTATAAGAAGCTGGGCGATTATGCTGACCAGAAGCGCGACATAGCAGAAAAAGCTGGCGACAGGGTTGCCCAGTCTGTTTGGGACGAAGGCGGCGCTGCACGTGTTTTCCTGCACACGATGGCCGGCGCGGCACAGGGGCTTTCAGGCGGCACGGTCGGGGCCAGTGCACTGGGAGCGGGCGCTACCGGTTTGACGGCGCCTTACATGGCCGAGCAAATCCTGAAAATGGACCTTTCTGTCGATGTAAAAAAAGCTTTGTTAATGGCGTCTGTCGGGGTCGCTGGCGCGAGCGCCGGGGGCGTGTCAGGGGCGACGAGTGGCCTGCTTGAAGTCGAAAACAACTACCTGAAGCACACTGATATCCAGCTGCTCTCCACAATGTTGAAGAGTTGCACCGCGGATGACACGGCGTGTCGAAATAACGTGAAGGTTGAAGCCAAAAAGTTCAGTGATGCCAATGATGCTCAGTTAATGGCGTGCACCGATCAGGCATGTCTGGACACGCACATTGCACAAATTGTTGAAGGGGCCAAATCTTTCGGTGAGATTTATGCCGCAGATCAGGCTGAGAAAGCTAAAGACAAACTTGCGTTTGGCGCAATCAGTGATATTGAGACCAACAGTCTGCTGCTGGCCGCTAACCTTGCCTCGGGTCTGGCAAGTTTTGATACCTGGTCTCAGAAAAATTGCGCGGGCGGCAGCGCCGAGTCTTGTCAAACCAAGTTCAGAGACGCGGTTAGTCAAGGCACATTCATTAACTCCCAAGGCACAGCCGGCGGCAATATTGCTACGGTTATGTCCGGCTGGGAATCCGTTTTCGGTAGTACAAAGCAGCCCCACGAATACAGCGACGTCTCTACGGGGTGCTGGTCTTTCAATGGCGGCTGTGGCTCATTGGCACAGCAGTACGACGCGTTGAAACGGAATGCAGGCCCGGGTGGTATCGCAAGCACGGAAGTGAAAAGCGGAGACGTCAGTGAGCTTTACATTGCCGGACAAAAGCTTGGGTACGTCGCTCACTTGACTGATCCCGATACACAGAGCCTTATCAATATCACGTTACCCGGTATGCACGCTTTGGATCCGGGGTTCGTGGTGCGGTCAATCGTTCCGGATGGACCTGATGGGTTCAAGATAGATACCAAAGGCTGGGGCACAGGAAATAGTCCGGCGTTCAACTCAAATGATTGGGCAGCACCTCTCGTGTGGGGATCGAATGCCAAAGCTATTTGGATAGACTTGAAAGCCCATGAGAAGCCGTAATGCGTCAGGCCGGTGTTTAGCGCCGGCTTTGGGCACAAGTTACAGGTGAAGCGATGAGTCGGGCGCTAAAGTTTTTTGCGGTACCCCTTTGTGGAGGCATTGGGTTTGGGCTGGTCAATTCGGCCATGAATAATTTTGAATTTTTGGCGTTTGGTCGATTTTTATTTTTCGGCAGTGTGCTATCGATTGTTTTCGGTATACCTGCTCTGTGGCTGGTTGAGAGGTTTTTTTATAATTTCAGATTGAAGTATTTGCTTGCTGGTTTGTTGTGCGGCTTGTTGTTTTGTAGCGTTTTCAAAAGCCACACTCTATCTGACTTGATTGAGTACGGGCTGAGCGGGTTGCTTTCAGGGCTCTTGTTCACGTTGCTGGTTGGGTTGGCACCGTACCTGCCTGCAGAAAATGAAAAGGTTCGCGCGCATAAGATTCTGGCTCTTCCAGTTTCTGGTGGGTTAGTGCTCGGAGGAGTAATGACTGTCCTGGTGAAGGAACCAAACCTTTTCCAGACATTCTGGATATTTTTCCTGATAGGCGGTTTCTTGAGCGTGATGTTTGGGTGGCCTTTGCTTTTGCTGCTGGAACGCTTTTTTGTCAGTCGGTGGCGTTATGTGATCGGTGGCGCGGCATGTGGCGTTTTTATATGGTTTTTCCTGGGAACGTCGTCGTTTGATATTGATTGGGACGAGAGTCGGTATCTGGAATTTTGGGTGGTCAATGCAGCGCGAGGTCTGCCGTTGTGTTTCTTGATCGGCGTGACTGCAGGTGCGGTGTATACATTGATTGTTTATGCTTTTGAAAAGTTAAGCCTTACCCGAAAATAAATACTGATCACGGAAAAGCCGGGTAGTTAAGAACTGGGATTACGTAAAGACATTTGTAACGGGGCGTGCGGGCTGGTGAGAAACCGAGGAAGTGCTGTCCATCAGGCAAGCTATAGTTTCCTGGCCCACGACGATCCCATCCGCAGAAGGTGCTCTGTCATGTCCCGACTTGTTCCGCTCAACACCTGGTTGGTCGCCAGTGCACTCGTGCTTGGTCTGCAACTACCCGCCCAGGCCCAGGAGCGCTTCACCCTGACCACTCCCGGGGCGCCGGACAATGCGCTGTTCAGCCAGGCCAATGCCAGCGATGCCAACGATTGCGGCGGGCAAAATGTTTCTCCGGTGCTGAGCTGGAGCGATGGGAACAAGGGCACCGCCAGCTACGCCATTGTCATGCACGACCCGGATGGGCAAAAAGGCCTGGGGGTCGATCACTGGGTGCATTACGGCATCGCCGCCACCACTCGCGTTATCGCCTCCGGAGCGAGTGACCAATCGACTCTCGAAGGGCTCGGTGGGACCAACAGCAAAAATACCACCACCTATGCCGGTCCCTGCCCGCCGGTCGGCGACAGCGCTCATCACTATGTGATCCAGATCTACGCCCTCGATCTCGCTCCGGATGCGTTGCCTGGCGGCCTGACCCGTGCGCAGCTTATGGAGAAGATCAAAGGCCATGTGCTGCGCAACAGCAGCGTGGTGCGGCGTTACCAGCGCTGAAAAATATTCTTCGGGACTTAACCCGAATCGCCAGAGCTGTCCGTCTCAGAGGATGAATGGATCATTTCCTCCCGAGGTCAGCCAGATGTCACTTCCTCTGCATTTTCTTCGCCCGGCCGCACAGGGTTTCGCCGCCGGGTTGCTGCTGGCGATTGCCGGCTGTGGCGTGTCATCCAAACCCGACACCGCCGCCCCTCCGCCGCCGGCACAAGGTGCGCTGCACAGCGAGATGAAATCCTCGGTGCACAGCGAGGCGCGGATGGCCGATGCGACGCTGGCCAAGCGCAGCCTGGGAGCGATGCCCGCGCCTGCCACGATGTACGCGCCAATAGCGGCCGGTGAAGCCTCTGCGCCGGGTTATCGGGATGAGCAACGCGAGCAGTATCAGGCTCTGGCGGATAACCCGATCCAGAGCGTTGCCCAAGCGCCAGTATCGACCTTCAGTGTCGACGTCGACACCGGCAGCTATGCCAACGTGCGGCGCTTGCTCAATCAGGGCCGCCTGCCGCCGGAAGGCGCGGTGCGCCTGGAGGAAATGGTCAATTACTTCCCCTACGATTACGCCCTGCCCAGCGACGGCACGCCATTTGGCGTGACCACAGAGTTGGCGCCTACACCATGGAATCCACACACCCGTCTGCTACGCATTGGCATCAAGGCTTCGGATCGCGCAGTGGCTGAACTGGCGCCAGCGAATCTGGTGTTTCTGGTGGACGTGTCCGGTTCCATGGATCGCCGCGAAGGCTTGCCGCTGGTCAAAAGCACGCTGAAGCTGTTGGTCGACCAATTGCGCGAGCAGGATCGGGTGTCGTTGGTGGTGTATGCCGGTGAATCACGGGTGGTCCTGGAGCCGACCTCCGGGCGCGACAAGGCGAAGATCCGCACGGCCATTGAGCAGTTGACCGCAGGTGGCTCGACCGCCGGTGCCTCGGGTATCGAGTTGGCGTACCAGATGGCTCAGCAGGGCTTTATTGCCAAAGGCATCAATCGCATCCTGCTGGCCACCGATGGCGACTTCAACGTAGGCGTCAGCGATTTCGACAGCCTCAAGCAAATGGCTGTGGATAAACGTAAAACCGGCGTTTCCCTGACCACCCTGGGGTTCGGTGTGGACAACTACAATGAACACCTCATGGAGCAACTGGCAGATGCCGGCGATGGTAACTACGCCTACATCGACAACCTGCGGGAGGCGCGCAAGGTGCTGGTCGATCAACTTGGCTCGACCCTCGCGGTGGTGGCGAAAAACGTCAAGCTGCAACTGGAGTTCAACCCTGCGCAGGTCAGTGAATACCGGCTGCTCGGCTACGAGAATCGCGCGTTGAAACGCGAGGATTTCAGCAACGATAAGGTCGATGCGGGCGAGATTGGTGCCGGGCATACGGTCACCGCGCTGTACGAAATCGTACCAAAAGGCGAAAAGGGTTGGCTGGAGCCGTTGCGCTACACCAGTGGGCAAGCCGCCCAACAAGATGGAAAAACCAATGAACTGGCGATGCTACGAGTGCGCTATCAACTGCCGGAGGGTAGTGCCAGCCGCTTGATCGAACGGCCGATCGTTCAGGGCGAGCAGTCCGGCAAGTTGGCACAGGCCAGCGACGATCTGCGCTTTGCTGCGGCAGTGGCGGCGTTTTCCCAGCAGCTTAAGGATGGGCGCTACACCGGCTCCTTTGGCTTGAGCGACACCGTGGCACTTGCCCGTGGCGCACGGGGCGATGATCGATTTGGCCTGCGTGGCGAGTTCGTGCAATTGGTCGAGTTGGCGCAAAGCCTGCAAACCCCGGCAGCAACGGTCAGTCAGCGGCCGAGTGCAGCAGACAACAGTCGCGTCGAATAACGCCACAGTGAGCAGAGCCAAGGAGTCCCTTACTGATATGTCTGCCGCGAATGCATCATCCACCGACTCCGCCGGCAGCGATGAAACGCTGCTGGCGCGCTATCGCACCGGCGATGCGGTGGCCTTCGAAGTTTTGTATGAGCGTCATCGGCAAGGCTTGTACCGTTTCCTCCTTGGCTTGAGCGGCAAGACCGAACTGGCCGAAGAGGTTTACCAGGAAACCTGGCTGAGCCTGATCCGCAGCACCAGCCAGCCACAAGGGCGGGCGAATTTTCGTACCTGGCTCTATCAGATCGCCCGCAACCGGCTGATCGACCACTGGCGCAAACAGGGAATCCACAATCCCCTGCACGACAGCTACGACGAACAGGCCCACGCACTGATCGATGACGCTGCCGGACCGGAGCAGCTGCTGACCCTGAGTCGTGACAGCCTGCGTCTGGAAGCGGCACTACAGGAGTTGCCCGCCGATCAGCGCGAAGTTTTCCTGTTGCGGGTCCACGGCGACCTCGAGCTGCCACAGATCGCAACCCTGACCGAGACGCCGCTGGAAACGGTGAAAAGCCGTTTCCGTTATGCACAGCAAAAACTGCGTCGGCTGCTGGCCGAGGAGGTACTCACATGACTGACGCCCGACAGCCGCCGGATTCAGCGCAAGACGATCTAATCCAACATTTTCGTCAACAAGCAACGGGTGAACCACCGGCCAGACTGGATTCGCTGATCCTCGCCGCCGCTCGTCGCGAAACTCCCGCGCCATCGCCAAGCTTTTGGCAGCGTTGGCTACAGGCCTGCCAGAAACCCCGCTGGCAAGTGGCTTTCGCCAGCCTGGTGGGCGTCGCGCTGATGCTGGCGTTGGTGCAGCGTTCGCCGGAACAACAACCCAAGTATGACTTTGCCCCCGAACCAAAACTGTCCGCGCCGAGCAGCGCCAAACGGCAGGCTGCGCCCGGGTCGGCTGAACTTGCCGAATCAATGCCGCAACCCATCCAGGGCGGCGCCCCTGCTGGCGCCTTGTCAGCTCCCTCCCCAGCGGCTCCAGCGGCCAGTTTCGCTATGCCAGCGCAAACCGAGTCGTTTAGTGCTGAATCCCAGGCAAAAGCCAGTGAATCTATGGCGGATGAGGCGAAGGCCAAGGTCAGCAAGCGTGCCGCAGCGCCCTCCAGAACCCTGGATGAGGAACTGCGAGAGGTCCTGCGCCTGCGCGGCCTTGGTCAGGAAAAAGCCGCGGACGCCCAGCTAGAGGCGTTGCACAAGCGTTTCCCGAAGAACGACCTCACGGCTCGACTCAAGGAATTGCAGGACCAGTGAGGTCAATGACGGTCAGCAGGTTGGCGTCGATAATTGAAAGGGCGCACTATTGAACCAATTGCTGATGCGTTGGAGAGTAGCCGTGACGCAACGAATCGACCGCATTGCCCTGCTCAAGAATTGTCCGGTCATGGGCGAGGAAATACGCCGGGCAATCACTGAAAGCCGCAAAGATCCGCTCCCGACGTCGGAAGAGGATGATGATCTTGAGGAATTGGATGTGACAAGTGAGCCAATCGAAGCACCTGCGGGTGGCAAGTCCAAAAAAAGATCTTGAATCAACGCCCACAAAAAAGCCCCAGGCCATAAAACCTGGGGCTTTTTCGTTTGTAGCTGGCCCAGGCGTCGTTTGAACTGGAGGCTGTGAGGCCCGGTTTGTATGGATGTCAGTGGCGGTGTTTCGGTTAGGCATACCCGTGGGCGCAAAGTGGTGTCACCACGTGACCATGGGCAAATCGCTAAACAGCCCGTAATTATTGCTTCCTTATGTATTTCTGCTTCCTTGTCTGTACAGATAAGGAAGAGTTATTACATAAGTAACGTTTAGAAAATGCTTGTTTATCTGTACAGAAAAACTAAGCTAAATCCATAAGGAATAGCCATTTTTTGCTTTGATATCTGGAAAAAACCATGTCTAGAAGCATTGCGAACCCTGCACAGAAACCGTTGCTTGATGCCTTCCTCTCAACACTTCAGGAAGCCACGGGCGTTTCTGTTGAGCAAATCCAATATGAGGTTTCAATCGGTGACAGCGCAGTCGACGTCGTCGTTGATCTCGCCACCCCCGATGGCAGGTGGACCGTACCTATAGAGTTAATTCGTGAGGGCTACCCGCGGGACGTCAGGAAGGCTGTGTGGTCCCTGGACGGCTTTCGGGGCCGAAATGAAGGCTCAGAATTCATAGTCCCAATGGTCGTTGCAGAACGCTTAAGCGAAGGGGCTCGCCGAGAGCTGAAGATCCGCAACATCGGATACTACGACTCCAGCGGTTCGCTTTACCTTCGCCAGGACCGGTGGTTGGTCAATATTGAGCGCCCCCATGCGGCGACTACCAAGCAGCGCTCGGTAGCACTGTTCACAGGATCACGCGAGAAGGTTGTGCACGCGCTCCTTCAGACTAGGGGAGAGTGGTTCACCGGTGATGAACTTGCTGTTAGCTCCGAAACGTCAGCCTTTACCGTTTCTGGCGTACTGCACGAACTGGAACGGCGTGAATGGCTAGTTGAATCAGAAGGACGTGGTCGAAACCAACGCAGAAAACTTACCAAACCTGGTGATCTTCTCGACGCGTGGGCAGAGGCTTGGAAAAAGAAGAAGCAGCCGCGTAGCCACTGGTATTTGTTCTGCTCAAACCCACAAGAACTGATGACCAAAATCGCGTGGAAAGCCAGAGACGCCAAGGTCGAAGCTAGTTGGGCGTTTACTGGATCAACCGCAGCCAACTTTGTGTCACCGCTGCTGACCGGTGTTGAGATAGCCGAAATCGGTGTCTCGCCTGAGCTGCTGATGAGCTTCCCAAGTTCTATTGGGTTAAAGCCTGCTGAAAAGGGCTACAACGTAGTGCTAATCGAACGCTCTGGCGCGGGCCTGTTGTTCCGGAGCGAGCATAAAGGTGCATGGTTTTCCAGCCATTTCATTCAGTACCTTGATCTACTGGACGGGCGCGGGCGAAACGCCGAACTAGCTGCACAATTCCGACGGGACATTTTGGAGATTTAACGATGGCGCTGGCACCTAAGCCGAAGACAGCAGACGGCTACTCTGCAAACCATACTGAGGTATGCGAACGGGTTCTTGTGACACTGCTGAGCGCTTTCGGGACACTTAAGGACACACTGAGATTAGTTGGTGGGCTCGTCCCTCGGTATCTGACTCCAGAGGCCTCCCCGGATGTCCCTGCTCACTTCGGCACCTCTGATGTCGACGTGGTACTAAATCTTCAAGTAATTGCCGAGGGCGAGGGCTACGCGTCACTTGCTGACCAGCTCACCGCTCGCGGCTTTCGTCGCTTCGTTGATGACAAGCAACGTGAGTCAGCCTGGCGGTGGCAGCGGCAGGTCTCAGAGCACGCTTACGTTCTTGTCGAATTCCTCCGCGGCGCGGAAGACGCACAACCAGGTGCCAACATTCCAATTGATGGGGAAGCAGTCTCCGCACTCGCTATCCCTCACGCCGAAATAACGCACAATTGGTATTGCGAGAAGCAGATAACAGCAGAGCTGCTGGACAATCGAGGCGTCGCGGTCGAAGTCATCCGCTTTGCTGACGTAGTGGCATTCATCATTCTCAAGGCCCTTGCATTTGACCACCGCAACGACCCAAAAGATGCGGCAGACCTGATCCACGTGATGCGCTACGCAGGTTCAGCTCAAGACGTTGCATCACTGTTCTTGAATCGAATACAGGGTGCCGAACACCCCGAGGCAGTCGACGCCGGACTTAATGCGTTGCAACGCAAATTTGCCGAAGGTAATGGTGATGTAGATGGGTACTTGCTCACTGGGCCAGTACTGTTCGGCCAGTTTGTGCACGGCAATGCAGAGGAAGCCTCCGACGACCGGATACGAGACCAGCGCTTCGCCGCAGGCTTGGTCACTGAGGTGTTGGGTCTGATACAACGAGGCTTGGCTGACTAGGTCATCCGCGTTAGCCGAGAACGCTAATTTTCCCTCAGAATTCCTATAAACACGGGGACTTTGCTGGGGATTTTCTGAGTGAAACTGTCACGGTGAGGGGAAGATTCGTAAGCAAAGGGATCGGATGTCAACGTGTCTAGTCCTGAAACAGGTGTAAACCTTATTCAGGACGAGACAACGCCCACAAAAAAGCCCCAGGCCATAAGACCTGGGGCTTTTTCGTTTGTAGCTGGTGCACCAGGCGGGATTCGAACCCACGACCACTGCCTTCGGAGGGCAGTACTCTATCCAGCTGAGCTACTGGTGCAATGCGGGCGCCATGATACTCATAAGCATAGCGGGCGTCCATGCTGCTGAATCGCCTGATGTTTTGCGACGCTAAACGGCCGTTTAGTACGTTGATCAGAAAATTTCAGCAAAAGCGCCATTTTTGTTCTTTTTTTCGAACAGCCTATTGTCCTTTACCCCCTTTGATCCTAGGATTCGTTTGAGATTTCAAACGCTCTTGTCTGGGTGCTGAACCGCACGAGTTACTTTATGTGCGTTATTTATGTGCTTCAGCCGGTGAATGAATTTCCTGACGGCAGCCCTTGAGGCGCCTTTCTACAATTAATAATTCGCTCCGCGCCTGCGCGGTGCTGTTAAGGAAAAGCCCACATGCAGCTCAAAGACACCCAATTGTTCCGCCAGCAAGCCTATATCGATGGCGCTTGGGTCGATGCGGACAATGGTCAGACGATCAAGGTCAACAACCCGGCAACAGGCGAAATTCTGGGCACTGTGCCGAAAATGGGCGCTGCCGAAACCCGTCGCGCTATTGAAGCTGCTGACAAAGCCCTGCCGGCCTGGCGCTCACTGACCGCCAAAGAGCGTGCAAACAAGCTGCGTCGCTGGTTCGAACTGTTGATTGAAAACCAGGACGACCTCGGCCGCCTGATGACCCTCGAGCAAGGCAAGCCATTGGCTGAAGCCAAGGGCGAAATTGTTTATGCCGCTTCCTTTATCGAGTGGTTCGCCGAAGAAGCCAAGCGCATCTACGGTGACGTGATTCCTGGCCACCAGCCGGACAAGCGCCTGATCGTGCTCAAGCAGCCGATCGGTGTGACCGCCGCTATCACCCCGTGGAACTTCCCGGCCGCGATGATCACCCGTAAAGCCGGCCCGGCTCTGGCCGCCGGTTGCACCATGGTGATCAAGCCTGCTTCGCAAACCCCGTTCTCGGCCCTGGCGCTGGTTGAGCTGGCACACCGTGCCGGTATCCCGAAAGGCGTGCTGAGCGTAGTCACCGGCAGCGCCGGTGACATTGGCGGCGAGCTGACCAGCAACCCGATCGTGCGCAAACTGTCCTTCACTGGCTCGACCGAAATCGGTCGTCAACTGATGGCTGAATGCGCCAAGGACATCAAGAAGGTTTCCCTGGAGCTGGGCGGCAACGCTCCGTTCATCGTGTTCGACGATGCCGATCTGGATAAGGCTGTCGAAGGCGCGATCATCTCCAAGTACCGCAACAACGGCCAGACCTGCGTCTGCGCCAACCGTCTGTACATTCAGGAATCGGTCTACGACGCGTTTGCCGAGAAGCTGAAAGTGGCTGTGGCCAAGTTGAAAATCGGTAACGGTCTGGAAGACGGCACCACCACCGGCCCACTGATCGACGAAAAAGCCGTGGCCAAGGTTCAGGAGCACATTGCTGACGCCCTGAGCAAAGGAGCGACCCTGTTGGCGGGTGGCAAGAGCATGGAAGGCAACTTCTTCGAGCCGACCATTCTGACCAACGTGCCAAACAATGCCGCAGTGGCCAAGGAAGAAACCTTCGGCCCATTGGCGCCACTGTTCCGCTTCAAAGACGAAGCCGATGTGATCGCGATGGCAAACGACACCGAGTTCGGTCTGGCTTCCTACTTCTATGCTCGCGACCTGGGTCGTGTGTTCCGTGTGGCGGAAGCCCTGGAATACGGCATGGTCGGCGTCAACACCGGGTTGATCTCCAACGAAGTCGCGCCATTCGGCGGCATCAAGGCCTCGGGCCTGGGCCGTGAAGGTTCCAAATACGGCATCGAAGATTACCTGGAAATCAAATACCTCTGCCTGGGCATCTGAGTCCGGCAAGGCATTGCTTGAATCGGAAAGGGCACGAGAGCGCTGTCCCTTTCCGAGCTTCACACGGAATTTTCTCTGTGGCCGGGAAAGCTGTGGCAGTCGATCATCGCATGCTGCCGTAGTTGCCTCCCCGCCGCATTTTCCTTGAACCACGCCGCCCGATGAGCGGTGAATGAGGACACTATGAGCAAGACTAACGCTTCTTTGATGAAACGCCGCGAAGCCGCTGTACCACGCGGTGTTGGCCAGATTCACCCGATCTTCGCCGAGTCGGCGAAAAACGCCACGGTTATCGACGTTGAAGGTCGCGAGTTCATCGACTTCGCCGGCGGTATCGCCGTGCTGAACACCGGTCACCTGCACCCGAAAATCATCGCGGCGGTGACTGCGCAGCTGAACAAGCTGACTCACACCTGCTTCCAGGTGCTGGCTTACGAACCTTATGTAGAACTGTGCGAAAAAGTGAACGCCAAGGTTCCTGGTGACTTTGCCAAGAAAACCCTGCTGGTCACTACCGGTTCCGAAGCCGTAGAAAACGCCGTGAAAATCGCCCGTGCCGCCACTGGCCGTGCGGGCGTGATCGCCTTCACCGGCGCTTACCACGGTCGCACCATGATGACCCTGGGCCTGACCGGTAAAGTCGTACCTTATTCGGCCGGCATGGGCCTGATGCCAGGCGGCATCTTCCGTGCGCTGTACCCGAATGAACTGCATGGCGTGAGCATCGACGATTCGATCGCCAGCATCGAGCGTATCTTCAAGAACGACGCCGAGCCGCGTGACATCGCTGCAATCATCATCGAGCCAGTTCAGGGCGAAGGTGGTTTCTATGTCGCGCCGAAAGAGTTCATGAAACGTCTGCGTGCCCTGTGCGACCAGCACGGCATTCTGTTGATCGCTGACGAAGTGCAAACCGGCGCTGGCCGTACTGGCACCTTCTTCGCCATGGAGCAGATGGGCGTTGCAGCCGACCTGACCACCTTCGCCAAATCCATCGCTGGCGGTTTCCCGCTGGCCGGTGTGTGCGGCAAGGCCGAATACATGGACGCCATCGCTCCAGGCGGCCTGGGCGGCACCTACGCCGGTAGCCCGGTTGCTTGCGCAGCTGCGCTGGCAGTGATGGAAGTGTTCGAAGAAGAGCACCTGCTGGATCGCTGCAAGGCAGTCGGCGAGCGCCTGGTGACTGGCCTGAAAGCCATTCAAGCCAAGTACCCGGTAATCGGCGAAGTCCGTGCCCTGGGCGCGATGATCGCTGTCGAGCTGTTTGAAAACGGCGACAGCCACAAGCCGAACGCCGCTGCTGTGGCGCAGGTTGTGGCCAAGGCTCGCGACAAGGGTCTGATCCTGCTGTCGTGCGGTACTTATGGCAACGTGCTGCGGGTCCTGGTACCGCTGACTTCGCCGGACGAGCAACTGGACAAAGGCCTGGCAATCATCGAAGAGTGTTTCTCCGAGCTCTGATTGCTGGCTGATAGAAAAAAACCCGCTTCGGCGGGTTTTTTTATGGGTTTGTCGGTAGATCCTGGATGGCGCGCTTGCTGGATCTGGATCAGGAACGCTGCTATTGCGCCGGCATGCTGCATCGCCTGGGGGATCTGGCGTTGTTGCGTTGCTTGCAGGAATGGAAGCAGGCGGGCGGCGAGCTGGATGATCAGGAAGAGATCGGCAACGCGTTGGTCGAATTCGGTGCCGCCTACGGTTCGGCCCTGCGTACACGCTGGCGTTTGCCGCTGGAGTTGCGTGAGCTGATCGCGGCGGTCTATCAGCTCGGTGGCGGGGTTTACTGCCGTGAAGCGTTAGTGATGAACATCGCCGCACAACTGGCGCGCCTGAGGCCTTCAGAAGGCGTTGAGGAAATTGCCAAAAGCAAGACCGCGCGCCTGCTCAAGATCGGCTTGCCGGAGCTTATGCGGTTGCGCAAAGGCTAGGTTGAAAATCATACCTGTGGTGATGGGTTCAGACTTCACCCCAAAACAACCCGGTTTTTGCCCTGACGCTTGGCCTCATACATCGCGGCGTCGGCGCGAGCGAACAGGCTGTCCAGGCTTTGGTCTTTGGCGGTGAGGCTGGTCAAGCCCTGGCTCACAGTGATACCGAAGGTCTGGCCATCATGGTTGAAGCTCAGTTTCTGAATTTCCCGTTGCAGACGTTCCGCCACTTGCATGGCCATGTCGGGCGCGCAGCCGGGGAAGATCGCTGCGAACTCCTCACCACCAATGCGCCCGAACAAATCGCCGCGACGCAAGGTTGCGCGACCACTTTCGGCGATGCGCTGCAGCACCAGATCACCTTCCGGGTGGCCGTAGGTGTCGTTGACCACCTTGAAATCATCTATATCCAGCAACAGAAAGGCCAACGGCGAACCTTCCAGTCGAGCCTTTTCGAATTCGCGATTGGCGCATTCGAAAAAGTGTCGACGATTGCTGCTCTGTGTCAGGACGTCAGTGGTGGCCAGGCGTTGCAGTTCGGCTTCGAGCTGTTTCTTTTCGGTGATGTCTTCGGCAAAGCCGACCACGATCACCGGCTGTCCAGGCTCGGCCTGGCGATTGATGAAGCATTTATCGCTGATCCAGCGAATCTGGCCGTCAGCCGCGATGATGCGGTATTCGCGATCTTCGACGGCGCCTTTGCGCAAGACCTCGGCCAGGCTGCGTTCGGCGTACTCGAGGTCGTCCGGGTAAATGCTGTTGCGCCACTCGTTGTAGTCGGCCAACAGCAGGCCCGCGGAGCGGCCGAAGATTCGCTCATAGGCCGGGCTGACATACAGCACTTTTCGAGCTTCCCAGTCGAAAGCCCAAAGTACCGCGTTGACGCTCACCAGCAAGGAACTGAACAGTTGTTCACGCTCGCTCAGGCGCGCGACTTCGCCTTGGGCATGCATCAAGGCAAGCAGCGTTTGCGCAGCGTCGGGCCACGGTTGTGAGGATGGAGTGTGTAGATCTTTAGGGATCATCGGCACAAATCTCGAGGGACGTGCCGCTCAAGGTTCAAAAGCGGCCACAGCAAAGCCCGCCTGGATGGCGAATTGCTCCTTGAGATAGGGGATTTGCAGCTAAGTTCCCGTTTTTGTGGGGATGAAGCTTGCTTCCGCTGGGCGGTCAAGCCGCCCCAAACCCTGCGACTGCGTTTTGTCAGTTAAAACGCATCGCCAGGTTTACGGCGGCTATGGTCGAGCGCGACCCCGGCGCCAACAGAGGCAAGCCCCCTCGTCCCTCACCATGGGGTCAGGTGGTGGCAGGGCGCAGCGAGTAAGTTTTCAGCTGGTGGGCGAAGTCGCGCAGCGATTGAATACCGCTGGCCTCGGCTTCGTTAACCCACTCCTTGATCGCCGCCAGCATGTCATGACCGTTGGTGCTGGTCTTGACCCAGATCTGCTGCAATGCGAGACGTTTTTCGTAAATGACCTTCAACGCCTGACTGTGCTCGAGCATGGTCTGGATACGCAGGTGGTGCTTGTCATCCAGCAGGCTGGTTTCCCGCGAGAGCAGACGCTTGGCCCTGTGGAACTGGTGGCGGACCGAGTGATCGACCTTTTCCAGCTCCTGCTTGACCAGCGGAGCGATGACCAATTTGCGGTACTGGGCCATGATCTGGAAGCGGTTGTTGAGAATCGCCATGGCGGTATCCATGTCCAGACTGCCCTTGCCTTCGACCCGGTGGGCGATCGGCGCGACCCGCTGGACCTTGGCCAGACGCAGGAAGCTGAAGACCTTGATCCATGCCCAACCGAGATCGAACTCCCACTTCTTCACCGACAGTTTGGCCGAGTTAGGGTAGGTGTGATGGTTGTTGTGCAGTTCTTCGCCACCGACCAGGATGCCCCAGGGCACCAGATTGGTCGCCGCGTCGCGGCATTCGAAGTTGCGGTAGCCGACGGCATGGCCCAGGCCGTTGATGACACCGGCGGCCCAGAACGGAATCCACATCATCTGGATCGCCCAGATGGTGATGCCGATGGTGCCGAACAGCAGCAGGTCGAT
Source organism: Pseudomonas sp. LBUM1658 (assembly GCF_059716055.1). NCBI lineage: Bacteria > Pseudomonadati > Pseudomonadota > Gammaproteobacteria > Pseudomonadales > Pseudomonadaceae > Pseudomonas > Pseudomonas sp. LBUM1658. The sequence continues at coordinate 191,737 of NZ_CP166798.1, forward strand.
CACGCCCATGATCGCTATACCCAACAGCGGGAAACGAGTGTAGAGGTTGCGTTCGATCCAGTCGTCCGGGCAGTTCTTGCCGTAGATGCGCAGGGTCTCGGGGTTTTCCGCTTCGGCGCGGTACAGCTCGGCACCCTTGCGCAAAACCGTGGAAAGGCCTTTGATCACCGGGCTGTGCGGATCATCGACGGTTTCGCATTTGGCGTGATGCTTGCGGTGGATAGCGGTCCACTCGCGGGTGTTCTGCGCCGTGGTCAGCCACAGCCAGAAGCGGAAGAAATGTTTCAGGCCGGCATTGAGCTCCAGGGAGCGATGGGCTGAATAGCGGTGTAGATAGACTGTGACGCCGACAATGGTCACATGGGTCATCAACAGGGTGACTGCCACCAGTTGCCAGGGCGACAAGTCGAGAAAACCGTTGTACCACATAGGTTGTATGGCCCTCGAAAAAATGAAAACAGCGAACGCATTATCACTCAGCCCACAGATAAAAACAGTCGCCCTTTCAGATAAGAGTGTATGGATGTTACTTATCTTATAATCCGTACTTTTTGCGAGGACATTGATCGCCTTATGACGGCTTCTTATCAAGATGCGATGCGTGCAGCGTTGCTCTACCTGCTGCTGTCAGTTTTCTGGCTGCAACTCAGTGGACATTTATTGAGCAGTTTCCTCGATGAGTCGATCGATCTGGTCCACTGGCAACTGATCAACGGTTATGTCTGGGCCCTGTTCAGTGCCGGTCTGATCTTCATCGCTCGTGCACGATTGCTGAGGTTTCTCGGTCTCGGCACAACGTTACGCCACCATAGTGAGGACCGTGAGCGGTTGCGTCAGGCCGCGGCGGTGTTCGATTGCACCCGCGAAGGAGTGCTGGTCAGCGACCGTCATGGGCTGATCGTCCATGTGAACCGTGCATTCATGGAAATTACCGGCTATCAGCGTGAAGAAGTGCTCGGTCGCCAGCCGAGCATGTTCAAGTCCGGCCATCATCCATCGACCTTCTATGCAGCGATGTTTGAGTCGCTGGAAAACACCGGCGAGTGGAGCGGTGAGATCTGGAACCGGCGAAAGTGTGGTGAGATCTACCCCCAGTGGCAGACCATCCGGGTCATAAAGGATGACCAGGGTGAACTCAGTCAGTATGTCGCGGTATTTTCCGACATCAGCGCGATCAAGGATTCGCAGCACGAACTGGCCCATCTGGCGCACCACGATCCGCTGACCGACTTGCCCAATCGCTTGCTCTTCACCGACCGGGCCGAGCAGGCGCTGGCCTCGGCGCAGATTCACAAGCGTGGCTGCGCCTTGCTGCTGATCGATCTGGATCACTTCAAGATCATCAACGATAGCCTCGGCCACAACGTCGGCGATCAGCTGCTCAAGGCGGTGGCCGAGCGGCTGCGAGGGATGTTCGGCACCGGGGTCACTTTGGCGCGACTGGGTGGCGACGAGTTTGCCGTACTGGCCGAAAGTTGCCCGCAATTGATGCAAGCGGCAGCGCTGGCTCAGCGGATCATCGACGGGCTGAAGGAGCCGTTCAAGTTCGACGGGCACCAGCTCTTCATCAACGCCAGCATCGGCATCAGTCTGTTCCCCAGCGATGCGTTGAGTGCCGAGCAACTACTGCGCAATGCTGATTCGGCGCTGTTCAAGGCCAAAAGTGCCGGGCGTGAAGGGTATGCCCTGTACACCGAAGAACTCACTGCTCACGCTCAGCACCGGGTAGAAATCGCCAATGAGTTGCGGCGCGCCCTGGAGCAGCAGGAGCTGCGGGTGTACTACCAGCCGGTGCATGAATTGCGAACCAGTCGGTTGATCGGCGTCGAGGCGCTGGTGCGCTGGGAGCACCCCGAGCGTGGCCTGGTGGCGCCGGCGGAGTTCATTCCGATTGCCGAGCGCACCGGATTGATTGCCGAGATTGATGCCTGGGTGATGCAGCAAGCCTGTCAGCAGATGTGCCAATGGTTGAAGGCCGGAGTGGCGCTGTCGTTCGTCGCGGTGAATGTTTCCAGTCGCCTGTTCGCCCGTCGTGAGCTTTATCAGCAGGTTGCCCAGGTGTTGCACGACACAGGCCTGGATCCGGCTTTTTTGGAGTTGGAAGTCACCGAAAGTGCGGTGATGGAAGACCCCGAAGTAGCGCTGGAGCAAATGCACCGGTTGCGCGAACTGGGTTTGCGCCTGGCCATTGATGACTTTGGCACGGGTTATTCATCGCTGCTGCGGCTCAAGCGGCTGCCGGTGCAGAAACTCAAGATCGATCAGGGTTTCGTCGCCGGATTGCCTTGGGATGACGACGATGCAGCCATTGTTCGGGTAATTATCGCTCTGGCGCAAAGCATGGGCATGCAAGTGCATGCTGAAGGCATCGAGCAGATCGAGCAGGCGGGTTTCCTGCTCGAGCATGGCTGCGACCTGGGCCAGGGTTACTGGTTTGGGCGGCCAGTGCCGGCAGAGCAACTGGACTGGGCGAGAGCGCCGGTGATTCGGTAAAGCCTGAAGCCCGAGTGTCGTCCAAAAAGATCGCAATCTGCGGCAGCTCCTACGGGATTTGCGTTCATTCAGGGTGAACGCGGAGCCTTCGTAGGAGCTGGCGAAGCCTGCGATCTTTTGATCTTGCCACCCCCAATCCCCACGCAAACCCCCGTCCCAGCAAATAATTCATTCTGGTTATATAAACATTCTTAAATAGTATTTTTAAGAATATCAGCACCTATCTACTATTGCTCTCACGCCGCAAGCAGTGCCGCCACTGCCAGGCACCTCTTATTTCAGGAGCAGCACCATGAGCGCATCTCTACGTAGCGTTGACGGCCAGGACGAAGCGACCATCTTGCGCGAGATCCAGAGCGCATTGCGCGACCTGCGCTTCGGGGCGGTGGAAATCACCGTGCATAACGCTCAAGTGGTACAGATCGAACGCAAAGAAAAATTCCGCTTGCAGAACCCAAGTAACAAACCGAGCTGAAGCAATATCCGAGGCAACCGGATTCCAGAACCCATAAGAAAAGCCAACACCCCAAGAATTTCAGGAGCTTTCACTATGTCGTCGATTCGCCGTTACGCTCTGGCCGCGCTGGCCAGTGCTGTTTTTGCTGGTTCCGCGGTTGCCAAGGATTACGAGTTGCTCAACGTGTCGTATGACCCGACCCGTGAGCTGTATCAGGATTACAACGCTGAGTTCGTCAAATTCTGGAAGCAAGACCACGCTGGCGACAACGTGAAAATCCAGCAATCCCACGGTGGCTCGGGCAAACAGGGTCGGGCGGTGATTGATGGCTTGCGGGCTGACGTGGTGACTCTGGCACTGGCCGGTGACATCGACGAAATCGCCAAGCTCGGCAAGTCCCTGCCGGTGGATTGGCAGAAACGCTTGCCTGAGGCCAGTACTCCCTACACCTCGACCATCGTGTTCCTGGTGCGCAAGGGCAACCCCAAGGGCATCAAGGACTGGGGCGATCTGACCAAAAACGGGGTTGAAGTGATCACCCCGAACCCGAAAACCAGCGGCGGTGCGCGCTGGAACTTCCTTGCCGCCTGGGCCTATGGCCTGAAAGCCGGCGGTAGCGAGGCCAAGGCTCAGGAATACGTCCAGGAGCTGTTCAAGCATGTTCCCGTGCTGGATACCGGTGCCCGTGGTTCGACCATTACCTTCGTCAACAACGGTCAGGGTGACGTGCTGCTGGCCTGGGAAAACGAAGCCTTCCTGGCCCTGAAAGAAGACGGCGGTGCCGATAAGTTCGACATTGTGGTGCCATCCCTGTCGATCCTCGCCGAGCCGCCAGTGGCGGTGGTGGATAAAAACGCCGAAAAAAAGGGCAATACCGAAATCGCCGAAGCCTATTTGAAATACCTGTACAGCCCGGCCGGCCAGGAGATCGCGGCGAAGAACTTCTACCGTCCGCGTGACAAGGATGTGGCGGCCAAGTATGCCCAACAGTTCCCGAAACTGGACCTGGTGACTATCGACAAAGACTTCGGCGGCTGGAAAACTGCCCAACCGAAATTCTTCAATGACGGTGGTGTGTTCGACAAGATTTACACCGCTCAGTAAGGAAAATTGTAGGAGCGAGCTTGCTCGCGATGGACTCAAGAGCGCCGCGTTTACCCAGTAAAAACGCGTCATCATTAACGACCATCGCGAGCAAGCTCGCTCATACAGTAGAGCCCGCATTCGTTTGCGGGCTTTGCGTGTCCGTTCAGTCAACCAAGGACTTTTATGTCGCGTCGTATCTCCCCCGTCATACCCGGCTTCGGGCTGACGCTGGGTTACACCTTGGTGTACCTCAGCCTGATTGTGCTCATACCCCTGGCAGCGATGTTCGTGCATGCCGCTCAACTCACCTGGGATCAATTCTGGGCGATCATCTCCGCACCCCGTGTGCTGGCGGCGTTGAAGCTGAGTTTCGGTACCGCGCTGTACGCCGCGATCATCAACGGCATCATCGGTACATTGCTAGCCTGGGTGCTTGTGCGCTACACCTTCCCCGGACGCAAGATCATCGACGCGATGATCGACCTGCCATTCGCGCTGCCCACCGCCGTGGCCGGTATTGCGCTGACGGCACTGTATGCGCCCAATGGCCTGGTCGGGCAGTTCGCCGCTGATCTGGGCTTCAAAATCGCCTACACCCCGCTGGGTATCACCCTGGCACTGACCTTCGTCACCTTGCCGTTCGTGGTGCGTACGGTGCAGCCAGTGCTCGCCGACATTCCCCGGGAAGTCGAAGAAGCCGCTGCCTGCCTGGGAGCCAAGCCGTTGCAGGTGTTCCGCTACATCCTGGTGCCGGCCTTGCTGCCCGCCTGGCTGACCGGTTTCGCCCTGGCCTTTGCCCGAGGCGTTGGCGAGTACGGGTCGGTGATCTTCATCGCCGGCAACATGCCGATGAAGACCGAGATCCTGCCGCTGCTGATCATGGTCAAGCTCGACCAATATGACTACACCGGCGCCACCTCCATCGGCGTGCTGATGCTGGTGGTTTCCTTCGTCCTGTTGCTGCTGATCAACTTGTTGCAGCGGCGCATCGAAACCCCATAAGGAGGCCCGGAATATGTCCAGTTCAACGCTTACCGCCGCTTCCTCGGCCAACGCCGCCCGTCGTGGCAGCGCCGTTTCACGACGCATTCTGATCGGCCTCGGCTGGCTGATCTTTGCCCTGTTTCTGTTGTTGCCGCTGTTTATCGTGGTGTCCCAAGGGCTGAAACTCGGCCTCGGCGCCTTCTTCTCCGCGATCTTCGAGCCGGATGCGCTATCGGCCCTGAAGCTGACGGTGATCGCGGTGTTGATTTCGGTGCCACTCAATCTGGTGTTCGGCGTCAGCGCCGCCTGGTGCGTGAGCAAGTACTCGTTCCGCGGCAAGAGCATGCTGGTGACCCTGATCGACTTGCCGTTTTCGGTCTCGCCAGTGATCGCCGGTCTGGTCTATGTACTGATGTTCGGTGCCCAGGGCTTCTTCGGCCCATGGCTGCAGGACCACGACATCCAGATCGTCTTTGCGCTGCCGGGCATTGTGTTGGCGACCATCTTTGTCACCGTGCCGTTCGTGGCCCGGGAACTGATCCCGCTGATGCAGGAACAGGGTACCCAGGAAGAAGAAGCCGCGCGGTTGCTCGGTGCCAATGGCTGGCAAATGTTCTGGCATATCACTGTGCCGAACATCAAGTGGGGTCTGATCTATGGCGTGGTGCTCTGTACCGCGCGGGCAATGGGTGAGTTCGGCGCGGTTTCGGTGGTGTCCGGGCACATCCGTGGGGTGACCAACACCTTGCCGCTGCATGTCGAGATTCTCTACAACGAATACAACCACGTTGCGGCGTTCGCCGTGGCGAGTCTGTTGCTGATCCTGGCGCTCTTCATCCTGCTGCTCAAGCAGTGGAGCGAGAACCGTATTAACCGCCTGCGCGCCAGTGCGGCGGAGGAATAAATCATGTCGATCGAAGTCCGTAATGTCAGCAAGAACTTCCACGCCTTCAAGGCCCTGAACAGCATCAATCTGGACATCCAGAGCGGTGAGCTGGTGGCGCTGCTCGGCCCGTCCGGTTGCGGCAAGACCACCCTGCTGCGGATCATCGCCGGGCTCGAAACCCCGGATGCCGGCAGCATCGTGTTCCATGGCGAAGACGTCTCCGGCCATGACGTGCGTGATCGCAACGTCGGGTTCGTGTTCCAGCACTACGCGCTGTTTCGCCACATGACGGTGTTCGACAACGTCGCGTTCGGTCTGCGCATGAAGCCGAAAAACCAGCGCCCGACGGAAAGCCAGATCGCTGTCAAAGTCCACGAACTGCTGAACATGGTGCAACTGGACTGGCTCTCCGATCGTTATCCGGAACAGCTTTCCGGTGGCCAGCGTCAACGTATCGCCCTGGCCCGTGCCCTGGCGGTGGAGCCGAAAGTCCTGCTACTGGACGAACCCTTTGGCGCGCTGGATGCCAAGGTTCGTAAAGAACTGCGTCGCTGGCTGGCGCGGTTGCACGAAGACATCAACCTGACCTCGGTGTTTGTGACCCATGACCAGGAGGAGGCCATGGAAGTGGCCGACCGGATCGTGGTGATGAACAAGGGCGTGATCGAGCAGATCGGTTCGCCGGGTGAAGTCTATGAAAACCCGGCCAGCGATTTTGTGTACCACTTCCTTGGAGACTCCAATCGCCTGCACCTTGGTGAAGACAACCACGTGCTGTTCCGTCCCCATGAGGTGTCGTTGTCGCGCCATGAACTGGAAGACCACCACGCCGCTGAAGTGCGCGATATCCGCCCGCTGGGCGCGACTACCCGGGTGACGCTGAAAGTCGAAGGGCAGAATGAGTTGATCGAAGCAGAAGTGGTCAAGGATCACGACAGCCTGATCGGCCTGGCGCGCGGTGAGACGCTGTTCTTCAAACCCAAGGTCTGGCAGAAAGTCGCTAACCTTTAAGATCAAAAGATCGCAGCCTGCCGCAGGCTGCGATCTTTTAAAAATTTTCAAGCCGCCGCATTTTTCCGATTGATCCGCACCCCACCCACTCGCGCCTCGATCTGCTCTTTGAGGTCTTGCCGCAACCCCAGCATGAACGCCAGTTCAACCACGACAAACAACGGCCCGACGATCAGTCCCGTCACATCATCGACAAACGCCGGTTTGCGTCCTTCGTAGTGATGGCCGACAAACTGGATTGCCCAACCGATGACGAACATGCCGATTCCGCTGCCGAGCCAGACGAGCGTGCTCTGTAGCGCGAGCACATGACCTAGCCAAACGGACAGGCCGAGCAATACGCTCATCAGCACTCCCAGGCGCAGTTCCAGGCGCAAATAAAACCACGCGCAAGCCAATGCCAACAGCACCGCTGGCGACACCCAGAGCCCGGCCAGCGACCATTGCGGCCGTGACAGCAATACCGCAACAGCCACCACAATCAGTGGAATGCCAATAAAGTGGCTGACGATATTTCGCGGGTCACGATGGTAGGTGGCGTATTGACTGAGATGGTCAACGAGGCTTTTCATTGTTATTTCCTCCTGTAGGGAGTTCGATCATGCCCTGCGCTCAATCTTCGCTCTGTCAGCCAGGCGACAATCAACTGGAGTTCAAATGGATATGCAGGCCTGGCGTCCGCGCTTATCAAGCGGTCAGTGGTTCAATAATTTGCCTGCCTTGTTACAGGATAGTCTGCTGACCGCCGCCAGGGTGCGGCGCCTGGCGCCCGGGCAGAGGTTGTTCAAGCGCGGTGATCCGCCTTGCGGTTTGTATGCAGTGCTTGAGGGGGCGGTGCGTATTGGCGCGGTCAACGAGCAGGGCAAGGAAGCGCTGCTGAGCATGGTCGAACCGCCGCACTGGTTCGGTGAAATCTGCCTGTTCGATGGCCGGCCGCGAACCCACGACGCCTGCGGAGTCGGCCGCTGCATTCTGTTGCAGGTGCCTCAGGCCGCGTTGCTCGAACTGCTGGGAGAACATCCACACTATTGGCGCCACCTGGCGTTGTTGATGAGCCATAAATTGCGCCTGACATTCATCAATCTCGAACAGTTGAGTCTGATGCCAGCGGCGGCGCGCGTGGCTCACCGGCTGCTGATGATTGCTGAAGGTTATGGCCAGAGCGAGCCCTCGCGGCGGGTCCTGCAGTTGCCCCAGGACCAGTTGGCACTGATGCTTTCGCTGTCCCGGCAGACCACTAATCAGATCCTCAAGGATCTGCAGAACCAGGGCATCGTGCAGTTGGGATACGGCGAAATCGAGGTGCTGGACCTGGAAAAATTACGGGGCGCGGCGCAGACCTGAATCCGTCGGCTCATCCGAAATAACCGTTAGTGATGGGCAATGGTTACCAAGGCGCCTAGCCTGTATCTACCAAAATCGAGGTGCACCATGCGTTTGCTGTTAGTGGAAGACGAACCCAAGACTGCAAAGCTCTTGGCCGAGGGCCTGGGCGAAGCGAGCTATGCGGTGGATGTGGCGGTCGACGGGATGCAGGGGCGACGCTTTATCGAAGAGCGGCCTGAGTACGATCTGGTCATCCTTGACGTCATGTTGCCTGGACTGAATGCCTGGCAATTGCAGCAGCAAATCCGTAAGCGCGGCGCGACGCCGGTGTTGTTTCTGACCACCAAAGACGGAATTGAAGACCGACTGCGCGGGCTTGAGTTGGATGCCGATGATTATTTGCTCAAACCGTTTGCCGTGAGTGAGTTGGTGACGCGGGTGCGCAAATTGTTGCGGCGTGATCGAGGGCGCTGATTGGTGGTGTCTGGGCTGATGCCATCGCGAGCAAGCTCGCTCCCACAAGGTATGAGTCTGACCACAGGTTTGTGAACACCCCCTTACCTGTGGGAGCGAGCCTGCTCGCGATGAGGCCGGCACAGGCAATACAAATCTCATTGTTCAGCGCAACCCATCCCGAAACTGCCCCGGTGTCATTCCAGTCCAGCGCTTGAATGCGCGGCTGAAGCTGCTGATGTCGGCAAAACCCAATAGATAGCTGATCTCGCTCAATGAGCACTGCGGGTCACGCAGGTGCAGCAGCGCCAGATTCTCCCGACACTCATTGAGCAAGGTATCAAAGCGACAACCTTCATCGGCCAGATGTCGCTGCAGACTGCGCAGGCTCAAATGCAAAGCCTCGGCGATGCGTTCGGCAGAGGGTTCGCCTTCTGGTAATTGCGCTTCAATTGCAGAGCGGACCTTGCGCTCCCAGGTCAATGGTTTCGATTGCGTAAGGGTGCGCGTTAGCACCGTTTCGTTGTGTTCGGCCAGTTCCGGGTTGGCGTCATCCAGGTGACTGTCGAAATCGCTGACGGCAAACTCCAGACGGTCCTCTTCGGCCGCAAAGAAGACTGGTGCGCGGAACACCGTATGCCAGTGTTTGGGGTCAGCTGGTTCCGGCCGGCGCAGGTACACCGCCAGCGGCGCATAGTCCCGGCCCAGACGATTGCGGCAGGTACGCACATAGATCGCCGCAAAGGCATCAATGGCTTCGAACGCCGGTGCTGGGCTGCTTTGAGGCACCTTCAAATGAAAGCAATAGCGGTCGCCATTCAGGTTTAATTCCAGCTCCAGAGCGTCGCTGACCACCTGGTGATAACGCACAATCCGCTCAAAGACTTCGCGCAAGCTACCGCTGGCCACTAGCGCATATCCCAGCGCGTGAAAGGTGGTCGGGCTGACGAAACGTGAAACCCGCAAGCCGATCGCCGGGTCGCCGCTGGCCTTGACCGCTATTTCCCAGAGACGCGTGGTGGCGGACAGCGGATAACTGGCGTTCGGGTCGTCCATCAGTTGCGGGTCGAGCCCGGCTTCGCGGCACAGTGCATCGCTGTCGAGGCCAAGAGCGTCGAGTTGTTTGCGCAGGGCGCGGGTCCAGCTGGCGAGAGAGGTAGGTTCAATCATGATGATTGGCGCTTCCAGTCAACAGGTTGGCGTTCACAGGTAGCACGCTGCGCAATGACGCAGGGCAGGATGCGAACATCAATAACCAGAGAATGGAATCATGCAGGGTACTTCTGCAAGCCCCAGGCGCCCGAATGTACTACAACGCACGGGTTGATCGTGCTCAGGCGCGCCCGTGCCTTGAATGGTATGGCCTTGAGAGTCGTCGCGGGTTCTATTATTCGAATATATTCTATTAATAACGAATAATAATACTTTGAGATATAAGTGTTTTAGGTCAATGATTCAATCCTGATTCAACGATTTTCGGGCCGTCTCCTTGGCAGGGTGCGGCCTTTTTTTATTTCCGGGGTTATGAGTTGTATATTCCTAAAATGCATTAATAAATATCTTCTTATTCCTTAACGAATATAACTCTCCTCCCTATAATCGATCCTGAACAGACAAGCAGCCGGAGGGCTCCCCATGCGCAACGAATCAATTCGCTACCTGATCGTGCCGGGCTGGCAAGGATCGCCAGAAGATCATTGGCAAAGCCACTGGCAGAACAGTTTGCCAAACAGCGCGCGCGTGGAGCAGGCCGACTGGTTGACGCCGCGTCGCGAGGATTGGGTCGCAGCCTTGGCGCAGGCGATCGCGGCTGACAGCACACCGGTGATCCTGATTGCCCACAGTCTGGGTTGCATCACCGTTGCCCATTGGGCAGCACAGGCGCCCTTCAGCTTTTTGCGTCAGGTCCGCGGCGCGTTGCTGGTCGCACCAGCGGATGTCGAACGCCCTGCCTGCGCGCCGGCCTTGCGCAACTTCGCGCCGATCCCGACGCACCTGTTGCCGTTCCCCTGCCAGGTTGTCAGCTCGGATAACGACAGTGCGGTCAGCGCCACTCGTGCTCTGGAGCTGGCCCGCAACTGGGGCGCCGAAGCCGGGATTCTGACCGGTGCCGGACACATCAATGTTAAGTCCGGGCACCAACGCTGGGAGCAGGGCTTCGCTTATCTTTACCGTCTGCAAAATCGCATGGAACAGCATTCTCTGCGCCGCGCTTGAGTCTTTTATTTTTTTAACGCCTCCCGTCTCCCGGCGGATTTGGGCGGGAGTCTGTCATGAGTCTGCATGAAACCTTCGGTCAGCCACTGCTGACCTTTCCCGACGCGGAAAAAAGCCCGCTGAGCATTCGCGCCAAGGCGCTGGTATTCGTCGATCCCCGTTCACGACAACTGCGCCACGAACTCGAACAACTGGCACCACGTTCGATTTCCGTGCTGATCCGCGGCGAAACCGGGAGCGGTAAAGAACTGCTCGCGCGGCATATCCACCGGGGCAGCGACCGTGGTGGTTTGTTCGTTTCGGTCAACTGCGGAGCGATCAGTCCGACCTACGCCGATGCCGAGTTGTTCGGTTATGCCGCCGGCAGTCACAGCGGCTCGGCCAGCAGCCGCGCAGGTTGGTTCGGTTCAGCCAACGGCGGCACCTTGTACCTGGACGAAATCGGTGACTTGCCGCTGCCAATCCAGGTCAAACTGCTCGCGGCACTGGAGAACCATGAAGTTACCCGCGTTGGCGCCCAGCAGCCGAGCCCGGTGGATGTGCGGCTGGTAGCGGCTACCAGCATCGATCTGGCGCAAGCGGTGGCTGCCGGGAAATTTCATGAGCGGCTTTATCACTACTTGAGCGAAGGCCAGCTGGAACTGCCGGCATTGCGCGAACGGGTCGGCGATATCCTTTCACTAGCCGAGTATTTCCTCGGCATCTACAGCCAGCGTCTGGACTTGCCGGTGCCCTTGATCAGCGAAGCGGCGCAGCAACTTCTGGAGCATCACAGTTGGCCGGGCAATACCCGTGAGCTGGAGAACGTCATTCACTTTGCGTTGCTGGTCAGCAGTGGCGACGAGATTTTGCCCGAGCATCTGAATCTGCCGGAAACCCTGGCGCCGTTACCGCTGATCGAGCACCAGGTCGAGCGAGTCATCAACGGCGGTTCTGCTGGCGAGCGGGCAGCCCTGAAAAGCCTGCTCGAACGGCTTACGCAGTCTTTGTAGGTCGCGGTGTGGAGCGGGCGGCGCCTGTATGAATAAAATGGAATATGAAAGTGAATAAAAGATATTGTTAGGGAATAAAAAATCCCGGTATTGTCCGCTCCACGCCAGCGATAGCATTTCATTGGCACCTCACTTGAAGCCGTCGTCGATGACGACTGTGATTTTCGATAAGGACACTGCATGAAAAAGGTTCTGTTGTTCACCGCACTGGCGGCTGCCCTGGCCGCAGGCATCGCCCAGGCTGGCGAGAAACTGGTGGTTGCCGCAACGCCGGTGCCCCACGCTGAAATTCTTGAACTGATCAAGCCGACCCTCGCCAAAGAAGGCGTGGATCTGGAAATCAAGGTCTTCACTGACTATGTGCAACCGAACGTGCAGGTCGATCAGAAGCGTCTGGACGCCAACTACTTCCAGACCCTGCCGTACCTGAAAAGCTTTAACGAAGGCAAAGGCACTAATCTGGTGACCGTGATCGGCGTTCACGTCGAACCTTTCGGTGGCTACTCGAAGAAAGTCAAAACCCTGGCCGAGCTCAAAGACGGCGCGACCATCGCTATCCCGAACGAAGGCAGCAACAGCGGTCGTGCGTTGATCCTGCTGCAGAAGGCTGGTCTGATCGAATTGAAAGACCCGAAAAATGCGCTGGCGACCCCGAAAGATATCGCCAAGAACCCGCATAACTTCAAGTTCAAAGAGCTTGAGTCGGCCCTGCTGCCGCGTGTTCTGGACCAGGTCGACCTGGACATGATCAACACCAACTACGCGCTGGAAGCCGGCCTGAACCCGGCCAAGGATGCGCTGATTATCGAAGGTGCCGATTCGCCGTACGTGAACTTCCTGGTTGCCCGTCCGGACAACAAGGACAGCGATGCCATCCAGAAACTCGCCAAGGCACTGACCAGCCCGGAAGTGAAAGCATTCATCGCGAAAAAATACAGCGGCGCAGTATTGCCGGCGTTCTGATTCAGCGCGCTTTAAAACCCTTTCAAGGTTTCAAGGTTTCAAGGTTTCAACGTCGACGGCTGGTAAAGCGTCGGCGTTTTTTATTGGCTGAGAGAACGGTCCTTCGGACGGACCTTTCGCAGGCAAGCCACGCTCCCACAGTTACCACACAATCCCGTAGATACCGTCTTAACCCTCAATCCGGCCAATACCACGCCGGTTCATCCAGCATCCCTTGGCCAACGACCTCGGTCTGGCCGAAATGCTTCTCCAGCACGATGGAATTGCACTCCGGGTCTTGCTGCAGAGCCGCGATCAAGCGGCTGGCGTGGGACACCACCCACACCTGGCAATTTTCCGAGGCGCGGATGATCAGCCGCGCCAACGCCGGTAACAGATCTGGGTGCAAGCTGGTTTCCGGTTCGTTGAGCACCATAAGCGTCGGTGGACGTGAGGTCAGTAGCGCGGCGATCAGCAGCAGATAACGCAGCGTGCCATCCGACAGTTCCGCGGCAGACAGCGGGCGCAACAAACCTTCCTGATTAAACTCAATGGCGAAGCGCCCACCTTGCAGCGGCGCGATATTCAGCGTTGCGCCGGGGAAGGCGTCGCTGATGGCGGACTGTAACGCCTCTGGATCACCGATTTCACGGATGGTTTGCAACGCAGCGGCGAGATCGCGACCGTCATGGTGCAACACCGGGGTGCGGGTGCCCAGTTGCGGTTGGCGCGCGGGGGCCTCGGCATCGCTGCGAAAATGGTCATAAAAACGCCAGCCACGAATGGTCTCGCGCAGCAATAACACTTCTGGTGAGGAGCGCAGGCTGCCGACCTGATCAAACAGGCTGTCGAAGGTCGGTGTGTGTTGTGCGAGCACATCCCAACTGCGGTCTTCGCGGGCACGGATCATCGAGCCGGCGCGATCGACCAGCAGGCTGGCGGGACGATAAATCGGTCCAGCCCAAATACATTCGCGTTTGATTTCCGGGTCCAGAGAAAAGTACGAAAGGCTGGGTTCTGGCAAGCCCAGTGCGATCGAGTAGCTGAAATCTTCACCAGAAAATCCCAGGCGCAAGCGCTTTGGGGCCCGGCGCACAGAGGCTTCGACGGCCACTTCTGCGTTGCGCATACGTCGCGAAAGGATCTCGGGCCCGGCCCAAAAGGTTGAATCCAGCCCACCCTCACGGGCCAGCCCATTGATTACGCCGCCCTGGGCTGTCTCCGCCAATAGGCGCAGGGCGCGATACAAGTTGGACTTGCCGCTGCCGTTGGGGCCGGTAATCACGTTCAATCGATCGAGGGGGATGACCAGTTTGTTGATCGAGCGGTAATTGGCCACCGCGAGGGTTTTTAGCATGAGGAAGTTCCTGCTGCGTGGTTCGGCAGTTTGCCTTATTGTCGGGAACGCAGTGATCCCTCACTACAGAGTCGCTGCACATCGTATGTGCAAGCGCAAGCCTGTTCTAAGCTCACATTCGTATCGTCACGTGTCCGCCCGTATCACGCAAAGGAGTCTGCATGGCTGGTCCCGGAATGAAATTGGTCGTAGGCCTGAGCCTATTTGCCTTGTTGACCGCATGTGGCGATAAACAGCCCGTGGAGCGCCAACGCCCGCGGGTGTTTGTGCAGGAGGTGAGACCTGCCGACTTTGCCGCTACGGTAACGCTCACCGGTGATGTCCAGGCACGGGTCCAGACTGAATTGTCGTTTCGGGTAGGCGGCAAGATCATCCAGCGTATGGTCGATGTCGGTGACCGGGTTTCGGCCAGGCAGGTGCTGGCCAGACTCGACCCTAAAGACCTGCAGACCAATGTCGATTCAGCCCAGGCGCAAGTGGTTGCCGAGCAGGCGCGGGTCAAGCAGACCGCTGCGGCATTCGTCCGCCAGCAGAAACTCCTGCCCAAGGGCTACACCAGCCAGAGCGAATACGACGCTGCCCAGGCCGCGTTGCGCAGTAGCCAGAGCGCTTTGGCCGCGGCCCGGGCGCAACTGGCCAACGCCCGCGAGCAACTCAGTTACACCGCGCTGATCGCCGATGCGCCGGGGGTGATCACTGCGCGCCAGGCCGAAGTCGGCCAGGTGATGCAAGCCACTGTGCCGGTCTTCAGCCTGGCCCGGGACGGCGAGCGCGATGCGGTATTCAACGTCTACGAATCGCTGTTGGTCGAGCCGCCGACGGATAAAACCGTGGAGGTCAGCCTGCTCGACAATCCGCAGATCAAGACCCCCGGCACCGTCCGCGAAATCACCCCGGCGGTCTCCGCGCAAACCGGCACGGTGCAGGTCAAGGTGACCTTGAGTGAACTGCCCGCGGGCATGGAACTGGGCTCGGTGGTCAGTGCCACGGCCAAGGTGCCGGGCAAGTCCGCTGTTGAATTGCCGTGGTCGGCTTTGACCAAGAACCTCAGCGACCCGGCCGTGTGGCTGGTGGACGGCGATGGCAAGGCACAGTTGCATACGGTCAAGGTTGCCCGTTACCTGACCGGAAAGGTGATCATCAGTGAGGGCCTGAACGGTGGTGAAAATGTCGTGACGGCCGGTGGGCAATTGTTGCACCCGGGCATGTTGGTGGAGATCGCCGCGAAGCCTGCGCAGGGCTCCACTCAGCCAGGAGCCCAGCCGTGAAGCGCTTGTTCGCATTGCTGTCGGCCGGTTTGCTGCTGGTCGCTTGCTCAAAAAAAGAGCCACCGCCGGAGCCGGTGCGCCCGGTGCTGTCCATTGAGGTCCAGTCCGAATCGGAAGAAAACCTCGGGCGTTTCGCCGGGAGCATTCAGGCGCGGTTTGAAAGCAATCTCGGTTTTCGGGTATCGGGACGGATCGCCAGCCGCAACGTCGATGTCGGTAGCGACGTCGAGAAGGGCGCCTTGCTCGCGACCCTCGACCCGACCGATCAACAGAACCAGCTGCGTGCAAGGCAGGGTGACTTGGCGCGGATCGAGGCGCAATGGATCAACGCCCAGGCCAACGCCCGGCGGCAGCAGGAGCTGTTCGACCGCGGAGTCGGCGCCCAAGCGCAGCTGGACATTGCCCAGACCGATCTGAAAACCACCAGCGCCTCACTGGAGCAAGCCAGGGCCGCCGTCAACCAGGCCCGCGATCAGCTCAACTACAGCGAACTGCGCACCGATCACGCTGCTATCGTCACCGCCTGGAATGCCGAAGCCGGGCAGGTGGTCAGCGCCGGACAGCAAGTGGTGACCCTGGCGCGGCCGGACATCAAGGAAGCGGTGATCGATCTGCCTGCGAGCCTGGTTGAGCGGCTGCCCGCCGACGTGGTATTCAAAGTCGCCGCACAGCTCGATCCGAGCATCAACACCACCGCCATCGTGCGCGAGATCGAACCCCAAGCGCAGAGCGCGACCCGCACTCGGCGCGCGCGTCTGACACTGGCCGAAACGCCGGCCGGATTTCGCCTGGGCACCGCCATCAGCGTGACTCTCAGCTCGGCCATCGAACCGCGTATCGAACTGCCGCTCAGTGCCGTGCAGGAAGTCGACGGCAAGAGCCGGATCTGGGTCATCGATATCCAGACGCAAACAGTGTCACCCCGCGATGTGACCTTTGTCAGCCGCAATGGCCACACGGTGGTCCTGGCCTCCGGGGTCAAGGCCGGTGAGCGGGTGGTCAGCGCCGGAGTGAACAGCCTCAAGCCGGGGCAGAAAGTCAAAGTCGACGAGGAAAGCCCACGATGAAAGGGAGTTTCAATTTATCCGAATGGGCCATCAAGCATCAGTCCTTTGTCTGGTACCTGATGTTCGTCGCGTTGCTGATGGGGGTGTTCTCATACCTGAACCTGGGCCGTGAAGAAGACCCTTCGTTCACCATCAAAACCATGGTGATCCAGACTCGCTGGCCTGGTGCGACCCAGGAGGAAACCCTCAAGCAGGTCACCGACCGCATCGAGAAAAAACTCGAAGAGCTTGATTCCCTCGACTACGTGAAGAGCTACACCCGACCCGGCGAATCCACCGTGTTCGTGTACCTGCGCGACACCACCAGTGCCAAAGACATTCCCGAGATCTGGTACCAGGTGCGCAAGAAGATCGATGACATCCGTGGCACCTTCCCGCAAGGGTTGCAGGGCCCGGCCTTCAACGACGAGTTCGGCGATGTCTACGGTTCGGTGTATGCCTTCACCGCCGACGGGCTGACGATGCGTCAGTTGCGCGATTATGTCGAACAGGTGCGCGCCGAGATCCGTGAAGTGCCGAACCTGGGCAAAGTCGAAATGATCGGCGAGCAGGACGAAGTGCTCTACCTGAACTTCTCCACCCGCAAACTCGCGGCGCTGGGTATCGATCAACGCCAGGTGGTGCAAAGTCTGCAATCGCAGAATGCGGTGACCCCGGCCGGGGTGATCGAGGCGGGACCCGAACGCATCTCGGTGCGCACTTCGGGGCAATTCGCTTCGGAGAAAGACCTGGCCAACGTCAATCTGCGGCTCAACGATCGCTTCTATCGCCTTGCGGATGTCGCCGAAATCAGCCGAGGTTATGTCGATCCGGCAACGCCGCTGTTCCGTTTTAATGGTCAGCCGGCCATCGGCCTGGCAATCGCCATGAAAAAGGGCGGGAACATTCAGGACTTCGGCAGCGCCCTGCATCAACGTATGCAAGAACTCACCGCCGATCTGCCGGTGGGCGTCGGCGTGCACAAGGTTTCCGATCAGGCCGAAGTGGTGGAAGTGGCGGTGGGTGGTTTTACCCGTGCGCTGTTCGAAGCGGTGGTGATTGTTCTGATCGTCAGTTTCGTCAGCCTCGGCGTGCGCGCCGGGCTGGTGGTGGCCTGCTCGATTCCGCTGGTGCTGGCGATGGTCTTCGTCTTCATGGAATACAGCGGCATCACCATGCAGCGGATTTCCCTCGGTGCGTTGATCATCGCCCTCGGCCTGCTGGTGGACGACGCGATGATCACCGTCGAAATGATGGTGACGCGCCTGGAAAAAGGCGAGACCAAGGAGCAGGCGGCAACCTTCGCCTACACCTCGACGGCGTTTCCCATGCTCACCGGCACCCTGGTGACCGTCGCCGGCTTCGTGCCCATCGGTTTGAATGCCAGCTCCGCCGGTGAATACACCTTCACCCTGTTCGCGGTCATCGCCGTGGCGATGCTGGTGTCGTGGATCGTCGCGGTGCTGTTCGCCCCGGTGATCGGCGTGCATATCCTCAGCACCAACGTAAAGCCCCATTCGGCGGAACCGGGACGCATCGGTCGCGCTTTCAACGGCGGGCTGTTGTGGAGTCTGCGCAATCGCTGGTGGGCGATCGGCATCACCGTATTGCTGTTCGTGCTCGCGGTGTTTTCCATGGGCTTTGTGCAGAACCAGTTCTTCCCGTCCTCGGATCGTCCGGAAATCCTGGTCGACCTGAACCTGCCGCAAAACGCCTCGATCAACGAAACCCGGCTGGCGGTCGATCGTTTCGAAGCGACGCTGAAGGACGATCCGGACATCCTGCGCTGGAGCACTTACATTGGTGAAGGCGCGATCCGTTTTTACCTGCCCCTCGACCAGCAATTGCAGAACCCTTACTACGCGCAACTGGTGATCGTCAGCAAGGGCCTGGAAGAGCGCACGGCGCTGATGCAACGCTTGAACAAACGCCTGCGGGAAGATTTCGTTGGCGTCGGCAGCTTTGTACAGGCGCTGGAAATGGGCCCGCCAGTGGGGCGGCCGATTCAGTATCGGGTCAGCGGCAAGGAGATCGATCAGGTGCGCAAACATGCCATCGATCTGGCGACCATGCTCGACAGCAACTCGCACATCGGCGAGATGATTTACGACTGGAACGAACCGGGCAAAGTCCTGCGCATCGACATCGCCCAGGACAAGGCGCGGCAGTTGGGATTGTCCTCGGAAGATGTGGCGAACCTGATGAACAGCATTGTCAGCGGCTCGCCAGTGACTCAGGTACATGACGATATCTACCTGATCAAGGTGGTCGGCCGCGCCGAAGACACCGAGCGCGGCTCGCCGGAAACCCTGCAGAACCTGCAGATCCTCACCCCGGGCGGCACCTCGATTCCACTATTGGCGTTTGCCAGTGTGCGTTATGAACTTGAACAACCCCTGGTCTGGCGTCGCGACCGCAAACCGACCATCACCATCAAGGCCGCGGTACGCGACGAGATCCAGCCAACCGATCTGGTCAAACAGTTGAAGCCTGACATCGACAAATTCGCCGCTGCGTTGCCGGTCGGTTATTCGGTCGAGACCGGTGGCACGGTAGAGGAAAGCAGCAAGGCTCAGGGACCGATCGCCAAAGTCGTACCGCTGATGCTGTTCCTGATGGCGACCTTCCTGATGATCCAGCTGCACAGCGTGCAGAAGCTGTTCCTGGTGGCCAGCGTTGCGCCGCTGGGACTGATCGGCGTGGTCCTGGCGCTGATCCCCACTGGTACGCCCATGGGCTTTGTGGCAATCCTCGGGATCCTCGCGCTGATCGGCATCATCATCCGCAACTCAGTGATCCTTGTGACCCAGATCGATGAGTATGAGCGCGATGGCTACGCGCCGTGGGACGCGGTGGTACAAGCCACCGAGCACCGCCGTCGACCGATCCTGCTCACCGCCGCCGCTGCGAGCCTGGGCATGATCCCCATCGCCCGCGAAGTGTTCTGGGGGCCGATGGCCTACGCAATGATCGGCGGCATCATCATCGCCACGTTGTTGACGCTGTTGTTCCTGCCGGCGCTGTATGTGGCCTGGTACAAAATTCGCGAGCCGAAGAAAGAAGCACAATAGCGAGCAAGCTCGCGATGGCGTCCGAACTGTCTACACCGGCTTGCGCCAGACACTCGCCAACCAGGGTTGCTGCTCGCGCGGCAGCCCGGCTGGTCGATAGTAGTGTTCCAGCTCGGCAAACCCGCCCTCGGTCAACATCCTGCGCCACGATGTCAGGTCGTGATACGCACCATAACGCGGGCCATTCCAGCCTTCCTGATTCTCGCCACGGGGGTTGGAGCTGAACAACACCCCACCGGGTTTCAACGTGGCACGTAGTTGCCGCAAAACCCGAGGCAACTCCTGCCCAGGAACATGAAACAGCACTGCATTGGCGAAAATCCCGTCGAAGTGCTCGTTGGGCAGGTCGAGCTTGAGAAAGTCCTGCTGCCAGACCTCGCAACCGCTGTCTTCGCGAGCCATTTGCGCGAGGCGTTCCGAGCCGTCGAGACCCACCGCGATATGGCCCATGCGGGTGAAGGTTTGCAGATCGCGTCCCGGGCCGCAGCCGAAGTCGAGAATAGTGAACGGCGCCTGGCCTTGAATATGTCGCAGCAGCGCGTCGATGTTCTGGCTGACGTCGTGGTCGCGAGTGCCTTCACGAAAGCTCTCGGCCACCTGGTTGTAATGGCCCAGGGTGGTAGAGGTGATCTGTTCGAGGTCGGTCGGGGCGAGTTTCATGATGGGCTGCGCAGGCAAAGGGCGATGGGCCGACTATACCCCAACCTGATAGACCTCGAAAAAAGCGCCGCGCCTTAAAAGATCGCAGCCTGCGGCAGCTCCTACGCCGACCGTGTTCACCCGCGATATCACTGGTATACGCTAATCCCCTGTAGGAGCTGCCGAAGGCTGCGATCTTTTGATCTTCGCGGCAGTCGACTCAACGCTTATTCAACCCCCGCGCCAACCGATCCCCTCCCAACTGAATCACCGCCACCAGAATCACCAACAACACAATCACCGTGAGCATGATCTGGCTATCGAACCGTTGATACCCATAGCGATACGCGATGTCACCCAAGCCGCCCGCACCAATCGCACCGGCCATGGCCGAGGAGTTGATCATGGTCACCAGGGTGATGGTGAAACCGCCGACGATCCCCGGCAGCGCTTCCGGTAACAGCACATGCCAGACGATATGCCAGCGCCGGCAGCCCATGGCCTGGGCGGCTTCGATCAGGCCGTGGTCGACTTCGCGCAGGCTGACTTCGGCGATGCGCGCAAAAAACGGCGTGGCGGCGATGGTCAGAGGGACCACGGCCGCCCATACTCCATAGGTGGTGCCGACGATCAGCCGGGTGAAAGGAATCAGCGCGACCATCAGAATCAGAAACGGGATCGAGCGGAACAGGTTGACGAAGGCCCCCAGCGCCCGATTCAGCGCCGGGGCTTCATAGATCCCGCCCTTGGAGCTGGTGACCAGAATCACCGCCAGTGGAATACCCGCCAACAGCGCGATCAGCGATGACACGCCGACCATCAGGAAGGTGTCGATGACGCCTTGAAGTAACCGATCAAACCACATAGCCCAGCACCTCCGTCTGTTGTGCCCATTGCGTGGCGCGCTGGCGTAATTGTTCCGCGCTCAGCGAAGACCCCGTCACCGCCAGTAGCAGTTGTCCCAATGCGTGCCCCTGAATTCGCTCGATTCCGCCCTGCAACAACCGCACGCGGCCGCCAAGGGCGCTGAACAGCGCGGCCAGGTCCGGTTCGTCAGCCGCGCTGCCGGTGAACTGCAGCCGCAGCACCACGGCGGCCTGCGCCGACTGCGGTTGCGCTTGCAAACGGCTTTGCAGCTCTTCCGGCAAGCCGTGTTGCAATGGCGCGAGCAAGGTCTTGCTGACCTCATGCTGCGGGTTGCCAAAGACTTCCCAGACCGGCCCTTGCTCGACGATGCGTCCGTGTTCGAGCACCACCACCCGATCACAGATATCGCGGATCACCGCCATCTCATGGGTGATCAAAATGATGGTCAGGCCGAGCCGCTGATTGATCTCGCGCAGCAGGCCGAGGATCGACTGGGTGGTCTCCGGATCGAGCGCCGAAGTGGCTTCGTCACAGAGCAGAATCGCCGGGTCATGGACCAGCGCCCGCGCAATCCCGACGCGCTGTTTTTGCCCGCCGGAAAGCCGCGCCGGATAGGCCTTGTGCTTGTCTTGCAGACCCACTAGTTCCAACAGTTCGCGGACCTTGCGCTCGCGTTGCTCCTTGGCTACCCCGGCAACCTTGAGCGGCAACTCGACGTTCTGCCAAACGGTCTTGGCCGACATCAGATTGAAGTGCTGGAAGATCATGCCGATGCGCCGACGCAGCGCCACCAGCCGGTCCTCATCGAACTCGCCAATGTCCACGTGATCGATCAGTACCCGGCCGCTGCTCGGTTGCTCCAGGCGATTGATGGTGCGGATCAGCGACGACTTGCCGGCGCCGCTGCGGCCGATGATGCCGAACACCTCGCCACGCTGGATCGCCAGGTCGATACCGTGCAAGGCGGTGACCGGGCCTTGTTGGCCGTCGTAGGTCTTGCCCAGGCCGATAAAGCGCACGTGGGCGTGATTCAGTTCGGGATGCAACTCGGTCTGTTCGGCGTTGCGCGCTGGCGGGTTGTCCAGCCTGCGTTGGGCGGTCGCTGTACTCATGCTTAACCTTCCCAGCCGGCTTGGTAGAGCTTGCCGTGTGCTTTATCCAGCGCTGCGCGCACGACTGGGGAGTGCTGGTAGATGTCGACGAATTTGATCAGCCGTGGATCGGTTTTGCTCTTGGGCTGGATCACGAACTGGATCACGTATTCCTTGTGATCGAGGCCGTCGAACAGCAAGGCAGACTCGGCATCGAAGGTTTTTGCCAGACGGATATAGGCCGGGTAGCCCTGTACCAGATCGGCGTCATCGTAGGCGCGCACCAGTTGCACGGCCTCGACCTGGAGGATTTTCAGCTTCTTCGGATTGGCGATGATGTCGTCTTCGGTGGCCTTGTAGCCGACGCCGGGTTTGAGGCTGATCAGCCCGGCCTTGGCTAGCAGTTGCAAGCCGCGTCCGCTGTTGATCGGGTCGTTGGCGATGGCCACGCTGGCGCCTTGGGGCAGTTCGTCGAGGCTTTTGTATTTTTTCGAGTAGAGCCCGACATTGTTGATGATCCCGGGTGCAAACGGCACCAGATCAAAACCACCGGCGGCCTTGGCGTTTTCCAGGAACGGAATGTGCTGGAAGTAGTTCACGTCGATATCGCCCGAGGCGAGGCTGACGTTGGGTGCGATCCAGTCGCTGAACTCCACCAGCTCGACCTTCAGGCCTTGCTTGCCGGCCTCGATGACGGCGGTTTCCAGTGGAATAGCGAAAGCGGCGGTGGTGCCGATTTTCAACGGGGCATCGGCGGCGTGGGTGGCGGCGCTGAACAATCCGAGGGCAAGGGCCAGTGCTTTGACTGGTTGGGTGAAGAGGCTTTTGGTCATGATGGGTTTCCAGTCAGTGCATTAATTATTTGGGGTTTGGGTGGGCCTCATCGCGAGCAAGCTCGCTCCACAGGAGTTGTGTGAACACCGCAGATCCACTGTGGGAGCGAGCTTGCTCGCGATGCTTTTAGCGTCGGAACGCCGAGCCGGTATGTTGTTGGGGCAAATGCGCCTCCCCGTGAAACAGCTTTTCCCGCAGGCTGCCATTGTCGTAAGCGGTCTTGTACGAGCCTCTGCGTTGCAACTCGGGGATCACCAGGTCGATGAAGTCGACATAGCTTTCCGGGGTGACGATGCGGGTCAGGTTGAAGCCGTCCAGGCCGGTTTCGCCAATCCAGGATTCGAGCTCGTCGGCGACCTGTTCGGGTGAGCCGACCAGGGTGATGTAGCGTCCGCCCAAGGCGTGTTGTTCGAGCAATTTGCGGCGTGTCCAGTCGTTGTTTTGCAGGGTCTTGGTGGCTGACTGAATAGCGTTGCTTTTCACATACTGGATCGGCTCATCGAGCTCGTACTCGGCGAAGTCGATGCCCGTGGAACTGGCGAAATGCGCAACCCCGGCCTCGGCGCTGGCGTAGCTCAGGTACTCGGCATGCTTCTTCCAGGCAAGTTCTTCGGTGGCGCCGACGATCACGTTCAAGCCCATGAACACCTTGATGTCCTCGGGATTGCGTCCGGCCTCGACGGCGCTGGCGCGGACCTTGTCGACCTGCACCTTGGTCGCCGCTTTGTTCTGCCCGCTGATGAACACACACTCGGCATGCCGCCCGGCGAACTGCAAGCCGCGATCCGAGCTGCCGGCCTGGAACAGCACCGGCGTGCGCTGAGGGGATGGCTCACAGAGGTGATAGCCTTCGACCTGGTAAAACTCGCCATGGTGCTGCACCTTGTGGACCTTGTCAGGCTGCGCATAGATCCGCCGCTGCGGATCATTGAGCACCGCGTCGTGTTCCCAACTGCCTTCCCAGAGTTTGTAGAGCACTTCCAGGTATTCGTCGGCCTGGTCGTATCGCCGGTCATGCTCGACCTGCTGGCTCAGGCCCATGGCCTTGGCAGCGCTGTCGAGGTAACCGGTGACGATGTTCCAGCCGACCCGACCGCGGCTCAGGTGATCGAGGGTCGACATGCGTCGGGCGAACAGATACGGCGGTTCGTAGGTCAGGTTGGCGGTCAGGCCGAAGCCAAGGTTTTTGGTCACTGCGGCCATGGCCGAGACCAGCAGCAACGGATCATTGACCGGCAACTGGATCGACTCTTTGAGCGGTACGTCCACCGACTGTTGATAGACGTCGTAGACGCCCACGATATCGGCAATGAACAACCCGTCGAACAGCCCGCGCTCCAGCAGTTGCGCCAGTTCGGTCCAGTATTCGACTGTGTTGTATTGAGTCGAATTGTCCCGCGGGTGAGTCCACAGGCCATGGTTGATGTGCCCGATGCAATTCATGTTGAAAGCATTGAGCAGGATTTTTTTTCTCTTTGTTAAAGGCGAGGGCATCAGATAGTCCCCCGCAGCGGCGGATTTTCATCATTGAGGTAATAGTTGCCGACCGCGTGGTACTTCCAGCGCACCGGGTCGTGCAGGGTGTGCACCCGGGCATTGCGCCAGTGGCGGTCCAGACCGTGTTCGGCCAGGGTGGCCTGGCTGCCCGCCAGTTCGAACAGGGTGCTTCCGGCCGCCAGGGAAATTTCGGTGCTGATGGCGCGGGCTTCGGCGACAGCGATAGACGCTGCGGCGACGGTTTTGGCGTTCGTTTCAGCTTGAGCCTGGTCGAGGAATTCACCCGCGCGTTCGAGCAGTGCTTCGGCGGCATGCAGGCGAATGCTCAAATGGCCGAAGCTCTTGATTGTCAGTGGGTCTTCAGTGGCTTTGTCGTTGCCGGAATCAATCCACGGCCGGGTCTTGGTCCGGACAAAATGCAGCGCGTCTTCATACGCGGCGCGAGCAATCCCGGTGTCGATGGCCGCGTGGAGTATCTGCGCCAGTGGGCCGACCGGAGTCGGGCGCTCGAAGGCGCTCTGGAACGGGATTACATCCTCGGCCGCGACGTAGACGTTATCGAACACCACCGAACCGCTGCCGGTGGTGCGCTGGCCGAAGCCGCTCCAGTCGTCGATCACCGTCAGACCCTTACTGTCGCGCGGCACAAAGGCCAATTGCTGCACGCCGTTTTCATCCACCACTGACGTAGGAATTCGTTGCGCGTAAATCGCCCCGGTCGAATAGAACTTGCGACCGTTGATACGGTAACCCTCGCCGTCACGCTTCAGGCTGGTGACGCGGTCGTGGGCGGTTTTGGTGCCCAGTTCTGCCAGCGCATTACCGAAGCGCCGGCCGGCCAAGACCTCGGCGTAGAGGCGTTTTTGCTGCTCAGGGCTGCCGTTTACCCGCAGCACTTCGAGAGCATAAAAGTGGTTCTGCGGGATCTGCCCGAGGGAAGAGTCGGCTTGGGCGATCAAGGCAATGACCTTGGCCAGGGTGACATTGGAAACGCCAGCACCACCATAGGTCTTCGGCACGCTGATGCCCCATAGGCCGGAGCGCGAAAATACTTCCAGCTCCGGGTATGGCAGGCGGCGCTCGCGATCACGCAAGGCGCTGTCGCGTTTGAAGTCTTCGGCCAGGTCGCTGGCGACGATCAGGGCTTGTTCGTCGCTGGTTATGACCGCGACGTGTTGAGAAAGAGTCATGTGTTTCTCCAGAGATCTGGTCAAAAGTGTTCTGGTCGTCAGATCCAGGAATGCCTGGCCGGCAAGGTGCCGTTCAGGTGATAGGCGCCCACGGCGTGATATTTCCAGCGCACCGGGTCGTGAAGGGTATGGACGCGCGCATTGCGCCAGTGGCGGTCGAGATTGAATTCGGCGAGGGTTGCGCGACTGCCGGCCAGTTCGAACAGCTTCTCGCTGGCCAGCAACGAGATCTCGGTGGTCAGTACTTTGGCTTCGGCCACCGCAATCGAAGCGCGGGCGGCGGATTCGGCAGTCACAGGTGCGGTGCTGACCTGATCGAGCACTTGCCCAGCCTTGCGCAGCAGTGCTTCGGCAGCGTGCAGTTCGATTTTCAGCTTACCGATGTCGGCGATCACGTAGAGGTCATCGCTGGCCCGTTCGACATTGGCGTCGATCCATGGGCGCGAGCGTTCGCGGACAAAGTTGATGCTATCGGCGATCGCTCCACGGGCGATACCGAGATCAATGGCGGCCTGAATCAATTGCGACACGGCGCCTTGAGTATTCGCAACCTCGCTCAACCGCCAGTTATCCACCACCAGTTCGGCTTCGACCGGTACGTTGTTGAGCAGCACGGTGCCACTGGCAGTGGTCCTTTGGCCAAAGCCTGACCAGTCATCGACGATGCGCAGGCCGGGCGCGCCACGGCGGACGAACGCCATGACTTGCTTGCCTTCGTCGTTCAGGGCTTTGACGGCAATCCAGTGAGCGAACAAGGCTCCGGTGGAGTAAAACTTCTGGCCGTCGATAACGAAGCTGTCACCTTTGGCGTTGATCCGGGCTTTGAGCTCAAGGGTGTTTTTGGTTCCGCGCTCAGGTCCCGCATTACCGATCCGCCAGCCTTCGAGCACGCTTTGGAACAGCTGCTTTTTTTGCCGTTCGGTGGCGCTGTGCAACAGCACATTGAGAATGCCGAACTGGTTTTGCGGGATCTGCCCCAACGCGGGGTCAGCCGCGGAAATAATCGCGAATACTTCGGCCAAGGTGACGAAGGAGACCTGCGGACCGCCGAACTCACGGGGGATGGAAATACTGCCCAGGCCGCTGCGGGTGAGCTGCTCTATTTCCGACCACGGTAACTTGCGCTGCTGGTCGCGCCGGGATGCTTGCAAGCGGGCGATGTCAGCCAGTTCATGGGCGGCTTTGAGGGCTTCTGCGTCATTGCGCAGGACCCGTGCGGGCAACAACAGCGGGGCGATGTCCAGATCACTCTGGACGGATGCATCTGCCAGATTAGACATCAGTGCCGCTCCTTGGCTGCACGCAATGCCCTGGCGATCTGCACTTGGGTGATTGTGTTCCGGACCATACCTACCTCACATCTCATGGAAGTGCCGCTAAAGTTGCGGCGAAATCAAAAACAAGAATGTCCGGTGGTCCGGTCTATATACCCTAATCGCGTATAAATAATTAATAAACTAACTTTTATGAATAAGCATAGAAGGTCTGTTGTCAGGATCTCCGCTCCGGAGGTTTCAAGCCCGGAGCGGCGGGGAGGAGAGCTCAGCGGCGTCGGGTTTCGGCCGCTCGAAGCACCGTTCTCACCGGTATTTTGCTGTATGGGTTGGCTGCTCCGATCTTGAGCTTGCGGGCCGGCGCCCAGCGCGAGTTGTTGCCGACGCGATCGAGAATGCAGTAGGTGATTTCCAGTTGATTGTCTTCCCCTGCCTCCAGAATCACCGCCGGGGGTACCCAGACATTGATCGGCTTGCCGACCTCGTCGGCTTTGACTTTGGGCAGGTCCATGCGCACATCGCCCCAGCGCACGGTGATTTCATCCTCGGCAGCCATGTTCAGGTAGGGTTCTATGGTCAGTGGTACGCCGCGCTTGATTTGGTTGGGGTTGACCCCTTGGCGGCGAATTGTTTCAGGGATACCCATAGGTTCAAGGCCCTGGTTTTCGTCTCCGCAGAGTTCTGACGGTTGCCCGCCCGGGCAGTCAAGCTTGACCTGGACCCGCCTCGCAGCCGATAGCGCCGGACCCTGTCCGACTTGCATGACCCGATAGTGGATTCGCGAAGTGCCATTCTGAATAAAACTCTCCGGCACCCGCAGGCTGACAGGCTTTCCGATGTCGGCGGCCTTGAGTGACCGAGACGCCACATAGCAGCCGCCCCAGAACAATTCGATGAGGTCACCTTCGTCCATGGCGGCATAGGGCGGTATCTCGATCAGCATATGAGCGGCAGCTATGACACCTATGCCATGCATAGGGCTGTGTGCCAGAGACGGAGCGCCAAGTTCCGGTTTTGCTGAGTTACGTGTCATGTCGTTCTCCTTGATAGAGTGCAGCGAAATCCGTTTCGGGCAAGTACACAACGCAAGTGTCAAGCCTTCACCTATATAGCGCCACGCAAGTTACAAAGTGATAAGCCAATGAGCTGAAAAATTCAGAGTGTGTAATGGAGTCTGATAGTTGTGGTTTAGATAAGTGGCGGGCGGAGTTCATGTCAAGCAATTCTATGGGTAAACTTATTGATAGGCCTCTAATCAGAAAAAGCCTACATGTGATTGGCATTTTAGTGTGCGCGTCATATGACTTTTACCCAGAGGCTGTTGCGTCGAAAAACCGCATTGCTGACCGATAGAGCCGGGCAAACCATAGTCATGATTATTCCCGGTTTATCAAAGGAATGTGTAACCAGAGGTATGTGCGGGCGTCGCATACAATTAATAACCGCACGGCCGAATGGCTGATAGGGTAGGGGCGGGAGGATTTACGGTTTGATAAAGGCGTGATGTAAGATCTACTTATACAACGACTGCTAATTGCTCAAGTTGAAAAAGTATTCGTCAGGAGATGTAATTAGTGCTGGGGATGAAACTTAACCATACAAATGTGTTTTGGCAGACTCGCCCCATCCTTGGAACGAGTTAGTCGAGGCAGTATTTAAGTACGACCGTTAAGAAACTTGCTGAGGAACTGCCGAGTACGCTCTTCTTTCGGGTTGGCAAACAATGCCTTGGCTTCTCCCTGTTCGACGATTACACCCTTGTCGAAAAACACCACCCGATTGGCCACATCCCGGGCGAAGCCCATTTCATGGGTGACAATCACCATGGTGCGTTTCTCTTCGGCCAGGCCGCGAATGGTCGCCAGTACTTCGCCAACCAATTCCGGGTCCAGGGCTGAGGTAGGCTCATCGAACAGAATCACCTCCGGCTCCATCGCCAGCGCCCGGGCAATCGCTACACGTTGTTGCTGCCCACCGGACAGCCTGCGCGGGTAAGCGTCCTCCTTGCCCGCCAAGCCAACCTTGGCCATCAGCGCACGACCCAGGACCAGGGCTTTGTCCTTTGGCATCTTTTTGACCACCAATGGGCCTTCGATCACGTTTTCCAGCGCCGTGCGGTGGGGGAACAGGTTGAAACTCTGAAACACGAAACCCACGTGCTGGCGCAACCGGCGCACCAGCCCCTGTTGCTGGTTCAACGGTCGGCTACCATCAATCTCGATATCACCCACCTTGATCCGGCCACTGGTGGGTTCTTCGAGAAAATTCAGACAGCGCAGGAAGGTCGTCTTGCCCGAGCCGCTGGGCCCGATGATCGCCACTACCTCGCCTTCCTTCACTTGCAGATCGATGCCGTTGAGCACGACTTGACCCTTGAACTGCTTTGTCAGTTTTTCCACGACAATCATTGGGTCAAAACTCCTGGTCGTGCCGATTGACCCGCGCTTCCAACTGGTTTTGCAGGTGCGACAGCACCGTTGCAAGAATCCAGTAGATCAGTGCGGCGGCCAGATACATGGTGAAGATTTCGAAGGTGCGAGCGGTAATCAGCTGCGCCTGACGGAACAGTTCCGGCACCTGAATGGTGGCGGCCAGCGCGGTGTCCTTGACCAGCGAAATGAAGCTGTTGCCCAGCGGCGGCAGGGCCGTGCGCATCGCTTGCGGCAGGATGGCCCTGCGCAGGGTCTGCGCGCGGGTCATGCCGATACTGGCGGCGGCTTCCCACTGGCCGCGCTCGATGGAGCTGATCGCGGCACGGAGGATTTCGCAGGCGTAGGCGGCCATGTTCAGCGAGAAGCCGATCAGGGCCGCTGGCAGCGGATCAAGTTCGATGCCCAATTGTGGCAAGCCGTAATAGATCACGAACAGTTGCACCAGCAACGGCGTGCCGCGAAAGAACGACACGTAGATGCGGGCAATCCAGCTCACCATCTTGAAGCGCGACAGGCGCATCAGGGCCAGGCCGAAGCCCAGCACGAGGCCGAAGAACATCCCGCCGAGGCTCAAGATGACCGTGTAGTACGCGCCCTTCAGCAGGAAGGGCGCGGAATCCAGCGCGAGTTGGAAAGCTTCTTCCATTATTTAGTGACGTCAGCGTTGAAGTATTTCTGCGAGATCTTGGCCAGGGTGCCGTCGGCGCGCAGCTTGTCGATGGCTTTGTTCACCGCCGCCAGCAGTTCAGGCTCGCCTTTGCGTAGGGCAATACCGGCTTCCTGACGAGAGAACGGTTCGCCGGCAACGGCGGTGTCCTTGGCTTTGGAGGTCAGTTCGAGAGCGGCCAGACGGTCTACCAGGATGGCGTCGATACGGCCTACGCGCAGGTCCTGATACTTGGTCGGATCATCGTCGTAGGTCTTGATGATGGCTTTAGGTTGGTTATCCTTGAGCCATTGCTCATAGTTAGTGCCCAAGCCCACACCGACCTTCTTGCCGGCCAGATCGGCGGCGGTCTTGATGGTGCCTTCGTTCTTTTTCAGGGTCAGCGCCTGAATCCCGGAGATGGTGTAGGGCTCGGAGAAGTCATACTTCTTTTTGCGCTCTTCGGAGATGGTCACCTGGTTGATCACCGCGTCCAGGCGCTTGGACTCCAGCGCCGCGAGGATGCCGTCCCATTTGGTTGGCTGCAGTTTGACTTTCACGCCCAGCTCTTTGGCCAGGGCTTCAGAGAACTCTACTTCGAAGCCGGCCAGTTTGCCGTCGGCATCGACGAAACTGAACGGTGGATAGGTGCCTTCCAGTCCGACATTGATCACGCCGGCATCCTTGATTTTTTGCAGTTGCTCACCGGCAACCGCTTGTCCCAGCAAACCGGCACCAAGTGCCAGACCCAGCGAGCCGATAAGCAGGTTTCGACGTAGTGCGGAAAAATTCATGAAAAGCCCCTATGTTTTCTTATGAAGATGCATTTGGAAAAGAAGGCGAATCTCTGGATCTGGACGACTGCAATATCCTGCCTTAAAGCAGCCTTTGCGTCTCGCGGCATATTCGCCTACTGCG
Source organism: Pseudomonas sp. LBUM1658 (assembly GCF_059716055.1). Lineage (NCBI taxonomy): Bacteria > Pseudomonadati > Pseudomonadota > Gammaproteobacteria > Pseudomonadales > Pseudomonadaceae > Pseudomonas > Pseudomonas sp. LBUM1658. Next base: position 222,714 of record NZ_CP166798.1, read on the forward strand.
CGACTATATGGCAGCGCTCTTAGATAGGAAAATAATATAAAAATACATTCTTATTCCTTTCTAGAATAAAAATTTTATCGCATTCGAAAAGATCGCAGCCTGCGGCAGTTCCTACGGGATCGGTGATCAACCTGCCTTTGTAGGAGCTGCCGAAGGCTGCAATTTTTTGCTTTTAAAACATCCCCGCATACGCAAACAACGCCGGCGCCCCGCCGGTGTGCAGGAAGATGATCGGACCGTCATCGAAACGATTGCGGCCGATTCCATCGAGCAAACCGGCCATGGCCTTGCCGGTGTAAACCGGATCGAGCAACAAGCCTTCGTGACTGGCCACCAGCTTGATCGCCGCCAGGGTGCCGGCATTTGGTTCGCCATAGCGCGGGGCAAAATATTCGTCCCACAGCTCAATCTTGAAGCTCGCCGGCACACTCATGCCGAGCAATTCAGCAGTGCGCTCGGCCAGGTCCTGGACCTTCGGCCGCTGGGCTTCCTCAGTGCGTGAAACCGTGACACCCACCACCGGCAAATCCGGCAGCGCTTCGCTCAGCGCCAGGGCCAGACCGCTATGGGTCCCGGCACTGCCGGAGGCCAACACCACGGCGGCGAATTTCAGGCCGCTGTCCTCTATCTGCGCGGCCAGCTCCAGACCCGCCCGGACATAACCCAAGGCACCTAAAGCGTTGGAGCCGCCAATCGGCACCAGATAGGGTTTCTTGCCGCTGGACCGCAGGCGTTCGGCGAGGGCGTGCAGCTGATCGTCGGCGTTGTCCAGGTTGTCCACCAACTCGACTTTGGCGTCGAACAGATCCAGCAGCAGGCGGTTACCGTTTGCCAGGTAGTTGCTGTCGCTGGTGCCAATGGGGTTTTCCAGCAGTGCGACACAACCCAGCCCGAGCTTGGCGGCCAAGGCTGCGGTCTGGCGCACATGGTTGGACTGAATGGCGCCTGCAGTGATCAAGGTATCGGCACCGGCGGCCAGCGCATCGGCCGCCAGGTATTCGAGTTTGCGCAACTTGTTGCCGCCCAGTGCCAGTGGCGTAGTGTCATCGCGTTTGACGTATACATCGCGACCGAGCCAGGTCGACAGGCGCTCGAGTTTTTCCAGCGCGGTGGCGTTGCCTAGGAGTTCCAGACGATTGAAGCGAGCAAGCTGTTGTTTGATCATGGGTCCGCACTGGTTGTAAGAGGTGTCTGGACTATAGGCAGGCCTTTTTACTGGGGCAACCGTCAATCGCTTATATCCAAACGTGCTGATACCCACACAATTAGTTCTTAATTCAGGTTCGGGCCCGTACCGTAAAGTGGATGCCGTTTCCGCAGCCAGACCGTCCGGCCGCATGAATGAGGAGTCTTTACCGTGAGCGAGCGTTCCAGCCATTGGCAGTTGGAGACCATAGTCAGCCAACTGCGCGATGCCCGAGAGCAGTGGCGTACTCAGAACGGCCGCATCAGCGGCGAGCAGGGCGGGCGCGAATTGCCGTCGCGGGCGGCCATGGCCGAGATTCTCGAAGCGCTGTGCGGCGCACTGTTCCCGATGCGCCTCGGCCCGGTGGACCTGCGTGAGGAGAGTGAAGACTTCTACGTCGGCCATACCCTGGATGTGGCGCTCAATGCCTTGCTGGCCCAGGCACGTCTTGAACTGCGTTATGTCGCTCGGCAAAGCGCCAAAGTCGATAGCGAAGTCGAAACCAAGGCCATTCAATTGATCCAGGATTTCGCCCTGGCCTTACCGGGCTTGCGCAGCCTGCTCGATACCGACGTGCTGGCAGCCTTTCACGGAGATCCGGCGGCGCGCAGCGTGGATGAAGTGCTGTTGTGCTATCCGGGAATTCTTGCGGTGATTCATCATCGACTGGCGCATCACCTGTATCGCGCCGGCTTGCCGTTGCTGGCACGAATCAGTTCGGAGATTGCCCACTCGGCAACCGGCATCGATATCCACCCCGGCGCGCAGATCGGCGCCAGCTTCTTTATCGATCACGGGACGGGTGTGGTGATCGGCGAGACGGCGATCATCGGTGAGCGAGTGCGCATCTACCAGGCCGTGACCCTCGGTGCAAAACGTTTCCCCGCGGACGAGGACGGCCAGTTGCAAAAAGGCCATCCGCGCCACCCGATTGTCGAAGACGATGTGGTGATCTACGCTGGCGCGACCATCCTCGGGCGGATCACCATCGGCAAGGGCTCGACCATCGGCGGCAACGTCTGGCTGACCCGCAGCGTGCCGGCTGGCTGCAACCTGACCCAGGCCAATCTGCAACATGATGACGGGACGCAGAAGTAGCGACACCGCTTATCCCCTGTGGCGAGGGAGCTTGCTCCCGCTGGGCTGCGAAGCAGCCCTGAAACCTGCAACCCCGTTTTGTCAGATACACCGGGTTGGCAGAATTTACGACTGCTGCGCAGCCGAACGGGGGCAAGCCCCCTCGCCACATACCCTTCTTGAGCTAGCGTACGAAAAGTACCACCTGGCCTTGCGATTAGTCCTGAAACACCTATTCATGTTTAACTTGAACGCACGTTCAAGTTAAACCGGTGGTTCGCTGCCCGCTCACAACAGGAGGCTTACCTTTGCTGAGTCCGTTTTATCCAGCCACATTCCATCCCCTCGAGGTGCACCTTTCATGAGTGCACCGTCCACCCCTCCAAGCGGTCAGATCCGCATGAACCCGCCAGTGTTCTACTTCGCGGCGAGCTTCATTCTGTTGTTCGGCCTGGTGGTCATCGCCATGCCGGAACAGGCCGGTGCCTGGCTACTGGCCGCACAAAACTGGGCGGCCAATACGGTCGGCTGGTACTACATGCTGGCGATGACTCTGTATCTGGTCTTCGTGGTGGTCACCGCCTTGTCCGGCTACGGCAAGATCAAGCTCGGTGCCGACCACGACGAACCCGAATTCAGTTACCTGTCCTGGGCCGGCATGCTGTTCGCCGCAGGGATCAGCATCACGCTGTTTTTCTTCTGTGTTTCCGAACCGCTGACGCACATGCTGCAGCCGCCCCAAGGCGAAGCCGGCACTGCGGACGCTGCGCGCCAGGCCATGCAGATTCTGTTTCTGCACTGGGGCCTGCACGGCTGGGGCGTGTTCGCTTTCGTCGGTATGGCATTGGCCTACTTCGCCTATCGGCATAACCTGCCGCTGGCCTTGCGTTCGGCGCTGTACCCTCTGATTGGTAAGCGCATCAACGGTCCGATCGGTTACGCGGTGGATGGCTTCGGCATCATTGCCACGGTATTCGGCTTGGGCGCGGACATGGGCTTTGGCGTATTGCACCTCAACTCCGGTCTCGACTTTCTGTTCGGTATCGCTCACACCCAGTGGATTCAGGTCGGCCTGATCACCCTGATGATGGGCGCGGCGATCCTCGTCGCCGTCTCCGGGGTCGATAAAGGCGTGCGGGTGATGTCCGACATCAACATGCTGCTGGCCTGTGCGCTGCTGCTGTTCGTATTGTTCGCCGGGCCCACCCAGCACCTGCTCAACACCCTGATCCAGAACATCGGCGACTATCTCGGCGCCCTGCCGATGAAGAGTTTCGACCTCTACGCCTATGACAAACCCAGCGACTGGCTGGGCGGCTGGACGGTGTTCTATTGGGCCTGGTGGATTGCATGGTCGCCGTTCGTAGGGTTGTTCATCGCACGGATTTCCCGCGGCCGGACCATCCGCGAATTCGTCTTCGGCGTGCTGCTGATTCCCCTGGGCTTCACCTTGGCGTGGATGTCGATCTTCGGCAACAGCGCCATCGATCAGGTGCTCAATCACGGCATGAGTGCTATGGGTATGTCGGCCCTCGAAAACCCGTCGATGACCCTGTACTTGCTGCTGGAAACCTACCCCGGGGGCAAGGCCGTGATCGCGGTCACGGTGTTTATCAGCTTCGTGTTCTTCGTCACCTCGGCAGACTCCGGCACCGTGGTGCTCTCGACGCTCTCCGCCCGTGGCGGCAACCCCGATGAAGACGGGCCGAAATGGCTGCGGGTGTTCTGGGGCGCGATGACCGCGCTGATTACCAGTGCCTTGTTGTTCGCCGGCAGCATCGACTCGCTGAAATCAGCAGTGGTGCTCACTTCGCTGCCGTTTTCGTTGATCCTGCTGCTGATGATGTGGGGGCTGCACAAGGCGTTCTACCTCGAGTCGCAGAAGCAGATCGCACAACTGCACTCGCTGGCACCGGTGTCCGGGTCGCGACGCGGCGGTTGGCGTCAGCGCCTGAGCCAGGCCGTGCATTTCCCGTCACGGGATGAGGTGTACCGTTTCCTCGACTCCTCGGTGCGCCCGGCCATCGAAGAAGTGACGGCGGTGTTCGTCGAAAAAGGCCTCAACGTGGTTGCTCAACCGGACCCGGCCAATGACAGCGTCAGCCTGGAAATCGGGCATGGCGAGCAGCACCCATTCATCTATCAGGTGCAGATGCGCGGTTACTTCACACCGTCTTTCGCCCGAGGCGGGATGGGCTCCAAAGAGCTCAACAACCGTCGGTATTACCGGGCTGAAGTGCATCTGAGTGAAGGCAGTCAGGACTACGATCTGGTGGGTTACACCAAGGAGCAGATCATCAACGACATCCTCGACCAGTACGAACGGCACATGCAGTTCCTGCATCTGGTGCGTTGATCAAGGGCCAGTGGCCGCTCAGGCTTTGTTCAGCACCATGAACAGCACCAGAGCGGCCACCGGTATGCTGAACACCACACTACCGACCATCAGTTCAGAGACCAGCGATTGCCCTGCGGTGACTATGCCCACGGCGCCATTGATCGCCGTCAGTGCCAGCCACAGGACGATGAAACTGTAGGTAACTGTTTGCTGGCTGAAACCGAGTTTCTGCCCGATCAACAGCATCAGGGCCAGAAGGACCAGGCCGAAGGCGATGATGATGGTGGTGTGCATGCGGGTGTCCTCCTTTGGCGCTGCTGGCGTAGTTGATGGCGACTGCGAAGCCAAACGTTGAAAGTCGCCATTGTTACCGGAGCCTCCCGCGGCATCGGCGCCGTGATCGCCAAGCAACAAAGGCAGGATTTGTAGACTAACATTTAACTGAGTGTGTATGGTGTGTATTGAGCTTGCCCTTTGCTGTGTACAGTGCGCCACAGAGGCTGTCGAAAAGGGCGAGGGTGATGCGAAGTCGGGAAATGATCAAAGCGATCGAGGAGGACGGGTGGTATCTGGTGGCGGTGAAAGGCAGCCATCACCAATACAAACATCCGAGCAAGCCGGGTAGGGTCACCATCAAGCATCCGGACTCCGATCTGCCGAAAGGTACGATCAACAGCATACTGAAACAGGCCGGACTGAAATGAGGCCGGTAAGCAGGTACGAGCACCCTTATAGGGTCGTATTGGAAAGAAACCGGTCTCCAACGATACCGGATTTAGAGGAAGGGTCCACCAACATGAAATTCCCAGTCGTTCTGCACAAGGATGCCGACTCAGACTATGGAGTGATTGTCCCTGATGTGCCGGGTTGCTTCTCCGCAGGTAGCACTGTGTCGCAAGCATTCGAAAACGTGAAAGAAGCATTGTCCTTGCATTACGAAGGACTGGTCGCCGATGGCGATCCACTTCCACAAGTGCACGAGATAGATGATCACCTTGATAATCCCGACTATGCCGGCGGTGTATGGGGTGTGGTCGAGTTTGACGTGACGCCTTACTTCGGGAAATCGGTACGCTTCAACGCCACGCTTCCTGAGCAGTTGCTTGAGCGTATCGATCAAACCGTAAAACGGGACCGTCGTTACAGCTCACGGTCCGGATTTCTGGCTGCGGCGGCATTGCGAGAATTGTCGGCGTGAAGCAGGTGATCGTTCCCTCGCGCATATGTGGGGGAACGATCACGCGGTAGCGGTGCCGTATTGAATATGATGAGAAGACTTTGCTCGCGATAAGGTCGCAACGACCTTCAGAGTTTCAGAGACACCGCAGACTCCAACCAAAGAGGATTCGATGACTTATATTGCTGCCGAAAACCGCTACGACTCCATTCCCTACCGCCGCGTCGGACGCAGCGGTCTGGTGCTGCCGGCATTGTCCCTGGGCCTGTGGCACAACTTCGGCGACAGCACGCCGATCGATACCCAGCGCTCGTTGCTGCGCACTGCCTTCGACCTGGGCATCAATCACTTCGACCTGGCCAACAACTATGGCCCGCCCTACGGCAGCGCCGAGATCAACTTCGGCCGTTTGTTGCGCGAAGACTTCAAGCACTACCGCGACGAGCTGATCATCTCCAGTAAAGCCGGTTGGGACATGTGGCCCGGTCCGTATGGTCAGGGCGGCGGTTCGCGCAAATACGTGCTGGCAAGCCTCGATCAGAGCCTGCAGCGGTTGGGCGTCGACTATGTGGACATCTTCTATTCGCACCGCTTCGACCCGGATACTCCTCTGGAAGAAACCGCCGGTGCGCTGGCCACAGCAGTGCAGCAAGGCAAGGCGCTGTACATCGGTATCTCGTCGTATTCCGGGGCCAAAACCCGTGAAATCGCAGCTTTGCTGAAAGAGTGGAAAGTGCCGCTGTTGATCCATCAACCAGCCTACAACCTGCTCAACCGCTGGGTGGAAAAAGACCTGCTGGATACAACCGATGAACTCGGCGCCGGGGTGATCGCCTTCACTCCGTTGGCCCAGGGCCTGCTGACCGATAAATACCTCAACGGTGTACCCAAGGATGCGCGGGTGAACCGTCCGGGCGGCGGTTCGCTGCAAGCCTCGCACCTGTCGCAGGCCAATATTGCCCACGTGCGCGCCCTCAACGAAATCGCCCAACGCCGCGGCCAAAGCCTCGCGCAAATGGCCCTGGCCTGGACCCTGCGTGACACCCGGGTGACCTCCGCGCTGATTGGCGCCAGTCGCCCGGAGCAGATCATCGAAAACGTCGGGGCGTTGAAAAATTTGAGCTTCAGTGCAGAGGAGTTGGCCGAAATCGACCGCTTTGCCCAAGAAGGCGGGATTAATTTGTGGGAGAAGCCTTCTACGGCTGAGTAAGTCTTGTAATCCGGTGTGCTGCCGAAAAGATCGCAGCCTGCGGCAGCTCCTACAAAGGCGGGTTGATAACCGGTCCCCGTAGGAGCTGCCGCAGGCTGCGATCTTTTGATCTTAAAACGGCACATCCCCCAATATCGTCGCCCGGTGCATCACGCGCCGTTGCGGGCGGTAGTCGTCGACGGCGAAGTGTTGGGTGACGCGGTTGTCCCAGAAGGCTACGTCGTTCTCTTCCCAGCGCCAGCGGATAGTGAATTCCGGGCGGGTGGCGTGGGCGAACAGCAGTTTCAGGATCGCTTCGCTTTCGGTTTCCGACAGCTCATTGATACGGGTGGTGAAGCCTTCATTGACGAACAGCGACTTGCGTCCGCTGACCGGGTGAGTGCGGATTACCGGATGCGACAGCGGCGGGTTCTTCTTGCGCGCCTCTTCCCAGCGCGCCAGGTCTTCGGTGGTGGTGCCGAACCGTTCAAGCGGGAAGGATTTGATGAAGTCATGGGTCGCGGTCAACCCTTGCAGCAGGTTTTGCATCGGCGCCGACAGTGCTTCATAAGCCGCGATGCCGCTGGCCCACAGGGTGTCGCCACCAAACGCCGGCAACAGCTTGGCGCTGAGCACCGCGCCCAGGGCCGGGGTCGGCAGGAAGGTCACGTCGGTATGCCAGACGGCATTGTCGCGGACGTCGGTCTGCGCTGTGTCGAGGATCAGCACCTCAGGTTGCTCCGGCACATTGGGGTAGATCGGGTGGATGTGCAGGTCACCGAAGTTGGCGGCGAACCGCGCCTGTTGCTGTGGGTTCAACGGCTGCTCACGAAAGAACAGGACTTGATGCTTGAGCAGCGCCTGCTCGATGGCGTCGCGTTGCTCGACGTTCAGCGGTTGCGTGATGTCGACGCCACTGATCCGGGCGCCAAGGGCGCAGCTAAGGGGAGTAATGCTCAGGCTCATGATCGTTTCTCGAATTCAGCGCCGAAGTGTCGGCGTAATCAGTGCTGTTCAATGCGCCTGGCCATGCCACGGCACCAGCTTGCGTTGCAGGGCGCGCAGGCCCATTTCCATGGTGAAGGCGATCAGCGCGATCACCAGAATCCCCAGCACCACCACATCGGTGACCAGAAATTGCGCCGCCGACTGGACCATAAAGCCCAGGCCGCTGGTGGCAGCGATCAATTCGGCGGCGACCAGGGTCGACCAGCCGACACCCAGGCCAATGCGCACACCGGTGAGAATGTCCGGCAGGGCGCTGGGCAGGATCACATGACGAATCAGCTGGGCCCGTGTCGCACCCAAGGATTGCGCGGCACGGAGTTTGGTCGGGTCGACGGTACGCACGCCGGTGGCGGTGGCGATGGCAATCGGGGCGAAGATCGCCAGGTAAATCAGCAGTACTTTGGACAACTCGCCAATCCCGCACCAGATGACGATCAGCGGCAGATAGGCCAACGGTGGAATAGGGCGGTAGAACTCGATCAGCGGATCGAGAATGCCGCGGGCGATGCGGTTGTGGCCGATGGCGATCCCCACCGGGATTGCGGTCAGAACAGCGAAACCCAAGGCCAGGCCAATACGGCTGAGGCTGGCGCCCAGGTGCTGCCACAAGGTCGAATCCATGTAGCCGCTGGTCGCCAGTAACCAGCCTTTTTGCAGGACCGCCGAGGGCGGTGGCAGCAACAGCGGTTCAATCAATCCGCTGGCGGTCACGGCCCACCAGAGGGCGAGCAGCGTAATCAAGGTCAGTACGCTGATCCAGCGGGTACTCAGACTGCGACGAACAACAATCGCCGCGGATGAGCTGGCGCTGGTTTTTGTGGCCGTGGCCGGTAATCCGTAGCTGCTCATGCGCGCTCCTGCTGCTGGACGGCGCTGCGTTGGGAGAACACTCGAGAGAGCACGTGTTCGCGAGTTTCGATAAAACGCGGGTCGGACTTGATCGTTCGGGCCGATTCACCGGCGGCATAGCGCTGACCGAAGTCCAGGCTCAGCCGCTCGACGATTTGCCCGGGATTGGGCGCGAGCAAAATCAGCTCGGTGGCGAGGAACACCGCTTCTTCAATGTCGTGGGTAATCAAGAACACCGGTTTGGCGGTGCGCTTCCAGACTTGCAACAGCAGTTCCTGCATCTGTTCGCGGGTGAAGGCGTCGAGCGCGCCGAAGGGTTCGTCCATCAGCAGCAGGCGCGGGTCAGCGGCAAGGGCGCGGGCCAGACCGACACGCTGTTTCTGGCCGCCGGATAACTGCCAGATGCGGCGCTGGTCGAAGCCGGCGAGGTCCACCAGTGCGAGCATTTCCCGCGCGCGGATTTCTCGTTGCGGCTTGGGGATGCCCGCCAGTTCCAGGCCAAAGCCGACGTTGGCCAATACGTCCTGCCACGGCAGCAGTGCGTCATCCTGAAACACCACGCCGCGCTCGGCGCTCGGACCTTTGACCGGCACGCCGTCGAGGGTGATGCGCCCGGCACTCGGTTCGACGAAACCGGCAATCAGGTTCAACAGCGAGGTCTTGCCACTGCCGGAAGGACCGAGGGCGACCAGCAATTGCTGGGGCCCAAGGCTCAGGGAAATGTCCGCCAGCACCGGCTCGGGGCTGCCTGGGTACTGTGCGCTGATGCGCTCCAGTTCTAACAAGGCCATCGCTGTTTGCTCCCGATCAGTTAGTGATGAACTTGGCGCTGACGTACGGAGCGTAGTCCGGCAGTACGGCTTCGACCTTGCCTTGTTCCTTGAGGAAGGTGGCGGTGTCGGTGATGGCTTTGGTGGTCGGCGCGCCGAGGGTGAGCACCTGGTCAGCCGCCAGCGGGTAGACGTTGCCTTGCAGCAGCAACGGAATGTCGCTGGCTTTGGCGCCGGAGAGTTTTACCAGCTTGTCGACGTTGCCTTTGTCCGCCAGCCAGGTTTGTGGGTCTTTGCGGTAATCGGCGTAGGCGTCCAGGGTGACCTTGGCGAAGGCGGTGACAATTTCCGGGTGTTTCTCGGCGAAGTCTTTACGCACGATCCAGGCATCGAAGGTCGGTGCGCCGAATTTGGCCAGTTCGCCCGAGGTGATCAGCACTTTGCCGTTTTCCTTGGCCACGCCCAAAGCCGGGTCCCAAACGTAGGTCGCATCAATGTCGCCGCGTTTCCATGCGGCAACGATGGCTGGTGGCGCGAGGTTGAGGATCTGCACTTTCGACGGGTCGATCTTCCAGTGCTTGAGCGCCGCCAGCAGGCTGTAGTGGCCGGTGGAAACGAAGGGTACGGCGATTTTTTTGCCGATCAGGTCTTGCGGGGTTTTGATCCCGGAACCGTCGCGGGCCACCAGGGCTTCGGCGGCGCCGATCTGGGTGGCGATGAGGAAGGTCTGCACCGGGACTTTGCGGGTAATCGCCGCCGTCAGCGGGCTGGAGCCGAGGTAGCCAATCTGCACATCGCCCGAGGCGATTGCGGCAATGACGTCGGCACCGTTGTCGAATTTGCGCCAGTCGATTTTGGCCTTGGTGGCCTTTTCATAAGCGCCGTCGGCCTGGGCGACTTTCGCTGGGTCAACGGTGGTCTGGTAGGCGACGGTAACGTCGGCCGCCTGGGCAAAGAAGCTCGCCGCAGCCAGGGACGCGGCCGCCAGGAGGCGAAGGGGAAAGTACGTTTTCATTGAGAAGCTCCTTGTTCAAGCGGCCGGAGGATTCGGCTGACAAGGAGACTAAATGATCTAAGAATTAGAAAATAAATAACTTTTTAGAATTAGCATATGAGCGGAAAATTCTAAGGATCAAAAGATCGCAGCCTGCGGCAGCTCCTACAAAGGCGGGTTGATAACCGGTCCCCGCAGGCTGCGATCTTTTTTACAGGCGCCGCTTAATTACTGATCGCCAGAATACTCGCCTGATACGCGCCGACAAACACATCGAAATCGCCGACTTCCTTCTGCTCCAGCTCTGCCTGTTGCGCTAACGAACTGCGCGCCAGCTCTTCGAAGCGAGCCTGATCTTCAGTGCTCAACGGTTCGCTGCGGAAGTACTCGGCATGGGCCTGGCTCTGACGCAGGGAGAACTGAGTGAAGCTCTCTTTATGCTCATGCATGGCGGCCAGCACCTGCGCGGACGGAGTCAGGGACGGATCCTTGACCTTCGCCAGTTGCGCGTCCAGGGCTTTGCTGTGGGCATTGCCGCCGTGGCTTTGATCGAGTAGCGCGGCCAATGGCGCAATCTTCTCCAGCAATTCGCTGGCCCACTCTTTCAAGTCCACCGATTGGCCTTTGCGCTGCAATTGCAGGCCTGGACGGCGACCTTCCTTGACCACGGCGAGGAAGTTCGAGGTGCAATTGCCGCATTCTCTGTTTGCGATCAGCGGGCTCTCGTTCAGCGCGCAGTACAACAGGAAGGCGTCGAGGAAACGTGCCTCCTGCAGATCGATGCCCATCGGCAGGAACGGGTTGATGTCCAGGCAACGGACTTCGACGTACTGAACGCCACGGGCCACCAAGGCCTGGATCGGCCGCTCGCCGGTGTAGGTCACGCGTTTCGGGCGGATGTTGGAGTAGTACTCGTTTTCGATCTGCAGGATGTTGGTGTTGAGCTGAATCCACTCACCGTCCTTATGGGTGCCGATCTCGACGTAGGGCGGATAGGCTGTGGCCACGGCCTTGCGCAGGCTGTCGGTGTAGCTGTGCAGATCGTTGTAGCACGGCGTCAGGCCGGCCTGAGCGTTGCTCTGGTAACCCAGGTCGCTCATGCGCAGGCTGGTGGCGTAAGGCAGGAACAGCGTCTCTGGATCAAGCTGTTCAAGCTGATGGGGGCGACCGCGCAAAAAGCCCGCGTCGAGTGTCGGCGAGGCGCCAAACAGGTACATCAACAGCCAACTGTAGCGGCGGAAGTTGCGGATCAGTGCGATATAGGCCGCCGACTGATAGTCGCGGTCGGTACCGACAAATCCTTCGTCCTGCTTGAGCAGCGGCCAGAGTTTCTCCGGCAGGGAGAAGTTGTAGTGAATTCCGGCAATGCATTGCATGGTCTTGCCGTAACGCAGGGCCAGGCCCTTGCGGTACACATACTTGAGCTTGCCGATGTTGGAGGTGCCGTAATAGGCAATCGGGATATCTTCCTCGGCCGGCAACGGGCACGGCATCGATGGACTCCACAGGTACTCGTTGCCGAGTTTGCTGTAGGCAAAACGATGGATCTTGTCGAGGCTGCTCAGCGTTGCTGCCGGATCAGGCAGGGCCGGAGTGATGAACTCCAGCAGCGACTCGGAATAGTCGGTAGTGATTTGCTCGTTGGTCAGTGCAGAGCCCAGTTCTTCAGGGTGCGGAGTCTGCGCCAGACGGCCGGTATCGTTGACGCGCAGGCATTCGCGCTCGATACCATGCAGACACTGCTCGAGCAGAGAGAGGTTAGCGCGCTCGCCAAGCAGAGCCAGGCGGCGGTTGAGAAGTTCGCTCAAGTTAGATTCCTTCACGCGTCAGTCGCCCCAATATGGGGGTGGGCAAGACGGTCTACAAGGGTGAAGTGAAAACTGGCGTGGTCGCCTGGTTATTGAGTCGTACCGACCCGTATGAAAACGCTGCGCTTCATCCCTGAATCTGGCTTGGGCGCAGGCAGAAAACGCCCACGCCACGTTCGTAGCGCCGAAATTAACTCAAATTGATGGCAGGGAGCTATAGAACAGCGAAGGTGCCTTGTGCTTTTGCGACGAGTTTTTCGCCTTGCATCACATCCGCTTCGACGACCAGCGTGCGCCGGCCAGGGTGAATGACCCGCGCCGTGCATAACACTTCGCCTTCCTTCACTGCGCGAATATAGTTGATTTTACACTCGATGGTCGCGCTCTGCTGGTCGAAGCCATGAGTGCTGGAACAGGCCAGCCCCATGGCGATATCCACCAGACTGAACAAGGCCCCGCCGTGCAGCTTGCCGCCGCGATTGCGCAATTGCGGCTCGAGAGCCAGGGCGACTTGCGCCACCCCGACCTCAAGACTGTGCAAACGGCAACCGAGCAGCTGGAAGAACGCGCTTTCGGTCAGCCCGGCAGGGATTTCCATCAGCGCTTCTTCAACTGCTTGGCGTTGGCGAACAATGAAGCCATGGCGTTATTGGCTGGAGCCGCTGCCGTGGTTTCTTTACGCGGTGCAGTGTTTTGCGACTGGCGTTGCGCCGAGCCAGGGCGCGCGCCACGGGCACCGTCGATTTTCTCACCCGGGGTGTCGCTCATGCGCATCGACAGGCCGATGCGTTTACGCGGGATGTCGACTTCCATGACCTTGACCTTGACCACATCACCGGCTTTCACCGCTTCACGCGGATCCTTGATGAATTTCTCCGACAAGGCGGAAATGTGCACCAGACCGTCCTGATGCACGCCGATATCGACGAAAGCACCGAAGTTGGTCACGTTGGTGACGACACCCTCGAGGATCATCCCCAGTTCCAGATCCTTGAGGTCTTCGACGCCGTCCTGGAACTCCGCGGTCTTGAACCCTGGACGCGGGTCGCGACCGGGTTTTTCCAGCTCTTGAAGAATGTCGGTCACTGTCGGCAGACCGAAGGTTTCGTCGGTGTACTTCTTCGGATCAAGACGCTTGAGGAAGCTGGCGTCACCGATCAGCGAGCGGATATCGCGGTCGGTTTCAGCGGCGATGCGCTGGACCAACGGATAGGCTTCCGGGTGAACCGCGGACGAATCCAGCGGGTTGTCGCCGTTCATTACCCGCAGAAAGCCGGCAGCCTGTTCAAAGGTTTTTTCGCCCAGACGCGCGACTTTCTTTAACGCAGCGCGGGTCTTGAATGCACCATTTTCATCACGGTGATTCACGATATTCTGCGCCAGCGTCGCGTTGAGCCCGGAAATCCGTGCCAGCAGCGCCACCGAAGCGGTGTTCACATCGACGCCGACGGCGTTCACGCAGTCTTCGACCACCGCATCCAGGCCGCGCGCCAGTTTCAGCTGCGACACATCGTGCTGGTACTGGCCGACACCGATGGACTTCGGATCGATTTTCACCAGTTCGGCCAATGGATCCTGCAGGCGACGGGCAATCGACACCGCGCCACGGATCGACACGTCGAGGTCCGGGAACTCCTTGGAAGCCAGTTCCGAAGCCGAATACACAGAAGCGCCGGCCTCGGAGACCATGACTTTGGTCATCTTCATGCCTGGGTATTTCTTGATCAGCTCAGCGGCCAGCTTGTCGGTTTCGCGGCTGGCGGTGCCGTTGCCGATGGCGATCAGGTCCACCGAGTGCTTGGCGCACAGGGCGGCCAACACGGCGATGGTCTGGTCCCACTGGTTTTTCGGTACGTGCGGGTAAACCGTGGCGTAGTCCAGCAGCTTGCCGGTGGCATCGACCACCGCGACCTTGCAACCGGTGCGCAGGCCAGGGTCCAGGCCCAGGGTCGCACGCGGGCCGGCCGGTGCGGCCAACAGCAAGTCGTGCAGGTTGTGGGCGAATACGTTGATCGCCTCGGTTTCGGCACCGTCGCGCAGTTCGCCCAGCAAATCGGTTTCCAGGTGGGTGTAGAGCTTGACCTTCCAGGTCCAGCGCACCACTTCGCTCAGCCACTTATCGGCTGGACGATTCTGGTTTTGCACGCCGAAACGCTCGCCAATCATGATTTCGCAAGGGTGCATGGCACCCGGCAGATCTTCGCCGACTTTCAGCGTGGAACTGAGAATGCCTTCGTTGCGGCCACGGAAAATCGCCAGCGCACGGTGCGACGGCATGCTTTTCAGTGGTTCGTCGTGTTCGAAATAGTCCCGGAACTTGGCGCCTTCCTCTTCCTTGCCAGCGATCACGCGGGCACTGAGGGTGGCTTCCTGCTTGAGGTAACTGCGCAGCTTGTCCAGCAGGCTGGCGTCTTCGGCGAAGCGCTCCATGAGGATGTACTTGGCGCCTTCGAGGGCGGCTTTGACATCGGCAACGCCTTTTTCGGCATCGACGAAACGCGCGGCTTCGGATTCCGGAGTCAGGGTCGGGTCGTTGAACAGGCCGTCGGCCAACTCGCCGAGGCCGGCTTCCAGGGCGATCTGGCCCTTGGTGCGGCGCTTCTGTTTGTACGGCAGGTACAAATCTTCGAGGCGGGTCTTGGTGTCGGCGAGTTTGATGTCGCGGGCCAACTCCGGGGTCAGCTTGCCTTGCTCTTCGATGCTGGCGAGGATGCTGGTGCGCCGTTCGTCGAGTTCTCGCAGGTAGCGCAGGCGCTCTTCCAGATGGCGCAACTGAATGTCATCGAGGCTGCCGGTCACTTCTTTCCGGTAGCGGGCGATGAAGGGCACCGTGGAGCCTTCATCCAGTAGAGCGACGGCCGCTTCGACCTGTTGCGGGCGTACACCGAGTTCCTCGGCGATGCGGCTGTTGATGCTGTCCATAAAACCACCTGACAAATTGTGAAAGCAGGCTCGCAGCCACGGGATGCGGGCTTGGCGAGTCTGGTTGAGCGGCCTGGCCGGCGCCGCTACCTGGATCAAAAGGCAGCCCTGTTGACCCGTGAAATCGAAAAATTACTGCGCGGCCATGGAAAATAAAGAGTGGCCACCCACAGTAACGATCAGACGTTGCCCTGCACAAAAGGCGGCGCATTATAACCAGCGTTCGGCCCTTGGGGGATATCGTGCCATGTAGGCAAAATGGCCGGTTCACTGGCGATCGAGGAAAAATCTGCTAACAATGCACACGGTGCGTATAACGGCAGCTACGCCATAATGCGCGCCGAGATCAAAGGAGCATCCAATGAGCAGCACTGCACAAACTGCTGAAGGCGAAAAAATTCTCATCGTTGATGACGATCCGGGGTTGAGTAGCCTGCTGGAACGTTTTTTCGTCAGCAAGGGCTTTCGCGCCCGGGCCGTGCCGAACACCGAACAAATGGATCGTCTGCTGGGGCGCGAGGTTTTCCACCTGGTGGTACTCGACCTGATGATGCCCGGTGAAGATGGCTTGAGCGCGCTGAAACGCCTGCGCATGGCGAAAAACCAGATACCGATTATCATGCTTACCGCCAAGGGCGACGAGCTGAGCCGCATCAAAGGCCTCGAAGACGGCGCCGATGATTACCTGGCCAAACCGTTCAACCCGGACGAGCTGCTGGCCCGTGTCAAAGCGGTCCTGCGGCGTCAGTCGGCGCCGGTTCCTGGCGCACCAGGCAGCGAAGACGAAAGCGTGACCTTCGGCGACTACGAGCTGTCCCTGGCCACCCGTGAACTCAAGCGTGGCGAGGAAGTACACATGCTCACCACCGGTGAGTTCGCGGTACTCAAGGCACTGGTGATGAATGCTCGCCAGCCGCTGACCCGCGACAAGCTGATGAATCTGGCCCGTGGCCGCGAATGGGATGCCCTGGAGCGTTCCATTGACGTACAGATCTCCCGTCTGCGCCGGATGATCGAGCCCGACCCGTCCAAGCCGCGTTATATCCAGACCGTCTGGGGCGTGGGTTATGTGTTCGTGCCGGATGGCACCGCGACCAAGTGACCAGTGATTTGTAGGAGCGGGTTTCTCGGGTGGTCTGTCACATGACGACGACCCGGGCGGCTCGCGATCCGCAATTCCGCGAGCGCCGCTCGCTCCTGCAAAGTGTGTAGTTGCTGCTTTATGAAAACCCCTGTGTGGTTCCCCCAAAGTTTCTTCTCCCGCACCCTCTGGCTGGTGCTGATTGTCGTGCTGTTTTCCAAGGCGCTGACCCTGATTTATCTGTTGATGAACGAAGACGTGCTGGTGGATCGCCAATACAGCCACGGCGTCGCGCTGACCTTGCGCTCCTATTGGGCTGCGGACGAAGCGAATCGCGAGAAGATCGCCGAAGCCGCCACGCTGATTCGGGTGGTTGGAGCAGGCGTGCCGGAAGGTGAGCAGCACTGGCCGTACAGCGAGATCTACCAGCGACAGATGCGGGATGAACTGGGGGCCGACACCGAAGTTCGCTTGCGCATGCACGCGCCACCGGCGCTGTGGGTGCGTGCACCAAGCCTTGGTGATGGCTGGTTGAAAGTGCCGTTGTACCCACACCCGCTGCGTGGCCAGAAAATCTGGAGCGTGCTGGGCTGGTTTCTGGCGATCGGGTTGTTATCCACAGCCTCGGCCTGGATCTTCGTCAGTCAGCTCAACCAGCCCCTCAAGCGCTTGGTGTATGCCGCCCGCCAGTTAGGTCAGGGGCGGAGCGTGCGTCTGCCGATCAGTGACACTCCGAGTGAAATGGCTGAGGTGTATCGCGCCTTCAACCAGATGGCCGAGGACGTCGAACAGGCCGGGCGCGAGCGCGAGCTGATGCTGGCGGGCGTGTCCCATGACCTGCGCACACCGTTGACCCGCTTGCGGCTGTCCCTGGAGCTGATGGGTGACCACAGCGACCTCACTGACGCCATGGTGCGCGACATCGAAGACATGGACGCGATTCTCGATCAGTTCCTGGCGTTTATTCGCGATGGTCGCGACGAGACGGTCGAAGAGGTCGACCTTACTGATCTGGTGCGTGAAGTTGCGGCGCCTTACAACCAGAACGAGGAGCGGGTTCGCCTGCGTCTGGAACCGATCCAGCCGTTCCCGTTGCGCCGGGTTTCAATGAAGCGCCTGTTGAACAACCTAATCGGCAACGCCTTGCATCACGCCGGTAGCGGAGTCGAAGTGGCCGCTTATGTGTCGGGCGACACCAGCGCGCCTTATGTGGTGTTGAGCGTAATGGACCGTGGGGCAGGCATCGATCAGTCAGAGCTCGAAGCCATCTTCAACCCCTTCACCCGTGGCGACCGCGCCCGAGGCGGCAAAGGCACCGGGCTGGGCCTGGCCATCGTCAAGCGGATCGCCTCGATGCACGGCGGCAATGTAGAACTGCGCAACCGCGCAGGCGGTGGGCTGGAAGCGCGAGTGCGCCTGCCGCTGGGGTTGATGTTGCCGAGGGATGCGGTGTAGCAGCGTTAGCCTCAAGCTTCAAGCCTCAAGCTGCAAGAGAAAAGCAGGCTTGGAGCTTGGAGCTTGCGGCTTGAAGCTGCTCTTTAGCCCTTGCCCTTGGTCCTTGTCATATTCGGCCCGCTATTTTTTTCCAGATGTTCGATGATGATCCCCGCCACATTCTTGCAGGTGGTAGTTTCAATCCCTTCCAGCCCTGGCGAGGAGTTAACCTCCATCACCAGCGGCCCGTGATTGGAACGCAGGATATCCACGCCCGCCACGCTCAGGCCCATGACCTTGGCCGCGCGCAGGGCGGTCATGCGCTCTTCGGGGGTGATCTTGATCAGGCTGGCACTGCCACCCCGGTGCAGGTTGGAGCGGAACTCGCCGGGCTTGGCCTGACGCTTCATCGCCGCGATCACCTTTTCACCCACCACGAAGCAGCGGATATCCGCACCTCCGGCTTCCTTGATGTATTCCTGGACCATGATGTTCTGCTTGAGGCCCATGAACGCCTCGATCACCGACTCCGCCGCGGTAGCGGTTTCACACATCACCACGCCGATGCCCTGGGTGCCTTCCAGCACCTTGATCACCAGCGGTGCGCCGTTGACCATCGCGATCAGGTCGGGAATGTCGTCCGGTGAGTGGGCAAAACCGGTAACCGGCAAGCCAATACCGCGTCGCGAGAGCAATTGCAGCGAGCGCAGTTTGTCCCGCGAGCGGGCGATGGCCACGGACTCGTTGAGTGGGAACACTCCCATCATTTCGAACTGGCGCAATACTGCGCAACCATAAAACGTCACCGAAGCACCGATCCGCGGGATCACCGCATCGAAGCCTTCCAGTGGCCTGCCACGGTAGTGGATCTGCGGCTTATGACTGGCTATGTTCATATAGGCGCGCAGGGTATCGACCACCACCATTTCATGGCCACGCTCGGTGCCGGCCTCGACCAGACGACGAGTGGAATACAGACGCGGGTTACGCGACAGCACAGCGATCTTCATGCAACACCTGTGGCAAGGGTAGTGGATGCCGGGAATGCCGGCTTGTCTTGAACGTATTTGATGCCTGGATTGACCACCAACTGGCCGTCGATCAGGGCTTTGGAACCGAGTAACAAGCGATAGCGCATGGACTTGCGGCAGGCCAGGGTGAACTCCACCCGCCAGATCCGATCGCCCAGCGCCAGGGTGGTGCTGATTACATAACGCACCTGCGCCTGGCCGTTGGAGCTTTTAATCGTCTTCATCGCCACCAGTGGCGCTTCACAGTGCCGATGGCGCAGTTGCACCACGGTGCCCAGGTGCGCATTGAAGCGCACCCACTTTTCCCCGTCGCGCTCGAACGGCTCGATCTCGGTGGCATGCAGGCTGGAGGTGCTGGCGCCGGTGTCGATCTTCGCCCGCAGGCCCGCCACTCCCATATCCGGGAGCGCTATCCACTCGCGCAGACCGACAACGGTCAAATGGTCAAATGTCTTCAAAAGGGTCAGCCAGCGATTAACGTGTCCAGGCATCGGGAGCAATCCGGGCCAGCGCTTTGAATGCGGGTTTGGCGAACCAGTAACCCTGCATCAGAAATATTCCACAGTCATCCAGAAAGTCCCGTTCACCGGCACTTTCGACGCCTTCGGCAATGACTGTAACGTCCAGTTCCGCACACATGGCGACAATCCCCCGCACGATGGCCTGACGGACACGATCACGGTCGACATCGCGGATCAGCGCCATGTCGAGTTTAATCAGGTCCGGTTGGAAATCTGCGAGTAGATTCAGCCCGGAATAGCCCGAGCCAAAATCATCGATGGCCGTCTTGAAGCCGAATTCGCGGTATTCACGCAGAATATTGGTCAAATGGCGATAGTTATCTACGTGCTGGCTTTCCAGTGTCTCGAAAATCAGCTTGTCGAGAGGGAAATCGTTTTTTCTGGCCGTCTCCAGGGTGCTGCGAATACACAGCTCAGGGCGATAAACCGCATTGGGCATGAAGTTGATGGAGAGGTGACTCTGCATGCCTAAAGCAGCTGCGCCTTCAATGGCCCGGATGCGGCAAAGCTGATCGAAACGGTAACGATTTTCCTCGGTGATCTGCTCGAGTATCGACAAAGCGCCTTCACCCGCCGTACCCCGGACCAGCGCCTCATGAGCGAAAATGGACTGATCGCGCAGGTCGACGATTGGCTGGTAAGCAAAGGCGAAGTCGAAACCCAGCGGGTTGTCCTGCTGGCATCCCTGGCAGTGTTCGCCGGGCGAGGTTAAAGATGTCGGGAAAATAGTCACTCATGAACTCCGCGCCAGGACTACAGGCATAAGCCGGGCATTCTATCCGCCCATGTGGATTGATGGGCCCGACAGAAACAGTAGTACAGTTCCGAGCATCTACCGAACGAGGAAATCCAATGGCACAAAAAACCGAAGAGGACGACAAGGTTCGTCTGGATAAGTGGTTGTGGGCTGCGCGCTTCTATAAAACCCGTGCGCTGGCCAAAGCGGCGATTGAAAGCGGCAAAGTGCATTGCCGGGGCGATCGTTGCAAGCCGGGCAAAGAGCCGAGAATCGGCGATGAATTTCAGATCCGCGCCGGTTTCGACGAACGCACTATAGTGGTCCTGGGGTTGTCGGTGGTGCGCCGTGGCGCGCCGGAAGCCCAGGCCCTGTACGCCGAAACCGAAGCCAGCATCGCCAAGCGCGAAAACGCGGCGGCAATGCGTAAGGCCGGCTCCCTGGGTGTCAGCACCGACGGCAAGCCGACCAAGAAACAGCGGCGCGATCTATTCAAGTTTCATGGTGGAAATGATGGGGAGTAGGGCTGTCCCGCCTGAGGGCGTAAATTACCCAGAGCCAACCCGCCAAGAGCTGCCTGGCTTGGAACAATCCCGGATTGTTCATAAAATGCCTCCCATGGCCGAGAATCACACACCGATCGGTGTCAAAACGCTTTCTGTCGCCCTGTAACCCTTTAGTCATCACTTCAGATACCCAGACCTATGATCGATCTACCGGATACCGACTACACCCAACGCTTCATCTTCGATGACAGCGACGCCCGCGGCGAGCTGGTTGCGTTGGAGCGTAGCTATGCCGAAGTCCTTGCCAAACATCCCTATCCGGAGCCGGTCGCACAGCTGCTCGGCGAGCTGATGGCGGCGGCGTCGCTGCTGGTCGGCACTTTGAAGTTCGATGGCTTGCTGATTCTCCAGGCCCGTTCCGAAGGCCCGGTACCCTTGCTGATGATCGAGTGCTCCAGCGAGCGCGAAATCCGTGGCCTGGCCCGTTACCACGCGGAGCAGATTGCCCCTGACGCCACCCTTGCCGATCTGATGCCGCAAGGCGTGCTGGCGCTGACCGTCGATCCCACCCATGGCCAGCGTTACCAGGGTATCGTCGACCTCGACGGCGCCGACCTCTCGGAATGCTTCACCAACTATTTCGTCATGTCCCAGCAAGTCGGCACACGCTTCTGGCTTAACGCCGACGGCCGACGCGCTCGTGGCCTGCTGCTGCAGCAACTGCCAGCCGATCGTATCAAGGACGACGAAGAACGCGCCGCCAGCTGGCAGCACATCACCACCCTGGCCGGTACCCTCACCGCCGACGAACTGCTCAGCCTGGATAACGAAACCGTGCTGCACCGCCTCTACCACGACGAAGCGGTACGCCTGTTCGATGTGCAGACATTGCGCTTTCGCTGCAGCTGCTCGCGGGATCGTTCGGGCAATGCGCTGGTCAGTCTGGGTCAGGAAGACGCACAACAACTGGTCATCGAAAACGGCGGCAGCGTCGAGATCGATTGCCAGTTTTGCAACCAGCGCTACTTGTTCGATGCCGCCGATATCGCTCAATTGTTCGCTGGAGCGGGTGTCGACACACCGTCAGATACTCGTCACTAAATCGATTCAGTACAGGTAAATCACCTGTTGAACGCCGGAATAACGCCGGTCTGACGGGAGGGCCCTACTATTTTTGGTCATTTCTGGCATAATCCGGCCCACTTTTTTCGCGGTAGTAGTGCACAACTTTCTACTACAAAACGTTTGGAGCACTCGGCCACTGGCCGACGGGGAATCTCATGACGCAAGCCAATAACGCCGTGTACACCGATCTGAGTGTTGACGATCTGGTTAAAGAAGCCCTGAACCGCGGTGAAGGCGAGCTGTCCGATACCGGCGCTTTGGTAGTTCGCACCGGTCACCGTACCGGTCGCTCGCCAGTCGACCGTTTCATCGTTGAAGAGCCTTCCACCCAGGCCGCCATTGCCTGGGGCCCGATCAACCGCAAGTTCCCGGCCGACAAGTTCGACGCCCTGTGGAACCGCGTCGAAGCCTATCTGGCTGAGCGCGAGCGTTTTGTTTCCTACGTTCATGTAGGTTCTGATCCTGCGCACTACCTCCCGGTCAAAATGACCACCGAGACTGCCTGGCACAACCTGTTCGGCCGTTGCCTGTTCATCAACCCTGAAGAGTACAACCCGGCTGGCAAGGACGAGTGGCAAATCATCAACGCCCCACAGTTCGTCTGCGAACCTGAGCGTGATGGCACCAACTCCGACGGCACCGTGATCATCAACTTCGCGGCCAAGAAAGTCCTGATCGCTGGCATGCGTTACGCCGGCGAAATGAAAAAAGCCCTGTTCTCGGTCCAGAACTTCCTGCTGCCAGCAGTCGACGTCCTGCCGATGCACTGCGCGGCCAACATGGGCGAAGAGGGCGACGTAACCCTGTTCTTCGGCCTCTCCGGCACCGGTAAAACCACGCTGTCCGCTGACGAAAGCCGCTACCTGATCGGCGACGACGAACACGGCTGGGGTGTTGGCGTGGTGTTCAACATCGAAGGCGGTTGCTATGCCAAGTGCATCGACCTCTCCGAGAAGAACGAGCCGGTCATCTGGAAAGCCATTCAGCACGGCGCCGTACTGGAAAACGTCGTACTCGACCCGGTCACCAAGAAAGCCGACTACGCCGATGACAGCCTGACCCAGAACAGCCGCGCCGCTTACCCGCGTGAACTGATCGAAAAACGCGCGCCGAAAAACCTCGGCGGCGAGCCAAACGCTGTGATCTTCCTGACCTGCGACCTGACCGGCGTACTGCCGCCAGTCTCGATCCTCAGCGAAGAACAAGCGGCCTACCACTTCCTGTCCGGCTACACCGCTCTGGTGGGCTCGACCGAAATGGGTTCCGGCAGCGGCATCAAGTCGACCTTCTCCACCTGCTTCGGCGCACCGTTCTTCCCGCGTCCGGCCGGCGAATACGCTGAACTGCTGATCAAGCGCATCCGCGGCTTCGGCTCCAAGGTCTACCTGGTCAACACCGGCTGGACCGGCGGTGGCTACGGCGTCGGCAAGCGCTTCAACATCCCGACCACCCGTGGCGTCATCGCGGCGATCCAGAGCGGCGCGCTGATCGGCGTAGAAACCGAACACCTGGACACCATCAACCTCGACGTGCCCCTGGCCGTACCGGGCGTTGAGACTGGCCTGTTGAACCCGCGCAACACCTGGGCTGACAAAGCGGCCTACGACGAAGCGGCCAAAGCACTGGCTGGTTTGTTCGTCGAGAACTTCAAGAAGTTCGATGTAAGCGACGCGATCAAGGCTGCCGGCCCGAAGTTGTAATTATCGGCTAGTGGTTTGAGGTAACAAAAAACCGCCCTTTCAGGGGCGGTTTTTTTTGCTTGTTGAATTCTGAGTCAGACTTCCCACGGAGTTCCTGATCGCGACGGCTTGGAAACTAGGGCCCTTCCAGCTCCTGAGTCTCCCAGCGCTGCGCCTTGATAGCTCCGTAAAGCATGCCGATGGTCAGCGGGAGTTTGTCGCCGCGACCCTTGGCCCTGCGTTTGAGAAACAGGTCATAGCCTTCGGGCTGGAAGTAGCGATAGGCGTCGTAGTCGATGAAGTCGACGGTGAACTGTTCGGTCAGTGCTTCCATCAGCAACTCTGCGTCGGCGCCGTCGCAGCCGAGGTCGAAGTTGATCGAGGTTTGCAGGCTGATGGTTTTGCGTTCAGGCAGGCCGAGTTCTTCGTGCACTAGCTGCATGAGGAGTCGCATCGCTTGATCGTCGGGGAAGCCGATGGCGAGTTTCATGGTTAACAGTCCGATTGGGGAGAGCGAGGGCTGGCGGCGAGTGTAAAGCCAAACCGTCAGCATCTAGCGCGGGATTTTTCCGATACAGCGTTTGAATAGGGTCTCCAGCCCTCGGTAGTCGCAGGCTACGGCGTCGACGTTGGCCGGTACCCAATCGGCAACATTGACCAGCCACCAATCAACGGTAAAACCGGCATTGATGATGATGTGCTCGAACAGGATGCGTTGGGCTCGACCGTTGCCATCCCGGAACGGGTGAATGACGTTGAGATCGCCATACGCCTCGGCAACCTTGATCACCAGCTCGGTTTTGGATGCACCCGCGAACCAGGAGGCTTTTTCCATGGCGCGAAATATTTTCTCAGCCTCGGGGACGATTCGTTCAGCGGTGCAGAACAGGGTTTCGTCCTTCTGGATATTGATTGTTCTTAGTTCGCCGGCCCATTCGTAGACGTCCGAAAACAGGGTTTTATGAATCAGCTGGAAGAAACCCAGATCGTAGGGCACAGGGTGCAGACAAAGTGTGCTGGCGGCAATTTCGGAGAACTCTCGTTCGGCTTGTTGAAGGAGGGGCTCGTCATGAATGTTGAGCAGGTTGCGCAGCACTCCGCTAGCCGGATAGCAATAAGGATCCAGGTTGCCCCCATATTGACCGGGCATCAGCTTGGGCTCTTGAGGTATTTGCGCAGTGCCGCTTCCCGGCTGGGGAGCGGTTTGTCGGCGTCGGCACGAGTTGTGTCAAAGCCTTCCAGGCGCAGGCTCGCCAGATAGTTTGACCGGCGGACGCTTTCGTAATGGTCCTGCTTTTGCTCAAACGTCAGTTTGCTCATCACGTTTGCCTCACGCTGCAAGACCCAATTGTAGTTCAAGGGATCTGGGTCGGCAGTTGGCTTTTTGGTGCTCCCGGGGATTCCTGGTTTTTGTGTGAGGGTCAGGGAGAATCACAGGGTCATCGGTTTTTTCGCAGGCAAGCCGGTTTTCTCCGGGCGAGGTGTGTTGGCCTGAGATTTTCATCGCCCTGATGGTGTTTGGCCACGCCAGTGAATTCGGCATGAGCGATGAACCTTATCGGTTGAAGGTGCGGGGACGTGAGGTAATAGTTGTGCCGTTTGTATCAACCTGTAGTGTTTTACCCATGACCTTTTCTCGATCCGCTGAGTTTGTCGCGCTAGGCTTCAAGCATCTCAGCGGTCAACGGAGTGACAGCTTATGCACAACACCCTTGAACAGGTCTTCGGTTATCCACAGTTCCGGCCCGGCCAGGAGGTGGCGGTCAGTGCTGTGTTGGCCGGGCGTTCGGCGGCGGCGATTTTTCCTACCGGGTCGGGCAAGTCGTTGTGTTATCAACTGCCGGCCTTACTGCTGCCGCATCTGACGCTGGTGGTTTCGCCGTTGCTGGCGTTGATGCAGGATCAGCTGGCGTTCCTGGCGCGTCATGGCATCGCGGCGGCGAGTATCGATTCGGTACAGAGTCGGGATGACGCCAACGAGGTCATGGCCCGGGCTCGCTCCGGCGAGTTGAAGATTTTGATGATTTCCGTGGAGCGCTTGAAGAACGAGCGCTTTCGCAACTTCTTGCAGCAGGTACCGATCTCTCTGCTGGTGGTCGACGAGGCGCACTGTATTTCGGAATGGGGGCATAACTTCCGTCCTGACTATTTGAAGCTGCCGGACTATCAGCGCCAGTTCAACATCCCCCAGGCCTTGCTGCTGACTGCCACCGCGACGCCGAAAGTGATCGCCGACATGCAGGCGAAATTCGCCATCGCTGCGGATGATGTGGTAACTACCGGTTTCTACCGGCCCAACCTCAATCTGTTGGTGGAGCCGGTGCGCGGCCAGGACAAGCGTCGGCGTCTGGTCGAGTGGTTGGGCCAGCGCGCAGGGCAACCGAGCATTGTCTACGTCACCTTGCAGAAAACCGCCGAGCAGATCGCTCAACACCTCAGCCAGCACGGCATTGCGGCCGAGGGATATCACGCCGGTCTACCCAATGAAAAGCGCGAGGCGATTCAGCGGCGTTTCATGGGTGGGCAGTGCAATTGTATCGTCGCCACCATTGCCTTCGGCATGGGGATCGACAAGAGCGACATCCGCAACGTTGTGCATTTCGACTTGCCGAAATCCATCGAGAACTACAGCCAGGAAATCGGCCGCGCCGGGCGTGACGGGCAGCCATCCGACTGTCTGGTGCTGGCCAACCGCGACAGCCTCAATGTGCTGGAGAATTTCGTTTACGGCGACACGCCGGAGTTGAGCGGGATTCGCTGTGTGCTGGACGAACTGCAAGCGGCCAGCCCCGAAGGGCAATGGGAGTTTCTGCTCGGGCCCTTGGCTGATCAGAGCAACATTCGCCAATTGCCGCTCAAGACTTTGCTGGTGCAGCTGGAGTTGCGCGGCTTGATCGCGCCACGCTATGCCTACTTTGCCGACTACCGTTTCAAGTTTCTGGTCGAGCCTGAGGCTTTGCTGGCACGTTTCGAGGGTGAGCGGCGGGACTTTGTCTCGGCGATCATCCAGACCTCGAGCCGCGCCCGGACCTGGGCCACGGTCAACTTCGACGCGTTGTATCAGCAACATCAAGCCGAACGAAACCGGGTGGTGAAGGCCCTGGATTATTTCCAGGAGAAGGGCTGGGTGGAGCTGGAAAGCAAGCAAATGACCGAGGTCTACAGCTTGCTGATGACGGATTTCGATGCGCAGCTGCTGAGCGCTGAATTGCATGCTTGCTTCACCCAGCATGAGCGCACTGAGATTGCGCGCATCCATGCCATGCTCGATTTGTTCGCCACCGAATGTTGCCTCGGTTATCGACTGGCCCAGTATTTCGGCGACGAAAACGCGCCGCAGCAGTGCGGGCACTGTTCGGTGTGTCATGGTCAGATTGCTCGCCTGCCAGCACCTCCCGGATTGCCGGGGCTTGTGGATAAAAATTTCCAGGCACTGTGCGGCGACTTTATCCACAGGCATGAGCAGTACACCGGCAGCTTGCCGGGTGCTGAGCGACTGACGCGATTCCTCTGCGGGATCAGCGTGCCGCTGTTCACCAAACTCAAGGCCCGAGCGATTCCGGGGTTTGCCACGTTGGAAGATTATCCCTATGCCGAGGTGAGGCAGTGGGCCGAGGCGAACCTTTAGGTCAACGCTTCGCGGACAAGTTTGCGAGAACAGCGATGCGGCGATCCGACTTGCCCGCGAATGACCCCGTGTCGCCCCCGACCGCGGCGATCGCAGCGATTACACTGTCTGCCCCATAATCCAAGAGATCACTCAATGACCGACCAGATGCCACAACGCGCTGATTACCGCCATTTCCAGCCGATCATCACCCGGTGGCACGACAATGATGTCTACGGTCATGTGAATAACGTCACCTATTACAGCTTTTTCGACACGGCGGTGAACACCTACCTGATCGAGGAGGGTGGGCTGGATATTCACGACGGAGAGGTGGTGGGCTTTGTAGTGAGTTCAGCCTGTGACTACTTTGCCTCGATCGCTTTCCCCGAGCGTATCGAAATCGGCTTGCGGGTGGGCAAGTTGGGCAACAGTTCAGTGCAGTACGAGCTGGCGGTGTTCAAGGCGGGAGAAGCTGACGCCTGTGCGGCGGGGCGGTTTGTGCATGTGTTTGTGGATCGGGCGTCGAATCAGCCGGTGGCGATTCCTGCCGTGTTGCGTGGGGCACTGGAGCAATTGGTGGTGTGAACAAAAAAATCGCAGCCTGTCGGCAGCTCATATGTAGGAGCTGCCGCAGGCTGCGATCTTTTAGAAAGGTCGAGCGCGAAACACTTCAAGCCTTAACGGTGGCGATTGTGTTTGTGATGCTTGCGATGCCCATAGTGATGACCGCGGTCGTGGCGACCACCGTCACGGTAGTAGCGGCGGTCATCGCGGCCGCGACTGCTGTGGCGACGATCGTCGTCGTCATCGCTCTTGTTGCCCATGTAGTTACCCAGCGCGCCACCGGCACCGCCACCCGCGGCAGAACCGATCAGGCTGCCGGTGGTGCCGCCCATGCTGCGGCCGACCACGTTACCGCCGGCTGCGCCCAGGGCACCGCCGATGGCTGCTTCGCCACGGCTACGTTTGTCGGCACCGACCGCACTACCGCCTGCGCCACCCAGGGCTGCACCGATAGTGGAACCGGTGCTGCCGCCTAACGACTGACCGACCACTGAGCCTAGAACCCCGCCCAATGCGCCGCCCACACCTGCTTCGGTGGTGCCTCCGGCAGAAGCGATGCCACTGGCCAGGCTAAGGGACAACAAGAGAATCGAGGAGAACTTCATACGAAAAACCTCAAGGGGATGACGGCGCGATCCTGAGGCTGAGTGATGGGCGTTACAATCGAAATCCGACGAGTAACACGACTTCAACACATATCTATAAGTTACTGTTTTTTAGGCGGAACTTAACTGTTTTTCGCCGGTCTTTTGCTACTGGTGAAAGGCCGTTTTCATGCGAAAGCGGCCTTTTTTGTGGGCGTTTGGAAAGTTGGTGATCAGCGCCGCCTTTAAAAGATCGCAGCCTGCGGCAGCTCCTACGCCGACCGCGTACACCCATAGAATTTCAGGTGCACACCAACCCTGTAGGAGCTGCCGCAGGCTGCGATCTTTTGATCTTGCTTTTAAGCCGACTTCGCCAAGATCAATCCATTTTCCCTCGCCGCTTCCAGCCGGATCGCGACAAACTTCGACGTCGGCGTGTGGCTACCGTCACCGGTGCTTTCCAGTGGTACCAGCGGGTTCACTTCCGGGTAATAGGCCGCAGCTTGCCCGGCAGGGATATCGAAGGCCAGCAAGGTGAAGCCCTTGACCCGCCGTTCGCGGCCATCGTCCCAGATCGACACGATGTCGGCTTTCTGACCCGGTTTGAAGCCCAGGCGGATGATGTCGGCTTCGTTGACGAACAGCACGTCACGCTGACCTTTGACGCCGCGATAGCGGTCGTCGAGGCCATAGATGGTGGTGTTGTACTGATCATGGGAGCGCATCGACTGCATGATCAGGTCCGGCAGTACACCAGTGGCGCGGGTGCGCTCATGCACTAGATCGACCGGCAAAATGTTCGGACGGAAATTTGCCCGGCCCGATGCAGTATTCCAGCGCCTTTCACCAGCGCTATTGCCCAGGTAGAAACCACCCGGATTTTCCAGTCGCTGGTTAAAGTCCTTGAAGCCGGGAATGGTGTCGGCGATCAGCTCGCGAATGCGACGGTAATCGGCGACAAGCCAGTTCCAGTCCACCGGGTGCGTACCCAATGTCGCGGCAGCGATGCCGGCAATGATCGATGGCTCTGAGCGCATCAGTTTGGAGATTGGTTGTAACTGCCCATTGGAGGCGTGGACCATGCTGAAAGAGTCTTCCACGGTGACCGCTTGCGGGCCCCCAGTCTGCAGGTCGATGTCGGTACGGCCCAGGCATGGCAGGATCAGTGCCTCTTTACCGTGGGCCAGATGGCTGCGGTTGAGCTTGGTGCTGATCTGCACAGTGAGGTCGCAGTTGCTCAGGGCCTGGAAGGTCCGCGTGCTGTCCGGAGTCGCCTGGGCGAAGTTGCCACCCAGGCCGATAAAGACTTTCGAGCGCCCGTCGAGCATCGCATGGATCGCCTCGACGACGTTGTGGCCGCTTTCACGCGGCACCTTGAACTGGAAGCGTCGTTCCAGCGCATCGAGGAAGAACGCCGGAGGGCACTCGTTGATGCCCATGGTGCGGTCGCCCTGCACGTTACTGTGGCCACGTACCGGACACAGACCGGCGCCCGGCCGGCCGACGTTGCCGCGCAGCAGCATCAGGTTGGCGATTTCCTGGATGGTCGGTACCGAATGGCGATGCTGGGTGATGCCCATTGCCCAGCACATGATTACGTTTTTGCTCTTGGCGTACATGCGTGCGGCTTGTTCGATATCGGTCAGGGGCAGCCCGGACTGTTCGACGATCTGTTCCCATGGGGTTTTGTCGATGGCGGCCAGGTAACCGAGCACATCACCGGTGTGTTCGTTGAGGAAGTCGTGGTCAAACACCGCCGGTTCATACGTCAGCTGCGCTTCGCGCTCCCATTGCAGCAGGAATTTGGCCATGCCCCGCAGCAACGCCATATCGCCGCCCAGCGCCGGCCGGAAATAGGCGGTATTGGTCGGGCGATCACCGTTGGTGAGCATCTCGAAAGGTTGTTGCGGGTGTTGGAAACGTTCCAGTCCGCGCTCTTTGAGCGGATTGACGCAGACCACTTGAGCGCCGCGTTTCACTGCTTCGCGCAGCGGTTCGAGCATCCGCGGATGGTTGGTGCCAGGGTTCTGCCCCAAAACAAAAATCGCATCGGCGTGTTCGAAATCGTCGAAGGTTACTGTGCCTTTGCCCACGCCGACACTTTGCTGCAGGGCCACACCGCTGGCTTCGTGGCACATGTTCGAGCAGTCGGGGAAGTTGTTGGTGCCAAACGCGCGCACGAACAACTGATAAAGGTACGCCGCTTCGTTACTGGCCCGGCCGGAGGTATAGAACTCGGTCTGATCGGGGCTGCTGAGGTTCTGCAAGTGTTTGCCGATCAGCGCGAAAGCCGCTTCCCAGCTGATGGGTGTGTAGCGATCGGTTTCAGCGTTGTAGCTCATCGGTTCGGTCAGGCGACCCTGGTACTCGAGCCAGTAATCACTTTGCTCCAGCAGCGAGCTGACACTGTGCTTGGCGAAGAAGGCACCATCGACCCGGCGCTTGGTGGCTTCCCAGTTGACCGCTTTGGCGCCGTTTTCGCAGAACTTGACCATGCCACTTTCCGGCGAGTCGCCCCAAGCGCAACCCGGGCAGTCAAGGCCGCCGTTCTGGTTGGTCTTAAGCATCATGCGGATGTTTTTCAGTGCGTTGTCGCTGGTCAACCAGGCTTGAGCGACGCTGATCAGTGCGCCCCAACCGCCGGCCGGGCCTTTGTAGGGCTTGTAGCGCGGGGTTGGTTTTTGGACGGCTTGACGATGATTGCTCACGCTTTTGGATTCTCCATCGCAGGGCTATAGACCCGCGGCGCACTTTTTTGCGGCAGGTGAATGAGATTGAGGTTGTGCCGGCGCGCCCATTGCAGGGCCAGACCGGTAGGCGACGACAGGCTGACTAATGTCTGAATGCCTGCGCGCAAGACTTTCTGGATCAATTCCAGGCTGCAACGGCTGGTGACAATCGCCAGGCCGCCAGCAGTGGGGATGTTCTGCCGGATCAGCGCGCCGATCAGTTTGTCGAGGGCGTTGTGCCGACCGATGTCTTCACGACCCAGTAGCAGTTCGCCCTGGTTGTTCATGAACACTGCCGCATGCACGGCACCACTGTGCTGTCCCAAGGGCTGAAAAGCGCTGATGCGTTGCCGCAACCCGTCGAGCCACTCGGCTGGCGGCAAGGGCGCACCGGGCAATACATTCAGCTCGGGCAATGCCTGCTCGACCGCTTCCACCCCGCAGAGCCCGCAACCGCTGGTACCGGCCAGTTGGCGGCGTTGCTGCTTGAGGTTCCAGAAAGCGCGGCTGGTGATTTGCACTTGCGCGTACTGCGTTGAGCCCGAGCCGCTGAGTTTCAGGTCGTAGATTTCCGAAACGTCGCTGATGATCCCGCTGCCGATACTGAAGCCGACAATAAAGTCTTCAAGGTCGCCGGGAGTGACCAGCATCACCGCCTGGCTGATGCCGTTGTAGGCGATCGCCAGCGCGACCTCCTCAGCGAGCGCGGTGCTGGCTGATTCAGTGTGTTCCAGGTTGCAGTAGTGGTAGCTCTGACTGGCGGCGGGCGCGGGAATTTCCAGGGCAGGCGCCGCGCGAGCTGGGCGCTTGGCGTTCATGAGGCAGTACCGGCGGTGTATTCACCTTTAAGACTAGGCGCGTCAAAGTGTCGCGTCTAATCGCTAGTTCTGATGTACCGATAGATGCCATCGATCAAGAACCGCTTGGCGATTTCTGATAAATCGCGAAACAGGCTTCCGCCAGCGCCGAACGCGGTGCGCTGCGGCGCATGATCAACCCCAGGCGCGCGAGGGTCTGGGCGTTCTCGATAGGTTGCAGGCGCAGGTCGTCGGTCAAGGCTTCAAGACCGCCTTCCAACGGCATCACCGCGCAACACAGGCCGCCGTGTACCGCCTGTAGCAGCTGATGGACCGCATCGGTCTGCAGCAGCGGTTGCGGATTGAGGCCGCGACTGTGGAAGTTGTGGTCGATGGACTGGCGAAAGTGCATGCCGCTGGTGAGCATGCCCAGTGGCAACTCGATCAGTGCCTCCCAGCTCAGGGGTTTCTCACCAAAACTGAAGAAGCGTTGGTCGTAGAGCAGGCCCATGCGGGTTTCGCTCAGGGCCAGCGAGTCGAAACGTTCGTTGTCCAGCCGCTCCAGGTACGAAACGCCGAGGTCCAGGCGATTGCTCGCCAGTTGCTCGAGGATCTGCTCGGAGCTCAGCGCCGACAGTTCGAAGCGCAGACTCGGGTGTTCCTTGTGCAGGCGGTGCATCAGCGGTAGCGGGTCGAAGTTCGACAGCGGCACCACGCCCAGGCGCAGGGTCCCGACCAGGTTGCCGCGACAGGCTGCGGCCTCGGCTTGCAGACCGTCATAGGCCGCCAGCACCGTACGGGCCCAAGCCAGCACCCGCTCCCCCGGGGCAGTAAAGCTTTCGAAACGCTGCCCGCGATTGACCAGTGGCAGATCGAGCTCTTCTTCGAGGCTGCGCAGGCGCATGGACAAGGTCGGCTGGGTGATGTGACAGCGGGCGGCGGCCTGGCCGAAGTGACGGGTTTCGTCGAGGGCGATGAGGAATTTCAGCTGTTTGATGTCCATCTTCGCTCCAGGGCGCTGGCTAGGTTCGGGATTCTAGCGCTTGCACCGGGTTGGGTCATTGGTCGGCCTGAAACCACTCCTTGCCGGGTTGGTCTAGTCTTTCGCCTCTGGACCCATAAATAACCAAGGAGTGTGCACCATGAGTATTTTTAGCTTTGTGAAGGAAGCAGGTGAAAAACTTATCGATCTGCTGACGCCCGGCAACGCCAATGCCAGCGAGCAGCTGAAGGAGCACATTGCCAAGGTCGGCCTGGGTAATCCGAATGTACAGGCCACGGTGGATGGCGACAAAGTCACGCTCACCGGTGAAGTCGCCAGCCAGGAGGAGAAAGAGAAGATTGTGCTGGCTATGGGCAACATTGCCGGAGTCGGCAGCGTGGACGATCAGATCACCGTGACTGGCCCTGTCGCTAAGGCGGCGCGTTTTGTCACCGTGAAAAAAGGCGACACCCTCAGCGCGATTGCCAAGGCTGAGTACGGCGACGCCAACAAGTACAACAAGATCTTCGAGGCCAACAAACCGATGCTGTCGCACCCGGACAAAATCTACCCGGGGCAGACGTTGCGGATTCCTGAATAATTTGAGGTCTTCTGTAGGAGCTGCCGAAGGTTCGGGCCGCGTTCGGACGATCTTTTGATCTTGATTCACCAGTGGCAAAAAGATCAAAAGATCGCAGGCTGCGCCAGCTCCTACAAAGGCAGGCCGCTCGGTTTAGAGCCCTGCAATCAACTCCCGATAATCCCCCACCGCGGCAAATTCCGCAGTGTCCCTGGGGCCTTTTCGGCTGTCCGGCTCGCTGACGGCCAATAGATGCCCGACACCGAAGTCGCGGGCGCTGCGCAGGATCGGCAAGGTGTCATCGATAAACAGGCTGCGGGCCGGATCGAAGCCGATATCGGCTTGCAGTGCATCCCAGAACTGTGGGTTTTCCTTGGCGAAGCCGTAATCGTGGGAGCTGATCAAACGCTCGAAATACGGTGCCAATTCGACTTTTTCCAGTTTCAATGACAGCGAATCCCGGTGAGCGTTGGTGATCAGCACGACCCGCTTGCCGGCCTGTTTGATCGCTGCCAGGAAGGTATCGGCGTCCGGGCGCAGGGCAATCAGATGGGCGGTTTCCAGCTTGAGTTCGCGCACCGGCAGTTTCAGTTCAGCGCTCCAGAAATCCAGGCAATACCACTGCAACTGACCGGCGTTGCGCTCGAACAACGGCTGCAATTCCAGCTCCGCCATGGCCCGGCTTACACCATGCAACTCGGCGTAGCGCTGAGGCAGGTGCTCCAGCCAGAAATGGTTGTCGTAGTGCAGGTCCAGTAGCGTGCCGTCCATATCCAGCAGAACGGTATCGATGTCGCGCCAGGGCAGTGAGGGCATGGAAAACTTCTCGAACGGTAGAAAGATATCCGACACAAACAATCGGGTAAGCCGGGGTATAGTACCGCGTTCACCTCAAGGAGCCGCCATGCGCCAGAAACCCACCATACTCGCCCGCGAGATAGTCGCCACCAGCCGTTTGTTCTGTGTCGAAGAGCTGCAGTTGCGCTTCTCCAATGGCGTCGAGCGCACCTATGAGCGCTTGGTCAGCAAAGGTGTCGGTTATGGCGCGGTGATGATCGTGGCGATGCTTGATGACGATCACGCGGTATTGATTGAAGAGTATTGCGGCGGCACCAATGAATACGAGCTGTCTTTGCCCAAGGGGCTGATTGAGCCGGGCGAAGATGTGCTGGCGGCGGCTGAGCGCGAGCTCAAGGAGGAGGCGGGTTTTGGTGCGCGCCAACTTGAGCATTTGACTGAGCTGTCGTTGTCGCCAGGCTACATGAGCCAGAAGATTCAGGTGGTGCTGGCGACCGAGCTCTACGAAGATCGCCTTGAGGGCGATGAGCCTGAGCCGATGCGCGTGGATCGGGTCAATCTGCGGGAATTGTCGGCCTTGGTGCAGAATCCTCAGTTCACCGAAGGTCGTGCGCTGGCGGCCCTGTATCTGGCCCGCGATGTGCTGACTGAGCGTGGGATGTTTCAGCCATGAGCCAGCTTACGATGGGTTTACCCCATCCATTGTTGGCCCCGGTCATCGAACTGGCGCTTCAGGCCGGTGAAGCCATTCTGCCATTCTGGCGCGCCAATGTGGCAGTCACCGCCAAGCTCGACGACTCACCGGTGACCGCGGCTGACATGGCCGCTCATCATCTGATCCTGGCTGGCCTGACGGCTCTGGACCCGAGCATCCCGGTGCTTTCGGAAGAAGATGCCGACATCCCGCTGAGCGTGCGCGCTGGCTGGCAGCGCTGGTGGCTGGTGGACCCGCTGGATGGCACCAAGGAATTCATTTCCGGCAGTGAAGAATTTACCGTCAATATCGCTTTGATCGAACAAGGCCGCGTGGTGTTCGGTGTGGTGTCGATGCCGACCAATGGCCGCTGCTATTTCGGCGGTGCTGGTCTGGGTGCCTGGCGCGCCGACACAGACGCAGAGCCGATGCCTATTCATGTACGGGACGTTCCGCCCGCCGGCGAAGCGTTTACCGTGGTCGCCAGCCGTCGGCATTCGAGCCCCGAACAGGAGCGATTGCTGGCCGGGCTGAGTGACAGCCTGGGTGAGCTGCAGTTGGCGAATATCGGCAGCTCACTGAAGTTCTGCCTGTTGGCAGAGGGGGCCGCCGATTGTTATCCACGGCTTGCACCGACTTCCCAGTGGGACACCGCCGCCGCGCAGGGCGTGCTGGAAGGCGCGGGTGGTGAGGTGCTGGATTTGAGCGGTGCGCCGTTCAGTTATCCAGCGCGCGAATCCTTACTTAACGCGTTTTTCCTGGCGCTGCCAGCCGGCGTGGCGTGGCGTGAAAAATTATTAGCCTTGAGTTCAGCCTAATCAAATAACTGCAAAGTCAGGCTGTTGTTTAGCTACTGTTAATTTATACACTGTCAGATCTGACAGGTTTCAAGTGGCTGACTTGATGCTAGCATCAGGTCATGCACTTGTTGATGAGTGCTGTGATAGCAAAGAAACCATGTTCGCAGTTTAAATTGCCGGATGAGATTCCTTGATGTTGGAATTCATATCGGGCGAACTGGTGGTGTCGTCGCTTAAATAATTTAGATAAACAATGAAGTGCTCATGTTTTGCTTCAGCTATGGAGATTTTCATGAAAATACTTAATTTGCCTCTGATCGCTTTGCTCTGTCTTTTCTCGGGTTGTGCCTCCAATACGGCTTCTCGCCAAGCTTCCATCAAGATTCTTGCGCCTCCTGTTGGTATGTATTTAATGGTAGGAGTAAATGGCGAAACCTTCGAAATGCATCCGGGAGATAATGATTGGGAAATAACAAGAGATCCCGTGACAGTGAATGTTACCCCGATATTATCTGAAGGAAAAATTATCCTGGGAATGTCGGATATGAGGCACACGCCAGGGGAATATGTAAAAAATCAAGGAAACTGCAGAATAAAAGACGGCTACACGGCGACTGTCGATGTTGTTGATTATCAAAAGGTGGTTTGTTCTGGGGACCAGAAGATAGTTGTTCAAAAAGGCGACACTAATGCCAGTAGCGTCATCTTTGCTTTCAGCATCAAGTAAGTACTTTCATCCAAGTGGATATAAGTTATACGTTGTGTTGATATGCGGAGCGTTACCGATGCAACACATATTGCCCGGTAAAGACCACGGCATCCGCATCACTGCCGACATTGACGATGCGTGTATGCAGCGTCAGCCGGGCCCGTCCGTAACGCTGGTATGTCGCCAGAAACTTCTTCCATACCCCTTCACTGGGGGCGTCGCAAATCGCGGCGGCATCGGAGGTGACGGGCAATGGATAGCTGATCTTGCCTTCCTGAATCACGATGTGCCCGTCTTCAATGCCCTCTTCACGCAGGCGCAAATGCAGCCAGCCCCAGCCGGCCAGTACCGCGCCGCAGTACAGACTGCCGCCGAACATGGTGCTTTTGTGGTTGACGTTGGCCTCCAGCGGCAGATGTAGGCGCAGTTGTCGGGCTTTCCAGTCGAGCACCTTGAGGCCCATGTCCCGCGTGAGGGGGATGTCGTGATGGAGCAGCGATTCCAGGTAATGACTGTCGCGGTTCATGCACGGGCCTCTTTTTCAGAATGCTGGTGTGAAGATTAGTCGGTGGCTCAATCGAGTTCGTCGGCGCTGCTGTTGGCAGCGCTATCGGCGAAATTCAGTCCGTGTTTGCGCAGTTTGTCGTGCAGGGTCTTGCGTGGAATGCCCAGCGCTTCCGCGAGGCTGCGCAGCGAACTGTGGGAGCGGGCCAGCTCGGCGGCGATCAAGGATTTCTCGAAGTTTTCCACTTGCTCGCTCAGACCACCGCTGAGGTCGGCGGTGATGGATGCGCTACTGCCGTCCGGGGCGCTGTTATCCAGGGCCAGTTCGAGACCGAGGGCGAAACGTTCTGCGGCGTTCTGCAGTTCGCGCACATTGCCCGGCCAGCTATGGCGCAGCAGCAAGGCCCGTTGCCCCGGTTGCAGTTCGTGGGGTGGCAGGCCGTGGCGGGTGCTGGCCTCGTCGGCAAAGTGCTGGAACAGCATCAGCGCGTCTTCACCGCGCTCGCGCAGCGGTGGAATCCGCAGCGGCGCGACGTTCAGCCGGTAATACAAGTCGGCGCGGAAGCGCCCCTGATCCGCCGCCTGGCGCAGGTCTTCCTTGGTCGCGGCGATGATGCGGATATCCAGCGGGATCAATTGATTGCCACCCAGGCGTTCGACCACCCGCTCTTGCAGCAAACGCAGCAATTTGACCTGCACATCCAGGCTCATGCTTTCGATTTCATCGAGGAATAGCGTGCCGCCGTTGGCGAATTCGAATTTGCCGATGCGGCGCTTTTGCGCACCGGTGAACGCCCCGGGCTCGTGACCGAACAATTCGCTCTCGACCACTGATTCGGCCAAGGCCCCGGCATTGATCGCGACAAACGGACCGTTGCGACGGCTCGACAGGTCGTGCAGCGAGCGGGCCACCACTTCCTTGCCGGCGCCGGTTTCGCCAAGGATCAGTACGTCGGCTTTGGTTGCGGCCAGTGCGCCGATCTGTTCGCGCAGGCGCAGCATTGGCGCCGAGTGGCCCACCAGCCGCGCACTGAGTTCATGCCGGTCGCTCAGGGCCAGACGCAGGCTGCGGTTGTCCAGCACCAGTTGGCGCAAGGCCAGGGCGCGGCGCACGCTATCGAGCAGAGCATCGCTGGCGAAGGGTTTTTCCAGGAAGTCATAGGCTCCGGCGCGCATGGCCTGTACCGCCAGTGGTACGTCGCCATGACCGGTGATCAGTAGTACCGGCAGGTCCGGGTCTTGCGCGTGCAGTTCGTTCAGCAACTCGATGCCGTCCATGCCGGGCATGCGGATGTCACTGACCACCACCCCCGGCCAGTCGCGTCCAAGACGCCCGGCCAAGCCTTTGGCTTCAGCCAGCGGGAGAATTTTCAGCCCGGCGAGGTCGAGGGTCTGGCCCAGGGCCTGGCGCAAATGGGGATCGTCGTCGATCAACACCACCTGGATGCGGCTGTCGATAGCATTGCTCATGCACTGCGGTCCTCGGATGGTTGCAAATTGACTCCTGGCGCACCGGCGCGCAGTTGCAGGGTTAGCAGGGCGCCACCTTCGCGATGGTTGGCAAACGACAGTTCGCCGCCGAAGTTACGCATCAGGGTGTCGCAAATCGCCAAGCCCAGCCCGAGCCCTTGGGTGCGGGTCTTGGTGGTGTAGAAAGGTTCGCTGGCGCGGCCAAGGGCCTCCATGCAAAAACCTGGTCCATTGTCACGAATGTACAGGTTGACGCCATCGGCGGTGGCTTCGGCACTCAGCCAGAGCTTGCGCGGCGGGGCTTTTTCGGTCAGTGCGTCGAGGGCGTTGGCCAGCAGGTTGCCGAGCACCTGGCGCAGGCGGGTTTCGCCGGCCTCGACCCATAGCGTGGCGGCTGGCAGGTCGCGGATCAGCTCGACTTCCATGGCGCGCCTGCGTTTGGCCAATAAGGCCAGCGCGTCATCCAGCGCCGGTTGCAGGGCAACGCTTTCCGGCGCGTGGCGGTCGCGGCGGGCGAAGGCCCGCAGATG
This sequence comes from Pseudomonas sp. LBUM1658, assembly GCF_059716055.1. Lineage (NCBI taxonomy): Bacteria > Pseudomonadati > Pseudomonadota > Gammaproteobacteria > Pseudomonadales > Pseudomonadaceae > Pseudomonas > Pseudomonas sp. LBUM1658. Next base: position 261,496 of record NZ_CP166798.1, read on the forward strand.
GGCGATGATCGAGGCCATGCGTCCGGTCAGCTCGCTGATCAGTTTCAGGTTGCCGCGAGCGTCCTCTGTGCGTTGGTGATCGAGCAGCACTTCGGCGTTTTCCGCGTAGCTGCGAATCGCCGCCAGCGGTTGATTGAGTTCATGGCTGATGCTCGCCGACATGGTGCCCAGCGCCGACAGCTTGCCGGCCTGCACCAGATCATCCTGTGCACGGACCAGCTCTTGCTGAGCATGCTCGCGCTCCAGTACTTCCTGTTTGAGGCGACGGTTGAGGCCTTCGAGGTCGCTGGTACGTTCGGCGACGCGCATTTCCAGCTCGCGGCGGCCCTTGGCTTCGAAGGCGATGCGGTCCAGGTAATGGCGGCGGCGTTGGATCATCAGACCAAGCAGCAGCATCAGCACCAACAGGGTCGCACCGCCTACCGCGACCACGGTACGGACCGGGCGGTCGATCAGGGTGCGCGGCGCGAGGATGCTGACACTCCAGCCGGTTTCATCGATCTGCCGGGTCTGGGTCAGCCAGGCATTGGGGCTGAAATCCAGCGGTTGGGGGTCGAGGATTGGGTAGGGTTGGATCGCGGCAATCGCCCCGCGCTCTTGGTCGGTCAGCGGACGGGTCGCACGAAAGCGCCATTCCGGTCTCGAGGTGAGGATCACCACGCCGTTATGGTCAGTCACCAGAAGTTGTTCGGGGGTCTTGCCCCAGAGGCTTTCGGTATGGTCGAGGTCAACTTTGACTACCAGCACGCCGATGATCTTCTCGCCTTCGCGTATCGGAGCGGCAAAGAAGTAACCGCGTTTGGCCGAGGTCGTGCCCAGTCCGAAGAAGCGTCCCAGACGCCCGGCCATGGCTTCGCTGAAATACGGGCGGAAAGAAAAATTACGTCCGACAAAACTGTCTTTTTTGTCCCAGTTGGACGCCGCCAGGGTCTTGCCGGTGGGGTCCATCAGGTACATGACTTCGGCGCCGGTCTGGGCGCAGATGTCCTTGAGCAAGTGGTTGGCGTTGTCTTGGCTGACACCCTGTTCCGGCGCGGCCAGGGTGGCCCGCAAGGAGGGCAGGTCACCGAGGATCTGCGGCAGCACTTCGTAGCGATGCAGCGTGCCCAGCAGGTTGGCGACGTAGAGGTCGAGGGTTTGCCGGTTCTGACCCGCCAGCTCGCTGCGGTAATAACGCTCGGCCAGGTGCTCCAGTGGCCACAGCAACGGCGCCAGGCATAGCGCGAGCAGTGCCAGGCTGCGCCATCGGGGTCTGCGGGGAAGGGTAGGAGTCATGGGTGTCGAACGCCTGTGGGTACAGACGCATTATGCCTAGCCTTGCTGCGCAAGACACTCGCGTAAAGCACTGCGCCAGTCCGGCTGAGTGATGCCCCATTGTTGTTGCAATCGGCTGCAATCCAGGCGCGAGTTCAACGGTCGGATGGCTGGCGTCGGGTAGGCGCTGGACGGAATCGGCTCGAGGGTCGCGCACGGCTTGCCCAAGGCTTGCAGTTGTTCACGGATTGCCTGGGCAAAACCGAACCAGGAAGTTTCGCCGAGGGCGGTCAGATGGTAGGTGCCCCAAGCCCCGACCTGGCCTGTTTGCCAGCGCTCGATCAGGAGGCGGGTGCTGTTGGCGATGGTTCCGGCCCAAGTGGGGGCGCCGATCTGGTCCGCGACGATCTGCAGCTGCGGTTTTTCTTGCAGCAGGCGTTGCATGGTCAACAGGAAATTACGGCCATGGGCCGAGTAGACCCAACTGGTACGCAGAATCAAATGCTCGCCGCCGACCTTGCGGATCGCCTGCTCACCGGCGAGTTTGCTTTTGCCATAGACGCTCAACGGGTTGGGTGGATCATCCTCGGTGTATGGCGCGGTTTTCTTGCCGTCGAACACGTAGTCGGTGGAGTAGTGAATCAGCGGGATGCCCAGCTCAAAGGCTTGTTCGGCAAGGATCCCAGGCGCGGTGGCATTGATCGCGAACGCCAGATCCGGCTCGCTTTCGGCCTGATCGACCGCCGTGTGCGCCGCGGCATTGATGACCAGATCCGGGCGCAAGCTGCGCAACTGCCGGCGGATCTGCTCGGGCTGGGTCAGGTCGAGCCGGTCGCGTCCCGGCACGATCAGCTCACCAAGGTCCTTGAGGTGCAGTTGCAGCTCGCGGGAAACCTGCCCGTGCTGACCACTGATCAGGATCTTCAGGGGCGTGCTCATGGGAACACATCAGCCTCTTGCAGCAGCTTGCCGGACTGGTCCTTGGCTGAAAGGCGTGGTGCTTCGCCGAGCTGCCAGTCGATGGCCAGGATCGGATCGTCCCAGCGGATACAGCGCTCGGCCGAAGGTGTGTAGTAGTCGGTGGTTTTGTAGAGGCATTCGGCGAAGTCGCTCAGCACCAGGAAACCGTGGGCGAAACCTTCCGGGATCCACAGCTGGCGATGGTTTTCAGCCGATACCCGCACGGCAACCCAGCTCCCGAAATTCGGCGAGCTGCGACGGATGTCCACCGCAACGTCGAGCACTTCTCCGGCGGTGACCCGTATCAGCTTTCCCTGAGTGTTTTCCAGCTGGTAGTGCAAGCCGCGCAGCACGCCTTTTTGCGAGCGGGAATGATTGTCCTGAACAAATTGCCGGTTCAGGCCGGTCGCTTCTTCGAAGGCCCTGGCGTTGTAGCTTTCGTAAAAAAAGCCGCGCTCATCGCCCCATACCTTGGGTTCGATGATCAGAACACCGGGCAGATCGGTGGTGATTACATTCATGGGTTTTCTCCGGCCAGGGTGAGCAGGTATTGGCCGTATCCGGTTTTACCAAAATAACTGGCGTGCTCGAGCAGATGCTGGCGGTCGATCCAGCCCTGGTTGTAGGCGATCTCTTCGAGACAGGCAACTTTCAGGCCCTGTCGGTGTTCGATGGTCTGCACGTATTGTGAGGCTTCCAGCAGACTGTCGTGGGTGCCGGTGTCGAGCCAGGCAAAGCCTCGACCGAAGCGTTCGACGCGCAAGTCGCCGCGTTGCAGATAGGCATTGTTGACGTCAGTGATTTCCAGTTCGCCACGGGCTGAAGGTTTGACAGCTTTGGCGATGTCCACCACTGAGTGGTCATAGAAATACAGGCCGGTGACGGCAAAACCCGATTTTGGCCGTTGAGGTTTTTCCTCGATCGACAAGACATTCCCCAGGCTGTCGAAATCGATCACCCCAAAACGCTGAGGGTCTTTGACCCGGTAACCAAATATCGTTGCCCCTGCGGGCTGCTCGGCGGCGCGTAGCAGTTTCTCGGTGAAGTGCTGCCCGTGGAAGATGTTATCCCCGAGAATCAGACACACCGAATCGTCACCGATAAATGTTTCACCGATTAGAAATGCCTGGGCCAGCCCGTCCGGTGACGGCTGTTCGGCATAGGTGAAGCGCACCCCGAACTGGCTGCCGTCACCCAGCAGGTTGCGATACTGCGGCAGGTCCCGGGGAGTGGAAATCACCAGGATGTCCTTGATGCCGGCCAGCATCAGTACCGAGATCGGATAATAGATCATCGGCTTGTCGTAAACCGGTAGCAGCTGTTTGGACACGCCAAGGGTAATCGGGTGCAGGCGTGTGCCTGTGCCGCCCGCCAGAACAATGCCCTTCATCATGCGATCAGATCCTTGAAGTCGCTGTTGCCCAGGCGTTGGCCTTGATAACTACCGTCCTGAACGCGGCGACACCAGTCGAGGTTGTCGAGGTACCACTGCACGGTTTTGCGCAGCCCGCTTTCGAAGGTTTCCTCGGGAACCCAGCCGAGTTCGCGCTCGATTTTGCTGGCATCGATAGCGTACCGCTGGTCGTGACCCGGGCGGTCCTTGACGAAGGTAATCAGCTCGGAAAATTGCCCAACGCCGGCCGGACGCTGCGGCACCAGCTGTTGCAACAGGCTGCAAATGCTCTGCACCACGTCGATGTTTTGTTGCTCGTTATGGCCTCCGATGTTGTAGGTCTCGCCGACCACACCTTGGGTCAGCACCTTGAACAGTGCACGGGCGTGATCCTCGACGTACAGCCAGTCACGTACCTGCAGGCCGTCGCCGTAAACCGGCAGGGGTTTCCCGGAGAGCGCGTTGAGGATCACCAGCGGGATCAGTTTCTCGGGGAAATGGAACGGCCCGTAATTGTTCGAGCAATTGCTTAACAGCACCGGCAAGCCGTAGGTGCGCTGCCAGGCGCGAACCAGATGGTCGGACGCGGCTTTGCTGGCCGAATAGGGAGAGCTCGGGGCATAGGGCGTGGTTTCGGTGAACAGCTCATCGACTCCATGCAGGTCGCCGTAGACCTCGTCGGTGGAGATGTGGTGGAAACGGAAGGTGCTTTTCTCGGGCGCGGGCAGTATCTGCCAATAGGCGCGGGCGGCCTCCAGCAGGCTGTAGGTGCCGACTATGTTGGTCTGGATGAAATCCGCCGGGCCGTCGATGGAGCGGTCGACATGGGACTCGGCTGCCAGATGCATGATTGCATGCGGCTGGAACCGTGCCAGCACCGCGCTGACGGCGGCCTGATCGACAATATCGGCCTGCACGAACTCATAGCGGGTATCGGTCGCGATGCAGCTCAGCGACTCCAGATTGCCAGCGTAGGTCAGCTTGTCCAGGTTGAGCACTTCGTGTTCGGTGTGCTGAATCAGATGGCGGATCAAGGCCGAACCAATAAAGCCGGCGCCGCCGGTAATGAGAATGCGCATGTCGGTAGTCTTTCTCCTCATGACGGGCGTAGAGCCATTGGATCATAGCGTGTTGGCAGGCCAGGGGTGGTGCTGGTCAGAGCCGGGAGTCCGGGATGACGCTTTCGCGTGTAGGAGCGAGCTTGCTCGCGAAGGACTCAAGGGCGGCGCGTTTAATCAGAAAAACACGCGTTATCGTTAACGTCCATCGCGAGCAAGCTCGCTCCTACAGGGACGCAGCGCTGCAGGTAAGTCAGCCTATCAGCATGGGTTAAGCCCGAACATTCCTGTCGCTCTACACGTTCCGTAGGAAAAATCCTTGAGTGGATCACGGGATTAAACATTTATCCGTCGCCGATGGCTGACCTGCATCCGGGGGTTGCGTATCAGCGGTCGCAGTGGCGATATAGGCGCCTGATAATAAAATCCAGAGGTCTGTTGTATGTCGCTCGCCACGTTGATTCATCGCGCCAGTCTGCCGAGCCCGCAGGTCACTGCGCAGCAAGCGCTGGAGCTGCTGCAGGTGCATTACGGTTTGAGCGGGACGCTGCATTCGCTGGGCAGTCAGCAGGATCTCAACTACCGGCTCGACAGCGACCAGGGCCGCTTCGTCCTGAAAATCTGTCGTGGCGACTACGCGGGAATCGAGCTGGAAGCCCAGCACGCGGCCCTCAACCATCTGGGCGCGCATCCCGGGCTGCATGTGCCACGGGTGATTGCGGCGATCAACGGTCAAGACCTGCTCACTCTGGAAGTGGCCGGGCAGGTGCTGCATGTACGTTTGCTCGATTACATCGAAGGCCAGTCGCTGACGCACCTCAAGCATCTTGGCCATGAACTGGTCTGCGGCCTGGGGCGACTCTGTGGTGAGATGGATCTGGCCCTGGCCAACTTCCATCATCCGGGGCTGGAGCGCGCGCTGCAATGGGATGCGCGGCATGCCAATGGATTGATCAATCACCTGTTGCCGGTGATCAATGATGAACGCCAACGCGCGTTGATCGCCACCGCCGCGTTTGACGCTGAACGTCGTTTGCAACCGCTGGTGGCAGATCTGCCGGTGCAGGCGATCCATATGGACATCACCGATGACAACGTGGTCTGGCAGCGTGACCCGCAGCGCCAATGGCAGCTGCAGGGGGTTATCGATTTCGGCGACCTGATTCGCACCTGGCGCATTACCGATCTGTCGGTGACCTGCGCGGCCCTGCTGCATCATGCCGAGGGTGATCCGTTCTTCATTCTGCCGGCGATCCGCGCCTACCACGCGGTCAATCCGCTGCAACATCAGGAGCTCTTGGCGCTCTGGCCGTTGATCGTCGCGCGCGCGGCGGTGTTGGTGCTCAGCGGTGAGCAACAGGTCAGCATCGATCCAGAGAATCAATACAGCCGCGATAATCTCACCCATGAATGGGAGATTTTTCGCGTCGCCACCTCAGTGCCGTTTGACTTGATGGAAGCGGCGATCCTCACCGCGGTGGGGCATTCATTGCCGCCGATTGCCAGCGAAGGTTTCGCACCGTTGCTGCCGAGCCTGGTGGGACGTGAATTCGCCTTGATTGACCTGGGTGTGCTCAGCCCGCATTTCGAGGCCGGCAACTGGGAACAGGAAGGGATCGATGAGCGTTTGCTGATCGAAGCCGCTGCTGCTCATGGTCTGGCGGCCAGCCGTTATGGGCAATACCGTTTGTCCCGGACCCGTCCGGACAGCTCCGTTGAACCGGACACTTGCCCGTTGCATGTGCAGTTGCAGGTGCCCCTTGGCACTGCGGTCGAGGCGCCATTTGCGGGCATTGTGCATGTGGCGGCCGATGGTGCCCTGCAGCTCGACAGCACGCAGTTGCGCGTGCGTCTGTGGGGCGTCAAGCCTTCGTTGCATTCGGGCGCCGCGCTGGTCAAAGGCCAGGTCCTGGGCGAGGTCAGTGGTCTGTTGCGAGTGCAATTGTGCCGAGGTCTGGAGCTTAGCCCACCGCTGTTCTGCAGCCCTTCACAGGCCCCCGCCTGGCAGGCGTTGTGCCCTTCGCCGGCGGCGCTGTTGGGGCTGGCCTGCGATGCTGAACCCGAACTCGACCCGCAAGCCCTGCTGGCCCGCCGCGACGCCAGTTTCGCCCGCTCGCAAAAACACTATTACGTCGACCCCCCGCGCATCGAGCGTGGCTGGCGCAACCACCTGATCGACATGCAGGGTCGCTCTTACCTGGACATGCTCAACAATGTCGCGGTGCTCGGTCATGGTCACCCACGCATGGCCGCCGAAGCCAGCCGCCAATGGTCGCTGCTTAACACCAACTCGCGTTTTCACTACGCGGCGATTGCCGAGTTCTCCGAACGTTTGCTGGCGCTGGCGCCGGATTCCATGGATCGGGTGTTCCTGGTCAACAGCGGCACCGAGGCCAATGACCTGGCGATCCGTCTGGCCTGGGCCTACAGCGGCGGTCGGGATATGCTTAGCGTGCTGGAGGCCTATCACGGCTGGTCGGTGGCCACTGATGCGATATCCACCTCGATCGCCGATAACCCGAAGGCCCTCAGCACCCGTCCGGACTGGGTGCACCCGGTGACCGCACCGAATACCTATCGCGGTGAGTTCCGCGGCCTCGATAGTGCGCCGGATTACGTGCGCAGCGTCGAGCACAATCTGGCCAGGCTGGCCGAGCAGAATTGTCAGCTGGCGGGTTTCATCTGCGAACCGGTTTACGGCAACGCCGGTGGTATTTCGTTGCCGCCGGGTTATCTGCAACAGGTCTATGCGCTGGTCCGCGCCCAAGGCGGCGTGTGCATCGCCGACGAAGTGCAGGTCGGTTATGGCCGGATGGGAAAGTTCTTCTGGGGCTTTGAACAGCAGGGCGTGGTGCCGGACATCATCACCATGGCCAAAGGCATGGGCAACGGTCAGCCGCTGGGCGCGGTCATCACTCGCCGGGAAATTGCCGAGGCGCTGGAAGCCGAGGGGTACTTCTTCTCCTCGGCCGGCGGCAGTCCGGTCAGTTGCCGGATCGGCATGGCGGTCCTGGACGTGATGGAGGAAGAGAAACTCTGGGAAAACGCGCAGATCGTCGGCGGGTATTTCAAGGAGCGTCTTGAAGCGCTGATCGACCGTCATCCGCTGGTCGGCGCGGTGCACGGTTCCGGCTTCTATCTGGGGGTGGAGTTGATCCGCAACCGTGAAACCCTGGAACCGGCCACTGAAGAAACCACCGCGTTGTGCGATCGCTTGCGTGAACTGGGGATCTTCATGCAGCCCACCGGCGATTACCTGAATATCCTCAAGATCAAGCCGCCGATGGTTACCTCTCGACACAGCGTGGATTTCTTTGTCGATACCTTGTCGAAGGTGTTGGATGAGGGGCTTTAAACGCTGATGCCCTCCCGTAGGAGCTGCCGCAGGCTGCGATCTTTTGATCTTGCTCTAGATTTTCGGGGCATTTACCACCGTCAAAGATCGCAGCCTTCGGCAGCGCCTACACAAGCGTCGCCTGACATTAACTCGATTGTTATCGAGAATATTTGAAATATTTACGATGTATGGAGATAGAAATGCTTTTAAAGCCGATTTTTATCGGCTATAAAGTCGCCATAACACCAGGGTGTGGAGAACCACGCCTTGTTGTTCCCATTTCTGTCATCGGTCGATGCCAAAATCGACCCTCTGTACTCGCCCAGGAGATGATTCATGAGTCGTATCGTTACCGTCGCCGCCACCCAAATGGCCTGTTCCTGGGACCTTGAAGCCAACATTGAGACCGCCGAGAAGCTGGTCCGTGAGGCCGCGGCCAAGGGCGCGCAGATCATCCTGATCCAGGAGCTGTTCGAGAGCCCGTACTTCTGCCAGAAGCCGAACCCCGATTACCTGCAACTGGCCACGTCGGTTGAAGAAAACGTCGCGATCAAGCATTTCCAGAAAGTCGCCAAAGAACTGCAAGTCGTTCTGCCGATCAGCTTCTTTGAACTGGCTGGCCGCGCCCGTTTCAACAGCATCGCGATCATCGATGCGGACGGCAGCAACCTCGGGATTTATCGTAAAAGCCACATCCCGGATGGTCCTGGCTACCACGAAAAGTATTACTTCAACCCGGGCGATACCGGCTTCAAAGTCTGGAACACCCGGTACGCGAAAATCGGCGTGGGCATCTGCTGGGACCAGTGGTTCCCGGAATGCGCCCGCAGCATGGCGTTGCAAGGCGCGGAAATCCTGTTTTACCCAACCGCCATCGGCAGCGAGCCGCACGACAAGACCATTTCGTCCCGCGACCATTGGCAGCGCGTGCAGCAAGGCCATGCCGGCGCCAACCTGATGCCGCTGATCGCCAGCAACCGTATCGGCAATGAAGAGCAGGATGATTACGACATCACCTTCTACGGCTCTTCGTTCATCGCCAACCAGTTCGGCGAGAAGGTTCAGGAGCTCAACGAAACCGAAGAAGGCGTGTTGGTCCACAGCTTCGACCTCGACGAGCTGGAGCACACCCGCAGTGCCTGGGGTTCGTTCCGTGACCGTCGCCCGAACCTGTACGGCGCGATCAAGACCCTCGACGGTTCACTGGAGTCCTGATCGCCATGACTACTTTGCACAGCACACCTCGCGCCGACGGTTTCTACATGCCGGCCGAGTGGGCCACCCAGACGCAGACCTGGATGATCTGGCCCGAGCGCCCGGACAACTGGCGTCTGGGCGGCAAGCCGGCGCAGGCCGCGCACGTGGCGGTGGCCAAGGCCATCGCCCGTTTCGAGCCGGTGACCGTCGCGGTTTCCGCCGGGCAATATGAAAACGCCCGTGCGCGCCTCGACGTGCCGAATATTCGCCTGGTGGAAATGTCCAGCGACGACGCCTGGGTCCGTGATACCGGGCCGACCTTTGTCATCAACAACAATGGCGAAGTTCGTGGTGTCGATTGGGATTTCAATGCCTGGGGCGGTTTCGAGGGCGGTCTGTATTGCCCGTGGAACCGCGACGAGCAGGTCGCCGGCAAGGTCCTGGAGATCGAACGCTGCCAGCGCTACCGCACCAAGGGCTTTGTGCTCGAGGGCGGTTCGATCCATGTCGACGGCGAAGGCACATTGATCACCACCGAAGAATGCCTGCTCAACCACAATCGCAACCCGCACATGAATCGTGCGGAAATCGAGGCGGTCCTCAGCGAGCAGCTGGCTGTGGATAAGATCATCTGGTTGCCGGACGGTTTGTTCAACGACGAAACCGATGGGCATGTGGATAACTTCTGCTGCTACGTGCGCCCAGGTGAAGTGTTGCTGGCCTGGACCGATGACCCGCAAGACCCGAACTACCCGCGTTGCCAGGCGGCAATGAAGGTGCTGGAAAGTACCCGCGATGCCAAAGGCCGCACTTTTACCGTGCACAAAATGCCGATTCCGGGGCCGCTGTATGCGACCGAAGAAGAGTGTGCAGGTGTCGATCCGGTAGACGGCACTCAGGAGCGTAATCCTTCAGTGCGTCTGGCGGGTTCTTACGTCAACTTCCTGATCGTCAACGGCGGCATCATCGCGCCGAGCTTCGACGATCCGCTGGATAACCGGGCCAGGGAAATTCTCCAGAGTCTGTTCCCGCAGCACGAAGTGGTGATGGTTCCCGGTCGCGAACTGTTACTGGGCGGTGGCAATATCCATTGCCTTACCCAACAGCAGCCCGCGCCGCACAAAGGTTGAGTGCAGTTGTAACAGCCGTTGTCGCCTGAAAGTCGACAACGGCCGTGGATCCAATTGCCCCGCCCGCACCAAGCCCGCAGCCCGACTGGACTGCGGGCTTTTTTGTGCTTGCAGACCTTCAAAGCGCGACATTGGCACAGCTCTTGTATCTATTCGGGGGTAGATCTAGGACGTGTGGAACTGCGATGTTCTGTCATAAACCTTGGATAAGTTAGCCGCTCACAAACCAGGAGAGAGCGCTGAAATGAACGCCGAAGTGAACACGGTCAGCGAGCGGACATCGCATCCCTTGGCGATGAATAGCGAATCGCTCCAGGTTCTGGCGCACTGGTTGAAGTCCAATGGAACGCGTCAGATCAGAGACTCTGATCCGCGCCGGATGATGATCGAGCGCTACCCCGCTGGTTTTTTCAGCGAAGCGGAACTGGAAGCGTTGTGGGATGTAATGGAAGGATAAGAAAACAACGGATTGGTAAAAGCGCTGCCCGGATGGCAGCGCTTTTTTTTTGTCCATGATTGCGGCGTACACAAATCCCGTAGGAGCTGCCGCAGGCTGCGATCTTTTGATCTTCGCTTTAAAAACTATAGGTCCCGGTAACCACCAGGCTGCGCGGTTCGCCCGGCTGGATCTGAAAGGCACTGGTGGCGGACGAGTAGTAGGTTCGGTCGCTGATGTTGTTCAGCGCTGCGCGCAAATCCCAATCCTTCTGCCGGAAACCGGCCAATGCATCCCAACTGCCATAGCCCGGCAGCACGGTAGTGTTGAGATTGTCGGCGTAGCGTTCGCCGACCAGGGTCAGGCCGGTTTCGGCGTACCAGCCCATCTCCGGTTTCCAGGTCAGAAACAGACTGCCGTTGCGTTTGGCGACGTTGCTGATGCGTTTGCCTTCGAAGCCGTTGTTGTCCTTCTCGACGGTGGCATCCTGAAGGCCTACCCCACCTCGCAGGTACCAGTTACCGGTAATTTTTCCGCTGGCGGTCAGCTCGATCCCGCGTGAGCGCTGCACGCCGGTGAGCAAAGTGACGGTTGGATCATTAGGGTCACTGGTGCGGCGGTTGTAGAGCTCCAGCTCATAGATAGCCAGGGTGGTGCTCAGGCGATCGTCGAGCCAGTCGCTTTTCACGCCGATTTCTTTTTGCTTGGTTAGCTCGGGGCTCAGATCGTTGCTGTTGCCAGCGGCGCCAGGGGTGATGCCGATCAGACCGCCGCCTACCGGGGAGAAGGTCTTGGTCCAGGAAGCATAGAACGAGTGGTTCTGCAGCGGGGTCCAGACCACGCCGACACGCGGGCTGGTGCTGTGACTGTCGCGATCTTCGGAAATATCACGCAGCTTGTTGGTGGTCTCGATATCGAAGGTGTCGTAGCGCAGGCCGGCAAGCAGTTGCCATTGGTCGTTCAGGCGCAGTTGATCCTGCACGTAGACGGCGCGGCTTTCGACCTCGGTATGGTTGTCGCTGGAGACCTGCATCCGCCCGGTATGGCTCAGGTTTCGGTCGGGGTTGTACAGGTCGAGCGTTGGCACCGCGCGACCACCGGCACTGACCGCCGCTGCGTTGTACAGCGTCGGGTCGCGGCGCTGGCTGCCGATCTCGATACCGGTGAGCAGGCGATGTTCGAGGCCGAAGGTGTCGAAGCCGCCTTCCAGCTCCAGGTTGTTGAAGACGTTGCGGGTCGTCAGGTCCTGCTGCCAGCGTTGCCGAGTCACTGTGCTTGCCGCCGCGTTGTAACCGGTCACGTAGGTGTTGTCGAAATCACTGTTGAGCTTGAACACTCCCAGGGTGTGGCGCAGTTGCCAGCTATCGGCGAGTTCGTAGCTGAGTTTCGAGCGCAGCGATTGCGACTTGTCGTCGATGAAGTCGCGTTCATCGCCATAGGTGGTATCGCGGCCGACATCCGCCGGGCGCCCGTCAACCCCAGGAATGCCACGATCCGGCGTACGGTTGTAGCGGCTGTATTCGTACTGCACCAGCCAGTTCAGCTCCGGTGTCAGTTGCCAGCTCATTGACGGCGCGAACAGTTGGCGGTTGCCACTGACGCCGTCGCGAAAGCTGTTCTGGTCCATGTTGCCCATGTTCAGGCGCAGGCTGATGTTCTCCGACGGGTCGGTGCTGAGGTCAGCATACAAGCTGCGCAAATCCTCACTACCGCCTTGGGCTTCGATGGTCGAACGGCGGCCGAACTGCGGCAGCTTGCTGACCCGATTGACGATCCCACCCTGGCTGCCACGGCCGTAAAGTACGGCGGCCGGGCCTTTGAGCACTTCGACCCGTTCGATGTTGTGCAGGTCGCGCACGTACTGGCTGTCGTCGCGAATGCCGTCGAGGTAGAAGTCGTTGCTGGCGTCGAAACCGCGGATGCGCAGGCTGTCGAAACGGGTATCGGCGCCGCTGCTGACGTTGGGGATGCCACTCAATGCCTTGCCCAGATCGTCGGTGCCGTAGTCGAGGACGTTCGCAGTTTTTACCGAGTCGATGGCCTGCGGGACATAGCGCACGGGAGTGGCGGTACGGGTTGCGGTGCTGACTTCCTTGACCCGCGGATCATCGACATCCGCTTGGGCGCTGATGGATGTCTCGGGCAGGGTGGTGGTGGCACAGGTGAATCCGGCAGACAGCAAAGCGCAAAGCCCGAGGGTGACGGGCGTGAGGCGGAAGGGGGCAGGCATTTCTAAAGCACATCCGAAAGGGTGGTAAAAATCGAGGGCGCGAATGGTAATGCTTGTTATTTGCTTCCGTTAATAATTCTTGAAAGGTTAGGCAGGTTGATTGTTTCAAGTTGTGTCTGCGCGTCAGGGCTCGACGACGTGACCCTGAGGGACATTCGACCGATCTGCGAAACAGACTGAAAGCCATTCCAGCGTTTTTCATTGGCGAGCGCGGGGTTAGGCTGCCGACATTGAATTTTCACTGGAGCTGAGCATGTCTGCCGCAACTCTTCACTACATCTACGATCCTCTGTGCGGCTGGTGTTATGGCGCCAAACCGCTGATGCAAGCGGCACGGGCTGTATTGCCGGTGATCGCCCATGGCGGCGGCATGATGACCGGCAGCCGCCGCCAGACTGTTTCGCCCCAATTGCGCGATTACGTGATGCCCCATGACCGGCGCATCGCCGAGTACACCGGGCAGCCCTTTGGTGAGGCGTATTTCGAAGGTTTGCTGCGCGATCATTCGGCGGTCTTCGATTCGGCACCACCGATTACCGCCATCCTGGCGGCCGAACAACTGGCCGGGCGCGGTCTTGAGTTGTTGGAGCGTTTGCAGACGGCGCATTACCTCGAAGGCCGACGTATTGCCGATAAAGAGGTTTTGCTGGAGCTCGCCGAGGCCATCGGTCTCGAAGCTCAAGCCTTCACGCAAGCGTTTGAAACAACTGCTCTGAGCGCAACCCGGAACCACATAAAAGACAGTCGCGCGTTGTTGGCGCAAGTCGGTGGTCAGGGGTTCCCGACACTAGTGCTGGAGCAAGACAGACAGTTCGAATTGATCGACATTGGCCCCTGGTTTGGCAGGTCTGAAGCCTTCGCCACCTGGCTGAGACAATCGGTTGGCAGCCTGGAAGGCCACTCTTCATCAAGCCTCCCGGCCTTTGGTTGAATGGTTGCGCACCCTGAAACCACTCAATTGCATTAGCTTGCCGATGAATGCCTTTATGAGTTCTTAGACGATTTATACATATCCACCAACGATTCACGAAATTGACACTACATTGAAAGCGCGGCTAGCATTCGACTAACGCCTGTGGCCATCAGCCATGACTTGTAAATAATAAAAGGCCCGCCGCGATCAGTCGTGGGCGGGCCTTTTTGTTTTCGGCTGAAAAAAGAGCGTTCAAGCGCCACTTCAGCCTGCAGTTGCAGGGCGTATCAACCGGTAATAAGGAATAACAAAATGTTGAACAAGCGGATTAGTCTGATCGCACTGGGGATTTTGAGCGCCACTCAAGCAATGGCCAATGACCAAGCCGAGTCCAAAGGTTTTGTTGAAGACAGCAGCCTGAAAGTGCTGCTGCGCAACGCTTACATGAACCGTGACTTCAAAGACGGTAATCCGGACAAGGCCGAATGGGGCCAAGCGGCCATCGGCACCTTCTCCTCGGGCTTCACCCAAGGCACCGTCGGTGTCGGCGTCGATGCATTCGGTCTGTACGCGCTACGCCTGGATGGCGGCAAGGGTCGCAGCGGTGCCGGAGGGATCGATTTTTTCAAGCAAGGTGACAGCGGCAGCGCTGCCCATGATCTGTCCAAGGCCGGCGCGGCGGTCAAGTTCCGTGTTTCCAACACCGTGCTGACCTACGGCGATCAGATGCCTGCCTTGCCGATCCTGAACTACGACAACTCGCGTCTGCTGCCGGAAAGCTACACCGGTACCCTGATCACTTCCAAGGAGATCAAAGGCCTGGAGCTGAACGCCGGTCGCTTCACCGCTGAATCGCGCAAGAGCGCTGAAGGCCGTGACAGCGGTGGCCTGAAAAGCATCAACGTACTCGGCGGTAGCTACCAGTTCACCGACAACTTCAAGGCCGGGCTGTACGCTTCCGACGTCGAAGACGTGCTGAAGAAACAATACGTGAACGCCAACTACGTGTTCCCGCTGTCCAGCGATCAGTCGCTCACTCTGGACTTGAACGGCTATCGCAGCAAGCTGGACGACTCCTACGTTCGTTCCACCGGTGCGACCGGTGATGACAACAATATCTGGAGCCTGGCAGCCACGTTCGCCACTGGCCCGCATTCGTTCACCCTCGCTCACCAGCGCAGCACCGGCGACAGCAACCTTGGCTACCCCTACGGCGGCTACCAGAAAGAACAAAATCGTGTGGGCGACGGTGGCAACACCATCTACCTGGCCAACTCCTACTGGTCCGACTTCAACGCCGAAGACGAACGTTCCTGGCAGCTGGGCTACGGCCTCGACTTCGACGCCTTCGGCGTTCCAGGCCTGAGCTACAACTTCGCCTATGTGCGTGGTGACAACATCACCACCTCCACCAGCACCGGCGGTACCGAGCGGGAAATCTTCAACCAGTTCAAGTACGTGGTGCAGAGCGGCCCGGCCAAAGACCTGAGTGTGAAACTGCGCAGCTCGATCCTGCGCGTGTCGCAGAAATCCAGCGAATACAACGTCAGCGGCAACGAAGTGCGGGTGTTCGTCGATTACCCGATCAACATTTTCTGACGATCGGTTGCGTCATCCAGGCTTGATTTCAGGCTTAACAAAACAAGCCCCGACTGGTTCGGGGCTTTTTATTGGGCTCGGCAAAGGCTCTAGCTTGCTACGAAGAGAGGCATGAGCAGCCCTGTCACACCAGGTTCTCCAGCGTAAATGATCGAAACGATCATTCGTGATGATTGATTTGCGCAAATTAGACCGGTGATCTAAGATTAATTTGACTGATCCAATCATTAAGTGATCGATTCAGTCAATTTCGAGGTGATAGACGTCTTACCAAACAATTATAAAAGGAGACCCTCGTGGCCCAATTTCCTATCAAGCGCACCATTGAACGCATTCCTGGCGGGATGATGATCGTGCCGCTGCTTATTGGTTCGCTGGTTGCAACATTCCTTCCCGATACGCCGAAGTTTTTTGGCTCATTCACCAATGCGTTGTTCACCGGGGCGTTACCGATCCTCGCGGTGTTCTATGTCTGCATGGGCGCGAGCATCAATATCAAGGCCACGCCCTACCTGCTCAAGAAAGGCGGCACGCTGCTCGCGACGAAAGTCGGCATCGCCGTCCTCATCGGTATTGTCCTCGGGCACTTCCTGGGCGAGCAGCCGATTTCGTCTGGACTCTTCGCGGGTATATCGACACTGGCGGTTGTTGCCGCGATGAACGATACCAACGGCGGCTTGTACATGGCGCTGATGGGGCAGTACGGCCGCTCCGAAGACGTCGGCGCTTACTCGGTCATGTCGCTGGAGTCCGGGCCTTTTCTGACCATGGTCACCTTGGGTATCGCCGGCCTGTCGGCGTTCCCGTGGCCGACGCTGGTGGGTAGCATCCTGCCACTTGCTCTGGGCATGCTGTTGGGCAATCTCGACCGTGATATGCGTGACTTTCTCGCCAAAGCCGTTCCGGTCATGATCCCGTTCTTCGCCCTTGCACTCGGCGCCAGCCTGGACTTGCATAACGTCTGGCAAGCCGGCTTGCTGGGTCTCGGAATGGGTGTTGCGGTCGTCGTGCTGACCGGTATCCCGTTGTTCTTCGCAGATCGTTTGACCGGCGGAACAGGAGTCGCCGGCGTCGCCGCGGCCACCACCGCCGGGAACGCCGCAGCCGTCCCTGCGCTGATCGCGGCGGCCAATCCGGTGTACGCAGAAGCGGCCAAGAGCGCAACCATACTGGTGGCCGCCTGCGTCGTGGTGACCGCGATCCTTGCGCCGCTGCTCACCGCTGCAGTCGCCAAGCGAGTGCAACAACGCAACCCCGTCGTCATACCGGAGCCCGAGCCTCAAAAGCAGGAGGCCTTGCGATGAGCATACTGATCATCGCAGACGATCTGTCGGGCGCGGCCGATTGCGCCATCGGCTTTGCGAGCGCGGGGCTGCAAACGGTAGTGACGCTCGATCCGTTGAATGACAAGGCTGACGCCGAGGTGATTGCCGCCGATACAGATACGCGGCGCCTTTCACCGACTGAGGCCGCTGAACGCACCGTCGCCGCATTCAAAGCGCTGCACAAACCCGGACGACGGTTGTACAAGAAAATCGATTCGACCTTGCGCGGCAACTGGGCTGCCGAAGTCGCCGCCCTGCAACCGTTGGCTGGGCTGGCCATCGTCGCCCCGGCGTTTCCCGCGACCGGGCGAACCTTGCGCGGCGGTAGGGTGTTCGTGAACGGCATGCCGCTGGAAACAACTGATACCTGGAAGCTGGAAAATTTCGACCGGCCTGCCGATGTCGAAGCGATGCTCGTCGAAGCTGGCCTGACCACCACGAAGCTGGATATTGATACCTTGCGCGGCAACGAAGATGCACTCGCAGGCCATATAACAGAGGTCGCTCAGAGCGGCATCCAGGCGCTGATCGTCGATGCGCAAACTGAAGATGACCTGCTGACCCTCGCGCGGATTACCGCGGCCATGGACCAGGCATTGTTCTGGATCGGCTCGGGTGGCCTTGCACGGGAAATAGCCAAACTGCCTGGTTTTTTCCAGGCGCCGCCCCAGGGCCGTGCTGCCACCGAATCCAATTACGTCGAAAAAATTCAGGCGCCTGTCCTGGTGCTTGTCGGCAGTCTCTCGGGCGTCTGCGAGCGGCAGTGCGCACTGCTCAAGGAGCGCGGCGGGATCAGCGAAATGATCGTGCCGCCGGCGGTCCTTCGCCAAGGCCCAAGTCATGCCGACTGGACAAACTGGCAAGCGCGCATCGGTGAGCAACTGGACGGCTGGAGCGACTTACTGCTGCGCATTGGCCGCGATGAAGCGTTCGACCCCCTTGAGGGCGCGCATCTCTCGACCATGCTGGCCGCTCTGGTGGAACCGCACTTCGCCAAGGTCGGCGGGTTGATTGCAACGGGTGGCGAGACGGCGCGGGCAATACTGACCACGGTCGGAATCGATAGCCTGCAACTGCTGACGGAAATAGAAGCCGGTGTCGCCTTCAGTCGACCGATCGCCTCCCGGCATGGCCATCGTCCCGGGATCATTACCAAGGCCGGCGCATTCGGCAGCGACCACGCGTTGTATGCGGCGTGGCAATACCTGAGCGATAGCGCAGAACCGAACCCCATTCATCGTTCGCTGCCCAATCGCGCACGAACCCAAGGACTCGAATAAACCTTATGAGTAACTATCTCCCCATCATTGGCATCACCATGGGTGACGCCACGGGCGTCGGCCCGGAAATCATCGTCAAGAGCCTGACTCATGACATCGTCTACCAACAATGCCGGCCGCTGGTCATTGGCGATGCCCGTCGACTCGAGCAAGCCAATGTCATCGTCGGCGGCAGCGCAAAAATTCGCCGCATCGAAGATGCATCCCAGGCGCTGTACCAGGCCGGCACCATCGACTGCATTGACCTCGACCTGATTCCCGAGGACTTGCCGTTCGGCGAGCTTTCGCCCATCGCCGGTGACGCCGCCTACCAATATATCGCCCGTGCCGTAGAGCTGGCGCAGGCCAAGCAGATTGATGCGATCTGTACCGCGCCGTTGAACAAGGAGGCGTTGCACGCCGGTGGCCACAAGTATCCCGGCCATACCGAAATGCTCGCCCATCTGACCAACGTCGACGAAGTCTCGATGATGCTGGTCGCACCGCAACTGCGGGTGATCCATGTCACGACCCACATCGGCATCATCGACGCGATCCGCAAGATTGAGCCGGGCCTGGTCCAGCGCACCATCGAGCGTGGCAACGCGACGCTGATCAAGGCCGGCATCGCCAGGCCGCGTATCGGCGTATGTGGGATCAATCCCCATGCCGGCGAAAACGGCTTGTTCGGCTATGGCGAAGAAGAAGAGAAAATCATTCCTGCGGTGAAGCTGTTGCAGGAGCGCGGCCTGGACGTGACCGGGCCGCTGCCGGCCGACACGCTGTTCTTCCGCGCCGGACGCGGGGACTTCGATCTGGTCGTAGCGATGTATCACGACCAGGGCCACGGCCCGGTAAAAGTGCTCGGGCTGGAAGCCGGTGTGAACGTGACGGTCGGCCTGGACGTGATCCGCACCTCGGTCGACCATGGCACCGCCTTTGATATTGCGGGCAAGGGCATTGCCGACGAACGCAGCTTGCTCGAAGCGCTGCGCCAGGGTGCGGAGCTTGCTACGCGACGGGGATGAGGCGCAGGGACGCTGTCGTGTAAGATCGACCACCGTCCTAATTGCGAGACCAGCCATGAAAGCGTCCGAACGCCACCGCGCCATCCTCGATCTCGTACGTATTGGCGATGCCAACGTCGAGCAATTGAGTGCGGCGCTCGGGGTCTCGGAAGCGACGGTGCGGCGCGACCTGGCCATGCTCGCCAAGCAGCGGCACCTGGTGCGAACCTACGGTGGCGCGACGGCGGTGGTCGGCGCCCATGAGCCAGAAGCCTCGCTGGAAGAACGCAAGACCAGCCAGTGGGAGCAGAAGGACGCGATCGCCCAGGCGGCCGCGGCTCACGTGCAGGACGGCGATACCGTACTGCTCGACGGCGGCACCACCTGCGCCGCGCTGGCCCATCATCTGTGCTCGCGACAAGACGTGCATGTGGTGACCAACAACCTGCTGGCCGTGATGACCCTCGCTAACGCGCCGGGCGTGCGCCTGACCCTGATTGGCGGCGATCTGCGCGGCTCGAGCATGAGCACCCTGGGACCGTTGGCGGAGCTGACGTTGAGTCGGCTGAGCGTCGACAAAGCCTTCCTCGGCGCGGACGGCGTGGTCGCGGAATTCGGCTTATGCGAAGCGAGCGCACAGCAGGCGTACCTCAAGGAATGCATCATCAAACGGGCAGCGCAGATCGTCGTACTTGCCGACACCGACAAACTGGGCCGCGCCCGCCAACAACACTGGACGCCGATCGAACGCGAGTGGCGCCTGATCACCTGCGCCACGGCCAATGAAGCGGATCTCGCACCGTTTCGCGCCCTCAAGCAAATCACTGTGGAGACAGTGACGGTCGATACAAATCCATAAAAAAGGCGCCTTGCAAGGGCGCCTTTAATGATTCATGAGGAGTAGTCGCAGCGATTCTTTAGCACTGGTCATCACCGACCTTGGGTTCAGGATCCGATGAGCGGACTCATCGTCACTACTTCAGAGAGAGCCAGTTTCTCTGCTGCCAAAATTCTGGGGGAGCGTTACTGGAGCCCATATCCAGAAATGCGCAATTGCAGTCCTCAGTAATTATTTTCGACCCGGATCGGGAGAGTGTCAATCGCACAAAAATTTTCCAGTTTCCGGGAGCAGGGCCTACGAAAGCGTGGCCCAAAAAATTTGCCTGGAAAAATAACGTCTCTCACCTTCGATACCCCCATACTCATTACACCACGTCACAAATGATGTTCTTTTGCCTATCTTTATCCCTCCAGAACAACCTCCTACATTGACCTCCACTCACCTCCCCATCATCCCGAAGGGAAGGTCACTGGAGAGTTGTCATGCCTTTCGTCAGCGTACGCATCACCCGCGATGGCGTTACCTCGGAGCAGAAAGCTCAGGTGATCGCTGAAATCACTGAAACCCTGGAACGCGTCCTCAACAAACGCCCGGACCTGACCCACATCGTGATCGAAGAAGTCGACACCGATAACTGGGGCTATGCCGGGATGACCACCACCCAGTACCGAAAACAACTGGCGGAGGGGCAGTCATGAGGCCGTCTGTCACCATCGATTTCGTCTCCGATGTGGTATGCCCGTGGTGCGCCTTGGGCGCGACGGCGCTGGAGCAAGCCATCGAGAATCTGGCGGATGAAGTCTCGGTCGAGCTGACCTACAAGCCTTTCGAGTTGAACCCGGATATGCCTGCCGAAGGCGAGAACGCGGTCCAGCACTTGATGCGCAAATACGGCCGCAGCGCCGAGGAAGTCGCCGCCGGCAAAGCGCTGCAGATCGCTCGCGGTCAGGCCATCGGGTTCCGGTTCGATCTGGAAAAACGCAGCCACTTCTACAACACCTTTGATGCTCACCGTCTGTTGTTCTGGGCATCGCAGGAAGGGCGGCAGATCGCGCTCAAGCGAGCCTTGCTGCGCGCTTATTTCGCCGACGGCCAGAACCCGAGCGATCACGAGACGCTGGTGCGTCTGGCCGGCGAAGTGGGGCTGGACAGGGGGCGCGCGAATGAAGTGCTGGCGTCCGGAGCCTTCGCCAACGAGGTGCGCGTGCTTGAAGCGTTTTACCGCGAGCGCGGCATCAATTCGGTACCGGCCATGATCCTCAACGGTCGTCACCTGGTGTCCGGTTCGCAATCGGTCGAGTACTACGAACAGATGCTGAGGCAAATGGCGCAGACACCCGCCGAAGCTTGATTGATCGCTTTCTCAAACCATCATTTTCAGTAGAGGTTCATCATGAGCAATTCGAAAAAAGTCATTGTTATTACTGGCGCATCCCAAGGTCTCGGCGCAGGTATGGTCAAGGCTTTCCGTGATCTTGATTACCGGGTGGTTGCCACCTCGCGTTCGATCAAACCGTCCACCGATCCAGACATTCTCACCGTGGCGGGTGACATCGGTGACCCGGCGATCGCCCAGCGAGTTATCCATGAAGCGATTGCACGTTTTGGCCGTGTCGACACCCTCGTCAACAACGCCGGGATCTTCGTCGCCAAGCCGTTCACCGCCTATACCCACGAAGACTATGCTGCTGTGCTGTCGGTGAACCTGAATGGTTTCTTCTACATCACCCAACTCGCAATCACCGAGATGGAAAAACAGGGCAGTGGCCACGTCGTCAACATCACCACCAGCCTGGTGGACCACGCGATCGAAGGTGTGCCGTCGGTGCTGGCGTCGTTGACCAAAGGTGGCCTCAACGCCGCGACCAAATCCCTGGCCATCGAGTATGCCAAGCGCGGCATCCGTGTGAACGCGGTTTCTCCCGGCATCATCAAAACCCCGATGCACGGCGAAGAAACCCATGAAGCGCTGGGGAGTTTGCACCCGGTTGGGCACATGGGCGAGATCAGCGATATCGCTCAGGCCGTCGTGTATCTGGACTCCGCCAATTTCGTCACCGGTGAAATCCTGCACGTCGATGGTGGTCAGAGCGCCGGTCACTAATAACTGCGCGCAGCATCGTCAATAAACCAAACCGATTTTGGCCGGTCTGGCTAAATGCCCTTATCTCACGAAAGGGGCATTTTTGCTTTCAGCTCGCTGGCATTACAACTTCAGCGAATCAGAAATCCCACTTGGTGGTGAGCATCAGGTTGCGAGGCTCGCCGTAGAAGGTGGTGTCGAAGTTGCCCAGGCCAGTCAGGTACTGCTTGTCGAACACGTTGTTGGCGTTGGCGGTGAAGCTCAGGTGCTCGTTGTACTGATAACGGGTCATCAGGTCCACGAGGGTGTAGCCGCCTTGTTTGATCTGGGTGTAGTCGCCGACGGTAGGGCTGTAGATCTTGCCGTAGAAGGCGCTCTGCCAGCTGACGCCGCCACCGACGGTGACTTTGTCCAGGGCACCGGGCAGGCGGTAAGTGGTGAACATGCGCACCACATGTTCCGGCTTGCTGGTGGACAGCGGGTAACCGAAGATCCGTTGTTCGTCGGCGTCGCGGGTGCGGGCGTAGGTGTAGCCGGCGGAGAGGTTCCAGCCTTCTTGCAGTTCGCCGGCCAGTTCCAGTTCCACGCCTTTGGTGGTGGCGCCGTCGATGGCTTTGTAGATGCCTTCGTTGGTGATCGGGTTGGTGCCGATCGATTCGGCGACGTTGTCCTGCTCGATGCGGAAGAAGGCCAGGCTGGCGTTCAGCTTGCCATCCAGGTAGGCCGCTTTCAGGCCGGTCTCGTAGCTGTTGCCTTCAACCGGAGCCAGCGTCGTGCCGGTGGAGTCCTTGTAGATCTGGGGCTGGTAGATCGAGGTGTAGCTGGCATAGACCGAATAGACATCGTTCAGGTCATAAACCACACCGGCGTAGGGTGTGACGACGCCATGTTCCTTGTAGCTGGCGTGGGTGTCGTCCAGGCCTGCGGTTGCGTCGTAGGTGTAGTCTTCGTTGTACTTGAAAGTGCTCAGACGGCTGCCGAGGATGAACGACAGGTCGTCGGTCGGACGCAAGCGTGTCGCCAAATAAATACCGTTCTGGCTCTGGGTGCGTTCGTACTTGCCGTTTTTCGGGAAGTCCTGTTCCGGCAGGTCGCCGTTCCAGTCGTAAATACTGCCTGGCACCATGCTGAACGCGCTGGTGTCGAATGTCGCGCCAGTCTGGCGGGAGTGGGACGCCATGACCCCGGCTACCAGTTCATGTTCGCGACCGCCCAGGGTAAACGGACCGGAGACGTTCACGTCGGCGGTGTCCTGGACGCGATGGCCTTCCCAGCGACCCCAAAACAGGAACATGCCTTCGCCGGTGGCCCGGTCCGGGTTGCCGCCGCTGGCCGAGGCCAGGCGGGTGTCGTGATCGGTGATTTTCTCGTCGAGGCTGACCTTGAGTTTCCAGTCGTTGGCCAGCGCCTGTTCCAGCGAGGCGAAATAGGTGATGTCGTCGAAATCGCGACGGCTCCAGTCAGCACCCGGGTTGAAACTACGAGAGAAGTCGGTACGGCCGCCGTCAGAGAAGTAGGTCGGGTTACCGGTCCAGGAGGTGCCGCGCGGCGTCACGCTTGACTTGTCGATACCGAAGGTCAGCAGGGTATCGGGCGTCAGGTCGGCTTCGAGGATGCCGTAAAACAGGTCTTTCTTCTGGCTGTAATGATCCAGGTACGAATTGCGGTCCTGGTAGGCGCCAACGAAGCGACCACGCACGGAGCCAGAATCGTTCAACGCACCGGAGATGTCGCCTTCGGTGCGATAGTTGTCCCAGGAACCGGCGGTGCCTTTGATCGACGCCTTGAATTCCTTGGTCGGCTTCTTGCGCACCAGGTTGACGGTAGCGGACGGGTCACCCGAGCCGGTCATCAGGCCGGTCGCGCCTTTGATCACTTCGATACGGTCCAGGGTGGCCGCATCGACGTTGGTCGCCGCTTCACCGTAAACACCGTCATAGATGCGGTTGACGCCATCGTACTGGTAGTTGGTGATGGCGAAGCCGCGGGCGGAAAACTCCATGCGGTCGCTGTCGTACGCCTGCTGGGAGATGCCAGGGGTATTGCGCAACACATCGCCGACGTCCTGGGCGCCGAGATCATCCATTTGCTGGCGGGTCATCACGGTCACCGATTGCGGCGTTTCGCGAATCGACAAAGGCAGTTTGGTCGCCGTTTGCGTGGTGCCGGTGGTATACGAGCCCGTACCTTCGGTGGTTTCGCCCAGCTGTTGGCCATTGATGTTGGTGGCGCCCAACTCCAGCGTCCCGGTTGGCTCTGGCAGTTTTTCCAGCATCACGCTACCGCTGCCGGTGGCGCGCCAGGTCAAGCCGCTGCCCTGGAGCATTTGTGCGAGGGCCGCTTCCGGTTCCTGGCGACCGCTGACACCGTGGCTCGATTTGCCCACCACCATGTTACCGTCATAGATCACTTGCAAACCGCTCTGCGCCGCCAGGCGATTGAGCGCGCTGCTCAACGGCTGGGCACCGATATCGAACTGCAGAGGTTCAGCCAACGCCAGCCCGGGAATCAAGGCCAACAGGAACGAGATTCGGCCCAGGGCCAAAGCCAGAGGTTTACGCTGAAAACCTTGGGATAACGGACGGTGCATCGGTGTTCCTCTCTAATAAATGCGAAGCATTATCGTTTTAGAGAAGAAAGACGTACGAGCCGCGCAGACCCGTAAAAATAAATCAGCCCCGGGGTTTGAGAACGATCAAGTAGTCGGTGTAGCGCTCGATTCTCAACGGGAACACCTGCTCCAGCGCGGCCAACCCTCCATCGAGGCGGTCGAGCCGGAAGCTGCCGCTGACCTTGAGATCACGCAGTCGGTCGTCGCTGATCAAGATGAATCCCGGACGATAACGCTCGATCTCTTTGAGTACCTGCGCCAAGGGTGTCAGCTCGAACACCAGTCGCCCGTGTTGCCAGGCCAGTGCCTTATCGGTATCGACCTGATGTTTCGTACCCATGCCATTGGCCTGCCGGGTGACCGCTTCCCCCGCTTGCAGCACCACATTGGCTGACGCATCGGTGACTGCCACTCGTCCTCGGGCAACCGTGACATCCGCTTGCGCACCTTCGCGGCGCACCGCGTAAACCGTCCCCAGCGCCGTGGCCCGCAGGTCCCCTGCTTGCACACTGAACGGACGCCCAGGGTCATGGGCCACGTCGAACAGCGCTTCGCCTTTGCGCAGCACGACCTGCCGACCGTTCGGGGTCAGCTGCACATCCACCGCGGAGTCCGAGTCGAGGATGATCCGTGAACCATCCGCCAACTGGACCTGCTTTTGCTCACCCTGAGCGGTGCGATAATCCGCATCCCAAGCGTTCTGCCGCACCAGCAACAGGCTCAATCCCAACACCAATACCGCCGCACTCGCCATCGCCCAGTGCCGGGCGAACGAGCGCTTGGCGACCGGAACGGACAAGTGCCCGCTCAATTGCCACAATCGGCGGGCCTCGATGAAGGCGTTTTGATGGGCCGGATCCTGCTCACACCAGGCGCGGGCCGCGGCAATATCGGCGGGCAGCACAGCGCCCGAGGTCAGGCGAATCACCCAGGCATGGGCAACGCGATGAACATCGGGTTCAAGGGCATGGGTGAGCGGGCGATCGTGCATAACGGTTAACGTTGCAGACATTGGCGAAGAAAGTCGAGAGCGATGGCCAATTGTTTTTCAACGGTACTGACCGAAATACCCAATTGCTCGGCGGTCTGCTTGTGGGGCATGCCCTGCAGACGACACAGCAAAAATATCTGCTGACACTGCGCCGGTAGCCGTTGCAGCGCGTCGGCCAGAGACGCCAGCTCTCGGTGAGCAGCGACCACTTCGAACAGTTCAGGGCTTTCGCCTGTGACCTCATAGAGATAGGCCATGCCCTGATCATGCTGATCCCGAGTGCCACGGCTGCGGGCGTGATCGATGGCCAGGTTACGAGCAATCCGGAAGATAAACCCACGCAAGTTGAGCACCGGCTTGCGCGGCGGTTGGCGCAACAAGCGCAGGTAGGTTTCCTGGGCCAGGTCGGCGGCGGTCTCGGTATTTCTCAACTGCCGATACAAAAACGAGCGCAACTCTCCCGCATGGGCCTTGAAGGCCAATTCCAGCTCTTCGGTGGTCATGCTCGACATTCGGCACAGTCATGGGACGGGAAAGGATGGAGACTTTAAAGATAACGGTTCGCATTTACAATGAGTGGGTGGCATTTATTTCTGTGCCCGATGCTTGGCAATCAGTTGCGCTTCTTTGGTTAGGCTTCTAGAATCCGCCTACGCCATTGACGCATAGCAGGGATTGCATGATTTTCATCGAGACGCCAATTTTCACTGCTGACCTATCAAGTCATCTGGGCGATCACGAGTACGGAGAATTGCAGCAGTACCTCGCGGAGCACCCAGACTCGGGAGCGTTGATCGAAGGGACAGGCGGGTTGAGAAAAATCCGCTGGGCAGCGCAGGGCAAGGGAAAAAAGTGGTGGCGTACGAGTTATCTACTACCACGTGATCTCTGCTTATCAGATACGTTTGCTGCTGATCTACCGGAAAGGTATTCAAGACACCCTCTCGGATAAAGAAAAAGCAGTTCTTTGTGCCATCAATAAAGGATGGAAATAATGGAAAAAAATCTCTTCGATCGTCTAGTAGAAAGCATGACGCAAATGGATGAGATCGATCGTGGTGAGCGTCAGCCATCGCGTGAATTCCATATCGATGCTGTTCAAGTAAAGAAAATCCGCCTGGCCACCGGCCTTTCTCAGGCGGCATTTGCCAAAAGAATTGATGTCGCGGTAGGGACGTTACGCAACTGGGAACAAGGGCGCCGCGATCCAGAGGGCCCTGCCCGTGCCCTGTTACGAGCGATTCACAATGACCCGGAACATGTGCTGGCCGCGCTCAGTTATTAAGTGCTTGGTCATTTGCAAACTGTGGCTTAGCAATTGGCTAAAGATTGGATAAAAATGTCCGTATCGCAAGATACGGGCATTTTTTGTGCGCTGCTGCTATGAAAGGACCTAACGGCGGAGTGTTGGAGTTTCCTCAGTGATTCGTACTGAGGATCACGACGCCAAAGAGCCCGCCATCGCTAGCTCAATTTTGTTGGCGCCTGAGCCAACCGCTAATTTTGATAACTCCAGGTACTTAGTGGTACGTCATTGCGCCAAAAAAATCTAAATCCATCCTGTTGTTTCTACGATGTTTAAGAATTCATTACTGGAGTTGTCCTACTGCCGGCTCTGGCATGGCCGCCAGCGAACTAAACTAGTTATATCTCTGGAGCAGATGTCTCTATAGAGGCAGGAGGTGTCAAATGGCCATTCAAGATACCTATCGGGAAATTGAACAGACCCTAGGTCAGGTACCAGAGTGGATTAAGCAGATGCCGGAAAGCGGAGCGAGCGGATTCTGGGGCGTGGCCCGGGACTTCTGGCTGGCGGATACCAAGATTCCTAATAAGTACAAGGAGCTGATAGGTCTGGCGGTGTCCGGGGCGACCCGTTGTAAGTATTGCGCCCTGTTCCATACCGAAGCCGCGCGCTTGTTTGGCGCGAGCGACGAGGAGATTTCCGAAGCCAGCTTTATGGGCGCGTTGACCATGATGGGCAGCACCTTTATTAACGCCCAGCAGATCGACTACGAGCAGTTCCGGCAGGAAACGCTGAGTATCGTCCGGTATGTCAAAGATCACTCGCAATCCAAAGCCGCTTAAGCCGTTGCGCGAACCTGCCCTTCGCCAGCTGACGAAGGATAAGTTGATTGCAATCACCAGCGATGGTCCTCGGACCACCGCTCGGTGGCAAGCGGCTGTGCTGCGAGCCATCAGCGAACTCATGCAATACAGCGATACCGCCCGCGAAGAAAACCAGGACCTGCGCATTCCCTTCGCCAAAGCACTCCATGACCTCTATGCGGGACAGAAGTCCGACGCCGAGTTGACGGAAATGGTGTTGCTGATGCTGGAAGTGGAAACCGCCCCCTTTCTCGGCGAAGGGCCCCAGGCGGGAGCGGCATCCGAACCCCCGCGTTCGCAAGGGTGATGACTTTTCCAGAATTTCCCTAGGATTTTTTTGGATAGTCGAGCGCCACTTGTGCGGGCTCGATCTCGCCGATTTCTGACCACGACTTCGCATCGAACCTGAACTCGGCGACGGCGCACGTTGGCATGTCGGTGATCTCGCTGGAGAGCCGGTGCGCGAGTTCGACCAACGCGGGGTTATGGCCAAAAATCATCACTGACTTCAGCCGGTTGCCCAGCGTGCGGATGACCTCGAGCAGGTCATTCGCCTCGACGGCATACAGCCGATCGTCCACGACTATGTCTTTGCGCCGGTAATCGAGTTTCCTGGCGATGATCTTCGCCGTCTCGAGCGCACGCACGGCCGGGCTCGACAGGATCAGATCGGGCTTCAGATCGCGCTTGGCCAAGCGCTCACCGATCTTGGGCGCGTCGCGTCTGCCGCGATCGTTCAATGGGCGGTCTTTGTCGGGCTGCGCAGCGTCATCCCAACTCGACTTGGCATGGCGAATGAGAAATAACATTTTCATACCGCCTCCGGTATCCACGGAAAATCCAACCAAAGGGGTCGTAGTGATTAATCTAAATTAAATCACCACACCGTCTTATCGGGGCGCTGCGCACCACGCTTCATCAGACGAACGTGCATTGCCCAGCTGTACGGCTACGCCGTATAGTCGAGTTCATGTTTACTATTATCGAAACCGAAATTTTCAAGCGGTATGCTGAGTCCATCTGGGACGATGGCGAACGTCATGAATTCATTGCGTGGCTGGCGGTCAATCCGTTGGCCGGCGATGTTGTTCCTGGTAGTGGAGGCTTGCGTAAGGTTCGTTGGTCTCGTCGCGGGATGGGCAAACGAGGTGGTACACGTGTCATTTACTACAACACGCTTTCTGAAGGCTCTATTTGGTTGTTAATCGCTTATACCAAGGCGAAATTCGACAATTTACCCGCAGCCTTCCTCAAGCAGCTGAAGGAGGAAATCAGCAATGGACAATGAACTGGAACAGTTCCAGAAGGACTTGCTGGACTCTGTGCGTCAAATGAAAGCCGGCAATGGCGCCCGAGTGACGAAAGTGCAGCTGTCGGCTGCTGCCGAAGCGCGGGCGAAAGTGGGCGTTTCTCAAAATGCGTTTGCCAAACTGCTTGGAGTCAGTTTGCGAACGTTACAGGACTGGGAACAAGGCCGGCGGCAACCTACGGGAGCGGCGCAGACGTTGCTGCGAGTTGCAAGCCAGCATCCCGAGGCGTTGCGGGACCTGCAAGCGGTTTAAGATAAGAAGGAGCAGGTTTATTTTTGGTGAGTGACGCTGTATCAAAAATAACTCTGAGATTTATCTGGCCGGCCTCCCCACCTCACGGAGGTGGCGTGGCCTGCGATGTTTTCCCGAGGCCGCCGGATTCGTGTTGGGGCCGAAGATCAAAAGATCGCAGCCTTCGGCAGCTCCTATGGGGGGGGTATGTGCAGCCGTAAGATTTCTGGATTGCAGAAACAACAAAGGCCCGCATTTCTGCGAGCCTTCGTTTTGTATGGTGCCGGCACCAAGAGTCGAACTCGGGACCTACTGATTACAAGTCAGTTGCTCTACCAACTGAGCTATACCGGCGTGTTGGGCGATGATTATAGCGATTGGTTTGGTTCTGTAAACCCCTGAAATCTGACTATTTTTGCGTGGGCCGTGTTGACGCTTTGCGCTTGGGTGTGTGTGGGTACTCCGCGCCCTCGAATGGCCGACTTTAAAAGCCTCTGGAACGCCCCTTGGCCTGTGAAATCAGGCCAAGGGGCGTTCCCAAGGGATCGTGTGAATCTAAGCCTCCCAACCCGCCCCACTTACCGCCGCCTGCACCAGTGGGTGCAAGTCTGCTCCCTGATGCGCCGTCTGCCAGGCCAGCAACTCCTTGCGCATGCCGGGTGTCCAGAACATCTGCAGGTGATTACGCACGCCGAGCACGGCCTGTTGCTGGTCCGGTTCGCCGGCGAAGTACTGGGCGATCTGGTTGGCCATTTTGATCAGGTTGGCGGTGCTCATCGGCGTACCTCGGCTTTTGTTCCGGTGGTGCGTGGCTGGCGGCGTTCTTTGAGCAGGCGGTGTTGTTCGTCGCTAAATTCCTGGAAGCGTTTTTGCCACTCGGAAGGGTGGTAGACGCGGCTGACTTCCACGGCGGTGACCTTGTACTCCGGACAGTTGGTGGCCCAGTCGGAGTTGTCGGTGGTAATGACGTTGGCCCCCGATTCAGGGAAGTGGAAGGTGGTGTACACCACGCCTGGGGCGACCCGTTCGGTGACCCGCGCACGCAGTACGGTCTGTCCGGCGCGGCTGCCGATGCCGACCCAGTCACCTTCGTTGATGCCACGGCTCTCGGCGTCGGTCGGGTGGATTTCCAGGCGGTCTTCGGCGTGCCAGGCGACGTTGTCGGTACGCCGGGTCTGGGCGCCGACGTTGTACTGGCTGAGGATGCGCCCGGTGGTCAGCAGCAGGGGATAGCGATTGTTGACCTTTTCCTCGGTGGGCACGTAGCCGGTGAGCATGAAGCGCCCCTTGCCGCGCACGAATTCCTCGATGTGCATGGTCGGCGTGCCGTCCGGTGCCGCGGCGTTGCACGGCCATTGCAGGCTGCCGTGGCGATCCAGTGAGGCGTAGCTGACGTGGCTGAAGGTCGGCGTCAGGCTGGCGATTTCATCCATGATTTCTGACGGGTGCTGGTAGTTCATGGGGTAACCCAGGGCGTTGGCCAGGGCCACTGTGCCTTCCCAGTCGGCCTTGCCGCCCAGAGGTTCCATGACCTTGCGCACCCGGGAGATGCGCCGCTCGGCGTTGGTGAAGGTGCCGTCTTTTTCCAGGAACGAGCTGCCCGGCAGGAACACGTGGGCGAACTTGGCGGTTTCGTTGAGGAAAATATCCTGCACCACCACGCATTCCATGGCCGACAGCGCCGCGGTGACGTGCTGGGTATTGGGGTCGCTCTGGGCGATGTCTTCGCCCTGGCAATACAGGCCCTTGAAGCTGCCGCCCAGGGCGGCCTCGAACATGTTGGGGATGCGCAGGCCCGGGTCGGGTTGCAGGGTGACGTTCCAGGCCTGTTCAAACTGCGCCCGTACCACCTCGTTGGAGATGTGCCGGTAGCCGGGCAGCTCGTGGGGGAAGGAGCCCATGTCGCAGGAGCCCTGAACGTTGTTCTGCCCACGCAGCGGGTTCACGCCCACGCCTTCGCGGCCGATGTTGCCGGTGGCCATGGCCAGGTTGGCGATGCCCATGACCGCGGTGCTGCCCTGGCTGTGCTCGGTGACGCCCAGGCCGTAGTAGATCGCCGCGTTACCGCCGGTGGCATACAGACGGGCGGCGGCACGGATGTCGGCAGCGGCTACGCCGCAGATGGCGCCAAGGACTTCCGGCGAGTTTTCCGCGCGGCTGACGAACTCGCTCCAGTGGGCGAAATCGCTGCCCTCGCAACGGGCGTCGATAAAGGCCTGGTTGAGCAGGCCTTCGGTGACGATGACGTGGGCCAGGGCGTTGAGCATGGCGACGTTGGTGCCCGGGCGCAGGGCCAGGTGCAGTTCGGCGCGGGCATGCACCGAGTCCACCAGGTCAATGCGTCGTGGGTCGATGACGATCAGCCGCGCGCCTTCACGCAGGCGGCGTTTGAGCTGGGAGGCGAACACCGGGTGGGCGTCGCTGGGGTTGGCACCCATCACCAGGATCACGTCGGCCTGCATCACCGAGTCGAAACTCTGGGTGCCGGCGGACTCGCCAAGGGTTTGTTTCAGGCCATAGCCGGTTGGCGAGTGGCAGACCCGCGCGCAGGTGTCGACGTTGTTGTTGCCGAACGCGGCGCGCACCAGTTTTTGCACCAGGTAGGTTTCTTCGTTGGTGCAGCGGCTGGAGGTGATGCCACCTATGGAGTCGCGGCCGTATTTTTGCTGCAGTCGGCGGAATTCGCTGGCGGCGTAGGTCACCGCTTCATCCCAGCTGACTTCCTGCCAAGGGTCATTGATGTGCTTGCGGATCATCGGCTTGGTGATGCGATCCGGGTGGGTGGCGTAGCCCCAGGCAAAGCGCCCTTTGACGCAGGAGTGGCCGTGGTTGGCCTGGCCGTTCTTGTCTGGAACCATGCGCACCACCTGGTCGCCTTTCATCTCGGCGCGGAACGAGCAGCCCACGCCGCAATAGGCACAGGTGGTGATCACGCTGCGTTCGGGCTGACCCAGTTCGACCACGCTTTTTTCCATTAGGGTCGCGGTGGGGCAGGCTTGCACACAGGCACCGCAGGACACGCATTCCGAGTCGAGGAAGTTCTCGCCACCGGCTGCCGCGACCCGGGATTCGAAACCGCGCCCGGTGATGGTCAGGGCAAAGGTGCCCTGGGTTTCTTCGCAGGCGCGCACGCAGCGGTTGCAGACGATGCACTTGCTCGGGTCGTAGTCGAAGTAGGGGTTGGAGGTGTCCTTCAGGTCGGCCAGATGGTTGTCGCCTTCATAGCCGTAACGCACTTCCCGCAGGCCGACCTGGCCGGCGACGGTTTGCAGCTCGCAGTTGCCGTTGGCCGAGCAGGTCAGGCAGTCCAGCGGGTGATCGGAGATGTACAGCTCCATGACGTTACGGCGCAGGGTCGCGAGCTTCGGCGTCTGGGTATGCACGCTCATGCCTTCACTGACCGGCGTGGTGCAGGACGCCGGGTAGCCGCGCATGCCGTCGATCTCCACCAGGCACATGCGGCAGGAGCCGAAGGCTTCCAGGCTGTCGGTGGCGCACAGTTTGGGAATGGTGGTGCCGAGCAGCGCGGCGGCGCGCATCACCGAGGTGCCTTCGGGCACGCTGATGCTGCGGCCGTCGATGTTCAGGGTGACTTGCACCTGGCTGTCGCGGGCCGGGGTGCCCAGATCGATATCGGTGTTCGGGTCGAAGAGAGTGATCATTGGTCGGCCTCCGAGGGCTGCAGACCGAAGTCGGCGGGGAAGTGCTTGAGGGCGCTGGCTACCGGAAAGGAGACCATGCCGCCCAACGCGCACAGCGAACCGTATTGCAGGGTGTCGCACAGGTCCTTGAGGATGATCACCTGCTCATCACGACCGCTTTGGTTTGGCGCGGCCAGCAGGCGGTCGATCACCTCCACGCCCCGGGTCGAGCCGATGCGGCATGGGGTGCATTTGCCACAGGATTCCTCGGCGCAGAACTGCATCGCGAAGCGCGCCATGCGGGCCATGTCCAG
This sequence comes from Pseudomonas sp. LBUM1658, assembly GCF_059716055.1. NCBI lineage: Bacteria > Pseudomonadati > Pseudomonadota > Gammaproteobacteria > Pseudomonadales > Pseudomonadaceae > Pseudomonas > Pseudomonas sp. LBUM1658. The sequence goes on from NZ_CP166798.1 coordinate 294,725, forward strand.
GCTGTCGTCAGCCACCACCACTCCACCGTGACCGAGCATGGCGCCGATGGCGGCGAAGGCTTCGTAATCCAGCGGAGTGTCGAATTGCCCTGGCGGCACCCAGGCGCCGAGGGGGCCGCCAACCTGGGCGGCCTTCAGCGGCCGGCCACTGGCGGTACCACCGCCGTACTCTTCCACCAGTTCCCGCAGGGTCAGGCCAAAGGCCCGTTCCACCAAACCGCCGTGACGAATATTGCCCGCCAGCTGGAAGGGCATGGTGCCCAGGGAGCGGCCCATGCCGTAATCGCGATAGAACTGCGCGCCCTTGGCCAGAATCAGCGGCACCGAGGCCAGGGTCAGCACGTTGTGCACCAGGGTCGGCAGGCCGAACAGGCCCTGCAAGGCGGGGATCGGCGGCTTGGCGCGGACGATCCCGCGCTTGCCTTCGAGAGAGTCCAGCAGCGCGGTTTCCTCACCGCAGATGTAAGCGCCGGCACCGACTCGTACTTCCATATCGAAGGCCTGGCCGCTGCCGCCGACATTGGCGCCGAGGTAACCGGCGGCCCGGGCGATTTCCAGCGCCTCGCGCAGGGTGGCCACGGCCTGTGGATATTCCGAGCGCACATAGATGTAGCCGTAGCTGGCTCCGACGGTGAGACCGGCAATGGCCATGCCTTCGATCAGCAGGAAGGGGTCGCCTTCCATCAACATGCGGTCGGCGAAGGTGCCGGAGTCGCCTTCGTCGGCGTTGCACACAATGTATTTCTGCGCAGCCTGGGTGCCGCGCACCGTGCGCCATTTGATCCCGGCCGGGAAGGCCGCGCCGCCACGGCCACGCAGACCCGAATCGAACACTGCGGTCGCGGTCTGCTCGCCGCCCAGGGCAACGGCCTGGGTCAGGCCTTCGAAGCCGCTGTGGGCCCGGTAATCCTCCAGGGACAGCGGCCGGGTAATGCCGGCGCGGGCGAACAGCAGCCGTTGTTGAGTCTTTAGATAAGGCAACTGTTCCACCGGGCCCAAGGCCAGTGGATGGGCGGACGGCTCGCCTTGCAGCGCATCGAGCAGGGACGGTACATCGGCAGCGGTCAGCGGGCCGAAGCCGATACGGCCTTGCGGGCTGTCCATTTCCAGCAGCGGTTCCAGCCAGTACAGGCCACGAGAGCTGGTGCGTTGCAGGTCCAGCGGCAGATTGCGTTCCCGGGCCTGAGTGGCAAGGGCCACGGCCACCTCATCGGCGCCCACGGCACGGGCCAGGGAATCAATGGGCAGATAGAGGCGCGGCATCATGCGTCCTCCCGGCAAGCGTCGAGCAGGGCATCCAGGCGCTCGGCGCTGAGCCGTGCATGCACCTGGCCATCCAGCTCCAGGGCTGGCGAGCAGGCGCAGGCGCCGAGGCAATACACCGGGCGCAGGCTGATGTTGCCGTCGGCGCTGCTGCCGTGGTCGTCCAGTTGCAGGCGTTCGCGCAATTGCGCTGCGAGCTGCTCGGCGCCGCGGCTCTGGCAGGACTCGGCCCGGCACAGACGCAGGATATGCCGGGCCGGGGGCGCGGTGCGGAAGTCATGGTAGAAGCTGATCACCCCGCGAATCTCGGCCTGACTCTGATTGAGGGCGTGGGCAATCTCGGGGATGGCGGCATCGGGGATGTAACCGATGCCCTCCTGAATCTCATGAAGGATCGGCAACAGTGCGCCGGGGGAGCCCTTGTGGCGCTCCAGCAGGCTGTTGACCATAGGCAGGTGCAACATCTCATCAGGCATACAGCATTCCTCACGGTCACGGACAAACCAGGCGGTTGTCGGTCGTCCGAAAGTGTCGGCTGCGGCACTCACACCACGTCACGGTATCGTGGCATTTTCAGGCCGTTGGCCAGGCACCCTGAGCGGGCATCTTGTTGGGCCCGGTGCGGTCTTTGCCGCACCTCTTCAGGGCATAACAGGCAGCTTGCCACGCTGCCTTGGATTCATCTGCACCAAAGCGACGTGTTCGATTCTTTCTACGACTACCCATTAAGTCTAGAAGAGCGCAGCCCAAGGCGTCGTCCCGGAGTGGAGCGGCGCAGTGCATCAGCAGCGAGTTGGGGGGGATGGTTTAAGCCTGATCCGCTGAATCACTCAGGGATCAGGCTTTGAGCTTTACTCCGCGCTCTACACGCCGTTTTTGACCGCGTTGATCAGGTCCTGGCTAAGGACTTGATTCGGTGCCACTTGAACGCTCTGGGTATAGAAGGGTGGCAGGTTCTGGGCCAGGGTCGCCAGCGCCTGAGGCGTGGTATTGCCCGGTAGCAGCACGTATTGCAGGTTCGACGGGTAACTCTGGGGCACCGGGCCTTCCATGGTCGAGCCGTAGGCGCCGAAGGTCATCACGGCTTGCGGGGTGGTCGGGTCAGGGGCGTAGAGGAACACGAAGGTGCCGTATTTGGGGTGCGTCAGGTATTGCTCGGCTTGTGCGCGGACCAGCGGGTCCGGGTCGTTCATCAAGGTCCAGCGCATGACGGCGTAGCTGCGGGTGGTCTCCATGAACGCGGTACGGATCGGTGATTCGTTTTCTACTCCGCCGAGGCACACCAGCAGATTGCCGAAGGGGTCGAGCAAGGCCACGGAGTTGAAGACATCGGCTTTTTGCGCGGTCTGCAGCAACGGCGGGGCCAGTTCCGCGCCGGGGTCTCGCGGGTTGAGCGAGGTGACGGTCAAGGCGTAGGGGCTGAGCTTGGTCAGCGCTTTGCGCACCGGACTGTTGGCCGGGAGTGTCGCCGGGTTCTGCAGTTGCGAAGGGTCCAGGCCGCTGTTGTTGCTGGCTTCGCGCACCGTATTGACGCTGGCGTCGAAGATTGAAGCGGTGAGGTAGTAGCTCGATGAATCGATACCCTGACCGCCGAATGCCGGCTTCGTCGAGCCCTGATAGGCCCGGTTGACCGGGGCGCCGATGGCGTAATAGGCCCAGGTGTTTTGCGCCTGCTGACGAATCTGCGGCGGCAGGGACGGGAAGTTGAACAGGCTGTTGTAGTTGATCCCGGCGTAGGTATCGATCGCACTGACGGCGACGTTGAAGCCGGCGGTGAGCAGCGAGCCGGCGCACATGGCGCAAGGGTCCAGGGTGGTGACGACTGTCAGTTGGCTGGGCGGCGGGAGGTTCAGCGCCGCTACGTGCTCGTAATACCAGTCGACCAGTTGCCGCTCGCCGTGGGCGGTCGGGTCGTGAGGCAGGAAGTAGGTGGTGTTGCCCAGGAAGGGCATCAGTACGTTGTTGTGCATCGCGACTATGACTTCGCCGGTCGCGTTATCGATGATGGCGCCGCCGACGGCGAAGGTTTGCTGTATGGCGGCGAGAATGGCCTGATCGGCGACGGTATCTACAGCTTCCTGTGCACTGTTCACTGTGCTCATGGTGTTCCAGCTCCTTGCTGTCCTTGCGCCAGACCATTCTGGCGTTTGAAGACAATAGCTCAGCTTTTCCATGCCGTTTATGTTGTTTGGCTCGAATGCTTATGCACAACTGGCCGGTCGTAATCGGGATTTATAAGTGATTTTTTGGATCCGTCCCCATCCCCGCGCAACTGGCTGTTTTTTAGGTTTTTTATTAAGTGATACAAAATTGAACGGTTGTTGTTTCAGCGCTGAAACAGCTCTGGTATTGGATCCGGGAAATTTTCATCAACAGAGTTATCCACAGGCTGGAGGATAAACGCTGGTGACTATTTGCGCTCGGCCAGGAGCATCAGGTTGCGCGGTGTCAGTGGGGTTTCGCAGAACAGCCCGAGACGTACGCCGTAACCTTGCTCTTGCAGAAATAAGGCGCGATCGAGCACCAGCCAGAGTTCCAGGGGGCGCCGAAACAGGCCTCGCACCAGCTCCAGATTGCGGACGTGGGCCAACCGCTGCCAGCCTGCCGCTTCCAATGCCAACCAATCCTGTTCGCTTGTGGATAACTCTTTGAGGGCGGCGAGGTCACGGCAATAGTCGGCGAACGGCTTGTCCAGCCAGGCGCTGGGCAATGAAGGCGTCGGCAGGTATTCGTCGCAGCCGCGCAGTTCCCGTTGCAGCAGATCAAAGGCCAGGCGCCGAGCCATTGAGGTGTCACGCTGACGCCGTACACGAGCGCCAGCGGTGACGGTTTCGCTGAGGGGCAGTGCCAGGTCATCCAGCGATAGCCGCAGGCCTGATGCCTTGGCTGCACTGGACAGTGCCTGGTACTCATCGCTCTGGATGCGGTTATAGCAGCAGGGTGCGATAGCCAGTTGCTTGCAGCCTGTGGCGCTGGCGAGTTGCATCAGGCGCACGTGCAGGTCGCCGCAGGCGTGCAGGGCGACCGGTGTTTGCCCGGTGCTCAGGCGCGAAACGGCGTCATCTGCCAGAACGTCCTGTTGTACGTGGGTTGCGGGCAGTCGGTGGCGTTGGCTGAGCTGCTGACCCGAGGCGATCAGCGCCGGGTCGTATTCCAGGCACGTCAGTTGTTGCCCGCTTTGTAGCAGGCGTCGACCCAGATGGCCCTTGCCAGCGCACCAGTCGAGCCAGTGGGTGGGTGTTTCAGCAAACTGCAGACAACCGGCGAAGGCCTCGATCTGCTGCCATTTGCGCCCAGGTACATCGACGTTCAAGCGCCGGGTGGCAGAATCGAGCGGACGGCTGGGCAGATCACCAACAGCGCTGAGGGCGACCGAGCTGGCCGCCAGCGCAGCAAAGGGTGCCGGGGCATCAAGGTGGTGTGGCTGGTTGTGGCTGGCTTCGGCGTCGTCCAGCGAACGTTGGCGCAGCCAGTGGGCCAGCTGGGGATGCTGCGCTTCCCAGGGCAGTTGCCGATGGGTAAAGGGCCGCGGTCGCCACAACGCCTGATGCTCGATGAGGAATGCATCCAGGGCCTTGAAGCGGGCGAGCAGCTGCTCGCCCTTCAACACCTGCGCCAGATCAGCGTCCCTGGCAGGCATCGACCCGCAACCAGCGCTCCAGCAGCTTGAAGCCGCGTACCAGGACGTAGGCCATCAACAGGTAGAACATGCCTGCGGCGAAGAAGATCTCCACCGGCAGATAGGTTCGCGCAATGATGGTCCGGGCCATGCCAGTCAGTTCCAGCAGGGTCACGGTACTGGCCAGGGCGCTGGCCTTGAGCATCAGGATCACTTCGTTGCTGTAGGCCGGCAAACCTATCCGCGCCGCACGCGGCAGGATGATGTAGAACAGCGCCTTGGGCCGGGACATGCCCAGGGCCCGCGCGGCTTCGATCTCGCCAGGTGGAATGGCCTGGATCGCGCCGCGCAGGATCTCGGCGATGTAGGCCGCCGTGTGCAAGGTCATGGTGGCCGTGGCACACCAGAACGGATTACGCAGATAAGGCCACAGGACGCTCTCGCGTACTGCGTCGAACTGCGCCAGTCCGTAGTAGACCAGGAACAACTGCACCAGCAGCGGCGTGCCACGGAAGAAGAAAATGTAGGCGAAAGGCAGGGCTTGTACATACCAGCGTCGCGACGAGCGAGCGATGCCCAGCGGAATGGCCAGCAGCAAGCCGAGGATGACGGCGATGGCAACCAGTTCCAGGGTCAGGGTTGCGCCCTGGGCCAGTTTCGGCAGCCATTTGATGATCACTTCCCAGTTCATTGCGTGCTCCTTGCGAAGCCGCGAGCGGCGCGTCGTTCCAGAAAGTGCATGCCGGTCATGGCGAGAACTGTCAGGCCCAGGTACATGAAGGCCGCAACCATATAGAAGGTGAACGCCTGTTTAGAGAAGTTCACCGCGATTTGCGAGTGACGCATGATCTCTTCCAGGCCGATCACCGATACCAGCGCGGTGTCCTTCATCAGGATCATGAACAGGTTGCCCAGCCCCGGCAGGGCGATGCGCCACATCTGCGGCATGATCAGCCTGGTGAAGATCCGGAATTTCGACAGGCCCAAGGCTACGCCGGCTTCACGATGGCCTTTGGGGATCGCCAGAATCGCACCGCGGAAAACTTCCGTTGCGTAGGCGCCAAAGCACAAGCCAAGGGCGATCACACCAGCAGTGAAGGCATTGAGTTCCAGATCGGGATTGCCGAAAAATTCGCCCAAGGCACGCATCAGGTTGACGGTGCCGAAGTAAATCAACAGTACCCAAAGCAATTCCGGGATACCGCGAACCAGCGTCGAGTAAGTGCCGCCAAGCCATTGCAGCGGCTTGTACGGGGAAGTCTTGGCCAAGGCGCCGAGCAGACCGAGTACCAGCCCCAGGCACAATGCCGAGAGAGCCAGTTTGACGGTCATCAGCGCGCCAGCGGCGAGCGCCGGGCCGAATCCGTAGAGATCGATATTCATGGAGTTCTTTTTTTAGATCGTGGCGGGCTTTGCCAAGGTCCGTCACCGCTCGATTGCGGTGACGGACAGGCAAGTCAGTATCAATAGATGCTGAACGGGAAGTACTTGTCGTTGATCTTCTTGTAGGTGCCGTCAGCGACGATTTCTTTCAGTGCGGCGTTCAGCTTCTCGCGGATCGGGTCGCCTTTGCGTACGGCAATACCGATTTTGTCGCTTTCTTCAACCGGGTCACCCTTGAACTCATATGGCTTGCCGGCGTCGCTTTTGAGCCACTCGTAGTTGACGTACTTGTCAGCCAGGATTGCGTCGACGCGGCCGGAGATCAGGTCCAGGTAGGCGTTTTCCTGGGTGTCGTAGAGTTTGATATCGACTGCGTCACCCAGGTTGTCTTCCAGCCAGGTACCGGCCAGGGTCGCACGTTGGGCGCCGATGACTTTGCCTTTCAGCGAGGCCTTATCGGTCTTGAAGTCGGCGTTGGCTTTAGGCGCGATGAATTGCAGCTTGTTCGAGTAGTACGGTTCGCTGAAATCGACGGCTTGCTTGCGCTCGTCAGTGATCGACATCGAGGAGATCAGGAAGTCGAACTTCTTCGCGTTCAAGGCCGGGATGATGCCGTCCCAGTCGGAGGTGACGATGGTGCACTCGGCTTTCATTTTGGCGCACAGAGCGTTGCCGATATCGACGTCGAAACCGACGACCTGACCGCTGGCATCTTTATTGTTGAACGGCGGGTAGGCCGCTTCGATGCCCATTTTCAGGGTTTCGGCAGCAGCTGTGGCGCTGAACGCCATGGTAACGGCAGCGGCCAAGAGGAATTTTTTATAGCTCTGCATGCGTGTTGCTCCGTTAGCGGTTGCTGGACATGAATTGTTTGCAGCGCGCCGAAAGCGGGTTTTCGAATACCTGCTGTGGCGATCCTTGCTCTTCGATCAAGCCTTGGTGAAGGAACACCACTTCACTGGAAACCTGACGGGCGAAGCCCATTTCATGAGTGACCAGCAGCATGGTGCGGCCTTCTTCGGCCAGCGCGCGGATCACATTAAGTACTTCCTGAACCATTTCCGGGTCAAGGGCCGAAGTCGGCTCATCGAACAGAATGACTTTGGGTTGCATCGCCAGGGTCCGGGCAATTGCCGCTCGCTGTTGCTGACCGCCGGAGAGTTGGGCGGGGTAGGCGTGGCGTTTGTCAGCGATGCCGACCTTGGCCAGCAAGGCTTCGGCAACTTCGATAGCCTCGGCCTTGCTCTGCCCCAGTACCCGACGCGGTGCTTCGATGATGTTGTCGAGCACGCTCATGTGCGGCCAGAGGTTAAAGTTTTGAAATACAAAACCGATTTCGCTGCGCATGCGGTTGATCTGCCTGCCGTCGGCAGCGACCAGGTCACCGTTTTTCGCGGCTTTTAGCTTGAGTTCTTCACCGGCCACGAGGATCTGGCCCTGATGCGGGTTTTCCAGCAGGTTGATGCAGCGAAGGAAAGTGGACTTGCCGGAACCGGAGGAACCCAGGATCGAGATCACATCGCCGTCGCGGGCGGTCAGCGAGATACCCTTGAGTACCTCAAGCGTGCCGTAGCGTTTATGCAAGTTGCGGATTTCAAGCGCGGGCGTGGCCTCAGCCATGTGCAGTCCTCATTGTTCTGTAGCGCTCCTGCTTTTGGTGGCCTTCCTGGCGAGGCGGCCAAGCTAGCATAGCGTTTGAATGACAGCCAACAGCTCTACGGGGGGTAAACAGCCGGCATGTGGCAGGTTGTCGCATCGGCACAGCAGACTGTCGCGCCATCAACAACCGAACACTCGTTTGAATCTCTGTTGTGGCGGCTGCCGCGTAAAAAAGGGCGCGATGGTGCCAGCTTTGGCCGGGGGTTGGAAGCGCCGGTCAGCCAAAGGTTGCTAATGCGCACCTTTACTGGGCACGAACGACTTTTTCGGTGTGTTTCTGGTGCGGCATTTCGTTTCTGAAGTGAGGTGTTGGGTAACGCTGTGGCGAATAGCCATTAAACTCAATGACTTGCGATAACCGACCATTCATCTTGCGGGCCCCGTAGTCAGGGGTCTTGAAATATTTTGGCGCAAAACTTGCGTAAAAAATAAGGAACGCCCCGTTGGATTCTTTTTACGAGAAAGTCTGCAGACGGGGTGGACTGAATCGCTTTCACCCGCAAAGGTAGTTTCAATGAGCAGTACCCATAGCTCCAATGGTCTCGAACAGGGGCTTAAACCACGGCATGTGACCATGCTGTCGATCGCCGGTGTGATCGGCGCCGGACTGTTTGTCGGCTCCGGACACGCCATCGCCGCAGCCGGTCCCGCTGTGCTGTTGGCCTATGCCGCCGCCGGTACCCTGGTGGTGTTGGTAATGCGCATGCTGGCCGAAATGGCCATTGCGTCGCCGGACACCGGCTCGTTCTCGACCTATGCCGATCGGGCGATCGGTCACTGGGCCGGTTTCACCATCGGCTGGCTGTACTGGTGGTTCTGGGTATTGGTGATCCCGCTGGAAGCCAACGCTGCCGCGACCATCCTCCATGCCTGGTTCCCCGATGTGGCGATCTGGGCCTTCACGCTGGTCATTACTTTGCTGCTGACGGTGACCAACCTGTTCAGCGTGAAGAATTACGGCGAGTTCGAGTTCTGGTTTGCACTGGTCAAGGTCGTCGCGATCATTGGTTTTATCATTCTTGGGTTGCTGGCGATCTTCGGCTTCCTGCCGGGAAGCCAGGTCAGCGGTGTTTCGCACCTGTTCGATACCCAAGGCTTCCTGCCCAACGGCATGGGCGCGGTCCTGGCTGCGATGCTGACTACGATGTTCTCGTTCATGGGCACCGAAATCGTCACCATCGCCGCTGCCGAATCGAAAGACCCTGGCAAACAAATCTCCAAGGCCACCAACTCGGTGATCTGGCGGATCGGCTTGTTCTACCTGGTGTCTATTTTCATCGTCGTGGCGCTGGTGCCGTGGAACGACTCAGGCCTGGCGCAGGTCGGTTCCTACCAGACCGTGCTCGACCGCATGGGCATTCCAAACGCCAAGCTGATCGTTGATCTGGTGGTGTTGGTCGCTGTAACCAGCTGCCTGAACTCGGCGTTGTACACTGCCTCGCGCATGCTCTTCTCCTTGGGCAACCGCGGTGATGCCCCGGCAGTCGCGAAGATCACCAACAACAGCGGCACGCCGTACTGGGCAGTGATTCTGTCCACCGCGGCAGCCTTCCTCGCGGTATTCGCCAACTATGTGGCCCCGGCTGCGGTGTTCGAATTCCTGCTCGCCAGTTCCGGCGCCATTGCCTTGCTGGTGTACCTGGTAATCGCCGTGTCTCAACTGCGCATGCGTCAGAAGCGCATGGCTGTCGGCGAGAAGATCGACTACAAGATGTGGCTGTTCCCGGGCCTGACTTACGCGGTGATCGTGTTCATCGTCGGGGTGCTGGCGATCATGCTGTTTCAAGAAGCGCATCGCGTGGAAATTCTTGCCACTGGTGTTCTGAGCATTCTGGTGATTGCAGCCGGCATTATCGTTGCGCATCGTCGCAAAATCGAGAAGCGTGGGGTGGTGGTGTTGAGTTGATGGTTTGATTCGAACCGCTTAACCGAAACGGCCGCTGTCAGAAATGACAGCGGCCGTTTTTACTTCAGGTGCTTTAACGAATGGGATTACTCGTCCGTTTTCAGCGCTATATCGAGCATCTTCTTATAGCTGTCCAGCGCGGTCCCGAAATCAGCGATGACTTCAGGGTCTTGAAGCCAGAGCTGGGCTTGCTCGCGATCAATGCCGTCGGCCCACATGCGGTAATCAATCAGCATGTCCGCCGCCAGGTGGGTGGCAGCCATCGCCTCGTTCTCGGCATTTTCCATGTCCAGCAGATCCGGCTGGTTGTCGATAATCTTGCTGAGCGACATGAGCATTCTCACCAGCATGTCTACGCGATTGGTGGTCTCTTCTGCGTCTTTCATGAAGAGGAACATCTCCAGGATGTCCGCCGGAATTATCTCATCGTCCAGGCCGGTCGGCTCGTCGTACATTGCCGTGGGTTTTCTGATGCCCATGCGCAGTTGCTTGGCTTTGGTCTTCGCGCGTTTGGCGCGTTTCTGTTGTTTGTTCAGGGATGCCATTGGTTTGGTCGTTTTCAGAGAGAGATTGTTGAGCATTAAAACGCAATATGGAGGATCGATAAATCATCCGTCTGTAAGGTTCGGTCAAACGGAAGGAAAAGGCGATAGACGAAAACGACTGCCGTCAATGATGACAGCGGCCGTTTTTGGTCGGGTTACGACTTCAGCAGCGCGTCCGACGCAGCAACATAGTCAGCCTGGAATTGCGGGCTCTCGATCCAGGCAAGGGCTGCGGCCTCGTCCACCTCAGTCGACCACTGGCGATACTCGATGAGTGCCGCCAGGATGAAGTCGGTCGCGCCTTCTTCACCTTCCTGCTCAAGCACCAATTCGAGCAGAGGGTCTCCCAGGAAAGCCGCGCACATGGCTTGTTGGCTGGTGGTTTCGGCGGCGCGCATTTTCTTGAACAGCTCGGTCAGATCCACCGATTCAAAGTCGATTCGATCGTCATTCGGGTCCAGCGCTTCGACTGCGGCGGCTGCGCGTTGAGTTCGATTCTGCTTGGCCTTGGCTTTTGCGCGGGTGGCGCGTTTGTGTTGTTTGTTCGCGGATGCCATGGGCTTCGTTCCGTATTCCGTATGCTGTTGAGTAGGGCAGGCAGGTCAATCAGGTGCGTGGCATTAAGCGCCCAGGCGTACCTGGAGCAAGCTCGCCGTTTTGCAACCAGGACAATGCAATGGGCCATAGTGTGGCTTGGTACGGGCTGCGAAAAAAGGCGAAATGTCCGATTTCCACTTCGCCAATGTCTTGCGGGGCGATTCGCAGGTGCGAGTTTGAGCTGGCCTTGAAGTAGCCAAGCAGTCGCTCGATGGCCGGAACAGTGCCATAGGGATCGTCACTGAGGCTGATGGCAAGTGTTTGCGCCTTGACCGCGTGGAAGGGCAGTTGCTCGAGCAAGCGCCCGCTGGGACGCCTCTCATACAGGGCGGTCGGGGTGCTCCAGTCCCGGACCACGCCAGCGGGAGTGTCTTCAAGCCAGCCCAGGCGCTTGCCGGGGAAGTAGCCGTAGAACACCGTCACCAGCGGCATCAGCAGGTGCCATTTGCAGAACATTCGCCAACGGGTGGCCGGTGCGTAGTCGCGCCAATAGGCGAACTGTGCGCCTACGGTCACCAGGCGTCGGATCAGGTGCCCCGAGCTACCCAGTCCGGCCGCGCAACCGCCAAAGCTGTGCCCGACCACATCTATGGGTTGACCTGGAAATTCCCGGGTCGCCCGTTGCAGCATGGCCTCGAAATCGAGTGCGCCCCAATCCGTCCATGATGCGTTGAAACCGCGTAAGGAGGCCGGTCGTGACTCGCCGATCCCCCGATAGTCGTAGGTGATGACGTCGAAGCCGTTGGCAAACAGGTAATCGGCGAAGCGAAAGTAATGTCGGCAGCGCACCGAGGTCGCCGCGTTGATCACCACCACAGGGCGTCTGATATCCGTCTGTGGATGGCGCCAGGTGAAACCGCCGAGGATGAAACCATCAGCGGCTGCTTCATTGAATGATTCCCCGGGTTTCGTTTTGGGAACAGTCTGCGCAGTGGTGGCCCCGAGCTCCGACGCAGGCGTGGTCTGCTGGTTCATGAGTGCTGGAGTCCCCTGTGCTGTTGATGTATTCACCGCAGGAGTCAGAAGCTAACAAATTCCCGGCAATAAAAAACCTCAGGGAAACACTCTGGGGTTTTTTCAGTGCGAGCTCGTCAGGTAAATGGACGATTTTCAGATCTGTGGTTAACGGAGGCGGTCCTTTGATCGTGCTGTTGCGGGCGCAATCGGGTCGCTGCCAATAAGGCCAGAGGGATCCAGATTAAAAACCAGTGCTCCTTGGGGCGGGAAAAAAATGCACTGCCTTCGGTGAGGCCGGCCATAAAGCCATAGACCACCAAGGTGGAGGCAATCAGCACGCAGGGTTGGTCGCGATGTTGCCAAGCGTAAAACATGGCATAGGCATACATCATTAACCACAGCGTCAGGCCAACCACGCCACCCTCGAACAGTACGCCGAGTTCTATGTTGTGTGGATCGGCCAGCGCATAGTGAATCCCTTCGATCCAGAAGACTTGCGGGTGGGTAAAGCCCAGGCCAATCCATGGGCTTGCCTGGATTTGCCGCAGTGCTTCAGCCCAGATCGCGGGGCGGTAGGAGACCCCGCGGGCCATTAAATCATCCGATTGCGGTAGCAATTGGGCGGCAACGACGAGGGCAATCGCCATGGCAATGACCAGCCACAGTCGATGTTTCCATTGTGCGATGGCCATCCACAGGAGGCAGCCGGTCATGGCCATGATCGGGGTGCGCGATCCGCTAAAGATCAGCAGTGCCCAGAGTACGGCCATGGCGCCCAGAGGTAAAAGTGCGGTCGATTTACTGCCTAGATACCAGCTGCTCAGCCAGTAAGCGCAAAAAAAGCCAAATACATGGGAGCTAAGCAACGGGTTGTATAAGGCGCCATAACCACTGAAGCGGCCACCTTCTTCACAATAAAAGAAATAAACCAGTGAGGCGGCGGCACAGACTACGGCAAGAATCGCTGCCAGCCTGGTCATGTCGTCAAGTCGGTCGGGGGATTTTAGGGTGATCAGCATTGCGGCAAACAGCAGCATCAAAATGTAGAGCGGGCGTTTACTCATGCTCAGGGGTGTTTCTTCGGTGCCGGACCATTGCACCGAAATCAGTATGTAAGCCGAGAACAACAGGAACAGTCTTATCAAAGGTGAGCTTAATAGTTGTTTGAGCAGCTGTGGGGCGAGGAGCAGAGCTATCAAGGTCGGCGCGGCAAGCGTGAGGTAGTAAAGTTTGTGATACAAGGCGCGATCACCGACCCAGAACATCCCGCTGAGCAAGGCAAGCCAGCCGATGGGAAGCCAATACAAAATAAGCCAGGTAGAAATTTTTCCAGCCTGAGCTGAACCCCGATGGGTCGCTTTCAGTGATTGTGTGGTTGTCATTCAGGAAAATACCGCATCATTTATCGTTTCGAGGCAAAGCCAGGCGCCACAGGCCCCGTAAAGTCTTTGCATTCCATGTTCTGAGCGGGAGTTGCGCGAGCAGCTCGCGAGCGAGATTTTTGTCCTGGCGCGCGCACTTGAGCAGCATCGAATGGCGAAAATTCGTGCACACCTGTGCATACGCCGGGTGATCACTGAACTGTGCATAGGTGCGCAAAACGTTATCGGTCATAAAACGATGATTTTTGTAGGTGTTACTGCCGTGCACGCGGTAATGGGCCAGCACTTCGCTCAGTACATCGATGGAGTAACCTGCCCGGGTGATCTTTAACTGAATCAGCAAGTCTTCCAGACGAATCTGCGGATCGAAACCACCGACTTTTTCCAGTGCTTCACGACGAAAGAGCAGCGTCGGCGCCGGCGCTCCTGGTTTGCGGTCGAGAAAAACATCCTCGAAGTCCAGGCGCCGCCGCGGTAGATCGCGGAACTTATCTAGCGGGAGCCCTTCGGCATCTATCTCTTGAATATTGCCGGCACATATCCCTACCTCGGGTTTATCCCTTAGATATGCCACTTGCAGTGCTATGCGCGTGGGCAGCATCACATCATCCGAACCGAAGGGAGCGATCAGGTTGCCCTGTGCCCGGGCTATGGTTTCGTTGAGCGTTCGCGACAAACCCTTGTTTTCCTGTGCGAGAAAACTGAAACCATGAAGTTGCTGCAACCGCTGGATGCGTTCGACGCTACCGTCTGTTGAACCATCATCGACCACTAATAACTCAATGTTCGGGTAAGTCTGCGTGAGTACGCTGGTGATGCTCGCCTCGATAAAGGCGCAATGGTTGTATGAGGCAATAATGATGCTGACCAAGGGTGAATCAGTCGCGGGCTGGGTCATACAGGCGCTCTCAGTAGGGACACAGGCGTTGCCACAAGGCTCGCCAATAGGAGGGGGAGGGAATGGCCGGCCAAGGCTCTACCAGCACTCCGGCGATCTGCTCGGCCAGGTGCTTGTAGCTATGATGGGTTTCGACGAAGGCGCGACCTGAATCCGCGATGCGTTGCGCCAGCTCCGGGTCGCTGCGCAGCCTGGAGATATGCCCGCGCAGCTCTGCAAGACTGCTGTAGAGCAGCAGATGCTCACCGTCGCGCAGACCAAGCGCCGCCTCTTCTGTGTCCTGACGCCAGGCCAGCAGTACACAGCCGCAACACATGGCCTCGAAGTTCTTTGCCATGTACTCGCCTAGCCCGATATCGGCACTGATGAACAGGCGAATGCGATTGAGCATCTGTCGATAAGGCTCGCCCGGATCAGTGCGCAGTACCTGCAAGGGTTCAGAGGCGGCCAGCTGCTCTAGCAACGACTTGCGTTGCGCATAGGCATCGCTCGTCGTTCGGCCAATAAAACCCAGCTCGATGTCACGCTCGACCGGCTCGGCAAATAACCTGGCCGGGTCATAACCTTTGGCCGTGAAGCTCACGTTGAAGCCTTCAGTCTGCAAACGGGCCGCGATACCGGCTCCCGTAACCAGAATGCGTGCGCGTGGCAAACGACGATAGAACCGGCTGAATGCTCCGCACCAGCGCGAGCGGGTCAGGTAGTTCTGACAGGCATCTTCCTCGTAAACCAGCAAGCCGCTCAGTTGTGCCAAATAGCGCGTTTGGCGATACACATTCTTGAACGGCAAATCCAGAACGATTCGCTGAAAATCAGAAAGATCGAGATCGCCCAGGAATCTGCGCAAGTTACGCTGCTGACTTTTTGTCAGCCGGTGAACCTCCAGGGACAAACGTTGCGCAAGCTCGCCATATAAGGTTGTCAGATCTGGCAGACGTTCAGCCGCAGTCAATACTAGAACGCGCATCAGCTCAGGCCAGCCCCTAGTCGCAGGGCCTTCTTCAGATAGCTCCAGCGCAATGCCAGCAAGGGCGACAAGCCCAGGGCATGCCGATAAAAACGTCGTGCCGCGAGCTTGTCGCCAGCCAGCATGGCTGCACGAAACAACGACAGATAACGTTGCGCCTCATACGCAGCTCGATAGACCTGGCAATCTTCGGGCAAGCTGGCGAAAACCTCGCGCAGCATTCCCTGGGCCACCGCCTTCTCGTCATGACGGTCATGTCGCAAGCTGTTGGCGTGCTTATGGATTCGCGCCAGGGGTCGATTGGTCAGCGCGACTGGTGCGCTTACCAGCAGGTATGCAAAGACTGCAATGTCTTCTCCTGCTCGCAGCCCCTCAGGGTAGGGGCGTTGCAGCAACAGGTCGCGACGAAATAGCGTGCGGCTGTGGGATATGGAGATTTTCTTGTCCAGCAGATAACGCCGGATCAGTTCCGGCGGCGAACCAGTGGCCGGAGTAGGCAGGCGAATCCGCTCACGACCGTCGGCAAAAACGGATATGTGCGCACCCAGGATCATGCCCGCCGCTGGATTGTTGTGCAGTACTGCGCGCAGAGTCTCCAGAGCCTCGGGCAACAGCTCATCATCGGCGTCCAGCAACAACACATACTTCCCATGCGCAATACGAATGCCATGGTTGCGGGCGGCTGCCGGGCCGGTATTCTCCTGGTGGATGATGTGAATCCTGTCGGGGAACCGTTGGGCATACTCCTGGAGTACCTGCGCGGTGTGGTCCTGGGAGCCGTCGTTGACGACCAGCAACTCAATATCCTCGGCCCACTGCGACAGTACCGAATCCAGTGCCCGCGGCAGTACAGTTGCGTAGTTGTAAGCGGCGATAACGACGCTGATCAGCGGCACAGGCAGTGCCACAGGTACGCTTGCCTTCCCTTCTAACGCTTGCATTTCAGCTTCCTGATTGTTGCTGAAGGTTTGGCGTCTGACCCGATTAACGCCCCCTGCATAAGCATTCCCTTGGGGGTTGGTTTTGGTCTGTAGGGAAATTCCTGTGTAACTGTCGGCAGCTTCTTTATCGGAAGGGAATGTTGGATCGAAGGCTTGCGTCGGAGCGAAGAGCTGAATTGATCCAGGCAGCGAGTCAGTAAGGCATAAACTTTTCGTAGTCGGACGGATCAACAGTACAGGGAGGGGGATTTAATCGGGATGCCGCTGGTTATGGCATAGCGTCCAATGGTGGTATCGCATTCATCGGGGTCTGTACGAACCTGGGAGTGGTCATCATGAAGTCCTTCCACTTACTCGTGTTTTCAGGAGCGGTAGCGTTCATGTTGTCGGGGTTGCCTGCAACGGTACTGCAGGCTGCCACCGAGGAGCCGATCGATCTGTCCGGCGTGCAGGTGGAGCCGCAACAGCAAAACGGAATTACCTACCTATCGGGAGGCATCGGTATGGATGAGTCGCGGGCGATTCATCAAGCCAAGGGCTACAACCTGCACATGACCTTTGCGATCGGCCCGGACAATAAATACGTGCCTGATGTCGATGTAGTGGTTCAGAACATGCAGGGCAGCTCGGTGTTGAAGCTGAGTCAGGTAGGACCTATCGTTTACGTTCAGCTGCCGCCCGGTAAATACCTGGTTGTCGCTGCTCGCAATGGTCAGGAAAAGCGCAGTGATGCCGAGATCAAGGGTGGGGCTATTCGTGACCTGGTCTTTCACTGGAATGATGGTTATTGATATCTGATATCTGTTGAGCGTCTGCAAAAATCACAGGCAACAAAAAACCCGCACTAGGCGGGTTTTTTGTGGGCTTTCATGTGATCTATAACACCACATGAAAACTGAATGTGGTGCCAGAGACGGAATCGAACAGTTGGCTGTAGGCTACGGTTTTAAAGGTTGTTGGTGGTGATGATCTGTAAATCTACTCACAAATCTACTCTCTTTTTGAAATGCTGCTCCGTTTTGAGTATGCCAACGGTGGCCGAAACGGGGCCGATTTACTCCGCCGATCTCCGACGAACGGTAAGGCCGTCTTGCCGCAGCCATCGTCGGCGCAAAGGTATGGTCATCACCACCACGCCCTGGATCAATTAATCCAAATCTGGATCGACTGACCGCCTCCACAATTTTGCAGAGACGGTGTGGAGCCGTGTTGCATTTCCACCACATTGAGGCGCACTTGCCACTATCTGGCGCCAGCACCACCCCCGGATCAGGGTAGTGGTCATTCATGGGGTGTTTTCACAAAGGGCACCATTCGATGCTCTTTCATTGGGTGGGGTTGGTTTTCGCAAATCATCGTTCGAGGCAAAAGGCGGTCGCCAGGATGAGCTGGCCTCCCATTTCGTTAGGGCAGGTGTCGCGACACATTTTGAGAATTATAAAAACGTGTCGCGGATTGGATTTGCGGCCGCGTCCTGGTCTATTCATCCAAGCAGAATGGACGTTTCCACCTGTCTCATCCTGCTGTCAATCAATCCTCAACCGTAAGCGCTAAGGAAACTCTGAAAAAGACTTCCATCTCTGGTGAAATACCCATCTCACACGAATCGAACGGTTGAGCCCCGATGAAACAGATGTCCTTCGCCGATGCCGAGTATGCCGGTAAACGTAAGCAGACCCGCCGCGAGCGCTTCCTGATCGAGATGGATCAAGTCGTGCCCTGGAAGGGTTTGATTGCCTTGATCGAACCGCATTATCCGAAGGGTGAAGGTGGTCGTCCGGCGTATCCGTTGCTGGCCATGTTGCGGGTTCATCTGATGCAGAACTGGTTCGGCTACAGCGATCCGGCGATGGAAGAATCGCTGTATGAAACGACGATCCTGCGCCAGTTTGCAGGGCTGCATCTGGATCGAATTCCTGACGAAACCACGATTCTCAACTTCCGCCGCTTGCTGGAGAAACATGAGCTGGCGGGTGGGATTTTGCAGGTTATCAACGGTTATCTGGGTGACCGTGGATTGATGTTGCGTCACGGAACGATCGTGGATGCGACGAT
Source organism: Pseudomonas sp. LBUM1658 (assembly GCF_059716055.1). Taxonomy (NCBI): domain Bacteria; kingdom Pseudomonadati; phylum Pseudomonadota; class Gammaproteobacteria; order Pseudomonadales; family Pseudomonadaceae; genus Pseudomonas; species Pseudomonas sp. LBUM1658. Next base: position 312,897 of record NZ_CP166798.1, read on the forward strand.
CATTCATGCACCCAGCTCAACCAAGAATAAAGACAAGAAACGCGACCCCGAGATGCATCAGACCAAGAAAGGAAATCAGTACTATTTTGGAATGAAATCCCACATTGGCGTTGATGCGGATTCGGGCTTGGTTCATAGCGTTGTCGGTACTCCCGCCAACGTGGCGGACGTGACACAAGTGGATCAATTGCTTCACGGAGAAGAAGTTCACGTCTGTGGCGATGCCGGTTACACCGGGGTGCAGAAACGCCCAGAACATCAGGATCGCAAGATGATTTGGTCGATTTCTGCCCGGCCCAGTTCGTACAAAGAGCATGGCAAAGACACGGTGATCGGTAGCGTGCTACGCGGGATTGAGTATGCGAAAGCGCAAGTCAGAGCCAAGGTTGAGCATCCGTTTCGAGTGATCAAGCGCCAGTTTGGCTATACGAAAGTGCGCTTTCGTGGTCTGGCGAAAAACATCGCTCAGCAGACGACGTTGTTCGCCTTGTCGAACCTGTGGATGGTGCGAAAACGATTGTTGAATGCAGGAGAGGTGCGCCTGTAATGCGGGCTAATCGCCCTGAAACAGCGCGATTAGAGGAAAAATCATGAATTAAAGAGTGGAAAGGTCCGATTTTCGACCGAATCAGCGTTTTTTGAACCTCTCACAGAGAGGGCATCAAAAATCGGTGGGTACTTCAGACCTTCCCTAATGCTACGCATAAACCGCAAAACACTGCTACGCCAGCAGCCGATTGATTCAATGCCGCCGAAATCACCGTGTAATCAATTGCAAGCTGTCCGTCTGCCGACAATGCGTCAACCTGGTATTTAGCTGACAGGTGCCAACAAACTCCAGAGGCAATTGAACCGAACGCAATTGCCGCAGCAAGACATCGTTTGAAAATTTTCTTAATCATAAGTCGCTCATTCCCGGCGGGTGAGTATGTATATACGGATCATTTCCGCCAAAACTTTAGCGCTCATCGAAAAATATTTTAACTTTGCTCAATGGGGGTCGGAAGGTCCAGGGCTGTCACGGGTTTTCCGATTGCGCTGGCTAAAGCAGATGCGCGGAATTCTGCTCGTATCTCGTCCAAGCACCTGATGTACTCAGGTTTGAGCACACCGGCGATGGTCCAGCTTTGGACGATTCCCTGCTTTCGGACTTGAAGTCCAGAAGGCGCAGATTTGAGATTTGGCCCTTCGTAAGGGGGCAAGGCTAGGTCTTCATCCTCAGTCGGAGGATGGATCAGGTACTACGAAAGCTTCGTAGTGGAGATGCACTGTATGCGATCCATGAACACCACATTCAAAGCTGACAGATGATCCCCGAAGCTATGCTCCCGATTTCTCTACCTGTGGCACATAAATAGTTCACTTCCTATTTAGTTGGCATAAGAATGCAAAAGCCTGGCTATTTTAGTGGCACAAGAATGCCAAGACCGACTATTTCAGATGGCACAAAAAATCGGCTCTATTTCTATGGCATATAAATGCCATAGAAATACCACATAAATGCAGAAATCCGCCCTATCTGTGCTCATGTGAGCCATTTTGGCCCTGTACCAGGGGTAGGACGATTTTTGTACCGGGGGTAGGATTCTCTGTTTTTACAGGGCTTTGGAGGCCTTAAAAACGTCACGAGTCTATTACGTGTTTGGTGGATTTGGCGGTACACCAAAGGACGTCGAAAGGTCTCGCTAGCGTAGAGATTGACTTTTTCGACTTTGGCGTCGGGGCGCATCATGGCGAGCTGGCTCCTGAGGGAATCGGGAGCACAGCATCCGGCATCAGCTAAGCGCTTTGAATGTGGGGTTCATGGAGCGCTTACCGCTGATAAAGGTCTTGAGCGTGTTGCAGTTTTAGCCGACTCGTTGGAAGCAGAAGAAGTCCGCACTGCATCAAGAATTAAATTCTTGAATAGCCAATCAGCTGAGTGATCTTTACATGCTAGTTGTAGCCGGGTCAGTAGGCGCCGAATTTAGCAGCAATCGAACTCCCTCCAACTACCAGACCCGAGCCCTCGGAGACGGAAACATCCAACAAAATACCGCCACATCTAATCCTCAATATCTTGTGCAACCGACTTAGCAACCACAACAGCGAAATTATTTTTTTCAGCACCAAGAAACTTACTAAGCGTTCCTCGATGAGTTACAGAATCAATATCTCTCCACGTAATTATAACTGGAGAGCTCAGCAACGAATTTTCCGGACGAATAGAAATGCCGTTTGGAGCCCCAACTTTGCCAAGCTCAACTCCTCCATTCAATATCACCTTACTATCAACTGCTAAATCCGTAATAATCGATCCTGTGCAGCGACCATTGACCTCCAAGCAAAAGGCTCGAATTGTTCGTACGAATTCACCTTCGTCCTGTGAAGCAAGTTGAAATAAATAAGATGTTACGCTTGAAGGCCCAAACAATATATCTTCCGGAACCATGTAAACATTCAAGGGGTCTTCTTTGGTCGAAACCCCCAACTTGTAGGTTTCGAATAAAGAAGTTCGAAATATAAAATCATTCGCTATGGCCGCGCGGAGCGTATTAACCGTAATTAGTGCGCGAGCCTTGAATTCGGCTTCTGACCCATTAAAATAATATTTCCCTCTTTTGAGCCTTGAAACTTCAAAGGCAACTCGCAGCGCTGTTGCCCAATCCTTACCTAATTTACTCGCAATCGGTTTATCCAGCACAGCTTTAATTGAAGGCGAGGAGGGTTCAACCTTTGCAAGCGCGAGAACCGCTTCGCTTGCGATATCTGAATCCTTATGTTTGGCCAAATTTTCTAATTTGCTGCCGGACTGCTTATCATTCAATCCGGCATATCTTATAGCCGCAATCAAAAGAGTTTTAGTCGCCTCTTCATCTGCCATTATTGCTCCAGACACTTTAATCAGCTTCTCCCCCCGATAAAGCTTCAGTAAAGCGGCTCTTTTTTCTGGCTGATCAGCAATCCATCCATAAGCTTTACCTGCACCGGTACCTATTGCTTGGATGAGAAGTTCGACAGATTCGGCACGCCCTCCAATGTTTGACTTCAATAAAATTTCAATCACATCCGAGAACTCTTCAACTGATGTTTCCGGGTCAGAAACTAAAATCCTGAACCGTCTAAAGTCTCCATCTGAAATATTTAAAGCAGGATCATCGTCATCTCTCTTTAAACTTGCCAAAGTGAGAAGATAAGAGTTTATAAGTGCGCGCGCAACAACCTTGTCGACATCCCTTCTAAACTCTGAGTTCGGATCATCAATCTCAAGCTTATTTTGAACTTCATTGATTGCAGTTGCCTTGGCGAGATCTTTTACATCAAAAATTGTTTTAACCCCAAAAACTGTAAACACAACAGCCACCAATCCAAATGCAATCCCAACAATTTTACCCGTGCTCTCAAATCGGGCTTTAAGCTGTGCGTCAACTTCTTTTAATAATTTCAGCTCAATGCTATCTCGAAGTAGCTCTAGGTGCTTTTCTATTTTACCCTCTACGTCATCAGGCGGGTTTGATCGAGTAGGCATTCGCGTATATCTCCTGCTGAAAACAATCAACTTATGCTAATCAACCTAAAAAATACTCAAGTGCTTTGGCTTAGATCATTATCAACAATCAGCTTAACCAATAAAACCAAATCATCAAGCAAGCCGACACTTCATCTAAATAAAAATAAAATAGATCAACAAATCTTAGCAGATCAGTAAAATTTTGCTGAACACCAGCTCAGACCTCAACAGATCAACAAACGCAGCGACTACAACTATTATTTCAGGATTACACACGCTAAAAACTATTAAGCATAGCGAACCAACGGCTTTTTTCTCAGCTAAACGACATACAGGGCTTTGGAGGCCTTAAAAACGTCACGAGTCTATTACGTGTTTGGTGGATTTGGCGGTACACCAAAGGACGTCGAAAGGTCCCGCTAGCGTACGATACGATCCACCCACCCCACGATAGGGTTCAGGTTTAACGTGGTATCTCTGTCGAGCAGTTCCACGGCAGCAGTGCTTCATAGTCCGCCACCGACTGCGCATGTGGTAACTGCTCCAGTACGTGGCGTAGCCACGTATAAGGCTCTTGGCCGTTGACCTTGGCGGTCTCCACCAGACTGTAGATCTGAGCACTGGCGGTAGCGCCTTTGGGCGTGTCGCTGAACAGCCACGCCTTACGACCGATAACGAACGGTTTTATCGCCCTTTCGGCCGCATTATTGTCGATAGGTAAAAAACCGGTTTCTACATAACGCTCCAGCCGGCTCCAGTTGCTGGCCAGATAATTAATGGCCTTACCCAGCACACTTTGTGGGGTTACTTGGGGCTGCGTTTTCTCCAACCAGCTTTTCAACTGAGCCAGGATCGGTACGCTCTTTTGCTGACGGCCGATTAAACGCTGCTCATCATCGCCGTCCTTGAGCTCGCGCTCGATGCCATACAGCTTGTTGATCATTGTTAGGGCGATATCGGCACGTCCCGCCTTGCCCTTCGGCTGCACTTTCTGAGCCTCGACAAACTTGCGGCGCGCATGGGCCATGCAGGCCAGCCGTTCAACCCCCGGTTGCAACGCCAAGGCGTTATAGCCCGCGTAATCATCGGTCATAACATAGCCGCGATAACTTTCCAGCAGACGCAACGGAACCTCCTGCGCACGGCTGGACGTGTAGTCGAACAACACGACTTTGCGATCTGGCGGGCCGCTGGCTTGTACCCACATCCAGGATTGGCTGGTCGGGTCTCGACCTGGCTCTTTCAATACTTGAACACGGGTTTCATCGCAGTGGATCACTGGCCTTTCCAGTAATCGGTCGCGCATTAGGTTCAGCAGTGGCTGAAAGTGTTCGCTGCACTGCATCACCCAGCGGGCCAGTGTTTGCCTTGGTATATCGATGCCGTGTCGACTTAACACCGTCTCGAAACGATGCAGCGGCAAGCCATCGACATACTTGGTGGTCAGCAACATTGCCAGAACGCTTGGGCTGGCCATGCTCTTTTCGATCAGTTGAGCCGGTTTGTCGGCGGTGATCGGTGCCGTTTCGCAGCCACGGCAACCGTAAACCTTGCGGATATGTTTGATGACACGGATCTGCATCGGCACGATATCCAGCTGTTCGCTGATTTCTTCGCTGATCACGTGCTTGCGGCAACCGCAGGCACAGGTCAGTTCGTGCTCGGGCAGTTCGTGGATGACCTCGACACGCGGCAGCTCAGCCGACAATGCCTTACGTTTGCCTCGGCGCGGCACCGGGAAAACGACTTCTTCTTCAGCGTCGCCGATCAATGGCATCGGCTCGCTTTCGGGCTCATTGAACAGTGCAAGTTGCGGCGTATTGGGCTCCACTGTCTGCTCGGACTTACGCCCGAACAAGCGGTCGCGCAACAGCTTGATCTGTCCTTTCAGGTCGACGATGTGAGCCTGATAAGCCTGGGCAACTTCTTCCTGGCGATTGAGTGCCTCAAGCAGCATCTGCTTGAGCAAAACGGGGTCATCAGGAAGATCGTCGGGCAGAGAAATCATGGCCCGGATTATACCGGGTCAGGCTACGTAGCGTGGGGTCAAAACCTGGTGAGGACGGTTGCGCCACAGGTCAAAACCGTCGAGCAGCCAGTTCAGTTCCTGGACGGTAAGAACGATCACTTCATCGCTGAGATCAGGCGATGTTTTAAATCGCTCGGACTCAAAGCGCTTAAGCCAAAGGCAGAAGCCGTTGCGCTCCCAGTACAAAATCTTCACGCGGTTACGAGGCTTGTTGAGAAAGACGAAGAGCACGGGATCGAACACCGCCACTTTTATGTCCAGCTCGACCAGCGCAGCGAGGCCATCAATGGACTTTCTGAAGTCCACGGGCTTGGGGTAGAGATAGACTTTTTCGACTTTGGCGTCGGGGCGCATCATGGCGAGCTGGCTCCTGAGGGAATCGGGAGCACAGCATCCGGCATCAGCTAAGCGCTTTGAATGTGGGGTTCATGGAGCGCTTACGATGCACTCAGGTTTGAGGGGATCTCACTGGCCAATGGCCTCACAGGATTCTAGATGTGGCTGAACTCGACCGGGTTAGGGGGCCTCGTCAGGCACGCCGGAGGTGATCGCGCGCGTTGGAAAATGCAACGAGTAGTAATCAATATATGAATCGCTTGCATTTACGATTTTAAGAACTATTCGATGGAGCGTCAGTTTTAATAGCTTTGTTTCTTTGATCAGGGAGATATAGTCTTCATTTGGTATGGCATTCCCGTGAGCAGCATCGTTTCTTCTTTGCCAGGCAGATAGCTCAAGCGTACCCATTTCTAAACCTAACTGCTCAAAAAAACGCTGGGAGCGAACTTTTTGAGAGATGGTATTTCCGTTGTTTAGTTTTTCGATAAGTATTTTTTTCTCATTTGGAGATATTTCGATTTCATCAGTGGCTTTTAAGATGGCGTTTTTTATTTTTTTATAGTCCGGTTTACTGAGTATAGTGTTGTTGAATTTGCTGCCCTGTTCATCTATGTATTTTTTCTGAATCGACTCAATTATTGCACCGAAATATGCGGGGGCCATATGTGTAGGTGCTGTGACTGCATGCCAGTATTCCCAGTTGAGGCTGCTCAATCCGTAATGGTCATATTTCTCACAAAAAGAGTTTAGCATCCGCTCAAGTTTGTTTTTGTCGATTGCGTTTTCTATATATCCCGATGAGATGGGTGCTGGGGGGAGAGTGGGGGTCTTGAAGGCTCTTGAATCCATGCTATATGCGTTAACCGCTTTAAAGCTTAAGAGTCGTTGGGCTGAGTTGAAGATTGAGAAGCCTAAGTACACTATTGGAAAGCCCAAGAAAAAGGACAAGCTGTCTCTGATTTTCTTTCTTATGTTTTCTTCAGGTGCGCCAATGAATAGCAAGTACCCGGGCTTTATATGTGCGTCGTAGCCGTCGTGCTTGGAAGCACCTAAAATAATGTCGTAGTTACAGATTTTTAATCGAACACAGTCTCTGCCGTAGTTTTCAGTTGTGGATTCGGCTTCAAAGGATATCTGGTCGACCCCTGTTCCAAATGTTCGGGTTGGAGTTGAAACTAATTTGTCTTTTGTTAAGTCGGGCCATAAATAGTGGCGACTGTCAATGTTTGCGAGCCATTCAAATACGTAGGAGATCGGGCCGGATTCTTGAGTTTTATATTCAAAATGGTTTATCGAGGATTTTTCGACGTTCTGGTCAGTGTTAGTTTGAGGGTTGTATTTGCTGTTTCTATGTAGTGATTGAACTCCTGAGGCGAATGCCGTGCTTCCCATTGGATTCTCGAAATGCACTGCGTCGGTGTTTATTCGGACAGTGCCTGGTGGGTGCTCTTTCTGTTCGGTAATGACTTTTGTATGAGATACCGTTTCTAGGTATAACTTTAGGTTTTTGTCTCTGGTGATTGTAAAAGAGGTGATTGGATTTAAAAGCTTTCCCGGGTCTGTTACAAATAGTAGGTTTTTTTGCAAATAATTTTCTAATCTTTCCCATTCCCAGAAAAACATTCTCACAACTCCTTTTTATAAAAATACGATCCTGACACTAAGGTGAATTGTAGGGCTAGTAAAGCCCAATGCAGGCGTAGCACGCCAAGTGATCCGCCAGATGCGGCTGTAGTGGGGGTGAATGAAATCCTCATCGCTTTACGACCACCAGTACTAAAATGCGATCTCTCACGCTTGAGGCGGAGCACGGCGTGGGCTGCGGGGGAATTGGCCGGCCCCTGCTACCGAAAATCAGTCAAGGCCCTGTCAAGAATTGCTTGGCGCGCTAAGGATGTTCATGGGCCGGTGTTTCAACACCCATCCAGGCGTCAATCAGCTTCGATTGATCGACCACATCCCCTTGAAGGAGCTTTTGACGAGCCCCTCCAGGACTTTGGACGGGGCTGGTGCTGGCTAAGCTGCGAATGTGCCGCCAAACCCTTGTGGTAGAAGGCTATCAGGGTGCTCACAGGCTATAAGGGCGGGCCAATCCGTCCAGACCTGTCCAGAATCCGTCAAGGCTGGTCAAGGGTTCCGGAGGCTGTCGGCAACACTCAGCTCGGCTATCCCCTGCCTGATAAACACAAGGTTCTCGTCCAGGGTGACGAGAGCGCCGCGGACATTGCCCGCAACGTCGGCCGATCCGCGCCGTTCTACCCAAACGGTCAGCTCCTCAACTGCGGCGCCGAGAGCGAGCTGATTTTGATTGAGGCTGTTGAGCAGGCTGGCGATTAGCTTGGTGTCCATCATGGTGATCCTCCGTGTTTTCAGGAAGGGTAGCACCAGCAGCTCCAACACCAAGGTAAACACTTTGACGGGAGCTGCCTCGGCCTCTGGCCAAATTCGATACCAACGTATTCCGGGATTATCCCGTATTTGGTCCGTGAGCCATGCCCGCCGAGCCTTTCAGATTCGCGCAATTGACCAGGGACGGCGAATCCGTCTCACGCATGTCTCACATCCGCCAGCTGTTCCGTCAAAGCGTGGTCAAAGTGGCGTAGGCCCATCACCTTCAGCGCTCGCCACAGCGTGTTGGCATTCACACAGTATGTTGGATTCAACACTCATGGTTTGCACTGCGAGCTAGCCTGGTGATGACCATCGAAACTCGATGTGATATCAAAGTGCCTAGTTTATTCGGGTGAACACCCCCCCTGAGCCGAAAACACATGATTGAGGGATTTGATGCTGTATTCCAAGGACCGGACTTGGTTTGTGGGGATAATCGCTTTTCTAGTTGCGATGATCCTGTTGTCGATGCTCTTCGGGCCGGCTGTCTGTAGTGATGGATGGGCGTCACCATCAATAGGTCGGCGTGGGGCATGCTCGTCGCATGGAGGTGTCGACCGAACACTAGGTGTTATAAAGCTACTTCTTAGCCTTGGGGCAGCCTACTGGGCTATGGTTGCGTACAGCTCAAGGAGGGAGAAATGGTTAGCCAGAGATCGAGAGACTGCCGAAGTATCTGTTACATCCACACCTAGTACCTCAGACGGTGCCTTCAAGGCTACGCAGCCCCCAGCGACACCAATGCAACAAACTAAGCAGGCTTCGAAAGTTAGATGTCCGATTTGTGGTGGAGGTATGTCATTACGGACTGCAAGTGCAAGAGTGGGTAAAAATGCCGGTAGTAAATTTTGGGGGTGTAAGCGTTTCCCTCGATGTAAGGGGACCAAAACTCATTACCCTGATTTTTCCCAGTGACATAGTTCTGCCCGCCAAGAAGCGGGGCGTTTTTTTGCGCCAAAGGCCGTTGCGATATTTGCTTGCTGAAGCTGGAGTTGCCAGTCAAAAAACCTGCTTTTGGTGGCAACCATGGTGGAAACCTCGTGCTTGGGAACTGGAGGGTATGGTCACTTTCATAGTGACCACGACGGTCGCCATCCTATCGGTTGCGCCAGCTATTGGCCCGGATCGACCAGTGTCAGCTTGATCCCCGCAACATCCAGGCGCTCAGTCACTGACCCCGTTTCAAAGCACCAGCCGTCGGGCATTGTCGTCTTATAGCGAAGCTCATAATCAAGGAGCCTTGCTTCCTCTTTGGTGATATGGGCAATTTTTAGCGTTCGCTGAAGCATGAGGGCAACCGCACCGACGTCTTTGCCACCCCAGAACATCTTGAAAGCTTGGTCACGGATCAGTGAGCAAGGGACAAGGTGCTCCGTGTGCCCGGTCCCGTTTATCGAGACCCCATAGAGAATGTGGCTTGAGTGGATAAGCGTATCGAAAATTCTAGAGTGCACACGGGCCGCACGAGGCAGCATATTTTTTTGCTCTTCCCAGTGATGTTCCAGCACCCAAGCTGCTCGCTCGAATGCGCGTCGTTTCAAATCTTCGGGCGTATAGCTGGACACGTAGTGCTTCCTTAGCTGGCGGGCGAAATGCTTCGCCGCAAAAGGTAACCGCTCTTGCTCACCGCGTGTAGGGGTGCGCACAACAACAGGGGGTGAGCTGTCAGCTTTAACGTTACCCAGGGCGACCGCGAAGCATGACGGCACCACGGGCGCGCCACGTTTTCGTGATTTGTAAATCGTGGCGCGTGACCCTGTAAACGGAGGATCTGGCAGGTTTGCAGTGAACCGCTGCGATGCCGTGGATAGCCCGCTTCGGCGACCTCGCAGGGTGGTACCGGGCATCAATAAAAAGCCCGGCGATTAGCGCGGGCTTCGGATGTTTAAAGTTGGCTGGTCAATCCGTCAGCGTGCGCCTGGCTTTATCTTGCTCTCGCATTTGGTGGCGTATATCACGAATGAAATCTCTGAAGCCTCCCGTCCAGGTGTTGCGCGATGATGCCGTCTTACCTTCGGCGCTAGATGGGCCGGTGCTTTTCTCCCACGGCTTCCAGTTCTGAATCATTGCCGACTGTCGCGCCCGTCGCTCGGGTGTCCATCCATTGCACATGGTCTGTCTCCAATAGTTCGTTCTGCGCTTTTTTGGGTTTCCGCGTGCGCGTTGGTTCGGTCGCGCCGTTGTTTACTTGGACGTTCTGGCCGATGTTCGCCTGCTTCACGAAAGCAATCTGCTTGGGCGCCTTGAGTTCGGCCAGAGTCTGCAATGTGGCGCGGCACTGGTTCTGCGCCTTGAATGCCATCCGCATAAGTGGCTCCATGCGATCCAGGTGCTTTGCCAACAGTGCTTGCGTAACCAGCTTGGCAAATATGGCGTCCAGGGTGTGCGCTTGGGCCAGTAGCATGTTCTCGGCCCTAGTCATGTCGCCCTTGTTGACTGACTCGGTCTGTCGGCGCAGTTCGCAGGCCAGGTCGGTGACGGGTGCGCTTACCAATCCGCTGCCGACCAATACAGCCGCGCTCTGGTTCTCCGGCATGGTGAAGGTGCGGGCCATCGTTTGCCCGTGCGTCTCGCCGCCTTCCGGCTTCACCTTCAACACTTTGGTGTTGTCTTTGGATTCGCTCATGGGCTACCCAATCAGGTTGCAGAGGATGGGATCAAAGTGGCGTGGCGGCACTACCAGACGCTTAGGGATGGGCGTTAGGTTGTCCGGCTGGTGCGATGTGTTTTCGGTGTTGGTCTTGGTCATGGAATAAGTTCTCAATATGTAATTTGTCGAGGGGACAGAGGGGACATAGGGGACAACCGCCAATGGCGCGGGCTGTAGCTGTCCCCTACGTTTTTTCAGTGAGGGGACAGGGGGGGACAAGTCCGCCCATGTGTCCCCTCTGTTCCCTTGGTGTTTTTAGGGGCGGGGACAGCCACAGGCCCCGCCGTTACTGGCTGCCCCCTCTGTCCCCTCTGTCCCCAGCAGAAAAATCAAAGTGCGTTTAGATTTCTGGCTCCAGCTTCGCCGGGTCGATGAAATACAGTTTTGGCTTGGTTCCGTCTGGCAGTCGCTTGGTTGCCTGTGCGCGGCCTGCTTCGCGCTTGGTGATTGCCCCTACTGAATCCATCGCCAACACCACGCGGCTCAGGTCGTAACCCTTGGCGGCTTCCTCCAGGCCGGGACGGTTGAACAGAAACAGGCGCCCACTCGGTGCGTCTTCCCAATAGCCCGCTCGATCCCTGGCTTCGCCATGCGGATCGTCGGCACCTGAAAAGCGGGTGTCCCCATGGCGGGCGATGAAGTCGGCGACGGCGCGCAATATCTGGCGATCCTCGCTTGGGCCTTCACCACGGCCAGCGCGCCAAACGTCGAACAGTTCCAGCATGGCGGCTTGGATGTGCCCTTTTTCCAGCGGCAGTAAACCGAACTTAATTGCCAGCTCACCAGCCAGCGCGACCAGTGCGAATCGTTCAGCGGCGCGCCCTTCTTGGCCGCTGGTGCTGGGGTATTTGGAAACCATTGCGGCCAGCCATTCTGGCAAATTGCCTACCTCGCCAGACGCCAGCAGCAAGCGCACGAACTCAGGCCCGGCGTGGCCGTAGTCGGTGGCGCTGGCGCGTTGGATGGCGTCGGAAAACTCACGACCACCGGACATGCCGTGCAAGTCGTCAAATGCGCCGTGGGTACGGTGCGTCGGTATATCCAGCAGGCGGATTTCTTGCCCGGCGCAACTACGGCCCCCACCCTCGGCAATCAGCGCGGCTAAGCCCTTTTCGCCATTCGACAGCACCATGACGCGCCAGCGCTTGGTTGCACGGGCGGCCCCGGTACGGCTGGCGCGGGTCTTGCCGCTGCCGTTAGCAATTGAGTAAACCACTGCGCCGATCTCGCGGGGGTTGGCCTCGCCTATTTCGTCCAGTGACAACAGGGTGTCATTGCGTTGGGCGGCCACGCCTTCCAGTCCATTGCCGGTGGCGCGCCATGTGCGTTTGAAGTCTTCACCGTGGCCCCAGACTGAGTTGCCAGCATACATAGACGTGCTTTTGCCGGTGCTTGAGTCGCCCCGGTAGTGAAAACCACCGCCTTGGCGTTTGACGTGAAACAGTAGCGGCCCGGCCAGCGCAGCACAGACGCCCAAGCTTAATAACGGGTTGCCCTTGCACTTGGCTGCGATGCTCGATTGCCAGCCCTCCAATGTGCCAGCCTTGCGGTAGTCATCACCATTGGCCGCCTCACTTTGAAAGATGGCTTCGCCATTGCCGATGTTCTGGCGCGGCATGATAAACAGCTCCGGCGTGTGCCAGCCGGTAGACGTGGTGGCAATAACTCGCTGCTTTGGGTGCTGGCTGGCGATGTACTGACACACCTGATTGCGGCGCTTGTAATCAACGTCTAAGCCCATGCTTAACAGTACGGCCAAGATTGAATCAGGTCGCCCGGCTAACAGTTCATTGGGCATTGCCCACGTCAGCCACTTATTGTCCTGATTGCGAAAGCGCAGCAGACGCCCGTAGTCACTGTCTTGGCCTTCGCTGCGAGTGATAGCATCCACATGCAAAGGCCCACAAAGCCATTCGTTGAACGGTAAATCGTCTCCGGTTTCCCGGTCTTGCTTATTGCCGTGATGCCAAACGCCCGCGCGCAGCTTAGAGCCATTCAGGGTGATAGCGTGGTCGTAGACGCGATGCTCTGGCCGGTTGATTGGCGCAGCTTCGGCCACGGGAATTAGCGGCGTTACGTTTGAGACACTCATTGGCTCACCTTCCGCCATTGGCGCAGATCGTTAAAGTCAGTGAGGGTCAGTGGTGCATTGGGCGGCCAGTCGGGAAACACCAGCCCACAACCAAGCGCGGCGGATGCTTTGATGGCGAAACTGCGCCCCGGATTCCCTTTAGTCTGGCGGTCATCGTCACCGGCCACGATCAACATGGTGTCGGGGTGCTGGCGCTGGAGTAGCTGACCAACCTCCAGCAGGTTCCCGGCATTCATCGCACAGGCCACGGCGGCGCCAGTTTCGGCGTGGATCGTCGCGCCGGTGGCCCAGCCTTCGCACAGGTATAACGGCTGGTCGGCGGCGATGATGCCCATCGGTGAATAACAGCCCTTTACCCGGCCACCGGACAAGAAACGCTTGCTGCCGTCCAGGGCGATCCGTTGCAGATTGACCAGCACGCCAGCGGCGTACAGCGGCACCAGCAATTCATCACCACGCTGGTGCAGACCATGGGGCCGAACGCCCTTAGCGATTAGATAGCAGTGGTCAGAATCGGCGCGACGCGTATCACGCCACCAGCGCTGAGCAAGGGTTGCTGCGCTCAGTTGGCGCTGGCGTTGCTCGGCTTCACGCTGCTGGCGTGCCTGCTCGATGCGTTGGCGTACCTGCTCGGCTTCGCGGTTATCATGTGGTTCTCGGCTGCTCCAGGTATTGGTGCCACCGGCTTTCCAGCTACCAAACGCACCCGAGGCGATGCCGTCCAGGTACAGCACGTACCAGCCGTTGAGCGTTCCGGTCTTGTCGTCTGGCACGCGGAAACGATGAATCACACCGTCTGGCACAGGGAGCCAGTCGAGCGGCCCGTAGTCGCTTTGCAGAGCGTCCCGGAAAAGGATCGTCGCGTCCGTCATGTGGCCTCCTTGGCAGCGCCAGCAAAGGCCCGACAGATTTGGCCATTGTTCACCGCGTGCCAGTAGATCAGGTCGTCCAGCGAATCAATCAGGCAGGCCGTCACTACAGCATCAGCACTACGCATCACGACACGCCCGCACTCTGCGTCGGCCTGGCTCAAGAATGGCCCCAGCAGCGCCTTGGGCACCTTTGGGTGGGTGACATACCAGAGTTCGGTGGCTTTCTTCGGGCAAGCCTTCGGCGTACCCCCTGTCTTGCAGGTTTGGTTATTCATGGTGGGTTAAACCTCTTGCTTGGCTCTGCGTTGCCTAAAGTGGGTGTCGGCCATTGCTTCGATGTTCGCCGCGTGCGCACTGAGCTTTCAGATTGGGCTCAGGTGTTGTTGGGAGGGCGATGGTCATCATGCGGCGACGCCAAGCAGCAGCTCGCCAGCCGATGCCATGTACGCCAACACCGCGTCCTTAGCCTTGCGCCCGGCTTCACGGTGATCGGCGCCAGACTCCAAAGCGTTATGCAGGTGGCGGCGATAGATTGCCTGGAGCGTCGTCAGCAGTAGGCTTTGCTCGATGGTCAGGCTGCCACGCTTGCCGCTGGCAATGCCCATCACCGTGTTGAGCGCCTTATTGGCGTTCATGTGGAACACGCGCTCTGGCGCATCACTACCGAGAGCCTTTGCGCGCTGGGCCAAGACGGAAACCTCATCATGCATAGCGTGGTAGAGGGGCAAATACTGGCCTTCGGTCACGCTGGCGCGGTCGCGGGCTTCACGGAATGCCTTTATCAAATTGACCTTGAGTGCCCGAACCTTGATGTTGTTGCGGCTATAGCTCAGCAGCAGATAACTCTGGTCTTCATTGAGTAGGGCGTACTCCTCGGGGCGGCCGCCTTTCGACCCTGTCGGGGGTTTCCCGATTTCAAATCGGAGAACTCCGAACGCCTTGAAGTCAGCCGGATACGCCTTGAGTATCTTCATCGTGCTTTCATGTTGAATGCCTAGCTGCTCGGCTAGTACGCGGCTGTCAGCGCGAGCCTCGCCTTTGGATTGGATCAGTTCAATAGCACTCATGCGGTCACCTCGGCTTGTGGGTTGGTGCTGAGGTAGTACAGAGCCATGCCGCGGTGCGTGCGGCCTTGATCGTCGTTCAGGATGAGGCGATTGGTCAGGATCTTGTGGCCAAGACCGCGCAGCTCGTTGATGCGGGCACCAGGACGGACGATGTTCAACTCGCGGATGGCGGTGAAGGTGTCGATAGGGCCGGCGTGCAGACGCTCCAAAAGGCGAGCGCGCTGTGCTGTTCCGCTGATATTATCGACGTGAGAAATTTCGTGGCTGGCCTGTTGGTCGGCCATTTTTTTGTTTGTCATCTCAGGCCACCGCTCGGCTTTCGGCGATGCGGTCATTCATCCAGTCGTAAATTTCGGCCTCGACCCAGACCACGCACTTTGGCCCCAGCATTACTTGTTTGGGGAAGTTGCCAGCGGCCATTCGGCGATAAATTTCGGTGCAAGAGATGCCGGCGATGCTTTGCACGGCCTGGCGCTTGATAAAGCGGATTGTCGGTTTATCGCCGGGGACAAGTACGGTCTGATGAGATTTTGTGCGGATGTGGTGGGTAGTGGCTGTCATCGTCTAAGCGCTCCAGGGCGGTTTGGGTAATCGACGATGGCAATGCTGGCAGGATGGATCGGGTGGGCAGCAACCCTTTCAAGTGGGCAGTAGGTGGGCACATGATCGCGACACTAGGTGCTCACTTGCATTGCTCTCTTAGGTGGGCACCTAGGCTGTAAGTGGCGGTTTTACTGGCTTGCTCAGGTGGGCACCTTCTTGCTTTTTAGTCCGCCCCGTCTCAAGCGCGCCGGACGAAGAATGAGATTCACGGCGTCCGCCATGTTCGCGCCAGCCCCCTTTTCGCGAAGGTACTTAATCACTGCCTCCTGAGTCGGTGCCGTACTTGGATCATCTTCGTCGTAGGTTGACCACATTTGCTTTATCGCATCCTCTACAAACTCCAAGCCTTCGGAGGCGTGTCCGTAGTACGGCAGCGCCAACGGCTTGGGGTCGGCCTCAATAGTCGTTGGTGTTGGTGCTGGCGATAGTTTTGGCACGGCAGGCGCAGGGCGCTTTGGTCTGGTTATGCTCACATTTTCACTGGCAATCCACCCTACCAGGGAGGCGCGGGTGATGATCGTATCGGCAGGACTTATTTCGGCCTCTCGGTCAGTCACTTTGACGATACACAAAGTTCTTTCCATGCTCACACCGTCATACTCGTTTGTTACTGCCATCCAGACATAACCTTTGCAGACAACCGGTGTAATAAGCCCTTGCCGGATTGCAGAGACAATACCCAGCACTTGCCCATGAGCCTGCTTCCATCTCGGTAATCGGTGCCGCTTAGCGCTATCTAGCGTGGCATCGAAAGGATCAATCATGGCGAGTAATAGGGCGGCCTGCTCTGCGGTGAACTCCATAACCGGCTTCCAATGGTCAAGGTTTGGCAGGCGGTCAAGGTCATCGATGTCTCGCATTGTCACGCCCTCCAGGCGATCCCGTATTGAGTAGATCGGCTGACCAGGCAGATGGGAAGTCCGCTTTTCGCTCTGTCGAGCTAAGCCAGCCAAAACTTGTTATGCCTTTTGCTTGATGCTTACCACGTTGGCGCCAGCGCACAGGGCGTCGATTGAGTCGGCCCACGCTTGCATCATTTCCCGGCGCTGCTCGACATAGGCCGCGTGGTTGTAGGTGCCGCGTATCTCGTCGCTGTCACCGTGGGCAAGCTGGCGCTCGATCCAATCTTTGTTGTACCCGCGCCCGTTCAACTCGGTGCTGAGCAGGTGGCGGAACCCGTGGCCGGTCTGTCGGCCTTCGTACCCAGCCAACCGCAAAGCCTTATTGATGGTGTTCTCGCTCATGGGCCGCTCGGGGTTGGTGCCAGCAAAAACCAGCGAGTAACGCCCAGTGATTTCGTTGAGCTGGCGCAGGATCGCAACAGCTTGACGGGGCAGGGGGACGATATGAGGGCGGCGGGCTTTCATGCGGGCGGCGGGTATCATCCAGACAGCGGCGTCTAGATCGAACTCAGACCATGGCGCTTGGCGTAATTCACCAGGGCGAACCGCTGTCATCGTCAACAGTCGGACGGCGTGCTTGGTCAGGGTATGAATGTTCGCGGCCTCGACCTTGCCCAGCAGTTCGGGAAGTTCGGCAAAGGTGACGTGTGGGTGATGGCGAGCGGCTTTTGTTGGCGCAGCCACCACGTTTAGATCGGTGGCCGGGTTGGTCTCTACGACGCCCTTGGCCAGCCCGAAGCGGAATATCTGGTGTAGCCATTGGCGGATCTTGCCAGCGGCATTGAGCGTGCCCCTTGCCTCGACAGTGCGCACCAGTTCGACCAGCTCGGGCCGGGTTATGGCTTTTATCGGGCGGGCGCCAATGCCCGGGATAATGTCGTTATCCAGGTACAGCTTGGCTTTGTAGGCGGTAGCGTCTGCCCATCGCGGCGAGTTGTACTCGTACCACTCTCGCGCCAGTGTTTCGAAAGTCAGGCCCTCGACCTTCTGAGCTTGTTTAACGGCTTTTTTCTGTTCGCCGGGGTCTACGCCTTCAATCAGCAGCTGGCGCGTCTCATCGCGGAGCTGGCGAGCTTTCAGCAGGGTGACGGCAGGGTATGCCCCAAGCGCCAGCATCTTTGCGCTGCCGTTGAAGCGGTACCGATAGCGCCATAGCTTAGAGCCGGTCGGGGTTACTTCAAGGCACAGGCCGTTGGCGTCGGTCAGCCGGTATAGCTTGTCCTTCGGCTTGGCGGTGCGGATGGTGGTATCTGATAGTGGCAAAGCAGCCCCCTTGCAGGCCGCACCAGGCGGGCGTATTGCCGCCAAGGTGTGAGTAGATTTCTAGGCCGAACTGGATCTACTCACGAATCTACTCACATATGTTTGGGCTTACAAGGGAACGGTTGGGAATCGTAGAAAGCAAAAAGCCCGCACTAGGCGGGCTTCTTGTGTGTTTTCAGGTGTGCTTGGCATCACCTGAAAACGAAAGGTGGTGCCCAGAGACGGAATCGAACCGCCGACACGGGGATTTTCAATCCCCTGCTCTACCGACTGAGCTATCTGGGCAACGGGGCGCATTAAACTGGTTTTTCGGGGGGTCGTCAAGCAAGTTTTCAAAAAAAGTTTAATTATTACCGTCGCTTACGACCCGAGCCCCGATAAAACGGGGTTATTCGGACGGCGGCACGTAGCCTTCGGCCTTGGCGTAGTCCTCTCCGGAAAAGAACTTGTCCATTTCGCCCTGCAGATATTTGCGGTCCTCGGCGTTCATCATGTTCAGGCGTTTTTCGTTGATCAGCAGAGTTTGGTGCTTTTGCCAGTCAGCCCAGGCCTTGGCCGAGACGTGATCGAAAATGTCCTGGCCTTTGGCGCCCGGGAATGGGGCGCGCTCCAGGGCGGGCAATTCTTCTTTGTACTTGCGGCACATGATGGTGCGGGTCATGACGACTCTCCTGCGTTCAATACGTCGGCCGCGCGTTTGAGCAGCTTTTTCACCGGGGCGGCAAGGCCCAGGCGCGGCGGGGTGGCGAGGTTATACCAGAGCCAGTCAGCCTCGGCCACGTGATGGCCGGATTCCTGGACCTGAACCAGCCAGGGTTCGATAGCCAGTTGGAAATGGCTGAAGGTGTGAATCAGGCTTGGCAGTTCGTGATGTTTGCCCAGTTCCAGCGAGTGCTGCAGCGCCAGATGTTCCAGGTCGCCGAGATCATCCAGCTCCGGCAAGCTCCAGAGGCCGCCCCAGAGGCCCGTGGACGGGCGACGGTAAAGCAGGATGGCGCCGTCGCGGTTGGCCAGCAACGGCATCAGGGTGCGCCTCTGTGGCACGCTCTTGCGCGGCTTGGGAATCGGGTAGCGAGTCTCCAGACCAAGCAAGTGCGCCTCGCAGCCGCTTTCCAGTGGGCAGAGCAGGCAACTGGGTTTACTGCGGGTACAGAGCGTCGCGCCGAGATCCATCATTGCCTGGGTGTAATTGTTGACTCGGCTGTGCGGGGTGAAGCGCTCAGCATTGGCCCACAGCTGTTTGGCGACCTTGGGTTCGCCCGGGTAGCCCTCTTGCGCGGTAAACCGTGCCAGCACCCGCTTGACGTTGCCGTCGAGGATCGGTGCGCGCAGGCCCATGCTCAGACTGGCGATGGCGCCGGCGGTGGACAAGCCGATACCGGGCAGTTCGATGAGTTTTTCGACGTCGCGGGGAAACTCCCCGGCGTGGTCGGCGACGATAATCTTCGCAGTCTTCTGCAGGTTACGGGCGCGGGTGTAATAGCCCAGGCCGGTCCATAGGTGCAGCACTTCGTCTTCCGGTGCCGCGGCCAGGGCTTCGACCGTTGGCAAGGACGCCATGAAGCGGTCGAAGTAGTTCAGTACGGTGCTGACCTGGGTCTGCTGCAACATGATTTCCGAGACCCACACCCGATACGGGGTGATGCCCTGTTGCCAGGGCAGATCGTGGCGGCCGTGGCGGTCGTACCAGTCCAGCACCGCCGTTGAAAACTGCTCGGCTCTCATCGTTTGAACAGCCCCTTGAGGGCGTCTTTCAGTTCCGGACTGACTTTGTCGCCGAGTTTCTCTTCCAGCTTGTCGCCGAGCTTGTCACCGGCCAGTTTGGCCGCGATCTTGCCCAGCCCGTCATTGTCCAGGCGGCAGGCCTTGGCTCCCAGTTCCAGCGGGCCGCGGCAACGCAATGGCCACTCGATGCCGACATAACGCTCGTTGACCTGGCAGGCCGGGTCCGGCATGTCGCTCTTGTCGCCTTCGATGAGGATGCCGACACGGTAATCCATGCCCAGTACCCGCAGGTCGACATCACCGTTGCCCTTGACGGTCAGCCCCGGGATTCGCACTTTCAGGTCGGGGTTGCTGGCCACGCCGTTACGGAAGGTCAGGTTGCCCTTGAGCTCCTCGAACGGAGTGTCCTTGCCCCGGGGTGGGCCGTTGAGCGTTTTGCGATTGAGTCTCGCAATGCCCTGGCAGAGTTGCTGTTCGAGGTTGGCGTTGAGCAGCACGCCGTCGTTGATGACGATGCTGCTGGTGCCGTTGAGACTGTCGATCAGGGCTTTCTGGCTATTACCGCTGCCAGTCAGGCTGCTGTTCAAGGTGACCAGGCCTTTGACCGGCGGCGTTTGCCCCTGGCTTTCGAGGATGCGTTCGATCGGCACATTGTTGATGCGCGTCTGCATGCTCAACATCGGCTCCGGCTGGCGCACATCAAGGTTGCCATTGGCTTCGAAATTGCCGTCGTAGAGATCGCCGCGCAGATTTTCGAGTTTGAGCAGGCCGCCCAGGCCGGAAGCTTTGAGCGTTGCATTCTGTATCGGCAGGTTGTCGAGGGTCAGTTGGCCGAAGCTCAGGTCGGCGTCGATATCCAGTTTGCTCAGACGTTCGATCGGCAGCAGTCTTTCGGTGCTCCAGGCGCCCTTGGTGGGTGCGTCGGGCAGGGGTGAGGTAGCGGGCCCGGCCATGGCAGTGTCCTCGCTGCTTTTCACTTCAGCCTTACGGGCTACCGCCGCGCTGTTGGCTTCAGCGGATTTTGGCGGCAAGTAGCGATCAACGTTGAAGGTGTCGCCCTTGAGCTGTACGCGCAGGGACTGCTTGGCGAAGTCGTCGACCGCAATGCGTCCGGCGAAGGTGCCGTCGTCGAGTTTCAGGTTCAGGTCTTCGAGGGCAACGCTGGTGGGCGTGCCTTTGAGGCGGCTGACCAGTTCGACCTTGCTCAAGCTACCCTCGGCCATGGCTGGAAGCTTCTGGCCGATGCTGTCGACAAACTTCGCCAGGTCGAACTGAGCAATCGACAATCCGCCGCTGATTTGCGGGGTCTTGTCCAGATCGTTGATCTTCAGTTCACCCAGGGCGCGCAATTGGTTGGCGGAGATTTTCAGGCCGGTCCATTCGGCAACGTTGGCTGCCTTGTCGACCAACAACTGGCCTTGTGCGGCGAAGGTCATGGTCTTGCCTTGCAGCGGTTCGCCGGAAGCTTCGCCGGAGAGCTTCATGTCTTCGAACTGATAGCGTTTGAGCACCCGATCGAAACGCAGTTCGCCGCCGAGTTCGGTTCTAACCCGCAATACCGGTTGGCTGCTGCCCAGAAATGCCGTCAGTTTGACTGGAATATTGGTGCCTTCGTGGATCGCACCGGTACTCAGCTGGATGCTTTCAGCGCTGTACAGCTTGCCACTCTGTTCATCGAAATATTCAACCCGAGCGTTGTTCACGGTCAGGCTGTCGATATCCAGACGAACCGGCTTGCCAGCCTTGTCGGGCGCTGGAACCGGAGCTGGCGCGGGCTCCCCGGCCGTTGTTGCGCCAGCGTCAGCTGGTGTGGCGATAGGCGCAGTCTTGCCAATATCCTGCCAGTTGCCGTGACCGCTCTTGTCGCGATTAAGGCGCAGATTCAGCCCTTCTACACGGACATCGCTCATCTGTACTTCACGGCGCAGCAGTGGGATCACGCGTACCGACAAACCGAGCATCTGCAGGTCGGCGAAAGGTTTGGTCGGGTTGGCCAAGGTCGCGATGCTGGCTTCGTGCAGTTCCAGACCAAGCCAGGGGAACAGGCTCCAGCCGATATCGCCATTGAGCGTCAGCTCAATGTGGGCCTTGTCGCGGGCCATCTGGCGAATCTCGTCTTTGTAGTCGTTGGGATCGAATAGGTGGGTCAGAGCGAAGCCCAGAGCCACAATAATCAGCAACAGCCCGAGAATTACCAGACCCAGGATTTTGCCAAACGCTTTCATGGGCGAGTCCTTGTAGTGTGTCGAATTCGTAAATTTAGCCGGGGAGTATAGCGCTCCGAACCCGGCGGCAGGCCACGGATAGCGATTAGAGCAGATCCAGCGGCAGGTGTAGCTTGGCCGCCAGTGCCTGTGCCTCCAGATGCCCGGCGGGCGCCAGCAGACGCAGTGTTGCACCCTGCTGCTCAGCCATTCTTTGTGCTTCGCTCACCAGGCGCTCGGCCACACCGCGGCGCCGGGTGATTTTCCGTACGCACAATTGCGACAGGTGCCAGGTCTCAGGCTGCCGTTGCAGGCGTGCCGCACCTAGCAGCCGGTCATTGAAACGCCCGGCGATCAGGCTAGCATCGCGCAGGCCGTGTTCGATCAGCTGCAGCTCATCGGCGAACGGCGCAAGGAGCCAGTCTGGGGCATCGCGATAAATCTTCTGCAGGTCTTGCTGATCCTGGTAGCTGGCTTCGCTCAGTGACTCGACAACGATGGGCATGGAACTTCCTTGGGCGGACGGGAGCAGATGACACAGAGAGGTGATGTCAGTTTGATTTTTCGGTCATGAGCAAATGGTAACCTCTGCCTGTTCGTATCGATATGCCTCCAGGGGTGGTGGTTTTTTGCTTGTCCTGACATGTATATCACTGACGGCGCTGGATTCAGTCCGTCAGTGATATCGACCTTCATGTTTCTGTTTGTCGCCCGCGAGCCTATAATGGCTGCCTTTTTCGCCCAATGATTTTGCGGAGCTGGTGATGGCCGAACGTAAGGCGTCTGTCGAGCGCGACACTCTGGAAACCCAGATCAAAGCCTCGATCAACCTGGATGGCACCGGAAAGGCCCGATTTGATATCGGTGTTCCTTTTCTTGAGCACATGCTGGATCAGATCGCCCGTCACGGGTTGATCGACATTGATATCGTGAGCAAGGGCGACCTGCATATCGACGACCACCATACGGTGGAAGACGTTGGTATCACCCTGGGTCAGGCCTTCAGCAAAGCCATCGGCGACAAAAAAGGCATCCGTCGTTACGGCCATGCCTACGTGCCGCTCGATGAAGCGCTGTCGCGCGTGGTGATCGACTTCTCCGGCCGTCCAGGCCTGCAGATGCACGTGCCCTATACCCGCGCTACCGTCGGCGGCTTCGATGTCGACCTGTTCCAGGAATTCTTCCAGGGCTTCGTCAACCACGCCAACGTTTCCTTGCACATCGACAATTTGCGTGGGCACAACACCCACCACCAGATCGAGACTGTGTTCAAGGCCTTCGGTCGCGCGCTGCGCATGGCCGTCGAGCTGGATGAGCGCATGGCCGGGCAAATGCCTTCGACCAAGGGCGTGCTCTGATGCAGACGGTCGCGGTTATCGATTACGGCATGGGCAACCTGCACTCGGTGGCCAAGGCCCTCGAGCACGTGGGTGCCGGCAAGGTGTTGATCACCAGTGATGCCAGCGTAATTCGCGAAGCCGATCGGGTGGTATTCCCCGGGGTCGGCGCGATTCGCGATTGCATGGCGGAAATCCGTCGTTTGGGTTTCGATTCGCTGGTGCGCGAAGTCAGCCAGGATCGTCCGTTTCTCGGCATCTGCGTCGGCATGCAAGCCTTGCTCGACCACAGCGAAGAGAACGATGGCGTCGATTGCATCGGTCTGTTTCCGGGTCAGGTGAAGTTCTTCGGCAAAGGTCTGCACGAAGATGGCGAACACCTGAAGGTCCCGCATATGGGCTGGAACGAAGTGCATCAGGCGGTGGATCACCCGCTATGGCACAACATTCCGGACCTGGCGCGCTTTTACTTTGTGCACAGCTACTACATCGCCGCCGGCAACCCGCGGCAGGTGGTGGGTGGCGGTCACTATGGCGTCGACTTCGCCGCAGCGCTGGCTGAAGGTTCACGTTTTGCCGTGCAGTTCCATCCGGAGAAGAGCCATACCCATGGCCTGCAGTTGCTGCAGAACTTCGCCGCCTGGGACGGTCGCTGGTAATGGCCAGGAAGAAGCCGCCGATTCTCACGCTCACCCCTGAGCAGGAGAACGAAGCCAACAGCAAGATCAAGCGTTTCATGGAAGATCGCTTCGAGCTTGATCTGGGCTCGTTCGAGGCGGCTGAAATCCTCGATCTGTTTACCCGCGAAATTGCTCCGCACTATTACAACAGGGCGATTTTCGATGTGCAGACGCACCTCAAAGAGAGGTTCGAAAGCATCGAAAGCGACTTGTGGGCGCTCGAGAAAAACTGATTTTCGAGTGAAGCTGAAAAATCGAATTTGAAGGTTTGCCAGATGCTGATTATCCCCGCTATCGATCTTAAAGACGGTGCCTGTGTACGTCTGCGCCAGGGCCGCATGGAAGATTCCACGGTGTTCTCCGATGACCCGGTGAGCATGGCCGCCAAGTGGGTGGAGGGCGGTTGCCGCCGTCTGCATCTGGTCGATCTGAACGGCGCCTTCGAAGGCAAGCCGGTCAACGGCGAAGTGGTCACTGCCATTGCCAAGCGCTACCCGAACCTGCCGATCCAGATCGGCGGCGGTATCCGTTCCCTGGAAACCATCGAGCACTACGTCAAGGCTGGCGTCAGCTATGTGATCATTGGCACCAAGGCGGTCAAGGATCCGGCATTCGTTGCCGAGGCCTGCCGTGCGTTCCCGGGCAAGGTGATTGTCGGTCTGGACGCCAAAGACGGTTTCGTCGCGACCGATGGCTGGGCTGAAATCAGCACCGTGCAGGTGATTGACCTGGCGAAGCGTTTCGAAGCGGACGGCGTCTCGGCCATCGTTTATACCGACATCGCCAAAGACGGCATGATGCAGGGCTGCAACGTGTCGTACACCGCGGCGCTAGCGGCGGCTACACGGATCCCGGTGATCGCTTCCGGTGGCATCCATAACCTGGGCGACATCAAGTCGCTGCTGGACGCCAAGGCGCCGGGGATCATCGGTGCCATCACGGGCCGCGCGATTTATGAGGGCACTCTGGATGTGGCTGAGGCTCAAGCATTTTGTGATGGCTACGCGGCCAGCTCCAAGCTGTAAGCTGCAAGCTGCAAGTTAGAAGCGTGACCGCGATCCGCTCTTACTTGCAGCTTGTAGCTTGTAGCTTGCAACTCTTAATCGGAGATTAAGCCCATGGCTCTGGCCAAACGCATCATCCCTTGCCTGGACGTGGATAACGGCCGGGTGGTCAAGGGCGTCAAGTTCGAGAACATCCGTGACGCCGGTGATCCGGTGGAAATTGCTCGTCTTTATGATGAGCAGGGCGCCGACGAGATTACCTTTCTCGATATCACCGCCAGCGTCGATGGCCGCGACACCACGCTGCATACCGTCGAGCGCATGGCCAGCCAGGTGTTCATTCCGCTGACCGTGGGCGGTGGTGTACGGACCGTGCAGGACATTCGCAACCTGCTCAATGCCGGTGCGGACAAGGTCTCGATCAACACCGCCGCGGTGTTCAATCCGGAGTTCGTTGGCGAAGCCGCGCAGCATTTCGGTTCGCAGTGCATCGTCGTCGCCATCGACGCCAAGAAGGTTTCATTGCCGGGCGAAACCCCGCGCTGGGAAATCTTCACCCACGGCGGTCGCAAGCCGACTGGCCTGGATGCGGTGGAGTGGGCGATGAAGATGGAAGGCCTGGGTGCTGGTGAGATCCTGCTGACCAGCATGGATCAGGACGGTATGAAAAACGGCTTTGATTTGGGCGTTACCCGCGCCATCAGCGATGCGTTGGGGATTCCGGTGATCGCCTCCGGCGGTGTCGGCAACCTGCAGCATCTGGCAGACGGCATCCTGGAAGGCCACGCCAGCGCGGTATTGGCGGCGAGTATTTTCCACTTTGGCGAATACACGGTTCCCGAAGCCAAGGCTTATATGGCGCAACGCGGTATCGTCGTTCGCTAGTCGTTCGACATAAAGGCCCTAGTGGCCACACAGGCCACTAGACAGCATGTCGGGCTCACGGCACTCTTGGGCACGCCATGGATTTGGGTAGCCCGTTATGTTCAAACGTCTTCTCCTTGTACTCGCCAGCGCTTCGGTATTACTCGCCGGCGCCGCTCACGCTGCAGAGAGTGTTGACACCCCACTGGTGTTGCTGACGGAAAACTTCCCGCCGTACAACATGGCGAAGAACGGTAAAAACTTCGCACAGGACGAAAACATCAACGGTATAGCCGTGGATATCGTCCGCGAAATGTTCAAGCGCGCCGAGATCAACTACAGCCTGACCTTGCGCTTCCCGTGGGAGCGAATCTACAAGCTCGCACTGGAAAAGCCGGGGTATGGCGTGTTCGTCATGGCGCGTCTGGCGGATCGCGAAAAACTCTTCAAATGGGTCGGCCCGATCGGCCCGGACGACTGGATTATGCTGGCCAGGGCCGACAGCAAGATCAATCTCGAATCGTTACAGCAGGCGCGCAAGTACAAGATCGGCGCCTATAAAGGCGACGCGATTGCCGAGACTCTGACCAAGCAAGGGTTGGCTCCGGTCGTGGTGCTGCGCGATCAGGACAATGCGAAGAAACTGGTGAACGGCCAGATCGACCTGTGGGCCACCGGCGACCCGGCCGGCCGCTATCTGGCGCGACAGGACGGAGTCACAGGGCTCAAGACGGTATTGCGTTTCAACAGCGCTGAGCTCTATCTGGCGCTGAACAAAAACGTGCCGGATGAAGTGGTGAAAAAACTTCAGGCCGCATTGGATCAGTTGCGCCAGGAAGGCGTGGTCGACGACATCATGGCACGATATCTCTGAGTGCTTTCAGCGGGGCGGTTGCTGATGCTGTTTTGATGTTTCAAGGTAATGCCAGCAAGTCAGTGCGTACTGCTGAGGGGCGAAAATCATAGTCCCTTCCATAGCTGCAAAGAGTCAGAGGAAGTTGCTCGGCGCTGAAGGTGACGTCTTCAGTGACGAAAATATACTCTTCAGTCTTTACATCGTTGCAATTCGTCTTGTCTGCAGGTCCCGCGTAATAGTAACTTTCGGTATACAGGGGATTTGAATAGCGCCATGTGACGTTATAGTTCCAGTCAGCACCCAGGGTAATGGTTGGTTCTGCCATTCTGACGGGTTTTTCTTCGACGAGTTGTGCCGGAGAGATAAAGGTGTTTCTCATCAGTCCAGCCGTTGCAACCTGTTTTGCTGATTCGACACCAAGCACGCAGAGAAAATACATGCCTGCTTCGCGACCCGTAGGCGTATCGATGAAAGCCTCGGTGGAGCGTATTTCCTGGCTGTAAAAGTCGGGAGACATACACTCACTGGCATCGCGTACGGTTTTAAAACGGTAGTAAGGAGTATTAATCGAAAAATTCAGACCCCATGTCGGTATCTCTGGTTTTTCAGCGGATGGCACCGTGGTATACCTCAATGGAACGTAGCCCTTTGTGGTGAGTTCAAAGCCAGGCTCCAGCGTGCAGGAACTTGATGTAGTGCTGAAAATTCCATTCACGAAACAGTCAGGCAAGTAGTCGATAGCGTGGCTGTAATGGGTTTCAGGAGCCCAGTCGGGTTGCCCATTTTTGACTTCGCAGGGAGTGTTTTCGAAGCACAATTCATCAGGCCCCGATCCAACTGTAGAAGTAAATAGCACGCCGACAATACTTCCTGTCACACGATCAAGGACAGGGCTCCCGGAAGAACCACTGCGAATATCCTTGCACCTGTTCTTCAGGGTGTCCGTAAAAGTCTTCCAGTCTTCAACAAGCGATGCCTCTGTGGGTTGCTGAAGGCAAGCAGTCAAGCGTAGTCCGGATTCCGGAAGCTTTGAGGGGGCGCCGACAATGAGGACATCACCTGGCGCTGTAAAGGCATCACGTGTCAGTTTTAGCGGTGTTATTCCATCGTTCAGCAATGTGGCAAGAGAGGAGGTCAGCTCCAGAACTGCAATGTCGGTGCCGGTCATGCTGGCCCAGTTTACTGTATGGATTTTGTAGTTCTTGTATTCCTTCGGGGTATCATTGAAGAAATTAAACGTTACGCTGGCTTCAAAAGGCAGTGCTCTGACAGGGCGCGGTAGATACGATATACAGTGTCCGGCAGTGAGCACATAAGCGGGGCCTGATGCATTGTTTTCGTCATCTCGGGTGTCAATCAGGCTGGCGGTGCATAGAGGGTAGCCATCCTTGAAGACTTTACCAACACCATTCCAGTGGCTGTATTTTCCTTCATGGTTTTTAAGCAGTATCGAGTGTGATTCGTTGCTAAGTCCTTCCCCTAGATCTCCTGCATGGAGGGTTCCGGAAAGGAACAGGGCTCCAAATGTTAAATAGGAAGCTATTGCAGGTGTATTCATGACCGATCCTTGGTGATGATGGTTGATTCAGTATCTGGCTGTGTTTGTATGGAAGGGTATTGTGGTGGGTTTTATATGTGCAGGTGATATACATATATATTGTGCGTGATAAAGACCAGTGGCGAGTTTTGAAAATATACGGTTACCCGCTACATGTTGGTAATGCCGGAGTTTTCGAGGGAGCAGGAGGGGCGCAGGTTCTTTATGGGTAGTGCTAGTTAGTTATCGGACTTCGTGATAGCGCCCATTTTTTCCATGCGCTGCTGTTGCTTGATTGCCGCGCACACTGATCATCAACTTGATATCGATCCAGTCGATGCCCTGGGCCTTGAGCTTGGGCAGTTCACGCTCAAGCACCGCCAGGGTTTGTGGATAAGGGTGGCCGATCATCACCGCCGAGCCCTGCTTGCGAGCGAGGCTGATAGCGGTCTGCAGTTGAGTGAAGATCGCCGCCTCGGTGCGCTCATCATCGAGAAACACGTCCCGCGAAACACTCGCCAATCCTGTTTTCTGCGCTTGGGCCGCGGCCGCGGTTTTAGCACTGGTGCGGCTGTCGACGAAGAATTTGTGCCGACGTTGCAAGTCAGCCATCAACCAGGCCATGGCCTGGGGTTCGGCGGTCATGCGGCTGCCCATGTGGTTGTTAAGGCCACTGGTGTAGGGCACGGCCTTGAACGCCGCATTCAAGCGTTTCTCGAGTTCTTCCAGGGGTAAGTCGGGATGCCAGGCGAATGGACCGGTAGCGGGGTCCATAGGCATGTGCAGCATCACTGTCATGCCGGCGCGATGGGCTTCGCGGGCGAATTCGGCGGCATGGGGAGTATCGGGCATCACCGCGGTGGCGACCGGGCCGGGCAGTGCCAGCACCCGGCGGTCCCGTGGCAGGTTTTGCCCAAGGTCATCGATGATCAGGCTCAGGTAAGCCTTGTGCGGGGCCTCCGTATCGGCGGGCAACCCGTGAGCAGCGCCCGCCAGGCAGCAGAGCAGACCGAGGAACAGCGCAAGACGCATCTCAGTGGTTGCGTGTGATGCTCAGACCTTTGAGCAGGCTCAGGGCCTGGGCCAATTGGTAGTCATCGTCCTGTGGCATCGGCTTGGCTTTGCCACTGGTGGTCGGCTTGTCGGCACCGCCGTTGCCATTGCCCAGATGACCTTGCAGATCGGCTTCCTTGAAGTATTCGCTGTCCTGCTCGCTGGTGATCTTGGCCTTGCGCACTTCGATGTCCGGCACGATGCCCTGAGCCTGGATCGAGCGACCGTTCGGGGTGTAGTACAGCGCGGTGGTGATCTTCAACGCACGGTCGTTGTTCAGTGGCAGCACGGTTTGCACCGAGCCTTTGCCGAAGCTGGTAGTGCCCATCACGACCGCACGTTTTTGGTCCTGCAGGGCGCCGGCGACAATTTCCGAAGCCGAAGCACTGCCGCCGTTGATCAGCACCACCAATGGAACGGCTTCGCTTTCGTCTTTGCCGGTCGCGGAGAAGCGCAGTTCGGAGTTGGCAATGCGGCCCTTGGTGTAGACGATCAGGCCCTTGGTGATGAAGTGGTCGACCACTTCAACCGCCGATTGCAGCACTCCACCCGGGTTGTTGCGCAGGTCGAGAACAATGCCGTTGAGTTTCTTGCCATTGTCCTTGCGCAACTTGGCCAGGGCCTTGGAGACCTCTTCGCCGGTCTTGACCTGGAACTGGGTGATGCGAATGTAACCGTAGCCGGACTCGAGCAACTGGCTCTTCACACTCTTGACCTGAATGATGGCGCGGGCCAGCGTCACGTCGAACGGTGTGCCGCCATCGCGCACCAGGGTCAGGGTGATTTTCTCGCCGACCTTGCCGCGCATTTTTTCGATCGCTTCGGTCATGCTCTGGCCGCGAGTCGGCTGGCCATTGATCTTGACGATAAAGTCGCCGGCCTGAATGCCTGCTTTGGACGCTGGGGTGTCGTCGATTGGCGAAACAACCTTGATGAAGCCGTCTTCGGCGCCAACTTCGATGCCCAGGCCGCCGAATTCGCCGCTGGTGCTTTCCTGCAGCTCAGCGAAGTCTTCCGGGCCGAGGTAGGCCGAGTGTGGATCGAGGTTGTTGAGCATGCCCTTGATGGCATTTTCCAGCAGGGTCTTGTCGTCTACGGGTTCGACATAGGCAGCCTTGATCCGGTCCATGACCTCGGCAAAGGTGCGCAGCTCGTCGAGGGGCAGTGGCGCCTTGGTGGTCGCGGCCGTCGCCGGCTTCGCGGTTTCGGCGGCGAACGCGCAGGGCGCACCGATCACAATGGCGATCGTCAGGGCCAGCGAGGTAAGGCGGGACAAATGCAGCATGTCGAACAAACTCCTGAATTAAATGGTGCGCCTATCCTTGCGCACGGCACCATTGTGCGGGATCGCTGGGGCGACCCTGCTGGCGAATTGCGAAATACAACGCAGGGGTGTCCTGGCCGCCACTGCTACCGACAGTGGAGATGGATTCACCGGCTTTGACAATGTCGCCAGCTTCTTTAAGTAGCGTCTGGTTATGTCCGTACAGGCTCAAGTAGCCGTTGCCATGGTCGAGAATGACCAGCAGCCCGGCCCCTCGCAACCAATCGGCGAAGACCACGCGACCACCGTGTACGGCGTGTACCTGGCTGCCGGCGGAGGCGCTGATCATCACCCCGTCCCACTTGGTGCGGGCGTCATCGCCACGGGATTCGCCAAAGCGCGCAAGCAGGCGACCATCAACTGGCCATGGAAGTTTGCCGCGCGCTGAGACAAAAGGCCCGCCGTAGGATGCTCCCGAACTGGAAACCAACGGGCCGGGCGCTGCTTTAGCCGGTTTGCGCGGGCTATCGTCGCTGGCGGCCGCCTGGGCCTCAAGCAAGCGCTTTTTTTCGGCTTCCTGCTGGGCAATCAGCGCTTTTTGTCGTGCTTCTTCTGCCTCCCGGGCCTGGCGAGCCAGGGTTTCTTCAATGGTTTTCAGGACTTTCGACAGGTCGGCCTGATCTTGCTCCCGGGCCTGGAGCTTTTCGTCACGGACCTTTACGTCGCTGTCGAGCCTGGCCAGCACCAATTGGCGCTCTTTGCGGACTTTATCGAGTTCGTCACGCTGGCTGTCGAGGCTGCTTTTCTGCACTAGCAGCTGAGCCTGCTGCAGCGCGATGTCCTGTTCGACATTGGCCAGTTGGCGCAGGGTCTCGTTGAAGTTCTTCAGCTGCTCCAGGCGTGCCTGGCTCAGGTAATCGTAATAGGTCAGGGTCCGGGCAAATTTTTCCGGATTCTGTTGGTTGAGCAGTAGCTTCAAATACTCCTGTCGACCGTTCTGGTAGGCCGCACGGGCCTGAATGGCGATCAGTCGTTGCTGTTCAATGCGCGCGCTCTGGAGTTTTTTTTTCTCTTCATCGAGCCGCTGCAACTCGGATTCGCTTTTCTTCAGCTCTTTTTGCAGGGTCTCGACCTGCTTCTCGAGCTTGCCCATTTCGGTTTCGGTGCCGCGCAGGTCTTTCTGCACACCGGTTTTTTCCTCCTGGAGCTTGCCCAGGAGCTTTTTCAGCTCGGCAATATCCTGACGCGTAGCGTCCAGCTGTTGTTGGGTTTGTACGCGCTCGTCGGCGAAGGCCGGTTGGAGCAGGCAGACAAGAGCAAGGGTAATCAGGGCGCGAAGCATAGCGGCGGGCGACACCAGGGAAAGGGATGGCCTAGTATGCCCGCCGCGGACCGCAAAAAAAATGCCCAATTCAGGCTGTGTGATGACTGGAGTGGGGTTGAGTCGGGTCTGGCACGCAAAAACAGCGCAAAACCAATGTGTGCGGGCTTTGTGGGAGCTGCGCCCTGTAGGAGCGAGCTTGCTCGCGATGGACTCAAGAGCGGCGCGTTAATTCAGAAAACACGCATTATTGTTAACGTCCATCGCGAGCAAGCTCGCTCCTACAAGAGCCCTCATTCAGTGCAGGGCGTCAGACCAGAATCGAAGTGCCAGTCATTTCTTCAGGCTGCTTGAGATCCAGCAGTTTGAGCATGGTCGGCGCCACATCGGCCAGTACCCCACCTTCGCGGACTTTAAAGTCGCGCTTGCCGACGTAGATGAACGGTACAGGCTCCGTGGTGTGCGCAGTATGGGCCTGGCCGGTGGATTCGTCGGACATCTGTTCGACGTTACCGTGGTCTGCAGTGATCAGAGCTTCACCGCCGACTTTTTCCAGGGCCTCGACAATCCGGCCAACGCACAGGTCCAGGCATTCAACGGCTTTCACTGCCGCGTCGAATATGCCGCTGTGACCGACCATGTCGCCGTTGGCGTAGTTGACGACGATGACGTCGTAACGCTGGTTTTCAATGGCGTCGACGATTCTGTCGGTGACTTCTGGTGCACTCATTTCTGGTTGCAGGTCATAGGTCGCGACTTTCGGCGACGGGATCAGGATGCGTTCTTCGCCGGGGAAGGGCTCTTCACGACCGCCAGAGAAGAAGAAGGTCACGTGGGCGTACTTCTCGGTCTCGGCAATGCGCAGTTGGGTTTTGCCGTTTTTTGCCAGGTAATCGCCCAGTACGTTTTCCAGGCTGCCCGGAGCAAAGGCCGAGGGTGCCGGAATACTGGCCGCGTATTGGGTCAGCATGACGAAAGCTGCCAGTTTCGGCTGGCGGGCGCGCTCGAAGTCCTTGAAGTCGTCTTCGACGAACACCCGGGTCAGCTCGCGGGCGCGGTCGGCGCGGAAGTTCATGAACACTACGGCATCGCCGTCTTCGACCTTGACCGGCTCACCAATGGTCGTGGCTTTGACGAATTCATCGTTCTCGCCGCGTTCGTAGGCCGCTTGCAGGCCTTCCTGAGCGGTAGCGGCGTTGAATTCGCCGTTGCCATCGACGATCAGGTTGTAGGCCTGGGACACACGGTCCCAACGGTTGTCGCGGTCCATGGCGAAATAACGACCCACGATACTGGCGATCCGACCCTTGCCGAGGGTTTTGAAGGACTCATCCAGCAGTTCAATCGACGATTGGGCGCTTCTCGGCGGCGTATCACGGCCATCGAGGAAGGCGTGCAGGTAGATTTTCTCGGCGCCGCGCCTGGATGCCAGTTCGGCCATGGCTATCAGGTGGTCCTGATGGCTGTGCACACCGCCATCGGACAGCAAACCGAGGATATGCACCGCTTTGCCAGCGGCAACGGCTTTGTCTACGGCAGCGCAGAGGGTCGGGTTTTCGAAAAAATCCCCGTCACGGATCGATTTTGTTACCCGGGTGAAGTCCTGGTACACCACGCGGCCGGCGCCGAGGTTCATGTGGCCGACTTCCGAATTGCCCATTTGGCCGTCCGGCAAGCCGACGTCCATGCCCGAGCCCGAAATCAAACCATTGGGCACCGTGGCGCACAAGCGGTCTAGCACAGGCTTCTTGGCCGAATAAACGGCGTTGTTTTCTTGGCTTTCACTGTAACCGAAGCCATCCAGAATTATCAGGACCAAAGGTTTAGGCGTGGTAGTCATAGATCCCACTCGTGGCTGGATTGATAGGGTATGGAAAAAAGAGTGGCAGTTTAAAGGCAAGTTCAATCGCCGTCACCGCCGGGCGGGGTTTGGTCGGCCATGGCGGCTGTGTATACTGGCCGACATTTTAACGTCCTGGAACCTCCTAGATGGTTGCTCACCTGATTGAATTTGCCACTACACACTATCTGCTCGTCGGTATCTTCGTCGTTCTGCTGGCACTGCTAATCGCCCATGAGATGAAAGGCGGCGGCCGTAGTCTGAGCACCGGTGAACTGACCGGGCTGGTCAACAAGGACGCAGGCGTGGTGATCGACATTCGTCCGACCAAGGATTTCGCCGCCGGTCACATCGTTGGCGCGCTGAACATTCCTCACGACAAACTCACCGCTCGCGTCGGCGAACTGGAAAAGCACAAGGCCAAGACCATCATCCTGGTCGACGCTCAGGGCCAGACTTCCGGTACTCACGCCCGTGAACTGCTGAAATCCGGCTTCACCGCCGCCAAGCTGTCCGGCGGCATTGCCAGCTGGAAAGGCGACAATCTGCCGCTGGTGAAGTGATATGAGCCAGGTCGTTGTCTACTCCAGCGACTACTGCCCTTATTGCTCGCGAGCCAAGTATCTGCTCGAGAGTAAAGGCGTAGCCTTCGAAGAGATCAAGGTCGATGGCAAGCCGCAGGTGCGCGCTGAAATGTCCCAGAAGGCCGGCCGGACTTCCGTACCGCAAATCTGGATCGGCAGCACACACGTCGGTGGTTGTGATGAGCTGCACGCTCTGGAGCGCGCCGGCAAGCTGGACGCGCTGCTCAAGGCTTGAATCCCCAACCCTGTTAGACCCTAAAAGTGAGAAGGATCTGCGATGACTGATGAACAGAACACTACTGCTGCCAGCGAAGACGAATCTGCTCCGCAATTCTCCCTGCAGCGTATCTATGTGCGTGACCTGTCCTTCGAAGCGCCGAAAAGCCCGGCGATCTTCCGCCAGCAGTGGGAGCCGAGCGTAGCTCTGGATTTGAACACTCGTCAAAAGAGTCTGGAAGGCGACTTCCACGAAGTCGTGTTGACCCTGTCGGTCACCGTGAAGAACGGTGACGAAGTCGCGTTCATCGCTGAAGTGCAACAGGCCGGGATCTTCCTGATCAAGAACCTGGACGACGCTTCGATGAGCCACACCCTGGGCGCGTTCTGCCCGAACATCCTGTTCCCGTACGCTCGCGAAACCCTGGACAGCCTGGTGGTTCGTGGTTCGTTCCCGGCGCTGATGCTGGCTCCGGTGAACTTCGACGCGCTGTACGCACAAGAGCTGCAACGCATGCAGGCCGCGGGCGAGACTCCGACCGTTCAATAAGCGGTCCTGAGCGTCGAAGCAAGCCCAATGTGGGAGCGGGCTTGCTCGCGAAAGCGGTGTGTCAGTCAACATTAATGTTGAAGCCGATGCCCCCTTCGCGAGCAAGCCCGCTCCCACATTTGTTATGTGGTGTTATTTAAAACCGAGTTGACGCCAGCCTTCGTAAACCGCCACGGCGACCGTGTTGGACAGATTCAGGCTGCGGCAGCCTTCGCGCATCGGCAGGCGCAGGCGTTGCTCGGCTGGCAGGGCGTCCAGCACCTCGGCCGGCAAGCCCCGGCTTTCCGGACCGAACAGGAAGGCGTCGCCCTCGGCGAAGCTGGCGTCGTGGAACGGTCGCGAGCCCTTGGTGGTAAAGGCGAACAAGCGTGGGTGACCGAGGCTTTCGAGGCAGCTGGCAAGGTCTGCATGGCGTTGCAGGGTGGCATACTCGTGGTAGTCGAGGCCGGCCCGGCGCAGGCGCTTATCATCCATCTCAAAGCCCAGCGGCTCGATCAAATGCAGGTGGCAGCCACTGTTGGCGCACAGCCTGATGACGTTGCCGGTGTTCGGCGGAATTTCTGGTTGAAAAAGGATGACGTGAAACATGCACGGCTCCGAAGGTAAAGATGGGCTGCATTCTACCCCTGAAGCGGATCCGCGGCCGAAGCTATTGCGCCGGATGTTTTTCTCGCTGGTGATAGTCGGCGTAATGGTCGGCCTGATGATCGGCCGCCTGACCACACCGGATCCGACCGAGCTGCAGCAGGTGGATGTCGTCACGGATGGCTTGGTGCTGTGGTTCAACAATGAGCCCAAGCTGCATGGCGAACATATCGAGGGCACCGTGGCTTTGCTGTTCGAGGCGACGGGCAGGGCGCAGAAGGGTCAGCTGAAGGTCAACGGCAAGGACGCGAATTGGCGGGTGCGCTCCAGTGATGGAGGGTTGCTGCTGAATCTGCTGGCAGCCCGGCCGTTGCGTGGCGAATGGTCCGGTGCCGAAGTGGAAGGTCGCTGGCGGCTGGAGATCCGTCTCCGGGAGCAATAAAAGAGGGAATCCCCGGCCTGCCTGTACCAAGGTTCCCAAAACTGGGTGGGGCTCGACGCTGATGCGTCATGAGCTCCGGGTGTAAAGAGGGGGATTCTCGGCCTGCCTGTACCAAGGTCCCCAAAACTGGGTGGGCTCGTCGCTGCTCGCGTTGTGAGCCCCGGATGTAAAGAGGGGAATCCCCGGCCTGCCTGTACCAAGGTCCCCGAAACTGGGTAGTGATTGAGCTATTGCAGGGGGCGTGCCAGTTTTTGCAAAACCCTCCAGAAAAGCTTTGTCACATCTCTGTGAAGCCCGTGTTACGGGGCTTTGGCGTTTCTGTAGATTTGATTGCGGAGATGAAAGCGAGGATTTTCAGATATCGATCCCTGCTCGATCGCAGTTCGCGACGCATTGAGGCAGTGCACGCACACCATTGCGGTGCACAAAAAGCT
Organism: Pseudomonas sp. LBUM1658; assembly: GCF_059716055.1. NCBI lineage: Bacteria > Pseudomonadati > Pseudomonadota > Gammaproteobacteria > Pseudomonadales > Pseudomonadaceae > Pseudomonas > Pseudomonas sp. LBUM1658. The sequence goes on from NZ_CP166798.1 coordinate 349,091, forward strand.
TCGCGGGCAAGCCCCGCTCCCACAGGTTTCGCGCAGTACCTTGTGGGAGCGGCGGTGCAGCGATCCGACTTGCCCGCGAATGGATCTAAAGAACAACATTGCCTGGTCGATCAGGCCTTAACCTTCATCACTCTCATCATCCTCTGCCCCATCGACTTTCATCCCCAGCTCCTTGATCTTGCGGGTCAAGGTGTTGCGGCCCCAGCCCAGCAGCACAGCAGCGTCTCGGCGACGGCCGGCGGTGTGTTTGAGGGCGGTTTCGATCATGATCCGCTCGAAGCTCGGCACCGCGCTGTCGAGCAGGTTCGATTGGCCGCGTGCCAGTGCCTGATCGGCCCATTGACGCAACGCCTGCTCCCAGTTGGTCACCGGTGCCGAGTCTTGCGGCAGATTCAGCAGCTCCGGTGGCAGGTCGCTGATATGCACTTCGCGACCCGAAGCCATCACCGTGATCCAGCGGCAGGTGTTCTCCAGTTGGCGCACGTTGCCGGGCCACGGCAGGTTTTTCAGGTATTCCTCGGTTTCGCTTTTCAGCAATTTAGGCTCGACCGCCAGTTCTTGCGCGGCGCGGGCGAGGAAATGCTTGGCGAGGGTCGGAATGTCTTCGCGACGATCGGACATCCGCGGGATATGAATGCGGATCACATTCAGGCGATGGAACAAATCCTCGCGGAATTTCCCGGCATGAACCAGGGTTTCCAGATTCTGGTGGGTCGCGGCGATGATCCGCACATCGACCTTGACCGGGGTATGCCCGCCCACCCGATAAAATTCGCCATCGGCCAATACCCGCAACAGACGCGTCTGGGTGTCTGCCGGCATGTCGCCGATCTCGTCGAGAAACAGCGTGCCACCATCGGCTTGCTCGAAACGTCCGCGACGCAGGTTGGCGGCACCGGTGAATGCGCCTTTTTCATGGCCAAACAGCTCGGACTCCATCAAGTCCTTGGGAATCGCCGCCATATTCAAGGCGATGAACGGTGACGCCGCCCGCGGGCTGTGGCGGTGCAGGGCGTGGGCCACCAGCTCTTTACCGGTACCGGATTCGCCGTTGATCAATACTGTGATGTTCGAGTGGCTGAGCCGACCAATAGCCCGGAACACTTCCTGCATCGCCGGCGCTTCGCCGATGATTTCCGGGGTGCGGGTCAGGGCTGGCGCCACTTCCAACAGGCCTTGCTGTTCCTGAGCGTGCTGGTTGGCGCGTTTGACCAGGGACACGGCTTCGTCGACATCGAATGGCTTGGGCAGGTACTCGAAAGCGCCGCCCTGATAGGACGCGACAGCGCTGTCCAGGTCGGAGTGAGCAGTCATGATGATCACTGGCAACCGTGGATGCTGTTCGCGAATCCGTGCCAGCAGGTCCAGGCCGCTGGCGCCCGGCATGCGGATGTCGGAGATGATCACGTCCGGCTGCTGGCGCGCCAGGCGGCTCATCACGCCATCGGCGCTGTCGAAGCTTTGCGTGGTCATGCCTTCCTGTTGCAAGGCCTTTTCCAGAACCCAACGGATAGAACGGTCGTCATCGACGATCCACACGGTTTCACTACGGCTCATGTCGATGGGGCTCCTTGTTCCAGTGGCAGAAAGATCGAGAACGTGGTGTGGCCCGGATGGCTGTCACATTCGATCAGGCCCTGGTGCTGGCTGATAATGTTCTGAGTAATGGCCAAGCCCAGCCCGGTACCGTCCGGACGGCCGCTGACCATTGGAAAGAAGATGGTTTCTTGCAGCTCGGCGGGAATCCCCGGGCCGTTGTCGATGATTTCGATCTTGGTCACCAGGCGATGGCGCACATGGCCGATGGTGAACTGGCGCATCGCACGGGTGCGCAGGCTGATCCGGCCCAGGCGCAGTTCGTTCTGGCTGCCGATGGCCTGCATGGCGTTGCGCACGATGTTGAGCACCGCCTGGATCATCTGCTCACGGTCAATCAATACGTCAGGAATGCTCGGGTCGTAATCGCGCACCAAAGTGATGCGGCCCTGGCTTTCGGCCTCCACCAGGCTGCCCACGCGCTCAAGCACTTCATGGATATTAGTCATCGCCAGTGACGGCAACTTATTCGAGCCCAGCATCCGATCCACCAGGTTGCGCAGGCGATCGGCTTCCTCGATGATCACGTTAGTGTAGTCCCTGAGGCTGTCTTCCGGCAGTTCGCGGGCCAGCAACTGGGCAGCGCCGCGAATCCCGCCGAGGGGGTTCTTGATCTCGTGGGCCAGGCCGCGCACCAGCATCTTGCTGGTTTCCTGCTTGGATAGCTGGGCCTCTTCCTTGGTGATCCGCAGCAAACGGTCGCGAGGGTGGACTTCCAGCAGCAGCAGGGTGGCGCCATCGCTGAGGATCGGCGTCACCGCGTAATCGACGGTCAGGGTCTGGCCGGTCAGGGCGGTGAGCATCGCTTCGCGTTTGGTGAACGGATGCGCCTGCTCGACGGCTTGGCGCAGGGAGCTCAGGGCTTCGGCTGATTCGGTGAATAGTTCGCTGATGAATTGTCCATGACTGCGCTGGCCGCTGATGGCCAGCAGCATTTCCGCCGCCGGATTCATGTACTCAAGGCGCAGCTCGGCGTTGAGCAGGATGGTTGCGGTGGTCAGGTTGTCGAGTAGCAAGCGGTGCAGTGCGTCGGTGATGGTCATTAGGACCTCTTTTGGAGCAGGGCAACCCGAGGCCGGTCCCGAATTGCGCGCGCGAATAAAGCGCTGATGTGAGGAAAATGCAAAAACCAAACCAAGGCTCCGAAAAGAAGCGTTAAACCCCTGAATAAGGCGCTTAAGGCTCGATTGCGTGGCGTTCTGCCAGCTCCGCCGGGTATTTTCGAACCAAAATGGGTTGATAAGTGACTAGGGTGCAACTAATCGCACCAAGATAGTGCGCAAACGTGAAGGGCGTTTAGAAGAATGAAAAAATACCGTTCTCTTCTTCAGGTTTGTCTGCCAAAGGACATTCCGGACGCTGGCCATAGTCGACAAGGGTGCAAGGTTTGACCTGGCGCTTCTGCGCCAGGGACATGCGCAGCATATGGAAAGGCTGATTGGCGGTTCGCTCGACGGTCCGCCCTTGCTCATCGAGGATCTCCACGGCCAGGTGGTGGCTGCCGCGGTCAATATTGCTCAAGGCGAATACCGGGCTGGGGCCTGGAGCAGCGGTTGGCTGGCCGTCCAGCAGAAGGCGATAGCGGTGACCGCGTTGCAGGCCGGGTTCATTGGTGACACTGACAATCAACTCACCCTGAGTGCTACGAACCGTGGCGTCCGGGTCTGGCACCAGAACCCGCAGCATCTGATAGTGGAAGAGCGGTTTGTCCTGAGCCTTCCTGGCGGCTGGCGTCGGGATGGTTGCGCTCGGGGTTGCTGACATGCGATTGCCGGGTGCCAGCGGAACACGTTTGGCATTGCCCGGTTGCGGTTGGTCGGTGAAAACCCGATTCCCCTGGGCATCGATATAGGTATAGATTTCGGCCGTAGCTGGAAGAGCGATCAGCAGCAGGCAGAGGGCCAGTGGACTGATGGAAGGCATCAAGGGATATGCACCCGTTGCACGGTAAAGGTGGCGGTCGGACTTTGTTGCACAACGGTCTCACCATTGAGCACCTGCACCGCGAGACTGTGCTCTCCTCGATCCACATTGACCAGTTGCAGGCGCGGAACATTGCTCGGCTGGCCATATGGCTGACCGTCCAGCAAGAGGCGCAGGCGATGCGCACCTTGAAGGCGCGGTTGCAGCGCGACGCCCACGGTGAAGGTGCCATTGTTGGCGCGCAAGGCTTCTTCGCTGGGCAGGCCGGTCAACTCCAGTACTTCGTATGTGGCACTACTGGCTTGCTGGCTGGCGTTTTGTGCCGGGCTGGTTTTTGGCGGAACAGCCTGCTGACGCTCGACACTATTGAGTGGCGGCAATTCGACAGGCTGGCTCCGGGTGCCGTCGGGCGGCTGATTACTGTAGGCAGTGTTGCCGTTGGCATCGGTGTACTTATAGATCTGCGCTGTCGCCGAGAACGCGAGAGATAAAAGCAGAAACAGTAAAAACGGCCGCATTAAAGCTTCCCGATAAATTGAGCAAGATTACTCCGACAACGCAATGCCCTGGCTGCCAGCATAGAACACAATGAGTTCTACCGGGCTGTCGCCAGTCTTGCCGCGATGCACAGTGTTGACCATCTCGGCCAGGGTCTGCCCTTGTTTTAGTACCCGGGTCTGGCCGCTGTCTCTGGCTTCGACGGTGAGCTCGCCCGCGAGGATGTAAGCCGCATTGGGAATCGGGTGAGTGTGCCACTTAAGTTCGGTGTTGGCAGATATCTTCAGTTTGAGCAGCGTCAGCTCGGGGCTGCCTTGCGGATAGGACGCATAGGGCGTTCCGTCCCAGGAAGAGCTGCTCTGCAGCAAGACTTCCTTTTCTATCCCGGTTTTTTTGTCGGTATTGCTGCAGCCCAGAGTGAGCAGGCAGGCGAGCGCAATGAGTAAGGTCCTGACCGGGGATGTTGTTTTCATGTCTCTATCCTTTGCGAGGTGGCGTGAAGGCTCGAATGAGCGCTGTCAGGCTACGTGCAGCGCAATGGCAATGCTGCCGGATGGGGCTGTGAGTGCGCGCAGACGAGGTGCCATCGGGTGTCGGAAATTGCCCACAAAAAAGGCCTCCCGAAGGAGGCCTCTGTTACGCCGCTTGCGCAGGCGCTACCGGATTAGCAGCTGTAGTACAGCTCGTATTCCAGTGGGTGTACGAAGGTGCGAACCTTGATTTCTTCTTCGCTTTTCAGAGCGATGTAAGCGTCGATGAAGTCGTCGCTGAAAACGCCGCCTTTGGTCAGGAATGCACGACCTTTGTCCAGCTCTTCCAGGGCTTCTTTCAGGCTACCGCAAACTTGTGGGATCTCTTTCGCCTCTTCAGGCGGCAGGTCATACAGGTTTTTGTCAGCTGCGTCGCCTGGGTGGATCTTGTTCTGGATGCCGTCCAGGCCAGCCATCAACAGTGCAGCGAAGCCCAGGTATGGGTTGGCTGCCGGATCCGGGAAGCGAGCTTCGATACGGCGAGCTTTAGGGCTGGACACGTAAGGAATACGGATCGAAGCGGAACGGTTGCGAGCCGAGTAGGCCAGCATCACTGGAGCTTCGAAGCCCGGGACCAGACGCTTGTAGGAGTTGGTCGACGGGTTGGTGAAGCCGTTCAGTGCCTTACCGTGCTTGATGATGCCGCCGATGAAGAACAGAGCGGTATCGGACAGGCCGGCATAGCCTTCGCCAGCGAAGGTGTTCTTGCCATCTTTGGAGATGGACAGGTGAACGTGCATGCCCGAACCGTTATCACCGTACAGTGGCTTAGGCATGAAGGTCGCGGTGCGGCCGTATGCGTCAGCAACGTTGTGTACGCAGTATTTCAGGGTCTGAACTTCGTCAGCCTTGGCTACCAGGGTGTTGAACTTCACACCGATTTCGTTCTGGCCGGCAGTTGCCACTTCATGGTGGTGAACTTCGATGACCAGGCCCATTTCTTCCATGGCGTTGCACATGGAGGTACGGATTTCGTGGTCATGGTCGAACGGAGGAACCGGGAAGTAGCCGCCTTTGACGCCTGGACGGTGGCCGCGGTTGCCGCCTTCCACGTCCTGGTCAGACATCCACGAGCCTTGTTCGGAGAAGATCTTGAACATGGAGCCGGAAATGTCGGACTTGAACTTCACTTCGTCGAAGATGAAGAATTCTGGCTCTGGACCAACGAATACGGTGTCGCCGATACCGGTGGACTTCAGGTATTCCTCGGCGCGCTTGGCGATGGCGCGTGGGTCACGGTCATAGCCTTGCATGGTCGAAGGTTCGATCACGTCGCAGACCAGGATCAGGGTCGGCTCTTCGGTGAACGGGTCCAGGACAGCAGTGGAGTCGTCCGGCATCAGGATCATGTCGGAAGCTTCGATACCTTTCCAGCCAGCGATGGAGGAGCCGTCGAACATTTTGCCTTCTTCGAAGAAGGCGTCATCCAGCGCGTCGCGAGCCGGCATGGTGACGTGGTGCTGAGTGCCTTTGGTGTCAGTGAAGCGCAGATCAATCCATTTGACGTCATGATCTTTGATGAGTTGAACCGACTTCGACATAGTGTCCTCCGGGGTGGCTTCGGGCTAGTAGTGGAGTGCCCTTAGAATGTGGGTGATGCCGGCGCGAATACTCTGCCAAGGCAACCTGCCTCACAAGGGAGCAATTTGCATGCCAGTGCCCCGACTTGGGTTTTTCGCCCCAAACTCTCCCATATAAAGGTGGAAATGAGAAAACCTGGAGACTTTCCGCACTGAAATGTTGCGCGTAAAAGCATAATCGCCCTGTTTCGGTGCGTGCGGAACCGTCTGCATATTAACTGGTTAAACCTTGAGCAATTTCCGCTATAATCCGCGCCCCCCTTTTTAGGCTGGCCCTTCGCGCGCTGTTTTCATGAAACTAATCGTAAAAGTCTTCCCCGAGATCATCATCAAGAGCCGCCCGGTACGGATGCGTTTCATCCGCCAGTTGGCCAAAAACATCCGTGCCGTGCTCCGCGATCTGGACCCGGCTGTGGTGGTGAACGGTGTGTGGGATAATCTCGTGATGGAAACCCGTGTCAGCGAGCCGAAAGCCTTGAAGGACATGATGGATCGCCTGAGTTGCATGCCGGGCATCGCGCATTTCCTGCAGGTTGATGAGTACCCGTTGGGCGACTTCGACGACATCGTCGCCAAGTGCAAGCAGCACTTCGGCGATGCGTTGTCGGGCAAGATCTTTTCCGTGCGCTGCAAGCGTGCCGGCAAGCACTCATTTACCTCGATGGAAGTCGAGAAATACGTCGGCAGTCAACTGCGTCGTCAGTGCGGTGCCGCCGGAATCTCTTTAAAAGAGCCGGAAATCCAAGTGCGGATGGAAATTCGCGACCAACGGTTGTTTGTGATCCACAGCCAGCACAACAGCATCGGCGGTTATCCGCTGGGTGCCTTGGAACAGACGCTTGTACTGATGTCCGGCGGTTTCGATTCGACGGTGGCGGCCTACCAGATCATGCGTCGCGGGTTGATGAGTCATTTCTGCTTCTTCAACCTGGGCGGCCGCGCCCACGAGCTAGGCGTGATGGAAGTCGCGCACTACATTTGGAAGAAGTACGGCAGCTCTCAACGCGTGCTATTCGTCAGCGTGCCATTCGAGGAAGTGCTCGGAGAAATTCTCGGTAAAGTCGATAACAGTCATATGGGCGTAGTATTGAAGCGTATGATGTTGCGCGCTGCTTCAAGAATTGCCGATCGGCTGGAGATCGATGCGCTGGTTACCGGTGAGGCGATCTCCCAGGTGTCCAGTCAGACGCTGCCGAATCTATCGGTAATCGACTGTGTAACCGAGAAGCTGGTGCTGCGCCCGCTGATCGCCAGTCACAAGCAGGACATCATTGATCTGGCCAACGAGATCGGCACTGCCGATTTCGCCAAGCACATGCCGGAATATTGTGGGGTGATTTCGGTCAACCCCAAGACCCACGCCAAGCGCAACCGCGTGGAGTATGAAGAACAACAGTTCGATATGGCGGTGCTCGAGCGTGCGCTCGAGAACGCCAAACTGGTGCCGATCGATCGAGTGATCGATGAATTGGGCCAGGATTTGCAGGTCGAAGAAGTCAGTGAAGCACTGGCTGGTCAGATCGTGATCGACATCCGTCACCCGGATGCTCAGGACGACGAGCCGCTGGAGCTGCCTGGCATCGAGGTACAAGCGATGCCGTTTTATGCATTGAACGCTCGTTTCAAGGAACTGGACCCTACTCGCCAGTACCTGTTGTATTGCGACAAAGGCGTGATGAGTCGCCTGCATGCCCACCATTTGCTCAGTGAGGGGCATGCCAATGTGCGCGTTTATCGACCGAGCTAAGAGCCCGGGGCTGTATGCCTGTGGCCTGCGTCACCGGCCCCCCGACGCCGCCGTCAAGCTGTAACGGCAAGGCCTGACTCTACTGAAAATCGCTGCCACGACCTGTCAGCACACCGAATCCTCTGATCGAGATACACAAGTGATCGAAAATCTACGCAACATCGCCATCATTGCTCACGTTGACCATGGTAAAACCACCCTGGTAGACAAACTCTTGCGTCAATCCGGCACCCTGGAGCGCAACGAGCTCAACGACGAGCGCGTGATGGACTCCAACGACCAGGAGAAAGAGCGCGGTATTACCATTCTGGCGAAAAACACCGCCATCAACTGGAACGGCTACCACATCAACATCGTGGATACCCCGGGCCACGCCGACTTCGGCGGCGAAGTAGAACGCGTAATGTCGATGGTTGACTCCGTTCTGCTGCTGGTTGACGCTCAAGACGGCCCTATGCCGCAAACCCGTTTCGTGACCAAGAAGGCTTTCGAAGCCGGCCTGCGTCCAATCGTGGTAATCAACAAGGTTGACCGTCCAGGCGCGCGTCCGGACTGGGTTCTGGACCAGATCTTCGACCTGTTCGACAACCTGGGTGCTACTGAAGAGCAGCTGGACTTCCAGGTTGTTTACGCTTCGGCCCTGAACGGCATTGCCGGTCTGGAACACACCGCCATGGCGGAAGACATGACCCCGCTGTACCAGGCCATCGTTGACCACGTTCCAGCTCCACAAGTTGACCGTGACGGCCCGTTCCAGATGCAAATCTCGGCACTGGACTACAACAGCTTCCTGGGTGTGATCGGCGTTGGCCGTATCGCTCGTGGTCGCGTCAAGCCGAACACCCAGGTTGTAGCCATCGACATTGATGGCAAAAAGCGTAACGGTCGTATCCTGAAGCTGATGGGTCACCACGGTCTGCACCGCATCGACGTTGACGAAGCAGCTGCCGGCGATATCGTTTGCATCAGCGGCTTCGACCAGCTGTTCATCTCCGACACTCTGTGCGATCCACTGAACGTCGAAGCGATGAAGCCGCTGACCGTTGACGAACCAACCGTTTCCATGACTTTCCAGGTAAACGACTCGCCTTTCTGCGGTAAAGAAGGCAAGTTCGTCACCAGCCGTAACATCAAGGAACGTCTGGATAAAGAACTGCTGTTCAACGTTGCTCTGCGCGTTGAAGAAGGCGATACCGCCGACAAGTTCAAAGTCTCCGGCCGTGGTGAGCTGCACCTCTCGGTACTGATCGAAACCATGCGTCGCGAAGGCTTCGAAATGGGTGTTGGTCGTCCGGAAGTGATCATCCGTATGGTTGACGGCGTCAAGCACGAACCGTACGAAAACGTGACCATCGACCTGCCGGAAGAATCCCAAGGCGCAATCATGGAACAGATCGGTATCCGTAAAGGCGACCTGACCAACATGGTTCCGGATGGCAAGGGCCGTGTTCGCCTTGAGTACAACATCCCGGCTCGTGGCTTGATCGGTTTCCGTAACGAGTTCCTGACCCTGACCTCCGGTGCAGGCATCCTGACCTCGATCTTCGACCGTTACGACGTGATGAAGTCCGGCGACATGTCCGGCCGTCAGAACGGCGTGCTGGTTTCGGTTGCTACCGGTAAGGCTCTGACTTACTCGCTGGAAACCCTGCAGGCTCGTGGCAAGCTGTTCCTGGGCCATGGCGAAGACGTGTACGAAGGTCAAATCGTCGGCATCAACAGCCGCGACAACGACCTGGGTGTCAACCCAACCAAAGGCAAGAAGCTCGACAACATGCGTGCTTCCGGTAAAGACGAAACCATCGCACTGGTTCCGCCTATCCGCTTCACCCTGGAGCAAGCTCTGGAATTCGTTCAAGAAGACGAATTGTGTGAAGTAACGCCTAAGTCCATCCGTCTTCGCAAGAAGATCCTGGGCGAAAGCGAGCGTACCCGCGCTGCCAAGAAAAGCGGCAACTGAGTTACGACTTAGTTAACGCTTAAAAAAACGCCCCCGACCGCAAGGTCGGGGGCGTTTTTATTTATCTGGAGCAAAAATCAAAAGATCGCAGCCTTCGGCAGCTCCTACAGGTGTACATCAATCCTATGTAGGAAGCTGCCGAAGGCTGCGATCTTTTGAGCTTAAAACTTTTCCAGCGTCCGACGGCTACTGCTCGTCTCACGCGCCACTTCTTTCGGCTTATAGGCGCAATACCCCGGCCGCGGCCCGATTTTCGGGTGGTTGCGGCAGGTATCCGGACGCTTTTCATAAATAGTGCACAGACGACTCTTACGATCCAGGTACAGGCAATCGTTGTTACTCATGCGCTGGAGGGTGAAAATCTCGGACTTCTGGTTGTAACGCTCGACGATCCCTTCCTTCTGCAGGCGCTTGGCGATGTTCTTCGCTGGCTCGCCGCGCTCGAATTCATCGACGATGCCAATACGGATCAGATCCTTGATCTTGACCTCGACCGGCAGTGTGCAGCAGCTGGACACGCAGGAACCGCACATCGGCGCAGAATACTTGGCCCAGGTATCGAGGCGATCGATCTCTGCGGCGGCGATCAGGTTGGACTTCATCATCGGTTGTTACCAGGGGTGTATCAGGGCGCGCGATGATACCGGGGTTGGTGAAGGTATGAACAACCATTTGCCGGTTTTTCGTCCGTTTCAGGACATTTAGTCCGGATCGGCACGACATCTGCATCTTTTCAGGGCGCATCGGTCGGGAGAAAATGTTTACTTGGGTAATTGCAGAAAATGCCGAACCGGAACCTCTGCCTCGTGTCAGACCGACTAGGCTCAGACAATTCCATGCCGTCTATCTCGCTCGAGGTTGTATTGATGACTCAGGAACCACTTGTTCGTGACGCAGAGGTGGCCGCATTTCGCGACGCTGTCTTGACCAAACTTACCTATGCAGTGGGTAAAGACCCGGATCACGCGTTTGACCATGACTGGTTCGAAGCAATTGCTTTGGCCGCGCGAGACCATATGGTTGAACACTGGATGGACCACACGCGGCAGATCTACCGCAAAGGCCAGAAGCGTGTTTACTATCTTTCGCTGGAGTTCCTCATCGGCCGTCTGCTCTACGACAGCCTGAGCAACCTCGGCCTGCTGGATGTGGCGCGCGAGGCGATGACCGAACTGGGCGTCGATCTTGAGCGTATCCGCCTGCTGGAGCCCGATGCGGCGCTGGGTAACGGCGGCCTTGGGCGATTGGCTGCGTGTTTCATGGAGAGCATGTCGACTCTCGGCATCGCTGGCCATGGCTACGGTATTCGCTATGAGCACGGCTTGTTCCGTCAGGCCATTGTCGACGGCTGGCAGCAGGAACAGACCGAGCACTGGCTGGATTTCGGCAACCCCTGGGAGTTCGAGCGGCCTGAGGTCATTTACCCGATCGGCTTCGGCGGTGGTGTCGAGACCGTGATGGATGAAACCGGCAAGACCAAGCAAGTCTGGTGGCCGGCGGAAACAGTCCGAGCGGTGGCCTACGACACGCCTGTGGTCGGCTGGCGCGGTGCCAGCGTCAACACCCTGCGTCTGTGGCGGGCGCGGGCCATGGAAGACCTGCACCTGGAACGCTTCAACGCTGGCGACCACTTGGGCGCTGTGGCCGAAGTGGCGCGGGCGGAAAGTATTTCCCGTGTGCTCTATCCCGCCGACAGCACCGAGGCCGGCCAGGAATTGCGGCTGCGTCAGGAATATTTCTTCGTCTCTGCGTCGTTGCAGGATTTGCTGCGCCGGCACAAGAACATGCATGACTCGGTGCTGAGCCTTGGCGATCACGCCGCGATCCAGCTTAACGACACCCACCCCTCGATTGCGGTGGCCGAGCTGATGCGGCAGTTGGTCGATTTGCACGACATCCCTTGGGATGCGGCCTGGCAAGTCACCGTCAACACGCTGTCCTACACCAACCACACGCTGTTGCCCGAAGCGCTGGAAACCTGGCCGGTAGGGCTGATGGAGCGGATGCTGCCGCGGCACATGCAGATCATTTACCTGATCAACGCCCAGCACATCGACTCTCTGCGGGCCAAGGGCATCCACGATTTCGACGTGCTGCGCGCCGTGTCACTGATCGAGGAAGACAACGGCCGCCGGGTACGCATGGGCAACCTGGCGTTTCTCGGCTCCCACAGCGTCAACGGTGTTTCCGGCCTGCATACCCAATTGATGCGCAGCACGGTGTTCTCCGAACTGCACAAGCTCTACCCGGAACGGATCAACAACAAGACCAACGGCATCACTTTCCGTCGCTGGTTGTACCAGGCCAATCCGGAACTGACCTCAATGATGGTTGATGCATTGGGTCCCAAGCTGCTGGATAACGTTGAAGAGCGCTTGATCGACCTGGAGCCGTTCGCCGAGAAGGCGGCGTTCCGCAAGCAATTCGCCGAGCAGCGGCTGCACAGCAAAAGAGCCCTGGCCAATATCATCCAGGAGCAGTTGGGGATCACGGTCAACCCGGCGGCGATGTTCGATGTGCAGGTCAAACGGATTCACGAATACAAGCGCCAGTTACTCAACCTGCTGCACACCGTGGCGTTGTACCAGGCGATCCGCGCGGAACCGGAAGTCGACTGGGTGCCGAGGGTGAAAATTTTCGGCGGCAAGGCCGCGGCCAGTTATCACCAGGCCAAGTTGATCATTAAACTGGCCAATGACATCGCGCGCACCGTGAACAACGACCCGACCGTGCACGGCCTGCTCAAGGTGGTGTTCCTGTCCAATTACAACGTGAGCCTGGCCGAGAGCATCATTCCCGCAGCCGACCTCTCGGAGCAGATCTCCACCGCCGGTTTCGAGGCGTCAGGCACCAGCAACATGAAATTCGGTCTCAACGGCGCCCTGACCATCGGCACGCTGGACGGTGCCAATGTGGAGATGTGCGAGCGCATCGGTGCCGAACACATGTTTATCTTTGGTCTCAGCGCCCAGCAGGTCGAAGCGCGCACACTCAACGCCGAATTCAGCGCCGTACCCGATATTGCGGCCTCCCATCGACTGGGAGATGTGTTGCAAGCGATTCGCAGTGGGGTGTTCTCGCCGGATGATCCGACCCGTTACACCGGGTTGATCGATTCGCTGGTCGACCATGACCGCTTTCTGGTCTGCGCCGATTTTGACTCCTACTGGAATGCTCAGTTACGGGTCGAAGCACACTGGCACGATTCGAAAGAATGGTGGCGCTCGGCGGTGCTGAACAGTGCCCGGATGGGCTGGTTCTCGTCCGACCGGACGATTCGTGAGTACGCGACGGATATCTGGAAGGCGCTGGAGTAGTTTTCAGGCGGTATTTGATTGGCTCGATATACTGTGGTGCTCTGGAAAAGATCGCAGCCTTCGGCAGCTCCTACGGTCAGTGTTCACAGGCGACTTTTGTGAATGCGGTCGGTGTAGGAGCTGCCGGAGGCTGCGATCTTGGCGATTTCGGACTCGCTAATCTTCTCGGGTTGGCCATAGTACTTAGGGATATCGACCATGCAATGGATGTTCATGCTGATTGGGCTGCTGCCGGGCTGGATACTCGGCGAGTCGTTCAGCGATGTGTTGTTAGGTGGGCTGCTCGGACTGGGTATTGGCCAGACCATTCGAATTGGCCGTCTAAGTTCACAGGCCACCGAGCAGCACCTTCTGCTTGAGCAGACGCAGGTTGCGCTAAAAGCGGTCGAGCAGCGGTTGGCATTGCTGGAGGTATCGGGCGTCAGAGCGCCGCAAACTGACGGGTCTGTTACCAGCGAACCCGTCCCATCACCTGAAATCATTCTCGATGAAACACCTGTCGCCACTCCGGAGTTGATCTGGGAGCTTCCACCCGAACTCGATCCCATTACCGCGGCCGCCGCTGAAACCAGCCGTCCACTGCCCGTCGATGCCTGGAAACCTGGACTGGCCGCTCGCGAACCTGATCTCATCGACCGCGCCATTAGCGGCGCTCAAGCCTGGCTGTTCGGCGGCAACACTGTGCTGCGGGTCGGTGTGCTGCTGTTGTTCCTCGGGTTGGCGTTCCTGCTGCGCTATGCCACAGAAGACATGCTGGTGCCGATCGAGTTGCGTTATGCCGGGGTTGCCGCTTGTGCCTTGGGCCTGCTCGGGCTCGGTTGGTGGCTGCGTCTGCGCAACAGCAACTACGCGCTGATGCTGCAGGGCACAGGGATCGCGGTGTTGTACCTGACAGTGTTCGCCGCCATGCGCCTGCATCCGCTGCTTGATCCGACTGCGGCTTTAGGCTTGCTGGTGGTGGTCACGCTGTTCTCGGCGATTCTGGCGATCACCCAGGATGCGCTGGGTCTGGCTGCGGCGGCGGCCCTCGGTGGTTTTGCCGCGCCGATCCTGACCTCCACTGGTGCTGGCAACCATGTCGCGTTGTTCAGCTATTTCGCCTTGCTCAACGCTGGCATCCTGGCCATCGCCTGGTTCAAGGCCTGGCGCTTGCTCAACCTGATCGGTTTCGTCGGCACCTTCGGCATTGGCTTGGCCTGGGGACTGCGCTCTTACACAGCGGACCTGCTGTGGAGCACCGAGCCGTTCCTGATTCTGTTCTTCCTGATGTACCTGGCGATCGGGCTGCTGTTCGCAAGGCGCAAGCTGCTGGAGCTGAGCGATGCTCCCGAAGACGCCAGCCGCGAAGCGCTGCTGCGCTGGTCGGCGCGCAAGGGCGATTACGTTGACGGCACTATGCTGTTCGGCCCACCACTGGTTGGCTTTGGCTTGCAGTTCGCGCTGGTCGAGCATCTGCAGTTCGCCGCGGCGTTCAGCGCGCTGGTGCTGGGCATTGTCTATATGGGGCTGGCGCGTTTGCTCGCCGGAGGGCGAGCGCTGTTGCTGGGGGAAACGTGTCTGGCGCTGGGGGTGATTTTCGCCAGCCTGGCAATTCCGCTGGGGCTGGATGCGCGGTGGACGGCGGCGGCCTGGGCGGTGGAAGGAGCGGGGATTTTCTGGCTCGGCCTGCGTCAGCAGCGACCCTTGGCGCGGGCGTTTGCCTTGCTGCTGCAAACGGGTTCGGCGCTGACGTTCCTCAGTGAGCTGCGGGTTGGCAAAACCAGCCTGCTGGACGCTGCGCCGCTGGGGGCGCTGATGCTGGGCGCAGCCTTGCTGTTCAGTTTCTATCAATTGCGCAAAGCCCTGCCCAGGCAAGCGTCGAACCGGGAACGTAAAGCGCTGCCGGTGTTGGCTTGCGGCGGCCTGGCATTTCTTTATCTGCTGGCGCCGTTGTTCTTCTTCTCCCAAGGGACCGCTATCAGTTGGGCGCTGGCGGGGCTGGCGACCTTGTTTGTCGGCCTGCGCCTGCAATCACGGACGTTCCTGTTCAGCGCCTTCGCTGTGCAATTGCTCGGTGGTGCGCTGTTTCTGCTGCGCCTGCAAGGCGCGCAGGGCGACTCTGCAGTGTTCAGTGCCGGCTGGAGCGGTTTGCTCAGTGCATCCTTGATCGGCCTGGCGTTGATCGGCGGCATGTTGCTGGCTGCTCGTGATGACATGGTGCGCAATGACCTGCGGCTGCTGCGTGGCCTGTCGGTAGTGTTGCTCGCGGGACTGGTGCTGATCAACCTGGCAGTGTTGTTTGTGTTGCCATGGCAAACGGCGAGCGCGGTCTGGGCTGCCAGCGGCCTGGTAATCATCTGGCTGAGCCTGTACATGCACCAGCGTGTGAGTTTTGTCTTTGGCCTGCTGTTGCAGGTGATTGGCGGTGCGGCGTTCCTGATTGCCGGGCCCGATCTGCTCGGGCCGTTGTCCAGCGAAGGCTTGCGGCCACTGGCTCATGGCGGGTTCTGGACGCCGATGGTGCTTGGGTTGGCGGCACTGATCGGCGCCTGGCGCTTGCAGCGTGGCAGCCATGCAACGGCCTTCGATGCCTTGAGCCTGCAGCGTTTGTCAGAACTGCTGCTGGTGTGGGGAGCGGCCTGGTGGGCGCTGGCATTGGTCAGTGAAGTGTTGCGCTTTGCACCGGCGGATCTGCAGGCGACGTTGCTGCTTGGCATCGCGGCGCTGAGTGTCGCAGTGTGGTGTCTGTTGGCTTTGCGCTTGAAGTGGCCGGCGCTGGGTCTGCTCTGCACCTTGCTGGTGTTGGCAGCGAGTCTGGTCTTGGTCGCGGCCTGGCACACTCGTTATCACCCTGGGGCCAATTTCGGCTGGCTGGCGTGGGCGGCGCTGTTTGTCGTGCATTTCTTCGCGTTGCGGCGTTTGGCGCCAATGCTGCCTGCTGCGGCCCTGAGCACCGCTCATGTGCTGGGTTGCTGGCTGTTGATCGGCGTACTGGCGCTGGAGCTGCGTTACGGGCTGCTGCTATTGTCCGAGCAATACAACGCCTGGCGCTGGCTGGGTTGGGCGATTCTGCCAAGTCTGTATCTGGTGCTGATGGCCGCGCCACGCCACTGGCCGTGGCCGGTCTCGAGCTATTCCCGTGAATACCGTTTATACGCGGCACTGCCATTGGCAGTGTTGATGCTGGGCTGGTTCTGGCTGGCGAACATCGCCAGTGACGGTACCGCTGAGCCGCTGTCTTATGTGCCGCTGCTCAACCCGCTGGAGGTGGGTTTGTTGTTCGCCTTGTTCGGGGTTTATGCCTGGTCGCGCAGTGCGCTCACGCAATGGGTCGTTCGCGCCGACTATGCCGAACCTGCCACGCAGCTGGTGGCTGGCGTCTCGCTGTTCGCCTTCTTCACCGCCTTGGTGATGCGCAGCGCTCACCATTGGGGCGGTGTGCCGCTCGAGCTGGACACGCTGCTGCGGTCGATGCAGGTGCAGGCCGGGCTGTCGATCGTCTGGACGCTGATTGCCTTGAGTCTGATGATCGGCGGCCATTGGCGTCACCGTCGCGAAGTCTGGCTGATCGGCGCGGCGCTGATCGCTGTGGTGGTCACCAAACTGTTTTTTGTCGAGTTGAGTAACCGTGGCGGGCTGGCGCGGATCGTGTCGTTTATCGGGGTAGGGGTGTTGCTGCTGGTGGTGGGTTATTTCGCGCCGCTGCCGCCCAAACGTGCGGAAACCGCGTCGGCTGCTGGAAAACCGGCTAATGAATCCGAAGGAGTGTCGTCTTGAGTCAGAAGCTGAGCCTGGGCTGGTTGGGGGCTGTCGGATTGTGTGCGGTATTGTCGGCCCATGGCCAGGAAAAACCGGGGGATTTCACCACCCAAATGCCGTTGACGCTGAGTGGCGAAGGCCCATGGTATCGCCTTGAATTACCGCTGGCAGTGCAAATGAACGCACGTCAGACCGATCTCGGCGACGTGCGGGTGTTTAACGCTGCCGGTGAAGCCCAGGCCTACGCGTTGGCCCGGGAGCAGGCGCAGACCAGCGAAAATCGCGTCCTGACCGACGTTAAATGGTTCCCGCTCTACAGCTCGACGGACGCCAGCGAAGCAACCCCGAGTATCCAGGTGAAATCGAGTGCAAACGGCACCCTGGTCGAAGTCCGGCCTTCCGGCCAGATTGAAGCCGGCGAGGAAGTGCTGCGTGGCTGGTTGCTGGATGTCAGCGCAATCAAGGCGCCGTTGCAGCAGTTGATTCTCGATTGGAACAGCGAACGGGAAGGTTTCCAGCGCTTCAGCATTGAAGCCAGTGACGATTTGCAGCATTGGCAATCGTGGGGCGAAGGGCAAGTGGCGCGTCTGTCGTTTGCCGACGAGCAGATCGAGCAGAATGAGGTCGGGTTGCCGGGACAGTCGGCGCGGTATCTGCGCTTGCTGTGGGACGCCCCGCAGTCGGCGCCGATCCTGACTTCGGCCCAACTGGAAAGTGCCAGCATCAACAGCCTGCCGCTACCTTTGGTCTGGTCGCAGCCACTGGCCGGGACTGGCATGAAGCCGGGCGAATACACCTGGCAACTGCCGGCAGGTTTGAAAATAGAGCGCTTGCGGGTGGAGCTGAGCCAGGCTAACAGCCTTGCTCCCGTTACCTTGTATGGCCGTCGCGAAAGTAGCCAGGCGTGGCAGCCTTTGAGCAGCGGGTTGCTCTATCGCCTGACCCAGAATGGTCAGGATGTGGTGCAAGATGAATTGCAGATGCCCGGTCAGACTGTTCAGCAATTGAAACTGGTCGTCGACGAGCGCGGTGGAGGCCTGGGCGCTGAAGCCCCGGCCGTGCACTTTGCCGTGCGGGCGACGCAGTTGGTGTTCCTCGCTCGCGGAGCAGCGCCCTATACCTTGGCCCTGGGCAGCCCGGCGGTGAAAGCGGCAAATCTGCCGCTGCCGACCTTGATTCCTGATTACAGCCCTGGGCGTCTGGGGGCTTTGGGTCAGGCAAAAGTGGACGGTGGTTTGTTGTTCGCTCAATCAAACACTGCGACACCACCGATTGTCGCGGGCACCGACTGGAAGAAAGTCGGTTTGTGGGCGGTGTTGTTGCTGGGTGTGCTTTTTCTCGGGGTCATGGCGTTCAGTCTGTTGCGCAAACCACTGGCAAAAATCTGAATACGAACCTGAAACTGTGGAAAATCTTCAGGCACCTTCGGTCGGTTTCGGTCTACGCTCAACCCGGTACATGAACTCTATGGGGCGGATCACGTCTGATAAGAGGAAAAGCACCCCGACTCGCGCTAAACTGCGCGGGTTTTTAGCCCCCACCCCTTTCTCCGGAGCCATCCATGTCCCGCGTTACCCTGAGTCGCTATTTGATTGAGCAGACCCGCAGCAACAACACTCCTGCCGATCTGCGTTTCCTGATCGAAGTGGTGGCGCGTGCTTGCAAGGAAATCAGCCACGCCGTCTCCAAAGGCGCCCTGGGTGGTGTTCTGGGCAGCATGGGCACCGAAAACGTGCAAGGCGAAGTGCAGAAGAAACTCGACGTGATTTCCAACGAAATCCTGCTCGAAGCCAACGAATGGGGCGGTCACCTGGCCGGCATGGCGTCCGAAGAAATGGACAATGCCTACCAGATCCCTGGCAAATACCCGAAAGGCGCGTACCTGCTGGTTTTCGACCCGCTGGACGGTTCGTCGAACATCGACGTCAACGTTTCGGTCGGCACCATCTTTTCGGTACTGCGTTGCCCGAACGAGCATCTGAGCCAGAACGAAACCCTCAGCGAGAAGGCTTTCCTGCAGCCGGGTACCGAGCAGGTCGCTGCCGGCTATGCCATCTACGGTCCGCAAACCATGCTGGTGCTGACTTTGGGCGACGGCGTCAAAGGCTTCACCCTGGACCGTGAAATGGGCAGCTTCGTGTTGACCCACGAAGACATCAAGATCCCGGAAACCACCCAGGAATTCGCCATCAATATGTCCAACCAGCGCCACTGGGAAGCTCCGGTACAGCGCTACGTCAACGAGTTGCTGGCCGGTGAAGAAGGTCCGCTGAAAAAGAACTTCAACATGCGCTGGATTGCCGCGATGGTTGCCGACGTGCACCGGATCCTGACTCGTGGTGGCCTGTTCATGTACCCGCGCGACAACCGCGATCCGTCCAAGCCGGGCAAACTGCGCCTGATGTACGAAGCCAACCCGATGTCGTTCCTGGTCGAGCAGGCTGGTGGTATTTCTACCGACGGTCATCAACGGATTCTCGACATTCAGCCTGAAGGCTTGCACCAGCGTGTAGCGGTGTTCCTTGGCTCGAAAGAAGAAGTTGAACGCGTCACCGCTTACCACAAGGAGTAAACCTGTGCCTGCACCTTGGCAGCCATTGCTTGATTGGTGGTTCGGTACAGCCGAGTCTCCTGCCGAAGTGGTAGCTGAAAAGGGCAGGCTGTGGTTCGGCAAGCGCGACAGCCAGGACCTCGAAGCGCGTGAGCGTTTCGGGGCCTGGGTCGAGCAGGCACTGGCTGGCGAATTGGCTGAGTGGGCGCAATGCCCGCAAGGTTGGCTGGCCTTGGTGCTGTTGCTCGATCAATTGCCGCGAATGATCTATCGCGATACCCCCAAGGCCTTTTCGGGTGACCTGCGTGCTCAAGCGTTGGTGGCTCAAGGGATTGTCGCGGATTTCGATCGACAGCTGCCGGCCATGCGCCGGGCGTTCCTCTACCTGGTGTTCGAACATTGCGAGAATCTCGCGGTGCAGAACGAAGGCGTGTCGCGATTTGCTGCCTTGCAGGCGGAACAGCCGGTGGCCGATCAGCCAGTATTTGCCGATCATCTCGACTATGCCGAAAAGCATCAGGAAGTCATCGCCCGGTTTGGCCGCTTTCCCCATCGCAACGAAGCGCTCGGACGGGTTTCTACGCCTGAAGAGTTGGCATTTTTGCGTGAGCCGGGATCGCGGTTCTAGATCTTCGGTGCTGCTGAAACCGCTATCGCGAGCAAGCTCGCGATGAGGCCTTCAATAGCGCCTTAGATCCGGAAACTCCCCACCAGTTGTTTCAACCGCGCCGCTTGCTGCTCAAGGTCGGTACAGGCGCGCAAGGTCGACTGCAGGTTTTCCACGCCTTCCTGGTTGAGGGTGTTGATCTCGGTGATGTCGACGTTGATCGACTCGACTACTGCAGTCTGTTCCTCGGTGGCGGTGGCCACCGATTGGTTCATGCCGTCGATCTCGCCGATGCGCTGGGTCACGCTGTTCAGGCGTTCGCCGGCCTGGTTGGCGATGCCTACGCTGCTTTCGCTCTGGCGCTGGCTGTCGGTCATGGTGAGGACTGCCTCGCGGGCGCCGACTTGCAGTTCTTCGATCATCTTTTGCACTTGTTGTGCCGAGTCCTGGGTGCGATGCGCCAGGTTGCGCACTTCGTCGGCGACTACCGCAAAGCCGCGTCCGGCTTCACCGGCGCGGGCGGCTTCGATGGCAGCGTTGAGCGCCAGCAGGTTGGTCTGTTGCGAAATGCTGGTGATGACTTCGAGGATTTGCCCGATGTTTACCGTGTTGCTGTTCAGTGTTTCGATATTGCCGCACGAATCACTGATCTTGGCCGATAGTTGTTGCATCGCGGCGATGGTTTTATCCACCACCTGCTGACCGTCCTCGGCCAGGCTGCGGGCGTCGCTGGAGTGCTGCGAGGCGAGGGCGGCGTTCTGGGCGATTTCCTGGGCGGCGGCGCCCAATTGATTGATCGCCGCAGCGACGCTGCTGGTGCGCGAAGCCTGCTGGTCGGAATTGTACATCGACGAGTTGGAAGCGCTGACTACCCGCAAGACCACTTCGTTGACGTGCTGGGTGGCCGAGGACACTTCGCGGATCGAGGTGTGAATCCGCTCGACGAAGCGGTTGAAGGATATGCCCAGGGCGCCGAATTCGTCGTGGCCATGAATGGTCAGGCGCCGGGTCAGGTCGCCTTCACCTTCGGCAATATCGTGCATCGCCCGGCCCATGGTCAGCAGTGGCTGCATCAGCACCCGGATCAGCAGGCCCAGCAACGCGATGATGATCACTACGGCTATTAGCATGGCAATGATTGCCGAGGTGCGGAACTCGCTGAGCATTGAAAACGCGGTGTCCTGGTCGAGCACCAGCGCTACATACCAGTCCGCCGACGGCACACCGTTGACGCGGGTGAAGGAGATGAACTGCGACTTGCCGTCCACTTCAACTTCCTTCATGCCCGGGCTGACCTTTGGCGCGCCATTGGGATAGGCGTCGATCAGGCTTTTGAGCACCAGTTTGCTGTCCGGGTGGATCAGGATCTTGCCGTCGGCACTGACGATAAAGGCGTGGCCATGGCCGCCAAAGTTCAGTGAGTTGATGATCGCGCTGACGCTGCTCAGGTCGATGTCGGCGCCGGCGATGCCGATAAACTGGTTCTGATGTTGCACCGGGGTGGCGACGGTGATCACCAGTTTGCCCGAGGACGCAGCGATGTAAGGCTCGGTGACGATAGTCTGCCGGGCGCTGTTGGCTGCTTTGTACCAGCCACGGGAGCGCGGGTCATAGTCGGCCGCGCGGTTGCCGGCCGGGACCGAGAACATCACGCCGTCCTGGCCACCGAAGTAGCTGAGCTGGAAATTGCTGGTGTAGGCCGGTAAGCCGACGGCGCGTTTCAGGCTGTCAGGTGCGCTGCCGTCAACCGCGATTTGCTGTGCCAGCGATTGCAGCAACTGCATACGGCTTTCCAGCCAGGTCTGGATGTTGCTGGTGGTCAGGCTACCGAGTTCCTGCATTGAGGATTCGGTGCTGCTGCGCAAGGTCTGGCGCTGACGATAGTCGTTGAACAGGATGAAGCAGGCGAATGCAACGGCGACCACAAGAGCGGCTGCAAGCAGAATCTTATGGCTGAATTTCATGTTTCTGGTCATTAAATGAACTACCGCGAGGGACTGGTCAGTGAGGCTTTGCACTGTTTTTATGTCGACCGGCGAACGCCAAAAATGAGGCGTTTTTGGCAAAACTCGACGAAATACCCTTGAACGCAGAGAAGAGCTTGATTTCAGAAGGGATTGGCGGATAGGCGGTTCAAGAAATAGCCGGTGGCTTCGGGAACCAGATGGGTCTTTTCTCTTCTAAGCTTCTGGTTGGCAGCCATGCCTTCCCCATCCCCCCAGGAGTTTCACCATGTCGCTGCGATCTCTTGCCTTGTTGTCGTTCTGCGTGCTGCTCGCCGCGTGCAGCAAGGTAAACCAGGAAAACTACTCAAAGCTTGAGACCGGGATGCCCAAAGCCGAAGTCGAAACCTTGCTGGGCAAGCCATCCGATTGTTCCGGCGCCTTGGGTATGTCCAGTTGCACCTGGGGCGACAAGAACAGCTTTATCAGCGTGCAGTACGCCGGTGACAAAGTGTTGATGTTTTCCGGGCAAGGCCTGAAGTAAAAAAAACCGGGGCCAAGAGCCCACGGGAGAAAAACAATGATGCGGTTCGTAGTAGTTCTTTTAGCCGGCCTGGTATTGGCCGGCTGTGCCACCTCTGGCAATGACCCTTTGGCGCCCAAAACCGTCAACAGCGTCAATCTCAAGCGTTACCAGGGGACCTGGTACGAGTTGGCTCGTCTGCCGATGTATTTCCAGCGCAACTGTGCGCAATCCGAGGCCCATTACAACCTCAAGGTCGATGGCGATATTGCGGTACTAAACCGCTGCCTGACCACCGATTGGCAATGGGAAGAAGCCAGGGGCACGGCATCGCCGCAGATTCCCGGCAGGACCGACAAGCTCTGGGTCGAATTCGATAACTGGATTTCCCGCCTGCTGCCAGGCGTGGCCAAGGGCGAATACTGGGTATTGTTCGTCAGCGACGACTACAAGACCGCGATCGTCGGCGATCCGAGTCGTCGGCACCTTTGGCTGCTGTCACGTTCACCCGAGGTCAATGGGGTAGTCCGAGAGGAACTGCTGAGCAAGGCGCGCGGGCAGGGATACGACACCACGCGGCTGATCTGGCGAGTGTCGGATACCAAGATGGCCAAGACCTCGAATTAGCGGCGTAGCTAAAAAGATCGCAGCCTGCGGCAACTCCGGAATGTGTGCGTACACAGGATCCCTTGTAGGAGCTGCCGCAGGCTGCGATCTTTGGCTTTTAGCCCAAGAGCTCACGCAACACTCGGGTAAACGCCCGGCTGCTGTCCTCTTCCCCGGCATGATGACCGTCGCGGATCACCCATTGACCGTTGACCAGCACATCCCGCACCTGGCGATCGCCGCCGGCAAATAGCCAACGATTGAGAATCGCGTCGCCATTTGCCGTTGCCAGGTAAGGATCGTTGCCGTCGAGCACCAGCCAGTCGGCACGCTTGCCCACCTCCAGAGCGCCAATCGGTTGACCCAATGCCTGGGCCCCACCGTCCAGCGCGGCGTCATACAGGGTGCGCCCGACCATTGGTTGATCGCTGCGATACAGGCGGTTGCGCCGTTGATCGCGCAGACGCTGGCCATATTCCAGCCAGCGCAGTTCTTCGACCACGCTCAATGACACATGACTGTCGGAGCCGATGCCCATCCGGCCGCCCTGAGCAAGGAAGTCCACAGCCGGGAAAATCCCGTCTCCCAGGTTGGCTTCAGTGGTCAGGCACAGCCCGGCGATGGCTTTGCTCTTGGCCATCAGCGTGACTTCTTCGGGGTTGGCATGGGTCGCGTGGACCAGGCACCAGCGTTGATCGACCTCGGTGTTTTCATATAGCCATTGCAAGGGGCGACGACCGCTCCAGCTCAGGCAGTCGTCGACTTCTTTTTGCTGCTCGGCGATGTGGATGTGCACCGGGCACTGTTTGTCGCTGGCCGCCAGTACCTCGCTGATCTGTTGCGGTGTTACCGCGCGCAGCGAGTGGAAGCACAAGCCCACGTGTTGCGCAGGCTGTTGCGCCAGCAGCGGTTGCAAGCGCGCCTGCAGCTTCAGATAGTTTTCGGTGCTGTTGATAAAACGTCGCTGGCCTTCATTCGGCGCTTGCCCACCGAAACCTGCGTGGCTGTAGAGCACTGGCAGCAGGGTCAGGCCGATACCGGCTGCGCTGGCGGCCTGGCTGATCTGCAACGACAGCTCGGCCGGGTCGGCATAGGCCTGGCCATTCGTGTCGTGATGGACGTAATGGAACTCGGCGACCGAGGTGTAGCCAGCTTTGAGCATTTCGATGTAGAGCTGACGGGCGATGATCCCGAGTTGTTCCGGGCTGATTTTTCCGACGAGGCGATACATCAAATCGCGCCAGGTCCAGAAACTGTCATTCGGATTGCCGGCGACTTCCGCCAGCCCGGCCATCGCCCGCTGGAACGCGTGGGAATGCAGATTCGGCATGCCCGGCAGCAGAGGACCGTTCAACCGTTCGGCGCCATCGGCGCTGGCATCGGCCTGGATGTGGGTCAGCAAGCCATCGGCGCTGACCTCAAGACGTACATTATTGGCCCATCCACTAGGCAGTAGCGCGCGTTCGGCAAAGAAGGCGGACATGGTTCAGCACCCCATCGTGTGTTATTTGTATATACATATACAGACGTTTGCCTGCTCGGTAAACTCCGGCAAGCTAGCAACCTTCACTCACTCACAAGGATTTCCTGTGCCGACTCCCCCTGCCATCTCCCCGCTGGCTGCCCAAATGGGTGACAGTCCGGCGCCCTTGTACGCCCGCGTCAAACAGATGATCACTCAGCAAATCGAGAGTGGAAACTGGCCGCCGCACTATCGCGTGCCGTCGGAAAGCGAGCTGGTCAACCAGTTGGGTTTCAGTCGCATGACCATCAATCGGGCCTTGCGCGAGATGACCGCTGACGGTCTGCTGGTGCGCATGCAGGGTGTCGGTACGTTCGTCGCCGAACCGAAGAGCCAGTCAGCCCTGTTCGAAGTGCACAACATTGCCGATGAGATCGCCTCCCGTGGCCATCGCCACACCTGCAAGGTGATCACCCTCGGCGAAGAGTCCGCCGGTTCCGAGCGCGCTGTCGCGCTTGACATGCGTGAAGGGCAGAAGGTTTTTCATTCGTTGATCGTGCATTTCGAAAACGATATTCCAGTGCAAATCGAAGACCGTTTCGTCAACGCGCTGGTGGCGCCGGACTACCTCAAGCAAGACTTCACCTTGCAGACGCCCTACGCCTATCTGTCCCAGGTCGCACCGCTGACCGAAGGCGAGCACGTGGTTGAGGCGATTCTGGCCGAGCCGGAAGAATGCAGGTTATTGCAGATCGAACGCGGCGAGCCGTGCCTGCTGATCCGCCGCCGGACCTGGTCCGGGCGCCAGCCGGTGACCGCCGCACGCTTGATCCACCCCGGTTCCCGTCATCGTCTGGAAGGACGGTTTCATAAATAAAAAGATATAAATAAAGAGACATAAATGAATCAGTTGAACGTTTTGCGCGCGGCCAACTATCCGCGCATGCCGTGGAAAAACGGCGGCGGCAGCACCGAAGAAATCACCCGCGATGCCGGCACCGGCCTGGATGGATTTGGCTGGCGGCTGTCGATTGCCGATATCGGCGAGTCGGGCGGCTTCTCTACTTTTGCCGGTTATCAGCGGGTCATCACTGTGCTGCAAGGTCCGGGCATGACCTTGACGGTCGACGGCCAGGACACACGGCCACTGTTACCGCTGGACCCATTTGCCTTCAGCGGCGAGAGCCAGGTTTCCTGCACCCTGCTCGGCGGTGCGATTCGTGACTTCAATCTGATCTACGCGCCGGACCGCTACAGCGCACGGTTGCAATGGCTTGAGGGCGAGCAGCGGTTTTTCAGCTCGGCGAGTACGCTGCTGATCTTCAGTGTGACGCAGCAGGTGCAGGTTGAATTGGGCGACGGTGCACCCGAAGTACTGGGGCTGCATGACTGCCTGCAACTGGACGGTAACAATGGGTTGTTGGAAATTGCGGTGACCGGACAATGCTGTGTGATTGAACTCACTGCGCATTGATCCAGCACTGCCAAGATCGCAGCCTGCGGCAGCTCCTACACCGACCGGGTCCCCGCCAGATAGGGGGTACGCAAATCCCGTAGGAGCTGCCGCAGGCTGCGATCTTTTTTTCGCCCTCCGATTACCCCTGATCCGTTCCCCATCGCGCACCAACATCTCTCAAAATGTTACCGAACGCCCCAGCGTGGCGCAAAATCATGCTTCGGTAACAACGTTTTCCCCTTCAAAAAAACCTCCCAGAAAAATTCCTTGCGCCTCAAAGCCCTTTATCCAGACAGCTTCCAGCTCGTTTCAAATCTTTTTTGAACGCTTCGCCAGTAAGTTGGCCGCTTGATTGCATATGCTTGTATGTACAAGTAAAGACGTATGCGTATGAGTCACGAAGACTCGACCATCGTCCGTTCATTCGCCGGTGTGCACAGTTTGCGCATTGGCTTGCTCGCCCACTGCCTGGGTTGGTTTGGATTGATTGCTGAGGAGTTCTTTTCGTGACTGAGAATAAACCGACGAAATACCGTGACGTTGAAATCCGCGCTGCCCGCGGCAACAAGCTGACCGCCAAAAGCTGGCTGACTGAAGCGCCGCTGCGCATGCTGATGAACAACCTCGACCCGGAAGTTGCCGAGAACCCTAAAGAGCTGGTGGTTTACGGTGGTATCGGGCGTGCCGCGCGTAACTGGGAATGCTACGACAAGATCGTCGAAAGCCTGACCAACCTGAATGACGACGAGACCCTGCTGGTGCAATCCGGCAAGCCGGTCGGCGTGTTCAAGACCCACAGCAACGCACCGCGTGTACTGATCGCCAACTCCAACCTGGTTCCACACTGGGCGAGCTGGGAGCACTTCAACGAACTGGATGCCAAGGGCCTGGCCATGTACGGCCAGATGACCGCCGGCAGCTGGATCTATATCGGCAGCCAGGGCATCGTCCAGGGTACCTACGAAACCTTCGTCGAAGCCGGTCGCCAACACTACAACGATGACCTGAAAGGGCGTTGGGTACTGACCGCAGGCCTGGGCGGCATGGGTGGCGCTCAGCCTCTGGCCGCAACTTTGGCCGGCGCCTGCTCGCTGAACATCGAATGCCAGCAGGTCAGTATCGATTTCCGCCTGAACAGCCGTTATGTCGATGAGCAAGCCTCCGACCTCGACGACGCTCTGGCCCGCATCGCCAAATACACCAAGGAAGGCAAAGCGATTTCCATCGCCCTGCTGGGCAACGCGGCTGAAATCCTGCCGGAACTGGTCAAGCGCGGCGTGCGCCCGGACATGGTCACCGACCAGACCAGCGCCCACGACCCACTCAACGGTTACCTGCCAGCCGGCTGGACCTGGGACGAATACCGCGCTCGCGCCAAGACCGAGCCTGCTGCCGTGGTCAAAGCCGCCAAGCAATCGATGGCCGTGCACGTTAAAGCGATGCTCGAATTCCAGAAAATGGGTATTCCGACCTTCGACTACGGCAACAACATCCGTCAGATGGCGCAAGAAGAAGGCGTGGAAAACGCGTTCGACTTCCCGGGCTTCGTACCGGCTTACATCCGTCCTCTGTTCTGCCGTGGCATCGGCCCGTTCCGTTGGGCTGCACTGTCGGGCGATCCGCAGGACATCTACAAGACCGACGCCAAAGTAAAAGAACTGATTCCGGACGATGCCCACCTGCACAACTGGCTGGACATGGCGCGCGAGCGCATCAGCTTCCAGGGTCTGCCGGCACGTATCTGCTGGGTCGGTCTGGGCCTGCGTGCCAAGCTCGGTCTGGCGTTCAACGAAATGGTCCGCAGCGGCGAGCTGTCGGCGCCGATCGTGATCGGTCGCGACCACCTGGACTCCGGTTCCGTAGCCAGCCCGAACCGCGAAACCGAATCCATGCAGGACGGCTCCGATGCCGTGTCCGACTGGCCACTGCTCAACGCCTTGCTCAACACCGCCAGTGGCGCGACCTGGGTTTCCCTGCACCACGGCGGCGGCGTCGGCATGGGCTTCTCCCAGCACTCGGGCATGGTGATTGTTTGCGACGGTACTGACGAAGCGGCCGAGCGTATCGCTCGCGTACTGCACAACGACCCGGCCACTGGCGTTATGCGTCACGCCGATGCCGGTTATCAGATCGCGATCGACTGCGCCAAGGAGCAGGGTTTGAACCTGCCGATGATTACTGGCTGAGAAACGAGCCGCCCTTGATGGGCGGCCTAACGCAAAACCTGTAGGAGCTGCCGCAGGCTGTGATCTTTTAGCGTCATCAAGGACGCCGAAAAATCAAAAGATCGCAGCCTGCGGCAGCTCCTACGGGGACCGATGAAATCCAGAACAATCCACAGAGGTTGAGTCATGGCTGTTAATGGCGATCGTGCAAGCAGTAAACCGTTGATCGAGAAACGTTCGATCGACTACATCCCGGAAGCGGAAAGACACGGTCGTCTGTTGAGCCAGTTCACCCTGTGGATGGGTGCCAACCTGCAAATCACCGCGATTGTCACCGGGGCCCTGGCCGTGGTGCTGGGCGGTGACGTGTTCTGGTCGTTGATCGGTCTGTTGATCGGTCAACTGCTCGGCGGTGGCGTAATGGCGCTGCATGCGGCGCAAGGGCCCAAGCTTGGCCTGCCGCAGATGATATCCAGCCGGGTACAGTTCGGCGTGTATGGCGCGGCCATCCCGATCGTGCTGGTCTGTCTGATGTACCTCGGTTTCACCGCAACGGGCACCGTGCTTTCCGGCCAGGCGCTGGGCCAGTTGTTTGGCGTCAGCGACAGCGTCGGTATCCTCATCTTCGCCAGCGTCATCGTGCTGGTCACGGTGCTCGGTTATCGGGTGATTCATTTCATCGGCCGTGTCGCCAGCGTCATTGGCGTGATTGCCTTTGTTTACCTGTTCAGTCGCCTGATGAGCCAGACTGACGTTGGCGCACTCCTGCAAATCCGCCACTTCAGCTGGACCAGCTTCCTGCTCGCGGTATCGCTCGCGGCGTCCTGGCAGATCGCCTTCGGCCCCTACGTGGCTGACTATTCACGCTACCTGCCGAGCAGCACGTCTTCGGTGAAAACCTTTTTCGCCGCCGGCGCCGGTTCGGTTATCGGTGCACAGGTGGCGATGATCCTCGGCGTGTTTGCCGCCGCCATGGCCAACGGGCAATTCGCCGGCCACGAAGTGGCTTACATCGTTGGTTTGAGCGGCAGCGGTGCCACCGCTGCGCTGCTGTACTTCAGCATCGCGTTCGGCAAGGTCACCATCTCCACGCTGAACTCCTACGGCAGCTTCATGTGCATTGCGACCGTCATCAGCGGTTTCCGTGGTGACCTGCGGGTAACGCGCTTGCAGCGTCTGGTCTTCGTGCTGGTCATCGTCGGCACTGCGACCCTGATCGCGTTGCTCGGTCAGCACTCGTTCCTCGGTGCGTTCAAGTCCTTCATCCTGTTTTTGCTGGCTTTTTTCACGCCATGGAGCGCGATCAACCTGGTGGACTACTACTGCATCACTCGCGAGCGCTATGACGTGCCGGCGCTGGCCGATCCGAACGGTCGCTACGGCCGCTGGAACCCGCTCGGTATCAGCGTCTATGTCTTTGGTGTGCTGGTGCAACTGCCGTTCATCTCTACCAAGTTCTATACCGGTCCGTTGGTGGACGCTCTGGGTGGTGTGGATATTTCCTGGATCATCGGTCTGGTGCTTCCCGCAGCCCTGTATTACGTGTGCGCGAAAAAATGGCACAGCGCAGTACCCGATCAACTGATCCTGCCGGTCGAGCAGGACAGCGTTGTACAACCTAAAACAAGCGGGGCCGGTCGCGCTGCGGCGCAGGCCTGATTGGACGTGGACAGGGCTGGATGCCTCTTGACTGCCGTAAGCCAACTCATGATTAGGAGCGTCAAACAATGAAATCGAACAAGACCCTGCTGACCACGTTACTTTCCATGGGCCTGTTGGCCAGTGCTGGCGCCACTCAGGCCGCCGGCTGGTGCGAATCCGGAAAACCGGTGAAATTCGCCGGACTGAACTGGGAAAGCGGCATGCTGCTCACTGACGTGCTGCAGGTGGTGCTGGAGAAGGGTTACGACTGCAAGGTCGACACCTTGCCAGGCAACTCCATCACCATGGAAAACGCCCTGAGCAGCAACGATATCCAGGTCTTCGCCGAGGAGTGGGTAGGCCGCAGCGAAGTCTGGAACAAGGCCGAGAAGGCCGGCAAAGTCGTCGGAGTCGGCGCCCCGGTGGTCGGTGCGATCGAAGGCTGGTATGTGCCGCGTTATGTGATCGAAGGCGACGCCAAGCGTAAACTGGAAGCCAAGGCCCCGGACCTGAAAAGCATCGCTGATCTGGGCAAATACTCTGCGGTATTCAAGGATCAGGAAGAGCCAGCCAAGGGTCGTTTCTACAACTGCCCGGCCGGTTGGACCTGTGAACTGGACAATAGCGAAATGCTCAAGAGCTACGGCCTGGAAAGCAGCTACACCAACTTCCGCCCAGGCACCGGCCCGGCGCTGGATGCGGCCGTGCTTTCCAGCTACAAGCGCGGTGAGCCGATCCTGTTTTATTACTGGTCGCCAACCCCGTTAATGGGTCAGGTGGATCTGGTGAAACTGGAAGAAAAACCGGGAGTGGACAAGAGCGTGACCATCAAGGTCGGACTGTCCAAGACGTTTCATGAACAAGCGCCGGAACTTGTCGCAGTGCTTGAGAAGGTCAACCTGCCTATCGACCTGCTCAACCAGAATCTGGCGCGCATGGCCAAGGAACGTATCGAATCGCCAAAGCTGGCGAAGATCTTCCTCAAGGAACATCCTGAAGTCTGGCATGCGTGGGTAAGCGACGACGCAGCCAAGAAAATCGACGCGGCTTTGTAGGTTGAACTTTCCCGGTTGGTCGTAAGGTCGACCGGGAGACTCACCTCAACCACTTGATCGAGAGCACCTTATGTTTCCCGAAAATTTCACATTCTCCATCGCCGACTGGGTCAACAGTTGGGTCGATTCGTTGGTCACCAACTACGGTGATGTGTTCCGACAGATCTCTGACACCCTGCTGTGGGCCATCGTCAACCTGGAAGGCTTGCTGCGTGCGGCGCCCTGGTGGTTGATGCTGGCGATTGTAGCCGGCGTTGCCTGGCACGCCACCCGTAAAGTGGTGACCACCGCAGTGATCGTCGGTTTGTTGTTCCTGGTGGGCGCGGTTGGCCTCTGGGACAAGCTTATGCAGACGTTGGCGCTGATGATGGTGGCAACGGTGATCTCGGTACTGATCGGCATTCCGTTGGGCATTCTTTCGGCGCGCAGCAATCGCCTGCGTTCGTTCCTGATGCCGCTGCTGGACATCATGCAGACCATGCCGAGCTTCGTGTACCTGATTCCGGTGCTGATGCTGTTTGGACTGGGCAAGGTTCCGGCGATTTTCGCCACGGTGATCTACGCCGCGCCACCGCTGATTCGTTTGACGGATCTGGGTATTCGTCAGGTTGACAACGAAGTGATGGAAGCGATCAACGCTTTCGGCGCCAACCGTATGCAGCAACTGTTCGGCGTGCAACTGCCGCTGGCCCTGCCGAGCATCATGGCCGGGATCAACCAGACCACCATGATGGCCCTGTCGATGGTGGTGATTGCCTCGATGATCGGTGCCCGTGGCCTGGGCGAAGATGTCCTGGTCGGTATCCAGACCCTCAACGTCGGTCGCGGCCTGGAAGCCGGTCTGGCGATCGTGATTCTCGCAGTGGTCATCGACCGCATTACTCAGGCCTACGGTCGGCCACGGCATGAGGTGAACAAATGAGTAACGCAGCCATCAGCAAGATCGAAGTCAAAAACGTCTTCAAGATTTTCGGCGCCCGTTCCAAGGATGCGCTGGAGATGATTCGCCAGAACAAGAGCAAGGATCAGGTACTGGCCGAAACCGGCTG
This sequence comes from Pseudomonas sp. LBUM1658, assembly GCF_059716055.1. Taxonomy (NCBI): domain Bacteria; kingdom Pseudomonadati; phylum Pseudomonadota; class Gammaproteobacteria; order Pseudomonadales; family Pseudomonadaceae; genus Pseudomonas; species Pseudomonas sp. LBUM1658. Next base: position 381,038 of record NZ_CP166798.1, read on the forward strand.
CGTGGTCGGCGTGAATGATCTGTCGCTGTCCATCGGCACCGGTGAGATCTTCGTGATCATGGGCCTGTCCGGTTCTGGCAAATCGACCCTGGTTCGGCACTTCAACCGCCTGATCGACCCGACCAGCGGCGCGATCCTGGTGGACGGTGTGGACATCCTGCAATACGACATGGAAGCCCTGCGCGAATTCCGTCGGCACAAGATCAGCATGGTGTTCCAGAGCTTCGGCCTGTTGCCCCACAAGACGGTGCTGGACAACGTCGCCTACGGCCTGAAAGTTCGTGGCGAGACCAAGGAAGTCTGCGCTGAACGCGCGCTGCACTGGATCAATACCGTGGGCCTCAAAGGCTACGAAAACAAATACCCGCACCAGCTGTCTGGCGGTATGCGGCAACGTGTCGGCCTGGCGCGTGCGCTGGCGGCGGACACTGACATCATCCTGATGGACGAAGCTTTCAGTGCCCTCGACCCGCTGATCCGCGCCGAGATGCAGGATCAGTTGCTCGAGCTGCAAAAGACCCTGCACAAAACCATTGTGTTCATCACCCACGACCTCGACGAAGCCGTGCGCATTGGTAACCGCATCGCGATTCTCAAAGACGGCCGGTTGATCCAGGTCGGTACGCCGAAAGAAATCCTCCATTCGCCTGCCGATGAATATGTGGATAGGTTTGTTCAGCGGCGTGCTGCGGTGGTTTGAGAATGAGTGAGGCCCGAAAAGATCGCAGCCTTCGGCAGCTCCTACAGGGTTGCGTACGGCCGCGGATTCGAGGGCGCACTCGGTCGGCGTAGGAGCTGCCGCAGGCTGCGATCTTTTGATGTTATTTGGATGAGGTTGAACATGTCGTTGGCTGAAAAAATCGTTATCGCCGATGCACTTTTGCGTTGGCAGGATGTGGTCGCAGTCGCCCGGCAGGGCGCTGTGCTTGAACTGTCGCCTCAGGCTTGGGCGCGGATCGACAATGCCCAGGCCATCGTCCAGCGCATCGTCATCAGCGGTGAGCGCGCTTATGGCGTCAACACCGGCCTGGGCGCATTGTGCAATGTCTCGCTGCAAGGCGAACAACTGAGCCAATTGTCGCGCAATACTTTGCTCAGCCACGCTTGTGGCGTCGGCGCTCCACTGCCCGACGAGCAGACGCGGGCGATCATGTGCGCGGCGATCATCAATTTCAGCCAGGGCAAATCCGGCCTGCATCGGCAAGTGGTCGAGGCGCTGCTGGCCTTGCTCAACCATGGCATCACCCCGCAAGTGCCGTCCCAGGGATCGGTCGGTTACCTGACCCACATGGCACATATCGGCATCAGCTTGCTCGGCGTCGGCCAAGTCAGCTATCGCGGGCAGATCGTTTCCGCCCAGCAAGCCTTGGCTGAAGAAGGTCTGAAGCCTGTGCAACTCGGTGCGAAAGACGGTCTGTGCCTGGTCAATGGCACGCCGTGCATGAGCGGCCTGAGCTGCCTGGCCCTGGCCGACGCTACCCGCTTGATCCAGTGGGCCGACGTGATCAGCGCCATGAGCTTCGAAGCCCTGCGCGGTCAGATCGACGCCTTCGACGCGCAAATCATCGCCCTCAAACCCCATCCGGGCATGCAGCAAGTCGGCATCAACCTGCGCGGCCTGCTCGACGGCAGCGAAGTGATCGCCAGCAGCAAAGGCATTCGTACCCAGGATGCCTTGAGCATTCGCTCGATTCCACAAGTGCATGGTGCGGCCCGTGATCAGCTCGAGCACGCCACCCGGCAGATCGAAATCGAACTCAACGCGGCAACCGACAACCCGTTGCTGTTGGGCACTCCGGACAACTTTCGGGTGATGTCCCAGGCCAACCCGCACGGGCAATCGGTGGCGTTGGCGGCGGATCTGCTGGCCATTGTCATGGCGGAAATCGGCTCGATTGCCGAGCGTCGCCTGGACCGTTTGATCAACCCCCACGTTAGCGGGTTGCCAGCGTTTCTGGTGAGCAACCCCGGGGTCAACTCCGGGATGATGATCGTCCAGTACGTCGCCGCCTCGCTCTGCGCGCAAAACCGCCAGTTGGCGCAACCGGCGGTGCTCGATAACTACGTTACCTCGGGCCTGCAGGAAGACCACTTGAGCATGGGCACCAGCGCCGCGCTGAAGCTGCATCAGGTCCTGGAAAACTGCACGCAGATCCTCGCGATTGAATACCTGCTGGCCGCCCAGGCCTTCGAGTTCCTGAAAGAACAGCGCTTCGGTGCCGGCACCGACGTCGCCTGGCGACTGCTGCGCGAGCGCGTTGCGGCCTATGACCAGGACCGCTGGCTGGCGCCGGATATCGCCAGCGCCGCGTCGGTACTGAAAGACCCGCACTTGCTGCACAAAGCGTTACCGAATTTGCACTGAAACCTGTTTCCACAAAAGCCAGCGTGCCAAGGCGCCACCCCTCACAAAGCGGGCAGCGACGGACAACGGAATCATCCGGAGCGACTGGCTAGTTAATAAAACTCTCAAAAGGAGCATAAAAGTGACTGCGCTAAACTTGATTCCCGGCCAACTGACCCTTGCCCAGCTGCGGACCGTCTACCTGCAGCCGGTAACAATCAGCCTCGACGACAGCGCTTCGGCGCAGATCGAAGCCAGTGTGGCCTGTGTGGAACAGATCCTCGCTGAAAACCGCACTGCCTATGGCATCAACACCGGTTTCGGCCTGCTGGCCTCGACCCGCATCGCCAGCGAGGACCTGGAAAATCTCCAGCGTTCCCTGGTGCTGTCCCACGCTGCCGGCGTCGGCGAGCCGATCAGTGACGCGCTGGTGCGCCTGGTTATGGTGCTCAAGGTCAACAGCCTGAGCCGTGGTTTCTCCGGCATCCGTCGTCAGGTGATCGATGCGCTGATCGCCCTGATCAACGCCGAGGTTTATCCACATATTCCGCTTAAAGGTTCGGTCGGTGCTTCCGGCGACCTGGCGCCATTGGCCCACATGTCGCTGGTGCTGCTAGGCGAAGGCAAGGCGCGTTACAAAGGTGAATGGCTGGACGCAGTGAGCGCCCTCAAGCTTGCCGGTCTGGAGCCGCTGACTCTGGCGGCCAAAGAAGGTCTGGCGCTGCTCAACGGTACCCAGGTATCCACCGCCTACGCTCTGCGTGGCCTGTTCGAAGGCGAAGACCTGTTCGCCGCGGCAGTGGCGTGTGGCGGCTTGACCGTCGAGGCAGTACTGGGCTCGCGCTCGCCGTTCGACGCACGGATTCACGATGCTCGCGGTCAACGCGGTCAGATCGACGCCGCTGCCGCTTATCGCGACCTGCTGGGTGAGCGCAGTGAAGTTTCCGACTCCCACGAGAATTGCGAGAAGGTTCAGGACCCGTATTCCCTGCGCTGCCAGCCGCAAGTCATGGGCGCCTGCCTGACCCAGTTCCGTCAGGCCGCCGAAGTGCTGAGCATCGAAGCCAACGCCGTGTCGGATAACCCGCTGGTGTTCGCCGCTGAAGGCGACGTGATCTCCGGCGGTAACTTCCACGCTGAACCCGTAGCCATGGCCGCGGACAACATGGCATTGGCCATCGCTGAAATCGGCTCGCTGAGCGAACGCCGCATCTCGCTGATGATGGACAAGCACATGTCGCAATTACCACCGTTCCTGGTGGCCAACGGCGGGGTCAACTCCGGCTTCATGATCGCCCAGGTGACTGCGGCGGCGCTGGCCAGCGAAAACAAGGCACTGTCGCATCCGCATTCGGTCGACAGCCTGCCGACTTCCGCCAACCAGGAAGATCACGTTTCCATGGCGCCTGCCGCCGGCAAGCGTCTCTGGGAAATGGCCGAAAACACCCGTGGTGTTCTCGCTGTGGAATGGCTCGCCGCTTGTCAGGGCCTGGACCTGCGCGACGGTCTGAAGACTTCGAGCAAACTCGAAAAAGCCCGCGGCATCCTGCGCAGCAAAGTGCCGTTCTACGAGAAGGACCGTTTCTTTGCGCCGGACATCAACGCCGCGAGCGAACTGCTGGCGACCCGTTGCCTGAACGAGCTGGTGCTGGCGAAGTTGCTGCCGAGTCTGTGACCTACCCCCCTGTAGGAGCGAGCTCGCTCGCGATGGACGTTAACGATGACGCGTGCTTTCTGGCTAAATACGGCGCCCTCAAGTCTATCGCGAGCAAGCTCGCTCCTACAAAAAAGCGACTTTCTCAGGATAAATACAATTAAGGACGAGAAATGCAGCAGCAAGCAAAAGGCTTGAAACGCGGGCTATCGGCTCGCCATATTCGCTTCATGGCACTGGGGTCGGCGATCGGCACCGGGCTGTTTTACGGTTCTGCCTCGGCCATTCAAATGGCCGGTCCGGCCGTACTGCTCGCCTACCTGATTGGTGGCGCTGCGGTGTTCATGGTCATGCGCGCCCTCGGTGAGATGGCCGTGCACAATCCGGTCGCCGGTTCCTTTGGTCAGTACGCCAGCACCTACCTGGGCCCGATGGCGGGTTTCATCCTCGGCTGGACCTATGCCTTCGAGATGATCATTGTCTGTCTGGCCGACGTCACTGCGTTCGGCATCTATATGGGGTTCTGGTTTCCGGAGGTCGCACGCTGGGTCTGGGTGCTGGGCATCGTGTTCCTGATCGGCGGGCTGAACCTGTGCAACGTCAAAGTCTTCGGTGAGATGGAGTTCTGGCTGTCGTTGCTGAAAGTCGCCGCCATCGTCGCAATGATCCTCGGCGGCTTCGGCATCATGCTGTTCGGCATCGCTTCGGCCAGCACCGAACAGGCTACCGGCTTGAGCAACCTCTGGGCCCATGGCGGCTTTATGCCTAATGGCATCGGTGGCCTGATCGCATCGTTGGCGGTGGTGATGTTCGCGTTCGGCGGGATCGAAATCATCGGCATCACCGCTGGTGAGGCCAAGGACCCCCAGCGGGTGATTCCACGGGCGATCAATGCGGTGCCGCTGCGGATTCTGCTGTTCTACGTGCTGACGCTGTTTGTGCTGATGGCCATCTATCCGTGGCCGCAGATCGGCAGCCAGGGCAGCCCGTTCGTGCAGATTTTCGACAACCTGGGCATCAGCTCGGCGGCGACCATTCTCAACATCGTGGTGATATCGGCGGCAGTCTCGGCGATCAACAGCGATATCTTCGGTGCCGGACGCATGATGTACGGCCTGGCGCAGCAGGGGCAGGCGCCAAAAAGTTTTGCTCAACTGTCGAAACAAGGCGTGCCCTGGATGACCGTGGTGGTCATGGGTGCAGCCTTGCTGGGTGGCGTAGTGCTGAACTACCTGATCCCGGAAAACGTGTTCCTGGTGATCGCCTCGATTGCGACCTTCGCCACGGTCTGGGTCTGGTTGATGATTCTGGTCACCCAGGTGGCTATGCGTCGTTCCATGACTCGCGAACAAGTCGCCCAGCTGCAGTTTCCGGTTCCGTTCTGGCCCTATGCACCAGCGGCAGCGATTGTGTTCATGCTGTTCGTCTTCGGCGTCCTGGGCTACTTCCCGGATACCCAGGCGGCGCTGGTGGTGGGTGCGGTGTGGATCGTGCTGTTGGTGATTGCTTATAAACTGTGGGTCAAACCGGCGGCCGGACAGGCGGTCGAGGTCAACCACGACCCTTCTTTGTCTCATCGATAATCTAACGGAGGCCTCGGATGAAAACTCTCTGGCAACACTGCCACGTCGCAAGCATGGCGCAGGGCACTTACTCGATCATCGAGGATGCCGCCATCGTGACGTCAGGAGCGCACATAGAGTGGATCGGCCCGCGCAGTGAGCTGCCGGCTGGCGAATACCCTGAGGTGCATGACCTCTCTGGCGCCTGGGTCACCCCGGGCTTGATCGACTGTCACACTCACACGGTGTTCGGCGGCAATCGCAGTGGCGAGTTCGAGCAGCGTCTGCAGGGCGTGAGCTATGCCGAAATCGCCGCCGCCGGTGGTGGCATTGCCAGCACCGTGCGCGCGACTCGGGCGGCCAGCGAGGAAGAGTTGTTCGCCAGCGCGCATAAACGCTTGAAAAGCTTGCTGCGCGACGGTGTCACCAGCGTCGAGATCAAGTCCGGCTACGGCCTGGACCTTGCCAGTGAACGCAAGATTCTGCGGGTGATCCGTCGTCTCGGTGCCGAGTTGCCGGTCAGTGTGCGCAGCACCTGCCTGGCCGCTCACGCCTTGCCGCCGGAATATGCGGATCGCGCTGACGACTATATCGAGCACATTTGCAGCGAGATGCTCCCGGCGCTGGCCGCTGAAGGGTTGGTGGATGCGGTGGACGCGTTTTGCGAGTACCTGGCGTTTTCGCCGGCGCAGGTCGAGCGGGTGTTCATTGCCGCGCAGAACCTTGGTTTGCCGGTGAAACTGCACGCCGAGCAGCTGTCATCCCTGCATGGATCGAGCCTGGCGGCGCGTTATCACGCGTTGTCGGCCGACCATCTGGAGTTCATGACCGAAGATGACGCCATCGCTATGGCCAAATCCGGCACCGTTGCGGTCTTGCTGCCAGGCGCTTTCTACTTCCTGCGCGAAACCCAGCTGCCGCCGATGGAAGCCTTGCGTAAACACGGGGTGAAAATCGCCATCGCCAGCGACCTCAACCCAGGCACCTCGCCGGCCTTGTCGGTGCGGCTGATGCTAAACATGGCTTGCACCTGTTTCCGCATGACCCCGGAAGAGGCCTTGGCCGGCGTGACCATTCATGCGGCCACCGCGCTGGGCATGGACACAACCCATGGCTCGCTGGAAGTCGGCAAGGTCGCGGATTTCGTCGCTTGGCAAATCGATCGTCCGGCCGACCTGGCGTATTGGCTGGGCGGCGACCTGGAAAAACGCGTCGTGCGTCACGGCGTTGAAGTCACGATTTAGGAGAATGGCTGTGGATAAGGTTCTGAACTTCAAACAAGGCCGGGTGCCGTTGCTGATCAGCATGCCCCATGCCGGCCTGCGTCTGACTCCCGCGGTAGAAGCCGGGCTGATTCCCGAGGCGCAAAGCCTGCCGGACACCGACTGGCATATCCCGCAGCTCTATGAGTTTGCGCAAGAGTTGGGCGCCAGCACCCTGGCGGCCGAATACTCGCGGTTCGTCATCGATCTGAACCGACCGTCCGACGACAAACCTTTGTATGTCGGCGCTACCACCGGTTTGTACCCGGCGACGCTGTTCGACGGCGTGCCGTTGTTCCGCGAAGGGCTGGAGCCTTCGGCCGAGGAACGCGCCCGTTATCTAGAGCAGGTCTGGACGCCCTATCACAGCACCTTGCAACAAGAGCTGGCGCGGCTGCAGGCCGAGTTTGGCTATGCGCTGCTGTTCGATGCGCATTCGATCCGTTCGGTGATCCCGCACCTGTTCGAAGGACAACTGCCGGACTTCAACCTTGGCACCTTCAATGGCGCCAGCTGCGATCCGCAACTGGCTAGCCAGCTGGAAGCCATCTGCGCCCGTCACCCGGATTACAGTCATGTGTTGAACGGGCGCTTCAAGGGCGGTCACATCACTCGGCATTACGGCAACCCGGCGGAAAATATCCATGCGGTGCAGCTTGAGCTAGGGCAACGCACTTATATGGAGGAGGTCGAGCCATTCCGCTATCGCGCTGATCTGGCCGCCCCGACTCAGGTGGTGCTCAAGGAGTTGCTGCAAGGGTTGCTGGCGTGGGGGCAGAAGCATTACCGCTGAAATCGGCTACAGTTTGCAAATGCTGTAGCACGTTCAAAAATTGCTTTCGCGGGCAAGCCCGCTCCCACAAAGTCAGGCGCAGTACCTGTGGGAGCGGCTTGGCCGCGAAGACGGCCTGACAGGCAAAAAAGAACTTCCCCTCTGCCAGCCAGCCCCAATTTCTCCAAGGACATGCTCATTGCACAATTCGGGTTTATGATGCCGGACGGCAAAATAATAGAGTCCCCCCAGGGATGACCTCGACCCCTTACGGAGCGCGCAATGCAGACTTTGTACCCGCAGATCAAACCCTACGCCCGGCACGATCTGGCCGTCGATAAGCCACATGTCCTGTATGTCGACGAAAGCGGTTCACCGGAAGGTTTGCCGGTGGTGTTCATCCACGGCGGGCCAGGGGCCGGTTGCGATGCGCAGAGTCGCTGTTATTTCGATCCGAATCTGTACCGCATCATTACCTTCGATCAACGCGGCTGCGGTCGTTCGACCCCCCACGCCAGCCTGGAAAACAACACCACATGGGATCTGGTTGCCGACCTTGAGCGGATTCGCCTGCATCTGGGCATCGAAAAATGGGTGCTGTTTGGCGGTTCCTGGGGCTCGACCCTGGCGCTGGCCTATGCGCAGACCCACCCGGAGCGGGTCCATGGGCTGATTCTGCGAGGGATCTTCCTCTGTCGTCCGCAAGAGATCGAGTGGTTCTACCAGGCCGGTGCCAGCCGCCTGTTTCCGGATTACTGGCAGGACTATGTGGCGCCGATCCCACTGGATGAGCGCGATGATCTGCTCACGGCTTTCCACAAGCGCCTGACCGGTAACGACCAGATCGCCCAGATGCACGCGGCCAAGGCCTGGTCGACCTGGGAAGGTCGCACTGCAACCTTGCGTCCCAACCCATTGGTGGTCGATCGTTTCTCCGAGCCGCAGCGCGCGCTGTCGATTGCCCGGATCGAATGCCATTATTTCACCAACAATGCCTTCCTTGAGCCCAATCAGTTGATCCGCGACATGCAGAAGATCGCCCACCTGCCAGGGGTGATCGTCCATGGCCGCTACGATGTGATCTGTCCGCTGGATAATGCCTGGGAACTGCATCAGGCCTGGCCGAACAGCGAGTTGCAGGTGATTCGCGATGCCGGCCATGCGGCGTCCGAACCGGGGATCACTGATGCCTTGGTGCGCGCGGCGGCTAAAATGGCCCGACGCTTGCTCGACTTACCACCCGAAGAAGCATGAAGGGCTTGCTACAGCGTGTACGTGGCGCGCGAGTCGAAGTGGCGGGAAAAGTCGTTGGCGCCGTAGACCAGGGCTTGTTGGTGCTGGTGGCGGTCGAGCCCGGGGATACTCGGGCCAATGCCGACAAAATGCTGCATAAGCTGCTTAACTATCGGGTGTTCAGTGATGTCGAAGACAAGATGAACCTGTCTTTGGCTGACGTCGGTGGCGGTTTGCTGCTGGTGTCGCAGTTCACCTTGGCCGCCGATACCAAAAACGGTTTGCGCCCGAGCTTTTCTACTGCTGCTCCTCCGGCATTGGGAGAAGAGCTTTTTGATTATCTATTAACCAGGGCGCGGCAGTTGCATGGCAATGTGGCATCAGGGATATTTGGCGCGGACATGCAGGTGCATTTGGTCAATGATGGCCCAGTGACCTTCCTGTTGCAGACCTGAAAGCGCTTGAAACATCTTTTTAGAGCCTTTTTGGCCTGAAATCGGGTGTTTTCGCGATAAATACTTTGTTACCCCTGATGCGTTGTAACGCGGCCTACTAGATAATCGCGCGCTACGAAGATCAGCGTTCGTTGGTCCATTTTGACTTAGGTAGAGACTTGTCCGGAACCGTTTGGGGAATCATTTAGCCCCGTCGGAGTCGGAACAATGCTCGCCAACCTGGCATATAGAAGCTGGCCGTTGGTTTTTTGATCTGTTTTCGGCGAGGGTTGCTCGTGATTGTTAGTCCCTGTATTGCACCAAAATTGTCTGCCAAACGGTTACGAAACGCTCTAGCGACAGGCTCTGCATTGCTGTGTCTGCTCAGCGCCGGCCAGCTTTGGGCTTTCAATCTGGATGATGTGTCGGCCAAGGCCAAAGAGCTGGCCGGGCAAAAGTACGAAGCCCCGCGCAGTAACCTGCCGAACGAATTTCGTGAAATGAAGTTTGCCGATTATCAGAAAATTCGTTTCCGCAGCGAAAAAGCCGAATGGGCCGATCAGAAAACCCCGTTCAAGCTGTCGTTCTATCACCAGGGCATGCACTTCGACACGCCGGTGAAGATCAACGAGATCACCTCCACCACCGTTCAAGAGATCAAATACGACCCGAGTCGCTTCGATTTCGGCGACGTCAAAGTCGATCCCAAGGCTACCGAACAGCTGGGTTACGCCGGTTTCCGTGTGCTGTACCCGATCAACAAGGCTGACAAGCAAGACGAGATCATGACCATGCTCGGCGCGAGTTACTTCCGCGTCGTCGGCAAAGGCCATGTCTACGGCTTGTCCGCCCGTGGCCTGGCGATCGACACTGCGCTGCCATCCGGCGAAGAGTTCCCGCGCTTCACTGAATTCTGGGTTCAGCAACCCAAGCCGGGCGACAAGCACCTGGTGATCTTTGCCTTGCTGGATTCGCCGCGTTCGACCGGTGCTTATCGACTGACCCTGCGTCCGGGCAGCAACACCATCGTCGACGTCAAGGCGCAGGTGTATCTGCGTGACAAGGTCAACAAGCTCGGCATCGCCCCGTTGACCAGCATGTTCCTGTTCGGCGCCAACCAGCCGTCGAAAGTGCTCAACTACCGTCGCGAGCTGCACGATTCCAGCGGTCTGTCGATCCATGCCGGTAATGGCGAATGGATCTGGCGTCCGCTGAACAACCCGAAACACCTGGCCGTGAGCAACTTCTCGATCGAGAACCCGCGTGGTTTCGGTCTGCTGCAACGTGGTCGTGACTTCAGCCACTACGAAGACCTCGACGACCGCTACGACAAACGTCCAAGTGCCTGGATCGAACCGAAGGGCGATTGGGGCAAAGGCTCCGTCGATCTGGTCGAGATTCCGACTGCCGACGAAACCAACGATAATATCGTAGCTTTCTGGAGCCCGGAAAAGCTCCCTGAGCCAGGCCAGCCGCTGAACTTCGCCTACCGTATGCACTGGACCATGGACGAAGCTGCACTGCATCCGGTCGACAGCTCCTGGGTCCAGCAGACCCTGCGCTCTACCGGTGACGTGAAGCAGTCCAACCTGATCCGTCAGCCGGACGGTAGCGTTGCTTATCTGGTGGACTTCGAAGGTCCGTCCCTCAAAGCTCTGCCGGAGGACACGGAAGTTCGCAGCCAGGTCAGCGTTGGTGACAATGCCGAATTGGTGGAAAACAGCGTTCGTTACAATCCGCTGACCCAAGGCTGGCGCCTGACCCTACGAATGAAGATCAAGGACCCGAGCAAGCCGACCGAGATGCGTGCCTCCCTGGTCCAGACCATCGCGGCCTCGGAGCCGGCCAAGGTAGCTCCTGTGACCGAATCGTCGATTGCCAAGGCCGACAAAATCGCCGCCAGCCAGCAAGAGAAGCACGCTGCACAAGCGGCGCAAGTTGCGCAAGTTGCGCAAGAGAAACAAGAGAAACAAGAGAAACAAGAGCAAAAAGAACAGAAAGACCAGAAAGACCAGAAAGAACCAGACGCCAAGCAGCCTGTTGCTGCCGAAGCGGCCCCAGCCACCCCGGAACCGGAAAATACTGAAAAAGTATTGACCGAGACCTGGAGCTACCAGTTGCCTGCCGATGAGTAATTCTCAAGTACAGCCAGAGACTCTTGCCGAGTATCTGGCGCATCTGCCAATGAGTGATGAGCAACGCGCCGAGCTTGCGGGTTGCAAATCGTTCAGCGAGTTGCACGAGCGTCTGTCTTCTGCAACATTCGACGCGCCTGTCGAGGCTGCGCAAGCCTCGGTGGGCGGCCGCCTGATCCTCGGCGCGCAAGAGCTGGAGGAGGCCGAGATGTTGGCGGTCGACGCCGAGGGCCGGATCTGTCTCAAGGCAACTCCGCCGATTCGCCGGACCAAGGTCGTACCGGAGCCGTGGCGCACCAATATCCTGGTGCGCGGCTGGCGTCGTCTGACCGGGCGCACCAATCCGCCGGCACCGCCGCGCGATGAACGCGTGCTGCCGGCTGCTCGCTGGCGTACGGTCGGCTCGATCCGTCGCTACATTCTGCTGGTGCTGATGCTTGGCCAGACCATCGTTGCCGGCTGGTACATGAAAGGCATCATGCCGTACCAGGGCTGGTCGTTCGTTGATCTGAACGAAGTTCTGCATCAATCGTTGAGTCAAACCGCTGTGCAAGTGCTGCCGTATGCGCTGCAAACCAGCATCCTGATTCTGTTCGGGATCCTGTTCTGCTGGGTATCGGCGGGCTTCTGGACCGCGCTGATGGGCTTCCTCGAGTTGCTCACCGGGCATGACAAATACCGCATTTCCGGTAAAAGTGCTGGCAACGAGCCGATCGCCAAGGACGCACGCACCGCGCTGGTGATGCCGATCTGCAACGAAGACGTACCGCGGGTATTCGCCGGTTTGCGAGCGACGTTCGAGTCGGTTGCGGCGACCGGTGACCTGGATCGCTTCGACTTCTTCGTTCTCAGCGACAGTAACGACGCTGACATTTGCGTCGCCGAGCAGCACGCCTGGCTGGATGTTTGCCGCGAGGCCAAAGGCTTCGGCAAGATCTTCTATCGCCGCCGTCGCCGTCGGGTCAAACGCAAAAGCGGCAACCTCGACGACTTCTGCCGTCGTTGGGGCGGTGATTACAAGTACATGGTGGTGCTCGACGCCGACAGCGTGATGAGCGGCGAATGCCTGACCAGCCTGGTGCGCCTGATGGAAGCGACGCCGGATGCCGGGATCATTCAGACCGCGCCGCGTGCCTCGGGCATGGACACGCTGTATGCCCGCATGCAGCAGTTCGCGACCCGTGTATACGGTCCGCTGTTTACCGCTGGCCTGCACTTCTGGCAGCTGGGTGAATCCCATTACTGGGGTCACAACGCGATCATTCGTATGCAGCCGTTCATCGAGCATTGCGCCCTGGCGCCGTTGCCCGGTAAAGGCGCGTTCGCCGGTGCGATCCTCTCCCACGACTTTGTCGAAGCTGCGCTGATGCGCCGTGCCGGTTGGGGCGTGTGGATTGCCTACGATTTGCCCGGTAGCTATGAAGAACTGCCGCCCAACCTGCTCGACGAACTCAAGCGTGACCGTCGCTGGTGTCACGGTAACCTGATGAACTTCCGGCTGTTCCTGGTCAAGGGTATGCACCCGGTGCACCGTGCGGTGTTCCTGACCGGCGTGATGTCCTACTTGTCGGCGCCGTTGTGGTTCTTCTTCCTGGTGCTGTCGACGGCCTTGCTGGCGGTCAACACCCTGATGGAGCCGCAGTACTTCCTCGAGCCGCGACAGCTCTATCCGCTGTGGCCGCAATGGCATCCGGACAAGGCGATCGCGCTGTTCTCGACCACCGTCGTGCTGTTGTTCCTGCCGAAGTTGTTGAGCATCATCCTGATCTGGGCCAAGGGCGCGAAAGAGTTCGGTGGCAAGTTCAAGGTGACCCTGTCGATGTTGCTGGAGATGCTGTTCTCCATGCTGCTGGCGCCGGTGCGGATGATTTTCCACACTCGCTTCGTTCTCGCCGCGTTCCTCGGCTGGGCCGCGACCTGGAACTCCCCGCAACGTGACGACGACTCCACGCCATGGAGCGAAGCGGTGCGTCGCCATGGTCCGCAAACCTTGCTGGGCTTCTTCTGGGCCTTGCTGGTGATCTGGCTCAACCCAAGCTTTCTCTGGTGGCTGGTACCGATCGTCGGTTCGCTGATGCTGTCGATACCGGTCTCGGTGATCTCCAGCCGTGTCGGTCTGGGCCTCAAGTCCCGTGATGAAAGCCTGTTCCTGATCCCTGAGGAATATGCACCGCCACAGGCCTTGCTGGCGACCGATCAGTACACCCACGAAAACCGTTGGCACGCGCTCAAGGAAGGTTTCATTCGAGCAGTGGTCGACCCGCAGCAGAATGCGCTGGCTTGTGCCTTGGCCACGTCCCGTCACCGTTCGGTCGAGCCGATTGAGTGGCTGCGTATCGAGCGGGTACGTCACGCGCTGAAAGCTGGTCCTGCCGGACTCACCAACGATGAAAGGGTGGCTCTGCTGAGCGATCCGGTAGCCCTGGGGCGCCTGCATGAACAGGTCTGGAACGAAGGTCACGCCGAATGGCTGAGTGCCTGGCGCCAGTCGATCGAAGCCGATCCCCATGCGCCGCTGCTGCCGCTCCAGCCGATATCGGCTGAAGCACAGCTGGCCTGATGAAAAGCCCCGCTCCTGAGAAGAAGCGGGGTTTTTTGTTTGTGGGGCTTGATCGTTCCCACTGTCCTTTCTGTCACCGCGCAACAACAAATCCTGCCTAAACCCTTGTGCAAACAAACGAGTGAGTTAGCATCGCTCCCCGAATTGGTGCGCCCGGACAACTTATTGTTCGTATCTACCGGTTTTCAAACGACACTGTCAGCGAACTGGTGCGTAAAGGCGATAAAGCCGAAGTCACCCTGCGCAATGAGGCGGGCGACGAACAACACCTGACGGTCGACGACAACAGCCTGCAAGTCGCCCGTGGCGATGATGTGGCCGAAGGCGATGTGATTGGTGTTACTCGCCATTGGGCGGCAGGGCCGCTGCTCTGGGGCCTTTGGACGACACTGTGGCTGTCGGTGGTGTCCGGCGTGCTCGGGCTGCTGATCGGTCTGGCGACCGGGCTATGCCGGCTATCGAACAACCCGACCTTGCGCGACCTGTCGACGGTCTATGTCGAGCTGGTGCGCGGCACGCCGCTGCTGGTACAGATTTTTATCTTCTACTTCTTCATCGGTACGGTGTTGAATCTGTCCCGCGAGTTCGCCGGGATTGCCGCGCTATCGCTGTTCACCGGTGCTTATGTCGCGGAAATCGTCCGTTCCGGTGTGCAGTCGATTACTCGTGGCCAGAACGAGGCTGCGCGTTCGCTGTGTTTGAGCGCTGGCCAGTCAATGCGCCATGTGGTCCTGCCACAGGCCTTCAAGCGAGTGCTACCGCCGTTGGCGGGGCAATTCATCAGCCTGGTGAAAGACACCTCGCTGGTGTCGGTGATCGCCATTACCGAACTGCTCAAAAGCGGTCGGGAAGTCATCACCACCTCGTTTTCGCCGTTCGAGATCCTGTTCTGCGTGGCGGGACTGTATCTGTTGATCAACCTGCCGCTGTCGAAAATCGCCAGCCGGCTTGAGCGGAGGCTCGCGCAAAGTGATTGAAGTCCGCGAACTGGTAAAAGTCTTCGATACCCGTGGCCAGGTGGTCCGCGCGGTGGATAACGTCACCACGCACGTGGCCAAGGGCGAAGTACTGGTGGTGATCGGTCCGTCCGGCTCCGGCAAGTCGACCTTCCTGCGCTGCCTCAATGGCCTGGAAGAGTTCGACTCGGGCTCGGTGAGCATCGACGGCCTGCAACTGGCCGATCCGAAAACCGACGTGAATGCCTACCGCCGCGAAGTCGGCATGGTGTTCCAGCATTTCAACCTGTTCCCGCACATGACCGTGCTGGAAAACCTCTGCCTCGCCCAGAAAGTCGTGCGCAAGCGCGGCAAGCCGGAGCGCGAAGCAAAGGCTCGGGCGTTGCTGGAAAAGGTCGGTATTGCGCAGAAGGCCAACGAATTCCCGTCACGCCTGTCCGGCGGTCAGCAACAGCGGGTGGCGATAGCCCGCGCACTGGCCATGGAACCGAAGGTCATGTTGTTCGACGAACCGACCTCGGCGCTCGACCCGGAAA
The DNA here is from genome assembly GCF_059716055.1 of Pseudomonas sp. LBUM1658. Classification (NCBI taxonomy): domain Bacteria; kingdom Pseudomonadati; phylum Pseudomonadota; class Gammaproteobacteria; order Pseudomonadales; family Pseudomonadaceae; genus Pseudomonas; species Pseudomonas sp. LBUM1658. The sequence continues at coordinate 396,486 of NZ_CP166798.1, forward strand.
TGGTCGGTGAAGTCCTCGACGTCATGAAAACCCTGGCCCTGGAAGGCATGACCATGGTCTGCGTCACCCACGAAATGGGCTTCGCCCGGGAGGTGGCGGATCGGGTGCTGTTCTTCGATCACGGTAAACTGCTGGAAGACTCCCCACCGGACGAGTTCTTCGCTTCGCCGAAGGATCTGCGGGCTCAGGCGTTTTTGCGCCAGGTCCTATAACCTCGTCGCCAGCGAAGAGATCGCAGCCTGCGGCAGCTCCTACAGATGTACACCAATCCTGTAGGAGCTGCCGCAGGCTGCGATCTTTTAGGCTTCACGCCTTACTCAAACCTTGAACTTACCCACCAACATCTGCAGATGAGTCCCCAGGCGCGCCAGCTCAACGCTGGAAGCGGCAGTCTGTTCACTGGCGGCCGAGGTCTGTTCGGACACATCACGCACATTCAAGACGCTGCGGTTGATCTCTTCGGCCACGGCGCTTTGTTGTTCGGCGGCGGCGGCGATTTGCTGGTTCATTGCCTGAATGGCTGAGACGGTGCGGGTGATGTTGGCCAGTGAGCCGCCGGCGCGGCGAGTCAGCTCGACACTGCTCTCGGTCAGGCTGCGGCTGTTGTCCATAATGTTGGCGACTTGCTGGGTGCCGCTTTGCAGGCCGACGATCAGCTCTTCGATTTCCTCGGTGGACTTCTGGGTGCGCTGGGCGAGACTGCGCACTTCATCGGCGACCACTGCAAAACCGCGTCCGGCTTCACCGGCACGGGCGGCCTCGATGGCGGCGTTAAGGGCCAGCAGGTTGGTCTGTTGCGCCACCGACTTGATCACGTCGAGCACACTGCCGATCTTGTCGCTTTCGCGCTTGAGATGGCTCATGGCCTCGGTGGAATTGCCGACCTCGGTGGCCAAGCGTTCGATCTGTGCGATGGCCTCGCCGACCACCTTATCGCCCTCACGGGCCTGCTGGTCGGCAGCGACGGCGGCTTCTGAGGCCTCTTCGGCGTTGCGCGCGACTTCCTGCACGGTGGCAGTCATTTCATGCATGGCGGTGGCGACCTGATCGGTCTCTACCTTCTGACTGTTGACCCCGGCGCTGGTCTGTTCGGTGACGGCTGACAGCTGCGCGGCGGCGCTGGCGATCTGCGTCACGCCCTCGCCGATGCCACCGATCAGTTGCCGCAGGCCGACGGTCATGCGTTGTATGGCGCTTTGCAGTTGGCCGAGTTCGTCGCGTCGCTGAACGTAGAGGTCCTGGCTCAGATCGCCGGAAGCCACGCGCTCGACCACTGTCAGGGTCTGTTGCAACGGAATGACGATCTGCCGGGTAATGACCCAGGCGGCGATCAGCCCGAACAGCAGCGTCAGTACGGTAACCAGGGCCAGGGTGTTTTTGGCCTGCGCCGCATCTTTATCACGCTTGGTGATTTGCGCGGCGCTCAGCTGCTTGCTCATGTCGAACAGGATATTGCCCTGGTCTGCCATGCGTTTCAGGGCGGTAGCGCTGGCCACCTGGGAGTCGCGGAACTGGCTGACCGCCACTCGATAGCCTTTGAGCGACTCGCTAGCCTGTTGCAGGTTGGCGATATGCTGTTCCGGCAGTTTACCGGGCAGGCTTTCGAGGTTGTTCAAGGCATTGTCGATGGCGTCCAGCGCCGGCTTTTCAGCCTCGACCTTGGCGCTGTAGGTGTAGCCGCGGACCTGGAAACGCGCCTGCTGAATCAACTTGCTCAGGTCGATCACGCTGTTGAATTGGGCGACGCTGTCACCTTGCAGCACGGACTTCTCGACTTCCGTCACGCGGGCCACCGCGTTATCGGCGGCGGCGCCGAGTCTGGCGCGGCTGGCTTCGCGGTTCACAGTGGCTTGAGTCATGTCGGCAAAGGCGCGTTTGTATTCGTTTACAGCGGCCAATTGTTTGTCGAGCATGGCAATGCTATCGGGCTGTTCAAGCCGTTTACGCGCGACTTGCAGGCCCTCGTCCAGCTGGTTCAGCAAATCGCTGACAACCGCCGGGCCTTGCTCGCCCCGGTGCATTTCGTAGTCAAGGCGGGCGATGCGCAGGTCTTTGGTTAGCTGGTTCAGCGTGGAGATGTAGCTCAGCTTGTCGCCGCGCTCAATCAGGCTATTCAGGCCCATCCAGCCGGTGAAGGTGATCAGCAGAGTCAGCAGCAGTACCAGGCCGAAGCCGAAGCCGAGTTTCAGATTGACGCTCACATTTCCAAGATTTTGGGCTAACCAACGGTACATGCTGCGAACTCCCTTTACGCATGGATGGATCTATCAGGAGCGTATCGGCTGGCCGGAGGAAAACTGTAGGAGCAGCCGGGCGGCGTTCCGTTTGCTCGCGATGGACGTTAACGATAACGCGGGTTCTCTGAATAAACGCGCCGCCCTTGAGTCCATCGCGAGCAAGCTCGCTCCTACAGGGGGGTGCGAAACGATTAGAACAATCTGGAAAGCAGGGCTGTGACGGCTGTCTCGACCCGCAGGATGCGTTCGCCGAGCTGTACCGGTTGCAGGCCGGCTTTGGCCAGCATGTCGATTTCGTAGGGGATCCAGCCGCCTTCAGGGCCGATGGCCAGGGTCACCGGTTCGTCCAGCCCGCGTGGGCAGGGCGGGTAGTTGCCGGGATGCCCGACCAGACCTAGAGTACCTTCGACCATGGCCGGCAGGCGGTCTTCGACGAAGGGCTTGAAGCGTTTTTCGATGATGATTTCCGGTATCACGCTGTCGCGGGCCTGTTCCAGGCCGAGGATCAGTTGCTCGCGAACCGCTTGCGGCTCCAGGAACGGGGTCTGCCAGAAGCTCTTCTCGACCCGATAGCTGTTGACTAGCACTACCCGCGGCACGCCCATGGCGGCGACGGTTTGCAGTACCCGACGGAGCATCTTCGGCCGTGGCAGGGCCAGCAGCAGGGTGAGTGGCAGTTTCGCCGGGGGTGGCTGGTCGAGGCTGATCCGCAATTCCGCCTCGCCGGCTTCCAGTCGCAGTAGCTCGGCAGAACCCATCAACCCGCCGATGCGTCCGACCCGCAGGCTGTCACCGACGACACTGCGATGGACTTCCTGCATGTGAGTCAGGCGCCGATCACGCAGGATCACCCGGTCGGCCGCAATGAAGTCGGCCTCTTCGAGGAGCAGCAGGTTCACGCTTGGGTCGCTGGCGGCTGGTCGTTATGGTCGCTGTCGACAGGCTGGTCGTCCGGATGTTCGCCGCGCTTGCTGATCAGGCTGCCAAAGAGGATGCCGATTTCGAACAGAAACCACATTGGCACCGCCAGCAACGTCTGCGAGAAGATGTCCGGCGGGGTGAGGATCATGCCGACCACGAAGCAGCCAATGACCACATACGGGCGGATTTTCTTCAGGTATTTGACGTCGACCACGCCGATCCATACCAGCAGCACCACGGCCACCGGGATTTCAAACGCTACGCCGAAGGCGAAAAACAGCGTCATGACGAAATCGAGGTAGCTGGTGATATCGGTCATCATCTCCACGCCGGCCGGGGTGGCCGCGGCGAAGAACTTGAAGATCAGCGGGAACACCAGAAAGTAGGCGAAAGCCATCCCGGTGTAGAACAGCATGATGCTCGAGACCAACAAGGGCACCGCAATGCGCTTCTCGTGCTTATACAGGCCAGGCGCGATAAAGCCCCAGATCTGATGCAGGATCACCGGGATCGCCAGGAACAGCGAGACCATCATCGTCAGCTTGAGCGGTGTGAGGAACGGCGAGGACACATCGGTGGCGATCATCGTCGCGCCCACCGGCAGATACTCGCGCAGTGGTGTGGAGACGAAGGTGTAGATCTGCTGGGTGAAGGCAAACAGCCCGGCGAAGATCACGAAGATCGCCGCGACACAACGCAGCAGGCGGGTGCGCAACTCGGTGAGATGCGAAACCAGCGGCATGTGCTGGTCGTTTTCCGGTTTATCAGCGCTCATGGGGCTCGCGGCGGCAAAGTTGGGTCAAGGGGGGCAGGCGCACTGGGTGCCGGCGCAGGAGAAACAGTTTCTGTCGCAGTCGGGCCGACAGCCGGTTCGGCAGGGCTGACGGTGGTGACTGCCGGCGCGGGCTCGACGGTCGTCGTTACCTGCGCCGGTGCAGGAATTGGCTGCTCCGTCACTGGTTCGAAGGTGCTCGGCGTCTGCTGTTGCGGAGCGAGAATCTTCCGCGCTTCCTGCTCCAGCGACAGAATGTGTTCGTTGTGCAGTTGCCGACGAATCTCGTCGGCACCGATTTCCCGTTCAACTTCCTGTTTGATCGCGTTGAAACTGCGTTTCAGGCGCCCGACCCACAGGCCGGCCGTGCGCGCAGCACCCGGCAGCCGTTCAGGGCCGAGCACCAGCAGCGCGACGAGGCCGACGAGCAGCAGTTCAGAGAAGCTGATACCAAACATTAGTCAGTGCTCACGAGTCTTTGCGGATCGGCTCTTCGACTTTTTGTGCTTGCACGTCGATGGTGTGCGGCTCGTTCAGTGTCGAAGCCTGTGCCTGTGGTTGTGCCGGTGGTACCGGTTGGGCCGGGGTCACCGTCGGGTCAGCAGGTTTTTCATCGTCGTTCATGGCCTTGCGAAAGCCCTTGATCGACTCGCCGACGTCAGTGCCGAGGTTTTTCAGTTTCTTGGTGCCGAATACCAGTACCACGACAACCAGGATGACGACCCAGTGTTTCCAGTCAAAAATGCCCATGCTGCAATTCCTCTCTTAAACGTTATTCAAGCGGACGGGCGCGAAGCCTTCTCGGCGTGTCCGGACAGACCGAAGCGCCGGTCCAGTTCATCCAGCACAGCCTGTGGATGCTGCCCCAGTTGGGCGAGCATGACCATACTGTGGAACCATAAATCGGCGGTTTCGTAGATCACATCGCTGCAATCGCCGCTGATGGCGGCATCCTTGGCGGCGATGATGGTTTCAACCGATTCTTCACCGACCTTTTCCAGAATCTTGTTCAAGCCCTTGTGGTACAGGCTGGCGACATAGGAACTGTCGGCGGCAGCGCCTTTGCGCTCTTCCAGCACTTGGGCCAGGCGGGTCAGGGTATCGCTCATGTTCAGTGTCCAGCCTTATAAATGGCGTGCGGGTCTTTGAGTACCGGGTCGACGGTCTTCCAGTCACCGTTTTCGTAGACGCGGTAGAAGCAGCTCTGGCGGCCGGTATGGCAAGCGATGTCGCCGATCTGCTCGACCATCAGGATGATCACATCGGCGTCGCAGTCCAGGCGCATCTCATGCAGTTTCTGCACGTGCCCGGACTCTTCGCCCTTGCGCCACAGTTTGCCACGGGAACGCGACCAGTAGATGGCGCGGTTCTCGGCGGCGGTCAGTTCCAGCGCTTCGCGATTCATCCAGGCCATCATCAGTACGCGCCCGGTCTTGTGATCCTGGGCAATCGCCGGCACCAGGCCGTCGTTGTCCCATTTGATCTCGTCCAGCCAACTTTTCATCTTCGACTCCGACAACCGGCACAGCGCTTATTGCTGCGCCCAGGCGTTGAAACAGTGTGCCAGCAGCACGCGTTGCTGGCTATCGGCGCACGACCAGATACAAACCGACCGCCACCATGATTCCGGCCGGCCAGTGCCCCAATTCATTCAATGGGCCACCGGCAGCGAGTACCGTGCCGAAAGCCAGATGTGCGCAGCCGAGCAGACGCAGGAACCAGTCGTCCTTGCGTCGGTGCCAGGGTGGTGGCGCATCGGACGCGTGAGGTTGCGACATGCGCTCCAGCAGGTCGCGGGTCATGTTGGCCAGGTGCGGTAGTTGCTCGACCTGACTCTGCAGGTTGCCCAGCAGGGCTTTGGGGCTGACCCGTTCGCGCATCCAGCGTTCGAGGAACGGCTGGGCGGTGTTCCACAGATCCAGTTCGGGGTACAGCTGACGCCCCAGGCCTTCGATGTTCAGCAGGGTTTTCTGCAACAGAACCAGCTGCGGCTGCACTTCCATGTTAAAGCGCCGTGCCGTCTGGAACAGGCGCATCAGCACCTGACCGAAGGAAATATCTTTTAACGGTTTCTCGAAAATCGGTTCGCAAACGGTGCGGATCGCCGCTTCGAACTCATTGAGCTTGGTTTCCGCCGGCACCCAGCCCGAATCGATGTGCAATTGGGCTACGCGGCGGTAGTCGCGCTTGAAGAAGGCGAACAGGTTGCGCGCCAGGTAATCCTGGTCTTCCGGAGTCAGGCTGCCGACGATGCCACAGTCGATGGCAATGTACTGCGGGCTCCACGGCTGCACGGTGCTGACGAAGATATTGCCGGGGTGCATGTCGGCGTGGAAGAAACTGTCGCGGAACACCTGGGTGAAGAAGATCTCCACGCCACGTTCGGCGAGCATTTTCATGTCGGTGCGCTGGTCGGCCAGGGTGGCCAGGTCGGTGACCTGAATACCGTAGATGCGCTCCATCACCAGCACTTTCGGCCGGCACCAGTCCCAGTAGACCTGCGGCACATATAGCAGCGGCGAGCCGTCGAAGTTGCGCTTGAGCTGACTGGCATTGGCCGCCTCGCGCAACAGATCGAGCTCGTCGTAGATGGTTTTTTCGTAGTCCAGGACCACATCCACCGGGTGCAGCAGGCGCGCATCGGCGGAGAGTTTTTCCGCGGCACGGGCGAGGATGAACAGCCAGGCCAGATCCTGGGCGATGATCGGTTTGAGGCCCGGGCGTATGACCTTGACCACCACTTCTTCGCCGCTTTTCAGCTGTGCGGCATGAACTTGCGCCACCGAAGCGGATGCCAGCGGTTCGAAGTCGAAACGGCTGAAAACATCGCTGATTTTCTTGCCGAGCTGGCTTTCGATCAGGTCTATCGCCACTTGCGAATCGAACGGCGGTACGCGGTCCTGCAGCTTCATCAGCTCATCGGCGATGTCTTCTGGCAGCAGATCGCGGCGAGTGGAAAGAATCTGCCCGAACTTGATGAAAATCGGTCCCAGGTCCTGCAACGCCAGGCGCAGGCGCGCGCCGCGGGTCAGCATCAGTGTCTTGCGCGGGAACCAGCGCCACGGCAAGGCATAGCGCAGCGCCAGGAGGAACCAGGGCAGTGGCAGGGCGAACAACAGGTCATCGAGGCGGTAGCGGATCACGACGCGCTGGATGCGCAACAAACGGCGGACGGCAAGCAGCTTCATGCGTTATCGCTTGAATCAAGGGATCGGGAAAGGCGCTCGAAACGCGCCTCAAGACGTTCCAGATCAAGCTTGATCTGGTCCAGTTCGCTAAAACGGGCTTCGGCTTCGCGTTGGCCTACCAGGGTGCGCGACTCTTCGCTGAGGTACTCGGCGAGGTTCTGGTTCAGGCTGGCGAAACCCTGCTGGTACCACTGTGCGCGGCTGCGAAGATGGCCGCCGACCAGTTGCGTGGCGACCGGACCGAGCCAGCGCGAGAGCTCGTACTCCCAGTCCAGCTCCAGGTCCTGCAGTATCGCCGCCAGGTCCAGTAGCACCGCGCTGTCACCTTCGAGTTCGACCTCAGGGCCATGCAGGACCGCGGTCTTGTCCTTGCTCAGCGCCAGGCTCAGCAAGCTCGACGCCGGAGCGCGCAAGGTGCAGTCGGCCTCGGCGGCCCAATGGGCGGCCAGCATCAGGCCTGCATCGCTCGGCATGATGAACAGTTGCAACGCCGGGCTGCGGCAGTCGACAGCGATCACCTTGCCACTCAAGTGTTGCAGGCGCGGCAACGCCGTGCTGTCGAGACGCAGCACGCGGTTGAGACCGAGTTCGACGCCGACCAGCAGGCCGCTGAGCAACATCAGGGTTTGATGCCGCGATGCAGGGCGACGATACCGGCGGTCATGTTGTGATAGGTCACCCGGTCGAAACCGGCCTCGACCATCATCGACTTCAGGGTTTCCTGGTTCGGGTGCATGCGGATCGATTCGGCCAGGTAGCGGTAGCTTTCCGAGTCATTGGTGATCAGCTTGCCCATCAACGGCATGAAGGCGAACGAATAGGCATCGTAAGCCTTGGACATCAGCGCATTGGTCGGTTTGGAGAACTCCAGCACCAGCAGCCGGCCACCGGGCTTGAGCACCCGCAGCATGGAGCGCAGGGCATCTTCCTTGTGGGTCACGTTGCGCAGGCCGAAGGCGATGGTCACACAGTCGAAATGGTTGTCCGGGAACGGCAGCTTTTCGGCGTCGGCCTGGACGAACTCGACATTGCCGGCCACACCCAGATCGAGCAACCGATCGCGACCGACCTTGAGCATGGATTCGTTGATGTCAGCCAACACCACCTGACCGGTCGGGCCCACCAGGTGCGAGAATTTTCTGGTCAGATCGCCGGTACCGCCAGCGATGTCCAGCACGCGGTTGCCAGTACGTACACCGGACAACTCGATCGCGAAACGTTTCCACAGTCGGTGCATGCCGCCCGACAGCAGATCGTTCATCAGGTCGTACTTGGCTGCTACCGAGTGGAAAACCTCTGCGACTTTTTCCGCCTTTTGGCTTTCCGGAACGTTTTTGAAGCCGAAGTGAGTGGTGGGTTCGGCATCGCTGCCTTTGCGCTGATCAGTCATATCGCTGTCACCAGAAGAGAATGCGGGACATTCTAATCCCGGTGACAGTCTTTGTCTTGGCAAGGCTGAATGTAAGATAGGCAACCGCCGGGACGTTTTGACGCATGCAAGGTCAAGATGTCTTGAGCAAGTCCCGATAAAGCAGGAGTCATTCGATGGCCCGTATTAGTGTTGAGCGTGCCCACGGCCTGGGTAAGGAAGCAGCCCGCGAGAAGGCCGACATGTTGGCGCAGAAACTGTCTGATCAATATGGCCTGGAGCCGCAGTGGTCAGGCGACATCCTGAATCTCAAGCGTCCCGGGGTAAAAGGCGCGGTGCATGTGGGCGAGGACTCGATCAGGATCGACGTAGAGTTGGGCCTGCTGATGTCGGCCATGAGCGGCACGATCAAGTCGGAAATCGAAAAGGCATTGGATAAAGCCTTGGCGTAATCGGCGTTTTTGTTTCCCCTGGATTTGTGGCATTTCTTAGGGTGCCGTTTCTAATTTTTCTCACTACTTTGTGCCTAAGCCCTCATTCCTGCGGGCAGTTCCTCAAACCTTTTGCGCGTGAGGTGCACCATGGCCACAGTAACTTTGAAGAAAAAAACCGACGTTCAGACAACCGCTCCGAGCGAAGTGAAATCCTACGCCCGCAAGATCTGGCTGGCAGGCCTGGGGGCTTACGCCAAGGTCGGCAAGGAAGGCAGCGAGTACTTTCAGGAGTTGATCGAAGCGGGTCAAACTATTGAAAAGAAAGGCAAAAAAGTTGTGACTCAACAACTTGAAGCGGCCAACACTCAGATCGATGAAGTCAAGGGCGATGTCACCAGCTTCAAGGGCAAGGTCGAAGTGCAGCTCGATAAAGTCGAGAAGGCTTTTGACGTGCGCGTCGCAAGTGCCTTGAATCGCTTCGGCATTGCGTCTAAACATGATGTTGAGACACTCTCTGCTAAGCTCGATGGGCTGACGGCATTGCTTGAACGTGTCGCGCGTAAACATTAAGGAGAACGGGATGGCTGGTAAAAAGAATACTGAAAAAGAAGGCAGCTCGTGGATCGGGAAAGTCGAAGACTACTCCCGCAAAATCTGGCTTGCTGGTTTAGGCGTGTACTCGAAGATCGACACTGACGGCAGCAAACTCTTCGATACCCTGGTCAAAGATGGTGAGAAAGCCGAGAAGCTCACCAAGAGCGCCGTCGGTAAAAAAGTCGATGCCGCCAAGGATTCGGCTCAATCGGCCAAGTCCCGTGTCGGTGATGTCAAAGACCGCGCGCTGGGCAAATGGGGCGAGCTGGAAGAGGCTTTCGACAAGCGACTCAACAGCGCCATTTCGCGTCTGGGCGTGCCGAGCCGCAATGAAGTCAAAGCGCTGCACAGCAAGGTCGATACCCTGACCAAGCAGATCGAGCGCCTGACCGGTGCTTCGGTGGCAAAGCCAGCGGCGAGCAAGACCGCAGCGGCCAAACCGGCAGCTAAAACCGCGGCCAAACCTCTGGTAAAAGCCGCCGCTAAACCGGCAACCAAAGCAGCAGCCAAGCCAGCTGCGAAAACCGCAGCAGCCAAACCTGCCGCGGCCAAGCCGGCAACCAAAGCGGTGGCCGCTAAACCAGCAGCTGCGAAGAAGCCGGTTGCCAAGAAACCTGCGGCACCCAAAGCAGCGGCGCCGAAGCCGGCAGTAGAGGCCAAACCGGCAGCTGCGGTCAGCCCTTCGAACTCTGCAGCTGCGCCGACCCCTGCGGTCACCCCGACTGTTGCGTCGACTCCATCGACGCCATCCAGTCAGTCCTGATTTTTTCGGGACAGACAAAAACGCCCGGCCTGCAAAGGTTGGGCGTTTTTGTTTCTGACAGAAAACTCTCCAGTGCCTGATCGAGCGCAAAAGATCGCAGCCTATCGGCGGCTCCTACGCCGACGTAGGAGCTGCCGAAGGCTGCGATCTTTTGATCTTCCAATCACACATGTTCTTCCAGATACCGCAACGCCATCTGCTCAGTCGCCAGTTTCACCGGTGGCAGCAAGTGCGGCGCGACCAGCATCATGATCTGGTAAACCACCACCCGAACTTCGCCCTCGCGTCCCAGAATCCGTTGATAGTCGAGGGAAAACAGCAGCGTCATGGTGATCTGTTCGACCAGTTGCCCCAACGCCTGGGTTTCGCTGACCAGTTGCCCCTGTGCTTTCAAGCGTGCCAGCAATGAGGCCAGGGTCCGCTTCAAGGCGTTGAGCAGGTTGCGAATGCCCTTGGCCAGTTTCGGCAAGCGTCCGGCCAGGTTGGACAAATCCTGGAACAGAAAGCGATAGTGCGCCAGGCGCTCGACGATCAGGTGCAGGAACAGCCAGTAATCTTCAGCAGACAGTTGCGCATCCGCTGGTGGGTCGAGCAGCGGCGTCAGTTCCGCCTGAAAGCGTTCGAACAAGCCGAGGATCAGCGGTTCCTTGCCGTGAAAGTGGTAATAGAGGTTGCCCGGGCTGATGCCCATTTCATTGGCAACTTCCATGGTAGAGACATTCGGTTCGCCCTTTTGATTGAACAATTGCAGGGCACATTCGAGGATCCGGTCGCGGGTTTTCATCCAGTCTTCTTGGTTGTTGAGTCATGCCACGGCCGACAGCCCGACCGTGGTGCAGAGAGCATTCAGCGCACGCGCACGTAAGTACCTGGCGCCGCCTCCATCGGTGGATAATTCTGGTTGCCGAGAGCCATCAGGGTTGGCCGTTGGGTACCCGAGCGTTCCTGAATCCAGCTCAGCCACCGTGGCCACCAGCTGCCTTCGACATGGGTGGCGTCGTAATACCAGGCGCGTGGATCGCTGCTGAGCTTGGGGTTCTCGATGAAATTGGCCTTGGGGTTGCTCGGCGGGTTGAGGATGCTCTGGATGTGTCCGCTGTTGGACAGCACGAATTGGCGATTGCCGCCCAGCAGCAAGGTCGAGCGGTACACCGCATCCCACGGAGTGATGTGGTCGTTGATGCCGGCCACGCTGAAGCTGTCGACGTTGACCTTATGCAGATCGATCGGCGTGCCGCATACCTCCAGCCCGCCAGGATGGCTCAGCGGGTTGTGCTTGAAGAAATCCAGCAGGTCGCCATGCAATGCCGCGGGCAGGCGTGTGTTGTCGTTGTTCCAGTACAGGATGTCGAAGGCCGGTGGTTCCTTGCCCAGCAGGTAGTTATTGACCCAGTAATTCCAGATCAGGTCATTGGGGCGCATCCAGGCGAAGACCTTGGCCATGTCTCGCCCTTCGAACACGCCCCGCTGATAGGAATCGCGCTTGGCGGCTTCAAGGGTCTGCTCGTCGGCGAACAAGGTGGCAGGGCTGTCGATCTGGCTATCGAGCAGGCTGACCAGATAGGTGGCGCTGGAGATCCGTCGCAGTTGCCGCTTGGCTTGCAGGTGGCCTTGCAGGGCGGCGATGGTCAGGCCGCCGGCACAGGCGCCCATCAGATTGACTTCGCGCGCACCGCTGATGGCGCGGCAGATATTCATCGCTTGCTCCAGCGCCTCCACATAACTGGACAGGCCCCATTCCCGATGACGAACATCCGGGTTGCGCCAACTGATCACGAACACCTGCAGGCCGTTTTTCAGCGCGTACTGGACGAAACTGTTGCCCGGGCTGAGGTCGAAAATATAGTACTTGTTGATCTGTGGCGGCACGATCAGCAGCGGCTTGCTGTACTGCTTTTCGCTCATCGGCTTGTATTGCATCAGCTCGAGCAGTTCGTTGCGAAACACCACCGAGCCGGTGGTTGTCGCCACGGTCTTGCCAATCTCGAAGGCGTGTTTGCTGACCTGACTTGGCAGCCCGTTGTTGTGCAGCAGGTCGTCGAACAAATGGCCGAGACCGCGGACCAGACTGTGACCGCCGGAATTGAACAGCTCCTTGATGGCCAGCGGATTGAGCAGCGTATTGGAGGGTGATACGGCGTCATTGAGCAGTGCGAAAACGAAATGCGCGCGAGCGCGGTCATCGGTGCTCATGCCGCTTTCGTCGATCCAGCTTTTGACCTGTTTTTGCCAGCTCAGATAGGCCTGCAGGCTGCGGCGATAAAACGGATTCAGGCTCCAGGTCGGGTCGGCAAACCGGTTGTCCTTAGGGTTCGGCGTGTGCAGCGTTTCACCCAATAACACGCGACCCAGCTGACCACCCAGGGCCAGCGCATGACGGGCGCTTTTCACCGGATGGCGCAGGCCGTGGGCCGCCACGCTGCGCAGGGTCGAGAACAGGTCCCTGCCGCGCAGACCGGTAATCGCACTCTGAGCGTTGATGAACGCCGCGGGGGTGGGCAACGAGCCCGGCGCTGCTTTGTCTCTCATGGGTCAACACTCCTTCGTCAAGCCTTCAACAAGCACATCAATTCAAGACAGACACCATAGTCGGTCCAGAGCTCTCCTGCGCGGGCGATGATTCTGTCGACATGCACAAGACGCTAAGTCCTGCCAAACGGTGACGGGTGCGGATGCATCACAGCCCGCTGACGTTCTTCCTCGAGAAAATTCATGATGATCGGCGCGACGGCTTCAGCGCGGGTAATCAGGAACAAATGACCATCGTCGATTATGTGTAGCTGGGCGTTGGGAATCCGCCAGGCCAGCATGCGCATATTGATCAGCGGGATCAGTGGATCATCATCGCCGGCCAGCACCAGGGTCGGTTGATGAATCTTGTGCAGCCAGTGAATGCTGGTCCAGCCCAGGCCTGCGAACAGTTGCCAGTAGTAACCCAGCTTGCCGCCCGAACGCACCTTGCTGGCGTGTTCGGCGGCCAGATTAGGGTCGCGACGGAAGGAGCCGCCATAGATCAGCGGCGCGATGCGAATCACATGGGACGGCTGGATGTAGCGCCTGGGGCTGGCCATCATCCACAACACTTTCGGTTTGCCCGGCACCATAAAGACGCCGGCTGCGGTGGCTGCCAGCACCAGTTTTTTGCAGCGCTCCGGGTAGTCGTAGGCAAATTGCTGGGCCAGGGCGCCACCCCAGGACACGCCGACGATGTTGACTTGCCCGTAATCCAGATAGTCGAGCATGCGCGCAGTCAGTTTGGCCAGACCAGGGAAACGATAGGGGGTGCTGGGTGTCGACGAGCCGCCAACCCCGGGAACGTCGAAGGCAATCACCTCCAGATCCGGGTCGAGCGCCTGGACGAACGGAAACACCAGCTCCAGGTTGGCGCCGATGCCATTGAAAATCAGCAGGGGAGTCAAATGAGGCTTGCCAGGACGTACCGCGGTGCGGATGGTTTGGCCATCCAGGTCGACAGTACGAAAAATGAACGGTTGCGGCATCTCAGAAGCCCTGTAGTTAAACCGCTGGCAAGCCTTCCTGAGCTTGTTCCAGAAAATCCGAGGCCTGGCCTCGTCCGTGTTGGGTAGGGCTCGCGGCACCTCCGAGTGCCGCGGACTTCGTGACTGCCTACAACTTAACGTTCATGTACATAAGTGCCCGGTGCGGCTTCCCCTGGCGGGTGGGCCTTGTTGCCCAGGTTGGTCGGAGACTTTTTCAGTTTGCCCGAACGTTCGGCCTGCCAGGCCTGCCAGTGCAGCCACCAGGAGTCGGTGTGCTTGGTCGAGTTTTCTTGCCAGTCCTCGGCCTTGACCGGCATTTCGGTGCTGGTCATATAGCGCGACTTCGGGTTGCCGGGCGGATTCAGGATGCTCTGGATATGCCCGCTGCTGGACAGTACGAATTCGACCTTGCCGCCGAACAGTTGTGCCGACTTGTAGCAAGACTTCCAAGGGGTGATGTGATCGTTGGTGCCGGCCAGGGAGTAGATGTCGGCGGTGACCTGTTTGAGGTCAATCGGCGTGCCGCTCACTTCCAGTGCATTGGCACGGATCAATGGATTATTTTTGAACATTTCGATCAGATCGCCGTGGAACGCCGCAGGCAATCGAGTGGTGTCGTTGTTCCAGAACAGAATGTCGAAGACGGGAGGTTCGTTGCCCAGCAGATAGTTGTTGACCCAGTAGTTCCAGATCAGATCGTTGGGACGCATCCAGGCAAAGACTTTGGCCATGTCACGGCCTTCCAGGACGCCGGCCTGATACGAGTGACGCTTGGCGGATTCCAGGGTTTTTTCGTCGACGAACAGCGCAACCTGGGAGTCGAGGGTGGTATCGAGCACGCTGACCAGCAGGGTCAGGGCATGGACTTTCTTCTCGCCGAGGGCGGCGTAGTGGCCGAGCAACGCGGTGCAGGTGATGCCGCCGGAGCAGGCGCCGAGCATGTTGATGTCTTTGCTGCCGGTGATGGCCGAGACGACGTCGACGGCTTCTTTCAGTGCGTCGATGTAAGTCGACAGACCCCACTCGCGCTGAGCCTTGGTCGGATTGCGCCAGCTGACGATAAAGGTCTGCTGGTGGTTGCGCAGGCAAAAGCGCGCCAGGCTTTTATCCGGGCTCAGGTCGAACACATAAAACTTGTTGATCTGCGGCGGCACCACTAGCAGTGGGCGCTCGTGCACCTGCTCGGTGGTCGGCCGATACTGGATCAGTTCGAGCACGTCGTTGCGGAAAACTACCGAGCCTTCGGTGGTTCCCAGGCTCTTGCCGACTTCGAAGGCGCCCATGTTCACCTGGCTCGGCATGCCGCCGTTGTTGATCAGGTCCTTGGCCAGGTGCGAGAGGCCGTCGAGCAGGCTTTTACCGCCGGTCTCGAAGAAGCGTTTGACCGCCGCCGGGTTGGCCGCACTGTTGGTCGGGGCCATGGCTTCGGTCATCAGGGTGATCACGAAGTGCGCGCGGTTGATGTCCGCTTCGGACAGGTTGCTATCGCCGATCCAGTCGTGCAGCTCCTTGCGCCACGCCAGGTAGGTTTGCAGATAACGTTTATAGAGCGGGTTCTGGCTCCAGGCCGGGTCGTTGAAGCGGCGGTCGTCACTTTCCGGCTGCAGCTTCGACTTGCCGAACATCACATTCTTGAGCTCGACGCCAAAATGCGCGACGTGCTTGACGCTGTGAATCGGTTGTTTGATGGCCTGTTTCAAGACCATGCGAGCAGAGGTAAGCAGATCTTTTCCGCGCAAACCGACGACGGGATTGAGCCCCAGGGTGTTTTCCGAGGCTTGATGATTCAAGTCATCGTTATTCTTGTTACTCATCTACGACGCTCCATTGTCCTGAGGCGAGTACCGGGACCAGCTGTGCAGTCTCACAGCAAACTCCAGGTACTACTGCTCGGGTGACCGTTAATTCTGCATCGCTGCTTCAGAGAGCATTGCAGGGAACTTGCCAGTTCTATTGGTTACCCGAGTTTAATTTTTTTCGCAAGCAGGCCAAATGCCAGCCGTGCGGCAGAGCATTCAAACAGATGGAATTAGAAAATGCCCTCTAAAGAGCGAGAGGCCTGAGTTAGAGCATCAGCTTGACGATGGATTCGCTAGGGTCGCGGGACTTTCCGGCGGCTTTGAGCTCGGCAAGATAATCCGCCCAAAGATCGTCCTGGCGGACTGCCAATTGGTACAGATAATCCCAGGTGAACAGACCACTGTCGTGGCCGTCGTCGAAGGTCAATTTCAGTGCGTACTGACCGGCCGGTTCAACCTTGCTCAGGCCGACGCCGATCTTGCCAAACTGCAGGATAGGATTGCCATGGCCTTGGACTTCGGCGGAGGGAGAGTGCACCCGCAGGAATTCCGCGGGCAGGTGATAGACCTCATCCGGCGCGTATTTCAGCGTCAGGGTTTTCGAGGCTTTATGCAGTTCGATGGCGCTGGGGAGTTTGGTCATGACTTGAGTTCCGTTATGGGTGGAACCCTGTAGGAGCGAGCAAGCTCGCTCCTACAAGTATTGCTTACAGGATATAACGGGACAGGTCTTCGTTCTCCGCCAATTCGCCGAGGTGGCTGTTGACGTAGTCAGCGTCGATGCGAATCGGCTGAGCATCCTGCGCGGAGGCCAGGTCGCCGGCACTGAACGAGACTTCTTCGAGCAAACGCTCAAGCAGAGTGTGCAGGCGACGGGCACCGATATTCTCGGTTTTCTCGTTGACCTGCCAGGCAATCTCGGCCAGACGCTTGATGCCGTCGGGCAAGAACTCGATCGCCAGGCCCTCGGTTTTCAGCAGCTCGCGATATTGCTCGGTGAGCGAGGCGTGGGGTTCGCTGAGGATGCGTTCGAAATCTTGCGGGCTCAGGGCCTTGAGCTCGACACGAATCGGCAGACGGCCTTGCAGCTCCGGCACCAGGTCGCTCGGTTTGCTCAGGTGGAACGCGCCGGAGGCGATGAACAGGATGTGGTCGGTCTTGACCATGCCCAGCTTGGTGTTGACCGTGCAGCCTTCGATCAGCGGCAGCAGGTCACGCTGTACGCCTTCACGGGACACGTCGACACCACCGGAATTGCCGCGCTTGGCGACCTTGTCGATTTCGTCGATGAACACGATACCGTGTTGCTCGACCGCTTCCAGGGCCTTGGCTTTCAGTTCTTCTTCGTTGACCAGGCGACCGGCTTCTTCGTCGCGTACCAGTTTCAGCGCTTCCTTGACTTTGAGCTTGCGGTTCTTGCGTTTGCCCTTGCCCATGTTGGCAAACAGGTTCTGCAACTGGTTGGTCATCTCTTCCATGCCTGGAGGCGCAGAGATGTCGACACCGACTGATTCGGCTACTTCGATTTCAATCTCTTTGTCATCCAGCTGGCCTTCGCGCAGGCGCTTGCGGAACAGTTGGCGGGTGTTGGAATCATGACTCGAGGCGGCGTCTTCGTTGAAGCCCATGCGTGCCGGAGGCAGCAGTGCATCGAGGATGCGGTCTTCGGCAGCGTCTTCGGCCCGAAAACGAACCTTGGTTATTTCCTGTTCGCGCAGCAGCTTGATCGCGGCATCGGCCAGATCACGGATGATCGACTCGACGTCGCGGCCGACATAGCCGACTTCGGTGAACTTGGTCGCTTCGACCTTGATGAACGGGGCGTTGACCAGTTTGGCCAGGCGCCGGGCGATTTCGGTTTTACCGACGCCGGTCGGGCCGATCATCAGGATATTCTTCGGCGTCACTTCGACGCGCAGCTCTTCGGGCAGCTGCATCCGGCGCCAGCGGTTACGCAGCGCGATGGCGACGGCGCGTTTGGCATCGTCCTGGCCGATGATATGGCGATTGAGTTCGTGGACGATTTCGCGGGGAGTCATGGACATAATAATTTGCGGTCCTCAAGCAAGAGTTAAAGCCGTGGCGCTAGGCCTGCACAGGCTTACTCGGCGAGGTCCTGCTCCTCAATGGTGAAGGTGTGGTTGGTGAATACACAGATGTCGCCGGCGATGCCGAGCGCGGTTTCGACGATTTCGCGAGCCGACAGATCGGTTTTTTTCAGCAGGGCGCTGGCTGCGGCCTGAGCGTAACCACCACCGGAACCCATGGCGATCAGGCCTTCTTCGGGCTCAACCACGTCACCGTTACCGGTGATGATCAAGGACGCGTCTTTGTTGGCGACTGCCAGCATGGCTTCCAGGCGGCTGAGGGAGCGATCGGTACGCCATTCTTTGGCGAGTTCGACGGCCGCACGAACCAGGTGACCTTGATGTTTCTCAAGCTGGCCTTCAAAGCGTTCGAACAGGGTGAAGGCGTCAGCGGTGGCCCCGGCAAAACCGGCGATGACTTCACCGTGGTAGAGGCGACGAACTTTTTTCGCGTTGCCTTTCATCACGGTATTGCCGAGAGAAACCTGGCCGTCGCCGCCCATGACGACTTTGCCGTGGCGGCGAACTGAAACGATGGTGGTCAAGGGAGAGTCTCCACGCTGCGGGGCGAAAATGCCCTGATGGGAACTCATATGGGGGTGGCGCGGAGTTTTTCAACTGCAGAAGGGGAAGGGGACGAGCGGTGCAAGGCCCTACAGGTGGTGCGCTGTCCTGTAGGAGCTATCCCTGGGTTTTGTTTAGCGGCTCTGGCGCTGTTGTAACAACAGATTGCTAAAACCGCTGCCGGCCAGTTGTTTTTGCGCGGTGGTCAGCTGTTCACGATTGCTGAACGGTCCCACCAACACCCGATACCAGGTCTCATCCTTCACGGTGCCGGACTCAACCGATACGCTCTGCCCCAGCAGAATGATTTGCGCACGAACCTTGTCGGCATCGGCCTCTTTGCGGAACGAGCCGGCCTGAAGGAAGAATTTGGTCACTGGCGCCGCTTTCGAGACCGGTGGTGCCGGCGGCGGGGTAATGCCGGCGAGTGCCGCCTGAGCCCGGGCAGTGTCGATCTTCGCCGCTTCGGCCGGCGTCACCGGAGCCACGGGTACCGGTTGTGGTGTCGGCAAGGTTTTCTCCGGCACGGCATCCGGCGGCACTATCACTTCGGATTCCGGCAGCAGGGTGTAGAAGTCGTATTTCGGCTTCACCGGTTGCTGTGGACTCGGAGGCGTCTTGTTCGCTTCGGCGATCCGGGTGGCTTTCTGCTGCTCTTGCTTGACCCGCTTGACGTCATCGCCCTGGCCCGGATCGAGCTTCATCAAGAAAACGATGAATGCGCCCACGGTCAGGCCGATGGCCATCCATAGCCAGCCCGGAATCGGTTGCTTTGCAGGAGCTTGGTAACGGCTGGCGCCACGCTTGGGTGCAGGTTTTTTCTTGGCAGCCAACTTACATACGCTCCAGAGTTTCCAGACCCAACAGCTCCAGGCCTTGCTTGAGAGTGCGACCGGTCAGCGCCGCAAGACGCAAACGGCTCTGCATCTGTGCCGGGGTTTCGGCAGTCAGGATCGGGCAGTTCTCGTAGAAACTGGAGAACAGCCCGGCGACGTCGTACAGGTAGGTGCAGAGGATGTGCGGAGTGCCCTTGTCGGCGACGTTGTTCAGCACTTCGCCAAACTGCGCCAGTTTGGCCGCGAGTTCGTGTTCGTGCGCAGCTTCGAGCACAATCTGTCCTTGCACCTGGCTGAAGTCCTGGCCGAGTTTGCGGAACACTCCGGCCACCCGGGTGTAGGCGTACAGCAAGTAAGGCGCGGTGTTACCTTCGAAGTTGAGCATCAGGTCGAAGTTGAAGCTGTAATCGCTGGTACGGTGCTTGGACAGGTCGGCGTACTTCACCGCGCCAATGCCCACGACCTTGGCGATGCTGCGCAGTTCTGCTTCGGCCAGCTCCGGATTCTTTTCCTTCACCAGCGCGTAAGCGCGCTCCTGGGCTTCGGTCAGCAGATCGATCAGCTTCACGGTGCCGCCGTCACGGGTCTTGAACGGACGGCCATCGGCGCCGTTCATGGTGCCGAAGCCCATGTGCTCCATTTCCATCGGATGGGTCACGAAGCCGGCCTTGCGGGCCACCGCGAACACCTGCTGGAAGTGCAGGGCCTGACGCTGATCGACGAAGTACAGCGCGCGATCGGCTTTCAGCACCCCGCTGCGATAACGCACGGCTGCAAGGTCAGTGGTGGCGTAGAGATAGCCGCCGTCGGCCTTGACGATGATCACCGGCAGCGGGTCGCCGTCGGCGTTTTTGAATTCATCGAGAAACACGCACTGGGCGCCGTTGCTCTCGACCAGCAAGCCTTTGGCCTTGAGGTCGTTGACCACGTTGATCAGGTCGTCGTTGTAGGCGCTTTCGCCCCTGACGTCGGCCGGGGTCAGTTTGACGTTCAGCAGGTCGTAGATTTTCTGGCAGTGGGACAGGGAAATGTCTTTGAAATGCGTCCACAGGGCCAGGCAGTCCGGGTCGCCGGCTTGCAACTTGACCACCAGGCCGCGGGCGCGATCAGCGAACTCTGGCGATTCGTCGAAGCGTTGCTTGGCGGCGCGGTAGAAGTTTTCCAGGTCCGACAGCTCGTCGCTGGTGATCGGGTTTTCCTGCAAGTAAGCCATCAGCATGCCGAACTGGGTACCCCAGTCGCCGACGTGGTTCTGACGGATCACAGTATCGCCGAGGAACTCGAGAACCCGTGCCACGCCGTCACCGATGATGGTCGAGCGCAGATGGCCGACGTGCATCTCTTTGGCCAGGTTCGGTGCCGACAGGTCGACCACCGTACGCTGCACCGGACCGGCCTTGCGCACACCGATTTTCGTGTCGGCGAGCGCGGCGTCCAGGCGCGAAGCCAGGGCCTGGGTGTTCTGGAAGAAGTTGAGGAAGCCCGGGCCGGCGATTTCGGCCTTGCTGACGTTCTCGTCAGCCGGCAGTGCGGCGATGATTTTTTCTGCCAGATCGCGCGGCTTCATGCCGGCCGGTTTGGCCAACATCATCGCGATGTTGCTGGCGAAGTCGCCGTGGGTCTTGTCGCGGGAATTCTCCACCTGAATCGCTGGCGTCAGGCCTTCAGGCAACACACCTTCGTTGACGAGTTGGGTGATGGCTTGCTGGATCAGCTGGCGAATGGTGTCTTTCATGGTCTTCTCTTTCGACCGCAGACGCGGTGGCGCTTCGATGCGCAGGTGGAAAAACTGGGCATTATCCGTTGCGAAGGCGGGCTTGCCAACCTTCGTGGGCAGGTTATAGACCTGCGGAGCCGGGCAGGAAGATCTTCGCGTCTGGCAAGACCGTTAAAGATCGCAGCCTGCGGCAGCTCCTACACCACCAGAGTACGCCATCAATTTTGTGGCGAGCATCGATCCCGTAGGAGCTGCCGCAGGCTGCGATCTTTTGACTATTTATCGATCAATACAGATCCACCGGATCGACATCCAGGGACCAACGCACCTGCCGCCCGCTGGGCATTTGCTCCAGCGTCAGCAGCCAACTGCTGAGCAGCCGATGCAGCGGCGCCCGAGCGCTGGCTTGCAGCAAGAGTTGCGCGCGATAGCGTCCGGCGCGGCGCTCCATGGGTGCCGGTACCGGGCCGAGCAGTTCGATACCGGTCAGTTTCTGTTCGCCCAGCAAGCGTTCAGCCTCGTTGCAGGCCTCATCGAGAAAACTCTCGGCTTGTCCCGGCTTATGGGCTTCGGCCCGCAACAGCGCCAAGTGCGCAAACGGCGGCAAGCCCGCGGCGCGGCGTTCGCTCAAAGCCTGTTCGGCAAAGGCGAAATAACCTTGCTCGGTCAATTGCACCAGCAGCGGATGGTCGGCCAGATGTGTCTGGATAATCACTTTGCCCGGCTCTTCGGCGCGCCCGGCACGCCCGGCGACCTGAACGATCAGCTGGGCCATGCGTTCACTGGCGCGAAAGTCGCCGGAAAACAGTCCGCCATCGGCATCCAGAATCGACACCAGGGTCACTCGCGGGAAGTGATGGCCCTTGGCGAGCATCTGTGTGCCCACCAGGATGCACGGCTGGCCTTTCTGAATGGTGGCGAATAGCTGGTTCATCGCGTCCTTGCGCGAGGTGCTGTCGCGGTCAACTCGTAACACCGGGTAATCCGGAAAGAGAATCCCCAGACGCTCTTCGGCTCGCTCAGTGCCCGCGCCGACAGGGCGCAGATCCACCTTGCCGCATTTCGGACAATGGCGTGGCACACGCTCCACATAGCCGCAGTGATGGCAGCGCAGTTCAGCGGAGCGCTGATGCACCGTCATTCGTGCATCGCAGCGGTTGCACTCGGACATCCAGCCACAGTCGTGGCACAGCAGGGTCGGCGCAAAGCCGCGGCGGTTGAGGAACACCAATACTTGCTGCCCGGCCGCGAGTGTCTGGCCGATGGCTTGTTGCATCGGCCCGGAAATGCCGCTGTCCAGCGGCCGGCTTTTAACGTCCAGGCGCAGGAAGCGCGGTTGTTGCGCGCCGCCGGCCCGTTGATTCAGACGCAGCAGGCCATAGCGGCCGGTGTAGGCGTTGTGCAGACTTTCCAGCGACGGGGTGGCCGAGCCGAGCACGATCGGGATGTTTTCCTGACGCGCGCGCACCAATGCCAGATCGCGGGCGTGATAGCGCAGGCCTTCTTGCTGTTTATAAGAGCCGTCGTGCTCTTCATCGATGATGATCAGCCCGGGGTTCTTCATCGGCGTGAACAGTGCCGAGCGGGTGCCGATAATGATGTCGGCGTCGCCGTCCCGGGCCGCTAACCAGGCTTCCAGCCGTTCGCGGTCGTTGACTGCCGAGTGCACCAGCGCGATACGGGCGTTGAAGCGCTGCTCGAAGCGCGCCAGGGTTTGCGGGCCGAGGTTGATCTCGGGAATCAGCACCAGTGCCTGCTTGCCGGCCTCAAGGGTTTCGCGGATCAACTGTAAATAGACTTCGGTCTTGCCGCTGCCGGTGACCCCGGCCAGCAGGAACGCATGAAAGCTGTCGAAGCCCGCGCGAATCGCTTCATAGGCGGCGCGCTGCTCCGGATTGAGCGGCAACTCCGGTTGCGCCAGCCAGTGTTCATGGCGTTCGCCGGGAGCGTGTTTGCGGATTTCCACCTGCACCAGGTCTTTGGCCAGTAGCAGGTCAAGGCTGTCCTTGCTGAGCATGAGCTTGCTCAGCAACTGATGGGCCACGCCATGGGGATGCTGCGCCAGCGTCGCCAAGGCTTCACGCTGGCGTGGCGCGCGACTGATGCGCGGATCGTCGAGGCGTGCACCAGGGCTGATCGACCAGAAGCGCTCTTGGCGGGCTTCAGCCAGTTCGCCTTGGCGTAGCAATACCGGGAGTGCCCAGCTCAGGGTGTCGCCCAGGCTGTGCTGGTAATACTGAGAAGTCCACAGGCACAGCTTGAACAACGCTGCAGGCAAGGGCGGGGTGGCGTCGAGCAATGCCAGCGCCGGCTTGAGCTTTTCTGCCGGGACTTCGCTGTGGCTGGTGACCTCCACCAGAATGCCGATCATCTCGCGACGACCGAACGGCACGCGCAGGCGCATGCCCGGATGCAGATGGGCACGCAGGACACCGGCCGGGGCGCGGTAGTCGAACAGGCGGCGCAGCGGCGATGGCAGGGCGAGGCGCAGAATGGCGTCGGGCACGCGGGGGGTTTCTCGGTAACGGGCGGTGAAGAAGGTCCGGAGCCTAGCAGACCGCTGGTTCAGTGTCCTGCATTAGGAAAGCGTTCAAGATTTGACGAGTGGATTTTAACCGGTCCGACGCCTCGGTCAGGCAAGGCGCCGCGACGAGCCATAGCGCGCTATGGGGAGGAGCGGGAACGCCGCATGGCGTTAAAAGACGCCGTCAAAATTGAACAGTCTTTTCTGATGGAGGACACCCATGACAGCTTGCGCGATTGCCAAGGTCTGGTAGAATCCGCGGCCTAATTACGTGCGGTATTCAACAATAGTGTTGGGTGGCGGCACGCTAGCCTGAGGAATACACCATGAAAGCCGATATCCATCCGGTATACGAAGCCATCACAGTTACTTGCAGCTGCGGTAATGTCTTCGAAACCCGTTCCAACCTGGCCAAGCCACTGCCGGTTGACGTTTGCAACTTGTGCCACCCGTTCTACACCGGTAAGCAGAAGACTCTGGACATCGGCGGTCGTGTCGACAAGTTCAAGTCGCGTTTCGGTGCTTTCGGCGCAACCAAAGCTCCTGCTGCTGCAGAGTAAGGTTGGTCGTGCGGGAAAGCCCGTTGGGCTTCTCCTCGCTGTTGAAGAAGGCGTCCCTGGTGGGCGCCTTTTTCATGTCCGCGATTTGCTTCTCCAGCGCTCAGGCCTTTTCTGTCCAGCGCCGACCGCATTGCCGGCGCACAGGTCGCTTGCTGACTCTGGTGAGCGAGAAAACTGATGCAATAAGAAAAAAATTGTAGACATATCTTCTTGTTATTGTGAACAGTTAATCCCTTGTGTTCCGTGGCTCCCCACCCAAAGTCTTAAGGCAGGGCGCTTGACACCAGTGACTGGTCAGTCTTGTAGGGACTTTGCGACGCGAGTATCCTCGGCGGTCCGTCGTCCAACAGTAAAAAGCGGAATGCCGATATGTCTGATCTGAAAACTGCCGCTCTCGAATATCATGCCCATCCTCGTCCAGGAAAGCTGAGTGTCGAGCTCACCAAAGCCACCGCTACCGCTCGCGATCTGTCGCTGGCCTACAGCCCCGGTGTAGCCGAACCAGTCCGCGAAATCGCCCGCGACCCTGAACTCGCCTACAAGTACACCGGCAAGGGCAACCTGGTTGCAGTGATTTCCGATGGCACCGCGATTCTCGGCCTGGGTAACCTCGGTCCGTTGGCTTCCAAGCCGGTCATGGAAGGTAAAGGTGTTCTGTTCAAGCGCTTCGCCGGTATCGACGTGTTCGATATCGAAGTCGACTCCGAAAGCCCGCAAGCCTTCATCGACACCGTCAAACGCATTTCCATCACCTTCGGTGGCATCAACCTGGAAGACATCAAGGCGCCAGAGTGCTTTGAAATCGAACGTGCTCTGATCGAGCAGTGCGATATTCCGGTATTCCACGATGACCAGCACGGTACCGCGATCGTTACCGCGGCCGGCATGATCAATGCCCTGGAAATCGCTGGCAAGACCCTGCCAGAAGCGAAGATCGTTTGCCTGGGTGCCGGTGCTGCCGCTATCTCCTGCATGAAATTGCTGGTGAGCATGGGCGCCAATATCGAAAACATCTTCATGGTTGATCGTACCGGTGTGATCCACTCCGGCCGTGACGACCTGAACCAGTACAAGGCAGTCTTCGCTCACGCCACCGACAAGCGCACCTTGTCCGATGCACTGGAAGGCGCTGACGTGTTCGTCGGCCTGTCCGGCCCGAACCTGCTGAGCGCAGAAAACCTGTTGCTGATGGCAGCCAACCCGATCGTCTTCGCCTGCTCGAACCCGGATCCGGAAATCGCCCCGGAACTGGCTCACGCTACCCGCAACGACGTGATCATGGCCACCGGCCGTTCGGACTACCCGAACCAGGTGAACAACGTACTGGGCTTCCCGTTCATCTTCCGTGGTGCCCTGGACGTTCGCGCCAAGCGCATCAACGAAGAAATGAAAGTGGCTGCCGCCAACGCCCTGCGCGAATTGGCCAAACTGCCTGTACCTCAGGAAGTGTGCGATGCCTACGGTGGCATCAAGCTGGAATTCGGTCGTGAGTACATCATTCCGAAACCAATGGATGCACGCCTGATCACCGTGATCTCCGACGCAGTGGCCAAGGCCGCGATCGAGACTGGTGTGGCTACCCTGCCGTATCCGAAGAACTACCCGCTGAAAAGCGTGGATGATGTGTTCAATGGCTGAGTAGCAGCCCCATAAAAAAACCCGGCTATTAGCCGGGTTTTTTTATGGGGCAGTTTCAAGTTACAAGCAACAAGCTGCAAGATAAGAGCGGCACATCACTGCTTTTCTCTTGCCGCTTGTAGCTTAAAGCTTGCCGCTGCTCCTAGAACAAATCGATCGGCGCCGCTTCATCCGCTGGCAGCGGGCTGCCCGGTGCGTTGCCGTTGCCCGCTTCGTTGACTGAAGGCGGTGTATCTTCGCTCTTGAACAGCTCGAAGTAAGCGTTTGGCGTGCCTGGTGTGGCAGCGCGACCGCTGATCGGATCGACCCGCAGGCTCAGAATGCCTTCCGGTTCGTTCTGCGTGTGAGCCGGTTTGTCCTTGAGGGCAGCGGCCATGTAAGTCATCCAGATCGGCAGCGCGACGGTACCGCCGTATTCACGTCGACCGAGGCTTTCCGGTTGGTCGAAACCGGTCCAGACGGTGGTCACGTAATCGGCGTTGTAGCCAGAGAACCAGGCGTCCTTGGATTCGTTGGTGGTCCCGGTCTTGCCCGCCAGGTCGGTTCGGCCCAGGGCCATGGCGCGGCGCCCGGTGCCGAGCTTGATCACGTCCTGCAGCATGCTATTGAGGATGAAGGTGGTTCGGCCATCGACGATGCGCTCAGCCACTGCTGGCGTTTGCACGGCTGGCTGCGCCGCTGGTGTTTCGCCTGGCACCGAGCTGACGGTGAAGGCGTTGGCGACTGGCGCGGCAACCCCGTCGCTGACACTTTCGGCGGTCGGCACACTGGGCGGGTTGGCGGTGAACAGGTTGTCACCGTTGCGACTGTCGATCTTTTCGATGATGTACGGGGTGACCTTGTAGCCGCCATTGGCAAAGGTGCTCCAGCCGGTGGCGATTTCCATCGGGGTCAGGGTGGCCGTGCCCAATGCCAGCGACAGGTTGCGCGGCAGGTCTTGCTTGTTGAAACCGAACTTGCTGATGTAGTCGATCGTGCGGTCAACGCCCATGCTTTGCAGCAGGCGGATCGACACCAGGTTGCGCGATTTGTATAGCGCTTCGCGCATACGGATCGGACCGAGGAAGGTATTGGTGTCGTTCTTCGGACGCCAGACCTTGTCCAGGTACTCATCGACGAACACGATCGGTGCGTCATTCACCAGGCTGGAGGCAGTGTAACCGCTGTCCAGCGCTGCGCTGTAGACGAATGGCTTGAAGCTGGAGCCGGGTTGGCGCTTGGCCTGCAGCGCCCGATTGTAGTTGCTTTGCTCGAACGCGAAGCCACCGACCAGCGAGCGGATTGCGCCGTTCTGCGGGTCCAGCGAGACCAGTGCGCCCTGGGCGACCGGGATCTGGCTGAACTTCAGCGAGTTGTCCGCCTGGCGTTGCACGCGGATCAGGTCGCCGACCTGGGCAACGTCCGCCGGCTGCTTGGGATTGGCCCCCATGCTGTTGGTGTTGAGGAACGGCCGGGCCCATTTCATGCTGTCCCAGCCGACATGTTCTTCGCCGGTGCGAGTCAGCACCTGCACACCGTTCTTGTCGACCTGAGTGACGATTGCCGGCTCAAGCCCGCTGATCGTGCGCTGCTTGGTCAGTTCCATGGCCCAGGCTTCGCGGGTCTTGCCAGGCAGGCGCGATTCCGGGCCACGGTAGCCGTGGCGTTGATCGTAGGTCATCAGGCCTTCATGGACTGCGGTGTTCGCCATCTCCTGCAGATTGCTTGGCACGGTAGTGGTGACGCGGAAACCTTCGGTGTAAGCGTCGCTGCCATAGCGCCCGACCATTTCGGCACGGGCCATCTCCGCAATGTACGGTGCATTAACTTCAGGTGTCGGCACATGATAACTAGCGTTGAGCGGTTCGTTTACAGCCGCCTGATAGGCCGCTTCATCGATTTTTCCGAGCTTGAACATGCGCCCCAGGATCCAGTCACGACGCTCCTTGCTTCGTGTCGGGTTAGCCAGGGGATTAAAACGCGAAGGCGCCTTCGGCAGGCCCGCGATCATCGCCATCTGCGCCAGGGTGATGTCGCGAATCGATTTCCCGTAATAAACTTGTGCCGCCGCTTCGATCCCGTAAGCCCGGTTGCCCAGGTAGATCTTGTTGACGTAGAGCTCGAGGATCTCGTCCTTGGTCAGCTGGCGTTCTATCTGCAGGGCCAGGAGAATTTCCGTGGTCTTGCGCGAGAAGCTGCGTTCGCTGGTGAGGAAGAAGTTCTTTGCCACCTGCATGGTGATGGTGCTGCCGCCGGACTGAATGTGTCCGCTCTTTACCAGTTGGGTGGCGGCACGCATCAGGCTGCTGGGGTCAACGCCATAGTGATTGGCGAAATTGTCGTCTTCGGCAGAAAGCAGCGCGTTGATGAAATTGGGGGGAATGTCGGCGAAGCGGATCGGAGTGCGACGCATTTCGCCAAACTCCGCGATCAGCTTGTTGTCGCTGCTGTATACACGCAAAGGAATCTGCAACTGAATGCTTCTCAGTGCCTCTACGGAGGGCAACCCGGGGCTAAGATAGAGAAATGCGCCACTCAGACCGAGGAGCAGTCCGCAGAAAACAGCGACAATAGACCACCCGAAAAACTTCAGCAGACGAATCAAGGCTTTTGGATTTCCAGAGAAAAGAATGAATTAGGCGTTAGGCGATTCAGGGTATACAAGATCGGCCCACGCTCGAAATAAAAAGCAGAAAAAAGCGCTGGGCATTATAAGCATTTTTCGGCAGAGGGCGTCATTTGCGCTTCTGTCAAGACGAAGGGTAGTGAACGCAACGAATAATCGAGAGTCCGTAACTCACGGATAGTCATAGGGAATGGGTAGTGCTAGGACTCTTCAACAAGAAAGCCAACACGCTGTTGGGCATCGACATCAGTTCCACCTCGGTCAAGCTTCTCGAGCTCAGTCGCACCGGCAACCGCTTTAGGGTGGAGGCCTACGCGGTAGAGCCGCTTCCGGTCAACGCCGTGGTCGAGAAGAATATTGCCGAGCTGGAAGGGGTAGGGCAAGCCTTGTCCAGATTATTGCTCAAGGCCGGAACGGGGGTCAGGAACGTCGCCGTGGCGGTAACCGGATCGGCGGTCATCACCAAAACCATCGAGATGGATGCCGGGCTTTCCGACGAAGAGATGGAAAACCAGCTGAAGCTCGAAGCTGATCAATACATCCCCTATCCGCTCGAAGAAGTCGCCATCGATTTCGAAGTCCAGGGCTACTCGGCGCGCAATCCTGAACGTGTCGAAGTGCTGCTGGCGGCCTGCCGCAAGGAAAACGTAGAGGTTCGTGAAGCGGCACTGGCTATTGCCGGCCTGACTGCCCGGGTAGTCGATATCGAAGCTTATGCCCTGGAGCGTTCGTTCGGCCTGCTCCAGGCGCAATTGGGAAGCCCCAAGGACCCGTTGACGGTGGCGGTGGTCGACATCGGTGCAACCATGACGACCCTGAGCGTGCTGCATAACGGAAAGATCATCTATACCCGCGAGCAGTTGTTCGGTGGGCGCCAACTGACCGACGAAATCCAGCGCCGCTACGGTTTGTCGAAAGAAGAGGCAGGGTTGGCAAAAAAACACGGCGGTTTGCCGGATGACTATCTCCACGAGGTTCTGCAACCATTCAAGGATGCACTGGTGCAGCAGGTCTCGCGCTCCCTGCAGTTTTTCTTCGCTTCCGGGCAGTACAACCGCGTCGACTCCATCCTCCTGGCGGGCGGCACCGCCTCGCTCGGCGGTCTGGACCGACTGATCGAGCAGCGCCTCGGTACGTCGACCCGAGTGGCCAATCCTTTCGCCGATATGACCCTCGGCAGCAAGGTCAACGCCGGTGCCTTGGCCAGCGATGCGCCGGCCTTGATGATAGCCTGTGGTCTGGCTCTGCGGAGTTTTGCCTGATGGCGCGGATTAACCTACTGCCCTGGCGCGAAGAACTGCGCGAAATGCGCCGCAAACGATTTTTGCTGGCCCTGGCGGGCGTTCTGTTGGCGGCGATCGGTGCAGTGCTCATGGTCGACCAATACATCGCTGGCGAGATCGATCGGCAAATGGCTCGCAATCACCATGTCAGCCAGCAAATTGCGCAGCTCGATGATCGGATCAAGCAGATCAGTGAATTGAAGACCCGTCGCCAGCAGCTCGTGGAGCGGATGAGGATCATTCAGGACTTGCAGGGCAATCGCCCGGTCAGTGGACGAATCTTTGATCAGTTGGCCCGCACTCTCCCGGATGGCGTGTATTTCACCGAAGTGAAAATGACCGACAACATGCTCTCCATTCGTGGGGCCGCCGATTCGAACAACCGTGTCTCTGATTTGATGCGCAACCTGGATGGGTCGGACTGGTTCGACGCGTCGAGTCTGACCGAGGTCAAGACCAATACGTCCGGTGCGCTGGATCAGGCTAACGTCTTCCAGCTGACGGTTCGCCAGGCTCGACCGACAGCAGCAGCTCCGGGGGGCGCGAAATGACTCTGTCCGAGTGGTTCCAGGGGCTGCGCAAGATCGACCTGAACGATCTGGACATGAGCAACATGGGCGCCTGGCCAGCGGCCGTCAAAGCCATGGCTGGCGCCTTGCTGATGGTCCTGGTGCTGGCGCTGGGTTACAACGGTTTCCTCAAGGATCTTCAGGATCGACTCGGCCAGCAACGTACCGATGAAGTCGACTTGAAGCAAAATTTCGCGAACAAGGCCCACCTGGCGGCAAATCTGGAGCGGTACAGCGAGCAGATGAAGGACATGGAAAATTCCTTCGGCGTCCTGCTGCGCCAGCTTCCCGGTGATACCGAGGTTCCCGGTCTGCTGGAAGATATCACTCGTACGGGATTGGGCAGTGGCCTGGAGTTCGAGGAGATAAAGCTGCTGCCAGAGGAGGCTCAGCAGTTCTACATCGAGTTGCCGATCCAGATCACCGTCACCGGTGCCTACCATGATCTGGCGACCTTTGTCAGCGGCGTGGCCGGCTTGCCGCGAATCGTCACCCTGCATGATTTCGAGATCAAACCGGTCACACCGGATATTGGCTCGAAGCTGCGCATGAGCATTCTGGCCAAGACCTATCGCTACAACGACAAGGGGCTGCAGAAATGAAGGCAGCCCACTGGATATCGATGGTTGTGGTACTGATGGGGTTGTCCGGCTGCGGCAGCGATAACGATTTCAGCGATCTGGACGCCTTTATGAACGAGGTGCGCCTGCGCCCTCCCGGCAACATTGAACCTACGCCGACATTCAGCTCCTACCAGGCATTTACCTATAACGCCGCATCCTTGCGCAGCCCGTTTCTACCGCCGGTCAGGGTCGATCTGGCGAGACGCCAGCACGGATCGCGCAACGTAAAGCCGGACCCGAATCGGCAGAAGCAGTATCTCGAAGGTTTCAATATCGAGCAGTTCGAGATGGTCGGCACCCTCTCCAATACCTCAGGCTCCTTCGTCCTGCTGCGTGGGGCCAGCGGTGTGCACAGGTTGAAAGTCGGGGATTACCTGGGGCGTAACGATGGCCGGGTCGTGGCTGTCAGTGACTCGCAAGTCGATGTGGTTGAAATCGTTTCCGATGGCGAGGGTGCCTGGCTGGAGCGACCGCGGACCATTCCAATGAAAGCCCGCCAATAGTGGAACTTGAATAATGAGCAGGACTATTTCATCCCTCGGTATTGCACTATGGATAGCGCTGCTGTCGCCGATGGTTCTGGCGGCCAACCTCAAAGCGCTGGATGTCGCCGCGCTGCCGGGAGACCGTGTCGAGCTGAAGCTGACATTCGACGGCCCGCCTCCCGCGCCCGCTGGCTATACCACCGATCAGCCCGCGCGAATCGCCCTCGACTTGCCGGGGGTGACCGTCGGGCTGGCGAACAAGAGTCGAGATCTGGGCGGAGGCAATGCGCGCAGCGTGACGGTGGTCGAGGCCAAGGGGCGTACGCGGCTGATCGTCAGTCTGACGACGCTGGCGCCGTACACCACGCGCGTCGAGGGCAACCAGCTGTTCGTGGTGGTCGGTCAGGGCGGGGCGGTTGCACAGAAGCCCGCGTCGAGTGCGCCGCGAGCGGCCACCCCGACACCGGCCAGGGTATCTGCGCCAGCGGGTAAGGCCATCCGCGGCGTGGATTTCCAGCGCGGAGAGTTGGGCGAGGGCAACGTGGTCATCGAGTTGTCTGATCCGGGCATCAGTCCGGATATCCAGGAAAACAATGGCAAGATCATCCTGAACTTCGCCAAAACCCAATTGCCCGAACCGTTGCGAGTCCGGCTGGACGTCAAGGATTTCGCCACGCCCGTGCAGTTCGTCAGCGCCAGTGCTGCCGCCGATAAGACCAGCATCACCATCGAGCCCAGTGGCGCCTTCGACTATTCGACTTATCAGACCGACAACAAGCTGACTGTCAGTGTCCGGCCCATGACCGTCGACGACCTGCAAAAGCGTAACGCCGATCGCGTCGCCTACAGCGGTGAAAAGCTGTCGCTGAATTTTCAGGACATCGATGTGCGCTCGGTGCTGCAGTTGATTGCCGACTTCACCAATCTCAATCTGGTCGCCAGTGACACGGTGCAAGGTGGCATTACCTTGCGCTTGCAGAATGTGCCGTGGGATCAGGCCCTGGACCTGGTGTTGAAAACCAAGGGTCTCGACAAACGCAAGATCGGCAACGTCCTGCTGGTCGCCCCGGCGGATGAAATCGCCGCCCGCGAACGCCAGGAGCTGGAATCGCAAAAGCAGATCGCCGACCTGGCACCGCTGCGACGTGAGCTGTTGCAGGTCAACTACGCCAAGGCGAAGGACATCGCCGAGCTGTTCAAGTCAGTGACCAACAAACAGTCGGAAACGGACGAGCGGGGCTCGATTACCGTGGATGAGCGGACCAACAACATCATTGCCTACCAGACCCAGGACCGCCTCGATGAATTACGGCGCATCGTCGCCCAGCTGGATATCCCGGTGCGCCAGGTGATGATCGAAGCGCGGATCGTCGAAGCCAATGTCGATTACGACAAAAGCCTCGGCGTGCGCTGGGGTGGCTCGCTCCAGAACAAGGGCAACTGGAACACCTCGGGCGTCGACAACGGCAGCAATACGTCGGGCACTATCGGCACCCCGGGTGGCACCAATACCAACTCGCCGTTCGTCGATATGGGCACGGTCGGCAACACCTCGGGTCTGGGCATCGCCTTCATCACCGATAACGTGCTGCTGGACCTGGAGCTGACGGCCATGGAGAAGACCGGGAACGGGGAAATTGTCTCTCAGCCGAAAGTGGTCACCTCCGACAAGGAAACCGCGAAGATCCTCAAAGGCACTGAAATCCCCTACCAGGAAGCCAGTTCCAGCGGCGCAACCTCGGTGTCTTTCAAGGAGGCCTCGCTGTCGCTGGAGGTGACGCCGCAGATCACCCCGGACAACCGCATCATCATGGAGGTCAAGGTCACCAAGGATGAGCCGGATTACCTGAACAAGCTCAACGATGTCCCGCCTATCAAGAAGAACGAAGTCAACGCCAAGGTGCTGGTCAACGATGGGGAAACCATCGTTATCGGCGGGGTTTTCTCAAATACTCAAAGCAAGGTGGTAGATAAGGTGCCATTTCTTGGAGATGTGCCGTATCTTGGCCGCCTTTTCCGAAGGGATGTTGTTTCGGAGAAAAAATCCGAGCTGCTGGTATTCCTGACTCCGCGTATCATGAATAACCAGGCGATTGCTGTGAGTCATTGATTCTGTGCGAAATTTGATTCTTGTTGGGCCAATGGGTGCTGGAAAAAGCACCATTGGCCGTTTGCTGGCCAAAGAGCTGCGCCTGCCATTCAAAGATTCCGATAAGGAAATTGAATTGCGCACGGGCGCCAATATCCCGTGGATCTTCGATAAAGAAGGCGAACCGGGCTTTCGTGATCGTGAGCAGGCGATGATTGCCGAGCTCTGCGCAGCCGACGGCGTAGTGCTGGCAACCGGCGGTGGCGCGGTCATGCGCGATGCCAATCGCAAGGCGCTGCATGCCGGTGGCCGTGTGGTGTATCTGCATGCCTCGGTGGAGCAGCAGGTCGGTCGCACCGCCCGCGATCGCAATCGGCCGCTGTTGCGTACCGCTGATCCAGCAAAAACCCTCAGGGATTTGCTGGCGATCCGCGATCCGCTTTATCGGGAAATCGCCGATCTGGTGGTGGAAACCGATGAGCGGCCGCCACGAATGGTCGTTTTGGACATTTTGGATCGCTTGCAGCAGCTTCCTCCTCGTTAATGCGCGAGGCGAAATGCGCTATTCTCGGCTCCAGCCTTGAGCGCTTCAACTCAGGGCTCGGGATTATCGAGTGACGTCAGAAAATCTGGCGTCGCCGGCCGTTGATGCAGGGCCGGACGCCAGCTTCATTTTTCACTGTGGGGACACATGCAGACACTTAAGGTCGATTTAGGCGAGCGTAGCTACCCGATTCATATTGGCGAAGGTTTGCTGGGGCAACCCGAACTCCTGGCGCCGCATATCGCCGGGCGGCAAGTGGCAATCATCTCCAACGAGACCGTTGCACCGCTTTATCTCGAACGTCTGACCCGCAGCCTCGCGCAGTTTTCGGTCATTTCCGTGGTGCTGCCAGACGGCGAGGCCTTCAAGACCTGGGAAACCCTGCAGACTATTTTCGACGGTTTGCTCACCGCCCGGCATGACCGCCGCACCACCGTCATCGCTCTCGGCGGCGGTGTTATCGGTGACATGGCCGGCTTTGCCGCCGCCTGTTACCAGCGCGGCGTCGATTTCATCCAGGTGCCGACCACGCTGCTGTCGCAAGTCGACTCGTCGGTGGGCGGCAAAACCGGGATCAACCATCCGCTGGGCAAGAACATGGTCGGCGCCTTCTATCAGCCCAACGTAGTGCTTATCGACACCTCGACGCTCAATACCCTGCCGCCCCGCGAATTGTCCGCAGGCCTGGCGGAAGTCATCAAATACGGGCTGATCTGCGACGAACCCTTCCTCACCTGGCTCGAAGAAAACGTTGATCGGCTGCGGGCCCTGGACCAGGCGGCGCTGACCGTCGCCATCGAACGTTCCTGTGCGGCCAAGGCTGCAGTGGTTGGCGCTGACGAGCGTGAGTCCGGTGTACGCGCTACGCTCAATCTGGGGCATACCTTCGGCCACGCCATCGAAACCCATATGGGCTATGGTGTCTGGCTGCATGGTGAGGCGGTCGCCGCAGGAACGGTGATGGCTCTGGAAATGTCCACGCGGCTGGGTTGGATCACCGCGCAAGAGCGTGATCGAGGGATTCGTCTGTTCCAGCGCGCCGGGTTGCCGGTCATTCCGCCGGAGGAGATGACCGAAGCCGATTTTCTCGAACACATGGCAATCGACAAGAAAGTAATCGACGGTCGTTTGCGTCTGGTGCTGTTGCGCCGCATTGGCGAAGCCGTAGTGACCGACGATTATCCGAAAGAGGTTTTACAGGCCACGCTGGGAGCGGATTACCGCGCTCTGGCTCAGCTTAAAGGTTGATAAGATCCCGATGACTAGTTTGCATGCCGACGAGGCTTTCCTCGGCCATTACCAGTTAAGTCATGACCCTTTCGCTCCACGGGTGCCTGGCTTCAAATTCTTCCCTGCCCAGCGCAAGCCGGTATTGGGGCAATTGCACCATCTGGCTCGTTACAGCCAGCTGTTGCTGGTCGTGACCGGGCCGCAAGGCAGTGGCAAGACCCTGTTGCGTCAGGCGCTGGTCGCCAGCACCAACAAGCAGTCCGTGCAAAGCGTGGTGGTTTCCGCCCGTGGCGCCAGCGATGCGGCAGGTGTGTTGCGTCAGGTGGCTCAGGCGCTGAACGTGGCCCAGGCCGAGATCGGCGCGATTCTGTCTCAGGTGGTGCAGCTTGCATTGACTGGTCAGGAAGTCTATTTGCTGATCGATGATGCCGAGCAACTCGACGAGTCCGCGCTCGAGGTGTTGCTGGCGCTGGCTGCGGGAGCTCCGGAAGGTCGCCCGCACGTATTCCTGTTCGGTGAGTCGTCGCTGATCGCCGGTCTTGAACAGTTGAGCACCGAGGAAGAGCGCTTCCACGTCATCGAGTTGCAGCCCTACACCGAAGAAGAAACCCGGGAATATCTGGCCCAGCGTCTCGAAGGCGCCGGCCGGGGAATCGAACTTTTCACCGCAGATCAGATCTCTGATATTCATGAAAGCTCCGATGGCTGGCCGGGTACGATCAATCAGGTCGCTCGCGATGCAATGATCGAAGCCATGATTGCCAGCCGCTCAGCGGTCAAGCGTCCAAGTATGGGGTTCACTATGCCGAAGAAACACGTATTGGCGATATCCGCTGTCGTCGTGGTGGCGGTAGCAGCAGCCTGGATGATGCCGGGTCGTAGCAAGGCGCCGACTACCGGTGCTCCAGCCACTGAACAGGCGCAATTGCCCTTGGGGCAAGAGACGCCACAACCGAACGGCAGCGGCAATCCGGCTGTCGAGTTCGCCGGGTCTTCGCAGCCGATGCCACTGCCGCTGGTCGGTCAGTCGCAACCGGTCATGCGCGGTCCCTTGGCTGAAGCCGCTGGCGGCATCACCGAAGGCGACGACGGTGTGCCGGTCGAAGGCTCCAGCGACACGCCGCCGACCGTAACCACTACCGCGCCGCCAGCAGGTCTCACGGCCGGTCCGGCAGCCACTCCAGCAGCACGCCCGACACCTGCTCCGACCCAGATTGCCAGCGCCAAGCCCGCGCCTGTGACCAAACCTGTTGCCGCTCCAGTGGCCAAGCCAGCACCGGTCACCAAGCCTGTCGAGAAACCGGTCAATGTCGCCAAGGCCGCCACCGGCGGTAGCTGGTACGCCGGGCAAGCGCCGGGCAATTACGTGGTGCAGATCCTCGGCACCAGCTCCGAAGCCTCTGCGCAAAACTTTGTCAAAGAGCAGGGCGGCGAGTACCGCTATTTCAAGAAAGTCCTGCAAGGCAAGCCACTGTATGTGATCACTTACGGTAACTTTGCCAACCGCGACGCAGCTGTCGCCGCTATCAAGGCCTTGCCAGCGAAGGTTCAGGCTGGTAAACCTTGGCCTCGCACTGTTGCCAGCGTCCAACAGGAACTGGCAACAACTCGCTGATGATTGGGCGGCCTTACCCAGGCCGCCTCTCCCGGCACCTCAAAATTTCCGCAGGCGCATGCCGCTCTCAGAGCCGCGTGCCTTGTGGTGTCTGCGTCACTGTAGTTTTGAGTCGTAGCGGTCAAAATTAAAAAAGTTTTGACTAGCACAGCAGATCGCTTTAAACCTTTCATAAATGCGACATAGATTTGCGACATTTCGTCG
Source organism: Pseudomonas sp. LBUM1658 (assembly GCF_059716055.1). Taxonomy (NCBI): domain Bacteria; kingdom Pseudomonadati; phylum Pseudomonadota; class Gammaproteobacteria; order Pseudomonadales; family Pseudomonadaceae; genus Pseudomonas; species Pseudomonas sp. LBUM1658. Next base: position 433,236 of record NZ_CP166798.1, read on the forward strand.
CCAAATTTGTGAGCGTCTGTGTCGGTGTGTACAATGACCTCCCTTTTGCCCCCGCAAAGCTGGCGTACGTTCGGCGCGGAAGGTAAGTGGTTGAATTGAAAAGAAATTTGTCTCGATAAGAGGCAGCCTGGTGAGAAAGTGTCTATGAAAGCAGGTCTGTACCAACCAGATGAATTCAAGGATAACTGCGGTTTCGGCCTGATTGCTCATATGCAGGGCGAGCCCAGCCATACCCTGTTGCAAACGGCCATCGAGGCCCTGACCTGCATGACCCACCGCGGTGGGATCAACGCCGACGGCAAGACCGGTGACGGTTGCGGTCTGCTGATGCAAAAACCGGATCTGTTCCTGCGCGCCATTGCTCAGGAAACCTTCGGCATCGATCTGCCCAAGCAATACGCCGTGGGCATGGTGTTCTTCAACCAGGACCCGGTCCGCGCCGAAGCCGCTCGCGAGAACATGAACCGCGAGATCCTGGCTGCCGGCCTGCAACTCGTCGGCTGGCGCAAAGTGCCAATCGATACCAGCGTACTCGGCCGCCTGGCGCTGGAGCGCTTGCCGCTGATCGAACAAGTCTTCGTCGGTGGTCAAGGCCTGAGCGATCAGGACATGGCCATCAAGCTGTTCAGTTCCCGTCGTCGTTCGTCCGTGGCCAACGCCGCCGACGTCGACCACTACATCTGCAGCTTTTCCCACAAGACCATCATTTATAAAGGCCTGATGATGCCGGCGGATTTGACCGCCTTCTATCCAGACCTCAGTGACCAGCGCCTGCAAACCTCGATCTGCGTGTTCCACCAGCGCTTCTCCACCAACACCCTGCCGAAATGGCCGCTGGCTCAGCCGTTCCGCTTCCTCGCGCACAACGGCGAAATCAACACCATCACCGGCAACCGCAACTGGGCCGTGGCCCGTCGCACCAAGTTCGCCAACGATTTGATACCCGATCTGGAAGAGCTCGGCCCGCTGGTCAACCGTGTCGGTTCCGACTCCTCGAGCATGGACAACATGCTCGAGCTGATGGTCACCGGCGGCATCGACCTGTTCCGTGGCGTGCGGATGATCATTCCGCCAGCGTGGCAGAACGTCGAGACCATGGACGCCGATCTGCGCGCGTTCTATGAATACAACTCCATGCACATGGAACCGTGGGACGGCCCGGCTGGCGTAGTAATGACCGACGGTCGCTACGCGGTGTGCCTGCTCGACCGGAACGGCCTGCGCCCGGCGCGTTGGGTCACCACGAAAAATGGTTTCATCACCCTGGCCTCGGAAATCGGCGTCTGGAACTACCAGCCTGAAGACGTGATCGCCAAGGGCCGCGTAGGCCCGGGTCAGATCTTCGCGGTGGACACCGAGACCGGTCAGATCCTCGACACCGACTCCATCGACAACCGTCTGAAGTCGCGCCATCCATACAAGCAATGGTTGCGCAAGAATGCCCTGCGCATTCAGGCGACCATGGAAGACAACGACCACGGTTCGGCTTTCTACGACGTCGACCAGCTCAAGCAGTACATGAAGATGTACCAGGTCACCTTCGAAGAGCGTGACCAGGTGCTGCGCCCATTGGGTGAGCAAGGCTATGAAGCGGTCGGCTCCATGGGCGATGACACGCCGATGGCCGTGCTGTCTCAGCGTGTCCGCACGCCGTACGACTATTTCCGTCAGCAGTTCGCGCAGGTCACCAACCCGCCGATCGACCCGCTGCGCGAAGCTATCGTCATGTCGCTGGAGATCTGCCTCGGTGCCGAGCGCAACATCTTCCAGGAGTCGCCGGAACACGCTTCGCGCGTGATCCTCAGCTCGCCGGTCATCTCTCCGGCCAAGTGGCGCTCGCTGATGAACCTGGATCTGCCGGGCTTCGAGCGTCAGATCATCGACCTGAACTACGACGAGAGCATCGGCCTCGAAGCTGCGGTGCGCAATATCGCCGATCAGGCTGAAGAAGCCGTGCGTGCCGGTCGCACCCAGATCGTGCTGACCGATCGTCATATCGCACCAGGCAAACTGCCGGTGCACGCTTCGCTGGCAACCGGCGCGGTACACCACCGCCTGACCGAAAAAGGCCTGCGCTGCGACAGCAACATCTTGGTCGAGACCGCCACTGCGCGCGATCCGCACCATTTCGCGGTGTTGATCGGCTTCGGTGCTTCGGCAGTCTATCCGTTCCTGGCCTACGAAGTGCTGGGCGACCTGATCCGTACCGGTGAAGTGCTGGGCGACCTCTACGAGGTGTTCAAGAACTACCGCAAAGGCATCACCAAAGGCTTGCTCAAGATCCTCTCGAAAATGGGTATCTCGACCATCGCCTCGTACCGTGGTGCGCAGCTGTTCGAAGCCATCGGCCTGTCCGAAGAGATTTGCGAGCTGAGCTTCCGTGGCGTACCGAGCCGCATCAAGGGTGCGCGCTTCGTCGACCTCGAAGCCGAGCAGAAAGCCCTGGCTGCCGAAGCCTGGAGCCCGCGCAAGCCAATCCAGCAGGGTGGTTTGCTGAAGTTCGTCCACGGTGGCGAATACCACGCCTACAACCCGGACGTGGTGAGCACCTTGCAGGCCGCTGTGCAGCAAGGCGACTACAGCAAGTTCAAGGAATACACCGCGCTGGTGGACAACCGTCCGATCTCGATGATTCGCGACATGTTCAAGGTCAAAACCCTTGAGCAGCCGCTGGATATCAGCGAAATCGAACCGCTGGAATCGGTTCTCAAGCGTTTCGACTCCGCCGGGATCTCCCTGGGCGCCTTGTCGCCGGAAGCCCATGAAGCTCTGGCCGAAGCCATGAACCGCCTGGGTGCGCGTTCCAACTCCGGTGAAGGCGGCGAAGACCCTGCGCGTTACGGCACCAATAAAAGCTCGAAAATCAAGCAAGTGGCCACTGGCCGTTTCGGCGTGACCCCGGAATACCTGGTCAACGCCGAAGTGCTGCAGATCAAGGTCGCTCAGGGCGCCAAGCCCGGCGAAGGTGGTCAGCTGCCAGGTGGCAAGGTCAACGGTTTGATCGCCAAACTGCGTTATGCCGTACCTGGCGTGACCCTGATTTCGCCGCCGCCACACCACGACATCTATTCCATCGAAGACCTGTCGCAGCTGATCTTTGACCTCAAGCAGGTCAATCCCAAGGCGCTGGTCTCGGTGAAGCTGGTAGCGGAAGCGGGTGTTGGCACCATCGCGGCCGGTGTGGCCAAGGCCTATGCGGACTTGATCACCATCTCCGGCTACGACGGTGGCACCGGCGCTTCGCCGCTGACCTCGATCAAGTACGCCGGTGCACCGTGGGAACTCGGCCTGGCCGAAACCCACCAGACCCTGCGCGGCAACGACCTGCGGGGCAAGGTCCGGGTGCAGACCGATGGCGGCTTGAAAACCGGCCTCGATGTGATCAAGGCGGCAATCCTCGGCGCTGAAAGCTTCGGTTTCGGCACCGCGCCAATGATTGCGCTGGGCTGCAAATACCTGCGTATCTGCCACCTGAACAACTGCGCCACCGGCGTTGCGACTCAGAACGACAAGCTGCGCAAGGATCACTACATCGGTACCGTCGACATGGTGGTGAATTTCTTCACCTACGTCGCCGAAGAAACCCGTGAGTGGCTGGCGAAGCTTGGCGTGCGCACCCTCGAAGAGTTGATCGGGCGTACCGATCTGCTGGAAATCCTCGAAGGTCAGACCGCCAAGCAGAACTATCTGGACCTTACCCCGTTGCTCGGCAGCGATCACATTCCGGCGGACAAACCACAGTTCTGCCAGGTGGAGCGCAACCCGCCGTTCGATAAAGGCTTGCTGGCCGAGAAAATGGTCGAGATGGCCACTTCGGCGATCAACGATATGAGCGGCGCGGATTTCTCGCTGGATATCTGTAACTGCGACCGTTCCATCGGCGCACGGATTTCCGGTGAAATTGCCCGTGCTCACGGCAACCAGGGGATGGCCAAGGCGCCGATCACGTTCCGCTTCAAAGGCACTGCCGGTCAGAGCTTCGGAGTGTGGAACGCTGGCGGTCTGAACATGTACCTGGAAGGCGACGCCAACGACTACGTCGGCAAAGGCATGACCGGCGGCAAGCTGGTCATCGTTCCGCCGATCGGCAGCGCCTACAAGACTCAGGACAGCGCCATTATCGGCAACACCTGCCTGTACGGCGCCACTGGCGGCAAGCTGTTCGCTGCCGGTACCGCGGGCGAGCGTTTCGCAGTGCGTAACTCCGGTGCCCATACCGTGGTCGAAGGCACTGGCGATCACTGCTGCGAGTACATGACCGGCGGTTTCGTCTGTGTACTGGGCAAGACTGGCTACAACTTCGGCTCGGGCATGACCGGCGGTTTCGCTTACGTACTGGACCAGGACAACACCTTCGTTGACCGGGTCAACCACGAATTGGTGGAAATCCAGCGGATCAGCGGAGAAACGATGGAAGCCTACCGCAGCCACCTGCAACGCGTGCTGAACGAATACGTCGAGGAAACCAACAGCGAGTGGGGCCGTAACCTCGCCGAAAACCTCGATGACTATCTGCGTCGTTTTTGGCTAGTCAAACCTAAGGCGGCGAGCTTGAAATCTCTGCTCTCCAGCACTCGTGCGAATCCGCAGTAACGACGCAGCTGCAAGCCGCAAGCTTCAAGCTGCAAGCTCGAAGCGATGCGCGGTGTGCCGGTTAAATATGATTTTCTTGCAGCTTGAAGCTTGTAGCTGCTGTTAAGAGGTTTTGAGAATGGCTGAACGTCTGAATAATGACTTCCAGTTCATCGAGGTCGGGCGCAAGGATCCGAAGAAGAAACTGTTGCGTCAACGCAAGAAAGAGTTCGTGGAAATCTACGAACCCTTTAAACCCCAGCAGTCGGCCGATCAGGCCCACCGCTGCCTGGGTTGCGGTAACCCGTACTGCGAATGGAAGTGCCCGGTGCACAACTTCATTCCCAACTGGCTGAAACTGGTGGCTGAGGGCAACATCCTCCAGGCCGCCGAACTGTCGCACCAGACCAACACCCTGCCGGAAGTCTGCGGCCGGGTGTGCCCGCAGGATCGTCTGTGCGAGGGTGCCTGCACCCTTAACGACGGCTTCGGCGCGGTGACCATCGGTTCGGTGGAGAAGTACATCACCGACACCGCCTTCGCCATGGGCTGGCGCCCGGACATGTCCAAGGTCATACCGAACGGCAAACGTGTCGCGGTGATCGGTGCGGGCCCGGCGGGCCTGGGCTGTGCCGACGTGCTGGTACGCGGCGGCGTGACCCCGGTAGTGTTCGACAAGAACCCGGAAATCGGTGGTCTGCTGACCTTCGGCATTCCCGAGTTCAAGCTGGAAAAAACCGTGCTGAGTAATCGTCGCGAAGTCTTCACCGGCATGGGTATCGAGTTCCGTCTCAACACCGAAGTGGGCAAGGACGTGACCATCGAGCAACTGCTCGAAGAGTACGATGCCGTATTCATGGGCATGGGCACCTACACTTACATGAAGGGCGGCTTTGCCGGTGAGGACCTGCCGGGCGTTTATGACGCACTGGACTTCCTGATTGCCAACGTCAACCGCAACCTGGGCTTTGAAAAGTCGCCGGAAGACTTCATCGACATGAAGGGCAAGAAGGTCGTGGTCCTCGGCGGTGGCGACACAGCGATGGATTGCAACCGTACCTCGATCCGCCAGGGCTCCAAGTCGGTGACCTGCGCTTATCGGCGTGACGAAGCGAACATGCCGGGCTCGCGCAAAGAGGTGAAGAACGCCAAGGAAGAAGGCGTGAAATTCCTCTACAACCGCCAGCCGATTGCCATTGTCGGTGAAGACCGGGTCGAAGGCGTGAAGGTGGTCGAGACCCGTCTCGGCGAACCGGACGCCCGTGGCCGCCGCAGCCCCGAGCCGATTCCGGGTTCCGAGGAGATCATCCCGGCCGATGCCGTGGTCATCGCTTTCGGCTTCCGTCCAAGCCCGGCATCGTGGTTCGAGCAGTTCGACATCCAGACCGACAGCCAGGGCCGCGTCATAGCCCCGGAGCAAGCCCAGTACAAGCACCAGACCAGCAACCCGAAAATCTTCGCGGGTGGCGACATGGTGCGCGGCTCTGACCTGGTTGTGACAGCAATCTTCGAAGGCCGCACCGCAGCCGAAGGGATCCTGGATTACCTGGGTGTCTGAATAGCAGCGACAAGCTTCAAGCTCCAAGTGGCAAGCTAAAAGCCACGGTACTTGCGGCTTGCGGCTTGCAGCTTGCCACTTGGAGCTGCTCCCCTGCGACCAATTGACCCGATAGACAAAAGGCACGGCTCTTACCGTGCCTTTTGCGTCTAGCTCTGAGAAAATGCCCGCACTTTTTTTCCGGATGCCGACATGACTGCCCTGAAGAACGACCGTTTCCTTCGTGCCCTGCTCAAGCAACCCGTAGACGTCACCCCGGTGTGGATGATGCGTCAGGCCGGTCGCTACCTGCCGGAGTACCGCGCCAGCCGCGCCAAGGCCGGTGACTTCATGAGCCTGTGTATGAACCCGGAGTTCGCCTGCGAAGTCACCCTGCAGCCGCTCGACCGCTATCCACAGCTGGATGCGGCAATACTCTTCTCCGACATCCTGACTATCCCCGATGCCATGGGCCTGGGCCTGTACTTCGAAACCGGCGAAGGCCCGCGCTTCAAGAAAGTCATCAGCACCCTGGCCGACATCGAAGCCCTGCCGATCCCTGATCCGCACAAAGACCTCGGCTACGTCATGGATGCAGTCAGCACCATCCGCCGCGAGCTGAACGGCCGCGTGCCGCTGATCGGCTTCTCCGGCAGCCCGTGGACCCTGGCCACCTACATGGTCGAAGGCGGCTCGTCGAAAGACTTCCGCAAGACCAAGGCCATGCTCTACGACAACCCACAAGCCATGCACCTGCTGCTGGACAAGCTGGCACAGTCGGTGACTTCCTACCTCAACGGCCAGATCATGGCCGGCGCGCAAGCGGTGCAGATCTTCGACACCTGGGGCGGCAATCTCTCGGCGGCGGCGTACCAGGAATTCTCCCTGGCCTACATGCGCAAAATCGTCAGCGGCCTGATCCGCGAACACGAAGGCCGCAAAGTACCGGTCATCCTCTTCACCAAAAATGGTGGCCTGTGGCTGGAAAGCATCGCCGACGCCGGCGCTGATGCACTGGGCCTGGACTGGACCTGCGACATCGGCGAAGCCCGCCGGCGCGTCGGCAGCAAAGTTGCGCTGCAAGGCAACATGGACCCGACCGTGCTGTACGCCAAACCGGAAGCTATCCGCACCGAAGTCGGTCGGATCCTTGCCAGCTACGGCAAAGGCAGCGGTCACGTGTTCAACCTCGGCCACGGCATCACTCCGGAAGTCGACCCGGAACACGCCGGCGCCTTCATGCGCGCGGTGCATGAGCTGTCGGCGCAGTATCACGAGTGATCGCGACCCAATAAACAACGCCCGGCTTATGCCGGGCGTTTTTTATTAAGTTTTAATTCAGCCTGGCGACTTATGCTGAGCCCATCAAAACCGGAAATGGATTACTGTCATGAAAACCCGTTACTTCGTTCTGCTGCTGGCCCCACTGTTCAGTACCGCCGCCTTGGCGACAGCGGGTTATACCGGTCCCGGCGCCCAATCGGTGGTCACTGTCGCTGCCGCGCAAACAGCCCCCGACGATACTCCGGTGGTGCTGCAAGGCCATGTGACCCAGAAGTTGAAGGGCGAGAAGTACGAATTCAAGGACGCCACCGGCACCATCACGGTCGAGATCGACGATGAGGATCTGCCGCCGGAGGGCTTCAATGAGAATACCCAGGTCAAGCTGACCGGCGAGGTCGACAAGGGCCTGATGAGCCGCGAGGTCGATGTCGACCTGGTGGAAGTCATCAACTGAGCCCTCGCGCGGGCCGCTTAGCGGCCCTGTTCGTTTTTTACCGGCAACTTGCTCAGGTGCAGCGCTACCAATAGCGCCGCCACCAGCAGACTGCCGATAAACAGCCCGATACCGTTCCAGCCCGCCAGGTGCCAGAACACACCGCCGGCGGTCCCCGCAATGCTCGACCCGGCGTAGTAGCTGAACAGGTACAGCGACGACGCCTGGCCCCTGGCCTTGGTCGCGCGGCGGCCGATCCAGCTGCTGGCCACCGAGTGCGCGCCAAAGAAGCCGAAGGTGAACAGCAACATGCCGATGAGTACCAGCGGCAATGGCGTGAACATGGTCAAGGCAATCCCCGCCAGCATCAGCACGATGGTGCCCCAGAGCATTTTGCGGCGACCGAAGCTGTCAGCCAGCGCGCCGACTTTCGCCGAGCTGTAGATCCCTGACAGGTACACCACCGAGAGCAGACCGACGAACGCCTGGTCCATGTGGTACGGCTCGGCCAGCAGGCGATAGCCGATGTAGTTGAACAGGGTCACGAAGGCGCCCATCAGCAGGAAGGCTTCGAGGAACAGCCACGGCAGGCCGGCATCGCGAAAGTGCATGGTGAAGCCGTCAAGCAGACTGCGCGGGTGCAGCGAGCGTGAGCGGAAGTTGCGTGACTGCGGCAGGATCTTCCAGAACACGGCCGCTGCAATCAACGCCAGACCGCCGATCACCAGCATCGCGGTGTGCCAGCTGACGAAGTCGATCAACACCCCGGTGATCAAACGTCCGCACATACCACCAATAGCGTTGCCACCGATGTACAACCCCATCGCCAGACCAATGTGCTGTGGGTGGATCTCTTCACTCAGGTAAGTCATGGCCACCGCCGCCAGCCCGCTCAGGGACAGCCCGGTCAGCGCGCGCATCACCAGCACGCCCTGCCAGCTGGGCATCATCGCACTGGCGATTGTGCACAGCGCCGCGGCGAACAGGGACGCGACCATCACCGGTTTACGGCCGATGCGGTCGGAAATCGGGCCGGTGATCAGCAGGCCGATAGCGAGCATTCCGGTGGCGACCGAAAGGATCAAACTGCTCTGTGCGGCGTTGATGGAAAATTCCCGGGACAACAACGGCATCATCGGCTGCACGCAATAGAGCAGGGCGAAGGTCGCGAAGCCGCCGCAGAACAGCGCCAGCACCGTGCGCATGAACGACGGCGTGCCTTTTTCGATGTAAGTGTCATTCAGTTCGGCGACCACATCGGGCCGCGCGGCAGGCGGCATTTCGTGGGTTAGTGGGGCGACAGCAGTTTTCACGGGGACCTCGGTGGGGCGCAGCCGGTCAGGCAATGAAAAAAGCATATAGCTGGCTAATGATTCTATCCAATATATTGTTCGACCTGTTTGATAGGTTTAACGACCTAATGGAGCTTTCATGGAATTGCGGCACCTGCGCTACTTCATCGCTGTCGCCGAAGAACTGCACTTTGGCCGCGCCGCCCAGGTTCTGGGCATCTCCCAGCCACCCTTGAGCCAGCAGATTCAGGCCCTGGAACAGGAGGTCGGTGCGCGATTGTTCGAGCGGACCAATCGTCGGGTCGAGCTTAGTGAGGCCGGCCGACTGTTTCTGGAGGAGGCACGGCTGGTGCTGGCGCAGGTCGACAAAGCCGCCGACGTGGCCAGGCGCGCGCAACTCGGCGAGCTGGGAGAGCTGAAGATCGGCTTCACCTCGTCAGCGCCGTTCAACTCGAACATCCCACAAGCGATTTTCGCCTTTCGCCAGAGCTTCCCGGCGGTGCACCTGAATCTGCGGGAAATGAGCAGCACTCAAGTGGCCGATGCGCTGGTGGATCAGTCGATTCAGGTCGGCATCATGCGACCCTTGCCACTGCCGGATTCGTTGACTGTGGTCGAGTTGATGCGCGAGCCCTTGGTGGCGGTGCTCAGCTCCAAACATCCACTGGTGGTCGGCAGTGAGGACGGTCTATACCTGTCGGCGCTGGCCCCTGAGCCTTTTGTGTTTTTTCCGCGCAGCTATGGCAGCGGGCTATATACACAACTGCTGAGCCTGGCGCGGGATGCCGGGTTCAGCCCACACTTCGCTCAAGAGGCGGGTGAGGCGATGACCATTATCGGCCTTGTGGCAGCGGGGCTGGGAGTGTCGGTGCTTCCGGCCTCGTACCGGCAGATGCGCATCGAGGGCGTGGTCTATCGACCGCTGCTCGATCCGCTAGCGATCTCCGCGGTATGGCTGGTGCAGAGAAAGGACCAAAGCTCGCCGATGGCCAAGGCGTTTGTCGAGTTGTTGACCCGCAAGGCCGAGCCCATCGGTTGAAGCATTCGGTTATGGCTGGGTGCGTGGCCACAGGTGCTCGATGGACTGGTCGACCATGGCTTTGGCGATTTGCTGGCCATAAAAGATCGCAGCCTTCGGCAGCCCCTACAGGGGATTTGCATACACCAGTCATGCCGCAGGTGAATATGGTCGGCGTAGGAGCTGCCGAAGGCTGCGAGCTTTTGATCTTTAACGAGATGAGTGGACATCTCAGGTAACGAATCAGGCTTAGTGATTTCGAAGAGATCGGCAAGGATGGGCAGCGAGAGTTTCTCCAGGTGCCCATCACCCTTGACGGCTCAAGATCCTTCGCGAGCAAGCTCGCTCCCAAACGGGATCTGTGTCGATACAGATCCCATGCACACCGAAGATTCAATGTGGGAGCGAGCTTGCTCGCGATAGCGCCAACTCAGGCGACACAGTTGCCAGCTACTGCCAACGCCGAAAGACCAGCGAGGTGTTGACCCCACCAAAGGCAAAGTTGTTGTTCATCACGTACTGGTTGCTCATCTGCCGAAACTCGCCACGCAGGTAGTCCAGTTCGCCGCAACGGGGGTCGATGTCATCGAGGTTGAAGGTGTGCGCGTACAGGTCGCGGTTCATCATTTCGATGCTGAACCATGACTCCAGCGCCCCACAGGCACCGAGGGTGTGGCCCAGGAAGCTCTTCTGTGAACTGATCGGCATGCGGCTGCCGAACAGCCTGCTGGTGGCCTGGGTTTCGGCGATATCGCCCTGCTCGGTGGCGGTGCCGTGACCATTGACGTAGCCGATGTCGGCAGGCGTGATCCCGGCATCTTCCAGCGCCAGTTCCATGGCCCGGCGCATGGTGGTTTGCTCCGGTCGGGTGGCGTGCTGGCCGTCGGCATTGCTGCCGAAACCAACGATTTCCGCATGAATATGCGCGCCGCGGGCGAGGGCGTGTTCCAGTTCTTCGAGCACCAGCATGCCGCCGCCTTCACCGATCACCAAACCATCGCGGCCGAGGTCGTAAGGGCGCGGGCTGGATTGCGGTGCATCGTTTTTCAGGCTGGTGGCATAGAGCGCATCGAAGACCATGGCTTCGGTCGGGCACAGCTCTTCGGCACCGCCGGCGAGCATCAGCGGCAGGCGGCCGAACTTGATCGCTTCATAGGCATAGCCGATGCCCTGGCTGCCGCTGGTGCAGGCGCTGGACGTCGGGATCAGCCGTCCGGTGAGACCGAAGAAGATGCTGATATTCGCCGCCGTGGTATGCGGCATCATGCGCACATAGGAGTTGGCGTTCAGGCCTTCGGCGACCGAGTTCAGCAGCATCTGGCCGAAGGCTTTGATCTCGTCGGTACTGCCGGTGGACGAGCCACAGGACACACCCATGCGCCCATCCTTGATCGATTCATCGCCCAGCAGCCCGGCATCGGCCAGGGCTCGTTCCGCCGCGGCGACCGCCAGCCGTGAAACCCGGCCCATGCTGCGCAGTTGCTTGCGGGTCCAATGGGCGGGCACCTTGAAGTCATCGATCGGCCCGGCCAGACGGGTGTTCAATTCAGTGAAGCGATCCCACTCATCCATGCGCCGGATGCCGCTGCGGTTGGCGCGGAAGTTGGCGGCGATGGTTTCCCAGTCGCTGCCCAGCGAGGTGATGCCGGCCATGCCGGTGACGACGACGCGCTTCATCAACACAGGCCTCCATTGACGGCCAGAACCTGCCGGGTGATATAGGACGCTTCGGCAGACATCAGGAAGTTCACCGCACTGGCGACTTCTTCCGGGGTGCCCATGCGTTGGGCGGGGATCATTTTCAGCAGCTCTTCGACCGGCACGTTTTCATCGAGCATCGCCGTGTCGATCAAGCCCGGTGCGACACAGTTGACGGTGATCTTGCGTTTACCCAGCTCGATGGCCAGTGCCTTGGCAGCACCGATCAGCCCGGCCTTTGAAGCGCTGTAGTTGACCTGCCCGCGATTGCCGATCAGCCCCGACACCGAGGTGATGCAGACAATTCGCCCGGCGGCGCGCCGCCGGATCATCGGCATCATCACCGGATGCAGCACGTTGTAAAAACCGTCCAAATTGGTGCGCATCACCAGGTCCCAATCGTCCTCGCTCAGCGCCGGGAAAGCCCCGTCGCGGGTCAGGCCGGCGTTCAGCACCACGCCGTAATAAGCGCCATGGGTCTCGACGTCGGCTTCGAGAATGGCTTTGCAGCTGGCCCGCTCCGACACATCGAACTGCAGGATGCGCGCGCTGCGGCCCAGGGCCTGGACTTCGGCCTGAACGGCTTCGGCGTCGCTACGACCACTGCGGCAGTGCAGCACCAGGTCGAAACCTGCCCGGGCCAGGCGCAATGCGATGGCGCGGCCAATGCCACGGCTGGAACCGGTGACCAGTACGGATTCAGTCATGACTGGACTCCTGGGATTCGTGAAGGTAATGAGTCGGCTGCGGTGGGCAGTACACGTTCAGGCGCGCTGTGGCATGGATGCCGGGCCCGTAGATGTGGCATTCGAAGATGCCCATGCCGCTGGCGTCTTCCAGTGAGCGCAGGGCATGCAGGGTCAGTTCGGTGCCAGCAGGGAAGTATTCCACGTTGCATTCAAATTTACGCGTACCGAGCAGAAATCCCAACTCCACGGGATTGCCCAGCAAGCGCGCGCGACAACCGGCGTAGGCAGCGACGCTCTGGGCCATCAGCTCGACGCCGATCCAGGCCGGCAGGCTGCCGTCGGGGCGGCTGAACACGCCGCCGGGCTTGACCGTGAGGCGGGTGTGGATTTGCTCTTCGTCGAACGACAGCACCTGATCGATGAGGATCATGTCGCCAGCGTGGGGAATCAAATCGGCGAGCGGCCAATCAATCATGGGGCGTCTCCGATAATCAGGCTGACGTTGTTGCCACCGAAGGCAAAGGAGTTACTCATCAGGCAGCGCGGTGCAATTTGGTCGAGGCGATCAGCCGCGGTCACCCAGTTTAGTGCGGGCAGCCCGGGGTCGGCCTGGCCATCCCAGATGTGTGGTGGCAAGGCATGCTCGATGTTGTCGCAATCCAGGCTCAACCAGCAGAAGGCAGCCTCCAATGCCCCAGCGGCACCGAGGGTGTGGCCGGTCATGGGCTTGGTCGACGAGCAGAGCACACCGCCGGGGAACAGCGTCGCGACCGCCAGGCTTTCCATGGCGTCGTTATGCTGTGTCGCGGTGCCGTGCAGGTTCAGGTAGCCGATCTGCTCGGGCTGCAAGTGCGCGCGGCTCAAGGCTTTATTCATGGCCTGCAGCGCGCCGCGGCCACTCGGCTCGGGCGCGGAAATATGGTGGGCATCGGAACTGGCGCCACCGCCGAGCAAGGCAATAGGCTGCTTGGCATTGGCATTTTTGCTCATCAGGAACAGCACCGCCGCTTCGCCGATATTGATGCCGTGGCGATTGACCGAAAACGGATTGCAGCGTTGCTCGGAGACTGCTTCCAGCGCCGAGAAACCATTGAGGGTCAGCTTGCAGAGGCTGTCGACGCCGCCGCACAACACCGCGTCGCACAGGCCCAGGTCCAGCAGCCGTTGAGCACTCATCAGGGCCCGGGCGCTGGAGGTGCAGGCAGTGGAAATCACATAGGCCGGGCCGCTCAGTTGCAACCAGTCGGCGAGAAAGGTCGCCGGAGCGCCGAGTTCCTGTTGCTGATAGTGGTAACTTGCGGGGAAATGACCGTCGCGCAGGTAGCTGGCAATCCCCTGGCTGGCCTCATCGATGCCCGAGGTGCTGGTGCCGAGGACGATACCGATACGGCCGCGACCATAGCGCTGAATCGCCTGGTCGATGTCATCCCGAATCTGCAGTGCGGCTTCCAGCAATAACTGGTTATTGCGGCTGCGTTGCTGGGCGAGTTCGACGGGAATCGCCGCCAGGTCGCCTTTTACGGCTGCCACGGGCAATGTACGATCAGGCACCCAGCCGGACTCGAGGCACATGCCGGAGCAGTCTCCGGCAAATAGCTTGCGCGCAACTTCCTGCTTACCGCGGCCTAAACTGCAGATCAGCCCCAGGGCATTCAAATAAGCCGTCATGACGCAGTCTCGGCGGTCAGTGGAGTGATGTGATAGCGCAAGCCTTGCGGCAGGTTCAATTCAAAGATCCGTGGTTGTTGATAGCGAATCTGCCAGCGCGGGCCTAGCTCGCGCTGCGAACCTTGTTGTTGCGCCTTTGGGTAGTTGCCGAGCAGTTCGCCCTCAGGCGTCAAGGCAAACAACAGCGCGGCAAACAGCTCACGAGCTTCCGGGTTGGGCGGCAACAAGCCGTCAGCCTGCCACTGGCCCTCGACCAGACGCTGACGGGCCAGCGGGATTCCCAGCGGGTCCATCAGCGACCAGCGAATGCCTGGCCCTTCACGCTGGATCACCAGCAGCCAGTCCTGACGTTGCCCGGCCTGCTGACGTTCGATGTGCAATTGCAGTGGCAGCGCCAGGCTCGGGTTTCTCTCAGGCAACGGTGCCTGGCTGGCGCAGGCGCTCAGCAGCAGAACACAGCTCAAGAGCAGCGCGCGGATCATCAGATTTTACCTCCAAGGGTGTTGCGCGCGGGGCCTTTCTTCATGGCGCTTCGCTCGCACAGATTTCCGAGAGCATCCGCAGGCGTCGCTTGGATTCGCTGACAAACGGGTTGCGCTCATCCCAGGCATAACCGGCGAGGATCGCACTGATCATGCCGCGAATCTCCGGCGCACCGCCCGAATGGTAAATCACATCCTGGAAAGTCCCTGCGTACCAGCCTTCTACGTAGCAACGGAAGGTATCGACGCCACGCTTCAAGGGCGCGGCGAACTCGCTTTGCCAGTCGACGTTTTCACCTTCCAGTTGGCGATGCAGCACGCCGGCGGCCATGCTCGCCGAACGCATGGCGATGGTCACGCCGGAGGAGAACACCGGGTCAAGGAATTCCGCGGCATTGCCGAGCAAGGCGAAGCCCGGCCCGTGCAGGGTTTTGACGTTGGCCGAGTAACCGCCGATGGCCCGCGCTGGGGTGTCCCATACAGCGTTATTCAGCACGCCTGAAAGGCTTGGGGTTTCATCGATAAAGCTGCGCAGGCACTCATCCAGATCGTCAGGGCGACCTTCAAAGTGTTCTTTTGCGGCGACCACGCCCACCGAGCAGCGCCCGTTGCTGAACGGGATAGTCCAGAACCAGATATCGCGATGGATCGGGTGAGTGGTAATGAGGATTTTCTCCCGCTCGAAACGCGGGCTGTCGATATGGTCTTCGATATGGGTGAACACCGCCTGGCGCACCGGGAAATTCGACGGTGCTTCGAGATCCAGCAAGCGTGGCAACACGCGGCCATACCCACTGGCATCGAGGACGAAGTCGGCTTCGATGCGGTACTCGCTGCCGTCTTCGCGACGGGCGTTCAACTGCGGTTTCGGCAGGTCGAAGTCGGCGCTGATGATCTCTTCGCCATAACGGATGGCCACGCCCTGCAACTCGGCCTGATCGGCCAGCAACTTGTCGAAATCGGCACGCAGCACCTGGAAGGTGGTCGGCTTGCCGTTGCTGAAGGTGTCACCGAAATCGAAGGCGCTGTAGCGTTCGCCCCAAGCGAAGGCCGCACCGTTTTTCAGCTGAAAACCGGCGGCATTGACGGCGTCGAGCATGCCGGCTTCTTCGACGAAATCCAGGCAGTGGGACAGCAGGCTTTCACCGATGGAAAAGCGGGGGAAATGCTGGCGCTCGATGATCAGCACATCGTGGCCTTTACGCTTGAGCAGCGCGGCGGCGATGGCACCGGAAGGGCCGGCGCCGATGATCACAACCTGACGACGTTCCATTTCAATTGTGGGCACTGGAGTTCCTTGCCGGGACGGCGATCTGGGAGGGGGTACGGTGGATACCGGCAACGGCCGGCAACAAGGTCGCAATCAAGCCCATCAACATCAGCGCAAAGTACAGCGCCGGGCTGATCAGCTGTTGTTGCAGCAGTAGATTGAGAAAGACGATCTCGCTCAAGCCACGAATGTTCAGCAGCAGGCTTTCCCGCCAGCGGCTGGCGCCGGCAAAGGAAGCACCGGCCCAGCCGAGGCCGAGCCAGTTGCCCAGCAGTTTGCTGAGGATCGGCAGGATCAGCAGAGCGCCGAGCTGGAACCAGCTGAGGCTGTCCATGGCGCTGTGTACATCGATCTGCACGATGCCGAAGGTCAGGATCAGGGGGATGGCGATATAGGTCTGCAACGGGTTCATCCAGCTGGCTTTCAACGGTAGTACCAGTGGCAGTTTGAGGGCAGCCATCCACAGCACATATCCGATACCCAGAATCAACGCATTGAGCTTGTAGTGTTCGGCGACCACCAGTAGTCCGAAAAAGCCCAGGCTGTAGAGCCGCGGTTGACGCAGGCCGAGCACCCGTAGCAGCAATGGCAGGCAGGCGCCGGCCAGCGGCAGCAGCAGGCTGCTCAGGTGCAGGCTGCCTTGGGCGATGGCGAACAGGCTCCAGCAGGTCAGGTCGATGACGATCGCGGTCTGCACCAGCCGGCGGGTGGCCGCCAGTGGATAGCCGATGTGTAGAAGGTACAAATAGAGCACCGGGATCGCGGTGATCGCGAACAGCAGACCTACGGCCAGCGAACTCAGCCACGGCTGGCTTGGCAGCAGCCAGAGGGCAGTGGCCAGCCCGCAGGCGAACGGAATGCAGAAGCTCGGCAGGGCGATTTTCAGGCTCTGGCGATCCAGCCGCAGCTCGATCACGTCACTCAGGATGTGCCCAAGCAACAGCGCAAAACCCAGGCTGTAGAGGTTTTTCAGCCAGCCCGGCGACACCAGTTCGGCACCGCTCAGCTGCCAGTGCGGTTCGATCCACAACAGCATCAACAGCGGCAGGCCAAAGGTCGCCAGCACTAACTGGCTGACTATCGGAATCATACCGAAACGCCGCCCGACCCAGGTCGCCACCGCGAACAGCGCCAGGGCCAGCAGCCAGAACAGTGCGATCATCATACCCTCGACTCCACTGCTGGTACGCCGTGGGCCTGAGGTCTGGCCCAGGGTGCAAGGATAAAGCTGTAGGCCAGTCCCAGGCTCACCGATAAACCGAAATTGCTCACCGCCGGGGTGCTGGAAATCGCCAACAGACCAAACGACAGCCAGGTGGTCACTGCCGCCAGCAGGGTGCCGAGCAGGCTCACCGCCGCGCCGCCGATTTGCTCACGCATGAGGATCGCATAGTCGACGCTGATGGCCGTCACCAGTAGCAGCCCGAACAGGCTGAACAGCGTCAGCGGTTGCCCCAGCCAGCCAAGGCTGGCCAGACTGCACAACGCCGCCAGCAACGGCAGGGCAACGATTCGCAGCGCGCCGCCGAAGCCAAACGGCAGAATCAACAGCAGCACGATCAGCACGCAGGACAGCAGTTTCAATTCAGCGGCGCTGACCTGGGTCGCGGCGAAGATAGTGTTCAGATCCCCCAGCCGATCAACTAACTGCACGCCGGGCAAATCCAGCGCTTGAACCCGCAGCAACGCCGGGTTGTTCAGACCTTGCAGGCTGACCATCCCGGCCACGCCATCGCTGGTGGAGCCCAGCCACAACTGGCGCCACGGCTCGGCGAGCGGCCCGGTCAGGGCGGCATCGATGTTCTGGACGGGCAGCGTCTGCAACTGCGCCAGTTCGGCTTGCAGCGCGCTGGCCGGTACACCGAGGTCGAGCAGTGGCTGCCAGTACTGCGGCAGTTTTTTCAGGGCGTCGCGAACCCGTTGTTGTTCGCTGGGCGGGCTGACCAGTTGATTCAGGGCCAGGTAGCCCTGAAGCTTATCCAGGTTGACCAGTTGATCCAGACGCTGGCTCAGGGCGGTCGAACGTTCAAGCAGTTGCTGCTGATCGGCTGCGCGCACCAGGAAAAACTGGCTGGTGGGCTGATAGCCGGTGATCCGCGCAATCGTCTGGGCCTCGTTCATCAGTTGGGGCGGCGCGCTGATCCATTGACGGATGTCATTTTTGGTGGTGAGTTGCCACAGACCGCCAGCACAAAACAGCACCAGCAACCCCAAAAGAATCGGGCTGTGAACCCGACGCAGCAGTGCTTTACGCATGTCCACCAGGAATTGTGCGACTTGCAGCGGCCACTGCGCCGGGCGCAGGTCGGTGCCTTTGAGCATTGCCGGCAGCAAGCACACGGCAGACAAATAAGCGCCGAGCAAACCGGCTGCAGAGAACACCGCGATCTGGGTCAATGCCGGAAATGGCGTCCAGGCCAGCGCCAGATAGCCAATGCAACTGGTGGCCAGACTCAGGGTCAACCCTGGCAAGGTCAGGCGTAGCGCCGGCCAGCTGTGCCAGGGTTTCAGGCTCCAGCTCTTGGACAAATAATGCAGTGGATAGTCGACCGCGACGCCGATCAGGCTCGAACCCAACACCAGTGTCATTACATGCATGTGGCCGAACAGCGCCACGCAAGCCACTGCGCCAAACAGCATGCCCACCAGTACCGGCACGAAGGCCAGTAGCACTCGAAAACGCCGGAAGGCGAACAAAAGCAGCAACAGAATGCCGACGGTGGCACCGCCACCGACCCAGGTGATTTCGCGGGTTGCCTGTTGCTGACCGGCGGCGGCGTACAGCAGGCCGCTTGCCGCGAGTAATTGCACGTTGGCCTGCGCTGCATGTTCGCGACTCTGTTTCAGTAGCTCGGCGACTTGCAGCGGCAAGTGCATATCGAAGGCATTGCCTTGAGTGCGAGCCCGTAGCAGTACCCAACTCTTGCCGTCGGCATCGGCAATCAACGCGCCGCTACCAATATCCAATTGCACCGCGCCACGCTGCGGCTGGCTGTTCTGAATACGTCCGGTCAGGCCCAGCCAGTCGTCCTGGCTCGGCACCAGACTGAAGCCGGTAAAGGGATCGAACAGTGCTTGCACGCGCTGCTGGATAAACGCCTGGGGCTGCTCGATCAGTTGCTGGCGATCCGCTTCCGCGAGCATTGCCAGCCGACCTTGCAGCAACTGGGTGCGCAACGCCGGCAGGTCCGCTTGCAGGTTCCACTGGACTTTTTCGAACAAGCCGCTGGCCTTCCATTGATCCCCAAGCTGCTCGGCCATGGCGATGGCTTGTTGGCGATCGGCATGACCGACCAATACCAGCACTTCGCTGTTCAGCGGCTCTTGTATGCGCTGTTCGGCGCGCAATTCCAGCGCATCCGGCGCGCTGCCCGGGACCAGCTCCATCAGGTTGGCGGACAACGGCGCAGCGCCACGCCACTGCCAGCCGGCCAGCGCCAATACGGCCACCAACAGGATCAGGAACAGGCGAGGCAACCAGCGTTCACTCGGCAAAGTCATGTTGCTCCGCATCGCTCAACGGTTGGCTGCTGGTGGTGTCCTGCATGCGCAGCAGGGTGCTGTCGCCCTGGGTTTCCAGGAGCTCGATGCGTTGTACCAACTCACCGCCGTCGATGTTGATCTGGGTGAAGACTTGCTTGAGCAGCACGGAGCGCGGCGTCAGAGTCAGCTTCCACTGTTGGGCGTCGCCCTCCAGATGCAGATCGAAGTCCCGTTGCAGGCCGCTACTGTCACCTTGCAGAACAGCGAGGAACAAGCGATTCTGCTCGGCGCCGGCGCTCTTGTTCGGGAGCATTTGCCAGCCGTTGCCCTCACGCCGGGCAATGCCCTTGGCGCTGATGCGGTAGTCCTGTGGCAGCGGGGTTTTCAACAGCCAGAGCAACCCGTGGTTTTTCGCCAGGACGAAAGTGCCTTTGCTGGTCAGCGGCTGCGGCAGAGCGCGCAGGTGTTTTTCCTGGATGAAACTGCCGTGAATCACCTCTGGTTTGGCGAGCTGATCACTGAGTTGTTGCAGGTCGAAGGCGTTGGCCAGCGATGACAGGCCGAGCAACGCGAGGGCGCTGAGGATTCTGAACAACGGGCTCATGGCAACACCTTCTCGACGGCGTCGATAAACACCTTGGGCGATGCCAGCTGCATTTCGCGGCTGGCCAGATCCACCGCGACCTGCACGGAGCAGGCGCGGGTCAAGCGTTCGGCGCTTTCCAGGTCGCTGATCAGGTAGCTGATCTTCAAGCGGTTTTCCCACTCCACCAGGCTTGCGCGCACGTTGAGCTTCTGGCCGAAAGTGGCGCCGCGTACGTAGCGCAATTGCAGGTCGATCACCGGCCACGCGTATCCGGAATCTTTCATCTGCGTGTAGTTGTGGCCGATCTTGTCCAGCAAGGCGCAGCGGGCGACTTCCAGGTATTTGACGTAATGACCGTGCCAGACCACATCCATGGTGTCGATGTCGAAAAAGGGTACGAGGATTTCCGTATCGGCGTGAATCACTCCCTTGCTACGCATGCAGCCTCCAGTGTTGCTCGGCGATACGCTGCAGGCACAGGCGCAGTTCGGCTTCCAGCGCACGGTCTTCGATAACCGGCGGGAAATCCTTGGCCAGCTCTTCGTGCATCTCCGCCAGGGCCGGCGGCAATGGTCGCGCGTCTTCAGCCTGGCTGCGCAGCCAGACGCCTTGGTTGGCCGCCAGCAAGGTGGCGGCGGCGACTTGTTCGGTCAGCTCCAGCACGCGGATCGCATCCCGGGCGGCGATGGTGCCCATGCTGACCTTGTCCTGGTTATGGCACTCGGTGGAGCGCGAGAAGACGCTGGCCGGCATGGTGTTTTTCAGGGCTTCGGCGGTCCAGGCGCTGGTGCCGATCTGTACTGCTTTGAAACCGTGATTAAGCATCGCCCGCTCGGCGCTGGCGCCGGACAGGTTGCTCGGTAGGCCATGGTTGTAGCGCACGTCCACCAGCAGCGCGAGTTGCCGATCGAGCAGGTCGGCGACGTTGGCCACCAGGGTTTTCAGGCTGTCCATGGCGAAGGCGATATGCCCGCCATAAAAATGCCCGCCATGCAGCACCCGTTCGGCTTCGGCGTCGATGATCGGGTTGTCGTTGGCGCTGTTGAGCTCGATTTCAATGAACGAACGCAGCCAGTTCAGGCTATCGGCCAGCACGCCGAGCACGTGGGGCGCGCAGCGCAGCGAGTAGCGGTCCTGCAGGCGATGCAGTGGTGCGGTCGGCGCGTCGATCGCCAGGTCTTTGCGCAACCACGCGGCGACCTGCATTTGCCCCGGGTGCGGCTTGGTGGCGAACAGACGCTCGTCGAAATGCTCGGGGTTGCCTTGCAGCGCGACCACGTTCAGCGCGGTGATGCGCGTGGCCAGTTGCAGCAGGTAATCGGCGCGGGCGAAGGCCAGGCAGGCAATACCGGTCATGACGGCGGTGCCGTTCATCAGCGCCAGGGCTTCTTTGGGGCGTAGCACCAGCGGGGTCCAGCCGAGTTCCTGGTGCACATCGGCGGCTTGCCGACGTTCACCGCGGAACATCACTTCACGCTCGCCGGACAAGGTCGCGGCCACGTAAGACAGCGGCGTCAGATCGCCGCTGGCGCCCACCGAACCCTCTTCGGGAATCAGCGGCAGAACGTCCAGGTCGATGAAGGCTTGCAGACGCTCCAGCAGTTCCACGCGAACCCCGGACACACCCTGGCAGAGTGACTGCAGACGCGCCGCCAGCACTGCACGGGTGGCCTTGGCATCGAGCATTTTGCCCAGACCGCAGCCGTGGAAGGTGTACAGATGGCGGGGCAGGGCCTCGACGTGGTGCAACGGCACCGCGACTACGCAGGAATCGCCGTAGCCGGTGGTGACGCCATAGATCACGCCTTCCTTGTCCAGCAAGGAATCGAGAAACTGCGCGCCCTTGGCGATGCGCTGGCGGAACTCGGGGTCGCCTTGCAGCAGCAAAGGCACCTGACGGTTAGCCAGGGCCAGCACGTTTTCAATGCTCAATGGGAGTTCGCCGAAGATTACCGGCTCAAGCGGATGCGTCGTCATCGGTCTTCCAGTAGGGGTAAAAGTTGAACCATTGTTGGGGCGCTTCGAGACAATATTTCCCCAGACGTTCGGCGTAGCGTGCAGCCCACTGAGCGATAACTTGCTCGCGGTCGCTGCGTTTCCAGATTACGGCGTCGGCGAAAGGCTCGAGAATTACCCGATAGCGCCCATCGTGCTTCAGACAAAACAACAGATTGACCGGGCACTTCAGCAGCCCGGCCAGCAGCCACGGACCTTGCGCAAAGGCTGCCGGATGCCCGAGAAAGTCGACTTGCACAGTGCGTCCGCCGTGTAGCGGCACGCGATCGCCGGCAATCGCCAGCCACTCACCGCGATCCAGCCGCTGGTTGAGTTGCAGCATGATCACCGGGTCCAGTTCGCTGACCTGGATCAGTCGCAGGTGGGTCGCCCCGGCTTCGCCGAGCAGGCGGTTGAAGCGTTCGGCGTGCTTGGTGTGCACCAGCACGTTCATCGTCACTTTTTCGCCCAGCTCGGCCAGTGCACGACAAACCTCGAGGTTGCCCAGATGCGCGCCCACCAGCATTTGTCCGCGCTCGCCGCGCAACCGTTGGCGCAGCAGCGCCGGATCGACGATTTCGATTTGCTCGATGCCCAGCTTGCCGTTCCACACGTCGAGCTTGTCGAGCATTGAGTCGGCAAAGGCCATGAACTGGCCGAACACCCGCCGCTGGGTGGGGCGCAGCACCGTGCGCCCGCTCCAGTCGGCGAGGTGTTGCTGGTATTGCCAGGCGCTCTGCCGCGCGCTTCGACCGAACAGGTAAAAGTACAGGACGATACCGTGCAGCACCGGGCTCAACACTCTGCGACCCAGCATTTTGATGCCGAACGCCATGAGTTTCATCAGCCAGAAACTGCCGCGTTCCTTGTGCTCGGCCCAGTGTTCCTTGTCAGTGTTGATGCTCATGCCCGCCACCGTCGCCAAAGAATCATCGGCGCGCGCAGCAACATGCCAAAAAACAGCCGGGTGTGCATGCGCGAAATCAGCACGTTGTCGTGGAACATTCGAAAGTGCGAGATACCATCCTGCGGGTAATGGACCTTGGTGTGCAGCCAATGCATCGGCAGATTGCGCCAGGCCAGGCGGACGATGATGTCCGAGTCGAAGTCCATGCGTTTGCCGATCTGCACCGAGTTGATGAGTGCCAGGGTCGGCGGCAATGGATAGACACGAAAGCCGCACATGGAGTCAATAATCTGCAGCGACAGGGTGTTGATCCAGACCAGAACATGAGTCAGATAACGTGCATATAAACGGCCTTTCGGTACGCTGGCGTCATATTTCGGGTGTCCGCAGATCAGCGCTTGCGGATGAGTGCGTGAAGCTTCGATGAAGGCCTTGATGTCGCGCAGGTCGTGTTGGCCATCGGCATCCACTTGCAGGGCATGACTGAAGCCCAGGCGCGACGCTTCGCGAAAACCGTCCATGACTGCCGCGCCTTTGCCTTGGTTGACCGCGTGCTTGACCAGGTAGATGTGTTCAGCCTCAGCCAGCTGCTCAAGCACAGCTGCACAGGACGGACTACTGGCATCGTCCACCAGGATGCAGGGCAGACCGTTGGTGCGGACCGCCTCGACCACGGTCGGGACGGTGGTTTCGTGGTTGTAGACTGGGATGATGGCGCAGGGGTTATGCATGGGTCGCAACCTCCGCATCCCTGGTGTGGCGAGGGAGCTTGCTCCCGCTCGAGCGCGAAACGGTCGCAATGTAGCTAACGAGTTGTGTCAGACAAACCGCAATTGCAGGTTTTGGGGCTGCTTCGCAGCCCAGCGGGAGCAAGCTCCCTCGCCACAGAGGCAACTGGTTAAACATGCACCGCCTCCAGCAATATCCGCCCGCTGGAGCAGGTCGCGGTGTCATTGCGATAGGTGAAGTACAGTTTGCCGCGCTCAGGGTCGAAGCGCAGGTGCAGTTGGACTTGATCGCCGGGGCGCACCAGTTGCTGGAACTTCAACACTTCCATCCCGACGAACTTGCCAGGTAAGTCTAGCAACTGCCGACCCAGGCTCAACGCCCAATCGACTTGCACCACACCGGGCAATACCGGAGTTTTCGGGAAGTGGCCACTGAAGCAGGCGAGGTCCGGCGGCACCGCCAGTTGCAGGCTCCACTCGCCGTTGGCTTCGAGCTGTTCCAGCACTTGCGGCGCTTGCGGACGCGGAGCCAGCAGCAGGGCTTCGACCTCGGCTTGCGGCAGCTTGCCTTGGGCGTTCAACGGCATTTGAGGCAGCAAGCGCCAGCGCCGCGGCAACGCGAGGGTCTCGCAATGCAGGCTGAGGTGTTGGCGCAATTCCTCGGTCAGGGTGCGCCGGCCTTGATGGCGCAAGGCATGCAAGCCTTGTTCGCTCAACACCAGCAAGGCACCCAGGGACGCACGGTTTTCCTGGACCACGCCCAGACGCGCTTCGGCGACCCAGGCGTGGTTGGCCAGTGCCTGTTCGAGCATTGGCAACGAGATACGTTTTTCTTCCAGTTTGACGATCCGGTCCAGCCGTCCCAGCAGCTCGAAGCGCCCGTCAGTGGCTATTCGTGCGGCATCGGCAGTCTGTTCGACGTGACCTGCAGGCAGGTACGGCGAAGCAACGCGCAGCGCGCCGTCACTGTCCTGGCTCAGTTGTACATCAGCAAACGGCTGCCACAGGTTGTCGCCCTGACGCCAGGCGATGCCGCCGGTTTCCGAACTGCCGAGAATCTCCGTGGGCCATTGCTGCAAGCGTTGCCGCAAGCGCTGCGCGGCCTCGGCAGGCAAGGCGCCACCGGAAGAAAACACCCGTCGCACAGTGCTCAGTGCAGGCCAGTCGAGGTTGTCGCCCATGCGCTTGAGCAACGCCGGACTGGCAACCCAGGCGAAGGCCGGGTGTTCACGACTGGCGCGCTGCAAGTCTTCGGGGAATGGCAGTTGTCTGCGCACGAACGGGCGCCCCGCACACAGCGGCCAGAGTACGCGGAACAGCAAGCCGTAAATGTGCTGGGTGGCGACGCTGCCGATGATGCAGGCCTCGCCCAGATCCGCGCCCCAGAGCTGCTCCAGGGCTTCAACTTCATTGGCCAGTTGCCGCAGGTTTTTTTTGATGCGTTTGGGTTCGCCACTGGAGCCGGAGGTGCACAGGCTCAGATGGCATTGGTCCAGATCCAGTTCGGCTGGAGGCAGCGGGGCTTGAAACAGATCGCTGAGTGCGGCGTCGTCCGCCTGATCGGTCAGCCACAGGTCGACCTCGTTCGACCAGCGTTGCCGGGTTTGGGCTTGCAGGTCGGCGGGCAACAACACGCTGACTCCGGCGCGCCAGGCGCCGAGCAGGGCAATCGCCAGGTCAGCGGCGTCTTCCAGAGACACGGCAATGCGCTGTACGCCCTGGGCTTGCAGGCCGGCAGCGAGGCTTGACGCCTGGGTGCATAGCTCAACATGGTTCAGTGCCGGGTCAGCCGTCACGGCGCGCCCTGGCTGAGCCTTGAGCAACAGATGCTCAAGTTTTATCCAATTCATGCGCGGCCTCGTACGCGTTGTCGCAATAACCATTCAATGGCAAACAGCAAACCCATCAACCCGTAGGAGATCAGGCCGGTGTACAACGCCCACCAACTCAGCGGCGCCCAGAGGGTCAGGGCGGCGGCGAGCAAACCGTTACAGAGAAAAAACACACTCCAGGCAATCGTTACCTGGCGGGTATAGTGGATCGCCTCGTCCGGCAGTTGCGGCTCGCTCAAACGCGCCAGTCGCTCAACCACCGGTGGCCCGTATTTCAAGCTCAGGCCAAATAGCGCCAGCATGAAACTACTGATGAGCACCGGGTACCAGCGCAACAACAGCGGGCTATCGAGCAACGCCAGCAACAGGCAAAAAGCAATCGCAGCGATTGCCATCCACAGGCTGCCGGGACGCCGCGCGCTGGTCAGCGCGCGCGCCAGCCACAGGCTGCCCAGCAGCAGGCCGAACTGCCACGGGGCGAAATGCTCCATGCCGTAATACACCGCAAAGGGGTACAGCAGGCCCGCCAGCAGCAGGCCGAGGCCAATCAAACGCCTCATGCGGCCGGGTGAACCAGACGGTAGACCGCCTCGACCACGTCGCTGACAGTGCGCACTGCCTTGAACTCTTCGGCGGCAATTTTTTTACCAGTCTGGCGCTTGATATGGTCGATCAGGTCAACCGCGTCGATGCTGTCGATTTCCAGGTCCTGATACAGGTTGGACTCAAGGGTGACGCGTTCGGGTTCCAGCTCGAAGAGTTCGACCAGGGCATCGCGCAGGGTGTTGAAAATGTCGTCACGAGTTTGCATGGTCCGGTCTCAAGCTGCCTGTTTTGCAGTGACGAAAGCCGCAAGGCTGGCCACATTGGTGAAGTGATTGCGGGTGTCCTTGGCGTCAGCGTCGATCTTGATGCCGTACTTTTTCTGGATCGCCAGGCCGAGTTCGAGTGCGTCCACCGAGTCCAGGCCCAGGCCTTCACCGAAAAGTACCTGCTCGTCGCCGATGTCTTGTGCGCTGATGTCTTCGAGGCCCAGGGCGTCGATGATCAACAGTTTGATTTCATGCTGAAGGTCGTGCTGTAGATCGCTCATCTTCGGCGAGCTCCTTGATAAAGTAGTGGTGCAGATAGTCGTTGAGCTTGCGCGAGGCCTGGGGCGGCGGGCCAAGCTCGACAAAGGCCTGTGGATCTATGTCGGCGCCGACACGCAAACTGAAGTGCGCGCGACGAGATGGGATGCGATACCAGGGCTGGGCTTTGGTCAGGGTGGTCGGGTTGACGTTGATGATTACCGGGGTCACGATTTTCGCACCACGCAGCGCGATTGCCGCTGCGCCCCGATGAAAGGCCGGCGGTTGGCCAGGCCGGGTGCGGGTGCCCTCGGGGAAGATAATCAGCGTCTGTCCACTTTGCAGAGCCTGCGCGGCGGCATCGAGCATGTCCATACTGCCATCATTGCTGATGTATTGGGTGGAACGCAGCGGACCGCGAGTGAAAGGATTTTTCCAGAGACTCTGTTTGACCACGCAGTTGGCGTTGCGCACCAGGCCGATCAGGAACACTACATCGATCAGCGACGGGTGATTGGCGATGATCATCTGTCCCGGGCGACCGAGTTTTTCGGCGCCTTCGACCTCATAGGTCAAGACCCCGGTACGTGCCATGAAACGGATAAAAAACCAGAACAGGCAGCCGATGCTGCGGCGCGCCCGTTGCCGATGTTCCTGCGCGTCGCCCGGCAGGAGTCTGAGTAGCGGAAAACCCAGCCGCAGGCATAACCCGACCAGGCCGAACAGCGCAAAGCTTGCGGCGGTCGCAAGCAGGCGCCAGTAATAGGCATCACGGCGCTTATCCTTCAAGGGTTGCGTTGCCAGGTCCATACACGATTCTTCCAGGTATGTTGGCAGTTGGTCTGCTCGTTGAGCAGAATACGCAAGAGATTCAGGGCATGGGGCCAGTCGGCTTTGGTCGGCTCGGCTGTGGCGCTGCTCAGTGACAGCTGCCAATCATCGCCCCGGGTCAATAACAGGCCGACGGCGTACGGGAATGGCACGTCATCGATCCAGGCGGCGTAGGCTTCGGGCGGCTGCTCTTCGGTGACTACCAGCAACACCGCCGGTGCCCCTTCGTCGAGCAGTGTGGCAGCTTCTAGCATGCCGTGTTCAAGGCCGTCGCCAGCTGCCGCGAGAGCAGTCATTTCGCTGGTTTCGCCGCGCATGATCGACCACAGCCCAATCACTGCGTTGTGTACCGACAGGCTGAACTGGGTTGGTGACAAGGGTTGATCGATGGCCAGTTCACAGAGGATGTTGAAGGTCCGCGGGGTTTCGCCGTGGCGTGAAATAAAGACCAACGGTAGCTGCTCAAGGCCTTCGGCCAATGGCCAGCCCACACTGAAGGCCATCCGCGCCAGGCGACTGAGGCGTCGGCGTTGCATGGCGGGGAGAAATGAGACATCGGGGGCGGCATCGCTGCTGTCGAGTACGACCGGTTGTCGACTCCAGGCCAGCCAATCGTCCACGCTTTCGAGCCCTGGAGCCCAGGCGCGCCATTGGGCGATATTGAAATTGATCACTGAATTCATCCCGCCCCTGCGGGCTTCCTTGATACGGCGAGTCGTTTTGACGGGCGGCCAGCCGTACATGGCGCGATGGCCGAGTGGCGCGCATTATCCCGGCACAGCTGGCTTGTAGCAAACGGTGGTTACATTTTGCTCAATAGAATTGACCGGTTTTTCAGGAAAAAGTGCTGTTTGCTCATTGTCCGTTTTTTCACAGCCGCCTCTGCTGGCCCATTCGCATTCTCGGAGGAAAAATTGCAACTGACTGTGTAGTCCCATTCCTTACGCGCTAGCTAAGCGCAGCCGTGGACTACTACACTCGGTCATTCTTTGATGCACGGAGGTTTTGACATGCGGCGCGTGGTGTTCAATCAAAAAGGTGGCGTTGGCAAATCCAGCATTGCCTGCAATCTGGCAGCGGTCAGCGCCCATGAAGGCTACCGGACGCTGCTGGTCGATCTCGATGCTCAGGCCAACTCCACTCAATACCTCACCGGGCTTACCGGTAGCGATATCCCGATGGGCATCGCCGATTTCTTCAAGCAGACCCTGTCGTCCGGGCCGTTCTCGAAGAAAAACCAGGTGGATATCTACGAAACGCCGTTCGACAACCTGCATGTGGTCACCGCCACCGCGGAGCTGGCCGATCTGCAGCCCAAGCTCGAGGCGAAGCACAAGATCAACAAACTGCGCAAACTGCTGGATGAATTGGCCGAGGATTATGACCGGATCTACCTCGATACTCCGCCAGCCCTGAATTTCTACGCGGTTTCCGCGCTGATCGCCGCCGATCGCGTGCTGATTCCCTTCGATTGCGACAGCTTTTCCCGTCAGGCGCTCTATGGCCTGCTGGCAGAAATCGAAGAGCTCAAAGAAGACCACAACGAAGACCTGCAAGTCGAAGGCATCGTGGTCAACCAGTTCCAGGCCCGGGCGAGTCTGCCACAGCAAATGCTCGACGAACTGATCGGCGAAGGTCTGCCGGTATTGCCCGTGTACCTGGGCAGCTCAGTGCGCATGCGCGAATCCCACCAGGCCAACATGCCGCTGATCCACCTCGATCCACGGCATAAACTGACCCAGCAATTTGTCGAGCTGCACGCCCTATTGGAAAATGCCTGACCTTCAGCGCGGGCAAGATCGCCAAGATCGCAGCCTACGGCAGCTCCTACGCCGAGTTGGTACGGCCGAAAATTATCAGGTGTATGCAATAACTGTAGGAGCTGCCGAAGGCTGCGATCTTTTGGGGGGCACCCAGTGCTTCAGATGCCCTGACTACGCAGCCAGCTCAGCAACGATGGTAACGGGAAGGCACCGCTCTGGCGCGCAACTTCCTGGCCGTTCTTGAACAGAATCAGGCTGGGAATCGAGCGAATGCCCAACTGTGCCGACAGCTGCTGATTGGCCTCGCTGTCGAGCTTGGCCAGCCGACACTTGCCCGCCAACTGCGCTGCCGCCTGCTCAAACACCGGCGCAAATGACTTGCATGGTCCGCACCAGTCTGCCCAGACATCCACCAGCAACGGTAAATCGCCCTTGATCTGGCTGGCGTAATCGCCCTGCTTCAACTCGAACGGCTGGTGAAGCAACACCTCAGCTTTGCACCGGCCGCACTTGGGCTTGTCGTTCAGGCGTTCGGCGGGGATGCGGTTCAGACCATTGCAGTGAGGGCAGGGGATGAGGAGTGGGTCAGTCATGGAAGGGGTCCGTATAAGAGGCCGATAACCCCTTATCTGGAGACGCCTACTCACATTTTCAATCGGGCATCGCGGCTTTACGAATCTAGGCTGAAGAAATGTCGACTGCGCCGTTGGTCAGATTGGATATATCGCAACTTGCGATATTCACGGTCTGTGTTTAACTCATCCATAGCAGAATGCGATAATGAAATTGCATGCATGTGCTCACCGAAAAACGAATCTGGGAGGCCAAGGAAAAGTGGCCACGATCAGCGAGTTCGCTAGATCAATGGTATCGATTGATCAAGCGCAACAACCCTGGTGACTTTGCCGAAATGAAATCGATGTTTCCTGCAACCGATAAGGTAGGCCCGTTTCATGTGTTTGATATAGGTGGTAACAAGTTGCGGTTGATAGCCGTTGTCCGGTATCAGCCTCAACGGCTGTACATCAAATACGTGCTGAGCCATCACGAGTACGACAGGGGTAAATGGAAGGAGAAAGAGGATGAGTGTTCTGATTAAACAGGTTGCCGAGCACTGGCAGTTCGTATCGCCATTGCTGCGAAAACCAAAGACCGAAGACGACTACGACATGTTGGTCCAGGCGCTCGACGAATTGCTGGACCTGGTGGGCGAAGATGAGTTGCACCCGCTGATGAGTCTGGTGGACATCATCGGCGAGTGGATCGAGGCCTGGGACCATGAGCATCGCCCGATGCCCAAGGCCGGCGGTGTTGATGCACTTCGCTACATGATGCGTGAGCATGGTCTTAGCCAGAGTGACCTGCCGGGTGTGGGTGCGCAATCTGTGGTTTCGGAAGTGCTGAGTGGCAAGCGACAGCTCAACCTACGGCAGATTCGCTGGTTGGCCGAGCGCTTTGGCGTGTCGGTGGAGACCTTTATTTGATCGGTTTTACGACGAGCAACTGATCTCCAGATGCTTGCCCCACTCGGGCGGGCGCTCTGCATAATTTTCCATTCCCGGCTGTTCTTCGAACGGATTGCTCAGTACCGCGTGCAAGCGGCGAACCTCTGCATAATCACCGCTTTCTGCTGCATCGATAGCTTTCTGCGCCAAATAGTTGCGCAGAATGTAGAGCGGGTTGACCGCGTGCATGCGGCTGCGGCGTTGCTCCTGGTTATCTGAATCCTCGCGGGCGACGCGGGCGGTGTAACGCCCGGCCCAGGCATCGAAGCCTTGGAGATCGACGAAGTCGTCACGCAGGCGGGCGACGGCCAGTTCGGCGGATTCATTACCCAGGCGTCGGAAGAACAGGCTGTAGTCGACGGCGCTGTTCTGCATCAATTGCAGCAGGCCTTCGACCAGTTTCTGATCTTCGTCCTCGGCGGTCGTGAAGCCAAGGCGGCGACGCATCAGGTCCAGGTAGTGGGCCTGGTACAGCGGGAAGTACAGGCCGAGGGTTTCGCGCAGGGCCTCGACGCTGATGAATGGGGTCAGGGCCTGGGCCAGGGCGCTGAGGTTCCACTGGCCGATGGGCACCTGGTTGCTGAAGGAATAGCGGCCCTGGTCATCGGAGTGGTTGCAGATGAACTGGGCGTCGAAGTCATCCAGGAAGGCGAACGGACCGAAGTCGAACGTGATGCCGAGGATCGACATATTGTCGGTGTTCATCACGCCGTGGCAGAAGCCATAGGCCTGCCATTTGGCAATCAGCTCGGCGTTGCGCTCGACGATCTCGCGAAACATCGCCAGATACGGCTCGGGTTGTTCCAGGCACTCCGGGAAGTGCATCGCCAACACGTGCTCGCCGAGCTGTTTCTGTTGCTCGGGTCTCTTGGTGTAATAGAAATATTCGAAATGTCCGAAGCGCACATGGCTTGGCGACAGACGCAGCAGCATCGCACCGCGTTCCTGCTTCTCGCGCCAGACCGGCGTACTCGAGCCGATCACACACAACGCGCGGGTAGTGGGAATGCCCAGCGCCTGCAGTGCTTCAGAGGCGAGAAACTCGCGGATCGATGAGCGCAGCACCGCCCGACCATCGCCCATGCGCGAATAGGGCGTTTGCCCGGCGCCCTTGAGGTGCAGGTCCCAATGCTCGCCGGCTTCGTTGTAGACCTCGCCCAGTAGCAGCCCGCGACCATCGCCCAGTTGTGGGTTGTAGGAGCCGAACTGATGCCCGGAATAAACCATCGCCCGTGGTTCTGCCTCGGCCCAGAGCTTGTGGCCGCTGAACAGCTCGGCGAACACGGGAGTTTCGGCGATCGCCGGATCCAGATCGAGCAGGGCCATGGCGGCGGGGCTGGCTACCACCAGCCGTGGGTCGGCGATAGGTTCAGGCAGCACATGGGTTGAGAACGCATCGCCCAGGCGGGCGAAGCGATTATCGAAGGTCAGTTCGTCGAGGGCTTTCAACGGCCATCTCCAGCAGAATGTCCGAGCATTCTGCTAGGGATAGCATGGTTAGTCGAGTTTGGTCGGCGGTGGCTCTTGCGTCGATTCTCCGACGGGTGCGGGCACGATGGTTTTGTTTTCCGATTCGATGGGTACCATTTTGTACTCCTGGCCCTGAAGATTTTTCAGGTAGACCTCCATCTGTCGGAACGAGATGTTGATGTGCTGCTTCTTGAACTCGCGGTTGATGAAGCGGTTGACCTCATCGAGCACCGGGTTGCGGTCGCCGAGGTCACGCACATGCATGCGCAGCTCGTGATCGAGGGTACTTTCGCCGAAGTTCAGGAAGTACACATGGGGCTCGGGTTCTTTCAACACCCGTGGGTTGTCCCGGGCGGCCTTGAGCAGCAGCTCCTTGACCAGGTCGAGGTCGGAGCCGTAGTCGACGCCGAGCTTGAGGGTGACCCGAGTGACGGTGTCGGTCAGCGACCAGTTGATCAGTTGCCCGGTAATAAAGGTCTTGTTCGGGACAATGATGTCCTTGCGGTCGAAGTCGGTGATAGTCGTGGCGCGAATGCGGATCTTGCTCACCGTGCCGGACAGGTTGCCGATGGTGATGGTGTCGCCAATCCGGACCGGGCGCTCGAACAGGATCATGATCCCCGAGATGAAGTTGGCGAAGATTTCCTGCATGCCGAAACCCAGGCCTACCGACAGCGCCGCCACCAGCCATTGCAGCTTGTCCCAGCTCACGCCGAGGGTGGATAGCGTGGAGACGAAACCGACTCCGGCGATCGCGTAGGACAGCAGCGTGGTGGTGGCGTAGGCGCTGCCCTGGGCCAGATTGAGCTTGGACAGCACCAGCACTTCCAGCAGGCCGGGCAGGTTGCGCGCCAGGGCGAAGGTAATGCCGATGATGATCAGCGCCCCGAGCAAGTCGCCGATGCTGATCGGCACCATGCTCACATTGGCCCCTGTGCCACTGGTGTATTCGTAGAGGGTGACGTTGTCCAGGTACGAGAAGACCGTGATCAGGTCCGACCAGACCCAATACAGCGCGGCGATGAAACCACCGAGCAGCGCCAGACGGATCAGGCGCATGGACTGTTCGTTGACCTGCTCGATGTCCAGCGTCGGCTCTTCAACCACCGCTTCGCCATCACCGGCTTCCTTGGCCGCCTGGCGTTTGCTCAGCGCCCGCTGGTAGGCCAGGCGCCTCGCCGCCACGCCCAGGCCGCGGGCGAAGGTAGCTTCGATCACCAGCCAGAACATCAGCAGGTAGAGGGTGTTGATCAGTCGGTCGCTGAGTTTCAGTGCGGTGTAGTAGTAGCCAAAGCACACGGCGATGAACAAGGCGATCGGCAGGGCGGTGAATATCACTCCGACGGCTTTGCGAAACAGTGAAGCGTTGCGATGGGTCGGGCTGCTGATCAGCAGCCGGCTGAGCAGCCAGGTCATCAAGGCGTAGCAGGTCAGAACTACCGGCATCCCGAGGACGTCATCGGCCAGTGCCGCGGGTTGCAGCTCAGCGACAGCCACCACCGCCACCAGCGCCAACACTACCAGCCCGAGTCGGCGGATCCAGCCCTGGAGAAATTCGACCTGGCGCTTTTCCCAGCGGAAATGCAGTTCGGCCACGCCACCCGGCGCGAGGGTTCGGTAAGCGGTGTAGAACACCAGCCAGGCCTGGGAAATCTGTAGCAGCGCCGCACCCAGGTTGGTGTTCTGTCCCCGGGCATCGATCTGCAAGGCGTAGCCGCACAGGGCCAGCGCCAGGGAAATCGGCATTGCCAGCAGGATGTTGATCAGAATCGCCTGGGGTGTATGCCACTGGCTGTCGCGTTTGAAATGGCCGATGTCCTGGTGAACCTTGTTCAGCTGGGCATAGAGGTACTTGCGTCGCCACAGCAAGGCGCCGATCAGCAGTGCCAGGGGCAGGAACAGCAGCGGACGCTGAGTCAGGCCGTCAGCCAGCTCGCTCAGGCTTGAAGCCCATGGCAGGGTGGTGATCTGTCTTTCCAGCCGGTCAGGTACTGCTCGCATCCATTCGAGGTCCAGCGGCTTGTTGCTTGGAATCCAGAACATCTGCTCGTCGAGGGTCGCGCGCAGGCTTTGCGCAGTGGCGAGCAACTGCTTCTGGTTCAGTTGCAGTGTGATGGATTCGTTGAGTACGGCGCTCAGCTCGCGGTTCAGTCGTTCCAGCAGATCGGCGCGGGTAGTTGCCAGCTCGAGCAGGGTCTTGCGCAACTGTGGGGTGACTTGCTCCGGCGTTTGGGTCGCCAGCAGGGTATCAACGTAGGCACTCGGATTGCTGAGCAGCTCTCGTTGCTGGCTGACCTCGAACTGGTACAAGCGAATATCGGCAATCTGATCGGCCAGATCGCGGTCGAGCTTGAGGTGTGGCAGCGACTGTTTTTGTTTATAGAGAATCTTCGACAGCAGCAGGCTGCCCTTGAGCACGTTGATCTGCTCTTCCAGAGCCGAATCGCTTTGGGTCACGCTGTCCAGCTGCTGCTTGGTCTGCAGGTTCTGCTGGGTCACCTCGTTGAGGCGGTCGGTGCTTTTGAGCAGGTAGTCGGACAGTTTCAGGTTGGCCGCGCTTTCGGTGGCGAGCAGGGTGCTGCCGCCGGATTTTTGCGCTTCGATCGACTGTTGGGTCACCGTCTCCTGGGATTGGGCCAGGCGCTTCTGGTTGATCAGGGTTTGCAGGTCCTGGATTTCCTGCTCCAGGCGCGCGGTCTTTTCTTCCAGCAGATCATGTTGACTGTTGCCCAGGTCTTGCAGCTGGTTATTGCCAGCCAGTTCCTGGCGGCGCAGAGGAATCAATGCGTCGAGCGCGGCCTGTTCGGCAGCGAGCAGATTGCGTTGGTCGCCACTCAACGGCTTGCCGTTGTCCTTACCGCTTTTGAGGGTGTTGTTGATGGCCTGGATTCGCGTCTGGCTGCTGCTGATCTCGGCCTGAGCCCGCTCCGGGCGGGTCTGGGAGGTGATGATCAGGCTGTTGGCATCGGCCAGGGCTTTTTGCAGTTGGCCTTGCTGGCTAGTGCGCTCGGTCAGCAACTGCTCCAGCTGCGGGACTGGCAGGTTGGCGTAACGTTGCGCCGTAGGCACCACCTTGGTCGCCTTGAGGCGTGTCAGTTCCTTCTGATTTTCGGTGTTCTGGCGCGGCGCGGTGCTCAGTTGCTGCTTGAGGGCGGCCAGTTTTTTTTCGTAATCCTGCTTGTTGGCCAAGTGCGTCAACGTTTGTTGCAGAATTCCTTGCAGGGCTTTTTGGTCAGCTTCAGGTAGCTTTCGATCAGCAATTTTGTCCAGGCTTTGCTGGACTGCCTCGGTGCTGGGCAGGTCTGCCGCGTAAAGCGTACCGACGGAAAGACTCAGCCCAAGCAGGACAATAGCGAAATAAGTGCGCAGGGTTGACATAAATACCGGTCAAACTGGATAGAGAGTGGGCAGTTTAGAGGAAGAGTCCGGGGCCCGGGCGACTTCCTTCGGGGAATCTGACGCCCACTTTACCAATCTTGTTCCCCTCCATCACTGCAACTGTCCAGATGGTGTTGTTCCACTCCACCTGGTCACCGACTACCGGCGCACCGCCCACCTTCTGGGTGATGAAGCGGCTCAATGGCATGTCCGGGTCGAGCCCTTCGAGTTTGAGTCCATACAACGCTGAAACCGCGCCCAGCCGGGCATCGCCTTCGAGTATGAAGTCGCCGAAGAAGCGTAAATCCAGCCCTCGTTGCGGTGCCTGACTGAACAGTTTTCCGAGGGCAGGGAGGTTGTGCTCATGGCCGATTACGCAAAGCAAATCATCGACTTCCAGGGTGGTACTACCCGACGGATGGAGCAGTTGCTGGCCACGAAACAACGCGGCGATGCGGGTGCCCTCGGGCATTTTCAGCTCACGAAGGGCCGCACCGATGCACCATTTTTCCGCGCCGAGGCGATAGACGAACAATTCCCACTCGCTGGTGACATGCACTTCGAGCGCCGCCCGGGAGATCGGCGCGGGCTCTGGCGGAACCGTGACTTTCAGCAGTTTGGCGACCCACGGCAGGCTGGTGCCTTGCACCAGCAGCGAGACCAGCACGATAAAGAACGCGAGGTTGAAGTAGAGCTGGGCGTTCGGCAGCCCGGCCATCAGCGGGAACACCGCGAGAATGATCGGTACCGCGCCGCGCAGCCCGACCCAGGCGATAAACGCCTTCTCGCGCCCATGAAAGGCCTTGAACGGCAGCAGGCCAACGATCACCGAAAGTGGGCGGGCAAACAGGATCATCCACAACGCCAGGCCCAGGGCGGGCACGGCGATCGGCAGCAAATCGTGGGGAGTGACCAGCAGGCCCAGCACCAGGAACATGCCGATCTGCGCCAGCCACGCCATGCCGTCGAGCATGTGCAGAATGCCGTGACGGCTGCGCACCGGACGGTTGCCGATCACCAGGCCGCACAGATATACCGCGAGGAATCCGCTGCCGTGCAGGGCATTGGTCAGGGCGAAGACCGCCAGGCCGCCGCTGATCACCAGAATCGGGTAGAGACCGGAAGCCAGCTTGATCCGGTTGACCATTTGCAGCATTAGCCAGCCGCCACCCAGGCCGATGATGCCGCCGATGCCGAACTCACGAAGCAGATGCACCAGCAGGTTCCAGTGCAGACCGGTCTCGCCGCTGGCAAGCATGTCGATCAGGGTTACGGTGAGGAACACCGCCATCGGGTCGTTGCTGCCGGATTCTATTTCCAGGCTGGCGCTCACCCGTTCATTGAGGCCTTTGCCGCCCAGCAGCGAGAACACCGCCGCGGCATCCGTGGAGCCGACGATGGCGCCGATCAGCAGGCCTTGAATGAGGTTCAGGTCGAACAACCAGGCCGCCGCCATGCCGGTCAGGCCGGTGGTGATCAATACCCCCACTGTGGCCAGCGAGAGCGCCGGCCATAACGCCACGCGAAAACTCGCCACCCGGGTGCGCAGCCCGCCATCGAGCAGGATTACGGCAAGGGCGAGGTTGCCGACCAGATAAGCGGTGGGGTAATTGTCGAAAATGATGCCGGCGCCGTCGACACCGGCAGCCATGCCCACGGCCAGGATGATCACCAAAATCGGGATGCCGAGGCGGGACGAAAGGGAGCTTACCAAAATGCTCGCACCTACCAGCAACGCGCCGATCAAGAACAGGCTGTTGATGGTCGTCGCATTCAAAGGCGGTACTCCAGAAGCAGAAAGGCGGGCACAAACTGACCATGCAGTCTGCGTGCCAGCGATTCTAACCTGTTGAAATGGCGTGCTGTCAAAAAGGTTTTAAGATCAAAAGATCGCAGCCTGCGGCAGCTCCTACACTGTTTGCGTACAGCCACGGATTTCGAGGCGTACGCAGTTTCCGTAGGAGCTGCCGCAGGCTGCGATCTTTTCGGCCGTGGCGCAGGACCGAATTGCAGTACGACGAAGTGTCCGGAACCAGATGGAGGAATAGCAGTCTTTTAAAACTCGCGAGCAAGGTCGCCGCCAGGAAAATCAGGGCTTGCGAGCTGGATAACCCTGGCTTCCGTGGTGACTTTTCTTTATCGTACGCGCCCTTTTGAAAATGCCCGAGAAATCAAAATGCTAGAAGCATCCCTAAGTCAATTGGAACAACTGGTCAGCGAATTGGTGCAACAGAACCAGGAGCTGGTCGGCACGAACCAGACCCTGAGTGCGGAACTGGCCCAGGTCAAAGACGAAAACGAAAGCCTGCAACTGAGCCTGATGGAACAGGAAGAAAAGCAGGGTGCCACCGCCGCACGTATTCAAGCCCTGGTTGAGCGCGTCAGCGCCGGCCCTGTCAGCGCATGAAACACGGCGCCGAAGGGGTAAAAGTCGTCTCGATTCTCGGGGAAGACTATTCAATCAAGGCGCCGGTCGGGGAAGAGCAGACCCTGCTGGACGCCGCGTTAATGTTGAAAGCTGCCCTGGCAGACACCAAGCGCAAGTACCCGACCCTGATCGGTGACAGGCTGCTGGTGCTGGCCGCGATGAATCTGTGCTCCCAGCAGATCGAAATGCAGAAACAGCACAAGCAGGAACTCAACCGTTACCAAGAGCAAGTCAGCGCCACGGTTCAGGTGATTTCACAGGCGATAGGGCAAAGTAATTAAAGCGTTTCCTGGCTACATTACTCAAACGCGCGCTTGGCAATCCGCGAGCGCGCTTTTGGGTGCCGGAGGCTCGATAGAGTCAGGCCTTTGCCAGGTAAAAAGATCGTCTGTGGTTCAAGCGTAGTAAATGCCTATTTTCAACCTGCCGCCTGACATTTCCCGAAAGTACTTGCCTGTTACTTTCCGGCGTTTTCCCGACTTATCGGTGTAGTCATCACCTACGGCGAGGGTCAAGTGGAGCTCATGGGTATCCGCCGTGGGGTTCGGCAGTTCCGGCAGGGCGAATACTTCTTCGCGTCCTTTGTTAATACTTTCGATTCCTTGCGCGGCGTCTTTGACCGGTTCAGCGTCCACTTCAATGTTGTAATCGTTGTTCTCATATGTGATGTAATGTTTGTCTGTTACCAGAAATTCACCAGCAGACGTGAACCATGTGTCGCCGCATCTTGTGTAAATGTCTTCGGGGTACTCCCCCACGTAACGGCCAGTGGAAACAGTGTTTCTGCGGGTTCGTTCAAGCTTCATTTTGCGTACTCTTGAATGAAATATTGGTGCGGGCATATGCCCGCCGTTTTCCCGAAACACTGCAATACTACGATTCAGGTCCGCAGAGTTTAAACTTCAGGTATAGGCCTGACACCTGTCAAAGTTGACAGGTATGGACGAAAGATTGCCCTCAGGATGCGAAGGTCGATTGCGCAATTAGTGGCCAACGACACAATCGACCAGGCCTTATCGTCTTTGCGCACAACCAAATAATGGATTGTCGCTTGTGTTGTATACAATCGGCACGGCTGTTG
This sequence comes from Pseudomonas sp. LBUM1658, assembly GCF_059716055.1. Taxonomy (NCBI): domain Bacteria; kingdom Pseudomonadati; phylum Pseudomonadota; class Gammaproteobacteria; order Pseudomonadales; family Pseudomonadaceae; genus Pseudomonas; species Pseudomonas sp. LBUM1658. The sequence continues at coordinate 472,236 of NZ_CP166798.1, forward strand.
CAGTGTTTCAGCCTCTTATTCTTTGGGGGTGTTCCATGCCGTTCTGGCGACGCAGTATTCAATGGCAGTTGATCCTCAGCATGGGGACCGCCCTGCTGGTCAGTATTCTTATCGTGGTTGGCGTTTATACCCTGGTGGTCAACCGCCTGGCCCAGAGCTATCTGGTCGAGAAGGCGCTGCCGTCCAGCATCGAAGCAATGCGCAATGACATCGAACGGATTCTGGTGCAGCCGCTGACTGCCGCCAAAGACATCGCCAGCAACAGCATGGTGCGCGAATGGTTGGCTGCAGGCGAAAATAGTGCCCAGACCCCCGACTTTGTCAGTTACCTGGAAGGCATCCGCGCCGAGCACAAAGCCTTTACCGCGCTGATCGCCGGCTCCGAGTCGAGTCACTACTACAGCGAAAAAGGCCTGGATCGAACCCTGAGCCGAGCCAATCCCGCCGACGCCTGGTTCTATTCCTTCCTCGACAGCAACCAGCCTCGCACCCTGAACATCGACAAAGACACCCGCACCGGAGAGCTGGCGCTGTTTATTGACCTCAAGGTCGAACAGGCCGGGAAAGTAGTGGGCGTCGCCGGGCTGGGCCTGAGCATGCGCGAGCTGTCGGAGTTGATTCACAACTTCAGCTTCGGCGCACGCGGCAAGGTCTATCTGGTGCGTTCCGACGGTTTGATCCAGATACATCCGGAGGCTGAATTCAGCGGTAAACGTCAATTGGCCGAGCAGATCGGCAGCCCGGCGGCGCAGGCGGTGATGGGGCATCAAGGACCGACCAGCAGCGACTTTGTCCGCGAGGGTGAAGATTTTCTGGCTCTGAGCCTGCCCCTGCGGGATTTGGGCTGGACACTGGTGGCCGAAGTGCCGCAGTCGCAGATCTACGCCGAGGCCCGGCAAGCGATGTGGCTGACCAGTGCTATCGGCTTGGCGGTGGCCCTGGTCTGCCTGTTATTGGTGGTGCTGCTGGCGCGTGGACTGGTGAGGCCGATTCGTCAGGTAACAGCGGCACTGGTGGCGATTGGTAGCGGTGGTGGTGATTTGACCCACAGGTTAGATTCTACCCGAGCCGATGAGCTGGGTGATCTGGCGCGTGGCTTCAATCGTTTCCTCGACAGCCAGCGCGAGATGATCGGCGAGGTCCTGGCCACCAGTGAGCGGCTGCGCACCGCCGTCGGGCAGGTCGCCCTGGTGGTCGACAACACTGCCGAACGCTCCGGCCGGCAGCAGGAAATGACCGACATGGTCGCCACCGCTGTGCATGAGATGGGCCTCACGGTGCAGGAAATCGCCCAGAACGCCGGCAACGCTGCCGTCGCCTCGCAAGCTGCTCGCGATGAAGCCTTGCAGGCGCGCGAGGTGGTCGGTGGTTCCATCCGGCATATCGAAAGCATGTCCGACGAGATCGGCATCGCCGCCGGTGCGGTGGGCGAGCTGGCGAATCAGGTGGCGTCTATCGATCAGGTGCTGGCGGTGATTCGCGCAATCTCCGAGCAAACCAATTTACTAGCCCTGAACGCGGCAATTGAAGCGGCGCGAGCGGGGGATATGGGCCGTGGTTTTGCGGTGGTGGCCGACGAGGTGCGGACCCTGGCCCGGCGAACTCAGTCGTCCACCAATGAAATCCAGCAGATGATCCAGAGCCTCAAGCAGGGTGCGGATAACGCCGTATCGTCGATGCACTCCGGGCAGGCCGCGACCGGTACCGGGGTAGAGTCGAGCAAGCGCACCGGGGCTTCGTTGACAGCGATTACCGGTCAGGTCGAGCGCATCAGCGACATGAACCAGCAGGTGGCAACCGCCACCGAAGAGCAGTCGGCGGTGACTGAAGAGATCAACCGTAACGTGCAAGGCATCTCCGACCTGGCTCGGGCGACAGCCAGCGAAGTACGGGCGTGTCGTGAGGACTGTCAGACTCTGCAACGTCTGGCCGACGATCTGGCGCGGCAGATGGGCGGATTTCGATTGAGGTAGAAGGTGGCAAGTGCGGGTCGGCAACCTGCCGACCCGTCCTTACGAGGAAGCAGGCGTGGCTGCAGGTGGCCGCGTTAACCCTGGCAAATCCGGCAGTTTCTTCGGCGAATGCAAGCGCACGCGCTTCTGCCGGTTCAACTCGCCGCTGATCAAACTGACCTGGCTTTTCGAGATGCCGAAGGCCTTGGCCAGAAACGCCATCAAGTGCGCATTGGCTTTGCCTTCCACCGGCGGGGCGGTGAGCCGGATCTTCAGTCGCTCACCATGCAGGCCTGCAAATTCATCGCTGCTGGCCTTGGGTTGCAGGTGGCAATCGAGGATCAGGTCCTCACCGTCCCAGCGGAAATAACTCACCCGGGTCAGATCAACAGACGCAAGATGGCCGGCATCATGGTCATGGCAGCGAGGTTGTTGATTACCAGCATGTCCAGCAGCTTGAGCACGATGAACGCGAGGATCGGTGTGATATCCAGGCCGCCCAGGTTCGGCACGACCTTGCGAAACGGCGCCAGGGCCGGCTCGCAGATCTGATTGACCAGCTCGGCGCCCGGGTTATGGCTGGCCGGAGCGACCCAGGAGAGGATCACGCTGATGATCAGGGCGAAGAAGAAGATCTTCAGGAACAGCGCCGTCACGCCAATGAGCGACCAGACCAGCAATAGCAGCGGGTTACCGATGGTGCCATAGGTCAGCAGCAGGGTCAGGGCCATCAAGGCCAGTTGCACGATGATTGCCAGTACCAGCGAAGACATGTCCAGGCCAAACATGCTCGGAATGATCCGGCGCAGAGGCTTGAGCAGCGGTTGGGTGGCGCGCACGATGAACTGGCAGAGCGGGTTGTAGAAGTTCGCCCGCACCAGTTGCAGCACAAAGCGCAGTAGCACGATCAGCAGGTACAGACTGCCGAGGGTTTGCAGCACGTAAACCGCTGCAGTGTTCAATCCAATCATTATTTGCTCCTTATTGACCCAATTGTTCGGCCATCTCGGCCGAGCGGTGCGCGGCGGCATCCAGTGCTTTTTCTACCAGGGCTTCGAAACCGCCGGCCTGGAACGACTTGATGGCGGCTTCGGTGGTGCCCGCAGGTGAGGTCACGCGGCGACGCAATTCCGCGGCGTCGACATCACTGGCGACGGCCATATGAGCGGCACCCAAGGCGGTTTGCAAGGTCAGTCGAGCGGCGGTTTCCCGTGGCAGGCCGAGCTTTTCGCCGGCGGCGGTCATGGCTTCGATCAGCAGGAAGAAATACGCCGGGCCGCTGCCGGAGACCGCAGTGACGGCATCCAGTTGCTGTTCCTGATCCAGCCACAGAGCAATACCGACGGCTGAAAGCAGGTCTTCGGCTTGCTGACGCTGTTTGGCAGAGACTTCGGCCGTGGCGTACAGGCCGCTCACGCCCTGACGCAGCAGTGCCGGGGTGTTGGGCATGCAGCGCACGATCGGCTGGGCGCCGAGCCAGTTGTTCATGCTGGCGCAGGTGATACCGGCGGCGATGGACACCACCAATTGATTCGACTTGAGGCTTGGCTGCAAGGCCTGGCAAACGGCCTTCATCATCTGGGGTTTGACCGCCAGTACCACGACGTCGGCGCCTTCGATGGCTTGGGCGTTGTCGGCGAACAGTTCGATGCCGTGTTCGGCATGAACCCTGGCGCGGGTTTCGACGCCTGGATCACTGGCGCGGATCTGTGCCGCTTCCAGCCCCTTGGCGCGCAGGCCGCCGATCAGGCTGGCGGCCATGTTGCCGGCACCGATAAAGGCAATACGAGTCTTGCTCATGAGAGGTCCTTATAGAGAGGTGAGTCAGCCACGTTCAGGGCTGGCCGTAGTCGCGGGCGCCAAACAAGGCGGTACCTATTCGTACCCAAGTGGCGCCTTGGGCGATGGCCGACTCGAGGTCGTGGCTCATGCCCATGGAAAGTGTGTCGAGTGGCAGATTCAGGCTGGCTTGCAGGCTCTTGTTCAAGTCCTGCACGGCAGCAAAGGCGGCATCCTGGACGGCACGATCTTCAGTCGGCTCGGGGATAGCCATCAATCCACGCAGTTTCAAGCGCGGCAAGGCGCTGATGGCGCTGGCCAGGGCGGGCAAGTCGGCCGGGGTGCAGCCGGACTTGCTGGCTTCACCGCTGACGTTGACCTGAATGCAGATGTTCAGGGGTGGCAGTTCGGCTGGGCGTTGTTCGGACAAGCGTTGTGCGATTTTCAAGCGATCCACTGAGTGCACCCAGGCGAAGTTCTCGGCAATAGCGCGAGTCTTGTTCGACTGAATGGGACCGATAAAGTGCCAGCTCAAGGGCAGGTCGGCCAAATCGAGCTGTTTGCTCAAGGCTTCTTGCAGATAGTTCTCGCCGAAGTCGCGGATCCCGGCAGCGTAGGCTTCGCGCAAGGCCTCGGCGGGCTTGGTTTTACTCACGGCCAACAGATGAACGCTGTTTGCGTCGCGTTGCGCGGCAAGTGCCGCCGCATGGATACGTGTCTGAACCAGAGCGATGTTGTCTGCTATCGTGGACATTCAATGTGCGCCAGCGGGTCTGAGGTTCGCGGCATTCTACTGGAATTGGGGAGCACTATGGATATCACTGAACTGCTGGCCTTCAGCGCCAAACAGGGTGCGTCCGACTTGCACCTCTCCGCGGGCTTGCCGCCGATGATCCGGGTCGATGGTGATGTGCGGCGGATCAACTTGCCAGCGCTGGACCACCAGCAGGTTCATGAGCTGATCCACACCATCATGAACGACAAGCAGCGGGTGGACTTCGAAGAGCTGCTGGAACTCGATTTTTCCTTCGAGGTGCCCGGTGTGGCGCGCTTTCGGGTCAATGCGTTCCACCAGAATCGTGGCGTTGGCGCGGTGTTCCGGACTATTCCGTCAAAGGTCATGAGCCTGGACGAGCTCGGCATGGGTGAAGTGTTTCGCAAGATTACCGAGGTGCCACGGGGGCTGGTGCTGGTCACCGGGCCGACCGGCTCGGGCAAGTCGACCACCCTGGCGGCGATGATCGATTACCTGAACAACCACCGGCATCACCACATCCTCACCATTGAAGACCCCATCGAATTCGTCCACGAATCGAAGAAATGCCTGATCAATCAGCGTGAGGTGCATCGCGACACCCTTAGTTTTTCTTCTGCGCTGCGCTCGGCCCTGCGAGAGGATCCGGATGTGATCCTGGTGGGCGAGATGCGCGATCTGGAGACCATCCGCCTGGCGCTGACCGCGGCGGAGACCGGGCATCTGGTGTTCGGCACGCTGCACACCACGTCCGCGGCTAAAACCATCGACAGAGTGGTGGACGTGTTTCCGGCGGATGAGAAGTCGATGGTTCGTTCGATGCTGTCCGAGTCGTTGCAGGCAGTGATTTCGCAAAGCCTGGTTAAAAAAATCGGCGGCGGCAGGGTCGCGGCTCACGAAATCATGATTGGTACCTCGGCGATCCGGAATCTGATTCGCGAAGACAAGGTCGCCCAAATGTACTCCTCGATACAGACCGGGAGTTCGGTGGGGATGCAAACCCTGGATATGTGTTTGAAGGAATTGGTGGCGAAGGGCTTGATCACCCGCGAGCACGCTCGGGAGAAAGCCAGGATGCCGGATGGGATTTGAGGGGGTGGCTTGGCATGACCGCTGAGGTTGTGGTGTTGCCAAAAAGATCGCAGCCTATCGGCAGCTCCTACAGAGAATCAAGGTGTACAGGGTCCCGTAGGAGCTGCCGAAGGCTGCGATCTTTTTGGGGTGTTGAGCAAGCCTGCCTTATATAGCCAGGCTTCAGATCAACGCTGAGCCATACGCAGGGTGGTCGACTCTTTCGGCAGCACCCGTTTGGCGACCACGTAGTGGCTTTGCCAGTAAGGCTTCTTCAGCGTATCGATGGACACCGATTTGCCGCGACGTGGTGCATGGATGAACCGGTCGTTGCCCAGGTAGATGGCAACATGATTGACCCTGCGGCTCCTTATATTGAAGAAAATCAGATCTCCAGGCTTGAGGTCCTTGCGGTCGATTTTCTGTCCATGACCGCTGGCCATGGCATTCGAGGTACGCGGCAGGTCGACAGCAGCAACATCGGTGAAAGCGTATTTCACCAGACCGCTGCAGTCGAAACCTTTACTTGGGCTGCTGCCGCCCCAACGATAAGGTGTACCCAGCACGTTTACGGCGCGGCTCAGCACATTGCTGCTTTGCTTGGACGGCATGGGTGGGACCAATGTGTTGTCGGCCTTGCTCAGGTAAGTTGAGCGTTTGATGGCTTGTTTGGTGGCAGACGATGTATGGGACTTTGTGGTGTAACCATTAACGTTTGGAAGACGTTGCTCACGATTGGTGGCGTGGGCGGCCAGAGGCAATAATAGGCAAATGGTTAGCCATGTCTTGAAAAATAAACGCATTAGGCAAGGCTCATGTAGGTAGGCGCGCAACTTTATAACAGCTTTTTGGTCCCTTTCGAGGCCACTGGTCGATTCAACCTGGGGGTCAAGTTCGGCAAATGTGTGGCAAATTGGCGCAATTGTCTGACACAAGTCAGGCCCTATAAGGCTTTGCGCCATCTTTAGTGTCTAGAAGCCACACGTCGGCTCGACACAAAAAAGTCACAGAAAAACTGAAAAAATTTATCTATCGCGTGGAAAGAGGGAACCCATGAACAACTATCGACAGGACTTTTCACCGCAGGATACCCATAGCAAGGTTATCGGTTACCTGCTGTGGATTTTCGGCTTTACCGGTGCTCACCGCTTCTATTACGGCAAACCGGTGACCGGAACTATCTGGTTTTTCACCTTGGGGTTGTTCGGGATTGGCTGGCTGATCGACGTGTTCCTGATCCCGGCAATGGACCGCGAAGCTGATCTGCGATTCACCGCAGGTCCCATCGAGTACAACGTCGCGTGGATTCTGCTGGCATTCCTCGGGGTGTTCGGCGTGCATCGCATGTATCAGGGCAAGTGGATTACCGGGTTCCTTTATTTGCTGACCGGCGGATTTTTCCTGATTGGGGTGTTGTATGACTTCTGGACCTTGAATGACCAGATTTCCATTCGCAATGCCGAGCGCCGCGGCGCCTGATAAATCGCTATCGCGAGCAGGCTCGCTCCCACAAGGTCCAGCTATAACCTGTGGGAGCGGCGTTGCGGCATCAAGCCTGGTAGCTGATCCGCCCATCCACCAGCGTGTAACGCACGGTCGCCGGCAGGCTATGGCCGAGGAACGGGCAGTTTTCGCCTTTGGACAACCAGGCCTCACCGGCAACTGTCGAGGCAGCCGGATCGAATAGCACCAGGTCAGCCGGCCCACCCACCGCGAGTTTGCCAGCCGGCAGGCGCAGAGCTGCGGCCGGACCGGCGCCAAGACGAGTCAGCAGCGTCGGCAGGTCCAGCAAACCGTCTTCTACCAGGGTCATGGCCAGTGGCAGCAGCAGTTCGACGCTACTGATACCCGGTTCGGTACCGCCGAACGGCGCCAGCTTGGCGTCCCGCTCATGGGGTTGGTGATGGCTGGAAATGGCCTGGACCACGCCAGACTTCACCGCCTCGCGCAGGCCATCGCGGTCGGCGCGGGTGCGCAGCGGTGGTTGCACGTGGTAAAGGCTGTTGAAGTCGATCAGTGCTTCGTCGGTGAGAATCAGCTGATACAGCGCCACGTCGGCTGTCACCGGCAATCCGCGAGCCTGGGCCTGAGCGATCAGGGCCGCGCCGCGAGCGCTAGTCAGCTGGCTGAAGTGCGCGCGCACGCCACTTTGCTCGACCAGCAGCAGATCCCGGGCCAGGGCCACGGTTTCCGCGGTTTCCGGAATCCCCGGCAAACCGAGGAAGCTGGCGGTCGGGCCTTCATGGGCCAGGCCACCCTCTGCCAGATCATGATCCTGGGAGTGGAAGATCACCGTCAGGTCGAAAGTCGCCGCATATTCCAGCGCCCGGCACAGGGTGCGAGTGTTGCGGAAGCTGTCCAGACCGTTGCCGAACGCGACACAACCGGCATCGCGCAAGGCAATCAGTTCTGCCAGCTGTTCGCCTTCCAGGCCTTTACTCAACGCGCCGATCGGGAAGACTTTGCAATTGCCAGCTTCGCGAGCGCGATCGAGGATCAACTCGGCCACAGCCGAAGTATCCAGCACCGGTTTGGTCTGGGGCGGGCAGCACAGGCTGGTGACGCCACCGGCCGCTGCAGCCTGGGTTTCGCTGGCAATCGTGCCTTTGCGGCTGTAACCCGGTTCACGCAGGGCGACACTCAGGTCGACCAGGCCGGGTGCGGCCACCAGGCCCTTGGCGTCGATCGTGTCGACGGCGACGAAACCGGCCGGAGCGGCGCCAATGGCGACGATCTTGCAGGCTTCAACGTGGATATCGGTAACTTGATCCAGGCCCGTGCCTGGATCGATGACGCGGGCGCCGAGGATGCTGAGCTTCACTGGGCGTTCTCCTGCTCGAATTGACGCTGGGCGGTTTGCCCGCTCATGGCCATGGACAGCACGGCCATACGTATCGCGATACCGTAGGTCACCTGGTTGAGGATCACCGAGTGCGGACCGTCGGCCACCGCCGACTCAATCTCCACCCCTCGGTTGATCGGCCCCGGGTGCATGACGATGGCATCCGGCTTGGCGCCGGCCAGGCGCGCGGTGGTCAGGCCGAACAGGCGATAGAACTCACCTTCGCTCGGCAGCAGGCCACCATTCATGCGTTCGCGTTGCAGACGCAGCATGATCACCACATCGACGTCTTTCAGGCCTGCGGTCATGTCGGTGTAGACCTTCACTCCATACTGCTCGACGCCGATTGGTAGCAGGGTTTTCGGTGCGATCACGCGGATGTCCGGGCAACCCAGGGTTTTCAGCGCCAGCATGTTCGAGCGTGCGACCCGCGAGTGCAGAATGTCACCGACGATCGCCACTGAGAGGTTTTCGAAGCCGCCCTTGTGCCGACGGATGGTCAGCATGTCGAGCATGCCTTGGGTCGGGTGGGCGTGCCGGCCGTCGCCGCCGTTGATGATCGCCACCTGCGGGCACACGTGTTCGGCGATGAAATGCGCGGCACCGGAGTCACCGTGACGCACAACGAACATGTCGGCGGCCATGGCTTCAAGGTTGCGCAGGGTGTCGAGCAGGGTTTCGCCCTTGCTCGCCGAGGAGGTCGACACGTTTAGCGTGATGACGTCCGCAGACAGCCGCTGGGCCGCGAGCTCGAAGGTGGTACGGGTGCGAGTGGAGTTCTCGAAGAATACGTTGCAGACGGTCTTGCCGCGCAGCAACGGGACTTTCTTCACGGCCCGGGCGCCGACTTCGAGGAAGGAGTCGGCGGTGTCGAGGATTTCCGTCAGCAGCTCGCGGCGCAAACCGTCGAGCGAGAGGAAGTGGCGCAGCTGGCCCTGATCATTGAGCTGCAGCGGGCGCTTGGTATTGAGAGGCGTCATCGCAATGGACTCTTAAAGGGCGAGGTCTTGGATTTCGAGCTGGAGCTCGGGGCCGGACAGTTTTACCCGCTCGTGGGCGGCCAGCGACAGCGTGGCGCCGAGCACATTCGGCCGGATCGGCAGTTCGGCGGCGTCCAGATCCAGCAGGCAGACCAGGGTCACGCTGGCCGGGCGGCCGTAATCAAAGAGCTCGTTGAGTGCGGCGCGGATGGTTCGCCCGCTCATCAGCACATCGTCGATCAGCACCAGGTGCTGGCCTTCGATCTCGAACGGCAGCTCTGAAGGGCGCACTTGGGGGTGCAGACCACTTTGGCTGAAGTCGTCGCGGTAGAAAGAGACGTCCAGCGTGCCCAGTGGCGAATCGCTGCCCAGGGCTTCCAACAAGGCTTGGGCAACCCAGATGCCACCGGTGCGGATGCCGATGTAGCGCGGTTCGCTGATGCCGCGGTGGGCCAGATGGGCCTTGAGATCGACGGCCATCTGGCTGATCAGTTCGACGGGATTGGGCAGGCTCATGGTTGCTCCTTCATGGGCCCGAGCCGGGTTCTGTGCATTGAGGCTCGGGTTGTAGGCAAGTTCGGGTGAAACCAGCAGGTGCGTGGCTGATGACAGCCGTGCATCTTCAGGATTCGGTTCTTCAGGATTCGAACAGCGCTGAGTTTTCGTCGAGCCAGCCTTGCAGCAGCAGGGCTGCGGCGATGGCGTCGACCGGGTTGTCGCGGTAGCTGCCCTTCTGGCCGCCCCGAGCCAGGCGCTCGCCCTTGGCCTCGAAGGTGGTCAGGCGCTCATCGTGGGTATAGAAGGGCAGGTTGTAGCGGCCATTCAGACGCCGGGCAAACTTCTCGGCGCGCGCGCACATATCGCTGGGCGTGCCGTCCATGTTCAGCGGCAGACCGACCACCACGGCGTCGGGTTTCCATTCCTTGATCAGTGCTTCGACCTGATTCCAGTCGGGAATGCCGTTCTGCGCCTTCAGGGTGCAGAGCTCGCGGGCCTGGCCGGTAATCACCTGACCGACGGCAACGCCGATTTGTTTGGTGCCGAAGTCAAAACCCAGTAGTAAGCGCAAGGCCATCAGGCGTGTCCCGCCTGACTGGTCAACAGGCTCAGATTGATGCCCAGACGTTTGGCGGCGGCTTCCAGACGCAGTTCGCTGCTGGTATTAAACAGAATGTCGGCGTCAAACGGGCAGGTAAGCCAGGCGTTCTCGGCCACTTCGGCTTCCAGTTGCCCTGCTTCCCAACCTGCATAGCCGAGGGCAATCAGGCTTTTTGCCGGGCCAACCCCGTCGGCGATGGCAAACAGCACGTCCTGGGAGGTCGACAGCGCCAGGCCATCGAGCTCGACCGTGGCCTGGTAGGTCGAACCACTGGGGTGCAGCACAAAACCGCGGTCGGTTTGCACCGGACCGCCGATAAAGATCGGCACGTGCTGGCAAAGCGGTGGCGGCTCGATATCAGGGCGCAATTGTTCGAGGATGTCCGCCAGGTTCAGGTCCTGTGGACGATTGACCACCAACCCCATGGCACCATTGGCAGTGTGCTCGACGATGTAGGTCAAGGTATGCGCAAAGTTCGGGTCGGCCATATGCGGCATGGCGATCAGGAATTGATGCTTGAGATAGCTGGGGCTGACATTCTTCATGTGCGCTAGTGTGGCGTTGGCGGCGCGAGCTGACAAGCTGGTGATGAGTAGGAAATGACGATCAGACTCACCTCCGGGCCCAGAAGGTTCGGCGCAGGCCATAAACCTTCGGTCATTTGCTCGACAACTTATCCCCACGGGCAAACTTCCAGGTGCGGATGATTTCCAGCCGGTCGATATCCGACAGGTCGCCGCTGAACGGTGCAAAGGGCGCCGCCAGCCGAACGATTCGCTGCGCGGCCTGATCCAGCAGCGGTTGCCCCGAAGACTCCAGTACCAGCACCTCAAACAGCGAACCATCGCGGTTGATCGATACCATCAGCCGCAAATTGCCGTAAATCTGCTTGCGTCGGGCTTCGTCGGGGTAGTTGAGGTTACCGATGCGTTCGACCTTCTTGCGCCATTCGTCCTTATACCAGGCGCCTTTGTCGCGCATGGTCGAGGCGGCGCTCAGACGATGGATGCGTGGGCGCTTGGCATACAACTGCTGCTCATTGGCCAGCTCGGCTTCCAGGCTGGAGATCTCGCTGGACAACTGCGAGCTGTCGAAAGTCGGCGTGGCGGTCTTGGGTTTGGGTTCGGTCTTGACCTCTTCACGCTTGGTGACGGTCTTCTTCGGCTTCGGCGCGGTGGTGGCGACTGCGGCTTTGGGTGCGGCCACTTTGACTTCGGGTTGCGCCGAAGGCGGTGGCGTGACCTTCTTCACCGTGTTGTCCTGGAACGGCGCAACTTCAGTGGTCTTCGGGATCGCCTTTTTGTCCAGGGTGCCGCTGCCCTGCTGGTTTTCCTGAGCGAGAAAATCTGCCTTTTTCGGCTGGGTTTCGCTTTTAAAGGTAGCGAGGGTGATTTCCAGGGTTCGGCTGATCTGCTTGGGTTCGACGAAGGTAAAACCCACGCCCAGGATCAGCGCCAGGTGAATCAGCGCCGCGAGAAACAGGGTAAATCCGAGACGATCGGCCGGGCGCACGCCGCTATGGGCAAGTTCGGGGGGCAGATCGGCGGGGAGTGTCATGTCAACAAAACCAACATCGCGTGTTCTACAGGCGGGGCATCATAACGCAATGTTGGTTTCACCTTGGGAGTTCTGGATCAACGAGCCTTCAGCTTCAGATCGATGGCATCCATCAGCATGCCGCCGATGTTGGTGCCAAAGGCGTTGTCGATCTCGCGAATGCAGGTCGGGCTGGTGACGTTGATTTCCGTCAGATGCTCGCCAATCACGTCGAGGCCGACGAACAGCAGGCCTTTTTCACGCAGGGTCGGACCGACCTGAGCGGCGATCCAACGGTCTTTCTCGGTCAGCGGTCGCGCTTCGCCACGGCCACCGGCGGCGAGGTTGCCACGGGTTTCACCGGCTGCCGGGATTCGCGCCAGGCAATACGGCACCGGCTCGCCATCGATCATCAGGATGCGTTTGTCGCCGTCCTTGATCGCCGGCAGGTAGCCCTGGGCCATGATTTGTTGCCTGCCGTGCAGGGTCAGGGTTTCGAGGATCACCGAGAGGTTCGGGTGGCCGGCGGTGTGACGGAAGATCGATGCGCCGCCCATGCCGTCCAGCGGTTTGAGAATCACGTCGCCGTGATGGTCGGCGAATTCGCGCAGGATGTCCGGGCGACGGCTGACCACGGTCGGCGGCGTGCACTGCGGAAACAGCGTGGCGAACAGCTTTTCATTGCAGTCACGCAGGCTCTGTGGCTTGTTCACCACCAGCACGCCGGCTTGTTCGGCCTGTTCCAGCAGGTAGGTGGAATAGACGAATTCCATGTCGAACGGCGGATCCTTGCGCATCAGGATCACATCCAGCTCGCTCAGGGCAGTGTCGGTTTCCGCTTCCAGTTCGAACCATTTCTGCGGGTTGGCGAAGACTTTCAGCGGACGCATCCGCGCCCGCGCTTCACCGGCAGTTTGATACAGGTCACGCTGTTCCATATAGAACAGCGTCCAGCCGCGCTCCTGGGCGGCAAGCAGCATGGCCAGCGAGCTATCCTTTTTGTAGGAGATGCTGGCAATGGGGTCCATGACAATCCCGACGCGAACGCTCATGGGGTGATTCCTCTGGCAAATTGGGCGCTGAAAAGTGGCGTCAGAGTGGCGCCCGGCTTGTTCCCGGTCAAGGAAAAACCACCTTGCGGGTCGGCCGATAGATTGAACCCTGCGACTGTGCTAAAAAGGCTCCCATGCGGCGCCGAGCCCTTGAACATCAAGGGGTTCGAGCTCTGGTAACCCGAGCATGGATAAAAAACGATTCGCTGTGGCGATGGTAGAGCAGATATGGAACAGCATTCCAGCGCCTTGAAAGTCATGGTGATCGACGATTCGAAGACGATTCGCCGCACCGCCGAAACGCTATTGAAGAATGTGGGGTGTGAAGTGATCACTGCGGTCGATGGTTTCGATGCCTTGGCCAAGATTGCCGACAATCACCCCGGGATCATCTTCGTCGACATCATGATGCCGCGTCTGGATGGTTATCAGACCTGTGCGTTGATCAAGAACAACAGCGCGTTCAAGTCCACACCGGTCATTATGCTGTCCTCCAAGGACGGTCTGTTCGACAAGGCCAAGGGGCGGATCGTCGGCTCTGACCAGTTTTTGACCAAGCCTTTCAGCAAGGAAGAACTGCTGAGCGCGATCAAGGCCCATGTGCCGGGTTTCGCTGCAGTAGAACAAGCACATTGACGTCCGGCCAGCGGGCCGCACGCCTACTCGAATGGGGAAGACCATGGCACGTATCCTGATCGTCGATGACTCGCCGACTGAAATGTACAAACTGGCTGGCATGCTGGAAAAGCACGGCCATGAAGTGTTGAAGGCTGAAAACGGCGCCGACGGCGTGGCCCTGGCGCGCCAGGAAAAACCCGATGCCGTGCTGATGGACATCGTCATGCCTGGCCTCAATGGTTTCCAGGCGACTCGCCAGCTGACCAAAGACCCGGAAACCGGGCACATTCCGGTGATCATCATCACCACCAAGGATCAGGAAACCGACAAGGTCTGGGGCACCCGTCAGGGCGCCAAGGACTACCTGACCAAACCGGTGGATGAAGAAACCCTGATTAAAACCTTGAATGCGGTCCTGGCCGGCTGACGGCGGTCGTATGACCGAGTCGCAAACGGCTTTCGAGCTGCTGCTGGAGATCGACCACCGCTGTCGCCTGCTGGCGGCGGATTTGCCGTCCCAGGAAACCCGCCAGCAGAGTTGGAGCGGGATCGGCTTTCGTATTGGCGAATGCTGGTACGTCGCGCCCATGGGCGAAGTCAGTGAGGTTCTGCATGAGCCGCGTTGTACCGTGCTGCCCGGGGTAAAGCCTTGGGTCAAAGGTGTGGCCAATCTGCGCGGAAGGCTGTTGCCGATCATGGACTTGTGCGGTTTCTTCGGCCACGAGCTATCGACAGTGCGCAAACAGCGGCGGGTGCTGGTGGTCGAGCACCAGGATGTTTTTGCCGGACTGCTGGTGGATGAAGTGTTCGGCCTGCAGCATTTTGCGCAGGATTGCCTGGAAACGTTGGCGGCGCAGGCGCTGGAAGACGCGATTACACCGTTCGTGAAGGGGCAGTTCCAGCGCGAGCAACTCTGGCGGGTCTTCAGTCCGTTCGCCCTGGCACAATCACCGGGGTTCATGGATGTAGCCCTGTAAAAAGAGGTCTTCTCATAGACTTTCGGCGCGTTCGGCATCGCCAAGATCGCAGCCTGCGGCAGCTCCTACGCCGTACGCAATACCTGTAGGAGCTGCCGTAGGCTGCGATCTTTGAAGGCGGCCACAGAGAATCCAGCTGTTTAGGCGAATACCGATGATAAAAGCAAAAACAGGCAAGCCAATGGAAGGGTCGCGCAGCCGTTCGCAGATCATCGTGCTGTTCATGGCACTGATCGTGTTCATCATGCTGCTGTTCGCCAATTTCGCTTATCTCAGCACCCAAGCCAATTACGACAAGCAATACATAGGACACGCCGGTGAACTGCGGGTGCTGTCCCAGCGCATTGCCAAGAACGCTACCGAAGCGGCTGCCGGCAAGGCTGCCGCGTTCAAGTTGCTGAGCGATGCGCGCAACGATTTTGCGCGACGCTGGGGTTACCTCAAGAAAGGTGATCCGGCCACCGGCTTGCCTCGCGCGCCACGGGAAGTGCGTCCGGAGATGCGTGCGGTACAGCTGGATTGGGAGCACTTGCTGAAGAACACCGACGCAATTCTGTCCAGTGAGCAGACCGTGTTGTCCTTGCACCAGGTAGCAGCGACGCTGGCCGAGACCGTGCCGCAATTGCAGGTCGAATACGAGAAAGTCGTGGAGATTCTGCTGCAACGCGGGGCACCGGCCAGTCAGGTAGCCGTGGCCCAGCGACAGACGCTATTGGCCGAGCGCATTCTCGGTGCGGTGAACACGGTGCTGTCCGGTGACGACACGGCAGTGCAGGCCGCCGATGCCTTTGGCCGGGATGCGGCGCGCTTTGGTCAGGTGCTCAATGGCATGCTGCAGGGCAATCCCGCGTTGAAGATCAGCCAGGTCGAGGACCGCGATGCCCGCTCCCGGCTGACCGAGATTGCCGAGCTATTCGAATTCGTCTCGGGCTCGGTGGACGAAATCCTCGAAACCTCGCCCGAACTGTTCAAGGTCCGGGAGTCGGCGAGCAGCATTTTCAGCCTCTCGCAAACCTTGCTCGATGAAGCCTCGCTGCTGGCCACCGGCTTCGAGAACCTCGCGGCCGGGCGCACTACCCATACCATCGGCGGTTACATGCTGGGCCTGGCGGCGCTGACCTCGATCATTCTGATCGGGCTGGTGATGGTGCGTGAAACCAATCGCCAGCTACGCGAGACCGCCGAGAAGAACGAGCGCAACCAGAACGCTATCATGCGTCTGCTCGACGAAATCGAAGACCTGGCCGACGGTGATCTGACGGTGACGGCTTCGGTGACTGAAGACTTCACCGGCACCATCGCCGACTCGATCAACTACTCGGTCGATCAACTGCGCGATCTGGTGGCAACCATCAACCTCACCGCAGGTCAGGTCGCTGCCGCCGTGCAGGAAACCCAGGCCACGGCGATGCATCTGGCGCAAGCTTCCGAGCATCAGGCGCAGCAGATCAGCGAGGCCTCGGCGGCGATCAACGACATGGCGGAGTCCATCGATCAGGTATCGGCCAACGCCGCAGAATCGTCGGCAGTGGCCGAGCGTTCGGTGGAGATCGCGAACAAAGGCAACGAGGTGGTGCACAACACCATCCACGGCATGGACAACATCCGCGAGCAGATTCAGGATACGGCAAAACGCATTAAGCGCCTGGGCGAGTCTTCCCAGGAAATTGGCGACATAGTCAGCCTGATCGACGATATTGCCGATCAAACCAATATTCTCGCGCTCAACGCGGCGATTCAGGCCTCAATGGCCGGTGACGCCGGGCGCGGCTTTGCGGTGGTCGCCGATGAAGTGCAACGGCTGGCCGAGCGCTCGTCGGCCGCCACCCGCCAGATTGAAACCCTGGTGCGGGCAATCCAGACCGATACCAACGAAGCGGTAATTTCCATGGAGCAGACCACCACCGAAGTGGTGCGCGGCGCGCGTCTGGCTCAAGATGCCGGAGTCGCTCTGGAAGAAATCGAAGGGGTGTCGAAAACCCTCGCGGCCCTGATCCAGAGCATTTCCAACGCGGCGCAGCAGCAGACGTCCTCGGCGGGTCAGATCTCCTTGACGATGAACGTGATCCAGCAGATCACTACGCAAACCTCGTCCGGCTCGACCGCCACCGCCGAGAGCATCGGCAACCTGGCGAAAATGGCCAGCCAGCTGCGGCGTTCGGTGTCCGGTTTCACCTTGCCGGCCGCATCGGAGCCGGCCGCGGATAAAGCGTGAGCAGTGCATGCCGGGTATGAAATCAGAGTGGAGTGGTTATGGGTGATCGCCACGACTATGTAGCCCTCGAATGGGTCAAAGGCGAAATTGCCGAAACGCTGAAGCAGGCCAGCCGGGCACTCGACAGCCTGGTTGCCGACTCGCAGGCGGTGCGTGCGCTCAACCAGTGCCTGGCGTACATCCATCAGGTCCACGGCAGTTTGCAGATGGTCGAGTTCTATGGCGCCGCGCTGCTTGCCGAAGAAATGGAAAAACTGGCGCTGGCCCTGGAGCAGAACCGCGTCAGTCATCGCGACGAAGCGATCCGGCTGTTGCAGCAAGCGCTTGGCCAGTTGCCGATCTACCTCGACCTTATACACAGCGCCCGCCACGATCTGCCACTGGTGGTGTTACCGCTGCTTAACGACCTGCGCAGCGCCCGCGGTGAGAGCCTGTTGTCGGAAACCAGCCTGTTCAGCCCGCAGCTACCGGACCTGCCTGCGTTGAGCGAGGAAGCCCTGGCCCTGCTTGAACCGGCGGATCTGCCAAGTGTGCTGCGCAAGTTGCGACAGATGCTGCAAGCGGCGTTGGTCGGCTTGCTGCGCGAACAGGATGACCGAACCAATCTGGGTTATCTGGCCAAGGTCTTCGAGCGTCTTGAAGGACTTTGCCGCCACGCGCCACTGAGCCCGTTATGGAAGGTTGCTTCAGCGCTGGTGGAAGGCATGCTCGCGGGCAGCATTGCCAATAGCCCGGCCTTGCGCAGCCTGCTCAAAGACACCGACATGGAACTCAAGCGCTTGCTCGAGCAAGGAATGGCCGGGATTAATCAGCCGGCCCCGCAAGAATTGCTCAAGAGCCTATTGTTCTATATAGCCAAAGCCGAATACCCCACCGGGCAGATGCAGACCATGAAAGAAAGTTACGGACTCGATGACGCGCTACCCAGCAGTGCGCTGGTCGACGAAGAGCGCGCCCGCCTGGCCGGCCCGGACCGGGATGCCATGCGTTCGGTCCTGGCGGCGTTGTGCGAAGAGCTGGTGCGGGTCAAGGAACGTCTGGACTTGTTCGTGCGCAGCGATCGCCAGCATGCCTCCGACCTCGACAGCTTGCTCGCACCGCTGCGGCAAATTGCCGACACCCTGGCAGTGCTGGGTTTTGGTCAGCCGCGCAAGGTGATAATCGACCAACTGGCGGTGGTCCTGAGTCTGGCCCAGGGGCAGCGTGAACCCAATGACGCGATCCTCATGGACGTGGCCGGGGCCTTGCTGTACGTCGAGGCGACCCTGGCCGGGATGGTCGGCACCGTCGAGCCGGAAAGCAGGGAGGAAAGTCGGCTGCCAACCACCGACCTGACCCAGATCCACCAGTTGGTGATCAAGGAAGCGCGGATCTGTATGCAGCAAGCCAAGGACACCATCGTCGACTACATCGACGCCGGCTGGGACCGTCAGCACCTGCAACCGTTGCCGGAGTTGCTGACCCAGGTTCGCGGTGCATTGGCGATGATTCCGTTGAGCCGGGCGGCAAGTCTGTTGGAGGCCTGTAACGGCTACGTTCGCGAGCATTTGCTGGTCGATAAGGTCCAGCCCGACTGGCAGCAGCTGGACAATCTGGCCGATGTCATTACCAGCGTCGAGTACTACCTGGAACGCCTGAGCGAGGATGCTCAGGCGCCCGGCGAACAGGTGCTGGACGTCGCCGAAGAGAGCCTGGCCGCCTTGGGGTATTTCCCGACCCCGCTGCAAGTGCCATTGCTCAATGAAGTGCTCAGCCCGAGTGAAGCCATGGCCATGCGGGACCAGCAAGCGCTGGACAGCCCTGAAGTGGTGCAGTCCCTGGCCGAGGTGCTGGCCAGCCCGGTTTCCGTCCTCAACCCTCCGGCCCTGCATACGCCGGGCAGCCTGCTGCCACCACCGGACGATGAAGCACCGGTGGATAACGAGTTGCGGGAAGTCTTTCTCGAAGAGACCGACGAGGTCCTCGAGGTATTGCGTGAGTCATTGCCGCAATGGGTGGCCAATCCCGACAACAAGATCGCATTAAGCGAATTGCGCCGCGCCTTTCATACCTTGAAAGGCAGTGGGCGCATGGTCCGCGCACTGGTGTTGGGGGAGCTGGCCTGGGCGGTGGAAAATCTGCTCAACCGGGTTCTGGAACGCAGCGTCGAGCCAGGGCCACAGGTGCAGCAACTGCTGGGTGACGTGCTGCAGTTGTTGCCCGAACTGATCGACGAGTTCGCCGCCAATAGCCAGCGCCAGCGCGATGATGTCGACCAATTGGCTGCCCGTGCCCATGGACTGACCAAGGGCAATGAACAGGCGCCGGACGCTGTTGTGCAAGCGCAGGAGGCTCTCGATCCGCTGTTGCTGGAAATCTTCCGCAACGAAGCTGAAACCCACCTCGACAGCATCAACCGTTTTCTGGATGAGGCCGCCGAACACTTGCCGCTGCAGGCCAGCGATGAATTGCAGCGTGCACTGCACACCCTCAAAGGCAGCGCCTACATGGCCGGCGTGTTGCCGATCGCCGAACTGGCGAAACCGCTGGACCAGCTGACCCGTGAATACAAAGCGCACCAACTGGCACTGGATCTGGATGAAATCGAGCTGCTGCTCGAAGCTGAAGGTTTATTGCGCCGAAGTGTGAAGCAGCTCAAGACCGATCCACTGGCCGCGATCAGCGGCGCGCAGTCATTGATCGAACGAACTCAGAGGCTACTGGCCGAACGCCTGGAAGCCCTGCTCAACTCGCCGAATACAGGCCTGCGGATCAAGCGTGATCCGCAACTGATCAGCAATTTCCTCGCCCAGGGCATGGACATCCTGCTCGATGCTGAAAACCTCTTGCGCCGCTGGCAGCAACATCCCGGAGAGCGCCAGGAACTCAGCGCGCTGCTCGATGAACTGACCACCCTGGGCGAGGGCGCGCATCTGGCCGACCTGCATCCGGTCGATGAACTGTGCGAAGCCTTGCTTGACCTGTATGGCGCAGTGGAAGAGAGCAGCCTGGCGGTCAGCGAGCGGTTTTTCCATGAGGCCGACAGTGCCCACGAAGCCTTGATCAGCATGCTCGATCAACTGGCCGCCGGCCAGGAAGTCAGCCCCCGGGCGGATCGGGTCCAAGCCCTGCGCGATTTGCTCGATCAAAGTCTCGACCCGTCGGCCATGGGGCTGATCAGGAGCGATGGCAGTCGTACGCTGAGCATCACTGAGCTGAGCGCCGCCACCAGTGAGTTGCAGCAGGCACCGGTGGCGCTGGAGCTGGACGATGAAATCGTCTCGATCTTTCTCGAAGAGGCGGTGGATATCCTCGAGAGTGCCGGGCAAGCCTTGCAGCGTTGGCTGGACGACCCCGATAACGCCGCGCCGTTATTGTCGTTGCAGCGCGACCTGCACACCCTCAAGGGCGGCGCGCGGATGGCCGAAGTCGGGCTGGTCGGGGACCTGGCCCATGAGCTGGAAAGCCTCTATGAAGGCCTGGTCGACCGCCGCTACAGCCACTCCGGCGAGTTGGCGCAACTGCTGCAACAGAGCCATGACCGCTTGTCCGTGCTGCTCGAGCAACTGCACAGGCAGCAACCGCTGAGCGACCCCGGCGAACTGATTGAGGCGATCCGCGAGTTCCGTTTGGGCAGTGGCATGAACGCTGATGTGGTCGAGACCGTGCCCCAGGCTGACTCGGCGAGTCACGATCCCGAACTACTGGAAATCTTCCTCGAGGAAGGTTTCGACATCATCGACAGTTCTGGCGCGGCGCTGTTGCGCTGGCAGGCCGACCCGCAAAACCGCCTTGAAGTGGAAACCCTGCTGCGTGACCTGCATACCCTCAAGGGGGGCGCGCGGATGGTCGAGATCGGGCCGATTGGCGACCTGGCCCATGAACTGGAATTTCTCTACGAAGGTTTGTCGGCCGGCCTGCTGCAACCGACGGAGCCGTTGTTCACGCTGTTGCAACGCAGCCATGACCAGCTCGCGCAGATGTTGGATGCGGCTCGGGCGGGCAAGCCGGTTTTACCCGCCCAGGCCTTGATCGAGGCGATCGTCGCCTTCACCCATCCTGCTGTCAGCGATTTACAGCCGCAGGCGCTCCCAGGCGAGGTCGTATCTCAGCTCCAGGTTCAGGCTCAGGCCAAAACCGAGTCGCCAGCAATGCCGCCTGAAGCCGGGACGACTGGCGATATGGTCAAGGTCTCGGCCGAGCTGCTCGATGATCTGGTCAATCTGGCCGGTGAAACCTCGATCTTCCGTGGCCGTATCGAGCAACAAGTCAACGATGCCCGGGTAACCCTGAGCGAGATGGAAACTACCATTGAGCGCATGCGCGACCAATTGCGGCGCCTGGACACTGAAACCCAGGGACGGATTCTCAGCCGTCAGCAAGTCGATGCCGAGCGCCTGGGCTACGAAGAATTCGACCCGCTGGAAATGGACCGTCATTCGCAATTGCAGCAGCTGTCGCGGGCCTTGTTCGAGTCAGCGTCGGACTTGCTCGACCTCAAGGAAACCCTCGACCGGCGCAACCAGGAGGCGGAAAGCCTGTTGCAGCAGCAGGGGCGGATCAACACCGATTTGCAGGAAGGCCTGATGCGTACGCGCATGGTGCCGTTCGAACGCATGTTGCCGCGCCTGAAACGGATCGTCCGGCAGGTCGCCAGCGAGTTGGGCAAAGACGTCGAATTCATTGTCGGCAACGCCCAGAGCGAGATGGACCGTAACGTGCTCGAGCGCATGCTCGCGCCGCTGGAGCACATGCTGCGCAATGCCGTCGACCACGGTCTGGAATCTGCCGAGGTGCGGCTCGCGGCCGGCAAGCCTGCCCAGGGCAGGATCAGCCTGGACCTGGCTCATGAAGGTGGCGACATCATTTTCGACATCCGCGACGACGGTGCCGGAATACCCCTCGATGCGGTAAGGCGCAAGGCGATCAAGCGTGGGCTGCTCGCTCCGGATCTCGACATCAGCGACCGCGATGTGCTGCAGTTCATCCTGCAGCCGGGGTTCTCGACCGCCGAAAAAATCACCCAGATATCCGGCCGCGGCGTCGGCATGGACGTGGTCCACGAAGAGGTCCGGCAACTGGGCGGCAGCATGAGCATCGACTCGACACCGGGGCAGGGCGTGCACTTTCGCATTCGCCTGCCGTTCACCGTATCAGTCAACCGTGCGTTGATGGTGCAATGCGGCGAGGACCAGTACGCGATCCCGCTGAACACCATCGAAGGCATCGTTCGGGTGCTGCCCAACGAACTCGACGGTTACTACCAACTCGACCCGCCGACCTACGAATACGCCGGGCAACGGTACGAACTCTGCTACCTCGGCGAGCTGCTGCACACCCTGGTCAAACCCAAGCTGCTCGGCCAAAGCCTGCCGCTACCGGTGCTGCTGGTGCAGTGCAATGAGCGACGGATCGCGGTGCAAGTCGATGCCATGGCCGGAACCCGGGAAATCGTGGTGAAAAGTCTCGGCCCGCAGTTTGCCGCAGTGCAGGGGTTGTCGGGTGCGACCATCCTGGGCGATGGCCGGGTGGTGCTGATTCTCGACCTGCTGGCGCACATCCGCGCCATGCAGGCGCGCTTGCCGCAATCGCGCCCGGTCAATGGCGGTGAGCCTGCGGTCGACGCCGAGCCATATCGGCCGCTACTGGTCATGGTAGTCGATGATTCGGTCACCGTACGCAAGGTCACCAGCCGCCTGCTCGAACGCCACGGTATGAACGTGCTGACCGCCAAGGATGGAGTCGATGCCATGGCGCTGCTGGAGGAGCACACGCCGGACCTGATGCTGCTGGACATTGAAATGCCGCGCATGGATGGTTTCGAAGTGGCGATGCAGGTCCGCAGCGATCCGCGCTTACAGCACCTGCCGATCATCATGATCACCTCACGCACTGGTCAAAAACACCGCGACCGAGCCATGGCCATCGGCGTCAACGACTACCTCGGCAAGCCGTACCAGGAATCGGTCCTGCTGGAGAGCATCGCCCTATGGAGCAAAACCCATGCTTGATCACCGCACCAGCAACCTCACCGGGCTGCTGCTGCCCCTGGCCGACCGCAACCTGATCCTGCCCAACGTCGCCATCGCCGAACTGATCGACTACCAACCCGGTACCTTCGACCTCGACACCCCGCCCTGGTACCTGGGCCTGGTGACCTGGCGCGACCGACAGATCCCGCTGCTCAGCTTCGAATCCATCTGCGGCAGCAAAACCGTGATCGGCGACCGCGCGCGCATCGTCGTACTCAACGCCTTGGGCGGACGCCCGCAGCTCAAATTCATCGCCTTGCTGGTGCAGGGCATTCCACGCTCCTACAAACTCGACAGCCAGCTGAGCTACGTCGACGTGCCGCTATGCCCACTGGAAAAAGCCGCCGTGCAAATCGCCGATCAAGTGGCCAAAGTGCCGGATTTGCTGGGGCTGGAAGAGTTGTTGGTGGGCGCTGGGTTGGTACAGCAGAGGTAGGAGCGAGCTTGCTCGCGATGGTCGTCAACGATAACGCGTGCTGACTGACGAAACGCGTCAGCTTTAAGTCCATCGCGAGCAAGCTCGCTCCTACAGTGGGTTGACACACTTTACCGGGATCGACACAAACCCTGAACCGGGCTTGCCCGCGAAGACGGCGGAACAATCGACATAAATCTCCAGACCGAACCGATCAATTGTGGCGAGGGAGCTTGCTCCCGCTCGGCCGCGCAGCGGTCGTAATCGGTTCATGGGGTTTGCCTGAAAAAATGTGGTGCGGCTTTTTTGGGACCGCTACGCAGTCCAGCGGGAGCAAGCTCCCTCGCCACAGGGATCAATTCATTACCCTAACCGTAACAATCCGTCTCTGTGCTTGATTGATGCTGTTATCCATTCGCTCCTAAGGTAGCTCCACGACAGCGAACCCGTGGAGTGAGCATGACAACAATAATATCCCCCGACTCGCGCTGGACGCGGCGGCGCAGCGAAAAGCAGCGTCGCCTCGAACAAGTGCGGGGTCTCGCCGATGGTGTGGTGTTGCCGACCGACAAGATTGTCGCGGCGCTGGAGGCGTTGATTATGCCCGGCGACCGGGTGGTGCTTGAAGGTAACAACCAGAAGCAGGCGGACTTCCTTTCTCGCTCTCTGGCCAAGGCCGATCCGGCAAAGCTGCACGATCTGCACATGATCATGCCCAGCGTCGGCCGGTCCGAGCATCTTGACCTGTTCGAGCGCGGTATCGCCCGCAAGCTGGACTTCTCCTTCGCTGGCACCCAAAGCCTGCGCATCAGCCAGTTGCTCGAAGACGGGCTGCTGGAAATCGGCGCGATCCATACCTACATCGAACTCTATGCCCGGCTGGTGGTGGACCTGATTCCCAACGTGGTGCTCTCGGCCGGTTTCATGGCCGACCGCGCGGGCAACATCTACACCGGGCCGAGCACCGAAGACACCCCGGCGCTGATCGAACCCGCCGCCTTCAGCGACGGCATCGTGATTGTCCAGGTCAACCAGTTGGTGGACGACGTCAGTAAGTTGCCCCGCGTGGACATTCCCGCCTCTTGGGTCGACTTCGTGGTGGTCGCCGATAAGCCGTTCTACATCGAACCGTTGTTCACCCGCGACCCACGGCACATCAAACCGGTGCACGTGTTGATGGCGATGATGGCGATCCGCGGCATCTATGAAAAGCACAACGTTCAGTCGCTCAACCATGGCATCGGTTTCAACACTGCGGCCATAGAACTGATCCTGCCGACCTACGGCGAGTCCCTCGGGCTCAAGGGCAAGATCTGCCGCAACTGGACCCTCAACCCCCATCCCACCCTGATTCCTGCCATCGAAAGTGGCTGGGTCGAGAGCGTGCATTGCTTCGGCACTGAGCTTGGGATGGAAAACTACATCGCCGCGCGGCCGGATGTGTTCTTCACCGGGCGGGACGGTTCGCTGCGCTCGAACCGGATGTTCTGCCAACTGGCCGGGCAATACGCGGTGGACCTGTTTATCGGCGCGACCTTGCAGGTCGATGGCGATGGCCACTCCTCGACTGTCACCCGTGGACGCCTGGCCGGCTTCGGCGGTGCGCCGAACATGGGTCATGATCCACGCGGTCGCCGTCATGGCACGCCGGCCTGGCTGGATATGCGTCATGGCGATGCCCCTGAAGCCTTGCTCGAACGCGGCAAGAAGCTGGTGGTGCAGATGGTCGAGACCTTTCAGGAGGGCGGTAAACCGACCTTCGTCGAGACCCTGGACGCGGTCGAAGTGGCAAAAAAAAGTGGCATGCCACTCGCGCCGATCATGATCTACGGCGACGACGTCACCCACCTGCTCACCGAAGAAGGCATTGCCTACCTGTACAAGGCCCGCTCCCTGGAAGAGCGCCAGGCAATGATCGCTGCAGTCGCCGGGGTGACCGTCATCGGCATGCGGCATAACCCGAAAGACACTGCCCGCATGCGTCGCGAAGGTTTGATCGCGCTGCCGGAAGACCTCGGCATCCGTCGCACCGACGCCACCCGCGAATTGCTCGCGGCGAAAAGTGTCGCCGATCTGGTGGAGTGGTCGGGTGGCTTGTACAACCCGCCCGCCAAATTCAGGAGCTGGTAATGCACGCATTTAACCTGCAACCCAAAACCCTCTCTCTGGCCGAACGCCTGGCGGATCTGGCGGTGGAGGCCTTGATCGATGAAGCCGACCTCTCGCCGAAACCGGCGCTGGTCGATCGTCGCGGCAATGGCGCCCACAGTGATCTGTACCTGGGGCTGATGCACGCCTCGGCGTTGTCCTTATGGCCGGCATTCAAGGAAATGGCTGAAGCGGCTCTCGAGTTTGCTGAAGTCGGCCTGCCGCTGCGCGAAGCCCTCGGCCGTATTGGTCGTGAAGGTGAGCAACTCATGCTGGCCACCACTAATGGCGTCAATACCCATCGCGGTGCGATCTGGGCTTTGGGTCTGCTGGTTGCCGCTGCGGCACTGGAACCTGAATCCACTGGCCCTGGCGCAGTAACCTTGCGCGCCGCACGCCTGGCCTTGCTCGACGACCGTTACTCCCCGCGTCCCCTCAGCCATGGTGCCCAAGTCGCCGAACGTTATGGCGCACGCGGAGCCCGAGAAGAAGCGCAACTCGGCTTCCCTGCTGTGATGCAACGCGCGTTACCGCAACTCAAACGCAGCCGTGCCGATGGCCATGGCGAACAGAACGCCCGGCTCGATGCCTTGCTGGCAATCATGACTGGCCTGGCCGACACCTGCGTGCTCTATCGCGCAGGTCCAACCGGCCTGCAAGCCATGCAACACGGCGCGCAAGCGGTGCTCGACGCCGGTGGCAGCGCAAGCCTTGGCGGACGTCGTCGGCTGCATGAGCTGGACCAACAATTATTGGCGTTGAATGCCTCGCCCGGCGGCGCTGCGGATCTGCTCGCGGCTTGCCTGTTTATCGATCGTATCGAGTCTGGCGACAGCTTCATCCAGGGAGCATTTTGATGGAAACCTTATCCTTTGAATTCCCCGCCGGGCAGCCGGCCAAGGGCCGGGCGCTGGTGGGCTGTGTCGGTTCCGGTGATCTGGAAGTACTGCTGGAACCGGGCCAGGCCGGCAAGCTGACGATCCAGGTGCAGACCTCGGTCAACGGCAGCGCGCAACGTTGGCGGCACTTGTTCGAGCGGATGTTCGACGAATCGATGCCCCCGGCGTTGTTGATCGATATTCATGATTTCGGTGCTACGCCGGGTGTGGTGCGTTTGCGTCTGGAACAAGGCTTCGAGGAGATCGGTCATGACTGACAGTACAGCCTTGCTCAACAAGCACAGCTTCGTCGAACTCGGTGCTCGCCAGCGGGCCAAAGCCCTGCTTGACGCCGGTAGCTTTCGCGAACTACTTGATCCGTTCCAACGACTGATGTCGCCGTGGTTGGCGCGCCAGGGCGTGGTCCCGCAAGCCGATGACGGCGTGGTGATCGCCAAGGGCAGCATCGGTGGTTTGCCGGTGGTGATCGCGGCCATAGAAGGCGCTTTCCAGGGCGGTAGCCTGGGTGAAGTGGGCGGAGCGAAAATCGCCGGCGCGCTGGAACTGGCAGCCGAGGACAACCGCAACGGCATTGCCACCCGCGCCGTGTTGCTGCTGGAAACCGGTGGCGTGCGCTTGCAGGAAGCCAACCTGGGGCTGGCAGCGATTGCTGATATCCATGCCGCCATCGTTGACCTTCGCCAATACCAGCCGGTGATCGGCGTAGTGGCCGGCAGCGTCGGTTGCTTTGGCGGCATGTCGATTGCCGCGGGGTTGTGCAGCTATCTGCTGGTAACCCGGGAAGCCCGCCTGGGTCTCAACGGCCCGCAGGTGATCGAGCAGGAAGCAGGACTTGAGGAATACGACTCCCGCGATCGGCCGTTTATCTGGAGCCTGACCGGAGGTGAGCAGCGGTTTGCCAGTGGTTTAGTGGACCGTTATGTGGCCGACGATGTGGCGCAGATTCAGCAGCAGGTCAGTGAACTGCTGCAACAGGGTCTGCCGAGCGAACAACGCAGCCGTCAGGCCGAATTATTCCTGCAACGCCTGGCCCGTCTCGATGCCGAACCGCAAATCGATCCAGCGACGGTTCGCGATCTGTATCAAGGAGCGCGCTCATGAGTAGCTATTCCCTGAGAGGTTTGCAGTGGTTCCAGGCCTTGAGTGCCGGCGCCGTACCCGTGAACGGATTACCCGCTTCGTTGAAAGTCGCCGACGGTTTGCTGGGCGAGCAACCGGTGCGCTTTCTCGCCGTGGTAGCGGACCCGCAAAACCGCTTCGTCCGCGCTCGCAACGGCGAAGTCGGTCTGCTGGAAGGCTGGGGTCTGGCCAAGGCGATTGATGAAGTGATCGAGGCGGATCGCAACCAGCCGCACAAACGAGCCTTGATCGTCATCGTCGACGTGCCAAGTCAGGCCTATGGCCGACGCGAAGAAGCACTGGGCATTCATCAGGCATTGGCGGGCGCGGTGGACAGTTATGCCCGGGCACGATTGGCCGGGCATGCGGTGATCAGTCTGTTGGTCGGCAAGGCCATGTCCGGGGCGTTTCTCGCTCATGGATATCAAGCGAACCGACTCATCGCCCTGCGCGATCCCGGTGTGATGGTGCATGCCATGGGCAAGGCCTCGGCGGCGCGAGTGACCTTGCGCAGCGTCGAAGAGCTCGAAGCCCTGGCCGCCAGCGTACCGCCGATGGCTTATGACATCGACAGCTTCGCCAGCCTTGGCTTGCTGTGGGAAACCCTGGAAGTCAGCCAGATCGAGCAGCCAACAACCAGTGATCTGGCTCAGGTGAATGCTTGTCTGGCTCAGGCGATCCACGACGTTGAAGCCAGTGGTCATGATCTGAGCAGCCGCTTGGGTGCCAGCAATCGAGCAGCGTCGAGCAAGGTTCGGCAGTTGTTGCGCGAACAGTGGTGAGCGAGATGACCGGGATACTTGCCCATGACCTGCTCTGGGGACTGACTCCAGAACAGTTACCTGCCGATGCGCCAGCCTGGGCCGTTGAGGCCATGAGCGCCGGTCAGCCGGTTGTGGTACGGCGCGCGTTGGCTGCGGCCAACCAGATCGCTGTCGGCGTGCGCGGGCGTATGCGTGAGCAGCGTTACGCCACGGTGATGGCGGTCGCGGCGATCCAGCGGCGAGTGCGGCCGGAGGAGCTTTGTCATGTCGAGACGGATCGGAACTGGCCGGCGCTGCAGGCTTTGGCTCAATTGCGTCCATTGCTCGACGTTGGCGGCCTGAGTTGGGGTGTCAGCGGCAGTGCCGGGTTCGAGTTGGCCAGTGGCGTCGCGGCGCTGCATCAGCACAGCGATCTCGATCTGATCCTGCGTACCCCACAGCCGCTGAGTCGTGTTCAGGCCCTGGAATTGTTAAAGCAATTGGACGCAGCCGTTTGCCCGGTGGACCTGCAATTGCAAACACCCAACGGCGCCGTCGCCTTGCGTGAATGGGCCGGTTCGGCGCAGCGGGTGTTGCTCAAAAGTGCCAGCGGTGCACGGTTGGTGCTGGATCCATGGCAGGCATTGGAGCAGGCAGCGTGAGCAGTCTGCTGGTGTTCCCGGGCCAGGGTGCGCAGCAGCCGGGCATGCTTCATCGTCTGCCGCAAAACGCAGAGGTTGAAGCTTGCTTGAAAGAGGCGAGCGAAGTGCTGGGGCAGGACGTTTTGCAGTTGGACTCCACTCAGGCGCTGGCCTCGACCCGTGCGGTTCAGCTCTGTCTGCTGATCGCCGGGATTGCCGGTTCGCGTTTGCTGTTGCAGCAAGCGCCGGCACCGGACTACGTGGCCGGGCTGTCGATCGGTGCCTATCCGGCGGCGGTGGTGGCCGGTGCATTGGCGTTCAGCGATGCGCTGCGTCTGGTCAGCCTGCGTGGTGAGTTGATGCAGCAGGCTTATCCACAGGGCTATGGAATGACCGCGATTATCGGTCTGGATCTGGCGACGGTGGAGGCGTTGCTGGCGCAGGTTCATCGCCCGCCAACACCGGTCTACCTGGCCAATATCAACGCCGATAACCAGGTAGTCATCGCCGGTAGCGATGGGGCGATGCAAGCGGTCGCCAAGCTGGCTAGCAGTTGTGGTGCCGGTCTGGCCAAGCGGCTGGCGGTCAGCGTGCCGTCCCATTGTCCACTGCTGGAACAACCGGCCGGGGTTTTGGCGCAAGCCTTTGCCCAGGTGCCTCTGCAGGTTCCAACGCTGGGTTATTTAAGCGGCAGTCGCGCCCGGCCGATTCGTACGGTCGAGCAGCTGCGCGACGATCTGGCTTTCAACATGTGCCGGGTTGTCGACTGGCGCGGCACCGTACAAAGCGCTTACGAGCGTGGCGTGCGGCTGCAGATTGAACTGCCGCCGGGTGCGGTGCTTACCGGGCTGGCGCGCCGGGTGTTTGAACAAGGCACGGCCATTGCTTTCGACGGTGCGCGTCTGGACACCTTGCAAGCACTGTTGCGTGAGGAGGGAAGCCAGCCCTAGACACCTTGCTCAGGCTTTCGAAGGACAAAAACAACAACTTCGACGATGCACTTTGAGGATTACAACAATGATTATTTACGGTGTGGCGCTGTTGGCGATCTGTACGCTGGCAGGGGTGATTCTGGGTGACATGCTCGGCGTGCTGCTGGGCGTGAAGTCGAACGTCGGCGGTGTGGGTATCGCCATGATCCTGTTGATCTGTGCGCGGTTGTGGACGCACCGGCAGGGCGGCATGAGCAAGGAGTGCGAGTT
Organism: Pseudomonas sp. LBUM1658; assembly: GCF_059716055.1. Taxonomy (NCBI): domain Bacteria; kingdom Pseudomonadati; phylum Pseudomonadota; class Gammaproteobacteria; order Pseudomonadales; family Pseudomonadaceae; genus Pseudomonas; species Pseudomonas sp. LBUM1658. Next base: position 502,289 of record NZ_CP166798.1, read on the forward strand.
GGGTGTCGGCTTCTGGGGTGCCATGTATATTCCGGTGGTGGTGGCCATGGCCGCGCAACAAAACGTGGTGACCGCGCTGCACGGCGGCCCGGTGGCGGTGCTGGCGGCGATCGGCTCAGTGGTGATTTGCGGATGCACCATTGCCTTGATCAGCCGGACTCACAAAGGCGAGCCACTGCCGGATGAGCCGGACGATATCGCGCAGTCTGCCGTTACCGCAGGGGGGCGTTGATATGTGGGATCTCATTGAAAAAGGCCTGGAACATAACGGTCTGGTCACGGCATTCGCGTTTGTCGGTGTGATCATGTGGGTCTCGGTGGTGCTGTCCAAGCGCCTGACTTTCGGGCGGATCCACGGCTCGGCGATTGCCATCGTCATCGGGCTGGTACTGGCCTGGGTCGGCGGGACTATTACCGGCGGACAAAAAGGCCTGGCGGATCTGGCGCTGTTTTCCGGCATCGGGCTGATGGGCGGTGCCATGCTGCGGGACTTCGCGATCGTCGCCACGGCGTTCGAGGTGCAGGCCACTGAAGCGCGCAAGGCCGGAATGATCGGGGCGATCGCGCTGGTGCTGGGCACGGTGCTGCCGTTTATCGTCGGTGCGAGCATTGCCTGGGTATTCGGTTATCGCGATGCGGTGAGCATGACCACCATCGGTGCCGGTGCGGTGACTTACATCGTCGGTCCGGTGACCGGTGCGGCGATTGGGGCGAGTTCCGATGTGGTGGCGCTGTCGATTGCCACGGGGCTGATCAAGGCGATTCTGGTGATGGTCGGCACGCCAATGGCCGCCCGTTGGATGGGGCTGGATAACCCGCGCTCGGCGATGGTCTTCGGTGGTTTGGCTGGCACGGTCAGCGGGGTGACGGCGGGGTTGGCGGCGACGGATCGACGGTTGGTGCCTTATGGGGCGCTGACGGCGACTTTCCATACCGGGTTGGGTTGTCTGCTGGGGCCGTCGTTGTTGTATTTCATTGTGCGGGGGATTGTGGGGTAGGTTCCAGGTTTGTGTTGAATGTTACTCCGTCATCGCGAGCAGGCTCGCTCCACAGGGTTGTGTGTCGATCAACAAAGATGGGTTCGACACTGTACTTGTGGGAGCGAGCCTGCTCGCGAAGCAGGCGCCGCGGTGTCTCAGGCATGCCGATGGGCATACATCCGACACTCCGCCAACAGCGCCAACAAATTCGGATCGCGCTCCTTGGCCTTGAGAAACACCACGCCGATATGCTGTTGCAGGCGATAACGCGCCTGCAATGGAATCAGCTTCACCCGGTTTTCATACACCGCCGCAATCCGCCCCGGCAGCAAGGCATAACCGACCCCGGAACTGACCATGCTCAGCAGGGTGAAGATGTCGTTGACCTGCATCGCCACCTTCGGCTCGAAGCCTGCTTGTTTGAACACCCGATTACCGTCCTGGTGAGTGGCGAAGCCCTGGGTCAGGGTGATGAAGGTTTCGTTGCGTACATCGCTGAGGTCGACTTCCGCTTGTTGCGCAAAGGGTGAATCGGCCGGTGTGGCGAGGAAGATATCGTCGGAGAACAATGGAATCTGCTCACAGTCCGGGTCGTTCATGCTGTCGTCGAGAGACACCAGAATCGCGTCGACTTCCATGTTTTTGAGCTTGTACAGCAGATCGATATTCGAGCCGAGAATCAGGTCGATATTCAGTTCGCTGCGGCGGATTTTCAGACCCATGATCAGTTGCGGCACGGTCTTGACCGTCAGTGAATACAACGAGCCCAGCTTGAAGCGCTCCGCGGAGAATCCGGCGGCTTCGCGGGTCAGACGCACGGTTTCGACCACGTCCTGGATCAGCTTCTGTGCGCGTTCTTCCAGCACATAGGCGCTTTCCAGTGGCGTCAGGTTGCGCCCTTCATGTTTGAACAGGGGGCAACGCAGGGCGCTTTCCAGGGAGTGGATGGCCCGATGCACGCTGACATTGCTGGTCTGCAACTCAACCGCCGCTCGCGCCAGATTGCCGGTACGCATGAAGGCCAGGAACACCTCGAGCTTTTTCAGGGTCAACTCTTCATCGATCAGCATGGCGCGGACTCTTATTCGAATGACTTGATTGTGCCCAACTGTCGGGAGCCTGGCTCGTGCTTTTGTAGGAGCTGCCGAAGGCTGCGATCTTTAGCGACCTCTCTGGCGCTGAAGATCAAAAGATCGCAGCCTTCGGCAGCTCCTACAGTTGGATGTGTGCATAGACATTGTGCTTTTAGGCTTAAGGCCTGAGCCTTGGGTGATGTTGGGTCGGTAGATGAGGTAAGTGACGCATGTATCACGGGGAAAGATTGAACGCCTGGACGCATTTGGTGGGTGCGGTCGCGGCGAGTATCGGGGCGGTCTGGTTACTGGTGATTGCCAGTCTGGACGGCAGCCCCTGGAAGATTGTCAGCGTGGCGATTTACGGTTTCACCTTGCTGGTGCTGTACAGCGCTTCGACGGTGTATCACAGCGTGCAAGGGCGCAAGAAAACCATCATGCAAAAGGTCGATCATTTTTCGATCTACTTGCTGATCGCCGGGAGTTACACACCGTTCTGTCTGGTTACTTTGCGTGGACCTTGGGGCTGGACCTTGTTCGGGATTGTCTGGGGCCTGGCGATCATCGGCATCCTGCAAGAGATCAAGCCGCGTTCCGAGGCACGGATTCTGTCGATCGTGATCTATGCGGTTATGGGCTGGATCGTGCTGGTGGCGGTCAAGCCGTTGCTGGCGGCGCTGGGCACTGCCGGTTTCGCCTGGCTGGCGTCAGGTGGGGTGTTGTACACCGTGGGAATTATTTTCTTCGCTCTCGACAACCGTCTACGCCATGCCCATGGGATTTGGCATTTGTTCGTGATCGCCGGCAGTTTGCTGCATTTTGTGGCGATCCTGTTTTATGTGTTGTGACGGCACCGCGATCAACCCTTATCCATCAACCGATCCAACTGCTCCTGCGCCCGGCTGCTGAAGATCTCCAGCAGATTGCTCAGGGTGTGCGGCGGCGGTTCATTGGCGCGGGTCACGGCGTACAGGCTGATCGGCAGCGCCGGAGCCAGCGGGCGTATGGCGGTGCTGGTGGGCGACGCCCCGAGGGCGGTGAACGGGTCGATCACCGCCAGTCCGGCACCGGATTCGACCATGGCCCTGGCCAGTGAATAAGTCTGCACGGCAATGCTGATCCGTGGCGGCGGTTCGACGGCTTTCAGGTAGCTGTCGAGTTTCGCCGACAGCGGATCGGCACTGGACAAGCCAATCAATGGCGCATTCGCCAGCTCCATCAACGGCAATGGTTTGCCCTTGCTCTCGTCGGCCCAGTAATCGATGGGCGCCAATACCACCAACACGCCGTGAGCCAACGCCTGGGCTTTAAGCCCTGGGTGATCCGGCGGCTGCAGGCTTAGGGCGACATCAATCTCGCGCATCAACAGGTTCTGCACCAGTTCGCGGCTATGGGCGCTGGATAGCTCGCAGACAATGTCCGGGTAACGCCGGGTCCATTCGCTGATCGCCGGTGGCAGCAGCGACAGGGCCAGCGCCGGTGTGGCACCGATACGCAAGCTGTGACCCGGATCGCGGCGCAAGCTCTGGGCCAGGCGCCTTACGCCTTGCAGGCTTTCGGTGACCTTATCGACCTCGCGCTCCAGCTCCAGCGCCTCGGGTGTGGCTTGCAGTTTGCCGCGCACCCGCAGGAACAACGGGAAGCCCAACTGCAGTTCGGCGTGCTGCAGGACCTTGGTCACCGCCGGCTGTGAGACATGCAGCAGTTGCGCCGCGCCGCTGACCGAGCCGGTCTGGCGGATGGCCTGGAAGATCTCGATATGTCGCAATCGCATGGCTAGTCCATAACCTTTGTTTATGGTTAGCGCATCTTTATTCATTGTTCCGCGCCTGTCACCTGGTCCTAATCTGAAGCTCGTTCCAATTGCGGCTAAGGACTGATATGGCTCAACGGGTTTGCATCATCGGAGGTGGCGTAATCGGCTTGGCAACGGCCTACGCACTGGTTCGTGACGGCTTTGGCGTGACCCTGGTCGAGGCTCGGGACTCGCTGGGCAGCGAAACCAGCTTCGCCAATGGTGGCCAACTCTCTTATCGCTACGTCGCGCCGCTGGCGGATGCCGGCGTGCCCTTGCAGGCGATCGGCTGGATGTTGCGCGGAGATTCACCGTTAAAGCTGCGCCCGCGTTTCGATCCGGCACAATGGCGCTGGATGGCGTCGTTCCTCGGTGCGTGCCGCAGTTCAGTGAATCGCCGGAACGCTGGCCATCTGTTGCGTCTGGCCCTGTTGAGCCAGAGCACGCTGCAGTGCTGGCGCGAAGAAGACCACCTCGAGGGGTTCAACTGGCGGCGCAACGGCAAGCTGGTGACCTTCCGCAACTCGGGCAGTTTTGCCCATGCCCGGCACAACCTGGCCGATACCCGGCACCAGCAAGTTTTGTCTCAGGCCGACTGCGCACAGCTGGAGCCCACACTGGCCGACTCGCCCTTTGTCGGCGCGATCTACACCCCGGACGAAGAGGTTGGTGACTGTTACGCCTTCTGCCAGCAACTGGCGGCGAAGCTGAAGGCTTCCGGTCGCTGCGAGTTCCTGCTTGGCCGTACGGTGACGGGCATTCGTCACGGCAACGGCGCGGTGCAGGCCATCGAATTGGGTGGCGAAGTCCTGCCGGTCGAACAACTGGTGATCGCCGCCGGCCATCGCAGCCCGGCGCTAGCGCTGCCCGGTGTGCGGGTGCCGCTCTATCCGCTCAAGGGTTACAGCCTCACCGTGCCGATTGGTATGCAGCATCACGCGCCGGACATCAGCATCACCGATTACGACCGCAAGATGGTTTACGCCCGTATCGGGCAGCAGCTACGGATAGCGGCAATGGTGGACATCGTCGGGTTCGATCCAGCGGTTGATCCCAAACGCCTGGCGCTGATGAAACGCCAGGCCTGCGCAACTTTCCCGAATGCCGGGGACTACAACGCCGCCATCGAATGGGCCGGCATGCGGCCGGCCACCCCCAGCGGCGTGCCGCTGATCGGCGCCAGTGGCTATCGCAACCTCTGGCTCAATCTCGGTCACGGCGCCCTGGGTTTCACCTTGGCCAGCGGCAGCGCCCGACTGCTCAGCGAATTGATTGGCCAACGCAGTACCTCGATCGACATGCTGGGCCTCGCGCCCGCTGCCGCCTGACACTCATCCAGCAGAAGGAAAATCCCATGACCATCAATCGGATCAACAGCAACAGCCGACTCTGCGCTGCCGTGACCTTCGGCGACCTGATATTTCTTTCCGGCCAGGTCCCGGGAGCAAGCCCCGAGATCTCTGGCCAGACCCGCGAGGTGCTGGAAAAGATCGACCTCCTGTTGGCCGAGGCGGGGAGCGACAAGGATCACCTGCTCAACGCGACCATTTACCTGAAAGACATTCGGAATGATTTCGCCCCGATGAATGAGATCTGGTCAGCCTGGTTAGCGCCTGGCCAGGCGCCCACCCGCACCACCTTGCAAGCCGAACTGGCGCGACCTGAAATCCTGGTGGAAATCAGTGTCATCGCGGTTCGCTGCTAATCCCCACACCCACAACGGAGAATAACAATGCAAAAAATCACGTTGATCGGCTGCACCCTGGGCCTTCTGCTCAGCACCCAACTGCAGGCCACCGAGGCGACACTTGCGGGAACGCTGAACAAGATTGCCAATGCCAACAGCATCACGCTGGGCTACCGTGATGCGTCGGTGCCGTTTTCCTATGTGGGTGACAACTCTGGCCAGCCGATGGGCTATTCGGTGGACCTGGCGAGCAAAGTTGTCGAGCGGATCAAGCACAAACTCGAGCTGCCGCAACTCAAGGTCAAGTACAACCTGGTGACTTCGCAGACGCGCATCCCGCTGGTGCAGAACGGCACCGTCGATCTGGAATGCGGCTCCACTGGCGTCACCGCCGAGCGGCAGAAGCAGGTGGCGTTTTCCTATGGGTTTATCTATGTCAAAGGCCAACTGCTGACCGCGAAAGACAGCGGCATCAAGAGCTTTGCCGACTTGCGCGGGAAGAACGTGGTGACCACTGCGGGCACGACTAACGAACGCTTCCTCAAGAGCTACAACGTCGAGCACAAGATCGACATGTTCGTGATCAGCGCCAAGGATCACGGCGAAGCCTTCCAGATGCTGGAAACCGGTCGGGCCGCAGCGTTTTATATGGATGATGCGCTGTTGTATGGCGAGCGCGCCAAGGCCCGCGACCCGCATAAATGGGTGGTGGTAGGGGAAGAACAGTCGCGGGAAATCTACAGCTGCATGGTGCGCAAGGATGATCCGCAGTTCCTCGCGTTGGTCAACGAAACGCTGGCGGATCTGTACCGCTCGGGTGAGATCAACGGGATCTATCAGCGCTGGTTCGAACAGCCAATCCCGCCCAAGGGGCTGAACCTTGAGTTCCCGATGACCAGCGAGCTGAAGGCCATCATCGCCAAGCCGGTGAGCGATCCGGTGCAATAAATCGACAAAAAGATCGCAGGCTGCGCCAACCGGCTCAACCCCCGATGGCGAGCGGACGAAAATCCGTAGGAGCTGCCGCAGGCTGCGATCTTTTCCCAGCCACCGCAAATCAACAATGGTGCGGTTAGAAATCACCCCAAAGTTGCTGGGCCACCGCCAACGCCACCACCGGCGCCGTCTCGGTTCGCAACACCCGTGGGCCGAGGCGGGCGGGCTGGAAGCCGGCGTCCTGAGCCTGATCGACTTCAGCGTCGGACAACCCGCCCTCCGGGCCGATCAGGAACGCCAGCGTCGCTGGTTTGGCATGGCTGAGCAGCGGCTTGGCCACCGGGTGCAGCACCAGCTTCAATTCGGCTTCGGCCTGTTTCAGCCAATCGGCCAGCAACAGCGGTGGATGAATCACTGGCACCCGTGAACGCCCGCATTGCTCGCAGGCGCTGATGGCGACCTGGCGCCAGTGCATCAGACGCTTGTCGGCGCGCTCGTCCTTGAGGCGAACTTCGCAGCGGTCGCTGAAGATCGGGGTGATTTCGGTAACGCCCAGCTCGGTGGCTTTCTGAATTGCCCAATCCATCCGCTCGCCACGGGACAAGCCCTGACCCAGATGAATCTGCAGCGGCGATTCGATCTGCCCGGAGAAGGTTTCATCCAGCTGGACCACCACGCGCTTCTTGCCGACTTCCAGCAACTTTCCGCGAAACTCAAAGCCTGAGCCGTCGAACACCTGCAGCGCATCGCCTTCGGCCATGCGCAGCACACGGCTGATGTAATGCGCCTGAGCCTCCGGCAGTTCGTGTTCGCCGAGGCTCAAGGGGGTGTCGATAAAGAAGCGGGACAGTCTCATTCTGGATCTCTGTTGAAAGTCGAATGTGTGGCGAAGAACTTGATCTGGAAAACATCTGTGGCGAGGGAGCTCGCCACACAAACCCTCTCACAACTGTGGCTCGGAGTCGGACCTTAGCCCGGATCACGAAAATCCGGATGGAAATTCGCCGGTACCGCTACGCGAATGTCGCTGCGAGTGGCGATATCGATCCCTTCACTGGCCACTTCGGCCAGGAAGTCGATCTGCTCCGGGGTAATCACATAGGGCGGCAGGAAATACACCACGCTGCCCAGGGGCCTGAGCAACGCGCCACGCTCCAGCGCATGCTGGAACACCTTGAGGCCGCGCCGCTCTTGCCACGGATAGGCGGTCTTGCTGGCCTTGTCCTGAACCATCTCGATGGCCAGCACCATGCCGGTCTGACGCACTTCCGCCACATGCGGGTGATCGACCAGATGCGCAGTGGACGTGGCCATACGTTGGGCGAGGGCCTTGTTGTTCTCGATCACGTTGTCCTGTTCGAAAATATCCAGGGTCGCCAGCGCCGCCGCACAGGCCAGCGGATTGCCGGTGTAGCTGTGGGAATGCAGGAAGGCGCGCAGGGTCGGGTAGTCGTCGTAGAAGGCGCTGTAGACATCCTCGGTGGTCACGCACGCGGCGAGCGGCAGATAACCGCCGGTCAGGGCTTTGGACAGGCAGAGGAAGTCCGGGCGGATACCGGCCTGTTCACAGGCGAACATCGTCCCGGTGCGGCCGAAGCCGACGGCGATTTCATCGTGGATCAAGTGCACGCCGTAGCGGTCGCAGGCTGCGCGTAGTAATTGCAGGTACACCGGGTGGTACATGCGCATACCGCCGGCGCCCTGGATCAGCGGCTCGACGATCACCGCCGCGACAGTGTCATGGTTCTCGGCCAGGGTCTGTTCCATGGCGACGAACATATTGCGCGAGTGGTCTTCCCAGCTCATGCCTTCCGGGCGCAGGTAGCAGTCCGGGCTTGGCACTTTGATGGTGTCGAGCAGCAGCGCCTTGTAGGTCTCGGTGAACAACGGCACGTCACCGACCGACATCGCGGCCATGGTTTCGCCGTGGTAGCTATTGGTCAGGGTGACAAAGCGCTTTTTGTTCGGCTGACCGCGGTTGAGCCAGTAGTGAAAGCTCATTTTCAGCGCGACTTCGATGCAGGACGAGCCGTTATCGGCGTAGAAGCACCGGGTCAGACCTTCCGGGGTCATCTTCACCAGGCGTTCCGACAACTCGATCACCGGCTGATGGCTGAATCCGGCAAGAATCACGTGCTCGAGCTGGTCGACCTGATCCTTGATGCGCTGATTGATCCGCGGGTTGGCGTGGCCGAACACGTTGACCCACCAGGAACTGACCGCATCGAGGTAGCGTTTGCCTTCGAAGTCTTCCAGCCACACGCCTTCGCCGCGCTTGATCGGGATCAGCGGCAGTTGTTCGTGATCTTTCATCTGGGTGCAGGGATGCCACAAGACCGCGAGATCGCGCTGCATCCACTGATTATTCAGGCCCATTTTCATTCTCCTGGAGGCGGTCCTCGACATGCGCGGACATACAATCGCGCAAGCCTATGCAATGCATGACGCGGGGACAACCCATTGCGTAGTTTCAGCTACTCTGAAGTGGGTAGAAGACGCCGCTGGCGGGCGTGTGATGCCTGACGTATTCTTCGCGGCTCTTTGAGTCGTCGGACTCGATAATCCGACACTTTTCTCGCTTTTTTTCTGGAGTTCGCAGAATGTCTGCTGCTTGGCTGCGCGCCTGTGCGCTGGTGATTATAGGGCTGTTCAGCGTCTCGACGCTGGCAAAGGACAAACCCACGGCGATCGTGATCGGTGGTGGATTGGCGGGCCTGACCGCGGCTTACGAGCTGCAGACTAAAGGCTGGCAGGTCACGCTGCTGGAAGCCAAATCCGGCATGGGTGGGCGCTCGGGCATGGCCACCAGTGAATGGATCGGCAACAGCAAGACCCAGCCGGTCCTGAACAAGTACATCGAGACCTTTAAGCTGGGCACTACGCCGGCGCCGGAATTCGTTCGTACCCCCAGCTACCTGATCGACGGTACCTACTACACCGTCGCCGATCTGGCGGTGAAACAGCCAGCGACTGCCGAAGCGCTCAAACGCTACGAAACGACCCTGGACGATCTGGCTCGCTCGATCGATGACCCGCTGAACCCAGCGGCCAACAGCACATTGTTCGCACTTGACCAGATCAACGTAGCCAATTGGCTGGATCGCCTGCAATTGCCAGTCACCGCGCGTCAGCTGGTCAATCAGCAGATTCGTAGTCGTTACGACGAACCGTCGCGCTTGTCGCTGCTGTACTTTGCACAGCAGAGCCGGGTTTATCGTGGCATTGCCGATCGCGACCTGCGAGCTTCGCGTTTGCTCGGTGGCAGCCCGGTGCTGGCCCAGGCCTTCGTCAAAGAGCTGAAAACCATCAAGACCAGTTCGCCGGTTTCGGCGATTATCCAGGATAAGGATGGCGTCACGGTCAAGGTCGGTAGCGTTGGCTACCAGGCCGACTACGTGGTGCTGGCGGTACCGTTGCGGGCACTGAGCAAAATCCAGATGACCCCGTCCCTGGATGCTCTGCATCAGAAGGCAATCAAAGGCACCAATTACGGTTGGCGCGACCAGATCATGCTGAAGTTCAGCACCCCGGTCTGGGAAAGCAAGGCACGGATGTCCGGTGAGATTTTCAGCAACACTGGCCTGGGTATGCTGTGGGTTGAACCAGCCCTCAAAGGTGGCGCCAATGTGGTGATCAACCTGTCCGGCGACAACGCGCGGATCCTGCAGGCGTTCGGCGACAAGCAGATGGTCGACCAGGTGCTGATCCGTCTGCACGCGTTTTATCCACAGGCTCGTGGTGCGTTTACCGGCTATGAAATCCGTCGTTACAGTACCGACCCATCGACTGGCGGTGCATACCTGGCCTTCGGTCCGGGTCAGATCAGCAAGTACTGGCGCCTGTGGGAGCGTCCGATGCAACGCGTAGCCTTTGCCGGCGAGCATACCGACGCCTTGTACCCAGGCACTCTGGAAGGTGCCTTGCGCACGGGGCAGCGTGCGGCCAGCCAGGTTGAAGACCTGGCTGCAGGCAAATCCTTCGAGCCGGCCAAAGTGCTGCCGGTGGCTGCGGTCGCAGCGGCTGGCGCGGCGAAAGCCAGCCAAGGGAATTTCTTCTCTGATATGTTCGGTGGCTCGTCCGATAAAGCGACCGACAAGAAACCTGAACCGGCAAAAACCGAAAGCAAAGCGCAAGACTCCAAGCCTGGCTTCTTCTCGCGGATGTTTGGCGCTACGGAAAAGGCCCCGGCCAAACCAGCGCCTGCGCCGCAAGCCGCTCCAGTATCCACTCCGGAGCCGGTTGTTGCGCCTGCGCCGGTTGAACCGCCGAAGCCCCTGCTGCCAGCGAAAGCCGAACCGGTGAAAAAAGCTCCGGCCAAAGCTCAACCGGCGAAAAAGCCGGTGGTGAAAACCGAAGCCAAAAAGGCCCCGGCCAAGCCTGTAGCGAAGAAAGCTCCTGCCATCGTGGAGCCGGTCAAAAAGCTTGCGGCCAAGCCTGCGGCAGCCGCTGACGTCAAAGTGCAGTAACCCTCTCCAGGGCGCGGCGTCCATGCCGCGCTCTTCTTGATCCAACCCCGATATTGAGCGGAGCATCGAACCTTGTGGCGAGGGGGCTTGCCCCCGTTCGGCTGCGGAGCAGTCGTAAAGCCTGCACATGCGGTGTGCCTGACAGAACCGGTTTGCAGATTTCAGGGCCGCTGCGCGCCCCAACGGGGGCAAGCCCCCTCGCCACAGGGTTTCACTGGGCTCCTCATCCCAGTCCTTCCTGGTCGTTAATCTTTCCTTAACCAGCCCCCTTCAGACTCTTGATCGTATTTCTCGATACTTCAAAGCGAAATTTTCCGCTTTAAATCGATAGGTAAATCGTTAGTCTTGGGCGCTGTTCTTACAGGATTTGGGCAATGCAGCTTCGTAACTCTTCCTCCCGCTACGGCTGGGTCAGCATTTTTTTGCACTGGGGCGTGGCACTCGCGGTCTTCGGTCTGTTTGCCCTGGGCTTGTGGATGGTCGGCCTCGACTATTACAGCACCTGGCGTAAAGACGCACCCGACCTGCACAAAAGCATTGGCCTGACGCTGTTCGCGATCATGTTGCTGCGGCTGCTATGGCGTTTTATCAGTCTGCCGCCGCCAGTCCCGGCCAGCCATGGGCGTTTGACCCGGCTCGGTGCCAGTTTCGGCCATGGCTTTCTCTATCTCAGTCTGTTCGCTGTGATGATTGCCGGTTACCTGATTTCCACCGCAGACGGTGTCGGTATTCCGGTGTTTGGCCTGTTTGAAATCCCTGCACTGGTTTCCGGACTACCGGACCAGGCAGATACGGCCGGGGTGATCCATTTGTACCTGGCTTGGGTATTGGTAATTTTTTCCGGTCTCCATGCGTTGGCAGCATTGAAACACCATTTTATCGATCGTGACGCGACCCTGACGCGAATGCTGGGGCGCAAAGCCTGATGCTCAACCTCGACTCCAAAGGAATAGAAAGCATGTTGAAAAAGACTCTCGCCGCTCTGGCAATCGGTTCTGCACTGTTGTCCGCCGGTCAGGCGATGGCGGCTGACTACAAAATCGACAAGGAAGGTCAACATGCCTTCGTCGAATGGAAAATCAGCCACTTGGGTTACAGCTTCATCTACGGCACTTTCAAGGATTGGGACGGTTCGTTCAGCTTCGATGCTGCCAAGCCAGAAGCCAGTAAAATTGCTGTCGAGCTGAAAACTGCCAGCCTGTTTTCCAACCACGCAGAACGTGACAAGCACATTGCCAGCAAAGACTTCCTGGACGTAAGCAAATACCCGGAAGCCAAGTTCGTCTCCACCAGTGTCAAATCCACTGGCGAAAAAACCGCTGACGTGACCGGTGACCTGACCCTGCGCGGCGTGACCAAGCCGGTGGTGTTCAAGACTACCTTCATTGGCGAAGGCAAGGATCCATGGGGTGGCTACCGTGCCGGTTTTGCCGGTACTACTACCGTTCAGCTGAACGACTTCGGCATCAAGGGCCCAGGTGCTTCTTCGCAAACTCTGGACCTGAACATCTCGTTCGAAGGTGTTCAAACGAAATAATGTTGAGACCGTAGGAGCTGCCGCAGGCTGCGATCTTTTAAAGATCAAAAGATCGCAGGCTTCGCCAGCTCCTACAAAAGCAGTTCGCCATACAAACAAAAACGCCCCTGATCTTACGATCGGGGGCGTTTTTGTTAGCAGGAGAAATCAGCGATTGCGGGTCAGCAATGCCGGTTTTTCGCCACGTGGACGGCTTGGCAGTTGATCGAGCTGCTCAGGTGTCGGGAAGCGATCGCTTTTGGACTCCTTGTGCATGATCTTCGGCTGCTTGTCGCGTGGGCCTTGAACCGCGGGTTCCTGGCGTACTGGCTGATCGTCACTCGCCGGACGGCGATTGCGCGGCTCTTCGCGACGGGCCTGACCGTCACGTGGAGCGCCATTACGTGGACCACTGCGCTTGGCAGGCGGGGTGCCCGTGCTGGCGCCGCTGCCATTGCGTGGAGCGCTTGGACGACCCGCGCCACCGCTGCGTGGCGGTGTGCCGGCGCCTGCAGCAGCGCCCTGCGCCGGAGCGCCTGGACGACGGCCACGGCCCTGAGGTGCCTTTTGCTGTGGAACGTAGTCAACGCGATTACCGAAGTTGTCTACATCGTCGTCGAGAAACTCATCCGGTGCACGATCAGCCGCTGCACGCGGTGCGGGTTGACGCTGTTCGCGGGCCGGAGTGCCTTCACGCGGCTTCTGCTCGCGAGCAGGGCGATCGGAGCGAGCTGCAGCGGCCGGCTTCTCTTTACCGCCCTTGTCCTTGCCCTTGTCTTTACGACCACCGCCGCCACCGCTGCCGTTCGGGCCGTCACCACGTGGACCGCGCGGAGCATTGCGCGGGTTACGCACATCCGGACGCTCACGAACTTCAGGTTTCTCGGCTTCTACGGCACTGGAGTCAAAACCCATCAGGTCGCCATCGGCGATTTTCTGCTTGGTCATGCGCTCGATGCTTTTCAGCAGTTTTTCTTCATCCGGAGCCACCAGCGAGATCGCCTCGCCCGAACGACCGGCACGGCCAGTACGGCCGATCCGGTGCACGTAGTCTTCGTCGACGTTCGGCAGTTCGAAGTTGACCACGTGTGGCAACTGGTCAATATCCAGGCCGCGAGCGGCGATATCGGTGGCGACCAGGATCCGTACTTCGCCAGCCTTGAAGTCGGCCAGGGCTTTGGTGCGGGCGTTCTGGCTCTTGTTACCGTGAATGGCTACGGCGGTGAGGCCGTGCTTGTCCAGGTACTCGGCCAGGCGGTTGGCGCCGTGCTTGGTGCGGGTGAAGACCAGAACCTGTTCCCAGGCGCCGGCAGTAATCAGGTGGGCCAACAGTGAACGTTTGTGGCTGGCCGCCAGGCGGAACACCCGTTGCTCGATACGCTCGACCGTGGTGTTCGGTGGCGTGACTTCGATGCGTTCCGGGTTGTGCAACAACTTCCCGGCCAAGGCCGTGATGTCGTTGGAGAAGGTCGCGGAGAACAACAGGTTCTGACGCTTGGCCGGCAAACGGGCCAGGACCTTTTTCACGTCATGGACGAAGCCCATGTCGAGCATCCGGTCAGCTTCGTCCAGCACGAGGATTTCCACGTGGGACAGGTCGACGCTGCCTTGACCGGCGAGGTCGAGCAGGCGGCCAGGGCAGGCCACCAGCACGTCAACGCCACGGGACATGGCCTGAACCTGTGGGTTCATGCCGACGCCGCCGAAGATGCAGGCGCTGACGAACTTCAAGTCGCGGGCATAGACCTTGAAGCTCTCGTGCACTTGTGCCGCGAGTTCGCGAGTCGGGGTCAGGACCAGTACGCGTGGTTGGCGCGGGCCGTGACGCTGGGATTTGTCCGGGTGACCGTTGGGGAACAACCGCTCCAGAATCGGAAGGGCGAAGCCGCCGGTTTTACCAGTACCTGTCTGTGCCGCGACCATCAAGTCGCGACCTTGCAACACGGCGGGAATGGCCCGCTGTTGCACCGGAGTAGGCTCGGTATAGCCCGCTGCCTCGATGGCGCGGACTAAAGCCTCGGAGAGACCGAGGGAAGCAAAGGACATGAGTAATCCTGTTTTAGTTAGGGCTTGGCCCAAAGGGATAGTCTTGCCTGGCGCGAATGGCGTTTAAGAGGACGCAATCCCGTCCGGTCCTGCTAGGCTTGAAGGCTCATCTGAAAGCGCCCGCGCGGGCCAGAAGCTGCGCTGTAGCGGTGTCGAGATGCCTTTTACAAGACCGAGCGTCCGGGCGTGAGCCTGGCGGGAAGGCCGGAGTATAACAGAGCAATCACTGCGCGCCGCTTTCCTGCTGCTCAACGGTTTTTTCCAGGGTGCCTGACGTTATCGCTTGCTGGGCCGCGAGGCTCTCGTTGCCAGCATACCGGGCGCTGAGCGCGGCATAGCCTGGTTCACGCTTGAAGCGCTTGAGCTCGGCACCGAACCGCTGCACCAGCAAATCCATCCCGGCATTGCGCCGCAGCGCCAGAAACTGGCTATTGCTACTGATCACTGTCGGATTTTCGCTGATCTGGTCCCGTAATTTCAGTTGGTTGAGCAGGTACTGGCCAACCCGGCGATCAGTAATCAACAGATCGATTCGCCCGCGCATCAGTTTGCCGAAGTTGGCTTCATGGCTGGGGGCGGGTTCGCGCAGGAATAGGGGCGATTCGCTGAAGTCCTGACCGTACAGGTAACCCGGCGAGGTCCCGACGGTGAGGCCGCGCAAGTCGTCGAGGGTGCGAAAGAGGTGAGGTCGCTCATTAGCGTAGAACATCACGAATTCCACTTGTGACAGCGGCTCGCTGGGATAAAGCAGTGTGCTTTCGCGTTCGTGGCTGTGGAATATATCCAGGACGCCATCGGCCTGACCTTGCTCGAGCATGGCCAGACAGCGCTTCCAGGGTAGAAACTGCCACTCCACTTCGATTCCGAGGCGCTGGAAGACAATCGCCGTGGTTTCGTAGTCCAGACCTAGAATCTGGCCATTTTCCTCATACACATAAGGGGCCCAGGGTTCGGTGACAATGCGCAGCTTCTCGCCCCGGGCTGCGAAGCTCAGGCAAGTGAAAATAAGGACGGTCAGCAACTGGGTGATAAGGGGCATTGCTTGAGATTACGACGAGAAGCCGTAAAGAGCCAGAAGCTGGATCCAGAAGCTCTGGTTCAGGCGTTAAAAGCAAAAGATCGCAGCCTGCGAAAGCGCCTACAGAGGATACATACACCTCATGCAGGAACTGCCGCAGGCTGCGATCTTTTGATCTTGCTTGTAGCTTTCAACTTGTAGCTAGTTGCTGCTTCAACGCGGCAACTTCAGGTTGTTCCATACCGCCAGGCTAGGTTCGGCCTGGTTCAGGGTATAAAAGTGCAACCCCGGTGCGCCGCCTTGCAGCAAACGTTCGCACATCTGCGTAATGACCTGCTCACCAAATGCCTGAATGCTTTGGGTATCATCGCCGTAGGCTTCCAGCTGCTTGCGGATCCAGCGTGGGATTTCCGCGCCGCACGCATCGGAGAACCGTGCCAGTTTGCTGTAGTTGGTGATCGGCATGATGCCCGGCACGATCGGGATGTTCACGCCCATCGCCCGTACACGCTCGACGAAATAGAAGTAGCTGTCGGCGTTGAAGAAGTACTGGGTAATCGCACTGTCGGCGCCAGAGTTGGCCTTGCGCACGAAGTTGATTAAATCTTCTTCGAAATTGCGCGCCTGCGGGTGCATTTCCGGGTAAGCGGCGACTTCGATGTGGAAGTGGCTGCCGGTCTCTTCACGAATGAAGCTCACCAGGTCATTGGCGTGGCGCATTTCACCGCTGGCCATGCCCATGCCCGACGGCAGGTCACCGCGCAGGGCGACGATACGAGTGATACCCGCATCCTTGTACTGGCTCAATAGGCCGCGCAGATCGTTCTTGCTGTCGCCGACGCAGGACATATGCGGCGCCGCAGGGATTTTTACTTCGTGCTCCAGCTGCAACACGGTATTCATCGTGCGATCACGGGTGGATCCGCCTGCGCCATAGGTGCAGGAGAAG
Source organism: Pseudomonas sp. LBUM1658 (assembly GCF_059716055.1). NCBI lineage: Bacteria > Pseudomonadati > Pseudomonadota > Gammaproteobacteria > Pseudomonadales > Pseudomonadaceae > Pseudomonas > Pseudomonas sp. LBUM1658. The sequence goes on from NZ_CP166798.1 coordinate 518,755, forward strand.
AAATCGGGGTTGTAGCTGGCCAGCTGACGGGCAGTGGCGAGGAGCTTTTCATGCCCGGCATCGGTCTTGGTCGGGAAGAACTCAAAGCTGTAGCGACGATCTTGGGACATGGTCGTATCCTTGGAAACTCGAAAACCTGTGGGAGCCGGGCTTGCCCGCGATACAGGCGCCGCAGTGCTTCAGGAACACCGGGGTGATGCTATCGCAGGCAGCCAGCTCCACAGGGAGCGGATCGCGTATGGATCAGTAACGGTAAGCGTGCGGCTTGAACGGGCCTTCGACGGTTACGCCGATGTAGTCAGCCTGTTGCTTGGTCAGTTGAGTGACCACACCGCCGAAACCGCGGACCATTTCCAGGGCCACTTCTTCGTCGAGTTTCTTCGGCAGTACTTCAACCGTCAGGCGCTCGGCTTTCTGGGCTGGCGACAGGTCGGCGTACTTCTGGCCGAACAGGAAGATCTGCGCCAGTACCTGGTTGGCGAACGAACCGTCCATGATCCGGCTTGGGTGGCCAGTGGCGTTGCCCAGGTTAACCAGGCGACCTTCGGCCAGCAGGATCAGGTAGTCGTCGTTCTGTGGGTCGAAATCGCCCGCGCCAGTACGGTGAACCTTGTGAACCTGTGGCTTCACTTCTTCCCATGCCCAGTTCTTGCGCATGAAAGCAGTGTCGATTTCGTTGTCGAAGTGGCCGATGTTGCAGACAACAGCGCGCTTCTTCAGGGCTTTGAGCATGTTCGAGTCGCAAACATTCACGTTGCCGGTGGTGGTCACGATCAGGTCGATCTTGCCCAGCAGTGCTTTGTCGATGCTCGCTTCGGTGCCGTCGTTGATCCCGTCGATGAACGGCGAAACCAGTTCGAAGCCGTCCATGCAGGCCTGCATGGCGCAGATCGGGTCGACTTCGGAGACCTTAACGATCATGCCTTCCTGACGCAGGGACTGCGAAGAGCCCTTGCCCACGTCGCCGTAGCCGATGACCAGCGCTTGTTTGCCGGACAGCAGGTGGTCGGTGCCGCGCTTGATCGCATCGTTCAGGCTGTGACGGCAGCCGTACTTGTTGTCGTTCTTGCTCTTGGTAACCGAGTCGTTGACGTTGATGGCCGGGATTTTCAGCTCGCCCTTGGCCAGCATGTCCAGCAGGCGGTGAACGCCGGTGGTGGTCTCTTCGGTAACGCCGTGGACGCGGTCCAGGATCGCCGGGTATTTCTTGTGCAGCAGTTCGGTCAGGTCGCCACCGTCGTCGAGGACCATGTTGGCGTCCCAAGGCTGGCCATCTTTGAGGATGGTTTGCTCCAGGCACCACTCGTACTCTTCTTCAGTCTCGCCTTTCCAGGCGAAAACCGCGATGCCGGCAGCAGCGATAGCGGCAGCGGCCTGGTCCTGAGTCGAGAAAATGTTGCAGGACGACCAGCGTACTTCGGCACCCAGGGCAACCAGGGTTTCGATCAGCACGGCAGTCTGAATGGTCATGTGGATGCAGCCGAGGATTTTCGCGCCCTTGAGCGGCTGCTCACCAGCGTACTTGCGACGCAGACCCATCAGGGCCGGCATTTCCGATTCGGCGATGATGGTTTCGCGACGACCCCAGGCAGCCAGGGACATGTCGGCGACTTTGTAGTCGTTAAAATCTGCAGGCGTGATTACAGCGCTCATGAAGAGCCTCCATTCGTAGATATGCGAATGGGCGCCGTTGTGCGTTTAAAGCCTGACCGGATCATCCTGGTCAGACAACGCCCCATCCGAGCCTGACAGGTCGAGCCTGCTGCAGCGCCCCTCGGACAGGTGGCGGGAAAACGGTATCAATTGAAGATGACCGTTTTGAAACGGAGGCGATTATAGCTTTCTTTGAGCGGCAAGTTGCAAGCTGCAAGCGACAAGTTGCGAGTTGCAGCGACAAGTTGCAAGCGGCAAGCTACAAGAACGAGCCGCTCGGCTTTTCACTTGCAGCTTGTAGCTTGCTGCTCACAACTGCTTCTCTGGAGTGAACATGAATTTCCACACCCGCAAATGGGTAAAACCCGAAGACCTCAACCCCAACGGCACGCTGTTCGGTGGCAGTCTGTTGCGCTGGATCGACGAAGAAGCGGCGATCTACGCCATCGTCCAGCTGGGCAACCAGCGCGTGGTCACCAAATACATTTCCGAAATCAACTTCGTCAGCGCCTCACGTCAGGGCGACATCATCGAACTGGGCATCACCGCCACCGAATTCGGCCGCACCTCGATCACCCTGACCTGCGAAGTGCGCAACAAGATCACCCGTAAAAGTATCCTCACGGTCGAACGAATGGTCTTCGTCAATCTGGGTGAAGACGGTTTGCCCGCGGCTCACGGGCGGACCGCAATCAAATATGTGGAAGATCAGTTCAAGGATGACATTGTCAGCGAGTAATGCGAGCCCGTAGGAGCTGCCGCAGGCTGCGATCTTTTGATCTTCAAGATCGACGCCAAGCCGAAAGGATCGAAGCCTTCGGCAGCTCCAGAACTGAACAGCTCCGAACCCAGCGTGTCGTACCTACATGACACGCCCACCGTTCAGGAGCTCTATGGACACGCAAAAAGACGGCAAGACCCCCGCCCTTTCGACCAAGGAACAGCACGAAGTCGACAAGAGCCAGTCACCGCGCGCAGTGGTACTGCATGAAATCATCCGCACCCAGGGCAATCAGGAACTGGAGCGCAGCGTCGCGGCGTTGTGGTGGTCGGCGCTGGCCGCCGGTTTGACCATGGGCCTGTCGTTGATGGCCATGGGGCTACTCAACTCGCGCCTGCCGGACGGTGAAGGCTTCAAGGTGATCGCCAGCTTCGGTTACAGCGCAGGCTTTCTCGCGGTGATCCTCGCCCGCCAGCAACTTTTTACTGAAAATACCCTGACCGCCGTTCTGCCGATCATGAGCAAGCCGACGCTGGGTAACTTCGGCCGCTTGTTTCGTTTATGGGGCGTGGTGCTGTTCGGCAACCTCGTCGGCACCTTACTGGTGGCCTACGTCATGTTGCATTTGCCGATATTCGACCGCAAGACCGATCTGGCCTTCCTCGACATTGGCCGCAAGATCATGGAAAACGACCCCAGCCAGATGTTCGCCAAAGGCATCGTCTCCGGCTGGATGATCGCCACCATGGTCTGGATGATCCCGTCCATGGAAAGCGCCAAGATGTGGATCATCATCCTCATCACCTACCTCATGGCCTTGGGGGATTTCACCCATATCGTCGCCGGCACGGTCGAGGTGTCCTATCTGGTATTCGCCGGCGAGTTGCCGTGGAAGGACTTCTGGCTGGTCTTCGCCGGACCGACGCTGGCCGGGAATATCATCGGCGGCAGCTTTATCTTTGCCTTGATCAGCCATGCTCAGATTCGTAGTGAGAGTGGTGGTGCGCCGAAGGAGTAGATTCGGGTAGGACAGTTCTGATTTAGTTGTAAGCAACTAAAAATAGGGAATTTTTCAGTTGGAGTGGATCGCGGCAGGAGAGGGGCTGCTGTATGGTGCGAATGTATCCCATTCAAAAAAAGAAGGATCTTTATGGCGTTGCCTGGTTTCTTTCCCTCTCGCCTGATAAGCGGCTTGCTGGTGTTTCTTTTGGCGCTGAGTACGGCGCAGGCCAAGGATGACGGCACCGATCTGTCGGTCACTATAGAGAAAGAGATTCAAACCAATGTCATCAATGCTGATGGCAGCTTCATCTTGACCAACGACTCGGTAATGCTCATTAACGAAGATCGAGCCATCAAGGCGCAAGCGCAACGCTCATTGAGTTACAACCGCACGCTGGAAACCCTGGACGTCGTCGAGGCCTACACCCAGAAGCCGGATGGCCGGAAGGTGTTGGTCAAGTCTGACCAGATCAAGGAGCAGCAAGAGCGCCAGTCTTCGAATGCGCCGATGTTTCAGGACACGCTGGTCAAGGTCGTGATATTTCCAGAGGTCGCCGTTGGCGATCGGTTGGTCCTTCAATATAAAAAACACCGCACAATCGCATTGTTCCCCGAGCACTTCGAGGATCTTTCCTTTCCGGCGTTCCATCCTACCCAGCAGTTCACCCTTGTTTATGACTTGCCGGAAGCATGGCGTTGTATGCCGATGCCAGAGGCTTTGCGGCGATCAGCCCGACCGCTGCGCCAGGCCGCAAAATCTATCGATGGGACTATGTTCCAGGGAAAAATGCCCGGATTGAACAAGGCGCGGTTTCTTACCTGGACTATGGCCGGTATCTGGCGGTTTCGACCTTCGCCAACTTCAAGGCTTTTGCACAAGCCTACGATGCCCGAGCCCAGAGCAAGATAACGCCCGAGGTCATTGAGCTGGCAACAACCCTCACCGCCAAGCTCGACAGCCCGCGGGCCAAGGCGATTGCGCTGAGTGATTGGGTACGCAGGAACATTCGTTATGTTGCCGTCTACATCGGTGCCGGCGGCGTCGTTCCTCATTCCGTTGATACCATTCTGGCCAATCGTTATGGGGACTGTAAGGATCACGTCGCCTTGCTGGAGGCGTTATTGTCTGCGGCGGGAATTGAAAGCTCGCCAGCCTTGATCAATGCCGGGAATGCCTATGTTCTGCCCAAGGTCCCGACCCTTGGCGTACTCGATCACGTCATCACCTATATACCGAGCCTGGACCTGTACCTGGACTCGACCGCTGGAGAAATCGCGGGCGGTTATTTACCGATTCCTGAACTGGATAAACCGGTGGTTCTCACCAAGTCCGGCGAGCTGGGGCGCACACCGTTTACGCAGCAAGGCAAAGTCGAAAACGCAACAGTCTTCAAGGTTGGCTCGACGGGTGCTGCAGATTTCACGCACTCCTCCAATGTAGAAGGATGGGCTGCGGAATTTAATAGATACGTACTCAAATCCATGAACCCTGCAGACCGAAATTTGATAGTCCAGCAGATGCTCACGGCTTTTGGTCAGACGGGCAGCGGCAAGCTGGAGACTGGAGTGCTGGAAGGTAATACGACCGACTTTCAGATAAAGATGGCAGGCCGTACCGAAAACCTGGTCAACCTGCCGGGCCCCATTGGCGTTCCAACGCTGAGCAGCTTTGCCGGTGGCATCGCACAGAACGTGTTTGGTTTCGCCGTGGAAAATGAACGACTCCAGGCATTCACCTGTATCTCCGGCGTGACCGAGGAACATGCGCGGTTCGAGTTTCCAGCGGACGTCGGCATTCTCGCCGCCCCTAAGCCAGTGACGTTGCGCCACACCAACTTCGATTACACCTCGACCTATGTGAAAGAGGCCAATGCCGTGGTTGTGCATCGCCGCTTCATCTTCAAACATCCGAGCGCGGTGTGCAGTCCTGAGGACTTCATAGCGATGAAACCAGCGATCGATGCGATGGTTAATGATCTGAAAAGCCAGATTATTGTTCAGTCGCTTTAGTTTGATCGGGCGGACTGCGGATCTGGGTTGAGCACACCTTTTTGTGCACGCCAGCGATCTACTGTGGGAGCAGGCTTGCCCCAATGTCAGTGAGGTAAGGAAATGAGGTCTCTATTGTAGGAGCGAGCTTGCTCGCGATGGACTCAAGGGCGGTGCGTTCATTCAGAAAACACGCGTTATAGTTAACGTCTATCGCGAGCAAGCTCGCTCCTACAGGGATGCAGCTTGCTCGCGAAAGCGGCTTAGGCAGCTATGCGGGCTAGAGCCTCAGGCGGATACATTGACCGCAGCAGTCTCACGACGCTGCAGATAGATGAAGAACAGCGCGGTGAGCACGGTCAGGCCGCCGACCAGGGCGCCGGTCCAGGGCAGGTCGGCGAGGTCGGCGCCGCTGGCGACTACCAGGCCTCCGATCCAGGCGCCCGCGGCATTGCCCAGGTTGAATGCGCTCTGGTTCAGGGTTGAGCCGAGGTTCGGTGCTTCATGGGCCTGGTCGATGATCAGCAGTTGCAGGATCGGGCACAGGGCGAAAGCGAAGATGCCCCACAACACCAGAGTGATCGCCGCTGGAATCACCGAGTGGCTGGTCTGGCTGAACGCGGCCAGGACGATCACCACCGCCAACGCCATGCCCACCAATGACGGTAACAACCGGCTGTCCGCCAGGCGTCCGCCGAGCATGCTGCCGGCGGTCAGGCCGACGCCGAACAACAGCAACATGATGGTCACGCCGTGGGGGCTGACGCCGGTGATGTCCTGCAGGATCGGCGCGATGTAGGTGAAGACGCTGAACAGACTGGTGGATGCCAGCACGCTCATGCCCAGCGCCAATAGCACATTGACCTTGCCCAGCACTTTGAACTCGCTGGCCAGGTTGGCTTTGTCCATGGCGATGTGCTTCGGCAACCAGACCCACTGGGCAATGGCCGCAATCACACCGATCACCGACACTGCCCAGAAGGTCGAGCGCCAACCGGCGTATTGACCCAGCGCCGTGCCAAGCGGTACGCCGAGCACGTTGGCCAGGGTCAGGCCGGTGAACATCATGGCAATCGCCTGCGCCCGTTTGTTCGGCGCCACCAGCCCCGCGGCAACCACCGAGCCGATGCCGAAGAACGCGCCATGGCATAGCGCGGTGATTACCCGCGCGGCCATCAAGGTGGCGTAGTTCGGTGCCAGGGCGCAGAGGATATTGCCGAGGATGAACATCAAGGTCATGCCCAGCAGGGTGGCCTTGCGCGGCATATTGGCGGTACCGATCGCCAGGATCGGTGCGCCGAACACCACGCCCAGGGCGTAGCCGGTGATCAACAATCCGGCGTCGGGAATACTTACGCCAAGGTCTCTGGCGACGTCGGGAAGCAAACCCATGATGACGAATTCAGTGGTGCCGATGCCGAAAGCGGCAACAGCCAGTGCAAGTAAAGCGAGTGGCATGCGCAAGGTCTCTGTCTGTAGTCTTGACGCTCTGATCAGGCATACGCATGCCAGCTGCCTTCTCCGATGGAGTGGGGCAGCAGCAAAAATTTATTGGAATAGGTATGTGCGCAACTGAGTGCGGCGTGGTCGGTCGCAGTATAAACGGCTGCCGACATATGGCGAATCAATTCTCTCAATCCGGATAAGGAGTATGCCGTGCTTGCGACGGCTCTGGTATTGGTGGCGGCGCTGTTGCATGCGGCCTGGAATACCCTGATCAAATTCAGCGGCGAGCGATTGCTGGTGGTGGCTTGCATGGACAGCGTGGCGATGCTGTTCGTGGCGCTGATGCTGCCTTTCGTATCGCTGCCTCCGGTTGAGATCTGGCCGTGGATCCTGGCCTCGGCGGCGTTCGAGTTGCTCTATCGCTATCTGCTGATCCAGGCCTATCGGGTCGGCGATCTGGGGCTGGTGTATCCGCTGATGCGTGGGTTGTCACCGTTGGTGGTGCTGGCCTTGACCCTGATTTTCGCCGGTGAGGTGCTGAGTACCCAGCAGATCTTCGGCATTCTGCTGATCCCGTTCGGCATGCTCTGCCTGCTCTGGCAAGGAGGCGGCGGCGAGCGCCTGCCGTGGTCGATGCTGCCGGTGGTGGCGTTGATCGGCCTGTGCATCGGCTGTTACACCTTCATCGATGGTCAGGCGTTGCGGCGCTGGTCGCACCCCCTGGATTACCTGGTGTGGGTGACGCTGCTCAGCGCCTGGCCGTTTCCCTTGCTGGCGCTGGTGCGCAAGCGTCCGGCGTTCCTGTTGTTCTGGCGCGAGCAATGGCGGCTGGGGTTGAGCGTCGGATTCTGTGTGCTGTTCAGCTACGCTTTGGTGCTATGGGCCATGCAGCTGGGCTCGATTGCCGAAGCGGCGGCGCTGCGCGAAATCAGCGTGATTCTGGTGGTGCTGTTCGGGATGCGCTACTTGAAAGAACCTTTCGGCCGGCCGCGGCTCTTAGCCTGTGGGCTGGTACTGATCGGCATGCTGGTCATGAAGTTTTGAACCGGACATCAATAGGACTCTAAAAAGGAATCTGCAATGACTGTCGCATTTTGGTGTGTGTTGATCGCCATTTTTCTTCCCTATCTATGCACCGGTGTTGCCAAGTTCAGCGGCGGCAAATTCGGGCTGCAACAGAACCATGATCCGCGGGCCTTTCTCGACAATCTTGAGGGCTTCGCCCGGCGCGCTCACTCTGCACAGCTGAACAGCTTCGAAGTGACCCCGGCGTTTGCCGTAGCGGTGATCATTGCCTACATCAGCGAAAATGCCGATCTGGTGATCATCGATGTGTTGGCGGTGTTGTTTATCACCAGCCGCTTGCTCTACATCATTTGCTACCTGGCGGACTGGGCAGTCTTGCGTTCGCTGGTGTGGTTTGTGGGTATGGGGCTGATTGCGAGTTTCTTTTTTGTATCGATTTGAGGGCGCTTGTAGGAGCGAGCTTGCTCGCGATGGACGTTAACGATAACGCGTGTTTTCTGAATAAACGCGTCACCCTTGAGTCCATCGCGAGCAAGCGCGCTCCTACATTGGGGCTTGCCCGCGAAGGGGGCGCCTCGGTTTATTTTGGATCGATCACATCCGGCACCTTCGGCAACACCGCGCCTCTGGGCCACAGCATCCAGATCTGCCCCTGCTGCTTCATGTCCCCGGCCAATTGCCCCGCTGCATCGCCGGTGCCCCAGAACAGGTCGGCACGGACTTCGCCGGCAATAGCGCCGCCAGTGTCCTGTGCTGCCACCGGACGTACCAGTCCGGTACCGTCAGGGCGGGTGGTCGAGAGCCATAACAGGCTGCCCAGCGGAATCACCTTGCGGTCCACCGCGACGCTGTAGCCTGCGGTCAGCGGCACGTTCAGCGAGCCGCGCGGGCCTTCATTACTGTCGGGGTTGCGATTGAAGAACACGTAGCTGGGATTGCTGCCAAGCAACTCGGGTATCCGTGTCGGGTTCGCCTTGGCCCAGGCACTGATGGTGCCCATGGTCACTTGTTCTTTTTTCAGCTCACCCTGGTCCACCAGCCAGCGGCCGATGGGCCGATACGGATGGCCGTTCTGATCGGCATAACCGATGCGCAACTGACGGCCGTCCTCCAGTCGAATGCGCCCCGAGCCCTGGATCTGCAGAAATTGCAGGTTCATCGGATCGGTGAGCCAGGCAATGACCGGTGCCTTGACGCCTTTGGCATCAATCGCGGCGGCGTCGTCATAAGGCTTGAGCACCCGGCCTTCGAGTCGGCCGCGCAGTCGCTTGCCTTTGAGCTCTGGGTAAATGCTGTCCAGCGACACGATGATCATGTCTTCGGGCACGCCGTAGACCGGAACGCTTGCTTGCGCAGTCTGGGTCAGGCTTCCCGGATAAACCGGTTCGTAATAGCCGGTAATCAGGCCGTTACCGCTGCCATTGGCAGAGCGCAGGCCATATACATCCAGACGCTCCTTGAGAAAACCGCGGACATCGCCAGCCGTCTGCGGCACATTGGCCGCGGCCGCGCAGGTGGTGGCCCAGATCGGGTCGGCCTTGAGTCGAGTGCAGGCGCTGCGCCAGGAGCCGAATCCGGCCAGCAAATCATCGTCGGAAACAGCCGGCAGGCCCTCCCAGGTCGCGCTGACATAGGTTGCAAGGGCATGTGTTTGTGGCTTGGTGCTGTCGCCACCGTTGCAACCGGCGAGCAAAGCGACCATCGGTAGGGTCCAGGCCAGGTTGCGACGCCATGCCTTGAAATGACTGTTCATTCGGTACTTCCTTTGCAGGTTGTCCAAGCGCTCGAAGCGTTCAAACAATCCGTATTGTTAATAGGGCTATTGGTCTTTGCGGGTGACGCGAGGATACTGGGCGCCGTTTCCCGTGACCTGAAGCCCCCATGACTTTTAAAAGACTTTCAGTTGTATTGCTGGCCTGCCTGATGTTGTCCGCCTGCGGTGGTGTCGACCCGAATTCGCCGCTGGGTCAGCGCAAGGCGATCTTCAAGCAAATGCTCAAGACCAGCGAAGACCTGGGCGGCATGTTGCGCGAGCGAATTCCCTTCGACGGAGCGCGTTTTGCCGAGGGCGCGGTGAAGCTGGACAGCTTGTCCCATGAACCGTGGAAGCATTTTCCCCAAGTCAGAGAAGAAGACCACACCAGCGCCAAGGACGATGTCTGGCAGCAGCAGGCACGCTTTCAGGAGCTGGCCCGCACGCTGGAAGCGGCCACCGGTGAATTGGTGATCGCCAGCCAGGTTCAGCCCTACAATGCCAATAACCTGGGCCCGGCAGTGCAGAAAGTCGAAGACGCTTGTAGCGCGTGCCATAAACAGTTTCGTGATCATTGATTCTGAGGTCCGACATATAACCTGTGGCGAGGGAGCTTGCTGTGGCGAGGGGGCTTGCCCCCGCTGGGTCGCGGAGCGGCCCTAAAACCGGTAACCGCGGTTTGCCAGATACAACGCATTCCTCGCATTTACGACTGCTTCGCAGCCGAGCGGGGGCAAGCCCCCTCGCCACAACAGCCCTCTCACCACAAAAGCCTCTTGCCACAGCTAGCACCGGTCTTTCTCAGACTTACTTTTCCAACTCATCCAGCGCTTCCTGCAGTTCTTTGCGGGACTTGGCGAGTTTGTCTTTGAGTTTGTTGATCTTCTCCGAGTCGTCCTTTTTCATGGCCTTCTCAAGGTCGCTCTGACGGCGGCTGACTTCGTGCTTGGCATCCAGCACCTTGTTTTCCCGTTCTTTCTTCAAGGACGCCTCGGAGCAATTGGCAGTAACTTCGCTCAGGGCTTTTTCCAGGCCCGCTTGCTGATCACTGTTGCCATGGGCTTTGGCCTGCTCGATCTGGGCGCTGATAGCCTGACGTTTAGCCGCACAGCCGGTGAGCTCTGGGGTTTCTTCAACGGCCAGCAGAGGGGTGGCCAGCAGGCTGCAAACGGTGAGCAGGGCGAGCGGTGACAAAAAATTCATGAGGGCTCCGTAAAAAATATCGCTGTCAGGTCAGTGTACAGATCGCTATTGGAGTTCATCTGTACCCTTGGGTTCAAAGCTGCCGGGCATCCTGGCTTCTAGAAACCATCGATCCCGGCAGCGCGTAATTCTTCACTCAGGGCCAGTACCTGCGGGTCGCGAAAAAATGCGCTTAATTGCGCTGCGCGTCCCGGCCCGATCCCGCCCTCGGTCTGCCATTGTTCGGTAGTTCTTGGCGCCAGCGTCTGCCATGGACCGGTCAGGTCGACGTCGGCTGTCGGTGGCATGCCCAAGGCTTTGAGCCAGTGTTCGAAGGGACGCTGCCTGGCGCTCTGCAAACTGCTCAGCAAACGGGCACTGCTGCGCTCGCCGAAGCCGTCAATGTTAGCAAGCTCTTGCGCATCGAGGGTCAACCAATCGAGCAGGCTGTTGATGCGCCCGGCGCTGATCAGTTTTTCCCAGGTGCCGGGGCCGATATGCGGCAGCGCCAGTCCCTGCGCGCCACTGAGCCAGGTCAGGCGTGCCAGGAATTGGCTCTCGCACCCCGGGGTGGGCTGCCAGCAGCTCAGTTGATGAAAATCCTCTGCCCGTGGCGCAACCACCTCCGGGCGTTTGGTACCGCGTAAAACGACACTGTCGAGGCGGGGAATGGTCAGGCCTGCCAGGCTGATCGCCACTTGATCGCCGGGGCGGATATCCAGGGTCTGCCAGCGTTGCAGTGAACCGACGCTCACGTGTTTGACCTGCCGGTCATCGAGGGTCAATGGTTTGAGCTCCAGTACGGGGGTAATTCGCCCGGTGCGACCAATACTGAATTTCACTCCGCGCACCTCTGCCAGTGCCTGGGCGAAGGGGTATTTCCAGGCGACGATCCAATAGGGGGCTTTTACCTGCCAGCGCTGCGCGGGCGGGCGCTGACTCTGACGCAGTACCAGGCCGTCGCTGGCAAACGGCAAGGGCGAGTTGTACCAGTGGTCGCGCCATCGTTCGGCGTCGGCGAAATTGCTGATCGGTTGGCTGTATTGCGCGCTCTGGGTAAAACCCAGCGCTTTCAAGCCGGCCAGCCGTTCGGGCAAGGTGGCCGGGCCTTGCGGCCAATCCCAGACAAACAGCCCGATACCGCCGGCGTCTACGTCACTGAGCTCCTTGCGTGCCATCAGCCGGGCGACACTGCCGCGGGCGTTGAGGCTACCGGCGGTGGCCTGGATATGGTCGGTGAGACGCCAATAGAGTTCGCCTTGAAGGAGCAGATCCAGCGGTTGCGGCAGTTGAGCAGGAATGGCTCCGATCTTGCGCGCCGAGGCGGTCCAGTCTTGCCCACGCACGCCATTGCCGCGACTGATCACTCGCTCCAATTGGCCCTGGTGATAGATCACCGTCACGGCTACGCCATCGACTTTAGGTTGAACCCAGACGTCCTCGCGGTCCTTGAGCCAGGCTTCTACGGCACGGCCGTCGGCGAGTTTTTCCAGGCCGGTCTGCGGGATGGGGTGGGCAATCGGGCCCCCCGCGGTGCGCAGAGGATTGGCGGCTTGCCCATGGATTGTCGGAAAGCACTCACGCCATTGGCTGAACAAAGCGCGGGATTGATCGTAAAGTTCGTCGGACACCAGCGAGCGACCTTGCCGGTGATAGCTGTCGTCCCAGCGGTTGAGCTGTTGTCGCAGTTGAGTGATTTCTTCCTTGGCGCGGCTGAACGACCAGTCGGGGCAGGTGTTCGCGTTGGCATTCAGGTAATAGAGGGCCAGCCATAAACCGATTAACAGGCGTGCAGAGGGGAGCATCGCAAGCATCCTTGCTCGGGTGGGATGCTTAAGGCTATATCAGCTGAAACGATGGAATCAGACAGGTATTTTGCCGGGTGTGTCGGCTGGTAGATATCGAAACGGGTTGAAATAGTTGTCGGCTGTCAGGTCGTGTTCGCGGGCAAGTCGGATCGCCGCACCGCCGCTCTCACAAGGGGGGCATGAAAAAGCCCCACAGGGCGAACCGTGCGGGGCTTTAGTGCAGCCGAAGAACGCTTACAAACCGGCAGCAGCGCGCAAGGCGTCGACGCGGTCGGTTTTTTCCCAGGTGAACGTGGTGAAGGTGTCGTCGCCGACGGTCTTCACTTCTGGCGTACGACCGAAGTGGCCGTAGGCTGCGGTTTCCTGGTACATCGGGTGCAGCAGGTCGAGCATGGTGGTGATCGCGTATGGACGCAGATCGAAGCACTCGCGGACCAGTTTGACGATCTTGTCATCGCCGATCTTGCCGGTGCCGAAGGTGTTCAACGAGATCGAAGTCGGCTGTGCGACGCCGATGGCGTAGGAAACCTGAATCTCGCAACGCTCGGCCAGGCCAGCAGCGACGATGTTTTTCGCCACGTAACGACCGGCGTAAGCCGCGGAACGGTCAACCTTCGATGGATCTTTACCGGAGAATGCGCCGCCGCCGTGACGGGCCATGCCGCCGTAGGTGTCGACGATGATCTTGCGACCGGTCAGGCCGCAGTCGCCCACCGGGCCGCCGATGATGAAGTTGCCGGTCGGGTTGATGTGGAACTGGGTGTCCTTGTGCAGCAGTTCGGCAGGCAGCACGTGCTTGACGATCAGCTCCATCACGCCTTCGCGCAGGTCTTTGTAAGACACTTCCGGGTTGTGCTGGGTCGACAGAACAATGGCGTCGATGCCCACGACCTTGCCGTTTTCATAGCGGCAGGTGACTTGGGATTTGGCGTCCGGACGCAACCACGGCAGCAGGCCGGATTTACGGGCTTCGGCCTGGCGGTGCACCAACTGGTGAGAGAAGGTGATTGGCGCTGGCATCAGCACCTCGGTTTCGTTGCTGGCGTAGCCGAACATCAGGCCCTGATCGCCGGCACCCTGGTCTTCTGGCTTGCTGCGGTCAACGCCCTGGGCGATGTCTATCGACTGCTTGCCGATGATGTTCATTACCGCGCAGGTGGCGCCATCGAAGCCGACGTCGGAGCTGTCGTAACCGATGTCGATGATGACTTTACGGACGATGTCTTCGAGGTCAACCCAGGCCGAAGTGGTGACTTCGCCTGCAATGATCGCTACGCCGGTTTTCACCAGGGTCTCGCACGCCACACGGGCGAACTTGTCTTCAGCAATGATGGCGTCCAGCACCGCATCAGAAATCTGGTCGGCGATTTTGTCCGGATGCCCTTCAGACACGGACTCGGAGGTGAAGAGGGAGTATTCGCTCATCTCGATGTTTTCCTGAATTTACCGATGGTGAGTGTCGCCAGCCGGTCGCTGAAAGTGGCGGACCTGGATCTGGAAACCATTACGTAAGCCTACATAGAGGCTTTCCCCGGGAACGAGTCCCGCAGCGGTGGCCCAGCGGGCCAAATCGTCCTGTTCAAAACCCAACCAAAGATCACCGCAGGCCTCCTTGGCCCAACTTTGATTGTGGCTACACAACTCTGTCACTAACAGGCTACCGCCTGGTTGCAGCAATTTGGCCATGTGCTTGAGCGCATCGGCCGGTGCCGCGAAATGGTGCAGCACCATGTTCAGTACTACGCAATCGGCCTGAAGGCTCACGCCATTCAATGCATCGGCCAGTTGCAGGCTGACGTTCGCCAGCGCTTCACGCTCACACACCTGACGCGCCAGCTCGAGCATCGCCGGGCTGTTGTCCAGCGCCGTGACCTGGCCGAACCGACGCGCCAGCTCCGGCAGAAAACCGCCGTCGCCGGGGCCGACTTCAATGGCCGTGGCCCCGTCGCCGAAACTCAACTTGTCGAGCAGCGTCACGACGCTTTCGCGGTACTGCGCCAGGCCGGCAATCAAATCCTGCTGTGCGCGAAACTTTTCCGCGACCCGCGAGAAGAAATCCTGGCTGGCTGCGGCCCGTTGGCTGTGGACCTGACTGATCCGCGACTGCACGTCGGCCGGCAGTGTCAGGTTATCCACTTCATCGAGCAGTGCTGCGTGCAACTTGCCGCCCAGCAATTCGCTGTGGGGCAGGGCGCGGCGGTAGAAAATCGCATTGCCTTCACGCCGGCTCGCCACCAGGTCGGCCTGGGCCAGGACCTTTAAATGGTGGCTCATGCCGGACTGACCAATGGCGAAGATCTGCGCCAGTTCCAGCACGCCGAACGAATCGTTGGCCAGTGCCCGCAACACATTCAGCCGCAACGGATCGCCGCCGGCTTTGCACAGGGCAGCCAGCTCATCACAGTCGTCATGGCGAATGGAGGGCACGCGTAGGTTCATAGGGCTGGCAGTCTAGTGAGGGCTCTGACTCCTCGCAAGAGCAATATCAATAAGTTTTGATATTGCTCGATAGATGGCACTTCTTGAGCCCGGGTTCACTCTACAAACGTACAGCAGAATGGTTTCACCAAAAGATTAGGCGGTTATCCACAGGAAAAAGTCGCTTGAGTGACTATCTGTGATTGCCCCCAGGCTGTCCGCTGGGGGAAAATGCTCGCCTTTTTTCCGTTTCGTTTTTACTTAATCCTCAGGAGATCAGCGATGCCCAGCCGTCGTGAGCGTGCCAACGCCATTCGTGCCCTCAGCATGGATGCCGTGCAAAAAGCCAACAGCGGCCATCCAGGTGCCCCCATGGGTATGGCGGATATCGCCGAAGTACTTTGGCGTGACTACCTCAAGCACAACCCGAGCAATCCATCGTTTGCCGACCGTGACCGGTTCATCATGTCCAACGGTCACGGCTCGATGTTGATCTACTCGCTGCTGCACCTGACCGGCTACGACCTGTCGATCGATGACCTGAAAAACTTCCGTCAACTGCACAGCCGCACCCCGGGTCACCCGGAATACGGTTACACCCCAGGCGTCGAGACCACTACCGGCCCATTGGGTCAGGGTCTGGCCAACGCCGTCGGTTTCGCCCTGGCGGAAAAAGTCCTGGCGGCGCAGTTCAACCGTCCTGGCCACAACATTGTCGACCACCACACCTATGTGTTCCTGGGTGACGGTTGCATGATGGAAGGCATTTCCCACGAAGTCAGTTCCCTGGCCGGTACCCTGGGCCTGGGCAAGCTGATCGCCTTCTACGATGACAACGGCATCTCCATCGACGGCGAAGTCGAAGGCTGGTTCACCGACGACACCGCCAAGCGTTTCGAAGCCTACAACTGGCAAGTGATCCGCAATGTCGACGGCCATGACCCGGAAGAAATCAAGATCGCGATCGAGACTGCGCGCAAAAGCGAGCAACCGACGCTGATCTGCTGCAAAACCACTATTGGTTTCGGTTCGCCGAACAAGCAAGGCAAGGAAGATTGCCACGGCGCCCCACTGGGTGACGCGGAAATCGCGCTGACCCGCACTGCGCTGAAGTGGAACCATGGCCCGTTCGAAATCCCGGCCGATATCTATGCCGAGTGGGATGCCAAGGAAGCCGGTCGTGCCGCCGAAGCCGAGTGGGACCAGCGGTTCGCTGCCTACTCCGCTGAATTCCCTCAGCTGGCCAATGAGTTGATCCGTCGTCTGAGCGGTGAATTGCCGGAAGATTTCTCCGAGAAAGCTGCGGCCTACATCGCTGAAGTGGCGGCCAAAGGCGAATCCATCGCCAGCCGCAAAGCCAGCCAGAATGCCTTGAATGCCTATGGCCCGCTGCTGCCGGAACTGCTGGGCGGTTCCGCTGACCTGGCCGGTTCCAATCTGACCCTGTGGAAAGGCTGCAAAGGCGTCAACGCCGAAGACGCCAGTGGCAACTATATGTACTACGGCGTTCGCGAGTTCGGCATGAGCGCAATCATGAACGGCGTGACACTGCACGGCGGTCTGCTGCCTTACGGCGCGACTTTCCTGATGTTCATGGAATACGCTCGCAACGCAGTGCGCATGTCGGCGCTGATGAAAAAGCGCGTGATCTTCGTCTACACCCACGACTCCATCGGTCTGGGCGAAGACGGCCCGACTCACCAGCCGGTGGAGCAACTGTCCAGCCTGCGCTGCACACCGAACCTCGACACCTGGCGTCCGGCCGATGCGGTTGAATCGGCGGTGGCCTGGAAATTCGCGCTGGAGCGTGACGATGGTCCGTCGGCACTGATCTTCTCCCGTCAGAACCTGCAGCACCAAACCCGCGATGCGGTGCAGATCGAGTGCATCAACCGTGGTGGTTACGTGCTCAAGGACTGCGCAGGCGAGCCGGAGTTGATCCTGATTGCCACCGGTTCCGAAGTCGGCCTGGCGGTTCAAGCCTTCGACAAGCTGACCGAACAAGGCCGCAAGGTGCGCGTGGTTTCCATGCCATGCACCAGCGTCTTCGATGCTCAGGATGCCGGCTACAAGCAAGCAGTCCTGCCGTTGCAGGTCAGCGCCCGGATCGCTATCGAAGCCGCTCACGCCGACTACTGGTACAAATACGTGGGCCTGGAAGGTCGCGTCATCGGCATGACCACCTACGGCGAGTCGGCGCCTGCGCCGGCCTTGTTCGAAGAGTTCGGCTTCACCCTGGAAAACATCCTGGGTCAGGCTGAAGAGCTGTTGGAAGACTAAAACACAACGCGGCGGTTTTATGACCGCCGCGGTCCCCCGTAGGAGCTGCCGCAGGCTGCGATCTTTTGATCTGGTTTTTGAAGCAAGATCAAAAGATCGCAGCCTCGTTTCACTCGGCAGCTCCTACAAGGGATTGTGTTGTTAACGAGAATTCGTCTACCGCGTCTATCGAGAACCCCATGCCTCAACCGCGTCCCTACAAAGTTGCACTCAACGGCTACGGCCGGATTGGTCGTTGCGTCTTGCGTGCTTTGTTCGAGCGAGGGGCGGCGGCCGGGTTTGAAATTGTTGCGATCAACGATCTGGCCGACATGGCCAGCATCGAATACCTGACACGCTTCGACTCCACTCACGGGCGTTTTCCCGGAGAGGTGAAGGTCGACGGCGATTGTCTGCATATTAATGGCGACTGCGTGAGGGTCCTGCGCAGTGCCACCCCTGAAGGCATCGATTGGGCAGCCCTCGGTGTCGATCTGGTGCTCGAATGCTCGGGCGCCTACCACACCCGGGCCGACGGCCAGCGCTTCCTGGATGCCGGCGCGCCACGGGTGCTGTTCTCCCAGCCGATGGCCAGCGAGGCGGATGTCGACGCCACCATCGTCTATGGCGTCAATCAGGATTGCCTGACCGGTGACGAGTTGCTGGTGTCCAATGCCTCCTGCACCACCAATTGCGGTGTGCCGCTGTTGCGCCTGCTGGATCAGGCCATCGGCCTGGAGTACGTGTCGATTACCACCATTCACTCGGCGATGAACGATCAACCGGTGATTGACGCCTATCATCACGAAGACTTGCGTCGTACCCGTTCGGCGTTTCAGTCGGTGATTCCGGTGTCCACTGGTCTGGCGCGTGGCATCGAACGGCTGTTGCCGGAACTTGCGGGGCGAATTCAGGCCAAAGCAGTGCGAGTGCCGACCGTTAACGTGTCTTGCCTGGATATTACTATCCAGACT
The DNA here is from genome assembly GCF_059716055.1 of Pseudomonas sp. LBUM1658. Lineage (NCBI taxonomy): Bacteria > Pseudomonadati > Pseudomonadota > Gammaproteobacteria > Pseudomonadales > Pseudomonadaceae > Pseudomonas > Pseudomonas sp. LBUM1658. Next base: position 536,986 of record NZ_CP166798.1, read on the forward strand.
GCACGCGACACCGACGCCACCGAGGTCAACCGGATTCTGCGCGAGGCCGCCACCAGCGGCCCGCTCAAAGGCCTTTTGGCCTATACCGAGTTGCCTCACGCCAGTTGTGATTTCAACCACGACCCTCATTCGGCGATTGTCGATGCCAGTCAGACCCGCGTTTCCGGCCCACGGCTGGTAAACCTGCTGGCCTGGTTCGACAACGAATGGGGGTTTGCCAACCGAATGCTGGATGTTGCAGAGCACTATCTGCACACCGCTACTCCACTATTTGCTTCTCAAAAGCAGTAATTCAGGAAATGCGACCCATGACCGTGTTGAAGATGACCGACCTCGATCTGCAAGGTAAACGCGTACTGATCCGCGAAGACCTCAACGTCCCAGTCAAGGACGGTGTTGTCACCAGCGATGCGCGAATCCTGGCTTCGCTGCCGACCATCAAGCTGGCCCTGGAAAAAGGCGCGGCCGTGATGGTCTGCTCGCATCTTGGCCGTCCGACCGAAGGCGAGTTCTCGGCCGAGAACAGCCTCAAACCGGTTGCCGACTACTTGAGCAAGGCTCTGGGCCGCGAAGTGCCGCTGGTCTCCGATTACCTGGGCGGCGTCGACGTTAAAGCCGGCGACATCGTGTTGTTCGAAAACGTGCGTTTCAACAAAGGCGAGAAAAAGAACGCCGACGAATTGGCCCAACAGTACGCCGCCTTGTGCGACGTGTTCGTGATGGACGCCTTCGGCACCGCTCACCGCGCTGAAGGCTCGACTCACGGCGTGGCCAAGTTCGCCAAGGTCGCGGCGGCTGGCCCGTTGCTGGCTGCCGAACTGGACGCGCTGGGCAAAGCCCTTGGCGCACCGGCCCAGCCAATGGCCGCCATCGTCGCCGGCTCCAAGGTTTCCACCAAGCTCGACGTGCTCAACAGCCTGAGCCAGATCTGCAACCAGCTGATCGTCGGCGGCGGCATTGCCAACACCTTCCTCGCTGCGGCCGGTCACCCGGTCGGCAAGTCGCTGTACGAGCCGGACCTGCTGGACACCGCCCGCGCCATCGCTGCCAAAGTCAGCGTGCCATTGCCGGTCGACGTGGTAGTGGCCAAGGAATTCGCCGAAAGCGCTGTGGCCACCGTCAAGTTGATCGCGGACGTCGCCGATGACGATATGATCCTCGATATCGGGCCGCAAACCGCAGCGAACTTCGCTGAATTGCTGAAATCTTCCAAGACCATTCTGTGGAACGGTCCGGTCGGCGTATTCGAATTCGACCAGTTCGGTAACGGCACCAAAGTCCTGGCCAAGGCTATCGCCGAAAGCTCGGCGTTCTCCATTGCAGGCGGTGGTGACACACTGGCCGCCATCGATAAATATGGCGTTGCCGAGCAAATCTCCTACATTTCTACCGGCGGCGGCGCGTTCCTCGAGTTCGTCGAGGGCAAAGTGCTGCCTGCTGTTGAAGTGCTGGAAAGCCGCGCGAAAGCCTAAGGGTTTATCTGGCCTGAAAAAGGAACATTCAAATGGTCAAGACGTTACTGCTGTTGTTTTTCGCGGGGTTGCTGGCAGGCTGCGGGAGCACTCCGCAGGCCCAGCCTGAACCTGCCGCGAACGAGCCGGAAAAAGGCTGCTATCAGGCCGATTGGCAGGCCGAAACCGCCCCGGTGATCAACAAGCGCTCAGGGCCGGAAGCTCTGGATAAATACGAGACTCCGGCCAAGGCCAAGGAACATGGCTGTCCTTGACGGGTCAGATTCATTAACGCGCGGTGCTTGCGGCTGTCAGCCGCAAGTCGAGGAACGCCGATGAAAGGCCTTATCGCCGTGACGGCGCTGGTATTGCTCGCAGGTTGCGGCAGCTTGAACATGTTTGAGTCGCCGCAGCAGGACAGCTGGACGACCTGGATCTGCGATAGTCAGGCACAAGTGGTCTGGCGCTACACCGACAGCAACCGTACGGAAGTTGATTTACGCCTGGGCGGTGCCGAGCAGGTCTATCGTCTGAAACTGGAACCAAGCGGCTCGGGCTCGCTGTACAGCAATGACATGTTGGCGTTTCACGTAAAAGGTGAGGAAGGCCTGGTTTACTGGGTCGCCACCAACGACTTGATCGGCCGCGGCTGTAAAGCGCAGTAGGGCTGAGACGAACACGGAATTGATGCACCGCCGCTCCCACACTAAAACTGTGTTGGCTCTAGAATTTATGCACCACCGAATTGGCAGCCAGGGCTTACCCCCGATCTGCAATAACTTGAATAGCAGCCACCGCTACGGCAGGCTTGCACGATTAACGACCCTCAACCGGGAGATACACACCTAATGGCACTTATCAGCATGCGCCAGATGCTGGACCACGCAGCCGAATACGGCTACGGCGTTCCAGCCTTCAACGTCAACAACCTTGAGCAGATGCGCGCCATCATGGAAGCCGCTGACAAGACTGACTCCCCGGTGATCGTCCAGGCTAGCGCCGGTGCGCGTAAATACGCCGGTGCGCCCTTCCTGCGTCACCTGATCCTGGCGGCGATCGAAGAATTCCCGCACATCCCGGTGTGCATGCACCAGGACCACGGTACCAGCCCTGACGTCTGCCAGCGCTCCATCCAACTGGGCTTCAGTTCGGTGATGATGGACGGTTCCCTGGGCGAAGACGGCAAGACCCCGACCGACTACGACTACAACGTCCGTGTGACCCAACAAACCGTAGCCATGGCTCACGCCTGTGGCGTTTCGGTAGAAGGCGAGCTGGGCTGCCTGGGTTCGCTGGAAACCGGCATGGCCGGTGAAGAAGACGGCATCGGCGCAGAAGGCGTGCTCGATCACAGCCAGATGCTCACCGACCCGGAAGAAGCCGCTGACTTCGTCAAGCGCACCCAGGTCGACGCCTTGGCCATCGCCATCGGCACCAGCCACGGCGCCTACAAATTCACCAAGCCACCTACCGGCGACGTGTTGGCCATCGACCGCATCAAAGAAATCCACAAACGCATCCCTAACACCCACCTGGTGATGCACGGTTCTTCTTCGGTTCCGCAAGAGTGGCTGGCGATCATCAACCAGTACGGCGGCGACATCAAAGAAACCTATGGTGTGCCGGTTGAAGAAATCGTCGAAGGCATCAAGCACGGCGTGCGCAAGATCAACATCGACACCGACCTGCGTCTGGCATCCACTGGCGCAATGCGTCGCCTGATGGCCACCAATCCGAGCGAATTCGACCCACGTAAATTCTTCGGCGCTACCGTGACTGCCATGCGTGACGTGTGTATCGCACGTTACGAAGCTTTCGGTACTGCGGGCAACGGCTCGAAGATCAAGCCGGTTTCGTTGGAAGCGATGTTCCAGCGTTATGCCAAAGGTGAGTTGAACGCCAAGGTTAACTAAGCCTGAGTGTTTAATGGCGTTAAAAAACCCGCAGAGATGCGGGTTTTTTATGGGTGGAACAAAGTGCTTGAGCGTACTTGAGGAAGTCGGATGTTTCTTTAGTGGTCGTAGGATTTGTTAATCGGATTTAGGCTTGTTTTCTTGTTGTGATGTGAGTCTTTGACAATGCTATGCAGGATGTCTTAGATGAGTTTGTGAGTCTCGGTAATTTAGCCGATGGCTCAATTAACCATCGAAGGATGACTAATCATATGGACGTGAATAAAGCGTTGAGGTGTGCAGGCTTATTGGCTGTTCTAGGCATCTGCGCAGTGGTCATGCCCGTAAATGCGGGCGCCAAGGTGTTTACGGCTTCAATTGATAGCCAGGGTAAAGTACTGGTGCAATCACCTGAGTGGATTGCCGGAGTCGAGCATAACGTTCAGCTCGACTACTTTTCCGATTACAAGGTAAAGTTTGTACCTGGGATCTTCAGCCATGCTCCGGGTTTTTGCACGGTTTCTGTAACGGATGTCGGCTCTTATGATGGTATTTTCTACGGGCATGCGAAGCTGAGTGGAAGTCCTACTTCAAGTTATATAAATGTTCTATCGCTGGCGGTCGGGAATACTGGAGCGGCGGGTGATACTTCATTGAGCTTTATGTTGATGTGCGTTAAATAAAAGCAGTGCTCAAGTTTTATCACGGGTAATAAAAACCGCAGTGATGCGGTTTTTATTGTGGGAGCGTTCTGGCGTGTCTGCAATCAGGCAGTAGGTAGTGCGCGTTCCCCTGTGGCGAGGGAGCTTGCTCCCGATCGAGTGCGCAGCACTCGCGAAACCGGCGGATGCGTTCTAGCTGATGAAACGCGATTGCCGGTTTTTGGCCTGCTGCGCAGGCCAGCGGGAGCAAGCTCCCTCGCCACAAAAGGCCGCGTTCCTTCAGTTTTTCAGCGACGGTTACCCAAGACCCATCACTACTTATTGTGATCAATATCCAGCCTGGAGAACGTCGCTTTCCCACCTTCGCTTTTGTAGCCCGAGTTGTCCTGCACATAAACCCCTGCCTTGAAGTACAGCGGTTTGTCGCGCCAGGCGGCGCCGATCTGGGTGTCCCACTGATAACCCGCCGCGGAGACGCTCAGGGTGCCGCTGCGGCCGAGGTGGATCTGGTAGGAGAACTCCCTGTCCAGTTTCACACCTTCGGCGATATTGATTACCCGGCCTTCGTTATCTTCGGGGCGCATGCGCACTTTGGCGACGATGTTGCCGCTCTGTGTGCTTTCACTGTATTGGTACTCGACTTTCACCATGGGTCTGGTGCTTCCGTAGGCATGGATCTGGCCAATGACGACCTTGCCCGAGGACGGCACCTGGTTCACCACCAGGGTGGCGTGCAGCGAATTATCAGCGTCGGGGTAGAGCCAATTACGCAAGGTGCCGTTGGAGTAGGTTTCGCGTAATTCGGTACGCGGATATGTGGCATTTTCAGTGCGTGTACCGGTCACGGGTGTCCAGAAATAAACGGTGCTGCCATCGGAATTGAAGTACTGATCCTTGAAACCACTCACCAGTTCGGAGGTTTCGATGGTCGCCGGGGGGCTGCCGACGGGAACGCTCAGGTTCCAGGATGCCATATCGATCATATTCAAACCTTTTGCTGATTCATGCTGTACGCAAGCAGCCAGAGGCTTTGGCTCGCGCTTTTGAGGTCGGTCTTTATAATCGCAGAACAACCCTTTGTTAAGTCCATCTGGCGGAGAGTTGACGTCAACCTTCCGGCGAAATGCCATCCTCCCCGGTTTTCGGGGCCTGTGGGCCATACCGTTAGTCGGGTGCCTGGGGGTTTGTTAGAATGATGGCGTGATGACACCTACTGCTTTGGCGGATCCGAGGCTAGAGTGAAGGCTCAGTATTTGTCCGGTTTTCCCTCCGGTAACCGGTATGAGGCATTGATAAGAGAAGCAGCATGGAATGCGCGCAACCCAAGCCAGGTGAAGGCCGCTCAGTCCTTTTGATAGTTGATGACTATCCCGAAAATTTGATCAGCATGCGTGCGCTGTTGCAGCGCCAGGATTGGCATGTCATGACGGCGGCCTCCGGGGTCGAGGCGCTGGGCTTGTTGCTTGAGCATGAAGTCGACCTGGTGCTGCTCGATGTGCAGATGCCCGGCATGGACGGTTTTGAAGTGGCGCGCCTGATGCGTGGCAGCCAACGCACTCAACTGACCCCGATCATTTTCCTTACCGCCAACGAGCAGTCCCAGGCCTCCGTGATCAAGGGCTATGCCAGTGGCGCGGTGGATTACCTGTTCAAGCCGTTCGACCCCCAGATTCTCAAACCGAAAGTCCAGGCATTGCTCGAGCATCAGCGCAATCGTCGCGCCCTGCAGCGCCTGAGTCATGAGCTGGAGGCAGCGCGGGCGTTTAATGCCTCGGTACTGGACAATGCGGCAGAAGGGATTCTGGTGGTGGATGAAGACGGCTTGATCCGCTATGCCAACCCGGCGATCTCGCGCTTGCTCAATGCTCCGGTGGCCGAGTTGAAGGGCGCGGAGTTTGTAAGTTTTCTGCAAAATCCCCATGTGCCCAGTTGGGTCGATTCAGAGCTTTATACCGGCTACCGCCGCGGCGAAACCTGGCGCTTGCATGATGCCATGTTGCGCACCGTCCCTGGTCAGCAGGTGCCCGTGGCACTCTCATGCGCGCCGTTGCCGGCCGAACAGAAAGCCATGGTGGTAACGGTGCTGGATATGTCGGTGGTGCGCCATCTGCATCAGCAACTGGAATTCCAGGCTGTCACCGACCCCTTGACCGGGCTGCTCAACCGCCGTGGGTTCTACCAGACAGTTGAGAGTCTTCTCTTGCGCGCCGAGCGTTCGGACACCACGCCGGTGCTGCTGTATCTGGACCTCGATGGTTTCAAACGGGTCAATGATTCCTTGGGGCATGATGCCGGGGATCGGGTGCTGCGCTGGGTGTCCGAGCAATTGAAAGCGTGCTTGCGCTCCGCCGATATTCTGGCACGCATGGGGGGTGATGAGTTCACCGCGCTGCTCGATCTGGAATTCCCCGAACAGGCGGCGAAAATAGCGGAAAAGCTCATAGAGCGAGTGTCAATCTGTCAGCAGATCGAGGGTCTGGACATGACGCTCGGCGTGAGTATCGGGATCGCCACCTACCCGGACTGCGGCTTCAATCTTGATGGCTTGCTGCGGGCTGCCGATATAGCCATGTACGAAGCCAAGCGCGCGGGACGTCAGCAGTATCGGTTCTATGATCACGAAATGAACGGCCGCGCCCGTTCGCGCTTGATGCTTGAAGAAAGCGTGCGCTCCGCGATTGAGAACAAGGATTTCAATCTGGTGTACCAGCCTCAGGTGGCGATAGCCGATGGCCGGCTGCGCGGCTTCGAAGCATTACTGCGCTGGCAGCACCCGAGTGTCGGGGACGTACCGCCTGGACTGTTTTTGCCATTGCTGGAAGAGGCACGGCTGATCAGCCGTCTGAGCAGTTGGATTTATCAGCAGAGTGCGGCTCAGCGCAGCGCCTGGGAAGGGGTGTTCGGTGACGACATGGTGCTCTGTGTAAGCCTGAGCGGGACTCAGTTCAGCATGCCAAATCTGGTCACCGAGTTTCGTCAGGTACTTGAGCGTTATGGCTTGCAGGCGCGCCAGCTGGAAGTCGAAGTGACCGAGGAAGCGCTGATGCAGAATTTCGAGGAGTCTCGCAAACAGTTACGCCTGCTGCGTAATCTAGGGGTGCGAGTCGCTCTCGATGATTTTGGTGTGGGCAACTGCTCCTTGGCTCACCTGCGTGACCTGGAGCTCGACACCCTCAAGCTCGATCGGCAGTTGATCGCCCGTCTGCTCGACTCGCCACGCGATGCCGCGATGGTCCATAGCATTATTGAGTTGTGCAAGCAGTTCGGTTTGCAGGTGATCGCTGAAGGCGTGGAAACACTCGACCAATTCCATTGGTTGCGCAGACATGGTTGCGAGTACGTGCAAGGTTTGTTGGTGGCGCAACCGCTGATGGCCGGTGATGCCAGCCGCTTCGCACAGCCGTTTGACTGGAGCGCACTGAGAGGCTGAATTCGCTACACTGGTGACCTTTCGTGACTGTGTTGCCGCTCCCATGACCGCGCTGAAGTACCTCCAGGCTTATCCCGCTGCATTGCAAGAGCAAGTGCACCAGCTGATCGCGCAGGATCGGTTGGGCGACTATCTGAGCCAGCGTTATCCCGATAAACATGCGGTGCAGAGCGACAAGGCGCTATACAGCTATGCTTTGGCCTTGAAGCAGGAACACCTGCGTAACGCGCCGACCATCGACAAAGTGTTGTTCGATAACCGTCTGGACCTGACTCATCGTGCTCTTGGCCTGCATACGGCGATTTCCCGGGTGCAGGGCGGCAAGCTCAAGGCCAAGAAGGAAATCCGCATCGCCGCATTGTTCAAGGATGCGGCGCCGGAATTTCTGCGCATGATCGTGGTGCATGAACTGGCGCACTTCAAAGAGTCCGATCATAACAAGGCGTTTTATCAGCTCTGCGAGCACATGCTGCCGGGCTACCACCAACTGGAATTCGACCTGCGCATCTACCTGACTTATCGGGATATGCAGGGCAAGGCTGTCGTGGCCCTGTAGCTGTGACCGACAAGGAGTTTGTGAATGGACGTGAGCAAGACCAAGAGCAGCTTTTACCGGCGTTTGTACGTGGCTTATCTGATCGACAGCCAGCTGGCCAGCAGCGTTCCGGCAATCACCGAGCTTACCGGCATGCCTCGGCGCACGGCGCAGGATACGATTGCCGCGTTGGCGGATCTGGATATCATTTGCGAGTTCGAGCAGCAGGATGGCGCGCGCAACCATGCCGGGCGTTATCAGATCCACAGTTGGGGGGCGATCGACAAGGGCTGGATTACCCAACATCTGGGGCAGGTAAAGGCGGTTTTAGGGTATCCCTGAAGCCTGGCGACCACCTGTGGCGCGGGAGCAAGCTCCCTCGCCACAGGTTTAGCGTTCACCTGAAAGCATTTTTAAGGCTTACGCATCCCGATATGCGGAATATCATCTTCAAGAAATTCCTCACCCGCCACGACAAACCCGTATCGCCCGTAATAGTTCTGCAAATGCGCCTGCGCCGAAAGATAAACAGGCAATTCAGGCCAGTGCTTTTCAGCCTGTTTCAAGGCATTGGCCATCAGTTCATGACCCAGGCCTTTGCCTCGCGCCTCTGGCGCAATCACTACACGCCCGATGACCACATCACCGCCTTGGGAAGCCGGGTCGAGCAAGCGTAAATAAGCCACCAGCCGATCCCCCTCCCAGCCCATCAAATGGCAGGTGTCGCCCTCCAGGTCCTGGCCATCGACATCCTGGTAAGCGCATTTTTGCTCGACAACGAAGACTTCCGTACGCAGTTGCAGAATGGCGTACAACTGCTCCTTGCCCAGATCGCTGTGGTGTTTGCAAACCCAATCGATTGTCATCACTTCACCCTGTAAGAACTCTGGTTCTGATACTAAATGCCATCCAAATGGATTTCTGCTGGCGGCAAATGTTGTTTATGTGAACGCAGTCAAATTGACATCATTCATTTTGCTCGGCGCTGTCTTCTTTGTGTAATCTGCTTTGTAGCTCTTCGCAATGGCTCTCATGAGCTAAAGTCAGGACCGGATTGTTGTCGTTGACCGGCGCCCGGACCTTCGAGTTTTGGCTAAAAACACGCTGGGCAGTCCGCCCGCCAAGGATGTTTTAGCATGCCGCGATTGCTTCGAGCCTTTGCATTGATTGGATTGCTCTTGCTGGGCCAGAGCGCTTCTGCGGAAAAATTGCGTCTGGTAGCCGATGCCTGGCCGCCGTTCACCGACTCCACGCTGGTCAATGGCGGATTAGCCACTGATATTGTCAGTACTGCTCTGACGCGCGCCGGCTATGCCAGTGAATTCGAGCAAGTGCCTTGGGCCAGAGCCTTGCTTGGGGTTGGCGAGGGGCGTTACGACGTACTGGTGAATGCCTGGTTCAACGAGGCCAGGACCCAATTGGGCCAATTTTCCGGTGAGTATCTACTCAACCGTGTGCGCTTTATCAAGCGCAAGGATGAGCCGATCGAATACGACAATTTGCAGCAATTGCATGGGTATCCGATCGCCGTGGTGCGCGGTTATGCCTATTCGTCGGCGTTCGACGATGATCCTGGCTTGCATAAAATCCCGGTGCACAACTTCTCAATGGCCGTGCGCATGCTGGCTGCCGAACGAGTGAAATTGACTCTGGAAGATGAATACGTCGCGCGCTACTACCTGGCCCGCGAGTCGCCATCGGTGCGCGATTCGGTGGAATTTTTGCCCAAGCCACTGAGCGAAAACAGCCTGCACATTCTGGTCAGCCTGAAGAACCCCAAACACCAACAGATCGTCGCCGGTTTCGACCGCGAGATAGCGGCGATGAAGGCCGATGGCAGTTATGACAAATTGCTCAGGCGGCATGGGATGTAGTGAAGATGGTTTGAAGAGCACCACAATCCAATGTGGGAGCGAGCCTGCTCGCGATAAGGCAGCCTGGCAGTCGATAAAGATCTGCAGGCCAGTACTACGCCTCGTCTGTTTCCTTGATCAAATGCGCCGCCAGGGTCCGCAACGGGCCGAGTTGGCGGCAGATCAGCGCCAGTTGGGTATGCACCAGCCGCTGGCCTTCGTCGACTTCATCGGGCATCTGCTCAAGCTCATTGGCCAGCGCTTCTTCGGCATCGCTCTGAATCGCTATCGGTAGTTTGCTGGCCAGCCCCTGCGCGATCTCATCGATGCTTGCTGCCAGGCTGACACCGGCACCGTTGATCAAATGCTCGCGCACCTCGCCGGGTAGCTGGGTTTCACGGTGGGCACCGAGGCCCGACAGGTAGCTGAGCAAGGTGTGGGAGAGCACCAGGAAGCGGAAGCCGACATCGGCTTCCTTTCGAAAATGCCCCGGCTCCATCAGCATATTGGCCAGGGTGGTCGACAACGCTGCATCGGCGTTGTGGGCATTGCGTCGGGCCAGGCGATAGGCCAGATCGTCGCTTTTGCCGGCCGCGTATTGCTGCATGATTTGCCGCAGGTAGATGCTGTTGCAGGTCAGGGTATTGGCCAGCACCTTGTTCAGGCGGCGACCCTGCCAGTCCGGCAGGAACAGGAATACCGCCAAGCCGGCAATCAGACTGCCCAACAGAGTATCGAACAACCGTGGCAGTAACAGGCCGTAGCCGTCGCCCACCTGGTTGAAACAGAACAGCACCATGATGGTAATCGCGGCGGTCGCCAGGGTGTAGCGGGTAGTGCGGTGGATAAAGAACACTACCCCGGCGGCAATCGCGAACAGCGACTGGACCAAGGGGCTCGGGAACAGGTCGAACAGCGCCCAGGCCACGATCAGGCCGATAGCAGTGCCGATGATCCGCTGGCCGAGCTTGAGGCGCGTGGCGCCATAGTTCGGTTGGCAGACGAACAGCGTGGTAAGGATGATCCAGTAACCCTGGGACGGATGGATCAAGTGCACCATGCCGTAGCCGATGCTAAGCGCCAGGGGCAAGCGCAGGGCATGCCGGAAGAGCAGCGACGTCGGCGTCAGCTGGGTCCGCAGGCGGGTCCAGACGTCCTTGAGATTGCGTGGCGAACGGTCCAGCAGGCTGCTGTCGGTGGCGTCGGCGAGGGTGTCCGGGTTACTCGCGTCGCCGATCAGCCGATCGAGGGTACCCAGGTTCGCCGCCAGTGCACGCAAAGAGCGCAGCAGGCCGCGCCAGGCCGGGTTGTTCTGGGTGCGCAGGTGGTCGAGGGAGGCATGCAGGTCGCTCAGGGCTTCGGCGAAGCTGGCATCGTAGACGAACGGCTGACGCATCTGGATCGATTCCGCCAGCGCTCGGCAAGCCTTGCCTTGTTGGCGCAACAGGCGCTGGCAGCGGAACATCACGTCGCTATGGTAGAACGCTTCCGCCAGGGCGTTGTAGGGGTAATGGGAGGAGCTGGCGCGTTCATGGATATCTTGAGCGAGGAAGTACAGCTTCAGGTAACGACTGACTTTCGCCCCCGGCCGGCCGTCGCCGACCCGGTGCAGGATGATTTCCTTGGTGGTGTTGAGTGCGGCGACGACCCGACCGTTTTGCTGGGCCAGTTCCAGACGCCGTGCTTCGACATCCAGTTGGCGGATCGGCTCGAGCAGCGACGACTTCAGTTTCAGGTAGTACCCCAGCTCCCGGAACAGTCGCGCCAGGCTCTGCTGCACCGGCTGGTTGGAAAACAGTACCTGCCACAGCACCGACAGCAAGCCGTACCAGGCTGCCCCGGCCACCAGCAGCACCGGCTCATGCCAGAGGTCGGTGACCTCGCCACCGCGCTGCTCCACGCCGATCATGGTGTAGACCGAGAGAATCAGGGTTGCCGAAGCAATCGCCCCATAGCGTTCGCCCAATGCACCGAGCATGGTCAGGCCGAAACTGGCCAGTGCCAGGAACACGACAAAAATCAGCGGGTAGGGGAACAGCAGTTCGACGGAAAACGCCGCGACGCTGAAGCACACCAGGGTTACGGCCAGGGCATTCAGGCGGCCTTGCCAACTGTCATCGGTCTCGGCCAGGGCGCTGGCGATAATCCCCAGGAACAACGGGATCAGCAGCGCCATTTCATCCAGGTACCAACACAGCGCCATGCTGCCGGTCAGAGCGATGAATACCCGAACGCTGTAGCTGAATTTATCCAGCGCCCAGAGGCGACGCAGAGACTGATGAAGCGAGGTCGATGACATGAAGTACGCGGGCCTTCCGGGGCAATGCAGCTAAATTGAGCCAGTAATGACGTCGACGCAATGGCGTCGATCACATCTGACAGCAAAATCTGTTCCGTCGATGGTGAGATTGGCATTTGAAATGCGATCTATAAAAACACCGCAGGTCAAATGTGGGAGCGGGCTTGCTCGCGATGAGGCCATAACATTCAACATCGATGTTGACCGTCAGACCGCTATCGCGAGCAAGCCCGCTCCCACATTTGATTTGTGTACATCCTTGGGTTAGGCGTATTGCGCAGCAGCGTAGCCCGAGGCCCAGGCCCACTGGAAGTTGAAACCACCGAGGTGGCCGGTGACGTCCAGCACTTCGCCGATAAAGTACAGGCCCGGGCTTTTCAGCGACTCCATGGTTTTCGACGAGACCTCGCGGGTATCGACGCCACCCAGGGTCACCTCCGCGGTGCGATAGCCTTCAGTACCCGCCGGCACCAGCTGCCAGCTCGCGAGTTTTTCGGCGATAGCGGCCAATTCAGCATGGGTGTACTGCTTCATTGGCTTGGAAACGAACCAGGTGTCGGCGAGCAAGTTGGCCATCTTCTTGGTAAAGATCTCGCCGAGCAGGGTTTTCAGCTCGCTATTGGGGCGTTCGGCCTGTTGCTGCTGCAACCAGTTTGGTACGTCATGATCCGGCAGCAGGTTGATTTCCACCGAGTCGCCCGATTCCCAATACGAGGAAATCTGCAGAATCGCCGGGCCGCTGAGGCCACGGTGGGTGAACAGGATGTTCTCGCGAAAGCTCTGATCGTTGCAGCTCACCAGGCAATCCACCGAAGTACCGGACAGCTCGGTGCACAGTTCCTTGAGCTGATCGGTGATGGTGAACGGCACCAGCCCGGCGCGGGTTGGCAGCAGCTCGTGACCGAATTGCCTGGCCACTTGGTAGCCGAAGCCGGTAGCACCCAGCGTCGGGATCGACAGGCCACCGGTGGCAATCACCAGGGACTCGCAGGTCAACTGGCCTAAAGTGGTTTCCAGCAGATAGCCGCTTTCGAGTTTTTCAATGTTCTGGACCGAGGTGTCCAGGTGCAGGCTGACGCCGACCTGATCACACTCCTCGAGCAGCATGCCGAGGATGTCGCTGGATTTGTTATCGCAAAACAACTGGCCGAGTTTTTTCTCGTGGTAGGGCACGCCGTGCTTGGCCACCATCCCGATGAAATCCCATTGGGTGTAGCGGGCCAGGGCGGATTTGCAGAAGTGCGCGTTCTGCGAGAGAAAATTGTTCGGTTCGGTGTACATGTTGGTGAAATTGCAGCGTCCACCGCCGGACATCAGGATTTTTTTGCCGGCCTTGTTCGCATGGTCGATCAGCATCACCTTGCGTCCACGCCCGGCAGCGGTCAGTGCGCACATCAAACCTGCGGCGCCAGCGCCAATGATCACGACTTCGGTAGAGCGCAAAACGGTGTCCTCTTAATGTTTCACTACAAAACTAACTGTGGGAGCGAGCTTGCTCGCGATGAGGCCTGCACATTCAACATAGATGTTGTCTGACAGTCCGCCATCGCGAGCAAGCTCGCTCCCACAGGGGATCTTCGTTGGGGCGAAGAATCCTTACAAAATCCGCACGCGCAACGAGCGGCCTTTGATTTTACCTTCGCTCAAACGCTGCACCGCCTGCTTGGCCATGCTGCGTTCCACGGCCACGTAGGCCTGGAAGTCGAAGATGGCGATTTTGCCGACCTGGGCACCCGGGATGCCGGCATCGCCGGTCAGGGCGCCGAGGATATCGCCTGGGCGAACCTTGTCTTTACGGCCAGCGCCGATGCACAGGGTGCTCATGGCCGGCAGCAGCGGGGCGCCGCCCTGGGATTTCAGGTTGTCCAGCTGGTCCCAGCTCAGTGGCGATTTCTGCAGCTGCTCGATGGCCTGGGCGCGATGGGCTTCGGACGGCGCGACCAGACTGATCGCAATGCCTTTCTCGCCAGCACGACCGGTACGGCCGACACGGTGGATGTGGATTTCCGAGTCACGGGCCAGCTCGACGTTGACCACCATGTCCAGTGCATCGATGTCCAGGCCGCGAGCGGCGACGTCAGTGGCGACCAGTACCGAGGTGCTGCGGTTGGCAAACATCGCCAGCACTTGATCGCGATCGCGCTGTTCCAGGTCGCCATGCAGGCCGACGGCGGAAATGCCTTTGGCGGTCAGATGGTCAACGGTTTCCTGGACCTGCTGCTTGGTGAAGCAGAACGCCACAGTGGATTGGGGACGGAAATGCGCGAGGACTTTGACTACTGCGTCCATGCGCTCTTCCGGCGAGATTTCGTAGAAACGCTGCTCGATCTGGCTGTCGGCGTGCATCGCCTCGGACTTCACTTGCTGCGGGTTGCGCATGAACTTCGATGCCAGTTGCTTGATGCCCACCGGATAGGTGGCGGAGAACAGCAGGGTCTGACGACGCTCCGGGGTCTGGGCGATGATTTCTTCGATAGAATCGTAGAAACCCATGTCGAGCATGCGGTCGGCTTCGTCGAGGATCAGGGTGTTCAGGCCGTGGAGCACCAGCGAACCCTTGCGCAGGTGCTGCTGGATGCGCCCTGGGGTGCCGACGATGATGTGCGCGCCGTGCTCAAGCGAGCCGATCTGCGGGCCGAATGACACGCCGCCGCACAGGGTCAGGACCTTGATGTTGTCTTCGGAGCGGGCCAGACGACGGATTTCCTTGGCGACCTGGTCAGCCAGCTCACGGGTCGGGCAAATGACCAGCGCCTGGCAACCGAAGAAGCGCGGATTGATCGGGTTCAGCAGGCCGATACCGAAGGCCGCGGTCTTGCCGCTGCCGGTCTTGGCCTGGGCGATCAGATCCATCCCTTTGAGGATCACCGGCAAGCTTTGCGCCTGGATCGGCGTCATCTGGGCATAACCGAGGGAGTCGAGGTTAGCCAGCATGGCGGCGGACAGCGGCAAAGTATTAAAAGCGGTGGCAATGGTGGTCACGGGACTGGCCTGCAAAACAAAATGTCGCGCAGTGTACCAGCCCCCAGCATTTTCCCTGCAAGTTCTGGACGAAAAGTAGCCAGGTCAGGCACCTTTTGTCAGAAATCAGGGTTCGATGTGCTCCTGCGGGCGCCGAACCCGCCTGCCGTCCGTGGGCGACAGCTGGGAAAAGATCGCCGCGGCCAGCATCGCCATGACGCCGACGGTCACGAAGGTCAGCTGAAACGCCTCCAGCACGCTGTTCACGCCGTCGTTGCCGTCCTGCGCGGTAAAGCCCCCCAGGAGGGCGCCTGCGCAGGCCACGCCCAGGCTCAGGGACAATTGCGCGACCACCGACAGCAGGCTGTTGCCGCTGCTGGCGCTGGCGTCGTCCAGGTCGATCAGAGTCACGGTGTTCATGGCGGTGAACTGCAAGGAGTTGATCGCACCCAATATGGCGAGCTGGAACAACAGCAACCAATAAGGCGTCTGCTCGCTGACCAGACCCATGCTTGCCAGCATCAGGCCGAGCGCCAGGGTGTTGCCGGTGAGCACGATGCGATAGCCGAGGCGCTCGATCAGCGGTCGGGCGACGGATTTGGCGATCATCGCCGCCGCCGCCAGCGGCAGCATGCTCATCCCGGCCTGGGACGGTGAATAACCCAAGGCGATCTGCAGCAACAGCGGCACCAGGAACGGCAAGGCGCCGCTGCCCAGGCGAGCGAACAGATTGCCGAGAATGCCCACGGCAAAGGTCCGGGTCTTGAACAGCGAGGGAGCGAACAAGGGGTTGTCGACGTGCCCGGCGCGCAGCCAGTACGCCGCGAGGCAGGCCATGCCGGCGAACAGCAGCAGCATCACCCGCAGGTGCGGCAAATGCAGTTCGCCGAGACCTTCCATGGCGATGGTGATCAACACCATCGCCGCGCCGAACAGCACAAAGCCCACGCCGTCGAAGCGTGTGCGCTCGCTGCCGCGCAAGTCGGGAATGAAGCGCCACACGGCATAGCAACCGATCATGCCGACCGGCAGGTTGATCAGGAAGATCCAGTGCCAGGTCAGGTACTGCACCATCCAGCCACCCATGGTCGGGCCGAGCAGCGGACCGAGCAAGCCGGGGATGGTGATGAAGCCCATGATCCGCACCAGTTCCGAGCGTGGGTAGGCCCGCAGCACCACCAGCCTGCCCACCGGCAGCATCAGCGCGCCGCCGAGACCTTGTACGACCCGGGCGCCGATCAGCATGCTCAAGGAGCTCGACAGCGCGCAGAGCAGCGAACCGAGGCTGAACAGCAGAATCGCGCTGAAGAATATCTTCTTGGTGCCGAAGCGGTCGGCGATCCAGCCCGACGCGGGGATCAGCAGGGCCACGGTGAGCATGTACGCGATGATCACGCCTTGCATGCGCAGCGGGTCTTCCGCCAGATCACTGGCCATGGCGGGTAGCGCCGTGTTGAGGATCGTCCCATCGAGGGACTGCATGAAAAACGCGATGGCCACCACCCAGGGCACCCAGTAGGCGGTTGTTGCGTCGAGAGCCGGGCGGTCGGGCATGGGACCTCTTGTGGGTGTGAGTCTGTTGTTTTCGTGTGTGCCTTGAAAAGATCGCAGCCTGCGGCAGCTCCTACAGGTTCTGCGTTCACTCACCCGTTGCGGGTGTACCCGGCCGGCGTAGGAGCTGCCGCAGGCTGCGATCTTTCATGGTGTCACAGGGTCAAGGTAAGTCGGCTGACCAGCGCTCCCGGCAGCAGCGCCGAGGCGGTTTGCCGCTGGCTGTAGGTGCTGGCCGACAGGATAAGTTCCCGCTCGCGGGTCAGCGCCTCCAATTGCGAACCGAGCAGGCTGTAGGCGCTGTCGTCGAAACGCATGGTGCTGACCGGCGCCTGGATCTCGCCGTTTTCCACCCAGAAGGTGGCGAAGCGGGTCATGCCGGTCAGGCGTGCGGCCGGCTGGTCCGAGTAGTTCAGGTACCAGAGGTTGCTGATATACAGGCCGGTTCCCAGTTGCTTGAGAATCTCTTCCTGCGCCAGCGAACCCGCCGCCATGTTCAACGCACTGGGCGATTCGCCGCCGCTGGCGCCGTTGGCGCTGAGGCCGTATTCGGCGGCGCTGCGGGAGTTGACCAGTTGGGCATCGGCCTTGCCGGCGTTGATCAGCGTCAGATCGCTGCGCGGATAACCTTCATTGGAGAACGCCGGACTCAACGACCCCGTCACTTTTTCATCAAGGGATACCAAGGGGCTGAAATGGCTTTCGCCGCCGTACAGTCGTTGCAGCGGGCTGTTCTTGCTGGCAATCGACTGCGCCGAGAAACCACCCCAGCAGAGCATGCCGATGATTTCCTCGAGGGCGGCCGGGGCGAGGTACGCGCGGTACTGTCCCGGTGCCAGGGTGCGCAGTGGCCGGCTCAGGTAGTCCAGCTGCCGGCGGGCTTGCTCGAAGCGTTTGGCAAAACCCTCGCTGCTCCAGTCATGCCCGGCGTAGCTGGCTTTCACCGCCTGACCTTTGGTGTGGAACAGACTGAAATCGAAGTTGAAACTATTGGCCTGGTGCCAGCCGAACGCTCCGGCAGAACTGGCAAAACCACGGCTGATGGGGCCGGCGGCATAAAAACCGACCAGATCGAGTCCTTCAGCGGCGCGAGCGATTTCGGCGACCACCTGTTCGGTGTCCGGTAGCGGGTGATCCTGCACATTCTTGCTCTGCCAGCCGTTGTGATTGAGCAGCAGGTACGGGTCCTGCGGCAACAATGGCAAGGTTTCGCGCAGCTGCTGCAGACCCTCGGCCAAGCGTTGGCGATCGACTTCCGGGTCGCCTGCCAGGGTGATGCCAAGGTCCGCATGACGTCCGTCGTTGATCAGCTTGAAACTCAGGCTGGCCTGCTGCACATGCCCGGCCTGACGCACCTTGGCGTGGTTGAAGCGGATGAAGTCCGAGGACTCGGCATCGTAGCCGAGGGTGAACTGTTCCGGCTCGCGCAGGTTACCGCGCAGCCAATCGACCAGTGTCTGAAATTGTTGGGCCTGACTCATGGCAGTACTCATCAGGCATCTCCTCCAAACACATCAACGTTGCTGAACACACAGGCGGGCGACGCGTGGCCTACGCGGATCACCTGATTCGGTTCGCCCTTGCCGCAGTTCGGCGTGCCGAGGACCTTGAAGGTGCTGGCGTCGCCAACGGCGCTGAGGTTGCGCCAGAACTGCGCGGAAATCGCCCGGTAGTTGGGGTTCTTTACCACGCCCTTGAGTTCTCCGTTTTCGATCAGCTGGCCCCATTCGCAGCCGAACTGGAATTTGTTGCGCGCATCGTCGATAGACCAGGAGCGGTTGGTCGACATCAGCACACCGTGCTCGATGCCGCTGATCAGCTGCTCCAGCGATTGATCACCTGGCTCGATGTTCAGGTTGGCCATGCGATCGATCGGCGGACGGTTCCAGCCGCAGGCGCGGCTGTTGGCGACGCCGTCGAGGCCCGAACGGTATTGCGACAGCGCGCCACCCAATGGGCGCAGCAACAACCCTTCGCGGATCAGGAATTGTTTGCTCGCGGCTGTGCCGTCGTCGTCATGGGCGTAGCTGGCGAGCTGTTCGGGGATATCCGGGTCGAAGGTGACGTTGAGCAGTTTGGAGCCATATTGCAGGCCACCGAAGTCGCTGGCTTTGACGAAACTGGTACCGGCGTAATTGCGTTCGTCGCCGAGAATTCGGTCCAGCTCCAGCGGGTGGCCGATGGACTCGTGGATCTGCAGCATCATCTGGTCCGGCATCAGCAGCAGGTCGAGCGGACCTTTCGGGGTATTCGGCGCCAGCAGCAGTTGCAGGGCCTGGTCGGCGACTTTGGGGCCGGCACCCACCAGCCCACAGCGGCTGACTACGTCAAAGCCGCCTTGCTGGCCGAAGTTCTCGCGGCCCAGGCTGCGGGTCTGGCTGTCGTTGCCGTCGTAGGCGGTGACCTCCAGGCTCGGGTAGACGAAGCGTTGCGCCTGGCGCAGTTCGGCTCCCGCACTGTTGAGGTAGATCTGTTCGACGTGGGTGATGCCGATACTCACTTCCCAATTCACCAGCCGTTCGTCTTTCGGCACGGCGGCGGACTCGTCACCGAGCATTTGGTAGCAGTCGCTGAGGGAAGGGAAGGGCTGTTCGAGGTTTGGCGAAAGGTAATCGGCGCGCTCGCTGGAGACTGGTTGTTGGCGCAGGTCGAGCAGGGCGTGGGCGGCAATCAACCGGGCTTGCTGTTCGGCCCGTTCGAGGGCGGCTTGCAGGCCGGTTTGGGACAGGTCGTTGGTCGCGGCGTAGGCTTCGACGCCATTGACCCGCGCGGTCAGCATCGCGCCTTCGTCACGGCCAAGGTGTGGAGGCTCCGCAACGTTCTTGCGCACCGACAGGTACTGGCCCGACTCGCGCACATAGCGCAGCGAAAAGAACTCGGCGCCTGTGCGCAAGGCGGCAAAGCGCTGCTTGAGTTGGGGGTGGAAATCGAACATTCGGAGAACCTCCTTGTGAATACGCGGTGGCCTTGAGGGCCTCTTCGCGGGCAAGCCCCAATGCCAGTCAGTTAAGGAAAGAGGTTTCTATTGTAGGGGCGCACCTTTCGCTTGACTTGCCCGCGAAGCTTTTGCTTTGGGCTTAGACCGGACAACCCTTGGCTCGCAGAATCGCATCAAACCGATCCGGGTCCAGGGTGCCGGCTTCGATCGCTGCCAGCGTGGCTTTTTCGCGGGCCAGCAGGTCGTGGCAGCGAATCAGCAGTTCCGGCAGCTCGGAGCGCGAAGCCGCGACCACGCCGTCACCGTCGCCGATCATCAGGTCGCCCGGTGCAACGAGCATCCCGGCGCAGGAAATCGGCACGTTGATTTCGCCGCCACCATCGGTGCTCGGGCCACGGTGTACGCCGCCGATGGCGTAGGCCGGCAACTCACCGGTCAGCCATTCGTCGAGGTCGCGCAGGGCGCCGTTGATCACCACGCCGACGATCCCGGCCTTGAGGGCCATGGCGCGCATAATGCCGCCGAACACGGCGCGGGTCAGGTCGGCGCTGCCGTCGATCACCAGCACATCGCCGGGGCGAGCCATCTGCATGGCTTTGAGGATCATCAGGTTATCGCCAGGGCGTACGCGTACGGTCAGCGCGCTGCCGAGCATCGGGGCGTTGCCATGGAAGGCCTTGAGGCCCAGACCACCGACGTTGCGGCCCAGGCAGTCGCTGACGGCAGCGGCGGGGATCTTGCTGAATTCCTTGAGCCATTTTGGGTCGAGGGGTTCAGCGTTTGGATTGATCATGTAGCCGGTGGGCCATTTGCTCGAAGATACGACATCAAACATGAGAAAGCCTCGTGGCCAGTCTAGTGGCGGCTTGTCGATTGGGGCGGGGGTGAAACGATTGCGCGGCACTAGATTAGGCCTGCACAGGGGGTAGGATCAAGGGTGAAGCGGTGTGGGGTGGGTTTATGAGGTGTCAGGCAGGGAGTGATGTGGTGTTTTGGGAGGACGCTATCGCGAGCAGGCTCGCTCCCACAGTATCCGGGCGGATCACAAATTTGTGATCCGCCAAATATCCTGTGGGAGCGAGCTTGCTCGCGATGGCCGCGCCGCGGTGTAACGGTTATTGCGCAGTCCGGCTCACTTCCCGCAGCGGCTTGCCGCGCACCGGCGCATCACCTGCGACGAAGTAGTCGGCGGTGCTGCGTGGCAGTGGTTTACGGCCACGGATCTTGTCGGCGATTTTCTCGGCGATCATGATCGTCGGTGCGTTCAGATTGCCGGTGGTGATGATCGGCATGATCGAGGCATCGACCACGCGCAGAGCTTGCATGCCATGCACACGACCTTCGGCATCGACCACGGCCATCTCGTCGGTACCCATCTTGCACGAGCAGGACGGGTGGAACGCGGTTTCGGCGTGCTCGCGGATAAAGGTGTCCAACTGCTCGTCGGATTGCACCTCGATGCCCGGGCTGATCTCACGACCACGGTAAGCGTCGAGAGCCGGCTGTTGCATGATTTCCCGGGTCAGGCGGATGCCATCGCGAAATTCCTGCCAGTCCTGCTCGGTGGCCATGTAGTTGAACAGGATGCTCGGGTGCTGGCGCGGGTCCTTGGACTTGACCTGGATGCGCCCGCGGCTTGGCGAACGCATGGAACCCATGTGCGCCTGGAAGCCGTGTTCTTTCACGCCATTGCTGCCGTTGTAGTTAATCGCAACCGGCAGGAAGTGGTACTGGATGTTCGGCCAATCGAATTCCGGACGAGTGCGGATGAAGCCGCCAGCTTCGAACTGGTTGCTGGCACCGATACCGGTGCCGTTGAACAGCCACTCGGCACCGATGGCCGGCTGGTTGTGCATCAGCAGCGACGGGTACAGCGAGACGGGTTGAGTGCAGGCGTATTGCAGATACAGCTCAAGGTGGTCTTGCAGGTTTTCACCGACACCCGGCAGGTCGTGGACCACCGGGATGTCGAGCTTGTTCAGCAGCTCGGCTGGGCCGACACCCGAGCGTTGCAGGATCTGCGGCGAAGCGATGGCGCCGGAGCACAGCAGCACTTCCTTGCGGGCCTTGGCTTCAACGCGCTCTTCAGCGTCGCCCACCAGATAGCGTACACCGACTGCACGCTTGCCTTCGAACAGGATCTTGTCGGTCAAGGCATGGGTGACGATGGTCAGGGTCGAGCGCTTCTTGGCGATGTCCAGGTAACCGCGAGCGGTGCTGGCGCGACGGCCGTTGGGTGTCACGGTACGGTCCATCGGACCGAAACCTTCCTGCTGGTAGCCGTTCAGGTCTTCCGTCCGCGGGTAACCGGCTTGCACGCCGGCTTCGACCATGGCACTGAATAGCGGGTTGTTGCCGGCTTTTGGCGTGGTCACGCTGACCGGGCCATCGCCACCGTGGTAGTCGTTCGGGCCGATGTCCCGAGTTTCCGCTTTTCTGAAATACGGCAGGCAGTTCAGGTAGTCCCAGTCTTCAAGTCCTGGAAGCTTGGCCCAGTTGTCGTAGTCCATGGCGTTGCCGCGGATGTAGCACATGCCGTTGATCAGCGACGAGCCGCCCAGGCCCTTGCCGCGACCGCATTCCATCTTGCGACCGTCCATGTGTGGCTCCGGATCGGTCTCGTAGGCCCAGTTGTAGCGCCGGCCTTGTAGCGGAAACGCCAGAGCCGCAGGCATTTGCGTGCGGAAGTCCAGGCGATAGTCCGGGCCGCCTGCTTCGAGCAGCAGCACGGTGACGCCTTCGTCTTCAGTCAGTCGGGTCGCCAGGGTGTTACCGGCAGAACCGGCCCCGATGATGATGTAATCATATTCTGTGGTCATGAGATCTCCGGGAGCTGCAAGCTCCAAGCTTCAAGCTGCAAGTAAAAGCAGCGAGCGGTGTCTGTGCGATTGAGTCGAGCGGCAAGCACTTGCTGCTTTTGATCTTGCTTCTAACT
This sequence comes from Pseudomonas sp. LBUM1658, assembly GCF_059716055.1. Classification (NCBI taxonomy): domain Bacteria; kingdom Pseudomonadati; phylum Pseudomonadota; class Gammaproteobacteria; order Pseudomonadales; family Pseudomonadaceae; genus Pseudomonas; species Pseudomonas sp. LBUM1658. Next base: position 559,493 of record NZ_CP166798.1, read on the forward strand.
TGAAGCTAGTAGCTTGCCGCTTGCAACTGCTCAGAACACTGAGCTGTAATCGCCCAGTTCGACCTGTACCGATTTGATGCGAGTGAAGTTGTTCAGCGAGCTGATGCCGTTTTCACGGCCCACGCCCGACTGCTTGTAACCGCCGACCGGCATCTTGGCGTCGGACTCGCCCCAGGCGTTGATCCAGCAGATACCGGCTTCCAGTTGATGAATCACGCGGTGAGCGCGGTTCAAGTCTTTGGTAACGACGCCAGCGGCCAGGCCGAAGTCGGTGTCGTTGGCACGACGGATGACTTCTTCTTCGGTTTCGTAGGTGAGAATACTCATCACCGGGCCAAAGATTTCCTCGCGAACGATGGTCATCTCGTCGGTGCAATCGGTGAACACGGTCGGTGCGACGAATGCGCCTTTGGCGAACTCGCCTTCGGTCAGGCGACCGCCGCCGCACAGAACGCGAGCGCCTTCTTCCTTACCTTTGGCGATGTAGCCGAGTACGCTTTCCATGTGGGCGAAGCTGACCAGCGGGCCGAAGTTGGTGTTCTCGTCTTGCGGGTTGCCGACGCGGATGCGCGCAACGCGTTCAACGATCTTGGCTTCGAAAGCGGCTTTCAGGTGGCTCGGCACGAAAACGCGAGTGCCGTTGGTGCAGACCTGACCGGAGCTGTAGAAGTTGGCCATCATCGCGGTGTCGGCGGCGCGATCGAGGTCAGCGTCGTCGAAGATGATCAGCGGGGATTTGCCGCCCAGTTCCATGGTCACATCTTTCAGCGAAGAGCCGGAAGCGCTGGCCATGACTTTCTTGCCGGTGTCGGTGCCGCCGGTGAAAGAGATTTTTTCGATGCGTGGGTGTTCGGTCAGCCAGGTGCCGACTTCACGGCCGCTACCGGTCAGGACGTTGAACACGCCAGCCGGAACGCCGGCTTCGGTGTAGATCTCGGCCAGTTTCAGAGTCGTCAGGGAAGTGACTTCGCTCGGCTTGAAGATCATCGCGTTACCGGCTGCCAGGGCTGGGGCGGATTTCCACAGCGCGATCTGGATCGGGTAGTTCCACGCGCCGATACCGGCCACGACGCCCAGCGGCTCGCGACGGGTGTAGACGAAAGAAGTGGTGCGCAGCGGGATTTGCTCACCTTCGATGGCCGGCACCAGACCTGCGTAGTACTCCAGCACGTCAGCGCCGGTAACGATGTCGACGTAACGGGTTTCGGAGTAGGACTTGCCGGTGTCCAGTGTTTCCAGAGCGGCCAGTTCATCGTTGCGTTCACGCAGGATATCAACGGCACGACGCAGGATGCGCGAACGCTCCATGGCCGTCATCGCAGCCCAGACTTTCTGGCCTTTTTCGGCAGCGACCACTGCACGCTCGACGTCTTCTTTAGACGCACGCTGCACTTGAGCGAGAACTTCACCGTTAGCCGGGTTGATGGCTTCGAAGGTGGCGTCGCTGCTGGCGTCGGAGTAACCGCCATCGATGTAGAGTTTTTGCAGTTCGAAACGGGCCATAGTGTCCTCGCAAGTGCATAAGTGGTTGGCGTTGACCACTGGTCGCGCCGTGTAGCTCGGGCGGCGCCGGTCAGTGGCAGTTCAGGGGCTGAGCGGTTATGTGTGCTCTAACTCACCTGCTTGGCCAGTTGTAAATCCATGTATTCGTAAGCGATCTGGTGCGCCTGCTCGGTGTCGAAAGCATCTCCCGACAGCGCGCCGCGTAACCACAAACCGTCAATGAGGGCTGCCAGGCCGCGGGCGGCGCTGCGCGCTTGATCAAGCGGCAACACACGGCGGAACTGGCAGCACAGGTTGGAATACAGGCGGTGATCGTTGATCCGCTGCAACCTGTGCAAAGACGGGTGGTGCATGCTGGTGGCCCAGAAGGCCAGCCAGGTTTTCATTGCCGGGCCATTGACCTGGCTGGCGTCGAAGTTGCCTTCGATAATCACCTGGAGGTGGGCCCGTGGGCTGTTGTCCTCCAGCGCCTGACGGCGCGCGGTGACGTTCTCGCTGAGGACACTCATCAGATACTGCGCCGTGGCAGCGATCAGGCCGTTCTTGTCCTGAAAGTAGTGACTGATGATGCCATTCGAGACACCGGCCAAACGGGCGATCAGCGCAATGCTGGCGTCCCCCATTCCGACCTGATCGACGGCCTGCAATGTGGCTTCGATCAATTGCTGGCGGCGTATGGGTTGCATACCGACCTTGGGCATCTTGCACATCTCCTTAGGCCTGCCAGCAGTCGTCAAACGGCTACCGGCGTGAAGGCCAGTCTATTTTGTTTTGATTGAACGTTCAATCAACAAAGAATAAGATCTGCGACAATTCGTCGCTGCTTACAGCTTTTTCCTACGTGTAAATGGCGAAAAAGTGACATCCCGAAAAGCTCGAAACCCAAGCAGGGCATGGCGTGAACCGCCGAAGACCGAGGTGTTGGACACTGCGGCCCAAAAAGCTGGCAATTGTTCGTGCCAGGTCTTCGTAGTCGGTTCTCCACGCAGTCTCTGTGGGTTCGGGCTTTTTTCGGGGTGTCTTTATATCACCCGTCGGTCGGCCGCCAACTAAGCGATTGGTCGGGTGATGCACTGCCTTGTGTCTTTCTCTCGCACTGCCTGGAGCATCTGTGCCATGAGTTCTGCCTCTCTCATTAAGACCCCACCCGAGAAGGTGACGGTCAACGGTTGGGTGTTCTACACCTCTACCGCGCTGATCCTGCTGTTGACCGCCATTCTGATCATCGCCCCGCAAGAGGCCGGCAGAATGCTCGGAATGGCGCAGGCCTGGTTGTCCCGCAGCTTCGGCTGGTACTACATGGTGGTGATTGCCGCCTATCTGGTGTTCGTCGTTGGTCTGGCATTCTCCTCCTACGGCAAGCTCAAGCTGGGCAGCAAGGACGACACCCCGGACTTCAGTTACGGCGCCTGGGCCGGGATGCTGTTCTCGTCGGGAATCGGCATCTCGCTGCTGTACTTCGGCGCGTCCGAGCCGCTGGACCACTATTTCAATCCGCCGGAAGGTGTCGCGGGCAGCAACCTCGCTGCGCGTCAGGCGGTGCAATTGACATTCCTGCACTGGGGCCTGCACGGCTGGGCGATTTACGCCCTGGTCGGTCTGGCCGTGGCCTACTTTGCTTATCGTCACAACCAGCCGCTGGCACTGCGTTCGGCGCTGTACCCGCTGGTGGGCGAGCGTTGGGTCAAGGGCGCGGCCGGTCACGCGGTTGACGGTTTCGGCATGTTCGTGACCCTGCTGGGTCTGGTGACCAACCTGGGGATAGGCTCGCTGCAGGTGTCGTCGGGGCTGGAAAACCTGTTCGGCATGGAACACAGCAATACCAATCTGCTGATCGTGATCATTGTGATGAGCACCGTGGCGACCATCGCTGCCGTGTCCGGGGTCGAAAACGGCATCCGCCGGCTGTCCAACCTGAACATCGTGCTGTTCAGCGGCTTGCTGATTTTTGTGCTGCTGTTCGGCCCCACCCTGCACCTGCTCAACGGTTTCGTGCAGAACATCGGTGACTACCTCAACGGTGTGGTGCTGAAGACCTTCGACCTCTATGTGTACGAAGGCGACAGCGACAAGTCCGACCGCTGGCTGGGCCTGTGGACCCTGTTCTATTGGGCCTGGTGGATTTCCTGGGCCCCATTCGTCGGCATGTTCATCGCACGTATTTCCCGAGGTCGTACCGTGCGTGAGCTGGTGGCCGGCGTGCTGCTGATCCCGCTGGGCTTCACCCTGGCCTGGCTGTCGATCTTTGGTAACTCGGCACTGGACCTGGTCATGAACCATGGGGCGGTGGAGCTCGGGCGAACAGCCCTGGAGCAACCGTCCATGGCGATCTACCAGCTGCTTGAGCATTACCCGGCTTCGAAGGTGGTGATCGGTGTGTCGATCTTTGTCGGCTTCGTGCTGTTCCTGACCCCGGCGGATTCCGGCGCGGTAATGATGGCCAACCTTTCCTGCAAGGGCGGCAATGTCGACGAAGACGCGCCGCACTGGTTGCGGATCTTCTGGTCGATGGTGATCACTCTGGTGACCATCGGTCTGTTGTTCGCCGGCAACTTCGAAGCCATGCAGACCATGGTGGTGCTGGCGGGGCTGCCGTTCTCGGTGGTGCTGGTGCTGTTCATGTTCGGCTTGCACAAGGCCATGCGCCAGGACGTGCAGGTCGAACAGGAGCAAGCGGAACTGGCCGCTCGCGGTCGCCGTGGTTTCAGCGAGCGTTTGACTCAGCTGGACTTGCAACCGAGCCAATCGATTGTTCAGCGCTTCATGGACAAGCAAGTCAGCCCGGCGTTGGAAGATGCCGCTGCTCAACTGCGCGCTCAGGGGCTGGACGTGCAAACGTTGTTGGGCAAAGCCAAGCGTTGCATGGGCATGCGGCTCGAGATGGAAGAGGGCAACCCTTTTGTCTACGAAGTGAGCCTGGAAGGTTACCTTGCTACACCGACCGAGTCGGCTCAGTCCGATGAGGCGCGTCAGCGTTACTACCGCGCCGAGGTGTATCTGCACAACGGCAGCCAGGACTATGACTTGATGGGCTTCACTCAGGATCAGATCACCCGTGACGTGCTCGATCAGTTTGAAAGCCATCGGCAGCTCCTTGGCCGGGTGTATAGCTGAGGTTTGAGTGGGCGCGGTGTCTATCAGTTACACCGCGTTGCTCCTTAAAAGATCGCAGCCTTCGGCAGCTCCGGGAAATGTGTTCACCTGCGGATCGGCGGGTGTACTGGGTCGGTGTAGGAGCTGCCGCAGGCTGCGATCTTTTGATGCGGCGTAATCGTCCATGACAGATAAAACAAAAACGCCGCGATCTTCGCGGCGTTTTTGTGTGTCTTGTCCTTACCCCAGATTCTTCCCTAGCAACGCATGGTAGAGCTCGCTGTCGCCGAGTATCCCGACTACGTGCTGGTTGTCATGCAACACCAGTTTGTTGCCGGTCTGGTAGCGGATCTGCAGCGCTTCGCGCATGCCGATGTTGGAGTCCACCAGGGTCGGCCGACGGCCCAGGCCTTCCACTGCCTGACCCGGTACCCAGTTCTGCAGATCAAGGCTGGCGCCGTTCTGGCGTGCGCCCTTGATGGTGTTGCCTTCGGCCAGGTCGAGCCAGGAGTCGCCGCCCGGGTCCAGGCATACCGAACCGTTGATGCGTTTGCAGTTGTCCAGGGTGCGCATCAGGCTGCGACCGCAGAGAACGTTGAGCGGATTGGTATGGGCGACGAAGGTCCGTACATAGTCATCGGCCGGGTTCAGGACGATTTCTTCCGGTTTGCTGTACTGGACAATCCGGCCGTCTTTCATGATCGCAATGCGGCTGCCCAGCTTCAGGGCTTCATCGAGGTCGTGGCTGACGAACACGATGGTTTTGTTCAGCTTGTTTTGCAGTTCCAGCAATTCATCCTGCAGGCCCTGGCGGATCAGCGGATCGAGGGCCGAGAAGGGTTCGTCCATCAGCAGGATGTCGGCGTCCATCGCCAGCGCACGGGCCAGGCCGACTCGTTGCTGCATACCGCCGGAGAGTTCATCGGGCTTCTTGTTGCGCCATTGGGTCAGGCCCACCAGTTCGAGCTTTTCATCGACCAGCTTGCGCCGTTCCTTCTCGGGCCGGCCCTGCATCTCGAGGCCGAAGCTGATGTTCTCGCGCACCGTCAGCCAAGGCATCAGGGCGAATTTCTGGAAGACCATGGCAATGCGCTTGGTGCGCATCATTTTCAGTTCGGCCGGGGTGCAGGAGGCGATGTCGATTTGCTTGCCTTCATGCTCGACGAACAGTTGCCCGCGGCTGACGGTGTTCAAGCCGTTGATGCAGCGCAGCAGACTGGATTTGCCGGAACCGGAGAGGCCCATCAGTACACAGATTTCGCCTTTGTCGACGTCCAGGCTGGCCTTTTCGACACCGACGATCTGCCCGGTCTGTTTCAGGATCTGGTCACGCGTCATGCCCTTGTCCAGCAGCTTGAGGGCCTCACGCGGATCTTTGGAGAAGACAACGTCTACCTTGTCGAAGCGGATTATGCTCATGCGTCACCCCCTACTTTAGCGTCGGGTTGTTTGCAGATACGGTCGAGCATGATCGCCAGCAATACGATCGCCAGGCCGGCTTCGAAGCCCAGGGCGATATCGGCAGTGTTCAGTGCGTTGACCACGGGTTTACCCAAGCCATCAGCACCCACCAGTGCCGCAATCACCACCATCGACAGTGAGAGCATGATGCACTGGGTGATGCCGGCAGCGATGCTTGGCATGGCGTGGGGCAGTTCAATGCGCGAGAGCAACTGACGGCGCGAGCAGCCAAAGGCCTTGCCGGCGTCCATCAACTCTTGCGGTACATCGCGGATACCCAGGTAAGTCAGGCGGATGGGCGCGGCAATCGCGAACACCACCGTTGAAATCAGACCGGGTACCACACCCAGGCCGAACAGGGTCAGGGTAGGAATGAGATAAACGAAGGTCGGTACGGTCTGCATCAGATCGAGTACCGGACGCATGAAAGTATAGAACATGGGCTTGTGCGCCGCGACGATGCCCAACGGCACGCCGATGACCACGCAGACCAGTGTCGCGAACAGCACCTGGGCCAGGGTCTCCATGGTTTCCTGCCAGTAACCCAGGTTCAGGATCAGCAGGAGGGACAGTGCGACAAAGGCCGTCAGCCCCAATTTACGTTGAATGAAATGTGCCAGTAGCGCGATCAGGCCGATCAAAGCCAGCGGATTGAACCAGGTCAGCGCAAACGTCACGCCGTGGATCATCGTTTCCAGTGTCACGGCGATCGCATCGAAGGTGCTGGCGCCGTTTAGCGTCAACCATTCAACGAAGGCAGAGATGTACTGGCCCAAGGGGATTTTGTGATCAGTCAGCATGGTATTGAATGTCCACATGCAAGGAAAAGTACGTATCCAGGCGGGCTAGCCCGCCGGGAGCCTGCGGTTACTGCGCCAGCTTGGCTTTAACGGCCTCCAGGCCTGGTTTACCGTCAATGGTGGTGACGCCAGCCAGCCAGGTGTCGAGCACCTCTGGGTTTTTCTTCAGCCAGGCCTTGGCTGCCACATCAGGCTTCATCTTGTCGTCCAGGACGTTGCCCATCAGGGTGCTTTCCATGTTCAGGGTGAACGACAGGTTTTTCAGCAACTGGCCAACGTTGCTGCATTCCTGGGTATAGCCCTTGCGGGTGTTGGTGTAGATGGTTGCCTGACCGAAGTTCGGGCCGAAATAGTCGTCACCGCCAGTCAGGTACTTCATCTTGAAGCGAGTGTTCATCGGGTGCGGCTCCCAGCCCAGGAAGACCACCGCGGTGTTGCGGCGCTGGGCGCGATCGACCTGCGAAAGCATGCCTGCTTCGCTGGACTCGACCACCTTGAAGCCGGCGTCCTTGAGGCCGAAGGCGTTCTTGTCGATCATGCTCTGGATCAGGCGGTTACCGTCGTTACCCGGTTCGATGCCGTAGATCTTGCCGTCGAGTTCCTTCTTGAACTTGGCAATGTCGGAAAAATCCTTCAGACCCTTGTTGTACAGCTCTTCAGGCACCGCCAGGGTGTACTTGGCGTTTTCCAGGTTGGCGCGCACGGTGTCCACGGTGCCGGCATCGCGGTAGGCCTTGATGTCGTTCTCCATGGTCGGCATCCAGTTACCAAGGAAGATGTCCATGTTCTTGCCGTCGGCCAGGGACTTGTAGGTCACTGGCACGGAAATCATCGTGGTTTTGGTTTTGTAGCCCAGCGCATCGAGGACGACGCTGGTGGTCGCGGTGGTGACCGTGATGTCGGTCCAACCGACATCAGAGAAGTTTACGGTGCTGCATTGAGCCGGTTCTGCGGCTTGAGCCAGAACCGGCAGACTCAGCATGGCGGCCAACAACAACGACGGGGAACCTTTCATGGGTGGACTCCTTGGTGTTTTTTTCGGCGGTGTTCCGACTGGACGACCGCGCTTATATGTTGCGGTTGGATGGCGTTTTGAAAACAGCTCTACCACGGCGCCTTGCAATCGAGTCGACACTGATCATGTAACAGTGAAATTCAAACGCCTACAGGGTGCGTCGTATCCAGTACAGGGAGGGTCGCATCCAGTGTCGGTGACGTCGCTTACAGATTTTTTCAGCCCGACAACCGCACTTTTTGCCCATCTGCACCGCAAAAAACGGCCGGAACCTGCTGTTGGCAGATAGCGACGTTAGTGGGCATGAGTGAGTCGGTGTCAGACGTCGTGCCTTGCTGCAAAAGCCTGATGATGCGGTGGTCTCGGCGTTGAGCGTAGCAGCTCCGTCACCGGGCGCTTTGGCGTCTGGAGTGTGCTCATCAGGAGGTTCGCGGTAATGGCTATCAGTGTGTTTGACCTGTTCAAGATTGGTATCGGCCCGTCCAGTTCACATACGGTTGGGCCGATGCGCGCAGCCGCGCTCTTCGTGCAGGTTTTACGTGACCGTAATGTATTGGAACAAGTGCAGCGCATCGAAGTTCAGCTTTATGGTTCGCTGTCGGCCACCGGCATCGGTCACGGCAGCGACAACGCAGTGATCATGGGCCTGATGGGCGAATGGCCGGACGCGATCGATCCGTCGCAGATCGGCGTGCGTATCGAGACCCTGCGCGAAACCGACACCTTGCTGCTCGACAGTCGTTTACCGATCCCCTTCGTTTGGGCGCGGGACATGCGTCTGATCGATGAGAACCTGCCGTTCCATCCCAATGCCATGACCCTGGTTGCCGAAGGCGAGAATGGCGAGCTGCATCGCGACACTTATTACTCGATCGGTGGCGGCTTTGTCGTCGATGAGGCGCAGGCCAGCAGTGGTGTAGCGGACCTTGATCGCACCGTGCTGCCGTACGATTTCTCCAGCGCGGTCGAATTGCTCAGCCTCTGCCGCAAGCACAACCTGCGAGTTGCCGAACTGATGCTGGCCAACGAGAAGGTCTGGCGCTCGGAAGAAGAGATTCGCAGCGGTCTGATGACGCTCTGGCGCGCCATGCAAGACTGTGTCGAGCAAGGGCTCAAGCACGAAGGCATTCTGCCTGGCGGTCTGAATGTGCGGCGCCGTGCAGCCAAACTGCATCGCAGCCTGCAGGAGCTGAACAAGCCCAATGTGATCGGCTCGACCTTGAGCGCCATGGAGTGGGTCAACCTGTTCGCCCTGGCGGTCAACGAAGAAAACGCCGCCGGTGGGCGCATGGTCACCGCACCGACCAACGGTGCGGCCGGGATCATTCCGGCAGTGTTGCACTACTTCATGAAATTCAGCGAAGTGGTGACTGACGCCAATGTCGTCGACTACTTCCTGAGCGCGGCGGCGGTAGGGATCCTGTGTAAAAAGAACGCCTCGATTTCCGGGGCCGAAGTCGGCTGCCAGGGCGAGGTCGGTTCGGCCTGTGCCATGGCTGCGGCAGGGCTCGCGGAGATTCTCGGCGCGACGCCCGAGCAACTGTGCAACGCGGCGGAAATCGGCCTGGAGCACAACCTGGGCCTGACCTGTGATCCGGTCGGTGGCCTGGTGCAGGTGCCGTGCATCGAGCGCAATGCGATTGCCGCAGTGAAGGCTATCAACGCGGCGCAAATGGCTTTGCGTGGCGACGGACAGCACTTTATCTCCCTGGACCGGGTGATCCGCACCATGCGCGATACCGGTGCCGACATGCATGATAAATATAAAGAGACATCGCGCGGTGGGTTGGCGGTGAGTGCGGTGGAGTGTTGAGGGATTAGCAAAATTCTGTGGCGAGGGGGCTTGTCGGAACGCCGCATCGCCCCGTTCGGCTGCGCAGCAGTCGTAAAATCAGCTGATGCGTTCTGTCTGGTAGATCGCGGTTGCAGGTTTCAGGGCCGCTGCGCGCCCCAGCGGGGGCAAGCCCCCTCGCCACAGGACCAGTCAAAACTGCGCGCTAAGTGAACACCCGCTTTCAAGCGCGCCACCTTTTGGCGCGTCGCTTACAGATACGTGAATCATCCTCGGGTCAGGGCTCGAATTCGACCCTGACCGTCGGTCACCCGTGCTTGTGGTGACACTCTTTTACGACGGTTCTCACACCGTTCCCAAAAGTGCTACCGATTTGCTCACATGCAACGGGCTAGAGCACTTGCCTGCCTTAATGGCACTTATATCTCCCCACTCGACGCAGGCTTATATAGAGACATCGCGACGTCGTTTTCAGGAGTTATTGAATGGCCATTCAACTTTAGGCATGGCAATTGCTCTGTCATAACAAAGCCCGTCTCCCACGCGAGAACGATGGCAATAACAAGAGCCTCCGCCTGAGGCCATCACCCGCTTTGTGTGAGGAGATACCGCGATGACGTCGTTCAACTCCGGGGCCCAACCCCAGAACCGTGCGCCTCAATCCATCGGCTTTTTGCTGCTGGACAATTTCACGCTTATTTCTCTGGCTTCCGCAGTAGAACCCCTGCGCATGGCCAACCAATTGTCCGGTCGCGAGCTGTATCGCTGGACGACTCTCACCGCCGACGGCGGCCAGGTCTGGGCCAGCGATGGCTTGCAGATCACCCCGGACGCCTCGATGCACAAAGCGCCCGCCATGGACACTATCATTGTCTGCGGCGGAGTCGGTATTCAACGCACCGTAACCCGTGAGCACGTGTCGTGGCTGCAAAGCCAGGCGCGCCAGTCCCGTCGCCTCGGTGCGGTCTGCACCGGCAGCTGGGCCCTGGCCTGCGCCGGTCTGCTGGACGGCTTTGATTGCAGCGTGCACTGGGAATGCCTGGCGTCGATGCAGGAAGCGTTCCCGCGGGTCTCCATGAGCACCCGGTTGTTCACCCTCGATCGTAACCGTTTCACCAGTTCCGGCGGCACCGCTCCGCTGGACATGATGCTGCACCTGATCAGTCGCGATCACGGTCGTGAGCTGTCGGCAGCGATCTCCGAGATGTTCGTCTACGAGCGTATCCGTAACGAGCAGGATCACCAGCGCGTGCCGCTCAAGCACATGCTTGGCACCAACCAGCCGAAGTTGCAGGAAATCGTCGCGCTGATGGAAGCAAATCTGGAAGAACCGATCGATCTCGACGAGCTGGCGGTATATGTCGCCGTGTCGCGGCGTCAGCTGGAGCGCCTGTTCCAGAAATACCTGCACTGCTCGCCGTCGCGTTACTACCTGAAACTGCGCCTGATTCGCGCCCGGCAGCTGCTCAAGCAAACGCCAATGTCGATCATCGAAGTGGCCTCGGTCTGTGGCTTCGTCTCAACGCCACACTTCTCCAAGTGCTACCGCGAATACTTCGGCATTCCACCACGGGATGAGCGCGTCGGCTCCAACACCGCCCAACAGGTGGCGATGATGCCGATTCCGCAGGCACTGGTATTGGCGCCGTTGTCCGGACCGTTGTCGGCGTTGAGCCAGGCGAGGAATGAGTCGACGTTTGCCAGTGTGAGGCTATAGCCCATTGTGGCGAGGGGGCTTGCCCCCGCTGGGCTGCGAAGCAGACCTAAAATCGGCTGATGCATTTTTATCAGATGAAACGCATCAGCCGGATTACGACCGCTGCGCGCTCGAGCGGGGGCAAGCCCCCTCGCCACAGGTCGGTGTCATCTTCTGCTCCAGTATTAGCGGGAGAGGCGATCCATCAGGCGCTACGACTTTGTTTGTATTGCGCCAAAGCTGGCAACAATTGCCGGTCGATAGCCTGACGCACCGCCGGTAGAATCGTCGCGCTGCCGGTGTACATCTGCTCGACCATTCCTTTGAGTGCCTGGGCTCGTGCATCGCTCAAACCGCGTACTGCGCACTCGCAGGCTTGCTCGGCGGTCGAACCGCTGGATACTTCAAACCCCAGGGCCCTCAACTGGCTCAGCAGGTCGTCCTGGTCAATCAAATCCGCGTGCATCATGACGCTTATCCTTATTCAGGGAGTGTGGTCGTGGCTCGATTCTGGTTGGCACTCGGGGGCGTCGGCAAGGGCGATTTGTCGTTATGGCCGCAATACCTATGAACAGGTCGTTTTCGGCTAACTCACAGGGGATATGAGTGGGCACACTGGACCTCAGCTCATGTGTCGAACGGTTTGGTCACCCTCCGCGCAAAGCTCCTCAGCAACAAACCTCTGCCTCGATCTTGTCACGGCTTGATCGGGGCTTTTTTTGTCTGGGGATTGGGGAGGGGCAGGTCGATCTCTGTTGTCTGGCAGGACGCTATCGCGAGCAAGTTGGATCGCCGCACCGCCGCTCCCACAGGGTCTAGCGCTGCAACACCAATATCCGCGACAACAGCTCATCACGGTCGATGTAGCAGCCCTGGAAGTGCCGGGCGCCGGTGGCGGGGTCGAAGGCGTTGCGGGCGTGGAGGGTGCGGCGATTGTCGAAGCACCACATTTCGCCGGGGTTGAGCCGGCTCATCAGGCGGAAACGCGCTTCACGGGTCATGGCGATAAAGCGGCGGTAGGCGTGATACAGCTGAGGCATTTGCTCCGCCGACGCATCGAACGGTCCGCGCAGGAAGTTCGCCATGCGGATCTCGCTGACCCGGCCAAGTGCGTCCAGCGCAATGATCGGCGCCAGGCAGCGGTAGTCGCTGTGACGGTCTTTATTGCGAAACTCCACGGGGATTTCGCAGAGGCTGCGAAAGGCCTGCGGATCTTCCTGGCGCAAGGCTTCGGCGACGGCAAAACCATCGACAAAAATGCTCTCGCCACCGTCCGCCTCGTTGACCAGGCAATGCAGAAATTGCAGCCCCGGTTGCAACTCGCGGGTCGGCAGGTCGCTGTGCAGTGGCAGGTTGAAAGCGGTGTAAGCATTGCTGTCGGCGTCAGCCTTGGATTGCACGTTGAACAGCACGCCGAAGTTGCTCTCGCGAATAAAGGAAATCCGCTTGGCGATCTGCGTCAGCGAGCCTGGTTCGGTGGGCACGCCACGTACTTGTGTGAGGCCGATATCACGCAGCGCCAGCAGCCATTGCAGCAGCGCCCGGGGATCGTCCATCACGGCTTGATAGTCGAACACTGGCAGCTTCAGGTCACTGTTCCATAGCTGGGTTTTTGGCCTGCTGGCGCGCCGTTCTGCACGAGATTCATCGTCGTAAGCATGGGCTCGCAACCAACCGGGATCGAAGCGGCTGCCGTGGCCGTCCTGCCAATCGATGCACAGGCAACCGTCGGCATCGATATGGGTCAGGACGGGCGCGAGGTCTTCGGCGACGTCGACGATTTCCAGGACCTGCTCACGGGTCACGCTGTAGACGCAGACCGGGCAGGGGCAATTGTCCCGTAGCCACTGATGGTGAAACGGGCTCAATCGGCCATCGGCCCACTGCACCTGAACGTGGTCCGCCAGGGTTTGCGCGGCGGTCAGGGCACTGATCAGCGGATAACTGCGGAAGTCGGCAAAAGCGGCGGCGGTGTTCATTCGATCTCCTTGATTTCAATTGGTTATTTTTCCGCGGGCAGGCCGATTACCCGGCCGATGTAGGCGGGTTTTGGCAAGTCGACTTGCCGGGCCGTGATGGCCAGCAGCTTGTCCAGCACCGCTTCGCTGAATGGCGCGGAACGTGGCCCTGCGAGGTCGACATGAAGCAGCATTTGCTCATTGCCTGCCAGTTCCTGTTCTTCGCCGACCAGGTGCAGGCTGTGATAGAGGTGCAGGCGTTTACGGTCGTGACCGATGATCTGGGTGTGTACCTCGACCTCGGCATCGAGTTTCACTTCATGCAGGTAGTTGAGGTGCAGCTCGAGGGTGAACAGCGAGTTGCCGCTGGCTTCGCGGTTGTTGCTGTCCATGCCCAGTTGATCCATCAGCGCGTCGGTGGCGTAGCTGAAGATCAATAGATAAAACGCATCGCGCAGATGGCCGTTGTAGTCGACCCAGTCGGGGATGATTTGGGTTTGGTAAGTGGTGAGGGCGGGCATGATGTGGGGTCCGATGTTGGTGGTGGCTGGACTGCCGCTATCGCGAGCAAGCTCGCTCCCACAGGGGATCGGCTGGGTGACATTGAGAGTGTTCACACCACAAATCAACTGTGGGAGCGAGCTTGCTCGCGATGGGGCCAGACCTGCTGGCCGATAAGCCTGGGGGTTATTCGCTAAACGCCATGCCATGTTTCTCTTTGGTGGTCTTCACCGCCTCAAGCACCGCCAGCAGGCAATCATCACGATAGCGCTCCAGCGCCGAAATGCTGTGTGTTCCGAGTTGATCGCTGGTGCCATCGACCACGTCGTCGATCAGTTTGTCGGTCAACTCCGGTGCGGGCAGGTAGGTCCAGGGTAGTTTCAGCGCCGGGCCGAACTGGGCCATGAAGTGCCGCATGCCGGCGTCGCCACCGGCCAGGGTGTAAGTCAGGAACGTGCCCATGAACGACCAGCGCAGACCCGCGCCAAAACGAATCGCATCGTCGATTTCGCCAGTGGTTGCCACGCCATCGTTGACCAGGTGCAGCGCTTCACGCCACAAGGCTTCGAGCAGGCGGTCGGCAATGAATCCAGGAACTTCCTTGCGCACATGCAGCGGACGCATACCGAGGGATTCGTAGACTTTCATCGCCGCTTGTACGGCTTCTGGCGCGGTGTTTTTGCCGCCAACCACTTCCACCAACGGCAGCAGATAAACCGGGTTGAACGGATGACCGACCACGCAGCGTTCCGGATGGGTAGATCCCTCGTAAAATTCGCTGGGCAGCAGTCCCGAGGTGCTGGAGCCAATCAGTGCATTGGGCTTGGCCGCGGCACTGATTTTACCGTGCAGTTCGAGTTTCAGTTCCAGCCGTTCCGGGGCGCTTTCCTGAATAAAGTCGGCGTCCTTCACGCATTCTTCGATGGTCGCGACAAAGCGCAGACGATCCTGCGAAGCGCCCGGTGCGAGCCCTTGTTTCTCAAGCGCGCCCCAGGCATTGGCGACTCGTTTGCGCAAGGCCGCTTCGGCACCCGGCGCCGGGTCCCAGGCCACTACATCCAGGCCGTGGGCGAGGGCGCGGGACACCCAGCCACTGCCGATGACACCGCTGCCCAGCGCGGCGAAGGTTTTGATTTCGGTGATAAAGCTCATGGTGACTTCCTGAAGAAATTCGGTGATTCCCTTGTGGGAGCGAGCTTGTGTGGCGAGGGGGCTTGCCCCCTCGCCACATAAGCCCTCTCCCACAGGTGAGGTGTAAGTTCGGTTTAACCGCGCTTGGTCAGGCCCATCTTTGTCCGGCCCTCGGCCGGGGTCAGGACGCGGGCGCCCAGGCGGCTGAGGATTTCCGAAGCGCGTTCAACCAGTTGGCCGTTGGTCGCCAGCACACCTTTGTCCAGCCAGAGGTTGTCTTCCAGCCCGACCCGCACGTTACCGCCGAGCAGTACCGCTTGAGCCGCCATCGGCATTTGCATGCGGCCGATGCCGAACCCGGCCCAGACCGCATTGGCCGGCAGATTGTCGACCATGGCTTTCATGGTGGTGGTGTCGGCCGGTGCGCCCCATGGGATACCCAGGCACAGCTGGAACAGCGGATCGTCCAGCAAGCCTTCCTTGATCATCTGTTTGGCGAACCACAGGTGACCGGTGTCGAAAATTTCCAGCTCGGCCTTCACGCCCAGTTCTTGAATGCGTTTGGCGCCAGCGCGCAGTTGCGCCGGAGTGGAGACGTAAATGGTGTCGCCGTCGCCGAAATTCAGGGTGCCGCAGTCCAGGGTGCAGATTTCCGGCAGCAGTGCTTCAACGTGGGCCAGACGGGTCAGCGGACCCACCAGATCGGTGTTCGGGCCGAATTCCATCGGGTTTTCACCGGCGCCGATTTCCAGATCGCCGCCCATGCCCGCCGTGAGATTGACGATGATGTCGACGTCGGCTTCACGAATGCGCTCCATCACCTCGCGGTACAGCGCCACATCACGGCTGAACTTGCCGGTCTCGGGGTCGCGAACGTGGCAGTGGACTACAGTGGCGCCGGCCTTGGCGGCTTCCACCGCAGCAGCGGCGATTTGTTTCGGAGTGACTGGCACGTGTGGGCTTCTGCCGGTCGTGTCGCCAGCACCGGTGAGTGCGCAGGTGATGATGACGTCGTGGTTCATGAGGCGGTTTCCTTCAGGCGTTGTGAGTCACTGCGCAGCCGTTTGGCGCTGCGCAGATTGATTTGGTTCGGGTTATTTGCTGGTCAGTTTCAGGTTTTCAGCAGCCGGCTTGCCGTCGAAGGTGGTCACGCCTTCAAGCCAGCGCTGCTGGTCTTGCGGGTGATCCTTGAGCCACTGTACGGCTGATTCGAACGCGTCTTTGTGATCGAGCAGCGGTTGCATCATCCGGCTCTCGTCTTCCGCGGTGAAGGTCAGGTTGCTCAGCAGGCGGCTGACGTTCGGGCATTGCTCGGCGTACTTAGGCGCGGTGACGGTCCAGACGGTGGCCATGCCTTCATTCGGGCCAAGGGCGTCCTGGCTGCCGGTGAGGTAGGTCATCTTCTGGTTGACGTTCATCGGGTGCGGCGCCCAACCGAAGAACACGATGGCTTCATTGCGTTTCACTGCGCGAGTCACTGCCGAGAGCATCCCGGCTTCACTGGATTCGACCAACTGGAACTTGCCCAGGCCAAACTGGTTCTTGGCAATCATCGCTTTGATCTGGGTATTGGCGCCTGAGCCGGGCTCGATGCCGTAGATCTTGCCGCCCAGTTCTTTCTCGAATTTGGCGATGTCGGCGAAGGTTTTCAGGCCCTTGTCGGCGAGGTAAGTCGGTACCGCCAGGGTGGCGCGGGCATCTTTGAGGCTTGGCTCGGCCAGGACTTCGACTTGCTTGCCCTCGACGAACGGGGTGATGGTCTGGGTCATCAATGGGTTCCAGTAGCCGAGGAACATGTCCAGGCGCTGGTCGCGGATGCCGGCGAAGATGATTTGCTGGGAGGCGCTGGTTTGTTTGGTCTTGTAGCCGAGGCCGTCGAGCAGGACTTGAGTCATGGCACTGGTGGCGATTACGTCGGTCCAGTTCACCACGCCCATGCGCACGTTCTGGCACGCGGCGGCGTCGGCCGCCATGGCGCCGGAGCTCAAGAAAGCGGTACCGCTGAGTGCAAGAACACAGCTGCTGATCAGTCGTTTCATGGTGGGTTCCTCGGCAGTTCGTTATTGTGGGTTCCGGCATCTTCGTGCGCCGGTGATGCCAAGTTACGCAGCTCAAGGCTCGTGAAAGCGCACAGCGGCGACCAGCTCTTGCACTGCAGCGACCTGCGCTCTTGAATGCCGCTTGCAACTGGCGTATCAACGTCCACACGCTACCCGCCAACCGAGTGCGCTCCATGTCCCAGGATTTCTACTTCTTGCTCATGCCGGGTTTCTCGGCCATCGGCTTTATCTCGGCCATCGAGCCGCTGCGCGTGGCCAATCGCTTTCGTAGCGAGCTATACCGCTGGCATGTGCTGAGCGCCGACGGCGGGGCGGTGCTGGCCAGCAATGGCATGTCGGTCAACGCCGATGCAGCGCTTGAGCCGTTGAAGAAAGGCGCGACCTTATTGGTGGTGGCCGGTTTCGAGCCGCTTAAATTCGCCACGCCCGCATTGGAACACTGGCTGCGCCGTCTCGACCATGAAGGCGTGATCCTCGGCGGGATCGACACCGGCAGTGTGCTGTTGGCCGAGGCCGGGTTGCTCGAAGGCCATCGGGTTACCCTGCACTGGGAAGCCATCGATGCCTTCAAGGAGTCTTATCCACAGCTGGAAGTTACCCAGGAACTCTTCGAAATCGACCGCCGGCGCATCACCTCCGCTGGCGGCACCGCGTCCATCGACCTGATGCTCGACCTGATTGGCCAGGCCCACGGCCCGGAACTGGCGATCCAGGTGTCCGAACAGTTCGTGCTAGGGCGCATCCGTCCGCGCAAAGACCACCAGCGCATGCAGATCGCTACCCGTTACGGCATCAGCAACAAGAAACTGGTGCATGTGATTGGTGAAATGGAACAACACAGCGAACCGCCCTTGAGCACTCTGGAGCTGGCGGACTCGATCAAGGTCACCCGTCGCCAGCTGGAGCGACTGTTCCGGCTGCACCTCAACGACACGCCGAGCAATTTCTATCTGCGATTGCGGTTGGAGAAGGCACAGCAGTTGTTGCGCCAGACCGACATGAGCGTGCTGGAGGTGAGTATTGCCTGCGGCTTTGAGTCGCCGTCGTATTTCACCAGGAGTTATCGGGCGAGGTTTGCACGGTGTCCGCGGGAGGATCGGCGGCGTTTAGGGGATGGACGAGAGGTGGTTTGACAGTCATTTATAGTCAATTATACTCGCTACTATAAATTATAGTCGTCGCAATAATTGAGTATAAAACCATGTCGAAAAACACCGGTTTTGTGTTCCGTCGTCCAGGTCTGGCTCTCAACATTGCCGATGGATTGGTCGGTTCCGGAATTCAGGATTACACCTCGGGTCTATTTCTGGCCGCGCCGCGGCGCACAGGTAAAAGTACCTTCCTGCGCGAAGACCTGATGCCCGAGTGCGAAAATCGTGGCTGGCTGGCGGTCTACGTCGATCTCTGGGCCAACAAGGAAAAAGATCCCGCAGATCTGATCGCTGCGGCCATCGCCGGTGCACTGGTGTCCTATGAGAAAGGCATTCGCAAGTTGGCCAAGTCTATGGGCATCGAAAAGCTCAGCTTCTTGCGAACGCTGTCCTGGGACTTCAGCAAGCCTCAATTGCCGGAAGGCGCAACACTGACTCAAGCTCTGGAGCTTCTGCATAGCGTCGCCGGTAAGACGGTGGTGCTGATCATTGATGAAGCACAGCATGCGTTGACGACCGACGCAGGGGTCAACGCGATGTTCGCCCTCAAGGCCGCGCGGGACCAGCTTAATCAGGGCCGCGAAGGCGACACGAGCGGCTTGCGTCTGGTGTTCACGGGTTCCAATCGCGACAAGCTCGCCCATTTGGTACTCAGCCGAAACCAGCCGTTCTATGGATCGAGCATTACGCCGTTCCCGCTGCTGGGCAAAGAATTCACTAAAGCATATACCGTCCATCTGAACGCGCACTTGGCGCAGACCAACCAGTTCACCGCCGAAGACATTGATGAAGCCTTTGAGTTGGTAGGGCGTCGTCCGGAAATGCTGCGAAGCATCATCGGTGAGGTTGCTCTGGAGCTGGGTGAAGCCAGCAATTTGAGTGAGTTATTGCGTAACAGCGCCCAATTGCTACGCGCTGGTGTCTGGACCGAGTTCGAAAGCGCCTGGAATGCCCTGACCATTCCTCAGCGAGCGGTGCTGGAAGTCATGGTAGACCGTTCGCAGAGCAACGAACCCTTTGCTCCCTTTACCGACGCGACCGTGTTGGCAGTGGGCAAAACTCTGGAGGCGATGGGCAGTGATGTGGTGCCTGGTACCCAGACGATTCAGTCCTGTATTGACGCCCTTCGCGACAAGGAGCTGGTCTGGAAGTCGAATCGCGGGGCCTATGCGCTTGAGGACAAATCGTTTGCCGACTGGCTCAAGCACTATCACGGGCAGAAGGGCCGCTAGGCTTACTTCTTCATCAGCGCCGAACACGCCGCTTTAAACGCCTCATGCTGATACTTGTGCAGCGTCGCTGGCAGTTCGAAGTCGAATTTCTTGTTCTGTGCGTTAATGGTCTGCGGGGAAAGCAGGGTGACCTCGCAGTTTTCCAGTAACTGGAAAATCCCTTCGATCTTGAACGTGGTCGGCCCGCCGGCGAATTCGCCTTTTTTGCTGCGTTTCTTGATGGCGATCCGGTCGATGCTGTTTTCGCGAACAAAAGACCCTACCTGAGCGGCAAAGATTTTGACGTTGGCGGCTTCGTCATCGTCGTCGAGGGCGATTTTCCTGGTGGCCAGGGCGACGTGGGTCAGGACCTGATTGTCGAGGGAGGCGACGGCGATGATTGCCTCGCTGCCTTTGATTTCGATGCCGCAGATTTTCATGTAAATCCTTTGAATTCGTTGGATGGAGCGTTGTTCGCTCTATCGTTTTCGCGGGCAAGTCGGATTGCCGCACCGCCGCTCCCACACAAGCCCGATCCCGCAGGTAATGCGCAAAACTACTCCTGCCCGATCGACTCCAGAAACTCCGACCGTTCGTCACTCATCCGCGCCACACAATCATTTTGCGCAATGGTGTAGGCCTTGCTGCCGGGTTTGGCGGGGAAGGACTCCACGGCACAGTCGGCATCGCGTTGTTTTTGCCACAGTTGCTGGGCGGTTTTGATCTTGCCAGTGATGTCGTTGAGCTGGGCCTTGTCGTTGCCGTACAGGGTATTCAGCCGCTCGAGCAGGGCCTGGACGTTGTCGCTGAGCAGTTGTTCGGCGGTAGTCTTGTTGAATGTCGCGCATTCCAGCGTCTGTTGGTCATGTTCCACGTCATCGCATGGCGTGTTTTCGGCTTCTTCAGCCGCCTGTACGCCGGTCGCTATCAGTGCCAAAGCCAGGAAGATCGATTTCATTGCGCCGCCCCAAATTCGTTGATGCGACGAATTCTGGCCCAAGCGCAAGGCAAAGAACAGATGAGCTTTAGTCCTGTCTCGAGACCCTTTGTCGCTGATTGACGCTTTCGGCAATTCCCCTGTCGTTTTTGCACCCGGCTGCCCCGGCCCTCAGGCATATGCTGACCCCAAAGCGCCGGCAGACGATTCGGCGCATGAATCGCTAATAAGGGGACAGCCTGATGAGCCCAGCCGAATTGCACGCCGACAGCATCGTTATCGACGGGCTGATCATTGCCAAGTGGAACCGTGAGCTGTTTGAAGACATGCGCAAGGGCGGTCTGACCGCGGCCAACTGCACCGTGTCGGTGTGGGAGGGCTTCCAGGCCACCGTCAACAACATCGCCGCCAGCCAGAAGTTGATCCGCGAGAACAGCGACCTGGTGATTCCGGTGCGCACCACCGCCGATATTCGCAAGGCCAAGGAACAGGGCAAGACCGGCATCCTCTTCGGTTTCCAGAATGCCCACGCCTTCGAGGACCAGATCGGCTACGTCGAGATCTTCAAGCAGCTGGGCGTCGGTATCGTGCAGATGTGCTACAACACCCAGAATCTGGTGGGCACCGGTTGCTACGAGCGTGATGGCGGCCTGTCGGGTTTCGGTCGCGAGATCGTTGCCGAAATGAACCGCGTCGGGGTCATGTGCGACCTGTCCCACGTCGGTTCCAAGACCTCCGAGGAAGTCATTCTCGAGTCCAAGAAGCGGGTCTGCTACTCCCACTGCCTGCCGTCGGGTCTTAAAGAGCACCCACGCAACAAATCCGATGAAGAGCTGAAGTTCATCGCCGACCACGGCGGTTTCGTCGGCGTGACCATGTTCGCGCCGTTCCTGGCCAAGGGTATTGATTCGACCATCGACGACTACGCCGAAGCCATCGAATACACCATGAACATCGTCGGCGAAGACGCCATCGGTATCGGCACCGACTTCACCCAAGGCCATGGCCAGGACTTCTTCGAGTACCTGACCCACGACAAGGGCTACGCCCGCCGTCTGACCAGTTTCGGCAAGATCATCAACCCGCTGGGCATCCGCACCGTGGGCGAGTTCCCGAACCTCACCGAGACCCTGCTCAAGCGCGGTCACCCTGAGCGCGTGGTGCGCAAGATCATGGGCGAAAACTGGGTCAGCGTCCTCAAGGATGTCTGGGGCGAATAAGCCCTCCACCTAATCCATTTCCCCCTGCCGTCCGCGCAGGGGGCAACAAACCGAATTTTCTGGAGTTAAGTTTCCATGGCCAAGATCGCCCCGCAATTGCCTATCGAAGTCGACAGTGAGACCGGTGTCTGGACCTCTGACGCCCTGCCGATGCTGTATGTGCCACGTCATTTCTTCGTTAACAACCACATGGGTATCGAAGAAGTACTGGGCGCCGACGCCTACGCCGAAATCCTCTACAAGGCCGGCTACAAATCCGCCTGGCACTGGTGCGAGAAAGAGGCTGAATGCCACGGCCTGGAAGGTGTCGCAGTATTCGAACACTACATGAAACGCCTGTCGCAACGCGGCTGGGGGTTGTTCAAGATCCAGGACATCGACCTGGAAAAAGGCACTGCCAGCGTCAAGCTCGAGCATTCGGCGTTCGTCTACGTCTACGGCAAGGTCGGGCGCAAGGTCGACTACATGTTCACTGGCTGGTTCGCCGGCGCCATGGACCAGATTCTCCAGGCCCGCGGCAGCTCGATCCGTACCGTAGCAGAACAGGTTTACGGTGGCTCCGAAGAAGGCCACGACGACGGTTTGTTCACCGTCAAGCCGTTGTAAGTCGAGGACCCCGCCATGGCTTTCGAAGCAATGTTCCAACCGATCCAGATCGGCAAACTGACCATCCGCAACCGCGTGCTCAGCACCGCGCACGCCGAGGTCTACGCCACCGACGGCGGGATGACCACCGATCGGTATGTGAAGTACTACGAAGAGAAAGCCAAGGGCGGGATCGGCCTGGCGATTTGCGGCGGATCTTCCAGCGTGGCCATCGACAGCCCGCAAGGCTGGTGGAAGTCGGTCAACCTGGCCGACGACCGGATCATTCCGCATTTCCAGAATCTGGCCGATGCCATGCATAAGCATGGCGCCAAGATCATGATTCAGATTACCCACATGGGCCGTCGTTCGCGCTGGGATGGCGAGCATTGGCCAACCCTGCTATCGCCGTCGGGCATTCGTGAACCGGTGCACCGTGCGACCTGTAAAACCATCGAACCGGAAGAAATCTGGCGAGTGATCGGCAACTACGCCACCGCTGCCGGGCGGGCCAAGGCCGGTGGCCTGGATGGTGTTGAATTGTCGGCGGTGCACCAGCACATGATCGACCAGTTCTGGAGCCCGCGCGTCAACAAGCGTACCGACGAATGGGGCGGCAGCTTCGAGAACCGCATGCGTTTCGGCCTGGAAGTCCTCAAGGCGGTGCGCAAGGAAGTCGGTCCGGACTTCTGCGTCGGCATCCGTCTGTGCGGCGACGAGTTCCATCCCGATGGCCTGAGCCATGAGGACATGAAGCAGATCGCCAAGTACTACGACGACACTGGCATGGTCGACTTCATCGGGGTGGTCGGTTCGGGTTGTGACACCCACAACACCCTGGCCAACGTTATCCCGAACATGAGTTATCCACCGGAGCCGTTCCTGCACCTGGCCGCCGGTATCAAAGAAGTGGTCAAGGCCCCGGTGCTGCACGCGCAGAACATCAAGGACCCGAACCAGGCCACACGGATTCTGGAAGGCGGCTACGTCGACATGGTCGGCATGACTCGCGCCCACATCGCCGACCCGCACTTGATCGCCAAGATCAAGATGGGCCAGGTCGACCAGATCAAACAGTGCGTCGGCGCCAACTACTGCATCGACCGTCAGTACCAGGGCCTGGATGTGCTGTGCATCCAGAATGCCGCGACCTCCCGTGAATACATGGGCGTACCGCACATCATCGAGAAATCGACTGGTGTGAAACGCAAGGTGGTGGTGGTCGGTGCCGGTCCTGCCGGTCTGGAAGCCGCACGGGTATCTGCCGAGCGTGGCCACGACGTGACCCTGTTCGAGAAGAAAGACACCCTGGGCGGGCAAATCACTACCGCGTCGAAAGCCCCGCAACGGGACCAGATTGCCGGTATTACCCGCTGGTTCCAGCTGGAACTGGCGCGTTTGAAAGTGGATGTGCGCCTGGGCACCGCGGCCGATGCCGCGACCATTCTCGACCTGCGTCCGGATGTGGTGGTGCTCGCCAATGGCGGTCATCCATTCCTGGAGCAGAACGAACATTGGGGCGCCGCTGAAGGCCTGGTGGTCAGCAGCTGGGACGTGCTCGACGGCAAAGTCGCGCCGGGCAAGAACGTGCTGGTCTACGACACCATTTGTGAATTCACCGGGATGTCGGTCGCCGACTTCCTGGCCGACAAAGGCAGTCAGGTCGAAATCGTCACCGACGACATCAAGCCGGGCGTGGCCATCGGTGGTACGTCGTTCCCGACTTACTACCGCAGCATGTACCCCAAAGAAGTGATCATGACCGGCGACATGATGCTGGAGAAGGTCTACCGCGAAGGCGACAAGCTGATTGCGGTGCTGGAAAACGAATACACCGGCGCCAAAGAGGAGCGGGTGGTCGACCAGGTGGTGGTGGAAAACGGCGTGCGTCCTGACGAAGAAATCTACTACGCGCTGAAGGAAGGTTCGCGCAACAAGGGCCAGATGGACATCGAAGCCCTGTTCGCGATCAAACCACAGCCTTCGCTGAGCCAGGCGGGTGACGGCTACTTGCTGTTCCGCATCGGCGACTGCGTGGCCCAGCGCAACACCCACGCGGCGATCTACGACGCGCTGCGGTTGTGCAAGGATTTCTAAGCCTGGCGAACCCCCTGTGTAGGAGCTGCCGTAGGCTGCGATCTTTTGATCTTGATGTTTCGTGCGTCATGAAGTTCAAAAGATCGCAGCCTTCGGCAGCTCCTACGCCGACCGTGTTTTTCCGAGATGTACTGGTGGGAGCTTCACCATGTTAAACACCCTTCTTCCAATCCTGTTGTTCGCTGCCCTGGGCCTGGCTGTCCTCGGCGCGTTGCGGCGGGTGGCTATGTGGCGCCGGGGCCGGGCTTCGAAAGTCGACCTGCTCGGCGGCCTGTTCGCCATGCCCAAGCGTTACATGGTCGACTTGCACCATGTCGTCGCGCGGGACAAATACATCGCCAACACCCACGTCGCCACTGCTGGCGGTTTTGTGCTGGCGGCTGTGCTGGCGATTCTGGTCCACGGTTTCGGCCTGCATAATCGCATCCTCGGTTACGCCTTGCTGTTCGCCTCGGTGCTGATGTTTGTCGGCGCGGTCTTCGTTGCCCTGCGTCGGCGCAACCCGCCGGCACGGCTGTCAAAAGGCCCGTGGATGCGTCTGCCGAAAAGCCTGATGGCGTTTTCCGTCAGCTTCTTCCTGGTGACCTTGCCGGTGGCCGGGATTCTCCCTGCCGACTTCGGCGGCTGGCTGCTGGCCGCCGTGTTGGGTCTGGGTGTGCTGTGGGGCGTGTCGGAAATGTTCTTTGGCATGACCTGGGGCGGGCCGATGAAGCACGCCTTCGCCGGTGCTTTGCACCTGGCCTGGCACCGCCGCGCCGAACGCTTCGGCGGTGGTCGTTCCACCGGTTTGAAACCGCTGGACCTGAACGATCCAAACGCACCGCTGGGCGTAGAGAAACCCAAGGATTTCACCTGGAATCAGCTGCTCGGCTTCGACGCCTGCGTGCAGTGCGGTAAGTGCGAGGCCGCGTGCCCGGCGTTCGCCGCAGGCCAGCCGCTGAACCCGAAAAAGCTGATACAGGACATGGTCGTCGGCCTCGCCGGCGGCACCGACGCCAAATTCGCTGGCAGCCCGTATCCGGGCAAGGCCATTGGCGAACACGCGGGCAATCCGCATCAACCGATCGTCAATGGTCTGGTGGACGCTGAAACCCTGTGGTCCTGCACCACTTGTCGCGCTTGCGTCGAGGAGTGCCCGATGATGATCGAGCACGTCGATGCGATCGTCGACATGCGTCGTCACCTGACCCTGGAAAAAGGCGCCACACCGAACAAGGGCGCCGAAGTCCTGGAAAACCTGATTGCCACCGACAACCCTGGCGGTTTCGCTCCGGGCGGGCGGATGAACTGGGCGGCGGACTTGAACCTGAGCCTGCTCAGCGAGAAGAAAACCACCGACGTGCTGTTCTGGGTCGGCGACGGTGCGTTCGATATGCGCAACCAGCGCACCCTGCGCGCCTTCGTCAAAGTACTGAAAGCGGCCAAGGTCGACTTCGCGGTGCTGGGTCTCGAAGAGCGCGACAGCGGCGACGTGGCGCGACGCCTGGGTGATGAAGCGACCTTCCAGACCTTGGCCAAACGCAATATCCAGACCCTGGCCAAGTACAGCTTCAAGCGCATCGTCACCTGCGACCCCCACAGTTTCCATGTGTTGAAAAACGAATACGGCGCCTTCGACGGTAACTATGTGGTGCAGCACCACAGCACCTACATGGCGGAAATCATCGGTGCAGGGGCGCTCAACCTCGGCCAGCACAAAGGCAGCAGCGTGACCTATCACGATCCTTGCTACCTCGGCCGCTACAACGGCGAATACGAGGCGCCCCGTGAAGTGCTGCGGGCACTGGGGATCGAGATCAAGGAAATGCAACGCTCCGGTTTCCGCTCGCGCTGCTGCGGCGGCGGTGGCGGTGCGCCGATCACCGATATTCCCGGCAAGCAGCGGATCCCCGACATGCGCATGGAAGACATCCGCGAAACCGGCGCCGAGCTGGTGGCAGTGGGTTGCCCACAGTGCACCGCGATGCTGGAAGGCGTGGTCGAGCCACGGCCGCTGATCAAGGACATCGCCGAACTGGTAGCCGATGCGTTGCTCGAAGACGCAACGCCGGGAAAGCCATCGGCACCGGCCAAACGTGAACCTGCGGAGGTGCATTGATGAGCGATATTATCCGCCGCGACCCTCGCGCTGAATGGATCGCCCGCAACCGCCTGCACCCGCTGCATGCGGCCATGCAGCCGGTGCAACACAGCTGGATGGGACCTAACGGCATCATTCGCAAGAATCCCCACGGCATTGGCTTCATCGGCCCCAACGGCATCAAGCGCATCGACCGCAGCGGCGCCCAGCAGGGCGGTGCGGCCAAGCGTTCGGCCACGGTCGAAGTGCAATTGCCGCTGCATCAAGTGGTGCAACCGGCGTTCTACATCAGCGTCGTTCCGGATATGGTCGGCGGCCGCTTGAGCAGCCACGACCGCGACTTGCTGGGGCTGGCCCATCAATTGGCGGGCAAGGAGGGCGCGGTGCTGGCTGTGGTCTTTGGCGAGCACAAAGAAAACGCTTTCGCCACGGCTGGCGTCGACCGCTTGCTGGTGCTCGAAGGCGATGAATTCAGCGGTTATGCACCGGAACAGCGGGTCCAGGGACTGCGGTCTGTGGATAACCAGTTCAATCCGCGGCACTGGTTGTTGCCGGACAGTCGCAGCGGTGGTGGCGAATTGGGCCGGCGCTTTGCTGCTGCCCTGGGCGAACGCCCGGCGACTCGGGTCTGGCAGGTCAAGGGCGAGGAATGTATCGGCCGCGCCGGTGCCGGCCTGCAGGACCTGGCACGGCCGGTGGCACGCTTGATTCTGGCGGCTGCCGAGTGCGCCGAACCGGTCAGCGAAACCCGTCACGAAGCCTTGCCGGTGGAGTTATCCACAGCGGCTGCGCGCAGTTTGTCGCGTATCGAAGACCTCGGAGCGGTGGCGGTCGATCCGGCGGCGATTCCGATGGCCGAAGCCGAATTCATTTTCTCCGGTGGCAACGGGGTCAAGGACTGGCCGCTGTTCCACAAGACCGCAGCGGCCCTCGGCGCGACCGAAGGTGCTTCGCGGGTGGCGGTGGATGATGGCTTCATGGCTCGCGACCGTCAGGTCGGGGCCAGCGGCACCTGGGTCACGGCGCGGGTCTATGTCGCCGTGGGTATCTCCGGGGCGATCCAGCACCTGCAAGGCATCGGTGCCTGCGACAAGGTGGTGGCGATCAACCTTGACCCGGGTTGCGACATGATCAAACGCGCCGACCTGTCGGTGATCGGCGAGAGTGCAGAGATTCTTCAAGCCTTGATCGCGGCGGTAGAGGCTTACCGCAACGAAGCCAAGCGCGATGCGGCTTAAGGAAAGGACTTAGCTAATGAGTACCAATGTGATCAGTCTGGTGTCCATCGGCGCCCACCCGGCCTCCGGCCGCCCTCGGCGTGCCGAACAGGATGCCCGGGCGGTTGAGCTGGGTCTGCAACTGGCGGGAGACAAGCTGCAAGTGCTGCACGCCGGCGATATCGCCGAACCGGCGCTGCGGGCCTATCTGGGCATGGGCCTGGAGCAGCTGCACGTGCTGGAACAACCACAGGGCGCCGATGCGCTGCCGGCATTGACCGAGTATTTGCGCGGTGCCGGAGTTCAAGTGGTGCTCACCGGCAGCCAGGCAGAAACCGGTGAAGGTTCGGGCATGCTGCCGTTCCTCTTGGCCGAGAATCTGGGTTGGCCGCTGGTGGTAGGCCTGGCCCAGGTCGAGTCCATCAACGGTGGCGTGGCGCTGGTACTGCAAGCCTTGCCGCGGGGCCAGCGTCGACGCCTGAAAGTCCGTCTGCCGTTCCTCGCGACTGTGGATAACGCTGCGCCCAAGCCTCGGCAGAGCGCCTATGGCCCGGCGCGACGCGGGGTATTGCAGGCCGATGAAGTTGAAGTCGTCGACGATGAGCTGCTCGCAGTCGCAACGCTGCAACCGGCCAAGCCACGGCCAAAACGCTTGAAAGTGATCAAGTCCAAGAGCGGTGCTGATCGCATGAAAGCCGCGACGGCCAAGGCCAGTGGCGGCGGTGGGCAGGTGCTCAAAGGCGTAAGTGCCCAAGAGGGCGCCGAGGCGATCTTGAAGCTGCTGATCGAAGAGGGGGTGGTTCGCTAGTTCCGGGATTGTTTCCCGATTGTTGATTGACGGAGACCCGGTGTGCCAGGCCTGAGGAGACCCTAGCAGAACTGCTAGTGTTGGTTTCATCGGCTGTTTGTTAGGGTATTGAACAGGTGATGCCCGCTTGTCGTGAGCGGGGTTGACCACAGGTTCAGCCCGCGAAAAACGCATAACGCTGCGGGTCAATCAGGTCTGTATAAGGACGTTGTTGATGCCCGCATCCCGTAAAACTCAAGATCCTGCCCACCCTCCAGTTGCGGATATCGCGCTCTCGCGAACCTTGTTGCTGGCTCCCGATCTGCAGCAAAGCATCCTCGCCGAACTGGACCGTAGCGGGCCGAACCGTCTTGCTTATACCGCCTATGGGTCGCAAAGCGGCCAGCGTACAGCGGGTAGCCACCTGGGATTCAATGGACAGCTTAGAGAGCGTCATACTGGTTGGTATCACCTCGGGAATGGTCATCGTGTGTATAACCCGGTGCTGATGCGGTTTCACAGCCCGGATCGGTTGAGTCCGTTTGGTAAGGGGGGCGTCAATGCCTACGCATACTGTGGTGGCTCTCCCATGAATCGGGTTGATCCCTCCGGAGCGTGGTGGGTTTCGGTCGTAGGGCAGGCTATAGGCACTGCTGTGGGTGGGCTTTTTACATTCGCAGCGATGACCAGAACGGCAAATGCAGTTGTACACCGCCTAGCACCGGCTTTCAGTACACGGTTGTCCAACGTATTGAGTTTTTATGGCGGCGTTTCGGCCGTCGGCGCTCGTCCACTAGGAATTCCTGCTGCTCTATCCGCAGCAATACCCAATCTAATGCAGACTACCTCCGTCGGGGGCAATGCTGTCAGCCAGGGTTTAACCTTCGCAGGTGGGTCCATCTCGAACTTCAATTTGGCTCGGACAACGCTGACAAAAGCTCGCGAAACGGGTCAATCCTTAGGGCGGGTGGCTTTTGAAACAGTCAAGGAGGTCACTGGCTACAACTTGGTCCGAGGGCAGCTTATAGGTCAGGTTCCGCATAGGATCCCTACTCCAGACGTGCCTTTGGAAAGCATCGCAGTGGTATCTCGCAACGACATAAGAGCTCCAGAGCTAAACCGCAGGGATCCCTATTCGATCCATATTTAGCATGTGCTCGGGACTAGTTATCTACAATCTCTGTTAGCACTTCTGTGGATAAGATGTTCGCGCTTCTCTGCACACCACGGCAATCAACCCTCTCAGCCCTCTGTACGAAAATCGACCAGCTTAACTTCCCGTTTTTCCGAGCTTTTTCCTGTGGATAAGGAAATCCACAGGCTTTCTTCCGGTGAATACTTGCCCCCAAAGTCTGTTGGCGGTTCTGTGGATAAGATGTTCGCTATCACCTGTAGCCCAAGTAAAACGTCGCTTTCAGAGATTTGATTAAAAAACGACCAATCAGGCCTTTTTACCTCCAGAACACCATTGAAACCTAGATTTTTCGCGGCTCGCAGCGTTTTTCCACAAGCAAAAGCGATTTATCCAAAGTTGCCCCCAAAGTCTGTTGGCGCTTCTGTGGATAAGGTGTTTGCCTTCCTCTACAGGCCACGTTCTGCGTGGCTTTGCGCGATATGATCAAAAAACAGCCAGTTCCTGGTAAAAACCCTGCTTTTGGATAAGTCACGGATTTTCTTCGGTTTGTGTGAATAAAATAGAGGGTGAATCTCGACTTGCCCACATTAACTGTGGGTGGCTCTGTGGATAACTTGTTGGCGAAGCGTCAGGAGCTGTGCTGCGTATAGGCTCGGCAGCGATAGATCATATTTCGTACAGTTCTAAGGCCCGGGGTGTTCCAAAAAGATCGCAGCCTGCGGCAGCTCCTACAGGTTTTGCATATCACCTGTTATCTCAAAGGTGAACTGGCTTGGCGTAGGAGCTGCCGCAGGCTGCGATCTTGGCGATTTGGCACGCGCCGCAAACCCCTGGTTTGTACCGGGCAAGCTCGCTACCACAAGGTCAATGTCCGGCCGCAATATTGTGACCGTTCGATATCCCTGTGAGAGCGGGCTCGCCCGCGAAGCTTTTACTGCGCCGCGACGCCCTTGAGGTAGGCCGGAGCCTCGGCGCCCAGGTTGTTCAGCAGACGCTCGCTGTACCAGTCCACGAAGTTCACCACACCGAACTCATAGGTCTTGGAGTACGGACCTGGCTGATAGGCGGTGGAGTTGATACCTCGCTGGTTTTCTTCGGCCAGACGACGGTCCTGATCGTTGGTCGCATCCCAGACCTGACGCATGCGCTCGACGTCGTAATCCACACCCTCGACCGCGTCCTTGTGCACGACCCACTTGGTGGTGACCATGGTTTCCTGGGCGCTGATCGGCCACACAGTAAAGACGATGATGTGATCGCCCATGCAGTGGTTCCAGGAGTGCGGCAGGTGCAGGATGCGCATCGATCCCAGGTCCGGGTTCTGAATACGGCCCATGAGTTTTTTGCAGCCTTGCTTGCCATCGATGGTCATCGATACGGCGCCCTTGAGCAGCGGCATGCGCACGATGCGGTTACGCAGGCCAAAACTGGCATGAGCGTAAGGAATCTTCTCGGCTTCCCAGGAGGCAGCGGAGGCGGCCACGTGGTCCTTGAACGCCTGGTCGGCGCGTGGGTCGGTGACGTCGTCCCATTCCAGCAGGGTTTTCAGCAGTTCCGGGTGCGCGGCGTTGCAGTGGTAGCACTCGCGGTTGTTTTCCAGCACCAGCTTCCAGTTGGCTTTTTCGAACAAGGTGGTCTGAATCGCCACCTTGGTGTTCTCCATGTCGTACGGTTCCATGTAATGGTTCAGCGTCGACAGGAAGTCATCAATGGCCGGTGGGTTCTGCGCCAGGCTGATAAAGATGTAACCGCCGGCCGTCTTCACGTTCACCGGCTTGAGGCCGTACTGCTTCATGTCGAAGTCGGCGCCCATCTCGGTGCCGGCGAACAGCAGGCGCCCGTCCAGCTCGTAGGTCCACTGGTGGTAGTGGCAAACCAGCTTGGCGACCTTGCCTTTTTCGCTGGTGCACAGCCGTGAACCGCGGTGGCGGCAGACGTTGTGGAACGCATGCACCTGACCTTCGGCGCCACGAATGACGATGATCGGGTTCTTGCCGATCTGCAGGGTAAGGAAGTTGCCCTTGGTCGGGATCTCGCAGGTCATGCCGGCGATCAACCACTCTTTCTGGAAGATTTCCTGCATATCGATATCGAACAACCGCTCATCAGAGTAAAACGGCTGCGGCAGAGAGAAAGTCCGCTCGCGGCTTTGCAGCATCTCTGCGGTGGCCTTGCGTGCGGGTTCCAGCGGATCGCCCAAGCTCAGGGTTGCGGTGACGTCCATCGTTTAAGTCCTCATGGCCATTCTGTGTGGCCGGCGAAAGTGGCTAATCAGGGTTGCGACGCAAGGCGTAAATAAAGTGTCTTTATGTGGCATCGAGTGTGCGGTCGCGCGCGTCCGGAACCTTATCCATGGGCGACATGGCCCAATCTGTTCCCGACGCGCAAGCCCCGGTGGTTGGGGGCTGGTCGCGATAAGTATGTGAATGTCGTAGATAGGTAAGTGGTCGCACTGCGCCTTACGCAGAATTGACAACATGAGGCCGACAGTCGGCCGTGGAGACCCGCATGTCCAACAGCTTCCTGAACCCGGTAACAACCCAGACCTGGGCCAATGGTCGGCACATCGTCCGTTGCGTCAAAGTCATCCAGGAAACCTGGGACGTGCGCACCTTTTGTTTCATGGCCGATCAGCCCATCCTGTTCTTCTTCAAGCCCGGGCAGTTCGTCACCCTGGAGCTGGAAATCGACGGTGTGCCGACCATGCGCTCCTATACCATTTCCAGCTCGCCTTCGGTACCTTACAGTTTTTCCGTGACCATCAAGCGTGTGCCCGGCGGCAAGGTTTCGAACTGGTTGCACGACACCTTGCATGAAGGCCAGGAGCTGGCGGTGCACGGCCCGGTCGGGCTGTTCAACGCCATGGACTTCACCGCGCCGAAAGTGCTCTACCTCAGTGGCGGCGTCGGTATCACCCCGGTGATGTCCATGGCCCGCTGGTTCTACGACACCAACGGCAATGTCGACATGGTGTTTATCCACAGCGCCCGCTCGCCCAAAGACATCATTTATCACCGCGAGCTGGAACATATGGCATCGCGAATCGACAACTTCAGCCTGCACCTGATCTGCGAGAAACATGGTCTGGGCGAGCCCTGGGCCGGTTATCGCGGTTACCTGAACCAGAAGATGCTCGAGTTGATGGCGCCGGACTTCCTTGAGCGCGAAGTGTTCTGCTGCGGCCCGACGCCGTACATGAACGCGGTCAAACGCATGCTCGAAGCCAACGGCTTCGACATGTCGCGTTATCACGAAGAATCCTTCGGCGCGACTCCGCCGGAAGCGCGGGCCGATGCGGTGGAACAAGCCGAACAGGCAGCCGACGCCCCGGAAATCGACGTGGCCGACCTGCATCAGGTGGAATTCACTGCCTCCGGCAAAAGCATTCGCGTCGCACCGGGCGAAACCGTCCATGCCGCCGCCGCCAAGCTTGGCCTGTTGATTCCCAAAGCCTGCGGTATGGGCATCTGCGGCACCTGCAAGGTGATGAAACTCGGCGGAGAAGTCGAAATGGAGCACAACGGCGGGATTACCGAAGAGGACGAGGCCGAAGGTTTTATTCTCTCGTGCTGCAGCGTGCCGAAGGGTGATGTACGGATCGAATTCTGATGTGAGGGCATAAAGACTGGGCTGACAGGTGCTTAAAGGGTGAAGATGGTCGGGTTTTTCAGGCAATGGCGTCGCTAAGGCGAACTTGTCTGGCTTTTCCCGATCAGTTCTTTACCCACTCAGCTGAAGGAGCCCTGCATTTTGTCCAAGTTCAGGACCGCGTTACTGCTTGGAACGCTGCTGATCTTCGGCAGCGGCGAAATGGAGGCGGCAACGACCCCGACCGTTGCCCCACCACCGGAAAAACCGGAACTGTTGGTCGAGGGCGGGTTGCTCGGGGCAATCAGTTCAAGCATCGATGAAGTCCAGGACCAACTCGACCTCAATGAGGACTTGGTGGACGCTTGGCGCCTGCGGGCCGATCGGGCCGTGAGTGAGGTGGACCGGCTGGTCAACCAGCCCTCGTCGCGTTCGACCTGGAGTCTGGTCGGTGATTTCCTGTTGTTGTCCGGTGTGTGGGCCGGCGCTTTTGCGCTTCTCAGCCTGCTCGGCGGCATGTTCGTCAAGCGCCTCAACCAGCATCGATGGCTGAGTACCCGTGCGCGCAGCCGGGCGCTGCTCCGCTACCTGCTGCCGTACACCTTGCCGGCCGTTATCTGCCTGCCATTGATGCTGTTCGTCAGCCACTTTCTGCAAGCCTCGATCGGCAAGGCGCTGGCATTGTGTTTTGCCTACGCCACCAGCAGCGGTATTTTCTCGACCTCGGCATTGCTGTGTCTGATCGTGATGTTCAACGTCGGACACAAGCGCCCGGCCGTGCGTATCATCCGTGGCTATTCGGCGCTGCCGTTGTTCCTGATCGGCTTTTTCGCCGCGCTGAGCGATGCCCTGACCAGCCCGCAGATCGCCCGTCAGGTAGGCGGCAATATCACCAGCAGCGTCGCGGTGTTCACCGGGTTTTTCGCTTCGATAATCTTCGGTGTGCTGGTGATCCGTCTGCGTCGCCCGGTCGCCCATCTGATTCGCAATCGATCGCTGTCCCAGCGTATGAAGCAGCCGGCGTTACAGGAGTCGTTACGGATTTTTTCCGGGCTCTGGTACTGGCCGATCCTGCTGATGGTGCTGGTCTCGGCAATCAACGTGATCGGCGCCGGTGAAGACAGCCAGAAGGCGCTGCGCTGTGCGTTGATGACCACCGTACTGCTGATCGCCATGGTGTTCTTGAGCACCTTGCTCCAGCATTTGTTCAAACCTCGCAGTGCCTCGACTGTTCAGCGAATCAGCGCTTACAGGGAGCGATTCCTCAGCCTGTTGCATGCGTTGCTGAGGATTGTCCTGGCCATCGCGTTCATCGAAGCGCTGGGGCGGATCTGGGGCGTGTCATTGTTCGAGTTCGCTGAGCGCAATTCGATGGGCCGCGCCATCAGTGACTCGTTGAGCAGCATCGGGTTGATCCTGCTGGTGACCTGGCTGTTGTGGGTGGTACTCGATACGGCGATTCAGGAGGCTTTGAAACCACCGGTCAGCAAGCGCTCGGCGCGTCAGCCGAGCACACGGGTGAAAACCATCCTGCCGCTGCTGCGCAACGCGATCAAAATCATTCTGGTGGTGATCTGTGCGATCACCACCATGGCCAACCTGGGGATTAACGTCGCGCCACTGCTGGCCGGTGCCGGGGTG
This sequence comes from Pseudomonas sp. LBUM1658, assembly GCF_059716055.1. NCBI lineage: Bacteria > Pseudomonadati > Pseudomonadota > Gammaproteobacteria > Pseudomonadales > Pseudomonadaceae > Pseudomonas > Pseudomonas sp. LBUM1658. Next base: position 594,152 of record NZ_CP166798.1, read on the forward strand.
GTCGGGCTGGCGATCGGGTTCGGTTCGCAGCAATTGGTGCAGGACGTGATCACCGGGCTGTTCATCATCATCGAAGACACGCTGTCGATTGGCGATTGGGTGGTGCTCGATTCCGGCCACGCCGGCACGGTCGAGGGCCTGACCATTCGCACCCTGCGTCTGCGTGATGGCAAGGGTTTCGTGCATTCGGTGCCGTTCGGTCAGATCAAGGCGGTCACCAACCAGTCGCGGCAGTTCGCCTATGCGTTCTTCTCGGTGCAGTTCAACTACGATACCGATGTCGACAAAGCTATTGAACTGATCCATGAGGCAGGGCGTTCCATCAGTGAAGATCCATTCCTCAAATACAATCTGCAAGGGCCGCTGGAGGTATTCGGCGTGGACAAGATGGACCTCAACGGCGTGGTGCTGACCGCGCAGTTCCGCACGGTGTCGGGTGGACAATACGTGGTGAACCGGGCATTCAACCAGCGCCTGAAAAAGCTTGTGGATAACAGCCCTTGGGTGCATTTCGCGCAAACTTATCCACAGCAGGTTTTGCTGCCGGTCCGAGGCGGGCAAGTGGATGAGCCTGAGGTTGAGGGGCCGCCGGCGGACAGTCATACGCTGTTGCTGCCGGATCGGCCAAGCACGCAATAATCAGGACTGCGCAACACCTGTGGGAGCGGGCTTGCCCAATTGCCAGTCAGTTAAGTCAAAGCTGCGACCCTGTAGGAGCGATGTTGTTCTCAGGTGCGATGCTGGATCAGTTTGTTGCGCAGTTCAGCACTGGCCTGTTGCTCCAGTTCCAGCCAGTAGTACTGCTTGCCGGCAATTTCCGCTGCAGCGGGCAGGCCGTCGCGGTATACCAGCCGATTGCTGGCCAGCGCCGGGACTTTGTTGCCTGGCAGCAGCGTGCCAGCGAGGTTCAATGGATCGACACCGCAGACTCCGATCAGGCTGCCGTCATTGGGCCGTCGACGCACTTCACGCAACAGAGGAATCGCCTCTGGCAACGCGAATTGCTCGCCCGCCAGGCCACTGACAAAACGCCCACCGCGAATCTCGCCTCTGGCCTCCAGTCGATGGAAGGTGCGCAGCAGCTCGCGCCAGCTGGGCAGCCAGTCTGCCTCTCGCTCCAGCAGGCGCCAGAACACCACGCCATAACGCCGCAGCAAGGTCATTGCGACATGCTCCAGGGTCGCCGCGGGCGTTTGCCCGGGACGAGTGACTTCGCTCACCGCAGTCGGCGTTGGACGACGTAACAGGGCCCAGCGCCCGGCATCGTCCATGCCGCCGATAAACGCCCCGCGTCCACGACGACCGCTGCGGGCCTGGCGTTTGCTGGCCGGAGTAATCAGCGCGCGCAGCCCGGCGAAGCTATCGGCATTCACCAAACCGGCGCCCACCAGTTCCTGCAATGCGCTTTCCAGTTCGCTGCGCAGCAGATGGGCTTCGTGCAGCAGTTCGTCGAAAAACAACGCGCCATGTTGACTCAAGGCCTGGTGGACTTTTTGGGTTTTTGGCGACAACTCGCTGTTGTCGGTCTGCTCAGTCAAACTGCTCCAGAGCGCCACCTGGCTACGCGGCAGCAACACGATCGGAGTACTGCGCAGCGCCGCACTCGCCGGTTTGTTGTGGGCAGTCAAACGGCTCCAGACCAGTTTGCCGCTGCGGCACAGGTCATCCAGCCAACTGGCGCTATAACCCTTGAGCCGGGCCGGCAGAATATCGCTGTCCCAGGCCGAGGCCGCCGCCGGATAGCCTTCGAACTGGCTGACGATTTCTGGCAAAACGGCACTGCCCTGGCCCTGGGTCGCATTGGACACATGCTGCCAGTCGAATAGAAACCGCATGAAATCCTGCAATGCCACCGGTTCGATTTCCCGGCGCAGGCGTCTGATCGTGTAGCGATGAATGCGCGCGAGCAAATGTCGCTCGCACCATTGTTCCTGGGTGACGCCGGGGCTGAAGTGTCCGCGCAGCACGTATCCTTCACCTTCCAGTTGCGCCAGGGCCTGAGTGATGCGGGCCGGCGGCAATGCCAGTGGTTCGGCGATCTCGCTTAATGGCAGCGGCCCGAACCCGCTGAGTCGGGCGCGGAGCACTTCCACCAATGCTTCATCGACATCCCAGGCTTCATCGAAGCCGGGCAAGGCCTGTAACTCGGGGTGTAACGTGGCCTCAGGGTAGAGCGCCCGCAGCAGCGTCAGCCGCTCCAGTGACAGCCATAACGACTGCTTGGCATTGATCTGCAAGCGGCTGGCGCGGCCCGTGTCGGCCAGTGCCTGCAGCCAGGTCAGCCACTGCTCATTGGCTTGCGCCTCGGCATCAGTGATGCACGCCAGGCTCATCAGCGCTTCGTGCATTTCATCGACACCGGTGGGTGCCGGCCAGGCCTCGTCGCGCACCGCTTGAATCGCCTCGGTATCCAGGGCACCGAGGTCATCGGTCGATTGCGGATCGCTCCAACGCCGGTTGAGCACGGCCTGGGTGCGCCGTTCCTCCAGCGGTGCGTCATCGAGAAAGGTATAGGGCCGAGCGCTCAAAATCTCCGCGGCCAGGGGCGAGGGGGCCGGCAGGTCGCGGCTGATCAGCCGGACTTCGCCGTTCTCCATCCGTCGCAGCAAGGCGAGCCAGCCTTCGCTGTCCATTGCCTCGTGCAAGCAATCGTCGAGAGTTTGTTCTACCAGCGGATGCTCGGGAATTTCCCGTTCCCCGGCGAGGTTTTCCAGGCAGGCGATCTGATCGGGGAATACGCTGGCGATCAGGTCTTCGCTTTTCATTCGCTGGATCTGCGGCGGGACTTTGCGTCCGCCGCTATAGCGTGGGAGCGCTAGCGCGACTCCGGCATTCCAGCGCCAGCGCACGCCGAACAGCGGCGCCTCCAGCACGGCTTGAGTCAAGATGTGCTCGGCGCTGTTGCTGTTGAGGTAGTGCCAGACCTCCTCCAGCTCAAAGCTGTGGCCGCTGGACAGCGACAACACGATGGCGTCCTCGCTGGCGGCGGCCTGCAACTCGAAGTTGAAGGTGCGGCAAAAACGCTTGCGCAGCGCCAGGCCCCAGGCGCGATTAATCCGACTGCCGAACGGGCTGTGGATGATCAGCTGGGTACCGCCGGACTCATCGAAAAACCGCTCCATGATCAGCGTGTCCCGGGACGGCAAGGCGCCCAGGGTCGTACGTGCACGCGCGAGGTATTCCACCAACTGCTCGGCGCTGGCGACATTCAGGGCGAGGCTGTCGGTCAACCAGTCGAGGCTGCTCTGTAAATCGCCGGGCTTGGCGCTGAGCATTTCATCGAGGTGGGCTTGCAAGCGCGCCACGGCGAACGACAGCTCCGCACTGCGTCCCGGCGCTTCGCCGAGCCAGAAGGGAATGGTCGGTGGTTGTCCCTGAGCGTCTTCGACCCGAACCTTGCCGGTTTCGACCCGCAGGATCCGGTACGAGGTATTACCCAGCTGGAAGATATCGCCAGCGATGCTTTCAACGGCAAAGTCCTCGTTGACGCTGCCGATGTTCAGGCTCTGGGGCTCCAGCAGTACGCTGTAGTCAGCATTGTCCGGGATGGTTCCGCCGCTGGTCACGGCGGTCAGCTTGCTGCCGCGCCGGCCACGCAGGGTGCGGGTCAGCGCATCGCGATGCAGGTAGGCACTGCGGATGCCCTGCCGACTGTTGTAGCCCTCGGCGAGCATCCGCAAGATGGCCTGGTAGTGCTCTTCATCAAGATCGGCATAGGGCCAGGCACGGCGGATCATCTCCAGCAGCGGTTGCTCCTGCCATTCCTGGCAGCTGACCTCGGCAACGATTTGCTGAGCCAGAACATCCAACGGTGCGGTGGGGATCAACAGGGTGTCGAGTTCACCACGGCGCACGCAGTCGAGCAGGGCCGTGCATTCGATCAGGTCATCGCGGGTGGTGGCAAACAACCGCCCCTTGGGGGTGCCGCCGACCTGGTGCCCGGAGCGACCGACCCGTTGCAGGAAGGCGGCGATCGAACGTGGCGAACCGATCTGACAGACCAGATCGACATCGCCGATATCGATGCCCAGTTCCAGCGACGCGGTGGCGATCAGCACTTGCAAGTCGCCGCGCTTGAGCCGTTGTTCGGCGTCCAGGCGGAACTCCTTGGCCAGGCTGCCGTGGTGGGCCGCCACCGCCTGTTTGCCGAGGCGTTCGCTCAAGTGCCGGCTCAGGCGTTCGGCCAGGCGCCGGGTGTTGACGAAAATCAGCGTGGTCCGGTGTTCGCGGGCGAGCGCGGCGAGGCGGTCATACACCAATTCCCAGACGTCATTGGCCATCACTGCCGACAACGGCACCGGCGGCACCTCGATGGCCAGATCCCGGGGGCGGGCGTGGCCAATGTCGACAATCTCGCAAGGACGCTCGCGCCCCACCAGAAAGCGCGACACCGTTTCGATGGGTTTTTGCGTGGCCGACAGGCCGATGCGCATCAAGGGTTCGCCACACAGCGCCTGCAAACGTTCCAGGCTCAAGGCCAGATGACTGCCGCGCTTGCTGCCAGCGATCGCGTGAATTTCGTCGACGATTAACGTGCGCACGCTGCCGAGCATGCGTCGGCCGGAGTCCGAACCGAGTAATACGTACAACGATTCCGGGGTCGTCACCAGAATATGCGGCGCACTTTTGCGCATTGCCGTGCGGTCTTTTTGCGGGGTGTCGCCGGTACGCACTGCGGTGTTGATCTGCAATTGAGGCAAACCCATGCGCCGCAATTGCTCGGTAATCCCCGCCAGCGGGTTTTGCAGGTTGATCTGAATGTCGTTGGACAGCGCCTTGAGCGGTGAGACGTAGACCACCAGCGTCTCGTCCGGCAGTTGGCCGCCGTGCTCCAGTGCGCGATGGACCAGGTCATCCAGCACCGCGAGAAACGCGGTAAGGGTTTTCCCCGAGCCGGTGGGCGCGGCGACCAGAGTCGAGCGGCGCTGGCGGATCAACGGCCACGCCCGGGCCTGGGCGGCGGTGACCGACGGGAAAGTTGCGTTGAACCAGGCGCTGACGGCGGGGTGAAAGCCCGTCAGGGCGTTGTCCGCTGATTCGGGAAGATTCATGCAGAGATTTATGCGGCCGATGGGCAGAACTTGCAACCCTAAGGCTAGAGAGTCCCGTAGCCGGGATGCTCTGCAGCACTTTATAAGTGACGGTTGCGCTGGAAACCCGCAAAATGCAACGATTCTGGTAATTATCAACGGCAAGGCCCCAAGGCTTTGTGATAAAAACCATCGTTCTACACAGACTGGGCCTGCTGACTTTATGCGAATGCGCCTTATGTTACTGGGCGGCGGAAATGCCCTTGGGCAGGCGCTGATTCGCCTCGGTGCGGAGGAAGATATCGGTTTCCTCGCCCCCCGCCCGCCAGAAACCGGCTGGGATGCCGCGAGCCTGACGCAACTGCTCGACGACACCCGGCCGGATGCCTTGATCAACCTTGCGTACTACTTCGACTGGTTTCAGGCGGAGTCGGTACCCGAGGCGCGTCTGGCCGGCCAGGAACGGGCGATCGAACGCCTTGCCGAGCTGTGCAAGCATCACAACATCGTCTTGATGCAACCTTCCAGCTACCGGGTGTTCGATGGTTCGCGAGCCACGGCCTATAGCGAAAAAGACGAGCCGATACCGCTAGGCTCGCGTGGCCAGGCCTTGTGGCGGATGGAGCAGAGTGTCCGTGCGACCTGTCCACAACATGTCTTGTTGCGATTTGGCTGGCTGCTTGATGACAGCTCCGACGGGACCCTCGGGCGTTTCCTCGCGCGTGCCGAACAACCTGAAGCATTACTGATGGCTGATGACCGGCGAGGCAACCCGACGCCGGTGGATGATGCGGCGCGAGTGATTATCTCAGTGCTCAAGCAACTTGATTGCTCGGCACCGCTGTGGGGCACCTACCACTACGCCGGGCAGGAGGCGACCACGCCGCTGGCATTGGGCCAGGCGATCCTGACCGAGGCGCGTCAGCTACACTCGTTAGCGATTGAGTCGCCGACTGCACAAGCCCATGCCGCGCGCCCGGATGCTGCCGAAGAGCCACAGCACGCGGTTTTGGCTTGCAAGAAGATTCTCCACACCTTCGGGATCAAGCCCCGCGCCTGGCGTGCGGCACTCCCGGGCTTACTGGATAGGTTTTATCGCCATGGCTGACGGCCCTGTTTTGATCACCGGCGGTGCCGGGTTTATTGGTTCGCATCTGGTCGACGCCTTGCTCGCCAAGGGGCATTCGGTGCGGATCCTCGATGATTTGTCCACCGGCAAACGCAGCAACCTGGCGCTGGACAACCCTCGGCTCGAACTCCTCGAAGGTGATGTCGCTGACGCCGCGCTGGTGGCGCGGGCCATGCTCGGTTGCCAGGCAGTCGCCCATCTCGCGGCCGTGGCGTCGGTGCAGGCCTCGGTGGATGACCCTGTACGGACTCATCAGAGCAACTTCATTGGCACCCTGAATGTCTGCGAAGCGATGCGTCAGGCCGGGGTCAAGCGTGTGCTGTTCGCCTCGAGTGCAGCGGTCTATGGCAACAATGGCGAGGGTGCGTCGATCGACGAAGACACGCCCAAGGCACCGTTGACACCTTACGCCTCGGACAAACTGGCAAGTGAGTACTACCTGGACTTCTACCGCCGTCAGCACGGGCTGGAGCCAGTGGTGTTCCGTTTCTTCAATATCTTCGGTCCGCGCCAGGATCCGTCATCGCCGTATTCCGGGGTGATCAGCATTTTCAGCGAGCGGGCGCAAAAAGGACTGCCGATCACTGTGTTCGGTGACGGTGAGCAGACTCGCGATTTCGTGTATGTCGAAGACCTGGTGGACGTACTGGTGCAAGCCATTGAAGCGCCGCAGGTGGAAGCGGGCGCGGTCAATGTCGGGTTGAACCAGGCGACCACGCTCAAGCAAATGCTTGCAGCCCTGGCCGAGGTGGTGGGAGAGTTGCCGCCGGTGACCTATGGTCCGGCGCGTTCCGGTGATATCCGTCACTCGCGGGCGAATAACCAACGGCTGCTGCAACGTTTCAAGTTTCCGGAGCAGACACCGATGAGTGTCGGGCTGGCGCGGTTGCTGGGGCGTTGAGGCTTTATTGAAAACATGAAAAAAGCGCCCGGTTGAGGCGCCTTTTTTATTGTCGTTTGAATCAGAACTTGTAACCGATACCTACCATGTAGACCCATGGATCGACATCAACGTCGACCTTGGTGCGGCCGACGCCCAGGGCAGTCGGGCCGTCAACGCTGGCTTCGGTGTCGATATCGACGTACCAGACCGAAGCATTGACCAGCACGTGCTCGGTGAGCAGGTAGTCGAAGCCCAATTGTCCGGAGATCCCCACCGAATCCTTCAGCTTCAGGTTGCTGAAACCTTCGTTTTTACGCTGGCTGGTCAGTTCTTCATCGAAGAACAGGGTGTAGTTGATACCGACACCGACATAGGGCTGGAACTTGGACGAAGCGTCCAGCGGGTAGTACTGCAACGACAAGGTCGGGGGAAGTTGTTTGACGTCGGCAAGCTTGCCGTCCAGCGCCGGGCCAAGGCCTTTGACGCCGACTTCGTGCTGGAACGGTGTGGCCGCCAGCAGTTCGAGACCGACGTGGTCAGTGATCATGTAGGCGAATGTCAGACCCAACTGGGTGTCGCTGGTCAGGGTCGCTTTGGTACCGGCAATTTTCGCACCGTCAAGCTTTAGCTCACCGCTGTTTTCGTTAGGCGCGGTGGTAATCGCACCAGCACGGGCGATGAAGTCACCGGACTGGTAAGCGTGAGCGAGCGGGGCTGCGAGCGCGAGGGCAAACAGGGAAGCGCTAAGCAAAGACTTGTGCATGGAGGCTCCGAAGGACGATTCAAGTTATCTGCGTCCAATGGTAGAGAGCATCAGGAACGAGGCTTTGACTCAGCTCAATGAAACGGTGATGGCCAAAAAAGATCGCAGCCTGCGCCAGCTCCTACGCCGATTGAGTACCACCGCTGACTCATGGGTGTACGCGCACTCTGTAGGAGCTGCCGCAGGCTGCGATCTTGGCGTCATCGCTGGCGACGCGTAACTGACGGTCTTACTCCGGCAATTCGTACATGTAAATCTTCTCGGCATCCATCTGATACCCCGCATCCGCCAGTTCGCTGGTAGAGGCCTTGACCTGCAGCGCTCCTTCGATCCAGTACGGCTGATACAGCTCATCGAGTTTTACCCCGACCTCGCTTTTGACGTGGACGATCTGGTTCGATGGCGGTGGCGGCACGTGAATGCAGGCGCCGAAATACGGTACCAGCAGAAACTCCGTGGTGCGGCCTTCTTCGCTGACTTCCAGCGGTACGATATAGCCAGGCAGTCTGATTTCTTTGCCATCAAGGCTTTTCACCACCGGTGCGTTGGGCATGTCCTGTTTGGCCACCGGGGCAGCCTCGGCGGCCAAGGCGTCGCCGAGCTTTGACAGGTCGTGCAGCGGCGTCATGTTCGGGACTTCCGGTGCGGCATCCGGCGGGATCATCTCCTGCCAAGTCAGGTCGATCGGCTCGGCGGCCCACGACGGCATGGCGACCAGCAATAACAGCGCAAGCAGGGCGCGTGACATGACGTGCTTCCTCATAAACAAAGAGCCATAAAACGGATGCTCATAAACGAATGGACAGGCCATCGGCCAACGATTGTCGATAGGCGCGCCAGGCCGGCACGCTGCCCATCAGCAACGCGGCGAGCAGGATACCGCCAAGCAGCGTCCACTCATATTCGCTCGGCCAGGCCAAAGGCAGGTACAAACCGTAAGTCGCCTGCACATAACCTTGCGCCACGGCGATGCTCAGGTAAAGCAGGCCGAGCCCGACAATCACCCCGGACAGCGCCAGGGCGAAGGCCTCCAGTACCAACAATGTTGCGATGTGCCACGGCCGGGCGCCGACCGAACGCAGGATCGCCATCTCTCGACGACGTTCGTTGAGACTGGTGAGAATCGCCGTGAGCATGCCGATCAATCCGGTCAGCACCACGAACAAGGAAATCACAAACAGGGCTTTTTCAGCCGTGCCCATCAGGCTCCAGAGCTCCTGCAGGGCCACGCCCGGGAGGATCGCCAGCAGCGGCTCGCCACGGAATTCATTGATCTCGCGCTGCACGGCAAAGGTCGAAATTTTGCTGTTGAGGCCGAGCATGAATGCGGTAATGGCTTGCGGCGTCAGGTCCATGTTGCGTGCTTGATCGGCGCTGATGCGACCATTACCCCGGGCCGGCGCGCCGTTCTGCCAGTCGATGTGGATGGCTTCCATGCCGCCGAGGCTGATGTGCAGCGTGCGGTCCACCGGAGTGCCGGTGCGTTTGAGAATGCCGACCACGGTGAACGGCTTGTCGTCATGCTTGACCAGGCTGATCACCGCCACGCCGTGGGCCAGCACCAGTTTGTCACCGAGTTTGTAATGCAACGCATCAGCCACCTCGGCACCGAGTACCACTTCGAAGGGGTCGCTGGCGAAGGCGCGGCCGCTGGCCAGTTGCAGGCTTTGTTGACGACCGTATTGGTAATGCTGGAAGTAGGCGTCGGTGGTGCCCATCACCCGGTAACCACGATGGGAGTCGCCGAGGGACATCGGGATCGCCCACTTCACCTTCGGGTTGTTGGCGAACTGTTCGAAGCTGTCCCAACGGATATTGTTGGTGGCGTTGCCGATACGGAACACCGAGTACAGCAGCAGATTGACCGAGCCGGAACGGGCGCCGACGATCAGGTCAGTGCCGCTGATAGTGCTGGCGAAACTGGCGCGGGCTTCGGTGCGCACACGTTCGACCGCCAGCAACAAGCACACTGACAAGGCGATGGCGAACGCAGTGAGGATCGCGGTGAAGCGGCGATTAGCCAGGCTGGCCATGGCTAGACGAAACAAATACATCTCAAACCTCTGCAGGCGTGGCGGCGCGATTGAGTTCGGCCAGCGACAGATTGCGATCGAACAACGGCGCCAGGCTTTGATCATGGCTGACGAACAGCAGGCTGGCCCCGGCCTCGCGGCATTCGGCGAACAACAAACGGATAAACGCCTCGCGAGCGTCATAGTCCAGGGCTGAAGTCGGCTCGTCGGCGATCACCAGTTCCGGCTGGCCGATCAGCGCCCGGGCCGCGGCAACCCGTTGTTGCTGGCCGATGGACAACGAATCCGCACGTCGGCCGAGCAGTGCCGGATCTTTCAGACCCAGGTGGGCGAGCAGCGTGGCGGCGGCCTGATCGACACTGCCATGGCGCTGGATCGCGCGGCTGGTGCGCAGTTTCGAAAAATGGCAGGGCAGCTCGACGTTCTCGCGCACCGAGAGAAACGGCAGCAGGTTGAACTGCTGGAAGATATAGCCGGTGTGATCGACCCGAAAGTGGTCGCGGGCACCGGCCGAGAGTTCGGTCAGTTCCTGGCCAAGCAGGCGAATGCTGCCGCGATCGGGCTTCTGCACCCCGCCGAGCAGGCCGAGCAGGGTGGTCTTGCCGCTACCGCTGGGCCCTTTGAGGAACAGCGTTTCACCGGGTTCCAGGCGAAACGCCGGGATGTCCAGCAATTGCGGATGTCCTGGCCAACTGAAGCCCAGGTCGGACAGTTCGATAAGTGCTTGGGTCATGTGAAACCGGTCAGGATGAAAGTGAACCCATCAGGATTGGGGTGGAATCAGAATTTCAGTGCCGCAGCCTTCGCTGTTACTTCAACTCCTTGCTGCCCGCCTGGGCTGATCAGTTGTACCTGAATTTTCTGGGTCGCCGGGAAGGTATTGAAGATGTTCGCCAGGTCCAGGGTCTTCAGCGCACCTGGTTCCGCACAGGTGAATTGGTAATGAGCGTGGATTTCGCTGTGGTCATGGTGATGCTCATGGCCGTCGGAGCCCTTGGCATCTTCGTCGTGGTCGTCATCGGCATCCGGCTTGCCACCGAACAACGGGCTTTCCAGTTTCTGACTGGCTAAAACGCACCCGGCGGCTTTCGGCAGGTTGAACAGCACCAGGGGTTTTTCCAGTTGCGCACGGGTGGTGGCGACCTTGGCCTTATCGGCATCCGAAGTGGCCACATGTTCGAAGCCCACCAGATTCATCGCCGGGCTTTCCAGTTCCAGTTCCAGGGTCTGACCGTCCAGCGCTGCATTCAATCGACCGACGCCATGTTCGTGGGCGCCGAGGCTGCCATGTTCATGCTCGTGATCATGGTCATGGACCTCGGCGGCATGGGCGACAACCAGCGGCAACAGGGCAAACGGCAAGGCGAGAAGCAGACGGCGCATGGCAAGTCTCCGGGATGGAAGATGAAGATTTTGTTATGTGATCTTATAACAGTATCGGCGAGAGTTTGACCGCCTACTTGGCGTTATGCAAGGCGCATGGGAGCATGCTCATCAGAAACTTGAGGGAAAACCTATGTTGCGGATTCGTGGAAATATCGGCGAATGGCCGGTGGACTTGACCCTGGAGCTCGATGAAGGGGATTGGGCGCAGCTGGGTGCGCAGTTGCAGGCGGCCAAGCCTGAGAGTGCTCTGCCTGCGGCCAGACCGGCGAATCAGGACGAAGCCCTGTTGCAGACCGCCAAGGACCTGCTGCGCAAGGCCGGGCAAATGAGCGGGCCGGACCTGCTTGAGCAGATGGAGGCCCTGACCGGCAGTGCAGCGGCCGGCAAACGCTTGCTGGTGCGCTTGCGCCATAGCGCCGAGGTCAAGGTGGTGAGCGGCGGGGATACGCCGATTTACAGCTGGCGCGAGCCAACGTAGGAGCTGCCGCAGGCTGCGATCTTTTGATCTTGTTTTTGCGGCGGTTGAATCGCCTGAAGATCAAAAGATCGCAGGCTACGCCAGCTCCTACGCCGTCCGCGTGTAAATCCGCTCAATACAACGCGGCGAACAGCTTGCGGCGGTACGTGGTCACCAGAGGGTGATCGTTGCCCAGCAGGTCGAACACTTGCAGCAAGGTCTTGTGCGGCAGGCCTTCGTTGTAGCTGCGATTGCGGATGAACAGCTTGAGCAACCCGTCCAGCGCCGCGTCGTACTGCTGACGAGCCAGTTGCTGGATAGCGAGTTGGTAGACCGCTTCATCGTCCAGCGGGTTTTGCGCCAGCCGGGTTTTCAGGTCGGCGACATCCGGCAAGTCAGCGGCTTGGCCGAGAAATTTCAGCTGCGCCTTGGCCCCGGCCAGCGCGGCTTTGTGTTCGTCGCCCTGGACTGAGTCGAGCACGGTCTGTGCTTCGCTCAGCTCGCCCCGTTCGGCCAGGCAGCGGGCGTAGAGAATCAGTGCCTTGGCGTTGCTGTTGTCTTCGCTCAATAGGGTTTTCAGTGCCGCTTCGGCGTCAGCGAAACGACCTTCGCTGAACAGTGCCTGTGCCTGCTCGAAGGGATCGGCAGCCACTGGCGGCGGCATCTGTACATGGGGCTCGAGCAGTGCCCGGACCGCGGACTCCGGTTGCGCACCGGCAAAGCCGTCGACCGGTTGGCCATCCTTGAACAGCACCACGGTCGGCAGGCTGCGAATGCCGAAGCGGGCAACGATGTCCGGCTCGGCGTCGCAATTGACCTTGGCCAGCAGCAACTCGCCCTGATAGCTCTCGGCGATCTGCTGCAGCATCGGCATCAGCGCCTTGCATGGCGCGCACCATTCGGCCCAGAAATCCACCAGCACCGGTTTGTGGAAAGAGCTCTCGATCACCGACTGGTCGAAATCGGCAGTGCTGGCGTCGAAGATATACGGCGTGTCCTGACTCATGGGGGATCTCTTGGGAGCGTGAATTCGCTCACTATAAAGGTTGGCGCAAAAGATCGCAGCCTACGGCAGCTCCTACGGATCGGGTTTACACGCAGATACCGAAAAAGATCGCGGTCGGCGTAGGAGCTGCCGCAGGCTGCGATCTTTTGCGGTTTCAGCCACGCCGCGCGTGGTACAGGCTCACATGCCGAAACTCTTGCGGCTCGGCCAGATCCGGCAAGGTCATGGCTTCGAGCATTTCCAGTCGCTGATACAGCGGATGTCGGAAATCCCGAACTCGCGAATCTGCTACCAATGCCTCCCGCCCACGACTCAAGAACTCATCGAGCAATGGCAGGTTGGCGCGGTCGTAGAGCACGTCAGCCACTAGAATCAGATCAAAACGATCCGCCTCGGCGAAAAAGTCCGCCGAATAGCTCAGTTGCACATTGTTGAGCTCGGCATTCGCCCGACAGGCGGCAATGGCCAGGGGATCAAGATCGCAGGCCACCACCTCCAGCGCACCGGCCCTGGCCGCAGCAATGCCGGCAACCCCGGAACCGGCGCCGAAATCCAGCACCCGTTTACCTTCGACCCACTGCGGACGTTCGGCGAGATAACGGGCCAACGCCAGGCCGCTGGCCCAGCAGAAACTCCAGTAGGGCGGTTCATGCAGGATTCGCCGGGTTTCGTCCGGGGTGAAGGCGCGATCCATGTTTTCGGCATCGATTAGCCAGAGCCGAAGCTCGGTCTCTGGCAACGGACAGGAAACAAGTTTCGCGTCACCGAGCAATTCGCCCAGCGCCCGTTGCAGGTCGAGCGGTGCATTCATGGCGCTTTGACAAATTGCAGCTGACCCAGGGCCTGGGTGGTCGGTTGGCTGATACGTTGCGTTGGCAGGTGCAGAATCAGCTGCCCGGACTGGCTGGCGCGCCCCCGCAATTCGACGCGAGCACCGACCGGGAAGGATTCCGGATTGAAACGCAGACGAAACGCCAGCACCTGGTTGTTGCCGATCAGGCTGGAGCTGGCGAGCAATTGTTGTGGTCGGCCGCGTTCGTCGATCACCAGCAGCGCGAGTTCGACTTCAGCGTCGGCCGGCACCCCTTGCAGGCTGCCGCTCAATTCCCGTTGATAGGCTGGCAGCGGACCGAGATCCGCCGACGCCCGGGCTTTTTTCTGCGCCTGCTCTGGCGCGGGCCCCGGTACCGGTGGCGCAGGTTTGGGTGCGCTGCTGCACGCGACCAGCAGGCTGAAAAGGCTGAGCAAAACGAGCGGTCGTAGCGGCATGTGTAGCTCCAGCAAGGCTAAGTTCCGTGTGCATACATAGTAGCCAGTCTATATACCGTAAAGCCTATGGCTTGTCTTGCCAGTGGGATGCGCTACCATGGCCCTCCCTTTTTTTGTTGCCTGCCACCATGCACTGTCCCTTCTGCGGTGCCAACGACACCAAGGTCATCGACTCGCGTCTGGTCGCCGAGGGCGAACAGGTGCGCCGCCGGCGTGAATGCCTGGCCTGCGGTGAGCGTTTCACCACCTTCGAAACCGCCGAACTGGTGTTGCCGCGCCTGATCAAAACCGACGGCAGCCGTCAGCCGTTCGACGAAGAAAAACTGCGTGCCGGTATGCAACGCGCCCTGGAAAAACGTCCAGTAAGCGTCGAGCGCCTGGAGTCGTCGCTGGTGCACATCAAACACAAACTGCGAGCCACGGGCGAGCGCGAGGTCAAATCCCTGGTTGTCGGTGAACTGGTGATGGCTGAGCTGCAAAAGCTCGATGAAGTCGCCTATATCCGCTTCGCTTCGGTGTATCGACGCTTCCAGGACCTCAACGAGTTCCGCGAAGAGATCGACCGCCTCGCCCGTGAGCCCGCCAAAGAATGACTATTTCCTCAGAACAGGCCGTTCTCGACGCCCACTACATGGCGCGAGCCCTGGAACTGGCGCGCAAAGGCCTTTACACCACCCACCCGAATCCGCGGGTCGGTTGCGTGATCGTGCGTGACGGGCAGATCGTCGGTGAAGGCTGGCATGTGCGCACCGGCGAACCACACGCCGAAGTCCACGCCTTGCGCGCTGCCGGGGTAAACGCCCGGGGTGCTACCGTCTATGTGACGCTCGAGCCTTGCAGCCATCACGGCCGTACGCCGCCGTGTTCCGATGCGCTGGTGAATGCCGGCGTGGCGCGGGTTGTCGCGGCCATGCAGGACCCCAACCCTCAGGTTGCCGGCCGGGGCATGCAGCGTCTGGCTCGGGCCGGCATCGCGATCCACAGCGGCGTGCTCGAAGGCGAAGCTCGGGCGATCAATCAGGGTTTCCTCAAACGCATGGAACACGGCCTGCCCTTTGTGCGGGTCAAGCTGGCCATGAGCCTGGACGGTCGTACGGCCATGGCCAGCGGTGAAAGCCAATGGATCACCGGCCCCGCCGCGCGTTCTGCGGTGCAGCGTCTGCGAGCCCGGGCCAGTGTGGTTCTGACCGGCGCCGACACGGTGTTGGCGGACGGTGCCCGGTTGACGGTGCGTGCTGCTGAACTGGGGCTGGATACCGAGCAAACCGCGCTGGCACTGAGCCGGCCGCCCTTGCGCGTGCTGATCGACGGCCGCTTGCGGGTACCCCTCGACGCGCCGTTTTTCAAGGCCGGACCGGCGCTGGTTGCCACCTGTGTCGCGGTGGAAGAGCAGTACGCCAATGGCCCCGAGTGCCTGATCGTGCCCGGTGACGATGGCCAGGTTGACCTGCGCAAGCTGCTGATCGCACTGGCGGCCCGTGGCGTCAACGATGTGTTGGTGGAAGCAGGCCCGCGTCTGGCGGGGGCTTTCGCTCATCAGGGGCTGGTGGACGAATATCAAATCTTCATCGCCGGCAAGTTTCTCGGATCATCGGCACGTCCATTGCTGGATTGGCCGCTGGAGCTGATGAGCGAGGCGCCACAGTTGAAAATCATTGAAATGCGCGCGGTTGGCGATGATTGGCGAGTCACAGCGATTCCTGTGCCATCAGCAGGCGTATAATTCCCGGCTTTCGCTAAGCGACGGTCCGTTCTCGAGGAGGACTCCATGTTTACCGGCATCATCGAATCCATCGGCAGTATCCGTGCATTGACCCCGAAAGGCGGAGATGTACGGGTATACGTAGAAACCGGCAAGCTCGATCTGAGCGACGTCAAACTGGGTGACAGCATTGCGGTAAACGGCGTCTGCCTGACCGCGGTCGAGCTGCCAGGCAATGGCTTTGCGGCAGACGTCAGTCGCGAAACCCTCGACTGCACCGCGATGAATGACTTGAAAAGCGGCAGCCCGGTGAACCTGGAAAAAGCCCTGACACCGACTACTCGCCTCGGCGGGCATCTGGTCAGCGGTCACGTCGATGGCGTGGGTGAAGTGGTTGCCCGTACCGAAAACGCTCGCGCCGTGGAATTTCGCATCCGTGCTCCGAAAGACCTGGCCAAGTACATTGCCCATAAAGGCTCGATCACCGTCGACGGCACCAGCCTGACCGTGAACGCGGTCGATGGCGCCGAGTTCTTGCTGACGATCATTCCCCACACCCTGAGCGAAACGATCATGGCGTCTTACCAGCCAGGTCGCCGGGTGAACCTCGAAGTCGACTTGCTGGCACGTTATCTGGAACGCCTGCTACTCGGCGACAAGGCCGCAGAGCCCAGCGCTGGTAACATTACCGAAAGCTTTCTGGCCGCCAACGGCTACCTCAAATCCTGACCCAAGGGGGTGCCGCGTGGCGCTCAATAGCATCGAAGAACTGGTCGAAGACATCCGCCAAGGCAAGATGGTCATCCTCATGGATGACGAAGACCGCGAGAACGAAGGCGATCTGATCATGGCCGCCGAGTGCTGCCTGCCCGAGCACATCAACTTCATGGCCAAGCACGCCCGCGGCCTGATCTGCATGCCAATGAGCCGCGAGCGCTGCGAACTGCTCAAGCTGCCATTGATGGCTCCGCGCAACGGTTCCGGCTTCGGCACCAAGTTCACCGTCTCTATTGAAGCCGCTGAAGGCGTGACCACCGGCATCTCCGCAGCCGACCGTGCGCGCACCGTTCAAGCCGCTGCCGCGAAAGACGCCAAGGCCGAAGATATCGTCAGCCCCGGCCACATCTTCCCGCTGATGGCCCAGGCCGGCGGCACCCTTGCTCGCGCCGGTCACACCGAAGCCGCCTGCGATCTGGCGCGGATGGCCGGTTTCGAGCCGAGCGGGGTGATCTGCGAAGTGATGAACGACGATGGCACGATGTCCCGTCGCACCGAGCTGGAAGCCTTTGCCGCCGAACACAACATCAAGATCGGCACCATCGCCGACCTGATTCATTACCGGATGATCCACGAACGTACCGTTCAGCGGATTGCCGAGCAGCCATTGGACAGCGAACTGGGCCAGTTCAACCTGGTGACCTATCGTGATTCAGTGGAAGGCGACGTGCACATGGCGCTGACCCTGGGCACCATTTGCGCCGATGAGCCGACCCTGGTTCGTGTGCACAACATGGACCCGCTGCGTGACCTGCTGATGGTCAAACAGCCCGGCCGCTGGAGCCTGCGGGCCGCCATGAGCGCAGTGGCCGAAGCCGGCAGCGGTGTGGTGCTATTGCTCGGCCACCCGCTCGATGGTGACGTGGTACTGGCGCATATCCGCGAAACCGCGGAACACATTCCGGCAAAAAAACCGACCACCTACAGCATCGTCGGTGCCGGTTCGCAGATCCTGCGTGACCTCGGAGTGCGCAAAATGCGCCTGATGAGCGCGCCGATGAAATTTAATGCGATATCCGGTTTCGATCTGGAAGTTGTAGAATACGTGCCCTCCGAATAAAGACCGGCTGTTCCGGCCTTTGATTCGCGGTTCAAATATCACTAAAGAGCGCGTACTGAGCGCGCTCTGGCTCTTTAAGAGATTTATCGAATGACCCTGAAGACCATCGAAGGTACCTTCATCGCCCCTAAAGGCCGCTATGCCCTGGTGGTTGGCCGCTTCAACAGCTTCGTCGTCGAAAGCCTGGTGAGCGGTGCCGTTGATGCCCTGGTTCGCCATGGCGTGAGCGAAAGCGACATCACCATCATCCGTGCGCCTGGCGCCTTCGAGATTCCGCTGGTGGCGCAGAAAGTCGCTCAGAAGGGCGAATACGCGGCAATCATCGCCCTGGGCGCGGTCATTCGTGGCGGCACTCCGCACTTCGAATACGTGGCGGGCGAGTGCACCAAGGGCCTGTCCCAGGTGTCCATGGAGTTCGGTGTACCGGTTGCCTTCGGCGTGCTGACAGTCGACTCGATCGAGCAAGCCATTGAGCGTTCCGGCACCAAGGCCGGTAACAAAGGTGCCGAAGCGGCTTTGTCCGCTCTGGAAATGGTCAGCCTGCTGGCGCAGTTGGAGGCCAAGTGATTAGCGACGAAAGCGATCGTTTCAACCCGCGCGATCCGAAACCTGCGGACGCTGGCAAGCCATCCAAGAGCGTCAAGCGTCGCGAAGCCCGTCAGCTCGCGACTCAGGCGCTGTACCAATGGCACATGGCTAAAACTTCGCTGAACGAAATCGAAGCGCAGTTCCGGGTCGATAACGATTTCAGCGATGTCGATGCCGCCTACTTCCACGACATCCTGCACGGCGTGCCGGCGCACAAGACCGAGATCGATTCTGCGCTCGCTCCATGCCTGGACATCACCATCGACGAGCTCGATCCGGTTGAACTGGCGGTTCTGCGCCTGTCCACCTGGGAGCTGCTCAAGCGCGTCGACGTGCCGTACCGCGTGGTGATCAACGAAGGGATCGAACTGGCCAAGGTCTACGGTTCCACCGATGGCCACAAGTTCGTCAACGGTGTGCTCGACAAGCTGGCTCCGCGTCTGCGTGAAGCTGAAGTGAAGGCGTTCAAGCGCTGATTCGCGCTTGGAGTGTCCTGCCGCCCAAAAGGAACAGTATTGGTGAGACAGGACACAAAGCCATGGGCGAGTTTGAGCTGATCCGTAACTACTTCGCCACCGCGCCTTGTGCGCTGGTCGGCGCTGGCGTGGCATTGGGGATCGGTGATGACTGCGCCCTGCTGGCTGTTTCCCCGGGGGAACAGTTGGCTGTCTCCACCGACACCCTGGTGGCCGGTGTACATTTCGCAGACCCCTGTGAGCCTTTTCTGCTCGGCCAGCGTTCGCTGGCGGTGGCGGTCAGTGATCTGGCAGCCATGGGTGCAGCACCCCTCGCGTTTACCCTTGCCCTGACCTTGCCGACGGTTGCTGCCGATTGGCTGCAAGCCTTTGCCAGCGGTTTGAACACCATGGCGCAAAACTGCGGTGTGCGTCTGGTGGGCGGCGATACCACCCGTGGCCCGCTGAGCCTGACCATGACCGTCTTCGGCCGTGTGCCTGCCGGTTTGGCCTTGACCCGCAGCGGCGCGCAGCCGGGGGATCTGTTGTGCGTCGGTGGCGAACTGGGGAATGGGGCGGGCGCCTTGCCGCTGGTGTTGGGGCAGCGTACAGCCGAACCTGCTGTTGCCGAGCCGTTGCTGGCGCACTACTGGTCGCCGCAGCCACAGCTGGCGTTGGGCCTGGCACTGCGTGGCAAAGCGACCTCGGCACTGGATATTTCGGACGGATTGCTGGCGGACTGTGGGCACATCGCGCTCGCCTCCGGCGTCGGTTTGCAGGTCGAGCGGGACAAGCTGCCGCTGTCCAGGGCGTTGGTAGCGTTTCTCGGCCAGCAAGCCGCCGAAGAGGCCGCCTTGAGCGGTGGTGACGATTACGTGCTGGCCTTTACTTTGCCTCCCGTCGAGCTGCCGCTCTTACTGGCCGATGGCTGGCCGGTGCATGTGCTCGGTCGGGTCGTGTGCGGACAGGGCGTAACGCTTCTGGCCGCCGATGGGCGAGATATCACCCCGGCAAATCGGGGTTATCAACATTTTCGGGAGACACCGTGACAGATCACCCCAAACAGGTCCCCGCAGAGTTCGTGCCGCCTTCGGTCTGGCGTAATCCCTGGCATTTCCTGGCGTTCGGCTTCGGTTCCGGCACCCTGCCCAAAGCACCGGGCACCTGGGGTTCTCTGGTGGCGCTACCCTTTATCCCGTTGTGGCAGATGTTGCCGGACTGGGGTTACTGGCTGATGCTGGGCATCACCATGCTGTTCGGCTTCTGGTTGTGCGGCAAGGTGGCGGATGACCTGCGGGTACATGACCACGAAGGCATCGTCTGGGACGAAATGGTCGGGATGTGGATAACCCTGTGGCTGGTCCCGGAAGGTTGGTATTGGCTGCTGGCGGGTTTTCTGATGTTCCGCTTCTTCGACATTCTGAAACCGTGGCCGATTCACTGGATCGATCGGCATGTACACGGTGGCGTCGGGATCATGCTCGACGATGTTTTGGCAGGGGTATTTGCCTGGTTGGCAATGCAAGGCTTGGTGTGGTTTTTCGTCTGAGGGATCAAGGATGAGTGGCCGCTGGCTGTTGATACTGTTTTGCGTATTGTCGTGCACTGCGGCACGGGCGAATGAATCGCCGTCGATGCCCACCCAGATCCGCCTGGCCAGTGAGGAGTGGATCGACTACACCGGCGCCGATGGCCGTGGTCTGGCCTGGGATGTGTTGCGCGCAGTCTTCGAGCCGGCCGGGGTCACCCTGCAGATTCGCATTGTGCCTTACACTCGCTCGATCGGGCTGGTGCAGCGCCGCGAGACGGATGCCGTGGTTGGATCCTACCGCGATGAGGTCGGCGATGTTCTGTATCCACACTGGCATTACGATTCCGACCCGATCTACGCACTGGGTCTTGCCAGCAATCCGGCGCCGACGCTGGCCACTCTGGGCAAATACCGACTGGCCTGGGTCCGCGGCTACAAGTACGAGAAGTACTTGCCGAATATCCACGGCTTCAATCAAATCGAGCGCCGCACTGGCATTTTGCCGATGCTCGAGCATGGTCGGGCCGACTACTACCTCGACGCCCGGAGCGAGATCGACTACGTGCTGAGCGAAGCGCCGGATCCTTCGGTATACAAACGCACCTACCTGGCTCGATTGCCGCTGTTTCTGGGGTTTTCCGACACTCCCGGGGGGCGGGCACTCTTGGTGTTGTTCGATCGGCGCATGGAGTTATTGGTGAAAAGCGGGCAGTTGCGATCGATCTTCGAGCGCTGGAAACAGCCTTACCCATTCGAAGAAACCAGCCCGCCTATGGGGCAGTGATCGAACATCTTGATCTTTATGGCCGATAATTCAGCCTAAGCGTCTGCTGGAACCTGCTGTTACAATGCCGCCTCTGCGAATCTCCAGTCCTCTTACAGATCAGGAGCACACGGTGCCCGTCGTTTTCGTCGCTGCTTCCAAGCTGCCAACCCCTTTTGCGCAATTCACCATGCATGGCTTCCTCGATGAAGCCACTGGCCGCGAGCACGTTGTACTCAGCCTGGGTGAGTTCGCTGATGGTGCACCGGTGCTCGGCCGGTTGCACTCCGAATGCCTGACCGGCGATGCATTGTTCAGCCAGCGCTGCGACTGCGGTTCGCAACTCGAGGCGGCCTTGCAGGCCATTGCCCGCGAAGGCCGTGGTGTGTTGCTGTATCTGCGTCAGGAAGGCCGTGGCATTGGCCTGCTGAACAAGATCCGCGCCTATGAATTGCAGGATGGCGGTGCTGACACGGTCGAGGCCAATGAGCGCCTGGGCTTTGCCGCCGATCAGCGTGACTACGCCATCTGCCTGCCGATGCTCGAGCACCTGGGGGTGAAATCCCTGCGGCTGATGACCAACAATCCGCGCAAGGTCAAGGCCATGACCGACATGGGCATCGTGGTCGCCGAGCGCGTTCCGCTGCACACCGGCCACAACCCGCACAACAAACTCTACCTGGCGACCAAGGCCAGCAAGCTCGACCACATGATGGGTAACGAGCACCAGGGCGAGGCTGATCGGGCGTGACCCGCGGTCAAGTAAAGCGGCGCCTGTCCGTCAACTGGTGGCAGTATCTGGCGATGGCCTTGCTACCGCTGTTCGTGATCAATGCGGTATTCGGCCAGACCGAGCCCGTATTGCCGGTGCTGGCCATGCCATTCTTTATCGCCGGCCTGGCGTCGATGTTTGTCAGTCTGCGTTTCTTTGGTGGCTACAAGCACGGCTTGATCGCTACCCAGAAAGCCCTCGACACCCCTGAAGAACCTGCCGCCTGGGTGAATTTGGCGGCCAAGCGGCGCACGGCATTCCTGGCTGCCGGGCTCCCTGCCTGGATCGCTGCATTAGCAGTGTTCGTCGGCCTGGAAGCGCTGCCGCTGATTCTGCTGGCGCTGTCGACGACGGTGCTGTTCTACCTCTACCGTATCCCGCGTCAGCTCGGTTGATGCGCGTTTGGCTGGCGCTCCTGCTGCTGGCCGTCAGTGGTTCGGCGCTGGCGGTGGAGCGGGTAGTCAGCCTCGCGCCATCGCTCTCTGAAATTGTCGTAGAGCTGGGCTCTGCCGATCTGCTGGTCGGCGTGCTCGACGCCGGCGAACGACCTCCCGAGTTGAAAAGCCTGCCCTCGGTCGGGCGCTACGGTCAGCTGGACATGGAGCGCCTGCTCAGCCTCAAGCCTGACTTGTTGCTGCTCTGGCCTGGGAGTGTCGGTCCGGCGCAGCGCGAGCAACTCAAGCGGTTGAATATTCCCACCTACGTCGCCGAACCCCACAGCCTCGAACAACTCACCAGCCAGATCGAAGTGATTGCCGAACAACTCGGGCGGCCGCAGCGCGGCCAGAAGCTCGCTGGGGACTTGCGCAAGCAGCTGGCAGACCTGCGCCAGCGTTATCAGCGGGATGAGCCGTTGCAGGTGTTCTATCAGGTCTGGGATCAGCCGCTGTACACCGTCGGCGGCGGGCAGATCATCAGCGATGCGCTGGAAGCCTGCGGCGCCCGCAATGTGTTTGCCGAGCTGCAACTGCCGGCACCGCAGGTCAATCTGGAGTCGGTTCTGCAGCGCAATCCCGAGGTCATCCTGGCCGGCGATCAGGCGCAGCTCGATGCCTGGAAAGCCTGGCCGCAGGTGCGGGCAGTGGCTCAGGGGCGATTGTTGTTGGTGGCGGACAAGGGGCTGGAGCGGCCGAGTGGGCAGATGATCAATGCTACGGCCAAGCTGTGTGAGTTGATAGCGCCGGGTCGGTGAGACCGAGGTGAATTCATCGCGAGCAGGCTCGCTCCCACAAGTTATCTGGCGTTCACGGAATTGATGTCAGGCTCATACCCTGTGGGAGCGGGCTTGCTCCGGACGGCGTTCCGACGATGAGGCCAGTCCAGACACCAACAATTCGTGGCTAGATCTCCGGCGTCCAAGTCACCCCAAACATCCACGCCCGACCTTCTTCGCGATAACCATAGTTATTCCCGTCAAAGCTGTAGAGCGCCCGACTGTAGGCCTTGTCCAGCAGGTTATCGACTTTCAGCTCCAGCCGGATCTCGCGATTCACCGCCCAACTGCTGCGCAAGCCGAACAAGGCATAACCGCCCAGCGGCTCCTGGTTGTCCTCGTCGTCGTAGCTGCTGCTAACCGCTTGCCAGCTGGCGCCGACGCCGAGTCGATCGAATTGCCGATCCAGGTCCAGGCTCAAGGTGCGTCGGGCGCGGCGGCTCAGGGTATGGCCGGTATTGCGGTCGCGCGGGTCAATGATCGCCAGGCCGAGGTTGCTCTGCCAGCCAAACAACTCTTGTTTGAGCGCGGCTTCGAAGCCATTGATCCGTGCCGAGGCGACGTTTTCCGGGCGAGAGTTCTGGCCGAAGATAATCGCGTCTTCAAGGTCGGTGCGGTACAGCGAAGCTTCCAGGCGACGGGTATCGCTCAACTGGCTGCGCCACTGCAACTCATAGCTTTTCGAGGTCTCGGGCTTGAGGTCCGGGTTGCTGAAATCGGGGTAGTAGAGGTCATTGAAGGTCGGTGCGCGAAAGCCCTCGCTGTAGGTCAGCAGCACATCGTTGTCCGGGTTCAGCGGCAGGGTGAAGGTGCCGCTCCAGCTGTTCTGGCTGCCGAACTGCTGATTCTGGTCACGGCGCAGGCCCAGCTCGGTTGAGAAGTTTTCTGCCTGGAAGCGATGCTGGATAAACGCGGCGCGGTTCCAGCGGCTGTCTTCGTCGAAGCGGGTGCTGCTGTTGATCCGGTCTTCGTACCAGTCGGCGCCGAGAATCAGACTGTTGCGCTCATCGAGCGTCAGGTCGTTCTGCCAGTTGAGCGAGTCGCGATAGGTGTTGAATACGCTGCGCTCGTCGCTGAGCTTGTCGATGGTTTTCTCGCGGTTTTCGCTGTGGCCGAACTCGACACGGGATTTCCAGATGTCATTGATACGCGCGTCGACGTAGCTGTTGACGCTGCTCACGGTGAAATCGCTGTAGGGCTGCTGCTGGACTGACTCGAAGGTGTTCATGTCAAAGCGGCCGAACGGGCTGTCGAACTCGCTCTTGCCACGGTTATCCAGCAGATTCAGGCCTGCTTCAAGGTCATCGTTGAAGGCGTGACTAAGGCTCAGGCTCAGGGACTTGTTGCGGTAAGCGTCGTGGTCGCTGTCGCTGGGGAAGGACTCATGAGTGCGATTAATCCCGGCAGTTTCGTCAAGGCTGGCGCCGAGATTGAAGCGGGTTTGTTCATCGCCGCCGGACAGCCCCACGCTGCGTTCCCAGGTCTGATTGCTGCCAAAGCCCACATGCATCCGCGGTTGCAGGCCTTGTTCGGCGCCACGGCGGGTGAAGATCTGAATCACTCCGCCAATTGCGTCGCTGCCGTAGATCACCGAGCGCGAGCCGCGCAGTACTTCCACGCGTTCGATCTGATCGATGTTCAGGTGTTGCAGGTTGCTGTCGCCGGAAGTCGAGTTGCCGATGCGCTGGCCGTCCACCAGCACCAGGCTCTGCGCCGATTTGGTACCGCGGATGAAAATCCCCGGCAGACTGCCACGCCCGCCCGCTTGCGCGACCTGTACACCGGGTACCCGACTCAGCAACTCAGTCACACTGCTCGGTTGCAGGCGGTCGATGTCTTCACGGGTGAACACCGTATTGGCGGCGCTGCTGTCGTTACGGGCTTCAACCTGGCGATTGGCGCTGATCAGCACGTCGGGCAGTTTCAGGGCTTGTTCGCGTTCGAAGGTGTCAGCCAAAAGCTGTCCGGCAGGCAAAAGGGTCAACGTCAGGGCGATGCGGGAGAGACTCATGGGCACTACTTTCAAATGCGACGCTGCCCCTTGTAGGAGCTGCCGCAGGCTGCGATCTTTTGATGTTGATCTTATGGTGATTCTGGAGCTGCCGAAGGGCAGGATCAAAAGATCGCAGCCTGCGGCAGCTCCTACGGGGGATTGGGTTACAACCCTAGAAGTTGCAAGCGCTCGCGAACCGCAGCTTCGATCCCGGCTTCGTCCAGCCCGCATTCGGCCAGCATCTGTGCCGGCTTGGCATGTTCGACATAGGCGTCCGGCAACCCCAGATGCAGCATCGACTTGAGGATGTTCTCGCGAGCGAGGAATTCGCTGACCGCGCCACCGGCGCCGCCCATGATCGCGTTTTCTTCGATGGTCACCAGCAGTTCATGGCTGTTGGCGATTTCGCGAGTCAGGGCTTCGTCCAATGGTTTGACGAAGCGCATATCGACCACTGTCGCGTCGAGCTTCTCGGCGACTTTCAGCGCTTCGGCCAGTTGCACACCGAACACCAGCAGGGCGACGTTGCTGCCCTGACGGCGAATCACGCCCTTGCCGATCTCGATCGGTTCGAGGTTTTTCTCGATCGTCGCATTCGGGCCGGTGCCGCGCGGGTAGCGCACTGCGGCCGGGCCGTTGTAGAGGTGGCCGGTGCTGAGCATTTTGCGCAGTTCGTTTTCATCGCTCGGGGTCATCACCAGCATGCCGGGAATGCAGCGCAGGAACGACAGATCGAAACTTCCGGCGTGGGTCGGACCGTCTTCGCCTACCAGGCCCGCTCGGTCGATGGCGAACAACACATCGAGGTTCTGCACCGCAACGTCATGTACCAACTGGTCGTAACCGCGTTGCAGGAAAGTCGAATAGATCGCCACCACGGGTTTGGCGCCTTCGCAGGCCATACCGGCGGCGAGGGTCACGGCGTGTTGCTCGGCGATCGCAACGTCGAAGTAGCGCTGCGGGAAACGCTCGCTGAAGGCCACCAGGTCGGAGCCTTCCTTCATCGCGGGGGTGATCCCGACCAGCCGCGGATCGGCGCTGGCCATGTCGCACAGCCACTCGCCGAACACGCTGGAATATTTCGGCCCGCCGGCTTTTTTCGGCGCAGCCGCCGGAGCGTCCAGGGGGTCGAGCTTGGTGATCGCGTGGTAACCGATCGGGTCGACTTCCGCCGGGGCGAAACCTTTGCCTTTCTTGGTGACCACATGCAGGAATTGCGGACCCTTGAGGTCGCGCATGTTGCGCAGGGTGGCGATCAGCGTCGGCAGGTCATGGCCGTCAATCGGGCCGATATAGTTCCAGCCCAGCTCTTCGAACAGCGTGCCCGGGACCAGCATGCCCTTGGCGTATTCTTCGGTACGCCGGGCAATCTCCCAGGCGCCGGGCAGGCGCGACAGCACTTTCTTGCTGCCTTCACGCATGCTCGCGTAAGTGCGGCTGGAAAGGATTTTCGCCAGATAGTTGGACAGGCCGCCGACATTGCGCGAGATCGACATGTCGTTGTCGTTGAGTATCACCAGCATGTTGGCGTTGACTTCCGGCGCGTGGTTCAGCGCTTCGAAGGCCATGCCCGCGGTCAATGCGCCGTCGCCGATCACCGCGATGGCCTTGCGCTCGCTGTTTTGCAGGCGGGCGGCAATCGCCATGCCCAGCGCTGCACTGATCGAGGTGCTGGAGTGGCCAACGCCAAAGGTGTCGTACTCGCTCTCGGAACGACGCGGGAATGCCGCGATGCCGTCCTTTTGGCGCAGGGTGCCCATGCGCTCGCGACGGCCGGTGAGGATCTTGTGCGGATAAGCCTGATGGCCGACGTCCCACACCAGCCGGTCGTCCGGGGTGTCGAAGACGTAGTGCAGCGCAACGGTCAGCTCAATGACGCCCAGGCCGGCACCGAAATGCCCGCCCGTCTGGCCTACCGTATAGAGCAGCTCCTGGCGCAACTCATCGGCCAGGGTTTCGAGCTCGGCTTCACCCAACCGGCGCAGGCCGGCCGGCGTGTCGGCACGGTCGAGCAGGGGCGTGGTCGGGCGTTTGCGTGGAATCTCATGAAACGTCGTGGGCATCAGGCGAATCGTTATAGGTATAGAAGAGGCGGCAGTTTACCTTATGGATCGCAAGCTGCCCACGCAGAGCTCGGAAGTTGGCCAACAATATGCATTCGGGCGTAGCCACGGTTTTAGCTGCGACGTTCAACGATATAGCGCGCCAGGCCCCGCAACGGCTCGGCCGCCGCGTCGAACGGTCGCAGGGCGTGCAAAGCTTGATCGCGCAGCTCCAGGGCATAGGCTTTAGCCGCGTCCAGGCCGAGCAGGGCCGGGTAGGTCGGTTTGTCCCGGGCGATATCGGCGCCCTGACGTTTGCCGAGTGTCGCGGTATCACTCTCGACATCGAGTATGTCGTCCTGCACCTGAAACGCCAGGCCGATGGCTTGGGCATAGGTCTGCAAGGATTTCAGTTCGTCTGGTTGCGCACGACCACTGGCCAGGGCGCCGAGCTTGACGCTGGCTTCGATCAGCGCGCCGGTCTTGTGCCGATGCATGTATTCGAGTGCTTGCTGATCGAGCTTGAGACCGACCGAACCGAGGTCGATGGCTTGACCGCCAACCATGCCCGCCGGACCCGCCGCCAACGCCAGGGAGCTGACCATGCGCAAACGGGTATCACTATCCACAACGCTCAGCTGCGGGTCGAGCAAGGCACTGAACGCCAGGCTTTGCAGGCCGTCACCGGCGAGAATCGCGCAGGCTTCGTCGAAAGCCTTGTGAGTAGTCGGCTGGCCGCGACGCAGATCATCGTCGTCCATCGCTGGCAAATCGTCATGCACCAGCGAATAAGCGTGAATCAACTCCACCGCACAGGCGGCGCCATTGGCTTGTTCCGCTGCGCCACCGAGGGCTTCGCAGGCCGCGTAAGCCAGCAGCGGCCGCACACGTTTGCCGCCATTCATCACGCTGTAGCGCATGGCTTCATAGAGACGGGCCAGCTCGGGGCTTGGCGCGCGGAACAGGGTTTCCAGTGCAGCATTGACCCGGGCCTGACTGCTGGCCTGATAAGCGGCAATCATTCCGGCTGTTCCGGGTCGAAGGGTTCCTCGGCCAGCTCGCCATCGCGTTCCAGCAGGATTTGCACCTTCTGCTCAGCCTGGGCCAGCGCCGCCTGGCAATCGCGGGTCAGACCGATGCCTTGCTCGAAGGCCGTCAACGAGTCTTCCAGCGACAGCTCGCCGTTCTCCAGCCGCTCAACCAGCGTTTGCAGGTCAGCGAGGGATTGTTCGAAATCCAGTGCAGCTTTTTTGCGGGCCATGGCGGCAATTCCGGTTGACGGTAAACCGGCGCGACACTAGCAGAGAGAGGCTTTTTGGGCAAATGAGTGGACGTATAGATGGACCTGGAGTGCCTTGCGCGCGGCTCACCGATTCAGCGTTTTCCATCGCCCGGATAGTTGATCTGGTAGCGGGTACTACGGCCGCCGCCGGGCAAACGGATCAAGCAACTCTTGTCCAGCAGGTCGGCCAAGTGGCGAGTTGCAGTGGCCTTGGAGACTTTTGCCACGGCCTGGTACTGGGCGGCGCTGATTCCCTCTTCAAATCCTTTCTCGCCACCATCCAGCAGGCGGTTGAGCACCTTGGCCTGTTCCGAGGACAGAGCCTGACTCCGGTGGTTCTGCCAGAAGCGGGCCTTGCCGAGTACCAACTCGATACGGGCCATGGCTTGTTGCAGGCTGCGCAATAACGTCTGCAGGAACCATTCGAGCCAGTCAGTGATATCCAGGGTGGCTTTCTGGCTGGTTTCCAATACACGGTAGTAGCCGGAACGATCGTCGAGAATGCTCGCCGACATGGCATAAAAGCGGATGGCCTCGTCTTCGGCCTGGGCGAGGGCCAGGTCGGTGATAGCCCTAGTCAGGCGACCGTTGCCGTCGTCAAAGGGGTGGAGCGTGACGAACCAGAAGTGAGCGATGCCTGCCCGCAACAGGGGATCGAGCTGGGGTTGGCTACGGCTGGTTTCGAACCAGTCAAGGAAGACGTCGAGCTGCTGTTCCAGGCCTTGGCGCGCAGGGGCTTCGAAATGCACAGTGGGCCTGTCCAGGCGACCCGATACCACCTGCATCGGTTCATCGCCACGCAGTGCGCCAACTCGAATGTGTCGCGCAATGATTCCGTCGTCTTCAGCGGGAAACAGCCATTCATGCCAATGCAACAAGCGCGCGAGAGTCAGTGGCGGGTCGACATGCTGGGTCGCGTCCAGCATCAACTCCGCCAGTCCCTCACTACGCTTGCTCACGTAATTGCCGTCGATCTGTTCCATGCCCAAGCGACGGGCCAGAGAGGAGCGCACCGAACCGACGTTCAACTGCTCGCCTTCAATGGCGGATGAGGTCACGATGTTCTGCAACAGCGCGTCCAGCTCGCTTTGCGCGCTGAAGTCTCTACCTGCTGAACCGGACATGCCCAACAACCGTCCTTGCGCCTGCCCGCACTCGCGCAACAAGGGCGCCAGGCGCTCCGATTGCGAGTGGAAACGCGGCCAGTCAGGTTGTTGCCAGATCCAGCGTGGGTGTTTCATGGGCTCGTACTCTGAACGATGAGCCGAATAAGGGGTTTATTCGGCTCATTTTGTGAGCCGATTGTGTGGGGTATTTGGCTCATCGTCTAGGGATTCATAGGCGAGGGGGGCTCAGCCGTTGCTAAGGATCTTTCGGCGTGGCGACACGAGGAGAGGATAAAAAGATCCTTGCACGGCGCGACGATGTTTATGGGCTTGCCAAGGTTGCGTCCATTGGGCATGTTGTAGCAGGAACGCTAATGAACTCTCTTCGGCCCTTCCCAACGCAAATGCGCGCTGACCATCTGGCATGGGCCAGGCTGGGCCAATACGTGGCCAGGCACGATCTGACGCATGCCAGGATGGCCATTGCCGATCAGATTGTGTCATTCCGCGAGATCTCACAACTCAGCCGAGGCTGGCATGACGCTTGCTCCGGAAATAAATATAATCCTCAACGCCATTAAATCGTCGCCTAGAAGGAAGTCCCTTTGAAATCCATGCAGAAAGGTTTTACGCTTATCGAGCTCATGATCGTTGTTGCGATCATCGGCATTTTGGCTACCTTTGCTATCCCTGCTTATTCAGATTACGTGGCCAGATCCAAAGTCGTAGCCGGGCTTGCGGAGATTTCTTCTGGCAAGGCCATGTATGAAGCCGTGGTCATTGAAGGGAATGGGGCTTCTATCACCTCCGGCCCTGTGATTGGATTGAAAGCTAGTACCGAAAACTGCACCATTACGACTACCGGGGCAGCTGATGGTGCCGGCACTATCGCATGTGCCCTTAAAAATGCCGCGGCGGCGGCAGGTAATATTACCTGGACGCGAACCGCCACCGCCGGTGCGTGGTCTTGCGCGTACAGTGGCCTGGCGAAGTATGCGACTAAAGGCTGCCCTGGACCTGTTGTACCTTAAGACTGACAAAAAGCCTTTCATAGCCAGAGCTTCGAAGCGCCAAAGACCATCAGTGAATTTCACTGATGGTCTTTTTTTCAAGTCGTCATGAGTACTTAAGATCGGCAGCGCTGGATTTACCCCTTCCATTTTCGGACTACGATTGCCGGCAGGATTGCGCAACGTCAGTGCCATTGCCGGTCAGATTGTGTCATCCCGCGAGATCCCAAAGCTCAGCCGAAGCTGGCATGACGCTTGCGCCGAAAATAAATAAAATGCTCTACACCATTAAATCGTCGCCTAGAAGGAAGTCCCTTTGAAATCCATGCAGAAAGGTTTTACGCTCATCGAGCTCATGATCGTTGTTGCGATCATCGGCATTTTGGCTACCTTTGCTATCCCGGCTTACTCGGATTACATGGCCAGAGCCAAAGTCGTAGCCGGGCTTGCGGAGATTTCTTCTGGCAAGGCCATGTATGAAGCCGTGGTCATTGAAGGGAATGGGGCTACTATCACCGGTGCCACCGCTGCCGAAATAATTGGATTGAAATCTAGTACCGACAACTGCGACATTACGGCTACCGGGGCAACTACTGGTGCCGGCACAATCGCATGTGCCCTTAAAAATGCCGCGGCAGCGGCAGGTAATATTACCTGGACGCGAACCGCCACCACTGGTGATTGGGTTTGCAAGTACAGTGGCGCAGCGAAGTATGCGACTAAAGCCTGCCCTGGAGTCTAATAAAAAGACTTTCATAGGCAGAGCTTCGAATCGCCAAAGACCATCAGTGAATTTCACTGATGGTCTTTTTTTTCAAGTCGTTATAAGTGCTTATGACCGGTCGCCCTGGATTTACACTTTCCAATCCTGGTTCTTTGTAGGATCGTTTCACTTCGACACACTTTGTGATTTTCATTTTGTAAGGGGTGGGAGTACTAGAAAGGGCGTTGTCTTCTGAACAGGAACGCCCTCACGTGAATGACCTCAGCTCCAATACCCCGTCCCCGGATGCAAGCTTTAACGAAATCACCCAGCTGATTGTTGCCGCTCGGCAGCGAGCGGTGCAGGCTGTCAATACGGAGTTGATCGAGCTGCACTGGCAGGTAGGGGCCTATATCAGCGGCAAGATCGAGGCCGCGGAGTGGGGCGATGGCGTGGTAGCTCAATTGGCTACTCACCTCGCGCGCACTCAGCCCGGATTGCGTGGCTTTACACGTCCTAACCTCTTCCGTATGCGCCAGTTTTACGAGGCGTACAGGCATGACGCAAAAGTCTCAGCACTGCTGAGACAATTACCCTGGACCCAAAACCTGATCATCCTCAACCAAAGCAAACGCCCGGAAGAGCGCGAGTTTTACCTGCGGATGGCGATTCAGGAGAAATGGTCGAGCCGGGAGCTTGAGCGCCAGTTCAAGGCCGCGCTATTTGAGCGCTCCGTCATAAGTCCGGCAAAAGTCTCGCCATTGGTGAGACAAATGCATCCAGAAGCCTTGAGTGTGTTCAAGGACACGTACATGGTCGAATTTCTCGACCTGGCGCATGGGCATGTCGAGGCTGATTTGCATGGTGGGTTGCTGCGAAGGCTCAGGGATTTTCTGATCGAGTTGGGAAGGGATTTTTGTTTCGTCGGCTCGCAGTATCCG
Organism: Pseudomonas sp. LBUM1658; assembly: GCF_059716055.1. Lineage (NCBI taxonomy): Bacteria > Pseudomonadati > Pseudomonadota > Gammaproteobacteria > Pseudomonadales > Pseudomonadaceae > Pseudomonas > Pseudomonas sp. LBUM1658. The sequence continues at coordinate 626,046 of NZ_CP166798.1, forward strand.
TTGCAGGTGGGAGGTCGCGATTTTGCGTTGGATTTGCTGTTCTTCCATCGAGGGCTGAATTGCCTGGTGGCGATAGAACTAAAGGTCGGTCGCTTCGAGCCAGAGTACCTGGGCAAGCTGGATTTCTATCTTGAGGCTCTGGATCGTAATGTCCGCAAACCCCATGAAAACCCGGCGCTCGGGGTTTTGCTGTGCGCCAGCAAAGATGATGAGGTCGTCGAGTACGCTCTCAACCGTTCACTTTCGCCAGCATTGATCGCAGAATATCAAACTCAGCTGCCGGACAAGAAGCTGTTGCAGGCCAAGTTGCATGAGTTTTATGCGCTGAATGCAGATGAGGTCTGAGCGATTTCACGTCGTGAATCACTTTATTTCGGGCATTAAAAAGCCGGCTTGTGGCCGGCTTCTCGGGGACTGGCTTGGCTCATTTTTGGTAAGCCGCGCCAGCCTTCAAAACGTACACCCGGATCTTGCGTCCGGCTGTGGGACTTGGCGAGAAAATCATCTGCCGCGTCGGGGCGATCTGGCCGTGCTGGACGGTCGATTCGCAAATGTGGGGCGCAGCATACTGATTTTTTTGAAAAATTCCCAGCCCAAAGGGCGATCCAGAGCTATCGCGTGATGAACAACCGGCCCAAGGCTCACTTGGACAGTAGGTTCGGGCGGCGTTTGTTGAGTGTCGACCACCAGAATACCCAGCCCAGGACCTGGATGTTCTGCGCCTTGATCTGTTCGGCGCTGAATATTTCATCCGGGTATTCGGAGTTGTTGTGGCTGCACAGTCGAAGCGCGTCAGCTGGGAGTCGGTACAGGTAGTTCACGCGCAGCCTGCCCTGGTGCTGGAGGACGTAGATTTCGCCGTCCACGATCTGGGTCAGGCCCCGGTCAATGGCGATGGTGTAGCCGTCCTGAATCTTTTCCGCCATGTTGTTGCCGATCATTGGTGCGCAAACGGCTTTATCCGGATCAACCTCCAGTGATTCCAGATAGTGCCTCGGCAATCGCACGCAGTGACCGGTTATTTCGATGGTGTTTGAATCTGCTTGGGTGGAAGCTTCTTTATAACAAGGGATGTCTACATCCGTGTATTGCAGGTTGTCGTTATAAACGCCGATAGTTTCTGTTGTTGCAAATTTAGTTGGGTACTTCGGCCCTTCGCCGTTGTACAGCCACTTGCTGTTGACGGATAACAGCCGGGCAAATTCGTCCATGCGCCAGAGAGGGACGCCGCGTTTGTACCAGTTGTTCACGTGCTGAGGCTTTGCATTGCAAAACTTTGCAAATTCTGTGGGCTTGAGGTTGACCTCTTTGAGGAGTGCCTTGAAGCGATCGCCGGATGTATTCATGACCACGGATTTTACGGAGGAGCGATAATTGTTTAAATAAACAAAGCGTTCAATTTTTATAGGAATTAGTTAGTAAAGTTTAAGCTGTTTTTGAAGGTATTAACTGCGATATAAACGGGTAGTACTATTTGTGTTTAATTGCCGAGGGTTGGGTGGGTTGTGGTGTTATTCAAGCCAATAAAAAACCCCGGATAACCGGGGTTTTTTAATGCTGCGACGCTTGCGAGTGAAGGCAGACTCAGCCTTTATAGGCTGCAACCGACTTCATGATCTCGGTGCGAGCGGCTTCTGCGTCGCCCCAACCTTCGATCTTCACCCATTTGCCTTTTTCGAGATCTTTGTAGTTCTCGAAGAAGTGCTTGATCTGCTCCAGCAGCAGACCTGGCAGGTCGGTGTACTCTTTGACGTCGACGTACAGCTGGGACAGCTTGTCGTGTGGAACTGCGATCACTTTGGCATCGCCGCCGCCATCGTCGGTCATGTGCAGGATGCCGACTGGACGTGCGCGGATCACCGAGCCCGGAGCAACCGGGTAAGGGGTCACGACCAGCACGTCGAGGGGGTCACCGTCGTCGGCCAGGGTATTGGGGATGAAACCGTAGTTGGCCGGGTAGAACATTGGGGTGGCCATGAAACGGTCAACGAACAGGCAGTCGCTGTCTTTGTCGATTTCGTATTTGATCGGCGCGTGGTTGGCCGGAATCTCGATGGCGACGTAGATGTCGTTCGGCAGGTCTTTGCCAGCCGGAATCTTGCTGTAGCTCATTGGGCGGTGCCCCCGTGATTGGCCAAAGGACTTGGCCGGATTGACCTAAAAGTGGCGGCGATTATAGGCATATTCCGCCGTCGATGCCACGTACCAGAGGTCGTGTAGACCTTAGTCGTGTACCCGGTAGTCCGGATGGACTGCCTGCAGTTGCTTGAGTCGGGCCAGTGGGTCCTGACGATAAAACAGCTGCAATTGCCGGTAGACCTGCGGATAGGCGCCATTGAGCAGGTCCGGAGCGCTGAAGAAATACTCGCTGGTGACGGCAAAGAACTCGGCGGGATTTTCCGCGGCGTATGGATCGATCAGTGTGTCGGCGTCCGGATTGCGATCCAGTTGGCGATTGAGGTCGTCATAGGCCTGTTGCATCACCGCTGACCATTCACTGACGCGCATGTCGCTGTGCAGTGGCGGCAGGCCATTAGCGTCGCCGTTGAGCATGTCGAGTTTGTGCGCCAGTTCGTGGATGACCAAGTTGTAACCTTCCCAGCCGCCGCTGGCAAGGACTCCGGGCCAGGCCAGAATCACTGGGCCCTGTTGCCAGGCTTCGCCGCTGTGTTCACCGTTCCACTCATGCTCGACGCCGCTGGCATCGCGATGCCGCTGGGGGCTGACGAAGTCGTCCGGATACAGCACGATTTCGTGAAATCCCTGATACCAGTTCAGTTCCCCCAGATGCAACAGCGGCAATTGCGCCTGTGCCGCCAGCAACAGCCGCTCCTCTTGGTGAAGTTCAACACCGGTCAGTGTGGTGAGGTGCTTGGCTTGCAGGAACAGCACGCTGGACTCGCGCAGCCATTGGTCTTCGGCGTCGCTCAGGCCATCGAGAAAGCTCAGGTGTTCACGCACTCGCTGCCAGGTTTGCGCAGCAACGGGATGCTTGGCCAGCGTGCGCTGGCGGCGCCAGGCATTGAGTGACCACATGGGCGATCAGCGCGATCCGGCTTTTGAGGCTGAGTTGGCCAAACGGCTGCGGATGATGCCGATAATCATCGGCAGCAGCGACACCAGGATAATGCCCACGACCAGCAGCGACAGATTCTTCTTGATAAACGGTACGTTGCCGAAGAAGTAACCGAGTGTCACCAGCCCGCCAACCCAAAGCAGAGTGCCGACTACGCTGAAAGTCAGAAACCGCGGGTATGGCATTTTCGCGACACCGGCGACGAACGGCGCGAAGGTCCGAATGATGGGCATGAAACGCGCGAGGGTCACTGTCTTGCCGCCATGCTTGTCATAGAAATCGTGGGTTTGCTGCAGATAGTCGCGGCGGAAGATTTTCGAGTCGGGATTGCTGAACAGGCGCTCGCCCACGGTTCGACCAATCACATAGTTGGTGCTGTCACCGAGGATCGCCGCCAGCATCAGCAGGCCCGCCAGTAATACCGGGTCCATGCCGCCGCCTGCTGCCACGGCGCCAGCGATGAACAGCAGCGAATCGCCAGGCAGGAACGGCATCACCACCAGACCGGTTTCGCAGAAGATCACCAGAAACAGGATGGCGTAGATCCATGACCCGTAGTTGGTTACCAGCAAATCGAGATAGACGTCGAGATGCAAGATAAGGTCGAGCGGGTTGAAATCCATGAGGGTACCTGTGGTGATGACCCGACTCGGCAGGTCCGTGCGAAGGCTTCGAAATAAAATGGCTACAGCGTGGTGTAGTTTTTCTTACAGGCTGTAACGGTCGGCATTATACGGGCTGGGAGGTGAATTGCGTGCCGAGATTGTAGCGGGGGATTTCGCCTGGGGGAGGCGAGGTGGGGCTTTCAGGGATCTGAAGGGGTTGGACATACGCCCTGTGTAGGAGCGAGCTTGCTCGCGATGGGCTCAAGGGCGGCGCGTTTATTCAGGCAACACGCGTTATCGTTAACGTCCATCGCGAGCAAGCTCGCTCCTACATGGCATCAAGGCAAGCCCCCTCGCCACAGCTCGCGGGATGACTACTCGTCGCTGATAGGCAGTATGTAGTTCTTGAACTCGGTGTCTTCGCGAAAGCCGATGGATTCGTAGGTTTTCTGCGCCACTTCATTATTGCTGCTGGTGGACACCCGCATGCGCACGGCATGGGTTTCCTTGGCCATTTTTTTTGCGGTGCGGATCAGGTTGTCGGCCACCAACTGTCGACGGGATTCTTCGGCGACATAAATATCGTTGAGGATCCACACGCGTTTCAGCGACAGGGAGGAGAAGCTCGGGTACAGCTGACAAAAGCCCAGCAACTTGCCGTTGTCTTCATCGGACAGGGCCAGGTAGATCACCGACTCCTTGCGTCGCAGGCGCTTTTCGAGAAAGGTCCGGGAGGAGTCGGGATACGCCAGCGCACCATAGAATTCGCGGTATTTGACGAATAAGGGGGTCAGCAAGTCCAGGTGTTCCAGGGTCGCTTGAGTAATCCGCATGATTGGCCTCAACTTGAAGTGGGTACGGCAAAACGGATCATTACTCGTGCAGCTGTGATCCGATGCTGCCTAAAGCCTGCAAAAAGCACAATCAGCATACTGCCATTACAGCGGTTTCGAGAGTAGGAAGTTGCCATTTGAGTGAGTGGCAGTATCCGATTCCAGTGTCTGAACTTGCGCTTCGTCTTTCAAATTGACCCCCGACAGCTGCCGGCGACAGGCTTCACGCATCAAGTACAGCAGACGATGGGTGGCCATGCCATAACTCAACCCTTCCCGCCGCACATTGGAGATGCAGTTGCGGTAGGCGTCGGTCAGGCCGACCTTGGGCGCGTAGGTGAAGTACAGGCCGAGGCTGTCCGGCGAGCTGAGGCCGGGGCGTTCGCCGATCAGAATCACTACCATCCTGGCGCCGAGCAGTTCGCCGATTTCATCGGCCACCGCGACCCGGCCCTGTTCCACCAGGATGACCGGCGACTGCGACCAGCCTTCGGCCTGGATCTGTTCTTCCATGCGTGCCAGGAAGGGCAGGGTATGGCGATGTACCGCCAACGCCGACAAACCATCGGCCACTACCACCGCCAGATCGATGCCGCCGGGATTGGCCTGGGCATGCTCGCGCAGCTTCTGCGCCGAGTCGTCGCTCAGGCGTCGGCCGAGGTCGGGACGCTGCAGGTAGCTATTGCGATCGGTAGCTGCGCTGTGCAGCAACAGGCTGTCGCGCCCACGCTCGGCCAGTTGCGTGCCCAGGCCCGCGTGATCGAAGGGCAGATGCACCGCATCCCGGGCCTGCGCATGTGCGTACTGGAAATCCAGCTGCGCAGCGGTCGGCAGGCTGGTGCCGGTGCGGCCGAGGGCAATCCGGGCCGGGGTCAGGCGGCGCAGTTCCAGCCAGGGGTTCTGGCTGTCGGTAAGGGGTTTATCCATCGATAGATCACTCATCCCAGTTGCGCCATGGCTTGGCGGAAGGCCGGCGGCAGGCTGTTGCCGAACTTCACCTTGCCATCCGCCTGAGTAAAGATGCCCATTTTCGCCAGCCATTGCTCGAATTCCGGTGCCGGCTTGAGGCCAAGGGTCTGCCGAGCGTAGAGCGCATCGTGGAACGAGGTGGTCTGGTAGTTGAGCATGATGTCATCGGAGCCGGGAATACCCATGATGAAGTTGATCCCCGCTACGCCGAGCAGGGTCAGCAGGGTGTCCATGTCGTCCTGGTCGGCCTCGGCATGGTTGGTGTAGCAAATGTCGCAGCCCATGGGTACACCCAGCAACTTGCCGCAGAAGTGATCTTCCAGCCCGGCGCGGATGATTTGCTTACCGTTATAGAGGTATTCCGGGCCGATGAAGCCGACCACGGTGTTCACCAGAAACGGCTTGAAGTGCCGTGCCACGGCGTAGGCGCGGGTTTCGCAGGTCTGCTGGTCGATGCCATGGTGGGCGTTGGCCGACAGCGCGCTGCCCTGGCCGGTCTCGAAGTACATCAGGTTCTGCCCCAGCGTCCCGCGATTGAGGCTTAAGCCGGCGTCGTAACCTTCCTGCAGGACATTCAGATTGATCCCGAAACTGGCGTTGGCCGCTTCGGTGCCGGCAATCGATTGGAATACCAGATCCAGCGGTACGCCGCGATTGATTGCCTCGATGGAGGTGGTGACGTGGGTCAGCACGCAGGCCTGGGTGGGGATTTCGTAGCGCTGGATGATTGCGTCGAGCATCTCCAGCATCGCGCAGATCGAGGCGGTGCTGTCGGTGGCCGGGTTGATGCCGATCATCGCGTCGCCATTACCGTAAAGCAGGCCGTCGAGGATGCTCGCGGCGATCCCGGCCGGTTCGTCGGTCGGGTGGTTCGGTTGCAGGCGGGTCGACAGGCGCCCGCGCAGGCCCATGGTGCCGCGGAATTTGGTCACCACGCGAATTTTTTGCGCCACCAGTACCAGGTCCTGTACGCGCATGATTTTCGACACGGCAGCGACCATTTCCGGGGTCAGGCCCGGCGCCAGGGCACGCAGGCTTTGCTCGTCGGCCGCGTCGCTGAGCAGCCAGTCGCGAAAACCGCCGACAGTGAGGTGACTGACCACGGAAAAAGCGGCTGAGTCGTGGCTGTCGATAATCAGCCGGGTCACTTCATCGGCTTCATAGGGGATCAGCATCTCTTCGAGGAAGTGCTTGAGTTCGATATTGGCCAGGGCCATCTGCGCTGCGACCCGTTCGCCATCGTTGAGCGCGGCGACACCGGCCAGGAAATCCCCCGAGCGGGCCGGGCTGGCCTTGGCCATGACCTCCTTGAGGCTGTCGAAGCGATAGGTCTGGGTGCCGACCGAGTGGGAAAAACTTGCCATACAGGTTCTCCATGACGACGCAGTCAATGCCTGCGTCGTGGTTTTCGGCGATTAGTGCAAGGCTTTTTCAGCGTTCTGAATGGCCGCGAATTCTTCTTCCGGCGTGCCTGCTACCAAGTGATGCCGACTGTAGAAAGCAAAGTAAGCAATTAATACTCCATAGATGACCGCTGCACCAATGACCACCCGCGGATCGACCAGGAAGCCTGCCACGACAGCGATACAGGCCAACACCAAGGCCACGCCGGAGGTGAAGATGCCACCCGGCGTACGGTATGGACGCTCCATTTTGGGGCGGCGAATGCGCAGGGTGATGTGGGCGGCCATCATCAGCACGTAGGAGATGGTTGCGCCAAATACGGCCACCAGAATCAGCAAATCGCCCTGGCCGGTCAGCGACAGGCCGAAACCGATGATGCCGGGGATGATCAGTGCCAATACCGGCGCTTTGCTTTTGTTGGTCTCGGACAGCTTGCGCGGCAGGTAACCGGCGCGGGACAGGGCAAAAATCTGCCGCGAGTAGGCGTAAATGATCGAGAAGAAGCTGGCGATCAAACCAGCCAGGCCCACCAGATTGACGAAATGGCCCATCCAGGTCGAGCCGCCATAGGCCTTGGACAGGGCTTCCACCAACGGATTGCCGGACGTCATCAGCGCATTGGCACCGGCACCGCCGGGACCTATTACCAGAATCAGCAAGGCAAAGCTCACCAGCACCAGCATCGCGCCGATCAAGCCGCGTGGCAGGTCGCGTTTCGGGTTTTTGGTTTCTTCGGCCGCCAGTGGCACGCCTTCGACAGCCAGGAAAAACCAGATCGCGTAGGGAATCGCCGCCCACACGCCGACATAACCGAAAGGCAGGAAGCTGCTGGCGCCTTTGGCGTTGGTGACCGGGATGTCCAGCAGATTGGCGACGCTGAAGTGCGGAACCATCGCCATCAGGAACACCGCAAGGGCGATGGCCGCCACGGCGGTGATGATGAACATCAGCTTGAGCGCTTCACCGACCCCGAAAATATGGATGCCGATGAAGATGATGTAGAACGCCAGATAGATCATCCAGCCGCCGATACCAAACAGCGACTCGCAATAGGCACCGATGAAAACCGCAATCGCCGCGGGCGCGATGGCGTATTCGATCAGTATCGCGGTGCCGGTCAGGAAACCGCCCCAAGGGCCGAAGGCGCTGCGGGCAAAGCCGTAACCGCCGCCTGCAGTGGGAATCATCGAAGACAATTCGGCGAGCGAGAAGCACATGCACAGATACATGGTAGCCATCAGCAGGGTGGCGAGAAACATCCCGCCCCAGCCGCCTTGCGCCAGGCCGAAGTTCCATCCGGCATAGTCACCGGAAATCACATAGGCAACGCCCAGGCCGACCAGCAGGACCCAGCCAGCGGCACCTTTTTTCAATTCACGTTGCTGAAAGTATTCGGAGCCGACTTTTTCGAAGTCGACGGAAGAGCCGGCCGCCGGGGCGCCGATAGGTTCGCTAGGCATAGCAGTTCACCTGTTTTTATTTTTTGTCCGACCTTTTGGGCGGATCGGTGTAGCGGGGCTGAATCTTTGTTGCCTGGAAGACCGCTTTCGCGGGCAAGCCCTATGTAGGAGCGAGCTTGCTCGCGATGGACCCAAGGACGGCGCGTTCATTCAGAAAACACGCGTTATCGTTAACGTCCATCGCGAGCAAGCTCGCTCCTACAGGGGTGCGGGCTTGCTTAGAAGAAGCCCAGTGGATTGATGTCGTAGCTCACCAGCAGGTTTTTGGTCTGTTGGTAGTGATCGAGCATCATTTTGTGGTTTTCACGGCCGACGCCGGATTTTTTGTAGCCACCAAACGCGGCGTGAGCCGGATACAGGTGGTAGCAGTTGGTCCAGACGCGACCGGCCTTGATCGCCCGGCCCATGCGGTAGGCGCGGTTGATGTCGCGGGTCCAGAGACCGGCGCCAAGGCCGAACTCGGTGTCGTTGGCAATCGCCAGGGCTTCGGCTTCGTCCTTGAAGGTGGTGATGCTCACCACTGGGCCGAAGATTTCTTCCTGGAATACGCGCATTTTGTTGGTGCCCTTGAGCAGGGTCGGCTGGATGTAATACCCGGTCGCCAGGTTGCCCTCGAGTTTTTCCACCTTGCCGCCGGTCAGCAGCTCGGCGCCTTCACCCTTGGCGATTTCCAGGTAGGACAGGATCTTGTCGAATTGCTGCTCGGACGCCTGGGCGCCGACCATGGTGTCGGTGTCCAGCGGGTCGCCACGTTTGATTTCCAGGACTTTCTTCATTACCACTTTCATGAAGTCGTCGTAGATCGACTCTTGCACCAGTGCCCGTGATGGACAGGTGCAGACTTCGCCCTGGTTGAAGAACGCCAGCACCAGGCCTTCGGCGGCTTTTTCGATAAAGGTCGGTTCGGCTTGCATGATGTCTTCGAAGAAGATGTTCGGCGACTTGCCGCCCAGCTCAACGGTCGACGGGATGATGTTTTCAGCCGCGCATTTCATGATGTGCGAGCCGATCGGGGTGGAACCGGTGAACGCGATCTTGGCGATGCGTTTGCTGGTGGCCAGGGCTTCACCGGCTTCACGGCCGAAACCTTGCACCACGTTGAGCACACCAGGCGGCAGCAGATCGCCGATCAGTTCCATCAGCACGGTGATGCCTAGCGGGGTTTGCTCTGCAGGCTTGAGGACTACGCAGTTACCGGCGGCCAGGGCCGGAGCGAGTTTCCAGGCGGCCATCAGGATCGGGAAGTTCCACGGGATGATCTGCCCGACCACGCCCAGTGGTTCATGAATGTGATAAGCGACGGTATTGCCGTCGATTTCCGCGGCGCTGCCTTCCTGGGCGCGAATGCAGCCGGCGAAGTAGCGGAAGTGGTCAGCGGCCAGCGGGATATCGGCGTTCAGGGTTTCGCGTACGGCTTTGCCGTTGTCCCAGGATTCGCTGACGGCGAGGACTTCCAGGTTCTGTTCGATGCGATCGGCGATTTTCAGCAGCACCAGTGAGCGGGCCTGCACCGAGGTCGAGCCCCAGGCGTCCGCAGCAGCGTGGGCGGCGTCCAGCGCTTTGTCGATATCTTCGGCGGTGGAGCGCGGGAATTCTGCAATAGGTTGGCCGTTTACCGGCGAGGTATTGGTGAAGTACTGACCTTTGACAGGCGCGACGAATTCGCCGCCGATGTAGTTACCGTATTTGCTCTTGAACGAAACGATTGCGCCTTCAGTACCGGGGTGAGCGTAACGCATGGTGGGTATCTCCTGGCTTTTGTTATTGGGGAGGACGCGCTGTAGCGCTTATATAAGCTTAGAGCAAAGGTTGGGCCAGTGCTTTGCAGGTCAAGTAAATCAATGGGTTACGAATTAATCGGGAGGTGAGCGGACCTGCGTTGTGACAGTTGTGGCACGACCTGAGTGACACTTTGTGCCATAAGCGGTACGGCCTGTGACTCGCCGCTCGAGCCGGGATTGCAATGCACCAGAGGCTGGAGGATGCTGGGCATCACCTTTCGCCAAGCAGCCCCGCGCGGAGAACGATAAGAAATGCACAACAATCATCTGAGTCGACACGCCCAGCAGGTGTTGACCGTGACTCAGGGCAAAGCCCACTTGCAGGGCCCGGGCAGCGATCCATCCATTGCCCGTTCCTGGCTGCGCTGTCTTGAGGACTATCACCTCGACCCGGCCCTGAGCATCGCGCCGACGGTGCTGGAGCATGGGCGGGTGCTGGAAAGCCGCGAGCGCTTGCAGCAAGTGCTGCAGATCGCCGGCAACGAAATGGCCAGCCTGCATCAGCAACTCTCCGGTGCCGGCCATGCCGTGTTGCTGACCGACTCCCGTGGGGTGATCCTCAACTGCGTCACCGCGCCCGCCGAACGGAAGATTTTCGAACGCGCCGGGCTCTGGCTCGGTGCGGACTGGAGTGAAGCCTGCGAAGGCACCAACGGTATCGGCACCTGCCTGGTGGAGCGCCAGTCGCTGACCATCCATCAGGACGAGCATTTTCGCGGTCGTCACACCGGGCTGACCTGCTCGGCGAGCCCGGTGTTCGATCCCCATGGCGAGCTGCTGGCGGTACTCGATGTGTCATCGGCGCGCCATGAAGTCTCGCGGCAGAGCCAATTCCACACCATGGCACTGGTCAATCTCTCGGCGAAGATGATCGAGAGCTGTTATTTCCTGCGTTACTTCGACAACCAATGGTTGCTGCGCTTTCACTTGCAAGCCGAGTCCGTGGGGCTGTTCAGCGAAGGATTGCTGGCGTTCGACGGCGACGGGCGGATCAGTGCGGTCAACCAGAGTGCCTTGAACCTGCTGGGGCATGTGCGCGGCGGGCTGCTGGGCAAACCTGTGGAAGCTTTTTTCGATTGCTCTCTGGATGAACTGCTGGGTCGTGCCAGCGTGAACGCCAGCGCCAGTTGGCCACTGCGCACCCGCGATGGGCGCGGCTTGTTCGCAGTGTTGCGGGGGCAGCCGCGAAGTGTTCCAGTGCCGGTTATTCCAACTCCGCTGGTGACCGAGCGTCCACGGCTGTCCGGCATCTGTCTGGGCGATGCGGCGCTGCAGAACGACTTCCGCAAAGCCTTGCGGGTGTTCGAGCGTGATGTGCCGCTGTTGATCAATGGCGAAACCGGCTCCGGCAAAGAAGCCTTTGCCAAGGCCGTGCACCACGCCAGCCAACGGGCGAATAAAGCCTTCGTTGCGCTCAATTGCGCGGCGATCCCGGAAAGTCTGATCGAGAGTGAACTGTTCGGCTATCGCGGCGGCAGTTTTACCGGGGCCCGCAAAGAGGGCATGCGCGGCAAGTTGCAACAGGCCGATGGCGGCACCTTGTTCCTTGATGAAATCGGCGATATGCCGTTGGCCTTGCAGACCCGTCTATTAAGGGTGCTGGAGGATCGGCTGGTGGTGCCCATCGGCGGCGAGCCCCAGGCGGTCAACGTGCGAATCATCAGCGCGACCCACCGGAATTTGCTCGATCGGGTGCAGGACGGCAGTTTTCGCGAGGACTTATATTATCGGCTCAACGGCCTGGAAATCGCCTTGCCGGCGTTGCGCGATCGCAGCGACAAGTCGCAGTTGTTGGACTTCCTGCTGGCCGAAGAAGCCGGTGAACAAAACGTCCTGCTCGACGGGGCGGCGCGCCAGGCGCTGCTGGACTTCGCCTGGCCGGGCAATGTGCGGCAATTGCGCAACGTGCTGCGGACTTTGGCAGCGCTGTGCGAGGACGAGCGGATCGTTTTTGAGGATTTGCCGGTGATGATTCGCCAGCGCCGGCCAGCTCCGCTGCTGATGGCCGTCGACGAACCTTCCGAACGCCCGCTGGACGACGCCGAACGCCTGGCGTTGCTTAACACCCTGGAGCAACAGCGCTGGCACATGACCCATACCGCCGAGCAGTTGGGGGTCAGCCGTAATACGCTTTATAGAAAGCTGCGCAAGCATGGGATCGCCCGCTAACGGAGCCGGATTCGCTTTTGTGGGGATCGCGTCACGCTTACTAAAGAGTGCGATTTTCCCCACCCTACGCTAACCTGCCTCGATGTTTTACGAGGTCGACTATGCACATTCATATTCTTGGTATTTGCGGCACCTTCATGGGTTCGATGGCAGTTCTGGCCAAAGAGCTGGGCCATCGCGTGACCGGCTCCGATGCCAATGTCTATCCGCCGATGAGCACCCAGTTGCAGGCGCAGGGCATTGAGCTGACTCAAGGCTATGATCCTGCTCAGCTCGATCCGGCCCCGGATCTGGTGGTGATCGGCAATGCCATGTCCCGTGGCAATCCGGCGGTCGAGTACGTATTGAACAAAGGCCTGCCGTACGTTTCCGGTCCGCAATGGCTGGCCGACCATGTGCTGCAAGGTCGCTGGGTGCTGGCGGTAGCCGGTACGCACGGCAAGACCACCACCAGCAGTATGCTGGCCTGGGTATTGGAATACGCAGGTATGAGCCCGGGCTTCCTGATCGGCGGAGTGCCGCAGAACTTCGCGGTATCGGCGCGCTTGGGCGATACACCGTTCTTCGTGATCGAGGCCGATGAATATGACAGCGCTTTCTTCGACAAGCGCTCGAAGTTTGTGCATTACCGCCCGCGCACGGCGATTCTGAACAATCTTGAGTTCGATCATGCGGACATCTTCCCCGATCTGCCAGCCATCGAGCGTCAATTCCACCACTTGGTGCGGATTATCCCGAGCGAAGGCCTGGTGATCCATCCGACCACTGAGGCGGCCTTGCAGCGAGTGATCGAGATGGGCTGCTGGACCCCGGTGCAAACCACTGGCGTAGGCGGCCAATGGCAGGTCAAGCTGCTCAGCGCAGACGGTTCGAAGTTTGAAGTGATGTTCGAAGGTGTGGCTCAAGGCGTGGTCGACTGGGACATGACCGGTCAGCACAACGTCGCCAACGCCCTGGCTACCCTGGCGGCCGCGCGGCATGTCGGCGTAGTGCCGGCCATCGGCATCGCCGCGTTGAGCGCTTTCAAAAGCGTCAAGCGAAGAATGGAAAAGGTTGCAGAAGTCCGCGGCATTACCATCTACGACGACTTCGCCCACCACCCGACAGCGATTGCCACCACCCTTGATGGCCTGCGCAAACGCATCGGCGATGCCCCGCTGATTGCGATCATCGAGCCACGCTCCAATTCCATGAAGCTCGGCGCGCACCGTGATGGTTTGCCGGAAAGTGTGGTCGATGCCGATCAGGTAATCTGGTACGCGCCGGCCAACCTCGGTTGGGACCTGGGTGCGACCGCGGCGCTGTGCACTGTGCCGTCGATCGTCAGCGATTCGCTGGAAGGCATCATCGCTCGGGTAAAAAGCCAGGCCCAACCCGGCACCCACGTGGTGATCATGAGCAACGGCGGCTTCGGCGGCCTGCACGGCAAACTGGCCGAGGCGCTGCTATGAACAACGGTCCGGAACGCATCACCCTGGCAATGACCGGCGCCTCTGGCGCGCAATACGGTTTACGCCTGCTTGACTGTCTGGTGCGTGAGGACCGCGAGGTGCATTTCCTGATCTCCAAGGCCGCCCAACTGGTAATGGCCACCGAAACCGACGTTACGCTGCCGCCCAAGACCCAGATGATGCAGGCCTTCCTCACCGAATACACCGGGGCTGCCGCCGGGCAGATTCGCGTGTATGGCAAGGAAGACTGGATGTCACCCGTGGCTTCCGGTTCTGGCTCGCCGAGTGCGATGGTGGTGGTGCCCTGTTCCACCGGGACCTTGTCGGCGATCGCCAGCGGCGCCTGCAACAACTTGATCGAGCGTGCCGCGGACGTCACCTTGAAGGAGCGTCGGCAGCTGATTCTGGTGCCTCGTGAAGCGCCGTATTCCAGCATCCACCTGGAAAACATGCTCAAGCTGTCGAACATGGGCGTGACCATTCTGCCGGCTTCGCCGGGTTTCTATCACCAGCCGCAAACCATCGACGACCTGGTCGACTTCGTAGTGGCGCGGATTCTCAATCTCTTGAACATCCCGCAAGACATGCTGCCGCGTTGGGGCGAACACCATTTGAGCAGCGATGAATAAACTACTGAGCCTGGTCCTGGCCCTGCAATTGGCCGGTTGCGCCACGGCCCGAACCCTGGACGCTGCCAAACCGGGGGCGCCGATCGTGTACGCGGGCACGCGTCTGGATTTGTATGCGATGCAGGGCGGGTGTTGTGCCATGGACCGTTTCGGCGCCGAAGCGCCGAGCTATCCCGGTGTCGACCTGCCGGCCAGCGCCTTGCTCGACACCTTGCTGTTGCCACTGTCGTTGTTGACGGTAATTGGGGTTGAGTTTCAGGCGACGGGTGGGTTGTAGCCGCTAAAAGATCGCAGCCTTCGGCAGCTCCTACGTACATCTGTAGGAGCTGCCGATAGGCTGCGATCTTTTGATCTTACTTGCCCAGCCTGCGCAACTCATCCGACTCGACGATTCGCACTCCATCCTGTTCTTCCAGCGCCAGGCGCCACATGGCTCGGGCCAGTTGGCAGGCTTCGATGCCGTGGTATTTGCCGGGTAACAGTTTGGAAAACGGCGCTGCCAGTTGTTCGGCCAGGCGCGGCTCCCGACGCTCGCCCAGCAATAGGGAAGGGCGGACGATGGTCAGCTGCGGCCAGTTTTGATCCTTCAAGGCATATTCCATTTCGCCTTTGACCCGGTTGTAGAGCACCGAAGACCTCCGATCGGCGCCGATGGCACTGATCACGATCAGGTGTCGCGCGCCCATCTCCCGGGCACGCTTGCCGAAGGCCACGACCATGTCGAAGTCCACCGCACGGAAGGCTTTCTCGGAGCCGGCCTTTTTGATCGTGGTCCCCAGGCAGCAGTAAGCGATATCGACGCGCCCGCTGAGCTGTGGAAGAAAGACTTCGGGGTCGCCCACCGGGTTTTCCAGATGAGGATGTTTGGCCAGTGGCCTGCGAGTTGGGGCTAATACACGGCTGATGGTCGGCTCGTTGAGCAGCCGGTCAAGTAGATGTTCACCGATAAGACCGGTGGCTCCGGCAAGCAAGACATGCTGAGGCGTCAAGTACATAGTGTTTCTCCCTTGATACTGTTCAGCTTAGTTGTTCTTTGCATGTGTGCCTTTCATCGGGACGCTTTCGAGTTCTTTTTGTGCTTGCGGGCCTTTCAACGAGGCGTTTTCGAGTGCCTTTCGTGCTTGTTGCTTGCGTAACAGCTGCCAGCGCGCCAGGACCGCCTTGGGTGCCCAGATCTGCGGTTCCGAGGCTTCGAAGTTGTCGGCCAGTTCCCGTTCGGCGACCGTTGCCCTGGCCAGGACGAAGGCTTGCTGCAGGTCGTCGGTCTGGTTCAATGCCTGGGCAAACAATGCGTCGCCGAAGTAGGTGAAGTCGGCCTCTTCCGAGCAACCGAAGGACACCCGATCAGTCCGCGAGGCGGTCATGATCAGCGTCCGGTCATCTTTGAGTGCAGGGATAAAACCACCTGAATAACAGGCCGAGATCACAATGATCTTGTCACGATTTTTCAATGGTGCGAGCACGGAGGCCAGTTCGTCGGCCGGTAGGTCGGCCAGTTCCAGGCGCGGCTGATCCAGCACCAGTTCATGCTGGTGGGTGCCGTGGCTGGTCAGGTAGATGAACAGCAAATCTTCCGGGCCGCTGCGCGCAGCCAGCGTCAGTGCTGCGCGTCGCAGGCTCTCTCGGCTCGCCATGGGGCGGTCGCCCATATGGTCGCGATGATTGACCAGGCGGATCTGGCCATAGGCGCCAAAGCGCCTGGCGAGCATGTTGCTGACGTAGTCAGCCTCGCGCAGGAACACACTTTGTTTGCCATCACCAGCCAGCGTCAGGCTGTACAGCTCCACCGCCGGGGTGGACGCGGGCACGTTGGCCAGATCCTGTTCGAGCAAGCGGCCCTGAGCCAACACGCCGACCTCCAGGGTGTCTGGCAGCAGCTTGCCGCTGGCATCGCGCACCCGTTGGCCGTTGACCCAATAGCCGCTTTGCACCGCGCCATCGTGGCGCACCAGGGTGCCAGAGCCCTGGTAGTTGTCATTATCGAACTGGCCGACATAGAAACTGCCATCGCTGAGGTTCAAGCGGCCTTGGCCGGATAGGCGCCAGTCACTGAACTGACCGACGTAATGGCTGCCATCGACACCGATCAGCTCACCTTTGCCGGTTAGCGCACCTTCCTTGAACTGGCCGATCCAGACATCGCCGTCAGCATTTTCGTAGCGACCTTTGCCGTGCAACTGGTTTTGCTTGAAAGCGCCGACATACTGGTCGCCTTCGGCGCTGTTGAAGGTGCCGTTGCCCTCCAGTTGGCCATTGACGAAGTGCCCGGTGAACAGATTACCGCTGGCATCGCCACGCTGGCCTTCACCGTTGGGTTTGCCGTGGGCGAACTGACCCTGGTACTGGCTGCCGTCTTCGAGTTCCAGACGACCGAGCCCGGAATACTGGTCGGCCTTGAATTCACCGCGGTAGGTCATGC
The DNA here is from genome assembly GCF_059716055.1 of Pseudomonas sp. LBUM1658. Taxonomy (NCBI): domain Bacteria; kingdom Pseudomonadati; phylum Pseudomonadota; class Gammaproteobacteria; order Pseudomonadales; family Pseudomonadaceae; genus Pseudomonas; species Pseudomonas sp. LBUM1658. The sequence goes on from NZ_CP166798.1 coordinate 642,842, forward strand.
CGCCTTCTTTGAGCGTGCCTTCACCGTCGCGCCGACCGAGCTTGAAGCCGCCGGTATAACTGCTACCGCTGGTGGTCAGGGTGCCCTGGCCGTGGAACAGCCCGTGCTCGAACTGGCCGCGGTACACCTCGCCATTGCTGCCGTGCCATTCGCCCCGGCCATGCCACTGCCCCTTGTCGAATTGACCGGCGTACCAGCCGCCATTCGGGTAGTCGATGCGACCCTGGCCCTGTAGCAATCCATCGACCATATCACCGCGATAACGTCCGCCGTCCGGCAAGCGGGCATCGGGCGGCAACAGCGATTCGCCGTCGCCGCATGCGGTGAGCAACAGGATTAGAGCGAGGGGTACAAGTGAGCGCATAGCGGGATCCGGGCAATTAGGCGACCGAGTATGCCGCAGCTATGTGTCGCATATATAGCGCCGAGCGAAACAGCATGGGAGCTGTTCCGCATCCGGGAAGGCTTAAACGAAGCAGAGGGACAGCGGTTCAGCGATGTAGGCGGGCTTTTCCTGGCCTTCGATTTCCAGGGTTGCGGTGGCTTTGAGCAGCCATTGACCGGGTTTCTTTTCAGTGACTTCGGCCAGATCGACCTTGAGTCGAACCCTGGAGTCGACCTTGACCGGCTGGATGAAGCGCACGCTGTCCAGGCCGTAGTTGACGACCATCTTCAAACCTTCCGGCAATACCAGAATGTCTTCCATCAGTTTGGGGATCAGCGACAGAGACAGAAAGCCGTGGGCAATCGTACCGCCAAAGGGTGTTTGTGCAGCCTTTACCGGATCAACGTGAATGAACTGAAAATCACCCGTGGCTTCGGCGAACAGGTTGATGCGTTCCTGATCGATAGTGAGCCATTCGGAACGTCCGAGTTCTTTGCCGACATAATCTTTGAGCTCTGCAACTGGAACATAGGGCATTGAGACTCTCCTTGGGTTCATCGGTTTTATAGTTTTTGGGGTGGGGGCTCCAGCCCCCTGGCAACCGCGTTAGATCATCATGGCCAATGGCTGCGGTCAACCATTTATGGTGTTTGCGAATGGCGGTTCATAGCGTGAGGCATGCTTATAATGCCCGGCGCGATTTTGCGGGAGATGACGAATGTTGTTACGCGGTTTGACCTGGCTGGTGCTGTTTCAATTACTCGGCACGGCTATCAACCATTTATTTTTACCGGTGTTGCCGGGGCCGATTGTCGGCCTCCTGCTATTGCTGGTGTTTCTGATTAGTCGCGGGCAAGTCGGTGAGCCGCTGAACCTGGCGGCCAGCAGTCTGTTGCGTTATTTGCCGTTGCTGCTAGTGCCGCCAGCGGTGGGGGTAATGGTTTACGCCAGCGACATTGCTGCGGACTTCTGGGCGATCGTCGGCGCGTTGGTGTTGTCGCTGGTGATCTCCATGGCCTTCGTTGGCGTACTGATGCACAAGATGATCCAGCGTCAGGCTCGTCGCGAGGATGCACAATGACCTTCGATTGGCAGGGCGCGTGGGCGGCAGTGATTCATCATCCGTTGTTCGGCATCGGCATCACCTTGGGAGCCTACCAGCTGGTGCTGATAGGGTATGAGAAAACCCGCTGGATTTTCTTGCAGCCAGTGCTGGTGTCTATGCTGCTGGTGATCGGCGTGCTGGTCGGTTGCGGCCTGAGTTACACCGAATACCGCAAAAGCACCGAGATTCTCAGCATTCTGCTGGGGCCGGCCACTGTCGCCCTGGCAGTACCGCTCTATCTCAATCTGCGGCGGATTCGGCAGTTGTTCTGGCCGATATTTACTACGCTGGTGATAGGTGGTGTGGTGGCGACTAGTCTCGGCGTGGTGCTGGGTTGGTGGTTCGGTGCCGAGCACATGATTCTAATGACCATGGCACCGAAGTCGGTAACCTCACCGATCGCCATGCTGGTGGCCGAGCAAATTGGTGGTGTGGCGGCGCTGGCCGCTGTCTTCGTGTTGATCACCGGAGTGATCGGAGCGATTTTCGGGCCGAGTATTTTGACTCGTTTGGGTGTCCATAGCCCTGAAGCCCGCGGCATGGCATTGGGCATGACGGCGCATGCGGTCGGTACTTCGGTCGCCTTGCAGGAAAGTGAGGAATGCGGCGCGTTCGCCGCATTGGCGATGAGTTTGATGGGCGTGGCCACGGCGGTGTTCCTGCCGCTGGCTGTGTCAATGATGGTTTAAGGAAACCTATATGAGCCTGGCGCTTTTCCCCCTGAACACGGTGTTGTTCCCCGGTTGCACCCTCGATCTGCAGATTTTCGAGGCGCGCTACCTGGACATGATCAGCCGCTGCATGAAGCAGAACGGCGGTTTTGGTGTGGTGTGCATTATCGAGGGGGAAGAGGTGGGCGTCGCGCCTGAAGGCTATGCCCTGGTCGGTTGCGAGGCGCTGATCCGTGATTTCAAACAGCAGGAAAACGGCCTGCTGGGCATTCGCGTCGAGGGCGGACGCAGGTTCCGGGTGCTGCGCACCGAAGTGCAGCGCGATCAGCTGATGGTGGCCGACGTCGAGTGGCTCGACGACGTGCCCGAACAACCGCTGCAGGATGAAGACGCCGACCTGGTGGCCTTGCTCAAGGCGCTGGCCGAGCACCCGATGGTCGAAGCCCTGAACATGGGCACCGAAGCCACCGGCCAGCAATCCCTGGCCAATCAGTTGGCTTACCTGCTGCCATTCTCCGAACTGGACAAGATCGACCTGCTGCAACTCGATGATCCGCAACAGCGCCTGGATGCGATTCAAGCGTTGCTTGATGAGTTGCAGGGGGAGTTGTTTGCCTGAGTGCATCAGCACTGTAAAGATCGTTCCCGCGCAGAGCATGGGAACGATCGAACGGCGCTTCAGCGGGTATGTGGCCACATGTGTTCGATGGATTGGTCGACCATGGCTTTGGCGATTTCCAGCAGGTGCCACACGGCGAAGACCATGGCGCGCTCCGTGCCTTTGAAGTGTTCCCCACACTCGTAAGCGGTGACCGATGCGCAGCGCAGCAAGTCGGCGGTGTAGAGCATCGTGTCTTCGATGCTCACATCCTTGCTGACGTTGTAAAAGCGCATGGCATCAGGCGAGGTTGGGTTGGCATCGGGCAGGTAGTGATCCAGGGCACGGTACAGCGCGGCGCGGTCCTTGAGCAGGTCGCGGGTGAAGGCGTTGTCCATTGATGGGGTGACGGGTGGAATGGGTGGGTCGGGGGTGATTTTGTCCATGATTGTGGAGCTCCAATGTAAGTTTTCAGGAGCTGCCAGAAATCGCGACTAAACGATGGAGTGGCAGCCGTACGCAGGTTAGTCGACCGGAACATTGGGAACCCGGCGCACCCGAAAGTGCCCTGCGCACAGCCACCATAAAGCGCAGGCGTAAAAAACGCTCTGCTGGAGGTGGAGCTTGTGCGCCCAATGTTACAAGTTCGGGCGACTAAACCCGTTCGCTGTTTTGCAGCGACGGCCGAAGACTAGCCACGAGATTGGGTGGGCACAAGCGGGCTGGGATTTTCTAGGAAACGTCCTTCAAAGGAAAGAGAGTTGTCTTGCGAGGGTATACAGAAAACCGGGTGGGCCTTGAAAAGATCGCAGCCTGCGGCAGCTCCTGCGCCGAGCGAGTACACCCGTGAATGTGCGGATATACGCAAAATCTGTAGGAGCTGCCGCAGGCTGCGATCTTTTAGCGGGCAAACATCAGTACTTGCTCAATACGCATAACGCACTATCGCATCAGGCAAATGCCGCAGTGCAAAGAACCCGAACAACGCCACCAGCGCCGGCAGTACCAGCCACCAGACCTTGGCCGACATAGCACTCAAGGAGGTCTGGCGTTGGTTCAGGTTCAGGCTGGCGGCGCAGAGGCAGGCCGCAAGCATGGCGCCGGCCAGCACATCGGTCGGCCAGTGCGCTCCGAGATAAACCCGCGAGATAGCAATCGCCATCGCAGGCAAGCACCCGACCAACAGCCAGGTCAGACGCATCCGGGGTGGTTGGCCGCGGCCGGCGAGGACCGCCAAGGTCAGGAATAACGCGAACGAACCGGAGCTGTGGCCACTGGGCATGCTGAAGGTGGTCAGCGGGTCGCTCAGCACTTCCGGGCGCATACGGGCGAAAAACCATTTGGTCCCGGTATTGGCCAGGGACGTGCAGAGCAGGGCGCTGCCGGCGAAGATCGCGTGGCGCCATTGGCGCGCCACCAGCAGCAAAATCGTCAAAAGGCTGCTGGCAAAGAGCAGCGTTTGGAAGTCGCCGAGGCGGGTCACCAGCACGGCGGCGGAGTCTACGGCGCTGCTGCGGTGTTCCTGGATCAGGGTCATCAGCCCCTGGTCGAACTGATTGAGGTAGCGATAGCCGATGAACATCCCGGCCAGAATCGCGAAGCTCAGGGCCGTGATCAGTACTGTGGCACTGCGGTGACGGCGCAAGGTGCTGTTGATGCTCAGCCCGATCAGCACGACGATGCTGCCGACAACGACTCCGGCTTGCGGCCAGAACCCTTCCGGCAGGGGCAGGCGGATTGCCGCACCGGTCGCCCAGCCCGGCAATAGATACGCCACGGTCCAGCCCGCTGCCGCCAGCAAACTGACAGCGGCAAATCGCGGAAACGGCATGTCGAACATTCCCGCAACCATCGGCAGCATCGGGCGTAAAGGACCAATAAAGCGCCCGACCAGCAGGCTGGCGATGCCGTAACGCTGGAAGTACGCCTCGGCTCCCGCCATCCATTCCGGGTGATGGCGCAACCCCGGCAGGCGGCGAATGTTCTGGTGGAAGCGCCGCCCCAGGAAATACGACACCAGGTCTCCCAGTAAGCCGCCGACAAATCCCAGCAGCAGGGTCTCGCCCAGGGACAGCGCGCCACTGCCGGCCAATACCGCGACGGCGAACAACAAGACCGTACCCGGCACGATCAACCCGGCAATTGCCAGGCACTCGACGCAGGCCACTATGAAAACCGCGGCGGCCAGCCATTGCGGGTTTGCCGTCAACCATCCGGTCAGGCCATCGAGCCATGGGCCCATAGATTCAACTCCATCATTGTTTATTGACCGGGGGGTCGTGTTCAGATCAGAAAATAGTCGCGACCTTCGACCTGGCCGCGGCGCAGCGGGTTTAGCGTGCAGTATGGGGCGTAGGCGGCATCGACGAAGCGGTACATCAAGTGCTCGTCGCGTCCGTTAGGGATGCCCAGGCGAGTGGTTTGAATGATGTGGATCGGTGGAATGCCGACATCTTCGACAAACAGCAGCTCATGATCGAAGCGTTTGGCGTCCCAGCGCGGTACTTTCAGGCCCAGCGCCTTGCAGAGCAAGGTTTGCCCGGCGCAGAGCTTCTGCGACGGGCGCGGGTGGCCATTGGAATGGGGATTGTTCAACAGCATCTGGGCCAGGCTGGCCGGGCCGGAAGCCTCGTCGATCCACGGATAGGCGGATTTGATCAGGACTGCATTGCCCGGCCCGTGTGCGCTGAAGTTCAGCGAGTCGCCACCACGGGCGTAATACATATAGATGTGGCCGCCATCGAGAAACAAAGCCTTACGTTTTTCTGTGTAGCCAAGGGAGGCATGGCTGCCTTTTTCGGCACAATAATAGGCTTCGGTCTCGATGATTCGCGCGCTGAGCCACAGATCGCCGATCCGATGGCGGATGATTTTGCCCAACAGATCGCGGGCCAGCACCTGGGCATCACGGTTAAAAAACTCATCAGGCAGTGCCTTGGGCATGCTCGGAGCGGTCGGATTTGACATGGTGACTAACGGCAATTGCGGCTAATTGAGTCGCGATGATAGCAATTTCAAGCTTAATTACGGCTGAACGTCCTCTATTTGCTGTCCATTTCGACCATCCGCCCGTCACTGCTGTTAGTAGGAGAGCGCGACAGCTATAATCTGCCGCTTTCCTCTTTGCCAAGACCATTGAGACCATGACTGAGTCCGTTCTTGACTACATGACCCGCCTGGGTCGCGCTGCCCGCGAAGCCTCCCGCGTGATCGGCCGTGCCAGCACCGCGCAGAAAAACCGCGCGCTGCACGCTGCCGCCGCGGCTTTGGATGCTGCTCGCGCCGAGTTGACCGCCGCCAATGAACTGGACCTGGCCGCTGGCCGGGCCAATGGTCTGGAGCCGGCCATGCTTGAGCGTCTGGCGCTGACCCCGGCACGGATCGACAGCATGATTGTCGGTTTGCGTCAGGTGGCCAGCCTGCCGGACCCGATTGGGGCGATCCGCGACATGAGCTATCGGCCGTCGGGAATCCAGGTCGGCAAGATGCGTGTACCGCTGGGCGTGGTCGGGATCATCTACGAGTCGCGGCCCAACGTGACCATCGACGCCGCCAGCCTGTGCCTGAAGTCGGGTAACGCGACCATCCTGCGTGGCGGTTCCGAGGCGATTCATTCCAACCGCGCGATTGCTATCTGCATTCAGCAGGGCCTGGCCGAGGCCGGTTTGCCGGCCGCCGTGGTGCAAGTGGTCGAAGTGACCGACCGTGCTGCCGTTGGCGCGCTGATTACCATGCCCGAGTACGTCGATGTGATCGTGCCCCGTGGCGGCAAGGGCCTGATCGAACGGGTCAGCCGTGATGCCCGGGTGCCGGTGATCAAGCACCTGGACGGCATCTGCCACGTTTATGTCAGTGCCCACGCCGAACTGCCAAAGGCCCAGCGCATCGCATTCAACGCCAAGACTTACCGTTACGGCATTTGCGGCGCCATGGAAACCCTGCTGGTTGACCAGGCGGTAGCCGCCGACTTCCTGCCAGCGATGGCCGAGCAATTCCGCGCCAAGGGCGTCGAGCTGCGCGGTTGCGAACGCACGCGGGCGATCATCGAGGCGGTGGCGGCCACCATCGATGACTGGAATACCGAATACCTGGCGCCGATCTTGTCGATCCGCGTGGTCGATGGGCTGGACCAGGCCATCGAACACATCAACCATTACGGCTCCCATCACACCGACTCGATCGTCACCGAGCACCAGGGCCAAGCCCGGCGTTTCGTTGCTGAGGTCGACTCAAGTTCGGTGATGATCAACACCCCGACCTGCTTTGCCGATGGCTTCGAGTATGGATTGGGTGCCGAGATTGGCATTTCTACTGATAAGCTGCACGCCCGCGGCCCGGTGGGCCTCGAAGGTCTGACCTGCGAGAAGTACATCGTGGTCGGTGATGGCCAGTTGCGCGGTCAGGAGTCGGTCTGACTTGGCCGATATCCGCCAGTCAGCTGCCGTGACCCCAAGCGAACCCCAGCCTCGACGCATTGGCGTGCTGGGCGGGACCTTCGATCCGGTACACATCGGCCATTTGCGCAGTGCGCTGGAGGTGGCCGAATCGCTGGCGCTCGATGAGCTGCGTCTGACACCCAGTGCCAGGCCGCCGCATCGTGGTACGCCACAAGTGTCGGCCGTCGATCGTCTGGCGATGGTCGAGTGTGCGGTGGCAGGTATTGCGCCGCTGGTGGTGGATGCCCGTGAGCTGCAACGGGACAAACCGTCGTACACCATCGACACCCTGGAGCTGATGCGAGCCGAGTTGGCCGCTGATGACCAGTTGTTTCTGCTTTTGGGCTGGGACGCATTTTGCGGCCTGCCCACTTGGCACCGCTGGGAGGAGTTGCTCCAGCATTGCCACATCCTGGTGCTGCAACGCCCGGATGCCGACAGCGAACCGCCGGATGCCTTGCGCAACCTGCTGGCAGCGCGTTCGGTGAGCGACCCGCTGGCCCTCAAAGGGCCGAGCGGACAGATTGCATTCGTCTGGCAGACACCGCTCGCGGTATCCGCTACCCAGATCCGTCAACTGCTGGCCAGCGGTAAGTCGGTACGTTTCCTGGTGCCTGACGCGGTCCTGGCCTACATAGATGCGCACGGTCTTTACCGTGCGTCGAACTGAAAAGGAGCGCTTCAAGGCACGAATCACCGTGTATTGAAGCGCCCGAACATACGAGCAAAACGAGTTTTATATGACTGACAAAGACGTAACTAAAGTAAAGCGCAAAGGCACGTTCAAGAGCGCCCCGCTGCCAGTAGCGGCTGAAACCGGCTTGATACTCGCCGGCGAAGAACTGGTCAAGGTTGCCGTAACGGCCCTGGAAGACGTCAAGGGCCAGGACATTCTGGTGATCGACGTTCGCGAAAAGCAGAGCATCACCGATTACATGATCATCGCTACCGGTACCTCCAACCGCCAGATCGGCGCGATGTTGGACAAGGTCCGCGAAATGGTCAAAGAGAAAGGCGTCAAGCCGCTGGGCGAAGAAGGCAAGGGCGACAGCGACTGGGTTCTGTTGGACCTGGACACTGTCATCGTTCATATGATGACCGCCAACGCTCGTCAGTTCTACGACCTGGAGCGTCTGTGGTCGGGTGCGGAACAAAGCCGTGCGATGAACGCTGCGCACCACAGCCCGGAAAACACCCACGAGCACTTCATCAAGCTCAACAAAGACCAGCAATAAGGGATCATCGCTGTGCGACTGCGTCTGATCGCCGTCGGATCCCGCATGCCCAAATGGGTGGAAGAAGGCTGGCATGAATATGCCAAGCGTCTGCCATCCGAACTGGCGCTGGAACTGGTGGAAATACCGCTCAATACCCGTGGCAAGAACGCTGACGTGGCGCGCTTTATCCGTCAGGAAGGCGAAGCCATGCTGGCCAAGGTCGGCCCGAATGAGCGGATTGTCACGCTCGAGGTGCATGGCAAGCCCTGGAGCACCGAGCAACTGGCGGTCGAACTGGATCGCTGGCGGCTGGATTCGCGCACGGTGAATTTCATGGTCGGTGGTCCCGAGGGGCTGGCGCCGGAAGTCTGTGCGCGGGCCGATCAGCGCTGGTCGCTGTCGCCTCTGACGTTGCCGCATCCGCTGGTGCGGATTCTGATCGGTGAACAGCTGTATCGCGCCTGGACAGTTCTGTCCGGGCACCCTTATCACAAATAGCATCGCGCCCTACTAAATGTCCCAACCGATCCGCATCAAGGACCACGAGAAAGACGCCCGTCTGGTGCGTGGCCGGGTCGTGTTCGGTGCAATAGCAGTGGTGTGTCTGATCGGGGTGCTGATTGCCCGGCTGTATTTCCTTCAGGTGATCCAGTACGAGTATCACTCCACGCTGTCGGAGAACAACCGCGTCCATGTGCAGCCGATTCCGCCGACCCGCGGGTTGATTTTCGACCGCAATGGCGTGGTGGTGGCCGATAACCGGCCCAGCTTCAGCCTAAGCATGACCCGCGAGCGTTCGGGGGACTGGCAGCAAATACTCGATGTGATAGTCGAAGTGCTGGAGCTGACGCCGGAAGATCGGCAGCTGTTCGAGAAACGCATGAAGCAGGGGCGCCGGCCGTTCGAGCCGGTGCCGATACTGTTCGAGCTGAACGAAGAGCAGATCGCCCGCATCGCCGTCAATCAGTTCCGTTTGCCGGGCGTGGAAGTGGTCGCGCAGCTTGTGCGGCATTATCCGCAAGGAGCGCACTTCGCGCACTCCGTGGGTTACATGGGTCGGATCAACGAGAAAGAGCTCAAAAGCCTCGATCCGGTCAATTACAGCGGCACCCACCATATCGGCAAAACCGGCATCGAGCGCTTCTACGAGCCGGAGCTGCATGGCCAGGTGGGTTATGAAGAGGTCGAGACCAACGCCCGTGGCCGCGTATTGCGGGTGCTCAAGCGGACCGATCCGATTCCCGGCAAGGACATCGTCCTGAGCCTGGACATCAAGCTGCAGGAAGCCGCCGAGCTCGCGCTGGGTGGCCGGCGTGGCGCGGTGGTGGCGCTGGACCCGAACACCGGCGAAGTGCTGGCGATGGTCAGTCAGCCGAGTTTCGACCCGAACCTGTTCGTCACCGGCATCAGCTTCAAGGCCTATGCCGAGTTGCGTGATTCGATCGACCGTCCACTGTTCAACCGTGTGTTGCGCGGCCTCTATCCACCTGGCTCGACCATCAAGCCGGCAGTGGCAATTGCCGGGCTCGACTCGGGCGTGGTCAGCGCTTCGACGCGGGTCTACGATCCGGGTTACTACCAGCTGCCCAACTACGATCACAAATATCGTAACTGGAACCGTACCGGCGACGGCTTTGTTGATCTGGATACGGCGATCATGCGTTCCAACGATACCTATTTCTACGACCTGGCCCACAAGCTGGGGATCGATCGGCTGTCGGCCTATATGGGCAAGTTCGGTATCGGCCAGAAGGTCTCGCTGGACATGTTCGAAGAATCGCCGGGGCTGATGCCTTCGCGTGAGTGGAAGCGCGCAACCCGGCGTCAGGCCTGGTTCCCGGGCGAAACACTGATTCTCGGTATCGGCCAGGGCTACATGCAATCAACCCCGCTGCAACTGGCCCAGGCCACTGCGCTGGTGGCAAGCAAGGGCAAGTGGTATCGCCCGCACCTGGCGAAAACCATCGAAGGCGAGAAGCCGCTCGATGAAAACCCGATGCCGGACATCATCCTGCGCGATCCGGCCGATTGGACCAGGGTCAATCACGGTATGCAGCAGGTGATGCATGGCGCGCGCGGTACGGCACGCAAAGCGGCTATCGGCGCGCAATACCGGATTGCCGGCAAAAGTGGTACGGCCCAGGTGGTTGCCATCAAGCAAGGCGAGAAGTACGACCGCTCCAAGGTTCAGGAGCGCCATCGTGACCATGCCTTGTTCGTCGGTTTTGCCCCTGCCGATAACCCGAAAATCACCGTCGCGGTCATGGTTGAGAACGGCGAGTCCGGCTCCGGCGTGGCCGCTCCGGTGGTTCGCCAGATCATGGACGCCTGGTTGCTTGACCAGGACGGCCGACTCAAGCCTGAGTTCGCCAGCCCTATAAGCGCGGAGGCTACGGCCCGTGAAGAGTAATTTTGATCGCATCCTCTCCAGTGAGGATGTGATGCGCCGCCGCGCGACGCTGTTGCAACGCATGCATATCGACGGGCCTTTGCTGATTCTGTTGCTGACCCTCGCGGCGGGCAGCCTGTTCGTGCTGTATTCGGCCAGCGGCAAGAGCTGGGACCTGCTGGGCAAGCAAGCGACTTCTTTCGGCATCGGCCTGGTGTCGATGTTCATCATTGCCCAGCTCGAGCCGCGCTTTATGGCGCGCTGGGTGCCATTGGCCTATGTATGCGGTGTGGTGCTGTTGGTGGTGGTGGACGTCATGGGCCACAACGCCATGGGCGCTACGCGCTGGATCAATATTCCCGGGGTGATTCGCTTCCAGCCATCGGAGTTCATGAAGATCATCATGCCGGCGACTATCGCCTGGTATCTGGCCAAGCGCTCACTGCCACCGCAACTCAAGCATGTCGGCATCAGCCTGATGCTGATCGGGATCCCGTTTATCCTGATCGTGCGTCAGCCCGATCTCGGTACTTCACTGCTGATTCTCGCCGGCGGCGCCTTCGTACTGTTCATGGGTGGCCTGCGCTGGCGCTGGATCGTCAGCGTGATCGCTGCCGCAGTGCCGGTGGCCGTTGCGATGTGGTATTTCGTCATGCACGAGTACCAGAAACAACGGGTCCTGACCTTCCTGGACCCGGAAAGCGATCCGCTGGGCACTGGCTGGAACATCATCCAATCCAAGGCGGCCATCGGTTCCGGCGGCGTATTCGGTAAAGGCTGGCTGCTCGGCACCCAGTCCCATCTGGACTTTTTGCCGGAGAGCCACACCGACTTCATCATTGCGGTCCTGGGCGAAGAGTTCGGGCTGGTGGGCATCTGTGCCTTGCTGCTGATCTATTTGTTGTTGATCGGTCGCGGGCTGGTCATTACTGCTCAGGCGCAGACGCTGTTCGGCAAATTGCTCGCGGGCAGCCTGACCATGACGTTTTTTGTTTATGTTTTCGTCAACATCGGTATGGTCAGTGGCCTGTTGCCGGTAGTAGGGGTGCCATTGCCATTCATTAGCTATGGCGGAACCTCACTGGTGACGCTGCTGTCAGCGTTTGGGGTTTTGATGTCGGTCCATACCCATCGTAAGTGGATCGCGCAGGTTTGAATAAGGTGAAGATTTCAATGCAAGTTATGCATGGCTGGGCGACTCGATACGCTCCGTGGGTCGGCCTGGTAGGCATCCTTGGTGCAGCGCAGGAGGCGCTGGCCGGCGATTATGAAGGCGCGCCGCAGGTGGCCGAATTCGTCGGTGAAATGACCCGCGACTACGGATTCGCCGGAGAACAGCTGATGGGGGTGTTCCGCGAAGCCGAGCGCAAGCAGTCGATTCTTGACGCGATTTCCCGGCCTGCCGAGCGGGTCAAGCAGTGGAAAGAGTACCGCCCGATGTTCCTCACCGATGCGCGGATCGCCCGTGGCGTGGATTTCTGGCGTCAGCACGAAGCGACGCTGGCCCGCGCCGAACAGGAATACGGAGTGCCGGCCCAGGTTATCGTCTCGATCATCGGCGTTGAGACCTTTTTCGGTCGTAATACCGGCAATTACCGGGTGATCGATGCACTGTCGACCCTGGGCTTCGACTACCCGCCGCGCGCCGACTTTTTCCGCAAGGAACTGCGTGAGTTCCTGCTGCTGGCCCGTGAAGAGCAGGTCGACCCAATGACGCTCAAGGGGTCTTATGCCGGGGCCATGGGCTTGCCGCAGTTCATGCCGAGCAGTTTTCGCGCCTATGCTGTGGATTTCGACGGCGATGGCCACATTAATATCTGGACCAACCCGGACGACGCCATTGGCAGTGTCGCCAGTTACTTCAAGCACCACGGCTGGGTAGCCCGCGAGCCGGTGGTCAGCCTGGCCACGGTGCGTGGTGACCGGGTCGACGAAGGTTTGACCCAGGGAATCGAACCGGTCAAAACGGTCGGGGAGTTGCGGGCGCTGGGCTGGTCGAGTCATGATGCGCTGCGTGATGATATGCCGGTCACGGCTTTTCGACTGGAAGGCGACAACGGCCCCGAGTACTGGATGGGGTTGAATAATTTTTACGCGATTACGCGCTATAACCGCAGTGTGATGTACGCCATGGCCGTGCATCAGCTGTCTGATTTGCTGGTCCAAGCACGGGGCGTCAAGTAATGCGGGCAATGCCGATACATAAACCCCTGAAGCTGGCGGCTGTTGCTGCACTGTCGTTGTTGGTGGTCAGTTGTTCGACCAGCCGCGCGCCGCAGCAGAAATCACCGACCGTCGTTCGTGCAACGCCTGGCCTGGACATCAACCGCGCCCATAAAGATGGTGCGCCGTGGTGGGATGTCGATGTTTCGCGCATCCCCGATGCCACGCCGACCCTGCATACCGGCCCTTACAAGGCCAACCCCTATACGGTGCTGGGTAAAAGCTACTTTCCGCTGAGCGAATCGAAGAATTACGTCGCCTCGGGTACGGCCTCCTGGTATGGCACCAAGTTCCATGGCCAGAATACCGCCAACGGCGAAGTCTATGACCTGTACGGCATGAGTGCCGCGCACAAGACCCTGCCGCTGCCGAGCTATGTCCGGGTGACCAACCTGGACAACAACAAGAGCGTGATTCTGCGGGTCAACGATCGTGGGCCGTTCTATTCGGACCGGATCATCGATTTGTCCTATGCTGCCGCCAAGAAGCTCGGTTATGCCGAAACCGGTACCGCGCGGGTCAAGGTCGAGGGGATCGATCCGCAGCAATGGTGGGCCCAGCGCGGCCGGCCGGCACCGCTGATGCTCAACGAGCCGCGGGTGGCGCAAGCTGCCGCTCCGGTGATGACGGCTTCGGCTGGCACCGTGGAGCAATGGACGCCGCCACCGCAGCAGCACGCCGCGCCCGTTGTGCCAGTGCCGCTGGATGCAAAAAAAAACGCTTCTGCAACAGCCTCTGGCCAGTATCTTCAGGTGGGCGCCTTCGCCAACCCGGACGCTGCCGAACTGCTGAGGTCGAAGCTGAGCGGGATGGTGCAGGCTCCGGTGTTCATCAGCTCGATCGTGCGTAATCAACAGACACTCCATCGGGTACGTCTGGGGCCGATCGGTACGCCAGGTGAAATCCAGCAAGTGCAAAACAGCGTGCGAATGGCCAATCTCGGCCAGCCAAAGCTGGTAACAGCGGAATAAGTGACATCAGATTGAGGACTTGGCCCTGGGGGGCCGGGTTCCGGTTGTTGGCTCGTCAAAGAACAAAAGCCCACATAGGGTTCAAGGCGAACAACTGAACACGCGACAACCGGGACCGGTTGTCTGATTAGTTTTGCCCGCGAGGGCAAGTTTCCATTAGCAATTTCGAGAGACGGATGAACATCACCACCTTTGCCAAACGCCTGTGCCTGCTTGTCCCGCTGATCATCACGCCTGCCGCCTGGGCGATCGAGATGATGCCGTCGCCACCGCAACTGGCCGCCAAATCCTATGTGCTCATGGACGCCAGCAGCGGCAATGTGCTGGTCGAGAACAATGGTGACCAGCGTCTGCCGCCGGCCAGCCTGACCAAGCTGATGACCGCCTACCTGGCGACCCTGGAAATCCGTCGTGGCCAGATCGGTGAAAACGATCCGGTAACCGTCAGCGAGAACGCCTGGCGTACCGGCGGTTCGCGGATGTTCATCAAGGTTGGCACGCAGGTAACGGTCAGCGACTTGCTGCACGGGATCATCATCCAGTCGGGCAACGACGCCAGCGTTGCGCTTGCCGAGCACATCGCCGGTAGCGAAGACGCGTTCGCCGACATGATGAACAAAACCGTCGCCGATCTGGGCATGACCAACAGTCACTTCATGAACCCGACCGGTCTGCCGAACCCGGAGCATTACTCGTCGGCTCATGACATGGCCGTGCTGGCCCGCGCAATCATCCATGAAGACCCGGCTCACTACGCGATCTACTCGCAGAAGGAGTTCTTCTGGAACGGCATCAAACAACCGAACCGCAACCTGCTGCTGTGGCGTGACAAGACTGTCGACGGCCTGAAAACCGGTCACACCGACGAAGCCGGCTACTGCATGGTGTCTTCGGCGGTACGTGACGGCATGCGTTTGATCGCAGTGGTCTTTGGCACCAACAGCGAACAGTCTCGTGCGGCTGAAACCCAGAAGCTGCTGACTTACGGTTTCCGCTTCTTCGAAACCCAGACCTTCTACCAGAAAGGTACCGAGCTGGCTCAGGCTCCAGTCTGGAAAGGCACCACCAATCAGGTCAAGGCCGGTCTGGCTCAAGACCTGACCATGACTTTGCCTAAAGGCCAGCTGAAAAAGCTGCAGGCCAGCATGAGCATGACCCCGCAACTGATCGCACCGATCGCCAAGGGCGACGTGATTGGTAAAGTCGAAGTGAAACTGGACGATAAAGTCGTGCACAGCGCCGACCTGATCGCACTGGACGCCGTCGACGAGGGTGGTATCTTCCGCCGCATGTGGGATAGCATCCGTCTATTCTTCTACGGCTTGTTCAACTGATTATTGTGGTCCAGCGTGCCTCTCGCTCCGACATGGAGCGGGGGGTATGTCCGTCGCCACGGCTTACGAGGCCGTTACGCCATGACAGATACTGAAGTAAAGGCGCCAAAAATCGAATTCCCCTGCGCGGATTACCCGATAAAGGTAATCGGCGACACCGGCGTGGGTTTCAAGGACAAGATCATCGCGATCCTTGAAAAACACGCAACCGTTGACCATCAGACCCTCGCCGAGCGCCAGAGTACCAACGGCAAGTACACGACCATCCAGTTGCACATCATCGCCACCGGTCAAGAGCAGCTGTACGACATCAACAGCGAGTTGCGGGCTACCGGTTTCGTGCACATGGTGCTGTGATGTCCGGCACGCTGGGCTTTCGCGAGCTCGGCCAGATGGCTTACGAGCCGGTCTGGCAGGCCATGCAGCGCTTCACCAATGAGCGCGGCAGCACTGCGCCGGACGAAGTCTGGCTGGTTCAGCATCCTCCGGTCTTCACTCAAGGTCAGGCGGGCAAGCCCGAGCACCTGCTGCTACCCGGGGATATTCCGGTAGTGAAG
Source organism: Pseudomonas sp. LBUM1658 (assembly GCF_059716055.1). Classification (NCBI taxonomy): domain Bacteria; kingdom Pseudomonadati; phylum Pseudomonadota; class Gammaproteobacteria; order Pseudomonadales; family Pseudomonadaceae; genus Pseudomonas; species Pseudomonas sp. LBUM1658. The sequence continues at coordinate 658,728 of NZ_CP166798.1, forward strand.
GTCGACCGCGGCGGGCAAGTGACCTATCACGGCCCTGGTCAGCTGGTGGCTTATCTGCTGCTGGATGTGCGCAAGCTGGGATTTGGCGTGCGCGAGCTGGTCAGCCGGATGGAGCTGTGCCTGATCGAGCTGCTGGCCAGTTATGGCGTCACGGCGCTGGCCAAGGCCGATGCGCCGGGCGTTTACGTCGACGGCGCGAAAATCGCCTCTCTGGGTCTGCGGATTCGCCACGGTTGTTCCTTTCATGGCCTGGCGTTGAACGTGGATATGGATCTGGAGCCGTTCCGACGAATTAATCCCTGTGGCTACGCGGGGCTGGCGATGACCCAGCTGCGCGATCACACAGGACCGATTGAATTTGCCGAGGTAAGTGCCCGGCTGCGCGTGCAGCTCGTCAAACACCTCGACTATGCTGAGCAGACGACCCTAACGGGCGGAATCGACTGATATGACTACTGATGCAGTGCAAACCATGATCCCGACGCTGGATGTCACCGAGCGTCCGGCCCCGCGTGCCAAGGTAGAAGCCGGCGTCAAGCTGCGCGGCGCCGAGAAGGTTGCACGCATTCCGGTGAAGATCATTCCAACCACCGAACTGCCGAAAAAACCCGACTGGATTCGTGTGCGTATCCCGGTTTCGCCGGAAGTCGACCGTATCAAGGCGTTGTTGCGCAAACACAAGTTGCACAGCGTCTGTGAGGAAGCCTCCTGCCCTAACCTGGGTGAGTGCTTCTCCGGCGGCACCGCGACCTTCATGATCATGGGCGACATCTGCACCCGTCGCTGCCCGTTCTGCGACGTCGGTCACGGTCGACCGAAGCCACTGGACGTCAATGAGCCGGAAAGCCTGGCCATTGCCATCGCCGACCTGAAATTGAAGTACGTAGTGATCACCTCGGTAGACCGCGACGACCTGCGTGACGGCGGTGCCCAGCACTTTGCCGACTGCATCCGCGAGATCCGCAAACTGTCGCCGAACGTGCAACTCGAAACCCTGGTTCCGGACTACCGTGGCCGCATGGATGTGGCGCTGGAAATCACCGCCGCCGAGCCGCCGGATGTGTTCAACCACAACCTGGAAACCGTACCGCGCCTGTACAAGGCTGCGCGTCCGGGTTCGGATTACCAGTGGTCTCTGACCCTGCTGCAACGCTTCAAGCAGATGATGCCGCACATTCCGACCAAGTCCGGCCTGATGCTGGGTCTGGGCGAGACCGACGAAGAAGTCATCGAAGTCATGAAGCGCATGCGCGAACACGACATCGACATGCTGACCCTCGGCCAGTACCTGCAGCCATCGCGCAGCCACTTGCCGGTGCAGCGCTTCGTGCACCCGGACGTGTTCGCCTGGTTCGCCGAAGAAGGCTACAAGATGGGCTTCAAGAACGTTGCGTCGGGCCCGCTGGTACGTTCCTCGTACCACGCCGACGAACAGGCGAAACTGGTTAAAGCCAGCTTGATGTCCTGATCTGCAACCGCCCGCCAGAATCTTCATTCTGGCGGGCGGTCTGATTTTTAGCTGGGCAGAACAACATTGCCACCGCAAACCAGACTTTTCCTTCGCGTCCTGTAGTGCTTATCCCCTTCTATTTGCCTGCATTCGTGTCTACTGTGCGTTGAAGAGTCTACGCAGGGAGAACCATGGATGACGATTCGATCAACAGACAAAGCCTGCGCTCACACGCCAGTGCCTGCATTGCCAGCCAATGGCGTGATCGGCTTGATCGCACCGGCCGGTCCCGCAGCGCTGGATGCCGAGAAGGCTGTGCAATGGATGCAGGCCAGGGGCTACGGGCTGCGGATCTTTCCCGGTGTCGAACAGAAAGACGGTTACCTGGCCGGAAGTGACGAGGTCCGCTTGAACGACCTGCATGCGGCGTTCGCCGACAGCCGCATCGACGCGATCCTGTGCCTGCGTGGCGGTTATGGAAGCCCGCGGCTGCTGGACCGGATCGATTTCGAGTTGCTGCGTCGCAATGCCAAACCTTTTGTCGGCTACAGCGATCTCACGGCACTGCATCTGGCGATCAGTCGTTATGCGGGCTTCGTGACCTTCCATGGACCGATGCTCAATGCCGATCTGCTGGGGGATAAACAGCAGCCCACCGAATCCTCGTTGCTCGGCATGCTCAGAGGGGATTTAACGTCCGGGAGCGTGTTGCCCCATCCGCCGGCTTATCCATTGACCACGATTGTGCCGGGTGTTGCGCGCGGTCGTTTGCTGGGAGGCAATCTCTCGCTGATTGCCGGCACCCTGGGCACGCCTTACGAGATCGATGCCGACGGCGTCATTTTGTTCGTTGAGGACATCAACGAGCCGCTGTACCGCATAGACCGGCTACTGACCCATCTGCGACTCGCGGGCGTGCTGAGCAAGCTCTCTGGGGTCTTGGTGGGCGATGTTGCCGGGGTGGACTCGCAGGCATTGGCCGGGTTGCTCAAGCAAACCTTCGAACCGCTGTGGATTCCGGTACTGGCTGGCTGGCGCAGTGGCCATTGCGACCCGAACCTGACCCTGCCAATGGGGGCGATGGTCCGGTTGGATGCGGGGGCTCAAGAGTTGGTGCTGGAGCAGGATGTGGTGGTTCGCTTCTAGGTTATCATTCCCATGCGAGAGCGTGGGCATAGCAGAAAAGATCGCAGCCTGCGGCAGCTCCTACGGAATTTGCGTACACCCGGGATTAACGGGTGTACGCGGTCGGTGTAGGAGCTGCCGCAGGCTGCGATCTTTGCTTAGCGGCTACGCAAACTCTCCAGCAGCTTGTGCGTCGGATAACCATCCGCCGGCCAGCCAAACGACTGCTGCGCCGCGCGTATCGCCTTGCGGGTATTGGCGCCGATGATGCCATCGGCAGTGCCGGCATCGTAGTTGTTCATGCTGAGCAGGCTTTGCAGCTCGATCCTCTCGGAGCGGCTCAACGGCAGGTCATCCTTGGGCCATTCACCGCTGATCAGCCCGGCACCACTGAAGCGCTCGGACAGAAGACTGACGGCCAAGGCATAGGACGACGAGTTGTTGTACTTGAGAATGGCCCGGAAGTTATCGAGGATCAGGAATGCCGGGCCGCGATAACCGGCCGGCAGCAACAGGGCCGCGGACAGCTGTTCGGAGCCGGTCGGTATGCTCGTCCCTTCAGGCAGCTTGAGTCCGAGCTGCATCCACTCGGCGACGGACTTGCGGATCGAGCCATCGGCCAGTGCATAGTCGAAACCGCTCGCCAATTGCACCTCAAAGCCCCAGGGCTGGCCTTTCTGCCAGCCGGAGCTTTGCAGGTAATGGGCGGTCGAGGCCAGGGCATCGGCCGGGCTGCCCCAGATATCGCGCCGTCCATCGCCATCGAAGTCCACTGCGTGGGTGTTGTAGGTGGTCGGGATGAACTGGGTCTGCCCCATGGCGCCGGCCCAGGAACCGAGCATCTTCTCGGGTTCGATATCACCGTTCTGAAGAATCTGCAGCGCGGCCAGCAATTGGGCATGGGCAAAGCCTGGACGCCGGCCTTCGTAGGCCAGGGTGGCCAGGGAGCGGATCACCGATTTGTCGCCCTGGAAACTGCCGAAGTTGCTTTCCATGCCCCAGACCGCGACCAGCGCCTGGCGATCAACGCCATAACGCTGTTCGATGCTTTGCAGGGTGTCGGCGTATTCGTAGAGCAGCCCCTGGCCTTTGCGGACCCGCATGGCAGACAGCGCGCCATTGAGGTATTCCCATACCGGACGGGCAAACTCCGGTTGGCTGCGGTCGGCGCGGATCACACTCATATCCGGTGTAACACCGGCAAACGCACGATCGAACAGGCTGGGGCTGATGCCAGCGACCAGGGCGTCCTGGCGAAACGCGGTCTGCCATTCATTGAACGTCTGCGTCGGCTGGATTTCCAGGTTCTCGCCAGTCGGGACGACTGGAGGAATCACCGCGGGCGCGGGGACGACAGCAACATTCTGAAGCGGTTGGGCGTCGGCAGCGGTGGGTTTTTCCGCGCAGGCGACTAACAGAATAAGGCTGGAGGCAGCGATCAATTGGCGTAAATGCCAACGACGGGAAAGACAAAAGGGCATGCACAGGTCCAGAAAATACGAATCAGGTGCCGACCTTAACATGTTGAGGGGTTGCTTGCTTTCAGGCGGTCTGAAAGTAAGAAGCCTCCCAGCTTTTAGACTGGAAGGCTTCGCGGCGGTAGCTGCCTTTGCCCTTGCCTGGGTGTTCCTGACGGCTGCGGAACAGAGGCTGGGCGATAATGGATTTGGCCTTGTTGGGGCCATGCGTTGATGGCTTCTTGCTCATGATGAGGTCTCGCTGGTGGATGGGTTTTTGCGCTGCCGATCATCGGACAACGCGGGGAATCTGTCCAGACCCTGCGATGTGTAGGAAATGACGACCTGTGGCGAGGGAGCAAGCTCCCTTGCCACATTGTTCGATCATTCCGCCGGCAATGCCAACCGCTGACCGGCCATCAACAGCGACAAACGGCTAAGGCTCATCCACGGCGAGCCCGCCGCCTGGCCTTTGATCTGTGCATCGATACGCTGAGCATCGAGCAGCAATTGCCCCCAGCGCTGCGCTGAGTGGCGTTGCAGGGCTTTGCTCATCAGAGGCTTGCGCTTGTCCCAGACTGGCGGACGGGCCTGGCTGAAGGCTTTGTCCAGCGGTATGCCCTGGCTGTATTGCAGCGACAGGTTGGCCAGCAGGCGCAGCTCCCGGGCCAGCGCCCAGAGAATCACCGGTGGTTCGACGCCTTCCCCGCGCAGGCCTTCGAGCATGCGCAAGGCGTGGGCGGCTTCGCCGTTGAGAATTGCATCCACCAGGCCGAATACATCAAAGCGCGCACTATCAGCAACAGCCGCTTGCACCGTCTCGACGGTGATCTGACCGCCTTCGGCCATCAGCTTGAGTTTTTCGATTTCCTGCGCGGCCGCCAGCAGGTTGCCTTCCACGCGCGCAGCAATTAGCTCGACGGCGTCCTGGCTGGCGGAAAGCCCCGCCTGGGACAGGCGTTGACGAATCCATTGCGGTAACTGGTTGACGTCTACCGGCCAAATCTGCAAGAACTGGGTCTGCTGACCTTCGATCAGTGCCTTGCCCCACTTGGTCTTCTGCGCACTGCCGTCGAGCTTGGGCAGGCTGATCAGCAGCAAGGTGTCTTCAGGAGGGCGCGAGCAGTATTCGATGAACGCCGCGGCGCCCTTGTCACCAGGCTTGCCGGAAGGCAGGCGCAGTTCCAGCAAGCGTTTTTCGGCGAACAGCGACATGCTGGCGCCCGCTTGCAGCAGCGAGCCCCAATCGAAGCTGGCGTCGGCGCTGAACACCTGGCGCTCATCGAAGCCTTGCTGACGGGCAGCGGTACGGATGGCATCGGCGGCTTCCTGGCACAGCAGCGGATCATCACCGCTGATGATGTACACAGGCGCGAGCTTGCCTTGCAGGTGTTTGGCGAGTTGGGCGGGGGCGAGTTTCATAAGAAGAGGCGAGCGGGGCGCGCTTGGCGCGCCCCGTACGACTTACTGGTTCTGCAGTTGCAGAGGCGACTGGCGTGGCGTTTCCGCTTCTGCCTTTTGGGCCGCTTCCAATGCCTGGGCCTCAGCCTTGGCTCTGGCATCGGCGGTTTGCTGCAGTTGATCCAGTTGCGTCGGGGTCAGCTGTTGCAGACGCAGCATCATCCGTTGCACCAGGTCGCGACGCAATTCCTCGCGCACTTGGGCGGCTTCCTGATCAGAACCTACCAGGTTGTTACCGTCGTGGACGAAGACCTTCTGCACTTGCAGATTGTCACTGAGCAACGGCAGATTGTCGTGCCCCTGGATTTCATAGGACAGCACGGTGGTCATCTCATACTCGCCCGAGCGCCCTGCGCCGGCATAGCTGAGCGTGCGCCGGGATTCCTGTTCATCGGTCAGCGTCAGCTTGTACGGTGCGCCGGCATAGACTTTGACGCCACTGCCTTGCAATACCTGGCGCAGCTGGGTAACGGTCGCGCCGTAGGCGTTACGGGCACTCAGGTCGAGCTCTCTGATAGCGAGATCGGTAGTGCCGGTACCGCGCAGCTGGAAGCCGCAGGCGCTCAGCAGTACCGCGAGGCCCATAACCAGCAGATTACGTTTGATCATCTTGTTGCTCCCCTTGAAACCATTTGGGTCGACTGCGCGGCCCTGGAGGTTTTGTTCGGCGCCAAGTCCGGGACCTGACGCCTGATCCAATTAGCTAGCGACGATATTGACCAGTTTGCCAGGCACTACAATAACCTTGCGAATGGTCAGACCTTCGGTGAAACGCAGTACGTTTTCATTGGTCCGTGCTGCAGCTTCCACCTCTTCGCGGCTGGCGCTGGCGGGCATTTCGATGTGACCGCGCAACTTGCCGTTGACCTGGATCACCAGCTGCAGGCTGTCCTGCACCAGGGCGCTGTCGTCCAGCGCTGGCCAGTTGGCATCGATGACCGCGCCGGTGTGGCCCAGCTGGTGCCACAGCTCATGACTGATATGCGGAGTGATCGGCGCCAACAGCAGGGCCACAGTCTCCAGACCTTCGTGCATCAGCGCGCGGTCCTGGCCGGTGGTTTGCGGGGCTTTCTCCAGTACGTTCATCAGCGTCATCACCTGAGCGATGGCGGTGTTGAATTTGTGATGCAGGCCGACATCCTGGCTGGCTTGTTTGATGGCCAGATGTATCGACCGGCGAATGACCTTCTGCTCGTCATTCAGCGTAGCGAGATCCAGCGCGCCCGGCAGGCCCTGGCTGACGTGGGATTGCGCCAGGCGCCAGACACGCTTGAGGAAGCGATGGGAGCCTTCGACGCCGGAGTCGGACCATTCCAGGCTCATGTCTGGTGGCGAGGCGAACATCATGAACAGGCGGCAGGTATCGGCGCCGTACTGGTCGATCATCGATTGCGGGTCAACGCCGTTGTTCTTCGACTTGGCCATTTTCTCGGTGCCACCGATTTCTACCGGCAGACCGTCGCTGATCAGCTTGGCGCCGATGATTTTGGCTTTGCTGTCGCGTTCCAGCTCGACATCCGCCGGGTTGAACCAGGTCAGGCTGCCGTTGGCTTCGCGACGGAAGTAAGTCTCGGCGATCACCATGCCTTGGGTCAGCAGGTTCTTGAACGGCTCGTTGGAACTGACCAGGCCTTCGTCGCGCATCAGTTTGTGGAAGAAGCGAGCGTAGAGCAGGTGAAGAATCGCGTGTTCAATACCGCCGATGTACTGATCGACCGGCAACCAGTGATTGGCTGCGGCCGGGTCGACCAGACCACCCTCATAATGTGGCGAGGCGTAGCGGGCGTAGTACCAGGACGACTCGACAAAGGTGTCCATGGTGTCGGTTTCGCGCTTGGCCGGCTTGCCGCATTTCGGGCAGCTGCATTCGTAGAACTCGGGCATGCGCGCCAATGGCGAACCGGCGCCGTCGGGGACGACGTCTTCGGGCAGCACCACCGGCAGTTGGTCTTCCGGCACCGGCACATCACCACAGCTATCGCAGTGGACGATCGGGATCGGGCAGCCCCAGTAGCGCTGACGGCTGATGCCCCAGTCGCGCAGGCGGAACTGGGTGCGGGAAGCGCCAAGGTTCTTCTTGATCAGTGCCACTTCGATCGCATCGAAAGCGCCAGGGAAGTCCAGACCGTCGAACTCGCCGGAGTTGATCAGTTGGCCATGCTCGCCGTAGGCGTCCTGCCAGGGAGCGGGCGTTTCATCGCCGGTGCTGGTACGCACCACGGGTTTGATCGGCAGGCTGTACTTGGTGGCGAATTCGAAATCGCGCTCGTCGTGGGCCGGTACGGCCATGACCGCGCCGTCGCCGTAGTGCATGAGCACATAGTTGGCGACCCACACCGGCAGTTTTTCGCCGGTCAACGGGTGCTCTACGAACAGCGAAGTCGGCAGGCCTTTCTTCTCTTGAGTGGCGATGTCGGCTTCCGCCACGCTGCCGCCTTTGCATTCAGCGATGAAGGCTTGCAGCTCAGGATTGCCTTTGGCGGCCAGGGTCGCCAGATGATGTTCGGCGGCCACTGCGACGTAGGTCGCGCCCATCAGGGTGTCCGGCCGGGTGGTGAAGACTTTCAGAACGCCGGCTTCGCCGATGGAGGCCTGGTCGAAAGGAAACTGCACTTCCATGCCACGGGATTTGCCAATCCAGTTGCGCTGCATGGTTTTGACTTGCTCGGGCCAGCCCGTCAAATCGTCGAGACTCTCCAGCAGTTCATCCGCATAGGCGGTGATCTTGAAGTAGTACATCGGGATTTCGCGCTTCTCGATCAGTGCGCCGGAACGCCAGCCGCGGCCGTCGATCACTTGTTCGTTGGCCAGAACGGTCTGGTCGACCGGGTCCCAGTTGACGGTGCCGTTCTTGCGATAGATCACGCCTTTTTCGAACAGGCGAGTGAACAGCCATTGTTCCCAGCGATAGTAATCGGGTTTGCAGGTGGTGATTTCCCGCGACCAGTCGACGCCCAGGCCCAGGCTACGCAGCTGGGTCTTCATGTAGGCGATGTTTTCGTAAGTCCACTTCGCCGGTGCGACGTTGTTTTTCATCGCGGCGTTTTCCGCCGGCATGCCGAAGGCGTCCCAACCCATGGGTTGCAGGACGTTTTTGCCTTGCATGCGCTGATAGCGGGAGATCACGTCGCCGATGGTGTAGTTGCGCACATGCCCCATGTGTAGCTTGCCGCTGGGGTAAGGGAACATCGACAGGCAGTAGAAAGTCTCCTTGCCTGGCTGTTCACTGACTTCAAAGGACTTTTGCTCGTCCCAGAATGACTGGGCGGCGGCTTCGATTTCACGGGGCTGATATTGTTCGTGCATGGCTACTTTTGAACTGAATAGGGGTGGCCTAATCCTCTTCGATGCGACGCTGGACGGTGACGACGCCAAATGTGGCGTTTTCGGTGTCCAGTCGAGCTGGAAGTGGAGTTACAGGAAGCGCCGTAGCATACATGACCGCGCTCTGCCGAGGGAAACCCTGATTGCACCTGCGGGGTACTGCGCGGGCCGTTGGTCGCGGCAGCGGACCTGTTGCTTCAGCGAGACTAAGCTCTTAGAGGGGGAGCGAGTCTTATCTTCAATGAGGTGAGCGGATGGTTGAGTCGCAGCGAAAAGCAACAAAACCCGAGCTGTACGAAAGGTTGATAGATCGTTTGGGTCTAGCCTTGGATGTGGCAAAAACGGCAGGCCGGTTGCGCGATGAACGTCCTGTCGAGTTGGAACTACGTGGTTTGACTCGCGCTGAGTTCGAGTTGATCAAGGCATATCTGGACCGTAGTGAACGTGAAGCACATTCCAGCGTATTGGAAGCTATCAAACATAAAGAAGCACCACGTTCGGCCAAGATCATCTGGTTGCGAGACAAGGCAACCGGCGGGGACGCGGTAAAGGTCCGGTCCCTGCAGTTCAAATAAGTGTATGCAGCCCTTTCGGGCACTCTGCATGACATCAAAAGTAAAGGCTTTCGAAAGAAACGCCTTCAGCAACTGTTGTTGCATGGCTTTAACCCCCTTAGGCTTCGGGCATCTATGGAGATGCTCGATGCCTTTTCGCTATTTCGTTAAACAACTTCTTCTGCCTCCCGGCATTCTTTTGCTGCTGCTTCTGTTTGCCTGGTGGTTTCGGCGATCGCGACCCCGTCTCGCGGGTTTGTGCTTTGTACTGGGGGTGGGTGGTTTCTGGCTGATGAGCTTGCCGATCGTCGTCGAGTGGAGTGCCCGCGCGCTGGAACGTGAGCCGCCACTGGCGCGGAGCGAATGGGCGACGCTGGCCGGGCGCGCGGATGCGATTGTGGTATTGGGCTCGGGGCGCGAACATGGCGACCCGGCTTGGGGCTCGGATCAGCCGACCGGTATCGGTCTGGAGCGCGAGCGCTATGCGGCGCGTCTGGCCAAGGCCTCGGGCCTGCCGGTGTTGACCAGTGGCGGTTTGCATTACGGAACACCGCCTACCGAGGCGGCGCTGATGGCGGAGTCGATGCAGGACGATTTTGGCGTGACGGTCCGGTGGCAGGAAGGACGCAGCCGCACGACCTGGGAAAACGCCCGGTTCACCGCAGAGGTGCTTCAGCCGCTGGGCATCAAGCGGGTGGTCGTGGTGACTCATGCCTCGCACATGCCGCGTTCGGTGTGGAGTTTCGAGCAGGCAGGGTTCACCGTCGTAGCGGCACCAGTGGGGTTTTTAGGGGTTGATAATGCCCGGCCATTGGGTGGCTGGATGCCGGAGTTCAAGTCGATCTGGCAATCAGGGCAGTTGCTGAATGAGGCGGTGGGGCAGGTCGGGTATTCGTTGTTTTACCGTTAAAGTCAAAAGATCGCAGCCTGCGGCAGCTCCTTGGATTTACGTACACCCGAAAATCACGGGTGAATGCGGTCCGTGTAGGAGCTGCCGAAGGCTGCGATCTTTTTGCGGCACCCCTAAACCGTCTTGGCGATCCGGCTGGCCAGCAACGCCCAGCCGAACAGCAGCACGCAGACAATGATCAGCGGCCACGAACGCCATTGCAGGTACGGCGTCAGGTTGTGCATCGGTACCACTTCGCCATAGAGAATCCCACGCTGGAACTGCGGGATTTGCACGGTGATCTTGCCAAACGGGTCGATCAGCCCGGTGACGCCGTTATTGGTGGCACGAATCATCCAGCGTCCGGCTTCCAGTGCGCGCATCTGTGCCATCTGCAAGTGTTGCAGCGGACCGATGGAGGTGCCGAACCAGGTGTCGTTGCTGATGGTCAGCAGCAGGTCGCTGCGGGCCGAAAGGCTGGCGGCGAACTCCGGGTAAACCACTTCATAGCAGATGAACGGCGCAATCTGGTAACCCTTGGCTTGCAGCATTGGCTGATCGGCCGGGCCGCGTGCGAAGTCCGACATCGGCAGGTCAAAGAAGGCGATCAGCCCGCGCAACAGATCCTGCAACGGTACGTACTCGCCAAACGGCACCAGTTTCTGTTTCAGGTAGGTGCCATCGCCTTCGCCGACCACGGTGATGCCATTGAAGTAGCGCTTTTCCTTATGCACCACCTCGCGGATCGGTACCCCGGTAATCAGTGCGGAATTGCGCTCTGCGGCGAAGTTGCCGAGCATGCTCAGGTAGCCTTCGGCCGATTCCTTTAGTACCGGGATCGCCGTTTCTGGCCAGATCAGCAAGTCGACACGCTTGGAGCTGAAGCTCATGTCGCGGTACAGGGCCAGTTGCGAGTTCAACTGCTCCGGGTCCCACTTCATGCTTTGCTCGATATTGCCTTGGATCGCCGCGACGGACAGCGGGTCGCCAGAGGGGCTGGTCCAGGCGTGACCTTTGAGTGCCAGGCCAATGCCCCAGGGCGCGATCAGCAACAACAGGCCGGCGGCGATGAACGCCTTGCGTCCGTTGCGGACCAGGCGCGGCAGGTTGTACAGCAGCGCCGCCGTCAGGGCCAGGGTGAAGGAAATCAGCCACATGCCGCCCAGCGGTGCGAGGCCGGCGAGAGGTCCGTCGAGCTGGCTGTAACCGGAATACAGCCAAGGGAAGCCCGTGAGAAACCAGCCACGGAAAGCTTCCTGGGCCAGCCACAGCGCGGCAAAGGCCAGGGCGTCGGCCAGGGGCGCTTCGTTACGCCGCAGCCAGCGTGCCCAAATCCAGGCAGGCAGGGCAAAAAACCAGGCGATGGCGGCAAAGAAGGCAAACATCAACAGGCCGGCGAGCAACGCAGAGGCACCGCCGTAGGTGTGGATGCTGACGTAGATCCAGCTGGTGCCGGCGGCAAACAGGCCGAAGCCATAGCACCAGCCACGACCCAGTGCCTGGCGTGGTGTCAGATCGCGCAAGCCGGCATAGAAGATCCCCAGCGCGAGCAGCGCCAGTGGCCAGATATCGTACGGCGCCAGTGTCAGGGTGGTGAGTGCACCGGCCGCCACGGCCAGCAGATTACCGGGCCAGCCGGGACGGGTTAAGCGCAGCATGTCGATCCTTAACGGGATATGGGTGTCAGGCGCAGCAGGTGAATCCGCCGGCTATCGGCGTTCAGGATACGGAAGCGATAGGGACCGATTTCGGTGATCTCGTTCCGTTTAGGCAGGTGTCCGAACGCACTCATCACCAGGCCGCCGACCGTGTCGAACTCATCGTCGGAAAACTCGCTGGCGAAAAACTCGTTGAAGTTCTCGATCGGGGTCAACGCCTTGATCAGGAAGTCACCGCTGGGCAGTGGCTTGATGTAGCTGTCTTCCTCGACATCGTGTTCATCTTCGATGTCGCCGACTATCTGTTCCAGTACGTCTTCAATGGTCACCAGGCCGGCTACACCACCGTATTCATCGATGACGATGGCCATATGGTTATGGTTGGCGCGGAACTCACGCAGCAGCACGTTCAAGCGCTTGGACTCGGGGACAAAGGTTGCCGGACGCAGTAAGTCCCTGACGTTACAGTTGTCGCCGTTTTCCTTGAGGATCAGCGGCAGCAGATCCTTTGCCAGCAAGACGCCCATGACGTCGTCGTGGCTTTCACCAATCACCGGGTAGCGCGAGTGCGCGGAATCGATGACCGCCGGGAGAAACTCGCGAGGTGTCTGGGTCGCCTTGATGCTGATCATCTGCGAGCGCGGAACCATGATGTCCCGTACTTGCAGGTCCGCGACCTGGATGGCGCCTTCGACGATGGCCAGCGCTTCGCTGTCCAGCAACTTGTTCTGGTGGGCTTCGCGCAGCAGCTCCAGAAGCTCCTGACGGTTCTTCGGCTCGTGGGCAAAAGCTTGGGTGAGTTTACCCAGCCAGGACTTTTGCCCGTTGCTCGATCGATCTTCGCTCATAGCGATTACTCTGAATCCTTTGTTGTATCGGTGGGGGAGGAATCGGTTTCGTCGTCCGCATAAGGGTCAGGATGACCCAGCTCGGCAAGCAACGTTCGTTCCAGGGCTTCCATTTCTTCGGCTTCATCGTCATCTATGTGGTCGTAACCCAGCAGATGCAAGCAGCCGTGGATGACCAGATGCGCCCAGTGGGCATCGAGTGCCTTGCCTTGCTCGGCGGCTTCGCGCTCGACCACCGGTACGCAGATCACCAGGTCACCGAGCAGCGGGATGTCCAGCAGTTCGTCTGGCACATCGGCCGGGAAGGACAACACATTGGTGGCGTAATCCTTATGCCGCCAGGTGTGGTTCAGCTCCCGGCCTTCCGGTTCGTCGACCAGACGAATGGTCAGTTCCGAGTCGGCCGTGCGCTGGCGCAGGGCCAGTTCGCACCATTGGCGGAACTCGGCTTCGCTGGGAGCGGTTTTTTGGCTTGCAAGCTGCAGATCAAGCTCAAGCATCGCGGCGAGTATCCCTGGCGGTAGAGAGTCGGGTCGAATCGTCGTCGACGCGATTCTCGAAGCGCTCGTAGGCTTCGACGATGCGCTGCACCAATGGATGGCGTACCACGTCCTTGGGCATGAAGTGCGTAAAGCTGATGCCCGGCACGCCCTTGAGCACATCGATCACATGGGACAGCCCCGAGCGCGTGCCTTTGGGCAGATCGACCTGGGTGATGTCGCCGGTGATAACGGCCGTGGAACCGAAGCCGATCCGCGTCAGAAACATTTTCATCTGTTCGACGGTGGTGTTCTGGCTTTCGTCGAGAATGATGAAGCTGTTGTTCAGAGTTCGTCCGCGCATATAGGCCAGCGGTGCGATTTCGATCACCTGGCGTTCGATCAGTTTGGCGACGTGTTCGAAGCCGAGCATTTCGTAGAGCGCGTCATACAGCGGGCGCAGGTACGGATCGATTTTCTGCGCCAGGTCGCCGGGCAGGAAACCAAGCTTTTCACCGGCTTCAACCGCTGGACGCACCAGCAGGATGCGGCGTACTTGCTCGCGCTCCAATGCGTCTACCGCACAGGCAACCGCCAGATAGGTCTTGCCAGTACCAGCGGGGCCGATGCCGAAGTTGATATCGTTACCGAGAATTTCCTTCACGTAGCGCTGCTGATTCAAGCCGCGAGGGCGAATCATGCCTTTTTTGGTGCGCAGCGCGACGGCGGGTTCGGCCGTATGGCTGTCCAGTTCCTCCACGGCCGATTCCTGCAGGAACAGGTGAACCACGTCCGGCGACAGCTCGGTATTCTTGGTTTCCCGATACAGGCGGCGCAGAAGGTTTTCCGCGGAGGAAGTGTGCTTGGGTTCGCCGATCAGTTCGAACTGGTTTCCGCGATTGCGGATTTCAATGGTCAGCCGCTGTTCGATCAGGCGCAGATGCTCGTCGAGCTGCCCGCACAGATTAGCGAAGCGGCGAGCCTCAAAGGGCTCGAGGATGAAACGATGTGGTTCGATGGGTGCGTTCAAGGTCGTTTTTAGCCGCCCTGGGGCAATTAAGATGAAATCAAGGATAACGCCAGTGGGCCGGGTGCGAAAGCTCTTAAATAACTTGCTGTGTTCGACGATTACCCCTGTGGCGAGGAGGCTTGCCCCCGCTGGAGCGCGAAGCGGTCCCAAATTGGGCGACACGTTCTTTCAGTTAGTGCCGAGTTGCCTGACTTTACGACTGCTTCGCAGCCGAGCGGGGGCAAGCCCCCTCGCCACAGAAGCGCGTGCCGACACTTATTGCAACAAAGAACCGCGCAGCGAGTGCGGTTGCGCGGCATCGATATGCACGTCGGCGAACTGCCCGATCAGTTGCGGATTGTCGCAACGGAAGTTGACGATACGGTTGTTCTCGGTCCGCCCCTGCAATTCGCCCGGGTCTTTCTTCGAATAATCGGTCACCAGAATGCGCTGGATCGAGCCGACCATTTGTCGGCTGATCTCGAAACCTTGCTGGTTGAGTCGATGTTGCAGGGCATTCAGGCGTTCTTTTTTCAGTTCTTCCGGTGTTTCGTCGGGCAAATCGGCGGCCGGGGTGCCTGGGCGCTGGCTATAGACGAATGAATAGGAAAAATCGAAGCCGACGTCTTCGATCAGCTTCATGGTCTGCTGGAAGTCTTTTTCAGTCTCGCCAGGGAAACCGACAATGAAATCCGAGCTGATGCAGATGCCCGGTACAGCAGCTCGCAGCTTACGCAGCTTGGACTTGTATTCCAGCGCAGTGTGGTTGCGCTTCATCGCCGCCAGAATGCGGTCCGAACCCGATTGCACCGGCAAATGCAGGTGTTTGACCAGTTCCGGCACTTCAGCGTGGGCCTGAATCAGGCTGTCGGAAAACTCCAGCGGGTGCGAGGTGGTGTAGCGGATGCGCTCGATACCGTCGACGGCGGCAACCACCCGGATCAGCTCGGCGAGGTCCGCCAGGCGGCCGTCATGGGTCTGGCCGCGATAGCCGTTGACGTTCTGGCCAAGCAGGGTGACTTCGCGCACGCCGTTTTCCGCCAGGTGGATGATTTCCGCCAGTACGTCGTCGAACGGACGGCTGACTTCTTCGCCGCGGGTGTAGGGCACCACGCAGAACGTGCAGTACTTGCTGCAGCCTTCCATGACCGAGACGTAGGCGCTCGGGCCGTCGATGCGCGGTTCCGGCAGGTGGTCGAATTTTTCGATTTCCGGGAACGAGACGTCGACCTGCGGCAGCTTGGTCAAGCGTGCGGCGTCGATCATTTCCGGCAGGCGGTGCAAGGTTTGCGGACCGAACACCACGTCGACGTAGGGTGCGCGGTCGCGGATTGCCGCGCCTTCCTGGCTGGCCACGCAACCGCCGACGGCGATCACCATGTCCGGGTTGGCCAGTTTCAGTTCGCGCCAGCGGCCAAGCTGGGAGTACACCCGGTCCTGGGCGCGCTCGCGAATGGAGCAGGTGTTGAGCAGGATGACGTCCGCGTCTTCGGCGCGGGCGGTTACTTCCAGGGCCTGATGTTCACCCAGCAGATCGACCATGCGCGAGCTGTCATACTCGTTCATCTGGCAGCCGTGGGTTTCGATATAGAGCTTCTTGGCCATGGGGGTTCATCAACTGGTTCAAAGAACCGCGCATTATAGGGAACATGTCCCAAGGTTCCTACCGCTGTGCGTCCGGCGGCTATGCTATAGTTCGCGCCCTCATATATATCCCCCGATTTGTTGCCCGCCCACCATGACCAAACGTGAAGCTCCAATCTACAAGGTGATTTTCCTTAACCAGGGCCAGGTGTTCGAAATGTACGCCAAGCAGATCTATCAAAGTGATCTGTGGGGCTTCCTGGAAGTGGAAGAGTTCGTCTTTGGCGAGCGCACACAGCTGGTCGTCGACCCTGGCGAAGAGAAGCTCAAGGCGCAGTTCGAAGGCGTGGTACGCAGTTTTGTGCCGATGCATTCGATCGTGCGCATCGACGAAGTCGAACGTCTGGGTACGCCGAAGATCACCGAAGCCCGCGGTATGAGTAATGTCATGCCGTTTCCGATGCCGATGCCGGATAAGTAACACTCAGTACTTTGTGGTGAGTGGAGCCTTCTAGTGGCGAGGGGGCTTGCCCCCGCTGGAGCGCGAAGCGGTCCTGAAACCTGAAGTCGAGTTCTGTTTGACGGACCGCATTCGCCGGCTCTGCGACTGCTGCGCAGCCGAACGGGGGCAAGCCCCCTCGCCACAGAACGCCCCCTTTGCCACAAAAGCACGCCAAGCGTTCGATCAGGCAGGATTCAAGGCAACGGCGCAAAAGGCGAACGCCCATCGGCGCTTTGCAATTCCAGTAGGTATTTGCGGAAAATCTGCCCCAGTACCTGGGTCGCGACTTCCAGTTCGTCGCGCTGCATGTGCTCGGCGACTTCGTCGGCGGTGTCCAGCGCATCTTCGGCGCCATTGACCGCCGCCATCTTCAGCACGATATAGGCCTGGACGTTGTTCGCGGGCACACCTTCGCCATGGAAGAACATGCTGCCGAGCTTGAATTGCGCCTGGGCGTGGCCTTGCAGAGAGGCTTTCTCGTAGTAACTCAGGGCTTGATTGAGGTCGCGCGGCGTATTTTTGCCGTCGTAATAGAATTCGCCCAACTCGTATTGTGCCTGTGCATCCCCTGCATCCGCCGCTTGCTTGCAGGCGGCGAGCGCCTCGGCCAAGTCTTGCGGCTGAGTATTGAGGGTGCAACGACCCATCGCTGGGATCAACAACGAGTTGCCACCTGCTTGTGCGTGCGCGAGCAGGGGCTGAAGGAGCAACAGGCAGCCCAATGCAAGGGTGCGGCCGGTGCGGTTCATGGGAATCGACGTACCTCTGAGGGGCGCGTGGATCCACTGGGGGATCCAATAAGCGCGCATTATGAAATAAGCAGGGCCAACCTTACAAAGTCTTTACTCGTTTTTCTGCTACGCGGGGGCTATATCTGCCGCTTTCGGCGATTTTGCCACTGCGCGGCAGGTAAATCGGCTTTGGCAGGAGGCAAAACTGACGCCGGCGTCCACCGGCATCAGTCCAGAGAGGCTTACTTCAGTGCAGCAAAAGCACGTTCGGCAGCATCGAGGGTCAGTTGCAGTTCGGCATCGCCATGGGCGATCGAGGTGAAACCGGCTTCAAAGGCGCTGGGTGCCAGGTACACGCCGCCCTCGAGCATCAGGTGGAAGAAGCGTTTGAACAGGCCGGCGTCGCTGGCCATGACGTCATCGAAGGTGACGATGTCGTCAGCGCCGCTGAAGTACAGGCCGAACATGCCGCCGGCCTGGGTGGTCACGAACGGAATGCCAGCCGCGTCGGCACGCTGTTGCAGGCCGTCGAGCAGGCGACTGGTGTAGTCGCTCAACTCGGCGTGGAAGCCCGGGCGGCTGATCAGGCGCAGGGTGGTCAGGCCCGCAGCCATGGCCAGCGGGTTGCCGGACAGGGTGCCGGCCTGGTAGACAGGCCCCAATGGGGCGATATGCGACATGATTTCGCGCTTACCACCGAAGCAGCCCACTGGCATGCCGCCGCCAATGATCTTGCCGAACGTGCTCAGGTCCGGAATGACGCCGTAGTGGGCCTGGGCGCCACCCAGGGCGACGCGGAAACCGGTCATCACTTCGTCGAAAATCAGCACCACGCTGTGTTTGTCGCAGAGCGTGCGCAGGCCTTCGAGGAAGCCCGGTGCCGGTGGCACGCAGTTCATGTTGCCGGCCACCGGCTCGACAATGATGCAGGCCACTTCCTGGCCGACTTCGCTGAGCATCTGTTCGACGGCGTCGATATCGTTGAAGGGCAAGGTCAGGGTGTGTCTGGCAAATGCGGCGGGTACCCCGGCAGAGCTGGGAACGCCTTGGGTCAGTGCGCCAGAGCCGGCCTTGACCAGCAGGCTGTCGGAGTGGCCGTGGTAGCAACCTTCGAACTTGATGATGCTGTCGCGGCCGGTGAAGCCACGGGCCAGACGAATCGCACTCATGGTTGCTTCAGTGCCGGAGCTGACCATGCGGACCATTTCCATCGAGGGCACGATGGAGCAGACCAGATCGGCCATCTGGGTTTCCATTTCGGTCGGGGCGCCATAGGACAACCCGTGTTCGAGCTGCTTGCGCACCGCGTCGAGCACTTCGGGGTGGCTATGGCCGAGGATCATCGGTCCCCAGGAGCCGACGTAGTCGACGTAACGCTTGTCATCTTCGTCCGTTACATAGGCGCCTTCTGCGTGCTTGAAGAACAACGGGGTGCCGCCGACGCTCTTGAAGGCACGAACGGGCGAGTTCACACCGCCGGGAATGTGTTTCTGGGCATTGGCAAACAGGGTTTCGGAACGAGACATGATGGGGTTCTCTGAATCAGGATTCGGCTATTTAGATATCAAACAGGGCTTTGAAGGCGCGCGCGCGCTGCGTCACTTCCTGGGTAGTCGCGGCACCGAACAGACCGTGGACCACGGCCAGCAGGTCGGCTCCATGGGCCACCAGCGGGGCGGCGTTTTCCAGAGTGATGCCACCGATCACGCAGATCGGCAGGTGCAATTTGCTGCGGGCCTGGTCGAGCAAGTCGAGGGTGGCCGCCGGCGCGCCGGGCTTGGTGTTGGAGTTGAAGAAGCGGCCGAAGGCGACATAGCTGGCGCCTTCTTTGGCGGCTTGTTCGGCGAGCTCGAGTTGAGCGTGGCAGGTCGAGCCGATAATCGCCTTGCGCCCGAGCAGGGCCCGAGCCGGGGTCAGCGGGCCGTCAGTCTGCCCCAGGTGGACGCCGACGCCAAGGCGCGCGGCCAGTTCGGCATCGTCATTGATGATCAACTGGGCGTTGTAGCGCTCACACAAAGTGCGCAGGGTTTCGGCTTCGCGCAGCCGACGGGCTTCGTCGGAGCTCTTGTCGCGGTACTGCAGCAGTGTGACACCGCCCTCCAGTGCCGCTTCCACAAAAGGCAGGAACTTGCCGGCCAACAGTTGACTGTCGGTAATGGCATACAGGCCACGTAGTTTCATCGAGCAAGCCTCATGGCGTTACGAGCAAAAATCCAGCGGCAGCCGGCGTGGAACGAACTGGCCTTTGCCGAGCTGTTCGGCATCGCGCAGGGTGCGCCAAGTGTAGTTCAGTGCCGATTGCACGGCGCTGGCGAGGTTTTCACCCAAGGCCAGGCGACCGGCCAGTGCGCTGGCCAGGGTGCAGCCCGAGCCGTGATAACTGCCCGGCAAGCGCTGGCAGGTGTAGGTCTGGCGGCTGCCATCGCGGCTGTACAGGCGGTTGTGCACTTCATGCTCATCACCATGGCCGCCCGTGATCAGCAGGTGTTTGCAGTAAGGCAGGAGTTTTTCTGCGCACTCGTCAGGGGTGCCTTCAGGCAGTTCGGCGAGGATGCGGGCTTCGGGAAGGTTAGGGGTGGCAATGGTCGCCAGCGGCAGCAGGCGTTCGCGCATGGCGTAGCCGACTTCATCCTTGCCCAGGCGCCCGCCGCCGCCGGCGCGCAATACCGGGTCGCAGACCAGCGGCAAATGCGGATGCGCCTGGAGCAGTTCGACTACGGTGTCGACCATTTCCAGCGAGCCGAGCATGCCCAGCTTGACCGCCGCGACGGTCGAGTCGTTGAGCACGGCATTGGCCTGGGCCAATACCCACTCACGGTCGAGGACGCGGAAGTCGCTGACGTTGACCGTGTCTTGCACAGTCAGCGCGGTGACTGCCGGGGCAGCATGACAACCCTGAGCGAGCAGGGCTTCGATATCTGCCTGCAGGCCGGCGCCACCACTTGGGTCGTGGCCGGAGAGACAGAGGACAACGGGGCGAGAGCTGTAGATATTCATGGTGCGCGAGCTTACCACCAAACGCTTTTTTTCGGGGCTGTCCGCATCGCAGCGGGTTTACTTTTTATGGCATTGCCCGACCTGAATCAGGCAAACAGCTCTAGATCAATGGATGGCGCTGAGACGCCTGTACTAGAGCCTTTAAACTTAAATATTCGATGGTGCTCAATGGCCATCAACGGCTATGCTAGAGTGGATCCAAATCGATAACAGAATTGCCGGTCTTGCGTCTACTCAAGGGAAATGGGGGGGCTTCCTGACTCAACCGGACAGGCCATGCTGGGGCTCTATGCGCTATTTGCTGATGTTGCTGCTGAGCTTGCCGATGCTGGCCGGTGCAGCCGAGTTTAACGAGAACACTCAAAGCCTCCCGTTGGGACGAATGATGCAGGTGTTCGAAGACGTGAGCGGCGAGGCAACTATCGCCGATGTCAGCTCGCAGGCTTTGGCCGCAAGCTTCAAGACTCATGATAAGAGCACCCTCAATGCCGGTTACTCGCGCTCGGCGTTCTGGCTGAAAATCGACCTGCATTATCGTCCGGGCGATCCGGCGGCCCAGCGCACCTGGCTGCTGGAGCTGGCCTATCCACCACTCGATCATCTCGACTTGTATTTGCCTGATGCAACTGGCGCCTATCAATTGGCCCAGCGTACGGGCGATGCCTTGCCGTTCTCCAGTCGGCAGATCCGCCAGAACAACTATCTATTCAACCTGGATTTCGCCCCTGATCAACGCAAAACCCTGTACTTGCGCCTGCAAAGCCAGGGTTCGATCCAGGCCCCCCTGACCCTTTGGTCGAGTACCGCCTACCTGGAAGACCAGCCACAGCGTCTGTACATACTGGGTTTGATCTATGGCGTGTTGCTGGGCATGCTGATCTACAACCTGTTCATCTACCTTGCCGTCCGTGACACCAGCTACCTCTATTACATCTTCTACATAGCATCGTTCGGTTTGTACCAGCTGTCGGTGAACGGCGCCGCGGTCGAGTATTTCTGGCCAGACAGTCCCTGGTGGGCCAACGCCTCGACCCCCTTCTTCATCGGCGCCGCAGGGCTGTTCGGCAGTCAGTTTGCCCGCAGCTTTTTGCAGACCGCCAGCCACAGTCGCTGGCTCGACCGGCTGCTGCTGGTGCTGATCGCATGCAGCGCGGTCGTGGTGGCACTGTCGTTGATGGCCAGCTATGCCCTGGCCTTGCGGCTGGCGACGGCGTTGGCCCTGGCCTTTACCGTGACGATATTTGCCGCCGGGGTGTTCGCCTGGTGCCGCGGTCTGCGGGTGGCCCGGTATTTCATCATCGCCTGGTCGGCATTTCTGTTCGGTGGAGTGATCAACACCCTGATGGTGCTGGGCTATCTGCCGAACGTGTTCCTGACCATGTATGCCAGCCAGATCGGCTCGGCACTTGAGGTGGCATTGCTGTCACTGGCCCTGGCCGATCGCATTAACTCGATGCGCGAGCAGCAGGCCCAGATCTTGTTCGATGCCGGTCAGAAACTCGAAGTGTTGAACCAGCAATTGGCCCACAGCAACCGGCTCAAGGACGAATTCCTCGCGACCCTGACCCATGAGTTGCGCACGCCGATGAACGGAGTGATCGGCTCGCTGGAACTGATGCAAACCGTCGACCTCAGCCCGGAGCTGGAGCAGTACCAGCAGACCGCCGCGGGCTCGGCGCGGGACATGATGCGCATGGTCAATGGGATCCTCACCCTGACTGAGTTGCAGGCCGGCAGGCTCAAGGTGCAACAGCAAGACTTCAGCCTGCGGGGGGTGCTCGATGCACTGCAAATGCAGTTCGCCGCAAATGCCATGGGCAAGGCGCTGGATTTTCAGGTCGAGGTGGCAAAGGGGTTGCCGGATCGTCTGCAAGGCGATAGCAAAAAATTGACCCAATGCCTGGAATGTTTGCTTGATAACGCCATCAAGTTTACCCGAGTGGGTGGGTTGGTACTGCGAGTCACCGGGAAGCCGGCGAGTGAGGGCCGGGTGGCGCTGTGCTTCGCGGTGATCGACACCGGTATCGGTTTCACCCATCTGGATGAAGCCACCCTGTATCAACGATTCTTCCAGCTCGATGGTTCGATGACTCGCGAATACGGCGGGCTGGGTGTCGGCCTGGCAATTTGCCGACAACTGATCGAGTTGCTCGGTGGGCGTCTGACCCATCAATCAGAGCCCGGCCGCGGCAGTTGTTTCCAGCTGGACGTCGAGTTCGATACCGATAGCGCACAACCTTTGGTGATCGAGCAATGTTTCCAGGGACACCGGCCGAAAACCCTCCGTGCGCCCCAGGAGTGCCGTGTGTTGTTGGTCGATGACAGCAGCATCAATCAACTGGTAGTGCGTGGCATGCTGCTCAAGTTGGGCTATCGGGTGCGCACCGTGGACAGCGCTCGGGCGACGCTGGATCTGCTTCAGCGCGAATCCTTCGACGCCGTGTTGCTTGATAGCCAACTGGCGCGACTCGACGGCGTCTCGCTCTGCTGCCAATTGCGGGCGCTGCCAGGTTACGCGCAGCTGCCAGTGCTGGCGGTGACACCGAACGCCGAACGCGAGCGTTGTCAGGCGGTGGGGATGACCGAGTATTTGAGCAAGCCGGTAAAATTCGAAGAATTGCAGGCAATTTTGTATCGTCGAGTGCTATGTCCGAAACAAGGTGAAAGCGCCGATATTTAGGCGTATATGCCACTTTGTTCGGCGCAGAGGTGGTGCTTAACTGGGGATCTGGTCCACCCCGAAGGAGCCCGCCATGAACCTGCATCAGTTCGCCGAAACCCACGAGGTCACCAATCAGCCGCCCTCTCTGGATGGCACCAACCTCTATCGCATTGACCTGCCATTACAGGAATGGGCGCGGCGATTTGGCGCTGGTTGGGCCGAATCGCGGATTGATGGCTATGGCGCGCTGGCGGGTGGGCCGTTGATGGAAGCAGGGTTTCTGGCCAATCAGAACAAGCCGGTGTTCGTCAGCCATGACCGTTATGGTCATCGCATCGATCTGGTGGAGTTTCACCCGGCCTACCATCAGCTGATGCAGACCGCCATCGAACATGGTTTGACCTCATTGCCCTGGACCGATCCGCAGTCCGGAGCCCATGTGGCCCGTGCGGCCATGACCTACTTGCATAGCCAGGCCGAGGCTGGCAGCGGTTGCCCGTTGACCATGACCTTCGCCTCGGTGCCGGCGCTACGCTTGCAGCCGGACATCGCCGAACAATGGCTACCGAAAGTTCTCGCCACCGAATATGACCCGCGTAACGTCGGCATCGCCCACAAGGCCGGCGCCACCATCGGCATGGCGATGACCGAGAAGCAGGGCGGCACCGATGTCCGGGCCAACACCACCAAGGCTTTTCCGGTGGGGGCTGCCGGGCCGGGCCAGGCTTATGAACTGATCGGCCACAAATGGTTCTGTTCGGCGCCGATGTGCGATGCCTTCCTGACCCTGGCCCAGACCGACAAGGGCTTGACCTGTTTCCTGCTGCCGCGCCATCGCCCGGACGACACTCGCAACCAGTTCTACATCCAGCGCCTGAAAAACAAACTCGGCAATTGCTCCAACGCCTCCAGCGAAGTGGAGTTCCGCGGCGCTCTGGCCTGGATGGTCGGCGAGGAAGGCCGCGGCGTGCCGACCATCATCGAAATGGTCGCCATGACCCGCTTCGATTGCATGGTCGGTTCCAGCGCCCTGATGCGTCAGGCGCTGACCCAGGCCAGCCATCACTGTGCGCACCGGATGGTTGGCGGCAAGCTGCTCAGCGAACAACCCTTGATGCAAAACGTGCTGGCCGATCTGGCCCTGGAAAGCGAGGCCGCCCTGGCCTTGAGCCTGCGCATGGGACGGGCGCTGGATCAACTGGATGACTCCCAGGAAGCCAAATTCGCCCGGCTGGTGACGGCAGTGGGCAAGTACTGGATCTGCAAACGGGCGCCGGCGATGATCAACGAAGCCGCCGAATGCATGGGCGGTGCCGGTTATGTCGAGGAAAGCATCCTGCCGCGTCTGTACCGAGAGGCGCCGGTGAACTCGACGTGGGAAGGTTCCGGCAACGTGCAGTGTCTCGACGTCTTGCGGGCCTTGTCGAAAGAGCCGGGGGTGCTGGATGTGTTGTTCAGCGAATTGGGCGACGGCCATGGAGACAAGCGCCTGGCTGCGCACATCAGCCAATTGCAGACGGCGTTCAAGGACACCAGTGACATTCAGTACCGCGCTCGGCAGTTGACCGAAGATATCGCACTGGGGCTGCAAGCCAAGCTGTTGCTGGAGGCGGGCAATGCCAGTGTCAGCGATGCATTCATTGCCAGTCGCCTGGGAACCGCCGGTCGGGTCTATGGCACGCTGCCACGAGGTCTGGACGTAGAAGCGATTGTTGCGCGATCGACACCTCAGGGCTTCTGATCGGGCTGAGTTGCAGGCAAGATGAAAGCCTGCAGATCAGAACACAGGATGCTTATCGTGACCGAAGCTTTTATTGTCGTTCAAACCGCCGAGCAAGCCGTGGACCGGCTTGCCGCTCTGCACGAACGTGCTACCACCGCGCTGAGCCAGGCCCTCAAGCAGTACATGAAGGATCGCATCGAACCGGACGCCGAGCAGCGCGCCCTGTTTCGTTACCCTGAACTGCGCTTGACCTATCTCTGCCAGGGCGAGGTCCCACAGACCACTCGGGCTTACGCCAAGGTCCAGCTACCCGGCACCTACAGCGTCACCGTCACCCATCCTTCAGCCTTCCGTAATTATTTGCTGGAGCAACTGGTGCCGCTGATGCACGACTTCACCGTGACAGTGGAAGTAGGCGTCAGCGAGCAGAACATCCCTTATCCCTATGTGGTCGAGCAGGGCGATGAGCTTGGCGGCTCCGGCGTCACTGCTGCGGCGTTGGCGCGGGTGTTCCCCAGCACCGACCTGTCGGCCGCCACCGATGGCATCGCCGATGGCTTGTACGATTGGGAAAACACCGATCCGCTGCCATTGGCGCTGTTCGACGCGGCGCGGGTCGACTTCTCGCTGCGTCGTCTGGTGCATTACACCGGCAGCGACTGGCGGCATGTGCAGCCGTGGATCCTGCTGACCAACTACCATCGCTACGTCGACCAGTTCATCGTTCATGGTCTCGAGCAATTGCGTAGCGATCCGCGCTTCGTGCGCATGGTGTTGCCGGGCAATGTGATCATCGAAAAGAGCATGGACCACGGCGAAGCCTCGGCGATTGCCGCTGGAGTTGTCTGGCACCGTTACCAGATGCCGGCCTATCACCTGCAAGCCAGTGACGGTCATGGGGTGACCCTGGTGAATATCGGTGTCGGCCCGTCCAACGCGAAAAACATCACCGACCATTTGGCCGTACTGCGTCCGCACTGCTGGCTGATGATCGGGCACTGCGGCGGCTTGCGTCAGTCGCAAACCATTGGCGACTACGTACTGGCTCACGCCTATATGCGTCGCGACGGGATCCTCGATCGGGTCGTGCCGCCGAATATTCCAATCCCGGCCCTGGCCGAAGTGCAGATGGCCTTGCAGCAAGCGGCGGCCTACGTAACCGGCGAGAAAGGCGATGATCTGAAAAAACGCCTGCGAACCGGCACGGTGCTGACCTACGATGACCGTAACTGGGAGCTGCGCTGGGCTCAGGAGCGTCCGCTGATCAACCTGTCGCGAGCCGTGGCGGTGGACATGGAAAGCGGCACCATTGCGGCCCAGGGATATCGTTTGCGGGTGCCTTACGGCACCTTGCTGTGTGTTTCGGACAAGCCGCTGCACAGCGAAATCAAACTGCCAGGCTCGGCCAACGCGTTCTATGAACGTGCGGTCAGCCAGCACTTGAAGATCGGCATCGCCGCGGTGGATCTGCTGCGCACCGAGCTCAACTCGCTGCATTCACGCAAGCTGCGCAGCTTCGACGAACCGCCGTTCCGCTGATTGCAGGATGGTCATTTAACGGTTGGGCCACTAGCATGGTGAGTCCTGACCGTTAGATGTTTTTTCGCCATGCCTCGTCCACCTCGTCCCGCTTCCCGCCCCCTTGGCGCGAATAAACCGCAATCCTCCTCAGCCCCACGACGTGTCGCCAAAGCGCCACCGGCCGAGCCGAAGCTGATCCTGTTCAACAAGCCATTTGACGTGCTGACTCAATTCAGCGA
Source organism: Pseudomonas sp. LBUM1658 (assembly GCF_059716055.1). Classification (NCBI taxonomy): domain Bacteria; kingdom Pseudomonadati; phylum Pseudomonadota; class Gammaproteobacteria; order Pseudomonadales; family Pseudomonadaceae; genus Pseudomonas; species Pseudomonas sp. LBUM1658. The sequence goes on from NZ_CP166798.1 coordinate 684,941, forward strand.
CGGCGAAGGGCGGGCGACGCTCAAGGACTTTATCGAGATTCCCGGCATTTATCCGGCGGGCCGGCTGGATCGGGACAGCGAAGGCTTGCTGCTGCTGACCAACGACGGCCAGCTTCAGGCGCGGATCGCCGATCCGAAACACAAACTGGCCAAGACCTATTGGGTGCAGGTGGAAGGTGAGCCCAGCGCTGAACAATTGCAGCGGTTGCGCGACGGCGTCGAGTTGAATGACGGCATGACCTTGCCCGCCGAGGCGCGGCAGCTTGAAGAGCCGCAGCTATGGCCGCGCAATCCGCCAGTGCGGTTCCGCAAGAGTGTGCCGACCAGTTGGCTGGAGCTGGTGATTCGCGAAGGGCGCAACCGCCAGGTGCGACGGATGACTGCTGCGGTGGGCTTGCCGACCCTGCGTCTGGTGCGGGTGCGAATCGGCGACTGGTCTATCGAAGGGCTTGATCAGGGCCAGTGGAAAGAAGTCCCCGCGCGTTTATAAGGTGCCGGATTCGATCAGCCCGATGACCACGCTTTTGATCACGAAGGCGGCAACGCCCAGGCCCAGGACGAAGAACAGGATAAAAGAGCCGAACCGCCCGGCCTTGGACTTCTTCGCCAGATCCCAGACGATAAAACCCATGAATATGATCAGGATGGTCACCAGACCGGTCATCATCCACTCTTCGAATACTGCAGGATCCATTGAAACTCTCCAGCGCGGCAGGGCAAAAAAAGGCCGGGGGAGTATACGCCAAGGGGGATTGCTGGTGTATTGACCTGTGTCGGCTGGAAAAGATCGCAGCCTGCGGCAGCTCCTACGGGATTTGCGTCCACCTGCGAGAGCGCGAATGTATGCGGTCGGCGTAGGAGCTGCCGCAGGCTGCGATCTTTTAGCTGCGCAGGTGCGTCAACGGCAACTCGGTGCTGTTGAGCACCTGATTGAGTACAAAGCTCGAGCGCACGCTGGTCACGCCTTCGATGCGGGTCAGGTGGCCGAGCAACAGCTTCTGGTAGTGATCCATGTCCGGTACCACCACCTTGAGTTGATAGTCGGCATCCATACCTGTCACCAGGCTGCATTCGAGCACCTGAGGCAGGTTGCGAATCGCCGCTTCGAAGTTCTCAAAGCGCTCGGGGGTATGCCGGTCCATGCCGATCAGCACATAGGCGGTCAGGCTCAGGCCGAGCTTCTTGCGGTCGAGCAGGGCGACCTGGCGGGAAATATAGCCGTCGTCTTCCAGTTGCTTGACCCGCCGCGAGCAGGGCGAGGGAGACAGACCGATACGCTCGGCCAGCTCCTGATTGGAGATGCGCGCGTCCCGCTGCAATTCCGCCAAAATGCTCAGGTCGTATCGGTCGAGTTTGCTCATGGATCAGTCCTTTGTCATAACTATTGCGGCTAATTATCTATCTTTAGTTAAAAATTGCGCAAGCTATGTTTGTTTGAGCAATCTTCGCAATCCTCTGCCGGCGCCTCAAGCCTATTCTTATTAACAGAATCACTGCCCGGACAAACAGTCCAGTGCGGCTCGCCGAATCAGGCCAGCTGCGGTCGCCAACCCCACAGGGTTGAGTCGGCCCCCGGGCTACACACTGTCCAGAAGACGGAGTGAGGTGAGCCGGCGTCATAAGCGTCGAGCACGGACGAAGTTCTCAAGGGGAGGCCGACGGGTCTCCCTTTTTTAATGCCTGCGAAATAAGTCTGGTGACTGATAACCTGTTGCAGAACCGCCCCAGGCGTTTCCAGTCTGATGGATAGGTCCTGAACCGCAGTGAGGAGTCCCATGAAGTCGCGCATCTGGCGTTTGGCAGGTGTTGGTTTGCTTTGCATGAGTGTCGGCGCGCAGTTACTGGCCGATGAGCGGGATGACGGGCAACGTCCCCAACACAATGATTCCAATAGCGGTGGCCAGCGTGATCATAATGCCGAAGGGCGGTCGGGATACAATCAACAGCGTCCGGAAAACAATCAGCCACGTGCGCAAAATAACCAACCACGCCCGCAGAACCAGATTATTCGCGGCGACAACAGCCAACAGTTCGAGTACAACGGCCAGAATCCGGGCGGTCAAGGGCAGAGCCGTGGCCAGCATGATGCCAATGGGCAGGGCCGGCCTGCATCGCAGACGAGCAATAACCTGCCGATTCAAAGCCACCCGGACACCGTCCGCCAGACCCAGCAGCCACAGCGTGGTTATTACCAGGACGTTCCTCGGCGCAACGATAACAACCAGCATCGGCAGACAGGCGGCCCCGGTTCGCGCTCAGGCTCCAACGGCTATTCCAATGACCATCGCTGGCCGGGTCGCCCGGACGGGCATGGCAACGGTTGGGGCCCGGGCCCGCAATATCGTCCGGGCTATGTGATCGATCGGTTCCCGGATCGCAATTACCGCGTGCCGTATCGCGGTCAGGACTACTTCTACTCCGGCGGCTACTGGTATCGCCCGCAAGGCCCGCGTTATGTAGTGGTCAGGCCTCCGCACGGGATCCGCGTCAGCTATCTGCCGGATTACGCCCAGGAAGTCTGGGTCGGCAGTGCGTTATTGTTTTTGGCGGCCGGCTCCTATTATGCGTACGAAGCGAGTACGCAACAGTACGTGGTGGTTGATCCGCCGGTGGCTGCGCAACCGGTCAGCAATGGCTACGACGTAGTCGCCTACCCCGCGAACGGACAGGCGCCCGAGCAGGTTAATCAGGATGGCTACGAGTGCTACCGCTGGGCGGTCGAGCAGAGCGGCTTCGATCCGGCGGCGGTCACCTATCAACCGGCGCCTGCGGTGGTGCAAATCTATCGCCAGGCCCAAGGCAACTGTCTGAGCAGTCGCGGTTACCAGGTCAGCTATTAGGTCGAAAACCTCAGGTCTTTGCAGCGTTCACTACTTCCTGCGGGTCGGCGTGCACCAGCACCTCGGCCCTTGGGTAAGCGGCGGTGATCGCTTCGGCGGCGCGATCGCTGATGCTGTGGGCGACGGATAAGGTCAACTCACCCGGCAACTCCAGATGCAATTGCACGAACCAGTGAGTGCCGGAGATCCGCGTGCGCAGGTCATGGGCGCCGAGCACCCCGGGCACGCTGCAGGCCAGTTCGAGCATGTGCTGGCTGACGTCCGGCGGCAATTCTTCGTCCATCAACACCGCAACACTTTCCTTGGCAATGTGCACGGCGCTCCAGAGGATGTACGCCGCTATTGCCAGACCAAACCAGGCATCCAATTGTTCCCAACCGAAACTGGCCAGTGCCAGCGCCACCAGGATGCTGGAATTGAGCAGCAAATCGGAACGGTAATGCAGCGAGTCGGCACGTACCGCAGTCGAACCGGTTTCGCGGACCACCCGGTGTTGCAGCATCAGCAGCGCGACTGTCAACGCCAGTGACAGCAGCATCACGCCGATACCCACCCACGGCGCCCCCAAGGGTTCCGGGTTCTGCAGACGTTCAACCGCCTGTACGCCAATCAAAACCGCACTGACGGCAATGAACAGCGCCTGGGCCATGCCTGAGAGTGACTCGGCCTTGCCATGCCCGTAACGGTGATCCTCGTCGGCCGGACGCAGCGCGTAATGCACCGCCAGCAGATTGAGAAACGACGCGGCACCGTCGAGCAGGGAGTCAGTCAGACCGGCCAGCAGGCTGACCGAACCGCTCATCCACCAGGCGATCGCCTTGGTCACGATCAGAATGCTCGCCACCGCCAGCGAAGCGCGGGTCGCCAGACGCAACAGGCGAGCGTGTTCGGGACTACTGGTCATAGGCGTTTACGTTCCTTCGAATACGCCACTTCAAGCTGCGGGTTGCAGACCGTACATGGCCAGTTGCTGTGTGCTGCCTTTGTGCTGGATCAGCCGTGGATCATCCAGTGGGAAGCTGCGGCCCAACTCGCTTTCGAGAATAGCCTGCAACTTGCCGTTATCGACCTTGCCGTCGGCACCGATGGCCTGCTGGAGTTTTTCCGGGGCAACCTGGGCGTTCCTGCCGGGTTCCAGGTAAATGGCACCCGTGGCGAAGTCCACGCCAAAGGCGATCAATCCTGGAATGACATAGAACAATATACCCACGGCGTCGAGGGCAGCCACCACCGGGTCGATCTTGCCTTCGATCTGGCCGCGGCGGTCCGGGAAGAAGATCGTCCCGCAAGCGGTCATTTGGGTCAGCAGGGTAGCGAGCAGAACGCCGCCAACAACACGGAAGGGAATACGCATATAAATCTCCTGAACAAATTCGAAGTGAAAAGGCGTCCTTGGTATCAATACAGACCGTGATTAACGCCACGCAGTTCGCCGTTATACTCGCCGCTCTGTTTTGGAGCCAGCATGATTTCTCTGCCGATTGATGAAGTTCTACCCGCGTTGCGTGAAGCCTTGGCGACACGCCACGAAGCCGTGCTCGAAGCACCGCCCGGCGCCGGTAAAACCACCCGCGTGCCGTTGGCGTTGTTGCATGAGCCGTGGCTGGCCGGGCAAACCATCCTGATGCTCGAACCGCGTCGCCTCGCCGCCCGCGCGGCCGCCGAACGACTGGCTAGCGAGCTGGGGGAAAAGGTCGGCGAAACGGTGGGCTATCGCATTCGTCTCGACAGCAAAGTGGGGCCCAAGACCCGTATCGAAGTGGTCACCGAGGGGATTCTCACTCGACGTCTGCAAGATGACCCGGCACTGGAAGGTGTCGGTCTGCTGATCTTCGACGAGTTCCACGAGCGCAGCCTAGACGCTGATCTGGCGCTGGCCCTGAGCCTGAATGGTCGCGACCTGTTTCGTGACGAGCAGCCGCTGAAAATTCTCTTGATGTCGGCGACCCTGGAAGGCGAGCGCCTCGCAAGCCTGCTGGATGACGCGCCTATTCTGCGCAGCGAAGGGCGTATGTACCCGGTGACGATGCGCTGGGGCCGAGCGTTTCAGCCGGGGGAATTTATCGAACCACGGGTGGTGCAGACCATCCTCGAGGCCTTGAACGACGAAAGCGGCAGCCTGCTGGTGTTTCTGCCGGGCCAAGCGGAGATCCGTCGGGTCCATCAACAGTTGGTCGAGGCGCTGGGCGAGCGTACTGAAGTGCTGCTCTGTCCGCTGCATGGTGAGCTTGACCTGAACGCGCAACGCGCCGCCATCGACCCGGCACCGCCCGGTCAGCGCAAAGTGGTGCTGGCCACTAATATCGCCGAGACCAGTCTGACCATTGATGGCGTGCGGGTGGTGATCGATGCCGGGTTGGCGCGGGTGCCGCGTTTCGATCCTGGCAGCGGCATGACTCGTCTCGACACGCAACGGATCTCCCGCGCCAGTGCGACACAGCGCGCCGGGCGAGCGGGGCGCCTGGAGCCAGGCGTGTGTTATCGCCTGTGGTCCCAGGACCAGCATGAGCAGTTGGCGGCTTACGCCAGTGCCGAGATTCTTTCGGCTGACCTTGCCAGCCTGGCCCTGCAATTGGGGCGTTGGGGCGTTCTGCCTGGCCAATTGATCTGGCTCGATGTGCCACCGGCGGCGGCTTATGCACAGGCCCAGGATCTGCTTGAGCGTTTGGGCGCACTTGAGGGCAAGGCTGCCGAGGACTGGAAACTGACCCGTCACGGTCAAGCGATGGCGGAACTGCCGGCTCATCCGCGCATCGCTCATTTGTTGTTGCGAGGGCAGGCGCTGGGGTTGGCCGACATGGCCTGCGACGTCGCCGCATTGTTGGGTGAGCGGGATATCTTGCGCGGCGCCGGTGCGGATCTGCACAGCCGGCTGGTGCTGTTGTCCGGTGAAGAGCGAGCGGCGCGCGGTGCTCAGGGTGGCGTTCAGCGGGCCCGGCAACTGGCTCGGCAATACCGCGGTTATCTGCGAGGCAAGGCACAGCAACCGGTCAGCGATCCTGATCATCCGCGCTGGCTTGGGGCGCTGCTGGCCCTGGCCTATCCGGATCGCGTCGCACAGCAGCGAAGGGCCGGTGGTGCCGAATATCGCCTGGCCAACGGTCGCGCGGCGCTGTTCGCCGAGGCCGATAGCCTGATGAAGCAACCCTGGCTGGTAATTGCCGATCTGGGCAGTCGTCAGGGGCAACGCGAAGAACGAATTTATCTGGCGGCTGATTTTGATCCGGCGCTGTTCGACTCGGTGCTGGCTGAACAAGTGCGCACGGTCGATCAGCTCGATTGGGATGAACGCGAAGGTGTGCTGCGGGCCGAGCGTCAGCGCAAGGTTGGCGAGTTGATACTGAGCCGCGAACCACTGACCGGGCTGGACGAGGCCGCACGCAGCCAGGCGTTGGTTAATCTGGTGCGGCGTAAAGGGCTTGAGCTGCTGCCATGGACGCCGGAATTGCGCCAGTGGCAGGCACGGGTGGCTTTGCTGCGCCAGCTGGATATCGAGGGGAAAGGACAGAGCGAATGGCCGGATGTCAGCGATGCGACGTTGCTGGCGAGTCTGGAGCATTGGTTGTTGCCGTATCTGGGACGGGTCTCGAGACTCAGCCACTTCGCCAATCTGGAGCTGTCCAGCATCGTCCATAACTTGCTGCCGTGGCCATTGCCGCAACGCCTGGATGAGCTGGCGCCACATCATCTGACGGTGCCTTCCGGCTCGTCGATTCGCCTGGACTACAGCGAGCAACCGCCGATTCTGGCGGTGCGTTTGCAGGAGTTGTTCGGCCTGGCAGAAACTCCGCGCATTGCCGGCGGCCGGCAAGTGGTCAAGTTGCATCTATTGTCACCGGCGCGGCGTCCGGTGCAGGTAACCCAGGACCTGGCGAACTTCTGGCGCAGTACTTATGCCGAGGTGAAGAAGGATCTGAAGGGGCGTTATCCGAAGCATTACTGGCCGGATGATCCGTTGGTGGCTGAAGCGACGGCGCGGATCAAACCGCGCAAGTAAGCCAGCTATTTTGTGGCGAAGGAGCTTGCTGTGGCGAGGGGGCTTGCCGCCGCTGGGGCGCGCAGCGGCCCTAAAACCTGCAATCACAGTTTGTCAGGTATACCGCATTCACAGGCTTTGCGGCTGCTGCGCAGCCGAACGGGAGCAAGCTCCCTCGCCACAGTTTTGATCTACAGCGCAGCTGGCAACAGGAACCGTGCAATCACCGGCAGGTGATCGGAGATCCGCAGCGTATCGTCCTGCCTCACCTGAGCCTCGACCCGTTTGATCCGTGGGCTGTAAAACAGGTAGTCAAGGGTCCGGTCCGGGCCGGTGAGTGTCAGGTCATTGGGGTAGTGAGTCAGCCAGTGCGCGCGGTCAATGCCACTGGCTTCGCTGTTGGTGGGAATCATCGGGTACTTGTCCCAGAGAACATGCAGCGCGCTGTCGGCGGAGTAGGGGGAGCGTTGTTCGGGGGCGAGCCGTTGATACTGGCCTAGCGGTAACAGATTGAAGTCGCCGCCGATCAACCAGGGTGTGCCACGACCTTCGAACTTGTCGAGCACCTTGGCGACGGCGCTCACTTGTACTCGCAGAGTGTCGTCAGCCTGCATTGATCGGTCCAGATGGGTATTGAGCACCGCCATTTGCCCGCCGTCGCTCAACGGCAGATAACTCACTAGTAGCGCGTTTTTCGGCTGGAATTGACGGCTGATGATATTGGCCGGTGCCTCGGGTAGTTGCAGACGTTCGGCGTGTTCGATCTGGTAGCGGCTCAATGTCGCCAGTTGCCGGCCGACGCTGCCGAAAATATGCGGATCTGGAATGAAGTCAGCCTTCCAGTCGAACGCATAAGCGCTGCAGGGGTAAAGATCGGTCACGCGTTCCTGGAGCAGTTTCAACTGGTGTTGATAGTCGCTGGCCTTGGCGCCTTCATCGAGCTCTTGCAGCAGGACGATGTCCGGTTGCTCATCGCGGATCACCCGCGCCACTTCATCGAGGCTGAAAGCCATGTCTTCGGTAGTGGGGCGTTCGTCGATTCCGTTGGCCAGGTCATTCCAGAATACATAGCGTTTGCCCGCCAGGTACTGGACGTTCCAGGTCATCACCGTGAGCGCCTGGCCGGGCACCAGAGTCGGTGCCTTGGCGCTACAACTGACCGGTAGTGGCTCTTTGGCTCCCGGGCGCCAGGTCAGGCTATAGATCACGACTGACAACAGACCGGTAATTATCAGCAGGCCCAGCAGGGTGTAGCGCAATAGACGGGTCATCGGCTCGGCTTATGGCGTTGCAGGATTGAGTTCGAGCATACCCGAGAGCCGTGTCGGATCCAAAGGGCAGGTCTGTCAGACCTTTCCATCATTTTTGTCGGATGCTTCGCTAATCAACATGAACAGGCGGAACAGCACCACGCTGGTAAAGAGTTGCAGAAAACTGTGAACGCTGTCGATCAACAGTGCGAATGCAGGGTTCTGCGGCTCGGGATACACCGAAAGACTTGCGCCCTTGAGTACCCACAGCGGTGCCATGACGCACAGAATGCAGATCAGGATGCGCAGGAAATTGCCACGGGTCAGGCGAAAGCTTTCCTTGATCGCAGCCAGTGGTTGCAGGCCTCGCAGTACCAGCAGGTATTCGGCAAAGGCCAGTGTCACCATCAGCCACAGCCCCGGCAGGAAATACAGAGACAGCCCCACGAGTATCAACAGGGTATTGATCGCCGTCAGCAACGCGAAGCGCGGCCACAGACTGGTCGACATCGCCAGCAGATCACGGGTTCGCGGTGATTCACCACGACTGCGGGCATCCAGAAAAAGGATCAGCGCAGCGGTGTACAACGGATAAATCAGCAGCCCAACGATCACGCTATAACCGGGAAAGGCATCCGGGCCCTGGGAGTGTTCGACCAGTTGTTGCAGCAGCGCTTCGAGCACCACCAACGGCAGGCACAACGGCACGATCTGGCCCAGGTTGCGCTTGAAGAAGTACAAAGAGTCGCGGAGCACATCTAACGGATTCATCAGTCGGTATCGCAGGTAAAAAGCAGTTCGACACTTTAACCGATGCAGGGCCCGCAGGAGCAAACGTAAACGTTGGGTAAAGGCCATTGAAAGGCGGCGCAGCACCCCCCATTACTGCTGGGCACCTTATCCACAACGGAAAGGGCGATGATTTTTTCGGCAATCTAACGAGGTCGCCATGAACAGCGAAGAACAAACCCTGATCGATGGCCTGTTTTCACGGCTGCAGCAAGCCGAAGCGGATTCAGCCCCGCGCGACGCCCAGGCCGAGACACGGATCAAGGAACATCTGAATCGCCAGCCTGCGGCAGGGTATTTCATGACCCAGGCGATTCTGGTGCAGGAGGCTGCGCTTAAAAGCCTCGACGAACAGAACAAACAACTGGCTCAACAAAACCAGCAACTGCAGGCCGAACTGCAACAAGCCAAGGCCCAGGTGGTTGCACCCGCGCCAAGCGGTGGCGGCGGTTTCCTGTCGAGCATCTTCGGCGGTGGTTCCCGTGACTCGCAACCGGCTTCTGCCGCTGGCGCTCCGGCCTCGACCGGTGGCTGGCGTGAGCCGGCGCGGCCGTCGTTCAACGCCCAGCCGGGCGTAGCGCCGCGGCAAAACTTTGGTGGCCCGCAACAGAACTATGCGGCACCGCAGCAGCAGGCAGGTGGCAACAGCTTCCTTGGTGGCGCATTAAGAACCGCGGCCGGGGTGGCCGGTGGGGTGATGCTGGCCCAAGGCATCAGCAGTCTGTTTCACAGCAATCAGCAACCGCCGGAAGTCGCCGAAGTCGCCAAGGAAGAGCCGGCCCCGGTCAATGACAGCGGCAATGACGTGGGCAATGACGATCAGCGCATGGTCGGTAACGATTCCTACGGAAATGACCAGGGCGGGTTTGCCGACGCCGACTACAGCGATGACAGCTCATCCTTCAGCGACGACGATTCCTTCGTCTGATGCACCATTCGTCCGGAGCGCCTTGGCGCTCCGGTCCGATTATTCGCGGAAATTTCCTTCTGGCTGGCATACTGGGCGACTTTTCGGGCTTTGCGCCTGATCCAGCCTGCGCGTGCTTGCGCCTTGAGGATTTGCGGTGAAAAAAATCGCGGTGTTCGCCGATGTCCAGAACCTCTACTACACCGTGCGCCAGGCTTATGGCTGTCACTTCAACTATGCGGCCCTGTGGGCTGACATCAGTCAGCGCGGGCAGATTGTCGAAGCGTATGCCTATGCCATCGATCGCGGTGACAGCAAGCAGCAGCAGTTCCAGCAGATCCTGCGCAACCTCGGCTTCACGGTGAAGCTCAAGCCCTATATCCAGCGCAGCGACGGTTCGGCCAAGGGCGACTGGGACGTGGGCATCACCATCGATATCATGGACGCCGCGGCGAACGTCGATGAGGTGGTGCTGGCCTCTGGCGATGGTGATTTCGACATGCTGCTTGAACGCATCATCAGCAAGCACGGAGTTGAAGCAGTCGCCTACGGCGTGCCGGGCCTGACCGCCAACTCGTTGATACGCGCCGCCAGCCGCTATGTGCCGATCGAAGGCGCACTGCTGCTTAAAAACTGAAACTGATTATATTTTTGATGGAGTGGGAACAGGTTTGGAACGGATAGCGGTCATCGACTTTGAAACCACCGGGATCTCCCCGAGCAGCTCCTGCCGGGCCACGGAAATTGCCGTGGTGATCCTTGAACAGGGGCGCATTGTCGAGCGTTACCAGAGCTTGATGAACGCCGGCGTGCGCGTCCCGGGGTTTATCGAAAGCCTGACCGGTATCAGCAACGCCATGTTGCGCACCGCACCCTCGGCAGAACAGGTGATGAACGAAGTCAACGAGTTCGTCGGCACCACGCCGCTGTTGGCCCACAACGCCGCGTTCGACCAGAAGTTCTGGGACTACGAACTGGGGCGGATCAAGCGCACACGCCTGCAGAACTTTGCCTGCTCCCTGTTACTCGCCCGGCGCCTGATGCCGGCCGCGCCGAACCACAAGCTCGGCACCCTCACCACCTTCGCCCAACTGCCCCACACCGGCCAGGCTCACCGGGCCATGGCTGACGCGGAAATGGCCGCCAACCTGACGACGCATCTGGCTCAGGAACTGCGGCAACGGCATGGTCTGCGGGAGTTGTCCCATGATCTGTTGTGCAGCCTGCAGAAGGTGCCGGCGGCGAAGATCAATGAGCATTTGAAGCGCCATCGGGGTTTCTAGAAGCAAGATCAAAAGATCGCAGCCTGCGGCAGCTCCTACCCGAAGCCTGCGATCTTTTAGCGTCACCCACCATTCCTGCCATTCCCTTCCAGATGCCCAAGAGGCACGCGTTTTTCAATCGCGCTCGATAGCACGATCGAGGTTTTGCTGAACCCGAACTGAGCGATGCGGTTGATCAGGTCTTCGAGTTCCGCCATCGAACCGACAGCGGCTTGCATGATGACGCAGGGGTCGCCGGTGACTCGGTGGCATTCGGTCAGTTGCGGGATCTTGATCAGCTCATCGTAGGTTTTCTGGCTGCCGTGGTGGCTCAGGCGCAGTTCGATGACGCACTGGATCGGCAGGCCGACCTTGGCCATGTCGATTTTCGCCTGGTAGCCAGTGATCACCCCGCAGGCTTCGAGTTTGGCCACGCGCTCGGCGACGGCCGGGGCGGACAGGTTGACCTTGCGCGCCAGTTGCGCATAGGTCGCACGGCCGTTTTCCAGCAGGGCATTGAGGAGCATGCGGTCGTATTTGTCCATGATTCGGCTCCTGGAATGCGCGACTTTCGAAAACACGGTTTATAGCCGTGATCTCTGTGTTTTGAAAAGTGTACGGGCACTATAAACAGGTTTTGTAACTTAAATTTTGCCCCACTGCTTTCTAAACTAGCGCTCCACCTGTCCAGATTCGAGCTTCCCATGTCTGCCGTCGAGCTTTCCATGCCTGGCCCACGCCGAATTACGTTGCCGCTGATTTCTGCGTTTTTTGCGTTGTATGTGATTTGGGGATCCACCTATCTGGTGATTCGAATCGGCGTGCAGTATTGGCCGCCGCTGATGCTCGGCGGAATTCGTTTCATTATTGCCGGAGCCTTGATGTATGGCTTTCTGCGTTGGCGTGGGGTGCCCGCGCCGACCTGGCCGCAATGGAAGGCGGCGGGGGTGATCGGAATCCTGCTGCTCAGTTGCGGGAACGGCGCGGTGACGGTGGCGGAGCATATGGGCGTGGCCTCCGGCGTCGCGGCGCTGGCGGTGGCGACGGTACCGCTATTCACCTTGCTCTGCGGTTACTTCTGGGGGGCGCGTAATACTCGACTGGAATGGGCCGGGATTGCTCTCGGGCTGATCGGCATTGCCATGCTCAATCTCGGTTCCAACTTGCAGTCGAGCCCGCTGGGCGCGGCGTTGCTGGTGTTCGCGGCAGCAGCCTGGGCATTCGGCTCGGTCTTGAGCAAGCATTTGCCGCTGCCTCAGGGAGCGATGGCCAGTGCCGCGCAGATGCTGGTCGGCGGTGTGGTGCTGATGATTGCCAGTACGCTCAGTGGCGAACACCTGGACCGCCTGCCGCCAATGGAGGGCTGGCTTGCCCTGGCCTACCTGATCGGCTTCGGCTCGATCATCGCCTTCAACGCCTATATGTACCTGCTGAAAAATGTCCGTCCGGCAGCGGCGACCAGCTATGCCTATGTCAATCCGGCGGTGGCCGTATTGCTGGGCATCGTCTTTGCCGGTGAAAGCATCGGGATCGAAGAGGCTCTGGCGATGGCGGTAATCATCAGTGCCGTGGTGTTGATCGGCTTGCCGCAGTGGCGCAGGCAGAATCCGCAGTGAATTAGGGTAAACTGCGGCGCATTGCTCACATGCGCTGACATTTCCCTACGGTACCCCCATGACTTTCGCCACTCTTGGCTTGATCGAACCCTTGCTGCGCGCCCTTGAGACGCTCGGTTACCAGACCCCGACGCCGGTGCAGGTGCAAGCCATCCCGGCGGTGCTGGCCGGTCGTGACTTGATGGCCGCGGCCCAGACCGGCACGGGCAAGACCGCCGGTTTCGCCGTGCCGCTGCTGCAGTTGCTCGCCATGGAAGGGCCGAAGGTCGCCAGTAACTCGGTGCGCGCGCTGATCCTGGTGCCGACCCGCGAGCTGGCCGAACAGGTTCACGAAAGCGTTCGCCAATATGCCGAGCACCTGCCACTGAGCACCTATGCGGTGTACGGCGGCGTCAGCATCAACCCGCAGATGATGAAGCTGCGCAAGGGCGTTGACGTGCTGGTGGCGACTCCGGGCCGCTTGCTGGATTTGTACCGGCAGAAAGCGCTGAAGTTCAACCAGCTGCAAACCCTGATCCTCGACGAAGCCGATCGCATGCTCGACCTCGGATTTTCCGAAGAGCTGGGGAACATTTACCGGGTCCTGCCGAAGCAACGTCAGACACTGTTGTTCTCCGCGACCTTCTCTGATGCGATCCGCTTGCTGGCCGGGCAGATGCTCAATGACCCGTTGACCATTGAGGTCAGCCCGCGCAACGTCGCCGCCAACACCGTCAAGCAGTGGGTGGTGACCGCCGACAAGAAGCGCAAGGCGGAGCTGTTCATTCACCTGATGCGCAAAAATCGCTGGAAGCAGGTGCTGGTGTTCGCCAAGACCCGTAACGGCGTCGATCAGTTGGTGGAAAAACTCCAGGGCCTGAGTGTGAATGCCGACGGTATCCACGGCGATAAACCACAAGCCACTCGCCAGCGTGCGCTGGATCGGTTCAAGGCCAGCGAGATTCAGATTCTGGTGGCCACCGATGTCGCGGCCCGTGGTCTGGATATCGAAGACCTGCCGTTGGTAGTGAACTTCGACTTGCCGATTGTGGCCGAGGACTACATCCACCGTATCGGCCGTACCGGTCGTGCGGGTGCTACCGGCGAGGCGATTTCGCTGGTCTGTGCTGATGAAGTGAATTTGCTGTCGGCCATCGAGACCTTGACCCGTCAGACACTGACCCGTCACGAAGAGCAGGATTTCGAACCTGAGCACCGCGTGCCGGACACCGATGCCAGCGGACAGGTGATCAAGAAACCGAAAAAGCCGAAGAAACCAAAAGTATCGGGTGGCGGCAAGCGCAACCTGGGCAAATGGGTGGACAGCGGCGAAGTGGCGGTTGAAGCGCCAGCGATCAAGCCAGTGCGCAAGGTGCCGGTGTTCAACACCGGGCCGCGTAAGCGAAAGCCCTGAAAACAGCTGCAAGCTTCTAGCTGCAAGCTGCAAGCCAATGCGCTTTTAGCTTGCAGCTTGCAACTTATAGCCTGCCGCTGCTCCTCAGCCACTCCACCATCCCCAATCCTGCCGCGCGGCCACTGGCAAAGCAGGCGGTGAGCAGGTAGCCGCCAGTCGGCGCTTCCCAGTCGAGCATTTCGCCGGCGCAAAAAACGCCGGGCAACTGCTTGAGCATCAAACCTTCATTCATCGCTTCGAACGGCACGCCGCCGGCACTGCTGATGGCTTCGTCCAGTGGCCGGGTTTTTACCAGGGTCAGGGGCAGGGCCTTGATTGCGCCGGCCAACAGCAGCGGATCGGCAAAGCATGCGGCAGGTGTCAGTTCCCGCAGCAAGGCGCCTTTCACTCCGTCGATGCCAAGCTGGCTGTGCAGGTGCTTGCTCATTGAACGAGAGCCACGAGGCTTGGCCAGCGCTGCTTGAATCCTGTCGAGGGTTTTGCCCGGCAGCAGGTCGAGGTGAATAGTCGCGGTGCCATTTTGATTGATGGCCTCGCGGATCGGTGCAGACAGCGCATAAATCAGGCTGCCTTCGATGCCGGTCGCGGTGATCACGCATTCTCCCAGTCGCGGGACATCGTCATTCAGGCCGATGGCGATGTTTTTCAGCGGCGCGCCGGCAAATTTGCTGAGTAGCAGATCGCTCCAGGCCGTCACGTCGAAACCGCAGTTGCTCGGCTGCAGGGGCGTCAGTGAAATTCCGCGTTGCTCCAGGGGCAGCATCCATGCGCCATCCGAGCCCAGGCGTGCCCAACTTCCGCCGCCAAGGGCCAGTAACAGCGCATCGGTTTGCAGCGATTTTTCGCCTTCCGGGCTGTCGATGCGCAGGCTGCCATCGGAGTTCCAGCCGAGCCAGCGGTGACGGGTGTGGATAACTACGCCGGCTTCGCGCAGACGTTTGAGCCAGGCGCGTAGCAGGGGAGCTGCTTTCATGTCGGTTGGAAACACCCGGCCGGAGCTGCCGACAAAGGTTTCGATTCCTAACCCGTGAATCCACTGGCACAGCGCCTCGGCGCCGAACTCGCGCAGCAGCGGAGCAATCTGCGGCGCCCGTTCGGCATAGCGCGAGAGAAATGCCGGGTAGGCTTCGGAATGGGTGATGTTCATCCCGCCAACGCCAGCCAGCAGGAACTTGCGACCCACGGAGGGCATGCCGTCGTACAGTTCGACCTTGACCCCGGCCTGGCTCAATACCTCGGCCGCCATCAAGCCGGCGGGGCCGCCGCCGATGATGGTGGCGTGATGGGGAAGGCTGGCGGAGGACTGGGTCATGGCGTGAGCTGCGGTTCGGCGGAATAGGGCGGGCATTCTATCAGCACAATCGCGCTGCACCGCTTCTGTGGGAGCGGCGCTGCGGCGATCCGACTTGCCTGCGAAGCTTTTGGCTGATCAAAAAACAACCAGCAGTCTGCAGGCTATATACACTCTGGCCTGCAGGGGCTTTCGCTCAGGTTATCCACAGGCAGTTCCACAGGCATTGTGGGTAAAGCATCCACAACTCAATGACAACCTGATGACACCCAGACCCGTTGCGCACTGTGATGGAGAATTCCATGGCGTCGCGCCAGCGCTTTGCGGTCCTTGCTGTAACCGCCACCAATCACCCCGACCACCGGAATGTCGCGCCCCAGACAGTGGCGCAGCACGCTTTCATCACGAGCGGCGACGCCTTGGTCGGTCAGCTTCAGGTAACCCAGCGCGTCATCCTTATGCACATCCACCCCGGCGTCATACAGCACCAGGTCCGGCTGGTAGAGCGGCAGCAGGTAGTTCAAGGCATCGTCGACTACCTTGAGGTAGTCCTCATCACCCATGCCCATGGGCAATGGGATGTCCCAATCGCTTTGGGCTTTACGTGCCGGAAAATTCTTTTCGCAATGCAGGGATACGGTCACGGCGTCCGGTGTATTTTCCAGAATGCGTGCAGTGCCGTCGCCCTGGTGCACATCGCAATCGAAGATCAGCACCCGGCCCACCCGGCCGCTTTCCAGCAGGTAGCGGCTGATCACTGCCAGGTCGTTGAAAATGCAGAACCCGGCCGGATGGTCGTAATGGGCGTGATGAGTACCGCCAGCCAAGTGGCAGGCCAGGCCATGTTCCAGCGCCTGCTCGGCGGCCAGCAGTGAGCCGCCGACCGCACGCACGGTGCGCCGGGCCAGTGCTTCGCTCCAGGGCAGACCGAGACGTCGTTGATCTTCGCGGGATAGCTCGCCGCTCATATAACGTTCGATATAACCCGGGTCATGTGCGAGGGCGAGAATCTCCGACGGGCATAGTTGCGGACGCAACAGTTCTGGGTCACGGGTCAGTCCACTGTCGATCAGGTGATCGCGCAGCAGGCGAAATTTGTCCATGGGGAAGCGATGTTCCGCCGGAAACTCGGGACTGTAGTCTTCGTGATAGATCAGCGGCAGCGGCATGGCGAATTCGTGTAGGAATGAGTGAAGGATCCTACCAGCGATGTAGACTTGCGACATGGAAACGGGAGGGGGGAACGATGGAGCCGATACTGCAACTTGAGAGCGCACGACTGCTGTTGCGTCAGTGGCAAGATGGTGATTTGCCGGAATTTGCAGCCATGTGCGCCGATCCCCAGGTCATGCGCTATTTTCCGGCGCCCTTGAGTCGTCTGGAAAGTGCGGGATTGATCGGGCGAATACGCGGTCATTTTGCTGAACATGGCTTCGGATTCTGGGCACTGGAGCGCAAGGATACCGGTGCGTTTATCGGTTTTACCGGGCTCGCCGAGGTGGGATTCGATGCACCGTTTACCCCAGCGACCGAAATCGGCTGGCGTCTGGCTCGCGAACATTGGGGATTGGGTTATGCCAGCGAAGCGGCCTGGACCGCTCTGCGCTGCGGCTTTGACCGGTTGTTGCTGAAGGATGTCGTGGCGTTTACCACCGCGAGCAACCTGCCGTCGCAGAAAGTCATGCAGGCGATTGGCATGCAACACGACCCTGTGCACGACTTCGAGCATCCGAAGCTCGGCAGCGATGATCCGTTGCGCCATCATGTGCTGTACCGCATCACTCGTGAGCAATGGCTGGAAACCTTGCATGGATAAGCCTGCCTGGACGTTTACAATGGGTCCAATGTTGGCTCGGGCCAAAAACTGAATCGACCGCCGCAGCCAAGACTGCGCGGCATTGCTCTGTGTGAGGAGAGTCTGAATGAGCCACGTGTTGGAAGATCTGGTCGACCTGCTGACCCTGGAACCGATCGAAGAAAACCTCTTTCGCGGTCGCAGCCAGGACCTGGGCTTCCGTCAGCTGTTCGGCGGCCAGGTTCTTGGCCAGTCGTTGTCGGCCGCTAGCCAGACTGTCGAAGAAGCGCGTCATGTGCATTCGATGCACGGTTATTTTCTGCGCCCCGGCGACGCCGGTCTGCCAGTGGTCTATCAGGTTGATCGGGTGCGCGATGGCGGTAGCTTCAGTACCCGTCGCGTCACGGCGATCCAGAAGGGCAATCCGATCTTCACCTGCAGCGCGTCGTTTCAGTTTGACGAAAAAGGTTTCGAACACCAGCAGCAGATGCCGCAAGTGGTCGGCCCGGAGAATCTGCCGTCGGAACTGGAGATCACCCAACAGTATGCGCATCTGATCCCGGAACACATGCGCGATAAACTGCTGTGCGCCAAGCCGATTGAAGTACGCCCGGTGACGGAAAAAGACCCCTACAACCCGCAACCCACCGACCCGATCAAATACGTCTGGTTCCGCGCCGACGGTGCCTTGGCCGACTCGCCGGCACTGCACAAGTATCTGCTGGCCTACGCATCGGACTTCGGCCTGTTGACCACCTCGTTGATGCCCCATGGCAAGTCGGTCTGGCAGAAAGACATGCAAGTCGCCAGCCTCGACCATGCCTTGTGGTTCCACGGTGACCTGCGTGCCGATGACTGGCTGCTCTACGCGATGGACAGCCCTTGGGCCGGAAATTCCCGTGGGTTCTCCCGTGGCAGCGTGTTCAATCGCGCCGGGCAGCTGGTGGCGTCGGTTACTCAAGAAGGCTTGATTCGTCATCGCAAGGATTGGGCATGAGTCTGGGTGAGGTGCGGTATTGGGTGTTCGACATGGACGGCACGCTGACGATTGCCGTGCATGACTTCGCGGCAATCCGCGAGGCACTGGCGATCCCCGCTGAACACGACATCCTGACCCACCTCGCCGCGCTGCCGGCCGATGAGGCGGCGGCCAAACATGCCTGGTTGCTTGAGCACGAACGGGATCTGGCGCTGGGCTCGCGGCCGGCACCCGGCGCGGTGGAGTTGGTGCGCGAGTTGGCGGGGCGTGGATATCGCCTTGGCATCCTGACCCGCAACGCCCGTGAGCTGGCCCATGTGACCCTGGAGGCGATCGGTCTGGCGGACTGCTTTGCAGTGGAGGATGTGCTGGGCCGCGATGAAGCCCCGCCAAAACCTCACCCAGGTGGATTGCTGAAACTGGCCCAGGCCTGGAATGTGGCGCCCAGCGAGTTGGTGATGGTCGGTGATTATCGCTTTGACCTGGACTGCGGTCGTGCGGCTGGTGCGCGGACCGTGTTGGTCAATCTGCCGGATAATCCGTGGCCGGAATTGACCGATTGGCATGCGCAGGATTGTCTGGCGTTGCGGCAAATGTTGTCCGCTTGAAGATCAAAAGATCGCAGCCTGCGGCAGCTCCTACGGGGGAACGCGGTCAAATGTGGGAGCGGCGGTGCGGCGATCCGATTTGCCCGCGAAGGCGTCAGGTCAGGCACCTGGGTTCTATTGCCTGAACAACGCCTTCTGCCCCTCAGGCGAGGTAAACATCCCGTCCCCGTCATGCCCGACACCGGGCACTTCAATCAGCTGCTGAGTGAGCCCTTGAGGGTGGCGCCGCTTCAGATAGTTAAAATAATTATGCCCGCGGATCAACCGATTCGCGCCCTGGGCTTGAGCCTCACAACGTTTATCCAGCGCCGGTTGATTCGGGTCGTTGTCCTGCTGCCCGAGTAAATAACTGATGTCACGTTTGACGTAGATTTCTTCCAGTTGTGCAGGTGTTTGCCCCCCGGCATAGGCGGGCAAGTCCTTCAGTCCGTACTTCCATCGGTTGAAATTCGGACAACCAGCATGATTGAAGGCCACCGGCCGTTGCTCATTGAAATAGGCGTACGAAGAAGGATTGGCGATCACGTAGCGCACTTGCACGCCGGCTGTCTTGAGGGCTGGCTGATCCTGACTCAACAATGCGTAACGCTGAACCACCTGAGCGCCGCCGGAGTGACCGGCGATGACGACTTCCTTCACGTCCGGAAACTGTTGGTGATCACCCAGCCGGGCGACGATTTCGTCGATAACAGTGTAGGAACTCAAAGGGTTTTGACCTGCGGATAAGCCACCGGCCATCCAGTCATCGCCCTGCCAGCGCAACACCTTTTCAGGCAGTTGATGGCGAGCGATATCGGTTTCATTGAGAAATTGCGGGACGATCACCAGAGTGGTCATGCTTTGCCCGGCCTGGTCGGCCGCGTGTTCAGCGCTCTTGCGGTAGGTTTCAGCGTCCCGTGAACGACCATGAATGACGATCAGCATACGCTCGATTTTCAACGGTGACGGGCCTACGCTCACCGCCATCTCGCCGCCTTTCAACTGCAGGCGCCCTGAGCTGATCGCCTCAACTCCAGGCTCGGCAGCCTGGGTGCTGGCGCAGATAATCAGTAGAGCCAGCAGCCAAATACGCATTACAGGTTCCTCGCGGCAAAGGTGTCGCACTGGCTGACCTGGCCTTGAGAAAATCCGGTCTTGAACCAGCGAACCCGTTGCGCCGAGGAGCCATGGGTGAACGAGTCCGGCACCACGCGACCCTGACCCTGCTGTTGCAAGCGGTCGTCACCAATGGCGTTGGCCGCGTTCAGCGCTTCCTCGATGTCGCCCGGCTCCAGCCAGTTCAAACGTTTCTGCGCATTGTTGGCCCAGACACCCGCAAGGCAGTCAGCCTGCAGTTCCTGCCGCACCAGCAGACCACCGTCGCCTTCCATGCGTTGGCCCTGTTGCCGTGCGGTTTGAATTTTAGCGGAAACCCCGAGCAGGGTTTGTACGTGATGGCCGATTTCGTGGGCGATCACATAGGCCTGAGCAAAGTCGCCAGCTGCAGAAAAGCGCTGGGACATCTCCCGGAAGAAACTCATGTCCAGGTAAACCTTCTGGTCCGCCGGGCAATAGAAGGGGCCGGTAGCTGAGGTGGCAAAGCCGCAGGCGGAGTTCACCCCGTTGCTGAACAGGATCAGCGTCGGGTTCTTATAGTTGCGCCCGGCCTGCTGGAAAATCTGCCCCCAGGTGTCCTCGGTGTCCCCCAGGATGGAACGGACGAATTCCGCCTGCTCATCGTTGGCCGGTGGCGCCTTGCGAGTCTGTTGAGTGGCTGGTGCCGATTGCTCGGTCATCTGCCCGGTCAGCTCCCCGAGAATCTGCATCGGATCCTGACCGGTCAACCAGCCAATGCCGACAATCAATACGATGGCCGTCAGGCTCAGGCCCTTGCCACCGCCGAAACGCATCCCGCCACCACCGCCACCAGTATCGTCACCGCGAGCATCCACCACGTTGTCACTGCGCCGGCCTTTTTTCCATAGCATGTGGGAATCCTCTGGTTGGTTTGCTGATGAGTGTTGCTGCTGAGCGGGACTGATGCCAGTCCGGTTGTCAGACAGTGACGGGGAACAAAGTTCAGTCGCGGGCCGCATCCCACTGCTTCAGCATAGCGAGCGGGAGGTTTTGCGCCCCGGTGATGGTATTACAGGTCAGCGGCGAAGGTGTCGCACTGGCTGATCCGACCTTCGACAAAGCCGGTCTGGAACCATTCTGCACGCTGATCCGAGGTGCCATGGCTGAACGTCTCTGGCGATTGTGCTCGATTAGGGTTGCGCTGAGCATAGTCGTCGCCAAATACTGCTGCGGCATGCAGTGCCTCTTCGATATCTCCGGGCTCCAGCCAGCTCAGGCGCTGCTGCGCATGGTGGGCCCAGACGCCAGCCAGGCAATCGGCCTGCAGTTCTGAACGAACTTCCAGGCCATTGGCGCCATTCACTGGCTGACCGGCGTCCAGCGCATCGTTGAAAGCTTGCGTCAGACCGAGCACGTTCTGCACATGATGCCCGACCTCGTGGGCGATCACATAGGCCTGGGCGAAGTCGCCGACCACTGCATAGCGCTGCGCCATATCGCGGAAAAACTGAAGATCCAGATACACCTGCTGGTCCTGGGGGCAATAGAAGGGGCCAATGGCGGAGCGGGCATAACCACAACCCGAAACCACTCCATTGTCGAACAGGGTCAGGGTCGGTTCCGGGTAGCGTTCACCCATTTGTTCGAATATCGGCCGCCAGGTGTCTTCGGTATCACCGAGCACCGACTCGACAAACGCCAGCCGGGTATCTTCGACAACGGACGAATCGATGGCCGGGGAGTCGAGCACTTCGACGGAGGCGGTGTCCAGTTTGCCCTCATCGACCAGCGGGTTGACGCTGGCATACAGGCCGATACCCAGCACGCTGATGGCGCCGAGACCCAGTCCCAGTTTTTTACCACTCGATGGGCGCATTGGCCGGTTATCACGTACATCTTCCACGTTGTCACTGCGTCTTGCTTTGTTCCATAACATTGATCGTGCTCTCCATAGCGGGATCGGCGTGAATCGCCTTGTTCTATAGATAGTCCGAATGTCGTTTCGAGGATGGAAAAATGTGTAATCGCAGATAACGCCAGGCCGCTGACAGGCCGACTCGCCAGAAGTGGATTGTTATATTATGGAACTTTATTCCAATATTTTTGGACCCTCCCATGGCCGGCAGTCAAATCGAACGCGTTTTCAGCGTTCTGGAAAGTCTCACCAGTGACCCGCGGGGCCTGCCGATGCAGACCCTGGCGGAGCAGTTGGATATCCCGAAAAGTGCTACCCACCGGCTGCTCGCCGAGCTGATTCGCCTGGGCTACGTACGGCAGAACCCAGACAATCTGCGTTATCACTTGTCGACCAAGCTGGTCGCCATGGGCTTTCGTTACCTGGCCAGCAGCGGTGCTGATATCGTTCAGCCGGTGCTCGATCGTCTGGCGCAGGAAACCGGTGAATTGGTGCGCCTGGGAGTGATCGAGGGCGAACGCCAGACCTGGATCGCCAAGTCTCAGGGGGCTCGTTCCGGCCTACGTTACGATCCGGACATGGGCCGCGATGCGCCGTTGTTCTACACCGCTTCCGGACATGCCTGGCTGGCGTGTCTGAGCGATGCCGAAGCTCTGTCGCTGGTTGAACGGCAGGCTGCGGATGTTCCGTTGGAGCTGGGCCCGAATGCGCCACGTTCCAACATCGAGCTGCTCGAACGTCTGCGTCTGGCCCGCGAACACGGCTATGCCTGGGTCGAGGAAAGTTCGGCGGTCGGTACTTCGGCGATTGCCGCGGTGGTGCGCCATCCGCTGGATGGGCGAGTGGTCGGGGTGCTCAGCATCGCCGGGCCAAGTGCGCGGATGCCCCAGGCAAGGCTCCATGATCTGGCGCCGCTGCTGCTGAAGTTTGCTGACGAGTTGTCGGTGGCGAGCCAGGCGTCGGAGTTGTTTAATTGATCCATTTCCCTTCGCCTGACAAATCATCCGGTTCTTCCTGATAGTGTTCGCTGATCGCACAGCTTTTTGTTCGTCTCTTGATTGAAATTGGAACTGAGTTCTAAATAACCCTTATGCGTTACTCAAGAGAGCCCTTATGACCGTCAGCACGCCCTTATCCGGTATCAATCAGCCCCTCAAGGGTATTCTGCTGGTCCTCCTGGCGACCTTTCTGTTTTCCAGTCATGACGCTTTGTCGAAATACCTCTCCGGTTTCTATCCGGTAGTAATGGTGGTCTGGGCACGGTATCTGGTTCACACCTTGCTGATGGCCGGGATTTTCCTGCCGCAATCGGGCTTGCGGGTGTTGCGCAGTAAACGTCCGCTGTTGCAGTTTTTGCGGGCGCTGTGCCTGCTCAGTACCAGTCTGCTATTCACCACGGGGTTGTTGTTCATTCCGTTGGCTGAAGCCACGGCCGTCAACTTTCTTGCACCGGTATTAGTCACGGCGCTGTCGGTGCCACTGCTCGGCGAGCACGTTACCCGCGGCCAATGGCTGGCGGTGATCTGTGGGTTTATCGGGGTGTTGGTCATTGTCCATCCCGGCGGCGAGTTGTTCACGCCGGCGGTGCTGTTGCCATTCTGCTCGGCGCTGTTTTTCTGCTTCTATCAATTGCTCACGCGCAAGCTCAGCGAAATCGACAGCCCGACTACCAGCAACTTTTTTGCCGGTCTGTGCAACACCCTGGTGATGAGTGCTTTGGTTCCGTTTTTCTGGCAAGCGCCAGGGTTTGTACATGGTTTGCTGATGGTGGCGCTGGGTGCCTTTGGCATGACCGCGCATCTGTTCCTGACTCAGGCGTTCCGCCACGCGGCACCGGCTTTGCTGGCGCCCTTTGGTTATTGCCAGATTGTCTTTGCCGGCTTGCTCGGTTGGCTGCTGTTTTCCCACACGCCGAGCCTGACCACGGTGTTTGGCATCGGAGTGATTTGTCTCAGCGGTCTGGCGGCGGTCTGGCAGCAGCGGCGTCAGTGATGGATCAACGCCGCAGAGATGCGCAGGCCTGGGACCAGGCCTGCGGGAGGCTGGATCAGTCTTCGATTTTCGGGATCTTGCGCGGTGCCATGAAGTACATCCAGATCAGTGCGATGAAGTACATCGCCGGAATCATGGTGAACAGCACGGTGTAGTTGTTGTTGGTGATGGTCAGGATATGGCCGACCAACTGGGTCATGAACATCCCGCCGATGGCGGCGCACATGCCACCGAAGCCGAACACCGTGCTCATCATGTGCTTGGGCGTGTAGTCCATCACCAGGCTCCAGATGTTCGCGGTCCAGGCCTGGTGCGCACCGATGGCCAGGGAGATGGCGAACACCGCGACCCATAGGTTGCTCGAACCGGCCGCCATGATCACGCCGATGATGCAGCAGGCGAACAGCAGCATCGACATCAGCCGCGCCTTGATCGGGTTGATCCCGCGACCGATCATGAACGAGGACAGAATGCCGCCGCCGATGCTGCCGAAGTCGGCGGTCAGGTAAATGATGATCAGCGGGATACCCATTTGGGTCACGTTGATGCCCAGGCTGTATTGCTGGTTCAGGAAAGGCGGCAGCCAGTACAGGTAGAACCAGAACACCGGGGCGGTCATCGAGTAGGCCAGGGCGAAGGCCCAGGTGCCACGCATACGCAGGATTCGCGAGAAGGGCACGCGGGTTTGTTCCGGTTCGACTTCCTGCTGGATGTAGTCCAGTTCGGATTGTTTGACCGAAAGGTGTTCTTCCGGGTTGAAGTATTTCAGACCCCAGAACACCAGCCAGACCCCGCCCAGCGCCGACATACAGAGGAACGCTGCCTGCCAGCCCCAAACCTGGAGGATCAGCGGTAGCAGCATGGGGGTGAACATCGCCCCGACGTTAGTCCCGGCGTTGAAGATGCCGGTGGCCACGGCGCGCTCACCGGCGGGGAACCACAGCCGGGTGGTTTTAACGCAGGCCGGATAGTTGGCCGCCTCGGTCAGGCCGAGGATGAATCTGCAGACCATGAAGCCGACCGCGGAAGTCGCCAGGCCGTGGGCACCGGTCGCCAGGCTCCAGAGCAGCACTGCGCAGAAAAACACCCGCTTGACGCCGACCCGGTCGATCAATCGACCCTGCAGTACAAAGCCGATGGCATAGCCGACCTGGAACCAGAAGTTGATGTTGGCATAGTCCATCGCCGTCCAGCTCATTTCCTTGGCCAGGATTGGCTGCATCACACCCAGTGCGGCGCGGTCGATGTAGTTCAGCGTAGTGGCAAAAAACACCAGTGCCAGCATGCCCCAACGGGTCTTGCCGACGGCCATTGCCGAGCGAATCTTGTCACCTACGCTGCTGGACGTGGCACCCAGGCCAGAGGCCATGCGTGAGCTTTGAGTAGGAATCATGTGGGACATCCGTTCAATGACTGACGAGCGATGCTCGTCGGGACTTCAAGGGCGCGTGATCAATCGTCAGGGTGCGCGGGCAAACCCTGGGCGAACTCAATGATTGATCGGCTGAGTGTTCTCGTCGACTCAAGCCTGGGCTGAGCGGACGAAAGCGGTTTATTCAGCAGACAGGCACGGTTCAGCCCAAGGCATGTGAAGCGTCTGGATGAGGTTTGTGGGTGGGCGCCTGGCGGGGCGCAGAGTAAGTAGAGGAAGTGAGCAAGGCGTTGAATGTGAGCATGAGCGTGTACCCGATTTTTGAAATTTTTATGGTCTGTTCTGGGTCTTGGTCATTGAGGCGCGCTTTTTCCAGCGGGCTCAATGTGCTGTCGATGTTGAGCAGTGGGCGAAAAATCGTCAATTCATCAACGGCCATTGTGTTCGATAATCGCCCATAAAACTAACCAGTTCGTACACTTTGGATTGCTGTATGGATGGGCCGGCTCAATAATTCACATCGCTAACCCGTAGCAGCTGCCGAACGCAGGCTTCGCCAGCTGCTACGAAAAGCGTGCAGGTCCTCTAACAAGATCAGCCCATTTCATCGGGAGTTGAAACATGCAGCGCTCCATTGCCACCGTTTCTTTGAGCGGTACCCTGCCGGAGAAGCTTGAAGCCATTGCCGCCGCCGGTTTCGACGGGGTGGAAATTTTCGAGAATGACCTTCTCTACTACGATGGCAGCCCGCGCGAAATCAGGCAGATGTGCGCGGACCTCGGTATCGCCATCACGCTGTTTCAACCCTTCCGCGATTTTGAAGGCTGCCGTCGCGAGCGCTTGCCACGCAATCTCGAACGGGCCGAGCGCAAGTTCGACCTGATGCAGGAACTGGGTACCGACCTGGTGCTGGTGTGCAGCAACGCCTCGGCAGACAGTGTCGGCGATGAGCAGATTCTGATCGACGACTTGCATCTGCTGGCCGAGTGCGCTGGTGCTCGTGGTTTGCGCATCGGTTATGAAGCCCTGGCCTGGGGCCGGCATGTGAACACTTATCAACAGGTCTGGAACATCGTTCGTCAGGCCGATCACCCGAGCCTCGGGGTGTTGCTGGACAGCTTTCACACCTTGTCGCTCAAGGGTGATCCGAGTGCCATTGCCGAGATTCCCGGCGACAAAATCTTCTTCGTGCAAATGGCCGATGCACCGATTCTGGCCATGGACGTTCTGGAGTGGAGCCGGCACTTTCGCTGCTTCCCTGGACAAGGCGAGTTTGACTTGCCAGGTTTCCTCGCACCAATCATCAAGAGCGGTTACAACGGACCGCTGTCGCTGGAAATCTTCAATGACGGTTTCCGCGCCGCACCGCCCAGGGCCAATGCTGCCGATGGTTTGCGCTCGCTGCTCTATCTGGAAGAAAAGACTCGCGAACGCCTGCAACAAGAAGCAGCGCCTGTGGCCAACCTCGATACGCTGTTCGCCACGCCTGCGGCCAGCGAGTACGACGGCATCGAGTTTCTTGAGTTCGCCGTGGATGAAAGCCTTGGTGCCAAGCTGTCCCATTGGCTTGAGCGGCTGGGTTTCGTCAAGGCCGGTCAGCATCGCTCCAAAAGCGTCAGCCTGCTGCGTCAGGGCGATATCAACCTGATCCTCAACTCCGAACCCTATTCCTTTGCCCACAGCTTTTTCGAAGCCCACGGCCCATCGTTGTGCGCCACGGCGATCCGGGTCAAGGATAGCGCTAGCGCACTGACCCGGGCAGTGGCTTACAAGGGTCAACCCTATCGCGGCCTGGTCGGGCCGAACGAGCTTGAGCTGGTGGCGGTGCGGGCGCCGGATGGCAGCCTGATTTACCTGGTGGATCGGGACGCCGACGGCAAAACCCTCTATGACACTGACTTCAACCTGCAACCAGCATTGACTGCCAGCGGTGGCCTCAAACGCATCGACCATATGGCCATGGCGCTGCCGGCCGACAGCCTCGACAGTTGGGTGCTGTTCTACAAAAGCCTGCTGGATTTCGAGGCCGATGATGAAGTGGTGCTGCCCGATCCTTATGGCCTGGTGAAGAGTCGTGCGCTGCGCAGTCGATGCAGCTCGATTCGTTTGCCGCTGAATATCTCCGAGAATCGCAACACGGCGATTTCTCATGCTCTGTCCAGTTATCGCGGCTCCGGCGTGCACCACATCGCCTTTGATTGTGAGGACATCTTCGTCGAAGTCAGTCGGGCCAAGGAGGCGGGTGTGCCACTGCTGGACATCCCGCTCAACTACTATGACGACCTTGCAGCACGCTTCGATTTCGACGACGAATTCCTCAGCCAACTGGCGTACTACAACGTTTTGTATGACCGCGACGCACAAGGTGGCGAGCTGTTCCACGTTTACACCGAACCCTTCGAAGGGCGTTTCTTCTTCGAGATTATCCAGCGCAAGAATGGTTACGCGGGTTATGGCGCGGCCAACGTCGCGGTGCGTCTGGCTGCGATGGCCAAGTCGCGCAGTGGGGCTATACGTCACGCCAAGTTGTAGGCGTTTGGTAATGGGAGGTGGTAAACCGCCACCTCCGTGCTTTCTTTCACGGGGCGGTGCGGCCCATAATCGGCAGTCAGTACAGTGATGACCTTGAGCCCGGAATGACAATGACCCCAGAGCTCTCTGTAGCGCCCGCCGAGCCTGCTCTCGCGCCGCGCAAGAGTCGCAAGAACAACCCGGAAAAGACCCGCGAGAACATTCTTCAAGAAGCCATTGTCGAGTTCGTCCAGCAGGGGCTTTCGGGTGCTCGTGTCGATGCCATCGCCGAGCGCACCCACACCTCGAAACGCATGATCTATTACTACTTCGGCAGTAAGGAGCAGCTCTACGTCGAGGTTCTGGAAAAACTCTACGGTGATATCCGCAACACCGAGAGCCGTCTGCACCTGACTGAACTGGAACCCCGCGAGGCGATTCGGCGGCTGGTGGAGTTCACCTTCGATCACCACGACCGCAATGTCGATTTCGTGCGCATCGTCAGCATCGAAAACATTCACAACGCCGAGTATGTGAAGCACTCAGACGCGATCAAGGCGATGAACAACACCATCCTCCATGCACTGGGCGAGATTCTGCGGCGCGGGGTCGAGGATGGGGTGTTCCGCAGCGGGCTTGAGCCGCTGGACGTGCATCTGCTGATCAGTTCGTTCTGCTTCTACCGGGTCTCGAACCGCCATACTTTCGGCGAAATCTTTCAGATCGACTTGCCGGACGAAGCGATCAAACAGCGCCATCGCGAGATGATTTGCGAGTCGGTGTTGAGGTATCTACAGGCCTGATCCGTGGGTGAAGACAGGACCTGTGGCGAGGGGGCTTGCTGTGGCGAGGGGGCTTGCCCCCGCTCGGCTGCGAAGCAGTCGTAAAATCGGTGCACGCGGTGTGCCTGATGCAACCCGCTTGCAGGTTTTAGGGCCGCTGCGCGCCCCAGCGGGGGCAAGCCCCCTCGCCACAAGGTATGTTCAACCATTCATGCTCTGAAAATGCTCCAGCATCCGCTGCGCATCCGGTACCACCCCACTGAATAATTCAAACGCCTTCACCGCCTGGAACACCGCCATGGTGCCGCCATCCAGCGTGCGACAACCCAAGGCGCGGGCGTTGCGCAGCAGTTCGGTTTCCAACGGGAAGTAGACGATCTCCGCGACCCACATTTGCGCGCGCAGCAATTCCACCGGTACTGGCATCCCAGGCAGCTTGGCCATGCCCATCGGCGTGGTGTTCACCAAGCCATCGGCATGCACCATCGTGCTCGGCAGGTCGCTTCCCGCACGGGCGCGGCCAGCACCGAAGTGCTTGTTGAGATTATCTGCCAGGCTTTGTGCGCGACTGGTTTCCACATCGAAAATGCTCAGCTGTTGTACCCCTTCGCTCAGCAACGCATGGGCCACCGCTGCCCCCGCACCGCCAGCGCCCATTTGCACCACGCGCTCCCGGACGACGCCGTTCAAGCCACGCCGAAACCCCTCGGCGAAGCCCAGGCAGTCGGTGTTGTGGCCGATGCGTTTGCCCTCCTTGAGCACCACGGTGTTCACCGCGCCAATGCCGCGGGCTTGCGCTGAGAGTTCATCGAGCAATGGCAGGATCACTTGCTTGCATGGGAATGTGATATTCAGCCCGGTGAAGTTCATGCGTTCGGCGGCCAGCAGCAGGTCGGGCAGGGCACTGCTGTCGAGCTTCAACTGATCCAGGTCGATCAGCCGATAGAGGTAGCGCAGGCCCTGGGCATCGCCTTCGTGTTCGTGCAGCGAGGGGGTGCGTGAGGCCTGGATGCCGGCGCCAATCAGTCCTGCCAGTACGCAATTGTTCTGTGACATATCGATCACCCTTTCAACCGCTGGCTGAGATGTGCCAGCGCCAGACGATAGCCATTGCTGCCAAATCCACAGAGCACCGCCGTGGCGATCGCTGATACGAACGAGTGATGACGGAACGGCTCGCGGGCGTGGACGTTGGACAGATGTACCTCGATCACTGGCAGTTCACTCGCCACCAAGGCATCGCGGATCGCCACCGAGGTGTGGGTCCAGGCAGCCGGGTTGATCACGATACCGGCGCAACGCCTGCGGGCGCCCTGAATCCAGTCGAGCAACTCGCCTTCGTGGTTGGTCTGGCGAAACTCCACGGTCAGACCCAACTCCTCTGCGGCATGACCGCACAAAACCGCAATGTCCGCCAGGGTTTCATGGCCATAAGTCGCCGGCTCGCGGGTGCCGAGCAGGTTCAGGTTGGGGCCGTTGAGCACCAGAACGATAGGGGGCATGGGGTATCTCCGTTGTTGTTTTTGGCTTTGGCCGGGGAAATCAGCCTGTGGAGATAAAATGTACTAACTGGTTAATTCGGTCAATTGAAGACCTGACCGCAAATGGCGAAGGATGCAAAGAAGTGTTCGCTGATCGGACATTCAGCTCCAGGGCCAAGAGCAAGGCTGTAAGGATTGCTTACTACTTTTGCGGCGTGAGGCGAGAACCGTTGGCTGTTGCCAGAACTAATCTCAAGACCCTGGCAGTGTGGAAAAACTGGTCAGGCGCGCCGCAGCGCTGGGGTGAATGCGACCACGGTGAAACTTCAGGAACAGTGCCTGTCTATCGGTTTTGCCGATGGCAGCAGAATTCTCCTGCCGATAAAGAACTACCCGGAATTCAATGATTTCTCAGTCGCAGATTTCGACGGCTTGGAGGTCGGTTTTGCAGGTGCCGCGATCAGTCATGAGACGCGGGATTTACAGGTTTCCATTGCCGGCCTGATATCGGCCAGCAAGCCGTTGATGGACATGGCAGCGGTCGTGATCGCCTCGCGTAATGGTCGTCAGAGCAGTGAGGCCAAAGCGCAGGCGGCGCGTGCCAATGGCAGGAAGGGTGGTCGCCCGTGCAAAGTCGATGTTGCTCTTTGAAAAGCCCGGATGATCCAGACCAAACAGCCGTCATTGCGACGGCTGTTGTTGTTTGTCGGATCGGTTTCAACGCCGGGTCAACAACACCCCGGACTCCATATGATGAGTCCACGGAAACTGGTCGAACATCGCACATTGGCTGATGCGGTGGGTGTCATGCAGTTGCGCAATGTTGGCTGCGAGGGTTTCCGGGTTGCACGAGATATAAAGGATATTCTCGAAGCGCCGGGTCAGCTCGCAGGTGTCCGGGTCCATGCCGGCGCGCGGCGGATCGACGAACACGCTGCCGAATTCGTAGCTCTTGAGGTCGATGCCATGCAGGCGTCGAAACGGGCGAACCTCGTTCAGCGCTTCGGTCAGTTCTTCGGCGGACAAACGCACCAGGCTGACATTATCCACAGCATTTTCGCTGAGGTTGCTCAGAGCAGCACTCACCGAGGTCTTGCTGATTTCGGTGGCCAGCACCTTGCGCACGCGGGTCGCCAGCGGCAGGGTGAAGTTGCCGTTGCCGCAATACAACTCGAGCAAATCATCTGAGCGTTCGCCGAGGGCGTCGAAGGCCCAGTTGAGCATCTTCTGGTTGACCGTGCCGTTGGGCTGGGTGAAGGCGCCTTCTGGTTGGCGGTAGCTGAAGGTGCGGCCGCCGACATCAAACTTCTCGACCACATAATCGCGGCCGATCACTTCACGTTTGCCCTTGGAGCGGCCGATCACGCTGACATTCAAATCGGCAGCCAACTGCTTGGCCGCCACATGCCAGTGTTCGTCCAGCGTGCGGTGGTAGCACAGGGTAATCACGGCATCGCCGGCCAGGGTGGTCAGGAAATCCACCTGAAACAGCTTGTGACTCAAGGCTGCGCTGGCTTGCCACGCGGCTTTGAGCTGCGGCATCAATTGATTGATGCGCAGGCTGGCGATCGGGAACTCTTCGATCAGAATCGCCGTGCGATTGTTCCCCGGGGCGAACATTGCGTAGTGGCGCTGGCCGTCCTCGCGCCACAGGCGGAATTCGGCGCGCAGCCGGTAATTTTTCAGCGGTGAATCGAACACCTCAGGCTCGGGCGCATCGAACGGTGCCAGCAATTCGCGCAGGCGCGCAGCTTTTTCATCGAGCTGAAGGGTGTAGGACCCGGAATCGAAAGACGGAGCACTCATGCGTTGAACCAACCCAACTTGATCACGAACAGAATCGACAGAATCACCAGCGCCGAGTTCAGTTCACGGCCACGACCGGACAACAGCTTGATGGCGGTCCAGGAAATGAAACCGAAGGCAATGCCGTTGGCGATGGAGTAGGTGAACGGCATGGCCAGGGCGGTGACTACCACAGGCGCGGCGACGGTGATGTCGTCCCAGTCTATTTCAGCCAGGCCGGAGGTCATCAATACCGCGACGAACAGCAAGGCGGGTGCGGTAGCGAAGGCTGGAATGCTGGCGGCCAGTGGCGAAAAGAACAGCGCCAAGAGGAACAGGATCGCTACGACAACGGCGGTCAAACCGGTACGGCCACCGGCGCTGACGCCTGCAGCCGACTCGATGTAACTGGTGGTGGTCGAGGTGCCCAGCAAGGAACCGGCCATGGCCGCGGTACTGTCGGCGATCAACGCACGGCCCATTTTCGGCATGTGGCCGTCCTTGCCCATCAACCCGGCACGTTTGGCCACACCGATCAGCGTGCCGGAGTTGTCGAACAGGTCAACGAACAGGAAGGCAAAGATCACGCTGACCAGCCCGATGTCCAGCGCGCCCATGATGTCCAGTTGCAGGAAGGTCGGCGCCAGCGAGGGCGGCATCGACATCACGCCGCCGAACGGGGTGAAGCCCAGTGCAATGGAAACGACAGTCACCGAGAGAATACCGATCAGCACCGCGCCGCGAATCTTCAGTGCTTCAAGGGCGACGATCAGGGCGAAACCGAGGGTGGCGAGGATTGGCGCCGGTTGTTTCAGGTCGCCCAGGCCAACCATGGTGGCCGGGTTGCTGACCACGATGCCGGCGTTGTGCAGGGCAATCAGCGCCAGAAACAAGCCAATACCGGCGGCAATTGCCGAGCGCAACGCCAGCGGGATGCTGTTGATGATCCATTCGCGAATGCGGAAGATCGACAACAGGAAAAACATCACCGCCGAGATGAACACCGCCCCCAGCGCCACTTGCCAGGTATGGCCCATGTTAAGGACCACGGTGTAGGTAAAGAAGGCGTTCAAGCCCATGCCCGGCGCCAGGGCGATCGGGTAGTTGGCGATCAGGCCCATCACGGTCGAACCGATGGCCGCCGCCAGACAGGTCGCGACAAACACCGCACCCTTGTCCATGCCAGTCTCGCCGAGGATGCTCGGGTTGACGAACAGAATGTAGGCCATGGCCAGGAAGGTCGTGAGGCCCGCAAGAATCTCGGTCCGCACGTTGGTGTTGTGTTCCTTGAGTTGAAACAGCCTTTCCAGCATGTCCGCTCCCCGTGGCGCGCCGGGCGCCGTGAATGTATCGACCTAGACAGCAAAACACAGACTGCCTGAAGCACCTGTGGATTTTCTGCGGGTCGGAAAAAGCCGCGCATCATACCAGCAGCGTGGGCCAATGGCTGCGATCGTCGGCTTTGTTTTGCCATGGCGGGGAGTGGGGCATACTGCGCGCAGGTTTTGGGGGTAGTTATGTATTGCACACACAACCGCGTGGTTGTCGGCCTTGGGCTATTGGGAGCCTTGCTGACAGGCGGGCAAACCGCTTCGGCGGCCTCGGCCGCGCCCTTGACTGAGGTCAGGGTTCTCAAGGTCGAATCGCCGGCCTGTGGCTTTGAAGATATAGCGCAAGGCCAGGCGCAGACGCGCTGCGATCACCAGGGGCCGAGCATCAAGGTCTATGTGCTGGAGCAGGGCTATGGCCGCGAGCCGAGGGTTGCACTGGATGGGGGTGGCGTTGACGGTACTCGTACGCGGGTTTGCGCAAACGCCAGCGACAATCTGGTGGAGTGCTCGGCAACAGGGAAAATCGTCGGCTATCTGTATATCTTCGATCTGGCCGGCAGGCAGCAAGGGCATTTTACCTTCAGCAACACATCGATCAATGCGCCGCAAAACACTCTGTCAGCGCAGATCTACATCAAGTAATCGAACTGCCCGGACCTTTGTCGGGAAAGCTGACTAAGCTTGAACGATCATTGAGTGGAAATAGCCCATGACCTTTAGAGCCCTGATCACCCTCGCCGAAGGTATCGACGACCTGCAAAGCGTGACGCTGATCGATGTGTTGCGCCGCGCCAAGATAGAAGTGGTAGTGGCCAGCATCGAGGGGCGGCGCATGCTCACCTGCGCCCGTGGTACCCGGGTGACCGCCGACGGCATGCTGGTGGATGTGCTGGCACAGCATTTCGACTTGATCGTATTGCCCGGAGGAATGGTTGGCGTGCAGCATCTGGCGGCCTATCAACCCTTGCTGCAATTGGTCAAGGACCAGGCAGCGGCCGGACGCCTGTTCGCAGGCATCGCCGAAGCTCCGGCGGTGGCGTTGCAGACTTACGGCGTTCTGCGCCAGCGCCGCATGACCTGCCTGCCAACGGTTAGCCATTATTTGTCCGGCTGCACCTTCATCGACCAACCGATCGTGGTGGACGGCAACTGCATCACTGCCCAGGGATCCGGCGCGACGCTGGAGTTGGCTCTGACTCTGGTGGAGCAATTGTGCGGCAAGGGCAAACGGGCGGCGGTGGCAGGGGATTTGCTGGTTTAGCGGCGTTCAGGCATGGACAGCTTCAAGCTTTCGCTTCTTCTGCCTGCACATGCATGTGGTCGCGCCGGGCCAGGGTCGGGAACAGCTTGACCCATACCCCGGTGACCACCAGGGTGCCGATCCCTCCGAGCACTACCGCCGGCACGGTGCCCAGCCAATGGGCGGTTACCCCGGATTCGAATTCGCCCAACTGGTTCGAAGCGCCTATGAACAATCCATTCACGGCGCTGACCCGGCCACGCATTTCGTCCGGGGTTTCCAGTTGTACGAAGGAGGCGCGGATCACCATGCTGATCATGTCCGCCGCGCCCAGCACCACCAGCACCGCGAGAGAGAACCAGAACGAGGTCGACAGGCCGAAGGCGATAGTTGCGACACCGAACACGCCGACCGCGGTGAACATGATTCGCCCGACCTGGCGTTCCACGGCGAAACGCGCCAGCCACAACGACATCAACAAGGCACCGACCGCAGGGGCGGAGCGCAGTAATCCGAGCCCCCAAGGCCCGGTGAGCAGGATGTCTTTGGCGAATACCGGCAGCAGCGCTGTCGCACCGCCCAGCAGTACGGCAAACAGGTCCAGGGAAATTGCCCCGAGGATGTCCGGACGACTGCGAATGAAGCGAATTCCGGCCAGTAACGAATCGAGCGTGGCTTTGCCTTTGTTCAGCGGCGTTTGCCGGGCTGGCAGGTTGAGCATCAGCAGGCAGGCGATGAGGTACAAAATCACCGTCGGGCCGTAGACCCAGACGCTGCCGAAGGCGTAAAGCAGACCGCCCAGGGCCGGGGCGACGATGGTCGCCGATTGCTGGGCCGACTGTGAAGCGGCAACGGCTCGGGGGAACAGCGCGCTGGGGACAATGCTTGGCAGCAAGGCTTGAGTCGTCGGCATTTCGAACGAGCGGGCGGCCCCCAGCAGGAAGGCGAGGATGAAGATCATTTCCCGGGTGACGTTGTCGGTGGCGCTGCCGATGACCAGCGCCAGGGCGATCAAGGCTTGCAGGGATTGGCAGAGGGCCGCGACCTTGCGTCGGTCATAACGATCCGCCACATGCCCGGTGTGGAGCATGAACAGCACCCGCGGTGCGAACTCCACCAGCCCGACCCAGCCGAGGTCCAGAACATTGCCAGTCAGTTGGTAGAGATTCCAGCCGATGGCCACGGTGAGCATCTGGAAACCACTGGCGGTAAACACCCGAGCCAGCCAGAACGCAATGAAAGGGCGGTGATGGCGCAACAGCAGCGGGGCTGGGCTAGGCATCTGAAGGCAGGTCTGGGTGTGGGGGAAGGTCGAGATTATCATTAAGGTGTAACCAGAAGTTGCAGGCTCAGGAAATTTAGTTAGCTAAGCACCTATTTCACCAGCAACCCTATCCCCTGTGGCCGGTGAGGCAACCTGTCACGCGACAAAAGAC
Organism: Pseudomonas sp. LBUM1658; assembly: GCF_059716055.1. Taxonomy (NCBI): domain Bacteria; kingdom Pseudomonadati; phylum Pseudomonadota; class Gammaproteobacteria; order Pseudomonadales; family Pseudomonadaceae; genus Pseudomonas; species Pseudomonas sp. LBUM1658. Next base: position 720,548 of record NZ_CP166798.1, read on the forward strand.
CACACAGTCCATGCCTGAAAATGGGACTACTCTTTGATCGTTACTTGATCCAGATCAATTCCATTTCGGAAAGGCTCTGGCGGCCAGATGGCCAGAATCCCTGCGTTGTGCTGTTTTAAAAAGAACGAATTCGAATTCGCCGCACTCCATATCCGTGGGGGCAGTGGGTGCAGGCCTTTAGCCGGCAGCCGGTATTACCTGACAGAGGAAGACTTATGTTCGGTTTGGAGGCACTTGATCTCGCCCGAATTCAGTTCGCGTTCACCATCTCGTTCCACATCCTGTTTCCGGCCATCACCATTGGCCTGGCGAGTTACCTCGCGGTGCTTGAAGGCCTGTGGCTGAAGACCCATAACGATACCTACCGCGACCTGTATCACTTCTGGTCGAAGATCTTTGCCGTCAACTTCGGCATGGGGGTGGTGTCCGGGCTGGTCATGGCCTATCAGTTCGGGACCAACTGGAGCCGCTTCTCGGATTTCGCCGGCTCGGTCACCGGGCCGCTGCTGACTTATGAAGTGCTGACGGCATTCTTTCTTGAAGCCGGCTTCCTCGGAGTGATGCTGTTCGGCTGGAACAAGGTCGGGCGCAAACTGCACTTCTTCGCCACCGTCATGGTGGCCATAGGTACGCTGATCTCGACTTTTTGGATTCTCGCGTCCAACAGCTGGATGCAGACCCCGCAAGGCTATGAAATCGTCAATGGCCAAGTGATTCCGGTGGACTGGCTGGCGGTGATTTTCAATCCGTCCTTCCCGTACCGCCTGATACACATGTCCACGGCGGCCTTCGTCGCTACTGCTTTCTTCGTCGGTTCCTCCGCCGCCTGGCATCTGTTGCGCGGCCGTGACAACCCGGCGATCCGCACGATGCTGTCGATGGCGATGTGGATGGCGCTGATCGTGGCGCCGATCCAGGCGGTGATCGGCGACTTTCATGGCCTCAATACCCTCAAGCACCAACCGGCGAAAATTGCCGCTATCGAAGGCCACTGGGAAAATCACGGTAATGAGCCGACCCCGTTGATCCTGTTCGGCTGGCCAGACATGAAGGCCGAGAAGACTCGTTTTGCCGTCGAGGTGCCCTACCTGGGCAGCCTGATTCTGACCCACTCGCTGGACAAGCAAGTGCCGGCGCTCAAGGAATTTCCACCGGAGGATCGGCCGAATTCGACCATTGTGTTCTGGTCGTTCCGGATCATGGTCGGGCTGGGCATGCTGATGATTTTCACCGGTTTGTGGAGCCTCTGGTTACGCAAGCGTGACGCCCTCTACTCGTCCCGTCCGTTCCTGTATCTGGCGTTGTGGATGGGGCCGTCCGGCCTGATCGCGATCCTCGCTGGCTGGTTCACTACCGAAATCGGTCGTCAGCCGTGGGTGGTCTACGGATTGATGCGTACGGCGGACGCTTCCTCCGGGCATAGCTTTACCCAGATGAGCATCACTCTGGTGCTGTTCGTCGTGGTGTATTTCTCGCTGTTTGGCGCGGGCCTGGGTTACATGATGCGCCTGGTGCGCAAAGGTCCGGTGATCAACGAAGGCGCCGAGCCGAGCCACGGTGGTCCCGGTCAGAAACGTACGCCGGCCCGTCCGCTTTCCGCCGCTGATGATGATGGCCATCACAGCGACAGCCTGAACAAGGGGAATTGAGTCATGGGTATTGATCTTCCGCTGATCTGGGCCGTGATTATCATCTTCGGCATCATGATGTATGTGGTCATGGATGGCTTCGATCTGGGGATCGGGATTCTTTTCCCCTTCATCAAGGGCAAGCGCGACCGCGACGTGATGATGAACACCGTCGCGCCGGTCTGGGATGGTAATGAAACCTGGCTGGTGCTGGGTGGTGCAGCGCTCTTTGGCGCGTTCCCGCTGGCCTACTCGGTAGTGCTCTCGGCGCTGTACCTGCCGCTGATCCTGATGTTGATCGGGCTGATTTTTCGCGGAGTGGCCTTCGAGTTTCGCTTCAAGGCCAGGGACGACAAACGCCACCTCTGGGACAAGGCCTTTATCGGTGGCTCCATCACGGCAACTTTCTTTCAGGGCGTGGCGCTGGGAGCGTTCATAGATGGTTTTCCAGTGGTCAATCGCCAGTTCGCTGGCGGCTCCCTGGACTGGTTCACGCCCTTCACGCTGTTCTGCGGCGCGGCGCTGGTGGTGGCTTATGCCTTGCTCGGCTGCACTTGGCTGATCATGAAGACCGAAGGCAAGTTGCAGGAGCAAATGCATGACCTGGCGCGGCCGTTGGCTTTCGTGGTGCTGGCGCTGATCGGAATCGTCAGTATCTGGACGCCGCTGGCCCATGCCGAGATCGCTGCCCGCTGGTTTACCCTACCGAACCTGTTCTGGTTCCTGCCGGTACCGATTCTGGTGCTGGTGACCATGTACGGTCTGGTCCGCGCCGTGGCCCGCAATGCCCATTACACGCCGTTCCTGTTGACCCTGGTGCTGATCTTCCTAGGCTACAGCGGCTTGGGCATCAGCCTGTGGCCGAACATCGTGCCGCCGTCGATCTCGATCTGGGACGCCGCCGCACCGCCGCAGAGCCAGGGCTTCATGCTGGTTGGCACGTTGTTCATCATCCCGTTCATTTTGGGGTACACCTTCTGGAGCTACTACGTGTTCCGCGGCAAGGTCACCCACGAAGACGGTTATCACTAGGTAGGAGCTGCCGATAGGCTGCGATCTTTTGATCTTGATCTTGATCTAGATCTTTTCCACGCTAGCCTTGCTCGCGATAGGCACCACCGAACCCCAGAGTGGATTCCAGACAATGACCGGCAAACATTCCTTGCAAGAAATCGAACAAGCCGAGAAAAAGCCTCTCTGGCAGCGACTCGGCTGGCTGGCGCTGATCTGGACCGGCAGTGTGCTGGCCCTGGCCATTGTTGCCGGCCTGATGCGTATGTTCATGAACGCTGCCGGCCTGACCACTCACTGATTCGCCCCACCCAATCCCATCCCGTTGCCTTGCGGCACGGATTTATAGCCCTCCTGATGGAGGGTTTTTTTTAAGAGCATTTCGGTGAACACCCATGAAGAGCGACTGATTATTTCCGGGCTTTGAGAATCACAAACTTGGGAGTGGCTGCCACTTGTTCGACGCCACGGAACAACCGCGCCAGTTTACTGTGATAACCCAGATGACGATTGCCGACGATATACAGTGCGCCGCCGACCACCAGCGCTTCACGGGCTTGCTGAAACATCCGCCAGGCAAGGAAGTCACCGACCACCTGTTGCTGGTGAAACGGCGGGTTGCACAGCACCACATCAAGGGATTGCGATTCTTGCCCTGCCAGACCATCGCCTGCACGAACGATCACTTCGCGCTCACCGAGTGCGGCACGCCAGTTTTCGCTCGCTGATTGCACCGCCATGAAGGATTCGTCGACCAGCGTGTACCGGGCCTGAGGGTTCTGCAGCGCACTGGCGATGGCCAGTACGCCGTTACCACATCCCAGATCCGCAACCTGTGCGCTGCCAAGGTTTTTCGGCAGGTGTGGGAGAAACGCCCGCGTACCGATATCCAGCCCTTCGCGACAGAACACATTGGCATGATTCAACAATTCGATCGCAGGTTGGTCGAGGGTGTAGCGAGTCGGGTAGGGCGATACGCTCGGTTTTTTGCTTTCGGCAGTAGCAATCAGCAGTCTGGCTTTTTTCATCGCCAATGAAGCCTGCACCGGGCCGATATAACGTTCCAGTAGATCGCCGGCGGCGCGGGGCAGGTGCTTGACCATGGCGCCGGCAATCACTTGGGCGCCGGGAGCCAGTTGGTCTTGCAGGCGAATCAGTTGTTCTTCGAGCAAAGCCAGGGTTTTCGGCACCCGGATCAACACCCGGTCGAACGGCCCGACCGGTATTTTGCTGGCAGGAACGAACGCCACGGCGTCGAAGGCCCGGCCGTTGCGCAGCAGATTCTTCTCCAGTGCCTGCCTGGCTAGAAACGAGTCGCCGCTGCTGCTGACTTGCACATGCCCGACCAGACTGGCAGCCAGAGCGCCGAAGCTGTCATTGAGCACCAACACCCGGGTATCCGCTGCCGGCGTTTGTTCGGCCAGATGATTGAGCAGGTATTCATCGGCTGCATCAAAGGCCTGCAAGGGTTCATTCTGTTGTTCAGGCTGGCGGATCAGGTCGAGTTGGGTGAAAGGGCTTTCGAGCAGGGGCATGAGACGGGGACTCTGGATAATCAACGGGTGTCCCGCAGGTGCCTTGGCGGCATGGGTGCTTGCAGGACCGTCTGAGTAAACTGCGTCGCGGTGCCGGGCAACCTGCGTCATCACTCAGATAGGGTGGTAAATGGTACGTTTTTTTCTTCTGGATTACTTGCAGGTTTTATCGGTTTGCAACGTGCGCCTCCGTGGTGCTGTAGCTGTCGTACGGTATGGGTCAAGCAATCCCTCCATGACCGCATGTACGACGGCTGCGATCTTATTGTTGACCCCCATCTTCTTTATTGCAGTGCTCACGTGGAAATTCACGGTCCGTTCCGAGAGGTTGAGAATGGTGGCGATGTCCGAGGCTGTCTTGCCTTCGGCCGACCATTTCAGGACTTCGGTTTCCCGGGTCGACAATTTGTTGGAGGGGCGAAAAGTAGAGTCACGCAACAACTGATCGACAACGGCAGTGTGCAAGGCATGGCAAAGCCAAATGATATGGGCGGATTTTTCATAGAGCTCGCGTCCACGGATGGGCTCACGGCCTCGAGAAAGGCTCAGCATGCTGCAGACCCCGCGAGGGTCATGCACTGACTGCGAAATGCCATGGTGCATACCATGGTTTTGCACGTCCTCCCAGTAGGCCGGGGTGTTGGCGAAGGCCTGGCGGCTCCAGACGATGGGGACGACCGATTGATTGCAGTGATGAACAATCGGGTCGATCGCTACATAGTTGGAGGTTTCGTATTTTTCGTTCCAGGCGCTCGAGTAATTATTGATTCTCAAGGAATGTGTCTGGTGATGGGACGTGGGAGCGTTCATCGTGAATGCACAAAATTCAAAGCCTATGTCACGGGCCAAGTTCAAGGCGATTTCAAAAACGATCTGTAAGTCATGCTCTTGATTCAACCGTTTCAACTGGGCCTCCGTCCAGATCTCCATACGACTCTCCATGCGTTCTTGTTGGTTTTTGGATCCAATTCGAGAAGTGTGCAGTGTAGGACAGGTCCTACAAAGACTTAATGATTATTTTATTCTTAAAGTGGAGGATTTGGTTCTTGTTTGATTCTAAGCCGTATGATGAATTCATGTTTTTTTGAATGACGCTTGTCATATAGTACGTAGATATTTACCTATGCAAAGTAAGGATCAAGGGTCAATGGCGATAAGCCAGCATTTGTGAATAATTGTATAGCTGGAGACTGTTCTAAGATATTAATGTAGCGGCGAGGTGGGTTTCGAGTATTTTAGTTTAATTTGGTTAATTACCCAGCTCCCTGGCTGCTTTAACACTTCAATCTCACGGTGTTTATCTGGCTGGCTTTGCGCGACACTGGGGGTACCTGACCCTAGGAGTACCCCATGACAGCCACTGCCGAAAAGTTCACCCGGCAAACCCTGCTCGACGTTCAGCCATTGACCCCAGGCCTGTTCACCTTGCGTACCACGCGAGATCCTGGCTTCCGCTTTCGGGCTGGGCAGTTCGCGCGCCTGGGTGTTTGCAAGGCTGATGGCAGCGTGGTCTGGCGGGCCTATTCCATGGTCTCCTCGCCCCATGACGAGTTTCTTGAGTTCTTTTCCATCGTGGTGCCGGGTGGCGAGTTCACCAGTGAGTTGAGTCGTTTGGTCGAGGGCGATAAGTTACTGGTCGACCGGCAGGCGTTCGGCTTTCTGACCCTGGATCGCTTTGCCGATGGCCGTGATCTGTGGTTGATGGCCACAGGTACCGGTGTTGCGCCGTTTTTGTCGATCCTTCAGGACTTCGAAGTCTGGGAAAAATTCGAGCGAATCATCCTGATCTACAGTGCGCGCGAAGCAATAGAACTCGCCTACCAGGAGTTGATCGCCGGACTGGCACAGCGCGAATACCTGGCTGAGTACGGACATAAACTGCAGTTCATTGCGACAGTCACCCGAGAGCAGCACCCAGGTGCGTTGAACGGGCGGATTACCCGGTTGATAGAAAATGGTGAACTGGAACGTGCCGCAGGCGTGGAGCTGACGGCCGAGCATTCGCGGGTGATGCTCTGCGGTAACCCGCAAATGATCGATGACACGCGCAAACTGCTTAAAGCGCGCGATATGCGGCTAAGCCTGAGCCGCAAGCCCGGGCAGGTTGCGGTGGAGAACTACTGGTAAGAGAAGCACCGTGGGGACGCCGTTTACCATGGCGACAAAACCGTTCAGGGTCTGTTGTTGTTGTTGTTGTTGTTGTTCTGCGCTTTGAGCAGGTCGCGGATTTCCTCCAGCAACTCCTCTTCCTTGGTCGGAACCGGTGGCAGGGTTGGCGCAATGGCCTCTTCGCGTTTCAGACGATTGATGGCTTTGACCCCCATGAAAATCGCAAAGGCGACGATCACGAAGTCGATCATGCTTTGGATGAACTTGCCGTAGGCCAGCATCACCGCCGGTGCCTCGCCTTGCGCTGCCTTGAGGGTGATTGCCAAATCGGTGAAATCCACCCCGCCGATCATCAGGCCTATGGGCGGCATTACCACGTCGCCTACAAATGACGAAACGATTTTGCCGAAGGCTGCGCCGATAATGATCCCGACGGCCATGTCGACCACGTTACCTTTGACCGCGAAGGCCTTGAACTCACTTATCACGCCCATAGGTTATTCCTTGTTACAGATGAGGTTGGTGAGTGCAGTGTAAATCAGCATTATGCATCTTGCTCGAAACAACTACTTACTGCGCGATTCGGTGCTGCTACACGATGGAAGCTCGGCCACAGACGCTCCAGCTTCGTGCGTGATCGAAACCTCAAGGATTCGAGCAAGGCCAAGGGCTTCGCCGCGGGCGTGCATCTTTACGGCGATTCGATTTCTATTCCATAGACCAAAGTACCGCGTACATGTTCGGATTTCAGGGAGATCGGTTGCTCTATCTGCCTGGATGGGTCTATTAAAAGGTGAAGTGCGTCACATAGATTTCATTGCAACAGTTTATAAGGTGTCAATAATCTTGAACCTGAAGTAGTTGCCAGTATTCAGGGCGAGGACGGTTGGCATATGACTGCTGTTGGGTGTAGCACTTTTATCAAGGTGTTTGTCCGAGGCTAAAACTTATACATTCAACTTCTGATTTGGCAAGGCATGTAGAAGTTTTTTGTTTTTCATCCGTTGGGCGCTGGGTATGGATGAACAAAAAAGTTGGATGCATGGCACTGAATCATATCCGCCTCTATTAATCAGGCAAGTTGTCATGACAGCGGCCAGTTTGCTGCCGTTTGGCTGCCAATATTCGACGCTTTGCCAGTCAAGGGCACTGATCGCCGCCAGCTGAGCTATCATCGCGGTTTTTCGTTGGAGTTCCGATGGCCAAGGCAAAGCGCATGTACGGCTGCACCGAGTGCGGCGCAACCTTCCCCAAGTGGGGTGGTCAATGCGGCGAGTGCGGCGCCTGGAACACGCTGACCGAAACTATGGTTGAAAGTGGGGGCGCAGCGGCCCCCAGTGGTCGTACCGGATGGACCGGGCAGCAGGCTCAGATCAAGACCCTGGCCGAAGTCAGCGTCGAAGAGATTCCGCGTTTTTCCACGGCTTGCGGTGAACTCGACCGAGTCTTGGGCGGCGGTCTGGTGGATGGTTCGGTGGTGCTGATCGGCGGCGACCCGGGCATCGGCAAGTCGACCATTTTATTGCAGACCTTGTGCAGTCTCGCCGCGCGCATGCCCGCCCTGTATGTGACCGGCGAAGAATCCCAGCAGCAAGTGGCCATGCGTGCCCGTCGCCTGGGGCTGCCTCAGGACAAGCTGCGGGTCATGACTGAAACCTGCATCGAGACCATCATTGCCACGGCGCGGGTAGAAAAGCCGAAAGTCATGGTGATCGACTCGATTCAGACAATCTTCACCGAACAGCTGCAATCGGCACCGGGTGGCGTGTCTCAGGTGCGCGAAAGTGCGGCGTTGCTGGTGCGCTATGCGAAACAGAGCGGTACCGCGATTTTTCTGGTCGGTCATGTCACAAAAGAGGGCGCGCTGGCCGGGCCTCGGGTGCTGGAGCACATGGTCGATACTGTGCTGTATTTCGAAGGCGAATCGGATGGTCGTCTGCGTCTGCTGCGGGCGGTAAAAAACCGTTTTGGCGCAGTCAACGAACTGGGTGTGTTCGGCATGACCGACAAAGGGCTGAAGGAAGTCTCCAACCCGTCGGCGATTTTCCTGACACGAGCGCAGGAAGAAGTGCCGGGCAGTGTAGTGATGGCAACCTGGGAAGGTACCCGGCCGATGCTGGTGGAGGTCCAGGCCCTGGTGGACGATAGCCATCTGGCCAACCCGCGTCGGGTGACCTTGGGCCTGGATCAGAATCGACTGGCCATGCTCTTGGCGGTTCTGCATCGACATGGTGGTATTCCGACCCACGATCAGGATGTCTTCCTCAACGTGGTCGGCGGAGTCAAGGTGTTGGAAACGGCTTCCGACCTGGCCTTGATGGCGGCGGTGATGTCCAGTTTGCGCAATCGGCCGTTACCCCATGACCTGCTGGTGTTTGGCGAAGTGGGCCTGTCCGGCGAAGTACGGCCGGTGCCCAGCGGTCAGGAACGGCTGAAAGAAGCCGCCAAGCACGGCTTTAAGCGGGCCATCGTACCCAAGGGCAATGCACCGAAAGAGGCGCCGCCCGGGCTGGAAATTATTGCGGTGACACGCCTCGAGCAGGCATTGGATGCGTTGTTCGCATAAATACACTTGGCGAATTGGAGCGATGATCAAACTTCGATCAGCGCTCCCAATTCCCGCTCCAATTCTTCTTTATCCCCCAGATTCAATTCGATCAGCCGTCGCAGGTGTTCGATTGATTCCAGGCCGATGTGCAGACAGACGAAACCCAACTGGCCGTGATCGATGTGGGTCAGTTGTACGTCCATCCTGACTTCGACGTCGTCGCTCAAATGTATATCCGCTGCGAAAGGTTGCGTTTCATCACCCGTCCAGGGATCGGGGCGTTGGACCAGCAGACCTTTGAGGGACAGATCAATCAACTGCACCGGCCAGCGATGCTCACCCTGACTCAGTTCAGTCCTGGCATCGAAGGCAATACGTTTGAAGCGGCGGCGATCTGCAGTGTGGTCGCTCATGGCGCAATCCTCTTTATGTGCGCTGACTATAGACCGGCATTTGCAAGAGTCGCTACCGCGGTTCATTCGCGACGTCGAAAGCTACGTACTCGAAACAAGGCTCTAGTGGCCACACAGGCCACTAGGGTATGGCCTTTGGTGCAATCGGGGCTAAACTCGGGATGGCTTTATCTCAAGTCCACCCTGGCTGGAATAAATAAGATGAAAAATAATAATAGCCTGCTCCGCCACTTACCCTGGCTGCTGCTGGCAATCCTGGGAGCATGCGCCCTGGGCGTAGTGGCCTTGCGCCGCGGCGAGGCGATCAATGCCTTGTGGATTGTGGTCGCGGCAGTGGCCATTTATCTGGTTGCTTATCGTTACTACAGTCTGTTCATCGCTAACCATGTGATGCAGCTCGATCCACTTCGGGCCACCCCCGCCGTGCTCAATAATGATGGTCTGGACTATGTGCCGACCAACAAACACATCCTTTTCGGTCACCACTTCGCAGCCATTGCGGGCGCAGGGCCATTGGTCGGCCCGGTGCTGGCGGCGCAAATGGGCTACCTGCCCGGCACGCTCTGGCTGATTGCCGGCGTAGTGTTTGCCGGTGCGGTTCAGGACTTCATGGTCCTGTTCATGTCGACCCGCCGAAACGGTCGTTCCCTGGGTGACATGGTCCGTGAAGAAATGGGCCGTGTCCCCGGCACCATCGCGCTGTTTGGCTGCTTCCTGATCATGGTCATCATCCTCGCGGTGCTGGCGCTGATCGTGGTCAAGGCGCTGGCCGAGAGTCCATGGGGCATCTTTACGGTGATGGCGACCATCCCGATTGCGATGTTCATGGGCATTTACATGCGCTACATCCGCCCGGGCCGCATCGGTGAAATCTCCGTTGTCGGGGTGCTGTTGCTGCTGGGTTCGATCTGGCTGGGCGGGCAAATTGCCGCTGATCCGGTGTGGGCCAAAGCCTTCACCTTCACCGGGATCCAGATCACCTGGATGCTGATCGGCTACGGTTTCGTGGCTGCGGTCCTGCCGGTATGGCTGATTCTGGCGCCGCGCGACTACCTGTCGACCTTCCTCAAGATCGGTACCATCGTCGCCCTGGCGATCGGCATCCTGGTCACCATGCCCGATCTGAAAATGCCGGCGCTGACCCAATTCACCGACGGTACCGGGCCGGTCTGGAAAGGCGGGCTGTTCCCGTTCCTGTTCATCACCATTGCCTGCGGTGCAGTGTCCGGTTTCCACGCACTGATTGCTTCCGGGACTACCCCCAAGCTGCTGGCTAACGAAGGTCATGCCCGTTACATCGGTTACGGCGGCATGCTGATGGAGTCCTTCGTGGCCATCATGGCGATGGTGGCTGCTTCGGTGATCGAACCGGGCGTCTACTTCGCGATGAACAGCCCGGCGGCTATCGTCGGTGGCGATGTGGTCGCGGTGGCGCAGACGGTCAGCAGTTGGGGCTTCGCCATTACTCCAGAAGCCCTGCAAGCAGTGGCCAAGGACATCGGTGAAACCACCATCCTGGCCCGTGCCGGTGGTGCGCCGACCCTGGCGGTCGGGATCGCGCAGATTTTGCACACGGTGCTGCCGGGTGAAAACACCATGGCGTTCTGGTATCACTTCGCGATTCTGTTCGAGGCGCTGTTCATCCTGACCGCGGTCGACGCCGGCACCCGTGCCGGGCGTTTCATGCTGCAGGACTTGCTCGGCTCCTTCGTTCCGGCCCTGCGGCGTACGGAATCCTGGACCGCCAACCTTATCGCGACCGCAGGTTGCGTGGCGATGTGGGGTTACCTGCTGTATCAAGGTGTGATCGACCCATTGGGCGGCATCAACACCTTGTGGCCGCTGTTTGGTATCTCCAACCAGATGCTGGCCGGTATCGCACTGATGCTGGCGACGGTGGTGCTGATCAAAATGAAGCGCCAACGCTACGTCTGGGTCACCATGTTGCCCGCCGTGTGGCTGCTGATCTGCACCACGACCGCCGGCTTCATCAAGCTGTTCGACGCCAACCCGGCGATTGGCTTCCTGTCTCTGGCCAAAAAGTACAGTGACGCCTTGGCCAACGGTCAGATCCTGGCCCCGGCCAAGGACATCACTCAGATGCAGCATGTGATCTACAACGCTTACACCAACGCCACCCTGACGGCGCTGTTCCTGTTCGTGGTGTTCAGCATCCTGTTCTATGCGCTCAAGGTCGGTATCGCCGCCTGGGGCACTAAAGAGCGCACGGATAAAGAAACGCCATTCCAGGCCCAGCCAGACGCGTAATCGAGGATTGCAGACATGTTCAATGACCTGAGTCGCCTCGGTAAATACCTCGGTCAGGCCGCGCGCCTGATGGTTGGCATGCCCGACTACGACAACTACGTCGAGCATATGCAAAGCAAACACCCGGACAAGCCGATGATGTCCTACGAGGCGTTCTTTCGGGAGCGCCAGGAGGCTCGTTACGGCGGCAAAGGGGGGCCGAAGTGTTGCTGACCCCCCTGTAGGAGCAGCCGGTCGACGCTCGATTGCTCGCGATGCTGGCGACTCGGTTTAACGTTTAAACCGAGGTGATACCATCGCGAGCAAGCCCGCTCCCACACGCCCGCTCCATTTTTCATTTTCTGGAATCGTCAGGCAGGGCGGGCATTTTCAACGGACAATCAACCCATGCTCCATCGCGTAATTGAGCAACGCGGCGGGCTTGTCGATATTCAGTTTGCGGCGAATGCTCAGACGATGGGTTTCGATGGTGCGCACGCTAATGTCGAGTTCCCGAGCCATTTCCTTATTGTTCAGCCCCTGAACCATCCTCGCCAGTACCTGATTTTCCCGTGGTGTCAGTTCGTTATGGGGGTGTTTCTCCGCGGCCAGTTTTTGCGCAATTTCAGCACTGTAGAAGGTACCGCCACTGGCAATCGCGTCGATCGCTGCGATGATTTCCCGCGAAGGTGCATTTTTCAGCACATAGCCACTGGCCCCTGAACGTACGGATTCGCTCACGTACTCCTGGTTGTCGTACATGCTCAGTATGAGAATCTTGATCGATGGGTATTGCTGTCGCAACGCCCGGGTCAGTTCCAGCCCATTCATGTCTTTCAAGCCGATGTCGACCAGCAGGAGGTCGGGGAGGGTCCGACCGACCATTTCCAACGCCTGCGCGCCGCTCTCGGCTTCGCCCACTACTTCTAAAGGTTCCATCACCGCCAGCAAGGCGCGGATGCCTTCGCGGACAAGTGAATGATCGTCGACCAGGGCGATGCGGATCGGGTAGGGCAGGCTCATAGGGGCATTCACTCTTGTTGTTATCGCACAAGGATCAACTTCAGGTGTTGGTTATGACCATAGGCAGCAGGACGTCCAGTTCACTCCTTCCAGGCACTGAATGAAGATCGAATCGGCCGCCGAAATGTTCGACCCTTTCACGTATGTTGCGCAGTCCGATACCGCCATGCAGGCGCTCGACTCGAGTGACATTAAAACCGATACCGTCGTCGAGGACGATCAAGCGTAAAGCCTCTGCAGAACCGTGCAGAGTGATGGTTACATTGCGGGCCTGGGCATGCCGCTCAATATTGGTCAGTGCTTCTTGCGCTATGCGGAACAAGGCGACTGCGGCACCGTCGACCAGATGGCAATCGACCAGATTGCTTTCATAGTTCACGAGCAGGCCGCTGCGCTTTTCAAATTCGGCCGTCAACTGCCCAATGGCTGCGGGCAGCCCCAGAGTGTCGAGTAACGATGAGCGCAGGTCGTGGGAAATAGTGCGGACCTCCCCTATAGCGCTACCCAAACGCTCGGTGGCCTCGCGCAAAATACTCAGGCCATTATCGCGACCAGCTTCGAGCACATGGGTTGCCAGTTCGAATTGAAATTTTATCGAGACCAGCAACTGACTGATACCGTCATGCAGTTCGCGGGATACACGCGACCGCTCTTCTTCCTGCAGGCTGACGATTCGTTGATTGAGTCGTTGAAGCTTTTTGTCGGCCAGGCGGTGTTCACTGACGTTCAAGGTCATGCCACTGGCGAAGACCAGTAGCACAGCGACCAGCGCAACGGCTGCGATCGCCAGCATGGTTGCATGAATGCCTTGCGCGACTTCGTCGCGAGCTTGCTGAGTGGCCAGTTCGACGTCTTCGAGGTAGATGCCGGTGCCGAGCATCCAGCCCCAACGCTCAAGCATGACGACATAGGCCAGTTTATCCGTGACCTGACCCGACGATGGCTTCTTCCAGGCGTAACGCTGGAAACCTTCTCCGGATTCAGCGCTTTTCAATAATGCCTGGATAACTGGCAAACCGTGTGGATCGGTCATCTCCCACAGATATTTGCCAACCAGTTCCGATTGCCGGGCGTGCATCAGACTGCGGCCCTGCCGGTCATAGACAAAGAAGTAGCCATCGATACCAAAGCTGAGTTTGCGTAATTCTTCGAGTACTCGCTGTTGCGCCAGCTCATCGCCCTGACCTCCGGCATACAAGGGGTCGATCAGGCTTTTGGCCATTTCAACGTAGTTTTTCAGTTCCGCGCGTTTGCTGGCGAGGATGCTGTCTTCGATGAGTTGTGCCTGTTGATCGCCCAGTTGGCGATTCTGGAAAATCACCAGCGCGCAAATGACTGCAACGGCCAATATCAGCGGCAAAATACCCAAGGCTACGATTTTGTATTTGAGCTGCATGGTTACTCCTGTCCAGACCGGGCGGCGGTGCGGCAGGGCTGTCGGCGGGGTATCAGGGATTGGGCATGATATGTCAAAAAGGCTTCGATCCTGCAAGCGTATCGACGTTGCTACGACCCGTCTCAGTAGTACTACGTAGAAAGATCTTACGTAGTACTGCGGATTTCGTTATGGAGGACATGCGCGGATATTAGGCGGGCTGCGCATAACGCGGCACTCTTATAATAATTACCGCCGCAGTCCACCGGCTGTCGGCAGGAGAGACGCAATGTCCCGTCTGGTGAAACACCTCGCCTGGTTTGCGCTTGCTGTCATTGGAGCGGTCGCGTTGAGTGTCGTGGCCTTGCGCCGCGGTGAAGCGATCAACGCCCTTTGGATCGTCGTTGCCGCAGTCGCTATCTACCTTGTTGCCTACCGCTATTACAGTCTGTTCATCGCTAAGCATGTGATGCAGCTCGATCCGCTTCGGGCCACCCCCGCCGTGCTCAATAATGATGGTCTGGACTATGTGCCGACCAACAAACATGTGCTTTTCGGTCACCACTTTGCAGCCATTGCGGGCGCAGGGCCACTGGTCGGCCCGGTGCTGGCGGCGCAAATGGGCTACCTGCCCGGCACGCTCTGGCTGATTGCCGGCGTAGTGTTTGCCGGTGCGGTTCAGGACTTCATGGTCCTGTTCATGTCGACCCGCCGCAACGGTCGTTCCCTGGGTGACATGGTCCGTGAAGAAATGGGCCGTGTCCCCGGCACCATCGCGCTGTTTGGCTGCTTCCTGATCATGGTCATCATCCTCGCGGTGCTGGCGCTGATCGTGGTCAAGGCGCTGGCCGAGAGTCCATGGGGCATCTTTACGGTGATGGCGACCATCCCGATTGCGATGTTCATGGGCATTTACATGCGCTACATCCGCCCGGGCCGCATCGGTGAAATCTCCGTTGTCGGGGTGCTGTTGCTGCTGGGTTCGATCTGGCTGGGCGGACAAATTGCCGCCGATCCGGTCTGGGCCAAAGCCTTTACCTTCACCGGACTGCAGATTACCTGGATGCTGATCGGCTACGGCTTCGTGGCCGCGGTCCTGCCGGTGTGGCTGATTCTGGCGCCGCGCGACTACCTGTCGACCTTCCTCAAGATCGGTACCATCGTCGCCCTGGCGATTGGCATTCTGATCACCATGCCCGAGCTGAAAATGCCGGCGCTGACCCAATTCACCGACGGTACCGGACCGGTCTGGAAAGGCGGGCTGTTCCCGTTCCTGTTCATTACCATTGCCTGCGGTGCGGTGTCCGGTTTCCACGCACTGATTGCTTCCGGGACTACCCCCAAGCTGCTGGCTAACGAAAGTCATGCCCGTTACATCGGTTACGGCGGCATGCTGATGGAGTCCTTCGTGGCCATCATGGCGATGGTGGCCGCCTCGGTGATCGAGCCGGGCGTCTACTTTGCCATGAACAGCCCTGCGGCTATCGTCGGTGGCGACGTGGTTGCGGTGGCCCAGACGGTCAGCAGCTGGGGCTTCCTCATTACCCCGGAAGCCCTGCAAGCAGTGGCCAAGGACATCGGTGAAACCACCATCCTGGCCCGTGCCGGCGGTGCTCCGACCCTGGCAGTCGGTATCGCGCAAATCCTGCACCATCTACTGCCGGGTGAGAACACCATGGCGTTCTGGTACCACTTCGCGATTCTGTTCGAGGCGCTGTTCATCCTGACCGCGGTCGATGCCGGCACCCGTGCCGGGCGCTTCATGCTGCAGGACTTGCTCGGCTCCTTCGTTCCGGCGCTCAAGCGTACGGAATCCTGGACCGCCAACCTGATCGCGACTGCAGGTTGCGTGGCGATGTGGGGTTACCTGCTGTATCAAGGTGTGATCGACCCGTTGGGCGGCATCAACACCTTGTGGCCGCTGTTCGGTATCTCCAACCAGATGCTGGCCGGTATCGCGCTGATGCTGGCGACGGTGGTGCTGATCAAGATGAAGCGCCAGCGCTACGTCTGGGTCACCATGTTGCCCGCCGTGTGGCTGCTGATCTGCACCACCACCGCCGGCTTCATCAAGCTGTTCGACGCCAACCCGGCGATTGGCTTCCTGTCTCTGGCCAAAAAGTACAGTGACGCCTTGGCCAACGGTCAGGTGCTGGCACCGGCCAAGAGCATTGAGCAGATGCAGCACGTGATCTACAACGCTTACACCAACGCCACCCTGACGGCGCTGTTCCTGTTCGTGGTGTTCAGCATCCTGTTCTATGCGCTCAAGGTCGGTATCGCCGCCTGGGGCACCAAAGAACGCACGGATAAAGAAGCGCCGTACCAGGCTGTGCCGGATGCGTGATCGAGGATTGCAGCCATGTTCAACGACCTGAGTCGCCTCGGTAAATACCTCGGTCAGGCCGCGCGCCTGATGGTCGGCATGCCCGACTACGACAACTACGTCGAGCATATGCAAAGCAAGCACCCGGACAAGCCGGTGATGACCTACGAGGCGTTCTTTCGGGAGCGCCAGGAGGCACGCTACGGCAGCAAGGGTGGTCCGAAGTGTTGCTGAGCACGCTATGCATGGTCATATGATGCAATGATGTGGGAGGGGGCTTGTGTGAGCGTCGGGCTTTCCCGCTCCCACACAAGCCCCCTCCCATTTTTTATTTATGTGAACCAGGAGAATCGAGTTTGTCCTCTCCCATCCCCGTCACGATCCTCAGCGGCTTTCTCGGCGCCGGCAAAACCACGCTGTTGCGCCATCTTCTCAAGGCCGAACACGGCTTGAAAATCGCCGTGATCGAAAATGAATTCAGCGACGCCGGTATCGACACCCAGCTATTGGGCGACGAACCTGTGCAAGTCATGACACTGTCCAATGGCTGTGTCTGCTGCACTATTCACACCGACCTGACCAAGGCGCTGTACCTGTTATTGGAGCGCCTGGACAGCGGCGAAATCGCCTTCGACCGGCTGGTGATCGAATGCACCGGGCTTGCGGATCCTGCACCTGTTGCACAGACTTTTTTCATCGATGAAGAACTGCGCGAGCGCTATATCCTCGACGGCATCATTACCCTGGTCGACGCGGCTCATGCAGAGCACCACCTGACCCAGACCATCGCCCAGGCGCAGATCGGTTTCGCCGACCGTTTGCTGGTAAGCAAGCGGGACCTGGTGGACGAGCCAAGCTTTGTCGCCCTCAGTGAACGCCTGACCCGGATCAACCGGCGAGCGCCCATTCGCGTGGTCGAGCATGGCAAGATCGATCTGGCCGAACTGCTGGATGTCCGCGGTTTCAACCTCAACGCCGATCTGGGTGGTGGTTTGAGCCTGCGGCCGGTGAACAAGGCGCCGAGCATCGACCGCATCTCCAGCCTGGTGCTGCGCACCGACAAGCCGCTGGATATCGACAAACTCAGCGAGTTCATGAACGAACTGCTGGAAGAGCACGGCAAGCAATTGCTGCGTTACAAAGGCGTGCTGAACATCGTCGGCGAGCCACGGCGCATGGTGTTTCAGGGGGTGCTGAAACTTTATGGTTTCGACTGGGATACCGAGTGGGCGGAAGGCGAAGCGCGGGAAAGCGTGATCGTGTTCATTGCCGATGAGTTGCCGGAAGAGAAGATTCGTGCGGGGTTTGCGCGGGTCGAGGCCGGGTGAAAAATTGAGAGCATCAGCGCTCCCTGTGGCGAGGGAGCTTGCTCCCGCTGGGGCGCGCAGCGGCCCTGAAATCGGCTACCGAGTTTTGTCAGGCAGAACTCGGTAGCCAGTTTTGCGACTGCTTCGCAGCCGAGCGGGAGCAAGCTCCCTCGCCACAAAAGTGCAATGTACGTCTCAAAATCCTTACCGACTGGCATAGGCCATCATTGACCGGTTTTTTCGCTGCGGTGTTGCCGATCAGATGCCGTATACCGGTAACTTCTTGCAGACGGCCTTGACCGTTCTCGCGAACGGCGTCGTTGTTCATGTCCGCCAGGATGTCGCGACTCCAGTCGGCCGGTTTTTTGCACTCTGCAGCTTTGAGTAGTGGCAGACGAAGTACCAAGGTGCGAGCCTGAAAAGTTAAATTTCGTCGGGGTAACTCAGGTAGGGGGCGTTTCTTTCTTGAATCATTAAGTTGAAACTTGACCGGGCTCCACCCTTGTCAGCGATGTAAATATATTTGGAGTCATGCACTTTGTGTGTATGCAAAAGTCCAGAGTTTTTGGGTTGTAGATAAACACTCAAGGTTTCTGCTTTTATAGTATCAAGGGTCAAGACGTTTCCTCGGTTATCTATCAGGTTAAAGGTTGTCGAACCGGCGGGCGGAAAAGCTCCAAGAAGTCCTTCATCGCTGATGCTGAGGCATTTTCCGTAATGCGGACCAGGTGTTCGTATATAGAGCCTGTAATCACTGCCGGTATACCTGAAGTAAAGTAGCAGGCGGGGCTTGGCGTCCACCGGGACTTCAGGGCGCAAGCCCAGAAAATGTGAATCATCCCGACTTTGTGGTCTCCCGGTAAAGAAGCCGCCACTGCCGAATGAGGACGTTACGATTGCCGGTTTACCGTACAGTAAGTCAAGGAAGTGTAATAGGCTGGTTTCAGTGCCAATAGTCGCAATAAATGATTTTTGTCGATCGGTACTCATGGTGTCATCTCAGTATTCGTTTGGTTGAAGTTCGTCGCTTGAGGGTTAGGGCTCCTCGGGCTCGAAGTGTTAGTTGTCCTGTTAGAATAGGGCGACTTTGAGGTGCATGAGTGGTTTATGTTCAAGCCAAGTTCTACAAGTTGTTGCGAGTTTAGGTCTGTACCAGTAGGCACGAGGGCGGGGTATTTAAGGTAAGGCGTTAATAGTTATGCTGTGAAGGTGTCTTACAGTTTGGATAACCAAGTGTCTTTTATATGCTCGTCTGTAAATCTCAGGCACAAAAAAGCCCGACCATCACTGGCCGGGCTTTTTTGTGCTGTGGTTTACGGGCTGATTAAGCGCCGTATACCGGCAGCTTGGCGCAGATGGTCTTGACCTTCTCGCGAACGGCGTCGATGACGGCGTCGTTGTTCAGGTCAGCCAGGATGTCGCAGATCCAGCCGGCCAGTTCTTTGCACTCAGCCTCTTTGAAGCCACGAGTGGTGACTGCCGGAGTACCGAAGCGCAGGCCAGAGGTGACGAACGGGGAGCGTGGATCGTTCGGTACCGAGTTCTTGTTCACGGTGATGAACGCCTTGCCCAGAGCGGCGTCGGCATCTTTGCCGGAGATATCCTGCTTGATCAACGACAGCAGGAACAGGTGGTTCTCGGTACCACCGGAAACCACGTCGAAACCGCGTTCGATGAACACCCCGGCCATGGCCTTGGCGTTCTTGACCACTTGTTGCTGGTAAGTCTTGAACTCAGGCTGCAGCGCTTCCTTGAAGCAGATCGCTTTGGCGGCGATCACGTGCTCCAGCGGGCCACCTTGGGCGCCCGGGAATACCGCGGAGTTCAGCTTCTTCTCGATGTCGGCGTTGGCACGGGCCAGGATCAGGCCGCCACGTGGACCGCGCAGGGTCTTGTGCGTGGTGGTGGTCACGACGTCAGCGAAAGGTACCGGGTTCGGGTAGACGCCAGCGGCGACCAGACCGGCTACGTGAGCCATGTCGACGAACAGGTAGGCACCAACCTTGTCAGCGATTTCGCGAAAGCGCGGGAAGTCGAGGATCTGCGAATAAGCCGAGAAGCCGGCGATGATCATTTTCGGTTTGTGCTCAACCGCCAGACGCTCGACTTCGTCGTAGTCGATCAGGCCATTGCCGTCGATGCCATACTGCACGGCGTTGTACAGCTTGCCGGAGGAAGAAACGCTGGCACCGTGGGTCAGGTGACCGCCATGGGCCAGACTCATGCCCAGGATGGTGTCACCGGCTTGCAGCAGTGCCAGGTAAACCGCGCTATTGGCCTGGGAGCCGGCGTGTGGTTGAACGTTGGCGTAATCGGCGCCGAACAGCTCTTTGGCGCGATCGATTGCCAGCTGCTCGACTACGTCGACGAACTCGCAACCACCGTAGTAGCGCTTGCCTGGGTAACCTTCGGCGTACTTGTTGGTCAGTACCGAGCCTTGAGCTTCCATCACCGCTGGGCTGGTGTAGTTTTCCGAAGCGATCAGCTCAATGTGCTCTTCCTGGCGCTGAGCTTCTTGCTCCATGGCGGCAAAGAGATCGGCGTCGTACTTGGCAATAGTCAAATCACGGCTGAACATGGCGGTCCTCAAGGATCGGGGGCAGAAAAGGAGGGTATTCTAACCCAATGGGTTTTAGATGGCATATGAAAGGACGTCATGTCGCAGACGAATGGGATTCAGCTTCAAGCTGCAAGCCACAAGCTGTAAGTTAAAAGCGGACTGGCTCCTGCTTGTAGCTTGTAGCTTGCCGCTTGAATCTTGTAGCTGCTCTTCATGTTCCATTGATTAAAGCCGCTGCAAGCGGCTCCAATCAATCGAATATGAAGAGTGCATCATTGCTGAACTGCGCTTCGAAGCGGCTGGCCGGCATCGGGCGGCCGAACAGGTAGCCCTGAACCTCATCGCAGCCATGCTCGCGCAGGAAGTCGAGCTGCTCATGGGTTTCCACGCCCTCGGCGATCACTGCCAGGTTCAGACTGTGGGCCATGGCGATAATGGCTCGGGCGATCTGGGCATCCTGTTCGCCGGACGGCAGGCCGTCAACGAAGGTCCGGTCGATTTTCAGCACGTCGATCGGAAACTGCTTGAGGTAGTTCAGTGATGAATAGCCAGTCCCGAAGTCATCAACCGCAATACTCAGGCCGAGGTTTTTCAGGCTGGCGAGGATCTGCAGTGCCTCATTGACTTCGCGCATCAGAATACTTTCGGTCAGCTCCAGCTCCAGACAGGCCGGTGGCAAGCCGGTTTCCCTGAGGATGGTCGCGATCCGCGTGCCAAGCTGGCCGTCGGAGAACTGTCGGGCCGAGATGTTCACCGAGACTTTCGGTACCCGGACCTTGGCCTGGTGCCAGCTTTTGAGCTGACGACAGGCTTCGCTGATCACCCAGTCGCCGACATCCACCACCAGCCCGAGCTCTTCGAGCACCGGAATGAAGTCTCCCGGCGGCACCAGCCCGCGTCGCGGATGACGCCAGCGCAACAGGGCTTCGGCACCGGTCAGGCGTTTACCGTCGCCACTGAATTGCGGCTGGTAGTAAAGAACGAATTCATTTTGCTCAAGGGCGTGGCGCAGATCGCTTTCCAGCTCCAGGCGCTCCAGGGCGCTGGCGTTCATGTCGGCCTGGTAGAACTGGAAGTTATTTTTGCCGCGCTCCTTGGCGTGGTACATCGCGGTGTCGGCGTTCTTCATCAGTTGGCTCAGCTCATTGCCGTCCTGCGGACTCAAGGCAATGCCGATACTGGCGGTGACAAAGAATTCCCGGCCTTCGAGGACGAACGGCTTGACCAGGCTGGCGAGAATTTGTTCGGCCACGTGGATTGCCCGGTTCAGCGCTATTTCGCGGGTCGCTCGCGGTTGCAGGAGCAAGGTGAACTCATCGCCGCCCATGCGTGCCACGGTGTCGTCATCGTCGACGCAGCCGAGCAGACGAGTAGCCATTTCCTTGAGCATGCGATCGCCGGCGGCGTGGCCGAGGGAGTCGTTGATCGGTTTGAAGCGGTCGAGGTCGAGGAACATCAGTACCACCCAGGACTTCTGCCGTTCGGCCGATTGCAGCGCGGTGTGCAGACGGTCCTGGAACAGCGTGCGGTTGGGCAGGTGGGTCAGGGCGTCGTAATAGGCTAGGCGGTGGATGCGCTGTTCACTGGCCTTGCGCTCGCTGATGTCGCTGAAGAAGCAGACGTAGCTGGCCAGGTCGCCTTCGTCGTCGAGCACTGCAGTGATCCCGACCCAGGCCGGGTAATGTTCGCCATTACGCCGCTTGAGCCAGACTTCGCCTTCCCAGGTGCTGTTCTGGTGAAGCTGCTTGAGCACATAACGCAGATGAGCTTCCTGCTGCTCATCGACGGTGAGCATATTCGGCAACTGATCGAGGACCTGCGCCACCGCATAACCGCTGACGCGGCTGAAGGCCTCGTTGGCCTGGACGATATAACCGGCCGGGTCGGTGATCAGAATCGCCGAGGTCGAGTGTTCGAATACCGTGGCCGCCATGCGCAAGTCTTTTTCCGCGCGGCGTTGCTGGCTGATGTCGCGCCCGACCCCGAGCACGCCTTCGAAGCCACCGTGTTCGCCCCATACCAGCACCAGGCGCAGCTCGATCGGAATCTTGCGTCCGTCGTCCCGCAGGCAGTCGAACAGGAACAGTTGGGTTTGCACCTGACTGCGCAATTGAGCCAGTTGTTCGGGTTGGTCCAGGGCCTTGCTGACGCGTTCCATCAGGGTGTAGATGCCGGTCAGCTGTTGCGGGTTGGCGATGATCGATTGCCAGCCGTTGGAAAAAAACCACTCGGCCTCATACCCGAGTACCGCCTGCACCGACGGGCTGACGTAATTGAGCGCCAGCTTGCTGTCGGTGGAGAAAATCACGTCGCTGATGCTTTCTGCGAGCATGCGGTAGCGCTGCTCGCTGTCGCGCAGGGACTCGCTGGCTTCGATCTGGTCGGTAATGTCCTTGGCCACACCGATGATGCGCGTGACCTGATCATGCTTGTCGCGAGCCAGCGCCTGTTCGCGGATATCGAAGCGCCGCCATTGATTGTTGCGATGACGGAAACGCAGCTGGCATTGCATTAATTGCGCGTAGCCGGACTGGCGCTGTTCCTGACGCAGGCGGTGATAGTGATCGGAGTCTTCCGGGTGCAGCAGAATCTCCCAGAAGTACTCGCCCATCTGCTGCAGTTCGGTCTTGTTGTAACCGAGTGTCTGGCCCAGGTGGTGGTTGCTGTAGATCATCCGCTGGCTGATTACATCCTGCACATACAGATGATCGGGGACGGTGCGCACCACATCCGACCAAAAACCTTCGCGCTCCAGCAGGGACAATTCGATGAGTTTGCGACTGGTGATGTCGCTGATGCTGAGGATCACCGCCTGATAATCGTGCTGATCTTCCGGCAGGCGCAGGACCAGCCACAGGTGCTGATCATTGCCTTGGGCGTCCTTGAGCTTGAGTTCCAGTTCAAGCTGCTTCTGTTGATTGAGCACGGCGTCGAGCAATTGGTCGCCGATGGCACTGTTGTCCAGCGGCCGGCCTTCGATCAGCAGCCGCCAGGCCTGCTCGCAGGATTCAACATTGAGCAGGTGCAAGGCGACCTGATTGACCTCGGTGATGCGCAGTTCCTGCAACAATTGCTGGCGCTGCTCCCGGCTCTCCAGCCAGCGCCGCAGCTGTTGGCTGTCATGCAGTTGCGCTTTGTCGAAGAGCGCGTGCAACCCTGACAGGTCGAGCACGCACAAGGCCACGCCAGTGCCCTCGAAAATGTCCTGATAACGCCGGCGGCCTTCGTGCAACTGGCGCTGGCGTCGGCGCATGTTTAGCAGGGTAATCACCGGCACCAGAGAGAATGCCAGGCCCAACAGGCATTTAGCGATAAACGCCGGTAGCAGCTGTTCAATTACCCGTTGCCGATCGAACAGTCCGCGCAACTGCCAGTCGCTGTTACTGAGCGGCACCACCAGAGCGCTATTGGCCTCGTCATCGGGCGTCAGCGTCTCGGGTTTGGGCGATGGCAGCGCATCGTCACGACTGATGATCTGGTGAGTCAGGCGGTTTTCCACCACCCATAGCGGGCGGATGCGGGCTTCGCCCTGTTGGGTCAGCGAGGAGAAAAACGTTGGAGTCAGGCGTAATACCCAATAACCACGGCTGCTGCCACTGGTCTGACGCAGCAGCAAATGCATCACTGAACTGTCATTGGTGTTGCTGAAGTAGTGTGCCTGGACGTGGCTGCGCCGGACCAACTCGCCCAGGTAGTCAGCGTCCTGGCTGTCGTTGGCGCTGTCGCTGAGGAGGGTTCCCGAGGGACTCAGCAGCGCAATGCTGCGCAGATCAGGCAAGGACTGCTGGAGCTTGCGCAGTAACGCCTGCTGTTGTTCATCATTTTGCGGTTGTTCGACGATCGGTAGCAGATTCAGGGCGATTTGCGCGTTCAGCGCCATATTCAGGCTGATCTGCGCAGCCAGGTCGGCACTGTAGTCGATGGTGTATTGGCGCTGGTTTTTCTGAGTGTCCCGCAGCTGATCCAGTAACTGCCAGAACAGCAGGGCGAGCAGCAGCAGGACCAGCGTCGCCAACCCGCCTTTAAGGGTGCCGCGCAGGGGCGAGCCGGGCGCAGGGATCGACGCGCTCACGGAAGATGGCGGATTGATATTGGGCAAGCTGAGATCCTGCGGTTTGGCTGGACTGGCGCGACATGCACTATAAGCCGGACGCCCGAAGGGCGGCTAGCATGCCTTGAGCTGTGGCAAAGTGCCAGCCCCTGCTGGCTGGACTGGTTTCCTACATTAGGGTAGCTTTGCCGGTTACGCGGGGGCGTTCCAGCTCCTGAACTCAGGCTTTTTCCACGCGCAGGTATCGATTGCAATCAATCGCTGGCGCCGCGCATGGCCTGGCCCGAGCTTCGCTCGCGCTTTAATTCATCAGTCACTGACGCTAGGTTCTCCATGGCTCAATACGTCTTCACCATGCATCGGCTGAGCAAAGTTGTTCCGCCGAAGCGGGAAATCCTGAAAAACATTTCTCTGTCATTCTTCCCCGGCGCCAAGATCGGCGTGCTCGGCCTCAACGGTTCGGGTAAGTCCACCCTGTTGAAAATCATGGCGGGCGTCGACTCCGAGTTCGACGGCGAAGCACGGCCAATGCCCGAGCTGAACATCGGCTATCTGCCGCAAGAACCCTTGCTGGATCCGACCAAGACCGTGCGTGAAGTGGTCGAGGAAGCGGTCAGCGTGATCAAGGACGCCCAGGCGCGCCTGGATCAGGTCTACGCCGAATACGCCGACCCGGATGCCGACTTTGACAAGCTGGCGGCCGAACAAGCCAAGCTCGAAGCCATCCTGCAAGCAGGCGACGGTCATAACCTTGATCGTCAACTGGAAGTCGCCGCCGATGCGCTGCGTCTGCCGGCCTGGGACGCGAAGATCGAATTCCTGTCCGGTGGTGAAAAGCGTCGTGTGGCCCTGTGCCGTCTGCTGCTGTCCGCGCCGGACATGCTGCTGCTCGACGAACCGACCAACCACCTGGATGCCGACTCCGTGGCCTGGCTGGAGCATTTCCTCCACGACTTCCCGGGCACTGTGGTTGCGATCACGCACGACCGGTACTTCCTGGACAACGTCGCTGGCTGGATCCTCGAGCTCGACCGCGGCGCCGGTATTCCTTATGAGGGCAACTATTCGGGTTGGCTGGAAGCCAAGTCCGATCGTCTGGCCCAGGAATCCAAGCAGCAGTCGGCCCACGAAAAGGCCATGAAAGACGAGCTGGAATGGGTGCGCAAAGGCGCCAAGGCCCGTCAGTCGAAATCCAAGGCCCGTCTGCAACGCTTCGAAGAAATGCAATCGCAGGAATTCCAGAAGCGCAGCGAAACCAACGAGATCTACATCCCGGCCGGTCCGCGCCTGGGTGACAAAGTCATCGAATTCAAGAACGTTTCCAAGGGTTATGGCGATCGCGTGCTGATCGACAACCTGTCGTTCTCCATGCCTAAAGGCGCGATCGTCGGCGTAATCGGTGGTAACGGTGCCGGTAAGTCGACGCTGTTCCGTATGTTGATGGGCAAGGAAACGCCGGATTCCGGCACCATTGAAGTCGGTGAAACCGTGCAGCTGGCCTGCGTGGATCAGAGCCGCGAAGATCTGGACGGCAGCAAGACGGTATTCCAGCAGATCTCCGATGGTTCCGACCAGATCCGCATCGGTAACTATGAAATCCCGTCGCGGACCTATGTCGGTCGCTTCAACTTCAAGGGCGGCGATCAGCAGAAGTTCGTCAAGGACCTGTCCGGTGGTGAGCGCGGTCGCTTGCACCTGGCGCTGACCCTGAAAGAGGGCGGCAACGTCCTGCTGCTCGACGAACCGTCCAACGACCTCGACGTCGAAACCCTGCGTTCCCTGGAAGAAGCCTTGCTCGACTTCCCGGGCGCCGCCATTGTGATCTCTCACGATCGGTGGTTCCTTGACCGCGTCGCGACTCACATCCTGGCGTACGAAGACGACTCGCAAGCGGTGTTCTTCGAAGGTAACTACAGCGAGTACGAAGCCGATCGCAAGAAGCGTCTCGGTGAAGCAGCTGCCCAGCCGCATCGGGTACGGCACAAGAAACTGGCCTGATCGGGCTGGTTGCATGAAAAACGGAGCCCTTAGGGGCTCCGTTTTTTTGTGGGAGCGGGCTTGCTCGCGATGGCGATATATCTGCTGGTGCACAATCCGGATCAGCTGTTACCAAATCGGTGCGAAAAAGCCCAAAAAACCGACAAATTTATATCCAGTGCACCATTTAAATTCATAAATGCGACATTTCGCTCTGTCGCGGTGCAGTGTGAATTGATAAAGTCCGGGACAAATTTTCTTAACGACATAAATTTGCCGAGACTTTTCATGATCGAATCCGTCGAAGACTTCCTCGCCCGCCTGAAAAAACGCGACCCTGACCAGCCCGAATTCCATCAGGCCGTGGAAGAGGTCCTGCGTAGCTTGTGGCCGTTTCTCGAGGCCAATCCGCACTATCTGACTTCAGGCATCCTCGAGCGGATCTGCGAGCCGGAGCGGGCTATCGTGTTCCGGGTTTCATGGGTCGACGATCACGGCAAAGTCCAGGTCAACCGCGGCTTCCGGATTCAGATGAACAGCGCAATCGGCCCTTACAAGGGCGGCCTGCGCTTCCATCCTTCGGTGAACATGGGCGTGCTGAAATTCCTCGCCTTTGAACAGACCTTCAAAAACTCCCTGACGTCCCTACCCATGGGCGGTGGCAAAGGCGGCTCGGACTTCGACCCGAAAGGCAAAAGCGACGCCGAGGTCATGCGCTTCTGCCAGGCGTTCATGAGTGAGCTGTACCGGCATATTGGCGCGGATCTGGATGTCCCGGCCGGCGACATCGGCGTTGGTGCTCGTGAGATCGGTTTCCTGTTTGGCCAGTACAAGCGCCTGAGCAACCAGTTCACCAGCGTGCTGACCGGCAAGGGCATGAGCTATGGCGGCAGCCTGATTCGCCCGGAAGCCACCGGTTTCGGTTGTGTGTACTTCGCCGAAGAAATGCTCAAGCGCAGCGGCGAGACAGTCGAAGACAAGCGGGTGGCGATCTCCGGCTCGGGCAACGTCGCGCAATACGCTGCACGCAAAGTCATGGACCTGGGCGGCAAGGTAATTTCCCTGTCCGACTCCGAAGGCACGCTGTACTGCGAAGCCGGTTTGAGTGAAGAGCAATGGCTGGCTGTGCTGGAGCTGAAAAACGTCAAGCGCGGGCGGATCAGCGAGTTGGCCGCTCGTTTCGGTCTGGAGTTCCTCGCCGGTCAATGCCCTTGGAATCTGGCCTGCGACATCGCGCTGCCGTGCGCGACCCAGAACGAGCTGGACGCCGACGCGGCGCGGACCTTACTGCGCAATGGCTGCATATGCGTGGCCGAGGGCGCGAACATGCCGACTACCCTGGTGGCTGTGGATATCTTTATCGAGGCGGGCATCCTGTTTGCACCGGGCAAAGCGTCGAACGCCGGCGGGGTGGCGGTCAGCGGTCTGGAAATGTCACAGAACGCCATGCGTCTGCTGTGGACTGCGGGTGAGGTCGACAGCAAGCTGCACAACATCATGCAGTCGATCCATCACGCTTGTGTGCATTACGGCGAAGAGAATGGCCGGATCAACTATGTCAAAGGGGCGAACATCGCCGGTTTCGTTAAAGTTGCCGATGCCATGCTGGCTCAAGGCGTGGTGTAAGCCGGTTCAATGCGCAGGACTTCGATCAACTGATCGCCGGCCGGTCGCTTCCACAGCACTTCATCGCCAGGGTGCGCGCCAAGCAGCGCACGCCCCAGCGGTGAGCCCCAATTGATCAGACCATGGGCGGCATCGGCCTGGTCTTCGCCGACCAATTGCACGCGCTGCTCGACGTTGTGTTCGTCGGCAAAGGTTATCCAACTGCCAATCTGTACTTTCTCGGTCGATGTCGCCGGGGTGACCACTTGCGCGCTTTGCAGGCGCTGATTGAAGTAGCGCAGGTCGCGCTCGAGATCGGCCAGGCGCTGCTTGTCCGTGCGCTCCCCCAGCGCCGATTGCGCACTGTGTTGCACTTGCAGTTCGGCGACTTTGGCCTGCAGCAGGCCCAGCCCACTGGGGGTGACGTAATTGGGTTGCGCACTGACCTGGCGTTCTACCGGTTGGTCGGCTTGCGCAGCGGCTTGATCTTCATTGACGAAGGCGCGGCTCATGACATTTCTCCCGTGAAAATCAGTTTCAAGCTTCAAGCTTCAAGCTTCAAGCTTGCAGCTTCAGTAGTGATACCACTTCACCTCAAGCATCACTTCATTCTCCGGCGAGGCCATCTGGCTGAACTCGCGCTGCGCACTCAAGCGCAAGCCGAGATTGCGCGACAACTCCCACTGCTGGTTGAGACTCAAGCTGCGGCGCACTTCGCCGTTGGTGAAGTAATCGCCTTTGGCTTCCAGGCTGAGATTGCCCAGCGGGTTGCGCCATAGCAAACCGGTGTTGAAACCGGCCGCCGGAGCAATGAACCCGGCGAAGTCTGGATTGTGCTCCGCGCGTGCGGTACCGAGGGCAAAACCGAGCATCTGCTCACCGAGCTGCCAGGTGCCGCCGGCACCGCCATTGACGTGGCTGACCAGGGTTTCATCGTCATGCTTGCCCGGCACTCGCTCCAGGCCGCCAGTGACTTGCCACGAAAGGGGTTGCAGCAGCTCGTTGCGCGGGGTCAGCGAGCGAATGGTCGCCAGGTCCAGTTGCTGTAGCTGCCAGTGATTGCCTTCGTACTGACGCAACTTCATCTGCAGGATTTCGATCTGCGCCCCAAGGGGAAAGCTCTCGGTGTTGTCGTTGAGATCGTGATAGGCCATGCGCAGGCCATATTCGCCAAAGGCCTGGTCGCCCCGGGTGCCAATGCCGGCTTGCCAGGTGCGTGATTCGTGACCGTTTTCGGGCAGGCCCGGGCGCTCGATCGACAGCTCCGGTGGCGGGTTCTGGTTGATCGCCCGCAACAACTCGAAGCTGCGTTGAGCGCGCTGTGGATCGCGCTCCTGACCGTTGGCTCGGTAGCGCTCGAGACGGTAAGCCGCGTCGATGATCAGTGCTTTGCGGGCCCGTGGCTGGGCATTGAAGGCCGGATCCTGCAAGTGTTTCTGGTCAGCGCTGATTTTCAGCACCCAATCCTGCTCCTCGCCGCTCAATGGCTCGGCGCGGCTCAGCAGTTCGCGTTCACGGGATGGCCGGTAGTCGATCTTCTCCACCAGCCCGGCTTCTTTCACGGCTTTGACGGTGTCGGTGGGGATGGCGGTCAGTGGAAATTGCTCGGTCAGCTTGAGACCTGATCGCGCCACTTGCAGCAGTTCGAGCAGCCGGTAGGAGCAGTTTTCATCGAAGAAGAAATAGTCGAACTGGATCTGCTTGAGCTCCCAGACGTGCTCGACCATGCGCTCGGTCTCGACCTGGGTCAGGTTCAGCCGGTATTCCCAGAGGTCACGATTTTCCAGGCTACGGTACTCCGACAACTTCTCCTGATAGGGCACCAGGGCGAAGAGCCCGGGATAGCCGCCCATCAAGCCTTTCCAGGCGTAGAGAATGCTATTGTCCGAACCTTCGATATACGCGCCGAAGTTGATCGCATAGCTGAGCAGGGCGGTATTGTTGCTTTGCACGTCGGCTTGGTCGATCCGCAGCAAGGTGTGGCCGAACATCGACGACGGACTGTTCAGATAAGCCGCCGGGAAGATCATCACCGCGCTATGGGGCGCGACGTCCTTGAACCACTGTTTGAATTCGGTGCAGTCCACGGCGGGCAAGTCGCTCAGATTCAGCTGCGCTTTCAGCCAGCGGGTGCGGGCCGGATAGACGCATTGCGCGTGCTTCTCGCCAGCGCTGGCCAGGGCGTACAGCGCCTGCACGGTCGCCTCCAGCTCATGCTCCGGA
Organism: Pseudomonas sp. LBUM1658; assembly: GCF_059716055.1. Taxonomy (NCBI): domain Bacteria; kingdom Pseudomonadati; phylum Pseudomonadota; class Gammaproteobacteria; order Pseudomonadales; family Pseudomonadaceae; genus Pseudomonas; species Pseudomonas sp. LBUM1658. Next base: position 750,486 of record NZ_CP166798.1, read on the forward strand.
CGCTGCGCCCCATCGGTCGCGATGAAAAACTTCGGGTCGCTGACATAACTGCGCCAGCCGCCGAGCTTGGCGGATTCGTAGTGTCCCAGGGAAATCCAGAAGGGGTCATTGGCCAGTTGCTGCAAACGTTGATTGTCGATGTGAGGCGCGGCGCACAGCGGGGCGCAGACACAGAGCGCCAGATAGGCAAGGCGTTTGAGCATGGTGGGCAACTTAGAATTCGAGAAAAAAGACCCAAAGCGGGACAGGTCCAAAAAACAAACCCCGCCCCTCGCAAGGAGCGGGCGGGTCGAGCTTAAGCTGGGGTAGCGTATTTGGCCAGACGCGCGTCGCCTTTGAGCACGGCCAGGGTGTTGGTGTGCACATCATCCGCTGTTACATCGGCCTTGCTGAAGATTTGCTGGAAGTGTTGATGAGTGACTGCGGCGAAATGCGCGCGGTCTTCAGGGGCTACGCCCAGCACTACGGCGTAGGTAGTCAGCGCTTCGCCCTGACCCTTGGCCATGTCTTCGGAGAGCTCGTTCATCATGCCGTTCATGGCAATCCAGGACTTGCCGCCGTAAGTCAGCGCAGCATTGGTCGAGCAACCGTTGGTGCCGGAAGTCATACCGAAGGTGGCGTTACCGGAGGTGCCGTTGGTGGTGGATGCCAGGAAGTGAGCCGGGGTGCCACGCTGACCTTCGAACAGCATGTTGCCCCAACCGCAATCCGGGCCGCCTGGCGCTTGCGCCATTGCATTGATGGATATAGCGGTGAAAAGAGTACCGAGAAGAATCCGTTTCATAGCTTTGTTCTCTTTAGGTGCATACCAATGGACAAGGGTTATGACGCCAAGCTGACGCCATTGGGCCGGTTATCAATCCAGCCGCGCAGCTTGGAGTTTAGGCACGATCCAGGGGTTCCGTTATTTTTTGCAAAACATTCCTCGAAACAGCTTCTTTTTCCCCGACCTGCATGGAAGGTTGGCGCTTGTCTATGCTTTGGCTAACGGCGTGCCTTGCCAGCCGGGTGTACCCGGCGCCAGAATGCCGACATCTGCCCCGCCTGATGTAAGGAAGCCCGATGCCTGATTCTGTTGCTGCCAGCTTGCGTCTAGCGCCCGAAGCGCTGACCCGTCCGTTTTCCGCTGAACAGTTCAGCTTCTCTACCACCAATGATCTGGAACCTTTTCGCGGTGTGCTTGGCCAGGAACGAGCAGTCGAAGCCTTGCAGTTCGGCGTGGCCATGCCGCGCCCCGGTTACAACGTATTTGTCATGGGTGAGCCCGGCACCGGCCGGTTTTCATTCGTCAAGCGCTACCTCAAGGCCGAAGGCAAACGCCTGCAGACCCCGGCCGACTGGGTCTACGTCAACAATTTCGATGAGCCGCGCGAACCGCGGGCGCTGGAATTGCCTTCAGGGGCGGCCGGTGCGTTCATTACCGATATCAATGGTCTGATCGACAACCTGCTGGCGACCTTTCCGGCGGTGTTCGAACATCCGTCCTACCAGCAGAAAAAAAGTGCCATCGACCGCGCCTTCAACCAACGCTACGACCGCGCGCTGGATGTGATCGAGCGCCTGGCGCTGGAAAAGGAAGTCGCCCTTTACCGCGACAGCACCAACATCGCCTTCACCCCGATGAGCGAAGGCAAGGCGCTGGACGAAGCCGAGTTTTCGCAGTTGCCGGAGGCCGATCGCGAGCGTTTTCACGTCGATATCGCCGAACTGGAAGAGCGCCTCAACGAAGAGCTGGCAAGCCTGCCGCAGTGGAAACGCGAATCCAGCAACCAGATGCGTCAGCTCAACGAAGAAACCATCACCCTGGCCTTGCAGCCGCTGCTGGCCCCGCTGTCGGAGAAGTACGCGGAAAACGCCGGGGTTTGCGGTTATCTGCAAGCCATGCAGGTTTACCTGCTGAAAACCGTGGTCGAGCAATTGGTCGACGACAGCAAGCCTGACGCGGTGGCCCGCAAGCTGCTCGAAGAGCAGTACTTGCCCAGTCTGGTCGTCGGGCATCATGCCAGCGGTGGCGCGCCGGTGGTGTTCGAACCGCACCCGACCTATGACAACCTGTTCGGTCGCATCGAGTACAGCACCGATCAAGGCGCCCTCTACACCACCTACCGCCAACTGCGCCCGGGGGCTTTGCATCGGGCCAACGGCGGCTTCCTGATCCTTGAAGCCGAGAAAATGCTCAGCGAGCCCTTCGTCTGGGATGCGCTGAAGCGCGCATTGCAGTCGCGCAAACTGAAAATGGAGTCGCCGCTGGGTGAGTTGGGGCGGCTGGCGACGGTAACCCTGTCACCTCAGGTTATCCCGTTGCAGGTCAAGGTCATCATCATCGGCGCCCGGCAGTTGTACTACACGCTGCAAGACCTGGATCCGGACTTCCAGGAAATGTTCCGGGTACTGGTGGACTTCGACGAAGACATCCCGATGGTCGATGAAAGCCTCGAGCAGTTCGCTCAGCTGTTGAAAACCCGGACCTCGGAAGAGGGCATGGCGCCGTTGACCGCCGATGCGGTGGCGCGCCTGGCGACCTACAGTGCGCGACTGGCCGAGCATCAGGGGCGATTGTCGGCGCGTATCGGCGATCTGTTCCAGCTGGTCAGCGAGGCGGATTTCATCCGCCATCTGGCCAACGACGAGATGACCGACGCCGGGCATATCGAACGAGCGCTCAAAGCCAAGGCAACGCGCACCGGCCGGGTCTCGGCGCGGATTCTCGACGACATGCTGGCGGGAATCATCCTGATCGACACCACGGGAGCGGCGGTGGGCAAGTGCAACGGGCTCACCGTACTGGAAGTCGGTGACTCGGCGTTCGGTGTCCCGGCACGGATCTCCGCCACGGTCTACCCGGGCGGCAGCGGCATCGTCGACATCGAGCGCGAGGTCAATCTCGGGCAGCCGATCCACTCCAAGGGCGTGATGATCCTTACCGGGTACCTGGGCAGTCGTTATGCCCAGGAATTCCCGTTGGCGATCTCCGCGAGTATTGCCCTGGAGCAGTCCTACGGTTATGTCGATGGTGACAGCGCCTCTCTGGGCGAAGCCTGTACATTGATCTCGGCACTGTCGAAAACCCCGCTCAAGCAGTGCTTTGCGATCACCGGCTCGATCAATCAGTTCGGCGAGGTTCAGGCAGTCGGCGGGGTCAACGAGAAAATCGAGGGCTTCTTCCGTCTCTGCGAAGCCCGCGGTTTGACCGGCGAGCAGGGCGCGATCATCCCGCAGGCCAACGTCGCGACCTTGATGCTCGATGAGCGTGTGCTGTCGGCAGTGCGCGCCGGGCAGTTCCACGTCTACGCCGTGCGCCAGGCTGATGAAGCGCTGAGCCTGCTGGTCGGCGAGCCTGCCGGCGAGCCGGATGCCGAGGGCCAGTTCCCTGAAGGCAGTGTCAATGCACGGGTAGTGGAACGCCTGCGAGTAATCGCTGAAATGATCAGCGAAGACGATCTCAAGGAGGCGGAAAAAGAGGCGGCTCTAGAGGCGTTGGCGGGGACCAAGCCGCTCTGAGACTGATCGGGGGAGGGGCTCGCCCCTTCGCCACAAAGCTGGCGTCAATGTTCACAAAGTGACCATTTGGCGCCGCTTGTCTTCGCAAGCTTTTAAGTCCGGACTTTTACTCTATTCTCAGGGCAGGGATATCGACAGTAATCACTGGATCGAGCCAGCCTCTGTCTGAAGGCTGAATACCGGATCTACCGAGGGTCGCCGCCATGTCGCGCAACCTCTGCCTTACACGCCAATGCCTTGGCCTGGTCACCCGTATCGAGTGCAGCATTCGTCCGCTTGCAGGAGATACCGGGATGTGGACCTTGCTCTTCGCCGCCGGAATGGCCGGTGAGCAACCTTCCGCGATTAAAGCCCAAGGGCCGTTCCATGGACCTTTCGTGGCCGAATCAATCCTTGAAACCATCGTTGAAAGCCTGACCTTGCACGGCTACGAGCTGGCCGACGATCCGCAAATCTGGTGCCTGCACCTACAGGCCCAGTTGCGCGAAATCAACGGTGGGCGTTGTCGTCCCAGCGATTTTTAGTGACATCCCGGGTACTGGGGCCCGCTACTCGACAGGGTTTTCCGTGTGCGCCCTGTCGAGTTTGACTTCGAAGCCATATTCGACCCTCTTCAGGTCGGTGCGCTGGTAGGTTTCCAGCTGGCTCGGCTGGCCGTAGAAATAATGCACATCCAGCAGCGCAGGCTCGCCCGAGGCCGCGCCATGGCTGATCGCAAGAATCTCCTTCAAATAATTACCGCTGTCGTCCTTGGCGTAAAAGCGCCAGTCCTGCGCCGGGAACAGCTTCTGGTCGACCATCAGGGCATTGCCCTTGAGCTCCAGGCCTTTGGGCAGTTGGTTGGCGGCGAGAGAGTTTTTTTCGATTTGGGCAAGAGACAATGGCATCGAACCTATGGCATAGGCCGGCGTTTCCGGAAACAAATTCAGGTCGTAGGTAATAGTCGCGCGTAGCGGATCGACCTCGTAGGCTTCGGCTGGCAGCTCGATGGGGTCGCCGCGTTTACCGTCATCACCCTGGGTGAAAAAGGTTACCGGAGAGTCGCCGGTACTGAACGACGAGCCCAGCAATTCATCATTGAAGGTTTTCGGGTGATCGAACTCGATGCGTGCGGCACTGGGGTCTTCGACCGACTGGCTGATGGAGATGCGCCTTTTCAGGGTGTCCTCGTCAAGCGTGGCGTCCTTGAGCCAGGTCGGCGCCTGGTCGTCATACACCACTACCGGCAATGACAGGCTCTGGATGGTCTTCTCGGTAGTATTGCGATCGAACTGTCGCACCGGCAGTTTCAGGTCCTTGCGCGTCAGTGTGGCGCCCGAGAAGTCGAGTACGCTGACTTCCAGGGTGTCGATGGTGCCGTTGAAATAGACCTTGGTGTAATGGCGGGTCTGCTGACGTTCGAAGGTTTGCTGCTGCTCCTTGAGCTGCTTCTCGAAGGTCTCGCTCCAGGCCTGCTGTTTCTGCATCTCGGCCAGTTGTTTTTCATAGAAGGCAATTTGTTCGGCGTTCTCGTTGATCGAGCCCGAGCGCGAGAGAAATTGCCCGGTAGTGTCTCTGGCCTGAACCATCAGCGGATTGAGTGCCGCTGCGCTGACGTCTGCGGCCAGGGTTGCGCTGTTGCTCATTTCGATTTGCGCAGAGTTCTTATCCAGGGCCAGCAGGGTAACGCTGATGTTTTCATCCGTACGTGTTTGGCCCACGTCCTGCCTGGTCAGGTCGAAGGTGAGCACTTTGCGCGGCGCGATGACTTCCAGCTGGCCTTGCAGCATCACCGGCTGAGGCTGGTTCTTGTTGTGGGCTTCCAGCCCCTCGATGTAGGGGTAGGCCACCGTCAGATCGTCCGGGCTGGTCAGGTTGGAGCTTGAAGGGCTCAACTGAATGCCGGGGTCGGTTTCCGACCATTCGGATTGAAACGCGATGACCTGCTTGTCGCTCAACGTCACGGATTGCCATTGCAGACCGTGAGGGAACGGAAACCCGGCCGGCATGTTGAAATTGAACGGGAACACCGGCTGCAAGTCGGTCAGGTAGTCGGAACTGGATGATCTTCGCAGCACGAACAAGCCATTGACGTAGGTGTCGACCAAGGCTTGCGGGCCTGGATAGTGTTTGAGCAGGGCCATGGCGTCTTCGCCATACTCGGTTTCGATCGGCTTGCTCTGGAGTTTGAGCCGGGCCCGTTCGAGCAATAACAGAGAGCCGCCGAGATCGGCCACGGCGTCCTTGAGCTGCGGATCATGGATTTTATCCAGCGATTTTTCGAACTGCGCGGTCTTCTCTTCGAGGCTGATCTGCTGCTTCTCATCGCTGGGTGAGCAGCCACTGACCAGCAGCGCGATGCACAGACCGGCACTGGTTGAAAACAATCGCAAATCCATTTTTCAGTCTTCCTGTCCGACGTCAACGAGCGGCGTGATTGACTGCGACACTAGCAGAAAAACCCTATGGCAGAGGGGCAGGTCATGGATTTTCCAGCGGTTTATGGGTTTTTGCCCGGCTGTTATACTCGCCGCCATTTCCAGACTTTGTGAGATTCAATGGAACGTTTTATCGAGAATGCAATGTACGCCTCGCGCTGGCTGCTGGCGCCGATCTACTTCGGTCTGTCCCTGGGGTTGCTGGCCCTGGCGCTGAAGTTTTTCCAGGAAGTCTTTCACGTCATTCCCAACGTATTCTCGATGGCCGAGTCGGATCTGATTCTGGTGCTGCTGTCATTGATCGACATGGCGCTGGTCGGTGGTCTGCTGGTGATGGTGATGATTTCCGGTTACGAGAACTTCGTTTCCCAGCTCGACATCGATGAGGATAAGGAAAAGCTCAACTGGCTGGGCACCATGGACTCCTCTTCATTGAAAATGAAGGTGGCCGCCTCGATCGTGGCGATTTCGTCCATTCACCTGCTGCGCATATTCATGGACGCGAAGAACGTCGATCCCGAGCACCTGAAGTGGTACGTGATCATCCACATGACCTTCGTGATCTCGGCCTTTGCCATGGGTTACCTGGACAAGCTGACCAAGCACTGACATGTGGCGAGGGAGCTTGCTGTGGCGAGGGGGCTTGTCGGACCGCCGCACCGCCCCGTTCGGCTGCGCAGCAGTCGTAATCCGGCTGATGGATTTTACCTGACAAAACGCGGTTGCAGGTTTTAGGGCCGCTTCGCAGCCCAGCGGGGGCAAGCCCCCTCGCCACAACAAACCCGCCACAACAGGCTCGCTCGCCACAGGACCATGGTGAAACTGACGGGCGGCGGCGTTTGCTGCTTGTGCTTTTGCACCGCGAGGCATATGCCTGTAACTGTCTTGGGCTTGAGTTGCGCGAGGTGCGCTTATGAATCTGCAAGAGTTGAATGCCTATGCCGTCGCCGGGAAGGTCGACGAGATCAACCTGATCTCCCTCGAAGGCGGTATCTACCTGATCGAGGCGCGGATACATGGTGCGGCCTATCCACTGAGCGACACTCATGGCCAGATGATACATGTGCGCTCGGTGGAGCATGCCCGTGAAATACTGCATGCCTTTCCGAAGCTGCCATTCAATCTGATTCATACCTCGGTCCATGATGAAATGTGCGGGATGTCGTCCAGCACTGAGGAAACCTTGCGGGTGCCGATCGCTTCCGGTACTTCCTGATCGGTCGCACGGGTGCTCATCACCAGCCCGACTTGTGTGCTAGTCTGCTCGCCCTTTTGGTTCCGGGCGCTCCGGAATGAGCTGTGCACGCACGGCAACTTTCCGAGTCGTCCGCACAGCGGAGCAGTGTTATGTCCGAAGTAAATCTGTCCACCGACGAAACCCGCGTCAGCTACGGCATTGGCCGTCAGTTGGGCGACCAACTGCGCGACAACCCGCCACCGGGCGTTAACCTGGACGCGATCCTGGCTGGCCTGACCGATGCCTTCGCCGGCAAGGAAAGCCGTGTTGGTCAGGAAGAAATGTCCGCCAGCTTCAAAGTAATTCGTGAAATCATGCAAGCCGAAGCGGCTGCCAAGGCTGAAGCGGCTGCTGGCGCTGGTCTGGAGTTCCTGGCTGAAAACGCCAAGCGTGACGGCATCACCACTCTGGCTTCCGGCCTGCAGTTCGAAGTGTTGACCGCAGGTGAAGGCGCCAAGCCATCGCGCGAAGACACTGTGCGTACTCACTACCACGGCACGCTGATCGACGGCACTGTGTTCGACAGCTCCTACGATCGTGGGCAGCCTGCAGAATTCCCGGTTGGCGGCGTGATCGCTGGCTGGACCGAAGCCCTGCAACTGATGAACGCCGGTAGCAAATGGCGTCTGTACGTGCCGAGCGAGCTGGCTTACGGCGCGCAAGGCGTGGGCAGCATCCCGCCGCACAGCGTACTGGTATTCGACGTCGAACTGCTCGAAGTTCTGTAAGACCCTACTGTAGGAGCGCGCCCTGTGGGAGCGGGCTTGCTCGCGATAGCGGTTTGTCAGTCAACATCAATGTTGAATGTGCCGGCCATCGCGAGCAAGCTCGCTCCCACACAAGCCCGCTCCCACAGTTTTTGCGGTGATCTTCATATCTGGAACTTGGTATTCAGATCCCCCGCCGGGCGCAATGCTCGGGCATAGCAGAACAGAAACAGGCTGCGCACCAGCTCCTTGAGCACCACCGGCTCGCTGGAACTCAGACTGCTGACGTCCAGGTCACCCTGGTCTTGCAGCTCATTCAAGGCTTCTTCTTCCAGTACCGCACAGACTTCTCCGGTTTCCCGATGCAGGATCCGCAGGTAAGGCTGTGGGCGGTCCAGCCAGGCATCAATCAAATAAGTCATGGTTCTCATCTCCGCTGAAGGGTTCAATGAGAATAATTCTTATTCAAATAATAGCAAGCGCCTATTGGCTATTTCTTGGCTTTTTTGTGTGGGTATTGTTGTCAGGCAAAAAGGCTGGCCTTTTGCTATTGGTGCGCGGGCATTACTGGGGCAAGCGCCATCCCGCACAGGGCACGGGATGGAGCAGCAGGTTCAGACGACCTTTCTGACGAACTCGGATTTGAGCTTCATCGGGCCAATGCCGTCGATCTTGCAGTCGATGTCGTGGTCGCCATCGCACAGACGGATGTTCTTGACCTTGGTGCCGACTTTGACCACCAGCGAGGTGCCCTTGACCTTGAGGTCCTTGATCACGGTGATGGTGTCGCCATCTTGCAGGACGTTACCGACCGAGTCTTTCTTCACTGAATCATCGGCCACAATCTCGGCTTCGCCGCTGGCGGACCACTCGTGGGCGCATTCCGGGCAGATCAGCTGAGCACCGTCTTCGTAGGTGTATTCGGAATTGCATTTTGGGCAGGGTGGCAACGTGCTCACTAAGGCTCCTTGGATTCAGGATGGCTAAAAGGCACGCATTGTATAGGGTTTTGTCACAGGAAGGTGGTGCGGCGGATAACCTGTGGGAGCGGGCTTGCTCGCGATGCGGCTAACTCGGTATAACTTTGAAACCGAGGTGATGCCATCGCGAGCAAGCCCGCTCCCACAGGGGATTTCGTTGTTAGTGCGTGCGAGCGACCGCAAACTCACTCAACTCCACCAGCGCATCGCGGTATTCGCTGGGGGGCAAGGTGTCGAGGCAAGCGATCGCGCGGGCCACGTAATCGCGGGCCAGTTGGGCGGTGTAATCCAGAGCCCCTGAGGCTTCCACGGCGGCGCGGATGCGCTCCAGGTCTTCGATGCCGCCTTTCTGGATCGCCTGGCGCACCAGTGCCGCTTGCTCCGGGGTCCCTTCGCGCATGGTATAGATCAATGGCAGGGTCGGTTTGCCTTCGGCCAGATCGTCACCGACGTTCTTGCCCAGGGTTTCTGCGTCGCCACGGTAATCCAGCAAATCATCAACCAGCTGGAAGGCTACACCCAGGTGATCGCCAAAGGTGCGCAGGGCTTCACTCTGTTCCGGGCTGGCACCGGCCAGGGCCGCGGCGCTGTGGGTCGAAGCCTCGAAAAGCATCGCGGTCTTGCCGCGAATGACTTCCATGTAGGTTTCTTCCGTGGTGCTGGCGTCACGAACCTTGGACAGCTGCAACACTTCGCCTTCGGCGATGATTCGTGTGGCTTGCGAGAGGATCTTCATCACGGGCATCGAGCCCAGTTCGACCATCATCTCGAAGGAGCGCGAGTACAGGAAGTCGCCGACCAGCACGCTGGGAGCGTTGCCCCACATGGCATTGGCGGTCGAACGGCCACGGCGCATGCCGGACATGTCGACCACGTCGTCATGCAGCAGGGTGGCGGTGTGCAGGAACTCGATGGTCGCGGCGAGCAGGCGCATGTCATCGCCTTCGCGACCCAGGGCCTTGCCACACAGCAACACTAATAACGGACGCAGGCGTTTGCCCCCGGCCGAGGTGATGTAGTCGCCGATTTTAGATACCAGCGGCACTCGGGAAGTCAGCTGCTTCTTGATGATGCCGTCGACGGCGTTGAAATCGTCCGCCACCGCGCGGTAGAAAGCTTGGGGTTGCATCAGTGACAGGTGCTCCAGAAGGGTTGCGCGGCATGCTAGGACCCGCGTCAGCAGGTGTCAAGGCGCTATGCTCAGGCACTTGCATCGTCAATGCAGCTTGCGTACAATCGCGCACCCTGAACTTCCTGGGCAGCACCTGCCTTACGCAATTGCATATGGGCCGTTCCAGCCCCATGCAGCCATGCCAGCCAATACCTCTTCTTATAAAGAGCTGGGTGAGCAGGATTATCGGAGAAATACCATGTCTTATGCAGTAATCGTTACTGGTGGCAAGCAATACAAGGTCGCCCCAGGTGAATACCTGAAGATCGAAAAACTGGAAATCGCTACCGGCGAATCCGTTACTTTTGATCGCGTTCTGTTGGTTGCCAATGGCGACGACGTGAATATCGGTGCTCCAGTTGTTCCTGGCGCTACCGTTGTTGCTGAAGTGATTTCCCAAGGTCGTCACGATAAAATCCGCATCATCAAGTTCCGTCGCCGTAAGCACCACATGAAGCGTATGGGCCACCGCCAGTGGTACACCGAGATCAAAATCACCGGTATTCAGGCTTAATTTCAGCCTAATTCCTCACTAGGAGAATTGAACTCATGGCACACAAAAAAGCTGGTGGTAGTACCCGTAACGGTCGCGACTCAGAAGCCAAACGCCTTGGCGTGAAGATGTATGGCGGCCAGGTTATCATTCCGGGCAACATCATCGTGCGTCAGCGCGGCACCCAATTCCACGCCGGTTACGGTGTTGGCATGGGCAAGGATCACACCCTTTTCGCTAAAATCGAAGGCGTGATCAAGTTCCAGGTTAAAGGCGCCTTCGGTCGCCGTTACGTAAGCATCGTCCCGAAGACTGAAGTCGTCGCGGCGTAATTGCGTAATGCTGGAGAAGCCCTGTCTTGCGACGGGGCTTTTTCGTTTGTGGGGTGAGTCTCTTGCAAAGCTGTTTGTATGGGCTGCCAGCGCTGGATTTTGCGGTCGTTGATTGAGGTCGCTGCGCTCATTTTTGCAAGAGTCTTATGTCTTAGTGTTTTTCGGCTCGCCCATGCGGCGAGAGGCGTTTTGTAATGAAGTTTGTTGATGAAGTTTCGATTCGAGTAAAGGCTGGTGACGGCGGCAATGGCTGCATGAGTTTCCGTCGGGAAAAATTCATCGAAAACGGTGGCCCGAACGGTGGTGATGGCGGTGATGGCGGCTCGGTCTACATGATCGCCGACGAAAACCTCAACACCCTGGTGGACTATCGCTACACCCGGCACTTCGATGCCGAGCGCGGCGCCAACGGCGGCAGCACCGACTGCACCGGAAAAAAAGGTGAAGAGCTGGTATTGCGGGTTCCGGTCGGCACCACCGTCATTGACTCTGCGACCCAGGAAATCATTGGCGATCTGACCAAGGCTGGCCAGCGTCTGCTGGTGGCTCATGGCGGCTGGCATGGTCTGGGCAACACTCGTTTCAAATCCAGTACCAACCGTGCGCCGCGCCAGACCACTCCGGGAAAGCCGGGTGAGGCGCGTGATCTCAAGCTGGAAATGAAGGTGTTGGCCGACGTCGGTCTGCTGGGCTTGCCGAACGCCGGCAAAAGTACCTTTATCCGTTCGGTCTCGGCAGCCAAGCCAAAGGTTGCCGATTATCCGTTCACCACCCTGGTGCCAAACCTGGGCGTGGTCAGCGTCGATCGCTGGAAAAGCTTCGTGGTCGCCGACATTCCGGGCCTGATCGAAGGCGCTTCCGATGGCGCGGGCCTGGGGATTCGTTTCCTCAAGCACTTGTCCCGTACCCGTCTGCTGCTGCATCTCGTTGACATGGCGCCACTGGATGATGCCAGTGCCCCAGACGCTGCCGAAGTGATCGTCAGCGAACTGACCAAGTTCAGCCCGTCCCTGGCGGAGCGTGATCGTTGGCTGGTGCTGAACAAGTGCGACCAGATCCTTGAGGAAGAGCACGACGCTCGGGTCAAGGAAATCGTTGATCGCCTGGAGTGGACTGGTCCGGTCTACGTGATCTCGGCCATCGCCAAGCAAGGCACTGAGCGTCTGTGTCACGACATCATGCGTTATATGGAAGATCGTGCCGATCGCCTGGCTAACGATCCGGCCTACAAGGAAGAGTTGGCGGATCTCGATCAGCGTATCGAAGACGAGGCTCGTGCCCAGCTGCAAGCCCTGGACGACCAGCGTGCGTTGCGTCGCAGCGGCGTCAAGTCGGTCCATGACATCGGCGACGATGATTGGGACGAAGAAGATGTGGATGATGAAGATGGTCCGGAAATCATTTACGTCCGCGACTGATTCATTGTGTAGGAGCTGCCGCAGGCTGCGATCTTTTAGGGTATTGAAGATCGCTGGCGCGTACTGAAGCTCCTTCGCGAAGCAATCAATCTGGCCGGGCGCGGTGTTATCATCGTCCGCACGCCAGTTTCCAAGGCGCCGCTCATCGAGCGGCGTTTTGGTATCTGCAAAACGCAAGAATACGAATAATCTCATGGGTGGCGCTGGGTCGCGCCACTCGCCGGCATAGGTTGAATAAAATGCGGAGCAAGGTGGCAGGTGCGCGGCGCTGGGTCGTGAAGATTGGCAGCGCTTTGCTGACGGCGGACGGCAAGGGTCTGGATCGCGCGGCAATGGGTGTCTGGGTCGAGCAGATGGTGGCCCTGCATGAGGCGGGCGTCGAGTTGGTGCTGGTTTCCTCTGGTGCGGTCGCGGCGGGCATGAGCCGCCTGGGCTGGACTACACGACCGAGTGCCATGCACGAGTTGCAGGCCGCTGCGGCGATTGGTCAGATGGGCCTGGTGCAAGCCTGGGAGTCGAGTTTTGCCGAACATGGCCGGCACACGGCGCAAATCCTCCTGACCCATGACGACCTGTCCGATCGCAAGCGCTACCTCAATGCCCGCAGCACCTTGCGCGCGCTGGTCGAGCTCAAGGTCATCCCGGTGATCAATGAAAACGACACCGTGGTCACCGACGAAATCCGTTTCGGCGATAACGACACGCTGGCGGCATTGGTGGCGAACCTGGTCGAGGCCGATTTGCTGGTCATCCTCACTGATCGCGATGGCATGTTCGACGCTGATCCGCGCAACAACCCGAATGCCAGCCTGATTTACGAAGCTCGCGCCGATGATCCGGCGCTGGATGCCGTGGCTGGCGGCACCGGTGGTGCGCTCGGTCGTGGCGGCATGCAGACCAAGCTGCGTGCCGCACGGCTGGCGGCGCGTTCCGGTGCGCACACGATCATCGTGGGCGGGCGCCTGGAGCGGGTGCTGGACCGGCTGAAGGCTGGCGAGCGCATTGGTACCTTGTTGTCGCCCGAGCGCGGCATGCTGGCGGCGCGCAAGCAGTGGCTGGCCGGGCATTTGCAGACTCGCGGGACCCTGGTGCTGGATGCTGGTGCGGTGTCCGCGTTGTCTCAGGGCAACAAAAGTTTGCTGCCGGTAGGCGTCAAATTGGTTCAGGGTAGTTTCCGTCGTGGCGAAATGGTGGTCTGTGTGGCTCCGGATGGGCGTGAAATCGCCCGTGGCCTGGCGAACTACAGTGCCTTAGAGGCGCAAAAGATTATCGGTCAGTCGTCAGAGGCGATTGTCGGTCTGCTGGGTTACATGGCGGAGCCAGAGCTGGTTCATCGCGATAACCTGATTCTGGTTTGAGGAAAGTTGAATGCGTGTAGCAAAAGGATTGTTGGGTCTGCTGTTGGCGCTGCCACTGCTGGCCTCGGCCGAGGAGATTGGCCAGGTGTCTACGGTGTTCAAATTCGTCGGCCCGAATGACCGCATCGTCGTCGAGGCGTTTGATGATCCAAAGGTCGAGGGCGTGACCTGCTATCTGTCTCGGGCCAAGACTGGCGGTGTGAAGGGTGGTCTGGGATTGGCTGAGGATCGCGCAGAGGCGTCCCTCGCTTGTCGTCAGGTCGGTCCGATCAGCTTCAAGGGTGAGCTCAAGGATGGCGACGAGGTGTTCAAGGAGCGTACTTCGCTGGTGTTCAAGACCATGCAGGTGGTGCGCTTCCTCGACAAGAAGCGTAATACCCTGGTTTATCTGGTCTACAGCGATCGCTTGATCGAAGGTAGCCCGCAGAATGCGGTGACCGCGATCCCGATTCTACCTTGGGCGCACGCCCAGTAATCTAGCGAAGATCAAGTGTGGGAGCGAGCTTGCTCGCGAAGACTGACTAACATTCAACATCTATGTCGACTGTTATGCAGCTATCGCGAGCAAGCCCGCTCCCACTTTTTTGCGGTGTGTTTGCTGAATCGCAGGCAATAAAAAACCGACCCTAGGGCCGGTTTTTTAACAAAGCGTGTCGCTTAGGCTGCTACAGCAAGGCTCAGAGCCTTGATGTGGCCATTCAAACGGCCTTTATGGCGAGCAGCTTTGTTCTTGTGGATGATGCCTTTATCGGCCATACGGTCGATAACTGGCACGGCCAGAACGTAAGCAGCTTGTGCTTTTTCAGCGTCTTTTGCGTCGATGGCTTTAACTACATTCTTGATGTAGGTACGAACCATGGAACGCAGGCTGGCGTTGTGGCTGCGACGCTTCTCAGCCTGTTTTGCACGTTTTTTGGCGGAAGGTGTGTTGGCCACCGTCGAGCTCCTCGAAAGACTTTTTGGGAAATAGCAAACAAAATAGGCCGCGAATCATGCCGATGAGATGAAGTCTTGTCAAGGGCGGATGATGCGTTCCGCTAAGTGGTCGATCTGAAGTGGCGGGATATTTATTTCCGGCGCTTGACCTGTAAACTCGCGAACTTTGGCTCTGTGCTGCTGCGGCGCGGAGTATCGCATATGTGGGCGCTTAGTTCGCCTGCTCTTTATCTACAGGCTAAAACTCTTTCAATGAATCTGCTCAAGTCGTTGGCCGCCGTCAGCTCTATCACGATGCTTTCCCGGATTCTGGGGTTTGTACGTGACACCATTATCGCGCGCACATTTGGTGCCGGGATGGCCACGGATGCGTTCTTTATTGCGTTTAAATTGCCCAATCTGCTGCGGCGGATCTTCGCCGAGGGGGCTTTTTCCCAGGCTTTCGTACCGATTCTGGCGGAATACAAAAGCCAGCAGGGCGAAGAGGCGACGCGAACCTTTATTGCCTATGTCTCGGGGTTGCTGACGCTGGTCCTGGCGCTGGTGACCATCGCCGGGATACTGGCCGCGCCCTGGGTGATCTGGGCGACCGCGCCGGGGTTTGCCGATACGCCGGAAAAATTCGCGCTGACTACCGATCTGTTGCGAGTAACCTTCCCTTATATATTACTGATCTCCCTGTCTTCACTGGCGGGAGCGATCCTCAATACCTGGAACCGTTTCTCCGTCCCGGCCTTCGTGCCGACCCTGCTCAACGTCAGCATGATCATCTTTGCGCTATTTCTGACCCCTTACTTCGATCCGCCAGTCATGGCCCTGGGCTGGGCTGTGCTGGCCGGAGGGTTGGCGCAATTGCTCTACCAGCTGCCGCACCTGAAAAAGATCGGCATGCTCGTGCTGCCACGCCTGAATCTGCGCGATAGCGGGGTCTGGCGGGTGATGAAGCAGATGCTACCGGCGATTCTCGGGGTATCGGTCAGCCAGATTTCGCTGATTATCAACACCATCTTCGCCTCGTTTCTGGTGGCGGGCTCGGTGTCCTGGATGTATTACGCCGACCGACTGATGGAGCTGCCCTCCGGCGTGCTCGGCGTAGCGTTGGGGACGATTTTGCTGCCAACGCTGGCCCGCAGCTACGCGAGCAAGGATCGCCAGGAGTACTCGCGAATTCTCGACTGGGGCCTGCGCCTGTGCTTCATGCTGGTGCTGCCGTGCTCGCTGGCGCTGGGGATACTGGCCGAGCCCCTGACCGTTTCGCTGTTCCAGTACGGCCAATTCAGCGCCTTTGATGCGACCATGACGCAACGGGCATTGATCGCTTATTCGGTGGGTTTGCTCGGGATTATCGTGATCAAGGTGCTGGCTCCGGGCTTTTATGCGCAGCAGAACATCCGTACTCCGGTGAAAATCGCGATTTTTACCCTGGTCGTCACGCAACTGTTCAACCTGGTGTTGATCGGTCCCCTGCAACACGCGGGTCTGGCCCTGGCCATCAGTATTGGTGCCTGCATCAACGCGAGCCTGTTGTTCTATCAGCTGCGCAAGCAGCAGATGTATCAGCCGCAGCCGGGCTGGGGTAAATTCAGCCTGAAGCTGCTGGTCGCGGTGGCGGTGATGTCCGCGGTATTGCTGGGCTTGATGTACCTGATGCCAGCATGGGGCGAGGGCCACATGCTTGAGCGTTTCCTGCGTCTGGGGGCTTTGGTCGCAGCTGGCGTCGTGGCGTATTTCGGTATGCTGGCGCTGATGGGCTTCCGTTTGAAAGATTTCAATCGCAAGGCGCTGAACTGACGACGGATCGAAGATAATCGTGGGTAAGGCGTCGGTTTTGTCGGTTCGATCACTTTGGGTTACGGTGTTGCCTGTCGTCAGGCGCCGGGTGTGGTTATAATCGACCACTTTATGAGCAAGAAGCGCGTTATGCAGCTGGTTCGAGGCCTCCACAATCTGCGCCCCCAGCATCGGGGCTGTGTCGCCACTATTGGCAACTTTGACGGTGTTCACCGTGGTCACCAGGCGATCCTGGCCCGGCTGCGTGAGCGTGCGCTCGAGTTGGGCGTGCCCAGCTGCGTGGTGATTTTCGAGCCGCAGCCGCGGGAATTCTTCGCCCCGGATACGGCTCCAGCCCGCCTGGCACGCTTGCGTGACAAGCTGCAGTTGCTGGCGCAAGAGGGTGTTGACCGGGTCTTGTGCCTGGCCTTCAACCAGCGCTTGAGCAAGCTCAGCGCCGCTGAATTCGTCGATACCATCCTGGTCGATGGCCTGGGAGTGCAGCATCTGGAGGTCGGTGACGACTTCCGTTTCGGTTGTGACCGGATCGGTGATTTCGATTTCCTGCAACAGGCTGGAGTCCTTCAGGGTTTCACCGTCGAAGCGGCACAGACCGTCGAGCTGGACGGTATTCGCGTCAGTAGCACCCAGGTCCGCAATGCCCTGGCCGCTGCCGATTTCGCTTTGGCCGAACGCTTGCTCGGTCGTCCGTTCCGCATTGCCGGGCGGGTGTTACATGGCCAGAAGCTGGCGCGCCAATTGGGTACGCCGACGGCCAACATACAACTCAAGCGCCGTCGCGTGCCGCTGACCGGGGTTTACCTGGTGAGTGTCGACCTCGACGGCAAGACCTGGCCAGGCGTCGCCAATATCGGCGTTCGGCCAACGGTCCAAGGTGATGGCAAGGCCCACCTGGAAGTGCATATTCTAGATTTTGCCGGCGATCTGTATGACCGGCGTGTGACGGTGGTTTTCCACCACAAGCTGCGCGAAGAGCAGCGTTTCGCCTCTCTGGAGGCGCTGAAGACGGCGATCAATGCGGATGTCGCCGCCGCCCGTGCCCATGCCGCACCTAGCGCAAATCGCTAATTAAGAGCCATAAATGACCGACTATAAAGCCACGCTAAACCTTCCGGACACCGCCTTCCCAATGAAGGCCGGCCTGCCTCAGCGCGAACCGCAGATTCTGCAGCGCTGGGACAGCATTGGCCTGTACCAGAAGTTGCGTGAGATTGGTAAGGATCGTCCGAAGTTCGTTCTGCACGACGGTCCTCCGTACGCCAACGGCACCATTCACATCGGTCATGCACTGAACAAGATTCTCAAGGACATGATCATCCGCTCGAAAACCCTTTCGGGTTTCGACGCGCCGTATGTTCCGGGCTGGGACTGCCATGGTCTGCCGATCGAACACAAAATCGAAGTGACTCACGGCAAGGGCCTGTCGGCCGACGAAACCCGCGAGCTCTGCCGTGCCTACGCCACCGAGCAGATCGAAGGCCAGAAGTCCGAATTCATCCGCCTCGGCGTGCTGGGCGACTTCGCCAATCCATACAAAACCATGGATTTTGCCAATGAGGCCGGCGAAATCCGTGCCCTGGCGGAAATGGTCAAGGGCGGTTTCGTGTTCAAGGGCCTCAAGCCTGTGAACTGGTGCTTCGATTGCGGCTCGGCACTGGCTGAAGCCGAAGTCGAATATCAGGACAAGAAATCCTCGACCATCGACGTGGCCTTCCCGATTGTTGACGAAGCCCAATTGGCGACCGCTTTCGGCCTGGCTACGCTGAGCAAACCAGCCTCGATCGTGATCTGGACCACTACGCCCTGGACCATCCCGGCCAACCAGGCGCTGAACGTTCACCCAGAATTCAACTACGCCCTGGTCGATGTCGGCGACAAACTGCTGGTGCTGGCTGAAGAGCTGGTCGAATCCTGCCTGGCTCGCTACAACCTGGAAGGTTCGGTCATTTCCACCGTTCCGGGCGCGGCGCTGGAGCTGATCAATTTCCGTCATCCGTTCTACGATCGCCTGTCGCCGGTTTACCTGGCCGACTACGTCGAACTGGGCGCCGGCACCGGGGTAGTTCACTCCGCACCGGCTTACGGTGAAGACGACTTCGTGACCTGCAAGCGTTACGGCATGGTCAACGATGACATCCTCACGCCAGTGCAAAGCAACGGCGTGTATGCCACTTCGCTGGAGTTCTTTGGCGGCCAGTTCATCTGGAAGGCCAACCCGGCCATCGTCGACAAGCTCGCTGAAGTCGGTGCGCTGCTGCACACCGAAACCATCAGCCACAGCTACATGCACTGCTGGCGTCACAAGACTCCGCTGATCTACCGCGCTACCGCGCAGTGGTTCGTCGGCATGGACAAACAACCTGCGACCGGCGAGACCCTGCGCAAGCGTGCGATCAAGGCCATCGAAGACACCGCGTTCGTTCCGGCCTGGGGCCAGGCGCGTCTGCATTCGATGATCGCCAACCGCCCGGACTGGTGCATCTCCCGTCAGCGTAACTGGGGCGTGCCGATCCCGTTCTTCCTGAACAAGGAAAGCGGCGAGCTGCACCCGCGTACCGTCGAACTGATGGAAGAGGTTGCCAAACGCGTCGAAGTCGAAGGCATCGAAGCCTGGTTCAAGATGGACTCCGCCGAGTTGCTCGGTGAAGAAGCGCCGCTCTACGACAAGATCAGCGACACCCTCGACGTCTGGTTCGACTCGGGTACCACTCACTGGCACGTGCTGCGCGGCTCGCACTCCATCGGCCACGAGACCGGCCCGCGTGCCGACCTGTACCTGGAAGGTTCCGACCAGCACCGCGGCTGGTTCCACTCGTCGCTGCTGACCGGTTGCGCCATCGACAACCACGCGCCGTACCGCGAGTTGCTGACCCACGGTTTCACCGTCGACGAGAGCGGTCGCAAGATGTCCAAGTCCCTGGGCAACGTGATCGCACCGCAGAAGGTCAATGACACCCTGGGCGCCGACATCATGCGTCTGTGGGTTGCGTCGACCGACTACTCGGGCGAGATCGCGGTTTCCGAGCAAATCCTGCAACGCAGTGCGGACGCCTACCGGCGGATCCGTAACACCGCGCGCTTCCTGCTTTCCAACCTGAGCGGTTTCAACCCGGCCACCGACATCCTGCCGGCCGAAGAAATGCTCGCGCTGGACCGTTGGGCCGTAGACCGCACCCTGTTGCTGCAGCGCGAGTTGCAAGAGCACTACGGTGAATACCGCTTCTGGAACGTCTACTCCAAGATCCACAACTTCTGCGTGCAGGAGCTGGGCGGTTTCTACCTGGACATCATCAAGGACCGTCAGTACACCACTGGCACCGACAGCAAGGCCCGGCGTTCCTGCCAGACCGCGCTGTTCCACATCTCCGAAGCGCTGGTGCGCTGGATCGCCCCGATCCTGGCCTTCACCGCCGACGAGCTGTGGCAGTACCTGCCGGGCGAGCGTAACGAGTCGGTCATGCTCAACACCTGGTACGAAGGCCTCAGCGAGCTGCCGGAAGGCATCGAGCTGGACCGCGCCTACTGGGAGCGGATCATGGCGGTGAAGGTCGCGGTCAACAAGGAAATGGAAATCCAGCGTGCGGCCAAGGCCGTCGGTGGCAACCTGCAAGCCGAAGTGACGCTGTTCGCCGAAGAAGCGCTGAGCGCCGACCTGGCCAAGCTGAGCAACGAACTGCGCTTCGTGCTGATCACCTCGACCGCCAGCGTTGCACCATTCGTGCAAGCGCCGGCCGATGCGGTGGAAACCGAAGTGGCTGGCCTCAAGCTTAAAGTGGTCAAGTCCGCGTTCGCCAAGTGCGCCCGTTGCTGGCACTGCCGTGAAGACGTTGGCGTGAACCCTGAACACCCGGAAATCTGCGGTCGTTGTGTCGACAACATCAGCGGTGCCGGCGAGGTTCGTCACTATGCCTAACCCTGCTAGCCGTTTCGGACGGCTGAGCTGGCTCTGGTTGAGCATGCTGGTACTGGTCATTGACCAGGCCAGCAAGTTCTACTTCGAAGGCTCGCTGGCGATGTACCAGCAAATCGTGGTGATTCCGGATTACTTCAGCTGGACCCTGGCCTACAACACCGGCGCCGCGTTCAGCTTCCTGGCTGACAGCTCCGGCTGGCAGCGCTGGCTGTTTGCCCTGATCGCGATCGTGGTCAGTGCCGTGCTGGTGGTCTGGCTCAAGCGTCTGGGGCGCAACGAAACCTGGCTGGCGGTCGCGCTGGCGCTGGTACTCGGTGGTGCCTTGGGTAACCTGTACGACCGCATTGCCCTGGGCCATGTGATCGATTTCATTTTGGTGCATTGGCAGAACCGCTGGTATTTCCCGGCGTTCAACTTTGCCGACAGTGCCATCAGCGTTGGCGCAGTAATGCTGGCGCTGGATATGTTCAAAAGTAAAAAAACCGGAGAAGCCGTTCATGACTGATCAGTTATTGGCTGTGCAACGCATAGGCCAGAACACGGAAGTCACCTTGCATTTCGCATTGCACCTGGCAAACGGCGACACCGTCGACAGCACCTTCGACAAGGCGCCGGCGACCTTCAAGGTCGGTGACGGCAACCTGCTGCCGGGTTTCGAAGCGGCCCTGTTCGGTTTCAAGGCCGGCGACAAGCGCCAGCTGGAGATCCAGCCGGAAAACGCATTCGGCCAGCCCAACCCGCAAAACGTGCAAATCATCCCGCGTTCGCAGTTCCAGGATATGGAACTGTCCGAAGGCCTGCTGGTGATCTTCAACGATGCGGCGAATACCGAGCTGCCGGGTGTGGTGAAGGAATTCGATGACGAGCAAGTGACCATCGACTTCAACCACCCGCTGGCCGGTAAGACCTTGACCTTCGATGTCGAGATCATCGACGTTAAAGCGCTGTAACTGACGAAGCCGGCCCATTGTAGGAGCGAGCTTGCTCGCGATGATCGTTAACGAAGACGCGTTTTTCCTGGATAAACACGGTGTCTTTGAGTTCTTCGCGAGCAAGCTCGCTCCTACACGGCTTGCAATGATCCAACTTTTTGCGCAAAAGCCACGAGGCACAGTATGCAAATCAAACTCGCCAACCCCCGTGGCTTCTGCGCCGGCGTAGACCGGGCGATCGAAATCGTCAATCGCGCCCTGGAAGTCTTCGGGCCGCCGATCTATGTGCGCCACGAAGTGGTCCACAACAAATTTGTCGTCGAAGACCTGCGCGCTCGCGGAGCGATCTTCGTCGAAGAGCTGGACCAGGTGCCGGACGACGTCATCGTGATCTTCAGCGCCCACGGTGTTTCCCAAGCGGTGCGTACCGAAGCGGCGGGCCGTGGCCTGAAAGTCTTCGATGCGACCTGCCCGCTGGTGACCAAGGTGCACATCGAAGTCGCGCGCTATAGCCGTGACGGTCGTGAATGCATCCTTATCGGCCACGCCGGTCACCCGGAAGTGGAAGGCACCATGGGCCAGTACGACGGCAGCAATGGCGGCGCGATCTACCTGGTCGAAGATGAAAAGGACGTCGCCGCGTTACAGGTGAACAACCCGGAAAAACTGGCGTTCGTGACCCAGACCACCTTGTCCATGGACGACACCAGCCGGGTCATCGACGCGCTGCGCAGTCGTTTCCCGGCGATTGGCGGTCCGCGCAAGGACGACATCTGCTACGCCACGCAAAACCGCCAGGACGCGGTCAAGCAACTGGCGGACGAGTGCGATGTGGTGTTGGTGGTCGGCAGCCCGAACAGTTCCAACTCCAACCGTCTGCGCGAGTTGGCCGAGCGCATGGCCACTCCGGCCTATCTGATCGATGGTGCCGAAGACCTGCAGCGCAGCTGGTTCGATGGCGTCGAGCGGATCGGCATCACCGCTGGCGCCTCGGCACCGGAAGTGCTGGTGCGTGGGGTGATTCAGCAGCTGCAGGCCTGGGGTGCAACCGGCGCCGATGAGCTGGCCGGTCGCGAAGAAAACATCACCTTCTCCATGCCTAAAGAGTTACGAGTTCGTTCCCTGCTCTGAGTCTTCGCCACCCACGCACAGCTTCTGCTCGGTTTTATCGCTGCGCAGGCTGATGCGACCGGTTTTGGCCAGTACTACTTGATGGCGACTGATGCTCTGGTCCGTGGCGCAGACATGCACGGTTCCGGCGCGAAAGCCACCGCCAGGCAGCAGTGCTTCGCCCTGACCAGTGAAACGAACATGGGTCTTCACCGGTCCATTCCCGACAATCGTCAGCCGTCCGCTGTCCTGGCGCTCCAGCAATATAGGGTTGTCGCTGTCTTCGTGACCCTTGCCGCTGATGTCCAGAACAATTCTCCAGCCCTTGCTCCAGTCGTCATCCACGGCATGGATGATGGTGGCCTGGTTACGCAGGATGGCCTCGGTGCGGGCGTTGCGCAGGCCGCTGGCAAGCGTCTGAGCGGCATTCTCTTGGCGAACCGACTCGAGCAGTTCCTTGAATGACGGGCTGACCAAATGCACCAGGAGCGCGGCAATTGCCACGCCGATGAGCAGTTCAATCAGGCTGAAACCTTTCTGATACATGACGTCTCCCTCCGTGGAGATGCTGTGAGCGCGCAATCCCTGCGCAGGCCCTGGTAATCAAGCGTACATTCAGTGGTCGAATGTTTTGGGTTGTACCGCTAGTTATAGACGATGGCCGTTGAGGAGTGTGGGATGCAACACCGCGTAAAGGGTTTTACGCTGATTGAGTTGATGGTCACGCTGGCGGTTTCTGTGATTCTGTTGACGATGGCCATTCCGAGTTTTACCCGGTCGGTACAGAGCTCAAAAGCCGATACCGAGGTTGGTGACTTGCTGCGTGGGCTCAATTCCACGCGGTTGGAGGCGATCGTCCGGGGTACCACCACGCAGATCAAGCCGAGCGATGATGGTGGCGCCTGGACTGACGAGCTGTCGGTTTACGATGGCATCGATGGCAACAAGCCTCCGCCGAATGTATTGCGGGTTATTCCTGCCATGAGCAGCGGCGCCACGTTGACGCTAACCTCAGATGTCACCAGCATTGCGTTCAACAATTTGGGCGGGTTATCGGCATCTGTTGCGGCCGTGACCATAAATTATGTGTTGGGTGCGCAAACAAGGACGATCAATGTGTGTCTCAATGGACGGATTGTTTTAGGCGGAAACTGCGGATGACGGGATTGGACAGGCGTGCACAGGACGGCATGACACTGATTGAAGTATTGGTTGCGCTTTTGATTCTCAGCGTCGGGCTGCTGGGCGCAGCGGCGGTTCAGCTCAATGCACTGAAGTACACCGACAGTTCGCTGAAGACCACCCAGGCCAGCTTTATCGCCTATGACATGATGGACCGAATTCGGGCTAGTTACAGTTCCACCTCCGGCACCGACTACACCAAACCACCTCCTGCCTCGGGTAACTTGGATGACGTCCGTGTTCAGGATCTCTTTGACTTCAACTCCAATATCGTCGCCTTTGGCGGTCCAACGGCGACCGGCAGCATCGTGGAGAACCAGCGGGTGTTCACAATCACCATCAACTGGGACGATTCACGGGCTGTCGGTGACGCTAACCCGGATCAGGACAGTGCTCAACGGAGCTTTGTCCTGACCAGCCGCCTTGCAGTCGCCCCCCTGGTGACACCATGAACAGACATACCAGAGGTTTTGGCCTGATCGAGTTGATGGTGGCATTGGCATTGGGCCTGATAGTGGTGCTGGGCGTTGCGCAGGTATTCATCTCGGCGAAAAATACCTACCTCAGCCAGAACGCGTCAGCCAACATGCAGGAAGATGCGCGTTTCGTCCTGAGTAAAATGCTCCAGGAAATCCGAATGGTTGGTATGTTCGGTTGCCTTGGGACGATTACCGATTTGAGCACTGGCGGCGCCTTTACAGTCAATAAGAAACGGCCCATTAGCTGGGACAATTCCAAGCTGACCCTGATCACCACGGACGTTCGCGAAGGTGAAAAGCCCACCTGGACCGTTATCAGTGACTGTAAAAACATTACAACTGCCTATACCGGCACCCGTGAGGCTCCGAACGGACAGTTGGCGTTTCCGATTCGCCGACTGACCTACACCTTCCGCAACAATCAATTATGGATGAACACCGGCACAGCCGCGGACGCTGGCCAAGTGTTGGTGAACAACGTCAGCGCTTTCGACGTAGCCTTTGGACTCGCCAGTTCGGCTAGCGATATCCCCGCTTCCCGCTACAGCGTCGCCCCGTCCGAACTCGAACTGCCACGTATACGCAGCGTACGCTTGACTCTGACTCTGACTGATCCGAACAACCGCGTACGCAATCAGACCTACCGCGTGGTTGCCGCTTTGCGCAACCGGTTGCAGTAGGTGGAGTGCCGATGAGTATTTCCCGAATGACGGCAAAATCCGAACGCGGCATGGTCCTGCTGGTCAGCCTGGTGTTCCTGCTGCTGCTGACGCTGATCGGTATTTCGTCGATGCAGAACGCGACCTTGCAGGAAAAAATGGCCGGCAGCGTGACGCTGCGCAATCAGTCCTTTCAATTAGCCGAAACGGCACTGCGAGTCGGCGAAGGCGCAGTGAGGTTGGGCACCTACTCGCCACTGGTCTGCTCGAATCCGTGTCCACCGCCGCCGCCTGATGATTCGTTGGACGTGGTCGCGGCCGGACGTCTCAGTTCGGATGTGACCTGGGTCGCCGTCGGTAATGGCTTTTATGGCGTGCAGAAAATCGGCACCACAACAGACGCCGTCGGCATGAGCGGCCCCAGCGTGACGCTGTACCGCGTCACGGCGGTGGGCCTTGCGGGTAATTCGCGTAGCGTGCTGGAGAGTATTTATGCGAAGTAATCAGGCCCGTACAGGCTGGCAACATGGGTTGTTGCAGCTATTTTGCGGCGCCGTATCGAGTCTGTACCTGGCAGCGCCAGCATACGCGTTCACGCCCTCGGACTCGCCGCTGCTAAGCGCCGCCGCGGTGGCGCCCAATGTGATGCTGCTGATCGATGACTCGGGGAGTATGAACAATATTATCTGGGCCGCAGATTTCAACCCGGAGACGATTCGTCCTCAAATAGCCATCTGCAATTCCAATGGTTCGTGCAACAGTGGTCAGAACCTTACTATGAAGGATGCCAATATCCTTTTGTCGAGTTTGAATCGCGGAGGATGTTCCACAAACTCCACAAATGGCCGGTGGTATGGTTTCTATCGCGGCTCAAGATTGGACTCCGTTTGCCTGAAGCTTCCAGATCCGGTGGGAGGCGAAAATACTCGTTACACAGCTAATTACCTCGCCTACCTGCTTGCGCTGGCCAATGGGTCCGACAAGGATTTCACTACCGGAACTGGCGCCATCCCCAATGACTACCGAATGCACGTGGCGCGCAATGTGTCCTCGGCATTGGTGACTAGCAACCGCTCGTTGCGCATCGGCCTGGCGACGTTCAATCCACCGAAGGGCAACAACTCGGGTCCCGGCGGCTATATCGCCCTTCCGGTCGCTGATTTGTCAGCTGTTAGCGGTACGGTGACTCAGGCTAAAGCCGATACCAATTTCAAGGCGCTGACCGACGCGATCAGTAATCTGGACGCGGTGGCGAATACGCCGCTGGCCGAAACATATTACGAAATCACCCGTTACTTCCGTGGTATGGCGCCGTTCTACAACTCGACACCCTCTACCTACACCAGCCCGATCCAGTATCGCTGCCAGAAAAACTACGGTGTGGTAATCACCGATGGTTTGCCAACCTTCGACAGAACCTTCCCTACCAGCGACCCACTGGGTGGCAGCAAACTGCCCAATTGGGAGACCAGGGTTAGCAATGACGGCGCCAATTTGAATGGCGATGGCGAAGGTGACACGTTGTATCTGGACGACATTGCCAAGTTCGCATTCGACATCGACATGCGTACAGCCGGGAACGATCTTGTGGGCAAAAGCTGGGGGGCAACCGATTTTCCTAAGCAGTACATGAACACCTACACCGTGGGATTCACTGCGGCGAATCAGATGCTGTCCGATGCGGCCACCTACGGGCAGGGCAAGTATTACCAAGCCAGCAACAGTGCCGGTCTCAGTAGTGCGCTGTCATCCGCCTTGAGCGACATCACCTCCAAGGCCGGTTCGGGCGGTAGTGGGGCGACCAGCGGGACCACCTTGACCGCTGGTTCGCGTTTTTTCCAGACCAGCTACGACCCCAAGGACTGGCGCGGCACGATCAAAGCCTATGGCTTTACCTCGACCGGAGCAGTCGATACTGCGTCAGTGCTCTGGAACACCGACATGGCCATCGTACCCGCAGCCACGGCGCCGACCTTCCAGTCCTGGAACACCACAAGCAACGCGGCCGTCACCCTGGCCTACAACAGCTTTTCCACTACTCAGAAGACAGCGCTCAGTCAGAACCTGCCGACCGGTATCACCGGTATTGACCTGGTGGAATGGAGCAAAGGCACCAACAAAGCCGGTTTGAAGGTCCGTACCGTTCTGCTCGGGGATATCATCAACTCACCCTTGGTGTATGCGGCGCCCACCGATCAAACCGCCTCTGACCAAGTGGGTAATACGTCTTACAGCGATTACCTGGTCACCAAAGCCAAGACCATGACTGCCAGTCTGGTGGTGAATGCAAACGATGGTTTTCTGAGTGTCATTGACCCGGCCAACGGCAGCCGGCGTTACGCCTACATGCCTTCCAGTGTGTTGGCGTCCCTGCATTACATCGCCGATACCGGCTATATCAATGGCGCTGGTCACAAGTTTCTCAATGACGGTCAGGTCGGGGTCTTTGACGCCCAGCTCGATAGCGCTTGGAAAACCCTCGCCGTCGGTGGAGTAGGGGCGGGCGGCAAGACTTTCTATGGGCTACAGCTGTTTGACGCATCAGAGGGGAATGTGACCAAAGCCTTGTGGGAGATCAGTGCTCCAGCGGCGGCCACTACGGGTCACACATTTAATGATCTGGGTTATGCCTACGCGCGCCCGGAAGTGGCACGCTGGAAGGATGGTCGTTGGGCGGCATTTATTGCCAACGGTTATGGCAGCCACTCCGGGGTGGCCGCGTTGTACGTGGTAGATATTCGCAATGGTTCGCTGATTCAGGAAATCATCATCGACCAGGCTGAAACGAGCAATGGGCTCTCTTCAGTAAAACTCAAGGTCGACGCGCAAAATGTGGTGCAGGCTGCCTATGGCGGTGACTTGAAGGGTCGGCTATGGAAGTTTGATTTGAGCAATCCCTCAACCACCTTGAAGCCAGCCTTTTCCGGCAAACTGTTGTTTACCACTCCCGGTGGCGCAACCCAGCCAATCACCGCGCAACCATTACTCGCAGACCATCCCACCAATGGCAAGATGGTGTTTTTCGGGACAGGGAAATTCAATGAAACCGCGGATAAATTGACCAAGGATCCACAAGGATTCTATGCCATTTGGGATGCGGATGGTGGTGCCGGCCAGTTCACAGTCAGCAATTTGCAGGCCCAGGCGGTAACAGGGGTGTTCTCCGGGAGTGCCGGGCAATTCATCACCACTTCTCAGAATGAAGTGACTCCCGCACGCAAGGGCTGGTATCTACCCTTGGTCTACAACAACGCGCTGACCGGCGAGCGCGTCATCAATCAGGCCAAACTGGTGGCGGGGCGCATTGTGTTTACCAGTGCCAGCGTGGATACCACTGATCCCTGTTCCAGCTTTGGTACCGGCAAACTGATCGAGCTGGATGCGTTCAGCGGTAAGATGCTCAGCTACGCGGTACTTGATACCAACGGTGACAGGCTGATCGATAGCAAGGACATTCAGTCCAGTGGCGTCATTTTTAGCGGCGGTATTCCAACGCTGAATGCGATCGTCAACGACGCGACCGGCAAAATCGTGAACGACTCCAGCGGTGGCGTTACCACGCTGGTTGAAAAGAAGGGCAGTGCAGACACAGCAGTTCCGGAAGAACCAGTAATTCCTGAGGAGCCGGGCGGTGGAGGTACGAGCGGTGTTAATCAACGGATCATGTGGCGACAAATACAGTAAGCGAGAGTTAAAACATGCGCAGATTCAACCAAGGTTTTACCTTGATCGAAATCATGATTGTGATCGCGATCATCGGTATTCTTGTGACCATCGGCTACCCGGGCTATACCGAATACGTGAACAAAGCCCATCGCACAGAGATTGCCGGGTTGCTCTCCGAACAGGCGCAAAACCTGGAACGGTTCTATTCGAAAAACGGTGTGTATACCAATGACAATCCCCCCGTCCTCAGCGAGGGCAACGACTATTACACCATCACCCCGACGCTGACTGATCAGACCTTCTCCCTGACAGCAACCCGTAACGGCGGATCGACGATGGAAGGTGACAAGTGTGGGGATTTCATCATCACCAATACTGGTCTCAGAACCATTGCCGATGCGGCAGAAGGTCTGGTACCCAAAGACTGCTGGGGTCGCTGAGTAACTTTTTCGGGCGCATTTTGCACCCCTGATTTTTTCATTGTTGGATCAGAAGATGGCCAAGCAACAGCAAGTGGTGATTGTCGGCGGTGGGGTTATCGGCCTGCTGACCGCGTTTAATCTGGCTTCTGAAGTGCAGCAGGTGATCCTGCTGGATCGCTCGAATGTGGGGCAGGAGTCGTCTTGGGCTGGTGGCGGGATCGTTTCGCCGCTGTACCCGTGGCGCTACAGCCCGGCGGTCACCGCGCTGGCCCATTGGTCGCAGGATTATTATCCGCAACTGGGCGAACGCCTGTTTGCCGCTACCGGGATTGATCCCGAGGTGCACACCACCGGCTTGTACTGGCTGGATCTGAATGACGAAGCCGAGGCGCTGGCCTGGGCGGAGCGGGAAAACCGCCCACTGAGCAAGGTGGACATCGCGGCGGCCCACGATGCGGTGCCGGTGCTGGGCAGCAGTTTTTCGCGGGCGATCTACATGGCGAATGTGGCCAACGTACGCAATCCGCGACTGGTGAAGTCGCTCAAGGCCGCATTGTCGGCGTTGCCTAACGTGACTATCCATGAGCACTGCGAAGTCAGCGGATTCATTCGCGAAGGCGAGGGTGTCGTGGGGGTTCAGACCTCTGCGGGCGAGATTCGGGCTGACCGCGTGGTACTGTCGGCGGGCGCCTGGAGTGGTGAGTTGTTGCAGAGCCTGGGCCTTGAGTTGCCGGTCGAGCCGGTAAAGGGGCAAATGATCCTTTACAAGTGCGCGCCGGGTTTCCTCTCAAGCATAGTCCTGGCCAAAAGGCGTTATGCGATTCCACGCCGTGACGGCCACATTTTGATCGGCAGCACGCTGGAGCATGAAGGTTTCGACAAGACGCCCACCCAGCCCGCGCTGGAAAGCCTCAAGGCCTCGGCCATCGAGCTGATTCCTGCGCTGGCGGATGCTGAAGTGGTGGGGCACTGGGCGGGGTTGCGACCGGCTTCGCCAGAGGGCATTCCCTTTATTGGCAGGGTCCCGGGCATTGAAGGGCTGTGGCTGAACTGCGGGCATTACCGCAATGGCCTGGTACTGGCCCCGGCCTCCTGTCAGTTGCTCGCCGACTTGATGCTGGACCGCGAGCCAGTCATCGATCCGGCGCCGTATGCACCGGAAGGCCGAATTTAGCGTTCAGCCCCTTAACCGACAATGAGATTTCGGCACTTTCGCCCACTCAATCCAGCCCCAGCTTTTTCAAGCGATACCGCATCGAATGAAACGACAGGTTCAGACGCTGAGCCGCTGCCGTGCGGTTCCAGTGGGTCTCTTCGAGGGCCTGGAGGAGCAGTTTGCGTTCGACGCTTTCCAGGTAACTCTCCAGGTTGTTGATCTGCGTCAGATCCGGTAAACCGGGTTCGGCTGTGTAACTGCCTTGCGCCAGACGCAGGTCGCTCGCCTCGATCTGTTGATTTTCGCAGAGGGCGTATGCACGTTCGAGCATGTTCTCCAGCTCGCGCACATTGCCCGGGAATCTATAGTTTTTCAGCGCATCGAGCGCTTGCGGATGAAGTCTGGCCGGCGGCAAGCCGCTGTTTGCCGCCAGTCGCTGGAGAACATTACTGGCCAACGGTTCGATATCTTCGCGTCGCTCGCGCAAGGGCGGCACCCGCAGTTCGATCACATTCAAGCGGTAGTACAGGTCCTGACGAAAGCGTCCGGCGGCGACTTCGGCGTTCAGGTCCTTTTGCGTGGCAGACAAAATGCGCACATCGATCACCACCTCCTGTTGCCCGCCGATGCTGCAAATGGCTTTCTCCTGAATCGCCCGCAACAATTTGACCTGCATCGCCAAGGACAGGTCGGCCACTTCGTCGAGGAACAGCGTGCCACCATTGGCCGCCTGGAACAGCCCGGGCTTGTCATCGGTGGCGCCGCTGAAGCTGCCTTTACGATGACCGAAAAACTCGCTATCCATCAGTTCCCACGGAATTGCCCCACAGTTGACCGGTACAAAGGGTTGGCTGGCGCGGGGGCCCAGCTCGTGAATCACTCGGGCCACCAACTCCTTGCCGCTGCCGGACTCGCCACTGATGTACACCGGGGCCTGGCTGCGAGCGAGTTTATCGACCTGTTTGCGCAGGTTGCGCATTGGCAGCGAATCGCCGAGCAGGCGCCTGTCGAAGGAGGGCCGCCGGGCGCTCGCTGTCGGCAGAAGCAGGGCGCGGCTGACCAACTCCCGCAGGCGGGGGAGATCAACCGGATTGGTCGGAAAGTCGAAGGCGCCGGTTTTCAGCGAGTTGATCGCCGTCTCGAGGTAGGCGGTAATAATTGCGACCCGAACCTGTGGGTGGCACTGCTGGATGTGCTGCACCAGCTCCTGTCCGGTACCGTCGGGCAGGCGCATATCGGTCAGGCACAGGTCAAAGGCCTCCCGGGTCAGCCAGTCGCGGGCTTCGCCGACATTGCGAGCACTTTGGGTGTCGAGCTTCATCCGGCCTAAAGTGATTTCCAGGAGGTCGCGGATATCCGGCTCATCGTTAACGATCAGGACTTTTTGTCGTGGGCTGATATTCAAGACTGTTTCCGTCCGTGAGCAAAGGAGATGCGAAAGCAACCGCCGCCTTGGCGTGATTTGAAGTCTAGGCGGGTCTGGTTGCTTTCGCACAGCTCATGGGACAGATAGAGAACCAAGGCGGTGTCTTGAGGTCGCGAACTCCAGTAGCGGGTTGTCCATGTCGCTGGAAATCAGCAGCACCAGGGTGATGCCGATACGTGAACGGTAGGGGTGACAGAGCCTCGGCAAGCGCCGGGCTTGCCGCCAGAGCTTAAGGTCTCAACGGTCGCGCGAACCCGGGCCTTGCTCCAGGTGAGCCTGGCTGCAATACCACTGTTGTTGAAGACTCAACGCTCGGTCGCGGGGCAAATGCACACCACAGTGGGCGCAGCGGACCATAGGCGCGGCGATTTGCTCGCCGGGTGCGTTGGTCACGGAGGCAGAGTGCTTGAACTTGCGCCAGAGCCATACCGCAGCAGCAATCAGAGCGATCCAGAACAGTAAACGAAGCATGATGAGCAGCTTTTCGACGGGTGAACTGGCAGTTTATCCAAGGACATCCCCTGCGCACAGCGCAATAAAACGCTGCAATAAAAAAGGGAGACTCGAAAGTCTCCCTTTTTGCCATCATGCCAGCATCAGTCGAACATGCCGAAGGTCATGTAGCTGAACCACGAGCGGTCTTCGTTGTTGCTTTTAGCTTCGGGTTCTTCTTCTTCGATCACATCGCCGTCGCTGTCTTTAGGCTTGAGCTCGGACGGAATCGCGTCCTTGGCGTCCTGGAACTGCTTCTGCACGTCCTGGTTGGCGCGGGTTTCGCCCGGCGGCAGCGGTGGACGGGATTCGATCAGGCCCAGGGTAGCCTTGCTCAGCCATGAGCGGTTGTCTGCCTCGGCAACCCGCGGCACGAACTGACCGTCCACCAGCGTCGGGTGGTTCGGGTAGTTGAGCTTCAGGGTTTCCAGGCTGGTATTGGCCAATTCGTCCAGGTGCAGGCGCTGGTAGGACTCGACCATCACCGCCAGGCCGTCACCGACCGAAGGGGTTTCCTGGAAGTTTTCCACCACGTAACGACCACGGTTGGCAGCGGCTACATAGGCCTGACGGGTCAGGTAGTAGTCGGCGACGTGGATTTCGTAGGCCGCCAGCAGGTTGCGCAGGTAAATCATGCGCTGCTTGGCGTCCGGCGCGTAGCGGCTGTTCGGGTAGCGACTGGTGAGCTGGGCGAACTCGTTGTAGGAGTCACGAGCGGCACCCGGGTCACGCTTGGTCATGTCCAGCGGCAGGAAACGCGCCAGCAGACCGACATCCTGGTCAAAAGAGGTCAGGCCCTTGAGGTAGTACGCGTAATCCACGTTCGGGTGCTGCGGGTGCAGGCGAATGAAACGCTCGGCAGCGGACTTGGCGGCCTCCGGCTCGGCGTTCTTGTAGTTCGCATAGATCAGCTCGAGTTGAGCCTGATCGGCGTAGCGACCGAACGGATAGCGCGATTCCAGAGCCTTCAGCTTGGATGTGGCGCTGGTATAGCTGTTGTTGTCCAGGTCGGCCTGTGCCTGCTGGTACAGCTCGACCTCGCTGAGGTTTTCGTCGACCACTTCCTTCGATGAGCAAGCGGCGGTCAATGCGAGGATGGCGATCAGCAGCAGGTGTTTCACTTGCATGGCGGCTTGCGTCCCTATGACGGCCGCTGTCTTGGGCGGGGCCGTCCTGTTATGATGAGCGCCCCGTTGAAAAGCTTCGGGGCAAAAGACGCCGTATTTAACCACAAGCGCGCAGCCGAAACCAAAAGCTGTGCCGACGCCTAGTCTGAGCATGTCCGATAAAATTGAACTTCGCGCAGAGGTGCCGTCCGAATTGGGCGGCCAACGCCTCGATCAAGTCGCCGCACAATTATTCGCTGAGCACTCGCGCTCGCGCCTTTCCGCCTGGATCAAAGACGGCCGCCTGACTGTGGACGGAGCGGTTATCCGCCCGCGAGACATAGTTCATGGCGGTGCGATTCTTGAGCTGACCGCCGAGCAGGAAGCTCAGGGAGAATGGATCGCTCAGGACATCAAGCTGGATATCGTCTACGAAGACGATGACATCCTGGTCATCAACAAGCCCGCGGGCCTGGTGGTGCACCCGGCTGCCGGTCATGCCGACGGCACCCTGCTCAACGCCCTGCTGCACCATGTGCCGGACATCATCAATGTGCCGCGCGCCGGTATCGTGCACCGTCTCGACAAGGACACCACCGGTTTGATGGTGGTGGCCAAGACGATTCAGGCGCAGACCCAGCTAGTCACCCAGCTGCAGAGCCGCAGCGTCAGCCGGATCTACGAGTGCATCGTGATCGGCGTGGTCACCGCCGGTGGCAAGATCAACGCGCCGATCGGTCGTCACGGCCAGCAACGCCAGCGCATGGCGGTGATGGAAGGCGGCAAGCAGGCGGTCAGTCATTACCGCGTGCTCGAGCGTTTTCGCTCCCACACTCATGTGCGGGTCAAGCTGGAAACCGGTCGTACGCACCAGATTCGCGTGCACATGGCGCACATCAATTACCCGTTGGTCGGAGATCCTGCCTACGGCGGTCGTTTCCGTATCCCGCCGGCAGCCAGCCTGACCATGGTCGAATCGCTGAAAACCTTCCCGCGGCAGGCTCTGCACGCGCGTTTCCTGGAGTTGGATCATCCGACGACCGGTAAGCGCATGAGCTGGGAATCGCCCCTGCCGGACGACTTCGTCTGGTTGTTATCGCTGCTCAAGCAGGACCGTGAGGCGTTCATCGGATGACCCACTGGCTGATTCCTGACTGGCCTGCGCCGGCCGGGGTGAAAGCCTGCGTCACCACCCGCGCGGGCGGCGTCAGTCTGGCGCCGTTCGACAGCCTCAACCTTGGCGACCATGTCGACGACAGCCCTCAGGCGGTCGCCGAGAATCGCCGTCGTCTGACCGATCACTTCTCCATCCAGCCAGCCTGGTTGCAGCAGGTTCACGGAATTGCCGTGGCCCATGCCGATCCAGGCCTGGTCGCGACCGCCGACGCCAGTTGGTCGGCCACGCCAGGTATTGCCTGCACGGTGATGACCGCCGATTGCCTGCCAGCGCTGTTCTGTGACCGCGCCGGCACTCGGGTCGCGGCGGCCCATGCCGGTTGGCGCGGGCTGGCTGCCGGCGTGCTGGAAGCCACGCTGGACCGTCTTGCCGTGGCGCCTTCCGAGGTGCTGGTCTGGCTCGGGCCAGCCATCGGCCCGCAAGCCTTCGAAGTCGGGCCGGAGGTTCGTGAAGCCTTCGTCGGGCAACTTGCAGCAGCGGATCAGGCTTTTGTCCCGAGCCGCAACACCGGCAAATTCATGGCTGACATCTATATGCTGGCGCGTCTACGTCTGGCCGCTCGCGGCGTAACGGCGGTGTATGGCGGCGGTTTCTGTACCGTCAGCGACCCGCGCTTCTATTCTTACCGCCGCAGTCCCCGCACCGGTCGGTTTGCCTCCCTTGTCTGGCTGGAACGCTAGACTCTCCTGACCTGCGTCAATCCTGCGCCGCTTGAATCTTCCAGAATCGACCGCATCTAGTGAGGTATCTGGCAGGTTTCTTCATTTAGGTGTGTCCATCGACCGGCCTGCCCAACTAGGAAGGTGACCCATGCGTATAGACCGTTTAACCAGTAAGTTACAGTTGGCCTTGTCCGATGCCCAGTCTCTGGCGGTCGGCCTCGATCATCCGGGTATTGAGCCGGCGCACTTGATGCAGGCGCTGCTTGAACAGCAGGGTGGTTCGATCAAACCCCTGTTGATGCAGGTAGGCTTTGACGTCACCAGCTTGCGCAAAGAGTTGACCAAAGAGCTCGACCAACTGCCGAAAATCCAGAATCCCACTGGCGACGTGAACATGTCGCAGGATCTGGCGCGTCTGCTCAATCAGGCCGATCGTCTGGCGCAACAAAAAGGTGACCAGTTCATTTCCAGCGAACTGGTGCTGCTCGCCGCCATGGACGAGAACAGCAAGCTCGGCAAATTGCTGCTGGGGCAGGGCGTCAGCAAGAAAGCCCTGGAGAATGCGATCAACAACCTGCGTGGTGGTGAGGCGGTCAACGACCCCAACCACGAGGAGTCGCGCCAGGCCCTGGATAAATACACCGTCGACCTGACCAAGCGCGCCGAAGAAGGCAAGCTTGACCCGGTGATCGGCCGTGACGACGAAATTCGCCGGACCATTCAGGTCCTGCAACGCCGCACCAAGAACAATCCGGTACTGATTGGCGAACCTGGCGTGGGTAAAACCGCCATCGCCGAAGGCCTGGCTCAACGGATCATCAACGGCGAAGTGCCGGATGGCCTGAAAGGCAAGCGCCTGCTGTCGCTGGATATGGGCTCGCTGATTGCCGGTGCCAAGTTTCGTGGCGAGTTCGAAGAGCGCATGAAGTCGTTGCTCAATGAGCTGTCGAAGCAGGAAGGGCAGATCATCCTGTTCATCGACGAGTTGCACACCATGGTCGGCGCCGGTAAAGCCGAAGGCTCGATGGATGCTGGCAATATGCTCAAGCCGGCTCTGGCGCGCGGTGAGCTGCATTGCGTGGGTGCGACCACGCTCAACGAATACCGCCAATATATAGAGAAGGACGCAGCGCTCGAGCGGCGTTTCCAGAAGGTGCTGGTCGACGAGCCGAGCGAAGAAGACACCATTGCGATCCTGCGCGGCTTGAAAGAGCGTTATGAGGTCCACCACAAGGTGGCGATCACCGACGGTGCGATCATTGCCGCGGCCAAGCTGAGCCATCGCTACATTACTGACCGTCAGTTGCCGGACAAGGCCATCGACCTGATCGACGAAGCTGCCAGCCGCATTCGCATGGAGATCGACTCCAAGCCGGAAGTGCTGGATCGTCTGGAGCGGCGTTTGATTCAACTGAAGGTTGAAGCCCAGGCATTGAAGAAAGAAGACGACGAAGCCGCGATCAAGCGCCTGGAGAAGTTGCAGGGGGATATCGTCCGGCTGGAGCGTGAGTATTCGGATCTGGAAGAAATCTGGAACGCGGAAAAAGCTGAAGTGCAAGGTTCGGCGCAGATCCAGCAAAAAATCGAACAGTCCCGTCAGGAACTGGAAACTGCCCGCCGTAAAGGCGACCTCAACCGCATGGCCGAACTGCAGTACGGGGTAATCCCGGACCTGGAGCGCAGCCTGCAGATGGTCGATCAGCACGGTAAAAGCGAAAACCAGTTGCTGCGCAGCAAAGTGACCGAGGAAGAGATCGCCGAAGTCGTTTCGAAGTGGACCGGTATTCCGGTGTCGAAAATGCTCGAAGGTGAGCGCGACAAACTGTTGAAGATGGAAAGCCTGTTGCACCAGCGTGTGATCGGCCAGGACGAGGCGGTGATCGCGGTATCCAATGCGGTGCGCCGTTCCCGTGCCGGGTTGTCCGATCCGAACCGCCCAAGCGGCTCGTTCATGTTCCTCGGCCCGACCGGTGTGGGTAAGACCGAGCTGTGCAAGGCGCTGGCCGAGTTCCTCTTCGATACTGAAGAGGCGATGGTGCGGATCGATATGTCCGAATTCATGGAGAAACATTCCGTGGCCCGGCTGATTGGTGCGCCACCCGGCTACGTAGGCTACGAGGAGGGCGGTTACCTGACCGAGGCAGTGCGTCGCAAGCCCTACTCGGTAATCCTCCTGGACGAGGTCGAGAAGGCCCATCCGGACGTGTTCAACGTGTTGCTGCAAGTGCTGGAAGACGGTCGGCTGACCGACAGTCACGGGCGAACCGTGGATTTCCGCAATACGGTGATCGTGATGACCTCCAACCTGGGCTCGGTGCAGATCCAGGAACTGGTGGGGGATCGCGAAGCGCAGCGGGCCGCGGTGATGGATGCGGTGTCCAGCCACTTCCGGCCGGAATTCATTAACCGGATCGATGAAGTGGTGATCTTCGAGCCTTTGGCCCGGGATCAGATCGCTGGTATCACTGAAATCCAGCTGGGCCGTCTGCGTAGCCGTCTGGCCGAACGCGAGCTGAAGCTGGAGCTGAGCAGCGAGGCGCTGGATAAGCTGATCGCGGTCGGTTACGACCCGGTCTACGGTGCACGGCCGCTGAAACGAGCGATCCAGCGCTGGATCGAGAACCCCTTGGCGCAGCTGATCCTTTCCGGCAGTTTCTTGCCCGGGGCCAGCGTAATGGCCACGGTGGAGAACGATCAAATCGTCTTCCACTGAGCCTTGGCGGCTCGATAACAAGAGAGGCCTCGCGTTGCGAGGCCTTTTTTTCGTTAGGGCATTGAACTGTAAGGAAAAGGCTTGTAAAGTGCGCCCCGCAGCATGTC
Source organism: Pseudomonas sp. LBUM1658 (assembly GCF_059716055.1). NCBI lineage: Bacteria > Pseudomonadati > Pseudomonadota > Gammaproteobacteria > Pseudomonadales > Pseudomonadaceae > Pseudomonas > Pseudomonas sp. LBUM1658. The sequence goes on from NZ_CP166798.1 coordinate 788,029, forward strand.
ACCCCCAAGGGTTTCTTCTCCCCAAGGAGAAATCTGAAACAAGACGCAAATCATTGTCTTGAAAGCAATTTAAGGGGTTGACAGGGTGTTTTAAAATTGTAGAATAGCGCGCCTCAGACACACGAACGCAGCGATGCGAACGGGTCGAAGAGAGCGAAGTTGCGGTAAAAGTTGTAATTGAAATATGTAGTTCCGTGATAGCTCAGTCGGTAGAGCAAATGACTGTTAATCATTGGGTCCCAGGTTCGAGTCCTGGTCACGGAGCCAATTTCAAACCGGGGTATAGCGCAGTCCGGTAGCGCGCCTGCTTTGGGAGCAGGATGTCAGGAGTTCGAATCCCCTTACCCCGACCATTTTTGGGTCGTTAGCTCAGTTGGTAGAGCAGTTGGCTTTTAACCAATTGGTCGTAGGTTCGAATCCCACACGACCCACCATTTTTGAAACCAGTTAACGCTGGAATCGAATCTTAAGATCAGAGGCCAAAAGCGCTGATCGTAGAAGGCGCCTTTTAAAGGTGCCTTTTTTTTACCGGGGTATAGCGCAGTCCGGTAGCGCGCCTGCTTTGGGAGCAGGATGTCAGGAGTTCGAATCCCCTTACCCCGACCATATTAAAAATCCTCGTATCGAAAGATACGGGGATTTTTTTTGTCTGTCGCAAACGCAAAAAAAGCCCCGCTTCTCTGGGAGAGCAGCGGGGCGTGCGGTGCTTCGGATCTTAGCTATTGTCTTTCAGGTGCTCGAACAAGCCCTTTGGCATTTTTTTGCCGTTGGCTTCGTAGTTAGCTTTAACGTTATCGAACGCCTCTTGTTCCGAGATCTGACCATCGTGGTTGGTGTCGATCTTGTCGAAGTCGGCCTTGGGCGCAACTTTCAAGAATTCCGCACGGGACACCTGGCCATCGTCATCAGTGTCGGTCTTGGCCATCGAGGCATCACCGCACTTACCTTCGCCACACTTGCCTTCAGGTGCCTTAACCACCTGCTCGGCGGATGCCAGCATGTAGCCTTGGGTCAGAGGCTGCGCGGCAAACACGGAGCCGGATAGCATCATGCCACCGGCCAGGACAGCGCCGAGCAGGCCAATGGTGTTTTTGCTGAGAGTAGTGGTACGGGACATTACAAATCTCCTGGGTTGCACGACACAACCGCTCGATAAAGGACGCCACGTAAGTGCGGCGGTAACCGAAGCAGGCAGTGCCTTGCTCGGGTGTGGCCATTTAGCGGGCGTGGTGTATCGCTACTGTGTCGTGCAAGGGGGGAGTTTGTAAGCGAAAGGGCTGAATCGGGGGCGGGGATACAGAGGGACACAGATGAGGTCCCTATTGTAGGAGCGAGCTTGCTCGCGATGGACTCAAGGGCGGCGCGTGTACTCAGAAAACACGCGTTATCGTTAACGTCCTATATCGCGAGCAAGCTCGCTCCTACATTAAAGGGCCCTCTCAGGCGCCGAAGATGTCAGTGCAACTTGAGCCGGGGCTCGGTTCCGCGCCCGATCTTGCTGCCGAGCATCAGCATCGCCGTGCGGAAGGCGCCATAGAGCGCCATCTGGTGCATCCGGTACAACGACACATAGAACATCCGCGCCAGCCAGCCCTCGAGCATCACGCTGCCGGTCAGATTGCCCATCAAGTTACCCACAGCCGAAAAACGCGACAGCGAGATCAGCGAGCCATAATCGGTGTACTTGTACTCCGGCAGGGCCTTGCCTTCGATCCGTAGTTTCAGCGATTTGGCCAGCAGCGAAGCCTGTTGGTGCGCCGCTTGCGCCCGTGGCGGCACATTGCGATCGGAGCCCGGCTGCGGGCAGGCCGCGCAATCGCCGAAGGCGAAGATGTTCTCGTCGCGAGTGGTTTGCAGGGTCGGCAAGACTTGCAACTGGTTGATCCGGTTGGTCTCCAGGCCATCGATGTCCTTGAGGAAGCCTGGCGCACGAATCCCCGCGGCCCAAACCTTGAGGCTGGCAGGAATCACCTGGCCGCTGCTGGTGATCAGCGCCTCGGACGTGACTTCGCTGACCGCTGCGTTGGTCAGTACCGTGACCCCGAGTTTCTCCAGGGTTTTATGCACAGGCCCGCCAATCCGCTCCGGCAGTGCCGGCAGGACCCGCGGACCGGCCTCGATCAGGGTGATGTGCATGTTTTCCGGCTTGATCCGGTCCAGCCCATAGGCCGCCAGTTCATGGGCGGCGTTATGCAGCTCGGCCGCCAGTTCGACACCGGTGGCGCCGGCCCCGACTATGGCCACGCTGATCTGTTCGAGCACATCGGTTTGCCCGGCGTGGGCCCGCAGGTAGTGATTGAGCAATTGCTGATGGAAGCGTTCGGCCTGTTTGCGGGTGTCGAGGAACAGGCAGTTTTCTGCCGCGCCCTGAGTGCCGAAGTCGTTTGTGGTGCTGCCGACGGCAATCACCAGCGAGTCGTAGCTCAGTTCGCGGGCCGGGACCAGCTCCAGGCCTTTGTCGTCCAGGGTCGCCGCCAGCTGGATTTTTTTCTGCTGGCGATCGAGCCCGCTCATGCGCCCCAGCTGGAACTCGAAGTGGTTCCATTTGGCCTGGGCAACATAATTGAGTTCGTCTTCAGAGGAATTCAGCGAACCGGCTGCGACTTCATGCAACAGCGGTTTCCAAATGTGGGTCAGGTTCGCGTCGACCAGTAGCACACTGGCCGTACCACGCTTGCCCAGAGTCTTACCCAGACGGGTAGCCAACTCCAGACCGCCGGCGCCGCCGCCAACGATGATAATACGATGGGTCATGGGGATATCTCGCAAGGCTAAAAGAAATCGGTGCAGTTACCCGAGCGAGCGCCACGCAGCTCATAGCGTCAGGTAACTCAAAAGGCGGCTCAGCAAACCCAGGCCAATAGTCACTGCCAATACCACCACGAGGAGCAGCCATGGCCGGAAAGGCCGGCGCTCGACTCGGTGCTGGGACAGTTGCAGGTACTCTTCGACATGCTTTTGGTCGTCGGGGTTCAGGCGGCTGGTCATAAAGGCCTCGTCAGGTAGACGTTGCGAAATGTGTAGAAGCTACAGCGCAGATTTATCCGGCATGCAACGGAGCATAGCCGTTCGCTTGCAGGGGCTCGACGCAGACCCTGTCATCCAGGCGAATGATCCCACTTTGTATCACTCGCGCAGTGATTGCGCCATGTCCGCGAACGGCCTGAAAGGTCCCGTGGCCGAGGCGTTGCTCGAGGGGCACCTCGGCCAGCAACTCATGCAATGGACTCACAGGCTGATACCGACGTCGAAGACGATACTGCGGCCCAGGTTGTTGCGCAGGAAATCCGGAGCATCCGGGTGGGCGAACAGCACACGGGCGAAAGTCGGACCCACCAGCGACAGCGAGCGCCAGCCCTGGCGCAGGTATTCGGTCGGCGGCGGGAAGTGGCTGTTGAGATCGAGCACTTCACGCTTGAGGCTGGCGAAGGCGATGATGTCCAGCTCACCCAGGTCCATGCCGCGTTCCTTGTAGTTATGCGCTTTTTTGCGCAGGGTCGGCGCCAGTCGCAACAAGAACTCGTTGGCCGGAATGCGCTTGGGTTTGGCTTCGCGGCGCACCAGCTGGCTCAGGGAAAACGCGCTGCGCCGGCGCTGCAGCTCATCTCGCCATTCATCGTTCAGGCGTCGGCCTTCATCGAGCACGAAGAACACCTCGAAACTGGCATCACGGAACAGCACGTCCGGCGGTTCCGCGGCAGGAGCGAATTCGTCGACGCGATAGGGGATGTTCAGGCCTTGCAGCAGGCGTTGGCAGACCCAACGCTCACGCTCCCATTTGCGGGCATTGGACAGGAACGCATTGGCCTGTTCGGCCGCGATTGTAAGCAGGCGTAAATAATCTGAGTCATCCATAGCCCTAGCTTAGCGTCCAAACGTGAACCTAAAAAATAAAGTCTGTCGTAAAAAATAAGGTCTGTCGCGTTTCGAGAGGTTTGTATGCGAACTGAGGGGGGAGAAAGCAAACGGGTCGATGCGTCCTTGGCTCTTCGGATCGCAAGGGACGCTCATCATCCTCGACGCCAAAGTGTGATTGGCGAACGCTGATGAATAACGCCCAATGCCGTGGCGCAGCAGGGGTATCGGTGCCGACGCTTTTTCAGCGACGTCGAAATGATGGTCAGGGCAGCGGTTGGAGGCTGGTTTTGATGGTAGTGACCACACGATTACGGCCTTGGTGTTTAGCGTGATACAGGCGTTGATCGGCTACGCGCAGGATGGCCTCGATGGTGTCGCCGTCGCGGTCAGACTGCGATATGCCGATGCTCACTGTGACCTCGGTTAACCGCTGCAAGCCATTAAAAGCAGTATTTGCAACGGTGCTGCGCAGACGCTCGGCGATTACCCGCGCGCCTTCGAGTGAAGTCTGAGGTAGCAGTATCATGAATTCTTCCCCGCCCACTCGGGCTACGCCGTCATACGGCCGGATCGAATCGAGGCATTTCTCCACGAACCTCTTCAGGATGTCATCGCCAACCTGATGCCCGAAGCGATCGTTGATGGACTTGAAATTATCCAGATCGAGTGCCAACACGGAGAACGGAGTACCGCCGCGCTTGGTCCGGCCAAATTCGACTTCGACCCGCTCCATGAACCGACGCCGATTATCAGCGCCGGTCAGTGGATCGGTCGCCGCAAGGTGCCCGAGTTCTTGATTGGCGCGCTGGAGTTCCTGCAGGGCGCTCTCGGTGTACGCCATCGACTCGGCAAGACGCACCATCAGCTCCTCTTGGCTGTAAATCTTCGAGAATGACCGCGTGGTGAGGAACGCTTGTACTACCCCATAGCTCAACAGGAAGAATCCAGCGGCGAAGATCGCATGAGCGAGCCACCACAAGTGGTTCCACGGACGTGCAAGGATGAATGCGAGAGATGACAAGGCGAACGCGGTGACCGAGATGACAAAAATCACCATCAGCGGCGAACGGATACGGCGCAGCAGGAGCATTGCCACGGTCAATGTGGAAAGAACGAGGGCACCACCTTCCATCGAGAGGCGCACCGCGAGATGGCCGGCGATCGGCGAATGCGCGACGTACGCCACTGCCAGATCAACCAGCAGGAACAATCCTATCCAGGTCAACCACGGGCGGACCTTCATTCGTTGGTCCGGAGCATCAGGTGGGCGGTGGTACGACAGCATTCCGACTAACAGCAGAATCGACATGACCAGTCGAGAGGCCGGTCCATAAAGCAGGAAGAGCCAGATATTGTGGTGTGCAAGCCCGGTGAACGCACCATGCGGCGCGTAGATCAGCACAAAACCGAGAAAACCTAGCGTCATCCATCGCAGCAGCGGGTCGCCCGATGACTGATAGCAGCGCCACGTTACGTAAGTGACAAACAGGCCTGCCAAGGTGGCTGCCGTGATCGCAAATATATGGAACAGGTGGTTCTCGAATAAAAGGGTGGGGTCCTGAAAGAGGTATAAGTAGCCAATCAGATAGGCCGGAAGTAACGCAAACCCTGCGAGCAGCAAGCAGGAATAAACCTTGATCATGAGACGGACGGCTTCAGGTGGCTCGCCGGTGGCGACGATATTGGTCATGGTTCCCTCCAATTTTATTTTGCCAACACCGGTCCGGGGTTGGCTCAAAGCCGCATACATGCCAAGGGTCCCTCGGACCGATACATGGCATTTCAATACTAGACTCCTTACCAATTTCTGCTGCCGAACCAGGTAAAAATGTTCACGCGGACACAATTAACTAATAACCAATGTCTCGTCATTCTCGCCGGCCGTTAAAGAATATCTGCCGCACAAAAACAAAGAAGCTCCTGCGTTCGGGGCGAAATTCCCGACTTTGGACCCATGAACGCGCCTGTGCACAAAACGGATAGCGATCTGCACTGAGCGGATATTGCCTGGCGTTTTGCCTCCCTACCCTGACATGGCCTGCATAAAAAACGATGGAGTTCTTTTCCGTCGTTCTAAAAACAACAACAAGAGACAGATGCCATGCGGAATATCGACGTACATGAGGTTATCGACAACGCTCGCTTCAACCGCTTCCACTGGATGGTGCTGTTCTGGTGTGCCCTGATCATCATCTTCGATGGTTACGATCTGGTGATTTACGGCGTGGTGTTGCCGATGCTGATGAAGGAGTGGGGCCTGACCCCGCTTGAAGCCGGGGCGCTGGGTAGTTATGCGCTGTTCGGCATGATGTTCGGGGCGCTGTTTTTCGGCCCGCTCTCGGACAAGATCGGGCGGAAAAAAGCCATCACCATTTGCGTGATGCTCTTCAGCGGTTTCACCGTACTCAATGGTTTTGCCAGCAGCCCGACGGAGTTCGGTATTTGCCGTTTCATTGCCGGGCTCGGCATTGGCGGCGTGATGCCCAACGTGGTGGCGCTGATGAACGAGTACGCGCCGAAGAAAATCCGCAGCACCCTGGTGGCCATCATGTTCAGCGGCTACTCGGTGGGAGGCATGCTCTCTGCCGGCCTGGGCATTGTGCTGATTCCCAGCTTCGGTTGGCAGTCAGTGTTCTATGTGGCGGCGCTGCCATTGCTGCTGCTGCCCCTGATCATGTACTTCCTGCCCGAGTCGGTGGGTTTCATGCTGCGCCAGGGGCGCAATGAGGAGGCCCGCAATGTCCTTGGACGGATCGATCCTGCGTATGTCGCGCAAGTCACCGACCAGTTGCACATGACCGATGTAAAAGGTACCGGCACGCCGGTTCTGCAACTGTTCCGTGATGGTCGGGCAATGCGCACGCTGATGCTCTGGGTGGCGTTCTTCTGCTGCCTGCTGATGGTTTACGCCCTGAGCTCCTGGCTGCCGAAGTTGATGGCCAATGCCGGCTACAGCCTCGGTTCGAGCCTGTCCTTCCTGCTGGTGCTGAATTTCGGCGCAATCTTCGGTGCGGTCGGCGGCGGGGTGTTGGGCGATAAACTCAACCTGCCACGGGTGTTGGCGGTGTTCTTCACCATTGCCGCAGTGTCGATCACCTTGCTCGGCTTCAAGAGCCCGACGCCGGTGCTGTACCTGCTGATCGCCATCGCCGGTGCGACCACCATCGGTTCGCAAATTCTGCTGTATGCCTGTGCCGCGCAATTTTACTCCATGACCATTCGCTCCACCGGCCTGGGCTGGGCCTCGGGCATCGGCCGCAACGGAGCCATCGTCGGCCCGCTGCTGGGCGGCGCGCTGCTGGGTATCAGCCTGCCGCTGCAGCTCAACTTCATGGCCTTCGCTGTGCCGGGGGCCATTGCCGCCATCGCCATGACCTTGTTTGCCATCAGCAGTCGGCGCTCTGCCAGGGGCGTTGTGTCGGCGCTGTCGACGAGCAGGGCCTGAATCTGACGACCGGCGGTGCGGCGTTGTGCCGTGCCGTTGGTTGCTGCTGAACGACTCGATTTCCCCCAGACAAGAGCATCCAGGCCGTGTGCCAAGGATTGCCTGATGAATCTTGCGGCGAGGTTTCATGAAAGCATTTTTCCACGACTTTTCCCTGTCCGCCGCGGTCGCCGGGTTTATCGCCACGGTGATCTCCTATGCGGGTCCCTTGGTGATCATTTTCCAGGCGGCCGAAACCGCCCAGCTATCCCGGGAGGTGCTGTCGTCCTGGGTGTGGGCGATTTCCATTGGCAGCGCAGTGCTGGGCATCGGCCTGAGCCTGCGTTACCGGGTGCCGGTGATCATTGCCTGGTCGGCACCGGGCTCGGCCTTGCTGGTGGCGCTACTGCCGGGGATTTCCATGGAGGAAGCGGTGGGCGCCTATCTGGTCAGTAGTCTGATCATCTTTCTGGTGGGCGTGTCGGGGGCTTTCGATCGGATCATCAGCAAGCTGCCCTCAGCGATCGCGGCGGCAATGCTGGCGGGTATTTTGTTCAGCTTTGGCACCGGGTTGTTTGTGTCCTTGCAGGGCAAGCCGGTGCTGGTGCTAGCGATGTTTGTCACTTACCTGGTGTGCAAGCGGGTGATGCCGCGTTATGCGGTGTTACTGGTGCTGCTGGTCGGTTGCACCATCGCTTTTATCGCCGGGGACCTGCATCGCGAAGCACTGGTGATCGGCCTGGCGACGCCGGTGTGGATCACCCCGCAGTTCAGCCTGAGCGCGACCCTGAATATCGCCTTGCCGCTGGTGATGGTGGCACTGACCGGCCAGTTCGTTCCGGGCATGACGGTACTGCGGGCCAGCGGTTATGCCACACCGGCCAGCCCAATCATCGCCAGCAGCGCGCTGGGTAGTGCGTTATTGGCACCTTTCGGCTGCCATGGGCTGAATCTGGCGGCGATTACCGCCGCCATTTGCACCGGGCGTGAGGCCCACGAAAATCCGGGCAAACGTTATGTCGCCGGGGTCGTGGGCGGCTTCTGCTACCTGCTGCTGGGCATCTTCGGCGCCACTCTGGTCTCGCTGTTTTCCGCCTTCCCCAAAGAGCTGATCGCAGCCCTGGCCGGGCTGGCGCTGTTCGCCGCGATTGCCGGCGCTCTGGCGGGCGCCATGGCGGTACCGGATGACCGCGAGGCGGCGCTGGTGACCTTTCTGGTCACCGCATCGGGTATGTCGCTGTTCGGCCTGTCCGCAGCTTTCTGGGGGCTGATTTTCGGTATCGCCGCGCACCTGTTGTTGAGTGCCCGGCGACCGGCCCGCGCGACTCCCGCGACCAGCGGCCAGGAGGTGGCTCGCTGAAATCCACCACCACCCGCAGCGAAAGAGGCGCGGGTGGAGCACTGCAACCTGTCGATCAATAACAATAAGAGCAAAACGATGAAACAGACTTCTCCAGCAACTCGTTCAGTGTTGTCCCTGGCGCTCGCCTTGGGTTTTTCCAGCAGCCTGGTGGCCGCCGAGAGCGGCTTCATCGAGGACACCAGCGCGACCCTGCAGGCCCGCAACTATTACTTCAGTCGGGACTTTTCCGACATCGTCGGGGCTAACCAGCAGTCGAAGGCCGAGGAGTGGGCGCAAGGTTTTATCCTCAACGTCAAATCGGGTTACACCCAGGGGCCGATCGGCGTCGGCGTGGATGTCATTGGCCTGTTGGGGATCAAGCTCGACAGCAGCCCGGACCGGGTCAATACCGGGCTGTTGCCGGTGCAGGGCGATGGTCGCGCGGCGGATGAATACAGCCGTCTGGAAGGTGCGCTGAAACTGCGTTACTCGAAGACCGAGCTGCGGGTCGGCGAGTTGCAGCCCAATTTGCCGGTGCTGGCCTTCAGCGATATTCGCTTGCTGCCCCCCAGTTACCAAGGGGCGAGCATCAGCTCCGCCGAGATCAATGGCTTGACCTTGCAGGGCGGTCATTTGAATTCAACCAGCCTGCGCAACGAAGCGGGCGACGAAAAAATGCAGGCGATGCTCGGTCATGTGCCGCAACGCCAGGTCAGCAGTGACGGCTTCAACTTTGCCGGCGGCGATTACGCCTTCAATGACAAGCGCACCTCGGTCAGCGCCTGGTATGGGCAGCTGGAAGATATCTACAACCAGCGCTTCCTCGGCCTCAAGCACAGCGAACCGCTCGGTGACTGGACCCTGGGCGCCAATCTCGGTTACTTCGACTCCAGGGAGGACGGCAAAAAGCTGCTGGGCAACATCGATAACCAGGCGTTTTTCTCTTTGCTCTCGGCCAAGCGTGGCGGCCATACCTTCTACATCGGCTATCAGGGCATGTATGGCGATAGTGCTTTTCCGCGAGTATTCGCCAATATTTCACCGCTGGGCAACGAAGTACCCACCTATGAGTTCGCCTTCGCCGATGAGCGTTCCTGGCAGGCGCGCTACGACTACGATTTTGCGGCGTTGGGGTTGCCTGGCCTGACCAGCACCGTGCGCTACATCACGGGTAATAACGTCGACACCGGCAAGGGCTTCGAAGGCAAGGATCGCGAGCGCGATCTGGATATCGGCTACGTGGTGCAGAGCGGAACCCTGAAGGGGCTCGGGATGCGCGTGCGTAACGCCATGGCGCGTTCCAACTACCGCAGCGATATTGACGAGAACCGGTTGATCCTCAGTTACACCTGGACACTGCTCTGATGGGCATGGAGGCTCATGGAGCAGGTAAAGTCCTTAAGAGTTGCTCGCGCAGCCGCCCATGACCTGATAATCCAGACGATGGGTCTGGCCCTGGTGATCGACATAAACCATGGTCGCCGGCACTACTTCGCAGGCGTTGGAAGTGGGCGTTACCGAGATTACCTTGGCGATATCCGGCGGCTGCGCGGGGTTGTAGGCGGTGGCCGGGATTTGCTGGTTTTCTGCCGCCACAACCGAGGTGGCCATGACTGCCAGCAACACACTGATCAAGGTTTTCATTTCATTTTTCTCCGTGGTGATTCCGATGTCTAAAGTCTATTCCTCGCCTGTTCTGGAAAAAGAGCGTTTTGCTTGAATCAGCCTTACATGAAGCGCAACAGTCAAAGCATTTGGAGAAGTAATGGATCTGCTCAATAGCCTGCGGGTGTTCGTCCGCGTGGTGGACAGCAGCAGTTTTACCGCAGCAGCCCAGGCGCTCGACCTGTCTACCGCGCAGGTTTCGCGGTTGGTCGCCGATCTGGAGCAGCATGTGCAAGCGCGCCTGCTGCAACGCACCACTCGACGTCTGGGACTGACCGACGCCGGCGAACGATTCCTTTTGCGTGGCCGGCAGATTCTCGAGGAAATGGACGTGGCCACTGCCGAAGCCCGTGGCGCCCATCTCAAGCCCAGCGGTCGCTTGCGAGTCCACAGCATGAACGCCCTAGGCGTATTGATCACTCCGCTGATCGCTCGATATTCAGAGATCTACCCTGATGTGGTATTCGAGTTGACCCTCTCGCAACGCAATCCGGACCTGCTGGAGGAAGGCCATGACGTGGTCATTTCAATTGCCCAGGAATTGGCCGATTCACAGTTTGTCGCCCAGGCCATCGGGCAGATTTACAGCGTGCCCTGTGCCTCGCGGGAGTATCTGCAACGCCACGGAGTTCCGGACAGCCCGGCGGCGCTGAATGAGCACCGTTGTTTGCGCATGCTCGACCCGTTGTACAGCGATCAGTGGTTGTTCCATGACGAGCAGGGCGAGCATTGCGTCATTCCCGGCAAGACCTTTCAGTGCAATGTCGCCGAGTCGATGGTCAAGGCTTCGGAAGCCGGCATGGGCATCAGTCTGCTGCCGTTCTATAGCGCGACGCAGCCGGTGAGCGAAGGCCGGCTGGTGCGCCTGCTGCCGGCCTATCGTCCGCGCGAGCGCAATGTCTTTGCGGTCTACCCGTCGCGCAGTTTTCTCGATGCCAAGGTTCGAACCTGGGTGGATTTTCTCAAGGCCGAATTGCCCAGATTGTTTGCCGAGCACGAAGCGGTCATGGACGATCCACAACACTGGGCCTGAAGGTTCAGACTCGATCGAAGGGAGGCAGGAAGGGCGGTGTAGACTGATCACTTGTTCCTGTGTGGCGAGGAGTCTGAAGTGAAAGTTTGCCCGGTGGTGCTACTAAGCCTTGTGCCGTTGTGGGCGCAGGCGCTGAACGTGGACGCGGCACAGCAGCAAGCCCGGCCATGATCAGTGCACAGGTGCTGGCACCGGAAACCCTCACGGTCGGCTGGCTGATTTATGCGCCGGTGCTGGCCTGGGCGATGCTGCGTGCGCCCTGGGTCGAACTGTTCACTGACCGTCGGCGTCAGCATCTGCTGTTCGGTACGGTGTTCACGTTGTTTGTGCTGTGGCTGGTGCGCCGGGACTTCGATACCGGCGTGTCCTATCACTTTATCGGCATGACTGCGGTGACCTTGCTGCTGGACTGGCCACTGGCAATCGTCGGCGGCCTGGTCGCGCAACTCGGACTGGTGGCCCTGGGCCGTCAGGATTTGGCAGCCATCGGGGTCAATGGCGCTTTGCTGATCCTGCTGCCGGTGCTGGTCACCGAGTGTTGCGCAATCCTCGTGGAGCGGGCCCAACCGCGCAATCCTTTCGTGTATATCTTTTGCTCGGGCTTTTTTGCCGCGGCACTCTCGGCGTTGCTATGCCTGCTGCTGGCCCTCGGCCTGTTGTGGTTCGATGGGCGCTTCGCCATGCCGGAATGGCTGGAGGACTTTGTCGGCTATCTGTGGCTGATCATTTTCCCCGAGGCTTTTATCAACGGCATGGTGGTCAGTGCGTTGGTGGTGTTCTGCCCCGAGTGGCTGGAGACCTTCAATCGAACCCGCTATCTGTCGGCACCCTGGAAGGACGACGAGCCAGGGCGGTGACGACCTTGATCCACATCAAGGCCCGAACGCCTCCAGCCCTGCATGCTCTGGAAAATCTTCAGGAGTATGAACATGAGTGTCTATGAGTGGGCGAGACAGGAACTGAACAGAAGTCTGGATTCGGCGCAGGAAGTGGGTTTTGACCCGGGGTTGAGCCTGCGCGCCTTGCTCAGTGCAGTGGTGCAGCAGAGCAAGGGCGTGCGCAGTTTCGAGGATCTGGCGGATGAGTTGCAGTTTCTCGCCGAAAACCTCGACGAAGGCAAGGATTACGGGTTTATGCGGCCGTGATTTTATAATTAGTGCCTACGGGGGTCGAAATCCTCGGAGAACATCTCGTCTTCGGCATCCGGGCTGACCGGGATCTTGTGCTCTTCAGACGCCCAGGCACCCAGGTCGATCAGTTTGCAGCGTTGCGAACAGAACGGCCGATCGGGATTGGTTGCGCTCCATTCCACTGGGGCGCCACAGGTTGGACATTCGACGGTCAGGGTTTGGCTCATGACTGGCCTCCACGCAAAGTAAGATAAAAGTGATGCAGGCGTTCGACCTCGCTATGTAACCAGTTTAGATCGCGATCATTGACCAGCACATCGTTGGCATGGCGCAAGCGATCCTCACGACTGGCCTGGGCTTTGAGAATCGCCTGGACCTGTTGCTCGCTGGTCTGGTCGCGCTGCAGCGTTCGCTCGATTTGCAGCTGTACCGGCGCATCGATCACCAGAATACGTTGAGTCTGCGCGTACTGTCCGGACTCGATCAGCAACGGTGAAACCAGGATCGCGTAAGGCGACTCGGCGCGAGCCAGATGACTGGCGATCTCTTCTGCGATCAGTGGGTGCAACAGGGATTCGAGCCAGAGCCGTTGTTCAGGAACTTCAAAAATCAGTTTACGCAGCGCCGCGCGATCCAGCTGGCCGTCTGGCTGCAGCACACCGGCACCGAAGTGCTCGGCGATCTGCGCCAATGCTGCACGCCCCGGTTCGACCACCCAGCGGGCAGCATGATCGGCGTCCACCAGATGCACGCCCAGGTCGATGAAGTGCTGGGCAGCGGCGCTTTTGCCGCTGCCGATGCCGCCGGTCAGACCAAGAATCCAGGGTTTGGTAACAGAACTAGTCATTTGAAACCGACAAACTGCCAATAGGAGTCGGTTATTTGACCACCCCAGAGCAACGCAATCCAGCCGGCAATGGCCAGATAGGGACCGAAAGGGATGGGCGTCGAGGTTTTAGCGTCGCGCAGGCGTAATAAAATCAGCCCCAGCACGGCGCCGACCAAGGATGACAACAGAATGGTCAGCGGCAGAATCTGCCAGCCGCCCCAGGCGCCGAGCATGGCCAGGAGCTTGAAGTCACCATGACCCATACCCTCCTTGCCCGTCAGCAGCTTGAACAGCCAATACACCGACCACAGGCTCATGTAGCCGGCAACCGTGCCCCACAGGGCGTCATGCAAGGGCACGAACAGGCCGAAGCTGTTGACGATCAACCCCAACCAAAGCAACGGCAGCACCAATACATCCGGCAGCACCTGATGATCGGCATCGATCAGGCTCATCGCCAGCAAGCCCCAACTCAAGATCACCACCAGCCCCGCCTGCCAGCCAAAACCGAAATGCCAGGCGACGAAGGCCGTCAACAGGCCGCAGGCCAGTTCGGTGAGCGGGTAGCGTTTGCTGATCGGTGCCTTGCACTTCGCACAGCGGCCCCGGAGCAGCAGATAGCTGAGGACCGGGATGTTTTCCCAGGCCCGGATCGGGTGCGCGCAGTGTGGGCACTGGGAGTGCGGTAGCAGCAGGTTGTAGGTCGGGCCGGGCGGATCGGCGGGTAAACCCAGCACATCATGGGCCTGGTCCCGCCATTCGCGTTCGAGCATCTTTGGCAGGCGCCAGACCAGCACATTGAGGAAGCTGCCGACGATCAGGCCAAGGGCCAGCGCGGATAGAACAAACGCCAGCGGATGGCTGGTCAGAAAATCACTCAAGGGCATGTTCAGATCGCAGAGCCTAGTTGGAAAATAGGCAAGTACATGGCAACCACCAGGCCGCCGACGACAATGCCAAGAACCACCATGATGAATGGCTCCATCAGGCTGGTCAGGTTATCGACCATACTGTCGACTTCGCCCTCATAGTAAGTTGCGACCTTTTCCAGCATATCGTCCAGCGCACCGGATTCTTCGCCGATGGCGGTCATCTGGATCGCCATATTTGGAAAGATCCCGGAGGCGCGCATGGAAAAATTCAGCTGCATGCCGGTCGAGACATCCTGCTTGATACGGTTGACCGCGTTCTTGAACACCACATTACCCGTGGCGCCAGCTACCGAGGTGAGGGCTTCCACCAGCGGTACACCGGCAGCAAAGGTGGTGGACAGCGTACGGGCATAGCGAGCTACGGCTGATTTGTACATCAGCGCGCCCACCAGCGGCAGTTTCAACAGGCTGACGTCCAGCCAGTCGCGAAAGCGTTGCGAGCGTTGGCGGGCACGATGGAAGCCGAACACGGCAGCGGCGAACCCGAGCAGCACCAGCCACCACCACTCCTGCAGGAGTTCGGAAATGGCGATGACCATCAGGGTGAAACCCGGGAGCTCTGCGCCAAAACCGGAAAATACTGTTTTGAACTGTGGGACTACCTTGATCAGCAGAATGCCGGTCACGATGATTGCAACGAAGATCACCGCCAAGGGATAGGTCATGGCCTTCTTGATCTTGGCCTTGAGCAATTCGCTCTTTTCCTTGTAGGTCGCCACCCGCTCCAGCAAGGTATCCAGGGCACCGGCCTGTTCACCGGCGTCCACCAGGTTGCAGTACAGATCATCGAAATACTGTGGTTTTTTGCGCAGCGCCGCGGCAAAGCTGTTGCCGGCTGCGACTTCCTGTTTCACCTCGTCCACCAGCTTGCGCATGTTCGGGTTATCGAAGCCCTCGCCGATGATGTCGAAAGACTGCAGCAATGGCACCCCGGCTTTCATCATGGTTGCCATTTGACGGGTGAACAGAGCGATGTCGAGGGGTTTGATGCGTTTGCCGGCGCTAAAGATCGAGGCGGTTTTTTTCCGAACCTTGCCCGGAGTAATACCTTGCTTGCGCAACTGCGCCTTGATCAGTGCCGGGTTATGACCGGTCAATTCACCGGTCATTTTGCTGCCTTTTCTGTCGGTGCCTTCCCAAGTGTAAACACTGACTTTTACTGCTTTGACCGCCATTGATTAGTCCTTGGTGACCCGGTTGATTTCCTCAAGGCTGGTGGTGCCCTGCATGACCTTGAGCAGGCCGGAAGTACGCAAGTCGTTGAAACCGTCCTTGCGCATCTGGGCGTCGATCTCCAGTGAGTTGCCTTCAGCCATGATCAGGCTTTGCAGCTCCCGGGTGTTCTTCACCACTTCATAGATCCCGACTCGCCCCTTGTAACCGCTGTTACAGAGGTCACAGCCGACCGGTTCATAGATCTTGAATGTGCCGATATGTTCCTCGGCGAAGCCTTCCTTGAGCTGAGTCTCGTGGGGAACCACGATTTCCTTTTTGCACTGACCGCACAGCTTGCGCGCCAGGCGCTGGGCGATGATCAGATTGACCGAGGTGGCGATGTTGAACCCGGGAATGCCCATGTTGTGCAGGCGGGTCAGGGTTTCCGCGGCGCTGTTGGTGTGCAGGGTCGACAGCACCATGTGCCCGGTCTGCGCGGCCTTGATGGCGATCTCGGCGGTCTCCAGGTCGCGGATTTCGCCGACCATGATCACGTCCGGGTCCTGGCGCAGGAACGAGCGCAAGGCCTGGGCGAAATCCAGCCCCTGCCGGGGATTGACGTTGACCTGGTTGATGCCTTCCATGTTGATTTCCACCGGGTCTTCGACGGTGGAGATATTGATGTCCACGGTATTGAGGATATTCAGGCCGGTGTACAGCGAAATGGTTTTGCCGGAGCCGGTCGGCCCGGTCACCAGAATCAATCCCTGAGGCTGCTTGAGCGCCGCCATGTACAACTCTTTCTGGTCGGGCTCATAACCGAGGGCATCAATGCCCATCTGCGCATTCGACGGGTCGAGAATTCGCATGACGACCTTCTCTCCCCATAGTGTCGGCAAGGTGTTGACCCGGAAGTCGATGGACTTGGTCTTCGAGATGCGCATCTTGATCCGCCCGTCCTGGGGCTTGCGGCGTTCGGAGATATCCAGGCTGGCCATAACCTTCAGACGCGCGGCGATCCTCCCAGCGAGGTGGATCGGCGGTCTGGCAACCTCGCGCAAAATGCCATCGGTGCGCAGACGGACCCGGTAGAGTTTTTCGTAGGGTTCGAAATGCAAGTCCGAAGAGCCACCCTTGATGGCGTCCAGCAGCATCTTGTGGACGAAGCGCACCACGGGTGCATCGTCAGCGTCTTGCCCGGCAATGGCGTCGTGTTTTTTATCGTCGATCGACTCGATGTCCACGCCACCCAGATCGACATCGGCCAGATCCTCCATGCCGCTGGACTGGGAATCGAAGAACTTGTCGATCGCATCGCTGAGCTTGTCGTCTTCGACCAGGATCGCTTCGGTGCTCAGTCCGGTGCTGAACTGGATATCGTTGATGGCTTGATAATTATTCGGGTCGGAAACACCGATAAACAATTTGTTGCCGCGCCGCCACAGGGGCAGGGCCTGGTGTTGCCGCATCAGCTTCTCGCTGATCAGCCCGCGAGGCTGGGATTCCTTATCGAGGGAACTCAGGTCAAGGAAGGGCATACCAAAATGTTCAGAGGCGATTTGTGCCACCAGCCGGCTTTTGACCAGTTTATTCTGCACCAGGTAGGTCACCAGCGACACTTGATTGCGCTGGGCCTGCTGAGACGCTTGTTGCGCGCCTTTGTCGGTGAGAAGTTCGGCCAGCACCAATTGCTTGGCCAGACCGGAAAGGGCGATGTCATTCATACAGGTACCAAACGCAAACAGTCGAAGACTTATAGCCTAGTCCGCCGAAGGAGCCTAATCGGGGAGGTCGGGTAACTAAAAAATGTCAGTTTGTGCGATTTTCGATGAGGGCGATACGCCAGCAGCTTTGCGCGCCCATAGGAAGGGCCAAAGGGTTTGGCATTCGCTACGCTTTAACCTGTATAAGGCCGTAAGACTTCACTTGATGCGAGGAGCTTGTCTATTAATAGTCAAAAAGGGTTTACCTTGATCGAGCTTTTGATCGTGGTCGCGATCATTGGGATTTTGGCCACGTTTGCCATAGCGTCTTTCGCCAGGTTCCAGGCCAAAGCCAAGGTTACCGCCGGTTTGGCAGAGATCTCTGCACTTAAAACCGGGTTTGAGGGCAGTCTGAATGAAGGCACTGCGCCGACTTTGGCATCAGTTGGCGCTATAACGCCTTCAGCCAATTGCATTGTCGTAGTGGCAGGGACACCGGCTGATGGGGTGGGGAGTATCAGCTGCACAATTCAGAATGCTCCGCCTGGAGTGACTGGCACGATCACCCTTGAACGTAGCAGCGCAGCCGTCTGGAGTTGCTTTACCACGGTAACTTCTGAATACGCGCCGAAAGGTTGTACCACAAGGGCGTAAGGTTTTTTTTACCTATTAATGGGCAGCTGGAGCTGTTTTTTATCGAGATGGCCTTCCGATCCACAGGATTCACAGGAAAATGTCAGTAATTCAGGATGTTAGGGTTCCCTAAAAACCCGCAACTTGCATGCAGATTACGTCCTGGTCATGCAATCTGCACGATTCCGGAATTTTGCGATTTCAATAAGCTATTGATTTATAAGTATTTATTTTGTGATCGGTAGTTGGCACAGCGCCTGCAATATATCCAGTAACCCTGCCCAGTGACACGGTGCAGAATTTCTAGATGAACAGGAGTTACTCGTATGAAGAAGTTCGCAATCGCTGCCGCAACTGCTACCGCTCTGACCCTGACCATGGCCAACGTGGCATTTGCCCAGACCACTCAGGCGCCAATGGTCCTCGCGGCAGGCGAAGTCACCCAGGCCACGGAAGCTACTACCGACACCTGGATCACTACCAAAGTGAAAGCTGACCTGGTCACCGAAAAAGGCATTCCTGGTACCGATATCAAAGTCGAGACCAACAAAGGTGTGGTATCGCTGTCCTCAACTGTTGCGGTCACTGACGCACAGAAAGCCACGGCAGTCGCCATCACCAAGAAAATCAAAGGGGTTAAAGCGGTTTCGGCTGACGGCCTGAAAGCCGAATAAGCTTCAAGCTTCTCGCCTGAACCGGGAGAAGAGGGGTGGCAGGCGATCCAGTAATACGCCTGTCCTCCCTTCAAACAGAGTTCATGCGAAGACCACAGGGATGTGGTCATTACAGGCCTCGGCACTCGTGTCGGGGCCTGTTCTATTTTGGTGGCAGGAAATGCTGGTGAGATGTCAGTTGCCACGGTTGCTATCGATCCGCACCAGTCGATTGCCCTCAAAGCGCAGATACTGATACATGCCGTTGTTGGGCCCGTATACCCACTCCTCGACTTGAAACTCCTCGCGCTTGTTGGCGCTGCGCTTGTAGCCCAGAAGATCGCGGGAAACCGGCTCGCCACATTTCTGCAGCACCTCGCTGGAACGGTCTCCCACACTGATCAATTGACTGCCACAGCGCAGGGTATCGGCTGCCAGCGCCTGGCTGGCGGTAAGCGCCAATGCCAGGCCGATCAGCGATCGGGCGCCCATGATCACTCCGCGTCCAGGTGCATCGGCGTGATCACCCGGCCATCGCTTTGCGCCTGACCAAGGCTGGCGTCGATGAAGTACACGCGGTCATCGGCCAACTGGCCTTTATCCACCAGGTAATCCTTGATGCTGCTGGCGCGATCCTGGCCCAGTTGACGCAGGAGAACGTCACTCTCGCTCCAGAACTTGATCACCCCTTCGCGCAGTTTGGCGGTGCGTTCTGCTTTGTCCAGTTGCACCCACTCGGCTGGCGGCTGGGTCTTCAGGCGGGTACGGTAGATGCCTTCGAGCAACGGGCTTTTTTCGCCTTCCGGCACTTCCAGCAGCGAAGCCTGGGCCGGGACTTTATCTCCGCGTCGCTGGAGCATCTTGTAGTAGTTGTACTGGTATTCGCGTTCCAGGCGTTGTTCGGCGAGCAATGGGCCATCGCTGCTTTGCGCGGCTGTGCCTTCGATTTCCAGACGCAGTGCCGGACGTTCCTTGAGCGCGCTGGACAGTTTAATCAGCGCTGCTTCGGATTCCTTGCTCAGGTCACTTGAACCCGGGGCGAATGCCACTGTGCCGAGGTCCTCGGAACCGCCTCCACCGGCCAGACCACCAATGAACTTGAACGGCGCTTGAGCGGCACGCACGAGCAGATTGCGCAGGGTCTGCCAGATGATTGGCATCACGCTGAACTGTGGGTTGTTCAGGTCGCCGCTGACGGGCAACTCGATGGAAATCTTGCCATCAGAGTCCTTGAGCAAGGCGATGGCCAGTTTCAGCGGCAGGCTCACCGCATCCGGACTGTCGACTTTTTCACCCAGTTGCAGTTGCTCGACCACCACTTTGTTCTCGGCTTTCAACTGGCCTTTGATGATCTGGTAGTGCAGGTCGAGATTGAGCCGGCCCTTGCGAATGCGGTAACCGGCGAACTTGCCGGAGTAGGGCGTCAGTGTGGTCAGCTCGACGCGTTTGAAGCTGGTGGCGATATCCAGCGCCGCCATCGGGTCGAACGGGTTCACGCTGCCTTTGATGGTGACCGGGGCGTAGCGGTCGACCTTGCCTTTGATATCGACACTGGCCGGTTTCGCCTGACGGCTGTCGATGGTACCGATCTGGCCGTTGAGCTGTTGAACGGCGGTGGCAAAGTTGGGCGTCAGGCTGAAGTCGGCAAAGTTGGCCGAGCCATCGTTGATGGCAATTGCACCGACATGGATACCCAGCGGTTTCTCCTTGCTGGCGGCGGGTTTGGCGGCGCTTTTGGCATCGCTGTCCGCTGGCTGGGGGATCAGCAGGTCATCGATGTTGGTGGTTCGGTCCTCGTTGATCATGAAGCGCACGTAGGGCTGGAACAGGTTGACCTTGGTGATCGACAGGCTGTCGCCATGTTGGTAGTTCAACCCTTCGAGCACCAGTTGCTGCCACTTGAGGAAGTCGCGGGTCTTCAAGGTGTCCAGGGTGTGCAGTTGATCGACCTGGGCCCGGCCGGTGACGTTGAACGCCAGCGGTTCGGTGCTTTTCAGATCGACCGCCAGATCACTGCCGAGCATGCCGCTGCGCAGTTCCAGTCGAACGAACGGACTGATATAGGACTGGGCGACGCGCAGGTCGATGTCTTTGGTCTGCACCTGCAGCTTGGCGCTGACCGGGTTCAGGTTGACTTCGCCACTGGCCTGGAGCTTGCCTTGCTTGCCCAGCCCGCTATCGAGCTTGAGGGTGAAGGGTGACTTATTGAGGCTGTCGAAGTTTTGCAGGTCCAGGTTCAGCGGGCCAAGTTCCAGCTCCACCGCAGGTTGTGCCCGACGGTCGGCCAAATGAACTTGGTAGTCACGTAGTTGCACATCCTTGAGCAACACCTGCCATGGCTTGCTCGGTGCTGTCGGCTCAGGCTTGGGAGAGGCAGTGGCGGGTGCAGGTTCCGCTGCGGGTTTGGCCGGTTGGCTGGCGAATAGCTTCTGCCAGTCGAGCTGGCCATCGGCTTCGCGAGCGGCCCAGGTTTCCAGTTTCTGGCTGCGGATCTTGCCGACTACCACTTGTTGTTTGGCCAGATCGACCGTGGCCTCGCTGATGTCCAGCCGTGCGAGGCGCGCCAGCGGCCGACCATCCGGGGCCTTGATGGCGAAGGGCGCGACGCTCAGCGAGGCGTTGCTCAGGAGCAGTTCGGTTTCTTTGGAGAGGCTGAGTTTGTAATCGGTACTCAGGTTCAGCACGCCGTTTTCAAGCACCAGCGGCACGGCATCACGTACGTAGGGCCACCAGGCTTTCATCTGGCCGTTGGTGACTTTGAGCTTACCTTCGGAGGCAATCGGCACCAGGCTGAAGTTACCGGTCCAGTCGATCTGTCCACCTTGGGGGCCGACGGCGACCAGGGTCATATCGGCGTTATCGTCGGGCAACGTACTGAGGTTTTTCAGCTCGAAGTCGAGCTTGTCGTAGAGAAACTCGATCGGCTCGCTGGGGCGTACATCCTGAAAATGCACATAGCCGCCGGCCAGCTTGATCCGTTCGATGCGCAGTGGAAACGGCTTGCTGTCCGGATCGGGCGGGGTCGGCTCGCTTGCCGGCAGCTTGAACAGCTGGACCAGATTGAGCTTGCCGTCCTTGGCGAAGAGGATCTCGCTCTTGGGGTTGATCAATTCGACATCGGCCAGATGCAGGGCACGGGTCCACAGGCTGTCGAGCTGCAGGTTGGCGTAAAGTCGCTCGAAGGCCACTTGCTCCTTGCCCGGCTCTCCGATTTTCAGCCCCCAAAGGTTCAGTTCAAGGCTGAACGGGTTGAGCTCGATCCGCTCGATGCGTGCCGGTACTGTCGCGTAGTTGGCTAATTGTTGATTGGCAATCCGCAAGGCAATGCCCGGCAAAATCAGAAACCCCAACAAGCTATAAAGGGCGAGAGCAGTCAACAAGGCGCCAATGGCGCGGAACAATCCTTTGGGCATGTGAGGCGTCATCTATCTGGATCGGAAGTGCGTTGGAGTATGGCACGCGATTCCGGTTCCGAAGTAACTGCCTTTATTCGTGTAAGACTTGTCTGGATCAGAGTTGCAGGATCAAGGTTTTCAGTGGTGGTTGCTGATCCATGGACGGGAAATCGCTGCCTGGGGACAGTACCTGGCAGTCGCGCACCGGTCGACCGGCTTTTTCGGCGCAGCGCAAAACCTGTTCGCGCCAGTCGTCCATGGCGACCTTTGCCAGGTTGTTACAGCAGATCAGCACGCCATTTTCGGCGGTGCTCAGCAGGGCCGGTTTAAGCAGGCTTTGATAGTCGCGCAGCAGGTCAACGGTGCCGAAAGCGCTTTTTGCCCAGGCGGGTGGGTCGAGCAGGACCAGGTCGTACTGGCGCTGTTCCAGGCGTGGATAGCTCGGCAATTTGTGGCGACGCTGAATGATCGGCAAACCGGCCAACTGACGGATCGCGGCAAAATAGTCGGACTGGATGAACTGCATCTTCGGCAGTTGTGGATTGAGCTGCCCGTTCTCACGGCCGACCGCCAGATTACCCTCGGCAAAGTCCAGGTTGCACACTTCACTGGCGCCGCCGGCGGCGGCACTCAAGCCAACACCACAGGTGTAGGCGAACAGGTTCAGCACGCTTTTCCCTGCGCTGTGGTCCTTGACCCAGCCGCGGGCATTGCGCAGGTCGAGAAACAGCAGCGGATCCTGCCCGGCGTGGCGGCCACGGACCCGGTAGTTCAGGCCCCATTCGTGGCCGACCAGATCCTCCAGCGCAGCGTCTTCGGCACGATAGACCGGGTCGTCGCGATCGATGCGCGAGTTGCCCTTGGAGCGGTCGTTGTAGACCAGCAGGCTATGCAAACCGAGGTGTTGATTGACGGTTTCGTGCAGTTGCAGCAGTGCGTCGCGCTCCAGCGACTGATGAAAGCTTTGCACCAGCAGTTGCGGGCCGTAACGGTCGATGGTCAGGCCGGCGGCGCCTTCCTGGCTGCCATGGAACAGCCGATAGCAGTCGGTGCCTTGCTGATGCAACTCGGCCAGCAGGTCTTGGCGATGATCGAGGGCGGCGCGCAGCGCCTGATTCAAGGAAGACATGCTGGGCGCCTTGCAGGGGAATTTGGCGCGAGAGTTTAACAGCTAAGGGCGACCGGCTGGAGGGCAATGGTGTTCTGGCAGCCGCCTTCGCTGTACCTGTACTTGTAGGAGCGAGCTTGCTCGCGATGGAGGTTAACGATAACGCGTGTTTTCTGAATAAACGCGTCGTCCTTGAGTCCATCGCGAGCAAGCTCGCTCCTACAAGTTACGAGTCGTTCACAGAGCCGGTCTCAGGTCAGCAAGCCCATGCGCCGTCTGGCGCGATGCACCGAGCCGTTGCGCACCGCCCAGCGCAGCAGCGGGGCACTGCGTTTGACGCCGGCACGGATCAGCTTGCGTTGCATCGGCCCCTGGCTGACACCGAGCATGGCGCTGGCCCAGTCCGGCAACAGGTCGATACCGGCCCGCATCATCAGCGCGCCGAAGGGCCTGGCCAACTGGCTGGGTGAAGGGGCGTCCAGCAACAGGCGCAGCACTTCGCGGCTGCGTTGGTCACACAACAGCTGTGGGCGGATACGTTCAAGGTAGTCGGCGATCTCCTCTCGAGAACGCGGCACGTTTCGGGCGCCAAGACGTTCGGCGACCAGGGCGATTTCCGCGTAATAGCGGTCCTGATCGGCCAGCGACAGATTCGGGTTGCGGTAACGCAGATAAGCTGCGAGGAAGTTGCTGACCTCGGCCACATGCACCCAGGTCAGCAGATCCGGATCGCTGGCGGCGTAAGGCCGGCCATCGGGCGCGGTGCCGACCACTTGCAGGTGGATGGTGCGAACCTTGTCGATCAGCCACTCGGCATCCTGCCGCGAGCCGAAGGTGGTGCCGGAAATGAATTGCCCGGTGCGGCGCAGGCGACCGAGCATGTCCTCGCGGAAGTTCGAGTGATCCCAGACCCCGGCCAGTGCCAGGGGATGCAGGGCCTGCAGCATCAAGGCGCTGATGCCACCGATCAACATACTGCTGAAGTCGCCATGCACCTGCCAGCTGACCGAATCCGGGCCGAACAGGCCAGGGTCGCCCTTGGGGTTTTCCAGATCGAGCTTGCCCAGGGACAAGCCGGTCAGGCTCATGACTTGTGTTTCGATACGACGACGAATGAATTCCATGACCGCTCAGGTGAAGGCGCGGCCTTGGCCGCGCAGGGTTATTGGTTCAGGCGTTTGTCGATCAGCCCCTCGACCACGCTCGGATCGGCCAGGGTCGAGGTATCGCCCAGGCTGTCCAGTTCATTGCAGGCGATCTTGCGCAGAATCCGCCGCATGATCTTGCCCGAACGGGTTTTCGGCAAGGCCGGCGCCCACTGGATCAGGTCCGGTTTGGCAAAACTGCCGATCTCCTTGCTGACATGGGCCAGCAGTTCTTTCTTCAGGGCCTCGTTCGGCTCGGTGCCGTTCATTGGCGTGACAAAGGCGTAGATCCCCTGGCCTTTAACGTCATGGGGGTAACCGACCACCGCGGCCTCGGCAATGCTATCGTGGAGCACCAGCGCGCTTTCGACCTCAGCGGTGCCGATGCGATGTCCGGATACGTTGATCACGTCATCGATACGCCCGGTGATCCAGTAGTCGCCATCTTCATCGCGACGGGCACCGTCGCCGGTGAAGTAGTAACCGGGGTAGGGCTTGAAATAGGTTTCGAGCATGCGTTTCGGGTCGCCGTAAACGCTACGGATCTGCGCTGGCCAGCTGGCCTTGATCGCCAGTATGCCACTGCCGGCACCGCTGATTTCCTTGCCCTGATCGTCCAGCAGCACCGGCTGTACGCCGAACATCGGTTGGGTGGCGCAGCCGGGCTTGACCCGGCTGGCGCTGACCAGCGGGCTGAGCATGATGCCGCCGGTCTCGGTCTGCCACCAGGTATCGACGATCGGGCAGCGTTGTTCGCCGACGGCATTGAAATACCAGTCCCAGGCTTCCGGGTTGATCGGCTCGCCGACAGTGCCCAGCAGCCGCAGACTGCTGCGCGAAGTTGCCTGCAAAGGCACCGGACCTTCGCGCATCAGGGCGCGCAAGGCGGTCGGTGCGGTGTAGAAAATGTTGACGTGGTGCTTGTCGATCACTTCCCAGAACCGTGAGCTGCTCGGGTAGCTCGGCACTCCTTCGAAAATCAGCGTGGTCGCGCCATTGGCCAGGGGACCGTAGACGATGTAGCTGTGGCCGGTGACCCAGCCGACATCGGCGGTGCACCAGAAGACTTCGCCGTCCCGGTAGTCGAGCACGTACTTGAAGGTCATCGCCGCTTGCAGCAAATAGCCGCCGGTGCTGTGCAGCACGCCTTTGGGTTTGCCGGTGCTGCCAGAGGTGTAAAGAATGAACAGCGGGTCTTCGGCGTCCATCGGCTCGGGCGGGCAGTCATCGCCCGCGCCGCGCAGAGCCTGGTGATACCAGAGGTCACGGCCTTCGACCCAATTGACTTCACCCTGAGTGCGCTCGACCACCAGCACGGTGCTGACGTCCGGGCAACTGAGCAGCGCTTTGTCGACGTTCTGCTTGAGCGGGATGAATTTACCGCCGCGTACGCCTTCATCGGCGGTGATCACTGTGCGGCAGTCGGCGTCGAGGATCCGGTCGCGCAGGGAGTCCGGGGAAAAGCCGCCAAAGACTACCGAGTGCACCGCACCAATCCGCGTGCAGGCGAGCATGGCATAAGCGGCTTCGGGGATCATCGGCATGTAGATACAGACCCGGTCGCCTTTTTTCACGCCGCGACTTTTCAGCACATTGGCCAGCCGGCAGACGTTGTGATGGAGTTTTTTGTAGGTGATCTGCGCCGATTCGACCGGGTCGTCACCTTCCCAGATGATTGCCACCTGATCACCGCGTTTTTCCAGATGGCGATCGATGCAGTTGTAGCTGACGTTCAACTGACCGCCGGCAAACCAGCTCGCCGCACCGGTTTTCAGGTCCGCCTGTTGCACGCTTTGCCACGGTGTCGACCAGTCGAGAAAACGCGTGGCCTGTTCGGCCCAGAAGATATCGGGTTGCTCGATGGATTGGCGGTATAGCCGCTGGTAGTCGTCCTGACTCAGTTGTGCAGCCCGGCGGACGGCATCGGCTTCAGGAAATTGGCTGATATCGATCATGACGGTTCCTTATTCTTGTTTTTGCGACAAGAGGGGAGCTACGCGACCCTCGTAGGAGCTGCCGAAGGCTGCGATCTTTTGATCTTTACAATCAAAAGATCGCAGGCTTCGCCAGCTCCTACAGGAGCCGAGCACGCCACCGATTTTGCGGTTAACCCGGTGCCGTGGAACAGTCAGAAGCTTTTAAGCTGCAGGGGCGGGCAAACCGCCCCTTCAGCGTATCACCCGCGGTGACGACCACGGAAGTAGTTGATCAGGCCTTGGGTGGACGCATCATCAGCCGGTGTTTCCTCGCTGCCGGTCAGGCGGTTGTAGACGCCCTTGCCGAGTTCCTTGCCCAGCTCCACGCCCCACTGGTCGAAGGCGTTGATACCCCAGATCACGCTCTGCACGAAGACTTTGTGTTCGTACATCGCCACCAGTGCGCCGAGGCGCCGCGGGCTGATGCGTTCGACCACCAGGGTGTTGCTCGGACGGTTGCCCTGGATCACCTTGTGCGGTGCAATCTTTTGCACTTCGTCTTCGGCCAGGCCTTTGTCGCGCAATTCGGCTTCAGCTTCGGCGCGAGTCTTGCCGAGCATCAGCGCCTGGCTTTGCGACAGACAGTTGGCGTACAGCCATTGGTGATGGTCGGCTACCGGGTTGTAGCTGACGATAGGCACGATGAAGTCGGCCGGAATCAGTTGGGTGCCCTGATGCAGCAACTGGTGGTAGGCGTGCTGGCCGTTGCAACCGACGCCGCCCCAGATCACCGGGCCAGTGTCGGTGGTCACCGGTGTGCCGTCCTGGCGCACGCTCTTGCCGTTGGATTCCATATCCAGCTGCTGCAAGTGCTTGGTGATGTTGCGCAGGTAGTGGTCGTACGGCAGGATCGCGTGGCTTTGCGCGCCCCAGAAGTTGCCGTACCAGACGCCGAGCAACGCCAGCAGTACCGGCATGTTCTGCTCGAAAGGCGCGCTCTGGAAATGCTGGTCCATGGTGTAGGCACCGGACAGCAGTTCCTTGAAGTTCGACATGCCGATGGCCAGGGCAATCGGCAAACCGATGGCCGACCACAGCGAGTAACGCCCGCCGACCCAGTCCCACATCGGGAAGATGTTCTCTTCGCGGATACCGAAAGCCACGGCGGCGGCATTGTTGCTCGAGACCGCGATGAAGTGGCGATACAGCTCGGCTTCGGAGCCGCCCTGGGCCAGGTACCAGGCGCGAGCGGCCTGAGCGTTTTTCAGGGTTTCCAGGGTGTTGAAAGACTTCGAGGACACAATGAACAGCGTGGTCTCGGCGCGAATTTTCAGCGACAGTTCGTGGAACTCACTGCCGTCGATGTTCGCCAGGTAATGGCAGCGCACGCCTTTCTGGGCGTACGACAACAGCGCTTCGGAGACCAGCTCCGGACCGAGGAACGAACCACCGATACCGATGTTGACCACGTCAGTGATCGGCTTCTCGGTGTAACCACGCCACAGACCGTCGTGGATACGGCCGACCAGCTCGGTGATCTGGTTCAGGACTTTGTGCACTTCCGGCATCACGTTGACGCCGTTTACCGACAACTTGTCGCCCACCGGGCGGCGCAGTGCGGTGTGCAGGGCCGGGCGACCCTCCGAGGAGTTGACCAGTTCGCCGGCGAACAGTGCTTTGATCGCCTCCTGCAGGCCGGCTTCGTTGCCCAGGCCAACCAGCAGGTCGCGGGTTTCTTTGTTGATCAGGTTTTTCGAATAATCGAGAAAAAGCCCGCAGCTGCTCAAGGTGAATTCATTGAAGCGCTGAGGGTCGGCATTGAAGGCTTCACGCATGCTGAAATCTTGCATGGCTTCGCGGTGTTCATTCAACGCTTGCCAGGCGGGCAGAGCGGTAACGTCGTGTGGAGTGCGGTAGTACGCCATCGCTGCGATTTTCCTTTTACTAGAACTGCCTTTTGGACACTGAAAAGCCTGGAATGTCTTGCTCGATCACAAGACGATGTCCAGTCACCTGCGTTAACACTAATCAATAAGCGCAGGGCGAATACAGTAACCCCCGCGTCTTGATCTGTCTCGGCTTTGTCTGCCCTGCGACTGGTACTTTTTTATAACATCGCGACCGGTGGACATGACAACCTGCTTTCAGTGCGCGCAGATGTGCGGTCGATCAGGCGACCTGCACCGGGATGGCATTGCTGGTATGGCTCAGCTCATTGCCTGGTGCCATGTAGAGCATGCGCGGCTTGAAATTGAGCAATTCGGCTTCGCTGTAGTGGGCGTAGGCGCAAATGATCACCCGGTCACCGACCTTGGCCTTGTGCGCGGCCGCGCCGTTGACCGAGATCATCCTCGAACCTTCTTCGCCACGGATCGCGTAAGTGGTGAAGCGCTCGCCGTTGTCGATGTTGTAGATCTGGATCTGTTCGTACTCACGGATCCCGGACAAGTCCAGCCATTCGCCATCAATGGCGCAAGAGCCTTCGTAGTCGAGCACAGCGTGGGTGACTTCGGCGCGATGCAGCTTGGCTTTGAGCATGATGGCGTGCATGAAAGTTTCCTTGGTCAAATCCGGACGGCGGGCAGCGCCCACAGGCACGTAGGAGCTGCCGCAGGCTGCGATCTTTTGATCTTGCCGTTATTGTTTGATCTTGCTGTTTAATCTTTTGATTTTGCCGTTTGAACCGCAGCGTTGAGGTTCACATGCAGGTTGTCGATCAACCGTGTGGTGCCCAAAAAGGCCGCGACGAGGATCACCAGGTCGCGATCATCCGCGGTGGCTGGACGCAGGCTGATTGCCTGGCGGATTTCCAGATAATCGGGTCGGAAACCGACGCCTTCGAGCTGTTGTTTCTGCGCCGACAGCAGCTTGGGGTAATCGCGCTCGCCCTGTTCAATGGCTTTGGCAATCTGGCTCAGGCTGCGATACAGCTCCGGTGCGATGGCGCGTTGCTCTTCATTGAGGAATCCATTGCGCGAGGACAGTGCCAGGCCGTCGGCGGCGCGTACGGTCGGTTCGCCAATAATCTGGATCGGCAGGTTCAGGTCGTGGACCAGGGCGCGAATGACCGCCAGTTGCTGGAAGTCTTTCTGGCCGAAGATCGCCAGGTCTGGCTGGACCATGTTGAACAGCTTGGTGACCACCGTCGCCACGCCTTCGAAGTGACCGGGACGGCTGGCGCCGCACAGGCCTTCGGACAATTGCGGAACGCTGACGCGAGTCTGGCCGGTCATGCCGTCCGGGTACATTTCATCGACAGTCGGGGCAAACAGCAGGTGGCAACCAGCCTGGAGCAATGTTTCCTGGTCCGCGGCGAGGGTCCGTGGATACCTGTCGAGGTCTTCGCCGGCACCGAATTGCAGCGGATTGACGAAAATGCTCGCCACCACGAAGTCCACCCGCTGGGCCGCCTTGGTCACCAGCGCCGCATGGCCACTGTGCAGGTTGCCCATGGTCGGCACGAAGCCGATCCGTTTGCCTTCACTGCGGGCGCGAGCTACGGCGGCGCGCAGTTCGCGCACGGTCTTGACAGTGTTCATGCAGAGAATCCGTGTTCAGGGCCAGGGAAAGTTACCGCTTTGACTTCAGTGACGTAGGCGCTCAAGGCCGTTTGAATGCTGTCCTGCCCGGCCATGAAGTTCTTCACGAACTTTGGCGCGCGACCGGTCAGTGACAGACCGAGCATGTCGTGCAGCACCAGCACCTGACCGTCGGTGGCGCTACCGGCGCCAATCCCGATCACCGGAATGCCCACCGCCTGGGTGATTTCAGCGGCCAGCTCGCTCGGTACGCATTCAAGCAGCAGCATGGCGGCGCCTGCCTGTTCCAGGGCGATGGCGTCTGCGCGCATCTGCCGCGCCTGGTTTTCATTGCGACCCTGGACTTTATAGCCGCCGAGGATGTTCACCGACTGCGGCGTCAGCCCCATGTGTGCGCAGACCGGCACGCCACGTTCGGCCAGCAGCCGGATCGAATCCGCCAGCCACAGCGCGCCCTCGACTTTGACCATATGCGCGCCAGCCTGCATCAGCAGGGCACTGTTGTGCATCGCCTGTTCGGTGGTTGCATAGGCCATGAATGGCAGGTCGGCGAGGATCAGCGCTCCGGTGGTACCGCGTTTGACGGCGGCAACGTGGTAGGCCATGTCAGCGGTGGAAACTGGCAGTGTGCTGTCATGTCCTTGCAACACCATGCCGAGGGAGTCACCCACCAGCAGCACGTCGACACCCGCCTCGCAGCAGGCGTGAGCAAAGGTCGCGTCATAGCAGGTCAGCATGGCGATCTTTTCACCTTTGAGCTTGAGGCTCTGCAAGGTGGTCAGGGTAATGTCTGGCATGAAAAGTGTCCTCATTCAGGCGCTGTGAAAACTACTGCGAGTAACGCGCGTGATGTTTCGTTTATACAGGCGCACGGTCTTTTGTCGTGCTTATAAGGCCTGGATGGCGCCCTTTAATGCCGGGTTGGCGGCAGCGGGATGCCTATAGTCGTGAGGAGAACTCTGGAAGTCAATTGTGTGTGTTACCGCATTGTTACGCAGGCAGTGTTACCCATGTAACTGATGCGATTCAGCACGGTTCCTGTGTTGCTGCATTCCCACAGGAGGCGCGACAGTTAAACCTGTGCCAGACGTTCCAGCCCGACAAACGGACAGTCGGCGAGCAAGGCACTGAGCAGGCGGCCATCAGCCAGTTGCAGACCCGACGGGGCCAGTTCGGCCAAGGGATAGAGCACAAAGGCCCGGGCCTGCATGTGGTAGTGGGGGACTTTGAGGCGCGGTTCGTCAATCAATCGGTCGCCGAACAGCAGGATATCCAGGTCCAGGGTGCGCGGCCCCCAGCGTTCATTGCGCTCGCGGCCTTGATCGTTTTCGATGGCTTGCAACGCATCGAGCAGCTCCAGGGGCGCGAGGCTGCTGTCCAGCGCGGCCACGGCGTTGGTGTAGCGCGGTTGGCCGGGAAGCAGGGAGTCGCTTTGGTAGAAAGCCGATATGCCAATCAGCGCGGTCTGCGGTAACTGCGCCAATGCATCGACTGCATTGCGCAATTGATCCGCTGGGGCCGCCAGATTGCTGCCCATGCCGATGTAGATACGTTCCATCCGGTTACTCGCCCGAAGCGCTCGGAGTGCCGACCGCGGTAGTGCGTTTACGCTTGCTGCCGCCACTGCGGCGACGCTTGCGTGGGGCACCGCTGGCGCCTTCGTCCTTGCCACTGAGGTCGCGAATCATGTCGCGACGCTCGCTATCGTTAGCGTCCTGATAATCGGTCCACCACTCGCCCAGGCCGTCGGTCTGTTCGCCAGCGCTTTCGCGTAGCAGCAGGAAATCGTAACCGGCACGGAAACGCGGGTTATCCAGCAGCAGATCGGCACGTTTGCCGCTGCGTCGCGGCAGGCGTTCCTGCATGTCCCAGATCTCACGGATCGGCAGGGTGAAGCGTTTCGGGATCGCGATGCGCTGGCACTGCTCGCTGATCAACTCGTGAGCAGCTTCCTGCATCGCTGGAATCGGCGGCATGCCGCGGTCCTGCAGGCGCAGTACGCGAGCCGGCAGGGCAGGCCAGAGCAGGGCAGCGAAGAGGAACGCCGGGGTGACCGGTTTGTTCTGCTTGATGCGCAGGTCAGTGTTGACCAAGGCTTCGCTGATCAGGGTGTGGGTGTAGGTCGGGTTGTGCTCCAGTGCCTCGGCACTGGCCGGGAACAACGGATCGAACAGCTGCAGGTCCACCAGCATTTCGAAGGTGTCTGCGGCATGGCCGGAGAGGAATAGCTTGAGCACTTCCTCGAACAGTCGTGCCGAAGGGATCTCGCGCAGCATCGGCGCCAGATCGCGAATCGGCGTGGCGCTGTGCTTCTCGATGCCGAAATCCAGCTTGGCGGCGAAACGCACGGCCCGCAGCATCCGTACCGGGTCTTCCTGATAGCGCTGCTGTGGATCGCCAATCAGGCGGATCAGGCGGTTGCGGATGTCGTGTACGCCATTGGCGTAGTCGAGGATGCGCTCACTGACCGGATCGTAATACAGGGCATTGATGGTGAAGTCGCGACGTTGGGCGTCTTCTTCCAGCGTGCCATAGACATTGTCCCGCAGAATGCGCCCGCTTTCGTTGCGTGAGGACTGGTTGCTGTCTTCCTCTTCATCGTTCTGCGGGTGATTGGCGCGGAAGGTGGCGACTTCGATGATTTCGCGACCAAAGTGGATATGCACCAGTTTGAACCGGCGGCCGATGATCCGCGCATTGCGAAATTCGGCGCGGACCTGTTCCGGCGTGGCGCTGGTGGCGACGTCGAAGTCTTTGGGCGTGATGTTGAGCAGCATGTCGCGCACGCAACCGCCGACCAGGTAAGCCTGGTAACCGGCGTTCTGCAGGCGTTCGACGATGTTGACCGCATAACGGCTGAATTGAGCGCGCTGCAGCGAATGCTGGCTGCTGTTGAGCACTTCAGGCGTGCTGCGGATGTGTTGCGTACGACGCAAGGGAGAACGGAATGACTGGAACAGCTTCTTCAGCATGGGATGCACTGTTTGAAGGAATGTTCGGCCATAACGAAGAATGACCGCATGATGGGCGGGGATTCTAGCATTTAGTCGGGGGATGGTGTAGGACAGAGCAGTTTTGAGTTGCAAGCCGCAGGCTACGAGGGCAAAGCCTTGAGGTGGAAGTCCGCAGTGGGGATTCTTGAATCGCGGAAACCACAAGGGGAGCCGAAGCTCCCCAAGAAGTAGTTGCATGCTCTATTTTTATTATTGGTGTCGGGCTTTTTGTTTTTGTTGAGTGCCCTCGTCACGCGTTCTTACCTTCGTGACCCTCCCAATCGGGAGCCAAGAGCAAACGGATTGCTTTGGTCGCTGTGCTGCATGATCTATGTGATCCAACCAGTTCAGGCTCTGTCTTAGGACAGTTTTTTGTTGTTCTCGGCCTGGTCGCGGGGCAAGCCCCAAATACAACGCCTCTCCAAAAGAATCAGTTAGCTGCGCCTCCGCCGTGTTGTTTTTATTGTGCGTGAGCCGTTTCGTCTTATTTTTATTGTTTGTTGCATTGCTTGTTATTGTTTTTGTACTAAGCATATAGCAGGTGTCGTGCCAACTTTTGCGAAAGCCTGTAAAGCCGGGGGGTTGGCGGTAGAAGGAGGTTTTTTCGGGCATAAAAAAGCCGGGGCTTCGTTACCGTAAACCCCGGCTTCTGTTACGTGAAAAATCTGAGGTAACAGTTTCTTCACCTGTGCGGGTGTTACCCGCGCGCATCAGCTCTCGCTGGTAACCCCGGTCTTGCGTCGTGGAATACCCAGGCGCTGGCGACGTTCCCACAGGCATTTGCGGCTGACCCCGAGTTTGCGGGCCAGCTCGGTCTCGGTCATGTGATCCTGATGCTCGAGAACGAAATGCTGGAAGTAGTCTTCCAGCGACAGGTCTTCGGTAGGCTCGTGGCTGGTGTTGTTGGCGCTGCCCTGTTGCGGCGCCAGGCCGATGAAGTCATCGTCTTCCAGATCACTCAGTTCGATATCGATCCCCAGCAGTTCGGCGGAAATCTCCGGGCTCTCGCACAGGATGACCGCGCGTTCCACGGCGTTTTCCAGTTCGCGCACGTTACCCGGCCAGGAGTAATGACGAATCGCCTGCTCGGCGTCCGCGGCGAACCTCAGGTCCGTGCGGTTGACCCGGGCACTTTGCCGGGCGAGGAAAGCGGTGGCGATTTCGTTGACGTCGGCGCCACGTTCAC
The DNA here is from genome assembly GCF_059716055.1 of Pseudomonas sp. LBUM1658. NCBI lineage: Bacteria > Pseudomonadati > Pseudomonadota > Gammaproteobacteria > Pseudomonadales > Pseudomonadaceae > Pseudomonas > Pseudomonas sp. LBUM1658. The sequence goes on from NZ_CP166798.1 coordinate 821,668, forward strand.
GCAACGCCGGCAGTTTCAGGGCGATCACGTGAAGGCGGTAATACAGATCTTCACGGAACTGGCCGATCTTGGCCAGGCTCTTGAGATCGCGGTGAGTCGCGGCGATCAGGCGAACATCGACCTTCTGCGACTGCACCGAGCCGACGCGACGGATTTCACCTTCTTGCAACACGCGCAGCAAGCGGGCCTGGGCTTCCAGTGGCAGCTCGCCGATTTCATCGAGGAACAAGGTGCCGCCATCCGCGGCTTCGACCAAGCCGGCGCGACCGGCGCTGGCACCGGTGAAGGCGCCTTTTTCATGGCCGAACAGTTCGGACTCGATCAGGCTTTCCGGAATGGCCGCGCAGTTCACCGAAATCATCGGCGCCTTGGCGCGTTTCGACAGATTGTGCAGGGCGCGGGCCACCAGTTCCTTGCCGGTACCGGACTCACCCTGGATCAGCACATTGGAATCGGTTGGCGCGACTTTGCGGATCTTGCTGTACATATCCAGCATCGGCGGGCAGGAGCCGATAATGCCAATCTCGCCGTTGCTGTTGTCGACAGCGTTTTTCGCGGCGCCATTGCCCTTGCCGACAGCAGGTTCACTCGGTGTGCTCTGCGCCACTTGCCGGTCACGCAGGATGCGTGCGACGGCCTGCAGCATTTCGTCGTGATCGAAAGGCTTGGCGATGTAATCCACCGCGCCCATCTTCATCGAGTCGACGGCCGAGCGCAGGCTGGCGTAACTGGTCATGATCAGCACCGGAGTGCCCTGGCCGAGCTTGATCAGCTCGGTACCCGGTGCGCCAGGCAGGCGCAGGTCACTGACGATCAGGTCGAACGTGGGAATGCTGAAACGCTCTTGTGCTTCCTGCACGGAACCGGCTTCGCTGACCTGGTACTGGTTACGTTCCAGCAGACGGCGCAAGGCGGAGCGGATAATTGTTTCGTCTTCGACGATCAAAATGTGCGGCATTGATTCGATACTCTCGACGGTCTCAGTTCACAGCGGACGTCGCTTCGACATGACGCGGTAAGGTCACCCGGATACGGGTGCCGCGCTGGCTTTGTGTGTCAGCCGGGCTGTCGATGGTGATTTGCCCATAATGCTCTTCAACGATGGAATAGACCAGTGCAAGGCCCAGACCGGTGCCTTCGCCAGGATCCTTGGTGGTGAAGAAAGGTTCGAACAATCGGTCCATGATGTTCTGTGGGATACCGCTGCCTTCGTCTTCGACGATCAGATCGACCGTGTGTTCACCGGCTTCGCTCTTGACCCGTACTGCACTGCCGGGCGGTGAGGCATCGCGGGCATTGGACAGCAGGTTGATCAGGACCTGGGCGAGCCGCTGCGGGTCGCCGTCGACCCAGTGTTCGGGGTCGCACAGGTTGTAGAACTGCACTTCGAAGTTGCGTCGGTTCAGTGCCAGTAAACCAATGGCATCCTGCGCCACTTCGGCCAGGCACACCGGCTCGTCACTGTTTTGATGACTGCCGGCGTGGGCGAAGCTCATCAGTGACTGAACGATGCGCGAGATGCGCTTGGTCTGTTCGAGGATCTGCCCGCTGATTTCGGTCAGTTCGCTGTCTTCTTCGCGCTCTTCACGCAGGTTTTGCGCAAGGCAGGCGATGCCGGTGATCGGGTTGCCGATTTCATGGGCTACGCCGGCCGCCAGGCGGCCGATGCTCGCCAGCCGCTCGGAGTGTACCAGCTTGTCTTCGAGCATCTGGGTTTCGGTCAGGTCTTCTACCAGCAGCACCAGGCCGCTGTTACCGGGGGCCAACGGCTCGTCGATGGCGGCTTTGTGCAGGTTCAGCCAGCGGGTCTGACCGTCGAGGGCCAGGTGTTGTTTGTGCAGGTGCTCGTCCGGGAGGTTGATAAAGCCTTGCAGTAACTCCCGCCACGGATCGCCAAGGGTGCTCAGGCGCGAACCGACCACGCGCTGGGCGGCGATGCCGGTCAGTTCCTCCATGGCTTTGTTCCACATGAGGATTTCCTGATCCTTGGCCAGCGAGCAGACGCCCATCGGCAATTCCTGCAGGGTTTGCCGGTGATAACGGCGCAGGGCATCGAGTTCGGCGGCCAGGCCGGTCAGGCGCGAGTGGTAGTCCTCGAGGCGGCTTTCGATGAAGTGGATATCCTCGGTGACATAGTTCTCGCCACCGGCCTTGTACGGCAGGAAGGTTTCGACCATGTCTTGAGCCACGCTGGGTCCCATCAGGCCCGAGAGGTTGGCCTCGATGCGATCGCGCAGCCGGCGCAAGGCATAGGGGCGGCGCTCATCGAAGGGCAGATAAAGATCGCGCAAGGCCTGTTCGACTTCTTTCTGCGCCGCCTTGGCGCCCAGGGGCTTGGCCAGTTGCGTGGCGAACTCCTGAGGTGAGGCAGCATGCAGTTCCCGGCGTTGCGGGCGACGAACGTTATCCACCGCGCAGGCTTCGGCGGCGCTGGCCTCTTCGGGACTGGCGTTGGTGAACAGCGAGATCAGGGTGAACATCAGCACGTTTGCCGCCAGCGAAGCGATGGCCGCCATGTGCCAGCTGGTGTCATCCAGCACGTAGATCATGTTCAGCAGTGGAATGTAGAAGCCCTGCAGGTTGCCGACCAGCGGCAACAGCATGGTCACCAGCCACACCAGAATCCCCGCCAGCAAACCGGCGATGAAGCCGCGGCGGTTGGCGGTCGGCCAGTACAGCACCGACAACACGCCTGGAAGGAATTGCAACGTGGCGACGAAAGCGACGATGCCGAGGTTAGCCAGATCCTGCTCCGCGCCCAGCAACAGGTAAAAGCCGTAGCCGGCCATGATGATCGCGACGATCAGCGCCCGGCGGGTCCACTTCAGCCAGCGGTAGATGTTGCCTTCGGCCGGCGGCTGGTAGAGCGGCAGCACCAGATGGTTCAGGGCCATCCCGGACAGCGCCAGGGTGGTGACGATGATCAGCCCGCTCGCTGCCGACAACCCGCCGACATAGGCCAAAAGCGCCAGTGGCTTGCTGTTGGCGGCGATACCGATACCCAAGGTGAAGTATTCCGGGTTGGTGGTTGCGCCCAGTTTCAGGCCGGCCCAGAGGATCAGCGGCACCGCCAGGCTCATCAATAGCAGGAACAGCGGCAAGCCCCAGCTGGCACTCACCAGCGAGCGCGGATTGAGGTTTTCGGTGAAGGTCATGTGGTACATGTGCGGCATGACGATCGCCGAGGCGAAGAACACCAGCAGCAGCGTGCGCCATGGGCCTTCTTGCAGCGGAGTGTGCAGGGCGGCGAGGGCGGTCTGGTTCTGCAGCAGCCACAGTTCGAGTTGTTGCGGGCCATCGAACACGCCGTACAAGGCATACAGACCGACGCCGCCGATGGCGATCAGTTTGATCACCGACTCAAAGGCGATCGCGAATACCAGCCCTTCGTGCTTTTCCCGGGTGGCAATATGCCGGGAGCCGAAGAAGATGGTGAACAGGGTAATCAGTGCGCAAAAGCTCAGGGCCACGCGATGCTGCACCGGTTCGCGGGTGAGGATGCCAATGGAATCGGCAACTGCCTGAATCTGCAACGCCAGCAGCGGCAAGACCCCGATCAGCATGAAAATCGTCGTCAGCGCACCGGCCCAGGTACTGCGGAAGCGGAACGCGAACAGATCGGCCAGCGACGATAGCTGGTAGGTGCGGGTGATTTTCAGGATCGGATAGAGCAGCACCGGCGCCAGCAGGAACGCCCCGGAAACCCCGAGGTAACTGGAGAGAAAGCCGTAACCGTATTGATAGGCCAGGCCCACCGTACCGTAAAACGCCCAGGCGCTGGCATACACGCCCAGCGACAGGGTGTAGGTCAGCGGGTGGCGAATGATCGAGCGCGGGATCATCCCGCGCTCACTGATCCAGGCCACACCGAACAGCACCGCCAGGTAGGCGGCGCTGATCAGGATCATCTGGGTCAGGCTAAAGCTCATCGGCATCTTTTTGGCTCTGCAGAATGAAGGTCACGACAATCAGAATCAGCCAGAGCAGATAAGGGCGGTACCAGGCGCCAGTGGCGTCGATCCACCAATCCATGATGGCCGGGGAGAACAGATAGATCCCGACTACCAGGAGCAGGACCAAACGATAGATGTACATCCTGGCCTCTCTTTATAGTGCGCGTGCCCGAAAACGTGCGGCGATGGTAACGGATGGGCGCCAAGCTGCAAGTAGCGTCAGCGTATTTGCGCTTCGGGCAGCGTCAGTGTGCGCGGTATCTGTAGCGCATCCCAGTGGCGGATGCCCCAGTTCAGCACTTCCCGGGGGCTCGCGTCGTCCAGTTCGCTCAGCGGATTCTGGCCCAAGGCACGCAGCGCGCGCAGTAACAACGGCGTGGCCTCATCGTCGGTCAGCGGCGGCGAACGGTAGGATTTGCCCAGCTTGTGACCGTTCGGTTGGGTAATCAGCGGCACGTGCAGGTAACGCGGTTGTGGAAAACCGAGCAATTCCTGCAGGTAGAGCTGGCGCGGCGTGGAGTCCAGCAGGTCGGCGCCGCGGACTATATCAGTGACGCCTTGCCAGGCGTCATCGAGTACCACCGCCAGTTGATAGGCGTACAGCCCGTCGCGGCGGCGGATGACGAAATCACCCACGTCGCGACCCAGGTGCTGACGGAATTCGCCCTGTACCCGGTCTTCGAAGTGGTATTGCAGCTCAGGCACTCGCAGGCGGATTGCGGCGCCTTCGCGGGCGTGGCCAGCGTTGCGACAGAATCCGGGATAAATGCCGTGATAGGGCTCAAGCGTTTTGCGTGAGCAGGTACAGGCGTAAGCCAGGCCTTGATTGAGCAGGCGGTCGAGCATCTGGGCATAGGCGTCGTGACGATCACTCTGGCGGACCATCTCGCCGTCCCATTCAAAACCGTAACTTTCCAGGGCGTTGAGGATCGCGGCCTGGGCGCCGGGCTCTTCCCGTGGCGGGTCGAGGTCTTCCATGCGCATCAACCAGCGTCCGCCCACGGAGCGGGCGTCAAGGTACGAGGCCACGGCGGCGACCAGCGACCCGAAGTGCAGATAACCACTGGGAGTGGGGGCGAAGCGCCCTATATACGCGGATGAGGTGATGGCAGTCATGGGACGGAGCTACTGGAAATCCGGAGGTTATTGGAGATCAAAAGCCGGAAACAAAAAACGGAGCGTTCGCACGCTCCGTTTTTCGTTCAGCCCGGCTGTTACTTGCCGACCTGCTTTTCCTTGATTTCCGCCAGGGTTTTGCAATCAACGCACATGTCGGCGGTAGGGCGTGCTTCCAGTCGGCGAATACCGATCTCTACGCCACAGGACTCGCACCAGCCATATTCTTCATCTTCGATCAGCTGCAGGGTCTTGTCGATTTTCTTGATCAGCTTGCGCTCGCGATCACGGGCGCGCAGTTCAAGGCTGAACTCTTCTTCCTGACTGGCACGGTCGGCCGGGTCAGGGAAGTTGGCCGCTTCGTCTTTCATATGATCAACAGTGCGGTCGACTTCCTGCATTAAATCCTGTTTCCACTTGTTCAGGATTTTGGTGAAGTGCTTGCGCATGGGCTCGCCCATGTACTCCTCGCCCTTGGTCGGAACGTAGGGTTCGAAGCCGCTAATCAGTTGGCTGCTCTGTTGCTTTGCTTGGGTGGGCATGTGGACCGCCTCTACTCTTGTAATCCATTGCGCAGGATTGCTCCATCACCGGCACCTGCCGGCCCTGCGGCTGCAAGCGGGCGAACTTACCAGATCAAATCGGACCGCGCTACTCCCTGTTGACGAGCTAGCGGTCCGCGGTGCTTGCAAAAGCTTGCAAAGCCTTGTCTGGTGGGTCTGGAGGCCTGATTAAATATTGATTTTAGTCAATCCCGGGCCAAACGCATGGGATGTTCCGGCTATCTGATAAAACAGACCGTTTTAGGCTCTCGCTCGTTCCCTCGGTTGGGTAGAATCGGGTTTTGCTCACCCAGAAGGAAGGCTAATGGCTCAGCCCTACAGTGCGCGCAGCCGCGCTATCGAACCTTTCCACGTCATGGCGTTGCTGGCGCGCGCCAACGAGCTGCAAGCGGCCGGACACGATGTGATTCACCTGGAAATCGGCGAGCCGGACTTCACCACGGCCGAGCCGATCATCAAGGCCGGCCAGGCCGCGCTGACCGCCGGGAAGACCCGTTACACCGCCGCCCGTGGAATCCCGGAATTACGCAGCGCCATCTCGGGTTTCTACCAGCAGCGTTATGGCCTGGACATCGATCCTGAGCGAATTCTGATCACCCCCGGTGGCTCTGGAGCGTTGCTGCTGGCCAGCAGTTTACTGGTCGATCCGGGCAAGCACTGGCTGTTGGCGGATCCGGGGTACCCGTGCAACCGACACTTCCTGCGCCTGGTGGAAGGCGCGGCACAACTGGTGCCGGTCGGTCCGGAGGTGCGTTATCAGCTCACCCCGGAACTGGTCGATAGACACTGGGATCAGGACAGTGTCGGCGCGCTGGTGGCTTCTCCAGCCAACCCGACCGGGACAATTCTGACTCGCGACCAACTGGCCGGGCTGTCCGCCGCGATCAAGGCACACCATGGTCACCTGGTGGTGGACGAGATCTACCACGGCCTGACCTACGGCACTGATGCGGCCAGCGTGCTGGAAGTCGATAACGAGGCGTTTGTCCTCAACAGTTTCTCGAAATACTTCGGCATGACCGGCTGGCGCCTGGGTTGGCTGGTGGCGCCACCCGCCGCGGTCGGTGAGCTGGAAAAACTCGCGCAGAATCTCTATATCAGCGCCCCAAGCATGGCCCAGCACGCCGCGCTGGCCTGCTTCGAGCCCGATACCCTGAGCATTCTCGAAGAGCGTCGCGCCGAATTCGGCCGTCGGCGTGATTTTCTGCTGCCGGCCTTGCGCGAATTGGGGTTCGGCATTGCGGTGGAGCCGGAAGGCGCGTTCTATTTGTACGCCGATATCAGCGCATTTGGCGGAGATGCCTTCGCTTTCTGTCGGCATTTCCTCGAAACCGAGCACGTGGCGATTACCCCGGGGCTGGATTTCGGTCGGTATCAGGCCGGCCATCATGTGCGGTTTGCCTACACCCAAAACCTGGATCGTTTGCAGGAAGCCGTCGAGCGGATTGCTCGCGGTTTGCGGAGCTGGCAGGGCTGATGCGCTTTCATCCTCTACTCGAAGAAGGTCGCTTGCTGCGTCGCTATAAAAGATTTTTGGCGGATATCGAAACCGTTGACGGCGAGTTGCTGACAATTCACTGCCCCAATACCGGGTCGATGTTCAACTGCATGGTCGAAGGCGGGCAGGTCTGGTTCAGTCGCTCCAACGACCCCAAGCGCAAATTACCCGGCACCTGGGAGATCAGCGAAACCCCGCAGGGTCGCCTGGCATGTGTTAACACGGCGCGGGCCAACGGTTTGATCGAGGAAGCATTGCACGCCGGGTTGATCACTGAGCTCAATGGTTTTACCGGGCTCAAGCGTGAAGTCGCTTACGGGCAGGAAAACAGCCGGATCGATTTCCGCCTGGATTACCCGGAGGGCCCGGCCTTTGTCGAAGTGAAAAGTGTCACCCTGGGCTTTGATGGCTTGGCGATAGCTGCGTTTCCTGATGCGGTGACCCAGCGCGGAGCCAAACACCTGCGTGAACTGGCTTGCCTGGCGCGAGACGGCATTCGCGCGGTACAGCTGTATTGCGTCAACCTGACGGGAATCGAAGCGGTGCGTCCGGCGACGGAGATCGATCCGGTCTATGCCGCGGCGCTGCATGAGGCGGTTGCGTCCGGAGTCGAGGTGTTGGCTTATGGCGTGCGCTTGACCGCTGAAGAGGTCTGCATCGACCGACGCCTGGAAGTCATTCTGAACGGCTAGTGACCACACAGGCCACTAAAGCTGAACCCAGATGCCTTGGCTGTCTTCCTTGCAGGTCAGGGCGGTCAGGGACTGCCCGGCACAGGGACCGGCGACGCATTCGCCGGTTTCGATCAGGAACAGTGCGCCGTGGGTGGCGCACTGGATCATGCTGGCGCTGCGGTCGAGAAACTGATCGGGCTGCCATTCCAGCGCAACGCCACGGTGCGGGCAGCGATTGATATAGACGTAGACCTCGCCTTCGCGGCGCACGGCAAACAGCTTCTGGCCGTCGATATCAAAACCGCGACTGCTGGCATCGACCAGCTCGGCGTGGGTGCAAAGAAACTTCATGGCTATCCTCAGGTGGCGCAGGCTCTGCGCCAGGGCTGTCATGCTGTGCTCGCAGGGCATGGGACGAAACATGTCCGTGCTTGACGTGCAAATGCAAACAATTATCAAATGGCCGCTTCGCCCGTGGTCCACGCGCTTACGGATTATGCTCTCTTGCGGATTTCAGATTGTTGCGTGATCCATAGTGCCGCCCTCAAAGGAAAACCTTTTATGCGCCTGAGTACCAGCGCTATTGCGTTCTGTGTCGGACTATTGGTCAGTCAGGGGGCCGCTGCGGCCGACTTGCCGCAACGCTGGGTCAGTGCCGGTGGCGCGTTGTCGGAATGGGTCAGTGCATTGGGCGGCGAGTCGAAGCTGGTCGGCGTGGATACTACGAGCCAGCACCCGGAGTCCCTCAAGGCACTGCCCAGCATCGGCTATCAGCGGCAACTGTCGGCTGAAGGTATTTTGAGTTTGCGCCCGCAGATTCTCGTGGGAACCGAAGAAATGGGCCCTCCACCGACGCTGTCGCTGATTCGCAGCGCCGGCGTGCAGGTCGAATTGTTCTCGGCACAGCCGCAGCTGTCGGCCTTGCAGGGCAACTTGCAGCATCTGGGCAAGCTGTTGGGCAGCGAAGACAAAGCCACGCAACTGTTCCAGGACTATCAGCAACAACTCTTGCGGCACAAGGCCTGGGTCAGCCAGGCGCAGACCCGGCAAACAGCACCGAGCGTGTTGTTACTGGTGGGAAATGCTGGCGGCAAACCCCTGGTTGCCGGAAAAGACACCGCGGCCGACTGGCTGCTGCAGCAGGCCGGTGGTCAGAATCTGGCGACCCATAGCGGCTACAAACCTTTTTCGGTCGAGTCACTGGCCGGTCTCAATCCCGACATGCTGGTCTTCGCCGACCGCAGTCTGTCCGGCGAGGCGGCCCGTGCTGCGTTGTTCCGGGAAAATCCGATCCTCGCTTCAACCCGTGCAGCCAAGGGCGGGCGAGTGTTCGAGCTCGATCCGACCTTACTGGTGGGCGGGCTCGGGCCACGTTTGCCGGCCAGCCTGGTGAAGCTCTCGAGCGGTTTTTATCCTGCCGAAGCGGCCAAGGCTGACACTGCCCCATGACCACTCTGGTTAAACCACGAACACTGTTTGTCGGGCTGAGCCTCTTGTGTCTGCTGGCGATCTGGCTGTCATTGGCCCTGGGGCCGGTCAGCCTGCCGTTGCTCGACACCTTGCGCGCCGCGTTGCGTTTGCTGGGGCTGCCAATTGCCGCGGACGGGTTGGAGCAGGCCGAGTTGATTCTCGGCCAGATCCGTCTGCCGCGTACCTTGCTGGGCATGGCGGTGGGTGGCGTCCTGGCGTTGTCCGGCGTGGCGATGCAAGGTTTGTTTCGCAATCCACTGGCCGACCCGGGGTTGGTCGGCGTCTCCAGCGGCGCGGCATTGGGCGCGGCGATCGCCATCGTCGGTGGTTCGCTGTTTGGCGGCCTGCCTGAGGCGCTGGGGCCTTACTTGCTTTCACTCTGTGCCTTTCTCGGTGGGTTGGGGGTGACGGCGCTGGTCTATCGCCTCGGTCGACGCAATGGCCAAACCAGCGTGGCGACCATGTTGCTGGCGGGCATCGCCTTGACCGCGCTGGCCGGTTCGGCAGTCGGCCTGTTCACCTATCTGGCGGATGACGCCACTTTGCGTACCCTGACCTTCTGGAACCTGGGCAGCCTGAATGGCGCCAGTTATTCCAGGCTCTGGCCGTTGTTGCTGGTGAGTGCAGCGGTCGCACTGTGGTTGCCGCGGCGAGCCCAGGCGCTGAATGCGCTGTTGCTGGGGGAGTCGGAAGCCAACCACCTGGGGATCGAAGTCGAAAGGCTCAAGCGTGAATTGGTGTTCTGCACAGCGCTCGGGGTTGGGGCGGCCGTTGCGGCGGCCGGGATGATCGGTTTTGTCGGTTTGGTGGTGCCGCATCTGCTGCGACTGCTGGCCGGGCCGGATCACCGGGTCTTGTTGCCAGCCTCGGTGTTGGCCGGGGCAAGCCTGCTGCTGTTTGCCGATCTGCTGGCGCGTCTGGCCCTGGCCCCTGCCGAGTTACCGATCGGCATAGTCACCGCGTTTATCGGCGCACCATTCTTTCTGTATTTGCTGTTGCGAGGGCGCGCCTGATGCTGCGAGCGGAAAACCTGCAGGTTCGCCGTGGCAAAAAGACGGTACTGGCGGATATCAATCTACAACTCATGCCGGGCGAAGTGCTCGGCGTACTCGGGCCCAACGGTGCGGGCAAGAGCACCTTGCTCGGCGCGTTGTGCGGTGAATTGCCTGCAAGTCAGGGCAAGGTCTGGCTTGAGGACCGGGAGTTGGGACACTGGCAAGGGGTGCAAAGGGCGCAACGCCTGGCGGTATTGCCACAGACTTCGACCCTGGATTTTGCCTTTCGGGTCGAGGAAGTGGTCGGTATGGGGCGCTTGCCCCATCAAAGCGGCCGAGTCCGCGACGAGGAAATTATCGCCGCCGCCCTGGAGGCCGCTGACGCCGGACATCTGAGCGGTCGCAGTTACCTGGCGTTGTCCGGAGGCGAGCGGCAACGAGTGCACCTGGCGCGGGTCCTTGCGCAGCTGTGGCCGGGGCAGGTCGGGCAGACCCTGTTGCTCGACGAACCGACTTCGATGCTCGACCCGCTGCATCAGCACACCACCTTGCAGGCGATCCGTGAGTTTGCCGGTCGTGGTGCGGCAGTTTTGGTGATCCTGCATGATCTGAACCTGGCAGCACGTTATTGTGATCGTCTGTTGCTGCTTGAGGACGGACGCCCCTATGCGCTGGACAGTCCGGCAATGGTGTTGCAACCGGAACCGCTGAAAGCGGTGTTCGGCCTGGAGGTGCTGGTGCAGCCCCATCCGGAGCGTGGGCACCCCTTGATCATTGCCCGTTAAGCCCATTTTCTGGAAGGAACCCATGCGCGCGATTCTGCTACTGGCTTTGATACTGCTCGGTGCTTGTCAAACCACGACGGTGGTGCCGGTCGCAAGCAGCTCCAAAGATAGCGCCGGAATGATTCGCGAGCTCGGCAGCGGGCAGTTGCTGACTGCCGACGAACTGGTCGAGCGCCTAGCCAAGGCGCCACGGGTCATAGTCGGCGAGCGGCACGACAATCCTGATCACCACCGGCTGCAATTATGGTTGTTGCAGGCGTTGTCTGAGCGCCGTGGCCAAGGCAGCCTGCTGTTGGAGATGCTGACGCCAGACCAGCAATCGCGCGTCGATCAGGTCCGCATTCAGCTGAAAATCACGGGTTGGCCCGATGACTTGCCTGAAACCCTGGCATGGCAATCCGGCTGGGACTGGAAGTTGTATGGGCCTATCGTGCGCTTTGCCCTGGCGCAGCCTTATCCGTTGCTGGCGGCCAACCTGAACAGCGCTGAAATACGGAAGATTTATACCCAGGCGCCAGTGTTGAGCGGTACTCGTTCGAACTCGGATTCGGTCAGGCTCGAACTGCTGGAGCAAGTCCGCGAATCCCATTGTGGCCTGCTACCGGAATCGCAAATGCCCGCCATGCTGGCGGTCCAGCAGCAACGTGACCGGCGGATGGCTGAGCGCCTGCTGGCGGCACCGTCTCCTTCGCTGTTGTTTGCCGGCGCTTATCACGCGCGCAAGGATGTCGGCGTGCCGGTGCACCTGCTTGATCTCGGGGCGTCGGGCGGCACACAGGTGCTGATGCTGGCCGAGCAGGGTGCCGAGGTTGCGCCAGGCGCGGCGGATTACGTCTGGTACACCGCGGTCAGGCCAGAGCAGGACTATTGCGCTCAGATGCGTAAATAGCTGCTGGCGTATCGGAAGTTTCTGTCAATCGCGTAGTTAGCGTCCCGGCTGCTCCAAAGTCAGGCAATTATTCGACTGGCTGCTTTATTGTTTATCCACTATGCCGACCGGCAATTTCACGATTGAAGGTGGAGGGATCTATGGATCAACCGGATAAACAGCTGGCTCGCCTGGCAATCAGCTTGCTCGATCTGACCTCGTTGAATGCCGATGATGATGACGCGGCTATCGTCAGTCTTTGCCTGCGCGCGCTGACACCTTTTGGTCCGGTGGCGGCGGTCTGCGTCTATCCACGGTTTGTCAGCCTGGCACGCAAGACCCTGAACAGCCTGGGAGGGGCGCAGGTCCGGGTGGCAACCGTTGCCAACTTCCCTTATGGCGGTAGCAATATCGCTTCGACCGTCACCCAGGTCGAGCAGGCTATAGCTGCGGGAGCGGATGAGGTAGATGTGGTTTACCCCTTTCATGGGTTGCTGGCAGGGGATCGCGACATCGGCCGGGAGTTGCTGGCCGCCTGTCGCACTGTCTGTTCAGGACCGGTGCTGCTCAAAGTGATTCTGGAAACCGGTGAGCTGCGCGATCCGCAGCTGATTCGCCGGGCCAGCCTGGACTCGATTGCCGCGGGCGCGGACTTCATCAAGACCAGTACCGGCAAGGTTGCGATCAATGCCACGGAGCAAGCCGCGCGAATCATGCTGGAAGCCATTGCCGAGCAGCGAGTCGAGACCGGTCTAAAGGTTTCCGGGGGGATTCGCACGCTGGTGGATGCCGGCCTGTATATCGGCCTCGTCCGGCAGCGCATGGGGGCTGGCTGGGTAAGCGCCAGGCATATGCGTATAGGTGCCTCGGGCTTGCTGGATGAATTGCTCGCCTGCCTGGGGCAACGACCTGCCTGATAGCGTTGATCTGGCGTTTGGCAAAGGCTTCGGCGACTTTTCGACAGGCAAAAAAAAGACCCGGCAAAAAGCCGGGTCAAATAACCGTGATTAGCCTGATGAGGAGATAATCTGAGAGTCCGAACCACTGGTCTTCCAGGTTATCGACTGATCTCGCGACCAGATGTGATAATCATAACGATTCTCATTTCTAAGTCAACAGCTGATTACTCATTTTGCTGAATCGAGCTGGATATTCTTTCGGATTGCCCGGTAAACAGGGGGGCGAGTCCGTATCAATGCATGACAATCACGTCCGCTCAGTTTTATGGCGTGACGATATGGCTTCCAATTGTTTATTCAAGGCATCTTTGCGCTCTGCCGGTATGTCGTTCCAGTGCACGTCCATCAACGCACCTTCAATGGCATACAACAACACTTTCGATGCGCGAAACCCTCTGGTTCGCACCGCACGATACGCATCCACCGCCCCCAGGCGACGCAAGTCCGAGGCGCTATGGATGCCCACGGCATGCAGCCATTGCGCCGACGTCTTGCCAAGGTTTTTCAGGTGTTGCAGTTCATCATTCATCAAGCCTCCTTGCGACAGCCGAACAAGCGTGGGCGAGTTTCAAGGAGTGTAGCGGTCAGTAGGAAAAACGTGGTTGTTTGGTCGGTTTCGTCGAAAAAGCTTCTAAGCCGTGAGCCCAGAGAGCTATGGAAAGCGCTGTGAGCTCAGTAGGAGGGGGATCGCCAACAGGCAGGCTGGATGACTGCACGGCGCACGACGCCCAGCCCAGCGCGCAGTGGCGGTGCCGGACTCGGGGGCGGCGAACTTGTTACTTGGTACGGTAGCGCAAGCGTGTACCGAAATTGACCGACATCAGAATCTCATCCGCAGTCAGTTCTGGCGGGAAGTAAGCTCCCGAGATCTGCGCATGCGCCAGGCTGGCGCCTTCCATGCAGCTATTACGTAAGTCCAGGCCGCGCAGGTCAGCCGAGCGGAAGTAGGCATCCGTGAAGTCGATGCCTTCGGCATTCAGTTCACGCAGGTCGAGGCTGCGGAAATCACCGCCGCGCATATCGACAGACGCGTCCTTTGGTCTCTCGTTATTGAAGCCGACAATGTCGTCTTTGTGCAGCAGCGCGAAAAGCGGGGTGTCGAGGAATTTTGGCTGGCTCATGGGACGTCACCTGTTGGATATATGACGCCAGTGTAGTGCCACTATCTCGAGGTCGCGAAACCGTTATCGGTTCCACGACCCCGATAGTTGCTTACAGGCCGGGCATGCGCTGGCGAATTTGTGCAACCACGGTATCCAGGGTACCGCTTTCATTGGTCTGGACGCGTTTGCTGCAGAGGATTTCTGCTGGCGTCAGCGCCTCACGAGTGGCTTGCTGAGCTTCGATAACCGCCATGGTCGCGTCGGACGGATCGTTCTTGTCCGCCTGACGTCGCGCCAGCCAGCTCTCGATCACCGCTTGCGGTGCGTTGCAGTCAAGGATCAGGAACGGCGCGCCGGTGGCTTCGGCGATTTTCGCGGCGCCATCGCGCTGTTCGCGCTTGAGGTAGGTGGCGTCGATCACCACCGGGAAGCCGGCGCGCAGAATGACCGCGGCAATCTCATGCAGGTGGGCGTAGGTGGCAACGCTCGACTCGGCGCTGTAGATCCCGACTTGCGGATCATTCGGCACCTGTTGCTCGCCGAACAGGCGTTTGCGTTCGACATCGGAGCGCAGGCGGATCGCACCCAGCGCTTCCACCAGGCGCGTGGCCACATAACTCTTGCCGACGGCCGAAACACCGTGGGTGATCGCCAGAAAGCGCGACGGGATGGTGCTGTAGCTTTCTGCCAGGTTGGCATAGTTGCGGTACTGGCGCAGGGTGGTTGCACGCAGTACCGGATCGGCTTCGGCAGGCATGCTGAACAGGCTGACCTTGGCGCGAACCAGCGCGCGATAGGCTTTGTAGAAGTTCAGCAGCTCAAGCCCGCGGTAATCACCGGTCAGCTCCAGGTACTGGCTGATGAAACGGCGCGCGAGGCTTTTAAGGCCGCGATCTTCCAGGTCCATCGCGAGGAATCCGGTATCGGCGTAAACGTCAGTGAAGCGGAAGGGTTCATTGAACTCGATGCAGTCAAAGATCACTACTTCACCGTCGATCACCGTGGCGTTGCCCAAGTGAATGTCGCCGTGACACTCGCGGATAAACCCCTCGGCCTTGCGCTGGGCGAACAGCGGCTTGAGGCGCTCGAAGCTGCTTTCAGCCCAGGCTTGCAGAGCCTCGAGTTGCAGCAAGTCGGCCTTGTCGCTGAGG
Organism: Pseudomonas sp. LBUM1658; assembly: GCF_059716055.1. Taxonomy (NCBI): domain Bacteria; kingdom Pseudomonadati; phylum Pseudomonadota; class Gammaproteobacteria; order Pseudomonadales; family Pseudomonadaceae; genus Pseudomonas; species Pseudomonas sp. LBUM1658. The sequence goes on from NZ_CP166798.1 coordinate 836,803, forward strand.
AACGGGCGGATTTGTTCGAAGTTCTGCCGTACCGGCGCCATGACGCTGTCCGGGGTGCCGGCTTCGTGGTCTGCCGGGACCACAGGCGCACTGAGGTGGAAGCGGGCGATTTGTTTGGCCATCTGGTCGATGTGCGCGGTAGTCAGTTCGCCATTGGCTTGCAAGGTGCTGAGCAACTGGCTTTGCGGGAACTGGCGCATTTTCAGCGCGTAGTCGATGACCGGACCACTGCCACCCAATTGCGGTGCATCGGCGCTGCCGGTGATCGGCAACACTTCCAGATACAGATCATGGGTCAGGCGCTGGTTCAGGCGCAGTTCTTCGCCGCAGAAGTGTTCGCGAGCTTCCAGGGCAGTGAAGTCGAGGAAGCCGAAATTGACTGGCTTCTTCAATTTATAGGCGTAGGGGCCCGTCAGCAGCACCCAGGAGATATGCGTCTCGATGACCTGGAAACCCTCTACAGGATGGGGGTAGAGGGCCGGGTTTTGCAGGGCGGCGATCAGGGACTGGCTCACAGGCGATCCTTCAGATTCGGGAAATTTCAAGGGCGTCATTATGGCCGCATGCGGCTGTCGTGCAAACCTCGTAGAGCTCCTGTTGAGTATGAATAAAGTGCGTATAATCCGCCGCCATGACTCGTACCCGATCCCCCCGTTCCCGTTCCAAACCCCCGTCTGCTGGCCTGCGCCCTTGGCTGGGCTGGGCCCTGAAGCTCAGTCTGGTCGCCTTGGTGGTGCTCGCAGGCTTTGCGGTTTATCTCGACGCAGTGGTCCAGGAGAAGTTCTCCGGCAAGCGCTGGACCATTCCGGCCAAGGTTTATGCCCGACCGCTGGAGCTGTTCGTCGGACAAAAGCTCAGCAAGGAAGATTTTCTTATCGAGCTCGATGCGCTCGGTTACCGGCGCGAAAGTGTCGCCAATGGTCCGGGTGCAGCCGCGGTCAGTGGCAATACGGTCGACTTGAATACCCGCGGCTTCCAGTTCTATGAAGGCATGGAGCAGGCTCAGCCGGTGCGCGTGCGTTTCTCCGGCGACTATGTGGCCGGACTCTCGGGGGCCAACGGGTCGAAAGTCGCGGTGGTGCGCCTTGAACCACTGTTGATCGGCGGTCTTTACCCGAAAAACCTCGAGGATCGCATCCTGATCAAGATCGATCAGGTGCCGCCATACCTGCTCGAGACGCTGGTCGCGGTGGAGGACCGGGATTTCTATCATCACTTCGGCGTCTCGCCCAAGTCCATCGCCCGGGCTGTGTGGATCAACACCTCGTCGGGGCACATGCGCCAGGGCGGCAGTACCTTGACCCAGCAGTTGGTCAAGAACTTCTACCTGACCAACGAGCGCAGCCTGACCCGCAAGTTGACCGAGGCGATGATGGCCTTGCTGCTTGAACTGCATTACGACAAGCGCGAAATCCTCGAGGCTTATCTCAACGAAGTCTTCGTCGGTCAGGACGGCCAGCGTGCGGTGCACGGTTTCGGTTTGGCCAGCCAGTTCTTCTTCAGTCAGCCGCTGTCTGAACTCAAGCTGCATCAGGTGGCGTTGTTGGTGGGCATGGTCAAGGGGCCGTCTTCCTACAACCCGCGGCGTAACCCGGAGCGCGCGCTTGAACGGCGTAACCTGGTGCTCGATGTGTTGCAAGAACAGGGTGTCGCGACCGCCGAGCAGGTGGCGGCGGCCAAGAAAATGCCACTGGGCGTGACCAAGCGCGGCAGTCTGGCCGACACTTCGTACCCGGGTTTCATTGACCTGGTCAAACGCCAACTGCGCGAAGATTACCGCGACGAAGACTTGACCGAAGAGGGGCTGCGGATTTTCACCAGTTTCGATCCGATCCTGCAGATGAAGGCCGAGGCTTCGGTCAACGATACCTTCAAGCGTCTGGCCGGGCGCAAGGGCTCGGATGAGGTCGAAGCCGCGATGGTGGTGACCAATCCGGAAACCGGGGAAGTCCAGGCCATGATCGGCAGTCGTCAGGCTGGTTTTGCCGGTTTCAACCGTGCGCTGGATGCAGTGCGTCCGATCGGCTCCCTGATCAAACCGGCGGTTTACCTGACCGCGCTTGAGAAGCCGAGCCAGTACACCTTGACCAGCTGGCTCTCCGATGAGTCTTTTTCGGTGAAAGGTGCCGATGGGCAGGTCTGGAAGCCACAGAACTATGATCGTCGCTCCCACGGCACAGTGTTCCTGTATCAGGGGCTGGCGCACTCCTACAACCTGTCGACCGCCCGGCTTGGCCTGGCAGTCGGCGTGCCGAATGTCCTCAAGACGCTCGCGCGGCTGGGCGTTGACCGTGAATTCCCGGCCTTCCCGTCGATGTTGCTGGGGGCTGGCGGCTTGAGCCCGATGGAAGTGGCGACCATGTACCAGACGCTGGCCAACGGTGGATTCAATACGCCGATGCGCGGGATTCGTAGCGTGCTGACCGCCGAAGGCGAACCGCTCAAGCGTTATCCCTTCCAGATCCAGCAGCGCTTTGATCCAGGTTCGATCTTCCTGATCCAGAGCGCGATGCAGCGGGTAATGCGTGAAGGTACCGGTAGTTCGGTCTACAACTCCTTGCCGAAAACCCTGGCACTGGCGGGCAAGACCGGCACCAGTAACGATTCGCGGGACAGCTGGTTCGCCGGTTTCAGCCAGGATCTGCTGGCGGTGGTCTGGATGGGTCGCGATGACAACGGCAAGACACCGTTCACCGGTGCCACGGGCGCCCTGCAGGTCTGGACCAGCTTCATGCGCAAGGCGGATCCGTTGCCGCTGGATATGCCACAGCCGGATAATGTGGTTCAGGCCTGGGTCGACTCCCGTACCGGGCAAGGTTCCGAAGCGAGTTGTCCAGGCGCGGTGCAGATGCCGTATATTCGCGGCAGTGAACCACCACCCGGTGCCGCGTGTGCAGGCGAAAGCCCTGCACCCGCCGATGCGGTGATGGATTGGGTCAAAGGCTGGATGAATTAAGCGAAGAGGGTTTTAAGTGAACAAGTGGTGGATACCAGCTATTACAGCTCTGGCTTTGCTCAATGGTTGCGCCAGCGTGCAGCGCGGATCGATCCCGGTGGTGGACTCCGGCAGTGCCGTTTCCAACAGCGAGCGGATCCAGGCCAATGCCGGCTCCCGTCAGACGACCGCACAGCGTCCGACGCAAGCCCAGACTCAAGCCATCCCGCAAGGCGAAGGCGTAATGGTGATGATTCCGGGTGGCGCTGCAGCCGCTTCGGCACCGATCAGCACTGCACCGATTACCCCGGGGCCGATCACTCCCGGGCCGATGGATTCTGCGCCGGTTCAGTCGGCGCCGATCAATCAGGGCACCTACAACATGCCGTCGACGCCGAGCGGGATTCCTTCGGCGAACTCCGGCGGGCTGTCGGCCGACGAACAACTGGACGGTCCGGTACTGGCCTTGCTCACCACGGCGCAGCAGCAACAAGCCAGCGGCGATCTGAACGGCGCTTCCTCCAGCCTGGAGCGCGCCCAGCGTGTCGCCCCGCGCGAACCACAAGTGCTCTACCGTCTGGCGCAGGTGCGCATGGCCCAGGGTGATGCGGCGCAAGCCGAGCAGTTCGCTCGTCGCGGGCTGAGCTTCGCCAATGGTCGCCCGGCCCTTCAGGCGAGCCTGTGGGGCTTGATCGCTCAGGCGCGTGAGAAGCAGGGTGATTCGGCGGGCGCCGCCCTGGCCAGGCAGAAGGCCAAGGTAAGTCTCTGATGGATGCACGCTTTCCGAAGATCGCCGAGCAGCTGTTGTTGATCGAACGTGAGCTGCGGGTGCAGGGTTGGTGGGATGAAGTCTCGCCATCGGCAGAAGCTCTAAACAGCGTCGAACCATTCTCGATCGATACCCTGGACTTCGAGCAATGGCTGCAATGGATCTTTCTGCCGCGGATGAAAGCGATACTGGAAAACGATCTACCGCTGCCCAATGTCTCGGGTATTCAGGAGATGGCCGAAATGGTCTTCGCTGCCCGGAATGTCCAGGGCAAGGATCGGCAGCTGCAGATCCTGCTCAAGGAATTCGATCTGCTGATCGCCTCCTCCCGCTGAATCGGAGACTGCCAGAACCTACTGGCAGTTATCCGCAATCTGTTTCTGTGCTTCGATGATGCGATCCTGACGTTGTTCGTCGGTCAGGCGGCGCATCCCACCGTCGACTTCCTCCCGTAGTCGCGGATTGTTCTGCAGTTGAGCCAGATTGGTTCGGGCCTGCTCACAGAACGTCTTTAACCGGTCTTGCTGCTCGGCAACCTGCTTTTTCACTTTGTTGTCGATGGCCTGTTGATCGCCGATGGCGCTGCTGCGCGGCGTTGCGGTCGGTTTGCCGGCGGGCGGGGAGGGCGTCACTGTGGTCGCTTCCTGGCCTTGGGGCGGTTGTGCATCGAAGTGGGTAACGCCTTGAGCGTCGACCCATTTGTAGATCTGAGCGGCCATGCACAAAGGGCTCAGGCCAATCAGCAGGCTCGCTGTGAAGAAAAACGTTCGCATGCCATTTCCTTGTCATGGGTTGCGCAATTGAAGCTAACACAGATGCTGTTTAGAGGTTTTTTCTTGCTTTCTCATGCGCTTAGTTCGAATAAAGCATTTGACGACTTGACTTGGAGGGGGCGAAACAGAAGAATCCAAAGTCCGCTGTAGAGGGACTGCCAGAAGCAGACCCGCTCAGTAGATCATGAGGTGCACATCCGCGCCGACCTGTTACACCCGCAACGCGTTACCTCGCGCTGGGTGGGAAACCCCCGCAACACTTGGGGAGCTCCCAATACTTGCTCAGTCAGTGCTGACGTAGTCGGCGACCACCGTCGCTCATGCTCTGCTAAGCAGTAAACCTATTAAGACCCGTTCCCTTTTGAGTGGACGGTATTCTGGCGTTTTAGAGGTGAACAACGTGGAGCTTTTATCTGGCGGTGAGATGCTCGTCCGCTTTTTGCGTGACGAAGGCGTCAAATATATCTACGGGTACCCAGGTGGTGCTCTTCTTCATGTTTACGATGCGCTGTTCAAAGAACCGGAAGTAACCCACATCCTGGTTCGTCACGAGCAGGCCGCGACTCATATGGCTGACGGCTACGCTCGTGCCACCGGTAAAGCCGGTGTGGTACTGGTGACCTCCGGCCCGGGCGCGACCAACGCCATCACCGGTATTGCCACGGCCTACATGGACTCCATTCCGATGGTGATCATTTCCGGCCAGGTGCCTAGCACCATGGTGGGCACCGATGCATTCCAGGAAACCGACATGATCGGTATCTCCCGGCCGATCGTGAAACACAGCTTCATGATCAAGCATGCGTCGGAAATCCCGGAAGTCATGAAGAAAGCGTTCTACCTGGCGCAATCCGGTCGTCCTGGCCCGGTCGTGGTCGATATCCCGAAAGACATGACCAACCCGGCCGAGAAGTTCGAATACATCTTCCCGAAAAAAGCCAAGCTGCGTTCCTACAGCCCGGCTGTTCGCGGGCACTCCGGGCAAATCCGCAAAGCCGCGGAAATGCTGCTGGCGGCCAAGCGTCCGGTGCTTTATGCAGGCGGAGGGGTGGTTCTGGGTGGCGGTTCCGCAGCGCTGACCGAACTGGCGCAAATGCTCAACCTGCCAGTGACCAATACGTTGATGGGCCTGGGTTCATACCCTGGCACTGATCGGCAGTTCATCGGCATGCTCGGCATGCACGGCAGCTACACCGCCAACCTCGCCATGCACCATGCCGACGTGATCCTTGCGGTCGGTGCGCGTTTCGATGATCGGGTGATCAACGGCCCGGCCAAGTTCTGTCCGAATGCCAAGATCATTCACATCGACATCGACCCCGCTTCGATCTCCAAGACCATCAAGGCTGACGTGCCTATCGTCGGTCCGGTCGAGAGTGTGCTGACCGAAATGGTCGCGACCCTCAAGGAAATCGGCGAGACCCCGAACAAGGAGTCCGTTGCCAGCTGGTGGAAGCAAGTCGAGGAGTGGCGCGGTGATCGTGGCCTGTTCCCTTACGATAAGGGCGACGGCAGCATCATCAAGCCGCAGACCGTGATCGAAACCCTCAGCGAAGTGACCAAGGGCGATGCCTACATCACGTCCGACGTGGGTCAGCACCAGATGTTCGCGGCGCAGTACTACAAGTTCGACAAGCCGAACCGCTGGATCAACTCCGGCGGCCTGGGCACCATGGGCTTCGGTTTTCCGGCGGCCATGGGCATCAAGTTGAGCTTCCCGGATGCCGACGTCGTCTGCGTGACGGGCGAGGGGAGTATCCAGATGAACATTCAGGAACTGTCCACCTGTCTGCAATATGGCTTGCCGGTGAAAATCGTCATCCTGAACAACGGTGTTCTGGGTATGGTTCGCCAGTGGCAAGACATGAGCTATGGCAGCCGTCACTCGCATTCCTACATGGAGTCGCTGCCTGACTTCGTCAAGTTGGCGGAGGCCTATGGTCACGTCGGCGTGCGCATCACCGACTCGAAAGATTTGAAGTCGAAGATGGAGGAAGCGTTTGCCATGAAAGATCGCCTGGTGGTGCTCGATATTTCGGTCGACACCAGCGAGCACGTCTACCCGATGCAGATCAAAGACGGCTCCATGCGCGATATGTGGCTGAGCAAGACGGAGCGTACTTAATCATGCGGCACATTATTTCCTTGCTTCTGGAAAACGAACCGGGCGCCTTGTCTCGCGTTGTTGGCCTGTTTTCGCAGCGTAACTACAACATCGAAAGCCTGACCGTGGCGCCGACCGAAGACCCGACCTTGTCGCGTCTGACGCTGACCACCGTGGGGCACGATGAAGTAATCGAGCAGATCACCAAGAACCTGAACAAGCTGATCGAAGTGGTCAAGCTGGTCGACCTGTCGGAAAGTGCTCACATCGAGCGCGAACTGATGCTGGTCAAGGTCAAGGCCACCGGCGCCCAGCGCGCCGAGATCAAGCGCACTACCGATATTTATCGTGGACAGATCGTCGATGTCAGCGCCAGCGTGTATACCGTTCAACTGACCGGTACCAGCGACAAACTCGACAGCTTCATTCAGTCTATCGGCACGGCCGCGATACTGGAAACCGTACGCAGTGGCGTCACCGGGATTGCCCGTGGCGACAAAGTGCTGAGCATCTAAACCAAATTAGCGAATGGCCTGAACGGCCTGGATATATAGGGGAAATTTCATGAAAGTTTATTACGAAAAAGACTGCGACCTGTCGATCATCCAGGGCAAAAAAGTAGCCATCATCGGTTACGGCTCCCAAGGCCACGCACAAGCTTGCAACCTGAAAGATTCCGGCGTTGACGTCACTGTTGGTCTGCGTAAAGGTTCGGCTACCGTTGCCAAAGCCGAAGCTCACGGCCTGAAAGTGACTGACGTTGCCAGCGCTGTTGCCGCTGCCGACCTGGTCATGATCCTGACCCCGGACGAGTTCCAGTCCGCTCTGTACAAAGACGAAATCGAGCCGAACATCAAGAAGGGCGCAACCCTGGCCTTCTCCCACGGCTTCGCGATCCACTACAACCAGGTAGTGCCACGCGCTGACCTCGACGTGATCATGATCGCGCCGAAAGCTCCAGGCCACACCGTGCGTTCCGAGTTCGTCAAAGGCGGCGGCATCCCTGACCTGATCGCTATCTATCAGGATGCTTCCGGCAACGCCAAAAACGTTGCGCTGTCCTACGCTGCCGGCGTTGGTGGCGGTCGTACCGGCATCATCGAAACCACTTTCAAGGACGAAACCGAAACCGACCTGTTCGGCGAGCAGGCTGTTCTGTGTGGCGGTACCGTTGAACTGGTCAAAGCCGGTTTCGAAACTCTGGTTGAAGCTGGCTACGCGCCAGAAATGGCTTACTTCGAGTGCCTGCACGAACTGAAACTGATCGTTGACCTCATGTACGAAGGCGGTATCGCCAACATGAACTACTCGATCTCCAACAACGCTGAATACGGCGAGTACGTGACCGGCCCGGAAGTGATCAACGCCGAATCCCGTCAGGCCATGCGCAACGCCCTGAAACGCATTCAGGACGGTGAGTACGCCAAGATGTTCATCAGCGAAGGTGCTACCGGCTACCCATCGATGACCGCCAAGCGTCGCAACAACGCCGCTCACGGTATCGAAATCATCGGCGAGCAACTGCGCTCTATGATGCCGTGGATCGGTGCCAACAAAATCGTCGACAAAGCCAAGAACTAAGTTCCGGCCTTGAAGAGAAAACGCGGCTTAGGCCGCGTTTTTTCGTTTGGGCAGACAGGTTCTGGTATAAAGCTGGATCGTTTGCGCGCGAACCCTCGTCGCAGACACCTGTCGAAATTTTCCACACCGTTGCAAGGTAATGTCCATGAGCGAACGTCCCGAAGAGCCAAACAAGGCCTCTGACGCCGAAAGCCTGCTACCGATCGATGAGCATGTCGAAGAAGGGCATGACGCAGAAGGCCGTAAAGTCCGGCATCGTGGTATCTATCTTCTGCCGAATCTGTTTACCACCGCGAACCTGTTTGCGGGGTTCTACTCCATCATCAGTTCCATGAGCGCTCAAAGTGCCTTGAGTGCCGGTGACGCGGTAAGCGCGAGTAAGTATTTCGCTTTTGCTGCGATCGCGATCTTCGTTGCCATGGTGCTCGACGGGCTGGATGGTCGTGTTGCCCGGATGACCAATACCCAGAGCGCCTTCGGCGCTGAATATGACTCGTTGTCCGATATGGTCGCTTTTGGTGTCGCACCAGCGTTACTGGCATTTGGCTGGGCGTTGGGGGATATGGGCAAAGTAGGCTGGATGGTCGCTTTCATCTATGTGGCGGGCGCGGCGTTGCGTCTGGCGCGTTTCAATACTCAGGTGGGTACCGCAGACAAGCGTTATTTCATCGGTCTGGCCAGTCCGGCCGCGGCAGGTGTAGTGGCCGGGATTGTCTGGGCGTTCAGCGACTACGGCATTCAGGGTTCCAAGATGTCCTTCCTGGTGGCGCTGATGGTGGCTGCTGCCGGCATGCTGATGGTCAGCAACATCAAGTACAACAGCTTCAAGGAGCTGGACCTGAAAGGGCGGGTGCCATTTGTCGCGATTCTCGCGGTGGTGCTGGTGTTCGCCGTGGTCTTCAGTGATCCGCCGCGCATTCTGCTGCTGGTGTTCCTCGCCTATGCAGCTTCCGGCCCGGTGCAGTACCTGTTGCGTCTGCGCCGTCACAAAAAAGTCGAGTGATGTAATATCCCTCATACTCCGCAGTCTATTGGTGCATCAGTCCTCCAATGCTGCGGAGTTGTCATGTTAATCAAGTTGCCCAAGCCATCCGACTGCCAAGAATCGGATGTCACGCCGCAATCCCTCTACTACTCTCGTCGCAGTGTGCTGGGCGGCGCCATGACTGCGCTGGCGGTTAGCGGTCTGCCGCGCTGGGCACATGCCGATACTGTCGCACGTTATGCAGATGTCGAGCCGGGCAAGGCGCCGGCCTGGTTTACCGAGAAGCTACCGGCTACCCAATGGCAGGCTGTCACGGTCAAGGGGGAGGCGATCACCCCATTCAAGGACGCGACCCACTACAACAACTTCTATGAGTTCGGAACGGATAAAGGTGACCCGGCACAAAACGCCGGTACGCTGAAAACCGAGCCATGGAGCGTGGTGGTCGATGGTGAGGTCGGCAAGCCCGGGCGTTATGCCCTCGAAGACTTCATGAAACCCTATCAGTTGGAGGAGCGGATCTACCGTCTGCGCTGCGTCGAGGCCTGGTCGATGGTGATCCCCTGGATCGGCTTTCCCATCTCGGCGTTGCTCAAGCAGGTCGAGCCGACCTCCAAGGCCAGATTCGTTCGATTCGAAACCCTTCTCGATCCTCAGAGCATGCCGGGCCAGCGTTCCGGTTTTGCCCTGATTGACTGGCCTTATGTAGAAGGGTTGCGTCTGGATGAGGCGATGAACCCATTGGCAATTCTCGCCGTGGGTATGTACGGCCGCGAGCTGCCTAATCAAAACGGCGCGCCGTTGCGTCTGGTGGTGCCGTGGAAGTACGGCTTCAAGAGCGTCAAATCCATCGTGCGCATCAGTCTGGTCAGCGAACAGCCGAAAACCACCTGGCAGAGCATTGCTGCGGATGAGTATGGTTTCTACGCCAACGTCAATCCTGAGGTGGATCACCCGCGCTGGACTCAGGCACGTGAACGGCGCCTGCCGAGCGGACTGTTCAGCCCCAATGTGCGCGAGACGCAGATGTTCAACGGCTACTCCGATGAGGTGGCTTCTTTATATAGCGGCCTGGATCTGCGGAAGAACTATTGATGCGTTATCCGTTGTGGCGCATTGGCGTCTTTATAGTGGCGGCGGTGTGGCCGCTGCTCTGGTTGTATCAAGCCTGGATCTTCGCCCTGGGGCCGGATCCGGGGAAGGTGCTGGTCGATCGCCTGGGATTGGGTACGCTGACCCTGTTGTTGATCACTCTGAGCATGACGCCTCTACAACGGCTGACCGGTTGGGCGGGGTGGATTGTCGTGCGCCGACAGTTGGGTCTGTGGTGCTTTGCTTATGTGGTCATGCATCTGGCGGCCTACCTGGTGTTTATCCTCGGTCTTGATTGGTCGCAGCTGGGTGTCGAGTTGCGCAAGCGGCCTTACATCATCGTCGGCAGTCTTGGATTCCTTGGTTTACTGGCATTGTCGGTTACCTCCAATCGTTACAGTCAGCGACGCCTCGGTGCTGGCTGGAAGAAGTTGCATCACCTGGCTTATGTGATCCTGGGGCTTGGGCTGCTGCATATGCTGTGGATAGTTCGAGCGGATCTGAAGGAGTGGGTGATCTATGCTTCTATAGGAGCGCTGCTATTAGTGTTGCGTATTCCGTCTGTGATGCGCCGAATCCCCCGTTTAACAGCCAAAAGGACATCTTCTGCAACAAAGGTGTAATTAGTCCTTGACGGCAGATCCTGGAAGTCTATAATTCGCCCCACTTCCGGCGCAGTCGAAACGGAAAACTCCTTGGTAAACAAAGAGTTACGCAGTTTTCGGCAGCGAGTTGCTTCAGTTCATCGAAGCCCAGAAGGAGTTGGTAAGGTCGGCTGGTTTGACGTTATCAACGGTTCGATCCACTCGGTCGAAAGCGGTGTAAAACAGGTGTTGACAGCAGCGAGTAACGCTGTAGAATTCGCCTCCCGCTAACGAGTGATCGGAAGCGCCAAGTGGTTGAAGTTACAAAGGAAACTTTGAAAACTTCTGAAAATAACCGCTTGACAGCAGCAGAGGAAAGCGTAGAATGCGCGCCTCGGTTGAGACGAAAGATCTTAACCAACCGCTCTTTAACAACTGAATCAAGCAATTCGTGTGGGTGCTTGTGGAGTCAGACTGATAGTCAACAAGATTATCAGCATCACAAGTTACTCCGCGAGAAATCAAAGATGTAACCAACGATTGCTGAGCTAAATTTAGGGTTTTCTAAAAACCCAAAGATGTTTGAACTGAAGAGTTTGATCATGGCTCAGATTGAACGCTGGCGGCAGGCCTAACACATGCAAGTCGAGCGGCAGCACGGGTACTTGTACCTGGTGGCGAGCGGCGGACGGGTGAGTAATGCCTAGGAATCTGCCTGGTAGTGGGGGATAACGTTCGGAAACGGACGCTAATACCGCATACGTCCTACGGGAGAAAGCAGGGGACCTTCGGGCCTTGCGCTATCAGATGAGCCTAGGTCGGATTAGCTAGTTGGTGGGGTAATGGCTCACCAAGGCGACGATCCGTAACTGGTCTGAGAGGATGATCAGTCACACTGGAACTGAGACACGGTCCAGACTCCTACGGGAGGCAGCAGTGGGGAATATTGGACAATGGGCGAAAGCCTGATCCAGCCATGCCGCGTGTGTGAAGAAGGTCTTCGGATTGTAAAGCACTTTAAGTTGGGAGGAAGGGCCGTTACCTAATACGTGATGGTCTTGACGTTACCGACAGAATAAGCACCGGCTAACTCTGTGCCAGCAGCCGCGGTAATACAGAGGGTGCAAGCGTTAATCGGAATTACTGGGCGTAAAGCGCGCGTAGGTGGTTCGTTAAGTTGGATGTGAAATCCCCGGGCTCAACCTGGGAACTGCATTCAAAACTGTCGAGCTAGAGTATGGTAGAGGGTGGTGGAATTTCCTGTGTAGCGGTGAAATGCGTAGATATAGGAAGGAACACCAGTGGCGAAGGCGACCACCTGGACTGATACTGACACTGAGGTGCGAAAGCGTGGGGAGCAAACAGGATTAGATACCCTGGTAGTCCACGCCGTAAACGATGTCAACTAGCCGTTGGGAGCCTTGAGCTCTTAGTGGCGCAGCTAACGCATTAAGTTGACCGCCTGGGGAGTACGGCCGCAAGGTTAAAACTCAAATGAATTGACGGGGGCCCGCACAAGCGGTGGAGCATGTGGTTTAATTCGAAGCAACGCGAAGAACCTTACCAGGCCTTGACATCCAATGAATCTGCCAGAGATGGCGGAGTGCCTTCGGGAACATTGAGACAGGTGCTGCATGGCTGTCGTCAGCTCGTGTCGTGAGATGTTGGGTTAAGTCCCGTAACGAGCGCAACCCTTGTCCTTAGTTACCAGCACGTAATGGTGGGCACTCTAAGGAGACTGCCGGTGACAAACCGGAGGAAGGTGGGGATGACGTCAAGTCATCATGGCCCTTACGGCCTGGGCTACACACGTGCTACAATGGTCGGTACAGAGGGTTGCCAAGCCGCGAGGTGGAGCTAATCCCAGAAAACCGATCGTAGTCCGGATCGCAGTCTGCAACTCGACTGCGTGAAGTCGGAATCGCTAGTAATCGCGAATCAGAATGTCGCGGTGAATACGTTCCCGGGCCTTGTACACACCGCCCGTCACACCATGGGAGTGGGTTGCACCAGAAGTAGCTAGTCTAACCTTCGGGAGGACGGTTACCACGGTGTGATTCATGACTGGGGTGAAGTCGTAACAAGGTAGCCGTAGGGGAACCTGCGGCTGGATCACCTCCTTAATCGACGACATCAGCTGCTCCATAAGTTCCCACACGAATTGCTTGATTCATTGAAGAAGACGATAGAAGCAGCTTCAAGCTTTAAGCTACAAGCTTCAAGTTTGATTGCGAAAGCATCAAAATTGGGTCTGTAGCTTAGTTGGTTAGAGCGCACCCCATGCTTTGTGGTAAAGAGCAGGGTGAGGTCGGCCTTGTAGCTCGAAATTGGGTCTGTAGCTCAGTTGGTTAGAGCGCACCCCTGATAAGGGTGAGGTCGGCAGTTCGAATCTGCCCAGACCCACCAATTTTGTGTGGGACACGCCTGTAGAAATACGGGGCCATAGCTCAGCTGGGAGAGCGCCTGCCTTGCACGCAGGAGGTCAACGGTTCGATCCCGTTTGGCTCCACCACTTACTGCTTCGTACCGTTAGAGTTTAGAAATGAATATTCCAATGTGAATATTGATTTCTAGTCTTTGATTAGATCGTTCTTTAAAAATTTGGGTATGTGATAGAAAGATAGACTGGACAACACTTTCACTGGTGTTGTTACAGGCTAAGGTAAAATTTGTGAGTTAAATTGCGAATTTTCGGCGAATGTCGTCTTCACAGTATAACCAGATTGCTTGGGGTTATATGGTCAAGTGAAGAAGCGCATACGGTGGATGCCTTGGCAGTCAGAGGCGATGAAAGACGTGGTAGCCTGCGAAAAGCTTCGGGGAGTCGGCAAACAGACTTTGATCCGGAGATGTCTGAATGGGGGAACCCACCTAACATAAGTTAGGTATCTTACGCTGAATACATAGGCGTAAGAAGCGAACCAGGGGAACTGAAACATCTAAGTACCCTGAGGAAAAGAAATCAACCGAGATTCCCTTAGTAGTGGCGAGCGAACGGGGACTAGCCCTTAAGTGGCTTTGAGATTAGCGGAACGCTCTGGAAAGTGCGGCCATAGTGGGTGATAGCCCTGTACGCGAAAATCTCCTGGTCATGAAATCGAGTAGGACGGGGCACGAGAAACCTTGTCTGAATATGGGGGGACCATCCTCCAAGGCTAAATACTACTGACTGACCGATAGTGAACTAGTACCGTGAGGGAAAGGCGAAAAGAACCCCGGAGAGGGGAGTGAAATAGATCCTGAAACCGTATGCGTACAAGCAGTGGGAGCCCACTTTGTTGGGTGACTGCGTACCTTTTGTATAATGGGTCAGCGACTTATTTTCAGTGGCGAGCTTAACCGAATAGGGGAGGCGTAGCGAAAGCGAGTCTTAATAGGGCGTCTAGTCGCTGGGAATAGACCCGAAACCGGGCGATCTATCCATGGGCAGGTTGAAGGTTGGGTAACACTAACTGGAGGACCGAACCGACTACCGTTGAAAAGTTAGCGGATGACCTGTGGATCGGAGTGAAAGGCTAATCAAGCTCGGAGATAGCTGGTTCTCCTCGAAAGCTATTTAGGTAGCGCCTCATGTATCACTGTAGGGGGTAGAGCACTGTTTCGGCTAGGGGGTCATCCCGACTTACCAAACCGATGCAAACTCCGAATACCTACAAGTGCCGAGCATGGGAGACACACGGCGGGTGCTAACGTCCGTCGTGAAAAGGGAAACAACCCAGACCGTCAGCTAAGGTCCCAAAGTTATGGTTAAGTGGGAAACGATGTGGGAAGGCTTAGACAGCTAGGAGGTTGGCTTAGAAGCAGCCACCCTTTAAAGAAAGCGTAATAGCTCACTAGTCGAGTCGGCCTGCGCGGAAGATTTAACGGGGCTCAAACCATACACCGAAGCTACGGGTATCACTTAGGTGATGCGGTAGAGGAGCGTTCTGTAAGCCTGTGAAGGTGAGTTGAGAAGCTTGCTGGAGGTATCAGAAGTGCGAATGCTGACATGAGTAACGATAATGGGTGTGAAAAACACCCACGCCGAAAGACCAAGGTTTCCTGCGCAACGTTAATCGACGCAGGGTTAGTCGGTCCCTAAGGCGAGGCTGAAAAGCGTAGTCGATGGAAAACAGGTTAATATTCCTGTACTTCTGGTTATTGCGATGGAGGGACGGAGAAGGCTAGGCCAGCTTGGCGTTGGTTGTCCAAGTTTAAGGTGGTAGGCTGGACTCTTAGGTAAATCCGGGAGTCTAAGGCCGAGAGCTGATGACGAGTGTTCTTTTAGAACACGAAGTGGTTGATGCCATGCTTCCAAGAAAAGCTTCTAAGCTTCAGGTAACCAGGAACCGTACCCCAAACCGACACAGGTGGTTGGGTAGAGAATACCAAGGCGCTTGAGAGAACTCGGGTGAAGGAACTAGGCAAAATGGCACCGTAACTTCGGGAGAAGGTGCGCCGGTGAGGGTGAAGCATTTACTGCGTAAGCCCATGCCGGTCGAAGATACCAGGCCGCTGCGACTGTTTATTAAAAACACAGCACTCTGCAAACACGAAAGTGGACGTATAGGGTGTGACGCCTGCCCGGTGCCGGAAGGTTAATTGATGGGGTTAGCTAACGCGAAGCTCTTGATCGAAGCCCCGGTAAACGGCGGCCGTAACTATAACGGTCCTAAGGTAGCGAAATTCCTTGTCGGGTAAGTTCCGACCTGCACGAATGGCGTAACGATGGCGG
This sequence comes from Pseudomonas sp. LBUM1658, assembly GCF_059716055.1. Lineage (NCBI taxonomy): Bacteria > Pseudomonadati > Pseudomonadota > Gammaproteobacteria > Pseudomonadales > Pseudomonadaceae > Pseudomonas > Pseudomonas sp. LBUM1658. The sequence continues at coordinate 852,340 of NZ_CP166798.1, forward strand.
CGCTGTCTCCACCCGAGACTCAGTGAAATTGAAATCGCTGTGAAGATGCAGTGTATCCGCGGCTAGACGGAAAGACCCCGTGAACCTTTACTATAGCTTTGCACTGGACTTTGAATTTGCTTGTGTAGGATAGGTGGGAGGCTTTGAAGCGTGGACGCCAGTTCGCGTGGAGCCAACCTTGAAATACCACCCTGGCAACTTTGAGGTTCTAACTCAGGTCCGTTATCCGGATCGAGGACAGTGTATGGTGGGTAGTTTGACTGGGGCGGTCTCCTCCTAAAGAGTAACGGAGGAGTACGAAGGTGCGCTCAGACCGGTCGGAAATCGGTCGTAGAGTATAAAGGCAAAAGCGCGCTTGACTGCGAGACAGACACGTCGAGCAGGTACGAAAGTAGGTCTTAGTGATCCGGTGGTTCTGTATGGAAGGGCCATCGCTCAACGGATAAAAGGTACTCCGGGGATAACAGGCTGATACCGCCCAAGAGTTCATATCGACGGCGGTGTTTGGCACCTCGATGTCGGCTCATCACATCCTGGGGCTGAAGCCGGTCCCAAGGGTATGGCTGTTCGCCATTTAAAGTGGTACGCGAGCTGGGTTTAGAACGTCGTGAGACAGTTCGGTCCCTATCTGCCGTGGACGTTTGAGATTTGAGAGGGGCTGCTCCTAGTACGAGAGGACCGGAGTGGACGAACCTCTGGTGTTCCGGTTGTCACGCCAGTGGCATTGCCGGGTAGCTATGTTCGGAATAGATAACCGCTGAAAGCATCTAAGCGGGAAACTAGCCTCAAGATGAGATCTCACTGGGACCTTGAGTCCCCTGAAGGGCCGTCGAAGACTACGACGTTGATAGGTTGGGTGTGTAAGCGCTGTGAGGCGTTGAGCTAACCAATACTAATTGCCCGTGAGGCTTGACCATATAACACCCAAGCAATTTGTTGGCCTGAAAGGGCACCAGATTGCGGTGTGTGAAGACGAAACGAACCGAAAGTTCGAGATACTCACAAAACACCAAGCTATCACATACCCATTCGCTGGAGCGTGAACCTGAAAAGGCCCACGACCCGGCTACCGAATTTCTTGACGACCATAGAGCATTGGAACCACCTGATCCCATCCCGAACTCAGCAGTGAAACGATGCATCGCCGATGGTAGTGTGGGGTTTCCCCATGTGAGAGTAGGTCATCGTCAAGATTAAATTCCAAAACCCCTATCTGCGTATGCAGGTAGGGGTTTTGTTTTTGTGGCTGGAAAAGCAGCAGCAAGCGAGAAGCGGTTTTGTACCCGACGCGAACTTCGCTTGCGGCTTGAAGCTTGAAGCTTGAAGCTGCTTCAATGTCCCTCCCTCGCTTTTGCATTCTTCAAGGAAGCCGCTATGCCGGACGCGACGTCACTCAATGCTGCTTTTATGGTGGTTCAAAGCAACAGCCTGGAAGAACTGCGCAGTCTGGTGATCAACGTAATGCGGCGTTATCCGCTGGCCCCCCTGGAAAATGAAATCGCCCTGGTGCAAAGCAACGGTATCGCCCAGTGGCTGAAGCTGGCATTGGCTGAAGACCCGGAAGCGGGGGATACGGGCGGCTGCGGCATAGCAGCCGCGATTGATGTGCAACTGCCGGGCAGCTTTATGTGGCAGCTCTATCGTATGGTGCTGGGCCGTGATGAGATTCCGGCCAAATCCCTGCTGGATAAAGCCCCACTAACCTGGCGGCTGATGCGTTTGTTGCCCGAGCTGATCGATCAGCCGCACTTCGAGCCCCTGCAACGCTTCCTCACTCACGACACCGACCTGCGCAAGCGCTACCAACTGGCCGAGCGCCTGGCGGATCTGTTTGACCAATACCAGGTGTATCGAGCCGACTGGCTGGAAGACTGGGCAGCCGGTCGCCATCAACTACGTAATGTCAGGGGCGAAGCCACGGCACTGACACCCGCCAACTGCTGGCAGGCCGAATTGTGGCGTGCACTGCTGCTGGATGTCGGTGCAGAAGGCATGGCGCAAAGCCGTGCCGGAGTCCATCAACGCTTCATCGAGCGCATCAACAGCCTGGACGCGGCACCAAAAGGTTTGCCCTCCCGAGTGATCGTTTTCGGTATTTCTTCACTGCCTGCTCAAGCCCTTGAAGCGCTCGCCGGATTGGCGCGTTTCAGTCAGGTTCTGCTGTGCGTACATAACCCATGTCGGCACCATTGGACGGACATCGTCGCCGATAAAGACCTGTTACGGCATCAATACAAGCGCCAGGCGCGCAAGCCCGGCATGCCCTTGGTGCTCGACCCGCAAACCCTGCATCAACATGCTCATCCGTTGCTGGCTGCCTGGGGTAAACAGGGGCGTGACTACATCAATTTGCTCGACAGTTATGACGACCCCAACAGCTATAGTTCGGCCTTTCGCGATGGGCGAATCGATCTGTTCAGCGAAAACCAGCCGCAGAATATGCTCAACCAGTTGCAGGACGATATCCTCGAGTTACGTCCACTGAATGAGACCCGTGAGCTCTGGCCCGCGATAGATCCTGCACAGGACCAGTCGATCCGTTTTCACATTGCCCACAGCGCCCAGCGTGAAGTGGAAATCCTTCACGACCAACTCCTCGAGCGCTTCAGCGCCAATCCACTATTGAACCCTCGCGATGTGATCGTGATGGTTCCGGATATCGACAGTTATGCGCCGCATATCCGTGCGGTATTCGGCCAGCTCGAGCGAGATGACCGACGCTTCATTCCCTTCACGCTTGCCGACCAGGGCCAGCGCGGTCGCGACCCGCTGCTGATCGCCGTGGAACATCTGCTCAAGCTGCCAGACAGTCGTTTCCCGGTCAGCGAGATTCTCGACCTGCTGGATGTACCAGCCTTACGCGCTCGTTTCGGCATAGAGGAACGCGACCTGCCGACCTTGCATCGCTGGATTGAAGGCGCCGGTATTCGCTGGGGCATGAACGCCGAACAACGCGCCGGGCTTGGTCTGCCGGATGAACTGGAGCAGAACAGCTGGCGTTTCGGCCTGCGCCGGATGCTGCTTGGTTATGCGGTAGGCAGCGGCGCTGCGTGTGACGGCATCGAACCTTACGATGAAATCGGCGGTCTTGACGCCGCGTTGATCGGCCCGCTGGTGGCTTTACTCGATGCGCTGCATATTGCCCACCAAGAGCTCACCCAACCCGCGTCACCGAAAAAATGGGGTGAACGTCTGCAAGCACTGGTGCAGCTATTTTTCCTGGCCAGTAATGAACATGACGACTACCTCCTGGCCCAGCTCGAAGAGTTGCGCGAAAGCTGGCTGGATACCTGCGAGTCGGTTGGTTTGCAAGATGAGTTACCGCTGACCGTGGTCCGCGAGGCCTGGCTGGCCGGTCTCGACCAGGGCCGGCTCTCGCAGCGCTTTTTGGCCGGTGCGGTGAATTTCTGCACCTTGATGCCGATGCGCGCGATTCCTTTCAAACTGGTCTGCCTGCTTGGCATGAACGACGGCGACTACCCGCGTGCGCAGCCGCCGCTGGACTTCGATCTGATGGGCAGCGATTACCGTCCCGGCGACCGTTCGCGGCGCGAGGATGATCGCTACCTGCTGCTCGAGGCTTTGCTCTCGGCGCGGGATCAGCTGTATATCAGTTGGGTCGGGCGCAGCATTCGCGACAACAGCGAGCGTCCGGCATCGGTGTTGATCGGCCAATTGCGCGATCATCTGGCCAGCGGCTGGCGGCTGTCCAATAGCGATGAATCGCTGCTTGAGGCAATGACCCAGGAGCATCCACTGCAACCCTTCAGTGCACGCTACTTCCATGAAGGCGACGAGTTGTTCAGTTACGCTCGAGAGTGGCAGTTGCTGCATCAGCCATCGGCAGATACCAGCGAACTTCCAGCGCTCGCGGCCTACCACCAGGAGGAGCCGCTGAGCCTGGGCTTGCTGCAGGACTTCCATCGAAACCCGGTGCGACATTTCTTCAGTCAGCGGCTCAAGGTGTTTTTCGAAGCCGCCGAGGTGCCGCTGGCGGATGAGGAACCCTTTGTCCTTGATGCGTTGCAACGCTATAGCCTGAGCGACAGCTTGCTGGAAGCCGCGCTTGGCCATGGGGATCAGCCGGATCAGGCGTTGGCAGCCCAGGCAAAACGCCTGCAGGGTTGCGGTCTGTTACCGATGGCCGGGTTTGGTGAACGCCTGCAACAGGAACTGATCGAGCCTTTGCCAGATTTGCTGCAGCGCTATCAGCAGCTGTTGGCGTTATGGCCGACACCCCTCAACAGTGCCTTGCCAGTGAGTCTCGAACTGCACGGGATCGGTCTTGAAGGCTGGCTCAGTGGGCTGCATCAACGCAGCGATGGCGGACTATTGGCTGTCACCACCATCCCCAACAGTATTGGTTCGATCAAGACCCGCAAATGGCATCGACTGACCCGCCCCTGGGTTAATCATCTGGCGGCCTGTGCCAGCGGGTTGTCGATGACCACGGCGCTGGTGGCCAGTGACGACACCTTGTTGTTGCCTGCGCTGGAGAAGAACGCAGCACTGAAAATCTTGGGCGATCTGTTGCAGGCCTGGCAATTCGGCATGCGTCAGCCAATACCGGTTGCGGTAAAAACCGCCTTCGCCTGGCTGGGGCAGACTGATCCACTCAAAGCCGAAGCGGCCGCGCGCAAAGCCTATGAGGGCGACGGTCAAACCACCGATGGCGAGCGTCGCGAAAGCCCGGCCCTGGCCCGGCAATTCGCCGATTACAGCGCTCTGGTCGCTGACGAAGCCTTCGCCAACTGGTGCGACGCGCTTTATCGCCCGCTGCTTGAAGCTCCGTGGCGATCATTGGCTACTGAGGAGGCTCGCGCATGACCACCAAGACACCTCTGGCATTGGCGTTCCCCCTGCGTGGCAGCCAGCTGATCGAAGCCAGCGCCGGGACCGGCAAGACCTTCACCATTTCTGCACTCTATCTACGCCTGGTGCTCGGCCACGGGGGCGAGCCCGCCGGCTTCGGCCGCGAGTTGCTGCCGCCGCAGATTCTGGTGGTGACCTTCACCGATGCCGCGACCAAGGAGCTGCGTGAGCGTATCCGCACTCGTCTGGCCGAAGCGGCGCGGTTTTTCCGCGATGAAACGCCGGCACCGGATGACCTGATCAACCAGTTGCGCGAGGAATACCGCCCGGAGCAATGGCCAGGCTGTGCCAATCGCCTGGACATCGCGGCGCAATGGATGGACGAGGCGGCCGTCTCGACGATCCACAGTTGGTGTCAGCGCATGTTGCGCGAACATGCCTTCGACAGTGGCAGCCTGTTTACCCAGACCCTGGAAACCGACCACAGCGACTTGCTCGGTGAAGTGCTGCGCGATTACTGGCGGCTGTTTTGCTACCCGATGCAGGGTGATGCACTGAACTGGGTGCGTGCCAACTGGGGCGGTCCTGCCGCTTTGTTACCTCGAGTCCGCGCCTTGTTTGCCAGCGAGCGCGACAACTCACATGGGAAAGCCCCCGCCGAGCTGATTGCCGAATGCCTGCAAGAGCGACGCGAAGCATTGGTGCAACTCAAGACGCCCTGGCTGCAATGGGCGGCCGAGCTGCGCGAGATCTGCCTGCAAGCGGTCGCCAACAAGGTCGTCGATGGACGAAAGATGCAGGCCCGCTACTTCGAGCCCTGGTTCGAAAAAATCAGCGCCTGGGCCGCGGATGAATCCCAGGAGCAACTGGATATCGGTACCGGTTTTAGTCGATTGACGCCGGACGGCATGGCCGAGGCCTGGAAAGGCCAGGCACCGAGCCATCCAGGACTGGACGCGATGCCCGGGCTCAAAGCCAGCCTGGATGCCTTGCCGACCCCGGATGCCGCGGTCCTGCAACATGCTGCGCAGTGGGTCGGTGCACGCTTTGAAGAAGAGAAGCGCCGGCGCGCCGAGATGGGCTTCGACGACATGCTGCTGCGCCTCGACGCGGCACTGCAAGCCGACGGCGGCGAGCGCCTGGCGACCTTGATTCGCGAGCAATTCCCGGTCGCGTTGATCGATGAGTTCCAGGACACCGACCCGGTGCAGTACCGGATTTTCGAGAGCATTTACCGCATCGAAGATAACAATCCCGAATGCGGACTGTTCTTGATCGGTGACCCGAAGCAGGCGATCTACGCCTTCCGCGGCGCCGATATCTACACCTACCTGCGCGCGCGCCAGGCCACCACTGGCCGCTTGCATACCTTGGGCACCAACTTCCGCTCCAGCCATGGAATGGTCACCGCGGTGAACCACGTGTTCGAGCGCGCCGAGTCCCGTTCACTCGGGCGTGGAGCGTTTCTATTCAGGGAAACCAGCGGCGACAACCCGGTACCCTTTCTGCCCGTGGCCTCTCAGGGACGCAAAGAAGTCTTGCAGATCGATGGCCAGCAGCCGCCTGCGTTGAACATCTGGCAATTGTCCGCTGAACAGCCAGTGTCCGGTGTGGTTTACCGGCAGCAACTGGCCGCCGCCTGTGCCAGCGAAATCGTCGCGCTGCTCAATGGCGGTCAGCAGGGGCGAGCGGGGTTTGTTCGAGACGGTGATGAATTGCGGGGGCTGCTTCCGGCCGATATCGCGATTCTGGTGCGCGATGGCAAAGAAGCCCAGGCGGTACGCGCCGAGCTGTCCGCCCGAGGTGTACGCAGCGTTTACCTGTCGGACAAGGATTCAGTGTTCGCTGCCCAGGAAGCTCATGACGTACTGGCATGGCTCAAGGCCTGCGCCGAGCCGGATGTCGAACGGCCGTTACGTGCAGCATTGGCCTGTATCACGCTGAACCTGCCGCTGGCCGAACTGGAACGCTTGAATCAGGACGAACTGGCCAGGGAAGCACGGGTCATGCAGTTCCGCGGTTATCGGGCAATCTGGCGCAGCCAGGGGGTGCTGCCGATGCTGCGCCGTCTGCTGCATGACTTCCAGTTGCCTCAGGCTTTGATTGTTCGCAGCGATGGCGAGCGGGTGCTGACCAATCTGCTGCACCTGTCCGAATTGCTGCAGCAGGCCGCCGCCGAACTCGATGGCGAACAAGCCTTGATCCGGCATCTGGCCGAGCATCTGGCGCTGTCCGGGCAGGCCGGCGAGGAACAGATTCTGCGGCTGGAAAGTGACGAGCAACTGGTCAAAGTGGTAACCATCCACAAGTCCAAAGGCCTGGAATACCCCTTGGTGTTTCTGCCGTTTATCTGCTCGGCCAAACCGGTGGATGGCAGTCGCCTGCCGCTGCATTACCACGACGCCGCAGGCAAGGCACAGGTGTCGTTGAAACCGACCACCGAGCTGATTGCCCAGGCGGATGAAGAGCGTCTGGCCGAAGACCTGCGCTTGCTCTACGTGGCATTGACTCGTGCGCAACACGCTTTGTGGTTGGGTGTCACAGACCTCAAGCGCGGCAATAACAACAGTTCGGTCCTGCACCTCTCGGCGCTGGGTTATCTGCTGGGTGGTGGCGCGCCGTTGACCGAGTCGGCTGGCTTGAGCCGCTGGCTGGAAGACTTGCAGGAAGGCTGCCCGGCACTGAGCTACCGTGAAATGCCGCTAGCCACCGATGAATGCTTCCATCCGCCGCGCAACGAAGCACGTTTGCTCGCGCCGCTGATCCCCAAACGCAAGGCTGCGGAGAACTGGTGGATCGCCTCCTATAGCGCCCTGCGTATTGGCGAGCGCATGAGCGCCGGCAGCGACGAAGCGCCGGAAAGCCCGCAAGCGCAGAAGCTCTTCGACGATGAGCGACTCGATCCGGATGCTCCTCGGGAAGTGATTGCCAGCGGTGGCGATATCCACCATTTCCCCCGTGGACCGAACCCGGGGACCTTTCTTCACGGACTGCTGGAGTGGGCGGGTGACGAAGGTTTTGCCGCGGATCGACAAAGTATCGAAGACGCCATCGGCCGGCGCTGCAACCGCCGTGGTTGGGAAGGCTGGATCGGCACCTTGAGCGACTGGCTGCAGCACCTGCTGCAAGCGCCATTATCGATCGGTGCCGGACAGCCGCCCGTGGTGTTCGAGCAATTGACACAGTACCGGGTCGAGATGGAATTCTGGTTCGCCAGCCATAAAGTCGACGTGCTCAAACTCGATGAACTGGTGCGCCAATACACCCATAACGGCGTGGCCCGGGTGGCGGCCGAACCGGTGTTGCTCAATGGCATGTTCAAAGGCTTTATCGACCTGACGTTCGAGCATCAGGGGCGTTACTACGTCGCCGATTACAAATCCAACTGGCTGGGTGTCGATGATTCGGTCTACACCGAGCAGGCGATGGAACAGTCGATTCTCGACAACCGCTACGACCTGCAATACGTGTTGTACCTGCTGGCCTTGCATCGCCAGCTCAAGGCGCGGCTGACCGATTACGACTACGAACGGCACATGGGTGGGGCGCTTTATCTGTTTTTACGTGGCACCCAGGCCGCGAGCCGCGGCGTGTATTTCAGCCGTCCGCCTCGGGAGTTGATCGAACGTCTGGACCGACTATTCCAGGGCAAACCGGAACAACCCAAGGCCGAACCCGCCTGGGAACAGGGAGTACTGCTATGAATCGTTCCTTTGCCGATTTGCTGCCGACGTCGCTGGCCGCAGAAAGCCTGGCCGATCTGGCGCCCTTGAGTCGAGCCGAGGATCTGCTGCTGTTGCTGGAGCGCTGGGTCGAACGCGGCTGGCTGAGAGCGCTGGACAAGGCCTTTGTCGCCTTCCTTCATGAACTGGACCCCCAGGGCGACCCGTTGGTGTTGCTGGCGGCAGCGTTGACCAGCCATCAACTGGGCCACGGACACGTCTGCCTGGATCTGTTCGAGACCCTCAAGGAACCGGACTTCGCCCTGTCGTTGCCGCCGGAAGGCGAGGTGCCGAGCGCTGCCATGTTGTTGCCTTCGCAACTGCTCGAAGCGTTGGAAGGCGCGCACTGGTGCAAGGTTCTGGCCTTGAGCAAATTGGTCGCGCTGGCCGTCGATGTCAGTGACGAGGCCCGGCAGCGGCCATTGGTGTTGTCCGGCAAGCGTTTGTATTTGCGCCGTTACTGGGCTTACGAGCGGCGCATCGACAGCGCCCTGCGTCAACGTCTGGCGGCGGAAGAAGCAACACCCGATCATCTGTCGGAACGGTTGAGCAGCTTGTTTGGTGTGGCCGGTAGCGAGGCGCCGATCGACTGGCAGAAACTCGCCTGCGCCCTGGCCACTCGCGCAGCCTTCAGCATCATCACCGGCGGCCCCGGCACAGGCAAGACCACCACCGTGGTACGTCTGCTGGCACTGCTGCAGGCGCCGGCGGTGGAAGCCGGCAAACCGCTGCGCATCCGCCTTGCCGCCCCCACCGGCAAGGCCGCCGCACGGTTGACCGAATCCATCAGTCAACAGGTCCGTACCCTGGCTGTCCCGCAAAACGTGCGGGACAAGATCCCCACTGAAGTCACCACCGTGCACCGCCTGCTTGGCAGTCGTCCGGGCACCCGGCATTTTCGTCACCATGCCGGCAACCGCTTGCCGCTGGATGTGCTGGTGGTCGACGAAGCCTCGATGATCGACCTGGAAATGATGGCCAACCTGCTCGACGCCTTGCCGGCCCATGCCCGGTTGGTATTGCTCGGCGACAAGGACCAGTTGGCCTCGGTAGAGGCCGGTGCGGTACTCGGTGATTTGTGCCGCGATGCCGAGGCCGGTTGGTACAGCCCGCAGACTCGCCAATGGCTGGAATCGGTCAGCGGTGAAAGCCTGAGTGCCAGCGCTTTGCACGAAGACACTGAAGGCGCTCATCCATTGGCTCAGCAAGTGGTGATGTTGCGCCACTCCCGGCGATTCGGTGAGGGCAGTGGCATTGGCCAGCTGGCTCGCTGGGTCAACCAGCAACACGCCGATGAGGCACGCAAACTGCTGAACGCGCGCAGCCATGCCGATGTGTTTTCGCTGGCACTCAAGGGCGAGCAGGATCGCGCTCTGGAGCAGCTGGTGCTGGAAGGACAGGGCGAAGGCCCGCAGGGTTATCGGCATTACCTGAGCCTGCTGCGCACTCATCGCCCGGCAGTCGACACCGCGCTTGAGGATCCGCGCTGGACCGAATGGGCGCGCGAGGTGTTGCAGGCGTTCGACCGGTTCCAGTTGCTCTGTGCAGTGCGCAAGGGGCCCTGGGGCGTCGAGGGCTTGAATCTGCGCATCACCAGCGCGCTGCTCAAGGCGCGACTGATCGACAGCGACCAACAGTGGTATGAAGGTCGTCCGGTGCTGATGACCCGCAACGATTACGGCCTGGGGTTGATGAATGGTGACATTGGCATCGCCCTGAAACTGCCGGAACGCGATGGTCCACAGGCAGGTAAACAGGTGCTGCGCGTGGCATTCCCGCGCAACGATGGGCAGGGCGGCGTGCGTTTTGTCTTGCCTAGTCGGCTCAATGATGTGGAAACCGTGTTTGCCATGACCGTGCACAAATCCCAGGGGTCGGAATTCGCCCACACCGCATTGATTCTTCCGGATGCGCTGAACCCGGTGTTGACCAAAGAGCTGATCTATACCGGAATAACCCGCGCCAAGGACTGGTTCAGTCTGATCGAGACACGACCCGGCGTGTTCGAAGAAGCGGTGCGGCGCAAGGTCAAACGCTTGAGCGGGTTGATGCTGGAACTCGGGTGATATTAGGACCGGGCGCATAACCTGTGGCGAGGGGGCTTGCCCCCGCTGGGGCGCGCAGCGGCCCTAAAATCTGCAACTGTGGTTTTTCAGGCAGATCGCGTCCGCAGGTTTTACGACTGCTGCGCAGCCGAACGGGGCGATGCGGCGTTCCGACAAGCCCCCTCGCCACACAGTGAGAGCTTGCCTCCAAACCTGGCAATCTACCCCACCATCGCCAGCGGCACTTCACTCGCAGCGGGCAGCCCCATAAAGCGTCGAACCCGCTCCCCCTCCTGCTCATTGCGAATGGCGTGCGGGCTTGCATCCAGCTGAATATGCCCGCCTTCCATGAAAATCACCCGATCGGAAATCGACATCGCGAAGTCCATTTCGTGGGTCACGATCAGCATGGTCATGCCTTCCTTGGCCAAATCGCGGATCACGTTCAATACGTCGCCCACCAGCTCCGGATCGAGGGCTGAAGTCGGTTCGTCGAACAGCATGATCTGCGGTTCCATCGCCAATGCCCGGGCAATCGCTACCCGTTGCTGCTGGCCGCCGGACAGCTGATGCGGGTATTTGTGGGCGTGGGCCAGCAATCCGACTTTATCCAGCAGCGCATAGGCCCGCTGTTCGCTCAAGGTTCTGGCACTGCCGTGGAAGCGCGGCGCCAGGGTGATGTTGTCGAGAATGCAGCGATGGGGGAACAGGTTGAAGCTCTGGAAGACCATCCCGATATGCCGCACACCCTGACGGACTTTGCTGCTGTGAAGGTTATCACCGGCGTTGATGAAGCTTTCGCCGAACAGCATGATTTCACCTTGATCAATGCTCTCAAGGCCGTTGACGGTGCGAATCAGCGAAGTCTTGCCCGAGCCGGAAGGACCGATGATGGAGACCACCTGGCCGCTGCCGATCTTCAGGTCGATGCCCTTGAGCACTTCATGGTCGCCGTAACTTTTATGAATATCCTGCAAGTGCAGGATCGAGTCCGCTCCAGAGTGAGTCTGCGTGCGAGCCACAGTGACCTGCGACGAGATGGTCGACTTGAGTTCGGCGACGGCGGCGTCGTCGAGGGTTTTCGGCTTGCGTTGGTTCAAGTCCAGGGAGTGTTCCAGGCGCTGCAGTAACCAGCCGAACACGCTGACGATCAGCACGTAGTACACCGCCACCGCCGCCAGGGTTTCCATCACCAGGAAGTTTTGCGCATACAGGCGTTGGCCGACGGTGAGCAGTTCGGTCAGGGAAATCACCGAGATCAGCGACGTCAGTTTCACCACGGTGATGTATTCGTTGATCAGCGTCGGTAAGGAAATACGAAACGCCTGGGGAATCACGATCAGCCGTTGCAGCCCCACCAGACCAATACCCAAGGCCCGTCCGGCTTCCTTCTGACCCTTGGCGACCGAAATCAGGCCGCCGCGATGGATTTCCGCCATATACGCCGCTTCGGTCACCACCAGGGCGAACAGTCCGGAATAGAACGGGTTGGACAACACCGAACCGGTGGCCGGAAACAGCTGCGGCAGGTTGTAGACAAACACCACCAGCACCAGCAGCGGAATACTGCGAAAAAACCAGATGTACACCGACGCTGGTGTCCTGAGCCAGGCAGCGCTGGACAGCTTGGCCGACGCCAGCAAAAAGCCCAGAAGCATACCGATGAACCACGCCAGGGCGCTGAGTTCAATCACCGTGACACAGGCATGCCAGAAGCTCGACATTGAGAACAGGGAGAAAAAGTAAGACCAATCGAATTGCATAAACACCTCAAGCCGCCGTATGTCGCTGAAGTCGTGGCGCGCGGGCAAGCCACGCTCCCACAGGTTGGGGACAGTCCTTGTGGGGGCGGGTTCGCCCGCAATAGCTCGTCAGTCAGCTATTGGTTCCAGGTTGTACTTGCTCAGGATCGTCGCGTACTCGCCGCTTTTCTTGACTTCAGCGAAGGCCTTGAGCAGCGCCTGATACGCTGCGTCGTTACCTTTCTTGACGAAGATACCAAGGGTTTGCTGATAGATCGGGTGTTTGGTCGTCACCACCACTCGACCATTGGTGCGCTCGGCGATCATCTTCGCGGCGCCAGCGATTTCCACCTGGGCCTGGATGTTTTTCGACAGCAGCGCCTGAGTGACTTCCGGTGCCGACGGGTATTCGCTCACGCTAATGGCGCCCTTGTTGTTCGGCACGCAGTATTCGGTCGAGAGCTTCTGCAGTTGGCCAACCCAGGTGGTGCCCTGTTCCAGTCCGACTTTCAGGCCGCAGAGGTCTTCCGGGGTTTGCAGATTCAGACCGCTGTCTTTCGGGGCCATGATTGCCGCGCCGGTTTTCGCGTAGGCAATGGTCATGGCCTGAGTCTGGCGTTCCGGGGTGATGTACATGCCGGAGATGATTGCGTCATAGCGCCCGGCATTCAGGCCGAGGATCAGGCTAGGGAATTTGGTGTCGACGAACTCGGCTTTCGCTTGCAGATGTTTGGCCAGCGCGTGGCCGAGCTCCGGGTCGGAACCGACGACGTTTTTCTCGGCATCGTAGGACTCGAACGGTGGGTAGGTGATTTCCATGCCGATCTTCAACTGGCCCGGTGTTGCGGTAGTGGCAAGGCTGGCAGTGGCGCAGAGCAGGCCGGCGGCGAGCAGGGTCAGGCGCGATGCGGTGTTTTTAGTGAACATGTTCGATGACTCCAGAGTAGGGACGTAGTGGCCGACGACAGGGTTCAGGAAGGCTGCGCCTGGTTTTTCAAATGGCCGAAGCTCGATGGCTTGCGGGCCTTTTCTGGAAGCTGGATGTCGCCAGCTTCGACCCGCTTGCGCAGGTATTGGTAAGTCTGCAAAGCCTGGCCGTACATGTGTTCGCCGATAGCGATCTGTTCATAGTCGTGTTCGGCTTTGGCAAAGCTGGGTAGCGGTTTGATCTGGGTATGGAAGTCGCAGGCGTAGAACAGCGGGAAGGAGTAGCGTTCTTCACTCACCGTGCGCACGCGGTGGGCGGTCGCCACGAAGGCGCCTGCGGTCATGACTTCGAGCATGTCGCCGATGTTCACCACGAAAGCGCCTGGAATCGGCGGCGCATCAATCCATTGGCCGAGGTCGTTCATCACCTCCAGCCCCGGTTTGTCAGCCAGCAAAATGGTGAAGCACTCGTAGTCGGTGTGCGCGCCGATACCGGGTGCATCCTGGACCGTGTCATCGAAGGGGTAGTGGATCAGCCGCAGCTTGGAGGGTGGACGGGTGACCATGCTGTCGAAATAGTCTTCTTCCAGGCCCAATGCCAGGGCAAAGCCACTGAACAACCGTCGACCGAGGGCGAAAATCGCATCGTAGTAGGCCTGCACCGCTTCCTTGAAACCGGGGAGCGACGGCCATTCATTCGGGCCGAGCAGTGGGGTATTAGCCAGCACCAGCGGGTCGTTGGCCGGGACTTCGAAGCCGATATCGAAAGCTTCCTTGTGATCCGGTTTGCCCTTGGCGTAAACCTCTTCGCCTTCCGGGACATACCCTTTGTGGGTCTTCGAGGTGCCGATGTAGTGCTGCATCTTGGCGTCGAAGGGCTGAGCGAAATAGTCCCTGGCAGCCTGGCGCAAGTTGGCGATCAGCCGCGGATCAATACCGTGACTGGTGATATAGAGAAAGCCGACGTCGCTGGCGGCCGCTCCGAGCTGCTCGGCGACGGCCAGGCGATGTTCCAGTTCGACGCTGAACAGGCCGGCGATATCCACCACCGGAATCCTGTTGAAGTTGGCTTGGGCCGGACTGTTATTGATCTTCTCAGGCATGACGCAAAAACCTCACAGGCGGGTTGAGTGGTTGAAGCGATCGAAGTGTTCGCGCTCGGTTCTGGCCATCCAGATATTCAGCGACCAGAGGTCGGCGACCGGCACATTGGTGAAGGGCAGGTGATGCAAATAGCCGTCGGCGCCGAACTCTGGCGTCAGGGTGCTGACCTGATAGCCGCGAGCCTGCTGGGAGCGCCAGATGGCTTCCCAGTGCTGTTGATGGAAGGCCAGTTCCCGGGCGTACTCCGGGGCGGCGGGGTGGGGAACCTGCGGGCCCTGGTCATAACCGACCCGGGCCTGGATATGGTGCACCCGCTCGACGAAGGCACTCAGGTCATCCTCCGGGTCATCCAACAAGCGCTCGCAGGTAACGATCCAATGGCTGATATCGCTGGTGAAGCGCAGGTCGGGCAGTTGCCGGATCAACTCAAGGGTCAACCAGGGGTTGAACAGCGAGCGCGAACGGTGGGTTTCGAAGCTGCAGATTTGCCCGTGCTTGCGCGCAAGTGTCATGGCCTGACCGAAGAACTCCACCTGCTGCGCCAGAGGCCAGCGGTCATTGCCGCCCAGCACATTGACGAAGCGTGGTTTGAGTTCGGCGGCCCAGCCGAGTTTTCGGTCCAGATCAAGGAGGTGTTCGGCCGGGGCTGCGGATTGCTTCGGCAGCACGTCATAGGCGGTAAACACCGTGCTGATATAACCGACTCGATTGGCCTGTAAAAAGGCCCCGAACTCGGCTCGCTCGCGGGGTTCCACTGGCAGGCGGGCTTCCATGCCGTCGAAGCCGGCTTGCAGCAACTCATCGAGTGCCTGAGCCTTGCTCGCGGTATAGCCCCAGAGGGTACGGAATATTTCAAGTTTCATCGGCGAACCTCCACGATTCCTTAGAGCTACTCAAGGCTCGACGGCGGTCGATGACCGGATCGGGCTGTTACGGCAGTAGTCAAAGGTTTCCATGAGCCGGATCTCTGGGTATCCGTGCTCAATCGATCGTTGTTAATTTTTATTGTTATCAGGGCCGCTGGCGGCCGCAGGTACGTTGGCGCCGATGGTAGGCAGGACGCGGGGCCGGGAAGAATAGGAAACTCAAAATTGTTACTTCAGACTTTTCTGAACAATTAGGCGCCTATCTATCAGCGCAGTTTCGTGAAGGTTTCAGCGGCTGTGCTACCGTTTGGGCATCGCCCTGACGATTGAAGAGAATCCCTGCATGGATGTGGACGGTAACGCCGGTCCCATGAAGCTCCTGCGCCAGCACAGCCGTCCTACATTGCACTCGGTCATAGGCCGCGGACATTGGATCGTTGCGTTGGTGGCGGTGGCCATGGCCAGCCTTTCCTTGACCCTGCTCGGCGTTCTGGCCTTGCGCGGCTATGCCGATCACAACCTGCATTTGATTGCCCGCTCGATCAGCTACACCGTCGAAGCCGCAGTGATGTCCGACGACAAGGTCGCGGTCACTGAAGCGCTGGCGTTGATCGCCTCTACCGAAGAGGTCGCGCAGGCCGAGATCTTCGACGCGCGCGGGCGATTGCTGACGCGTTGGCAGCGCCCGGAATCCGGACTGCTCTCCAGGCTGGAAACGCAGATCGCCCGGGCCTTTCTGGAAAAACCGATCACCCAGCCGATCCTTCATCAGGGCCGGGAAATCGGCAGCATCCTGCTCATTGGACACGGCGGCAGTCTGCTGCGCTTTTTTCTCAGCGGTCTGGCCGGCATTTTGTTGTGTACCACCGTGAGTGCCTGGGTTGCGTTGTATCTGGCGCGCCGTCAGCTTCGAGGACTCATCGCTCCGCTGCGCCACCTGGTCAGTGCCGCCCACGCGGCGCGCATCGAACGAACCTTCGACCGGCGTGTGCCAGTGCTCGAGATTGCCGAGTTCGATAGCCTGGGCAACGACTTCAATGCCTTGCTCGATGAAATGGAAACCTGGCAGACGCAGCTGCAAAACGAAAACCAGTCCCTGGCCCACCAGGCCAGCCATGACAGTCTCACCGGCCTGCCGAACCGGGCGTTTTTCGAAGGCCGGCTGATTCGTGCGTTGCGCAATGCGAAGAAATTCGACGAGCGGGTCGCGGTGTTGTTTCTCGACAATGACCGGTTCAAAGGCATCAACGACAACTTCGGCCACGCAGCCGGTGATGCGGTGTTGGTAGCCGTCGCCACTCGGGTCAAAGCGCAGTTGCGTGAAGAGGATCTGGTGTCGCGCCTGGGCGGTGACGAGTTCGCCATTCTGCTGACGTCCCTGCACAAGAACGAGGACGCCGAGCGCATTGCCGAGAAGATTATTGCCAGCATGGACCTGCCGGTGCGGCTGTCGGGCAGCACCTCAATCCTGACCTCTCTCAGTATCGGCATTGCCATCTACCCCGATCATGGCGCTTCCCCAGGCGCCCTGCTCAATGCCGCCGATGCGGCGATGTATCAAGCCAAATGCCTTTCCCGAGGCGGGCAACACACTGCGGGGGCGGACCTCCCGGCTGCCAATGTTCAAACCGGGGGCTAATCCCCTTGATTGTGCTGAGCGCCGATCAGTCGGCGAACAGCATCGACCGGGTTTCGCCCATCAACAGCCCTCGATTCTCCTCGGTCACGCTACGGATGTAGTCCCACAACAGGGTGATCCGCTTGAGCTTGCGCAGGTCCTCGCGGCAGTACATCCAGAATTGCCGGGTGATGTTGATCTCTTCCGGCAGCACCGGCAGCAGGCGCGGGTCCTGGGCGGCGAGAAAACACGGCAGGATCGCCAGCGAGCGGCCCTGTTGCGCGGCGACATACTGGGCAATCACGCTGGTGCTGCGCAGGGTGGCGCTGGCGCCGGGCAATACGTTCGCCAGGTAAAGCAGCTCCGAGCTGAACGCCAGATCGTCGACATAGCTGATGAACTGATGCTTGCCCAAGTCGGCCGGGCGGCGGATCGGTGGGTGTTTGTCGAGGTAATCCTGGGTCGCGTACAGCTGCAACCGGTAGTCGCAGAGTTTGCAGCACACGTACGGCCCGTGCTCCGGGCGTTCGAGGGCGATGACGATATCCGCCTCGCGCTTGGACAGGCTGATGAAGTGCGGCAGCGGCAGGATGTCCACCGAGATCGCCGGGTAGGTGTCGACGAAGTGGCTCAGCTGCGGGGTGATGAAGAAGCTACCAAACCCTTCGGTGCAGCCCATGCGCACATGGCCCGAAAGCGCAACCCCGGAGCCCGAGACCTGCTCGCAGGCCATATGCAGCGTGCTTTCGATCGACTCGGCATAGCCCAGCAGACGTTGACCTTCGGCAGTCAGCACAAAGCCGTTGGTTCGCGATTTTTCGAACAGCAGGGTGCCCAGTGCACCTTCCAGTGAACTGATGCGCCGCGACACCGTGGTGTAGTCCACCGCCAGGCGCTTGGCGGCCGTGCTGGCCTTGCGTGTACGGGCGACCTCGAGGAAGAACTTCAGGTCGTCCCAATTCAAAGAACTTAAAGACGTGATGTTTTTTTGCATGTTGGACCGGCTTTTATGTGCGTTCTTATTAGAAGTTTGCACATCTATACTCCAAAAACAGTCCGATAACCAATTCAGGACGCATGCCTCATTTCAAGGCGAAAACACGCCTTGGCTGTCTGCATCACCACTCTCTTCAATAACAAGAAGCCAGGAGACCATCATGAACGCATCTCTCACGCCAGACGAAACCACCCTGCAACGGGTCAAGCTGCTGATCGACGGCGAATGGGTCGAGTCGCAGACCACCGAGTGGCACGACATCGTCAACCCGGCCACCCAACAAGTGCTGGCCAAAGTCCCGTTCGCTACCGCCGCTGAAGTCGACGCCGCGATCGGCGCCGCCCATCGCGCCTTCCAGACCTGGAAGCTGACGCCGATCGGCGCGCGGATGCGCATCATGCTCAAGCTCCAGGCGTTGATTCGCGAACACTCCAAACGTATTGCGGTAGTCCTCAGCGCCGAGCAGGGCAAGACCATTGCCGACGCTGAAGGCGATATTTTCCGTGGCCTGGAAGTGGTCGAGCACGCCTGCTCCATCGGCAGCCTGCAGATGGGCGAATTCGCCGAGAACGTCGCCGGTGGCGTCGATACCTACACCCTGCGTCAGCCGATCGGTGTCTGCGCCGGGATCACCCCGTTCAACTTCCCGGCGATGATTCCGCTGTGGATGTTCCCGATGGCCATCGCCTGCGGCAACACCTTCGTGCTCAAGCCTTCCGAGCAGGACCCGATGTCGACCATGCTGCTGGTTGAGCTGGCGCTGGAAGCCGGCGTTCCACCGGGCGTGCTCAACGTAGTGCATGGCGGCAAGGACGTGGTGGATGCGCTGTGCACCCACAAGGACATCAAAGCCGTGTCGTTCGTCGGTTCGACCGCGGTCGGTACCCATGTCTACGACCTGGCCGGTAAACACGGCAAGCGCGTGCAATCGATGATGGGCGCAAAAAACCACGCGGTGGTGCTGCCTGATGCCAATCGCGTACAAGCACTCAACGCTTTGGTCGGTGCCGGGTTCGGCGCTGCCGGCCAACGCTGCATGGCGACTTCGGTCGTGGTGCTGGTGGGCGCGGCCAAGCAATGGCTGCCGGACCTCAAGGCACTGGCGCAGAAACTCACCGTCAATGCCGGCAGCGAGCCAGGCACCGATGTCGGTCCGGTGATTTCGAAAAAGGCCAAGCAACGTGTGCTGTCGCTGATCGAAGCGGGGATCAAGGAAGGCGCGAAACTGGAACTCGACGGCCGTGACGTCAAGGTTCCGGGGTTCGAACAGGGCAACTTCATTGGCCCGACCCTGTTCTCTGGCGTGACCACCGACATGCAGATCTACACCCAGGAAATCTTCGGTCCGGTACTGGTGGTGCTGGAAGTCGATACCCTTGATCAAGCCATTGCGCTGGTCAACAGCAACCCGTTCGGCAACGGCACCGGCCTGTTCACCCAGAGCGGCGCAGCAGCGCGTAAATTCCAGACTGAAATCGATGTTGGCCAGGTCGGCATCAACATCCCGATTCCAGTGCCGGTGCCGTTCTTCAGCTTCACCGGTTCCCGTGGTTCCAAGCTTGGCGACCTCGGCCCGTACGGCAAACAAGTGGTTCAGTTCTACACTCAGACCAAGACAGTCACCAGTCGCTGGTTCGACGATGAGAGCGTAAACGACGGTGTTAACACCACCATCCATCTGCGCTGATCAAGGAGAAGAGCATGAAGATTGCATTTATCGGTCTGGGCAACATGGGCGCGCCGATGGCGCGCAACCTGATCAAGGCCGGTCACCAACTGAACCTGTTCGACCTGAACCAGGCCGTGCTCGCCGAACTGGCTCAGCTGGGTGGCACCATCAGCACTTCACCTCGTGAAGCGGCTCAGGGCACCGAGTTGGTCATCACCATGTTGCCGGCCGCCGCCCATGTGCGCAGTGTCTGGTTGGGTGAAGACGGCGTGCTGGCCGGGATCGCCAAGGGTGTGCCAGCGGTGGATTGCAGCACCATCGACCCGCAAACGGCTCGCGATGTAGCGCAAGCTGCGGCCAGGCAAGGCGTGGACATGGCCGATGCACCGGTCTCCGGCGGCACCGGTGGCGCCCAGGCAGGCACCCTGACCTTCATGGTCGGGGCGACGCCGGGGCTGTTCGCCACCTTGCAACCAGTGCTGGCGCAAATGGGCCGCAACATTGTCCTTTGTGGTGAAGTCGGCACCGGGCAAATCGCCAAGATCTGCAACAACCTGCTGCTGGGGATTTCCATGGTCGGCGTCAGCGAAGCCATGGCGTTGGGCGACGCATTGGGAATCGACACCCAGGTGCTGGCCAGCATCATCAACAGCTCGACCGGGCGTTGCTGGAGTTCGGAGATGTACAACCCATGGCCGGGCATCGTCGAAACGGCGCCAGCCTCGCGCGGTTACACCGGCGGTTTCGGTGCCGAGCTGATGCTCAAGGACCTGGGCCTGGCGACTGAAGCCGCGCGTAAGGCGCACCAGCCGGTGGTACTCGGCGCAGTGGCCGAGCAGCTGTATCAGGCGATGAGTCAGCGTGGGGAAGGTGGCAAGGACTTCTCGGCGATCATCAACAGCTATCGCAAACCCCTGTAGGAGCTGCCGGAGGCTGCGATCTTTTCGCAGGCAACCCGGTAGCAATCTTCCGAGAGCCCACATAGGGTGGGCTCTCGGATTCTTTGCGTTTGGTTGGCCAGATACATTGCCCCAAGCGAGCGCTATACCTGTGGCGAGGGGGCTTGCCCCCGTTCGGCTGCGAAGCAGTCGTAAAACCTGCGGACGCTATCTACCTGAAAAACCACAGTTGCAGATTTTAGGGCCGCTCCGCGCCCCAGCGGGGGCAAGCCCCCTCGCCACAAATTTTCGCCAGACGAAAGATCTAGGCAAACACGAAATACTTGCGCACTGTCTCGACCACTTCCCAAGTACCCGTCATCCCCGGCTCGATGACGAAAATATCACCCGCCCGCAGATGGATCGGCGCCATGCCGTCCGGGGTGATCACGCAGTAACCTTCCTGGAAATGGCAGTATTCCCACTTCACATACTCGACCCGCCATTTGCCCGGGGTGCAGATCCAGGTGCCCATGATCTTGCTGCCGTCTTCGCTGGTATAGGCGTTGAGGTTGACGGTGTGTGGGTCGCCTTCGAGCTTTTCCCATTTGCAGGCATCGAGCACAGGCAAGGGGTGGGTGTCGCGAAGAACGGTAATCGGTGCGGACATGATGACTCCGAGCGGTAGGGAGAACTGAAGTCGCACCCTATAGCGCTTGGCGAGGTGCCAGTTGTCTGTGCTCGACACTGAGCTGTCCAGAAACGCAGCGACCGTCATGCATCCACGCCATCGTTCGGCGGAGGAAATCAGGCTGTTGAACCGCCTGTTCTTTTCATTGAAATTTCCTCTCGGTAAATGCCTGATTCTTGGCAGTATGTGCGAAAAAATTGAGCCTTCCCGAAGGCATTCGCAAGAATATTCACAGGTATCACTCGTATCATTCACTTCGGAACAGGCCGAGAACTTTGCAATGAAAAAAACCATGTCGTGGTGGGATATCAGCCCGCCCTTGAGTATCGCGACACCGACCTGGCCGGGTGACACACCATTTCAGGAGGAGCGCGTCTGGCAGTACGGACCCGAGTGTCCGGTGAATGTCGGGCGCATCACCCTGTCGCCTCACACCGGTGCCCATGTCGATGCGCCGCTGCACTACAGCGCTGACGGTGCGGCCATTGGCGATGTGTCGCTCGATATCTACATCGGTCCCTGCCGTGTGTTGCATTGCCTGGACAGCGGCCAGCTGGTGCACCCTGAGCAGCTTGAAGGTCGTTTGCAAGACCTGCCTGAACGCGTGCTGCTGCGCACCTATCGCCAAGCGCCGTTGACCACTTGGGACCCGGACTTCACCGCAGTCGCCAAAGAAACTGTCGATCTGCTGGCGAGCCTCGGCGTGCGTTTGATCGGCATCGATACGCCGTCGCTCGATCCGCAGCAATCCAAGACCATGGATTCACACAATGCCGTGGCCCGCCACGGCATGGCGATCCTCGAAGGCATCGTGCTCGATGAGGTCCCGGAAGGGGACTATGAATTGATCGCGCTGCCGCTGCGCTTCGCCAATCTGGACGCCAGTCCGGTCAGGGCGATTTTGCGTCCACTGAATAAACTGCCACTTGAGGAGCCTGCTCAATGAGCCAATGTCCCTATTCACCTGCCAACCAGAAAGAGGAATGGCATAACGCCGAGCTGAATTTTTCCGATTCCATGAGCTACGGCGACTACCTGGATCTCGGCCGTATTCTCAGCGCTCAGCACCCCTTGTCTCCGGATCATAACGAGATGCTGTTTATCATCCAGCATCAGACTTCGGAGCTGTGGATGAAGCTGATGCTGCATGAGCTCAAGGCCGCTCGCGAACACCTGAGGCTGGGAGAGTTGCCGCCTGCTTTCAAGATGCTGGCACGGGTCTCGCGGATTTTCGATCAGCTGGTGCATGCCTGGACAGTGCTGGCCACCATGACCCCCACCGAGTACCACGCCATACGGCCATTTCTGGGGCAGTCCTCGGGCTTCCAGTCGTTCCAGTACCGCGAAATCGAGTTCATTCTGGGCAACAAAAGCGCGACCCTGCTACGTCCCCACGCCCACCGGCCGGAGCTGCTGCAAGAACTTGAAAAGGCGATCGCCACCCCTTCACTGTATGACGAAGCGATCCGCTTGATGGTCGATGCTGGCCTGACCATCGATCCGCAACGCTTCGAGCGCGACCCCAGCAGCCCTACGGTGCATGACGCCTCGGTCGAAGCGGCCTGGCGCGTGGTCTATACCGATCCTTCGCAATACTGGGACCTGTATCAATTGGCCGAGAAGCTTATCGACCTTGAAGACTCGTTCCGTCAATGGCGCTTCCGGCATGTGACCACGGTGGAGCGAATCATTGGTTTCCAACCGGGAACCGGCGGCACCGAAGGCGTCGGCTATCTGCGCAAGATGCTCGATACCGTGCTGTTCCCGGAATTGTGGCGAGTTCGCTCAACGCTCTGACCCCGGATAAACAAACGGCCCGGCATTTATCGAATGCCGGGCCGTTTTTATTTGTGTGACCGCCAAAGATTTTCGGCGCGGGCCAGATAGCCAAGATCGCAGCCTGCGGCAGCTCCTACGGGGATTTGCATACACCCTGTAGGAGCTGCCGCAGGCTGCGATCTTTTCGGGCCTGACGCTATTGAGTCACTGGCAGAGTCCGACTCCTGGCCACCCGCATCCGATAGAAACCGTAAATAACCAACACCCACACCGGCATGGCAAAAACCGAGGCGCGTACCCCCGGGATCATCAACAATACGCAGATGATCATCGCCATGAAGGCCAGGCACAGGTAGTTGCTGAAGGGAAACCAGAACGACTTGAAGCTTGGCACTATGCCTTGCTGGCCCATGATTTTGCGAAACTTCAGATGGGTCAGGCTGATCAGCGTCCAGTTGATCATCAGCGATGCAACCACCAGCGCGAACAGCAACTCAAGCGCATTCTGCGGGGCAACGTAATTAACCACCACGCACAACATAGTGACCAACGCCGATATGCCCAACGCCCGCAACGGCACACCCTGTTTGTTCAGTTTCATCAGCGCCTTGGGCGCGTCGCCCTGTTCGGCCAGGCCGTAGAGCATGCGGCTGTTGCAGTAGACGCCGCTGTTATAGACCGAGAGTGCCGCGGTGAGCACCACGAAATTAAGGATATGCGCGGCGATATCGCTGCCGATCAGGGAGAAGATCTGCACAAACGGGCTGCCGCTGTAGGCATCGCCGGAAGCGCCCAGGGTCTGCAGCAACTGATCCCACGGATACAGCGACAGCAGCACGGTGAGTGCGCCGACGTAGAAGATCAGCACGCGATAAACCACCTGGTTGATCGCCTTGGGAATCACCTTCCTCGGTTCGCTGGCTTCGGCGGCGGTGATGCCGACCAGTTCCAGGCCGCCGAAGGAGAACATGATGAAGGCCATCGCCATCAGCAAACCGCTGCTGCCATTGGGGAAGAAACCGCCGTGGCTCCACAGGTTGCTGACCGAGGCCTGCGGGCCGCCGGTGCCGCTGAACAGCATGTAGCAGCCCAAGACAATCATGCCGATGATTGCCACGACCTTGATGAGCGCGAACCAGAACTCCATCTCGCCGAAGACTTTGACGTTCATCATGTTGATCAGGTTGACCAGCACGAAGAACACCGCCGCACTGACCCAGGTGGGGACCTCCGGCCACCAGAACTGCACATACTTGCCCACGGCCGTCAGTTCCGCCATGCCGACCAGTACATAGAGCACCCAGTAGTTCCAGCCGGACAGAAAGCCGGCATAACCGCTCCAATACTTGTGGGCGAAGTGACTGAAGGAGCCGGCCACCGGTTCCTCGACGATCATCTCGCCCAACTGGCGCATGATCAGGAAGGCGATGAACCCGGCAATCGCATAGCCGAGGATCATCGACGGTCCGGCTGACTTGAGTACTCCGGCGGAACCCAGGAATAGCCCGGTACCAATGGCTCCGCCCAATGCGATCAGCTGAATATGACGATTTTTCAACCCCCGCTTGAGCTCGCCCTGTTGCAAGATTTCATCCGCCATCTGGATCCCTTCTAGTTGTTATGGTCAGGCTAGGTTTGGTTGCGTTGCGTGAGTTTATTCAATCCCGGCGCTTTTTTTGAGTATTCAAACATTGCTCTCGGTAAATTTCTCGTAATACAGGTGCACGCTGTCGAGCTTCTGGCTCTGCAACCAGCTCTTGATCGACTCGACCATGGGCGGTGGCCCGCAGACGTACATGTCTACTGCTGCGTCGCGCAGTTCGCTGGCGTCGAAATGCTCGGCGATGTAGCCGCGCTTTCCGCCCCAGCCGGGCGCGGGCTCACTGACCACCGGGGTGTAGCGAAACCCCGGGATGCGTTCGGCATAGGCCTCGATTCGCACGCTTTCGCACAGATCGGCAGCATCCCGTACGCCGTAGTACAGGTGCACGGGTTGCTCGCAGCGGCGTTCGGCAATTTCGTCGAGCATGCCCAGCAACGCGGACAACCCGGTGCCACCGGCCACCAGGATCAGCGGCCTGGCGATGTGACGAAGATAGAATGCACCCAGAGGCGCCTCCAGGCCGATTTCGTCGCCCACCTGGCAGCGTTCACGGATGTAATTGCTCATCACCCCGTCGGGCAACAGACGAATCAGGAACTGCAGTTGATTGCGGGCGCTCGGTCGGTTGGCGAATGAATAGGAGCGCTTGCTCGCTGTCCCCGGAATCAGCAGCCGGGCGTATTGCCCCGGGAGGAAGTCCAGTGGTTGATCGGCCGTGCCCAGATCCAGATGCAGGATCGCCGTGCTCGCCGAGACCTGACTGACTTCAGTAACTTTACCGCTCAGTTGTGCAGGGCCTGAGGCATTGCACAGGCTGGAGGCGAAGTCGAAATAAAACGTCGCGTCGGATTTCACCCGGGTCTGGCAGGTGAGCATTTTGCGTTGTTGCAGGTCCAGGCTGGAGAGTGCCTCTTCATCCACATAGTCCTGGCTGTAATCGCCCGATTCGCAGCGGCCCTGGCAGGTGCCGCAGACGCCCTCGCGGCAATCCAGTGGAATATTGATGCCGTTGCGCACGGCGGCGTCGAGCAGTATTTCATTGGCCTGTACGGGAAAGAACAGCGTTTTGCCGTCGGCAAAGCTGAACGCGACCTTGTGATTCATGCCCTGGTCTCCATGGATTCAGAGGTGGTAGAAATCGAGCACCGAGTTGATGGTGTCGTTGAGCAGCAGCACATGCTTGCGGGTGATCAGCCAGCTGTCTGCGTGGGGCTTGAGGCGATAGGTCGCGCGGCCGTAGAACTGCTCGGAAGTGGCCAGGCGATAGAACAGCGTGTGCCAGTTCAGCCGCACCTCCAGCTCACCACCCTCGAGTTCGCCGATGCGCAGGTTATTGACCAGGTGCAGCGTGCGCGGCATCGGAGTCGCCGAGGCGGCCTTGCCGGTGCGCAGGCGGAACACCCGGTCTTCCAGGCCCGAACGGTTCGGGTAATAGATCAGCGACATCTCGCGCTTGGGATCCTGGGTGTAGACGTGCTCCGAGTCCCATTGCGGCAGGTGGAACTCGCTATTCTCGTCGAACAGCTGGATGTAGGCGTCCCAGTCCTGGGCGTCGCACAACTCGGATTTGCGATAGAAAAACTGTTCGATCTGGTACTGCAATTGCGCATTCATTTTCACACCTCACGCAGCTTCAGGGATTTCGCTTCCAGGCCATCGAGCAGAAACCTCTGCCAGTTGCTGTGCTGGTTGACATAAAGCCCCTCGTGGGTGAATTCGGTGCCGGTCATCGCCGGCATGATGCCAATCGACTCGCTGTTGGGCGTGGCGCCGGTAGCCCATTGATGGCTGCCGCGGGAAATATCGCTCCAGCGCTCCAGGCGAGCCTGGAAACCACGCTGGGCTTCACGGAATTCCACCAGGTCATCCGGGGTGCCGAGCCCGGACACGTTGAAGAAGTCTTCGAACTGCCGAATCCGGTTCTCGCGGTCGGCGTCCGACTCGCCTTTAACCCCGAGGCACTGGCTGATGATTTCGGTCTTGTTCCAGGCCACCGGGCGAATGATGCGCAGCTGCGAGCTGATCTGATCGAGGAAAAACAGGCTGGGATAAATGTTCAAATTGCGCAGGCGATGCATCATCCATTCAGCCTTTTGCTGGCCATGTTCTTCGATCAGCCGCGGCATGATCGTGGCGTATCCGGAGCGCACTGCCGGGTTCGGCATGTCGCTGAACAGCAGGCTGTGGCCATTGTCGAAGGCGAACCAGCCGTCATCGGTGTTGGCGTCGCCGGCACCGAGTTTGCTGTAGTCCAGGGTGGTGCCGCTGCTGGTGCCGTTCTCGCTGTTGACCTGTTGGCGGTGCTGCACGGTGGCCACGTAGTTATAGTGAACGGTGCTGACGTGATAGCCATCGAGGCCGTTTTCGTTCTGCAGTTTCCAGTTGCCGTCGTAGGTGTAGGCCGATTTGCCGGGCAGCACTTCCAGCTCACCAGTAGGCGACTGCGCGACCATCATGTCGAAGAACACTTTGGCATCGCCGAGGAAGTCTTCGAGGCTGTTAGCGCCGTGCACATCCAGGCTGATGAACACAAAACCCTTGTAACTCTCGATGCGCGCCTTCTTCAGGCCGCGAGTGGCCTTGTCGAAACCTTCCGGGTATTCGCCGGGCGCCTTGACCTTGACCAGGCGACCGTCGCTTTTGTAGCACCAGGCGTGGAACGGGCAGGTGAAGGTCGACTGATTGCCCTTGCCGACCCGGGTCAGGGTCGTGCCGCGATGCTGGCAGGCATTGATCAAGGCGTTGAGCTGTCCGTCGCCGTCACGGGTAATGATCATCGGCTGGCGCCCGGCACGCATAGTGATGAAGTCGTGATTGTTGGCCAGCTCGCTTTCATGGCAAGCGTAGATCCAGTTCTTCTCGAAGATCAGCTCCATCTCCAGATCGAACAACTGCGGCTCGGTGAAGATGTCACGGGCAATCCGGAACACGCCGTCTGCCGGACGGAAGTCCAGGCAGCCTTCAATAAACGCTTTCCACTGCTCGACGTTTTTTGCGCCACTCATGGGTGTGTACCTTTTTTTATTCAGGCCAATCGGTGCGCTCATTAGAGAGATTCGGGCGGGCAGGGGTCTATCCGGTTAATCGGCGAAGGCAGTCCATAAAGTTCGGCGGCTGGTCAGTCGAGCAATGGGGTGGCCCCAAAAGATCGCAGCCTGCGGCAGCTCCTACGGGGTCGCGTGTTTCTGCCCATTCACGGGTGTACTCGGTCGGCGTAGGAGCTGCCGCAGGCTGCGATCTTGGCGATCTCGCGCGCGCCGGGTAACACCCCCGTGCACCGAACTGAGCAGCTACTACTCAAGCCCTTGCACCAAGCGATAAACGGCTGCCCCTGTTTGCAGCAATCAGGTACTGTTTTGCGGGGCGCCGATGGCGTACCCCAGCTTCAAACCAGCCGCGTTATCCGCTTAGTCGATGATTGCTATCCACTGGGTTGGCACCGCCGGTTTGTGGCTTGGAACTTGCTCTTTTCAAGCCTGATGCGTGCCGTTAGAGCGCGCTAAAAAAATATTGCCGTGGGTGCGCCGTGATGAGTAGCAACGCTGATCCGCAGTTTCGCGACATTCGTATCGATCGCTATGACCTCGAGGGTGCGCGGAGCTGGATGTCCGGCATCTGCGGGCCGCACCGACTGCAAACCTCGACCCCCGAGCGGATCCGCTTCCATCACAGCGCCAATGTGTTCAAGTCCATGGCCACGACCCTGGGCACTATCGAATACGGTACCGATGTCACCGTCGACATCGAAGACGCCGAGCACTTCAGCAGCTACAGCCTGAGCCTGCCGCTGGTGGGTGAGCAGGAGTTGAGCAAGAACGGCACGCTGTTGAAATCCAATCGCGATCAAGGGGTGATCATTTCCCCGAACGAGAGCCAGATGCTGGCGATTTCCGGCGACTGTCGCAAAGTCCAGGTGGTGATCACCCGCGCCGCCATGAGCGAGTCCCTGGAAGGCATGCTGCAGCGACCGCTGGATGCGCCGCTGCGTTTTGAGCCGGTGATGGATGCGGTCGATGGCGCCTCGGCCTCGTGGTGGCGCATGGCGCGTTATTTCATCGCCGAGCTGGAACGCAGCAGTGAACTCTATGAGCAGGTCGCCTTCACACGGGACATCGAAAGCTCATTGATCAAAGGCTTGATCCTCGCCCAGCCGAACAACTACTCCGAAGAGCTGCGGGATGTGTTGGGGGTGAAGCTGCCGCACTACCTGATCAGGGCCAAGCAGTACATTCACGACAACGCCCGGGAAGCGCTGCATCTGGAAGACATCGAAGCTGCTGCCGGCGTCTCGCGTTTCAAGCTGTTCGAGGCGTTCAAGAAGTACTTCGCCCTGTCGCCGATGGTCTACCTGAAAAAATACCGCTTGAACGCCGTGCGTCAGGACATTCTTGAGCACGGCTCGGCGCGCAATATCTCCGAGATCGCCATGGGCTGGGGCTTCACCCACCTTGGTCGGTTTTCCGCCGAGTACCGCAAGTTGTTCGACGAGTCACCGAGCATGACCGTGCAGCGTCACGAGGCCCGGCGCATGCAGCTCTAGAGCAATTCTTCAATCAACTGCAGGCAATGATTGAGCCCCGGCGACTGGTCCGCGACCCGGCGACTGAGAATGATCGGCGAGGTGGCGGTGGCCTCGATCAACGGGGTATAGCCGATATCGGCGCGGTGCAGCACCTGGACCGAAGCCGGCACCAGCGTGGTGCCCATGCCGGCCGCGACCAGGCCGATGGCGGTCTGCAGCTCATTGGTCCACTGCGATACCTTGATACTCAGCCCGTGAGCATCGAACAGCGCGATCACATGGTCGGCGTAGCTCGGTCGGGGGTTTCCCGGATAGAGCACGAAAGGCTCCTTGGCCAGTTCGGCAAGAGTCGTCGGCCCGGCCAGCAACGGGTGACCGGCGGGCAGGACTGCAACCAGTCGATCCTCGATCAGTACCCGCTGCGAAATCGCCGGATCGTCGATGCGGATGCGGCCGAAGCCGACGTCAATCCTGCCGGCCTTGAGTGCCTGGACCTGTTGCAGGGTGGTCATTTCCGACAGGCCCAGTTCCAGCTCCAGGGCGTCGTTGTTGCGCAGCCGACGAATCAGCTCCGGTAACATGCCATACAAGGTCGAAGGGGCAAAGCCGATGCCCAGCCAGGTCTTCTCGCCCAACCCGATGCGACGGGTGTTGTCACAGACTTTGCCCAGTTGCTCGAGCAGGACCTTGGAATGTTCATAAAAAAAACGCCCGGCTTCGGTCAATCGCAGCGGCCGACCGCGCTCCAGCAGCACCACGCCCAACTCGTCTTCCAGCTGCTGAATCTGCCGGCTGAGAGGCGGCTGGGCGATATGCAGACGCTCGGCGGCGCGGGTGAAGTTGAGGGTCTCCCCCAGAACCTGGAAATAACGCAGATGGCGAAGCTCCATGGAGACTCCTCAAAGACAATGGTTCGGTACGCTGCATACCCTCAGGGTATGGATCGAGACCAATTCTATATTGGAACCTACAAACAATGGCGACCAGAATCGGGGGAAACAAGCAAAGAACCTGACGGGTATCGACATGCACGCTAGCGCCATTGAATCGATCGAGACGATCATCGTCGATCTTCCGACCATCCGCCCGCACAAGCTGGCGATGCACACCATGCAGAACCAGACCCTGGTAATCATTCGTGTGCGTTGCGCCGACGGTATCGAAGGTATCGGTGAGTCCACCACCATCGGTGGCCTGAGCTATGGCAATGAAAGCCCCGACAGCATCAAGACCAACATCGATCGCCACTTCGCACCGCTGCTGATCGGTCAGGATGCCTGCAACATCAACGCCGCCATGCTGCGACTTGAGCGCAGCATCCGTGGCAACACCTTCGCCAAATCCGGTATCGAAACCGCCTTGCTCGATGCCCAGGGCAAACGCCTTGGCCTGCCAGTCAGCGAGTTGCTCGGTGGTCGGGTCCGTGATGCCCTGCCGGTGGCCTGGACCCTGGCCAGCGGCAACACAGAGAAAGACATCGCCGAAGCCGAACAGATGCTCGATCTGCGCCGCCACCGGATCTTCAAGCTGAAGATCGGCGCTGGCGAAGTGAATCAGGACCTGGCCCATGTCATCGCCATCAAAAAGGCCCTGGGTGATCGCGCCAGCGTGCGGGTTGATGTCAACCAGGCCTGGGATGAAGCCGTCGCCCTGCGCGCCTGCCAGATCCTGGGCGACAACGGTATCGATCTGATCGAGCAGCCGATCTCGCGCAACAACCGTAGCGGGATGGCCCGGCTCAACCTGTCCAGCCCGGCGCCGATCATGGCCGACGAATCCATCGAATGTGTCGAAGACGCCTTCAACCTGGCCCGCGAAGGCGCGGCCTCGGTGTTTGCCCTGAAAATCGCCAAGAACGGTGGCCCGCGCGCGGTATTGCGTACCGCGGCGATTGCCGAAGCTGCGGGGATCGGCCTGTACGGCGGCACCATGCTCGAAGGCGGGATCGGCACGCTGGCCTCGGCCCATGCCTTTCTGACCCTGGCCAAGCTGGCGTGGGACACCGAGCTGTTCGGCCCGCTGCTGCTGACCGAAGACATCCTGGCCACACCGTTGGTGTACCGCGATTTCCAACTGCACGTGTCGAACGAGCCGGGCCTGGGCCTGAGCATTGACGAGGAGCGCCTGGCGTTCTTCCGCCGCGACAAGTCTTCCCTGACCACTTCTCACGCCTGAGGACATATTGCCATGTTGTTCCACGTAAAAATGACCGTGAACCTGCCGGTCGACATGAATCCAGAGCGCGCCGCGCAGCTCAAGGCCGACGAAAAGGCCCTGGCCCAACGACTGCAAGAGCAAGGCAAATGGCGGCACCTGTGGCGGATCGCCGGTCTCTACGCCAACTACAGCGTATTTGACGTCGACAGCGTGCAGGAGCTGCATGACCTGCTGATGCAACTGCCGCTCTATCCGTACATGGCCATCGAAGTGAATGCACTGTGCCGGCATCCTTCGTCGATTCGCGAAGACGATCGCTGAGTCCTGTGACCTTTGTGCTCTAACCTAATAAATACAAGATGAGGAATGAATCATGTCAGTCAGAATTTCCCACACTGCCAGCGCCCAGAAGTTTCTCGAAGAAGTCAGTGGCAACTTCAACGATGGCGGCAATCCTCGGACTAAAGCGCTGATCTACCGGATCCTGCGCGATTCGGTGAACATCATCGAAGACCTGGAAGTGACCCCGGAAGAGTTCTGGAAAGCGGTCAACTACCTCAATGAACTGGGCAAAAACCAGGAAGCCGGATTGCTGGTGGCAGGTTTAGGCCTCGAGCATTACCTGGACCTGCTGATGGATGCCGAGGACGAGCAGGCCGGCAAGGCCGGTGGTACGCCACGGACCATCGAAGGGCCGCTGTATGTTGCCGGCGCGCCGCTGTCGAAACACGAAGCGCGACTGGATGACGGTCTCGATCCGGGCGTGGTGTTGTTCATGCAAGGCCAGGTCCGCGATACCGAAGGCAAACCGCTGGCCGGCGCTATCGTCGACGTATGGCAGGCCAACACCGGCGGTACTTACTCCTACTTCGATGGCTCGCAGTCGGAATTCAACCTGCGCCGACGTATCGAGACCGACGAGCAGGGTCGTTACCGCTTCCGCAGCATCGTGCCGTCCGGCTACGGTTGCCCACCGACTGGCCCGACCCAGCAACTGCTGGATCAGTTGGGTCGCCACGGCCAGCGCCCGGCGCATATCCACTTCTTCATCTCGGCGCCTGGTCATCGTCACCTGACCACGCAGATCAACCTGGCGGGTGATCCGTACCTGCACGACGATTTCGCCTACGCGACCCGTGATGAGCTGATCGCCGATATCCGTTTCAGCGAGGACCAGGAAATGGCCCGCGAGCTGGGTGTCGAAGGGCGTTTCGCGCAGATCGACTTCGACTTCACCTTGCAGCCTGCCGTTGCCCCGGTGGAACAGAAGCGTATGGAGCGAGTCCGCGCCCTGGAAGACTGACAGCCCTGCCGCGCAGCCGCCGCGAGATAACCGACCGTTTATCTCGCGGCATTATTTATGCTACCGAACGGCTTAGAATCACGGCATAGAACAATAAGAGTGACCGGTTATGGAAAGTCTGCTGAGCGAGCGCAGTCTGGTGTTTGAACGTGCCGACCCCTATGCGGTGTCCGGTTACGTCAATCAACATGTCGGCGTGCATTGCATCCACCTGCCCAAGGCGTCAAGCCCGCAGGCCAGCCTCAATCACCGCAAATTTGCCAGCCTCGACCTGTGCCGCATCAGCTATGGCGGCAGCGTTCACGTCACCTCACCGGCACTGGAAACCATCTACCACCTGCAAGTCTTGCTCAGGGGCAATTGCCTGTGGCGCGGGCATAAACAGGAACATTACCTGGCGCCTGGCGAACTGCTGCTGATCAACCCCGATGATCCGGTCGATCTGACCTATTCCGCCGATTGCGAAAAATTCATTCTGAAAATCCCCACCAACCTGTTGGAATCGGCCTGCCTGGAGCAGCGCTGGGTGTACCCGGGGCCTGGGGTGCGCTTTTCGCAGAATCGCTACAACCTTGGTGAGCTGGAAGGATTCGTCAATTTGCTGGCCATGGTCTGCATGGAGGCCGAGGCGAGCGAACCGATGCTCAAGGTCCAGGAGCATTACGCCCAGATAGTCGCCAGCAAGATGCTGAGCCTGATGAAGTCCAACATCCAGCGCAGCCACCTGAGTTCGCGGGACGCCACCTTCGAGCACATCGTCGACTATATCGAGCAGAACCTGAAACAGGACATCGGCAGTGAAGAGCTGGCCTTTCAGGCCCGCATGAGCCTGCGTTCGCTGTACTCGCTGTTCGAGCGCCATGCCCGAACCACGCCGAACAACTACATTCGCCTGAAGAAGCTGGAACGGGTGCATGCCTGTCTCAGCGATGAGACATGCAACGTGCGTAACGTCACGGAGCTGGCCATGGACTATGGCTTCCTGCACCTGGGACGGTTCTCGCAAAGCTATCGTCAGCAGTTCGGCGAATTGCCGTCGGACACCCTCAAGCGTCGCCACTGAATCATCGCGCCACCCCTCTGAATCTCCCCCCGTCCCCCGTGCAGAAAACGGATAGCGATCTGCACTCAGCGGATATTGCCGTTTGCGCCACCTCCCTAGCATGAGCCTTGCCTGAATAATAACAACGGAGGGCTGTGACCATGTCATTGCGACCTGAATACCTTAATTCACTGCTTGAAGAAGACCCGGATCAAGGCGTCTACCGCTGCAAGCGCGAGATGTTCACTGACCCGCGGTTGTTCGATCTGGAAATGGAACACATCTTCGAAGGGAATTGGCTGTACCTGGCCCATGAGAGCCAGATCCCCAACAAGAACGACTTCTACACCACCACCATGGGCCGCCAGTCGATCTTTATCGCGCGGAACAAGGACGGTGTACTCAATGCCTTCATCAACGCCTGCAGTCACCGCGGTGCGATGCTGTGCCGGCACAAGACCGGCAACAAGGCGTCCTATACCTGCCCGTTCCATGGCTGGACCTTCAACAACTCCGGCAAGCTGCTCAAGGTCAAGGACCCGGCCGAAGCGGGCTACCCGTCGAGCTTCAACTGCGAAGGCTCCCATGACCTGACCAAGGTCGCGCGGTTCGAGTCCTATCGCGGTTTTCTGTTCGGCAGCCTGAAGGCCGACGTAGTGCCGCTGGTCGAGCACCTCGGCGAGTCGGCGAAGATCATCGACATGATCGTCGATCAGTCCGCCGATGGCCTGGAAGTGCTGCGCGGTTCGTCCAGCTACATCTACGAAGGCAACTGGAAACTCACCGCCGAGAACGGTGCCGACGGTTATCACGTCAGTTCCGTGCACTGGAACTATGCGGCCACCCAGAACCAGCGCAAACAGCGTGAGGCCGGCGACTGCAACCCGACCATGAGTGCCGGCAGCTGGGCCAAGCAGGGCGGTGGTTTCTATTCCTTCGACAAGGGCCACATGCTGCTCTGGACCCGTTGGGCGAACCCGGAAGACCGTCCGTTGTACGAGCGTCGCGATGAGCTGGCCCAGGACTTTGGCAAGGCTCGCGCCGACTGGATGATCGAGAACTCGCGCAACCTGTGCCTGTACCCCAACGTCTATCTGATGGACCAGTTCAGCTCGCAGATCCGCATCGCCCGGCCGATTTCGGTGAATCGCACCGAAATCACCATCTACTGCATTGCGCCTAAAGGCGAGAGCGACGACGCCCGTTCCAAGCGCATTCGCCAGTACGAGGATTTCTTCAACGTCAGTGGCATGGCCACTCCCGATGACCTCGAAGAGTTCCGCTCCTGCCAGGTCGGTTATCAGGGCAGCGGTGGCTGGAACGACATGTCGCGTGGCGCCATGCATTGGGTCGAAGGGGCCGATGCGGCAGCACAGGAAATCGATCTGCATCCGCTGCTCAGCGGCGTGCGCACCGAAGACGAAGGTCTGTTCGTGCTGCAACACAAGTACTGGCAGGAGACCATGCTCAAGGCGCTGGCCGCCGAGCAGTCGAAAACCATTCCCGTGGAGGCCGTGTGATGAGCATTTCTCACGACGCGGTGCGCGACTTTCTCTACCGCGAAGCGCGCTACCTGGACGACAAGGACTGGGACAACTGGCTGGAGCTGTACGCCTTTGACGCGAGTTTCTGGATGCCGTCCTGGGACGACAACGATGAACTCACCGAAGACCCGCAGCGGGAAATTTCGCTGATCTGGTACGGCAACCGCAGTGGTCTCGAGGACCGGATCTTCCGGATCAAGACCGAGCGCTCCAGCGCCAGCGTGCCGGACACCCGGACCTCCCACAACATCAGCAATATCGAAGTGCTGGAAGTCGCCGATGGCCAGTGCAAGCTGCGTTTCAATTGGCACACCCTGAGCTTTCGCTACAAGACCGTGGACAGCTATTTCGGAACTAGTTTCTACACCCTCGACGTGCGTGGCGAGACCCCACTGATCAAGGCCAAGAAAGTCATCCTGAAGAACGATTACGTCCGTCAGGTCATCGACATCTACCATCTGTGAGGCCGTCGCCATGAGCCATCAAATTGCATTGAATTTCGAAGACGGGGTGACCCGCTTCATTGCCGCGGATGTCGGCGAAACCGTTGCCGACGCGGCCTATCGCCAAGGCATCAACATTCCGCTGGACTGCCGTGACGGCGCCTGCGGGACCTGCAAATGCTTTGCCGAAGCCGGTCGCTATGATCTGGGCGATGAATACATCGAAGACGCCCTCAGCGAGGATGAAGCGGCACAGGGTTATGTGCTGACCTGCCAGATGCGCGCGCAAAGCGACTGCGTGGTGCGAGTACCGGTGTCCTCGGATGTCTGTCGCACCCAGCAGAGCAGCTATAACGCGGCCATCAGCCAGATCCGCCAGCTCTCCGACAGCACTCTTTCGCTGTCGATCAAGGGCGAGGCCCTGAGCAAACTGGCATTCCTGCCGGGTCAATACGTCAACCTGCAGGTGCCTGGCAGCGAACAGACTCGCGCCTATTCTTTCAGCTCGTTGCAGCGCGACGGCGAGGTCAGTTTCCTGATCCGCAATGTGCCGGGCGGGTTGATGAGCAGCTTCCTTACCGGGCGGGCCTTGGCTGGCGATTCGATCAACCTGGCCGGACCGCTGGGTTCCTTCTACCTGCGGGAAATCCGTCGGCCGTTGTTGCTGCTGGCCGGCGGCACCGGATTGGCGCCCTTCACCGCAATGCTCGAACGCATTGCCGAGCAGGGCAGCGAGCATCCGTTGCACCTGATTTACGGTGTGACCAACGACCACGACCTGGTGGAGATGGAGCGCCTGCAAGCCTTCGCGGCGAGCATTCCAAACTTCAGCTTCAGCGCCTGTGTCGCCAATCCGGACAGCGGGCATCCGCTCAAGGGCTACGTCACTCAACATATCGAACCACAGCATCTCAACGCTGGAGATGTCGACGTCTACCTCTGCGGGCCACCGCCGATGGTCGACGGGGTCAGCCGTTACCTGGCCGAACAGGGCATTGCGCCAGCGAACTTCTACTACGAGAAATTCGCCGCCAGCGCGGCCTGAATCCCATCCCAAGGTTGAGGAGCTGACATGAGCATTTCACGTTTCACCGGCAAGGTTGCATTGATCACCGGCGCCGCCCAGGGTATTGGCCGACGGGTTGCCGAACGCATGGCGGCCGAAGGGGCGCGACTGGTGGTGGTCGATCGTTCGGAGCTGGTGTTCGAGTTGCGCGATGAGTTGGCCGCCGGCAGCGAAGTGCTGGCGCTGACCGCCGACCTCGAGCAATACGCCGAGTGCAGCCGGGTGATGGCCGAGGCCATTGCTCGCTTCGGCCGGCTGGATATCCTGGTCAACAACGTCGGCGGGACGATCTGGGCCAAGCCGTTCGAACATTACAAACCCGACGAGATCATGAGCGAGGTGCAGCGCTCGCTGTTTCCGACACTCTGGTGCTGTCATGCCGCGTTGCCCTACATGCTGGAGCAGGGCAGTGGGGCGATCGTCAACGTCTCCTCGATTGCCACCCGCAGCATCAACCGCGTGCCCTACGGTGCGGCCAAGGGTGGGGTGAATGCGCTGACGGCGTGCCTGGCATTCGAAACCGCCGAGCGCGGAATCCGGGTCAATGCCACCGCGCCTGGCGGCACCGAAGCCCCACCACGACGCATCCCGCGCAACAGCACCGAGCAGACGCCCCAGGAAAAAATCTGGTACCAGCAGATCGTCGACCAGACCTGCGACAGCACGCTGATGAAGCGCTACGGCACGATCGATGAACAAGCGGCGGCGATCCTGTTCCTGGCCTCGGACGAAGCGTCCTACATCACTGGCATGACACTGCCGGTGGGTGGCGGTGATCAGGGGTGATCACCTGCTGCTGAAAAGATCGCAGCCTGCGGCAGCTCCTACGCCGACCGTGTTCACCTGCGGCCTCACTGGTGTACGCAAATCCCCTGTAGGAGCTGCCGCAGGCTGCGATCTTGGCGATCTCCCTGCTGGCGCTGCCCTCACTTTCGCACCACCAAATCCAGCAACGCCTCCTTTTCCTTGATTTTCTGCAGGACGATTTCCGAGCGGATATCGGTCACCCCCGCCGTGCGGTTCAGCTGGTTGACGATAAAATCCGAGAAGTGCTTGAGGTTGCGCGCCTGGACCCGCAGCACATAGTTGCTCGCCCCGGTAATCACGTAGGCGGTGACCACTTCCGGCCACAACTGGACCTTCTTGATGAAGGTCTCGTGCCAGTCCTCGACGTCCTGTCGCAATGACACATGGACGATGGCTTCGAGCTCGATACCCAGCTTTTCGGCGTTCAGCACCGCGCGGTAACCAGTGATGATTCCCTCACTTTCCAGCAGGCGCAAACGGCGTAAACAGGCCGAAGGCGACAGCGCGACTTTCTCCGCCAATTCCTGATTGCTGATACGGCCATCCTGTTGCAGGTGATGCAGGATCCGCAGGTCTGTCGAGTCGAGAGTCATGGCTTGAATAAATCCGCGATTTTTGCAGTTGGATTCGAATTTTATTCGAGATAACTACTATATGACTGCTCACTTTGCACGAAAATTCTGCATTACTTCGTTCATTATCTGCCCATCGTTCAGGCGCAAATAAAGCTTGAAACCTGGCACTGAAACGCTCTGCCCGGACGGATCGTCATACAACGAACAGGACACTCAATGACTACAAGAATCGCTTGCCTGGCGCTTGATGCGCAGGATGCTCTGGCTCCTTTGCGTCAGCAGTTTGCGCTCCCCGAAGGGGTGATTTATCTCGACGGCAACTCCCTCGGTGCGCGCCCGGTCGCAGCGCTGGCGCGGGCTCAGGCGGTGATCGCCGAGGAATGGGGCAATGGCCTGATCCGCAGTTGGAACAGTGCTGGCTGGCGCGACCTGCCTGAGCGTCTGGGTAATCGACTGGCGGGGCTGATTGGTGCTGGTGACGGTGAAGTGGTGGTGACCGACACCACCTCGATCAACCTGTTCAAGGTGCTCAGTGCCGCCCTGCGGGTGCAGGCCACACGGGCGCCGACCCGGCGGGTGATCGTCACCGAGACCAGCAACTTCCCGACCGATCTGTACATCGCCGAAGGTCTGGCAGAGATGCTGCAACAGGGTTACTCCCTGCGTCTGGTCGACAGCCCCGAAGAGCTGCCGCAAGCGATTGACCAGGACACTGCGGTAGTCATGCTCACCCACGTCAACTACAAGACCGGGTACATGCACGACATGCAGGCCCTGACCGCACTGAGCCACGAGTGTGGCGCGCTGGCCATCTGGGACCTGGCGCATTCCGCCGGCGCGGTGCCGGTCGATCTGCATCAGGCCGGTGCCGACTACGCTATTGGCTGCACCTACAAATACCTCAATGGCGGTCCCGGTTCGCAAGCCTTCGTCTGGGTTTCGCCTGAGCTGTGCGATCTGGTGACGCAACCGCTGTCCGGCTGGTTCGGCCATTCGCGACAATTCGCCATGGAATCGCGCTATGAGCCGAGCAGCGGCATCGCTCGCTACTTGTGCGGCACTCAGCCGATCACCTCCTTGGCCATGGTCGAATGCGGCCTGGATATTTTTGCCCAGACCGACATGGCCAGCCTGCGCAGCAAGTCCCTGGCCCTGACTGACCTGTTCATCAAGCTGGTCGAGCAGCGCTGCGCCGCTCACCCGCTGACCCTGATCACCCCGCGGGAACACGCCAGGCGTGGCAGCCATGTCAGCTTCGAACATCCCGAAGGTTATGCGGTGATCCAGGCCTTGATCGCCCGTGGGGTAGTCGGTGATTACCGCGAGCCGCGAATCATGCGCTTCGGCTTCACCCCGCTGTACACCAGCTTCACCGAAGTCTGGGATGCGGTGCAGATCCTCGGCGAGATTCTCGATCAGAAGATCTGGTCCCAGGAGCAGTTCCAGATCCGCCACAGCGTGACCTGACCGGTCTGCCGCAAACATCTGTGCAATCACAATAATAAGGGGGCACCCAGAGTGACCACGACCGACACTGGTTTTGAAACCATATCCAAGCGGGAACACGGCCTCAGACGCCAGCTCACCTCGGGGCAAATGAGCATGATCGCCATCGGTGGGGCGATCGGCACCGGGCTATTCATGGGCAGTGCCTACGCCATTGGTTATGCCGGGCCGAGCGTACTGCTCAGCTATGCCATTGGCGCGATCATCACCTTGCTGTTGATGGGCTGCCTGGCGGAAATGACCGTGGCCCATTCGACCTCGGGCTCGTTCGGCGCCTATGCCGAATTCTATGTCAGCCCGCTGGCCGGGTTCCTGGTGCGCTACGCCTATTGGGCGGCGATCGTGCTGGCGGTGGGCACGGAAGTGACGGCGGTGGCGATGTACATGAAGTACTGGTTTGCCAACGTGCCTGAATGGATCTGGATCCTCTCGTTCTCCAGCATCCTGATCCTGCTCAATGCTATCAGCGTGAAGACCTTCGGCACCTTCGAGTACTGGTTCTCGACCATCAAGATCGGCGCGATTGTCGGCTTCATCATCCTCGCGGTGTACGTGGTGTACGGTTCCGGCAACCCGGACTACGGCGTGCACAACTACACAGCCCACGGCGGTTTCTTTCCCAATGGTCTGCAAGGGATGTGGATTGCGGTAATCGTGTCGATTTTCAGCTACCTGAGCGTGGAGATGATCGCGGTGGCCGCCGGTGAAGCGCAGGACCCGGAGCGGGCGGTGAAGAAGGCCTTTCGCGCGACCATCGTGCGGCTGGTGGTGTTCTACCTGCTGACCCTGGCGCTGATGCTGGCGATTGTGCCGTGGGTCCAGGCCGGCCATGCCCAGAGCCCGTTCGTCACGGTCATGCAGACCATCGGCATTCCCGGTGCAACCGGGGTGATGAATTTCGTGATCCTGATCGCGGCGTTGTCGGCGATGAACAGTCAGCTGTACATCACCACCCGCATGATGTTCAGCCTGTCCCGTGGCGGTTATGCACCGAACTCCATGGGAGTGTTGAGCAAGACCGGGATCCCGCTCAATGCCTTGTTGCTGTCGAGTTCAGGCATTGCCCTGGCCACCTTGCTTAACGTGCTGTACCCGGAAAGCTCCTTCACCTTGATGATGGCGATCTCGATGTTCGGCGCGATCTTCACCTGGTTCATGATCTTCCTGACCCACTACTGCTTCCGGCGTTACCACGAGCGCAACGGCGAGCGACAACTGTCCTTCCGCATGCGCCTGTTCCCCTACAGCACCTTGCTCGGGCTGGTACTGATGGGCGCGGTGATGATCACCACCTACTTCACCGAAGCCTTCAAGATGACCCTGGTATTCGGTGTGCCTTTCCTGCTGATTCTCACGCTGGTTTACGGGATCTTCTTTAGAAAACCCAAGGTAAACGTAGCGCTGAATCCGCTGCCGAAGGTTTAGCAACAAGGGAGGTGCATTCCCGAGTCAAGCTTGCGCTACTCGCTGAGCAAGGCCTCAAGCAAGGCCCTGGCATAACCGGGCAGAGTGTCGAATGAACGCGCGCACAGCAGCAACTTTCGCTGAGCCCAGTCTTCCTGCAGTGCGACGCTTTTCAACGGCTGATCGCCCGTCCAGCGCTGGATCGCCGCCAGCGGCACGATCGCCACTGCGGCGCCGCGAGCGACCATGCGGATTACCCCGTCGAAGCCTTCGGCGCGGATGCGGATTTGCATGCGGATGCCGGTGTGCAGCGCCTGTTCTTCCAGGTACACCGCCAGTGCGCTGTTGGCGGCCAGGCCGACATAATCGTGGAGCAAGGTATCGCTGAAGCTTGGTGGCCCGCCGTCGGCCAGGGGATGATCGGGCGGCATGATCAGCACCAGCGGGTCGTCGCGAAAGGGCAGGGTTTCGAGGTCGTGGGTGTCCACGGCGTCGGAGACAATGCCCAGATCGGCCGCGCCCTGGCGCAAGGCGTGGGCGATGCGCTGGCTCGGCAATTCTTGCAGGTCGATGTCGAGGTTGGGGTGGCTGCGCAGAAAGTCGGCGAGCAATTCCGGCAGGTACTCGGTGATCGCTGTGGTGTTGCACAACAGTCGCACCTGACCTTTGACGCCCTTGGCGTATTCGGCCAGATCCTGCTGCATGCGTTCGGTCTGTTGCAGCAGCACCCGGGCATGTTGCGCCAGGGCCTTGCCGGCCGGAGTAGGGCTGACGCCACGCCGCCCACGCTCCAGAAAAGGCGTGCCCAGCGAAGCTTCCAACGCCCGGATTCGCGCACTGGCCGCCGCCAGCGACAGATGGCTGCGGGCGGCGCCGGCGGTGATATTGCCGGCTTCGAGAATGTTCAGGTAAAGCCGAAGGTCGGTCAGGTCGAAGTGCATGAGTGAGTGCCTGAGAAGGTGAGGTGCCTGTACCAAAGTCATCGCGAGCAGGCTCGCTCCCACAAGGAATTTATGCCGGGTACAAATTGTGCACACACTGCAAATCCAATGTGGGAGCGAGCCTGCTCGCGATGGCGTCGGCAGCCTCAACAAAATCCTGAGCCTATTGCTGAGCAAGAGGCAGCCTCAGTATATGGCGAATTTCCAAGATGGATGGCAGGCCTCAGGATAACGCCATGAATACTCTCGTCGCGTTCTACCAAAACCTCGGCCTGGCCTTGTCTTTACTGGTCATCGGCACCTTCCTGCTGGCTGGCATGATCAAAGGTGTAATCGGCCTCGGCTTGCCGACCATCGCCATGGGGCTGCTCGGTCTGGCTATGCTACCGGCGCAGGCTGCGGCGCTGCTGATCATCCCGGCGACGGTGACCAATGTCTGGCAACTGGCCTTTGGCGGGCATTTGAGTGGGCTGGTCAAACGGTTGTGGCCGATGCTGCTGGCGATTTTTATCGGCACCGCGGCAGGGACGTTGTGGCTGGGGATCGATGGTGGGTATTGGGTGGTGCGGGCGCTGGGGGCGGCGTTACTGTTGTATGCGTTGAGCGGTTTGTTCTTGCCGACACTGCGTGTGGGCCCCGGCACCGAGAGTTGGCTCGGCCCGCTCTGCGGCGTGCTGACTGGCATCATCACCTCGGCCACTGGAGTCTTCGTGATTCCGGCCGTGCCGTACCTTCAGGCGCTGGGGTTGAGCAAGGATGAACTGGTACAGGCGCTGGGCCTGTCGTTCACTGTTTCGACATTGGCGCTGGCCGCCGGTCTGCTCTGGCGCGGGGCGTTGGGCGGCGGCGAGCTGAGTGCTTCGCTGCTCGCCCTGATGCCGGCGTTGCTGGGCATGCTGCTGGGGCAGTGGCTGCGCCAGCGAATCAGTGCCGTGCTGTTCAAGCGAGTGTTTTTCATTGGCCTCGGATTACTCGGCGGCCACCTGTTGATCAGCGGCTAGCGGACGACGGGCTGAGCATGTCGATCCGGCGGATATCGAAATCGCGTTCCAGGTAATCCATGCGCTGCTCGAAGAACTGCTTCATGTGCGGCAAGTTCGAATGCACATCCAGATGCGCCTGGGATTGCCAGATTTCGTAAAAGATAAACAGAGTCGGGTCCTGCTGGTCGCGCAGCATGTGGTACTCGATGCAGCCGGGCTCGGCGCGGCTCGGTTCCACGTAAGCACGAAACAGCACTTCGAAGGCTTCGGCTTTTTCCGGTTTGGTCTGGGCGTGCAGGATGAAGCCGTGCAACTCGCTCATGTAGATCTCCTCAAGTCTGGGGTTGAGAAGTCTACGACAACAATCTGCTGGTGATTCGTGCGTGTAGATCAAATGTATTTTGCCTGTTCCTGGCTTATTCCCTCAGTTCCGTGTCGATACCCTGCCGTCATCATTTTTTAACCTTCTCAATCCGGCGACTTATCCACAGCGCTGCCGATTGGACCCTGATGAGGCCTCCCATGAAAAAAGTCCTGTTGCTCAATGGTGGCAAGAAATTCGCCCACTCCGACGGCCGCTACAACTCGACGCTGCATGACGCCGCGCTGAGCGTGCTGGATCGCGGCGGTGTCGATGTGAAAGTCACCCACATCGACGAGGGTTACGACCTCGCGGAAGAAGTCGCCAAATACCTTTGGGCCGACGTAATCATTTATCAGATGCCGGGCTGGTGGATGGGCGCGCCGTGGACCGTCAAGAAATACATCGACGAAGTCTTCACCGAGGGCCACGGCAGCCTGTACGCCAGCGACGGTCGCACCCGTTCCGATGCCTCGCAGAAATACGGCAGCGGCGGCCTGTTGCAGGGCAAGCAATACATGCTCTCGCTGACCTGGAATGCGCCGCAGCAAGCCTTCGACGACCCGACCGACTTCTTCGAAGCCAAGGGTGTGGACGCGGTGTATTTCCCGTTCCACAAGGCCAACACCTTCCTCGGCATGACCGGTCTGCCGACGTTCCTGTGTGTTGACGTGATGAAGCGTCCAGCCATCGAGGCCGACGTGGCGCGTTACGAGCAGCATCTGAAAGAAGTTTTCAACCTGCCGCGGTAAGCGTTCCTTTTGTGTGACTTGCGGCTAGTATCGGGTTTACCTCTGAAAAGATCGCAGCCTGCGGCAGCTCCTACGCCGACCGTGTGGACCTGCGGCCTTATGGGTGTACCCAGATCCCCTGTAGGAGCTGCCGCAGGCTGCGATCTTGGCTATTTTAATCACGCAGCCAGTCTTGCAGGCTAACCGATAAAGAGGACACACGTGAAAGCCAGATCCGATGAGTTGCAGATTTTTGTCTGTGTAATCGAGTGCGGGTCGATTTCCGCGGCGGCCGAGCAGGTCGGGCAAACACCCTCGGCGGTCAGCCGTACGCTGTCGCGGCTCGAGGCCAAGCTGGATACCACGCTGATCAACCGCACCACGCGGCGCATGGACCTGACCGAAGAGGGCAAGTACTTCTTCGAGCACGCCAAGCTGATTCTCGAACAGATGGATAACCTCGAAGAGCGCTTATCCTCGCGTCAGCAAACGCCCTCGGGTCGCTTGCGGATCAACGCCGCCTCGCCGTTCATGCTCCATGCCATTGTCCCGTACATCGACGAATTTCGCCGTTTGTACCCGGACATCCAACTCGAACTCAACAGCAATGACCTGATAATCGATTTGCTCGAACAAAGCACCGATATTGCCATTCGTATCGGGTCCTTGGCAGATTCGACACTGCATGCCCGTTCCCTGGGTTGCAGCCCGCTGAACATTCTTGCCAGCCCTGAATACCTGGAAAAGCACGGCACACCGACGACCGTCTCGGAACTGGCCGGGCATTCGCTGCTGGGCTTTACCCAGACCGAAAGCCTCAATCATTGGCCATTGCGGCATGCCCAGGGGGACCGCTGGCAGATTCAACCAGGAATCTCTGCATCCAGCGGTGAGACCCTGCGCCATCTGGCGCTGGAGGGGCAGGGCATTGCCTGCCTGTCGCACTTCATGACCATCGATGACATCAAGGCCGGTCGCTTGACGGTGCTGTTGGCTGAAGCCAATAGCGGTTATCGCCAGCCGATCAATGCGGTGTACTACCGTAACTCGCAGCTGGCATTGCGCATTCAATGCTTCCTCGATTTCATCCAGAGCAAGCTGGCGGCCTACGCCATGACGGTGTTCG
Source organism: Pseudomonas sp. LBUM1658 (assembly GCF_059716055.1). NCBI lineage: Bacteria > Pseudomonadati > Pseudomonadota > Gammaproteobacteria > Pseudomonadales > Pseudomonadaceae > Pseudomonas > Pseudomonas sp. LBUM1658. The sequence goes on from NZ_CP166798.1 coordinate 897,304, forward strand.
AAGGCTGATTCGTGAGCTCTGCGCAAGATTGAATTGGGCAATCCGGACTTTTTCAGCAGGGATCAGTCCTCGATACTCGTTCCATCACTTACTCACGCAGGAGTCCTCTCCATGAAAGTATTCGTAACCGGCGCCGCAGGTTTTATCGGTGGCTCCATCGCCACCGGTCTGGTCAAGGCCGGCCATCAAGTCACCGGCCTGGTGCGCAGTGCCGAACAAGCTAAAGAAATGACCGCATTGGGCATTACCCCAGTGATCGGTACCCTCGACGACAGCGACCTGCTGGCCGAACAGGCTCGCGCCGCTGACGCAGTGATCAATGCCGCCAGCAGCGACCATCGCTCAGCAGTAGAAGCCGTGCTCGGAGCGCTGCGCGGGACGAACAAAACCTTCCTGCACACCAGCGGTTCGAGTATTGTCGGCGATGCCAGCGGCGGCAAATCCAGCGATGTCATCTACTACGAGGACAAGCTGCCGGAACCGACCGTCGACAAGGCTGCTCGCGTGGCCATCGACAACCTGATCCTCGCCGCGGCGCGCGAAGGCGTGAACTCGGCGGTGATCTGCAACACGCTGATCTATGGCCACAGCCTCGGCGTCAAACGCGACAGCGTGCAATTGCCGCGCTTGCTCAAACAGGCGCGTAAAAGTGGCGTGGTCCGGCATGTCGGCCCGGGTCAGAACATCTGGTCCAACGTGCATATCGAAGACGTGGTCGCGCTGTACCTGCTGGCGCTGGAGAAGAATGTGCCCGGCACTTTTTACTTCGTTGAAAGCGGCGAAGCGTCCTTCATCGAGATGACCACGGCCATCGCTCAGGCGCTGAAACTGGGTCAACCGCAAGACTGGCCGCTGGCCGATGCCGAAGCCGAGTGGGGTTATGAAATGGCCAACTATGGCCTGGGCTCCAACAGCCGGGTGCGCGGCAAGCATGCCCGTGAAATGCTCGGTTGGGCGCCGAAGCGGACATCGGTGGTGGAGTGGATTCGTAACGAGATGGTGTAAGGCGTTCGCATAAGATCGCGGTGAGGCCATCGCGAGCAAGCTCGCTCCCACAGCTCCAGCGCCAGCCCATATTTTTTGGAATGACGCGATCTAATGTGGGAGCGAGCTTGCTCGCGATGGCGGATTCAGCTTCACCGCAAGCTTGGGCTTAACCCGGATCAATGCTCCAACAACCGCTCAATCCCCTCCGGCTTGTCATGCACGCCAAAGCGATCCACCAGGGTCGCGCTCGCTTCATTCAATCCCAGCACTTCAACCTCGACGCCAGCGCTACGCAACTTGAGGGCGAAAAACATCGCTGCCAGCAGCACTCCGGCCAGTACCCCATACGCCAGATTGTGTGTGCCGACCACCACCGCCACAGTGACCACCATCACGATATTGGTCGACAGCGGATAGCGTTTGAGATTGCGCAACGAGTCCCAGCGGAAGGTGCCGATGGAGACCATGATCATCACCGCCACCAGCGCGGCCATCGGAATGCGGCTTACCCAGTCGCTGAGAAACACCACCATGAACAACAAGGCGACCCCGGCAATCAAGGTCGATAGCCGCGTGCGGCCACCGGATTTCACGTTGATCACCGACTGGCCGATCATTGCGCAACCGCCCATGCCACCGAGCAAACCGGTGGCGATATTGGCCAGGCGAAAAGGCAATGGCTTCGGGGATCAGCGCAAGCGCGACCACCAGACCGGCCAGCACGTGGGCGCGGATGTTGGAGAACCAGTGTTGTTTGACTGTTGAACGCATCGAGGTGTCTACGGTAGAGCGGGGGATTGCGAAGGGCGCTAGTTTACGGGAGTGGGGAAGGGGGTGCGACCAACCAATAAGTGTCGAGCGCTAACCCTGTGGCGGGGGAGCTTGCTCCCGCTCGGCTGCGAAGCAGTCGTAAAATCGGCTGATGCGTTTTGTCTGAAAAAATGCGGTAGCCGATTTTGGGACCTATATCGCGCTCCAGCGGGAGCAAGCTCCCTCGCCACTCCTGTTCCTCAAGGCCCGACCAGATTCTCCAGCTCCCGGGCCCGGGTCCTGGTCATCTCCAGAACGCAGGAACCGGCGTTGATACTGTCGATGGTCCCGCCAGTCAAACTGCCGACCAATCCGCAGTTGGCGTCACGATACTTGATCCACATTCGCTGGACGTTCTGCAGCTGGCTCTTCTTGTCGGCCTCCAGCGTCGCCATGGCCGCCTTGTAACCTTTGTTCAGCCGGGCATCCTGCAGTTTGATTTCAGCAGCGGTGCAATCGAGCATGTTGACGGTTACGCCTCCCGACGCCTCCATGCACTTGTTGTAGGCAGGACTATCAGCATTGTCAGCGGCATAAGCCGAGCCGCAAAACGTCACTAACAGGCCACAGGTGGCAAATAGAGAGCGGGGGTTCATGGTTGGCCTTTCCTGGTCAATAGGTCATAAAGCGTAAGATCCGCAGTCTAAGCCGTGCTACGGCATGCTGCTAGCCATCGACGTACTTGCCACCGAGCTGGCTCTGGTTCAGCCTGAAGATAATCAAGAGCGTCGGCGCCGGGATCATACTGGCGCTGGACGACTACCGCGGCGGCGCCGATTGCCTGCCGCTGGGAGACTGACATGAAGTACGACACGCTGATCCGCAATGCTCTGGTCATCGACGGCACTAACACCCCCGGTTACTTTGCCGACGTGGCGATTCTGGATGGCCGCATTCAACGCATCGACAGTTTGAATGGAGCCTGTGCCGAAGAGGAAATCGATGCTGGCGGTCGCGTGTTGGCGCCGGGGTTTATCGATGTGCACACTCACGACGATACCGTGGTGATTCGCCAGCCGCAGATGCTGCCCAAGCTCAGCCAGGGTGTGACCACGGTGATCGTCGGCAACTGCGGGATCAGTGCATCCCCCGTGAGTTTGCGCGGCGAGCCGCCGGACCCGATGAACCTGCTGGGTGCCGCCAGTGCTTTTGTCTACCCGCGCTTTCGCGACTACCGCGCCGCGATCGAAGCGGCGAACCCAACCCTGAATGTGGCGGCGCTGGTCGGTCACACGGCGTTGCGCAGCAACCATATGGATGACCTGTTTCGTAGCGCCACTCCCAGCGAAATCAGCGCCATGCGAGAGCAACTGCGTGAAAGTCTGGAGGCGGGCGCTTTGGGTTTATCCACAGGTCTGGCCTACGCCAGCGCTTTTTGCGCCGAGACAGATGAAGTGCTGCAACTGGCCGAAGAGCTGACGGCGTTTGGCGCGGTCTACACCACCCATTTGCGCAGCGAATTCGAGCCGGTGCTGGAAGCGATGGATGAGGCTTTCCAGATCGGCCGACATGCCAAAGCCCCGGTGATCATCTCCCACCTCAAATGCGCCGGTGCCGGCAATTGGGGCCGAAGCCCGCAACTGCTCGCCTCCCTGGAGCGTGCCGCGCTGAGCCATCCGGTGGGCTGCGATTGTTATCCCTATGCGGCCAGTTCTTCGACCCTGGACCTCAAGCAGGTCACCGACGCCTTTCGCATCACCATCACCTGGTCAACACCTCATCCTGAAGTGAGCGGCCGCGACCTGCTGAACATCGCCGCCGAATGGGGCCTCCCGCTGCTGGACGCCGCCCGCCTCCTGCAACCGGCTGGCGCTGTGTATTACGGCATGGACGAAACCGATGTGCGGCGCATCTTGTCGCATCCGTTATCGATGATCGGCTCCGACGGCCTGCCGGAAGATCCGTTCCCCCACCCGCGTTTGTGGGGGGCGTTCCCGCGGGTGCTCGGGCATTTCAGTCGTGATGTGGGACTGTTCCCGCTGCACACCGCCGTACACAAAATGACCGGTCTTTCGGCTGCACGTTTTGGCCTGGTGGAACGGGGTGAACTCCACGAAGGGCATTGGGCGGATATGGTGCTCTTCGACCCGCTACGGGTGCGCGACGTGGCCGACTTCGAGGACCCGCAAAGGGCGGCTGAAGGTATTGATGGGGTATGGATCAATGGCGTGTGCAGTTATGCAGATGGCATAGCCAATGGACGGCGTGCGGGAAGGTTTTTGGCCCGGGCAGGGGATTTGCGGCGGGGGTTTCATTAAAAGATCGCAGCCTGCGGCAGCTCCTGCAACGACCGCGTTCACCACGAATTCTGCGTGAACACAAATCCCGTAGGAGCTGCCGAAGGCTGCGATCTTTTGATTTTGCTTGCCGGAACCCATGCTCGTACTCGGCACTCAGCCTGTATAGGATGACCACGTTTCAATCAGGGAGCAGTATCATGAGTTTTGGAAAAACCACCCCCATCCTGCGGATTTTCGACGAAGCCAAAGCCTTGGAATTCTACGTAGACTTCCTCGGTTTCACCCTCGACTGGCAGCATCGTTTCGAAGAAAACTTCCCGCTGTACCTGCAGATCTCGCGAGACGCGTGCGTGCTGCATCTGTCCGAGCACCACGGCGACAGCTCGCCGGGAGCGGCGTTGCGCATTGAGACTGATGAGCTGGAAGCGTTCCACCAGCAATTGTCGGCCAGGCACTATCGTTTCGCCAAGCCACAGATCCAGACAATGCCCTGGGGCAGCCGGGACATGACCATCAGCGATCCATTCGGCAATCGGTTGGTGTTTACCAATGCGATCAGTGTCTGACCGAAGTTATAGGGCGCCTGCTAGATAGTCATCGCGAGCAAGCCCGCTCCCACAGGTTATGTGTCGATCACATCATTTGATCCGACGCAGATCCAGTGTGGGAGCGAGCTTGCTCGCGATGGGGTCTCCAATTCACCAATGATTCAGCTGCCAAACCCCGATCTACACCTTGCCCCGATGCCCCACCGAATGCTCGTTATCCAGTGCCTTGTCGATCAATAACAAACCCAGCTCCATCATCTGATGAATCGCCAAGGCAAGGTTGCGGTCTTTGCCGTCCAGGTCATCGCCAAGATCCAACACCAGGGTGGTGGCCGAGCAGAAGGTTTCGTAGGCGTTGGGCAACAGGGCATCGGTGTTGATGCCGGGGGCGACGGCAAAGACGGGTAGCGGACGGTCGACGGTGGTGGTTCGGGGGTTGTCGATTGGTGGCGTCAGGTAATGATCGAGGGCACGGTTTGCAGCCTCGTGAAGTTTGTTGGAATCGAGAGATTCGTAGGGGGAAACGTTTGGGGTTTCAGGAAGATCAGGGATGGCTTTGTGCATGGTGGTACTCCAGGTTTGAAGGGAGCTACCAAGTAAAAGCGGGCCGCGACGCCCGGACGCTGATATGCAGCGACCGGCGAAGGTTAGTCACGGGCACAGGTCAACGCAACCTCAAAAACCTGTCGGAAATTTCTGAGTTCCTACGCGAGTTTGATCGCTCCAAAATTCAGGCCATGCCGTTGTACTGTGTCTAGAAGGCAACGCAAAAGAAATGTGCTAGGCTCAATCAATGATTTCATTGATTGCATGAGGGACGCATTAATGGCCAGTATCACTATTCGCAATCTGGACGACCAGATTAAAGAGCAACTGCGCATCGAGGCGGCTCACCATGGCCACTCGATGGAGGAAGAAGCACGCCTGATCCTCGGGCGGGCGTTGGCCCAGGTCAATCGTGCCGGAGGCCTAGGCAGCCGGATTCGCGCTCGATTCAGCGCGAGTGGAGGGGTTGAGCTCGACCTGCCTGCTCGTCATGAGAAAGCCACTGCCGTGGATCTCACCGAATGATTGTGCTGGATACCAATGTTCTATCGGAGTTCATGCGCGCTGAACCCGCGATTCAAGTACTGGCTTGGGTTGATGCACAACCCGCAATGGATCTGGCCATCAGCGCGATCACCGTGGCCGAAATTCTCCATGGTATCGCTCGTCTCCCCGCAGGAAAGCGCAAACAAGGACTGGAGGCCCAGGCGATGGCGATGTTCGAAGAGGATTTTGCTGGCAAGATCCTGCCCTTCGACGCTTATGGGGCCGTTGAATACGCCATGTTGGTGGCCGGTAGTGAGGCCAACGGGCGCGCAGTCTCCATGGCGGACGCGCAGATTGCGGCGATCTGTCGAGTACATGGAGCATCGATTGCGACGCGCAATGTGCGCGACTTCGAGTTTTCCGGCTTGCCTGTCATCAATCCGTGGGGCGCTTGAACAGTCAAGAATATCCTTGCCAGGCGTGCTTCCCGTAACAACGACGGTGAGGTGACAGGCACAACAATTGTGGCGAGGGAGCTTGCTCCCGCTCGACTGCGAAGCAGTCGTAAAATCTGAGTCCGCGTTCTACCTGAAAGAACGCGGAAGCAGGTTTTGGGACTGCTTCGCAGTCCATCGCGGGCAAGCCACGCTCCCACAGTTGATCGCGCAAGCCTGTGGGAATGGGCTTGCCTGCACCAGTATCACACCCGAAAATGACTGACCATCATCTGCAACTGGTTGCCCAGCCGCGCCAGTTCGACACTCGATGCAGCGGTTTCGTCGCTGGCGGCGGCGGTCTGTTCGGAGACGTCGCGTACATTGATGATGCTGCGGCTGATCTCTTCGGCCACGGCGCTTTGCTGTTCCGCGGCTGCGGCGATTTGCTGGTTCATCGACTGGATATTCGACACCGTGCGGGTGATGTTTTCCAGTGAGGTGCCGGCCTTGCGGGTCAATTCGACGCTGCTGTCGGTCAGGCTGCGGCTGTTGTTCATCACCGTGGCCACTTGCTGCGTGCCATTCTGCAACCCAGCGACCAGTCCCTGGATTTCTTCGGTGGATTTCTGCGTACGCTGGGCCAGGCCGCGGACTTCGTCGGCGACCACGGCGAAACCCCGCCCGGCTTCACCGGCGCGGGCTGCTTCAATAGCGGCGTTGAGCGCCAGCAGGTTGGTTTGTTCGGCCACGGCCTTGATCACATCCATGACGCTGCCGATCTTGTCGCTCTCTTGCTGCAGCAAGGCCATGGCATCGGTGGAGCGCGCGACTTCAGTGGCCAGGCGCTCGATCTGGGCGATGGCTTCGGCGACCACTTTGTCACCTTCGCGGGCTTCGCCGTCGGCGGCCGCAGCGGCTTGCGAGGCTTGCTCGGCGTTGCGCGCGACTTCCTGCACGGTGGCGGTCATTTCGTGCATGGCGGTGGCCACCTGATCAGTCTCGATCTTCTGGCTGTTGACCCCGGCACTGGTTTGTTCGGTGACGGCTGACAGTTCTTCGGCGGCGCTGGCGATCTGCGTGACGCCGTCGCGAATGCCACTGATCAAGTCGCGCAAGGTCACGCCCATGCGCGCGATGCCTTGCTGCAACACGCCGAGTTCGTCGCGACGGGTGACGCGCACATCGTGGGTCAGGTCGCCCGAGGCGATACGTTCAACCACGGCCAGTGTTTCGCGCAAAGGGCGGGTGATCTGCCGGGTGATGATCACCGCGGCCAGCACGCCGACCAGTAACGCCAGCAGGGTGCTGACCAGTTGCAACGTCCGCGCCCGAGCGCTTTCGGCATCGCGTCGATCGAGTTGGATCTGGTACAGCGCATCGCTCTGAGCGACGATCTCACTGCCTTGTTCGGTCATTTCCTGGCGCGCCTGAATCGCTTCGCTGTTCGCCGTTTTGTAGTCCAACAGCGCGCTGCGGTAGCGGGTCAGGGCACCTTCAAGCTGACGCAGGGCGTCTTGCTGGGTGTCAGCAAAATGCACATTCAGGCCTTTCAGGCTGGCGATGGCCGCGTCCAGTTGTGCGACGGCTTTTTGCTCGGTTTGCGGGTTGCTGCTGGCGGTGTAGCCGCGCACCTCATAACGGGCGAGCTGAAATTCTTCCCGGGCCTGGGAGATGGCCTGGAACTGTTCGAAACGCTGGTCGCTCAAGGGCATCTGCTGCACACGAGTGTTGATCGCGTTTATCAGTCCATTGGCGCTTTCGGTGTTGTCGCCCATGATCTGGCGGGCAGCGGTGCTGGTGCGGTAGGCGTTGCGCATTTTGTTCAACGATTGCTGGTAGGCACTGATGGTCGCGCTTTGCTCTCTGAGCAGCTTGAGGTTTTCCGGGCTCTTGAAACTACTGAGCAGCGACTGTTGCTGGGCAACGAAACCATCGAGGGTGGTTTGCACATTCTGCGCGGCGGTTTCGTCGCCATTGGCCAGCATGTACTGCAAGCGGCTGATGCGCAGTTTGGTCAGACCGGCGTTCAGCTGGGTGATATCGCTCATCCAGTTGCTGCGGTCGATCAGCCCGCCAAGGCTGGTCCAGCCAGTCAGGGCGAGGAGGGTGGTGAGTGCCAGTACCAGGCCGAAACCCAGGCCCAGTTTCAGGTTGACGCTGATGTTGCCGAACCAGCTATTCATCGAATTCCTCCAGGAACATTGCGAGTGTTGATCGTCAGTGGCTGGAAGGTTGTTGTTTTTGGTAGCCAGCAAGGTTTGTCGTAGGGGGGTATCGGCAGCAAACGCGAGAGCTGAAACGGTTTTTGTCCGGTCTCTCAAGCTTTTTTTCACATTCATTTCACTCTGTCCCGACCTCCCGCCCCCTAAAGTTTCGCTCAGCCGTTGAGCGGTGGGTGCCGGTCTATCACCTCAAAAAGCAGACATTCTCAAGCGCACAGTGGTGAGCACTGTGGAATGCGGTTCATTGCCAGGTTTTTGGCCAAAGTGGTGGGTTGGTTGTGGAATTAAGGCTCAATCTTATTGGTGTCAGACGTTCACTGGGCTTGAGTGGGGTTGCCAGGTATAGGAATGCGGCCGTCATATTGGTGTCCGCAGTGTTTGTTCTGGCACTGACCCTGTTTCTTCTAAAACCCGCGGCAGTTCCCGATCTGGCCAATGGCAACGCCTCGGTAATAGCGCAGCTGAAGGCGGATTGGGTCAAGGGCGAAATGATTGTGCTGGTTCGTCACGTCGAGCGTTGTGACCACTCCCGCGCCGCCTGCCTTGGCAGTGCCGACGGTATAACCGAGCGCTCGCGCAGCGTCGCCGCGACGATCGGTTCGCAGTTTGGACAGTTGGGTCTGAGCCAGGCGGATATCTACAACAGCCCGTTGACCCGAGCGGCGCAGACCTCTTCCTACATGTTCAATAAGGTCAGTTCAGGCCAGGACTGGCTGATCCGGTGTAAGGGTCGCATGCTGAGTGATGCCCTCGGCCACAAGGTGCCTGGCCGGAACCTGATCCTGGTGACGCACAGTGAATGCATGTCGCAGCTGGAAAGCGACATGAAGTTCTCTTCGTCGACGCTGGGTTACGGCGCATCGCTGTTTGTTTCAACCGCGGGAAAGGCTGGGAAGCCGCAGATGCTCGGTTTCATTGAAGCCAGCGACTGGCATTCAATAGTTACCAGATAACTAGGCGGGTTTGTCTCTTCAAACAGGAAAAAAGATGCTGACTTCTTCTCGCTACCGATTTTACTGGATGAATTTCGGTATCCCGTTGTTCTGCGCTGCCGTAGTGTTTTTGTTGTTTGATCTGACCACTCTGGATATTGCCTTCAGTGATCTTTTTTACGATCCGGCGACTAAGTTGTTTCCGTTGAACCAAGTTCGCCTGTTCGAACAAATCACCCACAAATGGGCACGGATCATTCCGAACTGGACAGGCGAAGCGGCGATTATCGGTGCGCTGTTATCGTTTCTCTGGCCGCGGTTGAAGGCCGAGAAACATGCCAGGGTCATCGTGTTCCTGGAGACGGTGCGGATTGCTCCACTGCTCAGGTTTGCGACCAGGCACCGCCGGGACTTCCTCTACGTGGTGTTTGCCTTCTCGATCTGTACCGGGGTCATCCATTATCTGAAAGGCCACACCAGCGTGTACTGCCCGGTTGAAACCACCCAGTACGCCGGCAAGATCGAACACAAAGAGTGGTACCAGAATTTCGACCTGCTGAAAGTCGCAGGCCCGGGCCGCTGCTGGCCAGGTGGTCATGCCTCGGGTGGCTTCACCATGCTCGCCTTGTACTTCGTGGCTCGCCGCTATCGCTGGCGGCATTCCAAAGCAATCCTGCATGGCTCGCTGTTGCTCGGCTTTGTCTATGGCACCACCCGGGTGCTGCAGGGCTGGCACTACATGTCCCACACCTTCTGGGCGGGGATCTTCGTCTGGCTCGCCTGCCTGCTGACGGCGCTGGCGTTTTACGGGCGAGCGCGGCTTGAGCTGCCGGTTCTGCAAAAGAATGAAGATCCGCTGGAGGGTGCTCAGCCGCAGTCGATTGGCTGAGGGGCCAGGGCAGGAGGTATCACTGACGGGACGGTGTTTTCGCGGGTAAAGGTCAATGCCCCGTTAATGGCAACCGGACGATGAACTCGCTCCCCTTGCCATCACCGTCGCTGAGGCCGATCACCGTGCCGCCATGGGCTTCGACCAGTTCGCGGACCACGGTCAGGCCGATACCCAAACCGGCTCCGTTGAAGCCGACGGCGTGCACGTCCTGGACAAAGGGGTCGAAAACAAACGGCAGTGCCTTTGCCGAAATGCCGATGCCGTTGTCGCAAATGTTCATCACCAGAGTGTCGGCTTCGACCGTTACGGACAGGCTGACGATGCCATCCGCAGGGGTGTATTTGGCCGCATTCCCCAGCAGGTTGCCCAGAATCTGAGTGAGGCGCACCGGGTCGCCGTTCACCGTCAGCGTCCCCTCCGGAAGTCGGGCGCTGAAATGCAACTGGTGAGCGCTCATCACTGGGCTGCACACTGCGATGGCTTCATGGATGATCTGCACCATGTCCACGACACCGCAATCGAGGCGCAACTTGCCGGTGCTGGCGCGGGATACGTCCAGCAGGTCGTCGACCAGCCGTGACATGTGCTGAACCTGGCCTTCGATCAGTGCCTGCATCCGCGGTAACTCTTCGCTCGGCACCCGCACCAGGCGCCCGGCGATCATGCTGATGGGGGTCAAGGGGTTGCGCAGCTCATGGGCGACCAGGGCGAGAATATCCCGTTGCTGGTCCAGTGCCTGTTCGGCCGAAGCTTGAAGGTTTTGTGCACTGAGTGCGGCGATCACCAGTTGTGCGTTGGCTTCGCGCAGTTCCAGGTACAGGCGTTGTTGTTCCGAGGGCAGCGGCGATTGTGCATCTGACTGCGCCAGGAGCATTGCCAATACCAGCTGTTGATTGGCCTCGATCAGTTGCTCGATCTGTTGGTTGTCGCCCAGACGATTGTTGGCATCGACCAGCTCTCGTTGCAGCGCGGCCAGCACAGCCCGCGCTTCAACGGTTTTTTGACCAAGCAGGAAGAGTTCGCGCGCGGCACTGGCTATCGCTCCCTCATTCTTGCCATCGGCCTCATTCATTGTGTGGACTCAAGCTTTTTTATCTCCGGGGTGGGCCACACCTGAACTCTGTTTGGTCGGCCGGCCACCCAGCAAGCCTTCTTGATCTGCAAGCATTTCGCCGATCTGCAAACCGTTTTCGTCGATGCGATACAGGCGCAGCTCATCGGAATGGGCGCTGGCCCTTACTTTGACCACAGCCATGATGCGTAGCAAGCGACTTTCCACTTCAATATAACGTTGAACGATGATCGCGTCGGTGAGAAAGGCTGTGCCGTAGGGGCTGAAACGCAGATCGGTGTAGCGGTCTTCAAGTTCGGAGGTCATCAATACGCTGACACCGACACTGGTCAAGGCGGTGACCATGCGGGCCAACGACTCGCGGAAGTCTTCGCGGAAGGTCGGTGCCAGTGCCAGCTCGAAGCCCGAAAGTGAATCAATGACCACTCGGGTCGCCTTCAGGCGAGTGATTTCGCTCAACAATAACTGGACGATTTCGTCGATGGACAGGTCTGGTGCACGACTGTCTACCAGCCCGACCTGACCGCTTTGGATCAGCTGAGTCAGCGTGGCACTTCGCAAATGATTGGGGCGTTGCTCGAACACCGCGATTACACCGGTTTCACCATTGCGGGCACCTTCAGCCAGGAAGGTGGCCGCCAGGATACTTTTCCCGGAGCCGGAAGGACCGGCCACCAGCAACGAATAGCCACGGGGAAGGCCACCACCGAGCATCTCATCCAGCCGCGGCACGCCCATTTTCAGGCGCGAAGGCGGCGTGCCATCGGACGGTTCGATCGGCTTCGCGTCATACACCGCTGCCGGTGCGAAGACCTTGATGCCCGAAGTGCCGATGCGGAAGGTGTGCAGCCCCGGCAATGTCGGCTGGCCGCGCATCTTCATGATTTCCATTTTGCGCACCATGGAGTTGCGCTGCACGCTCTGGCGCAGCCAGATCAGGCCGTCGGCCACGGTGAAAATCGGGTTGGTGTCGGTCTCGGTGAAGTATTCGCCAATCAGGAAGGTCGTCGCCTGCCAGGTAGTCATCAGCATGCCCAGCTGCTGAATGAACTGCGGCAGGTTGTTATTCGGATTGTCCTGGGTTCGGCTCGCGAGCACTACCGAGCGGAACGAGTCGACGAACACCAGTGCCGGACCGTGGGTTTCGACTGCGGCGACGATGCGCCGCAGCACCTCATCCAGGTCGCCCGCCAGCGTGTCGTCAGCCAAGTTGATATAGCGGACCGAGTGGTTGATCGCTTCGCTGTCGAAAAAGTCGAACTGCTGTTGGTAGCGCAGCATCTTCAGCGGCGGCTCACCGAGCACGGTGAAAAACAGCGCCGGACGTTCGGGTGTGGCCAGGGCGAACATCATCTGATGCGCCAGGGTGGTCTTGCCGCAGCCGGGAGGCCCGGCGATCAGGTTGAACGAAAACTCCGGCAATCCTCCGCCAAGCACCTCGTCCAGTCCTGGCACGCCAGTGGCCAAGCGGTTGATTGTCACTTTGGTGGTCATGACGAAGTATCCTGCGCGGGGCTGCCGCTCAAAGAATTTTCCCACACAACACTAAGCAATCGTGCGGTGAGTGAGGGCCCGATCAGTGTGGTCAGCAATTCGTAGAATGTTTTTAGAAACGCCTCACCGAAAAATAATGCTTCGGCTTCGCTTTGCTGAACAAGTACGGATTTGAGTTCCGTCAGATCCATGCCGGGCTGCACACTTTCATAGGTGCCGGCCAGGCGTGGATGGATGGAGGCACACAGATGGAGACTGCGGCGATAAAGCGCGGTAACCCCTTGCTGTCCGATAATCGGCGTAAGGGCTGCATCCATTTCTTGCAATGTCGCAACGATCGCATCGGCGACCTGGGCAATGTCAGCGTTGTGGCCAACGCGGTGCGCCAGAGAAGCTACGATCTGACTGCCCTCTTCGCTATCCGTGTGCATGGCTAACTGATATCTGGATGGACAGGTCCTGATGGTACACCCAAAGGCGTGTGCTCGAGACTGATTTAAGCTGATTTGCGCAGGTTTCCTGCTGCTGACCCTGATGTTGAGTCGACAGCAGGTTACATAACGCGAAACCTTTCGTTTGGGGCCAACAGAAGGCTCAGCTCCGTTCGATAAATTGTGCAATGACCTGATTGACGACGTCTGGATGAGTAACGGGACCCATATGGCCGAGTCCTTCGAACTGCACCAGTTCGACTTTAGGTAGAACACCGGCGAGCAGCCGTGCAACTCCTAGTGACGACGCCGGCGAGTGATTGCCTGTCATGTAGAGCACTGGAATGTCGAGCGAGCGAAAAGCCTCTAGTGGCGTCGGCTCGCTCAACAACGCGTGGGCCCAGCCGCGCACATTGACCACTGCGGCGGTGATGGATTGCTTGCGTGGCTGCGGGGTTCGCTTCCACGCTGCAGAACCCATCCAGTAATCAATGAATCGCTCGGCAGCGGCATCCTGGTTACCTGCATCGAGGGCTCGACCGGCGTCGGCAACGACTTCGCGTATCAGGTCCGCCTCATTGGGTGGGGGCATTTGCGCGTCAAGCAGCGAAAACAGCGTGGGCTCATACACCGCGATGGCACGCACCCGGTCGGGATTGCGCAAGGCGGCAATCAGCGAGACTGCGGCGCCATAGGAATGACCCACCAGTGTGAGAGGTGTGCCCGCTCTGGCGAGCACCGGCTCTACAAGCGCAACTTCGTCGCTGAGGGTGATGATCCGGTCGGATGGCCATGCAGGGCTCTTGCCTGCACCAAATGAATCGGCAGCCAGTACATGAAACCGTGGAGCCAGGCGCTCCAACAGCCCTCGCCACTGCGCCGAACTGCTCGCGTTGGCATGGAAACACACCACGCCCGGGCCAGCGCCCACGCCAGACTCCTGAAAAAAAGCTTCGATGAGTTCCACGCAGACCTCCGGGAGGAGGGGAATTGCGGACAATTATTTGCCTGAACGGGAAAAGAGGACAGTGCTATTTATCAACCTCTACCAGCTGGATGACACCGCTGCTCGGATCGTCTACTGGCTTTTGCTTCACGGTGGCCGGATCGATGCCCCAGTCCCCGTGCAAATACCAGTCATCGCCGATCATCTCGGCCGGATGCATGGTGCGGTCAGAGCCATTGCCACACGCCAGAGAACTCGCCGGACAATACCTGTCGCAGCCCCAGCAGATGCGCTCGGGATGTTTCGGGTGGATGGGGAAATTCTTGGCCATGCCGATCTCCAGGTGACGTGTAGGAGCGGCTTTCAGCCTACAGGGGCTGAATGGATACGCAGTTGATGGTGATCAAGAATGGGTAATTGATTGTGTGCGTTACGCAGTTGGGTTGAACGACAGCTTTGCACCTGACATCGATATGGCTCGAGTCGTGATCATTTTTGACATATTGATATGTCCTGTATACGATACATTTAAATTTCAATGTAACGATAATAGAACATGGACTATGATCTGCTCATCAGTCGCCTGGGTATTCAGATACGTGAAAAGCGGTTGAGCCGGGGACTGACACAAGCAGGTCTTGCGCGTATCGCTGGTTTGACGCGGCAAAAGGTGATTGCTGTTGAAAAAGGCACGCTTTCTGTGGGCATGAGCGCTTATGCGCGAGTATTGGGTGCTTTGGATTGTGAGCTCGCTGTCATTCCAGCAGTTATGCCGACATTGGATGAGGTTCAGGATCTGTTCGAATGAAAATGACCTCGCTGAAAGTCAGTACTCCAGAGGGTTACAGCGGTCGCATCCTGGTCAGCGCGGCGGATTACATTTTCCGCTACCACGAAGATGCATTTACCAACACGGCGATTAGTCTGCTCATGCCTGTGCGCACTGATGAGTTTCGTCGGCGAGAGTTGCACCCTATTTTTCAAATGAATTTGCCGGAAGGTTACGTACTGGAGCAACTGCGCAACCGCTTGGCCAAAACCGTAAATGTCGATCCCATGCTGCTACTGGCCCTTTCCGGTAGTAGTTCGCCGATTGGGCGGGTCCAGGTGCGCTCGCAAGCCGTTGATACATTACTTGGAGAGCAGCAGTTCCCGGGGGAAAAGCTCGAAGAAATTCTGACATGGGATGGTACGGAAGATATTTTTGCGGATCTCCTCGACCGCTACATTATGCGAGCCGGTATTTCAGGCGTCCAACCCAAGGTGTTGGTGCCAGAGCAGTCCGAACCGGCGCTGCAAAGAGTCACCTCGAAAACCTCAGACTTGATCATCAAGAGCGGCCGAGACGAGTTTCCAGGCTTGGCAATCAATGAGTTCCTCTGCATGTCCATCGCCAAGGAGGCGGGTATACCCGTACCGGAGTTTTATCTCTCGGACAATGCCAGGCTTTTTGTCATGCGCCGCTTTGATCGAGACGATCAGTTAAATCCGATTGGTTTTGAGGACATGGCGGCCTTGATGGGGCTTTCGGCCGAACAGAAATACAGCAAAAGCTATGCGGCAATCGCCAAGGCGATTCGATTGTTCTGCTCTACGCAGCACCTGCGAAGCTCACTTGATCAGCTATTCGATAGCGTGGCATTGAGCTGCATCGTCGGGAATGGCGATGCCCATTTGAAGAACTTTGGTTTGCTCTATTCAGATCCTACCCAACGCGATGCACGCTTGGCTCCGGCTTACGACATCGTCAATACGACTGCCTATATCCCGGAAGATGTTTTGGCTCTGGATCTGGTGGGTAACAAGTCGCTGTTCGCATCACGCCAAGGGCTTTTGGAGTTCGCGCAAACCTGCGAAATCGATCGACCCAGAGAACGCATTCAGAAGCTGCTGGCTGCACTTGAAGTTGTGCTCAAGCGTTACCCTCACCATCAGGAGCAGGCACCGCATGTGGTGAAGGCCATTCAAAAGGCAGCAGAGCCATTTTCCTTGACCTTCAGGTAAGTACTCATATCGATCACTTAAAAAAACAAGCGGCCTTGAGGCCGCTTGTTTTTACGACGACTAAACCGGCACCTGCAATCGTCTCCCGATGAGGTCCATCAAATCGCAGCCATCACGCAACGAAATAGCAAGCACCCGAGCAAAGTCGGTCTTCGAGTTCGTAGGACAGGTCCGCGGTCATGATATTGAGTGACGCAAGCGTCTCGCTGGCGTGAACCAACAGCTTGGCGGACCTCTTCGCGGGCAAGTCGGATCGCCGCACCGCCGCTCCCAGCATGGTAGCTTCCACGGCAAATCGTATGAGTCCATGGGCCGCTGATCCAAAACTCCAGATACAACACAGCCTGCACAAGGGGGGCACGGACCTCATACATTGGGTTGTTTCCCAACTGTTGGGTAAGTAAAAACCTCATGCCAAGTGTGAGCCTTTCAGGTTTCTCATTCAGAAGGGTGTAGCCATTCTTAGTTAGCGATTCAAATGAGCGTCTCTCTGGTTATAAGTAACTCTTCGGGCATTTTTTGAGTAATGGCTATTAGCAATCTTTCAGGCATTGCCTATAGTCTGAGCGTGTGCCATCGAGTAGTTTCCAAGTCACCATCAGGACAGAGTCAGAGTGATTGCTGGCCCGTATTTTGCGTGCAGTCTGTTCTGGGGGAAATCAGAGAGGAGGAGCGGGATGGTTTGGTTCTGGCTGTAGATGCTGAAAGCGAGCATCGCCAGGACCTGGAAAGCCTTGTTTGGGGTAACGAAACCTGACCCCGGGCAATTCCAGATTCGCCGATCGGGTATGTCCCGGTGTGACTTTGCCGTAGAGGCTATTGGCCACCATGGATGAGCTACCATAGTTGAACCGTATTTTTTTCCCAGGAGAAAGTCATGCCGCGTTTGGTCAAACCATCGGACTATGTACTCCAGGCTGTGATGGACAAAAAGGTCTATGTCCTGCCCTGGGAACGACGACTTTGTCCGGGTAATCCCACGGATGAACCCGAGCAAGGTGCTCTGCTCTACAACAAATACATTCTGAATTTCATACATGGTGTCACGCCGTTAACACCAGGCGAGCGGGTGGTCGAAATTGCGCAATGGTGTCTGGCAATGGCGGGAGAGCCTGCAAGAGCCTTGGCAGACGATTTGTCTGCGGCCTATCTGGATCGATACAGTTTTTTGCTCGCTGACTTGTCAAAATGTGATGATGAATCGAAGGAGTTTCGCGGGCATTTGGCGTTTTGGTCTGAGGAGATCAAAAAACTGCCAGCGAACCTGGTGATGGCTTTGCGCGCTCGTGCTGCGGGCCTCTTGCTATATTGACGACGCTTGTTGTCAGCGGAAAAACGGGGGCAGACCACGATTAGACAGGTAACAACCTGCTCACTCAATCGTGCTCCGACCGGGTTAAAAGCCCCGATCGTCCCAACGGCCCCCTTCACACCCTCTAAACTCTACTCTGTGCTTTAGGTGGGATGCCGTCGTGAAGAAAGCATTTTGATCACGCCGACTTTATCGATCAGGTTGATAAACATTCGGTTAAGGCCATTGGTTCGGTTTTGTCATTTGATTCCCCCTACGGGAGTTGAGACTCTGCTTACGCAGGCCCTCGAACTCGCTGTCTGGTGAATCCAGTCAAGCAGCAAGTCCCGCGCCGGATACGCAACGCAGGTCAGAAGGCCAATCCGCAGGCCGGCCGGACTTGATTACGGATTGGGCTCGCTTGACAGTTTGTCGGCGCGTGCCAGCGCCTGTGTGGCCTCGGTGACACATTTATCATTATCACCGGCGGACTGGGACGCTTGAGCACTGGCCTGCAGCCTTTTGATCTCCAGCACTGCGCTCTCGGACGTCGCCGGCAACGAGGTGACCTTGTCTCTGAGTTCTTGCAGCTTTGCGGTACAGAGGTTGTTGTCCGCAGCGAATACAGGAGAGGCCAACATTGCAGCGCAAATGAACAAACCAGCGAGTGCGGTACGTTTCATAGGTATCTCCTTGAGCTGAAGGTCTCGGTGCTGCCGAGCGTTCGGGCGGCTCTGTCGAGATCGGATATAAGCCACCTTTGCCGGGGCCTAAACAAAAGACTACAGCGGCGTGCAGGAATTCTGTTCTTTCCTCAAAAAAGTAGATAAGCAGCCGTCGGTATTACATGCGTAGCTGGGCAGAAGGCCAATACGACGATTGGCCTTCACTCTCGCTTACTGACCGCCTTTGGTGTTGTTCTGGATTTTCTGCATCGCCTGGGTGGTCAGGGCAATGCATTCTTTGGCCCCGTCCTCGGTGCCCTTGGCTTTAGCAGCCGTGGCCTGATGAATAGTGGCATCGATATCGGATTTCAAGCCCTCGCTCATTTGCGCGGTGCTTACCTTGGCGTCTCTGATTTTTTGCAGGTTGATGTTGCAAAGATCATCCTGAGAGCCAGCAAACACCGGGGAGGCCAAGATTGCAGCGGTAATGAACAGTCCAGCCAGTGCAGAACGCTTCATGGGTATCTCCTGGTTACTGACGGTCTCGGTGCTGCCGATCAACTGGCGGGCTGGCCGAGGTCGGTTATAAGCCTCATT
Organism: Pseudomonas sp. LBUM1658; assembly: GCF_059716055.1. NCBI lineage: Bacteria > Pseudomonadati > Pseudomonadota > Gammaproteobacteria > Pseudomonadales > Pseudomonadaceae > Pseudomonas > Pseudomonas sp. LBUM1658. The sequence goes on from NZ_CP166798.1 coordinate 915,904, forward strand.
CAATGGGGCCTAAGCAAAAGACTATAACCATGCGCAGGAATTCGGTTTTGATTTCGAGATAAGAAGAATAAACCGGCATTGGCCCAGAAAAGGGGTCGTCTGCTCTTGATCTCTGTACGTCAATTTCCGCTCACACCTCGCTCAACTCGACTGTGTGCTTGAAGTGATGCTGCCAAAGCCTGATCCCCAATCCACCTGTGCGATCCAGTGACGAACCCACCGTCAAATCCGTAATCAAGGTCGGTTGCAGCCCCGCATCGAACAGCGCAAACCCGGCGGCCAGACAGCAGGTCTCGGTTTGAAGGCCACACACCCGGACGCGATCCACATTCAGGCTTTTCAGGTATTGGATGGTTTCCATGGAGGGCGCGTAGCCGTGTTTGATGAAGATACGATCGGCCTGGACCAGGCTGTCGTCGTCCGGCGCGGGATGCCAGCCGAGTTGTTTCTGGAAGGGGGTAATGGATTCGTCGTGGCGTTCGATGGTGGCGACGGTGGGCAGAGTGCCGAGCAGTGTCTGGATGCCTTCGATCAGCCATTGCGGTGGGGAGAAGCTGGATTGGACGTCGATGATCAGAAGGGCTTGGCGCATGGGGGGGGCTTCGAGCTTGGGACGGGAATGGGGCGGGGTGCCGTTCATGCAGTGTCGGGTTTTGTGCCAGCCGGGCGGGCCTCTTCGGGGGCAAGTCGGATCGCCGCACCGCCGCTACAGGGGTTTGTGTTGTCCCCAGATGCAACAAAGCCCGCACAAGGCGGGCTTCGTTGATGCTTCGTTTGGTGGAGCCGGGGGGATTTGAACCCCCGTCCGCCAGTACTCCGCTGTCGGTACTACATGCGTAGCCGTGTCTATTAAGTTAACCCTCAGCGACCCGACGGGCAGGGTGCATTGGGCGAGTTGTGTAAGTTTTAGCCGATTCGTCCACAACGTACTGCACGGCGATTCTGTTCTATATGACAATCACTTTGGGTTTACAGACATCCCCTGATGATTGCTGGACCCGAAGGTACCAGGAGGGAAGGGCTAAGGCTGCTTACGCAGCGAGAGCGTATTCCCCGTAGGTTTCGTCATTGGCAACTATAAGAAGTTGCAACAGTGGATTTACGAGTTCTGTTACCAACTCGGCATGCACCTAAAGTTTCGCAACCGGCGTCGAATCCTAAACGGCCCCGAACTCACTGCTCTGTGAATCAATTCGAGCAGCAAGCACGTGTAGTGTACGTCAACGCGGGCCATAAGGCCAACCCGAAGGTTGGCCTGTCAGTGCGTCAGCCTTTGTTGGCAGGAGATCTTGTCTGGATTTTCTCCAGCATCATGGTTGTTTCTTCGATGCACTTTTTGTCATCGCCAGCTTTCTGGGCATCTTGTGCGCGTTTGAGCGCCGCTTTGACGTTATCCGTGGCGCCCTCTGAGGTGGTGGGCAGGGTGGCGAGCGCGTCTTCCAGTTGTTGCAAATTTGAAGCACAAAGATCTTTGTCCGCAGCAAACACCGGTGAGGCCAACATTGCAGCAGTGATGAACAATCCAGCTATTGCAGAACGCTTCATGGGGATCTCCTTATGCATGAGGGCTCGGTGCTGCCGGTAGATGGGGCGGCTTGCCGAGGTTGTTATAAGCCCGATCGCAGGGCCTGACTAAATGACTATAGCCGCACGCAGCAATTCAGTATTTTTTGCCGATTGAATGAAAAAGCAAAGAGCAGAAAGGGGCGAAATCGCCCCTTTTTAACAGCTCGCCCTCATGCGGAGCGTGCTTGAGTCACCCGGTCCACCAAGTAGACCAACCCGTGATAGTCGATCCCGCCATGCTGGCTCAGGCCGATTTCGCAGGTGCGGCTGGTGGAAATGCCTTCGCTGCAATGCTGCACCGCGTCCTTCAAGGTGCGCAGCGAGTGGGCATTCAATTCCGGCGTAGTGAAACCCTTGTCACCGGCAAAGCCACAGCAGTGAATACCTTCGGGGATGACCACGTTCTTGCTGCAACGCCGGGCCAGATCGATCAGTGCCTGGCTTTCCCCGAGATGCTGGGTGCTGCAGGTAACGTGCACTGCGATCGATTCTTCCTGAGGGGTGAAGTCGAGCCTGTCCATCAAGTGCGTGCGGATAAAACGCACCGGGTCGTACATATCCAGCCGCACCTCGCCGAGGTCTTGTACCAGGCGCAGGGTGCAGGGGCTGGTGTCGCAGTAGATCGGGTCAAGGCCGCCGCGGCTGGCGTGCAGCAGCGCGCCAATCATTTCCTGGCGTTTGTGTTCGGCTTGTTCCGCATAACCTTTGGAGGCAAACGGTTGACCGCAGCACAGGCTGTCCAGATTGTCAGGGAACACCACCTGGTAGCCGCCTTTTTCCAGCAGGCCGCGGGTTTTGTCATAGAGCGACATCTGTTCCTTGTCGCCCGCAGCTGGCCCCATGATCCGCGAGACGCAGGCCGCCAGATAGACCACCCTTGGACGTTGATCCGTCACCGTCGGGCTGAAGCGAATGGGCCGTTCCGGTTGCGGCATGGCGTTGGTCCATTGCGGAACCTTGCCTTTGGACATTTTGGTCACTGCCGCAGAGATCTTCGCCAGCCGCGGAGCACCCAACAACATCCGCGCACCGTTGGCCGCATGCAGGGTGAAGCGCGCACCTTGCAGCGCGGTTTCAAAGTGCGTACCCAGCCAGTCAGCGGTTTTGGTGTGAGTGGCGGTACGGCTGCGCAGTTTCTTCACCAGATCACCGGTGTTGATCCCGACCGGGCAGCGTTGCGCGCACAGGCCGGTGGCGGCGCAGGTGTCGAGGCCTTGATACTCGTAGGCTTGTTCCAACTCGGCGGTGTCGATGCCGGCGCGTTTTTTCGCCTGGATGTCGCGCCAGATCACGATGCGCTGACGCGGACTGAGGGTCAGGCCTTTTGACGGGCAGACCGGTTCGCAGAAACCGCACTCGATGCACTTATCCACAATCTCGTCGGCGGCGGGCAGCGGCTTGAGGTGCTTGAGGTGGATCTGCGGGTCTTCGCTGAGCACCACGTCCGGGTTGAGAATCCCGTTTGGATCGAGCAGGCGCTTGAGCTGCCACATCAACTGGTACGCATCGCTGCCCCATTCCAGTTCAACGAAGGGTGCCATGTTGCGGCCGGTGCCGTGTTCGGCTTTCAGCGAGCCGCCGAACTCCACTGCCACCAGTTGTGCGACGTCGTCCATGAAGGCCTGGTAGCGCGTGACTTCTTCGGGACTGTTGAAGCCTTGGGTGAAGACGAAATGCAGGTTGCCTTCCAGGGCATGGCCAAACAGGATCGCTTCGTCGTAGTGGTGCTTGTCGAACAGCTCGATCAAGCGGTTCACGCCGAGGGCCAGTTGTTCGACCGGGAAGGTCACGTCTTCGATGATCACCGTGGTGCCGGTTTTGCGCACCGCGCCGACAGCGGGGAAGGTGTCTTTGCGGATCGCCCAGAGTCTGGCGTTTTCCACCGGGTCTTCGGTGAAGTCGACCTGTTTTTCCACCGGGAACGCGACCAGCGAAGCCATGATCTGCGTCAGTTGTTCCTGCATCAGCTTTGAGGTGGCGGCGCGGGATTCGATCAGCAAGGCGCAAGCGTTGTCCGACAGTTGCCGGACGAAGGCCGGCATCCCGGGTTTGTCCTGCACCGAGCGCATGCTGCGGCGATCCAGCAGTTCGACCGCCGAGACCGGTTGGCTTTTCAGGACGCTGACGGCGTTGCAGCAGGTCTCGACATCGGGGAAGACGATCAGCGCCGAGGCTTTGTTCGGATGGTCGATCACGGTGTTGTAGGTCACCGCGCTGATAAAGCCGAGGGTGCCTTCGGAGCCGACCAGCAAGTGGCTGAGAATATCCAGCGGCTCATCGAAATCCACCAGGGCATTGAGTGACAGGCCGGTGGTGTTTTTCAGGCGGTATTTGTGGCGAATCCTTGCCGCCAGTTCGCTGTTGGCGCGGGTCTCGCGACCGAGGGTTGCCAGGCGTTCCAGCAGGTCTGCGTGACTGTCACGCAAGGCTGCGACGCTGGCCGCGTCTTCAGTATCGATACAGCTGCCGTCCGCCAGCACCAGGCGAATCCCCGCCAGGGTGTGATAGGTATTTTGCGCCGTGCCGCAGCACATGCCGCTGGCGTTGTTGGCCACAATGCCACCGATCTTGCAGGCGTTGATCGAGGCTGGGTCCGGGCCGATCTTGCGCCCGAACGGTGCCAGCCAGGCATTCGCCTGAGCGCCGATGACACCCGGTTGCAGGCGGATCTGCGTGCCTTGGCCACGGACTTCGCGACCGTTCCAGTTATCGCCGAGCACAATCAGCACCGAGTCGCTGATGGCCTGACCCGAGAGGCTGGTGCCAGCGGCGCGGAAGGTCACTGGAACCTGGTCACGTTGCGCCAGCTTGAGCAGGGCGACCACTTCGTCTTCGGACTCGACGCGAATCACCAGCTTGGGAATCAAGCGATAGAAGCTGGCGTCGGTGCCAAACGCGAGGGTCGAGAGCGGGTCGTCGAAGCGTCGATCCTGGGGAATCAGTTGCTGTGCATCACGCAGAAAAGCGGCCGGTAGACTCATTGGTCCTCCAGGATCAGCACGACCAGGTCTTTCGGGCCGTGAGCGCCGTAAGCCAGGATTTGTTCGATGTCGGCAGTCTTCGACGGGCCGGATACCAGCAAGGCGTTGGTCGGCATGCCTTGGGCCCAATTGAATTGCTGCTGCACTTGATAGAAGTTGTCATGGATTTCGCTGGCCTTGAGCAGGGCGAAATGCACCGGCGGCACCAGGCTCATCAAGCGCGGCTCTTCGCGGGTCGGCCAGATAATCAGGCTGCCGGTGGCGGCGATGGCGCCGAGGGTGGTGGTGAGGCTGGCCGGGGTGTCGTTGAACAACTCGGCTTTCCATTCTTCCACGGGGCGATCGTAGGCCTTGAGTGTGGGCAGCGTCGGATGTTGTGCCCAATGCTCGGTCACGCGCTGGCCGTGTGGCGTCGTCGGTGCGATCAGCAGGCTGGGCAGTTGGCGATCATGCAGCAATTGCGCGAGCAGTTCCGGCCAGGCCGTTTCGCAGGTCAGGTGGATTTCGGTGTGAACCGCTTCCATCAGTTTGCGCAGTTGAGCGATGCGCTGCTCCGGTGGATAGGTCCAGGGCTCGGTGACCAGCGCTTCGTCGAAGTTGTCGGCCAGCGGCGTAGTGCCGGTCAGACTGTTGCGCAGTTTGTTGAGGATATTCTGCTTGGCACTCATCAACGATCTCCCTGTTTGGCCAGGTGTTCGCGGGCCATGTCATGCAGTGAACGGGCGGCAGGCTTCGGCGCGCTGTGGTTTTGCGTCCAGGGGCCGACGTTACTTGGCGTCAGGGCGCGCAGGCGGGTGGCGCAGAAGATGAACAACCGATACAAGGTCGGCGAGGCGTTGAGCCGGGCCCAGGCGTTCCAGATAAAGCGTTCCTTGCGCGAGTACTTGCTGCCCTGACCGCGCATCACTTGATTGGGGCTGTCCGGGGCTTTGACGTTTTCTTCGCGCAGTCGGCGCAGCAATGCCGGGATTGGAATTTTCACCGGGCAGACTTCACCGCAGGCGCCGCACAAAGACGAGGCGCTCGGATGATCGGGAACTTTCGCCAGGCCGACCATGTGCGGGGTGATGATTTTGCCGATCGGGCCGGGGTAGACCTCGCCGTAGGCATGCCCACCGATGCGGGTGTAAACCGGGCAATGGTTCATGCAGGCGCCGCAGCGGATGCAGTTCAGGGTCTGGCGCAGTTCGCTGTCGGCAAAGGCCTGACTGCGACCGTTGTCCAGCAGCACCAGGTGTACTTCTTGCGGGCCGTCGAGTTCATGGGCCTTGCGCGGCCCGGAGATCATATTGACGTAGGTGGTGATCGGCTGGCCGAGGGCCGAGCGGGTCAGCAGCGAGAGCAGGGGAACCACGTCGCGCAGGTTCTCGACGACTTTCTCGATCCCGGTGACGGCAATATGCACTGGCGGCACGGTGGTCGACATGCGGCCGTTGCCTTCGTTCTCCACCAGCAGCAGGGTGCCGGTTTCGGCCACGGCGAAGTTGACGCCGGAGACGCCGATGTCTGCTTCGAAGAATTTCTGCCGCAAGACTTTGCGGCCGATCTGAATGAGTTGGTCAACGTCCTTGGTGTACTCCACGCCAAGTTTGTCGTGGAACAAGGACGCGACCTGACCGGCATTCTTGTGGATCGCCGGCATAATGATGTGTGAAGGCTTCTCGTGGTCGAGCTGGACGATGAATTCGCCCATGTCCGACTCCAGACATTCAATGCCTTGAGCCTCGAGGACATGGTTCATCTCCATCTCTTCGCTGACCATCGATTTGCCCTTGATCACTTGCCGCGCCTCGTGAGCCCGGATGATCGATAAGACGATGCCATTGGCCTCGTCCACCGTTTCCGCCCAGTGCACTGTCACACCGTTGCGGGTCAGGTTCTGTTCAAGCTGCTCGAGCAGATCGGGCAGCTTGGATAACGCACGAGCGCGGACGGCATTGCCCAGCGTTCGTAAATGTTCCCGTTCGTGAGCGTCGCTGAACGACGCCGCACGTTTACTCATCAGTGAATCCATCGCGCTGCGAAAGTTGTTTCGCAGTTGCGGGTCGGCCAGGGCCTCATGAGCCCGGGCACGAAAATCTTCTTCAATGGCAACCGTTGGAATCAGCGTCGAAGTGTTCATCGAGTACCTCCGGTACGCTGCCAGAGGAAGCTGGCCAGGTGTTGGCCGCGCAACGCTTCTTGCTGTTTTTCCAGCGAGCCATTGATGTTCATCAAACAGCCGCAGTCGGCACTCAGCACCTGGTGCGCGCCGGATTCCTTCAGCGCGCGAGTCTTGTCGATGACCATTGCGCCGGAAATGTCCGGCATTCGGACGCTGAAAGTCCCGCCAAAGCCACAGCATTCGCTCTCGTGGCTGTGTTCTACCCGTTCCACGTTGCTCAGCTGTGACAACAACTCACGCCCGTGCAAGTGGGTGTTCATTTCCCGCCGCGCCGAGCACGAGGTGTGCAACGCCACCTTCACCGGCTGGCCGCTGTCCTTGAGCTGCACCTTGCAGACAAACAACAGGAACTCGGCCAGTTCATAAGTTCGTGCCGCCAGGGCCTGAACCTGTTGCAGCGTGTCCGGCTCGTCCTTGAACAAGTCGGCATAGTGTTCCCGCAGCATTCCCGCGCAGGAGCCCGAAGGCACCACCACCGGATAGTCCCCGCTGAACAGCGCCAGTTGCGAGCGCGCCACCTGCCGTGCCTGCTCGGTGTAACCCGAGGTGTAGGCCGGTTGTCCGCAACAGCTTTGCCCTTGCGGATACTCGACACGAATACCTTCGCGCTCGAGCAAGTGAATCGCGTCCATCCCGGCTTCGGGGTAGAACAAGTCGACCACGCAGGTACCGAACAGGTAGACCCGCTGCGGTTTTTCGCTGGGGTACTGGCGCTGTTCGGGGATTGGCGGTGCGACGCGGGTCGCGTTCGGCACGGCGTTGTAAAAAAGCTCGCTCATCAGGCGTGTCTCCGGGTGGGCCCGGTTATCCGTCTGCGGCAGCGGCTGAAATATAAAGCGTGAAGCTTTCAGCAGCCTTGCAGACCGGGTTGTGAATAGCTGACGCCGGGGTCGTGGCCCGGCGTCGGTTTTTACCCTAAGAAGTGTGGCACTTAGTTAGTGCACCAGCATGCCGGTGAACCAGTAGGCTTGGGCCAGGGTGATCAGGCCGACAATGGTGGCGAAGAACAGGCTGTGCTTGAGGGTGAAGCGGAACAGGTCGGATTCCTTGCCCACCAGACCGGTCGCGGCGCAGGCCACGGCGATCGATTGCGGGGAAATCATCTTGCCGGTCACGCCGCCGCTGGTATTCGCCGCTACCAGCAAGACATCACTGACACCGATCTGGTGGGCGGTGGTGGCTTGCAGTGAGCTGAAGAGCGCGTTGGACGAGGTGTCTGAGCCGGTCAGGAACACGCCCAGCCAGCCGAGGAACGGCGAGAAGAACGGGAACGCTGCGCCAGTGCCGGCCAGTACCAGCGCCATGGTCGACGACATGCCCGAGTAGTTGGTAACGAAGGCGAAGGCCAGCACCATGCCGATGGACAGAATAGGCCAGCGCAACTCGTAGAAGGTTTCTTTTAAAGTGGTCAGACCAGTTTTGACGTGGATGTTCAGCACCCACATCGAGATCAGCGCGGAGAAGAAAATCGCCGTGCCGGTCGCCGAGATCGGGTCGAGCTTGAACACGGCCGGGATTGCGGTCGGTGCGGCGACGATCGGCGCGACCTTGATCACCAACTGGTCCAGGTGCGGGATAGCGATGTTGAACACCCAGCCGTACATCGAGCCGCCGGCGGCGAACATTGCCTTGAACGGTTTGAGGGTCCAGATGGTGACCAGTACAGTGAGGATCAGGAACGGCGACCAGGCCTTGAAAATTTCACCGAGGCTGTAAGGCGAAGCCACGGTACTGCGTGGCAGGCCGAAACCGCCGGCGCTGGCGCTCACCACGGAAGCCGAGACGGCACCGACGATGTGTTGGCCTGCGGCGCGCTTTGGCTGCCAGACTTTCAGGAACAGCGTCAGGGAGATCAGGCTGGCCAGGGCCGAGGTGATGTCCGGCAGTTCCGGGCCGATGAAGTTCGAGGTGAAGTACTGGGTGACGGCAAAGCTCAGCCCAGCCACCAGTGCCGCCGGCCAGGTTTCCCGCACGCCGCGCAGGCCGTCCATCATGAACACCAGCCAGAACGGCACGAACAGCGACAACAGCGGCAACTGGCGACCGGTCATGGCGCCGATCTTGAACGCGTCGATGCCGGTAACCTGCCCGGCGACGATGATCGGAATCCCCAAGGCACCAAATGCTACCGGCGCGGTGTTGGCGATCAGGCACAGGCCGGCGGCATACAGCGGATTGAAGCCCAGGCCGACCAACAGTGCAGCGGTAATGGCTACCGGAGCGCCGAAACCGGCGGCACCTTCAAGAAAGGCCCCGAAGCAGAAGCCGATCAGCAGTACCTGCAGGCGTTGATCGTCGGTAATCGACATCACCGAGCTGCGGATCACTTCGAACTGACCACTCTTGACCGTCAGTTTGTAGAGGAACACCGCGGCGACAATGATCCAGGCGATGGGCCACAGACCGTAGGCAAAGCCGTAGCCGGCAGCTGCGAACGCCATGTCGACCGGCATCTGGAAGGCAAAGATCGCCACCAGGATAGCCAGCACCAGGGTAATGCTCCCGGCGACGTGTCCTTTGAGACGGAACACGGCCAAGGCCAGGAAGAAAAATACGATGGGGATGACTGCCGCGAGAGCGGACCAGCCGAGACTGCCGAGCGGGCTGTAGAGCTGTTGCCAGGTTTGCATATGGGGTGGCCCCTAATTGTTGTTGGTCATGCACTGATAAGCGTTCTTGGTAAATTGGTAATACCAATTTACAATCGCTGTTGGCTAGGTTAAAAGCCTTATGAGTGTTGTGTCAATTTGTCGCCCTACGACTTTTGTCGAATGCCCGGCGCCAATGCCTGCTGATCGGGTCAATCGAACGTCGGCTGGAAGGTGCTGGCGCGGCGCCAATAGGCCAGAATAGAGACCCCCGACGAGAAGTCGGGATCGTGGAGAATGAGTTATGGGGTTTAATCAAATTCATCAGCGCCGTTTGTCTGACGATATTGTCGAGCGGCTCGAGGGGATGATTCTCGAGGGCACGCTGAAGGCTGGCGAGCGGCTGCCGGCCGAACGAACGCTGTCTGAGCAATTCGGCGTGTCTCGCCCGTCATTGCGCGAGGCGATCCAGAAGCTGGCGGCCAAAGGGTTGCTGGTCAGTCGCCAGGGCGGCGGCAATTATGTGGTGGAATCCCTGGGGTCGACCTTCAGCGATCCATTGCTTTATCTATTGGAAAACAACCCCGAAGCGCAACGCGATCTGCTGGAGTTTCGGCATACCCTCGAAGCGTCTTGTGCCTATTACGCGGCAATGCGGGCGACCGAGGTCGATCGCGAGCGCTTGACTGCCGCGTTCGACGAGTTGCAGGACTGCTACACGCGCTCGGATGAGGTGAGTCGGCTGGAGGAGGGCGCGGCTGACGCGAAATTTCATCTGGCGATTGCCGAGGCCAGTCATAACGCGGTGTTGCTGCACACCATTCGCGGTCTGTTCGATTTGCTCAAGCGCAACGTAGTGACCAACATCGGCGGCATGTACAAGCAGCGTACCGAAACCCGCGACATGCTGATCAGTCAGCACCGGGATTTGTATCAGGCAATTATCGAAGGGCGCGCGGAGCAGGCGCGGGAAGTCTCCAGCCGACATATTCTGTATGTGCAGGAAGTGCTGGAGGAAGTACGCCAGGAAGTGCTGCGCACGGCTCGGGCGGAGCGGCGCAAGGGGATGTAATCAGCGGGAACGCAAGAGATCGCAGCCTGCGGCAGCTCCTACGGATTTGCGTACAACCGATAAATCGGCTGAAACGCGGTCGGCGTAGGAGCTGCCGCCGGCTGCGATCTTTTCGGTCGCGCCACGGGTCAGGGCGAAAGACTAATCTTCCTTACCCTTGTTACGCACCGCACGCTGCAGCTCGCGATTGGAATCGCGCTCGCGTTCGGTATCGCGCTTGTCGTATTCCTTCTTGCCCTTGCCCAGAGCGATCTCGCACTTGACCATGTGCTTGCTCCAGTACCAGGACAGGCACACGCAGGCATAGCCTTTTTGCTGCACGGCAGCGGCCAGCTTTTCCAGCTCGCGCCGGTTGAGCAGCAATTTTCGGGTGCGGGTCGGATCCGCGATGACGTGGGTGCTGGCGGTCATCAGGGGCGTAATGTGGCTGCCGAGCAGCCAGGCTTCGTCATCCTTGAGCAGTACGTAACTGTCAACCAGTTGTAGCTTGCTTGCCCGCAGACTTTTTACTTCCCAGCCGGCCAGGACCAGACCAGCCTCGAAACGGTGTTCGATGAAGTAATCGTGTCGCGCCTTTTTATTTTGCGCGATGGTCCCTGTTGGGTGTTTCTTTTGTTTAGCCATAGGGGCGGCATTATAGGGAGTTGCACGCCAGTCGGCTACGGTGAAGCTGCGTGCTTGAGCACCTTGAGTGAATCCCGGACAATGCGCCCTCTTTTTTGATCGCTTGGGCGTGTTAACGATGTCGACAGACAAGGTTTCTGTCCACGGCGGATGGGCTAGCCGCTGGGTCTTTATACTCGCTGCAACCGGATCGGCCGTGGGCCTGGGTAGTATCTGGAAGTTTCCCTACATGGTCGGCGTCTACGGCGGTGGTGCGTTCGTACTGGTGTTTCTGGCCTGTATCGCGCTGATCGGCGTGCCAGTAATGCTCGCCGAAACCCTGATCGGTCGACGCGCCCGGCAAAGCCCGGCCAATGCCCTGAAGGTGCTGGCGCTGGAGGCAGGGCACTCTGGCAAGTGGTCCTGGGGCGCTTTCGCCGGAATGATCACTGCATTGCTGATCCTGTCTTTCTATAGCGTAGTGGGCGGCTGGTCGCTGGACTACATCATCGATATGGGCCGTGGCGACTTCCAGGGAGTTACGGCCGATCAGGTCGGGGCGTATTTCGGTGGAGTGATAGCCGACCCTTGGCGCCTGACACTTTGGCATACGATTTTTATGCTGCTCTCGGCGGTGGTGATCGCCAAGGGTGTGGTTGCCGGGCTGGAGCGCAGCCTGCGGATCATGATGCCACTGCTCTTTGTGATGCTGGTGATCCTGTTGGGCTACAGCCTGACCACCGGGCATTTCATGGAAGGTGTGCATTTCATGTTCGACTTCAATCCGGACAAGCTGCTCGATGGCTTGCTGCCCGCCATGGGCCACGCGTTTTTCTCGCTGAGCGTGGGGGTCGGCTCGATCATGATCTACGGCGCTTATATGCCGAAGAGCTCGTCGATTTCCGGGACTATTGTCGGCGTGGCGCTACTGGATACCTTTGTCTCGCTGCTGGCGGGGCTGGCCTTGTTTCCGATTGTTTTTGCCGCGGGCTTGAACCCCAGTGAAGGGCCAGGGCTGATGTTCGTCAGCTTGCCATTCGCCTTTGGTAATGTGGCATTCGGGCAATTGATGGGCGTGATTTTCTTCATTCTGGTGGCCATCGCCGCCTGGAGTTCGGCGATTTCGCTGCTGGAGCCGATGGTGGCGTATCTGGTTGAACAGACTAGAATCCGCCGCGGCTGGGTGACGTTCTGGCTGGCGTTTATCTGCTGGTTTGTGGGTCTGGGGACGGTTTTTTCGTTCAATATCTGGCAGCAAGCCAAGTTTTTCGTGAACGATGATGCAGGTTTTCATCTCTATCAATGGGGTGCGGCCAGCGGTCTGGACTTCTTTGGGGTAATCGATTTCTTCACCTCGCGAGTCATGTTGCCTCTCGGTGGTTTGTGTTTCGTGGTATTTGCCGGGTGGGTGATGGGGCGCGAGGCTGTCCGTGATGAGCTGTCGATCCGCAGCCCGCTGCTGTTCACCCTGACCTTGTTTTTGATGCGCTATGTGGCGCCAATCGGCATTCTTGTAGTGTTTGCCGCCCAGCTGTGGAAGTGACGCTGACATGACGACACATATTCAACGTTCGGCCCTGCTGCCTTATCCGGCGCAAGCCCTGTATGACCTGGTCAATGATGTGGCGCGTTACCCGGAGTTCTTGCCCTGGTGCTCTTCTGCCGAAGTGCTGGAAGCCAGCGACGAACATATGCGCGCCAGTCTTGCTGTCGCCAAAGGCGGGTTCAGCCAGCATTTCGTTACGAGCAACTCCTTGGTCCCGGGGCATTCGATTGAAATGAATCTGGAAGAAGGCCCGTTCAACCAGCTGCACGGAGTCTGGGTGTTCAAGCCATTGGGTGAGAAGGCCTGCAAGATCAGTCTGGATCTGGCCTTCGACTATGCAGGTCCCATCGTCCGGGCAACCTTGGGGCCGTTGTTCAACCAGGCTGCCAACACCCTGGTCGACGCTTTCTGCCAGCGCGCCAAGCAGTTGCATGGTTGAGTCATTGATTGAGGTCGAGGTGGTGTATGCCGCGGTCGACCGTCAGGTCTTGCTCAAGGCGAGTGTTGCGGTGGGGACTACGCTGCGTGCGGCCTTGTTGATTTCGGGCATTGGTGCTCGGTTTCCCGAGCTGGATCTGGCGAACTGTCCTCTGGGGATCTTCGGCAAAGTGGTCACTGATCCGGACAGTCGTGCGGTGCAGGCAGGTGATCGAATCGAAATATATCGCCCGCTGCTGGCGGACCCGAAAGAAGTTCGCCGATTGCGGGCCGCCAAAGCTGCATTAGCCAAAGCACGAGATCAATAGTCTTCATCAAAAATCGCAGGCAACAAAAAGCCCGGACATGCCGGGCTTTTTGTTGTGTCGCAAATTATTGCGGCGAGGTTTCCAGTGCATCTGGAGTCGGGACCGGAACGGTTTCTACACCGTCCACATCCTTCTGGATCTGATCCAGCAGCGAGCCTGGTTTGACCGGTTTCTCTGGTTTCGGTTTTTCGACGTTTTCCGCCGGGGCAGTCGCCGGCGTGGCAGCTTCCTTGCCAAGGATGGCTTCGTCACGGCTTACGCCCGGCATGAAATCACCTGACAGACTGGCGAGTTGATCATTGGAATTGAAGATGACGCTGATGCGTTCCTGTTGGCGTTCACCGCCTCCAGGCTGCAGGCTATATAGATAATCCCAGCGATCGGCATGGAATGTGTCGGTCAGCAGAGGGTTGCCCATGATAAACCGTACTTGCCGGCGGGTCATTCCCGGGCGTAACTGGTCTATCATGTCCTGCGTGACGACATTGCCCTGCTGGATGTCGATTTTGTAAACCCCGGGGAATGAACAACCGGCGAGTGCGAGCAGTCCCACGAAGGTGAAACTGGTTAGCAGGAGCTTGGTTTTTTGCATCGGTGGGCGACTTCCACTATCTTGGCTGGGACAACGTAAACCCCGATCATACCCGCATTAAGAGAAGCTGCGAAGCAGCATCCGCGAGAAAGCTGACCATGGTTGAAAATAGCGAACTACGTAAAGCAGGCCTGAAAGTGACCCTGCCACGGGTCAAAATTCTACAAATGCTCGATTCCGCTGAGCAGCGACACATGAGTGCCGAAGATGTTTACAAGGCGCTGATGGAAGCTGGCGAGGATGTCGGTCTGGCCACGGTTTACCGTGTTCTGACTCAGTTTGAAGCCGCTGGGCTGGTGGTTCGCCATAATTTTGATGGCGGTCACGCGGTATTCGAACTGGATGACGGCAAGCACCATGACCATATGGTCAACGTGGAGACCAGTGAAGTGATCGAATTCTTCGACGAAGAAATCGAGAAGCTGCAAAAAGCGATCGTCGAGAAGCATGGCTTCGAGATGGTCGACCATAATCTGGTGCTGTACGTGCGCAAGAAAAAGTAAGCAAGCTGCAATATGATCGAAGGCGACCTCAGGGTCGCCTTCGTGCGTTCTGCCGTCCTAAATTTTGCTGACGATAACCATTTTTTTTGCGTGCGCCAGGGACTCCTTGGTCAGATCGATGCCGCCCAGCATGCGCGCCACTTCCTCGACCCGTTTGGTCTTGCCCAGTTTGGACACCGCCGTGTGGGTGGCATCGCTGCCGCGTACCTTGTGCACGAAAAGGTGTTGATGGCCCTGGGCGGCCACTTGCGGCAAGTGGGTGACGGTCAGGACCTGCCCGCGCTCGCCAAGCCGACGCAGCAGTTGGCCGACAATCTCGGCAGTTGGCCCGCCGATACCGACGTCCACTTCGTCGAACACCAGTGTTGGCACGCGAGAGGTTTGCGCGGTGATGACCTGGATGGCCAGGCTGATCCGCGAGAGCTCACCGCCGGACGCCACTTTGGCCAGTGCCTTGAGCGGCTGTCCGGGGTTGGCGCTGACCAGCAGCTCTACTTGCTCCAGGCCATGGGGTAGCAGCTCATTGCTGCTGTTGGGGTGCAGCTCGATAGTGAAGCGTCCGCCGGGCATGCCCAGGCGCTGGATCTCGATTTCGACGGCACTGGCCAGGTTGCCTGCCGCTTGTTGGCGCAAATCGCTCAGCGCCCTGGCTTTCTCCTGGTAATGCCGGGCGTAGGACGCCAGTTCGTCAGCCAATCGCTCGGTGGATTCGTCGTTGGCGTTCAGTGTTTCGATCTCGTCCAGTAGCTTTTGCTGCATATCAACCACTTCGGTGGGCTGGATGCGGTGTTTGCGGGCCAGGGTGTAGATCGAATCGAGGCGCTCCTCGAGTTGCTGGAGGCGCGCCGGATCAGCGTCGAAGTGGTCGAGAAACCGATTCAGTTCGCCGACGGCTTCTTCAACCTGAATCTGCGCGCTGGTCAGCAGATCGGTGGCTTCGCCCAGGGCGCCTGTCGAATTGTTCACGCTCGAGAGGCGATTGAGGCTGACCGTCAGGGCATTGAGCACATTCCCTGAATCACTTTCGCTGCACTGTTCGACCACCTGCCGACAAATCCCCAGCAGGGTTTCGGCATTGGTCAGGTTCTTGTGTTCTTGCTCCAGCTGTTCCAGTTCATTCTCGCCAAGGCCGAGGTTTTCCAGCTCTTCGAGTTGGTAGCTGAGCAATTGGTGCCGGGCGCGCTGTTCATCGCCTGAATTGGAGAGTCGTTCCAGTTCCTGGCGGGTCTGGCGCCAGCGCTGGGCGGCGAGATGAACCTGGCGAGCCAGGTCCGTGGCGCCGGCGTATTCATCGAGCAGGCGACGATGGGTGTCGGTTTTCAGTAGGGACTGGTGTTCATGCTGGCTGTGAATGTCAATCAGCAGTTCGCCGAGGGCTTTCAGGTCGCCGAGCGGGCAGGGGCTGCCGTTTATATAGCCGCGTGAACGCCCTTCGGCAGTGATCACCCTGCGCAGGATGCACGGGCCGTCGTTGTCGAGGTCGCGCTCGGCGAGCCAGGCGCTGGCTTCCGGAATGTCCGCCAGATCGAAAGTGGCCAGGATGTCGGCCTTGTCGGCACCCGGACGAACCACGCCGCTGTCGGCGCGATCACCGAGGGTCAGGCCCAGGGCGTCGAGCATGATCGACTTGCCGGCGCCGGTTTCGCCTGTGATTACGCTCATCCCGCGATCCAGTTCCAGATCGAGATGTTCAACGATGGCGTAGTTATGTACAGACAGGTGCACCAGCATAGAGGCCGCTCCCAGGCGTTAGGTCTGGTTATTTATACAGTGTTTTGATTCTGGCTGACAATGCCTTCCCTTAGCTCGATTTGCTTGGATATCAATATTTTTTAGCTCACTCGGGAATGGCAATGTCCGGGCGATTTGAAGGGTTAAGGGCTTTTGCCACTCTGCCAGCCCTTGAACCTGAAAATTGCGACCCCATATACCGGGGCAGAAGCGCGAGTTGAGCTCGCGGACGAAATTGAAAGGAGAAATCTATGGCTGACGAACAGACGCTGGATACGCAAAACCTCGACGCCGATCAGGCTCCCCAGGATTCGGGTGATGACCTGGTGGCTCGTGTGCAACTGCTCGAAGAGCAACTGGCTGGCGCCCATGATCAGGCTTTGCGTGTTGCTGCCGATCTGCAGAACGTCCGCCGTCGCGCCGAGCAGGACGTGGAGAAAGCCCACAAGTTCGCGCTGGAAAAATTTGCTGGCGATCTGCTGCCGATTATCGACAGCCTCGAGCGTGGTCTGGAGCTGTCCAGCCCCGACGACGAAAGCATTCGCCCGATGCGTGAAGGGATCGAGCTGACCCTGAAAATGTTCCAGGACACCCTGAAGCGTTATCACCTGGAGGCGATCGACCCGGAAGGTGAACCCTTCAATGCCTCGCAGCACCAGGCGATGGCCATGCAGGAAAGCGCCGACGTCGAACCGAACAGTGTGCTCAAGGTGTTTCAAAAGGGTTATCAGCTTCATGGTCGCTTGCTGCGTCCGGCCATGGTTGTGGTCAGCAAGGCGCCTGCAGCGGTTTCGCCTTCGATTGACGAACAGGCTTGAAATTAGCAGCAAGACCCCCATTTAGAAGTCAAGCGTTTAAGTGCTACCGCAGTTAGCCACCACTGCTGCGGCAACCAAATCCAAAGTTTAGGGAGAGTTAACATGGGCAAAATCATCGGTATCGACCTGGGGACCACCAACTCCTGCGTCTCCGTGCTTGAAAACGGCAAAGCCAAAGTTATCGAAAATGCTGAAGGCGCGCGTACCACGCCGTCGATCGTTGCCTATGCCAACGACGGTGAAATCCTGGTTGGTCAGTCGGCCAAACGTCAGGCAGTGACCAATCCGCACAACACCCTGTACGCGGTGAAGCGTTTGATCGGTCGTCGTTTCGACGAAGAAGTCGTGCAGAAAGATATCCAGATGGTCCCCTACAAGATCGTCAAGAATGACAACGGTGACGCCTGGGTCGAAGTCAACGGCCAGAAAATGTCGCCTCCGCAGATTTCGGCTGAAATCCTGAAGAAAATGAAGAAAACCGCCGAAGACTATCTCGGCGAGACCGTGACCGAAGCGGTGATCACCGTTCCGGCGTACTTCAACGACAGCCAGCGTCAAGCTACCAAAGATGCCGGTCGCATCGCCGGTCTGGACGTAAAACGTATCATCAACGAACCGACCGCAGCCGCTCTGGCTTACGGTATGGACAAGGCCAAGGGCGATCACACCGTGATCGTTTATGACCTGGGTGGCGGTACTTTCGACGTTTCCGTGATCGAAATCGCGGAAGTCGATGGCGAGCACCAGTTCGAAGTGTTGTCCACCAACGGTGACACCTTCCTTGGCGGTGAAGACTTCGACATTCGTCTGATCGACTACCTGGTTGACGAATTCAAGAAAGAAAGCGGCATGAACCTCAAGGGTGACCCGCTGGCAATGCAGCGCCTGAAAGAAGCTGCTGAAAAAGCCAAGATTGAGCTGTCTTCGAGCCTGCAGACCGACGTCAACCTGCCGTACATCACTGCAGATGCGACCGGTCCAAAGCACTTGAACGTGAAAATCTCCCGCGCCAAGCTCGAAGCGCTGGTTGAAGACCTGGTGCAGCGCACTATCGAACCTTGCCGCATTGCGCTCAAGGATTCCGGTATCGACGTTGGCGCGATCAACGACGTGATCCTGGTCGGCGGTCAGACCCGTATGCCACTGGTTCAGAAGCTGGTGACCGAGTTCTTCGGTAAAGAAGCACGTAAAGACGTTAACCCGGACGAAGCGGTAGCCATGGGTGCTGCTATCCAGGGCGCGGTATTGGCCGGTGATGTGAAAGACGTTCTGCTGCTCGACGTCAGCCCGCTGACTCTGGGTATCGAAACCATGGGCGGCGTGATGACTGCGCTGATCGAGAAAAACACCACGATTCCTACCAAGAAATCCCAGGTGTTCTCGACTGCCGATGACAACCAGGGCGCAGTGACCATTCACGTACTGCAAGGCGAGCGTAAGCAAGCCGCGCAGAACAAGTCCCTGGGCAAGTTCGACCTGGCCGAGATTCCACCGGCTCCACGTGGCGTGCCGCAAATCGAAGTGACCTTCGACATCGATGCCAACGGTATCCTGCACGTAGGCGCCAAAGACAAGGCCACCGGCAAGACTCAGTCGATCGTGATCAAGGCCAACTCCGGTCTGTCCGAGGAAGAAATTCAGCAGATGATTCGTGATGCTGAAGTCAACGCCGACGAAGATCGCAAGTTCGAAGAGCTGGCCAGTTCCCGTAACCAGGGCGACGCGCTGGTTCACTCGACTCGCAAAATGATCGCGGACGCTGGCGACAAAGTGACCGCGGAAGAGAAAACCTCGATCGAAGCGGCGCTGGTTGCCCTTGAAGCTGCTGTCAAAGGCGACGACAAGGCGCTGATCGAAGCCAAGGTTGAAGAGCTGTCCAAGTTGTCGGCTCCGATTGCTCAGAAAATGTATGCCGAGCAAACCAATCCTGCAGACGCGGCGGCCAAGCCAGCTGAATCGGCTGAAAAAGCTGACGACGTTGTCGATGCCGAGTTCGAAGAAGTCAAAGACCACAAATAAGTAGCTTGTTGGTCGGCCGGTTGACTGCGATTAAGTGGTGACTGGTAGGATGTCGCCGCGCGGGAGCTTGCTCCCGCGTTGGCGCGTCTGGAGTAAGCGAATTTTTACAGCATGCGACAACGCTCGGGTGCTGGCGGTACGGTCGGGGATGCTCCTGCTTTCCGGTCGATAGTTATCGCACCCGCTGGCCAGTTTTCTGGCTGCAAATCAAAGACCAGGATCGTTGAATTGACGTGAGTTGGGTCCGGGCCTGTATTGGGGCTCAACGAGTTTGGCGAGGCTCAGGAGGGGTTTGCCGAACGTCCTTAAGAGTGCAAAGACTTATGGCAAAGCGTGACTATTACGAAGTGTTGGGTGTGGAGCGCGGCTCCAGCGAGACGGACCTGAAGAAGGCTTACCGTCGCCTGGCGATGAAGCACCACCCGGACCGTAATCCCGATGACAAAGCATCGGAAGATATGTTCAAAGAGGCTAACGAGGCCTACGAAGTACTGTCCGATTCCAGCAAGCGCGCGGCCTACGATCAGTACGGTCATGCGGGCCTTGACCCGAGCATGGGCGGCGGCGGTGCCGGTTTTGGCGGTCAGAATTTCTCGGACATCTTTGGTGATGTCTTCAGTGACTTCTTCGGTGGGGCGCGCGGTGGTGCTCGTGGCGGCGCGCAGCGCGGCAGCGATCTGCGTTACACCCTGGAGCTGAACCTGGAAGAAGCGGTGCGCGGCACGACCGTGAATATCCGCGTTCCGACACTGGTCAATTGCAAGCCGTGCGATGGTTCCGGGGCCAAGAAAGGTTCCTCGCCTATCACCTGCCCGACCTGTGGCGGTATCGGTCAGGTACGCATGCAGCAAGGTTTCTTCTCGGTGCAGCAAACCTGCCCGCGCTGCCATGGCCAGGGCAAGATCATTGCCGATCCGTGCGACTCCTGCCATGGGCAAGGTCGCGTCGAAGAGTCCAAGACCCTATCGGTAAAAGTGCCGGCTGGTGTTGATACCGGCGACCGTATTCGCCTGTCTGGCGAAGGCGAGGCGGGTGCCCAGGGTGGGCCGACCGGCGACCTGTATGTGGTGATCAATGTGCGTGAGCACGCGATCTTCCAGCGCGACGGCAAGCATCTGTTCTGCGAAGTGCCGATCAGCTTCGTTGACGCGGCCCTGGGTGGCGAGCTGGAAATTCCGACCCTGGATGGTCGGGTCAAGCTGAAGATTCCTGAAGGCACGCAAACCGGCAAGCAGTTCCGGGTTCGTGGCAAAGGCGTTGCGCCAGTGCGTGGTGGCGGTGCCGGCGACTTGATGTGCCGTGTCGCAGTCGAGACTCCGGTCAATCTGGGGCGTCGTCAGCGTGAGTTGCTGGAAGAGTTCCGCAGTTCCCTGGCCGACGACAACAGCCATTCACCGAAAACCACCGGCTGGTTCGAAGGCGTGAAGCGTTTCTTCGGCGATTTGTAAGGAGCAAGGCATGCGACGTATAGCTGTGATGGGCGCTGCTGGGCGCATGGGCAAGACCTTGATCGAAGCCGTGCAGCAAACGCCGGGTGCCGGTCTGACCGCTGCTGTGGATCGCCCGGACAGTTCGCTGGTCGGCGCTGATGCGGGCGAGTTGGCTGCGCTGGGTCGTATCGGTGTGCCGCTGTCGGGTGATCTGGATCGGGTGGTCGATGAGTTCGACGTGCTGATCGACTTCACTCACCCGACGGTGACCCTGAAGAACCTGGCGTTCTGCCGCAAGGCCGGCAAGGCCATGGTCATCGGCACCACCGGCTTCACTGTCGAAGAGAAGCAGTTGCTGGCCGAAGCGGGCAAAGACATTCCAATCGTCTTTGCCGCAAACTTCAGCGTAGGTGTCAATCTTTGCCTGAAACTGCTCGATACCGCGGCCCGGGTGCTGGGTGATGACGTCGATATCGAAATCACCGAAGCGCATCACCGGCATAAAGTCGACGCGCCGTCCGGCACTGCAGTGCGCATGGGCGAAGTGATTGCCGATGCCCTGGGGCGCGACCTCAAGGAAGTGGCGGTTTACGGTCGTGAAGGCCAGACCGGTGCGCGTGATCGGCAGACCATCGGTTTTGCCACCATTCGTGCTGGCGATATCGTCGGTGATCACACCGTGCTGTTCGCAGCCGACGGTGAGCGCCTGGAGATCACTCACAAGGCTTCCAGTCGCATGACCTTTGCCAAGGGTGCGGTGCGGGCTGCGTTGTGGCTGGATGGTCGTGAGGCCGGCCTGTATGATATGCAGGATGTGCTTGATCTGCGCTGAGATGCATCCAAAACAGGGTTCAGGCAAGTGCTTGAGCCCTGTTTTATCCCGCTAAGCGATGTTCTGTCGCATTCCTCTGCCTTTAGGGCTCATTAGCGGTAGACCAAAAAAGCCTTTTTCTGTAAGCTACAGCTTTAGTGTGTCCACTAAAAGCGCGCAGATAATTCGATGAAGAAGCGGGGTGACGTGTCTATACGTCATTCCGCTTTTTTGCAACCTGCGATCGCCCTTTCAGGCTTTATTTACGGGAGGTCTTCTTGACTAAGCCAGCCATACTCGCCCTTGCTGATGGCAGCATTTTTCGCGGCGAAGCCATTGGAGCCGACGGTCAAACCGTTGGTGAGGTGGTGTTCAACACCGCCATGACCGGCTATCAGGAAATCCTTACCGATCCTTCCTACGCCCAACAGATAGTTACCCTGACATACCCGCACATCGGTAATACCGGCACCACGCCGGAAGATGCCGAGTCCGACCGCGTCTGGTCGGCTGGCCTGGTCATCCGTGACCTGCCGCTGGTGGCGAGCAACTGGCGTAACACGATGTCACTGTCCGATTACCTGCAAGCCAACAATGTTGTGGCAATCGCCGGTATCGACACTCGCCGCCTGACACGCATCCTGCGTGAGAAAGGCGCGCAGAACGGCTGCATCATGGCCGGCGACAACATTTCCGACGAAGCAGCCATCGCTGCTGCGCGTGGTTTCCCTGGCCTCAAAGGCATGGACCTGGCGAAAGTCGTCAGCACCAAAGAGCAGTACGAGTGGCGCTCCACTGTCTGGGATCTGAAAACCGACAGCCACGCGACTATCGACGCCTCCGAGCTGCCGTACCACGTGGTTGCCTACGACTACGGCGTCAAGGTCAACATCCTGCGCATGCTGGTCGAGCGCGGTTGCCGTGTAACCGTGGTGCCGGCGCAAACCCCGGCCAGCGAAGCCCTGGCACTCAAGCCGGACGGCGTGTTCCTGTCCAACGGTCCTGGTGATCCGGAGCCTTGCGACTACGCGATCCAGGCGATCAAGGACATTCTGAAAACCGAGATCCCGGTGTTCGGCATCTGCCTCGGTCACCAGTTGCTGGCCCTGGCTTGCGGCGCCAAGACTGTGAAAATGGGTCACGGCCACCACGGTGCCAACCACCCGGTGCAGGATATGGACTCCGGTGTCGTGATGATCACCAGCCAGAACCACGGTTTTGCGGTGGACGAAGCGACCCTGCCAGCCAACGTTCGGGCGATCCACAAATCGCTGTTCGACGGCACCCTGCAAGGCATCGAGCTCACCGACAAGAACGCATTCAGCTTCCAGGGTCACCCTGAAGCGAGTCCGGGCCCGAATGACGTGTCGCCATTGTTCGATCGCTTCATCGACGCCATGGCCAAGCGCCGCTAATCGCGCCTTGAGAATGTAGCGAAAAGGCGCCTGAGGCGAGCCCGGTAACCCCGGCGAATTTCCCTCAGGCACCTCGGAAAATGTTCAAGGCGGCCTCTCCTCCGGGATTGCCGTCGGACCTGCGGATTTGAGTGACAACTAATGCCAAAACGTACAGATATAAAAAGCATCCTGATTCTCGGCGCTGGCCCGATCGTTATCGGCCAGGCCTGTGAATTCGACTACTCCGGCGCCCAGGCCTGCAAAGCCCTGCGCGAAGAGGGTTACCGCGTCATCCTGGTGAACTCCAATCCGGCGACCATCATGACCGATCCGGACATGGCCGACGCCACCTACATCGAGCCGATCAAGTGGCAGACCGTTGCCAAGATCATCGAAAAGGAACGTCCTGACGCGCTGCTGCCGACCATGGGCGGCCAGACCGCTCTGAACTGCGCCCTGGACCTGGAGCGCGAAGGCGTTCTGGAGAAGTTCGGCGTGGAAATGATCGGCGCCAACGCCGACACCATCGACAAGGCTGAAGACCGTTCGCGTTTCGACAAGGCAATGAAGTCCATCGGTCTGGACTGCCCGCGTTCGGGTATCGCCCACAGCATGGAAGAGGCCAACGTGGTGCTCGAGAAGCTTGGCTTCCCGTGCATCATCCGTCCGTCCTTCACCATGGGCGGCACCGGTGGCGGTATCGCTTACAACCGCGAAGAATTCGAAGAAATCTGCGCCCGTGGTCTGGACCTGTCGCCGACCAAAGAGCTGCTGATCGACGAATCGCTGATCGGCTGGAAAGAGTACGAGATGGAGGTTGTCCGCGATAAGAAGGACAACTGCATCATCGTCTGCTCCATCGAAAACTTTGATCCGATGGGCGTGCACACCGGTGACTCGATCACTGTTGCGCCGGCACAGACCCTGACCGACAAGGAATACCAGATCATGCGTAACGCCTCCCTGGCGGTACTGCGTGAGATCGGCGTGGAAACCGGCGGTTCGAACGTGCAGTTCGGTATTTGCCCGGACACCGGTCGCATGGTTGTGATCGAGATGAACCCGCGGGTATCCCGTTCCTCGGCACTGGCCTCCAAGGCCACCGGCTTCCCGATTGCCCGGGTCGCGGCGAAGCTGGCGATCGGCTACACCCTCGACGAACTGCAGAACGAAATCACCGGCGGCAAGACCCCGGCGTCCTTCGAGCCGTCCATCGACTACGTCGTGACCAAGCTGCCACGTTTCGCCTTCGAGAAATTCCCCAAGGCCGACGCGCGCCTGACCACGCAAATGAAGTCGGTCGGTGAAGTCATGGCCATCGGCCGGACCTTCCAGGAATCCTTGCAGAAAGCCCTGCGCGGCCTGGAAGTGGGCGTTTCCGGTCTCGATCCGAAACTCGACCTGAGCAACCCGGAAAGCATGGGCGTGCTCAAGCGCGAATTGACCGTGCCGGGCGCCGAGCGTATCTGGTACGTCGCGGATGCCTTCCGTGCCGGCATGACCGTCGAAGACATCTTCGGCATGAACATGATCGACCCTTGGTTCCTGGTGCAGATCGAAGATCTGGTCAAGGAAGAAGAGCGGATCAAGACCCTCGGTCTGGCCACTATCGACCGTGACGTGATGTACCGCCTCAAGCGCAAAGGCTTCTCCGATGCGCGTCTGGCCAAGTTGCTGGGCGTGACCGAGAAGGCCCTGCGTCGCCATCGTCACAAGCTTGAGGTCTATCCGGTCTACAAGCGTGTCGACACCTGCGCCGCCGAGTTCGCGACCGATACCGCCTACATGTATTCGACCTACGAGGAAGAGTGCGAGGCCAACCCGTCGACCCGTGACAAGATCATGATCCTGGGTGGCGGTCCGAACCGCATCGGCCAGGGCATCGAGTTCGACTACTGCTGTGTTCACGCGGCACTGGCGCTGCGCGAAGACGGGTACGAGACCATCATGGTCAATTGCAATCCGGAAACCGTATCCACCGACTACGACACCTCCGATCGCCTGTACTTCGAGCCAGTAACCCTGGAAGACGTGCTGGAAATCGTCCGCGTCGAGAAGCCCAAAGGTGTGATCGTTCAGTACGGCGGTCAGACTCCGCTGAAACTGGCTCGCGCCCTGGAAGAAGCCGGTGTGCCGATCATCGGTACCAGCCCTGACGCCATCGACCGCGCCGAAGACCGTGAGCGCTTCCAGCAAATGGTCGAGCGCCTGAACCTGCGTCAGCCGCCGAACGCTACCGTTCGCAGCGAAGACGAAGCCATTCGCGCCGCCGGCAAGATCGGTTACCCGCTGGTGGTGCGTCCGTCCTACGTACTGGGCGGTCGGGCGATGGAAATCGTCTACGAAGAAGAAGAACTCAAGCGTTACCTGCGCGACGCGGTGAAAGTGTCCAACGACAGCCCGGTGCTGCTGGATCACTTCCTCAACTGCGCCATTGAAATGGATGTCGACGCAGTCTGCGACGGCACCGACGTAGTGATCGGCGCGATCATGCAGCACATCGAACAGGCAGGCGTGCACTCCGGTGACTCCGCTTGCTCGCTGCCACCGTACTCGTTGCCTGCGCACATCCAGGACGAAATGCGCGAGCAGGTCAAGAAAATGGCCCTGGAACTCGGTGTGGTCGGTTTGATGAACGTGCAGTTGGCGCTGCAAGGCGAAGATATCTACGTCATCGAAGTCAACCCGCGCGCTTCGCGTACCGTGCCGTTCGTCTCCAAGTGCATCGGTGTTTCCCTGGCAATGATCGCGGCTCGCGTCATGGCCGGTAAAACCCTGAAGGAAATCGGCTTCACCAAGGAAATCATTCCTAACTTCTACAGTGTGAAAGAGGCGGTGTTCCCATTCGCCAAATTCCCTGGCGTTGACCCGATCCTCGGCCCTGAGATGAAGTCCACCGGTGAAGTGATGGGCGTCGGCGATACCTTCGGCGAAGCCTTTGCCAAGGCCCAGATGGGTGCCAGCGAAGTGCTGCCGACCGGTGGTACCGCGTTCATTAGCGTGCGTGACGATGACAAGCCGCTGGTTGCAGGTGTGGCCCGTGATCTGATCAACTTGGGTTTCCAGGTGGTCGCCACGGCCGGTACTGCCAAGGTGATTGAAGCCGCTGGCCTGAAAGTGCGTCGTGTGAACAAGGTGACCGAAGGTCGTCCGCACGTGGTCGACATGATCAAGAATGACGAAGTCACGCTGATCATCAACACCACTGAAGGGCGTCAATCGATCGCTGATTCGTACTCCATTCGTCGTAATGCCTTGCAGCACAAGATTTACTGCACCACTACCATTGCTGCTGGCGAAGCCATCTGCGAAGCGCTCAAGTTCGGTCCCGAGAAGACCGTGCGTCGCTTGCAGGATTTACACGCAGGATTGAAGGCATGATCAAATACCCAATGACCGTCAAGGGCGCAAAAGCCCTGGAAGAAGAACACGCTCATCTGACCAAGGTCGTCCGTCCGAAGCTTAGCCAGGACATCGGTACGGCCCGCGAGTTGGGTGACCTGAAAGAAAACGCCGAATACCACGCTGCTCGCGAGCAGCAGGGCATGGTCGAGGCGCGGATCCGTGATATCGAAGGCCGCATGCAGAACGCGGTGATCATCGATGTCACGACCATTCCTCATACCGGCAAAGTGATTTTCGGCACCACCGTCGAAATCGCCAACGTCGAAACCGATGAAAGCGTGACCTATCACATCGTTGGTGAAGACGAGGCTGACTTCAAAAAGGGCAAGATTTCGGTCGGCTCGCCTCTGGCTCGCGCCTTGATTGCCAAGGAAGAGGGTGATGTGGTGGCAGTTAAAACGCCTGGCGGCGTTATCGAGTATGAGATTGTCGAAGTTCGTCACATTTGAAGTGGGGCGCCCGCTGCGTGCGGGCGCCATGCTCTGGCAGCTGACCCAGATGTTGTGGGTTGGCGGCGTGTGGCTGCTGCACATTGGTCTGCTGCCGGTGCTGGGTCAAATTGGCCTGGCGCCGCTGTTGATCGATGAAATTGGCAATCTGCTGAGTGCGCTGCTGGCAGGCTTTGCAGCGGTGTGCGTGATTCTGCAGGTTCTGGTGCTGATACGGGCCCTGGGCCTGTCGAGTCTTTGGCGGGATATTCGCGGGCAACTGCTGCTGATGGCGCTGTATGGGTGTGGGATGTATTTCGCCGTGCGCATCGGCTTGCCGCAAGCGCATCGCTGGCAGTTGTTCAGTTATCTGGTTTTGGGGTTTTCCGGTCTTGTGCTGGTGTTGCAACCAGTGCCGGGATGGAGCGGCAGGGTGCGCGAAGCACACCCTTGACCCTGAGATCACTTGTTGCGATGGACGTTCGACAGCAGCTTGTTGACGCTGAAGTTCTTGCGGTAAATCAATGCCATTTTGCCGATGACTTGCACCAGATCCGCCTTGCCGACCTTGCACAATTCGGCAACGGCACCGAGGCGCGATTCGCGTTCGAGGATGTTGAGCTTGATTTTAATCAGCTCGTGATCGCTCAATGCGCGTTCCAGTTCGGCTAACACACCTTCAGTCAAACCGTTATCAGCCACAGTCAATACTGGTTTCAGATGGTGGCCAATGGATTTGTACTGTTTCTTCTGCTCTTGAGTGAGCGGCATAATCTGACCCCTGTGTCTGATCTTGTAAAAAGCGGCGGCCAGTTTACCCGAGCGAGTCCGGGACCGCCCAGTTAATCACGACCCGTTTTATTTTTGAGGTGGCCCGTGGCCCGTTCCAAGACAAGTCTTAAATGGCTGCAAGAGCATTTCAACGACCCATTCGTGAAAATGGCGCAAAAAGACGGGTATCGCTCCCGTGCCAGCTACAAGTTGTTGGAAATCCAGGAACGGGATCGTTTGATCCGTCCGGGAATGAGCGTGATCGACCTTGGCGCGGCCCCAGGTGGCTGGTCCCAGGTGACCAGTCGTCTGATTGGTGGGCAAGGTACGTTGATCGCTTCCGACATTCTGGAAATGGATAGCATCCCTGACGTGACCTTTATTCAGGGCGACTTCACAGAAGATGCCGTGCTGGCGCAGATTCTCGAAGCTGTCGGAAAAAATGAGGTAGACCTTGTGATTTCCGATATGGCCCCCAATATGAGTGGATTGGCGTCTGTAGATATGCCGCGATCGATGTTCCTGTGCGAGTTAGCACTTGACCTTGCGACTCGGGTGTTGAAGCCAGGTGGTGATTTTTTGATCAAGGTCTTCCAGGGTGAAGGCTTCGATGAATACCACAAGAGCGTTCGCAAGCAGTTCGAGAAGGTCACGACGCGCAAGCCGAAATCGTCGCGCGATCGCTCCCGTGAGCAGTACTTGCTGGGCCGTGGTTTCCGCGGGCGTAGTGAGGAATAAGAGGTTTTTCGACCGGGGCGATAGGTTTTTCGTATTTCGCCCCGTGAGCAATAGCGAATATTGTGTAGAAAGTGTTTCACAAAGGGTTACAGACAGCGCCTGCCAGAGCTGTAGGTAATGTAGTAAGTTAGGCCGGTGAATATCATGCGAAGCGCGCGCCAACAGCGGAGCTTGCTTCAGAGGGTAGTTAATTGAACGATATGGCAAAGAATCTGATCCTGTGGTTGATCATCGCGGCGGTCCTGGTGACGGTGATGAACAACTTCTCCAGCCCTAACGAGCCACAGACCCTCAACTATTCCGACTTCATCCAGCAAGTGAAGGATGGCAAGGTCGAGCGCGTAGCCGTAGACGGCTATGTGATTACCGGCAAGCGCGCCGATGGCGAAAGCTTCAAGACCATTCGTCCGGCGATTCAGGACAATGGCCTGATCGGCGACCTGGTGGAAAACAATGTGGCGGTCGAAGGCAAGCTGCCTGAGCAGCAAAGCATCTGGACCCAGCTCCTGGTCGCAAGCTTCCCGATCCTGGTGATCATCGCTGTGTTCATGTTCTTCATGCGCCAGATGCAGGGCGGTGCGGGCGGCAAGGGCGGGCCGATGAGCTTTGGCAAGAGCAAGGCGCGCCTGCTGTCCGAAGACCAGGTGAAAACCACCCTGGGCGACGTTGCCGGCTGTGATGAAGCCAAGGAAGAAGTGGGCGAACTGGTCGAGTTTCTGCGCGATCCGGGCAAGTTCCAGCGCCTGGGCGGTCGCATTCCACGCGGCGTGCTGATGGTCGGCCCTCCAGGTACCGGTAAAACCTTGCTGGCCAAGGCTATCGCCGGCGAAGCCAAAGTGCCGTTCTTCACCATTTCCGGTTCCGATTTCGTCGAGATGTTCGTCGGTGTCGGTGCGAGCCGTGTTCGCGATATGTTCGAGCAGGCCAAGAAACACGCACCCTGCATCATTTTCATCGATGAAATCGATGCCGTCGGTCGTCACCGTGGCGCCGGCATGGGCGGTGGTCACGATGAGCGCGAGCAGACTCTCAACCAGTTGCTGGTAGAGATGGATGGTTTCGAGATGAATGACGGCATCATCGTCATCGCCGCAACCAACCGTCCTGACGTGCTCGATCCGGCATTGCTGCGTCCAGGCCGTTTCGACCGTCAGGTTGTTGTAGGTCTGCCGGACATTCGTGGCCGCGAACAGATTCTGAAAGTGCACATGCGTAAAGTGCCAATGGGCGATGACGTCGCTCCGGCGGTCATCGCACGTGGTACTCCGGGCTTCTCCGGTGCCGACCTGGCCAACCTGGTGAACGAAGCCTCGCTGTTTGCTGCTCGTACGGGCAAACGCGTGGTCGAGATGAAAGAGTTCGAACTGGCCAAGGACAAGATCATGATGGGCGCAGAGCGCAAATCCATGGTCATGTCCGAGAAAGAGAAGCAGAACACCGCCTACCACGAAGCGGGTCACGCTATCGTCGGACGCGTTGTGCCTGAGCATGACCCGGTCTACAAGGTCTCGATCATCCCTCGCGGTCGCGCGCTGGGTGTCACCATGTTCCTGCCGGAAGAAGATCGCTACAGCCTGTCCAAGCGTGCGTTGATCAGCCAGATCTGCTCGCTGTACGGCGGCCGTATCGCTGAAGAGATGACCCTGGGCTTCGACGGTGTCACCACGGGTGCCTCCAACGACATCATGCGCGCCAGCCAGATTGCGCGGAACATGGTGACTAAATGGGGCCTGTCGGAAAAGCTCGGTCCGCTGATGTACGCCGAAGAGGAAGGGGAAATGTTCCTGGGTCGCGGCGGCAGCCAGCACGCCAGTTTCTCGGGCGAGACCGCGAAACTGATCGATTCCGAGGTGCGCGGCATCATTGACCAGTGCTATGGCACGGCCAAGCAGATCCTTACCGATAACCGCGACAAGCTCGACGCCATGGCGGATGCCTTGATGAAGTACGAGACCATTGATGCCGAGCAGATCGACGACATCATGGCAGGTCGGACTCCACGCGAGCCTCGCGACTGGTCGGGCGGTACCGGTAACTCCGGAACACCTCCGGTGGTGCAGGGCGAACGTCCGGAAACCCCAATCGGCGGTCCAGCTGCTGACGTCTAAGGTTTGAAATGACTTTTGTGCAGTCCTCGACCCGGTTGCCTTGCGGCAACCGGGT
Organism: Pseudomonas sp. LBUM1658; assembly: GCF_059716055.1. NCBI lineage: Bacteria > Pseudomonadati > Pseudomonadota > Gammaproteobacteria > Pseudomonadales > Pseudomonadaceae > Pseudomonas > Pseudomonas sp. LBUM1658. The sequence continues at coordinate 945,976 of NZ_CP166798.1, forward strand.
TCTTGATTTGGCCCACACGCATGTGATGGGTATTCTTAATGTCACTCCTGATTCCTTCTCCGATGGTGGCCGTTTCAGCCAGCTCGATGCGGCCTTGCGCCATGCCGAAGCAATGGTTGCAGCGGGTGCTACGCTGATCGATGTCGGTGGTGAATCGACCCGGCCTGGCGCGCGGGTGGTTTCCCCAACCGAAGAGCTCGAGCGCGTAGCGCCCATTGTCGAGCGGATCCATCGTGAACTGGATGTGATCATCTCGGTCGATACCTCGACGCCCGCGGTCATGCGTGAAACTGCGCGACTGGGTGCGGGTTTGATCAATGATGTGCGCGCATTGCGCCGTGATGGAGCGCTTGATGCGGCGGCGGCCACGGGCCTTGCGGTGTGTTTGATGCATATGCTCGGCGAGCCGGGGGATATGCAGGACGATCCGCAGTACCAGGACGTGACCCGCGAGGTGGGCACGTTCCTGGCCGAGCGCATGGCTCAGTGTGAGTCGGTGGGAATCCCGGCCGAGCGGATCATTCTCGATCCAGGCTTCGGTTTTGCGAAAAACCTGCAGCACAATTTGAGTCTGTTCAAGCATATGGAAGCTCTGCATGCTCTGGGCCGACCTCTTTTGGTCGGGGTTTCGCGCAAGAGCATGATAGGCATGGCGTTGAATCGTCCTGTCGGAGAGCGACTGCATGGCGGTCTGGCTCTCGCGGCGCTGGCCATGGTCAAGGGCGCGCGGATCCTGCGCGTGCACGACGTGGCCGAAACAGTAGATGTGGTACGGATGATCGCAGCGGTAGAATCAGCCGAATAAGAATGAAGGAGCACTTATGACTAAAAAATATTTTGGCACTGACGGCATTCGTGGTCGGGTCGGCGAGTTTCCTATTACTCCGGATTTCATGCTCAAGCTCGGTTGGGCTGCGGGCATGGCTTTTCGCAGTAGCAAGGGCGCCTGTAAGGTGTTGGTGGGCAAGGACACGCGGATCTCCGGCTACATGTTCGAGTCTGCCCTGGAGGCCGGCTTGTCCGCTGCCGGAGCTGATGTAATGCTGCTGGGGCCGATGCCGACACCGGCTATCGCCTACCTGACCCGTACCTTCCAGGGCGAGGCCGGTATCGTGATCAGTGCTTCGCACAACCCGCATGATGACAATGGCATCAAATTCTTTTCCGGGCAGGGTACCAAGCTGCCGGACGACATCGAATTGATGATCGAAGAGTTGCTCGATGCGCCGATGACGGTGGTCGAGTCGAGCAAGATCGGCAAGGTTTCGCGGATCAACGATGCGTCGGGTCGGTATATCGAATTCTGTAAAAGCAGTGTGCCGACCGGTACCAGCTTTTCCGGTCTGAAGATTGTTCTCGACTGTGCCCACGGTGCGACCTACAAGGTGGCGCCAAGCGTTTTTCGCGAGTTGGGTGCCCAAGTTACCGTGCTGTCCGCTCAACCCAATGGTTTGAACATCAATGACAACTGTGGTTCGACTCATATGAGTCAACTGCAGGCGGCCGTAATCGCCGAGCATGCCGATCTGGGTATCGCCTTCGATGGTGATGGCGATCGGGTGTTGATGGTCGATCACACGGGCGCGATAGTCGATGGCGATGAATTGTTGTTCATCATTGCCCGCGATCTGCATGAGCGTAACAAGTTGCAGGGCGGTGTAGTCGGGACTCTGATGAGCAATCTGGGGTTGGAACTGGCTCTGGCTGACCTGGGTATTCCATTCGTCCGTGCCAATGTCGGTGACCGCTATGTGATTGCCGAGCTGCTGGAGCGCAACTGGCAGGTCGGTGGTGAGAACTCCGGCCATATCGTCTGCTTCCAGCACACCACCACCGGTGACGCGATCATTGCGGCCCTGCAGGTGTTGATGGCCTTGAAGAGCCGTGACGAGAGCCTTGCGCAGTCCCGTCAGGCGTTGCGCAAGTGTCCTCAGGTGTTGGTCAATGTGCGTTTTTCGGGCGGCGTGAATCCGGTCGAACACGCGCAGGTAAAAGAAGCTTGTGACCGTGTTACCACGCAGATGGCTGGGCGTGGACGGGTGCTGTTGCGCAAATCCGGCACCGAGCCATTGGTTCGTGTGATGGTAGAAGGTGATGACGAAACCCAGGTTCGCGGTTATGCCGATGAGTTGGCAAAACTGGTTGCTGAAGTTTCTGCCTGATTTCGGCTTGCCAGTGTTGATGCGGTTGGGTAACATCTGCGCCCACTTTGACCGACGAGGTACAGCATGCGTCGCCCTATGGTAGCTGGTAACTGGAAGATGCACGGTACCCGCGCCAGCGTCGCTGAGCTGATCAATGGCCTTAGTCATCTGGCCTTGCCAAGCGGTGTTGATGTTGCGGTATTCCCGCCTTGCTTGTTCATCAATCAAGTGATTGATGGCTTGAAAGGCAAGTCGATTTCGGTCGGCGCGCAGAATTCTGCGATAGAAGCCAAGCAAGGTGCTTTGACTGGCGAGATTGCGCCAAGTCAGTTGGTGGATGCAGGCTGTTCCCTGGTGCTGATTGGGCATTCCGAACGTCGCCTGATCTTGGGTGAGCAGGGCGATGTGCTCAATCGCAAGTTTGCGGCAGCCCAGGCATGTGGTCTGGTTCCGGTGTTGTGTATAGGGGAAACCCTCGAACAGCGCGAAGCCGGAAAGACGCTGGAAGTTGTCGGGCGTCAGCTGAGTAGTATCATTGAAGAGTTGGGTATCGATGCGCTTGCGAAGGCAGTCATCGCTTACGAGCCGGTCTGGGCCATTGGTACCGGACTGACTGCTTCACCGCAACAGGCGCAGGATGTGCACGCAGCCATCCGTGCGCAGTTGGCGGCAGCAAATTCTGAAGTCGCACAAGGTGTGCGGCTTCTATACGGCGGCAGCGTGAAGGCGGCCAATGCGGTCGAACTGTTCGGCATGCCGGATATCGATGGGGGGCTCATTGGTGGAGCTTCCCTGAATGCAGATGAGTTCGGTGCGATCTGTCGCGCCGCGGGAAACTGAAAAAATGCTGGAAACAGTCGTAGTCGTTTTTCATCTGCTGGGTGCATTGGGCGTAATTGCTCTGGTTTTGCTGCAGCAGGGTAAAGGTGCGGACGCTGGCGCGTCTTTCGGAGCAGGTGCTTCAAATACTGTGTTCGGAAGCCAAGGTTCCTCTACCTTTCTTAGTAAGTTTACTGGTATACTTGCCGCAGGTTTCTTCATAACCAGCTTAGGGTTAGGTTACTTTGCTAAAGAGAAAGCTCATGAGCTGACTCAAGTAGGTTTGCCAAATCCAGCAGTGTTGGAAGTTCCAGTACAAAAACCGGCTTCTGATGATGTCCCGGTGCTTCAAGAGCAAAAGTCGGCACCTAATGCGACTGACGTACCTCCAGCTCAAGAGCAAAAGTAAGAAGGGTTTCAGGTAGTATTGCAGTATTGCCGAGGTGGTGGAATTGGTAGACACGCAACCTTGAGGTGGTTGTGCCCATAGGGTGTAGGGGTTCGAGTCCCCTTCTCGGTACCAATTATCAGGAGAGCCCGCTGTTGCGGGCTTTCTTGTAGGTGGAGGTTCGATTGACCCTGCAAGGGATCGGTCGTATACTTCCGCCCCAGCTTTGTCGCGGGGTGGAGCAGTCTGGTAGCTCGTCGGGCTCATAACCCGAAGGTCGTCGGTTCAAATCCGGCCCCCGCAACCAGTTTTAGCGGAGCCCCTTTTCAGGGGCTTTTTGTTAGCTGGACACTTTATAACGGCGTTATTCGACGGCGTTTCAGGGATGGGCGCTTCGCCCATTTTTTTTTATTTATACAGCATGCACAAACATGCACGAGGGGGTTCAGGTGTCGAGCAAGCTAGAACAGTTGCAGGCCTTGCTGGCCCCGGTGGTCGTGGCCCTTGGCTATGAATGCTGGGGTATTGAGTTTTCAGCTCAAGGTCGCCACTCACTGCTACGCGTTTATATCGATAAAGAAGGCGGTGTTCTGGTGGATGACTGCGCCATCGTCAGCCGTCAGATCAGCGGTGTTCTGGATGTTGAAGATCCGATCGCCGTTGAGTACACCCTTGAAGTTTCCTCGCCAGGCATGGAACGCCCACTGTTCACTCTTGAGCAGTTTGCACAATTTGCCGGTGGACAAGTGAAGATCAAGCTGCGCTCGCCTTTCGAAGGTCGACGCAATTTTCAAGGCCTTCTGCGCGGCGTAGAAGAACAGGATGTTGTGGTGCTGGTTGAAGATCATGAGTTCCTGTTGCCGATCGATATGATCGACAAGGCCAACATTATTCCCAGTTTTGACTGAGACGCGGATCCCGCGGATCCAATGGCTTGCGAAAGGCGAGGCGTACGATGAGCAAAGAAGTACTGCTGGTTGTTGAGTCGGTATCCAATGAAAAGGGCGTACCGGCGAACGTTATTTTTGAAGCGCTGGAGCTGGCTCTGGCCACTGCTACCAAAAAACGTTTCGAAGACGAAGTTGACCTGCGTGTGGAAATTAACCGCCACACCGGTGCCTATGAAACTTTCCGTCGCTGGGCGGTAGTCGAAGAAGCAGATCTGGACGATCCGGCTGTCGAGATGTGGGTCGAGCAGGCTCAGGAAGCCCAGCCTGGCGCTAAAGCTGGCGACATCGTTGAAGTAAAAATCGACTCGATCGAGTTTGGCCGCATCGCTGCACAGACTGCCAAGCAAGTCATCGTGCAGAAAGTCCGCGAAGCCGAGCGTGCTCAAGTCGTTGATGCCTATCGCGAGCGCCTGGGAGAAATCATCTCCGGCACCGTGAAAAAAGTGACTCGGGACAACGTGATCGTCGATCTGGGCAACAACGCTGAAGCGTTGCTGGCTCGTGAAGACATCATCTCCCGCGAGACTTTCCGGGTGGGCGTGCGTCTTCGTGCGCTGCTCAAGGAAATCCGCACCGAGAACCGCGGCCCGCAGCTGATCCTGTCGCGTACCGCGCCGGAAATGCTGATCGAGTTGTTCCGCATCGAAGTGCCGGAAATCGCCGAAGGCCTGATCGAAGTAATGGCAGCAGCCCGTGATCCGGGTTCGCGCGCCAAGATCGCGGTCCGCTCCAAAGACAAACGCATCGACCCGCAAGGCGCTTGCATCGGTATGCGCGGTTCGCGCGTCCAGGCAGTGTCGGGTGAGTTGGGCGGTGAGCGTGTGGACATCGTCCTGTGGGACGATAACCCTGCGCAGTTCGTGATCAACGCCATGTCCCCGGCGGAAGTTGCGGCAATTATCGTTGACGAGGATGCCCATGCAATGGACATCGCCGTTGGCGCAGACAATCTGGCTCAGGCCATCGGTCGCGGTGGTCAGAACGTGCGTCTGGCTAGCCAGTTGACTGGCTGGACCCTGAACGTGATGACCGAATCGGACATCCAGGCTAAGCAGCAAGCAGAAACCGGCGACATCCTGCGCAACTTCATCGACGAGCTGGAAGTCGACGAAGATCTGGCGCAGGTACTGGTTGATGAAGGCTTTACCAGCCTGGAAGAGATTGCCTACGTACCGCTGGAAGAAATGCTCAACATCGATGGCTTTGACGAAGACACCGTCAACGAGCTTCGCGCTCGGGCCAAGGATCGTTTGTTGACCAAAGCCATCGCTACTGAGGAAAAGCTGGCAGACGCCCATCCGGCCGAAGACCTGCTCTCGCTTGAGGGTATGGACAAGGATTTGGCGATGGAACTGGCGGTGCGCGGCGTAATTACCCGCGAAGACCTGGCCGAGCAGTCTATTGACGACCTGCTCGACATCGACGGCATTGACGATGATCGTGCCGGCAAGTTGATCATGGCCGCCCGAGCCCATTGGTTCGAGTAATTAGGCGCGGCCTGAGGAGAGAAATGCATGACGCAAGTCACGGTGAAACAACTGGCCGATGAGGTCAAAACACCGGTAGAGCGCCTGTTGCAGCAGATGCGTGAGGCAGGTCTGCCGCACACCGCCGCCGAGCAAGGCGTGTCCGATAATGAGAAGCAGGCTCTGCTGACTCATTTGAAGAGCAGTCACAAGGCGAAAGTGGAAGAACCGCGCAAGATCACTCTGCAGCGCAAAACCACCAGCACCCTGCGTGTTGCCGGTAGCAAAAGTATCAGCGTTGAAGTGCGCAAGAAGAAAGTCTTCGTACAGCGCAGCCCGGAAGAAATCGAAGCCGAGCGCAAACGCGAACTGGATGAACGTCGCGCAGTAGAAAATGCTGCTCGTCAGAAGGCTGAAGAAGAAGCCAAGCGTCGCGCCGAAGAAGAAGCGCGTCGCCAGCCTGCTACTGCGCAATCGTCCGCAAATGACGCTGTTGTAGCGCCTGTTGCTGTCGCCGCACCTGTGCATGAGGCCGCTCCTGTAGTGGCTGCTGCACCGGCTGCCGACACTCGCAAGCGTGATGAGCAACGTCGCCCGGACAAACCACGCAGTGACGACAGCAGTCGTCGCGGCGATGGCGAGCGCAAGAGCAATGCTCCGCATCGTGCCACCGTTAAAGAGAAGGCTCCGGCTCCACGCGTTGCCCCTCGTACTACCGACGAAGAAAGCGATAGCTTCCGTCGTGGTGGTCGCGGCAAGGCCAAGCTGAAGAAACGTAACGCCCACGGTTTCCAGAGCCCGACCGGCCCAGTGGTTCGTGACGTGCAGATCGGCGAGACCATCACTGTGGGCGACTTGGCCGCGCAGATGTCGGTCAAGGCTGCTGAAGTCATCAAGTTCATGTTCAAGATGGGCACTCCGGCGACCATCAACCAGGTGCTCGATCAGGAAACTGCTCAGCTGGTAGCTGAAGAACTGGGCCACAAAGTGACCCTGGTCAGCGACACCGCCCTGGAAGATTCCCTGGCAGAATCGTTGAAGTTCGAAGGTGAAGCGTTCTCCCGTGCACCGGTCGTGACCGTAATGGGCCACGTCGACCATGGTAAAACCTCGCTGCTCGACTACATCCGTCGTGCCAAGGTAGCTGCTGGCGAAGCCGGTGGTATCACCCAGCACATCGGTGCTTACCACGTTGAAACCGAACGCGGCATGGTCACCTTCCTCGACACCCCGGGTCACGCCGCGTTTACCGCAATGCGTGCTCGTGGTGCCAAGGCGACCGACATCGTGATCCTGGTAGTTGCGGCGGACGACGGCGTAATGCCGCAGACCATCGAAGCTGTTCAGCATGCCAAGGCCGCCGGTGTTCCGCTGGTCGTTGCAGTGAACAAAATCGACAAGCCGGGTGCCGATCTCGATCGCATTCGTAGCGAACTGTCTGTCCACGGTGTTACGTCCGAAGAATGGGGTGGTGATACTCCGTTCGTGTCAGTCTCCGCGAAAATGGGTACTGGCGTTGACGACCTGCTGGAAGCAGTCCTGCTGCAAGCCGAGGTTCTCGAACTGAAAGCAACCCCGTCCGCTCCTGGTCGTGGCGTTGTGGTTGAATCGCGTCTCGACAAAGGTCGTGGCCCGGTGGCAACCGTTCTGGTTTCCGACGGTACGCTGCGTCAAGGCGACATGGTCCTGGTCGGTTCGAACTTCGGCCGTATCCGGGCGATGCTTGACGAAAACGGCAAGCCGATCAAGGAAGCCGGTCCATCGATCCCGGTCGAGATTCTCGGCCTGGACGGTACGCCGGAAGCTGGCGACGAACTGAGCGTAATGACTGACGAGAAGAAGGCGCGCGAAGTTGCCCTGTTCCGTCAAGGCAAGTTCCGCGAAGTCAAACTGGCTCGTGCTCACGCTGGCAAGCTGGAAAACATCTTCGAGAACATGGGTCAGGAAGAGAAGAAGACGCTTAATATCGTCCTCAAATCCGACGTCCGTGGCTCGCTGGAAGCTCTGCAGGGCGCCCTCGGCGGCCTGGGTAACGACGAAGTGCAAGTGCGCGTAGTCGGTGGCGGTGTCGGTGGTATCACCGAGAGCGACGCCAACCTGGCACTGGCCTCCAATGCGGTACTGTTCGGCTTCAACGTGCGTGCCGATGCTGGCGCTCGCAAGATCGTCGAGCAGGAAGGTCTGGATATGCGTTACTACAACGTGATCTACGACATCATCGAAGACGTCAAGAAAGCCCTTACCGGCATGCTTGGCAGCGACGTCCGGGAGAACATCCTGGGTATTGCTGAAGTCCGCGACGTGTTCCGTTCGCCGAAGTTTGGTGCGATCGCCGGCTGTATGGTTCTGGAAGGTGTGGTTCACCGCAACCGTCCGATCCGTGTACTGCGCGAAGACATCGTTATTTTCGAAGGCGAACTCGAGTCCCTGCGCCGCTTCAAGGACGATATGTCCGAAGTGCGTGCCGGCATGGAATGCGGTATCGGCGTCAAGAGCTACAACGACGTCAAGCCGGGTGACAAGATCGAAGTCTTCGAGAAGGTCCAGGTTGCTCGCAGCCTCTAAGTCGCGAGCTCCAAGAGCCATGGTGGGTCATAGCGTGCAAATGCGCTGCGCTCACTCGGGACTCTAAACGCAACGCCCGGTCCGGCTTCTGCCTGGCCGGGCGTTTGCCGCTTTCAGACCACACGGGTTTCACCGTGGGTCAGTGACAGGTAACGATACATGGCAAAAGAATATAGCCGTACCCAACGTATCGGCGATCAGATGCAGCGCGAGCTGGCACAACTGATCCGTCGTGAAGTCAAAGACCCGCGCGTCGGTCTGGTCACCATTACCGCTGTTGAAGTCAGCCGTGACGTCGGTCACGCCAAGATCTTCATTACCGTGATGGGCCAGGACAACGCCGAAGATATCGCCCAGAGCATCAAGGTGCTCAACTCGGCCGCCGGCTTCCTGCGTATGCAGCTGGCTCGCGAGATGAAGCTGCGCAGCGTTCCACAGCTGCACTTCCACTACGACGAAAGCGTCGTGCGTGGTGCCCATCTGTCGGCGTTGATCGAACGCGCCGTGGCTGAGGACAACCAGCACCCGGTCGCGGCTGAACCAGAAGACGCCAAGGAGTAATCGGTGGCTCAGGTCAAACGTATCCGTCGTAACGTCAGTGGCATCATCCTGCTCGACAAACCGTTGGGATTCACCTCCAACGCGGCATTGCAGAAGGTCCGCTGGCTGCTCAATGCCGAGAAGGCCGGGCATACCGGCAGCCTTGATCCGCTTGCCACTGGCGTGTTGCCGTTGTGCTTTGGTGAAGCTACCAAGTTCTCGCAATACCTGCTCGATTCGGACAAGGCCTATGAAACCTTGGCGCAATTGGGTAAAACCACCACCACGGCGGACGCCGAAGGTGAGGTTTTGCAAACGCGGGAGGTGACCGTCGGTCGCGCCGATATCGAAGCTGTTTTGCCGAATTTTCGCGGTCAAATCAGTCAGATACCGCCGATGTACTCGGCCCTCAAGCGTGATGGCCAGCCGCTGTACAAGCTGGCCCGTGCAGGTGAAGTGGTGGAGCGCGAACCGCGTTCTGTTACTATTGCGCGCTTGGAATTGCTAGCGTTCGAGGGTGATACTGCCCGGCTGGCAGTGGATTGCAGCAAAGGCACCTATATCCGCACTCTGGTGGAGGATATCGGTGAGCAACTCGGCTGTGGCGCTTACGTTGCTGAACTGCGACGTACCCAGGCCGGGCCTTTCACGCTGGCCCAGACGGTCACGCTGGAAGAGTTGGAAGCAGTACATGCCGAAGGCGGCAATGAAGCGGTCGATCGCTTCCTGATGCCATCGGACAGCGGCCTGCTGGATTGGCCGCTGTTGCAGTTCTCGGAGCACAGCTCGTTCTACTGGCTTAACGGCCAGCCGGTACGAGCCCCGGATGCACCGAAGTTCGGCATGGTACGGGTACAGGATCATAACGGTCGTTTCATCGGTATCGGTGAAGTGAGCGAAGACGGGCGCATCGCGCCGCGTCGACTGATTCGGTCAGAATGACCGAACGAGGGTGGCTGTTAACAGGCACGGTCACTACTCATTTTTAGATACAGGGATTTGTCCCTGGCCTGTTGAAGCTGTTTTTCTGAAACAGTTTCCTGATAAAAGGATTGCCTCATGGCTCTCGACGTTCAAGAAAAAGCTCAAATCGTAGCTGACTACCAGCAAGCTGTTGGTGACACTGGTTCGCCAGAAGTGCAAGTTGCACTGCTGACCCACAACATCAACAAACTGCAAGGTCACTTCAAGGCCAACGGTAAAGATCACCACTCGCGTCGTGGTCTGATCCGCATGGTAAACCAGCGTCGTAAGCTGCTGGACTACCTGAAAGGCAAGGACGTGAGCCGTTACAGCGCTCTGATCGCTCGCCTGGGTCTGCGTCGCTAATAAGCGATTGCGCTAGAGGTTGGTTGTTTGCTGTGCGTCAGCGGGTTTCCCGTCGGCGCATGGCAGGCTCCCAGCCTCAAGTTTTATCTGGATAGTCGTTTTACCCTGGACAGGCGTTGGGCCGATTCCCGGCATTGCCCAAGAATTTCGCAAGAAGACAAGTTCCCCAAGAGCCACAAAGAAGGTAGGACACCGTGAACCCGGTAATCAAAAAATTCCAGTTCGGTCAGTCGACCGTTACCCTCGAGACCGGCCGTATCGCCCGTCAAGCCTCCGGCGCAGTATTGGTCACCGTTGACGACGACGTCAGCGTGTTGGTGACTGTAGTCGGTGCCAAACAAGCAGATCCAGGCAAGGGCTTCTTCCCTCTGTCTGTTCACTACCAGGAAAAGACTTACGCTGCCGGTAAGATCCCTGGCGGTTTCTTCAAGCGCGAAGGCCGTCCTTCCGAGAAAGAAACTCTGACTTCGCGACTGATCGACCGTCCGATCCGTCCGCTGTTCCCGGAAGGCTTCATGAACGAAGTGCAGGTTGTCTGCACCGTTCTGTCCACCAGCAAAAAGACTGATCCAGATGTTGCTGCAATGATCGGTACTTCCGCTGCGCTGGCAATCTCCGGCATTCCTTTCGATGGCCCGATCGGCGCTGCCCGCGTTGCGTTCCACGAAAGCACCGGCTACCTGCTGAACCCGACTTACGAGCAACTCAAGGCTTCGAGCCTGGACATGGTTGTAGCCGGTACTTCGGAAGCGGTATTGATGGTTGAATCGGAAGCCAAAGAGCTGACCGAAGACCAGATGCTGGGCGCTGTACTGTTTGCCCACGACGAGTTCCAGGTGGTTATCCAGGCTGTCAAAGAACTGGCCGCCGAAGCTGCCAAACCGACCTGGACCTGGGCTCCACAGCCCGAAGCCACCGCACTGCTGGGCACTATCCGCTCCGAGTTCGGCGAAGCGATCTCCCAGGCTTACACCATCACCGTCAAGCACGAGCGTTATGCACGCCTGGGCGAGCTGCGCGAGCAGATCGTTGCCAAGCTGTCGGGCGAAGAAGGCCAGCCGACTTCCGCTGAAGTCAAAGCCGCTTTCGGCGAAATCGAATACCGCACCGTTCGCGAAAACATCGTTAACGGCAAGCCACGTATCGACGGCCGTGACACCAAGACCGTTCGTCCGCTGAATATCGAAGTCGGCGTTCTGCCGAAGACCCACGGTTCGGCTCTGTTCACCCGTGGTGAAACCCAGGCTCTGGTAGTCGCGACTCTGGGTACTGCCCGTGACGCACAGCTGCTGGACACCCTGGAAGGCGAGAAAAAAGACCCGTTCATGCTGCACTACAACTTCCCTCCGTTCTCGGTAGGCGAGTGTGGTCGCATGGGTGGTGCCGGTCGTCGCGAAATCGGTCACGGCCGTCTGGCCCGTCGTTCGGTTCAGGCCATGCTGCCTGCTGCCGACGTGTTCCCATACACCATCCGTGTTGTGTCGGAAATCACCGAGTCCAACGGTTCCAGCTCCATGGCTTCGGTCTGCGGTGCTTCCCTGGCTCTGATGGACGCCGGTGTGCCAATGAAGGCTCCGGTTGCCGGTATTGCCATGGGTCTGGTTAAGGAAGGCGAGAAGTTCGCCATCCTGACCGACATCCTGGGTGACGAAGACCACCTCGGCGACATGGACTTCAAAGTAGCCGGTACCGCCAAAGGTGTTACCGCGCTGCAGATGGACATCAAGATCAAAGGCATCACCGAAGAAATCATGGAAATCGCTCTGGGCCAAGCCCTGGAAGCGCGCCTGAACATCCTCGGCCAGATGAACCAGATCCTTGCTCAGTCCCGCACCGAGTTGTCGGAAAATGCTCCGACCATGATCGCGATGAAAATCGACACCGACAAAATCCGTGATGTCATCGGTAAAGGCGGCGCGACCATTCGTGCGATCTGTGAAGAGACCAAGGCTTCGATCGACATCGAAGACGACGGTTCGATCAAGATCTTCGGCGAAACCAAGGAAGCGGCTGAAGCAGCTCGTCAGCGCGTTCTGGGCATCACCGCTGAAGCCGAAATCGGCAAGATCTACGTGGGTAAGGTTGAGCGCATCGTCGACTTCGGCGCATTCGTCAACATCCTGCCAGGCAAAGACGGTCTGGTTCACATCTCGATGCTGAGCGACGCTCGCGTAGAGAAAGTGACCGACATCTTGAAAGAAGGTCAGGAAGTGGAAGTGCTGGTACTGGACGTGGACAACCGCGGCCGTATCAAGCTGTCCATCAAGGACGTAGCAGCAGCCAAGGCTTCGGGCGTTTAATTACCCCCACGCTCAGCTGTTGATCAAGCAAACGCCCCGACTGGTTCGGGGCGTTTTGCTGTGTGCAGGAAAGTCAAAAGATCGCAGCCTGCGGCAGCTCCTACGGGGGAATACGCATCGCCCGGTTATTGTAGGAGCTGCCGCAGGCTGCGATCTTGGCGGTGGTCCAGACTCTTATTATTGCCCGAAGGAAATTGAGACGCTTGCTCCGGTTGCTTGACCCCATAGTCAGTGCTAGGTTTAGCCCAGCGCCCGTGTAGCTCAGTCGGTAGAGCAGCGCACTCGTAACGCGAAGGTCGCAGGTTCGATTCCTGTCTCGGGCACCAGCGACACTTTGTTTTCAGATGATCCCGAATGGTTCTGAAGGCCAGATAAACCGGGCTTTAAACGGTTTTTTTGCGTCAGAGAGATCCTTGATGATCCAGATCCATCTTCCATTCCCCAGATCAGCGAGAACGACATGACCGTTAAAGAATTGACCCAAGAAGCCAGACACGAAGAAGCCCTCAAAAAGTACGTGCTTGATGCGCCCCAGTTGCTGGAAGAGATCAAGGACTTGAGTCCCGACGATCAGAAAGACCAGATCCAGTGGGCGTTCGAGGACGAGGCAGAAGCTCAGGGCTTGCAGCCGTGGGAACTGACGCTCAAGTACACCTCGAGCCCCGAAGAGTTCGAGGCCGCGCGCCTGGTTCTGCACAAGGAAGCGGCAGAGGTATTGGGCGTCGAGTGGGAAGAGTACTGCGAGATGAACAATCTGGTGGTGTAGCAGCTACAAGTTTCAAGCTTCAAGCGACAAGCCAGGCGCGGAACAGCTTGAAGCTTGAAGCTTGAGGCTTGCAACTGCTCCTCAGATACTGAGGCGCATCGACAGGTCCACTGCCTTCACGTCCTTGGTCATTGCCCCGATAGAGATGTAATCCACGCCGGTTTCGGCAATCGGCCGCAAGGTGCTTTCGTTGATCCCGCCGCTTGCCTCCAGCTTGGACTTGCCAGCGTTGAGACGCACCGCTTCACGCATGTCGTCGAGGCTCAGTTCGTCGAGCATGATGATGTCGGCACCGGCAGCGAGCGCCTCCTTCAATTCCTCAAGACTCTCCACTTCGACTTCCACCGGCTTGCCCGGGGCGATCTTGTGGGCGGCACTGATCGCCTGCGCAACGCCCCCGCAGGCGGCGATATGGTTTTCCTTGATCAGGAAGGCGTCGTACAGGCCGATGCGATGGTTGTGGCAGCCACCGCAGGTGACGGCGTACTTCTGTGCCAGACGCAGCCCAGGCAGCGTTTTGCGCGTATCCAGCAGTTTGACCTGGGTTTCGGCGACGAAGTCGGCGTAATACTGCGCCCGGGTGGCAACCCCGGACAGCAACTGCAGGAAGTTCAGCGCGCAGCGTTCACCGCTGAGCAGCGAACGAGCGGGGCCCTCGAGATGAAACAGCACCTGATTGGGGCTTACTCGCTCACCGTCAGCTACTTGCCAATGCACCGCAACCCGCGGGTCCAGCTGCCGAAACACCGAATCGACCCAGGCGGTGCCGCTGATGACGGCTGCATCGCGGGTGATGATGGTGGCTTTGGCCAGGCGTTCGGCCGGGATCAGTTGCGCAGTGATGTCGCCGCTACCGATGTCTTCAAGCAACGCACGGCGCACGTTGGCTTCGATTTCGGCGGTCAGGTCGGCGAGACGTAGATTCGGCATAACGGGCTCCACAAACAAAGTGGCTCGATTATAGGGCCATGCCGCGAGCTAACCCAAGGCGCCAAACACTTTCACTTCGCTCTGAAGTCTGCATTTGGTCGCATCATCCGAGCCGTTTGGCCCCGACGAGTGTCTGAGCTCAAAGCCTGTTTCAAAATGAAATGCAGGGTCTGCTGGTACAGGCGGTATCTTTTGCAAGATAATCCGCCTTGTTATTGACGTCATGGCTTTGACGTATCGAATCACCGTTACAGGAGGCTTGGATGCACAATGACGGGAATGTAGTGCCTTTGCGCAGGGCTGGTACTGATCAGGCGAGCCCTTCGCCGCTCGCTCTCCTGCCTGTCATTCTGCTTCAGGTTCGCGACAAGGCCGCACAGCAGCTCAGGCATGGTTTGCAGGCGTTGTTCGATAACGCCGACGACACCTTGTTCGAAATGGCTGACACAACCCGGAACACTGTTGATCAGAACACCTTCTTCAAAGCCATGCGCGACTTGCGGCTCAAGCGCAAAAGCATGGAGCGTGGTTTTCTCGAGCAATTCTTCGAGGCCTTTGCCGGCCTCACTCAATATGACCAGACGCAAGCGCCGTTGCCCCAGGCCCTGACCTACGACCCATTAGTGCACAATCCCGATGATGAACTTGAAAGAACCGTGGCGCTGGACGCCATGGTTACCAAGGTGCTCAGTCGCGACGGTTTTACCCTTGGCCAATTGACTGCACGCTTGAGCGCTTTGCTTGGCAAGCCTCTCGAGAATCTGCACAACCCGATGGGCCCGGCCATGCTCTGTGAGTATTTCTTGCAGGCCGGGCGCAATCTGGGGATGGAGATCAAGGTCAAGCTGATTATCCTCAAACTGTTCGACAAGTATGTGCTCAGTGAGGCTGATCACCTCTATACCGAAGCCAATCAACTGTTGATCACCACCGGTGTATTGCCCCAGCTCAAACCCGCCCCGGCCTGCCGGGCTTCGGACCGAACAGCCGTTGGTCCTGGCGCCGGGCAGACCGAACCCGGCACGCCCAGGTCCAGCGGTGCACAGATCGACAAGAGCGTGCAGGATGTCTTCGCGGCGTTGCAGGAGCTGCTTTTTCACGTCAGGGGCAGCGTAGCTCCGACCTTGGAAGCCTGTGCGCAGGCGCAGCCTATTTCGACCCGGGATCTGCTGCGGATGCTCTCGCATCTGCAACAGTACGTTCCTGGACCCGGTGCCCAGGATGATTTCGATCTACGCAATCAGCTCGAACAACTGCTGACCCGGGGCAGCGTCAAAAGCGGCAAGTCCCGGGTTGTCGGCGTGGCTGACGAAGACGTGATCAACCTGATGGCAATGCTCTTCGAATTCATCCTCGATGATCGAAATCTGCCCGATTCGCTCAAGGCGCTCATCGGTCGCTTGCAGATCCCGATGCTGAAAGTCGCGGTACTGGACAAGAGCTTTTTCAGCCGCGCCAGTCATCCGGCCCGGCGCCTGCTCAATGAAATCGCCGCTGCCGCCCTGGGCTGGGGCGAGTGCGATGATCACCAGCGCGACAGCCTGTATCTGCGAATCGAACAGGTGGTACAGCGGCTGTTGAATGATTTTGCCGATGATCCGGCGATCTTCTCTGAACTGCTGGTCGACTTTCTCGCTTTCACTGGCAATGAGCGCCGTCGCAGCGAGCTACTGGAGCAGCGCACGTGTGACGCCGAAGAAGGCCGGGCGAAGACGCAACAAGCTCGTCAGTGCGTCGAGCAAGCCCTGAATCAGCGGTTATTGGGCAAAGTTTTGCCGCAAGTGGTCATTGATTTTTTGCAGGAGGCCTGGAGCAAGGTGTTGTTGCTGGCCTGCCTCAAGCACGGCGAACAGTCGGCCGAGTGGCAGGCCGGTTTGCGGACCATGGATGAGTTGATCTGGAGCGTTCAGCGCCATGAGAACGCAGAGGCGGGTCTGCAGCTGCTCAATCTGGTGCCAGGCCTGCTCAAGGCGCTCCGTGATGGCTTGAGCAGCGCGGCGTTCGATCCTTTTGCCACCGGCGAGTTTTTCAGTCAGTTGGAAAAGTTGCATGTGCAGGTGTTCGAGCCGCTTGAGCAGGGCCCGGCCAGTGCACACGACGAAAGTTTTCCGGCGATGATCAAGGTGCGCCAGGAGATTGTCCTGAAGACTGCCGACGAGGGGCCGATCGAAGTGGCTGCGGTACGCCTGGCCGAGGATGACGCCGGCCTGCTTCAGGTCGGCCAGTTGCGTCCGGGGTCTTGGGTCGAGTTCCAGGAAGACCATGAAAACACCCTGCGGTGCAAGCTGGCGGCGATTATCCAGTCAACGGGCAACTATGTTTTTGTCAACCGGACGGGCATGAAAGTGCTTGAGCGAACCCGTATCGCGCTGGCTCTGGAGTTCCGCCGAGGTGCTGTGCGAAAACTCGATGATACCTTGCTGTTCGACCGGGCACTGGAGTCGGTACTCGGCGACCTGCGCCGACTCAATCGTGGCAAGTGATCGCAACCTGGGTGCCGATCACGGCATACTGGGCTATCGAAGTCGTCGTTGAAGGAACCTGTATGCAGTTGGACCCCGCTAGCGGTTGGTTTCAGGGTGTGCGTCATTGCCCGTCGCCAAACTTCAATGGGCGCCCCACGGATGAGATCTCTCTGCTGGTGATCCATAACATCAGTCTGCCGCCGGCCCGGTTCGCGACAGGCAAAGTGCAGGAGTTTTTCCAGAATCGCCTGGATGTCACTGAGCATCCCTATTTTGCAGGGATAGCCGACCTTAGGGTGTCCGCTCATTTCTTGATCGAACGTGACGGCACGATCACTCAGTTTGTCTCCTGTCTTGAGCGTGCCTGGCACGCGGGCGTCTCACGCTTCGATGAACGGGAAGGCTGTAATGACTTTTCCTTGGGCATCGAACTGGAAGGCACGGACGAACTGCCGTTCACCGATGCTCAATATCAGTCGCTGATTGCCTTGACCCGGCAATTACGGAAAGCCTTCACGGCGATCACGCTGCAGCGCATTTGCGGCCATAGTGATATTGCCCCGGGGCGCAAGACCGATCCGGGGCCGGCGTTCGACTGGACACGCTATCGCGCAGGCTTGGGTAAAGGGGAAGAATAATGAGTTTTCTGGTGTTGCTGCTGACGGTCTGGGTCGAGAAATTCTCGGCCTTGCGTCATCGGGTCCAGCGCGACGGCGGATGGCTGCGCGAATTGGCCAAGCTGGAGGTCAGTCCTCGACTGGCGAATCGGCCCTGGCTGGTGTTGACGCTGCTGGTGTTATTGCCGGTCGCAGTGCTGGGGTTGCTACTGGTGGTGCTGGACCCAGTTTTCTATGGCTTGTTGGCTTTGCCAATCCATTTGCTGGTGGTGATTTACAGTCTTGGGCGCGGGGATCTGTTGGGCGGGCTGGGGCCGTTTCGTGATGCCTGGCGTCGTGAAGACCTGCAAGCCGCCGCTCATGTCGCCAAGCGCGACCTGGATATCTGCGCCGACAGCGGCGAGCAGTTGCTGGGGCGGGTTCAAGGGTACTTGCTGTGGGAGGCCTATCAGGGCTTTTTTGCGGTGATTTTCTGGTACTTCCTTCTGGGTCCGGTCGCGGCGTTGAGCTATCGCTTGCTGGCGTTAGCCGCCGAGCACGGGAAAAATCCGCAGCTGGTCGAAACCGCCGCGCAAATGCGCCATGCCTTCGATTGGTTGCCGGTGCGGTTGCTGGCGGCAAGTTTCGCGCTGGTCGGCAACTTTGTTGCGGTCGGCCGAGTGATGTTGCATGAGTTGCTCAACTGGAATATCAGCGCCACGCAGCTGGTGGAAAAAGTCGGCCTGGTGGCCGGCGAAATCCCGGCCCCAATAGTCGGTGCTGACGGCATCAGCAGTCTGGACGGGTTGTGGGAACTGCTGCTCCGGGCCGCTGTGCTCTGGTATGCCGGTTTTGCATTGTGGACAGTGTTGTTCTGACGACACTGTGGTGAACATTGTGGCGAAGGTGGCTTGTTGTGGCGAGGGGGCTTGCCCCCGCTGGAGCGCGAAGCGGTCCTAAAACCAGTCACCGCATTTTTTCCGGTTGACCGCGTGCACCGGGTTTACGACTGCTACGCAGCCGAACGGGGGCAAGGGACCTCACCACCCTCGAAGGGACCGTTTCTCACCTGGTTAACCTTAAGTTACAAAACTCTCTGCCGATTTAAGTTATACAAGCACCTGCGCTAAATAGTGGCTTTTGGCTGCCTTTGTGCGACTGCCCATAACAATAATAGGTAAGGGAGACTTCTTGTGAAGAGCTTGCTCTATCCCGCCGTCGCGCTGATGAACCGCTTGAGCTTCGGCATGAAGTTCAGCCTGATCAGTGTCCTGTTTTTCCTGCCGATGCTGGTGACCAACTTCTATCTGGTCCGTGACTCCTATCGCGAATTCCAGGGCACCCAGGTTGAATTGCAAAGCCTTGATCTGCTGGGTAGCAGCCTGACGCTGCGACGTGATCTGGAAACCTTGAATAACCTGGTGCAGATCAACGTCACCCTCGGTCAGTCCGGCAAGGCCGGGGATGTCGAGTCGAAGATCGCTGCGCTTGAACAGAGTGTCCTGAAGCGTATGCAGGGGTTGGCGGCCGTGACCATCGACCCCGAACAGATCAGCGTCTTCGATGGCAAACGCGATGAAATGATTGCGGCGTTCAAGGCGCAGCAAGCCGAGACCTCGTTGCAAAGCAAAAGCGCGTTGATCGGCAAGTTGCTTGGCAGCGCACAGATTTTCAGCCAGATCATCGCCAGCCAATCGGGCTTGAGCCGCGACAACCAAAGCGACATGCGCCAGTTGAGTGAGCTGATCACCAGTGTCACGCCGCAAGTCACGCAAATCCTCGGTGAAGGCCGGGCCATTGGCAGTTATTCCCTGGGCCAGGGCTTTCTCAACTCGTCCTCGAGCACTCGCTTCGATGAACTGTTACAGCAAATTGAAAAGCTTCAGGCCGAGTATGGCTTGAAATTGCAGGATGCACTGGGCTCGAGCAAAGCCGCCCATGCAGCCCTGGAGCCAATGGCCAACGTCAGCAGAAGCACCCTCAAACAGGGCAGCGAGCTGTTCGAAGAGCAGGTAGTGATGGTCGATACGCTGGATGCTCCCTGGCAAGGCTTTTACGATCAGGTCAGCGGGCTGATGGCACAGACTTATCAACTGAATGAAGCCACGTTGAAGTTCCTGGGCGTGGAGCTGCAGCAACGTCTGGAGCAGAACCGCACGCATATGGTGTTGCTGGTGGTGGCCCTGGCGGCAGTGTTCCTGTTGATCGTTTACCTCTACGGCGGTTTCTATTATTCGACCCGCACCACACTCAAACGTCTGGGGGAGGTAATGGACAAGGTCGCGGCGGGAGACATGACCGTCTCCTTCACAGCCCAAAGTCGCGATGAGCTGGGTGAGTTGGGCAATGTGTTCAATGGCACCGTGGCGAAGATCCATGACCTGATCGAACTGGTGGGCAAGACCGTCAGTGAAGTCGAACGTCAGGCCGGCCAGGTGGAATCGGTATCGGCCCAGAGCAATCAGGCAGTGGCCGGTCAGCGCAGCCAGATCGAGCAGGTGGCGACGGCGATGAATCAGATGTCGGCGACCTCCCAGGAAGTCGCCCGCAACGCAGCAGCGGCGGTCAGCAGTGCCCACAGTGTCAACGACGAAACCATCAACGGGCGTGGCCTGGTGGAGTCGCAACAGGGCAGCATTGCCCAGTTGGCCAGCGAGATCGACCAGTCAGTGTTGGTGATCAACCAATTGGCCAGCGATAGCCAGTCCATCAGTCGTGTGCTGGAAGTGATCAAAAGTATCGCCGAGCAGACCAACCTGTTGGCGCTCAACGCCGCCATCGAGGCGGCGCGTGCCGGTGAGCAGGGTCGCGGTTTCGCGGTGGTGGCCGACGAGGTCCGGACCTTGGCCAAGCGCACTCAGCAATCGACTGAAGAAATCGAGCAGATGATTGCCAAGCTGCACAGCGGGGTGGGCGCGGCGGTGAAAGCCATGGGCATCAGCCATCAGATGGCCAACGGCACGGTCAGTCAGTCGGAAAAGGTTCAACAAGCGCTGGAAAACATCCTCGGCGCAGTCGGGATGATCGTCGATCAGAACCAGCAGATCGCTGCGGCGGTCGAGCAGCAAACCGCAGTGGCCCACGATATCGATCAAAACATCGTCGAGATCAACCGCGCCGGTGAGCGCACCGCCGAAGGCGCGCACCAGACCGAAAACGCCAGTCGTCAGTTGTCGGCGCAGGTGGTGCAGTTGAAGCAGTTGATCAGCGCGTTCCGGGTTTGAGCTTAGCCCTGACCCAGGGGCCAGTTGAACACGGCACAGGCGTTGGCAGTGCTGGCCGCCGCCAGTTGCTGTGGGCTGACGGCCATGATCTCGGCCAGCGCCATACAAATCGCCGGCAGGTGCTGCGGGCTGTTGCGTTGGCCGGGGTACATGGCGGGTGCCATATCCGGCGAGTCGGTCTCCAGCACCACGGCATCCAGCGGTAAGTCTTTGAGGACTCTGTGCATGCGCAGCGCCTGCGGCCAGGTCGCGGCGCCGCCCAGTCCGAGTTTGAAACCGAGCTTGAGGTATTCGCGGGCCTCCTCCTGGCTGCCGGCGAAGGCGTGGATGATGCCCGCGCGCTTCAAGCGAAAACGCTTGAGGGTGGCGATGGTCGCCGCGTGGCTACGACGGACATGCAACAGCGCCGGCAACTGAAAGTCGGCCGCCAGTTGTAACTGTGCTTCGAACAGCGCTTGTTGCCGTGCACGGTCGAGGTGTTCGAGAAAATAGTCGAGACCGATCTCACCCACCGCGCACACTTGGCGGTGGCTGGCCAGGCGCGTGAGCCAGTCGCCGAGTTCAGTCAGGTGGGCGGGGCAATGCTCATCGACGTATACCGGGTGCAAGCCGAATGCGGCATACAGGTCCGGATCGCTCTGCACCAGATCCCAGACGCGCTGCCAGTTTCGCTGATAAACCCCCAACACCACTATTCGCCGCACCCCGAGGGCGCGGCAGTCCGCCAGTAGCGCCTGGCGATCGTCGTCGAAATCCGGAAAGTCCAGATGGGTGTGGCTGTCGATCAGCTCCACGTTCACGCCTCGTGAATGCGCTGCTTGAAGGTCCGGGCGATGGCCTGTACGCCGGGTTGGTAATGCTGCTCTTCAATCGCTGCCAGGGCCAGCTGCAAGGCTTTGTCGGCGATCAGCTGGTGTTGCTGGGCCATGGCGTTCACCGGCAGCGGCAAGAAGTCCAGCAACTGGGTGTCGCCGAAGGTACCGAGGCGCAGCGGTCGGGATTTGAGCGGGAAATCATGCAGTGCATCGAACACACCCTGAAGCAGCACGTAGGAAGTAGTGACCAGCGCATCTGGCAAGTGGCCGAGGCGTTGTAGCAACTCTTCCATCAATTGCCGTCCGCAGTCGCGGCTGAACGCTTCGCCGTGTTCGATCAGGATCTCGCCATCGAACCCGGACAATGCCTGCTTGAAGCCAGCGGCTCGTTCCTGGCTGATGCTCAGCTCGGGTCGCGCGCCGATCAGGACAATCTGCCGTGGCAGGGGCTGCAACAGGCTGCGGGTGAGCTGCAGGCTGGCCTCTTGATCATCGCTGATCACCGAGCAGAAATGCTCGGGCTCCATGATCCGGTCGATGGCGATGATCGGCAGGCCCTTGGCCTGCAACTGGCGATAGCTGTCATCGTCTGGCGGCAGGCAGCTGGCGACGAACAGCGCGTCGCAGCGCCGGGCGCGAAACAGTTGCAGCAATTGGCGCTCGCTTTCCGGTGCATCGTCGGAGCTGGCGATCAGCAATTGATAGCCGCGGGCGCGGGCACCTTGTTCGAGCAGCTTGGCAATCCGCGCGTAACTGGGGTTTTCCAGGTCCGGCAGAATGAAACCCAAGGTGCGCGTATGCCGGCTGCGCAGCCCGGCCGCTTGCGGGTTAGGTGTGAAGCCATGGAGTTCGACCACCGCCTGCACGCGCTCGACGGTGCTGCGACTGATTCGCTGTTGTTCGGCCTTGCCGTTGATGACGTAGCTGGCGGTGGTCACAGACACACCGGCCAGTTGGGCGATATCACTGAGTTTCAACCCGGGATTCCTTGTTGTTTTGGAGCTTGCCCCGCCATTTTGTCCGATCGTAACCGATCTGGGCAGGGGACCATCGTCATTACTGCAACCGACGGGTAGGGCTTCAAGGATGAGCGATAATCGAGTAACGTGGCAAATAATATAGATTAAACGTTTCAGCAGGCGTATTTTCAGGGGTGCAAACGAATTGGGCTGCTCTGCCAGGAAGCCGCCCGAGGCTGTTCTGACAATAACCATAAGCTGATTCATTCAAAACAATACCTAGCGCCTACCTTGCGCTAAATAGGAGAAAGCATGCTCGAGCTCACCATAGAGCAGATATCCATGGGCCAGTCGGCTGTGGATAAGTCCGCGGCACTCCATCTGCTTGCCGAGAAATTGGTCGCTGATGGCCTGGTCGAAGAGGGTTACCTCAGCGGCTTGCAGGCGCGAGAAACCCAGGGCTCGACCTTTCTCGGTCAAGGTATTGCGATCCCCCATGGCACTCCCGAGACCCGCGACAAGGTGTTCACCACCGGCGTGCGTCTGATGCAGTTCCCTGATGGGGTGGACTGGGGCGATGGCCAGATCGTCTATCTGGCGATCGGCATTGCCGCCAAATCCGATGAACACCTGCATCTGCTGCAATTGCTCACCCGTGCCCTCGGTGAAACCGATCTGGGCCAGGCTCTGCGCCGTGCCAGTTCCGCCGAGGCCTTGCTGAAGCTGCTGCAAGGTGCGCCGCAAGAGCTGGCGCTGGATGCGCAGATGATCGGCTTGGGCGTGTCCGCCGATGATTTCGAAGAGCTGGTCTGGCGCGGCGCGCGTTTGCTGCGCCAGGCCGACTGCGTCGGCAATGGGTTTTCTGCGGTGTTGCAGCAGGTTGACGCGCTGCCACTGGGCGATGGCCTGTGGTGGTTGCACAGCGAACAGACAGTCAAGCGTCCGGGCCTGGCCTTCGTCACGCCGGACAAGCCGATCCGCTACCTCGGCCAACCGCTGAGCGGCCTGTTTTGCCTGGCCAGCCTGGGGGAAGCCCATCAAGCCTTGCTCGAACGCCTGTGTGCCTTGCTGATTGAAGGCCGCGGCCATGAACTGGGGCGTGCCACCAGCAGTCGTGCGGTGTTGGAAGTGCTCGGCGGCGAAGTGCCGGCCGACTGGCCAAGCGCCCGGATTGCCTTGGCCAATGCCCATGGTTTGCATGCGCGCCCGGCGAAGATTCTCGCGCAACTGGCGAAAAGTTTTGAAGGCGAGATTCGCGTGCGGATCGTCGATGGCCAGGACAGTGCGGTGTCGGTGAAGAGCCTGAGCAAGTTGCTCAGCCTCGGCGCCCATCGTGGCCAGGTCCTTGAGTTCATCGCTGAGCCGAGCATTGCCGCCGATGCCTTGCCAGCCTTGCTGGCGGCCATCGAAGAGGGGCTTGGCGAAGAAGTCGAGCCGTTGCCGGCGGTCAGTGCACCCCGTGAAATTATTGCGGAAGTCACTCAGGTGCTGCTGGCTCCGGCCTCGGGCAGCCAGGTTCAGGCCATCGCCGCCGCGCCGGGGATCGCCATCGGCCCGGCGCACATTCAAGTGCTGCAACCGATCGACTACCCGTTACGCGGCGAATCCGCCGCCATCGAGCGCGAGCGTCTGCAGCAAGCTTTGACGGAAGTTCGCAGCGACATCGAAGGGCTGATTCAGCGCAGCAAGGCCAAGGCTATCCGGGAGATTTTCATCACCCACCAGGAAATGCTCGACGATCCGGAGCTGGCCGACGAAGTCGACACCCGCCTGAAACAGGGCGAAAGCGCCGAGGCGGCGTGGATGGCGGTGATCGAGGCGGCGGCCAGCCAACAGGAATCGCTGCAGGATGCCTTGCTGGCCGAGCGTGCTGCGGATTTGCGGGATGTCGGACGCCGGGTGCTGGCGCAGTTGTGTGGCGTCGAAACCCCGGCCGAACCTGAGCAAGCCTACATTCTAGTGATGGATGAGGTCGGCCCATCGGACGTGGCACGTCTCGATCCCACGCGGGTCGCCGGCATTCTGACCGCCCGCGGTGGCGCCACTGCCCACAGCGCGATTGTCGCCCGGGCTCTGGGCATTCCTGCGCTGGTCGGTGCTGGCGCCGCGGTATTGCTGCTGGCACCGGGCACGCCGTTGTTGCTCGACGGTCAGCGCGGGCGGCTGCATGTGGACGCCGATGCCGCGACCTTGCAGCGCGCCATTGAAGAGCGCGACACCCGCGAGCAACGCCTGCAGGCCGCTGCCGCCCGGCGTCACGAACCGGCGCTGACCACCGATGGCCACGCCGTTGAAGTGTTCGCCAACATCGGTGAAAGCTCCGGTGTCACCAGCGCAGTCGAGCATGGCGCCGAAGGCATAGGCCTGCTGCGCACCGAACTGATTTTCATGGCCCATCCGCAAGCGCCGGATGAAGCGACCCAGGAAACCGAATACCGCCGGGTACTCGATGGCCTGGCCGGGCGACCTCTGGTGGTCCGCACCCTGGATGTCGGCGGTGACAAACCGTTGCCTTACTGGCCGATCGCCAAGGAAGAAAACCCTTTCCTCGGAGTTCGCGGTATTCGGCTGACCCTGCAACGTCCGCAGGTCATGGAAGCCCAGTTGCGTGCCTTGCTGCGAGCCGCTGATAACCGGCCGCTGCGGATCATGTTCCCAATGGTCGGCAGTGTCGATGAATGGCGCCAGGCCCGGGACATGACCGAACGCCTGCGTCTCGAAATCCCGGTCGCCGACCTGCAACTGGGGATCATGATCGAAGTGCCATCGGCGGCGCTGCTTGCCCCGGTACTGGCCAAGGAAGTCGACTTCTTCAGCGTCGGCACCAACGACCTGACCCAATACACCCTGGCCATCGACCGCGGGCATCCGACCCTGTCGGCCCAGGCCGATGGCTTGCACCCGGCGGTCTTGATGTTGATCGACATCACCGTGCGCGCGGCCCATGCCCATGGCAAATGGGTCGGCGTCTGCGGTGAACTGGCGGCGGACCCGCTGGCCGTACCGGTGCTGGTCGGACTGGGAGTGGATGAGTTGAGTGTGTCGGCGCGCAGTATTCCCGAGGTCAAGGCGCGGGTTCGCGAACTCAGCCTGAGCCAGGCCAAAATTCTCGCTCAGCAGGCCTTGGCCGTGGGCAGCGCCAATGAAGTACGCGCACTTGTGGAGGCCTTGTAATGGCTAAAATTCTGACCCTGACCCTGAACCCGGCGCTGGACCTCACCGTCCAGATGACGAAGCTGGAACCCGGTCAGGTCAACCGCAGCGACGCCATGCACACCCACGCCGCCGGCAAGGGCGTGAACGTGGCGCAGGTGCTGGCGGATCTCGGGCATCAATTGACCGTCAGCGGTTTCCTCGGTGAGGACAATCGACAGGCCTTCGAAGCGCTGTTTACTCGGCGCGGATTTGCCGACGAATTCATTCGAGTGCCCGGAGAAACCCGCAGCAATATCAAACTGGCTGAGGGCGATGGGCGTATCACCGATCTGAACGGGCCGGGGCCGCTGGTCAGTGAAGCTGCTCAACAAGCGCTGCTCGATCGTCTCGATCGGATTGCCGCCGGGCATGCCGCAGTGGTGGTCGCCGGTAGTTTGCCGCAGGGGGTCAGCCCACAGTGGTTTCAGGCACTGTTGATTCGCCTGAAGAACCTTGGTTTGAAAGTCGCCCTGGATACCAGCGGCGAAGCATTGCGTGCAGGGCTCGCGGCAGGTCCATGGCTGATCAAGCCCAACACCGAAGAGCTGGCCGAGGCGCTGGACTACCCGGTGCTGTCGGTGGCGGCACAAGCCGAAGCGGCGAGCCGGTTACAGGCTCAAGGCATCGAGCATGTGGTGATTTCCCACGGTGCCGACGGGGTGAACTGGTTCGGCGTCGGTACTGCCTTGCAGGCATTGCCGCCCAGCGTCAGCGTCGCCAGTACCGTCGGTGCCGGCGACTCGTTGCTGGCAGGGATGCTCCACGGTTTGCTCAGCGCGCACACCCCTGAACAGACTTTGCGCACGGCCACCGCGATTGCCGCCATGGCCGTGACCCAGATCGGTTTCGGAATCAGCGATGCCGCGCACCTGGCGCAACTCGAAAAGGGCGTGCGTGTTCACCCCCTGACAGAACAATAAGAGGGTTTGTAATGAAATTAGCCATTGTTACTGCCTGTCCGAACGGCATGGTCACCAGTGTGCTTTGCGCGCGATTGCTTGATGCAGCAGCGCAACGCCAGGGCTGGAGCACCGGTGTCGAAGTACATGACGCCGCGCACCCTGAACGGCAGTTGTCCGCCGCGACTATCGAGGCCGCCGAGTGGCTGCTGGTGGTCAGCAGCACGCCGCTGGATATGTCGCGCTTTGTTGGCAAAAGGGTATTCCAGAGCACTCCGGCTCAGGCGCTGCAGGATGTCGAAGCAGTGCTGCGCCGTGGTGCCGAGGAGGCGCAGATCTATGTCGCGCCCCAAGTGGTTACCGAGCCTGTCGCCGTCAGCAAAAGCGCGCCGCGGCTGGTGGCCGTGACCGCGTGCCCGACCGGTGTCGCTCATACCTTTATGGCCGCCGAGGCCTTGCAGCAAGCGGCCAAGCGCCTGGGTTATGAGCTGCAAGTGGAAACCCAGGGCTCGGTCGGTGCACGGACTCCCTTGAGCGCGGCGGCAATTGCCGATGCCGATGTGGTGTTGCTGGCGGCGGATATCGAAGTCGCCACCGAACGTTTTGCCGGCAAGAAGATTTACCGCTGTGGCACTGGCATCGCCTTGAAACAGGCCGAAGCCACGCTGAACAAGGCGCTGGCCGAGGGTAAACAGGAAAGCGCTGCGACCGGTGCCCATGGCCCGGCCAAGGTAGAGAAGACCGGGGTCTACAAACACCTGCTGACCGGTGTGTCGTTCATGTTGCCGATGGTGGTGGCCGGCGGTTTGCTGATCGCCCTGTCGTTCGTTTTCGGTATCACCGCGTTCAAGGAGCCTGGCACGCTGGCGGCTGCGCTGATGCAGATCGGTGGCGAGACCGCGTTCAAACTGATGGTGCCGTTGCTCGCCGGTTACATCGCCTACTCGATCGCCGACCGTCCGGGTCTGGCGCCAGGGATGATTGGTGGCTTGCTGGCCAGCACTCTGGGTGCGGGATTTATCGGCGGGATCATTGCCGGCTTTATCGCCGGTTACGCGGTCCAGGCGATCAATCGCTGGGTGCGTTTGCCGCAAAGTCTCGAAGCCTTGAAGCCGATCCTGATCATCCCGTTGCTGGGGAGTCTGTTCACCGGCCTGGTGATGATTTATGTGGTGGGCAAACCGGTCGCCGGGATGCTCGAAGCCCTGACTCACTTCCTCGACAGCATGGGCACCACCAACGCGATCCTGCTCGGGGTGTTGCTCGGCGGCATGATGTGCGTCGACCTCGGTGGACCGATCAACAAAGCCGCCTATGCCTTCTCGGTCGGCCTGCTGGCCTCGCAAAGTTATGCGCCGATGGCCGCGACCATGGCTGCCGGTATGGTGCCGCCGATTGGCATGGGTATCGCCACCTTCATCGCCCGCCGCAAGTTCGCCCAGGCCGAGCGTGAAGCCGGCAAGGCGGCGTTTGTGCTCGGACTGTGCTTTATCTCCGAAGGGGCGATTCCGTTTGCCGCCAAGGACCCCTTGCGGGTGATCCCGGCGAGTATCGCCGGCGGTGCGTTGACGGGTGCATTGTCTATGTACTTCGGTTGCAAGCTGATGGCACCTCACGGTGGGCTGTTTGTGATGCTGATCCCGAACGCCATCAACCATGCATTGTTGTATCTGTTGGCGATTGTTGCCGGGAGTTTGCTGACAGCGGTGACGTATGCGCTGATCAAGCGGACTGAAGAGGTCGAGTTGATCCTGGAGCCGGTCAAGGCCTAAAGCAAAGATCGCAGCCTGCGGCAGCTCCTACAGGATTTGTGCACACCTGCAATATTGTGGGTGTGCGCGATCGGCGTAGGAGCTGCCGCAGGCTGCGATCTTTTTGCTGTCACACCCCATTCATCGCTCCATGCCTAAGCTTTCCTTTTGGATGGTCGAGGGACAAACACCATGAGCGAATTCGATCTCGGCCGCCGTCGCCTGGTGCAAGCCGTAGGTGCCGGGCTGTTGTTACCCGGCCTGGCACCGGCGGTGATTGCTTCGGTCAAGGATCGTCCGCAACTCACTGATGGTGTGCAGTCCGGTGACTTGCTGGGCGACCGGGCGATGATCTGGAGCCGCAGCGACCGCCCGGCGCGGATGGTGGTGGAGTGGGACACTCGCAGCCTGTTCAGTAACCCTCGACGTTTCGTCTCACCACTGGCCGATGCCCGCAGTGACTTCACCGCGCGTGTCGAACTCACTGACTTGCCCGCCGATCAAGCGATTTTCTATCGGGTATTTTTCGAAGATGCCCAGAGCGGCGTGGCCAGCGAACCCTGGTTCGGCCACCTGCGCAGTGTGCCGCAGCAGCGGCGCGATATTCGCTTCGTCTGGAGTGGCGATACGGCCGGCCAGGGTTTCGGCATCAACCCCGACATCGGCGGCATGCGCATTTATGATGCGATGCGCTTGCGCCTGCCGGACTTCTTTATCCACTGCGGCGACAGCATCTACGCCGACGGACCGGTGCTGGCGCAAATCAGCACCGAGGGCGGCCGGATCTGGCGCAATCTCACCACCGAGGCAAAAAGCAAAGTCGCCGAGACCCTCGATGAATATCGCGGCAACTACCGCTACAACCTGATGGATGAGAACATCCGGCGCTTCAACGCCGAAGTGCCGCAGATCTGGCAGTGGGACGATCACGAAGTGGTCAATAACTGGTCGCCCGGCAAACAGCTGGATGGGCGCTACCACAGCAAAGATATCCACAGCCTGGTAGGGCGCGCTCGCCAGGCCTGGCTCGAATATGCACCGATGCGTTTGCAGAGCGCCGATCAGGGTGGGCGGATCTACCGCAAGTTGAGTTACGGACCGCTGCTGGAGGTGTTCGTGCTGGACATGCGCAGCTATCGCGGTGGCAACGACGACAACCTCGGTGACGCGAAACCCTTCCTCGGCCGCGAGCAACTGGATTGGCTCAAGCGCGAGTTGAAGGGCTCCAGCGCCCAGTGGAAAGTCATTGCCGCCGACATGCCGATCGGCCTCGGAGTCCCGGACGGTGAAGTGAGCCCCGGCGTAACGCGCTGGGAGGCGGTGGCCAACGGCGACCCGGGCCCGGCTCAGGGGCGAGAACTGGAAATTGCCGAGCTGCTGGGATTCCTGCGGGCGCAGCAGGTGCGCAATTACCTGTGGCTGACGGCCGATGTGCACTACTGCGCAGCGCACCATTACCATCCGGACCGGGCGGCATTTCAGGACTTTGAACCCTTCTGGGAATTTGTCGCAGGCCCCTTGAACGCCGGCAGTTTCGGGCCCGATACCCTGGACAAAACCTTCGGCCCCGAAGTGGTGTTCGAAAAAGCCCCACCGGCGCAAAACACCTCGCCGTTTGCCGGGTTTCAGTTCTTTGGAGAAGTGAACATCGACGGACAGACCGCCGAACTGAGCGTCATCCTGCGGGACCTGGATGGGGTGGCGGTGTTTGAGCAGAAGCTGCAGCCGGCTTGATGCAATTTGTCCTTCGGACATTCGCGAGCTCGCTCCTACAGGGGGCTTGCCCGCATAAGCTGTATTCCATACGTAGCCGTTATTAAGCGGGCACATCAACGCTTTAATATACATCCCGCCGATAACGCCCTTGCTCAATCAGCCTCTCAACCTCATCAACACCCAGCACCTCATTCAATACCTGATCCACCCCCGTCGCCATCCCCTGCAAACTCCCGCAGACGTAAATCGCCGCGCCTTCGGCCAACCATTTCTTCAACTCGCCGGATGCTTCACGCAGGCGATCCTGCACGTAGATCTTCTCTGCCTGATCTCGCGAGAATGCCAGGTCCAGGCGCGCCAGATCGCCGCCTATCAGCCATTCCTGCAGTTCGTCCTTGCAGTGGAAGTCGTGCTCGAGGTTGCGCTCACCAAATATCAGCCAGTTGCGTTGCTGGGCGTCGGCGATGCGCGCCTTGAGCAAACTGCGCAGGCCAGCGAGGCCGGTGCCGTTGCCCAGCAGGATCATAGGTACGGGCTCTGCGGGCAGATGGAAACCGCTGTTACGCCGCACCCGCAAACTAATGGCCGAACCCAGTGGCGCATGTTCGGTCAGCCAGCCGGAACCCGTGCCCAGGCTGCCGTCGGCACGTTGTTCCTGACGCACGATCAGCTCCAGCAGGCCGTCGGCGGCGATCGAGGCGATGGAATACTCACGCATGGCTAAAGGTATCAGCGCGTCTACCAACGCTTGCGCGTGCAAGCCCACCAGGTGCGTTCGGTTTTCGGGTAGTTGGCGGCTGGCCAGGGCCTGTTCGAGGGTTTCCTCCAGGCCATTGAACTGCACCTTTGTCTCTGCGCGTATGCCCAGCCCATCGAGGAAATGCTCGATCGCCCACGGACAGTTGCGTGGCAACACTTCTACCAGATCACCGGCCAACCAGCTGCTGGTGTTCGGCGCTGTCAGCCCCAGCAAGTACACACCGGAACCACTGCTGTCAGGGTTGAGCAGCGTGCGCTGGCTCAGCGTCCAGTTGTCGAAACTCGGAGCTTGCCAGGTGTCCACCGGAGCGTGCCCGGTCAGTTGGCCGAGCTGCTGTTGCCAGTGTCGAAGGGCATAGGGGTCGCCGCTATCGACTTCCACCGGAGCGAACAAGGTCTTGCCGCCATGCTCGGCGAGCCAGCTGTGCAAGCGACGGGCAAAGCCGCAGAAGTGCTGATACTGCCGGTCGCCGAGCCCTAATACTGCGTAGTTGAGGCTATCGAGCACTAACGCGCGACCCAGCACCTTGCGCTCGAAGCCCCGGGCGCTGTCCGGCGCTTCGCCGTCGCCGAAGGTGCTGACCACGAACAGTGCATTACTGGAATCACGCAAATCCTGCTCGCTGACATCCGCCAGCGGCTGGACTTTCACCGGTACTCCGGCAGCCTGCAACTGACCGGCAGTCTGCCACGCCAGCTGTTCGGCAAAACCGCTCTGGCTGGCAAAACCGATCAGCCACGCCGGTGCATCGCTGTTGATTTGAACGAGATCTTTGCGGGCATTTTTTACCTGGCGCTTTTTGCGTCGACGATCCAGGTACAGCAACCAGCCAGTGATGAAGAACAGCGGCATGCTCAGCGACGCTAGGGTCACCAGGATCCGCCCGACGATCCCGAAGTAGCTGCCGACATGCAGCGCATAAATGCTGGTCAACAGTTGCGCCTTGAAGCTCTTGTCGGCGTAGCGCTCATGTTTGCTAATGGTGCCGCTGACCGGATCAAGTGTGATCTGGTTCAGTGCACGATCGTGGGCCGAGTTTTTCAGCAGGTAAAAAACCGTGGCGGGTTGCCCGGCCACTGGCGGCATGCGGATGTTGTAGGCGCTCAAGTCCGGGCCGGCGGCGCTGTAGATGCTGCTCCACATTGCCTGATAATCGGCGGTCGGTGCCGGGCCTGTAGGGGCAGGGCCACGTCCGCCTTTGCGCATCTGGCTGTTGGGCGAATCGGATAGCAGTTTGTTCAGGCCTTTGTTGTACCACTCGTAGGACCAGGACAAACCGGTCAACGCCGCCAATAGATAGAACACCAAGCACCAGGTGCCCGTCACCGCGTGCAGGTCCCAATTGAAGCTGCGACCTTTTTTTGCCCAGTCGAAAGTCAGCCAGGCGCGCCAGCTGGCGACCTGACGCGGCCAGCGCAGATAGAGGCCGGACAGGCAAAAGAAAATCAGAATCAGTGTGCAGGCGCCGGTGATTTGCCGACCGGTGTCGCCTATCGCCAGGAAGCGGTGCAACTGCAACATCAGCCCGAAGAAATCCTGGCCCGTTGCATCACCCATGAAGTCGCCGGTGTAGGGGTCGAAGTAGCGCATCTGGCCACGGCGCTCGCCCGGCGGCGGGGTGAAGATTACCCGCGCAGCGTTGCCGCTGTCGGCCTCGACCCAGAGCATCGAGACCTGCTTGCCTTCGCCAGCCTCGACCTTTGCCACCAGCTCGGCAGGCGGCAGCACACCGGCAGCGCGCTTCTCGACTTGCAGCACAGAAGGGTTGAGTGCGCGCAGGATTTCATCCTGAAACGACACCGTGGCACCGGTGATGCCCATCAAGGCCAGGACCAGTCCGGCACTGATGCCGAAAAACCAGTGCAGCTGGAACAGTGTTTTCTTCAACACGTCGACCGCCTTACTCATTCAAAAATAATCGTCACGGCGCGCATTATGCCGTGTGTGGACGTGGGATCGTCGGCCTCTGATCAATCCCTCGGGCAATACGCACAAAAGCCCCACTCATGACCATGAGCAGGGCTTGGCGAACTTGCGCTTCTATCAGAAGTGGAAGCTGGTACTCAGCAATGCGGTACGGCCAGCGGCGACGTGGGCGTAATGATTCTGCAGTATCTGATCGAAGTAGCGCTTGTCGGTCAGGTTTTGTACGTTGAGCTGCAAGTCGATGTTTTTGCTCAGGCGGTAAGTCGCCATCGCGTCGTAGCGCCAGTAGGAAGGGATTTCCACCGAATTGGCGACGTTGCCAAACTGCGAGTCAACAAAGGTGGCACCTGCGCCAACGGTCAACTCAGGCATCAGGTCATAGGTCGACCAGAAGGTGAAGTTGTTCCTCGGGGTGCTTGGCATGTGGTTGCCTTCATCGATTGGCCGGGTGGTCTTCACCACCTCGCTTTCCATGTAGGTGTAGCCGCCGTAGACCCTCCAGTTGTGGGTGATCTTGCCGGCGTAGGTCAGCTCCAAGCCGTTGACCTCTTGCTCACCATCAAGCACTTGAGTGGTGGCGCCATCCGGATCGTCGATCCGTGCATTGGTTTTCTCGGTGCGAAACAGCGCAGCGGTCACCGACAGGTCGTCACCAAAGAAGTCCCACTTGGTGCCGATCTCGTAGTTGCGGTTGCGTTCCGGATCGAGATCGCTATTGGCCGCAGTCAGTTCCAGGCTACCGTTGCCGCTGGTTTCACCGCCCGGATTGCTGGAGGTCGAATACGCGGCATAAACGCTGCCGTTAGGCAGTGGTTTGTAGACCAGACCCACTTGGTAGTTCACCAGATCGCTGGTGTTCTCGCGGGAGAAGTTGCCGGCTGGAGCGCGGGTGGCGAAACCACTGGAGGTGGTCTTGTAGTTGTCATATCGCAGGCCGAGATTCAGCGACCATTGCTCGTCGAACTTCAGCGTGTCGAACACATAGGCCGCGCCGGTCTTGGTGTCGGTATCGGTAAAGGCCAGGCCTTCGGTGATGGTGCCCGACCAACTGTCACCCGGGCTCGGGTTGTTCAGGCTGGTGCAATCGCCACTGGCCAGCAATCGTGGCGAGCAGGTGGTCGAGGTACCGGCGGCAGACGTGACAACGTATGGGCGGTTATGCGTGTCCGAGTAGGAAAACTCAATGCCGGTAACCAGGCTGTGTTCGATAAAACCGGTGTCGAACCTGGCGCTCAGGTCGGTCTGGTTGACCCAGCCGGAGGAAGTCGAATTACGGTTTTTTGTGTTGCGAAGCACCGTGCCATTAGCCACGTTGCCTTTGCTGTCGTCCGGGTTGGTGACGACGTAGTCGAGGGTCGA
Organism: Pseudomonas sp. LBUM1658; assembly: GCF_059716055.1. NCBI lineage: Bacteria > Pseudomonadati > Pseudomonadota > Gammaproteobacteria > Pseudomonadales > Pseudomonadaceae > Pseudomonas > Pseudomonas sp. LBUM1658. The sequence continues at coordinate 979,838 of NZ_CP166798.1, forward strand.
GCGCGACATGCGGAAGCTGTTGGACAGGGTCAGGTTGTCATTCAGATCGTGCTCGAGCTTGATCGTGCCGCTGTCATTGGTGGACTCGCGATAGTCACGGCTGTTCAGGCCGTAGAAGTTGTCGCGGTCCACGTTCACTGGCTTGTCGACCACATATTTGCTGCGGTTGGGGCTCAGCGTCAGCGGGATGCCGTAGTCCGGCATATCATCGGTTTCCACATGGTAGTAACCGACGGTGAGACGGGTATCGGTGCCCAGGCCGAAGGCGAAGGACGGCGCAACGCCCCAACGGCTGACGTCGACATCGTCGCGACCGGCCACGTTGGCTTCGTGTTTCATCAGGTTCAGGCGAAAGGCCGAGGTATCGGTCATTTGCTGATTCAGGTCCAGCGTGGTGCGCTTGGTCTGGTCGGAACCATAGGTAAAGCCGCCGTTGTACGAGTTGCCCAGCTTGGCGGTCTTGGTCACCAGGTTCAGGCTGCCACCGGTCGAACCGGCACCGGTGAACGCGGAGCCAGGGCCCTTGCTGACCTCAATCGATTCGATGTTGAAGATTTCCCGGCTTTGCGAAGCGGGGTCACGCATACCGTCGATGAACACGTCGCTCTCCGCGTTGAAGCCGCGGATAATCGGGCGGTCACCTGCCGGGTTGCCGCCTTCGCCTGCACCGAAGGTGATGCCCGGAGTGGTGCGCAGCGCGTCGACCAGGCTGGTAGCGCCGGTATCGCGGATAACCTGCTGCGGGATGACGGTGACGCTTTTTGGCGTGTCACGCAGTGGCGCGGTAAATTTCCTGGAGGCAGAGGTGTCGGTCTTGTAGGACGTGTCGTCCTGTTCGCCAACGACGCTGGTGGCATCCAGCGAAATCTCGTTACGCGGTGCTTTTTCGTCGGTACTTTCCGCCGCTTGAGCCATGTGGGCTGCGGAGGTGGCGGTGATGGCCACGCCAATTGCAGACGCGAGTAGACGCGGTGAGCTGACAGGTAACTGTGATGGTTGGCGTGACATGTGAATTCCCCTCCCCAAGGATTTGAGGCCGCGGAATATAGGGTAAACACGTATCGGTATCAATTGCGATACATTGCTATTCGCACTGAATTTACATTCTTTACAATTTACCCTTACGGTTTTTGCTCGCTCATTCGTCTCCGGGTTTTACAAAGACAATAAGAATCAATACCATTGCGCTCCTTTCGCTCTCAGGTGTCGCTCCATGCTGCTGCATATTCCCGGCTTGTTCTCCCGTGAAGAAGTGTTGCGCATCCGTGAGGCCCTGGAGCAGGCGGACTGGGCGGACGGCAAGATCACCGCTGGCTACCAGTCGGCCAAGGCCAAGCACAATTTGCAGTTGCCCCAAGGGCACCCGTTGGCGCAGGAAATCGGCGCGGCAATGCTTGAGCGGCTGTGGAAAAATCCGTTGTTCATGTCGGCGGCCTTACCGCACAAAGTCTTCCCGCCACTGCTCAATTGCTACACCGCCGGTGGCAGTTTCGACTTTCATATCGACAACGCGGTGCGCCAGCCCAATGGCAGCGCCGAACGGGTGCGTACCGACCTGTCGTCCACGCTGTTTTTCAGCGACCCGGACGAATACGCCGGCGGCGAACTGGAAATCCAGGACACCTTTGGCACCCGGCAGGTCAAGTTGCCGGCGGGCGATATGGTGCTTTACCCGGGCACCAGCCTGCACAAGGTCAACCCCGTTACTCGCGGCGCGCGCTACGCTTCGTTCTTCTGGACGCAGAGTCTGGTGCGCGAAGACAGCCAGCGCGCGTTGCTGTTCGAGATGGACGGTGCCATCCAGCAACTGACCCAGGACATGCCCGATCACCCCTCGTTGATCCGCCTCACCGGCACCTATCACAACCTGTTGCGTCGCTGGGTCGAGGTGTAAGTGTCGGACTTCCGTTTGCGTCGCGAGGAAGTCCTCGATGGCGACCGGCTCAAGGCCATGCTCGAAGAAAGCCCGGCTCGCGCGGCCCAGGCTATTTTGATTGCGGCGAAAGAAGGCGTCCTCGATGCCCAGGCCTTGCTCGGGCAGATTCTTCTCGATGGGCAGGGCATCGCCCAGGATCAGGCACTGGCCCTGCGCTGGTTCGAGATCGCAGCCAATGGCGGCCACCTGATGGCGCACAACATGCTTGGTCGTTGTCACGAGCATGGTTGGGGTTGCACAGCCAATGCGGTTATCGCGGCGTCGCATTACCGACAGGCTGCTGAAGCAGGGCTGGATTGGGGTTTGTATAACTACGCCAATCTGCTCGCCACCGGTCGTGGTGTGGTCGAGGATCAGCCGCAAGCGCTGGCCTGCTATCGGCGTGCCGCCGAACTCGGGCATGCGAAGTCGATGAATCTTTTGGGGCGTTATCTGGAAGAAGGACAGTTTTGTCCGGCCGATCCGGTTGCGGCAGTTGAGTGGTATCGGCGTTCGGCTGAGGGTGGGGATTTTCGTGGGCAATTCAGTTACGGCGCTGTGCTTGTCGAAAACGGCCGACTCGCCGAGGGATTTGAGTGGTTGCACGCGGCGCTGGCGGGAGGTAATCGGAACTTCCTCCATATCTCTGGCTTGTGGTTGTCCAGGGCGAACGATCCCCAGTTGCAATCCCTCGCGCATGCCTATCTTGAGCGAGCGGTGCAGCTAGATAAACAGGCGTGACGCTGAGTATATAGAGTCATCCGGGGCGCCGGTTGTTTTGTGGATTGGATCAATCGGCAATTAATTCAATTGACCACGCTAGTGGTCATCAGTTTGTTGTATGTGCTGTCGCCATGGATCGAAATTTCTTGCATTGATCAAACTCGGGAAGAAGTTGGCGATTCGAATTGTGCGCAACTACTCTGCAGTTACTACGATTTCAAGTTGTTTGTTATATCGACGGGTTACCAAGTTAAGCTGAGCTTGTCTGGTAAGGTTGATAGTTGAGTAGTTGAGGAGTCATGGATGACTGAAATAGCTGTCTGGGAGGATACATTAAAAAGCGTTACGTCCAATGAACTGGCAAAGCTGGCCGCACAAGTGCCGAAAGAGTTGACCGAAGTTTCAGTTGGCAAATCGGGTGATGTCATCCGGGATGCTGGCCTGCTGTTGACCATGCATCAGATCGTCGATCTGAAAATATATGTAAGCTCGGCGTTAAGCTTGCCCCACGATCTGGCAACTGTGAGAAAGTATTTGCGGTTTGGTGATGCCGAAGGCGGTGGCCGCGGGTTGAGGGACACTGATTTTGAAAGAACATTCACACTGATTCGCAAGCATGCGGGCAAGTGGTTGCCTCTCTACGAGAATATTCAACTGACCGCCACCGATCTTAATTCGTTCGCTAAAGCCATGGTGATGATCAGCGGCATGATGGAGGGAATGGCGCTGCGGGTCAAAGCCATGAAGTTGTTGGAGCAACACCATGTCGATACCCCGCGAGAGCTGGAAAGACTGAAGCTGGAACTCGGTGGTTGGTTGCCCAGTCTCGCACTGGAAGCCAATACACTGGATGAATTAAAATATTATGTGGGAGTGATTTCCCAGCAAATTAGTAGGCACCGGGAGCGTGTCGTAATGATCAAGGGCGCCCTGGATTCATTCTCCGATAAGTTGGCGCGAGTGGTCATCCCGGAAATTGAGTTAAGAGTTGGCCTTATCGATACGAGCGACTTGCCTGGCGTCATCCAGGAAATCAAGGCTGGCATCGATAACCGTCAAGCGCTCATTGAAACCAGGCAGCGAGACTACAAGCCGCCGTCGACAGGGCCATCAACTCGGCAGCACTGTGGGTTTTTGGCCTGGGTGTGGCGATCTATCGTAGCGTGGAAGTTGGAAAAATACGCAAGGAACTGTACGAGTTCAGCCGGCAACAAAAGAAAGCGATTGAAATACTGGCCGCCAAAAACAAGACATTGGCTTCGTTGAGTTGTGTCAGGCATGACCTGGTTGCCCTCAGATTGGTATCAATCGATGCTGAGGCAGCGACTCGCAACGTGCAATACGTTTGGAATGTGTTGCATCGTTATATCAATCACTCCGCTGAAGAAGTTGGCCGTATAACGGACGCGCTGAGTCTCCGAAGGTTTATGACGCATTTCAGGCTGGTCGTAGCTTCGTGGGAAACTATTGGTGTCGATTCGGATGCGCTGATCAAAGTATTCAGGGATGCCCAGTGTGAATACATGCGCAAGTATTACAATCTGGATAAATGGCTGTTGAAATGATATTTGTGGTTGCTTGTTGTAAGTTCATGGTTTGTATGTTGTTTTAAATGTCTGAAGCTTTTTGAATGTATTGCCGCTCTGTGATGTTTTGACGGGTCGAGTGGCACTTGTTATGCTTTTAATGTAGCTGATAGTTTTAATGTTGAGTGCTGTAGTGTGTGGATATGATGTTGTTTAATTTTAATTATTAAGGGAATAATAATGTCTAAACAGGCTGTATGGGATGAAAAGCTGTCGGGTGCGACAATAGATGATGTTATTTTGCTCGCCTCGCAAGCCCCAAAGGTACTGACCGACGTGTCGGTCGCCGACTCCGACGAAGTGACCCGTGACACGGGGTTGCTATTGACCAAAAAGGAACTGATTGACCTGCGTAAATATGAAGCCGCCGGGCTGGCGCTGCCCACGGCAGAACAGGATGTTCGCCATTATCTGGGCTTTGGCGATGAAGAGGGGGGCGGTAAAGGCCTGCAAGTTCCGGACTTTGTAAGGACCTTCAATACCGTATCTGCCCATGCAAAGCGCTGGGCACCACTTCGCGAGGACATCATGCTGACCGGTACTGATCTCCATGCCTTCGCGGCGGACATGCAGGTTTATCTTGCGACGATGGAAGAAATCAGGGAAGAAGCCAGAGGAATGAAGTTGCTGGATGATCGCAATGTCACAACCCTCGAACAGTTGAATGAATTGAAGTTAGAACTGGGTGGCCGGTTTCCTGGCATCGAACTCGAATCCGCAGCGGTCGTTGATGTTAAATATTTTCTCGGCGAAATTTTAAAAAAGATCGAAACTAATCGAAGTCGTGTCGCCGGCATCAAAAAGAGCCTTGATAGTTTTTCCAGAGAGCTCAGCGAGAAAGTGATTCCGGAAATCCAGCTCAGGGCGGGATTGATTGATGTTAATTCGTTGCCAGATTTGGTCAAACAATTGCAAGCGAGTATCAATAAGCGTGCAGAAGAACTCGAGTTAAAAAACAAGCAGTACAAGGACACGGTTCGTAAAGCGATAGAGTCGGCAGTAAGTATGCAGGTTGCCGGCCTGGTCATGGCAATCTATCAGGGGGTCGAAGCAGAAAATATCCGCAAACAACGGGATGCTCTTAATGCAGAGCAAGAAGCCGAAATCCAGAAACTCGCCGCAAAAAACCAAACGCTGGCGTCATTGAGCCGCATCAGGAATGACTTGAGCGCGCTCGTGATTCTCTCCGTCGATGCTGAAGTGGCTACAAAGAACTTGCAGTTTGTCTGGAATACCTTGCAGCGCTACGTCAACAATTCTTCCGATGAGGCGAAAAATATTACCGATACATTGAGCCTGCGCCGATTCATGACGCACTTCAGGCTGGTGGCCGAGCCGTGGAAGAAAATCCTTGTTGACTCGAACGCGTTGAACAAAGTGTTCAAGGACGCCGATGAAGAATACCTAAGTGATTACAAAAATAAGACCAGCGGACAGGGATCGCCTGTGAGCAACTTTAGGATGAGAGCGATGAGTAACATTAAAGTGATGGGTTTGAGCGGGAAGCAGGATTATCCATCCGTTAATCTCGGCGAAATGGCCAACAGTCATAAAGACATGAAGCAACTATTGAATCAAGCGCGAGTGATTCACGTACGCACCGAATATTTGCCTGATGTCAATCAGCGGATTATCGATATGGTCAACGGTGTCAGTGACTGCGCGGCGGAGCTTCAGCGTACGGCAGCGGAGGTAAAAGACCAACTGCAACTCGCTGTGAAGAAACTCAATATGTTCGAAGCTGAGCTGGCTGAGGCAATCAGTGACGGGGAGGGCGCGGATGTTATCGAAGAAATCAAGAATGAGTGCGCACAAGTGCTGGCGAATGGCACTGCCCTCTCGAGCAAAGGTGCCGGGGACCTGAGCAAGTTGCTGGTCAAGGTTGAAACAGGTATCGACCGAAATGTGATGAAAGGTCATACCCGCGATGCGGAGCAGGAAAAAGAGACTGCGCTCGCTCAACAGGTGTCGCTGGAAAAGGCACTGTTGGCTAGCGAAAACGAGCTCGAAGTGCTGACGAAGGGTATTGAATCGCTCAGTAACCAAGGCCCCGAAAAAATCGGCGACGACACTCCCCTTGATCTGGGGAAGTTAAAGGAAATCGGCGTCTCCTCACCTGAACTGATGCTGGTAAAAATGGCCCTTGACCAATTAAAGGCAACGATCGAGGAACTCGGTCGAGAATGGCGCTTCTATGACTTGATTCGAGCGCGCGATGTGGCATTTGCCAAGGTGCAGAATGCCGTAAAAGAAGTGAGCGCCAACGAACAGCGCATCAAGTTGTTAGATGATAAGGCAAAGTTCATTGAGGCCGTTGAGTCGCTGGATGACCAGCGCCAGCGTTTTGTCCCTGAATTGCGCAACGCAATCAGCGGTTTCGTGCAGTTTCCGGCCCGGGTCAAGGTTCTCACACAAAATAATCAGGAAGCGGGCTCTGGTGCGTTTACCAAAGAGGTAAATACATTCAACGCCTTCATCACACCGTTATCGCTGCCCCGCTGAAATTTGCACGAGTATCCGGTAGCGCTTACGGCGGTCTCTGTCTGACTCACAGGCCAGGGCCAACCTAAAAAAAAGGTCCATGACAACGTCATGGACCTTTGCGTTTTCAGAGACTAGCGTTTTACAGGTAGAACGACTTCAGCGGCGGGAAGCCATTGAACTCGACAGCGCTGTAACTGGTGGTATAGGCACCAGTGGACAGCCAGTACAGGCGATCACCGATGGCCAGGTTCAACGGCAGGCCGTACTTGTAGTTCTCGTACATGATGTCGGCGCTGTCGCAGGTTGGACCGGCGATGACCACTTCTTCCATCTCGCCTTTCTTCTCGGTCCAGATCGGGAACTTGATGGCTTCGTCCATGGTTTCGATCAGGCCGGAGAATTTGCCCACATCGGTGTAGACCCAACGCTCGACGGCGGTGCGCGACTTACGTGCGACCAGTACCACTTCGCTGACCAGGATGCCGGCGTTGGCGATCAACGAGCGGCCTGGCTCCAGGATGATTTCCGGCAGGTCATCACCGAAGTCTTCCTTGAGGAAACGGATGATTTCTTCAGCGTAGGTTTCCAGGCTGTTGGTACGGGTGATGTAGTTGGCCGGGAAGCCACCGCCCATGTTGATCAGTTTCAACTCGATGCCGTCTTCTTCCTTCAGGCGTTCGAAGATCACTTTGACCTTGGCGATCGCCGCGTCCCAGACGCTGATGTCGCGCTGTTGCGAGCCGACGTGGAAGGAGATGCCGTAAGGCACCAGGCCCAGGTCGCGAGCGAGGATCAGCAGGTCCATGGCCATGTCGGTCTGGCAGCCGAACTTGCGCGACAATGGCCAGTCAGCCGTGGTCGAGCCTTCGGTGAGGATCCGTACATAGACTTTCGAACCTGGCGCGGCCTTGGCGATGTTGCGCAGGTCGGCTTCAGAGTCGGTGGAGTACAGACGCACGCCCTTCTCGTAGAAGTAGCGGATGTCCTTGGATTTCTTGATGGTGTTGCCGTAGCTGATGCGATCAGCGCTGACGCCCTGGTTCAGCACTTTATCCAGCTCGTAGATCGAAGCGATGTCGAAGTTCGAGCCCTTGTCACGCAGCAGGTCGATGATTTCAACGGCCGGGTTGGCCTTGACCGCGTAATAAACCTTGGCGAAGTCGAAGCCGGCACGCAGGTCATCGTAGGCCTTGCTGATCATCGCGGTGTCGATGACCACGAATGGAGTTTCTTGCTTGTCGGCGAAGGCCTTCATTTTATCGAAGGTTTCGCGTGCGTAATAATCTTCGACCTTGATCGACATGCTGGGAACTCCTACTGGCAAACTGAAATTAACAATGGGTGCAAATGAACGTCCTCCGTATCCCCACTTTGGTTCGCCTACTTCCCAAGGCATGTCGCCGAAAGCAAAAAGGTCATCCGTGCAGTGCGCTACGGGTGACCTTGCTGTCTCGTCGTCAGTACTTGAGCCGGATGGATCGTTTCCAGCATGGACGTTCGGCGCGAACTTTAGGACGTGAGAGGCTTGAGATCAACAAAAAATGTCGCGTTTTTACACGCGTCCGTCGTGTGGTCGGGGTCAGTCACCGGATCAGTCACTTATGTAACGGACCCAGATGACAGGCTGATGTTCCCCGATGGAGGATTTTCGATGGGATTTTGTGGCGAGGGGGCTTGCCCCCGTTGGGGCGCGTAGCGGCCCTAAAAACTGCAAAAGCGTTGTATCAGGCACACCGCATTCACCGATTTTACGACTGCTTCGCAGCCGAACGGGGGCAAGCCCCCTCGCCACAGGGGGACAAGGCTGCTTGCTTGATTGAGGTCCTGATCAGGCCGCCGCAGTTTCTGCCGGCGAAACAATACTGGTCTTGCCACCGCGCGAACGGCCGGAGCTTAGGTACTCGGCAATCGATTCCTGGGTCACCTCGCCGAGGAACACCCGCTCGGCATCCATCACGGGCAACCACGAACGGTTGAACTCGTACATTCGCGACAGCAGGATGCGCAAATGTTCGTCGAACGCCGCGGTGGCATTGAATTCACGCAGGTATTGCGCGCAAGTGCCGGTCTGGCGGTGCAGGTCGCGGCGGCGCACGTAGCCCATGGCCTTGTTCTCGGCGCAGGTGACCACCACGTAGCGACGGTCCAGTTCGTCCATCAACTCCAGGGCTTCGGCTACCGGAGTTTCCGGGCTGACCGATGGCGCGTTGTCCGCCGCGTCTTCGGCTTTGACCAGCAGCAGACGCTTGAGGGTGCTGTCCTGGCCGACGAAGTTGCTGACGAAATCATCCGCTGGATGCGCCAACAAGGTATCCGGGTGATCGAACTGAATCAGCTTGCCGCCACGGAAGATTGCAATCTTGTCGCCGAGTTTGATCGCTTCGTCGATGTCGTGGCTGACCATGATCACGGTCTTGCCCAGCGCTCGCTGCATTTCGAAGAACTCGTTCTGGATCATTTCGCGGTTGATCGGGTCGACCGCGCCGAACGGTTCATCCATCAACAACAGCGGAGCATCGGCCGCCAGGGCACGAATCACACCGATCCGCTGTTGCTGGCCACCGGACAATTCACGGGGATAGCGGTTCAGGTACTGCTTGGGTTCGAGCTTGATCATGCTCATCAGTTCGCGGGCGCGGTCGTGGCATTTCTGCTTGTCCCAACCGAGCAGACGCGGAACGATGGTGATGTTTTCCTCGATGGTCATGTTCGGGAACAGACCGATCTGCTGGATCACATAGCCGATGTTACGGCGCAGCGTCACGGCATCGAGGTCGGTGGTGTCTTCGCCGTTGATCAGGATTTTGCCCGAGGTCGGCTTGATCAGACGGTTGATCATCTTCAACGTGGTGCTTTTGCCGCACCCCGAAGGCCCGAGGAATACGCAGATCTCGCCTTCATTGACGATCAGGTTCACCGAGTCCACGGCTTTCACGTCTTTGCCGTTGCTTTGGAAGGTCTTGCTGAGGTTTTGAAGTTCGATCATTTCAGGAGTCCTGTTGGAGTCAGCGTGCGTTGCAGCCATTGCAGAAGCAGGTCGGCGAAGATGGCCAGGAGACTGACCAGCACGGCGCCGACGATCAGCATCGACATATCGCTGCGGCTGATTGACGCGAGAATAAGTACACCGAGGCCACCGGCGCCGATGGTCGCGGCGATGGTCATGACACCAATATTCATCACCACGGCGGTGCGCACCCCGGCGAGGATCACCGGTACGGCAATCGGCAGTTCGACCATGCGCAGGCGCTGACCGAAGGTCATGCCAATGCCGCGGGCGGCTTCACGAATGCCCGGGTCGACGCCGGTCAGGGCGAGGTAGGTGTTGCGCATGATCGGCAGCAGTGAGTAGAGAAACACCGCGGTGATCGCTGGCATCGGCCCCAGGCCCTGGCCGAATTTCGAGTAGAACGGCAACAGCAGGCCAAACAGCGCGATCGACGGAACGGTCAGCAGCACTGTGGCACTGGCTTGCAACGGACCGGCGAGGGTTGGGAAGCGTGTCATCAGGATGCCCAGAGGCACGCCAACGACAATCGCCAGGGTCACGGCGATCCCGACCAGGGTGATGTGTTGCCAGGTCAGCTGCAGGACCAGCGGCCAGTCCAGATGGGAAAAGGCGTTCAGAAATTCCATGTCTTTTCTTCCTCCGGCTACTTATTAGAAAGCAAGGGATGCTGGCGCAGGAAATCTGCGGCAACGGATGAAGGGCTTTCGTGATCGACATCGACCCGCGCGTTGAGCTCGCGCATGGTTACGTCGTCGAACAGTTCGGCCAGCGGCTTGAGTTCTTCCGCGAGTTTCGGGTGGGCGTCGAGATAGACCTGGCGCACCACGGGAGCTGCGGTGTAGTCCGGGAAGTAATGCTTGTCGTCTTCCAGCAGTTTGAGCTTGAAGGCGTTCAGTCGGCCGTCAGTGGTGTAGACCAGACCGGCGAACACCTGACCATTGCGCAGAGCGGTGTAGACCAGCCCGGCATCCATCTGGCGGATGTTTTTACGGGTCAGGTTCATGCCGTAAAGCTTCACCATGCCGTCCAGACCGTCGGAACGGTTGGCGAACTCGGTGTCCAGGGCCATCAGGTGATTGGTCTTCGCCTCAGCCTGCAGCACTGTGTTCAGCTCGCTGATGGTGTTGATCTGCGGGTAAGCCTTCGCGGTTTTTTCCGGCAGCGCCAGGGCGTAGGTATTGCTGAATTTCGACGGAGTGAGCCAGATCAGGCCTTTTTGCGCGTCGAGTTCTTTCACCCGAGCGTAGGACTGAGCGCTGTCGAGTTTGTCCGTGACGTGGTTGTAAGCCACCAGCGAAACACCGGTGTATTCCCACATCAGATCAAGCTGACCACTTTCGTGAGCGCCACGGGCCAGGTTGCTACCCAGACCACCGGTAATCTGGGCGTCATAACCCTTGGTGCGCAAGTATTGGGAAGTGATTTCCGCCAGCAGGGTTTGCTCGGTGAAAACCCGAGCGCCGATGCGGATCACCGGTTTTTCGGCGGCTTGGGCGATTCCTGCGAACAGCAGGATGCAGCCTAGTATCAAGCCCATTGTCTTTATAAAAGCAGTCTTCATGTAAATTCCTTTGCTCAGGCTTAAGACGGGCGCAGACCGCGTTCGAGCCAGAGGCGGCTGGCGAGTGTCACCAGGCCGTCGAGCAGCAGTGCCAGCAGGGCGGTGCAAGCCGCGCCGAGCAGTAGTTGCGGCTGATTGTTCAGGGCAATGCCAGGGAAAATCAGGCTGCCCAGACTGTTGGCGCCGATCAGGAACGCCAGTGGCGCGGTACCGACATTGATCGCCAGCGCCACACGTACGCCACCGATGATGATCGGCACGGCGTTGGGCAGTTCGACCCGCCAGAGCACTTGGCCCGGGGTCATGCCGATGCCGACGGCGGCTTCCTTGAGTGAAGCTTGTACGTTTTTCAGTCCTTCATAAGTGTTGCGCACGATGGGCAACAGCGAGGCGAGGAACAGGGCGAAGATCGCCGGTCCGCTGCCAATCCCGAGAATCCCCAGGGCAATGGCCAGTACGGCGAGAGGTGGGACGGTGTTGCCGATGTTGAAGATCTGCATGAAGCGTTCAGCACGAGTGACCATATTCGGTCGGCTGAGCAAAATACCGGCGGGAATGCCTACAACGAGGGCAGCCAGCATGGAGACAAGGACTAGAATCAGATGAGCTTGCAGATAAAACAATAAATCGTCGCGGTAATGTTCAATCGTATTGATGCCGATCCAGTGGACCAGCAGGGCCAGGAGGGCGAAAACAACCGCGCACCCCAACAACCCTTTGCCATAGCGAATAGCCACAGGCGGACTCCTTTATTTCAGTCGGCGGACGCTCTCCCATGCGGCACTGCCATTCCTGGCTGCCGGGAGAGTCGTTCGCGAAAAGCAGCTCGCAAGGGCCGGCAAAGCGGCACAAGTCGAGCCATAAGCGCAGCCTCGTCAGGATGATTTGCTGATATTTCAGCCCCTGAAACGAGGTGGTAACAAGAGAGTGGACGGCTCCACTGGGCAAAAGGTTCCCCTTATGTGCGGCATTTCGCCACCCCCAATGTGCTCAATGGTTCGGTTCTGGGCTGAGTTTGGGCTATAATCGCCGCCCTTTTTTGAATCACCTGCCAGGCGATTTCCCATGACCAAACAGGCCGCCGAAGTCGCGAAACGCCGCACTTTCGCCATTATTTCCCACCCGGATGCGGGTAAGACCACCATCACCGAGAAACTCTTGCTGATGGGCAAGGCCATTGCTATTGCCGGTACGGTGAAATCCCGAAAGTCGGACCGTCATGCCACCTCCGACTGGATGGAAATGGAAAAGCAGCGTGGTATTTCCATTACCACGTCGGTCATGCAGTTCCCGTATCGCGATCACATGATCAACCTGCTCGACACCCCGGGCCACGAAGACTTCTCGGAAGACACCTACCGCACCCTGACGGCGGTCGACTCGGCCTTGATGGTCCTCGACGGTGGTAAGGGCGTAGAGCCACGTACCATCGCCTTGATGGACGTCTGCCGTCTGCGTGACACGCCGATTGTCAGCTTCATCAACAAACTCGACCGGGACATCCGCGACCCGATCGAACTGCTCGACGAGATCGAAGCGGTCCTGAAGATCAAGGCCGCGCCAATCACCTGGCCGATCGGTTGCTACCGCGACTTCAAGGGTGTGTATCACCTCGCCGACGACTACATTATCGTGTACACCGCGGGCCATGGCCACGAGCGTACCGATGTGAAAATCATCGAGAAGCTCGACTCCGACGAAGCCCGTGCGCATTTGGGCGACGAGTACGACCGTTTTGTCGATCAACTGGAGCTGGTCCAGGGCGCTTGCCACGAATTCAATCAGCAGGAATTCCTCGACGGCCAACTGACCCCGGTGTTCTTCGGTACGGCTCTGGGCAACTTCGGTGTCGATCACGTGCTCGACGCCGTGGTCAATTGGGCGCCCAAGCCACTGGCGCGTGTCGCCAACGAGCGCACGGTCGAGCCGATTGAAGAGAAATTCGCCGGCTTCGTGTTCAAGATCCAGGCGAACATGGACCCGAAACACCGTGACCGGATCGCCTTTATGCGGATCTGCTCCGGCAGGTACGACAAAGGCATGAAAATGCGCCACGTCCGAACTGGCAAGGACGTGCGGATCGGCGATGCACTGACGTTCTTCTCCTCCGAGCGTGAGCAACTGGAAGAAGCCTTCGCTGGCGACATCATTGGTCTGCACAACCACGGCACGATCCAGATCGGCGACACCTTCACCGAAGGCGAAGCGCTGAGCTTCACCGGGATCCCGCACTTCGCTCCGGAGCTGTTCCGTCGCGTACGCCTGAAGGATCCGCTCAAGTCCAAGCAACTTCGCCAAGGCCTGCAACAGCTGGCCGAAGAAGGCGCGACCCAGGTGTTCTTCCCGGAACGCAGCAACGACATCATTCTCGGCGCCGTCGGTGTGCTGCAGTTCGATGTGGTCGCCAGCCGCCTGAAAGAGGAATACAAGGTCGAATGCGCCTACGAGCCGATCACCGTGTATTCCGCCCGCTGGATCGATTGCAGCGATAAGAAGAAACTTGAAGAGTTCTGCGTCAAGGCCGTGGAAAACCTCGCGATCGACGGCGGTGGTCACCTGACCTACCTGGCCCCGACCCGGGTCAACCTGGCGCTGATGGAAGAGCGCTGGCCAGACGTGAAATTCCGCGCGACTCGTGAGCATCACTAAGCGCTGAGCGGTAACACCCCAAGCCCCGTTGCGAAAGCTGCGGGGTTTTTTATTGGCCGGCGAAATTCCCTGAGGTCTATATTGTAGGAGCGAGCTTGCTCGCGATGGACGTTAACGATAACGCGTGTTTTCTGAATAAACGCACCGCCCTTGAGTCCATCGCGAGCAAGCTCGCTCCTACAAGAGCAGGGCCCTCGCCACAGGTCATCACAGCATTTGAAATCGCTGTTTGGCATAACCCTTATTCAAAACCAATCTGCCTGCCAATGGCATTTCCTGGGGTTCATCAGCGTCCTATCTGGAGAACCCGCTCGATCGCAACTGAGTTTCACACAATGCCACGGCATCCAGGTTTGTCGCCGTCAGGCTCTGAGGCTTCACCTTGAAAGGATGGAATCGGCTATGAGCATTTTTCTACGCGGTGTGTTGTTGCTGAAAGTATTGGTGCTGCTAACCCTCGGTACGGCGTCGGCGGCTTGGGCGGAGTGTCCGGAACATGAGGAGCAGGCCTCGAACGGGCACGGGGCGTACAGCGTAATGATTGCAGCGGAAGATGACGACTCGACCACTGACGATCCAGACACCGAGGAGGATGAGGGCGATAGCCAGACATAGAATGTAAATGACGGACAAAAGAAAACCCCTTCTTCCAAATTGCTGAGCAATCCAGGAAGAAGGGGGTTGGTCAACTCTGCAACAACACGCCCCGTTTACCGGGGCACGTTTTTTCAGGCTGCGCCGTCGACGAATTGCCGGTGTTTAACTATTTCTGCAAATCCATTAACAGGTTAGATAGTTGATTATTCCCACTATCAAGTGGGAATAATTATGGTGGTGAGCAGCGCGATGTTATGGAGATACTGCGTCACGCAGGAACGAATACTTATAGTCTGTTTTGACCGGCCCTCAACAGTTTGAGTGTCAGCTCGGTGCCCGCTCGCAGGTATTCGACTTGCGCATGGATTGCATCTTTTACATAGGCTTCCCCGAGATCCGTGACTTCTTGTTTCTGTGCATGTTCGACGCTGAGATATAAAAGATGCATCGCGACATCCATGGCGTTTTGAAAAGCAGTCAATGTGGTGTTCGGCCCGAGCTCCTCGGTGACTGCTTCCCAGCGGCGATCGGCTTCGGCCTGCAGTCTTTTGTATTCTTCCATCGAAACCTCGCCATCCGTGTAAATCTCCTCAATCATCAGCTCTAAAGACTTTGACATTGAACTCATTGGTTTATTCCTTTTGGTGGGGATGATTCAATGAGTTTAATCAGGCTAAGGAAGGTCTGAAGTACCCACCGATTTTTGATGCCCTCTCTGTGAGAGGTTCAAAAAACGCTGATTCGGTCGAAAATCGGACCTTTCCACTCTTTAATTCATGATTTTTCCTCTAATCGCGCTGTTTCAGGGCGATTAGCCCGCATTACAGGCGCACCTCTCCTGCATTCAACAATCGTTTTCGCACCATCCACAGGTTCGACAAGGCGAACAACGTCGTCTGCTGAGCGATGTTTTTCGCCAGACCACGAAAGCGCACTTTCGTATAGCCAAACTGGCGCTTGATCACTCGAAACGGATGCTCAACCTTGGCTCTGACTTGCGCTTTCGCATACTCAATCCCGCGTAGCACGCTACCGATCACCGTGTCTTTGCCATGCTCTTTGTACGAACTGGGCCGGGCAGAAATCGACCAAATCATCTTGCGATCCTGATGTTCTGGGCGTTTCTGCACCCCGGTGTAACCGGCATCGCCACAGACGTGAACTTCTTCTCCGTGAAGCAATTGATCCACTTGTGTCACGTCCGCCACGTTGGCGGGAGTACCGACAACGCTATGAACCAAGCCCGAATCCGCATCAACGCCAATGTGGGATTTCATTCCAAAATAGTACTGATTTCCTTTCTTGGTCTGATGCATCTCGGGGTCGCGTTTCTTGTCTTTATTCTTGGTTGAGCTGGGTGCATGAATGATCGTCGCATCCACGATCGTTCCGTGACGCAACATCAATCCACGGTCACCCAGATAACCGTTGATAACCTGCAAAATCCCACCCGCCAGCTCATGTTTCTCCAGCAAGCGGCGGAAGTTGAGAATCGTGGTTTCGTCAGGAATTCGATCCAGATGCAGCCCTGCAAACTGGCGCAGGATCGTCGTTTCATACAGCGATTCTTCCATCGCCGGATCGCTGTAGCCGAACCAGTTCTGCATCAGATGAACCCGCAACATGGCCAGCAACGGATACGCCGGACGACCACCTTCACCCTTCGGATAATGCGGTTCGATCAAGGCAATCAAACCCTTCCAGGGCACGACTTGATCCATCTCGATCAGGAAGCGCTCGCGGCGGGTCTGCTTACGTTTACCGGCATACTCGGCATCGGCGAAGGACATCTGTTTCATCGGGGCTCAACCGTTCGATTCGTGTGAGATGGGTATTTCACCAGAGATGGAAGTCTTTTTCAGAGTTTCCCTAAAGCTATTTCGGTAACTAAAAGACAGCTCGCGCCATGGCTTGTTACAGGTTGTGGATGTTTTCTTTTGTTGTTGAAGTATTGTTTCTTTTCATTCTGTAAGAAAACTACTTTGTTTAAGTAATATATAGGAAACCCCTCCAGCCAGACCGGTACGCGGCCCTGCGGAAGGGGTTGATCGACACTTGAAAAAAAACCTCCCGGACTGATTCCGAGAGTATTTTTTATGCCCGGTTCAAACGACGAATTGCTCGGCGTAGTGGCAAGCCACCTGGCGACTGTCGAGCAGGCGCAGGGCCGGCTCTTCGGTGCTGCAGCGCTCGGTCGCATACGGGCAGCGCTTGTGGAAGGCGCAGCCGGACGGTGGGTTGAGCGGGTTGGGCAGTTCGCCGACGATCTTGATCTTCGGCTTGTTCGGGTCCGGGTGGATGGTGGGTGTGGCCGACAGCAGCGCTTGGGTGTACGGGTGTAGAGGGCGGCTGTAGATGTCCTCCTTCGGACCCATTTCCACCGGACGACCGAGGTACATCACCATCACATCGTCAGCAACGTGTTGCACCACCGACAGGTTGTGGGAGATGAACACGTAGGCGGTGTTGAACTCTTTCTGCAGGTCCATGAACAGGTTGAGTACCTGGGCCTGAATCGACACGTCGAGGGCCGATGTCGGTTCGTCCGCCACCAGCACCTTGGGTTGCAGCATCATCGCCCGAGCCAGGGCAATCCGCTGACGCTGGCCACCGGAGAACATGTGCGGATAGCGCTGGTAGTGTTCAGGGCGCAAGCCCACCTGCTTCATCATCGCCTGGACTTTCTCGCGACGTTCGGCGGCACTCAGTTTGGTGTTGATCAGTAGCGGTTCGGCGAGCTGGTCGCCGATTTTCTGCCGTGGGTTCAACGAGGCGTAGGGGCTCTGGAACACCATCTGCACGTCTTTGCGCAGTTGCTTGCGCTGGGCCTTGTCGGCGCCGGTGACTTCCTGCCCGGCGATTTTCAAGGAGCCGGAGGAGGGCTCTTCGATCAGCGTCAGGGCGCGGGCCAGGGTCGACTTGCCACAGCCCGACTCGCCAACCACAGCGAGAGTCTTGCCGGCTTCCAGTTCGAACGACACGCCATTGAGGGCACGAACCAGGGCGGTGCCTTTGAACAGGCCGCGGGATACTTCGTAGTGACGGGTAAGGTCGCGGGCGGTGAGAACGACGCTCATTACGCCACCTCCTGATTCAAGGGGTAGAAGCAACGGGCGAGGCTGTGGGCTTTAGGGTCCAGGCCCGGGCGTTGCGTGCGGCAGTTGTCTTGCACATAGGGGCAACGCGGCGACAACAGGCAGCCTTGCGGACGGTCATAACGACCCGGAACGATGCCCGGCAGGGTCGCCAGGCGCTCGGCGCCCAGGCTGTGTTCCGGAATCGCTGCCAGCAATGCTTCGCTGTATGGATGCGCCGGCACGTCGAACAGCCCGGGCACTTGCCCGACTTCCACGGCTTGGCCGGCGTACATCACGCATACCCGCTGGGCGGTTTCGGCCACCACGGCCAAATCGTGGGTGATCAAAACCAGGCCCATGTTCTGCTCTTTCTGCAGGTTGAGCAGCAACTCCATGATCTGTGCCTGGATGGTCACGTCGAGGGCGGTGGTCGGTTCATCGGCGATCAGCAGTTTCGGTTCACCGGCGATGGCCATGGCAATCGCCACGCGCTGGCTCATGCCGCCGGACAGTTGATGCGGATAGGCATTCATGCGGCTGGCGGCGCCAGGGATTTCGACCTTTTCCAGCAGTTCGATGGCGCGCTTGCGGGCGTCCTTGCTGGACATTTTCAGGTGCAGGCGCAGCACTTCCTCGATCTGGAAGCCCACGGTGTAGCTCGGGTTCAGCGCGGTCATCGGGTCCTGGAAGACCATTGCCAGGTCCTTGCCGACGATTTTGCGACGCTGGCGGGCATTGAGCTTGAGCATGTCCTTGCCGTCGAAGACGAGGGAGTCAGCGGTAACGATTCCGGGATGCTCGATCAGCCCCATCAGCGCCATCATGGTCACGGACTTGCCGGAACCCGATTCGCCGACGATGGCCAGTACTTCGCCCTTGTCCACGGACAGGTCGAGTCCGTCGACCACCGGTACCGCGTTGGCGTCGCCAAAGCGCACGTTGAGATTCTTGATTTCTAGCAGTGACATGGGAATCTCCTCAGGCGGCGTTCTTGAGTTTCGGGTCCAGCGCATCGCGCAGACCGTCGCCCATCAGGTTGATTGCCAGCACGCTGAGCAAAATGGTCAAACCAGGCAGGCTCACCACCCACCAGGCGCGTTCGATGTAGTCGCGAGCCGAAGCCAGCATGGTGCCCCACTCCGGGGTCGGCGGTTGTACGCCAAGGCCGAGGAAGCCCAGGGCCGCGGCATCGAGAATTGCCGAAGAGAAACTCAAGGTCGCCTGAACGATCAGCGGTGCCATGCAGTTAGGCAACACGGTGATGAACATCAGGCGTGGCAGACCGGCACCGGCCAGGCGCGCGGCGGTCACGTAGTCGCGGTTCAGTTCACCCATCACCGCGGCGCGGGTCAGACGAACATAGGACGGCAGCGAAACGATCGCGATGGCGATCACGGTATTGATCAGGCCAGGGCCGAGGATGGCGACAATAGCAACTGCCAACAGCAGGGATGGCAGGGCCAGCATGATGTCCATCAGGCGCATGATGGTCGGGCCGAGCACGCGCGGGAAGAACCCGGCGAACAGACCCAGCATGATGCCCGGGATCATTGACATGACCACCGATGACAAACCGATCATCAGCGACAGGCGTGAACCATGGATCAAGCGCGACAACAGATCGCGTCCCAGCTCATCGGTACCGAGCAGAAACTGAATCTGCCCACCTTCCAGCCAGGACGGCGGTGTCAGCAGGAAGTCGCGGTATTGCTCGCTCGGATTGTGCGGTGCGACCCAGGGGGCGAACAGGGCGCAGAACACCACCAGGATCATGAACATCAGGCCGGCGACGGCCCCTTTGTTCCTCGAAAAGGCATGCCAGAACTCTTTGTACGGAGACGGATACAGCAGGCTTTGGTCGACTGCTACTGAGGTAGTTAGAGTGCTCATTAGTATGATCTCAGCGCTGATGACGGATGCGTGGGTTGGCAAAGCCGTAGAGGATGTCCACCACGAAGTTGACCAGAATCACCAGGCACGCGATTAACAGGATGCCGTTTTGCACCACCGGATAATCCCGGGCGCCAATGGCTTCGATCAGCCATTTGCCGATGCCGGGCCAGGAGAAGATGGTTTCGGTCAGAACCGCACCGGCCAGCAGGGTGCCGACTTGCAGGCCGACTACCGTCAGTACCGGAATCAAGGCGTTACGCAGGCCGTGGACGAACACCACGCGTGCTGGCGACAGGCCTTTGGCCCGGGCGGTGCGAATGTAGTCTTCGCGCAGCACTTCGAGCATCGAGGAGCGGGTCATCCGCGCGATCACCGCCAGCGGGATGGTGCCGAGCACGATGGCCGGCAGAATCAGGTGATGCAGGGCGTCGAAGAAAGCCCCGGTGTCATCGGCCAGCAGGGTATCGATCAGCATGAAGCCGGTTCTCGGCTCGATGTCGTACAGCAGGTCGATCCGCCCGGAAACCGGGGTCCAGCCCAGGGAGACCGAGAAGAACATGATCAGGATCAGGCCCCACCAGAAAATCGGCATCGAATACCCCGCCAGGGAGATGCCCATCACCCCATGGTCGAACAGGGATCCTCGCTTCAAGGCGGCAATCACCCCGGCCAGCAGCCCGAGGATGCCGGCGAACAGCAGGGCGGCCATGGACAGTTCCAGGGTCGCCGGGAACAGCGAGGTGAACTCGCTCCAGACGCTTTCACGGGTCCGCAGGGATTCGCCAAGATCGCCATGGGCGAGCTTGCCGATGTAGTCCAGGTACTGGGCATACAGCGGTTTGTTCAGACCAAGGCGTTCCATTGCCTGGGCATGCATCTCAGGGTCGACCCGACGTTCGCCCATCATGACTTCCACGGGGTCGCCGGGAATCATGCGAATCAATGCGAAGGTCAGCAAGGTGATGCCGAAGAAGGTGGGGATCAACAACCCCACGCGGCGGGCAATAAAACTAAACATCTTCTGGTGTACCTCATCAGCCGGTTAGGCGTGCCCGGCACCGTCGGGATCAACGATGACGGGCGTTTCTTATCTACTTCACCAGGGTGGTAGCGAAGTTATTAGTGGTCAGGGGGCTAATGTGATAGCCCTCGACGTTCTTGCGCATTGCGGTGAACATTTTCGGGTAGGCCATGGGGATCCATGGTTGATCCTGATCGAAAGTCACCAAAGCTTTTTCATACAGTGCAGCACGTTCTGCCGGATCGGTTCCCGCGCGGGCCCTGTCGATCACGTCCTGGAACTGTTTGTTGCACCAGCGGGCGTAGTTTTCGCCGTTTTTCGCTGCATCGCAACTCAGGTTCGGGGTCAGGAAGTTATCCGGGTCACCGTTGTCACCGGCCCAGCCGGCCGAGACCATGTCATGTTCGCCATTTTTGGCGCGCTTGAGCATTTCGCCCCATTCCATGACGCGGATGTCGAGCTTGATGCCGACCCGTGCCAGGTCCGACTGCATCATTTGTGCGCCGAGCAGCGGGTTGGGGTTGGTCGGGCCGCCACCGTTGCGGGTGAACAGGGTCAGCACCGTGCCTTCCGGCACGCCGGCTTCCTTGAGCAGCACGCGGGCCTTGTCCAGGTCGCGCGGCGGGTTTTTCAGTGTGTCGTTAAAGCCTAGCAGGGTTGGCGGATAAGGGCCGGTCCCGACCACGGCATTGCCCTTGCCGTACAGGCTGTTGACGTAGGCTTCCTTGTCGAAGGCGATATTGATCGCCTGCCGGACCCGCACGTCGCTCATGTATTTGCGGGTGGTATTCATGGCGGTGTAGCTGGTGGTCATGGCCGCCAGTTCGTCGACCTTGAGATTAGGGTCGGCCTTGATACTCGGGATGTCATCGGGTTTTGGATACAGCGCGATCTGGCACTCATTGGCCTTGAGCTTCTGCAGGCGCACGTTGTTGTCGGTAGCAATTGCCAGGATCAGCGCTTCGCTCGGCGGCGGACCACGGAAATAATCCTGGTTGGCCTTGAAACGGACCTGGGCGTCCTTGGCATAACGCACGAAGACAAACGGCCCGGTGCCGATTGGCTTGCTGTTCAGGTCGTTGGTCTTGTTGGCCTTTAGCAACTGGTCGGCGTATTCGGCGGAGTAGATCGAGGAGAACGCCATGGCGATGTCGGCCAGGAAGGGCGCTTCGCGGCGGGTCAGGGTAAATACCACTGTGTGGTCGTCGACTTTCTCGACGCTTTTGAGCAATTCCTTGAAGCCCATGCTTTCGAAGTACGGGAAACCTATGCTCGATTTGTCATGCCACGGATGCTTCGGGTCCAGCTGGCGCTGGAAACTCCAGAGCACGTCGTCGGCATTCATCTCGCGGGTCGGCTTGAAGTATTCGGTGGTGTGGAACTTGATGCCTTTACGCAGGTGGAAGGTGTAGCTCAGCCCATCCGCGCTGATCTCCCAGGAGTCGGCCAGTGCCGGTACCACTTCAGTGGTGCCGGGCTTGAAGTCCACCAGACGATTGAAGATGGTTTCGGCCACCGCATCGGCTGTGACTGCAGTCGTGTACTGGACCATATCGAAGCCTTCCGGGCTGGCTTCGGTACAAACCACCAAGGGTTTGGCCGAGACGCCGACAGCGACACTCAGCACCGCGGTGGCAATCGCCGCTCGTAACGCAAGCTTATTCATCAATAACCCCTCTGCAATCGATTGAA
Source organism: Pseudomonas sp. LBUM1658 (assembly GCF_059716055.1). NCBI lineage: Bacteria > Pseudomonadati > Pseudomonadota > Gammaproteobacteria > Pseudomonadales > Pseudomonadaceae > Pseudomonas > Pseudomonas sp. LBUM1658. The sequence goes on from NZ_CP166798.1 coordinate 1,002,046, forward strand.
CCAGAAAAGCCTGAACGGCTGATTCTTCAATAAATCAGCCGTTCAGCTGGTGCTTAGAGAATGTTGAATGGAATGGTGGTGACCAGACGGAATTCGTTGATGTTGCCGTCACCCTGGTTTTCGCTGGCGCGGTGAGTGGTGTAGGTCGCGCGAATCGCGGTGGCTTTCAGCGGGCCGCTCTGCACGGCGTAGGAAGTACCGATGCCGTATTCATAGTGGTGTTCGCCATCCAGGCCATTCACATCATAGGCGGTGCCTTTGTAGTGAGTACCGTCGATGCCCCAGCCGCGAGCCTGGTAGATGTTGAACTTCAGGCCCGGTACGCCGTATTCGGCCATGTTGATACCGTAGGCGATCTGGAAGGACTTCTCGTTCGGGCCGTTGAAGTCCGAGAGCAGGGAGTTGGCCAGGTAGATGCCGTTGGTTTCATGCAGGTAGTCGAAGTACTCGTTACCGTTAACTTCCTGGTAGGCGAACGTCAGGCTGTGAGCCTGGTGGGTCAGGCCGAACGATAGGGAGAAGGTATCGTTGTCGATCTCTCCCATCTTCTTTTTACCTTCATCGACGGTTTTGTAGTAGTTCAGGCCGGTGGTCAGGCTCAGGACCGAGCTGTCGCCCAGTTCGTGAACGGCGCCGAAGTAGTACTGATTCCAGAAGTCTTCGACATTGGCCGCGTACAGGCTGGTCTTCAGGCTTTTCAGCGGCTGGTAGTTCAGGCCGGCGGTGTGTACATGGTCGGTTTCGACACCGGTGGCCGAATATTCACTGCGAAATTTCGACAGGCTTTGCTCGGTACGCGGCGACACCCGGTCGAAAGTGCCAAGGTCGAACGACAGGTTGTCGAACTCTTCGCTGTGCAGGGCCACGCCTTCAAAGCTGGAAGGCAGCGGACGGTTGCCGATCACGTCGACGATCGGGCTGCTGAAGTTCTGGCGACCGGCGGTCAGAGTGGTATTGGAAACCCGCGCCTTGACGTTGGCCAGGCCGAGTTTGCTCCACTGGTCTACGGCATCACCGTCGGAATGGGCCAGGGTGCGGTTGGAACCGTTGGCAATGTCCTTGCGGCTGCGATCCAGGACCAGCGCGTTATAGGCCGCGACTTCAGTACTGAAACCCACAGTGCCCTGGGTAAAGCCGGAGCTGTAGTTGAGGATGGTGCCCTGAACCCAGTTGATGCGGCGCGGGGTGGTCTGGGTTTCACCGTGTTTCTGATAACTGAAGGTGCCACCACGACGCTTGAGCTCGTTGGCGTACCAGTTACGGGTCGTGCCCGACAGGCTCTGGCCGTCGACAAAGCCCTTGGATTCTGCTTGAGCGTTGGTGCTGTTGAGTTGGGTTGGAACGAATTCCTGGCTAACGCTTTCTGCGTGGGCCGTGGCCATCACGCTGCTGATGGCCAAGGCTAATAGCGCGGTGCTACTCAGTTTCATGGGTGAAGCTCCTGACTTTCTTTTTTATGCCGGTCTTTTTTTGGTGATCCGGCTATTGAATTTGAACTCGATCAAGGTATCGCAAACGTTTGCTGGCGACAGTTTTGTCGAATTCAGGCTGCACGCCTGCGGGAGAGCGAAATTCGCTCTCCGGGTTCTGGTTGCCGGGTTATGGAGTGATGCCGACGCCCGAAAAGACGTTACGGCCGAAGGGGCTGACCTTGAACCCTTCGACTTTGGCGCTCAACGGCTGGTTGACCGTCGAGTGGGCGATAGGGGTGATCGGGACTTGTTGCTTGAGCAACTGCTGAGCCTGTTTGTAGAGGACCGTGCGTTGTTCGCGATCCGTCACGATCTTGGCTTGCTTGACCAGCTTGTCGTATTGCGGGTCGCACCACATGGAGTAGTTGTTGCCGCCAATAGCGTCACAGCTGTAGAGGGTGCCGAGCCAGTTGTCCGGATCCCCATTGTCGCCGGTCCAGCCAATCAGGCTGACATCGTGCTCACCGTTCTTGGTGCGTTTGATGTACTCGCCCCATTCATAGCTGACGATTTTGACCTTGAGTCCGATCTTGGCCCAGTCGGACTGCAGCATTTCAGCCATCAGTTTGGCGTTGGGGTTGTATGGGCGTTGCACCGGCATGGCCCAGAGGGTGATCTCGGTGCCTTCCTTGACCCCGGCGGCCTTGAGCAGCTCTTTGGCTTTTTCCGGGTTGTAGGCGACGTCTTTGATGGTCTCGTCATAGGACCATTGGGTGGGCGGCATGGCGTTGACCGCCAGTTGCCCGGCGCCCTGATACACAGCGTTGAGGATGCCTTGTTTGTTTACCGCCATGTCCAGCGCCTGACGCACTTCGAGCTGGTCGAAGGGTTTGTGCCGCACGTTGTAGGCGATGTAGCCAAGGTTAAAGCCGGGCTTCTCGATAAGTTGCAGTTTCGGGTCTTTTTTCAGCGCGTCGACGTCGGCCGGGCGCGGGTGCAGGGTGATCTGGCATTCACCGGCCTTGAGCTTCTGCACGCGTACCGAGGCGTCGGTGTTGATCGCGAAAATCAACTGATCGAGCTTGACCCGGCTCGGGTCCCAGTACTGTTTGTTACCGGCGTAACGGATCTGCGAGTCCTTTTGATAACGCTGGAACACGAAGGGGCCGGTACCGATCGGCTTCTGATTGATGTCGCTGGGTTTGCCGACCGTGAGCAACTGATCGGCGTATTCGGCCGAGAGGATCGAAGCGAAACTCATGGCGATGTTTTGAATGAAGGCGGCGTCTACGCTGTTGAGCGTCATTACCACGGTCAGCGGGTCGGTCTTTTCGACTCTGGCGATATTCTTGTTCAGGCTCATCCCGTTGAAATACGGAAACTCGGTGGGGTAAGCCTTGCGGAACGGCTGCTCGGGATTGAGCATGCGGTTGAAGGTGAACAGTACGTCATCGGCGTTGAAGTCGCGACTCGGTGTGAAGTACTTGGTTGTGTGAAATTTCACCCCTTCGCGCAGGTGAAAAGTGTATGTCAGACCGTCCTCGGAAATATCCCAGCGGGTAGCCAGGCCCGGGACGACACTGGTCGCGCCTTTTTCGAACTCGGCCAGCCGGTTGTAGATCGGTTCGGCGGCATCGTTGTCGGTTGCAGTGGTGTACTGCGCGGTGTCGAAACCGGCCGGGCTGCCTTCAGAGCAAAACACCAGGCTGTTGCTGGCGGCCTGGCTGATCGATGCGCCGGCCAACAGGCCGGTGCCTAGTAATGCGGATAAAACCAAGGAATGACGCATGACGCTCCCTCTCCCTTATTGTTTTTTGTTCAATGACTTCTCCCTGTCCGGAGGGGCAGGGAGAAGTCATTGATCCCAAGTCATCGCGTACAGCAGTGCCAGCCAAAAACGCAGGACTGCCGTGCCTCGACGGTATGAGCCGCGGGCGGGACAGTAAATGCATATGGTCTTAAAGACGCGTAGGAAAAGTCGACTTGTCCTAGGGCCGCTGCGGTAGTACGCAGAGGTTCTGGATGTAGGCAAATTCCTGCGGTCCTGGCGGGTAAAGCAACGGCGACCTCAAGGAAGCCGCCGTTGCCAGACCTTATTTGCTGACGCTGACGCCGTAGAAGGAGTTCAAGCCAAACGGGCTGATCTTGAAGTCCTGCACAGTCGTGCGCATGGGTTGAAACACCGTCGAGTGAGCGATAGGTGTCATTGGAACCTGGTCTTTGAGGAGGTGTTGCGCCTGCTTGTACAGTTCGGTGCGCTTGGCCTGGTCAGGTGTTTTCTTGGCATCTTTGACGAGCTTGTCAAAGTCCTTGTTGCACCATTTGGAGAAGTTGTTACCGGCCAGGGAGTCGCAGCCGAACAGCACGTTGAGCCAGTTATCCGGGTCACCGTTGTCGCCGCTCCAGCCGATGATCATCGCCTGGTTCTCGCCGCCCTTGGAACGCTTGATGTACTCGCCCCATTCGTAGCTGACGATGTTGACGTTCAGACCGATTTTCTTCCAGTCCGACTGCAGCATTTCAGCCATCAGTTTTGCGTTCGGGTTATACGGACGCTGAACCGGCATGGCCCACAGAGTGATCTGGGTACCTTCCTTGATGCCTGCTTCCTTGAGCAGCTCTTTGGCTTTCTCAGGGTCGTATTTGGCATCCTTGATGGTGGTGTCATAGGACCACTGGGTTGGCGGCATGGCGTTGACGGCCAGTTGGCCGGCGCCCTGGTACACCGAATCGATGATCTGTGACTTGTTCACCGACATGTCCAACGCCTGACGGACCCGCAGGTCGGCCAATGGGTTGTTGTCGGTGCGGCCCTTGAGCACGGGCATTACGTTATAGGCGATGTAACCCAGGTTGAAACCGGCCTGTTCTGGCAGCTTCAGGGTCTTGTCTTCGCGCAGTGCCTTAAGGTCGGCCGGACGAGGGAAGAGGGTGATCTGGCACTCGTTTTTCTTCAGCTTCTGGATACGTACCGATGGGTCGGTGGTGATGGCGAAGATCAGGTTGTCGATCTTGACGTCTTCAGGCTTCCAGTAGTCCTTGTTCCCGGTGTAGCGGATGTTGGAGTCTTTCTGGTAGCTCTTGAACACAAACGGGCCAGTGCCGATCGGCTTCTGGTTGATGTCGCCTGGTTTGCCTTCCTTGAGCAGCTGGGCGGCGTACTCGGCTGACTGGATCGAGGCGAAGCTCATGGCCAGGTTCTGGATGAAGGCAGCATCAACGCTGTTCAGCACGAACTTGACGGTGTGATCGTCGACCTTCTCGACCTTGGCAATGTTGGTGTCCATGGCCATGTCGGTGAAGTACGGGAATTCGGTCGGGTACGCTTTACGGAACGGGTCATCCTTGTTAATCATGCGATTAAAGGTGAACAGCACGTCGTCGGCGTTGAACTCACGAGTCGGTTTGAAATACGGGGTGGTGTGGAACTTGACGCCTTCACGCAGGTGGAAGGTGTAAGTCAGCACGTCCGGGGAAATGTCCCAGCTGGTTGCCAGACCCGGAGTAACGGCGGTGCCGCCACGCTCGAACTGAGTCAGGCGGTTGAACATGGTTTCTGCAGAGGCGTCGAAGTCGGTTCCGGTGGTGTACTGACCTGGATCAAAGCCGGCCGGGCTCCCTTCGGAGCAGAACACCAGGTTAGTCGCCGCTTGGGCGAATGGTGCGCTAGCTAACAAGCCTGCGCCGACTAAAAACGGAATGACCGCGTGTTTGAGCATGGTGGCCTCATGATTTGTTGTCATTTTTTGATTTAGAGGACGACCTCGTGAGTCGTGCCTGCGGATACTTATGCAGGGCCCATACCCAATGCAAGATCCGGAGTGGCTACAAGCCTTAAACAGTGGCACGAACGTACAGGAATGTCGCATCAGTGTAAGTATTGACGCATTTGACCGTTTGCGCGTGGTTTTTTCGGTGCATTTGGTGCGCTACAAGGGGGCGGTGGAGTGTAGGTCGCACCTGACGGGGGCGTAGGGTGTTACCTATAGATACCTGACCTGTAGGAGCTGCCGCAGGCTGCGATCTTTTGATTTTGATCTTGATCTTGTGGGAGCGAGCCTGCTCGCGATAAGGCGGCCTGACAGTCGGCCTGGCTCTTGAGGGTCGGTGTACATATCCGTTGCTGCGGTAACGGCCACTTAGGGTTTCGCCCTTACGGCGAGGCACTTTTGGCAAACGCCCCAAAAGTACCCAAAAGGTCTCGCCCCGGCGTACGGCACCTCGCTAAGGCTCGGTGTTCCCTCGCTCCGGCGTCCATCAGGGGACGCCGCGCCGCGGCGGAGTCAGCTTCGCTGACGGCGCTTCGCGCCACCCCCCTGATGAACACCTCCACTCGGCCTGCCGAAGGGGCGGGTAGATCAAAAGCCAAAGCAAAAGCGAGGCGGCCGACCGGCCGGCCTGTTTGTGGGGGCTTGTTCCTCCTGATGAAATGGTACGCAACGAAGATCAAAAGATCGCAGCCTGAGGCAGCTCCTACAGAAAGCGCTGTAGGTCGAGGCTTTGTGGAGGAATTTTCCGACGGATTTTGGCGGTTGCGTTGGGTTTGGGGCGGCGCATAACCTTTGGCTGTCGCTGCGTATCAGCGATCAGGTGTGGAAACCTGGAACCTTAGTAGCCGCATAACCTCACCATCGTAAACGTTGCCGATGTCTTCTTTCGTCTGCAAACTGCGTTACGGCGGCTGTGCGTGGGCAGATTTCGGTCTGGCCGGGTGCCTACTAACCGGTTTTCCACCCCGCGTACAGCTGCCACCTATTTGCCGTGTGGAAACGGCAAATGATGGCTCCCATTGGTAAGTAGGAGCTCAATACATGGACAAGATCGTCCCAGACCCGCCTTTCAACAAAATCACACCCATCTCGGACGCCCTGGGCGCCGAAGACCTGCTCAAGGACCGCGCCGCAGCCGACCGAGCCCTTGATCATTACCTTTCGCCACCAATCGACAAGCCCAGACTCGCTGGCGCCCAGCCAGTCAATATCTTCACCGTTGCCTCCAATCTCGACACTGAAATGCTGCTGGCCAATGCTTCCGAAACCCTCGCCAGTGCCACTGCCATTACCTGCGATCTTGCCTTCGATCTCGAAGACTCGCGTCGAAGTGTGGTGCTCGGGGTTTACCAGATGATCGAGTTGAGCAAGTTGTTGGTGGACAAGGCTCTGGATCAGGTGGATCAGGGGTGCCGGGTCAATCTGTAGTGCAGTGTGTCAGGTGAGCATTTGTTGAGTTGAAGGCCCAATCGCGAGCAAGCTCGCTCCCACAGGTTATATGCCGTACATACAATGTGTGGACTGGCTCAGATCCAATGTGGGAGCGAGCTTGCTCGCGATGACGGTGGCACAGTCAGTACAAGACTGACTGGCACATCATTGCTTAAGGCATCAACACTTCAATCGCCCCATCGGCCGTCATGCTGACCTGGCTGGTGCCGGCTTCGATTTCCGGGGTCACCGGCGCTGAATCCAGGCTGGCGCCTTTCATCATGCTGGGGCCCCGCATGTAGGGTTGCGGGTAGCCGTTGCTGTTGAGGTTCAGGTTGACGATTTTGTAGCCCTTGCCACCCAGTGCATCGGTGGTCAGTTGCGCGCGGGCCTTGAAGGCGTCGACGGCTTCTTTGAGCAAGGTATCTTCGCTGGTCTTGCGGGTCGCGTTGGCGATGGCGAAATCCATGCCGCCCATTTTCAGCTCGGTAAGCAGTTCACCGGTCAGTTTCGACAGGGCAGCGAAGTCCGGGCTTTCCAGGCGCAGTTCGGCGCGTTCGCGCCAGCCGGTGATTTTCTGGCCCTTGGTGTCGTAGATCGGGTAGCTATTACGGCTGCCCTGGCGCAAGGTCACTTCCTTGACCTGTTTGGCCTGGGCCAGCGCCTTGTTCATGGTGGTGCTGATGTCCGCGGCGAGTTTGGCCGGGTCGGTGTTCTGCTCTTCGCTATAGAGAGTCACGATCATCAGGTCGCGAGGCACTTCCTGGCTGACTTCGGCGCGCAGGGAAATCTGGTTGTAATGAAGCTCGTCGGCGGCCAATGCCGGCAGGCTGGCGAGGGCGCCGACGCTGAGGGCAAGAAGGGCGGCGCTGCGGCTGAATGTGTGCATGGAATCTCCTTGAGTACGGTCCGCAGGGATTAGGGTCCGAACCTGCGTGAAACCATCAGACTCTATGAGGCAGCTGCAAGTTTCAAGCTACAAGCGGCAAGTAAAAGCTTGCAGCTTGCAGCTTTAGGCTTGCCGCTGCTCCCCTGTGGCTGTTTGCCGCAGTTTGCCTGTGGAAGGCGCTGCTTGGTTATACTCGTCGCGATCCGCCTGGAGCGCTCATCAGGAGAGCTCATGCTCGCCCCCGTTCAACTGCTTTCCGCCACTCGCCAGAACCTTTGGCGTCTGACCTTCATTCGCACCCTGGTACTGGCCGCTCAAGCCGGTTCGGTGGGGCTTGCCTACTGGTTCGATCTGCTGCCCTTGCCCTGGCTGCAACTGGCGATAACCCTCGGGTTTTCCATGGTGCTCTGTGCCCTGACCGCCATTCGCCTGCGCACCTCGTGGCCGGTGACGGAGCTGGAATACGCCGTGCAACTGGCCTGCGACCTGTTTATCCACAGCGCCTTGCTGTATTTCTCCGGTGGCTCGACCAACCCCTTCGTCTCCTATTATCTGGTGCCGCTGACCATTGCCGCGGTGACGTTGCCCTGGCGCTATTCGCTGATCCTCTCCGGCATTGCCCTGGCGCTCTATACCTTGCTGCTGGCGCAGTTCTACCCGCTGGAGACGTTCCCGATCGCCCGGGAAAAGATGCAGATCTACGGCATGTGGCTGAGCTTTGCCCTTGCCGCGGCAGTGATTACCTTTTTCGCGGCGAAGATGGCCGAGGAGCTGCGGCGTCAGGAAGAGTTGCGGGCGATCCGCCGCGAAGAAGGTCTGCGCGATCAACAATTGCTGGCCGTGGCCACGCAGGCCGCTGGTGCTGCCCATGAGTTGGGTACACCATTGGCGACCATGAGCGTGCTGCTCAAGGAAATGCGTCAGGATCATCACGACCCGCTGCTGCAGGACGATTTGAGCGTGCTCCAGGACCAGGTCAAGCTGTGCAAGGAGACCTTGCAGCAATTGGTCCGCGCCGCTGAAGCCAATCGCCGGCTGGCGGTGGACATGCAGGACGTCACCGACTGGCTCGACGAAGCCCTGAATCGCTGGCACCTGATGCGTCCGGAGGCCAGTTATCGCCTCCAGCGCCTGGGCCAGGGCACTGTGCCGCGTCTGGCACCGCCGCCGGATTTGACCCAGGCCTTGCTCAACCTGCTGAATAACGCCGCCGACGCCTGCCCGGAAGGTCTGGAAGTGCGAGTGGACTGGGATGCCGACAATCTCACCATCAGCATTCGCGACCACGGCGCCGGTGTGCCGCTGGCGATTGCCGAGCAGATCGGTAAACCGTTTTTTACCACCAAGGGCAAAGGTTTCGGCCTGGGCCTGTTTTTGAGCAAGGCCAGCGTGACACGCGCTGGCGGCTCAGTGAAACTCTACAGTCATGAGGAAGGTGGCACGCTTACCGAGCTGCGCCTGCCCCGTGTTGCCCGAGGAGACGAACATGAGTGACGAGATCCAAGTCGAAGGCGAAGAACTGCCGCATTTATTGCTGGTAGACGACGACGCTACCTTTACCCGCGTCATGGCGCGCGCCATGAGCCGCCGCGGTTTTCGCGTGAGTACCGCGGGTTCCGCCGAAGAAGGCCTGAGCATCGCCCAGCAGGACATTCCGGATTACGCTGCGCTTGACCTGAAAATGGACGGCGATTCCGGACTGGTGCTGCTGCCCAAGCTGCTCGAGCTCGATCCGGAAATGCGCGTGCTGATCCTGACCGGCTATTCGAGCATCGCCACCGCCGTCGAAGCGATCAAGCGCGGCGCCTGCAATTACCTGTGCAAACCGGCGGACGCCGATGACGTGCTGGCCGCGCTGCTTTCCGAGCATGCCGACCTCGACACCCTGGTGCCGGAAAACCCGATGTCGGTGGATCGCCTGCAATGGGAGCACATCCAGCGCGTGCTGACCGAACACGAAGGCAACATCTCCGCCACTGCCCGCGCCCTGGGCATGCACCGCCGCACCCTGCAGCGCAAACTGCAGAAGCGTCCGGTTCGCCGCTGAACGGATATCTCCAGACTCGCGACAACCCGAGCCGATCAACTATGATCGGTTCGAAGCGTGTTCTTTACCCTATCGAGCCTGAACAATGAATCAGAACGCTGAGTATTCCGCGGTCAATGATGCTGTGCGTGGGCAGTTTTTGCGGCGGGTCTGGAAGATGACCACGCCGTACTGGCGCAGTGAGGAGAAAGGCAAGGCCTGGACGCTGTTAATTGCGGTGATCGCGCTGTCGTTGTTCAGCGTGGCGATCTCGGTGTGGATCAACAGTTGGTACAAGGACTTCTACAACGCGCTGCAACAGAAGGACGAAGCGGCATTCTGGCAACTGATCCTGTATTTCTGCGGAATCGCCGCGGTGGCGATTCTCGGAGCGGTGTATCGGCTGTACCTGACCCAAATGCTCACCATCCGCTGGCGGGCCTGGCTGACCGAACAACATTTCAGCCGCTGGCTCGGCCACAAGAATTACTACCAGTTGGAGCGGGGCGGTTACACCGATAACCCGGACCAACGGATTTCCGAAGACCTCAACAGCTTCACCACCAACACTCTGGACCTTGGGCTAGGGCTGATCCGCACCGTAGTCAGCCTGGTGTCGTTCTCAATCATCCTCTGGGGGGTGTCAGGCAGTATCGAAGTCTTCGGTTACACCATTCCCGGCTACATGTTCTGGTGTGCGTTGGTGTACGCGGTAATCGGCAGCTGGCTGACACACCTGATCGGCAAGCGTTTGATCGGCTTGAACAACCGACAACAACGCTTTGAAGCCGACCTGCGGTTTTCCATGGTGCGGATTCGCGAAAATGCTGAAAGCATTGCGCTGTATAACGGCGAACCGAACGAGAACAAGCGCTTGAGCAGCCGTTTCGGCATGGTCTGGCACAACTTCTGGGACATCATGCGGGTGTCCAAACGCCTGACATTCTTCACCGCCGGTTACGGACAGATCGCAATCATCTTCCCGTTCATTGTCGCTGCACCGCGCTACTTCAGCGGCAAGATCCAGCTCGGGGAACTGATGCAAATCAACTCGGCGTTTGGCAACGTTCAGGAGAACTTCAGCTGGTTCATTACCGCGTATTCCGACCTCGCGGCCTGGCGCGCTACCTGTGACCGCTTGCTGAGCTTTCGTCAGGCCATGACCGACAACGAAAACCGGCCACCGGCGATCGATGTGCAGAGCCAGGGCAATGAGCTGAAAGTGCACAACCTGGGGCTGGATCTGGCGGATGGCCGTCACTTGCTGACCGACGCCAACATGAGCGTTGCGGCGGGGGAGCGATTGATGCTCAGCGGCCGTTCCGGTAGTGGCAAAAGTACCTTGCTGCGGGCCATGGGCCGGCTCTGGCCTGATGGCCACGGCAATATCCGGGTGCCAGCCCAGCGTTATCTGTTCCTGCCGCAAAAGCCTTATCTGCCGATCGGCAGCCTGCGCGAAGCCCTGAGTTATCCACAGCCGGGGGAGGTTTACCCGCACGAGCGTTACGTGCAAGTGCTGGAAATCTGCCGCTTGCCGCACCTGATCCCGCGCCTGGACGAGAGCAATCACTGGCAGCGCATGCTGTCGCCGGGTGAACAGCAGCGCCTGGCCTTTGCCCGCGCGATGCTCTATGCGCCGCAATGGCTGTACATGGACGAAGCCACCTCGGCGATGGATGAAGAGGATGAAGCGGTGCTCTATCAAGCCTTGATCAATCAATTGCCGGGTCTGAGCATCGTCAGTGTCGGACATCGCAGCAGCCTCAAGCGTTTCCACCCAAGGCATGTGCGCATCGAGGGCGGTCACCTGGTCGAGCAGACAGTGACAGCGGCGTAGGTGATCGTACAACTCAGGTAAGCTATGATGCGGGCAATGTGGAAGCGGGTTTGCCCTATTGCCTGTAGGAGCGAGCTTGCTCGCGATGGATTCAAGGGCGACGCGTTTATTCAGAAAACACGCGTTATCGTTAACGTCCATCGCGAGCAAGCTCGCTACTACATGGCATTAGGACTTGCCCGCGAAAGCGATTCTTTTGAACCCGAGATAGATGTTCACCATGGAAAACCAGATCGACGCGCCACGCCTTCCCCGCAAGCGCCGCAGCCTCGCGCAGGAACTGGTGACGGTACTGTCCGAGCAGATTCGCGACGGTTTGCTCAAACGTGGCGACAAGTTGCCCACCGAGTCGGCGATCATGGAGGCGCATGGCGTCAGCCGCACCGTGGTGCGCGAAGCAATTTCCCGCTTGCAGGCCGCAGGCCAGGTCGAGACCCGTCACGGTATCGGCACCTTTGTGCTGGACACCCCAAGCCCGAGCGGCTTTCGCATCGATCCGGCGACCGTGGTGACCCTGCGCGATGTGTTGGCGATTCTTGAACTGCGCATCAGCCTGGAAGTGGAGTCCGCGGGCCTCGCGGCACAACGTCGCAGCAGCGAGCAGTTGGCGTTGATGCGTGCGGCACTGGATGCATTGAACGAAAGCGCAGCCCGTGCCGGCGACGCGGTGGCCTCGGATTTCCAGTTTCATCTACAGATCGCCCTGGCCACTGGCAACCGCTACTTCACCGACATCATGACCCACCTGGGCACCAGCATCATTCCGCGTACCCGGCTCAACTCGGCGCGCCTGGCCCATGATGACCAACAGCACTACATGAATCGCCTGAGCCGCGAGCACGAAGAGATCTATGACGCGATTGCCCGCCAGGATTCGGACGCAGCCCGAGCGGCGATGCGGCTGCACCTGACCAACAGCCGCGAACGGCTGCGCCATGCCCATGAAGAGGCGCAGGCGCAGCGGGGCTAAGGTGTTTACGTTGCCTACAATGGTTCTGTGCTGTGTACATAATTTGTGCCAAGTGCCGAGCTAGTGTTGTTCGGCTTGTAGTCCTTGAGCAGTAGATAGGTACTCCAACCCCACCAATCGCCGATCCGTTTCTGGTCGTCAAGATTATTGACGTCGCGGCGGCGCAGCACCTGGTCCCCTTCCATGACGAACAGCGGTGAGAAATTGCCGGAAGGGTTCAGTATGGCTTTCAGGTCAGGGATGTACTCGAGCGCGATGTAGTTTTCAGGCGCAGGCAAGGTGCCGCTGATGAACGTATCGAAGACTTCATCCACCGATTGCTGCACGGCCAGTTTGACCAGCCTGCAGTTGGCGCTGTCGAGGGTGTCGAAGTAGCGCTTGTCGCCGTAGGCATGCCATTTGTCGCCCCGGGCATTGCTGACATTGAGCCCGAACTTGCTGTCTTCATCGTGCATGAAGCGAGTGAGCAGTGAGCCCAGATCGCTCGGGGTGACGACTGCCGCCAGCTGTTTGCGCGGAATGCGCAGGTGCCCGGCGGAAAACAGATCGGTCAGGAAATGGTCGGCGAAGGCGTTCATGGCGTAGGCCAGTTCCAGTTGCATATCATCGCCGCTGTTATGGGCCAGCACCGCCTGATGCAATGCCGCAGTATGACCGGCCACATAAGCCAGCAGCGCCCATTCACCAAAGTGGTCGAGGTTGTTCGCTGCCAGCTTCAGGTAGCGCCCCAACGGGAACAGCGGGGAAATAAAACTGCCACCGCCGGTGACCTCGTTCGACTCTTCGGACAACGTATCTCCCAGGAATTCGTAGACGTCGTGGGGCTGTTTGCCGTCCCTGATGGCCAGGTTAGTGGCGACGATTGCCTGCTGCATGACGCTGAGGATTTGCCTGGCTTCGTCCTTTGCCATGGGCTGCACCGCCAGAGAATTGAAGGCTGCCAGAAAACGCTGAAGTCGATCGACAGGCGTTGCTCCTTCGCATATCGGTTGCTCAGGGATGCCATAGAAATCACCCCCCAGGGCAACGATCTGCCCATAGGTCAGTGCCAGGCTGTTGGGCAGGCGCAATGGCACTTGCCCGGCGGGAATACCCGGCGTGGCTTTGGTGAGGCGCAGCAAGGTACTGTCGCCAATCGCGGTGTGCTCTGCACCCTCGAATCTCAGTGGTGGCGAGGCTTTCAGGTCACTGTCTGGCAGGTCGGAGATCATTCCTGGCGGGAAAAAGTGGCCGCCGGGGTTATCGTCGGCGAACAGACTCACGGTGTCCCCATCAGCCTCAACCGGAATGTCGTGCTCGGTAAAAAGGCTATCCAGGTCAGCAATGATTTTGCCGTCCTGGCTCACGCGTTCCTGCGGGAGGATGGGTAGACCGGACATTTCCAGCTCCTTGATAGGCCGTAGGTATTCTCACGATTAACTGTATGTATATACAGTTAATATCGATCATAGATGAAACCCTGTCTACGTCAAGAAGGTAATTGTTGCTGCCCCAATCTCATCTCCGGCGATGAAATGCAGTTGACGATTATTATTTAGGTTGTACGATGACGTACGACATCAGCAGTGGCTGACGTACCTTTTCATCACAACGTGCTTCCCAGGGTGTTCGAATAATGAATCCACAAGAACTGAAGTCCATCCTCTCTTCCGGTCTGCTGTCCTTTCCGGTTACCGATTTCAATGCCCAGGGTGATTTCCACCGCGAGGGCTATATCAAACGTCTCGAATGGCTGGCCCCGTATGGCGCCTCGGCCTTGTTCGCGGCGGGTGGCACTGGTGAGTTCTTTTCCCTGGCGGCCAGCGAGTATTCGCAAGTGATCAAGACCGCCGTCGACACCTGCGCCACCAGCGTGCCGATCCTCGCCGGTGTCGGTGGCTCGACTCGCCAGGCCATCGAGTACGCCCAAGAGGCCGAGCGCCTGGGTGCCAAAGGCTTGCTGCTGTTGCCGCACTACCTGACCGAAGCCAGCCAGGACGGCGTTGCCGCCCACGTTGAGGCCGTGTGCAAGTCGGTCAAAATTGGCGTGATCATTTACAACCGCAATGTCTGCCGTCTGACCGCTCCGTTGCTGGAACGCCTGGCCGAGCGCTGCCCGAATCTGATCGGCTACAAGGATGGTCTGGGCGATATCGAGTTGATGGTGTCGATCCGCCGTCGCCTCGGCGATCGTCTCAGTTACCTCGGTGGCCTGCCGACCGCGGAGGTTTACGCCGCCGCCTACAAGGCGCTGGGCGTACCGGTTTATTCCTCGGCGGTGTTCAACTTCATCCCGAAAACCGCGATGGATTTTTATCACGCCATTGCCCGGGAAGATCACGACACAGTCGGCAAGATCATCGACGACTTCTTCCTGCCGTACCTGGACATTCGCAACCGCAAGGCCGGCTACGCAGTGAGCATCGTCAAGGCCGGGGCAAAAATTTCTGGCTACGACGCAGGTCCGGTCCGTACCCCGCTGACTGATCTGTTGCCGGAAGAATACGAAGCACTGGCTGCGCTGATCGACAAGCAAGGCGCGCAGTAAACAATTCACCAGGGTCGCTGAGCAATCAGCGGCCTTTTGCGTAAGGAGATTGCTCGTGTCAGATGTCAAACGATTCGATAACTACATCGGCGGCCAATGGGTCGCTGGTGCCGACTACTCGACCAATATCAATCCGTCCGAGTTGTCGGATGTCATCGGCGAATACGCCAAGGCTGATCTGGCCCAGGTCAATGCCGCCATCAATGCGGCTCGCGCCGCGTTCCCGGCCTGGTCCACTTCGGGTATTCAGGCCCGCAGTGATGCGCTGGATAAAGTCGGCAGCGAGATCCTCGCCCGTCGTGAAGAACTCGGCACGCTACTGGCCCGGGAAGAGGGCAAGACCCTGCCCGAGGCCATTGGTGAAGTAAGTCGCGCCGGCAATATCTTCAAGTTCTTCGCCGGTGAATGCCTGCGCCTGTCGGGCGATTACCTGCCGTCGGTGCGCCCGGGTGTCAATGTCGAAGTGACCCGCGAAGCGTTGGGTGTGGTCGGTCTGATCACCCCGTGGAACTTCCCTATTGCGATTCCTGCCTGGAAGATCGCTCCGGCTTTGGCCTATGGCAATTGCGTGGTGCTCAAACCGGCCGAACTGGTGCCGGGTTGCGCCTGGGCCCTGGCGGAAATCATCTCCCGCGCGGGGTTCCCGGCCGGCGTGTTCAACCTGGTGATGGGCAGTGGCCGAGTGATCGGCGACGCCATGGTCAATAGCCCGAAAGTCGACGGCATCAGCTTTACCGGTTCCGTGGGCGTCGGTCGGCAGATCGCGGTCAACTGCGTATCGCGCCAGGCTAAAGTGCAACTGGAAATGGGCGGCAAGAACCCGCAGATCATTCTCGACGATGCCGATCTCAAGCAAGCGGTCGAGCTCTCGGTACAGAGCGCGTTCTACTCCACTGGTCAGCGTTGCACGGCCTCCAGCCGTTTCATTGTCACTGCCGGGATTCACGATAAATTTGTCGAAGCCATGGCCGAGCGCATGAAGTCGATCAAGGTCGGCCATGCGTTGAAATCCGGAACCGATATCGGTCCGGTGGTCTCGCAGGCGCAGTTGGAACAGGATCTGAAGTACATCGACATCGGTCAATCCGAAGGTGCGCGTCTGGTCAGCGGCGGTGGCTTGGTGACTTGCGATACCGAGGGTTACTTTCTCGCGCCGACGCTATTTGCCGATAGCACAGCCGAGATGCGCATCAGCCGCGAAGAGATTTTCGGCCCAGTGGCCAACATCATCCGGGTGGCGGATTACGACGCAGCGCTGGCCATGGCCAACGACACCGAGTTCGGTCTGTCGGCAGGCATCGCCACTACCTCACTGAAATACGCCAACCACTTCAAGCGCCACTCCCAGGCCGGGATGGTGATGGTCAATCTGCCGACCGCCGGCGTCGATTACCACGTTCCGTTTGGTGGACGAAAAGGTTCATCCTATGGATCTCGCGAGCAAGGTCGCTACGCGCAAGAGTTCTACACCGTCGTAAAAACCGCCTACGTCGGTTCCTGACTACACAATGCTGGCAACTACGTCGGCAATGAACACCGCACAACCTGTGTAGGAGCTGCCGCAGGCTGCGATCTTTTGATCTTCAGCGCCATCAAGGGCGCCAGGAATCAAGATCAAAAGATCGCAGCCTGCGGCAGCTCCTACAAGGGAATACAAGATTCACCCGCGCATAAAAATAATCAGTGGGAGTACCTCTACATGCAAGCGACCAAGCCAACGCATGTCCGATATTTGATTTTGCTCATGCTGTTCCTGGTGACCACGATCAACTACGCCGACCGCGCCACCATCGCCATCGCAGGCTCGAGCCTGCAAAAAGACCTCGGCATCAGTGCCGTCACCCTCGGCTATATCTTTTCTGCATTTGGCTGGGCCTACGTGGCCGGGCAAATCCCCGGAGGCTGGCTGCTCGACCGCTTCGGCTCGAAAAAAGTCTATGCGCTGAGCATCTTCACCTGGTCGTTGTTCACCGTGCTGCAAGGCTATGTCGGTGAGTTCGGTGTTTCCACCGCGATCGTTGCGCTGTTCATGCTGCGCTTTCTGGTAGGGCTGGCCGAAGCGCCATCCTTCCCGGGTAACGCGCGTATCGTTGCGGCCTGGTTCCCCACCGCTGAACGCGGTACGGCCTCGGCGATTTTCAACTCGGCGCAATACTTCGCCACGGTGCTGTTCGCGCCGCTGATGGGCTGGATCGTCTACTCCTTCGGCTGGCAGCACGTGTTCATCGTTATGGGCGTGATCGGTATCATTTTCTCGCTGATCTGGCTGAAAGTTATCCACAGTCCGCGTCAGCACCCGATGATCAACGAGGCTGAGTTCAAGCACATCGCCGACAACGGCGGCTTGGTCGATATGGATCAGGACAAAGGCAAAGGCAAACGCAACGATGGCCCGAAATGGGACTACCTGCGCCAGCTGCTGACCAACCGCATGATGCTCGGTGTGTATCTTGGCCAGTACTGCATCAATGGCATCACCTACTTCTTCCTGACCTGGTTCCCGGTGTACCTGGTTCAGGAACGCGGCATGACCATCCTCAAAGCGGGTTTCATCGCGTCGTTGCCGGCCATCTGCGGTTTCATCGGCGGCGTGCTGGGCGGGGTCATTTCCGACTATCTGCTACGCAAGGGCCATTCCCTGACCTTCGCCCGCAAGGCGCCGATCATTGCTGGCTTGCTGATCTCCAGCAGCATCGTGGCCTGTAACTATGTGGACGTTGAATGGATGGTCATCGGCTTCATGGCGCTGGCGTTCTTTGGCAAAGGTGTGGGTGCACTGGGCTGGGCCGTGGTGTCCGACACGTCGCCGAAACAGATCGCCGGCCTGAGTGGTGGCCTGTTCAACACGTTCGGCAACATCGCGTCGATCACCACACCGATCGTCATCGGTTACATCATCAGCTCCACGGGCTCGTTCAAATGGGCGCTGGTGTTCGTCGGTTGCAACGCACTGTTGGCAGTGTTCAGTTACCTGGTGATCGTCGGGCCGATCAAGCGTGTAGTGCTCAAAGAGCCGCCGAGTGCCGATCCTGAACTCACCAAACTTTCTCAAGCTCATTCCTGAGGGCGGCGTCATGCAGTTGATTGAACATTCCGACTCGCCGCGCTACATCCGTCTGCACGAACTGGACAACGTCGTGATAGTGGTCAATGACCAGGGGGTGCCGGCCGGTACCGAGTTCCCGGACGGTCTGGTCACCGTGGATTTCGTCCCGCAGAGCCACAAGGTGACGCTGGTGGATATTCCCGAAGGCGGCCAGGTGATTCGTTACGGCCAGACTATCGGTTATGCGTTGCAGCCGATCCCGCGTGGCAGTTGGGTCAAGGAAGATCAACTGCGCATGCCCACCGCGCCACCGCTGGACAGCCTGCCGCTGTCCACCGATGTGCCCGCTGCACAGGCACCGCTCGAGGGGTTTACCTTCGAGGGATATCGCAACGCCGACGGCACCGTCGGCACGAGAAATATTCTCGGCATCACCACCACTGTGCAGTGCGTCACGGGAGTGCTGAATCATGCGGTCAAGCGCATCCGCGACGAGCTGCTGCCCAAGTACCCGAACGTCGATGACGTGGTAGCCCTGACCCACAGCTATGGCTGCGGCGTGGCGATTACCGCCACCGATGCCTACATCCCGATCCGCACCGTACGCAACCTGGCGCGCAACCCGAATCTGGGCGGCGAAGCACTGGTCATCAGCCTGGGCTGCGAGAAGTTGCAAGCCGGCCAGGTGATGCATGACAACGACAGCTCGGTGGATCTCAGCGAGCCGTGGTTGTATCGCTTGCAGGATTCCAGTCACGGCTTCACCGAGATGATCGAGCAGATCATGGAACTGGCCGAGACCCGCTTGAAGAAACTCGATCAACGTCGTCGCGAAACCGTGCCCGCGTCCGAGCTGATTCTGGGCATGCAGTGCGGTGGCAGTGATGCGTTTTCCGGGATCACCGCCAACCCGGCGCTGGGGTATGCCTCGGACTTGCTGTTAAGAGCGGGTGCGACGGTGATGTTTTCTGAAGTCACTGAAGTGCGCGATGCCATCTACTTGCTGACCTCGCGCGCCGAAACCGAAGAAGTCGCCCAGGAGTTGGTGCGCGAAATGGACTGGTACGATCGTTACCTGGCCAAGGGTGAAGCCGATCGCAGCGCCAATACTACGCCGGGCAACAAGAAGGGCGGGTTGTCGAACATTGTCGAAAAGTCCCTGGGCTCCATCGTCAAGTCCGGCAGCAGCGCGATCAACGGGGTGCTTGGCCCGGGTGAACGCTTCAAGCGTAAAGGGCTGATTTTTTGCGCGACGCCGGCCAGTGATTTTGTCTGCGGCACTTTGCAACTGGCGGCGGGGATGAATCTGCATGTGTTTACTACCGGACGCGGCACGCCCTATGGTCTGGCGATGGCGCCGGTGGTGAAGGTCTCGACCCGCACCGAACTGGCCCAACGCTGGCCGGACCTGATCGACATCGATGCCGGGCGTATTGCTACAGGGCGGGCTTCCATTGAGGAACTCGGCTGGGAGTTGTTCCACTTCTATCTGGACGTGGCCAGCGGCAAGAAACAGACCTGGGCCGAGCAGCACAAACTGCATAACGACATTACGCTGTTCAATCCGGCGCCGATTACCTGAGACCGGGTCGCCTGGTCGAAAAGATCGCAGCCTGCGGCAGCTCCTACAGGATTTGTGTCCACCCGCAACTTCGCGAGTGTGCAGGATTGGTGTAGGAGCTGGCGAAGCCTGCGATCTTTTGATCTTTGGGGCATAAATCCCGAACCAAATGTCATTTGGCGACCCTTGCTGGCTTATCATTAGCCCCCTAACGACAGCCACAAGGCTCACCCGGCATGCTGGCAATATTCCTCGAAACACTGAACATCACTGCACCAGTGTTTGCCATGTTGTTTTTGGGGGTGTTGCTCAAGCGCATTGACTGGATCAACGACAACTTTATCCACACCGCGTCGGCCCTGGTGTTCAACGTCACCATGCCGGCGTTGCTGTTTCTCGGCATCCTGCATGCCGATCTGCATTCGGCGTTGCAGCCGTCATTGCTGATCTATTTTTCCGTCGCTACCCTGGCTGGTTTCGCCATTGCCTGGGGCTGGGCGATCTGGCGTTGCCCGTTGGAAGACCGCGGGATCTATACCCAGGGTGCGTTTCGTGGCAATAACGGGGTCATCGGCCTGGCCCTGGCCGCGAGCATGTATGGGGATTACGGGATTTCTCTCGGAGCGATTCTCGCCGGGCTGGTAATCCTGCTCTACAACACCCTCTCAAGCATTGTGCTGGCGGTCTACAGTCCGGGGATCAAGTCCGATCCGTGGAGCATCTGCAAAAGCGTGGTCAGTAACCCGTTGATCATCAGCGTGGTTGGGGCAGCGCCGTTCGCCTATTTCCAGATCGGCCTGCCCGACTGGCTGGAAACCTCCGGCGGTTACCTGGCGAAGATGACGTTGCCTCTGGCACTGATCTGCATTGGCGGCACCCTGTCACTGGCGGCGCTGCGCAAGAGTGGTGAGATGGCGTTGAGCGCAAGCC
This sequence comes from Pseudomonas sp. LBUM1658, assembly GCF_059716055.1. Classification (NCBI taxonomy): domain Bacteria; kingdom Pseudomonadati; phylum Pseudomonadota; class Gammaproteobacteria; order Pseudomonadales; family Pseudomonadaceae; genus Pseudomonas; species Pseudomonas sp. LBUM1658. Next base: position 1,022,445 of record NZ_CP166798.1, read on the forward strand.
TGGTGAAGATGATCGGTTTGCCAGTGCTGGCAACCCTTGGCGCCTGGTTGTGCGGGTTTCGCGGCGCGGAGTTGGGGATTCTGTTTCTGTACTTCGGCAGCCCGACGGCCGCCGCCAGCTTTGTCATGGCCCGACAGGCCAATGGTAATCACGAGTTGGCGGCAGCGATCATCGTGATCACCACGCTGATGGCGGCGGTGACCACCAATATCGGGATCTTTTTGTTGCAGTGGGGTGGGTGGATTTAACGGTCGCCTTCATCGATCAGGGTCTTGCAAGCCGGCTCCATTACCGGAGGTACGACTGTTGGATATCGCTTGGGTGTTACCTGTACCGGTGTGGTGGCGATAAAACCATCGGCAAATGTCGCTTCGATAAATGTGGCCTTCCATCCAATATCAGGCGTGTCGATGAGCACCTGAGCGTTGAGCGGGTCGACAGGGATGACTTCGTTGGACTCATAACGAATGCCACACGGGTACCGAAAGTCTCGAGCTATTGGATTCAGGGCAGTCCATTGAGTCACCTTGACCGGTGCTTCGGGAAAATGGAGCGAAATGGTTTCCTGAGTCTGACTTATTGTCGAGCGCGCCGTAATGGTCGGTAGCGAGCGGTCCTGCTGCCAGCGATTGATCACTGGAATCAGCGAGTTTTCGATAAATTGTTTGATCCCGTAATGGCTTGCATTGGGTGCGACCCGCAAGGCTTTCGGGCCGGGCAGTTGGTCGAAATAGAAGTCTGCATTGTCCGGTACGAAAAAGTCGTCGCTGCTGGCATTGACGATATATTTCGGTATCGATAATCGCTCTGCGTAGGCACTGTCCAGATAGCTCAACGGGTCTTCGATTTTCAGCAGTTTGGCGAAGTTCTCGGTGGCGAATTGTCGGGTGATACCTTCGTGGTGATAGTCATAAAACGCTAACGGCCAGCTTTTTCCGTAGGTTTGATGGGTGTGTTCGAGCACTTTATCCATACCCAGGATGTCGATAGCAAACGGCACGATGGCGTTGATTCGCTCATCGGCAATTGCAGATAGCCAGGCGGCCCATGCGCGTTTCGACGCGCCGCTGGCGATAAAGTGCTTGATCTGCCAAGGCTGTAATTCTTTTTGTGCAAGATCCATCGCCTTGATCACGGACATCATCATCGGCAGGTGCAGCGATATGAACGGGCGAGCTTCAGGATCGTCGAGAAACAATTTCCAGCTGTGGGCGACGCTGGCATCTTCTTTACGGGCGATGCCATCATCGGTGTAGGTCAAGTACTGATTGGGGATATTGCTGACTGAAATGACGATCGTGCGGGTTTTGCGGGCAACTTCAAGTGCCATGGCTTCGGTGAAATCCGAAGGCTCGGACATGCCCTTGTTACCCATGGCAATGTTGGTTCCGTTATTCGCCACTAACAATGCCCGGCCGTTCAGGGCGTCGCGGGGAATATAAATATCGACATCGTGTTTCCATTGTTCAGGGCTGACCAGTCTCTGTGGCGACCACTCCTGAGAGGCAAGTTCAAAGCTGCGCTTCTCAATGTCCGGAAACAGTTGTGTGCCTTTTACGGTATAAAGTAAAGGTTTTGAGGATTCAGCCTTTTTATAGCAACTCAGGACTTCACTGAAGTCGTAAGAGCTGGCCTCGAAGCATGCCGGGACCGACGTCGCGGCTTGTACCGTGACGCTGCCGAGCAGGCTCAGCAGTAATAGATTCGATAGCATGACACGAACGCCAGATCGCAACATAGAGACCTCTTGGTATTTATAGGTGCGAATTGATAATGGACGTAACTGTGGGGCCACTCACTACGCTTGAGGATGCGCAGTGCATTGTGTCGTAAAAAGGCGCAGGTGTAAGTTGTTGCGAAGGGCTATTTCTTATCGAAATGTTTGTAAGTAAAAGTAGAAAAATTCCGTCAGGTGTGTAATGGCGCAGTCATTAAAGGCTGTTCGACAGGTTGGTGATAGTTATCATCCAACCGTCGAATGATGCATTTAAGAAAGAAATTTTAGTTCAGTGTCGTCATTGCGGTTTCTGATACTCATCAATCACTTCCTGCGCCGCGCGAAACGCATCGACCGCCGCCGGTACACCGGCATACACCGCGCAGTGCAGCAGCGCTTCACGAATCTCTTCCACGGTGCAGCCGTTATTCAGTGCGCCGCGAACGTGACCTTTGAGCTCCTGTGGACACTTCAACGCCGTAAGGGCAGCGAGGGTGATCAGGCTGCGGGTTTTCAGTGGCAAGACTTCGCGGTTCCAGACACTGCCCCAGGCGTGCTCGTTGATGAAGTCCTGCAGCGGTTGGGTGAACTCGGTGGCGTTGCCCAGTGCACGGTCGACGAAGGCATCGCCCATGACTTGGCGGCGCATTTCAATACCGGTTTTTTTTGGGTCGGTCATAGCGATTCTCTCTTGTGTTGGCGGCGCCAGGTGAGCAGGGAGGTGAACAGCAGAAACACCACCAGCGCCGGCAGGACGAAAAACAGCATCAAGTGTTCGAGCTTGCCGGCCAGTGGCATGCCGGTGGTGAACGACACCACGTGCAGGCCGTAGGCCAGGTACAGACCCAGAAACAGCAAACCTTCAGCGCGAGTAATCCGGTAGTCCGAATAGAACACCGGCAGACATAGCACGGCGACCCCGAGCATCACCGGTAGATCGAAATCCAGCGCGTTGGGCGACACCGATAAAGGTGTTGGCGCGACCAGCGCGGTGAAGCCCAGCACCCCCAGCAGGTTGAACAGATTACTGCCGATCACATTGCCCACGGCGATATCGCGCTGGCCGCGCCAGGCGGCGATCAGCGAGGTGGCGAACTGTGGCAGCGAAGTGCTGACGGCAATGATGGTCAGCCCGATGACCCGTTCCGACAGTCCCAGGTCGGTAGCGACTTCGACCGCAGCCCCCAGCAGCAGATGACCGGCGAACATCAGCAGTGCCAGGCCGCACAACATCATCACCAGGCTGCTGAACCATGGCGCACGAGCCTTGGCGGGAGCGTCGTCGTGGGTTTTTCCAGGGCGAGTAGACTGCCGCGACTGACGCAGCAACAGCCCGAGGTACAGCGCCAGCACCGTCAACAGTAGCAGGCCATCCAGCGGCGTCAGTTGTTCGTTGAACGCCAATAGGAACACCAGCAGGCTGGCGCCGATCATCATCGGAATGTCCAGCCGCACCAGTTGCCGGGAAACCCGCAACGGAATGATCAGTGCCGACAGGCCGAGAGTGACGAGGACGTTGAAGATGCTGCTGCCGATCACGCTGCCAACAGCAATGTCGGTGTTGTTGGAGAGGGTCGCTTGCAGGCCTACGACCAGCTGTGGTGCGCTGCTGCCGAAGGCGACGATGCTCAGACCGATGATCAGCGGGCGGACTTTGCGCCGGGCAGCCAGGCGCACAGCGCCGCGCACCAGCAGTTCGGCACCGGCGATCAACAGTGCCAGGCCGCTGAGCAGTTGAACCACGCTCAGCAGTGGTAAGTCGGCTAATCCGAAAATGGCCTGGGCTCCTTGCTCAGTTGTTCAAGGCTTGCACGCGAACCCGTGCGGTACCGCTGCGCAACATGCCCAGTCGTTCGGCAGCCTCGCGTGACAGGTCGATCAGGCGGCCACGGCTGTGCGGCCCGCGGTCGTTGATGCGCACCACCACGGTTTTGTCGTTACCCAGATTGGTGACCTTTACCCGAGTGCCAAACGGCAATCCGCGATGGGCGGCGGTCAAGCCATGCTGGTTGAAACGTTCGCCGCTGGCGGTGCGTTTGCCCTGGTGTTTGGCGCCGTAATAGGACGCGCGGCCCGTTTCATCATAGCCGCGCGGATCGATGTCATGGCTGGCACAACCGGCCAGCAGAGAGAGCAAGGCACAGGCGCTAAGCAGACGCTTCATTTGAAGGGTTCCCACAATAAATGTGGCGAGGGAGCTTGTGTGGAAATTGGGCTTGGTGTGGCGAGGGGGCTTGCCCCCGTTGGACTGCGCAGCAGTCCCAAAACTTGAAGACTCGGTTTGTCAGATACTACGCGAGTCCAGCTATTGGGGCCGCTTCGCGACCCAACGGGGGCAAGCCCCCTCGCCACAAAAGCTCTGTGACCACAACAAGCCCGCTCCCACAGGGGTTGAGCCAGACTTTAGTTCTGGCTCCATACCAATCAGCCTTCGAGCTTGCTTTTCAGCAGTTCGTTGACCTGTTGCGGGTTGGCCTTGCCTTTCGAGGCTTTCATCGCCTGACCGACGAAGAAGCCGAACATCTTGCCGCGTTTGGCTTCATCTGCCGCGCGGTATTGCTCGACCTGTTCGGCGTTGGCCGCGAGCATCTCGTCGAGCACTCTGGAGATTTCGCCGCTGTCGGTCACTTGCTTCAGGCCGCGCTTCTCGATGATCTCGTCGGCACTGCCTTCGCCATTGGCCATACCTTCAAAGACCATCTTGGCGATCTTGCCGGAGATGGTGTTGTCCTTGATGCGCAACAGCATGCCGCCCAACTGCTCGGCCGAAACCGGAGCCTGGTCGATTTCCAGGCCCTGTTTGTTCAACAGGCTGCCCAGCTCGACCATGACCCAGTTGGCCGCCAGTTTGGCGTCGCCGCCGATGCTCACGACTTTCTCGAAGTAATCCGCTTGCTCACGGCTCGAAGCCAACACGTTGGCGTCGTAGACCGACAGGCCGAACTGCTCCTGGAAGCGCTCGCGTTTCTGCGGCGGCAGTTCCGGCAGGGTGGCGCGGATGTCGGCGAGGAACGAATCCTCGATGACCACCGGCAACAGGTCCGGGTCGGGGAAGTAACGGTAGTCGTTGGCTTCCTCTTTGCTGCGCATGGCGCGGGTTTCGTCTTTGTTCGGATCGTACAGGCGGGTCTGCTGAATGACCCGGCCGCCGTCTTCGATCAGTTCGATCTGGCGTCGCACTTCAGTGTTGATCGCCTTCTCGATGAAACGGAACGAGTTGACGTTTTTGATTTCGCAGCGCGTGCCGAACTCGACCTGACCTTTGGGGCGGATCGAGACGTTGCAGTCGCAGCGCAGCGAACCTTCGGCCATGTTGCCGTCGCAGATGCCCAGGTAACGCACCAGCGCGTGGATCGCCTTGACGTAAGCCACGGCTTCCTTGGCGCTGCGCATATCCGGCTCGGAAACGATTTCCAGCAGCGGCGTGCCGGCACGGTTCAGGTCGATGCCGGTGGCACCGTTGAATTCTTCGTGCAGGCTTTTGCCGGCGTCTTCTTCCAGGTGCGCGCGGGTGATGCCGACGCGTTTGACCGTGCCGTCTTCCAGGGCGATGTCCAGGTAGCCCTTGCCGACGATCGGCAGTTCCATTTGGCTGATCTGGTAGCCCTTGGGCAAGTCCGGGTAGAAGTAGTTTTTACGGGCGAACACGTTGTGCTGACCGATTTCGGCATCGATGGCCAGGCCGAACTTGACCGCCATGCGCACCGCTTCCTGGTTCAGCACTGGCAGTACGCCGGGCATGCCCAGGTCTACCAGGCTGGCCTGGGTGTTGGGCTCGGAGCCGAACGTGGTGGCGCTACCGGAGAAAATCTTCGATTGGGTGGCGAGCTGGGTATGAATCTCCAGCCCGATCACGACTTCCCATTGCATAGTGTTCTCCTCAGAAGCCGGTAGGGGTGCGAGTGTGCCAGTCAGTGTTCAGCTGGTACTGGTGCGCCACATTGAGCAGGCGGCCTTCCTGGAAATACGGAGCGAGCAATTGCACGCCGACCGGCAAGCCATCGACAAAACCGGCTGGCATGGACAAGCCCGGCAGACCGGCGAGGTTGGCGGTGATGGTGTAGACATCTTCCAGATACGCGGCGACCGGATCGTCGTTTTTGGTGCCGAGTTTCCAGGCCGGGTTAGGCGTGGTCGGGCCGAGGATGATGTCGACCTCATTAAAGGCCGCCATGAAGTCGTTCTTGATCAGTCGACGAATCTTCTGCGCCTTCAAATAGTAGGCATCGTAGTAACCGGCCGACAACGCGTAGGCACCGACCATGATCCGGCGCTGCACTTCGGCACCGAAACCTTCACCGCGCGAACGCTTATAAAGGTCGGTGAGATCTTTTGGGTCTTCGCAGCGATAGCCGAAGCGCACGCCGTCAAAACGCGACAGATTGGAGGAGGCCTCCGCCGGGGCGATCACGTAATACGCAGGAATTGCGTGCTGCATGTTCGGCAGGCTGATTTCCTTGATGACCGCGCCGAGCTTCTCCAGCTCCTTGACGCTGTTGTGGATCAGCTCGGCGATGCGCGGGTCTAAACCTGCGCTGAAGTATTCCTTCGGCACACCGATGCGCAGGCCCTGCAGCGAACCGTTGAGGCTGGCGCTGTAATCCGGCACCGGCTCGTCGATGCTGGTGGAATCCTGCGGATCGAAGCCAGCCATGCCTTGCAACATGATCGCGCAGTCTTCGGCGGTGCGCGCCAATGGGCCACCCTGATCGAGGCTTGAGGCATAAGCGATCATACCCCAGCGCGAAACGCGGCCGTAGGTCGGCTTCAGGCCGGTGAGGTTGGTCAGCGCCGCCGGTTGGCGAATCGAACCACCCGTGTCGGTGCCCGTGGCCGCCGGCAACAGGCGAGCCGCCACCGCGGCGGCCGAACCGCCGGACGAGCCGCCCGGTACGTGTTCCAGGTTCCACGGGTTTTTCACTGCGCCGTAGTAGCTCGACTCGTTGGCCGAACCCATGGCGAATTCGTCCATGTTGGTCTTGCCCAGGGTCACGGCCCCGGCAGCGGCGAGCCTGGCAACCACGGTGGCATCGTACGGCGCCTTGAAGTTGTCGAGCATCTTCGAGCCGCAGCTGGTGCGAATGCCCTGGGTGCAGAACAAGTCCTTGTGGGCGATCGGCGCGCCGAGCAGGGCGCCGCTCTCACCGTTCGCGCGGCGTACGTCAGCGGCCTTGGCCTGCTGGAGCGCGAGCTCTTCGGTGAGGCTGATGAAACTGTTGAGCTGTGGGTCGAGCTGGGCGATACGCGCCAGCAGAACCTTGGTCAGCTCTTCGGAGGAAAACTTTTTATCGGCGAGTCCGCGGGCGATCTCGGCCAGAGTCATTTGATGCATTGCAGGCTCTTTCCCTTTAGTCGATGACTTTCGGAACCAGGTACAGGCCGTTTTCGACCGCTGGCGCGATGGACTGATAGGCCTCGCGATGATTGCTTTCGGTCACCACGTCTGCGCGCAGGCGCTGGCTGGCTTCCAGTGGGTGGGCCAGAGGCTCGATACCGTCGGTATTCACAGCCTGCATTTCATCGACCAGCCCGAGAATGCTGTTCAGGGCCGAAGTGATGTGTGGAAGATCGGCTTCATTGAGGCCAAGGCAGGCCAGATGAGCGATTTTTTCCACGTCGGAGCGTTCAAGCGCCATGGGATTCTCCAGTGGAAGGAAAACAGAACGGATGCTATCCGTGTGTTAGATTGTCGGAACACTACCGCATTTCTACGGTCATAAGGCCGCGATTGTGGGGGTTGGTGCACAGAAAAGCGGCCAATTTAACATATTGGCGCCTTGCCCAAAATCCCTGTCGTTGTTAGAGTTTGCCGCACTTTTTTACCCACGCGTTGCCTAGGGTCCTTTCCCCATGTTCAAGAAACTGCGTGGCATGTTTTCCAGCGATCTTTCAATTGACCTGGGCACTGCCAACACCCTTATTTACGTGCGCGAGCGCGGTATCGTCCTGAATGAACCATCGGTTGTGGCCATTCGGACGCACGGTAATCAGAAAAGTGTCGTTGCCGTCGGCACCGAGGCCAAGCGTATGCTCGGCCGTACACCGGGCAACATTGCTGCCATTCGTCCGATGAAGGACGGCGTGATCGCCGACTTCAGCGTTTGCGAAAAGATGCTGCAGTATTTTATCAACAAGGTTCACGAAAACAGCTTTTTGCAGCCTAGCCCTCGTGTACTGATTTGCGTTCCCTGCAAATCCACCCAGGTTGAGCGTCGTGCCATTCGTGAATCGGCTCTCGGTGCCGGTGCTCGTGAAGTGTTCCTGATCGAAGAGCCAATGGCTGCTGCCATCGGTGCCGGCCTGCCGGTTGAAGAAGCCCGCGGTTCGATGGTGGTCGATATTGGTGGTGGTACCACTGAAATCGCGCTGATCTCCCTCAACGGTGTGGTATACGCCGAATCCGTACGGGTTGGCGGCGACCGCTTCGACGAAGCGATCATCACTTATGTGCGTCGCAACTACGGCAGCCTGATCGGTGAGTCCACCGCAGAGCGCATCAAACAGGAAATCGGTACGGCCTACCCGGGCGGCGAAGTCCGTGAAGTCGACGTTCGCGGCCGTAACCTGGCCGAAGGCGTTCCACGCGCATTCACCCTGAACTCCAACGAAGTGCTGGAAGCTCTGCAAGAGTCCCTGGCCACCATCGTTCAGGCTGTGAAAAGTGCGCTGGAGCAATCGCCTCCGGAACTGGCTTCCGATATCGCCGAGCGTGGCCTGGTACTGACCGGTGGTGGCGCCTTGCTGCGCGACCTCGACAAGTTGCTGGCCCAGGAAACCGGTCTGCCGGTGATTGTTGCCGAAGACCCGCTGACCTGCGTTGCCCGCGGCGGTGGCCGGGCGTTGGAAATGATGGATAAGCACACCATGGATCTGCTCTCCAGCGAGTAATTTCGCGGGATATCTATGCTGTTCCGCTCCCAGGCAGCACTTTGCAGTGCTGCCTGTTGGCGTTTATCTTCTGTCAATATGTTCCAGGCCGGTTTGATGCCGTATGAATAACGAGAACATTTGCCTGGGAGGAGCGGCTTATTAAACCGCTTTTCACCAAGGGCCCCTCACTGGGCGTGCGCGTGTTGGTGCTGGTCGTGCTATCGGTCGCGCTGATGGTGTTCGATGCCCGCTTCACACTGCTCAAGCCAGTGCGTAGCCAGATGTCGCTGGTGTTGATGCAGTCCTACTGGATCACCGACCTGCCGCAGCGGCTATGGCAAGGTGTCGCCAGTCAATTTGGCAGCCGCACGGAGTTGGTCGCCGAAAACGAAAAACTCAAGACCGAGAACCTGCTGTTGCAGGGCCGCATGCAAAAACTGGCGGCCTTGACCGAGCAGAACGTCCGGCTGCGCGAGTTGCTCAATTCTTCTGCGTTGGTCAACGAAAAGGTCGAAGTGGCCGAGTTGATCGGCATGGACCCCAACCCCTTTACTCATCGCATCATCATCAATAAAGGTGAGCGCGATGGCGTGGTTCTCGGTCAGCCGGTACTCGATGCCCGAGGCTTGATGGGCCAGGTGGTCGAGTTGATGCCCTACACCTCGCGGGTTTTGCTGTTAACCGACACGACCCACAGTATTCCTGTTCAGGTGAACCGTAACGGGTTGCGGGCAATTGCCAGCGGCACCGGTAATCCCGAGCGCCTGGAACTTCGCCATGTGGCGGACACCGCGGATATCAAGGAAGGCGACTTGCTGGTCAGCTCCGGGCTCGGCCAGCGTTTTCCAGCGGGCTACCCGGTCGCAACGGTCAAGGAAGTGATTCATGACTCCGGCCAGCCTTTCGCTATCGTGCGCGCCGTTCCGACCGCCGCACTGAACCGCAGCCGTTATCTATTGCTGGTGTTCAGCGATACCCGCACTGTCGAAGAGCGCGCCAACGCCGCCGCCCAGGCTCAGGAAGCGCAGGATCGGCAAGGCGGCGCAGCCCCGATCATTCCGGCAACCATTCCCAAGTCTGTCGTGCCCTTTGTCCCGGCGCCTGCGCCAGCCGCTGCCGCCGCTGCGCCGGCCACCACGCCAGCGCCCGCGACGCCGGCCAAGCCGGGTGCTCCTGCGGTCGCAGCCAAACCTGCAGCAGGAAAACCACCTGCTGCCAAACCACCCACGGCGCAACCGGCTGCTGCCAAACCTGCGGCGACCAAACCGCCCGCTGCGGCACCGACGACACCTGCTCGGGAGAGACAATAATGCCCAGTACTCGGCCCCGTAACGGTTGGATAGTCTGGCTGACGTTTGCTATAGGTCTGTTGCTCAGCGTTTCGCCGTTGCCGCAGTTCATGGAAATCCTGCGCCCACTGTGGCTGGCATTGTTGCTGGCCTTCTGGGTGTTGGCATTGCCACAGAAAATCGGCATGGTCACCGCATGGTGCCTGGGCCTGGCGGAAGATGTGCTCTACGGCACGTTGTTGGGGCAGAACGCCTTGATCCTGACCCTGATCACCTTTCTGGTGCTGTCGTTGCAGCAGCGCTTGCGCATGTTTCCGATGTGGCAGCAATGCCTGGTCATCCTGGTGATCTTCGGCCTGGCCCAGTTGGTTCAGCTGTGGCTCAGCGCCCTGACCGGCAACCGCCAACCGACCCTGGCGCTGGTATTGCCAGCTTTGGTCAGCGCACTGCTCTGGCCGTGGATCAGCTTCGGTTTGCGTGGATTGAGTCGCCGCTACAAAATCAATTGATTCGGTCAGGCATTTGCCCGCACCTCGACAGGGAGATGTCTTGATGAACCTGCTCTATCTGGCCTCCGGCTCACCACGCCGACGCGAACTGCTGACGCAGATCGGCGTGCCGTTTTCCGTCATCAGCGCGGACATCGATGAAACCCCTTTGAATGATGAATCCCCTGCGGCCTATGTCGAGCGTCTGGCGCGCGGCAAGGCTGAGGCCGGGCGCGCGGTGCTTGCGCTTAGCGAGCCCGCGCCAGCAGTTTGCGTACTGGGTGCCGATACCGCCGTAGTGCTCGATGGGCAGATTCTCGGTAAACCTGTCGATGAAGCCGATGCCCTGGCCATGCTCATGGCGCTGTCCGACCGTGAACATGAAGTCCTGACCGCGATCGCCGTGCTCGACGGGCAACGTTGCGAGTCGCGGGTGGTCCGCAGCCTGGTGCGGTTTCGGCCGATCAACCGCGAAGAAGCAGCGGCCTACTGGGCCAGCGGCGAGCCGCAGGACAAGGCCGGCGGTTACGGGATTCAAGGGCTTGGCGCGGTGTTTGTCGCCGGGCTCAATGGCAGTTATTCAGCGGTCGTTGGCCTGCCCGTGTGCGAAACCGCAGAACTGCTTGGCCATTTCGGCATACCCTGTTGGCAAAACCTTACCGTGCGCTAAGCGCCGTACCTGACTGACGCGGCCATTATCGTGAATACGCCTGAGCGAGACCCTGCCATGAGTGAAGAGATCCTGATCAACATCACGCCGATGGAATCGCGCGTGGCGGTGGTTGAAAACGGTGTTCTGCAAGAGGTTCATGTCGAGCGCACCCAGAAACGCGGCATCGTCGGCAATATCTACAAAGGCAAGGTGGTCCGGGTTCTGCCGGGCATGCAGGCGGCATTCGTCGATATCGGCCTGGACCGCGCGGCTTTTATTCACGCCTCGGAAATCTCCATGCGTGAAGGCCCGGTGGTGGAAAGTATCAGCGCCCTGGTCCATGAAGGACAGAGCCTGGTGGTGCAAGTCACCAAGGATCCGATCGGTTCCAAGGGCGCGCGCCTGACGACCCAGTTGTCGATTCCATCGCGTTATCTGGTGTACATGCCGCGCACTGCCCACGTCGGCATTTCCCTGAAGATCGAAGACGAAGCCGAGCGCGAGCGTCTGAAACAGGTGGTCAGCGACTGCGTGGCGAAGGAAGGCATCAAGGAGGCCGGTGGCTTCATCCTGCGTACCGCTGCCGAAGGCGCCGGGGCCGATGAGATCCTGATGGACATCCGTTACCTGCGCAGGCTGTGGGACCAGATCGCGGAGCAGATCAAGACCATCAGCGCACCGAGCGTGATTTATGAAGATCTGGGCCTGGCCTTGCGCACCTTGCGTGATCTGGTCAGCCCGAAGATCGAGAAAATCCGCATTGACTCCCGGGAAACCTTCCAGAAAACCACGCAGTTCGTCGCCGAATTGATGCCGGAAATCGCCGACCGCCTCGAGCACTATCCTGGCGAACGGCCGATTTTCGACCTGTACGGTGTCGAGGACGAGATCCAAAAAGCCCTGGAGCGTAAGGTGCCGCTCAAATCCGGCGGCTATCTGGTGGTCGATCCGGCGGAGGCCATGAGCACCATCGACGTCAACACCGGGGCGTTCGTTGGCCATCGCAACCTCGAAGAGACGATCTTCAAGACCAACCTCGAGGCTGCGACCGCGATTGCCCGCCAGCTGCGCCTGCGCAACCTGGGCGGGATCATCATCATCGATTTCATCGACATGGAAGATGAAGAGCACCAGCGTCAGGTGTTACGCACCCTGGAAAAGCAGCTGGAACGTGACCACGCCAAGACCAACATCATCGGAATCACCGAGTTGGGCCTGGTGCAGATGACCCGCAAGCGCACTCGCGAAAGTCTCGAGCAGGTGTTGTGCGAACCGTGCAGCAGCTGCCAGGGCCGCGGCAAGTTGAAAACTCCGGAAACGGTTTGCTACGAAATTTTCCGCGAAATCCTGCGCGAAGCGCGGGCTTATCAGGCGGTTGGCTATAGAGTACTGGCTAACCAGAAAGTAGTTGATCGGCTGCTCGACGAAGAGTCTGGCAACGTCGCTGAGCTGGAAGGGTTTATCGGACGGACCATCCGCTTCCAGGTCGAGACCATGTATTCCCAGGAACAATACGACGTGGTGCTGCTCTGAATCGGCGTGCTTTACTTTTATTGAAAGCGACTGATTTCAGCGTTTTGCATGACTATTGCCTCGGGGGCCACCTGACATGGAGCGTCTGATACGCTTTTTCGTTGCTCTGACCCGATGGTCCCTGGGGCTTTGCGCGTTGTTGTTGGTGTTGACTGCGCTGTACGTCAGTCTTGGCCGTGAATTGACGCCGCTGGTGGCCGAGTATCGCGTCGAAGTCGAGACCAAGGCCCGTGAAGCCTTGGCCATGCCGCTGCACATCGGCAGTCTCGAAGGCACCTGGAGCGACCTGGCACCGATTCTGTTGGTGCATGACGTAATGGTGGGCGAGGGCGCCAACGCGTTGCGCCTGGATCAGGTACGGGTGGTGCCGGATGTCTGGGCCAGCCTGATGGCGCGCGAAGTCCGCATCGCCCATCTGGAACTCAACGGTCTGAAACTGAACCTGAAGGAAAACCAGGATGGCCAGTGGGCGCTTGACGGGTTGCCGCTGTCGCAGGATAAGCCGTTCGATCCCGAGCAACTGCTCAATCGCCTGCAAATGGTTGCTGAGCTGTCGGTGCTGGACAGCCAGGTCACCTTGCAACCGTTCAATGAAACCCCGCTGACCCTGACCTATGTCGGCCTGAATCTTGAAACCGGCGCTACTCGCCAGCGTCTCGACGCCCGCCTTACCCTGCCTGACGGCCAACCCCTGGCCCTGAACCTGCGCACTCGCCTGCGCGCCAGCCAGTGGCGCGATGGCGAAGCCGATGCCTACCTGAGCCTGCCGCAAAGTGACTGGGCGCGCTGGCTGCCGGCGCGCTTGATCCGACAGTGGAAATTTTCCGAACTCAAGGCCGGTGGCGAGTTCTGGCTGAACTGGGGCCAGGGCACCGTGCAAAGTGCAGTCCTGCGCCTGAATGCTCCGCAAGTCAACGGTGCCTATGCCGAGCGCAAGCCAGTCAAGATCAACAATCTGGCGCTCAACGCCTGGCTCCAGCGCAGCGCTGAAGGCCTCAACGTAAAGGTCGATTCGCTGGCCATGAACCTCGGCGAAACTCGCTGGGAGTCCCATGTGCAACTCCAGCAACTGACCGCAGCGGAGAAGTCCGAGGAGCGCTGGCACCTGCAAGCGGATCGCCTCGATCTGACCCCGCTCACACCAGTGCTGGATGCCTTGGTCCCGGTGCCGGACAAGGTCGCCGAGGTGATCGACAACCTCAAGGTGACCGGCTCCCTGCGCAACGTCCTGCTCGATTACCGCCCGTTGGCCACTGGTGACCAGCGTTTGAGTTTCGCCGCCAATCTCGAGCGGGTCGGATTCAACGCCTATCACGGTGCCCCGGCGGCCCGAAACGTCACCGGCAGCATCAGTGGTGACCTCGGCCAGGGCGAGTTGCGCATGGACAGCAAGGATTTTTCCCTGCACCTGGACCCGATTTTCGCCAAGCCATGGCAGTACATCCAGGCCAATGCGCGGCTGACCTGGAAGCTCGACAAAGACAGTTTGACGCTGATCTCCCCGTATCTGAAAGTGCTCGGCGAAGAAGGCAAGATTGCCGGCGACTTCCTGATTCGCCTGTATTTCGATCCCGCCCAGGAAGACTACATGGACCTGCGGGTCGGGTTGGTCGACGGTGACGGTCGTTACACCGCCAAGTACTTGCCGACGATGCTCGGCCCCGCCCTGGATGAGTGGCTGCGCACGGCCATTCTCAAGGGCGCAGTGGACCAGGGCTTCTTCCAGTACCAGGGCTCGCTGAACCATGGCGCCGCCGAAACGGCGCGCAGCATCAGTCTGTTCTTCAAGGTGCATGACGCCGAACTGGCCTTCCAGCCGGGTTGGCCGCACGTCAGCAAGGTCAGCGGCGATGTCTTTGTCGAAGACAGCGGCGTACGAATCCTCGCCAGTAAAGGCCAGTTGCTCGACACCCAGGTTCGCGACATCTACGTCAACATTCCCCATGTGCCCAACGGACAAACCAGCCATCTGTTTCTCGATGGAGCGTTTGCCGGAGGCCTGGGCGACGGTTTGAAAATTCTCCAGGAAGCGCCGATCGGCACCGCTTCGGCCTTTGCCGGCTGGCAGGGCGAAGGGGATCTGCAGGGCAAGCTGAAACTGGATATTCCTTTGGCCAAAGGCGAGTTGCCGAAGATCCTGGTGGACTTCAAGACCGCCAAGGCGCGGCTGAAACTGAGCGAACCAGAGCTTGAACTCAGTCAGCTCAAGGGTGATTTCCGCTTTGACAGCAGCAAGGGCCTGAGTGGCCAGGGCATCACTGCACAAGCCTTCGAACGGCCGATTACCGCGCAGATCTTTGCCGACGGCAGCCCGGGGAGCCTAAAAACTCGCGTGGTCGCCAAGGGCCAGGTGGCGGTGAAGAAACTCACCGACTGGCTGAAAGTCAGCCAGCCGCTGCCGGTTTCCGGCGATCTGCCTTATCAGTTGCAGCTGACCCTTGATGGCGCCGACAGCCAACTGATGGTCAACTCCAGCCTCAAGGGCGTCGCGGTGGATTTGCCCGCGCCTTTCGGTCTGGCGACCGGCGAAAGCCGTGACACGGTGTTCCGGATGACCCTGCAAGGGCCTGAGCGGCGTTACTGGGCCGACTATGGCGACCTGGCCAACTTCACCTTCGCGGCGCCACCCGGCAACATCGCCGATGGTCGCGGTGAGCTGTTACTGGGCGACGGCGATGCACAGTTACCGGGCGCCAAAGGCTTGCGGGTCCGCGGCGTGCTGTCTGAGCTGGATATAGAACCGTGGAAAGCCCTGGTCGATCGTTATGCCGGGCAAGATCCCGGGGGCAGCGCCAAACAACTGTTGAGCAGTGCCGACATCAAAGTAGGCAAGCTTACCGGTTTTGGTACCACCTTCGATCAGGTTGCATTGCAATTGAATCGCAAACCGGCGACCTGGGCGTTGCAGATCGATAGCCAGCAGGCCAAGGGCAGTGTCGGCATCCCTGACGCCAAAGCCGCGCCTGTGATGATCGACCTGCAATACGTACGTTTGCCGGCGGTAGATCCGACGGTTCAGGCCGACGAAAATGCGCCGGACCCCTTGGCTTCGGTCGATCCGACGAAAATCCCTGCGCTGGATATCACCATCAGCCAGCTGTTTCAGGGCAAGGATCTGGTCGGTGGCTGGTCGCTCAAAGTGCGTCCAACCGCCAAGGGTATTGCACTCAACAATCTGGACCTGGGCCTCAAGGGCATGGTGTTGCAGGGCTCCGGTGGCTGGGAAGGCCAGCCAGGGACCAGCAGCAGTTGGTACAAGGGCCGTCTGGGCGGTAAAAACCTGGCGGATGTGCTTAAGGGCTGGGGCTTTGCTCCAACCGTGACCAGCCGCGACTTCCACATGGATGTCGACGGTCGTTGGCCGGGTTCGCCGGCCTGGGTCGGGCTCAAGCGCTTTTCCGGCAGTCTCGATGCAACACTGCGCAGCGGTCAGTTCGTTGAAGTCGAGGGCGGTGCGCAGGCATTGCGAGTGTTCGGTCTGCTGAACTTCAACTCGATCGGCCGGCGCCTGCGTCTCGATTTCTCTGACCTGTTCGGCAAAGGCTTGAGCTACGACCGGGTCAAGGGGCTGCTGGTGGCCACCAATGGGGTATACGTCACCCAAAAACCGATCACCCTGACCGGGCCCTCGAGCAATCTGGAACTCAATGGCACGCTGGACATGGTCGCTGACCAGGTCGATGCCAAGTTGCTGGTGACCTTGCCCGTAACCAACAACTTGCCGATCGCCGCCTTGATCGTCGGTGCTCCGGCGATTGGCGGTGCATTGTTCCTGATCGACAAGTTGATTGGTGATCGCGTGGCACGTTTCGCCAGCGTGAAATACACCGTCAAAGGCCCGTGGAAAGAGCCGAAAATCACCTACGACAAGCCTTTTTGAAAAACCACGATACATGCCTATGGAGTAGCATGGCGGCATCCCTTTCAAGGAATACGCCATGTCTCTTGCGGTGATTCAAATGGTCAGCCAGAGCGACGTGCTGGCCAATCTGGCTCAGGCCCGACGCTTGCTCGAGCAGGCCGCGGCCGGCGGTGCCCGGCTCGCGGTACTGCCGGAAAACTTCGCGGCCATGGGTCGCCGGGACGTTGCCGACCTTGGCCGTGCCGAGTCCCGGGGCGAGGGTCCGATCCTGCCTTGGTTGAAACAGACCGCTCGCGACCTCAAGTTATGGATAGTGGCTGGCACCTTGCCGTTGCCGCCGGTGGATCAACCGACGGCCAAGGCCAATGCCTGCTCGTTGCTGATCGACGAACACGGCGAGACGGTGGCGCGCTACGACAAACTGCATTTGTTCGATGTGGACGTGGCCGATCACCGCGGTCGTTATCGTGAATCCGATGACTATGCTTATGGAGGCTCGGTGGTGGTGGCTGACACGCCCGTCGGCCGGGTCGGGCTGTCGGTGTGTTATGACCTGCGTTTTCCCGAGTTGTACACTGAGTTGCGCGCCGCCGGTGCCGAGTTGATTACCGCGCCCTCGGCATTTACCGCTGTGACCGGTGCGGCTCATTGGGAGGTGCTGATTCGGGCGCGGGCCATCGAGACCCAGTGTTATGTACTGGCGGCCGCCCAGGGTGGGACTCACCCGGGCCCGCGAGATACCTTTGGCCATGCCGCGATTATCGACCCTTGGGGGCGTGTGCTGGCCGAACAGGATCAAGGCGAGGCCGTGCTGCTGGCCGAACGCGATAGCAGCGAACAGGCGTCCATCCGGGCGCGGATGCCAGTGGCCAGCCACCGGCGCTTTTTCTCGCAGGGCGCGCAGCGACCTGCCTCAGAACGATGAATTTAAGGCGTAAAGCATATGAGCGAGTTGTTGACCTCAGTCAGTGAACACCTTTTAGCACCCGGCGGCGTGACCATCGAAAGCCTGCAAGCAGTGCTCGGTGATCTGGCCGGGCCAGGCATCGATGCCGCCGACCTGTATTTCCAGGGACAGATTTCCGAGTCCTGGGCACTGGAAGATGGCATCGTCAAGGAGGGTAGCTTCAACCTCGACCAAGGGGTTGGCGTGCGTGCGCAATCGGGCGAGAAGACCGGTTTTGCCTACAGTAACGCCATCACCCTTGAAGCCCTGGGCGCGGCGGCTCGCGCAGCACGGTCGATCTCCCGGGCCGGGCAGAACGGTACAGTGCAGGCCTTCACCACCCAGGATGTTGCGCAGTTGTACGGGCCCGACAATCCACTGGAGGTGATGACTCGCGCCGAGAAAGTCGAACTGCTCAAGCGCATCGACGTGGCGACCCGCGCCCTCGATCCGCGTATCCAGCAGGTCACCGTGAGCATGGCCGGGGTCTGGGAACGGATTCTGGTGGCCTCCACCGACGGCAGCCTGGCGGCTGACGTACGGCCGCTGGTGCGCTTCAATGTCAGCGTCATCGTCGAACAGAATGGTCGCCGCGAACGCGGTGGTCACGGCGGCGGCGGACGTACCGACTACCGCTACTTCCTCGGCGAAGACCGCGCCATGGGTTATGCCCGTGAAGCGCTGCGCCAGGCGCTGGTCAACCTCGAAGCGATTCCAGCACCGGCTGGCACTTTGCCGGTGGTCCTCGGTTCCGGCTGGTCTGGCGTGCTGTTGCATGAAGCGGTAGGTCACGGTCTGGAAGGCGACTTCAACCGTAAAGGCGCCTCGGCTTACAGCGGCCGCATGGGTGAAATGGTTGCTTCCAAACTCTGCACCATCGTCGACGACGGCACTCTGGCCGGTCGCCGTGGCTCCCTGAGCATCGACGATGAAGGCACTCCGACCGAGTGCACCACGCTGATCGAAAACGGCGTGCTCAAAGGCTATATGCAGGACAAGCTCAATGCCCGCCTGATGGGCGTGGCCCGCACCGGTAACGGTCGTCGCGAGTCTTACGCGCATTTGCCGATGCCGCGGATGACCAACACCTACATGCTCGCGGGCGAAAGCGATCCGGCGGAAATCATTGCTTCGGTGAAGAGGGGCATTTACTGCGCCAATCTCGGCGGTGGTCAGGTGGACATCACCAGCGGAAAATTCGTGTTTTCTACCAGCGAGGCCTATCTGATCGAAGATGGCAAGATTACCGCTCCGGTCAAAGGTGCGACCTTGATCGGTAACGGGCCGGAAGCCATGAGCCGGGTGTCGATGGTCGGTAATGACCTGGCGCTGGACAGCGGGGTAGGGACGTGTGGCAAGGATGGACAGTCGGTGCCGGTAGGTGTCGGCCAGCCAACCTTGAAGATCGACGCGATCACCGTGGGTGGCACGGGCGGGTGAGGTGGAGCCTTGGGTGGGAGAACCGCAATGCGGCGCAACCCACCCGGGGTCGAAGACTAACGCAGACCGCGTTGAGTCTCGTCCAGCTCACGGATGTACTTGAAGATTTTTCGGCTGGCAGCAGGTGGCTTGCTTTGCGCAAGTTCATGCTGGGCCTGACGGATCAGGGAGCGCAGTTGCTGGCGATCCGCGTCCGGGTAGTCGATGACGAACTTCTCCAGGACGCCGTCATCGCCCGCGATCAAGCGATCGCGCCAGCGTTCCAGACCGTGGAAACGTTCGTTGTACTGGCGAGTGGAGGCATCGAGTTGATCAAGCAAGGACAGAATCGCGTCAGTGTCCTGATCGCGCATCAGTTTGCCGATGAACATGAGGTGCCGTTTACGCGCGATATTCGCGGTGTGCTTGGGCGCATCGTTCAGAGCCCGGCGCAAAGCGTCGGTCAATGGCAGTTTTGCCAGCAAGTCAGGCTTGAGTGTTGTAAGGCGCTCGCCAAGATCAACCAGAGCATGCAGCTCACGTTTGACCTGGGATTTGCTTTTCTCCCCATCGAGGGAGTCGTCGTAAGAATCAACCATGGTGGCAGTCCGCAAAGAAACGCCGCCATGATAACCAGTCGGGGGCCGCTTGTCCGGCCCGGTCGCTCGAAGGCCTTAACCGAAAGCAGAATTTGAGTGGAGAACACCATGAGTGCAGCAGAAAGCGTCGGCCCACAAGCTTTGCCGGCACTGCAGGAACAAGTCGAGCAGATCATCGCCGAAGCCAGGCGCCAGGGCGCCAGCGCCTGCGAAGTCGCGGTGTCTCTGGAGCAGGGTCTGTCGACCACGGTTCGTCAGCGGGAAGTCGAAACCGTTGAGTTCAACCGTGACCAGGGCTTTGGCATCACCTTGTATGTCGGCCAGCGCAAAGGCTCGGCCAGCACCTCGGCCAGCGGTCCGGAGGCAATTCGCGAAACCGTCGCCGCGGCACTGGCCATCGCCAAACACACTTCGCAAGACGAGTGTTCAGGGCTGGCCGATGCCGCCTTGATGGCCAAGGACTTGCCGGATTTCGACCTGTTTCATGCCTGGGACATTACCCCGGAACAAGCCATCGAGCAGGCTCTGGCCTGTGAAGCGGCGGCGTTTGCCGCCGACAGCCGGATCAAGAATGCTGATGGCACCACCTTGAGCACCCATCAGGGTTGCCGCGTGTATGGCAACAGCCACGGATTTGTCGGCGGTTACGCCTCAACCCGGCACAGCCTGAGCTGCGTGATGATTGCCGAAGCCGACGGTCAGATGCAGCGCGATTACTGGTATGACATGAATCGCCAGGGCGAACTGCTCGCTGATCCGGTCAGTATCGGCCAGCGTGCCGCGCAACGGGCGGCCAGCCGCCTGGGCGCACGTCCGGTTCCGACCTGCGAAGTGCCGGTGCTGTTTTCCGCAGAATTGGCCGGCGGTCTGTTCAGCAGCTTCCTCGGCGCGATTTCCGGCGGCAACCTGTACCGCAAATCATCGTTCCTCGAAGGCACGCTGGGGCAGCGGCTATTCCCAGAGTGGCTGACCCTGGATGAGCGCCCGCATTTGATGCGTGGTCTGGCCAGTTCGGCGTTCGATGGCGACGGTCTGGCCACTTATGCCAAACCTTTCGTGGAAAACGGCCATTTGGTGTCTTACGTATTGGGCACTTACTCCGGTCGCAAGCTGGGCATGCCGAGCACCGCTAACGCTGGCGGCGTGCATAACCTGTTCGTCACCCATGGCGAGGAAGATCAGGCGGCGTTGTTGCGTCGCATGGGGCGCGGGCTGTTGGTCACCGAGTTGATGGGGCAGGGCCTGAACATGGTGACGGGCGACTACTCCCGTGGTGCGGCCGGGTTCTGGGTGGAAAACGGCGAGATCCAGTTCGCCGTGCAGGAAGTGACCATCGCCGGCAACATGCGCGACATGTTTCAGCAGATTATCGCGGTGGGTAATGACCTGGAATTGCGTAGCAATATTCGTACGGGGTCGGTGTTGATCGAGCGGATGACGGTCGCGGGTAGCTAAACGGCTACAGCTTCAAAAGGAAGGCGTGTCACCTAGTGGGTGACGCGCCTTTTTTTTTGGGGGGAATTGGGTGAGCCGAAAAGATCGCAGCCTCGCTTCGCTCGACAGCTCCTACGGGGTTGTGTTGATTCTCAATATCATATAATAATAAATCTCATTATCGAATGAGCCCAGGTTATGAGTTCTGCCTTGCACGAGCAGCCTTACCTTGAAAGCTGGCGCTGGATGAGTCGTCAGATCCGTTGCGCGCTGGATCCTGACGAACCGCGCCTGATTGAGCACTACCTGGCTGAAGGCCGTTATCTGGCCTGTTGCACGGCCACCTCTCCCTGGATTGTCGCCGAGACCGCGTTCCGCCTGCTGCTCGACACTGCGAGTGACACAGCGCTGCCCTGGCATTGGCGCAGTCTGTGCCTGGATCAGGCCTGGCGACCGTTGCGTGATCTGGAGCGATTGTCCCTGTGCAAGTGTCGGCTCAAGCGCTGGCAAAGCTATTCCTGGCAACTGGCGACCTGCTCGTTGCAGCCCTCCATTCCTCTCATAGAACTGCTGCAAGGATTTCCCGATGAGTAATACCCGTATCGAACGCGACAGCATGGGTGAGTTGCAGGTGCCAGTGGATGCCTTGTATGGCGCGCAAACCCAGCGTGCAGTAAATAACTTCCCGATCAGCCAGCAGCGCATGCCCGCCCAGTTCATTCGCGCGCTGATCCTGGCCAAGGCCGCGGCGGCCAGGGCTAACGTCGAACTTGAACAGCTGAGCGAGGCTCAGGGCAAAGCCATTGTCGACGCGGCTCAAGGGTTGCTCGAAGGCGACTACATGCAGCATTTTCCGGTGGATATCTTCCAGACCGGTTCCGGCACCAGTTCCAATATGAATGCCAACGAAGTCATCGCGACGCTGGCCAGTCGCTTGTTGGGCGAGGCGGTCAACCCGAATGACCATGTCAACTGTGGGCAGAGCAGCAACGACATCATCCCGACCACCATTCATGTCAGCGCCGCATTGGCGCTGCACGAGCAGCTATTGCCGGCGCTGGTGCATCTGGTCGAAGTGATCGAGGACAAGGCCGGGCAGGTTCACCCGTTTATCAAGACCGGGCGCACGCACCTGATGGATGCGATGCCGGTGCGCATGAGTCAGGTGCTCAACGGCTGGGGCCAACAGCTCAAGGCCAATATCGGCCACCTGCAGGACTTGTTGCCGAGCCTGCAGTCCCTGGCTCAAGGCGGCACCGCGGTCGGCACCGGAATCAATGCCCACCCTGAATTCGCCGCACGTTTCAGCCAGCAACTCACTGCTTTGACCCAGGTGCAATTCACACCAGGCAAGGATCTGTTCGCGCTGATCGGTTCTCAGGATACCGCGGTAGCCGTCTCCGGCCAGCTGAAGGCCACTGCCGTGTCGCTGATGAAAATCGCCAACGACTTGCGCTGGATGAACTCCGGGCCCTTGGCTGGTCTCGGTGAAATTGAACTGGAAGCGTTGCAGCCGGGTTCGTCGATCATGCCTGGCAAGGTCAATCCGGTGATCCCGGAAGCCACTGCGATGGTCGCCGCTCAAGTGATCGGCAATGACACAGTGATCACGGTGGCCGGGCAGTCGGGCAACTTCGAACTGAACGTGATGCTGCCGATCATCGCGCAGAACTTGCTGAGCAGCATTGAGTTGCTGGCCAACTCCAGTCGTTTGCTGGGGGACAAGGCCATTGCCAGTTTCAAGGTCAATGAAGCCAAGCTCAAGGAAGCGCTATCGCGCAACCCGATCCTGGTCACTGCGCTCAACCCGATCATTGGTTACCAAAAGGCCGCAGAGATCGCCAAGCAGGCCTATCAGCAGGGGCGACCGGTTATCGATGTGGCCCTGGAACACACCGAACTGTCGCGCAGCCAACTGGAAGTCCTGCTGGATCCGGAAAAGCTCACGGCGGGTGGCGTGTAATCACCGACTCAGCTTTGGAGACTCACCATGGAGCACTGGAAACGCACGATCGAAAGGGCCAATCGCTGCTTCATTCAGGGCGAGCTGGTGGATGCCCGCGAGCACTACCTGCAGGCTTTAGCCCTGGCCCAGGTGTTATTCGAGCGCTGGCCGGATGCCGAGGAAGCGGTGGCGGCCTGCGTGATCTCCCATCACAACCTGGCAGACCTGCATTTGCGCCTGAACCAGCCGGAAGAAAGCGTGGAGTACCTCTGTTTGATTCACCAGCGGCTGTTGCAGACCCTCCAGGACGCACGGCTGGCACCAGCACTGCGTGAGGCCGCGTTACGTCAGAGCAGCAAGACTTACGTCGAATTACTCAATTTCATCAGTGAGCATGGCGAATACCCGCGAACCAACCGCTTGCTGCACAGCAACGTGGCGCAATCGGCTTCGGCCCATGCGCACGATGCATCGATCCCGAATGGCCCTCATTACGGAGCACATTGAGATGTCCTTTAGCTTGCCTGCCTTGCCATACGCTTATGACGCGCTGGAACCGCACATCGATGCACAAACCATGGAGATCCACTACAGCAAGCATCACCAGACTTACATCAACAACCTTAACGCGGCTGTCGAAGGTACCGAATGGGCTGACTGGTCTGTGGAAAAACTGGTCGCCAGCGTTCAGCAACTACCGGAAAAATTGCGCGCGGCGGTGATCAATCAGGGCGGCGGCCATGCCAACCATTCGTTGTTCTGGGCGGTCATGGCGCCTACGGGCGGCGGCAAGCCGGACTGTGTGCTGGGCGATGCGATCAATGAACAGCTGGGCGGCTTCGACAGCTTCAAGGACG
Organism: Pseudomonas sp. LBUM1658; assembly: GCF_059716055.1. NCBI lineage: Bacteria > Pseudomonadati > Pseudomonadota > Gammaproteobacteria > Pseudomonadales > Pseudomonadaceae > Pseudomonas > Pseudomonas sp. LBUM1658. The sequence continues at coordinate 1,046,056 of NZ_CP166798.1, forward strand.
CCTTCACCAAGGCCGCACTCACGCGTTTTGGCAGCGGCTGGGCCTGGCTGAGCGTAACGCCGCACAAGACGCTGATGGTGGAAAGCAGCGGTAATCAGGACAGCCCGTTGATGAATGGCAATACGCCGATCCTTGGACTGGACGTATGGGAGCACGCCTATTACTTGCTGTATCAGAACCGTCGCCCGGAATACATCAACGCCTTCTACAACGTGATCAATTGGCCTGAAGTCGCGCAGCGCTACCAGGCAGCTCTTGTTTAAGACCTCATGACTAAAGATTTAAGGCCGACTATGGGCACTGAAACACTGGCGATCAGCAGTGGGCGGATGTTTCGCTATGCGTTGGGTTCACTGTTGCTGTTGGCGGGAATGGCGTTGTTGGTCGCCCAAGGATTGGACTGGCTGGCGCTTGAACCGCGTTTGTTGCGCGCGTTGCAGGGGGGCGCGATCTGCGCCCTCGGCACGGCGTTGGGTGCGGTTCCGGTGTTGGTCATTCGCAGAATGCCGATGGCCGTCAGCGATACCTTGCTGGGTTTCGGTGCTGGCGTGATGCTGGCCGCCACCGCGTTTTCGCTGATTGTCCCGGGCATCTCGGCGGCCGAGAATCTTGGATTGACGCCATGGGCTGCCAGTGGATTGATCAGTTTCGGCATCATGCTGGGGGCGTTCGGTTTGTTTCTGGTGGATCGCAAGGTGTCCGGGGCGACCCCGCAAATGCTGGTGGGCACCGTTGAACGCCCGGTTATTCCGCCACGGATCTGGTTGTTTGTGTTTGCAATCATTGCTCACAACATTCCGGAAGGCATGGCGGTTGGCGTGTCGGCCGGGGGCGGAATGCCCGATGCCGACAGCCTGGCCATGGGTATTGCATTGCAGGATGTGCCGGAAGGCTTGGTGATTGCGTTGGTATTGGCCGGGGCAGGGATGTCACGGGTCAAGGCGTTCCTGATCGGTGCAGCTTCAGGTTTGGTTGAACCGGTCTTCGCGCTGTTGTGTGCCTGGCTGGTGAGCCTGGCCGAGATGCTCTTGCCGCTGGGATTGGCGCTGGCTGCCGGTGCCATGCTGTTGGTGGTGACTCACGAGATCATCCCCGAGTCGCGACGTAATGGTCACGACAAGCTGGCCAGTCTGGGGCTGTTGATCGGGTTTTGTCTGATGATGGTGATGGATACGGCGTTGGGGTGAATTGTGGCGAGGGGGCTTGCTGTGGGGGCTTTTGTGGCGAGGGGGCTTGCCCCCGTTGGGTCGCGAAGCGGCCCCAAACACTAACACCGCGGTCTCTCAGGTAGATCGCATACACCGGATTACGACTGCTTCGCAGCCGAGCGGGGGCAAGCCCCCTCGCCACAAAAAAGCCCGCTCAATACAGGTTGTGTATTACTCGCCTTCGTCGAAGTAGCGGTTGATCAGATCGACCAGTGCGTCCAGCGCTTCCTGCTCCTGCTCACCTTCGGTGCTCAGGTGGATTTTCGTTCCTTTGCCCGCAGCCAGCATCATCATGGCCATGATGCTTTTGCCGTCGATCGTGGATTCTGGGGTGCGTCCTACTCTGATCGTGCAATCCTTGAACTGACCGGCGACTCCAACAAATTTTGCAGAAGCCCGGGCATGCAGACCCAGCTTGTTGATGATTTCAATTTCCAGAGCGGGCATCGCGGTGTGGATCCTTTAGCTTAGGTCGCGGTGGCGAACCTGGACGTTCTTCAGGGATGTTTGCAGGACCTGACCCAGACGTTCGGTCAGGTAGACGGAGCGGTGATGCCCGCCGGTGCAGCCAATCGCGATGGTGACGTAGGCGCGGTTGCTGGCGGCGAAACGAGGCAGCCACTTCAGCAGATACGCGGAGATATCCTGGAACATTTCTTCTACATCCGGTTGCGCGGCCAGATAGTCGGCAACCGGCTGATCCAGCCCGGACTGCTCACGTAACTCGGGTTTCCAGTACGGATTGGGCAGGCAGCGCACATCGAACACCAGATCGGCATCGACCGGCATACCGCGCTTGAAACCGAAAGACTCGACCAGGAACGCCGTGCCCGGCTCCGGCTGATTCAGCAGGCGCAACTTGATGGTGTCGCGCAGTTGATACAGGTTCAGATGGGTAGTGTTGATCTTGAGATCTGCGAGGTCGGCAATCGGCCCGAGCAGGTTGGTTTCATCGTCAATGGCTTCGGCGAGCGATCGATTGGCGTTGCTCAGCGGGTGGCGCCGACGGGTTTCCGAAAAGCGCTTGAGCAGGGTTTCTTCGTCGGCGTCCAGGTACAGCACATCGCATTGTATGTGCCGGCCGCGCACTTCTTCGAGCAATTGCGGAAAGCGTGTCAGGTGGCTGGGCAGATTACGCGCATCGATCGAAACGGCGACCAGCGGCTGCGCCAGTTCCGTATGGATCAACGCGCGCTCGGCCAACTCCGGGAGCAAGCCTGCTGGCAGGTTATCGATGCAGTAATAGCCGCTGTCCTCCAGTACATCGAGGGCGGTGCTTTTACCTGAGCCGGATCGGCCGCTGACGATGATCAAGCGCATGATTAGGGACCGTTCTGCTCATCCAGGACAACCTGGTACAGGGCTTCGTTGGTTGCGGCGCTGCGAAGTCTTTCGCGCACTTCCTTGCGGTCAAGCATGCTGGCAATCTGCCGGAGCAGTTCCAGGTGCGCATCGGTAGCCGCTTCCGGGACCAGCAGGACAAACAGCAGGTCGACCGGGGCGCCATCGATGGCGTCGAAATCTATGGGGGCGTCCAGGTGCATCAAGGCACTGGTGGGCGACGTGCAGCCCTTGAGACGGCAGTGTGGGATGGCTATGCCGTTGCCAAACCCGGTGGAACCGAGTTTTTCACGGGCAATCAGACTCTCGAAGACATCTTGCATCTCCAGATCCGGCACTTCGCGGTGGATAAGGTTGGCAATTTGCTCGAGTGCGCGCTTTTTACTGCCGCCCGGCACGTTCACCAAAGAACGGCCGGGGGTCAGGATGTTTTCAAGTCGGATCATGGGTAGGGGATGTTAGCGACCGGTTGCGCCCTGAAGGAGGCTCTGGGTCTTTTCCTTATGCTTTTTGAGTTGGCGATCAAGCTTGTCGGTGAGCAGGTCGATAGCGGCATACATGTCCGTATGCTCAGCGTTGGCGACCACTTCTCCGCCGGGAATATGCAGCGTGGCTTCGATTTTCTGCAGCAGCTTCTCGACATTCATCGTGACTTGCACGTTGGTGATCTTGTCGAAATGCCTCTCCAATCGGTCGAGTTTTTCGCCGATATAGGTGCGCAGAGGTTCGGTTACTTCCAGTTGGTGTCCACTGATGTTGACTTGCATACAGCTTCTCCTTCGTTGCCAGTGCATAAGGCGGCAGGCTGGCTTGCCTGCCACTAGGCTGTGTCCGAAAACCGTCAGAGTTCTCAAACACACCCTGGAACGCTGGTGGCGTGGCCCGTTACATCAACCGCTTGCGTTCGCTCGAAGGCGCAATCCCAAGGGATTCGCGGTACTTGGCGACGGTGCGGCGGGCTACCTGAATGCCTTGTGCCTCCAGTAAACCAGCGATCTTGCTGTCACTCAACGGCTTTTTCTGATTTTCCGCCGCAACCAGTTTTTTGATGATCGCGCGAATCGCTGTGGACGAGCATTCACCGCCTTCAGAGGTGCTGACGTGGCTGGAGAAAAAGTATTTCAGTTCGTAGATACCCCGGGGGGTATGCATGAATTTTTGCGTGGTCACCCGGGAAATCGTCGACTCGTGCATGCCGACCGCTTCGGCGATATCATGCAGGACCAACGGTTTCATCGCCTCATCGCCGTATTCGAGAAAGCCGCGCTGGTGCTCGACGATCTGGGTGGCGACTTTCATCAGGGTTTCGTTGCGGCTTTGCAGGCTCTTGATGAACCAGCGCGCTTCCTGCAGTTGGTTGCGCATGAAAGTATTGTCGGCGCTGGTGTCGGCGCGGCGGACGAACCCGGCGTACTGCGGGTTGACCCGCAGGCGCGGCACGGATTCCTGATTCAGCTCCACCAGCCAGCGCTCGTTGTCCTTGCGCACGATCACATCGGGGACGACGTATTCGGCTTCACTGGATTCGATTTGCGAGCCAGGGCGCGGGTTGAGGCTTTGCACCAGCTCGATGATCTGCCGCAGCTCGTCTTCCTTGAGCTTCATGCGACGCATCAGCTGGCTATAGTCGCGGCTGCCGAGCAGATCGATGAAGTCGGTGACCAGGCGCTTGGCCTCGGTCAGCCAAGGGGTCTTGGCCGGCAGTTGCCGCAGTTGCAGCAACAGACACTCGCTCAGGTTTCGCGCACCTATCCCGGCCGGCTCGAATTGCTGGATGCGATGCAGGACGGCTTCGATTTCGTCCAGTTCGACGTCCATTTCCGGGTCGAAGGCTTCAAGGATTTCCTCGAGAGTCTCGTCCAGGTAGCCCTGATTGTTGATGCAATCGATCAGGGTCACGGCAATCAGGCGATCGGTGTCGGACATCGGTGCCAGGTTCAGTTGCCAGAGCAAATGGCTTTGCAGGCTCTCACCGGCCGATGTGCGGGTGGTGAAATCCCACTCGTCGTCATCGTTGCTCGGCAGGCTGCTCGCGCTGGTCTGGTAAACGTCTTCCCAGGCGGTGTCGACCGGCAGTTCATTGGGGATGCGTTCGTTCCAGTCGCCTTCCTCGAGGTTGTCCACCGTCGGGGCGGTTTCCTGGTAGGAGGGTTCCTGAACATCGGCATTGGGTTTCTGCTCGACGTTGTCGGCCAGAGGGTCGGCGTTATCGAAGTCGTCGCCATCTTCCTGGCGTTCGAGCATCGGATTGGACTCCAGGGCCTCCTGGATTTCCTGTTGCAGGTCCAGGGTCGACAATTGGAGCAGGCGGATGGCCTGTTGCAGCTGAGGTGTCATCGTCAGCTGCTGGCCCATTCTCAAGACTAGCGATGGTTTCATGGCAGGGGCTTAACACCTTATTCGCCGGCGCGCATGCGCCATCCACTACAGGGCGCCGGAGCGCCAAACATAAGCAAATTATATGCCTGAAATCGCAGTGTTTGCCTAGAGCGCTGTAACAATAAAAAAGTATAAGGTTTTGTTGACACTGGCGCTCCGGCAATGGCTGAACACCTGAATCGAGTGTTTGCCCCAAAACGCCTGCCACTGGCCCCACACCTCAAGGCTTACAGGCGGAACTCATGGCCCAGATACACTTCCTTGACCAGTTCGTTGGCCAGGATGGTCTCGGAGTCGCCTTCGGCGATCAGTTGACCGTCGTTGACGATGTAGGCGGTCTCGCAGATATCCAGGGTTTCACGGACGTTGTGGTCGGTGATCAGAACGCCGATGCCCTTGGCCTTCAGGTGGTAAATGATCTGCTTGATGTCGCCTACCGAAATCGGGTCTACGCCGGCGAAAGGTTCGTCGAGCAGGATGAATTTCGGCGATGTAGCGAGGGCCCGGGCAATTTCCACCCGGCGGCGTTCACCACCGGACAGGCTCATGCCCAGATTGTCGCGGATATGGTGGATGTGGAATTCCTCCAGCAGGCTTTCCAGCTCCTTGCGACGATCAGCCTTGTCGAGCTCCTTGCGGGTCTCGAGGATGGCCATGATGTTGTCGGCGACCGAGAGTTTGCGGAAGATCGACGCTTCTTGCGGCAGATAGCCGATGCCAGCCCGTGCCCGACCATGCATTGGCTGGTGGCTGACGTCCAGATCGTCGATGAGTACCCGACCCTGATCGGCCTGGACCAGGCCGACGATCATGTAGAAGCAGGTGGTCTTGCCAGCACCGTTCGGACCGAGCAGGCCGACGATCTGACCGCTGTCGATGGACAGGCTGACGTCGCGCACGACCTGGCGGCTCTTGTAGCTCTTGGCCAGATGCTGAGCTTTCAGAGTTGCCATTACGGGGCCTTTTGCTCGTCGGTTTTCTTCTTCGGCTGGATCACCATGTCGACTCGCGGACGTGGCGTGGTCACCGAGGCACCGGTAGCGCGGCCGGCATTGGCGACCTGCTTCACGGTGTCATAGACGATTTTCTCGCCTTCGGTGGTATTGCCTTCGTTGATCACTTTGGCTTTGTCGATCAGCACGATGCGATCTTTCGATGCGTGGTACTGGATGGTCACGGCATAGGCCTTGACCGGCTCCGGATCACCGGCCTTCTGCAGCTGTTCGAAGTAAGCCAGGTTGCCGACGGAGGTGACCACGTCGACTTCGCCCGAAGGCGCGCGGGTGATGGTCACGGTGTTGCCGGTGATCTTCATCGAACCCTGGGTGATGATGACATCGCCCTTGTAGGTGGCAATGCCTTGCTTGTCGTCCAGTTGGGCGTCGTCGGCCTGAATGCGGATTGGTTGATCTCTATCAGTCGGCAGAGCCCAGGCGCTCGCGCTTCCCAGTGCTGCGCTCAGGCTGAGCAAAATAGGGAGGGTTTTAACGAGACTCATACTGTCCTCTTACGTTAGATAGCAGGTGTATCCTGCTTTCTTTCAAATACGCTTTCATGCCATTGCCAGTCGACACGCCACCAGCGCCGTCGATTCTAACGGCTTGCTCGGTCTGCGCATATTCCTGCTGAGGGAATACCGTCATGCGACTGCTGGTAATAATCGTCGTGCGGTTTTTATCGTCGGTACGTGCGATACGTACCGAGTCAATCAATTCGACTTCAGTGCCACCAGAATTGACCTCGCCACGCTCACTCTGGACGTGCCAGGGATAAGCCGTGCCGCGATACAGGTTCAGGTCGGGCTTGGTCAGCAAGGTCACATCGGTTGCTTTCAGATGTTCGACCTTGTCCGAAGTCATTTCGTACTGCAACTTGCCATCAGGCAGAAACTGCACGCTGTGGGCATTGATGGCGTAGTAGTCAATGGCCGTTGCGTCGACGACAGTCGGCGGGCGCTCCATGAAGCGTTCCGGGCTGATGTTCCAGTAGCCAACGGCCGCAAACAGCGCGGCAATGGCCGTGAACATCAAAATATTACGAACTTTTTTGCTCAGCATAGGTGGCTCTACAGGTAAGCGGCGTTGGCTGCTTCAAGGTTGCCTTGGGCGCGCAGGATCAGCTCGCAGAATTCGCGTGCAGCCCCTTCACCGCCACGGGCCTGGGTAATGCCGTGTGCATGTTCGCGGACGAAACTGGCGGCGCTGGCCACTGCCATGCCCAGACCCACGCGACGAATCACCGGCAGGTCAGGCAGGTCGTCACCGAGGTAGGCAACTTGTTCATAGCTCAGGTTGAGTTGCGCGAGAAGCTCGTCGAGCACTACCAACTTGTCTTCGCGGCCCTGATAAAGATGAGGGATTCCGAGGTTTTTTGCGCGGCGCTCGACCACCGGGGTTTTGCGGCCGCTGATAATAGCCGTCTGCACGCCGGATGCCATAAGCATTTTGATGCCTTGGCCGTCGAGTGTGTTGAATGTCTTGAATTCGCTGCCGTCTTCGAGAAAGTACAGGCGGCCATCGGTCAGCACGCCGTCGACGTCGAAAACCGCCAGTTTGATGTGTTTGCCGCGCTGCAACAGATCGGTGCTCATTATATTACTCCCGCACGCAGCAAATCGTGCATGTTCAAGGCGCCAACCGGCCGGTCTTCGCTGTCGACCACCACCAGGGCGTTGATTTTATTGTCTTCCATTATTTTCAGGGCTTCGGCGGCGAGCATCTCGGCCCGTGCGGTCTTGCCATGAGCAGTCATCACTTCGTCAATGATGGTGCTGTGGATGTCAATGGTGCGATCCAGTGTGCGGCGCAAGTCGCCATCAGTGAATATCCCGGCCAGGCGTCCGTCGGCCTCGAGCACCACGGTCATGCCCAGACCTTTGCGAGTCATTTCCATCAAGGCATCTTTGAGCAAGGTGCCGCGCTGCACGTGCGGCAACTCCGTACCGGCGTGCATGACGTTTTCCACTTTCAGCAGCAGGCGACGACCCAGGGCACCGCCCGGATGGGAAAAGGCGAAATCTTCGGCGGTGAAGCCCCGAGCTTCAAGCAGGGCGACAGCCAGTGCATCGCCCATGACCAGCGCGGCGGTGGTCGAAGAAGTCGGCGCCAGGTTCAGCGGACAGGCTTCGTGCTCGACATTGACATTGAGATTGACCTCGGCAGCCTTGGCCAGCGCCGAGTCGGGATTGCCGGTCAGGCTGATCAACTGGATACCCAGGCGTTTGATCAAGGGCAACAGCGTGATGATTTCATTGGTGGAACCGGAGTTGGACAGTGCGAGGATAATGTCATCGCGCGTAATCATGCCCATGTCACCGTGGCTGGCTTCAGCCGGATGGACGAAAAAGGCGGTGGTGCCGGTGCTGGCCAGGGTGGCTGCTATTTTGCTGCCGATGTGCCCGGATTTGCCCATGCCGACCACCACCACACGGCCTTTGCTGGCCAGAATCATCTCGCAAGCGCGTACGAAATCTGCGTCGATATGGGCCAGCAAGCCTTGTACGGCTTCAAGTTCGAGGCGGATGGTGCGTTGTGCTGATTGAATCAGGTCGCTGGATTGGCTCATGACAGAAGTCGAATACCCTGATGAAAAGGCGGCGATTATAACGGTAATGATCGATTCCCTCACACAAGTTCGTCAGGCTTTATGTGAGAGGTTCTGCCGAACCGCTCCATTGGGCCGCTTTTTGCCTGTCCGCTTGCTGAACAGGCTTGGCTTCGGCCTTGGGCGCTCTGCGTCAGCAGTGATATAGTTCGCCGCCTGTTCGGCCTGCCCGGGATCTTTGTGCTTTTGGTAGGGAGCCAGGCGTCCAAGTGAGAGGCTGCATCGCAAGGAGTTTAGATGAGTGCCGATAACGCCTACGCGGTCGAGCTGAAGGGACTGTCCTTCAAGCGCGGTACGCGCAGCATTTTCAATAACGTCGATATTCGCATTCCGCGGGGCAAGGTCACCGGCATCATGGGACCTTCCGGCTGCGGCAAAACCACACTGCTGCGCCTGATGGGCGCGCAGTTGCGGCCCAGCAGCGGCGAAGTCTGGGTCAATGGCCAGAACCTGCCGAAGCTTTCGCGCAGCGATCTGTTCGACGCACGCAAGCAAATGGGCGTGTTGTTTCAGAGCGGTGCACTGTTCACGGATCTGGATGTTTTCGAGAACGTCGCCTTTCCATTGCGCGTTCACACCCAGTTGCCGGATGAAATGATCCGCGACATCGTCTTGCTGAAATTGCAGGCGGTGGGGTTGCGTGGCGCCATCGATTTGATGCCGGACGAGTTGTCGGGCGGCATGAAGCGTCGCGTCGCGCTGGCGCGAGCCATTGCGCTCGATCCGCAGATCCTCATGTATGACGAGCCCTTTGTCGGTCAGGACCCTATCGCCATGGGCGTGCTGGTGCGCCTGATCCGTCTGCTCAACGATGCCCTGGGGATCACCAGTATCGTGGTTTCCCACGACCTGGCCGAGACCGCGAGCATTGCCGACTACCTGTATGTGGTCGGCGATGAACAGGTATTGGGGCAGGGGACTCCGCAAGAGTTGATGAACTCCGATAACCCACGCATTCGTCAATTCATGACCGGCGAACCGGATGGCCCGGTACCGTTTCACTTTCCGGCGCCGGATTACCGCGCAGATCTTCTGGGGAAGCGCTGATGCGCAGGAAATCACTGATTGAGAGGATTCGCCTCTTCGGTCGCTCGGCAATCGATATAGTCGAAGTGCTCGGGCGTTCGACACTGTTTTTGTTTCATGCATTGCTTGGTCGCGGTTCGGTTGGCGGCGGGTTTGGCCTGCTGGTCAAACAACTGCATTCGGTGGGCGTGATGTCCCTGGTGATCATAGTGGTCTCCGGGGTGTTCATCGGCATGGTGCTGGCGCTGCAAGGCTTCAACATCCTGTCCGGCTACGGTTCGGAGCAGGCGGTCGGGCAGATGGTTGCGCTGACCTTGCTGCGCGAACTGGGGCCGGTGGTCACGGCTTTGTTGTTCGCCGGGCGTGCCGGTTCGGCCCTGACCGCCGAAATCGGCAACATGAAATCCACCGAGCAACTTTCCAGTCTGGAAATGATTGGTGTGGACCCGCTCAAATACATCATTGCCCCGCGCCTTTGGGCCGGTTTCATTTCCCTGCCGCTGCTGGCGATCATTTTCAGCGTGGTAGGGATCTGGGGTGGCTCCTGGGTGGCTGTCGACTGGCTTGGCGTGTATGAAGGTTCCTACTGGTCGAACATGCAAAACAGCGTGAATTTCAGCGACGATGTGCTCAATGGTGTGATCAAAAGCATCGTTTTTGCCTTTGTAGTGACCTGGATTGCCGTATTCCAAGGCTATGACTGCGAGCCCACATCCGAGGGGATCAGCCGTGCCACCACCAAGACCGTGGTGTATGCCTCATTGGCCATTCTCGGCCTGGATTTTATTTTGACCGCCTTGATGTTTGGAGATTTCTGATGCAAAACCGCACCCTGGAAATCGGTGTCGGCCTTTTCTTGCTGGCTGGCATCCTGGCTTTGCTGTTACTTGCGTTGCGGGTCAGTGGTCTGTCCCCGACCTCGAGCAGCGACAGCTATAAACTTTATGCGTATTTCGACAATATCGCCGGTTTGACGGTCAGATCCAAAGTGACCATGGCCGGTGTGACTATCGGCAAGGTCACGGCTATCGATCTGGATCGCGACAGTTTCACAGGGAGAGTCACGCTGCAGCTGGAAAAGCGGGTAGATAATCTGCCGACTGATTCCACTGCTTCGATCCTGACTTCTGGCCTGTTGGGCGAGAAATACATCGGCCTCAGCGTGGGCGGGGAGGAGACCCTGCTCAAGGATGGTTCCACCATCCATGACACCCAGTCATCGTTGGTGCTCGAAGACCTGATCGGTAAATTCCTGCTCAATACCGTTAGCAAAGACGCCAAATGAGGAGTTTTTTCATGATCTCTACCTTGCGACGTGGCCTGTTGGTATTACTCGCGGCGCTGCCGTTGATGGCTAACGCCGTGGCTGCGCCTTCCGCGCACGATCTGGTACAGGACACCACTACCCGGTTGCTGGCCGACCTGGCAGCCAATAAAGAGAAGTACAAGCAAAGCCCAAGTGCGTTCTACGATGCCCTGAACGGTATCGTCGGCCCGGCGATCGATGCCGATGGCATTTCCCGCAGCATCATGACGGTCAAGTATTCGCGTAAAGCCACGCCTCAACAGATGACGCGCTTTCAGGACAACTTCAAGCGCAGCCTGATGCAGTTCTATGGCAACGCCTTGCTCGAATACAACAACCAGGGCATCACCGTTTCCCCTGCCAAGGATGAAGGGAAGGATCGCACCAGCGTCGATATGCAAGTCAAGGGCAATAACGGTTCGATCTACCCGGTTTCCTACACCCTGACCAAAATCAACGGTGAATGGAAAGTCCGCAACGTGATCATCAACGGCATCAACATTGGCAAGCTGTTCCGTGATCAGTTCGCTGACGCCATGCAGCGCAATGGCAATGACCTGGACAAGACCATCGATGGTTGGGCCGGTGAAGTCGCCAAAGCCAAGGAAAAGACTGAAGAATCCACCGAGAAGACTGTGCAATGACTGAGTCGGCAGTCCGTATGACCCCAACTGGCGAGCTGTTGCTCAGTGGCGTACTGGATTTTCGCACCGGTCCCGGTCTGCGCAAGGAAGGCCAGGCCTTGATCAACGCCAGCACGGCAGCGTCCTTGATTGTCGATTGCTCGGCGGTGGAAAAGTCCAGCAGTGTCGGTCTGTCGCTGTTGCTGGCCTTCATGCGGGATGCGCAGGCGGCCGGCAAGGCGCTGAGCATCCGCGCGTTACCCGACGACATGCGTGAAATTGCTCAGGTCAGCGGTTTGACCGAGCTGTTGGCGCATCCCTAACTATCATCTATAGAGAGGCCCCCCCGTCAGAGTCCTGCTTGGCGGGGTTCGCAGGCGCGGGGCTTTTTTGTATGATGTCCGACCCGCGCGCACTTGGCGCCGATTGAGGTTGAGCATGCAGGCCACAGAAGTGAAGAGCTTTCTCGAGGGAAAGCTGCCCGGAACTCTGGTAGAAGTTGAGGGCGAAGGCTGCAATTTTCAGCTGAACGTGATTAGTGACGAATTGGTGGCTTTGAGCCCGGTCAAGCGTCAGCAGAGCGTCTATGCCCATTTGAACCCATGGATCGCCGATGGCAGCATCCACGCGGTCACTATGAAATTTTTCAGCAGCGCGGCCTGGGCCGAGCGCACCTGATCCCAAGGGCGACGAGATTCTTATGGATAAATTGATTATTACCGGCGGTGCTCGTCTTGATGGCGAAATCCGTATCTCCGGGGCAAAGAACTCGGCCCTGCCGATTCTGGCTGCAACCTTGCTGTGCGATGGCCCGGTGACGGTTGCCAACCTGCCGCACTTGCACGACATCACCACCATGATCGAGCTGTTTGGTCGCATGGGCATCGAGCCGGTGATTGATGAAAAACTCAGCGTCGAAATCGATCCACGCACCATCAAGACCCTGATCGCTCCGTACGAACTGGTGAAAACCATGCGTGCCTCGATCCTGGTTCTGGGTCCGATGGTTGCCCGTTTTGGTGAAGCGGAAGTTGCACTGCCTGGCGGTTGCGCCATTGGTTCGCGTCCGGTCGACCTGCACATCCGTGGTCTCGAAGCCATGGGCGCGGTCATCGACGTCGAAGGCGGCTATATCAAGGCCAAGGCGCCTGAAGGCGGCCTGCGCGGTGCGCATTTCTTCTTCGACACCGTCAGCGTGACCGGTACCGAAAACATCATGATGGCAGCCGCCTTGGCCAAGGGCCGCAGCGTTCTGGCAAACGCCGCTCGCGAGCCTGAAGTCATCGACCTGGCGAACTTCCTGATCGCCATGGGTGCCAAGATCTCCGGCGCCGGTACCGACACCATCACCATCGATGGCGTGGAACGTCTGCACCCGACGATCTACAAAGTGATGCCGGACCGCATCGAAACCGGTACCTACCTGGTCGCTGCTGCCGTGACCGGCGGCCGTGTGAAGGTCAAGGACACCGATCCGACCATCCTTGAAGCCGTACTGGAGAAACTCAAGGAAGCCGGTGCCGAAATCACCTGCGGTGAAGACTGGATCGAGCTGAACATGCACGGCAAGCGGCCAAAAGCCGTCAACATCCGTACAGCTCCGTACCCGGCGTTCCCGACCGACATGCAGGCGCAGTTCATCTCGCTCAACGCCATTGCCGAAGGCACTGGTGCGGTGATCGAGACCATCTTCGAAAACCGCTTCATGCACGTGTATGAATTGCACCGCATGGGCGCCAAGATCCAGGTCGAAGGCAACACTGCGATCGTTACCGGTACCGAGAAACTCAAGGGCGCGCCAGTCATGGCTACCGACCTGCGGGCTTCGGCCAGCCTGGTGATTTCGGCACTGGTCGCCGAAGGCGACACGCTGATCGATCGCATCTATCACATAGATCGTGGTTATGAGTGCATCGAAGAGAAACTGCAGATGCTCGGCGCGAAGATCCGCCGCGTACCGGGCTAGTTTCTGCGTCAAGGGCACAGGGAGGTGCCCGACAGCTGGTTTTCGTTCCAAATCGAGCCTGAGCTTTTTCAGGCTCGATGTGTGTCCGGCGCCGTTTGCGACCGGGCATGAGTATCCTGATAAGGACTTACGTTTCCCATGTTGACCATCGCACTGTCCAAGGGCCGCATCCTCGACGACACCCTGCCGCTTCTGGCTGAAGCGGGCATTGTGCCGACCGAGAATCCGGACAAGAGCCGCAAGCTGATCATCCCCACGACCCAGGCCGATGTGCGCTTGCTGATCGTGCGTGCCACTGATGTACCGACTTATGTCGAGCATGGCGCCGCCGACCTCGGTGTAGCCGGTAAAGATGTGTTGATGGAATACGGCGGCCAGGGCCTGTACGAGCCCCTGGACCTGCGAATTGCCCTGTGCAAGCTGATGACCGCCGGCCGTGTCGGTGACGTCGAGCCCAAGGGCCGTCTGCGGGTGGCGACCAAGTTCGTCAACGTTGCCAAGCGCTACTACGCAGAACAAGGCCGTCAGGTCGACATCATCAAGCTCTACGGCTCGATGGAGCTGGCGCCGCTGATCGGCCTGGCGGACAAGATCATCGATGTGGTCGATACCGGCAACACCCTGCGCGCCAATGGCCTGGAACCTCAGGACTTCATTGCCGACATCAGCTCCCGGCTGATCGTCAACAAGGCTTCCATGAAGATGCAGCACGCCCGTATCCAGGCGCTGATCGATACCCTGCGTAAAGCGGTAGAGTCGCGACACCGCGGCTGAGCCACCCGCGCGACCCCGGTCGCGCCCATCTATCCGTGTCATAGCCAGAATTCTCAGGTGCCCACGCGGATGGCTTGGTAGTCTTGCGGCGCCTGAGCTTTTGCAAACACGGTTTGCATTCGTAAGCTTTGCCCATTTGAGCATTCGCCAATTATCGAGGCCTTCGCCATGACCGCTCCCACTGCAATTCGCCGACTCAACGCTGCTGACCCGGACTTCGCACATCATCTGGATCAACTGCTGAGCTGGGAAAGTGTGTCTGACGACTCGGTCAATCAGCGGGTGCTGGACATCATCAAGGCTGTGCGCGAGCGTGGCGATGCCGCGCTGGTGGAGTTCACCGAGCGTTTCGACGGACTGGAAGTGGCGTCCATGGCGGATCTGATCCTGCCTCGCGAGCGTCTGGAACTGGCCCTGACCCGAATCACCGCGCCCCAGCGTGAAGCCCTGGAAAAGGCCGCTTCGCGAGTTCGCAGCTATCACGAAAAACAGAAACAGGAATCCTGGAGCTACACCGAAGCCGACGGTACGGTACTGGGCCAGAAGGTCACGCCAATTGATCGCGCCGGTCTGTACGTACCGGGTGGCAAGGCGTCCTATCCGTCTTCGGTGTTGATGAACGCGATTCCGGCCAAGGTCGCGGGCGTGGCCGAAGTGGTCATGGTCGTTCCCACCCCGCGCGGTGAAATCAATGAACTGGTGCTGGCCGCGGCCTGCATCTCCGGCGTCGACCGGGTGTTCACCATCGGTGGCGCCCAGGCGGTTGCCGCGTTGGCGTACGGCACCGAAAGCGTGCCCAAGGTCGACAAAGTCGTCGGCCCGGGCAACATCTATGTGGCCACCGCCAAGCGTCACGTATTCGGCCAGGTCGGTATCGACATGATTGCCGGTCCGTCCGAGATCCTGGTGGTCTGCGACGGTCAGACCGATCCGGACTGGATCGCCATGGACCTGTTCTCCCAGGCCGAGCACGACGAAGACGCCCAGGCGATCCTGGTCAGCCCGGATGCCGGGTTCCTCGACAAGGTGGCGGCAAGCATCGCCAAACTGCTGCCGACAATGGAGCGCGCCGAAATCATCGAAACCTCGATCAATGGCCGTGGCGCGCTGATTCAGGTCCGCGACATGGAACAAGCCATCGAAGTGGCCAACCGCATTGCGCCGGAACACCTGGAATTGTCGGTCGCCGATCCGCAAGCCTGGTTGCCGCAGATCCGCCACGCCGGCGCGATCTTCATGGGCCGCCACACCAGCGAGGCGCTGGGCGATTACTGCGCAGGTCCCAACCACGTGTTGCCGACTTCCGGCACAGCGCGCTTCTCCTCGCCGCTGGGGGTGTATGACTTCCAGAAGCGCTCCTCGATCATTTTCTGCTCGGAACAGGGCGCGTCCGAACTGGGCAAGACCGCTTCAGTGCTGGCCCGCGGCGAGTCCTTGACCGCCCACGCCCGCAGCGCTGAATACCGCATCGTTGAAGAAGGGAAAAAAGCATGAGTAAATTCTGGAGTCCCTTCGTCAAGGAACTGGTGCCCTACGTGCCGGGGGAGCAGCCGAAGCTGGCAAAACTGGTCAAGCTCAACACCAATGAAAACCCTTACGGGCCGTCGCCTAAAGCCTTGGCGGCGATGCAGACCGAGTTGAACGACAACCTGCGTCTGTACCCGGATCCGAACAGCGACCGGCTCAAACAAGCCGTTGCCAAATACTACGGCGTGCAAAGCAACCAGGTGTTCCTCGGCAATGGTTCCGATGAAGTGCTGGCGCATGTCTTCCACGGTCTGCTGCAACACGATCAGCCGCTGCTGTTCCCGGACATCAGCTACAGCTTCTATCCGGTGTACTGCGGCCTGTATGGCATTGCGTTCGAGACGGTGGCACTGGATGAGCAGTTCCAGATCAACCCGGCCGACTATGCCAAACCTAACGGCGGGATCATCTTCCCTAACCCGAACGCCCCGACCGGTTGCCTGTTGGCGCTGGACGCCGTCGAGCAAATCCTCAAGGCCAGCCCGGATTCGGTAGTGGTAGTCGACGAAGCCTACATCGACTTTGGCGGTGAGACGGCGATCAGCCTGGTGGATCGTTATCCGAATCTGCTGGTGACTCAGACCTTGTCCAAGTCGCGTTCCCTGGCCGGCCTGCGGGTCGGTCTGGCGGTCGGCCATCCGGACCTGATCGAGGCGCTGGAGCGGATCAAGAACAGCTTCAACTCCTACCCGTTGGATCGCCTGGCGAATGTAGGTGCAGCTGCGGCATTTGAGGATCGGGAATACTTCGACAAGACCTGCCGGTTGGTCATCGAAAGTCGTGAGAAGCTGGTCGGGCAGTTGCAGGCCAAGGGGTTTGAAGTGCTGCCGTCGGCGGCGAACTTCATTTTCGCCCGGCATCCGCAGCACGACGCAGCTGGGCTGGCGGCCAAACTGCGCGAGCAGGGTGTGATCGTCCGGCACTTCAAACAGGAGCGGATTGCCCAGTTCCTGCGGATCAGCATCGGCACGCCGGAGCAGAACCAGGCACTGATCGACGGCCTCGGCGACCTTTAAACCGCTATCGCGAGCAAGCCCGCTCCCACAGGGTTTACGGTTGGCCACAAATTTGTGGTCAGCCCAGATCCAGTGTGGGAGCGGCGGTGCGGCGATCCGACTTGCTCACGATGGGGGCACCACCGACCCCAAGCCTTACTCGTGATGCGCCTCCCCAAGAAACGTCAGCGAACTGAAAACTCCCCGCGTCGCCACATCGGCATTGTCCTTCAGCGGAATTTCCATCTGCGCCGCAATCACGTTCAACCCCTCATTACGCACCAGCACCTGCGCCCGACCTTCGGCATCTGTCTCGGTGCTCAGGGTATTGGGTGCATTGCGATAATCGCCAATCAACTTCACCCCGGCCGCCGGCTTGCCATCGAGCAACACCCGCACCGGCAATGACTGGCCCGGCCCGACGGTAAGTGGATCAACCTCTGGCAGAATCAGCAATTTGATCTGATCAAGTCTGGGCAACTTCGCTCCCGACTGATAAATCGCCAAGCTGTATTTGAACGTTTGGGTCGACTCGACGGCCCCCGGCACTTTGCTGCGACCCTGATTAATCCATTGCTTGTCGGCGGTCTGCGACCACATGCCGTTATCCAGCGCCACCGCCAGCACCGCCGGCGGTTTCAGCGGTTGCAGGCGCCCATGGTCGACCAGGCGCCGCACGCTGACCGGGATCATCTTGCCGCCGAGGTCATAGGCCCAGGCGCCGCTGATTTTCTGCGCCTTGAAAGCATTGTCTTCGGCGCCATGGCCGTAGATGACTTCGATATTGCCGCGCCGCTGTTCGGTCCACAGGCCGTGGGCCGAGACTTGGGTGGCGAACAACAGTCCGAGTAGCGCCAGTGATTTGAGGTGTTGCATGGTGACTTCCTTTTACAGATTGAGTGTCAGGCTGACGGTGAAATTGCGCGGTTCGCCGGGGTTAACCCAGTAATTGCTGTAGGCGCGCTCGTAGTATTTCTCGTCGAACAGGTTGTTCAGGTTCAGCCCCACGGTAAGGTGATCGCTGGCCTTGTAATGGGCCAGCAGGTCGACGGTGTGATAGGCCGGCAGCTCGAAATTGCCGCCGGCTTCACCCGAACGATCGCCGACATAAGTGAGCGCAGCGCCAAGGTCCGACCCGCGTAACCGGCCCTCCTGAAACTCATAGACTCCGAGCAAACTGCCGCTGTGCCTGGCCACGCCGAGAATCCGGCTGCCGGTGGGGATGGCTTCGTCGCCTTGGGTAACCTCGGCATCGATATAGGCAAAGGCACCGATCACTCGCACGGCATTGCTGAGTTGCCCGGCGACTTGCAGGTCGAAACCCTGGCTGCGGGCCTTGCCCATGGCACGGCTGGTGTCGGTGCCCGGGTCGAGGGCCAGCACGTTTTCTTTCTCGATATGGAAGGCGGCGAGGGTGGCGCTCAGGCGGTCGTCGAACAGCTCGCTTTTGATCCCGATTTCGTAGCCCACACCTTCCTCCGGGTCGAAGGATTTTCCAGCGGCGTCCAGGCCATTGTTCGGTTTGAACGAAGTAGAGGCGTTGGCGAATAGCCCTACTTGCGGCGTCAGCTGGTAGAGCAGGCCGGCCCGCTGGGTCAGGGCGTCATGGGTTTGCCGGGTGCTGGCGTTCCTCGCGTGGTCGTCGATCTTCTGCTCGAAGTGTTCGATGCGTGCTCCGAGCATGCCCCGCAGGCGCTCGGTGAAAACGATCTGGTCTTGCAGGTTCAGCGCCTGGCTTTCAACGTGCTCGAAGAAATCCGTGCCCGAGCGTGCGCCATCGGGTTTCGGTTGGCCGTAAATCGGGTGGTAGATGTCGATGGCGTATGGGCCGCCGGCGATGCTGGTGACCCGCTCGTTCTTGCGGTAGTTCTCGTATTCGCTGCCGATCAGTAGCTCGTGCTGCCAGCTGCCGATGTCGAACAGACCGCGCAGTTCCAGCTGGGTAATGCTGTCGTGCCAATTGCTATCGCGCTCGCGGTAGCGACGATTGACGGTGTGGCCATCTGCATTCAGCGGGCGAGCCTCGGAAGCGAAGCCCTGGAGTTTGCCTTCCTTGTAATGGCTGGCCAGGCGCAGCTTCCAACTGTCGTTGAGCTGATGTTCGAGGGCGGCTTGAAGCATGTTGTTGTGGTTATCGATGTCGCCGTCATTGGGCTCGCCGAGGAAGGTCGAGCGCGATACACCGCGCCACTTGTTGTTCGGTGCGACGATGCCGCGGTCGAATGTGGAGCTGTGACGAACGAACTCGCTCTCCACCAGCAGGTTGGTGTCCGGGTTCAGTTGCCAGCTGAACGACGGCGCGACGAACACTCGTTTGCTGTCGACATGATCGCGAAAGCTGTGGTTGTCCTCCACCGCGAGGTTAACCCGGGACAGCACATCACCCTGCGCATCGAGAGGCGTGTTGACGTCGACGGCCGTGCGGTAGCGGTCCCAACTGCCAGCGCTGGTTTGCAGTGTGGTGAAGGCTTCAGGCTGTGGCTTCTTGGTGACGATGTTTACAGTGCCGCCGGGATCGCCACGGCCATATAGGCTGGCTGCCGGGCCTTTGAGCACTTCGATGCGCTCGATGCTGGCGGCATCCGGGGTAGTAGGGTAACCGCGGTTGGCGCTGAAGCCGTCCTTGTAGAACTCCGAGGTGGTGAAGCCGCGCACGCTGTACTCGTACAGGGTCAGGCCGCCGAAGTTGTTTTGTTTCGAGACGCCGCCGGCAAATTCCAGAGCGCGTTCGACACTGGTGCTGCCCAAATCATTGAGCACACTGGCGGGAATCACGCTAATGGATTGTGGAATGTCCTTGATCGCCGTGTCGGTTTTGGTCGCACTGGAGGAGCGGGTGGCGCGATAGCCCTGGACCGGGCCAGTGGGCGATTCGTGGTCGGAGGTGACGCTGATGGCGTCCAGTTCGAGGGTTTGTGGCTCTTCGGCGAACACCGGATCCCCCAGCAGGCCGAGGGCCAGTCCTGCCAGGGAGATAGTTTTGCGAGGCGTCATGACATCGTTCCAATAGCGATATTGAAACAATATAACATATCAAATAGGAATGTATGCCTTTAGCCCGGCATGCCGGGCGAGGGTTTATTCTTCTTCTTCTTTTACGGGAGTAGTTGCAGGGGGGGGTCGCAGACCAATCTCCGCGGTGAGCTTGAGCTCCTTGCCGTTGCGCATGACCTGGATGCTGACCTTGTCGGTCGGCTTGATCCGCGCCACCTGGTTCATCGAACGGCGCCCGTCGCCGGCCGGTTCGCCGTCGATGCTGAGGATCACGTCACCCAGTTGCAGGCCGGCCTTCTGCGCCGGACCGTCACGAAAGATCCCGGCTACCACGATGCCCGGACGCCCGGAGAGGCCAAAGGATTCCGCCAGTTCCTGAGTCAATGGCTGCACTTCAATGCCGAGCCAGCCACGGATGACCTGACCGTGCTCGATGATCGACTTCATCACTTCCATGGCCAGCTTGATCGGGATCGCGAAACCGATGCCCTGGGAGCCGCCGGACTTGGAGAAGATCGCCGTGTTGACCCCGGTCAGGTTGCCGTTGGCGTCCACCAGCGCCCCGCCCGAGTTGCCCGGGTTGATCGCGGCGTCGGTCTGGATGAAGTCTTCGTAGTTGTTCAGGCCCAACTGGTTACGCCCGGTGGCGCTGATAATGCCCATGGTGACGGTCTGGCCGACGCCGAACGGGTTGCCGATGGCCAGCGCGACATCGCCGATGCGGATGTTGTCGGAGCGGCCGACGGTGATCGAAGGCAAGTTCTTCAGATCGATTTTCAGCACCGCCAGGTCGGTTTCCGGGTCGCTGCCGATCACCCGGGCCAGGGTTTCGCGACCATCCTTGAGCGCCACCACGATCTGGTCGGCGCCGCTGGTGACGTGGTTGTTGGTCAGCAGGTAGCCTTCCGGGCTCATGATCACCCCCGAGCCGAGGCTGGACTCCATGCGCTTCTGCTTGGGCAGGTTATCGCCGAAGAACCGGCGGAACTGCGGATCCTCGAACAATGGATGGCTGGGTTTGTTGATGACCTTGGTGGTGTACAGGTTGACCACCGCAGGCGCGGCGATGGTCACCGCATCGGCGTAGGACACCGGGCCCTGTTGAACCTTGGTGGTTTGCGGGGCTTGTTGCATATTGACGTCAAGGCTTGGCAGCCCGACCCACTGCGGGTAACGCTGAATAATCAGCATCGCGATAAGCACGCCAGCCAACAGCGGCCAGCCAAAAAAACGCAGCGCCTTAAGCATTAAGCAAGTCCTGAGAGGTTGCAGGGGGTATGAGACCGCCCATAATGTCGCGCATTATAGAGGCGTGCGAGCGCCTCTGAACGGGATATTTAGGAGTCTTTTATGGCCGTTGCCCTGAACACCCTGGTAGAAGAAGCGGACCGCTACCTCAGCAGTTCGCGGATTGCCGATTACTGCCCCAACGGCTTGCAGGTCGAAGGCCGGCCGCAGATCATGCGCATCGTCAGCGGCGTCACCGCCAGCCAGGCGTTGCTCGACGCGGCGGTGGAGGCCAAGGCTGATCTGGTGCTGGTGCATCACGGCTATTTCTGGAAGGGCGAGAATCCGTGCATCACCGGCATGAAACAGCGCCGGCTGAAAACCTTGCTCAAGCACGACATCAGTTTGCTTTCCTATCATTTGCCCCTGGATCTGCACCCGGAAGTCGGCAACAACGTGCAGCTTGCCCGGCAGTTGGATATTACTGTCGAAGGCCCACTGGATCCGGATAACCTTAAAGTCGTCGGTTTGGTCGGCTCGCTAAGCGAACCGATGACCCCTCGGGATTTCGCCCGGCGCGTACAGGAAGTGATGGGCCGTGAGCCGCTGCTGATTGAAGGCAGCGAGATGATCCGGCGCGTCGGCTGGTGCACCGGTGGTGGCCAGGGTTATATCGATCAAGCGGTGCTGGCTGGTGTCGACCTGTACCTGAGCGGCGAAGCCTCTGAGCAGACCTTCCACAGCGCCCGGGAAAACGACATCAGCTTTATCGCCGCCGGCCACCACGCCACCGAGCGCTACGGCGTGCAGGCGCTGGGGGATTACCTGGCGCGGCGCTTTGCCCTCGAGCACATCTTCATCGATTGCCCGAATCCGATTTGATTTTCAGGGGGTCGATGCGAGCACCCTCTGTAGGAGCTGCCGCAGGCTGCGATCTTTTGATCTTTCGCTTGGGACTCAAGACTCAAGTGGGCCTGGAAAGATCGCAGCCTCGTTTCACTCGACAGCTCCTACGCAGCTCTTACGCAGTTCCTTGGGTGGGAGCCCCAAACACCCGAGTATATTCATATACTCTTTCGATCTAGCTGGCCTCCTCAATAGAAGTGGACGCTGTGCTAGCATGCCTCGCTCGAACACGGCCCGCTGGCCGTCCATAAGATCGTTTTCGTGAGTAGCTATGGTCGACAAACTGACGCATCTGAAACAGCTGGAGGCCGAAAGCATCCACATCATCCGCGAGGTCGCCGCCGAGTTCGATAACCCGGTGATGCTGTATTCCGTCGGTAAAGACTCCGCCGTAATGCTGCACCTTGCGCGCAAGGCGTTCTTCCCGGGCAAATTGCCGTTCCCGGTGATGCACGTCGACACCCAGTGGAAATTCAAGGAAATGTACAGCTTCCGCGACCGCATGGTCGAAGAACTGGGCCTGGATCTGCTGGTGCACGTCAATCCCGAGGGCGTAGCGCAGGGTATCAACCCGCTGACCCACGGCAGTGCCAAGCACACCGACATCATGAAGACCGAAGGCCTCAAGCAGGCTTTGGACAAATACGGCTTCGACGCCGCCTTCGGTGGAGCCCGTCGCGACGAAGAGAAGTCTCGCGCCAAAGAGCGCGTGTATTCCTTCCGTGACACCAAGCACCGCTGGGACCCGAAAAACCAGCGTCCCGAGTTGTGGAACGTCTACAACGGCAACGTCAACAAGGGCGAGTCGATCCGGGTCTTCCCGCTGTCGAACTGGACCGAGCTGGACATCTGGCAGTACATCTACCTCGAAGGTATCCCGATCGTTCCTCTGTATTTCGCCGCCGAACGCGACGTCATCGAGATGAACGGCACCTGGATCATGATCGACGACGAGCGCCTGCTCAATCACCTGAGCGATGAAGACAAGGCACGTATCGTCAAGAAGAAAGTCCGCTTCCGCACACTGGGCGACTACCCGTTGACCGGCGCGGTCGAGTCCGAGGCCACCAGCCTGACCGACATCATTCAGGAAATGCTCCTGACGCGAACTTCCGAACGCCAGGGCCGAGTCATCGATCACGATGGCGCCGGCTCCATGGAAGAAAAGAAACGTCAGGGTTATTTCTAATAAGCAGTTGCAAGCTTCAAGCGGCAAGCTGCAAGCGAATCAAAAGCAGGTTATCGAAATGGATTTCGAGAAATTGATGGTTTGGCAAAGAGCCAAAGCGTTAGCGGTCAACCTCTATAGGGAGATGTCTGGGTGCAGTGATCAGGCGTTTAAAAGTCAGATCACTCGTTCAGGGCTTTCGATTCCCAGCAATATTGCCGAGGGTATGGAGCGGCTCACTGCAAAAGAGAAATGTCGGTTCCTTTCGATCGCCAAGGCATCCTGTGGCGAGTTGCGGACCCAGATCATTATCGGCAGTGAAATTGGTTACATCAGAGAACCCTTGGCGACAATTTGGATTTCAGAATCTCGCGAGCTTTCAAAAATGCTGAGCGGGTTGATCAACAAAATTTCTGACTAGCTGTACGCCGACAAGCTTGCCGCTTGAAGCTTACAGCTCGGAGCTTGAATGCAATGAGCCATGCATCTGATTTGATCAGCGAGGACATCCTCGCCTATCTGGGCCAGCACGAACGCAAGGAAATGCTGCGCTTTCTTACCTGTGGCAACGTCGACGACGGCAAGAGCACGCTGATCGGGCGCCTGTTGCACGACTCCAAGATGATCTACGAAGACCATCTGGAAGCCATCACCCGCGACTCGAAAAAAGTCGGCACCACGGGCGATGATATCGACCTGGCGTTGCTGGTTGATGGTCTGCAGGCCGAGCGCGAGCAGGGCATCACCATCGATGTCGCCTACCGCTATTTCTCGACCGCCAAGCGCAAATTCATCATTGCCGATACCCCTGGCCATGAGCAGTACACCCGTAACATGGCCACCGGCGCATCGACCTGCGACCTGGCGATCATCCTGGTGGACGCTCGCTACGGCGTGCAGACCCAGACCCGTCGTCACAGCTTTATCGCCTCGCTGCTGGGCATCAAGCACATCGTCGTCGCCATCAACAAGATGGACCTCAACGGCTTCGATGAAAAAGTCTTCGAGTCGATCAAGGCCGATTACCTGAAGTTCGCCGAAGGCATCGCGTTCAAGCCGAGCACCATGGCCTTTGTTCCGATGTCGGCGCTCAAGGGCGACAACGTGGTGAACAAGAGCGAGAGTTCGCCTTGGTACACCGGTCAGTCACTGATGGAGATTCTCGAAACTGTCGAGATCGCCAACGACCGCAACTACACCGACTTGCGTTTCCCGGTGCAGTACGTCAACCGTCCGAACCTGAACTTCCGTGGCTTCGCCGGTACCCTGGCCAGCGGCATCGTGCACAAAGGCGATGAAGTCGTGGTTCTGCCGTCGGGCAAGAGCAGCCGCGTCAAGTCCATCGTCACCTTTGACGGTGAGCTGGAGCATGCCGGTCCTGGGCAGGCGGTGACGCTGACCATGGAAGACGAGATTGATATCTCCCGTGGCGACTTGCTGGTGCATGCCGATAACGTGCCGCAAGTAACCGACGCCTTCGACGCCATGTTGGTGTGGATGGCCGAAGAACCGATGCTGCCGGGCAAGAAATACGACATCAAGCGCGCTACCAGCTACGTGCCGGGTTCGATCACCAGCATCGTCAACCGCGTCGATGTGAACACTTTGGCCGAAGGTCCTGCCAGTTCGTTGCAGCTGAACGAGATCGGTCGAGTCAAGATCAGTCTCGATACGGCTATCGCCCTGGATGGTTACGCCAGCAACCGCACCACCGGTTCGTTCATCGTCATCGATCGCTTGACCAATGGCACTGTCGCAGCGGGCATGATCATCGCCCAGCCTGTGGCGCACGACAGCGTCACTCACCACGGCAAGCTGGCGCATGTCGCGGTTGAAGAGCGCGCCCAGCGTTTCGGCCAGCAACCGGCCACCGTATTGTTCAGCGGCTTGTCCGGCGCGGGCAAAAGCACACTGGCCTATGCGGTTGAACGCAAACTGTTCGACATGGGCCGCGCGGTGTTTGTACTCGATGGCCAGAACCTGCGTCATGACCTGAACAAAGGGCTGCCGAGCACTCGTGCCGGGCGTACCGAGAACTGGCGGCGTGCCGCTCACGTCGCGCGTCAGTTCAACGAAGCAGGCCTGCTGACCCTGGCCGCCTTCGTCGCACCGGACGCCGAAGGCCGCGAACAGGCCAAGGCGCTGATCGGCGGCGATCGCTTGCTGACCGTGTACGTGCAGGCTTCGCCGACGGTCTGTGCCGAACGTGATCCGCAAGGTTTGTACGCGGCGGGCGGGGATAACATCCCAGGCGACTCCTTCCCATACGACGTGCCGCTGGACGCCGACCTTGTGGTCGACACCCAGTCGCTGTCGCTGGAAGAGAGCGTCAAGCAAGTGCTGGAACTGCTGCGTAGCCGCGGCGCGATCTAAGCGTTAGCTGCAAATAAAAAACCCGTCGATGAGTGATCATCGGCGGGTTTTTTTGTGTCCTTTAGATCGCCATCGCGAGCAGGCTCGCTCCCACATGGGTTCTCTGTGTACCCAAATTCTGTGTTCACTAAAGATCAACTGTGGGAGCGAGCTTGCTCGCGATGAGGCCGGTACAGCCACCTCAAGACTTAGCATACTCCCGATGCATCTACGCCAGCAAAGCATCCGCTAATTCTGAACTGCGTATTTGTGGTCTGATTCTTCAAAACTGACAGCGTCATTAACGCTATCGGACATGGACTACAGGAGTATCGGAAACTGGTAACTGATATTTATTTGCATACGAGGGTAGTCTTCTTAGCAGATGTCTAGGGGAACTCTGAAAAAGACTTCAAAATTTGATGAAGTACTCACCTCATACGAACAGAACGATTGAGCCCCGATGCAAAAAAAACGGTGGGTACTTAAGACCTTCCCTAACTCCTGAATCCATGGAACTTGTTTCTGTCCAGCGTGGGAGAATATTGACTTAGGTTGACACTCTGGGAGCTATGGTATGCGTAAAAAAATTCTCCATCCCTTCTGGGTATGTAGCTAGTGTCTTTGAACTTGTTTTTCATTACGAATCCAAACCATCTTTACTCATATTTCACAATAACCAGCCATTGGCTTCGTGATATTAAAACAAAATACTAAAAGGACTGACGCAATGAAAATTATAGGAGATTCCTCTCATCTCAATCCCTCAAAGCGCAATAATGTCAATATGTGCAGCGCGCCACCTCGTTAGTTTTCATATTATAAATATAATAATGCGCTTGCGCGTGCTTGGTTAAACGATCAAGCCCGAATCATCGCTAAGACTTCCAATATAATTGACCATGAAAGGTCGATATCTTGTGTGCATGAACAAATGAGTTTATACCGAACCGAAGTTTTAGTCGCTCAATCTGATCGTTTAGAGGGAGAGATACTAATCGCCAGATCTTTTGCCTCTTGGGGTGTTTTTTGGATTGTAGTCGTCATCATACTCCTAACATTGGTGTTTCTTTGTACTGCTACATATGCTAAGCGCGCCAGCGCTGAAGGCATTCTAGTGTTAGGAGGTGGCGCAATTCCGATTATATCCCCAGCTGCAGGAAGGATTAAAGAAGTTCGAGTAGTTGAGGGGCAAGTTGTAAAGCAGGGCGATGTCTTGTTTGTTATATCCAGCGAGCGATTCTTAAATGATAATACTCTACTAAAGAAGGGTGAGGCATTCACGGAGCGAATGCGAGAGGCACTCACAGAGCAAATGACGTCACTTGAAACTGAGCGAGAGCAAGTCAAGCACATATTTGAGCGGGATGAGCTAGATAGAAAAAAGCAACAAGAATCAATGCAGCAAGATCTAGAGCTTGTTGATATACAAATAAAACTGAATGGCGAAAGGATGAGGCTCGCAGAAAACAGATTACGCGATTATACCGAGCTCAATAAGACTCTAGTGGTTTCAAATCAAACTGTGCAGGAACAAGCTGACGGCCTTTCGGCACTAAATATTCAGCTAATTACATATAAAAGGCAAAGAACAGAAATACAGCGCGCAATTCAGAAAGTGATAAGTGAAGCCCTCCAGGCACCAGAGCTTACAGCGATAAAGATCAATAATATTGAGCGAGAGATATCTCTACGCAAGCAAAAGGTGGCGGAGCAGCTTGCGCAGGGTGAATGGCTAGTGGTAGCACCTATAGGTGGAAAAGTCACTGCAATCACAGGAGCGAACGGACAGGCACCAACTAATCAATCTCTAGCTGTAATCCTTCCACAAGATGCCAAACTAAATGCACAGCTGTTTGTACCCTCTAGCGAAGTAGGGTTCATCGAAGTAGGGCAGGAAGTTAAACTGCGCTATCAAGCTTTCCCTTATCAGAAGTTTGGTCAGTATATAGGGTATGTTTCAGAGGCGGCAAAAAGCCCAATAGACAACAATAGCATGCCTTATATTTTCAATGCTACGAGTGCGGAGAGCAAATATAGAGTCACAGTTGAAATAGACTCGCAAACAATAATGTATAAGGGGAAAACCAAAGAATTGGTATCTGGAATGATGCTGGCTGCAGATATAAAACAGGAAGAGCGATTGTTGATAGAGTGGCTTTTAGAGCCGCTATATACGCTACGTCGACTCGAATAAGCAAGGGGGAGGTTTGCTATGTATCATTTTAAATTTGAAGTAAATAAGCAGATTTTTTTTTCTGAATTTCATGAGAAGAAATATTACCTATTAAAGAACGGAGCTCATGTCGAGAATTTCACTTGGCCTTTACTGGATAGCGCACTGTTCAGCTGGTCTCCCGATGATGGCTCTATGCTGCTGTACAAAAACGGTCGGGTCGATAGCAAGGAGTATGTAGAGACGTTTCTGGATATCACTACTCAGAGACAACGGGTGATTAAAGATGCGCTATACAAAAATCTGAAATCTGGAGCAACATTAGTACTGAATAAGATCAATAATCATATTCCAGAGATCAATGATCTCTGCAAAGAGCTTTCTCAGTTTGTTGGTGTAAAAACAAATGCAAACGGCTATGTTGCATTTGGAGGTGACGGATCATTCGGTAAACATTGGGATACCCATGACGTATTTGCTGTTCAGCTAATTGGCAAGAAATTATGGCGGATATACGCGCCTACCTTTGAAAATCCCTTGCCTCATCAGGGTAGCAAGGAATTCGTTGACGAATGCCCTTCTGTTCCGGAGATAGAAATAGTTTTAGATGAAGGAGATGTTCTGTATTTGCCGCGAGGATGGTGGCATGAAGCTTTACCTATCGAAGGAGAGGAAAGCTTTCATATCACCGTCGGCTTGTTTCCTGCAAAAGTTATGGACTATCTAATATGGGCGTGTGGTAAGTACCTACCTTTAGATAAATGCGGTCGAGAAATGCTGCATGAGGGAGTTGATAGTACTGCTGTATTAAAAATATTTGCTGAGAGAGTATCTTCAATACTTACCCAGGAAGGTACGTTGGATGAGTTCTTTGGCCTCATTAGAGAGAATGAAAGAATGGGGTCTCGGTTTCATATTTCAGATATCTCCAGACAACACTTCGCAGAAGAAAAAGTATTTACGAATGTCACTATAAACTCATCAAGGAACACTCCAACTGCAGGAGGATTTATAATTGCCAATGGTATAAAGCTAAAGCTGGACGCTGCCACCGAGCAGTTAATAACAGAATTGATAGTCCTCGATCGTTCAACGGAGTCCAGTGATTTGATGGTGAAAAAGGTTCTAAGTTCTACTGAAGAAAATATACTAAAAAAGCTATCGGAATTAGATGTGATTGAGGTGTACTGAACGCAACTAATACAACGCGACCCTAATTTATTTAGGGAGCTGATTACCATTAATAGGGCAGATGCAATATGCGAGAATTATCCATGTCAGAAATGGACGGTGTAAGTGGTGGTATGCAATTTGATGAAGCAGGGTTTGGTGTGGTGCTTGTTGGTGCTGGATACACGATTCTTTCTGTGACCCCTGTCGGTGTAGTCGTCGCTGGAGTTGGATTGGTCTTGGGATTTGCTGGTGGATTCTTTATTGGTGACGGCTTGGTTAATAACGGTAAGTACGCTCGGGAACTGGATGAGGCATTCGAAGCTGACTCGCAATAATAATTTTTAAGTAAGCTTCTTTAACCCAAGCGTATCAGATAGCTAGGGAGGATTTCCATTGTAAACCTCCAAAATCGCAAAAAAAATAGGTATCCGTGGGATGAGACAGCAGATGTTTGTATTTTTAACGTGCCTACTTGTAATAGTTATTGTAGCGATTTTCACAAGGAGGAGATTTCTACGACCATCTCCCCCAACAAGAAGAGAGGTTAATGTAATTGTCGCGTTTTATTCGGCAATATTTATTGTGTTGTGCTACGGAGTTTCGTCTTTCAAGGAGTATCTATGCGTCGCTTAACGCTATGTTGATAGCAAGCTATCACACACAAAATATATAAAAGCAAAAAAACCGTGCAACCCTTCTTTGGATAAAATCCAGGTTGCATGGTTTCTCTCTTTGATCTATATGCGCTTACGAATGTCGCTAGAGGCAATAGTATAATGTATTTACAAAGCACCATTACCGAGTGCGGACTATGTTGTCTCGGCTATATATCTGAAAAATATGGTTCGGCGTTCGAAATGAGTGAGCTCAGAACTAGATTTGCTATCTCATTGCAAGGTTCGACACTCCCTGAATTAGTGCGTATCGCCGCAACACTTGGGTTAGCCGCTCGTCCATTAAGGTTAGAGCTAGAAGAGTTATCTAGCTTACAGACCCCCTGCATTCTCCACTGGGAAATGAGCCATTTTGTTGTGCTTTTAGGCACCACGCGAAAGGGAATACGAATTTTCGATCCGGCAAAAGGAGAGAAATCGTTAACTTACGTACAAGTCAGTTCAAAATTCACAGGGGTGGCGATTGAACTTAGACCATCACACGAGTTTAGCGCGCAGAAACCTCGCCCGCCTATTTCAGTCAAATCTCTTATCGGTAAAATATCTGGCCTTCGTCGTAGCTTAGTGCAGATGGCGGTGCTAGCGATTGCTTTGCAGATATTTTCTCTTTTATCGCCAATGATTATTCAATGGGTTGTAGATGGTGCAATAGTTTCCGGAGATAAGGGCTTTTTAACTATCCTATGTATAGGTTTTATTCTGATATCAATAATAAGGATAGGATTGGAGGCCTTAAGAAGCTGGTTGTCAGTGGTTTTGTCATTACAGTTTCACCTTCAGTGGGCTGGCCGTATAACCGGACATCTACTAAAGCTCCCCTTAAACTGGTTTGAATTGCGGCATGTCGGAGATGTTGTTTCCCGATTTGACTCGATGAAGAGCATACAGCAGACGCTTACAGGGAAAATAGTTGATATTTTTCTAGATGCGGCTTTTGGTTTGACCATCATCGCAGTAATGTTCATTTACAGCCCTCAGCTTAGCGCAATAGTGCTGTTTGCTGTAGTGTTGTATGCATTAATAAGAATTTTGCCACACGGTCGATTTCATCAGCTTAATGATGAGTCTCTCGTTCACGAAGCGAAAGCGAATTCGCATTTTCTAGAAAGTGTTCGCGCGGTCCAAACCGTTAAGCTAAGTGGCCTGGAAGATCAGCGTAGATCAAGATGGCTTAACCTATTTGTTGATGGTGCAAACCGACGTGTCCTATCGCAGAAAATGAGTATCGGGTTTTCCGCTGGATACGGGATTGTCTTTGCTATGGAGTCCATTGCAGTATTGGGCTATGGAGCTTACATGGCTATTGATGGTGTTTTGACCGTAGGCATGCTTATGGCTTTTACAGCCTACAAAGATGATTTTTCATCGCGTATGCAGCGCCTGATAGATAATGTAATGGCGTTGAAAATGTTGAGTCTGCACGTAGAGCGTTTAGCTGACATAGTATTAACAGCGCCTGAAAAATTAGAAACCGGGCAGGGAGCAGATCGTTCGCTAAAGCATGTTATTGATCGTCTTGTTGAAATAGAATTTAGAAATATTGGTTATCGTTATGGAGCTGACTCGCCTTGGGTGTTAAAAGAATTAATCTTTACAATAAATGCTGGGGAACATGTAGCGATCATTGGCCCGTCAGGATGTGGTAAAACCACGCTTGCTAAAATTCTACTTGGATTGCTCCCTCCTACAGAAGGTGAGATCTTTATAAATGGAGTGCCATTGACGTTAGTTGGATTGGGTGCTTGGAGAAAAATTACTGGCGCTGTAATGCAAGAGGATCTTTTGTTTTCTGGATCTCTGCAGGACAATATAGCTAAATTTAGTGACGTCATTGATGTTGCGAAAATCGAGCGGTCGGCTCGCCTTTCTGCAGTTCACAGTGAAATCGTGAAGATGCCGATGGGTTATCTAACTTTGGTTGGAGATATGGGGAGCAGTTTGTCCGGTGGGCAGAAACAGCGAGTTTTACTAGCTAGAGCTCTTTATAGCTCTCCTAGCGTGCTTGTGCTTGATGAAGCAACTAGTCATTTAGATATTGAGCGGGAACGGTTAGTCAATGAGGCGATATGCTGCCTAAAAATAACGAGGATCGCAATAGCACATAGACCTGAAACGATTGCGATGGCTGACCGAATTATTGATATGACTTCCGCAAGCTCAGAATTTAAGTTCAGGATTTCTTGAGTCGCCTGGTGAGAGTAAGGAAATGTCAAGTTTAAGGGTTACTAAGTTTTCATTTGTCCTTCCCTCCGTTTTATTTATTTTGTTGGTCTTGCGTATTTCACCGTCCTATGGAGGCGAACTCATGGAGCTGTACTATCTTGCTTTAACTAGTGATGCTCAACTGCGTAGTGATCATGCGGCTTACAGGAGCTCCAAAGAGCTTGTCAAGATCGGTCGGGCTGTTCTTTTCCCTAAAATTGACACGCTTTCCACCTTTTCACACGAAAAAAATGAAACCTTTTATCAAAGCGCAAACTTTGCCAAAAGTTCAAATGAGAGAAAAGATAGTCATGGTCTAAGTTTGTCTCAAAAAATCATAGATGTTCCTGCCTGGTACAACTTTAAAAGAACGTCAACGTTAAGTGACAAAGGTAAGCTTGATTATGATGTAGCCCAGTTGTATATGATCGTTAGGGTCGTTCAAAGCTATCTATCTACTTTAAAGTCAGAGTCGCAGCTTCAACTTTATCTCGAAGAGCAAGCTGCCTATGCGGAATATCTTAACTTGGCAAAGCGGCGGCTAGCTTCTGGCGTAGCCTCAATCATAGATGTACATGAGGCGGAGGCAGCTTATAATTTATCCGAGGCGACAACTGTTAGTGCAAGAAATAATTTGGTTATATCCAATGCGCAGGTCAAGGTTATAACCGGAGAGGTTTTCAATAGCCGTCAGAAAATATCTGACGACTTACCAGTGGTTTTGCCAATGCCACGTAACAGTGATGAATGGGTGCGCATTTCACTAGAAAACAATCCGAGGTTGAAATCAAAAGCTCTGAATACTGCGTCTTTATACTTTGCTTCAAGGGGTGCATTGTTTGAGCACTTACCTAAGGTAAGCGGCCATCTGGGATATAGAGAAAGCAACAGTAAAAACTCTAGCAGATTTCAAAATAGTGAACTTGACATAACTGGAGCTATAGCCTCTTTAAGTGTTTCTATCCCTATATATGCTGGAGGAGGAACGTCTGCAGTTTCGCGCAGGGCAAATGAAGATTTCTCTCAAGCGGCAGAACTAGAAAGCTTGATGCGTCGTGAGCTTGCTACAAGTGTAGCAACCGTATTTTCAGCAGTTGCTTTTGATGCCGAAAGTATTAGAACCTACAAGCGTGCTATTCACTCGAACGAAAAAGGACTCAGGGCAACAGTGGCAGGCTACAAGATAGGCGCAAGAAATTTTTCTGATGTGTTAATTTCACAGCGTTTGCTCTTTCAGGCGAAAAGGGAAAAGTTAAACTCGGTATACAGCTATGTTTTCAACACTGTTTTATTGAAGGAGGCCTCCGGAACGCTCTCTGTCGCCGATGTTAGTTATATCGATAGTTGGTTGGTTGATAAATAGCTGTAGAGCTAGTGTGCTGTCTCATAAATAAATAATCCATCGCCGTGAACAAGGTGACGGTGCCGTGGCGAATATAATCGTGTGATTGCGTGCGAATACCGACCAAACGGGCTATTTCGACTCGGGAGTGGCCTTGGGCAGCCAACAAAATCACCCGTGCAGACGACCGTCACGCTGGTTGATAGTGGCGGACCTGATGCGGCGACTGAGTTCGGCGTGCTCCTCTGTAGTGAGGGCAATATCTTGGGAGTTCACGGACATGCCTCCGCTGAGTGATGGCATAGAAAGCATAGCCGATCATGCGGAAACTTTATTTTCGAGACAGTACACTAGTGGGCTCCTCTAAAAACCAAAATCCGAGTCATCCTGAGCGACAAAACGCGCCCGCGCGCAGCCAGATCATCAGCTTGACTCGAAAATAACCCGGGCGGCCGCGAAAGCTGAGTGCAACACCTCACTCTCCGGTTAGGTGTCGCCATGTATTAAACCGAACTCAGCATCGAAGAACGCGCCACGATTCAGATTGGCTAATACACCAAAATAGCCCGCTCTCCACAGGAGATTAGCGTTTGCCGGGATACTCCCGACGCATCTGCGCCAGCAATGCATCCTTGTTTTCCCACAGCACATTGATCCACTGCTGAAACTCCAGGCGGTATTGATCGTCCTGGTCGTAGTTCTTACCGATGAACTGTGGGGGAATCCGCACCTCTTCGAAATGCACCACCACCTCGTCCAGCTTGCCACACAGCAAATCCCAATACCCCAGGCGTCCGGCCGGGTAATGGATGGTGACGTTGACGATCGACTCCAGCTGCTCACCCATGGCATCCAGCACAAACGCGATACCACCGGCCTTGGCTTTAAGCAGGTAGCGGAACGGGGAACTCTGCTGCGCGTGTTTACCTTCGGTGAAGCGCGTGCCTTCAACGAAGTTGAATATCCCCACCGGGTTATTGCGGAACTTGTCGCAAGTCTTGCGGGTGGTTTCCAGGTCCTTGCCTTTCTTCTCCGGGTGCCTGGCCAGATAGGCCTTGGAGTAGCGCTTCATGAACGGAAAGCCCAGCGCCCACCAGGCCAGACCAATCACCGGGACCCAGATCAGCTCCTGCTTGAGGAAGAACTTCAATGGTCGGATACGCCGGTTCAGCACGTACTGCAGCACCATGATGTCGACCCAGCTCTGGTGGTTGCTGGTGATCAGGTACGAATGCTGATAGTCCAGACCTTCGAGCCCGCTGAGCTTCCAGCGTGTGTGCCCGAGCAAGTCCATCCAGGCCTTGTTGTTGCTGATCCAGGCTTCGTGGATATGGCCCATCAGCCAGTCGGTAAAGCGTTGGGCGGCAGGGAAGGGCAACAGCAGTTTGAAGATCGCCACCACGAACAGTGGCGTACAGCAAAGGATCGTATTCAGCGCCAACAACAGCGAGGCGATCACGCCGCGCACGGGTGCAGGGAGAGAATCCAGCATTTAAACTTCCATTGGTCGATTGGCGGCTTGAATCGCGGTCAGGGCGATGGTGTAGACGATGTCGTCGACTTGCGCGCCGCGCGGCAGGTCGTTCACCGGCTTGCGCAGGCCTTGCAGCATCGGTCCGAGGCTGACGCAATCGGCGCTGCGCTGCACGGCCTTGTGGGTGGTGTTGCCGGTGTTCAGGTCGGGAAACACAAACACCGTGGCTCGGCCTGCGACCTGGCTGTTGGGCGCCAGTTGCCGGGCGACGGTTTCATTGGCTGCTGCGTCGTACTGCAACGGGCCGTCGATCAGCAGCGAGTTTTGTGCTTCATGGGCCAGCAAGGTGGCTTCGCGGACTTTCTCGACTTCTTCGCCGCTGGCCGATTCGCCGCTGGAATAGCTGATCATTGCCACCCGTGGGGTGATACCAAATGCCGCCGCCGAGTCGGCGCTTTGCAGGGCGATTTCGGCCAGTTCAGTGGCGCTTGGATGCGGGTTCATCACGCAATCGCCGTAGACCAGCACTTGCTCGGGGAACAGCATGAAAAACACCGACGAGACCAGGGTGCAGCCGGGTGCGGTCTTGATCAGCTGCAGGGCCGGGCGGATGGTGTTGGCGGTGGAATGAATGACTCCTGAGACCAGGCCGTCCACTTCATCCAGCGCCAGCATCATGGTGCCGATCACCACGGTGTCTTCCAGTTGTTGCTCGGCCATCGGCGCGTTGAGACTTTTGGTTTTGCGCAGGGCCACCATCGGTTCGACATAGCGTCCGCGAATCAGGTCCGGATCGAGAATTTCCAGGCCTTCGGGTAGCTCGATGCCTTGGGCGCGGGCCACCGCTTGTACATCGTCGGGCTTGGCCAGCAGCACGCAACGGGCAATGCCGCGGGCCTGACAGATGGCTGCGGCCTGAACCGTCAGTGGGTCGCTGCCTTCTGGCAGGACAATGCGTTTGTTGGCGGCCTGGGCGCGCTGGATCAGCTGATAACGGAACACCGCCGGGGTCAGGCGCATTTCCCGTGGCGTGCCGCAGCGCTGATGCAGCCATTTCGCATCCAGATGACCGGCGACGAAGTCGGTGATGATTTCCGCGCGCTCGCGGTCATCGATGGGGATTTCCTTGTTCAACCCGTTCAGCTGATTGGCGGTGTCGTAGGAACCGGTGCTCACCGATAGTACCGGCAGGCCGGCCTGCAAGGCGCCCCGGCACAGATCCATTATCTGTGGGTCGGGCAGGGTATCACTGGTCAGCAGCAGGCCGGCCAGCGGCACGCCATTTATGGCTGCGAGGCTGACGGCGAGGATGATGTCGTCGCGATCCCCCGGGGTAACCACCAGTACGCCGGGCTTGAGCAGCTCGACCGTGTTGCGCATGGTCCGGGCGCAGATGATGATTTTGCTCATGCGCCGGGTTTCGTAGTCACCGGGGTTGAGCACCTGGGCGCCAAGCAGGTCGGCCACATCACGGGTGCGCGGGGCGTTCAGTTCCGGCCGGAAGGGGATGCAGCCGAGCAGACGGAAGTCGCCGCTGCGCAGCAATGGCGAGTGTTCTTTCAGGCGCGCGGCGAAGGCCTCCATGCTTTCATCGGTGCGGACCTTGTTCAGGATCACGCCGAGGACTTTCGGGTCCTTTGGCCCGCCGAACAACTGGGCTTGCAACTCGACTCGTCCAGACAGTTCGGTGAGCACTTCGTTTTCCGGCGCGGACACCAGGATCACCTCGGCATCCAGGCTTTTCGCCAGGTGCAGGTTGACCCGCGCGGCATAGCTGGCGCTGCGGGTCGGGACCATGCCTTCGACAATCAGCACGTCTTTGCCGATGGCCGCTTCCTGGTACAGGGTAATGATTTCTTCCAGCAACTCATCGAGCTGGCCATCACCGAGCATCCGTTCGACATGGGCCAGGACCAGCGGTTTTGGTGGTTTCAAGCCATGGGTACGGGCCACCAGTTCAGTCGAACGCTCAGGCCCCAGGTCGCCAGGATGCGGCTGGGCAATGGGTTTGAAAAAGCCGACTTTCAGCCCGGCCCGTTCAAGGGTACGTACCAGCCCGAGGCTGATGGAGGTCAGACCCACACCAAAATCGGTGGGCGCGATAAAAAAAGTCTGCATGCGAGATTCTCGGAATGTGCGCAAGGGTGAGGCCTATGGCTGGCCATCTACCGGATATCAATCGCTAAGGTTATCGCTATCCGGGCCTTGAGCACACCAACCGCAGGCAAAGGGCTGACCTATTTTTTTCTGACGTTGCACAGGATCCGTGACCCAGGCCCGGGATTGCCACGGTGGCTGGTGGCGCAGGTGTTGGGTATGGCCGCAGGAAAGCTCGGCAACCCAGTGTCCTTCTTCATCTTGACGAAAGCCTGTGACGGTCGAGCCTTTCGCAGGGACCCGTCCGTCCGGGTTGTGTTCGCTTTCGGGCGTTTGCTTCGCTAAACTTGACCATTCTTCATTCTTTTGCAAAAGGTCTCGCCCCCATGCTGATCGCCGCCAATAAGGCTGTCTCCATCGACTATACCCTGACCAACGACGCTGGTGAGGTCATCGACAGCTCCGCCGGCGGCGCGCCGCTGGTCTACCTGCAAGGCGCAGGTAACATCATTCCGGGCCTGGAGAAGGCTCTGGAAGGCAAGACAGTCGGTGATGAACTGACGGTGGCCGTAGAACCTGAAGAGGCCTACGGCGAATACTCTGCCGAATTGGTCAGCACCCTGAGTCGCAGCATGTTCGAAGGCGTCGACGAACTGGAAGTGGGCATGCAGTTCCACGCATCCGCTCCGGACGGCCAAATGCAGATCGTCACCATCCGCGATCTGGAAGGCGACGACGTTACCGTCGACGGCAACCACCCGTTGGCTGGCCAGCGTTTGAACTTCCAGGTCAAAATCGTTGATATCCGCGAGGCCAGCCAGGAAGAAATCGCCCATGGTCACGTCCATGGCGAAGGTGGTCACCACCACTGATTTTCTGCGCTAAGCTCAGAAAACTTGAGAGGCGCCTGAGGGCGCCTTTTTAGTCCGCGGCTGTTCCTGACTGCAAAGCGCTTGCACAGTCGAGTGGCTGTTTCAAGAAGAACACGGGAAATTTGGAGTTCGTCATGAGTGCTTTTCACGACCTAACATTGAAAGCTCTGGATGGCCAGGACCTACCTCTCGCACCGTTGAAAGGGAAAGTCGTGCTGGTGGTCAACGTCGCCTCCAAGTGTGGCTTGACGCCGCAATACAAAGAGCTTGAAGCGCTTTATCAACGCTACAAGGATCAAGGTTTCAGTGTGCTGGGCTTGCCGTGCAATCAATTTGCCGGGCAGGAACCAGGCACCGAGGCAGAGATTCAAGAGTTTTGCAGCACCCACTACGAAGTGACCTTTCCCTTGAGCAGCAAGCTCGAGGTCAACGGTCATGATCGTCACTCCTTGTATCGCCTGCTGGCGGGCGAGGGTGCGGAGTTCCCGGGCGATATCACCTGGAATTTCGAGAAATTCCTGCTGGGCAAGGACGGACGTGTGCTGGCGCGTTTCTCGCCACGGACCACTCCCGATGATCCGGCAGTTATTCAGGCGATCGAAAAAGCGCTGAGCTGAAACGCAAACAGCAAAGATCAAAAGATCGCAGCCTTCGGCAGCTCCTACGCGGCTGTGGGCGCTGCGATCTTTTTGCTCTTCCTGCATCCCCGCCTTCTACCCTTTAATCACCAAAATCAATAGTGCTTCTCAAGCCTTGCCACTCTGCATATTATCGCCGTCATAAAATATCCGTCCCGTCGATACTGTTTTCGTGGAGCGCCCCATGCCCGTCAAAGCCCTGTTCAAACCGTTCCACCTCGGCAATCTCGAACTGCCGAGCCGCGTCGTCATGGCGCCAATGACCCGGTCGTTCTCTCCGGGCGGCGTGCCGAACTCGAAAGTCATCGAGTATTACCGTCGTCGCGCCGCCGCTGGCGTGGGCCTGATCATCACCGAAGGCACCACCGTCGGGCACAAGGCTTCCAATGGTTACCCCAACGTTCCGCATTTCTATGGTGAAGCCGCGCTGGCCGGCTGGAAGAAAGTCGTCGATGCAGTACACGCCGAAGGCGGCAAGATTGTTCCGCAGCTGTGGCACGTGGGTAGCGTTCGGCGCATCGGCACCGAGCCGGATGCCAGCGTGCCGGGCTATGGTCCTTCGGAAAAGCTCAAGGACGGTCAGGTCGTCGTGCATGGCATGACTCAACAAGACATCAAGGACGTCATCGACGCGTTCGCCCAGGCTGCCAAAGATGCTCAGAGTATTGGCATGGACGGCGTAGAGATTCACGGTGCCCACGGCTATCTGGTGGACCAGTTCTTCTGGGACGGCAGCAACCAGCGCACCGACGAATACGGCGGCAGCCTGGCCAATCGTTCACGTTTCGCCATCGAGCTGATCCAGGCAGTGCGTGCTGCGGTCGGCCCGGGCTTTCCGATCATTTTCCGTTTCTCCCAATGGAAGCAGCAGGACTACACGGCTCGTCTGGTGCAAACCCCGGAAGCCTTGGGTGAGTTCCTCCAACCGCTGTCCGACGCCGGTGTGGATATCTTCCACTGCTCGACGCGACGTTTCTGGGAGCCGGAGTTCGACGGTTCCGAACTGAACCTGGCCGGCTGGACCCGCACGCTGACCGGCAAGCCGACCATCACCGTGGGCAGCGTTGGCCTGGATGGCGAGTTCCTGCAGTTCATGGTCAACACCGACAAGGTCGCGCAACCGGCGAGCCTGGGGAAACTACTGGAGCGTCTGAACAATGATGAGTTCGATCTGGTTGCCGTCGGCCGCGCGTTGCTGGTCGACCCGGACTGGGCGCTGAAAGTGCGCGAAGGCCGCGAGCAGGACATCCTGCCGTTCAGCCGTGAGGCCTTGATGAGCCTGGTTTAAGCAGCGTCTGGGCAAATCCTGTGGCGAGGGGGCTTGCCCCCGCTGGGGTGCGAAGCAGCCCTGAAATCGGTAATCGCATTGTGTCAGGTGCAACGCATTTACCGCTTTACGACTGCTTCGCAGCCGAGCGGGGGCAAGCCCCCTCGCCACACACCTGCTCTTCCTGACAAACCCCACGCAATTGGCTTTCCAACTGTTCAATCACCGCCGCCCAGCCTTGCCGGCTGGCATGCTGACGGGCATTGAGGCGTACCCGCCGCAAGGTTTCGCGCTCCTCCAGCAACCAGCACGCCACATCGCAGAATGCATCCTCGTCGCCGGGCATGGACAGTACGCCGCTGTAACCATGGCGAATGTGTTGGCCCGCCGCCGCCTGATCGTACGCCACCACCGCCAGGCCAGAGGCCAGCGCCTCTAGCACTACGTTACCGAAAGTTTCGGTCAGGCTCGGGAACAGAAACAGATCCCCCGACGCATAGTGGCTGGCCAGTGCTTCGCCGCGTTGGGTTCCGCAAAAAATCCCTTCCGGCAATTCCTGCTCCAGCGCTGCGCGTTGCGGACCATCACCGACCACTACCAATTTCATCCGTCGCTGTGGATAAGTCGCCTGCAAGGCTTCGAAACTGCGCTTGAGCAATCCGAGGTTTTTCTCCGGAGCGAGGCGTCCTACGTGGATGACGGCAATATCGTCGCACTCCAGGCCCCAGGCTTGTCGCAGTGCATCCAGACGTTTGGCCGGGTGAAACAGCTGGCTGTCGACGCCACGGGAGAGCAGCGCCAGGCGTTCGAAGCTGCGGCGCTCCAGCTCCATGCGCTGGCTGGCGCTGGGCACCAGGGTCAATTGCGAACGGTTGTGGAACCAGCGCAAATAGTGCGTCAGCAGCCGGGTCAACGGGCCCAGGCCGTATTGGCGAGTGTACTGCTGGAAGTTGGTGTGGAAGCCACTGACCACCGAGATGCCCAGGCGTCGAGCAGCCCGCAGTGCCGCCAGGCCCAATGGACCTTCGGTGGCGATGTACAGCACATCAGGCCGCTGGCGTTTCCAGCGCCGCAGCAATTTGTGCATTGAGCAAATCCCCCATTGCAGGCCGGGATAGCCGGGCAGCGGCCAACCGCGACAGAGCAGCAGTTGCTCGTCGCTCGGCTGGCCCTGATCGCGGGCCTGACGGGGCCGGATCAGTTCGACCCGATGCCCGCGCGCGCGCAAGCCATCGCAAAAGCGCCCAAGGGTATTGGCCACGCCGTTGATTTCCGGAGGGAAGGTTTCGGTGATCAGAGAGATACGCAGAGCTGTCGTCATGACCCCAGTGTCGGCTGAGGCCATGTCGTCATTGTGTCAGCACGATGATGGATTTATGACGAGGTCAGCGCTGATTGACCACCAGGCTCTCAGCCCCACGTTCCCGCACCCAGAACAAGGTCGCGCCGGCCACCGCTGCCGGCATCATCAGGATGTTGACCACCGGGATCAGCAGCACCAGATAGACAATCCCGCCGAAGCTCAGGCTCTGCCAGCGTTTCTCCCGCAGCCAGGCGAGCATCTCGTTCCAGCCGAGTTTGTGGTTGTCCGCCGGGTAGTCGATGTACTGGATCGCCATCATCCACACCCCGAACAGCAGCCACAGTGGCGCGGCGATCAGGTTGAGCACGGGAATGAACGAGAGGATGAACAGCGCAATGGCTCGCGGCAGAAAGTAGCCGAGCTTGCGCATTTCCCGCGCCAGGGTGCGGGGGACCATGGCAATCAACTCACCCCAGCTGAAGGCCGGGAAGTCATCGGTGCCGCGCACCACCACTTCGACTTTCTCCGCGAGAAAACCGTTGAACGGCGCGGCGATGACGTTGGCCAGC
This sequence comes from Pseudomonas sp. LBUM1658, assembly GCF_059716055.1. Classification (NCBI taxonomy): domain Bacteria; kingdom Pseudomonadati; phylum Pseudomonadota; class Gammaproteobacteria; order Pseudomonadales; family Pseudomonadaceae; genus Pseudomonas; species Pseudomonas sp. LBUM1658. Next base: position 1,087,238 of record NZ_CP166798.1, read on the forward strand.
ATGGTGAAGGTGAAGAACACCATCAGCACCACCAATACCACGAACAGCGGCCACAGCAGATAGCTGAGGAAACTCAACCAATCGGGCAGCGAAGGCATCAGGGTATCGACCCACAGGCTGAACTGATGGCTGGCCAGATAGATCAATCCGACGAACAGCACCAGGTTGATCGCCAGCGGTAAGAGGACGAACAAACGCAGGCCGGGGCTCAAGACCAGCTTCAGGCCTTCGCGCAGGTATTGCGGGCCGGACAGAACGGGGGCGGGCATAACAGAGTCCTTGCAATGGGGAAACGCGCCGACCTTACCGGCTTTGCACGGCAGGCGAAAGCGCGGCAATGGTGTCGACATCAGCTGTAACAAAGGTGGCTTTGAATCAACTTCCTGGAGATAGAGACCGCCTATGAGCTGGATTGTTATTGCGTATTTCCTTAATCTTCGCCCCCTCGATACGCTGCACCCATATTTTTCAGGACTGTCGAGTTAAAGCCTTCCCCAAGTGCTTTCGCAGTCCCTTTTTTATTCCAGCCGGTTTCCGGCGTTCCGCGCCAGATCTCCCGGGCCGGTCAATAGGAGTGAGTCATGTCTGATGTACGTCATTCGCGAGTGATTATTCTCGGTTCCGGCCCTGCCGGTTACAGCGCTGCGGTCTATGCCGCGCGTGCCAACCTCAAGCCTTTGCTGATTACCGGCATGCAGGCCGGCGGCCAGCTGACCACCACCACCGAAGTCGACAACTGGCCGGGCGATGTCCATGGCCTGACCGGCCCGGCGCTGATGGACCGCATGAAAGAGCATGCCGAGCGCTTTGAAACCGAAATCGTGTTCGACCACATCAACGCTGTCGACTTCGCCGCCAAGCCTTACACCCTGACCGGTGACAGCGGCACTTACACCTGCGATGCGCTGATCATCGCCACGGGTGCCAGCGCCCGTTACCTGGGGCTGCCTTCGGAAGAAGCCTTCATGGGCAAAGGCGTTTCGGCCTGCGCTACCTGCGATGGTTTCTTCTACCGCAACCGTGAAGTGGCGGTAGTCGGCGGCGGCAACACTGCTGTTGAGGAAGCGCTGTACCTGGCCAACATCGCCAGCAAGGTCACGCTGATTCACCGTCGCGAAACCTTCCGCGCCGAGAAGATCCTGATCGACAAACTGCACGCGCGGGTTGCCGAGGGCAAGATCGTCCTCAAGTTGAATTCGACCCTCGACGAAGTGCTGGGCGACAAGATGGGCGTGACCGGTGCGCGCCTGAAGAACAACGATGGCAGCTTCGACGAGCTGAAAGTTGACGGCGTGTTCATCGCTATCGGCCACACCCCGAACACTTCGTTGTTCGAAGGTCAGCTGACCTTGAAAGACGGCTACCTGGTGGTGCAGGGCGGACGTGAAGGCAATGCCACCGCGACCAGCCTCGAAGGTATCTTTGCCGCCGGTGACGTGGCTGACCACGTTTACCGTCAGGCCATCACCTCGGCCGGTGCCGGTTGCATGGCTGCACTGGATGCAGAGCGTTATCTGGACGACCTGCAGAACGCCAGGCACTGAGTCTGATGAAATGAAAAAACCGGCGAAAGCCGGTTTTTTTATGCGCCGAGTTCAGTGGCGCGGTTGATCTCTGTAGGAGCGAGCTTGCTCGCGATGAGCCTGAGCTCGACGCATACATTCAGGAAGGACGCGTTATCGTTAGCGACCATCGCGAGCAAGCTCGCTCCTACAGGGGATCAGCGGCGCTGCAGTGGCGGTGCTTCGAATTTCACCGAGGCCAACCCATGGGCGATCAACGCACGGATATTGCCGTGGTCGCTGCCATCCGGGGTCGCTACCACCGAGCGATAATGCTCGCCGAACGCCAGCAAGGCTTCTTCGTCGCTCAAACCTTCCAGCAGCGCCAGGCCCAGGGTCTTGCACGAACCTTCGTTCTGCCCGGCAGCGTTTTCTACGCCGCCGTTGTTGAAGGCCTGAGGCTGGTAATCGTAGCCGGCGGCGATAAACGCCAGGGTCTCGGCAAAGGCGTGTGCGCCGCTTTTCAGGCTGGCGCGCAGGGTGTTCAGATCAGTCATGGGTTTTTCCTTTGGCGAACGCCGCTTGCTGTTCGGCACTGGCTTCTTGCTGGTATTTGGCTTTCCACTCGGCGTATGGCATGCCGTAAACCACTTCACGGGCGTCGTCCATGCTGACCTCGATCTGGCGATCATCGGCCTCGGCCTTGTACCACTTGGACAGGCAGTTGCGGCAGAAACCGGCGAGGTTCATCAGGTCGATGTTTTGCACATCCTTGCGGCTGTCCAGGTGCGCGACCAGGCGGCGGAAGGCGGCGGCTTCGAGTTCGAGGCGTTGTTGCTCGGTCATAGAGGTCTCTGCGAGACAGCTTCAAGCGACAAGCTTCAAGCTGCAAGATAAGGATTGTGGTGGCCTGTAGCTTACCGCTTGAAGCTTGAAGCTTGAAGCTTGAAGCTTGAAGCTTAGCGGCTCGCCGCGAGTGTGATCGACACCGACTCGGCAAAACGCAGGGCATGGGGCTTGTCGACTTCGACTTCGGCGTAAAGTACCGATTCGTTGCTCATCACCAGATCGAGCAGTTCCTGGGTCAAGCGTTCGAGCAAGGCAAAACGGTTGCCCTCGACGTGGGCAATGATCGCCTTGGTGATGGTGCGGTAGTTCAGCGCGTGGTCGATGTCGTTGTCGCGCACGGCATCCTGCGCGGCATAGAGGATGGTCAGGTTGATCAGCACATCCTGCTTGTTGAGGATTTCGTCCTCGTTGATCCCGATATAGGTACGCAAACACAGGTCTTTGACCCGGATACGTGCCATTCCTGGTTGAAGTTGTGGCATTGCTACTTGCTCCGTCCAATCAATTGCAGGAACTCCTGGCGAGTGTTGCTCGAATCGCGGAAGGCGCCCAGCATCACCGAGGTGTTCATGGTCGAATTCTGCTTCTCGACGCCGCGCATCATCATGCACATGTGTTTGGCCTCGATCACCACCGCGACGCCGGCGGCCTGGGTCACGTGCTGAACCGCCTCGGCGATTTCCCGGGTGAGGTTTTCCTGGATCTGCAGGCGGCGGGCGAACATATCGACAATCCGCGCGATCTTCGACAGCCCCAGCACCTTGCCGGTTGGAATATAAGCCACATGCGCCTTGCCGATGAAGGGCAGCATGTGATGTTCGCAGAGTGAGTAGAGTTCGATGTTGTCGACGATCACCATCTCGTCGTTATCGGAGTCGAACAGTGCGCCGTTGACGATCTCCTCGACGCTTTGCTCATAGCCATGACAGAGGTACTGCATGGCCTTGGCTGCGCGGGCGGGGGTGTCGAGCAAGCCCTCGCGATCCGGATTTTCACCCAGGCCGATCAGGATCTCGCGGTAATTCTGGGGTAGGGATAACGTCATACAACATCCTCGCGGGACGGCTTACTTGAGATGCCGTCCGCCATTGACTGTCAGGGTCGTTCCTGTGACATAAGGGTTGTCCAGCAGATAGCGCAGGCTCTGGTAAATCACTTCGCTGCCGGGTTCGATGCCCAGCGCGGACTTGGCCAGTGCCTTGGCGCGGTACGCCACGTCGTCCTCGGGGTTGAACAATAGTAGGGCCGGGGCGATGCCATTGACCTTGATCCGCGGGGCGTATTTCGCCGCAAAGGACAGGGTCAGGCTGTCGAGCCCGGCTTTACTGGCGCAGTAGGCAATGTGCCGGCTGCTGCCCTTGCGGGTCACATCGTCGCTGATATGCACGATGTCCGCCGGCTTCGAGCGTTCCAGCAAGTCAGCACAATGCAGGTTGATCAGATAGGGTGCAAGCATATGCACGCTGAACATCCGGGTGAATGCGGCGGTTTCGTTGTCGGGCGTTTCGGCCAGCCAGGCTGAGGCGTTATGCACAATCGCCCGCAGGCGATCGGTGTGGGTTTTCAGTTCGGCGATAAACGCCAGAATGCCAGCTTCGCTGGAGAAGTCGGCAAACAACGCAATGGCTCCACGTTCGCGCAAGGCTTGCACGCCAGGCCGCTCGCTGCGGTAGCTGATGATCACCGGATGACCTTCCTCCAGCAGCCGCAACGCGCAATGCAGGCCGACGCGCTGGCCGGCACCGGTGATCAGGATCGGGGCAGGAGAAAGATTCATTGACGGCTCGGCTCGCAGGTAAGGGAAAACTATACCAGCGACCATGGGGGTACAGCCATGGAGCCTTTGTGGGAGCGGGCTTGGGACTTGTCCGCAAAACAAGCGCCGCAGTGTGTCAGGCAGGACCAGTTATCGTTCTTCGCCGGCAAGCCCACAAGTTGCACCGGGCGATGATCGTGCAGGCGCAGTGTTCAACCAGCCTGCCAGCAGGCGCGTGGACAGTGGGATAAAGAAATAAACCATCAATGGTGTCAGGGCCAGGGTACTGAGGAGCACTCGGCTCAACAGGTCCAGCTCACCCATTAACGGACCCAGCAAAAAGTTGAACAGCAACGAGACCGGAAAGAACGCCAGCCAGATTGCTACTGCCTGTTTCCAGCGGGGTGGACGTTGACCGACGGCGCCAAACCAGCCATCGATGCCGCTGACCCGATGCTCCGAAGGATGCGCGAACAGGTCGCTGCCTCGCACCAGCCAGGCACTGCGCGAGGCGGAGTATTCCCAAGCATGCAAGGTCTGTTCATTGGCAAAGCGGAAGATGATCTGGAATTCGTCATCACCAGGGGGCGGGGCAAGCACGCCAGAACCGAGGTAGCCGGGGAAGTCGGTGGCCAGTTGTTCGCCTTCGCCAAGCCAGGCGATCAGATCCTGATAACGACCATTGGCGACACGACGCGCGACCATCAAAGTGACGGGTGAGGCAGACATTGTGTATCTCCGTATAGCAAGCGTGCGCTCCCGGATAGGGCGCGCACGGCACGCAGACCGGGGGTGGGTGGTCTGCGTTCAAGTACAAGCAAGGATTATTCCTGATTTCTTCGAATACACCAGCGATGTTGTCCGACTATCAATTTCTTGGATGAACGGCGCTGATCACGCGTAGAATAGGATCCAATTTGGCCGATACTCAGTATTCAGATGACCTACATTACTGAAATTGCCCCGGATTCATTGACCTCCCGCAATCTTGAGCAGGAGCAACTGTTCCCGATCCGGGAGGTGGCACGGCTGACCGGCGTCAACCCGGTCACCCTGCGAGCCTGGGAGCGACGTCACGGTTTGATTGTCCCTACCCGCACTGACAGTGGGCATCGGTTGTACTCAATGACCGATATCGAGAAAGTGCGCAGTATCCTCAGCTGGATCGAGCGCGGCGTTGCGGTCAGCAAAGTCGCTAAGATCCTGGCTAAAACCAGCGCAGTACAGCCGCTGTCCGATGACAATCCCGGTGAAGGCGCCCAAAGCGAATACGAGCAATGGCAGATGCAACTCAAGATTGCTGTCAGCGCATTCGATGACCTGCAGCTGGAGCGGCTGTATGGGCGGATTTTTTCCACTTACGCACAGACTGTCGTGTATCAGGACATCCTGATGCCTTTGTGGAAACAGTTGGTACAACAACAGGATGAATTTGGTCAGACCAGCGAGTGGTTGTTCCTGGATGGCTTTTTACGTGCTCGGGTGGTGCAACGTTTACTCTTGCTACGCGGCTCGCAACCGAAGCGGGTGCTGCTGACAGCCAAGGTAAAACAGTGTCGCGAGCTTGAATTGTTGGTAGCTGCCTTATTCATGGGCAGCACTGAGGTTGGAGTCAGGGTGCTGACGGTGGGGCAGCCGTACGATGAGTTGAGCCTGGTCTGCGAAAAGATGAAGCCCCAAGGTTTGGTGCTGTTTTCCAACCATGCACCTGCCGCCGAGTTGCCCAGGCGCTTGGGTCGTCTGGCCATGGCCCTGAATTGCCCGGTCATGCTGGCGGGTGATGTGGCGGATCTGGCGCAGGAGAGTCTGGCGGGGTCGTCGATTGGGTGTCTAGGCAGCGATGGCCAGTTGATGCAGCAGCGCCTTCAGCAGTTCCTGATGGGCACATTGGATACCTGAGAAGGAATAGTCCTCAGGCGTGTAGTGCGGGGTGGGTCAGTCGATGCTGCTGGAGGATGTACTGGCGCAGGCGCTCGGTTTCGTCCTTGTCACCCTGGTTCAAGCGATAGGCGTAATAGCCCTGCTCGGTTTCGCGTTCGAAGGTGCCACGCAGGGCGATACGTTCATAACCTGAAGGGCTGAACCATTGGGCGAAGTGCTTCGGTGGTTTGGTGCGGTTGCGAATCTCCAGCAACATCCCTTTGAACGACACTTCGTGGACCCACAATGTGCCCGGAACGCCCTTGGCATTTTCCAGAGCGACCGGCTCTTCCAGTATCAAGCGCCATGGCCGGACCAATGGCCCGTCTTCATAAATGCTGGGTACGCCGAGGCGTAAATGCAGCGCGTGAAACTCGTCTTCCACCAAGTGCAGCGGAAAGGTTATTTGCTGGTTTTCGAAGGTCGCCTGGATGGTGACCTGCTCTTGAGCAGCCAGGCGCGTGAGCAAATCGCGAATCTGTGAGCCACCGTTGACCAGCAGGCTCGAGTTCGCATCCCGCACGTTAAGTTGCGGGTTGTGCTGCATCGTCTGGATAAAATCCAGCTCATCCTGGGTCAGGAGCGTGTTGCGGTGCATGGCAGGCTCGAAAAAAAGAGTTACAAAGTCATTGGTGATTGTAGTTAATGACAATTAATTCGCGGATTTGTTTGGACCGTTCGTCGCCTTTAGGGCTTCGAGTTCGGCTTTAACCTCGGCCAATTGCGCTTCCAGCTGTTCTACGCGCTGCTGAGCCTTGACCTGCAGGGTGACATCTTTCTGCACGCCAACGAAATAAGTCTGATTGTCGCCGTCATTGAACACTGTCGATAGTGACAGCTCGTTCCAGAAATGCGTACCGTCTTTACGGTAGTTGCGCAAAACTTCGCGGCAAGCTGTACCCGAACTCAGCGCCTTGCGAATCAACTCGAGTGCCGGTTGGTCGCGATCGCCGGATTGAAGAAAGCGGCAGTCCTGATACAGGATTTCTTCGTTGCTGTAGCCCGTCAGACGTTCGAACGCCGGGTTTACATAAATCAGGATCTTGTCCTCGCCTTCCTTTTCGGCGATCACAATTCCGTCGTTGGAGGCGTTGATCACCATCTGCATCAATTGAGCATTAATCATCGATAGAGTCCGTCCTGAGTCGATTGGGGCGGAGCATTCTAAGACATCATTGCCTGCTGTCCACTTGCCATTAGCGTGAATCGAGCGCCACCTGCAGGTTTTCTTGCGTGTGCTGTTAATATCCTGTTCTTTTACTCAGTTTCAGGATCAGATTGATGAAAGTCGCCATCCTTTCCGGCTCGGTGTACGGCACGGCTGAAGAAGTCGCCCGACATGCCGCAAAAATTTTAAATGATGCGGGATTCGAGGCCTGGCACAACCCGCGGGCGAGCCTGGCCGATGTCCTGGCCTTTGGCCCCGAGGCCTTTCTGGCGGTGACCTCGACCACCGGCATGGGTGAGTTACCGGACAATCTACAACCGTTGTATTCGATGATTCGCGATCAATTACCAGCAGCCTGGCGCGGGCTGCCTGGCGCGGTAATAGGTTTGGGCGATTCCAGCTACGGCGATACCTTTTGCGGTGGCGGCGAACAGATGCGTGAACTGTTCTTCGCCGACCTGGGCCTGCGTGAAGTCCAGGAAATGTTGCGACTGGACGCCAGCGAAAGCGTCACCCCGGAAACCGATGCCGAGCCTTGGCTGGCGCAATTGATCAAGGCGCTTCGCGACTGACCGGATACTCGCGCAACAAGGCCAGCCAGGCCTGCGCGGCTTTTGACAAATACGCACCCTGACGCCAGATGAAGGCGATGTCCCAGCGCAGAGACTCGGGCGCCTTCAATGTCAGGCGTACGACGCCTGGCCTGACCAAACCGCGGGCAACCACCCTGGGCAGCAACACCACGCCTTGGCCTGCGGCCACCAGCGCCGCGAGAAAGTCCGCCTGACCGCTGCGGCCGCCTTCCTTCGGGGTGAAGCCCATTTGCTGGCACGCCTGGAGCAAGCGGTCGTTGAGGACAAAACTGCGTTGGTAGAGCAGGAAGGGCGTGTCTGCCAGCTCTTCGAGGCCAATCTCTGTCTTCATGGCCAACGGATGATCAGCCGGCAGCAAGGCATCCAGCGGCTCGTCGCAAAATGGCTGAAAGGCAAACTGCGGTTCCTTGGGTAGCAGACTGCCGCCCAGCTCCAGCTCCCCACTCAATACCGCCTGTTCGATATTCAGGCTGCCGCCTTCAAGCAACTGTACAGTGATATTCGGGTAACGCCGTCGGTACTCGGCAAACAGGCTGGCGAACAGCGCGTCGCTGCCCAGCAACGGCAATCCCAGTCGCAACTCTCCGCGGGCCAATTGGCTCAGGTCATCCAGCTCGCTGAGCAACTCGTTACGCAGACGCAGCATGCCCTCGGCACGCTGCAGGACTACCTTGCCGGCGGCAGTGAGGTGAATCTGCGAACCCAGGCGTTCCAGCAATTGCGTGCCGAGGCTGTGTTCCAGCTGCGCGACTTGCTTGCTGACGGCCGACTGACTGATATGCAAGGTCTTCGCCGCCTGAGTGAATCCACCCTGGTGAATCACTTCGACGAAGCTGCGCAGTTGTTTGAATTCCATATCCGTGATTCCAGTCTGGAATGACAGCCAGTCTAACAATTCGCTTCGGGGATGGCGGGTGCTTCTCTAAAATGAGCACCTGCGAGGACCAAAGACCATGAAAGGCTCCACTTTGAAATACCTGGGTCGACTCCTGTGCGAACTGGCGGTGCTGCTGGCTATTTACCTGCTGGGCTGTCAACTGGCGCTCTGGTTGCCCTGGCCGATTCCCGGCGGGGTCATCGGCCTGGCGCTGTTGCTGCTGTCTTTTGCCTTTGGCTGGGTCAAACCGGCAGCCTTGCAATTGGGCGCCGGGCTGCTGATGGCAGAAATGCTCTTGTTCTTTATTCCGGCACTGATGAGCCTGCTCGATTACGGCGCGCTGCTGCGCCAGGACGGCTGGCGAATCATGCTGGTGATTGGCATCAGCACCTTGATGGTGATGCTAGTCACTGCATTTACCGTGGAACTGGTGTGTCGTTTGCGGATGCGTCATGAAGCTTGAGCTGATGCCAATGTTCTGGCTGGCCTTTACGCTTTTGGCCTATCTGTTCAGCCGCTGGCTCTATAGACGCAGCGGCCGTTACCTGCTGTCGCCGCTGATTCTGGTGCCCGCACTGCTCCTGGCGCTTGCCGTGCCGCTGCACACCGCCTATGCCGAGTACTCCAGTAATACTCACTGGCTGATGCTGGTATTGGGGCCGGTAACGGTCGCTTTCGCGGTACCCATCTGGCAGCAACGGCGGTTGCTGACTCGCCACTGGTTGGCGTTATTGCTCGGCATGCTGGCCGGCAGCATGGCGTCGATTGGCAGCTCATTTGGCCTGGCCAAAGCCCTGGCGCTGGACAGCTCGGTGACGATGTCGCTGGTGCCGCGCTCGATCACCACACCCTTCGCCATGCCGTTGGCCCATGACCTCGGTGGCGTGCCGGAATTGGCTGCCATATTCGTGATGTTCACCGGGGTCTTCGGCGCCCTGCTTGGCGGCGTTTTACTGAAGTGGCTGCCGCTGCGCAGTGCCTTGGCTCGCGGTGCGTTGTTTGGCGTCGGCGCCCATGGTGCGGGAGTCAGTCGGGCACACGAAGTGGGGGGCGAAGAAGGTTCGGTGGCGGGATTGGTGATGGTCTTGACCGGGCTGTTGAATCTGTTTGCGGCGCCTTTATTGGCGTCTATGCTTTGATACTAAGTTGAACTTATTGATACCTGACTCAGGTCTGACTCGCTCGGCCAGTAAGCTGGCTGCCAATGCAACTACCCCAAACCGAGAGGCTGGCTAGACTGGTCGGAGATTAACAAAACAATAAAAATCAAAACTTGCCGAGGTCCTTGCCGTGAGCGTAGTCCCCGTCCAATCGACACAGAATGTGAAAGACCAGGTCAGTGCCGCCGAGTGGCAGACCCGGGTAGATTTGGCCGCCTGCTATCGGCTGGTGGCCATGCACGGTTGGGACGATCTGGTGTTCACGCACATTTCAGCCAAGGTTCCAGGCACTGAAGATTTTCTGATCAATCCTTTCGGTTTGATGTTTCACGAAATCACCGCGTCCAGCCTGGTGAAGGTCGATCAGGCCGGCAACAAGCTGATGGACAGCCCCTACGAGATCAATCCCGCGGGTTACACCATCCATAGCGCCGTACACGAAGTACGTCACGATGTGGTGTGTGTCCTGCATACCCACACCGCCGCGGGTGTCGCGGTTTCGGCGCAGAAGCAGGGCGTATTGCCGATCAGCCAGCAATCGCTATTCGTGCTTTCCAGCCTGGCCTATCACGCCTATGAAGGCGTTGCGCTGAACCATGAAGAAAAGGCCTGGCTGCAAGCCGATCTGGGCGAAAACAATTTCCTGATGCTGCACAACCACGGCCTGCTGACCTGTGGCGGCACCATCGCCGATACCTTCCTGATGATGTTCACCTTCCAGCGTGCCTGCGATATCCAGGTGTTGGCACAGAGCGGCGCGGCCGAGCTGATCGTCATCGAACCGCAGATTCTGGCAGGGGCCAAGGCGATGATCGCCGGGGTCACCAAAAGCGCTCAAGGCATGGGTGGCACGCTGGCTTGGCCGGCGTTGCTGCGCAAACTGGATAAACAAGACCCGGGGTATAAACTTTGACGCCGCTCGCCGAGATTCCTCTGTGCGCCTGGCGCAAACGCGGGCAGAGCTTTCTGTTTCGCGGCCAGACCATTCGCTACTGGACGGCGGGGCAGGGTGAACCGCTGCTGCTGATTCATGGCTTCCCGACCGCCAGTTGGGATTGGCATTACCTCTGGCAGCCGCTGGCCCAGCGCTACCGGGTGATCGCCTGCGATATGCTCGGTTTCGGCGACTCGGCCAAACCGCTGGATCACGAATACAGCCTGCTGGAGCAGGCGGATTTGCAGCAGGCGCTGTTGAAGCATTTGTCTATCGAGCAGCCAGTGCATGTGCTGGCCCATGATTATGGCGATAGCGTGGCCCAGGAACTGCTCGCCCGGCATTACGAAGCCGGCATCGATATCGCCAGCTGCGTATTCCTCAACGGTGGACTGTTTCCGGAAACCCATCGCCCGGTGCTGATGCAAAAACTTTTGCTCAGCCCATTGGGCTGGATGATCGGCCGCGCGTTCAGTCGTGAAGGGCTGGTCAGGAGTTTCAGCCAGATCTTCGGCCCGCAGACCCGGCCCAGCGAAAGTGCAGTGGATGACTTCTGGAGCCTGATCGAAAATAACCACGGGCCGCGAATCCTGCACAAACTGATCGGCTATATCCCGGAGCGTCGCGTGCAGCGCGAGCGCTGGGTCAGTGCCATGCAGCGCGGCGAGGTGCCGCTGCGGGTCATCGATGGCGAAGTCGATCCGATTTCCGGCGCGCACATGGTCGAGCGTTATCGGCAATTGATCCCCAATCCGGACACCGTATTGCTGGCGGACATCGGTCATTATCCACAGTCCGAAGCCCCGGGGCAGGTGCTCAAACACTACCTGGATTTTCGTGAGCTGCTGGTCTCTCTGCCGCGAAAAAGGGCCTGTTTCTGAAGTGGTTGTGGCGAGGGGGCTTGTCGGAACGCCGCATCGCCCCGTTCGGCTGCGCAGCAGCCGCAAAACCTGTGAATGCGGTGTGCCTGTCAAAATGTGATTGCAGGTTTTAGGGCCGCTGCGCGCCCCAGCGGGGGCAAGCCCCCTCGCCACAGGATCATCCCCCTGCCTTATCGCGCACCATTCAGCTCGCGTCGTGTTTATTGTGACCAGCCAGCCTGTGGCTGACACTCAACGTATTGTCCATTGGCCCTGCTGGAGTTCTGTATGAATGAGTCTGTGCGCTTCGAAGATAAAGTCGTCATCGTCACCGGTGCAGGCGGCGGTCTGGGACGGGCCCACGCGCTGCTGTTCGCCAGGCACGGCGCCAAAGTGCTGGTCAATGATCTCGGCGGCTCGGCGCAGGGCGAAGGTGCCAACGCTTCAGCGGCAGATCGTGTGGTGGCAGAGATTCGTGAAGCCGGCGGCACCGCCCAGGCTAACCACGACTCGGTGACCGACGGCGACAAGATCGTCCAGCACGCTCTGGACACCTTCGGCCGCGTTGATGTGGTGGTCAACAACGCCGGAATCCTGCGGGACAAAACCTTCCACAAAATGGACGACAGCGACTGGGACCTGGTTTACCGCGTACATGTCGAAGGCGCCTACAAAGTCACCCGCGCCGCCTGGCCGCATATGCGCGAGCAAAACTATGGCCGGGTCATCTTCACCGCTTCGACCTCAGGCATCTATGGCAACTTCGGCCAGTCCAACTATGGCATGGCCAAACTAGGCCTCTACGGCCTGACCCGCACCCTGGCCATCGAAGGCCGCAAGAACAACATCCTGGTCAATGCCATCGCCCCCACTGGCGGTACGCGCATGACCGAAGGCCTGATCCCGCCGCAAGTCTTCGAACAGCTCAAGCCAGAACTGGTCAGCCCGCTGGTGGTATACCTGGCCAGCGAGAACTGCCAGGAAACTTCCGGACTGTTTGAAGTGGGCGGCGGCTGGATGGGCAAAGTCCGCTGGGAACGCAGCCTCGGCGCCGGGTTCGATCCTCGCGCCGGTTTCTCGCCTGAAGACGTAGCAGCCCAATGGCAACAGATCTGCGACTTCGAAGGCGCGGCGCATCCGCAGGACAATATCGAGGCCTTGAAGGAGATGATGGCGCATCTGCAGAAGTATTCGGTCTGACTCCAGGCTTTTAGTCGATACCGCTGAAGGCTGCTCAGGGCCCCGCAGGACCTGTGGCAGCCTTGGCATTTCTCATGCCGGGAAATATTTGTGAACCAGCGCCGCAAGGTTCGCCGCGGTTTCAGCATCCAGAACGCCGTCATACTTTGCCGGACGAAAGTGTAACTGGAAGGCACGAACCAACTGCTGAAAGCCCGCCGCAGTGGTGGCGCCCGAAATGTCATAGCCATACTTCTTGAACTTGGCGAGCAGATCCCCGCGAGAGGGCAGGCCTTTGAGGCCGTAGTCCTTGAGAAAGCTGTTCTGGCTGTCTTCGTCAAACCAGGCGCCGATACCTTTTAAATACAGCTGATGCCAAGGAAACATCGGCCCCGGATCACTCTTCCTGCCGGGAGCAATATCCGAATGGCCCACGACGTTGACCGGGCTGATATCCGGGTAGCGTTTCAGAATATTCAACGCCAACTGCTCAACCGCCGCTATCTGTTGTGGCTGATAAGGCGGGAAGGTGAACTGGCCATTGTTATCCGTGGCCAGGTTGACGATCTCAATCCCTATGGACGTGTCGTTCAGATTACTTCGATCGCCCCACGCACTGACGCCCGCATGCCAGGCGCGATCAGTCTCATCCACCAGACTGAAAATCTGCTGATCACTAAAACCCGCCTGCAAGTAACTCGGATCGGTGATATCGGGCACCAGATAATGGGCGCTGACGCTGGGGCCGGTCAGTGCGTTTTTCGAAGCAGAGAAATTCGCGGCGGTGTAATGCATGACCAGGAAACGAATTCGGTTGTTGAAACCTTTAATGGAACGGTAGCTGTTGTAGTTGATGGGTTTCATGAAAAAGACTCGTGGAGATGTTGATAGATGGCATGTCAGGTTGTTTGATATGCATGGATGTGTGCCTTTTTTAAGCTTAGTAGGCACTTGAACAAGAGATGGAGGTTTGTTCTGTAGCCGATTTCTTTAATAGTTGTAGGTTTTGAAACGATATTCTCTGGGCGTTTACTGCCAGGACCGCTGATCTGCAGCCTTCTGTAGAACGACGGATAGGCGAGGCTGATCGCGAAAGTAGAGACGGCATCTAAAGTTGGCTCAATTTTAAGTCAAGTATTCTGACTTGTCGCAATTTTGAAACCGGGCTTTCCGTTCGCTGCTCTCCACACCTTGATTTTTTCGAGAATAATTTCTGGAGTTGATTCTCGCTCTGACGGAGCGTAGTAAATCAAATCAGAGCCGTCGGGGTGCTCCGTCAATCGCTCAAAATCGAGTACGGCTCGTATTTGTTCATCTTCAGTTGGGTATTCCGAACTACAGATTTTTTTGACAAGCAGCAGAAACTCATATTCGGTATATTCGGAAAGCTTTTTGATTGCCATGTTACTTTCTTTTTTTTGTCGTTTTGGGTGACACCTAAATTGCCATTTCTCTACTCCGCTATCAGTGTGACGCAGATAGAGGAGTATCGGATATTATTGCGATCTGTCAAAATTATGCCGGCTTAAAGCCCGGTTTGCCGTTGGCTGCGCGCCACTTATTAATGACCGTTATAATACCTTCGGGGCTATGTTCAGTTCCTTCCTCAGGGTAAAACAATAAGTCAGTTCCAGATGGATGCTCTGCTAGCCTGGTCACATGGCGTATCAACTTGTTGTGTTCTTCTTCAGGTACGTCTACAGCCCATATTTTTCTCAAAAGATCGAGAAAATCTGTTTCTGTGTAATCTTCCAGGCTTTCTTTGATCTCCATATTATTCTCTCCCTTTGCTTGAGTGGACTTCAATATGTTGTTTTGGTGTCATAATGCGTAGGTTTTCAAAGTGCAATATCGTTTAGGGCGCACACTACCAAGCCGCCGATTTGTAGCGGCTTGGTAGGTTCAAAAAAGTCAGACGTATCTTTTTTCTGTCACGAATTTAGGTTCTTTCCAGTTTGGGCCTTTGATGCAATGGGGCCTTCGCCTCTTGCCAATACACCCTCGTCGAAAAGCCTTGCGTAAGTTTTCAGTAGTTCGCCATTTGCTATGACTTCAAATCGATAGCGACGGAACATTCTGTCGAGCGATGGGTAGGCGAACCCGATTCCGAAAGCTGACACAACATCTGCAATCGGCTCATTTCTTACAATTTGCTCGATAGTGTTCATTCGAATACTCCTTTTGACGGAAATGATGGGGAATTTGCAGAGCAACTTCGTTGTAAGGAACAAAGGAGTCGAGCGCGAGTGATTGCTTGCGCTCGACTTTACTGTCTATTTTTCTGCTTTGAAGTCGGGTTTTCCGTTGGCTGCTCGCCATTGTTTTAAGATTTTTATTACGCCGATTGGGCTGTCTTCAACTCCTTTCTCAGGGTGGCATAATATATCTGAAGCATAGGGGTGCTCAGAAGTGCTGACTATGGTTTCAAAAATATTGTCGTGTTCGCTTTCTGATGAGTATTTTCCGTCAAATAAACAGTTTATAAGAATCAGATATTCGGATTCAGTGTATTCTTCGAATCTGGTTTTAAGCTTCATGTCATAATTTACATTTTGAAGGGGTTTTAGTGTGAGAGGGTATTGTAAGTAAATAGCGAATGCCAAACTCCGCTGCCAGTGCGAGGCCGGCGGTGGATCTAGGTGTTATTTGACGTATAAAAGTTATTCGGTTTTAAAACCCGGTTTGCCGTTAACGGCTCGCCACTCCTTGACGACTCTTAGCACACCTTTGGGGTCGTCCTTCACACCGTTTTCTGGATAAAAAATAACGCCATTTTTCCGCGGGTGTTCTGTTACTTTATCAAAATGTGCAGCCAGTTTGCTGATATGATTACCAAGCTCATCACCTTCGAGATTGTGCTTGTTCTAAAAAAGCTCTTCTAAAAGCTCTAAGAACTCAGCTTCGGTATACTCCTCGAGTTTATTTTTCAGTTTGATTTCAAATGTCCCCGGTTTTAGGATATGTTTCATTGTTTTTAGATCCTGGCGATTTTTTTCACTGATTGTTGTATGTGGGTTTGACTGGTTGAGACCAGAGTTTTTGTTAGCGATGCGTCATGTTTTTTTTGTACGATGTTATTGCATTCATCCGAATTGTGTTGGTTTAAATCCCGGCTTGCCATTAGCGGTTCGCCATTTCTTAATGACATTAATGACGCCCGTGGGGCTGTCCTCAATACCTTTTTCCGGATAATATAAAATGTCTGAGCCGTTTGGATGTTCAGATGTGCTCACAATGTTGTCAACAATTGCATCGAGCTCTTCCTCTGATGAATAGCTTCCTTTAAATAAGCAATCTAGAAGATTCAGGTACTCGGATTCAGTGTATTCTTCGAGTTTATTTTTCAGGTTCATTATTGTCGGTTTTGAGGCGATGTTTTCTAGAGGGATTATTGCCAAGCCGTTGGCCTTCAGCAACTGGGTAAATTCTAAAATTCAGACATATTTTTTTTCTGTCACGAACCTAGGTTCTTTCCAGTTTGGACCTTTGGTAGCCAGTCCTTTTTCACTGTTGATCAGAACGCCTTCTTCGAAAAGTCGTGCATAGACTTGTTGAAGTTCTCCGTGCTGGATGGCTCCGTAATTGTATCGTCTGATCATCATGTCTAAGTGTGGCGGTGCTTTAGCTAGTGCAAAGAAGGACACGATATCCTCTAGTGACTCATTTGTAACTATCTGCTTAATAATGTTCATTGGTAGGCTCAAAAAGTCAGATGTATCTTTTTTCTGTTTGAATTTAGGTTTTTTCCAGTTTGGGCCTTTGATGGCGACGGGACCCTCTCCTCTTGCCAATACAGCCTCTTCGAAAAGCCTTGCGTAGGTTTTCAGTAGCTCTCCATTTGCAATGACCTCATATCGATAGCGCCCAAACATTCTATCAAGCGATGGCAGTGAGGAATTAAGCACAAAAACAGAGACGATATCTTCAACCGTTTCATTCTTGACTATCTGCTCGATGATGCTCATTTGTTGGTGTCTTTTAGAAAATTTCTATAAAATACTTTTCTTGTCTGTCTGCGGCCTTTATTGCTTTTTTGTTATACATCAATGATTGATCGTCCTCTGCCCAACTCCGCTACCAGTATGAAGCCGATAGCGGAGTGTTGGTTTTTTTGTGTTTTGTCAAATGTGTCAGGTTTTAAATCCCGGTTTGCCATTCGCACTTCGCCAATCCTTGATGGCTTTAAGCACGCCGTCTGGGCTGTCTTCAACACCTTCTTCTGGATAATATAAGACCCCTGAACGGTTTGGGTGCTCTGAAGTGGTTACGATGTTTTCAACAATTGCATCGTGTTCTTCCTCTGATGAGTACTTTCCTTCAAATAAACAATTTATAAGATTTAGGTACTCGGATTCTGTGTACTCTTCCAATTTGTTTTTAAGGTTCATATTACATCCCTCCTTTTTTGGAATGGGCTTCGATGTGCTGCTTTGGAGTCAGCACACGAAGATTATCTACATCGTAGACCGGGCCGCCTTCCTTGAGAGGCTTAACGTGGTGAATCTCAAATTTCCCCCGTTTACCCACTTGCTCCGAAGGGAGGGCACTCGGCGATAGGCCATTTTTCATATCAAGTTTGTTGAGTCGGGTAAACTGTCCAACTAAAAATGGGTCATTTGCCACGGCCTTCCAGAAAGTCTCTCGAAAGGCTCTAAACGTCTTGAACTCTTTGCCCCGCAACTGATCCGCAATCTGCGAAGGAATGGGAGCGCCTTCCCCTTGAGTCGAAGCGCCTAACCAGAGGCCTGAAACCGGTTGCCCGTTCCCGCTCGCAACTCCGGGTTCTTCACGACGGTCCTTGTACATGACATAGACCGGAGTCATCCCCGAGTCTAGCGGGAAAATAATCACGTAATCATCGAAGGTTCCTTCTTCGACGCCGGGGAAGGTATCGATCCGACCTTCGACAGGGGTGACCGTAGCGCCGGCGTAAACCGGGATGTCGGGCTGCGCTGTGGGTAATGCAGTCGAACTGTTACCCGGTGTCACCGATGGCGTCCAGGTCAGGATTCTCGGCGGTGAGTTCGAAGTGGTGACGGTGTACAGATTTGTTTGCGCGTCGAAGGTGGCGAATCTGACCTTCACTTTCGATGGAATCCTTGCGCCATCGGTTGCGGTGATAAAAACTTCAGATCCTTCTCCCGCAGCCTTTGAACTGATACGCACTGGCAGGTCAACTTCTCCCCCAGCGGCGGCAATGGCTTGCAAATCCTGACCATGGTCCGGTGCAAGTTCCGATAGAGGAACGCTCATGGCATAGCGCGAATCACTCTTGCCTGAACCTGCCCGGATTAGCACCAAGGCGATCACGGCCACGGCTGCCCCTGCCACCACTGCAGGCGCTGCAGCTGTACCGACCACTGCGGCCACGGCGCCGCGCAAAGCAGCCTGGAGTGCAATTGAGGTCTCCAGGCTTGTGGCAACTGAACCGGCTGCGACTGCGAAGACCGGCCCGGAAGCTGCGGCCGCACCAGCTGCGGGGAAGGTATTGGCAGCCTTGATGGCTTCCTGACGAACCTGTTCCTCTGCCGCAATACGTGCGTTTTCAGCCGCGATGCGTTGGGCTTCGGCTTCTGCCACAACACGGGCATTTTCAGCAGCAACGCGTTGGGCTTCGGCTTCTGCCGCAACACGGGCATTTTCAGCAGCAACGCGTTGGGCTTCGGCTTCGGCCGCGACACGTGCATTTTCGGCATCAATGCGTTGGGCTTCGGCTTCGGCCGCGACACGGGCATTTTCGGCAGCAATGCGTTGGGCTTCGGCTTCGGCCGCGACACGGGCATTTTCGGCAGCAATGCGTTGGGCTTCGGCTTCGGCCGCAACACGGGCATTTTCGGCATCAATGCGTTGGGCTTCGGCTTCGGCCGCGACACGGGCATCTTCGGCAGCAATGCGTCGGGCTTCGGCTTCGGCCGCGATGCGTTGGGCTTCGGCTTCTGCTGCAATACGTGCGTTTTCAGCCGTGATGCGTTGTGCTTCGGCTTCGGCCCGTGCCTGCTCCTCGGCTTGTGCCGCGACAAGGGAATTTTGCACGTGAACAGACTGATTGTTTAAAAGTTGCACAGTCTCAGCTAAAAGCTGGGCTGAATAAGCTGCCTTGTAGGACTGAGTCCATGATTGGGTGGACTTGCTCGTGGGGGTGACTACTCGTTCTATTTTTGCAGCGCTGTTTAAAAAGTCGTTCCATTGTTTATTGAACGGATCACTTCCATAAAAATTATTGGCGATCTGAGTTTGTTGCTGGAATTCTGCGGTTTTTCGATTGATCAGCGTATTTCTGAACCCGAGCTCGCGTTGTATTGTCGCTGCCGGTGGCAACACCGGGTTTGGTACTTCGGCTCTTACAGCAGCAAGGTCAGCCTCAATGGACTGCGGGAGTTCACGGGACTTTGCTTCGTACTCACTTTGCAGAGCCTTGGCAGTGCTCTGCATATGGGAGAATGTCTGGCCTTTCAGGGCTGTGATGTTGGGGTCCACGCCGGCCATGTTTGGGGATGCACGGGGACCTATCTGGTTGGGATTGAAACCACCACCCAATTTGTCTTTGCCGGGCTTGGGCTGTGCACCAACGTATATCGCTTCAAGGTCGAGTTTCCCTTTGACGTATTCTGGCGGTCCATTACGGTCAGTCATGACCATACTCCATTGTTGGTTTTACGATTATTTTTATGGCTTATGCACGGTATTCGAATGTAATTGGCGTCTTTGATAATGCAGTCGAACGCTCTTGGGTGTTTGTCTGTTGTTGGTGTTGAGTTTCAAAAAGTAAGTGGCTGAACAGGTGGTTTATATTAAGGGAATGCAGCGAGGTTTGGGTCCGAGATTCGTGTAGGTTATTTCGTGTTTGCGAGTGTATGGGTGCTTGAGAATTTGCGATGTTGAGCGGCTATTCAGAATGCAAGTAAGTTGTTTCTTTATGTTTTGAAGGAAAGGTCCTGTTGTTTGGAAGTTGACCAAGTATTAGGAGCGCTGGGCACGTGGTTAAAAGCAGGGGCGAGGAAAATCAGATCAGAAAACCACGGCGTAAAGATGTAAGGCAAAAAAAAGCCACCGCATAAGCAGTGGCTAAAGTAAGACGTTAGATCAGGAGCTATAAATCAACGTCAGTGAACTCAGGGATGACGAATTGAAACAAACTTTTCAATCGGTCTGAAATCTGACGATCATCAAGTGGCGTGGTCACACTTGAATATTTGCGCTTTCTGGTGATTTGCCGTGAAAGCCCAACAAGAATAGGTGTTTATTTCCCAAGGAAAAATAGCGATTTATGACATGCACTGTTGCATCCTGAGTAACAGTCGATCCCGTAGCAGCTGCCGAAGGCTGCGTCCGAGTGCGGAGCACTCGAAAAACCAGTCACTGACGTTTTCAGGTTCACCAGGCAGTTATTATTGACGACAGCTTCGCTGCCGAACGCAGCCTTCGGCAGCTGCTACGAAACCTATTTTGCCTCGCGCTATCCATCCCCCTGATAACCCTCCATCCAGCCCGTCGATGCATCGCGCAAAACCCCGCCCTGCACGGCCTGTAATCCTTTAGAGCTACACCGCGAATACCTCCTTGGTGCGCTTATCGCTGTTGGGTGCCGGCAGTAGGGTGAGGCCTTCTGTCACTCACCGGGGAAGACGCATGACAAAAACAACAATGCGCGCCATCTTCAAGCCGCAGGCGCTGGCCGCTGCGGTTGCCTTGGGTTGCTGTGCCCAAGCGCAGGCTGTTTCATTCAACATCGGGGAAATCGAGGGGCAGTTCGACTCTTCGCTGTCGGTGGGCGCGAGTTGGGGGCTGCGTGATGCCGACGAGGATCTGGTTGGCATTACCAATGGTGGCAAAGGCCAGTCATCGACCGGGGACGATGGGCGTTTGAATTTCAAGAAGGGCGAGACCTTCTCGAAAATCTTCAAGGGCCTGCACGACCTCGAACTCAAATATGGCGACACCGGTGTGTTTGTCCGCGGCAAGTATTGGTATGACTTCGAACTTCAGGATGAAGACCGCGAGTTCAAGCAAATCAGCAACCACAACCGCAAAGAGGGTGCCAAGTCTTCCGGGGCGCAGATTCTCGATGCCTTCGTTTATCACAACTATTCCATCGCCGATTTGCCCGGCACGGTGCGCGCCGGTAAACAGGTGGTCAGTTGGGGCGAAAGTACCTTCATCGGCAACTCGATCAACAGCATCAACCCGATCGACGTTTCCGCTTTCCGCCGCCCTGGCGCGGAAATCAAGGAAGGTCTGATTCCGGTCAATATGCTGTTCGCTTCTCAAGGCCTGACTGACCAGTTGACGATAGAAGGCTTCTACCAGCTTGAGTGGGACCAGACTGTCGTCGATAACTGCGGGACCTTCTTTGGTAACGATGTGGTTCAGGACGGTTGCGACAGCAATTACACCGTCGGCAGCCCGGCCATCGCGCCGTTGCAACCGGTGGCGGCGGCGTTCGGGCAGGGCTTCGATGTCACTTCCGAGGGCGTTGTCGTACCCCGGGGCGGCGACCGCGATGCCCGTGATTCCGGGCAATGGGGCACGGCGTTGCGCTGGCTGGGTGACGACACCGAGTACGGCTTGTACTTCATGAACTATCACAGCCGCACGCCAACGGTCGGTACCACAACCGCCGGACGCTCGACGCTGGCCGCCCTGCCGGGAATGATCAGTGTCGCCAACCGCCTGGCGCCGGGCAGCGGCTCGGGGCTGGCGCAAAGCGTGATGCTCGGGCGCGGTCAGTATTACCTCGAATACCCGGAAGACATTCGCCTGTATGGCGCCAGCTTCTCCACCACCTTGCCCACCGGTACTGCCTGGACCGGGGAAATCAGCTATCGCCCCAACGCTCCGGTACAGGTCAACACCAACGACCTGACCCTGGCCCTGCTCAACCCGATTGCCGGTGGTGCCGCATCGCCGATCCAGACTACACCGGGGGCCGACAACACCGGTTACCGACGCAAGGAAGTCACCCAGATCCAAAGCACCCTGACGCAGTTCTTCGATCAAGTGCTGGGTGCCGATCGCCTGACCCTGGTCGGCGAGGCGGCGGTGGTGCATGTCGGTGGTCTGGAGTCCAGGAATGAACTGCGTTATGGCCGCGACTCGGTCTATGGCCAGTACGGTTTTCGTGGCGATACAGAAGGTTTTGTCACTTCCACCTCCTGGGGTTACCGCGCCCGGGCGATCCTCGATTACAACAACGCGATTGCCGGGATCAACCTCAAGCCCAACCTCTCCTGGTCCCACGACGTCAATGGTTATGGGCCCAACGGACTGTTCAACGAAGGCGCCAAGGCAGTCAGCCTCGGGGTCGACGCCGACTATCGCAATACCTATACCGCCAACCTCAGTTACACCGATTTTTTCGGTGGCGACTACAACACCCTGACTGACCGTGACTTCGTCGCTTTGAGCTTCGGCGTGAACTTCTGATTTGGCTGAGAAGGACAACAACATGCGCAAAATGATTCTGCAATGCGGCGCCCTGGCTTTGAGCCTGTTGGCTGCCAACGTAATGGCCGCGGTCTCGCCCGAAGAGGCCGCGAAGCTGGGTACCACACTGACGCCAGTGGGGGCCGAGAAGGCCGGCAATGCCGACGGTTCGATTCCCGCGTGGACCGGCGGCATTCCGAAAAATGCCGGCGCGGTGGACAGCAAAGGTTTCCTGGCTGACCCGTTCGCCAATGAAAAACCGCTGTTCACCATCACCGCTACCACCGCCGACAAGTACAAGGACAAACTCTCGGACGGGCAAATGGCGATGTTCAAACGCTATCCGGAAACCTACAAGATCCCGGTTTATCCAAGCCACCGCACCGTGGCGTTACCGGCTGATGTCTACGACGCGGCCAAACGCAGCGCCCTGAATGTGACCTCGATCAACGACGGCAACGGTCTGGTCAACTTCACGGGCACCCGTTACTACGCCTTCCCGATTCCGAAGGCCGGCGTCGAAGTGCTGTGGAACCATGTCACCCGTTATCGCGGTGGCAACCTCAAGCGCATCATTACCCAGGCGACACCGCAGACCAACGGCAGCTATACCTCCATCCGTTTCGAAGAAGAAGTCGCGGTGCCCGGGCAAATTCCCGATATGGACGCGGATAAAGGCGCCAACGTACTGCTCTATTTCAAGCAGTCGGTGACTGCTCCGGCGCGCCTGGCAGGCAACGTGTTGCTGGTCCACGAGACCCTCGACCAGGTCAAGGAACCGCGTCTGGCCTGGATCTACAACGCCGGTCAGCGCCGGGTGCGGCGTGCGCCGCAAGTGGCCTACGACGGGCCGGGTACTGCCGCCGATGGCCTGCGCACCTCGGACAACTTCGACATGTTCTCTGGAGCGCCGGATCGTTATGACTGGAAGCTGATCGGCAAGAAGGAAATGTATATTCCGTACAACGCCTACAAACTCGATTCGCCGAGCCTCAAGTACGACGACGTGATCAAGGCCGGGCATATCAACCAGGACCTGACCCGTTACGAACTGCATCGGGTCTGGGAAGTGGTCGGTACCGTCAAGCCGGGCGAGCGGCACATCTACGCCAAGCGTCATATGTTCATCGACGAGGACAGCTGGCAGGTGGCGCTGGTGGACCATTACGACGGTCGTGGCCAACTCTGGCGAGTGGCCGAAGGGCACCAGCAGTTCTACTACGATCACCAGGTGCCGGCTTACACCCTTGAAGCGCTCTACGACATTATTGCCGGTCGTTACATTGCCCTCGGGATGAAGAACGAAGAGAAGCACAGCTTCGAATTCGGCTTCGCGGCCAAGTCGGCGGATTACACACCATCAGCCCTGCGCAGCGAGGGCGTGCGTTAGATCTTACACGCGCCATGTAGGCCCTGTTCATCTCGTACCCATTGGCACGAGCGAAGAACGGGGCCTTTTTTGTTTCTATATTTGAATGTTAAGTTCGAATAATAGATTCACTAGTGCTGAGTGAGTTGGTCGGAGGTTTATTAAGGTTTGTGAGTTGTTTTACGGTTGTCGCATAGGGCCGAAAATTCATCCGGGTTTTTTGCTGGGGGTGGTTGAAATATTATTTAAATTATTCACGCGAAATTGAACGGGTGGTATCGCCAAGGTTGAATTACTCTCTGAGCATGTAGTGGGTCTATCGTCTAATGTCGCGTTATCGCTGGAATAAGGCGCCGACAGGTTCGTAGGAGCAACAAAGCATGAGTGTTCAGAACCAAATGCAACATAAACGCCATCTGCGCGGAAGCTGGATCGCCACGGTTATTAATCTCGATTGGCCCTCTACTGCTTCCAGTACAATCGTTGACGAGACAGAACGGGTGAGGGTTCAGAAGAGTGAGTTGATCGCCATGCTGGACGAGGCAGTCAACCTGCGGATGAATGCGGTTTTTTTTCAGGTCAAACCCTGTTCGGATGCCTTCTATCGTTCCTCCATTGTGCCTTGGTCGTCGTACCTGACCGGAACGCTTGGCAAGGATCCAGGCTTCGATCCGCTGCAGTTCGTGATCGACGAAGCCCACCGGCGAAACCTCGAACTGCATGCCTGGTTCAACCCTTACCGGGTTTCGATGAACACCCGCCAAAGCACCATCGATCAATTGACCAGCGTCTTGCCGGGGGCGCCCGCCAGTGTCTACATCGCCCATCCGCAATGGATCGGTGTCGCCTCCGATCGCTTTGTGCTCGACCCGGGGATTCCCGAAGTGCGAGCCTGGATCATCGAAGGCGTAATGGAAGTGGCGCGCAATTACGATGTCGATGGTATCCAATTCGATGACTATTTCTACTATGAATCATCCAGCTCGAAACTTAACGATGACGCCACATTTGCCCTGCATGGGCAGGGTTTTTCCAATAAGGCGGATTGGCGTCGTAACAATACTTTGCAGTTGATTAATGAATTGTCTCAGTCGTTGCGACAGTTCGATTCCGCTATTAAATTTGGTATCAGTCCGGCGGGAGTCTGGCGTAATAAAAATGATGATCCGCAAGGTTCGGATACCTCTGCCGGTATTCCAAATTTTGATGCGGGATTTGCCGATACACGCCGCTGGGTCCATGAGGAGCTGATCGATTACATCGCCCCGCAAGTTTATTGGAGCTTTGCTTTGAAAGCGGCACAATTCGATATCGTGACCCGCTGGTGGGCCGATACCGTACAGGGGAAAAACGTGCATTTGTACATTGGTGAGGCACTTTACAAAGTGGCTGTGCCAAGTCAGACAGAGCCGGAATGGACGCAGGACAATGGCGTCTCGCAAATCAATAAACAACTGGCCTGGAATATCGATATCCCACAGATTCAGGGGAGCTTGCTGTTTCGTCACCTGTTCTTGCGTGAGCCAGCGGTTCTGCCTGCCATCGCCAGAATCCGTGAGGATGTATGGAGGTCGGTGGCATTGGTGCCGACCATGCCCTGGAAGGAAGGTAGCGCGCCAGCTTCACCTGCCTGTGTTCAGAAGGTCAGGACGTCGGCGGGCACACAAGTCAAATGGCATGAGAGTGCCGCCAATCCACCGGGCAAGACCTGGTATTACGCCCTCTACAAGTTCCCTGAAGGGGAGCCGGTGGATACCGGGCGAGCGGATCGATTGGTGGTAACAGTCAGGCGAGACGAATGCCTGCATGTCTGGACCGACCCGGTGCAGCGCAACGGTGAGGTGACCTATGCGGTCACGGCGCTGGACCGAGGACATTTCGAGAGCGCCGCTACAATTGCGTCCTGAGACGCTCTGGCAGTTAAAGGACTGAGTCCATGGCGACCCACGGGTCGCCTTTTATTATGGGGGCCAATCAACACACTGAATACTTGTTCAATCCGCTCGGGCAAGCGGGCTAGGGTGGCCGGATAAAATCAAGAAAAGGCATGCCGCAATGACCGCCATGACCGCACGTCTGGATCCTCCCGGGTTTCTGCCTCGCTTGCCCTCCGTGCACCTGTACCGTCCACGTTTGAGCAGCGCCTTGCTGGCTTCGACGGCAAGGGTCAAGTTGCTCTGCGCACCGCCCGGCAGCGGCAAAAGCGTATTGCTCGGCGAATGCCTGTTGCAGGCCCCGGCCCAGTGCAAAATCGGCTGGTTGCCGCTGGCAGGACAACGGCAAACGAGCGCGCAATTGTGTGAGCTCTTGGCTCAGGCGCTGGGATTGGTATCGGCCGATGAGGCCTCCTTGCTCAATTATCTGAGTCGCTTGCAGACCCCGACCTGGCTGTTTCTCGACGACTATTGCCGCGAGCCCGCAGCGGAACTGGACGTGCTGCTCGATCGACTGCTGGCTGTCAGCAGTCCGGCACTGACCTGGTGGCTGAGCAGCCGCAGGCGTGCGCAATGCAACTGGCCGCGCCTGCTGCTGGATGACGAATTGTACGAGTGCAGCCCTGTGGACCTGGCCTTCGATCAGGCTGAAATCGAGCAGCTGCAGCAGGCATCGCCGTCCAACCCTGGCGCGCAAACGGCTGCGCAGATTTTCCAGCTCAGCGGCGGCTGGTGTGTCGGGGTGCGGATTGCCCTGTTGGACACAACGGGCGGAAAATTCACCCGCTCCGGGACTCTGCTCGACTATCTGGAGCATGAACTGTTCAGCGGATTGTCGCCGGAGTTGGCCGAGGCCTGGCGCGTGCTGGCCCATCTGCCGCGTTTTAACGCGAGCCTGTGCGAGCATCTGTTTGGCGCAGGCGAGGGCGCTCAGTGGTTGCGCTCGTTGCAGGCCTCGGGGTGCTTCATTGAAGCCTGGGACGCTTCGGCGGACTGGCTACAAGTCTTTCCACCGTTGGCGCGGCGCATGCGTGACGAAGAGTGGCCAGGCGGGCGATCCTGGCACCGCCGTGCCTGCCAGTGGTTTGTCACTCAGGAAGACTGGCAAGCCGCCTTTGAGCAGGCCTTGCTGGCCCAGGAGTATGAAGTGGCGGTCAGCTTGCTGCAGCACTTCAGCTTCGAGCACCTGTTTCAACAGCAGAACGTGGTGCTGCTGTTGCGCCTGCATGAGCAGCAAGGTGACGAACTGATGCTCGGCACCCCGCAGCTGGTCGGGCTGATTACCGCGGCATTGCTCTTTGCCGGTCGCTTCGAACAGGCCGCCGCCTGCATCGACCAATTGGCGCGGTTCGCTCCACAGCCGTCGGCCACCTTGCAGCGGCACCTGGTAGCGCGTTGGCAGGCTCAGCAGGGCTGGTTGTTGCACCTGCTGGGTCGGCACGAGCCTGCGCGGGCGCACTTTCTCGATGCCCTGACCGAGCTTCCGGCGTCGGCCTGGGCTGCACGTTTGTTGTGTCTGTCCGGGTTGACCCAGCAGGCATTGCTCAACGGCGAGCTGGATGTGGCGCAGTCGATCAATCGTGAAGCACTGTGTCTGGCGCGCGCCCAAGGCTCGTTGTCATTCGAGGGTTTGCTGGAACTGGATCACGCGCAGCTGCTGGAGCAGCGCGGGGCTCCTCAGCGAGCGGAAAGTCTGCTGGACACTGTCTATGAGCTGCTTGACGAGCAAGTCAACCGCCCCACGCCATTGCTGGGGCGGATTGCCTTGCGTCGCGGGCGCCTGGCGTTGCGCCAGGGACAGGATGCGCAAGCCGCGCAGCACTTTCAGTCGGGGCTGCAAGAGTGTGTGCACAGCCAGGACAAGCTCGCCTTGTATGGCTTTCTCGGCCAGGCGCAGTTGGCGGCCAATCAGCGCGACTACGCTCAGGCCTTTGTGCGATTGCGCGATGCTGATCGGCTGATGCAACAGCGGCATATCCCCGAAACGGTTTATCGTGGGGTACTGCTGCAAGTCAGCAGTCACTTCTGGTTGCAGCAAGGGCGTCCGGAACTGGCCCATGAAGCCCTGAGCCGGGTGCTGCGTCATTACCGCGGGCCATTTGCGCGTCAGGCGCCTCCGGCGACCCTGGAGTTGATTCCGCGTGTTGAGTATTTGCTGGTGTTGGCTGAGGTGTATCTACAGCGAGCGCAAGACCCTGTTGCTCAGCTTGGTGTCTTGCTCGATGCCGCACAGCGCCGAGGCATGCTGGGCCTTGAGGCTGAGTTGCAGTTGGCGCTGGCGGAGGTCGCATGGCTTTGCGCGGATGCGGTCCTGGCCAGAAGGTCTCTGGAAGCCGGCCTGGCCTTGGTGAGCCGTTGCAATCTGCAGCAGGCGCTCCACGAACTGCGATTGCGCCAACCGAATTTGCTCGCTGACTTGAGTCATGGGGAAGGAACCCGGGAGCCTCAGCCGTGCTTGCCGCTCAGCGACAATCCCCTCAGTCAGCGTGAACTTGAAGTGCTCAAACTTATTGCCCTGGGTCACTCCAATCGGCAAATTGCCGAGCAACTCTTTATCTCATTGCATACGGTGAAAACCCATGCCCGACGTATACATGGAAAATTAGGTGTTGAACGCAGAACTCAAGCCGTTGCCAAGGCCAAGTTGCTAGGGTTGTGGGCCTGAAGCTTTTTGGCTGTTGATGAGGTTCGTAAAGTTTAAGTTTTACAGGGAGTTATCTGTACATATTCGGTATGGGTTCGAGGGTTTTGCTTTTGTATGTCCTGGATTAGGTTTGCGTCTTCAACGAAATGGCGCACGCCATCTATATTCAGCGACATAAGGACAGTGAAGTTGAACATCATCACGACTCAATACTCCGTGAGCATGGACGCTCGACCCGAATGGTTTGAACGCGCGAACTCTACCGATCGACAACATTATCTCGCGCTTGAGCGCGATCTGGAGTCCAGCGAGGCTGAACTTACCAGGCTACTAGGGCACTTTTCCTCTGTCAGGGTTTATGCACGATACGTTGCAAGCTACCTCCTGAATAGTGAGTTTGGCAGCGATCTGGATCCTGACCGAATCATGACCACCAATAGCCACGTGTTTGAAGTGGGCAGTAAAACAGTGGTTCAGCAAGATGAACGAACCCTCACCGAGTTATTCCTCTATGGTCTGCATGATCAGGGCCATCGCTACGAAATCACGTTCAAGGGCGATGACTTGCCGACTGGCCTGACCCGACAATGGGTCGAAGATCTGCTGGAGCGGGATGTCCGCGCGGTCTATGGCGCAAAAATCAGATCGCTTCACCTGCGCCCGGCGGTCATCCAGGCCATGGCTGAAGTGTTGAAACAGCGGCTGGTACTGACAGCGTTTGCGGCGAAGCTTCAGGGGCACCTTGGCGAGAACTTCGACCGGATCATGGGCGCCATTTCCGGTGATGCCGACCTGACGCTGGAGTGCCTGCAACTTCGCGAAAAGGACCGCCCGCTGAAGGACTTGATGGTTGTCCGTGATCGCAACGGTCAGGGCGACTGGCTTCTCTACGCGCCGGGTTCGCCGGGGGGCAGAGACTGGTATCAGTGCGTCAACTTGAACGGCGTAGGCGTTACGATAGGCGAGTGGACCGAGACGCAAAAAGGTCGTGACTATCTGACCTGGCAATCCCATGCCATGGATCGCGAGTCAATCACCGGTTACCTGAAACAGGTCGAAGCCAAGCCCACCCTTTGGATCGGCGTGATTCCAGCCCCCAATCCGTATACCGACAATGCAGTCCTGAATAGCAGTGTTTCCAATGTCCGTGCCTGGCTGGTTTCAAACGAAGAGTCCACGATTCCCTACGGATATCGCACTGCGACCGATGTTCAGCGACAGCACTTCGCCCGACTCAGCACCGAACTCAGGGCTCTGCATACTGTCGCCGTGCGCGAGGGGGGATTCATCTCCTATGAGAAATTCTGCTACAACCTGATCAAAGAACGCCTGGGACAATTATTGGCCGAACACGGCGAATACACGCCGTTGAATCCTGACCATATCGTCGTGGAGATGAGCCCGAATGAAAAGATGACGCTAACGCAGCTGATCATCAAGGAGTACAAATTCGAAGTCGTCGACAACCCTCGAAATCCCCTTTATCCACGGTTCATTTTGACCAATGACCACCCACCGCTAAATGTGCTGACTATTCAGGGAATAGCAAACTGGTCTCGTACGCTACGGCCGGGAGAGAAGTACATCGATATGCTTCGCTCGGTTTATCTGGATATGAATAATTCCGAGACGGCGTTCAAGCGAAGTATTCATTTCGATATCCAGCAGCGACAGATGCAAGTGGCAATAATGTCGGAGTTGTTTCAAGGCCGGCTGCTCAAGGAGAAGTATGAGCTGTTACGAGAGCTCGTCCATACGTTGAGTTCAATCGATACGATACCGATGAACCCTATGGGCGAGTACCCGCATCAAGTGCTGCACAATGCTCTGTTCAAATTCCATATCAAGGGTCGCTTGGTTGAGGGCGTATTCGTCTTCAGACTGGTCAAGGACAAGCTGGTCGAGGAATTCCTGTATACCCCCGATGCTCCCGACGGTCGTTGCTTGCGACCGATGGCGG
This sequence comes from Pseudomonas sp. LBUM1658, assembly GCF_059716055.1. Taxonomy (NCBI): domain Bacteria; kingdom Pseudomonadati; phylum Pseudomonadota; class Gammaproteobacteria; order Pseudomonadales; family Pseudomonadaceae; genus Pseudomonas; species Pseudomonas sp. LBUM1658. The sequence goes on from NZ_CP166798.1 coordinate 1,117,366, forward strand.
AGTTCGTCCTGGCAGTCAAGGAGCGCGGTCTCGGGGATTATTTCTACCGACGGGTCAGGTACACAGATCAACGGGTGGTGGGCTCATACATCACGGAGCTGGAATTAAACAGCAATTTTACAGAGGCACCGGTTCTGGAGCGCAACAGCCGCGTGAGGAACCTTGCGGCTACTTATGAAAGTTTGATTTATCGAATCATTGCTGATGTCGATGCCAAGACTGAGAGCCTCGCCGAAATCATTTCGGGCCTGGTCTTCAAGGCAGTCACTGCTGCGGCGACCGCTATCAGTGTGGTATATCCACCAATAGGACTGGCACTCAGTGCGGTGTTGGTTACCAAGAGTCTGCTGGAGGGCGCCGAGGCGTATAACGATGGTGACCGGGCCAAAGCCTTGAGCCATTTCATCGACGCATTGATTGACCTGGCATTACTGGGCCATGCCGGGATCAAGGGTAAGCCAATCAGCGGGGTTCAAAAAACCTTGATTCAACTGCTTGGGGATCTGAATACGGCGGAAAAATTCATCGCCCAGGCTTCCGGGCAACAACGCTTGCATCAGCGAGTGCTGGAGGTCATCCAGGAAGTTCTCGATGACTCCAACTCGGCCAAAAGTAAAACCTTGATCCGGTAATTCGCGCATAACGTGCTGCCATTTGCGTCAAATAGTCGGCTCATACCCCATCCGCCAACTCACTGCTCGGGTCGCTGCCAACAAGCGTTGCGCGGCCGGGCCATGTTCATCGGCATGAAACAACGAAGTCGGGCCTACCACCGTGAGCACCGCCGCCACGTTCCCGACCGCGTTGAATACCGGTGCCGACAAGGCGTCCACACCTGGCATCAGCAAGCCATGGACATGATGCAGACCGCGCGCACGAATCTGTTCGCAGAGCGCCGCGTAAGCCTGGTCATCGGCCAGCAGATGGTTGTCGCTTGCCTTCAACTCCTGTTCTCGCAACTCGACTGTTTCGCGGTCAGGCAGGAACGCGCTGAACACCAATCCGGTCGATGAACTGAGCAATGGCAATACCGATCCCAATTGAGTGACCACCGTCACCGCCCGCACGGCCGGCTCGATGTGCACCACGGTCGCGCCCTGGTTACCCCATACCGCAAGGAAGCAGGTTTCGTTCAGCTCGTCGCGCAACTCGGCTAGTGGCAGGGCGGCGACTTTCAGCACGTCCATACTGGCTAGAGCGGCCAGACCCACACGCAAGGCTTCCCGGCCCAGCCCGTAATGGTTGGTGGCGCTGTTCTGTTCGGCAAAGCCGCTGGCAATCAGTGCCTGCAAATAGCGATGAACCTTGCTCGCCGGCATCTGCACGTGTTCGGCCAGGCGTGACAAGGAAGTCGAGGGTGACAGTTGCGCCAGGGCCTTGAGGATATCGGTGCCGACCTCGGCCGAGCGGACTTTCTGTTTCCCGTTGCTGTCGCTGGTGCTGCGCGGCTTTTCCATAGAGGCGGTGTGATCCCGAGACGAATGGGCGTCTTTATAGCTTGACGGTCAATCTCAATCAAATTACGTTATGCGTAATTGGATTACGATAAAAATAATGCAGCGTGCCGAGGCATCTTGTTGGAGATGCGGCCCACTGCCTACTCCATTTTCAGGAGGCTCCATGACCCTCGATTCCTCGACGCCCGCGCTGGCCTATCAGTCAGGCTTCGGCAATGAATTCAGCAGTGAAGCGCTACCCGGTGCATTGCCCGTCGGCCAGAACTCCCCGCAAAAAGCGCCCTACGGCCTTTATACCGAGCTGTTCTCCGGCACCGCCTTTACCATGGTCCGCAGCGAAGCGCGTCGCACCTGGATGTATCGCATACAACCATCGGCCAATCATCCGGCTTTTGTGAAGCTCGATCGGCAGCTGGCCGGTGGCTCGCTGGGTGAGGTGACGCCCAATCGCCTGCGCTGGAATCCACTGGATATTCCTTGCGAGCCGACCGATTTCATTGACGGTCTGGTGAACATGGCCGCCAACTCGACGGCGCAAAAACCGGCCGGGATCAGCATCTATAACTACCGCGCCAACCGTTCCATGGAGCGGGTGTTCTTCAATGCCGACGGCGAATTGCTACTGGTGCCGGAACAGGGCCGTCTGCGCATCGTCACTGAACTGGGCGTACTGGAACTGGAACCGCTGGAAATCGCCGTACTGCCTCGCGGTCTGAAGTTTCGCGTCGAGTTGCTCGATGCCCAGGCTCGCGGTTACATCGCCGAGAACCATGGTGCGCCGCTGCGCCTGCCGGACCTGGGGCCGATCGGCAGCAACGGCTTGGCCAACGCTCGGGATTTCCTGACCCCGGTCGCCCATTACGAAGACCTCAAGCAGCCGACCACCCTGGTGCAGAAATTTCTCGGCGAACTCTGGGGCTGCGAACTCGATCATTCGCCGCTGAATGTGGTCGCCTGGCACGGCAACAACGTGCCATACAAGTATGACCTGCGGCGTTTCAACACCATCGGCACGGTCAGCTTTGACCATCCCGATCCGTCGATTTTCACCGTCCTTACGTCGCCTACCAGCGTCCATGGTCTGGCCAACCTCGACTTCGTGATCTTCCCGCCACGCTGGATGGTGGCCGAAAACACCTTCCGTCCACCCTGGTTCCATCGCAATTTGATGAACGAATTCATGGGCCTGATCCAAGGCACCTACGACGCCAAGGCCGAGGGTTTCCTGCCGGGCGGCGCGTCCTTGCACAGCTGCATGAGCGCCCACGGACCGGATGGCGAAACCTGCACCAAGGCAATTGCCGCCGAGCTTTCACCGAGCAAGATCGACAACACTATGGCCTTCATGTTCGAGACCAGCCAGGTGCTGCGCCCGAGCCGTTTCGCTCTCGACTGCCCGCAGTTGCAGAACAACTATGATGCTTGCTGGGCCTCGTTGCCCGCTACTTTCAATCCGAACCGGAGATAACCGATGAATCAGCCAACCATTACTCGTAGCTGGGTTGCCTCCGCCAACGACCACGCCGACTTCCCGCTGCAGAATCTGCCGCTGGGTGTGTTCAGCATCAAGGGCGGTGCCCCGCGCAGCGGCGTGGCAATTGGTGAGCACATCTTCGACCTGGAGGCGGCGCTGGATGCCGGTCTGTTTGACGGTGCCGCACGCACGGCGGTCGAAACCACCCGCGGCGGCCAATTGAATGCATTTTTCGATCTGGGTCGCGGTGCCCGGGTCGCGTTGCGCGAACGTCTGCTGGAGCTGTTCGCCGAAGGCAGCACCCTGCATGGCAAGATCGAAGCCCAGGGCGCGAAATTGCTGCCGCTGGCGGCGAACTGCCAAATGCACCTGCCGGCAAAGATCAACGACTACACCGATTTCTACGTTGGCATCGAGCACGCGCAAAACGTCGGCAAGCTGTTTCGTCCCGACAACCCGCTGCTGCCGAACTACAAATACGTACCGATCGGCTACCACGGCCGCGCATCGACTATTCGTCCGTCCGGTACTGATGTGCGTCGACCAAAAGGCCAGACCCTGCCGGCCGGCCAGTCCGAGCCGACTTTCGGCCCGTGCGCGCGCCTGGATTATGAGCTGGAACTGGGTATCTGGATCGGTCAGGGCAATGACCTGGGCGACTCGATCGCCATTGGTGATGCCGCCGAACACATCGCCGGTTTTTGCTTGCTCAACGACTGGTCGGCACGGGATATCCAGGCGTGGGAATACCAGCCGCTGGGTCCGTTTCTGTCGAAAAGTTTTATCACCAGCATTTCGCCGTGGGTGGTGACCGCCGAAGCGCTGGAGCCATTCCGCCGTGCCCAGCCGGCTCGCCCGGAAGGTGATCCACAACCGTTGCCGTACCTGTTCGACAAGCGCGATCAGGCTGGCGGTGCCTTCGACATCGAACTGGAAGTGCTGCTGCTGACCGAGTCGATGCGTGAGCAGAACCTGCCGGCCCATCGTCTGACCTTGAGCAACACCAAACACATGTACTGGACCGTAGCGCAGTTGGTCGCGCACCACAGCGTCAACGGCTGCCAGTTGCAGGCCGGTGACCTGTTCGGATCGGGCACTCTCTCGGGGCCTGAGAATGGTCAGTTCGGCAGCCTGCTGGAAATCACCGAGGGCGGTAAAAAGCCGATCGAACTGGCGTCGGGCGAGGTGCGCAAATTCCTCGAAGATGGCGACGAAATCATCCTGCGTGCTCGTTGCAACGCAGACGGTGTTGCCTCCATCGGCTTCGGCGAATGCCGCGGCAAAATCCTCCCGGCACGTTAAGGGGTTCGAGCCATGGAACTCTATACTTACTACCGCTCGACCTCTTCCTATCGGGTGCGCATTGCGCTGGCGCTCAAAGGCCTGGATTACCAGGCACTGCCGATCAACCTGATCGCCCCCCAGGGCGGCGAGCATCGGCAGTCCACATACCTGGGCATCAACCCCCAGGGCCGTGTGCCGGCCTTGCGCACCGATGAAGGCGATTTGCTGATCCAGTCACCGGCGATCATCGAGTACCTCGAAGAGCGTTATCCACAGCCGCCGCTGCTGTCCAAAGACTTGGCGACCCGCGCTCACGAACGTGGGGTGGCGGCATTGATCGGTTGCGACATTCATCCGCTGCACAACGTCAGCGTGCTCAACCTGCTGCGCCAATGGGGCCACGACGAGGTCCAGGTGGTGCAGTGGATCAGCCACTGGATCACCCAGGGGCTGGCGGCGGTCGAACACTTGATCGGCAACCAGGGTTACTGCTTCGGCGATGAGCCGGGATTGGCGGAGGTTTACCTGATCCCGCAGCTGTATGCGGCCGAGCGGTTCAATATCTCCCTTGAAAGCTACCCGCGGATTCGCCGGGTGGCAGCATTGGCGGCCCAGCATCCGGCGTTTTTCAAGGCGCATCCGGCACAGCAACCGGATACTCCAGCAACTTGAGCGGACACTGATCCCTGTAGGAGCGAGCTTGCTCGCGATGGACTCAAGGGCAGCGCGTTTATTCAGAAAACACGCGTTATCGTTAACGTTCATCGCGAGCAAGCTCGCTCCTACAGGGGCGTACCTTTTGCTTAACTGACTGGCATTAGGGCTTGCCCGGGTTCAAACCGGGAACTCCTTTACGTTTTAAACCGCAGACATCGTTTACAGGTGTGAAATACAATCAGGAGACGCTGGCCTGGATCAGGCGCAGCCCCCATCCGGTAGGAATGGAGCCGTCTTCCCGTTGCAGATGATTGGTAGAAGTTCTGAGACGTTCCTTCAACCGGGCTTGGGCGGCGGACGTTAGCCGATCCACATCGTAGGTATCACTCAGTGATGCCCAAAGCTCGTCGAATTGCGGATACCACTCGACATCCATATCTTCAAACTCCACACAGGTAAAACTTGCATTCAGCAACTCGAGCCATCCCGCCTGGGTTCGTGTGCGTGGATCGCCCATTGGCAAATGCGCCAGCGCATCTTGCTGGGCGATGGCTCGAAAAGCATCCAGATACAAAGTACCGACCTCTCCCAACAAGAAACCTCGTCCCACGATCACTGCCAGCTTCCCGTCATCGCGCAGAACGCGGCGGATCTCGATCAGGACTTGTTCCAGGTCATCCATCAGCATCAGGGCCAGATGGGAGAGAACAAAATCAACACTGCCTGTTGCCGTCGATAGTGCCTGAGCCCGTTCTTTCAGCAGGAGCACATTGTCAGGCAGGATCGAGCGCGCTACGTCCAGTTCGGCCTGGCTCATGTCCACGCCGATCAATTGCAATGCCGGTTGTTGTCGGTTCGCCAGCAATGCCAGCAAGTGTCCGTTACCGCAGGCGAGATCCAACACTGTCAGCGTCGCGCTTGAAGTGGGAATGAGCGATGCCAGCGTTGCGTACGAGGAGACCACCTTACCCGAGGTGCTGAGATGGGCAAATGCAGCACTGGTTGTCCCGGGCCGACGTTGGTGAAAATCCTGCAGAAACCGTTCAGCGGGGGAAGGAACGTTCATGACAGCCTCATCCATGGGTGGACAGGCAGTGTACGGAAAAGCGGGAAGGGCGACGAAACGCTACTCAATGCACAATCGAATTCGGCGGCAAATGCCCCAGCCGTTCGGTCAGCCGCAACCGCTGGATCGGATCCTCACTGAGCAACAACGCATGCTCCAGGTCGAAGCGTTCGGCATTCGGGCAATCGAGTCGTTGGTAGAGGCTGGCGCGGGCCAGGTAGTCGGAGGCGCTGGCGTTGCCCAGTTCCAGCACGCGCTCGGCGTCGATCAAGGCGCCGAGGTTATCGTCGTTGGCCAGGTGCAGTTGGCGCAGGTTGCGTGACAGGCGCTGCAGCATCTGCACCGGCTCTGCGCTGAGCAAATGCTCGGCGCTGAGCTTCATGTTCTGGCCATATTGGCGTTGCAGCAGGTCGCGGCAGTCATTGGGGTACAGGCGCCGCCCACCACAAGGGTCGAGCAGATGATCGGCGCCCGGCACGCGCAGTAGAAAATGCCCAGGGAAGTTGACCCCGACCAGCGGTATCTCCAGGCGCCTGGCCAACTCGAGGGCGATCAATCCCAAAGCCAGCGGCTGTCCGCGTTTGCGTTCCAGGACTTTATTGACCAATGCGGCCTGGGGCCGTAGCGGGGTGGCGTCATCCTGGGCAAACCTCAGGTCATTCATCCGGCGCAGCAGGGGTTGCCCGAGTTCGCTCACCGGCAGCAGGGGTAAGCCGCAGCTGACCCGTTGTTCCAGCTCCTTGAATTTGTGCAACAGCGCCGCTGGTTCTACCGCCGGATCATGCTCGACAGCTATCCACACCGCCGCTTCAAAGAGCGCTGGCGGGGAGCGTTGCAGACAGGCGAAAAACGCTTGGCGCGGGGTCATTAAAATCTCCGGTCACTGCCTCGTTTTAGCCCCGTCTCCGGCTTTCGTCCAGTGCTATACACATGAGGTTGCAGGTTATTTCCTAAAGCGTGAAAGCCGCCTCGGCTTATTCCTGTGCGTTTCTGCAATCTTTCGCCACAAGCCTATACTGGCGACTAGAAGCTTGATTCGGGAGCCCGATGATGTTTGCTCTCATGCAAAGCACCCGCCTTGAATCGCTGCACCTGAGTGTTGACCCAGTGACCGGTTTGAAGGCGGTGATTGCTATTCATTGCAGTCGCCTGGGACCTGCCCTTGGCGGTTGTCGATACCTTGCCTACCCCGACGACGAAAGTGCCGTGGCGGATGCCATGCGCCTGGCTCAGGGGATGAGTTACAAGGCTGCCTTGGCCGGACTGCCCCAGGGCGGCGGCGTAGCGGTGATCATGCGTCCGCCTCATGTCGAAAGCCGTTCCGCATTGTTTGAAGCCTTCGGTCGCTGCGTCGAACAACTCGACGGTCGCTATATCACCGCCATCGACAGCGGCACCTCGGTTGCCGATATGGATTGCATCGCCCAACAAACCCAACATGTCACCAGCACCACTGCAGCGGGCGACCCTTCGCCGCATGCCGCCATGGGTGTATTCGCCGGAATCCGCGCCACCGCCATCGCCCGCCTGGGCATCAATAACCTCGAGGGCTTGCGGATTGCCGTTCAGGGTCTGGGCAATGTCGGTTTCGCGCTTGCCGAACAGTTGCATGCCGCCGGTGCCGAGTTGCTGGTCAGCGACATCGACCCCGGCAAAGTGCAATTGGCCATGGAGCAACTCGGTGCCCATCCGATTGCCAACGAATCACTGCTCAGCACTCCCTGCGACATTCTCGCGCCTTGTGGCCTGGGCGGCGTGCTTAACAGCCACAGCGCCGCCCAATTGCGCTGCGCGGCGGTAGCCGGTTCGGCGAACAATCAACTGACCAACCTGCAAGTCGCCGATCAACTGGAGAGTCGCGGAATTCTGTATGCGCCGGATTACGTGATCAATTCCGGCGGGCTGATTTACGTTTCGTTGAAACATCACGGCGAGGAGTTGCCGGTGATTACCGCGCACCTGTCGAAAATCGGCGCGCGGCTGACCGAAGTTTTCGCTCATGCCCAGGCCGAAAAACGCTCCCCGGCGCGGGTGGCGGACGAGTTGGCGGAGCGTCTGCTGTACCCCTAGGAGCAAAGGCCCGACCCTGGCCAACTTGCTCCACAGCCCAGCGTCACGAGCGCCGGGCTTATCAGCTTCACGCTTATCCGGCGTGCGAGGAGCTGTGCCATGCCTCATAACAAGGTCGATCTTCCCTACACCCGTTATTTATCCCCCGATGGTCAATTGCTCGGTGAGCTGCCTGCCTGGGCGGATGATTTCAACCTGCTGACGCGCCTCTACCGGCAGATGGTGTTGACTCGCCTGTTCGATCACAAAGCCGTCGCTCTGCAACGCACCGGGCGCATCGGTACCTACGCGCCGACCCTCGGCCAGGAGGCGATCGGCGTGGCGCTCGGCAGCCTGATGCACGCCGAAGATGTGCTGGTGCCGTATTACCGCGACACTGCCGTGCAGTTGATGCGCGGAGTGCGGATGGAAGAAATCCTCCTGTACTGGGGCGGTGACGAACGTGGCAGCAATTTTGCCGAGCCGGCGGTGGCTCAGGACTTTCCGATCTGTGTACCGATTGCGACCCAGGCGCTGCATGCCTGCGGTGTCGCCAGCGCGTTCAAAATTCGTGGCGAACACCGGGTGGTGGTGACCACCTGCGGTGACGGCGGTACCAGCAAAGGCGATTTTCTCGAGGCGCTTAACGTGGCGGGCGCCTGGCAGTTGCCGGTGGTGTTCGTGATCAACAACAACCAGTGGGCGATCTCGGTGCCGCGGCGGATTCAGTGCGGCGCGCCGACCCTGGCGCAGAAAGCGATTGGTGCCGGGTTCCACGGCGAACAGGTCGACGGCAATGACATTCTCGCAGTCTATGACCGTGTGCAAATCGCCCTGGAGCGGGCGCGTCATGGCAAGGGCCCGGTGTTGCTGGAATGCGTGAGTTATCGCCTCGGCGATCACACCACCGCAGACGATGCCACGCGCTATCGTCCCGCCGAGGAGGTCAAGCACGCCTGGCTTGAAGAACCGATCAAGCGCCTGCAAACCTTCATGGTCGGGCAGGGCATCTGGGACGAAGGTCGCGAGCAGGCGCTGATTGCCGAGTGCCAGGGGCTGGTGCAATGCGCAGTGGATAACTTCGACGCGGCCGGCAATCAACCGCCCGAAGCGTTGATGGACTACATCTATGCTCAATGGCCGGCGGCCCTGGCTGAACAGCGCGAATGGTTTCTCGAACGGGTTGCCCGACGCGCGGGAGGTTCGGCTCATGAGTAATGGCAAAGTCAGCCTGCTGGAGGCGGTGAATCTGGCTCTGCATCGAGCCATGCGCGAAGACGAAAATGTCATCGTCCTCGGTGAAGACGTCGGCGTGAATGGTGGGGTGTTTCGCGCCACCCTGGGGCTACGGGACACCTTCGGCTTCAAGCGGGTAATCGACACGCCGCTGGCCGAAACCATGCTCGGCGGGCTGGTGATAGGCATGGCCGCTCAAGGCTTGAAACCGGTGGTGGAAATCCAGTTCATGGGTTTCATCTACGCCACCATGGAGCACCTGGTGTCCCACGCCAGCCGCATGCGCAACCGCACGCGGGGGCGGATCACCTGTCCGATGGTGCTGCGCAGTCCTATGGGTGCCGGGATTCGAGCGCCCGAGCATCACAGCGAAAGTACCGAGGCGCTGTTCGCGCATATACCGGGGTTGCGAGTGCTGATCCCATCGTCGCCGGCCCGAGCCTATGGCCTGCTGCTGGCGGCCATTGATGATCCGGATCCGGTGGTGTTTCTGGAACCGGCCCGACTCTACCGAATGAACCCGCAACCGCTGATCGATGACGGTAAACGTCTGCCGCTCGATAGCTGTTTCACCTTGCGCGAAGGCCGCGACATCACCTTGATCAGCTGGGGTGCCAGCGTCACGGAAACCCTGCAGGCCGCCGACGCGCTGGCCAGGCAGGGCGTGTCGGCGGAGGTGATCGACGTCGCCTGCATCAAACCCTTGGACCTCGACACCCTGGAGGCTTCGGTGCGCAAGACCGGCCGGTGCGTGATCGTCCATGAAGCGCCGCGCTCCTGCGGTGTCGGCGCGGAAATCGCTGCCAGCCTCTACGAACGGGCGTTGCTGGAATTGCAGGCACCGATCCTGCGGGTCACTGCACCGGATATCCCGCCTCCGCTGTATCGGCTCGAGCAACTGTATATACCCGGTGTTGAAGACATTCTTCACGCCTGTGACAGCGTTCTGAATTTCGCCTGAGCCCGAGGAGGGAGTGATGAAATTTTTCAAACTGCCCGATCTGGGCGAAGGTCTTCAGGAAGCGGAAATCGTCAAATGGCACGTCAAGGTCGGAGATACGGTCAAGGTCGATCAATTGCTGGTCTCGGTGGAAACCGCCAAGGCGCTGGTGGATATTCCCGCGCCCTATGACGGGGTGGTGGCGAAAACCTACGGCGCAGCAGGCGACATCCTGCACGTCGGCGAGCCGTTGCTCGGTTATGAAGGCGAGGCGGATGCAGGCACGGTGGTCGGGCGCCTGGAAGGGGGTGGTAGCAGCCAGGACGATCAGTTTTTCGTCGGTGCCGCACCGTCGACCCGCGAGCATATGGCGACTCGCGCCACCCCGGCGGTGCGGCAACTGGCTCGGCAACTGGGCGTCGACTTGAGCGGGCTGAACGGTTCCGGTGCCGATGGCCTGATCACCCGCAGCGACGTCGAGCGCGCATCCCGGACCGAACGCGAAAAATTTGGCGGCGAGAAGTTGCGCGGCGTGCGTCGCAGCATGGCACTGAACATGGCCAGGTCCCACGCCGAAGTGGTGCCGGTGACGATCTTCGGCGATGCCGACTTGCATCGCTGGGGCCAGGCGCGGGATCCGTTGATTCGCCTGGCCAAGGCCATGGCCGCCGCCTGTGAGGTAGAACCGGGTTTGAACAGCGCGTTCGACGGCAAGTCGCTGTCGATCAAGCAGCACCAGACACTCGACTTGGGCATCGCCGTGGACACCGCGGACGGTTTGTTCGTACCGGTGCTGCGCGATGTCGGCAAGCGTGCCTCGGCAGACCTCAAAGAGGGCATGAATCGATTGCGCGCCGACGTGCAGGCGCGCTCGATACCGCCCCAGGAAATGATGGGTGCGACCTTGACCCTGTCCAATTTCGGCACCTTGTTCGGGCGGTACGCCAACCCGGTGGTGGTGCCACCACAAGTGGCAATTCTCGCCGCCGGCGCCATTCGTGACGAACCGGTCGCAATGAACGGCAAGGTCGTAGTGCATCCGATCCTGCCACTGTCCTTGACCTTCGATCACCGGGCGGTGAATGGCGGCGAGGCGGCGCGGTTCTTCAAGGCGTTGGTCGAGGAGCTGGAAAAACCTGAGGATTAGCTTTTTCCACAAGCATGAAAAAGGCCCTGAGTCAGTGAATCAGGGCCTATTCAATTCGGGAGTTGCTTACTTGGCGGACTTGACTGACTTGGCGGCTTTCGCGGGCTTTACGGGCTCAGCTGTTTCTGTCGCTTCAACCGCTTCAACCGGTTCGGCTGCTTCAGTCACTTCCGGCGCTTCAACCGGCTCAGCTGCTACGGCCGGCGCGTTAAGCAATTCGGACAGGGCGTCCGGTTGGCTCTTGAATGCCTTGGCGAACACATCGCGGTTTTTCGCCATGTAGATCCCGGCTTCTTCCACTTGCTGCTCGGTCAGCGACGGAACGGCTTTTTGCAACACTTCAGCCAGCAACTCGGCCAGCTCGAGCATTTTGTCATGACGGTCAGCTTCGGCTTTATCCATGAACAAACGCTCCAGATCTCGGCTGCTGCGGTATACCACTTCGACGGCCATTTACCACCTCACATGCCTTCACGATAAGTTGTCTTTTGCGACTACTGTATTTTTATACAGCTAAAAGCATAAGCGAATCTCGGCGCTTTGGGTAGTGGCTTTTCAATGTAGCTGTGTTTTAGGGTTTGCCTGCAACCTGTGGGAGCGAGCTTGCTCGCGATGATGGACGTTAACGATAACGCTTTTTTTCTGAATGAACGCGCCGTCCTTGAGTCCATCGCGAGCAAGCTCGCTCCTACAATGGGTCACATTTCTGGACGTAGTCATCGGACATTTCCCGCAAGTTGTGGCGGTTTGTATGAACTGGCGGGAGGTTGGCTGCATCGATAATCTTTGGGTGTCACTGCAAATTCAGTGACAGGGTGTAGGAACCCTTTAAGCACCAGAGACTCGTTCGCGTCGATGCTGATTGCGGCGCCTAACGTGCGTCCGTAAGATCCGTTTCGGCGGCTGTACGCGGGCACGTTTCGACGTGGCCGAGTCTCTCTAGTGCTCGGTATTCCTACCCCGCGTATAGCTGCCACCCAAGCCCGTAGGAAGGCCGTTGGCAGCTCCCATGCGTAACTGGAGCTCTCAAATGAAAACACTTACCCCCGATCCACCCTTTGCCACAGATTCCACCCATCGCTACATGCCCCTCACCAGCAACGATTGCGATATCCCGACCCTGCTCGTCGACACCCAGGCGCCCCTCGATGTGCTGCAGGACGCTGCCGATTACCGTATCCGCGCCGTCGCTCAGTTGATGGAGAACCTGGCGATGCGCGAGGAGATTCATACCGATGCGGTGATCCTCCACGACTTTGCCCGGCTGTGTGCCATTGCGCTGCGCGATGGGTGTGATTTGCTGGATGTGCTCGGTCGGCGGTTACAGGCGCAGGTTTCGAAATAGGCACAATTAATCACCAGTCGATAGATTTCCGTTAACTGATCGGCATTGGACCTTGTCCGCGTAGCGTCAGACATACACCCCAGAAAGTGCCTCATGCCAACCCGCCACCCTCTCACTTATCAATCTCTGGCCTTTTTTCTGCATGTATATCAACCGTCACGTCAAACCCGCATGATCCGGTCGAACCGACCTAAGGAAGTACTATCGTGAAAATCAACTGGGCCGAGAACCTGCGGCAAAACGTCCATGAAGTGGCCGAATCCCTGGGCAATCTGTTTGTCGAGACCTTCCACTACCTGGCGCTGTTCGCCATTGGTGCGGTAACGGCCTGGGCGGCGGTGATGGAATTTCTGCAAATGATTGAAGAGGGTCATATCAAGATCGATGACATTCTGCTGTTGTTCATCTACCTCGAGCTGGGTGCGATGGTTGGCATTTACTTCAAGACCAACCACATGCCGGTGCGCTTCCTGATCTATGTGGCGATCACCGCGCTGACCCGTCTGCTGATTTCCAACGTTTCGCACCACAGTCCGCCAGACCTGGGAATTATTTATCTGTGCGGTGGGATTTTGCTGCTGGCGTTTGCGATTCTGGTGGTGCGTTACGCCTCGTCGCAGTTCCCTTCGGTGAAAGTCGAACGCCCGCAACGCAAGGGCGCCGCGGGTTCGACTGAGTATCTGGAAGTGGAAAAGGGCGAGCTTTAACGCTTCAAATCCCTATCGCGCGGGAGGGCTGGCTGGCCAGTCGACCTTTGCGCGGTAGCGGCAGTTTGAGGGTGTCGCTGTCGGTCATGGCCTCGAGAATCTCCATGGCGCTGTGGCCATGCTCGATGGCGATGCCAAATTGAATACTTTGCACCAGCCGTGTCAGACGCTGCGGATCATTGCGCTGTTCGGCACTGATCATGCGCTTGGCCACCACCTGGCCGGAGTTGGAAAGAGTCAGCATGATGCGCCCGTCGAGCCCCTGAATGCTCAGGTTGACCTGATACTGCGGGGCAAAGGCTTCGGTAATAATCTGAAATGGATTGTCCATATTGCGTTACCGCCTGATTGGAACATTGCAGTCATTGACCAGTGGTAATCAGGATTAGTTCGTATTTCCAGACCACCGGCAGGTCGTTCGCTGAGGTTTCACAAGTCCATTTTCCTCATGAGTGTTCAAAGCAAAGGGCATGCCGTGCCGCCGTTCGCTCAGTTTGCCGCAGACCGGTGGCGAGGGAGCTTGCTCCCGCTGGAGCGTGATAGCGGTCCTAAAACCTGCCAGCCGGTTCTACCAGGCACACCGCATGTGCAGGTTTTTACGACTGCTGCGCCCGAGCGCGGACCGGCCGGCGGGAGCAAGCTCCCTCGCCACAGGGGGCTGCGTTCGCGCTCCTTTTCTTCATCTCAATAAAAAGGCGGGCTCACTGGCCCGCCTTTCATGCTGTGCCCGTTTCAGGGCATAAACGAGAAGATAATCGCCGACAACGCCACCAAACCGATCACGACCACGAACACATTCGACAATTGCCCGGAGTACTGGCGCAGCGCCGGCACCCGGTGAATCGCATACATTGGCATCAGGAACAGCAGGCAGGCGATGATTGGCCCGCCAAGGGTTTCGATCATTCCGAGGATGCTCGGGTTGAAGGTCGCCACGGCCCAGCAGGTGAGCACCATGAACAGCGCAGTCGCACGGTTCAGCCAGCTCGCCGAGATGACCCGGCCACGGCTGCGCAGGCTTTTCACGATCAACCCCTGGAAGCCTTCGCTGGCGCCGATGTAGTGGCCGAGGAAGGATTTGGTGATTGCTACCAGTGCAATCAGTGGCGCGGCATAGGCGATGACCGGGGTCTGGAAGTGGTTGGCCAGGTAGGACAGGATCGAGATGTTCTGCGCCTTGGCGGCCGCCAGGTCAGCCGGTGACAACGCCAGCACGCAGCTGAAGCAGAAGAACATCACCGTCAGTACCATCATGCTGTGGGCGATCGCCAGGATGCCGCTGCTCTTGCTTTCGGCCTGCTCGCCGTAACGCTGCTTCTGGTCGACTGCAAATGCGGAAATGATCGGTGAATGGTTGAACGAGAACACCATCACTGGAATCGCCAGCCACAGGGTTTTGAAAAACATGGGCAGCGGCATGCCTTCGCTAGCGGAGGCAAAGAACGAACCGTTCCAGTTGGGGATCAGGCTCAAACCGAGCAGCAGCAGGGCGGCGACGAATGGGTAGACCAGCACGCTCATGGCCTTGACGATCACACTCTGGCCGCAGCGCACGATGGCCATCAAACCGAGGATCAGTAGCAGCGAGAGGATCGCCCGTGGTGGCGGGGTGATGTGCAGTTGATGCTCCATGAAGCTGCTCAGGGTGTTGGTCAGCGCGACGCTGTACACCAGCAGGATCGGGAAGATCGCAAAGAAATACAGCAGTGTG
The DNA here is from genome assembly GCF_059716055.1 of Pseudomonas sp. LBUM1658. NCBI lineage: Bacteria > Pseudomonadati > Pseudomonadota > Gammaproteobacteria > Pseudomonadales > Pseudomonadaceae > Pseudomonas > Pseudomonas sp. LBUM1658. Next base: position 1,132,439 of record NZ_CP166798.1, read on the forward strand.
ATCAGCTTGCCGGCGCCAACGCCGAAGTGCTCTTCAACCACTTCGGTGATGTTGCCGGAACGCCCGGACAATACGAAGCGGGTCAGGCCCCGGTGGGCGAAGAACGTCATCGGGAAGGCCAGCACTGCCAGCACCAGTAGTGGCCATAAACCGCCCACGCCGGCGTTGATCGGCAGGAACAAGGTGCCCGCGCCGATCGCGGTGCCATAGAGCCCGAGCATCCAGGTGGTGTCGTGTTTGCTCCAGCTTTTGCTGGTCGCAACAGTGTCTCGTGAAACCTCTACAGCGGGATTATCGGCAGCAGGTGTACGTACATCGGTCATCGGTATCGCCTCGTTATTGTTCTTGCTCGGGCTCACGCGGGTATGGCGCTCAGGGAATGCGCCTCAGCATTCCACCCAGCTCACCGCCAGGCCGCCCCGTGAAGTCTCTTTGTATTTGTCATGCATATCGGCGCCGGTATCGCGCATGGTGCGGATCACCCGGTCCAGGGAAATGAAGTGTTTGCCATCGCCGCGCAGGGCCATTTGCGTGGCGTTGATCGCCTTCACGGCGGCGATTGCGTTGCGTTCGATGCAGGGCACTTGCACCAACCCGCCGACCGGGTCGCAGGTCAGTCCGAGGTTGTGTTCCAGGCCGATCTCGGCGGCGTTTTCCAGTTGCTCCGGGGTGGCGCCGAGGATATCGGCGAGCCCGGCGGCGGCCATGGCGCAGGCCGAGCCGACTTCACCCTGGCAGCCGACTTCGGCACCGGAGATCGAAGCGTTTTTCTTGCACAGGATGCCCACCGCCGCAGCGCCGAGAAAGAACGCCACGACATCGTCGTCGCAGGCTTCGGGATTGAACTTCATGTAGTAATGCAGCACGGCCGGGATGATCCCGGCGGCGCCGTTGGTCGGCGCGGTGACCATGCGCCCGCCGGCGGCGTTTTCTTCGTTCACGGCCAGGGCAAACAGGTTGACCCACTCCATCGCCGACAAGGTCGAACTGATGACATTCGGTTTGCCGATTTCCAGCAGGCTGCGGTGCAATTTCGCGGCGCGGCGCGGCACATTCAGGCCTCCCGGCAGGATGCCCTCGTGGCGCAGGCCTTGTTCGACGCACTCGCGCATCACCGACCAGATATGCAACAGACCGCTGCGGATTTCAGCGTCACTGCGCCAGGCCCGTTCATTGGCCATCATCAGTTCGGAAACCCGCAGGCCATGCTGGTTGCAGAGGGAGAGCAGTTCAGCTGCGCTGGAGAAATCGTAGGGCAACTCGATATCGCCGGCAGGGGAAACACCGGATTCGGCTTCGGCCGCTTCGACAATGAAACCGCCGCCGACCGAGTAATAGGTCTGTTCCCAGAGCTCGCCGGTTTCACCAAAAGCCGTCAGAGACATAGCGTTCGGGTGGTAGGGCAGGCTTTCGTCAAGCAATAGCAGATCGCGCTGCCAATTGAAGGCGATGGTCGAGCGACCGGCCAGCGACAGTTCTCCGGACTCATGCAGCAGCTGAATGCGCGGGCCGATGCTGGTCGGATCAATGCTGTCGGGCCATTCGCCCATCAGCCCCATCACACAGGCACGGTCGGTGGCATGGCCAACGCCGGTGGCGGAGAGTGAACCGTACAGGCGGATTTCCACCCGCCGGACCTCGTCCAGCAACCCCTGGTCAAACAGCGATTGGGCAAAGGTCGCGGCGGCCCGCATAGGCCCGACGGTATGGGAGCTGGACGGCCCGATACCGACTTTGAATAGATCGAAAACACTGATAGCCATGCTAAACCCTTACAAGCAATGGAGTAGGAATCGCTGCCATTTTTTGTAGGACGAGCGCAATGTCGGCGATACTGCCTCCCTCGGTCTGCACTGACCAACGAAACTTCCTAAGACAGCCTTTAGCAGGACTAAACGATGAGTCGTCAATTGCACGCCCAGACCTACGTTTGGCTGCATGTGTTTTCCTGTGCCGCGCGGCACCTGTCGTTCACCCGTTGCGCCGAAGAACTGCACATCACACCGGGTGCAGTCAGTCAGCAGATTCGGCAACTGGAAGAACGGCTGGGTTTTCGCCTGTTTCACCGTCGCGCCCGGGGGGTGGAGTTGAGCGCTGAAGGCCAGCGACTGGCCATTACGGTCAACGAGGCCTACGGCAGCATCGATGCAGAATTGCGACGACTGGACGCCGGAATGATCAGCGGGATTCTGCGGGTGCGTTCGATTCCGTCGTTCCTCAGCAAATGGCTGACCCCGCGTCTGCCGCGTTTGCAGCAGCGATTCCCGGATATTCAACTGCGTCTGGTGGCCGAGGACAGTAGCGTGCCGTTGCATGAAGGCGATTTCGATCTGGCCATCGACCTCAACGACGGCAGTTATCCCGGCTTGTTATCCACAGCCTTGCTCGATGAGCAGATTTTCCCGGTCTGTGCTCCCAGCCTGCTGCGCGGCCGACCGCCGCTGCACGGACCAGCGGCCCTGGTGCATTTTCCGTTGCTGCACGACATCACCGCCTGGCGCGGCAGTTATGAATACGCGGAGTGGGAGTTCTACCTGAACGCCATCGGCTTCGAAGGCGCGGATGTGCGGCGCGGGCACACTTTCAATCGCAACCACCTGACCATTGAGGCGGCGATTGCCGGCATGGGCGTGGCCATTGCCCGCCGTACCCTGCTCAATGACGAACTGGAGCGCGGTACTTTGATCGTGCCTTTTGGCCTCGCGGTACCCAATCACAAGCGTTATGTATTGCTCTATGCGCCGGGTGCGCTGAGCCATCCGGGCGTGCGCGCGGTGCATGACTGGCTGGTGGAGGAAGCGGGGATCTTTCGCAGCCTGCACCCTTTGGGCGAGGGGCAGTTGTGAGGAATGGGGAGGGGGCGGTGCGACCCAACTCCCGACATTAACAGCGCATTTGCCCTTTGTCCGGCTTTTTTGCGAATCCATATTTATCTTTTTTTAGGGGTTGAATTGTTCTGCGAGCAGACCGATTGTGTAAGTAAGAGGTCACGGTGATCACGCCCAACGGGCAACCGGGGAGCCTCTCGCGAGCTAGCTGAAATAAGGGATGAACTATGCAAATCCAAGTCAACAGCGATAACCATATTCAAAGCAGCATCCGACTGGAGGAGTGGGTACGTACTACCATTGAGAGCACGCTCGAACGATACGAAGAAGACCTGACCCGGATCGAGGTTCACCTGCGGGACGAGAACGGCGACAAACCCGGTCCCCACGATATGCGCTGCCAGCTGGAGGCGCGGCCAAAAGGCCATCAACCGGTTTCGGTCACCCATAAAGCCGATACGCTGGAACTGGCGATCGAAGGTGCAGCCACCAAGCTCGATCATGCGCTGGAACACATGTTCGGCAAACTGCGCAGCAAACGCGCCGCAACGGCGGCAAATGAAGATGGAGGCCAGGCAGACGCGCTGCTTGAAGAAGAATTCCTGGAAAATGAACAGGCCGCACTCAATAGCTGAAGCCTGACACACACCTATACCACCCAATGAAAACGGGCCTGCAATTGCAGGCCCGTTTTTTTTTGGGCAATGGCTGTTCGATTTGAAAACATTCGCGGGCACGCCCTAATGCCAGTCAATCAAGGATTTTGAGACGAGCATCGCACCTGTGGCGAGGGAGCTTGCCCCCGCCGGCCGGTCCGCGCTCGGGCGCAGCAGTCGTAATTCGGCTGATGCGGTGTGTCTGAAATACATGGGTTGCAGGTTTTGGGGCTGCTTCGCAACCCAGCGGGAGCAAGCTCCCTCGCCACAGTTGATCGAGGTGCCAGAAATATTTTGTATATGAGAATATTTATCATTAGTATTGGCGCTTATTGATCCAGGTCTGGCAACAGTCCGCCGCTGGATGCCTCTCTTTAATCGAGTCCGCTTTTGATGATCACTACGCCCCCCGAATCCCGGGACGCTGACAGCGCTGAAACCTCGGGCGGGCGTGCGCATTTCCTGCAGGTGTTTTTGTCCCAGCGCCCGCAGATGGAAGCGCTGGTCAGCCGCCGGGTGGGTTGTCGGGCGACGGCGGCTGATCTGGTGCAGGATTTGTTCCTGCGTTTCTGGCGCCGACCGCTGGTGCAGGTCGAAGAACTCAGTACCTATCTGCTGCGCTGTGCGGGCAACATTGCTATTGATCATTTGCGCAGCGAAGGCGCGCGGGTGCGGGTCAATGAAGGCTGGTTGCCGGAGCAACAGGGCAACCAGCGTACTGAACCGCAAGCGGCGCTCGAGGCTGGTAATGACCTGCGCTACGTCGAGGCCGCGTTGCGCAGCTTGCCCGAGCGCACGCGGCAGATCTTCTTGCTCAACCGCATTCACGGCCGCAAGTACGCCGAGATCGCCCAGGCCATGGGGTTGTCCCAAAGCGCCGTGGAAAAACATATGATGCGCGCCCTCGAAGTCTGCAAGGCAAGCTTGCGAGAACCTTCGAAACCACGCTCGCCAGGGAAAGCACCGTGATCAATACCTCTCGCGTCACCCCGACGCCCGTCCAGGAACAGGCCGCACTGGCCTGGCTGAGCCTGTTGCATGATCAGCCGAGCAGCGGCGATCAGGTCACGTTCAGTCGCTGGTTGCAGGCCGATCCGGCCCACGTCGAGGCTTATGCCCAGGCCCAGGTGCTCTGGGAGTTGAGCGAAGCCCCGGCGAGCAGGCTGGCGCAGGAAGATGCCTTCGCCTTGCAGGGTTACCTCAATGCCATGAACAGTTCTCGGCGCACTTCGCTGCGACGCTGGTCCGGTGCCTTGGCCATGGCCGCCTGTTTGCTGCTGATGATTTCCCTGGGCGCCGGTTGGCAACCATCGCGCTGGGTCGATGATTTGGGCGCGGACTATGTCTCGGCGCCGGGCGAAGTGCGGACCGTCATCCTGGCCGATCAATCCCGGGTCACCCTGGATGCCGACAGCGCGATTGCCGTGGATTTCAGCCGGGGAGAACGGCATATCCAGCTGCGGCGCGGTGCCGGATTTTTCAGCGTGACCCACACCGGCGAGCCGTTCGTGGTCGAGGCCGAAGGGGGCGAGGCGCGAGTGCTCGGCACTCAGTTCGAGGTGCGCCTGCAGCCGGCGGGCGCCCAAGTGACGGTGCTGTCGGGCCGGGTCGGGGTGAGCGCTGACAAGGGCGCAGCGCAACAAATCCTCACGGCCGGTCAGCAAGTGGCCTATGCCGCGGGCTCGGCGCAAATACTCCATGGCGTCGACAGCGAAGCGCAGCTGGCCTGGCGTCAGGGCTGGCTGAATTACTACAAGGCACCCTTGGCCGACGTGGTCAAAGATCTGGGGCGTTATTACCCGGGGCGGATTGTGCTGCTCAATGATGAACTGGCTGCTCGTCGGGTCAGTGGCAGTTTTCCCAGCAAGGATCCACAGGCGGTGTTGAATTCCCTGCAGGGGGTGTTGGGGTTTGAGCAGCACAGTGTGTTGGGGCATCTGATTATTTTGCGGTGATGGAACAGGCGCAAAAGATCAAAAGATCGCAGCCTATCGGCAGCTCCTACAGGAGAACGCGGTCGGCGTAGGAGCTGCCGCAGGCTGCGATCTTTTTGCAGGCGACGCGGACTGACCTATCCCAAAGAAATATTTTAAAATATCTGGTGAGGTAAACCCGCCCGACAATCGTGTAGTGCTTGAAAGTGCGATTCATTCGCATCCGTAGCATTTCTACACACAGGTCATGAGCATGAAGTCCAGGGCAACGTCGGCGGCAAGTGGTTCGGTTAAACAATGGTTCGGTGCCGGGGCACTGGCCGTTTCGGCTTTGGCCTTGTCACCCTTGAACGTGGCCCTGGCCGCGGATGCAGGCAGTTCCCAGCAGCGCGCGCAATTCAACTTCGCCATAGCGGCCAAGCCGCTGCCTCAGGCATTGAGTGACTTCAGCCGGGTCACCGGCATCAGCGTGGTCTACACCGATGAAGCGCCGTTCGGCATCACGGCGCCTGCGGTCAGCGGCCAGATGAGTGCCGGGCAGGCCATGCAACGCTTGTTGAGCAACTCCGGTTTCACCTTCCGCCAGACCGACGCCCATACCCTGGCCCTCGAACCGCAGCCTACCGAAGGCGCGCTGAACCTGGGGGCGACCACTATCACCTCGATCGTCCAGCAACCGATGAGCTATCAGCCGCCACCCACCAGTTCGGTGATGCGTTCCCAGGCATTGCTGCTGGAAATCCCCCAGACCGTCAACGTGATTCCGGCCCAGGTGATCCGCGACCAGGCGCCGCGCAATCTCGATGACGCGCTGGCGAATGTCAGCGGCATCACCCAGGGCAATACCTTGGGCAGCACTCAGGATTCGGTGATGACCCGGGGGTTTGGTGACAACCGCAACGGATCTATCATGCGCGACGGCATGCCGGTAGTGCAGGGCCGTGGCCTGAACGCTTCTGTGGATCGGGTCGAAGTGCTCAAGGGGCCGGCTTCCTTGCTCTATGGGATTCAAGACCCGGGCGGGGTGGTGAACATGGTCAGCAAGAAGCCTGAATTGGCGCAATACAACGCCTTGACTGTGCGCGGTTCGACTTATGGCGACGGCAAGAATGGCAGCGGCGGCAGTTTCGACAGCACGGGTGCGCTGGGGGATTCCGGGTTGGCTTACCGAATGGTCCTGGACCATGAAGACGAAGACTACTGGCGCAATTTCGGCACCCATCGCGAGAGCCTGATCGCGCCATCCCTGGCTTGGTTCGGCGAAAGCACCAAGCTGTTATTTGCTTATGAACACCGCGAGTTTCTCTCGCCGTTCGACCGTGGCACGGCCATCGACCCGGATACCAATCATCCGTTGGACATCCCCCGTGAGCGACGCCTGGATGAACCATTCAACAACATGGAAGGGCGCTCGGACCTGTATCACTTCGAAGCCGATCACCAGCTCAATGACAGCTGGAACGCGCACTTCGGCTACAGCTGGAACCGTGAAACCTACGACGCCAGCCAGGTCCGGGTCACGGCCATCAATACCCAAGGGGGCACGCTGACCCGCAGCATGGACGGCACCCAGGACGCCATCAGTACCGACCGTTTCACCACGGCCAGCCTTGAGGGCAAGGTCGATGTCGCCGGTATGCAACATGATCTGGTGTTCGGTATCGATGATGAATACCGCAAGATCTACCGTGCCGACCTGATCCGCCAGAAAAGCCTGACGACCTTCAGCTACGCCGATCCGGTCTACGGCCGTGAAGTGGCAGGCAGCACTGTCAGCCCTGCCGACAGTGCCCAGACCGATTTGCTGCGCAGCGATTCGGTATTCCTGCAGGACTCGATCCACCTCACCGATCAGTGGATCCTGGTGGGCGGTGCGCGCTTCCAGGAATACGACCAGTACGCCGGCAAGGGACGGCCGTTCAAGGCAAACACCGACAGCAACGGGCAGAAATGGGTGCCGCGCGCCGGGCTGGTGTATCGCTACACCGATGAGTTGTCGTTCTACGGCAGCTACACCGAATCGTTCAAACCCAACTCCACTATCGCACCGCTGAGCGGCAGCACTGTGGTACTCGACGGCGCCGTTGCACCGGAAGAAGCCAAGTCCTGGGAGCTGGGGGCCAAACTCGACATGCCAGGCCGCGTGACAGGCAACATCGCGCTGTTCGACATCAAGAAACGCAACGTGCTGGTGGCCAATTCCGAAGGCCCGACAACGATCTACAGCGCCGCCGGTGAGGTACGCTCCCGAGGTCTGGAAGTGGATTTGAGCGGCCAATTGAGTGATCGCTGGAGCATGATCGGCAGCTATGCCTACACCGATGCCGAAGTCATCGAAGACCCGACTTACAAAGGCAAGCGCCTGCAAAACGTGGCGAAGAACAGTGGCTCGCTGTCGGCGGTCTACGACTTCGGCAGCCTCCTCGGCGGCGACCAGCTTCGGGTCGGCGCCGGTGCGCGGTATGTCGGCGAGCGGGCCGGTAACGCGGTGAACGACTTCGACCTGCCGAGCTACACCGTGGCCGATGCCTTCGCCACCTACGACACCCAACTCGACGGGCAAAAGGTCAAGTTCCAGCTCAATGTGAAGAACCTGTTCGACCGTACCTACTACACCTCGGCAGCCAGCCGGTTCTTTGTCTCCATGGGTGATTCGCGGCAGGTGACGTTATCGAGTACGTTGGAGTTTTGAGGGTAGCCCGCTGTTTCAGCGAGTCACTTTTTCAGCCCGCTGAGTTGAGCTTGTTGCGTGGAAATGATTTCAAGGAAAGTCCTTCGTTGACAGCGAGAATGCGTTGATTGTTATCTGAGGGCCTGGCGCTGGTTCATGAAGAGTCACGCCAGACGTTGCGGTCGTTGGCCGGGGCGATCTTCAGTGGGTATTTCCCGGCTATCAGGATGAAAAACGAAAAAGGATTTTTATGAAAACAGGACAACGTATTAACGTCAGGGGGCTGCTGATTGCGTCGAGTTTATTGCTCAGTGCGTGTGCCAATGTCCCGAAGGCCGAGTCAACACGGGCCCTTGAACGCGTGTTGGCCGATCCGGCCCTGGATGGAGCTATCAGTTCTTTGACCGTTCGCGATGCGAACAGCGGTGCAACGCTCTTTCAGCACAATGGCAATACGCGCCTGCTGCCGGCGTCGAGTCTCAAGCTGCTGACCGCGGCTGCGGCAATGGATGTGCTGGGCGCCGATTACCGGTTTACCACGCAACTGCTGAGCAATGGCCGGCAGATGGGTGCTCAGCTGAACGGCAACCTCTACCTTCGAGGTTCTGGTGATCCGAGCATCCAGGCACAGGACTATCGCGATTTGGCAATGGCGTTGGCGCGCAAGGGCATCAAAAGCGTCAGTGGCGATCTGGTGATCGATGACACTGCATTCGATGCCATCAGACTTGGAGTCGACTGGGCCCATGACGATGAAGAGCAGTACTACGGTGCGCAGATTTCGGCGCTCAGCCTTTCGCCCGATGATGATTTCGATGCGGGGACGGTGATTGTCACGGTCAATGCATCCGAAACTGAAGGTCAGCCGCCGCTGGTCAGTATCAGTCCGCAAAACCGCATACTGACGCTGCACAATCGGGCGACAATCGGACCGACCGATAGCATTGCCGTGAACCGCCAACATGGGACCAATCTATTGACCGTAGGTGGCACCTTGGCGCCGGGCAAACAAAGTCGTAAATGGGTCAGCGTCTGGGAACCGACCCGGTTGGTCGCAGATGTTTTCAAGCTGGCGCTGACCGAGCAGGGGATCGAGATTCGCGGTCAGACCTTGATCGGCGGGGTAACCGCACCAGGCGCCATACCATTGGCGAGTCATGAGTCACCACAGCTTGCTCAATTACTCTTGCCCATGCTCAAACTGTCGAATAACAGCATCGCTGAAGTGCTGCTCAAGGCCATGGGTCGCAAGACCGCCAATGTCGGTACGGCGAGCGCTGGTGTGGCGGCGGTCAACGACTTCCTGCAGCGTCAGGGGCTTCACAGTGAGCTGCTGGTCCAGGTCGACGGATCGGGTCTGTCGCGCCGCAACCTGATCTCCACGCACAGCCTGACTGACTTGTTGTTGGTCGTGCGCAAACAGCCCTGGTTCGACAGTTGGTACGAAGCACTGCCGATTGCCGGCAATCCGCAACGGATGCTGGGAGGCACCTTGCGCAATCGCCTGCGCGACACTCCTGCCGAAAATAACCTGCACGCCAAGACGGGTTCGATGGGGTCTGTCTCATCGTTGTCCGGTTATGTCGGCAGTGCCAATGGCCGGTCTTTGGTATTTGCCATGGTCTCGAACAATTACCTTGCCGACGGCGTCCGGATCAAGGCTCTGGAAGACAGAGTAGCCGTTGCCCTGGCGCAGTGGGGGGATTGAGCCTGTCCCAGGCTCGGGCCGGCGATCTGTTGATTTATCGCAAAAACGCCTGCCGATACTCCCCAGGCGTTCCACCCACCGCTTGCCTGAAACGATTGGTGAAATGGCTGGCGCTGGCAAAACCACAGGCCAGGGCAATCTCGCCCAGCGGCTGTGAAGTGCTGCGCAGCAATTGCCGCGCATGGGCCAGTCGCCGCGCCAACACATACTGATGGGGTGGCAAGCCAAAGCTTTCACGGAACATTCGGGCGAAGTGGTATTCGGACAACGCACACAAACCCGCCAGCTGACCAAGGCTGATGGGCTCGGCCAATTGGCTGTCGATATGTTCCACCAGTTGCCGCCGTTGATGCGCAGCCAGGCCACCCTTGAGGCGCAGACCCTGGCGCAGGCCGACCTGGCTGAGCAAGGTATGGCTGAGCAGTTCGTGGGCCAGGCTGCTGGTCAGCAGGCGCTCGCCGGGTTCGTCCCAGTTGAGCTGAATCAACTGCCGAAACCGCCGGGCCTGAGTCGGGTCTTCGAGGAAGGTGCTTTCCTGCAATTGCAGTTCACGGGGTTCGCGGTCCAGCAGGGTGACGCAACCGAGGGCAAATTGTTCCGGGCTGAAGTACAGGTGAGCCAGGCGGATTTCGCCATTGATCACCCAGGCGGACTGATGTTCGGCCGGCAGAATGCACAGTTTGTCCGGGCCACCTTTGATACCGGGATGCTCGCGGCGAAAGGTCCCCGTGCCGCCAGCGATGTAACAGGACAAGGTGTGATGGCTCGGCGCCTGGTAGTCCTGGGCGTCGTGATGGTTGCTCCACAGGGCTGCAGCCATGCCGTCACCGAGCTCGGCGCTGTGCTCCAGACGAGCATGGGGCGAGCGGTTCAGGGCTTGAAAGACTTGCAGGTTTTCCAGTGTGGACATGATCGTTTTCTCCAACGCCTTGCATCCTACTCCGTCGCCCTGACGCTGTGAGCCGGTGACCCGACAAAAGCGCAAGTTTATGCAAGCACGCCAGGGCGTCATGGCCTGAGACTGGTAGCCATAGTCAGGAGCCCTCGTCATGAACATCTCGTTATACCTGCTCACCGTGCTGATCTGGGGCACCACCTGGATCGCCCTCAAGCTGCAACTGGGCGTGGTGGCGATTCCCGTTTCGATCGTCTATCGCTTCGGCCTGGCCGCGCTGGTGCTATTCGTCATGCTGCTGCTCAGCCGTCGCCTGCAGGTCATGAATCGGCGCGGTCACCTGATCTGCCTCGCCCAGGGGTTATGCCTGTTCTGTGTGAACTTCATATGTTTTCTCTACGCCAGCCAATGGATTCCCAGTGGCCTGGTCGCCGTGGTGTTTTCTACCGCGACGCTGTGGAATGCCTTGAATGCCCGGGTGTTTTTCAAGCAGAAAATCGCCCGCAACGTGCTGATGGGCGGCGCCCTGGGCTTGTTCGGTCTGGGCTTGCTGTTCTGGCCGGAGCTGGTCGGTCATACCGCCAGTCCGCAAACCTTGCTCGGTCTGGGGTTGGCGCTGCTTGGGACCATGTGCTTCTCGGCCGGCAACATGCTGTCGAGCCTGCAACAGAAGGCCGGTCTCAAGCCCTTGACCACTAATGCCTGGGGTATGGCCTATGGGGCGGCGATGTTGTCGGCGTACTGCCTGGTCAAAGGCATTCCCTTCGAGATGGAATGGAACACTCGCTACGTCGGCTCACTACTGTATCTGGTCATTCCTGGCTCGGTGATCGGCTTCACCGCCTACCTGACCCTGGTCGGACGCATGGGTCCGGAGCGCGCAGCGTATTGCACTGTGCTGTTCCCGGTGGTGGCGCTGAATGTTTCGGCGTTCGTTGAGGGTTACCAGTGGACGGCACCGGCGTTGGCCGGGTTGGTGCTGGTGATGCTCGGTAATGTGTTGGTATTTCGCAAGCCCAGGCCGTTGATCATGCAGAGTAGCGGCAAGTTGGTTTGAGAAAGGATGGCGATCAGCAAATGTATACCCCGTGATCCTGTTTGTACCGGGACGTGGTGGACAGGAGTCCCGTTACAAACAGAGCCCGAGGGTTGATGGCGTCAGTCGTCGATCTTCAAGACAATGAAGACCAAGGCCATCATCAGGAAATCCACCAGTCGCTCGGCGGTGCCCAGGTCGTTCCACTCTTCGGACTGCCACATGACGAACCACTCGCCACCTATCACCTGAAAGCAGAAGTACCAGATGAAAACACCGACCATAAAGCCGGCCACGACAAATTTCTTGGCCTCATGAAATTCCGTACTGGAGCCATTCAGAGCCTTGTAGAGCTGATGGGCGCCGATCAGGCAGCACACCGTGAAGCTGGTTTCCAGCGTAATCATCAACCAGTAGATCCGGTGATGCAGGATCGGGAGGGTGATGGAGCGATACATCAATGAGCTGTTCTTGTCGGTAGTGTCCATGCTCAGGATGTGCTGGACGTATTGGAAGTTGGTGGTGTAGTCGGTCAGATTGCCGAAGACGATCAAGATGCCAAAAATGCCGACGAACAATACGATCAACAATTTGCTGCGCCTGATCAGGCCGCCAGTGGTGATATTTTTCATGATGAGTTCCTTCTCATGTTCCAAAACAACAGCTTAGAACGTGCAAGGATTGACTCGGGATTTCATGGGTTGCAGGCTGTTTCCCCAGCCTGAAGCCCCACCTCACTTTGATGCCAAAAGAGGTGGGAGGCCGTATTCAGCTCTTCCACACCTGCGGATTGACCAGATCCTGCGGCCGTTCACCGAGCAAGGCGCTGCGCAGGTTGGCCAGGGCGCGGTTGGCCATGGCTTCGCGGGTTTCATGGGTGGCCGAGCCGACATGCGGCAAGGTCACGGCATTTTTCAGCTGGAACAACGGCGATTCGGCCAGCGGTTCTTTCTCATAAACATCCAGCCCGGCGCCGCGAATCCGGTTGTTTTGCAGGGCTTCGATCAGCGCCGGTTCGTCGACCACCGGGCCCCGGGAAATATTCACCAGAGTTGCGCTCGACTTCATCAACGCCAGTTCGCGATGGCTGATCAGGTGTCTGGTTTTTTCGCTGAGTGGCACCACCAGGCAGACGAAGTCGGCTTCGGCCAGCAACTGATCGAGGCTGCGAAATTGCGCGCCGAGTTCTTGTTCCAGATCCGCCTTGCGGCTATTGCCACTGTAGATCACCGGCATGTTGAAACCCAGACGTCCACGGCGCGCAATGGCCGCGCCGATGTTGCCCATACCGACAATGCCCAGGGTCTTGCCGTGCACATCGCAGCCGAACAGCGGCGCACCAACGGTGGCTTGCCATTGCCCGGCCTTGGTCCAGGCGTCCAGTTCGGCGACGCGCCGGGCGCTGCTCATCAACAGTGCAAAGGCCAGGTCGGCGGTGCTTTCAGTGAGCACATCCGGGGTGTTGGTGAGCATGATCCCGCGTTCATTGAAGTAGGCCAGATCGTAGTTGTCATAGCCGACCGAAACACTGGAGACCACTTCCAGTTTCGCAGCGTTCTCCAGTTGAGCGCGGCCCAGTTTGCGACCGACGCCAATCAGACCGTGAGCATCAGGCAGGGCTTCGTTGAACTGTGCGTTGATGTCACCCAATTTGGGGTTTGGCACTATCACGTTGAAGTCCTGTTGCAGGCGTTCGACCATTTCGGGGGTAACACGGCTGAAGGCAAGTACAGTCTTTTTCATGGGAGAAGGGCTCGTCGGGCAGAGGAGAATGCCAAGCAAGCTATCATTCTTGGCCGGGGTGCGCGAGGACAGAAAAGATCGCAGCCTTCGGCAGCTCCTACACCGACCGAGTACAGCCGCGGCTCTTCAGCGAACCCAAATCCCGTAGGAGCTGCCGCAGGCTGCGATCTTTTTGCGGCGACATAATTCTAATTAGCCAACCGCGCCCCACTCAAACTGCCACTCAACTCATACGCCGTCAGCTCCGCCTGATGCGCAGCAAGAATTTCCGGCAGCGAACCGCGCAGGTATTCGACCCAGGTTTTGATCTTGGCATCCAGGTACTGGCGTGACGGGTAGATGGCGTACAGGTTCAGCTCTTGCGAGCGGTAGTTGGGCATTACCCGCACCAAAGTGCCGTTGCGCAGGCCTTCGATGGCCGCGTAGACCGGCAGCACACCCACGCCCATGCCGCTGGTGATCGCGGTTTTCATGGCGTCGGCGGAGTTCACCAGGAACGGCGAGCTGTTGATGGTGACCATTTCCTGGCCTTCGGGGCCGTCGAACGTCCATTTTTCCAGCGGAATCACCGGGCTCACCAGGCGCAGGCAGGCGTGGTTCAGCAAGTCGCTGGGCTTGTGCGCGCAGCCGTTGGCTTTGACGTAGGCCGGGGAGGCGCAAACGATGCTGTAAGTGATGCCCAGGCGCTGGGAAACAAAGCCTGAGTCTGGCAGTTCGCTGGCGAGCACGATGGACACGTCGTACCCCTCGTCCAGCAGATCCGGCACGCGATTGGCCATGGTCAGGTCGAAGGTCACGTCCGGATGAGTCTTGCGATAGCGGGCAATGGCGTCGATAACGAAATGCTGACCGATGCCGGTCATGGTATGCACTTTCAGCTGTCCGGCCGGGCGCGCATGGGCATCACTGGCCTCGGCTTCGGCTTCCTCGACATAGGCAAGGATCTGTTCGCAGCGCAGCAGATAGCGTTTGCCGGCCTCGGTGAGGGCGATACGCCGAGTGGTGCGGTTGAGCAAGCGGGTTTGCAGATGGGCCTCAAGGGTGGAGACCGCGCGCGAGACGTTGGCGGTGGTGGTGTCCAGCTGCACGGCGGCGGCAGTGAAGCTGCCGGCTTCGGCCACACAACTGAAGGCGCGCATATTTTGCAAGGTGTCCATGGTGAACTCTCAAGGGAGATGCCAAATTGTGACACGAAGTAACGGGCTACTGTGACCCGACCAACGGATTATCGCGTTAACGGTAACAAAGATTCACAGGAATCCCGGCTTATCGCGATCCCGACTGCCCCCTAGAATTGTTCCACCTACAGAGCCCCCCCACTCCAGGAAATTGCAGCAGTGCCGCGTCGCATCAACAGAGAGCTGAAGACTCTAAGTGTTTGGGTTTTATCGTTAGCAATCAGCGGCTGCATCGGAACCGGAGGAATTGCCCCGCAAGGCAAGACCCTCGCCGCCAATACCTTGGCCACTGACGAGGCGATCCAGAGCGCCGCACAGGATGCCCACTGGCCAACCGTCCAATGGTGGCAGGCCTATGGCGACCCGCAACTGAATCGCTGGATCGACCTCGCCGTACAAGGCAGCCCGAGCATGGCCATGGCCGCTGCCCGGGTGCGCCAGGCGCGGGCCATGGCCGGGATTGCCGAGGCAGCCGAGTCGTTGCAGATTAATGGCGAATCCACACTCAAGCGCCACAATTGGCCCACTGACCAGTTTTACGGCCCCGGTGAACTGGCCAATTCGACCACCTGGGACAACAATGCCGCGCTGGGCTTCAGTTACGCCCTTGACCTCTGGGGCCGTGAACGCAACGCCACCGAACGCGCCGTGGACATGGCCCACATGAACGCCGCCGAAGCGCGCATGGCCCGGCTGGAATTGCAGAACAACGTGGTTCGCGCCTATATCCAGTTGTCGTTGCATTACGCCCAGCGCGATATCGTCAACGCCACCTTGAAGCAGCAACAGCAGATTCTCGACCTGGCGCAAAAACGCCTGGACGGCGGCATCGGCACCCACTTTGAAGTCAGTCAGGCACAGACTCCGTTGCCGGAAACCCATCGGCAACTGGATGCGCTGGACGAAGAAATTGCCCTGAGTCGCAACCAACTCGCGGCCCTCGCGGGCAAAGGTCCGGGGGAGGGCGCGCAGTTGCAACGGCCAACGCTGGCGCTGGGTGCAGCTTTGAAGTTGCCCTCAGCCTTGCCCGCCGAACTGCTTGGTCAGCGTCCCGACGTGGTCGCCAGTCGCTGGCAAGTCGCGGCTCAGGCGCGGGGCATCGATGTCGCTCATGCCGGTTTCTACCCCAACGTCGATCTGATCGGCAGCCTTGGTTTTATGGCCACCGGTGGTGGTGCTCTGGAATTTCTGACGGGCAAGAAGCTCAACTACAGCGTCGGCCCGGCGATCTCCCTGCCGATCTTCGACGGCGGCCGCCTGCGCTCGGAGTTGGGCGAGGCCTCGGCCGGTTATGACATTGCCGTCGCCAAATACAACCAGACCCTGGTCAACGCGCTGAAAAGCATCTCCGACCAGTTAATCCGCCGTGAGTCGATGGACAAGCAGCAAGGCTTCGCCGCCGAGTCGGTGGCCTCGGCACAGAAGACCTACGACATCGCGATGATCGCCTTCCAGCGCGGGCTCACCGACTACCTCAACGTGCTCAATGCCCAAAGCCTGTTGTTCCATCAGCAGCAGATCCAGCAGCAGGTCCAGGCCGCGCGCCTGAGTGCCCATGCCGAACTGGTCACCGCACTGGGTGGCGGGCTCGGTGCCGGCAACGACGTACCGGATGACAGCAAAACCATGCCAAGCAAGACCCCGGCGGTCTTAGCCGTCTTTGATCACTGAGTAGGATGCAATGACTCCCTTGCCTGCACCGCTGCGCTGGCTGTATTCCCTTGAATGGCGCCGTGGTTTTTTCGACTGGGCACGCAGCGATGGCGTGACCTGGGTCTATATCTTCAAGGTGTTGATCGCGGCGTTTCTGACCCTGTGGCTGGCCATGCGCCTGGAACTGCCGCAGCCGCGCACGGCGATGATCACGGTGTTTATCGTGATGCAACCGCAGAGCGGTCAGGTGTTGGCCAAGAGCTTCTACCGCTTCCTCGGCACCCTGGCCGGTTCGGCGGTGATGGTCGCGCTGATCGCCTTGTTTGCGCAGAACACCGAACTGTTCCTCGGCTCGCTGGCGATCTGGGTTGGCATCTGCTCGGCTGGCGCTGCGCGTTATCGCAACTTTCGCGCCTACGGTTTTGTGCTGGCCGGTTATACCGCGGCAATGATCGGTTTGCCGGCGCTGGCCCATCCCGAAAGCGCCTTTATGGCCGCGGTATGGCGGGTGCTGGAAATCTCCCTGGGGATACTCTGCGCCACCCTGGTCAGCGCCGCGATCCTGCCGCAAACCGCCAGTGCGGCAATGCGCAACGCGTTGTACCAGCGCTTCGGGGTATTCGCGCTGTTCGTCACCGATGGCCTGCGCGGGCGCAGTCAGCGCGATGCCTTCGAAAACAGCAATGTGCGCTTTATCGCCGAGGCGGTCGGCCTTGAAGGACTGCGCAGTGTCACCGTGTTCGAAGATCCCCACATGCGGCAGCGCAACGGCCGACTCAGTCGCTTGAACAGCGAGTTCATGGGCATCACTACCCGCTTTAACGCCTTGCACCAATTGCTTGAGCGATTACACAGCGGCGGTACGGAGCAGGCGGTGGCGGCAATCAAGCCGGGGTTGCAGGATCTGGCCGAAGTGCTCGACGGCTTTTCCGGCCGGGCGCTGACCAGTGCCGATGCGGCACGCCTGGTCACGCAACTGGCGATCTATAAAGAAGGTTTGCCCGCGCGGGTGCGCAGCCTGCGGGCGATCTTTCAAGAAAGTGCGCCGAGTGACGCCGAGCAGCTGGATTTTCACACGGCCTATGAGTTGCTCTACCGTTTCGTCGACGACCTGCACAGTTATGCACAGACCCACGCCTCGTTGGCCGAACACAGCCACCAACGGGAGCAATGGGACGAACCCTTTACCCCGCAGACCAACTGGCTGGCTGCGGCAGCCTCGGGGTTTCGTGCGGCTTTCATCCTGGTGGTGCTCGGCAGTTACTGGGTGGCCACCGCCTGGCCCAGCGGCGCGACCATGACCCTGATCGCGGCCGCTACAGTTGGTCTGTCGGCGGCCACCCCGAACCCGAAACGCATGGCCTTTCAGATGGCCTGCGGCACTTTGATCGGTGCACTGGTGGGCTTCGTCGAGATGTTTTTCGTGTTTCCCTGGATCGATGGTTTTCCCTTGCTCTGCGTGATGCTGGCGCCGGTGATCGTGCTCGGCTCGTTCCTCTCCTCGCGCCCGCAATACGCCGGGGTCGGCCTGGGCCTGCTGATCTTTTTCAGCACTGGTTCGGTGCCGGACAACCTGACCGTCTACAACCCCTACGCCTTTATCAACGACTACATCGCCATGGTCATGGGCATGCTGGTCTGCGCCGCCGCCGGGGCGATCATTCTGCCGCCCAACAGCCGCTGGTTGTGGCGTCGACTGGAACAGGACTTGCGCGAGCAGGTGGTGTACGCCATCAGCGGCAAGCTCAAGGGGCTGGGGTCGAGTTTCGAAAGCCGCACCCGGGATTTGCTGCATCAGGCCTATGGCCTTGCCGCCGGGCAACCCCAGGTGCAGCGTGACTTGCTGCGCTGGATGTTCGTGGTGCTGGAAGTCGGCCACGCGATCATCGAGTTGCGCAAGGAGCAGGCGATCCTTCCGGTGCATCCGGCCTACGCAGAGTCCCAGCCGTGGCGTCAGGCGATCCGGGTCATGGGCCGCTCGCTGGTGCGGCTGTTTATCCAGCCGAGCCAAAGCAATCTCGAACGCGCCTTGATCGCGGTCGACCACGCCATCAGCCGGGTGCAGGCCACCGACGAACCCTTCGCGCCGCATTTCGATACCTCGGCCCTGCGCCGGGTGAAGAGCTACCTGCATTTCATCCGCACTTCATTGCTCGACCCGCAATCACCGCTGGCGGCGTTCGCTGCGCCCGCCGAGCCCCAAGGACTAGAACATGCCTCGTGAAATCGCCTTCCATGGCGTGTACATGCCGACCATGACCCTGATGTTTTTCATCGCGGCTCTGCTTGCCTGGGCCCTGGACCGGTTGTTGGCAGGCTTCGATCTGTACCGCCTGTTCTGGCATCCGGCGCTGCTGCGCCTGAGCCTGTTCACCTGCATTTTCGGCGCCTTGGCGCTCACTGTTTACCGTTGAGAACGACCTGATGAAAAAGCTTTTCAGCCTGCTCGCCACCTTGCTGGTGCTGGCCCTTGCCCTGTGGATCGGCCGGACCCTCTGGGTGCAATACATGAACACCCCCTGGACCCGCGACGGCCGGGTGCGCGCCGACATCATCAACGTCGCCGCCGACGTCAGCGGTGAAGTGGTTAACGTCCCGGTGCGTGACAACCAATTGGTGAAAAAGGGTGACCTGCTGATGCAGATCGACCCCGAGCATTATCAAATTGCGGTGAAACAGGCACAGTCGCTGGTAGCCTCACGCAAGGCCACATGGGAGATGCGCAAGGTCAATGCTCACCGCCGCGCCGACATGGACAGCCTGGTCATCTCCAAAGAAAACCGCGACGACGCCAGCAACATCGCCGACTCGGCCCTGGCCGATTACCAGCACGCGCAAGCGCAACTGGAAGCCGCGCAGCTGAACCTCAAACGCACCCAAGTGCTGGCGGCGGTGGACGGCTACGTCACCAACCTCAACGTCCATCGCGGTGACTACGCACGCATCGGCGAAGCAAAAATGGCCGTAGTCGACATGAACTCGTTCTGGGTCTACGGCTTCTTCGAAGAAACCAAGCTGCCCCACGTGCGGGTCGGCGACAAAGCCGATATGCAGCTGATGAGCGGCGAAGTGCTCAAGGGGCACGTGGAAAGTATTTCCCGCGGCATCTACGACCGCGACAACCCGCAAAGCCGCGAACTGATCGCCGACGTCAATCCGACCTTCAACTGGGTGCGCCTGGCCCAGCGAGTGCCGGTGCGAATCCACATCGATGAAGTGCCGGACGGCGTGCTGCTGGCGGCGGGGATTACTTGCACGGTGGTGGTG
The DNA here is from genome assembly GCF_059716055.1 of Pseudomonas sp. LBUM1658. NCBI lineage: Bacteria > Pseudomonadati > Pseudomonadota > Gammaproteobacteria > Pseudomonadales > Pseudomonadaceae > Pseudomonas > Pseudomonas sp. LBUM1658. The sequence continues at coordinate 1,152,008 of NZ_CP166798.1, forward strand.
AAGCAGGAAGCGGAGCAATAATCGTCAGACCGACGCGTTCCCTGTGGCGAGGGGGCTTGTTGTGGCGAGGGGGCTTGCCCCCGTTCGGCTGCGCAGCAGTCGTAAAACCTGTGAATGCGATGTGCCTGACACTATGGAGTTGCAGGTTTTAGGGCCGCTGCGCGACCCAACGGGGGCAAGCCCCCTCGCCACAAAGTATGGGGTAACCCAACCTTTTTTAGTCACCCCTTTGAACCGCCCCTATAACGACTTGCCCAACCCAAACCGCTTCATCAACCCCGCCTCCAACAATCCCTTGGGCAGCAACGCCGCTAACAGCGGCAACGCCCGGCTGCCATTGCCCAAACGCAGCAAACGCGGCGGCTTTTTCTGTTGCACAGCCTTGAGCAACCCAGCCGCAAATTCACTGGCCGGTGTCGGGTTGTCCTGGGAGGCCTTGGCCCGGGCGCGGATGCCTTCGCGCAGCGGCCACCAGGGCGATTGTTCGGTGATCAACTGTTCGGCCTCATGCCCTGCGTTCCTGGCGAAGCTGGAGGCGATGGCGCCAGGCTGGACTTCCATCACACGGATGCCGAACGGCGCCAGCTCCATGCGCAGGGCATCGCTCAAGGCATGCACGGCAGCTTTCGAAGCACAATAAGCGCCGGCAAACGGCGTCACTAACACCCCGGACACACTGCCGATATTCACCACCAGCCCCCTGGCGCGGCGCAGTACCGGGAACAGCGCCCGGGTCACCCCGACCACCGCGAATACATTGGTTTCGAACTGGCGCTGCAGCGCCTCCACACCGCCGTCGAGCAACGGCCCCATGGCGCCATAGCCAGCGTTGTTGATCAACAGATCCAGGCCGCCGCGTTGCTGGTTGATGCGCTCGCTCAAGGCTTGCAGTGCCGGACCGTCGTTGACGTCCAGCTGCACCGCGATGAACCCGGCGCCAGCCAGTACCGCTACATCTTCGGCCTTGCGCGCGGTGGCCCAGACTTCATAACCGGCAGTTTTGAACACATCGGCCAAAGCGCGGCCGATGCCGCTGGAACAACCGGTGATTAACGCGAGAGGCATGGCGCGGTCCTTGTGCAAGAGGGGAGAAGGAGTGGCTCAGTCGGAGAAACTACCTTGCAAACGCTCGGCGCGAAACTCCAGGGATTGTGGGCGATAACCGGGACGCAGCGGCGGCAGCGGCAAGCAGTCTTCCCACGAGGCGCCAGCCTGCAGTTCGCCGGGGCCACGGTAGCGTGGGGCAGCGTAGAGATTTTCCGCCAGGTTCACCGTGTCACCGGGAGCGTAGGCAGCGATCCGCCAGCGTAACTCGGTCAACGGTACATCATTGCCGTTGTTCATTTTAAGCAGCAACGGGCGATCCGCCGGGCAGTGCTCGGGCGCATAGCTGATGCGCAACTCCAGCCGCGCCAATTGCTTGACCTCACGGTTATCCAGCCAGATCACCCACACCGCCACCAGACCCAGACCAATCGCCGCCGCCAGCGACACCGGCAAGGCTTTCTCCGGATAACGCACCAGCAGTATCAGCCAGGTAATGACCAGCAGGACGCCGATGAACATGAGGTTAATCTCGGGATAAAAAAGTCATCCTACATAAGCCAGGGTGTGATTGGCGATGGGGAAGGGCAAGATCAAAAGATCGCAGCCTTCGGCAGCTCCTACACAGGTCCATTCCATCCATCACATCACGGGTGTACGCCTCCCCCCGTAGGAGCTGCCGAAGGCTGCGATCTTTTGATCTTGATCTTGTTTGCTAACTGTTTCACAAAAAAAAGCCCCCGCCCCACCAACTGCGGATAGGAACGCAGTCGGCTGGACGGGGGCTTCTTGTCTAGCGGTATTACCGATCAATCACTGCGCGATGGTTTTCACCGAGACGCCGCGTTCGACCGGGGTGCGACCGTAGATATCTTCAAAACGCTCGATATCGTCTTCGCCCAGGTAGCTGCCCGATTGCACTTCGATGATTTCCAGCGAAATCTTGCCCGGGTTGCGCAAGCGGTGGACCGAGGCGATCGGGATGTAAGTCGACTGGTTTTCAGTCAGCAGGAACACGTTCTCGTCGCAAGTCACTTCGGCGGTGCCGCTGACCACGATCCAGTGTTCGGCGCGGTGGTGGTGCATCTGCAAGGACAGGCACGCGCCCGGCTTGACCGAGATGCGCTTGACCTGGAAGCGGCCGCCCATGTCCACCGAGTCGTACGAGCCCCACGGACGATAGACTTCGCAGTGAGTCTGGGTTTCGCTGCGGCCTTGCTCGTTGAGGGTGTTGACCATCTGTTTCACGCCTTGGACCTTGTCCTTGTGGGCGATCATCATGGCGTCCTTGGTTTCGACGACCACAATGTTTTCCAGGCCGATTACCGACACCAGTTTGCCGTTGCCATGGATCATGCAGTTTTTGCTGTCCTGGATGACCACGTCGCCTTTGGTGACGTTGCCGTTGGCGTCTTTCTCATTCACTTCCCACAGTGACGACCAGCAGCCGACATCGCTCCAGCCGGCAGTCAGTGGTACGACGCAGGCGCGCTGGGTTTTTTCCATCACCGCGTAGTCGATGGAGTTGTCCGGGCAGCAGGCGAAGGTGGCTGAGTCGATGTCGACAGTGTCGACATCCTGCTCGCTGCGCTCAAGCGTCAGCAGGCAAGTGTCGTAGATGTCCGGATCGTGCTTTTTCAGCTCTTCGAGGAAGCGGCTGGCGCGGAACAGGAACATGCCGCTGTTCCAGAAGTAACCGCCGGCGTTAACGAACTCGGTGGCACGTTTCACGTCTGGTTTTTCAACAAAGTGCGACACGCGGCTGACGCCTTCGGGCAGCAGCGAATCGTTGGTCGACTTGATGTAGCCGTAGCCGGTTTCCGGTTTGGTCGCCGGTACGCCGAACAGCACCATCTCGCCATTTTCCGCAGCCACGGTGGCCAGGGCCAGTGCGCGTTGCAGGGCTTTCTGGTCTTCGATGACGTGGTCAGCCGGCAGTACCAGCATCAACTCGTCACGGCCTTCGTTGACCAGCATCATCGCGGTCAGGGCCACGGCCGGCGCAGTGTTGCGGCCGAACGGTTCCATCAGGATGCGCTGGGTGTCGAGTTTGCGGTTGTTCAGTTGCTCGTTGACGATGAAGCGGTGTTCCTTGTTGCAGACCACAATCGGTGTGTCCATACCGTCGAACACCAGGCGCTCGAGGGTCTGCTGGAACAGCGTTTGTTCGCCGGTCAGGGCGAGAAACTGCTTGGGGAATTGTTTACGCGAAAGCGGCCAAAGACGTGAGCCGCTACCACCTGACAAGATCACCGGAATCATGTTGTTACTCCTTGAAAATCGTATGGGTCAGAGCTACTGCGTTCTGTCGTTTCACTCTTGTTCTTGGTCCGTGTCGGATAACCCGGACAACCCGAATCCCTGTAGGAGCTGGCGAAGCCTGCGATCTTTTGGCGATTTCAATAACGCCAAAGATCAAAAGATCGCAGCCTGCGGCAGCTCCTACGGGATCGGTGTCAGTTCATTGGGCTATTCGACAAAATTGATTAGCGCGTCGAAACCGGGCGTTTTACCCAGACTGGCGACAGGCTGGTGCCGCTGCCGGTGACGTAGAGCACTGCGGCTTCACCACGCTCCAGCGCCACTGGTTTCACTTCGCCGACTTTCTTTTCGCCGTCATAGAGGGCGAAGCTGACTTTCACCGGGTTGATTTCACGCTCGCCACGGCCTTTGGCGGCCACGGTCGGGATCACTTCGGTCTTGCCGTCGGCGGTTTTCAGGGTCAGCGGTTTGTCGCTGAGGTTCTGTACGCGTACCAGGGATTTCTGCTTGTTTTTGAACGGTGGTTCTTCGATCAATTGTGGCTTGCCGCCGGCGTTGTTGACCAGGGTGTAATAGTGGTCGCCGGCCAGTTTCACGGGCAGGGTCTGGCTGCCGACCTTGGCGCTGTAGTCGCCGCCAGGCATGAAGCTGAAGTCGCTGCTTGCCAACGGAGCGACTTCGCTGAGGTTGGTGGTGCCAACAGTGGCGCTGACTTCCTGGTTGCTGGCGTTGTAGATACGCACGAAGCTGGAGCCTTTCGGTGCGGTCGGGCCGTAGAGCGCGGCGTCACCGGCGAAGGCTTGCATCGACAACAGGCTGACGCCGGCAACGAGGGCGACTGCTTTCAAGGAGCGAACGGCGAGACGACGAGGAGTAGTCGTGAAAGTCATGTGTAGTACCTCTCTTTCAGTTTTGCGCCCGATCGGGCGTCTCGGATTTGGTGTTTGTAGCAAGGTTTTGTTGGCGCGTACCGGCTTCTTTGAGTGCTGCGACCCACTGTGGGTCGGCATCGCCGATTTCGTTGTTCACGGGCAGATAGCGTTCCGGGAATTCCCAGATCAGCACCTGTGGCGGACTGTCTTTGAAGGCAGCGCTTTTCAGGTAGCTGAGCATGGGCAGAATCGGGCCGTGGCCGTCTTCCGAGTAATTCACCACGTCACTTTTCAGGGCCTCTTTCAAGGCTCCGACGAAATTCCAGTTAGGGTTGGCGCTGTAGCTGGTGCCGATCAATGCCACCGGGACTTCGCTTTCGGCGAACAGGGCGTCATCAGCAACAGGCTGGTCTTCAGCAACTCGAGTGGTGCGTTTTTCCAGCGGTTCTTGTGGCGGCATAAGATTGCTGAACAGCGGATCGAGCGGCAGGAACAGAGTCAGGTCGCCTTTGTGCTGTTCGGTTTTCTCGGCTTCGGTCACGAAGCGTTGCGGCTCGCCACTGAGTGGGGTTTTCTCGGCAATCGCCGCGGCCAATTGCTTGGCTGCGATCTCGGCGCCGGTCGGAGTCCAGTGGGTGTCGGTGCGCAGGAACACTTGCTCACCGCTTTGCTTGGCCTGTTGCATCGGGCCGAGCAGGTCGGGAGCGAGGATCTTGTTCGCCGCGACATGGGCGTGGAAGTCCTGGTACAGATCGGCATGGATGCTGGCGGGGCGCACATCGCTCAGGTGTTCCGGGTACAGGCGCACCTTGGCCGGAACAATCGCCATTACCAGTTTCACGCCGCGCTCTTTCAGAGCCTGACGCACGCCTTCGACCAGCGCGTAGTTGCCTTGCAGGTTCTGGTCTTCGTTGACGATCGGGTTGAATTCCTCATCGCTGTACAACCATTGATCGCGACCGAGCACTACACCCGGACGACCTTCGTTGAACAGCTTGAAATCCAGCGCCGCCCAGAGGTTGGTCCCCAGGCGTTTGATCGGGAACTCTTCGTCGTAGTGAGTCTCGACGGCCTTGGTCCAGCGACCGTTGAGCACCGTGGTCTCGGCAGTGGTGCTGAAGCCGAAGAAACTGCGCGTCGACCAGACGCCCAAGGCGAGCAGCACGGCCATAAACAGGACGACATAGAGGATGCGTAATGAGCGGGTCATGGTCGGCTCCCTCAGAACTGGAAGTAAAGGAACGGCGAAAAGCTTTGCGCCGAGAGTTTGAGAATCGATGCGACGAACAGCAGCAGTACCAGGGCGCGCATTGCGTAGCGCGGCCAATCGGCGGCCCAATAGGCAGGTTGCACCATTGCATCGGTGCCGACGGTGTAGCCCGGCTGGTGAATGCTGTCTGCGGCATCACCCGGTACGGCTTTGATCAGGCCAGGTTGCGCGGTGGCCGGGCCATCGGCTTCGGTGTCCACGGCAGGCTTGGCTTTCGGCCGGTTGCTGTAGAAGTCCCGCAGGCCAAAGAACGCCAGGGTTGCGTAAGCCACCACCAGGGTCGCGATTTGCAGGCCGGTGAGGCTCGCCGCGTTGAGTTCCGACAGCGACCATTCGTTGAAGCTGAACATGGCGCCATACATGCGGCCGGCGACGTGCAGGTTTTCCGAACGGAAGATCACCCAGCCCATGACCACCAGCAGGAAGGTCAGCGCCCAGCGGATCGGGTTGAAGCTGTACGGCGAGGTGTTCAGGCCCAGGGCCTTTTCAATCGCCAGCCACATGCCGTGCCAGGCACCCCAGATGATGTAGGTGATGTTCGCGCCGTGCCACAGACCGCCGAGCAACATGGTCAGGAACAGGTTGCGGTAGGTGGTCAGCGTGCCTTTACGGTTGCCGCCCAGGGTGATGTACAGGTAGTCACGCAGCCAGGTGGACAGGCTGATGTGCCAGCGACGCCAGAACTCGGTGATCGATTGGCTGATGTACGGCTGCTTGAAGTTTTCCATGAAGCGGAAACCCATCATCAAGCCCAGGCCGATGGCCATGTCGCTGTAGCCGGAGAAATCGAAGTACAGCTGTGCGGTGTAGGCCAGCGCGCCGAGCCAGGCATCCCCGGTAGTCGGGTTGTGCAGGGCGAAGCAATGGTCGGCCACGACCGCCAGGGTATCGGCGATGAAGACCTTCTTGATGAAGCCCTGCATGAACCGCGTGGCACCTTCGGAGAACTTGTCGAGGGTGTGGGTGCGGTTGTTGAACTGATCGGCCAGGTCGCGGAAACGCAACACAGGGCCTGCGATCAAATGCGGGAAGATCGCCACGAACGCCGCAAAGTCGATCAGGTTGCGGGTGGCCGGGGTGTCGCCGCGGTAGACGTCGATGATGTAGCTGATGGACTCGAAGATGTAGAACGAGATCCCGATCGGCAACAGCACGTGGGTCAGGATGAACGGCGAAAGACCGACCGAAGTCATCATCGCGTTGATGCTGTCCACGCCGAAGTTGGCGTACTTGAAGTAGCCGAGGATGCACAAATCCACCACCACGCCGAGCAACAGCCAGCGTTGCGCAGGTTTGGTGCGAACTCCGGCAGCTCCGACTTTCAGGCCGATCCAGTAGTTCCACAGGGTGACGGCCATGAACAGCGCCAGGAAGTCTATTCGCCACCAGGCGTAGAACATGTAGCTGGCAATCAGCAGCAGCAGATTGCGATAGCGTTGCCCGCTCAAATAGTACAAGCCGAGAAAGATCGGCAAGAACAGAAACAGGAACACATTGGATGAAAAAACCATCCCGACTCTCCGTGTTTATCCAACAGTTAAGGGCCGAAGCCCCCCCAAACCCCCCCACGAAAAACCGGGCGGTTGTATTGCTTTGAAACTGACCTGGCGCTAATGCCAGGCGCTTACCTGTGGCGAGGGGGCTTGCCCCCGTTCGGCTGCGAAGCAGTCGTAGAACCTGCTTGCGCGTTCTGACTGAAGCACCGCGTTGGCAGGTTTTGGGGGCGCTGCGCACCCCAGCGGGGGCAAGCCCCCTCGCCACAGGGGAAAGCGTTCAGCCTTACGAACCCTTGTTGCCTTTCTCATGACTCGGGTCAAAGACCTTGGTCAGGTCACCACCGAGGCGGAAGGTCTTGAACGGTTGCATCTCGCGTTTGCGTTCAAGCACATCGGCCGGGCAGGTGTAGAGGGTGCAGAAGGGTTCGAGCCAGGCGAATTTCGAGTCGATCTTGAGATCGGTCATGTCCTGTTCTTCACCGTTCTTTTCTTCGAACTCATCAGGATCCTCGACCCCGGCCAGCACTCGGTCACCCAGGCGTTTCAGCGCACCGTTGTTTTCCGGACGCACATCCAGACCATTGGCCTGAGCAAAACTGGCGATCATCGCCAGCGGTGGCAGGGCGTAGTTGTGATAAGCGAGGGCACGCTTCTGACGCTTGAGCTCGTTAGGCAGGAAACCGTCGGCGTCGACCTGGTTGGCGCCGATTTTGTATTCCTTCACTGCCCAGTCGAACAGGTCGCGGCGATCGGTCGCGACCGCAGTGGCCATGACTGACCAGGCTGCCCAATACGAATGGTTGTTGGTTTTTTCCAACGGCAGGTTGTCCCAGTCACTGACCACCTGATCGGCCATTTTGCTGAACCAGGCTTCAATCAGTTGCGACTCTTGCTGGTGGTTCGCCAACGGATGACTGTCGGAAAACTTCAAGCGAACATAGGACGAGGCCATGCTGCCCAGTGCCCATTTGCGCATCGACATGCCGGTATGGTTGAAGTCCTTGGACATCAGCGCATCGGCCTTGGCCCAACCCGTCAACCAGCCCAAGGTGCACTCAAGCTGTTCCGGACGGCCATCGCGCATGAACTGCATCACCTGTTTGCTAATGCCACGCTCCAGTTTGGTGATGTCGGCAGTGGCGCCACGGAAGGCTTTTTCCGATGCTGTATTGAGCGTCGAGCGAGCCTTGTCGGAGCCTTCGTATTTGCTGCGAAATTGCAGTTTCTGGGTATAAGGCGCTGGCATGCTTTCGCAGCTTTCAGCCTTGTCACCGGTCTTGAATTTTTCCACTGGCGCGTAGTAGCCCTGAGGCGGACGCAGTGGTGCGGCGGCCTGTGCGGTGCCGGCGAAAATCGCCAGCCCCAGCAGAGTCGGCGCCAGCAGTTTTTTCATTGTCAGTGTTCGAGTTCCAGTGTGCATTGGTAACCTCATTGCCCTGCCTGAGCGGTACGTTGCTCAGCGCTTGGGAACACGTTGCGTTTGCATACTTTCGCTTCGACCTTCTGCGCAGTGGCACCCGCTTCCGGACCCTGGACCTCTACGGCCAGCAGGGTCTGCGAGGCCCAATCTTCGTCAGTGCGCAGTTCAAAGGCGAAACGCCCGTCGGTGTCGGATGTTTCCGGTTTTTCGATCTTGATGTCCTCGTGGCGCCCGTTCATGTACCAGAGGGTGGCTTGCATGGTTTTCACCGACGGGTCGGCGAAGCGGATGTCGACCTGATGAGTGCTGTTACGCAGGTCCATGTTCTTGCTGTTGACCATCAGCTCGTTCTTGCCGGGCTTGAGGGTGGTGCTGCCGCTCATCAGTGCTTCTTTGCCTTCGCAGCCGTTGTCGAGCAGCGCCATCATCTGCCGATAAGTGGTTTCCTGATCGAGGCGATAAAGTGGTGAGAATTCCCAGATGAGAATTTTCGGCGGCTTTTTCTGGAACTCTTCGCTGCCCAGGTACTGCAGCATCGAACCTTCCAGGCCACCGCCGGGGAATGCCACGTTAAGAATGTCGGCGCCGATGGCTTCTTCCAGGAAACCGGCGAAGTTGTAGTTCTTGCCACTGTGGCTGGTACCGACCAGGGTGATCTCCGGATTTCCGGATTCGCCGAACAGATCGCCGTCAGCCGCTTCGCCTTTTGGCTCGGTGGTGAATTGATCCATGTACTGGATCGCGTAGCTAGTGCCACAGAGTTGACCAGCCATGTTGTGTAACGTTCCAGTCTTGCCCATGCGACCCGACTTATGGGACTCGAATTCGCGCTTGGGAATGTCCGCGAAGGCCGGGATTTGCTTGACCTTCTCTCCGACGATTTTCGCTGTACGCTGGGCGCCGTAAGGGGTCCAGTGCTGATCGCCACGGAAGTAGAAGTCGTGGGCGGTCGTTTCGTCGGGCAATTGCTCATTGGTCAGCGGCGACAGGTCCGGCACCACATAACCCATCGCGGCGAAACGCCCGAGCATGGTTTTGTAATTGCGCAGCGCCTTGTCGAAATCGAACCTGGCCTTGTCTTCCGGGTTCAGCTTGCTGCGGTTCACCAGGCCACGGGTCGGCTGGTAAACCACCACCAGTTCCACGCCTTTGCTCTTGAACGCATCGTGCAATTGCTGCATGCGCTTGTAGCCGGCGGGCGTGGTGTCGAACTCGGTACGCAGGTCTTCCTGGGTCCGGAACAACCAGTCGCCCTGAGCCTGCACCAGCGTGGTGAAGTTCTGCTGATAGCGAGTGGTGTAGTTCTTCGCGTCGTGCGCTGCCGGGCACAGGTTGCAGCACGGCTCGGCCGTGAAATTCGGCGCCTGGGCCTCATCGGCACGTGCGCCTGCGCTGGCGGCGAGAATCGCCGCGGTCAGGCCCGAAAGGCTGAGTAGTTTGATCAAGTGTGGGTGCATAAAGGTCATCCTCAGTCCCGCATATCGGTCTGGCGTTCGACAGGGTCGATCAGCACAGCTTTCTGCTGGCGTACCAGCAGGTCGAGAATTTCATTCTGGCGCTCGCCGAGAATCCCGTTGAAGCTGATGCCGCTGGATTTGGTCGGAGCAAGCATCGATACCCGGTACAACTCGACGCTCAGCGGCGAGTCGATGGACAGCGGGCCGCTGCCGTTGGCGGCGAGCTCACCGCCCACCAGAATCAGCGAGACCTGGGTGTCGAACGGATCGAGATGGATATCGCGATCGGTCTCGGTCAAATCTTTGATGTGCCCGTACACACCGGTCAGGCCGTTGTTCATGGAGATGTTTTCGTACAGGCGAATGTTCACGCTGTTACGCACACGAATGCCGTGGCGCTTGTTGCTGACCACCTTGTTGCCCCACAGCAGGTTGTTGCCACTCTCGTAGAGCGTGATGCCGTCGGTCTCGTTGCGATAGATCTCGTTGTCGGCGATCAGGTTGTTGACGCTGTTACGGTCGATCACCAGGCCTGACAACTTGTTCTCGTAGCTACGGTTGTTGAAGATGAAGCTGTCGTTGACCTCACGGGAAATAATGATCCCGTGCTTCTTCTTGGTCCCGTACACCGTGTTATCGGCGATGATCAGCCCGTGGGAACGGTCATGGGGGTCAATGCCGTAGACGATGTTGTCGCGGTAGGTATTACCCTTGACCACGAAGTCCTCGGTCTCGTAGCAGTAGAAGCCGTACCACATGTCCGAGAATTCCGAACCGATGATCCAGCCGGTAGGTTCGTCGCGCTTGAGCACCTTGGCCATGTTCGGCGTGTACTGGGAAATACTCACACCGTAAGACTTACTGTTGGCATAGCCGAAGCTGGCCATTTTGCTGTTGACGATGTAAGTCTGGGTGCCGCCCCAGGACAGCAGGAACGGACGGAATTCTTTCGGCGAGCGGAAGGTCGCCGGGGAGTTTTCCTTTTCGCGCCAGCCGGTGATTTTGGTATCACGCACGAACAGCTGGCCATCGTTGACCAGGAACGAACCGGCTTCCTGGGACAGACGCAGCTCTTGGGTCTGTTTGTCGATTTCGAGGATGCCTTTGTTGCCGACCACGATCGGCAATTTCGCCAGGAACACACCCGGCGAGGTTTCGCTGAAGTACTGCTTGGGCAGCTTCTTGCTCAGGTCCTTGAGGTTGATGTAACCGTCGTCGATAAAGATCGCCTGCGGGATACCGTGCTGACGCACCACCCACTCGGCCATCTTGTTGTCGCCGCCGATGAAATCCTTCAGCGCATTCTCCTGCATCATCCGTCGAACGCTGACCTTGCCCGCTTTACTGCGCACGATCTTCGCCGCCACGGCCTCGGCGGTGTAGCCGGAAAGGTCGGGCAGTTTCGGCTTGGCCAGCTCCAGCGGCTCGATCGGCGCGCTGGTGACGGTGTAGGTATTCGCTTGTTGCAGGCCCTTGGCCACGGTCGCCGGCTTGTTCACCGGTTCGACACTGGCAAAGACTGTCGCACTGGCCAGCAGCAGTGCGCCGGCCAACAGGCTGATCGAGCCCTTGATGGCTTGACTATTCATCTCACGCACTCCTTTGGCACTTCGCATCAGAACTTCCAGACGACATCGACAAAGGCACGATGCATGTACGAGTCGACGTCTTTGCCATAGGCATCGCCGGGCTTGAACACGCCGCCGCGCAAGCGCACCAGCGCCGCAGGTTCATCGATCGACTGGCTCAAGCCAGCCGGCAGCAGGCCTTGCTTGAAGTACTTGGTGACCACCAGGTCCATTTCCTGACCGAGGTCTTTCTTGCCGTCTTCCAGTGGCAGGGCCATGGTCGAAGCCACGCCGGTGGTGCTGTCTTCGTCATTCTGTACAGCGTTGATGCCGTTGCTGCCGACTTGCTTGTTGCCGTCGACGCGCCAGAACTTGTGGTAGACCAGGCTGGCGTCGTACTCATCGTTCTGCATCCAGGAGCCGAACAGGGTGGCGGATTGCATGTTGCTCATTTCGCCACGGAAGGCCTCGCCGAAACGGTGAACCCGCGAGCGAGTACCGGTGTAGCTCGAACGGTTGCTTTCCAGGCCGTTCTGTTCGTAATCGGCACTGGCGCGGGCGTAAGCCCCACCGACTTGCCAGTTCGGATCAAGGCGCAGACGCAGGCCCATATCGGTGGCCCAGCCGTCGACGTTGCCGCTGGTTTTGGCTTGTGCCGGGGCGGAGCCATCGGCAGCTAGCTGGTTGACGGTGTCGCGGTCGCCGGACATGCCGGTGACGCTGCCCCAGTAGTTGAGGGTGTTGGTGTTGCGGTAGTTGTAGGCGTCGCTGTTGGCTTCCAGACCGAGCCAGGTCAGGTCGCCGTTCTCTTTCTTGTCCAGCGAGTCGGCGGCTACACCAGGAGTCGGATAGTCGAGCTTGCCGTCATCATGGGTGTGGTGGCCGCGCACGCCGACCCAATTGCCGGGTGTCCATTGAGTCGAGATATCGCCGAAGACATGCAGGCGATCCTTGTCTTTGGGCGACAGTTCGGTCAGGTCGGTGCGGTATTCGCTGAAGCGCTCGGCGACACCGGCGTTGGCTTTCAACAAGGTGGTGTCGAAGGTCCAGGCCAGGGCTTCGATGTTGGTGTCACGCCATTGGCCATCGTCGTTGTGCAGGCGTTGACGACCGAGTTTCAGGATCTCGCCGGGGTAAGGCGTCAGGCCGCTGTAGCCGACCCAGAATTCACGCATCGCCAGATAGTTCTTTTTGCTCTTGCGATCACCGCTGTCGGTGGTCTGGGTGCCGTCGCTGTCGGACTGTTGCAGAGTGTCAGTCTCGATGATGTCAGTCGAGGTCACGGCCTGGCCCATGGCATAGGCGCTCCAGCTGCCGCTTTCGCCGTAGACCCAGGGACGCAGGTCGAGGCCGACGCCGTTGACGTCGCCACCCTTTTGGGTGCCGAGGTCGCGGTCATCTTCGGATTGGCCGGTGGCTTTCACGTCAAGACCGTAGTTCTTCTCGTCGGTCAGGGCGGCCAGAGTCGGGCAGGACCACAACAGGGCGAAGCCCAGGCCAATGCCAGCTTGCACAAATGGATTCAACTTCATAGGGATTCCTCGCCTTCTTCTTGCAGGGCGTGCAGGTCCAACGTGTCCTTGCTCAAACCGCTACGCATGGCCTGCTCTTGTTGCAACAGGCGTTGGGCCTCGGCTCGTTGGGCAGGCGGCAGCTGGGCTTCGAGTGTTTGTGCAAGCTCAGTGGCTTGCGGGGTGTTCGTGGCCTTGGCCAGTTGGCTGAAGACATAGGCATTGACCGGGTTAGGTCGGGTGCCCTTGCCTTGGGAGTACAACTGGGCGATGGCAAAGTCGGCGCTGTTCTGGCCATTGCGGGCGGCAGTCAGCAAGTGCGACAGGGCTTTGTCCGGGTAGACCTGGCCGAGGTAGCCACGGCGATAGATCTGGCCCAGGTAATAATCGGCGGCGACTTCACGGCCGACTGCTTTCTGGAAATGCGCTTCAGCCTGTTTGGCGTCGGCCGGGACCCACTTACCTTCGTAATAGAGTTTGCCCAGCAGCAGTTCGGCTCGCGGCTGGTCGGCGGCGCGGCCGTTGTCCAGATACGTCATCATCTTGTCGACGTCGCCAAGTTCCGGGAAGTCGTAGAGCAGTTGCGCCAGGCTGACCCAGGAAGCGGGGTAGACCGGGGCGATTTGTTCGAGCAGCGTCTGCGCGGTTTTTTCGTCGGGGGCGCCGAGGGTGGCATCACCGAGGACCCGAGCGACGCTGTCCATCCGCTGTGCCGAAACCGTGCCAGCGCTGTAACCGGCTTGCAGCTGTTTAAGCAGCTCGGCCTGTTGTTCGGGCTGGGCGCGTTTCTGGTAGACGGTGGCCAACTCGACGTAGCAGATGTCGGTGGTGTGCAGTGCCGCCTTACAGATGGTTTCGACCTCGCCCAGGTTCTGGTCGTAGGTGCCCTGGGTGCGATAGAGCAGCACCTGAGCCAGCCCCGCTTCAGGGTAACCGGCAGTGCGCCACTGGCTGATCTGTTGCTGGGCATTGACGTTCGGGAAACTGTGCGGGTATTGCAGGTACAGCATCGCCAGCGGAATCAGCGTATTGCCTTCACCATTGGCGAAGGCCTTTTTCAGCAGGCCTTCGGCTTCGTGGTGTTCAGCTTCGGTGGCACCTGGCTTGGCCATCAGCAGACGACCGAGACGGGCCTGAGCCCGTGGCGAGCTGTCGACGGCCGAGCGGTAAGTCGCTTCGGCCTGTTTCATCTGCGCCGGGTCGCGGCTGTCTACCTGGATATCAGCCAGACCGACCTGTGCATCGCTGTAACCCAGGTCTGCCAGCTGCTGGTAGTTTTGCGACGCCAGCGCAGTGTCGCCGCGCTTCATGGCTTCATTGGCCAGACGCTGGTCAGGCAGGCCGGCGCAACCGGCCAGGCTGATGGCGATGGCCAGGGAGCAGAGCAGTGAACGCGAGCCTGTAAGAGCTTCGCGGGCAAGGCTCCCACAGGGATGAGCGCTAGTCAGTGGCAGGGTAGGTAAGCTAATCACAGGCATTTCCTCCGCTTAAAGACCGGCGGCCGTGGCTTTATCGACAAGCCAGTTCAGGGATGGACCGCGATCGCTGCTCACTTCAACCGGGCTGCCGGCCAAGGTGCTGTCCAGCGCTGTATCGGGCTTGATTTTCACGCGGATGTCAGACGACAGGTCGGCGCTGTTCAGGCTGGCGCTGCTGACGATCGTGCCGCGGCGTATCTGGTCTTCACCGGCCACCTGGAAGTTCACCGCAGTCCCTGGACGCACGTCGCCGAACTGGCGATAGGAGAAGCGTGCTTCAACGTTGGCCTGGGTGTTACGCGGCACCAGTTCGAAGATCACGTCGCCTTTGCTGGCGTACTGGCCGTCGGAAATGACCTGCCGCGCCACGGTGCAATCACAAGGCGAAGTCATGGTGCCGGTCATTTGCTTGCCGAACAGTTCTTCAACCTTGGACGGCTGCAACTGGTCTTCGGTCAGATGGCCCTTGAGCACGTCGAGCATGCTGGTGCTGAAGGTCGCCAGCGGAGCGCCTTTGGCGGCAACGCCGTCAGCCTGGATCAGGCTTTGCACGGTGCCGTCGCGGGGCATGGTGACGTTCATCGCAGGTACGCTGACCACACCGGACTGGGCGTGGCTGACGAAGTACATGCCGTAGACCGACTTGAAGATGAAGCCGAAGGCTGCCAGGCCGACGAGGAAAATCGCCAGGCTGAAGGTCACCGCACGCATGCGGCCCAGGGCGGTCATGCCGTGGCCGCCGTCCTTGACCTTGCGCGCCTTGGTGAAGTTGTCGCGCTGCAGGGTGGCGAGTACTTCGCCCATGGTGACGATGTCACCGCTCAGGTGCGAGGTGATCAGGTGGCGCAGGGTCGAGATGTCTTGTTGGTCCAGTCTCTGGAACTGGCAACCGGTGCGGCCGGACTGACGATCGTAAGAGCGGACCTGCAGCTCGACGTCCATGGCCAGGCCCAGGTTGTCGATGACGAATTGCAGGCGAGCCTTGTGTACCGCGCCGATCTTCAGGTCCTTTTGCGGCCCGGCGTTAAAGCTCAGGCCGCCGGCGGACAGGTCTTCGACCCGCGCGATCGTGGCAGCACCGGCGCTGTCGACGAAGCGCAGCTTGGCCGGGATTTTGACCCGGGCGTGCTGGCGCTGGGCTTCGGATTCATGCACCACGTTGGAGTTTGAGGCGGTATTCATTGGGCTGTTCATCGATGTAATTCCTAGTTAATTCAGGCGAGGCAGGGTCAGACCATCATCATCAACACGGCAACGAATATGCTGCCGGCGGAGAAGGTCATGGTCCGAGACGACCAAGTGTTGAACCAACGTTGAAAGCTGGCGAGATCACGGGTCAGTTTGGTGTCCTGGCGGGTCCAGGACTGTTGATCGAGGCGGAAGAACACGTAGATCTTCACCAGCGCGCCGACGATCTGGTTGTAATAAAGAATGATCGGATAGGCCGGGCCGATCTTGTGCCCCGAGCAGGACAGCAGCAGGGTCAGAATCAACCGGGTGATGCCGATCCACAGCAGGTACACCAGGATGAAGGCCATGCCGTATTTGAAGCTGGCGATAATGGCGACCGTCAGTCCAAGCAGGGAAGTCCACATCGACACCCGTTGGTCAAACAGCACTACCGAAGTGAACAAGCCAAGGCGTTTCATGCCCAGGCCCAGTGCGCGGGAGTTCTGCCGCAGGTTGTTGCCGTACCAGCGGAACATCAGCTTGCGACTGGCCTTGATGAAGCTCTTTTCCGGTGGATGTTCAACGGTATTGATCGCCGCATCCGGAACGTAGAAGGTGTCGTAACCCAGACGCATCAAGCTGAACCAGCTGGACTTGTCGTCGCCGGTGAGGAACTTGAAGCGACCCAGGCGCCAGTGTTGCAGCGAGTCGCTTTCGACGTCGGCGATGAAGTCCGGGTCGGTGACCACAGTGGCGCGAAAGACCGACATGCGTCCGGTCATGGTCAACACGCGCTTGGACAACGCCATCGAGCACATGTTGATGTGACGCTGGGCGAAGCGAAGTTTGTGCCACTCGGCCATGATGTAGCCGCCGCGCACTTCGCAGAACTCGTTGGTGGTCAAGCCGCCGACGTTGCCGAACAGCTGGAACCAGGGCACGGTTTTACGCACCACGCCCGGGGCCAGCACGGTGTCGCCATCGATCACTGCAACCACTGCGCGGTCATCCGGCAGGTGGCGGGAGATGGCGCGGAAACCGAAGGCCAGGCCGTCGCGTTTGCCGGTCCCGGCGATACGCACGAAGTCGAGCTTCACGTGGGCCGGCGGGTTCAGTTTTGCCCAGAGGCTCTTGACCAGCAGCTCATCGGACATTTCCACCAGCGAACAGACCACGGTGGTCGGGAAGCCACATTCGATGGCTTCGCGGATCACCGAGCTGTAGACCTGGGCGGTGGTCAGCGCATCGATACGAAAGCTGGTGACCATCAGGAACACGTGGGACGGGTCTGACGCCTTGCCGAGCTTGCGCACTTTACGCCGCAGGTGCGGGTAGACCACGTACAGAAACAGCATGCCGCGCAGAAAGTGCGTGGCCCCCATGGAGTAGCGCCAGATGCCCACGACGCCAATCAGGAAGATGAAGTCCTTCGACTCGGAGTCGAATGTGGACGTAGGCAACGCAGCAGCGATGCCCAACAATAAACTTAGATAAAACAGCCAACCGGCCGCCTGAAGTAGGCCGTGCTTTAGCCTGTGCATAATTTGTATCCGTCTAAAAGTCAGTTGCAAGCCCCAAGCCTCAAGCCCCAAGGGAGGAGCTTTGAGCTTGTGGCTTGAAGCTTGAAGCTTGCGGCTGTCTTACCAGCAGATGCCTTCGGTCCGGCCACTTACACTGGTGGCTTTGGACATGAAGCCGACCAAGTCGATGACCTGCTTGCCGGCAGGTGCGTTCTCGGCCAGGGCGCGGAACTTCTCGTCACGGTTGCCGAGGATGATCACGTCGGAGTTGTTGATCACTGCATCGAAATCCGAGTTGAGCAAGGACGAGACGTGAGGGATCTTCGACTCGATGTAATCCTTGTTCGCACCATGGACACGGGCATATTCAACGTTGCTGTCGTAGATGCTCAGGTCGTAGCCTTTGCCGATCAGCATTTCCGCCAGCTCTACCAGCGGGCTTTCGCGCAGGTCATCGGTGCCGGCCTTGAAGCTCAAGCCCAGCAGGGCGACTTTGCGTTTGTCATGGCTGGAGACGATGTCGAAGGCGTTCTGCACCTGGGACACGTTGCTGCGCATCAGCGAGTTGAGCAGCGGCGCATCGACGTCCAGAGTGCTGGCGCGGTAGGTCAGGGCGCGGACGTCTTTTGGCAGGCAAGAGCCGCCGAATGCAAAGCCCGGGCGCATGTAGTACTGGGACAGGTTGAGCGTCTTGTCCTGGCAGACCACATCCATCACTTCGCGACCATCGACACCGACCGCTTTGGCGATGTTGCCGATCTCGTTGGCGAAGGTCACTTTGGTCGCATGCCAGACGTTGCAGGTGTACTTGATCATCTCGGCGACTTCGATGTCCTTGCGGATGATCGGAGCGTCGAGCTCTTCGTACAACGATTGCAGAACATCACCGGAAGCGGTGTCGAACTCGCCGATCACGGTCATCGGTGGCAGGTCGTAGTCAGCGATCGCGGTGCTTTCGCGCAGGAACTCAGGGTTGACCGCGACACCGAAGTCGACGCCGGCTTTCTTGCCGGAGCAGTCTTCGAGAATCGGGATCACCACGTTCTTCACGGTGCCCGGCAATACGGTGCTGCGGACCACGATGGTGTGACGGGTGGTCTTGTCACGCAGGACAAAACCGATCTCGCGACATACCGCTTCGATGTAGTTGAGTTCCAGGTCGCCGTTTTTCTTGCTCGGCGTACCAACGCAAATCATCGACAGGTCGGTGTCACGAATCGCTTCGGCGAAGTTGGTGGTGCCACGCAGACGACCGGTCTCGATGCCCTGGGTCAGCAGTTCGCCCAGACCCGGTTCGACGATCGGCGATTTGCCGGCGTTGATCAGGTCAATCTTGTCTTTGGAGATGTCTACGCCAACGACCTCATGGCCCCGTGCAGACAAGCAGCCGGCACATACTGCACCGACGTAACCCAAACCAAATATGCTGATGCGCATCGCATTTACCTCTGTAATTTATTACGCCATTAGATGGCCGGAATTAATGATGTTCAGCGGTCATAGTGCACTCGAAAGTGTGACCGTCAGGCGCCACAGGCCGTGTGCAGGCATACATAAGTTCCGAGTGTCTAAATAAGCACTCAAGGTGTGCGAAACTTGGCCTTGTTGTTATGACCTGCCCTGATATGCAGCCGGTCTTCCTCGGGAAGACATTCGTGCAAAGAATTTCTCGCACTCGATAATTGACTTAAAGCCATTAAAATCAAGTGGTTATGCACTCAGGTGAGCGCAATTATAGGGGCGCGGCCATGGCCTTATAGGGGATAGTGATGTTGCCTTATCTCCCGTCCTTCACGTTTATTCCACACCAGGGATCATAGTGTCGAAGTTCATGTGACAACTTCGCTACGGTGACCGCCTTGCTACGTAAGTTATCTCGTACGTTCCCAAAGATAATCGTTACCGGTGGTATGAACGACTCATCTGGACATAGTTCCTGCCCGCCCATCCTGAAATCTGAAATTCCTTGAAATATTGCCAAAGATGGCACCGCTTTCATATTGCCATCATTTGCCGTATGGCCCTGTGTAGACGGGGGATTCATCGCTTTGGATGGGCATATGCCACTACCCTCAAAAAAAATAGGTGCCACTACGAAAAAAAGTGACAAATTTCGCCTGAATGAAAAGTTCAAAATGGTTGAGAGATATTTTTGACGCCAGAAAAATGGCGTATTCGGCGGGGGAAATCGGAGGGGAATAGCGGTCGGCGCACGTGCCTGATAAGTGACGTGCGCCGAAAGAGTGCGTTATTCGGGGGCGTGGTCGCGCAGAAAAACCAGGGTGTCGGGTTTCGACTGTTCGGCACTGAAGCGATAACCCTGGGCATCGAATTGCTTGAGCGCGGCAGGGTCGTTGATCTGCTCTTGAATAACGAAGCGGCTCATCATGCCGCGGGCCTTTTTCGCGTAGAAGCTGATGATTTTGTACTGGCCGTTCTTCAGGTCCTTGAACTCGGTATTGATAATCCGCGCGTTCAGGGCCGAGCGTTTGACCGCCGAGAAGTATTCGTTGGAAGCCAGGTTGAGCAGCAGGTCATCGCCTTGCTCGGCCAGGGCTTCGTTCAGCCACTCGCTGATCCGGGTGCCCCAGAAAGCGTAGAGGTCCTTGCCCCGGGCATTGGCCAGCTTGGTGCCCATTTCCAGCCGGTACGGTTGCATCAGATCGAGCGGGCGCAGCAGGCCGTACAGGCCCGACAGCAGACGCAAGTGTTGCTGGGCGTATTCAAAATCCGCCTCGCTGAAGGTTTCGGCATTCATGCCGGTATACACATCGCCTTTGAACGCCAACAGCGCCTGCTTGGCGTTGGCCTGGCTGAAGGCCGGGGTCCAGCTGCCGAAGCGTGCGGCGTTGAGGCCACCGATCTTGTCGGAGACGTGCATCAACTCACTGATCTGCGCCGGGCTCAGCTCGCGTAACTGCAGGATCAGCTCCTGAGAGTGATCGAGGTATTGCGGCTGGGTATAGCGCTGGGTCACCGGCGGGGTCTGGTAATCGAGGGTCTTGGCTGGGGAAATCACCATCAGCATGAAGTCGTCTCCTGAAATCGTCGGGGGATTCTAGGGGGTTGACCGAGTTGACTCCAGTAATGGAGGTTATAGAGGGATCGATGGCGTCATTTGAAAAGATCGCAGCCTGCGGCAGCTCCTACGGGACGGTGTTCACCTTTAACCGTGGACGTATGCGTTGTTCACCAGAATGGCCCAATGTACTCGGTCCACGCGTAGGAGCTGCCGAAGGCTGCGATCTTTTCGGGCGCGCCAACAGGGCCGGGGGTAGTGCACCAGATCAGCTATAGTGCGCCGCGGGTTTTGTTATGGAGACATCCCTTTGCGTATCGCTTTGCTTTTTTCGGCCTGGCTGTTCAGTCTCGGCGCTATCGCCGCGCCGAATGACGTCGCCACGCTGGACCGCAGCACCTGGCCGGAGCAGCTCAGCAGTCCGACCTTGTTCGACGTGGCATCGCGAGCGGAAATCCTCACCTTCGCCCGCGCCTTGCTCGCCAGTGAAGCACTGGAAGAGGCGGCATTGAAGCAGCGGCTGGGGTTGCGGATGATTAATCTGCAGTCGATCGATCGCGTTCGTCAGCGTATGTGGCAGCGGCTGCTCGCCAACTACAACTTCGCCCAGCAAAGCTGCGATCAGGACGCCTCCTTCTGTTATCTGGTCGAAGACCTGGACGGCCTGCGCGAACAGGCTGGCAAGTTTCAGGTCGCAACCGATTCCTTCTACATACGCTGGGCCGAACCGAGCCGGATGTTTCATGAGCGCTATCTGGACGAACAGCTGCACAAGGCGGCGTTGTTCCCGCAAGCCAGCAGCGAAATCGATCGTTTCGGCGACTATGAGCGCAATGGCGATGAGCTTAATGACCGGTTGTTTTTACTGACCTTCGACAGCGCTGCCGCCGCCTCGCCGGATAACAGCGCCTGGCTGGCCGACTACCTGCGCCAGTCGAACCTGAGCGGGACCTTCTTTGTGCTGGGCAGCGATATTCAGACGCGGCTGGCCCAGCACTCGGTGGCCGATCTGCAGGCGCTGTATTCGCAACAGTGCGTTGGTGTGCAGGGCTGGGAATACCGTTCCCATAGTCATTGGCAGGACTGGCAATACTCGATCCAGCGCAGCGTCGAACTGCTCAAAGGCAAGCTGCCGGAGAATTACGTGCCGCTGTTCCGCCCGCCCTATGGCCAGCGTCGTGCCGACGGCGAAGGTTTTTTCAAGGCTCAGGGATTGCAGGTGGCCTTGTGGGACATCGATCCACAGGACGCAGGCGGCAAGCTCAAGGCTCGACAGAGTGGCGAGCGGGTGTTGACCCTGATGCTGCTGTGGCGGCGCGGGGTGATCAATTTCAACGTTAAACAGGACTCGGTGAAAACCGCGATGCCCTGGTTGATCACACAAACCGCACAAAGCGGGATTGGCTGGGAGGATTGCCAGGACGCTTTTCGTTGAAAGGACCAAAGGCCAGCAAATGCTGGGGGAAAGGCTGAAAAACGAGATTTTTACGAAGATTTCATTACAGGCGGACTTCCGACTTTATACGGGTGATGGCAGTCCGCCAAGTGCTATTGGTCACTCTGAAAAATAAACTTCAAAAAAACGTCAAAGTACTTTTTTCTGTCATGGGTTTTGGAGTATTACGAAGACAGACCGCCGAAACCTGCAACACAGGTGGCGTCTTCCAAGACCCCTTGTGTGCAGTTCACTTGAGTCGTGCTGTTCATTTGAGTACGCCTGGTGAATTCGGTGGCTATTTCGAGGCGCAGCACTGTCACGGTATTGCGTCGACTGGCTCCCACAAAGGTGACCGAGTATGGATGATCACGGACGTAGCCCTTCCAACCAGCCAATCCTTTATGTACTCGATACCAACGTATTGATTCACGATCCAAACGCTCTCCTGAACTTCGAAGAACACCACGTTGCGATCCCTATGACCGTGCTTGAAGAGCTGGACAAGCTCAAGAGCGGGCATCACAGCGTGGCCGCGGAATGCCGTCAGGCCATTCGCCTGATCGACAAGACCCTGGGCGACGCCAGCCCTGAAGACGTCGAGCTCGGTGTGCCGATCCAGCGTGGCAAAAGCGGGCCCAAGGGTTTGCTGTCAATTCTGATGAGCAAGCGTGCCGAACCGAACATCATTCTGCCCGAGCATCTGAACGACAACATCATCATCAACCAGTTGATCGACCTGCATGCGCGCGACCCTGAGTTGCCCGTGGTGCTGGTCACCAAAGACATCAACATGCGCCTCAAGGCCCGGGCCTGCGGGATCGCAGCCGAGGACTACAGCACCGACCAACTGGTCGACGATGTGTCGCTGCTACCCAACGGTTACCACAACATGACGGGGTCGTTCTGGGACCGTGTGAGCAAGGTCGAAACCCGTCAGGACCACGGTCGCACCTGGCACCAGGTGCAGCTGATCGACAACCTGCCGGCGGTGCACATCAACGAGTTCATCATTGACGAACAGGGTTTTGTCGGCTGGATCAAGGAGATCGAGGTAGACAAACTGCTGATTCTCGACCTGCATCAGGAACCGCTGATGCACCAGGAAGCCTGGGGTCTGAAACCGCGTGACGTTTATCAAAGCCTGGCGCTGTTCGCCTTGCTCGATCCGGATATCCATCTGGTCAACCTGTCGGGTGCTGCCGGTTCCGGGAAAACTATCCTGGCCCTGGCTGCCGCCATCGAACAGACCATGGTCAGCAAGCGTTACCGGCGCATCATCGCCACCCGTAGCGTGCAGGGACTGGACCAGGAGATCGGCTTCCTGCCCGGTACCGAAGCGGAAAAAATGGAGCCTTGGCTGGGCGCCATCACCGACAACCTCGAAGCCTTGCACATGGATGACGAGAGCACCCATGGCAGCGTCGACTACATCCTCAGCAAAGTGCCGTTGCAGTTCAAATCCCTCAACTACATTCGAGGCCGCAGCTTCCAGCAGAGTCTGATCCTGATCGATGAATGCCAGAACCTCACCCCGCACCAGATGAAAACCATCATCACCCGTGCCGGTGCCGGTTCCAAAGTGGTGTGCCTGGGCAACCTGGCGCAGATCGACACCCCTTACCTGTCCGCAACCAGTTCCGGGCTGACCTACCTGACCGAACGTTTCAAAGACTTCCCCAATGGGGTACACATCACCCTGCAAGGGGTACCACGTTCGATTCTGGCCGAATACGCCGAATCGCATCTTTAAGCTTCAAGCTTCATGCTTCATGCTTCATGCTTCAAGCTGCAAGCGGACCGAGTGATCGTTACTCGACGCTTGTAGCTTGTAGCTTGTAGCTTGCGGCTGCTTAAATACTCCTTTTAAGCTCAAGCAACAGGCAAACGGCGCTTTACTTGCCGCTTGTAGCTTAAGGCTTGCAGCTGCCTCCAGGAGTACCCCTGTGCTGACTCATCTCGATTCCCAAGGTCGCGCCAATATGGTCGACGTCACCGAAAAAGCCGTGACGTCACGTGAAGCCACGGCCGAAGCGCTTGTGCGCATGCTCCCCGAAACCCTGCAGATGATCGTCAGCGGCGGTCACCCCAAGGGTGATGTGTTCGCCGTGGCGCGGATCGCCGGGATTCAGGCAGCGAAGAAAACCTCGGATTTGATCCCGCTGTGCCATCCGCTGCTGCTGACCAGCGTCAAGGTCGAACTCAGTGCCGAAGGTGAAGACGCGGTGCGCATCGTCGCCTGCTGCAAGCTCGCCGGGCAGACCGGCGTTGAAATGGAAGCACTGACTGCCGCCAGCGTCGCCGCGCTGACGATCTATGACATGTGCAAGGCCGTGGATCGCGGCATGATCATCGAGAACGTGCGCTTGCTGGAGAAACTGGGCGGCAAGAGCGGCCACTATCAGGTATCCGAATAATGAATGTGACGGTGAAGTTTTTTGCCCGCTACCGCGAGGCACTGGGTGTGGACTCGCTGAACGTCGAAGGCGATTTCGCCTCGGTCAATGATGTGCGGCTGCTGCTGGCGCAGCGTGACGGTGCCGAGGTGCTGAGCGAACAGAACCTGATGTGTGCGCGCAATGAAGACCTGTGCCAGCTCGACGAGCCTCTGGCCGACGGCGATGAAGTAGCGTTTTTCCCCACCGTGACCGGAGGCTGAGCATGGCGATTCGCGTGCAATCCACGGCGTTCGATCCGGGCGCTGAAGTCAACGCAATGCACGCGGCGAATGTCGGCGTCGGTGCGGTGGTGAGTTTTGTCGGCTACGTGCGTGACTTCAACGATGGCCTTGAGGTTGCCGGAATGTTTCTTGAACACTACCCGGGCATGACCGAAAAAGCCCTTGGCAAGATCGCCGTGGAAGCCGAGCAGCGCTGGCCGCTGCTCAAGCTTGAAGTGCTGCACCGGATTGGCGCCCTGGAACCGGGCGAGCCGATCGTATTCGTCGGCGCCGCCAGCGCCCACCGTCAGGCTGCGTTCGACGCCTGTGCCTTTGTCATGGACTACCTGAAAACCCGCGCGCCGTTCTGGAAGAAAGAAAACACCAGCGACGGGCCTCGCTGGGTGGAAGGCAAGGACAGCGATCATGCAGCGGTGGAGCGCTGGAGCAAATGAACAGGCTGGCTATTCTCCGTTGGCTGTAAGTCAGTCATCGCGAGCCTGCTCGCGATGAGGCCATCAGCCACACCCTATATCTTCCTGATTCACCCCAATCCATCCTCGCGACCAAAGGAAGAACGAAGTGCGGCCACTCGATTGACGATCAATACATAAAAGTCCAGTATGGAATTATAAGTACAATAAAGCAGCTTCAAGCTTCAAGCTTCAAGCTTCAAGCTTCAAGCTTCAAGCTTGCAGCTGCCCTTCTTCATCTTGCCAAACCAACAACAACCCGCGAGAAAACGAACATGAAGAAACTCACCCTCATCAGTGGCCTGGCCCTCAGTCTGTTGGCATGCAGCAGCTTGTTCGCCGCTGAAAAAAACTTGCGCATCGGTATTGAAGCGGCGTACCCGCCCTTTGCGTTCAAGACTTCCGAAGGAAAGATCAGCGGCTTCGACTACGACATCGGCAATGCGCTGTGCGCGCAGATGCAGGTCAAGTGCGAGTGGATCGAGAGCGAGTTCGATGGCCTGATTCCATCGCTGAAAGTGAAGAAAATCGATGCCGCGCTGTCGTCGATGACCATCACCGCGGAGCGCAAGAACTCCGTCGACTTCACCCACAAGTACTACTTCACCTCGTCGCGGTTGGTGATGAAGAAAGGCGCTGTGGTTGACGATCAGTACGCCAGCCTCAAAGGCAAAACGGTTGGCGTGCAACGGGCCACCACCACTGATCGTTACGCTACTGAAGTCTTCGAATCCAAAGGGATCACGGTCAAGCGTTACGGCAACAATGAAGAGATCTACATGGACCTCGCGTCCGGTCGCCTGGACGCCATTTTCGCCGATACCATTCCTCTGGATGATTTCCTGTC
Organism: Pseudomonas sp. LBUM1658; assembly: GCF_059716055.1. Lineage (NCBI taxonomy): Bacteria > Pseudomonadati > Pseudomonadota > Gammaproteobacteria > Pseudomonadales > Pseudomonadaceae > Pseudomonas > Pseudomonas sp. LBUM1658. The sequence goes on from NZ_CP166798.1 coordinate 1,177,509, forward strand.
GATGCCGCGCGGCGCCGGTTATGCCTTTGTCGGCCCGGAACTCAAAGACCCGAAATACGTGGGTGAGGGCGCCGGGATCGCCGTGCGCAAGGGCAATACCGAGCTGGTGAGCCAGTTGAACAAAGCCATCGACGACATTCGCGCCAATGGCGAATACCAGAAAATCCAGGCCAAGTACTTCAAGTCGGATATCTACGGCGATTGATCGTGCGCGCCAGGTATTGCAATGGTGCCTGGCAGCGCCCACAGGCGCGTAGGAGCTGCCGCAGGCTGCGATCTTTTGATCTTCAACCCTTCACAATTCCTTCACTTCCTTCAATTCCTTCAAATGCTTGTACACCGTCGCCCGACCCATATTCAGTACGTTGGCCACGTAATTGGAGGCGCTTTTGCCTTTGAAGGCGCCTTCGGCGTGCAGGGCCAGCACTAGCTCGCGTTTGTGCTCGCGGGTCAGCAGGTTGAGGCTTAGTTGACGTTCGCGCAGCCACGCGTGCAAGAAGGTGTTGATGCGCTCCTGCCAGTCGTCACGAAACAGTGAGTCCGGTTGCGCAATCAGCTTGCTCGGCGAGAGGAACAGATCCAGCGCGGCCTTGGCGTTTTCGAACAGCGAGATATTCAGGTTGATGCACAGCACGGCCAGCGGCTGACCGTTGCTGTCGCGCAGCACGCTGCTCAGGCTGCGGATTTTCTGACCGTCCCAGTTGAGCTTTTCGTAGGGACCAATGTTCCGTTCACTGACGTCTTCACTGAGCATGTCCTCCAGTGCAGCATCGTCGCCCACTTCACGCTTGGACAAGTTGTTAGCGATGTAGTCGATCTTTTGCGTGCGCAGGTCGTGCAGCACCACCTCGGCGTGGGGGTAAAACAGCGTGGCGATGGCGTCGGCAATCGCCCGGAAGTTGTCCAGGGCGGGGTCTTGTCGAGGTGGTGTCATAGGGTGTTGCTCCAGGCAGCGTTCAGCGCCCTATCGAAAAGGGCGCTGGGAGTTTGCCGCAATCAAGGCGGGTCGTCACCTCAGGGTGTTTTAACCCAGGCGAGCGGGGGACAGCATGGCGGCGTTCAGGCCAAAGCGTGTCAGCTGTTCCGGCAAGGCATCGCCACGCACCAGTGCGGCAGCGGCCTGGCCCATGGCCGGTGAGGTCTGGATTCCATAGCCGCCCTGGGCCGCAACCCAGAACAGGTCGGGCACCTGCTGATCGAAGCCGCACAGCAGATCGCCGTCGCTGACAAAACTGCGCAACCCGGCCCAGGTGCGGGTCGGACGGCGAATGGTCAGGGTAGTGGCTTCCTCGATCTGGTAAATACCCATGGCGATATCCAGCTCTTCGGGCTGCACGTCGTGGGGCTCGACCGGGTCGGCGTTGGCCGGGGAGCCGAGGAACATCCCAGCATCCGGTTTCATGTAGAACGACTCGTCGAGACTGACCAGCATCGGCCAGTCATGGATATCCACCCCTTCGGGCCCGGCGAAGATAAACGCCGCCCGGCGCTTGGGTTGCAGGCCGATCGCCTTGGCCCCGGCCATCTCGCCGATTTTGTCGGCCCAGGCGCCAGCCGCAATGATCACCACTGGAGCGCTGAAGGTTTGTTGGGTGGTTTTCACCTGCCATTGGCCATGGGCGTCACGGGTCAGGCTCTGCACTTCACAGTCGGTATGCACTTCACTCTGATTGCGCCGGATACCGCGCAGATACCCCTGATGCAGGGCGTCGGTGTCGATATCGCTGGCGCTTGGGTCGTAGATTGCACCGTGGACCTTATCCCGGCGCAGGATCGGCAACCGCGTGCAGGCTTCGTCGGCGCTGAGCAGCTGCATTTCAGGCACGCTGGCTTTGGCGCTCAGGTATTGATTGTTCAGCTCTTCGGGGTCGCCGGTGAAGTCCACGGTCATTTCCCCGCGCGGGGTCAGCAACGGGTGCTCGCAGAAGCCGGTTGGCGGCGCATCGAAGAAGTCCCGGCTGGCCAGAGTCAATGAACGGACCTGGGGCGTGCCGTAGGCGGCGGTGTACAAGGCTGCGGAACGCCCGGTGGAGTGATAGGCCGGATGCGATTCACGCTCCAGCACAATCACCCGAGCGTGACGCGACAGGAAGTAACCGGTGGATGCACCGGCAATACCGCCGCCGATGATGATGAAATCTGCCTGGGTCATGAACGTCTCCTGTGGGGCGCAAATGTCGAAGATTTAGGAGGTATTTAGGTGTTAGCGCTGCAAATGGTAGAGCGCATTGGCCAGTGCAATGTCTTCCAGGCCCAGGCCGATGGAGCGGAAGAATACGTGACGGTCGTAGGCTGGACGCGGTGTCTGGTTGCTGAGCAGCTCTGGCAGATCGCCGCGAATGGAGCCTTTATCCCAGCCATGCTGCTCGCTGGCGATCAGCATTTCTCCAGCCGAACCGGGGGTGGTCTGACGATAGTCGCAATAGACCTGCATTTCATTCAAGGCGTGCGGCGGCACTTCATGAGCTCGCGGCGCGTTGGTGCTGATGGAGGTGATCAGTGCCGGTTTACTCAATGCAAGCGGGTCGATCACTGGGCCGGCCGAGGAGGTGCAGAGCATGATCACGTCGGCGTCGCTGAGCGCTTCCTCGCGGCTGGCAACGATCTGCAGGCGTGGGTCAAGTGCGCGCAGCGATGCGAGCTCCGCGGGGTTTTTGCCGGCCAGGCTCGGCGAATAGAGGCTGATGCTTTGCCAATCGCGCAGGTTTTTCACGTAGTGCAGGTGAGCCTGGGCTACAGGACCGCTGCCGATGATCGCCAAGCGCCGGGCCTCGGGCGCGGCGAGTGCATCAACCGCCACCGCAGTGGTCGCGGCGGTGCGGGCGGTGGTCAGTTCACCAGCGTCGCAGAGCAGCAATGGCTGGCCGGTTTCCATCGACATCAACAGCGTCCAGGCCGTCACTAGCGGGCCTTTGCTACGAACGATATAGGGCGAGGTTTTGACCCCGTAGACGCGGTCTTCGGCCAGCACTCCGAGGTAGTTGATGAAATCGCCAGCACCTTGGGGGAACTCCACCAACTGCTGTGCAGGTTGCACCGCTTGCCCGGCGGCCAAGTCACGGAACAGCTTGCGCAGGATCTGCGGCACGTCGACTTGCTCGAGTAGCTGGCGGGCCTGGGCCTGGGCGATCACATAAGGCGTGCTGGACATGCGGATGCTCCCGTGGAAATGAAAGTAAACTAATTTGTCCATTATGGACTTTTAGTTCTGACTGACAATATCCAGACGAAAAAAAACGCAGGCCGTGTCCGGACTGCGTTTCTTGGGTTGCGCCGGTTTTTACGGGCGCTTGCGCTCTACTGCGCGCAGCAGATGCGTCGGTGGGGTTTCGCAACTGATCTTGCGACCCAGCAGCGCCTCGATGGACGGTAGCTGGTAAGAGTCATCTTCACCGGCAAAGCTGATCGATACGCCGCTGGCGCCGGCCCGACCGGTACGGCCGATGCGGTGCACATAATCGTCCGGCATTTCCGGCAGGGTGAAGTTGATCACGTGGCTGATGCCGTCGATGTGAATCCCGCGGCCGGCAACATCGGTGGCCACCAGTACGCGGATCTTGCCTTCGCGAAAGCCTTCCAGGGTCTTGATGCGCTTGTGCTGCGGCACGTCGCCGGACAGCTGCGCAGCGTTGACGCCGTCACGCACCAGGCGTTCTTCGATGCGTCGCACTTCATCCTTGCGGTTGGCGAAGACCATCACCCGTTCCCAGCCGTTGTCGTTCACCAGGTTGTAGAGCAGCTTGTATTTATCGCTGCCGGCGACGGCATAGATGTGCTGCTCGACCATGTCGCTGGCGACGTTGATCGCTTCGATTTCAACGATGGCCGGGTCGGTGGTCCATTGCTTGGCCAGGTTCATCACGTCTTCGGTGAAGGTCGCGGAGAACAGCAGGGTCTGACGCTCGTTTTTCGGTGGGGTCTGGCGAATGATCTGACGCACTTGTGGGATGAATCCCATGTCAAGCATGCGGTCGGCTTCGTCGAGCACCATCACTTCGACCATGTCGAGGTGAACATCACCGCGCTGGTTGAAGTCCAGCAGGCGGCCAGGGGTGGCTACGAGGATGTCGCAGTGGCGGGCTTCGAGGTGCTTGAGCTGCTTGTCGAAGTCCATGCCGCCGACGAACGTCATCACGTTCAGGCCGGTGTATTTGGTCAGATCGGCCGCGTCCTTGGCGATCTGGACCACCAGTTCGCGGGTCGGAGCGATGATCAGCGCTCGCGGTTCGCCCATGTAACGCTCTTTGGGCGGTGGGGTCTGCAGCAACTGGGTGATGATCGAGATCAGGAACGCCGCGGTTTTACCGGTGCCGGTCTGGGCCCGCCCGATGGCGTCCATACCCTTGAGGGTGAAGCCCAGTACTTCGGCCTGGATCGGCGTGCAGTATGGGAAACCCAGGTCCTGGATCGCGTGCATCAATTCTGGCGACAGCTTGAAATCGTGGAAGCGGGTTTTGCCTTCCTGGGGTTCGACGACGAAATCTTCGAGTTTCCAGGGCATGACTGGCGGTTTCGGCGCGCGTGGGCGGCGAGGTTGCGCAGGTTTGGCTTCTTCACTGCGCGGTTGTTCATCGACAGGAACCGCTACAGGTTGAGCGACGGCTGTACTCACCGGCTCTTTCTTGGGGGCGGCCCCAGACACTGCGCGCCCCGGCTGATTAGCGTCGGTGCGGGTTCCGGAGCTGTGGGAAGGTGCAATGGAGCCAGGCGCGAGCTGCTCAGCCTCGCTTTTACCGAACATTTTCTTGAGTGCTTTGAGCACGGTCATCTCATTCAAATTGGTTAAGTGCCGGGCAGTGTAATGCAAGAATCGGGCGCGGCGTAGTTCATTGGTCATACGGCTACAGGAAGTTTCGGTTTTCAACGTAACCGGTCGGCGAGCCAGACGCCTATGTCACGAATTTCTTCGGGTAACACTTCGTGACCCATTGGGTATTCCTGCCATGTCACGGTGACATCAAGTCGCTTCAAATGCTCGTAGGCGGTTCGGCCCATGGCGTTTTGTACCACCTCATCGTAATGACCGTGCAGGCAATACACCGGAATCCGCTGTTGGCTGGCAGACAATTGCAGTTCGTCACCGAAGGTCGGTGCATAAGTGGAGAGGGCAACTACGCCACCCAAAGGACCCTGCCACTTCAGAAACGCAGTGTGTAAAACCACTGCGCCACCCTGGGAAAAACCGGCAAGAAAAATCCGCGAGGCGTCTATTCCGCTGGCGCGCTGCTCTTCAATCAAATCGACGAGGGTTTGCGCGGACTCATCCAGCTGCTCGCGGCTGATGGCCCTGGCCGGGCTCATGGCCAGAATGTCGTACCAGCTCGGCATCTCGTAACCACCGTTGATGGTCACGGCGCGGGTCGGTGCCTGAGGCAAAACGAAGCGGGTGGTCAGCAGACTTTCTTGCAGCGCTTCGGCCACCGGCAGGAAATCGTAGCGGTCGGCACCCAGGCCGTGCAGCCAGATTACGCAGGCGTCGACGGGCTTGATGGGCTGAAGAATCAAGGTCTGGGTCATGTCTGCTCCAAAATTGTGCGTGCGCTCTCATTGTGTGCGAGGTCAAAGTGCGCGGCTGGTTGATCAGTTAAGAAGATGTCGCAAGGCTGCAAGTTTTGCTATTGACCTGCCACTTAAACGCCTTAGGGGCCGGTATGGTACGGCCTTTGCTATGGGGAAAGTTGTGCAAGTAATCCTGCGCCGAGCGGTAACACTATCAGTCTACCTTCGGTTGTGGGATAGCAAAAAATCCGGTGATGGACGTTCGCCAAAGGCCGCTACGGGCTTCGCGAACATGAAAGGGCTACAGCCCGTTCGGCCGATTGGTGAGAAGTGAGTTTTCCATTATATGGATTTTCTCCTACTAGACTCATAGCGAAGGCCTTACGCCGCTTGACCCTAAAAAAAGCCAACACGGGTCAACAGCGCCTCATAAGGGTGCGGCAAGGCTCAAGCTCCGACACAACAAGAGCAAAAACTGGAGGTTTGAATGAAGATGTTGAAATCCACCCTGGCCATCGTGACTGCGGCCGCAGTGCTCGGTGTCAGTGGGTTCGCTCAGGCGGGTGCAACCCTGGATGCAGTGCAGAAAAAAGGTTTCGTACAGTGTGGCGTGAGTGACGGTCTGCCGGGCTTCTCGGTTCCGGATTCCACTGGCAAAATCATCGGCATCGACGCTGACGTCTGTCGCGCTGTGGCCGCTGCCGTATTCGGCGACGCGACCAAGGTCAAATTCAGCCAGTTGAACGCCAAGGAGCGCTTTACCGCGCTGCAGTCTGGCGAAATCGACGTGCTGTCGCGTAACACCACCTGGACCAGTTCCCGCGATTCGGGCATGGGTCTGGTGTTTGCCGGCGTGACTTACTATGACGGCATCGGCTTTCTGGTAAACAACAAACTGGGCGTCAAGAGCGCCAAAGAACTCGACGGCGCAACCATCTGCATTCAAGCCGGTACCACTACCGAGCTGAACGTTTCCGACTTCTTCCGCGGCAACGGTCTGAAATACACCCCGATCACTTTCGACACCTCCGATGAAAGCGCCAAGTCGCTGGAATCCGGTCGTTGCGACGTGCTGACCTCCGACAAATCCCAGCTCTACGCACAGCGCAGCAAGCTGGCGACCCCGGGCGACTACGTGGTTCTGCCGGAAACCATCTCCAAGGAGCCGCTGGGCCCGGTCGTGCGTAAAGGCGACGAAGAGTGGTTCAGCATCGTCAAGTGGACCCTGTTCGCCATGCTCAACGCTGAAGAAATGGGCATCACCCAGAAAAACGTTGAAGCTGAAGCCAAAGCCACCAAGAACCCGGACGTTGCTCGTCTGCTGGGTGCTGACGGTGAATATGGCAAAGACCTGAAAGTGAAGAAGGACTGGGTCGTCCAGATCGTCAAGCAAGTGGGCAACTACGGCGAAGTGTTCGAGAAAAACCTCGGCAAAAGCACTCCACTGGCCATCGACCGCGGGCTGAACGCTCTGTGGAACAACGGCGGCATTCAATACGCACCACCAGTGCGCTGATGGTCCTGTCACCCGGTGGGCCAACCACCGGGTGATGTTCTGTTCCATTATTTCTGGGGCACTTCATGCAAAATTCAATCGGCGCACCAAAGCAGAGGCTCAGCCTCAGCGATCCACGAGTGCGTGCGTGGGCATTTCAGATCATCACGATTGTCGCGGTGGTCTCAATGGGCTGGTATCTGTTCGATAACACCCAAACCAACCTTCAACACCGGGGCATTACCTCCGGTTTCGACTTTCTCGAGCGCAGCGCCGGTTTCGGCATCGCTCAGCACCTGATCGACTACACCGAATCGGACAGCTATGCCCGGGTGTTTGTCATCGGCCTGCTCAATACCCTGCTGGTGACCTTCATCGGCGTCATCCTGGCGACGATCCTCGGCTTCATTGTCGGCGTCTCGCGGCTGTCGCAGAACTGGATCATCAGCAAGCTGGCGACCGTCTACGTCGAGGTCTTTCGCAACATTCCACCGCTGCTGCAGATTCTGTTCTGGTATTTCGCGGTGTTCCTGACCATGCCGGGGCCGCGCAACAGTCATAACTTCGGCGACACCTTCTTTGTCAGCAGCCGTGGCTTGAACATGCCGGCAGCCCTGACCGCCGACGGGTTCTGGCCGTTCATGGTCAGTGTCTTGGTGGCGATCATTGCCGTCGTGCTGATGTGCCGCTGGGCCAACAAGCGTTTCGAAGCGACCGGTGTACCGTTCCACAAGTTCTGGGTTGGCCTGGCGCTATTCCTGGTGATCCCCGCACTGTGCGCACTGATCTTTGGCGCTCCGCTGCATTGGGAAATGCCGGAACTCAAGGGTTTCAACTTCGTCGGTGGCTGGGTGTTGATCCCGGAACTGCTGGCCTTGACCCTGGCCTTGACGGTGTATACCGCGGCGTTCATCGCCGAGATCGTGCGTTCGGGGATCATGTCGGTCAGCCATGGCCAGACCGAAGCCGCCCGTTCCCTTGGCCTGCGCAACGGTCCGACCCTGCACAAGGTGATTATCCCGCAAGCGCTGCGGGTGATCATTCCGCCGCTGACCAGCCAATACCTGAACCTGGCGAAGAACTCCTCGCTGGCCGCCGGTATCGGTTATCCGGAAATGGTCTCGCTGTTTGCCGGTACGGTGCTGAACCAGACCGGGCAGGCAATCGAGGTTATTGCCATCACCATGAGCGTGTACCTGGCGATCAGCATCAGCATTTCCCTGCTGATGAACTGGTACAACAAGCGCATTGCGCTGATCGAGCGGTGAGGAAGCGCACATGACGACTCATATTTTCAAACCTGACCTGCCAGCGCCGAGCAGCAGCATCGGTATCGTGGCGTGGATGCGGGCGCACATGTTCTCCAGCTGGATCAACACCCTGCTGACGCTGTTCGCCTTCTACCTGATCTGGCTGATAGTGCCGCCGATCCTGAGCTGGGCGATTATCGACGCCAACTGGGTCGGCACCACGCGCGCCGACTGCACCAAGGAAGGCGCCTGCTGGGTATTCATCCAGCAGCGCTTTGGCCAGTTCATGTACGGCTACTATCCGACCGACTTGCGCTGGCGGGTCGACTTGACCGTGTGGCTGGCGGTGATTGGCGTGGCCCCGTTGTTCATCTCGCGCTTCCCGCGCAAGGCGATCTACGGCCTGGGCTTTCTGGTGCTCTACCCGATCATTGCCTACACCTTGCTGCACGGTGGCTGGTTCGGTCTGAGCGAAGTAGCGACCAGCCAATGGGGCGGCCTGATGCTGACCCTGGTGATCGCCACGGTCGGCATTGCCGGCGCCTTGCCGCTGGGGATCATGCTGGCGCTGGGGCGTCGCTCGAACATGCCGGCGATTCGAGTGGTCTGCGTGACCTTCATCGAGTTCTGGCGTGGCGTGCCGTTGATCACCGTGCTGTTCATGTCCTCGGTGATGCTGCCGCTGTTCCTGCCCGAAGGCATGAACTTCGACAAGCTGCTGCGGGCGCTGATCGGGGTGATTCTGTTCCAGTCGGCCTATGTGGCCGAGGTGGTGCGCGGCGGTCTGCAGGCGATTCCCAAAGGTCAGTACGAAGCGGCTGCGGCGATGGGCCTCGGTTACTGGCGCAGCATGGGCCTGGTGATTCTGCCGCAAGCCTTGAAGCTGGTAATTCCGGGCATCGTCAACACCTTCATTGCGCTGTTCAAGGACACGAGCCTGGTGATCATCATCGGCCTGTTCGACCTGCTCAATAGCGTCAAGCAAGCCGCCGCCGACCCGAAATGGCTGGGCATGGCCACCGAAGGCTATGTATTCGCAGCCCTGGTGTTCTGGATTTTCTGTTTTGGTATGTCGCGCTATTCCATGCATCTGGAACGCAAGCTCGACACTGGCCACAAGCGTTAGGAGTTCTCTGATGAGCGAAGCAATCAAACAGCCTGTGAGCCCTGAAGGCATTATTCAGATGCAGGGCGTGAACAAGTGGTACGGCCAGTTCCACGTATTGAAAGATATCAACCTGAACGTCAAGCAGGGCGAGCGTATCGTCCTGTGCGGGCCGTCCGGTTCCGGCAAGTCGACCACCATTCGCTGCCTTAACCGTCTGGAAGAACACCAGCAGGGCCGCATCGTGGTCGATGGTGTGGAGCTGACCAACGACCTCAAGCAGATCGAAGCGATCCGTCGTGAAGTCGGCATGGTGTTCCAGCACTTCAACCTGTTCCCGCACCTGACCATCCTGCAGAACTGCACGCTGGCGCCGATGTGGGTGCGCAAGATGCCCAAGCGCAAGGCCGAAGAAATTGCCATGCACTACCTGGAGCGCGTGCGCATTCCGGAGCAGGCGCACAAGTATCCGGGGCAGCTGTCCGGTGGTCAGCAACAGCGCGTGGCGATTGCCCGGGCACTGTGCATGAAGCCGAAAATCATGCTGTTCGATGAACCGACTTCAGCACTCGATCCGGAGATGGTGAAAGAGGTTCTGGACACCATGATCGGCCTGGCCGAAGACGGCATGACCATGCTCTGCGTAACCCACGAAATGGGCTTCGCCCGTACCGTGGCCAACCGCGTGATCTTCATGGACAAGGGCGAAATCGTCGAACAGGCCGCGCCGAACGACTTCTTCGACAACCCGCAGAATGAACGGACCAAGCTGTTCTTGAGCCAGATTTTGCATTGATGGGTTAGCGGCAACATCAATAAACCCGGCCATGTGCCGGGTTTATTTTTTCCTGAGTTTTAGGGCGACAACCACACTGGGTCGGGCCTACATAACCCCCGGAGCTGCCGCAGGCTGCGATCTTTTGATCTTTACGTTAGCCCCGGCACTCCATTAACCGCTGGAAGGATGGCAGCCTGCGGCAGCGCCTATAGTTGTACTCGCTGATAAACCTGACTAACATGTCAGAAAATTCATCCTATGATTGGATGAAAAGGCGAATCCTATGTCCGATATTTCTCCATTAATTAAGCGATCTTTGGTCGATCAGGCCTTGGAGCGGTTGCGCTTGCGCATCAACAACGGCACCTGGACCATCGGCCAGCGCTTGCCCACCGAGCCGGAGCTGGCGATTGAGCTGGGCATCAGCCGCAACACCGTGCGCGAAGCCATGCGCGTGTTGGCGTTTTCCGGGTTGATCGAGATTCGTCAGGGCGACGGCAGTTACCTGCGGGCGGTCGTCGATCCGCTGGACACCATGAAGGCGCTTTCACGCTGCTCCCATGAACAGGCCCGTGAGACCCGGCACATTCTTGAAGTCGAGGCCATCGGCCTGGCGGCGCTGCGGCGTACGGATGAAGACCTTAAAGCGCTGCATGAAGCCCTTGGCGTCAGCGGTAGTCATTACCACGGCGATCTCGATAGCTATATCGCCTGTGATCTGGTGTTCCATCGTCGACTGGTGGACGCAGCACACAACCCGACCTTGAGCGAGTTATACCGCTACTTCTCCAGCATCGTTGGCGCGCATTTGCGCCAGACCCTGAGCATCACTGCGCGGCGCCAGGAAGTGTTCGACCTGCACATCGAACTACTCAATGCCGTTGAGCAGCGCGATCCGGAACGGGCCAAGGCCATTTGCCGGACGCTGATCAATGAACCTTGAAACCGGGAATTCCATGTCTACCCCACAGACCGGAAAAATCACATTACCTAAGCGCACGACAGAGCTCGAAGAGCTGTTGATCGATGCCGAGGCCGATGACGAACAGGTCCAGCAAAGTCATCCAGTTCTGCGCCGCCCATGGCTGTTGTTGCTGGGGTTGATTCTGGTTGCATTGAACCTGCGCCCGGCGCTGTCGAGCATGGCGCCGTTGCTCAGCGATGTATCCAGAAGCCTCGGCCTGTCGGCGGCGCAAGCGGGTTTGCTGACCACCTTGCCGGTGCTGTGTCTGGGTCTGTTCGCCCCGCTGGCGCCGCTTCTGGCGCGACGTTTCGGGGCCGAGCGGGTGGTGCTGGGCATTTTGCTGACCCTGGCCTGCGGGATCATTCTGCGCAGTTCGTTCGGTGAAACCGGCTTGTTTGCCGGCAGCATTCTCGCCGGTGCCAGTATTGGGGTGATCGGTGTGTTGCTGCCGGGCATCGTCAAACGCGATTTCGCCAAACACGCCGGGACTATGACCGGTGTTTACACCATGGCGTTGTGCCTCGGCGCGGCCATGGCAGCGGGGGCGACGGTGCCGCTCAGCCAGCATTTCGAGGGTGGCTGGACCATGGGCCTGGGCTTCTGGATGCTGCCTGCTCTAGTAGCCGCGGCGTTCTGGTTGCCGCAAGTCGGACGCAAACACGGTGCCCACCACGTGGCTTATCGGGTGCGCGGACTGCTGCGTGATCCGCTGGCCTGGCAAGTGACGCTGTATATGGGGCTGCAATCCTCGCTGGCATACATCGTCTTTGGCTGGCTGCCATCGATCCTGATCGGCCGTGGTTTGACACCCACTCAGGCGGGCCTGGTGCTGTCAGGCTCGGTCATCGTCCAACTGGCCAGTTCGTTGGCCGCGCCCTGGCTGGCGACGCGGGGCAAGGATCAGCGGCTGGCGATTGTCATCGTCATGTGCCTGACCCTCGGCGGGTTGTTCGGCTGCCTTTACGCGCCGATCGAAGGTCTGTGGGGCTGGGCGATTTTGCTCGGCCTGGGGCAGGGCGGTGCCTTCAGCCTGGCACTGACCTTGATCGTGCTGCGCTCGCGGGATGCCCATGTGGCCGCCAATCTGTCGAGCATGGCCCAAGGCTTTGGTTACACCCTGGCGTCCCTCGGGCCCTTCGCGGTCGGCCTGGTGCATGACTGGACCGGCGGCTGGGCAGCCGTGGGCTGGATTTTCGCGGTGATCGGCCTGGGCGCGATCACCGCCGGTCTCGGGGCCGGACGTGCGTTGTATGTGCAGGTCACCAGCGAGAAACTTCAAGGTCACAGATAGACCACCTCAAGGGTAGCGGAGCCGTCCAGCAGGATGTCGGTGCTCAGGTCCAGGTTCTGTTTGGCATTGATGACCGCCTCGACCTTGACCGTGGTGCTCAGGTTCTGGATCGCCGACGGCCCTGCGGTGCTGCCTTCGGTATCAGTGAAGCCCAGATAGCTGGTGGCGCCCATATCGATGGGTTTCAAGTTGGCGGTGCGCCAGGCCAGACCGCCGGTGGTGGACTCGGTACCGTAGACCCGCGTCAGGCTGTCGACGACGGTTTGCGTCGGATCGAAACTCATGGAGTACAGGCCGACGCGGTTGCCACTGTTATCGAACCCCAGCCCATAGTAAATCTCACTGTTGACCATGGCCGAGCCGTCGCGATTATCGCGCATGCGCAGGGCAAAGCGGCTCATGCCGGTGCAGCCGACGCTCACTTGCAGGTACTTGACGGGCAGGCGGGTGCCTTTGTCGAGGTTCAGGTCCTGTCGGGAAATTTTGCCGTAGTCGATCAGGCCCCCGCTGGACAGCAGCGGGGTGCAGGCGAGCGGCGTAATCAGGCCTTTGACGGTCAGGTCTACTGTCGAGGCTGCCAGGGCGTTTTGTGCAGCAGGCAGCAGCAACAGGGTGGAAAGGGCGATGCAGTAGGGTTTCATGGTCGCAGACTCTTCTGTGGATGGGGTTACAGATAAATGATTTCTATGGTGCCGGAGCCGTTGATGTGCACAACGTCGCGCAGGTCCAGGGACTGGCTGGGCGCCAGGAAGGCCTTGATGCGGACCGTTCCGGCGAGGTTCTGGATTGCCACTGGCCCGCTGGTGCTGCCGGCACTGTCGGTAAAGCCCAGGTAGCTGTTGGCCGCCATGGGAATCTGCCGGGAACTGGCGCTGCTCCAGGCCACACCGCCACTGGTGGAGTCGGTGCGATAGAGCGTCGGCAAGGCATCGGCAGTGAAGTCAGCCGGGTCGATGTTCAGGTAGTAGCGGCCAATCTTGTTCTGACTGTTGTCCAGGTCCAGGCCGTAGGCGGTCTCGTCGGTGCCGCCGGTAGCCGAGCCATTGCGGTTGTCGTGCATGAGCAGGGCGAAGGGGGTGGCGGCGTCACAGCTGACGGAAAACAGCAGGGTTTTGGTGGGCAGCGGGGTTTCGCTGTCGACGTTCAAGTCCTTGGCCAGCAGCGTGCCGTAGTCCACCAGGCCGCCGTTGGACAGGCGTGGCGTACAGGCGGCCGGTGCGAAGCTGGCACGCAGGGTCAGTTCCCGGAAGCGAGCGCTGTGGCGGGCCTCGAACAGTCCGGAGACTTCCCAGGTGGTTGCATCCCGCACGTGGGTGGCGGCGGTATCAGCCCAGGCGTTGACCGTCAGTTGCAGGGACAGGCTTTTGCCCGAGAGCACGGCGGCGCCTTGAACCGGCGCGATCCCGTAGCCCGTGCGCCAGTTCAGCACCGCACCGCTGGCGGCGGGCGGCTGGCCGATGGCGGGCACCAGTCCCAATTCCACGGCCTGGCCGTCCAGGACTGCGTCGCTGACCTGGATATCGTAACTGCCCTGTCCAGTGAATTGCAGCCGCTGCGCGCTAGCGGCCAAGGCGTTATAGAACAGGCTCATGTCCCCCGGTTGCGGGCAGTTGAGGGCCAGGCTCAGGCGCCGTTCACCCAGCGGTTGTTGGGGGGCGCTGGCACTCTTGGCGACACGGCTCATCAGGCCGAAATCCAGCAGCGATTCGTTGAGGCTGAGCTGGCATTCGTCCTGGGCGTGGACGTTGCCGGCCAGGCCAAGCATTAGCAACAAGGCGCTTAGCCGTTGCAAGGAGGGATCAAGGGGCATGGAAGTCTTCCTCAAGGCTTGGTGCAACGGGCTGGCACGGTTTCGAAATACACCTCTGGATCACCCTTTTGCGGCAGATCGAACTGCAGTAGGCAGCGCTCCATTCCGGGGGGGTTGACCCACAATGCCGGTTGTTCAAGGACGTTGGGCAGGAACACCTGGCTGCCTTCCTGGACCAGGGTGATGAACTCGCCATTGGCGGTGCTGACGGTGGCACCACGGGGCAGCGGTGCGCCCTGGTCGGTGCTGACGGTGAGCAAGACGCGGCGGGTCAGCACCAGGCCGAACTCGATTCGGTCCACGGCGCCGCGTCCGGCCCAGATCACCGCCAGACCGTTGTTGATATCGGCATTGCGCGGCAGCGAACGGGTCTGGACCTCAACCGGGCTGCGCCCATACGCGGCCACTTGGGGCACCACCGCCTGACCTTGCCAGTCGGTCCAGACAGGGCCGCTGGGGGTGCTGACTTTGATGCCGCCCATGTCGCTGACCGAGAGCACGGCAAAGGTGTCGCGCACCGGATATGGCGACAACGTGACACCGCCACCATGCACGACCACGCCACCCCGGGCACCGCCCTGATAGCTCGAACGTTCTGCATCGGAGCGGCTGTAACTGAGGTCGAGCTGGCTGTAGCGCGGCAGCGCCGAGATGCCCAGGGTGGTTTCCACTTGTTGGTCGCGGGTGTCGTGTTCGGCGCTGACCCGATAACTGGATTGATCGTTTATCTGCTCGGTCACGCCCAGGCCCGTGCGGTGTTCACCGCCCGAGTTGCGCACCCAGCCCCGTGCCCGGCGGCTCTCGCCCAGGGGCACACTGACGTTCAGGTAGACGGCATTGTCTTGCTGCTGACGCCCGCCCATCTGCCACTCGGCGCTGGCCGACAGCGACACCCCGCTAACGCTGGTGCCCCAGGACGCCAGGGCGCGGCTGCTGCTGTCGCCGTCGAAGGTGCTGGAGCGGGAAAAACCGGCACTGAAGGCCCCGAGCCAGGGATGGGACCAGCCCACCGTGGCGCTTTGTTGGTCGCGATAGCGTGAGCTTCGCTGTTGGCGGGTTTCAGGCTCGTAGGTCGCCTCTTCCAGTTCGCGGTAGCCCGGGGTGCGCCAGGAGGTGCTGGCGCTGAATGACCACTGGTCGTTCAGTTGCCGGGACCAGGACAAGTCGGTTTGCAGCCCGCGCACTTTTTCCCGGACCTGTGCGTCGGAGGCCTGGCTGGACAGCTGGATTTGACTGTCACTCCACGGCAGCCAGCCCAGGCTCAGGCCGCCTGCGCGATACTCGCTGGACATCAGCATGCCGCTGCCCAGACTCACTTGCGGGTGCACCGCGCCGCTCCAGCCGGCGCTGATCACCCAGGGATCGTCGCCCTGGGCATCGCCAATATTGCGCACCCGCCCGGCGGCCACCGAGTAGCCCGGTGCCGGTAGGCCCAGACCGAGCATGGCCGCCGGCACGGTAAAGCGCCGTTCCCCTCCGGCGCTTTCCTTGACCGTGACTTCGACGTCCGAACGGCTGTTCAGGCGCCGGACATCGCTCAGGGAAAATGGCCCGGCCGGGACCACGGTGGAGTGAATCAATGCGCCGTTCTGGCGGACCTCGACCTGCGCCGGGCTGTTGGCAATCCCGTTGATGGTCGCGCCCTGGCCCTGGTCTTGGAGGGCCTGTTCGGTGAGTACCTGGACGCCAGTGATCTGGGCGCCGGACAGCACCGGGTTGTAGAGGTTGATCTGGCCAGCCTGCAGCACCGCTTGATGGCTGGCAAACGTACGTTGGGCAAAGGCCTCCAGATGGATGGTGCGCGACAGCCCGTCCTGCCAGGTCTGCACCTGGCGGCTGCGTACGATCCAGTCGCCGGCGTTGAAACCCATTTCGGTATTGGCCGAACCAAACCGGCTGGAGTCTTCACCGTACTGGTTGTAAAACCCGGTGAGATCGTAGTTGAGCAATCCGGCGAAACCGCCGGTTTCATACCCGGACACATCGCGTTCTACAGGGCGCAGGGCCTCGGTCGGCACCACCAGCGCCACTGTCAACGTGGCCGGATCAGGTTCCACCAGGCTTTGTGGAAACCGTGTCAGAAAGTCATGACAGGTCCCGCCGTCGTCGGGTATCACCAGATTGGCGGTGTCCAGCAATTTCTGGTCGAAACACAGGACGCCCTGCTGATCAAAACTCACCTCCAGCCGTCCACGGCGCTGACCGTTGACGGTCAGGCTGATGGCATGCCGACCGGCAGCAAAGCGCGGCGTATCGAGCAGCAGGCTGGCCAGTTGAGGGTCGATGCCGCGTCGTTGCAGGGTCTGAGCATCGAAGCGGGCTTGCGGTGGGGCTTCAGCCCTGGCCTCGCTGGACAGAAAGGCACTGGCCAGCAACAGCGCCGGCCAGATGAAACGCGGGGACACGGCGGGCACGGCTTCGCCGTCACGGTAACTCAATACTGTTTTCACGAATGGCACTCTGATGATGGAGGCGCTGGGCCGAGCCCGTTTCGGCCGTGGTATGCATCCTGGTGACGGTCATGGCGTCGTCACTTCGTTATTCAGGTGCCTGGCAGTCCTGCGGCACCTGTGTTGCTTTCAAACCTTGTGGCGAGGGGACAAGGTTTTTCAGTCAGCAAAAAAGTGTAGAGCCCTATGTTTCAAAGACTGATGGGCGCTTCGTGGGGTTTCACAGCAAAGCCATACAGGGTGGCCGGTTGAAATCTCACCGACGTGGCGGCCCCGCCCGTCGTGGGGACGCTCAGGGTTTCTCCCGGTAGCACATAAGTGCGGGGCAGCATCGCCTTGCCCTTACCGGGCAGCAGGCTCAGGTCCTGGGCCAGGCGCACCACATAGGGGGTGTCGTTGCTCACCTGTAATTGGCCGCCCCGCAACGACCAAGTCAGGTCGGTCCAGGGCGTGGGGTTACGCTTCAGGCCCCTGGGATGAATGATCACCGGCAGGTTCTGACGTACCGTCACGCCGACCCGGGCGTGCCCGGCTTCGGTGGCTGGCCGGCCCTGTGGCATGCCTTCGAAAATTACCCGCTTGAGCCGTTGGGTGCGTAGCGGTTGTGGGCTTTGCAGAATGAAGCGCACCAGTTGCGATTTGGCGGCCTCCACCCGCGCCAGCGGTGGGGTGACGAATAGCAGCGACTCGTCATCTTCCGGAATGTTTTCCAGGGTGACGTGCAGCAGCGCCAGTTGGCTGTCGGTGTTGGTCACGGAAACTGACGCTTCGCCGTCGGCTTCGTGAACAATCACCACGGAGGTGTCCGGAACCATTCCGTCGGCCAGTACGTGAGTGCTGAGCAACAGGCCCAGGGCACTGAGGCAGACAGCGATTGTTAAACGTTTCGTCGTCATGACGGATGTTTTCCAGTGGGATGAGATGAGTCCATCGCCAGGGTCAGAGGTAGCGCAAATCCAGGACGATGGAGCCGTCGAGGGGTACTTCCTGGTCCAGGGTCAGGTACTGCGAAAAATTGATGGCGGTGTCGACGCGAAGCTGGGTGGTCAACTGGCTGATGAAGTCCGGCTGACGGTCGCCCGGCAGCGCAAAGCCCATGTAGTACTTGGGGTAGGCATTGGCGTCCGGGCCCCAGGTTTCGCCGTTGTTGCTCGACGCCAGTACTTGCATTGGCTGTGCGTCGCCGACCGGGTTGCGGTAGGACAGCGCCACGGAACCGAGGCGTTCGGCGGGTACGTGGATGTTTCTCCCCAGGCCGTAGAAATAGTCGGGAGCCAACGAGGAGTCCGCCCGGTTGTCGATGCCCACCAATGCAAACAACATCGGGCTGTTGCAGTGGACCCTCAGCTCCAGCGAGCGGCTGGGCAGTACGGTGAATTCGTCCGGGTTCAGGCTGCGGGCGGGAATTTTGCCGTGATCCACGGTGCCCTCGTCAGACAGCTCGATGCTGCAGGCATGAGGTGTCAGCCGTCCGGTGACGGTGATGTCGACCGCCGAGGCGGCAAAGGCCCAAGGCAGGTTCGTCAGGCAAAACAACGCTGTTAAAAAACGAGTGAACAACTTCATCGGTGGGGGCCACTGGCAGAGGTGAATACGACCGATACGAAAAATCCCATGCCTGGCAGGACGCAAGGCATGGGCGGTCATGGTTTTACAGGTACTTCACTTCGAAGGTGGCCGATCCGTCGAGGGTTACCTCGTTGCTCAGGTCAAGGCCATCGGTGCGGGCGATTGAGCTTGATACAACCAGGTCTACGGTCAGGTCCTTGACTGCCAGGGGTTGGCTGTCGTCGTCCATGGCGGCCACCGACATGTACAGGCCGGCGTCCCAGAATTTTTCGCGGTACCACGTGGTGCCACTGTCTTCGGAAGCAATGGGCTGCACGGCGATGCTGTCGGCCACCGGGTTGCTCAACATCACACTAAACCACCCCAGCCTCTTGCCGTTGTTCATACCCAGGCTGTAGGCACTACCTGTACTTGCGTCACGGTTATCAATCGAGTGCAGCGCAAACGGGATCGCCGCGTCGCAGCTCACGGTCATGGTCAGGGTGTGGGAGCCGATATGGGTTGGATTGTTCGGCAACAGGTCCTTGGCGGAAATCTTGCCATGGTCGATGACGCCGCCATTGGACAAATTGGGAGTGCAGGCGCTGGGGGTGATCAGGCCCTTGACCGTCAGGTCGACGGTCGAGGCAGCGAAGGCAGTAGGGGAACTGATCAGCAGCAGGCTGACGGCGAGGGCAGAAAGGGTCTTGTTCACGGTGGGTCAAACTCCGTTCAGGGATGGGTTAGAGGTAAGTCAGTTGCAGGGTGACGTGGCCGTCGATGGGAACTTCGTCGGTCAGGGTCAGGCCATCGGTGCGGGCGATCATGGTGCGCACGTTGATACCCGCATCGAAGTCTTTCACCGCAATGGGCCGGCTGGTGTCGTCCGCCGAGGCGATAGCGGTCAGTGCGGCGTGTCCCAGGTAGGAGGCGGGGGTCCAGCTGGCGCCGCCATTGGTCGACATGATGGTGCGCACGGCCACCGAATCCGCCACCGGGCTGGTCAGCGAGAAGGCCGCGCTGCCCAGCTTTTCGGTCTCGTTGATCACGCCCAGGCCATGCAGGCTGTTATGCAGCGCCGACGAGCCGGCGCGGTTGTCGATCATGTTGAAGGTGAACAGGGTCGGCCCTTCGCAGCGCACGCTCAGTAACAAGGGCTGGATGGGCAATGGCGTATGTGCATCCGCCGAGAGGTCCCTGGCCGTCAGCTTGCCGTGGTCGACGACCCCCCCATTGGAAATCATCGTGTCGCAGGCATTGGGCGTGATCGAACCCTTGACGGTCAGATCCACATTGCTGGCGGCGAAGGCAGGTGAGGCAGCGGCAAGCAACAGGGCGGTGCTCAACAGGGCTAGGGACTTGATCATTTCAGATTGTTCCAATGCAAGGCTGGCTAATAAATGCGTGCCATGGCAATGCAGTACCTCGACGATTGACGGATGACGAGGCGGATTGTCATGGCTGTGCGGGGCTGTCGCGGGCGGCGAGTCCATACCCTCTGACGGGGTGAGGGCCAATTTATCGGCTGGCAAACGCAGAGGAAATACAACAAATACGACATTGGGCCGGCCCCCCGGTCCCCACCGATGGTTTGTCGGAATTTCAATGTTTCTGTGTGGGAAGTTTTGGATTTTCGTAGTTGTTGTATCGCCAACAAGAATGCAGGTGATTATTTTTTGAGGGGGTTGGCTGTCATAAATCATTCAAGAAGATAAGTCACTGTGCCTCTCTTAATTGCTCCAGTCCCCCTCCAAGTGATGTTCAGATGATCGCTGGTGAGTCGAGCGGCCTTGACGATTTCACTGCCACAAGCGAGGTGACCATGCAGCCGGGCATTCCTTCAGGCACAGGTCCCGGGCAGGCTTCGTCGCGGCCGCCATTCCAGATAACGGGTTGGCAACAGTTGAGGGTGCTGGTGGTCGAAGATCACCCGGCTTATCGAATCCTGCTGGGCTGGCTCGTGCAAAAGCTCGGGCCAGGCTGCGAAGTGTTCGGCGACGGGCAGGCGGCGCTGACGGCCATGTCCCTCAGGCATTTTGACCTGGTGCTCAGTGACTGCCAGATGCCGGTCATGGATGGCTACGCCATGACCCGCGAAATACGCCGTCGGGAAAGCGCCGCGCAGGATGGGCGTGTGCCGATCATTGCCCTGAGCGCGAGCCTGGGGCCGGCTGAAATACAGCGCTGCATCGAGGCCGGCATGGATGACTGGCGGGTCAAACCACTGACGTTCGAGCAACTACATGAAGTGCTGGAGTCCTGGTTACCTAACGCCGAGGCTGCTGCGCACGACACCCGTCGCCGATCGACTGCATCCTGGCCAACCCGTGCCAGCCTCATCGAAACCTTCGGTTGCGGGGAAGTGGTGCAACGTCTGTTGTTCAGTTTGGTACATGAAGCGCAGAAGGATCTGGCAGCCCTGGCTCAGACACAGATCAGCCAGGATGCAGAGGGTGCCACGCAGCATCTGCATCGGTTGGTGGGCAGCGTTGCGTTTCTGGGGGATGCGCGCCTGGAATACCGTGGCAGGCAATTGATCGCTGCCGTGGCCCGGGAAGGCGTGGCAGCCAATAGTCAGTCCTTGAGGTGGCTGCGCCAGGAGGTGTGCCGATACCTGACGCACCTGAAGGCGCTCTGAGACCTTCATGGCCGCGCTATGGGTGCGCACTACGGGTTGAAGTAGGAGTTTGTCTATCTGTAATGCTGGCTATTGTTGTAGGTATTATCTGGTTGTTTTGTGGGGCTGAGGCCGAGCGCCTTTAAATGCTGGGCGAAGCGTGGAGCAAGCCATTATTGGCGGTTGTTGCGGAACGTTTGCGGGGGTATTTTCCCCGAGTTCAAATTGCCCTCATGAGTGGTTTTCCATGCTCCGTGTAATTATTGCTGACGATCACCCCATCGTGCGTATCGGGCAACGGGTAGTTATCGAAGCGAACGGCTGGTGCAAGGTGGTAGGGGAGGCCGATGGCCCGGATCAACTGCTGACCCTGATCGACAGTACCCCCTGCGATGTGTTGGTGACTGACTTCGTCATGCCGGGCAACCAGCAGGCTGACGGTTACGATCTGCTGAGCCTGGTGAGGCGCAAATACCCGGCGTTGCCGGTGATTCTGGTGACCATGTTTGCCAACGTCGCCACGCTGCGGGCCTCCTTCGCCCATGGCGCCAAGGCCATCGTGGCCAAAAGCGCCTCGGCCAGGGAACTGCCGCAGGCGATCAAGGCCGTAAGCGAGGGCCAGACCTTTGTCAGCGAGTGCCTGCGGGTGCAACTGGTGCAAGCCGGTAATGGCGATCAGCACTCAGTACCGCAGCTGTCCGGCAAGGAGCGCGAAGTGGTCAGGATGCTCGCCAGCGGCATGACCGTCAGCCAGATTGCGGCGCGGGTCAACCGCAGCATCTCCACCATCAGCAAGCAAAAAAGCACGGCCATGCAACGTTTGTGCATCTCCACTGATGTGGATTTGTTCGCCTATGCCCGTAGCAGCGGCATGGTCCCCTAGCACTCGAGGCGCGCACTCGGTATTTGCTCCGCGAATGCCGGTAGCCTTGATGGCGCGGGCGGATTATCGTGCGGCTATATTTTCGGTTTAACGGAGCCTGGCCATGAGTGATGCCCATAACGCATTGATCACTGAGTTCTATAAAGCTTTCCAGCGGCTGGACGCCGAGGCCATGAGCGCCTGTTACACCGAGGATGTGGTGTTCAGTGATCCGGCGTTTGGCGAGTTGCGCGGCCGCGATGCCAGCGACATGTGGCGCATGCTGACCACTCGGGCGAAAAACTTCACCCTTAGCTTCGACAACGTGCGCAGTGACGAGCGCACCGGCAGTGCCCATTGGGTGGCGACCTACCTGTTCAGCCAGACCGGCAACATCGTGGTCAACGATATCCAGGCACGCTTCGTTTTCCGCGACGGCAAGATCTGCGAGCACCATGACCGCTTCGATTTGTGGCGCTGGTCGCGGCAGGCGCTGGGTACCAAAGGCTTGTTGCTGGGCTGGACGCCACTGGTGAGAAATGCCGTCCGGGCACAGGCGTTGAAAGGTTTGAGGGCGTTCCAGACCAGTCGTTAAGGACCAGCCTCTGCTAAGATCGCCGCTGGTTTTCCGCACTGCAAGATCGTCACGTGAACAGCAGCCTCCCCACCTCAGTCAGCAGCATCGAAGCCCCAACTCCGGTCAGCAAACCGTGGTTCGTCTATCTGGTGCGCGCGGCTAATGGTTCACTCTATTGCGGGATCAGCGATGATCCGGTGCGCCGTTTCGCCACCCATCAGAGCGGCAAGGGCGCGCGCTTCTTCCTGTCCAGCCCTGCGGTGGCCCTGGTCTACACAGAAATGTGCCGCGACAAGAGTGAAGCCCTGCGTCAGGAACGCCTGATCAAAAAACTCAAGAAAAGCGCCAAGGAATGTTTGGTGGCCAGTGGCTCGGTCGGCGCCTCAAGCTGACTTCAAGTCTTCCATCTTTAAAGGGTTTTTCAGATTTCTTCAGGGTGCCCGTTGAGTTTTTCATGCACGGTATTGTTTAGATTGTGATGGTGGGCCTGCCACTGGCATGTCTTTACCTCATCAATCTGCCTGATAAGTACCCATCAGGCAGATGGGTAGGCTGCTTACCTTTTGCGCGTTAAGCTGGTTGTTCCTATTCAGCCGGCGGACTGCAGCATGTCAGAGTTGATTCTTCACCATTACCCCACCTCGCTTTTTGCGGAAAAAGCCCGTCTTTTGCTGGGTTTCAAGGGGCTGTCCTGGCGCTCGGTGAACATCCCACCGGTGATGCCCAAGCCGGATCTGACGGCGTTGACCGGCGGTTATCGCAAGACTCCGGTGCTGCAGGTCGGCGCCGACATCTACTGCGATACCGCGCTGATCGCCCGTCGCCTCGAACAGGAAAAATCCTCTCCTGCGCTGTTTCCGGAAGGTAAGGAACTGGTGGTTGCGGCTTTTGCTGCCTGGGCTGATTCGGTGGTGTTCCAGCATGCGGTGAGCCTGGTGTTCCAGCCGGAATCCATCGCCGTACGTTTCGCCAAAATGGCACCCGAAGCCGTTGAATATTTTGTCGCTGACCGTACAGGTTTGTTCGCTGGCGGCAGTGCCACGCGTTTGTCGGCAGAGCAGGCCAAGCATCAATGGCCGACGATCATGGGGCGGCTTGAGCAGCAACTGCAGCGAGAGGAGGGGGACTTCCTGTTCGGTGAACCGTCGATTGCCGACTTCGCCCTGGCGCACAGCTTGTGGTTTCTCAAGGCGACATCGGTGACTGCACCTTTTGTCGACACTTACCCGGCGGTCTCCTCGTGGCTGGCTCGGGTCTTGAGCTTCGGTCATGGTGCCTCAAACGAAATGAGTTCGAGCGAAGCCCTGGAGATTGCCCGCCAGACCGAGCCGGCAGTCTTGCCCGACGAGGTTTTCCAGGATCCGAAGGGCTTCAAGGCCGGTCAGCAGGTAGTGATTGCCGCGACGGACTATGGCGTCGATCCGGTTGCTGGCGAGTTGCTGTTTGCCGGCAGCGAAGAGCTGATCCTGCGCCGTGAGGATGAGCGTGGCGGGGTGGTGCATGTGCACTTTCCGCGGTTTGGCTTTCGGATTGAAGCTCTTTAGGGCGCTCACAAATCCAACTCGTAGGAGCTGCCGAAGGCTGCGATCTTTTGATCTTCGCGTCCGTTCGAAAAACCCGCAATCCGCTGAAAGATCGCAGCCTGCGGCAGCTCCTACAGGGTGTTGCGTACGCCCGGTCTGGTGCGGCGGCTCTTACTTCAATGCTGCCAGTATTGCCTCAGGGCTATAACCCCGAATCAACGTGCCGTTGACATCCAGTAGCGGAATCCCCCGTCCACCCAGGGCCTCGTAGGCCTTGCGTGCCTCGGCATTCTTCTCGATGTCGAACTCGTTGTACGGGATGCCTTGCTGCTCGAGAAAACGCCGGGTCAGCTTGCAGTAGCCACACCAGTCAGTGGCATAGAGCACGACTCTGGCGTTGGCCTGGGTCTGCTCGGACACCAGCGCCTGCGGGTTGAACAGCCGCTCGATCTTGCCCCAGTTCTGGTAAACCACAACCACCAGCAGGATCAGCAGGAATTTCTTCAGCATCCCGTTAAACATTAATTGCGACGCTTGAGCTGGTCGGTCAGTTGGGTCGGCAGGCCCTTGATGATCAGCGTGCCGGCTTCTTCGTCGTATTCGATCTTCGAACCCAGCAGATGCGCTTCGAAGCTGATGGACAAACCCTCGGCGCGGCCGGTGAAGCGGCGGAACTGGTTGAGGGTGCGTTTATCCGCCGGGATCTCCGGCGACAGGCCGTAGTCCTTGTTGCGGATGTGATCGTAGAAGGCTTTCGGACGCTCTTCGTCGATCAGCTCGGACAGCTCCTCCAGCCCCATTGGCTCGCCCATTTTCGCCTGACTGCTGGCGTAATCCACCAGGGTCTTGGTCTTTTCCCGGGCGGACTCTTCCGGCAGGTCTTCGCTTTCGACGAAGTCGCTGAAGGCCTTGAGCAGTGTGCGGGTTTCGCCCGGGCCGTCGACGCCTTCCTGGCAGCCGATGAAGTCGCGGAAGTACTCCGAGACTTTCTTGCCGTTCTTGCCTTTGATGAACGAGATGTACTGCTTGGATTGCTTGTTGTTCTGCCACTCGGAGAGGTTGATGCGCGCCGCCAGGTGCAACTGGCCCAGATCGAGGTGGCGCGATGGCGTCACGTCCAGCTCGGCGTTCACCGCCACACCTTCGCTGTGGTGCAGCAGGGCGATGGCCAGGTAGTCGGTCATGCCTTGCTGATAGTGGGCGAACAACACGTGACCACCCACCGAGAGGTTGGACTCTTCCATCAGTTTTTGCAGGTGTTCGACCGCGACACGGCTGAAGGCAGTGAAATCCTTGCCGCCGTCGAGATATTCCTTCAGCCAGCCGCTGAAAGGGTGCGCCCCGGATTCCCCATGGAACAAGCCCCAGGCCTTGCCTTGCTTGGCGTTGTAGCTCTCGTTGAGGTCGGCAAGCATGTGCTCGATGGCCTGGGACTGCGCCAGTTCGGAGTCGCGAGCGTGGAGAACTGCAGGGGTACCGTCGGGTTTTTTGTCGATCAGGTGGACGATGCAATGACGGATCGGCATGGGCTTCTCGGCTGGTTGAATGGGGAGGGTGGAGCGCCCCGAAAAAGCGGCCAGTGTACCGCACCTGCTGGTTTTGGCGCTGTCCGACCAGTGTTTTGAGCTTGTCTGAGCGCTGTTATGCAAAATTTTACGGTTTTAGTGCGATAAAGCTGAGCAAATGGGTAGGTAGAGGCGGATATTTCCCCGTCTCTGTGCTAGTTTTGCCCGGTCTTGCGCTCAGTAATGGCGTTAAGCGTGCATTCAGCATTTGTCAGGTCGAACCAAACCCTGAATTTGTTATCTACATCCCCGATTCGTCGCGGTTTGTAATCGGGTGCCAGGTCCAGGCGACCTGGCTCGATGGCTGACACTGCACTCTGCAATCCAAATGAATTTGATAGGGAAGGAACACCACCATGGCTATGACTAAAGACCAACTGATCGCTGATATCGCTGAAGCCATCGACGCGCCGAAAACCACCGCGCGTAACGCTCTGGACCAACTGGGCCAAATCGTTGCTGATCAATTGGAAAATGGCGGCGAAATCACTCTGCCAGGTATCGGTAAACTGAAAGTGACCGAGCGTCCTGCCCGTACTGGCCGTAACCCATCGACTGGCGCTGCCATCGAAATCGCTGCCAAGAAAGTTATCAAGCTGGTCGTGGCTAAAGGCCTGACTGATGCTGTTAACAAGTAAGAAACAGTAAAAAAAACCGTGCTCCGGAGCGATCCGGGCACGGTTTTTTGTTGCCTGGGCTTTACCCAGGCGTCACCTATTCAGTCCTTGCGAGCCCAGCGCTGGCGCCAGGCCTGTTGCTCGGTTTTGGTCTGGAAAGTCCAGGCGACGAAGCGGCTCTGCTTCTGACCCTGGGACATCTCCACCACCTGGCTCTCCATTACGCCGGCCTTTTTCAGCGCCGTCTGGATCGCCGGCAGGTTAGAGGCTTTCGACACCAGGGTGCTGAACCACAGCACTTTTTGCTGAAAATGCGCGCTCTCGGCGATCAGTTGCGTCACAAACCGTGCTTCGCCGCCTTCACACCACAGCTCTGCCGATTGACCGCCGAAATTCAGCACCGGCAGTTTGCGTTTCGGGTCGGCACGGCCCAGGGCGCGCCATTTGCGCTCGCTGCCACGGGTGGCCTCGTCCATGGACGCATGGAAGGGCGGGTTGCACATGGTCAGGTCAAACCGCTCGCCGGGTTCAAGCAAGCCCAGCAGGATCTGCTTGGGGTTGGTTTGCAGGCGCAAGTTGATGGCTTTGTTCAGACCGTTGGACTGGATAATGGCTTTTGCCGCGGCGATGGCCTTGGGGTCGACTTCCGAACCGAGGAACTGCCAGCGATAGTCGCTATGACCGATCAGCGGATACACACAGTTGGCGCCCATGCCGATGTCCAGCACCTTCACCGCAGCCCCACGAGGGATCACGCCTTCATTGCCGCTGGCCAGCAAGTCGGCCAGGAAGTGCACGTAGTCGGCCCGGCCTGGAACCGGAGGGCACAGGTAGTCGGCGGGGATATCCCAATGGGCGATGCCATAAAACGATTTGAGCAAAGCCCGGTTGAACACCCGAACCGCGTCCGGGCTGGCAAAGTCGATACTTTCCTTGCCGTAAGGATTGAGGATCACGAACTGCGCCAATTCCGGCGTGGTTTTGATCAGCGCCGGGAAGTCGTAACGGCCCTGGTGGCGATTGCGTGGGTGCAGGGTGGCCTTCTCGCGAGGCACGGCGGCCTTGGCGGGAGTCGCTGACAGGGGCTTTTTGTGTGGTGTTCTGGGGGTGGTCATGGGCGAAGTCGATTCGGGGCTGGCTCAAAGTGACGGGTATTGTCCCACATCTATCGTCTGCTGCGAGATCGCCAAGATCGCAGGCTTCGCCAATCGCACCCCTGGGCTGTAAGCAACCCCCCTGTAGGAGCGAGCTTGCTCGCGATGGACTTGAAACTGACGCGTTTCGTCAGGTTGTACGCGTAAACGTTAACGACCATCGCGAGCAAGCTCGCTCCTACAAAAAGCAGGTCGTGCCGATTTTACTGACAAAAAAAGGGAGCCACATGGGCCTCCCTTTTTCATTGCGATCTGCGGTTACAAACTGGCAATCCGCGCATGCTGCTCGGCCAGCTTGCCCAGAGCCTGTTCGGCTTCGGCCAGTTTGGCGCGTTCCTTGTCGATGACTTCGGCCGGGGCCTTGTCGACGAAGGCGGCATTGGACAGCTTGCCGCCGACCCGCTGCACTTCGCCTTGCAGACGCTGGATTTCCTTGTCCAGGCGCGCCAGTTCCGCGGCCTTGTCGATCAAGCCGGCCATTGGCACCAGCACTTCCATCTCGCCGACCAGAGCGGTAGCGGACAGCGGTGCTTCGGCGCCAGGGGCGAGAATGGTGATCGACTCGAGCTTGGCCAGTTTCTTGAGCAGGGCATCGTTCTCGGTGAGGCGACGCTGATCTTCGGCACTGACGTTTTTCAGGAACAGAGTCAGTGGCTTGCCCGGGCCGATGTTCATTTCGCCACGAATGTTGCGAGTGCCAAGCATCAGGCTCTTGAGCCATTCGATGTCGTCTTCGGCTGCCGGATCAATGCGTTCTTCGTTGGCCACTGGCCACGGTTGCAGCATGATCGTCTTGCCTTCAACGCCGGCCAGCGGCGCCAGGCGCTGCCAGATTTCTTCGGTGATGAACGGCATGAACGGGTGCGCCAGACGCAGAGCGACTTCCAGCACCCGAACCAGGGTGCGACGGGTGCCGCGCTGACGTTCCACCGGTGCGTTGTCGTCCCAGAGCACAGGCTTGGAGAGTTCCAGGTACCAGTCGCAATACTGGTTCCAGATGAACTCGTACAAGGCTTGCGCGGCCAGGTCGAAACGGAACTGGTCGAGTTGGCGGGTCACTTCGGCTTCGGTGCGTTGCAGCTGCGAGATGATCCAGCGATCGGCCAGGGACAGCTCGAAGGCTTCGCCGTTCTGGCCGCAGTCCTCGCCCTTATCCAGCACGTAGCGCGCGGCATTCCAGATCTTGTTGCAGAAGTTGCGATAACCTTCGACGCGGCCCATGTCGAACTTGATGTCGCGACCGGTGGAAGCCAGCGAGCAGAAGGTGAAGCGCAGGGCGTCGGTACCGTAGCTGGCGATGCCCTCGGCGAACTCGTCGCGGGTCTGCTTCTCGATCTTCTTCGCCAGTTTTGGCTGCATCAAGCCCTGGGTGCGTTTCTGCACCAGGGTTTCCAGGTCGATGCCATCGATAATATCCAGCGGGTCCAGGACATTGCCCTTGGACTTGGACATCTTCTGGCCTTGACCATCGCGGACCAGACCGTGCACGTAGACGGTCTTGAACGGTACCTGTGGTGTGCCGTCTTCGTTCTTCACCAAATGCATGGTGAGCATGATCATCCGGGCGACCCAGAAGAAAATGATGTCGAAGCCCGTCACCAGCACGTCGGTGGAGTGGAATTTTTTCAGGAACTCGGTTTGCTCCGGCCAGCCCAGGGTGGAGAAAGTCCACAGGCCCGAACTGAACCAGGTGTCGAGTACGTCGTTGTCCTGTTGCAGCGCAATGTCCGGACCAAGGTTGTTCTTGGCGCGCACTTCGGCTTCGTCGCGACCGACATAGACTTTGCCCGACTCGTCGTACCAGGCCGGAATCCGATGGCCCCACCACAGCTGACGGCTGATGCACCAATCCTGGATATCGCGCATCCAGGAGAAGTACATGTTTTCGTACTGCTTGGGCACGAAGGCAATCCGGCCGTCTTCAACGGCGGCAATCGCCGGCTCCGCCAAAGGCTTGGTGGAGACGTACCACTGGTCGGTCAGCCACGGCTCGATGATGGTCCCGGAGCGGTCGCCTTTCGGCACTTTCAGGGCATGATCATCAACGCTCACCAGCAAATCCAGAGCCTGGAGGTCGGCCACGATCTGCTTGCGTGCTTCGAAGCGGTCGAGGCCGGCGTATTTGGCTGGCAGGCTGCCATCGACTTGTTCATTAAGCTTGCCGTCGAGGTTGAACACCTGCGCGGCCGGCAATACAGCGGCATTCTTGTCGAAAATGTTCAGCAGCGGCAGGTTGTGGCGCTTGCCGACTTCATAGTCGTTGAAATCGTGGGCCGGGGTGATTTTCACGCAGCCGGTGCCGAATTCGGGGTCACAGTAATCGTCGGCGATGATCGGGATGCGGCGGCCAACCAGTGGCAGCTCGACAAACTTGCCGATCAGCGCTTTGTAGCGTTCATCTTCCGGGTTCACCGCGACAGCGGCGTCGCCGAGCATGGTTTCCGGACGCGTGGTGGCGACGATCAGGAAATCCAGGCCATCAGCGGTTTTGGCGCCATCGGCCAGCGGGTAACGCAGGTTCCACAGGAAACCTTTTTCGTCGTGGTTTTCCACTTCGAGGTCGGAGATCGCCGTGTGCAGCTTGGTGTCCCAGTTGACCAGACGCTTGCCGCGGTAGATCAGGCCGTCTTCGTGCAGGCGCACAAAGGCTTCTTTAACGGCTTCGGAAAGACCGTCATCCATGGTGAAGCGCTCGCGGCTCCAGTCTACGGACGAGCCAAGGCGGCGGATCTGGCGGCTGATGTTGCCACCGGACTGATCTTTCCATTCCCAGACTTTCTCGAGGAATTTCTCGCGGCCCAGGTCATGGCGGCTATGGCCTTGGGCTTCGAGCTGGCGCTCCACCAGCATTTGCGTGGCGATACCGGCGTGGTCGGTGCCCGGCTGCCACAGGGTGTTGCGACCCTGCATGCGGCGGAAACGGATCAGCGCGTCCATGATCGCGTTGTTGAAGCCATGGCCCATGTGCAGGCTGCCAGTGACGTTCGGCGGCGGAATCATGATGGTGTAGGAATCGCCCGCGCCTTGCGGAGCGAAATAGTTCTCGGACTCCCAGGTGTTGTACCAGGAAGTTTCAATGGCGTGCGGCTGGTAGGTCTTATCCATGCGCGGCGGGACCCTATTGGCATTTATTCAGGAAAAGCCGGCAAGTATAGCGGGGATGTTCCACCGGGCGTAGCCCGAGGTGATGATGGGGGGATGAAATTGCGACTGTTGCCCCTGCGTCCCGTCGCCGCGCCACCCTTACTGTTTCTCAACTGCGGGTGTATCGTATTCGCTTTTTGCAGGCGCAGGCCTGTTGCGGATACGTGAGGTAGTTGAGTCCATGTCCTTTACCCGTCGACAAATACTCGGTGGTCTGGCCGGCCTGGTGGTGGTTGGCGTCGGGGCAGGCGGTGCGTCGCGTTACTGGCTGGGGAAGATGGCCGACGCCGATGCGGGGCACGATTACCAACTGATCGCCGCGCCGCTGGACGTTGAACTGGTCCCCGGGCACAAGACCGAGGCCTGGGCCTTCGGTCCCTCGGCGCCGGGCACCGAGTTGCGAGTGCGCCAAGGCGAGTGGCTGCGGGTGCGTTTCATCAACCATTTGCCGGTGGCGACCACCATTCACTGGCACGGCATCCGCCTGCCGCTGGAGATGGACGGCGTTCCCTATGTCTCGCAGTTGCCGGTGTTGCCCGGTGAATATTTCGACTACAAATTCCGCGTGCCGGACGCCGGCAGCTACTGGTATCACCCTCACGTGAACAGCAGCGAAGAACTGGGTCGCGGGCTGGTCGGACCGCTGATCATCGAAGAGCGCGAACCCACCGGCTTCAAATACGAGCGGACCCTGAGCCTCAAGAGTTGGCATGTCGACGAACAAGGCGCGTACCTGCCCTTCAGCATTCCCCGTGAAGCGGCCCGTGGCGGTACGGCCGGGCGCCTGGCGACCGTCAACGGCGTAGCGCAAGCGGTGATCGACCTGCCGGCCGGGCAGATCACCCGGGTGCGCTTGCTTAATCTGGACAACACCCTGACCTACCGCCTGAACATCCCCGGCGTCGAAGCGCAGATCTACGCGCTGGATGGCAATCCCATCGAACCGCGGCCGCTGGGCAAGGAATACTGGCTGGGCCCTGGCATGCGGATCTGCCTGGCGATCAAGGCGCCGCCGGTCGGTGAGGAGCTGTCGCTGCGCAACGGCCCGGTGCGCCTTGGCACTTTCCGCTCGGTGGCCCACAACGATGCCCCGACCGAGTGGCCACCCGCGCTGCCGGCCAACCCGGTCTCCGAACCGGATATCGCCAACGCCGAGAAACTCAACTTCAACTTCGAGTGGGTTGGCTCGGTCTCGGTGAACGTGGAGAATAGGCCACCGAGCCTGTGGCAGATCAACGGCAAGGCCTGGGACATCACCGACAAAACCTGCGCCGACCGCCCGATCGCCACGCTCAAAAAGGGCAAGAGCTACATTTTCGAATTGAAGAACATGACTCAGTATCAGCATCCGATTCACTTGCATGGCATGAGCTTCAAGGTCATCGCCTCGAACCGCAAGAAGATCACCCCGTACTTCACCGACACCTACCTGCTGGGCAAGAACGAGCGCGCCCGGGTGGCGCTGGTGGCAGATAATCCGGGGGTGTGGATGTTCCATTGCCATGTGATCGACCATATGGAAACCGGCCTGATGGCCGCGATCGAGGTCTCCTGATGCGTCAGATGCGTCCAGCGCAAATCATCGATCGCAGTCGCGACCAGGACTTCATGCGCGAAGCCCTGATCCTCGCGGCCCAAGGCGCCGCTCTGGGCGAAGTGCCAGTGGGCGCGGTATTGGTGCAGGACGGTGAAATCATCGGTCGCGGCTTCAACTGCCCGATCAGCGGCAGCGACCCCAGTGCCCATGCCGAGATGGTCGCGATTCGCGCCGCGGCGCAAGCGGCGAGCAACTATCGCCTGCCGGGCAGCACGCTGTACGTCACCCTTGAGCCGTGCAGCATGTGCGCCGGGTTGATCGTGCATTCGCGAATCGCCCGGGTGGTGTATGGGGCGCTGGAACCCAAGGCCGGGATCGTGCAAAGCCAGGGGCAATTCTTCAGCCAGGGCTTCCTCAACCATCGGGTGCTGTTCGACGGTGGGGTGCTGGCCGAGGAGTGCGGTGCGGTGTTGAGCGAGTTTTTCAAGGCGCGAAGAGCAAAACCAACCCCGTAGGAGCTGACGAGCAGAGCGAGGCTGCGATCTTTTGACCTTGCTTTAGATCCTCATGATCAAAAGATCGCAGCCTCGTTTTACTCGTCAGCTCCTACGAGCCACTATCACCGCGCGCATCGGCGCCGGCAAACCTTCGACGGTTTTGCTGTGGTCATCCGGATCAAGGTAGTCGCTCAGCGACTGAAACTTCATCCACTCAGTGGCACGTTGTTCCTCGACACTGGTGACACTGACATCCACACACCGCACATCGCTG
The DNA here is from genome assembly GCF_059716055.1 of Pseudomonas sp. LBUM1658. Classification (NCBI taxonomy): domain Bacteria; kingdom Pseudomonadati; phylum Pseudomonadota; class Gammaproteobacteria; order Pseudomonadales; family Pseudomonadaceae; genus Pseudomonas; species Pseudomonas sp. LBUM1658. Next base: position 1,210,066 of record NZ_CP166798.1, read on the forward strand.
AACCCGGCACGCCGTAACCACAACTCCAGGGCCGGTACCGACGGCAGGAACCAGACGTTGCGCATTTGCGCGTAGCGGTCTTCCGGCACCAGTACCTGGTGCTTGTCGCCTTCCACCACCAGGGTTTCCAGCACCAGTTCGCCGCCCTTGACCAGGCAATCCTTGAGCGCCAGCAAATGCTCGATTGGCGAGCGTCGGTGATAGAACACGCCCATGGAAAACACCGTATCGAAGCCTTCCAGGTTGGCTGGCAAGTCCTCGAAAGGAAACGGCAGATGCCAGGCTGACGGCTCTGACAGATAACGCTGCACCGCCTGGAACTGGCAGAAGAACAGCCAGTTCGGATCGACGCCGATCACGCTGTCGGCACCGGCGCCGAGCATGCGCCACATGTAGTAGCCGTTGCCGCAGCCGACATCGAGGATGCGCTTGCCCTTGAGGTCCAGGTGCGGGGCGACCCGTTCCCATTTCCAGTCCGAGCGCCATTCGGTGTCGACGTGCACACCGAACAGATCGAACGGCCCCTTGCGCCACGGGGACAGGCCCATCAGCGCACTGCGCATCTGCGCGCGGGTTTGCTCGTCGCAGTCGGTGTCGAGCTTCAGGCCGTTAAGCAGATCGATCTCGCTCGGCTGGATCTTGGGCAGGGCATCCAGCGCACTTTGCCAGCGCTCCAGGTCGCCGTGACCTTTTTCCATCTTTGTATCGAGTTGCGCTTGCAGGGTGTTGGCCCATTCGGCCAGCGGGGTACCAGCCAGACGGCGGGCGAGGGGGGACAGATCAATCATGGCAAGGCAATCAACGAGGCAAAGTTAAGACACTGGAACCACGGCACGACTTTCGAGAACCCGGCCGCCAGCAGGCGTTCGCGGTGTTCTTCCAGGCTGTCGGGTTTCATCACGTTTTCGATGGCGCTGCGCTTCTGGGCAATTTCCAGTTCGCTGTAGCCGTTGGCGCGTTTGAAGGCGACATGCAGGTCGGTGAGCAGCGCGTGTTCTTCGGGGTCATTGAAGCGCAATTTCTCTGAGAGAATCAGCGCGCCGCCTGGCAACAGGGACTGGCGAATGCGGCTCAGCAGCGCCAGGCGCTGGTCCGGGGCGATGAATTGCAGGGTGAAGTTCAGCGCCACCACCGAGGCCGGCTGGAATTGCAGTGCGAGGATATCGCCCTCGATCACTTCCACCGGCAGCAACTCCTGGAACATCGAGTCCTGGCCGTTGAGGTATTCGCGGCAACGTTCGACCATCGCCGCCGAGTTATCCACCGCGATCACCCGGCAACCGTCGGTGCGTACGTGACGGCGCAGGGCCTGGGTCACGGCGCCGAGGGACGAACCCAGGTCGTAGAGCACGCTGTTGGGCTGGGCGAACTGCGCCGCCAGCACCCCGAGGTTCTCGACAATGGTCGGATAACCCGGCACCGAACGCTTGATCATGTCCGGGAATACCCGCACCACGTCCTCATTGAAGGCGAAGTCCGGCACCTGAGGCAGGGGCTGGGCGAAAAGGCGATCGGGGTCTTTGCTCACGGCGGTTCCAGCGGCATAGGTGGAAAAGGCTGGCATTTTAGCCAACTTGGCGGGGGGATGCGCGGATTGTCTGATAAACCGCGGCGCCCCTTGTAGGAGCGAGCTTGCTCGCGATGGACTCAAGGGCGACGCGTTTATTCAGAAAACCCGCGTTATCGTTAACGACCATCGCGAGCAAGCTCGCTCCTACAGGGATCAGCGCGGTTTCTGCGCGAACGCCGAGGCCGTAATCCCCCATTGCCCCAACCAGTAACTGAGGATGATCAGGTAGGGCGCGGCTTCGAACGGCATCACAAAACGGCTGATACCTATCACACTGTCGGAGAATACAAACGCCACGGCACCGCCTGCCGCAAGCAACGCCGAGCGCCTGGGGACATCGCTGCCCAGCCGCGCCAGCGCGCGCCAGAGCATGGCGCTGATGGCCAGGCCATAGACAATCACCGGAATCAGCAACGGGCCAAGGCCATGGGCAATCAATACGCCCAGCAACACCGCGCCGACTCCCAGCGCCAACACCAGCGGCAACAGCGCCAGCCGACGGCAGTCACTCAAATAGGCTTTCAGATAGGCCAGGTGCGCAATTAAAAACGCCCCGAGGCCGAACACGAATAAATCGCTCGGCCATGCCAACAACACATCGCCCACCAGGGAAAAAATCAGGCCGAGGCTGATCCAGCGCCGATATTCACTGGGCGGTGCATCGTGCAGCCAGCCAAGCAATGCCAGCACCGGCATGGATTTGACCACCAGGCACAGCAAGCTGGCGTGAACACTCAACCCATAGATGAACGTCACCGCGCCCATCAGCGCCAGGATCAGCCAACCCACGATCAGTTAACTGCAATTGCACAATCGAAGGTTTCCACCGGTTCGACTTCCGGCGCCCATGGCTGTTGATAGGTCAGGCGCAACCGCCCGCTGCCCGCTGTCGTGGCCTGAAAACGCCAGGTCGATTGCCCGGCGCTGCCCACCAGCCCGGCGTCTTCGGGGTTGCTGTAGACCTCGGGGCTGAGGCGGTGCAACACGCCACCCGCGGAATCCTGAATCGCCCAGCGATAACCCGTGGTCGGATTGCTCGGCAGGATCAGGATCAGGTTCTGTCCGGTCTTCAACTGCACCGGGCATTCGCTCTGTTTTTCCACCGTGAGGTTCTGCCTGGATTGGCTTGCGCAGGCAGCGAGCAGGGCGAGGCTGAGGGGGAGAAGCAAGCGAGTGGGGGACATGGGTCAGGAAGCTCCGGTCATTCACGACGAACGGCGAGCATAACCGAAGATGAGACAAAGTGTGACAAGGGGCGGCGGGCGACGGTTCATCATCGACAGCGATGAGGTCATCGTCGGAACGCCGCCCGGAGCAAGCCCGCTCCCACAGATTCAGCGCAATCCTTGTGGGAGCGAGCTTGCTCGCGATAGCGTCAGCCCGGGCACCGCAGATCTATCAGAACAACACCTTCGCCACATCCGCAAAGCGCTTGGCGAAGTGCACGGTGATGCCTTCTTTCAGATAGTCCGGCAGTTCTTCAAAGCTACCGCGGTTGGGCTCCGGCAGGATCAATTCGAAGATCTTCTGCCGCCGCGCCGCAATCACTTTCTCGCGCACGCCGCCAATGGGCAGCACATGCCCGGTCAGCGTCAATTCACCGGTCATGGCCACGCCTTTCTTCGGTGGCTGGTTGCGGGCCAGGGACAGCAAGGCGCTGGCCATGGTCACGCCGGCGCTCGGGCCGTCTTTCGGGGTGGCGCCTTCCGGAACGTGGAGGTGGACGAAGGCTTCGTCGAAGAATTTCGGATCACCGCCAAACGACTTCAGATTGGAGCTGACGTAGCTGTAGGCGATTTCCGCCGACTCTTTCATCACTTCACCCAGTTGGCCGGTGAGTTTGAAACCGCGATTGAGCGTGTGGATCCGCGTGGCTTCGATCGGCAGGGTGGCACCGCCCATGCTGGTCCAGGCCAGCCCGGTAATCACCCCGGTGCCGGACAGCACTTGTTCATTGCGGAACACCGGCATGCCGAGGGAGGCCTCCAGCTCCTTGTTGCCGATCTTGATCACCGTGTTTGGCTCGTCGATCAGCTTCATCACTGATTTGCGCACCAGTTTGCCCAACTGTTTTTCCAGCTGCCGCACCCCGGCCTCGCGGGCATAGCCATCGATCACCGCGCGCAGGGCGCCGTCGGTGATGGACAGGCTGCCTTTGGACACGCCGGCCTTTTCCAGCTGTTTGGGCCATAGGTGACGCTTGGCGATAGCCATTTTTTCTTCAGTGATATAGCCCGACAGGCGAATCACTTCCATCCGGTCCAGCAACGGGCCGGGAATCGAGTCCAGGGTGTTGGCGGTGCAGATGAACAGCACCTTCGACAGGTCCAGGCGCAGGTCCAGATAGTGATCGAGGAATTCGACGTTCTGTTCCGGGTCGAGGGTTTCCAGCAGCGCCGAGGCCGGGTCGCCCTGGTAGCTCTGGCCCATCTTGTCGATCTCGTCGAGCATGATCACCGGGTTCATCACTTCGACTTCTTTAAGTGCCTGCACCAGCTTGCCCGGTTGGGCGCCGATGTAGGTCCGGCGGTGGCCCTTGATCTCCGCCTCATCGCGCATGCCGCCGACGCTGAAGCGATAGAACGGCCGCCCGAGGGATTCGGCGATGGATTTGCCGACGCTGGTCTTGCCCACGCCCGGCGGGCCGACCAGCAGCACGATGGAACCGCTGATCTCGCCTTTATAGGCGCCCACCGCGAGGAACTCGAGAATCCGGGTCTTGATGTCGCCGAGCCCGGCGTGGTGTTGATCGAGCACTTTACGCGCGTGTTTGAGATCGAGTTTGTCCTCGCCATACACGCCCCACGGCACTGCGGTGGCCCATTCCAGGTAGTTGCGGGTCACTGCGTATTCCGGCGAACCGGTTTCGAGGATCGACAGCTTGTTCATTTCCTCTTCGACGCGCTTTTGCGCCTGCGGTGGCAGGACTTTGTCCTCCAGCCGCTGCTGGAACTGCTCGATGTCGGCGCTGCGGTCGTCCTTGGTCAGACCCAGCTCTTGCTGGATGACCTTGAGCTGTTCCTTGAGGAAAAACTCGCGCTGATGCTCGCCGATCTTGCGGTTTACTTCGGCGGAGATTTCTTTCTGCAGACGCGCGACTTCGACTTCCTTGCGCAGCATCGGCAGGACTTTTTCCATGCGCTTGAGCATCGGCACGCAGTCGAGCACTTCCTGCAGTTCGTTACCGGTGGCCGAGGTCAGCGCGGCGGCGAAGTCGGTCAGCGGCGATGGGTCATTGGGGCTGAAGCGATTGAGGTAATTCTTCAGCTCTTCGCTGTACAGCGGATTGAGCGGCAGCAGTTCCTTGATCGCGTTGATCAGCGCCATGCCGTAAGCCTTGACCTCATCAGTCGGTTCGCTCGGCTGGTGCGGGTATTCGACTTCCACCAGATACGGCGGGCGATGGTGTTTGAGCCAGGTGCGAATGCGTACGCGGGTCAGGCCCTGGGCGACGAACTGCAATTTGCCGTTTTCGCGGCTGGCGTGATGGACCTTCACCAGCGTGCCGTAGAGCGGCAGGCTCGAGGTGTCGAAATGCCGTGGATCTTCCTGGGGCGTGTCCATATAGAACAGCGCCAGGGTGTGATGATCGGATTTGCTCACCAGCTCCAGGGTTTCGGCCCAAGGCTCTTCATTGACGATCACCGGCAGCACTTGCGCCGGGAAGAACGGCCGATTGTGGATCGGGATGATGTAGACCTTGTCCGGCAGATTCTGCCCGGGCAAGGCCAGGCCGGTGCCCGTGGAGTGGTGTTCGGCGTTTTCTGGATCGGCGTATTCGCTGGGGTTTTCCGGGAATTCTTGCTGGTCGCTCATGGGGCACCTGCGCATTGGGTATGGAGGTTAGATGGGGCAGGTGGGCGGTGGTTTCAATGGTGAGGGGTGTTAACGGGTATTTCATGGGAGGTATTCAGGGGTGCCCCCAAAAGATCGCAGCCTGCGGCAGCTCCTACAGGGTTTTGAATACACCTGATAATTTGCGGGTGCACGGAGCCCGTGTAGGAGCTGCCGCAGGCTGCGATCTTGGCGATCTCACACTCGCCGAAAGTCTCTGGTTTATGTACTCACAAAAAAAGGCAACTACCTCTCGATAGCCGCCTTTGTCTTTTACCGCCAGTAACCCTTAATCCGGCAGTTTGAACGCCAGGACATAGTCGCCCTGTTTGGTGCCCAGCGAGCCGTGGCCGCCGGCGACGACCAGCACGTACTGCTTGCCGTCTTTACCGGTGTAGGTCATTGGTGTGGTTTGACCGCCTGCTGGCAGACGAGCTTCCCACAGTTGCTTGCCGTTTTTCACGTCGTAGGCGCGCAGGTACTGGTCGAGGGTGCCGCTGAGGAAGGCTACGCCACTGGCAGTGGTGAAGGTCCCGCCCAGGCTTGGCACGCCCATGCTCAGAGGGATCGGAACCGGTGCGCTGTCACGCACGGTGCCGTTTTTGTGTTTCCAGATCACCTTGTTGGTGGTCAGGTCGACCGCCGACACGTAACCCCAGGCCGGCGCCTGGCACGGCAGGCCCATGGGCGAGAGCATGGCTTCGAGAATCACACCGTAAGGCGCGCCCTTGTTCGGCTGTACGCCTTCGGTTTCGCTTTTGCGACCCGGGCCGCCGGCCACTTCAGCGGCGGGTACCAGTTTCGATTTGAAGGCCATGTAGCTGGGGTTGAGGAAGGCGATCTGGCGCACCGGATCGATCGAGATACCGCCCCAGTCGAATACCCCGAAGTTGCCCGGATAAACGATCGAACCTTGCAGCGAGGGCGGGGTGTAGATGCCGTCGTAACGCAGGGATTTGAAGTCGATCCGGCAGAGCATCTGATCGAACGGGGTGACGCCCCACATGTCGTGCTCTTCGAGCACCGGCGGCATCATGTGCAGCTCCGACATCGGCTGGGTCGGCGAGGTGTGGTCGCCTTCAACAGCGCCCTGTGGAACCGGCACTTCGTTGATCGGCACGATAGGCTGACCGGTGCTGCGGTCGAGCACGTAGATGCTGCCTTGCTTGGTCGAGGCCAACAGCGCCGGTTTCACCCCGTCAGCGGTTTTCAGGTCCATCAGGGTCGGTTGACCGCCGACGTCCATGTCCCACAGGTCGTGATGGGTGAATTGGAAGGTCCAGCGTACGCGGCCGGTGTCGATGTCCAGCGCGGTGACACCCGCGCTGTACTTTTCCGACTCGGGGGTGCGATCGCCGCCCCATTGATCCGGCGTCTGGTTGCCCATCGGCAGGTAGAGCATGCCGAGTTTCTCGTCGACACTGAAAATCGACCACATGTTCGGCGAGTTGCGGGTGTAGACCTGGCCTTCGGCAATCGGCGTGGTGTCATCCGGATTGCCGCTGTCCCAGTTCCACACCAGACGACCGGTGTGCACATCAAACGCGCGGATCACGCCGCTGGGCTCGTCGATGGAGACGTTGTCGGTGACGTGACCGCCGATCACTACCAGATTTTTGGTTACGGCAGGTGGTGAGGTGGAGTAGTAACCACCGGCGGTGAAGCTGCCGATGTTGCTGCGCAGATCGACCTGACCCTTGTCGCCGAAGTCTTCGCACATTTTGCCGGTATCGGCATCGAGGGCGATCAGACGGGTGTCGGCGGTCGGCAGGAAGATCCGCCGCGGGCAGACGTTGCTCGCTGGCGCTGCAGTTGCGCTGGCATCCGGCGTGACCGGGCTTTGCTCGGTGGCCGCGTAGGCCGCGTCATCGTGGTACGACACGCCACGGCAGGTCATGTGCGCCCAGCCCTTGAAGTTCGCCGCATTCTGCGTGCTGAGCTTCGGATCGAAACGCCAGATTTCCTTACCGGTATCCGGGTCCAGGGCGATCACCTGGCTGTGGGGCGTGCAGACGTAAAGCATGCCGTTGGCTTTGAGCGGGGTGTTTTCCGCTGTGGTTTCACCCGGGTCGTTCGGTCCTGGCAGGTCACCGGTGCGATAAGTCCAGGCCGGCACCAGTTTGCTGACGTTCTCTGGAGTGATCTGCGCCAGTGGCGAATAACGGTCGCCGTGGGCCGAACGGCCGTAGGAATTCCAGTCACCGTCGGGCATGGCCGGGGCGGTGTTGCTCATGCCGGGAACGCCGTCGCGATCCAGCTGACCCTTGATTTCACCGGGGTTGCTGAACAGGCTGGCCAGCGCGGTAACGCCGGCGATAACCACCGCAGCGCTCAGCGCCTTGCTGCCCAGGGTGGCGGTCTGACCGCGTAGCAACGGACGGCGGAACCACGGCAGCAGCAGAACGATACCCAAGGCAAACAACAGCGCCAGACGCGGCACCAGTTGCCACCAGTCCAGGCCGACTTCCCACAGCGCCCACACCGTACTGGCGAACAGCACCAGTGCGTACAGGCTCAGTGCCGCGCGGCGGGCCGCGAGCAGCAACAGCCCGGTGAGCACCAGGCCGATCCCGGCCAGCAGGTAATACAGCGAGCCGCCGAGCATGCTCAGCTTGATCCCCCCGGCCAGCAAGGCCAGGCCCATTAGCAGAAGCAGGATACCGAGCAGGCTCGGCAGCAGACGGCTTCGACTCAAAGCACCATCAGTGCTCATAGTGTGGTTCTCCGTGACGTTAAGAGTATTCCCGCGCAAGTTCACTGTAGATGACGATCAGGCGCGGGCTTGGTTCAGCTAAAATTGTTTGGTTCGGATGAGGTTGTCAGAACGAGCTTTGCACCTTGATCCCGCCGATCAGCGCGTCATCGACCTGATCGACACCTCCGGGGTGGCGGATGTACTGCAGGTTCGGGCGCACGGTCAGCCAGTTGGTCAGGTGCACACCGTAATAGAGCTCGGCGCTGTACTCGGTGTCTTGCGGCGGCAGGAAGGCCGGGTCGTCGAAATCGTTGACGAGGCGGGCCTGATTGCTGGCCTCGGCGTTCTTGCGGTAGGCCGGGTTGACGTGGACCCGCGCCATGGCGAAACCGATATCGTCCTTGGCCCGCGCATCAAACAGACCCTTGTAGACGACGCCGCCCTGGACATAGTTGTCGATCGCATTGGTTTTCTTGTCGTGCATGGTCGCATTGGCGAACACACTCAAGCCCCGGGAGTGGTCGCTGGCGTGGCTGCTGAGTTGCTGCTGCAGCCCCAGCCAGACGCCGTGCTTGCTCGAACTGCTGCGATAGGCCTCACCGCTCAAGGCGGCGGGCTGACCGTTGCGGTCTTTATAAAGGTCGGTGGCGCTGGCATTGCTGTAGTAGTAACCGGCGCGGTATTCCCCGGGCAGGCCATTGAGCTTCGGAGTCCAGACCAGCTCGACCGGCAGGATCGCGCCCTGGGTGCCGCTGCCGCTAAGCTTGAAACCGTTGTCGCGATCAAGGTTCGATGGGTTTTGCTCATAGGCGCCGACCTGCGCGTAGAGTTCCGGCGTCAGGTGGTATTTGACTCGCAGTGCCCACTGGCTGACTGGCCAGTTGTACCAGATGTCACCGACCCAGTTGCCGACTTGCGAGCCGCAGAACGCCAGGTTCTGGAAGTCGCAGGGGAAGCTGTTGAAGTCCTCGCCTTCACCGAAACGGCCGACCTTGATGTCGAGTTTCTGGTCGAAGAATTTCTGCTGATACCACATCTGCGTCAGCCGCCAGGTCTGGCCGCGACCCCAGACTTCCTGCGCTGAGGTGAAGCCGCCGACTCGTGGATCATTGATCCGGTCATTGCTGATGTTGTTGCCGTTGCGCTCGGTAACGGTCAACTGGAACTCTGCGTCCTCCCAGCCGAGAATTTTCTGCAGGTCCAGATGTGTGCCGAGGCCGAACTGGTCGCTGTAGCGCGCAGTGCGGTCGTGGTCGTAACCGCCATGCAGGTTGGAGCCCATTTCACCGGTGTAATCGACTTTGAAGTCGTAGCCTTTTTCCGCGAGCTCCGTACGAGTACCGTTCCAATCGCCGAGCATCCAGGGGGAGTCGCTGTCGAATGCCGGGGCCGCCTGGGTGCAGGTGGCGAGGCCGAAGGCAGTGAGGCCGCCGAGCAGGTTCAGGGTTTTTCGGCCGGCAAAATGGCTTCGGACAGCGCTGTCTTTGAGTTTCTGGAAGTCGTGCATGGAGGCGGGTTTAGATCTTTTTCTGGGAATGGGTAGAAATAGAGGCTGTTCGCTCTCGATTCGGGAACGGCATGCCACTGATTTAAAAAAGGAAGATGAAGCGGTTCAGCTTCAAGGGTTGAAAGGATAAAGCTCTGTCGGCGAGAGAGAAAGCGCTTTTATTGACATGGATCATTTCGGATTTGGTAATAGTCAAAAGATCGCAGCCGGCGGCAGCTCCTACACAGACCGGGTACATCCGTTATTAATGTGTGAACGCAATCCGGAGCTGCCGCAAGCTGCGATCTTTTCTGGTTCACCTATAGTTAACCGTCTAGCACATCGGCTAAGGTGCGCGGCTTCCTTTTCCTTCTTCGCTCAAAGGCCTGGCATGACCGCACCGAACAACAACCCTCTGCACGGCGTGACCCTGGAACAGATCCTCACCGCGCTGGTTGAGCACTATGAATGGTCGGGGCTGGCCGAGCGCATCGATATTCGCTGCTTCAAGAGTGATCCGAGTATCAAGTCGAGCCTGACCTTCCTGCGTAAAACTCCCTGGGCCCGTGAGAAAGTCGAAGGCTTGTACGTGAAGCTGCAACGCACCAAACGCCCGATCTAGGACACCAGGATGCACGCCGAGCCGGCTACCTACTCCCACACGATGCGGGGTTTTATTGCGACGGCCGCGGTCCTCGGCTGGGCGGGATTGAGCATTCAGTTGTATCTGATTCTCTACAGTCGCTGGAGCTTCGAAGCCAGTCTGCTGGGCGGACTGGTGAGTTTTTTCAGCTTCTTTACCGTGCTCAGCAATACCTTGGTGGCGGTCGTGCTGACCTATGAGCTGAACCCGCGCCCGTCGAAGGGGCGGGATTTCTTTCTGCAACCGTGGGTCAGCAGCGGGATCGCGGCGAGCATTACGTTGGTCGGCCTGGCCTACAGCCTGTTGCTGCGACATTTGTGGCAACCGCAGGGCTGGCAGTTCCTTGCCGATGAGTTGCTGCATGACCTGATGCCGCTGTTGTTTATTGGCTATTGGTGGTTCTGTGTGCCGAAAGGGACGCTGCGTCTCAGGCACATCGCCTTGTGGGTGATCTACCCGCTGGTGTATTTCGGCTACGCCCTGTTTCGTGGCCATTCGCTGGGGCAGTACCAGTACCCTTTTATCGATGTGGCCCGCCTGGGTTATCCACAGGTGTTTATCAACGCCGCCGGAATACTGGTTGGATTTGTGCTGGTTTCGTTGTTGGTGGTGGGGGTGGATCGGTGGCGGGGGCGGCGTTTCAGCGCAGATTGAATTGCCACAAAGGCCCGCTCTTCACTGAGGGCGAATCACTCCTCCTCCTCACCACCCTCCAACCGCCAATACCCCACGGATTTCACGAATGTTTCATTGAGCCGGTGCTCATCCAACAGCACCCGACGAATCCGCCGGGACACCATGATCTCGGTCGCCACCCAGGCATACAACTCGCCTGGGGGCATTTGCAGCTGCTGCACAGTGCTCGGCAAATCCTGAGTGCCACCTTCGCGCAGCACCCAGATCACCTCGACCTGTGCGGCGCTTTCCAGTGTTTGCTGTTCGGCGGCGTTTTCCACTTCCACCACCACCAGCGCGCGGCAATTGGCAGGCAGGCCTTCCAGGCGGCGGGCGATGGCGGGCAGGGCGGTTTCATCGCCGATCAGCAGGTAGCTGTCGAAGATGTCCGGTACCACCATCGACCCGCGCGGCCCAGCTATGTGCAGGTACTGACCGGGTTTGGCCTGTTCGGCCCAGGTCGAAGCCGGGCCGTCGCCATGCAGCACGAAGTCGATGTCCAGCTCCAGGGTTCGCAGGTCATAGCGCCGTGGCGTGTAGTTGCGCATGGCGGGCGCCGGGGCGCCCTCTTTGCCGGCACCGAGCACCAGGGTTTCCAGCGCGGCGTGTTCTTCAGCGGTCTGCGGGAACAGTAACTTCATATGATCATCGGTACCCAGGCTGACAAATCCGGCCAGCTCCGGCCCACCAAGGGTGATTCGGCGCATGCGTGGGGTCAGGTCCACTACCCGCAGCACTTCCAGGCGACGACGTTTGATCTCATGGTTGACGCGATGAATAGTTTGTACGGTGACGGTGGTCATTCGCCTTGCTCCGGTGCAGGTTGAACCGCAGGGCCGTCGACAATGGCTTTGGCGGTGTTGTTCAGCAGGTCACGAACCCGAAGGATTTCTTCCGGGCTCCAGCGTCCGTGATGCAATTGCAGGGCATGCCGCAGGTTGTGCACGGCTTCATGGATTTCGGCCGGGCGATCATGTCCACGCAATGAGCGCTTGCTGACCTCGATGCGCATGCGCACGCCGTCCAGGGCGATCGCTTGCTCGCTTAAAGAAAGACGACCGGCGTCGGTCACGCTGTAACGTTTTTTTCCGCCTTCGGCGTCACCCAGTATCAGTTCGCTCTCTTCAAGAAACGTCAAGGTTGGGTAGATCACACCAGGGCTAGGGCTATAGGCGCCGTCGAACATATTTTCGATCTGGCGGATCAAGTCGTAGCCGTGGCACGGCTGTTCGGCGATCAGCGCCAGCAGCAGTAATTTCAAATCACCGGGGGCGAAGACCCGCGGTCCACGGCCGCCGCGCTCACGGCCTGGGCGCTTTTCGAAGCCGTCGCGGCCGTCACCGTGCTCGCGATGGGGATGATGCTCTCTCATTTTTTTCTCTCTCTCGTCGGGTTTAGATACAACTTAAGATATATCTTAACGAAAAAGCAAGAGGACAGGACCAACGGTGCATGGCGAATGCAACCCGGTTCCTCGAGCGGGCGAATACATCAAGTCTGGATATTGTTTGATTGTCGAACAATTATCGCGGCTAAAACTTAATGCTTTCTTCATATTCAAAAGAGAACGATTTAGTGTTAACTCTCTAATGCATCGAGTTCGGCCTTTATTTATTTGGAGTGTGGTACTAGTCTTACGGAAGTTCCAAGGTGCTACTGGTCTGTAATGGAATTACTGTTAATCTGTCTGTAGCCAGCCTCTTACGGTTAAACATCGGGTTTGTTGTTTTTTCTGGTTTTTTCATTCTGCCGATAGGTCGATCTAACTACGCATTCGCCGGAACTTGCCTGCTTACTTTGATGGTGGGTTGATGGATGATGTTCCGGCGTTGAAAGTTCAAGTAAATGGCCGTCTCGGCTCTACGAAGTATTGGCTTGTCAGCGCCTTTCGTTAAAAGAAGGGGAAGCCTAGGCTTATTCGGACTTTTAATTATCAACTAATCTGAAAAAAACAGGTGTTTAACAATGTTCAAGAAAATCGCAATCGCTACTCCTCTGGCCGTTCTGGCACTGAGTTCTTCCATGGCTTTTGCTGTAGGTGAAGCGCGTCATTCGATTAATCTGGTTGCATCGATTCCAACCAAGGTTTTCCACGTGCTGCCAGTGGATCCGGACCTGATCGTTAAAGATCAAGTGTTGAGCTACAATCCGGTTGCCGATGAACTGAGTTCGTTGCGTGCGATGTTCGATACCAAAAACACCAATGGCTCGATTGCTGCCAGCCTGGAAAGCGAAGCCTTCCTGGATAACGGCACGGATAAACTGCCTTTGACCGTGACTTTCAATGGCAAGACCCTGAGCGTCGCGACTCCGGAGGAAGTGGTGGGTGAGGTCGAATCCACCCCGGGCAAACGTGTCGAAATGGTGATCACTCCTGTGAAGCCGGTAAGCGGTGGGTATAAGACCGGTGAATACACCGGTGCAGTGACTATGGTATTTGACGCAGTACCAACTCCTTGATGTTCTGAATGCCTTTGAGCGTAAATCTCACAAGGCAGCCTGATCCGGTCGACAGTCCATCTCCCCCTGTCGACCGGACTTTTACCGACTTGATCGTTCGCCAATAGAGTATTTCGTTCATGTTCCCGATGACTCCCATCGCGGCTGCACTTGCCTTTTTTTTATGCGCCAGTGCACTCGCCGCGCCTGCTGCCGGAACAACACCGCGCAGTTTGCTCGCTCAGGCCAAAGGTTTGCCGTCCGAGTTCGAAGAGCACTTCTTCGATGTGCCTTTGGCGGTTCGGGTGGAACTTGATCAACAATTTCTCGGCGAGGCGATGATTGTATTGTCCCGTGATGATCGCATCACTCTGATCGAGTTTACTGATACCGGTGACAGCAACTTCAGCGCCAGTGAGCGGGAAACCTGGACCTCTTGCTGTCCAGCTTGAGGACTTCCAGGTACGTCAGGTTTTTGAGCTGTTCGACGCTTTCTGCGGTCAACCTGATCCGGTTGTCGGAGAGGTGAAGTTCGGCAAGTAAATGCATCTTTTCGATGCCTTCGGGCAGGCCGCTCAATCCGCATTTATTGGCACTCAGCCGGCGAAGATTGGGGAAGCTCTTGAACAAATCCGTGGGTCTGTGGGCACGAGATAAAAGCGACTTGTCGACGCTCAAGGTCGTTACCTTGTCGAGGTACTTCTTGAGATCAGGCAGTTCTTTCCACCATCGTTCCAGATTATGCAGGCTAAGATCCTGTGACAAATCGAGTGCATAGCCGGTGTCAGGCTGTGTGCTGCGTTCACCGAACGAGGTTGATTTCCTTTCGAAACACTCCAAAAGCCTGTCGGCGATGAAGCGTCCTCCTCTGTGCATGAATTCGACCCACCGGGGATCAAGTTCTTCATTTGAGCCGTCATAAGGCCCGCCCTCCCATGAGCTGAGCGTTTGGCGCAGTTCATCGAGCTCGTCCTCCAGTGCTTTCATGGCCGTCCGTGGCTCATCTTTAGCGTTCAAGGATTGAACGAAGGCATTCACCTCGCGTTCGCTCAGGTGGGGATACAGATCCTGCACCCTTTGCTCCAGGGTCATCCCCGCTTTGGAAAGCCCTGGACCGCGCAGCAGGATGACTGTTTCCGGGTCCGGAACAGGGCGGATCGGCGGCTCTGCGAGAATCGTCCGCCGTTCGGCGGGCGCTTCGGTTTTGACCATCACCCATTGCTTGAAGAGAGGCCCCTGTCCTGTGCTGTAGCCCAATGCTGTGCGCTTGTCGGTGGGCAAGGCCTGGAGGATCGAATTATAGAAGTCGTCGGCCTCATGCAGTTTCGTATTGGCAGAGTCGCGGACTTCGTACTGTGCGCGGCCATCCCTGATCAGTAGCCGGACGGTCGAAGCCTCTGCCCCGCCAACGCTGCATCGCAGGGGGCCGTCATAGGTGCCCCACGGACTTCGATACGCAAATCGCTGAAGGTGTCGGTATGGATTCTGAGTGCGTTCAGGGTCAGCCTTTCGGTATCAGGTGTAAGGTAGGCATCGTCATAAAACCCTTCATAGGCATGGCTGGTCCGTGCTTCGAACGCCGCTTCGCGGGCCTGGTTTTTCAAGCGTAACGGTAGTCGTTGTTCTTTCGTCATGCTTTCAAGTTCGGCGTCACTGGCGCTACGCAGCAATTGTTCTGCAACATTGGGCGGGAGTTCCGGGAATGTGCGCCGTAGCAGTTGAATGTGGGGGTTATCTGATTTTCCCCTGAATTCGTACAGCTGTTTGGAGATGTCAGTCTTGTCACTGTCCGCCTCGTCAGCCAACCGATCGCGCAGGGCTTGCACTTGCTCATCCTCGGGCACCTTTTTGCCGAGCAGCGTCTCAAGTTCCTCCTCGTCCAGAAAGTCCACGATGCTTTGCGCAAACGTACCATTCAAAACCTGCGGGAGGCTGGAGGTGAGCGTGTGATCCTCTGGCGCGTCGACCTTTCCATACAGGCGAAAGTTTCCGGTCTTGCTGGAGTCTTCATACACTTTCAGCGCTTTATCCGAAGGCCAGCCCTCCAGGTGGGGTGCAAGGGATTCGAACCAATACCAGGACGGATCGAGGGGGCGTCCTGCACGGATCAGTTCAATCGCCTGCTCCACCTCCTGGTCGATCTTGAAGCGCTTGAGGGCGTCGGTCAGCAGCGGCGGTGGCGGGGCGTTCTCAACATGCATTTTGCGCAGTGCATTCTCTTGAGTACCGCTGACGGTGCGGATCTGCTCAAGCTCGGCATCGCTCAAGCCGCCTACGCTGTGGCCCAGACGCTGCATCAGCGTCGGGCCTTCCCAGGTCCGTGGGTTCTCGGCTTCATGGGTCCAGGCGCCAAGGCCATTGTGTTTCAGTTCGGGTGAATAGGCCTCGGGGCGGGTCGGATGCTTGATCCGATGGTTGCCGGTCTTCGGGTCTGTTTGCACTGCGTAGTGTTTGCCATCCAACGACAGAATGTCCTGATCTTCGTGTGAGTGCAGCCCCAACTCATTGGGGCTGGAGTCGGCTGGCAACTTGAGGTTCGGCTGTTCGTAGGGCTTGAGATCGGGATTCCACAGGCGGGTCTGGCCATCGGGTAACTCGACGGGTTTCAGGCCGTCGACGAAGGGCGAGAGCTTCAGGCGAGCCATCTGGCCAAGCTGGGCGCCTGCGATAAAGGCCCCCAACTGAACGACATCCGTCAGCACGCCAACGAAGTGTTCGACGGCTTCGACCCACAGGCCTTCGGCCAGATCAACGATGGATTCCATCAGCTCGCTGGCTATTTGATAGGCGGTGTAGGCCATCATCAATTCGCCCAGATACGGCACGAAGGGGGTGACGACCATTAGCGCGACGTTGAAGATGTCCGAGACGATTTTTTTGAAGTTGTCCCACCAGGCCCAGCGGGCTTTGCTATCGGTATCGGCAGTGGAGATCGCTATGTCTCGTGCGTCATTGAGAATCTTGTTCAGTTTTCGCTGATAGAGATGCCCCCAGAAATCGCCGGTGATCGGTGTGACGCTGAATTGCAGCTTGGGGTTGGTCACGGGTTCTTCTCGCCACGTCGGGCGTTGGTCCAGGTCTTCTTTTTTATGCCATTGCACTTGGAACAGGCGTTGCTGGAGCCCGGCGAAAAAGTGCCCTCGCTGTTGCTGATCGACGAACTGGCTGAAGTATTGGCGGTAGGTCATCTGCGTCGACTCGATGAAGGCGTTGTCGCGCAATTGGCGGGTCAGTTCATTCAAGAAATCGGTCACCGAAGCGTATTCTTTTAGCGGATGCTCGGGGTCATTGGGCACATACGCGATCAGCCCTTCGACGTTACGGCTTCGCTCCAGGTCTGGGGTAATCAGCACGATGCCGGTCAAGGCGGCATCCAATATTGATAGTTCGGCGAACTGCACCACCTTGCCTTTAAGGGTGAGGTTTCGCTGGCCGTCGAGCATGGCCAATATCAGCTGATGGGTGTCGGGCGCAATATCCTTGGTCATCAAGGCGAGATGGGCAGCGGCTTTAAAGGCGGTTTTCTGGCTTTCAGTGACTTTGTATTTTAAAGCGGTCTTTGCTACCGCATCGCCGGCAAGCAAAATGCTTTCCAGGTGTTCGGTATAACGGGCGCCGATATCCAGTTCACGACAAAGTGTCTGGAACTGACTGATGGTCATTTTTCTTTTGATCGGTTTGATATCGAACAGCCCGCGCTCATCGGGCTTGCTGATGAACTCGGAGTCGGCTTCTTCGTATGTTTCAGACGCTGCAAAGTTGTGCAGTGCGGCGTCCAATAACGAAACGGTTCGGGTGATAACGCCTCCCGAGATGTCAATAACGTACCAAGGTCGGTCTTTGGGGATATACAGGCGTAAATAAGTAGTCTGCACATCATCATCGACCCCGTACTGTTCTTTCAGGGCGGCGCTGAGCAACGGCTTGGCAAATTCATAGATGCCTTGCAGTTCCTCAAGCAGTCGATCTACGTTGTTTTGTGAGGTCCAGAGGTTGATGTTGGCATCTTGCAGCATGGCGTGGTGAGCAGAAGATGCGCTTGTGTACCAGTCTTGATGACCCAAGCGGGTTGCACTCAGCTCCCGGACTCGCCTTAGTGTGGCGCTTTTGAAGGCAGGATCAATCTTGCCCGTGATGAGGTTGTAGTGAGGGCCTTTATTGTCGTGTGTGTCAGAGCCTTGACGGGTGGATATACGTCCTTGTAAGTCAGACATTGTGATGAACCTTGAGCATGGATGGGAGTGTCCAGCCTATCCCCCAGTGCGCAAAATAAAAGGCTGAAAATCGGTTGTTGAATAATGGTTTTTGCTTATAAAACATTGAATATTGAAATGCGGAAAATAACTAATTACCACCTCTATAGTGAATAGGGTTTACAAAGCAAGCGGGCAGGACAATGGCTACTGTTACCCCCCTCGCGCTACCTCAACGGGAAGGCACTGAGTATTGCTCTCCGGCTGCAGGTAAGGGTTGAGAATCGGCGCCATGCCCTTGAGTACCTGTACCGGCAATGCCGAGGTGAACTTGAAGGCTTCGGCCGTGCGCCCGGGAACGAATGCGGTCATGGTGCCGAAGTGATGATCGCCAATGTAGAACACGAATGTCGCGGTCCGGTTGATCGATTTGGAGCTGAGAATCCGCCCGCCGGAACCGACGGCCTCGATCCGGTTGTCGCCGGTGCCGGTCTTGCCGCCCATGGCCAGCAAGGTGCCGTCCGGCAGTTTGAAACTGCCGGATACCCGTTTGGCGGTACCGGCATCCACCACTTGTGACAACGCCTCGCGCAGAGCCGCGGCGACCTCGGAAGGCATCACGCGTTTGCCTTTGTCCGGGTCGTTGATCAGTTTGGTTTCATAGGGTGTGCCGGCGGCGAAATGCAGACTGTCGATACGCAGGGTTGGTTGACGCACGCCATCATTGAGGATGGTCCCGACCAGTTCCGCCAAGGCTGCCGGGCGATCGCCGGAGCTGCCGATGGCCGTGGCCAGAGACGGCACCAGGTGGTCGAACGGATAGCCGACTTTCTGCCAGCGCTGGTGAATGTCGAGGAAGGCTTCGATTTCCAGCATGGTCCGGATACGGCTGTCGCGGGCGCCTTTGTGGCGACTTTTGAACAGCCAGCTATAGACTTCCTGGCGCTCGAATTCACTGGCTTTGACGATCTGGCTGAATTTGGCATCAGGATTGTTGAGCAAATAACCCAGCATCCATAGATCCAGTGGGTGGACCTTGGCGATGAAGCCCTGGTCGGGCAGGTCATAACGACCTGGGCCGTAATTCAGATAGAGCCGTTCCAGGCGTTCATCGGTGAGTTTTTCGTTGAGTTTGACGCCTTTGAGATGCGAGCGCACAAAGCTGTTGAAGCTCTCCTGACTGGCATCCGGCAGCAAATAACGATGCACGGCGGCGAGACGGATCGGCGTCGGGCGCATGCCGTCGAGGAAGGTGTTGAGGCGGGTCTGGGTGTCCTTTTTCTGATACTTCTTCCAGAACCGCAAGAGGAACGAGGTGCCCTCGTGGTCGGCGAATCTGGCCAGGTATTCCTGACGCCGCGGCTGGCCGTCGTCCTTGAGCAACAGGGCGCTGTTATTGGGCCCCGAGTAAGTGCTGTAACGCACCAGATCACGCATCAACCGAATGAACGGCAGGTTGATCGACTCGCGTATGGCGTCGCGCAAGGTCGGCAAGCGGCCGTTGTCTTCCTTGCGAAAGTTGTTGAACGTGTGCAGCCCGCCACCGGTGAAAAAAGCTTCGCCGGGGCTGGCCGAGTATTTGCGATCGAGGGCCGCGCCGAGCATTTTCGACAGGCTGCGGTCGTTGTTCTGGATCAGATAGTCCACCGCCCAGCGGGTAATTCGGTCCTGGTCGGCGACTTCGGTTTTCTTCAATACCGCAGCGGGTTGCGCGCCATAGCGATCGTGCAGTTCCGCGACGATCTGCAAGTAGGTGGTCAGCACCCGCAGCTTGGCGGTGGAGCCCAGCTCAAGCTTGCTGCCTTCGTTGATATCGAACGGTTGGTCGGTGCTGTCGGTCTGTACCCGGACCCGCGAACCGTCGGGAGTCAGTTCGAACAGGGTGAAGCTGTAACGCACTTGCGTGGTGCTGGTGGGCGTCAGCAGGCGTTCGCCGATCAGACCGATTTCGGCGGCGTAGGCCGGATCGGACAGACGTTTGAGGTATTGGGTAGCCTGGGTTTGCAATTCGCCTTGCAGGGTACTGGTGGCCGACAGGTCGAGGCGGTCCAGATCGTAGAGCGGGCGATTGAGCAGCCCGGCCAGTCGACTGCGGGCCACGCTGATGCCTTTGTTGGTTTCGATCGGCTGGATGGTTGGCTGTTGCTGCCAGTCGCGGTACGTCACTTTGCTGGCCAGGGCCGCGGCGGACAATGCGGGATCGATCACGTTGTTCTGCGCCAGCAACCGAATGTGGCTGTCGGTGAGCTGCGCCAGATCGTTGTGGCCCCGCGTCAGATAATACGAAGGCCGACGCTGGGCGATCATCAGCGACAACACCTCACGCAAAGCCAGGCCGCGTTGTGCCAGACTCTGCGGATCACTGGCGGTACTGGCCAGGCGCTCGTTGATCTGATTGAAATCCGCGCCATACCAGACCCGCAGACCTTCGGCCATGCCATGCACTTCACCATGGCCGGGCACCGCTGAAAGCGGCACGCTGTTGAGGTAATCGCGGACGATGTTCTGCCGCGCCTCCAGGGTTTGCGGGCCATCCTGATAGGCACGCACGCTGGCGGAAATCATCTGGCGGATCTTCTCGCCACCGGAAACCGTCAGGCCATCGGGTGAGTGACGATACTTTTCAAGCTGGGTGGCCAGGGTGCTGCCACCCGCCGTCTGGCCGGGCAGGTGAAGCAGTTTTGCCACTTGCGACCAGGCCGCCATGCCAAACCGCGGCCAGTCCACCGCGGGGTTGGCTAGAGGCTGTTGCGGATCGAGCAGTTCACGGTTTTCGATAAACAACAGGCTGTGCACCACCAGCGGCGGGATATCGGCATAACTCGAATACAGCTGTTGTGGGTAGTGATATTGGTACAACGGCGCGGCGCGGCAGTCGGTAATCGACAATCCGGCCTGGATTTTTTCCGCATAGGGTACGAAAAAGCCTTTTTCGCTGTAGTCGAGCAAGTCCTCGGAAAAGCGCGTTTGTGACTGAATCAGGTAATCACGTTTGACCAACCGTGGCAGGAACTCACCCAGGGAACTGTAGCCCAGGCGTTTATCGAACGGACCGGCACCCGGATAGAAAATCGAGTCGCTGGGCCCCGGCTGCATCGAGTAACTCAAAGACGCGGCGAATTTGCTGAACTCGCGGGCCTGCAATTTCGAGGTGCGCATCTCCTTGGTGGCGGCGAAACCCAAGGCGATCAGGGTAATCAGCAGCAACAACCAAAACATCCGCCACCAGTACCGGCGAAGTCGTGATTTTTTTGGTAAAGGCGCTTCATCCACATTATCGGTAGGCACTACAGTTGTACTCGAATCGGTTTGCCGCAAAGCGCCCATAGTCAATTGATCCATTCACGCAGATTGATCTGACTTGTTTGAAGCTTAGCCCGTGGTTGGGGTCGGTGAAAAATTTGTGAAGGATGCCTGTAGTCTTTCGACGAAGGCCTGCAGGTTGGCACAAATTTCAGGGTGGAGATTAATTTTGTAGCGAGGGGGCTCGCCACAGGGTTGAGTCATGGCTCGGGAATGTGCGGGACTGTCACAGCCAGCAAGCATCCCAGAGCGGATAGTCGCCGATCTTCTCTGCCAGCCCCGCGCGCAAGGGATTGGCGACGATGTAGCGCGCCATATGCCGTATATCTTCGCCATCGCGCACGGCTCTGTCGTGATAGCCGCTTTGCCACAAAGGCCCTTGGTTATTCGTTGTTCTATTGACGGCCAAGGCGCTGCGTGATTTTGTGCTTCCGATTGCCTGCCCCAGAGTTCCTTCCCTCAGCTGAAACAACCAATGCAGGTGATCTGGCATGACCACCCAGGCCATTGAGTCGACCCAGCCCTGGTCGTGTGCATGTTTCAGTTCAGCAACAACCAGACGTCCCACCCGCCAATCGGAAAATAACGGTCGGCGGTGGTGAACGACGATGGTGATCAGGTAGGCCCGACCTTGTTCCGAGTGTCGACCGAGGCGTAGGCGGTGTGAGTTTGGTCTGGAAGGCAATCCTTTGCTTCCTTGATCAGATGATGGTCAGTGTTTGACGCTAGCAGCCCAGGGCTTGGGCTGACGTTCGGACTGGTGTGTGGATATTTCAAGACTGTCTAGAGATTCATTGTGGCGAGGGGGCTTGCCCCCGTTGGAGCGCGCAGCGGTCCCAATGAGGTTGATGCATTTTATTCAGACAAATCGCGGATGCAGGTTTTGCGACTGCTGCGCAGCCGAACGGGGGCAAGCCCCCTCGCCACAGGGATTAGCGTCGCCTGAACCTGAAAGTATTGAGGTAGAGCCTTTAATAGGTAAAAACAGCATGGGTAGGGACATGACGATGCACCATTGCTGTGCAATACTTCGCGCCGGTTTTAAGGTGGGATGACGCTCAAAATCCAGGTAATGCCCCTCCGTCAGAGGCGCTTTTACCGCGAGTTCTCGCTGAATCTAATCGTTTATATAGTGAAAGACCCTCTCCAGAGCTTTTTATACTGCACGCCCCGCTGATCTCGTAGGTTTTGTCCTACAAGACTGGTCGGCCCACAAGGTCGGCCCGGTTGAGCGCGTACAGGTTATCCGCCCGTACGCTGAACGCTCGGTGGTTCATATCCAATAACAAGATGAGGTTGTATCCCTATGCCAGTCGGCAACCACTTGCCCCAAGGCGAGACCGCTCAGGGCGGCCCGCTCAAACGCGAACTCGGCGAACGGCATATTCGCTTGATGGCGCTCGGCGCCTGTATCGGTGTCGGTCTGTTCCTCGGTTCGGCCAAGGCCATCGAGATGGCCGGCCCGGCAATCATGCTGTCCTACATCATCGGCGGTCTGGCGATTCTGGTGATCATGCGCGCCCTCGGTGAGATGGCCGTGCATAACCCGGTAGCCGGTTCCTTCAGCCGTTATGCGCAAGACTACCTCGGCCCGTTGGCGGGCTTCCTGACTGGCTGGAACTATTGGTTCCTGTGGCTGGTGACCTGCGTTGCGGAAATCACTGCGGTGGCGGTGTACATGGGCGTGTGGTTCCCCGATGTGCCGCGCTGGATCTGGGCGCTGGCGGCCCTGGTAAGCATGGGCTCGATCAACCTGATTGCAGTCAAGGCCTTCGGTGAGTTCGAGTTCTGGTTCGCCCTGATCAAGATCGTCACCATCATCGCGATGGTCGTCGGCGGTATTGGCGTGATTGCTTTCGGTTTCGGCAACGACGGCGTGGCGCTGGGGATTTCCAACCTGTGGAGCCACGGCGGTTTCATGCCTAATGGCGTGCAGGGTGTGTTGATGTCCCTGCAAATGGTGATGTTCGCCTACCTGGGCGTCGAGATGATCGGCCTGACCGCCGGTGAAGCGAAGAACCCGCAGAAGACCATCCCGAATGCGATCGGCTCGGTGTTCTGGCGCATCCTGTTGTTCTACGTCGGTGCGTTGTTCGTGATCCTGTCGATCTACCCGTGGAATGAAATCGGCACCCAAGGCAGCCCGTTCGTGATGACCTTCGAGCGCCTGGGCATCAAGACCGCCGCCGGTATCATCAACTTCGTGGTGATCACCGCGGCACTGTCGTCTTGCAACGGTGGCATCTTCAGTACCGGTCGCATGCTCTACAGCCTGGCGCAGAACGGCCAGGCTCCGGCGGGCTTCGCCAAGACCTCGAGCAACGGCGTGCCACGTCGCGCCTTGCTGCTGTCGATTGGTGCACTGCTGCTGGGCGTGTTGCTCAACTACCTGGTACCGGAGAAGGTTTTTGTCTGGGTCACCGCCATCGCCACCTTTGGCGCGATCTGGACCTGGGCGATGATCCTGCTGGCTCAGCTCAAGTTCCGCAAAGGCCTGAGCCCGGCTGAACGTGCGGGGCTCAAATACCGCATGTGGCTGTTCCCGGTAAGCTCGTACCTGGCACTGGCATTCCTGGCGCTGGTGGTCGGCCTGATGGCTTACTTCCCGGACACCCGCATCGCCCTGTATGTCGGCCCGGCATTCCTGGTGCTGCTGACGGTGGTGTTCTACGCCTTCAAGCTGCAACCGACCAATGCCGTGCAAGGCGCGGTGCGTACAGCTTCTTGATTTGTAGCGCTGCAAAAGCAAAAGCCCCGGTCGGATGATCGGGGCTTTTGCATTTCTGGATCAAAAGATCGCCGGCCCACCGGTCTGTTCGCAGCACCGAAATTAGACAAGTGATCCAACGCTGCCTAGCTTGCATATAGCCCACCCGGTCTGAAAACCGCAGCAGTGTTCGCAAGGAACGGTGCGTCAGGAATGTCTTCTTCGAACACGAAGATGCCGTTCGAATGGACATGTATCAATGCCTGTATTCATTGAACAGGTGTCAGCAGACAGGCCGGAAATAAGCGCCATGGGTATAAAACCTTTCTTTTACTCGAAGTGTTTCATTTTTCGGGAGCGTGAGGCGTGAAAGTCTCGCTGATCGTTCCGGTGTTCAATGAGGAACAGGCGATCAACCTGTTTTATCAGGCTGTCCGTCAGCAATTGTCGCTCGACGATTGCGAGGTCGAGATCGTTTTCGTCAACGACGGCAGTTCCGACCAGACCGCTGAGCAGGCCAAAGCCCTGGCATTGGTCGATGACGATGTGCTGGTGATCAATTTCTCGCGCAACTTCGGCAAGGAACCGGCGTTATTTGCCGGGCTCGAGTACGCCAGCGGTGACGCGGTCATTCCGATGGATGTCGATTTGCAGGACCCGATCAGCGTGATTCCCCGGTTGATCCAGGAATGGCAGAACGGGGCGGATGTGGTTCTTGCCAAACGCCGTGACCGCACGGCCGACAGCTACCTGAAACGGCATGGCGCGGCGCTGTTCTATCACCTGCTGAACAGGATCGCCTACACCCGGATCGAAGAGAACGTCGGCGATTTTCGGTTGATGGACCGCAAGGTCGTGGATGTAATCCGTACGCTGCCAGAGCATCAGCTATTTATGAAGGGCGTCCTGTCGTGGGCGGGATTCAATACAGTGGTCATCGAATATCAACGGGCTGTACGGGTGGCCGGAAAGAGTAAATTTAATGGTTGGAAGCTGTGGAATCTGGCCCTTGAAGGTATTACTTCCTTCAGTACCGTGCCGCTGCGGTTATGGACTTATGTCGGTGGCATGATTTCGTTGTTTGCGATCTTTTATGCCATTTATATGGTGTTGGACAAGATTTTCTTTGGCAACAATGTGCCGGGCTACCCTTCGTTGATGACCGCCATTCTTTTTTTGGGCGGCGTACAGCTCATTGGGATAGGCATCCTTGGAGAATATATCGGGCGGATTTACATCGAATCAAAACATCGGCCAAGGTATGTGGTGAAAGATATTGTCGGAGGCAAAAGCAGATTGGGACTAAAAAAAACTCAGTGAGGTTCAGGGCTGAGAAAGGGGCGTTGACATGAGGCTGGCGAGGTATTTCGACAAGAAGTTGATAGCGCGTGAAGTACTGCTGTTGTTTTTATTTGCCGCTTTTATCTACATCGTTCCTCTGGTGTTGGCAGACCACTACTATATCGATGATAACTGGCGATCTTTGTCCGCTGGAATGGCTTGGGCAAATCAAGGACGATTGTTTACCGAGGTTTTCTACAATGCGTTGACGTTTTCCACGGGTGCACCGAATATTTTTCCATTGCCCTTGTTAATTGCAGCGCTGGCCATCGCCCTGGCGTTGACTCGCCTGACGATGCATTACTACAAAGAACCGACTGTTTCATGCTGTTTTGTACTGCTGCCCCTTTGGTATAACCCGTTTTTTCTGCAGAACCTGTCCTATCAATATGATGGGCCCGCCATGACCTTGAGTCTGGTGGCGGTTATTTATGCGATTACTTTTCGTGGAAAGTCGGTAGTGCTGCAAGTCGTGGTGCCGGGGATGTTAATAACGCTGGGATTGGGGCTTTATCAGTTGAGCATCAATGTATTTCTGGGACTTTGCTGTGTCGAGTTGATCAGAGCGGTCAATGAGGGGGCGTCATGGGATTCGTTGTGTTCGTTGATCAAGTGCAAGCTTGCGCAGCTGCTAGTGGGGGTGCTGGTTTATTATCTGCTCGCTTATCCGTTCATCATTCAGGAGCGCCTGCCGCTGCTGGACTGGGGGATGAATGGAGTTGACCAGGTTGAAGCCAATATCGCGATTCTGAACAGCAAAATTTCACTGCTGTTCCATGGAGCAAATTTCTGGTTGCTGTGGGCTGTGCTTTTTTGTGCCGCAGCCGGGGCCGTGCGGGTAGGGCTGACGGTGCGGAAACGAAAAGACAGTGCCCCGAAGAAAGTATTGCTCGGTTTGATCTGTCTCCTGACCCTGCCTGCGCTGGTGCTGCTGGTTTCGGGAGCCGCGCTGGTGTTCAGGGATTTCAATGAAGGCGCGAGAACCTTGATGGGGTTTGCGGTGCTGTTGGTGTTTTTGTTTTATCTGAGTCATCTATGGCTGAGGGCGATTCATCCGCGCCTGGGTATGCTGCTGGCGATTCCTCTGCTGAGCATGCTTTCGCTGTCCTTTGCCTATGGACGTGTTCTGAACGTGCAGAAAGAATTCGCCGACAGCATGCTGTTTTCCCTTGGACACGACATTGCGTCCCATCGGCAACTGCGCGAAGCCAGGCGAATATATATGTCGATTACCTATTCCGATCACTGGCTGCCGGGGGCCAGAGGCTCCTTTGAATTGATGCCAGTATTGGAGTACATCCTCAACGTGGATTTTTTCATGTTGTGTGAGAATCTGCCCAGGGTAGGCATCACCAATGTGGTCACCGAAAAGGAACGGCGGAACGCGACGCGGGTAGGTTACAGAGGGTATCCACCAGTGGTGGATAGCAAGTTCTATAACATCTACCTGGTAGGGGATTATGGTTTTATCGTCATGAAAGAGCCGTCCCGCTTCGAAAAGCGTTGATCGTAGCTTTCAGGCATTCGCTTTCAACTGCCTTACCGGCAACGCCACCCGAAACGTTGTCCCGACACCGACTTCACTGCTCACGGTAATTTCCCCACGGTGTTTTTTCACAATGCCGTAGGACAGCGACAGGCCCAGCCCCGTCCCTTGTCCGACCGGTTTGGTGGTGAAGAACGGATCGAAGATTTTCTGCAAGCATTCCGGCGCAATGCCTGCACCGTTATCGGCCACTTCCACCCAGACAGTGTCTCCCTCAACCCCATTGCGGATGATGATAGTGCCGCGTTCCGGTCCAATGGACTGGGCGGCGTTGACGATCAGGTTCATGAACACTTGATTGATTTGCGAAGGCAGGCATTCGACCTCCGGCACCGGCACGTATTCCTTGATGACGTTGGCCTTGTACTTGAGCTCATTGGCCACGATGTTCAGGGTCGAGTCGATGCCCTGTTGCAGGTTGGCCCACTGCCAGTCCTGGTTGGAGTCGACCCGGGAAAAGTCCTTCAAGTCCTTGACGATCTGCCCGACGCGACCGATGCCTTCTTTGGACTCCTTGATCAGCAACGGGATATCTTCCTTGAGAAAGTCCAGTTCAATCCGTTCTCGCAGGCTTTTCAGGCGGTCCAGGAGCTCTTGGGAACCGATAGCCTCTTCGGCATCCTGATAGGCATTAAGCATTTCCTGCAGGTTTTTAAAGTAGCCGTCCAGCGTGCCGAGGTTCGAAGAGATAAAGCCCGTGGGATTGTTGATTTCATGGGCGACGCCGGCTGCCAACTGGCCCAGGGAGGCCAGCTTCTCCGATTGCATCAGCTGGTTTTCCAACAGTTTGCGTTCATCGGTTTCCCGCTGCAGGGCCTCGCTGGCTAGTCTGAATTCCCGAGTCCATTGTTCGACCATCTGTTCCAGATGGCTCATCTGCATCTGTGCGCGCTCGGTCATTTCCCACTTGGTGGTGAGGGTATTGGCCATCTGCTGAACCTCGATATTATCGAAGGGCTTTTTCAGGATCAGCAATCGGTCGTGGGCTTGCAAACGCTCCAGCAGTTCTTCCCAGGAGTAGTCGGAATACGCAGTGCAGACTACTACTTGCAGATGCGGGTCGGCCTTCCACAGCTGTTCGATGGTTTGCGCGCCATCCCAACCCTCGGGCATGCGCATGTCGACGAAGGCCAGCGCGTACGGCCGATCGTTGTTCAAGGCTTCACGCAGCTTGCTCAATCCTTCCTGGCCGCCATAGGCCGAATCCAGTTCGAACGCGGTGCCGGTGCGCTTGATCTCGCTGCCGAACAACGCCGCTTCCATGTCGTCCAGGTCGACGTTGTGTTGCACTGCAGGGGTGAGGATCTTGCGAAAGTCATCATGGATCGAAGGCGTGTCATCGATCAGCAAAATACGCCGGTTCGACAGATTGTTCATGCTTGACCTCTGCGGTTATCAACGGGATTTGCAAGGTGAACAGCGCGCCCTTGCCCGGCCCGTCGCTGTAGGCGGCGAGATGGCCGTTCATCTCGATGGCGGCCAGGGCACAGCTGTGCAGGCCGAAACCGTGACCTTCCTTGCGGGTGGTGAAGCCGTGGGCAAAGATCCGCGTCATGTTTTCCGGCGCGATTCCCTCACCTTCATCCTTGACGCTGACCTGCAAGGTGGCGTGGTCGACGACCTTCACCCCGAGGGTCATTTGCCGCGGCCGATCACTGAGGTCGGACATCGCGTATTTAGCGTTGCTGATCAGGTTGATCAGAATCAGCAGCAGCCGGTGTTTATCGCCCATCACTCGCGGCACATCGCTGTAGTCCTTGACCACCGTCACATGGTGCCGGGTCAGGGCGCCGGAGTTCATGCGCAAGGCGTCTTCGAGCAGCTCGCTGACGTACAGCGGTTCCACCAGACTGGAGGCGCCGGCGTAGGACTGCTGGGTGGCGACGATGTCCTTGATGTGATCGACACTTTTGCTCAATTGTGCCAGTTCGTCAGCGATGCTCAGTTGCTCGGTGGCGATAGCCTCGACCAACTGGTTCAGGTAGCCCGGCAGCAGCTTGCCTTTTTCGTCCTGGGTTATGTACTCGCCGAGGTCGTGCGGGTGCGCATTGATCAACTGCATGGCTTTGCCTAACCCGAGCGTTTTACTGGTGCGCAGCTTGCGGGTGACCAGGTCGGCGGAGATGTTCACGCTGTTGAGCACATTACCGACGTTGTGCAGCACGTTGGTCGCGATCTCGGCCATCCCGGCCTGGCGCGCGGTGTCCAGCAGTTCACTCTGGGTGTCCTTGAGTTCGCGGGTGCGTTCTTCAACCCGTCGTTCGAGGCTTTCATTGGCTGCTTGCAACGCCTTGTTGACGCGGTTGATCTCGGTAAAGCTGCGCAGCAGCCGACTGGCCAGGTACAACAGCAAGGCCACCAGCAGCGACGAGAACACCAGCAGGTAAAAATGATATTTCTGTTTGATGGCGTCGGCCCGGTGCTGGTCTCTATTGAGCTGGTTGGTGATTGCATCCAGGCTCTCGGCTACCGGAATCGCGGCGATCCGCTCCAGCAAGCCGTTGACCACCGGTTGTTCGCGCAGGACCAGGGCGATGTGATTGCTGAGAATCTCCACCGGGCTATGGAACTCCGCCGGTAGACGCTCCTTGTTCACCGCCAGTTTGTTGAGGCCAACCAGGATGTCGGCGGCCTTGTCATCGGAAGTGACTTGCGCAAACTCAAGGCTGCTGAGCATCAGGTCGTAAGTGTCGGTGGCGACATTTTGCAGCTGCAGTTTGTCAGCGTCCTCGAGGCGGGCGAGCGGGCCTTGAATATCGTCCGCGGCGGTCGGTAGAAACGCCAGGGAGTTACGCAACACGGCGTTGTGGGATTTGAACCGCTCCACCAACCGGGTCTTTTCCTTGATCGCATTCAGATAGGCTTCATGGCTGGCATGCCATTGCGGCGAGTCATTGCGGCCATGACTGGATTCCATCGTCTCGAACCTGGCCCAAAGGCTGGTCATTTCGGTCAGCGGTAAAACCAGGGGATCATAATTGTGGCTGATAGCGATCCTGGCCTTGAGGATTTCGGTTTCCCACTGCGCATCCAATTGATTTATCTGACGGATCAAGTCCCGTGATTCGGTATAGGTCGAGGTTTGATCGGCATTGGACTTGAGGTAGAGGAACACCAGTATTGAGGCGAGCAGTACGCTCATGCTCGTGAGCAACAGCTGGCTGAACCGGCGAGAATTTCTCATAGCCGTTTGCCTCCCGATTCACCGGTCAGGGTTTTGAGGAATTGAGTGATCAAGGCCTTGTCCTGTTCGGAAGGGATGCGCCCCAGCTGATACTTGAACATCACGTCCACCGCATCCTCAAGAGTCCTGGCCGACCCGTCGTGAAAGTACGGTGCGGTCAACGCGACATTGCGCAGGCTGGGAACCTTGAACACATTGCGGTCCTCTTCATCCTTGGTCACCAGATAACGTCCCAGATCGGACTCGGTCGGGTTGCCCCGGGCCTGAAAGTAATCGCCCATCACTCCGAACTTCTGGAACATGTTGCCGCCAATGTTCACTCCCTGATGGCAGGCGATGCAGCCATAGTCCTTGAAGCGTTGGTAACCGTATTTTTCTTCCCGGGTGAGAATGTCGGTATCACCCAACAGGTACTGGTCGAAGCGTGAATTGCCGCTGAGCAGGGTGCGTTCGAAGGTCGCCAGGGCGTTTTGCACATTGGCTGCCGTCAGACCGTCGGGGTAAGCCGTGGTGAAGGCCGAGCGGTAGGCCGGGTCGGCGGACAGTGTCCGGACCACGTGTTCCCAGCTGCTGGCCATCTCGGTGGGGCTTTGCACGACGTCATGGGCCTGCGCTTCCAGGGTATCGGCCCGACCGTTCCAGAACTGCCTGAAGTTCAGGCTGGAATTCAACACGCTGGGGGTGTTGACCGCCAACGGATTGCCATCGAAGCCGAGAGAAAACGGCTTGTCATCGGCACCGCCTTTTTCCAGGCGATGGCAACTGGCACAGGACAGGCTGTTATTGACCGATAAACGTGTGTCGTTGAATAACTGTCGACCCAACTCGACACGCTGGGGATCCTGGTGAGGAACCGGCGGCAGTGGTTTGAGCGGTTCATTGAGTGGATCGGCGCTCGCGTTCATGCAAGCCCCGAGCAATAGGGTGAAGAACAGCAGGGTTGCATATGGCGACATCTGATGATTCCTTGGCCGGGTGCCTGAGTGTCGTGAGACCTGAACGTGCCTCGTGTTGGTCTATTCGTCCGGCGATGCGCGCAGTCCTTGTGTGGTCATGAGCTTGGCGAAGGCCTGAGCCTCTACGGCCTTGCTGAAGAAGTATCCCTGGCCTTCCTCGCACTGATGCGCCTTGAGAAAGTCCAGTTGTTCGAGGGTTTCCACACCTTCGGCAATGATGTTCAGGTTGAGGCTTTTACCCAGACTGATAATGGCACTGACCAGGGCGGCGTCATTGCTGTCGGTGCTCAGGCCGCGAACAAAGGACTGGTCGATCTTCAATACATCAATGGGAAACCGGCGCAGGTAACTCAAGCTGGAGTAGCCGGTGCCGAAGTCATCGATGGCCAGCCGTACGCCCAGGGCCTTGATGGTTCGCAGGGTCGCCACGGTGGCATCGACGTTTTGCATCAGCACGCTTTCGGTAATCTCCAGTTCCAGCAACGACGGATCAAGGCCGGTTTGTTCCAGTATCTGCACGATACCGTCGACAAACCCACGCTGACGAAAATCGATCGCGGAAATGTTCACCGACATGCTGATCGACGGCAGCCCTGCCGCCTGCCAGGCGCAGGCCTGCCGGCAGGCTTCGGCCAATACCCATTTGCTCAACGGGACGATCAGGCCGCTGTCTTCTGCGACGCAAATGAAGTCCGACGGATAGACCCAGCCGTGTCCGGGTTTCATCCAGCGGATCAACGCTTCGGCACCTACCACTTTGCCCGACTTGAGATCGAGTTTGGGTTGGTAGTGCAGGACGAACTCCTTGCGCTCCAGGGCGAGGCGGATGCCGGACTCGATGCTTTGCTGTTCACGGGCGCGCTGATTCATGTCGTCGATGAAGAAGCCGAAATCGTTCGGCGCACTTTCCTTGACGTTGCGCATGGCGGTTTCGGCTTTCTTGATCAACGCCAGGGCATCGAAACCATCTTCGGGATAAATACTGATACCCAGGCTCGCGGTTACGCTCAGGTCATGCCCGGCGATGTGCTGCGGGGTACTCACGGCGCTCAGGAGTTTTTCGGCGATGCCTTTGGTCTGTTGGGGATGATGGATATCGGCGAGGATCACCACGAACTCGTCGGAGCCGTAACGAAACACCGAATCGGATTCACGCACAGTCGCCACCAGCCGCTGGCCGACCTGCTTGAGCATTTCATCGCCAATCGGATGGCCGAGCGCGTTGTTGATACGCTTGAAACGATCGAGCCCCAGAAACATCACTGCCAGCTGTTTGTGATGGCGCCGGGAAAGCGCCAGGGACTGGGTCAACCGGTCACCGAGCAGGGTGCTGTTGGGCAATTCAGTGAGCACGTCGTACTGCAGCAGGTGAGAGACCTTGAGCAATTCGTGGACACGCTCCTCGATGGTTCGCTCCAGGCTGTGCATTTTTATCGCCGCATCCTGAGCCATCTGCCATTTCCAGGTCAGGGCGCTGGCCATCTGCAGTATTTCCAGGCTGTCGAAGGGCTTTTTCAGCACCAGTAACTGGTCGCTGAAATCCAGCCGTTCGGTCATCGTTTCCCAGGAGTAGTCGGAGTACGCCGTGCACAGTGCGATCTGCAGGTGGGGGTCGGCCTTCCACAGGCGTTCGATGGTTTCCAGGCCATCCCAACCTGGCGGCATGCGCATATCGATGAATGCCAGGGCATAGGGCCGGCCCTCGGCCAAGGCTCGTTCGACCAGTTCCAGGGCTTCCTGGCCCTGGTAGGCCGAGTCCAGCTGATAGGTCGGCCGCGCGGGTTGCACAGTGCCGAACAGCGCCTCTTCGGAATAGGCCAGGGTCAGTTCACTGGCCGGGTCCGGACTGAGGATCTTGCGAAAGTCCTCATGGATCGAAGGTGTGTCGTCAATGATCAGGATGCGCCGATTGGTGAGGGCGAAAGATGATTTCATCACGTGGCCTCCGAAGAGCGGGGCAAATCCTCGAGCGCAAGGCTCGTGGTGTCGACAGCAGGCGGGATGATGCTGCCGGCTATCAATAGTTGTGCGGCCTGCTGGCTGCTGACGGCCTTGCTGAAGTAGTAACCCTGAGCATTCATCGGCGAGCCGGTGGACATCAGCGAGCTTCGCTGCTCCTGGGTTTCGACACCTTCGGCGATGATGCCGATGCCGACATCCCGGGCGAAATTGATGATGGCGCGCAAGGTCGTGGCGCTGGCCGGATCCCGCGTGGCGCTGTCGATGAACGTTTGGGCGATTTTC
Source organism: Pseudomonas sp. LBUM1658 (assembly GCF_059716055.1). Lineage (NCBI taxonomy): Bacteria > Pseudomonadati > Pseudomonadota > Gammaproteobacteria > Pseudomonadales > Pseudomonadaceae > Pseudomonas > Pseudomonas sp. LBUM1658. The sequence continues at coordinate 1,242,882 of NZ_CP166798.1, forward strand.
AGGTGATTGACCTGATAGGTCTTGAGGTAGTCGAACGAGGAGTATTCGGTGCCGAAATCGTCGATGGCGATCTTCACCCCGAGTTCGCGCAGGCGTGGCAGCACATCGTTGTGGGTCCATTTGGTCTGGGCCAGGGTCGCTTCGGTGACGTCGAAACGCAGATCCCAAGGGCACAGATTCCAGCGGGCTGTGGTCCTGAGAACGTCATAGATCAATTCCGGGCCACTTTTTAGCTGGGCCAGAGAGAGTTTTATCGCAATCAGTGGGGGGGCCATGTCCAGGTCGCGCCATTGGCGCATCTGCTGGCAGGCCTTATCCAGAAGCCAATGTCCAAGGGCAATGATGGTTCCGGTTTTTTCCGCGGCAGGCAGGAACACATCAGCTTCGAGCAGCCCGCGTTCGGGGTGATTCCAGCGTACCTGGGCTTCCATGCCGAGGATTTTTCCCGAACCCAGATCGACTTCAGGCAAATAGTGCAATTCGAGCTCGTCCAGTTCGATGGCCTGTTTCAAGTCGTTGGCCAGGGTAATGCGCTCAACCACCTCCTGATTGATCTCCTCGGAGTGGAAGTGGTACTGGTTGCGACCCTTCTCCTTCGAGCGGTACAGCGCCATATCGGCCTGGATCAGCAGGTTGTCGGCGCTGCTGCTATCCGGCGTATAGGTACTGATGCCGATGCTGACCGACACCCGCACGTCGTTGCCACTGAGTGAGTACGGCACGACCAGTTCATCGCGGACCTTCGCGGCCAGGGCTGCGGACTGGGTCGGATCGGCCACGTCCAGTTGCAATATTGCAAACTCGTCGCCGCCCAGGCGTGCCACCACATCGTTTTCGCGCACGCAGGCCTTGATGCGCCGGGAGACTTCTTGCAACAACAGATCACCCACGGGGTGGCCAAGGGTGTCGTTGATCCGTTTGAAGTGATCCAGATCCAGATAGAACATCGCAAAGGGCGTTGCGCCGCGTCGGGCCGCGGCGAAGGCCTGGTGCAGGCGCTCGATCAGGGTGGCGCGGTTGGCCAGGCCGGTCAGGCCGTCGGTGCGCGCCAGCAGGGAGATCTTCTCCTCGGCCACTTTGCGTTCGGTGATGTCGATAATGATCCCTTCGACCTCCAGCAACCGACCCTCGGCATCGCGCACCGGGATATAGCGGTTTTCGACCCAACGCCAGGCACCGTCACCGGTGCGCAGGCGAAACTCGATGGACGCGCCTGCGGCGTGCTTGTCCAGTACCCGGGCCATGGCGTCGTCGACCTTCTGCTGATCATCGGCGTGAATCAGCTCCTTGGCCCAATTGGCTGACGCCACCAGTTGTGCCGCCACATGACCGAACTTGGTGATGTTGTGGGAGATGTACATCAGCGGGAACGACGGCTCACCGCGCAGGCGATAAAGGATGGTCGGGCTGTTCTGCACAATGATATTGGCGTCGGACAGTTCCCGGGTGCGCTCCTCGACCGCCTGTTCGAGCAGGTTCATCTTCAACGCGGCGTCTTCGGTCATCTGCCATTTGACCGTCAACGCACTGGCCATCTGGCGAATCTCTATGGCATCGAAGGGTTTTTTCAGGATCAGCAACCGGTCTCCGAGGTCCAGACGCTCGGCGATGTCTTCCCAGGAATAGTCGGAATACGCAGTGCACAGCGCGACTTGCAGCCTGGGGTCGACTTGCCAGAGCCGCTCGATGGTTTCCAGCCCGTCCCAGCCGGGCGGCATGCGCATATCGATGAAGGCCATGGCATACGGTGCATCGTTGGCCAGTGCCAACTCCACCTTGGCCAACGCTTCGAGACCCTGAAAGGCTGAATCGAGGACAAAGTTCTGCTGGGCAACCGCCACCGGAGAGCCAAACAGGGCCTCTTCGGCGCTGCTCAGTTCGTCCTCATCGAGCGTTTTCGGGCAGAGGATCTTGCCAAAGTCCTGGTGAATCGAAGCGGTGTCATCGACGATCAGGATTCGTCGGTTTACCCGCTCCTGCGAAGCCTTCATCGGCGTATACCGACGAAAACAGCCGTCATGTGCGATAGATTCATATGGCATCCCTTCCTGAGTGTTCGGCATGCAAACGCGGGCATTGGATCCTTGCAGCTTGGAGCATAGCCCTGCTCTCGACGATTCGTCGAATGCTTGAGGTCAAATCGCCATCGAACAGTGAAATCGTCTAGTCTGTAGCTCAGGCTCAGGGAGTATCGGACGTTTCCTTAGATTGCCGAAAGAATCAATGTCCCAGTGTTGAGATGAGGTAGTGCCATGGATGAGCAAGCTGCGACGATTTCGGACTATAGACCCAAGGTGCTGCTCGTTGACGATGAAGAATCCATCCTCAACAGCCTGCGCCGCTTGCTGCGCAGCCAGCCCTACGACGTACTGTTAGCCAATAGTGGCGCACAGGCCCTGGAGATAATGGCACAGCAGGCGATTGACCTGGTCATGACCGATGCGCGTATGCCCGGTATGGATGGCGCCACCTTGCTGGCGGAAATCCATCGGCGTCATTCCTCGACCACGCGCATTTTGCTGACCGGTTACGCCGATCTGGCGATGATCATCAAAGCGATCAACGAAGGGCAGATCCATCGTTATATCAGCAAACCCTGGAACGATGAAGAAATGCTGCTGACTTTGCGCCAGTCCCTGGCCCATCAGCACTCCGAGCGTGAACGCCAGCGCCTGGAACAGTTGACCCGGCAGCAGAACGAGCAGCTGAAATCGCTCAATACCACGCTGGAGAAGCACGTCGTCGCGCGCACCGCAGAATTGCAGCAAACGGCGGACATGCTCGACCTGGCCTATGAAGAGCTCAAGCACAGTTATGTCACGGGCACCGAAGTGTTCTCGTTGTTGGCCAATCTGCGTTTGCCCAAAGCCAAGCAGACCAATCGGCAGATCATCGAATTGGTGCGCGTCTACTGCAAATCCCATGGACTGGACGAGGCCAGCAGTCGCGATCTGGCCATGGCCGCGGCGCTCTACAACATAGGTAAGCTGAGCTGGAGCGACAGCATGATGACTGCGCCCTCCGACTTGCTGTACCACACAGATCGTGAGCGTTATCGGGACTATCCCAAGCAAAGCGAATCGCTGTTGATGACCCTGGAACCGATGAAGGATGCGGCCCGCTTGATCCTCCACCATCAGGAGCGCTGGGATGGCAGCGGGTTTCCCGATCACCTCAAGGGCGAGGCGATTCCTTTGGGTTCGCGGCTGCTGAAACTGGCGGTGGATTTTATCGAACTGCAGCGCGGCCTGATCCTCGAGCGGCAGATGAACAGCGATGAAGCGCTGGTGTTCATCCGCAAGTACGCCGGCAAACTTTACGATCCGGAGATGGTGGAGGATTTCGTTCAAGTCTGCGCCGCGTACTTGAGCGATGTCACCGTCGGCGATCCTCTGGTCAAAGTGCTCGGCACCCGCGATCTGGCGCCCGGAATGGTGCTGGCGCGCAACCTCAATGCCGACAACGGCATGTTGCTGCTCAATGCCGGCAAGACGTTGAACGTGCCACTGGTGGACAAGTTGATTGCCTTTGAGGAGATGGAGGGGGCCAAGTACAGTGTCTTTGTGAAAGTGCCAGAGGAGGTCGAGCTTCTGGAATCGGCAGGCTGAAAATGGCACTGTCCCGGGTGGCGCTTGTGAAGCAGGCGCACGATCCAGCAGTTCCTCAATTGCCGACGAACGGAAACTCATGGGATCCTTGCGCCTTTGCATCCAAGGGCATTTTCCTTCCATGACGCTTTCCTCCTGCGCACCAGGCCCCTCCATCATCCGCATTGCCGCCGCGCTGTTGATCGGCCCGGACGGTCGAACCCTGCTAGTGCGTAAACGCGGCACTCAGGCCTTCATGCAGCCCGGCGGCAAGATCGAAACCCATGAACAGCCGGTCGTGGCGCTGGCTCGAGAGCTGGAAGAAGAACTCGGCTTGCGTATCGATATCGCTCAAGCGAGCTATCTTGGAAGCTTCTCGGCCCCGGCTGCCAACGAACCGGGGTGTGCGGTGCAGGCCGAGATGTTCCAGCTGAACATTGACTCATCCGTGGCACCCGCCGCGGAGATCGAAGAGGTGGTCTGGATCGATCCGGCCAGCGATGGCGGCCTGGTGCTGGCGCCATTGACACGGGACCTGATCCTGCCGTTTTATCGAGCATCGCAAACAACGATGGCCTGATCTTCAAAGGACAAAGGACTGCTCAATGATACCCGTTCAAGATTTATTGCTGTTCGCCGCCGCCGCACTGCTGATGGTGCTCACGCCAGGGCCGAACATGATCTACCTGATTTCCCGATCGATCTGCCAGGGTCGCAAGGCTGGCGTCACCTCGTTACTGGGTGTCGTGGCGGGTTTCTTCGTGCATCTGTTCGCTGCGGCAGCGGGTTTGACGGCGGTATTTCTCGCCGTGCCAATGGCCTATGAAGTGCTGAAATGGGCAGGCGCGCTGTACCTGCTGTGGCTGGCCTGGCAGGCGCTCAAGCCTGGGGCGCGCTCGCCGTTCGAGGCCCGACAACTGCCGCCGGACTCTTCCAGGAAACTGATTCTGATGGGCTTCCTGACCAGCGCACTGAATCCGAAAATCGCGGTGTTTTATCTGTCGGTATTTCCGCAGTTCATCAACCCCGAACAGGGTTCGATGTTCACCCAGAGCATTCTCCTGGGCCTGACCCAGATCGGTGTGAGCTTTTCGGTCAACCTGCTGATCGCACTGTTCGCTGCCGGGATTGCCGGGTGGTTCGTGCATAACCCGCTGTGGTTGGCGGTTCAGCGTTATTTCATGGGTTTTGTGCTGGCGGCGCTCGCGGTGCGTCTGATGCTTGAACAACGTCGTAGTGCTTGATCGAGGGACAACCTCAGGAACCTTTTTCATCAGCGGTTTGAAGACATCATGACCATCCAGCGCCTCAACTCACAACACGCCGACCAGTATCGGGAGCTGATGCTTGAAGCCTACAGCCTGCATCCCGAGGCGTTCACCTCCAGCGTCGCCGAGCGTGCAGGAATGCCGTTGGCCTGGTGGGAGTCCCGCCTGACCAGCCCGTTGGATCTGCTGCTAGGAGCGTTTGAGGGTGACAACCTGGTAGGCATCGTCGGTCTGGCTTTCGAACCCCGGGAAAAAGCCCGGCACAAGGCCACACTGTTTGGCCTGTATGTATCGGCCGGGTCTCGCCATGACGGCCTGGGTTATCAACTGGTGCAAACCGCCCTCGCCGAGGCGCGGACCCATAACGGCTTGAAACTCATTCAACTGACCGTCACCACCGGCAATGCCGCGGCGCTTGCCCTGTATCAACGCTGCGGTTTCGTGCAATTCGGCCTGGAACCGCTGGCGGTGAGGGTGGGGGTCGAATACCTCGACAAGCTTCATATGTGGCGGGAATTGGGGTTGGATTAACACACCGATATTGCGGCACAGGGGGGTGTTCTCATTGCCTGTTCTTACCGCACCGCACTCACCCCATCCAGGGTCGAGAACGAGGTGTCTTTGGCGGTCAGCAGGAAGTCACGCATGTACGGCGCATCCAGCATGTCGGCGCGAATCCCGGCGTAGAGCGTTGCAAACAAACCTTTCTCGCCCAGGCGCTTGGCCTTCACGTAACCCCGTGAACTGTATTCATGCAGCGCCCAGTGGGGCATGCCGCATACGCCACGGCCGCTGGCTACCAGTTGCATCATCATCACCGTCAGTTCCGAGGTGCGCACTTGCGCAGGTTCGACATCCGCCGGTTCCAGGAAGCGGGTGAAGATGTCCAGTCGATCCCGTTCCACCGGGTAGGTGATCAGGGTCTCGCTGAGCAAATCTTCCGGAACGATGTACGGTTTGCTCGCCAGTCGATGCTGATTGGCCACCGCGAGCATTGCTTCGTAAGTGAACAGCGGCACATAAGTAATGCCCGCCAGCTCCATCGGATCAGAGGTCACCACCAGATCCAGGTCGCCCCGGGCCAGGGCTGGCAACGGGGCAAAGGAGAATCCCGAGGCCAGATCCAGCTCGACCTCCGGCCAGGCGTCGCGGAACTGGTCGATGGTCGGCATCAGCCACTGAAAGCAGCTGTGGCATTCGATGGCCATATGCAGACGCCCGGCGGTGCCGCCGGCCAACCGCGCGATATCCCGTTCGGCGCCGCGCAGCAGCGGCAGAGCGGCGTCGGCCAACTGCAACAGACGCAGCCCGGCACTGGTAAAGCGCACCGGCTTGGTCTTGCGCACGAACAGTTGCATGCCCATGCGCTCTTCCAGCTCTTTGAACTGGTGGGACAACGCGGACTGGGTCAGGTGCAAGCGCTCGGCGGCTTCCACCAGGCTGTCTGATTCGCGCAAGGCGTGCAGGGTCTTCAGGTGACGGATTTCCAGCACCGGGGCCTCCATGAGGAAAATTTGTGATCAACACGAAAAGGTTGAGTTTGTCTCATGTTGTCCGGAGTGTCGACAATAGCGCCATCTTTTATGGAGGAATGTCGTCATGGCCCTGGCCCACAATCTTGGTTTCCCGCGTATCGGTGCTGACCGCGAACTGAAAAAAGCCCTCGAATCCTACTGGAAGGGCGACCTTGACCAGATCGCCTTGCAAGCCGTCGGCCGTGAACTGCGTGCCAGACACTGGCAATTGCAGAAAGACGCTGGCATCGACTTGCTGCCGGTCGGCGACTTCGCCTGGTACGACCAGGTACTGAGCCACTCGCTGACCTTCGGTGTAATCCCCGAGCGTTTCGACAGCGCCAGGGATGCTCGCGGCCTGCCGACCCTCGACACTCTGTTTGCCATGGCTCGCGGCGCCACTACGGCCTGCTGCGGCGGCGAGCATGCCAAGGCGCAATACGCTCAGGAACTGACCAAGTGGTTCGACACCAACTACCACTACCTGGTCCCGGAATTCAGCGTTGATCAGCAATTCAAGCTGAGCTGGGAACAGCTGTTCGAGGAAGTCGACGAAGCGCTGGCGCTGGGTCACAAGGTCAAACCGGTGATCATCGGCCCGCTGACCTATTTGTGGCTGGGCAAGGCCAAAGGCAACGAATTCGACAAGCTCGAATTGCTGGAACGGCTGCTGCCGATTTACGGCGAAATCCTTGGTCGCCTTGCAGCCCAAGGCGTGGAGTGGGTGCAGATCGATGAGCCGATCCTCAGCCTTGACCTGCCTCAGGAATGGAAAAACGCCTTCGAACGGGCCTACCACATCCTGCAATACTCGCCGCTGAAGAAACTCGTGGCGACCTACTTCGGTGGTCTGGAAGACAACCTCGGGCTGGCCGTCGGCCTGCCGGTGGATGGCCTGCACATCGACGCGGTGCGCGCTCCGGAGCAGCTGGCAGCGGTACTCGATCGTCTGCCGACCTACAAAGTGCTCTCGGTGGGCCTGGTCAATGGTCGCAATGTCTGGCGCTGCGAACTGGAGCAGGCGCTGGAACAACTGCAAGTCGCGCAACAGCGTTTTGGCGACAACCTCTGGGTCGCCGGTTCCTGCTCGCTGCTGCACAGTCCGGTGAATCTGGACCGCGAAGACAAACTCGATGCCGAGCTGAAAAGCTGGCTGGCCTTTGCCGTGCAAAAGTGTGGCGAGATTGCTGTGTTGCGCGATGCCTTGAACAATCCACAAGCCCCGGCAGTGCAGGCAGCATTAGCTCAAAGCCGTGCAATACAGGCCAGCCGCAGCCAGTCGTCGCGGATTCACAAAGCTGAAGTTCAGGCGCGCATTGCCGCCATCAGCGCCGCCGACAGCCAGCGCCAATCGCCGTTTGGCGAACGCATCGAGGTGCAACGTGCTCGCCTGCAACTGCCTGCGTTCCCGACCACCACCATCGGTTCGTTTCCGCAGACCGCGTCGATTCGCCTGGCCCGCCAGGTCTTCAAGCAGGGCAAACTGTCGGCCAACGATTACACCGACGCCATGCACAGCGAGATCCGCCACGCCGTGCAAGTCCAGGAACGCCTGGGGCTGGACGTGCTGGTGCATGGTGAAGCCGAGCGCAACGACATGGTCGAGTACTTCGCCGAGCAACTCGACGGCTACCTCTTCACCCGCTTCGGCTGGGTCCAGAGTTATGGTTCGCGTTGCGTAAAACCGGCGATCATTTTCGGCGACCTGAGCCGCCCGAACGCCATGACCGTGGACTGGATTCAGTACGCCCAGAGCCTGACCGACAAAGTCATGAAGGGCATGCTGACCGGCCCGGTGACCATGCTGATGTGGTCCTTCCCGCGCGAAGACGTCTCGCGCATAATCCAGGCGCAACAACTGGCGCTGGCACTGCGCGATGAAGTGGTCGACCTGGAACAGGCCGGAATCAAGATCGTCCAGATCGACGAAGCAGCCTTCCGCGAAGGCCTGCCGCTGCGCCGTGCGCAATGGCAGGAGTACCTGGACTGGGCGGTGGAGGCGTTCCGCCTGACCGCTTCAGGAGTACGCGACGAAACCCAGATCCACACCCACATGTGCTACAGCGAATTCAACGACGTGATCAAGTCCATCGCGGCCATGGACGCCGATGTGATCACCATCGAAACCTCGCGTTCGGACATGGAATTGCTCGAGGCCTTCGAAGCGTTCGATTACCCGAACGACATCGGCCCGGGCGTCTACGACATCCACTCGCCACGGGTGCCGGACACCGCCGAAATGGTCAAGTTGATGACCAAAGCCGTCAAACGCATCCCCGCTGAACGGCTGTGGGTCAACCCGGACTGCGGCCTGAAAACCCGGGCCTGGCCGGAAACCGAGGCGGCGCTGGTGAACATGGTCGCGGCGGCGCGGCAGTTGCGCAGTCAGTTGGCGTAAAGCACCCCGAAACACCAAACCCGCCACCCTCGAGAGAGGAGGGCGGGTTCTGTTTTGGGGGCAATAGGAGGATTTGTATTGGCCGTGAGGCAGCTATTGCGAGCAGGCTCGCTCACACATGGGCTCTGTGTAGGACCATGATGGTGTGATCGACACAGAACCTGTGGGAGCGAGCTTGCTCGCGATGAACGAAAACGCGGTTCCGGCCTGTTCCGCCAAATTAGCGACCACTCAGCGCTCTTCATCAAACTGTCACACAACTGTGGCAGCGCGCTTGCTCAAAGTTCATCAGACTCGCGCTCTACTGGGGTTCTGCGTTTCGGTGTTTCTTCATGCGTGCATTGTTTTTTCAAACGGCGTTTTTGCTGCTCTCGCTGGTGTTCGGCCCGGCGTCTTTTGCGGCGTCTCGATGCGATGTCAATGTCCCGACCCAACGGGTCCAGCTGAATCAGGTCAGCCTGGCTTACCAGAGCATCGGCCGTGCCTCGGATCCGGCGTTGCTGCTGGTGATGGGCCTGGGCGGGCAGTTGATCCATTGGCCGGACGAGGTGGTGGTCGCGTTGTGTCAACAGGGTTTTCGGGTGATCCGCTATGACAACCGGGATGTCGGACTCTCCACCTGGCGTCAGGCGCCCGTCAACGCCAACCTGACCTTTGAGGTGTTGCGCTACAAGCTTGGTTTGCCGGTGTCGGCGCCGTACACATTGACTGACATGGCCGATGATGCGCTGGGCCTGATGGATGCCTTGCAGGTGCGGCAGTTCCATGTGCTGGGCGCGAGCATGGGTGGGATGATTGCCCAGCACATGGCAGCCATGGCGCCGCAGCGGGTGGAAAGCCTGACCCTGATCATGACCAGCTCCGGCGCCGAAGGCTTGCCCGCGCCGAACGCGGCGTTGGTGCAATTGCTTTCACGGCGCAGTGCACCGAATCGCGAGGTGGCGCTTGAGCAGCAGGCGGATCTGCTGGCGGCCCTGGGCAGTCCGCAGGTGGTGGATGATCGTCAGGAGCTGCTGCACCAGGCGCAGGTATCTTATGATCGGGCGTTCAACCCGGAAGGCGTGAAGCGTCAGATCATGGCGATCCTCGCCGAACCGAGCCGGGTGGCACTGCTCAATCAGTTGCGGGTTCCGACCCTGGTGGTGCATGGCACCGCCGACCCGCTGTTGCCGGTGATGCATGGCGTGCATCTGGCGGCGCATATTCAGGGCAGTCAGTTGAGGCTGATTCCGGGGTTGGCCCATCGTTTTCAGGAGGCGTTCAAGGCGCCATTGCTGGGGGTGGTGTTGCCCTATCTGCAGAGCCATCGCGAGGATGCTTCGCATTGGGCGCAGGTTGATCCGGTGGTGGAGGCGAATCTGTTGTAACCCGAAGGTCCTGCCTTGCGCGCATTTGTGGCGAGGGGGCTTGCCCCCGTTCGGCTGCGAAGCAGTCGTAAAACCGGCATCTGCGGTGTGTCTGGCAGAACCGGTTTGCAGTTTTGGGGCTGCTTCGCAACCCAGCGGGGGCAAGCCCCCTCGCCACAGGCGGAAACAGTGGCACCAGCCCGGCGATGTAATAGTTTCTGGTTTTCGCCAGCGCGGCCAGAATGAGCACCACGGCGGCGCCCAATGCAGCTTTCAACAATAAATCCACAGGCTTCTCGCAGGCACAGGGTTAGTGGTTCAAGCCGTATTTCTTGACCTTGTCGAACAGCGTGGTCTTGGCCATGCCCAGTTCCAGGCTAGCCTGGGTCAGGTTGCCGCCGCTGCGTTGCAAGGCGTCGTTCAGCAGGTTGCGCTCGAAAGCCTCGACCGCTTCGGCAAACCCCAAACCCTGGCTGGCATTGCTGCCGGACTTTTTGAAGGCTGGCAGGCCGAGGGCAAAACGTTCGGCGACGTTACGCAATTCACGCACGTTACCCGGCCAGTCGTGACTCATCAGATTCGACAGGGTCTGGTTGTCCAGTTCCGGTACGATGCGGTCAAAGCGCAGGGACGACTGCTGCAGGAAGTGTTCGAACAATTGCAGGATATCTTCACGACGTTCGCGCAGTGGTGGCAGTTCCAGAGTCACCACGTTCAAGCGGTAATAAAGGTCGCTGCGGAACTGACTGGCTTTGCTCAACTCGTCCAGATCGGACTTGGTCGCGGCAATCACCCGGCAGTCGACGGCGACGCTCTGGTTCGATCCAAGGCGTTCCAGGGTTCTTTCCTGCAGGACCCGCAACAGTTTGATCTGCAGGTTCAGCGGCATGCTTTCCACTTCATCGAGGAACAGCGTACCGCCGTGGGCGTGTTCGATTTTGCCGATCCGCCGTTTGCCGGCACCGGTAAAGGCGTTGGCCTCATGGCCGAAGATTTCGCTCTCGAACAGGTTCTCCGGCAGGCCGCCACAGTTCAGCGCGACGAATTGCGCGGACTGGCGCCGGCTGAAGTCATGCAGGCAGCGTGCGACCAGTTCCTTGCCGGTGCCGGTCTCGCCTTCGATCAGTACATTGGCCGAAGTGTCGGCGACGTTGGCGATCAGCTCGCGCAGGTTCTGCATGGCCGGCGAGCGCCCGATGATCCGGCCTTCCAGCGAGTCGCGTTCGGCCAGTTGCCGACGCAGTGACCAGACCTCAAGGGCCAGGCTGCGTTGCTCCAGGGCTCGCCGGGCCACATCCACCAGTCGTTCGGGAGAGAAGGGTTTCTCCATGAAGTCGTAGGCGCCTTTTTGCATGGCGTCGACGGCCATGGAGATATCGCCATGGCCGGTAATCAACACCACCGGCAAGCTACGATCGCGGGCCTTGAGGCGGGTCAGCAGTTCCAGGCCATCGATGCCCGGCAAGCGAATGTCGCTGATAACGATCCCGGCGAAGTTGTCGCCAACTTGCGCCAGGGCTGCCTCGGCGCTGCCGACACCCACGCAGGGGATATCTTCCAGGGTCAGGGCTTGCTGGCAGCCGAGCAGGACATGGGGATCATCTTCGACGATCAGCACGGTGAGGTTGGTATTCATAGCGGCTCGACTTGAGTAGGGCTTACCAACGGTAAACTGAGGACGAAGGCGGTACCACCGCTGGCCGGGTGTTCGACGCCCAGATTACCGCCAGTGGCCGCGGCCAGGCTTGCCGATAGCGTCAGGCCCAGGCCCAGCCCTTGTTCGCCGGGTTTGGTGGTGAAGAAGGGTTCGAACAGATGCTTGCGCGTCTCGGCGTCAATGCCGTGGCCGTTGTCGCGCACCCGTAGGCGATATTTGCCGTCGCTGGTTTCGCCTTCCAGCCACAACTCCGGCAGTGGTTGCGCCTGCATGGCGTCCAGGGCGTTGCCGATCAGGTTGACCAGAATCTGTTCCAGCCGGGTCTGATCAATCTGCACCTGCACGTCACTGAAATCGCGGTGCAGTTGCAGCGGGCTGCTTTCCAGACGGCTGCCGAGCAGCTGCAAGGCGGCGTCGATGGCCTTGCCAAGGCTGGCCTGGCCCTGGTCATCGCCGCGGCGGGCGAAGGAGCGCAAGCTGGCGGTGATGCGGCCCATGCGGTCGATCAACTCGTTGATGGTCTTGAGGTTGGCACTGGCAGTGTCCAGCGCGCCGCGCTCGAGGAAGCGCACGGTATTGCCCGACAGCGTGCGCAGGGCCGCCAGCGGCTGGTTCAGTTCGTGGGCGATGCTGGTGGACATCTGGCCGATGGCCGCCAGCTTGCCGGCCTGCACCAGTTCATCCTGGGCGCGGCGCAAGGTTTCTTCGGCTTGCCGACGTTCGCGGATCTGCCCCTTGAGCCGTTCGTTGCTGGCGCGCAGGTCGGCCGTGCGGTCGGCGATCTTGCGTTCCAGCTGATTGTTGGCTTCCTGCAGGGCTTCACGGGCGGCGAGACGGGTGGCGATGACCTTGCGCCGTTCGTTCCAGGCAATCAGCAAAAACGCCACCAGGGCAAACGCCACGGCCACCAGAATCCCCTGATTGATCGCCTCGCGACGCAGGTCCTGCAAGGGCGTCAGCAGGGTGAAGTTCCACGGCGTATCGCTGAGCGGCCGGGTCTGCGACAGGTAGCTGATTGCCTGTTCATCCGACTCCAGTTCGGTGTTGGCTGGAAAGGTCAGCTTCTCCACACCTTCGGCCAGGTGTTCGCGCGCCAGCGGTTGCAGTTCATTGAGCGGGAACCAGTAATACTGCAGGCTGCGCGCCAGGCGCTCCTTGGTGTCATCACTGAGCGGGCGGACCGCCTTGAGTCTTCGCGCCGGATCACTGGAAAGGATGATGATGCCGTTCTCATCACTGACGAAGGCCTCCAGACGCGCCCGTTGCCAGCGTTCTTCCATGGCTTCGAGACGCACTTTGACCACCGCGACGCCGATGATCTTGCCTTGTTCTTCCAGGCCGTGGGCCAGGTAGTAACCGGGTTCGCCGCTGGTGCTGCCGATTCCATAGAAGCGCCCCGGCTGACCGCGCACAGCGTTCTGGAAATAGGCGCGAAAGGACAGGTCTTCACCCAGGTAACTGTCGAAGTCACGCCAGTTACTGGTGGCCATGACCCGGCCGGTGGTATCCATAACGTAGATGGCCCGACTGCGGCTGCGCCGGTTCAGGCCTTCGAGGTAATCATTGACTGTCTGCCGATGTTCCGCAGACGGATCGGCCAACAGCTTCGAGACACTGGATTCGAGCTCCAGCAGGCTGGGCAGGTAGGTGTATTTGCTGATCTCGCTTTCGACGGCGCGGGCGTGCAGTTCCAGCTGTCGCTCGCCGTTCTCGCTGAGGGTGCGGATCCCGTAGTGCTCGCTGAGCCAGAAGCCGAGATAACCCAGGCCGATCATCAACGCGATGACCAGTGGCGGCAGGAACAGGTGGCGAATCAGGCGGGGTTTCACGGCAAGTGATGGCGGCGCGGCGCGATAGAGAGTGGGGTCGCATTTCATCACAGATGCCTTGGGTCAACCACAACTACAAGCCCTGAGGATCCCGTGCAGGAGCTGCCGGAGGCTGCGATCTTTTGATCTTTTCAGCAGGCAAATCGTTGCCTGAACTGGCACCAAACATCAAAGGATCGCAGCCTTCGGCAGCTCCTACAGGGGCGGTCGTGTAGCTTTTAGTGCTGCAGAATCTTATTGAGGAAATGCTGCGTACGCTCGGCGCGGGCGTTGATGTCACCGAAGAACTCTTCTTTCCTGCAGTCTTCGATGATCTTGCCCTGGTCCATGAAGATCACCCGGTCCGCCACTTTGCGGGCAAAGCCCATTTCGTGGGTTACGCACATCATGGTCATGCCTTCGTGAGCCAGCTGCACCATCACGTCGAGTACTTCGTTGACCATCTCCGGGTCCAGCGCCGAGGTCGGTTCGTCGAACAGCATGACGATCGGGTCCATCGCCAGCGCGCGGGCAATCGCCACACGCTGTTGCTGACCACCGGAGAGTTGCCCTGGATGCTTTTTGGCGTGGGCCGAAAGACCAACGCGTTCGAGCAGTTGCAGGGCTTTCTTGGAGGCTTCTTCCTTGCTCCGACCCAGCACCTTGATCTGTGCGATGGTCAGGTTTTCCATGATGCTCAGGTGCGGGAAAAGTTCGAAATGCTGGAACACCATGCCGACCCGCGAACGCAGTTTTGGCAGATCGGTTTTCGGGTCGGCGATGGAGGTGCCGTCGACCACAACGTCGCCTTTCTGGAACGGTTCCAGGGCGTTGACGCACTTGATCAAGGTGGATTTGCCGGAGCCGGACGGCCCGCACACCACAATCACTTCGCCTTTTTTGACCTCGGTGCTGCAATCAGTCAGTACCTGGAAGTCGCCATACCACTTGTTGATATTCTTGATAGAGATCATACGGCAAACCTTTTTTGCAGACGCTTGACCAGCTGCGAGGCGGCAAAGCTGATTATAAAATACACCAGACCTGCGAAGACCAGGAACTCATTGGAGCGGCCGATGATGTCGCCACTGGCGCGCGAGGCATTGAGGAAATCCACCAGGCCGACCGCGTAGACCAGCGAGGTGTCCTGGAACAGGATGATGCTCTGTTGCAGCAGCAACGGGGTCATCTTGCGGAACGCTTGCGGCAGGATGATCAGCCGCATCATTTGGCCGTAGCCCATGCCCAACGCCTGGGCAGCGCCCATCTGGCCTTTGGGGATCGACTGCACGCCAGCCCGGACGATTTCGCAGAAGTACGCCGCTTCGAACATCATGAAGGCCACGATGCACGAGGCGAACGCGCCGATCGGGGTGTCTTCGCCAGTGATCCAGCGCAGTACGAACGGCACCGCCAGGTAGAACCAGGTGATGACCAGCAGCAGCGGGATCGAGCGGAAGTAGTTAACGTAGGCGCCGGCAATGTTCGACAGCCACTTGCTGTGGGACAGGCGCATCAGCGCCAGGATCGTGCCGAGGATGATCCCGCCGACGACGCCCATGACCATCAGCTTGAGGGTCATTACCATGCCGTTCCACAGGCCCGGTGTGGCCTGGAGGATTCCACTGAAATCGAATTCCATTATTTACCCCCCAGGGAAATCAGGCCGGGCACCGCGACTTTCTTCTCGACCATGCGCATCAGCAGCATCAGGCCCATGTTCAGCGTGAAGTAGATCAGGGTTGCCAGGGTGAAGGCTTCGAACAGATTGGCGGAGAACTCGGCGGTCTGTTTGGTCTGCGCGAGCAGCTCCATCAGGCCGATCAGCGAGGCCACGGAGGAGTTCTTGAAAACGTTGAGAAATTCCGAGGTGAGCGGTGGAATGATGATCCGGTAGGCCTGGGGCAGCAGCACATTCCAGTAGACCTGTGGCAGCTTGAAACCCATGGCACGGGCGGCTGATTCCTGGCCACGCGGCAGCGCCTGGATACCGGTACGCACTTGTTCGCAAACCCGTGCGGCGGTGAACAGGCCAAGGCAGACGACGACGCTCAGGTAGGCGGAGGTGGTCGGGTTCAGGTCCTGCTTGTACCAGTCCTGCAGGTTTTGCGGCAGCAGATCCGGTACCAGGAAGTACCAGATGAACAGCTGAACCAGCAGCGGCACGTTACGGAAGAGTTCCACGTAGCAGGTCGCGATGCCCGATACGACACGATTCGGTACGGTACGCATGACGCCTAGAATCGAGCCCAGCAGCAGGGCGATGATCCAGGCCACGATGGCGATGGCGATGGTCCAGCCCAAACCGGTGACGTACCAGTCGAGATAGGTCTCGCTGCCCACGCCGGTGGACTTGAAGAACACGCTCCAGTCCCAGTTGTAATTCATTAGGGTCTCCCCTCAGATCGATCGATGTACAAATGCCCGCCAGGGGAAAATCCATTCCCGCCCGACCTTTACGGTCAGGCACACACGAGCGGCTCGACAATCACCGGTTCGAGTGTTTCCAAAAAATGCCAGCAGGGAGTGACCACCTCCTGAAAGGGCAGTGGCCCTCTCAGGAGATAAGGTTAGTCAGAAATCAGGATTTCTTTTCGTCAGCCGCTTTATCGGTCGGATTGGCGATCAGGGCCTTGAGCTCTTCGCTCATCGGGAACATCAGGTTCAGGTTCTTAGGCGGGATTGGCTGCATGAACCACTTTTCGTAGATCTTGTTGATTTCGCCAGACTTGTAGGTCGCGACGATGGCGTCGTCGACGGCTTTCTTGAACGGCTCGTCGCCCTTGCGGACCATGCAGCCGTAGACTTCAAAGGACTGTGGAGTACCGGTCACGACCCAGTCGGCGGGTTTCTTGGCCTTGGCCATTTCACCGGCGAGCAGAGCGTCGTCCATCATGAAGGCAACCGCACGGCCGCTTTCCAGCATCTGGAAGGATTCGCCGTGGTCCTTGGCCGAGATAACGTTCATGCCCATCTGCTTGTCGGCGTTCATCGACTTGAGGATGCGCTCGGACGTGGTGCCGGCGGTGGTCACGACGTTCTTGCCTTTGAGGTCAGGGAAGTCTTTGTATGGCGAATCTTTTTTCGCCAGCAGCTTGGTACCGATTTCGAAGATGCCGACGGAAAAGGCAACTTGCTGCTGACGCTCGACGTTGTTGGTGGTGGAGCCGCACTCGACGTCCACGGTGCCATTCTGCACCAGCGGAATACGGGTTTGCGAGGTGACCAGGTTGTAGTTGACCTTGAGGTCTGGCATGCCCAGGTCTTTCTTGATGGCTTCGACGATTTTCAGCTGGATATCGTGGGAGTAGCCAACCGGTTTGCCGGAAGCGTCCGCGATGTAGGAAAACGGAATGGAAGCGTCACGATGCCCGAGGGTGATGGTGCCGGACTCTTTGATCTTCTTCAGTGTGCCGGTGAGCTCGGCTGCGAAAACTGGAGTGCTGATCAGAGCAACAGCGATAGCTGCGCCCAGAAGCTGGGGAACGATGCGCATCAAATTTTCCTCGACATTGTTTTTATATGGGGCCAGTTCGTTGGCCCTTCTGTACTGCAAATACCTTGAGGCTCCTGATGGGGGGCGCATCAGGCATTCGTCCAAGAGTGTAGAGCATGAGTCGTGCCAGGCCAGGCGTATTTGGTCAAAGCCTTGATTTATCAGGGGATTAAGTATTTATGGCGAAGAAATGGGGTCTGGATAATCCGGTTAACCGAATTGACCGGCAAGTCGCGTTCGGAAAACCGAATGTAAATCCCATGCCTTATACATATCCCCTGTGGGAGCGAGCCTGCTCGCGATGAGGCCAACAGATCCAACATTGATGTTGCCTGACACTCCGCTTTCGCGAGCAGGCTCGCTCCCACATGGATATGTGGTGGATGACAGAATGTAAAAAGCCCCTGAACCGTGAGATTCAGGGGCTTGGCTTTAACCGGATTCCCGATCAGGCCGCTTCGATCTTGCTGCGCTTCTGTACGACCTTGTTCAGGTAATCCTTGAGATTTTCCTGCTCCGCCGGGGTGGTGAACAACCCCAGCTTGCTGCGACGCCACAGAATGTCGTGCGCTGTGGTCGCCCACTCTTCGCTGCACAGGTAATCGACTTCGCGGGTGTAGAGACCGCCGCCGATGTGTTCGCCCAGATCGCTCAGTTTCTGCACGCCTTCGAGCAGGCGCCAGGTGCGGCTGCCATAGGTGGTGGCCCAACGGCTGGCGATTTCGCTCGGCACCCAGTTGAACCGGCTGCGGATGGCCTCGCTCAATGCCTGCGGGGTGGTCATGTCTTCGCCGCCGGGCAGGGTCGATTGCGCGGTCCAGCTCGGCTTGATGTCTTTGAAGAACGGTGCCAGTTGTGCCAGGGCCGATTCGGCCAGTTTGCGATAAGTCGTCAGCTTGCCACCGAACACCGACAACAACGGCGCTTCTGTAGCACTGCCGGACAAGGCCAGGGTGTAGTCGCGGGTCACGGCCGAAGGGTTGTCGGATTCGTCGTTGCACAGTGGGCGAACGCCGGAATAACTGTGCAGGATGTCCTCGCGGCTCAGTCGCTTCTTGAAGTGCGCATTGACCACCTTGAGCAGGTAATCGGTTTCGCCTTCGGTGATCGCCACTTTGGCCGGGTCGCCGGTGTATTCGCGGTCGGTGGTACCAATCAGGGTGAAATGGTTCAGGTACGGAATAGCGAACACGATGCGCTGGTCTTCGTTCTGCAGAATGAAAGCATTCGGCGCGTCATAGAGTTTCGGCACGATCAGGTGGCTGCCCTGGATCAGGCGGATGCCGTACGGCGATTCCAGCTTCAGGTCATCGCGGATGAACTTGGCGACCCACGGGCCGGCCGCATTCACCAGTGCTTTGGCGCGGATCGAGAACAGACTGCCGTCGGTACGTTCCAGGTTCAGCTGCCACATGCCTTTGCTGCGCCGGGCGCTGAGGCAGCGGGTCTGGGTGTGAACGTGAGCGCCTTTTTCGCGGGCTGCCATGGCGTTCAGGACCACCAGGCGGGCGTCATCGACCCAGCAATCGGAGTATTCGAAGCCTTTGCTGATTTCTGCCTTGAGCGGGCTGTCGGCACCGAATTTCACGCTTTTGGAGCCGGCGAGTTTTTCCCGCTTGCCCAGGTGGTCATAAAGGAACAGGCCGGCACGGATCATCCAGGCCGGACGCAGGTGCGGGCGGTGCGGCAGCACGAAACGCATCGGTTTGACGATGTGCGGGGCTTTGGCCAGCAGCACTTCGCGTTCGGCCAAGGCTTCACGCACCAGGCGGAATTCGTAATGTTCGAGATAACGCAGGCCGCCGTGGATCAGCTTGCTGCTGGCCGAAGAGGTGTGGCTGGCCAGGTCGTCCTTCTCGCAAAGGAACACCGACAGGCCGCGACCGGCGGCATCAGCTGCAATCCCTGCACCGTTAATCCCACCACCGATGACGGCGATATCGTAGACCTCGGCGATAGGGGGCGTAGGCAAGGTAGAAGTGGGCATCGGCTGGCCTCGGGGTTCTTTATAATATTTGAATTCGAACATTAGTGTTCATTTTCGAAAATAGTAGCGCATAAAGACGGGCGCGGCCAGCCAAGTTCGATTGAAAATACTGATCGAAGAGCATCAAAAGGAAAATTTTCGAACATTTAGAGTGATTTAGAGGGATTTGGAGGTATGAGGTTTTTGTGGCGAGGGAGCTTGCTCCCGCTGGGGTGCGCAGCAGCCCTAAAACCTGCAATCGAGATCTTTCAGGGAGAACGCATAGGCCGTCTTACGACTGCTTCGCAGCCGAGCGGGAGCAAGCTCCCTCGCCACAAGGGAGCATGCCCGGTCTAGAGCGTTAAACCACTTCCAACCGAATCTTGTGCTGACTCAAAAGTTGCGCCAGCGCCGGCACGGGTGGCTGATCGGTCACCAGGCAATCGATCAGGCTGATCGGTCCCAGGCGAACCATGGCGTTGCGTCCGAATTTACTGGAGTCGGCCGCCAGTATCACTTGCCGGGCATTGGCGATGATCGCCTGGGAAACCCGAACTTCCTGATAGTCGAAATCCAGCAGGCTGCCGTCTTCATCGATGCCGCTGATGCCGACCAGGGCGAAGTCGACCTTGAACTGGTTGATGAAGTCGACGCTGGCTTGGCCGACGACCCCGCCGTCGCGGCGTACATTGCCGCCAGCCAGCAGAACTTCGAAATCATCCTTGGCACTGAGGATCGAGGCGACGTGCAGGTTGTTGGTGATCACCTTGAGCTGGGTGTGATTGAGCAGCGCCCGGGCGATGGATTCGGTGGTGGTGCCGATATTAATGAACAGCGAGGCATGATCGGGGATCTGCGCGGCGATGGCTTCGGCGATGCGTTGTTTCTCATCGCGCATTTGATCGGCTCGCATGGCGTAGGCAGTGTTTTCTACGCTCGAATCGTAAGCTGCGCCGCCATGATAGCGACGCAACAGGTTTACTTCCGCCAATTGATTGATATCGCGGCGGATGGTTTGCGGTGTAACGATGAACAGCGTAGCCATTTCCTCAATGCTGACATAGCCGCGTTCGCGGACCAGTTCGAGGATTTGCTGCTGACGGGGAGGCAGATTCATGGGGCTTCCTTGGGGCTGCCGTGCAAAATGCGCCCATGATGCCGCAGGAATCTACTCCCGGCCAGTTACATACAGATACGAGTCCCTGCGCTGGCTTATTTGGCTTCTTCGTGGGGTTCCCAATCTCGGGTGCGGCTCACGGCTTTTAGCCAGCCGGCGTAGAGTTTTTCCTTCTCGGCTTCGGCCAGCTGTGGTTCGAACTCGCGCTCGATCACCGCCTTGCCGCGCAGCTCATCCAGGCTGCCCCAGAAACCGCAGGCCAGACCCGCCAGATAGGCAGCACCCAGCGCCGTGGTTTCACGCATTTGCGGGCGTTCGACGTGAGTGCCGAGAATGTCTGCCTGGAACTGCATCAGGAAGTTGTTCGCCACTGCGCCGCCGTCAACACGCAAAGCTTTGAGGCGTTCGCCGGAGTCCTGTTGCATGGCGTCGAGCACGTCGCGAGTCTGGTAGGCAATCGACTCCAGTGCTGCGCGAATGATGTGATCCACGCGTACGCCGCGGGTCAGGCCGAACAACGCGCCGCGGGCATAGGGGTCCCAGTAGGGAGCGCCCAGGCCGGTGAAGGCCGGGACCAGGTACACGCCATTGCTGTCCTTGACCTTGCCGGCAAAGTATTCGGTGTCATGAGCGTCATTGATGATTTTCAACTCGTCGCGCAGCCACTGTACGGTGGAGCCACCGTTGAACACCGCGCCTTCCAGCGCGTAGGCGACTTCGCCCCGTGGGCCGCAAGCGATAGTGGTGAGCATGCCGTGATTGGATTTCACTGCCTTGTCGCCGGTGTTCATCAATAGGAAGCAGCCAGTGCCATAGGTGTTTTTCGCCTGGCCGGGTTCGACGCACATCTGGCCGAACAGCGCGGCCTGCTGGTCGCCGGCAATGCCCGCAATGGCGATGCCGCTTTTGGTGTGGCCGTAGATTTCCGAGGAGGACTTCACTTCGGGAAGCATCTCGCGCGGGATATCCAGCACTTCCAGCATCTTCGCATCCCACTCCAGGGTGTGGATGTTGAAGAGCATGGTGCGCGAGGCGTTGGTGTAGTCGGTGACGTGGGTCTTGCCACCGGTAAATTTCCAGATCAGCCAGCTGTCGACGGTGCCGAATAGCAGTTCGCCGTTACGGGCGCGTTCACGGCTGCCTTCGACGTTGTCGAGAATCCACTTGAGCTTGGTGCCGGAAAAGTACGGGTCGGTCACCAGGCCAGTGGTTTCGCTGATGTACTGCTCATGACCGTCGCGTTTGAGCTGCTGGCAGATCTCGGTACTGCGTCGGCACTGCCAGACGATCGCGTTGTAGATCGGGCGGCCAGTGGTCTTGTCCCAGACCACGGTGGTTTCACGCTGGTTGGTGATGCCGATGGCGGCCACCTGGTCGTGATGCAGGCCGGCTTGCGCCAGGGCCTCGACCATCACCGCGCTCTGGGTGGCGAAGATTTCCATCGGGTCGTGTTCGACCCAGCCGGGCTGCGGGTAATGCTGGACGAATTCGCGCTGAGCGGTACAGACCACGTTGGCGTCGCGGTCGAAAATGATCGCCCGGGAGCTGGTCGTACCCTGATCGAGGGCAATGATGTAGTTCTTATTCTGAATGTCGGTCATGTCGATTGCCTTGGACTAAATAGGGTTTAAATTCAGCGAGCGTGAAAGCCGCAGGAGGGCAGTGGCGTTCACGCAGCCTGTATCAAGATGCCCGGACCTTGCCGTTGACGAGGTGTTCGACATCCGTTGTAGCAGGTGTGGCGCTGGGTAGATGACGGGCAATCAGCCCGCGATAGGCAGCAGCGCCGAGGCAGGCACCTATGATCGGTGCAAAAATCGGAATCAGGAAGTACGGGATATCGCGCCCGCCGGTGAAGGATATTTCACCCCAGCCGGCGACGAAGGTCATCAGTTTAGGACCGAAATCCCGCGCCGGGTTCATCGCAAAACCGGTCAGCGGACCCATCGCGCTACCGATAACGGCAATCAGCAGGCCGATCAGCAAGGGCGCCAGCGGGCCGCGCGGCAGGCCGTTATTGTCATCGGTCAGGGACATGATCACGCCCATCAGGATTGCGGTGATGATCACCTCGACCAGGAACGCCTGGCCGGTGGACAGGGCGGGATGCGGGTAGGTGGAGAACACCGACGCCAGTTCCAGGCTGGCCTGGGTGCCTCGGATCATGTGATGGGTTTGTTCGTAATCGAAGAACAGGTTGCTGTAAAGCGTGTAAACCAACAACGCCGAGCAAAAGGCTCCGGCGACTTGGGCGAGGATGTAGAACGGCAGTTTGCGCTTTTCAAAGTCGGTGAAAATGCACAGCGCAATACTGACAGCCGGGTTGAGGTGAGCGCCGGAAATGCCGGCGGTCAGGTAGATCGCCATGCTTACGCCGATCCCCCAGATGATGCTGATTTCCCATAAACCAAAGCTGGCACCCGCGACCTTGAGCGCGGCGACGCAGCCGGTACCAAAGAAAATCAATAAGGCAGTGCCCAGGAACTCGGCCATACATTGGCTCGAGAGTGGAGGTTGTTGTAAAGCAGTCGTCATTGAAAACCTCGTTTTTGTTGTTGTGTGGCGCTTCTCGAAATGGTCAGAGCGCGATCTTCTCCAAGGCAAGAATCCCCATCCTTGTCTCGGGTTACTGCTGGTACAGCGCTGTAGCTGGGTAAGCATGTTCAGATTCGAAAAAATATAGACAACAAACGCTTCTGTCAAAGGTCGAAAGTGAACCATCAGTCATATTTTAACTATTAGTCCTGTGAATGATCGCGTTGCAGCTATGACGAAACGTCTGCGATGAGCGGTGTGCTGGCTAATGGGTTCAACCGGTGGACCGCTTGATGACTGCGCAATAGAGCCTTTTGCCTGCTGATGACCTAGAATCCTGGATCAGCGTTTTTCTCCATTGGTCACATCCGGAGCCGCCATGACACCTGCATTGGATTTGTTGAAAAAAGTTCGGGCTGAACATCGAGTGCACAGTTACGAACATGATCCGAAGGCAGCTTCCTACGGCCTGGAGGCCGCAGAAAAGCTCGGGCTCGATCCGGCCCGGGTGTTCAAAACACTGTTGGCCAGCAGCGAAAAGGGTGAATTGTTGGTGGCGGTGGTGCCGGTCGTCGGAAGTCTGGATTTGAAGGCACTGGCCCAAGCGTCGGGAGTCAAGAAGGTCGAGATGGCCGATCCGGCTGCCGCGCAACGGGCGACCGGTTACCTGCTGGGTGGGATCAGCCCGTTGGGGCAGAAGAAGCGGTTGCGGACTTTCGTCGATAACAGCGCGCAAACCTTCGCCAGTATTTTTGTCAGCGCCGGGCGGCGAGGCCTTGAGGTCGAACTGGCGCCAGTGGTGCTGGCCGAACATACCCAGGCCAGGTTCGCCGATATTGGTCGGGCCTGATGCTTGAGCTGGCGCTGTATGGCGTAAAGCTAGCCCTGGTCCGTATCCGGGCGCATGCTCGCTGTCGCATATTCAAGGAGAGGAATAGTCATGCAACTTGAGTTTCATCAGGTCGACGCGTTCAGCGAGCGGCCATTCAGTGGCAACCCGGCAATGGTCTATCGACTCGATGCGTGGCTCGCCGATGAACTGATGCAGAAAATCGCCGCCGAGCACAATCTGGCCGAAACCGCTTTTCTGGTGCGCGAAGGCCAGGGCTGGCATATCCGCTGGTTCACACCCACAACTGAGGTGCCACTCTGTGGGCATGCCACGCTGGCCAGTGCCCACGTCTTGTTCGAGGTGTATCAGGAGCAGGTCGAGCAACTGGACTTCATCAGCAAGTCCGGCCCGTTGAGCGTCAGCAAGGAAGGTGATCGGCTGTGGCTGGATTTCCCGGCGATGGTGCCTAGCGAGGTGGGCGTGACGCTGGATGTGGAGCGGGCGCTGGGTCTGGAAGTGGTGGATGTATTAGGTTCCAACGAGTTGTTCGTGGTCCTGGAGTCGGAGCAGGCCGTGCTTGATTGCAAGCCGGACATGGCCGCTTTGGCAAAGCTGCCTTGGCCCGGTGCGATCGTTACGGCGCGAGGCAGCCGGCATGATTTTGTCTCGCGCTATTTCGCCCCGGCAATCGGGATAGATGAAGACCCGGTGACCGGTTCGACCCATTGCAGCCTGATCCCCTACTGGTCGCGACGCTTGGGCAAGACGAGCCTTACGGCGTATCAATGTTCGGCGCGGGGCGGGGAGTTGTTCTGCCGACTGGAAGGGAGTCGGGTGAAGATCGGCGGCAATGCGACGCTGGTGGCCAGTGGGAAGTTGATGTTGGGGTAGCTGATCGCACCGCCTCACCTGTAGGAGCGAGCTTGCTCGCGATGGACTCAAGGGCGGCGCGTTTATTCAGAAAACACGCGTCATCGTTAACGTCCATCGCGAGCAAGCTCGCTCCTACAAGGGGGGTATCTCAGCTGGCGGCGCTGTACCGGCGAACCCCGGAATCCGCGGGTGGAATCTGCGCTGCCGTGCTGCCGGACGCCTGGAACAACACCAGATGCTCTGCCGCCACGCGAATGCCGACATCGGCACCCACCAGATGATCGGCATGGCTCGGGAAGATCGACTCCAGCAGGCTGCCGGTTGGTAACTGCAGGCGATACAAGGTCGAAGCACCGAGGAAGGTCTTGCCGATGATCCGCGCTTTCAGCTCGCTGTCCGGCGCATAGACGATATCGTCCGGACGCAGCAACACGTCGACAGCGCAGCCAATCGGCCAAGTGTAGGCGCGATTGCCGAGCAGTACACCGAGTTCGGTCTGCACCGATTCCGGGGTCTGCAACTGGCCGCGAATGAAATAACCCTGGCCGATGAAGCTCGCGACAAAGGGCGTAAACGGCTCGTGGTAGAGGTTGTAGGGTGTGTCCCACTGCTCCAGTCGACCTTCCTTGAACACGCCGACATGATCGCTGACGGCAAAGGCTTCTTCCTGGTCATGGGTCACCAGGATCGCGCTGGTACCACGCAGCTTGAGAATGTCCCGCACCTCATGACTGAGCTTGCGGCGAAGTTCGCCATCGAGGTTGGAAAAGGGTTCATCGAGCAGCAGCAATTGCGGTTCCGGCGCCAGGGCCCGAGCCAGTGCGACACGCTGCTGCTGGCCGCCCGATAACTCGTGAGGAAAGCGCTTGCCGAGGGTTTTCAGGTTGACCAGTTCGAGCAACTCTGCGGTCACGCGGTCCTTTTGCGGATGCTTGCGGATCCCGAAGGCGATGTTCTCGGCCACGCTCAGGTGCGGAAACAGCGCGTAGTCCTGGAACACCATGCCGATCCGCCGCTTCTCGGGCGCCAGGGTGAAACCGGCACTGGAGATGACTTCACCGGCCAGCGTGATTTCCCCTTCGTGCACCGGCTCGAAACCGGCAATCGCCCGCAGGGTGGTGGTCTTGCCGCAACCGGACGAACCGAGCAGGCAACCGATATCTCCGGCGTTGAGGTGCAGGTTGAGGTTCTGTACGACCCGCTGGTTGTGGTATCCGCACGCCAGGTTGCGCAGGTTAAGCAGTAGTGGCTGGCTCATGCGTGGTGGTACGCCGGCTCGACCAGGAACTCAAGTAGGGCTTTTTGTGCGTGAAGACGGTTTTCCGCCTGGTCCCAAGCGACGGAGCGCGGGTCGTCGAGCAGGTCGAGGCTGATTTCTTCGCCTCGGTGGGCGGGCAGGCAATGCATGAACAGCACGTCCGGCGCAGCCAGGTCGAGCAGGGCACGAGTTACCTGGAAGGGGGCGAACATGGCCAGGCGCTTGGCGGTTTCCTCTTCCTGGCCCATGGAGGTCCAGACGTCGGTGCTCACCAAGTGGGCGCCGCGCACGGCGTCCTGCGGATCACGGACGATAGTCACCCGATCGCCGGCCTTGGCCACGAACTCCGGATTCGGCTCGAAACCTGGGGGGCAGGCGATACGCAGCTGGAAGTCGAACTGAATGGCCGCTTCAATATAGCTGTTGCACATGTTGTTGCCGTCGCCGATCCAGGCCACGGTCTTTCCTTGAATCGAACCGCGGTGTTCGAGGAAAGTTTGCATGTCGGCCAGCAACTGGCACGGATGCAGGTCATCGGACAGGCCATTGATCACCGGCACGCGGGAGTTGGCAGCGAATTCGGTCAGGGTGCTGTGGGCAAAGGTACGGATCATCACCGCGTCGAGCATGCTCGACATGACGATGGCGCCGTCGCCGATCGGCTCGCCACGGCCTAGCTGGGTATCACGGGGCGAGAGGAAGATCGCCTGGCCACCCAGCTGGATCATGCCGGCTTCGAACGAGATCCGGGTACGGGTCGAGGACTTCTCGAAAATCATCCCCAGGACGCGGTTTTTCAATGGCTCGAACAGTACGCCGCGATTACGCAGGTCCTTCAGCTCGATGCCGCGACGAATCACGCTGACCAGCTCTTCGGGCGTGCAATCCATCAGGGAGAGAAAGTGCCTTGCGCTCATCATTAACTACCTTTTTGCAACAGACCGCAGATACTCAAAGCCTTGTTTGATTGAAACGGGCGAGACCTGCGGCGAAAGCCGCGCGGGGCGACGAAATAGGGGAAGGCGCGATCTTATAATTAAATGTCGCGTCTTACCAATAGGGCTACAGTGCTTAGGGGAGGTCAGAGGGGCTACGAGGATGTCGCGGTAGCGCTTTTGAAGCCTGTTTCCTTACAGTAGCCCGTCATTTGTACACTGCCCTCGCGCGCCTTGGCAATCGAACGGCGCGGACAAAGCAGCCAGACGGTCGGTTTTCGACTCGTCAGCCGAGGCTTTTGCGCGCTGGATCTACTGGGCACACCCAATGCAAACATTTGCTGATATAAGCTGTTGGTCTATAAAGGTCTCACGAAGTGAAACAGGGAGTTTCTGCAATGGAAGCAAAAGAACAGCAATTGATGGAACTACTGGGGCACACGGCACGTTCCCTGACCCACCTGACCGCCTCCATGACCTCGATGTCCTTCGAGTTGCTGCGCAGTGAAGACGGCGTAACCCGGGCCGCGGGTCGACGCATGATCGATCGCATGGCGACCATCAGTTCCGGGCTCGACGAGCACTGGCGACTGATCGGCGAACTCACCGGGGTTCATGTGGCTCATGAGCAGATCGAAACCATTGAGGAACTCCAGTCGCAGCGTTCGCCCGGGCCGCCACTGAGCTAAACCTTGGCGGGTCGACATTGGTTGGCCTGATGCCCTTCGATTCACAAGACGAACGTCGCTGGCGCAGCGGCCGGTCTGGCACCATAGTTTTGTTCCCGCAACCTCGCTGGTTGCCCCGAATAAAATAGAGACTGGCCATGACCAAGACTCTCCACCACCGTGCCTGCCATCTGTGTGAAGCCATTTGCGGCTTGACCATCGAAACCACTGCGGTCGACGGCGCTGGCGTGCAGATCACCTCGATCAAGGGTGATCCGCAGGACAGCTTCAGCCGCGGTCATATCTGTCCCAAGGCGGTAGCGCTGCAGGATATCCAGAACGATCCGGACCGCCTGCGCCAGCCCATGCTCAGGGTGGGCAGCGAGTGGCAGCCGATCGAATGGGATGCCGCGTTTGCCTTGGTCGCCGAGCGCCTTGCGGTGATTCAGGAGCGTCATGGACAAAACTCCGTGGCGGTCTATCAGGGCAATCCCAGCGTGCATAACTATGGGCTCATGACCCACAGCAATTACTTTCTCGGCCTGCTGAAAACCCGCAACCGCTATTCCGCCACGTCGGTCGACCAGCTGCCTCATCACCTGAGCAGTTACCTGATGTACGGCCACGGCTTTTTGCTGCCGATTCCGGACATCGATCACACCGACTTCATGCTGATCCTGGGAGGCAATCCGTTAGCCTCCAACGGCAGCATCATGACCGTGCCGGATGTGGAGAAGCGCTTGAAAGCGATCCAGGCGCGGGGCGGCAAGGTGGTTGTAGTGGATCCGCGGCGTAGCGAAACAGCAGCGATTGCCGATCAGCATATATTTGTTCGCCCGGGTGGCGATGCGGCGCTGTTGTTCGGATTGCTCAACACCTTGTTCGCTGAAGGCCTGACTCGCGAGAGCCATTTGCCGGTGGATGGCGTTGATGAGGTGCGCCTGGCGATCGCAGCGTTCAGTGCCGAAGCGATGAGCCCGCTCTGTGCCGTGCCGGCCGAGCAGATCCGCCAGTTGGCGCGGGATTTCGCAGCGGCGGACACAGCTGTCTGCTATGGCCGGATGGGGGTTTCCACCCAGTCGTTCGGCACCCTGTGCCACTGGCTGGTGCAGTTGATCAATCTGCTGACCGGCAATCTCGACCGGGTGGGCGGTGCCTTGTGCACTGAGCCGGCGGTGGATCTGGTGGCTTCCACTTCGGGCGGGCATTTCAATCTCTGGCAAAGCCGGGTCTCGGGGCGTCCGGAGTATGGCGGTGAGTTACCGGTGTCGGCCCTTGCCGAAGAAATGCTGACCGAAGGGGAAGGGCAGGTACGCGCACTGATCACCGTGGCCGGCAACCCGGTGCTGTCGACGCCCAATGGTCGGCAACTGGAGCAGGCGCTGGACGGGCTGGAGTTCATGCTCAGCATTGACCTGTACATCAATGAAACAACCCGTTACGCCGACCTGATCCTGCCGTCGACTTCGGCGCTGGAGAATGATCACTACGACACCACCTTCAATATGTTCGCGGTGCGTAACGTCACTCGCTTCAATCGGGCGATTCTGGCCAAGCCTGAAGGCGCATTGCACGACTGGGAGATATTTGTCGGCCTCGCTCAGGCCTTCGCCGCGAAGACTGGCAAAGAGCTCAAGCCGACCATTGCCCCGGCGAAAATGATCGATCGCGGGCTGCGTGCGGGCCTGTATGGCGATGCTTCGGCGCATAAGCTGTCGGTCGCAACCTTGTTCGACCATCCTCACGGGATCGATCTGGGGCCGCTCAAGGCCAATCTCGGGTCGCGTTTGAAGACCGCCAATCAGCGCATCCAGGCAGCGCCAGCGGCGATTCTGGCGGACCTGGCGCGGTTTGCCGCGTTGCAGGCGCCAATGGCTGATGAGTTGGTGATGATCGGTCGTCGACATGTGCGCAGCAATAACTCCTGGATGCATAACTATCACCGCCTGGTGAAAGGCAAGCCGCGTCACCAATTGTTGATGCACCCTGAGGATCTGGCCAGCCGCGGTCTCAACGATGGGCAGCGGGTGCGTGTCAGCTCACGAGTCGGCGCCATCGAAGTCGAGGTGCTGGCCAGCGTTGAAATGATGCCCGGAGTGGTCAGCCTGCCCCATGGTTGGGGGCATGCGCGGCCCGGTGTGCAAATGGGGATCGCCAGCGGCCAGCCGGGTGCCAGCGCCAATGACCTGACGGATGAGTTGCAAATCGATGAGCTGTCGGGCAATGCGGCGTTGAACGGGGTACCGGTCAAGGTAGCGGCAGCCTGATCGCTATGGAGTAAAATGCGCGATAGTGCATCTCTATCGGGGAGACCGAGCATGGCGCTCGGCTTTCCGTTACAATGCGCCACCGTGCCGACAACTGAGTCGGAAAGTTCAGCCGAGGTGCTCCATGGATATCATCGAAACTATTAAAGAGCAGATTGCCAACAACACCATTCTGCTTTACATGAAAGGCTCGCCGAATGCCCCACAATGTGGCTTCTCCGCGAAAGCCGCTCAGGCCGTCATGGGCTGTGGTGAGAAGTTCGCTTACGTGGACATCCTGCAGAACCCGGAAATCCGCGCCAACCTGCCAAAGTACGCCAACTGGCCAACCTTCCCGCAACTGTGGGTTGGTGGTGAGCTGGTCGGCGGTAGCGATATCATGACTGAAATGGCCGCTGACGGTTCATTGCAGGCCACGATCAAAGCGGCTGTCGAAAAAGCCGCAGCAAACAAGACCGAAGCCTGAATCCCGCCGCAGCTTCTCCCGTAGGAGCTGCCGCAGGCTGCGATCTTTTGATCTTGACGATGTAAAAAAAGC
This sequence comes from Pseudomonas sp. LBUM1658, assembly GCF_059716055.1. Classification (NCBI taxonomy): domain Bacteria; kingdom Pseudomonadati; phylum Pseudomonadota; class Gammaproteobacteria; order Pseudomonadales; family Pseudomonadaceae; genus Pseudomonas; species Pseudomonas sp. LBUM1658. The sequence goes on from NZ_CP166798.1 coordinate 1,272,945, forward strand.
CCCGCCTCTCGAAAGAGGGCGGGGCTTTTTATTGCATCGGGACTTTTGCCGTATCGAGATCAGGGCGCCAGTTTATTCGCCCATCTGCGATTGCAGGTAGTTCTCAAGACCGACTTTATCGATCAGGCCCAGTTGGGTTTCCAGCCAGTCGATATGTTCTTCTTCGGATTCGAGAATGTCTTCCAACAGTTCACGGCTGCCGAAGTCGCCAGTCTTTTCACAATGCGCGATGGCAACCTTGAGGTCGGCGTGGCCGGCTTTTTCGATGCGCAGGTCACACTCAAGCATTTCCTTGGTGTGTTCACCGATCTGCAGCTTGCCGAGGTCTTGTACGTTCGGCAGGCCTTCGAGAAACAGGATGCGCTTGATCAGCTTGTCGGCATGCTTCATTTCGTCGATGGATTCGTGATATTCGTGCTTGCCGAGCTTGGCCAGGCCCCAATCTTCATACATACGCGCATGCAGGAAGTATTGATTGATCGCGACCAGCTCATTGGCAAGAATCTTGTTGAGATGCTGGATGACTTTAACGTCGCCTTTCATGATGGGAATCCTGCCCTATATTCGCGGTATATGAATATAGTTTGGGCCGCACAACTACCAGTGTCAAACCTAAGTTATTGAATAATATATGAAAATTAATCGGAATAAGAATGTTTTTGTTCCGCATCGCGGTGCTAAGCGATTGATTTCCGGACATAAAAAAACCGGACACTAAGTCCGGTTCTTTAAAATTCGTTATTCAAGCGGCGGAAAATTCTACAGAGTAGGGGATCGCCGCCTGGCTGCTTTGCAGTTCGGTCAGGGTTTCGCGTACCACTTGCTTGGCAAGGCAGGCACATTTACCGCATTGACTGGCAACGCCGGTGGCTTGGCGCACGTCACGGTAGCTGCAGCAACCTTCAAAGATTGCATCGCGGATTTGCCCGTCGGTGACGCCTGTGCAGAGGCATACATACATAAGTGAGAACCGTCGCTGGTTGTGGCTCATTTGCGATGGATCTTAATGTTAACGAGAATGATTGTCAAAGTGGTTTCGGCGCGCGTGGCGTCAGAGGGGCATGTGACTGACGAATGGTTTCCCCTTCAAACTGTGGGGGAAACGCAGTGCGGCCTTTTTACCCGCCTCGAAAAAACCGTTAAGGACAGGTCAAAAACGCGGTGTATGATGGTCGGCCCTTGCGAAGCGGGTTCGTGTCACAGGGCTGTCGCCTGAGGGTGACAGGCTGGTGCGAACCCAGTTCTTCACGTTATTACACCAGGAGATATCCAATGAGCGTACTCGTAGGCAAACAAGCCCCTGACTTCACCGTACCGGCCGTACTCGGCAATGGCGAAATCGTTGACAGCTTCACCCTGTCCTCGGCCATCAAAGGCAAATACGGCCTGGTGTTCTTCTACCCACTGGACTTCACCTTCGTTTGCCCGTCCGAGCTGATCGCTCTGGACAACCGTATGGCTGACTTCAAGGCGCGTAACGTTGAAGTGGTCGCGGTGTCGATCGACTCGCACTTCACTCACAACGCATGGCGCAACACCCCGGTGAACAATGGTGGTATCGGCCAGGTTCAATACACCATGGCTGCTGACATGAAGCACGAAATCGCCAAGGCCTACGACGTTGAGTCCGAAGGCGGCGTAGCTTTCCGTGGCGCGTTCCTGATCGACGACAAAGGCGTTGTCCGCTCGCAGATCATCAACGACCTGCCGCTGGGCCGTAACATGGAAGAGCTGATCCGTCTGGTCGACGCTCTGCAATTCCACGAAGAGCACGGCGAAGTTTGCCCTGCCAACTGGAAAAAAGGCGACAAAGGCATGACCGCTTCGACCGAAGGCGTCGCAGCTTACCTGACCGAAAACGCTGGCAAGCTGTAAGCCACGCGTCAGGTATAAAAAACCCGGCTGAGAGGCCGGGTTTTTTTATGGGCGCGATTGGATCAGACGAACTGATCAGTCGTGAAAGTCTTCCCAACCACCCATTTGTTTCCAGCGATTGACGATGCCGCAGAACAGCTCGGCCGTCTTCTCGGTGTCGTAGCGCGCCGAGTGGGCCTCACGGCCGTCGAAATCGATATCGGCAGTCTGGCAAGCCTTGGCCAGCACGGTTTGACCGTAAGCCAGGCCAGCCAGGGTGGCAGTGTCGAAGCTCGAGAACGGGTGAAACGGGTTGCGTTTCATGTCCAGGCGCGCGACAGCGGCATTGAGGAAGCCCAGGTCGAAGCTGCTGTTATGCCCCACCAGAATCGCGCGTTTGCAGCCATTGGCCTTCAGGGCCTTGCGTACGCCACGGAAGATATCGGTCAGGGCTGTCTCTTCGCTGACCGCCATGCGCAGTGGATGATCGAGCTTGATCCCGGTGAACTCCAGGGCCGCGGCTTCGATGTTCGCGCCTTCGAAAGGCTCGACCCGGAAGAAATAGGTGTGTTCAGGGTACACAAAGCCTTTTTCGTCCATGCCGATGGTGACGGCGGCAATTTCCAGCAAGGCATCGGTGGCACAGTTGAAACCACCGGTTTCAACATCGACGACTACCGGCAGGTAACCACGAAACCTGGCTGCCATCGGATGGCGCGAACCGCCACCACCGTTTTGGCCGTCTTGTTCGTCGTCGAAATGGTCTTCACTCACGAGTGTTTCTCCAGCAAACGCCAGCGCAGTTTTTCACCGGCGCGCAGCGGGATTACAGACAGCTCGCCGAAGGGCAGGCTGGTAGGGGCGGTCCATTCTTCTCGAACCAGGGTAATGCGATCGGTGTTTACCGGCAGACCGTAGAAACGCGGGCCGTGCAAACTGGCGAAGCCTTCGAGCTTATCCAGCGCATTGCGCTGTTCGAAGGCTTCGGCGTACATCTCGATCGCTGCATAAGCGGTGTAGCAACCGGCACAACCACAAGCCGCTTCTTTGGCGTGTTGGGCGTGCGGGGCCGAATCGGTGCCAAGGAAAAACTTCTCGCTGCCGCTGGTGGCGGCGTCGAGCAGCGCTTCCTGGTGAATATTGCGTTTGAGGATCGGCAAGCAATAGAAGTGCGGACGAATCCCCCCAACCAGCATGTGATTGCGGTTGTACAACAGGTGATGAGCGGTGATGGTCGCGCCAACGTTGGCCGGGGCCTCATTGACGAACTGCACGGCTTCACGAGTGGTGATGTGTTCGAACACTACCTTGAGTGTCGGGAAGTGTTCCACGACCCGGCGCAGGTGTTCGTCGATAAACAGCTTTTCACGGTCGAAGACATCGACATCGCCACGGGTGACTTCCCCGTGGATCAGCAAGGGCAAGCCGACTTCGGCCATGGCTGCCAGTGCCGGAAAGATCTTGTCGATGCTGGTGACACCGGAGTCCGAGTTGGTGGTCGCGCCGGCCGGATAGAGCTTGGCGGCATGCACGAAACCACTGGCCTTGGCCTCGCGGATCTCTGCAGCGGTAGTGCGATCGGTCAGGTAGAGCACCATCAGTGGTTCGAAATGGCTGCCGGCCGGACGTACAGCGAGGATGCGCTGACGGTAGGCGTCGGCTTCAGCGGCATTACGCACCGGTGGTACCAGGTTGGGCATGATGATGGCGCGGCCAAAGGTGCGCGCAACATCGGCGACAGTATTGGGCAGCACAGCACCATCGCGAAGATGTATATGCCAGTCGTCGGGACGCAGCAGGGTCAGGCGGTCGGACATTGGGAATTCCAGGCGGGTCAAACTGAGGGGAATGCTACCGGAAAAGACTCTCTCAGGCACTCGCTATCAAGTTTTGCAGCAAGCTTCCGATATCCCGTAGGTGTGCAGTAAACAAGTGATAGGCCGTAAACCTGTGTGTCGGTCTTTTGTGTAGAAGCCAGTGGAGCCCCCCGTGCGCCAGCGTTATTTAGCCTTGCTCAGTGTGTTTGCCAGCCTGCCCGCGATGGCTCTGACTTACCAGACACGTCTGGAGAGCATCGTGTGGACAGTCGAAGGCGACAAGTTCGAGTGCCGCCTGACCCAGCCTATCACCGACTTCGGCTCGGGGGAGTTCGTGCGGCGCGCTGGTGAGCAGGCGATTTTTCGATTGAAGGCTTTTAACAACTCGCTCGGCGGCGGCTCGGCCACCCTGTTGGCGGCGGCTGCGCCCTGGCAGCCGGGGCGTGGTGATATTAACCTGGGGGCAGTGCAAGTCGGCAGCGGTGATGTGCTCTTCAACAGTTCCCAGACTCAGGCCGGCCGACTGTTCAGTGGTTTGCTGGACGGTCGTAGCCCCTTGGTACGTCATTATTCCCGTGATGGCGGCGTTTCTGAGGTCCGTTTGTTGCCAGTCAAATTCAGTAAGGCCTATGGTGACTATCAAGCCTGCACCGCCAAGCTGTTACCGATGAACTTCGAGCAAGTGAAGCAGGCCCAGGTCGGGTTTCCTGGCGGCGGGATCGAGCTGGATGCGCAGGCCAAGGCCAGGTTGCAGAACGTGCTGGAATTCCTCAAGGCTGATCCGACGGTCAATCACATTGAGCTCGACGGGCACTCGGACAACGGCGGCAACCGCCTGACCAATCGCGATCTATCGCGACGCAGAGCCCTGGCGGTCATGGACTTCTTCAAGGCCAATGGCGTCCCCGAGGCGCAAATCACCTTGCGTTTCCATGGCGAACGCTACCCTTTGGCACCCAATACCAACTCCGCCAATCGGGCGAAGAACCGCCGGGTCAATGTTCATCTTGAGCGTGTGACGCCCAGCGAAAAGCCGGCACCTCAGGTCAGTTCCGCGAGTAATACCGCCGCGACTTCCTGAAACGGCTGTAGTGGTCGCGCACTCGACATAATCTGTCGCTTCGTCGTCATAAGCTGTCGCGCCTCTGTAAATTATCCTGTTAGAACGGTAGACTTGACGGCTTTCCGAAAACCCCGTGGAGTGATGGCATGGCGGACGTAAACAAGGTCGTTCTGGCATATTCCGGCGGCCTGGACACTTCGGTGATCCTCAAGTGGCTGCAGGATACTTATAACTGTGAAGTGGTGACCTTCACTGCTGACCTGGGTCAGGGCGAAGAAGTCGAACCTGCACGCGCCAAGGCACAAGCCATGGGCGTCAAAGAGATCTACATCGACGATTTGCGCGAAGAATTCGTCCGCGATTTCGTGTTCCCGATGTTCCGCGCCAACACCGTTTACGAAGGTGAGTACCTGCTGGGTACCTCCATCGCTCGTCCGTTGATCGCCAAGCGTTTGATCGAAATCGCCAACGAAACCGGTGCCGATGCCATTTCCCATGGCGCAACCGGTAAAGGCAACGACCAGGTTCGTTTTGAACTGGGCGCTTATGCGTTGAAGCCTGGGGTCAAGGTGATTGCTCCGTGGCGTGAATGGGATCTGCTGTCCCGTGAAAAGCTGATGGATTACGCTGAAAAGCACAACATCCCGATCGAGCGCCACGGCAAGAAGAAATCCCCGTACTCGATGGATGCCAACCTGCTGCACATCTCCTATGAAGGCGGCGTGCTGGAAGACACCTGGACCGAGCACGAAGAAGACATGTGGCGTTGGACCAAGTCGCCGGAGGACGCACCGGACGTCGCAACCTATCTTGAGCTGACCTATCGCAATGGCGATATCGTTGCTCTGGACGGCGTTGAAATGACTCCGGCCACAGTCCTGGCGACGCTGAACCGCATTGGCGGTGAAAACGGCATCGGTCGACTGGATATCGTCGAGAACCGTTACGTCGGCATGAAGTCTCGCGGCTGCTACGAGACCCCAGGCGGCACCATCATGCTGCGTGGTCACCGTGCGATCGAGTCGATCACTCTGGACCGCGAAGTGGCTCACCTCAAAGACGAGTTGATGCCTAAATACGCCAGCCTGATCTATACCGGCTACTGGTGGAGCCCTGAGCGTCTGATGCTGCAACAGATGATCGATGCTTCTCAGGCCCACGTAAATGGCGTGGTTCGTCTGAAATTGTACAAAGGCAATATCATTGTCACCGGCCGCAAGTCCGATGAGTCATTGTTCGACGCAAACATTGCGACTTTTGAAGAAGATGGCGGCGCTTATAATCAAGCGGATGCGGCTGGCTTCATCAAACTCAACGCGTTGCGCATGCGTATTGCCGCAAACAAAGGTCGGAAATTGTTCTGATTGTTTGAGTGCGATTCAAGAAATGGCCCTGCATAAAAGCAGGGCCATTTTTTTTGCATGTTCGGTGTCAGGCCTGATCGGTGTTGGTGCAAAGCAGTTTTATGAGGCTCTGGTCAGGGTTAGAGTGCTCAAGTTGTAGACCATATAAGATCGTTTTAATTTGCCAGGACTCAGTTTGTCGAGTTCGCTCTGGTTTATCAGCCTGGTCGATTTCTGGTTGGCAAGAAAAACAATAAGGTCGGGAGCGTCTGGCGGGTTACTGAGTGCCTGGGCCATTTCGCTGAGCAAGAATTCAAAACCTTTCTTTGTCTCGATTCGTCGGATGTCGATGATATGCAAACCGTGCAGTTTGTGATGCAGTTGGAAGCTTTGCTGAACGCCTTGCCTTGCAAGCAGACTAATGAGAATCGGTGGAGCTTGTGCGTTGTCTGATGAGGCGTGGCGCATCGGCGGTAGCTGAATAAAGCTCTGCGGCTGGCATTTATGCAGCTTTCCCTTTGGAATAGGGTCCTTTTTTCGGGGGGAGCGGTCATTGTCTTGCGCAAAATGCTCAGGGGGAGAGGGTGAAGATCTGGCTCCTTTCAGGCGAACGGTTTCGTTGATGAGCCGCAGGAAGTGCTTTCCTTTACCGAAGTCAGAAGGCGAGTACAGCGCTTTGTAATTGAAGTTCAGCGTGATAAAGAAAAGAACTATCAGGCAGAACGGAAAGCTGATCAGAAACCAGAGGTATATATCCCGATCACCGTCGTCGAGGAACGGAAGCGATACGGCTGCGGAGGCTTCTGTTACGGCGGCGAAGATGGCGATGATGGTCATTGGGTTGGTTATTTTGCTTTGTCTATTCATTGGCTTTCACCTTGACGTAGTGCTTTTTATTTCCTGGATTATCAATGAGTGGGTCAGTATGTTATCGACCTTGTGGAGGATTGAGTGTGAGTTACCAGTTGTTATTGGTGGACGAAAAAGTTGGTGAGTAATGTGGATGCTTTTAAGGATTCTAGACTCAAATAACAAGCGCCGGGATTTTTTAGGATGGGGTCTGTTTAGGCATGTAACCTCTGCTATCAATTTCAGCGATATAGCTCAAATGTATCTCTTCATTTCTTCTCGCTAGAGCATTGCAGGGGTAAGTTTCTGTAATAATTATTCTGTAAAACAACAACGGTAATGCGGGTGCAGGGTTCAGGGTATCTTTCACAGGGAGGATCAGGGGGAAAGGACGTTGGTCAGGGGTGACTGGCAAGTCGATTAAGCTTGAAGACACATCCTTTTATAGTGTTTTTTTGTAGGCCTAATCCGCGTTATCTGTAGGGAAGGTCTCTGGGTGCTGATGAGCGGGTGGGGGCCGATGCCAAGGGGGAAATGACTAGGCTATTGTGCTGACTCTAAAAATTCGAACAGCGAAAATTGGACTGCCCATGAATAAAGTGCTGATCGTGGATGATCATCCCGTCATCCGTCTTGCTGTACGTATGCTGATGGAGCGTCATGGCTATGAAGTCATTGCGGAGACGGGGAATGGCGTGGATGCGTTGCAACTGGCCCGTGAGCATATGCCGGATATTATTATTCTGGATATCGGGATTCCAAAACTGGATGGGTTGGAAGTCATCGCGCGTCTCACTTCAAACCCTATGCCTTTGAAGGTACTGGTGTTGACCTCGCAGGCACCCGGGCATTTTTCCATGCGCTGTATGCAGGCCGGTGCCGCGGGCTATGTGTGCAAGCAACAAGACCTCACCGAGTTGCTGAGTGCGATCAAGGCGGTACTCTCCGGTTACAGTTATTTCCCCAATCAGGCGTTGCATACCGTGCGCTCGAGTTTGGGCAATGCCAGCGAAGCAGACATGGTGGATCGTCTGTCTGGTCGGGAAATGATGGTGTTACAGCAGCTCGCACGAGGAAAGACCAACAAGGAAATCGCTGATGGAATGTTCCTCAGCAATAAAACCGTGAGTACCTACAAGACCCGCTTGCTGTTAAAACTCAATGCTCGATCATTGGTTGACCTGATCGAGCTTGCGCAACGCAATGGGTTGGTTTGAATTTCGAATACCAAGAAGGGTAAAAATGTTGCGGCGGCGGGTGACAGCACTTTCCGTTCTGCCCAAAACCGGTTTGTCCGTGCCTCCTTGAGCACTCACAAACGATGCTTTCGCTGATTGTCCACCCAACATCGTCTGTTTGATGTGCCGGTCACTGCGTCGTCGGCCCTCAGGCCGCCTGTGGCGAAACAAATGATTGCTGGTCAAGGTGCTGGATAACCAACAAAAAAGCCTCCGTTTCGGGAGGCTTTCAGGTGCTAAAGGTCAAAGTCGTAATCGGCCAGTTGTTTTTGCAGGCGCCGCTCTTCCAGAAGGTTGTCAATGGTCCGGCGTTTGCTCAGGTTGGTCTTCGCCACCTCCACCACGGGCTCGGCATCATCTGCTTCAACGGCGGTGAAGTCGTCTTCTACGTCCAGTTGCTGTTTGCCAGTGCTCATAAGGTTAACTCCAGGCTTTGACTGCCATTGGCGCTCCTTATATCGATAAACCGGTGTCGGGTAAAAAAGATTTTTTCAATCGGCTTATTAATAAAGTTAATAGTCCCTCAATCGTCAGAGGTCTTGTGCTTGTATTCGCACAGGTCTTCAATCCGGCAGCTGCCGCAGCGTGGCTTGCGGGCCAGGCATACATAGCGGCCATGGAGGATGAGCCAGTGGTGGGAGTCGAGCAGGTACTCCCTGGGTACGAACTTCATCAGTTTTTTTTCTACCTCGACGACATTTTTCCCTGGCGCCAGGCCCGTACGGTTGCTGACCCTGAAAATATGGGTGTCGACGGCCATGGTGAGCTGGCGGAAGGCAGTATTAAGCACCACATTTGCGGTTTTTCTACCGACTCCGGGAAGCGCTTCCAGCTCTTCTCGCGTTTGCGGGACCTGGCTGCCATGTCGTTCCACGAGGAGCCGGCAGGTTTCGATCACGTTTTTGGCCTTGCTGTTGAACAGGCCGATAGTCTTGATGTATTCCGACAAGCCTTCGATACCCAGGGCATAGATCGCTTCGGGAGTATTGGCGACCGGGAACAGTTTCGCGGTGGCCTTATTGACGCCGACGTCGGTGGACTGGGCCGAGAGGATCACGGCTATCAACAGTTCAAACGGCGAGGAATAGGCCAGTTCGGTTTTCGGTTCCGGATTGTCTTCGTGAAGCCGGCGGAATATTTCCAGACGTTTTGCGGCATTCATGGGTAAAGCGTTTCCTTGAAGGCGGTCAGTGTGGTTTTGAGACAGCGGCGCAGGCCTGTTTTGCGGCGATCAACAGTCCAAGCAGAATAAAGCCGCCCGGCGCGAGCGTGAGCAGGCGCGGCCCTGTGTCTTGTGCCCATAGCCAGAGCTGCCAGTGAGTGTCGATGGATCCGGCCAGCCATTCCAGGTGGCTGCCCAGGGAGCCCTTACCGAAGGCCTCACGCAAAGTACCCAGTGCAAGCAACAGCGCACCGAACAGGGCAGACAGTCGCAAACGCTCAGACATTGGGCTGTGTTCGATAAAACCGCCGAGTTCGAGCAGTACGCATTGGAGCGCGATCAGCCCCAGGTAGATTCCCAGGCTTTGATACAGCTGCAAAGACCAGACCTGCAACGCCACCCCTGCACAACTGACAACAGTGGTGGCCAGCAGGATACTGGCCGCCAGACGCAAGTTCGGGCCGAGCCAGCGGCGAACCGCTTTCATGGCCATGCCATGGAGCGTGATGATCAGAACGAACATCAGCCACAAACCGATGGCCTTGACCAGGCTGTCAGTGACGCCAATCAGTGGCGCGAGCATCAGCGAATTGCGCAATGTCGAGGACTCAGTCATGAGCAGGCTTTCCTGTGAGTTGCGCCTGATGCTCGTCGAAATAACGCAGCGCATCATGAATGGCGCTTATCACCGACCTTGAGGTGATCGTGGCGCCGGCCATTTGATCGAACTGGCCATTATCCTTTTTCAGAGCCCAGCCCGAGTCGGCTGGCTCATTGCGCGATTTCCCGACAAAGCCCTGTAGCCAAGGGTTAGGGGTCACGGCGATGTTGCCTCCCAGCCCTGGGGTTTCTGTTTGCTTGAGGGCTTTCACACCCAGCAGCTTGCCGTTGGCTCCGATTCCGATCAACAGCTCGATGGGGCCGGCATAGCCCACTGTCTGGCTGCGCAGGATGACCGCGCTGGGTTCAGCGGATTGAGTCACCAGATAGCCGCCAAGCAGTGTGCTGCTGCCAAGCGGCACGTTGTGAATCGACAGCGGCTGATCCAGTGGCTGATTATCGTAGCTGCCTGGGGGCAGCATTTGCAGCAGGTTACGATTTTCTATCGTACGTCGTTCTGCCGCGATGTGCGGCGCGGCAATCTGCTGCGCGAGAAAGGTCGCGGTCCCCCCCAGACCCGCCAGCACTACCAGGATCAATACACCGACGTTTCGGTTCATGGCACAGATGGCTCTGGTTGCGCGGCGAAGAGGCGCTCCAGCGCGGGCACTGCGAGGTTCATCAACAGCACGGCGAACGCAATGCCGTCTGGATATCCTCCCCAAGTACGAATGAGATAGGTCAGCAGACCAACGCCCGCGCCGAACAGCAACCTGGTCTTTGGGTTTTTGGCGCCCGAGACTGGTTCGGTGACGATGAAGAATGCACCGAGCATGCTCGCGCCCGTCAGCAAGTGAAACAGGGGCGAGCCGTGGGAGTCGGAGCCTGAGCCGTTCCAGCAAAGCAGGCTGATAATAAACAGGCTGGCCAGCATACCGACCGGCGCATGCCAGCTGAATACCCGGCGTTGCAGCAAAAATGCGCCACCGGCGAGGAACGCCAGATTGACCCACTCGACGCCTTTGCCACCCCAGTGACCGAACGCGGCATTGCCGGCGAACAGTTCATCCATGGTCAGGCTCTTATTGATCCGCAAGCTGTCCAGCGCCGTGGCCTGAACCCAGGCATCCGCAGGCTGGGTACTGAAGCCGAAAATCTGCTGCAAGCCGCCAAGTAGATCCATGCCATGGGACGCCGGCCAATGAGTCATTTGCTGTGGAAACGACACCAGGACCAGCGCATAGCCCAGCATCGCCGGATTGAACGGGTTTTTGCCGACTCCGCCATACAGATGTTTGCCAAAAAACAGCGCGAACGCGGTTGCGCTCAGGGTCAACCACCAGGGGCAGTAGGGCGGTAACGCCAGAGCCAGCAATGTCGCGCTGACCAAGGCGCTGCCATCGCTCAGGGCGGGTTTCAGCGGGCGCTTGCGCAAGCTGAGGACGGCGGCCTCGACGGCCAGGGCTGTGCAGCCGGCCAGCAGCAGGTTGATCAGCACGCCCCAGCCATACAACCAAAGTAAAACGAAGATGCCCGGCAGGGTTGCCAGCAGCACCAGCTTCATTGCCTGCTGAAGACGCTCGTCGACCGTTTCAAGAGGCGTCATAGGCATCTACCTGGCGCTCGGCTTCAGCCAACGCCTGGCCCAGAGCCGCAATCTGCTCGCTGGGGGCTTCGCTGCTTTGGGCTTTTTTCAGTTCGGCGCGGCGCATCGCCAGTTGGATTTTCGCCCGTTTAAGCTCGGCATCCTTGAGCAGAACCGGCTGTGGCGCGGGCGCTGTATTGCTTTCAAGCTGTGCCAATGCTTGTTCGGCCAGCTCGAATTGTTGCTGCAGAGTGATCAGCTGTGTTTGCTGTTCGAAGGTCGGTGGATGCCCAAAGGCTTTCAGCGACTTGTTCAGTTGTGCGCGGCTCATCGCCAGATCGATTTTGGCCTTTTTCAAGGCGGCATCGGCAGCGGCGGCTTTCTGCGCCTGGACTCGCTCGATGGCGGCTTGAACGGGATTGACGGGCGCTTCGTTGTGCTGCATTGGACGCTGGGCCCGCGCCAGGCGCTCGGCCTGCTTTTGCTGTTCTTCGCGCTGCAGACGAGCATTGCGTTGTTCGAAACGCTGCCGCGCGTGATTGCGCTTTTCGTTGCGGGCGCGCTGTTCCTCAAGGCTGAATGCCAGCCCGCCGACTATCGGCAGCACGCTGGCCAGTGGCAACGGATGCATTTCGATGCAATCCACTGGGCAGGGCGCCACGCACAGGTCGCAGCCAGTGCATTCGTCGATGATCACCGTATGCATCAATTTGGCCGCGCCGACAATCGCATCCACCGGGCAGGCCTGGATACATTTGGTGCAGCCGATGCATTCCGCTTCACGAATAAAGGCGATTTGCGCCGGCGCCGGGCCACGTTCCGCGTCCAGTTCCAGCACTGGTACTTTCAGCAGTTCGGCCAGCGCCGAAATGGTCTCCTTGCCGCCGGGAGGGCACTTGTTGATCGCCTCGCCGCTGGCAATGCCTTCAGCATAGGGTTTGCATCCGGGGTGGCCACACTTACCGCATTGGGTCTGCGGCAACAGGGCGTCGATGCGTTGAATCAGACTCATGTTTTGATCAGCCCGCTGAAACCGAGAAATGCCACTGCCATAAGCCCGGCGCTGATCAGTTCGATCGGCAAGCCGCGAAAGGGCAGGGGTACATCATTGTTGGAGGTGCGTTGACGCAAATCGCTGAACAGGCTCAATACCAACCAGAAACCCAGGCCCGCGCCGAGGCTCAACGCAGCGGTATAGCCCAGCCCCTTGTCGTCCCGGGTGCTGAGCAGGGCCAGGCCGAGGACGCCGGCGTTGCCCAGCAGCAGGGGCCACAGGCCGCTGAACGACAGCTGTGGAAGCCAGTGTGAAAGCAGGCTCAGTATCGGCTTGATCAACACGACGCTCAGAGGCACAAAGATGAACAAACCCAGCGAGGTCAGAGCCAAGGGGGCCAGCAAGTAGTGGTAGAGCCCATAGCTCAGTACGCAACTGATCAGCATCAAACAGGTTGTAGCAATACCCAGGGCATGCACCTGCCGACGCTCGGCCCCCGGTTCGCCAGTAGCCTGTAGCAGTGGATCGACGCCCAGCGGCCAGTGCAATACGAAATTATTGATCAGGGCAGCGCTGAGAAGCGTGAGAAGCAGGTCGGTCATGATCGTGCCGGGTTGTGCGAGCAGGTCTGTCTGCCTACAGATTAGGCATTATCCGGCAAGGACGGAGGGTGGGCCAGATATGAAAATCCCACCGCCACAAAACAACGTGGCGGTGGGATTGATCGAGCAGTGTCGCTTACTTGATCCGCTGACCTGGCTTGGCACCGCTGTCCGGGCTCAGCAGGTAGATCTCTTCACCGCCGGGACCTGCCGCCATCACCATGCCTTCGGAGATCCCGAAGCGCATTTTGCGTGGCTTGAGGTTGGCGATCATCATGGTCAGACGACCTTCCAGCTCGGCCGGGTTCGGGTAGGCGCTCTTGATGCCGGAGAACACGTTGCGCTGCTCGTCACCAATATCCAGGGTCAGGCGCAGCAGTTTGTCTGCACCTTCCACGGCTTCGGCCTTGAGGATCAAGGCAACGCGCAAGTCGACGGCGGCAAAGGTATCGAACTCGATCTCGGCAGACAGTGGATCCTTGAGCAGTTCGCCGTTGCCTTGGGCCGCGCCGGTGTCAGTCTGGCTGGCGGTCAGGTCTTCTTTCGAGGCGTCGGTCATGGCTTGCACTTTTATCGGGTCGATCCGGGTCATCAAGGGTTTGAACTCGTTCAGCTGATGGTTGCTGAGCAGGGTTTGGTGATCGCTCCAGGTCAATGGCGCGACGTTCAGGAACGCCTCGGCATCAGCGGCCAGCAATGGCAACACCGGCTTGAGGAAGATCACCAGTTGGCGGAACAGGTTGATGCCCAGGGCGCAGATCGCCTGAACTTCGTCCTGCTTGCCTTCTTGCTTGTTCAGCGACCAGGGAGCCTTGTCGGCGATCCAGGCGTTGGCGCGGTCGGCCAGGCCCATGATTTCGCGCATGGCGCGGGCAAAGTCGCGGGCCTCGTAGGCTTCGGCGATGCTCGGCGCCGCCGCGAGGAAGGCTTCGGTCAGTTCCGGCGCTGCGTTGTCGGCCACCAGCACGCCGGCGTTGCCTTTATGAATGAAGCCGGCGCAACGGCTGGCGATGTTGACGACTTTGCCGACCAGATCCGAGTTGACCTTCTGCACGAAGTCTTCGAGGTTCAGGTCCAGATCATCGACACCACGCCCAAGCTTGGCTGCATAGTAGTAGCGCAGGTATTCCGGTGACAGATGATCGAGGTAGGTCCGGGCCTTGATGAAGGTGCCGCGGGACTTGGACATCTTCTGCCCGTTGACCGTCAGGTAGCCGTGCACGTTGATGCCGGTGGGCGTGCGGTAGCCCGCACCTTCGAGCATCGCCGGCCAGAACAGTGCGTGGAAGTTGACGATGTCCTTGCCGATGAAGTGGTACAGCTCGGCGCTGGAATCCTTGGCCCAGAACGCATCGAAGTCCAGCTCCGGACGACGGGCACAGAGGTTCTTGAAGCTGGCCATATAGCCGATCGGCGCGTCCAGCCACACGTAGAAATACTTGCCCGGCTCACCGGGAATCTCGAAACCGAAGTACGGCGCATCGCGGGAGATGTCCCACTGTTGCAGGCCGGCGTCCAGCCATTCGGCAATCTTGTTGGCCACGGCCTCTTGCAGGGTGCCGCTGCGGGTCCAGCTCTGCAGCATTTCCTGGAAGTCCGGCAGCTTGAAGAAGAAGTGCTGCGAGTCTTTCAGGACCGGCGTGGCGCCGGAAATCGCCGACTTCGGATCTTTCAGGTCGGTTGGCGCGTAGGTCGCGCCGCACTTCTCGCAGTTGTCGCCGTACTGGTCTTCGGTGCCGCATTTCGGGCAGGTGCCCTTGATGAAGCGGTCGGCCAGGAACATTTTCTTTTCCGGGTCGAAATACTGAGTGATCGAGCGCGTGGCGATGTGCCCGGCGTCGCGCAGCTTCAGGTAGATCAGGCTCGACAGCTCGCGGTTTTCTTCGGAGTGAGTCGAGTGGAAGTTATCGAAGTCCACCAGGAACTCGGCAAAATCGGCGCTGTGTTCAGCCTGGACGTTGGCGATCAGTTGTTCCGGGGTGATGCCTTCCTTTTCCGCGCGCAACATGATCGCCGAACCGTGAGCGTCGTCCGCGCAGACATAAATGCATTGATTGCCGCGATGCTTCTGGAAGCGCACCCACATATCGGTCTGGATGTACTCAAGCATATGGCCAAGGTGGATTGAACCATTGGCATAGGGCAGGGCGCTGGTGACGAGGATCTTGCGTGGCTCGGACATGGGGCTCGGCTACTTGATGAAACGGAGGTCGAGCACTATAAAGCGCTGGCGCATATTTTTCACCCTTGAGGCTGTTTCCTCTGATGATCAGACTGGTGGTTCCCATAAAAGATCGCAGCCTCGCTCCGCTCGACAGCTCCTACAAGCTCCTACACAAGATCGCAGCCTCGCTGCGCTCGACAGCTCCTACGGGGGGGTTGTGGCAGGTTGCGATCTTTGGGCATGCCGTCCACCCATCAGAACAGGTAGGATACCCCCTGATTTTCTAAAGCCTTGCTATCGGAGTTGCCCATGAGCGCCGTCAATCGCGCAGCGGTGGAAGCCGTCCTTCGCCAATACACCGACCCTTATCTGAACCAGGATCCGGTCAGCGCCGGTTGTGTCCGCGCCATCGATATCCAGGGTGATCGCGTCAGCGTTGCGCTGGAACTGGGCTATGCCGCCGGGTTGTTCAAGAGCGGCTGGGCGCAGATGCTGCAAATGGCCATCGAGGGTCTGGACGGGGTGACGACGGCCAGAGTCGAGATCACCAGCGTAATCGCCGCGCACAAGGCTCAGGCGCAGATACCGGGGCTGGCCAATGTAAAAAACGTGGTGGCAGTGGCCTCCGGCAAGGGTGGCGTGGGTAAATCCACCACCGCCGCCAACCTGGCGCTGGCGCTGGCTCGTGAAGGCGCCAAAGTCGGGATTCTCGACGCGGACATCTACGGTCCGAGTCAGGGCATCATGTTCGGTATCCCGGAAGGCACCCGCCCGAAAATCAAGGACCAGAAATGGTTCGTGCCGATCGAGTCCCACGGCGTCGAGGTCATGTCCATGGCTTTCTTGACCGACGACAACACGCCGATGGTCTGGCGCGGCCCGATGGTCTCGGGCGCGCTGTTGCAGCTGGTGACACAGACGGCCTGGGGCGATCTGGATTATCTGGTGATCGACATGCCGCCAGGCACCGGTGACATCCAGCTGACCCTGGCGCAGAAGGTCCCGGTGGCCGGTGCGGTGATTGTCACCACGCCACAGGATCTGGCACTGCTGGATGCGCGCAAGGGCGTGGAAATGTTCCGCAAGGTCAACATTCCGGTGCTGGGTGTCGTGGAAAACATGGCTGTGCATATCTGCTCCAATTGCGGGCACGCCGAGCATCTGTTTGGCGAAGGCGGTGGCGAGAAGCTGGCCACCCAATATGGTGTCGAACTATTGGCCTCGCTGCCGCTGTCGATAGTGATTCGCGAGCAGGCCGACGGTGGCAAGCCAACGGTGATCGCCGAACCTGACAGCCAGATTGCCATGGTTTACCAGGAACTGGCCCGTCACGTCGGCGCGCGGATCGTGTTGCAGGAAGCTGCAGCGCCGGCGATGCCGAATATCACCATCAGCGACGATTGATTCGCGACGCCCCCTAAAAGATCGCAGCGCCCACAGGCGCGTAGGAGCTGCCGAAGGCTGCGATCTTTTGATCTTGCTTTAAATGCCTTTTAAATGCGCTTTAAATGCGCAATCCGCCATCCAGTGCCAGGATCCGGCCGGTGTAATAGTCGTTCTCAAAGATATAGGCCGCCGAGTGAGCGATCTCTTCAGGCTTGCCCATGCGCTTGAGCGGAATGCCCGAAGTTATTTTCTCCAGGGCTTCAGGCTTCATGCTCAGAGTCATCTCGGTTTCGATAAAGCCCGGCGCGATGCCCGCTACGCGAATCCCGTAGCGCGCCAGTTCCTTGGCCCAGGTCACGGTGGCTGCGGCGACCCCGGCCTTGGCCGCGGAGTAGTTGGTCTGGCCAACGTTACCGGCACGGGAAATCGACGAGATATTGATGATTGCGCCGTGATTGTTCAGCTCAATCATCTTCGCTGCCACCTCGCGGGTGCAGAGGAATACGCCGGTCAGGTTGACGTCGATCACTAACTGCCATTGGGCCAGGCTCATTTTGCTCATTTCACCGTCCTTGACCTTGATCAACAGGCCATCGCGCAGGATTCCGGCATTGTTGATCAAGCCGTGAATCGCCCCGAAATCTTCGGCGACCTGAGCGACCATGTAGCTCACTTGTTCTTCATTGGCGACGTTGCACAGATAAGCACGAGCTTCGACGCCAGCAGCCTGGCAGGCTGCCACGGCCAGATCGAGCTTTTCCTGATTCAGGTCGACCAGAGCCAGCTTCGCGCCCTTGGCGGCGAAATACTCCGCCATGGAGCGGCCTAATCCCTGGCAACCGCCGGTGATAATGATTACTTTGTCAGTGAGTTCCATTCGCATGCCCCCGATAGCAGATCAAAGTGGTTCCCTTTTATATAGCCTCTCCTGCGTGCCTGATATGGCTTGGCTGCATATGAGAACTGCCTCGATGGCGTCACTGGAGACTTTCACCAGCTGCCAGTCCGTTTTTTCGACGGATACTATATAAGGAGTCATAAATTGAGCGTTGAAGCCACTAAGAATGCCCGAGAATTGTTACTCAAGGAATACCGTGGGATGTTGTCGACGCATTCCAGGGCGATGCCCGGTTTTCCTTTTGGCTCAGTGGTTCCTTATTGCCTGGACCAGCAGGGGCGGCCGCTGATCCTGATTAGCCGGATCGCCCAGCACACCCACAATTTGCTCAAGGACGCCAAATGCTCACTGTTGGTAGGCGAGCGTGAGGCTGAGGATGTGCAAGCTGTCGGGCGCCTGACCTATCTGGCCGAGGCTGAAAAGCTCAGTGATCCCGAGGCGATCGAAGCCGCCGCCGAGCGTTATTACCGCTACTTCCCCGATTCGCAGAGCTATCACAAGGCCCATGACTTCGACTTTTGGGTGCTCAAGCCAGTCCGTCATCGCTACATCGGTGGTTTCGGCGCGATTCACTGGATCGATCAAGTCACCTTGGCCAACCCGTTTGCCGGCAAGGCGGAAGCGAGCATGGTCGAACACATGAACAACGACCACGCCAAGGCCATTGCCCATTACGTCGAATTGGCCGGTTTACCGAACACCGTACCGGCGCAGTTGGCCGGAATTGACACCGAAGGCATGCACTTGCGTATCGGACAGGGGTTGTACTGGCTGCCCTTTCAGGAGCCTTGTAATACGCCGACACAAGTGCGCGAAGCCTTGGTTTTTCTGGCTCACGCCGAGCATTGGCCAAAAAATGCAGCTGCTGACGCTTGAATTCACGAAACAGCGACGTCATCTAATGTGTACTTGGAAGGCATTCTTCCGTTGAGGAACCATTTGATGCGCGCTTTTTTGTTGCTCTTTCTGCTGTTTCCGGTGCTAGAGCTGTTTGTGTTTGTCAAAGTCAGCTCGGCCATCGGCTTTTTCCCGGCCTTGCTGCTGATTATTCTTGGCTCGATGCTCGGTGTGCTGGTATTGCGCGTCGCCGGCCTGGCCACGGCCCTGCGGGCACGTGAAAGCCTGAATCGTGGCGAGTTGCCAGCCCAGCAAATGCTTGAAGGCCTGATGATGGCCCTGGGTGGCGGTCTGTTGATCCTGCCGGGTTTCATCAGTGACGTGTTTGGTTTGATCATGTTGCTGCCGATCACTCGGCGGTTGCTGGCCAACAAGATGCGCAAACGTGCCGAGGAGCAGGCGATTCGTCAGCGTGCTTTTGCCGAGGATATGCAGGCTCGCGGCGGGCCGACCCCGCAACAGCCCCTTGGGCGCCAGCCGAACGTGATCGAAGGTGAGTTCGAGCATCGCGACCCGTAACCCGTTTTGCTCTTCGACATGGCACCTGCGGGTGCCATGTTTGTTTTTCAGACCCAGGCTCCAGGTAAAAAAATTCGCTCATCAGCCCTTGTAATAAGCTTATGCGCCCTTATGTAACGGTCACCGCAAGGTTTTGGTGGCAACACCAGACAGACTTCCGCGGTTCGCTTTGCGAGCCGCAACCGGCAACGCCGGATTTGTTAACCCGCCGGGAATACACCGGCCGATGAAAAGCACAATTAGGAGAGATCGACAATGAAGCTTCGTCCTCTGCATGACCGCGTCGTAATCCGTCGCAGCGAAGAAGAAAAGAAAACCGCTGGCGGTATCGTTCTGCCAGGTTCGGCTGCTGAAAAGCCAAACCAGGGTGAAGTCCTCGCTGTAGGCCCAGGCAAAGTGCTGGACAACGGTGAAGTGCGTGCGCTGGCCGTGAAAGTGGGTGACAAGGTTGTATTCGGCCCGTACTCCGGCAGCAACACTGTGAAAGTCGACGGCGAAGACCTGGTGATCATGGCTGAGAACGAGATTCTCGCTGTTGTCGAAGGCTGATTCCCCGCTCATTTTCCCGCTACTACAAAGTATTTAAGGAATATCGATCATGGCTGCTAAAGAAGTTAAATTCGGCGACTCCGCCCGCAAGAAAATGCTCGCCGGTGTCAACGTCCTGGCTGATGCAGTAAAAGCGACCCTGGGCCCTAAAGGCCGTAACGTGATCATCGAGAAGAGCTTCGGCGCTCCGACCATCACCAAGGACGGCGTGTCCGTTGCCAAAGAAATCGAGCTGAAAGATCGTTTCGAAAACATGGGCGCGCAGCTGGTCAAAGACGTTGCCTCCCGTGCCAACGATGACGCAGGCGACGGCACCACCACCGCTACCGTTCTGGCTCAATCGATCGTCAACGAAGGCCTGAAAGCCGTCGCTGCCGGCATGAACCCGATGGACCTGAAGCGCGGTATCGACAAAGCGACCATCGCCATTGTCAAAGAGCTGAAAGCCCTGTCCAAGCCTTGCGCTGACACCAAGGCCATCGCTCAGGTCGGCACTATCTCGGCCAACTCCGACAACTCCATCGGCGACATCATTGCTGAAGCCATGGAAAAAGTCGGTAAAGAAGGCGTGATCACCGTTGAAGAAGGCTCGGGCCTGGAAAACGAACTGTCGGTTGTTGAAGGCATGCAGTTCGACCGTGGCTACCTGTCCCCGTACTTCGTCAACAAGCCAGAGACCATGACTGCCGAGCTCGACGGTCCGCTGATCCTGCTGGTCGACAAGAAAATCTCGAACATCCGTGAACTGCTGCCAGTACTGGAAGCCGTTGCCAAAGCCGGCCGTCCACTGCTGATCGTGAGCGAAGACGTTGAAGGCGAAGCCCTGGCGACTCTGGTTGTGAACAACATGCGCGGTATCGTCAAAGTGGTTGCCGTCAAGGCTCCAGGCTTTGGTGACCGTCGCAAGGCCATGCTGCAGGACATCGCTGTCCTGACCGGCGGTACCGTTATCTCCGAAGAGATCGGTCTGAGCCTGGAAAGCGCTACCCTGGAACACCTGGGTAATGCCAAACGCGTAGCCGTGACCAAGGAAAACACCACCGTCATCGACGGCGCCGGCGTTGAGGCTGATATCCAGGCTCGCGTTCTGCAGATCCGTCAGCAAGTGGCCGACACTTCGTCCGACTACGACCGTGAAAAACTGCAAGAGCGTCTGGCCAAACTGTCCGGCGGCGTTGCAGTGATCAAGGTTGGCGCTGGTTCCGAAGTTGAAATGAAAGAGAAGAAAGCCCGCGTTGAAGACGCCCTGCACGCTACTCGTGCAGCCGTTGAAGAAGGCGTGGTACCTGGCGGTGGCGTAGCGCTGATTCGCGCTCTGCAAGCCATCAGCGAACTGAAAGGCGACAACGCTGATCAGAACGTCGGTATTGCTGTACTGCGTCGCGCTATCGAATCGCCACTGCGTCAGATCGTTGCCAACTCCGGCGACGAGCCAAGCGTAGTAGTCGACAAGGTCAAGCAAGGTTCGGGTAACTTCGGTTACAACGCAGCCAGCGGCGAATACGGCGACATGATCGAAATGGGTATCCTGGATCCTACCAAAGTGACTCGTTCTGCTCTGCAGGCTGCGGCGTCCATTGGTGGCCTGATGCTGACCACCGAAGCCATGATCGCTGATGCTCCAGACGACAAACCAGCTGGCGGCGGCATGCCAGACATGGGCGGTATGGGTGGCATGGGCGGCATGATGTAAGCCAGCCTTACCCTGTACTGAAAAACCCCGTTGGCGTTAAGCCAGCGGGGTTTTTTAATGTCCGGGATTTGTGCAGCCCCGAAAAGATCGCAGCCTGCGGCAGCTCCTACAGGGGCGGCGTACACCCCAATCGGCGTAGGAGCTGCCGCAGGCTGCGATCTTTTGATCTTGAAAGGTCAGGCGCCGACAGGCTCTGCTTGAGCCGCTTGTTCAGCCTTCGAGGCCGGCCGATACAGGACGTAGTAATAAGACCCCAGGCATATCAACCAACAGAAAATCGCCGTCCAGACGTTGTGGGAAAAGAAGTGCGCGCCCTGCATCATCCGGCCAATGGAAAACACCGTGCCCAGGCTGAATGCGAAAATCAGCGCATTGCGCGCCATTCGCGGGCGTCGGTCACGTAACACAAAGAACAGCGCAAATAAGGTGAACCCCGTCGCCGCATGACCTCCGGGCCAGCAACGACCGGGTTTGTCGGTCTGCGGGCGTGGGCTGAGCAACTCGCTGTAGGTTTCCTTGCCACCGAACTCCTTCAGACTCCAGGGGCATTGCACCGCCGTCACGGCTTTGAGCGGGGTGACGAAAGACGTCGCCAGGGCCAGCGACAGCACCAGGCAGCCCAACTCACGTTTGAGCGGTTTGAGTCGCGGCAGAAAAAAGCTGCCAATGAAGCCGATAATCGCCAACACCGAGAAGCCGATGACCACCTGCTTGGCTCGGTCATGCAGGATGTCCTCCAGAAAGTAACTGTGCCTGCCGATGAAACTGCCTGTGACAGGGTTGTAAAACAGCTTCGCGAGGACCATGTCCCAAGACGTCAATTCCAGCAAGAGCAAGATGATTCCCGCAATGGCGGGTACACCCAGACATACCCGGAAATCGAGCGGCCGTGAGGCTGGACGGGCAGCAGTTGAGGTCATGGAAAATCCTTCTTGGATAAACGTGCTCGGGAAGCGGCTGCGCGCGGAGTCTGAACCGGGCCCTGTCGTCAGGTTGTGAATCGATAGTGAAAAACTCGTTAAGTCGTTTCAATGACTTACCGACAGTCTCTGGCGCTAGCCGTGGGCCACACTTGGCCTTAAGCTGCGCGAGCCAAGACGGCTGTTACTGTGTACGGAGGAGTGCCCATGCGAATTCTATTGGTTGAAGACAACCGCGATATCCTCGCCAATCTGGCCGACTACCTGGGACTTAAAGGTTATACCGTGGATTGCGCGCAGGACGGACTGTCAGGCTTGCACCTGGCGGCGACCGAGCATTACGACTTGATCGTGCTCGACATCATGCTGCCCGGCATCGATGGCTACACCCTGTGCAAACGACTGCGTGAGGATGCCCGGCGCGACACCCCGGTGATCATGCTCACCGCTCGCGATCAACTGGATGATCGACTGCAGGGCTTCAAGTCCGGTGCCGATGACTATCTGGTCAAACCCTTTGCGCTGTCGGAGCTTGCGGCGCGGATCGAGGCGGTCATGCGTCGTGCTCAGGGTGGCGGTCGCCGCGCACTGCAAGTGGGCGATCTGAGCTATGACCTGGACACCCTTGAAGTGACCCGCGAGGGGCGTCTGCTCAAGCTCAATCCGGTGGGCCTCAAGCTGCTGGCGGTGCTGATGCAGAAGAGTCCGCACGTGCTGCGTCGCGAGATACTCGAAGAAGCCCTGTGGGGCGATGACTGCCCGGACAGCGACAGCCTGCGCAGCCATGTTCACCAGCTGCGGCAGGTGATCGACAAGCCTTTCGCCAAACCGCTGCTGCAGACCGTGCATGGCGTCGGCTATCGCTTGGCCGAGAGTCGTGATGGAGTTTAGACAGAGCCTTGCCCAACGGATCATCATCGCTTTTGCGTTAATGAGTGCATTGGTTGCAGGGGCATTCGCCATGGGTATTGTGGCGACCGTGCACCTGGTGGAAGAGAAGCTGATTTCCGCGGGTCTGGGCGGCGACCTGCAGCGTCTGTTGCTGATGGACAGCGTCGCCGACTGGAGCCACCGGCCGGAGCCGGACCAAATATTTTACTTCAGCGGCGGCCCCGGCGACTTTGACGTGCCCAAGGATCTGCGCCATCTGGATACGGGATTTCACGAGGTGTTTCGCGACCAGCTGTCGTATCACGCCATGGTCGAAATAGTCGACGGTCGACGTTATGTGTTGTTGCAGGACCAGAGCGATTTCGAAGAGCGTGAACGGGTGCTGTTCGCCGTAGTGCTGGTCGGTTTTGTGCTGAGTCTGGCGCTGGCAGTGTTCCTCGGTTGGGTTCTGGCACGCAAGGTCATGGCTCCGGTGGTACGGCTGGCCCGCCAGGTACGACATCGCGATCAGTTGCTGGGCCTGGCACCGCCTTTGGCGCCGGACTACGCCGCGGATGAGGTGGGTGAGCTGGCGGTAGCCTTCGACGCCACCCTGGGGCGTTTACGCCAGGCATTGAGCCGAGAGCAACTGTTTACCAGCGACGTCAGTCACGAATTGCGTACGCCGTTGATGGTGGTGGCCAGCTCTTGCGAACTTCTGCTGGAAAACCCCGGCATCGACCAGCGCGGGCGGGCCCAGGTCGAACGGATTGCCCGCGCCTGTGAAGAAATGCGCGAACTGGTGCAGACCTTTCTGATGTTGGCCCGGGCCCAACGCGAAGATGCCAGCATGTCGCCGCAACTGACCTTGAGTCAGGTGTCCGAAGATCTGACTGCGCTGTGGCGCGAACCCATCGAAGCCAAGGGGCTCGAGTTGATCTATGAGAAGGGGAGCCCGCTCGATACCCGCTACAACGCGACATTCCTGCACGCAGTCATGAGCAATCTGTTGCGTAACGCATTGCACTACACCGAAACCGGTTTTATTCGTCTGACGCTGGAGCCGAGCGGCTTTGTGGTCGAGGACAGCGGCGTGGGAATTCCCGAAGAGAAACGCGAGGCGATGTTCGAGCCGTTCGTGCGTGGTAACGAGAAGCGGGGTGAGGGCCTGGGCCTTGGCCTGTCACTGGTGCAGCGGATCTGTGAAAACCAGGGCTGGTGCGTCAGCCTCAGCACCATGCAACCCAATGGTTGTCGTTTCCATGTTCAGCTCCATCCATTCAAGCCCTGACCCCTTCTTCTGCCCGGTTCCTCCTGGCCTGCAATGACCCCGGCCTTAGCCGGTAGTGGCATTGAGCCATTACCGGCCGCTTGTAAGATCCCGACGGGACGAAGTTTTCACAACCAGATGACCTGACGGCGACATGCCACGGCCTAAGGTGAGCCATCAGTTACAAGAGACCCTGATGATGGCGACCCCGATCAAACTTGAATTTTCCGACAAATACCTCGAACAGCATGCCCGCGAGTATTTGCGTCGCCATTCGTCGTGGCGTCCTGCGGACTGGCAAAAACTCAACTACTTTTATAGGGCGGTGTTTGGCAGCGCTATCAAGGGTTTAGAGTAATGAAACTAGAAGTTGCTCGAGGTTTGTTCTTGATTGGAGCCTTGGCAGTTACTTCTTGGGCGGTGGCCGCTTGGGAGCAGCCCCGCACGCAGGTCCTCAGCGCAATGCACAGCGACGCGCATTGCCCCTTGCCACGGGCAGCCAAGGCATCCGTGGTAACAGAACCCGACCAGGATTTTCTGCTGTTCATGTTCGGTCTTTCTCAAGGAATGAGGCCACAGAGTTGAAAAAAATGAAGCCCAAATAAAAGGCCTCGTATTGCGAGGCCTTTTGGTTTGTATGAATTTTTGGGTGTACCCGGACCCCACCCGTAGGAACTGCCGAAGGTTCGGGCCGCGTTCGGACGATCTTTTGATCTTGATTTAGCGATGGGCGTTAACGATAACGCGTGTTTTCTGAATAAACGCGCCGCCCGTAGGAGCTGCCGAAGGCTGCGATCTTTTGATCTTGATTCAGGCCTCAGCGTTTATCCGGCTTGGCCAGCAAGGTGTAAACGCAAGGCAACACAAACAAGGTGAACAGCGTACCAATCGACATCCCTGTGGCGATCACCGTGCCGATATCGAACCGGCTGACCGCGCCCGCGCCGGTGGCGATGATCAACGGCACCATGCCGAACACCATCGCCGCTGTGGTCATCAACACCGGGCGCAAGCGAATCGCCGCGGCTTCTTCCACGGCTTCCCGAGCTGTCAGCCCCTTGTCCTTGCGCAGTTGGTTGGCAAACTCGACGATCAGAATGCCATGCTTGCTGATCAGCCCGATCAAGGTTACCAGTCCGACCTGGGTATAGATATTCATGCTCGACCAGCCCAGAAACAGCGGGATCAGCGCACCGCAGATCGACAGCGGGACGGTCACCAGGATCACCAGCGGGTCGCGGAAGCTTTCGAATTGCGCCGCCAGCACCAGGAAGATGATGGCCAGCGCCAGGCCAAAGGTCACCCACAACGCGCTGCCTTCCTGAACGAATTGCCTCGAAGCGCCGCCATAATCGAAGGCGTAGCCCGGCCCGGCTTCCTCCTGGCCGATCTGGCGCACGGTCTCGATCGCCTCGCCCATACTGACAAGCGGCACACCCGAGATCGTCGCCGAGTTTAACTGCTGGAACTGATTCAACTGCCGCGGTCGAGCGCGGTCGGAAACGCTGATCAGGGTGGACAGTGGCAGCGCTTCTCCCGCGGTGTTTTTCACGTAGTAGTTGTCCAGCCAGTCTGGATTGTCGCGGTAGGCGCGTTCTACCTGGGCGATCACCTTGTAGCTGCGGCCTTCGATGGTGAAGCGGTTGATTTCCGCCTCACCGAGCAATGTCGCCAGAGTGCCCCCCAGGTCTTGCATCGAAACCCCCATCTGCGCGGCTTTGGCTCGATCGATATCGACCACCACCTCAGGCTTGTCAAAGGCCAGGTCGATATCGAGAAAGGCGAACTTGCCGGATTCCACCGCGCGTTTTTTCACTCGATCGGCGATTTGCAGTAGCGACTCGTAATCATTCGGCGTGTTGATGATGAACGAGAATGGCATGCCCTCTCCGGTACCCGGCAGGGATGGCAGGTTGAAGCCGAAGATCTGCAGCCCGGTGATGGCGCCCAACTTGGCTTGAACTTCGGGAAGAATTTCCATCTGGGTCCGGCTGCGTTCGCTCCACGGCTTGAGCAGGAAACCGCCGATCCCCGATTGCACCCCGTTGAAGCCGTTGATCTGGAACGATGAGTAGTACTCGGGGAACTCCTTGAAGATGGTGACGAATTCGTCGGTGTAGGTGTTGAGGTAGTCGAGGTTGGTGGGCTGTGGTGCGTTGGCCATTATGAAGACGATGCCCTGATCTTCGTCCGGCGCCAGTTCCGACGTGGTGAATTTCAACAGTACCGGGATCAGGCACAGAACGATAACGGCGAACACCAGTACCACTGGCCGGGTGTTGAGGGTGCCATGAAGCAGGCTCTGATAGCGGCGCTTCAAACCCTCGAAAATCAGGTCGAGGCGGTGGGCCAGGCCGGTCGGGTTTTCATCGTGGCGCAAGAGCAGGGCGCACATCATTGGCGACAGGGTCAGGGCGACAATCCCGGAGATCACCACCGCCCCGGCCAAGGTCAGCGCAAACTCCTTGAACAGCGCCCCGGTCAGGCCTTCGAGAAAACCGATTGGCGCGTAGACCGCCGCCAGCGTGATGGTCATCGAGACCACCGGCATGGCGATTTCCCGGGCACCCTCGATGGCGGCGTCGAGCGGTGTCTTGCCTTCTTCGATGTGCCGATGGATGTTCTCCACCACCACAATCGCGTCGTCCACCACCAGCCCGATGGCCAGCACCATTGCCAGCAGCGTCAGCAGGTTGATCGAGTAACCCATCAGTTGCATGAAAAACATTACACCGATCATCGACAGCGGAATGGTGATTACCGGAATCAGCACCGAACGCAGCGCGCCGAGGAACAGGAACACCACGACGATCACGATCAGCACCGCTTCAAACAGGGTTTTCACTACCTCATTGATCGACGCCTGAATGAATAGCGTAGCGTCGTAGGCGATCTCCCCTTTCAAGTTCGGTGGCAGCTGGGCTTCCAGCTCCGGCATGATTTTGCGCACTTCCTTGATCACGTCCAGCGGGTTGGCGGCAGGGGTGGCCTTGATGCCGATATACACTGACGGCGTGCCCCCAAAAGAGCTGACGGTATCGTAGTTCTCGGCGCCCATTTCCACTCGCGCCACATCACTGAGCAGCACCCGACTGTCGCCCTCGGTTTTCAGCGGGATCGCGGCGAAGGCCTCGGCGGACTTGAGCTCGGTGTTGGCATTGATGCTGGTGACCACGTATTCGCCTTTCACCTCGCCGGCGGCGGAGAGGAAGTTGTAACGACGTACCGCATCGGTCACATCACTGGCGCTGAGGCCGTAGCCGGCGAGCTTGACCGGGTCCAGCCACAGGCGCATGGCGAACACCTGGTTGCCGAGAATCTCCGCTTCGGCCATGCCCGGCAAGGTCGCCAGTTTCGGCTGGATCACCCGTGACAGATAGTCGGTGATCTGCGGGTTGCTCAGGTCATTGCTGAAGAAACTGATGTACATCAGTGCCGAGGCGTCCGCCGCTTCCTTGCTCAGCACCGGGTCTTCGGCATCCTGAGGCAGCTGGTTCTTGACCTCGTTGGCCTTGGCCAGCAGCTCGGTAAACAGCCGGTCGCTGTTGGCGCCGATCCGCGCGTAGATCGAAATCACCGAGAAGTTCTGCCGGCTGACCGAGGTCATGTAGTCGATGCCTTCGGCACTCGCCAGGCTCTGCTGCATCGGTTGGGTGATGTAACCCTGGATGGTTTCGGCATTGGCCCCGGGGTAGGCGGTGGTCACGGTGATCAGGGCGTTTTCCATCTGCGGATACTGGCGCAGTGGCAGCTTGCTCCAGGCCTGGAAGCCCAGCAGCACGATCAACAGGCTGATCACGCTGGCGAGCACTGGGCGGCGGATAAACGGATCGGTAAAAGCCATGGAGATTCCTTGATCAGTCGGCGCGCGGCTGGCTGTTCTGTTCGACTGGCAAATTCTTGTCGGGGCTGATGGCAATGTGGGCGTCGTTGGTCAGTTTGATTTGCCCGGCGCTGACCACTTGTTCGCCGTTCTGCAGGCCTTTGGTGATCAGCACCAGCCCGTCGCGCCGCTCGCCAGTCTCGATAAAGCGTCGCTCGGCGATCAGCACCGGTTGCCCGTTGGCGTCCTTCTCGACACTGCCGTCGGCGGCTTTTTTCTGCGCCACCACAAATAGCGAGTTGCCATAGAGGGTGTAGGTGATCGCGCTTTCCGGTACCACGATCTTTAGTTGAGGGTCCGGCAGCAGGACCTGCAGGCTGGCGAACATGCCTGGCAGCAACTTGCCATCCGGGTTGGCCAGGGTCGCGCGCACCAGCACGTTGCGGGTGCTGTCTTCGACTTTCGGGTTGATCGCGCTGATGGTCCCGGGAAAGTTCTGCGTCGGGTAGGCCGAGACGCTGACCTGAACCGGTTGTCCCAAGGCAATTTTCGGTATCGCCTGCTCCGGCACGAAGAAGTCGACATAGAGGCTGCTCAGGTCCTGCAAGGTGGCGATCACTGTGCCACTGGCAAGGTAGTCGCCGACATCCACTTGGCGGATGCCGATGGTGCCGCTGAAGGGCGCGACGATGTGTTTCTTCGCCAGTGAAGCCTTGAGCTGATTGACCGTGGCCTTGTTCTTTTGCAGTTGTGCCGTGAGCCGGTCGAATTCGCCTTTGGAAATGGCCTGGCTGCCCACCAGCTGACTGCCTCGGCCGTAGTCGAGTTGAGCCAGGCCGAGGTCGGCCACGGCGGTTTCCAGCAGGGCGCTTTCCACGGCGCTGTCGAGTTGCAGGAGCGGTTGGCCGATCTTGACCTTCTGCCCTGACTGGAACTGCACTTCCTTGACCGTCCCGGCAGTCTCCAGGCTCAGATCGACCCCTTGCAACGCCTTGAGTGTGCCGACCGTGGGTAGACGGCTTTGCCACGGACGTTCAGTGGCAGTGGCCACCGCCACGTTCACCGGCGGTTGGGGCGCAGAGAACACCTGGATCTGCTGATAGATGGAAAAGGCTTTATAGCCGGCCAGCATCAGTACGATAAGCAGGACAACACCCAACATGATCAGCATGCGGCGGCGCAGCATATTCCGGTTCCTTGGAAAAAAAGCTGAAACAGACAAGATGAGATAGGAGGGACATTACGCCAGGCGTGCAGGTGATTCTATATGCTCGTCTGAGGATTGTGCATAGAGCCCTAAAAGATCGCAGCCTTCGGCAGCTCCTACGGAATGGGATCTGACTCGGTATCGAGGCGCGCCTCGGTCCGCGTAGGAGCTGCCGAAGGCTGCGATCTTGGCGGCCTCGTTGACGCCGAAAAATCTTAAATCAGATGAAGGTGGTTATCCCAAAGCCCTGCGGGTAGTTCAAGGGGCTTTGCAACCAGCTGTGCCTGGCGACAATCGTAGAATCGGCAGCGCCCCTGACCCGAGGTGACGACGAAGCCATCAGCCACGGCACCGACTCCGGCGCAGTCGGGTAACGGCGCATCGAGGCGCAGTTGAGCGGTGTCCAGATCCCAGATAAAGAAGCGATTACCCCGCGGTGCGGTGAGCGCCACCAGGCGCAACTCGCTGTGCACGGCGACGCTGGCGGTGTAGTGTCCCATGGCCTGCAACTGCTGTTCGGCAACTGGAAACGCCACAAAGGGCTGGCCGGGTCGCTTGATCGCCAGCAGCTCGGAAGACTCGTGGGCATCGCCCATGAACTGCTGGCCGGCGACAATAGTACCGTCGCTGGCAATACCCAGATGTCGCACGCTATTCATCGATTGGGCGAGGGTTTCCTTGCTCAGCAATCTGCCGTCGCGCTGCATCAGTACCAGGCTTGGCTGCATGGCATTGAGGTTCATCTCGACCCGGCTTTCGGCCTCGGTACGGATTCCGCCGTTGGCCACTACCAGAGTTTCACCGTCGGGCATCCACGACACTTGATGCGGGCCGATGCCGTGGGTGGAAATCTCACCGGAATGAACCAATCGTTCACCTTCGAAGCGATACACGCCGAGCAGGCCGCGACCCGGATCGGTGGTGTCGTTTTCAGTGGCGTAGAGCCAGTCACCGCTCTTGTGTATCACCGCGTGACCGTAGAAATGCCGGTTCGGTTGTGAGACCACAGTCTGCAACAGCGTGCCGTCGCGTAGATCGATCAGGTAACTCTCGGTCCCGGGGCGCCGGGCGACGAACAGGGCGACCGGCAGCGTCGGATGATTGATGATGTCGTGGCAGCGCTGGCCGACCCGGGTAGCGAATACCTGGCTGCCGTCCAGTCGATAACCGACGGTATAGTGCTGGCCTTCGCCATCGTTGCGCGCCGAGAGCAGCAACGGGCTTTGGTCCTTTTGCCGAAACAGCGTCCAGCCGCCCAGCGTCACTGCACCCAGCAACAAACTGCCTAGAGTCAAAGCCTGGCGTCGCAGCATGGAGCTAACCCTCATCAGTCACCATCGTTGGCGTTGAAGCCCAGTTGGATGCCCAGCGCCTTGGCCAGTTCGCCTTCGTGCAGGCGATGGACCACGTTGAGGCTGTCGTAAAGGTCGTTGAGTTGCTGGCGACCGGCATCGTCGCTGAGCATTTCAGTCAATGAACGCGGGCTGCTGGCGAACAGTTTCAGCGAGGCGGCATAGGCGGCATCGATCTTCTCGGCCAACGGCTTCTGCTCGGCAGGCAACAGGCCGCGCAGGCCCTTGTTGTCGACCCCGACCCACACGGTTTTGGCCGCGGAGAGGCTGGCTTCCAGGCTGAGCAGCGAAGACTGGCTGCGCCAGGCATCGGCCTGGAATGGCTGTGGAATGCCCTTGCTCTGGCGGCCCATCGGGGTGCCGAGTTTTTTCTTCAGGGTGTCCAGCGCGGTGACTTGCACTCGCAGCAGATCGGCGATGGCTTCATGTGAATCGGCGTAGCGTTGGTTCGGGAATTTGCTCATCTGCGCGAGCATGCCGTCGTTGGTGTTCCAGCGCGACAGAATCTCTTCGGCGAGGAGCTTCTGGCGCTCGCCAATGGCCGTCAGCAAAGGGCAATAGCGGGCTTTCTGCGCGCTGTCGGCCATGTCGACCTTGCTGTCGAACAGGATGTATTCGTAGGCCGACAGGCCTTGCACCACAACGCTGGATTTGGCCAGGGCGGCGGCGTCGATCTGCGGCTGCGCGCTGACCAGTTGCTCGACCTGACGGCCGACCAGGTTCTTCTTGTCTGGCCAGAACTGCACTTGCCAGGCCCGGTTACCCTCGGCCAGCGGACCGATCAGCAGCGGTTGCAGTTCGGCCCAGGCTTTTTGTGCGTGGTGGAAATCGGCGCGCGCGGTGTCCAGGTCTGACTTGCCTTCACAGAACGCCAGTGCGCTGATCGCCAATTGGCGGTCGGCATCGACCCAGCGGCTGTAGGTCGGCAGGATCACTTGCTTGGCAATGGCTGCGGAGGTGACTGCTTGGGGATCCTGCGGTGAACAGGCGCCAAGGGCGAGCGCGGCAAGGCTGGTGAACAACAGTTTGGGGCGGAACATGTCGGGCTCCCGTTCTTTGGGTGGAAAGCTTAGAGAAAGCGTTATAGAGAATTCAGGAATGCCAGCAACGCGGCGCGCTGCTCGGCATTGAAAGACAAAACCTGCTGCTGTGCCGCCTGGGCTTCGCCGCCGTGCCAGAGCACCGCTTCGAGCAGGTTGCGGGCCCGGCCGTCATGCAGAAACCGGGTATGGCCACTGACTGTTTGCGTCAGGCCGATGCCCCACAACGGCGGCGTGCGCCAGTCGCGGCCACTGGCCTGGAACTCCGTGCGATTGTCTGCCAGGCCATCGCCCATGTCGTGCAGCAGCAGGTCGCTGTACGGACGAATCACCTGATTGGCCAGTTCGGGCTCTGCGGCATTTGCCGCGGTGGTGAATTTCGGCGTGTGGCAGGACTGGCAGCCGGCCTGATAGAACAGGCTTTTGCCCGCCAGCACCTGCGGCGAACTCACATCGCGGCGGGCCGGGACGGCAAGGTTGCGGCTGTAGAACAGCACCAGGCGCAGGATATTGTCACTGACCTCCGGTTCACCGTCCGGGCCATTGCCATTGGGCGCCTGCAGGCAGCCAGTCTGGGTCTGGGTGCAGTCATCAATGTGTCGCAGGCTGGTGGTCAGGCCCATATCACCGGAAAACGCGTGGACGTTTTGCTGATTGAGCGTGGGCTGCCCGGCTTTCCAGCCGAAGCGTCCGAGCACGGTTTTCTGTTGCGCGTCATCCCAGACCTGGTTCGGTCGCCCGGCGATGCCGTTGTTGTCGTCATCTTGCGGGTCGGCGTTGCGCAGAATGTCGGCATCAGAGATGGCTTCGAGTAGCCCCAGGCCAATCATCGGCGGTGCGATTCGGGCGGAGAAGCGTGTGTCCGGGTGCATGGGCCCGTAACCGAGCTGGCTGATTTGCAGTTTCGGTTTGCGCAGTTCGACTTCAGTGCCGTCCTTGAAGCGAATCGGCATCGGCTCGTAGTCGACCCGGACTTTGCCTTCCGGCACGACGCCGGGAACCGACATGTCCTGCAGTTGCCCACCGTAGACCGGCTCCGGAACTACACCGAGCTGCTCGATGACTTTGGCATAGGCCGGGTCATTGGGGATCGACAGGCGGACCAGCATCGACACCGAATTGCTCGCATCAGGGGCTGGCGGGTGACCGCGGCCGTCCTTGATGTGGCAGTTCTGGCAGCCGTTGGTATTGAACAGCGGGCCCAGCCCGTCGCGTGCGGTAGTGGTCGCTGGGGCAATCACCCAGGGGCTGCGAAAGAAGCTGTTGCCGACGCTGAAATCCAGACGCCGGGTCGGCGACAAGTTAGCCGAAGGCAGGGAGAAGGCGTTCTGATCGGTCTTGCGCACTGTCGCACTGCCACCGGAGCTGGCTTCACCCGGTTCGGCCTTGGTGAAATGCGGGACGTCATCGCAGGCACTCAGGCCGAAGGCCAGCAACAGAGTGGACAAACGAAGCGGCAGCGAGAGCATCAGACATCCTGCAAGACGAGCAAAACAAGGGCGCAAAGTCTAACAGGGCAGGGGAATTTGAATAAGAGGAATTAGCGTTTAGTTTGATGTGGAGCAGTGTTTGGAGGCACTGTGATACTTGTAGGAGCGAGCTTGCTCGCGATGGACTCAAGGTCGGCGCGTTTATTCAGAAAGCACGCGTTATCGTTAACGACCATCGCGAGCAAACGGAACGCCGCCCGGCTGCTCCTACAAGAGTTCACAAAAAAGGCGACCCGAAGGTCGCCTCTCTATTCATTCAAACAACGCTTGATCAGAACTTGTGATCAGCGTTGTCCGGGTTCAGGTCGGTGATGCCCAGTTTGCCGGCAGCCTGTTCGATCGAACCGGTCTGCTTGACCA
The DNA here is from genome assembly GCF_059716055.1 of Pseudomonas sp. LBUM1658. Classification (NCBI taxonomy): domain Bacteria; kingdom Pseudomonadati; phylum Pseudomonadota; class Gammaproteobacteria; order Pseudomonadales; family Pseudomonadaceae; genus Pseudomonas; species Pseudomonas sp. LBUM1658. The sequence continues at coordinate 1,306,490 of NZ_CP166798.1, forward strand.
GCGAAGCGATGGCGTCGCGAACGATCTGATTGCCGGCGGTGTTGCCTGCGGCGATCAACTGGTCGTAGTGCTCACCCTTGGTGGCGTGGTCGACGATCACTTGCATCTTGGCTTCGGTAGCGGCCAGGTCGGCCTTGAGCGCGGTGTCGGCGGCCGGGTCGGCTTTGGCGACCAGCGAGGACAGGCTGGCGCCGGTCATCTTGGTGCCATCGACACGGGTGTATTCGCCCAGGTACACGTTGCGAATGCCTTTGGCATCGTAGAACTGCGAGTAGTGGGTGTTATCGCTGAAGCAGTCGTGTTCGTCTTCCGGCGAGTTGGCTTCCAGGGAAACCTTCATGCGCTCGCCCGCCAGTTCACCCAGGGACAGACTGCCCATGCCGAAGAGCATTTTGCGCAAGCCGGTATCGGTGGGTTCGGCTTCCAGAGTGGCGCGGTAGTTGTCGGCCACATTCGGCTTCCAGTTACCGACCATTTCTTCCAGGTCGCTGACCAGCAGTTGGGTGACGGATTTCAGGTAAGCACGACGACGATCATTGTGACCGCCGGTGGCGCCTTTGCCTTCCAGGTAGTCGGACGCTGGACGGTTGCCGGCGCCAGGGCCGGTACCGTTCAGGTCCTGGCCCCAGAGCAGGAATTCGATGGCGTGGTAGCCGGTGGCAACGTTGGCTTCGGAACCGCCCAGCTCATTCAGGCTGGCGAGTTTTTCCGGGGTGATGTCTTTCACGTCGACCTTGTCTTCGCCGACCTGGATTTTGGTATTGGCGATGATGTTGGCGGTCGCGCCCGGGTTACCCAGTGCGTGCTCGTAGCTCTTGTCGACGTAGTCGATCAGGCCTTCGTCCAGCGGCCAGGCGTTAAGCTGTCCTTCCCAATCGTCGACGATGGTGTTGCCGAAGCGAAACACTTCGCTCTGCAGGTACGGTACGCGCGCTGCGACCCAGGCAGCCTTGGCGGCTTTCAGGGTGTCGGCGTTCGGCTTGGCAAGGAATGCGTCGATCGCGGTTTGCAAGGTTTTCGCGGTGGATTCGGCATCGCTGTAGACGGCGAAGACGATGTCGGCGTAATGCGCGACAACGGCCTTGGCTGCGGCTTCATCAACTTTACCGGCAGCAGGAGCAGGAGCCGCCGGGGCTGCGGTGCTGGCAGCCGGAGTAGGCGCTTGCGGAGCGGCGGCCTTGTCTTTGCCTTCGCCGCAACCGGCGAGGGAAATAGCGATGGCCAACAGACTGGCGGTAGCCAGAGGCATACGAATCATGGCGAACATCCTGCTTCGAGAGAGATGGACAGGCGCGCGGGCGCGCAAAACTGCAACATAATGCGAAAGATTTGCATTATGTGTAAAGGGTTGCGTTTGTAATTATTTCTTATTCACGCGGTAATGGCACTTTGTAGCCGCTGCCGAAGACTGCGTTCGGCTCTGTAGCAGCGTGTGTCACAAGATCGCGGCGTTACTGCGTTGGGCCTGCTTCAAATAAACACTCAATTCCCTGGCCAGCAGGGGCTTGCTGTAGAGATAGCCCTGACCCTCGTGGCAGCCTTCGGAGATGATGTAGGACTCCTGCTCGGCGGTTTCCACGCCCTCGGCAATCACCTGCATGCCCAGGCTCTTGCCCAATTGAATGATCGCCCGGACGATGGTGGCGTCGTCGTCGTCATCCAGCAGGTCCTGGACGAAACTCTTGTCGATCTTGATCTTGTCCAGCGGCAGGCTTTTCAGATAACTCAGGGACGAGTAGCCGGTACCGAAGTCGTCGATGGCGATCAACGCCCCGGAACGGCGCAGGCTGAGCAGATGCTGGGCGGCGGTGCTGATATCTTCCATCAGGCCGGTTTCGGTGACTTCCAGTTCCAGACTGCGCGGCGGCAGGCGATACATCTGCATCAGGTTGTTGACCACCCGGGGCAGCTCGGCGTGGTGCAATTGCACGGTGGACAGGTTGACCGCCATGCGCAAATCGGCGAACCCCTGATCATGCCATTCCCGTAGCTGACGGCAGGCCTGATCGAGTACCCATTCGCCGATGGCGATGATGGTGCCGTTCTGTTCGGCCAGCGGGATGAACAGGTCCGGAGGCACCAACCCGTGTTCCGGGTGCTGCCAGCGAATCAGCGCTTCAACCCCGACCACGCGGTGATCGCGGTAGCTGATCTGCGGTTGGTAGACCAGGTAGAACTGCTCGCGTGTCAGGGCCTCGCGCAGGTCTTTTTCCAGCTCCCGGCGGCGACGCATTTCGCTGTCGACGCTGGCAATATAGAACTGGTAGCGGTTGCGCGAACGGCTCTTGGCCAGGGTCATGGTCTGTTCGGCCTTTTGCAACAGCTTCTCGGTGCTGTCGCCGTCCTCCGGAAACAGCGTGATCCCGATCGTGGCCCGCAGACGGATCTCCTGATGATCGAGGGCGAACGGCGCTTCCAGGTCATCAAGGATGCTTTGCGCCAGCTCTGCGGCTTCATAAGGCTGTTCGATATCGGCCTGCACCAGGGCGAACTGATCGCCACCCAGGCGGGCGAGGGCGCCCAGGCGACCGCTGTGCGCGCGCAGGCGGTCGGCCAAGGCCAGGAGCAATTGGTCGCCGGTCTGGTAGCTGAATTGCTCGTTGATGCTCTTGAAGTCATCAAGGCCGACACAGATCACCGCGACCCGGCGTTGCAAACGTCCGGCATCCACCAGGATCTTGTCCAGTTGCTGCTGCAACTGCTGACGATTCGGCAGGCCGGTAAGAAAGTCGTACTGGGCCATGCGCAGCAGGCTGTTTTCCGCTTCATGGCGCAGGTGGGTGTTGCGCTCGATGGACTCGAGCAATTGATTGGCGGTGCTGATCCATATGCCCAGTTCGTTCTTCTCGTGGCCCTTGAGCTGCGGGATTTTGTGTTCGCTGGGGCGATCGGGATTGATCGCGGTGAGGTGTTCGATGATCCGTGACAGCGGCTTGGTCAACAGCCAGTGATAAACCAGATACAGCACCAGGGCCATGGCCATGGCGCGAAGCACTCCGGAAATAAAGATGATTACCGAATTGACGATAAACCCCTGGCCGTAGGTGGCGGTATCGAGGGTGATGCTGAGGTCGCCGTAATACTCGCTATAGGGGCCGCGGCCTACCAGTTGCGTGGTAAAGGTGCGTTCCTTGCCGAGAATCAGGTCGGTCAGCCAGCGACTGGCTGACTGCTGCAGTTCGCGTTTTTTTTCCGCGAGCATGGTTTCATTGGGATGGCCGATGGACGCCATGCGCACCGCGTCATCCTGAAACAGGCCTTCGATCACCTGCATGCCCATTTCCCGATCGAGGCTGTACACCGCCTGGGTCGATGGGTCGCGGAACATGTCGAGGATTCGCTGGGCATCGCTGGCCACCGCTTGCCGCGTCTTGTAGGCATCAAAAACGATCTGCGCGCAGCTCAGAACCACGCCAACGATCAATGCCGACAGCAGCACAACCCGGAGCAACTTCACCGACAAGCTGTTTTTGAGTTCCAGCTTCAAAGGGCTATTCCTTGTTCCGTGCGGGTAGCGTCAAGTGCCATGAGTATTGGCAATCCCGTGTTGGCAGTCAAAGGGACAATCAAGCACTGGATATTTCGTCTGTATGCTTGGCCAACATGCTGTTTCCTGGCTTATTCAGGCGATTGGTACTGTGTCGGTAGCAACCCTGTACAACTTGAGGGGCGCGCGAGAGTTTTTCCCAGATCTATGATGTTAGCGTGCCATGGCGTTGGGGCAAGGGAAAATTGGATCCTTGTGGGCGGGCTTGCTCGCGATATAGGCGGCCTGGTAGCCGGCCTGGCTCTTGAGGGTCGGTGTACATATCCGTTGCTGCAGGAACGGATATGTACTCGAAAAAATCGTCAGCCGCCGTTACCCCAGGAACAGATATGTACTCCGACAAAGGCCCATAAAAAAACCCGGCAAAAGCCGGGTTTTTTGACTGGCGCGAAGCTTAAGCAGTGAAGGCCTTGCCTTCGAATTGCTCAGCAACGAATTTCCAGTTGACCAGGTTCCAGAACGCTTCGACGTACTTTGGACGAAGGTTGCGGTAGTCGATGTAGTAGGCGTGTTCCCAGACATCGCAAGTCAGCAGCGGGGTGTCGCCGCTGGTCAGTGGGTTGCCGGCGCCGATGGTGCTGGCCAGGGCCAGGGAACCGTCAGCTTTTTTCACCAGCCAGCCCCAACCGGAACCGAAGGTGCCGATGGAAGTTTTGCTGAATTCTTCTTTGAACTTGTCGAACGAACCGAAAGCCGCGTTGATGGCTTCAGCCAGTGCGCCGGTTGGTTGACCGCCAGCGTTTGGCGCCAGGCAGTTCCAGTAGAAGGTGTGGTTCCAGACCTGAGCGGCGTTGTTGAAGATACCGCCCGAAGAAGTCTTGACGATTTCTTCCAGGGTCTTGCCTTCGAACTCGGTGCCTGGCACCAGGTTGTTCAGGTTCACGACGTAGGTGTTGTGGTGCTTGTCGTGGTGATACTGCAGAGTTTCCTCTGAAATGTGCGGCTGCAGGGCATCGTGTGCGTAAGGCAGCGGCGGCAATTCGAAAGCCATGATGATTCTCCTAATCAGGTCAGTTGCGGTGAGCGCACGGCCGATCACGGGCGGCCAGACTAGCGCCGGAGAGTTTGTACTCTTTGCGGCGCAGGTTTTGGATCATAGCACCGGGGGTGCGGCATAACCACGCAACAACTGTGTGGAATAGAGGTTCCAGAGCCTTTTGGAATAATCACCCGGCGCTGATTAACTGGAACGCTACGGTGAACATCATGACCGCTACCATCAGATCGAGAATTCGCCAGGTACTCGGCCGCGCCAGCCACGGTGCAAGCCATGCCGCACCCAGGGCCAGGGTGAAAAACCACAACAATGAGGCGCTGGCCGCGCCGACTACGTAGGCGCCGGGCACGGTTTGCTGGGCCCCGAGTGAGCCGATCAGCAACACGGTGTCCAGGTACACATGAGGATTGAGCAAGGTCACCGCCAGGGCGCTGAGCATCACTGCACGCAACGAGCGCACGGTCTGGTTTCCGGACTGTTGCAGGCTTTGCCGGGAACACGCCCGGCGCAGCGCCAGGCTGCCGTACCACAATAAAAATGCTGCTCCGCCCCAGCGGGCAATCGCCAGCAACAGCGGATTCTGCGCCAGCAGGGTCGCCAGGCCGAAGACCCCGGCAGCGACCAGCAAGGCGTCGCAAGTCACGCACAGCGCGGCCACTGGCAGGTGGTGTTCGCGACGCAGGCTCTGCGCCAGCACGAACGCGTTTTGCGTGCCGATCGCCATGATCAGTCCCGCGGCGACCAGCAGGCCGTTCACATAGCTTTGCCACATAGGGTTTACTCCGCGCCCGCCGCCAATTGCCGCAGCACCGTCATGGCGCGTTGGGCATCGGCCTGGCCGACAAACAAATGATCGTGGTAGTAACCGGCAATCACGTTGCAACTGATCCCGGCCTGGCCCAGGGCACTGGCGAATGCAGCGGTGAGGCCGACGGCTTCGAGTGCCGAGTGCACATTCAAGGTGATCCAGGCCGCTACATAATCGAAACTGAAGCCGGCTTTTTCGGCTTGCTCGCGTTCGAGGATGACCGTCAGGCCTTCCTGCTCGCGGAAGCTGCCGATGACTTCACAGCCCGTGGGCAGATGGCCGTCGCGGATGCTGCAGAACACGTACTCGCCGTCGTTCAATTGCGGGCTCATGCTGCGCAGCAGGGTTGCCAGAGAGGTTTCACCAGCCATGAAAATTGTCCTTGGTCGAAGAGGCTTGCTGGCTATTCTCCGGGTGAAAGTTGTATAAGAAAAACCAATATTGCTGATCGCTCATTAGGAAAACTGATGTTCGACTATAAGTTGCTCTCCGCCCTCGCCGCAGTGGTCGAACAGGCCGGCTTCGAACGGGCTGCCCAGGTCCTGGGTTTGTCGCAATCGGCCATCTCGCAGCGGATCAAACTGCTGGAGGCGCGGGTCGGCCAGCCGGTACTGGTACGTGTTACGCCGCCCGCGCCGACCGAGATTGGTCGACGCCTGCTCAACCACGTGCAGCAAGTGCGGTTGCTCGAACGTGATCTGCAAACGCTGGTGCCGGCGCTGGATGAAGAAGGTTTGCCGGAACGTGTGCGCATTGCCCTCAACGCCGACAGCCTGGCGACCTGGTGGGCTGAGGCTGTGGGGGATTTTTGCGCCGAGCAGCATCTGCTGCTCGACCTGGTGGTGGAAGACCAGACCGTTGGTCTCAAGCGCATGCGCGCCGGGGAAGTGGCCGCCTGCGTATGTGCCAGCGAGCGACCGGTGGCTGGGGCGCGCAGTCTGTTGCTGGGGGCCATGCGTTATCGTGCCTTGGCCAGCCCGGCCTTCATCGCCCGACATTTTCCGCAAGGCGTGCGCGCCGAGCAGTTGGCGCACACACCGGCCCTGGTGTTTGGCCCGGATGACTTTCTTCAGCATCGCTACCTGGCCTCATTGGGCGTCGACGGCGGTTTTGAACACCATTTGTGCCCGTCTTCCGAGGGCTTTATTCGATTGACCGAGGCAGGACTCGGCTGGGGGCTGGTGCCCGAATTGCAGGTCCACGAGCAGCTGGAACGCGGGGTGTTGGTGGAGCTTTTGCCAGATAAGCCGATCGATGTGCCGCTGTACTGGCATTATTGGCGCAACGGCGGGCAATTGCTCGGGCAGCTGACCGAGCATCTGGCGCGATCATCAAAGCAATGGCTGGTGCCCTTAAGAGCAGCACAAGCGTCAAGCTGAAAGCTGCAAGCCAGGAGCTTGAGATTTGCTTCGGCTTGAAGCTTGCAGCTTGTGGCTTGTCACTGCATTTCTAGGAGCAATACATGAAAATTCTGGTCACCGGCGCAAGCGGCTTCATTGGCGGGCGCTTTTCGCGTTTCGCCCTGGAGCAGGGCCTGGAGGTGCGGGTCAACGGGCGTCGGGCCGAGGGTGTCGAGCATCTGGTGCGTCGCGGTGCCGAGTTTGTCCAGGGTGACTTGAGTGATCCGCAACTGGTTCGCAGCTTGTGCCGTGACGTCGACGCGGTGGTGCACTGTGCTGGCGCGGTGGGATTGTGGGGACGTTATCAGGACTTCCATCAGGCCAACGTGCTGGTTACCGAGAATGTGGTCGAGGCCTGCCTGAAACAGCGCGTTCGACGGCTGGTGCATCTGTCGTCACCCTCGATCTATTTCGATGGTCGCGATCATCTGGGGCTGACCGAAGAGCAGGTTCCGAAGCGCTTCAAGCATCCCTACGCTGCTACCAAATACCTGGCCGAGCAAAAGGTCTTCGGCGCCCAGGAGTTCGGTCTCGAAGTGCTGGCCCTGCGCCCACGTTTTGTCACGGGTGCCGGGGACATGAACATCTTTCCGCGGTTGCTGAACATGCAGCGCAAAGGGCGCTTGGCGATTGTCGGCAATGGACTGAACAAAGTCGATTTCACCAGCGTGCAGAACCTCAATGAAGCCTTGCTCAGCAGTTTGCTGGCCAGCGGTCCGGCCCTGGGCAAGGTGTATAACATCAGCAACGGAGCGCCGGTGCCGCTGTGGGATGTGGTGAACTATGTGATGCGCCAGATGCAAGTTCCACAGGTGACTCGCTACCGTTCCTATGGTCTGGCCTATAGCATTGCGGCGCTGAACGAAGGTTTCTGCAAGCTCTGGCCAGGACGTCCGGAGCCAACGCTGTCGCGCCTGGGGATGCAGGTGATGAGCAAAAACTTCACCCTGGACATCAGCCGCGCCCGCCATTACCTGGACTATGAACCGAGGGTCAGCCTGTGGACGGCCCTTGATGAATTCTGCGGTTGGTGGAAGGCTCAGGACATTCGTTGAAAATAAACACTGAACCGAGTTTGGGGTTCAGGGTCGATCAGTGCTGCAGGTAGCGGTTTATACTCGCAGCATTAAGCCATTACCGCGGTACAGAAAGGTTGACCCATGCGTAACGATGCTAACGACGACTTCGATGATGTTCCAAGCCTGCGGGCCGATGCTCTGGACGATGATTTTCCGGGCACCCCTGCCGCTCGTGAGCGTACCAGTGTGCATTCGCGGCCCACTCAACTGGTCAAGGTCAAAGGCCCGAGCACCGGCCCGCTGTGGGCATTGGTCGGCGCGCTGTTTTTTGCCTTCGCCGGCCTTGCCTGGTGGAGCTTCCAGCAGATTTCGCTGATGGAACAGCAACTGGTCGCGACCCAGGAAAGTTTCGCCCGCATCAGCGAGGAAGCGGCGGGGCGTCTGCAGGCTATTTCCGGCAAGGTGGTCGCCAGTGAATCCACTGTCAACAGCGGCAGCGAAACGCTGAAACTGCAGATCAAGCAGCTTGAAAGCAAATTACTTGAGCAGAGCAAGCTATTGCTTGAGCAGAACAAGCAACAACAGGGCGTCGCAGGCCAGGCCACTGACCTGGACAAACGTCTGGCGCAAATGACCGCGCAGACTACCGAACAGCAAGCCGCCAATACTCAACTGCAAACCCAGGTCAAAACCCTGAGCAGCGAGCTGGCCGCGCTGAAAAGCGCCCCGGCCGACACCAGTAAAGTCGACGCGGAACTCAAAAGTCTCAGCGCCGAGATCGCCGCGTTGAAAAAACAAGGCAACCCGAGCGCTGCCATCGAGCGCCTGGAGCAGGACATGATCGTCCTCAAAAGCCAGCAGGATAACCGTCCAGCTGCGCCGCAGGGTGGTGGTAATACCGCCGAGTTCGACGCCTTCCGTGGTCAGGTCACGCGCAATATCAACACCCTGCAAAGCCAGATCCGCAATCTGCAACAGCAGATCAGCGCCCGACCTTGATGGGGTGGTTGGCGGTCTCCCTACCTGACCTTATCCTCCCGCCCCCGCAATACCCTATTAGGCATGGCAATCGCTGCGGCCAGTCCCAGCAGCGACACTGCCGCGCTGACCATCAGCAAATGCCGGAAGGTCAGTAACAGTTCGGCGCGCAAAGCGTTCTGTGCGTCACCCGCGGCCGCGTTCAAGCCATCGAGCAGCACATTCCCCGAGCTGCCCTCAGCGATCAGCGCCGAGCCGGCGAGGTGGGCAAAGCTGGAGTCTTGCAGCAGCGCCAGCAGCAACGCCGACATCAACGCCACACCCATGGCGCCGCCCAAGGAACGGAACAGGTTAGTGGTGCTGGTCGCCACGCCGATGTCCCGTTGCTCCACCGAATTTTGCGTGCCCACCAGTGAGGTGGGGAACTGCATGCCGCTGGCGATCCCGCTCAGCAGCATGAACAGGCTGCTCAACACCAGCGCTTGCGGCGGGCTGAAAGCCATGCCGAGAATCGCGAGGGGGGTGAGTAGCGCGCCGGCCAGAATCATCGGTTTGTAGCGACCGGTCACCGAGGTCTGGCGTCCGGCGAAATAGGCACCGATCGGCAAACCAATCGCCAGTGGCAACAGGTGCAGCGCGGCGCTGTCGGCCCCGGCCCCGGTAACGCTCTGAAAGCGCAGCGGCATCAGCACGATCAGGGAGATGGCCTGGAAACTGGTGAAGAAAATCGTGCACCAACACAGCACCGCGTTGCGGTTGGCGAACAGATGCATGGGGAGCAGGGGCTCGGCTGCCCGTTGTTCATGCCAGACGAACAGCGTCAGCGCCACCAAGGCAGCAGCCAGCAAACCAAGCACTTCGCTGTCGCGCCAATGATGGCCCTGACCGATCTCGGTGATACCTAGCAACAGCGAGGTCAGGCCGATGATCATCAGCAGCGTGCCAAGGTAGTCGATGACCGGTTTGCGTTGTGGCACCGGCAAGCCGACCAGTGTGCGACTGGCTATCAGCCAGGCCCCAAGGCCCAGCGGCAGGTTGATCAGAAACACCCAGCGCCAGGACAGGTACTCGGTCATGTAACCGCCCAGCACCGGGCCGGCGACACTGGCCACCGCATACATGCTGCTGAAATAGCCTTGATAACGTCCGCGTTCACGGGGTGGCACGATGTCGCCGATGATCGCCTGACTGACCGAAATCATCCCGCCGGCACCGATGCCCTGAATGATCCGCGCGAGCACCAGCTGCTCCATGCTCTGGGCCATGCCGCAAAACAATGAAGCGAGGGTGAACAGGCCCATGCCGAACAGCATCAGCCGGCGCCGGCCATACAGGTCGCCGAGCTTGCCGTAGATCGGCACCGCCACGGTCATCGCCACCATGTAGCCGGAGATTACCCAGGCCAGCAGGCTGACATCCTTGAACTGCGCCGAGATGGCCGGCATCGACACGGCGACGATGGTCTGGTCCAGCGCACCGAGGAAGATCGCCAGCATCAGGGCGATCAGTACGCTGCGAATGGCCGGTTTGCCTGGCTGATTGAGATTGGTCACGGTGAAACCTGCGAGCAGTGGTTGACCCGCAGGTTAATAGGCGAGCGGGAGTACTGCCAGTGTACTCGATAGGCTCCTACTCGATAGCTTCGTAAGGAAGCCGAGTCGATTTAGGGTTTTGAGTACTTGCATTTTTCGCTTCAGAGCCCGTCAAATGAAGGTGAAAACTGAGCCGATAGCTGTACATTTCACCAATCGGTGCGATTATCGCCCAACTCTCTGAGGCCTGGACTGCAGTTATGAACAAGCCTGCCCTTCCTTCGATTCCGGTGTTCAAACTCTATGGCGAAAGCCTGGACTGGCCGACACCGGATTTACTGCACTGTGAAACCATTTCCAAACGCAGCAGTGAGCACCAGTGGGAAATCAAACCCCACCGGCATGCCGATCTGTGTCAATTGCTCTTCCTCCATAAGGGCCAGGCGGAACTTGAGATCGAGGGCAAGCGCACACTGCTTGCAGAGTCGGCGATCCAGATTCTGCCGCCCTTGTCAGTGCATGGCTTTCGCTTTTGCGAAGACGTCGAAGGCTATGTCGTGACCCTGGCCGCACCGCTGGTGGCGCACCTTCAGGCACAGCTGGGCAATTCGGTGAATGCGCTGGCGGTGGCCGAAAGCTACCCGGCAGCTGCCGACAGTCACTACCTGAACAGTCTGTTTTCAGCATTGCAAAGCGAGTATGTGGGCCATCAGCCCGCGCGGGAAATGCTCATGCACTCGCTGGTCAGCGTGATCCTGGTGTGGGTCAGTCGCCAGGTGCTACAGCGCCGTGCCGCGAGTCAGCGCCCGCAACGTGCGCGCGAATACCTCAATGGTTTTATCCAGTTGGTTGAAGAGCACTATCGCGAGCACGTGAAGGTCGAAGACCTGGCGCACAAACTGGGGATTTCCGTCTCGCATCTCAACGGCACTTGCCGTGAGCTGGCCGGTCAGCCGGCCTTGCAGATCATGCATGAGCGTCAGTTGCTGGAGGCCAAGCGGCTGCTGACCTACACCAGCATGACAATCTATGAAATGTCCGAGCTCCTGGGATTCTCTGACCCGACCAACTTTACGCGACTGTTTCGTCGGCGAGTAGGGATCTCGCCCAAAGCGTTTCGGGACAGGTTGAAGGCCGATCAGGATAACCGGGCCTGAGACACTGGTTATTTGAGTGCGTTCAGCGTCGCGTTGTGCGGGATGCAGCGCTCGAAGTTGCAGGCGGCTGAGGAAATGCCTGGCTGCTGACGGGCCTGTTCGACACGGTAGGCAGCAGTTCCGTACAGCGTGAGCGTCGCGGCGCAGGTGATGAAGATCGCGAGGTATCTTCTGGTCTTGATGTTCATGGTGTTGACCTCTGAACGAATACCCCTTGGGCGGGGGTATTACTATCAGCATAGGTCAGAGAGGTGCAGCTGCAAGCTTCAAGCTTCAAGCAGGGCGCTCTGAGCTTGGGGCTTATAGCTTGCCGCTTGCCGCTGCTTCAAAGCCCCACATCCCACTCCGGCTCCAGCGGAAACCTCAGCACCAGGAAATCCAGCATGCTGCGCAATGTGGCGGGCATGTGCTTGCGTGAGGCATAGACCGCGTACATGTTCATTTGCCGGGGCTCGGCGTCGGGCAGCAGGCGGATCAGTTCACCGCGGTGGATATGCACACCGGCCTGATAGCTGGGCAGCATCGCAATCCCGGCGCCGGCCATGGTTGCCCGCAACAAGGTACTGGCCTCGTTGGCGCTGATGTTGCCCTGCACCGGCACCGAAACCTGTTCGCCGTCCTGCTCGAAGTGCCAGAGGCTTTTGCCGAAGTAGGAGTGGGTCAGGCAATTGTGCTGGCTGAGCTCTTCCACCCGCTGTGGTATCGGGTGTTGGCGCAGGTACTCGGGGGCGGCGCAGATGACCGAGCGGCAGACAGTCAGTTGGCGGGCAATCAGGTTCGGGTCGAGGTCGTTGCTGGTGCGGATCGCCAGGTCGATGCGTTCATCCACCAGGTTGACGGTGCGGTCGAGCATCTGCAAGTCGACACTGACGCCGGGATAACGTTTGACGTACGCGGCCATGGCGTCGGCCAATTGCGCCTGGCCAAACGAAGTGCTAACGCTGATCCGCAGCAAGCCTCGCGGCGCATCGTCCGGCTCGCTGACCGCAGCCTGCATATCGCTCGACAACTCGAGCAGCTGCCGACAGCGCGGCAGTGTTTCAGTGCCAGCGGCGGTCAGGCTCAACTTGCGGGTGGTGCGATGCATCAGGCGCGCGCCGACCCAATCTTCCAGTTCCGCCAGATACCTCGAAACCACAGGCCGCGAGAGGTCCAGATGATCGGCGGCGGCCGACTGGCTGCCGAGGTCGACCACGGTAACGAAGACCCGCATTGCTTGAAGACGATCCATTATTTGCCCGCTTTCAGAAACAAACTATGCCCAAGCATCGCATTTTTTGTATCGAGTGACGCAACTAAGCTCTGTTCATCGTCAATCACGGCGCACAGAACTCAGGAATTACACATGATCGGAATTGCTTCACTCAAGCGTGTCTTGCTGGCCACCGCGACCCTGGGCTTCGTCGCCCACGCCGCGGCAGCCGAACCGGCGCTGACCCTGGACGTTTACAACCCTGGCAACGCTGCAATCTTCCCGGTGACCTCGGTGCTGGTCAGCGGCAAGAAAGAAGCGATTCTGGTGGACGCGCAGTTCGGCAAATCCCAGGCCGAGCAAGTGGTGGAAAAAATCCGCGCCAGCGGCAAGCAACTGACCACCATCTACATCAGCCACGGCGACCCGGATTACTACTTCGGCCTCGATACCCTGACCGCGGCCTTCCCGAATGCCAAGGTGCTGGCTTCCAGGCCGACCGTCGACCACATCAAGGCCACCGTTGCCGGAAAACTGGCGTTCTGGGGCCCGAAAATGGGCGCCGACATCCCGAACAAAACCATAGTGCCGCAGGTGCTCCAGGGTCACAGCTTGATCCTGGAAGGGCAGCCACTGGAGATCATCGGCCTCGACGGCAAGCAACCGGATCGCACCTTCGTCTGGATCCCCTCGATCAAGGCTGTGGTTGGCGGTGTGGTGGTGGCAGAAAACATCCATGTGTGGATGGCCGATACCCAGACCCCGCAGTCCCATACCGATTGGCTCGGCACCCTGAAAACCATCGAAGACTTGCAGCCCAAAACCATCATCCCCGGTCACTACCTGGGTGAGAGCAGCCGTTCCGTGGCTGCCGTGCATTTCACCGCCGACTACATCAAAGGTTTCGATGAAGCAACCGCCAAGGCCAGCAACTCGGCCGAGCTGATAGCCGCGATGAAAAAGCGCTACCCGGACCTCGGCGAAGAAAGCTCCCTGGCGCTGAGCGCCAAGGTCGCCAAAGGTGAAATGAAGTGGTGAGCTGATTGTGTGGCGAGGGGCTTGCCCGCCCCTGTAGGAGCGAGCTTGCTCGCGATGGATGTTAACGATAACGCGTGTTTTCTGAATAAACGCGCCGCTCTTGAGTCCATCGCGAGCAAGCTCGCCCCTACAATAGAGACCTCATGTCCTTAACTGGCATTGGAGCAAGCCCCCTCGCCACAGTAAGTGATTATCCCCTCCCGGATGATCACCGCTCTTGCGCCTGCTCCACCAGCCAATCCATCAATTCTCGCAACGGCGCCGACGGTTCCGGCCTTTGCGGATAGACCAGGTAATAGGCTTGGCCGGTGCGCACTTTCAGCTCGAAGGGCGTGACCAGCCGTCCGGCGCTCAGGTCTTCGCCGATCAACGACCAATCGCCGATCGCTACCCCTGTCCCTTGAGAGGCGACGGACATCGCCAGGTCCAGGGTATCGAAATGCTGGCCTTTGCCGATGTTGCTGACTTTGGTTCCGGCGGCCTCGAGCCAGGCTTCCCAATCCCGTTCGTCGCGAGTCGGATGCAGCAACATGTGCTGTTCCAGGTCGGTGAGGGTCTTGAGCGGCGTCGTGCCGTTGAGCAGCTGCTGCGAACAGACCGGTGTCAGCTGTTCATCGAACAAGTGATGGAAGGCCGCATTGCTCGGTGCTGTGCCATACACCACCGCCGCATCGAACTCTTCGCGACGAAAATCCACCTCGTGCTGCACGGTGGTTGTCAGCTCTACCGGCACGTCCGGGCGTTCCTTTTGCCACTGCAACAGGCGCGGCAGCAGCCAGCGCATCATGCAGGTTGGCGCCTTCAATTGCAGGGCTTCGCGCTTGGCACCGACATGTTCGACGGCTTCGTCGATCAGGTTGAACACCTGTTGAATGCGCGGATACAACTCACGTCCTTGTGCTGTCAGGCTCAGGCCGCGGGCCTGACGCTGAAACAATGCATAACCGAGATGGCTCTCCAGCCCGGCGATCTGTCGGCTCACCGCTCCCTGGGTAATGTGCAGCAGATCCGCCGCCCGAGTGAAGTTGCAGCACTGGGCGGTGATCATGAATGTATGCAGAGCGGGCAAGGGCGGAAGACGTTTCATGGGAGCTCAGGCATGAGTGGAGGACATGCCTAGTATGACTATTTTTGGTTTGTCACCGCTATACGCCGACGGGTCCAATTGAGTCACCTTTGTGCCCCGTCGCGTGCCTGAAAACGCCATCGGGGTGCAGTTTCAACAAATAAGAAGGGCAGCAGAAATGGCGACGTGCGGCGAAGTATTGGTCAAGTTACTCGAAGGTTATGGCGTCGAACAGGTGTTCGGCATTCCGGGCGTACACACCGTCGAGCTGTATCGCGGGTTGGCCCGATCGAGCATCAACCATGTGACGCCACGCCACGAACAGGGCGCTGGTTTCATGGCCGACGGCTACGCTCGCACCAGCGGCAAGCCGGGGGTGTGCTTCATCATCACCGGCCCTGGCATGACCAACATCACCACCGCCATGGGCCAGGCCTATGCCGACTCTATCCCGATGCTGGTGATCTCCAGCGTGCAATCGCGCAACCAGTTGGGCGGCGGGCGCGGCAAGCTGCATGAGCTACCGAACCAGAGCGCATTGGTCAGTGGCGTTGCGGCATTTTCTCATACGCTGATGTCTGCCGCCGAACTGCCGGGCGTGCTGGCGCGGGCGTTCGCCTTGTTCCAGGCTGGGCGTCCGCGTCCGGTGCATATCGAAATTCCGCTCGACGTACTGGTCGAAGACGCCGATGAACTGCTCTCCAGCCGGCCGGTAAGCATTAACCGCGCGGGTGCAGCGCCGTCAGCCATCGCGCAAATGGGCCAACTGCTGGCCACTGCCAAACGTCCGTTGATCCTCGCCGGTGGCGGTGCCATCGATGGGGCAGCCGAACTCACCAAACTGGCCGAACTGCTAGACGCTCCGGTAGCGCTGACCATCAACGCCAAGGGCATGCTGCCCTCGCGCCATCCACTGTTGATCGGTTCTACGCAATCGCTGGTCGCGACCCGCGCCTTGGTGGCTGACGCCGACGTGGTGTTGGCGATCGGCACTGAACTGGCCGAAACCGATTACGACATCACTTTTGCCGGTGGCTTCGAGATTCCTGGTGCCTTGCTGCGAGTCGACATCGACCCGGACCAGACCGTACGCAACTACCCACCGCAAGTGGCGCTGGTGTCCGACGCACAAACGGCGGCGCAAGCCTTGCTCACTGAACTGGCCGGACACACTTTGGCCGAGCGTCGCTCCGACTGGGGCCAGGCCCGCGCCGCCACTTTGCGTGCGGAGCTCGAGACCACCTGGGACGCACCGACCCGCGCCCAGACGCTGTTCCTCGAGACCGTTCTGCACGAGTTGCCGGAAGCGGTATTTGTCGGCGACTCGACCCAGCCGGTGTACACCGGCAACCTGACCTTCAATCCTGAGCAACCGCGCCGCTGGTTCAACTCGTCCACCGGTTACGGCACCCTCGGCTATGCCTTGCCGGCCGCCATTGGCGCCTGGCTCGGCGGTGGCTCCGAGCGCGCTGCGCGGGGCCCGGTAGTGTGCCTGATCGGTGACGGTGGATTGCAATTCACCCTGTCGGAACTGGCCTGCGCGGTGGAAGCGCAAACGCCGATCATCGTGTTGCTGTGGAATAACCAAGGTTACGAAGAGATCAAAAAGTACATGGTCAACCGTGCCATTGAACCGGTCGGTGTGGATATCTATACCCCGGACTTCATTGGCGTGGCCAAGGCCCTGGGCTGTGCCGCCGAAGCCATCGACGGCGTCGAGCAACTGCGCAGCGCCTTGCGGGCCGCCAGTGATCGTCAAGGTCCGACCCTGATTGAAATCGACCAGACCACCTGGATGAAGGCGGTGCAGGCATGAGCAATTCTTCGACCTTGAATGGCCTGTATATCGACGGCCAATGGCGCGCCGGCAGCGAAGACTTGAAGGTCATTAACCCGGCCACTGAAGAACCCTTGGCCATCGTAAGCGGTGGTGATGAGCAGGCGGTCGATCAAGCGGTCAATGCCGCCAGCGCGGCCTTTTCGCAATGGGCCAAAACCAGCGGCGCCGAGCGTGGTGCGATACTGCGCAAGATCGCCAGCGGAGTGCAGGCGCATCGTGAACGCTTGATGCAGTTGCAGTCGAGTAACAATGGCAAGCCTTTGTTCGAAGCAGCCATCGATGTCGATGACGTGATCGCTACCTTCGACTATTACGCCGGTCTGGCCGAAGGTCTGGACGCTCAGCAAGACCGCACTGTGGACTTGCCAAGCGAAGATTTCGCCGCCCGTGTGCGCCGCGAGCCTTGCGGCGTGGTCGGCCTGATCGTGCCGTGGAACTTCCCGATGGTCACCACCGCCTGGAAGCTCGCTCCGGCGTTGGCGGCCGGTTGCTGTGTGGTGCTCAAACCGTCGGAAGTCACACCGCTGCCGGAGCTTGAACTGGCGGCGATCATTGCCGAAAGCGGCTTGCCCAACGGCGTGTTCAACCTGGTCTGCGGTACCGGCCTGGCGGTCGGCGCACCGCTGGCGGCCGATCCGCGGGTAGCGAAGATCTCATTCACTGGCAGCAATGCCGTGGGTGTGCAGGTCATGCAGCGGGCGGCGGAAACCGTCAAGGGCGTGAGCCTGGAACTGGGCGGCAAGTCCTCGCTGCTGGTGCTCGCCGATGCCGATCTCGAGCTGGCCGTGGAGCTGGCCAGTGGTGGTGGCTTCTTCAACGCCGGGCAAATGTGTTCGGCCACCAGTCGGGTGCTGGTCGCCGATGAATTGGCGGACGAGTTTTTGCTGCGGCTCAAGGCGCGGGCCGAAGGGATTCGCGTTGCCGACCCGTTCGATCCGCAAGTGGAGATGGGCGCGCTGGTCAATCAGGCGCAATACCAGCGGGTGCTTGGCCACATTGATCGTGGCCTGAGCGCCGGTGCAAAGCTGGTTTGCGGCGGTGAGCGGCCAGAAAACTTGCCGCGAGGATATTTTTTGCGGCCGACCATCTTCACCGAAGTGCCCCTCGACAGTGCGTTGTGGTGTGAAGAGATCTTCGGCCCGGTGCTCTGTGTACGCAGTTTTGCCAGCGAAGCAGAGGCCATAGCCCTGGCCAACGACAGCGAATTCGGTCTGGTCGCCAGTGTGGTCAGTGGTGATGGCGAAGCTGCCGAGCGGGTCGCCAACGCCTTGCAGGCCGGGCTGGTGTGGATCAACTCGCCGCAAGTGATCTTCCCGCAGACGGCCTGGGGTGGCTACAAGCAGAGCAGCATCGGCCGCGAACTGGGGCCGTGGGGCCTGCAGGCGTTTCAGGAAATCAAGCATGTGATTCGCGCGGTCTGACAGCCCGAAAACGGTCTGCGCATGCCTCGAAACAAGGCATGCGCTGGACACATGGCTTCAATGACAAATTTTCGATTGTTGCGCGTTCTGCGCGACCTCAGGATGAACCAACGACTCAGCTACACCCCGTGATCGGCGGGGATCAGGGCTGGATCGATTACCGGGCGCCTGGATGCGACCAATCTCATACCTACAACAATAAAGGGAGTCCGTAATGGGCGAGCATGATCTGAACAGAAGACAGTTCATTAAAACCGTAGGAGTGGCGTCCGTTGCTGCGGCAGCCATGAGCATGCCGTTCATCCGGGCCAACGCCAGCGACACGCGGTTTCAGGGCAAAACCCTGCGCCTGCTGACCTGGTCGGACGACACCGGACTGGCGGCGCTGCGCAACATTGCCGCGACCTTCGAAGCCAAGACTGGCGCCAAGGTCATTGC
This sequence comes from Pseudomonas sp. LBUM1658, assembly GCF_059716055.1. Taxonomy (NCBI): domain Bacteria; kingdom Pseudomonadati; phylum Pseudomonadota; class Gammaproteobacteria; order Pseudomonadales; family Pseudomonadaceae; genus Pseudomonas; species Pseudomonas sp. LBUM1658. The sequence continues at coordinate 1,324,923 of NZ_CP166798.1, forward strand.
TGACCGTACCGGCAGTACCTCGGAAATGGTCGCCAAACTCAAGGCCGGTGGTGATCGCCCACAATACGACATCATCACCCTGGCCGGTGTCGGCGCTGAAGGCCTGGCCTCCGCCGGGTTGCTGGAAAAACCCGATCTGAACCGCATTCCCAACCTGGTCGACGTGCCGGAGAAATACCGCACTGGCGCCAACGGTCACGGCATCGGTTACCTGCTGTGGTGCAACAGCCTGGTCTACAGCACCCGCACCATAAAGGAAGCGCCGGACAGCTATGCAGCGCTGTGGGACGCGGACCTGGCACCGAACATCTTCCTGCCGCCGCCGAACTGGACCGAGGCCATGGACCTGATCATCATCGCCGCCAAACTGGCCGGTGGTGACGAACACAACATCGAACCGGGCTTCAAGAAGCTCGCTGAACTCAAGGACCGTGTGGTGACCTTGGGTGAAAACCCTAATCAGATCGCCGAACTGTTCCGCACGGGTTCGCTGGATATGGGCGGTCTTTACGCCCCGGCGTTTTTCCCTAAACAGATCCGCGATCCGGCCTACGGCCTGGGTGCGACCTTCGGCATGAAGGAAGGCTTCTACACCGACCTGATGCTCTCGGTAATGCCGAAAAATCGTCCTGGCGATACCGATCTGGCCTACGCGTTCATCAACCACTCTCTCGACCCGCTGGTACAGGGCAAGATGGCCGAAGACATCTACAACGGTCCGGTCAACTCCAAGGCGATCATCTCCGCCGAAGCGCGCAAGAGCCCGTACATCCTGACGCCGGAACAGATTGCCGAGAAAGCGATCATGCACGACAACGCCTTCCTGGCCTCGGTGCATGACCAGTGGATTCGTCGTTACACGGAAATCTTTTCTTCCTGATCCTACGGGGCTGGGCGCGCGGATATTTCTGATCTTCCATTGACGAGACCATTGCTATGGAACACCAACCCCTGACCCATCCCGTTGGCGCCGCTGCACAGCGCCCACGCCGTGGTATGTCGCCAACGACCCGCGCCTGGTTTTTCCTGTCGCCGTCGATGCTGTTTCTCGGTGTGCTGATTGTCGCCAGCTTGCTGGTACTGCGCATGAGCGTAGGCACCAAGGGCGCGGAGTGGACCGGGTTCAGCCTGGCCAGTTACGCCCAATTGCTGGAACCCTATTACCTGAAGTCATTGCTGCTGACCTTGCGCCTGGCCTTGATCAGCGCGGTGATCGCGGTGGTGCTGGCGATCCCGGTGGCTTACACCATGTCGCGCCTGACCTCGCCCTTTATACGGCGGATATTTCTCGCCGCGGTGCTCTTGCCGTTGCTGGTCAACCTGCTGCTGCAGAGCTACGGCTGGCTGGTGATCCTCGGCCCCGGCGGGATGCTCAACCAGGCGTTGATGGGCTTGGGCCTGATCAAGCGGCCAATCATGATGTTGTACAACCAGAACGGCGTGTTGATGGGGCTGGTGCAGACCGCGTTCCCGTTGGCGGTGTTGCCGATTGCCAGCGCCATGCGCGGCGTCGCCCGCACGTACGAAGAGGCTGCCGCAACTCTTGGAGCCAGCCGCTTGCAGGTGTTCCGCCAGGTAGTCTTGCCCATGAGCTTTCCGGGAATCATCACCGGCGCGACCCTGGTGTTTGCCTACAACGCCAGCAGCTTCGTGGTGCCTTTGTTACTTGGCGGTCGGCGCGTGCCGATGCTCGCGGTGATGGTCCATGACCAGATCGCTCCGCTGATGAACTGGCCGGCTGCGTCAGCCGCAGGGGTGGTGTTGATCGTCACCACGCTGGTCATCATGACCTTCTCCGAATACATCACGGGCCGTCGTCGGCGCATGCTGGAGGCTTCGCAATGAGCACGCTAATCAAGAAGCGCCAGTCGCTGCTGCCTGGCGAAACCGGGCGGTTTGCCGGGATCCTTTCAGGCTTCATTCTGCTGCTGGCGGTGTTGCCGATCTTGACCATGATCGTCATGTCCTTCAGCGGCGCGTCGAACCTTGACTTCCCGCCCAGCAGCTACAGCCTGCAATGGTACAAGGCCGCCTGGAATACCTTTGTTTCGCCGGACAGCAGCGATGTGCTGAGCCTGGGCAAAGCCATGACCACCAGCCTGATGGTGGCGTGCCTGACCATGGTTTTCGCGACCGTGATCGCAGTGCCGGCAGCCTATGCACTGACCCGTTGCGAGTTCCGTGGCAAGGCCGTCGCGCTGCAGCTTATGTCTTTGCCCTTGGTGTTCCCGATGGTGGTATTGGGGCTGGCGTTGCTGCTGGTGTTCGACAGCCTGCCGTTCCAGATGAACACCTCGCGGCTGGTGATCGCCCACGTGATCCTCGCGCTACCCTTCGTGGTGAAAAACTGCACGGCGGCGATGTTGTCCATCGGCAGCGAAGTCGAGGAGGCCGCGCAAATGCTCGGTGCTTCACCGCTGCGGGCGATTGTCGATGTGGTGGTGCCGTTGATGAAGTCGGGGATTCTCGCCGGGATGCTGCTGGCCTTTATCGTCTCGTTCAATGAATTCACCGTGACCTATTTCCTCTACACCATCGATGTGATGACCGTGCCGATCTGGATGTACAGCCGCACCGTGTCGTCGCTCGACCCGACCGTCTTCTCGTTTGCCGTGCTGATCGTGCTGATCGACTTCGTCCTCATCTGGGCGCTGGAGAAGCTGGTTGGCGAAGGTGGCGTTTCCTTTTGATTTTGAGGTGCAACATGACTGGACTGATTCTGGAAAACGTCGAGAAATATTACGGCTCGGCGTGCGCGGTAAAGGACGTCAACCTGCATTTGCCCGAGGGCAAACTGGTGTGTTTCCTCGGCCCTTCGGGCTGCGGCAAAACCACCTTGCTGCGGATGATCGCCGGGCTGGAAACTCTGTCTGGCGGTGAGATCCGGCTGGACGGTGAGGACATTGGCCATACTCCGGCGCACGAGCGCAACTTTGGCATGGTCTTCCAGTCCCTGGCGTTGTTTCCGCACATGACTGTAGGCGAGAACATTGCCTATCCGCTGAAACTGCGCGGGGTCAGCAAGGCCGATCAAAAGGCGCGGGTCACCGAATTGCTGCAACTGATCCAGTTACAGCAAATGGTTGACCGGCCGGTGTCGAAACTCTCCGGTGGCCAGCGTCAGCGCGTGGCGATTGCCCGGGCGATTGCCTCGCATCCAAAAATCCTCCTGCTCGATGAGCCGTTGTCGGCACTGGATGCCAAACTGCGTGAATCGATGCAGGTGGAAATCCGCCAACTGCAGCAACGCCTGAACATCACCACCATCCTGGTTACCCATGACCAACGCGAAGCCATGACCATGGCCGATATCGTGGTGGTGTTGGGTGAGCATCGGGTGCAACAGGTGGGAACGCCGATCGAGATCTATCGGCATCCAGCCAATGAGTTCGTCGCCGACTTTATCGGCTCGGGGAATATTTTCCCGGCCACCGCGCTGGGCAATGGTCAAATCAGTTTGCCGGGCGGCGACGCGATTAATGTGCCGATTTGCAGCAGCATTGTGGTCGGCGAGAAGATCAAAATGCTGGTGCGCCCCGAGGACCTGCAGCTTTCGCAACCCCAGGCGACGGCGGGCAATCGCCTGTTGGGCAAGGTGACCTTCGTCCGGGATATCGGCGCGACCATCGAAACCACGGTCGAGTGTTCCGGGGTTTCGTTTACCGCATTGAGCACACCGAATCAGGGCTTCGGCTTGAATATCGGTAATCCGGTGTCGGTGACCATTCCGGCCGAGGCGTGCCGGGTGTTGGGGGCGTAGTTGGGTGTGCGATGAGGCCGGCACAGCCCCTGCAAAACCCAGCTAGACAGTCAGCCGCAACCGCGCCAGATCCCGCAACGGCGGTGCACCAAACAACCGGCTGTATTCACGGCTGAATTGCGACGGGCTTTCATAGCCCACCCGGTAGCCCGCCGCCGACGCATCCAGCCCTTCAGCCAGCATCAAGCGGCGCGCCTCTTGGAGGCGCAGTTGCTTCTGGTATTGCAGCGGGCTCATGGCGGTCATCGCCTTGAACCGGTGATGCAGGGTCGACACGCTGAGGTTCACTTCTTTCGCCAGATTATCTATGCGCAACGGCTGCTCGAAGTTGCCGTTGAGCCATTTGATCGCCTGGCTTATCCGGTGGCTCTGGCTATTGGCGATGGCGATTTCATACAGCCGATGGCCCTGATGGCTTCGTAACAACCGGTAAAGAATTTCTCGACGAATCAGCGGGGCGAGCATGGCGATGTCTTTCGGGTTTTCGAGCAGACGGGCCAAACGCAGCACCGCATCGAGCATCGGCTGGTCGAGCCGCTCTACATAGAGACCGCGCCCGGTGGGCCGGCTGGGCACGCCCAAGGGGCCGGCATCGGCAATCAGCGCGGTGATCTCTGTCGGGTCGATATCCAGGCGCAGCGCCAGGATCGGATGTTCTGGTGAAACATCCACCACCCGTCCGCTCAGCGGCATAGAAACCGAAACCACCAGATAATTGAGCGGATCATAGTTGAAGTACTCGTTAGCCAGACGAACTTCCTTGCGCCCTTGGGCGAGGATGCACAACGCCGGCTGTGCGAGAACCGGAGCAAAGTCGTGGCAGCAGCCGTGCCGTGACAGAAACAACGAGTCGATGGCCGTCGCGTAGTTGCCATCCTCGGCGGTGTTACGACCGATGATGGTGCAGAGCTCTGCGCGCTGCTTTTCCATGTCAGCGTCCAGTGGAGCTTGTGTGTGATCGAGTGATGACATGGGCTGCATCCTCTGCGCGGCTTTTCGGATGGGCACAGCTTAAGTTTGTGCAAGACCGGGTGGTAGGCAATTGCTGCATAAAACTTGCCTGATTCTGCCTGGAGTCAAAGAACAATGTAGATACAAAGAGTTCGGCGTTGAAAAAGTTGCTTGAAACACGACTGTCATCTTCACGTCGTGGCTCCTGCGCCGATCTATGCAACGGGAACGCTGACGCAGGAATGTGCAACAAGCCGGCAGGAATTGACTAACGGCCAGTGCACCCGGCGCTTAATCTTGGATCCTGTCGCAGCTGGTTTATTGGCTGCTGATCGAGTCATCTTGGGAGAGTCGAATATGTCCATGCAAATTCCCGTCAGTCATATGGCCTTCGTTCGGGCCAGCGGCGGACGCTCGATGGAGTTGGGCGCGCGATTGAGCAGTCTGATCGAGCCGACCCGTCGGGCACCCGGTTGCCTGCACTTCACCCTGCAACATTCACTGTGCGACCCGGAGTTGTGGCTGGTCTCGGGTTACTGGGTCAACCAGCAGGCGATGACCGAGTACTTCAGCACCCCAACCATGGATATCTTTGCTGAGCTGGTGCAGGAACTGGTGATCAAAAGCCTGGATTTTCACACCTTCAGTGATGTCTCGGCGGTTGAGGTCCACGGCGAATGCGCGCAACACAACAGACTTGTGATGCAGCAGCTGGCCGGTTGAAGGTTTAGAATGGCCGACTTTCAAATTGGCCAGGATCCGCGACATGGCACGTAAAGAGTTTTCGCAGTTCGAAGCAGTTTCCGCTGTTGTACCGGGAGAAGGGGGTTACAGCGCCGCCATTGCCGTCAAGGCTCTGGGCGGTTCAGGTGCCCCGCGTTTTCATAAAGTGCTCGATGGTCAGACATTCAAGACCGCCCATGACGCCGATCAGGCGGCTGCGCAACGACTCGAGCAACTGATCGACGTGATTGAAGACGGCGAATTGTCCTGGGAAACTATTTGACGGCCCCCGGGCGGAACATCTTGAACAAGGCCTCAGGCCCCAACTGGAAATAATCCGCCGGCCCGCCGCCGCGCAGAATCGGCTCTGCCGCGGCGGTATCGTAGACCCCATCCTTGAGTAGCCACTTGGCGATATGCACGGCGACCACTTCGCCGAGAATCAGCCAGCTTGGCACCAACTCCTTGTCTGCGCGTTGCAGCTGAATGATCTGCGTAACCTTGCATTCAAAGGACACCGGACTTTCCGCCACTCGGGGCACGTTGATCACTTTCGAGGCCGCCGGCGTCAGCCCGGCCAGTTCGAACTCGTTCACCTCAGGCGCAACCATGGCGCAGCTCTGATTCATCCGCTCGGCCAACGGGCGGGTCGCCAGGTTCCAGGCGAACTCGCCGGTCTGCTCGATGTTATTCAGGCTGTCTTTGCGCCCGACGCTGGAAAAACCAATGATCGGCGGAATGTAGTTGAACGCGTTGAAGAAGCTGTAAGGCGCCAGGTTCAACCGACCTTCGGCATCCTGCGAGGAAATCCAGCCGATAGGACGCGGACCGACGATGGCATTGAACGGGTCATGGGGCAGGCCGTGGCCCTGGGCAGGTTCGTAGTAATGGATATCGTCGGACATGGCGCGCGAATTCCTGAAGCGGGGTGGAAGGGGAGGCGGTCATAGTGCAGGGCGTTGGGGGTTAATTCCAGTCAAGAGGGGAACATGTGGAGCTGATGCACTGCTTTTTTAATGTGCGCACGGACATGCGTGGGAACAACTAAGCCCGGCCGAGGCCGGGCTGTAAGCGCGCATTCATGGGTTAGCTGATGGAAGCGGAACCGGTGCGGTCGAAGCCGTCAGCAGCGAGTGTGGCGGAGCCGGTGCGGTCGAAGCCATCAGCAGCAACAGTGGCAGAGCCTGTGCGATCGAAGCCATCAGCAGCAAGTGTGGCAGAGCCTGTGCGGTCGAAGCCATCGGCAGCGATGGTGCGGTCATAACCGTCGGCGGCGAAGGTGTTGGCAGCCAGGACGGAGAGGGTCAGGGCGATGATCAATTTGGTTTTCATGGCGGTTACTCCGGTTTGTTTGCGTGGTATTCGTTGGGTATGGATTGAATGTTACGCTTGTTAAATTGATTGAAAATCGCAAATAAGCGCTAATAATTATCGAATTAATAGATGTTAGCTGCGGACGCTTTACTTGGCCGGTTTGCACTGGCCAGGTAAATCGTTGCTTGAATTCGATTGATGCTGAGGATGCGCGGTGGGAATTAACCGAGCATTAATCGATGGGACTGCTTTCCAACACCCATGAAAAAAGGGGCAAACCCTTGCAGGTCTGCCCCTTGTTTTTGTTGCGTTATAGCGTTAGTCAGTTTCGATCCGCGAGTGTTTGCGGGTGTCTTTCATGGTGATGTAGACCAGCAGCGAAACCGCGATGCAGGCGGTGACGTACCAGTAGTAACCGGTTTCCATGCCGATGCTCTTGAACCACAGCGCGATGTATTCAGCGGTACCGCCGAAAATCGATACGGTCAGTGCGTACGGCAGGCCGACACCCAGGGCGCGGATTTCGGTCGGGAACAGTTCAGCTTTGACCACTGCGTTGATCGAGGTGTAGCCGCTGACGATGATCAGCGCGGCCATGATCAGGAAGAACGCGCCCCACCAGGTCTGGACGGTGTGCAGGGTGGTGAGGATCGGCACGGTGAACAAGGTGCCGAGAATACCGAAGGCAATCAGGATCGGGCGCCGCCCGACTTTATCCGAAAGCCCGCCCACCAAGGGTTGCAGACACATGAACAGGAACAGCGTAGCCGCCGAGATGGTGGTGGAGTCGGAAATGCTCATGCCGACGGTGTTCACCAGGTACTTCTGCATGTAAGTGGTGTAGGTGTAGAACGCCAGGGTGCCACCCATGGTCAGGCCGACCACGGTCATCAGTTCCTTCGGATGGCGCATCAAGGTGCGCATTGCGCTTTCTTTTGCCTTCACTTTCTTGGTGAACGACTCGGTTTCTTCCATGCCACGACGCAGGTAGAGCGCGACCACGGCACACAGCGCGCCGATGGCGAACGGGATGCGCCAGCCCCAGGCGTACAGCTGTTCGGTGGTCAGGGTCTGTTGCAGCACGATCAGTACCGCCAGGGCGATGAGCTGGCCGGAGATCAGCGTCACGTACTGGAAACTGGAGAAGAAGCCGCGACGTTCCCTGGTCGCCATTTCGCTGAGGTAAGTCGCCGAGGTGCCGTACTCGCCGCCGACCGACAGGCCCTGCAGCAAGCGAGCGAACACCAGCAGGATCGGCGCGCCGATACCGATGGTTTCATAACCCGGGCTCAGGGCGATCAGCAGTGAGCCGAAGCACATCAGATACACCGAGGCCATCAACGCGGCTTTACGGCCGACGCGGTCGGCGTACAGACCCATCAGCCAGCCACCGATCGGACGCATCAAAAAGCCCACGGCGAAGATCGCGGCAGTGTTCAGTAGTTGTGCGGTGGTGTCGCCCTTGGGGAAGAAGGCTTTGGCAAAGTACAGCGAGAAAGCGGCGTAGACGTACCAGTCATACCACTCGACCATGTTGCCGACAGAGCCGCTGAAAATCGATTTGATACGGCTGGAAGTGGTTCGTACTTTCGCCGGCGCAGCCGCCGACCCAAGAGGCAGGGTATTGGAGTTATCCATATAGGATCCTTCATCTCATTGTTTTTGTGGAGCGCGTCGAAACGCAACCTGACAGGTCTATAGCAGGACCTGTGCCAGAATTGAGATGCTTGATTTAGAGGGGTTGTGGTGATTTTTTGAGCGGAAATCCGCTTGTTGGTGGGGTGGGCGTGAGCGGAAATCCGCCTATCGGATACGGATCCGTGAAGGTCGTTGCCTGTTCGGGCCAATCGCGAGCTTGCTCGCGATGGGGTCAGAACAGGCAACCTAAAATGAAGGTCAGAAGAATCACTCCTCCTTCAAAAACATCTCCCGCGCCAACCCATGGCGCTGCATCTTTTCGTTGAAGGTCCGCCGCGGCAGTTGCAGCTCGGCAAGCACCGCCTTGATATCGCCCTTGTGCCGGGTCAGCGCCGCTCTGAGGCAATGGGCTTCAAAGGCCTCCTGCTGTGCAGCGAGGGACTGACCGGGTTCGGCGCCTTCAGGTTCCGGCTCACCAAGCCCAAGCACCTGACGCTCGGCGACGTTGGCCAGTTCACGGACGTTGCCCGGCCAGTCGTGGCTGAGCAGGCGGCTCAATTGCGGGCCGCTCAAGGGCGGGAAACTGCGCCCCAGTCGTTCAGCGGCGTTGTGGGCGAAGTGTTCGAACAACAGCGGAATATCTTCGCGGCGTTCGCGTAACGGCGGCAGGCGCAATTCAGCGACGTTCAGTCGATAGGCCAGGTCTTCGCGAAAACGTCCGGCGCGGGCTTCATCGAGCAGGTCGGGTTTGGTCGCGGCAATGATCCGCAAGTCGACCCGGATACTCTGGTTCGAACCCAGCCGCTCAAGTTTCTGCTCCTGCAACACCCGCAGCAGTTTGACCTGCTGGGCCAGCGGCATGCTTTCGATTTCATCGAGAAACAGCGTGCCGCCATCGGCGTATTCGAGCTTGCCGATACGCTTGCCCTGGGCGCCGGTGAAGGCGCCGCTTTCATGGCCGAACAGCTCGGCTTCGAACAGTTGCTCGGGGATCGCCGCGCAGTTCAGCGCCACAAACGGCTTGTCGGCGCGCGGGCCGAAATCGTGCAGACAGCGGGCGACCAGCTCCTTGCCGCTACCGGTTTCGCCGCGGATCAGCACATTGACCGGCAAGGCTGCGAGGTCGAGCACCTGTCGGCGCAAGGTTTGCAGGCCACGGGAAACCCCCAGCAGGCTTGCGTCGAGCTTGGCCCGATTGTCGGCCTGTTCGTGCAGCGCACGGTTTTCCAGCACCAATCGACGTTTATCCAGCGCCCGGCGCAGGCTACTGAGCAGGGTCTCGGGGCTGAAGGGTTTTTCCAGAAAGTCGTAGGCACCGTCGCGCATCGCCTCGACCGCCATCGGCACATCGCCATGGCCGGTGAGCAGGATCAGTGGCAGGTCGGCGTCCAGCGCCTGGACTTTGCTCAGCAACTCCAGCCCACCCATGCCGGGCATACGTACGTCGCTGAGAATGACTCCGGGGAAATCCCTCGGCAGTTGCGCCAGGCACTCTTCGGCGCGGCTGAACAACTGCACCACAAAGCCCGAGAGGCTCAGCCATTGCTCCACGGCGCTGCGGATACTGGCTTCATCGTCGACCACAATCACCGAGTTCAACATGGGCTTTGCTCCTGCGCAGCGATAGGCAGGGTCAGGGTGAAGATCGCCCCGCCCGGGTGATTGCAGGCACTCAGGCGCCCGCCGTGTTCGTGGACGATGGCATACGACACCGCCAGCCCCAGACCGAGGCCGTCGCCCACCGGTTTGGTGGTGAAAAACGGGTCGAATACATTCGCCAGATGCTCTTCAGAAATACCGCCACCGCTGTCGGCGACGGTCAAGCGCCACAGCTGTTGATCAGCCTCGATGCGGATTTCCAGGCGCTTGAGCGGTTTGTCACGCATTGCATCCAGTGCGTTACGCAGCAGATTGATCAACACCTGCTCCAGGCGAATTGCATCGCCGCGCACCCATGCCGGGCGGGTCAGGTGCAGCACGCTGCTGACGTGTTCATCGCGCATGCGCGCGTCGAGCAGGTGCAAGGATTGATCGACCACCGCTGCCAGATCCAGGCGCTCGCGCAAACCGCTGGGGCTTTTGCGCGCGAACGTCTTGAGGTGACCGGTCAGTGCGGCCATGCGCGTCAGCATGTCATCCAGCGGGGTGATGGCTTTATAGGCGTCGTCGACCCGGCCATGATCCAGCAGCAGGCGCAGCGTGGCCAACTGCATGCGCTGCGCGGTCAGTGGCTGGTTGATTTCATGGGCCAGCGCCGCGGACATCTGCCCCAGGGCGGCGAGTTTTGCCGACTGCACCAGACCGTCCTGGGCGGTACGCAAGTCGCGGGTGCGTTCTTCCACCAGTTGTTCGAGCTCTTCGCGACTGCGCTGGCGCATTTTGGCCAGGCGCCAGCGCTGGTTGAGAAACAGCAGCAGGAACACCAACGTCAGCCACAACCCGGCCGCCGCCAGCCCCGCGTTACGGCTGTCTTCGAGGGCGGCCTGAGGGCGCCGCAGCAAGTGCAGGGTCCAGCCTTCGGCGGTCAACGGCAGCGACTCCCACAAATACTCCGCAGGGCCCTGTGGACCCTCGACCCGGGCCAGGGAACTGTTCTCGTCGAAGTGCCGGATGGCACGGTGTTCAATCGGGGTCAGCGGTTGCTTGTCGTACTGGCGAGTGGCTTTGATCTCGGCCCGATCATTTTCCGACAACGGCTGCAAACTGCGATAGCGCCAGCCGGGCTGGTTGGCGATAAATACGATACCGCGGGCGTCGCTGACCAGCAGGGTGTCGCTGCCCTGACGCCATTCGCGCTCAAGTTCGGGGAACTCCAGTTTCACCACCATGGCGCCGAGGAACTCGCCACTTTCGCTGGTCACCGCGCTGGACAGAAAGTATCCGGGAATTCCACTGGTCACCCCGACGGCGTAAAAACGCCCAGTGCCCTGGCTGCGGGTCTGGCTGAAATACGGGCGGAAGCCGTAATTGTGACCGACATAGCTGCTCGGCAAGCGCCAGTTGCTGGCAGCCACGGCCAGGCCGGTGCGATCCAGCAGTTCCAGGGTGGACGACTGGGCGGCGCCGTTGATTTTCTCCAGTTTACGGTTCAGCGCGTCTTGCTGCTCGCCGCTCACCGGCCCCTTCAATGCGCTGCTCAACTCCGGATCCAGCGCCAGCACGGAGGGCAAGGCGCGATAACGTTCAATCAGGGTATGCAGGGAATTGGCATACAGCGCCAGTTGCTCATTGGCGAGGGCGGCCTCGTCCACCAGTGCCTGGCGCTCGGAGTGACGCATGGCCAGGCCGGCAGCCAGCACTGTACCCGCGAGAATCAGCAGGATGTAGAGGGTCAGGCGCAGGGAGCGAACGGTCACGAACATACTGGATTAACGGGTGTGATAAGGATGGGCACCATAACACGTAGCAGCTGACGAGCCCTGCAAGGCTGCGTTCGGCTGCGCAGCAGCCGCAGTCCGACAGATGCGGTTTATCTGATGCACCGCAGCGTATGATTTACGACCGCTTCGCGGCCGGACGCAGCCTCGCGGAGCTCGTCAGCTGCTACGCAGTTGCGTCGTTAAGGTGATCGACAATAAAAAACGGTCGGGCTGTTGATGACAACAGGCCGACCGTTTTTTGTATCTGGAGGTTTAAGCGCTTATTGCACTTCTACCGCCAGGCTGTCACTGATCTTTTTCTGCCAGATGGCAGGACCGGTGATGTGTACCGACTCACCCTTGCTGTCCACCGCAACGGTCACCGGCATGTCTTTGACCTCGAACTCGTAGATCGCTTCCATGCCCAGTTCGGCGAAGGCCACTACGCGGGATTTCTTGATCGCCTGGGCTACCAGATAGGCAGCGCCGCCAACAGCCATCAGGTACACGGCTTTGTGGTCCTTGATCGCTTCGATGGCGGTCGGGCCGCGCTCGGATTTGCCGATCATGCCCAACAGGCCGGTCTGCTCGAGGATCTGCCGGGTGAACTTGTCCATCCGCGTTGCGGTGGTCGGGCCGGCTGGGCCAACCACTTCTTCGCGGACCGGATCGACCGGGCCGACGTAGTAGATGAAGCGGCCCTTGAGGTCTACCGGCAAGGTTTCACCCTTGTTCAGCATTTCGACCATGCGCTTGTGCGCCGCATCGCGACCGGTGAGCATCTTGCCGTTGAGCAGGACGGTTTCGCCCGGCTTCCAGCTCTGCACATCTTCCGGGGTCAGGGTGTCGAGGTTGACCCGACGCGCCGACGGGCCGGCTTCCCAGACGATTTCCGGGTAGGCGTCCAGCGGCGGTGCTTCCAGGGTCGCCGGGCCGGAACCGTCGAGCACGAAGTGTGCGTGACGAGTAGCGGCGCAGTTCGGGATCATGCACACCGGCAGGGACGCGGCGTGGGTCGGGTAATCCATGATCTTCACGTCGAGCACGGTGGTCAGGCCACCCAGGCCCTGAGCGCCGATGCCCAGCTGATTGACCTTCTCGAACAGCTCCAGGCGCATCTCTTCGATACGGTTGGACGGGCCGCGTTTCTTCAGCTCGTGGATGTCGATGGATTCCATCAACACTTCCTTGGCCATCACTGCGGCTTTCTCGGCGGTGCCGCCGATACCGATGCCGAGCATGCCCGGTGGGCACCAGCCGGCACCCATGGTCGGGACAGTCTTGAGCACCCAGTCGACGATCGAGTCGGACGGGTTGAGCATGGCCATCTTCGACTTGTTCTCGGAGCCGCCGCCCTTGGCCGCTACGTCCACTTCAACGGTGTTACCCGGAACGATGGAGTAGTGGATCACTGCCGGGGTGTTGTCCTTGGTGTTCTTGCGAGCGCCTGCCGGGTCGGCAAGGATCGAAGCACGCAGGATGTTTTCCGGCAGGTTGTAGGCGCGACGCACGCCTTCGTTGATCATGTCGTCCAGGCCCATGGTCGCGCCATCCCAGCGCACATCCATGCCCACGCGGACGAATACGGTGACGATGCCGGTGTCCTGGCAGATCGGGCGGTGGCCGGTGGCACACATGCGCGAGTTGATCAGGATTTGCGCGATGGAATCGCGGGCAGCCGGAGACTCTTCACGCAGGTAAGCCTCGTGCATGGCCTGGATGAAATCCACGGGATGGTAGTAGGAAATGAATTGCAGGGCGTCAGCAACGCTCTGAATCAGGTCGTCTTGCTTGATCACGGTCATGAGTCGCGCTCCTCTATAAGACGGGAACATTTAATAAGGTGTCTTCAGTCGGGTGGATCTGGTCACTGAAAACACCTTTTAAGGCACGCCGGGCATGCTGGCGCGACGCTAAAAAGGCGCGGCAGTATAACTCGCCAAAGGCTTGGGCACACCCGCTGGTGGATAAACGAAGGTCGCATATCACCACCAGAAGCAGATCCCGGGGTATCTGACAAAAGATCGCAGGCTTCGCCAGCTCCTACGCCGACCGCGTTTATCCGTCGGTTCGCCGATCCCCCGTAGGAGCTGCCGCAGGCTGCGATCTTTTGATCTTGGCGTCAGTCCATTCGACGCCAGCAATACGTCAGACCCGGCCATCCAAAAATTCAATAGTCATTTCTCAGGCACACCACTAAAGTGGTACATGGCCCGTAGGGTAGGAAACCCGTTCAGCCTCCTTTCGCACGGTGAGTCAAAGATTGACCCATACAGCCATACAAAGTCTGTTGCTCAAGCGCTTCACCCTGGCGGCGGGCACCTATGGGCTGGCGTTGCTGCTGCTGTGGCTGGCCATTCTCGGCGGACACTACAGCGCGCCAATGAGCAGCGCAGTGATTGCCACGGTGCTGGTGGTACTCAGCCAGGTTGCCGTGCTTGGCGTGTTTCTCAGCGAGCGCAATCTGCGCTTCACCGACCCTAGCCTGACCGAAGTGCAAGTAGTACTGGGCCTGGCCTGGCAAACCTGGTTCATCTCTCAACTCGACATGGCCCGCGGCGCGTTCCTGGTGTTCTATGTGCTGATCCTGTTGTTCGGCCTGTTTCATTTGCCGCGACGGGCATTCGTGCGCTGTGCGGCGCTGGTGTTTTTCAGTTTCGCCGGGATCAATCTCTGGGAAGGTTACCGCTTCGAACTGGCTGACCCGACACTGGCGGCGTTGCAAGTCTGTGTGCTGTTTATCGTGCTGGTGTGGCTCTGCCTTTATGCCAGCTACGTCCAGGCGTCACGCCAGCGCATGCGCCAACGGCGCTTCGCCTTGCAGGCCCACCAGGACACTCTGCGCGGGATGATGCGCCAGCTCGAAGACCTGGTCGCCACCGACGAACTCACCGGGTTGTTCAACCGTCGGCATTTTCTGCGCCTGGCCACCCGCGAATTGCACACCATGGACGCCGATGTCATCCACGGCCTGGCGCTGATCGATCTGGATCATTTCAAACGGATCAATGACATCCATGGGCATGCCGCGGGCGATCAGGTGTTGCAGGCCTTTGCCGCCGTCGCCAGTGCCTGTCTGCGCGATGGCGATGTCCTGGCCCGTTACGGCGGTGAGGAGTTTGTCGTGTTGTTACCCGATTGTGATGCCGAGCGCCTGACCTCCTGCTGCGAGCGTCTGCGTATCGCCTTCACCGATGTCGAATTGGTCGGCTTGAGCGTGCCGGGCTTGAGCCTGTCAGCCGGGATGACCTTGCTGGTGCTGGGCGATGATCTGGATGACGCCTTGCAGCGCGCGGATCAGGCGCTGTATCGGGCCAAGCGTGACGGGCGCAACCGTTGCGCGGCCGCTTGGGAAAACGTCGATGCCTGAATTACGGGTCGGTGAGCGACAGTGGTCGGTGGCAGCGGGAAGCAACCTGCTAGACGCCTTGAACCAGGCCGGTGTCGCGGTTCCATACAGCTGTCGCGCCGGCAGTTGCCACGCGTGCCTGGTGCATTGTCTGCAGGGCGAGCCAAGTGATCGAAAACCTGATGCGCTGACGGTAGACCAGCGTCAACGCGGCTGGCGACTGGCCTGTCAGTGCCAGGTGATCGAGGACTTGCAGGTCGAAATCTTCGATCCGTTGCGCGACGGTTTGCCGGCAAAAGTGGTGGGCGCCGACTGGTTGAGCCCGTGTGTTCTGCGCCTGCGTTTGCAGCCTGAACGCCCCTTGCGTTATCAGGCCGGGCAACATCTGGTGTTGTGGGCGGGCAACGTGGCGCGGCCGTATTCGCTGGCCAGCTTGCCGGAGGAGGACCGCTTTCTCGAGTTTCACCTCGATTGTCGTCAATCCGGCGAGTTCAGCGACACAGCCCGTCAGTTCAAGATCGGTGACCCGATTCGCCTCGGCGAACTGCGTGGTGGCGCCTTGTATTACGACCCGGACTGGCAGGCTCGACCGCTCTGGCTGCTGGCGGCCGGTACTGGCCTGGGGCCGCTGTTCGGTGTGTTGCGCGAAGCATTGCGCCAGGATCATCAGGGCGCCATCCGGATCATTCACCTGGCCCATGACGCGGATGAGCATTATCTGGCCAAACCCCTGGCCGCGCTGGCGGCGAACTATGCCAATCTTCAGATCGAGCTGCTGACAGCGGCCGAATTGCCTGCGGCCTTGGCACAACTGCGGCTTGTTTCCCGGCAAACCCTGGCCTTACTCTGCGGCGGTCCCGACAGCGTCGACGCCTTTGCCCGGCGCTTGTACCTGGCGGGGCTGCCGCGCAATCAACTGCTGGCCGATGTATTTCTGCCCCATGGTTGAGCGCTGATTTCCCCTTCCTGAGACTCACCATGACTGACGCCATACTATTGGAGCGTGAACGCGGGCTGTTGACCTTGCGCTTCAATCGCCCGGACAAGAAAAACGCCTTGACCCGTGCCATGTACAGCCAATTGGCCGAGGCCCTGGAACAAGCCGATAGCGATCCGCAAATCAACGCCGTGTTGATCACCGGCAGCAACCAATGCTTCACCGCCGGCAATGACATCGCCGACTTCCTCGAGCAGCCGCCGAGCAGCCTCGAGAGCCCGGTGTTCCGTTTCATGCGCAGCCTGCTCGAATGCCGTAAACCGGTGATTGCCGCAGTGGCCGGGCCCGCCGTGGGGATTGGCACTACGTTGCTGCTGCATTGCGATCTGGTTTACATCAGTGCGCAGGCGAAGTTACGCATGCCGTTCGTCAACCTCGGCCTGTGCCCGGAGTTTGGTTCGAGCCTGATCCTGCCGCGCTTGCTGGGTCAGGCCAAAGCCGCCGAACTGTTGCTGCTCGGTGAAGGATTCAATGGTGAACAGGCTGCAGCCTGGGGCATCGCCACTGCTGCCTTGCCCAACGGCGCCGCCGCATTGGCCAAGGCTCGCGAGATGGCCTTGCGCTTCGAACAACTGGCACCGGGCGCCGTGCAGATCAGTAAACAACTGATGAAAGCCCCGGACCGTGAACAACTGCGCAAGGTCATTGCGCAGGAGGGTGCATTGTTCATCCAACGGCTGCACTCGCCGGAAGCGATTGCGGCGTTGTCGGGGTTTATCAACAAGGCTTGAATCTGTCTCCCACAACTGTGTGGGCTTGCCCCAATGCCTGTAGGAGTGAGCTTGCTCGCGATGGGCGTTAACGATAACGCGTGCTTTCTGAATACACGCGCCGTCCTTGAGTCCATCGCGAGCAAGCTCGCTCCTACAGAGGCAAGGGGTTTGCCCGTGAAGACATTGGCGGCCTCAGCGCAGGTTTTTGAAACGTACCGCGCATCGTGTTCTTCGACCACGCCGAGAGCAACGCTTCGATCGACGTCCTCAGGCTTGATAACGGCTCACTGACGGTTTGCTGTCTTTTCGCCCTGCGATAACGATTTGGTTATCCATCTGGACGGCTGCGCTTGTTGTGTAATTAGGTGTTCCTGGTTCTGAGGTGTCTGACAAACCACCTGTACCGAAAGTCAGGTCCAGTGTCCCGTCTTCCTTGATACGGCCGACCAAGCTTAGTCCGCGCGTATTGAGCTCACCTGCCACGATGATTGATTGTCCTGAATCCATGTCTCCTGAGTTCAATTGCAAGCTCATAAACGGACGTTCAATGGTGAGGGGGAATCCCTTATTAAAGGTGCTGTCGGTTCCTCCATTGGATGGCTGCTATCTGGTATATGAATCCCATTAATGAAAAAGGCCCCGCAGCGTGAACTGCGGGGCCTTTTCATTGGCGAGTGACTCAGACTACCGGGTCGCCGACATGCAGAATCTTCATGCCGTTGGTGCCGCCGATGGTGTGGTAGCTGTCGCCCTTGGTCAGGATCACCCAGTCGCCTTTCTCGACCACGCCGAGTTTGAGCAACTCGTCGATCGCGGCCTGGCTGACTTGCTCAGGCGGCAGCGATGCCGGGTCGAACGGTACGGTGTAGACGCCGCGGAACATGGCCGCGCGGGCCTGGGTTTCGCGGTGCGGGGAGAACGCGTAGATCGGGATGGAGGAGCGGATCCGCGACATGATCAGCGGCGTGTAGCCACTTTCGGTCAGGGAGATGATCGCTTTCACGCCCGGGAAGTGGTTGGCCGTGTACATGGCCGCCAGGGCGATGCTCTGGTCGCAGCTTTCGAAGACCTGGCCGATGCGATGGCCGGAGGTTTTGCTGGTCGGATGCTTTTCAGCGCCGATGCAAATCCGTGCCATGGCCTGGACCGCTTCGAGCGGGTAGGCGCCGGCGGCACTTTCGGCCGAGAGCATCACTGCGTCGGTGTAGTCGAGCACGGCGTTGGCTACGTCCGACACTTCGGCGCGGGTCGGCATCGGGTTCTGGATCATCGACTCCATCATCTGGGTCGCGACGATTACCGCTTTGTTGTGGCGGCGTGCGTGCAGAATGATTTTCTTCTGAATGCCCACCAGCTCGGCGTCGCCGATTTCCACACCGAGGTCACCACGGGCAACCATGACCGCATCGCTGGCCTTGATCAGACCGTCGAGGGTTTCGTCGTCGGCCACGGCTTCGGCGCGCTCGATCTTCGCCACCAGCCAGGCAGTACCGCCGGCTTCGTCGCGCAGTTGGCGGGCGTATTCCATGTCGGCAGCGTCGCGCGGGAAGGACACGGCGAGGTAATCGACTTCCATTTCCGCGGCGAGCTTGATGTCAGCCTTGTCTTTCTCGGTCAGGGCTGGAGCGGTCAGGCCACCACCGCGGCGGTTGATGCCTTTGTGGTCCGACAGCGGGCCACCGATCAGCACGGTGCAATGCAGCGCATCACCGGTCGCGGTGTCGACGCGCATCACTACGCGGCCGTCATCGAGCAGCAGTTCGTCGCCGACGCCGCAATCCTTGACCAGGTCCGGGTAGTCGATACCGACGACTTCCTGGGTGCCTTCGGTCAACGGATGGCTGGTGGAGAAGGTGAAGGTATCACCGACTTTCAGCTCGATACGCTTGTTGGCGAATTTGGCGATACGGATTTTCGGGCCCTGCAGGTCACCCAACAGCGCGACGAAGCGGCCGTGCTTGGCGGCAATGGAGCGCACCAGCTTGGCGCGAGCTTTATGCTCGTCGGGGGTACCGTGGGAGAAATTCAGCCGGGCGACGTCCAGGCCAGCCAGAATCAGCTGTTCGAGAACTTCCGGCGAGTTGCTGGCAGGGCCAAGGGTAGCGACGATTTTAGTGCGACGGACGGACATGCAGAGACTCCTGAGTTGAAGCGCAACCAGAGGCTACTATGGTCCGAAGTTGTAGTCATTGTTCATGTGCACTACTTATTCGTTTGTTTCTTGAACGAACATTCTTGAAGATTCTCGACGGCCGGTCGATACAGTGCACAAGACAGGAGAACCCCATGCGATTTGTGCTCATTGCTGTGCTGGTCCTCAGCGCCGTCGGCTGTACCCGTTGGTCGATGGACCATCATTTGAACAACGCCTACCACGCTTATGACCGGGGCAATTGCGAGCAGGTGATGCTCGAGCTGTCCAAGGTCGAGCGCGAGAGCCGCTCCCGGCGATATATCCAACCGGAGGTGTCGATGATGCGCGGGCTATGCCTGGAGCGTCAGAAACTGTTTATCGATGCAGCGCAGACCTACCAGTTCATCCTCACCCAGTATCCGTACAGCGAATATGCCTTCCGCGCCCGCGCGCGGCTGGAAACCCTGCGGTCGTTGGGTTATTACCCGACCCGCAGCTCCGTGCAGGTCCGTCCGACCACTTTCTGATGACATTTGTCGTCTGATCACTGGCCGTCGCCGAGCATTCAGCTAACATTTGGATAGACCGTTTGAGACGTTCTATCTGAACGACAGCATCACCCGGGACCGGTAGCAGTAGTCGACAAGGCCAGGACAGCCACTGTCGCACCGCAACCGGGGAGAGTGAGCCTGCCAGGCAGGCCCGTTCCGAAGCACTAGTGCGGTCATGCTTAATGACCTTCTATAGTGATATCCAGCATGTTCACGGACCGCCGGATCGAGCGGCATCAACTGCCGTATTTTTTAAGGGTATTCAACAGTCTCACCGACAAGCCCATTGGCTTTCTGGGCAACGTTTCCGAAGACGGGTTGATGCTCATCAGCCAGTTGCCGATGATGATCGGCGCCGATTTCGAACTGCGCCTGAAAATCCCCGCCAGCGACACCTGTCTGCAAGTGATCGACCTTACGGCCTCTTGCCTGTGGTGCCATGAAGACTCGACACCCCATCATTACGATGCGGGCTTTGTCGTGCTCAAGGCGCCAGCTGAATATGGGCAACTGGTCAACGCGTTGCAGCAGTACTTCAGCTTTCATCCGTTGCCGGCTTCTGCATAGCTCTCAAGGCTGGTGGAGGTCCCCCTGTAGGAGCGAGCTTGCTCGCGATGGACGTTAACGATAACGCGTGTTTTCTGATTAAACGCGCCGCCCTTGAGTCCATCGCGAGCAAGCTCGCTCCTACAAGAGCTATTTACACCCTCACCGAATGCTCGCGATTCAGCGCCTTCTCCAGTAACAACACCCAGTCAGTATCGGGCGCGCCCTTTAAAGCACTCCGGCCTTCTTCCAGCTCAGATATCGCGTCACCAGCTCAGCCCCCAGTTCACCGGGCTGCGCATCCAGCACCGGAACCCCATGAGCGGTCAATCGCTCATGAAGCTCGGCGCGGGCATTCAAGTAATCGACAGTGCCGCAGTAAGCCAGCGCTTCGGACAAGGTTTGAACCGGCGCTTGTCGCACGCGGTCGAGTACTTCCTCACGCAAGCTGGCGACCAGTACCCGGTGCTGGCGGCCGATGCGTTTGACGGCGGTCAGCAATTCTTCGTCATCTTCATCCCGCAGGTTGGTCACCAGTACCACCAAGGCCCGGCGTTTCTGACGGGCCAACAGCTGGCTGGCGGCGGCCTGGTAGTCGGCGGGGCGTTGGCTGCTGTCGAGGTCGTAGACGGTGTTGAGCAGCACATTGAGTTGGCCCTGGCCTTTGACCGGGGCGAGGTAACGCGGCTGCTCACTGGCGAAAGTGCTCAGGCCTACGGCGTCGCCCTGGCGCAGGGCGACATAGCTAAGCAGCAGGCACGCATTGAGCGCCTGGTCGAAGTGCGCCAGCTCGCCGTCCTGGCTGCGCATGCGGCGGCCGCAGTCGAGCAGGAAGATGATTTGCTGGTCGCGTTCGTCCTGGTACTCGCGGGCAATTGGGGTGCGCTGGCGGGCGGTGGCTTTCCAGTCGATCTGGCGCAGGCTGTCGCCTTCGCGAAATTCGCGCAGTTGGTGGAATTCCAGGCCCAGTCCGCGACGTTGACGCTGGCGGACACCGAGTTGGCTGAGCCAGTTGTCCACGGCCAGTAGCTGCGCACCGTACAAACGGGCGAAGTCCGGGTAGACGCGGGTGCTGTCGGTCACGACCAGATAACGTCGGTCGGACCACAGGCCCAACGGGCTGGGCAGGCTGATTTCGCAGCGTTCGAAGCTGAAGTGACCGCGCTTGAGCGGGCGCAGTCGGTAGCCGATCCGGCTCTGCTGGCCCGGTTGCAGCTCGACCGATTGCGGCAGATTCTCGAAGCTCAGACCGTCCGGTACGTGGTCGAACAACTGCATCTTCAACGGTTGCCGATAGTCGTGCTGGATATCGAGCTGTACTTCACCCCAGCGACCCAGTGCCAGGCTGCCGGGCATCTGCCGCTGAAGTCGGGGCGAGGGCAGGCGTTTGAGCCTGATGGCATCGAGTATCGCCAGTAGTAGAAGGGCCAGCAGCAATGCCCAGTTGATGGAGTGCAGGCTTGGCGCCACAGCGACTCCGAGCGCCTGAAGCGTGCCCAGCACAATGCCGATGCTCAACAGCACCGAAAGCCAGATCAGCAGCAGGCGGGAGGGGGTCATTGGTGTTGGATTCCCACGCAAGGTTCCAGGCCGTGTGTGGGCCCGTAAAGATCGCAGCCTGCGGCAGCTCCTACGCCGATCGTGGGCAACGGTGATATCGCAGGTGTACGCAAATCCCGTAGGAGCTGCCGAAGGCTGCGATCTTTCTGGTCGCAACGCCGAATTATCGTCAACGCATTCACAACCGCGGTGCCGGGACTTGATCGAGCAGCTGCTTGAGCACTTGATCGACCTCCAGCCCTTCAATATCCAGTTCCGGTGCGATCCGTACACGATGGCGCAGCACGGCCAGTGCACAACCTTTAATGTCATCCGGAATCACGAACTCACCACCGCGCAACAAAGCCCGGGCCCGGGCGCCGCGTACCAGCGCAATCGAGGCGCGCGGGCCGGCGCCGAGGGTCAGGCCGGGCCAGCTGCGGGTGGTGCGGGCTATCCGCACGGCGTAGTCGAGTACCTGTTCGTCCAGCGGCAGGTCGCTGGCGATGCGTTGCAAGGCCAGCACGTCCTTGGCTTGCAACACGGTGCGCAGTGGTTGCACGTCGAGCATGTCGGCCCTGGTCGAACGGCTGACCTGACGGACCATGTCCAATTCCTGCTCGGCGTCGGGGTAGTCCATGCGCACTTTGAGCATGAAGCGATCGAGCTCGGCTTCCGGTAGCGGGTAGGTGCCCTCTTGCTCGATGGGGTTTTGCGTGGCGAGTACCATGAATGGCTGGCCAATCGGCAGCGCCCGGCCTTCGAGGGTGACCTGGCGTTCCTGCATGGCTTCGAGCAGCGCTGCCTGGGTTTTAGCCGGGGCGCGGTTGATTTCGTCGGCCAGCAGCAGGTTGGTGAACAGCGGGCCTTTACGCAGTTTGAATTGCTCGGTTTGCATGTCGTAGACCGCGTGACCGGTGACATCGCTCGGCATCAAATCCGGAGTGAACTGGATACGCGCGAATTCACCACCGAAGCAGCGGGCCAGGGCGCGGACCAATAAGGTCTTGCCCAGCCCCGGCACGCCTTCGAGCAGCACATGGCCGCCAGCAATCAAGGCGGTGAGCACGTCATCGATCACTGCATCCTGGCCGATCACCGCCTTGCGCAGCTCATGGCGCACCGCCTGGGCCAGTTGGCTGGCCCGCACACGTTGCTGGGCGATATGCGCCTGGGTGCTGACGGGCTCGATCTGGCCCGCATCCGTCGGTTGTTCGCTCATAAGGCATTCCTGATTGTTTGCAGCTGGGCCACCTGACGACTGAAGTCAGCGCTGGAAAGCCGCTGTTTTGGCCGTGGGCTGAGGGCCTGACTGATAGCGCGGGTGGGTTGGCGGGTCAGGCGCGCGAGCACCTGCCATTGTTCGGCAACGCCGAGTTGTTCAAAACCGGGATGGCGGCCCCGGGCGCGGCGCAGGATATCTTGTTGCAACGCTTGTAACAGGCTGCGTTGACCGCTACGCCGCAGCAGGAAATCGGCGCTGGCGCGCAGGTGTTCCTGGAGTTGCCGGCGGGCCTTGGGCGCTGGCGCTTGCACCGGGCCGCGACGTATGGCGACATGCCAGATTGCCAGGCCGATCAAGGCCGCAAGCGCGACCAATGCTTGCGGAAAGTAACGCAGCAGCAAGGTCGGCAAGTCGTCGTGGTCAATGTCGAAGAGCAGCGTCACGCCGGTGTCCGAATACAGGTACCAAAGCAGCCAGGCATTGTCGTAGCGGCCGATGTTCGGGGTTTTCCAGAGCTCGGCGTCGGTGACCACGGTGATCGAGCCGAGGCCATAGTTCAGCTGCATCATATGGGTGGCCAGGGCGCTGTTGGCCCAGGACTGGGCAAGGTTTTTCGGGTCTTCGAGATGGAACTCGGTGTTGAAACTGGCGTAGGCCGGCGCGTCTTCGTCTTCCAGATAGAGTCTGGTCAGCTTGGGGTAGGGGGTTTTCCCGGCTTTGGACGCCGGCTGTTTAAGGTCTCTGCTCAGGAGCTGGCGCAGTTGCACGCGGTCGAGCAGCAGATCGCCACTGCTGCCGGTGTTCTCATCCCACAACGCTTCGGCGACAAACAGCAAGCGCCCGCCGGCCCTGGCCCAGTTCAGCAGCTGATCGGCCTGGCGCGGGCGCATGTTTGACCTGTCGCCCAGCAACAGCAGGCTTTGTTGATGCGGCTCCAGGGTCGGCAGAATATCCAGGCTGTTAGCGTGGGCGACTTGCAGACCTTGCTGGCGCAGAAAGTGCTCGGCGGCCAGGTATGGATTGGCCTGGGCTTCGGGGGAGGGACCGTGATCGATCACCTCTTGATAGGGCTCGGCGTTCAGGTAGAGCCAGGCGCCGAGTGCTATCAGCAAACCGCTGATGAGCAAACCGACGAGCAACAACTGGCGACGGTTCATCGTGGCGACCCCGCGTCGAACAGCTCACGCCAGGTATCGCAGAGTTCCTGTTGCAGATGCGTTGGGGGCAATCGATGACCGTAGGCCAGGTTCTGCCAGTGCCGTGTCAGGTTTTGGCTGAAGGCTTGCAGGGCCGGTTGCTGCAGCTGCCGGACGCGCTCCAGCACCTGGCCTTCGGTGTCGGCGGCTTTCAGCGGAACGTCAAAATCATGCAGCAGCCGGCTGAGCAATGCCCGATAAAGCAGGCCAAGGGCTTCACGGGGCTGCGTCTGCCAAAGGCGCTCGGCGCTGGCGGCGACATCGTCGGGCAGGGTGTCGAGGCTGACATCCAGACCGAACAGTTGCGCAGGGGCTGGCCGAGGGATCTGGTCGCGCAGCACCGGGCGGCGACTGACAAAGGCCCGCAACCACTCGCGGTAATGCCAGAGCAGCAAGGCGATGCCAGCGGTTATGCAAGCCCACAGCAGCATCTCTATGACCTTGGCCAGCGTGCCGAAGCTGCGGCTATCGAACATCCCGAGCAGCGCCTTCAACCATTGGGGTGTTTGTGGGTCGTTGCTCTGTCCTGAAGGGTCTTCGCCGAAGCGATAACGGGTAACGGTTTGCGGATTCTTGAATGGCGGCTTGTCGAGAATGGCTTTGATGCTGTCCCTGGAGGCCTGGCTGGTCAGCGGCTGGTCGAGCAAGCGCGGGCTGTCCGGTGCCTTGGGCGATTCAGCGGCCCAAACCGGCTGCGTCATGGGCACCAGCATCATCCCGGCCAGCACCAAGGTCGCGGCGACACTACTCAAGCGCTGGCGCAGGCGTCGGAAGATCAGTTCGATGTCCCAGGCTTCGAGCACGGTGCGCCGATTGAGGTACAGGCTGAAGCCGCAGGCGACGTAGATGGGTTCCCAGGCAATCAGTACCAATACGTAGAGCGCATTGATCAGGTGTTCCAGCCACAGCCAGTCCTGCTCAGCCGCGACGATCAATGTCTGCCAGCTCCAGTCCAGCTCGATCTGTGGTGGCAGGAACAGATAGAACAGCACCATCAGCCCAATCCACCAGGCCACCTCCAGATGCACGCCGATAATCGTCAGCCAGCGTGCCGCGCCGCTATTGCGTTGTTGCAGGACCAGCAAGCGTTGCTGCCGCGCCTGACCGCTCAGTCCCTCAAGCTGCACCACCGGCATGATGAAACTGCGGCTCAGGCTCAGGCGACGCCAGGTCAGACTGGCCAGTAGTTGCGGTTTGAGCAGGCGCGGCCACTGGCCCAGCGCCTGCTTCAACGTTGGGGTTTCACCGAACAGGGCTTTGGACAGGATATACAACGGCAAACGATCGAACACCGGTTTCAGCCACCAGAACAGCAGCAAGGCGAGGTTGGGTGAATCCCAGAGCAGCAGGCTGAGCAGGGTGAAGACCGGCAGGGTGATGATCGCCCAGCTGGTCATCAGCAGGCGTCGGTGTTCCTGGCTCAGCAGTACGCCCAGGTCCATGGCTTCCCAGCTGGTGCGCGGGCGGATGACCACGCTGGCATCACTCAGGCGCATGGGGCGTACGTCCGGCAAATAGCAGATAGGCTGCCACCAGCAGCCAGAGGACTGCACCCACCAGATATTTAATCAGGGGTGTGGGCTCGGTCATGGACGACCAATAGGCTTCTATAAAGGCAGCAATCACCAGAAACAGCATCGCTCCGCAGATCAACTGCACGCTCTTGCGCGCCGCCAGTCGCAGGGCTTCGCCCCGTGGCAGACGCCCCGGCGCGATCAATGCCCAGCCCAGTTGCAGGCCGGCGGCCCCGGCCAGGGCAATGGCGCTGAGCTCGAAGGCGCCATGGCCGATGACGAATGACCAAAAGCTTTCCCCGTAACCGATGTGCGTCAGGTGACCGGCGATAGCGCCGATCAGCAGACCATTGAAGAACAGGAAAAACACGCTGCCCACGCCAAACAGCAAACCGCTGGCGAAGGTCTGAAAGGCGATGCCGATGTTATGCATGATGTAGTAACCGAACATCACCCAATCTTCACTGGACGCCCGTTCGGCGGTGCGTCCCAAGTGGTTGGCGGCGGGGTCGTACATGCTTTGCAGCTCGGCCAGCTGTTCGCTGGAGACCAGGTTGTAGATCAGCTCCGGGAACAGAAAAACCAGAATGCCAATGCCGAACAGGCTACCGAAAAACAACAGGCCGGCCACCAGTACGAAAGGCCATTGCTCGCGGACCAGTCGTGGGAAGCCGGCAAGGATGAAACTCAGGGTATCGGCACCCAACTGGCCGCGGTGCCGGTAAAGTTGTTGATGGCCGCGTAATGCAAGCTGTTGCAACGGGTCGATCAGGAAACTGCTGTAGCCACGTTCCTGGGCCAGGGCCAGGTGCTGGCAAAGGCGCCGGTACTCCTTGGGGAAGTCGCTGCAGTCAGCGGCTTGCACCTTGCCACCTTCGAGCTGTTCCAGTCGTCGGGCAAATTGATCCCACTGGGCTTGATGGCGGCTTTCGAAAAGGCTTTGCTTCATGTCGGCCCCAGCAAGCCGCGGGCGATGCCGTTGAGTTCGGCGACGGCGCGTGGCGCAGAGACCTGCAATGGCTGGGCGAGGATGGCTGCCAGCTCGTTGACTCGCTCATCGGAGAGTTCGCCCTGGCGTTCGGCAAAGCTCAACACCGCGCGCTGTTCATTCAGGTGAAGGACAAAGGGTGGCCGTAACGGTTGAGCGAGAGGGAGGTGCGGACGGGCTATCGGTTGTTCGCGGTAGATCACCAAGGTGCCGGCTGCCAGGTCGCCGAGACGCTTGAAGGCAGGATGTTGCAGGCAACTGAGGGCACCGAGGAAATAACCAAAGGGCAACATGTCGACAAAACGCAGCAGGTTACGGGTCAGGGAGGCGCTCCAGCCGATGGGCGTGCCGTCGTCATGGATAACCCGCAACCCCATCAGTTGTTTGCCCGGCGAGCGGCCCTGGTTGAGCACTTCGAATAACACCATGTACCACCAGCTGAGCAGGAACAGCAGGATCGCGCCCAGGCCGATGCCAATCTCTCCCAGAAACCCCACGGCAATAAACAGGAGGCCAAGGATCAGCCCGCGAATCCCCAGGTCGATGGCGAAGGCCAGCGCGCGGGGCATCAGCCCGGCCGGACGCAGTGGCAGGTCGATGCCTTCTGGCGTCTCGACCTGATACCGGGTGTCCAGTGGCGGGTGCAGCGAGGCGTTGCGTGGCAGTGCTGAAGTCTGGCGCATGGGCTACTTGGTGGATGGCCTGGTTGAGGGTCAATACTCAACCGATGCTAGCAGTGACCGAGGGATGAACGACATAACTATGTAACAAACAATGCCGCGAGTAAGGATTGAATGCACACAGCGCTGGTCGGGCCAACCTGTGAGCGCCTAGACTTTGCCGGTCTTTAGATCAGGAATAGCCCGTGACCTCCATCTTTTGGTACGACTATGAAACCACCGGCATCAACCCGCGCTGTGACCGTGCGTTGCAAGTGGCAGGGATCCGCACCGATGCCGAGCTCAATGAGATAGGCGAGCCGGTCAATCTCTACTGCCAGCCGAGCGACGATATCCTGCCGCACCCGGTGGCCAGTATGATTACCGGCATTACCCCGAGCCGCCTGGCCGAGCAGGGCTTGAGCGAAGCCGAGTTCATGACCCGGGTTCACGGGCAACTGGCGGCCCCCGGGACTTGTGGTGCCGGCTACAACACACTGCGCTTCGACGATGAAGTGACCCGCTATAGCCTGTACCGGAATTTTTTTGACCCCTATGCCCGCGAGTGGCAAGGCGGTAACAGTCGCTGGGATCTGATCGATGTGGTTCGCACTGCGTATGCGTTACGGCCGCAAGGCATTGTCTGGCCCGAAGAGGATGGCCGTGTCACCCTCAAACTTGAACGCCTGACCGCCGCCAATGGCATCGACCATGGTCAGGCCCATGATGCCTTGTCCGATGTGCGGGCGACGATTGCCCTGGCGCGGTTGATTCGCGGCAAACAGCCAAAGTTATATGACTGGCTGTTCCAGTTGCGCAGCAAGCAAAAGGTCATGGAGCAGATAACGCTATTGCAGCCGATGGTGCATATATCAGGGCGGTTTTCCGCTGCCCGGCATTATATTGGTGTGGTACTGCCGCTGGCCTGGCATCCACGTAACCGTAATGCCTTGATTGTTTGCGATCTGCATCTCGATCCCCAGGGGTTATTGGATCAGGACGCCGAAACCTTGCGTCAGCGGCTGTATACTCGCCACGACGATCTGGGGCAAGGCGAGTTGCCGGTTCCGCTCAAGCTGATTCATATCAACCGTTGTCCGGTGGTGGCGCCGTTGTCTGTTTTACGCGCCGAAGATCAGCAGCGCCTGCAATTGGACATGGCTGAGTATCAGGCTAGAGCGCTGCGGCTAACTGACGCACAAGAAGTTTGGCGAGATAAAATCCAGACGATTTATGCCAGCGAGGACTTTGTCCCCTGCCTGGATCCTGAGCAACAGTTATACGATGGCTTTATTGGTGACCGCGATCGCCGGTTATGCGAGCAAGTCAGGACTGCCGACCCTGCTCAACTGGCGCAAGAGCAATGGCCGTTCGATGATGAGCGCCTGCCGGAATTATTATTCCGTTACCGTGCTCGTAACTTTCCAGGCACCTTGAATGATCAGGAGCAAGAGCGCTGGCGTTTGTTCTGCCAGCAACGCTTGACCGATCCTGAATGCGGCGCTCCCAATACCCTGGATACTTTTAATCAGGCCACGGCGCAAGGCCTGACTACCGCGACAGCAGGGCAGCGTCAGATACTCGATGAGTGGAGCGATTATGCACAGGCATTACGCAAACGATTGAACCTATGAATCAGTGACTGAATATCAGGTATAAAAAAACGCCAGCGAGCTGGCGTTTTTCGATTGTCGCAACGACAGCTGTTGCTTAGCCCAACAGGGTAGCCCAGCCTTCAACCACGTCACCGCCCCACTTGGCTTTCCACTCTTTCAGAGTTTTGTGGTTGCCACCTTTGGTTTCAATGACTTCGCCATTGTGCGGGTTTTTGTATTGTTTAACCTTGCGAGCACGTTTGGTGCCAGTAGTTTTCACGGCGCCACGTGGGGTTTTGCTGGTTTTTGCGTCTGGATCCAGCAGTGCAATGATGTCGCGCAGGGATTTGGAGTATTCGCCCATCAGGGTGCGCAGTTTGCCTTCGAATTCCAGCTCGGTTTGCAGTTTGTCGTCTTGGGACAGATTCTTCAAACGGGCTTGCAGCTCTTTGATAGCTTCTTCGGTGGCGCGATATTCGTTGATCAAGGACATGGGGACTACCTTATGTTGGGCACTGGATGACACGGTTACAGTGCCGCAATAATAGTCAGACAGTTTCAGCAAGTAAACATTAAAGCGGACTTTTATTTAATTTAAGTAGCGGGGTTCGCAAGAATCCCGAGGGCCAGTTAAATAAAGTCATGGATTTATAACAGATATTCACATTAGAAGCCTTGCGCAAATTGTGGGAAAGGCACTCGCGGGCTTTTCATCGGCAATCGAGGTCTGACCCGGAATCAACTCATCAGGGATACTGCAGTTTTGCTGCACAATGGCTAGAATGGCCGCCTTTGCGAAGTTCTGGAGTTTCCCCCTCATGCGCACTTTTCGGCTGGTGATTGCTTGCCCGGACCGCGTCGGTATCGTTGCTAAAGTCAGTAACTTTCTGGCATCCCATAGTGGCTGGATCACCGAGGCGAGCCATCACTCGGACAATCTCAGTGGTTGGTTCTTCATGCGTCACGAGATTCGTGCCGACTCGCTGCCCTTTGGGCTTGAGGCTTTTCGCGAGGCGTTTGCGCCGATTGCCGAAGAGTTTTCCATGGTCTGGCGCATCACTGACACCGAGCAAAAGAAACGCGTGGTGTTGATGGCCAGCCGTGAGTCCCATTGTCTGGCCGACTTGCTGCACCGTTGGCACAGCGACGAACTGGATTGCGAAATTTCCTGCGTGATCTCCAACCACAATGACCTGCGCAGCATGGTCGAGTGGCACGGCATCCCCTATTACCATGTGCCGGTGAATCCGCAGGATAAAGAGCCGGCTTTTGCCGAAGTCTCGCGCCTGGTCAAGCAGCATGACGCCGAAGTCGTGGTACTTGCCCGTTACATGCAGATCCTGCCGCCCGAGTTGTGCCGGGAATATGCACATAAGGTCATCAACATTCATCACAGCTTCCTGCCCTCGTTCGTCGGTGCCAAGCCGTATCACCAGGCTTCGATGCGCGGCGTGAAGCTGATTGGCGCAACCTGCCACTACGTGACCGAAGAGCTGGATGCCGGCCCGATCATCGAGCAGGACGTGGTGCGTGTCAGCCATAGCGACAGCATCGAAGACATGGTGCGTTTCGGTCGTGACGTCGAGAAGATGGTGCTGGCTCGTGGCTTGCGCTATCACCTGGAAGATCGGGTGCTCGTGCATGGCAACAAGACCGTGGTGTTCTGACGATCTGCCGATAGGCTGCGATCTTTCAGCGATTTGAGTACCGTCGAAGATCAAGATCAAAAGATCGCAGCCTGCGGCAGCTCCTACACGGAATTAGCGTACGCCAGCGCCATTGCGGACGTACGTAGTCGGCGGGGAGCTGCCGATAGTCTGCGATCTTTTAGCGATTTGAATACCGTCGAAGCCAATTGCAGGAAGAACCGCCGGCCAAGCCCGACCCTAAGCCTGTTTGAGTTTCATCAGCTTGTGCAGCAAGGGTCGTCCGACCATCAGCAGAAACACCGGCCCACCTGCCAACAGGTAGAAGTAGTAGGTCACGGCCCGCCAGATCAGAATCGCTGCCGCCGCAGTCGATTTACCCACCATGGGTGCCAGCAGCGCTGCCGAGGTGAGTTCCGCCGCGCCTGCGCCGCCAGGCATCAGGCTCAATTGCCCGGCGCTCAGCGCGAGCATCTGGATCAGAAAGCTCCAGGCCCATTGCAGGTCTGCGCCTAACCCTTGTAGAACCAGATACAGCACGCTGTAGCGTAAAAGCCAATGCAGGCAGGTCAGGGCGAATACCTGGGCCAGGGTTTGCCACGGCAGCTTGAGCGTGACACTGAAGGCCGCCAGAAACTGCAGCAGTTTGCGCGCCCAGCGTCGGCGGGTCAGCGATTTGACGTTCAGGCGGTTGAGCACCCGGCCGCAGAAAAGGATCAATGAACGGTGGTAACGCGCCAGAATCAGGCAGCTGCACAGGCCGGCAAATAGTGAGATGGCACTCAGGCCGAGCATCCATTCCATGCGCTGACTGAGGTTCTGGAACAATGCGTAGAACAGAATCCCGATCACCGCACAGAAAAAGAACAGCAGATCACTCAATTGGTCCATGGCAAACACCGCGCTGCCATGGGCCGGACGCACGCCATTGCGCGCCAGCAGGGCCATCAGGGTCAGGGGGCCGCCACTGCCGCCGGGTGTCGCGCAGTAAGCGAACTCGGCGGACATCACCACTCCGAGGCCTTTCAGGCGCCCGATCCGGCCGCGTTGCTCCCCCAGCAGCAGGCGCAGGCGAAATGAGTTGAGCACCCAGCACAGCACAATCATGCCCAGCATCGTCAGCAGTAGCGCGAGCGGGAAGCGCTGCATGCGCAGCCACGTATCGCTACCTCCCAGCAGCAGCGGAATCAGCACTGCCGACAATAAAGCGACGACCAGCCAGATGGCCCTGCTCATGGGTTGCACCGGCTGAGCCTGGCTTGAGCCGTCAGCCAGTTGGCCTTGGTCATCGGAACGCGACCCTCGGCCAGTAAACGCTTGAGAGTCTGCAGCCAGTAGTTGCGGGAAAACTCATGGCGCAGGTCCACCGGATGCACGCCGAGGCGAATCACCGGTGCTTGCCGCCAACGCTGTTCGCGTTGCTCGCTGAGTACCTTCGACAGGCCTCGGCGCCAGGCGCTGCGCGAACTCCAGACCAGTCCCGGGGCGTCGACCAGCGTAAAGTCCGGAAGGCGGTAGAGATGCTGGGGATCACTGGTATAGGCGAGCGGCAACTGACGCAGCGCCTGGCGGGTACCCTGGCTCATCAGCCACGCCGGGGCGACAAAACCCCGCAGCGGCCAGTGGTAGCGCTGGAACAGTTCGATCCCGGCGTGCAGACGGGCCAGGGCAGCCTTTTGCGACAGACCGTAGAACTCGCCCTCATGGGTATAAATCCGCCGCATGAACCAATCCCGGGGATTCTGCGGGGGCGGGCTGTCATCGCAATGAAAATAGCCGTGCAGCGCCAGTTCATCGCCCCGGGCCAGGCGGCTGCCCAGCAGGCGACGAAAGTCCGGATGGGCATCCAGCGCGTTGTGCTTGTGGAAGTCGGGCACTACCAGCCAGGTCATTGGCACGTTGCCCAGCGCGTCGATCGCTTCGACGAACGGTTGATAATCCACCCAGGTTTGCGGCGCGACGTCATGCAGCACCAGTAACAGGCTGGGCGTGTTCACGGGCTCAACCATGGACCAGCAGTGGCGGTTGGCCGCCGAGCACGGCGTGATAGTGCTCCAACAGGCTGCTGACCACTGTGTCCCAGGCGTAACGTTGTTCGACATGCTGTCGGGCTTGCTGACCCAGGCTGGTGTTGCCGCGAGCGAACAGATCGCGCACGGCATTGGCCATGGCTTGCGGGCTGTCCGGGGTGCAGAGCAGGCCGCAGTCCGGGGGGACGATTTCCTTGAACGCCCCGGCCGCTACAGCCACCACTGGAATACCACTGGCCATGGCTTCGAGGATCACCAGACCGAAGGTTTCCTGATCGCCGGCGTGGATCAGTGCGTCAGAACTGGCCATCAACCGCGCGACCTGCTGAGCGGGGCAGAATTCATTGATCACCGTGACGTTGTCTGGTACCGCGGCAGGCATCGACGAGCCGACCAGCAACAGGTGATAGCGCTCACCCAGATGTTTCATGCAATTGAGCAGCACCTGCAGGTTCTTTTCCTTGGAACCACGGCCGGCGAAGATCAACAGGCGGGTGTCTTCGCAAATACCCAGTTCAGCCCGCAAACCCGGGTCGCGGGCACTGGGGTTGAAAGTTTGCAGGTCCACGCCCAGGGGCTGCACATAAACATTCTTCACCCCCAATCCGATCAGCTTGTCAGCCATGACCTGGCTGGGTGCCAATACCCGATCGAAATTGCCATAGAGCTTGCGGATATAGGCTTCGACATTCGGTGTGCACCAGTTACCCATACGGTTGCTCACCAGCAGGGGCAGATCGGAGTGGTAAAAGCCGATCACCGGCACATCCAGTTGACGCCGAGCGTCGAGGGCGGCCCAGGCGGTGAGATAAGGATCGCCGACTTCGATCAAGTCGGGTTGCAAGGCGCGCAGGACATTGCGCCAGGGGGCCAGACGCCAGGGGAAGCGGTAGCCTTTGCCGAAGGGCACGGCGGGAGCGGGGACTGTGTAAATCCCGTCCTGCTCGCTCAGACCCGCCCCGGGGATCAGCAAGCTGTGACGGATACCTGGCTGACGTCCCAGGCGACGGTGTTTAGCATCCAGATAAGTGCGCACGCCACCGCTGGCAGGGGCGTAGAACATGGTTATGTCAGCGATATGCACGATGAGCATCCCTCCTATCCGTTGTATTCCCTAGGGTTGACCTTTATGAAGGATAGATGTTCGGTTGAGGATTTGCGGGGGGAGGTATCTGGAAGAGAGGGAGGAGCAGCCAGTTAACGGAAATCCATGGTCTGGCGGGCATTTGTGGCGAGGGGGCTTGCCCCCGCTGGGGCGCGCAGCGGCCCTAAAACCTGCAACCCACAGTTTGTCAGGCACACCGCAGTCACAGGTTTTGCGGCTGCTGCGCAGCCGAACGGGGGCAAGCCCCCTCGCCACAGCAAGCTCCCTCGCCACAGGTATTGTGATTGACGTTAGATACGGAAACTGCCCACCAGTTGCTTCAACCGCGCCGCCTGCTGCTCAAGGTCCGCGCAGGCGCGCAAGGTCGACTGCAAGTTTTCCACGCCTTCCTGGTTGAGGGTGTTGATCTCGGTGATGTCGACGTTGATCGATTCGACTACGGCAGTCTGTTCCTCGGTGGCGGTGGCCACCGACTGGTTCATCCCGTCAATCTCGCCGATGCGCTGGGTCACGCTGTTCAGGCGTTCACCGGCGAGGTTGGCTATTTCCACACTGTCCTGGCTATGGCGCTGGCTTTCGCTCATGGTGCCGACCGACTCGCGAGCCCCCACCTGCAGCTCTTCGATCATGGTCTGGACCTGTTGCGCCGACTCCTGGGTGCGATGCGCCAGGTTGCGCACTTCGTCGGCGACTACCGCAAAGCCGCGTCCGGCTTCACCGGCGCGGGCGGCTTCGATGGCAGCGTTGAGCGCCAGCAGGTTGGTCTGCTGCGAGATGCTGGTGATGACGTCGAGAATCTGCCCGATATTCACCGTCTTGCTGTTCAGCGATTCGATGTTAGTGCTCGAAGCGCTGAGCATGGTGGACAGCTGATTCATCGCCTTGATACTTCTGTCGACCACCTGCTGGCCGTCTTCGGCCAGGTTGCGGGCGTCGCTGGAGTGCTGCGAGGCGAGGGCGGCGTTCTGGGCTATTTCCTGGGCGGCGGCCCCCAGTTGATTGATCGCCGCGGCGACGCTGCTGGTGCGCGAGGCCTGCTGATCGGAATTGTACATCGACGAGTTGGAAGCGCTGACGACCCGCAAGACCACTTCGTTGACGTGCTGGGTGGCCGAGGACACTTCGCCGATCGAGGTGTGAATCCGCTCGACGAAGCGGTTGAAGGCAGTGCCGAGAATGCCGAACTCATCCTGATTCTGGATCGTCAGGCGCCGGGTCAGATCACCCTCACCGTCGGCAATATCCTGCATTGCGCGGGTCATGACATGCAGTGGCTGCAGCAGGATACGAATCAGCATGCCCAGCAGGGCGATGATGATCGCCACGGCAATCAGGGTGGCGACGATCGCCGAGGCGCGGAACTCGCTGAGCATCGAGAACGCCTTGTCCTTGTCCACGGACAGGCCGATGTACCAGTTGACCGAAGGCAGGCCCTTGATCGGAGTGAAGGTCACGATGCGGGTCTTGCCGTTGACCTCGACTTCACTGAAGTCGCTGTTGATCCGTGGAGTGTTCCGCGGATACACATCGCTCAGGGTTTTCATCACCAGGGCTTTGTCCGGGTGTACCAGGATCTTGCCGTCGCCGCTGACCAGAAAGGCATAGCCCAT
The DNA here is from genome assembly GCF_059716055.1 of Pseudomonas sp. LBUM1658. Classification (NCBI taxonomy): domain Bacteria; kingdom Pseudomonadati; phylum Pseudomonadota; class Gammaproteobacteria; order Pseudomonadales; family Pseudomonadaceae; genus Pseudomonas; species Pseudomonas sp. LBUM1658. Next base: position 1,360,065 of record NZ_CP166798.1, read on the forward strand.
GCCATCGAAGTCCAGAGCGTTGAGGGTCTGGATCAAGGTTTGCAGGCTCAGGTCGCCGCCCACCACGCCGACGCTTTGCCCGGCTTTTTTCGAGGCGGTGGCGATGGAAATAATCAGTTGGCCGGTGGCTGCATCTATATAGGGTTCAGTCAGTGTCGAGCTGCCGCTGTTTTCGGCACCTTTGTACCAGGGGCGAACACGCGGGTCGAAACCGTCGGGCATTTTCGCGTCCGGGCGGATGGTAAAGCTGCCGCTGGCGTCGCCCAGATAAGACGCCATGAACGTTGACGTCAGGGCTTTTTGCTCCAGCAGGCTGGCGACGCTGGCCTGGTCCGGATTGATGGCGATGTTCTGGGCAAGGTTCTCGATCAGCAGAATGCGCCCGGCCAGCCAGGTTTGAATGTTGCCGGCAGTCACATCACCCATTTCATGCAGGTCATTGTCCAGGTCCTGGCGAATAGCGTTGCGCTGCAGATAGTCGTTGTACAGCGTGAAAGAGGCAAAGGCGGCAATAACAATCAGGGCGGCCGCAAGCAGGATTTTATGGCTGAAGCGCAGATTTTTGTTCATGGCTTGTGGTGTCCGCTAAGGTCTTAATGTCCAGGGCGCGCTGTTATAAAAGCGCGCAAAGTGGGCAAAGGTGAAAGTAAGCTGATATTTCCGCCTCTCCTTAGGGAATTATCTGACTTCATTTTCAGTCTTTTCTGGTCTCTCGCTTTGCTATATCGACCATGCAGACCTAAAGATTAACCATGGGTGACAAAATGCCTGATTCATCGCAACTCGTTATCGGTGCTGACCTCCAGGGCCAGCCGATTGCCCAGGCCATGCGCCTGGCGAACCGTCACGGTCTGGTGGCAGGTGCTACCGGGACGGGGAAAACCGTAACCCTGCAACGGCTGGCCGAAGCCTTCAGCGATGCTGGCGTGGCGGTGTTCGCTGCCGATATCAAAGGCGATTTGTGCGGTCTTGGGGCTGCCGGCAATCCTCAAGACAAAGTTGCCGAACGGATCGCCGGGATGCCCTGGCTCGGCCACCAACCCAAGGCCTATCCGGTCACCCTATGGGACATCCAGGGACAGTCCGGCCATCCACTACGCACCACGCTGAGCGAAATGGGGCCGCTGTTGCTCGGCAGTCTGCTGGAACTGACCGACAGCCAGCAGTCGGCCCTTTACGCTGCATTTAAGGTGGCCGACCGCGAAGGTCTATTGCTGCTGGACTTGAAAGACCTCAAGGCGCTGCTCAATCACCTCAGGGACCATCCTGAGTTGCTCGGCGACGACGCGGCGTTGATGACCACCGGTTCCAGCCAGGCACTGATGCGGCGCCTCGCGACGCTGGAACAGCAGGGCGCAGAAGCCTTGTTCGGCGAACCGGCGTTGCAACTGGAAGACATTCTGCGGCCAGCCGGTGACGGCCGCGGGCGGATTCATCTGCTCGACGCCAGCCGTCTGGTGCATGAGGCGCCCAAGGTTTACGCGACCTTCCTGCTGTGGTTGCTGGCTGAGTTGTTCGAGCAACTGCCGGAGCGCGGCGATGCGGAAAAGCCGCTGCTGGCGCTGTTCTTCGATGAAGCGCATTTGTTGTTCGCCGGCACGCCCAGGGCTTTGCAGGAACGTTTGGAACAGGTCGTACGCTTGATTCGCTCCAAAGGAGTCGGCGTGTATTTCGTCACCCAATCCCCGGGCGACTTGCCGGACGACGTATTGGCTCAGCTGGGTTTGCGCATTCAGCACGGGCTGCGGGCATTCACTGCCAAAGAACAGAAATCCCTGCGAGCGGTGGCCGAGGGCTTCCGGCCGAACCCGGCTTTCGATGCGTTGGCGGTGCTGACGGAACTGGGCATTGGCGAGGCCCTGGTCGGCACCTTGCAGGACAAGGGCACACCGGCCATGGTCCAGCGCGTGCTGGTGGCACCGCCGCAGTCGCGAATCGGGCCATTGACCACTGCCGAACGTGCCACCTTGATTGCCAGCTCGCCATTGGTCGGGCGTTATGACAAACCGCTCGATCGTGAATCGGCCTATGAAGTGCTGATGAGCCGCAAAGGGTTAGCCCCGGAGCCCGAAGCCGTGCCGGGCAAGCCGGTGGCCGAAGAACCGAGCTTCACCGACAAGGCCGGGGAGTTTCTCGGCACCGCGGCCGGGCAGGCGTTGAAGTCAGCCATGCGCCAGGCGGCCAATCAGCTGGGGCGGCAATTGGTCCGCGGCCTGATGGGCTCGTTGCTGGGCGGCAGCAAGCGGCGTTAGGTGTGTACCCTTGTAGGAGCGAGCTTGCTCGCGATGGACGTTAACGATAACGCGTGTTGTCTGAATAAACGCGCCGCCCTTGAGTCCATCGCGAGCAAGCTCGCTCCTACAGGGGCGCGATTTTGCTCAGGTCCGCGGCTTGGCGTGACTCGCCAGGCGCTCCAGCGCGGCGCGCAGGTTGGGGTCGGTAATGCCGTCGGCGGTGGCCTGAATGGTTTGCGCGGCGATGGTCGACAGGTCCATGGTGTGGCCGACCGCGCCTTGTTGCACCGTGGGAGGCTGAACCTTGAACAGAATCCGCGTCAGGCTGGAAAACTCGTCGAACATTTGCAATTGTCGCTGCAGACGTTTTTGCTGATAGCGCAGCCGGGTCGCCCAGTGACCGTCGGTGACGATCAACAGCAAACTGCCTTCACGCCAGGACGCTACGTGGCAATGTTCACGGGCGGCAGGCTGCAGTTGGCTTTCAAGCAAACGCTGTAAATGAGCCAGGCGTTGAGCGTGGCTGAAGATGGCTTTTAAAGGCTTGGCTTCGCGAAGTAACACGGCGGGTGCTTTGGCCGTAAGAGGGCGAAATGCCATGATCAGACACCTGAAGTAACAGAGCCGCCATGGTAGCAGAAAGCACTGGATGCGCTTGCCTCGCCATTGCTTTTGCAGGCGGTTTAGCCATTAAATCATCGAGTCACTTCCTGCCTGAATGGGTTGAAGTTCAGCAAAAAGCCCTTATTTTAAGAGAGCCCCGTCACAGCGCTGTGCCAGCATCGTGGAATAACGCCACTTTCCTCTCCATCGTTTCCGGGTAGAATGCTCGTTCGCATGCGGCCATGAGGGCTGCACGGGCGACTCACGGGGCCGCCCTCCATCCCTATGTGTGGAAGAACCTGCCGATATGTTTGCGCCTTTGTTAAAGAAACTTTTTGGAAGCAAGAACGAGCGCGAAGTCAAACGCATGCTCAAGACGGTACAGATCGTCAATGCCTTCGAAGAGCAAATGGTGGCTCTTTCGGATGAGCAATTGCGCGCCAAGACCGACGAGTTCAAGGCCCGCATAGCCAAAGGTGAGACCCTCGACAAGCTCCTCCCTGAAGCTTTTGCGGTTGCCCGTGAAGCCGGTAAGCGTGTCATGGGCATGCGCCACTTCGACGTGCAATTGATCGGCGGCATGACCTTGCATGAAGGCATGATCGCTGAAATGCGTACCGGTGAAGGCAAGACCCTGGTGGCGACACTGGCTGTTTACCTGAACGCGCTGTCCGGCAAGGGTGTGCACGTTGTAACAGTGAACGACTACCTGGCCCGCCGTGACGCCAACTGGATGCGTCCGCTCTACGAATTCCTCGGCATGACGGTCGGCGTGGTCACGCCGTTCCAGCCGCCGGAAGAGAAGCGTTCGGCCTATGCTGCCGACATCACCTACGGTACCAACAACGAATACGGTTTCGACTACCTGCGCGACAACATGGCTTTCAGCATGGAAGAAAAATTCCAGCGTGAGCTCAATTTCGCCGTAATCGACGAAGTCGACTCGATCCTGATCGACGAAGCCCGTACTCCGCTGATCATTTCCGGTCAGGCTGAAGACAGCTCCAAGCTCTATATCGAGATCAACAAACTGATCCCGCAGCTTGAACTGCACGTTGAAGAAGTGGAAGGCGAAGTCACCAAGGCCGGCCACTACACCGTCGACGAGAAGACCCGTCAGGTCGAGCTGAACGAAGCCGGTCACCAATTCATCGAAGATATGCTGACCCGCGTTGGCCTGCTGGCTGAAGGCGAGAGCCTGTATTCGGCGCACAACCTCGGTCTGCTGACTCACGTTTATGCCGGTCTGCGCGCTCATAAACTGTTCAATCGCAACGTCGAATATATCGTTCAGGACGGTCAGGTGGTTCTGGTCGACGAACACACCGGACGTACCATGCCGGGGCGTCGTCTGTCCGAAGGCCTGCACCAGGCCATCGAAGCCAAGGAAGGTCTGAACATCCAGGCCGAAAGCCAGACCCTGGCCTCGACCACCTTCCAGAACTACTTCCGGCTGTACAACAAGCTGTCCGGGATGACCGGTACGGCCGACACCGAAGCGTTCGAATTCCACCAGATCTACGGCCTGGCGGTGATGGTCATTCCACCGAACAAACCGCTGGCGCGTAAAGACTACAACGACCTGGTGTTCCTGACTGCCGAAGAGAAATATGCGGCGATCATCACTGACATCAAGGAATGCATGACTCAGGGCCGTCCGGTGCTGGTGGGTACCGCGACCATCGAAACCTCCGAGCACATGTCCGGTCTGCTGCAGAAGGAAGGCATCGAACACAAGGTTCTGAACGCCAAGTTCCACGAAAAAGAAGCCGAGATCATTGCCCAGGCCGGTCGTCCGGGTGCGCTGACCATCGCCACCAACATGGCCGGTCGTGGTACCGACATTCTGTTGGGCGGCAACTGGGAAGTCGAAGTTGCCTCCCTGGAAAACCCGACCCCTGAGCAGATCGCCCAGATCAAGGCCGACTGGCAGAAACGTCACCAGCAAGTGCTCGAATCGGGTGGCCTGCAGGTGATCGCCTCCGAGCGTCACGAATCGCGTCGTATCGACAACCAGCTGCGTGGTCGTGCCGGTCGTCAGGGTGACGCCGGTTCCAGCCGTTTCTACCTGTCGCTGGAAGACAGCCTGATGCGCATCTTCGCCTCTGATCGGGTGAAGAACTTCATGAAAGCCCTGGGCATGCAGTCCGGTGAAGCGATCGAGCACCGCATGGTGACCAACGCCATCGAGAAGGCCCAGCGCAAGGTTGAAGGCCGCAACTTCGACATTCGTAAGCAACTGCTCGAGTTCGACGACGTCAACAACGAACAACGTAAAGTGATCTATCACATGCGTAACACGTTGCTCGCCGCGGACAACATCGGTGAAACCATCGCCGACTTCCGTCAGGACGTACTCAACGCCACCGTCAGCGCACACATTCCGCCGCAATCGCTGCCTGAGCAGTGGGACGTGGCCGGTCTGGAAGCCGCTCTGCTGAACGACTTCGGGGTAAAGCTGCCGATCCAGCAATGGCTCGACGAAGACGATCATCTCTACGAAGAAACCCTTCGCGAGAAACTGATGACCGAGCTGCTGGCCGCCTACAACGAGAAAGAAGAGCAAGCGAGTGCCGAAGCATTGCGCAGCTTCGAGAAACAAATCGTTCTGCGCGTGCTCGATGACCTGTGGAAAGACCACCTGTCGACCATGGATCACCTGCGTCACGGCATCCACTTGCGCGGTTATGCGCAGAAAAACCCGAAGCAGGAATACAAGCGCGAGTCCTTCACCCTGTTCTCCGAGCTGCTGGATTCGATCAAGCGCGACTCGATTCGTGTGTTGTCTCACGTTCAGGTTCGCCGCGAAGACCCGGTCGAAGAGGAAGCCCGTCTGCGTCAGGAAGCCGAAGCACTGGCTCAACGCATGCAGTTCCAGCACGATGAGGCTCCAGGCCTGGAGCAACCGGAAATCCTGGGTGAAGAGGTCGATGTGGCCCTCGCCACCGCTCCGGTACGCAACGAACAGAAGCTGGGTCGCAACGAACTGTGCTACTGCGGTTCGGGCAAGAAATTCAAGCACTGTCACGGGCAAATCAACTAATAGCCGTTTCAAACGCTGAAATACCCGCGCCGCGACCGGCCTAGCCGTCGCGGCGTTTTACCATTGAAAACACCGCCCGCTGAGGGCGGCGCAGATATCTTACTTAGGAGCGCATTCATGGCTGTTGGTCTTGGTCCTTTGCCAACGTTGCACCCGGTTGCCGGTTTTGAACTCGGTATCGCCTCGGCTGGCATCAAGCGCCCGGGGCGCAAAGATGTCGTGGTCATGCGCTGTGCCGAAGGCTCCACGGTCGCGGGCGTGTTCACCCTGAACGCGTTCTGCGCCGCTCCGGTGATCCTGGCCAAACAACGCGTGCAGGGTCCGGTGCGTTACCTGTTGACCAATACCGGCAATGCCAACGCCGGTACCGGTGAACCGGGCCTGGCCGCCGCCGAGCGCACCTGCGCCAAACTGGCCGAGCTGACCGGTGTCGACGCCAGCCTGGTGCTGCCGTACTCCACTGGCGTGATTGGCGAGCCGTTGCCGGTCGAGAAGATCGAAGGCGCCTTGCAGGCCGCCCTCGATGATTTGTCCGTGGACAACTGGGCCGCGGCCGCCACTGGCATCATGACCACCGATACCCTGCCCAAGGGCGCCAGTCGGCAGTTTCAGCACGACGGCGTGACCGTCACTGTCACGGGCATCAGCAAAGGTGCCGGGATGATCCGCCCGAACATGGCGACCATGCTGGGTTACATTGCCACCGACGCCAAAGTCTCCCGTGACGTGCTGCAAAATCTGCTGCTCGATGGAGCCAACAAGTCGTTCAACCGCATCACCATCGATGGTGACACTTCGACCAACGATTGCTGCATGCTGATCGCCACCGGCCAGGCGGCGCTGCCGGAAATCACCGAAGCGAGCGGTCCACTGTTCGCCGCGTTGAAACAAGCGGTGTTCGAAGTCTGCATGGAAGTGGCTCAGGCTATCGTCCGTGACGGCGAAGGCGCGACCAAATTCGTCACCGTCGAAGTCAATGGCGGCGGCAATCATCAGGAATGCCTGGACGTCGGTTACACCGTGGCCCATTCGCCGCTGATCAAAACTGCGCTGTTCGCTTCCGATCCGAACTGGGGACGCATTCTCGCCGCCGTCGGCCGTGCCGGTGTGCCGGATCTGGACGTGAGCAAGATCGATGTGTTCCTCGGCGAGGTGTGCATCGCCAGCCGTGGTGCGCGTGCGGCGACCTACACCGAAGCCCAGGGCGCGGCGGTGATGCAGCGGGAAGAAATCACCATTCGCATCGAACTCGGCCGCGGTGATTGCAGTGAAACCATCTGGACCACCGACCTGTCCCACGAGTACGTGAAGATCAACGCCGAGTACCGTACGTAATCCGATCCCCCTGTAGGAGCGAGCTTGCTCGCGATGGACGTTAACGATAACGCGTGTTCTCTGAATAAACGCGCCGCCCTTGACTCCATCGCGAGCAAGCTCGCTCCTACAAGGGAACCCCGCGATTTCCACATTGAAGGTGTCCGAACATGAGCTTCCACCTGATCATCGGCGACAAACTTTATTCCTCCTGGTCCCTGCGCGGCGCCCTGGCGCTGGAGTTGGCAGGAGCGAGCTACACCGAGGAGCTGATCAAACTGAATCAGCCTGACACCCATCAGTTGATCCTTAAGCATTCGCCGACCGGCAAGGTGCCTTTGCTGAAAACCGAGCACGGCACCATTGCCGACTCGCTGGCGATCGCCGAATACCTGGTCGAGCGCTTCCCCGAGGCCGATTTTTGGCCGCGCGACATTGGCGCTCGTGCCCAGGCGCGTTCCGCTTGCGCGCAGATGCACAGCGGTTTTTTCGCGATGCGCGGCAACATGCCGTTCGACCTGAGTCACGATGCCCCCTTGTCACCGATGCCGCCCGAAGTGCAGGCTGACATCCAACGCATGCTGGCGCTGTGGGCAGAATGCCGTGCCGCCGCCACTGAGCCGGGGCCATTTCTGTTCGGTCGAGTGAGTCTGGCGGATGCCTTTTTCGCACCGATTGCAGTGCGTCTGCGGACCTATCAAGTCGCGTTGCCTGCGGTCGACGCGGCGTATGTCGAAACAATTTACCAATGGCCAGCCTTCAAGGCCTGGCAGAAGGCCGGTTTAGAGGAAATAGTGCGGTGAAACGAGTTCATGTGGCAGCAGCCGTTATCCGCGGCGCAGACGGCAAAATCCTCATCGCCCGACGTGCCGATACTCAGCATCAGGGCGGTCTCTGGGAGTTTCCCGGCGGCAAGGTCGAGGCCGATGAGGCGGTGGAAACGGCGCTGGCCCGTGAGCTGCAGGAGGAGTTGGGCATCGTGCTCGGCGCCGCGCGGCCATTGATCAAGGTTCAGCATGACTATCCGGACAAGCAGGTATTGCTGGATGTCTGGGAAGTCTCGGCTTTTACCGGTGAACCTCACGGTGCCGAGGGCCAACCCCTGGCTTGGGTCACGGCGCGGGAACTGGGAGGCTATGAGTTCCCGGCCGCCAACCGGCCGATCGTCGCGGCGGCGCGTTTGCCCGGGGAATATTTGATCACCCCTGAGGGGCTGGAAACACCGGCCTTGTTACGGGGTATTCAAAAAGCCATTGCCAGTGGCATAAAGCTGATTCAATTGCGTGCGCCGAATGGCTACGATCCGAAATACCGCGATCTGGCGGTGGATGCGGCGGGCTTGTGTGCGGGCAAGGCGCAATTGATGCTCAAGGGGCCGTTCGAATGGCTGGGGGATTTCCCATCCGCCGGTTGGCACGTGACGGCTGCGCAATTGCGTAAATACGCCAGCGCCGGTCGACCATTGCCTGCATCGCGCTGGCTGGCGGCTTCCTGCCATAACGCCGAGGAGTTAGCCCTGGCCGAAGAGATGGGTGTGGATTTCGTCACCCTGTCGCCGGTTGAGCCCACTCTGACTCATCCAGATGCCCAGCCATTGGGTTGGGAGCAAGCGAGTCGGTTGATCAGCGGCTTCAACAGACCGGTGTTTCTGCTCGGCGGAGTCGGCCCGACGGAGCGCCAGCGTGCCTGGGAAAACGGTGCGCAAGGTGTGGCGGGGATTCGGGCGTTCTGGCCTGAGGCTTGATTCTGGGGTGTAGCCACTGGCCCCATCGCGAGCAAGCTCGCTCCCACATTTGACCGAGTCAGCCACGGGATTTTCGGCTGACTTCAATCTACTGTGGGAGCGGGCTTGCTCGCGATGACGGACTGCCCGGCACTACATCTGTCCCTGACTCTAAGCGGGCTTTGCCGCCGCCTCCCAAAGAATTTCCGCCACACCCTGGCGCTTGGCAATCAAGCGAGCGGCAACAAACAGCAAGTCCGACAGCCGATTGATATAGGCCAGGCCCACCCCGGTCAGCGGCTCGACCGCATTCAAATGCTGGCAACGCCGCTCGGCACTGCGGGCCAGACTGCGGCACATATGGGCCTGGGCAATCAGCGCAGAACCGCCGGGCAGGATGAAATTCTTCAAAGGCCCCAGTTCTTCATTCCACAGATCGATAGCCGCCTCAAGCCGTTCGACTTCAGCCGCGTCGAGGGCCTGATACACCGGCATCGCCAACTCGCCACCCAGGTCGAACAAACGATGCTGGCAGGGCGTCAGGACTTCGACCACCTCGGTCAATCCTGGACACTCGCTGCTGTGCTCGGCCAATCCGGCCAGCAACAACCCCAACTGACTGTTCAAGGTGTCGACTTCGCCCATGGCCTCGACCCGTGGGTGATCCTTCGGCACCCGACGTCCGTCGCCCAGTCCGGTTTCACCTTTGTCGCCGGTGCGTGTGTAAATCTTCGACAAGCGAAAACCCATGCTTACCTCTCCATTTGACTGAGTTCGTGGGAGGCGAGCTGGTTGCCCGCCAATGGCAGGCGCAAGGTAAAACAGGTGCCCTGGCCCGGGGTCGATTGCACTTCCATCTGACCCTTGTGGTTATTGGTGATGATGAAATAGGAAACTGACAGACCCAGCCCGGTACCCTGGCCGATTTCCTTGGTGGTGAAGAACGGTTCGAAGGTCCGTTTGCGCACGCTTTCGCTCATGCCGATACCATTGTCTTCGACCTGGATTTCCGCCCACGGCGGATTCAAGCGAGTGCGCAAAATGATTCGCCCCGGCTCACTGTCGTCTTCACGCTGATGAATGGCCTGGGCGGCGTTTTTCAGCAGGTTGAGCAACACTTGTTCCAATTCGTTGGCGGTGCCCGGAACCGGGCCCAGTTGGGGGTCGAACTGGCGCGTGATGGCCTGGCCCTTGAAATCGAAACCGATGGCTAGATCAAAGTCGTTGCTGGCAATCTCCACTGCCTGATCGATCAACGCCGGCAGGTCGCAAGGTGCCATCTGGCGATTGCTGCGGCGGCTGAAGCTGAGCATGTGGGTCACGATTTTCGCCGCCCTCGCGCCGGCCTGCTGGATACCATCGAGCAACTGCGGCACTTCGCGGCTTTGCAGGTAGCGGTTGACGGTGTCCAGTTCGACGCCCAACTGCTCGGCATGTTCGAGGTTTTTCGGCAGATCGGGAGAGAGTCGACGGCGAATGTTCTGCACGTTGTGCAGGATCGCGCCCAGCGGATTGTTGATCTCGTGGGCCATGCCGGCGGCAAGGCCACCGACCGAAAGCATTTTTTCCGACTGCACCATCATTTCTTCCAGGGACAGACGCTGGGTAATGTCATCGATACGGATGACCACGCCACGCCCGGCACCGCCCATCAAGGGGTAGAAGGTCAGTGCGTAATGCTTGGCTTCATCGTCCTTGACCCAGGTGACTCTTTCGATCTTGGCCACCGTATGCTGCTCGACGGTTTCCTTGAGTTGCGGCAGGAACTGTTTGAGCGGCTCGAAGGCGAGGAAGATCGGTTGGTTCAGGGCTTCGTCCAGCCGGGTTCCGGAGAGGGCGCTGGCCTCCTGATTCCATTGGGTCACGTAGAGCTGTTCATCCAGTGCGATCAATGCCGAGGGCATCGAGTCGATGATGCTGTTGAGGTAGTTCTGGAAACCGGTGAGCTTTTTCTCGATTTTGCTCCGTACCTGGACTTCCAGCTCCAGCTTGCGATTGGTGTGGCGGGTTTCCTCGGCAAGGCCCTGGGCCTGGTCATAGGCCGCCTGGGAGTCGTCCCGCGCGCGCTTGAGCTGCTGCTCCCGGGCTTCGATCCGCGAGAGCATGGTGTTGAACGCTTCGGCAAGACTGCCGATTTCGTCATGGTTGCCGCGAGAGGCACGCAAAGCGTAGTTCTCCTCGCGGGTCACTTGTCGGGACAGTTCTTCGAGTTGGTGGATCGGTCGGGTGATCAGGCGTTTGATCTGCTGGGCGATCACCAGCCACAGCAGCACACTGAAGATCAGAATTCCCAGGCTGGCGGTCAGGGTGCCGGTGTAGAAAGCCACCGGCAGTTCGCTACTGGCCACCAACAGCAAATGCCCCGGCGGCTGCCCGGGACGCGGCAGGGTAATCAGCTGATTGCTGCGAAATTCGGTTATTTGCCAGGCTTCGATATGACGATAGCGCCTGGGCAGCTCGAGCGGCTCGCCACTGTGCATTTGCGCCAGCCGCCTGCCTTTGCTGTCATACACCGCCGCTGCGCGTAATGGCGAATAGCTGTTGAGTTCATTGAGCAGCTTTTCGGCGCTTTGTGGCGAATCCAGCGCATCAGCTGCCAGGTTCGGATTGGAAATCAGTCGGCCGATGGTCTGCAGGGCCTGTGGTGCCATGCTCTCCTGGGAGATCCAGTAGGCGGCGCTGATAAACGTCAGGTTGGCGACCAGTAACACGGTAGTCAGCAGAACCAGCAGGGCCGCGAGGAGTTTCTGGCCGACCGGCAGGTTTTCAAGGCGCTGGCGCAATGGCATCGGGGTCGTCGCTGAAGAGGAACAAGTGGCCAGCGTAGCCGCTGCTCAGTCGCTGGGCAATCCGCGCGTGCGCAGGTGCTGGATCAGTCGCTGCTGCAATTGATTGAGATGGGGCAGGGTCAGTTGATGGCGGGACGCAACCGTGCAGGCATGACCCAGCAAGTAGCTGATCTCGGTTCTGCGACCATTGGCGACGTCCTGATGCATCGACGAATAGTTGGCAGCCGTCGCCTGAATCACCCGCTCCACTTCGTGTTGCAGATCCAGCGCCGCTGCCGGCTGACCGCAACGCTCCAGCAGTTCGGTCAACTCGGCGCAGAGGGTCGCGACCTCGCAGTGATGCTGTTGCAGACCGCCATTGCGGCAATCGTGGAGTACCGTGAGCGGATTGATAGCGCAATTGAGTGCGAGTTTTCGCCACAGCCGCGTCACGATATCCGTGCTCCACTCGTGAGCGATGCCGCTCTGGCACAAGTCATCCAGCCAGATGGGCGGGGTAGGGTGGCTGGCGTCACCGAGCCAGGTATACCCATGACCTGCAAATACCACGCGCCATTCGCCATCGCGAAATGCCCCTTCGGTGCTGGACGCGAAGATGCAGCGCGCCTGCGGGACCCGTGCCGCGACGGCGTCCTGGCTGCCCAGCCCGTTCTGCAACAGAATCACTTCGGCGTCGGGCGTCAGGCGTGACGCCAGTTGGGCGACGGCTTTCTCGGCGTCGTAGGCTTTGCAGGCGACCAGCAAACGGGCGATGGGCCCGGCGCTGTCGGCGGTTTCGCCGGGGATCTCATGTAGCCGAGCCTGGCCTTGTTCCACCAGCGTGAGCCCACCTGCTGCCTGGTAGTCCTGCAAACGTGCCTGATCGCGCAGTATCAGCCTGACGGGCAAGCCGGCCCGGGCCAGGCGTGCGGCCCACAAGGTGCCGAGGCTGCCTGCGCCGAGTACGTGCCAGGTAGTCGACATCAGTTTTTTGCTCTGAATATCAGTCGCATGTGAGGCTCGCAGTGATGGAGTGGAAAGACCCGTTATAATGAGCCCGCATTTTAACCGCAAGCCTGGCGTGCTCCATCTCTATTGAGCGGCGCCCTTCTAATATTGGAGTAATAACATGCCGTCGTTCGACGTGGTATCCGAACTGGACAAACACGAAGTCACCAACGCGGTCGAGAACGCCGTCAAGGAACTCGACCGTCGTTATGACTTGAAAGGCAAAGGCAGCTTCGAGTTCAAGGAAAAAGACCTGGCCGTCAACCTGACCGCTGAAGCTGATTTTCAGCTCGAAGCCATGATCGAAATCCTCAAGCTCGCCCTGGTCAAGCGCAAGATTGATGTGCAATGCCTTGAACTCAAGGACGCTTATGCTTCCGGTAAATTGATGAAGCAAGAAGCCACCCTCAAGGAAGGCATTGATAAAGAGATGGCGAAAAAGATCGTTGCTCACGTCAAGGACGCCAAGCTTAAGGTGCAGGCGGCCATTCAGGGTGAGCAGGTACGGATCACCGGCAAGAAGCGCGACGACTTGCAGGACGCGATTGCCGCCCTGCGCGCCAAAGACTTCGGCCTGCCGCTGCAGTTCAACAATTTCCGCGACTAGCCACACAGGCCACCAGTCGGCTTTCCGGGAACCTCTTGGCGTTATCGGCGTCCGAGACCCGTTGAATAGCAGAATCGATTGAATTCGATTGGTTTCAGTCGTTCTGTTGGTCGGTATTGCGAGCCGGGCACCCGGTAACAGGAGAGAAAGATGGATTTGAATGCGGAAGTGGACAACCTGGTCAAGGCGTCCCAAGCCTGGATTCCGATGATCATGGAATACGGCAGCCGTGTGCTGCTGGCGGTCATCACTTTGGCGATCGGTTGGTGGCTAATCAACAGCCTGACTCATAAAGTTGGCCGATTGCTGGCTATGCGCAACGCCGATCAGGCTTTGCAGGGTTTTATCAGCAGCCTGGCGAACATCATTCTCAAGGTGCTGCTGATCGTCAGCGTCGCCTCGATGATCGGTGTCGAAACCACCTCGTTCGTCGCGGCGATCGGTGCGGCCGGCCTGGCGATTGGCCTGGCGTTGCAAGGCAGCCTGGCGAACTTCGCCGGCGGCGTGCTGATTTTGCTGTTCCGTCCATTTCGCATTGGCGACTGGATCGAAGCACAGGGCGTCAGCGGTACGGTCGACAGCATTCAGATCTTCCATACCGTGCTGCGTACCGGCGACAACAAGACGGTCATCGTGCCAAACGGCAATCTGTCGAACGGCATCATCACCAACTACAACCGTCAGGCGACCCGCAAGGTAGTGTTTGATGTAGGCGTCGACTACGAGGCCGATCTGCAAAAGGCTCGTGAAGTCCTGCTTGAGCTGGCCAGGGATGAGCGCGTGCTGGCCGATCCAGCACCGGAGGCAGTGATTTCGACCCTGGGTGACAGTTCGATTACGGTTTCCCTGCGAGTCTGGGTGAAAACCGCGGATTACTGGAATGTGATGTTCATGTTCAATGAGAAATCCCGTGACCGGTTGAAAGCCGCAGGTATCGATATTCCGTTTCCCCAGCGAGTGATTCGGGTGGTTCAGGAAGCTACTGTGTAACGGGGTTGTTTTTCTTGGTTGGCTGTTCAGTCAACTATCGGCAGTGAACTCAAGGGGCCCTAAGCCCCTTGATTTTTTCCCCTCCTCAACGTGTTCTTCGCTAAATGATTCGGCTAACACCTGGCATAAAGTGCGCGCTGTGAGGGGGTAAACAAGTTGTTTCAGTTAGCTTGCTACGCAGTTTTACCGCGACTGTAATCCAGTGGCCATAAAAAAACCGCCCACCTGAATCAGGTGAGCGGTTTTTAGTTAGAGCAAAGCTCTACGACGTTATTGAATTACCGCAGAATTACAAGATGCTCAGCGGGTATTCAACGATGATACGTACGTCGTTGTTGTCAGCGGTGTAGTCGGCGTTGTAGGCATCGTTTGCACGATAGATTGCGCTACGCAGACGGAACGACAGATCCTTGGCCGGACCTTCCTGCAGAACGTATTTGGTTTCGAAGTTGAACTCGTGTTCCTTACCTTCGGTGTTGGACGTCGTCTTGATGTTGTCGCCGTACACGTAACGAGCCATGAAGCTCAGGCCAGGAACGCCGTAGGTTTTCATGTTCAGGTCGTAGCGACCCTGCCAGGAACGTTCGTCGATACCCACGAAGTCGGAGATCTGGATGGAGTTGGCTACGAAGATCGTGCCGTTACCGTCCACGCCGTACAGGTAGCTGGTGTCACCGGTAGAACGCTGGTGAGCCAGGGTGAATTTGTGCGCGCCGAGGCTGTAGGCAGCTGCCAAGCTCCACAGTTTGTTATCGAGTGGACCGTACAGCGCCTGACCCTGATCTTTGGATTTGTAGGCGTTGAGGTCGAAGTTCAGCGACTGCTCGTCGTTGATCGGGAAGGTGTAGTTGGCGTTGACGTATTGCTTCTTGAAGTAGTCATCAACGTCGGATGCAGCGATGCCGGCAACGAAATTATCGGTGAACTGATAGGTTGCGCCAGCGATGTTGGCGCTGGTCAAGCCTGGGTTGTGCGGGCCATTGATGCTGTCTTTGCCCATGCCGGTTTGCGAGCTCAGAGCAGTGAAACGACCGGCGCTGAGTTCCAGGCCTTTGATTTCTTTGACGGTGAGCAAGGTGCCTTCAGCGACTTCTGGCAGCAGACGGCTGTCATCGGTAGCGAATACCGGGCTGGCAACGAATTGACGACCGTATTTCAGCACGGAGTCGGAAAGACGGAATTTGACAGCTGCGCCGCCCTTGGATTGGGTGTCCTCAGGATGACCTTCGCTGTCGCGAGCGAACAGGCCGTTACCACTGCGACCCGCGCCGCCATCCAGTTTGGCAGTGCCGCCTACGAATGCGTCGAGACCAAAACCAACAGTACCTTGGGTGAAGCCAGACTCGTAAGTAACCAGTTCGCTGATACCGGTGTCTTGACGATAGCCACTTTTGAAACCGCCACCTGGCTTGGCAATGTTGCCGGCGCCATTGCGGAAGTCACGGTTCATGTACTCGATACGAGTCTTGGCTACCAGGCTGCTGTCTTCAACAAAGCCTTTGGATTCGTCCTGTGAGGACGCGATTGCGAACTGCGAGGTGCCTGCTGAAACAGCCAGTGCGATCATGCTCCACTTCATCACGCGCATCGTGATTTGCTCCTTTGGTTTTTAGAAGAGTACTGCCGTCCCGCCTGTTTTATTATCCGGGCGGCTCTTTCTTTTTGTGTCGGCGCAAACTTATATCACGCTGACAATGTTGGCGATACTTGCGTATCTATCCTTTCAGCTTCTTTACGACCATGTCGCAAAATGCTCGGTCCATGTCGCAAATCCACAGCCCCTTTGCAATCGGGACTGACAACTTAAGCGCTGTTTTCGAAGGCTGGGGCATAGGTAAATGTGATCTATGTCCAGACAGTGAAACCTCCATGGGCGACCTTGCCACTATTCTTGTTTGTCTAAAGGTACCCACTTCCTGGGGCGTCCTCCGAGACAGTGTGGGTGTGAATGCAACAAGCGTGCACAAACCACTTTTCTTCTGCCTCTTTTTTCTCCTGCCGCTTCTGTCGCTGCCAAAACCTCATAAAACCGGGGTTTTAAGGTCGTTTTGTTTGGGCTTGACGCCGCCATTTTCCTCGTGTTGCCTGTTGAAAAGTCAGGGTGACAACCAAAAACGTTACCGGTTCACACTCTTGTTGAGTAAACGGCGGATGGTCGGCGCACTCAGAGTAGACGCACTGTACGTTTTTGGTGCAAGTCTTTTGTTCTGGTGTGCGGGTTTCAGACAGTGCCGCTGCTCGGCGAGCGACTTGACCCCGCATGGGAGGGGCGTTTGGGGGGAGGATAGCGAATCGACAGAATTGAATGGTGCGGTGCGACGAGAAATGTTCCATGTTGGCGCGTCCTGATTTCGGTGGCGTGGCCTGATGGTCGGACCTCGCCAACAAAACACCAAGGGTGGCCGTTGTTCACCGTGAAGCGATTGCCATTCGCAGGTATGCTGGTGTTCTGTCGCCTGGCGGGCAGTCGATCGAACTGGCGCCAGGCTGAAATCCGATGAGCTGAGCGGGAGTGCGCACGGTGTTCGCTTTAGATCCACGACTTCAACAAGACACGCTACCGATTGGAGATTTCTCCTTGTGCCGGTTGCTGTTGTCCAATGATTCGAATTACCCCTGGTTCATCCTGGTGCCGCGCCGCGAGGATGTCAGTGAGTTGTTTCAGTTAGATGTGGCTGATCAACAGCTGTTATGGCAAGAAACCACGACGCTGGCAGAGACGCTCAAGGATTCGTTCGACGCGGACAAGTTGAATGTGGCGACCCTGGGTAACGTGGTCAGTCAATTGCACATGCATGTCATCGTGCGCAAGCGTGAGGATGCGGCATGGCCGGCACCGGTCTGGGGAAAACATCCGGCAAAGCCATATAGTGCGGAGCAAGTGGCGGTTATTCGTGAGCGATTGCGGCTGGTGTTGACCGAAGGTTTTACCTTCCTGGAGGGCTGAATCATGAGTCTGGAAGAGCGAGTTACCGATCTTGAAAGCCGTCTGACCTTTCAAGATGACACCATTCAGGCATTGAACGATGTGCTGGTGGCGCAACAGCGGGTAGTCGAGCGTCTGCAACTGCAGATGGCGGCGCTACTCAAGCGTCAGGAGGAAATGGTCGGCCAGTTCGAGTCCTTCGAGGAAGAGGCTCCACCGCCACATTATTGAGTACTGTCCAATCACTCGATTTTCAGGCTATAAAAAACCGCGAGCAGCCTGGCTGCATCGCGGTTTTTTTATGGCGCAATCAGCGACGTGGCAGCGCCGCGATCACATCTTCGGCTTGCAGGCCTTTATCCCGGTTCATCACGGAGAACTCCACACGCTGGCCTTCGACCAGAACGCGGTGCCCTTCACCCCGGATAGCGCGGAAGTGCACGAAAATATCATCACCGGAATCGCGGGAAATAAAACCGAAGCCTTTAGAGGTGTTGAACCACTTGACGGTACCGGTATCGCGATTGGTCATGTCGTAGCTAGGTGAAGCGGCAACTGGCGAAGAAGTGTAGAAGCTGATGGCCAGGTGCAGGAGGACAGCGATCAGGGCAGTCACAAGACTGACCAGAATGGCCGGTTGGCCGCCAATGACTGGCAGGGGAGCGAGCAGTGTGAGGATTTGCAGGACGACGGCCAGCACTAGTAGAGCACTGACCAGATTTTGCAGTTGGTGACGCGGCCCTTTGTTCCAGTAAGGAATAACCGGAGCGAGGGTCAGGTTGAGCAGGCCGAAAAACGCCAGGTACAGCGCATCGGGTTGTTGCAGGTAAGGTACCGCTTCGGATCGCAGGCTAGGGATAAAGGACAGCAGCAGGGCTGCGGCGCCCGTTAGCAGATGGACGATTTTCAACATTTTGATTAACTCACGTTAAGACAGATCACCAGGAAGAGCTGATTGCGCACGGTTCGCTTCTGAACAATAGGAGGCGCTGGACACGTACGCGGTATCAGCCTATGCGCTGCGCCCGGAAAAATAGGCGGCATCGACACCCCCCTATTTAACAGCAAAGCCCAGCCCTTCTCAAATCAAGCGCTGCGGCGAGCTGTGCCGGTTTATCGCCGGGCAGAAGAATCTGGCTTGCGGGGGGCTTGGGAAGGCGCGTTCCAGACGGTTTTCCGGGTTTCGGACGGACCGCAGATTTTTTAGTTCAATCGAACCTGCCGGGGGGCTTGGCCTGGGCCGATTGAGTTGCTGCAGGGCGGATGGGTCGCAGGCGTGAAGGGATGCATGGCTGCAGGGCGTCGGTACTCTTGCTAGAGTGCTCCTGCACCTGCCGGGTGAATTTCACCACTAGAAGGGGATAAACATGGCAATCGATATCGGTATCAGCGAAGAAGATCGCAAGTCAATCGTGGACGGACTTTCACGTCTGCTATCGGATACCTATGTGCTTTATCTGAAAACCCATAACTTTCATTGGAATGTAACGGGCCCTATGTTTCGCACACTGCACTTGATGTTTGAGGAGCAGTACAATGAATTGGCATTGGCGGTTGATTTGATTGCCGAACGAATTCGGGCTCTCGGTTTTCCGGCGCCGGGGGCTTATGCCATTTATGCGCGACTTTCTTCTATCAAGGAAGAAGAGGGTGTGCCTAGCGCTGAAGATATGATCAGGCAACTTGTCCAGGGGCAAGAGGCAGTAACGCGAACGGCGCGCGGTATTTTTCCGTTGCTTGATAAAGTCAGCGATGAACCGACGGCGGATCTGTTGACTCAGCGGATGCAAGTCCATGAAAAAACCGCCTGGATGTTGCGTTCGCTGCTGGACGATAAATGACCCTGAGGCACGGATGACGGTGTGAGCCGCTCATGCGTGCCGGCTTCCTTCTGCTAACCGCCCGCGCGCTGATCCTGGTCATCGGCGAGTGCCTCCAGCGCTCCCCGCGCGGGCGATTGCCCCGGGTTTTAACTGTGTATATGACCGGACCACTATTCTCTGTTCTCAAGTAATAGACGTCCGGTTTGATAATTGACTATGTTTGGCTTTGGAATGGAGGGCGGCGATATAAGTCGCTCTACTGTTGTTGGCTTCTCCTACGTGCATGGTCATAAAGTCATCTGGATATGAACATCTGGTTAAGCTTTTATAAGGAAGCAGATTGTTCTGGTTTATCTGAAGAAAGACATGACAAAGGAGTGTCAATGACATGGCTCGATGTATAGGTAGGGGCGTCAGGGAGATCGCTCAGTTTCAAGATGTAAAAGTGGACCCGTTTGTCCGGGAGTTCAATATGGGATTGGCGCAGCCCCATTCCAGGTCAATCCGTTTGAATGGTTTTTCGACCTGTTTGCGGCTTGAGCAGATCTATTGGGATATCCTCGCGGAAATAGCCCGGATCAATTGTTGCTCGGTCAGTGCGCTGCTTTCCTATGTCGATAGAGAGGTGCATCTACGGCATGGCGGAGTAAAGAATTTCAGCGGGCTGGTCAGGGTCGTGTGCGTTGTGCACAGTTTGAAAAAAGGCTCTTGTCTCGCTGCACCAGCATCCAGTCTCGGCTGACGGGATGCCCGTGAGCAGGGGCGCGCATGAGGATCAAGCCCGGTCTGTGCAGTCTTACGGCTGCACAGGCTCGATTTACCAGATATAATCTCGCGCTTTGCTGCGCAGTCCCATGCCCGCGCGCGCGTAATCTGATTGCCGAGACAATCCCCATGCCGATGTACGATTATCAATGTGCTTCCTGTGGTCATCAGCTGGAAGCCATTCAAAAGATCAGCGCTGCGCCGCTGGTCGACTGCCCTGCCTGCCAGGCACCAGAGCTTAAAAAGATGTTGTCCATGCCAGGCTTCCGCCTCAGCGGATCCGGCTGGTACGAGACCGACTTCAAGACCGGCTCGAAGAAGAATCTGGCTGGCGGCGATAAAGCTGACTAGTTGAACGACACGCGTGAGCTCTTCCATGATCAGGCGCCCGACTCAAGGTGCCGGGGTGTGGCAAGACCTCCACCGAATTTCGAATTAAGAGAAGCGAACACCATCATGATGCGCAGCCATTATTGCGGCCAACTGAACGAAAGCCTGGAAGGTCAGGAAATTACCCTTTGCGGATGGGTCCACCGTCGTCGTGACCACGGCGGGGTGATTTTCCTCGATATCCGTGATCGTGATGGTCTGGCCCAGGTGGTGTTCGACCCGGATCGTGCTGAAACCTTCGCCGCTGCTGACCGTGTGCGCAGCGAGTACGTGGTCAAGGTTACCGGCAAGGTGCGCCTGCGTCCGGCCGGTGCCGGCAACGCCAACATGGCTTCGGGCATGATCGAAGTGCTGGGTTACGAGTTGGAAGTGCTGAACGAAGCGGAAACCCCGCCGTTCCCGCTCAACGAGTTCTCCGACGTGGGTGAGGAAACTCGCCTGCGTTATCGCTTCATCGACCTGCGTCGCCCGGAAATGCTCGAGAAGCTGCGTCTGCGTTCGCGCATGACTACCAGCATCCGTCGTTACCTGGACGAGAACGGCTTCCTCGACGTCGAGACGCCGATCCTGACCCGCGCCACCCCTGAAGGTGCACGTGACTATCTGGTGCCGAGCCGGACCCACGCCGGCAGCTTCTTCGCCTTGCCGCAATCGCCGCAGTTGTTCAAGCAGCTGCTGATGGTGGCCGGCTTCGATCGTTACTACCAGATCGCCAAGTGCTTCCGCGACGAAGACCTGCGTGCCGACCGTCAGCCGGAATTCACCCAGATCGACATCGAGACCAGCTTCCTCGATGAATCCGAGATCATGGGCATCACCGAAGGCATGATCCGCAACCTGTTCAAGGAAGTGCTGGATCTGGAATTCGACGAATTCCCGCACATGACCTGGGACGAGGCCATGCGTCGTTACGGTTCCGACAAGCCGGACCTGCGGATCCCGCTGGAACTGGTGGACGTTGCCGATCAGCTCAAGGACGTCGATTTCAAAGTGTTCAGCGGTCCGGCCAACGATCCGAAATGTCGTGTTGCAGCCCTGCGTGTACCGGGTGGCGCGAGCATGCCGCGCAGCAAGATCGACGACTACACCAAGTTCGTCGGCATCTACGGTGCCAGGGGTCTGGCGTACATCAAGGTCAACGAGCGCGCCAAAGGCGTCGAAGGCTTGCAGTCGCCAATCGTCAAGAACATCCCTGAAGCCAACCTCAACGTGATCCTCGATCGCGTCGGTGCGGTCGATGGCGACATCGTGTTCTTCGGCGCCGATAAAGCCAAGATCGTCAGCGAAGCCCTGGGCGCGCTGCGGATCAAGGTCGGTAACGATTTCAAACTGCACACTTGCGAATGGGCACCGATGTGGGTCGTCGACTTCCCGATGTTCGAAGAAAACGATGACGGCAGCTTCACCGCCTTGCATCACCCGTTCACCGCGCCGAAGTGCACACCGCAAGAACTGGAAGCCAATCCGGCGACCGCGCTGTCCCGTGCCTACGACATGGTCCTGAACGGCACCGAGTTGGGCGGCGGTTCGATCCGTATCCACCGCAAGGAAATGCAACAGTCGGTGTTCCGCCTGCTGGGTATCAGCGAAGCCGAACAGGAAGAGAAGTTCGGCTTCCTGCTCGATGCCCTGAAATACGGCGCGCCGCCCCACGGCGGTCTGGCCTTCGGTCTGGACCGTCTGGTGATGCTGATGACCGGCGCCCAGTCGATCCGTGAAGTGATCGCGTTCCCGAAAACCCAGAGCGCTGCCTGTGTCATGACTCAGGCTCCGGGTCACGTGGATGCCAAGGCATTGCGCGAACTGCACATCCGTCTGCGCGAACAGCCAAAGGCTGAGTAAGGCTGACCCAAGGCGCATCCCTGGATGCGCCTTCTCTATATAGATAGAGCGGATGCACCTTCTTTACAGGGGGTGGATGCGCCTTCGCTGATATAGAGAGCGACGAGATTTTTTCTTGCTGGCCAGCGCATACCGCGCGGCGGGCAATGTTTCAAAGAGAATCTGGAGCAAGTTATGGCAGGTCATTCCAAGTGGGCGAACATCAAGCACCGCAAAGAACGTCAGGACGCCAAGAAGGGCAAGATTTTTACCAAGTGGATACGTGAACTGACCGTTGCTGCCCGTCAGGGCGGTGCTGATCCGGGTTCCAATCCGCGGCTACGCCTGGCGCTGGACAAGGCGCTGGGGGCGAACATGAGTCGCGACATCATCGATCGCGCGGTTGCCCGTGGTGCCGGTGCGGCCGATACCGACGACATGGTCGAGCTGACCTACGAAGGCTACGGCCCTGGCGGCGTGGCGGTCATGGTCGAATGCATGACCGACAACCGTAATCGCACCGCGGCTGCTGTGCGCCATGCGTTCAGTAAATGCGGCGGCAACCTCGGTACCGACGGTTCGGTGGCTTACCTGTTCGAGCGCAAAGGGCAGATTTCCTTCGCTCCAGGCGTCGACGAAGACTCGCTCATTGAAGCGTCCATGGAAGCAGACGCCGATGACATCGTGACCAACGAGGATGGCTCCATCGATGTCTTTACCTCGTTCGCCGGCTTTTATGCCGTGCGCCACGCGCTGGAAGCTGCGGGTTTCAATGCGGTTGACGCTGAAATCGTCATGTTGCCGACCACCAGTGCCGAACTGGATCTGGACGGTGCCGAGAAGGTGCTCAAGCTGATCGACATGCTGGAAGATCTGGACGACGTGCAGAACGTCTACTCCAACGCGGATATTCCGGAGTCGGTGGCAGAGCAGCTCGGCTGATCGTCCCGCCTCCCCTCGTAGGAGCGAGCTTGCTCGCGATGGTCGTTAACGATTACGCGCCCTTCCTGAAAGTACGCGTCGATCTCAGGCCCATCGCGAGCAAGCTCGCTCCTACAGGGTTCTGTGTCGGTCTACAGTCATATGTATCCGATACACCTCTCTCAACCCGCAGGCGTTATGACTCTTATTCTTGGTATCGATCCCGGTTCGCGCATTACCGGTTATGGCGTGGTTCGCGATACCGGTCGTGGCTGCGTGTACATCGCCTCGGGTTGTATTCGCACCGGTAGCGGCGAGCTCCATGAGCGCCTGCAAATCGTCTATCGCGGAGTGCGTGAGGTGATCCAGACCTACGGCCCGGTGACCATGGGCATCGAAAAGGTCTTTATGGCGCGCAACGCCGACTCGGCCCTCAAGCTCGGCCAGGCCCGCGGTGCAGCCATTGTTGCCGGCGCTGAGGAAAGCCTGGAAATCGCCGAATATACCGCGACCCAGGTCAAGCAAGCGGTGACCGGGACCGGCGCGGCGAATAAGGAGCAAGTGCAGATGATGGTCATGCATATGCTGAAGTTGACCAGCAAGCCGCAAATCGATGCCTCGGACGCCCTGGCCATTGCCATTTGTCATGCTCACACCCGTTCCAGCCTGTTGCCCCATGGTCTGGGCACGGCACGCAGTCGTGGCGGGCGCCTGCGTCTCTGATAGCATCAGCAGTCATTTTTATGGAATGAGGGTTTTGCGCCTGTGTTGTCGGCGTATCGCTCTTGCTCTGTCGGTCGTCAGCCATTGCTCTGGCCAACGCTTAAGGATCTGAAACGTGATTGGACGCTTGCGCGGCACCTTGGCTGAAAAACAGCCGCCGCACCTGATTCTTGATGTAAATGGTCTGGGATATGAGTTGGAAGTGCCCATGACCACCCTTTATCGACTGCCGTCGGTCGGCGAGCCGATTACCTTGCACACCCATTTGGTCGTACGCGAGGATGCGCAGTTACTCTATGGCTTCATTGGCAAACGCGAGCGGGATTTTTTCCGTGAGCTGATCCGCCTCAACGGCGTCGGGCCGAAGCTGGCGCTGGCGTTGATGTCCAGTCTGGAGGTCGATGAGTTGGTGCGCTGTGTTTCGGCACAGGACACCTCGGCGTTGACCAAGGTCCCGGGGGTCGGCAAGAAGACTGCCGAGCGGCTGTTGGTGGAACTCAAGGACCGCTTCAAAGCCTGGGAAGTCGTGCCAAGCATGTTCGCCCTGGTGCCGAGTCAATCTGATGCGCCGGCTTCCCTGGTGGCCAGCCCCGAAAGCGATGCCGTCAGTGCACTGATCTCCCTGGGCTACAAGCCGCAGGAAGCCAGTAAAGCGGTATCGGCCATCAAAGATAAAGGTTTGAGCAGTGAAGACATGATTCGCCGCGCCCTGAAGGGAATGATTTAAGTGATTGAAGCTGATCGTCTGATCGCCGCCACGGGTAGCCGTGACCGCGAGGAAGTCCAGGACCGCGCGATTCGCCCGTTGAGCCTGGCCGAATACATTGGCCAGCCGACCGTGCGCGAGCAAATGGAGTTGTTCATCCAGGCTGCCCGTGGGCGCAACGAGTCCCTGGACCACACGCTGATCTTCGGTCCGCCGGGCTTGGGTAAAACCACCCTGGCCAACATCATTGCCCAGGAAATGGGCGTATCGATCAAAAGCACCTCGGGGCCGGTGCTGGAGCGTCCGGGTGACCTGGCAGCGCTGCTGACCAATCTTGAACCCCACGATGTGCTGTTCATCGATGAAATCCATCGCCTGTCGCCCATAGTCGAGGAAGTGCTGTACCCGGCGATGGAGGATTTTCAGCTCGATATCATGATCGGCGAAGGTCCGGCTGCACGCTCGATCAAGCTCGATCTGCCGCCGTTTACCCTGGTCGGGGCGACCACTCGCGCCGGGATGCTGACCAATCCGCTGCGGGACCGTTTCGGTATCGTCCAGCGCCTGGAGTTCTACAGCACTGCCGATCTGGCGACCATCGTCAGTCGTTCGGCGAGCATTCTCGGCTTGCCGCTCGATCCCGAAGGCGCTTTTGAAATTGCTCGGCGAGCCCGCGGCACCCCGCGGATTGCCAACCGATTGTTGCGCCGGGTGCGGGACTTTGCCGAGGTGCGGGCCAATGGCCATATCACCAAGCCGATTGCCGACCGGGCGCTGAACCTGCTGGACATCGACGAACGTGGCTTCGACCACCAGGATCGGCGCCTGCTGCTGACCATGATCGAGAAGTTCGATGGCGGGCCGGTGGGCGTGGACAGCCTGGCAGCGGCGATCAGTGAAGAGCGGCATACCATTGAAGATGTGCTCGAACCCTATCTGATTCAGCAAGGCTATATCATGCGCACGCCGCGAGGACGGGTAGTCACCCGGCATGCGTATCTGCACTTCGGTCTTAACATCCCGTCACGATTGGGGGATATGCCCGTGGTAGACGAGTTTCTCGATACCGTGGACGATTAAATAGCCTCTGCGCACTGATTTATTCAGGGTATGTGCTGTCATAGGGTCTGTTCACAGGCCTTGGGGGCCGGCATTACCGTTCTTTAGCGAGAAATGTGTTCGAGAATGAAAAACAGTTGCCTGGGCGGATTGGCAACCTGAGGAGTAACCACTAGAGTATGCGCGCGCAAAACGGGCTTGAGTCGTTCGCACATCGTTGTCGCGTTTATTACGAGGACACCGATGCCGGCGGCATCGTGTATTACGTCAATTACCTTAAGTTTATGGAACGGGCTCGAACCGAGCGGCTCCGGGAGCTGGGCTTTGCCCAATCCACGCTTGCCGGTGAGGACCTGTTGTTTGTCGTGCATTCCAGCGAAGCGCGGTACCACGCGCCGGCGCGACTGGACGACGAGCTTCTGGTAAGTGCTGAAGTAATTGAATTGAACCGTGCCAGCCTGCGTTTCAAGCAGCAGGTCAGGCGGGCTACGGATAATGCACTGCTCTGTGAAGGGCAGTTTTTGGTGGCCTGTGTGCGCGCCGATAGTTTGAAACCCCGGGCCATTCCCGAAGCTCTACGTGCGGCCTTTGCCCGCGTGAGCGGCGCGGGTACACACTCAGAGCAGGAGATAAAGCGTGGAAGCTAACGTCGTCGACCATACCTCCATGTGGAGCTTGGTCAGCAATGCCAGCGTCGTTGTGCAGTTGGTAATGCTGATCCTGGTGGCTGCATCGGTCACTTCATGGATCATGATTTTTCAGCGCAGCACCCTGCTGCGCGCCGGTCGACGTGCCCTGGAGAGCTTTGAAGAGCGCTTCTGGTCGGGTATCGATCTGTCGAAACTCTATCGCCAGGCCGGTAGCAACCCGGACCCGGACTCAGGCGTAGAGCAGATTTTCCGCGCCGGTTTCAAGGAATTTTCCCGTCTGCGTCAGCAGTCTGGCGTTGACCCGGAAGCGGTCATGGAAGGTGTGGCGCGTGCGATGCGCGTGGCCATTTCCCGCGAAGAAGAAAAGCTCGAACAGAGCCTGCCGTTCCTCGCTACCGTCGGTTCCGTCAGCCCGTACATCGGCCTGTTCGGTACCGTCTGGGGCATCATGAACTCCTTCCGTGGTCTGGCCATGGCCCAGCAAGCGACCCTGGCCACCGTGGCTCCGGGTATCGCCGAGGCGCTGATCGCCACCGCCATTGGTCTGTTCGCGGCAATCCCCGCAGTAATCGCCTACAACCGTTTTGCCGCTCGTGGCGAAACCTTGATCAGCCGTTACTACACCTTCGCCGACGAGTTCCAGGCGATCCTGCACCGCAAAGTGCACACCAGCGAAGAATAAGCAGGTAATCCTCAATGGCTTTAATCGCTCGAGCTCGCCGCAAGCGCAAGCCGGTTGCCGAGATGAACGTGGTGCCCTACATCGACGTGATGTTGGTACTGCTGGTCATCTTCATGGTGACCGCACCGATGCTCAATCAGGGCGTGAAGGTTGATCTGCCCAAGGTTTCCAGCGAAGCCTTGCCGCAAGACAACAACACTCAGGTCCTGACCATTTCGATCAAGGCTGACAAGACCTACTACTGGAACCTTGGCAGCGAAGTCGATACCGAAAAACAGCAGGACAAGGCAATGACCTTGCCGCAGATGACCAGCGCCGTGACGAAGATCATCAGCGCCGGCACCGGTAACGGCAAGCGCACCCAAGTCTTTATTCGTGGCGACAAGACCGTCGATTATGGATCTGTCATGGGTGCCATGGGTGGATTGCAGAAAGCCGGGGTCGGTAATGTTGGCTTGATTACCGAGGCGCCCTGATGCAGCGAATGCGAGAGCCGTCCGCCTCGGAAAGCTACTTCTGGCCTAGTGTCTGGGCGATTGCCCTGCATATCCTGGTGTTTGGCATGCTGTTCGTCAGTTTTGCCTTCACTCCGGAACTGCCACCGGCCAAGCCGATCGTCCAGGCGACCTTGTACCAGCTGAAATCGAAAAGTCAGGCGACGACCCAGACCAATCAGAAGATTGCCGGTGAGGCGAAGAAATCCGCCGCACGCCAGACCGAAGTCGAACAGATGGAACAGAAGAAGGTCGAGCAAGAAGCGGTAAAGGCTGCGGAACAAAAGAAAGAAGAGTCGGCTCAAAAGGCCGAGGAAGCGAAAAAGTCTGACGAAGCCAAGAAGGCCGACGAGGCGAAGAAGGCTGATGAAGCCAAGAAAGCCGACGATGCCAAGAAGACTGCGGAAGCGAAAAAGGCTGAAGAGAAACAATTGGCTGATATAGCCAAGAAGAAATCTGAAGAAGAAGCCAAGAAAGCCGCTGAAGAAGAGGCCAAGAAAAAGGCCGCTGAAGAAGCCAAGAAAAAGGTTGTTGAAGACGCGAAGAAGAAAGCCGCGGACGACGCCAAGAAAAAAGCTGAAGCGGACGAGGCGAAGAAGAAAGTCGCCGAGGATGCGAAGAAAAAAGCTACTGCCGATGCTGCGAAGAAAAAGTCCCAGGACGCGGCACGTAAATCCACCGAGGATAAAAAGGCTCAGGCCCTGGCAGATTTGCTTTCCGATACCCCGCAGCGCCAGCAAGCCTTGGCGGATGAGCAGGGCGATGAAGTTGCCGGCAGTTACGATGATCTGATTCGTGCTCGTGCAGCGGAAGGCTGGGCTCGCCCACCTTCGGCACGCAAAGGCATGACGGTCGTGCTGCAAATCGGCATGTTGCCGGATGGTACGTTGACCTCGGTCAGCGTGGCCCGGTCCAGTGGAGACGGTCCGTTCGACGCTTCGGCTGTAGCGGCGGTAAAAAATATTGGACGTTTGACAGAAATGCAGGGAATGAAGCCGAGTGATTTCGCTCCCTATCGTTCATTCAAGATGACATTCACACCTGAGGATCTAGCCTTGTGAGAAACCTTCTTCGAGGAATGCTTGTCGTTATCTGCTGCCTGGCAGGGATAGCGGCGGCGGATGAAAAAAACATTCTGGTCACCAGCGGCAGTGATCGGGCAACCCCGATCGCGGTAGTGCCGTTCGGGTACCAGGGCGGCAGCGTATTGCCGGACGACATGGCGGAAATCATCGGCAACGACCTGCGCAACTCGGGTTACTACTCGCCGATTCCAAAGCAGAACATGATCAGCCTGCCGACCCAGGCCAGCGAAGTCATCTATCGCGACTGGAAGGCCCTGGGTGCCCAGTACATCATGGTCGGCAGCGTTACTCCCGCGGGCGGTCGCCTGCAGGTGCAGTACGCCCTGTTCAACGTCGCCACCGAGCAGCAAGTGCTGACCGGCAGCGTGTCGGGCAGCGTCGATCAGTTGCGCGACATGTCTCACTACATCGCTGACCAGTCGTTCGAGAAGCTCACCGGCATCAAAGGTGCTTTCTCGACGCGCATGCTGTACGTGACGGCCGAGCGTTTTTCAGTGAACAACACCCGTTACACCTTGCAGCGTTCGGACTATGACGGCGCGCGGGCAGTGACCTTGTTGCAGTCGCGCGAGCCGATCCTGTCGCCGCGTTTTGCCCCCGATGGCAAGCGCATCGCCTATGTTTCGTTCGAACAGAAGCGCCCGCGTATCTTCGTTCAGCACATCGATACCGGTCGCCGCGAGCAGATCACTAACTTCGAAGGCCTCAATGGCGCGCCAGCCTGGTCGCCGGATGGCACCCGACTGGCTTTTGTCCTGTCCAAAGATGGCAATCCGGATATCTATGTAATGAATCTGGGTTCGAAGCAGATCAGCCGCGTGACCAAGGGTCCGGGCATCAACACCGAGCCGTTCTGGGGTAAGGATGGTTCGACCATCTACTTCACCTCCGACCGTGGCGGCAAGCCGCAGATCTACAAGACCAGCGCAGGTGGCGGCGGTGCGGAGCGTGTGACCTTTGTCGGTAACTACAACGCCAACCCTAAACTGTCGGCAGATGAAAAGACCCTGGTGATGATCCATCGTCAGGACGGCTTCACTAATTTCAAGGTTGCGGCCCAGGATTTGCAGCGCGGAAGCGTAAAAATCCTCACTGATAGCACTCTGGACGAGTCGCCTACTGTTGCGCCCAACGGCACCATGGTAATCTACGCCACCCGCCAGCAGGGCCGGGGAGTCTTGATGCTCGTGTCCATTAATGGACGCGTAAGGCTCCCGCTTCCTACCGCTCAAGGCGAAGTCAGAGAACCTTCCTGGTCCCCTTACCTGAACTGACGCGGCGCTACACGTTGTACTTAACACATTGGGGTTCATTAGGAGTTTCACGATGGAAATGCTGAAGTTTGGTAAGTTTGCTGCGCTGGCCCTGGCCATGGCTGTAGCTGTAGGTTGCTCGTCCAAAGGCGGCGACAATGCCGGTGAAGGCGCTGTCGATCCAAACGCTGGTTACGGCGCTAACACTGGCGCTGTTGATGGCTCCCTGAGCGAAGAAGCTGCTCTGCGCGCAATCACCACCTTCTACTTCGAATACGACAGCTCGGACCTGAAGCCAGAAGCCATGCGCGCTCTGGACGTTCACGCCAAAGACCTGAAAGCAAACGGCGCTCGCGTTGTTCTGGAAGGCAACACCGACGAACGTGGTACTCGTGAGTACAACATGGCACTGGGCGAGCGTCGTGCGAAAGCCGTTCAGCGTTACCTGGTACTGCAAGGTGTTTCCCCAGCTCAGCTGGAACTGGTTTCCTACGGCGAAGAGCGTCCAGTTGCTACCGGCAACGACGAGCAGTCCTGGGCTCAAAACCGTCGCGTCGAACTGCGTAAGTAATTCGTCATGCGAACGTGCCGTCGTGCTGTAACTGTTTTGGCCCTCAGCCTCCTGCCGCTTGCGGCGGGGGCTGCGGTTCCTGTGGTCGAGGACAACTCCGGCAATAGCGGGAGCACTTATCCGCCTGCGGGTTACGGTACGAACGGCGCCTATGCCGGGGGAGGGGTTTCGGCCCCTGTCTCGGCACAGGGCGAGCTGTTTAACCAATTGCAACAAATGCAGGAACAAATCGAACGCCAACAAGGCGTGATCGAAGTTCTGCAAAATGATGTAGCGCGCATCAAGCAAGAAAGCCTGGAGCGATACCAGGAACTTGATCGACGCATTGGATCTGGCGGTGCTCCTGCCGCGGCTCCTGCAAATTCTCCCGCCGGTGGTGATCTGAATGCCCCCGGTGCAGCTGCGGCGCCTGCTACCCAGGCTCCGGCAGCCGGTACTGAGCCGGCTGATCCGGCGAAGGAAAAGCTGTATTACGACGCAGCCTTCGACCTGATCAAGGCCAAGGATTTCGACAAGGCCAGCCAGGCCTTCGCCGCATTCCTGCGCAAATACCCGAACAGCCAGTACGCGGGCAACGCTCAGTACTGGTTGGGTGAGGTGAATCTGGCCAAGGGTGACCTGCAAGGTGCCGGCCAGGCGTTTGCCAAGGTTAGTCAGCTGTATCCCAAGCATCCCAAGGTGCCGGATTCACTGTACAAGCTCGCTGATGTAGAGCGCCGCCTGGGTCATACCGACAGGGTCAAAGGCATTCTGCAGCAGGTGGTCGCCCAGTATCCGGGGACTTCCGCCGCTCAGCTGGCCCAGCGCGACTTGCAACGCATGTAAGCCTGGTGACCGGTTTTGAAGAAACCCGCGCTTGTCGCGGGTTTTTTCGTTAGAATTCATACCCTTTTTATGAAACACGCTTTTTGGGATTCGCGCGGTTGCGGGGTTCCTTGAAGTGCCTGACGGAGGCGGACAGCCTGTTTAGCTGTTACGCCCGTGGCGACTATGCAAGACACATTGAGAATCACCGAAGTTTTTTACTCGTTGCAGGGTGAAACGCGCACTGCCGGGCTGCCCACTGTCTTTGTGCGCCTGACCGGTTGCCCGCTGCGTTGCCAATACTGCGACAGCGCCTACGCGTTCACTGGCGGCACCATTCGTCCGCTCGACGACATCCTCGAGCAAGTGGCCGGTTTCCATCCGCGTTATGTCTGTGTCACCGGTGGCGAGCCGCTGGCACAACCTAATGCCATTCCATTGCTCGAGCAGTTGTGCGACGCCGGTTACGAAGTGTCGCTTGAGACCAGCGGTGCTCTGGACATCTCGGCGGTCGATCCTCGGGTCAGCCGCGTCGTTGACCTGAAAACCCCGGGTTCGAAAGAAGCGCACCGTAACCGCTACGAGAACATTGAGCTGCTCACGCCCAACGACCAGGTGAAGTTTGTCATCTGCTCGCGGGAAGACTACGACTGGGCTGTGTCCAAGCTGATTCAGTACGGTCTGGATCAGCGTGCCGGCGAAGTTCTGTTTTCCCCTAGTCACCATGATCTCAATGCTCGTGATCTGGCTGATTGGGTGGTGGCGGACAACTTGCCAGTGCGCCTGCAATTGCAGCTGCATAAATATCTTTGGAATGACGAGCCGGGGCGCTGAAATGACTGAACAACTGAATACTACAGAAAAACGTGCGGTCATCCTCCTGTCCGGCGGCCTGGACTCGGCGACTGTCGTGGCCATGGCTCGGGCTGAAGGCTATAGCTGCTATACCATGAGCTTCGACTACGGTCAGCGCCACCGAGCAGAGCTGGATGCCGCGGCGCGGGTCGCGCGGGATCTGGGTGTGGTCGAGCACAAGGTGATTGGCCTGAATCTGAACGGCATTGGTGGCTCGGCCCTGACCGACAGTTCTATCGATGTGCCAGAGGCCCCAAGTGAAGGCATTCCGGTGACTTACGTACCGGCGCGCAATACGGTGTTTCTCTCATTGGCGCTGGGTTGGGCGGAAGTGCTCGGTGCCCGGGACATCTTCATCGGTGTAAATGCGGTGGATTACTCCGGTTACCCGGACTGCCGCCCCGAGTTCGTCGAGGCTTTCGAGCGCATGGCCAACCTGGCGACCAAGGCCGGGGTAGAGGGGCAGGGCTTCCGTATCCTGGCGCCGCTGCAGAACCTCAGCAAGGCCGAGATCGTCAAGGAAGGTGTGCGCCTGGGCGTCGACTATGGGCTGACGGTTTCCTGCTATCAGGCTGATGATAAAGGGCGGGCCTGCGGCAAATGCGATAGCTGCCGCCTGCGTGCCGAGGGCTTCTCGGCAGCCGGAATCAGCGACCCGACAGCCTATTTTTGAGAAATCTCAAATAAGGTGTTGAATTATCCTTAGAAATCAGTATTATACGCGTCACCACACAGCGGGTCGTTAGCTCAGTTGGTAGAGCAGTTGGCTTTTAACCAATTGGTCGTAGGTTCGAATCCCACACGACCCACCATTTTAGATGTAGATGTTTGAAAATCTGGAAGGCCCATGAAAATGCGGATTTCCAGATTTTTTTTTGCCCTGGATTTTAGCTTTGCCCGATCCGGGCGCTTCACTGCTTAACGCAGGTCAGAATCATCTTTTGAATCTACTGGATATTCTGTAGCCTTGCGCAGCTTCAACGCTGTCCGTGCCTGATGAACTCACTCTCCCGACGGGGCCCTGATGGGTCCGGAGCCGGTGGTATACTCGACTTTCGCGCAACCGCGCCTGCAGGTCTTGCGAACATGACGCAAATTTCCGAACGCCTTCTGGTTCAAGCTCACCTCGACGCCAAGCAGCCCAAGCCGCTAAGCGCCGAAGAGGAGGCTTATTACCGTGCCGCCATCGCTGCCGAGCTCAAGGCTCAGGACGCGGTGCTGGTTGCCCACTTTTATTGCGACCCGATTATTCAGGCCCTGGCCGAAGAAACCGGCGGTTGTGTCTCCGATTCGCTGGAGATGGCCCGCTTCGGCAACGCTCATCCGGCCAAGACTGTGGTAGTCGCCGGTGTGAAGTTCATGGGCGAGACCGCAAAAATCCTCAATCCGGAAAAACGGGTGCTGATGCCGACCCTGGAGGCGACCTGCTCGCTGGACCTGGGTTGCCCGGTGGACGAGTTCTCGGCGTTTTGCGATCAGCATCCCGAGCGCACGGTGGTGGTCTATGCCAACACTTCTGCTGCGGTCAAAGCCCGCGCTGACTGGGTGGTGACTTCCAGCTGTGCGCTGGAAATCGTCGAAAGCCTGATGGATAACGGCGAGACCATCCTTTGGGCTCCGGACAAGCACCTGGGGACTTATATCCAGCGCAAGACCGGTGCCGACATGTTGCTCTGGGACGGTGCCTGCATTGTCCATGAAGAGTTCAAGTCCAAGCAGCTCGAAGATATGAAGGCGCTGTATCCGGATGCGGCGATTCTGGTTCACCCCGAGTCACCGACTGCGGTCATCGATCTGGCCGATGCGGTAGGGTCGACCAGCCAGCTGATCGCCGCTGCGCAAAGCCTGCCGAACAAGACGTTCATCGTGGCCACCGATCGCGGCATTTTCTACAAGATGCAGCAGTTGTGCCCGGACAAGGTCTTTATCGAGGCACCAACGGCCGGTAACGGTGCGTCATGCCGCAGTTGCGCGCATTGCCCGTGGATGGCGATGAATACTCTTGAACGTACGCTGAAGAGCTTGCGAGAGGGTACCAACGAGATCTTCGTCGACCCGGCGCTGATTCCCCAGGCTATTCGGCCGCTCAAGCGCATGCTCGACTTTACCCAGGCGGCGCGGATGAAACTGGCGGGGAATGCCTGATCTGCCGGCAGGTCGCTTATGCAGGCGACCTGCCTCTCGCGGACATACACCGCCCTCCCGTAGGAGCTGTCGAGCGAAGCGAGGCTGCGATCTTGGCTGACTAATAGGCGCCGTGTTTGTAACGCGAACCAGGATCAAAAGATCGCAGCCTGCGGCAGCTCCTACAGAAGCCGAGGAATACCCAGCCCCCCGTAGGAGCTGTCGAGCGAAGCGAGGTTGCGATCTTGGCTGACTGATAGGCGCCGTGTTTGTAGCGCGAACCAAGATCAAAAGATCGCCGCCTGCGGCAGCTCCTACAGAAGCCGAGGAATACCCAGCCCGCCGTAGGAGCTGTCGAGCGAAGCGAGGTTGCGATCTTGGCTGACTGATAGGCGCCGTGTTTGTAGCGCGAACCAAGATCAAAAGATCGCAGCCTGCGGCAGCTCCTACAGAAGCCGAGGAATACCCAGCCCCCCGTAGGAGCTGTCGAGCGAAGCGAGGCTGCGATCTTGGCTGACTGATAGGCGCCGTGTTTGTAGCGTGAACCAAGATCAAAAGATCGCAGCCTGCGGCAGCTCCTACAGAAGCAGAAGAATACCCAGCCCCCCGTAGGAGCTGTCGAGCGAAGCGAGGCTGCGATCTTGGCTGACTGATAGGCGCCGTGTTTGTAGCGCGAACCAAGATCAAAAGATCGCCGCCTGCGGCAGCTCCTACAGAAGCCGAGGAATACCCAGCCCCCCGTAGGAGCTGTCGAGCGAAGCGAGGTTGCGATCTTGGCTGACTGATAGGCGCCGTGTTTGTAGCGCGAACCAAGATCAAAAGATCGCAGCCTGCGGCAGCTCCTACAGAAGCAGAGGAATACCCAGCCCCCCCGTAGGAGCTGTCGAGCGAAGCGAGGCTGCGATCTTGGCTGACTGATAGGCGCCGTGTTTGTAGCGCGACCCAAGATCAAAAGATCGCAGCCTGCGGCAGCTCCTACAGAAGCCGAGGAATACCCAGCCCCCCGTAGGAGCTGTCGAGCGAAGCGAGGCTGCGATCTTGGCTGACTAATAGGCGCCGTGTTTGTAGCGCGAACCAAGATCATAAGATCGCAGCCTGCGGCAGCTCCTACAGAAGCCGAGGAATACCCAGCCCCCCGTAGGAGCTGTCGAGCGAAGCGAGGCTGCGATCTTGGCTGACTGATAGGCGCCGTGTTTGTAGCGCGAACCAAGATCAAAAGATCGCAGCCTGCGGCAGCTCCTACAGAAGCCGAGGAATACCCAGCCCCCCGTAGGAGCTGTCGAGCGAAGCGAGGCTGCGATCTTGGCTGACTGAGGGGCGCCGTGTTTGTAGCGCGAACCAAGATCAAAAGATCGCAGCCTGCGGCAGCTCCTACAATTCAGAGGGGCGCAGAGTCGGTGTTGAGGTTTACTTGGTCTTCTTCGGAATCCGCACCAGCTGGGTGTTTGAGTAGATGTCGTGCCAGCTGCGTTTCTGTTTGTCGAACAGCGACCAGATAAATCCCAGACCTGCGCACAGCAGCGAAGCAATGGACACGACGAAGCGCAACAAGGCCTGCCACAGGCTGATGGCCGTACCGTCGGGGTTCTGTACACGGATACACCAGACCTGCATGCCAAGGGTCTGGCCCGACCAGGTCCAGAATTTGGCGAAGAACCCGAACAGCACAAACACCAGGATCGTTGAAAGCAGCGGATCGCCGTCCAGTGCACCGGCGTCGGTCAGGGTGCGCATTTTTTCTTCGCCGATGATCGCCATCTGCACCATCTTGTAGATGCCCCCGGTGACGATCAGCAGGGCAGTGCACAGCAGGAAGTCATAGAACATCGCTGCCAGGCGACGGCCCAGGCCGGCGGCGGGGAAGTCGCCTTGGGGGCTTAGCAGGTGTTTCGACATGACAGGACTCTCGGCAGAAAAGAAGCCATTTTACGGAATTACGCGCACAAAAAAGCCCCTGATGTCAGCATCAGGGGCTTTTTGTTGCAGAGGGATCAGGCTTCTGCTTGTACTTCGTCAGCCTGCATGCCTTTTTGGCCTTGCACGGCAACGAACGTCACCTTTTGGCCTTCTTTCAGGCTCTTGAAGCCGTTGCCCTGAATAGCGCGGAAATGGACGAACAGATCCGGACCGCTCTCTGGAGTGATAAAACCAAAACCTTTTTCGTCGTTAAACCACTTGACGGTACCGCTCTGACGTTGGGACATTTCTTATTTCCTTTGACGCAAAAAATTAATGACAGCCTCCTTCTAATGAAAGAGTACTGGGGCTGGTTGCAGGTAAGTAAGAGACGTAGAACGGGTTGTAGCAAACTTATGGCTACTGCCCAGGTCACGGTTCCAAGCGACCCATGCAAACACAGTGAAGAAACTCTACGCCAACTAAGGGAGGAAAAACAAGCCCTTCGAAGCCCCGGTTTTGCTCAGTGTGGCGCTGTTTGCAGGCCGGGCCTGGCGGCTTATTCGATAGAGCTGTTCAATTGTTTTCGATCGTTATAAGGCAAGTTCATTATCGAAGCTTATAGTCAAAGCCTGCACTGTTTCATGGCGGTTGCGTTACAGAGTAGTGCACAGTGACGCAACCGCGTTACTTATAGAAACAGTCAATCAGCCGCGATAGTAGCGCTGCGGAACAAATGGCATTTTGCTTACACTCATCGGCACCTTTTTCCCCCGAACGATCGCCCATACGGGTGTATCGAGTGCTATGTATTGGCTATCGAGGTAACCCATGGCCAATGGGCCGCCCAATGTCGGACCGAAACCGCCGCTGCAGATGGAGCCGATTACGGAGCCTGCTTCGTTGACGATTTCCGCGCCTTCACGCACCGGTGTGCGTTCCTGAGGCAGCAGGCCGACCCGTTTACGGCTCACTCCGGTTTGTTGCTGAGCGAACACGGTTTCTGCACCGGGGAAGCCACCGGCACGTGGACCATCGGCACGCCGAGGCTTGGAGATGGCCCAGAGCAGGCCGGCCTCGATAGGTGTGGTCTCGGTGTTCATGTCATGCCCATAAAGGCACAGGCCGGCTTCCAGGCGCAGGGAATCGCGTGCTCCCAGGCCGATCGCTGCTACCTCTGGTTCATCCAGCAAGGCACGGGCCAGTGCTTCGGCGCTGGCAGCCGGTACGGAGATTTCGAAACCGTCTTCGCCGGTGTAGCCGGAACGGCTGACGAAGCAGTCGACGCCGAGCAGTTTCACACTGGCAAATTGCATGAAAGTCATCTTCGTCACTTCTGGAGCCAGGCGCGCCAGTACTGTTACCGCTGCCGGGCCTTGCAGGGCGAGTAGGGCGCGCTGTTCGAACAGTGGCTGAATCTCGCACTGATCGCCGATGTGCTTGCGCAGGTGCGCCAGGTCCTGGTCCTTGCAGGCGGCGTTGACCACCAGGAACAGTTCGTCGTTGCCCAGGTTGGCAACCATCAGGTCATCAAGAATGCCGCCGCTTTCATTGGTGAACATCGCATAACGCTGCATGCCCACCGGCAAATCGATGATGTCCACCGGCACCAGGGTCTCCAGGGCCTTGGCGGCATTGGCGCCGGTCAGGCGGATCTGACCCATGTGCGAGACATCGAACAACCCGGCCTGATCACGGGTGTGCTGGTGTTCTTTCATCACGCCCAGCGGGTATTGCACCGGCATGTCGTAGCCGGCGAAGGGCACCATGCGGGCGCCGAGTTCGATGTGCAGTGCGTGCAACGGGGTTTTCAATAGTTGTTCGGTGGACATATTCAGCTCCTGGAAATGGTGCAGATGCAGGTGAATGCGCATCAGCACTCGATAATGTTGACCGCCAAACCGCCACGGGCGGTTTCCTTGTATTTGCTTTTCATATCGGCACCGGTCTGGCGCATGGTGCGGATGACCTTGTCGAGGGAGACGTAGTGTTGACCGTCGCCGCGCAGGGCCATGCGTACCGCATTGATGGCCTTCACCGAGCCCATGGCGTTGCGCTCAATGCACGGTACCTGGACCAGGCCGCCAATCGGGTCGCAGGTCAGCCCGAGGTTGTGTTCCATACCGATCTCGGCGGCGTTTTCGACCTGCTGCACGCTGCCACCGAGGA
The DNA here is from genome assembly GCF_059716055.1 of Pseudomonas sp. LBUM1658. Classification (NCBI taxonomy): domain Bacteria; kingdom Pseudomonadati; phylum Pseudomonadota; class Gammaproteobacteria; order Pseudomonadales; family Pseudomonadaceae; genus Pseudomonas; species Pseudomonas sp. LBUM1658. The sequence goes on from NZ_CP166798.1 coordinate 1,398,072, forward strand.
CTTCGCAGAGTGCTCCCGCGGCCATCGAGCAGGCGACGCCGACCTCACCCTGACAGCCGACTTCCGCGCCGGATATCGAGGCGTTTTCCTTGTACAGAATGCCGATCGCCGCCGCGGTGAGCAGAAAACGCACCACGCCGTCTTCGTTGGCTCCGGGGATGAAGCGCATGTAGTAATGCAACACCGCCGGGACGATCCCGGCTGCACCGTTAGTGGGCGCAGTCACCACGCGCCCGCCGTTGGCGTTTTCTTCGTTGACTGCCAGGGCGTACAGATTGACCCAGTCCAGCACCGAGAGCGGATCCCGCAGCGCCGATTCCGGGTTATTGCACAGTTGCCGATGCAGCGCTGCCGCCCGACGCTTGACCTTCAAACCACCGGGCAGGATGCCTTCGTTGCGGCAGCCGGCGGCGACGCAGTCCTGCATCACTTGCCAGATTTTCAGCAGGCCGGCGCGGGTTTCCGCTTCCGGGCGCCAGGCACTTTCGTTGGTCAGCATCACCTGGCTGATGGACAGGCCGTAGGTGCTGCAGTGGCCGAGCAAGTCCTTGGCGCTCTTGAACGGGAAGGTCAGGGGTGTGGCGTCTTCGACAATGCGATCAGCACCCGCGGCGTCTTCATCGACCACGAAGCCGCCGCCGACGGAGTAGTACTCGCGGCTGCGAATCTGCAAACCGGCGGCATCGAAGGCTCGAAAGATCATGCCATTGGGGTGATAGGCCAACGGTTTGCGGATCATTGCCAGGTGGAGTTTTTCATTGAATTCGATGGGGTGTTCACCGAGCAGGTTCAAGCGTCCGCTACCGCGAATCTCTTGCAGGCGGGCGGCGACGGTTTCGGTGTTCACGGTGTCCGGATGTTCACCTTCCAGGCCCAGTAACACGGCCTTGTCACTGCCGTGGCCCTTGCCGGTGGCGCCGAGTGAGCCGTACAGCTCGACTTTGACGCAGGTGGTTGCAGACAGTAACCCTTCACGGCGCAAGCCTTCGGCGAAGCGCGCGGCGGCGCGCATCGGGCCGACGGTGTGGGAGCTGGAGGGGCCGATGCCAATCTTGAACAGGTCGAACACGCTTAAAGCCATGGTTGTTCTCCGGTTTCTTGTTATTAGCGCAAATCTCACGGGAGATGCACCCTGTAGGAGCTGCCATAGGCTGCTCCTACGGGGGGAATGCGGTGTTCTTGAGTGGGGTGGATTAACCGCCCCCACACAGGTTTAAGCGTAGCTTTCGATCGACGGGCAGGCGCAGATCAGGTTGCGATCGCCGAACACGTTGTCGACCCGACCGACCGGTGGCCAGTACTTGCCTTCGATCAAGGAGGCTACTGGATACACGGCTTGCTCGCGGCTGTACGGATGAGTCCACTCGCCAACGATTTCCGCAGCGGTGTGCGGAGCGTTTTTCAGTGGGTTGTCGTCCTTGTCCAGGGCGCCGCTTTCCACTGCGCGGATTTCTTCGCGGATGCGGATCATCGCCTCGCAGAAGCGATCCAGTTCTTCCTTGGATTCGCTTTCGGTCGGCTCGATCATCAGCGTGCCGGCTACCGGGAAGGACATGGTCGGTGCATGGAAGCCGAAGTCGATCAGGCGTTTGGCCACGTCATCGACGCTGATGCCGCTGCTGTCCTTGAGCGGGCGCAGGTCGAGAATGCATTCGTGGGCCACCAGACCGTTGCTGCCGGTGTACAGCACCGGGTAGTGCTCTTCGAGGCGACGGGAGATGTAGTTGGCATTGAGGATCGCCAGCTGCGATGCACGCTTGAGACCGGCGCCGCCCATCATCCGAATGTACATCCAGGTGATCGGCAGAATGCTCGCGCTGCCGAACGGTGCTGCGCAGACCGCGCCTTCCTTGCGTTCCATAGTGCCGTGCCCTGGCAGGAATGGCGTCAGGTGCGACTTCACACCAATCGGGCCGACGCCCGGGCCGCCACCGCCGTGTGGAATGCAGAAGGTCTTGTGCAGGTTCAGGTGTGACACGTCGCCGCCGAACTTGCCCGGAGCGCAGAGGCCGACCATGGCGTTCATGTTGGCGCCGTCGATGTACACCTGGCCGCCGTTGTCATGAATGATGCCGCAGATTTCGCGGATGCCTTCCTCGAACACGCCGTGGGTCGAAGGGTAGGTGATCATCAGCGCAGCGAGGTGTTCGCGGTGCTCGATGGCCTTGGCACGCAGGTCTTCGATGTCGACGTTGCCGCGGGCATCGCAAGCGGTGACCACTACGCGCATACCGGCCATGTTGGCGGTGGCCGGGTTGGTGCCGTGGGCGGATGAAGGGATCAGGCAGATATCGCGTCGGTCATCGCCACGGCTCTGGTGGTAGGCGCGGATTGCCAGCAGGCCGGCGTATTCGCCCTGGGAGCCGGCATTCGGCTGCAGGGAAATCGCGTCGTAACCGGTGGCGGCGCAGAGCATCGCTTCCAGTTCGTCAGTCAATTGCTGGTAGCCGGCGCTCTGCTCGGCCGGGGCGAACGGGTGCAGTGCACCGAACTCGGCCCAGGTCACCGGGATCATTTCACTGGCGGCGTTGAGCTTCATGGTGCACGAGCCCAGCGGGATCATGGTGCGATCCAGTGCCAGATCCTTGTCGGCGAGCTTGCGCAGGTAGCGCATCAGCTCGGTTTCCGAGTGATAACGGTTGAACACCGGGTGGCTGAGGATCGGCGATTGGCGTACCAGGGTGGCCGGGATGCGGCTCTCGACAGCGGCGGCCAGTGCCGCGAAGTCCGGCAGGGCTTTGCCGTCGGCCAGCACGCTCCACAAGGTTTCGATGTCGGCTTGGCTGGTGGTTTCGTCCAGGGACAGACCCAGGCGCTCGCCATCGACTACACGCAGGTTGATGCGCTGGGCGCGGGCCTTGTCGTGCAGGGCGGCGGTCTGGCTGCCGGTGGCCAGAGTCAGGGTGTCGAAGAAGTTCTCTTGCTCCACCGTCAGACCCAGATCGCTCAAGCCTTTGGCGAGGATCGCGCTCAGGTGATGGATACGGTTGGCGATCTGCTTCAGGCCTTTAGGGCCGTGGTAGACGGCATACATGCTGGCGATGTTGGCCAGCAGTACCTGGGCAGTGCAGATGTTGCTGGTAGCTTTCTCGCGGCGGATATGTTGCTCGCGGGTCTGCATGGCCAGGCGCAGGGCCGGCTTGCCGAAACGGTCCACGGAAACACCGACCAGACGGCCCGGCATGTCGCGTTTGAACGCATCGCGGGTGGAGAAGTAAGCCGCGTGCGGGCCACCGAAGCCCAGCGGTACGCCAAAGCGTTGGGCGCTACCGATGGCCACGTCGGCACCGAATTCGCCCGGCGGGGTCAGCACGGTCAGGGCCAGCAGGTCAGCGGCCACCGCGACCAGAGCGTTGGCGGCATGGAAGCGTTCGGTCAGTTCGCGGTAATCGAACAGGTCACCGTTGCTCGCCGGGTATTGCAACAGGGCGCCGAAGTAGGCGCTGACATCCGTCAGTTCGCGTTCGTCACCGACCACTACGTCGATGCCCAACGGCTCGGCACGGGTGCGCAGCACATCGAGGGTCTGCGGGTGGCAGTGGCTCGAGGCGAAGAACGCGTGGCTGCCTTTGTTCTTGCTCAGGCGTTTGCAGAAGGTCATGGCTTCGGCAGCGGCGGTGGCTTCATCGAGCAGCGAGGCGTTGGCGATTGGCAGGCCGCTGAGGTCGCTGATCAGCGTCTGGAAATTCAGCAGCGCTTCCAGGCGACCTTGGGAGATCTCTGGTTGATACGGGGTGTAGGCGGTGTACCAGGCCGGGTTTTCCAGCAGGTTGCGCAGGATCGGCGATGGCGTGTGGCAGTTGTAGTAGCCCTGGCCGATGTAGGTCTTGAACAGCTGGTTCTTGGCGGCGATGGTTTTGATCAAGGCCAGTGCGTCGGCTTCGCTCAGACCGTCGTCAATGCCGAGGACGCTGGTGCCCTTGATGCTGTCCGGAATGACGCTGGCGCTCAGGGCTTCGAGGGAGTCGAAACCGAGGCTGTTGAGCATGGCTTGCTCATCGCCCTGGCGCGGGCCGATGTGGCGCGCGATGAATTCGTTGGCGGTGCTCAGATTGATAGTGCTGGACATGGCAGGCTCCTCAGGCTTCGGCGTTGGCTTTGATCAGACGGTCGTAGGCATCTTGATCGAGCAGCTGGCCGACAGCGCTGGCGTCTGCGGGGATGAAGCGGAAGAACCAGCCTTCGCCCAGAGGATCTTCGTTGACCAGCTCAGGGCTGCTATCAAGCGCTGGATTGGTCTCGACCACTTCGCCGTCCAGGGGCATGTACACGCCGCTGGCAGCTTTTACTGATTCAACGGTCGCGGCTTCTGCACCTTTGTCGTAGGCCTGCAGTTCCGGCAGTTGCACGAAAACCACGTCGCCCAGCGCATTCTGCGCGAAAGCCGTGATGCCTACGGTTACGCTGCCATCGGCCTCGGTGCGCAGCCATTCGTGATCTTCAGTAAAACGCAATTCGCTCATGGAAATTCCTCAGGGGCCAGATTTTCGTCTGGTGGACGCGATTGAATGCTCGGGCAAAAGCCCTGCTTTATGGGCGGTTACTAAGCAATTTTGCGGCCAATGTTATTTATTTGTTATAAATCAATGGCTTATGTGTTTTTCTCGGCTAAGCTGATCCGATAGCTGTAGCGAAATCGCTACAGCTGGAAGCGAAGAAAAAAGTGTTGGTGGATCAAAGCCTTGCGTAGCGGGCATTACCGAGGTGTGTAGCAATATCATTCCACTGTAGCGCTTTCAGTACAGATGGAGGTCGCTTTTAGAAACAGGTTAGGTGTTCTCGAATTGGAAACCCGACCCGTAGGAGCTGCCGATAGGCTGCGATCTTTTCGCAGGCACCGCAAAAAAAAAAGTCAAAAGATCGCAGCCTGCGGCAGCTCCTACGGGGGTGAGCGTACGACGGGGAACGATCTTGCCGCAGGCACTACAAAAACAAAGTCAAAAGATCGCAGCCTGCGGCAGCTCCTACAGGGATTGCATACACCCGCAACATTGCAGGCGTATGCGGCCGGCGTGGGAGGCGCGGGGTCAGGTTTTGCCCGGAATTCCGTACTTGCGCAATCGATGGGCGATGGCGGTGTGGGAGGTTTGCAGGCGGCTGGCCAGTTGTCGGGTCGAGGGGTAGTTGACGTAGAGTTTTTCCAGCAGAGTCTTCTCGAACTCCTCCACGGCCTGTTCCAGGCTGTCGACTTCGCTGTCGCTCTGACGCGCCACCGAGGTGCCGGCAATGTCCAGGTCGCCAATGTCCACCAGGCTGCTTTCGCAAATCGCCGCGGCGCGGAAGATTACGTTCTGCAGTTGTCTTACGTTGCCCGGCCAGCGGTTGCCCAGCAGCGCCGGATAGGTCCCCGGGGCCAGGCGACAGACCGGGCGCTGGATCTGTGCGCAGGCCTGCTGCATGAAGTAGCGGGCCAGCAGCAGAATGTCCTGGCCGCGCTCGCGCAGGGGCGGGACTTCGACGTTGAGCACGTTCAAGCGGTAGAACAGGTCTTCACGAAAGCTGCCTTCGCTGACCATTTTGTCCAGGTCACGGTGGGTCGCGCTGAGGATCCGCACGTTGACCTTGACCTCGCGATCTCCGCCCACGCGTCTGAAGCTGCCGTCGTTGAGAAAGCGCAGGAGCTTGGCTTGCAGATACGGCGACATCTCGCCGATTTCATCGAGAAATACCGTGCCCTGGTTGGCCAGTTCCATCAGTCCCGGCTTGCCACCGCGCTGGGCGCCGGTGAAGGCGCCGGGGGCGTAGCCGAACAGTTCGCTTTCGGCGAGGTTTTCCGGCAGCGCCGCGCAGTTCAGCGCGAGAAACGGCGAGCTGTGGCGGGCGCTGGCGGCGTGACAGGCACGGGCCACTAACTCTTTGCCGGTGCCGGTTTCGCCCTGGATCAGCAGCGGTGCGTCGAGAGTCGCCACTCGTTGCGCACGAGCCTTGAGGGTACGGATCGCCGCAGACTCGCCGAGCAGCGCGTCGAAGCCTTCGGCGTGGTCGTGGTGCAACGCCGACAGACGTTCACCGATGCGATTGGGCTGGTACAGCGTCAGCAAGGCGCCGGCGTCAGTGATCGGCGTGGCATCGAGCAGCAGGGTCTGGCCGTTGACGGTAATCTCACGCAACGGCAGGCGGAATCCGTTTTCGAGCAAGGTATCCAGCAGCGCCGGATCGGCAAACAGTTCGGCGACGCTCTCACCAGCCGGTTCACGGCCGTACAAGGCAATCAGCGCCGGGTTCGCCAGCAGGACTTTACCGGCGCTATCCAGGGCCAGCACCGGGTCGGTCATCGCCGCGAGCAATGCATCGAGTTGCAGATGACGGCGCTGACCGGGAAGGATGTCGACCACTCTCACCGCTTGCACGCCGTGCACGCTGAACAGCGCATCGCGCAACTCGTCCAGCACCTGCGGGCTCAAGGTCGGGGCGTCGATGTAGACGTTGGGCGGAACCATTTCCACCGCATCCAGATTGAGATTGCGCCCACCCAGCAGCGCCAGGACTTCCTGGGTAATGCCGACGCGGTCGATGAAGCTGACGTGGATACGCATGGGGCGGTTTTTGATTCTGGAATGCGGAGGGTGGCAAGTATGCCTTGGAGGAGGGGGTTAGGTGAAATCCGGCGCAAGTCTTCAGAGCGATGGAGAACTAATGTGGGAGCGGCGGTGCGGCGCTCCCACAGGCAAGAGTGTGTTATTCCAGATGCTCGGGCTTCACCGGATCCCCGGACTTGACGTCCAGCTGCTTGCGCAGGTCTTCGAACATCGCGTCGTAGTGCTTGTGTGACGAACCGATGCTGCTCAGCGCCTTGGGAATGCCATACTTCTCTACGATTTTCGTGACGTTGCTGGCGAAGTTGTAGGCCTGATCCTTGGGCAGGAAGAATGATTCTTTCAGATCCTTGCCCTGGATGCTGCCATGCATCGTGAACAGCATCCCTTTGCCCTCCTTGGGATCTTCGGTGACTTCATAGTCGATGCGCACGTTGTAGCTGACATCGTCCTTGTTCAGCGCGTGGCGCTCCATGTGCAGATGACCGGGCTCGAACGTGGCCATTGGCGTTTTTCCTTCGAAGGCATTGGGGAAGGGCAGACCCTATATCTGCCCCCGGAGTTTCTTTCTTATACGCAGGTGATGCCAGGTTTCGCCGTGCTGATGCGGGTGCCGGCCTTGCCCTGGACGATCGCCTCGATGTCGGAGAGTGAACCGATCACCGCTACTTTTCCAGTGTTGCGGGCGAACTCGCAAGCGGCCTGGACCTTCGGCCCCATGGAGCCGGCGGCGAAGCCGAGCTTGTCCATTTCGTCCGGGTGGGCCTGGGCGATGGCCTTCTGGGTCGGTCGTAGACCGCGTTGACGTCGGTGGCGGTCACCAGCAAATCACTGTCCAGCTGTTCGGTCATTGTTCTGACTTGAATGAACTTGAGCCAAGAGTAAGGATGTCTCAACCAGCGCAAAAGCTGCGACTCAACGCGCTGATCGCTTTGGCTGTGGGTTCAACAATCGGGGGTTACATGGTTTTTTCGTCGGTCCGCGGTTTGTCCAGTGGCATGCTGTCGCTATGAGGCTGTTGCTGGAATATCGGCCGCCCTATGACTGGCCGGCGATGCTGGGCTTCTTGTCAGCGCGGGCCATAACCGGGATGGAATGCGTGGTCGATGGGGTGTATTGGCGCAGCATCGGTTTGAACGGTGTTCATGGAGTGCTTTCGGTGAGGCCGGGAGCAGGTGATGCGCTTGAGGCTACGGTGCGCGGTGCCGATCCGGCTTCAATACCGCAGATCCTGCTGCGTTTGCAGCGGATGTTCGATCTGGCGGCGGATCCGCACACTATCAATCAGCAACTGGCGGTAGACCCATTGATGGCCCGATTGACGGCTACTCGCCCAGGCCTGCGCTTGCCCGGTACCTGGGATGGTTTCGAGTTGGCGATCCGTGCGGTGTTGGGGCAGCAGATCACAGTGGGTGCGGCCATCAGACTGGCGGGCAAGTTAGTGGCGCAGTATGGCGAGCCATTGCATTCAGCGGATCCGCAGCCGCCGGGATTGACCCATGTCTTTCCTGAACCGGCGGTATTGGCCGGGGCTGATCTGGCGGCCCTGGGCATGCCCAAAAGCCGTGGCAGGACGTTGTCCGGGGTCGCGCAGGCGCTGCTGGATGATCCCTTGTTGTTCGAACCGAAAGCGAATCTGCACGAAGGCGTTGCGCGGTTGCTGGAACTGCACGGCATTGGTGACTGGACGGCGCAGTACATCGCGATCCGCCAGATGCGTGAGGTAGATGCGTTTCCGTCCGGGGATGTGGGCTTGATCAATGCCTTGGTGGCGCTTGAAGGTGGACCGGTCACCGCCCGCCAGTTGTTGCACAGAGCCGAGGCCTGGCGACCGTGGCGGGCGTATGCGGCGCAGCAGCTTTGGACTTCGTTGAGCCGTTCGTACTGAGGCAGTTCCGGGATCGGTGCTGGCTGTCAGGCCGTCATCGTCGGATCGCCGCCCGGAGCAAGCTCGCTCCCACAGGGATATGCGCAAACCTTGTGGGGGCGAGCTTGCTCGCGATAGCTATTTGCAGCTCACCACCACTGCGGCCGATGGGAACCCAATTCCCCGGCCGGGATAGACCATTGCAGCGGTGTGCCGGTGATTTTCAGTGGCACCTGTAAACGATACGCCGGCCCCCAGGAAGTCTGTTCGACCAGCAGCCCCTGATCCTCTGAATCCTCTGCACGCAGCGGCTCCTGCATACCCACCTGCCCATGCTCGACCAACAGCTTTGCAGTCCGGGCCAATGACAGGCGCGTCGAACTCCCATGGCCGTGACTCAAACGTTCCGTCAGTGCCCGAATTGTACTCGCGGCCATCAGGTAACCCGTGCCATGGTCCAGTGCCTGGACGGGCAGCGGCGTGGGTTTGTCGGTTTTTTTCCAGCGCATGCCGGCCTCGGCAATCCCGCTGCTCATCTGCACCAGGCTGTCGAAACCGCGGCGGTTCTGCCACGGGCCACTCCAGCCGTAGGCGTTGAGACAGACATCGATCAACCCCGGAGCGAAGTTCTGCCGTTCAATCTGTCCGTAACCGAGACGTTCCAGCGCATCGGCGCGGTAGCCATGCAGAAGGATATCGGCGTCTTTGAGCAGCGCTTCAAACACCGCGCGATCAGCAGGGTCATGCAGGTTCAGCCGGGTGCAGCGTTTGCCTAACGTGACTTCGGGGACCACGCCCGGCTCATTCCAGTCTGGCGGATCGACGCGCAGCACATCGGCGCCGAGCCCGGCGAGGAAGCGGCTGGCAATCGGCCCGGCGAGGACTCGGGTCAGATCCAGTACCTTGATTCCGGCCAGCGGCTGCGCCACCGAACCCTGCCATGGCTTCGCGTTCCGGCTGGGGTTGGCGGCGAAATGCATCAGCGGTTCGGCGTTGACCGCTATCCCCTGGGGATGGGCCTTCCATTGTTCCCACGAACGCATTTCGGCCGCGCAACCGCCGGCATCGACAACGGCCTGTTCCAAAGCACTTTTGGCCCATCGCCCAACCTTGGTTGCCATTGCCGCGCGGTCGGCACACTGGCCGAGTACCGCTTCGGCAGCGGCGCGGTGATGCGGCGCGTTGGTGTGCAGGCGGATCCAGCCGTCTTTCGTTGCATAGTCGCCGGCTACCGAGTCCCACAACGGCGGCACGCTCCAGCCTTGCGGGCGGATCGAGGTGGCGAACCAAAAGGAAGCCAGGCGCCGGTCGACTTCCAGCGCAGGCAAGCGGCCGGTTTGCTGGTGCAAGAGCTCGCTGACGGCCTGGCCGGCGGCGGCAATGCTGGCGCTGGCCAGATCGGTCACGGCAAAGGCCGAGGGCAGGGCGCCGCTGGAAGTGAATTGAATCGGGGTGTGGGGCAAGCCGAGTGCGGCTTGAATGGACGTCAGAAAATCGGTCATCGAAGGCCCTCCGGGAAGAGAGGGATCATAGTTCAGAAGATCAAAAGATCGCAGCCTTCGGCAGCTCCTGCATTGTCTGTGGCTGACACAGATTGCGAAGGCCGCGATCTTTCAAGAGTTAAACCCGAAACTGATCCATCAATTTCATTTGCTGAGTCGCCAGGGCATTCAACTGGCTGCTGATATGCGCCGATTCGGTAGCCTGTTCGGTCAGGGTTTCGGTCACGGTACGGATCGCCGAGACGTTGCGGTTGACCTCTTCGGCCACGGCGCTTTGCTGTTCGGCGGCGCTGGCGATTTGCAGATTCATGTCGCTGATGACCGTCACCGCATCGCTGATCTTGCCCAGCGCCTGCACCGCTTGCTGGATTTGCCCGGCGTTGCTGTGGGCCTGGGTCTGGCTTGAATGCATGGTCGCGACCACGCCTCGGGTGCCGGTTTGAATGCGCTCGATCACCTGGCGGATTTCCTCCACCGAGTCCTGGGTACGTTTGGCCAGGTTGCGCACTTCGTCGGCCACCACCGCGAAACCGCGACCGCTTTCCCCGGCGCGCGCCGCTTCGATTGCCGCGTTGAGCGCCAGCAGGTTGGTTTGTTCGGCGATGCTGCGGATCACTTCCAGCACCGAACCGATCTGTTCGCTGTTGACTGCCAGGGCTTCGACCTCGGTCACCGCTTTACTGACTTCCTCGGCCAGTAGATTGATGTCGCGGGTGCTGCGCTCGATGATCGACATCCCGTCCCTGGCCGATTGATCGGCACCTTTGGCCGCATTGGCGGCATTCGACGCACTGTTGGCGACATCGTGGGCGGTGGCGCTCATTTCGTTGGAGGCGGTGGCGACTTGATCGATCTCGCGGAATTGCACCTGCATGCCTTCGCTGGTCTGGCGAGCGATTTCCGAGGACTGATCGGCCGTGCCGCGGGCCTCGGTGATGCTTTGCTTGATCTGCGCGATGGTCGGCTGCAGCTTGTCGAGGAAGCGGTTGAACCAGTTGACCAGTTCGCCCAGCTCATCTTTCTTGCTGTAGTGCAGACGCTGGGTCAGGTCGCCATCGCCGCTGGCAATCGCCTTGAGCATTTGCGCGACGCTGTTGATCGGCCGGGTGACACCCGATGCGGTGAGCCAGATCAGCAGCAGCCCGAGCAGGCCGGCGCCGACGGCCACCAGCAAGGTTTTGAGCGTACTGCTCGCTTGCGCGTCGTCGAGCACAGCCTGCAGCTTCAGCGAATCGGCGAGCAGCACCTGCTGTGGCAAGTCGATCACCACGCCCCAGGCTTTGGAGTCGGCAATCGGGCTGACCGGGTAAACGGCGCGGATCAAGTCGCCTTGCTTGAGGACTTTCGGCGTGTTGCTGCTCAGCAGTTGCAGGACATCCTTGCCATCTGCGCCCAGGGTTTCGCCGATGCTCTTGCCGACTTTGTCGGCATCGGCGCTGTAACCGGCGAGCACGCCGCTGCCGGAGACGATCAACATATGCCCGGCGCCATCGAACAGCCCGCGCTGGGAGTCCTTGGCGGCGGCTTGCAGCGAGTCGAGGGCGATATCCACACCGACTACGCCGATGGCCTTGCCATTGACCAGCAAGGGCACGGAAATGGTGGTCATCAGCATCTCTTTGCCGCCGACGGTGTCGGCATACGGATCAAGCAGGCAGATGCGCTTGCTGTCCCGTGGGCAGGTGTACCAGCTGTTGTATGGAGTGCCGCTGAGGCTGAGGGTGGTTTTGGTCATGTCGTCTTCGACCATGATCGTGTTGATCCCGGTGCCGCCAGAGCGGCTCCAGTAGCTGGCGAAACGCCCGACTTCGTTGGACATGCGGGCCGCGTCGTTGGCGAATTCGCTGTCCTTGCCGTCGAGGCCGTCGGGTTCGAAGGCCAGCCAGATCCCCAGCAGCTTGCTGTTGCGCTCGAAGGCGGTTTTCAGACTCTGGTTGAGTTCTTCGCGCAGCGCCGACGACTCCAGCGAACGCTTGCCAGCCATGACCCGCAGGTCGTTGATCTGATCGGCGAGGGCGGTCACCACCAGCAGGCTTTCGCCGAAAGTCTTCTGCACCCGGACTGCTTGCTCGGCCGCTTTGGCCTGGAGCAGGTTCTCGACGCTGCCGGTGAGCATTTTGGTGCTGGAGGCGCTGACCAGATGATCGTTCTGATTGGCCTGGTAGATGTTCATACCAACAATCAGACCCACCACGCCGAGCAGGCACAGACCGGACAGCAGCACGATTTTCAGGCGGATGGACAGAGAGTCGAACATGGGGCGATCTCGCTAATGGACAAGGAATGAGCAATGAGTCGAATGACTCGAGTGGCCAAATCCATTTAGCGCCAACTCCGGGGCATCGGCTCGCAGGGTGCTGGCATGAGAGCAGGCCGACGAGCGGTAGGCAGTCTGTCATAAATAATTGACGAAAATCGAGAGGGAGATGTCGCGTTTTTCTAATTTTTACGCGTTTTCGTTCTGTGCTGAGGTCTGTGGAGGCTTTGGAACGGGCGTTTGCGTGAAAGGGGTTGTGTATTATTTTTAACGATTCGGCAGCAATCTGGAGTGCAGGCATCTGGGAGTCAGTGGCGCTGGCTTGTCAGCGATCGAAGGTCGCGGGGGCAGAGAAACTCGCTGAGCGAGGAATACGTGGTTGAAGCGCGATTGACTCACAGTAGGACCTGATCCATTTTCAGTAAATGATAATTCTTATCATCTGCGCGAATGGTCAAGTACTACTTTGTGAGAGAATTATTGACGGCTCTGCAGGTAAGCCTCGTAATCGGGAATCCGGTACGCGTGCGCCTGATCCATCAGCGGGCTGCTGAGCAGGTAATCGGCGCTGCATTCATTGCAGGCCACCGGGATGTTCCAGACCGCCGCGACCCGTAGCAGCGCCTTGATGTCCGGGTCGTGGGGTTGTGGCTCGAAGGGGTCCCAGAAAAACACCAGCATATCCACCCGCTGCTCGGCGATCCGCGCGCCGAGCTGCTGATCGCCGCCCAAGGGGCCGCTGATCATGCTCTCTACAGGCAGCCCCAGACGTTTGCTCAGCAGCAGGCCAGTGGTGCCGGTGGCGACCAGTTCGTGCTGGGCGAGTTTGTCCTTTTGCCGTTCGGCCCAGTCGAGCAGGAACACCTTGCAGTGGTCATGGGCGACCAGGGCGATGCGCTTGCGCGCCGTCATGGTTTTCTGGGTGAAGCTGATACCGATCATCGGTTGCTGTTCCACAGGGGATCCGCCTTATTCCGCGTTGCAGAGCGCCAGGCAATTGTCGAGCATGCGGTTTGAGAAGCCCCATTCGTTGTCGTACCAGGCCAGCACCTTGAGCAACTTGCCGCTGGACTTGGTGTGGTTGGCATCGAAAATCGACGACAGCGGGTTGTGGTTGAAGTCACTGGAGACCAGCGGCAGGGTGTTGTAGCCGAGGATCTTCGAGTGCTGGCTGGCTTCCTTGAGCAGCGCGTTGACCTGGTCGGCGCTGGCTTCGCGCTTGAGCTGCACGGTCAGGTCCACCAGCGATACGTTGATCACCGGGACCCGAACCGACATGCCGGTCAGTTTGCCCGCCAGTTCCGGCAGCACCAGGCCCACCGCTTCGGCGGCGCCGGTCTTGCTCGGGATCATATTCTGGGTGGCCGAACGCGCACGATAGGGGTCGACATGATAGACGTCGGTCAGGTGCTGGTCGTTGGTGTAGGCGTGGATGGTGGTCATCAAGCCGCTTTCGATGCCCAGTTCGCGATGCAGCACCTGGGCGATGGGGGCCAGGCAGTTGGTGGTGCAGGAGGCGTTGGAGATGATCTGATGCGACTGGCGCAGAATGTCGTGGTTGACCCCGTAAACCACAGTGGCGTCGGCACCTTTGGCCGGTGCCGAGATAATCACTTTGCGGGCCCCGGCAGTAACATGCGCGGCGGCTTTGGCACGATCGGTGAACAGGCCGGTGCATTCGAAGACGACGTCGATCTTCTCGGCAGCCCATGGCAGCTCGGCCGGGTTGCGGATGGCGCTGACGGCAATGCGGTCACCGTTGACGGTCAGGCTTTCCTGATCGTGCTGCACATCGGCATCAAAGGTGCCGTGGACGGTGTCGTACTTGAGCAGGTGGGCATTCATCGCGCTGTCCCCCAGATCGTTGATGGCGACGATCTGCAGATCCTGACGGTAACCTTGGGTATAGAGTGCTCTCAGGACATTACGGCCAATACGGCCAAAACCATTGATTGCAATTCGTAGAGTCATTTGAAAGGCACCTGTCGTCGTTTTGTTGTTGGAATAACAAGATTATTCGTAAAAAAATAGAAAACAAGCCTTTTTAGTGGCAATATTTTGTCTTATCTACAACGAGTGACCTGAATCAACTGGTCCGGATGATTGAAGATCACGTCTGCAATGCCAAGCGCAGACCCCTTCAGTCAGCATAGACAATCAGGTCGCCACATCCGTTAGCCTGGAGTTCTACACATGCATCCCCGCGTCCTTGAGGTCACCGAACGGCTTATTTCCCGCAGTCGCGCTACTCGTGAGGCTTACCTGGCCTTGATTCGCAGTGCCGCCAGCGATGGCCCGCAACGCGCCAGACTGCAATGTGCCAACTTCGCCCACGGCGTAGCCGCTTGTGGCACTGAAGACAAAAACAACCTGCGAATGATGAACGCCGCCAACGTGGCAATAGTTTCGTCATATAACGACATGCTCTCGGCGCATCAGCCGTACGAGCACTACCCGGAACAACTCAAACACGCACTGCGCGAGATCGGCTCGGTCGGTCAGTTCGCCGGCGGTGTGCCGGCCATGTGTGATGGCGTGACCCAGGGCGAGCCGGGGATGGAGCTGGGTATCGCCAGCCGCGAAGTGATCGCGATGTCGACCGCCGTGGCGCTGTCCCACAACATGTTCGACGCGGCGATAATGCTCGGCATCTGCGACAAGATTGTCCCCGGCCTGATGATGGGCGCGCTGCGCTTCGGTCATTTGCCGACGATCTTTGTCCCGGGCGGGCCGATGGTTTCGGGGATTTCCAACAAGGAAAAAGCCGACGTCCGTCAGCGCTACGCTGAAGGCAAGGCCAGCCGTGAGGAGCTGCTGGAAACGGAGATGAAGTCCTACCACAGCCCCGGCACCTGCACCTTCTACGGTACCGCCAACACCAATCAGTTGCTGATGGAAGTCATGGGCCTGCACCTGCCGGGCGCCTCTTTCGTCAATCCGAACACGCCATTGCGCGATGCCCTGACCCGCGAAGCCGCGCATCAGATCACCCGCCTGACCAAGCAAAGCGGCAACTTCATGCCGCTGGGCGAAATCGTCGACGAGCGTTCGCTGGTCAACTCGATCGTTGCCCTGCACGCCACCGGCGGCTCGACCAACCACACCCTGCACATGCCGGCGATCGCCATGGCGGCGGGCATTCAACTGACCTGGCAGGACATGGCCGACCTCTCCGAGGTGGTGCCGACCCTGTCCCACGTCTACCCGAACGGCAAGGCCGACATCAACCACTTCCAGGCGGCCGGGGGTATGTCGTTCCTGATTCGCGAACTGCTCGAAGCCGGTCTGCTCCACGAAAACGTCAACACCGTGGCCGGCCATGGCCTGAGCCGCTACATCCAGGAGCCGTTCCTGGAGAACGGTGAGCTGGTCTGGCGTGAAGGTCCGATCGAAAGCCTCGATGAAAACATTTTGCGACCGGTGGCTCGGGCGTTCTCGCCAGAGGGCGGTCTGCGGGTGATGGAAGGTAACCTTGGTCGCGGCGTGATGAAGGTCTCGGCGGTTGCACCGGAGCATCAGATCGTCGAAGCGCCGGCGGTGGTGTTCCAGGATCAGCAGGACCTGGCCGATGCCTTTAAGGCCGGTCTGTTGGAGAAGGACTTTGTCGCGGTGATGCGCTTCCAGGGGCCACGTTCCAATGGCATGCCGGAACTGCACAAGATGACGCCGTTCCTCGGAGTGCTGCAGGACCGTGGCTTCAAGGTCGCGCTGGTCACCGACGGGCGCATGTCCGGCGCTTCCGGGAAGATCCCGGCAGCGATTCACGTCTGCCCCGAAGCCTTTGTCGGCGGCGCGCTGGCGCGGGTACTCGATGGCGATATCATCCGGGTCGATGGCGTCAACGGCACCTTGCAGCTTATGGTGGACGCCGATGAATTCGCCGCCCGTGAGCCCGCCAAGGGCCTGCTGGATAACGGCATCGGCTGCGGTCGTGAGTTGTTTGGCTTCATGCGCATGGCCTTCAGTTCGGCAGAGCAGGGCGCCAGCGCCTTTACCTCTGCACTGGAGACCCTTAAGTGAAGTTAGCGCTGGTCGGTGACATTGGCGGAACCAATGCGCGTTTTGCGTTGTGGAAGGACCAGCGCCTGGAGTCGATCCAGGTGTTGGCGACGGCAGATTACGCCAACCCGGAAGCGGCTATTGGCGTCTATCTGAACGGGCTGGGCTTGCCGCCCGGTTCGATTGGGTCGGTTTGCCTGTCGGTGGCCGGGCCCGTGGGTGGCGATGAGTTTCGCTTCACCAACAATCACTGGCGGCTGAGTCGCAAAGCCTTCTGCCAGACCTTGCAGGTCGATCAGCTGTTGCTGGTCAACGACTTCTCGGCCATGGCCCTGGGCATGACCCGTTTGCAGCCGGACGAGTTTCGAGTGGTCTGCGAAGGGACTCCCGAGCCATTGCGCCCGGCGGTGGTGATGGGGCCCGGGACTGGTTTGGGTGTTGGCACTTTGCTGGATCTGGGCGAAGGTCGCTGGATGGCGCTACCGGGTGAAGGCGGACACGTCGATTTGCCATTGAGCAGTCCGCGGGAAACCCAGTTGTGGCAACACATCTTCAATGAGATCGGGCATGTCAGCGCTGAAACGGCGCTGAGCGGCAGCGGATTGCCGCGGGTCTATCGGGCGATTTGCGCGGTGGATGGGCATGCGCCGGTGCTCGACACGCCAGAAGCAATCACCGCTGCCGGGCTGGCGGGGGATCCGATTGCCCTGGAAGTGCTGGAGCAGTTCTGCTGCTGGCTCGGCCGAGTCGCCGGCAACAACGTGTTGACCTGCGGTGGGCGGGGCGGGGTGTATATCGTCGGAGGGGTGGTTCCGCGGTTTGCCGAGTTCTTCCTGGAGAGCGGGTTTGCCCGTTGCTTCGTCGACAAGGGTTGCATGAGCGATTACTTCAAGGGTATTCCGGTGTGGCTGGTGACGGCACCGTACTCCGGATTGACCGGCGCGGGTGTGGCGCTGGAGCAGGCGGTTGCCTGATTGAAATGAGTCCTGTGGCGAGGGGGCTTGCCCCCGCTGGAGCGCGAAGCGGTCCCAAAGCCTGCGACCGAGTTTTATCTGACAATACTCGGTTGCAGAATTTACGGCTGCTTCGCAGCCGAACGGGGGCAAGCCCCCTCGCCACAAAAGCTCATTCGCCGTAGATTTCCACTCAGGCATAATCCGCTTCATCCATAACAACAAGGACGACCCCCGTGAGCTCAGTCAACAAGTCGATTTTGTTGGTCGATGACGATCAAGAGATACGCGAGTTGCTGGACACCTATCTCAGTCGCGCCGGTTTTCAGGTACGGACCACGCCCGACGGTGCCGGGTTTCGCCAGGCCTTGAACGAGGCGCCGAGCGACCTGGTGATCCTCGACGTGATGCTGCCGGACGAAGACGGCTTCAGCCTGTGCCGCTGGATTCGCCAGCACCCGCGTCAGTCCCAGGTGCCGATCATCATGCTCACCGCCAGTTCCGACGAAGCCGACCGGGTAATAGGTCTGGAGCTGGGGGCCGACGACTACCTTGGCAAACCTTTCAGCCCTCGGGAGCTGCAGGCGCGGATCAAGGCACTGCTGCGCCGGGCCCAGTTCGGCCAGGAGCGCTCCGGCGGCGAGGTGTTGTCTTTCGATGAGTGGCGCCTGGATATGGTCAGTCATCGGCTGTTTCATAACGACGGCGAAGAAGTGATTTTGTCCGGCGCCGATTTTGCCTTGCTGAAACTATTCCTCGATCACCCCCAGGAAATCCTCGACCGCGACACCATCGGCAACGCTACCCGCGGCCGCGATCTGATGCCCCTGGACCGGATCGTCGACATGGCGGTCAGCCGCTTGCGCCAGCGCTTGCGCGACACCGACAAACCGCCACGCTTGATCCGCACGGTGCGCGGCAGCGGTTATCAATTGGCTGCCAATGTGGTTGCCAGCAATGGTCACTGAATTCTTCAGCTGGATCGCCCGGCGCGTGCCAATGCCGCGCTCGTTGCTGGGGCGAATGCTGCTGCTGACCTTGCTTGCGGTGCTGTTCGCGCAGGCCCTGTCGAGCGTGATCTGGGTCTCGCAACTGCGTGCCACCCAGCTTGAAGGCCTGGTCACCAGCGCCCGTAGCCTGGCCCATTCGATGACCGCCAGCGTCAGTTACTTCCGCTCCTTGCCAGTGGCTTACCGGCCATTGGTCCTCGACCAGTTGCGCAGCATGGGCGGTACGCGTTTCGTTGTGACCCTCAATGACAAGCCGTTGGGCATGGAGGTGCTGCCGCCGACGCCGCGCAAGCAGGCGGTGCTCAAGGCGGTGGAAGAGGTGCTGCGCCAGTCCCTGGGCAATGAAGCCGATATCTCGGTGCGATTCGTCAGCGCCGAGGACCTGCGAATCTTCAACGGTGGTTTGAAGCTCGATGAGTTACCGCGCTCCTGGGCCCATTACGCGTTGACCCTGGAGCCGGTGAACCCTCCGGTGCTGGTGACGCAAATCCAGTTGGCCCCAGGCGAATGGCTGTACATCGCCTCGCTGTTGCCCGAACCCTACACCAGCCTCGAAGAGCAAGGACTGCCGTCGCAGCAGGTGTGGTTTATTGTGCTGACCAGCGGTTTCCTGCTGCTGTTTATCGGCCTGCTGGTGCACTGGCAGAGTCGGCCGCTCAAGCGCCTGGCGCGGGCTGCACGGGATATGTCACTGGGCGCCGAAGTCGAACCGGTGGCGCAGGGTGGTGGCAGCGAAGTGGTCGAGGTCGGCCGTGCGTTCAATGCCATGCGCGAGCGCATCAGTCGCTACCTGACCGAACGCAGCCAGTTGTTCAGCGCCATTTCCCATGATTTGCGCACGCCGATCACCCGTCTGCGGCTGCGGGTCGAACTGCTGGAAGATGAACAGTTGCAAGCCAAATTCGGTCGCGACCTCGATGAACTGGAGTTGCTGGTCAAAGGCGCGCTGCAATGCGTCAAGGACACCGATATTCATGAAAACATCGAGCCGGTGGACCTCAATCATGTGCTCGATTGCCTGGTCGAGCCCTATCTGGCACCCGACGGCAATGGCCGGGTGACTCAGCAGGGGCGGGCGCTGGCCAGCTATCCCGGCAAGCCGCTGGCGCTCAAGCGTTGCATCGGCAACCTGATCGACAACGCCCTGAAGTATGGGCAGAAGGCTCATCTGCACATCGACGACGATGACAGTGCGTTTATCCTGCATGTGGATGACGAAGGCCCCGGAGTCCCCGAACAGCGCCTGGAACAGTGCTTCGAACCGCACTTTCGTCTGGCCGGGCAACAGCAGGGTTACGGTCTGGGACTGGGCATCGCCCGCAACATTGCTCACAGCCATGGCGGCGAAGTGAGCTTGCAGAATCTGCGCGAAGGCGGGTTGCGGGTGACCTTGCATTTGCCGCGTTCGGTGGATTGACCTGATATCGCGTCGCGCCGAAAAGATCGTAGCCTGCGGCAGCTCCTACATTGGAACGGCGTACACCCTGTAGGAGCTGCCGAAGGCTGCGATCTTTTGATCTTTTGATCTTATGTCACTGATCGGTGACATTTCACCGGTCCTTCGTTACCTGCATCCCACCCAGCCTTGTTTAGACTCCAGTCAGTCATAACAACAAAAAAAGGCACCCTATGGACACCACTTATCCTGCGTCCGGCAGCTGGTTGAACGCACCTGCCCACCACGCCTGGCTCGCCGCCGAAGGCCAGCGTCTGCTGACATTTGCCAAGGCTTCGAAGGTCGCCGAAGGCTTCGGCAATCTCGACTATCTGGGCTGCCTGCCGGCCGATGCCCAAGCCGATACCATGAACACCGCGCGCATGACCCACAGCTTTGCCATGGCGCACATCCAGGGCATTCCCGGGTTTGCCGGGTTGATCGACCACGGCATTGCCGCCCTGAGCGGACCGCTGCGTGACACCGAACACGGTGGATGGTTTGCCGCGCCGTTCCACCGCGACGGCAACACGGATAAAGCCGCCTACCTGCATGCCTTTATTGCACTGGCCGCCAGCTCTGCGGTAGTCGCCGGGCGCCCAGGTGCACAGGCTTTGCTGGCGGATGCGATAAAAGTGATCGATGAGCATTTCTGGAGCGAGGAGGAGGGCGCCATGGGCGAATCCTTCAGTCGCGACTGGAGCTTCGAGGAGGCTTATCGCGGCGCCAACAGCAATATGCACGCAACCGAAGCCTTTTTGGCCCTGGCGGATATCACCCAGGACAACCGCTGGCTGGACCGCGCCTTGCGCATCGTCGAGCGAGTGATTCATGGCCACGCTGCCGACAACCAGTTCCTGGTAGTCGAACATTTCGACCGTCACTGGCAGCCGCTGCGCGAGTACAACCAGGACAACCCGGCCGACGGTTTTCGGCCCTATGGCACGACGCCCGGCCATGGTTTTGAATGGTCACGCCTGCTCTTGCACCTCGAGGCGGCACGGGTGCAGGCCGGCATGCTGACGCCCGGCTGGTTGCTGATCGACGCGCAAAAACTGTTCGAGAACAACTGCCTTCATGGCTGGGAGGTCGATGGCGCACCGGGCATCGTCTACACCTTGGGCTGGGACAAGCGCCCGGTGGTTCGCCAGCGCTTGCACTGGACCCATTGCGAAGCCAGCGCCGCCGCCAGCGCCTTGCTCAAGCGCACCGGGGATCAGCGTTACGAAACCTGGTATCGGCTCTTCTGGGAGTTCAGCGAAAGCCGCTTGATCGACCGGGTCAACGGCAGCTGGCATCACGAACTGGACCCACAGAACCGGCCCAGCGCCGATATCTGGGCCGGCAAGCCCGATCTCTATCACGCCTGGCAAGCTGTCCTGCTGCCCCGCTTGCCGCTGGCGCCAAGCATGGCCACGGCTTTGGCGCAGTTTTCCGGGAGCGCGGCTGTGTAACCATGTGGTGACATTTACGCGTCCCTTCGTTACCTGCGAAGGCCAAAGTCCTGGTTAAAATCCTATGCAGCGCAAGCACCAGACTTGCATGCATAACAACAAGAAAGGTACTCCGATGAATGCGATCACTCGCCTCGCCACTGTCATTTCTCTCGCCTCGTTGTTTCCTCTCAGCGCCCTTGCTGCCGATGCCAAAGGCACGGTGGAAGTTGTGCACTGGTGGACCTCGGGTGGCGAAGCCAAAGCTGTCAAAGTCCTGGAAAATCTTGTGGAAAAAGACGGCTATGAATGGAAGGACAGCGCTGTCGCCGGTGGTGGCGGTGCCGCGGCCATGACCGTGCTGAAAACCCGCGCTGTCTCTGGCAACCCGCCTTCTGCCGCACAGATCAAAGGTCCGGACCTGCAAGAGTGGGGCGCACTGGGTCTGCTGACCAACCTCGATGAAGTCTCCAGCCAGAACAACTGGGACAAGCTGCTCTCCAAAACCGTTTCCGACACCATGAAATACGACGGGCACTACGTCGCAGTGCCGGTGAACATTCACCGGGTCAACTGGCTGTGGATCAATCCTGAAGTCTTCAAAAAAGCCGGCATCGACAAAGCCCCGACCACCCTCGAAGAATTCTATGCCGCTGGCGACAAGCTCAGGGCCGCCGGTTTCATCCCGCTGGCCCACGGCGGTCAGCCTTGGCAGGACAGCACGGTGTTCGAAAACCTGGTGCTGAGTATCATGGGCGCCGATGGCTACAAGAAAGCCTTCATCGACCTCGACGAGAAAACCCTGAGCGGCCAGAAGATGGTTGAAGTCTTCACCGCCCTGAAAAAAGTCGGCGGTTACATGGACGAAAACCGCGCCGGGCGTGACTGGAACATCGCCGCTGCCGAAGTCATCAACGGCAAGGCCGGCATGCAAATCATGGGCGATTGGGCCAAGAGCGAATGGACCGCGGCCGACAAGGTCGCCGGCAAGGACTACCAGTGCGTGCCGTTCCCCGGTACCCAAGGCAGCTACACCTACAACATCGACTCCCTGGCGATGTTCAAACTGTCGGCGAAGAACAACACCCCGGGCAATATCGCGGCGCAAAACGACGTGGCGAAGATCGCTCTGGAGCCTGAATTCCAGTACGTGTTCAACCAGAACAAAGGCTCGATCCCGGTGCGCAACGACCTCGACATGAGCAAGTTCGACGCCTGTGGCCAGGCGTCGGCGAAGGACTTCGCCGAAGCGGACAAGAACGGCAAGCTGGAGCCGAGCATGGCCCACAACATGGCCACGAGCCTGGCGGTACAGGGCGCGATCTTTGACGTGGTGACCAACTTCATGAGCGACAAGAATGCCGACCCGGCCAAGGCCGGCAAGCAGATGTCGTCGGCGATCAAAGCCGCTCTGTAGCAGCTGCACCCGCCGCAGGCACGCCTGCGGCCAACCCCTCACCGTTGCCTGTACGGCATGAGCCCCGGCCCATGTCGCTGGAGGCGCTCGGTCTGGATTTCACTTCTTCACCTGGACATTTCCGATGAGCTCTGTGGCGGTAATGCGCAAAACCTCACCGTTCGATGCACTGCAGCGTTGGCTACCCAAGTTGGTGCTGGCGCCAAGTATGCTGATCGTGCTGGTCGGTTTCTACGGTTACATAATCTGGACGTTCATTCTGTCCTTCACCAACTCCAGCTTTATGCCGAGCTACAAGTGGGTCGGCCTGCAGCAATACATTCGCCTGCTGGACAACGATCGCTGGTGGGTCGCGAGCAAAAACCTCGCGGTCTTCGGTGGGATGTTTATCGGTATCAGCCTGGTGCTCGGGGTGTTTCTCGCGGTGCTGCTGGACCAGCGGATTCGCAAGGAAGGCTTCATCCGCACCATCTACCTGTACCCGATGGCGCTGTCGATGATCGTCACCGGTACCGCCTGGAAGTGGCTGCTCAACCCGGGCCTGGGGCTGGACAAAATGATGCGCGATTGGGGATGGGAAGGCTTTCGCCTGGACTGGCTGGTGGATCAGGATCGGGTCGTCTATTGCCTGGTGATCGCCGCGGTCTGGCAGGCCTCGGGCTTTGTCATGGCGATGTTCCTGGCCGGACTGCGCGGGGTCGATCAGTCGATCATCCGCGCCGCCCAGGTCGATGGTGCGAGCCTGCCGACCATCTATTTGCGCATCGTTCTGCCAAGCCTGCGTCCGGTGTTTTTCAGCGCCTTCATGATCCTCGCGCACATTGCGATCAAGAGTTTCGATCTGGTGGCGGCGATGACCGCTGGCGGTCCGGGTTACTCCTCTGATTTGCCGGCGATGTTCATGTATTCCTTCACCTTCAGCCGTGGCCAGATGGGCATCGGTTCAGCCAGCGCGATGATGATGCTCGGCGCGATCCTGGCGATTCTGGTGCCGTACCTGTACTCCGAATTGCGAGGTAAGCGCCATGAGTAATCAGCTTGGCAAACCGGCCCTGAGCCTGAGCCGCGTGGCCATCTATGCGACCTTGTTGCTGGCTGCCGCGGTGTACTTGATCCCGCTGGTGGTGATGCTGCTGACCAGCTTCAAGAGCCCCGAAGACATCCGCACCGGCAACCTCCTGAGCTGGCCGCAAGTGATCGACGGCATTGGCTGGATCAAGGCCTGGGACACGGTCGGCGGCTACTTCTGGAACTCGGTGAAAATCACCGTTCCGGCGGTGTTGATCTCGACCTTCATCGGTGCGATGAACGGCTACGTGTTGTCGATGTGGCGCTTCCGTGGCTCGCAGCTGTTCTTCGGACTGTTGCTGTTCGGTTGCTTCCTGCCGTTCCAGACCGTGCTGCTGCCGGCCTCGTTCACCGTCGGCAAGCTCGGCCTGGCGAACACCACTACGGGTCTGGTGCTGGTGCACGTGGTCTACGGCCTGGCGTTCACCACGCTGTTCTTCCGCAACTACTACGTGAGCATCCCCGATGCGCTGGTCAAGGCGGCGCGGCTGGATGGCGCGGGGTTCTTCACCATTTTCGGGCGGATCCTGCTGCCGATGTCGGTGCCGATCATCATGGTCTGCCTGATCTGGCAGTTCACCCAGATCTGGAACGACTTCCTGTTCGGGGTGGTATTCGCCAGCGGCGATGCGCAACCGATCACCGTGGCCCTGAACAACCTGGTCAACACCAGCACCGGGGCCAAGGAATACAACGTTGATATGGCAGCGGCGATGATCGCCGGGCTGCCGACACTGCTGGTCTACATATTCGCTGGCAAGTATTTCCTGCGTGGGCTGACGTCCGGCGCGGTCAAGGGGTAGAACATGGCAACTCTCGAATTACGCAACGTCAACAAAACCTACGGCAGCGGTTTGCCGGACACCCTGAAAAACATCGAACTGAAGATCGATGACGGGGAGTTCCTGATCCTCGTCGGCCCGTCCGGCTGCGGCAAGTCGACCTTGATGAACTGCATCGCCGGCCTGGAAAACATCAGCGGCGGCTCGATCCTGGTGGACGACTCCGACATCAGCGGCATGAGCCCGAAAGATCGCGACATCGCCATGGTCTTTCAGTCCTATGCGCTGTACCCGACCATGAGCGTGCGCGACAACATCGCCTTCGGTTTGAAAATTCGCAAAATGCCGGCGGCCGAGATCGAAGAAGAAGTCGCCCGCGTCGCCAAGCTGCTGCAAATCGAACACCTGCTCGGGCGCAAGCCCGGTCAGCTTTCCGGTGGCCAGCAACAGCGGGTGGCCATGGGCCGGGCGCTGGCCCGGCGGCCGAAGATTTATCTGTTTGACGAACCGCTGTCCAACCTCGACGCCAAGCTGCGGGTCGAGATGCGCACCGAAATGAAACTGATGCACCAACGTCTGAAGACCACCACGGTCTACGTGACCCACGACCAGATCGAAGCCATGACCCTGGGCGACAAGGTGGCGGTGATGAAGGACGGGATCATTCAGCAATTCGGTACGCCGAAAGACATCTACAACAACCCGGCCAACCTGTTCGTCGCCAGCTTTATCGGCTCGCCGCCGATGAACTTTATCCCGCTGCGGTTGCAGCGCAAGGAAGGCCGCCTGCTGGCGTTGCTCGACAGCGGTCAGGCGCGCTGCGAGCTGCCGCTGGGCATGCAGGACGCCGGCCTCGAAGATCGCGAAGTGATCCTCGGCATGCGCCCGGAGCAGATCGTCCTGGCGCCGAGCGAGCCCAATGGTCTGCCGACCATTCGCGCCGAAGTCCAGGTCACCGAGCCCACCGGGCCGGACACCCTGGTGTTCGTCAACCTCAACGAAACCAAGGTCTGTTGCCGCCTCGCGCCGGACGTCGCGCCCGCTGTCGGCGAGACCCTGACCCTGCAATTCGATCCTTCCAAAGTATTGCTGTTCGACGCCAAGACCGGAGAACGCCTGGGGGCTGCCGGTCAACCGAAAGCCGAGGCCCGAGCCGCCAACGTTGCGCAATTCAAAGGCCGCTGAAGATCAAAAAATGTGGGAGCGAGCTTGCTCGCGATAGCGGTGTGACAGTCAACAGTGATGCTGAATGTGCTGGCCTCATCGCGAGCAAGCTCGCTCCCACAGGGGGTATGCGGCGCCCGCCGCAACCGATGTAAACCGCGTTAGAAAAAAACAGCTAATAACAATAAAACGAGGATGTAGGGATGATGAAGAAGAACAACGCTCAGCTCATCTGCCAATTGTCAGCGATTGCGCTGATGAGTCTGGCAGGCAGCGTGCATGCTGCTGAGGCGTTCAGCTCCGAGTCACAATGGATGACAGGTGACTGGGGGGGCGAGCGGACCAAGCTGATCGAAGCGGGCTACGACTTCACGCTGGAGTACGTGGGCGAGGTCGGTTCCAATCTCAAGGGCGGTTACAACGACGACACCACTGCACGATACAGCGACCAGTTTGCCATTGGCGCGAAACTGGATCTGGAAAAAATCTTCGGCTGGAACGACGCCGAATTCAAACTGGCGATTACCGAGCGTAGCGGTCGCAACATTTCCAACGACCGTATCGGCGATCCGCGTGCGGGTACTCTCAGTTCTTCCCAGGAAGTCTGGGGTCGTGGGCAGACCTGGCGGCTGACTCAGTTGTGGGTCAAGCAGAAATACTTCGACGGCAAGCTCGACGTCAAGGCCGGCTATTTCGGTGAAGGCGAAGACTTCAACACCTTCCCGTGCGACTTCCAGAACCTGGCGTTCTGTGGCTCGCAAGTGGGTAACTGGGTCGGCGACATCTGGTACAACTGGCCCGTCAGCCAGGCGGCGATCCGTGTGAAGTACAACATCACCCCTGAGCTTTACGCGCAAATCGGTGCGTACAACCAGAACCCGTCGCAACTGGAAACCGGCAACGGCTTCAAACTCAGCGGCAGTGGTACCGCAGGCACCATCATTCCGGTCGAGCTGGTCTGGTCACCTGACGTCAACAGCCTGCCGGGCGAGTACCGCGTCGGTTATTACAAAAGCACCGCCAAGGCCAATGATGTCTTGAAGGACTCCAATGGTCAGGACGCGGCAACGAGCGGCAATGCCTATCGCAGCCACAGCAGCAAGTCCGGCTACTGGTTCGTGGCGCAGCAGCAACTCACCGATCACAACGGTGACAAGAGCCGCGGCCTGAACATCGCCGCCAACGCCACCTTCCACGACAAGGACACCAACGTCGTCGACAACTACCAGCAGCTGATGCTGGTCTATAAAGGTCCGTTCAATGCACGTCCGAAAGACGACGTGGGCATCGGTATCGCTCGCATCCACGTCAATGAAGATGTGCAGAAAAATACCAAGCTGATCAACGCCGTCAACGGGATCGACGACTATGACAACCCGAGCTTCATGCCTGTCCGGGACACCGAGTACAACGCCGAGATCAACTACGGTTTCCACGTCACCAACTGGCTGACCGTGCGTCCCAACCTGCAATACATCAAACACCCGGGCGGTGTTGACCAGGTCGACGACGCGATCGTCGCCGGCCTGAAAATTCAGTCGGTGTTCTAACGCTCTTGCGATAAGCTCCGTCTCTATGTGCGCATTTTACGGATGGCCCAGGCTGTCCGTTTTTTTTTGGGGACTTGCGCAGGGTGCTTACGGTGGAAATGAGGGGCTTTCTGTGGCGAGGGGGCTTGCCCCCGCTGGGCTGCGAAGCAGCCCCAAAACCAATCACCGCGGTGTTTCAGGTAAACAGAATGTACCGGTTTACGACTGCTGCGCAGCCGAACGGGGCGATGCGGCGTTCCGACAAGCCCCCTCGCCACAGCAAGCTCCCTCGCCACAAATGATTTCAACTGGTAGGGCAAATGATTTTCAGGACCGCGGCACATGCATGAGCACCCGCTACAACGCTTTTTTACCTCCCTGCGCGAGCGCCCGACCTTTGCCTGGGAGCGTTATCAGGCGCGTGATGTGCTGGTGATCGATCATCCGCTGTGCCAAGCGGTGTTCAGCCGGCAGGGCGCGCAATTGCTGCACTTCCAACCGCGCAGGCAGAAGCCCTGGCTCTGGTGTGCGGCGAAGTGGCCGCAGGTCGGGGCGATCCGTGGTGGCGTGCCGGTGTGCTGGCCCTGGTATGGCCGTCATCCCAGCGAAAACGCCTGGCCTTCCCATGGCTGGGCGCGCTTGATCGACTGGAAGCTGCTCGACAGCAGCAATGAAGACGACGGGGTACGCCTGCACTGGCAATTGCAGCTGTGCGACTGGCAAGTGGATTTGCACGCACACCTGGGTGAAAGCCTGGACTTGCGCCTGAGCACCGAGCATCAGGACAGCCTGCCGTGCCAGTTGAGTCATGGGTTGCACGCCTACTGGCGTATTGGTGACGTTGCTGAGGTAGCGCTGTCTGGGCTCGACGGCGTGCAAGGTTACGACCAATTAAGCCGCCAGGCTTGCCTGCAAAAGGGCGAGTTGCGGGTCGAGGGCGGTTGCCAGCGAGTATTCCAACATGAAGGCGAATTGCAGCTGATCGATCACGCCTGGCAGCGCGAGTTATGCATCGATACCGGCGACAGCGCCGATACCGTAGTCTGGCACCCCGGGCCGAGGCCGTTGCTGGGGGTGAATTGGAACGAGGTTGCAGGCTTCGTCTGCGTCGAAGCGGCCCGGGGCGGGACCGACAGCCTCAGCCTGGCACCGGGGGAGAGGGCGCATTTGAGTTTGCAGGCGAGAGTCGGGGCTTAGGCCACAATCTGCGGTGCTGCGGCCATAACAGCCAATGAAGCTTTCGGCTTAATTAAACTCATCCCCAATCGGATACCGGCTGGCGTTGAGGCTTTCCTTGATCTTGCGCAGGTGCGGCTGGAAATCCACGCCGCGGCGCAAGGTCATGC
This sequence comes from Pseudomonas sp. LBUM1658, assembly GCF_059716055.1. Taxonomy (NCBI): domain Bacteria; kingdom Pseudomonadati; phylum Pseudomonadota; class Gammaproteobacteria; order Pseudomonadales; family Pseudomonadaceae; genus Pseudomonas; species Pseudomonas sp. LBUM1658. The sequence goes on from NZ_CP166798.1 coordinate 1,426,370, forward strand.
CGGTGGCCAGTACGTCGAGCACCGTGAGCTGGATGATCCGCGAGGTCATTGGCATATAGATGTCGGTATCTTCCGGCAGCGGGATGTTCAGGCTCAGGGTGCTGGCCTTGGCCAAGGGCGAGCCGGCGGCGGTCAGGCCGAGTACCGAAGCGCCGTTCTCCCGGGCAATGCGCGCCACTTCCACCAGTTCGCGGGTGCGGCCGGTGTAGGAAATGATCACGAACAATTCGCCGGTATGCGCCACCGAGGCAATCATCCGCTGCATCAGCACGTCGGCATGGGCGGTGACGGCCAGGTTGAAACGGAAGAACTTGTGCTGGGCATCCAGGGCCACCGGGGCGGAAGCGCCGAGGCCGAAGAAGTGGATCTGCCGGGCCTGGATCAACAAGTCGACGGCGCGACTGATCAGGTTCGGGTCCAGCGCCTGGCAGGCGCTGTCCAGGGACGCGATGGCGCTGCCGAAGATCTTCTGGGTATAGGCTTCAGGGTTGTCATCCGCCTCCACCGCACGGCTGACATAGGCCGCGCCGCTGGCCAGGCTCTGGGCCAGCTGCAGCTTGAGTTCCGGGTAACCGCTGACGCCGAACGAGCGGCAGAAACGGTTGACCGTCGGTTCGCTGACCGAAGCGGCCTGGGCGAGGGCGGCGATGCTGAAGCGGGTCGCTTGCTGCGGATTGAGCAGGATGACTTCGGCGACTTTACGTTCAGCCTTGTTCAAATCTTCGAGGCGTTTCTGGATCGTTTCCAGGAGATTTCGCACGCGGTCCATTCGGATTTCCTTGGTCGGCTATGCAAATTGGGCCTTTGAATTGGCCCTTGGCGGTGGCCTATCCTACTGATGGCCTCGACCTACCACCACTCGGAATCTATATTTTGAGTAAATGTTGTGGTTATTACTACATTTTCCCTTGAGTGATGCCTAAAAAAAAGGTATTTGTAGCTTAACTTGATAAAAGAACAAACATCATGCCTTCGATTACGGTTGAACCTTGCACCTTTGCCCTGTTCGGCGCCCTTGGCGATCTGGCGCTTCGTAAGTTGTTTCCTGCCTTGTATCAGCTCGATGGCGCTGGCCTGCTGCACGAGGACTCGCGGATTATCGCGCTGGCCCGTGAGCCTGGCAGCGAGCAGCAGCATCTGGCCCTTATCGCGGCCGAACTGCGCCGTTATGTAGATGCCAAGGAATTCGACGAAGCCTTGGCTGAACGCTTCCTGGCGCGCCTGAGTTACCTGCATGTCGACTTCCTCAAGGCTGACGATTATGTCGCCCTGGCCGAGCAGGCTGGAAGCGCGCAGCGAGTGATTGCCTACTTCGCCACTCCGGCGGCGGTCTACGGGGCAATCTGCGAGAACCTGTCGAAGGTCGGCCTGACCGAGAACACCCGCGTGGTGCTGGAAAAGCCCATCGGCTCCGATCTCGAGTCGTCGCGCAAGGTCAATGATGCGGTGGCGCAGTACTTCCCGGAAAACCGCACCTACCGGATCGACCACTATCTGGGCAAAGAGACGGTACAGAACCTGATCGCCCTGCGCTTTGCCAACAGTCTGTTCGAAACCCAGTGGAACCAGAATTATATCTCCCACGTCGAAATTACCGTGGCCGAGAAGGTTGGTATCGAAGGCCGTTGGGGCTACTTCGACAAGGCTGGCCAGCTGCGGGACATGATCCAGAATCACCTGCTGCAACTGCTCTGCCTGATCGCCATGGACCCGCCGGCCGACCTGTCCGCCGACAGTATCCGTGACGAGAAAGTAAAGGTGCTCAAGGCCCTGGCGCCGATCAGCCCGGAAGGCCTGACTACCCAAGTAGTGCGCGGCCAGTACATCGCCGGCTACAGCGAAGGAAAATCGGTACCGGGTTACCTGGAGGAAGAAAACTCCAACACCCAGAGTGATACCGAAACCTTCGTCGCGCTGCGTGCCGACATTCGCAACTGGCGTTGGGCCGGGGTGCCGTTTTATCTGCGTACTGGCAAACGCATGCCGCAGAAGCTGTCGCAGATCGTCATCCACTTCAAGGAACCGTCGCACTACATCTTCGCCCCCGAGCAGCGCCTGCAGATCAGCAACAAACTGATCATCCGCCTGCAACCGGACGAAGGTATTTCCCTGCGGGTGATGACCAAGGAACAAGGCCTGGACAAGGGCATGCAGCTGCGCAGCGGTCCGTTGCAGCTGAATTTTTCCGACACCTACCGCAGTGCACGGATTCCCGATGCCTACGAGCGGTTGTTGCTGGAAGTAATGCGTGGCAATCAGAACCTGTTTGTCCGTAAAGATGAAATCGAAGCCGCGTGGAAATGGTGTGACCAGTTGATCGCCGGCTGGAAGAAGTCCGGTGATGCGCCCAAGCCGTACGCGGCCGGGTCCTGGGGGCCGATGAGCTCGATTGCACTGATTACGCGAGATGGGAGGTCGTGGTATGGCGATATCTGAATTGAAACTGCCTCAGGGCGTCAGCGCCCATGAGTTCCGCAGCCCGGTGCTGCTGGCCGAAGGCCTGGCACTGAAGGTGGCCAAGCACCTAAGCGACGCTATCAGCGAGCGCGGCACGGCGGTGCTGGTGGTGTCTGGCGGGCGCAGCCCGGTGGCGTTTTTCCAGCATCTGGCCAAGCAGTCGCTGGACTGGTCCAACGTGGTCGTCAGCCTGGCTGATGAACGCTGGGTACCGGTGGAACATGCCGACAGCAATGCCGGTCTGCTCAAACGTTATCTGTTGCAAGGTCCGGCGGCCAAGGCGCAGTTCCTCAGCCTTTATAGCGCAGCCGCCAATCTTGAACAGGCTGCCGAGCACGCCGATCGCCTGCTGGCTGAATTGCCTTCGATCGACGTCCTGATATTGGGCATGGGCGACGATGGGCATACCGCCTCGCTGTTCCCCAACAGCCCGAACCTGGAAGAAGCGCTCAAGCCTGATGGTTCACGCCGTTGCTGGCCAATGCTGGCGCCGACCGTGCCCCATCAGCGCCTGAGCATGAGCCGTGCGCTACTGGCCTCGGCCAAGACCACCGTTCTGTCGATATCCGGTCAGTCCAAACTGACCACCCTGAGTGCCGCACTGGCCGGCGACGATGTCGCCGAATTGCCGATTCGCGCGTTTTTGCAACCTACGTTAGAGATTTACTGGTGCCCATAAGCCAAGGATCAGCCGCTATGAAAAACCCACTCCCGACCGTTTCCATGGCGGACAAAGTTGCCCTGATCGACAGTCTCTGCGCCAAGGCGCGGATTCTGCCGGTGATCACCATCGCCCGCGAGCAAGACATTCTGCCTCTGGCCGATGCGCTGGCCGCTGGTGGTTTGACTGCCCTGGAAGTGACTCTGCGTTCGCAGTTCGGCCTCAAGGCGATTCAGCTACTGCGCGAGCAGCGTCCAGAGTTGGTCACTGGTGCTGGCACCGTGCTTGATCGCACCATGCTTGCCGCTGCTGAAGCGGCCGGCTCGCAATTCATTGTCACTCCAGGCATTACTCGCGACTTGCTCGAAGCCAGCGTCGACAGCCCGATTCCATTGTTGCCGGGGATCAGCAACGCTTCCGGGATCATGGAAGGCTACGCACTGGGTTACCGTCGCTTCAAGCTGTTTCCGGCGGAAGTCAGCGGCGGCGTCGCAGCGATCAAGGCCCTTGGCGGTCCGTTCGGCGAAGTGCGCTTCTGCCCGACTGGCGGCGTTACCCCGGCCAATATCAAAAGCTACATGGCGTTGAAGAACGTGATGTGCGTCGGTGGTAGCTGGATGCTGGATCCCGAGTGGATCAGGAACGGCGACTGGGCCCGGATCCAGGAGTGCACCGCCGAGGCATTGGCTCTGCTGGACTGATTGGATTTTACTGAAAAATCGTTGTTGTTCTACGGCTTTACGGCGCACTTGGTCAGTGCGCCGTTTTTTTTGCCTGCAGATTAGGGGCCTGGCAGCGATCCGGTCTCTATTGTAGGAGCGAGCTTGGTCGCGATGGACGTTAACGATAACGCGTGCATTCTGAATAAACGCGCCGCCCTTGAGTTCATCGCGAGCAAACGGAACGCCGCCCGGCTGCTCCTACATCAGTTCAATGAGCGCTTTTGCCAACAACCGCATATCCGCCGCGCTAGTGGTAAACCCTGGTGTTATCCGAATGCACGGGCCGCATGCCGAGCCGCTGCGCACCACGGTAAACAGGTTGTAGTCGTTGAGCAGCCGTTCGACCATCGCTTGCTGATCAGGGTGTCGAGTGAAGCGCATTGAGGTGATGCCGCAATACAGTCGCGGGTCGTCCGGGGTCATCACTTCAATGCCCGGCAGCTCGCGAACTTTGTTCACCCACAAATTGCGCAGATAATTCAGCCGCGCGCCTTTGGCGGCCGAACCGCCCATGATTTGATGTTCCTCAAACACCAGCGGCAGGGTCAGCAGCGCCGGAATATTGGGCGTGCTGTGGGCGGTGCGTGAACGGATGTCGGAGATCGGGAAATGACTTTCCCCCATATCCGGATCAATGTCGGCCAGACGTTGCGGGGCGATATAGAGAAAGCCCAGGGTTAGTGGCGAGCCGATCCATTTCTGCAGATTGAAACCGGCAAAGGAAATACCCAGCTCCTCGAGGTCGAACTCGATCTGGCCGAAGGCGTGGGCACCATCGAGGATCACATCGACCCCATGTTCGCGCGCCGCCGCGGCAATCGCCTGGACCGGCATGACCAGCCCGGTGCGGTGGGTCACATGGGTCAGCGCCATCAGCTTCAAGCGCGGGTAGCGCACGAAAGCCTCGCGGTAGCTCGCCAGCAAGCTGTCGAAGCTGGCGGGGTGGCGATGTTCGATCTCGATCACTTCTACCCCGCGATGGCGCGCCAGCCAGCGCATCGCGCCTTTGACCGTGCCGTACTCCAGGTCGCTGAGCAGCACTTGGTCGCCCGGTTGCAAGGCGTTGTAGTTGCGAATCAGCGATTGCAGGGCATCCGAGGCGCAGCGGGTAAAGGCGACCGCATTGGGGACTACCCCCAGCAACTCGGCCAGTTGCTCGCGAATCTGCACACTTTCGATTTGATCGAATTGCTGGCGCACATGCACCGAGTTGCTGCGGTTGATGAAGGCGATATTGCGCTGGTATTCATCGACCACGGTGCGGCTCATGCGCCCGAAGTAACCGTTTTCCAGGTTAATGGGGCCTGGCTCGACTTCGAAACGATGGGCGAACGTGCTCCAAAAAGCTTCATCGTGGGCGTGGCAGGGGTACTCGGGCATGGTTGACTCGCTCAGTGACGCGGTTTGGGTTTGCCGTGCTTGACGCGCAACGGGTCGAGCAGGTCGGACAAGCCGTTGTGATCGATCTCCTGCATCAAGGCCAACAATCCGCCTAATTCACCATGAGGGAAACCTTCGCGAGCAAACCAGTTGAGGTACTGACCAGGGAGGTCGGCAATGATGCGGCCCTTGTATTTGCCAAAGGGCATTTCGCGAGTGACCAGCAGTTCAAGCTTTTCGGGATTCATGGCACAGCCGTCTTGATTCAACGTCTTGGAAAATACAGGCATTCTGCATGCAGGCCAAATGACAGATCATGCAAATAACGCGGATACAGATCACCCCTAAAAATTAACTATTTGAAAAACAACCATAAAAAATCCAATCCGGGCTGGCATGCGAGATGCAACGGCTATTGCACCTCTCTCAACCTGGAAGGAATTGAAAAATGACCGACATGAATAAAGAAGCGATTTCAGTTTTAAACGATTTGATTGAGACCAGCAAGGATGGACAGGAGGGCTTCAAGACCTGTGCTGAAGACATCAAGAATCCAGAACTCAAAGCGCTGTTCGTCCAACGTTCGTCCGACTGCGCCACTGCCGCTGCTGAATTGCAGACCGCCGTGCGCTCGATGGGTGGTGATCCGGAAATGTCTACCAGTGTCAGCGGCGATCTGCACCGCCGTTGGGTCGACCTCAAGTCGCTGGTCACCGGCAAGGACGAAGAGGCTGTGCTTAACGAAGCCGAACGCGGTGAAGACCATGCGTTGAAGGCTTACAAAAGCGCGTTGGAAACCATCAACAAACATAACCTGGTGGGCATTCGGGATCTGGTAGAACGCCAATACCATGGAGTGCAACGCAACCACGACCAGGTAAAAGCCCTGCGCAATCAGGCGCGAGCCCGTTCGTAAGCGCTGTTTGCCGAGAAAAAACGCCAGCCAGTCTGGCGTTTTTTTATGAATCGGAATTAGCGCTGGACTAGCATTAGTTAGCTAGCTAATAATTGTCTCGTCCCATCCCCGCGCTTATCCCGGCTATCGTTACGTTGTCGTTTCAAGGGTTCCTTCCGTGCGTATGACCTTGCAGGCTCTGCTTGCACCTGACCTTCCCGCGCTGCAATTCGCGATCAAAACTGTGCTCGGCGCTGGCCTGGCGCTGTGGCTGGCGTTGCGCTGGGGGCTGGAGCAACCGGCCTGGGCCTTGATGACGGCGATTATCGTCGCGCAGCCGCTGTCTGGCATGGTGGTGCAGAAGGGGCTGGCCCGGTTGGTGGGCACCCTGGTTGGAACCTTCATGTCAGTGGTGTTCATGGGCTTTTTTGCCCAGACTCCCTGGTTGTTTTTGCTGGCGCTGGCGCTGTGGCTGGGCCTGTGCACGGCCAGTTCGACCTTGCTGCGCAGCGCCTGGTCCTATTCTTTTGTGCTGGCCGGTTACACCGTGGCGATCATTGCCTTGCCGGCACTGACTCATCCGTTGACGGTGTTCGATCAGGCTGTGGCGCGCTGCACGGAAATCAGTCTCGGGATTGTCTGCGCCACCGCCAGCAGCGCTTTGCTCTGGCCGATGCGAGTCGAACGGCAACTGGCCGATCAAGCACGCACGGCCTGGCAGAGTGGCTTGCACGCCGCTCGTGCAACCTTGGCCGGCGATGCTCAGGCGCGTAGAGGATTGTTGGAAATTCTCGGGCGGATCGTCGCGGTGGATGCTCAGCGCGAGCATGCCTGGTTCGAGGGCGGCCTGGGTCGCCAGCGTGCGCGGGCCATCAGCGGCTTGAGTCAGAAGCTGTTGATGCTGCTGCGGATTGCCCGTTCGGCGCGCCGCCAGTGGCGGCAACTGGACGAGCACGAAGCCGCGCAACTGGCGCCCTGGTTGAATGAAGTGCAACAGGCGCTGGATGTCTCGGGTGCCTCGGCTCTGCAATCCTTGCGCCCGCGGCTGTTGGACGCCGCCCATGACCCGCAGATCAGCCCGGCACAAAGTTATTGCCTGGCGCGCCTGGCCTTGCTGCTGGATACCGCGTTGGGAGCGGGGCTGGCGTTGCGTTCGGTGGAGGAGGGCAGCAAGCCGAGCGAGCAACCCAACAGCCTGGCTCCCCATCGCGACCTTGCACTGGCGCTGGTGTTCGGGGTTCGCAGTGCCCTGGCCTTTTTAACCGTCGCCTGCTTCTGGCTGGCGACTGCCTGGCCGGCTGCATCGGGGGCGATGCTGTTGACCTGTGTGGTCTGCAGCCTGTTTGCCAGCCGCGAAAATGGCGCGCAGATCGGCATGAGTTTTTTGCGCGGGATCCTGCTGGCGATACCCGTGGCCTTTGTCGTCGGTGAAATCCTGCTGCCGCAATGGAGCGGGTTCCCGATGCTGTGCATGGCCATGGGCGTGCCGCTGTTCTTCGGCGCACTGGGTATGGCCAAGCCACAGATCGGCGCGACGGCCACCTCCTTTTGTTTGCACTTTGTGGTGCTGGTGTCGCCGTTGAACGCGATGAAGTTTGATGTCGCGACCTTCTTGAACAGCGCCCAGGCGATATTGCTCGGAGTCGGCGCAGCGGTGCTGGCCTTCCATCTGCTGATCCTGCGTGACCCGGCGTGGCATGGTCGGCGATTGCTGGCCGCGACCCTCGACGATCTCGTGCGGTTGACCCGACGTAACCTGCGTGGTGCCGAAAGCTGGTTCGGCGGGCGCATGGCCGATCGGCTGCTGCAACTGGCGCGGCATTACCCGGAATTACCGCAACAGGCCCGCAGCCGCTGGGATGACGGTTTGCTCGGGTTGGATATCGGCGATGAACTGCTGCATTTGCGCTTGAGTCTGGCTGTGGCGCAGGTGCCGGTCAGCAGGCAGCAGCGAAATTATCTTCAGCAGCTTGAAAGCCTGCTGCAGCAAGGTCCGGCCGCGAGCCGCGCCGATGCACTCGCGCAACCCGGTGCGGCGTTACTCAAAGCCCTGCAAGCCTTGCCGCCCAGCGATGCGCTGAAACTGGCCGAAGGCGCGGTGCTGCAATTGCATAACAGTTGGCGCAACTGGTGTCGCCAGCAGGAGGAAAACCATGGGGTTGCGTGAGTGGTCGCTGGGCGGGATCCTGCTCAGTCCATTTCTGATATATGTCGTGCTGGCCTTGTTGCTGACGGGGGCGTTGCGCATGTTGCTGCGCGTCACGCCGTTGGGACGCTGGATCTGGCACGAAGCACTATTCGATTGTGCCTTGTACGTCTGTGTATTGACCCTGGTCACCGTCATCCTCGGACCCTTATAAGGAGTTGCCCATGCGTACATCGGTACGTGTCGCTATTACCCTGTGCCTGGTGGCTGTGGCGCTGTTCGCCGGCTTCCATCTGTGGCAGTACTATATGCTCACGCCCTGGACCCGGGATGCGAAGATTCGTGCCGACGTAGTGATTGTCGCGCCGGACGTTTCTGGTTGGGTGCGCCAGCTCAAGGCCTACGATAACCAACAGGTAAAAGCCGGCGATGTGCTGTTAAGTATCGACCGCGAGCGTTTCGAAGCGGCCCTGGAAAAAGCCCAGGCGGTGGTGCAGACCCGTCAACAGCAACTCAGTTTGCGTGAGCATGAAGCGAGTCGCCGCGCCAGTCTCGGCCCGCAGGCGATCAGTGCCGAACTGCGCGAGAACGCGCAGATCAACGCCGGAATTGCCCGGGGAGAACTGCGCCAGGCCCAGGCTGAAGCCAAGGTCGCCGAACTCAATCTGGCCCGCAGTCAGGTGCATGCCCCACGCAGCGGACACATCACCAACCTGCGCCTGGCTGAAGGCAACTACGTGAATGCCGGACAGCCGGTGATGGCCTTGATCGATGATTCGACCTTCTACGTGCAAGCCTATTTCGAAGAGACCAAGTTACCGCGAATTCGGGTCGGTGACCCGGTCAAAGTCTGGCTGATGAGTGCCGGCGAAGCGTTGCAAGGGCATGTCGAAAGCGTCAGCCGCGGCATCACCGACCGCAACGCCACACCGGATGCGCAACTGCTGGCAGAAGTGGAACCGACCTTCAACTGGGTACGTCTGGCGCAGCGGATCCCGGTGCGGATCAAGTTCGACAAACTGCCTGAGGGGATCAATCTGAGCGCGGGGATGACCGCGAGTGTGCAGGTGCAGGAGGGGAGCAGGTAGTTGAAGCACAGTGATTCATTGTGGCGAGGGAGCTTGCTCCCGCTCGGCCGGTCCGCGTTCGGGCGCAGCAGTCGTAATCCGGTAAATGCGGTTTACCTGTAACACCTCGGTGGATGGTTTTGGGGCCGCTTCGCAGCCCAACGGGGGCAAGCCCCCTCGCCACAGCAAGCTCCCTCGCCACAGTCAGCGCTCGACGCTTGCCCCCAAAATATCAGCCAATGCTGATCGCCGGCAACTTCGGCAATGTCACGGTCTGCTGCTTGCGCGGAGCGAGGATCTCGGCCTCGCCATCCACCACCAACTCATCACGCTGGTTGAACACCCGAGTGGCGATGCGCACACGGAATTTCGGCAGCTTCTCGAGGATTTCCAGGCGTACGGTCAGGGTATCGCCGATCTTCACCGGCTTCTGGAAGCTCATTTGCTGACCGAGATAGATAGTACCCGGCCCAGGCAATTCGCAGGCAACTGCAGCGCTGATCAGGGCGCCGCTGAACATGCCGTGAGCGATGCGCTCCTTGAACATGGTGGCTGCAGCGAACTCGGCATCGAGGTGCACCGGATTGTGGTCGCCGGACATCTCGGCAAACAGCTGAATATCACGCTCTTCGACAGTTTTGCTGTAGCTGGCGGTCTGCCCGACTTCGAGGGCTCCGTAAGGGGTGTTGGTAACCTGGGTCATCTGTCTCGAGTCCTGTGACGAATTAAATTAACTAGCTTCGATTGTTGAAAGTTATTCGGTTTTGGCCGGCCGGCGATGGTTCAGCGCCTGCGACAGCCAGGCCAGCACATCGGCGATCACTTCATCGCGATTGCTTTCATTGAACAGTTCATGCCGCGCCTGCGGGTAGATATTCAGTTGCAGGTATTGACTCCCGGCCGCGCGCAACGCGTCGGCCAGGTCTTTGAGACGTGTGCCATTGCTCACCGGATCACATTCGCCGCCCATCACCAACAGGGGCAGGCCCGGATCGATCTGAGCGAGATTGGACGCTTTGCTGATTTGCTGCAAGCCACCGAGCAGGTCGATCCATAGCTGATTGGTGCAGCGGAAGCCGCAGAGCGGGTCTTTGGCGTACTTGTCGACTTCGTCGGGATTGCGGCTGAGCCAGTCAAAAGGTGTTCGATTGGGTTTAAAGGCTTTGTTAAACGATCCAAACGACAACCATTCGATCAGCGCGCTGCGGCCGGTAGCACCCTGGCGCAAGCGTTCAAATCGCGCGATCAGGCGGGCTGCGCGGTAGAGCGCAATGGGCTGAAAGTTCGAACCACTGAGAATCGCCCCGTGCAGGCTGGCGCTGTGGTGCAGCAGGTAGGCCTGGGCGAGGTAACTGCCCATGCTGTGGCCGAGCAGCACAATAGGTGTTCCAGGATACTGCTGGCCGATGTGCTGGTTGAGACAGGCCAGATCACCGACCACTTTTTGCCAGCCATCCTGGTCCGCGTAATACCCCAGCACGCCATGCTCGGCGGTTTTGCCGTGACCGCGCAGGTCCAGCGCGTACAGCCCATAGCCATTGGCGCAGAGCACTTCGGCGAGGTGGGCATAGCGACCGCTGTGTTCAGCCATGCCGTGGGCCAGCAGGATCAATGCCTTGGGTCGGCCTTCGGGTAACCACTGGTTGACGAAAAGGCGACAGCGGTCACTCGCGGTCAGCCAGAAAGTATCGTGGATCATGGCGATTCCTTTGCACGGGGTCGCTGCATTGTATAGCGCATCCTTTGCTTAACGTCTGATCAGGCCACGCCACGGCAGGAAGATTCACGCGATCTATGACGCTGTTCGGCATATTTGCCTGAATCGCCATAGCTGCTAACGTCCGGAGAGCCCCGCCTTTCAAAGAGACAGAGATGCGGACCGGACACGCTCAGGTAAAGAGGAACAAAAACAATGCAACCTGATTTCTGGAATGACAAACGCCCGGCCGGCGTCCCCCTGGATATCGATCTGGGTGCCTACAAGTCGGTGATCGAGGTTTTCGAGCGTTCCTGCAAGAAATTCGCTGACCGCCCGGCATTCAGCAATATGGGAGTCACCCTGACGTACGCTGAGCTGGAGCGCTACAGCGCAGCGTTCGCCGGTTATCTGCAAGCGCACACCGATCTGGTGGCGGGCGATCGTATCGCGGTGCAGATGCCCAACGTCCTGCATTACCCGATTGCCGTGTTCGGAGCCTTGCGTGCCGGCTTGATCGTGGTCAACACCAATCCGCTGTACACCCCGCGCGAGATGCGTCACCAGTTCAAGGATTCTGGCGCCCGGGCCCTGGTCTACCTCAATATGTTCGGCCAGAAAGTCCAGGAAGTGCTGGCCGATACCGAGATCCAATACCTGATCGAAGCGCAGATGGGCGATCTGATGCCTGCCGCCAAGGGCTGGCTGGTCAACACCATGGTCGACAAAGTGAAGAAGATGGTGCCGGCCTACAAATTGCCTCAGGCCATTTCCTTCAAGAGTGCACTGCGTCTGGGTCGGGGGCAGGGCATCAGGCCGCTGAAGGTCAGTCTCGACGATATCGCGGTGCTGCAATACACCGGCGGCACCACCGGCCTGGCCAAGGGAGCGATGCTGACCCATGGCAACCTGGTGGCGAACATGCAGCAAGCGCGGGCTTGCCTGTCCCAGCTCGGCGCCGATGGCCAGCCGCTGCTCAAGGAAGGCCGCGAGGTGATGATCGCGCCGCTGCCGCTCTACCACATCTATGCCTTCACCGCGAATTGCATGTGCATGATGGTCACCGGTAACCACAACGTGTTGATCACCAATCCTCGGGACATCGCCGGCTTTATCAAGGAGCTGAAAAACTGGAGATTCTCGGCGTTGCTGGGGCTCAACACCTTGTTTGTCGCGCTGATGGATCACCCGGACTTCAAGACCCTGGACTTCTCCAGCCTCAAGCTCACCAACTCCGGTGGTACGGCGCTGGTCAAAGCGACTGCCGAGCGCTGGCTGGCCATGACCGGTTGCCGCATTACCGAAGGTTACGGGCTGACCGAAACTTCGCCGGTGGCCTGCACCAATCCTTACGGCGACAAATCGCGGCTGGGCACGGTTGGGCTGCCAGTGCCGGGTACAACCTTGAAGGTCATTGACGACGAGGGCGTCGAGCAGGCGATGGGTGAGCGTGGCGAACTCTGCATCAAGGGCCCGCAAATCATGAAGGGCTACTGGCAACAGGCCGAAGCCACGGCGCAGGTCCTGGATGCCGACGGCTGGTTCAAGTCCGGCGATATTGCGGTCATCGATCCGGACGGGTTTGTGCGCATCGTCGATCGCAAGAAAGACATGATCATCGTCTCGGGTTTCAACGTGTACCCGAACGAAATCGAAGATGTGGTGATGGCCCACCCGAAAGTCGCCAACTGCGCGGTAATCGGTGTGCCGGACGATCGTTCGGGAGAGGCGGTGAAGTTGTTTGTGGTCGCGCGCGAATCGGGTGTCAGCCTTGAAGAGCTGAAGGCTTACTGCAAGCAAAACTTCACCGGTTACAAAGTGCCGAAACATATCGTGCTGCGTGATTCGCTGCCGATGACTCCGGTGGGCAAGATATTGCGGCGGGAGTTGCGCGATATCGCCTGATGAGGCGTTGTTGAAATCGGATTTTCGCGGCGCCTTTAAAAGATCGCAGCCTGCGGCAGCTCCTACGGGATTTGTGCTCACCTGAATGTGCGCGGTGAACCCGTTCGGAGCTGCCGCAGGCTGCGATCTTTTGCTTTTAAAAGGCCCCATTTCAGAGGCTTTCAAGGATTTATAGAATTTTTACTCTAAAAATGACCATTGGATTGTCTTTAGTCACTAACGTGACTGTATAGGCCTTCTTTGGCTCTAGTCGACCCTTGGCAAAGCTGCTACTCTCGGCCCGCTTTTGTGACTTCTCGGCCTAAGTAAAAGCCAGATTCACCAATAAAACACACACCAATAATAATCGCATCAAATGCGGTGATGAATTCGCGTTGCTGAGGAGTGGGCTTCCATGAACGAAAACTTTTGGAAGGATAAGTACCCGGCTGGAATTGCTGCTGATATCAATCCAGACGAGTATCCGAACATTCAGGCGGTGTTGAAGCAATCGTGCCAACGCTTTGCCAACAAACCGGCCTTTAGCAACCTTGGCAAGACGCTCACCTATGGTGAACTGTACGAACTGTCAGGCGCTTTTGCCGCTTATCTGCAACAGCATACCGACTTGCAACCCGGCGATCGAATTGCCGTGCAGTTGCCGAACCTGTTGCAATACCCGATCGCTGTGTTTGGTGCCATTCGCGCCGGTTTGATCGTGGTCAATACCAACCCGCTGTATACCGCGCGGGAAATGGAACACCAGTTCAACGACTCCGGTGCCAAGGCGCTGGTGTGCCTGGCCAACATGGCGCACCTGGCGCAAACCGTAGTCCCCAAGACTTCGGTCAAGCATGTGATCGTCACCGAAGTGGGTGACCTGCTGCCACCGCTTAAACGCCTGCTGGTCAATAGCGTCATCAAGTATGTGAAGAAGATGGTTCCGGCCTATCACTTGCCCAAGGCCATCAAGTTCAACGACGTGTTGAGCAAAGGTCGTGGCCGCCCGGTCGAGGATGCCAACCCAGCCAGCAGTGACGTCGCGGTACTGCAATACACCGGTGGCACCACCGGCGTGGCCAAGGGCGCGATGCTAACCCACCGCAACCTGGTGGCGAACATGCTGCAATGCAAGGCGCTGATGGGCTCCAACCTCAATGAAGGCTGCGAGATCCTGATCACCCCGTTGCCGCTGTACCACATCTATGCCTTCACCTTTCATTGCATGGCAATGATGCTGATCGGCAACCACAACATCCTGATCAGCAACCCGCGTGACCTGACAGCGATGGTCAAGGAACTGTCCAACTGGAAGTTCAGCGGCTTTGTCGGCTTGAACACGCTGTTTGTTGCGCTGTGCAACAACGAGGCATTCCGCAAGCTGGACTTCTCGGCGTTGAAAATCACCCTGTCGGGCGGCATGGCCCTGCAACTGGCCGCTGCCGAGCGCTGGAAAGCGGTAACCGGTTGCTCGATTTGCGAAGGTTACGGCATGACCGAAACCAGCCCGGTGGCCACGGTCAATCCAATCCAGAACATCCAGATCGGTACCATCGGTATTCCGGTGCCGTCGACCCTGTGCAAAGTCATAACCGATGATGGCATCGAGCTGGCGTTGGGCGAAGTTGGCGAGCTGTGCGTCAAGGGCCCGCAAGTCATGAAGGGCTACTGGCAGCGTCAGGAAGCCACGGACGAGATCCTCGACAGCGAAGGCTGGTTGAAGACCGGCGACATCGCGCTCATCCAGCCAGACGGCTTTATGCGCATCGTCGATCGCAAGAAAGACATGATTCTGGTCTCCGGTTTCAACGTCTATCCGAACGAACTGGAAGACGTGCTGGCGACCCTGCCCGGCGTGTTGCAGTGCGCAGCGATCGGTGTGCCGGACGAGAAATCGGGCGAAGCGATCAAGATTTTCATCGTCGCCAAGCCGGGCGTGACCTTGACCAAGGAGCAGGTCATGGAGCACATGCGCGCCAACGTCACCGGTTACAAAGTGCCAAGAGCCGTTGAGTTCCGCGACGCGCTGCCGACCACCAACGTCGGCAAGATCCTGCGCCGTGAGTTGCGCGATCAAGAGCTGAAGAAGCTCGTCGCGATGAAGTGAAACCGGATGTAAACATCAAGCCCGCCCTGTGCGGGCTTTTTGCTGTCTGGCGGATGGGTTTAGCGCTTGATGTGTCGGACGGAATTCGCGCACTACGAACTGTACTGGAGCCGTAACAATGGGGCGAAGACTGACATTCGGGGATTTTTTGAGCCTGGGTGTGTTTTCTCTTCTGGATAAGTCGTCGCAGCTTTACAGATTCGGACAGCGCTCAGGTTTGCACCGCAAGCGCTTGTTCTTGCCAAGATTTTTTAGCGTTAAAAGACGGCAGGCGGTGTATCATTGCGCCCGTCAGCCCCGCCGGGGCTTGTGGAATACCTCCATGGACTTACCCAGTAGTTACTCAGTACCTCGTTTTTACAATCATGAATTGACTGATTGATCTTCCGGCGTGCCCCGCTGCTGGGAGTGGAGTTCGCCTATGTCTGAAGTTGAAGTAAAGAAAACCCAGGAAAGCCTGCAAGACCGCCTCGCTCAAGTCGTTGAGCTGCTGCAGCGCCAGCGAGTGATCGAAGACCTGACTCATCGCCAGGAAGGTCATCATCAAGACCGGGTCGAGAACCTGGTCCACCGGCAGAACGTGGTCGAGTTGCAGCGCAAACTCGACGACCTGCACTCCGCCGACATCGCCTACATCCTCGAAGCCTTGCCGCTCGAAGATCGTCTGATGGTCTGGCAGCTGGTCAAGGCCGAGCGCGACGGCGACATCCTCCTTGAAGTCTCCGATTCAGTTCGGGAAACGCTGATCGCCGACATGGAGGATCACGAAATCCTCGCGGCCGCCAAGGAAATGGACGCCGACGAACTCGCTGACCTGGCGCCTGAGCTGCCGCGAGATGTCGTCCACGAACTGATGGAAACCCTCGATAGCCAGCAGCGTGAGCGTGTTCGCTCGGCCTTGTCCTATGACGAGGATCAAGTCGGCGCATTGATGGACTTCGAGATGGTGACTATCCGCGAGGATGTCAGTCTCGAAGTGGTATTGCGTTACCTGCGTCGGCTCAAGGAGCTGCCGAGCCATACCGACAAACTGTTTGTGGTCGACTACGGCGGCGTGCTCAAGGGCGTGCTGCCGATAAAGCGACTGCTGGTCAATGATCCGGACAAGCAAGTGTCGGAGGTGATGGCCAGCGATACGGTGAGCTTTCACCCGGACGAAGATGCCTACGATGCCGCCCAGGCATTCGAGCGTTATGACTTGATTTCGGCACCGGTGGTCGACAAGAACGGCAAGCTGATCGGCCGTCTGACCATCGACGAAATGGTCGACCTGATTCGTGAAGAGAGCGAAAACGAAGTTCTCAACATGGCGGGTCTGCGTGAAGAGGAGGATATTTTCGCTTCAGTCTGGAAGTCCCTGCGCAACCGCTGGGCCTGGCTGGCGATCAACCTGATTACCGCCTTCGTCGCCTCCCGGGTAATCGGGCTGTTCGAAGGTTCCATCGAGAAACTGGTGGCCCTGGCCGCATTGATGCCGATTGTTGCCGGTATCGGCGGCAACTCGGGTAACCAGACCATCACCATGATCGTGCGCGCCATGGCGCTGGATCAGGTCAGCACTGGCAATACTTCGCGCTTGATGCGCAAAGAGTTGGCGGTCGGCTTGATCAATGGCCTGGTCTGGGGCGGGGTGATCGGTGTGGTGGCTTATCTGCTGTACGGCAGTTGGTCGCTGGGCGTGGTGATGACCGCGGCGATGACCCTCAATCTGTTGCTGGCGGCATTGATGGGCGTCTTGATCCCCATGACCCTGGCGCGGGTCGGTCGCGATCCGGCGATGGGCGCGAGCGTGATGATTACCGCCGTGACCGACAGTGGTGGGTTCTTTATCTTTCTCGGGCTGGCGACGATTTTCCTGCTCTGAGTCTTCTTTGCGCAGCCTGGCCAGTTAGCGGGCTGCGCGAATTCCCTTCTATCCACCCTTGCTGGCGTATTCTGAAATGTCCCTGGTCGAGCCAGATTTCGGGCAAAAAAAAAGCCAGCGTGAGGCTGGCTGAGCTTTCGGGATGGAATCAGGAAGCGTCAGTTGCCATTTCGGCGTCATGAGCGATCAGCGACACCAATGCGTTTTGCTGACGGTGAGACAGCTGGCGAAAACGTTGAAGCAGTTCGCGCTCATGCAGTGACAGCTCGGGGCTGTCCAGGCGCATGCTCAGCTCTTCGCCCAAAGCGCCTTCCTGAATAAGACTTTGCTCCATGCGCGCGATGATTTCAGAGTTCATGCTGCGATGATGATTGCGAGCCACCTCGGCGATGCGTTCACGCATTCCATCGGGCAGACGCACGACGAACTTGTCAGCCGTACGGCTGGAATAAATTGCCTGTTTCAATGGGCGCATATATTTAACCGGTTAGTTCAGGGGAGCGGTTTTCGGAATTGGCCGCAAGATGTCTGTTAGGACAAGCTTTACTGCCAAATGTTCAACCTGAATTGTCAGAGGCCCGCATCATGCCTCCAAATGCCAGATCGTTGGCGTCAATTCTGTGACAAATATTGAGCTGGGTAAAGGCTTTATGCCAGCACCAATTATCAGAAATGCGGACTGGTTTGAAAAGTCGGCCCCAAAGCGCATCTCTAAGCCGCTTCCTCTTGCCCGTCAGAAGGTGTTTGATGCCCCGGAGCGCGCATTTTATGCGGATACGATCGTTTATCCTTCTTGTATAGGATAGTGGCAAATGGCCGATTTACTAGGCACTCAAGCGACAAGAGATGTTACCGGGATGCCGGGCAAGCTGATCTATCTAATGGGCCCCTCAGGGGCAGGCAAGGACAGCTTGATAGATGCCTCCCGCGAACCTTTGCGCAGCCTTGGCTGTGAGGTGGTGCGACGGGTCATTACCCGCTCGGCGGAGTCCGTGGGGGAAGATGCCCTGGGGGTCTCACGAGCGGAATTCGAACGACTTTGCGAGCAAGGCGGTTTTGCCTTGCACTGGCACGCCAATGGTCTGGACTACGGAATACCGGCGCAAATTGATCAGTGGCTCGACAGTGGGCGCCATGTGTTGGTCAATGGCTCCCGAGAACATCTGCCCGAAGCGCGCAAGCATTACCCGAGCTTGCTACCGATTTTGCTGACGGTGCAGAGCGACGTCTTGCGCCAGCGGCTGGTGCGGCGCGGGCGTGAAAGTGCCGATGAAATTGAAGCGAGGCTGCGGCGCAATGAGCTGTTTCTCGCCAGTAGTTCTTCAGGTGACGCAACTGCAGTCCAGCGCCTGGATAACTCGGGCGAGTTGTCCATCACCGTCGAACATTTCCTCGGCTTGTTGAAGCAGCAGGGGATCAGCGTAACACCGGATCGAACTTGATTTTGCGTCCGGCGATCAGCGCCAGAATAAACAAACCGGTAAATGTTCCGAAAGCAATCATCGGCAGAGGACTGGCTTCTTCCCCGGTCAGGAAGAGATTCAAGGCAGCGCTGAGGAGTGCCAGAATCAAAAATGCGGCGGCTGGTTTGGACATACTTTGCTCCTGACGAGGTGATTCAAAATACCCAGTTTTGCGAAGGCTGGCTGCTCGGTTGCTCGACTTGAATATCCCGCGCATTCCGGGCTGATTCAAGCGCGTGGTCGTTCACCGCTTCCGGCTTTGGTGCTTGATGGTGGGGGTAATGGGCGGAGGTAGATGCTAGCTGATCAGCGCTGCCATCCGCTTGAATGTGAAAAGCCACCACCACAGCCAATGCGATCGCATTCAGGAGTAATAGGGCGCTGTTCATGGCGATGTCTCCGCTGTTTCTTGAGAAAGTAATAAAGCAGCGCTCGTGCCAAGAGTTTAACTCCTATTAAATCCTTTAAAAACAAAGACTTATATTTCTTGTAGAAAAGTTGCTCATTGCATTTTGCAGTGATGGCTTTTTGGGACGATGCAATTTGCACGATAGCCGATGGTGCGGTCCCGCGCCAGCGCTGGCCTACACTTAAAAAGCCTAAGGACGACATGACAAAAGCCGTCCTGGCCGTTAACATGCTCGCCGTCCCTTGCGCCGCACAGTTCACAGCGGTCGCCATTTGTCTCAGTAGCTCAATTGGATAGAGCATCCCCCTCCTAAGGGGAAGGTTGGCAGTTCGAACCTGCCCTGGGACACCATATAATTCGGGCCTCTCAAGACTTTTTCCTGACAGATCGGTTTAGCCGTGACAGCAGGGTGGCAGCAGCAGGCAAAAGAAAGCCCCGCCGGGCAATGCTGAGGCGGGGCTTTTTATTCCAAACACTTCGGGGCGATGATTACCCATCAACCAGTATGATGGGTGTAAGCCTGCAACGAACCCGCAACTCCGGTGCGGATCAACTCGCCTCCTTCAATCCACGTTTGGGTCGATTGATAGGCGCGTTGCAGCAGCTGATCGGTCTGGCTGAAGTCGAACACTGAAGCGTCTATTGGACACAACGGTGCGACCGCTAGGCAATTGCACAGACTTGCCCACCCATTTGCATTCGATCTGACCAGCACGCTTCGTGGCCGTGACCGGCAGAGATCGACCGAGGCTGTGTGAAAACGTTTTAGAGCAGGTTTGATTGTCAGAACGGGAACGAAAATCGCGTCCCTATGCAAGTTTCAGGTCTGCTGACCAACCAAACGCTGGCAGATTTTATGTAGCAACGCGGACTTCAAAAAGGTGCATGCGTTTTCACACAGCCTGGACCCATAGCGGACATTGAGCTATGGGGAACTATAGTTCGAAAGCAGTCCGTCGCCCCCTTGCCTCGCAGCGACTCTTCTTACTCAAACTGAGTGAAAAACTCGCCAGAGATCACATCAGCGAGAAACCGTCGCTGTTCGTCAGTCACTCTCTGCCTGGCTGTGTGCCCGTGCTCATCGGGAGCTTTCAGTAACCGAGCCTGAGTGTCCGTCGCTACCTGTATCAGCGCGCTTTTTTCGTCATCGGTCATGGACGCAAGCCAATGAGCCGAAGTTTCAAGCAGGCTCACCGAGTGATCAAGCTCCAGGACATCTTCGTTCGTGAACATGAGGTGCCAGAGGTAAGCGAATGTGAGTTCAGCTAGGTTTTGCATTGGTTTTGGCTGCCTTGGATATGGAGTGTTGATTCTATCCGTTAACGGAAAGTTCGAGAGGCGATACCGGCCATTCGTCTCCGGCCACTTTGGATCTAGAGTGTGTAAAAAAAATCGCTAGATCCCGTTTCGATTTTCAATGCCTGAGAAGCAGTCACCATTCGCAGCCTGATCAAGGGCACGACGCTTTTCTGGTGAGCTAAACCAGCCCAGCAGATCACCGGGAGAAGTAAAAAAAAGCCATTTTCTGCCCTTCACGCACAGAAGAAGGTAGCCATTGCCTAGGCAGATACGGATGCGGGACTGATCCGCCACGCATAACGCCGTTTTCGTTAAACACCCCCACACAAAAGCCCACCCCAGTGGGCTTTTGTGTGAGGAGACATTTAATGAAAACGGCGTTATGCGTAGCGACTCAGGGACGCTTGTTGGCCCGGATTCCAAGTCCTGACAGCGCTTCGAACAGCGCTTCACCCCCCTCGGAAATGCTGCTGCTGTCGTCGTTTGCATGCGTCAAGATCAAGTAGCCGTCAGCTTCATACAGGGTGACGGCGTCCACCTCGGCATAAAACTTGTCGTTGTGTCTGAACGATACCGCTGAATTCAGTTTGGCTCCTGCGGTGCACGTGGGGCGGATCACGACGCGACCGGATCGGGTGCCAGGTCATGGATGCCCTCACGCATCGGGGGCAAGCTGTGGATTTTGTCAGCGGTCACGGCCATGGCCACACACGCCATCCGACCGCGCTGAATTTCAGTGATGACCCCCGCATCGCGTAAGCCCAAGGCATAGCCCTCGGCACGACCGGCGGCTTCCATCACCAGGGGCAGGAGGCGTCCTTCGATGATCTTGAACAGCAGGTTCCCCCACCGTATCGTCTGCCCACTGCTCAGCCCCATAACTGCGTCATACGCGGCGAGAGAACTCAACATATTACTGTCAGCCAGAACATTGGAATTTGACATGAATTAAATCTTTTTTTGTTTTTGAGTGGGTTTTATACAGACGAAAAAAAAACGGCGGGATGAAAGCCACCGTTTTCTTTTTCTACTGATTCCGTATCCATTGTGCATCGTCCCTGATGGATCGCTCTACTGCGATGTCCCTAGCTCTCAGCCTTGTCAGCCTGGTCGATCCATCAACACAACGGGTGATATTAACTGGCCAGGCAGCAATGAGGCGGCGGGCAATTGCCTAAGCCATTGTATGCAATTGCTTACAACGCCTCCGAGGCCAGATTCGATGGAGGATAAAGGCGAAATTTGAATCCATCGGCCCCTTGATTACGCGCTCTCACCGGTAGCGATCCGCGAGAGTGCTTATCTGGCATTGTCCAGGATTGCAGCTTGTAGCCCTCCTGGCTCAACTCGGCGCGCGCCTCTTCCAGCAGGCTTTCCAGCTGCGCCGGATCGGAATAGGCACTGCTTGGAATCTGTTTGCGGCCAATACGATTGTTGGTCCGGTCGATGACGGTCAGGCTCAGTTCGCCATTACCGTCTTGCGGAGCCCAGGCGACGCATTGAAAAGGTTCAAATGCGTCGCCGGCAATCAAAAGTGCTTCGTTGATGCGGAGCGGGGTGCTCATGGGTTTTCTATCCTTGTACCCAAAAAAATGATGTGCCGTCGGTTGGGCTTACCGGTCGGCTGGCTATTAGTAGGGGAGTCAGCACGGACAAATAGAAATAATCATTTCCATTTTCAGGCGCGTGGGTCTCAGTTGTTAGAAGTCTCGCCGGCTGGCAAAGGCTCTTTGCTGCGCCAGTGTGGCAGGGAGTTCCAGTAGCGTTGACCTTTGGCGTCGTCGTACATGCCTTCCCAGCGCGAGATGACCAGTACGGCGAGGGCATTGCCGATCACGTTCAGCGCGGTACGGGCCATGTCCATGATGCGGTCGACACCGGCGATGAACGCCAGCCCTTCCAATGGAATCCCGACACTGCCCAGGGTCGCCAGCAGCACCACGAAGGAAACGCCCGGTACACCGGCGATGCCTTTGGAGGTGACCATCAGGGTCAGCACCAGCAGCAATTGCTGGCTGATCGACAGGTCGATGCCGTACAGCTGGGCAATAAAGATCGCCGCGATGCTCTGATACAGGGTCGAACCATCAAGGTTGAACGAATAGCCGGTCGGTACCACGAAGCTGCAAATGGCTTTTGGCGCACCATAGGCTTCCATCTTCTCGATCACCCGCGGCAGCACGGTTTCCGAACTGGCGGTGGAGTAGGCGAGTACCAGCTCGTCCTTGAAGATGCGCATCAGCTTGATCACCGAGAAGCCGAACAGGCGAGCGATCAGGCCCAGTACCATGAAGGCGAAGAAGGCGATGGCGAAGTAAACCAGAAGCACCAGCTTGGCCAGCGGCAGCAAGGAAGCAAAACCGAAATTGGCGACGGTCACTGCGATCAGTGCGAATACGCCGATCGGGGCGTAGTTCATGATCATGTGGGTGACTTTGAACATGCTTTCCGACACGCCCTGGAACATCTTCACCAGCGGGTCGCGCAAATCGGACTGCAGGCTCGACAGGCCAAGACCGAAGAGTACGGAGAAGAAGATGATCGGCAGCATCTCGCCACGGGCTATGGCGGCGAAGATGTTCGAAGGAATCAGGTTGAGGATGGTTTCGATGAACGCATGTTCATGCTGAACCTCGGCGGCAGTTGCCTGGTACTTGGAAATATCCACCGTACCCAAGGTGCTCATGTCGATACCCGCGCCCGGATGGAACACGTTGGCCAACACCAGGCCGACAACGATGGCGATGGTGGTCACCACTTCGAAGTAAAGAATGGTCTTGAGACCAATGCTCCCGAGTTTCTTCGCATCCCCTACGCCAGCAATGCCGACAATCAGCGACGAGACCACGATCGGGATCACGATCATCTTGATCAGACGGATAAAGATATCGCCCGCTGGTTGCAGGACGTTGCTGATCCACCAGGCTTTTTCGGCACTGAAATGGTTGAGCAGCGCACCGATTGCAATCCCCAGTACCAGACCGATCAGGATCTGCCAGGCGAGGCTAAGCTTTGCCTTCTTCATATTATATTTTTATCCTTACTTCAGTTTAACTCAGGCAGGTGCGCGAACTGGAACGCCCATTGGCGGAAAAGTCTGTGCATCTGCCCCCAGATAAGGTCGCTCAGAGCTCGTGTTTATGGCTCTCTGGCAGGCGGCGAAGAAGGCGCAACTATTCCGATGCAAGGGAGCGGCGTCTAATGCTGTAAACGCCTACCCTATGCTGAATCAGCATGGGATTTCTCAAATGAAACTATCGTCCCACGCTGTTCGAATACGCCATTTCGGCAGGCATAAGTGCCGTGACCCGACCATTACAGGAGGATGGCTGAGCGTTTTTTGATTAGCGAAATGAAGGGCTAAAACTTAGGGAAATTCGTACAAGAAATAGCGAAAAAGCAGCGTAATTTAATCCAGCCTTCTCGATAACCGGCTCTTTGCAACTGAAACACTGGCGAAACATTCGGGCCGTATGATCCGCATCACGGAAACCGAAGGTGTTAGAGATGAATCGGCCATCACGAAGCATGCGCAAGTTGCTCGACTCAGTCGCCACCAACAACGAGGTCGCGGCGCTGGATGTAATGCGCGCAGCTGAGCAGCTCGAGGACGAGTTGTTGCGCCAGCGGTTGCTCAACCTGATTCACCGGCTCAATCAGGACGCCAATGACTTGCGATTGGCGCGCGACGACATCCAGGGCGGCACCATCAAATTAGCGTGACCGGCCGCCGGCGGGCCCAACGGAGCCGATTCCGACCGGCAGAAAATGGCCGATTGTTGCCTGTCGCGAAGGGGTGCAATCGACCCAAACCGGTCAGTCGTGACAGGCAGAAAACGGCGAGTTCTGTTACCAACTCGGCATGCACCTAAAGTTTCGCAACCGGCGTCGAATCCTAAACGGCCCCGAACGCACTGCTCTGTGAATCAATTCGAGCAGCAAGCCGGTGTCGTGTACGCCAACGCGGGTCATAAGGCCAACCCAAAGGTTGGCCTTTCAGAGTGTCAGCCCTAGTTGGCAGGATTTCGGACCTGGATTTTTTGCAGCATGCTTGTTGTTTCAGTGATGCACTTCTTGTCATCGCCAGCTTTCTGGGCCTCTTGTGCTCGCTTCAGCGCTGCTTTGACGTTGTCTTTGGCGCTCGCTGATGTCGAGGGTGTAGAGGCCAGCGTGTCTTCGAGGGCTTGTATGTTTGTCTCGCAAAGATCTTTGTCCGCAGCAAACACCGGTGAGGCCAACATTGCAGCGGTGATGAATAATCCAGCGATTGCAGAACGCTTCATGGGTATCTCCTTGTGCATGAGGGCTCGGTACTGCCGGTTAATGGGGCGGTTCGCCGAGCTGGTTACAGACCCGTTCACAGGGCCTAGTTAAATGATAGCCGCACGCAGCAATTCGGTATTTTTTGCCAATTAAATGAAAAAGCAAAAAGCAAAAAAGAGGCGAAAACGCCCCTTTTTTAAGATGGTCCTCATACAGAACGTGCCTCAGTTACCCGGTCCACCAGGTAGACCAACCCGTGATAGTCGATCCCGCCGTGTTGGCTCCAGGCCGATTTCATAGGTGCGGCTGGTGGAGTTGCCTTCGCTGCAATGCTGCACTGCGTTCTTCAAGGTGCGCAGCGAATGAGCATTCAGCTCCGGCGTGGTAAAGCCCTTGTCGCCGGCAAAACCACAGCAGTGAATGCCTTCGGGGATGACCACGTTCTTGCTGCAAGGCCGGGCCACCGTCCGTTTTTGGCCGATTTCTGCCGGTCACGACTGACTGAAATCGACCCAGGCTGTGTGAAATTGTTTCAGAGCGAGTTTGACAGTCAGAATCGATGAACAGTTGCTGCTCCCGCAGTGAGTTCTCCTGCGTTCCTTTTCCAGTTCAATGAAGTAACCGCGCCGGATTACCCAGTACCCAAAGCTGATACTCCGACACTGCAGTCATGAGCGCTTTAGCTTCGAGCCGCAGGCGCTCGACCTCCTCGGCCGGCTGCACGCCGTTCGCTTCGTTGTAACGGCGTACTGCTTGCAGAGCCTTGCGCAATAGCGGCTCACCCGCTGCCACCTTCCCAGCAAGGTCGTCCATGCAGTCCTCCAAAGTCGATAATTCTGGAAAATGTAGCAGCCAAATTAAATACGCTGGACTCTGACTAGAACTGGGCTACCAGTGGATCAACTCAGGTTCCACCACCCGGAACCTGAGTTAATACCTGACGCTTAGCTCAACCGAGGATCTCAGTGGCAGTAAGATCCAGGCACTGACGCGCCTTGGTCACCAGTTCATCGATTTCGGCTTTGCTGATCACCAGCGGCGGCGAAATGATCATGGTGTCGCCGACGGCGCGCATGATCAGGCCGTTGTCGAAACAGTGACCGCGGCAGATCATGCCGACGCCCTTGCCCTCGAAACGCTCGCGGGTCTGCTTGTTCTTCACCAGCTCGATCGCACCGAGCATGCCGACGCCACGGACCTCGCCCACTAGCGGATGATCTGCCAGTTCACGCAAACGCTGCTGCAGATAAGGTGCCGTTTCCTCACGCACGCGCTCTAGAATCTCCTCTTCGCGCAGGATGCGGATGTTTTCCAGCGCCACCGCCGCTGCCACGGGGTGCCCGGAGTAGGTGAAACCGTGGTTGAAATCGCCACCCTCGTTGAGCACCTCGACGATCTTGTCGCTGACGATCAGCCCGCCCATGGGGATGTAGCCGGAGGTCAGACCCTTGGCGATGGTCATCATGTCTGGCTTGTTAGCGAAGTAGTCGCTGCCAAACCATTCGCCGGTGCGGCCGAAGCCACAGATCACTTCGTCGGCAACGAACAGGATGTCGTACCTGGCGAGGATCTCGCGGATCTTCGGCCAGTAGCTGTCGGGTGGAATGATCACGCCGCCGGCACCCTGAATCGGCTCGGCAATGAAAGCCGCGACCTTGTCTACACCGACTTCGAGGATTTTCTTTTCCAACTGCTCTGCGGCCCAGATGCCGAACTCGTCCGGCGTCATGTCGCCGCCTTCTGCGAACCAGTATGGCTGTGGGATGTGCACGATATCGGGTATCAGACCTCCCTGGGCGTGCATGCCTTGCATCCCGCCCAGGCTGGCACCGGCCACGGTCGAACCGTGGTAGCCGTTGATACGGCCGATGATAACTTTCTTCTGCGGCTGGCCTTTGATCGCCCAGTAGTGACGAACCATGCGCAGCATGGTGTCGTTGCCTTCCGAACCGGAGCCAGTGAAGAACACATGGTTCATGCCGGCTGGCGCGATATCGGCAATCGCCTTGGCCAGTTCCAGCACCGGTGGGTGCGCAGTCATGAAGAAGGTGTTATAGAAGGGCAACTGTTTCATCTGCTTGCTGGCGGCCTGCACCAACTCGTCACGACCATAGCCGACCGCTACGCACCAGAGCCCGGCCATACCGTCGAGGATCTTGTTGCCCTCGCTGTCCCAGATATAGACCCCGTCAGCCTTGGTAATAATCCGTGGCCCCTTCTCCTTCAGCTGTTTGTTATCGCTGAAGGGCGCCAAGTGGTGATCATTGCTCAGTGCTTGCCACTCGAGTGTCTGCGGGTTGCTGACTTGCTTGCTCATAGTTGATTCCTAAAGTCGTACCTGACAAATCTGGAGAACGTTTGCTGTGCCCAACCACGTCAACGCGCGGGAACAGCAAGCTGCCACCTACAGATACCAGCGGTATTCGCGCGCAGCGATCTCTTGCATAAAGGCCAGATGGTCCTGACGCTTGTTTTCGCAGTAGACATCGACAAACTCCGCGCCCAGCCCTTCGCGTATCCGTGGCTCGTGCTGCATGGCACGCACCGCGTCGAGTATTTCCAGCGGGAAGTCGATACCGCTGCTGCGGTCTTCGTTGAGCGGCTCGATCGGTTCATGGCCGGTGACCAGGCCGTTCTCCAGACCAACCAGAATCGCAGCCAGGACCAAGTAAGGGTTGGCATCGGCGCTGGCCAGACGATATTCGATTCGCAGGTTCTGCGGGTCCGACTCGGGAATCCGCACACAGGCATCGCGATCCTCAAAACCCCAGCTGGCCCGCGTCGCGGCGTTCACTGTGCCGCCCAGACGGCGAAAGGCGTTCTGGTTCGGTGCAAAGATCGGCATGCAATGGGGTAGCAGCTCCAGGCACCCGGCAACCGCATGGCGCAACGCCTGCTGATGGTTGGCTGCCAGCAGGTTATTGCCCTTCTCGTCGTAGAGGCTGACGTGCACGTGCATGCCGCTGCCCGGGTGCTGCAAGTAAGGCTTGGCCATGAAGCTGGCGCGGTAACCGTGCTTGAGGGCAACACCGCGAGTGCTGCGGCAAAACAGAGCGGCCCAGTCGGCGGCACGCAGGCCGTCATCGAGGTGACCGAAATTGATTTCGAATTGACCCGGACCCAGTTCGGCTGTGATCACCGTGGTGTCGATGCCTTGGATTCGCGCCGCCTCGACCATTTCATCGAGTACCGGAGAAAAACGCGACAGCCGTTCGATGTGCATATTCGGCTGATCATCCGCATCGTCCGTCAGCAGATCGCGTGGGAACTGTGGTTGTCCATCGCGCAACTTTTTATCGAACAGATAAAACTCCAGCTCGAAGGCCACCACCGGGTGAATGCCTTTGCTGCGCAGGCGATCCAGTACCTGCGCCAGGACTTCCCGTGGCTCGAACTCGATAGGCGTCGCCGTGCCATCGGAAGTAATCAACATCTGCCCCAGCGGTTGTGCTTCCCAGGTCACCGGCTTGAGTGTGCCAGGTATCAAACGGCGACGGGCATCCGGGTCGCCGTCGTTGAAGCAGTAGTCGCCAATCTTGAACAGCCCACCCTGCACACCCAGCAGCACGCAGTTTTGCGGCAGCTTCAGAGCGCTGCCGGCGGCAACCTTTTCCAGCATGTCTACCGGGTAACGTTTACCGTAAAAGTGCCCAGGAATATCCAGGGCAATCAGGTCGACGTAGCGGACCTGCGGGTAGCACAGGCGGAACGCACGCACTTCAGCCAACAGGTCTGCACAGACAGCATTCATAGTTGTTTTTCCTTCGATCTTTATAGGTGTCATCAGGTGTAAACCCAAAGAACCCGGGTCGTCTGTTCAGTGAGGTTGCCGTAGCGGCAAAGGGTGTGGCGGGCCAACTGAAAGCTGTCTCCAGGGAACAAGGTGATTGGCTCGTCGTCATCGCCCAGCCATAACTTCAACTCTCCCTCCAGGACGTAACCTCCCTGTTCGGAGCTGTCATTCATATACCGCTCACCACTATTTGCACCGGCCTCCAGCTGGCTTTCGAGTATGGAGAAGGGAGCTGACATCTTCGGTGAGACTAAAATGTCAGTAATACCATTGGCGAAATACAGCGCACGTCGCTCATCCGGTCGAGTCACCCAAGGCAGTTTCTTGGGTTTTGGCAAGCTATAGAAATACGTGGTCGCCACCCCGAGGGTTTCGCTGATCGCCGTCAAATCCGCCACAGTTGGACGTGACAGGCCGCGTTCGACTAGCGAAAGAAAATCGACCGTGCAGCCAATTTTGTCCGCCAGTTCCTTCATGGTGCATTTCTTGTGCTCGCGCAGGTCGCGAATAAGGATCGCCAACGCTGCTATTTCTTCTTGTTTGTTCATGCCAAGAGCTCCAAAAGATGGCTCATCGTGCAGATTCAACTGACGGGTAATTTGTGCCGCGCGGCATACAGGCAGACCATCTCCATGGCGATGGTCGCGCCGGCCAGCGAAGTCACTTCGGCGTGATCGTAAGGCGGTGAGACTTCCACCACATCCATCCCAACCAGGTTAATACCGCGCAATGCACGCAGGATTTCCAGTGCCTGATGCGTGCTCAACCCGCCGCAGACCGGCGTACCTGTACCGGGTGCAAAGGCCGGGTCGAGGCAGTCGATGTCGAAGGTCAGGTACACCGGGTTATCACCTACCCGCGCACGAATCAGCTCGGCGATAGCCTTCGGTGAGTTGCTGAGAACTTGCCGGGCATCGAGTACCTGGAAGCCCATCGTGTCGTCATTGGTGGTGCGAAGACCGACCTGCACTGAGCGGCCCGGATCGACCAGGCCCTGGCGGACGGCGTGATAGAACATAGTGCCGTGATGGATCCCCTGCTCGCTGTCGTCGGCATCGGGCCAAGTATCACTGTGAGCGTCAAAGTGCACGAGCGACAAAGCGCCGTGCCTCTTCGCATGGGCCTTGAGCAATGGGTAGCTAATGAAGTGGTCCCCCCCCAGAGTCAGCATCCCGCAGCCCGCATCCAGAATGTGATCGGCATGCGCTTCGATGGCGGCGGGAGTCTTCTGCGGCTGTCCATGATCGAAATTGCAATCGCCGTAGTCGATCACAGCCAGATGATCGAAGGGATCAAACTCCCATGGGAAAGGGCGCTCCCAGGCCGTCTGGATCGACGCAGCACGGATTCCCCTTGGCCCGAAGCGAGTGCCTGGACGATTGCTGGTAGCTGTGTCGAACGGTACGCCGCTGACTACCAGATCGACGCCGCTCAAATCACGCGTGTAGCGCCGGCGCATGAAACTGGTGATGCCGCCGTAGGTCGGTTCCGATTGCGTGCCGTAGAGACTTTCACGCGTGAGGGCAAGATCGTTGCCTTGAAATACTTCCACGATGAACTCCTTAATAGTGACTGCGGAAACTAGTCCAGATGCGAGTGCGTTCGCGCTGCATGCGCAGTGGAAGCAGTTGCTCACTGAATAGCCGGGCACGCACTTCCTGTGACGGATAGATGTTCGGATCGCCGCTCACGGCTGGGTCAACCAGAGGGGTGGCGGCGCTGTTGGCATTGGCAAAGAACAGGGTGTTGGTCAGCTCGGCTATCGACTCCGGGCGCAGCATGTAGTCGATGAAGGCGAGCGCAGCCTGCGGGTGCGGTGCGTCCGCCGGGATCGCCATGGTGTCGAACCAGATCAGTGTGCCTTCACGCGGAATGCGGTAAAGCACCTCGAACGGCTGCTTAACCTCGCTGGCACGAGCGGCGGCTGTGGTGGCATCGCCGTTGTAGGTTAGCGCCAGGCAAATCTCACCCTTGGCCAGGTCGTCGATATGCCGGCCAGAGGCGACATAGCGCAGGTTCGGCTGCAACTCGGCGAGCAGTTTCTGCACCTGCTCCAAGTCGGCCTCGTTCGTACTGTAGGGGTCGTGCCCCAGGTAATTGAGGACAATGCTGATCACTTCCTGCGGTGAATCCAGCATGGCGATGCCGCAGTCCTTGAGCTTGCTTGAATATTCCGGCTTGAACAGCAAGTCGAGACTATTCAGCGGCGCATCGGGAATACGCTTCGCCACTGCCTCTTTGTTGAGCCCCAGACCGATCGTGCCCCAGGTGTAAGGCACACCGTAACGATTGCCCGGATCGGAACTGGCAAGGTTGGCCAGCAGGTCGGGGGTGAGGTTGGTGTAGTGCTTAAGTTGTGCCTGGTCGACCGGCTGCAGCGCCTTGGCTTTGATCGCCTGCGCCAGCCCGCTGGAGGCCGGAAACACCACGTCATAGCCGCTGCCGCCGGTTAGCAGCTTACTGCCCAGCGTCTCGGCGCTGTCGAAGATATCGTATTTGACCTGGATACCGGTCTCGCGCTGAAACTCCTTGAGTGCTTGCACCGGAAGGTACTCAGGCCAATTGTAGACATTCAGAACCTTGTCTTCGGCGTGCACGGACAACACGCAACAGAGCGACAAAAGCCAGGGGGCCATACGCATGATTGGGGTCTCTTCAGTTATTTTTATTATTTGGCCGGGACATCCTGCGATGCATTTCGCTTCTGATAAATATGAAGTGTGCTAACTTGGCATCTACCGCTATCAATGTTTGGAATCGCCATGTTCAGTCAAGTTCACGACGTTGATCTTCAGCTTCTTCGGCTGTTTGTCTGCGTAGTCGAGTGTGGCGGCTTTAGCGCGGCTCAAGGCGAACTGGGTATCGGTCAGTCCACCATCAGCACGCAAATGGCCAAGCTGGAGACTCGACTCGGATATCGCCTGTGCGAGCGCGGCAAGTCAGGCTTTCGCCTAACACCCAAAGGTGAGCAGGTGCTTCAAGCTACGCGCAAGCTGTTCACCGCCATCGAACAATTCAAAGGCGAAGCTCAGGGGATGGCAGATAAACTGCTCGGCGAGCTCAAAATCGGTCTATCCGAAGCCCTTGATGTACAGGTGCTGCACCGCGTAGCGCAGGCCATTGGGCGTTTTCGTAAGCGTAACCAGGATGTGCAGATCGAGTTACTCAGTGCCATGCCGGCAGAATTGGAACGGCGCCTGTTGCAGAACCAGCTGCACCTGGCCATCAGCTACTTCTCCGGCCAGCAAAGTGCGCTGAATTACCATCCTCTGTTCAATGAGCAGCAACGACTCTACTGCGGTAAGGGCCACCCGTTATTCGGTATTCCACACCCCAGCCAGATGCAGCTCAGCGCGTGTGACGGAGTGCTCCATCCTTACCGTTTCACAAGTTCGGTCGAACCATTTCAGCCCACCCACAGTAGTGTGAGCACCGAACAAGTCGAAGGAAGTCTGGCCTTTATCCTTTCTGGCGCACACATTGGCTACCTGCCGCGCCACATCGCTGTGCCTTGGCAAGCCCGAGGCCTGTTGCAGGCATTAGGGCCAGAAACGTTAGAATTCAACGTGCAATTCCACTTGGCCAACCATAGTGGCCGCCAACCAAGCGAGGCACAGCAAGCCGTGGTTGAAGATTTACTGATTGCGTTCGCCGAAAACTCTGAGATCTGACTAGATTCAGGAGACGCTCCTGAATGGTGAGGCGCGAGTAGAGACACCAATGTGGTCGAAGATTGGGCTCTCACTATCCCGGCGGCAGTCGTTAACCGCACTTTCTTTTATGGTTAACACCCTCCCGCTACCCAGTTTGACCGGAATTAAAGGGAGGGATGATCGCCCTGGTTCAGAACCTCACTGCCCCCTTAATGCAGCGCTTCCTCGTCTAGATAGTTGCTGAGACATTCAATAAAGGCTAGGAGTTTGCGTGTGTGGCGTCTGTGTGCCGGATAGATCACATGGACTGTAGAACCGAATTGCTCCGGGTCCGGGTCTATATCGGGGAGCAGTTGCACAAGTTCGCCACGCCGCAGATAGGGAGCAGCACTCCACTGTGGACAGAATTGCATTCCCTGCCCATCCAACAGCGCACTAAACAAAAGATCATAGCTATCGCTAGACAGGCGAGGCACCGGCTGCAATATGCGCCGGCGTTCGCCTGCATGGGTCAACCACCAGTAATGCGGGTTCAGTGCAGGGTGTCGATAGATCAACCAGTCATGTTGATCGAACGTTTGCGGTAGGACTTCAAGAGGCTTGCGCTGTAGATAGCGTGGGCTAGCGTAAAGTCGGATACGGTTGACGGTCAGTGGTCGGGCGATCAGATCCGGCCCAACAGGTCCGTCACGCACAGCAAGATCGTAGCTGCCCTCAAGCAGGTCCACGAACTCTTCGGTGAGAACTACCTCAAGACGCATCTGTGGGTACCTATCAAGAAAGCGACAGCACACCGCATTCAGAAACGCCGGAGCGTAGGACGGTGGCGCCGCTACTCGCAAAGTGCCACACATCTCCTGCTGGAGTTGGTCAAGATCTTCCCGAGCTTGCTGCAGCTGAATTAGCACCTGTCGAGCGCTTGCCAGATAGATCTGTCCGGCCTCGGTCAGGGCAATTCGGCGGGTAGAGCGCTCAAAAAGACGTGTGCCTAATTCCGTCTCAAGGTGGGTTACCGCCCGGGTCAGAGCCGACGTGGTTTTGCCCAGGTAGGAAGCCGCGCGCGTAAAACTGCCTTGTTCCGCCGTGGCGACGAACATAGTGATAGCGCCGAGCTGATCCATTCACTTTTACCTTTTTGGAAAGTATGTGTTTCGCTGTTTAAGTATTCTTTACATCGCCTCCATTGGATAGTCTCCCGGATACGCTAATAAAAAAAGGTGTTCGGGCGATGAAGAAGATTCTCAGGGCGACGTTAACCATGGCGATTGCTTTTTCATCTATGGAAAGCATGGCGGCAGTCGATCTGCTTTTGTACAACGGCAAGGTGTTCACCGCCGAGCCGGGTCAGCCCCAGCAACAAGCCATAGCGGTGGCCGATGGCCGGATCCTCAAGGTCGGTAGTGATATCGAGATTCTTTCGCTCAAAGATGCCATGACCCAAGTGGTTGATTTGAAAGGTAAGGTCGTCATGCCAGGCTTTATTGACAGCCACAGCCATGCCATCGGTGGCGGGATGAAACTCAAGGCGGCCGACCTTGAAGGACAAATGCTGCCCTTCGACGAACTGGAGCAGCGTTTGCGCGCGTGGCGAGATGATGGCAAGGCGCGACACGGCGACATACTCAGTATTAGTGGTTTTCCCTCTACCTACTGGAGTGAAGTGGCTCAATTTGAGAAACACTTCAATCACGGTGAATGGGCTGAAACCCCTATTGCGTTTATCGGCTGGGATTACCACACCGGTTGGGCCAACAAGGCGATGCTCAAGCGAGCAGGTATCGATGCCGAGCGGGTCAAGTCGCTCAAGGGCGAAGCCGTGGCGACCATCGGCCACCATGAGGACAGCACTCCCAATGGATTCGTCGCAGATGCCGGATTGTCTGCGGTGATGTCTCAGCTTCCTTCTCCTTCCTTCGACCAGTTGATGGCTGCGGGCCGGGCTGCACGCGACCTCAATCACAGCCTGGGCATTACGGCCCTGATGGACCCGGCAGCAAATACCATGCCTGGCGATTCGGTATTCGACTTCAAGCCTACAGCACAGACGTTGGGGGTTTTACCTGTCTACAAAACACTGTCGGAAAAAGGTGAGTTGGAGTTGCGGGTGGCTGCGCTGATGGTTGCCAATCCGAAGAGTAAACCTGCGGATTTGGAGGTGCTGGATCAGGTCAGGAAACAGTTTAGTGGCGTCGACAATCTCAGTCTGCCGGGCATCAAGATCTTCGCTGATGGCGTCGCCGAATTTCCTGCGCAAACCGCCTCGTTACTGACTCCCTACAAGAACTCAAAAAAGGGAGGCGAGTTGCTGATCGATCCCGCGCATTTCGGAGAGCTGGTCAGCGCCGCCGATGCCCGTGGCTGGCTGGTTCATGTGCATGCCATTGGCGACCGGGCGGTCCGCGAATCGCTCAACGGGATTGAGCAGGCACGCCACGACAGGCAGAGCGGTGTGACTCATTCGATCACCCATTTACAAATGGTCAATCCCAAGGAATTCACCCGCTTCAAGCCGCTGAACGTCATTGCTTCCATGCAGCTGTACTGGGCCTCTGCCGACGAATTGAGCATTGATTTACTCAAACCCTACATCAGTGCCATGCAGTTTCAGTTCATGTATCCGGCGCGCTCGTTGCTGAAAAATGGCGCAACCATTGCCGGTGCCAGCGACTGGCCTATCAGTACCCCCAACCCGTGGAAAGCCATAGGTCAGGCCATCAGCCGTAAAGGCCCCAAGGGGATCCTCAACAAGGATGAGGAAATCGATCGGGAAACGATGTTCTATGCCTATACCCGCAACGCCGCCCGTGCGATCGGTCTAGATAAGGAGATTGGCTCTCTCACAGCGGGCAAACAGGCTGACCTGATCATCCTCGATCGCGATGTCTTCAGCGTGCCCGATGAGCAATTGGCCGATACCCAAGTGCTCAAGACCTACTTTTCCGGGCGCGAAGTTTACAGCCACCCGTAATCCTAAAACGTAAGCCTGACCTTTGTCCTTCGGGGCATGGGGAGGGCGAAGCCTTTCCTGCCAATAATAATAAACAGGATTCAACCTATGCATCGTCTTGCTATTACGACCCTTGTCGGCTGCGCGCTTTTTCCCTTTGGTGCAGGCGCCGTGACGCTTACTGACAACCTGCAATTGGAGTTAAAACCGCAGGTGGTCAGCGATTACCGCAGTCGCGGATTGTCCATGACACTCGGCGATCCCGCTGCGCAGTTGGAGGCCACATTGATACACAGTAGCGGTGCCTATGCGGGCGTCTGGACTTCAAACGTCGACTTTGGGGTGAACCTGAAAACGCGCTTGGAACAAGATTACTACGCAGGCTTTTTCATTCCATTGAATGACGATGTCAGCCTTGATGTGGGGTATCTCAAGTACACCTATGCCAAGGAAGGACAGTTCAATATGAGTGAGGTCTATGCCATTTTCAAAGCCTATGGTTTCAAGTTCGGCAGTTATTACTCCAACGATCTGAAGAATATTGTAGGGAAAGACCAGGACACGCTCTACAGCTACTTGGGGTACAGCCATGAAATTGTGGATCAGCTCGGTCTGGAGGTCCGCTATGGTCGTTTCGACTTCAAGGATGATGTGTTTTTGTCAAACAGTGGCAAGGCTCGCGGTGATTATCACGAATGGGAAGCCAAGCTGACCCGCAGCGCATTTGGGGTCGACTGGGGCCTTAGCTACGTCGACACGGATCTTTCCGAGAGCGAGTGCGCGAGTTACTACGGTTACACCGACGTCTGCACGGCGACCGTGGTAGTCAGTGCCAGCAAGACATTCTGATCAAAACCTTCAGTTAAGAAACTTGCACTGTTGAATGCTTGCAGGTTTTTCGGGCGGTGCTTTTGCGCCGCTTTTAAAGGCTGGAAGGGACATAGATTTATTTCCGCGTTCTAGGCGTCTGTTTCGGAGTTTGGCATCGGGGCAGATGCCTGAACGAGGCGCCACAATCAGCGTGCGAGTATCGGTAGCTGGACTCTTTAAAAAAACAAGATAGGAGATTTCGATGTACTTGACCCAAGGGTTGCATCGCCATATGCAACAGCGTCCCGAAACACCGGCCATTCGTTACCAAGGTCGTAGTCTGAGCTTTGCCCAGTTGGGCGACCGAGTCGCCCGTCTGGCCGGCGCACTAAAAGACCTGGGCGTGACCAGCGGCGAGCGGGTGGCGATGCTTTCGCTAAACTCGCAGCGTTACATCGAATACTATCTGGCGGTCCCTTGGGCCGATGCCGTGCTCAACCCGGTGAACATCCGTTGGAGCGCTGCGGAGATCATTTATTCATTGGACGATTCTGAAACCTGTGTACTGATCGTCGACGACAGTTTCCTGGATCTGGCAGGAAAAATCAGTGCTGCTGCGAAAACCCTGCGCCTGATGATTTATGCCGGCGAGGGCGAAACTCCGCCGGGCATGCTCAACTACGAAACGCTGATCACCCAGTATGAGCCGGTCGAAGATGCCCTTCGTGGTGGCGATTCTCTGCTGGGCGTTTTTTATACCGGTGGGACCACTGGTTTCCCCAAAGGGGTAATGCTCAGTCATAACAATCTCGTTTTATCAGCCCTGGCCACTTTCAACCAGACCGGGTTCGGACCTCAGACTATCTTCTTGCATGCCATGCCGATGTTCCATATAGCCGATCTGTCGGCGATGGTCTCACTGTTCATTTGCGGCGGTACGCATGTGGTGTTACCGACCTTCAAACCGCAGGAGGTACTTGAATGCATCAGCCTGGAACGGATCAGCAATACCATGCTGGCGCCGACCATGCTGCAGATGCTCCTCGATTGGCGGGAAGTCAATCCCGCTGCGGCCAAACTTGATCTGAGCGCGCTAAGGAAAATCACTTATGGCGCTTCGGCAATCTCGCCGGCACTTCTCGATCAAGCCCGTCAGTCCTTTTCGGCAGCCGACTTCATCCAGGGCTACGGCATGACCGAACTGTCTCCCTTCGCATGCATCCTCGATGCCGAGTATCACTGCGAGGAGCATCAGCGCAGCGGCAAGATGTACTCGGCGGGGGTGCCGGTCAACTGCGTCGAAATTCGTATCGTTGATGCCGAAGATCGGGAGGTGCCGCGTGGCACCGTGGGGGAGATCATCGCACGCGGGCCGAATGTCATGCTCGGTTACTGGAACAACTTGCAAGCCACTGCCGAAGCGCTGCGTAACGGCTGGATGCACACCGGCGATGGAGGCTACATGGACGAAGATGGCTTCGTCTATATCTGTGACCGGCTGAAGGACATGATTGTGAGTGGCGGGGAGAACATCTATACCGCCGAGGTCGAAAACGCCATCGTCAGACTTCCGGCCGTTACCCAGGTTGCAGTAATAGGCATTCCCAGCGACAAGTGGGGCGAGACGGTTCACGCAGTGATCGTTTGCAACCCTGGAGCACGCATCTCCGAGCAAGAGGTTATCGCCCACTGCCGCGAATGTATCGCCGGTTACAAGGTTCCGCGTAGTGTCGAGTTCCGGGAATCGTTGCCATTGTCCAGTGTCGGGAAAGTGTTGAAAACCGAACTGCGCAAGCCGTTCTGGGAGAACCGCGCTCGTCAAATTGCCTAGAACGTCGGTGCGCATTGCAGCGATTCGCTGACTCGAACCGCGATAAATCGCATTGGCAGTAAAACTGACGAAGTGCTGATTCAGAAGACTGGTTCGACTTGGCATTGTCTGCACCTTGGATACGGTGCAGATCATCAGGCGACACGCAGCCATAGCTAGCAGCCATAGCTAGCGAAGGCTCTCCCATGGCTTTTTCGGCTTGGCTGCAATTGCAGTGGGAAAAGTGCTTTAGGTCATGACAAGCTTTGGTATTTAACGTGCAACAACGACAGCAGCCCTGGAAGGCATCAGTTATTTAGGGGCACGCCCTGAACCTGGTAGCCGCAAATAAACAGGCAGAATTGTTGTTGTCGACAGACTGCTTTTGGCCGGTTTCTGCCTGTCATTAAGGGCTGCAATCGACCCATGGCCGATGTTGTCCGCGCCGAATGCAGTTCCACAAAGCAGACGATCAGAAAACTAGACAGTATTTGCGACTATGATGCATATCTCGCGACGGTATACGGCGTTGCGGCAGGCAAATTTGAGATTAGAATATGCTGCTATGTCTTGGTCTGAACTGAGCGCGGAGATCTATCGATTGCAATCGGATAATTTCCAGGAGAGGCCTGCTACCGAGTCGGCAGGATAGGTCGAGATAGACGGGGCCATCAATCGGAATGCTGTGCGATTGGTAGCATCTGTTCAGCCATTTGACTGCATTGGTGCTGGAGAGCGTCTAGCACGATGTGTAGCTTGCTGACGTCGTATCCATTTGATGTGATGGACTCCGCAGTCGCACGGTAGAACGCCTTCGCATAGCTTTCCTTGAAGTCGAGTGCGCCTTGGTAGACATCCAGCTTTTCTTTGTAGTTCGTCCAGGTCACTTGCGGCGGCTTGTGATCCTTCAACCGCAGGTCCAGGTAGCACTCGATGGCTGCCGCCCGACCGTTGATATCGGCGCTCGATACACCGTTAGGACCTCGCGCCGGGAAGTTGCGCAGTTCCTCGATGTCAGGAAGCACCATCGCTCGCATGTTCGCGGGGAACTCGAACCGCTGCAGGCTGCAGTACGTATCCAGCCCTTCTGCATCGTTATCGAAGATAAATACGACACGGTTGTGAACGTCTATCTTGATAAGTCCCTCGGCAAACTTGGCCAAATTGCCGGTGCCGGAGAAGGGATGCCGCTCCTCCACATCGATGAATCCGAAGAAGTCCTGAATGTCTGGTCGAAGGAGCGCGATGGCGCGCTTTAGGATATGTGTGTCCGATGTTCCTTCTGTCGCGATCAAGTACGTTTGGGTACGACGCGCACCCGCGACGAAGTCCTTGTTCTGCGCCCAGCCTGCCTGAACGAAGCTGCCGTAGTCCCACACAACATCGAGGTCCAAGTTGGCTGGGTTCTCAGCTAGGACTCGAAGTATCGAGTAGGGATTGAGAAACCCGATCAGGTTGCCAAAGTGACTCCGCTCCGAGTATCCGTCCGTATCTCGGAAGGCTTCGCCCTCAGGCAGTTGAACGATAGCGGACTCGTTCGAGAACAGTCCACGCTTCGCTCGGTGCACGCCATCGTAATCCTCTGTGTAATCATCGTTGAGATCACAAACAGCGTATGCGTGGATGAAGGTAACGAACTGGTCAAAGTCCAGTACTACAGGTCCGCTCAACTCCTCCGCTACTGTTCGCTGCTCCTGATCGTAAGCGACATGGCGGTCATATTCAGCTTTAACAGCAGTCATGGTGTACCCGAGCAATTCGAGTCGCGGAACCATTGACCGTAGGGAGCGGCAAAAACACAATTCGTTTTGAGTTACGTCCATCTCCGGGTGCTGCTCGTAATACTCATAGTTGATGGTGCCACGCCGACGACGCTTACGGTCGCCTTCTTGAAAGAGCATGCCATGGTCGATGCCCATGTAGCCCGTGTTGTACGTGAGCGTGATATCGCCGACTGCTAATGTGATGGGTGTGCTCGATCCGACTTCGGGTCGTAGGCGAGTATCCCCTTGCCCTGCTTCTTGGCTGCATACATGGCGATGTCGGCGCGCTGCATGAGCGTCGAAGGATCATCGCCGTGCAGACCGGAAACCACCACACCAAAGCTGGCTTCGACATCAAGGTCGACTCCGTCGATTAAAAAAGAGGCAGTGATCGCGGTGTGCAGCCGTCGCGCTGCTTTCAAAGCCCCGTCCAGGCCCTCTACTTCGGGCAACAGAATGGCAAACTCGTCGCCTCCCAAGCGGGCGACCGTGTCGATTTCCCGTGCTTCGCTGATCAGCCGTTTGCCGATCTGGTCGAGCAGGCGGTCCCCGTAGTGGTGCCCCAGGGTGTCGTTGACTTCCTTGAATCGGTCAAGGTCGATCAGCAACAGACCTGTGCTTGACCCATGGCGGCGCCCCAGGCGCAGTGCCTGCTCGAAGCGGTCGGCCAGGAGAGTCCGGTTGGCCAGCCCGGTGAGCTTGTCATGCAGCGAAGCGTGCAAGGCGTCCTTGCGTTGACTGTCGAGTTCGATACGAGTGCGCCGTAGCACTTTGGTGAACAGGCCGGCGAGGAGCAGCCCGGCGATAAAAACGATGGGAGTGGTATTGGCGTTGAAGGACTCCCGTATGCGCAGCTTCTCCAGCGCCATGATCGACTGCTGGTGGTGATCGGCCGCTGCTCGCAGGACGACTTTTTCAATCTTTTCGAACAGCGGGTCGGCCTCCTCCTCGTCGATCCGGCGCGCCCGCGCGCCATCTCCATGATCGACGGCGTCGAACATCTTGTTCATGCTTTCCAGGTAGGGAGTCAGTGCCGTGCGAACATCCTCGACAAGGAGGTGATCCGCAGGCGATCCGGAGCGGTGGACACGCTCGAGCGCAGTGCTCAGTTGCGCTACGACACTGTTGAAATTACGCAGTACGTTCGGGCTGGGGTCCAGCCGATACTTATGCTCCAGAGACTCGACGGCTGCCACGGCAGTCGCAGCCGCTGCGTAGTGGTCGGATAGAACACTCGAAGCGATCGCCTCCTGCCCCAGGCGTCCGGTGGTAATTGAAGACCACACCGCAAAGCCGCTGATTGCCAGCAGTACGGCGACCAGACCATAGCGCGCCCACCTACTGGGTATTGTTTTGCTCCAGCGCATAAGCCTGGGTACGGCAATCACTGGCGAAAAGGCTTCAGGATGCTCAGGACTTGCTGGCGGTAAATTGCTCATGTGCTACCTCAGGGAGAAGTGGCTGATTCCATTCTTATTGGCAATGTCCGCCAAAACCTGAGCTTAGTCGAACGTGAAGTTAGCTTTGAGTATTCAACAGTGGCTGTGCAGTGTTAACGGATCTAAAAACAGCGAAGTGATATTCAAATGGACTGTAAAAGAACCTGAGCCGGAATAGACTCTATCAACCCTTCCCGCGCCGTCTCATGGGCAAGCCGTGGTTTCTATTGGACCTAAGCCGCAACCACTGGCAGCTTCGAGCCCTGAGGACCTCAGTCAACTTGATCAAGGTTGTTGATCGGCGTGGTGGGTGCTGCCGTTAGGTGGCATCTCACTGGCGTTTGCTCGTTTGAGGGGGCAGGTAAATTCCGGATCCTTCAGTTGCTGTGTGGGGTCATTGCTCGGGACTGTTGCTAGGGGAGAGGGATGTGTCCGTTAGGGCCTAAGTGTTCATATGTATAGAGAAAGGTGTGCGATTCAGGCTGCCTTTTTTTGGGAAGGCATTCTTCGCCGGCTGACGAGGAGGAGGGTGGCTAGCTAAGCATTTGAAGCCTAAAGAGAAAATTTGAAAAATTTCGAAATGATTGCTTGACGGGCTAGTTTGTATCTGTAGAATGCGCACCTCGGTTGAGACGAAAGATCTTAACCAACCGCTCTTTAATAACTGAATCAAGCAATTCGTGTGGGTGCTTGTGGAGTCAGACTGATAGTCAACAAGATTATCAGCATCACAAGTTACTCCGCGAGAAATCAAAGATGTAACCAACGATTGCTGAGCTAAATTTAGGGTTTTCTAAAAACCCAAAGATGTTTGAACTGAAGAGTTTGATCATGGCTCAGATTGAACGCTGGCGGCAGGCCTAACACATGCAAGTCGAGCGGCAGCACGGGTACTTGTACCTGGTGGCGAGCGGCGGACGGGTGAGTAATGCCTAGGAATCTGCCTGGTAGTGGGGGATAACGTTCGGAAACGGACGCTAATACCGCATACGTCCTACGGGAGAAAGCAGGGGACCTTCGGGCCTTGCGCTATCAGATGAGCCTAGGTCGGATTAGCTAGTTGGTGGGGTAATGGCTCACCAAGGCGACGATCCGTAACTGGTCTGAGAGGATGATCAGTCACACTGGAACTGAGACACGGTCCAGACTCCTACGGGAGGCAGCAGTGGGGAATATTGGACAATGGGCGAAAGCCTGATCCAGCCATGCCGCGTGTGTGAAGAAGGTCTTCGGATTGTAAAGCACTTTAAGTTGGGAGGAAGGGCAGTTACCTAATACGTATCTGTTTTGACGTTACCGACAGAATAAGCACCGGCTAACTCTGTGCCAGCAGCCGCGGTAATACAGAGGGTGCAAGCGTTAATCGGAATTACTGGGCGTAAAGCGCGCGTAGGTGGTTTGTTAAGTTGGATGTGAAATCCCCGGGCTCAACCTGGGAACTGCATTCAAAACTGTCAAGCTAGAGTATGGTAGAGGGTGGTGGAATTTCCTGTGTAGCGGTGAAATGCGTAGATATAGGAAGGAACACCAGTGGCGAAGGCGACCACCTGGACTGATACTGACACTGAGGTGCGAAAGCGTGGGGAGCAAACAGGATTAGATACCCTGGTAGTCCACGCCGTAAACGATGTCAACTAGCCGTTGGGAGCCTTGAGCTCTTAGTGGCGCAGCTAACGCATTAAGTTGACC
Source organism: Pseudomonas sp. LBUM1658 (assembly GCF_059716055.1). Classification (NCBI taxonomy): domain Bacteria; kingdom Pseudomonadati; phylum Pseudomonadota; class Gammaproteobacteria; order Pseudomonadales; family Pseudomonadaceae; genus Pseudomonas; species Pseudomonas sp. LBUM1658. The sequence continues at coordinate 1,468,587 of NZ_CP166798.1, forward strand.
GCCTGGGGAGTACGGCCGCAAGGTTAAAACTCAAATGAATTGACGGGGGCCCGCACAAGCGGTGGAGCATGTGGTTTAATTCGAAGCAACGCGAAGAACCTTACCAGGCCTTGACATCCAATGAATCTGCTAGAGATAGCGGAGTGCCTTCGGGAACATTGAGACAGGTGCTGCATGGCTGTCGTCAGCTCGTGTCGTGAGATGTTGGGTTAAGTCCCGTAACGAGCGCAACCCTTGTCCTTAGTTACCAGCACGTTAAGGTGGGCACTCTAAGGAGACTGCCGGTGACAAACCGGAGGAAGGTGGGGATGACGTCAAGTCATCATGGCCCTTACGGCCTGGGCTACACACGTGCTACAATGGTCGGTACAGAGGGTTGCCAAGCCGCGAGGTGGAGCTAATCCCAGAAAACCGATCGTAGTCCGGATCGCAGTCTGCAACTCGACTGCGTGAAGTCGGAATCGCTAGTAATCGCGAATCAGAATGTCGCGGTGAATACGTTCCCGGGCCTTGTACACACCGCCCGTCACACCATGGGAGTGGGTTGCACCAGAAGTAGCTAGTCTAACCTTCGGGAGGACGGTTACCACGGTGTGATTCATGACTGGGGTGAAGTCGTAACAAGGTAGCCGTAGGGGAACCTGCGGCTGGATCACCTCCTTAATCGACGACATCAGCTGCTCCATAAGTTCCCACACGAATTGCTTGATTCATTGAAGAAGACGATTAGAAGCAGCCCGAAATTGGGTCTGTAGCTCAGTTGGTTAGAGCGCACCCCTGATAAGGGTGAGGTCGGCAGTTCGAATCTGCCCAGACCCACCAATTTTGTGTGGGACACGCCTGTAGAAATACGGGGCCATAGCTCAGCTGGGAGAGCGCCTGCCTTGCACGCAGGAGGTCAACGGTTCGATCCCGTTTGGCTCCACCACTTACTGCTTCGTACCGTTAGAGTTTAGAAATGAATATTCCAATGTGAATATTGATTTCTAGTCTTTGATTAGATCGTTCTTTAAAAATTTGGGTATGTGATAGAAAGATAGACTGGACAACACTTTCACTGGTGTTGTTACAGGCTAAGGTAAAATTTGTGAGTTAAATTGCGAATTTTCGGCGAATGTCGTCTTCACAGTATAACCAGATTGCTTGGGGTTATATGGTCAAGTGAAGAAGCGCATACGGTGGATGCCTTGGCAGTCAGAGGCGATGAAAGACGTGGTAGCCTGCGAAAAGCTTCGGGGAGTCGGCAAACAGACTTTGATCCGGAGATGTCTGAATGGGGGAACCCACCTAACATAAGTTAGGTATCTTACGCTGAATACATAGGCGTAAGAAGCGAACCAGGGGAACTGAAACATCTAAGTACCCTGAGGAAAAGAAATCAACCGAGATTCCCTTAGTAGTGGCGAGCGAACGGGGACTAGCCCTTAAGTGGCTTTGAGATTAGCGGAACGTTCTGGAAAGTACGGCCATAGTGGGTGATAGCCCTGTACGCGAAAATCTCCTGGTCATGAAATCGAGTAGGACGGGGCACGAGAAACCTTGTCTGAATATGGGGGGACCATCCTCCAAGGCTAAATACTACTGACTGACCGATAGTGAACTAGTACCGTGAGGGAAAGGCGAAAAGAACCCCGGAGAGGGGAGTGAAATAGATCCTGAAACCGTATGCGTACAAGCAGTGGGAGCCCACTTTGTTGGGTGACTGCGTACCTTTTGTATAATGGGTCAGCGACTTATTTTCAGTGGCGAGCTTAACCGAATAGGGGAGGCGTAGCGAAAGCGAGTCTTAATAGGGCGTCTAGTCGCTGGGAATAGACCCGAAACCGGGCGATCTATCCATGGGCAGGTTGAAGGTTGGGTAACACTAACTGGAGGACCGAACCGACTACCGTTGAAAAGTTAGCGGATGACCTGTGGATCGGAGTGAAAGGCTAATCAAGCTCGGAGATAGCTGGTTCTCCTCGAAAGCTATTTAGGTAGCGCCTCATGTATCACTGTAGGGGGTAGAGCACTGTTTCGGCTAGGGGGTCATCCCGACTTACCAAACCGATGCAAACTCCGAATACCTACAAGTGCCGAGCATGGGAGACACACGGCGGGTGCTAACGTCCGTCGTGAAAAGGGAAACAACCCAGACCGTCAGCTAAGGTCCCAAAGTTATGGTTAAGTGGGAAACGATGTGGGAAGGCTTAGACAGCTAGGAGGTTGGCTTAGAAGCAGCCACCCTTTAAAGAAAGCGTAATAGCTCACTAGTCGAGTCGGCCTGCGCGGAAGATTTAACGGGGCTCAAACCATACACCGAAGCTACGGGTATCACTTAGGTGATGCGGTAGAGGAGCGTTCTGTAAGCCTGTGAAGGTGAGTTGAGAAGCTTGCTGGAGGTATCAGAAGTGCGAATGCTGACATGAGTAACGATAATGGGTGTGAAAAACACCCACGCCGAAAGACCAAGGTTTCCTGCGCAACGTTAATCGACGCAGGGTTAGTCGGTCCCTAAGGCGAGGCTGAAAAGCGTAGTCGATGGAAAACAGGTTAATATTCCTGTACTTCTGGTTATTGCGATGGAGGGACGGAGAAGGCTAGGCCAGCTTGGCGTTGGTTGTCCAAGTTTAAGGTGGTAGGCTGGACTCTTAGGTAAATCCGGGAGTCTAAGGCCGAGAGCTGATGACGAGTGTTCTTTTAGAACACGAAGTGGTTGATGCCATGCTTCCAAGAAAAGCTTCTAAGCTTCAGGTAACCAGGAACCGTACCCCAAACCGACACAGGTGGTTGGGTAGAGAATACCAAGGCGCTTGAGAGAACTCGGGTGAAGGAACTAGGCAAAATGGCACCGTAACTTCGGGAGAAGGTGCGCCGGTGAGGGTGAAGCATTTACTGCGTAAGCCCATGCCGGTCGAAGATACCAGGCCGCTGCGACTGTTTATTAAAAACACAGCACTCTGCAAACACGAAAGTGGACGTATAGGGTGTGACGCCTGCCCGGTGCCGGAAGGTTAATTGATGGGGTTAGCTAACGCGAAGCTCTTGATCGAAGCCCCGGTAAACGGCGGCCGTAACTATAACGGTCCTAAGGTAGCGAAATTCCTTGTCGGGTAAGTTCCGACCTGCACGAATGGCGTAACGATGGCGGCGCTGTCTCCACCCGAGACTCAGTGAAATTGAAATCGCTGTGAAGATGCAGTGTATCCGCGGCTAGACGGAAAGACCCCGTGAACCTTTACTATAGCTTTGCACTGGACTTTGAATTTGCTTGTGTAGGATAGGTGGGAGGCTTTGAAGCGTGGACGCCAGTTCGCGTGGAGCCAACCTTGAAATACCACCCTGGCAACTTTGAGGTTCTAACTCAGGTCCGTTATCCGGATCGAGGACAGTGTATGGTGGGTAGTTTGACTGGGGCGGTCTCCTCCTAAAGAGTAACGGAGGAGTACGAAGGTGCGCTCAGACCGGTCGGAAATCGGTCGTAGAGTATAAAGGCAAAAGCGCGCTTGACTGCGAGACAGACACGTCGAGCAGGTACGAAAGTAGGTCTTAGTGATCCGGTGGTTCTGTATGGAAGGGCCATCGCTCAACGGATAAAAGGTACTCCGGGGATAACAGGCTGATACCGCCCAAGAGTTCATATCGACGGCGGTGTTTGGCACCTCGATGTCGGCTCATCACATCCTGGGGCTGAAGCCGGTCCCAAGGGTATGGCTGTTCGCCATTTAAAGTGGTACGCGAGCTGGGTTTAGAACGTCGTGAGACAGTTCGGTCCCTATCTGCCGTGGACGTTTGAGATTTGAGAGGGGCTGCTCCTAGTACGAGAGGACCGGAGTGGACGAACCTCTGGTGTTCCGGTTGTCACGCCAGTGGCATTGCCGGGTAGCTATGTTCGGAATAGATAACCGCTGAAAGCATCTAAGCGGGAAACTAGCCTCAAGATGAGATCTCACTGGGACCTTGAGTCCCCTGAAGGGCCGTCGAAGACTACGACGTTGATAGGTTGGGTGTGTAAGCGCTGTGAGGCGTTGAGCTAACCAATACTAATTGCCCGTGAGGCTTGACCATATAACACCCAAGCAATTTGTTGGCCCTGCTTTTGGAAACAAAGAGAGGGCACCAGATTGCGGTGTGTGAAGACGAAACGAACCGAAAGTTCGAGATACTCACAAAACACCAAGCTATCACATACCCATTCGCTGGAGCGTGAACCTGAAAAGGCCCACGACCCGGCTACCGAATTTCTTGACGACCATAGAGCATTGGAACCACCTGATCCCATCCCGAACTCAGCAGTGAAACGATGCATCGCCGATGGTAGTGTGGGGTTTCCCCATGTGAGAGTAGGTCATCGTCAAGATTAAATTCCGAAACCCCTATCTGCGTATGCAGGTAGGGGTTTTGTTTTTGTGGGACGTAAAATGCAAGATTGAGCGTAAACGCACCAAAGCCCGTTATTTGCACGGTCATTTGAGTCGCTCTGTGGCCTTTCGGTAAGCGGCTTCATTTTCACGCTTATCGATAGCGACCACGAACACCACAATCTCCTGATCCAGGACCTGGTAGATCAGTCGGTAGCCTGCGCTGCGTAACTTGATCTTGTAGCAATCTGGCAACTCGCGTAAGCGGTTGGGCTCGATGCGAGGATTCTGCAGAACTTCAGCCAGCTTTTTTTTGAATTGCTGTCTGATCGTATCTCCCAGTTTTTGCCATTCCTTCAGTGCACGTTGGTCAAATTCAAGGCTATAGGTCATCCAACGTCACCTTAACGCGCTGCGGTGACGCCAATCGCTCGCGTACGGTGTTGAGGAGAGTTTCATCCTCTTCTGTCATCAGTACAGGCCGAAAAGGGAGCTGGCCGCGCTCAGCAACATACTGCAAGGCTTGGCGCATGAGTTCAGACGGCGTCACCCCCAAACGTTCCAGCTCACGGTAGGCGCGGGTTTTGAGGTCGTCGTCCACACGGACATTGATTGAGGCCATTTTTGTGCGCTCCTGTAAAGACATGCGTCATTACGATGGCATTGCCTGAGCGATTTTACAATGGACCGCTAAAAGAAAATTTCACCTGTCTTTAAACTATAAACGCCCGATGCGGTGCATCAGGCGTTTGGGTGAAACAGATGCAAACCTGTTACCAGTCAGTTGACGACGAAGCCGGCACCCACCGGGTCGTTGCGCTCAATCACCCAGCGCGAAGTCCCCAGGATGCTGGCCGTGCCCTTGACGGTCGGGCGCACCGCACGTGTACCGTTAAGGTCAACCTCGCCGAGCAGGCAACCTTCGAAGGTGCCGCTGCCAAGCAGGCCTTCGGATAGAATCGGCTGATTCAGGCCGAGTTTTCCTCGCGCCTCGAACATCGCCATCATCGCGCTGGTGCCCGTGCCGCCGGGAGAGCGATCGAGTTGGCCAGCGCTGAAGACATGGACGTTTTTGTAGAACGCGCCTTCGATGGTCGCCGGGTGCCAGAAGGTGATGAAGTTGAGATCGTTGATATGGGCCTCGGTAGGGTGTTGGATCTTCAGTTGTTTCTGGATCTGCTCGCGGGCCAGCAGACCGAGGCGCGATAACTCGCTGCCGTTTTCCGGGCTGATGCGCAGGTCGCAATTGGTCAGATCGACGATACCGAAATAGTTGCCGCCCCAGACCAGGTCGGCTTTGAGGTCACCATAGCCGGGCAGGTGCACGGGAATATCCTGGGCCGCCACGTAGGCCGGCACGTTTTCAAAGCGGGTCCAGAGCACTTGGTCGCCTTCTGAAGCGACCTCGGCCACCACCAGTCCCGCGGTGGTTTCGAAGCGAATTTTGGTAATGCCATCGGCACCGCGTGGAACCAGGCCCAGCGCGACCATTGCCATACTCACGGCAATGGTGCCGTGACCGCACATGTGCGAATACACGCTACCGTCCATGTAGATCAGGCCAGCGTCGAACTCACTGCTTGAAGGCGGGGTGAGGAACACGCCGAACATGTCCTTGTGGCCGCGAGGTTCCTGCATCAGCGCCTTGCGCAACCAATCATAGTTCTGCTCGAGAAAGGCCCGTTTGGCCAGAATGCTCGAACCGGCGGGGTAGGGAATACCGCTGTGTACGATGCACAGTGGCTCACCTTCGGTATGGGTATAGATGACATCGAACGTGTCTTGCATGCGCATGACGGAACTCCTGGCTTTCGGGATGTATGACGGGGGGTTATTTGCGCTCTGACAAAAGGTCGAGACCGATGCACAGATCGAGAATGATGACCGCGACTACCACGACGACGATGGTTGCGCCGGAGGCGGCAGCGATCGTTGGGTCGACGGTGTACTGCACATAATTGAAGAGCTTGACCGGAATGGTGTTCAGGTCCGGGGTGGTGTTGAAGATCGACAACTCCACGTTGATCCATGACGAGATGAAGGCAAAGATCGATCCGGTAACGATGCCTGGGCGGATCTGCGGCAGTACCACATGAAAGAACGTGGCCCAGGGCGTGCCGCCCAGATCGCTGGAGGCTTCTTCCAGAGCGCGTTGCTCCGGGGTCAGCATCGACAGCACCGAGCGCAGCACGAAGGGTGAGATGATCACCGTGTGGCCGATCAACAGCGCGAGAAAGCTGCGGGTCAAGCCGAAGTAACCGCCAAACTGCAACAGTGCCGCGCCCAGTACGATGTGCGGAAACACCAGGGGTGAGGTCAGGGCCGCGACGATCGCGCCTTTACCGGCGAACTCGTAACGCGCCATCGCCAGCGCGGCCGGAACGCTGAGCAACACCGCGACGCATGTCGCGGCCAGGGCGAGCACGGTGCTGGTGGCAAAGGAGGACACATAGCTCGGGTCACTGAGCATTTTGCCGTACCAGCCCAGCGTCCAGCCTTGAGGCGGGAACGCGAGAAATGACGAGGCGGTCAAGGACACGCCCATAATCACCACCAATGGCAGCAGCATGTAACCGAGCACTGCCCAGGACACCAGTCGAACCAGCAAACGAGTCATCATTGGTTGCTCCCGCGAATACTGCCGACACGCCCGGCGAGCCCGACCATTACCAGGGTAAAGATCAGCAATACGACACTCAGCGCGCCGCCATAGTTGAAGTCGAAGACCGAGCTGTATTGCTGGAAAATCAACATCGAGAGCACTGAAATTCGTCCGCCCGACAGCAGTGCAGGCGTCACGTAGGCGCTGGCCGCCAGGGTAAACACCATGATCGAGCCGGAGATGATTCCAGGCATGGTCAGCGGCAGGACCACATGGAAAAAGGTCGCCCGCGGGCTGGCGCCCAGATCCTCCGATGCCTGTTCATAGGCAGGATCGACCTGCGCCAGGGCGTTGCCTGCGGCAAGCACGATGAACGGCAGCAGGATGTAAACCATGCCGATCAGGATCCCGAGTTCGGTACCCAGGAAGCGTACCGGCGTTTCCACCAGGCCGGTTTCCATAAGGCTTTGGTTCACCAGGCCATTGCGCCCCAGCAGCACCATCCAGCCGAACGAACGGACGATGTTACTGGTGAACATCGGCACCACCAGCAGGATCACACAGGCTCGTCGCCAGGTACGCCACTTGACCACGCGCACCAGGTACCAGGCCAGTGGGTAGCCGAGCAGCAAAGAGACCAGGGTGGTCAGCGCGGCGATGCGGAAGGTCACCAGAATCACCTCCCAGTGGTATTGGTCGCCGAGCACCCGGATGTAGTGATCGAGGGTGAAAGCCTGATCGGCACCCTTGGTCAAGCTGGCAAAGATCACCACGGCGAAGGGTGCGAGAAAGAACGCCGCGAAAAACGCCAATGCCCCGAAGAGCATCAATAGCGGGGCCAGCGCCGAGCGTTTCATAGCGACTCCCCGATCAGATGCAGGTGGGCAGGGCTGAAGCCCAGGCGCACGGCACTCCCGGCAATCAGATCGGCCCTGGGGAAACCCATGGTGCGAGCCACGATCGACTGCCCGTCAATCAGGGTGTGGATCAGGGTATGACTGCCCACGGTGACGATATCGGTCACTGTCCCGCGGATTTCGTAGCAGCTTGCGCTCTCGGGACTCGATGCATCCAGCACCTGCAAGTGCTCGGGGCGCAGGATGGCCACCCCTTGTGGCGCAATATTTTTCGCGCCGCAGAACAGCGGTTTATCTCGAACCGTCAGGCGAATTTCCCCGGCACCGGTGGCCTGATAGCCGATAAGGTTGGCCTCACCGATGAAGTCGGCAACGAAGCGCGAAGCGGGGGCACTGTAGATCTCGCTGCTTGAACCGGTCTGTTCGATGCGACCCGCATTCATCACCACAATGCGGTCGGCGATGGTCATCGCTTCTTCCTGGTCGTGGGTGACGAAGATGAAAGCGATACCGAGCTTGGCCTGAAGATGCTTGAGTTCCAGTTGCATGCGCTTGCGCAGCTTCATGTCCAGCGCCGAGAGCGGCTCATCCAGCAACAGCAGTTTTGGCCGATTGACGATGGCTCGTGCGAGCGCCACGCGTTGCTGCTGCCCACCGGACATCCCGCGCGGAAAACGTTCTTCCAGCGCTTCCAGGCCGACCAGCGCCAGCGCCTCGCGAGCTCGCTCCCGTGCTTCACTGCGATTGACTCCCTGGCGCCGCGGCCCATAGGCAACGTTTTCCAGTACGGTCATGTGTGGAAACAGGGCGTAATTCTGGAAGACGGTATTCAACGGGCGACGATACGGCGGCAGGCGGCTGACATCCTGACCATCGATCGCTATGGTGCCGGAGTCAGGCTGCATGAAGCCGGCGATCGAGCGCAGTAAGGTAGTCTTGCCACAACCGCTGGGGCCGAGCAGAACAATGAACTCGCCCTGCTCGATATCGAGGTGGATATTGTCCAATGCCTGGAAAGCCCCAAAGCTTTTGCAGACGCTGTCTATGCTCAACAAAACTGACATTGCAGACCTCTTGAGCTAGTTGGCGCTGACTTTGCGGTTCCAGTCATTGGTGACACTGGCGCGCTGGGCGTTGATCTGGGCCCAATCGAACAGGCGCAAGCTGTCAATCGAACCGCCCACACCCCATGGCAGCTTGCGGGCCACGTCTTCGGATACCTCCACGCCTTTAACCGCTGGGCCCAGGTAGAGTTTGCCGGCCAGGCACGACGCCGCTTCCTTGGTCAGCGCGGTATTGATGAATTGTTCTCCCGCCTTGCTGTTTCGCGCACCTTTGATCAGATGCAGTCGAGCGTCGGTGGCCCAGGCACCTTCCTCGGGGATGGTGAAGCCGATAGGCGCTCCCTTATCGATCAGGTCCCAGGCCCCGACGTTGAAGTGCGCGCCGATGATCGCTTCGCCACTCTGAAAGGCATTGGTTGCGGCGCCCGAGCTGTCGAAGAACAGTGCAGTGTCCAGCGCACCCAGCTTGCTGTAGACCGGCTCCAGATTGGCCCGGTCTATACCCCAGACATCAGCCATGAAGAATACAAACGGCACGCCGGAAGAGTTGGCGGGCGAAGGCAGGGCAATGGCGCCGGCGAATTCCGGCTTCCACAGATCTTTCCAGCTGGTGGGCGGCTGTTTGATTTCCTTGGTGTTGTAGGTCAGGCCCAGCGAGTAGAAACCGGTGCTGACGGCAAAGGTATGGCCAGCGTTGGAGTAGACCGCTTTGTCCTGAACGTTCTGCAGGTTAGGAATGGCTGCTGGGTCAAGATCGGCGACTACGCCCGCGGCATAAGCGAGTTCGCTGATGCCGCCATCCATCCAGGCCACATCTATCGTTGGGCTGGACTTCTGCTGCTGGAGTTTCGCCAGGGTGGTGGTTGAGGTGCCGACTTCGGCTGCGACGGGAATCCCGGTCGCCCGAGTGAAAGGCTCTGCGACACAGCTGAGGAAAGCTTCACCCCAGTTGCCGCCGTACAAGGCAACGGTCAACTTCTGCTGCTCGGCCATGGCGCCGGGTGAGGAGACGCAGCCTGCAAGCAGGAGCGCGACTGTGATTTCATTACGAGTCTTCAGTCTCATGTCATGTCCCTCTGGGGAGTTGTTGTTATGTTCCCCTTGTCTGCATCTTGCTCGTCGTTGTGGCAACGAGGCTTGCACAGTGGGGTCTTAAAGTTGAATATTTAGGTCATGCTAAAGATGACTCAGATAAACAACGATTTCCATGCTTCGCCTGACCGGCCCGGTCCCGAGGCAGGTAATCGCCCGCAACTCTCGGTGGGATTGGTCCTTCTGGATCAATTCACCCTGGCTGCGTTTTCAGGCTTTGTGGATGTGCTGCGGTTGTCTGCCGATCTGGGAGGTGGCAGTCGGCAGATCCATACCGCATGGCGGGTGATGAGTGTCGACGGCCTTCCACGAACCTCTAGCGCTGGAATTGTTCTGGAGGTTGCCGGCGGTCTGTCAGAGGATCCGGGCGAATTCGACTATGTCGCCATCTGTGGCGGGAACGATTACCCCAATACCCATCTGCCGAAGAATCTGCGTGACTGGTTGCAGCGCGCAGCGAACAGTCGCGCACGTTTGCTAGGCATATGCACCGGCACTTTCGCCTTGGCTCAAGCGGGCGTGGTTGGAAATCGGTCTGTGTGCGTCCATTGGAATGTGCTGGATGCGTTCCGCGCACGCTTTCCGAAGACGCCCGCAGCGGTGGATCATCTATTCATCGACGAGGGCGATCTGATCACCTGTGCCGGTTCCACGGCGGCGATTGACCTGGGCCTGTACCTGGTGGCACGGCATTGCGGGCGAGAAAAGGCCCAGCAGGCGGTACGGCACATGATGTTGCAGGGTATTCGCCAGGGGCGGCAGCCACAGGCGCATTTCTATGCAAACCTGGCAGATATCAAGGATGAGCGCGTGCGACAGGCCGCGCACTATATCGAGCAACGGATGGACAGCTTGCCAACCCTGGATGCTATCGCTCGGTATGTGGGGCTGGGGCGGCGGCAGCTGACACGAGCCTTCCAGCAGTCGCTCGGCGTCTCGCCCATGGAGTTCCAGCGCTCGCTGCGTGTCGAGTACGGCAGCTGGTTGCTGCTGAACAGTCACAGCAGCATCACGCAAATTGCAATGGATTGCGGCTTTGCCGACGGTGCGCATTTCTCTCGCGAGTTTCGAACCCGATTTGGCATGACCCCTCGTCAATTCCAGCGCCAAGGCCAAATGCCATTGTAGGAGCGAGCTTGCTCGCGATGGACTCGAGGGCGCTGCATTCATTCAGAAAGCACGCGTTAATGTTGACGTCCATCGCGGGCAAGCCCGCTCCCACAGGTTTCGCTCCTACCAAGGGGGCGCATTGCCCTCCGGTACTAAAGGAGGTGCCAATGAAAGCTAAAGGACCATTCCAGTCTGGCGTCATAGGTTTAGGCTCAATACCACGATCTAAAGATACCGGCTGCGATGGCCCATTCACCTCTGCATCTTAAAACACTGTTCGCCTGAACACTTGATGCAGCACACGTCCCCCGCTGAACTTCGTCGATGATGACAATCAGACGAGCCTCACAGCCTGCGATATGAGTAGAAAACCTCACCTGATTTCCGGGTTTGCAGAATAAAAGAGGATTTATCATGAGCAGCACCTTCTTCATTCCATCCGTGAACATGATGGGCATTGGCAGTCTTGACGACGCCATGCTTGCCATCCGCAAATATGGTTTCCGTAAAGCCCTGATCGTCACTGACGCAGGCTTGGCCAAAGCCGGCGTGGCCGACAAAGTAGCGAAACTTCTGGCCCAGCAGGACATCAACTCCACCCTGTTTGATGGCGCCAAACCGAATCCGACGGTCAGCAATGTCGAGAAAGGCCTTGAGCTGCTTGGTCGTAGCGACTGTGATTTCATTATTTCCCTGGGCGGCGGTTCACCCCATGACTGCGCCAAGGGCATTGCCCTGTGCGCCGCCAACGGCGGGCACATCAGCGATTACGAAGGCGTGGATCAATCCGCCAAGCCACAGATGCCGTTGATCGCGATCAATACCACCGCCGGCACGGCGAGTGAAATGACCCGTTTCTGCATCATTACCGACGAAGTCCGGCACGTGAAAATGGCCATCGTCGACCGTAACGTCACCCCACTGTTGTCGGTCAACGATCCTTCGCTGATGGCAGGCATGCCCAAAGGCCTGACCGCCGCCACTGGCATGGACGCGCTGACCCACGCTATCGAAGCCTATGTGTCGACTGCGGCAACGCCGATCACCGATGCCTGTGCACTCAAGGCCGTGGAGTTGATCTCGGCCAACCTGCGCACTGCCGTTGCCCAGGGTGACGATATGACCGCCCGGGAAAATATGGCCTATGCGCAATTTCTTGCCGGCATGGCCTTCAACAACGCTTCGCTGGGCTATGTCCACGCCATGGCGCACCAGCTGGGTGGGTTCTACGACCTGCCCCACGGTGTCTGTAATGCGATCCTGCTGCCCCATGTCGCCAGCTTCAACGCCAGCGTATGCCCGGCCCGGTTTAAAGACATCGCCAACGCAATGGGTGTCGACACCCAGCATCTGGATGCGGAAAAAGGCGCCGCCGCGGCCATCGCCGCCATCCGCAAACTGTCTTCGGATGTCGGTATTCCGAGCGGCCTCGCCGAACTGGGCGCCAAGGTCGACGATATCCCGATCCTGGCAACCAATGCCATGAAGGATGCCTGCGGCTTTACCAATCCGCGTCCGGCCAATCAGGGCGAGATCGAAGAGATTTTCCATACCGCGATGTAACCGATGTGAAGCCAAATCAAAAGCCCCGCCTTCGGTTGAAGTGCGGGGCTTTTTTCTATGTGTGACACGGATGTACAGGGTCGGCATAGCCTGTAAAGCACGCTGCAAAATAAACCGGACCCACACCTATAAGGGAACGCCACCTGTGGCCGATAACCTGACGTGCAGTTGTCTCCCTACGCTGCATGTGTCTTTGGGGTCATCTTCCTACTTGCCTGGAATCTTCGATGCTGGCGTACCACCAAAAAAGCTTTTTGATCGTCGATGATTTCTCTGATTTCCGCAGTTCGGTCCGGTCCATGTTGCGTGAGTTGGGGGTCAAGGATGTGGATACTTCCGACACCGGTGAGCAGGCGCTGCGCATGTGTGCGCAGAAGCGCTACGACTTCATCCTGCAGGATTACCATCTGGGCGACGGCAGGAAGAATGGTCAGCAGGTGCTCGAAGACCTGATGGTCGAGAAGCTGATCAGCCATGAAAGTGTATTCATCATGGTCACCGCCGAAACCAGCCAGGCCATGGTGCTCAGTGCCCTTGAGCATGAGCCGGATGCCTATCTGACCAAACCCTTCAATCGCGCAGGTTTGGCCCAGCGCCTGGAGAAGCTGGTGCAGCGCAAGAATTTGCTCAAGCCGATTCTGCAAGCCCTCGACCGCGGCAAGCCCACCGAAGTGCTGGCAGCCTGCGCCGCGTTGTGCAAAGAGGAGCCGCGCTTTGCTCCGCTGTGCCTGCGTTTCCGGGCCGACGCTCTGCGCGACCTGAATCAGGATGAGGCGCTGGAGCGCTTTCTCAACGCAATTCTGGCAGACCGCCCGCTGCCCTGGGCCTATGCGGGGTTGGGGCGGTTGCTGATCAAACGCGGTCAGGTTGGCCCGGCGAAGACTCTGTACGAAACGGCGCTGAAGGCTTTCCCGATGATGCCGGCGCTCTACGACGGCATGGCGGATGTCCTGGTCGCCCAGGGGGACTGCAAACGCGCACAAAGTGTGCTGGAGGAGGCCGTCAGCTTGTCACCGCTGGCCGTGCGCCGCCAATCGCTGCTCGGCAAGCTGGCGTTGGCCAACGAAGATTTTGAATGTGCCTCGAAAGCCTATCGCCAGGCGGTAACCCAGGGGCAGCAGTCACGTTTCAAGGACCCGGAATGCAATCTCGGACTGGCCCATGCGTTGATCAGTAAAGGCAGTGAAAAAGGGCTGGACACCCGGACCCGACTGGAGATCAATGCGACCCTGAGCGCAGTGGCCAAGGAGCATGTCAACGATCCAGGCTTGCAGGTTCGGGCACGGCTGATGAAAGCCACCAGCCTGCTGATCAACGATGCAGAAACCGCCGAGAAGCTGACTGAGCAGGCGCTGGCCCGGCTTGAAGGCATGGAGAACTTCATGAGTGCCGAGGCGGCGCTGGTAGTCGCCAGACAACTCCAGCAACTGGGGCATGCGCAGGCCAGCGCGTCGATGTTGAAGAACTGTGCGGAAATCTACGGTGACGACCCGCTGGTGATGCAGGGGATTGCCAGGCTGACCGACGACCCGTTGATCCTCAATGCCGGCAACGCCGCAGCCGATCTGAACCGTCAGGGTGTGCGCAGTTACAAGGCCGGTACGCTGACCGAAGCGAGGGCGCTGTTTCGCGGCGCGCTGTTGTTGCAACCGAAGAACATCAGCATTGCCCTGAACATGGCGCAATCGCTGTTGCACGGTGCCGACGCCAGTCTCGATACAACCCTGCTCGAGGAATGCCGGGTCTGCCTGAAAATGGTCGGCATGATGCCCGAGAGCGATGCACGTTATCCGCGTTACCAGAAGCTGCGAAGCAAGGCGTTTGGCGAATGAACGACACTGACCAGGGGCTGGATTTTTCCACGGTGATGGCCTCCACCGTGCACGACATGAAGAACTCCCTGGCCATGCTCATGCTGACCCACTCTCAGTGGCTCGCACGCTTGCCCGACACCCAGCGGCAAACAACCGAGCAGGGGGTAATCGAGTACGAGTTCGCACACCTCAATGGCCTGCTGGTGCAGTTGCTGGGGCTGTACAAGCTGGGCGTCAACCAGCTGCCGTTGCAGCCGTCCTACCACGAGCTGGATGACTTCATCGAGGCGCAGCTGGCCTGTCATCAGGACGTATTCACCAGCAGAGGGATTGTCGCGAGCTATGAAGTCGATGACTTCAGCCCCCTCGGTTTCTTCGATCGAGAGCTGATCGGCTCGGTGCTGGCCAACATTATCAACAACGTCATCCGCTATGCCCGCCATACCCTGTTGATCAGCGTTCGCGAGGAAGCCGGGCAGCTGGTATTGACCGTCAATGACGATGGCGACGGTTACCCGGCACAGATGATCGAGCGGCAGGCGGATTACGTGCAGGGCATCAACCAGAGCAGTGGCAGCACCGGCCTGGGCCTGTATTTCGCCGCACGCATTGCACAGCTGCATCAACGCAACGGCGTGCGCGGGCGGATCGAGATTGGCAATGGCGGTCCCTTGGGCGGCGCATTATTCAGCCTCTATCTTCCGTGAGCGCCGCCGACGTCCAACGACCACACCGGCGTATCTCCCCCTGAATCCTGAATTATCGTTTCAGCCTGCATTTCATGGCTGACCGGCACCTTTATCGCTGCTTTTTGCCTGCGAGTGCTTGATATCCCGAACGGGTGGTGCGTATTTTGTACAGGTCGCCGTTCGCGGCTTGTACAAAAACAACAAGGATTGAGTCATGACTACCGATGGCCACAGTTCACTCGCACAGCGATTGACGGGCATTGATGAGATTGAATGTGTCACTCCGGATCTCAATGGTGTGCCACGGGGCAAGGTGATGACCGCCGAGGGTTTCCTCGAAGGGCGGCGGTTGCAGATGGCTCGGGGTGTACTGCTGCAATGCATCATGGGCGGTTATCCGCCGGCGCGCTTTTATGGCAGCGATGACGGCGATCTGGCGCTCAATGCCGATCCGAAACATATCTATCGCCTGCCCTGGAGCAAGCAGCCTCGAGCCCTGGCGATTTGCGATGCGGATGAGTTGACCGGGGAAAGCTCGCGTCTCTCGACTCGCGGTCAGCTCAAGGCCGTTATTGCGCGTTACGCGGCGCGAGGGCTGGCACCGGTGGTGGCGACCGAGCTGGAATTCTTCGTGTTTGCGCCGAACATCGACCCGACTCAACCCTTCCTGCCGCCAGTAGGCCTGGACGGGCGTCGCGAGCAAGGTCATTCGGCCTTCAGCGTCAGTTCCAACAATGGTTTGCGGCCGTTCTTCAGTGAAGTCTATGAATGCATGGCGGTGCTGGGCTTGCCGCGCGATACCTTCATGCACGAGATGGGCGTCAGCCAGTTCGAGATCAATCTGCTGCACGGCGATCCGTTGCTGCTGGCTGACCAGACGTTCCTGTTCAAGCACCTGCTCAAGGAGGTCGCCCTCAAGCATGGTCTGACGGTGGTCTGCATGGCCAAGCCGCTGGCGCATACGCCGGGCAGCTCGATGCACATTCACCAAAGCATTGTCGAGTTGGGAACCGGTCACAATGTGTTCAGCGACAAGGTCGGGCAGCCGACCGCGACCTTCCGTCATTTCATCGGCGGCCAGCAGGCGGGCATGGCGGATTTCACTGCGCTTTTTGCGCCGAACGTGAACTCCTACCAGCGCTTGTGCCATCCTTACGCTTCGCCGAACAATGCCTGTTGGTCCCATGACAATCGGGCCGCGGGATTGCGGATTCCGGCCAGTTCGCCAGTGGCGCGCCGGGTCGAAAACCGTTTGCCGGGCGCCGATGCCAACCCTTATCTGGCGATTGCCGCAAGCCTCGCTGCCGGGCTTCACGGCATAGAAAACCAGTTGGAACCGACGCCGGCGATCCAGGGTGAGTTCGTGGTGCCGGAAAGTTTGTCGTTACCTTGTACCTTGCACGCGGCTCTCGAGCGTCTGAAGCGTAGCCAATTGGCAAAGGAACTGTTTGGCAAGGAGTTCATCGAAGGCTACATCGCTTCGAAGACTATGGAGCTGACCAGTTTCTTCGATGAAATAACTCCCTGGGAGCGGCGTGTTTTAGCCGCCCAGGCATAACCGACCCGTCGCCGTCGGGCTATCTTTGTCGATAGCCCGATACTCACTTCAAGGAGCCGCTCGGAACGCCGATGCGCCAAATCTGGAAATCCTTTCGAGCGCTTTATTTCGCCTCGCTGATGATGCTCATCGGCTCGGGCTTGCTCAGTACGTACCTGGCCTTGCGCCTGGCTGCCGACCATGTCGACGGTCTGTGGGTCGGTGCGTTGATGGCTGCCAACTATTTCGGCCTGGTGCTGGGCGGGAAAATCGGCCACCGGCTGATTGCCCGGGTCGGGCATATCCGGGCTTATGCGACCTGCGCCGGGATTGTCGGCGCGGCGGTGCTGGGTCATGGTCTGGTGGATTGGTTACCGGCCTGGTTGTTCCTGCGGGTGATCGTCGGCCTGGGCATGATGTGTCAGTACATGGTCATCGAGAGCTGGCTGAACGAGCAGGCCGAGGCCAAGCAGCGTGGGCTGGTATTCAGTGGCTACATGATTGCGTCTTATCTCGGGCTGGTCCTGGGGCAGCTGATACTGGTCATGCACCCGCAATTGGGCCTGGAATTGCTGATGCTGGTCGCCCTGTGTTTTGCCTTGTGCCTGGTGCCCGTGGCTATGACCCGGCGCATTCACCCGGCGCCATTGCATCCGGCACCGATGGAGCCGCGGTTTTTTATCAAGCGAGTCCCGCAATCCTTGAGCACCGTGCTCGGGTCGGGATTGATCGTCGGTTCGTTCTACGGTCTGGCGCCGCTGTATGCTTCCCAGCAGGGGCTTTCCACCGAGCAGGTCGGTCTGTTCATGGGTAGCTGTATCTTTGCAGGTTTAGTGGTGCAGTGGCCGCTGGGGTGGTTGTCGGATCGTTATGATCGGGCGTTGCTGATCCGTTGTTTTGCGATTTTTCTGGCGCTGGCGGCGTTGCCTCTGGCGATCATGCCCAAGGTGCCGCTTGAAGTGCTGTTTCTCGCCGGTTTTCTCTGCTCATTGGTGCAATTCTGTCTGTATCCATTGGCAGTGGCGTTTTCCAATGACCATGTCGAAGGCGATCGGCGGGTGTCGCTGACGGCGATGCTGCTGGTGACTTATGGTGTCGGCGCCAGCATCGGGCCGCTGGCGGCGGGGGTGCTGATGAAGCTGTTCGGCAGTCATATGTTGTATGCCTTCTTCAGCTTTTTTGCCTTGGTGCTGGTGTGGCGCATTCGTCCTAAGGCGGTGACCAACCTGCATCAGGTCGAGGATGCTCCGCTGCATCACGTGGCCATGCCGGACAGTATGTCGAGCTCGCCTTTGGTGGCCGCGCTTGACCCGCGGGTCGATGAGCAGGTGGTGCAGGATCAGATGCAGAACCAGCCAAGCCCCGAGCCTGAGCCTGAGCCGGAACCTGAAGCGGAGCCTGATCCTGATCCGGACGCTCCACCTGAGGAGCCTGGGGAGGATCACCCCCACGGTCTCAGTGCCGCAAGACCTTAAAAGCTTTAGAACGAAAAACGGGCAGTCACCGCGAGGGACTGCCCGTTTTCCATTGCGGCTTGAGCTTCACATATCGTCTTTATCGAAGCGGCGTGCTTCACGCTGCAATTGATAGACGAAACGCTCAACCTGCCGTTGCACCAGGCCACTCATGTTGTGGAAGCGGACCCCGGCGAAGGTGATGTCGATCCGCTCTTCATAATGCAGGTAGCGCAATTCGACTGGCGCGGTCATGTTGCCGAAGGGCAGGGCGGCGATGAAGCGGTCGTAGACTTCGCCGAGCTGCAGATGGCCGCCGATGTCGCCTTCAAAGCGCAACTTGCAGCCGGTCGCCGAAATGTCCAGCAGCTTGCCATTGACCGGGGCCTTGAGTTTTGCGCCGCCGAGCTCGATGTTGACCAATTGCGCCAGCTTCAGCGCTGCACGAAATGCATTGCGCCGTTGGTGATAGACCACTTCGACCGGCATCGTGCCGCGATAGCAGCGACTGCCATTGGATTCGTCGATGGTCAGTGTGCCGTTGCTGTCCCAGGCGATTCGCACGCCGTCATGGAAGCCCTCGACGCGAAACGCTTCGCCGTTGAGCAGGAAACGTTCGCCATCGCGAGGAATCATTTCGTCCAGCGCAATCGTATTACTGTCTCGATCGATTTCGACCAGATAGCTCTGAAAGCGCTGAGTGCGCTCGTGGAAAGTGATGATCAGTGGGTCATGGCTCTCTTGCAGCAGCCGCAGGTTGGCGGCGATTTCCAAAGGGGTGGTGAGCACCTTCGGTGGCTGCGGAGCATCTTCCGCGTTTAAGGAATTGAACACGGTTCATCAGTCTCCAGACAAAAT
Source organism: Pseudomonas sp. LBUM1658 (assembly GCF_059716055.1). Classification (NCBI taxonomy): domain Bacteria; kingdom Pseudomonadati; phylum Pseudomonadota; class Gammaproteobacteria; order Pseudomonadales; family Pseudomonadaceae; genus Pseudomonas; species Pseudomonas sp. LBUM1658. The sequence continues at coordinate 1,487,567 of NZ_CP166798.1, forward strand.
ACCGCTACACGCAATGGGCTGGCATTTTGCCAGTAAGTTGCACGCCTTGATAGGGCGCGCTCGTTCGTATTTCAAGCTTGACTGAGCGGGCGCGGCTTCGCCAGCAGGGAGGTTGATCCGCGGGCGTTATAAAGGGCAGGAGGTTCACCACCGGTGAGGATCCTCAATTGATTAGCCGTGGTGGCTTGCTGAACCTGGATCGAGCGACCGTTGAGTTCATTGGCTGCCTGGCATTGGGCCAGAAGCTGATTGAGCGCATCGCTCTGCGCCAGCAACTGATCGCCAATGGCCGATTGCCCGGCGAGTTGCTCCAGGCCGCTGCGATTGGCAGGCAGGTTCAGGCTGACAAGGATCTGGCTGCGTTTGCGGCCATGTTGTTCAAGCAAAATGATCAGTGCCTGCTTCTGCGCGAGAATACCTTCGAGCAGTGGCATATCGCGACCGTGCAAAGCCAGGGATTCGGCTTGCAGCAGCTCCAGCAACTGCCCCGTTGGAGCAAAATCGTCAATGATCAGTTGCAGTAAATTAGTATCGTGCATGGCTGGCCTTGGGTTTTAAGCGTCCAAAAGCCTGGCGCAGGCCGGTGGCTAGCGCTGGGCTTCGAAGTTGAGCAGTTTGCTGGCTACACGGTTGCTGTCGACTTTATAGCTGCCATCGGCAATCGCTTGCTTCAATTCGGCCACTCGGGCCTTGTCGACAGCAGGTTGATCGCGCAGCTTGTCAGTGACCTTCTGCAACTGTTGAGCCTCATTGCTGAGGTGTACCGATTCCCCGCTTTTGCTAGTACTGGCCTGTTCGGCCGGGGTATTCACCGGCGCGGATTTGCCGGCGTCGCCGGTTTCCTTGGTGCCGCTGGTACGCGTACTGCCTGTGAGTGTGGGGGCGTTATTTAATCGGCTGAAATCGATGACCATGATGGAAAACCTCTGGGTATTTGGACGCTTGCCATGTTTTCGGCCATACCCGGAAAAACTTTAGGCCCAATTATCGGTGAGCGCGCGCGCAGCGACTCTTGCCCTGCTTGAGGCACAGTTTAGGGAAGGCTTGGGCGTAGCGCCAGTTCCCTACATGGCGACCTCAACCTGACCCGGAGCGGTCACGCGCGCCCTGATCACTCGTTGAGAGTTCAAGTTCTTGACCCTGATCTGTTCGCTCAGGCCACCGTTGGCCAGCGCTTCGCCAGGCATCCGCACACTGAGCGTCCCGCTACGAGCGGAAATCACTACCTGATCGCCCTTGCGAACGACCTCCGCTTGCTCCATGTGAGCCAAGGTGATGACCTGGTCGCTGACCATTGGTCGGACAAGCTTCTGCCCGATCGCCTGATCGACAGAGGTCAGATAGCCCTGATTGATCTGGCTGATGTCGCGCTCGCGCAGGGTGACGTCTTCCGGGCCGATGATTCCCGTGCGTTTCAGCGGCCGGGTGGCGGTGACAATTTCTCGAAACAGGCGAACCTGAGCCGGGACGAACACCGTCCAGGGCGAGACGCCATCGCAACGCACGCGCACGGTGACGCGGCCCAATGGCAGCGCCGGACTTTCCAGGGTTGCTGTCAATTCCTTGTCGCACATCGGCATGCGCAGGCGCGGGTCGAGTTGACTGACCTGGATTTCGTAGCGTCCTTCGGTTTGGCTGGTTGCCAGATAATCTTCCACGGTGAATTCAAGAAAGCCTTGAGTGACGCCGATAAGTAGATCAGGCAAGGTAACCGTATCAGCAACGGCAGGGCTGCCAAGGTTGAAAAAACACAACGCAGACAGCGCACAAAGCAATTTGCGGTACTGTGCTGTAAGGCGTCGGAAAAATGTCGTATGTGCGTTCATAAGAGTTAAAAAGCAAGCGCCGTGCCGTTTAGTGATGAATGTGCGTCGCAACACACTTAGCGTTGGTGTAGGAGTCTGGGCATGGCTGGTGTAATGGATTCGGTAAACCAGCGCACGCAACTGGTGGGGCAGAATCGCCTTGAGCTGTTGTTGTTCCGTCTCGACGGCAAACAGCTGTATGGGATCAACGTGTTCAAGGTTCGCGAGGTGCTGCAATGCCCCAAGCTGACCCTGATGCCCAAGTCCAATCCTGTCGTGTGCGGTGTGGCGAATATTAGGGGGGCGACCATTCCGATCCTTGATCTGGCGATGGCTACCGGTTCCGGTCGATTGCTCGATCAGAGCAATCCGTTCGTGATCATCACGGAGTACAACACCAAGACCCAGGGGTTTCTGGTCAGGTCGGTGGAGCGCATCGTCAATATGAACTGGGAGGAGATCCATCCGCCACCCAAGGGCACGGGGCGCGATCATTACTTGACGGCGGTGACCCGGGTTGACAATCAGTTGGTCGAAATCATCGATGTCGAGAAGGTCCTGGCTGAAGTGGCGCCGACCTCGGAAGCCATTTCGGTTGGCGTGATAGATGTTGAAACGCAACACAAGGCGGTTTCCCTGCGGGTGCTGACGGTCGATGATTCGTCGGTGGCGCGCAAGCAGGTCTCGCGTTGCCTGCAAACGGTTGGAGTTGAAGTCGTGGCGCTGAACGACGGTCGGCAGGCGCTGGACTATCTGCGCAAACTGGTCGATGAGGGCAAGAAGCCGGAAGAAGAGTTTCTGATGATGATTTCCGACATCGAAATGCCCGAAATGGACGGTTACACCCTTACGGCCGAGATCCGCAGCGACCCACGCATGCAAAAGCTCCATATCATCCTGCATACTTCGTTGTCCGGTGTGTTCAATCAGGCGATGGTGAAGAAGGTCGGTGCCGATGACTTCCTTGCCAAATTCCGTCCTGATGACCTGGCATCCCGGGTAGTCGACCGGATCAAAGCAGCAGACATCAGCTAGGGGCGTCTGCCCCTGGTGTTCAACACGATTTAAGAGGCGGTACCCTTGTCTACAGGTAATTTGGATTTCGAACAGTTCCGGGTCTTCCTGGAAAAAGCCTGTGGCATTTTGCTCGGAGAAAACAAGCAGTATCTGGTGTCGAGCCGTCTCAATAAACTGATGGAGCTGCAAGGCATCAAATCCTTGGGCGAGCTGGTCCAGCGTATTCAGACCCAGCCGCGCAGTGGCTTGCGCGAGATGGTGGTGGATGCCATGACCACCAACGAAACCCTGTGGTTTCGCGATACCTATCCGTTCGAGGTGCTGAAGAACAAGGTGCTGCCGGAGGCGATCAAGGCCAGTCCGGGTCAGCGTCTGCGCATCTGGTCGGCGGCCTGCTCGTCGGGGCAGGAACCCTATTCGTTGTCCATGTCGATCGATGAGTTCGAACGAACCAACCTGGGCCAGCTGAAAATGGGCGTGCAGATCGTTGCCACGGATTTGTCCGGCACCATGCTCAACAACTGCAAGACCGGCGAGTACGACAGCCTGGCCATTGGCCGCGGTCTCTCTGCGGAGCGTCTGCAACGTTACTTCGATCCGAAAGGACCGGGGCGTTGGGCAATCAAGGCGCCGATCAAGAGCCGGGTGGAGTTCCGTTCATTCAACCTGCTGGACAGCTACGCCAGCCTGGGCAAGTTCGATATCGTGTTCTGCCGCAACGTGCTGATCTACTTCTCCGCCGAGGTGAAGAAGGACATCCTGCTGCGGATTCACAGCACGCTGAAGCCGGGCGGTTATCTGTTCCTTGGCGCTTCCGAGGCGCTCAATGGCTTGCCGGATCATTATCAGATGGTTCAGTGCAGCCCGGGGATCATTTACCAGGCGAAGTGATCTGTTGGCTACACCAAAACGGGAGTCCTCAGGGGCTTCCGTTTTTTTATGCCGGCAGAAAAGCAAAGATCGCAGCCTTCGGCAGCTCCTACAGGAATATGCGGTCGGAGTAGGAGCTGCCGCAGGCTGCGATCTTTTTGGCGGCCATCACACCTTCTCCAAGCGGCAGAAAAACGGCAGGTGGCGGAGATCAGTTGCCGCTTTTCTGGCATTGCCACCTTGTCGATGCCCGCAAAGCCCCGGTTTACGGGGTTTTTTGAACTGGCACGAGGCTTGCTATGTTCATCGTACGAAAAAACCGGTCACCCAAAGGTCACCCGACATGAGCATCAGCTTCGATAAAGCGCTCGGTATCCATGAAAAGGCTCTGGGCTTCCGCGCTCAGCGTGCCGAAGTTCTGGCCAACAACATCGCCAACGCCGATACGCCGAACTACAAGGCTCGGGATCTGGATTTCTCTGCCGTGCTTGCCGCGCAGAATGAAAAGACCAAGAGCGGCAGTTTCGCGTTGAACATGACCAATAACCGGCATATCGAAGCCGAAGGCCTGGGCAATGGCGACGAGTCGCTGCTGTATCGCACGCCGATGCAACCGTCGATCGACCAGAACACGGTGGACGCTCAGCTGGAACAATCGAACTACGCCGAAAACTCGGTCAACTTCCAGGCCAGCTTCACCCTGCTCAACAGCAAATTCAAAGGGCTGATCTCAGCCCTGCGCGGAGAGTAAGCCATGTCCCTAGCCAGTGTTTTCAATATTGCCGGTAGTGCCATGAGCGCTCAAACCACGCGTTTGAACACCGTCGCCAGTAACATCGCCAACGCCGAAACGGTGTCTTCGAGCATCGACCAGACCTACCGCGCTCGTCATCCGGTATTCGCCACCATGTTCCAGGGTGGCCAGAGCGGTGGCAGCGATTCGCTGTTCCAGAACCAGGATGCCGCCGGCCAGGGCGTGCAGGTGCTGGGCGTGGTCGAAGACCAAAGCAACCTCGATGCGCGCTACGAGCCCAATCACCCGTCTGCTGACGCCAAGGGTTATGTCTACTACCCGAACGTCAATGTGGTCGAGGAAATGGCTGACATGATTTCTGCCAGTCGTTCGTTCCAGACCAACGCCGAAATGATGAACACCGCCAAAACCATGATGCAGAAGGTCCTGACTCTCGGTCAGTGATAAGGGGCGACTCAGATGAGTGTTACCGATTCCACCAGTGGCGCGAGCCTTGGCGATATTCTCAACAACACATCGAAAACCACTAAGTCGACCACCGACGATCTGGCGTCGGCGGCCAGCAGCACGGCTGGGAGTAAAGCGTTGGGGAAGGACGCTTTCCTGCAGTTGCTGGTGACTCAACTGAAAAACCAGAACCCGCTGGAGCCGCAGGACAACGGTGCGTTCGTCGCGCAGCTGGCGCAGTTCAGCAGTCTGGAAGGCATTACCACGCTGAACGATTCGGTAACCTCCCTGGCTGGCAGTTACAAGTCGTCCCAGGCTCTGCAGGCCTCATCGCTGGTCGGCCGCTCGGTGATCGTGCAGACCGACTCCGCAGTGATCGACCCGGCCAAGGGTCTCACCGGTTCGGTCGCCCTGGGTGCTTCGGTGTCCAATGCCACAGTGACCATCACTGACAAAGATGGCAAAACAGTCAAAACCATCGACTTGGGAGCCCAGTCGGCCGGTAATGCCAGCTTCGTCTGGGATGGTGTTGACGATCAGGGAGTCAAGGTCGAGCAGGGCACCTACACCTTCAAGGCCACCACCAAAACCGACGAGGGCACGACGGCATTGCTCACTTATCTGCCGGCGACCGTCAACAGCGTGTCCCTGAGTCAGACGGGCGGCGAGATGATGCTGAACCTCGCTGGCCTGGGCAGTATTGCCCTGTCCAAAGTTCAAACTATTGGTTTATAGAGCCAGCTAACGCGGCACAAGGAGTGAGATATGTCTTTCAATATTGGCCTCAGCGGGCTCTATGCAGCCAACAAGCAACTGGACGTTACCGGCAATAACATCGCCAACGTCGCCACCACCGGTTTCAAATCCTCCCGCGCGGAATTCGAAGATGTGTACTCATCAACCAAGCTTGGTACAGGTAGCAAAACCGTCGGCGGCGGCGTCAATCTGGCCAACGTTTCCCAACAGTTCAGCCAGGGTGAGGTCAACGGCTCTGGCGGCATGCTGGACATGGGTATTCAGGGCGGCGGCTTTTTTGTCCTGAATGACAATGGCTCGCGCACCTATACCCGGGCGGGTACTTTCCAGCGCGACAAGGATGGCTACGTCACCACCTCCGATGGTTCTGCGCGTCTGCAGGGTTATGGAGTGGATGCTAATGGCAAGATCATCAACGGCGTGCTGACCGATTTGCGTATCAACCTGTCGAACCTGCCGCCCAAGGCTTCAAGCTCGGTCGATTCCAACAGCAACCTCAAGTCGACCAGCGACGTTATCGATCAGGTGGCCAAGCCCTTCGATCCAAAGGACACGTCGAGCTTCACTTCACAGTTCACCACCCTCATCTACGATACCCAGGGTAATTCCCACCCGATGGATCAGTATTTGGTCAAGACCGGTGCCAATACCTGGAATACCTATACCCTGATCGATGGTCGTAACCCGAACGGCACGCCAGTGACCGGCACCGGCGCCGTTGCGCCAGTGGCTTCGACCCTGTCTTTCAATTCTTCCGGCGCACTGACTGGCATCGTTACTCCGCCCAGTACCGTTTCCAATACCACGCTGACCATTCCCGGGACCGGAACCGGAGCCTGGGTGCCAGGCACGATGATCAACGGAGTCTGGTCGCCGAACGGAGCTGCCGCCAACCCGACCGGGATCGGCATCAACATGGCGAACATCACCCAGTACAACTCGGTCACCTACCGTAACCCTCCGGTTACGGATGGCTATGCCACTGGCGAAATCACCGGGCTGAAAATCGATGGCAGCGGTGTCTTGTTCGCCAACTTCAGCAACGAGCAGAGCCAGGCGATCGGGCAGATCTCCCTGGCCAGCTTCAACAATGAACAAGGTCTGCAACCGGCCGGCGGCACCAGTTGGAAAGAAACCTTCGCCTCAGGTACGCCGGGCTACGACGCACCCGAGGTCGGTACTCTGGGATCGATCGTTGCCAACTCTCTGGAAGGCTCCAACGTCAACCTGACCAGCGAACTGGTGGACCTGATCAAGGCGCAAAGTAACTACCAGGCCAACGCCAAGACCATCTCCACGCAAAGCACCATCATGCAGACCATCATTCAGATGACCTGATGCCGGTTGGCTGACGCGCTGCAAAAAGAGCCCCTCGCAAGAGGGGCTTTTTTTATGGGTATACGCAATCCCCCTGTAGGAGCTGCCGCAGGCTGCGATCTTTTGATCTTGAGGGTGGTGGTGTCTACAGAAAAGATCGCAGGCTGCGCCAGCTCCTTGCCGAATGCATGCACCCGCAATGTCGTGGGCGCAATGCCAGGGTGGGAGCGGAATTTCTCGAGGCAAAAGAAAACCCCCGACAAGCCAGAGGCTCATCGAGGGTTTTCGAGTAAGCGCCTCGCGACGCCTACCGGCTCAGCTTATTGGCAAGCTTCGCAATCCGGCTCGTCGATGGCGCAGGCTTTTGGCACTGGCGCCGGACCGGCAGGAGCTGCCAGGACCGAATCGTCACCGTGGTTGCCGCTGGAAACAGCGTTCAGCTTGTTGGTGCTGATGGTCGACTTCTCGGTGCTGGTCGCGGCCAGGGCACGGAGGTAGTAAGTGGTTTTCAGACCACGGTACCAGGCCATGCGGTAGGTCACATCCAGCTTCTTGCCCGAAGCGCCGGCGATGTACAGGTTCAGCGACTGAGCCTGGTCGATCCACTTCTGACGGCGGCTGGCGGCGTCGACGATCCACTTGGTATCCACTTCGAAAGCAGTCGCGTAGAGCTCTTTGAGTTCTTGCGGGATGCGTTCGATTTGCTGCACGGAACCGTCGTAGTACTTCAGGTCGTTGATCATCACCGAGTCCCACAGACCGCGGGCTTTCAGGTCGCGAACCAGGTACGGGTTGATCACGGTGAATTCGCCCGAGAGGTTCGATTTCACATAAAGGTTCTGGTAGGTCGGTTCGATCGACTGCGATACACCAGTGATGTTGGCGATGGTCGCGGTCGGTGCGATGGCCATGATGTTGGAGTTACGAATGCCTTTCTGTACACGGGCGCGAACCGGTGCCCAGTCGAGGGATTCGTTCAGGTCGACATCGATGTACTGCTGGCCACGTTGCTCGATCAGGATCTGTTGCGAATCCAGCGGCAGGATACCTTTGGACCACAGCGAGCCCTGGAACGTCTCGTAGGCGCCGCGCTCATCGGCCAGGTCGCAGGAAGCCTGGATCGCGTAGTAGCTGACCGCTTCCATGGACTTGTCGGCGAATTCGACGGCCGCGTCGGAACCGTACGGGATGTGCTGCAGGTACAAAGCGTCCTGGAAGCCCATGATGCCCAGTCCGACCGGACGGTGCTTGAAGTTGGAGTTCTTCGCTTGCGGCACCGAGTAGTAGTTGATGTCGATCACGTTATCGAGCATCCGCACAGCGGTGTTCACGGTGCGCTCCAGCTTGGCGGTGTCCAGCTTGCCGTCGGTGATGTGGTTCGGCAGGTTGATCGAACCCAGGTTGCAGACAGCGATCTCGTCCTTGTTGGTGTTCAAGGTGATCTCGGTGCACAGGTTCGAGCTGTGAACCACGCCAACGTGCTGCTGTGGGCTGCGCAGGTTGCATGGATCTTTGAAGGTCAGCCATGGGTGGCCGGTTTCGAAGAGCATGGAGAGCATTTTGCGCCACAGGTCTTTGGCCTGGATGGTCTTGAACAGCTTGATCTTGCCCGGGTACTGGGACAGGGCTTCGTAGTACTCGTAGCGCTCTTCGAAGGCCTTGCCGGTCAGGTCATGCAGGTCCGGTACTTCGGACGGCGAGAACAGGGTCCACTGGCCGTCATCGAAGACGCGCTTCATGAACAGGTCAGGGATCCAGTTGGCGGTGTTCATGTCGTGGGTACGACGACGATCATCACCGGTGTTCTTGCGCAGCTCGATGAACTCTTCGATGTCCATGTGCCAGGTTTCCAGGTAGGCACAGACAGCGCCCTTGCGCTTGCCACCCTGGTTGACGGCTACGGCGGTGTCGTTCACCACTTTCAGGAAAGGCACGACGCCCTGGGATTTGCCGTTGGTGCCCTTGATCCACGAGCCCAGCGCGCGAACCGGAGTCCAGTCGTTGCCCAGGCCGCCAGCGAATTTCGACAGCATGGCGTTGTCGTGGATCGCGTGGTAGATGCCCGACAGGTCATCCGGCACGGTGGTCAGGTAGCAGCTCGACAGTTGTGGACGCAGGGTGCCGGCGTTGAACAGGGTCGGAGTCGAAGACATGTAGTCGAAGGACGACAACAGGTTGTAGAACTCGATGGCACGGTCTTCTTTGTTCTTCTCTTCGATCGCCAGGCCCATGGCCACGCGCATGAAGAAGATCTGCGGCAGTTCGAAACGGATACCGTCCCTGTGGATGAAGTAACGGTCGTACAGGGTCTGCAGGCCCAGGTAGGTGAACTGCTGGTCACGCTCGTGGTTGATCGCCTTGCCGAGTTTTTCCAGGTCGAAGGTGGCCAGGACCGGGTTCAGCAATTCGAACTGGATGCCCTTGGCGATGTACGAAGGCAGGGCCTTGGCGTACAGGTCGACCATTTCGTGGTGAGTGGCGCTGTCGGCGACTTCGAGGAAGCTCAGGCCTTCGGCACGCAGGGTGTCCATCAGCAGGCGAGCGGTCACGAAGGAGTAGTTCGGCTCACGCTCGACCAGAGTCCGGGCAGTCATCACCAGCGCGGTGTTGACGTCTTTGAGCGCCACGCCGTCGTAGAGGTTCTTCAGGGTTTCGCGCTGGATCAGGTCACCGTCGACTTCTTCCAGGCCTTCGCAGGCCTCGGTCACGATGGTGTTCAGACGACCCATGTCCAGAGGCGCCAGGCTGCCATCGGCGAGAGTGATACGGATCGATGGGTGAGCTTGCACCGGTTCGTCGGTAGTGGAGCGAACGGCACGCTCCTTGGAGCGGGCGTCACGATAGATCACATAGTCGCGAGCGACTTTTTGCTCGCCGGCACGCATCAGGGCCAGTTCGACCTGGTCCTGGATTTCTTCGATATGGATAGTGCCGCCCGATGGCATGCGACGCTTGAAGGTCGCGGTAACCTGTTCGGTCAGGCGGGCAACGGTGTCGTGGATTCGCGACGAGGCAGCGGCGGTACCGCCTTCAACTGCGAGGAACGCTTTGGTGATGGCGACGGTGATTTTGTCATCGGTGTAAGGAACGACAGTGCCGTTACGCTTGATCACGCGCAGTTGACCAGGCGCGGTGGCGGACAGATCCAGATTCGAATCGGTGGCCTGCGGCAAGGTACCCTGCGGGTTCTCGCGAGTTGTGTCGGTTTGCATGGGTGTCTCCACGTTCTCTATGTTTGTTTGGGCACCATCACGGTGCCCACCGTTCCGTCTGAAGCACTACAACCGGCAAGCGCCGGGCATAACAACTTCGAGACAGGAGGAAGGAGCTCTTTCGGGCGTCGCTTCCATGCCGAAGTCTTTGGTTTCCAGCCGCAGGGCTGAGAACCGAAATCTTGAAGGGTGTCACTAATCAGTACTGCAACACCCGTACCGTTTTCGCCGTCAGAGGCGGAAAAACAGCAGCCATCCGCAGGCGCGGTTTGGTCTTTGGAAAAAGTGTTTGGTTCCACCAAACAGAAGCAAGAAAGCGCTTGAGTTCCTTGTCTGATCTGTGTTTGGTTTTTTGGTGTAAAACCCTACATGTAGGGTTTTTTTGTCGCCGGGCTACAAGATAATGCGTTTTGACCCAGAATTGCAACGTACTACCTGTGGATAAAGTGTGCGTAATTTGTGCATGAAACCCGCAAACATTGCGTAGGCCTTGAGCGCGCTGGAGTAGACCGTTTGTCATAGTTTTTTGCCGCCGAAAACTGCCCTGGGCGGATTTTTGCGGGCGCGAACCCTATCATAAAAAAACGCTGTTACCGAGCGTATTTACCGGCTTGTGTACTCAAGGCTGGCCGTTGCTACAATCGGCCGTTCTATAGGCTGTGTTATCCACTGCGATCATTACAAAAAGACGGGTGGATCCTTCCTGAATGTGGTTTTGGCAAGCAGAGGTCACCGGTGGAGCAAGAAGCCTGGCAGGTATTGATTGTCGAAGATGACCAGCGTCTGGCTGAGTTGACCCGCGAGTACCTGGAGAGTAACGGACTGCGGGTGGCTATCGAGGGCAACGGAGCCCTGGCAGCGGCGCGGATCATTGCCGAGCAACCGGACCTGGTCATTCTCGACCTGATGCTCCCCGGCGAAGACGGCCTGAGCATCTGTCGCAAGGTACGCGATCGTTATGACGGGCCGATCCTGATGCTCACCGCGCGCACCGACGATATGGACCAGGTCCTGGGCCTGGACATGGGCGCCGACGATTACGTCTGCAAGCCGGTGCACCCGCGCTTGCTGCTGGCACGCATCCAGGCCCTGCTGCGGCGCAGCGAGCCGGCGGAACCGGCGGCGCCGGAAAAACTCCGGCGTCTGCAGTTCGGCCCGCTGGTGGTGGACAACGCTTTGCGCGAAGCCTGGTTGCATGACAATGGCATCGAGCTGACCAGTGCCGAGTTCGATCTGCTGTGGCTACTGGTGGCCAATGCCGGGCGGATTCTTTCCCGCGAAGAGATTTTCACCGCGCTGCGCGGTATCGGTTACGACGGTCAGGACCGTTCCATTGATGTGCGGATCTCGCGCATCCGTCCGAAGATCGGCGATGACCCGGTTCATCCGCGGCTGATCAAGACCATTCGCAGCAAAGGCTACCTGTTCGTCCCCGAAGCCTGCACAGACCTGCCGCTGTGAACTCGATTTTCCTGCGCATCTATGGCGGCATGTGCGCGGCGCTGATCCTGGTGGCGGTGCTGGGTGTGCTGGCCTTGAACCTGCTCAATCAGGTGCGCAGCGAGCAGTACCGCGAGCGCCTGGCGCACGGTACGTTTTCATTGATGGCCGACAACCTGCAACCGATGACCGAGATGGAGCGGCGCCGGGCGCTGCTGGTGTGGGAGCGGTTGCTGGGGATTCCCCTGGCCTTGCAGACCTTTTCCCAGACCAGTCTGGATCTGGGGCAGCGTAATCGCGTGCTGCGCGGTCAGGCGCTGGTAGAACAGACCGGTCCATACGCGGCGAAGGTCTATCGTCTGGTCAGCAATAAAGAGCAGTTGGTACTCACCGGTGAAGTGCAGCAGATCAGCGAGCAACTGGCGCGGGCCACTATTTACCTGTTGGCCGATGAACTGGTGCGCTACCCGGTAGCCGAGCAACCGCAACGCCTGGCAGCACTCAAGGCCGACAAGGGCTTTGGCTTTGAGCTGAACCTGGTCACCCCGGATCAGGCGGACATGGACGAAGACCAGCGTCGCCGGGTCTCTGAAGGCGATACGGTGATGGCGCTGGGCAAGGGTGGCGATTCGATCAGGGTATTTGCCGGAATGGTCGGCACACCCTGGGTCCTGGAAATCGGTCCGCTGTATCAGATGAACCCTTATCCGCCCGAGTGGCTGGTGTTGATTGCTGCGCTTGGCCTGAGCCTGATCGGCTTGATTGTGTATCTGCTGGTGCGGCAACTGGAGCGACGCTTGAGCGGTCTGGAATCGGCCGCGACGCGGATCGCCAAGGGCAGCCTGGAAACCCGCGTGCCGGCCCGGGGGGCTGATTCGATCGGGCGTCTGGCCGCTGCATTCAATGGCATGGCCGAGCATTTGCAACGCTTGCTGGCAATTCAGCGCGAACTGGTGCGAGCGGTGTCCCACGAGTTGCGCACGCCGGTGGCGCGTTTGCGGTTCGGTCTGGAGATGATCGGTTCCGCCACCACCGAGCAAGCGCGGGAGAAATACCGGGTGGGCATGGACAACGATATCCAGGACCTCGACCGGTTGGTGGATGAAATGCTCACCTATGCCCGCCTGGAGCAGGGCTCGCCGGCACTGAACTTCCAGCGGGTCGATCTGGATGCACTGGTCAATCAGGTGATCAGCGAATTGGCGCCGTTGCGCGCCGACATCAAGGTTCAGCGTGGTCTTTGTCTGTCCGCGGCCGACTGTGACGACGCCTGGGTCGAGGCTGAGCCGCGTTACCTGCACCGGGCGTTGCAGAACCTGGTGAGCAACGCCATGCGCCACGCCGAGTCGCAGGTCTCCATCAGCTATCAGGTGGGTCAGCTGCGCTGTCGGGTGGATGTCGAGGACGACGGTCCGGGAGTGCCGGAAAGCGCCTGGGAACGGATCTTTACCCCCTTCTTGCGGCTGGACGACAGCCGCACCCGCGCCTCCGGTGGGCATGGCCTGGGGTTGTCGATTGTGCGACGGATCATCCACTGGCATGACGGCCGGGCGTTGATCAGCAAGAGCAAGAACCTCGGAGGCGCCTGTTTCAGCCTGAGCTGGCCACGGCATCAGGAGAAGAATTGAGAGGTTTTGGCTGACCGTGGGAGCTTGCTCGCGATATGGACGTTAACGATAACGCGTGTTTTCTGAATAAACGCGCCGCCCTTGAGTCCATCGCGAGCAAGCTCGCTCCTACAGGAGCCTTATGACAGGCGCTAAAAACCTCAGGCCTTGATGCTGACCAGGCTCAACAACTGCCCATCCTTCACACTGAATTGCGCATCCAGCTCACTGCCATTGCGCCATTCGCTGGAAAGATCGGTCAGCAGGCGCAGGCGGGCATGTCCGCTTTCACTCCATTCAAGCAATTGGGCATGCTCGAAGTAGAAGCGTTGCCGGACGATCGGGTAGAGCGCCTTGAACAGGCTTTCTTTTACCGAAAACGTCAGTGTCACCAGCAGCGCGATCTGCTCAGCCGGTCCGGCGGCCATGCGTTGCAGTTCCGCCGGGATGAGGATTTCGCCGGCCAATCGCCGGGCGCGTTCGGCGTTGAGGAGGTTTTCCAGATCCATTCCCAATCCGCGCCAATGCTCCTTGTGCGCCACAATGGCGGCGGCCCGACCGGTGCTGTGGGTGATCGAACCGCAGATGTGCGCCGGCCACACCGGTGCGCGGTCCTCGCCAATGGCCGGGCAATAATCGAGGTCCTCAAGCTGTTGCAGGGCCGCCCGGGCACACAGGCGGCCGGCAAGAAACTCCGCCTGACGCTTGGCCACCGAACGCTGAATACTTGCCGGCGGCTCAATGGCGCTGCGGCGGAAATCATCGGCTGTCAGCTGTGATGGATCGAAATGAGTGCCCAGCAGCACTGTGTCCGGCAGGGCGACAGGCAACGGCCAGTGGGCATCGAGTGGAGTGCAGCAGGCGGGAAGGGCGGGGTGTGGATTCATGTCGGGCATTTTGCCGGGTTGCGGCGAAGCTGGGTAGTAGCCTGAGACGATCCCCTGTGGCGAGGGAGCTCGCTCCCGCCGGCCGGTCCGCGCTCGGGCGCAGCAGTCGTAAAATCTGCTGACACAGTATGTCTGGCAAAACGCGGTCGCAGGTTTTGGGGCCGCTTCGCGGCCCAACGGGAGCAAGCTCCCTCGCCACAGGGGATTGATGTTTGGCTCAGGATTTCTGATCAGCCAAAAAAATCTTCTTGAAGAACGCCTGCATACCCGCCCACGAGCGCTCATCGGCCGCCTTGTTGTAACCAATGTCCGGCCCGCCATGTTCGCTGTGGCTCAGGCGATCGGAATCCGGGTTGCTGAAGCCATGCTTGGCGCCGCCGAGGCTGACGAATTTATAGTCGGCTCCGGCCGTGTCCATTTCAGCCTTGAAGGCAATGACGTTAGCCGACGTGACCAGGCTGTCCAGGGCACCGTGTTCCACCAGTATTTTAGCCTTGACGCTACCTGGGGTAGCCGGGGTGGTGGTTACCAGCGGGCCGTGGAAACTCACCACGCCGGCCAGCGGCACGCCCTGACGCGCGGCATCCAGCACGACTTTGCCGCCAAAGCAGTAACCGATGGCGGCGAGTTTGTTCGGATCGGTCCGTGGTTGTTTTTTCAGTAGCTCAAGCCCGGCCTTGAAGCGCGCACTGACTGCCGCGCTGTCTTTGGTCGCCGCTTGCATAAAGGCCATGGCGTCTTTCGGGTGTTCGGTGTTCTTGCCGTCGCCGTACATGTCGATGGCCAGTGCGCTGTACCCCAGGGCGGCCAGGTCGCGGGCGCGGCGCTTGACGTAGTCATTCAAGCCCCACCACTCATGGACCACGACTATGCCGGGGCGCGGACCCTTGAGGCTGTCGTTGTAGGCGTAGTAGCCGATCAGCTTGCTGCCATCAGGACTTTGGTAGGGGATTTCCTGGGTCTTGATCGCCGCTTGGCCCACTCCGCTCAGTGCCAGTAATACCAAAGCCAGTAACACGCGCATGGTCAGCCCTCCTTTGAAAGATCTGTAGAAAGCCTAGTCGATTTGGTTCAGCACAGGTTCAGGGAGTGTTCAGCAGGAGTTCAGGAGGTGCTGGTTAATCTGACCCCGTACCCAAACAGCGCAAAGCGCATAAGGAAATCAACCATGACGACTTTCACTAAACTCATTCTGGCTATCACTGTTATTGGCGCCAGTGCCGTGGTCCAGGCTTCTGACAGCAACTTCGCCAGCCTGACCCTGGGCGAGACCAGCGACAAGGTGCATAAATCCGATTCACTCAGCCGCAACCTGGACCATCCCAATACCAACGGAATAATCGGCAAGGACACCACCTGGGGGCTGCGCATCGGCCGACAGAATGACCAGGGCCGTATCTACGCCACCTATGACAACGTTTCCGGTTCCCACAACGGCATCAAGCTGCGCCAGGAAAACCTCTTGGGTAGTTACGATATGTTCCTGCCAGTGACCAGCAGCACCAAATTGTTTGGCGGGGGCTCGGTCGGTCTAACCAAACTGACTCAGGAATCCACGGGCTACAGCCGTGACGCCGACATAGGTTATACCTTGGGTGTGCAGGCCGGCATCCTGCAACAAGTTTCGCAAAACGCCTCGGTCGAACTGGGTTACCGTTATCTGCGCGGCAATGCCAGCACTGAAATGAGTGACCACAGTGGCAGCAAACGGGGTTCGCTGCACATGATCAGCAGTGCACAAACCTATCTTGCGGCCAACTTCGCTTTTTGAAGCCTGGTCCGGACAGATCGACGCCGGATCGGCCGAAGAGGATCCGGCGTTGCCGTATAAGCGATCAGGGCGCCATAAAGCGCCCCTGGAGATGTGGATTTTGCCTGGGAGAGCATTATGAAACTGCTGGTCGTCGAAGATGAGGCGCTGCTGCGCCATCACTTGCAAACCCGACTCACGGACAGTGGTCATGTGGTCGAGGCTGTGGCCAATGCCGAGGAAGCGTTGTACCAGGGCGAGCAGTTCAATCATGACCTGGCGGTGATCGATCTCGGTTTGCCGGGCATGGGCGGCCTCGATCTGATTCGCCAGTTGCGTTCCAGAGGCAAGACCTTCCCGATCCTGATTCTCACCGCCCGCGGTAATTGGCAGGACAAGGTCGAAGGCCTGGCCGCCGGTGCCGACGACTATGTGGTCAAGCCGTTTCAGTTCGAAGAACTGGATGCGCGATTGAATGCCTTGTTGCGCCGCTCCAGCGGATTTACCCAATCGACCATCATCGCCGGGCCCTTGCTGATCGATCTGAATCGCAAGCAGGCTACCCTCGACGACCAGTCGCTGGGGTTGACCGCCTATGAATACCGGATCCTCGAATACCTGATGCGCCATCACCAGCAAGTGGTAGCCAAGGACCGCTTGATGGAACAGCTGTACCCGAACGATGACGAGCGTGATCCAAATGTGATCGAGGTGCTGGTCGGGCGCTTGCGACGTAAATTGGAAGGGCCGGCCGGATTCAAGCCGATCGATACCGTGCGTGGCCTGGGTTATCTGTTCAACGAGCGCTGCCGGTGATTCGTTCGTTACGTTTGCGCCTGATGCTGGCGGCGACCACTTTGGCCGTGCTGTTCATGCTGGCGCTGTTGCCGGCGATGCAAGGGGCGTTCAGCCTGGCGTTGCAGGAGTCGATCGAGCAGCGCCTGGCTTCGGATGTGACCACGCTGATTTCCGCCGCGCGGGTCGAGAACAATAAGTTGCAGATGCCGGATCAGCTGCCGGATGAGCGCTTCAACCTCAGCGACAGCCGATTGCTCGGCTATATCTATGACCGCGAAGGGCGTCTGGTCTGGCGCTCGAAGGCGACCCGGGAAGAAAACATCAACTACATGCCGCGTTACGACGGGCGTGGTAATGAATTCTCACGGTTTCGCGAGGCCAGCGGTCAGGAGTTCTTCGTCTATGACGTCGAGGTCAAGTTACTCGGTGGTAAAAGCGCTGCGTTCAGTATTGTTGCCCTGCAACCGGTGCGTGAGTATCAGTTGACCCTGGAAGGGCTGCGGGAAAATCTCTATCTGGGGTTCGGTGCCGCGCTATTGGTGTTGCTGGCGCTGCTCTGGATCGGTTTGACCTGGGGCTTGCAGGCCTTGCGGCGCTTGAGTCAGGAGCTGGACCAGATCGAGAGCGGCACCCGCGAAAGCCTCAGCGAAAAACACCCCCGTGAGCTGCTGCGATTAACCGGCTCACTGAACCGCTTGTTGCACAGCGAGCGCGAGCAGCGCAGCCGTTATCGTGATTCCCTGGATGATCTGGCCCATAGCTTGAAAACCCCGTTGACGGTCTTGCAAGGGGTGAGTGAAGACATGGCCCGTCGCCCGCAGGACCGGGAACAGGCCTGGGTGCTGCAAACCCAGATCGAGCGCATGAGCCAGCAGATCGGCTACCAGTTGCAGCGTGCCAGCCTGCGTAAAAGCGGCCTGGTACGCCATCAGGTGCGGCTGCAACCGGTGCTGCAAAGCCTGTGCGATACGCTGGACAAGGTCTATCGCGACAAGCGGGTACGGGTGTCATTCGACCTGCCCGAGCACTATTACGTGCCGATCGAGCAGGGTGCCTTGCTCGAGTTGCTCGGTAACTTGCTGGAGAACGCTTACCGCCTGTGCCTGAGCGAGATCCGCATCAGCGTGCGCGAAGTCTTGAGTGGTGCCGAGTTGTGCGTGGAAGATGATGGCCCCGGTGTGCCGCCGGATCAGCGCGCGCGGATACTTCAGCGAGGGGAGCGGCTGGACCGCCAGCATCCGGGGCAGGGAATCGGCCTGGCGGTGGTCAAGGACATCATCGAAAGCTATGGCGCGCAGCTGACGCTGGATGATTCGCCCTTGGGCGGGGCAGCGTTCCGGGTTCATTTTTTGGTGGTGTAGGAACTGCCGCAGGCTGCGATCTTTTGATCTTCAGGCCCTCAAATCTCTTGCGCCCGATAAGCCCCCGGCGTCAGCCCGGTCCATTTCTTGAACGCCCGGTGAAAGGCCGAGGGTTCGGAAAAGCCGAGCTGCTCGGCGATCTGTTGCAACGATAGATCGGCGCGTCTGAGGTGATAAATCGCGATGTCGCGGCGCAGTTGGTCCTTCAGTTCCTGAAAACTCGAACCTTCTTCGCGCAAATGCCGGCGCAAGGTTTGCGGGCTGATGTGCAGGAGTTGAGCGACCGATTCAAGATCCGGCCAGCGTGGGCTGTCACGGCTGAGCAAACGGCGTAACTGGCTGCTCAAGCTGTCGCCGTCATCGGGTCGCGACAGCAGATCGGCCGGTGAGCGTTCCAGGAAATGCTTGAGCGTGCGTTCGTCCTGCAGCAGCGGCATGCTCAGGTAGCGACTGTGAAACAGCAGGCTGCTTTCAGGTGTCGAGAATTCCAGCGGACAAGGGAACAGCAGGTCGTACTCGGCGCTGTGTTCGGGCCTGGAGTAGCTGAATGTGGCTTGCTCCAGGCGAATGCGCTGGCCAATCAGCCAACTGCCGAGTCGATGCCAGATCACCAGCAAGCATTCGCTGAGAAAGTGATCAGGGTCCCAGAATTGCGAATCGTCCAGGCTCAGCCGGGCCATTTCACCCTCGCGGACCAGGCTCAACCGGGGAGCATTGGGGAACAGGCTATAAAACAGCAAGCCGCGGCTGAGCGCTTTGTCCAGGGTCCGGCAATGGATCAGGGTGTGGCACATCATGGCGAAGGTACCGCGTTTGCTCGGGCCGTGGCCGAAACCCAGGTACTCGTCATCCAGCGCTTGCCAGAGCGATTGCAGCAGCGCGGTGAATTGTTCGGGGGCGATACGCGCTTTGGGTTCGTCCAGCAACTCGGCATGGATACCAAGCTGTTGCAGCAAACCCGAATAGTCGTAGCCCTGCCTGCGCGCACCTGCGAGGGCGGCGCGGGCAAAATGACTGGCGATGGTACGTTCGCGCATGAGGGTAGATCCGTCCATTAAGGGACGGATGTTAGCCACGCCCCCATCGACGGACAAGGCGGATATCCGCCAAATTGTAGGGCGATGGTCCGTCGATGGGCGGATATCCGCCACGTCGAACCAGACGAATGATCCGCTAAATAACGGGCTACCCGGATGACAGAAGGCTTTCAGGGATTTTCGGCAAAGTGGCACGGGCCTTGCGATAAGAAAGTGAGAGGTCTGCCAGCGTGCAGCTCGCCAAAAACAAATCCCTCCAATGCAGGAGGGTTCGCACTTTAGGTGTCGTGGGCGTCAGTCGGATGATTGCCGGGCGACACACTTGAGGAACTCTGCAATGACGACTCGTCAGCCACTGTACAAATCCCTGTATCTGCAAGTGATCGTTGCCATCGTTTTCGGCATTCTGCTCGGCCACTTCTACCCTGAGACCGGCGTGGCGCTCAAGCCGTTCGGTGACGGGTTCATCAAACTGATCAAAATGGTTATCGCACCAATCATCTTCTGCACCGTCGTCAGCGGTATCGCTGGTATGCAGAACATGAAGTCGGTGGGCAAAACCGGTGGCTACGCGCTGCTGTACTTCGAAATCGTCTCCACCATTGCCTTGCTGATCGGTCTGGTGGTGGTCAACGTCGTTCAGCCGGGTGCCGGCATGCACATCGACGTAACGACTCTCGATGCCTCTAAAGTCGCCGCCTATGTCACTGCCGGTAAAGACCAGAGCATTGTCGGTTTCATCCTCAATGTGATCCCGAACACCATCGTCGGCGCATTCGCCAATGGCGATATTCTGCAAGTGCTGATGTTCTCGGTGATCTTCGGTTTTGCCCTGCATCGCCTCGGTGCTTACGGCAAGCCGGTGCTGGACTTCATCGATCGCTTCGCCCACGTGATGTTCAACATCATCAACATGATCATGAAGCTCGCGCCAATCGGTGCATTCGGCGCGATGGCCTTCACCATCGGCGCCTATGGTGTCGGTTCGCTGGTTCAACTCGGCCAGTTGATGATCTGCTTCTACATCACCTGTTTGTTGTTCGTGTTGGTAGTGCTGGGCGGTATCGCTCGTGCCCACGGCTTCAGCATCCTCAAGCTGATCCGCTACATCCGTGAAGAGCTGCTGATCGTTCTGGGTACTTCCTCGTCGGAATCTGCACTGCCACGCATGCTGATCAAAATGGAACGCCTGGGTGCACAGAAGTCTGTAGTGGGTCTGGTGATCCCGACCGGTTATTCCTTCAACCTCGACGGTACTTCGATCTACCTGACCATGGCCGCGGTGTTTATCGCTCAGGCGACTGACTCGCACATGGACATCACTCACCAGATCACCTTGCTGCTGGTGCTGCTGTTGTCCTCCAAGGGCGCCGCCGGTGTGACCGGTAGCGGCTTCATCGTGTTGGCTGCCACCCTGTCCGCCGTTGGCACCCTGCCGGTGGCCGGTCTGGCACTGATCCTGGGTATCGACCGCTTCATGTCCGAAGCTCGTGCCCTGACCAACCTGGTGGGTAACGCGGTTGCGACCCTGGTCGTGGCCAAGTGGGTCAAGGAACTGGACGTAGACACGCTGCAGGCCGAACTGGCTTCCGGTGGTCGTGGCATCTCCGACACCCGTGAAGAAGATGATCTGGGCGTAGCTGAAGGTCCGACCCCAGCGTCCGTCAAGTAACACTGTGTTGTAATGAAAAACCCGCTTCGGCGGGTTTTTTCATGCCCGGGGTTTGAGCTTAACGGTCAGTCCGGCTGATGCTTGTGGTGATTGCCCCAGGCTTGCCGGCTGCCTATTCTGGGAACAATCGATCGCAATTGTGGAGCGCTCATGCAAGGTCCTCTGGCATCACTCAAAATACTGGATTTTTCCACCTTGTTGCCGGGGCCGTTCGCCTCGCTGTTGCTGGCCGACATGGGCGCCGAGGTGTTGCGCATCGAGTCGCTGACCCGCATGGACTTGCTGCGGGTATTGCCGCCCCATGATCAGGGGATATCCGCCAGCCACGCCTACCTCAATCGCAACAAGCGCAGTCTGGGGCTGGACTTGAAGCAACCTGCGGCGCTGGAGGTGGTCAAGCGACTGGTGCAGGACTACGACATCATTCTGGAGCAGTTCCGACCGGGAGTGATGGAGCGCCTGGGGTTGGGTTACGAAGCCTTGAAGGCGATCAACCCGAAACTGATTTACGTCTCGATCACTGGCTATGGCCAGACCGGCCCTTACCAGGATCGCGCCGGCCATGACATCAACTACCTGGCCCTGGCCGGGCTGGCCAGCTATACCGGGCGCCGGGACAGCGGCCCATTGCCCTTGGGAATTCAGGCGGCGGACATTGCCGGTGGGTCGCTGCACGGCGTGATCGGTTTACTGGCGGCGGTGATCGCCCGGCAGCACAGCGGCCAGGGCCAGTACCTGGACGTAAGCATGACCGACTGCGCTTTCAGCCTTAACGCCATGGCCGGTGCCGGTTATCTAGCCTGCGGGGTCGAGCCCGAGCGCGAGAACCAGATGCTCAACGGCGGCAGCTTCTACGATTACTACCGCAGTCGCGATGGCCGCTGGTTATCAGTGGGCAGTCTTGAACCGGCGTTCATGCAGCAACTCTGCACGGCGCTGGGGCGTCCGGAATTGGCGGCACAAGGTTTGTCGCCCAAACCTGAACAGCAACAGGCGCTCAAACTGGAGCTGCAGATAGAGTTCGAGAAGCATGACTTTGCCCAGCTATGCGAGTTGTTTGCCAGTGTCGATGCTTGTGTAGAGCCGGTGCTCAGCTTCGCCGAAGCCAACGAGCATCCACAATTGAAAGCCCGGCAACTGGTCAGTCAGGTGCCTCGGGGTGATGGCAGTACCCAGCCGCAGATGGCCTGTCCGTTGAAATTTTCCGGCGGATTGCCTGAGCCTCGACATATTGGCGCGACCTTGGGCGCGCATACCGATGAGGTGTTGGCCGACCTGGGGTACAGCACACAGCGAATCGAAGAGTTGCGCAGTGCCAAGGTGATTGGTTAGCGCAGCCCCTTGTGGGAGCGAGCTTGCTCGCGAAGAGGCCAGAAATCGACCACTTCACTCCACCCGCATCTCCCCACTGAACACCAATGTATTGCGACAGCGTCGGCACAGATAGCGCCGCCCCTGTCGCACCAGGCTATGGCGCTGGGCCGAGAACGGGAAGTCGCTGTTGGCGCATGGGCAACGGTATATGTAGCGGGTGGCGGTGCGGCGCTTGATCGCATAGGTGTGACAGCGATTGGGCGGCAGCTCGTAGACCCCGCGCATGATCAATTGCCACTCTTCACCATGGGGCTGGATACGCTCGCCGAACAGTTGATGGGCGATCAGGTGCGCAACTTCGTGGGCGACGGTCTGCTTGAGGAAGTCTTCGCTATTTTCCCGGTACAACTGCGGATTGAATCGCAGCAGGTTTTCATGCAGATGCGCAACGCCGGCTTTCTGGCCGCGCAACTTGAGGCTGACCACCGGGCGTTTGAAAGGTCGTTTGAAAAAGGATTCGGCTAGTTGAAAACAGTCTTCGACGCGGGTATTGAGTTGCTCGGGCATGCTGTACGGATCTCCAGAGATGCCGAGTATGCCGCAAACCCGGCGTATTCCGAATCGTTCAGGTACTCAATGGTCATCCAGCATTAAAAGGCCGCCTTGCGGCGGCCTGTGTTGGCAGATTTCTATTTGTTTTATAGACAGCGTCAGTTGCCCCGGTCAGTTGCCCCGGTCAATTGGTATAGACCGGGCCGACGCCCAGGCCCCAGACAATCACGGTAAAGGCCATGATCGCAACCAGCACGACCAGCCCTACGGCCAACACCGAGCTTGAAAACAGAAAGCCTTCATCCGATGGAATGTTCATGAAGGTCGGCAAGCCGACATACAACAGATAAACCGTGTAACAGATCGCCGCGGTACCGACGATCATTCCCAGCCACATGTGTGGATACAGCGCCGCAAGACCTCCGACGAAGAGCGGCGTAGCGGTGTAGGTAGCAAACGCGACGCAACGGGCCAGGCTGGGACTCGCGTCATAGGTCCGGGCCATCCAGTGAATGAAGGCGCCCATCACGGCTACGCCGCCGAGCATGGCCAGGTAGGACATGATCGTCATCCACAGCGCACTTTCCTGAGTGAGCATGACCGGCGCGCGGTTACCAATAACCCAGCCGACCTGAGTGGTACCGATAAAGGCTGAAACTGCTGGAATCGCTGCGAGAATCAGCGTGTGGGTAAGGTACATGTGGCTGATGCTTTCCTCTGCGTCGCCACGAATTTCCCGCCATTCTTGATCAGGGTGGGTGAAGAGCCCCACGACGTGATGGATCATGCCAGTCACTCCTATTGTTATTGCCATCGCCCCCCAGCGGAGCGCTTACGGGCCAAGCGGCCTGAGCAAGTAAAGGTCTATATGTATGCGACCTTATGTCGCAGTATAGAAAGGAGTTGCTCGCAACGGTGCGGCCCTTTAGAGCAAATCGCGCTGTAAACGCGACTGGTAATCGCATCATCGTCTGTATGCATAACCCCTGTGGCGAGGGAGCTTGCTGTGGCGAGGGGGCTTGCCCCCGTTCGGCTGCGAAGCAGTCGTAAAACCTGCACATGCGGTGTGTCAGGAAGAACCGGTGCTCAGGTTTTAGGGCCGCTTCACGCCCCAGCGGGGGCGCAAGCCCCCTCGCCACAGTAAGCGCCTCACCAATAGAAGCTGCGACAGCCTGGAGGGATACTCAGAGGAGGGCTCTTCGCCCCAGCAGACTTTTTGCGTAAAATACTCGGCTTTTCGTCACCCACTTTCGCGGATTTCAGCGCCATGGGCACTCTTACGGTCAACCAGAACAAGCTGCAGAAACGCCTTCGCCGACAGGCCGGTGAGGCCGTCGCCGATTTCAAAATGATCGAAGACGGCGACAAGGTCATGGTCTGCCTGTCCGGTGGCAAGGACAGTTACACCCTGCTCGATGTGCTGTTGCACTTTCAGAAGGTGGCACCGATCAAGTTCGAGATAGTCGCGGTAAACATGGATCAGAAGCAGCCGGGTTTTCCCGAGCACGTGCTGCCGGCTTATTTGAAGACCCTGGGTGTGGAATACCATATTGTCGAAAAAGACACCTATTCAGTGGTCAAGGAGCTGATTCCCGAGGGCAAGACCACTTGCTCGCTATGCTCGCGCCTGCGTCGTGGCACGCTGTACACCTTCGCCGACGAGATTGGCGCGACCAAGATGGCCCTCGGTCACCACCGTGATGACATAGTCGAAACCTTTTTCCTCAACATGTTCTACAACGGCTCGCTCAAGGCCATGCCGCCCAAGCTGCGTGCCGATGACGGTCGCAACGTGGTGATCCGGCCACTGGCCTACTGCAACGAGAAAGACATCCAGGCCTACGCCGACTTCAAGCAATTCCCGATTATTCCGTGCAACCTCTGTGGTTCTCAGGAAAACCTGCAGCGTCAGGTGGTCAAGGAAATGCTTCAGGAATGGGAACGCAAGACCCCGGGCCGCACCGAAAGCATATTCCGCAGCTTGCAGAACGTCATTCCGTCACAATTGGCGGACCGCAATCTGTTCGACTTCACCAGCCTGCGCATCGACGAAACGGCCGCCTCGCGATTCGTCAATGTGGTAAACCTCTGATCCATACCGCGGTTCTGTGATTCTGATTGACGGCGCTCCCTTGAGCGCCGTTTGTGTTTTTTGTCATTAGGAGAGGGCATGCGCGATTACAAGTGGCTGCACGAATACTGTCTGAACCGTTTCGGTTCGGCGGCCGAACTGGAAGCCCATCTGCCCGTCCCCAAGACCCCGGCGCAATTGCGCAAGATCAGCGATGACCGTTACCTGTCGACCCTGGCGCTAAGGGTGTTCCGCGCCGGCCTCAAGCACAGCCTGGTGGACGCCAAATGGCCAGCATTCGAAGAGGTATTCTTCGGCTTCGATCCGGAGAAAGTCGTGCTGATGGGCGCCGAACACCTTGAACGGCTGATGCAGGATGCGCGGATCATTCGCCACCTGGGCAAGCTCAAGAGCGTGCCGCGCAATGCGCAGCTGGTGCTGGATGTAGCGCAGGAGAAGGGCAGTTTCGGCGCGCTGATCGCAGAGTGGCCGGTGACCGATATCGTCGGCCTATGGAAATACCTGAGCAAACATGGCCACCAATTGGGTGGTTTGTCGGCACCGCGTTTTCTGCGGATGGTCGGCAAGGATACCTTTGTGCCGAGCTACGACGTGGTGGCGGCGCTGAATGCGCAGAAGATCGTCGACAAGGTGCCGACCAGCCTGCGGGATCTGGCGATCGTGCAGAACGCTTTCAACCAGTGGCATGCCGAGAGTGGCCGGCCGATGTGCCAGATCTCGATGATGCTGGCTTACACGGTGAATCATTGAGACCGAGGTGACCCCATCGCGAGCAAGCCCGCTCCCACACTGAATCTCCTGTGGACACACTTCTTGTGAACACCAGAGATCAAATGTGGGAGCGAGCTTGCTCGCGATGGCGTCATATCAGGCGACACATTCCTGTCAGGCCGGAACCCCACCTTCCCCCGCTAACTTGCGATTGAGTTGAAACCGCCAGCGCACGTACAGCAACGCGCTGCAGAACAGCGCCAGGCTGGCGGCCATTTCCAGCAGACCGAACAGCTGGCGGTTCGGGTCATAGGCGGCCAGCGCGCCCTTGATGAAGTACAAATTCACCACAAAGCACATCCATGAATGCCCGCGGGCGCTGCCGCTGAGCATGCCCGGTGCCATTAGCAGCAGCGGCACCAGTTCGATCAGCAGGATCACCCACGGTCGCGCGCCATGCAGGTCGGCGACGACCAGATAGTAGGCGCACAGCAGGCCGATCAGGCTGAGAAAGCAGATCAGGCTCAGTCCACGGGCGACCCGCACGCGCGGTTCCAGCCACTCGATTGGCGGCAGGATCTTGGGCTTTTTAGCCACGGTTGCTCTCCAGTTGCAGGGCGGTTTTCGCCAGACGCAGGCCCAATGCCCGGCACAGCGCGACTTCGTGTTCGTTCAACGGACTTTTGCCGTCGGCACCCGCGTGGTGGCTGGCGCCGTAAGGGGTACCGCCACCACGGGTTTCCAGTAGAGCTGATTCACTGTAGGGCAGGCCAGTGATCAGCATGCCGTGGTGCAGTAACGGCAGCATCATCGACAACAAGGTGGTTTCCTGGCCGCCGTGCAGGCTGGCGGTGGAGGTGAAGACCCCGGCCGGTTTGCCGACCAGGGCGCCGGTCAGCCACAGGTTACTGGTGCCATCGAGAAAGTACTTCAATGGCGCGGCCATGTTGCCGAAACGGGTCGGGCTGCCGAGGGCCAGGCCCGAGCAATTCTTCAGGTCGTCGAGGCTGGCGTACAGCGCGCCTTCTTCCGGGATGTCCGGCGCTACGGCTTCACACTCGGTGGAAATCGCCGGCACCGTACGCAGACGTGCTTCAAGCCCGCCTTGTTCGATTCCGCGAGCTATCTGTCGGGCCATTTCGTTGGTCGAGCCATTGCGGCTGTAATACAGCACCAGGATGTACGGCGCACTCACGGCAGGAGCTCCAGCACTTTCTCAGGCGGACGACCGATCACGGCTTTGTCGCCGATTTGCAGGATCGGTCGCTCGATGAGTTTCGGATTGGTGGCCATGGCGGCGATCAACTGTTCCTCGCTCAGGCTGCTGTCCGCCAGGTTGAGGGTCTTGTATTCCTCTTCACCGGTGCGCAGCAGCTCTCGGGCGCTGATGCCCAATTTGCCCAGCAGGCTGCGCAACTGCGCGGCATCCAGCGGAGTTTCCAGGTAGCGCACCACGTTTGGAGTCAGGCCACGGGCTTGCAGCAGTTCCAGCGCACCGCGGGATTTCGAGCAGCGCGGGTTGTGATAAAGCGTCAGATCGGTCATGTGCGGGTCGCATCTTGCGTAAGGTGGCAGCTATTCTACCTGTGTGACGGGCAGTCCTGAACCTTGGGAGGCGATGGGTCGCAGTCAAGGTGAATTCAGAAGCGGTTTTTCGACAAGGACCAAGACATGATCAGGCGAGTGGCAGTGACATTGGCAATCATCACAACCTTGCTGCTCGGCGGTTGTGGCAATGACTATGGCGTCGATCAACAGGGGCAGAAGGTCGCGTCCGAGCGCCTGGACAAACAATGGCTGGTGCTCAATTACTGGGCTGAATGGTGTGGTCCGTGTCGAACCGAGATTCCCGAGCTCAATGCGTTGTCCGAACAGTTGAAGGGCAAGTCGATCGATGTGTTCGGGGTCAATTTCGACAATGTGCAGGGCGAGGAACTGAAGAAAGCCAGTGAAGCGCTGGGGATCAGGTTCACCGTGCTGGCCCAGGACCCGGCCGATTATTTCGAGTTGCCGCGCAGTGAGGCGTTGCCAGTGACCTACATCATCGATGACAAGGGCAAGGTGCGTGAGCAGCTGATGGGCGAGCAGACGGCGGCGGGAGTGATGGCGAAGCTTGAGGCGTTGCAGGCGAAGAACTGAGGATTGGGTGTTTTTGCCGATTGTCGGGCAGCCATGTACCGGGTGAGCTCTAAAAGATCGCAGCCTTCGGCAGCTCCTACACCGACCGCGTACACCCGCAATTACCGAGTGAACGCCAATCTCCTGTAGGAGCTGTCGCAGGCTGCGATCTTGGCGGTTTCAGCTGTGAAGGCTATCTAAAGTACGATCAACCCTCTTCCAGCCACCAGCGCAACGGCTTGCCTTGGGCGGGCCAGAAACGCACTTGCTCGATCGGCGAAATGTCCCAGCGTTGCACGGTTTCCAGCGATTGCAGGAAGCGCTTTTCCTGCTCCATCAACGCCGGTGCGCACAGTTTGCGGGTGCTGCCGACCTTGCCGAAGCTGAGCTTGTCGCCTTCCAGGGTGTAGGGGGCGAACCAGTGGTTGCAGCCGCCAGTACCATACGCCCGACCATCTTCACCCAGTGTGATAGTCAGGTGGCTGCGGTCGATCAGCGGACGTTCGCCGATCCACTCCAGAATGTAGCTGTGTTCCTGTTTCAGCTTCACCGGTTCAGCGGCGCAGCCCAACAGGCCAGCGCCAGCCATCCCCATAAGGGCAAGGCGTTTCATCAATTTGCCTCCTGGCATTTGCGGCACAAGTGCTTCTCGTCTTTGCTCACCCAGCCAAGTTCGGCAATGCGCGCCGTGGCGGCAGGCTTTTGGGCCTTGTTGCCAAGTTTGGCGTCGACCGCAAACTCGAAGTTCAGCTCGGCCGAACAACCGTCGCAGTTGACCTTCCAGGTGTGAATCGCCAGTTCACCGAACACCGGGCCACTGGCCACGGCGACCCATTGGCCAATCGGGTTGATCAGGTGACGGACTTTTTCCACTGTCAGGCGCATGGACAAGTCCTTGCTGCCTTTGAGGGTGACCACGAGCACGTCGTCGCTGCGTATCGAGCCACCGTTGCCGGTGACCTGATAACGACCCGGCACCAGGGCGCGGCATTCGATCAGGGTGTGTTGCGGGCTCATCAGGGTGTAGCGGAAATCGTGTTCGACCATGGGTCCTCCAAGTATGGGCGCTATGCTAGCACGCGGACGAATCCAGCATGGCCCGGGCGAATGACCTTCGATCAGGCAGCCGCCCCGTAGCTCAGCCTTCCACCAGATTCTGCGGAGTGCCGGCGGCCCACGCGGCAATGTTGTGCAAGGTTGTCGCGGCAATCGCAGCCAGGGCTTCGCGGGTGAGGAAGGCCTGGTGAGCGGTGATGATGACGTTGGGGAAGGTCAGTAGACGTGCCAGCACGTCGTCTTGCAGCGGCAGGTCGGAGCGGTCCTCGAAGAACAACTGCGCTTCTTCCTCATATACATCCAGGCCCAGATAGCCCAATTGACCGTTCTTCAGCGCGTCGATCAGCGCCGGGGTGTCCACCAGGCCGCCGCGACCGGTGTTGATCAGCATCGCGCCCGGCTGCATTTGGGCCAGTGATTGTTGGTTGATCAGGTGTTTGCTTGCACTGGTCAGCGGGCAATGCAGGCTGATGATCTGCGCTTGCGCCAGCAGGTCGGGCAGACTCAGGTAGCGGGCGCCAAGGGCCTCCACTTGCGGATTGGGGTACGGATCACAGGCCAGCAGCTGACAGCCGAACCCGGCCATGATTCTGGCGAAGGTAGCGCCGATCTGCCCGGTGCCGACCACGCCGACGGTTTTGCCCACCAGATCGAAGCCGGTCAGCCCGTGCAGGCTGAAATCGCCTTCGCGGGTACGGTTGTAGGCCCGATGCAGGCGGCGGTTCAGTGCCAGAATCAACGCCACCGCATGTTCGGCCACCGCGTGGGGCGAGTAGGCCGGAACCCGCACGATGCTCAGCCCCAGGCGTTTCGCCGCCGCCAGGTCGACATGGTTGTAGCCCGCCGAACGCAGGGCAATCAGTCGGGTGCCACCGGCCGCCAACTGTTCGAGCACTGCGGTGCCGAGGTCGTCATTGATAAAGGCACAGACCACTTCGTGGTGCTCGGCCAGGGCCACCGTGTCCAGGCTCAGTCGCGCCGATTGAAACTGCAACTCGATACCGGCCGGCAGCTCGGTGCCGAGGAAGCTGTCGCGATCATAGGTCTGGCTGCTGAAGAGAATCGTGCGCATGGCTTCATCCTTGTTCCGGGGGGCGCTGAGCTTAACGCTCAGTTGAATCGCCGCTATTGCTGTGGGTCAGGCACTGATGCGGGCTTCGCTGGCCAGGCGGTTGATGGCCCGGTCCAGTTCATCGAGGGCGGCCCAGGCTTTTTGGTCATCCTGCTTGAGCAGGGTTTCACTGCGCTGGCAGGCTGCACGCAGTTGCGGTACGCCGCAGTAGCGGGTGGCACCGTGCAGGCGATGGACCCGCTCGATCAGCGCGTTTTGGTCGCTGGCTTCGCGGGCGATACGGATGGCTTCACGGTCGGCCTCCAGCGAGGCAAGCAACATTGCCAGCATGTCGGCCGCCAGATCGGCTTTGCCGGCCGCCAGACGCAGCCCTTCTTCATGATCGAGCACCAGCAGTTCGGCGCCATTGACGTAGGACTCGCTGGCACGCTCCAGCCCTTGATTGCGCAGTGCCAGCCCGGTCCACTTCAACACCACCTGGGCCAGTTGGCGCTCGCTGATGGGTTTGGTCAGGTAGTCGTCCATCCCGCTTTGCAGCAAGGCACGCTTCTCATTGGCCATGGCATGGGCGGTCAGGGCAACGATCGGCAGCGGAGTGCCGTGGCGCTCGTTTTCCCACTGACGAATCACTTCAGTGCTCTGGCGGCCGTCCATACCGGGCATTTGCACGTCCATCAGCACCAGGTCGAAGGCTTCCGACTGTACGGCCTTGACCGCGGCATAACCGCTCTCGACCGCGAGCACCTTGGCCCCCATGCCTTCAAGCAGGGTTTGCACCAGTAACAGGTTGGCCGGGTTGTCATCGACGCAGAGCACTCGCGGCGCGCGGCTGGAGAGCGGCTCACCGGGCTCGTTGCGCAACGGCCGGGGGGTGACCAGGTCGGCCAGGGCCCGGCGCAGTTTGCGGGTGCAGGCCGGTTTGGCCTGCAATTGACTGTGGGGGTTGGGTACCGAGAGATGAAACAGGGTCTGTTCAGTGGTCGGGCAGAGCACCAGTACCTTGCAGCCCAAATGCTCAAGGTCCCAGATATGCTGATTGAGCCGCTCGGGCGGCATGTCCTGGGTGGTGACGCCGAGCACCGCCAGGTCGATCGCCTGATCGGTCTGGTGGGCGCTGGTGATGCCGTTGGTCAAGGCTTCCAGGGTATTGAACGGCGTGACTTCCAGGCCACAGTCTTCCAACTGATGCTGCAACGCCTGGCGGGCCAGTTCGTGGTTCTCCAGCACCGCGACCCGCCGGCCGAGCAGCGGCGCTGACGGCAGGTCCTCGGCATCGTCGCGGGCTTTGGGCAGGCTCAGGCTGATCCAGAACTCGGAGCCTTCGCCGGGCGTGCTCTCGACGCCGATTTCGCCGCCCATCTGTTCGATCAGACGCTTGGAAATCACCAGCCCCAGACCGGTGCCGCCGGGTTGCCGGGACAGTGAATTGTCGGCCTGGCTGAAGGCTTGAAACAGTGCGCGTAAATCCTGGTTCGACAAGCCGATGCCGGTGTCCTGAATGCTGATGCGCAATTGCACGCTGTCTTCATGCTCTTCTTCGAGCATGGCGCGGGCGACGATGGTGCCTTCGCGAGTGAACTTGATCGCGTTGCTCACCAGGTTAGTGAGGATCTGTCTGAGGCGCAGCGGGTCGCCGATCAGCGACAGCGGCGTATCGCGATAGACCAGGCTCACCAGTTCCAGCTGCTTGGCATGGGCCGCCGGGGCGAGGATGGTCAGGGTGTCCTGCAGCAGGTCACGCAGGTTGAAGGGAATGCTGTCGAGCACCAGCTTGCCGGCCTCGATTTTCGAGAAGTCGAGAATCTCGTTGATGATCCCCAGCAGGTTGTCGGCGGATTTCTCGATGGTGCCCAGGTAATCCAGTTGGCGGGGCGTCAATTCGCTTTTCTGCAACAGATGGGTGAAGCCGAGGATGCCGTTGAGTGGTGTACGGATTTCATGGCTCATGTTGGCCAGGAACTCGGATTTGATCCGGCTCGCTTCCAGCGCTTCCTTGCGCGCAAGGTCCAGCTCGATGTTCTGGATTTCAATGGTCTCCAGGTTCTGTCGAACATCCTCGGTGGCCTGGTCGATGCTGTTCTGCAGTTCTTCCTGGGCGTTTTGCAGGGTGCTGGCCATGCGGTTGATACCCGACGCCAACTCATCCAGTTCGTGGCTGCCGAGTGCCGGCAGGCGGGTTTCGAGGTTGCCGTCCTTGAGCTGCGCAACGGCGTGTTTGATCCGGCTCACCGGTCTGTTGATGCTCTGGCTGATGCGCAGTGCCAGCAGCGCCGTGCCGGCCAGGCCCGCGGCAATCAACAGCAGGCTGGCAAACAGACTGCGATAGCCGCGCAGCAGCATGCCGCTGTGGGACAGCTCGAGTTCGACCCAGCCCAGCAGTCGGTCGGCTTCATCGGGGATCAGATCGCCGGCCAGGTTGCGGTGCCGGCCGAACACCGGCAGCAGATAACGAGTCGCGTCGCTGCCGCTGCGTTGCGCCATGTGGCTGCTGTTACCGATCGGCGGCTGATTGAGCATGCTCGGGCCGGCATGCGCCAATAACGTGCGGTCGGGAGCGAGAAAAGACACGGCACGAACATCCGTCTGTTCCAGGGCTTGAGTGGCGATGCGCTCCAGCAGATCGGTGTTGTCATGACCCATCGCGGGGGCCACCAGCGGTGCCAGTTGTTCGGCGATCATTTCGCCACGCTGCAAGAGCTGGGTTTGCAGGTCGGACTGCTGCATCCATGTGAAATAACCGCCCAGCACCAATGCCATAAGGCTGGTCGGCAGCAAGGTCAGCAATATCACGCGGCCCTTTATTCCCATTTTCTCAAGCACGCAACTCTCCTGCTTCCACGCCGTATTTTTGAATGACAAACGAATGACTGACCGCACACGCACTCGCACGCAGTGTAGCCATTTGCAGACCGGCAATCTTCGTAGATTAACGCCAATGTCCCCCCGCTACAGCAAGTGCCGCGCCCTTGATTGGCAGGCTCGGGTTGCTCGCGGGAGAGCAATCTTGAATAATCGCCAATTGAGAATTACTTGCAGAAGCTAATGACTCCCGTATCTGTTGGCCATCCCCGTATTCTGGCGATTGAAGACGACCTTGTGTTGGGTGCTTATGTCCATGAGCACCTGGGGCGCTGTGGTTTTCAAGTGACTTGGTGCCAGAACGGCAGTGAGGGGCTGGCGATTGCCCGGCAGCAGGCCTTTGACCTGGTGCTGATGGATATTCTCCTGCCGGGCATGGATGGCCTGGCGGTGCTGACTCGTTTGCGCGAAAGCCATTCGATCCCGGTGATCATGATGTCGGCATTGGGCGCCGAGGCGGACCGCATCAGTGGTTTTCGGCTGGGGGCCGACGACTATCTGCCCAAACCTTTCAGCATGGCCGAGTTGCGGGTGCGCATCGAAGCCATCCTGCGCCGGGTCGCGCTGGATCGCCGACAGACTCCGGCGCCGCTCGACAACGATAGCCAAAGCCTGCGCTTCGACGATGAAGGGTGCGATGTCCACTACGCCGGGCAATGGGCCGGTTTAACCCGCAGCGAGTATCGGCTGCTGGAGACCTTGAACCGCAATGGCGATGAAGTGTTGAGCAAGGCCTTCCTTTATCAGCATGTCCTGCAACGCGGTTACGCCCCCCACGACCGCAGCCTGGATATGCATATCAGTCAGATCCGCCGCAAGCTCAAGGCTATCGGCTACAGCGAGCGTGAAGTGCGCACGGTCTGGGGCAAGGGTTATGTGCTGAGTGCGATCGATGAAATGGTCTGATCTGCCAGGCAGGCACTCGCTGTTCTGGAAGCTGGCTTTGTTGCTGGTGGCGTTCTGTCTGCTGATGATCTGGCTGAGCTGGTCCTGGGGTCGGTACATGGAGAAGAAGAATCTGTTCTTGTCCGATGAAGCCCGGATCACCCTCAGCAGTTACGCCGCCGAAGCCGAGCAGGCCTGGGTACAAGGCGAGGGTGCCGGCGTCGATGCCTGGTTGCAGGCCATGGGTGAGCGTGAACGCAATTGGGTCGGGATCATCGGCCACGATCTGCAATCGCTCGGCAGCTACCCGCTGAATGAAGCGCAGAGCCAGCGCCTGACCTTTCTGCGGGACCTGGATTGGCCGATGAGCCGGCGTACCCGGGGTTTGCCCTGGTTGAAAATTCCATTCCCCAACGATCCTGCCGCCGGCAGCCTGGTGATCGAACTGCCGCAGCGTTTTATGCCCGGACGTTACCGGGTGTTCTGGCGGGTGGTGACCAATGGGGTGATTCCCGGATTGTTTACACTGCTGCTGTGCGTCGGTTTGTATCGTTTGCTGGTAGTGCCCTTGAATAATTTACGCGAACAGGCCAACGTCTGGCGCGCCGATCAACTGGGCGCACGCCTGTCGACCCAGACCACCAGTCGCTCCGATGAGTTGGGTGAGCTGGGTCGGGCTTTCGATCAGATGTCCGAACGGCTGCAAAGCACCGTGGCGTTGCAGCAACAATTGCTTCGGGACCTGTCTCACGAACTGCGTACGCCCTTGAGCCGATTGCGCGTGGCCAGTGAAAGTGAGCAGAGCCTGGAGCAACTGCGTGAACGCCTGGGGCGGGAAGTCGACGGTATGCAGCGGCTGGTGGAAGACACCCTGCAACTGGCCTGGCTCGACACCGAACGCGCACCGCTGGCCCAAGAGGAGATCCAGGTCCAGGCGCTATGGGAAATGCTCACGGAAAACGCCTGTTTCGAAAGCGGCTGGCCGGCGACCCAGTTGCAATGTTCACTGGATGATTCCTGCTGGGTGCGCGGCCATCTGAACACCTTGGCCCAGGCCCTGGAAAACATCCTGCGCAATGCCATCCGTCATTCTCCGGCGGGTGGCATCGTGCACCTCGACGGTCGTCGGCAAGGAGCTTATTGGCACCTGTGGCTGGAAGACCAGGGCGGCGGCGTGGCCGAGGAAGAACTGGAGCGGATTTTCGCGCCGTTCACCCGACTCGATGGCTCGCGTCCCGGCGACGGTGGGTTCGGCCTGGGCCTGAGCATCGCGCGCAACGCGGTGCAGCGCCAGGGTGGCAGCTTGTGGGCGGAAAATACCGGGCAGGGGTTGCGGTTGAATATGCGGTTGTTGGCGCAGTGATCAGGCGCACACCACGTCGCGCGTAGGAGCTGCCGCAGGCTGCGATCTTTTGATCTTGCTTCACCCTACAATTTACCTGCTTATACCTATAAGCCATAAGCACCGCACTTTGCGTGATATGGACTCCAGTCGTTTGTCGGTATGATAGTCGCCCCGGCAGTCTGGATTGCGAATACGCCATGACCTTGCAGTACCCAACCATCGCCGATTGCGTCGGCAACACTCCGCTGGTCCGTTTACAGCGCCTGCCCGGCGACACCAGCAACACCCTGCTGCTCAAGCTCGAGGGTAATAACCCGGCGGGTTCGGTCAAGGACCGGCCGGCGCTGTCGATGATCACCCGTGCCGAATTGCGCGGGCAGATTCATCCCGGCGACACGCTGATCGAAGCGACCTCGGGTAACACCGGGATCGCCCTGGCGATGGCCGCGGCGATCAAGGGCTACAAGATGATCCTGATCATGCCCGGCAACTCCAGCGCCGAGCGCAAGGCGGCGATGACCGCCTATGGCGCCGAGCTGATTCTGGTCACCCAGGAAGAAGGCATGGAAGGTGCGCGCGACCTCGCGGAAACAATGCAGGCCCAAGGCCGCGGCAAGGTGCTCGACCAGTTCGCCAACGGTGACAACCCCGAGGCGCACTACACCGGCACCGGCCCGGAAATCTGGCGCCAGACCGAAGGCAGCATCACCCATTTCATCAGCTCCATGGGCACCACCGGCACCATCATGGGCGTTTCGCGCTACCTGAAGGAGCAGAACCCGCAGGTGCAGATCGTCGGCCTGCAACCGATGGAGGGCTCGGCCATTCCCGGCATCCGCCGCTGGCCGCAGGAATACCTGCCGAAGATCTATCAGGCCGATCGGGTCGACCGGATCGTCGACATGGCCCAAAGCGAAGCCGAGGACGTGACCCGTCGTCTGGCCCGCGAAGAGGGTATTTTCTGTGGCGTGTCCTCCGGTGGCGCGGTGGCAGCGATGCTGCGTCTGTCCCGGGAAGTCGAAAACGCGGTAATGGTCGCGATCATCTGTGACCGTGGCGACCGTTACCTGTCGACCGGCATTTTCGACGCGCCCAACTGATGGCCAAGCAAGAGAGAGGCCTGCGCTTCCAACCGACTGGCGGCAGCCGGGCCCCGCAAGTGCCCATCGGTAAAAAACAGCGCTTGACCATCGAACGACTGGCCAACGATGGCCGTGGCATTGCCTTCCTTGAAGGGCGTACCTGGTTCGTCTCCGGCGCCCTGGCTGGTGAAGAGGTCGAAGCGCGGGTCCTGGGTGCTCACGCTAAAGTCGTCGAGGCACGCACCGAACGGGTGTTGCTGGCCAGTGAGCTGCGCCGTCCGGCACCTTGCGCCCATGCCGGGCGCTGTGGCGGTTGCAGCGTGCAGCATCTGCCCCATGCCGAACAGCTTGCGCTGAAACAGCGCATGCTCGCCGAGCAGTTGTCGCGGGTTGCCCATGTCGAGCCCGAAGAGTGGGCCGCGCCTTTGAGCGGGCCCGAGTTCGGTTACCGGCGTCGCGCCCGGGTGGCAGTACGCTGGGATGCCAAGGCGAAAAAACTCGAGGTGGGTTTCCGTGCGGCAGGCAGCCAGGACATCGTCGGCATCAATGATTGTCCGGTGCTGGTAGAGCCCTTGCAGCCAATCATCAAGCGCTTGCCGGAAATGCTGCGACGTCTGAGCAAGCCCCAGGCATTGGGGCATGTCGAATTGTTCAGGGGGTCATCCAGCGCAGTTTTGCTGCGGCACATGGCGCCGCTGTCAGTAGCTGACTTGACCATACTCAAGGAATTCTGCGCTTTCCACGAGGCCCAATTGTGGCTGCATGGCGAAGACGGGCCGCAACCGGTCGAGCCGGATCAGCAACTGGGCTATCGTCTGGAGACGTGGGATTTGCATCTGGCCTATCGGCCGGGAGATTTCATCCAGGTCAACGCCGGAGTCAATGAAGCGATGGTCGCCCAGGCACTGGAGTGGTTGGCACCGAAGGCTGAGGATCGGGTGCTTGATTTGTTCTGCGGGCTGGGCAACTTCGCGCTGCCGCTGGCACGTTCGGTCAAGGAAGTAGTAGCGGTGGAAGGCGTGGCGACCATGGTCGAACGCGCCACCGAAAATGCGGCCAGCAATAATCTGCATAACGCGAAGTTTTTTCAGGCCGATTTATCCCAGCCTTTGGCCGATGCCGAATGGGCCGGGGAGGGCTTTTCTGCGGTACTCTTGGACCCACCCCGTGACGGTGCTTTCGAGGTGGTGCGCAAGCTCGCAACCCTGGGTGCCAAACGGTTGGTTTATGTGTCGTGCAACCCGGCAACCCTGGCGCGCGACACAGCTGAATTGATCAGGCAGGGCTACCGGTTAAAACGTGCCGGGATCCTCGATATGTTTCCTCAGACGGCACATGTCGAGGCCATGGCGTTATTTGAAGCGAACTAGGATGGTTCTGGTCCGACTGGCCCGCTGATGCATGACCCTCGCCAGCCCAGCGAGGGAACATCGGCAACAAAGGTCAGCGATTTTGACGCATTGAATGTGCGTCGTAGGGAAGGTAAGCAAGATGGTACAGGTGAGAGCACACCAGCCGATCAACACCGACGGCAGTATCAATCTCGAGGCATGGCTCGATCATGCGGTCAGTGTCGATCTGGCGCTGGACCGCGAAGCCTTGAAAGAAGCCTGCGAGTTCGCTCGCGAGGCCGAGCAGCAAGACAATGCGGCGAAGAATCTCTGGGCCGAGGGCATGTCGAGTTTTCGTACGGGTCTTGAGATCGCGGAAATTCTCGCCGACCTCAAGCTCGATCAGGATTCGCTGGTGGCCGCGGTGCTGTACCGCGGAGTCCGTGAAGGTCAGATCCAGCTATCGGTGGTCAGCCAGCGTTTCGGTCCGGTGGTGGCCAAGCTGATCGACGGCGTGCTGCGCATGGCGGCGATCAGCGCCAGTCTGAGCCCGCGCCAGTCGTTGGTACTGGGCAGCCAGGGTCAGGTGGAAAACCTGCGCAAGATGTTGGTGGCGATGGTCGATGACGTGCGTGTCGCGTTGATCAAACTGGCCGAGCGTACCTGTGCGATTCGTGCGGTGAAAACCGCCGATGACGAAAAGCGCAACCGGGTCGCGCGGGAAGTCTTCGACATCTACGCGCCCTTGGCTCACCGTCTCGGGATCGGGCATATCAAGTGGGAGCTGGAGGACTTGTCCTTCCGTTACCTGGAGCCCGATCAGTACAAGCAGATTGCCAAGTTGCTGCACGAACGTCGCCTTGATCGCGAGCGGTTCATCACCGATGTGATGAACCAATTGCAGAGCGAGTTGCAGGCCACTGGCGTCGATGCCGACATCAGCGGCCGGGCCAAACACATCTATTCGATCTGGCGCAAAATGCAGCGCAAGGGTCTGGAATTCAGCCAGATCTACGACGTGCGCGCGGTGCGGGTGCTGGTGCCGGAAATGCGCGACTGCTACACCGCGCTGG
Source organism: Pseudomonas sp. LBUM1658 (assembly GCF_059716055.1). Taxonomy (NCBI): domain Bacteria; kingdom Pseudomonadati; phylum Pseudomonadota; class Gammaproteobacteria; order Pseudomonadales; family Pseudomonadaceae; genus Pseudomonas; species Pseudomonas sp. LBUM1658. Next base: position 1,525,787 of record NZ_CP166798.1, read on the forward strand.
GCATCGTCCATACCTTGTGGCGGCACATCCCGAAAGAATTCGACGACTACATCGCCAACCCTAAAGAAAACGGCTACCGCTCATTGCATACGGCGGTCATCGGTCCTGAAGGCAAGGTGCTGGAAGTACAGATCCGCACCCATGCGATGCACGAAGAGGCCGAGCTGGGCGTTTGCGCCCACTGGCGCTACAAGGGCACCGACGTCAAAGCTGGTTCCAATCACTACGAAGAGAAAATCTCCTGGCTGCGTCAGGTACTCGAGTGGCATGAAGAACTGGGGGATATCGGTGGTCTTGCCGAACAGCTGCGGGTCGATATCGAACCGGACCGGGTCTACATCTTCACCCCGGACGGCCACGCCATCGACTTGCCCAAAGGCGCGACACCGCTGGACTTCGCTTACCGCGTGCACACCGAAATCGGTCACAACTGCCGCGGCGCCAAGATCAACGGGCGCATCGTTCCGCTCAACTACAGCCTGCAAACCGGTGAGCAGGTCGAGATCATCACCAGTAAGCACGGCACGCCGAGTCGCGACTGGCTGAACCCGAACCTGGGTTACATCACCACCTCGCGGGCCCGGGCAAAGATTGTTCACTGGTTCAAATTACAGGCGCGCGATCAGAACGTCGCGGCCGGTAAAACCTTGCTCGAACGCGAACTCAGCCGCCTCGGTCTGCCAGCGGTGGACTTCGACAAGCTGGCCGATAAGGCCAACATGAAGACTGCCGAGGACATGTACGCCGCCCTTGGTGCCGGTGATTTGCGTCTGGCGCAACTGGTCAACCTGGCGCAACAACTGGTCGAGCCGGAACGCGGCAACGAACAGCTGGAACTGATTCCGCGCAAGGCCACCGGTTACAAGCCCGGTAAACGCGGCGATATCCAGATCCAGGGCGTCGGCAACCTGATGACCCAGATGGCCGGCTGCTGCCAGCCGCTGCCGGGGGATGCGATCGTCGGTTACATCACCCAGGGCCGAGGGGTCAGCATCCACCGTCAGGACTGCGCGTCAGTATTGCAGTTGGGCGGCCGTGAGCCGGAGCGGATTATCCAGGTCAGTTGGGGCCCGGTGCCGGTGCTGACCTATCCGGTCGACATCATCATCCGCGCCTACGACCGATCCGGTTTGCTGCGTGACGTCTCGCAAGTGCTGCTCAACGAGCGGATCAATGTACTGGCGGTCAACACCCGCTCGAACAAGGAAGACAACACCGCGTTGATGTCGTTGACCATCGAGATTCCGGGGCTGGATGCGTTGGGGCGGTTGTTGGGGCGTATTTCCCAATTGCCGAACATCATTGAAACCCGGCGCAACAGAACGCCTTGAAATGCGATCCCTGTAGGAGCTGCCGCAGGCTGCGATCTTTTGATCTGGCTTTTGCGGCGCTCCAGAAAAGATTGCAGCCTGCGGCAGCTCCTACGGGGCGCGTTTCAACGAGAGTGATTGATGTATAGCCTTGAAGACTTGTTGCACCTGATGAGCTGTCTGCGGGATCCGCAGTACGGTTGTCCGTGGGATCTCAAACAGACTTACCAAACCATCGTCCCCCATACCCTGGAGGAGGCCTACGAGGTCGCTGACGCCATCGAGCGCGGTGACTTCGATCACCTGCAGGGCGAACTGGGCGATTTGCTGTTTCAGGTGGTTTATTACAGCCAGCTGGCCCGGGAAGAAGGGCGCTTCGAATTCGACGGCGTGGTCGATAGCATCACCCGCAAATTGATTCGGCGTCATCCTCATGTGTTCCCGACCGGCGATCTGCATGCGTCGCTGGATATCCCCCGTCTGGATGAAGAACAGGTCAAACAGCGCTGGGAGGAAATCAAGGCTGAAGAACGGGCCGAGAAATCCGCGGCGCCGCAACAGCTGTCCTTGCTCGACGATGTACCTGCGGCGTTGCCGGCGCTGTCCCGTTCGGCGAAGTTGCAGAAGCGCGCAGGGCAGGTCGGTTTCGACTGGCCGGACGCCTTGCCGGTGCTGGACAAGGTCCGCGAAGAACTCGATGAAGTGCTCGAAGCCATGGCCGATAACGACTCGGCGGCTATCGCCGATGAGGTCGGTGATCTGCTGTTTTCCGTGGTCAATCTGGCCCGGCACCTCAAGGTCGATCCGGAAACTGCTTTGCGCAGTGCCAACAGCAAATTCGAGCGACGCTTCCGATTTATCGAACAGGCATTGCGCGACACCCACCGTCCCATAGAAGATTGCACCCTAGAAGAGTTGGACGCCTTGTGGGGCGAAGCCAAACGCCAGGAAAAGAATTTGCCCAGCTGCGGCTGAGCCGTTGCCTAAGTGAGTAAGTACATGAGCCTTTCCCTTCGCGACCAGTTGCTCAAAGCAGGGCTGGTCAACCAAAAGCAGGCCAAACAGGTCGGCAAAGAAAAACAGAAACAACAGCGCCTGGTCCACAAGGGCCAGATTGAACAGGACGATACCCAGCAGCGACTGGCCCAGGAAGCCCTGGCCGAAAAGGTCAAGCGCGACCAGGAGCTCAATCGTCAGCAACAGGAAAAGGTCGAGCACAAAGCCCGTGCCGCGCAGATCAAGCAATTGATCGAAGCCACGCGCCTGCCGAAGCTGACCACCGAGGACTACTACAACTTCGTCGACGACAAAAAGGTCAAGCGCCTGTCGGTGAATACGCTGATGCGCAACAAGCTCAGCAACGGTTCGCTGGCCATCGTTCATCATGGTGGCGGCTACGAAGTGATCCCCCGTGAGGCCGCGCTGAAGATCCAGGAGCGCGATCCGCAACGCATTGTGCAGCTCAATATTGTCACCGAGGCGCCGGATGAAGATGATCCGTACGCGGCTTATCAGATCCCGGATGATTTGATGTGGTGATGAGTTAGAAGTGACACACCCCGCTCAAAAGGCGGGGTTTGTCGTGTTGCAGCTCTCGTGGGAAAGGCAATCCCAACGTGCAGATACTTTTCTTACAGCGCTTGGTCAGGAGCGGTGCTCCAGATCAGCAAGCCGAAGATGCTGATATTGATCAACCACAGGAACAAAAATATCGAATGCATCCTGATCCACGCTCTGCGATAGAGCGCAATGGCGACGGCTGTCTGGACTAGCAAAAAAGACGCGCCGCCTGGAGGGATAGCCATGATGTAGGTATAGGGCTCAAAGACGCCTAATTTGAGATAGATATAGAGCTCAGCCACATTGAAGGGGAAAACGAGGACGCAGGCGGTACATAAAATGACCGAGATCTGCCAGTTTCTACTTGAGTCCTTCAATCTTTAACCTCTCGGCCAATTGACGTCGCCGAAGCTCCCCCTGTTCGCCTGCGACTCCATAGAAGAAATGCCCTTGGCCGGAGCCTGATAGCTGCGACTCCATCATTTGTTCGCTCAAGCTGGGCAGGCTCGCGATTAATTCTGCATCGGACATTCCGGCAAAAATCCTGTCATCTTTGTTGGTCAAATCGATGACAAGTACACGCTTTATTCCTCTGGTTCCTTTCAGTTCACTTAGAAAATCTTGCGATATCGGAGATCCGATGAGCACCAGGTTGTCAATAATCTCTCCTTTTTCAGCATAGAAAAGGGCGGTCTGTGCAGCAACAAGAGATCCCCATGAATACCCAATCAAGTTGAACTGGCCGTTTTTCGGCAGAGGTCGGCTGATGCCAACCGCCTGAAGGCTCCAGTCCGTGCTGATTTTGAATGGACCTGTGGCTGTAAAGCCAGAGATTGAGCGGGCAGGGTAGCGGTATTTCATCACCGCCGCTGCGTCGACAAAAATGCCTTCGGTTAGTTTTCCAGCAATGGCTCCATCAATGCCGACGGATACCAGTTTTTCTATTTGGCTTGATATGTAATCCCCCTCCATGCCTGCGCCCCCCAAATAGACGGTTAAACCTTCTTTAGGTAGCAAACGTCCGATGGTGAGAGGAGCCGGCGGCGGGGTGTACGGTTGTCCTGAGTCTGGCGGAGTCGTTCTAGCGCCACCAAAGATGACTCCTTGATGTGTGCTTTCCGTTGAGAGCGCCTTTGGGAATAAGGGGCTGAACGGTCTATCCAGGACCACATACCAACGTTGAGACTCAAGAATTCGCTGTATTTCTCGGCGACAGAGGGTGTACCCGATTTTGTATTCAGCAGCGAACTCCGAAATTCCCCAAAGGCGATCAAATCCTGTCCTTTGCAGTGCATCCTGAATTACCCAAACTGCAAAAAATGGAGATTCGACTTTATGTTTTTCCCAGCTTTTTAGCTGACTGTATTTGACTAATTTGTTCATGGTTGTATTTGTGGTCCCTTACATTTTGTCCTTGGTGTTCAGGTCGTTCTTGGTTATTTCTTCTTTAATTCGAAGCCTGGGGGCACGCGTGGGCAGCCTGTGTGTCTCTTTCCCCGCTGGCGATAAACTAAGTGCTTCTCCTCTTTTGCTCGCTCTTTGGCCGTGCTTGAGGCAGTTGGAATGGGGGTATTTTGCTGTGATCGACCCCGTTGGGGCTGTAGTACGTTGCCGTGTTTTTTGAGGGGAGTGTCTTTTTTCGGATTGTTGACGATTAGGCAAGCGATGATGAGGGGAGGGCTGATCGATTGTTCACTCTGCGTGGGAACGATCAACAGACAAAAAAAAGCCCCGCAATCGCGAGGCTTTTTTTCAGTGCGGATCAGCTGCCTTTGACAGTCTTGCCGTTGACGTCGCCGTTCAGGAGCATGATGTTGTACTCCTTGCCGTCGGTCTCGACCTGTTGCAGGCGCACCAGCAGGTAATCCCAGTCCTTGGCGAACCACATCACGGTGATGCGTTTGCTTTGAGTCGGGTCGCGTACGCGTTCGACCTTGATCGCCTCGATCTGGCCGGCCTTGGTGTCGACTTTTTCGGAGCCCAGCACACGGAAGTCGTAAGTATCGACATCGCCGCCATCAACCACCTGGTAGCTCATGCTTTTCTTGCCAGCGGCTACGTCATGCTGCAAGGCAAGCTGATAGGTGGATTTGTCGACCATGCCGCGATTCAAAGGCAATTTAACGGGGTCGCCGCGATCGGTGCCAGTGACCATTTTGGTCGACCAGTCGAAATCCAGGTCGGCCTTCTTGGCTTTACCCAGGCCGCCGCGCTCGAAGTGATACGACTGCGGCAGCAGGGTGTCCTTGTCCAGCGTCAGCGTACTTTCTTCGGTCAAGCTGGCGATCATCATGGATGCCTTGAAACTCATGGTCCATGAGCCGTCGGCATTTTTTTTCAGGCTGCGTTCTGCCGTGCCGCTCATAGGAAGTTGCTTCCAGTCGGCGGTATAGCTGGCGGAGAAAGGTTGAAGTTCTGCTGCCTGCACAACGGGCAGAGCAAACAGAGCGCAAGCGAAGAGCAGGGCGCGACGCATAAAATCTCCTAGTTTAGAATCAAGTGGCCGCTGGCCGCCAGTAACTCACCATCCAGTAAAGCACCCTGTTCGCCAAGCGCTAACCGGCCTTCGGCAAACCAGCGTACGGCCATCGGGTAAATCCGGTGTTCCTGGACATGGACTCGCTGCGCCAGACTTTGCGGCGAGTCGTCTAACTCTACCGGGATCACTGCCTGTACGACCAGTGGTCCACCATCGAGTTCCTCAGTCACGAAGTGCACGCTGCAGCCGTGCTCGGTGTCTGCGGCCTCCAGCGCTCGCTGATGAGTGTGTAACCCTTTGTATTTGGGTAACAGCGAAGGATGGATATTGAGCAGGCGACCCTGGTAGTGACGCACGAAATCAGCGCTGAGAATGCGCATGAATCCGGCCAGAACCACCAGCTTGGGTTCGAAGGCGTCGATCAGTTCGATCAAGGCGGCATCGAAGGCCTCGCGACCTTCGAAAGCCTTGTGATCGAGGGTGCGGGTTTCGATACCCGCATCTCGGGCGCGTTGCAGGCCATAGGCATCGGCGCGGTTGGAGATCACCGCGCGGATGCGAGCCGGGTTGTCCCCGGCCTGGCTGGCGTCGATCAGCGCCTGCAAGTTGCTGCCGGTGCCGGACAGCAGCACCACTACATTACAGGTTGCTTGCATCCGTTCTTGCATCCGCTCTTGCATCAATGCGCCTTGAGGTTTTTCAGCTCGACCTGGGCTGCGCCTTCGGCGGCAGTCGCGATCTGGCCGATGACCCATGGCTGCTCGCCGGCTTCACGCAGAACGTTCAGGGCAATTTCAACGTGCTCCTGAGCCACGCAGATGACCATGCCCACGCCGCAGTTCAGCACGCGGTGCATTTCCACTTCTTCAACGTTGCCTTTCTCTTGCAGCCAATCGAACACAGCCGGGCGCTGCCAGCTGGCGACGTCAACCACGGCCTGAGCGCCTTTTGGCAGCACCCGCGGGATATTGTCGAGCAGACCGCCACCGGTGATGTGGGCCATGGCCTTGACTGCGCCGGTGTCCTTGATCAGCTTGAGCAGCGGCTTCACGTAGATACGGGTCGGGGCCATCAGCAGGTCGGTCAGCGGCTTGCCGTCGAGCTGGATGTTCTCGATGTCGGCACCGGACACTTCGATGATCTTGCGGATCAGCGAGTAACCGTTGGAGTGCGGACCGGAAGAAGGCAGCGCGAGCAGGGCATCGCCGGCGGCGACTTTCGAACCGTCGATGATTTCGGATTTTTCCACGACGCCGACACAAAAACCGGCCAGATCGTAGTCTTCGCCTTCGTACATGCCAGGCATTTCAGCAGTTTCGCCGCCGACCAGGGAGCAGCCGGACAGTTCGCAGCCTGCACCGATGCCGGTCACGACCTGGGTCGCGGTCTCGACATTCAGTTTGCCGGTGGCGTAGTAGTCGAGGAAGAACAGCGGCTCTGCGCCACAGACCACCAGATCGTTGACGCACATGGCAACCAGGTCGATGCCGATGCTGTCGTGCTTGTTCAGGTTCAGCGCCAGACGCAGCTTGGTGCCGACGCCGTCGGTGCCGGAGACCAGAACCGGTTGCTTGTAGCCGGCCGGGATTTCGCAGAGGGCGCCGAAACCGCCCAGGCCGCCCATGACTTCCGGGCGCGCAGTGCGCTTGGCGACGCTCTTGATGCGTTCGACCAATGCTTCACCGGCGTCGATGTCTACACCGGCGTCCTTGTAGCTCAGGGAGGGTTGCTTGCTCATGATCCAGGCCTTTAGGGGGGATTCAGGGGTAACGACCGAGTCCAGTGGGACCCACTGAAACAGGCGAGGGCATTTGCCGACGCGAATTTCCGGGTGCCCGACTGTTGCCGGTCTGCGAAGGCGCGCGATTTTATCAGGCTTGAGGGGCAGCGGCCATCCTCGGGCCGACGGGCAGGGACATATCACGTTAAAAAAAGCCGTTATTACACATGATGGTCGCCTCTTTCGTGGCTGTATAAGGTATAGACGTTAACCAGCTATGGTTATGATTGTTCGAAAACTTACCGAGGTCCCGTGAATGTTTTGCCAGGCGTTGTGGTCACAGCCTTGCCCGATTCTGTTCATGCGGCCTGTTCCAGCCGCTTTTTGCCGTCAGGAATACTCCATGCGTCTGTGTAAATATCTAGTTGTGGGCTGTTTGTCTTTTTTCAGCCTGGCGAGTCATGCCGAAACCCTCAATGGTTTGTATCGAGTGCGCGAGCCGGTCAGCAATCAGACCCCGCAAGAGCGCGATCAAGCCACGCAACGCGCTCTGGACACCTTGGTGCTGCGGCTGACCGGCGATGCCAAGGCCGCGCAAAACCCGGGGCTGGCGGCTATTCGCCAGGATCCGCAGCAGATCATCAGCCGTTACGGCTATGACGCCGGGCCACCGGAAAGCCTGCAGGTGGATTTCGATCCGGCCAGCACTGATCGCGCCTTGCGCCAGGCCGGGTTGGCGTTGTGGGGCAGCAATCGCCCGTCGATTCTGAGTTGGTGGCTCAATGATTCCGCTGAGGGTTCGAGCCTGGTCGGCGATGGCCAGGCCAGCGCCGCGCCGTTGCGTCGTGCAGCCCAGCACCGCGGCTTGCCGTTGCGTCTGCCGTTGGCTGATTTGAATGAACAGATTGTCGCCACTGCGCCGAATCTTGAAGGAACCGACCCTGCCCCGCTGCGCGCGGCTTCGCAACGCTACGCCGCCGACGCCTTGCTGGCGGTGCATGCCCATGAGGAAGAGGGCGGGCAGTGGCAAGCCAAATGGCGTCTGTGGCTGGGTGATCAGCGCGAACAGGGCACTGTGCAGGGCGCCGACACCGCGGCTCTCGCCGATGCGGTGCTGCTGGCTGTCAGTCAAAAACTGGCGCCCCGCTTCGTCGCCAAGGCCGGAGCCTCCACCGAGCAGCTGCTGGAAGTGCAGGGCATGACCCTGGAGCGGTACGCGGCACTCGGGCAACTGCTTGAGCCATTTCGCGCGAAACTGCTGCGCGTCGAGGGCGACCGGATTATCTATCGGGTCACTGGCAGCGCCGAACAATTGCGCGCGCAGTTGGGGCTGGCGAAGCTGCAAGAGGTTCCTGCCGGGCCGGTGACGCCGCCGGTGCCTGCTCAGCCAGCGGTCGACGGCGCGGCGCCGGTTGTTGCGCCGACACCGACCGCGCAATTGCATTTCCGTTGGTAAGTTGTTCTTTCCTTATATAGAAGCTGGAGCGGTTCATGGCTGATACGCGTCGTTGGGTGTGGTTGGGTGGGGTGATCCTGCTGTTCGCCTTTGTGTACCTGTTGCATCCGATCCTCACACCGTTCCTGGTGGCGCTGCTGTTGGCCTATCTGTTCGACCCGCTGGTGGATCGCCTGGAGGCGCTCGGTCTCTCGCGAGCCTGGGGCGTGGTGGCGGTGTTCGCGCTGTTCAGCGTGATCGTCATGACACTGTTGCTGGTGCTGGTGCCGATGCTGGCCAAGCAACTGTTGCGCTTGTATGAACTGTTGCCGCAAATGCTCGACTGGTTGCAGCACACGGCCATGCCGTGGGCGCAATCGAAGCTGGGGCTTGCCGATGGTTTCTGGAAGTTCGACAAGATCAAGGCGGCCATCACCGAGCATATGGGCCAGACCACCGACATTGTCGGCATAGTGCTGAGCCAGGCGACCGCTTCCGGTCTGGCCTTGATCGCTTTGCTGGCCAACCTGGTATTGATCCCGGTGGTCAGTTTCTACCTGCTGCGGGACTGGGACCTGATGATGGCGAAGATCCGCGGCCTGCTGCCTCGCGATCGTGAAGAGCGCGCGGTGATATTGGCCGGCGAGTGCCATGAGGTGCTCGGGGCCTTTGTCCGTGGCCAGTTGCTGGTGATGGTCGCCCTGGGCGTGATCTATTCTGCCGGCTTGATGCTGGTCGGGCTTGAACTGGGGCTGTTGATCGGGATGATTGCCGGCCTGGCGGCGATCGTGCCGTACATGGGCTTCGTCATTGGCATCGGCGCGGCCCTGCTGGCTGGCCTGTTCCAGTTTGGCGGCGACCTGTATCCCTTGATCGGCATCGTCGCGGTGTTCATGGTCGGTCAGGCGCTGGAAGGCATGGTCCTGACCCCGTTGCTGGTGGGGGACCGGATCGGTCTGCACCCGGTGGCGGTGATCTTCGCCATTCTGGCGGGCGGTGAGCTGTTTGGCTTTACCGGGATCCTGCTGGCCTTGCCGGTGGCCGCGGTAATCATGGTGCTGGTGCGTCATGTGCACGATTTGTACAAGGATTCGGGTATGTACAGCGGAGCGGAAGACTCAATAAGGCCTTCTGATGTGCTGCCAAAGGCCGCCCGGGGCAATGCAGAACTAGCCTTGGGCGTCCCCGGGACTGTCACAAGCACCGTCAAACAAACCCCACCGATTCCTCCGGGTTAACGCAAACCTTTGATTTTGCTTATGGTCTGCTGCATTGTGCGCCCGGCGTCACGGGTATAAACTTTGCACACTTTACACAGAGGCCACTAACGGTTCCTTTGGAACTGTTCAGTCAGCATGAAACCGATTCAGCTGCCCCTAGGTGTGCGTCTGCGTGATGACGCCACCTTTATCAACTACTACCCAGGCGCCAATGCCGCTGCACTCGGCTATGTCGAGCGGCTTTGCGAAGCCGACGCCGGCTGGACCGAAAGCCTGATCTACCTCTGGGGCAAGGACGGCGTCGGGCGTACGCATTTGCTGCAAGCCGCTTGCCTGCGGTTCGAGCAGATGGGCGAACCGGCGGTGTACCTGCCATTGGCTGAACTGCTGTATCGCGGTATTGAAATTCTCGACAACCTCGAGCAATACGAACTGGTCTGCCTGGATGATCTGCAGGCGGTGGCGGGGCGGGCGGACTGGGAAGAAGCGCTGTTCCATCTGTTCAATCGTTTGCGCGACAGCGGTCGGCGTTTGCTGATTGCCGCTTCGACTTCGCCACGGGAGCTGCCGGTGAAGTTGGCGGATTTGAAATCACGCCTGACCCTGGCGCTGATTTTCCAGATGCGTCCGCTCTCCGATGAAGACAAACTGCGTGCCCTGCAACTGCGTGCTTCACGTCGCGGTCTGCACCTGACCGATGAGGTCGGACACTTTATCCTGACTCGCGGTACCCGCAGCATGAGCGCCTTGTTCGAACTGCTGGAGCGTCTCGATCAGGCTTCGTTGCAGGCGCAACGCAAGTTGACCATTCCCTTCCTGAAAGAAACCCTCGGCTGGTAAATGGCCCGGTAAACCGCGCTTTGCAGCATTTTTTGGCGCTTTTCAGGCGCCAGAAAACCTGCTCCGAGGCTGGGTCCAGGGTGCGCAAGCGTCTATATGGGGCTTAAGGCCTTAGATGCAAACGACAAACAGAAAAGTCACATTCCCCTCGATTGAATTTGCAAATGAGCATGATAGAAGGCATAGTCGCGGCTCTTCAAAACTATCAGCCACGGTTGTGCCCATGCTAAAGCGCTTCGCACCCCTCGTGCCTCTCGCACTCGTTACCCTGTTGTTTGGTTGCGCTGCGCACTCTCCAGTGCCCCTGCAAGAGCCACAACAACAGGTTAAAAACTCTGTTACTGCACAGTCCTCCACTGTTTACCTGGAAGATCTGGCGACTGAAAAAGAACTGGCCGTATTCGACGATAACAAGCCTTATCAGCTACCGGTCCTGGCCGATAGCATCCTCGAACGTGGCATGTCCCTGATCGGTACCCGTTATCGTTTCGGCGGCACCTCCGAGGCAGGCTTCGATTGCAGTGGCTTCATCGGTTATCTGTTTCGTGAAGAGGCGGGCATGAACTTGCCGCGTTCCACTCGCGAAATGATCAACGTGGACGCTCCGCTGGTCGCTCGCAACAACCTCAAGCCCGGTGATCTGCTGTTCTTCAGCACCAATGGCCGTGGCCGCGTCAGCCACGCCGGGATCTACCTGGGTGATGACCAGTTCATCCACTCCAGCAGCCGCCGTAGCGGTGGTGTTCGAGTCGACAAACTGGGCGATAGCTACTGGAGCAAGACCTTCATCGAAGCCAAGCGAGCCCTCGCCATGGCGCCGACTATAATGACCGCTCACAAGTAAGCGTACTTTTAGTAAGGCGAACTTAAAGTCTTACTTGAAGTTTGCCGCGTAGCCGCTAGAATCCTGAATCTATGGTTGATGGCAAACCGCCTACGTTCTGCGTAGGCGGTTTTCTTTTCAGCCTCACGGCAGAGAAAGCCGCATCCAGATCAGGATTGTTCTGCACATGTCGACGTCGGCCCGCCTTGCGCTTCTCGTTTTCGCGGCACTGCTCAGTGCTTGCGCCAGCCGTACTCCGCCACCTGCGCCGGTGATCCGGGCACCTGTTTTCGCCCCCTCCCAAGCATTCTCGCCAGTGGCTGAAGATGTGCTGTTCCAAGCGTTGGGCCTGGTCGGTACACCTTATCGCTGGGGCGGCAATACGCCGGATTCGGGTTTCGATTGCAGTGGTCTGATCGGTTACGTTTATCGTGACGCCGCTGGCATCACTCTGCCGCGTACGACTCGCGAAATGATCGGTATGCGTGCGCAGGATGTCGACCAGAATGCACTGCAGACCGGCGACCTGATATTTTTCGCCACCAATGGCGGCTCGCAAGTCAGTCATGCCGGGATTTATGTCGGCGAAGGCCGATTTGTTCATGCGCCTGCCACCGGCGGAACGGTGAAGCTCGATACCCTGTCCAAAGCCTATTGGCAGAAAGCCTATCTCAGCGCCAAGCGGGTGTTGCAGCCGGAGCGTCTGGCGCGTAACCCTTAGGTCGCACCTTTGCAGAGGTTGTCATGACCGCTCGCACCCTCAATCTCGACGACTCCCTCTACAGCTACCTGCTGGATGTTTCCCTGCGCGAAACGCCACTGTTGCGCCGTTTGCGTGATGAAACCCAGGCACTGCCCATGGCCCGCTGGCAGGTGGCGCCCGAGCAGGGCCAGTTTCTCGCCTTGTTGGTCAAATTGACCGGCGCCCGGCGCTTGCTGGAAGTCGGCACCTTCACCGGTTACAGCGCCTTGTGCATGGCCGCCGCCTTGCCGGATGACGGCAGTCTGATCTGCTGCGATATCCCCGGTGATTACAACGCCACCGCTCGCCGGTACTGGCAGGAGGCGGGCCTGGCACAACGGATTGACTTGCGCCTGGCGCCGGCGCTGGAAACCCTGGAGCAGCTCGAGCAGCAAAGGCAGGGCGCAAGTTTCGATCTGATCTTCATCGATGCCGACAAGGCCAACTATCCGGCCTATCTGGAAAGCGCCTTGCGTCTGCTGCGAAGCGGCGGGCTGGCGATTTTCGATAACACGCTGTGGAGCGGGCGAGTGCTCGAGGTCAATCCCGAGAGTGAAGACACCCGAGCCATCCAGGCCCTGAACCGCGCCTTGAAGGATGACCCGCGGGTAGATTTGTCTTTGCTGCCGCTGGGCGATGGTTTGACGCTGTGCCGTAAGCGGTAGGCATGGATCGCACCACCACGCTTCTTTGGCGTAGAGGAGATCGATAAAGATCGCAGCCTTCGGCAGCTCCTACGGGGCCGCCGACACCCGCCAGATCTTGTTCCCCACATCATCCGCCACCAGCAATCCTCCTTGCCGATCAATCACCACCCCCACTGGTCGGCCCATGGCTTTCTCGTCTGCAGTGAGGAAGCCGGTCAGCACGTCAATCGGTTGGCCGCTGGGTTTGCCGGCGCTGAACGGCACGAAGATTACTTTGTAGCCGCTATGGGGCTTGCGGTTCCAGGAGCCGTGCTGGCCGATGAATGCGCCTTGGGTGAACGGCGCTGGCAGCTTGCTGCCTTCGGCGAAGGTCAGGCCCAATGATGCGGTGTGCGGGCCGACGGCGTAGTCCGGAGCGATGGCTTTGGCCACCAGTGCCGGATCTTGCGGAGTGACGCGTACGTCGACGTGCTGGCCGTAGTAACTGAAGGGCCAGCCATAGAAGGCGCCGTCCTTGACCGAAGTAATGTAGTCCGGCACCAGGTCGCTGCCGATTTCGTCGCGTTCGTTGACGGCGGTCCAGAGTTGCCCGCTCTGTGGTTCCCAGGCCAGGCCGTTGGGGTTGCGCAGGCCTGAGGCGAAAATCCGATGCTGACCGGTGGCGCGGTCGACTTCCCAGATCGCTGCGCGACCTTGTTCCTGCTCCAGACCGTTCTCACCGACGTTGCTGTTGGAACCGACGGTAACGTAGAGCTTGCTGCCATCGTTGCTGGCAATCACGTTCTTGGTCCAGTGGTGATTCAGGGTGCCGCCGGGCAGGTCGACCACCTTGGTTGGCTGCGCAGTGATCGAGGTTTGCCCGCTTTGGTAAGGGAAGCGCACCAGGCGGTCGGTGTCCGCCACGTACAGATCATTGCCCACCAGGGTCATGCCGAACGGCGAGTTGAGGTTCTCGAGGAATACTGTGCGGGTTTCGGCGATGCCATCATGGTCCTTGTCCCGCAGCAGGGTGATCCGGTTCGGGCTCGGGACGGTGGCACCGGCGCGGCCCATGACCTTGCCCATGACCCAGCCCAAAATGCCTTTGCCATCGTCGGGCTTGGGCGGCGAGTTGGTTTCGGCCACCAGCACATCACCGTTGGGCAATACGTAAAGCCAGCGCGGATGATCAAGCCCTTCGGCAAACGCCGCTACCTGAGTGCCACCCGCGGCGGTCGGTCTGGCACCTTCAGGCCAGCCGATGGCCGGGGCGATGTTCATCGTGGGGATCAGGGTTTTGTTCGGTTCCGGCAGCTTCGGCGACGGCCCGGTGCCATCGGAAACCTGCAGGGTGGCGGTTTCACTACAGGCTGCAAGCCCGCCAGTGAGCACGATGACAAGGGCAAGTTGGGCCTTGAGCATGCTGATCTCCCTATGAATGCACTGATGTATTCATAGAGACGCGTAACTGCCGGTTGGTTCAACCTGTCAGCCGCGTGCCGCTTTTTGAACAGTACGGCAATGCCAGGGTGATAGTTGCCCGGGTTTAATTGACGCTCCACCCCCAACCCTCTAACCTTCGCGACTTGTTTCAGGTGCTCTGTGACCCCGGTCGACAGAGTGAAACAGGGAAGCCGGTGAGTGCGCGTTCTGGTACAGAGCGGGCAGCGATCCCGGCGCTGCCCCCGCAACGGTAAATGAGTCAAGACTGTGCTTGGTGCCACTGTGTCGCGAGTCGACCCGGGAAGGCGCGCAGTCGGGGATTACACCCACTCATGAGCCCGGAGACCGGCCTGATCCATCCAACGGCATCACGGTGGGCGATGCCAGGCTTAATGCCGTCTATTTTTATTCCTGCCCCCCGTTATCCATTTCCAACGGAGAGCTGCTCCATGACTGATTCCCCCGATCGTGACGAACGCCATCTGGCACGCATGCTGCGCAAAAAAGCGGTAATCGACGAACGTATCGCCAACTCGCCGAACGAGTGCGGATTGCTGCTGGTCCTGACCGGCAACGGCAAAGGCAAGAGCAGCTCCGCCTTCGGCATGCTCGCCCGGGCCATGGGCCACGGCATGCAATGCGGCGTGGTGCAGTTCATCAAGGGTCGCAACAGCACCGGTGAGGAGCTGTTCTTTCGACGATTCCCCGAGCAAGTACGCTTTCACGTCATGGGCGAAGGCTTCACCTGGGAAACCCAGGACCGCCAGCGTGACATCGCCGCGGCCGAAGCGGCCTGGGCCGTCTCCCGTGAATTGTTGCGTGATCCGGCCATTGGCCTGGTGGTGCTCGATGAGCTGAATATTGCCCTCAAGCACGGTTATCTGGACCTGGACCAGGTGCTCAGCGACTTGCAGGCTCGCCCGCCGATGCAGCATGTACTGGTCACGGGTCGCGGCGCCAAACCCGAAATGATCGACCTGGCCGACACGGTCACCGAAATGGGCGTGCTCAAACATGCGTTCCAGGCCGGGATCAAAGCGCAAAAAGGCATCGAGCTGTGAGTATTCAAGCATGAGGGATGTACGTCATTGCCCGGCGGTATTGATCGCCGCACCGGCTTCCGGTCAGGGCAAGACCACCGTGACCGCCGCTCTGGCCCGCTTGCATCGCAATCAGGGACGCAAGGTTCGGGTGTTCAAGTGCGGTCCGGATTTTCTCGACCCGATGATTCTCGAACGCGCCAGCGGTGCGCCGGTGTATCAACTGGATATGTGGATGGTCGGCGAACAGGAAAGCCGTCGACTGCTGTGGGAAGCGGCGGGCGAAGCAGACCTGATCCTGATCGAAGGGGTCATGGGCCTGTTCGACGGCACACCGTCGAGCGCCGATCTGGCGCGGCACTTTGGCGTCCCGGTGCTTGCAGTGATCGACGGCACGGCCATGGCCCAGACCTTCGGCGCCCTGGCCCTGGGCCTGGCGCGTTATCAGCCGGACCTACCGTTTGCCGGCGTGCTGGCCAATCGCGTAGGCACCTTGCGTCACGCGCAATTGCTCGAAGGCAGCCTGACCGAAGGCCTGCGCTGGTATGGCGCGTTGTCCCGGGAAACCGGGATCGAACTGCCGAGCCGACACCTGGGCCTGGTGCAGGCCAGCGAGCTGAATGATCTGGACCTGCGCCTGGACGCGGCGGCCGAAGCCTTGGCCAGCAGTTGCGAAGTAGCGCTGCCGCCAGCGGTCGAATTTGCCGCGCCTGAGGTGGTTGTCGCCGAACCGCTGCTGGCCGGTGTACGGATTGCCGTGGCCCGCGATGAAGCCTTTGCGTTCACCTATGGCGCGAGCCTGGACTTGTTGCAGGCGATGGGCGCCGAGTTGCTGTTCTTCTCGCCGATCCATGACCGCGAACTGCCCGAGGCTGACAGCTTGTACCTGCCGGGCGGCTACCCGGAATTGCATCATGTCGCGCTGGCGGAAAACGCCACGATGCTGGCCGCGATCCGCGCCCACCACGCGGCCGGCAAGCCGCTGCTGGCCGAGTGTGGCGGCATGTTGTATCTGCTCGATTCGCTGACCGATGTCGAGGGCTTGCGTGCTGAACTGGCGGGGTTGCTGGCGGGTGATGCGGTGATGCAAAAGCGTCTGGCGGCGCTGGCCTTGCAGGCGGTTGAGCTGCCCGAGGGTTCGCTGCGCGGCCATACCTATCACCACTCGTTGACCAGCACGGCGCTGGAGCCGATTGCCCGTGGCCTGAGTCCCAATGGTGGGCGTGGAGCCGAAGCGGTGTATCGCGAGGGGCGGATGACCGCCTCTTATGTGCACTTTTATTTCCCTTCCAATCCATCGGCGGTGGCCGCGCTTTTTGCGCCCGGCCCGCAAACCGCTATCGCGAGCAAGCTCGCTCCTACAGGGGATGCACGATCTAATGTGGGAGCGGGCTTGCTCGCGAAGAGGCCATGACTGACAACGCATTTTCTTCGGACGAACGCGCGGCGGTCTACCGAGTCATCGGCGAGCGCCGCGACATGCGCCATTTCAGCGGCGGCACGGTCGAGCCTGAACTGCTCCGGCGCCTGCTCGAAGCCGCCCATCAAGCCCCCAGCGTTGGCTTGATGCAGCCATGGCGGTTTATCCGCATCAGTGATCGCCCGTTGCGCGGCAAGATCCAGCAACTGGTGGAAGAGGAGCGGGTGCGCACCGCCGAGGCACTGGGCGAACGTTCCGACGAGTTCATGAAGTTGAAAGTCGAAGGCATCAACGACTGCGCCGAAGTGCTGGTCGCGGCGCTGATGGATGATCGCGAGCGGCATATTTTCGGCCGCCGAACGTTGCCGGAAATGGACATGGCGTCCTTGTCCTGCGCCATTCAAAACCTCTGGCTGGCGTCCCGCGCCGAAGGCCTGGGCATGGGCTGGGTGTCGTTGTTCGAGCCCCAGGCACTGGCCGATCTGCTGGGTCTGCCGGCCGGGGCCAAACCGCTGGCGGTGTTGTGCCTGGGGCCAGTAAAGGAATTTTATCCGGCGCCGATGCTGGTGCTCGAAGGCTGGGCGCAGCCGCGTCCGCTGAGTGATTTGCTGTATGAGAATTATTGGGGAGTGAGTCAATGAGTGTGGCGTTATTGAGTGTCGCCGCGGTTGCGCTGGATGCGCTGCTGGGCGAACCCAAACGCTGGCATCCGCTGGTGGCGTTCGGCGGGTTTGCCGATCGCATCGAGCAACGTTTCAACTCCGGCGGGCGTGGCTGGCGCAGCCATGGCGTCACCGCCTGGGTGCTGGCGGTGTTGCCGCTGACGCTGTTGGTGACCGCCTTTTCCTGGCTACCCTATATCGGCTGGCTGGTGGAAATCCTCGCGCTGTATTGCGCCCTTGGTCTGCGCAGCCTTGGCGAGCATGTCGAGCCGGTCGCCCAAGCCCTGCGCAGCGATGACCTGGACGAAGCGCGGCGGCGAGTGGGCTATCTGGTCAGCCGTCAGACCAGTGAGCTTGATACAACGGAGGTCGCTCGGGCCGCCACCGAATCGGTGCTGGAGAACGGTAGCGACGCGGTGTTTGCCGCCTTGTTCTGGTTTGCCATCGCCGGCGCTCCGGGGGTGGTGCTCTATCGCCTGAGCAATACCCTGGACGCGATGTGGGGCTATCGTAATGAACGCTTCGAACGATTCGGCTGGGCGGCGGCGAAGATCGACGATGTGCTCAACTATATTCCTGCGCGCCTGGTGGCCCTGACCTACGCGCTACTGGGCAAGACCCGCCTGGCACTCAAATGCTGGCGGACCCAGGGGCCGACCTGGGACAGCCCCAACGCCGGTCCGGTGATGGCGGCGGGGGCGGGTGCCCTGGGCGTCGAGTTGGGCGGGGCGGCGATTTATCACGGTGAACTGCACCAGCGTCCGCAACTGGGCGAGGGTGTATCGGCCGATGCCGACTCCATCGACCGTGGCTGGCAACTGGTGCAGCGCGGCGTGTGGTTATGGCTGCTGATTCTCTGCGTGGGGGCTGAGTTCTATGCTTGAGCACGGTGGGCGGTTGCGTAAGGCGGCGTTGCAATACGGCATTGCCGAAGCCGATTGGCTGGACCTGTCCAGCGGCCTCGCGCCCTGGCCGTTTCCGGTACCGGAGATTCCCTTGCGCGCCTGGGCTCGCTTGCCGGAAACCGATGATGGTCTCGAGCAAGCCGCCTGCGACTACTACGGCGCCACTCAAGTACTGCCGGTGCCGGGTTCGCAAGCGGCGATCCAGTTGCTGCCGCGATTGCGTCGCACCGGCAAGGTCGGCGTACTCTCGCCCTGTTACGCCGAGCATGCCGAGGCTTGGCGGCGCGGCGGCTACGTGGTGCGGGAAGTGTTGGAACAGGAAGTCGAGTTCTTTCTCGACACCCTCGACGTGCTGGTGGTGGTCAACCCGAATAACCCGACCGGCCTGAGCCTGACCCCGGAGCGCTTGCTCGACTGGCATGCGCGGCTGGCGCAGCGTGGTGGCTGGCTGGTGGTCGATGAAGCGTTCATGGACAACACACCACACCTGAGCCTGGCCGCACATGCCCACCAGGTCGGGCTGATCGTTTTACGTTCGTTCGGCAAGTTTTTCGGCCTGGCGGGGGTACGTCTGGGGTTCGTGCTGGCTGAGCACAAACTGTTGAAGTTGCTCGCCGAACAACTCGGGCCGTGGGCGGTCAGCGGCCCGACCCGGGTGTTGGGCCAGGTATGTCTGCGCGACACTGTGGGCCAGGTCCGTCAACGTCTGCGCAGCGAAGAGGCCAGCCAGCGTTTGGCACAGGTGCTTGAGCGCCATGGCTTTAAGCCACAGGGTGGCTGCGCGCTGTTTCAATGGTTGATCACTGGGCACGCCGAGCAATTACATGAATTCATGGCCCGGCGCGGCATTCTGCTGCGCCTGTTCACTCTTAACAGCAGCCTGCGATTCGGCTTGCCGGCCGATGAAGCAGATTGGCTGCGCCTCGAACAAGCCTTCCAGGCCTATACCCAGGAACAAGCGCCATGACCACGCTGATGGTGCAAGGCACCACCTCGGATGCCGGTAAAAGTACCCTGGTCACCGCGCTGTGCCGCTGGCTGATCCGTCAGGGCGTCAGTGTCGTGCCGTTCAAGCCACAGAACATGGCGCTCAACAGCGCGGTGACTGCGGACGGCGGTGAAATCGGTCGTGCCCAGGCGGTGCAGGCCCAGGCCGCCAATCTCCAGCCGCACACCGACATGAACCCGGTCTTGCTCAAACCCAACAGCGATACCGGCGCCCAGGTAATCATTCATGGTCGCGCGGTGATCAGCATGAACGCCGTGGCCTATCACGACTACAAGCCTATCGCCATGCGGGCGGTGTTGGCCTCCCATCAACGGTTGAGTGCTGTTTATCCGGTGGTGATGGTCGAAGGCGCGGGCTCGCCGGCCGAGATCAATCTGCGCGCCGGAGACATCGCCAACATGGGCTTTGCCGAAGCGGTGGACTGCCCGGTATTGTTGATCGCCGATATCAATCGCGGCGGGGTCTTTGCCCATCTGGTGGGTACCCTGGAGTTGCTCTCGGCCAGTGAGCAGGCGCGGGTCAAAGGCTTCATCATCAACCGTTTTCGCGGCGACATTGCCTTGCTGCAGCCAGGTCTCGACTGGCTCGAGGCACGCACCGGCAAGCCGGTGATCGGCGTGTTGCCCTATGTCATGGACCTGCATCTGGAAGCCGAAGACGGTATCGATCAGCGTCAGACCGATAAGGCCGAGCAGGTACTGAAGGTGGTAGTGCCGGTCTTGCCGCGCATCAGCAACCACACTGATTTCGATCCGCTGCGCCTGCACCCGCAAGTCGATCTGCAATTCGTCGGCCCCGGTCAACCGATTCCAGCGGCTGACCTGATCATTCTGCCCGGCTCGAAAAGCGTACGCAGCGACCTCGCGTTCCTGCGCGCCAATGGCTGGGATACGGCCATCGCCCGGCATCTGCGTTACGGCGGCAAGTTGCTGGGGATCTGCGGTGGTTTGCAGATGCTCGGCGAGCAGCTGCATGACCCGCTGGGCCTCGAAGGCGCGCCGGGTTCGAGTGCCGGTCTGGGCTTGTTGGCCTTTGCCACGGTTCTCGAAGAAGAGAAACAATTGCGCAATGTCCAGGGCCGTCTGACCCTGGAAGACGCACTGGTCAGTGGTTATGAAATCCATGCCGGGGTCACCAGTGGTGCCGCGCTGGAGCGGGCTGCGGTGCATCTGGACGACGGTCGCTGCGACGGAGCGCAAAGTGCGGATGGGCAGATTTTCGGCACCTACCTGCATGGTCTGTTTGAATCGCCGCCGGCCTGTAGTGCGCTATTGCGCTGGGCTGGATTGCAGGACGTGCAGGAAGTGGACTACCACGCTCTGCGCGAGCGCGACATCGAGCGCCTGGCCGACATGGTGGAGAAGCATCTGGATACCGGGCTTTTGCGGGAACTTTGTGGGATTTAGGGTGAATGTTATGGCCCTATCGCGAGCAAGCCCGCTCCCACATTTGATCTGTGTCAGGCACGCACTTTCTGCACAACGAAAATTCAATGTGGGAGCGAGCTTGCTCGCGATGGGGCCAGTTGCCTCACCGCCAATTAAAGGATTTCAAACATGCTGCAACTGATCCTCGGCGGCGCCCGCTCCGGCAAAAGTCGCCTGGCTGAAAAACTCGCGTCCGATAGCGGCCTGGCGGTGACATACATCGCCACCAGCCAGCCGCTGGACGGCGAAATGAGCGAGCGGGTCGCCCATCACCGCGCCCGTCGCCCCGCCGAATGGGCGCTGATCGAAGAACCGCTGGAATTGGCCCGGGTGCTGCGGGAAACCGCGAGCGCCGAGCGTTGCCTGCTGGTGGATTGCTTGACTCTCTGGCTGACCAATCTGCTGATGCTGGACAACCCCGAACGCCTGGCGGCTGAGCGTGAAGCGTTGCTGGAGTGCCTGGCGTCGTTGCCGGGCGAGATTATTTTTGTCAGCAATGAGACCGGCATGGGTGTCGTACCGCTGGGCGAACTGACTCGCCGCTATGTCGATGAAGCTGGTTGGTTGCATCAAGCCCTGGCCGGTCGCTGTCAGCGCGTCGTATTGACCGTCGCCGGCCTGCCCCTGACTCTGAAAGGAACTGCGTTATGAGTAACTGCTGGTGGCTGAACCCGTGTAAGGCGATCGACGCGCAGGCCGTCGAACAGGCCGCTGCCCGTCAGCAGCAACTGACCAAACCGGCCGGTTCCCTCGGCCGGCTCGAGGCGATCGCGGTGCAGTTGGCCGGGTTGCAAGGGCGGGTCAAACCGAGTCTGAATCAGCTGTGGATCGCAATTTTCGCCGGCGACCATGGCGTGGTCGCCGAGGGCGTTTCGGCGTTCCCCCAGGAAGTCACCGCACAGATGCTGCACAACTTCGTCAGCGGCGGCGCGGCGATCAGCGTGCTGGCGCGCCAGCTGGGCGCACAATTGGAAGTGGTCGATCTGGGTACCGTCAGACCTTCGCTGGATCTGCCGGGGGTGCGGCACCTGAACATTGGCGCAGGCACGCAGAATTTCGTCAACGCCCCGGCCATGACTCAAACACAGGGCGAATCGGCCCTGGAGGCCGGACGTGACAGCGTGCGCCGCGCCCTGGCGGCAGGTGCCGAGCTGTTTGTCGGCGGCGAGATGGGCATCGGTAACACCACCGCGGCCAGCGCCGTGGCATGTGCATTACTCGATTGTCCGGTGGCGCATCTGGTCGGCCCGGGTACCGGTCTGAATGCCGCGGGTGTCAATCATAAAGCCCAGGTCATCGAGCGCGCCCTGGTCTTGCATCGGGCCCAGCGCGGCGATGCCTTGCAGACCTTGTTCAATCTTGGTGGCTTCGAGATCGCGGCACTGGTCGGGGCTTATCTGGCCTGCGCCCAGGAAGGCGTGGCGGTGCTGGTGGACGGATTTATCTGCAGCGTCGCGGCGTTGGTCGCGGTGCGCTTGAATCCGGCGAGTCGCGACTGGTTGCTGTTCGGTCATCGTGGTGCCGAACCGGGTCATCGGCATGTGCTTGAGGCACTCAACGCCGAGCCGCTACTGGATCTGGGCTTGCGCCTGGGCGAGGGCAGCGGCGCCGCATTGGCCGTGCCATTGTTGCGACTGGCCTGCGAGCTGCACGGGCAGATGGCGACCTTTGCCGAAGCCGCCGTGGCGGATCGTCCGGCATGACCTTGTACCTGGACTTGCTGCGCCACGGCGAAACCGAACTCGGTGGCGGTTTGCGCGGTAGCCTGGATGACGCGCTGACGGCGCTGGGCTGGGAGCAGATGCGCGCTGCAGTGTTGGCCAAGGGCCCCTGGGATCGGTTGGTCAGTTCGCCGCTGCAACGTTGCGCGCGTTTCGCCGATGAACTGGGCGCGCGCCTCGATCTGCCGGTCACGCTGGACAAAGACCTGCAGGAATTACACTTCGGAGCCTGGGAAGGGCGGAGCGCGGCGGACCTGATGGAAACCGACGCACAAGCCTTGGGTTTGTTCTGGGCCGACCCCTACGGCTTTACCCCGCCTGAAGGCGAGCCGGTGATGCAGTTTTCGGCACGGGTGCTGGCGGCGGTCGAGCGCCTGCATCAGAATTATGCCGGTGAGCGGCTGTTGTTGATCAGTCATGGCGGGGTGATGCGCCTGCTGCTGGCCCGGGCCCGGGGTTTGCCCCGTGAGCAATTGCTCAATGTCGAAGTTGGCCATGGCGCGCTGTTCTCGCTACGGGTCGAAGCCAATATCGTGCTCAGGGAACACGCCTGACCATGCTGCCTTTCTGGATCGCCCTGCAATTTCTGAGCAGCTTGCCAATTCGTCTGCCAGGTATGCCGCAGCCGCAGGAACTGGGGCGTTCATTGCTGTTCTATCCGCTGGTGGGGTTGCTGTTAGGCGGGCTGTTGTATGCGCTGAACTGGCTGCTGGCGGGAGCGCCGTTGTTATTACACGCGGCATTGCTGCTGAGCGCCTGGGTATTGCTCAGCGGCGGCTTGCATCTCGATGGCCTGGCGGACAGTGCCGATGCCTGGCTGGGTGGTTTTGGCGATCGTGAACGAACCCTGACCATCATGAAGGACCCGCGCAGCGGACCGATTGCCGTGGTCACGCTGGTGCTGGTGCTGTTGCTCAAATTCACCGCGCTGCTGGCGCTGGTCGAGCAGCAGCACAGCGCAGCGTTACTCCTGGCGCCACTGCTCGGTCGCAGTGCAATGCTCGGCTTGTTCCTGACCACGCCCTACGTGCGGGCCGGCGGTCTGGGCCAGGCACTGGCTGATCACCTGCCGCGTCTGGCCGGCAAACAGGTGTTGCTGTTGAGTGCGCTGGTCTGTGTGTTGATTGCCGGGTGGAGCGGTGTGTTTGCCGTGGTGCTGGCTGCGGTGGTGTTCTTCTGGTTGCGGCAGGTGATGCTGAGGCGCCTGGGCGGGACCACGGGAGATACCGCCGGAGCATTGCTGGAATTGCTGGAAGTAGCAGTGTTGGTGGGGTTGGCGCTGGTCTGAAGGTTTCTCGGGAGCTGGTGCAGCCTGCGATCTTTGGCAGTTCTGGATATTGCCCGGGAGCAAGATCAAAAGATCGCAGGCTGCGGCAGCTCCGAGGGCGCATGCGCACTCCACACAAACAGGCCGGCCGGTCGGTCGGCCGCCTCGCTTTATCGAATAACTTGATTTTCGGCAAGCGCGGGTATATACACGCACCATGCTTCCCTCCCAATGTTTATGCACCAACCTGCGTCGCGCCGCTCGAGGCGTCAGCAGGCATTACGACGGCGCTCTCGACGGCTTCGGGATCAACGTTGCGCAGTATTCTTTGCTGTGTAATTTGCAACGCCTGGACCAGCCGAGTATTTCCACCCTGGCTCACGCCATGGGCCTGGACCGCAGCACCCTCGGCCGCAATCTGCGGGTGCTCGAAGGTGAAGGTCTGGTGACCCTGGTCGAAGGTGAAGATCATCGCAATCGCGTGGTGTTGCTCACCGAGGCCGGCTGCGAACGACTGGCGGCGGCCTTGCCGGCGTGGGAGGCGGCGCAACAGCGTTTGATCGAACGACTGGGTGCAGAGAAGCGCGAAACCCTACTGGCCTTGCTGGACGAACTTGCCTGAAGGCAAAGAATTCTGAGCTTAAGCGGGTATATACCCGCTATCGGAGAACAACAATGACATCGATGTGGCGTACCAGTGGTTGGGTTCTTCTCGGGAGTGCGCTGATCCTTGCATTGTCTTTGGGCGTGCGGCATGGCTTCGGGCTGTTTCTGGCGCCGATGAGTGCCGATTTCGGCTGGGGACGAGAAGTGTTCGCCTTCGCCATCGCCTTGCAGAACCTGATCTGGGGCCTGGCGCAACCTTTTACCGGTGCGCTGGCTGACCGTTTCGGTGCGGCGAAAGTGGTGCTGATCGGTGGGGTGCTGTACGCCCTTGGGTTGGTCTTCATGGGGCTGTCCGACTCGGCCTGGTCGTTATCGCTGAGCGCAGGCCTGCTGATCGGCATCGGCCT
The DNA here is from genome assembly GCF_059716055.1 of Pseudomonas sp. LBUM1658. Lineage (NCBI taxonomy): Bacteria > Pseudomonadati > Pseudomonadota > Gammaproteobacteria > Pseudomonadales > Pseudomonadaceae > Pseudomonas > Pseudomonas sp. LBUM1658. Next base: position 1,550,449 of record NZ_CP166798.1, read on the forward strand.
GTCGGGTACCTCGTTCTCGGTGATTCTGGGGGTGGTCGGACGTGCCGTTGCTCCCGAAAAACGCAGCATGGCCATGGGTATCGCCAGTGCCGCCGGTTCTTTCGGTCAATTCGCCATGTTGCCCGGGACCCTCGGGTTGATCGGCTGGCTTGGCTGGTCGACGGCACTGTTGGTGTTGGGGCTGCTGGTGGCGATGATCGTGCCGCTGGTGAGCATGCTCAAGGACAACCCGCTGCCGCTGGCCGGCCATGAGCAAACTTTGTCCGAAGCCTTGCGCGAGGCCTGCTCGCACTCTGGCTTCTGGTTGCTGGCGTTCGGTTTTTTTGTCTGTGGCTTTCAGGTGGTGTTTATCGGCGTGCACTTGCCGGCCTATCTGGTGGACCAGCATCTACCAGCAATGACCGGCACCACGGTATTGGCGCTGATCGGCCTGTTCAATATCTTCGGCACCTATACCGCCGGCTGGCTCGGCGGGCGGATGTCCAAGCCACGCTTGCTGACCGGGCTGTATCTGCTGCGCGCGGTGGTGATCGGGCTGTTCCTGTGGGCGCCGGTAACGCAGGTCAGCGCTTATCTGTTTGGCATGGCCATGGGCTTTTTGTGGCTGTCGACCGTGCCCTTGACCAACGGCACAGTGGCGACGCTGTTCGGTGTGCGAAATCTGTCGATGCTTGGCGGTATCGTGTTCCTCTTCCACCAGTTGGGGTCGTTCCTCGGCGGTTGGCTGGGCGGGGTGGTCTACGACCGCACCGGCAGCTATGACCTGATCTGGCAGGCGGCGATTCTCTTGAGCCTGTTGGCCGCTGCGTTGAACTGGCCGGTACGTGAGCGTCCGGTTGCGCGACTGCAAGCGCAGACCAGTTTGGCATGAACAGGTTCTGGCCGTGGTGCGTCGGCCTGGGTCTGGGCAGCTTGCTGCTGGCGCTGGCCTGGTGGGGTTGGCACCAGGGCGGCCTGGCGCTGATGCAACTGGGCATGGGTGCTTGCTAGGTGCGCCTTTTGGCGAGTAACTTCGCAGTCTGACCAAGACCTTTCAAGGACATTGATCATGCTGATTCGCTGGCTTGCGGTTCCAGCTCTACTCGTGGCTTTCGGCGGTTCGGCGCTGGCTGCCGAGTGCCCGCCATTGTTGCAAGGCTCATTGCCCAAGTTGCACGCCAAGGAATCCATCGATCTGTGCGAGCGCTTTGCCGGCAAACCGCTGGTGGTAGTCAATACCGCCAGCTTCTGTGGCTTCGCCCCACAGTTCAAAGGGCTCGAGGCGCTGTATCAAAACTACAAGGAGCAAGGCCTGGAGTTGGTCGGCGTGCCCTCCAATGACTTCAAGCAGGAAGCCAAGGATGGTTCCGAGACAGCCAAGGTCTGTTATGTGAACTACGGCGTGACCTTCACCATGACCGAACCGCAAAAAGTCCGCGGTCCCGATGCGACTCATTTGTTCAAGATCCTGGCGCAACAGAGCAGTGCGCCGAAATGGAATTTCTACAAATACGTGGTCGACCGCCGTGGCAAGGTGATCGCCAGCTTTTCCAGCCTGACCAAACCCGATAATCCAGAGTTTATCGAAGCGGTGGAAAAGGCCCTGGCTTCAACACCCTGATCAACCCCCATTAAAAAGCCCCGCCTCTTCTGTAGCAGAGGGCGGGGCTTTTTTTCGGCTGGTGAGTGGTTCGACCTCGCCGAGAATCAGAACTTGTAGGTTGCGCCTACACCGAAGCCGTTTGCCGTGTTTTCATACGTGGCGTTGTAGGCCTGGCCACGATTGTTGCGGTTGTCGATCTTGGCATCGTCTTCCTTGAGGTAGGAATAGGCGACGTCGATGGTCAGATCGTCAGTCGGGCTCCAGCCGGCGCCGATGCTGAAGATCTTCCGATCGCCAGTCGGGATGCGCGGAGAGCGGTCGGTGTTGTTGGTCGGTGCCTGGTCAACCGTCAGGCCGGTGCGCAGCACCCATTGCTTGTTCAGCTGATAGGACGCGCCGATGGCATGAGCCCAGGTGTCGTGCCAGTCCTGTTCTTCGGAAATGGTCCCGAACTGGCCCGCCAGAACCGGTGGTACGCCCTGGTTCTCGACGGTGATCTCTTTCAGGCGGCTCCAGCGGGTCCAGGTGCTGCCTGCGTAGAGAGTCCACTGGTCGTTCAGCGCGTGGGTGACCGAGAGGTCCACCGACTCGGGGGTGGTGATATCCAGTGAAGCGTCGTACTTCTGGCTGGTGCTCTGGCCGAAGCGGGCCAGCAACCCGTAGTTCACCTTGGTGTTGCCTTCGAGCTTGTACTTCACTTTCGAGTGATAGGTCAGGCCGACGCGGGTGCTGTCGGTGGCTTGCACCAGGACACCGACGTTGTAGCCTAGCGCGGTGTCGTCACCCTCGATCTTGACCTTGCCATCCGGCGCGGCCTGGCTCAGCGACAGATTGGATTCCAGGGCGCCGTCAATACGGTTGATGGTCGGACCAAAGCCGATGGAAACCTTGTCGTTGAACGCATAGCTGATGGTCGGTTGCAAGGTCAGCACCGTGACTTCGCTTTTGCTGCCGAAATAGCGACCGGCGAAATTGTTCTCGTAGTCGGTTACCAGGCCGAAAGGCGCGTACATGCCGAAACCCACAGCCCAGTGATCGTCGATTGGCTTGACGTAATAACCCATAGGGACGGCAATGAGCGGCACCATGTCGCCTTTGTTGCTGCCGCCATTAGGGCGGGAGCTGGCGTCGTTGATGTCGGTATGGGCATCGATCGCGGCGACACCGCCGGTGACTTGTTCACGCTTGAGGCGCGACATGCCGGCAGGGTTGCCAAATACGGTGCTTGCATCATCGGCAGAAGAAGCTCGCCCGGCGAACCCAGTGCCCATCCCGCTGATGCTTTGTTCGTTGACGGCAAAGCCACTGGCGAAAATCTGGGTGGATGCCAACGTAACGGCAAGACTAAGCGTGGTTTTGAGCATTACTTTTTTCATTATTAGAACTCTTGGTGATCACCGGGGCGAAAATTACCAACATTTTCGCTCCAGCGCTATAGGCTGTATCGCTTGAGATAGAGCGGTTTTGTAGGACAATCGGACCAGGATTCCGGATTATTGCGCGATATTGCCTATTCACCCATTAGCAGGCGATTGGATTGGGAAGGGATATGAAAGTTTGCCAGGCGTAGGTGAAGTCCCTGAGGCGCCCTTGAGGGTGAAATGTCTGCCGCCAGATCCTCGCCATGGCGAGCAGATCGTCCGCTTCAGGCAGGGGAGTGTTTTGTTCCTCGACCAGCAGCCAGGCGATGGCAGTGGCGTAACGCAGATTGACCGTGAGTTCCATGTGCGGTCCGCTGAGAAAAGCATGTTGACTGGCAAGGCCGCGAACCAGGCTGGCACGTTCGGGGTCGAGCGCCAGGTAGTGGTCCCAGAGGGCCTGATGGCGGATTTCGGCAATCCGGTACAGCCCGTGTCCACGGCGGTCATGCAGGGCGGATCCGAGTGCCGACTGGCTGGCGGCAATGCCCAGTAACAGTGATTCGGCGGTCGGGCTGTGGCACCCGAGGTAGATCAGAGTCGGGCGGATCACGTAACGGCACAGCTCGCTGGCGGCGATACCCATACAGCCCTCCACGCGTGCGAATTGGTGGCGAGATCTGAGCGGCTTGGCAGCGGGGGAGTTCAGTCTCGCCATAAGCGGTTCATGCCGCTTGAGTTGAAGTGTAGTGTCATATTCGTGCTGTAAAGGACTGTTTTTAAAATATTTCTGGCTTCGAGTTATAATCGTTATATCGGTTGGTGCTTAAGCCGGTCCGCGGGGGTCGGAAATTTCAAGCAATAAAAAACCCTGCTGTTGAGGCAGGGTTTTGGCTTTTCGGCGTTCTGGCGTATCAGGCAACCAGTGCCTGACGGGTACGCTCGATCACGGCCTGCAGCGGCTCGGCGCTGGAGTATTGATCGGGGTACAGGCGTTCGCTGTGACGAGCGATGCCGTGTTCGTTGACCAGGGTGAAGCTGAAGCAGCCTTTGCGAGCGGCCATGATCAGGCAGTTCATTGGTGCAAAAGCGTTGGTGAGGGTGCGAATGGCATCCTGAGTGTGAATTTGACTCATGGTTATGGTGTTCCTACAAATGACACGGATAAGAACCGTGCAACGTTAAAACGTTCCAGTAACGTCGACCACCGTTGGTCGAACGAAGAACCCGACTGGAACAAAGCAGCCAGTTAGAAGCGCTTGGATTTATGCGCGCTTGGGCTGGCAGGTAGGTACTTAGGAGGGCAGGCAGCACATCAAGGGCAAAGGTTCGGGGCCCAGGGTGAAGATCCTGATCAATATGCAGGTTGGTTCGGTCAGAGTATGAGCACTTCGCAACACCCTTTGCTTTCGATCAAAGGCAGTGTCGTCGCAAGTGTTACCTGGAAACCATCGAGGTGGTCGATCCCGTGTTGTCGGTAGAAGCTTCTCTTTAGGGAAGGTATACCGGGGGACTTTTTCGACCGTAATTGACTTTCAGCTTGGTACTAACGCCGCGGATAGTAACGGATCGAGCTACAGAAGGGAAGGGTGCCAAGCAAAAAACTGTTCGGCAATAAGCTCGTCACCGGATCAGGCCGCAGGCAGGGGGTATCACGGTAGCATAGAATCTGGCCTATGCCAGGCCGGTGTGGCCGGGACAGTAGCCGTTGGAAGGTGCTGCTTCAGCGGTCCGCCAGCGGTTTTTTTTCTGCAGAAGGTGCCAAAAAACTGTCCTGATATAACTGCTTCGTGGGTACTTGTGCACAATGGTTGCGCGGCGTGTTACAGCACTGTCAACTCAGCCTTACAACGGGTCTCTGCCTTCAGTGAAATTTTAAGTCAATGAAAAACATCGTTTTTTTTTACTGGTGAAAAAATCGTCAGTTTGACTGCGGGCCCCGTTCCGTGGGGGTTTGAGGGAGTTGCAGGAGGGTTGTCCACTGAGTTATCCACAGCTTCTGTGGATTGTCCCAAGCGCTTGCTCTAGCACGGGCGTGCAGGATTTTTTTGGGCTTTACGCGTACGAAAAAAGGAGTAGAGTGGCGCGCCTTCCGATCTACCCCACAGTGCTTTATGAAGTTTCGCTCAGTACCATCTGTAACCTCCACATCTTCAGGTGTTACCTCACCCAAACGCCTGGCATTGCGTGTCGCCATGTGGCTGCTCGACAGCCCGCGCCTGGGCGATAACCGGAATGTCAAACACTTCGCCGGACGTTTGCTCAAGCAACCGGCCCGTGATGGCGTGGTCGCTGCGCAAAGTCGTCTGGGACAATTGATGTACCGCGAATGCGGCAGTGCCCGGGATCGGCGAATCGGTCATGATCTGCTGCGCCAGGCCGCCCGCGCAGGTGACCGGTGTGCCCGGCGCGAACTGGGTCAGATCGAAGACTGAGCTGTTCCTGGACCGACGCCTTGTTTAACCTTCAGGCTTTATCCCATCGGCAGGAGTGGTTATGGCTATGGACTTGACCAGCGCATTGCTGGGGCTGACGGGTGCCGCGCTGCCGCTATTGGTGTTGGTCTGGCACTCTCAGCGACGCCTGAGTGCCCGGCAATCCGAGCTGTCGCTGCTGGAGGAGCGCCTGAGCACTGCACAACTGGCGCAAGAGGGGCTCAATGCCCAGCTCGATGCCAGTCGCGATGAAATCAGCGACCTGAGCCAGGCCAATGCCACTAAACAAGCGGATCTGGCCGCGGTTCGCCGTGAAGTCGAACTGCTGCAGATCGAGCGTGACAACGCGCGCGACGCGGCTCACGCCTGGAGTCTGGAACGCAGCAGCAAGGAGGCCGAGTTACGCCGCCTCGACGCTCAGGCGGCGTCGCTGAACGCCGAGCTGCGTGAACAACAGGAAAGCCATCAACAACGCCTGAGCGACCTGCAGGGCTCGCGAGACGAGCTGCGTGCGCAATTTGCGGAACTGGCCGGGAAGATCTTCGATGAGCGCGAGCAGCGTTTTGCCGAGACCAGTCAGCAACGTCTGGGGCAACTGCTCGACCCACTGAAAGAGCGCATTCAGTCGTTTGAAAAGCGCGTTGAAGAAAGCTACCAGGCCGAAGCCCGCGAGCGTTTCTCCCTGGCCAAGGAGCTGGAGCGTCTGCAGCAGTTGAATCTGCGCCTGAGTGACGAGGCAACCAACCTGACTCGCGCCCTCAAGGGTCAGAAAACCCAGGGCAACTGGGGTGAGTTGATTCTCGAGCGAGTGCTTGAGCATGCGGGCCTGGAGAAGGGCCGCGAATACCAGACCCAGGTCAGCCTCAAAGGCCCGGATGGCGAACGTTTTCAACCAGACGTGCTGATCATGTTGCCGGGCGACAAGCAGGTAGTGGTCGATTCCAAGGTCAGCCTCACCGCTTATCAGCAATACGTGGCTGCCGATGACGAAGTGATTGGCCAGGCGGCGCTGAAACAGCATGTGCTGTCTCTGCGCAATCATGTCAAAGGCTTGGCCGGCAAGGACTACAAGCGTCTGGAAGGTTTGCATAGCCTGGATTTCGTGCTGCTTTTCGTGCCAATCGAAGCGGCTTTCTCCGCCGCGTTGCAAGCGGAGCCGAACCTGTTTCAGGAAGCCTTCGATCGCAACATTGTCATCGTCAGCCCGACCACTTTGCTGGCAACATTGCGGGTCATCGACAGCTTGTGGAAGCAAGAGCGCCAGAGCCAGAACGCGCGGGAGATCGCCGAGCGCGCCGGCTGGCTGTACGACAAGTTCGTGTTGTTCATCCAGGACCTGGACGAAGTCGGCAATCGCCTGCAGCAACTGGACAAAGCCTACAGCGCGGCGCGCAACAAACTGACCGAAGGCCGCGGCAATCTGATCAGCCGCAGCGAGCAGCTCAAGCTGCTCGGCGCTCGGGCCAGCAAGAGCCTGCCAGCGGATCTGCTGGAGCGCGCGATGACCGATGTGGACGGGATGGCGGAATTGCCGGACTGATTGAAAATCAAAAGATCGCAGCCTGTGGCAGCTCCTACGCCGACCGCGTGTTTCCTACAGCATGTGAGCGAACACAAATCCTGTAGGAGCTGCCGAAGGCTGCGATCTTTAGCGGTCTAATCCACGCTGAAGATCTCCGGCTACAGTGGCAAATGCCGATTCAACAACGCCCTCAACGCCGCCGGTTTCACAGGTTTGGCCAGATAATCCAGGCCCGCCGCATGGACCTCGACGACCATTTCCGGTCGGCCATCGGCGCTGATCACCACCCCCGGCACCGGCTCGCCAAGTTCGGTGCGCAGCCAGGCCATCAAGCCGGTCCCGGTCTCACCGTTATCCAGGTGGTAGTCCACCAGTGCCAGTTGCGGGCGAATGCCTTCGCTGAGCAGCGTTGCGCATTCATCGCGGTTGCGTGCGGTCCAGACCTGGCAACCCCAGCGCGTCAGCAGGCTATTCATGCCGATCAGGATGCTGTCTTCGTTGTCGATACACAGCACTTGCATGCCGCTCAGCAGTTGGCCGTTATGCTCGGCGACTTTGGCCGGGGCGCTGATTTGCGCGCTGGCCAGTGGCACGCTGACGCTGAATACGCTGCCCTTGCCGGGCCATGAGCGCACCTGCAATTGATGTCCCAGTACCCGGCAAAGTCCGTCGGCAATGGCCAGCCCCAGGCCCAGGCCTTTCTCGGCGCGAGTCTGATGGCTGTCCAGGCGTTTGAATTCTTCAAAAATCACCCGGCGCTTGTCTTCCGCAATGCCCGGTCCACGATCCCAGACTTCCAGGCAGAGTTGCCCGTTGCGACGGCGCACACCCAGCAATACCGGGCCTTTGGCGTAACGAAAGGCGTTGGTCAGGAAGTTCTGCAGAATCCGCCGCAGCAGTTTGATATCGCTGTCGACCCGCAAACGGCTGCCGCGCAGACGAAACTTCGTGCCTTGCTCCTGGGCCAGGGCCTTGAATTCGGCACCGAGGGCATCGAACAAATCGTTGAGGACAAACGGCTTGGAATCCGGGTTGATCATGCCGTTTTCCAGGCGCGACATATCCAGCAGATCGCTGATCAGGTCTTCGGCCGAACGCAGTGAACTGTCCAGGTGATGCACCAACTGCTGCGCCTCGGCGCAGAGCCCGTCTTCTTGATGGGAGAGGGCGGCGGAGAACAGGCGGGCGGCATTCAGCGGTTGCATCAAGTCGTGGCTGACCGCGGCAAGGAAGCGGGTTTTCGACTGGTTGGCCAACTCGGCGGTGCCCTTGGCTTCGGTCAGTGCGACGTTCAGTTGCGACAACTCATGGGTGCGCGCGGTGACCCGTTGCTCCAGCCCTTCGTTGGCCTCGGTCAGCGCCCTTTCGGCTTCGCGGAACGCGGTAATGTCGGTAAAACTCATGACGAAACCGCCGCCGGGCATCGGATTGCCGATCAGCTCGATCACCCGGCCGTTGGGGAATAAACGTTCGGAGGTATGCGCCCGGCCCTGGCGCATCCAGTGCAGGCGTCGGGCCACGTGCACCTCGGCTTCACCGGGGCCGCAGAGGCCGCGCTCGGCGTTGTAGCGGATGATATCGGCAATCGGTCGACCGACGCGGATCAGCCCGTCCGGGTAGTTGAACAGCTCCAGATAGCGTCGGTTCCAGGCCACCAGCTTGAGGGATTGGTCGACCACGCTGATGCCCTGGGTGATGTTCTCGATCGCGCCTTGCAACAGGGCGCGGTTGAATTGCAGCACCTCCGAGGCTTCGTCGGCGATGCGCACCACGTCCTCAAGCTGCATATCCCGGCCTTCGATGGCGGCTTTCACCACCGCCCGGGTCGAGGATGCCCCGAGCACACCGGCCAGCAGACGCTCGGTGTGAGCAATCCATTCGTCGTCGGCATTCTGGTTCGGATTGAAGCCCTTGCCCTGGCGATAAGCGAAGCGAATAAAGCTTTGGCGCGCCCGCTCTTCACCGACAAAACGCGCCGCCAGACTGAGCAGGTCATTGATCTGCACCGCCAGCATCGAGCGGGCGCGGGGACGGGCGCTGATTTCCTGACCGATAAAACGTCCGGCCTGCCAGTGCTCGGAGACCCGGGTCCGCGACAGCACCGAAACCCAGGCGAACAGGGTGAAGTTACCCGCCAGTGACAGCACCACGCCTTGGGTCAGCGGGGTGATGGGCAGGTTCAGCGGATTGCCGTGCAGCCAGGTCAGGCCAGGAAAACTGTTCAGCGACCAGCCGAGGCCGTTGGCGGCAATCGGCAGGACCAGGGTATAGAACCAGAGGAAGGTCCCGGTGGCCAGACCGGCAAACACCCCACGGCGGTTGGCCTGCTTCCAGTACAGCGCACCGAGCATCGCCGGCGCCAGCTGGGTGACCGCGGCGAAGGCGATCTGGCCGATGGTCGCCAGGCTGGCGGTGGAGCCGAGCAGGCGATAGCTGACGTAGGCCAGCAACAGGATTACCACGATGCTCACCCGGCGTACCGAGAGCATCCAGTAACGGAACACTTCGAACGGACGCTCGGCGTTTTTGCGCCGCAGCAGCCACGGCAGCAGCATGTCGTTGGAGACCATGGTCGAGAGTGCCACGCTGGCGACGATGACCATCCCGGTGGCTGCCGAGGCGCCGCCGATAAACGCCAGCAGCGCCAGCGCCGGATGAGACTGGGCCAGTGGCAGGCTGATCACGAAGGAGTCGGGCAGCACCGAGCTGGGCAGCATCATCTGCCCGGCCAGGGCGATCGGCACCACAAACAGTGCGGCCAGCGCCAGGTAGGCGGGGAACACCCACTTGGCCAGATTCAGATCCTGCGGATCGATGTTTTCCACCACCGTAACGTGAAATTGCCGTGGCAGGCAGATGATCGCCATCATCGCGACGCCGGTCTGCACCACCATGGACGGCCAGTTGATGGTTTCTTTCCAGTACTCCTCCAGGCGCGGCGCGAGCATGGCCTGATCGAACAGGTCGTCGAAGCCATCGTATAAACCAAAGGTGACGAAGGCGCCGACTGCCAGAAAGGCGAACAGCTTGACCAGCGATTCGAAGGCGATTGCCAGCACCATGCCACGGTGGTGTTCGGTGGCGTCGAGGTTTCGGGTACCGAAAACGATGGTGAACAGCGCCAGGACCAGCGACACGATCAGCGCCGTATCCTGGGCACGGGTGCCCATGGCGTCAGGCCCTGCACCGATCAACAGGTTTACCCCCAGCACGATGCCCTTGAGTTGCAGGGCAATATACGGCAGGACCCCGACCAGGCAGATCAGTGCGACCACTACCGCCAGCGACTGGGATTTTCCATAGCGGGCGGCGATGAAGTCGGCGATGGAGGTGATGTTCTCCTGCTTGCTGATCATCACCATTTTTTGCAGCACCCACGGCGCCAGCACCAGCAACAGAATCGGCCCCAGGTAGATCGGCAGAAATGACCAGAGTTGTTCGGCGGCCTGGCCCACCGCGCCGAAGAAGGTCCAGCTGGTGCAGTAGACGGCCAGCGACAGGCTATACACCCAGGCACGCATCCGTGGCGGCAACGGCGCACTGCGGCGGTCACCATAGAAGGCGATGGCGAACAGGATGGCCATATAGGCCAGGGCGACGGCGGCAATCAGCCCGCTGGACAGCGACATGGAAACTCCACAGACAAAAGACGCCCGGGCAATTCAGCCCGGTCAGACAGTCTCGCATGCTGGCCGGGATTCGTCAGTGTCGACCAAGGTCTCAGCGCGGCCGGGTGTCGCAGGGGTGTATCGGGTGAATTGTTGTTGTCTGTGCCGGCCTCATCGCGAGCAAGCCCGCTCCCACAGGAATCGCATACACCGATAAAGGTGTGTCAGGCCCAGATCAATGTGGGAGCGGGCTTGCTCGCGATTGGCACAGGCGCTGCCGAGTTACTGAGCTAGCGCGATATCGATCAACTGATGAAGCTCTTCCACCTCCAGCGGCGCCGCTGAAAACAGAATCCGGAACACCGTCGGCGCTGCGACCATATTGATCAGCCGATTCACGCTGGGCAGCGTTTCGGTGCCTTCGCGATACCGCTCGAGGATAATCTGCAATTGACCGCCGATGATGGTCGCGCAGTAACCCAGGGTGGCGCTGCATTGCACGTCGCGCAACATGTTGCGACCCGGTTCGGAGCTCATCTCGTCCAGATACTGTTCCGCCCAGGCCCGCAGGTCGCCGCGCAGGCTGCCGGTGTTGGCCGGTTCACTGTCGGGGCGCATGCGGGCCAGGGCGACGTCGGCCAGCAGTACCGAAAGATCGCCCCAGCGCCGGTAGATGGTCGAGGGTGTGACACCCGCGCGGGCGGCTATTTGCGGCACGGTCACGGTCGAACGCTCCTGCTCTTCGAGGAGTTCGCGGACCGCTGAATGAATCGATTCCTGCACCCGGGCACTGCGGCCACCCGGGCGTAAACCTTCTTTAATTGCCATAGGTCGAACCTTAACACAAAGAATTTGCTTTAAGCTTGGACCAGTAGCACACTCCGCAAAAGCGAAAACTTAGCTTTAATGGAGCGTACCCATGTCCAGTTCCATCGATACTCCGCTATCCAATCGTTCCAGTCTGCTGTTCCTGGCAATCACATTGCTCAGTTTTCTGGCCGCCTCCAGCGCGCCAACGCCCTTGTATCACCTGTATCAGGAGGCGCTGCAGTTTTCTTCGATGACCCTGACCCTGATCTTCGGGGTCTACGCCCTGAGCCTGCTGGCAGCCCTGCTGACGGTCGGTTCACTGTCGGATTACCTCGGGCGCAAGCCGGTGATTTTCGCCGCGCTGCTCCTGGATATGCTGGCGATGCTGCTGTTTATCAATGCCGAAAGTGTCGCCTGGTTGATTGCCGCGAGGGTGCTGCAAGGTTTCGCTACCGGCATGGCGACCAGCGTGCTCGGTGCCGCGTTGCTCGACACCGATCGCCAGCAAGGGCCGCTGGTCAACAGCATGGCGCCGCTGCTGGGCATGGCGTGCGGCGCGATGGGTACCAGTCTGTTGGTGGAGTTCGCGCCGCAACCCTTGCGGTTGGCCTACTGGATTCTGTTCGGCTTGTTTGTGCTGCAGGCGCTGTACGTCTGGCAGTTGCCGGAAAGCGTCAGCCGGCAACCCGGGGCTTGGGCGTCGCTGCGACCGACCCTGCATGTGCCAGCCCAGGCACGTCGGGCGTTATGGCTGTCCTTGCCGGTGGATGTCGCCGTCTGGGCCATGGGTGGTTTCTATCTGTCATTGGCACCGTCGCTGGTCCGCGCTGCGACCGGTTCGACCTCGAACCTGATCGGCGGCGGGCTAGTGGCGGTGTTGACCCTGAGCGGGGCTCTGGCGATTTTCACCCTGCGCAATCACCCCGCCGACAAAGTGCTGCGCCTGGGGGCGAGCCTGTTGGCGATCGGCGTTGCGCTGATCCTGAGCGCCGTGCACAGCGCCAGCCTGCCGCTGTTTTTCTTTGGCACCCTGGTGGCTGGCAGTGGCTTCGGCGCGGGCTTTCTCGGCGCCTTGCGCAGCGTCGCGCCGCTGGCCTTGCCCCATGAGCGCGCCGGGTTGATGTCAGCGTTTTATGTGCTCAGTTACCTGGCGTTCTGCCTGCCGTCGTTACTGGCAGGGAGTCTGACTCGCCGCTTTGGCCTGATTGCGACTACAGACGGATACGGCGCGATGTTGATCCTGCTGGCCCTCGGGGCTTTATTGGGCTTGATGTTGCAGCGGCCGGCGAAGGTCTGTGCGGCTGCCGGCAATTCTTGGCCGATGGAACAATGAGTCGCGGGAAAGTCTGCGCGCCACGGCTTGGTGGGTGTTGTAGCCTTGGCGCCAGGCTCGCGACGACCCAGCCTCCAGTCACAAGGACAGCCCCCATTAAGGACAGCCCCATGAAAATCATTCGCAGCAAATCCTTCACCGGCAACTACGCTTGGGCGGCGCTGGATATTGCCAACATGAACGGCATCACCACCCGCCTGCACTGGACCGACCAGCCCTATAAATGGCACACCAACGATGGCCAGGAAGTCTTTGTAGTGCTCGATGGGCAAGTACGGATGCACTATCGCGAGGATGGGATCGAGCAGGTTGCAGTGCTGGAGATGGGTGACATCTTTTATGCGGATATCGGCACTGAGCATGTCGCCCACCCAGTGGGCGTAGCCAGGGTTCTGGTGGTCGAGTCGGAAGGCAGCGTTTAGGGTTTATATCTGCTGAGCAGATAACAGTTAGAGATATTACCCGTTATATAGATATTCGATGCGGTTCTACCATGAACTCCTCCTCACGCAGAGGACAGGAGTTCAACATGCCATGCCCCAACAGCGTCAAACCCGGCCTTCGGCCATTGAGCCATTTGCAGCACCCCCGCGAAGCCATCCGCCATTTCACCCCCAACTGGTTCGCCGCGACCATGGGTACCGGTGTGTTGGCGTTGGCCCTGGCTCAGCTACCGGTCCAGAGTCCCGGCCTGCAGGCCGTTGCCGAGGGCTTGTGGCTATTCAATATTCTGCTGTTTGTGTTGTTCTGCGGGCTCTATGCCGCACGGTGGCTGTTGTTCTTCGACGAGGCGCGGCGAATTTTCGGCCACTCCACGGTGTCGATGTTTTTTGGCACCATTCCCATGGGTCTGGCGACCATCATCAACGGCTTTCTACTGTTCGGCGTGCCACGTTGGGGCGAGGGCGTGGTGCAACTGGCTGAAGTGCTGTGGTGGCTGGATGTGCTGATGTCGGTGGCTTGCGGGGTGTTGATTCCCTACCTGATGTTCACCCGTCAGGAGCACAGCATCGACCAGATGACTGCGGTCTGGCTGCTGCCGGTGGTGGCCGCGGAAGTCGCAGCCGCCAGCGGTGGCTTGCTGGCCCCGCATCTGCCGGATGTCCATGCGCAGTTGGTTGTTCTGGTCACCAGCTATGTGCTGTGGGCGTTTTCGCTACCGGTGGCCTTCAGCATTTTGACTATTTTGTTACTGCGCATGGCCCTGCATAAACTGCCCCACGAGAGCATGGCTGCCTCGAGCTGGCTGGCCTTGGGGCCGATTGGCACCGGAGCGCTGGGCATGTTGCTGCTGGGCGTGGATGCACCGGCGATCTTCACCGCCAATGGTTTGCCCGGCATCGGCGAAATAGCCGCTGGCCTGGGGTTGGTGGCCGGGATCACGTTGTGGGGCTTCGGGCTCTGGTGGCTGCTGAGCGCACTGCTGATTACCCTGCGTTACCTGCGCGAGGGAATCCCGTTCAACCTTGGCTGGTGGGGTTTTACCTTCCCGCTGGGTGTCTATTCATTGGCCACGCTGAAGTTGGCGAGCACCCTGAATCTGACGTTTTTCAGTGTTTTTGGCAGTGTTCTGGTGGCGGCATTGGCGATCCTCTGGCTGATCGTCTCGAAACGAACCGTCCAGGGGGCCTATCGAGGAGAGCTGTTTGTTTCACCCTGCATTGCAGGATTAACAAAATAGCGGCGAAGATTAGGTAAGGTTGTGGCCTAGATCGAAGATCGACATTCCAATAACAGCATCCACGCCACTCAGGGACATGGAAGATGAGTCACCCCTCGCAGTTCACCTTGCTTCGCACCCGGCGTTTCCTGCCGTTTTTTGTTACCCAGTCCCTTGGGGCGTTCAACGACAATATCTTCAAGCAGTCGCTGATCCTCGCCATTCTGTACAAGCTGACAATCGAGGGCGACCGTTCGATCTGGGTCAATCTCTGCGCCTTGTTGTTCATTCTGCCGTTCTTTCTGTTCTCGGCCCTGGCCGGGCAATTTGGCGAGAAGTTCGCCAAGGACGCGTTGATCCGCCTGATCAAGCTCGGTGAGATCGCGATCATGGCGGTCGGTGCCGTGGGTTTTATGTTCGATCAATTGTCGTTGATGCTGGTGGCGCTGTTCGCCATGGGCACTCACTCGGCGCTGTTCGGTCCGGTGAAGTACTCAATCCTGCCTCAGGCGTTGCACGAAGAGGAGCTGGTGGGCGGTAACGGTCTGGTGGAAATGGGCACCTTCCTGGCGATCCTGGCCGGGACCATCGGCGCCGGGATCATGATGTCCTCCAGTCACTACGCGCCGATCGTGTCCACCGCGATCGTTGGAGTCGCGGTGCTCGGTTATCTGGCCAGTCGCGGCATTCCCCGGGCTGCAGCGGCCACCCCACAGCTGCGCCTGAACTGGAACATTTTCAGCCAGTCCTGGGCCACCTTGCGTTTGGGCCTGGGGCAGACACCCGCAGTGTCCCGCTCGATCGTCGGCAACTCTTGGTTCTGGTTTGTCGGGGCGATTTACCTGACGCAGATTCCGGCCTACGCCAAAGAATGGCTGTATGGCGATGAAACCGTGGTGACGCTGATTCTTACGGTGTTCTCGGTGGGTATCGCGACCGGCTCGATGCTCTGCGAAAAGCTCTCTGGGCGCAAAGTGGAGATTGGCCTGGTCCCGTTCGGCTCGTTCGGCCTGACGGTGTTTGGCCTGCTGCTGTGGTGGCATTCCGGCGGCATCGCGCAGAACGTCCAGGCCAACGACTGGATCGCGGTGCTCAGCTACGGCCCGGCCTGGTGGGTGTTGATCGATATCCTCGGGCTGGGGATTTTCGGTGGCTTCTATATCGTGCCGCTGTACGCGCTGATTCAGTCGCGCACCGCGGAAAACGAGCGGGCGCGGGTCATCGCCGCGAACAACATTCTCAATGCCTTGTTCATGGTGATCTCGGCGATTGTCTCGATCGTTTTGTTGAGCCTGGCCAAGCTGTCGATCCCGCAGTTGTTCCTGGTGGTGTCGCTGCTGAACATCGCGGTGAACGCCTACATCTTCAAGATCGTTCCAGAGTTCAGCATGCGCTTCATGATCTGGCTGCTCAGCCATTCCATGTACCGCGTCGAGCATCGCAACCTGGATCTGATCCCCGACGAAGGTGCGGCGCTGCTGGTGTGCAACCATGTGTCGTTCGTCGATGCCTTGCTGATTGGCGGGGCGGTACGTCGGCCGATTCGCTTTGTGATGTATTACAAGATCTACAACCTGCCCGTGCTGAACTTCATCTTTCGCACCGCCGGGACCATCCCGATCGCCGGGCGCCAGGAAGATATCCAGATCTACGAAAGCGCCTTCAAGCGGATCGCTCAGTACCTGAAGGACGGCGAACTGGTGTGCATTTTTCCGGAAGGCAAGTTGACTGCCGATGGCGAGCTCAATGAGTTCAAGAACGGGCTGACGCGGATTCTCGAAGAGACTGCGGTGCCGGTGATTCCTTTGGCTTTGCAGGGGCTGTGGGGGAGTTTCTTCAGTCGCGATCCGGGCAAGGGTTTGTTTCGTCGATTGTGGTCGCGGGTGACGCTGGTGGCGGGGCCGGCGGTGGCCACCGAGGCGGCAGAGCCTGAGAAGCTGCGGGTTTTGGTTGGGGAGTTGCGCGGGGCGGTTAGATAGACAGTGTCTGCCGGCCTCATTGTAGGAGCGAGCTTGCTCGCGATGGACGTTAACGATAACGCGTGTTTTCTGAATAAACACGCCGCCCTTGAGTCCATCGCGAGCAAGCTCGCTCCTACAGAGGCTAGGCCGGATGCCTAAGCGCTGACCTTGAGCCCAACCAACCCGGCTATGATCAACGCCACACTGGCCAGCCGAAACAGCGCCATCGACTCACCAAACAGAATGATCCCGGCAATCACTGTGCCGACCGCGCCCACTCCGGTCCAGATCGCGTAAGCGGTGCCCAGCGGCAGCTCTTTCATGGCCAGGCCCAGCAAGCCAAGGCTGATCGCCATGGCGGCAACGGTCAGGGCGGTGGGCAGAGGGCGGCTGAAACCGTCGGTGTATTTCAGGCCGACGGCCCAGCCCACTTCGAACAGGCCGGCGAAAAACAGAATGATCCAGGACATGGAAGACCTCCATCGAATGACGGGGTCGTCCCCAGATTAATGACTCGATTGAGCTGCGAGGTCGTCCTCGCGATGGGCAATATAGTGCCCAGTATTAATCTGAGGATCAAGTTTGCCGGTTTTTGAACAACTTATTCAAAAACACCGCAGATCCAATAATGTGGGAGCGAGCTTGCTCGCGATGAGGCACTTACATTCAACAGAGATGTTGACTGCCAGTCCGCTATCGCGAGCAAGCTCGCTCCCACATGAGATACCCATTAACCGACCTATCGCGTCAGCTTAGATCCCCTGCGGAGTCTCTTCGCCACCCAATGCTTCAACCAGCATCGGAAGGAACTCGCCGAAGGTCAGCATCATCAGGGTAAAGCTGGCGTCCTGCTGGCCGAGGGCATCGTCGCCGCCGTCCTGTTCCGCCTGATCCTGCAGCAGGTCTTCGAACTTCAGGCGCTTGACCACCATCTTGTCGTCGAGCACGAAAGACAGTTTGTCCTGCCAGGCCAGTGACAGCTGGGTCACCACTTTACCGGTGCTCAGGTGCAGCTGGATTTCGTCGCTGGTCAGGTCCTGACGCTTGCACCGGACGATGCCGCCGTCTTCGTGGGTATCGCGCAGTTCGCATTCGTCGAGGACGAAGAACCCATCGGCAGCCTTTTGGGTTTTTACCCAGTCGGTCATGGTGGCGGTCGGTGCCATTTTCACGGTCAGCGGACGCACTGGCAGCGAGCCAATCACTTCCCGCAGGGTCGACAGCAGGTCTTCGGCGCGTTTCGGGCTGGCCGAGTTGACCAGGATCAGGCCCTGTTTTGGCGCGATGGCGGCAAATGTGGCCGAGCGACGGATAAAGGCACGGGGCAGGAAGGCCTGGATGATTTCATCCTTGAGCTGGTCGCGCTCCTTCTTGTAGACCTTGCGCATCTGCTCGGCTTCAATCTCTTCGACTTTTTCCTTCAGGGCATCACGCACGACACTGCCCGGCAAAATGCGTTCTTCCTTGCGCGCGGCGATCAGCAGGAAGTCCTGGCTGACGTGGACCAAAGGCGCATCTTCGCCCTTGCCAAATGGCGCGACGAAACCGTAGGTGGTCAACTCCTGGCTTGCACATGGACGCGCCAGTTTGGTGGCCAATGCGGTTTCCAACGCCTCGGCATCAAAAGGCAGATCTTGGGTCAGGCGATAGATAAGCAGGTTTTTGAACCACATGGGGTGAATCTCTCCTTTATACAAAAGGGGGGCATTATTCGCTTCGAAGCTCCATAGGCCAACCCTTAGCTAAGCCTTTGGAAGGCCTGAAAAAATTATTATAAAAAGTGCTTGCCAGAGTAGAGGGCGCTCCGTAGAATGCGCGCCACACCGAAAGTGAAGGGTGATTAGCTCAGCTGGGAGAGCATCTGCCTTACAAGCAGAGGGTCGGCGGTTCGATCCCGTCATCACCCACCATTCGCTTCAAGTGTTACGCGCAGCGGTAGTTCAGTCGGTTAGAATACCGGCCTGTCACGCCGGGGGTCGCGGGTTCGAGTCCCGTCCGCTGCGCCATATTCGGTAACCTGGAACGCTGAACGCCAGGTCACCACAGAAAGCCCGCCTAGTGCGGGCTTTTTGCTGTCAGGCTTTTGCAAAGTTCTATCTAATTTGAATATTTTTTTATTTAAATCAGCACGTTATGAATTTTTGTGAGAGAATGCGCCTACACCGAAAGTGAAGGGTGATTAGCTCAGCTGGGAGAGCATCTGCCTTACAAGCAGAGGGTCGGCGGTTCGATCCCGTCATCACCCACCATTACTTCAAGTGTTACGCGCAGCGGTAGTTCAGTCGGTTAGAATACCGGCCTGTCACGCCGGGGGTCGCGGGTTCGAGTCCCGTCCGCTGCGCCATATTCGGCTTCAAGGCCCTTGAACTCCTTGAAGCAACAAAAAAAGCGACCTTGAGTCGCTTTTTTTGTGCTTGCGATTCGGTGAAACGCTTTATTTTCTTACATTACGTGTCGATTACTCGACGTTGCGGGCATGCCGGTAATCACTGACGGCCTCGTAACTGCCTTGCGCAAAGGGTGAGGATCAGTAAAAGCACGCCGGATATAAGGCGCAAGATAAACACCTATGTCGGTTTATAGCCCCGCTATGCCTTGGCCAAAGTTGTACGGCTAGAAGCCATTGCGCCAAATGTGGTGAGAAACGGCCGGTCCTGCTGTGCGTTCGGGACGACAGCCAAAGTCGTCCAATCTGGCAAAATGCGTTTAAACACGTGAACTTATCGGAAATTTCCGGCTCACATGCCGGTAGCCATTGGTCGTGGCCGCCTGATAAGCTCGCGACTTTACACTCGATTGCCCTTTAGGCGCATGAACAAGGAAATAGCATGAAACAGCATCGGTTGGCGGCGGCGGTGGCCCTGGTTGGCCTGGTACTAGCGGGTTGTGATTCGCAGACCAGCGTAGAGCTGAAAACCCCGGCGCAAAAAGCTTCCTATGGCATCGGCCTGAACATGGGCAAAAGTCTTGCCCAGGAAGGCATGGATGATCTCGATTCCAAAGCGGTAGCCCAGGGCATCGAAGATGCCGTCGGCAAGAAAGAACAGAAGCTCAAAGATGACGAGCTGGTCGAAGCCTTCGCTGCACTGCAGAAGCGTGCTGAAGAGCGTATGGCCAAGATGAGTGAAGAGTCGGCAGCCGCCGGCAAGAAATTCCTCGAAGATAACGCCAAGAAAGCCGGTGTAACCACCACCGCTTCCGGTCTGCAATACGAAGTGGTCAAGAAAGTCGATGGCGCTCAGCCCAAGTCGACTGACGTAGTGACTGTTCACTACACCGGCAAGCTGACCAACGGTACCGTTTTCGACAGTTCCGTCGAGCGTGGCAGCCCGATCGACTTGCCAGTCAGCGGTGTGATCCCGGGTTGGGTCGAAGGCCTGCAACTGATGCACGTTGGCGAGACCTACAAGCTGTACATTCCAAGCGAACTGGCCTACGGCGCGCAAAGCCCAAGCCCGGCAATCCCGGCCAACTCGGTGCTGGTATTCGACCTGGAACTGCTGGCGATCAAGGATCCGGCAAAACAAGACGCAATCAAAGAAGACGCACCCAAGTAATCCGCGTCTGATCGACAACAGCGCCCCGTCCATTCGGGGCGTTGTTGCATCTAGTGATTGACGCCGGGCAAAGAAAGCGAACCCACGCCTGCGCAAACAGTCATATCATTGAGATTGCCGGTGCTAGTCGCAGTCGCACCGCCAAGTCAATGAAATAATGGGTTTTTTTATGTGAGTAAAAAACGCCCGATCTGAGTTCAGCCCTTATGGATCGGGGCTTTCAGGCGTTAAAAGCGGCTCTGTTCACAAGGTTATCCACAATTTGTGTGGATAACATTTCAGTGGGAGGGATGATGAAAACACCCTGGAATTTCGCCCGTTTCCTGCCCCTGGCAGGCAGACTGCTGGCCCGCGGGCGTTTGCCGACTCTGCTCTTTGCGGTAGCGAGCAAGGGCGTGAGCCAAGGCAGCCGTCTGGGCAAGCTCAAAGATGACCTACGATTGTTACAGGCATTGTGTCTGGCCTATTGGCGTGGCGAGTATCGGGCGATCAGTCCGAAAGCGCTGCTGTCAGTGGTTGCGGGCCTGATGTATTTCCTAAGCCCGCTGGATGCCATTCCGGATTTCTTTCCGATGTTCGGCATGCTCGATGATATCGCCGTACTGGCTTGGCTGATGAAAACCCTGGATGACGAACTCAATGCCTTCCGTGCTTGGCGGGCACGCCAAGTGCCGGAAAAACTGGCGGTGGTCGAGCGTTTACCGGACACACCGGAACAACTCCAGCTGCAAGGACCAAAAAAAACTTGAATTGATTCAGGCTCATCCATAGATTCATAGCCCCTTGCGACCTTGCCGGCTGTTAGGATTACACTTCCAAGGAATAGTGCCGACTCGCTTAGTGTTGTTGTCCTACGGGGTAGTAATGGATATTCAGATAATTGCACGCGATGGCGAGCCCGAATATGCGGTTCTGCCGTGGGCTCAGTATCAGGCTCTATTGAAGGCTGCAGGCGTTACCCAACAACCGCCACGAGAAGCAACAGTTCGTCAGGCGCCAGCAGCAGGCCAGATTCTTCCTGGTCTGGATCAGTTACGCAGTTTGCGCGAAGGGAAGGGCATCGCCATCGAGGCGCTGGCCCGCACAGTAGGCATCAGCCCGTCTTATCTGGCCTTGATCGAAAGCGGTGAGCGTCAACCAGACGCTGCTATTCGCCGCAGCTTGGCCTGGGAGTTGACGGTGCCAGGGTGGAGGGACGAGTCGTGAGCGTACGCATCAGTCGACAACACTGGGACGGGTTGCTGAGTGAGCTCGATCAAGCCCGCCGCCAGCGCCATTTACTGACTTACCGGGCCTTGCTTGAGCGCTTGCAGCTACCCAGCCCGGCCATGCAAACCCTGACTGCCGCCCTGGAGCACCTGGCGGCGCTGGATGCCCGAGCGGAGCAGCCGTTGCGCAGTTCACTGGTGATCAGCCAGGGCGCAAGCCGATTGCCGCGCACCGGATTCTTCGAGTGTGTCGAGCGCCTTGGGCGTTTCTCCGGACCTTCCGATGGCGTTGCTGCCGCTTCCTGGCATGCGTCCGAGGTGGTACGGGTTTTCGAGTATGACTATCCCGAATCGGCGGAGGCTTGAATGCTCTGGCGACTGAGAGCGCGAGCCAGTTACTGGCTGGCGCGCAGGCTGTTTCATTGGTCGTGGTTCGTGCGTCAGCCACGTGGCTGGCAGTGGCTTGAAGGCCAGTTCTCGCGTATGGCGAACCTCGGGGACGTCGGTGCGCAGAGTTTTTACGGGCATATCCTGACCTTCCGCGGCCAAGGTCTGGGTGCTCGCGAAGAAGGCGTGCGCTTGTTGCGCCTGGCGGCGCTGGCAGGGGACGGCAAGGCGGCCTATCAGGTAGGCGTGATCAGCCTCGCGGGAACTCCCGGCAAAGCGCCTGACGCGGCAGAGGCGGCTCGTTGGTGGGCAATAGCGGCGAAGGCCGGGCATCCGCTGGCCGAGATCAAGCTTCAGCAACTGGAATCGACCGGTGGTTCCGAGAAACTGTAGGAGCGAGCTTGCTCGCGATATAGGTAACGATAACGCGTTTTTTCTGAATAAACGCGCCGCCTTTGAGTCCATCGCGAGCAAGCTCGCTCCTACAATAGAGACCCCACCAGCAACCCAACCTCCCGGCTGTCGATCACATGAATACTGGATCCCGGCACGTTCTTGGCGTGATGCTTGGCCTGTGACGCCAGTTCCGCCAGCTGGCTGGAGTCGAGTTGTCCACAGGCCTGTGGATATAAGTGCACGACACCGATGGATAGCGACAGCAGGGCAAATTCCTGGCGGATGCCTTGGCGGTTGGGGGCGATAAAGCAACCGGCTTCCAGATGTTCGCTGCGATAGAAACGGCGGCATTGGCTGTGGAAGTCATCCTGTAGCTGGTTCAAACGCTTGCGCCACTCCTCAGGACCCAGCACCAGCAGAAAATCATCGCCGCCAATATGCCCGACAAAGTCGCGGCTCGGGTCGACGCGATCATTCAGGCACTGCGTCAGACACAGCAGCACTTCGTCGCCCCGGCCGTAGCCATAGATATCGTTGAAGGGCTTGAAGCTGTCGATGTCGACATAACAAATCACCGATTCGCGAGCCTGTTGCAGCAGGCGCGTCAGGCACTGCTGGATCGGCACGTTCCCCGGCAACAGGGTCAGGGGGTTGGCGTAGCGGGCTTGCTGGATCTTCAGCTCGGTGATCAGCTTGAGCACATCGATTACTCGTCCCAGCCCCAGGTAACCGCCATTGAGGGTGATGATGAAGTCCTCTTCGATCCGTTGCCGTGCGCGGCTGGTGATCAGGCGGCTGACCTGTTGCAGGGACTGGCTGAGCTCGACCGCAAGGAAGTCATCGTTCATCAGGCGGCTGATGGGCTTGCGGGCGAACAGGTCGGTGGCGAAAGGCTTGAGCAGTACATCCGACAGCGAATGGCGGTGGACGATGCCGCAGGGCTGGCCCTGATCATCGAGTACCGCCAGGGAGTTGAGGTTGGCCTGGCGCCGGAAGGCTTCGAGGACGGTCGCGGTCGGTGTGTCACGGCTTACTGCCGGTTGTTCGTTGAGCAGGGCGCTGAGGTCGCTGCCTTCATCGTTGAGGGCGATCGTGGAGCTGTCATGTTTGGGCATCAGGGTTCGCGCTTCTTGCGGCGGATGCTCCTGGGGGCGGCAGAGCAGATAACCCTGGACCAGATCGACGCCCATTTCGGTCAGCACCGCGAGTTCTTCCGACAGTTCGATCCCTTCAGCGATCACTTGCGCCCGAGAGGCTTTGGCGATTTGCAGGATCGAGCCGACGAACTCGCGCTTGAGGGCGTCCTGATGGATGCCATCAATGAAATGCCGGTCGATTTTCACGTAGTCCGGACGTAGTTCGGACCACAACCGCAGGCTGGAATACCCCGCGCCGAGATCGTCCAGTGCAATCGAAAACCCCATGTCCCGGTAGTGATGCAGCGCACTCTGCAGCAATTGGAAATCGTCGGTCGGGGTCTGTTCGGTGAGTTCGATGACGACCTGGCTCGGTTCGATGCCGAAATTCTGCAGCAACTGCAGCGTGCGGCCGGGCTGGTGAGCCGCTTCGAGGAGGGATTCGGGGGAAACGTTGAGGAACAGTTTTCCCGGGAGTTTCTGTTCGTTGAAACCTCGGCAGGCGCTGTGACGGCAAGCTATCTCCAGCTCATTGAGGCGACCGGCCTTGCGAGCCACGGCGAACAGCGCAGTGGGCGAGTGCAGCGGGCTGTTTGACGGCCCTCGAGTGAGGGCTTCGTAACCGAGGATGCGTCTTTCGGAGAGGGAAATGATCGGCTGGAACAGGCTGTGTAAAGCGCTTTGAGCGAGTATTGAACTCAAGGCGCTCAGCTGTTCAGTGGTGGTCATGGCATTCTCGGTCGATAAAAAAAGGACTGGGAGCGCGCTACTTTTCAGCGGCGTCTCCCAGTCCTGTATTTCACGACAGAATGATGACTATTTGATGACGCTCCGGGGAGCGTTCATATTAAATTGCCATTATCGTCAGTGCTTGGCCACCGCAGTGTTGAGCTTCAAGTAGTCCAATAGAATCCGCCCGGTTTCGCTGAGGTAGGCATCGTCTTCTGGCTTGGTCTTGTCCGGCTCGGCCGCGATCGCGTCCTCGTCTTCCTTCTTCAGCTCTTTGAGCGGCTCTTCACCCTTGGCCTTGCGGCGGATGTTTTCCATCACCAGCTGCTTGGCTTCGATATCGGTGTGCTGCGCCCGACGTTCGACTTCGTTGAGGCTGACGGTTTTTTCGGTCATCAGCTGCTGGGCCAGGGCCAGTTTGTCGCGGATGAACACGAACTCCGCGTCCTTGGCCGTGCGTATGTCATGCTCGGACTTCAGTTGCGCCAGGTACGGTTTGAACGGATCCAGAGCCGGCTTGATCGCAGGACGGATGGTGTCCCACGGCATGGCCTCGGGCAGGGCGCTCTCGCCGATTTCCTTGGTGTCGAGGATCGACGGGTAATCGATATCCGGCAGCACGCCCTGATGCTGGGTGCTCTGACCGGAAACCCGGTAGAACTTGGCCAGTGTCAGTTTCAGCTCACCGTGATTCAGCGGCTGGATAGTCTGCACGGTGCCTTTGCCGAAGGTCTGGCCACCGACGATCAACGCGCGGTGGTAGTCCTGCATGGCGCCGGCAAAAATTTCCGAAGCCGAAGCCGACAGACGGTTGACCAGCAAGGCCATCGGACCTTTGTAGAAGGCACCCGGATTTTCGTCTTCCAGCACATCGACCCGACCGTCGGCATTACGCACCAGCACGGTCGGACCTTTGTCGATGAACAGACTGGTCAGCTCGGTAGCTTCCTGCAGCGAGCCGCCGCCGTTGTTGCGCAGGTCGATGACCACGCCGTCGACTTTTTCTTTTTGCAGTTCGGTCAGCAGCTTCTTCACATCGCGGGTGGTGCTCTTGTAATCCGGATCACCGGCGCGGAAGGCTTTGAAGTCAAGATAGAAGGCCGGAATTTCAATAATCCCGAGCTTGTAGTCCTTGCCGTCCTGTTTCAGCTTGAGGATCGACTTTTTCGCCGCCTGCTCTTCCAGTTTCACCGCTTCGCGAGTGATGGCCACGATCTTGCTGGTCTGGTCATTCGGCGCGTTGCTGGCCGGGATCACTTCCAGGCGCACCACCGAGCCTTTTGGCCCGCGGATCAGCTTGACCACTTCGTCCAGACGCCAGCCGACGACATCGACCATTTCCTTGTCGCCCTGGGCGACGCCGATGATCTTGTCAGCCGGTGCAACCTGTTTGGTCTTGTCCGCCGGGCCTGCCGGCACCAGACGCACGACTTTTACCTGGTCATTATCGCTCTGCAACACGGCGCCGATGCCTTCCAGCGACAGGCTCATGTTGATGTCGAAGTTTTCCGCGTTATCCGGCGACAGATAGTTGGTGTGCGGGTCGTAGGACATGGCGAAGGTGTTGATGTAAGCCTGGAAGATGTCTTCGGCACGGGTCTGGTCGAGGCGCGCCAGCTGATTCTTGTAGCGCTTGGTCAGCAGCTCTTGAATCGCCTTGGGCTCTTTGCCGGAAATCTTCATGCGCAGGACTTCGTCCTTGACGCGTTTGCGCCACAGGTCGTCCAGTTCTGCGGTGGTCTTGAGCCATGGAGCGTCCTTGCGATCGATCAGCAAGTTCTCCTTGACGGTGAAGTCGAATTTGTCGACGCCTTTGTTCAGCTCGGCCAAGGTGAAGTCCAGACGCGCTTTGACGCGGTCCAGATAACGCTTGTAGATGGTGAACCCGGGTTTCAGGTCGCCGCTCTTGAGGAAATCGTCAAATTGGTTTTTCCATTTGTCGAATTCGGCAATATCGCTGGCGAGAAAGTAACTGCGCGACGGATCCAGCAGCTTCAGGTAGCTGTCATAGATAATCACAGAGCGCGCGTCATCGAGCGGCGGCTTGCTGTAATGGTGACGCTTGAGCAACTCGACGACGTTAAGGCTGGCGATCACCTCGTCACGATCGGGCTGAAGCTTGTCCCAGCTATTGGCTGCGAATGAATTGGTCGACAACGGCAATAGACCGAGGCCGATGAAAAGAGCTAGGGCGGTGCTGGGGAACAAATGCTTCATGCTGATTCGACGCGGGGGCAATTGATAACGCATATTAGGCCGTCTTTGAAGTCGCCGGTTCCATTGGGGCCGGTCGCATAATGCAAAAAACCCGACGCTACAGCAACGGGCTCAGTTCAGACTCACTATGGAGGCACTGTGAAGGCATTGCAAGGCGTGGAAGGTCAAGCGGTATGGGTAGAAGAGCCGAGTCCCGTATGTGATGTTGGGCAAGTTCGCATTCGAGTGGCGGCTGCGGGCTTGAACCGGGCCGATCTGTTACAGCGAGCGGGGCTCTATCCCGCGCCACCGGGTGCCAGCCAGGTATTGGGGCTGGAGTGTTCCGGGGTGATCAGCGAAGTCGGGCCGGGTTCGACCTGGCAGGTGGGCGATCGCGTCTGCGCGCTGCTGGCCGGTGGAGGCATGGCCGAGGAAGTGGTGGTTGACGGACGTCACGTGTTGCCGGTACCTGAGGGATTGTCGCTGGTCGAAGCGGCGGCGTTGCCCGAGGTTTACAGCACCGCGTGGTTGAACCTGTTCCAGCTGGCTGCGCTCAAGCCCGGCGAGAAAGTACTGTTGCACGCGGGCGCCAGCGGTGTCGGCTCGGCGGCTATTCAGCTGTGCAAGGCATTTGGCAATCCATGCTGGGTGAGTGTCGGTTCGGCGGATCGGCTGGCGTACTGCGAAGCGTTGGGTGCCCAAGGTGGCGTGGTCCGTACCGATGGTCTGGAAAGTTTGAATGACCTAGGCCCATTCGACGTCATCCTTGATCCGGTGGGCGCCAACTATGCCGAGTTGAACCTTAAACTTCTGGCGCGCGATGGTCGCTGGGTGTTGATCGGTCTGATGGGCGGTCGCCAGGCGCAGGTGGACCTGGCTCAGGTGTTGGCCAAGCGCGTGCAACTGCTGGGTTCGACCCTGCGCAGTCGGGACGAGCAATTCAAGGCCGACCTGTTCAGCGACCTGAGTCAGCACGTCTGGCCGCTATTCGGCGAAGGGCGCCTCAGCCCGCAACTGGCCAAGACCTTCCCGATCAAGGACGCAGAGGCTGCCTTTGCCGAACTTGCGACCAACAAGGTGTCGGGCAAACTGGTGTTGGTGATTGACGAGAGTCTGGTCTGAAACCTTGAAACCTTCGCGGGCAAGTGTGGCGAGGGGGCTTGCCCCCGCTGGAGCGCGAAGCGGTCCTAAAACCTGCCAGCGCGTTGTGTCAGGCACACCGCGTTTACCGACTTTACGACTGCTGCGCAGCCGAGCGGGGGCAAGCCCCCTCGCCACAACAAGCCCCTCGCCACATTGGTCATCCAGTACGGCTACTTCCACTGATGTATCGGCCACCCGGCTTTTTCGGCGTGTTCAAGCAGCACCGGATCCGGGTTGACCACATGGGGGAAGTCGACTTTCAGCAACAATGGCAAATCGTTGCGTGAGTCCGAGTAGAAGCTCGCGCCTTCGAGGTTTTCCTCTTCGGTGTCCAGCCACTCCAGCAGACGGGTGATCTTGCCTTCGCGGTAGGTCAGGGTGCCGAGGGTCTTGCCGCTGTAGACGCCGTGGGTCACTTCCAGTTCGATCGCCAATATTTCGTCGACGCCCAGGCGCTCGGCAATGGGCTTGACCAGGTGGGTGCCAGAGGCCGAGATCACCAGAATCCGGTCGCCGGCCTTGCGGTGTGCGGCGATCGCTTTGCAGGCGTCGCTAAATATGATCGGCTCGATCACATCCTCGACCCAGGGTGCCACCAGGTGCTCGAGCTCTTCAGGCGTGCGCCCCGCTATCGGTTCCAGGCTGAAGGCCATGTAGTCTTCCATGTTCAGCTTGCCATGGCTGTAGGCGTCCATCAGCTCGTTGTTGCGCCGCATGAAGGACTCGCCGTCGACCCAGCCGAGGCGGCCCATCTGTTCGCTCCACAAGGTGGCGCAGTCGCCATGGATCAGGGTTTCGTCCAGATCAAAAATTGCCAAAGCCATCAGTGCAGCTCTCTCTTCAGAATAATCAGGCGCATCAAAGGCATCAGGCTACCTCACACAGGGCCGAAGGATCGATGGAAAGCGCCAGCCGTTGACCGTCGGCATGCATATCAGCCGCCGAACGGTTCAGCACATCGACCACCAGTTCCACGCCGCGCGCTTCGATACGATAACGAATCACGTTGCCCAGCAGGCTGTGGCTGCGGACCTGCGCATCGAGTTCACCGTTCAGGCTCAACTCGATGGCTTCCGGACGAATGGCGATGCGCCCGGTGATCGGCCGTTGCAGCAGTTTGCTGGCGCTGTCGGCATCCAGCAGGTTGTAGTTGCCGATAAAACCCGCGGCGAACACGTCTATTGGCGCGGTGTAGAGGGTTTCAGCGTCACCACTCTGGACGATCTTGCCCTGGTTCATCAGAAAGATCCGGTCAGACATGGTCAGGGCTTCTTCCTGATCGTGGGTGACGAAGATGGTGGTCAAGCCCAGCTCGCGCTGGATCTGCCGAATCTGTTCGCGCAGGTGTTTGCGAATCCGTGCATCCAGCGCCGACAGCGGCTCATCCAGCAGCAGCAGGCGTGGCCGGGTCACCAGCGAGCGGGCCAGGGCCACCCGTTGGCTTTGGCCACCGGACAGCTGATGGGGATAACGCGCGGCAAAGTCGGTCAACTCCACCAACTGCAGCACCTCAAGCACGCGCTTGCGACTGTCTTCGGCATTGACTTTTTGCATGCGCAGGCCAAAGGCGACGTTCTGTTCCACGGTCATGTTGGGGAACAGCGCATAACTCTGGAACACCATGCCGATCCCGCGTTTTTGCGGGCTCAGCGGGACCAGGTCGTGGCCATCGAGGAGGATGTTGCCACCGTCCACTGCGGTCAGCCCGGCGATGCAGCGCAGCAAGGTGGACTTGCCGCAGCCGGACGGGCCGAGCAGGGTGACGAACTCACCTTTCTGGATTTCGCAGTTGATGTCGCTGAACACCGTGGTGCCCGCGTAATTTTTCTGCAGGTGTTGGACGCTGACGAAGCTCATTGGCTTTTGTCCTTGTTCAAGATATTGGCAGCCCAGGTCAGAACCAGCACAAAGAAAAAGTAAGAAATCACCAGTGCACTGGTGAAGTGGCCGCTGCTGTTGCGCATGTTGTTCAGGTAGACCTGCAAGGTTTCGTAACGGGTGCCGACCAGGATGTTGGCGAACACGAATTCACCGAAGAGGAACGAGAAGGACAGCAGCAACGCCACCATCAGGCCCTTGCGCAGGTTTGGCAGCACCACCAGAAACGCCGCCTGCCAGGTACTGGCACCGAGCAGTTGGGCGGAGTCCATCAGGTCGCGCAGGTTGATCGCCTGCAGGTTGTTGGTGATTGCCCGGTACATGAACGGCAGCGCCACGGTGAAGTAGCAGCCGATCAGGATCCATGGCGTGCCGACCATCGCGAACGGCCCGGAACCATAGAGCTGCAACAGCCCTACCGAAGACACCACGGGGGGTATCGCGAAGGGCAACAGGATCAGGATGTTCATCAGTGCGTCAAGCTTGGGGAAGTGGTAATGCACCACGAACAGCAGCGGCAGAATCAGCACCACCGACAGCACCAGAGCGCCGACACAGACCAGCAACGACTGACCGAAAGCCCCGAGAAAACGCGGGTCGCTCCACAGCTGGATATACCATTTGAGGGTAAAACCGCTGGGTAGAATGGTCGCCGACCAACTGCTGGAAATCGAGTAGATCAACGTTCCGGCCAGCGGCAGCAAGAGAATGGCAAACAGCAGGTACACCACTATCCGGTGGTAGAGGACTGCAGGGCCGATTTCAGCGCGAGACATGGTAGCTCCTCTTCAACAGCAACTGATGCACGATGGTGACCAGGGTCATCAGTGCCACCAGCACCACGGCCAGGGCGCTGGCCATATTAGGGTCCAGGGAGATGTCGCCGGAGACCATCGCCGCGATGCGGATCGTCAGCACGTTGAAGTTACCGGTCGTCAGCGCATACACCGTGGCGTAGGCGCCAAGGGCATTGGCCAGCAGGATCACGAAGGTCCCGAGCAGCGCAGGCGTCAGCACTGGCAGGCCAATGTGCCGCCAGTACTGCCAGCCGTTAGCCCCCAGCAGGGCGGCGGACTCACGCCAGTCTTCGCGCAGGGCGTCGAAGGCCGGGTAGAGCAGCAGCACCCCCAGCGGAATCTGGAAATAGGTGTAGAGAATGATCAGCCCGGTCTTGGAGTACAGGTTGAAATCCTGAATGATCCCGGCCTGCTTGAGCATGATGGTGAAGGTGCCGTTGAAACCGAGCAGGATGATGAAGGCAAAGGCCAGGGGGACGCCGGAAAAGTTGCTGGTCATGTTGGCGAAGGCGTTGACGAAGTTGCGCAGGCGCGAGTCGACCCGGCGCAGCGAGTAGCTGCCCAGCACGGCGATGATGATCCCGAACATGCTGGACCAGAAACTGATCTCCAGGCTGTATCGAATCGCCTGCAGATAGAACCTGGAGTTGAAGATCTTGCTGAAGTTGGCCAGACCCCAGCCGAACTCTTCCGATTGCACGCTGTGGAGCATCACCCAGAACAGCGGGGCGATCTGGAACACGGTAAAGAACAGCGCAAAGGGCACCAGGCACAGCACCGCCAGCCATTTGCCACGAGTGATCGAGTTCACTTCAACAGCTCCCGGCAGACTGGTTTGTCGTGGGCGACACCCAGCAACTCGCAGATAGTCCCGCAGAGTTCGGTCTGTTTTGGCGCGGCGTGGCGATTGAGGCTGAAGGCATCGCCGAGGACAAACAGCGGCACTTCACGCTCTTCCGGGAGCAGGCCGTTGTGCGAGCGGTCGTTGTTCATGCCGTGGTCGGCGGTCACCAGTACCTGATAACCGGCGTCGAGCCAGCCTTGCAGGTAGTCGGCGAGGATGATGTCGGCCGAGCGAGCGCTGTTGCGGTACTGGGGGGTATCGAGGCCGTGCTTGTGTCCGGCGTCGTCAATGTTCATGGGGTGTACCAACAGAAAATTCGGCGAGTGCCGCAGGCGCAGGTTCTCCGCGTCGGCGAACAGATGCGAATCCGGATAGTGATCGCTCCAGTAAAAATGCCCGTGCTGGATCGGCAGATCCGCGTTTTCGGTGTGGCGATCGCGTGCCGCGTTGAAGGGCGAACGGTTATACAGCTCGCTGACCCAGTGATAGGCCGCGGCGGCGGTGCTGAGCCCGGCATCGCTGGCGTAATGAAATACGCTGCGCTGGTTGGACAGACGCGAAACGTTGTTATGGACGATGCCGCTGTCGATCGGCGCAACGCCAGTCAAAATGCATTCATAGAGCGGTCGGGACAGTGCCGGCAGTTCGCACTCGATTTTATAGAGCACCGCGCGACCTGCGCCGGTGTAGGCCTGCAGGTGCCCCATGGCATGCCGGGCGACCTCGTAATTCAGACCATCGAGCACCACGAGGATGACGTTGTGTGGCATGGGGCGGCGACTCCGAAATCGAGACTGAAACTGGAACTGATCGGCGTAGGAGTTGCCGAAGGCTGCGATCTTTTGATCTTTGACTTGAGACTCAAGTGAGCTTGGGAAAAAGATCGCAGCCTGCGGCAGCTCCTACAGGATTGGCGTTCGGCAAGGGATTGCCTGTGTACTCGGTCGGCGTAGGAGCTGGCGAAGCCTGCGATCTTTTGATCTTTGACTTGGGGCTCAAGTGAGCCTGGGAAAAAGATCGCAGCCTTCGGCAGCTCCTACGGATGCAGCATTACTGCATATTAATAATCACTTCTTCCTGCCACTTCTGCGGCAAGCCTTTGGAGGTCTTTTCCCAGGCATCGGCGTCCTTGATAGGCGTGACCTTTTTGTACTGTTCGTTCGGTAGCAGTTGCGCCTGGACGTCAGCCGGTAACTTCAGGTGTTCGGCACGGATCGGCCGGGCATTGCCACGCGCCAGATTGGTCTGGCCGGCATCGCTGAAGATGTACTCGCGGGCCAGTTTGGCGGCGTTCGGGTGTTTCGCGTATTTGTTGATAATGGTGGTGTAACCGGAAATCACCGAACCGTCAGACGGGATCAGCACGATGTAATCGTCCTTGTTGACCATTTTGTTGCGATAGCTCAAACCGTTAAAGTCCCAGACCACACCGACTTCGATTTCGCCCTTCTCCATGGTGGCAATGGTCGGGTTGGCCATCGAAAGACGACCTTGCTTGGCGATCTCGGCGAACATCAACAGCGCCGGTTGAATGTTCTTTTCATCGCCGCCCTTGGAGATGGCCGCTGCCAGCACGCCGTTGGCAGCCTGGGCGGCGGTGCTCACGTCACCGATGGAAACCTTGTATTTGCCTTTCTCCAGGTCTGCCCAGCTTTTCGGGGCTTCGGAGCCGTGCAGCAGCTTTTTATTGATGATGAACGCGATGGTGCCGGTGTAGGCCAGCGCCCAGTTACCGTCCTTGTCTTTCGCCCAATCCGGGATCTGATCCCAGGTGCTTGGCTTGTAAGGCTGGACCACGCCCTGTTTGACCGAGATGGGCCCGAACGCTGCGCCGACATCGCCGATATCAGCGCTGGCGTTGTCTTTTTCCGCGGCGAACTTGGCGATTTCCTGGGCCGAGCTCATGTCGGTGTCGATGTGCTTGAGGCCATAGATCTTCGCCAGGTCTTCCCAAGTGCCTCTCCAGTTGGCCCAGTCATCGGGCATGCCGACGCTATTGACCGCACCTTCCGCTCTCGCAGCGGCCTCCAGGGTTTTCAAATCGGTATCAGCTGCCATGGCTGCGGTGCACATGGCAATGGTCGAGCCTAACAGTGATGCCAGGAAAAGCTGTTTCATCCGAAGCTCCTTTGGGCGTTTTCAACGCTGCGTTTTAGCTACAGTCTTTGGGGGTGGTTGGTCTAGGTCAGCAATACCTGAGCCAATTTAGGCGGGCTGGATGACATTCTGATGTCGCTGTCATGCCCGCAAGGATTTATCGAGCGCCTGTACGGACGCTGCGAGATAAGCGTAGACCATGACTAAAAGGCTGATATGAAAGGACTTGGCCATTAAATTGCAGGTGTCTGGATCAACCGTTCGGCGGCTTCGTCATCTGACAGTCACATGCATTGCCTAGGCTTGCGAAGAGTTTAAGGAGCCGATTTTATCCACGGTTCTGCCCGGAAACAGTGCTGGTCTAGTCCAGAAAGGTAACCTTGATGCGTGAAGAGGCCACCAAAGCGGTGACAACCATTGGGCAGGTGTTGCAGGAGCAGATCAAACACGGTCTGTTGCCGCCCGGTGGCAAACTGCCGGCCGAACGCAAACTCAGTGAGTTGTTCGGTACTACGCGAATTACTGTGCGCGAGGCGTTGTTGCAGCTGGAAGCGCAAGGTCAGATTTATCGGGAAGAACGCCGCGGCTGGTTTGTCTCGCTGCCACGCCTGGCCTACAACCTGATGCAGCGCAGTCACTTCCACGCGATGGTCAGTGCCCAGGGCCGGGTACCGTCCACCGAAGTGATTTCGGCGCGGCTGCAACCGGCGTCGGCGGCGGTCTGTGCCTGGTTGCAGTTGCCGGCTCTGTCGAGCGTAATCCAGATCTGCCGCGCGCGACGTATTGATGGGCGACTGGTGTTGTATGTCGAGCACTACCTCAATCCGCAGTATTTTCCGGGGATTCTCGAGTTCGATCTCAATAAGTCGATTACCGAGTTGTATGCGCGGCATTACGATTTGCACTATGGGCGGGTGCGGTTCGAGATTGTGCCGACTGCGTTGCCGCTGGATGCGGCGGCGGCGCTGCGGGTGTCGCTGGGGAGTCCGGGGTTACGGATTGCGCGGGTTAATTATGATCAGCATGGGCGGTTGATCGATTGTGATCTGGAGTTTTGGCGGCATGATGCGATACATGTCGGGGTGGATGTGGCTTGAGTTTGAGTTGCAATAAGGTGTAGTGGGGAACGGTAAATAAGTTGGCTGGGTTAATTAATATGTCGTAATGATAAGTCGATAATTTTCTCTGGTTGGATTTCTGGGTTTTTATGTAAAGTTGTCGTGAGCCGTTTTTGTTTGCGGTGTTTGACTATTATTTGTATAAGGAAATCAGTATGTCTAATCAGTTTAATGCAACTATGAATGTTTTAGGGCGTCCGGTTGTAGTGCTTCCAGGTCGGATTGGCACTCGAAGAGTTGGCGGTGATCCGGTGCAATTTGAGTTTCAATGCATTAGAGAAAACTTTATTATCACTGTTGTGGGGGGAGGTGAAGCGAATGGGCAGTATGTTGGTTTGGATAAAGATGGGTATCTTTGTGTTAGAGATAAGCCCGTCACGTTCATGTTTTTAGATTCCGAGGATAGGAAGTTAGCGTGGAATAATCTGCCTCAGGGTAAGGCAGACGTTCGTATGTTTACGTCCGATGGGTCGGCGATTATGCAGTTTAGCGGGGATGACGCGTTTGAGGATCTTGACACGCTCTACAACTTCTTGATTGCCGGGCGGAAAGTCAGAAATGAAAATATAAGAGGTGATGTTGTTTATGTCGTGCCAACGGGACAAGACTCATGGGTGAAATATCCAGCCGAAAAGCCTTATACCGCTAAGCCGGTGCAGATCGTATTGGATATTAAATAATCCAGAAGCAGGTATTCAGCACAATCTGCGCGACTGGGAGCAACCATTTTCGAAGTCAAGCCAGCTCGGGCTCTTCCCGAGCTGGCTTTGTCCGTTATTCGTTTTGCGGCCCGCCCCCCGCCGTCACCACCTGCACACTCATCCGCGGTGTCGCCAGATCCAGGCCCGCTTCATCCAGATGCCGCTTGAGCGATAAATTGAACGCTCGGGAAACTTCCCACTGTTTGATCGGCGCCGTCTTGAACCTGGCACGAAGAATCGCGCTGCCGGACTCGAAACTCTCCACTCCTTGAATCTCCAGTGGTGACCAGATATCGCGACGCTGTAGCGGATCGGTGCGCATTTTCTGTCCGACTTCGCGAATCAGTTTGATCGCGTCATCGATTTCCATGTTGTACGGGATCGCCACCCGGAAGATCGCGTAGCCGAATTCCCGTGAGTAGTTCTTGATGCTTTTGATTTCGCTGAACGGAATCGTATGCACGATACCGTCGATGTCCCGCAGGCGTACGGTGCGGATGGTCAGCCCTTCGACGGTGCCGAGGTGTCCGCCGACGTCCACGTAGTCGTCGATGGCCAGGGAGTCTTCGATGATGATGAACAGCCCGGTGATCAGGTCGGCGACCAGCGACTGGGCACCGAAGCCGATGGCCAGGCCGATCACCCCGGCACCGGCCAGCAGTGGCGTGACGTTCATGCCCATATTTGCCAGGGCGACGATCAGCGCAATGATGAAAATCGCCACGAACAGCACGTTGCGGATCAGCGGCATCATGGTTTGCGCGCGGGCATTGGCCAGGCCTTTGCGCGAGCGGGTCAGGGCGTGATGCACGGCGGTGTCGCTGAGGATCCAGATCAGCCAGGCGAAGATCAGCGTGCCACCGAGGCTGAACAGTTTGACGCTGATTTCGTGGCCGTCGCCTTCGGCAAAGCGGATCAGCGACATGCCCCAGACGCGCAGGCCTAGCTCAATGAACACCAGCCACACCAGCAGGTGCGCGAGGGTATAGAAAAAGCTCTTCAGGCGTTCCGAATACAGGGCGTGGCGTTTGAGTCCGCGCTGGGGTTTGAGTGCGTGGCGGCGCACCAGCCCGTTGATCACCATGCACAACACCAGCAACACCGTGCAGATCAGCGCCTGGCGCAATGCGGTGCTGGTATCGCCGGCCGATACGAATGTGGCAAACAGCGAGATCGCCACCAACACCAGCGCCGGCAAATACCAGAAGGTTCCGAGAATCGAGAGGGTGTCGCTCAGGGCGCGCCGGGTCAGGCGCCGTGACAGGGGCTGGTTGCGGATCAGGTGCGCGATCGGCCGCCGGAAGCGCAGGATGAACATCCCGGTGGACAGCGCGGCCAGCACATTGGCGGCGGTCGCGGCAGTGTGCGCCAGATGTGTCCCGAGGCTGGCCACCAGGCGTGGGTCGCTCAAGGCTTCTCCGAAGGCGGCGAAGCTGCCGATCAGCCACAGCGGGCGAAAGGCCTGATGCCGCAGGATGTACAAGGCGCGATGGCGATGCGGGCCGTCGAGCACGGCAAACGCCACCACGCAGACCGCCGAGAAACAGGTGCCGACCACCAGTGCGTAGGCCAAGACCATTGCCAGGTCTTTGCCCAGGGACGAGGGCAGGGAGTAGCTCAGGTAGATGGTGATCAGCAGCGCGATGAGCCACGGGCCAAGCTTGCGCAAGGCAAAACGCAGTATGTCCCAGGCCTTGGGGTGTTGCGGCAGTTCTTCGGTGAGACCGAAGCGCGTCCGTACCCGATGACTGAGCCAGATCAGCGCCGCGGCCAGCAGGCTCCAGAGCATCAGAACCAGGGCGAACGCAGAAATGATCGGCAACCATTCGCTGGCCGGCAGCATCAGCGCCATCAACTCTTCCCCGGCCAGATCGAACTCTTGCGACCATTGGGTGAGAGGACTGTCGATGCCGGAAAACCGTTTCTCGAGACTGGCCAGGGTACCGCCGATCAAGCCGAGTACGCCTTCTTCGGCGGCAGGCTGGGCTTTCTTGGTGGCGTCGCGGAGCTTTTTCAGGTCGGCCAGCAATTTTGCCCGTTGCTGATCGTTTTCCAGCGACTTGATCACTTCATCCAGCGATTGCCCCAGAGGCTCTTCCGCCTGCGGCTGGGCTTTCGCCGAGCCGTTGAGCAGGCCCGGCAGGCCGACGGCCTGGACCGTAGCCATGGGGAGCAGCATCAACAGGCAGATGAAGAGGCAAGAGGGCAGGGCGAAAAGACGAGCGAACACTAGGCGGTCAACCTTGAAATTACGGATCGACCGAGTGTACGAGGCGGCTAAAACCAATGCGAGCGTAGCGAGCGCATTTATTCGGCGAGTTTGGCGAGGATTTTGTACACCACGGTGGCGAGGATCAGCAGCATGCCAATCCACATACTCAAGATGCCGGCGTTCTTATCGCGAAAGTTGTAACCGATGGCCAACAGGATCATGCCTGCCAGGATCGGAATGAGCATGGAGTTGAACGCAGACATCGAAATCATGGCGACTACCTTGTCGGAGGGGCTAGGTCTGAGTCTAGGACGCTTTTTCGCGACAGGGGTTGAGGTATTTTGTAGGAGCGAGCTTGCTCGCGATGGACTCAAGGGCGGCGCGTTTAATCAGAAAACACGCGTTATCGTTAACGTCCATCGCGAGCAAGCTCGCTCCTACAGGGCTCAGGGCACACTCGCGAATGGCTTTACGGCAAATCGCGGCTGGCGTAGAACGCGCCGAGTACTTTCACCAGGTGCGCCAGGTCATGGCTGCCGCACAGTTCACGGATCGAGTGCATGGCGAAGGTCGGCAGGCCGATGTCCACGGTGCGCACGCCGAGGTGGCTGGCGGTGATCGGGCCGATGGTCGAACCACAGCCCATGTCGCTGCGCACCACGAAGCTTTGTACCGGCACTTCTTCAGCCATGCACAGATGGCGGAAGAAGCCCGCGGTCTCGCTGTTGGTGGCGTAGCGCTGGTTACTGTTGACCTTGATTACCGGGCCGGCATTGAGTTTCGGGCCGTGATTGGCGTCGTGTTTGTCC
Source organism: Pseudomonas sp. LBUM1658 (assembly GCF_059716055.1). NCBI lineage: Bacteria > Pseudomonadati > Pseudomonadota > Gammaproteobacteria > Pseudomonadales > Pseudomonadaceae > Pseudomonas > Pseudomonas sp. LBUM1658. The sequence goes on from NZ_CP166798.1 coordinate 1,587,926, forward strand.
GCATAGTTGGGATGTACGCCATGGGCGTTGTCGGCCGAGACCAGCAGCGATTTCTGAATGGTCCGTACGAACTCGTCCCCTTCTGGCAGCAGACGGCGCAGGGTTTGCTCGAGCATCGGGCCATCGGCGCCGCAGGCGGAGCTGGAACCGACTTCTTCGTGGTCGTTGCAGACCAGCACGCAGGTTTCGTCGGTCTCGGTGTTGAGCAAGGCTTGCAGCCCCGCATAGCACGACAGCAGATTGTCCAGCCGTGCGCCGGCGATGAAGTCGCCATGCAGGCCAATGATCGCGGCGCTTTGGGTGTCGTAGAAACTCAGCTCGTAATCGAGCACCACGTCGGCGTTCAGGCCATGTTCGCGAGCGAGCTGGTCGGTCAATACGGCGCGGAAGTCGACCCGCTCATCACCGGCAAACTGCGCGAGGATCGGCGGCAGTTCGGTTTGCGCGTTGATCGGCCAGCCCAGGTTGGCGTCGCGATTGAGGTGAATGGCCAGGTTGGGGATGGTGGCGATCGGCAGTTTGAAGTCGATCAACTGGCTCTCGACCTTGCCGTCACGACGGAAGGTCACACGCCCGGCCAGCGACAGATCACGGTCGAACCAAGGGGCGAGCAAGGCGCCGCCATAGACTTCGACGCCCAGTTGCCAGAAGCCCTGGCGTTGCAGCTCAGGCTGCGGCTTGACTCGCAGGCACGGGCTGTCGGTGTGAGCGCCGACCAGACGGATACCGCCGTGCAGCGGTGAGTGGCGACCGAGCTTGATGGCGACAATGGAGGAATCATTGCGGGTGACGTAGTAGCGGCCGTTGGCTTCGGTAGTCCAGGGCTCGCGCTCATCAAGACGCTTGTAACCCGCCGCTTCCAGACGCTGGACAAGACTGGCGGTGGCATGAAACGGGGTAGGGGAGGCCTTGAGGAAGTCGATCAGGCCTTGGTTCAACTCTTCGCGCATAAGTAACTCCAGACAGCAATGGCGGGAGTTTACCGTATTGGTCGCAGGTTTGGTGCCGGACGGCTCTTGTAGGAGCTGCCGCAGGCTGCGATCTTTTGATCTTCTGCTTGAGACTCAAGTGAAATCGAGAAAAAGATCGCAGCCTGCGGCAGCTCCTACACACAGGGGTATTTACCCTGGCTCAGAACGGTGCCGGGCACTCGAAGCGCAAGCGTTCGCCAGTTTGCGGGTGGGTAAAGCTGAGCATGCTCGCGTGCAAACACAAGCGTGGCCAGGCCGCCAGGGCTTGCGGATGGGCATACAGCCCGTCGCCCAGCAGCGGGTGGCCGATGGAGAGCATGTGCACCCGCAACTGGTGCGAACGGCCGGTGATCGGTGTCAGCTCGACCCGGCACCAGTCGCCGCAACGCTCCAGCACTCGCCAGAAGGTCAGGGCGTTTTTGCCGAACTCATGGTCCACCACATGCCGCGGTTTGGTCGGCGGGTCGTAGCGCAGCGGCAAGTCGATACTGCCGCTGTCCAGTTCCGGTTGGCCCCAGCAGAGTGCGGTGTAGGCTTTTTCGGTCTCGCGGTCGTGAAACTGCCGAGACAGTTCGCGGTGAGTGTCAGGATCGCGGGCCAGCAGGATAATGCCTGAGGTTTCCCAGTCCAGACGATGGACGATTCGCGCCTCGGGGTAGCCGTTTTCTTGCAAGCGGGTAATCAGGCAGTCCTTGTTGTCTTCGGCCCGGCCGGGCACGGAAAGCAACAGGGTAGGCTTGTCCACCACCAGAACGGCGGCGTCCTGATGGATGATGCGGATATTCGACAACGGCATTAAAACAGCCTCGTAACAAACGCCAACGGCGGCTCGGTCACCCCAGCCCCTTGTAGGAGCGAGCTTGCTCGCGATGGTCGTTAACGATAACGCGTGTTGCCTGACGAAACGCGTTAGCTTCAAGTCCATCGCGAGCAAGCTCGCTCCTACAGGGGGGCGAAGTGGCCCGAGCCGCCGTGGCTCCAGCCGGATCGATCAGCGATCAGGCAGGGTGATATTGAGTTCCAGAATCGAGCAGCTGCCCTGGTTTTCCAGAGCGACATGCACGTCATCGGACCCGATATTGACGTACTTGCGGATCACCTCGACCAGTTCCTTCTGCAAGGCCGGCAGGTAGTCCGGGGTGGTCCGTTGGCCGCGTTCGTGCGCCACGATGATCTGTAGACGCTCTTTCGCGACCGACGCGGTATTTACCTTTTTAGTGGCACGAAAGAAGTCAAAAATGTTCATTATCTATTTGCCTCCAAACAGGCGCTCGAAGAATCCTTTCTTCTGTGCATCGAGAAAACGATGCTCCACGGTTTTGCCCAGCAGACGATCGACGGCATCGCTATACGCCTGGCCGGCGTCGCTTTGGTCATCGAGGATCACAGGCACGCCCTGGTTCGAAGCCTTGAGTACCGCTTGGGATTCAGGGATGACACCCAGCAGGGCCACCGCGAGAATGTCTTTGACGTCTTCGACGCCGAGCATTTCGCCCTTGGTCACCCGCTCCGGGTTGTAGCGAGTGAGCAGCAAGTGTTCCTTGATCGGCTCTTCGCCTTTTTCAGCACGACGCGATTTGCTGGCCAGCAGGCCCAACATGCGGTCGGAGTCACGTACCGAGGACACTTCAGGGTTGGTCACGATGATCGCTTCATCAGCGAAGTACATGGCCAGGTGGGCGCCTTTCTCGATGCCCGCCGGGGAGTCGCAGACCACGAATTCGAAGGTCTCCTTGAGCTCCATCAGCACCTTTTCCACGCCTTCCTGGGTCAGCGCGTCTTTGTCGCGGGTCTGACTGGCAGCCAGCACATAGAGGTTTTCCAGGCGCTTGTCTTTGATCAGGGCTTGCTGCAGGTTCGCTTCGCCGTTGACCACGTTGACGAAGTCGTACACCACGCGGCGTTCGCAGCCCATGATCAAGTCGAGGTTACGCAAACCGACGTCGAAGTCGACGATGACTGTTTTGTGGCCGCGCAGAGCGAGGCCGGTACCGATAGCGGCGCTGGTGGTGGTCTTACCCACACCACCCTTGCCGGATGTAACCACTAGAATCTTGGCCAAGGTGTTTCACCCCTAAGGAAAAAGGACTTTTAGCCCCTGAAAAACATCTCTTGAAAACAACTGCGGTCGAACAGCCTTGGCTGAAATTCGCTTCGAAGCGGATTTACCTTGGGTAAAACCTGCTTTTCGCCGATTTCCTACTTCGTTTAAGCCGTTTTCGCTAGGTTTTAGAGATGCTTGGAAAATGCGGCAGTATCCGTTAAAGACGAGTGATGTTCAACATATCACCCGACAGGCTGATCTGAACTCCCGAGCCCCACAGCGGATCGCGACGCAGGTCTTCGGAAACCTTATATTGACCGGCGATCGATAGCAGTTCGGCACTCATTTGCTGACAAAAAATTCTGGCCCGGGTATCGCCCTTGACTCCAGCCAAGGCACGACCCCGCATGGGGCCGTATACATGGATGTTGCCATCGGCAAGAAGTTCCGCGCCGGGACTGACCGAGGACACTACTACCAGATCGCCACCCTGAGCATAGATCTGTTGGCCGCCGCGCACCGGCGAAGTGATGATTTTTGTCGGCTTAATGGTCGGTTCCGGCGGTTTTTCCGGTTTTTTCTTTATTTCGACTTCCTGGTCGAGCGGCCGCTCCCGCGCACCGGAAGGTGGCAGTACGGGAAGGTCCACCGCGATAGCTGCGGCAATGTCTTCGATGCGGCTCGCGCGGATGGCCAGGGTGCGCAGGCCATGCTGGCGACAGATGCGCATCAGAGCGGGCAGGTCGACGGCGCCTTCGCCGGCTGGAAGCTTGTCCAGGGCCAGCACCAGCGGGGCGTTGCTGAAGAAGTTCGGCGCCTGGGCGACCTTCGCGGCCAACTGGCGGTCGAGACTTTCGAGGTCGTTGCGGGCCAGTTCCAGCACCGTAATGGCGAGCATGCTGCCCTTCAACTGGAACACAGGATCTTGGTCTAGCGGTTCGGTTCGGCTCATGGTCGGCATTAAACGGCTTGTCACTGAAAGTGCCGAGACTTATAACCAGAACGCCCGCGAGCCGCAACCCGAGTCGAACCGATGTAGAATGCGCGACCTTGTTGTCTGTCCGGAATCTGTAATGGATCGCCCGCGTTTTAGAGCTGCATTTTTACATCCGCGTTTCTGGCCGCTGTGGTTTGGCCTCGGCCTGCTATGGCTGATCGTTCAGTTACCCTATTCGCTGTTGCTGAAGATCGGCCGCGCACTGGGTGCCTTGATGTATCGAGTGGCCGGCGACCGACGGCGCATCGCCAGGCGCAACCTGGAGCTGTGTTTCCCGGAAAAGTCCGCCACCGAGCGCAAACGGCTGCTCAAGGATAATTTCGCTTCCACCGGGATCGCCTTTTTCGAAATGGCCATGAGTTGGTGGTGGTCCAAGCCGCGTCTGGCGCGTCTGGCCCATATCGAAGGACTGGAACATCTGACCCAGGCCCAGCGTGAGGGCAAGGGCGTGATCCTGATGGCCGTGCATTTCACCACCCTGGAAATCGGCGCGGCATTGCTCGGCCAGCAGCACACCATCGACGGCATGTACCGCGAGCACAAGAACTCGCTGTTTGACTTTATCCAGCGTCGTGGCCGCGAGCGACATAACGCCGAGTCTCTGGCCGTGGAGCGTGAAGACGTGCGTGGCATGCTCAAGCTGCTGCGTGCCGGACGGGCGATCTGGTATGCGCCGGACCAGGACTACGGCGCCAAGCAGAGCCTGTTCTTGCCCTTGTTCGGCATCCCGGCGGCGACGGTCACCGCTACCAGCAAGTTCGCCCGATTGGGCAAAGCCCTGGTGGTGCCCTTTACCCAGCGGCGCCTGGCCGATGGCAGCGGCTACCGCCTGGTTATCCACCCGCCCCTGACGCAGTTCCCGGGGGAAAGCGAAGAAGCCGATTGTCTGCGGATCAATCAATGGGTCGAAGCGGTACTGCGCGAATGCCCGGAGCAGTATCTCTGGGCCCACCGACGGTTCAAGACCCGCCCGCCCGGTGAGCCGAAGTTGTATGAGAAGCGTGGCTGACGCAGCAGTGTCAGATTGATTGCCCCAAGCGCCATGGAGTGTTGCGATGAGCCCAGCTGAACCGGTCACAGGATTGATTCTTTCCGGCGGCGGGGCTCGGGCGGCGTATCAGGTAGGGGTATTGGCGGCGATTGCCGAGTTGCTGCCGGTAGCTGCACCGAACCCGTTTCCGGTGATCGTCGGCACGTCCGCCGGAGCGATCAACGCGGTCAGCCTGGCCAGCGGGGCAATGGACTTCGGCGGCGCGGTCGAACGGCTGACGGCGTTCTGGCAGGGTTTTCGCAGCCATCAAGTGATGCGCAGCGATTGGCCTGGGGTGGTCGGCCAGGCCACCCGGTTCGTCGGGCACAGTCTGCTGGGGCTGGGAGCTGCAGTGCCGGTGGCGCTGATCAATAGTTCACCGTTACGGCATTTGTTGAACAACAAGCTGCAGTTGTCCGGGATCGAGCAAGCCATCCGGCAAAAACAATTGCAGGCGGTGGCGGTGACGGCTTTCGGCTATGAGTCCGGTCAGGCGGTAACTTTCTATCAAGGCAGCGGCACCATCGAAGCCTGGCTACGTCATCGGCGTATCGGCGTGCCGACTCAACTGACGGTCGAACACTTGCTGGCCAGTTCGGCAATCCCGTTGTTGTTTGCTCCGGTCAAACTCGGTCAGGAATTTTTCGGTGACGGCGCAGTGCGTCAGTCAGCACCGATCAGTCCGGCGCTGCACTTGGGGGCGAGCCGGGTGCTGGTGGTCGGGGTCAGCGGCAACCCTCGGGGAGTCGACCTGCAGAATCCGTTGCAGCGTGCCTACACGGGGCAACAACCGACGCTGGCGCAGATCGGCGGGCACATGCTCAATAGCACCTTCATTGACAGTCTGGAGAGTGATATCGAGTTGTTGCAACGGTTGAATCAGTTCAGCCATCTGCTGCCAGCGGGTATCCCGAGCCGCAGTCTCGGCGTAGCGCCGGTGGAGGTGTTGGTGATTTCCCCGAGCCAACCGATCGACGAAATCGCCGCGCGCCATCGGCATGAGCTGCCGGCCGCCTTGCGCCTGTTCCTGCGCGGACCGGGCGCGACCAAGACCAGCGGCGCAGGCGTGCTCAGTTATTTGCTGTTCGAAGCAGGGTATTGCAGTGAATTGATCGAGCTTGGCCGCAGCGATGCCCTGGCCAAGCGCGAAGAGTTGTGCCGGTTTTTGGGGTTACCGGTGTTTACTGCCTTGTCTTGAGATCTGTAGGAGCGAGCTTGCTCGCGATGGACGCAAGGGCGCCGCGTTTATTCAGAAAACACGCGTTATTGTTAACGTCCATCGCGAGCAAGCTCGCTCCTACAAAAGGGCCTGTGTCCTGACTCAGAAATGCAACTTCACCAACAAGCTGGCGGTGTTCTGGTCGGTGTCGAAGAACTGGCTATCCTTGATCCCGTACTTGTTCTTCCAGTAGTCGTATTCGATACCGACATACAGCTGCTTCTCGCCAACATTCAGCGCCTTGCCCAGGTCGTATTTGATCTGCGGGTTGATGTGCAGGTTGGCGTGGTAGGTGCCTTTATCGTTCTGGTCGTTGTCGACCACCCAGTCGATGAACCCGTCGATCAGGATGTCCGATTTGCCCACAGGAATGGTATAGGCCCAGGCCGGTGTGATCTGCCAGACGTTGTCGCCAGCGCGCGAACCTTCGGTGTGGCGGTTATAGAAGTTCAACTGGAAGTAGTCGAAACCGGGGATCGCCAGGTCGAAGCCCGGACCGATCAGGTAGGACTCGGTATCGCCTTCGCCAAACTCGTAGGTCATGGCCAGCAGCACGTCCTTGATCGGGCCGAATTCGAGTTTCTGGTCGAAGATCTTGCCGAATGACAGGCGCGGCTGCAGTTCGCCGTAGTAGGTGTTCGGGCCGGCGAAGTTGTCCTTCTTGCCGTTGTAGAAAATCTTGTCGATGAACATGAAGTTATCGCCGTATTTCCAGGCATCGGCATGTTCGAAGGTCACGGTCTGCTGAATCTCAGGATTGACCTCGAAGTTCTGGCCATACAGGTAGGTCAGGCTATTGTTCTGCCAGAACAGCAGATCGCCGGCCATGGCCTGGCCCCCCGCCAACAAGGATCCGGCAAGCATCAGGCTGGTGCACGTACGTTTCATTCGGTTGCTCCCAAAAGTAGGTTGTTCCACGTTTTTTTGAACCGGCGCTCTGGTGCGGCGCCTTTTTTCGTTGTTGTAAAAGTCATCCGATCGGTCAGCTTTATTGCTGTTAGCAGGTGCTGAGCCAAGGCAAAAAAAACCAAAAAACTCCCGCTCGGCTGCCTGGAAGCAGTCGATTGAGAGTTGATTCGGGAGCCTGGAGACTAACCAGTGCCGGGATAAGTTGGCTTTCTGGTCAGGTTTTAAATCTGGAGTTTTTTTTAGACCAGATTCGGGCGGCCGCGGAGAATACTGGCTCCCGCGACATGGCTCAAGCGCCCCGTAACAGAGCGCTTGCAGCAGCATTGGGGGAGCCTTGCGGGCCATTTAGAAATGCACCTTGAGCAACAGGCTGGCGGTGTTCTGATTGGAGTCCAGGTTCGAGCTGCTCTGGATACCGTATTTGTTCTTCCAGTAGCTGTATTCGGCGCCCACGTAGACTTGCTTCTCGCGCCAGTTCAGGGCTTTGCCCAGGTCATATTTGATCTGCGGGTTGATGTGCAGGTTGGCGTGGTAGGTGCCGCGTGAGTTCTGGTCGTTGTCCACCACCCAGTCGATATAGCCGTCGATCAACAGGTTCGAGCGACCGAGGGGAATGCTGTAGGACCACGACGGGGTGATTTGCCAGACGCCGTCGCCGGGGCGCGGGCCTTCGGTCTGGCGGCGGTAGAAATTCAGGTTGAAGTAGTTGAACCCTGGCACCGCGAGGTCGAAACCGGGACCGATCAGATAAGCCTCGCTTTCCCCTTCGCCGTACTCGTAGGTCATGGCCAGCAGCACGTCCTTGATCGGGCCGTAGGCGAGTTTCCGGTCGAGGATCTTGCCGAACGAGAAGCGCGGGCTGAACTCGCCGTAAAAGGCGTGGGGACCTTTGATGCGGTCTTCGTCACCGTTGTAGAAAATCTTGTCGACGAACAGGAAATTGTCGCCGTACTTCCATCGGTCGGCGTGCTCGAAGGTCACCGTCTGCTGGATCGACGGATTGATCTTGAAATTCTTGCCATACAGATAGCTCAGGCTGTTGGTCTGCCAGAGCAGCAAATCGCCGGCCATGACTTGGGTGGCTGCCAGCAGTCCGCTGCTCAATAACAGGCTTGAGTAGGTGAATTTCATCGTGTTGCTCCCTGATTATTCTTATTGTCGAGGCGCAGGCAGCCGCTGACTGCGACCGGGCTTGCAGCCGGGTCTGCCTGTCATGCGTGTGGTGGTTGTGGCGGTTGGAAGCGGGCGGCCAATGCCGCCCGCTGTCGGTCAGTGCGGGTGAGCGGGTCGCAGAGTGTCGGCGGCCCGCTCAGCACCTCCGAGGATGTTGAACAACAGGTTCAGCGAGAGGGCACTGAGAGTCGCCATGGCGATACCGCTGTGGGTGATCGGACTCATCCACAGTGGCAGGTGGGCAAAGAACTCCGGACGAACCACCGGAATCAGGCCCATGCCGATACTCACCGCCACCAGCAACTGATTGCGCCGGTCGGCGATGTCAGCTTCCTGGAGAATCTTGATCCCGGTGGCGGCGACCATGCCAAACATCGCAATGGCCGCACCGCCCAGCACCGCCGAGGGAATCGAGGCCACCAGAAAGGCCGCTTTGGGCAGCAGGCTGAGGACGATCAACAAGCCGCCGGCGACTATGGTCACCGAGCGGCAGCGCACGCCGGTCATTTGCACCAGGCCGATGTTCTGGGCAAAGGAGGAGTGGGTGAAAGTGTTGAAGAAACCGGCGAAGAACGAGGCGCCGGCGTCGCACAGCAAGCCGCGCCGCAACATCCGCGGGGTGACTTCCTGGCCGGTGATCTTGCCCAGGGCCAGGAACATTCCGGTGGACTCGACGAAGATGATCACCACCACCAGGCACATCGACAGGATTGGCGCGAGATGGAACTGCGGCATGCCGAAGTGCAGCGGCGTGACGATCTGCAGCCAGGGAGCCTGCGCCATGCCGCTGAGGTCGACCATGCCGATGATGCCGCAGAGGACGTAGCCCAGGGCCATGCCGATCAGCACCGAGATGTTGACCCAGAAACCACGCATGAAGCGATGGACCAGCAGGATGGTCGCCAGCACCAATGCGGCGATGCCCAGGTAGATGGGTGAGCCGAACTCGGCGGCGCTGTTGCCGCCGCCGGCCCAGTTCACTGCGACGGGGAACAGCGACAAGCCGATCGAGGTGATCACAGTGCCGGTCACCAGCGGCGGGAAGAAGCGCACCACCCTGGACATGAACGGCGCGATGATCATCCCGAAGAAGCCGGCGGCAATGGTCGCACCGAAGATCCCGGGCATACCGATACCCGGCATGCCGGCCATGGCCACCATGCTACCGACTGCGGCGAAGCTGGCGCCCATCATCACCGGCATGCGAATGCCCATGGGACCGATGCCCAGCGATTGCACCACGGTGGCGATCCCGGCCACCAGCAGGTCGGCGTTGATCAGGAAGGCGATTTCTTCACGACTCAGGCCCGCGGCCTGCCCGATGATCAGCGGCACCGCAATGGCACCGCCGTACATCAGCAGAACGTGCTGCAGACCAACCAGGATCAGTTGCAAAAGGGGCAAACGCTGAATGGCGGGTGCGTCGGGGATGCGCGCTGCGGATAGCTCGGACATGCAACACCTCGGATCTTTTTTATTCTTGTGGTTTAACAGCTGTGTGCTTGCGAACAGCTTTTTTGAATCTGTCAGGCCAGCCACCAAAGCCCGCTCGCCACAAAAAGCCCCGATACCACAGGGCTTGATGTCTGCTTAGTTAGTCGGCGCTCCCTGAACAATCCAGGCGCCGATCAGGTCGCGTTCCTGCTGGGTCATCTGGGTGATGTTGCCCAGTGGCATGATCTGCGTGGCGACGGCCTGTGCCTGAATCCGCGCGGCCTGTTGCTGGATCTGTTGCGGGGTATCGAACATCACGCCACCCGGTGCCGTACTGAACAGCGGGCTGGTGGGTTTGGCCGAGTGGCACACTGCGCAGCGTTCCTGAATCACGCTGTGAACCTTGTCGAAGTCTGGGGCGGCAGGCTTGGCGGCCGCGGCTTGTGTCGGCTGCGCAGCAGGTGCTGGCGCTGGAGTCGCTTCAGGCTTGGCACCGCTGATCGCGGTTTCCGGAATCGGCTGGTACTCGATCTTTGCCGCTGTCTTGGCCACTTCAGGGGCGCTGGACATCTGCGCCGGCCCGGTCACGTAGGCCAGGCAGATCATGCCCAGTGCCGCTACCGGCAAGGTCCAGGCGAACCGATGGCTGTTGTGACGGGTGTTGAAGTAGTGCCGCACCAACACCGCCAGTACCGCGATCCCGGCCAGGATCAGCCAGTTGTACTGGCTACCGTAGGTGCTCGGGAAGTGGTTGCTGATCATGATGAACAGCACTGGCAAGGTGAAGTAGTTGTTGTGCCGTGAACGCAACAGGCCTTTGGCCGGCAGCGCTGGATCGGGCGTGCGGTTTTCGGCGATGGCCGCTACCAATGCGCGCTGTGCCGGCATGATGATGCGGAACACGTTACCGACCATGATGGTGCCGATAATGGCGCCGACATGCAGGTACGCACCACGACCGCTGAACACTTTGCTGAAACCGTAGGCTGCGCCAATGATCAGCACGAACAGGATCAGGCCGAGCAGGGCAGGGCGTTTGCCCAGGGCCGAGTCGCACAGGAAGGAGTAGATGAACCAGCCGGCGAACAACGAAGCGATGCCCAGGGCCACGCCTTCAGGTCCGCTCAGGCTGCTGCCCGGGGCCAGCAGGTACAGCGTCGGGTTGGCGTAGAACACCACGCACATCAGCGCGATGCCCGACATCCAGGTGAAGTAGGCTTCCCATTTGAACCAGTGCAGGTTGTCCGGCATGGTCGGTGGGGCCAGTTTGTATTTTTCCAGGTGGTAGATACCGCCACCGTGGATCGCCCACAAGTCGCCGGCCAGACCGTCTTTCGGGTTGACCCGATTGAGGTTGTTTTCCAGCCAGACAAAGTAGAACGAAGCGCCGATCCAGGCGACGCCAGTGATCATATGAACCCAGCGGATGCTCAGGTTCAGCCATTCCAACAGATGTGCTTCCACAGTCTTTACCTCTCGCCTGTCACTCTGTAGTCGAGTGATCAGACCTTCTCTTATTGGTGGGGGGCAAGGATCAACCGCTCATCCTCTTTGAAAAAATGCTCATCGCAGTTATTGCCTGTGCCACTGCGATCAACCACCAGGAAGTCATCCCGCTTTTCGATCGTCAGCACCGGGTGGTGCCAGACGCCGCGATGGTAATTAATGCCCTGCCTGCCGTTGGTGACGAAGGCACGGACCAAACCTGATACAGGTACATCGCCAAGTGGCGCGACCACGATCAGAAAGGGGTTGCCGAGCAGCGGTATGAACGCCTGGCTGCCCAGCGGGTGACGCTCCAGCATACAAACGGTCAACGGCATGTCCTGCGCATCGGCGCGGAAGATGCTGATGATCGCCTTGTCGTCCGGCGTGGCGGTTTCCACCTCGGCCAGACGATGGAAGCGCATGGTCGAACCGTTGTTGATCATGAAGTGATCGCTGCCATCGGTTTCGATCACGTCACCGAAAGGGGCGAAGGCTTCTTTGGTCAGCGGTTCAATCGTCAATGTGCGCATGCTGGTCTTCTTTATCTTTGAAATTCGTTGTCGGTTCACCGCATTCCCTGTAGGAGCTGGCGAAGCCTGCGATCTTTTGATCTTTAAAATCAAAGGATCGCAGCCTGCGGCAGCTCCTACATGGGTTCTGCATTTCAATCTCTATTTAGCGACCTTGCCCAACACCCGCAGGCGACTCACACCACCATCCGGGAACACGTTCAGACGAATATGGGTAATCGGGCCCAGCGCCTTGATCTGCTCGGCAAAGCTATGTTCGGCGTGCATTTCCAGCTTCTGTGCCGGCAGCAATTCACGCCAGAACAGCGATTGGGTTTCAATTTGGCTGTCGGTACCGCCCTTGACGAACGCGCCCTGGATCGAGCAGGTGTCCGGGTAGTTGCCCTTGAAGTGCAGGGTGTCGACTACGACTTTCTCGATCACGCCTGGATGGCCAAGGGCGACGATCACCCAGTCATTGCCAGGTGTGCGCCGACGGGCAGTTTCCCAGCCGTCGCCCATGTTGATGCCGCGACCCGGGTTGAGGATGTTGCTCATGCGCCCGAAGTGTTCGTCAGAGCAGGCCAGGGCGCGACCGCCATTCAAAGCGGCTGCCAGATCCACCTGTTCGTTGTCGCCGACTGCCGACCAGTCGCGGAACGGAATGCCATACACCCGCAGACGAGCTACGCCGCCATCCGGGTAGATGTTGAAGCGCAGGTGGCTGAAGGCCTGATCGTTATTGATCTCGTGGAAGTGGTGGCTGTTGCCTTGCAACTCGACCGCCGACAGCACTTCGACCCACTGGGTATCTTCAGTCGGTTCGCCTTGCGCCAGGAAGCAGGCTTCCAGCGAGGCAGACGGCGGGAAGTTGCCGGTGAAGAATGAAGTGTCGATGTCCACGCCTTTGATCGAGCCCGGCACGCCCAGGCGGATTACCGCGCTGTCGTAGCCTTCGAAGCGCTTGCGGCGCGACTCCCAGCCGTCCATCCACTTGCCGTTGTCATCGAAAACGCCCTCCTTCCACACTGCCGGAGTCGGCTGGAACAGCCGATTGGCGTCGGCGAACCAGTCATCGGTCACCGAAATGATCTTGGTGCCCAGACGGGCATCGGCCAGGTTGACGAACTTCTCGAAAGGTACGGCGTAAGCTTTCATTCTTCTTGTCTGCCTTTAATAAAGTGGCTTGGGACGCTTGCAAGGCCCGGGTAAACATCAGCGTTCATGAGGTTTCACGGGGCCCGGTCGCTATAGGGTCAATAATCGGAACAATGCGATCTTATTGATCTCCGCCAGCGCGCATTTGAATTCGGCGTCTGCCGAGTTGTGGATGCGCGTTTCGAACGCTGCGAGGATCTGATGCCGGTCGCTGCCTTTTACCGCCATGATGAAGGGAAACGCGAACTTGGCTTTGTAGGCTTCGTTCAGCTCGGTGAAGCGCTGAAACTCTTCGGCCGTGCATTGGTGAATACCCGCGCCAGACTGTTCTTGAGTGCTGGCTGCGGTAAGCTGGCCCTGGACGGCAGCTTTGCCCGCCAGGTCCGGGTGGGCGTTGATCAATGCCAGCTGGCTGGCATGATCGGCGCTCAACAGGATGTCGCTCATGCGCTGGTGCAGGGTTTCGATCTGGTCGATCGACGCGTCCTGGCCCAGGTCGAAAGCCTTTTCGGCCACCCATGGCGAATGTTCGTAGATATCGGCGAAGGCCTCGACGAAAGCCTCACGGCTCAGGGTCGATGGCTTCAGGGATTGAAACTGGCTCATTTCGCAGCCCCTTGGTACGGGTGGGTTTCATGCCAGTGGCGGGCGATGTCGACCCGACGGCTGAACCAGACCTGTTCGTGGCTTTTAGCGTATTCGATAAAGCGTTTCAGAGCGGCCAGACGCGCCGGACGGCCAATCAATCGGCAGTGCAGGCCGATGGAAAGCATCTTCGGCGCCTCGGCACCTTCGGCGTAGAGCACATCGAAGGCGTCCTTGAGGTACTGGAAGAAATCGTCGCCGGTGTTGAAACCCTGAACCTGGGTGAAGCGCATGTCATTGGTGTCCAGGGTGTAGGGGATCACCAGGTGCGGCTTGCCGGTCGGGTTGTTCGGTTCCCAGTAGGGCAGGTCGTCGTCATAGGTGTCGCAGTCATAGAGGAAACCACCTTCCTCCATCACCAGCCGACGAGTGTTCGGCCCGGTGCGGCCGGTGTACCAGCCCAGCGGGCGCTCGCCGCTGATTTCGGTGAGGATGCGGATCGCTTCGAGCATGTGCTCGCGTTCCTCGGCCTCGTCCATGTACTGATAGTCGATCCAGCGGTAGCCGTGGCTGCAGATCTCGTGACCGGCCTCGACCATCGCACGGATCACGTCCGGATGGCGCTGGGCGGCCATGGCGACGGCGAAGATGGTCAGCGGGATGTCGAATTCCTTGAACAGCTTGAGGATCCGCCACACACCGGCACGGCTGCCATACTCGTACAGCGATTCCATGCTCATGTTGCGCTCGCCCTGCAGCGGTTGCGCCGAAACCATTTCCGAGAGGAAGGCTTCCGACTCTTTGTCGCCGTGCAGAATGTTGCGCTCACCGCCTTCTTCGTAATTCAGCACGAAGGACAGGGCGATGCGGGCATTGCCCGGCCAGTGTGGGTGAGGAGGGTTACTGCCGTAACCGATCAGGTCGCGTGGGTAGTCAGCGCTCACTGCAGTCTTCCTTCTTGTTCGTGGTGTCTTGTTCATGACAAGGGTTGCGTGGCGGCCTGATGGTGGCGATGCAGGCTTGCGTCACAGTGATGGATTGATTGTATACAACTTTATTGTCACTTTGTAAGCCTGAATTTTCACAATTTTCACCGATGGTCATCTTGGGCTGGTATTGCAAGAAACCTGCCTGTTTGGTCAGGTAAGGGACGGAAGGGTGGCAGTTCTCAAGGCGCGGCTGCAAATTCACTGGCAATCCGCGGTTGGTAAGTCGGTAGGGTGAAATGTGATTTTTATTGTGTACAATTTTTAAGAAAAGTGTCTTAATCAATCCCTCGCCGGACCTTTTCGTGCTCCGAAACGGTGCGGTCTCCTTTTTAACTGACTCTGGGAGGCGCGAGGCCTGACTGCTTGATTGCAGGCAGGCGCGCAGAATCAATGGGACGTTTGACTACACACGTTTTGGATGCCGCACACGGTTGCCCTGGCAGCTCGATCAAGGTTGAGTTGTATAGGGTTGAAGGCACGCAGCTGGAGCTGGTCGCCAGCGCGCTGACCAACAGTGATGGCCGCTGCGATGCCCCGCTGCTGCAAGGTGATGACTACCGTTCCGGGGTCTATCAACTGCAGTTCCATGCCGGCGATTACTACCGTGCCCGCGGCGTACAGCTGCCGGAGCCGGCCTTTCTCGATGTGGTGGTGCTGCGCTTCGGTATCTCGGCCGAGCAGGATCACTATCACGTGCCACTGCTGATTTCGCCTTACAGCTATTCGACCTACAGAGGAAGCTAGACTCTCCCACGAATCTGCGCAAAAGCTTCTTTGGTCTTTCGCCCGCTCACGCTGCGGGCTTTTTTTCGTCCGTCGAAAAGATCAAAAGATCGCAGGCTGCGCCAGCTCCTACGCCGACCGCACACACCCGCGATTGACGGGTGTACACAGCCTTTGTAGGAGCTGGCGCAGGCTGCGATCTTTTGATCTTGCTTTACCTTACCGACTCAACAACGACGCAGCCCCCGCGCCACTGAACAACCCGGCACTGATCCGGTTGAACCAGCTCTGGCCCTTGCCGCTGCGCAGATACCGCGCCGCCCCATGGGCGCCCAGGCCGTAGGTCAGCTTGCACAGCAGATCAAGCACGGTCCAGGTGACGATCATGATCAGCAGCTGTGGCAGGAACGGCTGCTGGGCACTGAGAAACTGCGGCAGAAACGCGGCGAAAAACAGAATGTCCTTCGGATTGCTCGCTCCCAGCACAAACGCCCGCCCGAACAGTGCGCGAAAGCGCGGCACCAGCGCAGCCTGCGGAACTTCAGTGGCGTGAGCCGGTTGCCGCGATTGCTGCCAGCTCTGCCAGGCGAGGTAGAACAGGTACAGCGCACCGACGATCTTCAGGGCACTGAACAGCTGTTCCGAGGCCAGCAACAAAGCGCCCAGGCCCAGGGCCGAGGCGCTCAGCAGGCAGATCGAGGCAACCACTCCGCCCAGAAACGCCGGGTAAGAACGGCGCACCCCGTAGTTCAAACTATTGCTGATCATCAATAACGACAGTGGTCCCGGGATCAGGATCACTACCAGCGCCGCGCCGCTGAACAGCAGCCAGGTTTCCAGACTCATCTCTTTCCTCCATCTGTGCAAAAGCCCCACCGGACGGGGTGAGGCTGGGTGAAGCGGTGTCGCTTACAAGAAAATGAACTTGGCGATAAAGATCGCACAGAGTACCCACAGGCTTACGGAAATTTCCTTGTACTTGCCAGTGCCGGCCTTCAGTGTCACGTAGGTGATAAAGCCCAGCGCGATTCCGTCGGCGACCGAGAAGGTCAGCGGCATCATGATCGCCGTAACGATTGCTGGAATGCTGTCAGTGGCATCATCCCATTCAATGTGCTTCATGCCGCCCATCATCAGCATCGCCACATAAATCAGCGCGCCGGCCGTTGCATAAGCGGGAATCATGCCAGCCAGTGGCGCGAAAAACATCGCGGCAATGAACAGTACGCCGACAGTGACCGCCGTCAGACCGGTTCGGCCACCGGCGGCTACACCCGCCGCACTTTCTACGTAGCTGGTAACTGGCGGTACGCCAACCACGGCGCCGAAGACGCTGGAAGCGCTGTCGGCTTTCAGTGCGCGGGAAAGGTTTTCGATCTTGCCGTCAGCGTTTACCAGGCCGGCCCGTTGCGCGACGCCCATCAGGGTACCGGCGGTATCAAACATGTGTACAAAGAGGAATGCCAGTACCACGCTGATCATGCTGACGTTGAACACGCCGGCGATGTCCATGGCCATCCAGGTCGGCGCCAGGCTTGGCGGTGCCGACATAAGACCGCTGTAGTGCACCAGGCCCAAGCCCCAGCCTGCAAGTGTCACGGCGATGATGCTGATCAGAATCGCGCCGAACACCCGGTGATAGCTGAGCACGGCAATCATCAGGAAGCAGATGGCCGCGAGCAGCGGGCCAGGCTCGCGCAGGGAGCCGAGTTTGATCAGGGTGGCCGGGCTGTCGACGACGATCCCGGCGGTTTTCAGGCCGATGAGACCGAGGAACAACCCGACCCCCGCGCCCATGGCGTAACGCAAGCTCACCGGGATGCTGTTGAGCAGCCACTCGCGAATTCGAGAAAAGGTCAGGAACATGAACAACACACCGGAAATAAACACCGCACCGAGGGCGGTTTCCCAGTTGTAGCCCATGGTGCCGACCACGGTGTAGGTGAAGAACGCATTCAAGCCCATGCCGGGTGCCAGGCCGACCGGCCAGTTGGCGTACAGGCCCATCAGCAGGCAGCCCAGCGCCGCGGCGATACAGGTCGCGACAAAGGCGGCGCCATGGTCGATCCCGGCGTCCGCCATGATGTTCGGGTTGACGAAGATGATGTAAGCCATGGTGATGAAGGTGGTCAGACCGGCGATCAGCTCGGTCTTCACCGTGGTGCCGTGTAAGCTGAGTTTGAACAGGCGTTCGAGCCAGCCGTTGTTCAACGACGGCGAGAGATCCAGCGTAGGGGCTTCAGTTTTGCGGCTTTCCACAGCGAGTACTCCTCAAGAGTTTTATTGTTTTTTCCAGAACCGGACCCATGAGGGTGGCAGCGGCTCTTTGAGGCATGTAAGGCTTGCGGGCTTTTGTTGACCGTTAGGTCAGGAACTCGCACGAAACGAATTATGCTTTTGTATACAAAAAAAGCAAATAATGTTTTTGCTGTTGTGTGCGAAAAGGATGAAAGGAAGGATATATAGGAGGGAAGGATCCAGTAGCAGCGCGCAGCTTGGTGCGTCAGGTCCAGGCTGCTGGAGTGGCATGAGGGAAGGGTGAATGCAAATAAACCGGCGAATGGGCCGGTTTATTTTTGTCTGAGATCTCTGTTGCCTGGGCGAGCCCTATCGCGAGCAAGCTCGCTCCCACAGTAGATTTGTGGGGTAAAGGAGATCTGTGATCAACACTGATCACCTGTGGGAGCGAGCTTGCTCGCGAAGAGGCCAACAAGAACAACACAACCTAATCAGGCCGCCGCAAACCGCTTATCCAGATAATCAATGATCACCTTGGACTCATACATCCAGGTGGTCTGGCCGTTCTCTTCGATGCGCAGGCACGGCACTTTGATCTTGCCGCCTTGCTCCAGCAGGGTCTGGCGATCCTGCTGGTTATTTTTCGCATCGCGCAGGGCCACCGGCACATTCAAGCGACGCAGGGTGCGGCGAGTTTTCACGCAGAACGGGCAGGCGTGAAATTGATACAGGGTCAGGCCCTTGGCAGCCTGTTCGACCTGAGCCTGAGCGGCGACCGGGCGCTGCTGCTTGCGCGGGCGGCTGATGAAGTCGATGAAGATGATGAGTTGGCCCAGGCCGACTCGAAGCGCTTTGACGAACACGGTGTAAGCCTCATGGAGGGTGAACAGAGGCGCGCAGCTTACCTGATTTTCTGCGGGCGAAAAAAAACCGGCGATAAACGCCGGCTTTCTCCAAGTGCGGTGTTACTTGATCAGGCTTAGAAACTCGCTGCGGGTCGCTGCGTTTTCGCGGAACTCACCGAGCATCACCGAAGTGATCATCGACGAATTCTGTTTCTCCACACCGCGCATCATCATGCACATGTGTTTGGCTTCGATCACCACTGCAACGCCCAGGGCGCCGGTCACTTCCTGGACCGCGTCGGCAATCTGCCGGCTGAGGTTTTCCTGGATCTGCAGGCGCCGGGCGTACATATCGACGATCCGCGCGACCTTCGACAGGCCCAGCACCTTGCCGCTAGGGATATAGGCGACATGCGCCTTGCCGATGAACGGCAGCAAATGGTGTTCGCACAGCGAGTAGAGCTCGATGTCCTTGACCAGCACCATTTCGCTGTTATCGGAGCTGAACAAGGCACCGTTGGTGACTTCTTCGAGCGTTTGTTCGTAACCGCGGCAAAGGTACTTCATGGCTTTCGCGGCACGTTTTGGCGTGTCGAGCAGGCCTTCGCGGAAGGGGTCTTCGCCAAGCTGGCCAAGAATCGCGGTGTAATTCTGTTCCAATGTCACAGAGCGTTATTCCGTATGGGTTCTAGAGGGGTACGGTTTCTGCCTGTACCAATTTTGTACCATTCAGGCTTTGTTTCAGCTCCCCGAAATCGCTTCAGTCTTCGCTGGAGTGATCCACCGGGCATAGGGCGACAATAGCATTTGCACGCTTTGGACGAGCTGATTCGCAATGAATTCAAGGTTCATGCCTGTCATTAGGCACATAGTAACGTAGGTGTGCCGACAGTTGTATTGCCGCCGGGCACGGAGCTTCAATTCGGTCGGGGCCGCCTGGAGGTGTTTGTCGGCCACTCTGGCCTGCTGGAGGGGGCAACTGTCGGGGCAGTCGCTGGCATTGCGAGGTGCGGAATTTGACGATCGCTTCGGTTTCTCGCAGCCGCCATCGAGCGGGGTTGTTTTGGCCTGGAGAAACGCAATGACCGCTGCAGATGAAGATCGGGGCATCCTTGCCCCCACACGGGTTGACTGCCACAGAGAGCTTATTGCGAGAGAGTAGTAACTTTGCTATAGCCGTTTGTAAGTAGTACGAACTGTCAGCGTGCAAGCTGTGGCATATAAAAGATTATCAACTCTGATCGTCATTCTGTTTCGTGATGGGCAGATCCTTTACTTCTGACGTTGTTGCGGTTGTTGTTGTGTCTTGACATACGATTTTACCAACTTCATCCGCAATCGAACCGTCGACGATTCGACCTTCTATTTGATCGAGTTCTGCAGTCTCCAGCCCCTGAATGCTGTTGTAGGAGCCCATTTGGCGAACGCGTCTACTTACGCAATCGAGTTGTAGTTTCGTATAGGTGGTGAAGTAAGTCCCAGCTCTTTTTACTGTTGCCTGGAGCGCCGAGTTAGTTTCGACTGTCGAAACGACAGAGTATTCAACATCCGGATCATATCGGTATTGAAACTTTTGCTCCGCTGCTTGGACGCAGAGGCACGTTGGCACAAGTAAGAAAACCAATGGGACTTTCACTAGTTCATCCTTGGGAGAAGTATTGCTAAATGTTTATGGGTGGCCAGAAAGCGTTATACGTGGTTTGTGATTTTTATGGAATGTGGTGGCAAAACAATGGCACCGGCTTGCCTATCTTGGGCTAGGTGGCGCTATTTTGTCTAGTGTTTTACTGAGCTGAACGAGCGCTGCGGCCGAGAATGTGGCAGTCAGCACTGGCGGAAACGCGTCAGCGGGAAGACGCTGATTTACTCGTCGCGACCTTCCATCATGGTGCGTTTGAGCATCACGTACACCGCGCCGGCACCGCCGTGTTTCGGCTGGCAGGAGGTGAAACCGAGCACTTGCGAATGCTGGCGCAACCAGGTGTTGACGTGGCTCTTGATCATTGGCCGCTTGCCGTCCAGTCGCACAGCCTTGCCGTGGGTGACGCGCACGCAGCGGATTTCGAATTTGGTCGCTTCAGCCAGAAAGGCCCAGAGGGTTTCGCGGGCTTTTTCCACGTTCATGCCGTGCAGGTCGAGGCTGCCTTCAAACGGGATCTGGCCGACCTTCAGCTTGCGCATCTGGCTTTCCTGAACGCCGTCACGGGCCCACATCAACTCGTCTTCCGGACCGACATCGATGACGAATTGATCGGACAGGCCGTCAACGGTGGTCGCATCGGTGCGCACGGTCGCCGCCAGGCGCAATTTGGCGATCTGCGCACGGTCGGCCTTGGGTTTGCCCGTCTCGGCGCGATCATGTTTGATCGGCTTGACGCCGCGGATCTCGCTTTTGAACAGGGAAAAATCGTCGTCTTGCATGTCAGCCTCCGCGAAGGGCGGCTAGTTTACCCAAGTCGAGACGGATCGGGCAGAAAACGCTCCTGCCCGACACTCAGTCATTTTTCTTCATCAGGTGCGGCGCAATGTTCAGCCCGTGGGACAGGCGCCGACGGCGACGGCAGCGACGCCAGAACCAGATGCCGACGTACAGCAGCAACAGGCCGATCACCAGAATGACCGCCGAGCCGGCGGGGCTGGCATTCAGTTCGCCGAGTGCTGGCGGGCGACCCAACAGACTGGCGGCACCGGCCATTGCCAATAACACGCCGAACGTTGCCAGTACTGCCGAAAAAGCTGCGCCCAGGCGATAACGCCAATTACTCGGACCCTTGGGGCGCAAGCGGCGAGCGTCAAATCCATCGGATATCTTCATTCCGATCTTCCTCAATGGGTATCGGCCCTTCGACCGGGAGATGACCGGGTGGTTCCTGAGGCTAAGACAATTGCAGAAAATGAGAGACCTTTGTGGATGAGCGGCGGAATCGACCGCTCATCAAGGGTCGATCAGATCAGGTCTTTGGTCAGCGCGAGGGTGGCGAAGTTGTCCGCCATGATCGCCATTTCCGTCTGCTGTACATTTTCTGCGCTCAGGATGCCGCCTTTGTACGGCAGGTCGCGGGTCGCACACGCATCTTCCACCAGGGTGCAGCGAAAGCCCAGGTTCTTGGCCGCGCGTACCGTGGTGCTGACACTGGAGTGGCTCATGAAACCGCAGACGATCAGGTCCAGCGAGCCGAGGTCCTGCAGACGTTTTTCCAACTCCGTGCCGTGGAAGGCACTGGGCAGCAGCTTGCCGACGATGGTCTCGTCACCTTGTGGCTCCAGGCCCGGGATGAACTTACCGCGTTCACCCTGAGGATCGAACATGCCCCCCACGGTGCCAAGGTGATGCACATGCACGATCGGCCGACCGGCATTGCGGGCGGCGGCGACCAGTTGCTTGATGTTTTCGACGGCAGCATCCATGCCGGTCAGGGCCAGAGGGCCACTGAGGTATTCTTTCTGGGCATCGATAATGACCAGGCTGGCATGGTTCAAATTGGCCGGTGCATAACCACGGCCGCTGAGTTGAAACATCGTCTTTGGAACGGACATTCTGGGGCTCCTTTGGGTAGGGCTTTTGCGACATTGTCCTCTGGCTGAGGGCTTCTGTGAATCGCTACCAACGTAGGCTATGTGGTTGCTGGCCTACAGCCTTGTCAATAGGGCGGTTCTGTTCAAGTAAAAGCTTGAAAAATGGATAGTTCCTACATCGGGAAGGCATTTTTCATGCGTCGTCGGGGGGCGTTTTGGCTGTTAGAATCGTCAGTCGTTTTTTCAGGAGTTTGTCCCGTGATCACTTCCCGCCTGCGCACCTTGCGCGACCACATCCGTTGGGCCGTCAGCCGTTTTCATGGGGAGGATCTATTTTTCGGCCATGGAGCTGACAACGCCTGGGACGACGCCCGTCAATTGGTACTCGGCGCGTTGCACCTGCCTTGGGAAATTGCAGACAGCTACCTGGACTGTAGCCTGGAAGAGGACGAACTGGTCAATCTGCAGCGCCTGCTCAAGCGTCGAATCGAGGAGCGCATCCCTACCGCTTACTTGTTGGGTGAAGCGTGGTTTTGCGGAATGTCGTTCATCGTTGACGAGCGAGTGCTGATTCCCCGTTCACCGATTGGCGAGCTGATCGAAAAACGTTTTCAGCCCTGGTTGGGCGCCGAACCAGCACGGATTCTTGACCTGTGCACCGGTTCCGGCTGCATTGGCATCGCTTGCGCTTATGAGTTCCAGAACGCCGAAGTGGTACTGGCCGACCTGTCGTTCGAAGCGCTGGAAGTCGCCAATCAGAATATCGAGCGTCATGCTGTCGACGAACGGGTCTATACCGTTCAGGGGGACGGCTTCGATGGTCTGCCGGGCCAACGCTTCGACCTGATCGTTTCCAACCCGCCGTACGTCGATGCCGAAGATTTCGCCGACATGCCGGACGAGTATCAGCATGAGCCCGAGTTGGGCCTGGCCTGCGGTGAGGACGGCTTGAACCTGGTGCGGCGCATGCTCAGCGAAGCGGCGGATCACCTGACCGAAAAAGGTTTGCTGATCGTCGAAGTCGGCAATAGCCAGGTGCACGTCGAAGCGCTGTACCCGGAAGTGGACTTCGCCTGGCTCGACTTCGAACGCGGCGGCCATGGTGTGTTCATGCTCAGCGCCGAACAGTGTCGTCAGCATCAGGCGTTGTTTGCTTCGCGGGTTTAAATATCAGGTGTACGCAAACCCTGTAGGAGCTGCCGCAGGCTGCGATCTTTTGATCTTGGGTGCCTCGAAAAGATCGCAGCCTGCGGCAGCTCCTACGCCGACCGGGTACACCCGAAAAATGGCCGTATCCCACGTCGATCGGGTATACCGTGAAATTGCGGGAACCCGCGATTTCTACCCCTTCTTCCCAGCCTCCAACATATTCTCCGGCCGAACCCAGGCATCGAACTCTTCATCCGTCAGATACCCCAGCTGCAGCGCAGCCTCGCGCAGGGTCAGGTTTTCGGCATAGGCTTTCTTGGCGATTTCCGCCGACTTGTCGTAGCCGATATGCGGATTCAACGCTGTCACCAGCATCAAACCACGCTCCAGGTGTGCGGCCATTTGCACCGGATCAGGTTCCAGTCCGGCGATGCAATGCTGCTGGAAGTTGCTGCAGCCATCGCCCAGTAATCGAATCGATTGCAGCAGGTTGTGAATGATCACCGGTTTGAACACGTTCAGTTGCAGATGCCCCTGACTGGCGGCAAAGCCGATGGCCACATCGTTGCCCAACACCTGGCAGGCGAGCATCGATAGCGCTTCGCACTGGGTCGGATTGACCTTGCCGGGCATGATCGAACTACCGGGTTCGTTGGCCGGCAGTTTCACCTCTGCAAAACCGGCTCTGGGGCCAGAGCCCAGCAAACGCAGGTCATTGGCGATCTTCATCAAGGTCACAGCGAGGGTTTTCAGCGCGCCGGAGAGGGTGGTCAAGGGCTCATGGCCGGCCAGCGCCGCGAACTTGTTCGGCGCGGTGACGAACGGCAGGCCGGAGAGGGCGGCCAGTTCGGCGGCGATCGCTTCGCCAAAACCGTGGGGCGAGTTGAGCCCGGTGCCCACGGCGGTACCGCCCTGGGCCAGTTCGCAGACCGCTGGCAGGGCGCTGCGAATCGCTCTCTCGGCGTAATCCAGTTGCGCGATATACGCCGAGATTTCCTGGCCAAAGGTGATCGGCGTCGCGTCCATCATGTGGGTACGGCCGGTCTTGACCAGCTTCATGTGCCGCGCAGCCAGCTCCGCCAGCCCGCCGGACAATTCGTTGATCGCCGGCAGCAGATGCTGCTGCACCGCTTGGGCGGCGGCGATGTGCATGGCGGTAGGGAAGCAGTCGTTGGAGCTCTGCGAGCGGTTTACATGATCGTTGGGGTGCACCGGGAGCTTGCCGCCGCGGGGGTTGCCGGCCAGTTCGTTGGCGCGTCCGGCGATCACTTCGTTGACGTTCATGTTGCTCTGGGTGCCGCTACCGGTCTGCCAGACCACCAGCGGGAACTGCTCATCGTGCTCGCCATCGAGCACTTCATCGGCGGCCTGTTCGATCAGCCTGGCGATGTCGGCGGGCACGTCACCGTTGCGGTCGTTGACCCGCGCAGCGGCTTTCTTGATCAGTGCCAGGGCGTGCAGCACCGCGATCGGCATGCGTTCATTACCGATGGCGAAGTTGATTAGCGAGCGTTGCGTCTGAGCGCCCCAGTAGGCTTCATCCGGGACTTCAACCTGGCCCAGGCTGTCGGTTTCGATACGGCTCATCGGTCACACTCCGGTTGGTCTGATTCGCCAGTTTAGGCCGTGATCCGCCGTCAGGGTTCCATCGGTCGATTTTTCTACCGTTCGGACCCTGCAAATCAGGCCTGGTAAGGCTTGGGGTTGAGTGACAGAGTTTTTTAGGTGCAGAATGGTCGCCCTTGGGGTTTTACCTCGCCAGCTAGAAAAGGAAACTTGATGACTCGTCTTCGTGCCATCTGTACCGCGGTTGTTCTGGTTTGCGCCAGCGGCCAGGCTCTTGCCGATACCGCCAGCCACAATGCCAGTGCCGAAGCCTTTCTGACTCTGGCCCACGCCGACAAGCTCGGTACCCCGGTGTACATGCAAGTGCAGCAAATGTTCGCCCAGCGCTTTGAACAAACCAAAGCCCCCGAGTCGAAAAAAGCCCTGCTGGAAACCTACCAGGCCAAGGCTAACGCGGCTCTGGACCAGGCTATTGGCTGGAACAAGCTCAAGCCTGACATGGTCAAGCTCTACACCAGCAACTTCAGCGAAACCGAACTCAAGGACCTGGTAGCGTTCTACAAATCGCCATTGGGCAAAAAAGTTCTGGAAAAAATGCCGCAGCTGACTCAGCAATCGGCCCAGATGACTCAGGCCAAGCTGGAAAGCGCGGTACCTGTAGTCAACAAGCTGTTGGCTGACATGACCGCCGAGCTTGAGCCAAAAGGCGCAGCAGCACCGGCCAAGAAAAAGCCTTAAGCGGAGCCGGGAATGACCATGCAACAACGTATCGAATCGGCGCTGAGCGCATTGCAGCCCGAGCATCTGCAAGTACTGGATGAAAGCCATATGCACAGTCGTGGGCTGCAAACCCACTTCAAGGCAGTGCTGGTCAGTGAGCAGTTTGTCGGGCTCAACAGCGTCAAGCGGCACCAGAAGGTATACGCCACGCTTGGCGACTTGATGGCTGAGTTCCATGCGTTGGCGCTGCATACCTACACGCCTGAAGAATGGGCGAAAATCGACGCAGCCCCGGCATCGCCGACCTGCGCCGGCGGGAGTAAGCATTAGGGACAGCTGCAAGCTATAAGCTACAAGCTGCAAGTTTAAGGCGACCCGCTCAGCTTGCCGCTTGAAGCTTGCAGCTAGCTGCTGCCTTTTTGCTACACTCCGCAACGCGCCACTAACTTGAGTTAGCCGGCGCGTTTTTTTTTGCATCCGGTTCACCCTTTGCGAGGGTAGCCACCTGGAGATTACCCATGACACAAAACATTGTCGTGGCGGCACTGTATAAGTTCGTCACCCTTGAAGATTACGTTGCCCTGCGCGAGCCACTGCTGCAGGCGATGGTCGATAACGGCATCAAAGGCACGTTGTTGATCGCTGAAGAAGGCATCAACGGCACCGTTTCCGGTAGCCGTGAAGGCATCGACGGGCTGATGGCCTGGTTGAAGAACGATCCACGCATGGACGACATCGATCACAAAGAGTCGTACTGTGAAGATCAGCCGTTCTATCGGACCAAGGTCAAGCTCAAGAAAGAAATCGTCACCCTCGGCGTTGACGGTGTTGACCCGAACAAGCAGGTCGGCACCTATGTCGATCCGCAGAACTGGAACGCACTGATCAGCGATCCGGAAGTATTGTTGATCGATACCCGCAACGATTATGAAGTCTCGATCGGCACCTTCGAAGGCGCCGTCGACCCGAAAACCACCAGTTTTCGCGAGTTTCCGGACTACATCAAAGCCAACTTCGATCCGGCCCGACACAAAAAAGTCGCGATGTTCTGCACCGGTGGCATCCGTTGCGAAAAGGCTTCGAGCTACATGCTCAGCCAGGGTTTCGGCGAGGTGTATCACCTCAAGGGCGGCATTCTGAAGTACCTCGAAGAGGTGCCGCAGGAAGAAAGCCAATGGCGCGGCGACTGCTTTGTCTTCGATAACCGGGTCACTGTGCGTCACGACCTCAGCGAAGGAGACTACGATCAATGTCATGCCTGTCGTACACCTGTCAGCGTCGAAGACCGCACCTCCGAGCACTATGTGGCTGGCATCAGTTGCCCGCATTGCTGGGATAAACTAAGCGAGAAAACCCGGCGCAGCGCCATTGACCGGCAAAAACAGATCGAGCTGGCGAAAGCCCGCAACCTGCCACATCCGATTGGCTTCAACTACCGCCAGTCCAACACCGAGGCCTGAACCATGTCCGCACGCCTGCTCTATGTCATGGACCCGATGTGTTCCTGGTGCTGGGGCTTTGCTCCGGTGGCCGAGGCCTTGGCAGAGCAGGCGCGAGCCTCAGGTATCGAGTTGCATCTGGTGGTGGGCGGCTTGAGGACCGGCAGCGGCGCCGCGCTGGAGCCAACTACACGGCGCTACATCCTCGAACATTGGCAGGCGGTCACCGAGGCCACCGGCCAACCGTTCAAAACCGAGGGTGCCTTGCCCGAAGGTTTTGTCTACGACACCGAGCCGGCCTGCCGGGCACTGGTGACGGCGCGCAGCCTGGCGCCGGACTGTGCCTGGAAACTGCTCAAGCTGATTCAGCAAGCCTTTTATGTCGAGGGCCGCGACGTTACCCATGCCAGTGTCCTGGTGGAATTGGCCGAGGCAGCCGGCTTGCCGCGGATCGAGTTCGCGGCAGCCTTTGACCGCGCCGACCAGCATGCGGCGACCGCTGCGGATTTCACCTGGGTGCAGGATCTGGGTATTGCCGGATTCCCGACTTTGCTCGCCGAGCGCAATGGCCAATTGGCGCTGCTGACCAATGGCTATCAACCGCTCAACGAGCTGTCGCCGTTGCTCGGTCGTTGGCTGGAGCGTGCCGCCTGTGCATGATCAGGCCGATGGCGGGGAACAACCCAAGCGGGTCGATCGGCTGAGCTGGGCGGAAATCCGGCGTTTGGCGTTACACCATAAGAAAGCCCTGTGGATTGCCAATGGGGTCGCGGTCCTGGCGACCTTGTGCAGTGTGCCGATTCCCTTGCTCTTGCCGTTGCTGGTGGACGAAGTGCTGCTGGGGCATGGCGACGCTGCGCTGAAGGTCATGAACCACGCACTGCCCGAGGCCTGGCAAAGCGCCGCCGGCTACATCGGCCTGATGCTGTTGATCACCCTGACCCTGCGTTGTGGCGCGCTGCTGTTCAACGTGCTGCAGGCACGCTTGTTCGCCGGGCTGGCCAAAGACATTGTCTATCGGATTCGCGTCAGGCTGATCGAACGACTCAAGCGCATCTCCCTCGGTGAGTATGAAAGCCTGGGCAGCGGCACAGTAACGACCCATCTGGTCACTGACCTGGACACCATCGATAAATTTGTCGGCGAAACCCTCAGCCGTTTTCTGGTGGCCATGCTGACGCTGGTCGGGACTGCCGGGATCCTGGTCTGGATGCACTGGCAGCTGGCGCTATTGATTCTGCTGTTCAATCCGCTGGTGATCTACGCCACGGTGCAGTTGGGCAAACGCGTCAAACACCTGAAAAAACTCGAGAACGACAGCACTTCACGGTTTACCCAGGCGCTCACCGAAACCCTCGATGCGATCCAGGAAGTCCGCGCCGGCAATCGTCAGGGCTTTTTCCTCGGACGGCTGGGGTTGCGAGCGCAGGAAGTTCGCAATTATGCGGTGAACTCGCAATGGAAGAGCGATGCCTCCAGCCGGGCCAGCGGTTTGCTGTTCCAGTTCGGGATCGACATCTTCCGCGCGGCGGCCATGCTCACCGTGCTGTTTTCTGACCTGTCGATCGGTCAGATGCTGGCGGTATTCAGCTACCTCTGGTTCATGATCGGTCCGGTCGAGCAGCTGCTCAATCTGCAATACGCCTATTACGCGGCGGGCGGGGCGCTGACCCGGATCAACGAATTGCTGTCCCGTGCCGACGAGCCGCAATACCCCGGTGGCATCGACCCGTTCCACGGCCGCGAGACGGTCGGCATCGAGGTTCGCGGTTTGAGCTTCGGTTATAGCGACGAACTGGTGCTGGACCAGATGGACCTGTCCATTGCTCCCGGCGAAAAAGTCGCGATAGTCGGGGCCAGCGGCGGCGGTAAAAGTACCCTGGTGCAACTGCTGCTGGGGCTGTATACGCCACAGGCAGGGAGCATCCGTTTCGGCGGTTCGACCCAGCAGGAGATCGGTCTGGAAACCGTGCGCGAAAACGTTGCGGTGGTCCTGCAGCACCCGGCACTGTTCAACGATACGGTACGGGCCAACCTGACCATGGGCCGTTCACGCAGTGACGAGGCCTGCTGGCAGGCGCTGGAAATCGCTCAACTGGATGCCACGATCAGAACCTTGCCTCAAGGGCTGGACAGCATCGTCGGGCGCTCCGGGGTGCGCTTGTCGGGCGGGCAGCGTCAGCGTCTGGCCATAGCGCGGATGGTCCTGGCCGAGCCTAAGGTAGTGATACTCGACGAGGCGACCTCGGCGCTGGATGCGGCGACCGAATACAACCTGCATCAGGCGCTGGCGCGCTTCCTCAATGGCCGGACAACCTTGATCATTGCTCACCGCTTGTCTGCGGTGAAACAGGCCGATCGGGTACTGGTGTTCGATGGTGGGCAGATAGCAGAAGACGGCGACCATCAGCAACTGATTGCCGATGGCGGCCTGTATGCCAAGCTTTATGGGCATTTGCAGCAGGTACAGCGACCTTGAATTTTGTTTGCACTTCTGTGCTTAGTGCTTGAACTCACAGGGAGAAAGGTTGCGCTTGCCGCTGAAGTACCCATCGTCATTAAATCTATTCAACCGCTCATCCAGCAGTTCGAACTGCCGAAAATTAGCCTAGTCTGTGCTGTTAGGAGCAAGACTCACTCGGGTGTTCATCTGGCCAGTGCTTAATGCAAGGGACGACATGAAGCAAAAGCGGACTCTCGGAACACCACGGTTGTTGGGCATCGTCTGGCCATTTATCGCCGTTGTGCTATTTCAGGCGTTGCTCGGCGGCGTCAGCTTGTACGTGCTATCAGCAGTGCGCGGCTATGTTGCAGGTGAAAGTCTGTGGTCCAAGGGCCAGAAAGACGCTATCTATTACCTCAGCCTGTATGCCGACAGTCGCGACGAAACGATTTTCCTCAAGTACCAGAAAGCCATTGACGTGCCGCTGAGCGGGCATGACCTGCGAGTCGCCCTGGATCGTCAGCCTGCGGACCTTGATGCCGCCCGTATGGCCATCCTCAAGGGGGGCAACCATGCGGACGACGTCTCCAGCCTGATCTGGTTGTACCTGAACTTTCGTCATTTCAGTTACCTGGAAGAAGCCATCGATCGCTGGACTGTCGGTGATAACTATCTGGTACAGCTCGATACTGTTGCCAATGAGATGCACCAGGGGATCGTCAGTGATCAGGCCACTGCAGCCGATGTTCAGCGTTGGAAAGCCTCGATACTGGGTATCAACGAGGGGGTGACGCCTGCCGCCAAGGCCTTCAGCGATGCATTGGGCGAAGGCTCGCGGATGATTTTGCGGCTGCTGCTGATTACCAACCTGGCCACCGCACTGGGGCTGATCGCCCTGGCATTGCTGCGCACACACAAGTTGCTGACCCAACGCCATGCATTTGCCGACGCTTTGCAGCTGGAAAAAGAGCGGGCGCAAATCACGCTGCAGTCCATCGGTGATGGGGTCATCACCACCAATGTGGAGGGTGCGATCGCTTATATGAACCCCGCGGCGGAAGAGCTGACCCACTGGAAAGCCGAGCAGGCCACTGGCTTGCCGCTGGCGGCACTGTTCAATCTTTTGGATGAGAACGCCCAGACTGACGGTTTTACGCTCATCGAGCGGATTCTGAGCGGTCAACTCAGTGGCGGCAGCGAGCATTCGAAGCTGATTCAGCGCCTGGATGGCAGTACGGTCTCGGTCACCCTGGTGGGCGCGCCGATCCGCAATGCGGGCAAGGTCAGTGGCGCGGTGCTGGTGCTGCACGACATGACTCAGGAGCGGCAGTACATTGCCAACCTTTCATGGCAGGCGACTCACGATGCGCTGACCGGTCTGGCCAATCGTCGCGAGTTCGAATATCGCCTCGAACAGGCGCTGCACAACCTGACCCGCCAGTCGGGGCGTCATTCCTTGATGTTTCTCGACCTTGATCAGTTCAAGCTGGTCAATGACACCTGCGGCCATGCTGCCGGTGATGAGTTGCTGCGGCATATCTGCGCCTTGCTGCAATCGGGCCTGCGCGAAGGCGATACCCTGGCCCGGTTGGGCGGGGACGAATTTGGCATTCTGCTTGAGAACTGCCCGCCGGAAGCCGGGGAGAAAATCGCCGAAGTGTTGCGTCAAACCGTGCAGAACCTCCATTTCGTGTGGAAAGGCCGGCCTTTCGTGACCACCATCAGCATCGGCCTGGTTCATGTCGCGCAAACCCCCACCACCCTGGAAGCGTTATTGCGTGCCGCCGACATGGCCTGCTACATGGCCAAGGAGAAAGGGCGCAATCGGGTGCAGGTCTACCATGCCGACGATACGGAGTTGTCCCTGCGTTTTGGCGAGATGGCCTGGGTACAGCGACTGCACATGGCGCTCGAGGAAAACCGCTTCTGTTTATATTTCCAGGAAATCGCTGCCCTGGGTCAGACGCCGCGTGGCGGCGGGCATATCGAAATACTGCTGCGCCTGCATGACGAATCGGGGCGGATGATTCTGCCCAACAGTTTCATTCCCGCCGCCGAGCGTTACGGGTTGATGACATCGCTGGATCGGTGGGTGGTACAGAACGTATTCAAGATCATTGCCCAAGGTATCGCCGAAGGGCGCGACGGGCCAATGGCAATGTGTGCGATAAATCTGTCAGGTATTACTATCGGAGATGATGACTTTCTGGACTTCCTGCGTCAGCAGTTCATTTCCTACGCTGTCCCGCCTGAGATGATTTGTTTTGAGATCACAGAAACCAGCGCCATTTCAAATCTGGGGAGTGCAATAAGATTTATCAATGAACTCAAAGGGTTAGGTTGTCATTTTTCGCTGGATGACTTCTGCGCCGGCATGTCCTCGTTCGCATATCTGAAACATTTGCCTGTAGACTTCTTGAAGATCGATGGAAGTTTCGTAAAGGACATGCTGGACGACCCGATTAACCGCGCCATGGTCGAAGTGATCAATCACATCGGTCATGTCATGGGTAAGCGCACCATTGCCGAGTTTGTTGAAACCCCTCAGATTGAGCAGGCCTTGCTGGAAATCGGCGTGGATTATGCTCAAGGGTACATTATCCAACGCCCGCAATTGTTTACCTGTGACAGCCTGCATTGTCGGCCTGCACGACCACAACCCTTGTTGTTCAAGGTGCCCGGCACGTTCCGTTGAAATCTTCTGCCGATCAGTACAATCACAATCAAAAGGAGTTCGACAGTGATCGACACATTCAACAGAACCGGCCCGCTTATGGAAGCCGCAAGTTACCCCGCCTGGGCGCAGAAACTGATCCGGGATTGCAGCGAGAGCAAACGTCGGGTGGTTGAGCACGAACTGTATCAGCGCATGCGTGATAACAAGCTCAGCACCAAAACCATACGCCAGTACCTGATCGGTGGCTGGCCAGTTGTTGAACAGTTCGCCTTGTACATGGCGCAAAACCTGACCAAAACCCGCTTTGCACGCCACCCCGGCGAAGACATGGCGCGCCGCTGGCTGATGCGTAACATTCGTGTAGAACTCAATCACGCCGACTACTGGGTGCACTGGAGCCGTGCGCACGGCGTCAGCCTGGAAGATTTACAGGCGCAAAAAGTCCCCGCGGAGCTTCATGCCCTGAGCCATTGGTGCTGGCATACCAGTTCGGCGGATTCGCTGATCGTGGCGATTGCCGCGACCAACTATGCCATCGAGGGCGCGACCGGCGAGTGGTCGGCACTGGTCTGCTCCAGTGGCATTTATGCGGCGGCTTTCCCGGAGGAAGACCGCAAACGGGCGATGAAATGGCTGAAAATGCATGCCCAATACGATGATGCCCATCCCTGGGAAGCGCTGGAAATCATCTGCACGCTGGCGGGTACGAACCCAAGCCAGGCGCTGCAGACCGAGTTGCGTCAGGCAGTTTGCAAGAGTTACGACTACATGTTCCTGTTCCTGGAACGGTGCATACAGATGGAGCACTCGGAAAAGGTCTCGGTAAGCCGTGGGCACATGGCAATGGCCGAGAGCTGACAATCCCCCGCAGGAGCTGCCGCAGGCTGCGATCTTTTGATCTTGGCGATGGTGGTGTCCGCCGAAAAGATCGCAGGCACCTGCAATGTCGTGGGTGTCCGCAATCCCCCGTAGGAGCTGCCGCAGGCTGCGATCTTTTGATCTTGGCGATGGTGGTGCCCGCCGAAAAGATCGCATGCACCTGCAATGTCGTGGGTGTCCGCAATCCCCCGTAGGAGCTGCCGCAGGCTGCGATCTTTTGATCTTGGCATGGTGGTGTCCGCCGAAAAGATCGCAGGCTTCGCCAGCTCCTACGCCGACCGCATGCACCTGCAATGTCGTGGGTGTCCGCAACTCCCCGTAGGAGCTGCCGCAGGCTGCGATCTTTTGATCTTGGCGATTGTGGCGTCCGCCGAAAAGATCGCAGGCACCTGCAATATCGTGGGTGTCCGCAATCCCCCGTAGGAGCTGCCGCAGGCTGCGATCTTTTGATCTTCAGCCCGCCATCGCCAGTTGATTGCGGCCTTGGCGTTTTGCCACGTACAACGCGCTGTCAGCTCGGCGCAACAGGCTTTCGGCTGACTCTGCGGGTAACAGCGTTGAGCAGCCGAGGCTTACCGTCAGTTGGACAGACGCGTCATCCGCCCAATAATTCTGAGCCTGTGCCGCATGGCGCAGGCGTTCGCCGACCAGCGCTGCGGGTTCTCGGTCGGTATTGGAAAGCAGGATCAGAAACTCCTCACCGCCGAATCGAAACACCATGTCGACATTGCGCAACTGGCCCTTGATCGAGGCGGCTACAGCCTTGAGCACCTGGTCACCGGCGGGATGACCGTGGCTGTCGTTGATTTTCTTGAAGTGGTCGATATCCAGCATCAACAGCGAAAGCGGCTGCAGATGTCGGCGAGACAGGTCTATTTCCCGCTGCAGCGTCTGATCCATGGCGATGCGGTTGCCGGTGTCCGTCAACGGGTCGCGCAGCGCGCTTTGAGTCGCTGCCCGGTACAACAAGGCATTGCGCACCGGGTAGAGCAGGGCGCAGAGCAGAGACTCCAGGTTGCCCAGCTCCTGTTCGCTAAAGCGTTGATTGCGCCGAAATACCAGTTCGCCCAAGTGCTCGCCTTCGTGGCTGAGGCTATAGCTCACACTGTGGTGCCCACCCTGGCCGAACTCCAGGCGCAAGTCGCTGGCCTGGTGCTGGTAGTTCAAGGCATCCAGCGGCACAAGCCGCTTAATTTCGCGGAAGAACAATCCGAGAATGCGTTGTGGCTCAAGACTGGTTTGCAGTTGCAGGCTTAGTTGCTGGCGCAATTGCGCAAGACTGACGGGACGCTGTAGAAGAGGAGAATGCTGACCAAAGCCCAGGCGTTGCAATTTGGCGCTATCGAAGTCAATTGCGTTGGTCTGGCTAGGTGATTTCATATGATGTGAGCCCCTAAGCACGTAATGCTGTCTTACAGGCTGGGTGAGAGCGGCTTCGGGCTGCGCGTCATACGGATCCATCAGTCCCGTAGGACAAGTGAGTAGAGCTTAGTCCGCTTTACCTACCGTGTAGTCCCGGTCCAGGCGAGTCCCGTTTCGCTAACACTCTGCGTGTCTGAGCAGTGTTAGAGCGAAATTCGTGCCATTCGGTTCAGTTAAATAAAAATCGTTTGAATTCAAGTCGTTGGTTAACACGGTGACGCATATATATAGCGCTTCGGCATTTTTATGACAGAAAAGCTGGCCATATGACTTTATTGCATTCGCCGCGGCGGTATTCCGTCGCGGCGCTGGGGAGGGGGATTTTACTGAGCGTCGAAAGCCTGGCCGCTGATGCCGGTGCTGTCCGGGCCCATCAGGTACAGATAGACCGGCATGATTTCTTCAGGCGCTGGATTGATGTTCGGGTTTTCGCCCGGGTATGCCTGCGCGCGCATGCTGGTGCGGGTGGCGCCAGGGTTGATGCTGTTGGCGCGCACCGGGGCGACGGTGTCCAGTTCATCGGCCAGGGTTTGCATCAGGCCTTCGGTGGCAAACTTCGACACCCCATAGGCGCCCCAATAGGCGCGGCCTTTGCGTCCGACGCTGCTTGAAGTGAACACCACCGAGGCATCCTGCGACAGCTTGAGCAGCGGTAGCAGAGTGCTGGTCAGCATGAACATGGCGTTGACGTTGACTTGCATCACGCGCATGAAGTTCTCGCCGGACAGCTGCTCGATGGGCGTGCGCGGACCAATGATCGAAGCGTTGTGCAGCAAACCATCGAGATGCCCGAATTCGCTTTCGACCATCGCTGCCAACTCGTCGTACTGATGGGGCAGCGCGGTTTCCAGGTTGAATGGAATGACCACCGGCTGTGGGTAGCCGGCCGCTTCGATTTCGTCGTAGACCTTGATCAGATTGGCTTCGGTCTTGCCCAGCAGCAGCACGGTGGCGCCATGGGCGGCAAAGGTTTTGGCGGCAGCAGCACCAATGCCGCGGCCGGCACCGGTAACCAGGATGACCCGGTCTTTGAGCAATTCAGGGCGGGCGGAGTAATCAAACATAAAAAACCTCAACAAAATTCAGAAACAGGCACCGTGAAGGCGATCCCGAAAAGATCGCAGCCTTCGGCAGCTCCTACAGGATGTGCGCGATCGGTGTAGGAGCTGGCGTAGCCTGCGATCTTTTGCTGTCAGCGCCGTTCGAAATAATCAGCAACCACACAACGCGCTATCCAGCACCTTGCGCAACTCCAGCGGATGATCGACCACCACATCCGCGCCCCAATGCCTCGGGTTGTCGTCCGGATGAATATAGCCGTAAGTCACGGCGGCGGTTTTGGTGCCGGCATCGCGGCCCGATTCGATATCGCGCAGGTCGTCGCCGACGAACAGCACACTGGCCGGATCGAGGTCGAGCATCTTGCAGGCGAGGGTCAGCGGCTCGGGATCAGGCTTGCTGTTCTTCACATGATCCGGGCAAATCAGCAGGGCCGAACGCTCGGCCAACCCCAGTTGTTGCATGATCGGTTCGGCGAAACGTAACGGCTTGTTGGTCACGACGCCCCAGATCAGGTTGGCCTTTTCGATGTCGGCCAGCAGTTCGGCCATGCCGTCGAACAATTTGCTGTGGACGGCGCAGTCTTTCAGGTAGCGCTCCAGAAACTCCAGGCGCAGTTCCTCGAAGCCCGGTGATTCCGGGTCCATCGAGAAGGTCACTGCCACCATGGCCCGGGCGCCGCCGGAGATC
This sequence comes from Pseudomonas sp. LBUM1658, assembly GCF_059716055.1. NCBI lineage: Bacteria > Pseudomonadati > Pseudomonadota > Gammaproteobacteria > Pseudomonadales > Pseudomonadaceae > Pseudomonas > Pseudomonas sp. LBUM1658. The sequence goes on from NZ_CP166798.1 coordinate 1,623,798, forward strand.
TCGTCGCGGATGTGCTTGTCGGAAATCGGCGCCAGGCCGCGCTCGGCACGCATGCTCTGGCAGATGGCGATAAAGTCCGGTGCGGTGTCGAGCAGAGTGCCATCCATGTCAAAAAGAACCGCTCTGATACGCATGGGCTTATTCCTCTCGCAGGGTCTGGATCATGTAGTTGACGTCAACGTCCGACGCCAGCTTGTAGTGCTTGGTCAACGGGTTGTAGGTCAAGCCGATGATGTCCTTGACCGACAGCCCGGCCGAGCGGCTCCAGGCGCCAAGCTCGGAAGGGCGAATGAATTTCTTGAAGTCATGGGTGCCGCGCGGCAGCAGCTTCATGATGTATTCGGCGCCGACGATGGCGAACAAAAACGCCTTCGGATTGCGGTTAATGGTGGAGAAGAACACTTGGCCGCCGGGCTTGACCATGCGAAAGCACGCGCGGATCACCGAGGACGGGTCCGGCACGTGCTCGAGCATTTCCAGGCAGGTGATCACGTCGAATTGCTCGGGCATTTCCTCGGCCAGGCCTTCGGCGGTGATCTGCCGATAGTCGACGCTGACGCCGGACTCCAGTTGATGCAGCTGGGCCACCGCCAGCGGCGCTTCACCCATGTCGATGCCCATGACGGTCGCGCCGCGCTGAGCCATGGCTTCGCTGAGGATGCCGCCGCCGCAACCGACGTCGAGGACCTTCTTGCCGGCCAGTTTTACCCGCTCGTCAATCCAGTTGACCCGCAGCGGGTTGATGTCGTGCAGCGGTTTGAATTCGCTTTCACGGTCCCACCAGCGATGGGCGAGGGCTTCGAATTTGGCGATTTCAGCGTGGTCGACGTTGCTCATGGGGTCATCCTCTAAAGCTGATAAATTCTGTGGTCAGCCTTGAGCCGCGGCTCAAGGGTTTTCTATCTATTGGCCGTGGCCGCTGATGCGTTCGCCCCAGGCTGTGGCCGTGGCGCAGAGCTGTTGTTCGTCCAGGCGGGTCAGGCGCCGGTCGTCAAGCAATTGCTTGCCGGCGACCCACAGGTGTTTCACGCAATCCCGCCCGGTGGCATAGATAAGCTGCGAGACCGGGTCATAAACCGGTTGTTGCGCCAGGCCGGAGAGATCAAAGGCCACCAGGTCGGCGGCCTTGCCGACTTCCAGTGAGCCAATTTCGCTCTCCAGCCCCAGCGCCCGGGCGCCATTGAGCGTGGCCATGCGCAAGGCGCGATGGGCATCCAGGGCGGTTGCCGAGCCGGCGACGGCCTTGGCCAGCAGCGCCGCGGTGCGGGTTTCGCCGAGCAGGTCGAGGTCATTGTTGCTGGCCGCGCCGTCGGTGCCGACCGCCACATTGATCCCGGCCTGCCACAAACGCTCGACCGGGCAGAAGCCGCTGGCCAGTTTCAGGTTCGATTCCGGGCAATGAATTACGCTGCTGTTACTTTCTACCAGTAAAGTCAGGTCTTCATCGCTGATTTGCGTCATGTGCACGGCCTGGAAGCGCGGCCCGAGCAAACCCAGGCGTCCCAGACGGGCCAGTGGTCGCTCGCCGCGCTGCTCGACCGATTGCTGCACTTCAAAGGCGGTTTCATGAACGTGCATATGAATCGAGACGTCCAGTTCCTCGGCGATCACCCGGATTTTCTCGAGGTTCTCGTCGCCGACGGTGTAGGGGGCATGGGGGCCCAAGGCGACCTTGATCCGCGGATGGTGCTTGAGATCGCTGAACAACGCGACGCCCTGGCGGATCGCCTCATCGGCATCGCTGGCGCCGGGAATCGGGAAATCGAGGATCGGAATGGCGATCTGCGCGCGAATACCGCTGTTATGTACCCGTTCGCTGGCAACTTTCGGGAAGAAATACATGTCGGAGAAACAGGTGATACCGCCTTTCAGCTGTTCGGCGATGGCCAGATCGGTGCCGTCGCGGACAAAGTCTTCATCGACCCACTTGGCTTCGGCCGGCCAGATGTGCTGTTCCAGCCAGGTCATCAGTGGCAAGTCATCGGCCAGGCCGCGGAACAGGGTCATCGCCGCATGCCCGTGCGCATTGATCAGGCCAGGGCTGAGCAGTATGCCCGGCAGTTCGCGGACCTCGCCGGCCTTCAGCTTCAAGGCTTCGGCACGTGGGCCGATAAATACAATACGCCCGTCACGGATGCCCAGGCCATGCTCTTTGAGAACCACACCGGCGGGCTCGACTGGCACCAACCAGGTCGGCAGCAATACTAAGTCGAGCGGGGCGGCGGTGTTCGGCATCTCGGGCAGTTTCCGGTGCTGTTATAAAGGATGGCGAAGTATACCCGAGCGTCTTCGCGGGGGGATCGCTATAATCGGCGGCTTTTGTTAGTGAGTATGGGGTGAGGCATGCGCGATCGACTGTTGGCTGCGGAGAAGGTGAAGGCCATCGATTGGCGGGACGGCGCCCTGTATCTGCTTGATCAGCGCATTCTGCCGTTCGAAGAAAGCTGGATCGCCTACACCACCGCCGCCGGCGTGGCCGAGGCCATTCGCTCGATGGTGGTGCGCGGCGCCCCGGCCATCGGCATCAGCGCAGCTTATGCGGTGGTACTGGCGGCGCGTACACGCTTTGCCGCCGGCGGTGACTGGCAGGCTGCCCTGGAAGAGGATTTTGCCTTGCTCGCGGATTCGCGGCCGACGGCAGTCAATCTGTTCTGGGCGCTGAACCGCATGCGCGAGCGTCTGGAACGCCTGAAAAATCACGCTCATCCGTTAGCGGTGCTTGAGGCCGAGGCCGTGGCGATTCATGAAAGTGATCGCGAAGCCAATCTGACCATGGCGCAGCTGGGTGTCGACCTGATCCGCAAGCATCAGGGCAATGCCCAGGCGATCCTGACCCATTGCAACACCGGCGCCCTGGCGACCGGCGGCTTCGGTACCGCGCTGGGGGTGATTCGTGGCGCCTGGCTGGAAGGCATGGTCGAGCGCGTCTACGCCGACGAAACCCGGCCCTGGCTGCAAGGTTCAAGGCTGACCGCCTGGGAGCTGGCCAACGAAGGCATCCCGGTCACCCTGAACGCCGACTCGGCGGCTGCGCATATCATGAAAACCAAGGGCGTCACCTGGGTAATTGTTGGCGCTGACCGGATCACTGCCAATGGCGATGTGGCGAACAAGATCGGCACCTATCAGCTGGCGGTCTGCGCCATGCACCACGGCGTGCGCTTCATGGTGGTGGCGCCGAGCTCGACCATCGACATGAGCCTGGCCAGCGGCGATGACATCCCCATCGAAGAGCGGGCTGGCAGTGAACTGCTGGAAGTCGGCGGCAAGCGGGTAGGGGCCGATGTCGATGCGTTCAACCCGGTGTTCGACGTCACCCCGGCCGACCTGATCGATGCGATCATTACCGAAAAAGGCATAGTCGAACGGCCGGATACCGCGAAAATGGCGCAGTTGATGTGTCGTAAGCGCCTGCATTAAAGCGTGCTGCGGACGGCGTAGGAGCTGCCGCAGGCTGCGATCTTTTGATCTTCCCGGCGAATCGGCGTCGATCCTCAAAAGATCGCAGCCTTCGGCAGCTCCTACGGTCAGTGTTCACAACGCCGGATCATCAGTAAAAGATCCAAAATCTTCATTCAACCCGGCTCTAAGCTTCTCTCGTCCCCTATCAGCCTGTCACCGGTCAACTAACTATGCTCCATGCGCGTCAGGGGGATAGGTGCGTGGCGGCGATTGTGATAACATCCGGCGGTTTCCAGGGTTGCCCGATGTGGCTGCCTTTACTGCGCAGATCCATGGCATAACTCGTTGATTTGTCGTAAGTCGATGCACGGCACTCAGCCTGCAGCGACGAGCTTCGTTCGTCCCATATGGATGTGACGAGGTTTCACCAGAAAAAGGAATCAGGCTTCTCATGGGCGAACTGGCCAAAGAAATCATCCCGGTCAATATCGAAGACGAGATGAGGCAGTCCTACCTCGATTACGCAATGAGCGTAATTGTCGGGCGGGCACTGCCTGATGCGCGCGATGGCTTGAAGCCCGTGCACCGGCGCGTACTGTTCGCGATGAGCGAGCTGAGTAACGACTGGAACAAGCCGTACAAGAAATCCGCCCGTGTTGTCGGTGACGTGATCGGTAAGTATCACCCCCACGGTGATACCGCGGTCTACGACACCATCGTTCGTATGGCCCAGCCTTTTTCCCTGCGCTACCTGCTGGTAGACGGCCAGGGCAACTTCGGTTCGGTCGATGGCGACAACGCCGCGGCCATGCGATACACCGAAGTGCGCATGAGCAAGCTGGCGCACGAGCTTCTGGCCGACCTGCACAAAGAAACCGTGGACTGGGTGCCGAACTACGACGGCACCGAAATGATCCCCGCGGTCATGCCGACCAGAATCCCCAACCTGTTGGTCAACGGCTCCAGCGGTATCGCCGTGGGCATGGCGACCAACATTCCGCCGCACAACCTCGGTGAAGTCATCGACGGTTGCCTGGCACTCATCGAAAATCCCGAGCTGACCATCGATGAGCTGATGCAATTCATCCCCGGTCCGGACTTCCCGACGGCGGCGATCATCAACGGTCGCGCCGGTATCATCGAAGCCTACCGCACCGGTCGCGGGCGCATTTACATGCGTGCCCGCTCGATCATCGAAGACATCGACAAGGTCGGTGGTCGTCAGCAGATCGTCATCACCGAACTGCCTTACCAGCTGAACAAGGCGCGGCTGATCGAGAAGATCGCCGAGCTGGTCAAAGAGAAGAAGCTCGAAGGCATCACCGAACTGCGCGACGAGTCCGACAAAGACGGTATGCGCGTGGTGATCGAGCTGCGTCGTGGCGAAGTGCCTGAGGTGATCCTCAACAACCTCTACGCCCAGACCCAGCTGCAAGCGGTGTTCGGCATCAACATCGTGGCGCTGATCGACGGCCGTCCGCGGATCCTTAACCTCAAGGACCTGCTGGAAGCCTTCGTGCGTCACCGTCGCGAAGTCGTGACCCGGCGTACCGTGTTCGAACTGCGTAAAGCCCGCGAACGTGGCCACATCCTCGAAGGTCAGGCCGTTGCGCTGTCGAACATCGACCCGGTCATCGCCCTGATCAAGGCTTCGCCAACGCCGTCGGAAGCCAAGGAAGCGCTGATCAGCACCCCTTGGGAATCCAGCGCGGTAGTGGCGATGGTCGAACGTGCCGGCGCCGATTCCTGCCGTCCGGACAACCTCGACCCGCAATACGGTCTGCGCGAAGGCAAGTACTTCCTCTCGCCAGAACAGGCGCAAGCCATTCTGGAGCTGCGTCTGCACCGTCTGACCGGCCTGGAACACGAAAAACTGCTGGCCGAATACCAGGAAATCCTCAACCAGATCGGTGAGCTGATCCGCATCCTCAACAGCGCAGTGCGCTTGATGGAAGTGATCCGCGAGGAACTGGAAGTCATTCGTGCCGAGTACGGCGATGTGCGTCGCACCGAAATCCTCGATGCCCGTCTCGACCTGACCCTGGGTGACATGATCCCGGAAGAAGAGCGCGTCGTGACCATCTCCCACGGTGGCTACGCCAAGACCCAGCCATTGGCTGCGTACCAGGCCCAGCGTCGTGGCGGTAAAGGCAAATCGGCCACCGGCGTCAAGGATGAGGACTACATCGCTCACCTGCTGGTCGCCAACAGCCACACCACGCTGTTGCTGTTCTCCAGCAAGGGCAAGGTCTACTGGCTGAAAACCTACGAAATTCCGGAAGCGTCCCGCGCTGCCCGTGGTCGTCCGTTGGTCAACCTGCTGCCGCTGGGTGAGGGTGAATACATCACCACCATGCTGCCGGTCGACGAGTACACCGAAGGCCACTTCATCTTCATGGCCACCGCTGACGGTACCGTGAAGAAGACTCCGCTGGAGCAATTCAGCCGCCAACGCAGCGTCGGTCTGATCGCCCTGGAGCTGGACGAAGGCGACGTACTGATTTCCGCGGCCATCACCGATGGCGAGCGCGAAGTCATGCTGTTCTCCGACGGCGGCAAGGTCACCCGCTTCAAAGAGTCCGACGTTCGCGCCATGGGCCGTACCGCTCGCGGTGTGCGTGGCATGCGTCTGCCGGAAGGGCAGAAGCTGATTTCCATGCTGATCCCGGAAGAAGGCAGCCAGATCCTCACCGCTTCGGCGCGTGGTTATGGCAAGCGCACGGCGATCACCGAGTTCCCTGAGTACAAGCGTGGCGGTCAGGGCGTTATCGCCATGGTCAGCAACGATCGCAACGGCCGTCTGGTCGGTGCGGTACAGGTGCTCGACGGCGAGGAAATCATGCTGATTTCCGACCAGGGCACTCTGGTTCGTACCCGTGTCAGCGAAGTTTCCAGCCTCGGCCGCAACACCCAGGGCGTGACCCTGATCAAGCTGGCCAGCGACGAAAAACTGGTCGGCCTGGAGCGTGTTCAGGAGCCGTCCGAAGTCGAAGGCGAAGAGCTGGAAGGCGAAGAGGGCGAAGAGCGCGCTGAGTTTGAGGGCGGTGTAGTCATCGATGATGTTGTTGAAGATCAACAACTCGATGCCGCGGCTGACGAAGAACCGCAGGAGTAAACGGACACGCAAGGGGGGCGGATGAAAATTCTCCCCCCTTGTTATTTGTCCCGTGTGAATATTTCGACACCCATGGAGATCAAATGTGGGAGCGAGCTTGTGTGGTGAGGGGGCTTGCCCCCGTTGGGGTGCGAAGCGCCCCTAAAGCCAGTCACCGCAATTTTGCATTAGAAACGCCGTGACCGGTTTTGCGATTGCTTCGCAATCGAACGGGGGCAAGCCCCCTCGCCACACAAGCTCGCTCCCACAGTGATTGGGTCCCATCTCGAAGATTGGGCCCCATGTCGATCGATGATTTATTGCGTGATCCCACCAAATCAGAGCGAGATTGGATGTGAGCAAGAGAGCCTATAACTTCTGTGCCGGTCCCGCGGCGCTTCCTGAATCTGTCCTGCAGCGCGCGCAGGGTGAACTCCTCGATTGGCATGGCAAGGGCCTGTCCGTCATGGAAATGAGCCATCGCAGTGATGAGTTCGTGTCCATTGCGACCAAGGCCGAGCAGGATCTGCGTGATCTGCTGGATATCCCCTCGAACTATAAAGTGCTGTTTCTGCAAGGCGGCGCCAGCCAGCAATTTGCCCAGATTCCGCTGAACCTGTTGCCGGAAACCGGCAAGGCCGACTATATCGACACCGGTATCTGGTCGCAGAAAGCCATTGACGAAGCTTCACGCTTCGGCACCGTCAATGTCGCGGCCACGGCCAAGCCTTACGACTATTACGCGATTCCCGGCCAGAACGAATGGAAGCTGTCGCAAGACGCGGCCTACGTGCATTACGCGCCGAACGAAACCATCGGCGGCCTGGAATTCCAGTGGATCCCGGAAACCGGCGATGTGCCGCTGGTTGCCGACATGTCTTCGGACATCCTGTCGCGCCCGGTGGATATCTCGCGCTTCGGCATGATCTACGCCGGCGCCCAGAAGAACATCGGTCCGAGCGGTCTCGTCGTCACTATCATTCGCGAAGACCTGCTGGGTCGCGCCCGTTCGATCTGCCCGACCATGCTCGACTACAAGGTCGCGGCCGACAACGGCTCCATGTACAACACTCCGCCAACGCTGGCCTGGTACCTGTCCGGGCTGGTGTTCGAGTGGCTGAAAGAGCAAGGTGGTGTAGAAGCCATCGGCAAGCTCAATGACGTCAAACAGCGCACGCTGTATGGCTTCATCGACGCCAGCGGCCTCTACAGCAACCCGATCAACAAGTCCGACCGCTCGTGGATGAACGTGCCGTTCCGCCTGGCTGACGATCGCCTGGACAAGCCGTTCCTGGCGGGCGCCGAGGAACGCGGCCTGTTGAACCTCAAGGGTCACCGTTCGGTAGGTGGCATGCGTGCCTCTATCTACAACGCCGTAGACATCGTCGCGGTCAACGCGCTGGTGGCCTACATGGCAGAGTTCGAGAAGGAACACGGTTAATGTCCGAGCAAGAACTCAAGGCACTGCGCCTGCGTATTGATAGCCTGGACGAAAAGGTCCTCGAGCTGATCAGTGAGCGCGCGCGCTGCGCCCAGGAAGTCGCACGAGTCAAGATGGCTTCGCTGGCCGAAGGCGAAGTGCCGGTGTTCTATCGTCCTGAGCGTGAAGCCCAGGTGCTCAAGCGTGTCATGGAGCGCAACCAGGGTCCGTTGGGCAACGAAGAGATGGCGCGGTTGTTCCGTGAAATCATGTCTTCCTGCCTGGCCCTGGAGCAACCGCTGAAAGTGGCTTACCTCGGTCCGGAAGGCACCTTCACCCAGGCTGCGGCCCTGAAACACTTCGGGCATGCGGTGATCTCCAAGCCAATGGCGGCGATCGATGAAGTGTTCCGTGAAGTGGCGGCCGGTGCGGTGAACTTTGGCGTGGTCCCGGTGGAAAACTCCACCGAGGGCGCGGTCAACCACACCCTCGACAGCTTCCTCGAGCACGACATGGTGATCTGTGGCGAAGTCGAGCTGCGGATCCACCATCACCTGTTGGTCGGTGAAAATACCAAGACCGACAGCATCAGCCGTATCTATTCCCACGCCCAGTCGCTGGCCCAGTGCCGCAAGTGGCTGGACGCCCATTACCCGAATGTCGAGCGCGTGGCGGTGTCCAGCAACGCCGAAGCGGCCAAGCGGGTCAAGGGTGAGTGGAACTCGGCGGCGATTGCCGGCGATATGGCGGCCGAGCTTTATGGCTTGACCCGTCTGGCCGAGAAAATCGAGGACCGTCCGGACAACTCCACGCGTTTCTTGATGATTGGCAGCCAGGAAGTACCGCCGACCGGCGACGACAAGACCTCGATCATCGTCTCCATGAGCAACAAGCCCGGCGCGCTTCACGAGCTGTTGGTGCCGTTCCACGACAATGGCATCGACCTGACGCGGATCGAAACCCGGCCTTCGCGCAGCGGCAAATGGACCTATGTGTTCTTCATCGACTTCGTCGGCCATCACCGCGACCCGCTGGTCAAAGGTGTGCTGGAGAAGATCAGTCAGGAAGCAGTGGCACTCAAGGTGCTGGGTTCCTACCCGAAAGCGGTTCTCTGAGGCTTAGATAATGAGTGGCGATTTCCTCGCTCTGGCACAGCCAGGCGTACAACAACTCTCGCCTTACGTCCCGGGAAAGCCTGTGGACGAATTGGCACGCGAGCTGGATCTGGATCCGGCAAAAATCGTCAAGCTGGCGAGCAACGAAAACCCGCTGGGCGCCAGTCCTAAAGCCCTGGCGGCGATTCGTGAAGCGTTGGTCGAGCTGACCCGTTATCCGGATGGCAACGGCTTTGCTCTCAAGAGTTTGCTGGCCGAGCAATGCCGCGTAGAACTCGACCAGGTGACCCTGGGCAACGGCTCCAACGACATTCTCGAACTGGTGGCCCGTGCCTATCTGGCGCCGGGACTGAATGCGGTGTTCAGCGAACATGCGTTCGCGGTCTATCCGATCGTCACCCAGGCCGTGGGTGCCGAGGCGCGTGTGATTCCAGCCAAAGACTGGGGGCACGACCTGCCGGCGATGCTCGAAGCCATCGACAGCAATACCCGCGTGGTATTCATCGCCAATCCGAACAACCCGACCGGGACCTGGTTCGGTGCCGAGGCCCTGGACGAATTCCTTCAGGATGTGCCTGAGCACGTGCTGGTGGTGCTCGACGAAGCCTATATCGAGTATGCCGAGGGCAGCGATCTGCCGGATGGCCTGGACTTCCTCGCGGCTTACCCGAATCTGCTGGTTTCGCGGACCTTCTCCAAGGCCTACGGCCTGGCCGCATTGCGTGTTGGCTACGGCTTATCCACAGCCGTGGTTGCCGATGTGCTGAACCGGGTGCGTCAGCCGTTCAACGTCAACAGCCTCGCCCTGGCCGCGGCCTGTGCCGCGCTACAGGACGCCGAGTACCTGGCTGAAAGCCGGCGCTTGAACGAATCCGGCATGCAGCAGCTGGAAGCCGGCTTTCGCGAGTTGGGTCTGAGCTGGATTCCTTCCAAAGGCAACTTCATTGCAGTGGATCTGGGTCGCGTCGCCGCGCCGGTGTTCCAGGGGCTGCTGCATGAAGGCGTGATCGTGCGTCCGGTGGCCAACTACGGGATGCCGAATCACCTGCGCGTGACCATTGGCCTGCCGGCGGAAAACAGCCGCTTCCTCGAGGCGCTGGCCAAGGTTCTGGCTCGTGGTTGATGTCATTGCAGCGCAACCTGCTGTGCCTATGATCGGTCGCCTGGTGGTGGTCGGCCTGGGGCTGATCGGCGGCTCCTTTGCCAAAGGCTTGCGCGAAAGCGGCCTGTGCCGCGAAGTGGTGGGCGTCGATCTAGACCCGCAATCGCGCAAGCTGGCGGTTGAACTGGGCGTGGTCGATCGTTGCGAAGAGGACCTGGCACTTGCTTGCCAGGGGGCTGACGTAATTCAGCTGGCCGTGCCGATTCTGGCCATGGAGAAAATGCTCGCGCGCTTGGCCGGCATGGATCTGGGGCAGGCGATTCTGACCGATGTCGGCAGCGCCAAAGGCAATGTAGTGCGTGCGGCAACCGAGGCGTTCGGCGGCATGCCGGCGCGTTTCGTGCCGGGGCATCCAATTGCCGGTTCCGAGCAGAGCGGGGTGGAAGCCTCGAATGCCGAGCTGTTCCGTCGCCATAAAGTGATACTGACACCGCTGGATCAAACCGATCCGGCTGCCCTGGCAGTGGTTGACCGGTTGTGGCGCGAATTGGGCGCCGATGTCGAGCACATGCAGGTCGAGCGTCACGACGAGGTGTTGGCGGCGACCAGCCATTTGCCACACCTGCTGGCCTTCGGTTTGGTCGATTCGTTAGCCAAACGCAATGAAAATCTTGAGATCTTCCGTTACGCTGCGGGCGGTTTCCGCGATTTCACAAGAATCGCCGGTAGCGACCCGGTCATGTGGCACGACATCTTCCTCGCCAATCGCGAAGCTGTCCTGCGCACACTCGATACATTTCGCAGCGACCTCGACGCCTTGCGCGACGCGGTCGATGCAGGGGATGGGCACCAATTGTTGGGCGTGTTCACTCGCGCCCGGGTTGCCCGCGAGCATTTCAGTAAAATCCTGGCCCGCCGGGCCTATGTGGACGCTATGAACTCCAACGACCTGATTTTCCTGGCACAACCTGGTGGCCGCCTGACTGGGCGGATTCGTGTACCGGGCGATAAATCGATTTCCCACCGTTCGATCATGCTCGGCTCCCTGGCCGAAGGCGTCACCGAAGTGGAAGGTTTCCTCGAGGGCGAAGACGCCCTGGCGACCCTGCAAGCCTTCCGCGACATGGGCGTAGTGATCGAAGGTCCGCACCACGGTCGCGTGACCATTCACGGCGTCGGCCTGCACGGCCTGAAACCAGCGCCGGGTCCGATCTATCTGGGCAACTCCGGTACCTCGATGCGTCTGCTGTCTGGCCTTTTGGCTGCGCAGAACTTCGACAGCACCCTGACCGGTGACGCTTCGCTGTCCAAGCGCCCAATGAACCGCGTGGCCAATCCGCTGCGGGAAATGGGCGCCGTCATCGAAACGGCCGCAGAGGGTCGTCCGCCGATGACCATTCGCGGTGGCAACAAGCTCAAAGGCCTGACCTACACCATGCCGATGGCCAGCGCCCAGGTTAAATCCTGCCTGCTGTTGGCCGGCCTGTACGCCGAAGGCAAGACCACAGTCACCGAGCCGGCGCCGACCCGCGACCATACCGAACGTATGTTGCGTGGTTTCGGCTACCCGGTCACCGTGGAAGGCGCTACGGCTTCGGTCGAGTCCGGACACAAACTGACGGCGACCCACATTGAAGTCCCGGGGGATATTTCCTCCTCGGCGTTCTTCCTGGTCGCGGCGTCGATCGCCGAAGGCTCCGAGCTGGTGCTCGAGCACGTCGGCATCAACCCGACCCGTACCGGCGTCATCGATATCCTGCGGCTGATGGGCGCCGATATCACCCTGGAAAACCAGCGTGAAGTCGGCGGCGAGCCAGTAGCCGACCTGCGTGTGCGCGCGGCTAAACTCAAGGGTATCGAGATCCCGGAAGAGCTGGTTCCATTGGCCATCGACGAATTCCCGGTGCTGTTCGTGGCTGCCGCCTGTGCCGAAGGGCGCACGGTGCTGCGTGGCGCCGAAGAGCTGCGGGTCAAGGAATCGGATCGTATCCAGGTAATGGCCGATGGCTTGCTGGCGCTGGGCGTCAAATGCGAACCGACCCCGGACGGCATCATCATCGACGGCGGCCAGATCGGCGGCGGTGAAGTGCATGGTCACGGCGATCACCGGATTGCCATGGCCTTCAGCGTTGCATCGCTGCGCGCCAATGCGCCGATCCGCATCCATGACTGCGCCAACGTCGCGACTTCCTTCCCCAACTTCCTCGCGCTGTGCGCGCAGGTGGGTATCCGCGTTGCGCAAGAGGCTCAATCGTGATGATCAAAGCGCCAGTCATTACCATCGATGGGCCGAGCGGTTCAGGTAAAGGCACCATCGCCGGTATCCTGGCCAAGCGCCTGGGCTGGTGCTTGCTGGATTCCGGTGCGTTGTACCGCTTGCTGGCCTTCGCTGCGCGTAATCATGGGGTCGACCTGACCAATGAAGAATCGCTGAAATTGCTCGCCGCTCACCTCGACGTGCAGTTCGTCGCGGCGACCGACGGTCATCCGCAGCGGATCATCCTCGAAGGCGATGACGTTACCGACGACCTGCGTAACGAGCAAGTCGGCGCCTGGGCTTCCCAGGTAGCGGCGCTGCCGGCGGTGCGCGATGCTTTGCTGCAGCGCCAGCGGGCGTTTCAGGAACATCCGGGGCTGGTGGCGGATGGCCGGGACATGGGCACGGTGGTGTTCCCCGATGCGCCGCTGAAGATCTTTCTGACCGCCAGTGCCGAGGAGCGTGCTCGTCGTCGTTACTTGCAGTTGAAGGCCATGGGCGATGATGTTAGTCTGTCGAGTCTGCTAGATGAGATACGTGCACGCGATGAGCGTGACACCCAGCGAGCTGTAGCCCCGCTCAAGCCGGCGGCTGACGCCATACAGCTGGATTCCACGGAATTGTCCATCGAGCAGGTGTTGCAACGCATCATGAGCGAGATCGCCATTCGCGATATCGCCGGGTGACCAAGAAATTTCGCAGGGGACTCCAGGCATAGTCCTGCGGCTTTTCTTTTATATGAACGTAACCCACATCGTCTGGGATGTGGCAGATGGGCGTATTCTTCGCCCTTATCAACAGGAATTAAAATGAGCGAAAGCTTTGCAGAACTCTTTGAAGAAAGCCTAAAAACCCTGAACCTTCAGGCAGGCTCCATCATCACCGCAGTCATCGTTGACATCGATTACCAGGCTGGTTGGGTAACCGTTCACGCTGGTTTGAAGTCTGAAGGCCTCATTCCGCTGGAACAGTTCCACAACGACGCTGGCGAACTGAACATCAACATCGGTGACGAAGTTCACGTTGCGCTGGACGCGGTCGAAGACGGCTTTGGCGAAACCAAGCTGTCCCGTGAAAAAGCCAAGCGCGCTGAATGCTGGATTGTTCTGGAAGCAGCCTTCGCAGCCGAAGAAGTGGTCAAGGGCGTTATCAACGGTAAGGTTAAAGGCGGCTTCACTGTCGACGTTAACGGCATCCGTGCGTTCCTGCCAGGTTCTCTGGTTGACGTCCGTCCAGTGCGCGACACCACGCACCTGGAAGGCAAAGAGCTGGAATTCAAGGTCATCAAACTCGACCAGAAACGCAACAACGTTGTCGTTTCCCGTCGTAGCGTCCTCGAAGCCGAGAACTCCGCCGAGCGTGAAGCTCTGCTGGAATCCCTGCAGGAAGGCCAACAAGTCAAAGGTATCGTCAAGAACCTCACCGATTACGGCGCATTCGTCGATCTGGGTGGCGTCGATGGCCTGCTGCACATTACCGACATGGCTTGGAAGCGTATCAAGCATCCTTCCGAAATCGTCAACGTTGGCGACGAGATCGATGTCAAGGTTCTGAAGTACGATCGCGAACGCAATCGTGTTTCCCTGGGCTTGAAACAGCTGGGCGAAGATCCATGGGTCGCTATCAAGGCTCGTTACCCAGAAAGCACTCGCGTAACCGCGCGTGTTACCAACCTGACCGACTACGGCTGCTTCGCTGAGCTGGAAGAAGGCGTGGAAGGCCTGGTACACGTTTCCGAAATGGACTGGACCAACAAGAACATCCACCCTTCGAAAGTCGTACAAGTCGGCGACGAAGTGGAAGTTATGGTTCTGGACATCGACGAAGAGCGTCGTCGTATCTCCCTCGGCATCAAACAGTGCAAATCTAACCCATGGGAAGATTTCTCTGGCCAGTTCAACAAGGGCGATAAAATCTCCGGCACCATCAAGTCGATCACCGATTTCGGTATCTTCATTGGTCTGGACGGCGGCATCGACGGCCTGGTTCACCTGTCCGACATCTCCTGGAACGAAGTGGGCGAAGAAGCCGTTCGCCGCTTCAAGAAGGGCGACGAGCTGGACACCGTTATCCTGTCGGTTGACCCAGAGCGCGAGCGCATCTCCCTGGGCATCAAGCAACTGGAAAGCGATCCGTTCTCCGAGTACGTTCAAGAGAACGATAAAGGCGCAATCGTTAAGGGTATCGTGAAAGAAGTTGACGCCAAAGGCGCCATCATCACCCTCGCTACCGATATCGAAGCTACTCTGAAAGCCTCCGAAATCAGCCGTGACCGCGTTGAAGACGCGCGCAACGTTCTGAAAGAAGGCCAGGAAGTAGAAGCCAAGATCATCAGCGTTGACCGTAAGAGCCGTGTAATCCAGCTCTCCATCAAGTCGAAAGACGATGCTGAAGAGAAAGAAGCAATCCAGAGCCTGCGCGACAAGCCAGCGACTTCGGAAATTGCTGCTGGTCCTACCACTCTGGGCGACCTGTTGCGTGCACAAATGGAAAAACAGAACTAAGTTCTGTCCGACCATAAAAAAAGGGCGACTTCGGTCGCCCTTTTTTACGCCTGCGATTTGACCCCCCCTCTATCAGGTGTGCACAAACCCCCCCGTAGGAGCTGCCGCAGGCTGCGATCTTTTGATCTTGGGTACCTCTGAAAAGATCGCAGGCTTCGCCAGCCCCAACCCCAGCCCCGACCGGGTGCACCCTGAAATCCCGGAAACACACGACCCCCATAAGAGCTGCGCGGCTGCGATCTTTTGACGCCACCTGTATCATTCTTTAAGTCAATCAATCGTCTATTCAAGGTTAAGCTAGGCTTTGACTTGAAGTGGCTGACAGCAGGGTAGGCCACCCTGCATAAGGAAACGGATGAACAAGCTCATTTTCATAATGGCAATGCTGGTTCTGACAAGCTGTACAACAAACACCAAAACTCACGTAATACACGGGGTCAGCGGCATAGAGATCGACTGTTCCGGCCTCGGCTCAGGCTGGGAGAAATGCTACAAGCGCGCAGCCCGCGAGTGTAAGGCCACAGGTTACAAGGTCATCACCAAGTCCAGCGATGTCAAAGAAGAAGAGGGGGATTACCTATTTGGCTGGAATCCGGCCGGCTACCTCTCACGCAAGATGCTGGTTGTCTGTCGATGAACGGCACAAATTCCCTGTTGCCAGAACACAAGACCTAAACTTTTTGCTTCAACAAATGTCGCGCCTCTTGGCCTGCACGCGCTATCTCAAGCGCCATGCAGATAAGTCAATACACGGGCTGTTCAAAATCCTCCGAGCATGCTAAAACCTTTGAAGCGCTGATCTAGCTGCTTGAAAAAGAAGGGAAAAATATGACGAAGTCGGAGTTGATCGAACGAATTGTCACCCATCAAGGGCTGCTCTCATCCAAGGATGTGGAGCTGGCCATCAAGACCATGCTCGAACAAATGTCCCAGTGCCTGGCCACCGGCGATCGGATCGAGATCCGTGGCTTTGGCAGCTTCTCCTTGCACTACCGCGCACCACGCGTAGGCCGTAACCCAAAGACTGGTCAGTCGGTCAGTCTGGATGGAAAATTCGTTCCTCATTTCAAGCCGGGGAAAGAGTTGAGGGATCGGGTGAATGAGGAGGAGGACGATGATCTATAACCCAAGGCCAAAGCGCAGAGGTTTTCATGCGGAACTTTAAACGCGTGGCTTTAGTCCTACTTGCGTTACTCATGGCCTTGGCTATCGTTCTGTTTATGCTTGAAAATAACCAGCCTGTAGCTCTGTTATTCCTTGGCTGGTCTGCTCCACAGCTTCCTGTATCAGTTTTCGTGCTGTTGGCGCTTCTGGCGGGTATGGCGATCGGCCCTTTACTGACCTGGTTCATGGGCGCGCGTCGACGGTTAAAGCAACGGATGAACTGAAACGAGTAGTCCTGGTGCAAAGATCATTGCTTTAAAAAGATTCTTCTAAGATTTTTGGTGCATTTTAGCTTGTATTTATTTGATCTCAGTTTGCAGCTATCTGTATTGGAGCCTTGTCAATCTTGTACTTTTAATGCGTTTAGCATAGTTGCAGGAAATGTCAAAAAAAAAGAACAAGAGGCTTCTTATGGTAAATAATCGTGCTGATGTGCAAGGCGCTGACGAAATTGATCTGATCGCGCTCGTTCGAGGGCTATGGGCGCAGAAGTGGCTAATTATTGGCGTCACCCTTTTAGTAACTGTGGGTGCGGGCGCGTACGCGTTTCTCAGTAAGCCGCTATACGAAGCCAAGCTTTTTATGTTACCCCCAACACAAAATGGCATTGCGGACTTCAATTATGGTCGCGGGAAAGACGCAGATCTCGATCTCTTTACGGTTAAAGATGTTTATGCCGTGTTTGTTAGGAACCTGCAGGGAGAGTCACTTCGTCAGGCTTTTTTCAATGACGTCTATCTTCCTTCGCTTAGTGAATCTGAGCGTATGGGTTCGCGGGACCGGAAATATCAGAATTTCTCCAGGCAATTAATTGTAGGAGGGCCGGATAAAGATAATCCGGATCGCTATACCGTGACTGTTCAAGGTTACGACTCGGCGCAGACGGCTGAGTGGACCAAGGCTTATGTGCAGCGCGCCAGTAAAGCGGCTGAGGCAGAGATGATCAAGAACGTCAGGAGCGAAGCTGTAGTAAGGGCGCGTAATCTTGAACAGCGGATCGGCGGCCTGCGAGAGAGTGCACAGCGGATGCGCGAAGATCACATTCAACAGTTGCGGGAAGCACTGCAAATTGCCCAAGCCATTGGCTTGGAGGCTCCGCATGTAACCTCTAATGCTTCAGTGGATATATCCGTGGAAACGGACAATCAACCGAATTACAGGCGTGGCAGCAAGGCCTTGGCCGCAGAGGTCAAGACGCTGGAGTCCAGGTCTTCAGACGACGCCTTCATTGCTGACTTGCGTCCGTTGCAAATGAAGTACAATTTTTACAGTAGATTGAATATTGATCCTGGAAATGTTTCGGTCTATCGACAGGACGGTAGCGTTGAAGTGCCTGATAGCCCGATCAAGCCTAAAAAAGCCTTGATTTTGGCGCTTGGAGTCGTAGCTGGATTGATGCTCGGTGGATTAATCGCCCTTATTCGATTCGCCTTGCTTCGAGTTCCTAGAGAAAGAAGTTAGCTTTCATTAGTTAATGAAAGCAAGAATTATTAATTTTTGAAAGTGGCCTAGTGGACTGAGCGGTTAATTCATTTATCTACCGGTGGCGATATACTGTGCGCTCAATATCATGGATTGGTTATGCGCATGGCCCGACCGACTTCCCCCTTCGCTTTAACGCCTTCTGATCTCATCGCCCTGCAAGGTTGGTTGCGTATGAGGACGCTGGAACAGAGCCTCGCCCTGCGAGCGCGCATCCTGCTTCTACTGGCTGATGGATTGACGCCCAAGGCCGTCAGCGAGCAGTTGCAGGTCACGCCGCCGACGGTATTCAAGTGGCGAAAACGTTATCTGGAGGCGGGAATCGAAGGGTTGAGTGATCTGCCGCGCAGCGGCCAGCCACTCAAACTTGGGCCCGAAAAAATCAACGAAATCCTGACACTGACCACCCGGCGTGTACCCCAGGAAGCCACTCACTGGAGCGTACGTTTGATGGCCAAGTATGCGCGGGTCACCACGTGGCAGGTTCGGCAGGTCTGGGCCGCTTCCGACCTCAAACCCCATCGTCTGAAGACCTTCAAAATCAGCAACGATCCTCATTTCGCCGACAAGGTAGTCGACGTGGTCGGGCTCTATCTGAACCCACCGGATAACGCCCTGGTGTTGTCGGTTGACGAGAAAACCCAGATCCAGGCGTTGGATCGCACCCAACCGATGCTACCGCTACGCCCAGGTCAAGTTGAACGTCGGACGCATGATTACAAGCGCCATGGTACGGCGAGTCTGTATGCGGCTTTCGACATCATGACCGGCCAGGTAATCGGACGGATTACCCAGCGCCATCGAGCCAAGGAGTTTCTGGCTTTTCTGCAACAGATTGACCGCAGCACGCCAGCCGGACTGGATCTGCATGTGATTCTGGATAACAGTTCGACCCACAAAACTGCTGCAATCAAGCAGTGGCTGGAAAAGCATCCACGTTTCAAATTGCACTTCACACCGACCAGCGCGTCTTGGCTGAACGCCGTGGAAGGTTGGTTTGCACATCTGGAAAGACGAGCGCTGTATCGGGGCGCCTTCACCAGCGTCGCCGACCTGAAGGCGGCTATCCGCCAATTTATCGAGGCTCACAATGAGCATTCAGCCAAGCCGTTCAAGTGGAATAAAACGGCTGAGGCCATCATTAGCTCGGTACATAAGGCAAAGCTGAGCGTGATAAAAAATAAATTAATGGATTAACCGCTCAGGCCACTAGGCGAAGAGTCGCGGTATCACAGCCTCATGCGGACGGTTACGCCATAGATCAGAACCCGATTAACCAGTGCTTTCCTGGGACTTAAGGCAATGGCTTCATCAGTGAGGTCGGGGCAGTTTTAACGCTCTAAAACCCAACGGTAACCGAAATTGTCTGCATAGATGACGGAATCTGCTCCAATGGTCGTATAATCAACCGTTTGAAGTCATGCGGCGCTACAACAGGCATAATGTAATTTTTTTGTTACGAAGCTCTAGCGGTGCTTGGAAAATGTCGTCAGTAGTGGGTTCTTTGCTTTGCTCTGAAGCCGTGATCTGGAAAATACTGGTGCAGACGCCATCAGCGTTCAAATAAAGCACCAGCTAAACCTGTGAAAAAAAAGCGATAGCGATATAGGATATGATCGTAAAGATTCGTAAAAGCTCGGAAAAGTCAAGGTCTTCTCAGAAAAGTAGGTGTTGCCTGCTGCGGCGCAGGCCTCGGCGGGAGGTTGCTGAGCGCGAACTGAATTGTCAGCATGGCACGTTCGTACCTCTGTTTTTCAGCCTTAGGGGTTTCAAACGAAGTGAAATACAATCTCAAGGACCACTCTTTACTGCTTATCGTTTGATCAGGCAACCATTCAATATCAACAGGGCTCTATCGCGCTTGATCCAGAGAGTCAATCAGCTGCCTTGGGTTAGCGGGGATGCCCAGACCTCCGACTTGTATCGACTCGTTAAAATCTTACGACTTACAAAAATATTATTAGTCACTAGACAAACTTGGCGTTCAGCTCGTAAAGATGATTCCCTTGATTTCGAAATGCCCCCTCAGATGGGGATGTAATGTTAGGTTTTTTATTTTTTGGAGGTTGAAGTGGTTAAGTTGGATTATTTAATTTCAATAGTTGTAGCAACACATAATCGGTCCCAGTATGCAATTTCATGTATCAAAAGTTTGCTGGATATTCAGTCCGATCTGATTCAGGTAGTCGTACATGATACCAGCGATGACGCATGCGAGTTGGCAAAGTGGGCTGAGATGAATAAGCACCCTAGGCTAGTATATGTACATTGGCCTGATCGTTTGTCCATGACCGAAAATCATGAGAAGGCTCTAGAACTCGCCGAAGGTGAGTATGTATGCTTGATTGGCGATGATGACACAGTTTCCCAATATATTGTGGATGTGGCCAAGTATGCAAAAAACCGATCTATAAAAATGATTACTCCTAAGGTAAAAGCTTCATATTATTGGCCCGATTTCAGGACAAAAAATTATGGGGGGGCGCATGCCGGAAAAATTTATTTATCTTCTTTTGATTTTTCTTTAGAAAAATATAATGTAAGCCAACGGTTGAGTTTTGCACTCGAAGGTGCTTGCCAAGGAACCGATGGACTTCCAAAACTATATCATGGTTTAGTGCATAGAGATCTTCTAGATATTATCCGTGCGAGAAATGAACGGCTTTTGTTTGGCACCAGCCCTGATATGTCGGCCGCGATATCATTATCCCTTTCAGGTGGGGATTATTACTTATTAGATTTTCCTTTTACAATGCCCGGTGGCGGTGGTGGGAGTAATAGCGGAAGAAGTGCGACAGGGAAGCATAAAGGCAATCTAGAGAAGGACCCGCATTTAACACCATTTAAAAACTTAAACTGGCCTAGCGTAATTCCTCGTTTCTTTAGCGTAGAAACGGTTTGGGGGCATGCAGCGTGGGAGACTCTATCGCAAAATAGTAATATGGAAGCCGGTAACTTCAATCTTTCAAGGCTCTATGCGCTTTGTTTTTTTCATCATTCGGATTATTTTAGCGAGACGCTTGAAGCTTGGCGCAATGCTAAGCGCGAAGGACGTGCTCATGTTGGAAATTCCGATGTATTAAAGGAGTTTGTTAACGTAGGGCTTAAATTTGTAAGCGCAAAGCTTAAAAGGTTAATGAATCCAGGGCCTAGTAATGGTTCGGAAACTGTTGCGGTTGTTAGTGATGTTTTCCAAGCGAGGCACAAACTTGATGAGAGTCTTAGCTTAAAGCTTGGTCATAAAATACTACCTTTATGGATTGTAGAGTGATATTTACTCAATCGTAGCTAACTGGATGCTGATGTGATAAAGCAAAGTAACCTTAGAACGCTTTTATTGGCTAGCTTCTCCGGAAGGTTGGTGTATGCACTCGCCAGTCTGGTGTCGCTACCGATACTTGCTAAGTTATTAGGTGCCGAATCCATAGGTCTCATTGGATTTTTTACAACCCTTGTAATGGTTATGATGGTCTTTGAGGGGGGGCTTACTAGTAACTTAATACAGCAGTTGGCAAGACGTAAGGTAAAAGAGAGTTATGCCTTTGAGCGATATTCCAGGTCCGCAGCTTCTTTGATACTGACCTACGTGATCTTTTTTTCGATAGTCGGTGGGGGTGTCGCTGTATTAGTTGCGTGCGCATCCGATGCCATTATGCATAAGTGGTTGAATTTTACTTTGCTTTCAACTACTCAGGTCGATGTGTCGATTAAGTTTATGGGTTTGTTCATCGCGATGAACTTGCCTGTGATGATTCTACAAGGCGTTTTTATCGGGAGAGAACTACAGCTTAAACTCAATTTGCTTTACGCACCCTATTCTATCGCGAGAACTATCGGGGTGCTTTTGGTGTTAAGTTGCTTCCCCTCTTTGTGCAATGTTCAAGGTTACTTTGCGCTGCAAGTTATAGTGCAAGGCATGTATCTATTGATATTGCTTTTTATGGTTTTTAAGGAGTATTCCGCTGTTTGGGCTGTAGTGGGAGTAAAGTTGCTGTATCTAAAAAAAGGCTTTTCGTTTAGTCGGGGGGTGTTACTTATTTCATTAACCTCTATCTTTGTCGTTCAGTACGATAAGGTTTATTTAAGTGGGCATATTCCGTTAGCGGATTATGCGGCATATACCTTGGCTGGCACTTTGGCAGGAATTCCGTATATTTTTTCGTCTGCACTAAACTCTGTGCTGTTTCCAAGGTTTTCCATGAACTTGGCATCCTCAGATACCGCTAAAGTTGTAGGCATATTTCGTGCGTCTTCTTGTGGCATCGCTTTGTTAATGACAGTGTTAAGCGTTGCAGTATGCTTTTTCTCTGAGATACCTCTAAGTATTCTATTTGAGCGAGAGTTGAGTTCGAATATACAGCTGTTTTTACCAGTGTTGTTGGTTGGCACTGCATTACAGTCATTATTGATAGTGCCTTATGCACTTCAGTTGGCCGCTAAGTGGACTACGTTGGCCCTGAGATTGAATTTGATATGGGTGCCAATTATACTCTTTTCATTACCTCCCCTCGTTTCCAAGTTTGGAGCCATAGGCGGAGCATATGGTTGGTTGATATATAATATTTTTTCTTGCGTGCTAACCTTCTTTTTTGTGGGTAAAAGGTTTGATTTTCTGAACAAGATTTCTGTTGAGATCGTGAAGTTAGTGATTGTAACAATTGTTATCTCAGTGTGTGTTTTTTACTCTGTTATTAAGCTTGTGCCTCTATTTTTTAATGATTATTTTGTCCTTGCTTTGGAGCTGGCAAGTGTGGTCGCAGTTGTCGTCACAAGTCTCTATTTGTTTAGAAAAAGCCTTATCCAGTTTCACTGATTTTGCTTGGTCTACGCTGTATTGGAAATGATGGCGATACATCTAATTGAAACGCGGATATGAGGGTGTGTACATGAAAGTTTTGGTCTTAGGCGCTACAGGGATGTTAGGTAGTGTGATGTTCAAGCAATTGGTAGAAGATGGCCGCTATGAAGTCAGGGGGACCTTGCGAAGTCCTGGTGGCCTTAAATATTTCACAAAGCAACACCAAGATTATTTGATTCCAAATGTGGATGTTTTGAACTCTGATGATTTGATTGTTCTGCTTTCAAGGCTTAAGCCCGACGTTGTAATTAATTGTGTTGGATTGATTAAACAGTTTTCCAGTGCGAAGGATCCTTTGGCTGCTCTTCCAATTAATTCGCTGCTACCGCACAGACTGTTAAAGTTATGTGAGCTCACCGGTGCAAGACTAGTGCAGATAAGTACAGATTGCGTTTTTTCAGGGAAAAAAGGTTCGTATACAGAGACGGATGTATCGGATGCAGAGGATCTTTACGGTAAGTCGAAATACATAGGTGAAATACATGACTCTAAACAAGCAATTACGCTTCGTACTTCAATTATTGGACATGAACTAAATTCAAGTAATTCGCTGATTGACTGGTTTCTTGCGCAACAGGGTATGGTCAAGGGTTATACAAAAGCTATCTTTTCCGGTCTGCCTACAATTGAGCTTTCGAGAATCATTCGCGACTATGTCCTTCCTCGTGAAGATGTCCATGGTTTGTACCATGTCTCGGCAGATGCTATTGACAAATTTTCACTGCTCGAGATGGTTGCCAAAGAGTACGGTAAAGACATCACCCTAACTGCCGACGAAACTGTGGATATAAATCGGTCATTGGATTCGAGCCGTTTCCGCACTATAATGGGGTACAACCCTCCATCCTGGGACGTACTCGTAGCTAATATGTATGCCGGCAAATGATGGCATTCCTAATTTGAGTAATTAAAATGTTTGATAATAAGGTGTTAATGATTACCGGGGGCACAGGCTCTTTTGGTAATACGGTTCTGAAACGTTTTCTTGATACGAATGTCAAGGAAATCAGGATTTTCAGTCGGGATGAGAAGAAACAAGAAGATATGCGTATAGCTTTATCGAATGATAAAGTTAAATTTTACATCGGTGACGTACGAGATTATTCGAGTATATCCCAGGCTATGGTTGGTGTCGATTACGTCTTTCATGCTGCGGCTCTAAAACAAGTTCCGTCGTGTGAATTTTTCCCGATGGAAGCGGTAAAAACCAACGTGTTGGGTACGGAAAATGTACTAAATGCGGCAATAGCATGTCGGGTAAAGCGGGTAGTGGTGTTAAGCACTGATAAAGCTGTTTATCCGATCAATGCTATGGGTATTTCCAAAGCTATGGCGGAAAAACTGGTTATTGCTAAGTCGAGGATGATTCCTGCTGAATCCGAAACCGTTATTTGCGCAACACGTTACGGAAATGTAATGGCATCGCGTGGGTCGGTAATTCCACTATTTGTTAATCAGTTAAAAACTAATCAGCAGTTAACTGTAACAGATCCTAATATGACTAGGTTTTTAATGTCTTTAGAGGACTCTGTGGATCTAGTGTTACATGCATTCGAACATTCTAAGCAGGGAGATATCTTCGTTCAAAAGGCTCCTGCTTCGACAGTAGAGGACCTTGCACAAGCGCTAAAAGAACTGTTCTCAAAGTCGGGTGACATTAAGATAATTGGCACGAGGCACGGCGAGAAGCTCTATGAATCTCTGATTTCTCGTGAAGAGATGGCAAAATCAGAGGATATGGGTAAGTACTACCGTATTCCAGCAGACAATAGAGATCTCAACTATGAAAAATATTCACTCAATGGCGAGCAAGAAGTATCACTGACAGAGGATTATACGTCGCATAATACTCAGCGGCTCTCTATAGAAGAAATAAAGAGTACGCTGTTGAGTCTGGAGTATATTAAAGAAGAGCTCGCTCAGAATTAGGAATAAACTGGCAAGGCCGGGGGTGCATGGCCTTGTTGTCTCTTAAATGACGGTTTGATGTACGTTCTGGAAAATACTGAGAAATGAGTAAAGAAATAAATGACTCGAGTGTAAGTTATGCTGAGGTAACTGTCGTTGTTCCTTGCTATCGCTGCAAAGATACGATTCATAGAGCACTCGAGTCTGTTTTCTTTCAAACGTTAAGACCGATGGAAGTGATCCTAGTTGAGGATTGTAGCGGTGATGGAACGTTAGATTTGCTCTATCAAGTGCAACGCTCCTATCCTGATGGGTGGATCAAAGTTATTCCACTAGAGCGGAATATGGGTCCAGGTTCCGCGCGGAATGTAGGTTGGGACAATGCCACAAAATCTTTTGTGGCATTTTTGGATTCTGATGATACTTGGCATCTTCAAAAAACTGAAATTCAATACCGCTGGATGGTCGAGCATCCTGAAGTTACTTTGACTGGGCAGGGATGCACAAATTTTAATGACCAGGTTTCTATTGTTTATAGTTTGGCCGAGGCTAGCTTTCACAATGTAAAAACTCAGGAGCTGTTATTTTCTAATAAGTTTTCAACCCCCTCGATCATGCTTAAAAAAAATCTTCCAATGCGGTTTCTTATAGGTAAGAGATTTTCGGAAGACTACCAGTTGTGGTGCGAGATATGCTGTTCTGAACTTCAATGCTATAGAATCTCTATTCCGCTGACTTACTGTCATAAACCTTTGTATGGGCACGCGGGTTTGAGTGCTAGTTTGTGGAAGATGGAGAAGGGAGAGTTAGGTGCATATAAAGCTCTCTATAAAAAAACTTTGATAGGCTTTGGTTCTCTGGTGATTTTTTCATCTTGGTCATGCGTTCGCTATGTACGACGAGTCATCAAAGTAAAACTTGGCTTTAAAATATAATGATATATATAGTATTTTGGGTTCTCATTTTATTTGCATTCTTCTGCACTCAAATAACGGGCAATAAAACTAGATTGTTTGGGTTTTTAACTCTGTTAGCTATAGCCTTCATCGCCATTTTTCGTGGTTCGGTGGGTACTGATACAAATACTTACGAACTCATAATGGAGAATTTACAAGGCGGAACGTGGCTTGAGGGTATGGAACCCGGTTTTGTAGGGTTGGGTTGGTTATACGTGAATGTTTTTGGTTCGACATTTGTTGCAGTGCGTGCAGTATCCGCAACTGTATTCATGATGTTGTTTTTATATTTGTTTAGAACAAATATAAATGAACGTTTTGCTTTGCTGGCTTACTTTATTCCAGCGTTTATATTTCAGTACAGCATGAATGCTTTGCGCATTGGTATGGCGTCTATATTGCTATTGCTAGCGGTTCAAGCATTCGGCAATTTAAAAAGGAAACCAAGTTTTATTTTAGCTGGTCTCGCTTTGTGCTTTCATTATTCGTCTCTCTTCTCGTTGCTTTTCCTTTGGGCTTCGCAAATAAGGTGGGCAAGGCTTTCCACAGTACTTGCCATCGTCTGTTTTGCTTTTTTGATGGTCGTTGTGTTTTATTTAAATGCGAGCTATTTCTTGATGAAATTGTCTGCGTATCAACTTTCGGAGTCGCCTGGTGCTCTATCAGGATTGAGTAAAGTTTTAATTATATCCATATTTCTAATTTCTGTGCTTTTTTCGCAACTTCCTAGAAGTGAAAAGCTGAAGCTGTTTTCTTTAGGTTCTGGATTTACATTATTGTTTTGGATGTTATCCGGAATTAGCTACGCAGGACTTAGATTTTTAGATTTGATGTCTTTCGCGCTTCCGCTTTCAATTATCGCGACGCATAGCAGATTATGTTTGGGTTTTAGTTTTCCTATTAAAGTTGGTATGTTTATGGCTGGGCTACTTGCGGTATTTAGTACGTATCGCAATTTCTTGATGGAGGCTGGTG
The DNA here is from genome assembly GCF_059716055.1 of Pseudomonas sp. LBUM1658. Lineage (NCBI taxonomy): Bacteria > Pseudomonadati > Pseudomonadota > Gammaproteobacteria > Pseudomonadales > Pseudomonadaceae > Pseudomonas > Pseudomonas sp. LBUM1658. Next base: position 1,650,035 of record NZ_CP166798.1, read on the forward strand.
ATGGACCCTCTCCTTTTCTACCTTATGATTTTTTCTTCGGGAATGGTTTGTTTTGATAGTGTTTATGGTAGAGCGGGGCATGCCACTGCTCGGGGAGATATTAGGTTTCTCGCATAAGTGCTTTAATCGTAGAATGTTTTTTATGAATTTTAATCAAGCGACGCTGTGTGATTTGATGTGACTTTGGAGGTTTGGAATGTTGATATTACTCACGGGCGGCGCTGGATATATTGGTTCGCATACCGCTCTTGAACTGCTTTCAAGCGGTCATGATGTTATTGTATTTGATAATTTGTGTAATAGTTCAAAAGAGTCGCTGTCGCGTGTAGAAACTCTTGCTGGTAAAAGCCTTTTGTTTGTTGAGGGCGACCTTCGTGATCATAAGAAGCTCGATTCATTATTCTCTAAATTTCCCATTGATGCTGTTATACATTTTGCAGGGCTAAAAGCAGTGGGCGAAAGCGTGGAAAAGCCCATTGAATATTATGATAACAATGTGATTGGCAGCATAAATTTATTGCACGCTATGGCTGCAGCGAATGTTTTCAAATTGGTTTTTAGCTCTTCGGCAACGGTTTACGGTGTTCCGAAAAATATGCCCATCACTGAAGATTTTCCAGTTGGCGCTCCAACTAGTCCCTATGGATGTTCAAAGTTAATGGTGGAGCAAATTTTGCGGGATCTTGTACTTTCAGATTCTCGCTGGGGAGTAGCCATACTTCGTTATTTTAACCCCGTCGGGGCGCACCCGAGTGGATTGATTGGTGAGGATCCAAACGGTAAACCTAATAATTTGCTTCCCTATATAGGTAAGGTGGCATTGGGTAAACTTTCGGAATTATGCGTTTATGGAGACGATTATCCAACTCGCGACGGCACGGGTGTTAGGGATTATATACATGTGATGGATTTGGCTAAGGGGCATTTGGCCGCGTTAGATTATGCGAATCGTATAGCGGGTTTAAATGTATGGAATCTAGGCACGGGCAAAGGCTTTTCTGTTTTAGAGGTGGTGTCGGCATTTGAGGTGGCTTCGAATAGGAAATTACCTTACTGCGTAAGTGCCAGGAGACCTGGAGATATAGCAGAATGTTGGTCTGATCCAAGCAAAGCCGGTCGCGAACTTGGCTGGTTTGCGAAGTTGACGTTGGAAGATATAATGAAAGACACATGGAATTGGCTAGTCAAGAATCCCGATGGATACAAAAGTAAATGAAGATAGTCTTGGTTGGAACTACAGCAGGTTGTGTTCTTGGCTTTCGAGCGGATCTAATACGTGCTTTAGCGTCTGATGGGCATCAAGTATATGCGTTAGCACTGGACTACGATGCTGATAGCCGCTCTAAAGTTGAGTCATTGGGTGGGCATCCGGTTGACTACAGTTTTAGTCGTGCTGGGCTGAATCCATTTGGCGATTTAGCAGATACTTTGAAGCTGGCAAGAGTTATTAAATCAATTTCTCCAGATTTGGTATTCTCATATTTTGCCAAACCGGTAATTTTTGGTACGTTGGCCGCTGTGTTGGCTGGGGTTAAGCGGCGACTTGGTATGTTGGAGGGGCTTGGGTACGTTTTTACGGAGACTCCTGAGGGGTTCAGTTTTAAAAGAAAACTTTTGAAACTGGTTCAAGTTTCTCTTTATCGGATTTCATTTCCCTTTCTCGAAAGATTAATTCTACTAAATAAGGATGATAAGGTAGACCTGGTTGAGCGGTATAAACTCAAAGTTTCTAGAGTGGAGGTGCTTGGCGCAATTGGTTTAACGTTGGACGATTATCCTTATTCTAAACCACCTACTTCACCCGTTAGTTTTATTTTTGTAGGGCGCTTATTAGCTGAAAAAGGTGTTAACGAATTTATTCAGGCAGCGCGCTTGGTTAAGGCCCGTTTTGCTACGGCTAGATTTATTATGCTGGGGGGGGTTGATGATTCGAATCCGGGTGGGTTGACTGTAGCTGCCCTCGAGGCGCTTAAGCGTGAGGGCCTAGTTGAGCATCCAGGTCATGTTAGCGATGTTGTAAGTTGGATCTCAGCTGCAAGTGTGTTTGTGTTACCTTCGTATTATCGAGAGGGTGTTCCAAGGAGCACTCAGGAGGCGATGGCGATTGGCAGGCCTGTAATCACCACGGATGTGCCAGGTTGCAGGACGACAGTCGTTGATGGTCTTAATGGATATTTAGTTTCTCGATGGTCTCCAGTGGATCTTGCGAAAAAAATGGTTTATTTCATTGAAAATCCTGAGCAGATTGAAATAATGGGATTGCAAAGCTATAAGATGGCTCAGGAGAACTTCGATTCATTGGTTGTTAATAAACGGCTTATGAGCTATTTGGTCAAATAATAGGCTGGCTGTTGAGTTTGCCATCTAGGTGGATTATGGAAGGTTCTAAGTTGGTTGTGCTTCTTACAGGTGTTACAGGTTTTGTTGGTGGGGCGCTTTTGAACTATTTAAGCGCGGCTAACAAGTACTCTCTACGTGCTTGTACGCGTGATGGAAAGACGTTTCCACAAGAAAATATTAAAACGGTGCACTTTAAGGAGTTCAACGGAGATACCTCTTGGGGCGACGGGCTTAAGGATGTTGATGTTGTTGTACATTCAGCTGCGCGAGTTCATGTGATGAATGAAGTTGCGGTGGATCCCCTTGCTGAATTTCGAGAAGTAAATGTCCGAGGTACTTTAAATCTCGCTCGCCAAGCTGCAGCATTCGGCGTGAAGCGCTTTGTTTTTATTAGCTCAGTCAAGGTTAGTGGTGAGGGGAGTGTTCCTGGGTTTGCTTATAAAACAGATGGAATAGCATCTCCATCTGATCCATATGGAATCTCAAAGTTTGAGGCGGAAAACGAGCTACTTGCCCTCTCAGCTGAAACAAATATGGAAGTTGTGATTGTTCGACCTGTGCTTGTCTATGGGCCTGGTGTCAAAGCTAACTTCTTGAATATGATGAAGTTTTTAGATAGGAGAATTCCTTTACCTTTACCTTTTGGGTCGATTTCTAATAAGCGTAGTTTCGTGTCTTTAGATAATTTGATTGATTTTTTAGACTTATGTTTAAAACATCCTGCAGCGGCGAATCAAATTTTCTTCGTTAGCGATGGCGAAGATTTGTCCACTCCACAGTTACTGCGGATGATGGCAACGGCGTTAGGAAAAAAGGCTTTTCTTATCCCGGTCCCCGAAAAAATATTAGTTACTGCGGCAAAGCTTTTGAAGAGGAAAGAGCTTTCCAATCGGTTGTGTGGTTCATTGCAGGTTGATATTAAAAAAAATTATGATCTATTGGGGTGGACGCCTCCCGTCAGCGTTTCAGTGTCTCTGGCTAAGACTGCAAAAAGCTATCTGGAGAGTAAACTATTATGAATTTATTGTGGTTATTTCCTTTCGTATTTGGCCTCTCGTTCTTTCTGACTTTTGGGTTAAGAAAGTACGCTCTAGCTAATAGCCTTATTGACGTCCCTAATGCTCGAAGCTCTCATGTGGTACCTACTCCTAGGGGGGGAGGGGTGTCAATTGTATTGAGTTTTTTGCTTTTTTTACCTGTGCTTGGGTACGCTGAAGTCCTGTCGTGGAATAGTGTTTGGGCGTTGCTTGGTGCGGGAATCGGGGTGGCAATCGTAGGTTTTTTGGATGATCACGGTCACATTGCTGCCAGATGGAGGTTGTTGGGGCATTTTGCCGCAGCTGCTTGGGTATTGTTTTGGCTTGGGGGATTGCCACCACTTTCTGTATTTGGCCTTGTAGTGAATATGGGGTGGTTAGGTAGCGTACTTGCTGCTATTTTTCTGGTTTGGATGCTAAACCTTTATAATTTTATGGATGGCATCGACGGTTTGGCGAGTCTCGAAGCGATAAGCGTTTGTACCGGAGCGGCTTTGCTTTATTGGTTGTCGGGTTCGTTAAATTTAATTTGGGGGCCTCTACTTCTAGCGCTTGCCGTTTCTGGTTTCCTATATTGGAATTTCCCCCCCGCGCGCATTTTCATGGGAGACGCAGGGAGCGGTTTTTTGGGTATAGCACTGGGGACGCTTTCGTTGCAGGGAGCATGGGAGCATTCAGATCTCTTTTGGGGTTGGTTAATATTGCTCGGAGCCTTTATTGTTGATGCAACGGTCACGCTTATCCACCGGCTTTTTAGAGGGGAAAAGGTCTATGAAGCTCACCGTAGTCATGCATATCAGTTTGCCGCTCGTTGGTTTGGGGCTCATCTTCAAGTTACGTTAATAGTTGGATTAATTAATTTACTTTGGTTGTTACCCATTGCAATCTTGGTTGTAATAAAAGAACTCGATGGAGCAATGGCTTTGGTGCTAGCATATGCACCTTTGATTTTGCTGGCGTTAAAATTTAAAGCGGGAGCCGCAGAGGTCCGGTAAAGGATGTGCGCCTTCGCGGCCATTATTTATCTGGTGCTTAATGTTGGGAGATAAGTACAATGGATAGGTATGGCGTTTTGGAGTAAGTGACTTGTTCGAGGTAGTTATGGATAGATTACGCAAATTTTTGGTCGAGTTACCACGGCGCCAAAAACGATTGATTCAGGTCTCTGCAGACATCGTTCTCGTATGGTCGGCATTATGGCTTTCGTTTATTGTTCGTCTAGGTTTGGATGAGATTGTAAATCCTTTCACCACTCACACGTGGCTTTTTTTGAGTGCTCCAGTCATAGCCATACCTCTTTTTGTTCGTTTCGGTATGTATCGGGCCGTAATGCGCTATTTCGGTAATGACGCGCTTATTGCAATCATCAAAGCGGTCACCCTCTCATCGCTGATTCTCGGCGTGGTGGTTTTTTGGTACAGCAACCATCAGAACGTCGTGCCGCGTTCAATCATTTTTAACTACTGGTGGCTCAGTCTCATTATGGTGGGCGGACTCCGCTTGGCCATGCGTCAGTATTTTTTGGGTGATTGGTTCGCAGCTGCCCAGCATGTTCCTTTCACTAATCGCGATAATGGTTTACCAAGAGTCGCGATCTATGGTGCCGGAGCTGCTGGTAATCAATTGGTTGCTGCCTTGCGTATCGGACGGGTTATGCGACCAGTGGCGTTTATCGACGACGATAGCAGTATTACGGATCGCGTGATCTCTGGGCTTCAGGTCTACAAGCCGAAACACATTCAGCGAATGATCGATGCTACAGGTGCGCAGGAAATTCTCCTCGCGATTCCCTCATCCAACCGTGGTCGTCGTCGGGAAATTCTCGGTTTTCTCGAAGGCTTCCCTCTTCACGTTCGAAGCATCCCAGGTTTTATGGATCTGGCCAGTGGTCGAGTGAAAGTCGACGATATCCAGGAAGTGGATATCGCCGACTTGCTCGGTCGCGATGCAGTACCCGCGCAAGGCGAATTGCTTGAGCACTGTATAAAAGAGCAACACGTCCTTGTAACCGGAGCTGGGGGATCAATTGGTTCGGAACTGTGCCGGCAGATCCTCGCGTTGCGCCCGACTACACTTTTGCTCTTTGAGCATAGCGAATTCAACCTTTACTCTATTTTGTCGGAGTTGGAGCAACGAATCACCCGCGAATCCTTGTCGGTTCGCCTGCTACCAATCCTCGGATCTGTCCGTAATCGAGACAAGCTCCTGGACATAATGAAGACCTGGCATGTAGACACGGTCTATCACGCCGCCGCTTACAAACACGTGCCGATGGTCGAGCACAATATTGCCGAAGGCGTTCTGAACAATGTGATCGGCACGCTCAATACGGCCCAGGCTGCGCTGCAAGCTGGTGTTGCTAATTTCGTGTTGATCTCTACGGACAAGGCTGTGCGCCCCACCAACGTGATGGGAAGTACCAAGCGTCTTGCTGAATTGACGCTTCAGGCACTGAGCCGGGAGATTGCGCCGGTGTTGTTTGGTGATACAGCTAACGTGTCGCGGGTGAATAAAACCCGCTTCACCATGGTGCGGTTTGGTAATGTGCTGGGATCCTCCGGTTCGGTGATTCCGCTGTTCCACAAGCAGATCAAATCGGGTGGACCGTTGACCGTTACCCATCCCAAGATCACTCGTTACTTCATGACCATTCCTGAAGCAGCGCAGCTGGTGATCCAGGCTGGCTCCATGGGGCAGGGCGGTGATGTATTTGTGCTGGATATGGGCGAACCGGTAAAGATTGTCGAACTGGCAGAGAAGATGATTCACTTGTCTGGTTTGAGTATTCGCTCGGACAAAAACCCGCAAGGTGACATAGCAATAGAGTTCACAGGACTTCGCCCTGGCGAAAAGCTTTACGAAGAGTTGCTGATCGGCGACAATGTAGTTGCTACCCAACATCCGATGATCATGAGTGCCAATGAGGATCATCTATCCTGGGATTTGCTCAAGGCCAAACTGACGGAACTGCTTGCGGCAGTTGAACAGGATGACTATGCCCGAGTCCGTCAATTGCTACGCGACACGGTCAGTGGGTATGCACCAGACGGCGAGATCGTCGATTGGATATACCAGCAACGCCGCCTCGAACCCTGATTGCACATATGCTGTAACTCAGCCACTTTTGACATACGCATGACATCGCCTAGGTTTGAAATGCAGCCTCGGAAAAGCTGCTTCTCCCTTATCGATGTCATGGAGTGTCACTTATGCGTATTGCCTACTTCTCTTCTCTGGTCTTTGCTCTGCTGGCCAGTGCCTCTCTTGCCGTACACGCTGCACCTGCCAAATCGGAGACCAATGCGTCTGTGGCGGTAAAAGTGACCTCTGCCGGGCAGACCTCCAGAGTCAATCTCAATACGGTCGATGCTGCCACCCTACAGCGCGAACTCTCAGGGATAGGCGAGTCCAAGGCGAAGGCGATCGTGGCTTACCGCGAAAGCAATGGGCCATACACTTCGGTAGATGAGTTGTTGGAGGTCAAGGGGATTGGCAAGGCGATTCTGGACAAGAATCGCGACATGCTTGACATCCAATGATGTATGACTTGTTCGTCCTAGCCAAGACCTATCATTGACTGCAATGCCGTTCACTTAGGCGGAGCGGCATTGCGACCTTCGGCCTATGGTTTTAAGCATCTTTATTGCCCTGGGCCTCGATGGTCTAGGGTGTTTTTTATGAGGCGGGTGCTAATGCTGCGTAATTACTCCATAAGTCCACTTTTTAAAGGTGGGCTTTATTTCGTAAGCGATCCACCGAGTACACATTCACTGCCGCCAGTTGAAGCCTGATGCTGTGCTCCCGATTCCCATCAGGAGCCCGCAACCATGATGCGTCCCGACGCCAAAGTCGAAAAAGTGTACCTCTCCCCGAAACCAGTCGACTTCCGAAAATCCATCGACGGCCTGGCTGCGCTAGTCGAGTTGGATATCAAGGTTGCCGTGTTCGACCCGGTGCTTTTTGTTTTCCTCAACAAGCCCCGCAACCGGGTGAAGATCTTGTACTGGGAGCGCAACGGCTTTTGCCTTTGGCTCAAGCGCCTGGAGTCCGAACGTTTCAAAACCGCGCCTGATCCTACTGACGAACCGATTGTTTTGAGCGTGCAGGAATTGAATTGGTTGTTGGATGGTTTTGACCTGTGGACGAACCGTCCGCATCAAGTTTTAACACCAAGATTCGTCGCCTGATCGGATATAATCCGGGCATGAATTTGATGCCCGACAACCTTCCTGATGACCCTGTACAACTCAAGCAACTGCTGCTTGAGTCTCTCGCTCAGCAGGCCAAAACAGCTGAAGCGCTTCTGGCTCAACAAGGTCAGATTGTTGATCTGAAAGAACAGATCAAGTTGCTACGTCAGCGCTTGTTCGCGAGCAAATCAGAACAAACAGTCGATCCGCAGACACCGCAGCTCGCGCTCTTTAATGAGCCCGAAAGCCTCGCGGTTCCGGTCACCGATGAGTCTGACGAAGAGTTTGTTGCCCCGACCCAGCTCCGTGGCAAACGCAAACCGCTGTCCGCCGACCTGCCGCGTATTGAAGTCATCCACGAGCTGCCCGAACACGAACTGACTTGCCTTTGCGGTTGCCGCAAACACGTCATCGGCGAAGAAACCAGCGAACAGCTGGAGATCGTGCCGATGCAGATCCGCGTCATCAAACACATCCGCAAGGTCTACGCTTGCCGTGGTTGTGAAACGGCACCGGTCACTGCTGACAAACCGGCACAACTGATTGAAAAGAGCATGGCCAGTCACAGCGTCCTGGCGATGCTGCTGACCACCAAATACGTCGACGGTTTGCCACTGTATCGGTTCGAAAAAGTACTTGGCCGACACGGCGTCGATATCCCCCGCCAAACCTTGGCGCGCTAGGTGATCCAGTGCGGCGAACACTTGCAACCGTTGCTGAATTTGATGCGCGACCGATTGCTGGAAAGTCCGGTGATCCACTGCGACGAAACGCGGGTACAAGTGCTGAAGGAACCGGATCGAGACCCGACCAGCCAGTCTTGGATGTGGGTCCAAGCCAGCGGCCCGCCTGAACGCCCAGTTGTCCTGTTTGACTACACCACCAGCCGAGCGCAGGAGGTGCCGTTGCGCCTGCTTGCCGATTATCGCGGCTACCTGATGACCGACGATTACGCCGGTTATAACGCCTTGGGCGCGCAGCCAGGTGTCGAGCGTTTGGGCTGCTGGGCACATGCGCGACGTAAGTTCGTCGATGCGCAAAAAGTGCAGCCCAAGGGTAAGACCGGGCGAGCCGACATCGCGCTGAACCTGATCAACAAACTCTACGGCATCGAGCGCGAGTTCAAAGAAGCCAGCGATGACCAGCGCTTTAGCGCTCGACAGGAAAAAGGCCTGCCGGTACTCGCAGAACTGAAAAGCTGGCTGGAGAAAACCCATCCCCAGGTGACGACGCAAAGTGCCTTGGGTAAGGCCGTCGGTTATCTGGCCAGCAACTGGAGTAAGCTTGAGCGTTACACCGAGGCCGGCTTCCTGCCCATCGATAACAACAGGGCAGAACGAGCAGTAAAACCCTTTGTTATCGGTCGCAAAAATTGGATGTTCAGCGACACGCCCAAGGGCGCGACGGCCAGTGCGCAGATCTATAGCCTGGTCGAAACTGCCAAAGCCAACGGCCAAGAGCCCTATACGTGGCTGCGTCACGTATTGGAACGCTTGCCGCTGGCGGCTTCGATTGAAGACTTCGAAGCCTTGCTGCCATGGAACTGCTCCCCGACTATCTCGCGCTAAATACACACATCGTTTTTTTTGCCATGTGTGGTTTATGGGGCGCTTACTGTAGATGATGGATCGCTTGCATTATCTCCGGCGATCTGATCACAGGCACTATCCAGGAATAGATTACAAAAATTGTCTTTTTATTCACAGCGTTATGTTCCGCCGAACATGATTGGTAGCTCTCTATGTCGTATAGTTGAGAGTTATAATTGGGGGGCGCTATATTGCGAAGAACAGTTCTACTTAAATTGCAAGTTGAGCTTTTGCTGATCCAGTTCAAAAGCCGTCCTACTAATGGTGGTCACCTGAATCCTGGTCGCTTAATTTGCAATCGAAAAAATTAGGAATTGAGGAGATTAGTTAGCACGTACTTTCTACTTCTTCCGTGCAGGTAAGTTGCTCATTGGCGCAATGGTCCAATACATGGCAATAGATGTCGATGACAGGCGTGACATAGTGCTCACTCCCACTTTCGCCCTCGGCAAAACCTTAAGATTACAAGCAGTTGCGTTGACGTAGGCTAGGTTATTACGCCACAACCCCTTAATCAAAACTGTGTGTCGCAGTTGGTAACTCGTCCGTTCGTTTTTGTTGTGCGGAACTCATACTCCCTGCATCCTAGCATTGGGTGCTGATCAGCTTATTTACGCTGTTTCCGAGTTTAAACACCACACCACGGAGACACCCTCTCGATAATTTATCCGTGGTAAAATTCAGTTTATGGATTATAGGTGCCTAAACATGCACAAAAAAGTACTTTTAGAACTGAAAGATTTCCCTTGATGCCGCTAATTTTAGTCGGGACTTCGCCTTTTGGATAACGTCTGACTGTTGGTAGTTCAAGGCAACGATAATTTAATTTCGGGGCCCGATAGGAGAGATAGGCTAGCAGTTCATAGTTGATGAATTCATCGCGAAATAGCGCTACATCTTGATCCAATAGCATTTTTCGGCTGTAGGCACGAAAACCCTGAGTGGTATCAGTCCATCTAAAACCGGAAAATAAGCTCAGCATCGGCGCATGGATATAGCGAATGGCGAAATCTCGCGATTGAGGTGTGTTCTCTGCAACGCCTCCTGCCACAAATCGAGATGCCTGTACGAAATCGATACCTTGTTTTAACGCTTCGATAAAGCGGGGTATTGCTTCTGGATCATCTTTATCATTGCCGTCAATGGTAACTATGCCCTCGTATCCTTGGTCGAGTGCAAATGCATAGGCACAGCGGAGTTGTGCACTTAGTTTGCCAGTATCTGTCTTGAGTAAAAGACCTCGCACACCTGCCTGTTGTAGCGCGTGGAGTTCAAGGGAATCATCTGTGCTGCCACCATCAACAATGATAATATCAGCGAGAAGTTCGATTTTAAGAGCTGACATCCTGGCTAACAGGCTCTTTATTCTTTCACCTTCATTGATGACGGGAATTACCACGCACCATGGATGCTGACGACCAAGCCATAGTGGTTTTTCGAAAGCCGGCACTTGCCAAGCGGCACGTAGTGCAGGAGTGATTTCGGGAGACTTGAGCATATTTACCTTCAGGCAATTCGCGCTGTAATCAGCGCTACGCCAACAATTACCAAAGCGATTCCTACCCCTGTTGTCCAGTGGAAAGACTCACGAAAAATGAGCACAGAAAAGAGGGCTACAGTCGCGACTGCTCCTGCAGTCAGAACCGGATGCGCTACATTGAGGGGGAGGCGGGCCAGAGCGGCGGCATAGAGAAGGAATGCTGCACCATAAAGCCCAAGCCCTATCCAGAATGGCCAATTACCCAAGGCGGCTGAAGGGTCGTTGAGAGAGGGGAACTTGCGCGGAGGCATCATGGCCATCTTGACCAGTACACTGGCAGAGGCATTAGATAGAATTCCCAAAAACAGGATTAGCCACTTCATACAATCGCCCCAACGTCATCTCTGCGGTAATGTTGCACTGCCACGGTAAGAGCACGCTCAATCGACACCGCATGCGGTTCATGCTTAGTCGCGAGCATCTCTATGGATACCAAATGCTCGGGTAGATGCTGCTTCAGGAGTAACCCCATTTGTCCATGATCAGTCCCTCCTTCGCCCATAGGCAATAGGTCAGGTTCGCTGGCGTGCACATGGCCAATCAACGTTGCACACTCTTTTAGTATCACACGAGCATTTTCGCAGTTTATGACCATTGCACCAGTATCTAACTGCATTCTGATGGCTGGGTGAGAAATTTTCCTAACAGTTTTCAGCGTTTCAGCGCTAGTCGTCATGAAGTTCGCGCCATAGCAGGTCGGATTTGGTTCTAGGCAGATCATCACACCACGAGCTAGGGCAATATCACCCAGTTGTCTGAAAAATGGAACAGCCACGTCCAGAGCCTCCTGATCGTTCAGTCCTGTTCTATCACGATTCTTCGGTGAACCAAATACCAAGCGAGTAGCACCCAGACCTGCGCCAATACGACAAACCGCCGCCAGATGTTGGAGTAAAGTAGACTGACTCTCCTGCGAGCCAAAAACGTTCAAGCCCGAGGTGCCGAATAACAACGCCTGCATACCGGTAATTTCAATGCCACGCTCAACCCACCAGTTCTTGACGCTTGCAATGTCGTCATCAGTAGCCTTAGCTGGTTCCGGAAAATATTTACCTGGAGCGACATCAATCGCATCCACAGCAAAGCGCTGAAGCAACGTAGCAATCACATCATCTTCTGCAACATCCCAAGCGATATTAGAAAGGGCCAGCCTCATATGATCACCTCTGAATCAGATTTTAGCGTACGTGGTTCCGATTGCGCATAAGATCTTACTGCTTGAATAGTTTCACGAACGCTGTATTGATAGCGGCCAGATACTCCAAATAACTGGGCGTACTTAGTCTGCATGTCATAGCTGGCAACCAGGTTTGATACTTCATTGAAAAAGGCTTTGCCAAATCCTTTTTGTGCAACCTCCGCAATACTGAGAGGCGCCGCAGTGAGATGAATCAACTTCAAACTCGCATTTAGTGCCGTTTGTATGTCATACCAAAGGTTGACCATGGGGTAAAACTGAAAATTACCTCGGCTATCAATCGTCTGGAGGTTGTTATCATTCAAAAAATCAAATATGGCGTTTTTCCGCAAGCCCGGGCCAACCAGACCAGGCAGACGAACTATTAAGTGGTTTGGGAAATGTTTTTCGACAAACTTTTCCAGAAGTCGACGATGCAGGCCATAGGCATGTAATCCTGATTCATCAACAGGAGCATCCTCATCCACTCCTAAGGCGCTCTTGAAGACATCCGCTGTGCTAATCAAAACAAAACTCTTGCACTCGATAGTTTTAAGGTGAGATATGAGGTTCTCGATTTTGACGCGATCAACCTCTGGCGCCTGATTCGCAATCCACTTCTGGGCGGGTGCGCCTGCACACACCACAGTGTCAAATTTTTGGCCATTGATATCGTTGATGTTGAGCGAGCGAAAAAGCTTTTCAAAGTGATACTGTCGGAGAAGAGTACCGCCTACAAAACCTGAAAATCCAATTAGCGCTGTCATTAGCGTAGGTCCGCATTCAATATTTAATTAAAAGTCCGAAACTCAGAAGCCGTTCACAAAATTATGACCATAGAAAAATGCGACATCAACCCACTTCGCTAATTTTCTTCTGTCTTGTTTTGAATCGAGTAGTCACCCATAGCATAATAGATGCGGTCACAATTAGGCATAACCAGTATACGTAACGAAAATCTATCGCAGGCGTTATTGGAAGAAAGCCAAGCGTATATGTAAAACCAGAAAGTGGCAGCATCCAGAGTGGGGCGGTCGTTGTCTTCTCTTTTAAAAGAGCCAGGCAGATCAGCAGTGATGCAACGAGCCAGAAATAAGGCTTGAATACTTCTGAAAATATCAATTTTGAGTTTTGAATATATTGTACGAAAAATTCTACGCCTTTAGAGTTCGGTGGTACATCAGAATCAAAGGTGTACGGACTATTTACAATGCGAAACTCAGTGTAGTAGTAAGGTTCTTGATGAGGGGATCTAATTAAGGAAAAAAAGGCCCCTATTCTGTAACTAATATATTTCGCAAAATTCTCTGAAACCGCTGAAAGCCACGCTGTCTTTAGTACGCTATAATGGTTTATACGGATATCTTCAAACTTTTCATTAATGCAAAATGGAGCTCCAACTCTATTTTGCTTCAAGGATTCACAGCGCTCAAGCTCCGCCACATCCAATGGCTGAAAAATTGAATCCGGAACATTCGCGCCCTTTAATTTCAATGCGGCGAGATCGTCAAACATTATATAACTAGGCGGATTAGTAACTTTGGCGAGTAATGCGCTATTTACTGCGGTCGGCAAAAACAAAAAAAACAGTACGGCGCATGAAGATGTTAGTAAGAAAAATTTTATTGAGTTTCTCTTGAAGATACATGCCATCAAAAACGGAAATACAAAGATCGCGCCCGCAAGGGAGTTTGCGCGCACTAGGAAGCCATAGAGAAATAACAAAATAATCGCAATAAAAGCCAGTACAGAAAATTTCTGTCTCTCACTACAATAAATGGCTATCGCTACCGCAAGAAGCCAGGAGTAAGCGAGTTCGACATCTTTCCAGATGGCAAACTGAAAGTTTACAACCCAAGGAAAAAAAGGGAGCAATAAAAACACAGCACTCCATCTATTGTTGTTTCTCAAGCTCCAAAAATAAAGAATCACTGTTGCACTAAAAAGCATCGCCATCTGGAGTATCAGCATCATGCCGGGCCCATCACTTATCCATAATAAGTGGCGCCATAAAAAAGCCATGGTGGGGGGTTGCCAGTCACCATATTCATTTGAACGTGCTTGGCGAAGCTGCTCCAAGCTGTCCCACGACATCGCACCAGGATAAAATACAAAACAACACCCAATCATAGCCATCAGTGCTATAAAGGGCGGTCCAATTTTATGCAGCTCTATTCTAAAATGTTTCATTTTCGAGCCTTTCAATAACATCGTAAATATTGTCGATCTTTCCGCCCAATATGGAGATGCAGCCCGGCAACTCTGGATGAGTCTCGAAAAGAATCGGTCTTCCGTCGTTCCCCTCGCTCTTCATTAGAACGGTTTTTATTTCGAATAAAGAATCTACATACTTGGCCTCAAGAACAGCAGGAACATACCGTCCTACGTCCCTTACCATGCGATCGACACGGGTTGCTTGCTCGTATTGGTGTAGCTTTCTGTAAGGGTCGATACCGATCTGGTCACTCCAGTGCAAGTGGGGGGTATAGCGAACATGAGATAGTGTGTGTAGCCCACGAGCAGGAAATGGCATTATCGAAAAAAAAGGACCATCCATTACGGTAATGCCCAAACCATTGAGGATAGTGGGCATCTTGATCAAGGTCATTTCCGTTATTTCATGTTTGAGACCGGCTTTTACGCCTAGGAAATCGCCTTTGAACTGATTGAGGCCAGAATAGGTGCAATTGAATACATAACGGCCGAATATCCGCTCCTGCAGACCGTTTTGTGTTTCTGCCACTACCTGAAGCGTTGCATCTTGACCTTTTGAGATAGCAGTCACTCGCGTCTGATAGCGGACCTGTACGCCGCACTCTTTCAGTTCTCGCTCAGCCCAGCTTGCCAGTTTTGTCGAGTCGAATGCGTATTCTTCTACGAGAAACACATCTTCGATCAGGCGCGGTTCAAACAACGCCCGCAACTCATGGTCGGAAGGTTCAATCCTAGCCCCGATTTCTCGGCAAAAGCGCCGGAACTGTGCTGCAGTGACCTTCGAATTGCGGCGTGCAATAGCGTATAACTTAGTGAAGTCTTGGGTAACCGCATCAGGCCAATCACGCACAAACTTGGGTAAGTTTATACGGCTGCGATAAGCAGTCGTGAAACTACGTGGGTAGTGATAACCGTTATGGACTCTCGCCTGGTTGTTATAGGACGCGCGTGTCAATAGCGCTGACTCGCACTCCACCAGTACGACGCTCTTGAGACCTCGTTGCTTTGCTAGATAAACAGCAATAGCCGCGCCATAAAATCCACCACCAATAACTACGGCATCACAGTTGGGGTCGGTACCAAACATCATGAGCCTCGTTTATTGACCGAAGCTGTCGTGTTGTCAGAATTTGAGGTAACCTCTTCAATGTTCAGCTTCTCACACCTTGTCAAACGAGCACTGGTTAACTCTTGCCCAACATGGTATGGAGGGCCTTCATTCGACAAGCTGGCCATGTTCAGAATGTATTCACCTAGCACAAGAAGCACCAGCGAGATTAAAAAAAACATGCCCGACTGTTGAAGTGAAAGACTGATCCAGCCAGGAGCGACATCAGTTTTCAGAATTCCGACGGCGACCACATAGATGCAATAAATCAGGTTAGCAACGGCACCAAATAATGAAAGTGATGTTACCAGACGCATCGGAGCACGCGTGGTCGAAACCAGCAAGCGTATACCACGATCTATACTCTCTCCCAAGCGCTTTGGTGGAGATACTTTGGGCATCGCGCTGTAGTTTAGGTATGAGCGGGCGAACCCTCCCGTAGCGGGGAGGTGACGATAGGACATAGCAGGTTGGGGATGCTGAAGAATGAAGTTAATAACTCGCTTACTCAAAATGCGGTACTGGGGTGCTTCTTTGGCCAGGTGGACCCCGTTAAACCAATTATAGAGTCCATTGAAAACGGCAAAAGCACCGCGATAAGCAAGGCTTTGCGCTGGCTTTTGCTTGTTATTGGCAAACACCACATCAGCTCCGCTAACAGCTTGGTTCAACATTTCAGGTAAAAAATTTATGTCGTCCGCTAATGGGTCAATAACTGCCACAAAATCGCCCAGTGAGTTTTCCAGTCCGACCCATGTAGCGGTATCTGTATCTACTTCTTTCGTGAGTGCGTACACCTGCAAGTTGGCTAATCCATTCTCGCTGGTAAGGCGTTTCATAACTGATATGCTTTGGTCGTCCGATGCATTATCAATAATAATTAGTTCGTAATCGTCGACTAATGTTGAAATTACATTTGCAGCGTCAGTCAGAATTTTTTCAATATATTCTGGCTGATTGCGAACTACAAAGACAACAGATAAAAAGCAGGGGAAAAACGCCATTTTTTATTCTCTAAAAGACTACTGTATTGATGCAGTCAACATTGAATGACGGTTTGCACAACAGTATTAGCTCCGTACCGTACCAAGTGGACTCATTGCTTCAGAACTCAAGCAACAGCGTTTCGTCTCATTTGACGAGGGGATGAGCCGTTCCTGCCAAAAAAAATCCATTCGGTAATTTCCAGTCAGATTTAACCAAATAAGGAGCATCCATTCAAAAGCCTTAGCTCTGTTCCGCCTCTCATGAGACCCCACGATCCAGACTTACGCAGGACTTTATCACAAAAAATACACTGAACGCTCCTATAGGAGTGACGGCCATTTCGGAAAGGAAAGTCATGAGACTGTCCAGAGATCCTCGATGTTGATTTTCTGCTTCGGAAATTTCTACATGCTTGACAGGCCGCAAAGGTTATTGACCCTTGATGATGCCTTGGGTGGGCCGGTAATTCGTTGGGGGCATGCCGGTCGCTTGTAACGTAACCGCTCCTTGAGTCCGACATTTAAGCCGTAATTTGATGCTGGATGCCTTGCTTCCGATTTCTTTCTTGAGCCAGCACCACCCGGGAGAAACACCACCACTTTGTATCCTGTTCAAGATGGTCGCTGAGGCAACGATGGGATTTCGAAAGGCCGGGGGTTAGGGGTAGGTGTACACTTTTCACCTTTGGCGTCGGGACGCATCACAGCCTATAGCAACGTCGAGGCCGTCAGCGAGCAGTGTTTTACACGAACCGCTGGTGTTGCACTCGAACAACGGGGCACCGATGAAATCGGTGACGCTGCTGAGCAAAGTGTATGACCAGGGCATCACACCTTCGCGAGGCCGATCACGGCTGAGCAATGACAACCCATCCTCGGAGTCATTGTTTAGAACGCTAAAATACTCCCGGAATGGCCGCAGGATGGCTTTGCCTACTGCACGGGGTTGGGTGAGAGATTTCATGCGTTGGTACAACAACGAACATCGGTATAGCCATATCCGGTTCGTCACGTCGACTGAGCGTCATCGAGGACTAGATCACAGATCCTGACCCGGCGACATGAGGTGTACGAACGAGCCAAGCGGAAAACCCAGGAGCACTGGTCAGGGCGGACGCATAACTGGGAGCCGATTGGTACCTTGCTGTTGAACTACGCTGAAAAAGCTCGCATGAGTATGAACTGACCTGTGTTTTTGGTTGCTGCAAGCACCCCATCGGTGAAGACACTAGCGAACAGCTGGCGATCGCGCCAATGCAGATTCGCGTGATGAACACATCCGCAAGGTCTACCGTTGCCGTGGCTGTGATACCGCACAGATCGCCGCCAACAAGCCGGTGCAATTGATCGAAAGTATGGCCAGCTTCAACTTGCTAGCGATGTTGGTGACAAACATACGTCGACGGCCTGTCTCACTTCGAAACAGTGCTGAGCCGACACGTTGCCACTGCGATAGAGCGCGGGTGCAAGTGCTGAAGGCACCGGATCAAGACCGACCAGCAACTCTTGAATGTGGGGCAGGGAGAGGGGGGCAGAGAAGTGCTTCAGATTCTACTTCGCTGCGCCTCTTCATTTCGAAGTCTTCCTGCTTTGGAATATAAGACTCCCACCATTCGTGCGCGATGGAGGGCAGGATTTATAGTGATGCCCTGCTAGCGATATGATTGGCTCACAACTGATCCCGCACTCCCTATATCCATAGCTCAGATCCGCTTGAATCATTGTGCAAGTTTTTTCCGGAGTCGCGAAAGAGTCTCTCATCAAACACCGGTACAAGTGCAGGGGAAGTAGTGTTCAATAATTATGTGCGTCGTACTATGACATAGTGACGAACAAGCGCCAAGATCACCCCGAGCACTCCACCAAGAACCAGACCGAGCACAATAATTATGGCTTTTTTCGGCTTGATTGGCCCCATTGGTTCCAAAGCTTGCCGATCGATGGTGACCAGTTTTAGTCGACTCATATCAATATTCAAGTTACGCAAACGAGCAACTTCTGTCCGCAATGGCTGAACATCCCTTAGGAAAAGATCTTCGTTTTTACGTTGATTGAGTATTTCGATTTGGCGGTTTGTTTGAAGTAACATCAGCTCTTTTGCGATCTCGGCAATACGTTTTTCGGTAAAGTCATCTGTTTTACGTGATTGTAATGCTTTTCGCTCTGCTTCAAGCGCTTCTACACCCATGAAATAGAGTGGAATCTGCTGATTATTGACTTCTGTCCGCATGACGCTGGCTGAAGACGGGCGACCGGAGTCCGCCAAAGCAGAAGGGGTAGTCGGCTTCAGGATACCCAAGGATGTGGCAATGCTGATTGCCTCACTTAGCTGAGCCATCCGATCACCACGCTCGGTTTTCAATTGTAAGCGCAGCCCTTTGAGTTCGTCCTGAAGTTGAGCACGTTTCAGGTTGTCCGCTTCAAGTAGGGATGCAATTTTCGCCTCTTTCTCAGACTGGTAGCCTGAGCGGACAGCGTCAATTTTACCCCTCAATTCGCTCAAACGATTAGTAACGATAACTTTAAGATCCGCAGCGATCTGCTCACGCTCAACTGCAATCGCGTAATCAACAAAACCGTTGAGAATCGCTACACCATTAACATCCTTGGGGTAGTTCAGCTGTAACCCAATGTAAGCGCTCAGGGAATCAGCTTTTTTGGGGTCCGGAAGAATTAGCTGGATTGAATTGCGGTTGAATTCTTCGAAGCTTTGCTCAAGGGTACGCCCAGGCTGTTTAAATTTTTGGAAGAGAGCCTCGTTGGCTCGAAAAAAGCCAAGACGCGTTTCGTAGGATTCAAGGGATGCCCCCACCTTTGATAGTGCGTCACCTGGAGGAAGCTTATAGACTTCTGAACGATTTAAAGCATCCAGCTCATTAAGTGCTGCAGGGCGCAGAACGCTGCTTACCTGATATTCCGGAGTCGCCGTATAGGCGTAAATCAATGCAGCCGTTCCAACTATAAAAGCAGATAAAGCAATCAGTTTCTTTTGCTTCCAAACACCTTGGAATATTGCGTATAAATCAATTTCATCCGAAGTACCACCCGTCGGAATACGGGAAATAATGGTCATAGCCCATCCCTACCTTCAAATAAAAGCCACAAAAATTTCTGCGTAAAAGCTTGTGCTTGTTAAGTTTTCCGTCGGGGGTAAGCATCCGTGCAACTTAATGTGGCAAAAATCTGACCAACGAGGAGCCTGGCGGGCATTTTGCCTGCTATAAAAAACATTACAAGACTTGACAAGCTATGGCTTTTTAGAAAAAACAAAAGCCACACCATAAAGCAAAAAAACAGCTTTTTTGTTCACGGTGAGCATCACTCCAGCGCCGTCCCAAAAACAGACCCCAACGAGAGACTCAATGCCTGTTCGGTTAAGCCATGCTCATTGCTAAATGACATGAGGAAGGGTTACCTCCACTCTCCTAGCCGGTCAAAAAGGACACTGGGAGACCGCTGATTTTTTCGTCGTCCATCCTGCGCTCATCCGCACATCGCCGCTATATTGAAATGTCGTAAATGCACGTATGACGTTGAAGGCATTTGAGCCGTGAAAATTCCTCGACCAATTAAATTACGACTATCATATTATCCTAAAATTATGCCTATAATAAAACCTCAATCGCCCGCGGTGCCCCCCCCAGGACACTCAGGCTCCCTCAGCATCCCCCAGGAGTACAGCTATGAACCCTGTCCAATCCAAAGGTACGGCCCTCATCACCGGCGCATCCTCCGGCATCGGTGCGATCTACGCTGAGCGCCTGGCAACACGTGGTTACGACCTGCTACTGGTAGCTCGCGACGAGCAGCGCCTGGAAACAGCCGCGACTCGGTTACGCGCCGAGCACGGTGTGCAGGTCGAGGTGTTGAAGGCGGATCTGACGCTCAAGGCGGATCTGTTAAAGGTCGAACAACGCTTACGCAACGATTCCAACATCAGCCTGCTGCTGAACAACGCCGGTATCGCTGCCGATGGTCCATTGGCCAGTGCCGATATGGATCAAATGGAGCGGATGATTCAGCTCAACGTAGTGGCAGTCACGCGCTTGGCTTCGGCTGCGGCGCAGAGTTTTTCCGCTGCGGGGCGGGGGGCGATTATCAATGTGGGGTCGGTGGTGGCGTTGATTCCGGAGCGGTTCAATGCGACGTATTCGGCGACCAAGGCTTATGTGTTGAGTCTGACGCAGTCGTTGAACGCTGAGCTGGATGGTTCGGGTGTGCAGGTGCAGGCGGTGTTGCCTGGTGTGACTCGCACTGAGATCTGGGAGCGTTCGGGTATCGATGCCGGTGCGATTCCGGCGGAGATGGTGATGGAGGCGGATGAGATGGTCAGTGCGGCGTTGGCCGGTTTTGATCAGGGTGAGTTGATCACTATTCCGTCGCTGCCGGATGCGGCGGATTGGGAGGCAGTGACGGCTGCGCGCCATGCGCTGGGACCGAATTTGTCGAAGAGCAGTGCGGCTGCCCGCTATAAGTAATGGGCGGGATCCATGAATCGATTTGAGGTGGTGTAGTTATGAGTGGACGTCGAGTGGTTGTGACCGGCATGGGGTTGGTGTCGCCGTTGGGTTGCGGTGTCGAGCCGGTGTGGGAACGTTTGCTCGCTGGTCGTTCGGGGCTGCGGCAGTTGCCGGAGGCGGTGGTGGCGGGTTTATCGGCCAGGGTTGGCGGTGTGGTGCCGACTCTGGCGGAGGATGCTGAAGCGGGTTTTGATCCGGATTGGGCGACTTCTCCCAAAGAGCAGAAGAAGATGGACCGGTTCATTTTATTCGCCATGGCGGCGGCGCAGCAGGCGCTGGAGCAGGCGGGTTGGGTGGCGGGCGATGCTCAGGCGCAGGAGCGTACGGCAACGATCATTGGTTCTGGGGTGGGTGGTTTCGGCGCGATTGCCGATGCGGTAAGGACTACCGACAGCAAGGGCCCGCGACGGTTGTCGCCGTTCACTATTCCGTCGTTTCTGGTCAATCTGGCGGCCGGTCATGTGTCGATTCAGCACGGTTTCAAAGGTCCGCTGGGTGCGCCGGTAACCGCGTGTGCGGCAGGTGTTCAGGCGATTGGTGATGCGGCACGGTTGATTCGCTGTGGCGAGGCGGATATTGCGGTCTGTGGCGGTGCGGAAGCGGCGATCGATCGGGTCAGTCTTGCCGGGTTCGCGGCGGCCCAGGCCTTGTCCAGTGGTTATAACGAGACGCCTGAGCGCGCTTCGCGGCCGTTCGACAGTGGCCGGGATGGCTTTGTGATGGGCGAGGGGGCGGGGATTCTGGTGATTGAGGAGCTGGAGCACGCGTTGGCCCGTGGTGCTCAGCCGTTGGCGGAGCTGGTCGGTTATGGCACCAGTGCCGATGCCTATCATCTGACTGCCGGCCCGGAGGATGGCAGCGGGGCGCGGCGTTCCATGGCGCTGGCCTTGGCTCAGGCGGGGATCAGCGCGGGCCAGGTGCAGCACCTCAATGCCCATGCGACTTCTACGCCGGTGGGTGATCAGGCTGAAATCGCTGCTATCAAGTCGTTGTTCGGTGAGCACCCGGAGGTCGCGGTGACTTCGACCAAGTCCGCCACCGGGCATCTGTTGGGCGCTGCGGGCGGGATAGAGGCGATCTTCACGATCCTGGCGATCCGCGATCAGATCGCGCCGGCCACGCTCAATCTGGATAACCCGGATGCGGCAGCCGAAGGGCTGGACATCGTTCATGGCCAGGCGCGGCCGATGGCGATCGAGTATGCGTTGTCCAATGGCTTCGGCTTTGGCGGGGTGAATGCCAGTGTGTTGTTCAAGCGTTGGCAGGGCTGAGGTTTAGTCGGACTGCTGTTTCAAGAAGTCGCGAGTGATGTCGAGAATCCGCGAGGCCAGTTCCGGGTTCTCGACACTGCGCGACAGCATCAGCGCCCCCACCAGGGTCGACATCACGATGATGCTCTGATCGGCGGCATCCGGGCCGCCGAGGGCGGTTTCCACTTGCTTGAGTCTTGCGTCGAGGATGGCATCGCTGGTCGGGCTGGGTTGCCCGCGCTGGCCGAGTTCCGAGGACATGGTGGGCAACGGGCAGCCCTGATCGGGTGAGGTCTGGTGCCATTCGGACAGGTAGGTGTCGATGAATGCTTCCAGCGGGCGTTCCTGGGCGAAGAGTTCGGCGCAACGAACCTCGACTTGTTCGCCGGCGGCCTGGAGGGCTTTTTCTACCAGTTCGTCTTTGGATTTGAAGTGGGAATAAAAACCACCGTGGGTCAGGCCTAGTGCTTTCATCAGTGGTTGCAGACCGGTGGCGCCGATTCCGTCTCGGCGAAAGCGCACTGAAGCTTCCTTGATGATGCGCTGATGGGTCTGGGCTTTATGGTCTTGCGAGTAACGCATCTAAGAGTCTCCACAACAATGCCCCCATATTAACCAAGGTGAATTGGATGGTGACTGTACTTTTACACCTGCAAGGCGCCGTTGTCTGGAACTCGACAGATACTCATTGGCACGAATAATGGTTATGGGTTAGCTGACGATTGTTGAACAATCCTGAGGCGATCACCATGAGCAGCGGACTTTCCCTGGCCGATCACATCACGCTGGAGATGCGCACCGACATTATCGGCGGCCGTTTGTTACCCGGTATGGCGCTGATCGAAAGCGATCTGGTAACAGCCTACAACGCTTCTCGAAACACTATTCGCGAAGCCTTGCACCGATTGGGACAAGAGGGCTTGACCCGGTATGTGCGCAACAAAGGGGTGGTGGTGCGCCGCCTCGGCGTCGATGAGGTGCGCGATCTGTTCCAGGTTCGCCGCACCCTGGAGTTGCAGGCCATTGCCGGCAGCAAACCGCTGCGCGAGTACCAGTCCGATCGCATGCTCGAGGCTATCGAAGCCACCGAGCTTGCCCGTGAACGCGAGGACTGGCGGGCAGTCGGTACCCATAGCCTGGGTTTTCACCAGCATATCGTCGGGCTGATGCGCAGCCCGTTGTTCGATGAGTTCTTCACCAACATCGTCGCCCAGTTGCGTCTGGTGTTTTCCGCCGCGCCAGATGAGCAGCGCTTTCAATCGCCTTGGCTTGCGCGCGACCGACAGATTCACGACTTGCTGGCCGAGGGCAAGAAAGCCGCCGCCCAGGAGGCGATGAGTCTGTACCTCGATGACTCCGAACAGCTGTTACTCGACATGCTCAGCCATCCCACCACCACTACGGCATAGGTATCTACACATCTTTTAAGAGCTGCCAATTACTGTGGCGAGGGAGCTTGCTCCCGCTGGGTCGCGCAGCGGCCCCAACAAGGTTACTGCGGTATTTCAGAAAGAACTCGGCGATCTGTTTTAGGGCTGCTGCGCAGCCCAGCGGGAGCAAGCTCCCTCGCCACAAGTTCGGCGTTTACTGCGACGAGAGTCGGAACAAAAAAATGTCCACTGATCGAGGATGTTCACCATGTACAAAGACTATCCCGCGGCTTATCAGGTCAGCAAAGGCTCGGCCCTGCAGGTAGACAAGGCCTTCTATGAGCGGATTCGCGAGGCGAAGGACCGGCGCACGCTGATCGAGCAGTTCGAAGTGCCGATCCGCACGGGCCGGGCGTGGAAGGTTGCGGCCGGGCAGGTGTTTCGGGTGACTACCCCGGTCGGCCCGCAGGTGGGGGATTTCAATGTCTGGAATGCCAATGATCCGCGCGAACGCTTGTGGGCCGCGCGTACCCGTCAGCTGCAGGGCGCCCATGTCAGCACCCATGACCGGCTCTGGTCGAACCTGCCGTTTTTGCGGCCTCTGGTGACCATCACCGATGACAGCCTGGCGGGTTACGGTATCGATGAGCATGGCGGCCGACTGCACGATCTGCTGGGCACCCGTTGCGATCCCTATGTGAATAAAATGCTCACCGGCGAAGACTTCCACCATCACTGCCACTCGAACCTGACTCGCGCGGTGTTGCCCCATGGTCTCACCGAGTTTGACGTGCACGATGTGCTGAATATCTTCCAGTGCACCGGTCTCAATCACGATGATATGTACTTCATGAAAGCCTGTCCGGCGCAGAAGGGCGACTATCTGGAGTTCTTTGCCGAAATCGATTTGCTCTGCGCCTTGTCCACCTGCCCGGGAGGCGATTTGTCATTGGCGATGTGGGGGCCGGATGCGCAGGATCCGCTCAGTGTATGCCGGCCGTTGGGGGTGGAGATCTATCAGCTTGAGGATTCGTTGCTCGAGGGCTGGAGCCAGCCGGAGCGTGCGGCCTACAAGGGAATGCACGGGTTGCAGATTGCCAAGGCTGAGTGGGAGAAGTAAGTCGTTCGCTGCCTGCACCAGTTCCTGCGTAGAGCGGGGCTGGTGACAGGCTGCGATCAGTTCCTTATGAATGGGTTAGCGGGTTTTCTGATCGATGCCGCTGGCCAGTATCTGGCTGTTGTTATGTCCGCCGCCGCGCAGCAGACCGATATTGAACACCTCGTCCTCCTTGGTTTGTGAGTCGCGTTTTTTCAGGAATTCCTTGAGTATTTCAGTGCCGCTCTGGGTGACAGAAGTCGACGAATTCAGGCTGACATCGGCCCGGTAGTCACGGCCCTTCAGGTCCTTGGCGTTGACCGATGCGCCGCCCAGGTCAACCGCACCTCGGGAGGAGCTGATCCGCGCGCCAATCAGATCGACCTTGCCGCCCACCTGCAAATCCACCTTGTCGATGCCCTTGATGCTTGAAGCCTGGGCGACGCTGTCCTTGCTGGTATGGCTGACATCCACCAGCAAGGTTGGTGTGATATCGCGGTTGCGCGGGTTCTTGAAGAACAGATCCTTGAGCCGTGAACGGGCGATTTCGGCGCTGTTGGCGTTGGCGCTGAAACCTTCCTGCACCGGCGCCGAGGCCGGCGCAGCAGTACGTGCCTTGTCGAGATTGTAGCTATCACTGCGGGTCAGCTTGTTGCCGAGTTTTTCCTTGGCGTCACCGACCTTGGCCACCAGGTTGTCCTTGAGGTCTTTGGCCTTGTCGGCGGCTTTCTCGTAGAAGCCCTTGGTTTTGTCTTTGAGGGTATCGGTGGCAGGGCCGCCGAGCGCTGCAACTTTGTCGACTACGCCGTTCGGGTTCTTTTCGGTGGTCAGTTGCGCATCCACTTTCACGGTTGCCCCTTTCACTTGATCCTGGCGGCTCTCAACCAGCAAATCGCCATCGATCTGGCCGCTGACGGCTTTGGCGTTGATCGTCGCCCCCGCCAGTCGAGTGTCACCGCGGCTGTCGAGTTGGACCCGGTCGGCGGTGAGTCGGGTGTTGTCATGGGTCAGGCTATCGAGCTTGTCGATTTCCAGCTTCGCCCGACCAAACAGGCCGTCAGCGTTTTTGCTGCTGTCCGAGCTACCGGTGGCGTTGATGCCCAGGCCTGCACCAATGGATTTGTTATCGCGTTTTTCGGTGGAAGTCGCCGACTCGAGAATCAGGTCGCCGTTATTGGCTATCAGTTCGAATGCTTGAGCCTTGCCCTGAACCCCTTGCAGGCGGACGTTTTCCGCTTCGATATGAACCTTGCCCGCGCTGTCGATACTGCCGCCGCGCTGGATCTGGCTGCTTTCGTCGGTTTTGCCCAGGCTGAACTGCGCGCCGATGCCTCCGGTTTGGGTGCTGCTCGCGGCGGATTGACTGGCTTTTAAACTCAGCCGGGCGCCGCCACCGATCTTGCTGCCTTGGGCCTCGTGGGTATCGACACCTGCGAGGTATTCAAGGGTATTGCCAGCGCTCAGATTGACCTCGCCATTTTGGTTTTTTGCGTCACCGATCTGCGAGCCATGAAAGGTCAGGTCCTGGCCGGCGACAATGTCGGTAAGGCCCTTGGCGTGGAATGTGGCGCCACGACCCTGGGTGTCCTCGGTACGCAGGTCGGATTTGTCGAGCTGGAAACCGCCGTTGGCTTTTTTCCCGCTGGTCGGACTGGTTCCGCCTTCCAGCCAGGCGAAGCCGCCTAAGGTGTTTTCCTTGGAGGTTTGCCGGTCGCGGGCTTCGTCGAAGGTCAATGAACCTGGGGTATGAATGCTCAACGCGCCCTGTTGGGCGTCGAAGCGAGTGCCCTCATAACGGCCGTCGGCGCCCAACTGGATCTGGATACCCTGCTTGCCTGAGAGGCTACCGGGCACCGCAGTGCTATTGGTTTTGGCCAGGTCAAAGCTGCCGCCGGAACCTGCCGCCCGGGCGTTGATGTCGCTGCCGGTGCTGGTATAGACCCGCAAGCTGGCGTCGACGTCGGTGCCTTTGGTGTGTGTATTGGAGGTGTCTTCGGCAGCGAGGAACTCATGGGTGTCGGCCTTGATCTCGACCTTTCCATCAGTGGCGGTGTAGCGGGTGCCGATGTCGGTCAGTGCGCCATCGACCACGACCTTCACCGCCCCGCCTTCGAACTCGCTGACCACGGCTTTGCTCGAATCTGCGCCGGTCTCGGTGTCGAGCAGATTGAAGGCCAGGTCGACGCCGACGTTCGGCGTTTCGATCGCATCGATCGCCAAGGGTTGGTAGAACTTGCTCTGCCCGGTGTCCTCGATCATCTTCTGCACAGGCCGGGTCACGTCCTTGTACTCGAGGCTGGCGCCCAGATTGGCGGTCCATTGGTTGACGTCGCAAGTCTCGGACCTGGTGTCATGAACCGCACGGTTTTCCAGACTGCCAGCGCTGACCACCAGGTCTTTGCCGGCTTTGACCTTGGCCGCTTCGGTGATGATGTTTCCCTGGCCATTATCGGCGATCAGTTTCAGGTCATCACGGGCGCTGAGCTGGCTCGACTTGACGGTGGACGCTTGAACGTTGGTGTCGATGCTTTCTTTGCCGACTTGCAAACCAGTCCCGGCGCGGTCCATGCCGCCGGTGGCAAATGCACCCAGGTTGAGGTTCTTCTCCTGGGTACTGTCGGTAATTTTGTCCGCTTCGCTTAGCAGCTCGATGGATTTTGCCTTGACCTGCAGATCTCCGGCCGTGGCCTCGACCTTTGAACCCTTGACCTGCAGGTTATTGCCGGCCAGCAGTTCCACTGTGCTGCCACTCAGTTGGCTGCCCTCGTGGGTGAGGGTGTCCAGGGTGTTTTTTGTTTCCTTCTGGGTATAGCCGACTTCGGCCTTGTATTGCTTCGAGCCTTTGATTCCGTCGGCAGCCTTTTTGGTTTCCCCGGCCGAGGCGGAAAAACCGTGGGTGTCGGTTTCGCGGATGGTTTTCCCGCTGCTCTGGGCTGCCCGAAGGTTGATGTCGTTGCTCGCCGTGAGTTCGAGCTTGCCTTGGGCCTTGACCTCGGCGCCGGTCACGTTCAAGTCGCTGGCGCTTTGCAGGCGCAGATTGCTCTGCGATTTCACCTCGCTACGCAGGTGAGTACCTGTTTCGCTCTGTGTGCGTGTTTCATCCTTGATCAGGCCGAAGAGCTTGCTGTCTTTATCCGATTTATCGGAGCGCTCAACGTTGTGCTCACCATCGATGGTCAGAGCGCCGCTTTTGCTGATCAACAGCGCGTCCTGTTGACCCAGCACCTGGCTGGCGCTGATGGTGACGTCCTCGGAGGTCATCCGCAGCTTGCCTTGGGCCTCGACCCGGCTGCCAACGGCCAGATCCTTGCTCTGATCGTCCTTGCCGTTCTCGCCGAAAAAGCTTCCGGAGACCAGATCGCCCTGATAGTTTTTCTTGTAGTTCGATTGGGCGACGCGGGAAGCGCCAATCCCGATTTTTCCGCCAGCCTGAAGCGTCATGTCACCGTTGCTTTCGATCTCGCTGCCCCGCACCTGCAGATTGCCTTTGCTGGTGAGATTCATCGCGCCAGCGCTTTGCAGGTGGCTGTCTTGGGCTTTTTCGGTGAGCTCGTTCTGTTCATAGTCACCGCGCCAGAGGTTTTTGCGATGATTGACCTTCTCTTTGATATCGGTCGAATCGTTCAGCGCACTGAGTAGCAGATCCTTGCCAGCATCGATCTGTAGCTGGCCGCCAGCCTTGGCGCCAGAGGCTTTGAAGTCGACGTTTTCACCGGCTTTCAGTTGCAGGTCCGCGCTGGCGTTCAGTTGGCTGCCGTGTTGCCGACGGCGGGTTTCAGTGCGGTTTTTATCGTAGGTTTCGGTTGTGATGAACCAGAACTTGTTTTCCCAGTTTTCACGGGTCTCGGTTTTTTGTTCGGCGGTCAGGGCGTCGAGGCGCAGGTTGCGGCCCGCTGCGACATCGATGTTGCGCCCGTTGACGTTGGCAGCCTTGAGCGTCAAGTCGCCCTTGGCAGACAACCGGGCATCGCCCTCGGTGCTGCTCAGCACTGCGCGTTGTACATTCAGGTTGTTGGGTCGGGTTTTACCGGTGATCTCCAGATCACCCGCTGACTCGATCTTCAGGTCTGCCCTTGAGGTGATGGGGGCTGCAATCCTGACCCCGGCGCCATCGGCGGTGCTGACGATATTGATTCGTCCCGCACGCATGGCGCCGAACAGTTGTGCGTCGACCCGTTGCTGGCTGCCCGGTTCGCTGCGGCTTTGCTCGACGCTACCACTGGCGTAGTCCACCTGGTTGCGCCCGACCGTCAGGTTCAAGGTGTTCTGTGCGCTGATTTCGCCGTCAGTGGTCACCCGCGGTGCGAGCAAGTCGATGGCGCCGCCATTGTTGTGCAAGCCAAGCTGTCCGACCTGCAAATCACCGCTGGCATTGAAGGTGTTCAGGCGGGTGAGGCGACCGTCTTCGAGTTCCGGGCTGCCGACCACGAAGCTGGCGCGCGGGGTGTTGATAAAGCTCGCACCATTGACGTTGATGCCGTTGGGGTTGGCCAGCACATAGTCCGCAGCCCGGCCGAAAATTTCCTGCGCCCCGGCGATGCTCGAGGCATTGCGGCTGATGACTTCGTTGAGAATCAGGCTGGCGTCGCGTCCGTTGAACTGCGAGTTGGCGCCGAGCTGACCGGCCAATTGAGACATGCCGGGCGCCAATGAGTTATTCAGCACCAGACCCTGGCGTTCGACGTTGTAGTCGTAAAACTGGTTGTGGGAAACACCCGCGCCATTGGGTGCCACAATGCCGACCACCGGAACGCCTTGCTCACGGGAAACCTGGGCGCCGCCGGGGACCGGGGTTAGATTCTCAGCCAGTGCCGGTTGTATGTAATGAACGAATACCAGTCCGGAAATAGCCCAGCGCAATGCCTGGCAGGGCTTGAGTTGCAGGGGCGGATTTGTTGTTTTTGTTTTCATGAAGAAACCTTTTGATTGTTTTTATGGGTTTCCGTGCAATGTCCTTATCGTCCTTGGGCACGAGTGATCACTCCTTGGGAAATCTTCCAGGATTTCCTTTGTTTCAAATCCAGAGGTTCACCTCCATTAGCCAGAAACCTGGCTCCGGGTTTAAAGGTCGCGAGCTGTACAGCCCGCGTTGGTAGTCGAAATCGACTTGAAAGTTTTTTCCGCTGAACCCGACGCCAACGCTCGCGCCCGCCAATCGCTGGCTTCTGGCGCCTTGGGCATACTTTCCCCAGCCAGTGTCGAGCCCCACGCGCGGACTGATGCGTAGCTGCGGGCTGAATGTTCGCGGCAGACTCAGGGTATTGCGCCATACGGCGCCATTGGCGGCGGACAGCGAGCCAAGACGAAAACCCCGGACCGCGTAGTAATCGGTCAACAGCATTTGCTCGAGGCTCGGCAGCAGGTCGGGGCTGTACTGCATAGCCAGTTGGCTGTCCCAGTTCCACAGGGCGTCGCGGCTTTGGCGCCAGTAGCTGATGTCGGCGCGGTACTTGCGAAATTGTGCTTGTGGCAACTGCTTCGTAAGCCGCTCGCTATCGCGGTCGGCGCCCAGCCAGTCCAGCCCTTGGGCGTAACTGAGGGTGCTGCTCCAGATTCCGTCCGAGACTTTGAGCAGATTGAGACTGGCCTCGGCCACTGTCAGACGCGGGCTCTGGATGAGCAGGCGCTGCCCGGCAAAGTAGCTGTCCGAGCGTTTGGAACTCAGGCGCAGCGTGCCGTTGAGCAACGTTCCCTGATCGCGCCAAAGCATGCGGTTGAGGCTCAGATCGTACTGGTCGGTCTGACCGTTGCTGACCACGACCTGGTGCTTGAGCTGAATCGGGTAACGGTACTCGGCGCGGCTCAGGCTCAGGCCAAGGGTCCAGAAACCATAAGGAATGTTGTAATACAGGCTTTGGCTGCGGCTGTAGGCGTCTTGCTGATTCAGCGAGGTGCTGCCATTGAGGCTGACGAAATCGTTCAGCCCCAGGGGACTATCGAGGGTCAGGCTCAACGCAGCACGGTCGCGCCCGGTTTGCTGGTTGCCTCGGTTGTTGTAGTTCAGCGCTGCGGCCAAGGGCGACGCCTGAGTGCGCGAACGAATGATCAACCGCGAGCCGCCGGCCAATGCGCCGGGCGCGATGTCAGCGGTCAGGTCCAGTGAGCGCAGGCGGTTCAATTGGTCGAGACCCTGCTCCAGATTGCGCAGTTGCAAGGGGTAGCCAAGCATCCCGGGAAATGCGCCCTGTAGTGACACAGGTAGGGTCGGATCCTCCAGTTCGATGGATTCGACGAAGCCTTCCTCGATGATGATGTCCAGGCTCTGTGCATCTTGCGGCGGGCTCGCCAGATAGGGGCGGCTGGCGATATAGCCGGCATCGACATACAGCTGGGTGAGGGCTGCCAACAGCTGATTGAGCTGTTGGGCATTCATGCAGGGCGTGATCAGCGTTTTGAGTCGGGCGATGATCTGCTTCTGAGTGATCAAGGTATTGCCGGCCAGCCGCAGTCCTTGAAAATTCCAGCAGTTTTCGCTGCCAGGCGATGCCGACTCGGGGGCTGTGTGTTCCGGTTGCGCGGCGCCGGAGCGTTCCAGCAGACGCAGACGCTGGTCGAGCTCCAGTTGCTCGCGGGTTCGCCGTTCGCGGTCTTGCGAGCGCAGGTTCAGATCGCTGATCGACGGATCGTCACCCCAGGCAGAGGGGGCATACATCAGTCCAATCGACAGGATTATCGCCAACCAGAAAGCGAAGGTGCGGAGTGCGAACCTGAAATGAACATTCGGCATAAGCCCGATACTCGTAATTGCCAATGGCTGTAAACCTAAAGTTTAAAGCGATTTCGACCAGCAAATACGGGGGCTAGCGTCTGAATTTGGTGTAAGAAGTGCCCTACGTTCCTAGGACTCGGCGTGGGATTGTGTAGGACGAATGGTGTATTTCGCTCTACTAATGGAAATCTATGATCAAGTCATCAATTGGGTTTGTGTCAGCGGCGGAATCTTTGACTTGGATGATCAATTGTGGCGAGGGAGCTTGCTCCCGCTGGACTGCGCAGCAGGCCTAAAACCTGCTACCCCATTCTGTCAGGTACACCGCATGCACCGGCTTTACGACTGCTGCGCAGCCGAGCGGGGGCAAGCCCCCTCGCCACAGGGTTGTGTCGGCAGCGGAGATCTTTGATTGGTTGATCAATTGTGGTGAGGGGTTTGTGTCGGCAGCGCAGATCTTTGATTGGCTGATCAATTGTGGTGAGGGGTTTGTGCCGGCAGCGCAGATCTTTGATTGGCTGATCAATTGTGGTGAGGGGTTTGTGCCAGCAGCGCAGATCTATGAACAGGTGATCAATTGTGGCGAGGGGGCTTGCCCCCGCTGGACTGCGCAGCAGGCCTAAAACCTGCGACCCCATTCTGTCAGACGCACCGCATGCACCGGGTTTACGACTGCTGCGCAGCCGAGCGGGGGCAAGCCCCCTCGCAACAGGGTTGTGTCGGCAGCGCAGATCTTTGATTGGTTGATCAATTGTGGTGAGGGGTTTGTGTCAGCAGCGCAGATCTATGAACAGGTGATCAATTGTGGCGAGGGGGCTTGCCCCCGCTGGACTGCGCAGCAGGCCTAAAACCTGCTACCCCATTCTGTCAGACGCACCGCATGCACCGGGTTTACGACTGCTGCGCAGCCGAGCGGGAGCAAGCCCCCTCGCCACAGGGGTTGTGCATGGCGATTGATAAGTTAAACCCTGTCATTGGTTCTCAATGACAGGGTTTGGGGATCAACGATCTTGCGCATCCTTGGCGTCCGCTTCCGCGTTGCGTTCGGCCACGCGTTTGCGTTGTTCTTCAGTCAGTTCCACCTTGTTGGCGGTGTCGCGCAGCATCATCAAACCACCGACGATCGAGCCGATTGCAACTATCAGAATTAACCAGGCATACCAGGGCATAGGGCTCTCCTTCAAGGCAGGCCACTGGGCGAAGGGTTTCGTCCGATGGTCGTGCATATACCACTTTGAGTAATTGCGTTTCTCAGTGGTTCCATTGTAGGCCTGATCGGTGTGGATAGCGCTGTGTAGGAGCGAACTTGCTCGCGATGGACTCAAGGGCGCCGCGTTCATTCTGAAACCACTCGTTATCGTTAACGTCCATCGCGAGCAAGCTCGCTCCTACAGTGGATCTGTGTCGATCACCTGTTTTGTGTTCAACACAAATTCACTGTGCGGGCTTGCTCGCGATGAGGCCCGACAAGTCGCCACATACCCGTACTTTTTACACATTCTTTATGCCGCGCCTCACCCCTCGCTCTCGTTCCTTTACAGCCTCCCTGCCGACAATGAATGCACACGCGGCAATCGCCGTACGACGGAGAAATTCCATGAGCGTTCTGGACGGAGTGTCACTGCTGCTGGCAGTGGGGCTGTTCATTTATCTACTGGTTGCGCTGTTGCGCGCGGATCGGAACTAGGAGCGGCTATGCACAGTTATGACTATTGGCTGATCCTCGCCTTCTTCGCCCTGGTGCTGATACCGGCACCGTTTCTCGGGCGCTTCTACTACAAGGTGATGGAAGGCCAGCGAACCTGGCTGACGCCGGTCCTCGGGCCTGTGGAGCGCGGCTGTTATCGAGTGGCCGGCGTCGATCCGCAGACCGAACAGAGCTGGCAGAAATACACCCTGGCCTTGCTCGCCTTCAACCTCGCGGGTTTTCTGCTGCTGTTTTTAATCCTGTTGTTGCAGGGTTATTTGCCGCTCAACCCGCAAAACCTGCCGGGTCAGGAGTGGACGTTGGCGTTCAACACCGCCATCAGTTTCATGACCAACACCAACTGGCAGTCCTACAGCGGTGAAGCCTCCCTGAGCTACCTCAGCCAGATGGTTGGCCTGACCGTGCAGAACTTCGTCAGCGCTGCCACCGGCCTGGCCGTGCTGGTTGCACTGTGTCGTGGCATCGGCCGGCGTTCGGCGCAAACCCTGGGTAACTTCTGGGTCGACATGACCCGCGCCACTCTCTATGGCCTGTTGCCGTTGTGCCTGCTGCTGGCGCTGTTCCTGGTCTGGCAGGGCGTACCGCAAACCTTCGCCCAATACGTGAATGCGCTGACCATGCAAGGCGTGGATCAAGTGATTCCCCTGGGCCCGGCAGCCAGCCAGATTGCGATCAAGCAACTGGGCACCAACGGTGGTGGCTTCTTCGGCGTCAACTCGGCTCATCCGTTCGAGAACCCGACGGCCTGGAGCAACCTGTTCGAAGTCACGTCGATCATTCTGATCCCCGTTGCGCTGGTGTTCACTTTTGGCCATTACGTGAAAGACCTGCGCCAGAGCCGGGCGATCATCGCCTGCATGCTGGCGTTGTTCCTGATCGGCGGCGCCACTTCGTTGTGGGCCGAGTATCAGCCGAACCCGACCCTGGACAACGTTGCGGTCGAACAAACTGCACCACTGGAAGGCAAGGAAGCGCGCTTCGGCACCACCGCCACGGTGCTCTGGTCGGTGACCACCACCGCCGCGTCCAACGGTTCGGTGAATGGCATGCACGACAGCCTCAACCCGCTGAGCGGGATGGTCGCGCTGGTCAACATGATGGTCGGCGAAGTGATCTTCGGCGGCGTCGGTGCCGGGCTCTACGGCATGCTGCTCAACGTGCTGATCGCGGTGTTTCTCGCCGGTTTGATGATCGGTCGTACTCCGGAATACCTCGGCAAGAAACTCCAGGCCAGGGAAGTCCAGTTGCTGGTCGTGACCTTGTTGGTGATGCCAATTGGTGTGCTGGTGCTCGGTGCGATCGCGGCGAGTTTGCCCGGCCCGGTGGCTTCGGTGAGTAACCCCGGCCCCCACGGTTTCAGTCAGTTGCTCTATGCCTACACCTCGGCCAGTGCCAACAACGGTTCAGCCTTTGGCGGTTTTGGTGCCAACACCGGGTTCCACAACCTGATGCTCGGCCTGGGCATGTTGATCGGTCGCTTCGGTTACATCCTCCCGGTGCTGGCCCTGGCCGGCAGCCTGGCGATGAAGAAAACCGCGCCGATCGGCCAGAACAGCTTCCCGACTCATGGCCCGCTGTTTGTGACCTTGCTGACTGTGACCATTTTGCTGGTGGGCGGCCTGACCTTCCTGCCGACCTTGGCGCTGGGTCCTATCGCTGAACACTTGAGCTTAGGCTTCTGAGGGATCTGATGATGAATATGCCCGCAACCAAAACCGCCGCCGTCAAGGCGTCGGAACAACGGAAAACCGCGATTTCGGCCCTCTGGCGACCGGCGCTGGTGCAAGCCTTCGTCAAGCTCGACCCGCGTCAGCTCAAGCGCGCGCCGGTGATGCTGGTGGTCGAACTGACGGCGATCCTCACCACCGTCCTGTGCTTTGTGCCGGACCCGGCGGTGCCGACTTTCGTGGCCGCGCAAATCGCCCTGTGGCTGTGGTTCACCGTGTTGTTCGCCAACTTTGCCGAAGCCCTGGCCGAAGGTCGCGGCAAGGCCCGCGCCGACAGTCTCAAGGCCGGCAGCGAAGGCCTGAGTGCCCGGCGCAAGAAAGCTGATGGAAGCTTTCAGGTGGTGCCCGCCACCAGCCTGCGCAAAGGCGATGTCGTCCGGGTCGAAGTCGGGGAAATGATCCCCGGTGACGGCGAAGTGATCGAAGGCATCGCGGCGGTCAACGAGGCGGCGATTACCGGCGAGTCGGCACCGGTGATCCGCGAGTCCGGCGGCGACCGCTCGGCCGTCACCGGCAACACCCGACTGGTCTCCGACTGGCTGCTGGTACGGATCACCGCCAACCCCGGCGAGTCGACCCTCGACCGGATGATCGCGCTGGTGGAAGGTGCCAAGCGCCAGAAAACCCCCAACGAAGTGGCGCTGGATATCCTGCTGATCGGCCTGACCCTGATCTTCCTGCTGGTGGTCGTCACCCTGCAGCCGTTCGCTCACTTCGCCAACGGCAGCCTGCCGCTGGTGTTTCTGGTGGCGTTATTGGTAACCCTGATTCCGACCACCATCGGCGGCCTGTTGTCGGCCATCGGTATTGCCGGGATGGACCGTCTGGTGCGGCTCAACGTTATAGCCAAATCCGGTCGCGCCGTGGAAGCGGCGGGTGACGTGCATGTGTTGCTGCTGGACAAGACCGGCACCATCACCTTCGGTAACCGCCGCTGCACAGCGATTTATCCCGCACCCGGGATCAGCGCCAAAGAGCTGGCCGAAGGTGCGTTGTTGGCATCGCTGGCCGATGACACTGCGGAAGGCAAATCCATAGTCGAGTACCTGCGCGGACTTTATCCACAGCCTGAACCGGCCACCGAGTTACTGACTGCAGTGCCCTTCAGTGCCGAGACCCGCTTGTCCGGTGTCGACTACCAGGGTCGGATTTACCGCAAGGGCGCGGTGGATTCGCTGCTGAGCTTTGTCGGTCTGCAACGCCGTGATCTGCAGCCGGCGCTGGCACGGGAAATCGACAAGATCGCCCAGAGCGGCGGCACCCCGTTGCTGGTCTGCGCCGAGGGCAAACTGCTCGGCGCCATCCACCTCAAGGACGTGGTCAAGCCCGGCATTCGCGAGCGTTTCGCCGAACTGCGCAAGCTGGGTATTCGCACCGTGATGGTGACCGGCGACAACCCGCTGACCGCCGCCGCGATTGCTGCTGAGGCCGGTGTGGATGACGTGCTGGCCGAAGCGACTCCAGAGAAAAAGCTGGCGCGGATTCGGCATGAGCAGAATGACGGACGCCTGGTCGCAATGTGCGGCGACGGTGCCAATGATGCGCCGGCGCTAGCCCAGGCCGACGTCGGCATGGCGATGAACGATGGCACCCAGGCGGCCCGCGAAGCGGCGAACATGGTCGACCTCGACAGCGACCCGACAAAGCTGCTGGACGTGGTGCAGATCGGCAAGGAATTGCTGGTGACCCGTGGCGCGCTGACCACCTTTTCCATCGCCAACGACGTGGCCAAGTACTTCGCGATCCTGCCGGCGCTGTTCGCCTCGATTTATCCACAGCTTGGCGTGCTCAACATCATGCACCTGAGCAGCCCGCAGAGCGCGATCCTCTCGGCGATTGTGTTCAACGCCTTGATCATCGTGGTGCTGATCCCGCTGGCGCTGCGCGGCGTGCGAGTCCAGGCGGCGAGCGCGGCGGCGTTATTGCGGCGCAATCTGCTGATTTATGGCGTTGGCGGGATTCTGGTGCCGTTTGTGGGGATCAAGTTGATCGACATGTTGTTGACGGCGTTGCAGTTGGTTTGACGCGAGTCTGCCTGAGGAGCGCGTTTTTGTGGCGAGGGGGCTTGCCCCCGCTCGGCTGCGCAGCAGTCGTAAACCCGGTGCATGCGGTGTGCCTGGGAGGAATGAGTTTGCAGGTTTTGGACCTGCTTCGCAGCCCAGCGGGGGCAAGCCCCCTCGCCACAGGGTTATGTGTCTACTTCAGACACTACGTATGTTTTTGAATCGAGGGATCTGAAATGTCCACTATGTTACGTCCGGCTCTGAGCCTGCTTATCCTGATGACCCTGATTACCGGCGTCGCCTACCCGTTGGTAGTCACCGGTGTAGCCCAGGTCGCGTTCCCGGATCAGGCCAACGGCAGCCTGGTACGCGATGCCGACGGCAAGGTCCGTGGCTCGGCGCTGATTGCCCAGGATTTCACTGGTGATGCCTGGTTCCATCCGCGCCCGTCGGCGGGCGCCTTTGCCACGGTATCGAGCGGTGCCAGCAACCTGTCGCCGAGTAACCCGGCGCTGGCCACCCGAGTGATAGACGACGCCAACAAGCTGTTGGTGTCGGGGCAGGGGGCGGTTCCATTGGCGTTGCTCACTACCTCCGGCAGCGGCCTTGATCCACACTTGCCACCGGCGGCGATTGCCTATCAACTGGCACGGGTCGCGGCCGCGCGTAATCTGCCGGTTACCACTGTGCAACAGCTGGTCGATGCCCATGTCGAGCGGCCCCTGGTGGGTCCGCCGGTGGTGAATGTGCTGGCGCTGAATATCGCGCTGCAACAGCTGTAGATCAAAAGATCGCAGCCTTCGGCAGCTCCTGCAATGACCGCTTACATCCCTGTAGGAGCTGCCGCAGGCTGCGATCTTTTCGGGGACAAACCAATCTCAAGACGTACAAGGCGAAACAAGCATGAGTGACTCCGGCCGCGCCGACGCGCTGTTAGCAGACTTGCCCCGCGACGGTCGTGGCCGGCTCAAAGTCTTCCTCGGCGCCGCCCCCGGGGTCGGCAAGACCTACGCCATGCTACAAGCAGCCCACACCCAATTGCGTCAGGGAGTGAAAGTGCTGGTCGGCGTGGCGGAAACCCACGGCCGCGCGGAAACCGAGGCGCTGCTCGGTGGTTTGCCGCAGCAGCCGTTGCTGCGTTCAGAGTACCGCGGAGTGCTGCTCGATGAGATGGACCTCGACGGCCTGCTCAAGGCCAAACCAAAGTTGGCACTGGTGGACGAACTGGCACATACCAATGCGCCCGGCAGTCGCCACGCCAAGCGCTGGCAAGACATCCAGGAACTGTTGGCCGCCGGCATCGATGTGTTCACCACGGTCAACGTCCAGCATCTGGAAAGCCTCAACGATCAGGTACGCGGCATCACTGGCGTGCAGGTCCGCGAAACCTTGCCCGACTGGGTGCTGCAGGAAGCCTACGAACTGCTGCTGATTGACCTGCCACCCCGGGAACTGCTGGAGCGTTTGCGCGACGGCAAAGTCTACGTGCCGGAACAGGCGCGGGCGGCGATCGACGCGTTCTTCACCCAGACCAACCTCACGGCCTTGCGTGAACTGGCGATGCAGACTGCAGCGGCCCAGGTCGATGATGATTTGCACCAGGGCTACCGGCAGTTGGGCCAGGCGGCACCGGCCGTGCGCGGCCGCCTGTTGGTGGGGGTCGATGGCGATGCCCAGGCCGAACGTCTGGTGCGCCACGCCAGTCGAGTCGCCCAGCGCCGGCATTTACCCTGGAGTCTGGTGCATGTGGATAACGGCAGCGTGCGCGACGAGCAGTCGCGTTTACGCCTGCAAAGTGCCCAGCAACTGGCCGAACGTCTGGGCGGTGAAGTGGTGTTGTTGCGGGCCGGCGAGGTGGCGAAAACCTTGATCCAGCACGCTGCCGAACGCCGTGCCAGCCTGGTGCTGGTCGGGCAGTCGAGGCAGCGTTTGCGCCGTCGGCTGTTCGGCGGCGGCTTGGCCTCACGGCTGTTGCGTGATGCGCGCGGACTGGAAATCAACGTCCTCGACAGTGAAGCCGACCAACCGGTACCGCGCATGCGTGCAGCGCATTCATTGGTCTGGTTCGACTATGGGCTGGCCGTGCTGGCGACGGTACTGGCCAGCGCCCTGGCCTGGGCGGTGGCCAGTGTGTTGCCGCTGCCGAACATCTCGCTGGTGTTCCTCGCCGCGGTGCTGCTGGTGGCGGTGCGCAGCAGTCTCGGCCCGGCCCTGGCCTGTGCGGCGTTGTCGTTCCTGACCTACGACTTTCTGTTCATTCCACCGAATTTCTCCTTCCGCATCCAGCGCGAAGAAGATGTTCTGACCTTGTTGTTTTTCCTGCTGATGGCGGCCCTCACCGGTAACCTCGCAGCGCGCCAGCGCCGGCAGTTGCAGGCGCTGCGCGACACCCAGGAAGAGACCAGCGAACTGCTCGACCTGTCGCGCAAACTGACCGCGGCCACCGACCGTCAGGCAGTGGTCAGCGCCGCCGCCCAGCACCTTGATGGCTGGAACGATCTGCAGTTGTGCCTGCTCAATCGCGACGGACCGAGCAGCTGGAAGGTCGAAACCGGTGGCCC
Source organism: Pseudomonas sp. LBUM1658 (assembly GCF_059716055.1). Taxonomy (NCBI): domain Bacteria; kingdom Pseudomonadati; phylum Pseudomonadota; class Gammaproteobacteria; order Pseudomonadales; family Pseudomonadaceae; genus Pseudomonas; species Pseudomonas sp. LBUM1658. The sequence continues at coordinate 1,689,160 of NZ_CP166798.1, forward strand.
GCAGCTGTTTTCCGAAACCGAGCGCGCCGCCGCCGACTGGGCCTGGCAACACGATCAACCGGCGGGCATGGGCACCGGTACCTTGCCGTTCGGGCGCTGGTGGTGGTGGCCGTTGTCGGTGGAGGAGGGGCCGTTAGGGTTACTTGGCGTGTGCACCAAGGACGGCCAGCCACTCAGCGGGCAGCGCCGCCGTTTGTTGACCGCGTTGAGCCAGCCGTTGGCTCAGGCGCTGGCCCGGGCGCAATTGGCCGAGGATCTGGAGGCCGCACGCCTGCATGGCGAAACCGAGCAATTGCGCAGCGCCTTGCTGGCCTCGGTGTCCCATGATTTGCGCACGCCGCTGACGTCCATGCGCGGCAGCATCGACAGCTTGCTGGCCCTGGGCGAAGCGATCCCGCTGGAGGACCGCCGTGAACTGCTCGAAGGCACTCGCGATGAAGCCGAGCGGCTGGATCGCTATATCCAGAACCTGCTGGACATGACTCGTCTGGGCCATGGTGCCTTGAAACTGGCGCGGGACTGGGTGTCGCCGGCGGATATCGTCGGCAGTGCGCGCAATCGCTTGCGCGCGGTGCTGGCGCCGTTGCAGGTCAGCACCGAGGTGCCGGGCGAATTGCCGCTGCTCTATGTTCACGCGGCGCTGATTGAACAGGCGCTGGTCAATGTGCTGGAGAACGCTGCGCGCTTTTCACTGCCTCAGGGGCGTCTGCAACTGAGTGCCGGCTCGACTGACAGCGAGCTGTTTTTTTCCGTTAGCGATGAAGGACCCGGCATTCCGGAAGCGGAACGGGCGAAAATTTTCGACATGTTCTACACCGCTGCCCGCGGGGATCGCGGCGGACAGGGTACGGGGCTGGGGCTGGCGATCTGTCAGGGCATGGTCGGCGCCCATGGTGGGCGAATCAGCGTCGCCGACGGCATCGACGGCCGTGGCACCTGCATCACACTTCATCTGCCTTTGCAGGAACAGCCGGGTTTTGAACGTGAAGCCTGATACCCTTTCGGATCTTTCCCTGCCGCGATCAGAATTCATGAGCCAGACCGCGACCATTTTGGTCATCGACGACGAACCGCAGATTCGCAAATTTCTACGCATCAGCCTGACCTCCCAAGGCTACAAAGTCCTTGAAGCCGGCAGCGGCAGCGAAGGCCTGGCCCAGGCCGCGCTGAACAAGCCGGACCTGCTGGTGCTCGACCTCGGCTTACCGGACATGGACGGTCAGCAGGTGCTGCGTGAGTTTCGCGAATGGTCGACGGTGCCAGTGCTGGTACTGTCAGTGCGCGCGAACGAAGGGCAGAAAGTCGAAGCACTGGATGGCGGTGCCAACGACTACGTGACCAAGCCGTTCGGCATTCAGGAATTCCTCGCCCGGGTGCGCGCTTTACTGCGTCAGGCCCCGACGGGCGAAGCCCGGGAAGTAGCGCTCAACTTCGGCCCGCTGACCGTCGACCTGGCCTATCGCCGGGTATTGCTGGATGGCAACGAAGTGGCCCTGACTCGCAAGGAATACGCGGTGCTGGCGCAACTGGCGCGGCATCCGGGGCGGGTCATCACCCAGCAGCAACTGCTCAAGGACATCTGGGGCCCGACTCATACTGAAGACAGCCATTACCTGCGGATTGTGGTCGGGCATCTGCGACAGAAACTGGCGGACGACCCGACACAGCCGAGGTTTATCGTGACCGAGGCGGGGGTGGGGTATCGGTTGATCGATGCCTTGGGTTAGGTGTCGCCCCTGAAAAGATCTTCAATTCTTATCATTCTCATACCGATCCAGGGTATCCCGGGCTATCTCGCGGCCGAGGGCGATCAGCTCCGGGGCCTTGTAGAACTCGAAAAACCGGCACACCCGCTTCGGCACGTTGATCAGGATATCCGGCGGATAACCGGCGATCTTGTATTGCGCCAGGGAGGTCTGCATCACCTCGAAACTCTGGTTGATCAGATCCAGCAGCGACGCCGGGCCGACGTTGTCGATGATGAACGACCCGGTAGCCGACTTCGGCGCTCCGGCTCCTTCTATTTCGGGGGCGGCAGCCGGTTGCTGGGCTTCCGGTTCGGCGGACTCGATCCACGGGTTGCTCAGGTCGGCAGCCTCGCTGCGCATGGCCTCCTGTTCGAGCAGCAACAACTGCTCGGCTGGCTTGCGCCGAAACGGCAAATGCGAACCGAGGGAGTTGATCAGGTTGTCGAACCGGCTCTTGAACGCGGCGGGGCGCTGAATCACCGGCAATTGATAGTGGCGCTGGTTGGTCGAGTTAAGGTTGACGGCGATGATCAGGTCGCAGTGGCTGGAGACTACCGGGACGATCGGCAGCGGGTTGAGCAGGCCGCCGTCCACCAGCATCCGACCGTTCTGCATTACCGGGGTGAACAGGCTGGGAATCGCCGCCGAGGCGCGCATGGCCTGATGCAGGCAGCCTTCCTGGAACCAGATTTCCTGCTGGTTGGTCAGATCCGTGCACACCGCCGTGTAGGGGATGCGCAGGTCTTCGATATTGATTTCACCGACGATCTTGCGGATCTGGCCGAAGACCTTCTCCCCACGGATCGCCCCGAGACGGAAGCTGACGTCCACCAGACGCAACACGTCGAGGTAGTCCAGGCTTTCAATCCAGTCCCGATAGTCGTTGAGCTTGCCGGCGGCATAGATTCCGCCCACCACTGCCCCCATTGAACATCCGGCGATGCAGGCGATGTCATAACCGCGTCTTTCGATCTCTTCGATCACCCCGATATGGGCATACCCCCTGGCACCACCCGAGCCCAGTACCAATGCGACGCGCTTCTTCATGACTGGCCCCTTCTCGAACATGCGTCAACAATGCACCCATCAAGGGTACCGCTTCAATCATTGTGGCTGGCTGGTGGCGGCCCAGGGTCGTTTTTTCGACACTCACTGACGGCAGGCGAGTATTCTCGCGCCAGCTACATTCTTCAGCGGTGGGCAAGGCACTTTTTACGCGGCCTACCGTCTTACGTGCACGAATGTTTTATTATGTTGAGGTGTCATCGATGAAAGCCTGGATCTGTCTGCCTTTGATTGCGCTGGCTCTGGCCGGTTGTGCCGGTAAAACGGCGTACCGTGACAGTTGCGGTAGCCAGCTCGACGCGGCATGGCATGAGCTGGACCTGGCCAAGGTCGAAGGTTTCGCCGGCACCGTCAGCTATTCCAAGGCGCTGTCCTTGTTGACCGGGGCCAAGACTCAGCAGCAGTTCGAGGCGTACGAAGGTTGTACCAAAAAAGCCGAGAAAGCCCGCTTCTACATCCGCGAATCCCGCGCGGGACGTTGATGAAGGAGCAGATACAAGCCGCAAGCTTGAATCGCGCCGGCTGTTAGCTTGAAGCTTGGCGCTTGAACCTTGCAGCTGCCTCTATGGAGTAAACCCCATGATCAATCGGTTGGTGGCTCGGTTGTTCGGTCTGGAAGTTCGCTTGCTGGCCTGTCAGGCACGCTTGAATGCGCTGACCGATGCTGAAGCGCTGCACGACTTGCGTACTACGGCTCGCCGTCTGCGCAGCCTGTTGCGGCCCCTGCGCGGTTTGCCCGGTGTCGAGCAGCTGGAGGCCGCTGCGGCTGCGGTCGGCGACTTGACCACACCCTTGCGCGACCGCGAAGTCCTGGCCGCGTACCTGCACAGCCATGGTCAGCGTGAAGCGGCCGAGCGCCGTATGCTGCAAATGGCCAAAGCCTATCCCGACGTGGCGAACAGTCCACAACTGGCGCAACTGTTCCTGATCCTCGATGCATTTCCGCGCTTTTTGCGCGCTTCCCAGCGACAGGGCTTGCTCAAGGGTTTGCGTCAGCGCATTGAAAAGCGTCTGGCCAAGCAGTGGAAGTCTCTGGATAAGGCGTTGCACGATCCAGCCCACGACCGGCATCGCTTGCGCCTGCTGATCAAGCGCGTGCGTTACGCCATCGAAGCCTATCCCGAGCTGGATCGCTTGCCCAAACAGGCGATGCCTCGTCTCAAGTCTGCCCAAGGCGCGCTGGGCGACTGGCATGATTGCTTGCAATGGCTGACCAAAGCCGAGCAAGAGCCTGATTTGCAGCCCTGTGTAGCGGTGTGGAAAACCACCATGACCCAGGCAGAAGAGCGCGCCGATCGGGTGCTGGACAAGTTGAGTGCGGCTTGCTTCAAATCCTGACGCACTCTTCCAAGAGAATGCGCGGTGCCAGTAGCGTCCGGCTTATCTGTCAGTCTTTTTGGCCGGAATAAGTGCTGTGCAGTCAGTAATCGGTGGTTAAGATCCTTGAGTCTTTTTCCTGGCTTGAGGTTTTCATGCGCTTTTCCGATTTGGTCGATGCTGTCCGCAGCCATCCGCTCGAGCTGTCTATTCCGGCGCAATGGGCTCAGGGGCGCGCCAGTTTTGGTGGGCTGATGGCCGCCTTGCAGTACGAAGCCATGCGCGCCAAAGTTCCGGCCGATCGCCCGGTGCGCTCGTTGGCGATCACCTTTGTCGGCCCGGCCGAGCCCGATGTACCCATCAGCTTTGAAGTGGATGTTCTGCGCGAAGGCAAGGCTGTCAGCCAGGTGCTGGGCCGGGCCATGCAGAACGGCCAGGTGGTGACCCTGGTCCAGGGCAGTTTTGGCGCTTCTCGCTCTTCCGAAATCGACGTCGCGGCCGAACCGGCGCCGGCCATGAAACACTGGGACGAGTGTCAGGAACTGCCTTACATCCAGGGCGTGACCCCGGAATTCATGCGCCATCTGGCGATGCGCTGGAGCGTCGGCGGTTTGCCGTTCACCGGTAACAAGTCGCGGGAAATGGGCGGTTGGGTGCGGTTACGCGGGGATGTGAAGGAAGAACCCTTGACCGAGGCGCATATTCTGGCATTGGTGGATGCCTGGCCTCCGGCCTTGTTGCCACACTTGAACAAACCGGCAGCGGGCAGCACCCTGACCTGGACCATCGAATTCGTCCAGCCATTGCTGAAATTGAGCACTCTGGACTGGTGCAAATACCAGGTGGTGATCGAGCATGCCCGCGACGGTTATGGTCACGCGGCTGCAGCCTTGTGGAGCGCTGAAGGACAGTTGATCGCAATGAGCCGCCAGACGGTTACCGTCTTCGGTTAAACCCGCTCAGTCCACGGCCCGCAGGCTTAAGCCTCCAGGCTGTGACCGTGGCGTTGCAGGACTAATGCGGCGAGCAATCCGACGATGCCAATGGCAACGCTCGAAAAACTCATCCCGAACACTCCCGTAACAATCAACAGGAGCGCCAGGATAAACAGTTGCACGGCAATCAGCTGCAACACCCGATTGGTCGGATTGCGATGGTTACCTGGATGGACACGCCATTGCCAGGCGGGGAAATTGGGGTGACGTTTGCCCATGTTGGTAGCCCTCGATCCGTTGCAACCTATAGATAAAGAATAGGCCCGCCAAAGGGCTTGAGCGAATCAAGGCTGGCTATGGGGGTGATAGACGACCAAGGAGGCGGCTTGCTCGCGAAGGGCTCAACCGGTTTAACCTGCAAAACCCATCGGCCGGAACCTATAACCACCCCGACCGCTTGAAGCTCATCCACAACCCGACACAACCCACCGTAATAAACCCCACTACCGCAAAGTAGCCATATTGCCAGGTCAATTCGGGCATGTTCTCGAAGTTCATCCCGTAGATCCCGGCCACCGCCGTCGGAAACGCCAGAATCGCCGCCCAGGCCGCGAACTTGCGTTGCACCACACTTTGCCGCGAAGCCTCCAGCAACACCCCGACTTCGATGGTCTGGCTGGCAATGTCCGCCAGGGTCGCCAGGTCTTCCATCTGCCGGGTGACATGAATCTGCACATCGCGGAAATACGGCCGCATGTTCTTGTCAATGAACGGAAAGCTCAGCTTCTGCAATTCCTCACCGATCTCCACCATCGGCGCGGCATACCGACGCAATCGCAGCACATCGCGGCGCAGGCTGTGGAGTTTCTGGATGTCGCGCTCATTCAGTGAGCTACACATCACGTTGCTCTCCAGCTCATCGATCTCGGCATGGATCGCTTCGCCCACCGGCTGGTAGTTTTCGATGACGAAGTCGAGCAGGGCATAGAGTACGAAATCTTCCCCGTGCTCGAGCAACAGCGGTCGCGCCTCACAACGCTGTCGGACATGGGCGTAAGACTTTGATTGACCGTTGCGGGCAGTGATGATGTAGCCATTGCCGGCAAAGATATGGGTCTCAATGAACTCCAGCCTGCCCGCCGTGCGCACCGGCGAATAGGTGACGATAAACAATGCATCGCCGAAGGTTTCCAGTTTCGGGCGGCTGTGTTTTTCCAGGGCGTCTTCGATGGCCAGTTCGTGCAGGTTGAACTGTTTTTGCAGGTTGGCCAGTTCCTGGGCATTCGGCTCTTCCAGACCGATCCAGACGAAGTGCCCAGGCTTAGCCGCCCAGGCGCTGCCTTCATCGAGGGTGATGTTGGTGACTTTCTTACCAGCGCTGTAAACCGCAGCAGCAACGACTCTACCCATAATTCTTGTTCGCTTCTTCGTGGCCAATGGCAGTGGCAGGCATGGTGCATGCTTAGCCTGCTCTGTCTGATCAGAGTCAGCAACATCGGCGCAGTTCACCGACAAAAAAACGCCCGCGCGAGGCGGGCTGGGTTCAGGCGGGTTGCAACTGCCGATCCATCGATTCGATGCACTCGCGCATCTGCTCGCGGCACTGGGCGATCAGCCTCGGCATATCATCCAGGCTCAACCCTGCGGTGGGAATCGCCGGCAGCGAGCGGATCAGGATCTTGCCACTGCGCCAGCGGTTCAGGCGCATATGCTTGATATAGGTGCTGACACACACCGGCACGATCGGCACTCCAGCGGCAATCGCCATCTGGAACGCGCCTTTCTTGAACGGCAGCAACTCTTCGCCGAGGTTGCGCGTGCCTTCCGGGAAGACCCAGATCGAGGTGTCCTTGTGCCGCAAGGTGTGGGTGGTGGTCAGTATCGCCTGGCGGGCCTTATGCGCGTTGCCACGGTCAATCAACACGTTGCCGGCGAGCCAGAACAACTGCCCGAACAACGGCACCCATTTCAGGCTCTTCTTGCCGATGCACACCGTACGCCGCGGAACCACATTGCCGAGCACGAACAAATCGTAGTTGGACTGGTGGTTGGCAATGATCACGCAGCCTGGAGCTTTGTCCATCAACGGCCCGACCTCGGCTTTCACCCGCAGACGCAAGATACACATGGCCGGCCAGGCATAAAGGCGAGCGCATAAACGGCTGTTGTCCGGATTGAACGGTCGACACAGCCCAAGCACCACCCCGAGCACTCCCGCGGCAATAAAATGCAAGCCCATCAACACCATGCGAAACAGATAGAGCATTTACAGGCCCACCGGGACAAAAGGTGGCGCAGTGTACGGATGTGCACTGTTTTCGGCAATTGCCTGTATAGAGGTGGGAGATAGCCGATGTTTAAGCGCATGTTTCCGATCTGAAACGTCAGATGCGGTCTAGAGCGGCTGTAAGGCTTTTCAAAGAAAACCCAAGAAAAAGCCCGACTCGATGGCCGGGCTTTTCTCTGTGTGACGTTCGGCGGTTAAACCAAAAACTCCTGGTCCTGGATGATCGCCTTGTCCAGGGTCTCCAGCAGGGCCTTGCGTACTTTCAACTTGGTGTTCTTGTGAGCAGTCATGTTGATCTTCTTCAACTGACGCGCGGCAGCCAGTGCGGCGCCTTGCAGCTCCTCGGGAGCAACCACCTTGTCGAGGAACCCGGCATCCATCGCACCTTGCGGGTCAAACATCTCGGCATTGATCACCGAACGATGGAACGCCGACTTGCGCAGACGATCGCGGGCCAGCTCGATGCCAGCATGGTGCATGGTCATGCCGATCTGCACTTCGTTCAGGCCGATGCTGAACGGGCCTTCGACGCCGATCCGGTAATCCGCCGACAACAGCAGAAATGCACCCTTGGCCACCGCATGCCCAGGGCAAGCGACGATCACCGGGAAGGGATGCGACAACAGGCGCCGGGCCAGGGTCGATCCCGCCGTCACCAGGCTGACCGCTTCCTTGGGACCTGCGGTCATCACCTTCAAATCATAACCGCCCGACAAAATCCCCGGCTGCCCGGTAATGATCACCACCGCGCGATCCGTCACCGCCTGATCCAACGCAGCATTGAAAGCAGCAATCACGTCCGGGGAAATGGCATTGACCTTGCCGTTGCTCAAGGTCAGGGTCGCGATACCGTCTTCGAGGTGGTAAGAAATCAACTCACTCATGACGCTATTCCTTGTAATGAAGTAGGGCAGACGTTACCCAGCGCCACCGGCCAGGTAAAGCGCCGTGACTGACCGGTGAGTCAGCCTTTGCCCGCCCGACAAGCCTGGCCGGCCACGCCAGCGCCACGTTGCCCTCTATATAGAAGCACAGGCAAGGCCGGAGATTGGCCGGTTTGCCATGGCCAGGCACAGCGGCCAACCGCTTCCACCGACATAAATCTCTAAGCGCATGAAAATTCTGAAAAAAATATTTGCCATTGGAAAAGCTTTCGACTACATTAGCGCGCCTCGACAGACAGAACATGTTTGACGAGATACGGTGAAGTGTCCGAGTGGCTTAAGGAGCACGCCTGGAAAGTGTGTATACAAGAAATTGTATCGAGAGTTCGAATCTCTCCTTCACCGCCAAATTCGATGTACACAAAACCCCTGGTTTCGAAAGAAATCAGGGGTTTTGTGGTTTTTGCGTCTTTAAAAAGTCTATTGTGCTAGGGAAAAAATTTCTCTAGCATCCGGCTATGGCTACCCTTCATAGCGAACGAAACTGGAAAGCAGATCTCTGGCGTGTATGGAATGAGCAAAACCGGAGGTACTGACTAATGACCAGCAAGCTTCGCATTTCTGCTGTGCAACCAGTTGCCGGCAAACATGCCCTTGATATCGAGTGGAACAACGGCAAGCGGCATACCGTGGATGTCACCGAACACATCAAGACGTTCCCTGTGCTCGAGCCGTTGCAAGACCTGAGGTTGTTCAGCCAGGTCGCGGTAGGCGAGTGGGGATTCGACGTGACCTGGGGTGATGACATCGAGCTCTCCGCTACGACATTGCATCGCATGGCCCTGGAGCAATCGGGAGAGGTCATGCCGACCCGTGATTTCAAACGCTGGATGCTGAGTAATAATCTCTCGTTATCGGCGGCGGCTGTCGAGCTGGGATTCACCCGTCGAACTATCACCGCGTATAGCAGCGGTGCAGCGTTGATCCCAAAGCATGTAGGGTTGGCGTGCAGGGGGTGGGAGTACGAGCACAAGGAGCGCAGGGAGAATTGCGTTTAGATTGCGCTGTGGAATCATGAAAGCAAAAAAGCCCGCACATGGCGGGCTTCAGATAGTAAGTTGTCACGTCCCTGTGACTGACTTCAATGTGCCAGTCCGGTGTGACGAGAACATGACAAGAGCCCGAAGAGGTGTTTCGGAGTTTTTCGCGCTGGTCAGCCAGCACGACCGACAGACGTTCAACCGCTGGTACGCGCTGGTGTGGGCCTGACGTTTAATCTACAGGAGGGGCAGGTTCGATGTATGCCGCACCACCACAGTGGTGCGGCGCACTTGAGCGCTACTTATGGTGGACTCGCCCTGAAATCTCTTCATAGGTCGTGCTGTCAACGGCAGCCAGGAGCTTTCTGCCGTCCTTGAGTGTCGCGATAAAAGTCACTTCGGTTTCCTTGCCCGCCAGCATGAATCCGGCGATCGCCCCTATGGGGCCGAGCAACATGGCGCCGGCGATGCCGAAACCTATGGCGTCCTTGACGTTGTTTATCGATTCCTCATTGGCTATTTCCAGCGTTTTAAACGCTGAGAGGGGGAGGGTGATACCGGGCCAACGATTGAGAGAGGTCCTGAGGGTGAAGACTCCGTTTTGATATTCTCCATCACCCTGCAGAAAGTCCCCCGCCAAGACTGTGATGTCTGCCATTTGGATCTTCCCTTGGTGGCAATCGGTGAAGAAGCATTGCGCGCTTGCAGCGAGCGGACGTCAATCCTGTGGCGATGAAATGCAACGCCATCCCCGATGCTTTTTTCCGAAATCGCGTCCGGTACGCGGTCAGCTGCCGAACCTCGGGTTTCCACCATTAAGGGTCTAGAATTATCAGATGCATCAATGAAGTGCGATGCCAATAGTCTGTGGCAGGCAGATGCCATTTGCGTTGCTACAGACTTTTCAGCCACTCATTCGAGGGCTATTTCATGTCTACTTACGAGCAAATGGTTGAGCATAAGTCCTTCTCGGAACCCGACGAAACGCGCGAATTTCCTCACGGCAAAGCTGAAATCCTGAGAATTGGCCATTCGGAGGTTGGGCGTTTTACTTTTAAACCCGGATGGCGCTGGACCAATGACATCCAGCCGCTGGCCCAGACACCTACCTGCCAGGCGCCGCACTTCCAGTATCACGTCGCTGGCAGACTGGCGATTCTTATGGATGACGGCACCGAGATCATCGCCGGGCCGGGAGACATCACCTCACTGCCGGCAGGCCACGATGCATGGGTGGTCGGAGACGAGGCGGTGGTGGTGGTCGACTGGTTTGGCGCCAGTAACTATGCGCGCAAGGCTTGAAATGCTGAGGGCGCAACTCGTCGTTACGCTATGGCTGGTGGCGCGTAATGGGGGTAGGTTGGAGTCTTGATCAGTAGCTGAAAGCGCAAGCTTTCAAGGTGGACCCATGTCTCTTTATGTGGTGAGTGGCGTTCGCAGGAATGAGGCCGGGATTGTCGAATACATCAAGTGGGCGCCCTATGGCGGAGATGAACCTCACCAGAGTGGCAACGAAGAGGTTGTGCCAGTTTCGGTAGTGGTGGCCTCCATCGATGACGGCGACATTATCGATACGCTCTTTATTGCCGAGGGCCAGCAGGTCCATGGCGGTCGGCTGGTGCTCAAGGCGCTCCCGGATGGCCACGTGACCGTCGAAGTTGAAGAGCATGGTGGCTCGGGTAGATCCATCAAGGATTTACCTGACTTTTAACGAAGGTGCACCCGAGTGGCGTGACGCGACCGGGTGTTGCTACGAGACTTGAACTTCAGAAGGATGCCGGAGATGACTGAACGCCATGTGGATCACCGGGAAACGCTCTCCAATGGCTGCAGGATCGAAGTGAAAGCGCAGATCCTGAAGGATGGTTCCCTGCTGCTGCTGGTTAATGTTTACGCGCCGAACGGGAAGACGATCGTCGAGGACTACGCCCCGGAGCTGCATAACCTGGATATGGAGGCTGCTATGGATTTAGCGATAGGCATTGCCAGAAGCATAGGTAATGGCCAAAGAACTCTGTAGCCCCGGGTTTTCTCTTCCCAGCGACATTCCTTTCACGAATTATTCACAGGCGGCTGCGTAGGCTCAAACCATCCGTTAAAAAGCAAATCCATTCAGCCCGTTCCCCAGCGGGCTTTTTTTTGCATGTGTGAAAACTATTCCCTCAAAAAATGTCCAATCCCCTGCATCTCGCAGGGATTTAGCAGGTTCCGGTGCGTAACTTGCTATCATCCAGAATTTTCCCTCCTACAATATCCAGCATTTTTTGAGGTTCACATCATGCGTTTAACATTGCCCACAATGGTTCTTGGGCTTTTGGTCGCTCAGGGTGCAATGGCGGCAGGCGATGGTACAGCCGCGGTTGGCGGTGGTCTTGGTGGTGCGTTAGGGAACGTGGTGGGCCAGCAGCTCGGTGGCAGCACCGGTGCAGCGATTGGCGCTGGAGTTGGCGGCGCAGCGGGGAGTGCCGTGGGCGCTCGCAAGGGCAGCAGGACTGAAGCCGCGATTGGCGGTGGTATCGGCTCGGCGGGCGGTTCGGTAATCGGTAACAAGCTCGGTGGTTCGACCGGCTCCACCATCGGTGCTGGCCTTGGCGGCGCGGCGGGCGGTGCAGTGGGTAGCAACCTGGCTAGCGATAACGACAGCCATTCCAGCGGCAAGAAGCACAAGCACGGCCACAAGAGTAACAAGCACAGGCACGACTGATTTCCTGATCAGTTGATGCGTTTGAAGCCCGGCCCTGTGCCGGGCTTTTTCGTCTCTGGTTCAGGCCTTTACGGCTGCCAAAGGGTTTTCTCCCGACTCAACCGGCGATCGAGAAAACTCGCGGCGCTGATCAGTGCCAGGTGAGTCAGTGCTTGCGGGGTATTGCCCAGGTGCCGGGCATGGCTGTCGAACTCTTCGGCGTACAGCCCGAGCGGGTTGGCGTAGCGCAGCAGTTGTTCGAATTCCAGGTGGGCTTTTTCCACCTGGCCGGCGCGGGCCAGGCATTCGACGTACCAGAAGGAGCATGCGGCGAAGGCGCCTTCGGTGCCTGGCAGGCCGTCGATCTGGCTGTCGTCGTTGCGGTAGCGATAGACCATGCCGGCGCGCACCAGGCTTTTCTCGATGGCTTGCAGGGTCGATAACCAGCGTGGATCGGTGGCGGCGACGAAGCGCACCAGTGGCATCAGCAGCATCGAGCCGTCGAGGCTGGTACTGCCAATGTGCTGGACGAAATGCCCGCGTTCTTCGTTCCAGAAATTGCTCCAGATGTCCTCGTAGATTGCTTGTCGGGTCTGGTCCCAGCGGGCGAACGGGGCGGGCAGGGAGCGTTTGGAGGCCAGGCGGATGGCGCGGTCGACGGCGACCCAGCACATCAGCCGCGAGTGCAGAAAATGATGCTGTTCGCCACGCATTTCCCAGATGCCGACGTCTTTCTGTTGCCAGCTTTCGCAGACCTGGTCGATCACCTCGATGGTGTGCCGCCAGCCTTCGTGGGAGATGGCTTCGCCGTATTTGTTGACCAGGTATACGGCGTCCATCAACTCGCCGAAAATATCCAGTTGGATCTGCTCATACGCCTGGTTGCCGATCCGCACCGGCGCCGCGTTGCCGTGGCCGGACAGGTGCGACAACTTGATTTCCGGCAACTCCTGGCGGCCGTCGATGGCGTACAGAATGTTCAGTTTCATCGATTTGCCGCTGCAATCGCTGACCCGCCCACGCAGCCAGCGCATATAGGCGTTGGCTTCGTCGACGAAGCCCAGGCGCATGAAGGCGTAGACGGTAAATGAGGCGTCGCGGATCCAGGTATAGCGGTAATCCCAGTTGCGTTCGCCACCCGGGGTTTCCGGCAGGCCGAAGGTGGCGGCGGCAAGGATTGCCCCGTGTTTGCGCGAGGTCAGCAGCTTTAGCGCCAGCGCCGAACGGTTGACCATTTCCCGCCAGCGGCCGCGATAGTTGGAGTGGCCGATCCAGTCCCGCCAGAACTTCAGGGTGCGCTCCAGGCACAGCTCGCTGCACCCCGGCTGCACCCGCGGGTCGTCGATTGCGCCGAGGATGAATTCGGCGCACTGGTCCAGTTCGAGCACGAATTCGGCGCTGGCGGCGTGTTCGTCGATCTGCAGCGGGTGGCTTGAAGCCAGACGTAAACCGGGTTGAGCGGGCGCCTCGAAGCACACATCCGAACCTTCCATCCGTGCCCTGGTGCTTGCTCGGGAGTAATCGTGACGCACCGCGCAATGCATGCGAATGCTGGCTTTGCCGCTGACCACTCGCACCCGGCGGATCAACAGCGGCAAATCATCCTCGCTGTCGCTGATGCTCAGCAGATCGGTGACCTCGACCACGGCGCGTTCGCTCAACCAGCGGGTTTGCAGCACGTTGGTGTCGGGCAGATAAATCTGCTCACGTCGGGCATCGGGCAGATCCGGCGCCAGTTGGAAAATCCCCGCGGTCGGAGAGTCGAGCAGGGAACAGAAAATCGATGGGCTATCGAATTCCGGCCAGCAGAGGAAGTCGATGCTGCCCTTGTCGTTGACCAATGCCGCGCTGCGCATGTCGCCGATGATGCCATGGGCATCGATCGGACTCTGTCGTTCGGTGCTTTGTCGTTCTGAATGAGGGGCAGCCATTGCCATGGAACTCCGTATAGAGGGCCTAATTAGCTGACTGGTGGTGGAGGGCAGAGTTCAGGTCCAGGTGGTTGATTTGACCTGCAGGTGCGCGTGAAGCCGAAAAGATCGCAGCCTGCGGCAGCTCCTACGCCGATCGCGTCCACCTGCAATGTCGCGGGTAAACGCAAATCCCTCGTAGGAGCTGCCGCAGGCTGCGATCTTTTGATCTTTGCTTCTGCGCAATTGCGGTTTGTGGCAAGTTGCAAGCCCCTGATGAGGCTGGAACCAGATGGCAAACCCCTATCGCGAGTTATTCAACGCCCCCGGTGCCAGAGCCTTTGTGCTGGCGGGGATGATCGCGCGGATGCCGATCTCCATGACTGGCATCGGGCTGATCACCATGCTCGCGCAATTACAGGGCGGTTACGCGCTGGCGGGGTCGGTGGCGGCAACCTTTGCCCTGGCCACGGCGCTGTGTGCGCCCCAGGTATCGCGCATGGTCGATCGTTTCGGTCAGGGCCGGGTGCTGCCAGTGTCGGCGCTGGTCGGTGGTGGGGCGTTGTTGATGGTGTTGCTTTGCACCCGCTTGCAGGCGCCGAGCTGGACGCTGTTTGTTTTCGCTGCGCTGGCCGGGTGCATGCCGAGCATGTCGGCGATGGTCCGGGCGCGCTGGACCGAGTTGTATCGCGGCCAGCCGCAGTTGCAGACGGCCTATGCGCTGGAGTCGGTGCTGGACGAGGTGTGTTTTATCGTTGGCCCGCCGTTGTCGGTGGGGTTGTGCGTGGTGGCATTTCCCGAGGCCGGTCCGCTGGCGGCGTTGCTGATGCTGGCGGTCGGCATGACGGCGTTTGTCTTGCAGCGCGGAACCGAGCCGCCGGTGCATCCCCATGAGGATCAAGACCGTGGCTCGATCATTCGCTCAGGGGCGATTCGTCTGCTCTGCCTGTTGATGGTTGCCCTGGGCACTATCGTCGGCGTGGTCGATGTGGTCAGCGTGGCCTTTGCCCATCAACAGGGCCAGCCAGCGGCCGCGAGTATCGTGCTGTCGGTGTACGCCATCGGTTCGTGTCTGGCCGGGCTGGTCTTCGGTGCGTTAAAACTGGACATCCCGTTGCCGCGGTTGTTTCTGTATGGGGGCGTCGCTACGGCGGTGACCACGCTGCCGCTGCTATTGGCCAGCGATATTTTTGGCCTGTCGATGGCGGTGTTCGTCTCCGGACTGTTTTTTGCCCCGACCTTGATCGTGGCCATGGCGTTGGTGGAGAACCTGGTGCCGCCGGCCAAGCTTACTGAAGGCCTGACCTGGCTGGTCACTGGCTTAAGCATCGGGGTGGCGATCGGCGCAGCCGGCTCGGGCTGGCTGGTGGATGCCTTCGGTGCCCGCAGCGGGTTCTGGGTGGCGCTGGTGGCGGGGGTCGTGGTCCTGGGCGCGGCGATCCTGAGCTTTCGACGCCTGGGTTGAGTGGTCAGTGCTTGTCCCTGTGGGATTGGGGTTTCCTCAATGCCAGTCAGTTAAGAAGACTAAGCCCCGGGCACTCTACTTGTGGCGAGGGGGCTTGTCGGAACGCCGCATCGCCCCGTTGGGTCGCGAAGCGGCCCCAAAACCAGCAATCGCGGTTTTTCAGGTAGAACACATCAGCCGTATTTACGACTGCTTCGCAGCCGAGCGGGGGCAAGCCCCCTCGCCACAGGATCTGCACCCGGCGGCCTTTGGAAGTTTCCCCCCGAAGAAGGCCGGTTTACCAACCGCGCGCCGAGTTCACCCAGAAATTCACCGACAGGGAAGTCGATACCGATTCGACCTGATGAAACCAGCCCTCGGGCAGAAACAGCAAATCGCCGGCTTGCAGGGTCACCCGCAGGAAGGTCACATCGCGGGAGGCGGGGAAGCGCCGATAGTCGGGCGCATCCGGGTTGACTTCGCAACCATCGAGCCCGCCCTCTGGCGAAGTCGACCAGGTGCCCAGTGCCTCGCGATGGTGGGGGGCAGCGAGGGTGAAGGTTTTCTGGCCCCAGACCTGGGCGAATAGATTGTCGGTGTCATCGCGGTGCAGCGGGGTCAGGGTGCCTTTGGGGCCGATCCAGATTCGCGGGGCAATGAACAACGACTGCTCGAAGTAGGGCGGGTAGTTGATCTGCTCCATCAATTGCGCCGGCAGGATGTTGTTGCCCATATAGGCCGGCGGCTCGCCATTGGCGCCTTTGACCGCCGGGGTCTCCAGCGAGGCGATGAAGTCGGCCATGGAGGTGGAGCGGAAGTCGCGTTCGGTGGAGAAGGTTTTTTTCACGTAGTCGCCATGGCGAGTGATGCCTTGCAGCTCGGCGAAATGCACCAGCGACTCTTCGCGACTGAGTTTGAACAGCGGCCAGTCCTGCAAGGCATCGCTGATCACCAGCGGGATGCCATAGGGCAGGTAGCGCCGCTGGAACTCGCTGACCGACACTTCACTGCGCGGCCGGCGTTCCACCGTGCGCTGGGTCGGCAGGCTGGCGGAAATCTTTTCGCTGAAGCGCGGCGGGGTCGGATAGCGCTTGTTCATGTCGACTTTCTCGACCTTGCCACCGCCCTGGCGCGCATGATCGATGATCTGCGGCAGCATCGTCGCCAAGCCCATGTTGCCGCCGATCTTCAGTCGACCGCTGGCGAACAGTTCCTCGACATTGGCCACGCCACCCATGATTCCCAGGAAGTCCTTTTCCGCCACCTCGATGGTGACGTCGGGATTGGAGTGGCGACCGGCTTCAGTGCGGCTGTGCGCCTTGACCTCGGACCAGAACGCCAACTGCGGGGCGAACACGAACTGAAAGACGCCTTCGATGCCAACCGCGCCGGCATTGGCAAACAGCTTTGACAGGATGGTCTGCAGGTCCACGACGATGCCTCTTGTTGGTTTTGGTCTGAACAGGGAACGAGTGCGCATCCGGGAAATTTATGTCCCTGTGACTAATTCGTCCGGCCCTTTATCCGTTCCTTTGTTACAGACAATTTAATGAGGTAACCGCGGTGACCAAGCTGACACTGCTGTGCCTGCCGTATTCCGGGGCCAGCGCCATGGTCTATAGCCGCTGGCGGAGCAAGCTGCCGCAGTGGCTGCAGTTGCAACCGGTGGAGCTGCCGGGGCGCGGCGCACGTTTTGACGAAGCATTACAGACCGACATGCGCACCCTGGCGCTGCAACTGGCCAAGGAATGCATGCCCACGTTGCGGGCGCCGTATGCCTTGTTCGGTCATAGCCTGGGTGCCTTGCTGGCCTGCGAGATGGCCCATGCCCTGCGTGCGCTGGGGTGTCCGGAGCCGGTGGCGTTGTTCCCGTCGGGTACCGCGGCGCCAACCCAGCGCACGGAATATGATCGAGAGCTTTCCGTGCCGAAAACCGATGCACAGTTGATCGACCAGCTGCGCACCCTTGAAGGTACCAGCGAAGAAGTGCTGGCCAATGAAGAGTTGATGAGCCTGACCTTACCCGTGCTGCGCGCCGACTTTCTGTTGTGCGGCAGTTTCAATCCGACGCCCCGACCGCTGCTCAAATGCCCGGTGCATGTGCTCGGCGGCACGACGGACCGGGCCAGTACCGAACAGCTGATCGGCTGGTGCAAGGAAACCCAGGGCAGTTTTTCGGTAGATATGCTCGCCGGTGGGCACTTCTTCATCCACGAGCATGAAGCCAAGGTCCTGCGGATGATCAAGAGTCACCTGGAAATCCATCACCGGCGTCATGCCTTGGCGTCAGTCGGTTAACGCGATGCTTCAGTTCGGTGATATCTGTGGCGAGGGAGCTTGCTCCCGCTCGGCTGCGAAGCAGTCGTAAAGCCTGCACCTGCGTTATATCTGAAGGTTCGCGGTGACTGATTTTAGGGTCGCTTCGCAACCCAGCGGGAGCAAGCTCCCTCGCCACAGGTTCTGTGTCCGACCTTCATTCTTCGCTACACCCCGATTCCAGCTGCTTTGGCAGCACGTTTACCCTCCCTTCTGATACTTGTTCTCACCCGCTAATTTTTCCCGACTGCATTCGTTTTATAGGGACGACGTGCCTTTGTGCTTCCTGCCTATTGATCCGGATGCTAAGAAATGAATGCTGATGACTCCTTGAAACTCGCTCGCCGGTTTATCGGGTTGCCCCTGGAAAAGCGCCGGATTTTTCTGGCCGCCTTGCAGAAGGAGGGCGTGGATTTCGCTCAGCTGCCGATTCCGGCGGGGGTCGAGGCGCAGGATCGTCAAGCAGTGTCATACGCCCAGCAGCGCATGTGGTTTCTCTGGCAGCTGGATCCGCAGAGCGGTGCCTATAACCTTCCAGGCGCGGTGCGCCTGAAAGGGCAGTTGAATCTGCCGGCCATGGAGCAGGCGTTCGCCAGTCTGGTGGCGCGGCATGAAACCTTGCGCACGGTGTTTCAGCGTCAGCCCGACGACAGCCTGCAACAGGTCCCGGCGCAAGCGTCATTGGCTATCGAGCAGCTCGACTTCAGTACCTTGCCGGACGCCGAGCGCGAGCAGTCGGTGGTGGCCGAAGCAGGGCAGCAGTCGTTGTTGCCCTTCGATCTTTCAGTCGGGCCGCTGCTACGAGTCAAGCTGCTCAAGCTCGACGAGCAAGAGCACGTCTTGTTGCTGACCTTGCACCACATCGTTTCCGATGGCTGGTCGATGAACGTGCTGATCGACGAGTTCATCCGCTGTTACGACGCCCATGATCGTGGCGACCAACCGCAACTGGCGCCGCTACCGGTCCAATACAGCGACTACGCGCTCTGGCAGCGCCGCTGGCTGGAAGCCGGTGAGCAGGCGCGGCAACTGGCCTACTGGCAAGCGCAACTGGGCTTTGATCATCCAGTGCTGGAGTTGCCGACCGATCACCCGCGTCCGGCGATGCCCAGCTATTGCGGCACTCGCTATGAATTCGCGATCGACGGCCGGCTGGCCGAGCAACTGCGGGCCATCGCGCAGCAGCACAACATCACCCTGTTCATGTTATTGCTCGGCGCGTTCAACGTGCTGCTGCACCGTTACACCGGCCAGAACGACATCCGGGTCGGCGTGCCGATCGCCAACCGCAACCGCGCGGAAATCGAAGGCCTGATCGGCTTCTTCGTCAACACCCAGGTACTACGCACCCAGCTCAATGGTCAGACCCGGATCGCCGACCTGTTGCTGGATATCAAGGAAACCGCCCTCGGCGCCCAGGCCCATCAGGACCTGCCCTTCGAGCGGCTGGTGGAAGCGCTCAAGCTGGAACGCAGCCTGAGCCACACGCCGCTGTTCCAGGTGATGTACAACCATCAGCCGCTGGTGGCGGATATTTCCACAGTGACCACCGCTTCCGGCCTGGAGCTGGGCCTGATCGAATGGCAAAGCCGCACCACCCAGTTCGACCTGACCCTCGACACTTACGAAAAGTCCGGCAAGTTGCAGGCGGCCCTGACTTATGCCAATGACCTGTTCGACGCCGTCACCATCGAGCGCATGGCCCGGCACTGGACCCACCTGTTGCAGGCGCTGGTCGGTGATTCGACCCAGCGCATCGGCGAACTGCCGATGCTCGAGGCCAGCGAGTATCAGGCGCTGGTCCACGACTGGAATCGCACCGAGGAAACCTACCCGGTCGAACGCTGCATCCATGAGTTGATCGAAGACCAGGCGCAACGCACTCCGCAGGCAACGGCCCTGGTG
This sequence comes from Pseudomonas sp. LBUM1658, assembly GCF_059716055.1. Taxonomy (NCBI): domain Bacteria; kingdom Pseudomonadati; phylum Pseudomonadota; class Gammaproteobacteria; order Pseudomonadales; family Pseudomonadaceae; genus Pseudomonas; species Pseudomonas sp. LBUM1658. The sequence goes on from NZ_CP166798.1 coordinate 1,708,694, forward strand.
TTTGGCGCGAGTGACATGAGCTACGGGCAGCTCGATGCGCGGGCCAATCAGCTGGCCCATTTGCTGCGCGAACAGGGTGTTGGCCCGGATGTGCTGGTGGGGATCGCTGTCGAGCGTTCGCTGGAAATGGTCATCGGGCTGCTGGCGATTCTGAAAGCAGGCGGAGCCTATGTGCCGTTGGACCCGGAATATCCGCGGGAACGACTGGCTTACATGATCGAAGACAGCGGCATCGCCCTGTTGCTGACGCAAAGCTCGCTGCTGCAGACCCTGCCGAGCGAAGCGGTAAAAGTGATCACCCTCGACCGCGATGATGACTGGCTGGATCGCTATAGCGAAAGTCGCCCGCAAGTCACAATGAACCCCCTGAATCTGGCCTATGTGATTTACACCTCCGGATCCACCGGCAAACCCAAGGGCGCCGGCAATAGCCATGCCGCGCTGGTTAACCGTCTGTGCTGGATGCAACAGGCCTATGGCCTGGACGCCAGCGATGCGGTCCTGCAGAAAACCCCGTTCAGTTTCGACGTGTCGGTCTGGGAATTCTTCTGGCCTTTGATGACCGGTGCCCGACTGGTGGTGGCCGCCCCCGGTGAACATCGCGAGCCGGCGCGGCTGATCGAAACCATCGGCAAACAGCGGATCAGCACCTTGCACTTCGTGCCCTCGATGCTCCAGGCGTTCATCCATGAGCCGGGCGTCGCCGCCTGTGTCAGCTTGAAACGGATTGTCTGCAGTGGCGAAGCACTGCCGCTGGACGCCCAGCAGCAGGTCTTCGCCAGGTTGCCGGCGGCGGCGTTGTACAACCTCTACGGTCCGACCGAGGCGGCCATCGACGTCACTCACTGGACCTGCATCGATGAAGGCGCGGACAGCGTGCCGATCGGTCGGCCAATCGCAAATTTGCGCACCTATGTACTCGACGCTCAGCTGTTGCCGGTACCCGCTGGCGTGGCGGGCGAGCTGTACCTGGGCGGCGCCGGGCTGGCGCGCAGTTATCACCGACGTCCCGGTCTCAGTGCCGAACGCTTCGTGCCGTGCCCGTTCCAGGCCGGGGCGCGGCTGTATCGCACCGGCGACCGGGTGCGTCAGCGTCTCGACGGGGTGATCGAGTACCTCGGGCGACTCGATCATCAAGTCAAACTGCGTGGCCTGCGGATCGAGCTGGGCGAGATCGAGACCCGGCTGATGCAGCATCCGCTGGTGCGCGAGGCCGTGGTGCTGGTGCAAAACGCCCGGCATCTGGTGGCCTGGCTGGTGCTGGAGGGCCCGCAGGTCGATGGGCAATGGCAGCAGGATCTGAAGACCTGGCTGCTCGACAGCCTGCCGGAATACATGGTGCCGAGCTATCTGCTGAGCTTGCCGAAACTGCCGGTCACGGCCAACGGCAAGCTCGACCGCAAGGCTTTGCCGCAGCCGGAAGCGGCGCCGCAGCAAGGTTTCGTTGAACCCGAAAGCGAGATGGAAAAGGCCCTGGCCGCCATCTGGCGCGATGTCCTGGGGCTCGAACGGGTCGGCCTCGATGATAATTTTTTCGAGCTGGGCGGCGACTCTATCGTCTCGATTCAAGTGGTCAGTCGCGCCCGCCAGGCGGGGATCCGCATCAGCCCGCGGGATCTGTTCCAGTACCAGAGTGTGCGCAGTCTGGCGCGGGTGGCCGGGTTTGATAACCTCAACCTGATCGACCAGGGGCCGGTCACCGGCGAGGTGATCCTGACCCCGGTCCAGCAGGCGTTCTTTGAGCAGGCAATCCCGGCACGCGGGCATTGGAACCAATCGCTGCTGTTGACTCCGCGTGAAGTGCTGGTCGCCGAGCGGCTGGAACTGGCGCTGACGCAGCTGATCAATCACCACGATGCCTTGCGCCTGCGTTACTCCCAGGAGCCGACGGGCTGGCGCCAACAGCATGCGGCCCCGGTCGGCGAGTCCGGGTTGTGGCTGCGTCGGGCCGCTTCCGTCGAGGCGTTGTCAGCCTTGTGCGACGAGGCGCAGCGCAGCCTGGATCTGCAGCAGGGGCCGCTGATCCGTGCCATGTTGGTCGACCTTGAAGACGGCGGCCAGCGCTTGCTGCTGGTGATCCATCACCTGGTGGTGGATGGCGTGTCCTGGCGCATCCTGCTGGAAGATTTGCAGCAGGCTTACAGCCACGCCTCGGCCCTGCCGGCCAAGACCAGCGCCTATCAGGCATGGGCCGGGCAGCTGCAAGAACACGCGGCGCAGCTCGTCGAACAGCTGCCTTACTGGCAGGCGCAGCACCAGGGCGCGGTCGAACTGCCCTGTGATAATCCTCAAGGAGGCCTGCAGAATCGTCACGGGCAAAAAATCCAGTCGCGACTGGATGCGGAACTGACCCGGCAACTGCTGCAAAGCGCGCCAGCGGCCTATCGCACCCAGGTCAACGACTTGCTGCTGACCGCCCTGGCACGGGTCATCTGTCGCTGGAGCGGGCAGGATTCCACGCTGATTCAATTGGAAGGTCACGGTCGCGAGGATGTGTTCGACGAGCTGGATCTGACCCGGACCCTGGGCTGGTTCACCAGCCTGTTTCCAGTCAGGTTGCAGCCGAACCACGAGCTGTCGACTTCGATCAAGGCGGTGAAGGAGCAACTGCGTGCCGTACCCGGCAAAGGCCTGGGTTATGGCCTGCTGCGTTACCTGGGCGAGCCGTCGGTGCGCGAATCTCTAGGCAGCCTGACGCCACCACGGATCACCTTCAACTACCTGGGTCAGTTCGACCGCCAGTTCGATGAGTCGGCGTTGTTCCTGCCGGCGCCGGAAAGCAGTGGCCAGGCCCAGGATGCCGAGGCGCCGCTGGCCAACTGGCTGACGCTGGAAGGCCAGATCTATGGCGGCGAGCTGTCGTTGCAATGGGGATTCAGCCGGGAGATGTTCGCCGAGTCCAGCGTTCAGCGCCTGGCCGATGCCTACATCGAGGAACTCCAGGCGCTGATCGAGCATTGCTGCCTGACTCCCACCGGGCAAGCCACGCCATCTGACTTCCCGTTGGCACGCATCAGCCAGGCGCAGCTGGACGCATTGCCGGTCGCGGCTGCGGTTATCGAGGATATTTACCCGCTGTCGCCGATGCAGCAAGGCATGTTGTTCCACACCTTGTATGAGCCCGAAGTGGGGGCCTACATCAACCAGCTGCGCCTGGATATTCAGGGGCTGGACCTGCAGAAGTTCACCAGCGCCTGGCAGGCAGCGCTGGATCGCCACGATATTCTGCGCAGCAGTTTTCATTGGCTGGGGCTGGAAGTCGCCCATCAGGTGATTCATCGTCAAATCGATGTGCAGCTGCAGGTGATCGAGGCGACGGATCAGGACCTTGATGCCCTGGCTGACGCCGAACGCCTTCGCGGCTTCGAGCTGAGCGCGGCACCGTTGTTCCGGCTGCTGCTGGTGCGCACCGGTGCTGACGCCTGGCAGCTGATCTACACCAGTCACCACATCCTGATGGACGGCTGGAGCAACGCGCAGTTGCTCGCCGAAGTGATCCAGCACTACGCCGGACAAACGCCGGGCGCGCCACTGGGGCAGTTCAGCGATTACCTTGGCTGGTTGCAGCAGCAATCGGCGGTGGACGCCGAGCATTTCTGGAAAGCCGCGCTGGCGCCGCTGCAGACTCCGACATTGTTGGCCGAAGCGCTACGCCGCCCGACCAGCGCCAGCACCGACGGCGAATACCGCTTGGCCCTGGATGTCGCGGCGACCCGGCGACTTGGCGACTTTGCCCGGCAGCAGAAAGTCACCCTCAACACCCTGTTGCAAGCCGCCTGGAGCTTGTTACTGCAGCGCTACACCGGCCAGGATTGCGTCGCTTTCGGTGCCACGGTCGCCGGACGTTCGGCGCCGTTGCCGGGAATCGAGCAGCAACTGGGCCTGTTTATCAACACCTTGCCGATCATCTGTGCCGCCTCTGCGGACCAGACAGTGTCGCAGTGGTTGAGCGATCTGCAGGCGTTGAATCTGAGTCTGCGTGAGCACGAGCATGTGCCGCTCTACGACATTCAAGGCTGGGCCGGGCAGCAGGGCGCGCTGTTCGATAGCCTGCTGGTGTTCGAAAACTTCCCGGTGGCCGAGGCCTTGAAGCAAGGCGCCCCCGCCGGCTTGCAATTCGGTGAGATGCGCAACCATGAACGTACCCATTATCCATTGACCCTGGGCATTGAACTGGGCGCCAGACTGAGCCTGGAGTTCAGCTACGACGGGGCGCGGTTCAGCGCGGCTCAGGTGGTTGAGCTGGGGGCCAATCTCAGTCATCTGCTGGAGCAACTGGTGCGGATGCCAGACGCTCGGCTGGGTGCTCTGGAACTGCTCGATGAAGCCGGCCGCCAAGCCGTGCTCGGCCGCAACCCGGGCGCTGAAGTGGCGCTGCAAAGTCAGGCGCTGGTGCATCAGCGGATTGCCGCACAGGCCGCGGCGACGCCCGAGGCGCTGGCGCTGCAAACGGCCGATCAGGCGCTCAGTTATGGCCAGTTGAATGCCCGGGCCAATCGCCTGGCGCACCGTCTGCTCGAATGCGGGGTCGGCCCGGGTCAGCGAGTCGGGCTGGCGCTGCGCCGTGGCCCGCAACTGATCGTCAGCCTGTTGGCGGTACTCAAGACCGGGGCGGCGTACGTGCCGCTGGACCCGAAATACCCGGCCGAGCGCTTGGCCTACATGATTGGCGACAGCCGACTCGATTTGCTGCTGTGGGAGTCCGGATTGCTCGAGGAGCTGACGTTGCCGCCGCAGTTGACGGGGTTGTGCCTCAGTCACTCCGGCGCGGAACTGGCCGGTTACTCTGAAAGCGATCCGCAGAATCTGGCCGCGGTGAACGACCTGGCCTATGTGATTTACACCTCCGGCTCGACCGGTCAACCCAAGGGCGTCGCTATTGATCACGGGGCCCTGCGCGAATTCTGCCAGAGCGCTGCAGAGTATTCCGTGCTGTCGGCCCGGGACCGGGTGCTGCAGTTCGCCACCTTCAGCTTCGACGGTTTTGTCGAGCAGTGCTTCCCGCCGTTGTGCGTCGGCGCGGCGCTGATCATGCGCGGCGATGAACTGTGGGATGCCGGGCAACTGGTGGATGAAATCGTCCGTCAGCGAGTGACCCTGGCTGACTTGCCGGCGGCCTATTGGTATTTGCTGGCCCAGGAGTGTGCGAGCGGAGCAGGTAGCCTCGGCGAGTTGCGCCAGGTGCATGTCGGTGGCGAAGCCATGTCGGTCGAAGGTCTGCGCTTGTGGCACGTCGCCGGGCTTGGTCATGTGCGTTTGCTCAACACCTATGGGCCGACCGAGGCCACCGTAGTTTCCAGCGTTCATGAGTGCCGCCTGGAAGATGCCAGCGACGCCTTCGGTATTCCTGTCGGTCGGGCCATTGCCGGACGCTCGCTGTATGTCCTCGATAGCGCCGGCAATCTGCTGCCCGCCGGTGGGGTCGGCGAGTTGTGCATCGGTGCCGCCACCAGCCTGGCGCAAAGCTATTTCGACCGACCAGGGCTGACCGCCGAACGCTTCCTGCCCGATCCATTCGCCAGCCAGCCGGGCGCACGTTTGTATCGCAGCGGCGACCTGGCGCGCTACAACCCGGCCGGTGACCTGGAGTATGTCGGGCGTATCGATCATCAAGTGAAGATTCGCGGCTTGCGCATCGAAATGGGCGAAATCGAAGCCTGCCTGCAAGGCCTGGATCAGGTTCGCGAGGCGGCGGTCATCGCCCAGAACAGCCCGACCGGCGCGCAGCTGGTGGCTTATGTGGTGGCCAGTGATCCGGCGTTGATGCAGGCTGATGAACTGCATCAGCAGCAGTACCTCGATGGGCTCAAGGCGGCCCTGCGCCAGTCACTGCCGGAGTACATGGTGCCCACGCAGCTGCTGTTGCTGGCCGGCCTGCCGCTGAACAACAACGGCAAGCTCGACCGCAAGGCCCTGCCAACTGTCGATTTCAGCCTCGCGCAACACGCTTACGAGGCACCTCGCAGCGCTTTGCAAATGCAGCTGGCGAGCATCTGGGAAACGGTGCTGCAGGTCGAACCGATCGGTCTGGCCGATCACTTCTTTGAGCGAGGCGGCCACTCCTTGTCGGCGACCCAGGTTATTTCGCGGGTCCGGCATGAACTGAAACTGGACGTGCCGCTGCGTGCCCTGTTCGAGCAGCCGACCCTCAAGGCATTTGCCGCCGAGTGCGCCCGACAGCAGCAGACGCTGGCATTGCCGATGCTCGCCCTGGAGCGCGGCCAGCCGATGGCGCTGTCCTTTGCCCAGGAACGGCAGTGGTTCCTCTGGCAACTGGATCCGCAGAGCGCGGCTTACCATGTGCCTTGTGCACTGCAGCTGCGCGGCCGTCTGGATATCGATGCGCTGCAGCGCAGTCTGCAGACCCTGGTGGAGCGTCATGAATCCTTGCGCACGACCTTCGTCGAGCAAGGAGAGTGCACCTTGCAAGTCATTGCGCCGTCACTGACGCTGCAAATCGAACGCGAGTCGCTGGCGGATCAGCAGGCGATCAAGGAACGAGTGGAAGACGAGATCCAGCGTCCATTCGACCTGCTCGCCGGGCCTCTATTACGGGTCAAGCTGCTGACGCTGGGGGCGGAGCAGCATGTGCTGGTGATCACCCAGCATCACATCGTCTCGGATGGCTGGTCGATGCAGCTGATGGTCGATGAGCTGGTGCGACTCTATGCCGGTTATAGCGAAGGGCGAGCCGTTGCCCTGGCGCCTATGCTGTTGCAGTACGCCGACTATGCCGTATGGCAACGCCAATGGATGAGTGATGGCGAGAGTCAGCGCCAGTTGGCCTACTGGAGCGTAAAACTGGCGGGCGAGCAGCCGGTACTGGAGTTGCCGTTCGACTTCCCGCGCCCGGCCCAGCAGAGTTTCCGTGGCGCCCGTCTGGATTTCCAGCTGGACCGCGAGCTGGCCGAGGCCTTGCAGGCGTTGGCCCGACGTGAAGGCAGCACGCTGTTCATGCTGTTGCTGGCCTCGTTCCAGACCTTGCTGCACCGCTACAGCGGGCAGAGCGATATCCGCGTCGGCGTGCCGGTGGCCAACCGCAACCGGGTCGAGACCGAAGGCTTGCTTGGCTTCTTCGTCAACACCCAGGTATTACGTACCGAGGTTGATGGGCAGCAAGACTTCAAGCACTTGTTGCAACAGGTTCGCCAGACGGTGCTTGAGGCTCAGGCTCATCAGGACTTGCCGTTCGAACAGTTGGTGGACGCGCTGCAGCCGCAACGCAGCCTGAGCCATAGCCCGCTGTTCCAGGTGCTGTTCAACCATCAGAACCTCGAGCGCCAACCGATCGAACTGCCGGGCTTGCGCATCGAGGGCATCGCCTGGGATAGCGGCGCCGCCCAGTTCGACCTGACGCTGGACACCGGTGAGGTAGAGGACGGGCTATGCGCTTCCCTGACCTACGCCACCGATCTGTTCGAGCGCCGCACCGTTGAACAACTCGCGCGACATTGGCTGAATCTGTTGCGGGCGATAGTCGCCGATCCGACCCGGCAGATTGCCGAGTTGCCGCTGCTCGACTCACCCGAGCAGCAGATGATCGTGCACGACTGGAACAGCAACGAGCTGGAACATTCGACCGAGCACTGCATTCATCAATTGGTTGAGGCCCAAGTGTTGGCGACCCCCGACAAGCTGGCAATGATCTTCGGCGAACAGCAGCTCAGCTATGGTCAGCTCAATGCCCGAGCCAACCGCCTGGCACTTCATCTGCGGGAACGCGGGGTTGGCCCTGAGGTGCGGGTCGGTATCGCTTTGCCGCGTTCGGTGGAAATGATCGTCACCTTGCTGGCGGTGTTGAAAGCGGGTGGCGCCTATGTCCCGCTGGACCCGCAATACCCGGCCGAGCGCCTGGCGTACATGCTGCAGGACAGCCAGGCACGGCTGCTGCTGGTGGGTGTCGATGGGCCGTTGGCGACTATGGCCGCCGAGGGCCTCGAGGTGCTGGCAGTCGAACCGGACAGCGACGAGCAGGGACTCGACACCCAAAACCTCGCGCCTTGCGCCGGTCCCGACAACCTTGCCTATGTGATCTACACCTCGGGCTCCACCGGCAAACCCAAGGGCGTGGCGATTACCCATCGCAATGCGGTGGCGCTGATTCACTGGGCCCATCAGGTTTATTCCAGCCATGAACTGGAAGGCGTGCTGGCCTCCACTTCGATCTGCTTCGACCTGTCGGTCTGGGAACTGTTTGTCACCCTCGCTGGCGGCGGCTTCTTCGTCCTTGCGCAAAATGCCCTGGAACTGCCCGAGCTGCCGGCTCGCGATCGGGTGACCCTGATCAATACCGTGCCTTCGGCGATTGCCGCCTTGCACCAGGCCGGGCAGATTCCCGAGAGTGTGCGGATCATCAACCTGGCCGGCGAACCGCTCAAGCAGCCGCTGGTGGATGCGCTTTACAGTCATCGGCAGCTGGCCCATGTCTACGATCTCTACGGACCTTCCGAAGACACCACCTACTCGACTTATGTACGGCGGGTGGCTGGTGGACAGCCGAGCATCGGCCGACCGATTGCCGGCACCCGCAGCTACGTGCTTGATGCGCGGCTGCAGCCGGTACCGCTGGGCGTCGTCGGCGAGCTGTATCTGGCGGGCGCGGGGATTGCCCGGGGTTATCTGCTGCGGCCTGACTTGAGCGCCGAACGCTTCGTGCCCAACCCGTTCAGCGAACTCGCTGAGCGGATGTATCGCACCGGAGATCTGGTGCGTTACCAGCCCAGTGGCGAGATTGAATACCTGGGACGGGTCGATCATCAGATCAAGGTCCGTGGTTTCCGCATCGAGCTGGGGGAAATCGAAAAGCGTCTGCTCGAACATGCTCGGGTCCATGAAGCAGTGGTGGTTGCCCGGGAGGGCGGCAGTGGCACGCAGCTCGTGGGTTACCTGGTGCCGGTCCAGGCAGAGCCGGAACTTGAGGAAGGCCTGCGCGCCTGGCTCAAGGAAACCTTGCCGGATTACATGCTGCCCGCGCACCTGGTGTTTCTCGAACAGTTACCGCTGACGCCGAACGGCAAACTGGACCGCAAGGCCCTGCCGGAACCGGATGTCACGGCAGCGCAGCAGGGCTACAGGGCGCCAGCCAACTCGATGGAACAGAGCCTGGTCGACATCTGGCAAGAAGTGCTCAAGCTCGAACAGGTCGGTATCACCGACAACTTCTTCGAGCTGGGCGGTGACTCCATTGTCTCCATCCAGGTGGTGAGCCGTGCCCGTGCCGCCGGCATCCACTTCAGCGCCAAGGAACTGTTCCAGCACCAGACAGTGCAAGGGCTGGCGCGAGTCGCTCAAGTTTCCCAAGCCGGCGCGCTGGTGGATCAGCGAGCGGTCAGCGGGGCGACTGCGCTGCTGCCGATCCAGTATGACTTCTTCGCCCAGGACATCCCTGAGCGTCATCACTGGAACCAGTCGTTGTTGCTGAATCCGGCGCAGAGGCTGCATTCCGAGGCCCTTGAGCAAGCGTTGCAGGCGCTGCTGAGTCATCACGATGCCCTGCGACTGAGCTTCAGCCAGGCGCAAGCCGGCTGGCAGGCGAGTCACCTGCCGGTTGAGCAGACCGTACAGCTGCTCTGGCAAACCGAAGTGGCCGATGCCGATCAGCTTCAGGCCGCGTGCGCCGAGGCCCAGCGTTCCCTCGATCTGCAACGAGGCCCCTTGTTGCGTGCCCTGTTGGCGCAGATGGCCGATGGCAGTCAGCGTTTGTTGTTGGTGATTCACCACTTGGCGGTGGACGGTGTGTCCTGGCGCATTTTGCTCGAAGACTTGCAGAGTGCTTATGCACAGCGAGTGCTCGGGCAGGCCGTCAAGCTGCCGCTCAAGAGCAATGCGTTCAAGGCCTGGGCCGAACGTTTGCAGGTTCACGGGCAAAGCGCCGAACTGCAACGCGAGCTCGGCTATTGGCAGACCCAGGGCGCTGCTGCCGAACTGCCCTGCGACCACCCTCAGGGCAGCCTGGTAAACCGCCACTTGGCGATCGTGCAGACGCGTCTTGATCCGGGTCTGACCCGACAATTGCTGCAAGAGGCCCCGGCCGCTTACCGGACCCAGGTCAACGATCTATTGTTGACTGCCCTGGCGCGGGTGATCTGTCGCTGGACCGGGCAGGCCGAGACCTCGATTGAACTGGAAGGCCATGGCCGCGAGGAGCTGTTCGACGATCTCGACCTGACTCGCACGGTCGGTTGGTTCACCAGCTTGTACCCGGTGCGCTTGACTCCCCAGGCGACCCTCGACGCTTCGATCAAGGCGATCAAGGAGCAGCTGCGGGCGATCCCCGGTAAAGGTCTCGGTTTCGGTGCCTTGCGTTACCTGGGAGATGCCACGACCCAAACGGCACTGGGCAATCTGGCCAGGCCACGCATCACCTTCAATTACCTGGGCCAGTTTGACCAGCAGTTCGATGAGCACTCGCTGTTCGTGCCGGCCAGCGAGCAGGCCGGCGCCGAGCAGAGCGATGCCGCACCATTGAGCAACTGGCTGTCACTCAACGGTCAGGTCTATGGCGGCGAGTTGAGCCTGGACTGGAGCTTCAGTCGGCAGATGTTCGACGAGCAGACCATCCAGCATCTGGCCGATGACTACGCCAGCGAACTGGCGACGCTGATTGCCTATTGCCGCGAGACCGCCAACGGTGGTGTAACGCCTGCGGACTTCCCCCTGGCGCGTCTGCACCAGCAGCAGCTGAATGACCTGCCGTTGCCGGCCCGGGACATCGAGGATATCTATCCGTTGTCGCCGATGCAGCAAGGCATGCTGTTCCATAGCCTCTACGAACAAGGTGGCGGCGACTACATCAACCAGATGCGCGTCACCGTGCAGGGGCTGAATGTCGAAGGTTTCCGCGCCGCCTGGCAAGACACCGTGCAAGCTCACGAAGTGCTGCGGACCCGCTTCATCTGGCCGAGCCAGCAGGAGCAGCCGCTGCAGATCGTGCAACGGCATGCCGAGCTACCCTTCATCGTCCATGACTGGCGTGGCCAGGCCGACCTGCCGCAGGCGCTGGAGGCCTTGGCCGAAGAGCAATTGCAGGCCGGCCTGGACCTTGCCGTGGCGCCGTTGTTGCGCCTGGTGCTGGTGCGCACCGGCGACGACAGCCATGAGTTGATCTACACCAGTCACCATATTCTGATGGATGGCTGGAGCAATTCGCAGTTGCTCGGCGAGGTGCTGCAACGCTACAGCGGGCAAGTCCCGCAGAGCCGGACCGGGCGTTACAGCGACTATATTGCCTGGCTGCAACGCCAGGACGCGCAGGCCAGCGAAACCTTCTGGAAAGCGCAGTTGGCCCAGCTGGACGAACCGACCCGGCTGGCCCGCAGCTGCAGCGATAGCGCGCAGGCAGCGCCAGTCAGCGGTCATGGCAATCATCTGCAATTGCTCGAGGCCGGGCAGACTCGTCGTCTGGAAGCCTTCGCCCGCGCCCGGAAAATTACGCTCAACACCCTGGTGCAAGGCGCGTGGCTGTTGCTGCTGCAGCGTTATACCGGTCAGCAGACCGTGGCGTTCGGCGCGACGGTGTCGGGGCGTCCGACCGACCTGCCGGGGGTCGAGCAGCAAGTCGGGCTGTTCATCAACACCTTGCCGGTCATTGCCAGTCCACGTCCGGAGCAGCAGCTCGGCGCCTGGCTGCAGGACGTGCAGGCGCTGAACCTCAGGTTGCGCGAGCTCGAGCACACGCCATTGTTCGATATCCAGCGCTGGGCCGGGCAGGGCGGTGAAGGCCTGTTCGACAGCTTGCTGGTGTTCGAGAACTACCCGGTGTCCGCGGCGCTGGAAAAAGGTGCGCCGCAAGGGATGAGCTTCGGTCAGGTCACCAGCCAGGAACAGACCAACTTCCCGTTGACGGTACTGGTGGATCTGGGGGAAACCCTGTCACTGCAATTCGCCTATGGCCGCGAGCATTTCAGCCCGCAGGTGATCGAACGACTGGCAGCCCATCTGCAGCAGCTGCTGCAACAGATGGCCGAGTCCGACTCCGATCAGTTGCTGGGCGAGATCAAGCTGTTGGGTGAGGCCGAGCGGCAATTGATCGTGGGCGAATGGAACGCTACCAATACCCCTTATCCGCTGGCCAGCAGCATCCAGCAGTTGATCGAGGCTCAGGTGCTGAAAACCCCGAATGCCGAGGCGCTGGCATTTGCTGGAACCCGGCTGAACTACGCCCAGCTCAATGCCCGGGCCAACCGCCTGGCGCACAAGCTGATCGAGTTGGGCGTGGGGCCGGAAAGCCTGGTGGGGATTGCCGTGGAGCGTTCGATCGAGATGGTGATCGGGTTGCTGGCGACCCTCAAGGCCGGAGGCGCTTATGTGCCGCTGGACCCGGACTACCCGCAGCATCGTCTGCGTTACATGATCGAGGACAGCGGCGTCGAGTTGCTGCTGACCCAAGCGACACTGGTCGACAGCCTTCCCCTGGCGCCCGGCGTTCAAACCCTGGTGCTGGATCAGCCGGGCGACTGGCTGGACGCCTGTTCGCCAGACAACCCGGACATCACGGTCGAGGGGGAAAACCTCGCTTACGTGATCTACACCTCGGGCTCCACCGGCAAACCCAAAGGCGCCGGCAACCGCCACTCGGCGCTGACCAACCGGCTGTGCTGGATGCAGGACGCCTACGGTCTCGACGCGCAGGATACGGTGCTGCAAAAGACCCCGTTCAGTTTCGACGTGTCGGTCTGGGAGTTCTTCTGGCCACTGATGACCGGTGCGCGTCTGGTGCTGGCCGCGCCGGGCGATCACCGCGATCCGGCGCGGCTGGTGGAGCTGATCAGGCGCGAGCAGGTCAGCACCTTGCATTTCGTGCCGTCGATGCTGCAGGCGTTCCTGCAGGACGCCGAGGTCGCCACCTGCCTGAGCCTGAAGCGGATCGTCTGCAGTGGCGAAGCCTTGCCGGCGGATGCCCAGCAGCAGGTGTTCAGCAAGTTGCCGAATGCCGGCCTGTACAACCTCTATGGCCCGACCGAAGCCGCCATCGACGTCACTCACTGGACCTGTGTCGAAGAAGGCCGCGACAGCGTGCCGATCGGCCAGCCGATTGCCAACCTGAGTTGCTACATCCTCGACGCCAACCTAGAACCGGTGCCGGTCGGTGTGCTGGGTGAGCTGTACCTCGGGGGCCAGGGCCTGGCTCGCGGATATCACCGGCGTCCGACGCTGACCGCCGAACGCTTCGTGGTCAGCCCGGTGGGCGACGGCGAGCGCCTGTACCGCAGCGGAGACCTGGCGCGCTATCGCGCCAACGGCATGATCGAGTACGCCGGGCGGATCGACCATCAGGTCAAGCTGCGCGGTCTGCGGATCGAACTGGGTGAGATCGAGGCGCGCCTGCTGGAGCATGAAAAGGTTCGTGAAACAGTGGTGGTGGCCGTGGACGGCTTGCTGTTGGCCGCCTATGTGGTGCCGGTCGATGAGCCATCGATGGAACATCAGAGCCAGGAGCTGGTTGCCGAGCTCAAGGCACATGTCGGGCAGTCCTTGCCGGACTACATGGTGCCCAGCCACGTGCTGCTGTTGCCGCAGATGCCGTTGAGCGCCAACGGCAAGCTGGATCGAAAGGCCTTGCCCAAACCCGATGTCAGCCTGCAGCAGCAAGTATATGTGGCGCCGGTCACGGCCTTGCAGCAACAGCTTGCCGCGATCTGGGGCGAGGTGCTCAAGCTTGAGCGAATCGGCCTTGGCGACAACTTCTTCGAACTGGGCGGGCACTCCTTGCTGGCTACTCAGGTGACGTTGCGGGTGCGCGAGCAATTGGGCCTGGAGATACCGATCAAGACCCTGTTCAACAGCGCCGATCTGAACGGCTTCAGCCAGGCGGTGCAAGCCCTGCAACCGGATTTGCAGCCTGTTCACGATGTTTTGGCTAAATCCTTGGAGGCCCTCAATCGTTTATCAGCAGATGAACTTGAAAAACTGATTTCCTAACGAGGACCACGGCATGCAGCAGTTGATTGAATCGGTGGGCGCGCTTTCTCCCGAGAAACGCAAGGCGCTGGCGATTCTACTGGGCAAACAGGGCATCAACCTCTATGGCATTGCCCCGATTTTTCGGCGCAGTGCCGGTGAGCCCCTGTTGCTTTCCTATGCTCAGGAGCGGCAGTGGTTCCTCTGGCAAATGGAGCCGGACAGTCCGGCCTATCACATCCCGACCGTCCTGCGTTTGCGCGGGGCGCTGGATCTGCAGGCCTTGTACGCCGGCTTCGATGCGCTGATCGAGCGCCACGAAAGCCTGCGTACCGGCTTCAGCCCCGACGAGCAGGGCAAGGTCCTGCAGTGGATCAAGGCGCCCTTTGCCCTGGAACGGGTGGTGCAGGACGTCGCGGGGATCGATGAGGCGCAGCTCAAGGGGATTATCCAGGCGCAAATCGCCCGGCCATTCGATTTGCAGCGCGACCCGCTGCTGCGCGTGAGCTTGCTGCGCCTGGCCGACGACGAGCATGTGCTGGTCGCGGTCCAGCACCATATCGTTTCCGATGGCGGGTCGATGCAGGTGCTGGTCAGCGAGTTGATCCAGCTGTATGCCGGCCTCAGCCGGGACGAGGCGGTAGAGTTGGCGCCGCTGCCAATCCAGTACGCCGACTATGCCCTCTGGCAGCGCAACTGGATGGAAGCCGGCGAGCGTGAGCGGCAATTGGCCTATTGGGCCGAGCGCCTGGGTGGCGAGCAGTCGGTGCTGGAATTGCCCCTGGATCATTCACGTCCGGCGCTCCAGAGCTATCGGGGGGCCGGCCTGGATATCGTCCTCGAGCCGCTGTTGAGCAAAGGCTTGCAGGACCTCGCCCGGCGTGAAGGGGTGACCCTGTTCATGGTGTTACTGGCGTCGTTCCAGACCCTGCTGCACCGCTACAGCGGCCAGGGCGACATCCGCGTCGGCGTGCCCATCGCCAACCGTAACCGCAGCGAGACCGAAGGGCTGATCGGTTTCTTCGTCAACACCCAGGTGCTGCGGGCCGAGATCGACGAGCGCATGCTCTTCAGCGAACTGTTGCAGCAGGTCAAGCAAACGGCGCTGGAAGCCCAGGCCCATCAGGACTTGCCTTTCGAGCAACTGGTGGAAGCCTTGGCGCCGACACGCAGCCTGAGCCGCAGCTCGTTGTTCCAGGTGATGTTCAACCACCAGACTGCCACTCGCTCCAACGGTGGGGCCACGCAGTTGCCGGGGCTGAGCATCGAGGCCATGGGCTGGGACAGTCATGCCGCGCCGTTCGACCTGACCCTCGACACCCATGAATCGGAAGGGGGACTGTCGGCGTCGCTGGTGTATGCGACAGACCTGTTCGAAGCTTCGACCATCGAGCGTTTGGCCCGGCATTGGCAGCGCCTGCTGCAAGGCATGGTCGCCCAGCCGCAACAACCTATCGGCGATCTGCCGATGCTCGGTGCGGATGAACTGCTGCAACTCGAGGCGAGCAACGCGCTGGCGACCATGGATTTGCTGCCGGTGCATCAGCGCTTTTCGCAGATGGCCCGGCAGCAGCCGGAACATCTGGCGGTGCGTTGTGACAATGAACAACTAAGCTATGCCGAGCTGGAGTCCCGGGCCAACCGACTGGCCCGGCATCTGCTTGCCGAGGGCGTAGGGCCTGAAGTGCGGATAGGCGTGGCCCTGCCGCGTAGCCCGGAGATGCTGGTGGCGATGCTGGCGGTACTCAAGGCCGGCGGTGCCTATGTGCCGCTGGATGCCAGTTACCCTCGCGAACGCCTGGCCTACCTGATAGAGGACTCGGGGATCGCCTTGCTGCTTAGCGATTCGCGGTTGCGCCAACAGTTGCCACTGAGCACCGGCCTGCGTTGTCTGGCGCTCGATAGCCTCGATCTCGGCCATCTGCCGGACAGCGCACCGCAAGTCGCGTTGCAGGCAGAGAGCCTGGCCTATGTGATCTACACCTCGGGCTCCACCGGCCAACCCAAAGGGGTCTGTGTCGCCCACGGTCCGCTGGCCATGCATTGCCAGGCCATCGGCCAGCGCTACGCCATGGGCGAGTCCGACTGCGAACTGCACTTCATGTCCTTTGCCTTCGATGGCGCCCATGAACGCTGGCTCACTCCGCTGACCCATGGTTCGAGCCTGCTGCTGCGCGATGACAGTCTGTGGAGCCCGGAGCAAACCTTGCTCGCGATGCACCGCCACGGCGTCACTGTGGCGGCGTTTCCGCCGGCCTATCTGCAACAACTGGCTGAACAAGCCGAAGTGCAGGGCAATCCACCGCCCGTGCGGATCTACTGCTTCGGTGGCGATGCGGTGCCCAACGACAGTTTCGAGCGAGTCCGCCGCGCCCTGGCGCCGGAACACATCATCAACGGCTACGGCCCGACCGAGACGGTGGTTACCCCATTGCTGTGGAAGGCCGATCGCAACACCTCGTGCGGCGCGGCCTATGCGCCAATCGGTACGCGGGTCGGCGAGCGCAGCACCTGGGTCCTGAGTGCGCAGCTCAACGTGCTGCCCCAAGGCGTGACCGGTGAGTTGTACCTGGGTGGTTATGGTCTGGCGCGAGGTTATCTCGATCGCCCGGGGCTGACTGCTGAACGTTTTGTCCCGGACCCCTTCGGCGAGCCCGGCGCCCGTCTGTATCGCAGTGGCGACCTGGTGCGACTACGCCAGGACGGGGTGTTCGATTATCAGGGGCGGGTCGACAATCAGGTCAAGGTCCGTGGCTTTCGTATCGAACTGGGAGAAATCGAGGCGCGGCTGATGGCCCAGGACTCGGTGCGCGAAGCGGTAGTGCTGGCCCAGGACGGTCCGAATGGCGCGCAACTGGTCGGCTACGTCGTACCCACCCAGGCTATCGACGCTGCCGGGCAGGGGCCATGGCGTGAACAGCTGCGCAGCTGCCTGAAGCAAAGCTTGCCCGACTATATGGTTCCCGCCTGGCTGCTGGTGCTTGAGCGGATCCCCCTGACACCCAACGGCAAGCTCGACCGCAAAGGCCTGCCCAAACCCGACGCGAGCCTGTTGCAACAAGCTTATGTGGCACCGGTCAGTGAACTGCAGCAGCAAGTCGCTCAGGTCTGGGCCGAGGTGCTGAAGCTTGAGCGAGTCGGTCTGACTGACAACTTCTTCGAGTTGGGCGGGCATTCGCTGCTGGTGACCCAGGTGGTATCGCGGGTCCGCCAGGCGCTGCAGCTGGAGGTGCCGTTCAAGGCGCTGTTCGAGCACAGCAGCCTGGGGGATTTCACCGACTATCTGGCCCGGGCCAGCCATCAGGAACAGTTACCCACCATTGCCCCGGTGCCCCGCGGTGAACCGCTGGCGCTGTCCTATGCGCAGGAGCGGCAGTGGTTCCTCTGGCACATGGACCCGAGCAGCTCGGCCTACCATATTCCGACCGCATTGCGCCTGCGCGGCAGCCTTGACCTGTCTGCCCTGCAGCGCAGTTTCGATGCGCTGATCGCCCGCCATGAGAGCCTGCGCACCTGCTTCTTGCACGACCCCCAGGGCACCCGGCAGATTATCCAGGCGCCGTTCGCGCTGCAGATCGAGCATCAGCAGATTGCCGCGGACACTGACGATGCCGCGCTCCAGCGGCTGGTCGAAACCGAGATCGGCCGCAGTTTCGATCTGCGCCAAGGTCCGTTGCTGCGGGCCAGATTGCTGCGCCTGAGGGAAGACGATCATGTGCTGGTGCTGATCGAGCACCACATCGTTTCCGATGGTTGGTCCATGCAACTGATGGTCGAGGAACTGGTCCGGTTCTACGCCGCTTACCGCAGCGGCGAAACCCCAGACTTGCCGCCGTTGCCGATCCAGTACGCCGACTATGCCCTCTGGCAGCGCCAGTGGATGGAGGCGGGTGAGCGCGATCGGCAACTGCTCTATTGGCGCGATCAATTGGGAGGCGAACAGCCGGTGCTGGAGTTGCCGCTGGATCATCCGCGTCCGGCTACTCAGAGTTATCGCGGCGCACGCCTGGACATTGCCCTGGATGGCGATCTGAGCGATGCATTGCATGTCGTTGCTCGCCGCGAAGGCGTGACCCTGTTCATGCTGCTGTTGGCTTCGTTCCAGACCCTGTTGCACCGCTATAGCGGGCAGGGCGATATCCGCGTCGGCGTGCCCATTGCCAACCGCACCCGGGTCGAGACCGAGTGTTTGATCGGCTTTTTCGTCAACACTCAGGTCATGCGCGCCGAGCTCGATGGCGGCCTGGCGTTCAATGCACTGCTGCAACAGGTCAAGCAGGCCGCCCTGGGTGCCCAGGCCCATCAGGACCTGCCGTTCGAACAGCTGGTGGAAGCGTTGCAACCGGAACGCAGCCTGAGCCGCAGTCCGTTGTTCCAGGTGATGTTCAATCACCAGGCCGCTACCCGGCGGAACATAGAAATCCGCCAAGTGCCGGGCCTGAGCATTGCCGAGGTCAACTGGGACAGCCTCATGGCGCAGTTCGACCTGACCCTCAATACCGAGGAATCGGTGGATGGCATTCATGCGTCCCTGGTCTATGCCAGTGACCTGTTCGAGGCTTCGACCATCGAGCGCATGGCCGGGCATTGGCGCACCTTGCTGCGGGGCATCAGTCAGCAGCCACAGCAGCGCATCGGTGAGTTGCCGATGCTTGATGAGGCCGAGCGTAACCAGACCCTGGCGCAATGGAACAAACCTCCGATAAGCCAGCCACTTGAGCAGCCGCTGCATCGTGTGATCGAAGCCCGGGCACACAAGACACCGCAGGCCATTGCGCTGACCTTGGGCGAGCGCCACCTGAGTTATGCCGAACTGAATCAGCGGGCCAACCGCCTGGCGCACCGCCTGATCGAACTGGGCGTCGGCGCCGATGTGCTGGTCGGCCTTGCCGCCGAGCGCTCGATCGAGATGCTGGTGGGGCTGCTGGCGATTCTCAAGGCCGGTGGCGCCTATGTGCCGCTGGACCCGCAATATCCTGATGAGCGTTTGCGTTACATGATTCAGGACAGCGGCATCAAGCTGCTATTGACCCAGCCAGGCCTGCTCGAACGCCTGCCGATCGACGAGAGTCTGTCGACCCTGCTGCTGAGTGCCGATGACGACTGGCTGCAAGGCAGCAGCGAGGCTGATCCGCAGGTCGAGGTCGATGTCGCCAATCTGGCGTATGTGATCTACACCTCCGGCTCTACCGGCAAACCCAAAGGCACGCTGCTCGCCCACCAGAATGTGCTGCGGCTGTTCCAGGCCACGGAAGGCGGGTTCGATTTCAACGCTGAGGACAGCTGGACGCTGTTCCACTCCTTTGGCTTCGACTTCTCGGTCTGGGAAATCTTCGGTGCGCTGTTGTACGGCGGCCGGTTGGTGATCGTGCCCCATGAAATCAGCCGTTCGCCCGAGGAGTTTTATGCACTGTTGTGCCGGGAGAAAGTCACGGTATTGAATCAGACGCCGTCGGCGTTCAAACAATTGCTGCAGGTCGCCTGCGAGCCCGGGCAAAGTCTGCAGCCGTCGTTGCGCTATGTGGTGTTCGGCGGTGAGGCGCTGGAGATCAACAGCCTGCGGCCCTGGTTCGAGCGCTTCGGTGAGCAATCGCCGCAGCTGATCAACATGTACGGCATCACCGAAACCACCGTGCATGTGACCTATCGCGCGCTGACCCTGGCTGACCTCGACGGTGACTCCAGCAGCCCCCTCGGCGAGCCGATCGCGGATCTGTCCTGGTACGTGCTCGACGGCGATCTGAATCCGGTTGCCAGAGGCTGCATCGGTGAACTCTATATCGGCGGCGCCGGTCTGGCGCGGGGTTATCTAAAGCGTGCCGGGCTCAGCGCCTTGCGCTTCATACCCGATCCATTCGGCACTCGCGGTGAGCGCCTGTATCGCAGTGGCGATCTGGCGCGCTACCGGGCCGATGGCACAGTCGAATACATCGGTCGCATCGACCACCAGGTGAAGATTCGCGGTTTCCGCATTGAACTGGGCGAGATCGAGGCGCGCTTGCTGGCGCTGCCCGAGGTTCGGCAGGCGGTGGTGCTGGATCGCCCCGGGGCGAACGGCCCGCAACTGGTCGCTTACCTCGTCCCATCAGAGCCGCTGCAGGTATCCGACCAGGGCCCGTGGCGCGAGCAGATCCGCCTGCAACTCAAGGCGCAGCTACCCGACTACATGCTACCGGCGCATCTGTTGCTGCTGGAAAACCTGCCCCTGACCGCCAACGGCAAGCTCGATCGCAGCGCATTGCCCGAGCCCGATGCCAGCCTGATGCAGCAAGCCTATGTGGCACCGCGCAGTGAGCTGGAACTGCAGGTGGCGGCGATCTGGGCAGATGTGCTGAAGCTTGCACGGGTCGGCTTGACCGACAATTTCTTTGAATTGGGAGGTCACTCCCTGCTGGTGATAAACATTGTGTCGCGCATTCAACTTGAGCTCGGAATGAAGCTGGTCCCGCAAACGATATTCCAGTACCCGGTCCTCGGCGATCTGGTGGCGCAACTGCAAGAAAACGGCGAACAGGTCACGGCCTCGAAACTGAGTGCCCTGGAAGACCTGCTCGACGAAATGGAGGAAGCGTGAATGGACACTAACGTCGCGACGCGAATTGCCCGACGCTTCATCACCCTGCCACTGGAGAAACGCAAGGAATACCTGCTGAAGATGCTGGCCGAGGGCGTGTCACCGGCCAACCTGCCGATCCCCGAGGTGCAGTCGGCGTTCGAGGAGATTGCGCTTTCCTACGCCCAGGAACGCCAATGGTTTCTCTGGCAGCTGGAGCCGGGCAGTGCGGCCTATCACATCCCCATGGCCCTGCGACTGCACGGCGCCCTGGACTTCCAGTCCCTGCAGCACAGCTTCGATAGGCTGATCGAGCGTCACGAATCCCTGCGTACTTCATTCAGCCACACCGAGCATCGGCCCCAGCAGATCATTCAGGCAGCGTTCGCCCTGACCATCGCCCGGCAGACCCTGGCGGCCGATACCAGCGAGGCCGAACTCAAGGCCTGCGTCGAGCGCGAAATACAGCAGCCGTTCGACCTGGAGCAGGGGCCGTTGTTGCGGGTCAAGCTGCTGAGTCTGGCGGCCGATGACCATGTGCTGATCCTGATCCAGCACCATATCGTCTCCGATGGCTGGTCGATTCAGTTGATGGTCGACGAGCTGATCCGGCTCTATGCCGGTTACAGTCGTGGCCAGCCGATCGAGCTTGCGCCCCTGCCGATCCAGTACGCCGACTATGCGCTGTGGCAACGCAGCTGGATGGAAGCCGGCGAGCGTGAGCGACAGCTGAGCTATTGGCTCGAGCGCCTGGGGGGCGAGCAACCGGAGCTGGCGTTGCCGCTGGACCGGCCGCGTCCGGCGCTGCAGAGTTATCGCGGAGCGCGGCTGGATATCGTCCTCGATGGGGCCCTGAACAACGCACTGCTGGAAGTCGCCCGACGCGAGGGCGTAACCCTGTTCATGCTGTTGCTGGCGGCGTTCCAGACTTTGTTATACCGCTACAGTGGTCAGGGCGATATTCGCGTCGGCGTGCCGAATGCCAACCGCAACCGGACCGAGACCGAGCAGCTGATCGGCTACTTCGTCAACACTCAGGTACTGCGTGCCGAGCTGGATGGGCGTCTGCCGTTCAACCAGCTGCTGCAACAGGTCAAGCACACCGCGTTGGGCGCCCAGGCCCATCAGGACCTGCCGTTCGAACAACTGGTCGAGGCCCTGGCACCGGAGCGCAGCCTGAGCCGCAGCCCGTTGTTCCAGGTGATGTTCAACCATCAGACTTCCGCCCGCCAGACCGGGTCGGCGCTGCAATTGCCGCAGTTGCGCGTCGAAAGCCTGAGCTGGGACGCCAACCTGGCACAGCTGGACCTGACCCTGGAAACCCACGAGTCGCCGGACGGCCTGGCGGCGGCATTGATCTACGCGACCGACCTGTTCGATGCCGCGACCATCGAGCGCATGGGTCGGCACCTGCTGGCATTACTGCAGGGTATAGTCGCGCAGCCGCAGCAATCCATCGCCGAACTGCCGATGTTGAGTGCCGCTGAGCGACGAGTGATTCTCGAGGACTGGAACCACACTGGCACTGATTATCCGCTGGACCTGAGCGTCCAGCAGTTGATCGAAGCGCAAGTGCTGAAAACCCCGGATGCACCGGCGCTGGTATTTGCCGGCGAGGTGCTGAATTACGCGCAACTGAATGCCCGGGCCAACCGCCTGGCCCACAAACTGATCGAGCAGGGTGTCGGCCCGGACACCCTGGTCGGCATTGCCGTCGAGCGTTCGATCGAGATGGTGGTCGGCCTGCTGGCGATTCTCAAGGCCGGTGGCGCTTATGTGCCGCTGGACCCGGAGTATCCGCCGGAGCGCCTGCGCTACATGCTCGAAGACAGTGGCGTCGAGTTGCTGCTGACCCAGGCGCACTTGCTCGCGCATCTACCGCTGTGCGCCGGCGGGCAGACCCTGGTGCTGGATCAGCCAGGCGATTGGCTGCAAGGCTATGGCGAGCACAATCCGCAGGTGGCCGTGGCCGGCGAGAATCTGGCCTATGTGATCTACACCTCCGGCTCCACCGGCAAACCCAAAGGCGCCGGCAACCGCCATTCGGCGCTGACCAACCGGCTGTGCTGGATGCAGCAGGCGTACGGGCTGGACGGCAGCGATGTAGTCCTGCAGAAAACCCCATTCAGCTTCGACGTGTCGGTCTGGGAATTCTTCTGGCCACTGATGACCGGCGCGCGGCTGGTGGTCGCTTTACCGGGTGATCATCGGAACCCCGGGCGGCTGGTCGAACTGATCAAGCGCGAGCGGGTCAGCACCTTGCACTTCGTGCCATCGATGCTCCAGGCCTTCCTGCAGGACGCCGACGTCGCCAGTTGTAGCGGCCTCAAGCGGATCATCTGCAGCGGCGAAGCCTTGCCGGTGGACGCCCAGCAACAGGTGTTCGCCAAGCTGCCGGCAGCGGGTCTGTTCAATCTCTATGGTCCGACCGAGGCCGCCATCGATGTGACTCACTGGACCTGCGTGGAGGAGGGCCGCGACAGCGTGCCGATCGGCCAGCCGATCGCCAACCTGGGGTGCTACATCCTCGACGATAATCTCGAGCCGGTGCCGGTCGGCGTGCTGGGCGAGCTTTACCTGGCGGGCGCGGGCCTGGCGCGGGGTTACCATCGGCGTGCGGCCTTGACCGCGGAACGCTTTGTGGTCAGCCCCTTTGGCCACGGCGAGCGGTTCTACCGCACCGGTGATCTGGCGCGTTATCGCAGCAATGGCGTGATCGAGTATGCCGGGCGGATCGACCACCAGGTCAAACTTCGCGGCCTGCGCATCGAGCTGGGGGAGATCGAGGCGCGCCTGCTGGAACACGACAATGTGCGCGAAGCCGCGGTGCTG
The DNA here is from genome assembly GCF_059716055.1 of Pseudomonas sp. LBUM1658. Lineage (NCBI taxonomy): Bacteria > Pseudomonadati > Pseudomonadota > Gammaproteobacteria > Pseudomonadales > Pseudomonadaceae > Pseudomonas > Pseudomonas sp. LBUM1658. The sequence goes on from NZ_CP166798.1 coordinate 1,731,978, forward strand.
GTAGTCGACGGCAAACAGCTGGTGGCCTACCTGGTGTTGAACGAGGAGCCACAAGGTTGGCGCGATACTCTGGCTGCTCATCTGCAACAGCAGCTGCCCGAGTACATGGTTCCGGCGCAATGGCTGGTGCTGCCGCAGATGCCCCTGAGCCCCAATGGCAAGCTCGATCGCAAGGCCTTGCCCAAGCCGGATGCGGCTGATCTGCAGCCGCATTATCAGGCGCCTGGTAATGCTCTCGAACAGCAGTTGGTGGAGATCTGGCAGGCTGTGCTGGGGCTGGCCCAAGTCGGCGTGACCGATAATTTCTTTGCCCTCGGCGGTGACTCGATTATCTCCATTCAGGTGGTTAGCCGGGCCCGCCAGGCGGGTCTGCGTTTTACCCCCAAGGACCTGTTCCAGCACCAGACGGTGCGCGGGTTGGCGACAGTCGCCCAACTCGACGATGGCGTCTTGAGCATCGATCAGGGGCCGGTCAGCGGCAGCACGCCGCTGCTGCCGTTCCAGCAACTGTTCTTCGACACCGAGATCCCCGAGCGTCATCACTGGAACCAGTCACTGCTGCTCAAACCGTCCGAGCCGCTGCACGGTGAACTGCTGGAGCAGGCCTTGCAGGTGCTGGTGCGTCAGCATGATGCGCTGCGTTTGTCATTCAACCAGGGTGCCGATGGCTGGAGCGCCCATTACCTAGGGCTTGACCCCGTGCAGCCCTTGCTCTGGCAGACCGCCCTGGACGCTGGCAGCGAAGTCGAAGCGGCCTGTGAAGAGGCCCAACGCAGCCTGGATCTTGCCCAGGGTCCGCTGCTGCGCGGCATGCTGCTGAACCTGGCCGATGGCAGTCAGCGCCTGTTGCTGGTGATCCATCACCTGGCGGTGGACGGGGTGTCCTGGCGGGTGCTGCTCGAAGATTTGCAGAGCACTTATCAGCAATTGCAGGCCGGACAGCCGCTGAGACTGCCGGCCAAGACCAGCGCCTTGAAAACCTGGGCCGAGCAGTTGCAACAGCATACGGCGAGTCTCGCCGGTGAATTGCCCTGGTGGCGCGAGCAATTGCTCGAAACCCCGACGGACTTGCCGTGGGACTACCCCGAAGGCAGCCTGCGCAACAGTCAGGCGCTGAGCGTGCGCAGCCACGTGAGCCGGGCACTGACCCGGCAGTTGCTGCAGCAGGCGCCGGCGGCCTACCGGACCCAGGTCAACGATCTGCTGCTGACCGCCCTGGCGCGAGTGATCTGTCGTTGGACCGGGCAGGCTTCGACCCTGATTCAGCTGGAGGGCCACGGTCGCGAAGAGCTGTTCGAGGGCATTGATCTGAGCCGCACCGTGGGCTGGTTCACCAGTCTCTACCCGGTCAAACTGACGCCGACGGAACAGTTCGCCAGCTCGATCAAGCAGGTCAAGGAACAGTTGCGCTCGATCCCGAACAAGGGCATCGGCTTCGGCGCCTTGCGCTATCTGGGCGATAAACAGACCCAGGCCGCCCTGCGTGAGTTGCCGAGCCCGCGCATCACCTTCAACTACCTCGGCCAGTTCGACACTCAGTTCGACCCCTCGGCGCTGTTGGTCCCGGCGGCAGAAAGCGCCGGACGCGAGCAGAGCCCGCTGGCACCGCTGGGCAACTGGCTGGAACTCAATGGCCAGGTTTACGCTGGCGAGTTGAGCCTGGGCTGGACCTTCAGTCGCGAGATGTTCGACGAGGCGACCATCCAGCGTCTGGCCGACGACTACTCGGCAGAGCTGACGAGTTTGATCGAGCATTGCTGTGACCCGGTCAACAGCGGGGTGACGCCTTCGGACTTTGCCCTGGCGCAGTTGAGTCAGGCGCAACTGGATGCCTTGCCGGTGCCGGTGGCCGAGATCGAGGACATCTATCCGCTGTCACCGATGCAACAGGGCATGCTCTTTCATACCTTGTCCGATGACGGCGACGACCTTTACGTCAACCAGATCAACCTGCCGGTCGAGGGGCTTGAGGTCGAGCGTTTCCGCCGGGCCTGGCAGCACGTGATCGGGCGCCACGCCATCCTGCGCACCTCGTTCCATTGGCAGGGCGGCCAGACCTCACCGATCCAGGTGGTCCAGCGTCAGGCCGAGGTCGACTTGCGGGTCCTCGACTGGCGTGATCGCCCGGTCGATCCGGCGCAGCTTGCCGAGTGTGCCAGGGAGGAGCGCACCCGCGGTTTCGAGTTGAGCCGGGTGCCGTTGCAGCGTCTGGTGCTGATTCGTACTGCTGAAGACAGCCACCAATTGATCTGGACCAGCCACCATATCCTGATGGACGGCTGGAGCAGTTCGCAGCTGTTCGGTGAGGTGCTGCAGCATTACGCCAGTGGCCAGGTCAGCGGTGAAAGCGGGTGTTACCGCGACTTCATCGAGTGGCTGCAAGCCCAGGACCAAAGCCGCCTGGAACAGTTCTGGAGAGGTCATCTGCAGACCCTGGCCGAGCCGACTGCGCTGAGCCAGGCGATGTACCCGCGCCATAGCGCAAATTTGGCGGGGCATGAAGCGCTCTACACTCGCTGGAACGCGCAACAGACCAGCACACTGCAGCAACATTGCCGTGCCCAGGGAATCACTGCCAACACCTTGATCCAGGGTGCCTGGCTGCTGGTCCTGCAGCGGTTCACCGGCCAGCACAGCGTGGCCTTCGGTGCCACGGTCGCCGGGCGTCCGGAAGGGCTGCCCAATGCCGACAGCATGCTCGGCCTGTTCATCAACACCTTGCCGGTGATCCAGACCCTCGATCCGGCCCAGCGCCTGAGCGATTGGCTGGCCGGGCTGCAAGCCTACAACCTCGACCTGCGGGATCACGCCCATGCGCCGCTGGCCGATATCCAGCGCTGGTCGGGCCAGGGTGGCCAGGCGTTGTTCGACAGCATCATCGTGTTCGAAAACTACCCGATCGATCGGCGTCTGGAGGAAGCCAAGGGCGGCTTGCGCTTCGGTGCCTCGGCCAACCATGACGTGACCAACTTCCCGATGGACCTGGCGGTGCATCTGAACGAGGAACTGTCCATCGAGTACCTGTTCCTGCGCGACTGCTTCAGCGTCGAAGCGGTGGAGCGGATTCGCCAGACCATGGAAGTCACCCTGCAATCGATGCTCGACGCGCCCCACGAGCGCCTCGGCAATCTGCAGCGCCTGGCGCCGCAACAATGGCAGGCCTTGCAGCAGTGGGGAGCGGAACCGGCCCAGGTGCATCAGCGTCAATGGCTGCCGGCGCTGATCGCCCGGCATGCCGAACAGCGTCCGCACGCGGCAGCGGTGGAATGCGCCGGGCAGGTCTTGAGTTATGCACAGCTGGAAATCCGCGCCAATCGCCTGGCCCACCACTTGATCGCTTGCGGTGCCGGTCCCGAGGTGCTGATCGGCGTCGCGCTGGAACGTTCGCTGGACATGCTGGTGGCGCTGCTGGCCGTGCTCAAGAGCGGCGCGGCCTATGTACCACTGGACATCGATTACCCGCCCGAACGCCTGGCATTCATCATCGAGGATTCGGGCATGGCGCAGATGATCAGCCGCGGTCAGCTGTGCCAGCGCCTGCCGCTGCCGGCCGAACTGCCGCTGCTCGATCTGGATGGCTTCGACGGTGCGAGTTATCCACAGGACGAACCGCGGGTGCGGGTATCCGATGACAGTCTGGTCTACCTGATCTACACCTCCGGTTCGACCGGTGTACCCAAGGGCGTGGCAGTCACCCACGGGCCGTTGAGCATGCATTGCCAGGCCATTGCTGAACTCTATGAAATGGACCAGAGCACCCGCGAGCTGCACTTCATGTCGTTCGCCTTCGACGGAGCTCACGAGCGTTGGCTGACCACCCTGGCCTTCGGCGGCACCCTGGTGCTGCGGGACAATGAGCTCTGGACCCCGGAGCAAACCTGTGAGGCCTTGCAGCGCGGTGCTATCGACATTGCCTGCTTCCCGCCGGCTTACCTGAAGCAGGTCGCCGAGTATGTCGAAGCCAGCGGCGTAGCGGCACCGGCGGTGCGCATCTACTGCCTGGGCGGCGACGCCGTGCCCGAGCAAACCCTGGAACAGGTCAGGACCATCCTGCGCCCGCGCTATATCACCAATGGCTACGGCCCGACCGAAACCGTGGTCACGCCGATGCTCTGGAAGGCGCCGAACGAGGAACCGTGCGGCGCCGCCTATGCCCCTATCGGGCGGGTGGTCGGTCAGCGCTCGCTGTGGGTCCTGGACGACGATCTCAACCCTTTGCCCGCCGGGCTGGCGGGGCAACTGCATATCGGCGGTTATGGCGTCGCCCGGGGTTATCACGGGCGCCCGGCGATCACTGCCGAGCGTTTTGTGCCGGATCCGTTCGGTGCGCCTGGCAGCCGCCTGTATCGCAGCGGCGATCTGGTGCGGCTGCGCGCCGAAGGGCTGCTGGACTATGTCGGGCGCGTCGATCATCAGGTCAAGGTGCGGGGCTTTCGTATCGAACTCGGCGAGATCGAGGCCTGCCTGCGTCTGCAGGAGGGAGTCAGCGATGCGGTGGTGATTGCCCGCGACGGCTTGGGGGGCAAGCAGTTGATCGGCTATGTGGTCAGCGACGGCGATGCCGGCCAGGGCGATCGGCTCAAGGCCGAGTTGCGGGCGCGGCTGCCTGACTACATGGTACCGCTGCAGATCATCTGTCTGGCGCGGATGCCGATTTCGCCCAACGGCAAGCTCGATCGCCAGGCCTTGCCGGAGCCGCAATTGCAGACCGCACAGTACCAACCACCGCGCACTGCCGAGGAGCGATTGCTGGCAGAGATCTGGGGCGAAGTGCTGCAGGTGGAGCAGGTCGGTATCAGCGACAATTTCTTCGAGTTGGGCGGGGATTCGATTCTCAGCCTGCAAGTCATCTCGAAGGCGCGCAACCATCCGCTGCTCAAGCTGGATATCAAGCTGCGCGACCTGATGCGCTATCAGACCATCGGCAATCTGTTCGACCAGCAGCTGGTGGCTCATTCCAGCCAGGCCCAGGACCAGACCCAGGTCGCCCGTGAAGGCAGCTTCCCGCTGATTCCGATCCAGGAATGGTTCTTCGCCGAGCAGATGGACCAGCCGCATCATTTCAACCAGGCGTTGATCCTGCGCTCGCGTCAGGCGCTGGATGCGGTGGCACTGGAGCAGACCCTGTTGTGCATGCTGGCGCAGCACGATGCACTGCGCCTGCGTTTCGTCCGCGATCAAGGCGGATGGTCGCAGCACTATCAGGCGCTGGACGAGTGCCTGCGCCAGGCTCAGGAGACGCCGCTGCTTTGGGTGCATCAGGTGGCCGACAAGCACGAACTTGAAGTGCTGGCTAACCAGGCCCAGCGTAGCCTCGACCTGGAGCGGGGGCCGCTGGTACGTGGCCTGCTGGCGACCTTGCCGGATGGCGAGGCGCGCCTGCTGCTGGTGATCCATCACCTGGTGATCGACGGGGTGTCGTGGCGAGTGTTGCTGCAGGACCTGCAAGTAGCCTACGACGCCTATTGCGCGGGGCGCGAGCCGCAATTGCCGGTGCGCACCAGCAGCTTCCGCGACTGGGCAGAAAACCTCAGCGGCCATACCCGGACCCTGATCGACCAGGAACTGGGCTACTGGCTCGAGGCCCTCGATCAGCCGGGCAAGGAACTGCCGTGCGACAACCCGCGGGGGAAAAACCTGGTGCGCCACCGGGCCGAAGCGACCATGCACCTCGACGAAACCTATACCGCGCAGTTGCTCAAGCAGGCGCCGGCGGTCTACCAGACGCAGATCAACGACCTGTTGCTGACGGCGCTGGGCCGGGTGCTGTGCCGCTGGAGCGATGAGTCATCGGTACTGGTGCAGCTCGAAGGCCATGGTCGCGAGGATCTGTTCGAAACGCTGGATCTGAGCCGGACCATGGGCTGGTTCACCACCATGTTCCCGATTCGCCTGGCTCCGCAGCTGAGTGCTGACATCGGCACTTCGATTGTCGCGGTGCGTGATCAGTTGGGCAGTCTGCCGAACAAGGGGGTCGGTTACGGCGCCTTGCGTTATATGGCCGGACCCGAGCTGAGCCAGCGATTGGCGGCGTTGCCCCAGGCACGGGTGACGTTCAACTACCTCGGGCAGTTCGACCAGAGCTTCGATGAGCAGGCGTTGCTGCTGCCGGCCGATGACAACATCGGCGACAGCTACAGCCTGGATGCCGGCATGGCCAACTGGCTGGAGCTGGTGGGGCAGGTGTTCAACGGTCGGCTGTCGTTCCGCTGCATCTACAGCACCCGTCGCTATCGCACCAGCACCGTCGACAGGCTGATGGAAGATTATCAGGCGGAGTTGCAAGCGCTGATCGAACATTGTCTGGTCCAGACTGCCTGACGCTCTTTTAACTTTCGATTGAGGGGCGGCCCGTGTGGCCGCCCCGGGATGCATTTCATGTCATTGAATCCAGAAATCGCGGCCTTTCTCGACCTCGTCGACGCGAATCAGACAGGCGACTCCATGGCCTTGCATCGGCAGACGCCGGAGCAGGCGCGGCAGGCGTTCGAGCAGTCTTCGGCGCGGATGCGCTGGCCGGCGCCTGGGGTCGATTGCCTCGACCTGAATTATCCGACCCGCGATGGCAGCTCATTGCCAATGCGGCTTTATCGACCCTTGGGGGAAAGCCAGGAAACCCTGCCGGTGCTGGTGTTCTTGCATGGCGGTGGCTTTGTCGTCGGCAGTCTCGACTCCCACGATGGGGTCTGCCGCGAATTCTGTGGGCGGACCCCCTGTGCGGTGCTCGCGGTGGAATACCGGCGAGCGCCGGAGTACAAGTTCCCGACCGCTGTGCACGATGCCGCCGATGCCTTGCTCTGGCTGGCTGTAAACGCCGAAGGACTGGCGCTGGATACCGATCGGCTGGCCTATGGCGGCGACAGTGTCGGCGCGACGCTGGCCACCGTCCTGGCCATCGAGGCCGCCGCCGATCCTTCGGCACTCAAGCCCTGCCTGCAATTGCTCTGCTACCCGGTGACCGACGCCTCGCGGCGCAGCGAATCCATGGAACTGCTGAGCGAAGGTTATCTGCTGGAAAGCCCGACCCTGGAGTGGTTCTACGACCACTACGCACGGACTCCCGAAGACCGCGATGACTGGCGTTTCTCGCCGTTGCTCGCACCAGACCTGCAGGGCGTGGCACCGGCCTTCATTGCCCTGGCAGGCTTCGATCCATTGATCGATGAAGGGCGCGCCTACGCACAGCGACTTGCGATGCAGGGGAGTGTGGTGGAGTGCCGCGAGTACGGCGGTCTGGTCCACGACTTCCTGCGTATGCCGATGGTGACTGCCGAGGTTGAAGCGGTTTACCGGGAGCTGGCCGAAGTACTGCACCGGGCGCTGTATCCGAAACATTGAAAACAACTGCGCAGGTAAAGAGCCGGAGCGGATTTATCCCCTCCGGTTTTTTTGGGCCCGGCCTTGGCGCCGGGCTTTGTCGTTTTAGCTGTTCAGTCGATGTTCCAGGCACAAAAAAAGCGCACCTGACAACAGGTGCGCTTTTTCCTTCATGGCTCGTTCAGCCAGAACTCAGAAGTTGTACTTGAAGCCGGTCATGATATTACGTGGTGCGCCATAGACACCCTCGGCGTAGACGCTGGAGTAGTACTCACGGTCGAACACGTTGTTCACGTTGACCGAGGCGCTGAGGTTTTTCGAGATGTCGTAACGGGCCATGAGGTTGGTAACCGCATAGCTGCCCTGCTCGTAGTAGTGCAGGTTTTCGCCGGTCTTGCTCTGCCAGTTCACACCACCACCTACAGTAAGCTTGTCCAGCATGCCGGGCAGGCGATAGGCGGTGAACGTCTTGAGCATATGGCGTGGAAGGTTGGTGACGATGCGCTGGTCTTCGGAGTTGGTGGTGACGCTGTAGGCATAACCGGCAGATGCCTGCCAGCCTTCTGCCAGCTCACCGTTCATTTCAAACTCGACACCTTCGGTGCTGGTGCTTTCCTCGGTGATGTACGCCATGGTGTCCGACTGCCATACCGCGAGGTTGTCCTGTTCCAGCTTGAACAGGGCCAGGCTGGCGTTGAGTTTTTCGTCGTAGAAACTGCCCTTGATACCGACTTCGTAACCCGTGCCTTCCAGTGGAGAGAGGGCTTTGCGGTTGACGTCGCGAACGTAGGAAGCCTGCGGGTTGAAGATCTTGGTGTAACTGGCGTACAGCGACCAGTTGTCGTCCAGATCGTAGACCACGCCGGTGTAAGGAATGAAGACGCCGCTTTCCTTCTCTTCGACGGTGGTGGTGCCTTGCCCGTAAATGTTGGTATCGGTGTCGCGTTTCCAGTCGGTCAGACGGCCTCCGAGAATCACGCTCAGATCGTCGGTAACGTGGAAGCGCGAGGTCAGGTAGGCGGCGTATTGCTTCTCTTTGATGCTGCCTTTGCCAACTATCGGTGTGGCGGGTTTCGGCGCGTCGCCGTTCCAGCTCCTATAGTCCGGAATCTGGAAGCCATAGTCCCACAGCCAGTCGTTATAGTTCGGGGTGTTCTCTTCATAGTCGGTGGCGGTGACGCCGAGGATCAGCTCATGTTCGCGACCGAACGCCGAGAACGGCCCGGTCAGGTAGGCGTCGATGTTGTCCTGGCGCGGTGTGCCCGACCAGCGCACGGGCAGCAGCACGGCGCCGGAGCCGGTGGCCTGGTCGAGGCTGCCGATGGTGTAGGAAAAGAACTCGTCGAATTTGTTTTCGGTGTGGCCGTATTCGATCTTGCCGCTCCAGCCGTTATCGAATTGATGTTCGATGGAGGTGAAGTAGTTGGTCTGGTCGTGGTCGTTGTAGGCCCAGTTCGGCGCCGGGTTGAGCGAGCGCTGCATGTGGGTTTTGTTGCCATTGCTGAATTTGGTCTGGTAACCCCCGCGCAGCGGCGCATCGACCTGGGTCTTCTGGTAGCTGAAACCGGCGGTCAGCATGGTCGATTCGCTCAGGTCGAATTCGGTGATGCCGTAGATCAGCTGGGAGTCCTGCTTGAAGCGATCGACCCAGGATTGCTGGTTCTTGTAGTCGACCACCAGGCGCCCGCGAACATTGCCGCTTTCGGTCAGTGGTCCGGAAACATCGAAACCGCTGCCGTAGCGATCCCAGCTGCCGGCTTCACCAGTAATGCTCGCCTGTGCTTCAGCGGTAGGACGCTTGCGGATCAGGTTGATGGTCGCCGATGGGTTACCCATGCCGCTGATCAGGCCGGTGGCGCCGCGGACGATTTCCACACGGTCGTAAATGGCCGCGCTTTGAGTGTAGTTATCGAGGCGGGTGGAGGTCGGTACGCCGTCGATCTCGAAGTTCTGGATCTGGAAACCGCGGGACCAATAGGTGTCGTTCTCGGTGCCCAGGCCCAGGCGGGTCACGGTGACGCCCGGGGTGGCTTCGAGGATATCGGTCAGATTAGTGAGTCGCTGGTCATCCAGGCGCTGACGGGTCATTACGGTGACCGACTGCGGGGTCTCTTTCTGCGTCAGGTTGAGCCGGGTCGAGCTACTGGACGAGTAAGTGGTGTACAGGCCGGTGCCTTCGGTGGTGGATCCCGGCGCCTTGCCGGAGATAGACACCGCGCCCAGTTCCACGGCGCTGGAAGCACCCGCGACCGGGATCAGCGAGACCGTGCTGCCGGTCAGTTCAAAGGTAATGCCGCTCCCCAGCAGCAGTGTGTTGAGCGCTTGCTCAGGCTCAAGGTTCCCGGCAACCGCGGTGGATTTGATGCCCTTGACCATGTCCGGACTGTAGAGGATCTGCAGGTTGGCTTGTTGCCCCAGTTGCTGCAGGGCGCTGGCCAGCGACTGCGCGGGAATATTCACCTCGACCGGTGCTGCCTGCACTTCAGAGACCCCGAGCAACAGTAGGGTCAACAGAGCGCCCGGCAGGACTGCTCTGCGAGATTTTTGCCGGTGGATCGCCTTTGCCAGAGGTGTGCGGGACAGGGAAGGGCTTTGCATTGCTCTAAATGCTCCTGAAGCGAAGTGTGCAGTTTTTTAGTTAATGATAATTATTATTAGACGCAACACGTTCGTGAAACCGGAAAAAATAAATCCACAAACGTTGAATCGGTGCTACCGCGCGGTCACGGAACCATGCCGGACCGCGCTTTCAGCGGTTCAGGCCGGGCTCAGCGCCGTGACCACCTGACCGGCCTCCATGCGCACCAACTGGTCGGCGACATCGAAGTAGCGGTCGTCGTGGGAGATGACGATGATGGTCTTGCCCAGGCGTTTCAGATCCGGGAGCAGCTCGGTGTAGAAGATCCGGCGGAAAGTCGGGTCCTGGTCGGCCGCCCATTCGTCGAACACCAGCACCGGGCGCTCTTCCAGCCAGGCGTTGACCAGTGCCAGGCGCTTGCGCTGGCCGGTGGAGAGGTCGGTGGTGGTGAAACTGCCGCCTTCGACGCTGACCTTGTGGGCGATCTCCAGGCGTTGCAGGTACTTGTTGGCGTCTTCGGGGATGTGCTGGTCGCCTTGCACCACGTCATCGAACAGGTAGTAGTCGGCGAAAATCGTGGTGAACAACTGACGGTAATCGTCGCGGTTCTCGGCGTCGATGCGGTGCCCGTTGAGATGGATTTCTCCCTGCTGCGGCGGATAGAGACCCAGCAGCAACTTGATCAGGGTGGTCTTGCCGCAGCCGTTTTCGCCGACGATAAAGATGATTTCGCCTTGTTCGATCTTCAGGTTCACCGGCCCCAGGCGAAATGCCTCGCTGCCCGGTACAGCGGGAAAGGTGTAGCTGACGTTGCGCAGTTCCAGGCTATGCACTGATTTGGCCTGGCTGCCCTGGTCATCCAGCAACAGGTGCGGCTCGGGGGAAGAGAACTGCTCGGAGAGTTCGGCGATCCGGCGAAAGGCGATCTGTGCCCGGCTGACAATCGGCAGGGTGCCCACCAGATGTTCCAGCGGGCCTTTCATGTACAGCAACACCAGCACGAAGCCGCTCATTACCGTCTTGTCGGCGCTGGGCCAGAAGGATTGCAGGGCCAGGGCCAGACCGATGACAACGAAGAACAGCATCGAACCGAAGGTCTTGGCGATGACGAAGGTGTTGATCGAGCGGATCTGCGTATTGCAGATGAAGTCGGCGGTGGCCTTGATCCCGGAGACGAACATGCGCTGGCGACGTGGCCGGTGGATACGCAGTTCCTTGGCGCCTTCGGCAATGGCGTTGTAGTGCTTTTGCAACTCGTCTTCGGCGTCCCGGGCGGCCATGAAACCCTGGATACCCCGGCTTTGGGCGAAGTACTGAATGCCCGTGCCAATGATGATCGCCACGACCATCATCAGAAACATTGGCCACGACAACATGGCCAGGTAGCCCATGCAGCCCAGGGTCACGGTCAGGGAAATCGCCAGCGGGGCGAAGGCGAAGGCGAAATCGCTGATGGTGTCCACGTCATGGGTCAGCACCGGGATCAACCGATGGCTGCGATAACGCTCGATCTGTTCGATGGGCGCCGAGAGCACCTTTTCTCCCAGTTCTTTGCGCAGCTTGGCAATGATGTGCTGGCCGACGTAGTTGGTACCGATGTCCGAGCAGATCGAACTGAACAACGCCAGCAGACACAGGCCGGCAAACAGCGCCACGACTCCCTGGGTCAGGCCGCTTTCCGAGTGCAGGGCAGTGTTGATGGTTGCCAGTAACACGGTAACGCTCAAGCCGCCGACCATGCCGAGAATGATCGACAGCGCGACGACTAGCCGAAAGGGTTTGAGGAGGGTGAACAATTCATGAATTGCACCGCGCGTAGGCTGGGTCATGAGGGGACAGTTCCTTGGGTCGTAGAGGCAGATACCCAGTAGAACGTCTGGTCAGGCGCTTAATTTAGAAGGCCGCCGATTGGCGGCGACCTGTATGCAGGGGCGGGCGGGATTATAGTCTAGAGCTCACGTATAACGCGAAAGCCGATCCAGTCTCCGCGGGTTTGCGGATAGATGTTGTTGCGGTTGCCCGAGCGGGAAAACACCGGCGCTTCCCCCCAGTCGTTGCCGCGAATCTGCAGCGCTTCACATCCAGGCTCGACCCATGCGCTGCCATCGGTTGGCGCGCCGACGTAGTTGGCGTGCTCGCAGTCGGCGATCCACTCGTAGACGTTGCCGTGCATGTCGTACATACCGAATGCGTTGGGCGGATAGCTGCCGACCGGCGAGCTGAAGCTGTAGCCATCAGTCGGGCCATAGGTGTTGGCATGTTTGGCGATGCTGTACTCGGTCCCTTCATCGAAGGGGAACGGGAAGGGGCCGCTGGAGCCGGCGCGGGCGGCGTACTCGCGTTGAGCCTCGCTGACCATTTGATAGTTCTGCCCGGTTTTTTTCGACAGCCAGGCGACATAGGCCTGTACGTCTGCGAAGTCCATGCAGACTGCCGGCTGGCGCGGGGCCTGTGCATAACGGGGCTTGCTGGCCACACATTCGCGGCCTGGCCGGGTATCGCCGTCGGCAATCCTGACCCCGGTTTCCCGCACATAGCGCTCCCATTCACCGGCGGTGATCTGAAAGCGGCTCATGGCGAAAGGTCTGGCGAAGGTCACTTCATGCATCGGACCCTCGTCAGGCTCGCGGCCGGCTTCGCCGTCCGGAGTGCCCATGGTGAAGGTGCCGGCAGGCAGCACGACCATTTCCGGGCAGTCCTTGCAGTCCTTGAACACTTTGCCCGGTTGTGGCGGTGCGGTCGCCATGGCGGTGCTCGGCAGCAGGCCGCCGAGCAGGGTGCTGAAGGCCAGCGCGGCAAGCGCCTTTAAGGCAAGGGTGTGCGGGCGGGAGGTGAGCGGGTCATTGGTCATGAGTCATCTCGATCAAGGGAAATGGCATCCTGGAAAGCTTCAAGGAATCAAAGTCTATTGCTCAGCAAGGCCATGAAGCGGTCGACCTCCGCTTCGCTGTTGAGCAGGCCCGGAGCGGTCCGGATCACTGGGCCGACATCGCGCTCCACGGCATCGACTACTACCCGGTTCTGCATCAGATAAGCCGCTACCTGGTCGCTGTCCTGATCCTTGATCCGGAAGAAGCTGAAACCGGCCGACAGCTCGGGACTGAGGGGCGTCACCAGTTCGATCCGCGAATGTTCCTGCAGGCGATGCTTGAGGTAACTATTGAGTTGATGAATACGTGCCTGAACCTCGGCCTTGCCCAGTTGCAAATGCAATTTGAAGGCTTCGTTGAGGGCCCAGCGATGCTCGAAGGCGTGGTAGCCGCCGGGGGACATGCTGGTGGCGAAGTTGTTGTCTTCGGAGAAGGTCGGCTCACTGGGGGTGAGGTATTTCAGCTCCTCGAAGCGCGAGCAAACGATGCCGGTACCGCGCGGGCCGAACAGCCACTTGTGGGTGCCGGCGATAAAGAAGTCGCAGTTCATTTCCGGGAAGCTCAGGTCTTCGACGCCAAAGCCGTGTACACCGTCGACGACGTACAGCAGCCGGTCCTGGTCGTCACGATCACGGTTGTGTTCGTCCACCAGTTTGCCGATCTCTGCCAGCGGCAGTTTCACCCCGCTGCCCGAGTGCACCCAGGTCATCCCCAGGACCCGGGTTTCGGGCCGGATATTGCGGCGGATCGAGTCGAGCACCTCATCGGTCGACAGCTGTTGCGGGTCCTTGAACAACCTGATCTTGCGCACGCGGGTCTGCTGCTTCTGCGCTCTGAACTCGAGAATGCTGTGGGTCGAGTAATGCTCGTGTTCGGTGGTGAGGATCTCTTGATCCGGGCGCACATGAATCCCGCCATAAATCATCGCCAGGCCTTCGGTGGTGCTGCCGGTCAGGGCGATTTGCCCGGGTTTGGCCTGCAGGTACTGGCCGGCCCGGTTGCGGACCTCGGCTTCGTGCTTCCAGGTTTCTTCGCGGTCCCAATCCATCGCCAGGCCCGGGTTGCGGTCGAGCCAGGCGCGGTGCAGGTCGATGGCTTCACGCACCGGCCTTGGGTGGGAGGTGACCAGAAAGTTCGAGAAGTGGATGTAGTCGGGATCGAGCAGGAACAGCTGGCGCAGTTGCGCCCATTTGTCCTTGGACAGTGCTTGCAGGGTGTCGGCCATGGCCTGGCTGTTGATCCCGGCACCGAGGGGCAGGGCGGCGGCCAGGATCCCGGCCTGTTTGAGAAAGGTTCGACGATCACTCATGGCTGTATTGTTCACTTGGCAGAAGTCAGGGCGGGTTTGGCGGCTTTCTGCACCTGATCCCAGACCCGCAGGAAGTTTCCACCCCAAAGCTTGGCGATATCCGCCTCGGAGTAACCGCGCTGGATCAGTTCGGCGGTCACGTTGCGAATCTGGCCGACGTTTTCCCAGTCCTTGACCCCGCCACCCTCGTTGAAGTCCGAGGCAATGCCAACGTGATCGATACCGATTTTTCTCACCGTGTAATCGATGGCGTCACCCAGGTCCTTGAGCGTGGCCTTGGGTTCCTCCTCGAGAATGCCGTAGAGCTCGCCGGCGTACTGGCCGAACTTCTGTTCCGGCCAGGCGGCGATGATCGGGTCACCGGGCATCAGGGCCATCGCCAGATTTGGCAGCGGTGGCAGGTCAAAGCGTGCGCGCAGGGCATTGAGCTTGTCCTGGGTCGGTTGGCTCAATGGCCGCAGGTAGGCCGAGAAGCCGACGATCTGCACCACGCCACCGCTGTTCTTGATCAGCTGCAACTCCTTGTCGCTGAGGTTGCGCGGGATGTCGACCGCGGCCCGGGGTGCCGAGTGCGAGGCGACCATTGGCGTGCGACTCAGTTGGGCAACCTGGGTCAGGGCCTGGGTGGACATTTGCGACACGTCAATGATCACCCCCAGATCGTTGAGCCGCTGCACTGCCTGTTTGCCAATGTCCGAGAGGCCGTCGAGGGCGTCCGGTGAGTCGTTGAAAAAGGGCAGCGGGCGCGAGGAGTCGGCCCAATCGTTGTTGCCGATATAGCTGAAGCCGAACATCCGCATGCCGCGTGCAGCCCACTTGTCCAGCAGGCTCAGGTCGTGGCCCAGCGGGTAGGCGTTGAGCATGCTGATGAAGATCGCGAACTTGCCTTCGCCGTGCAGGCGCCGGAAATCCTCCGGGGTGTAGGCGATGCCGACCTGGTTGGGGAAGTCGCGGACGATGCCGGAGATGATCTTGTAGCGAACCTCCTGCTGGTTGCGGGCCTCATCGACGAAACCGGCGGTAGGCTTGTGTGGGGCATTGGGGCCGTTCCACATTTCCGGCCAGCCGAAGATCGTCAGTGCCGCACCCGACAGGCGTCCACGGTTGGCCTTGGCCAGATCGAACTGCCCGGAACCGTCCTTGTCGACTTCGTTGCCCGCAGTGCCAAAATCCAGCGGCACGGTGATGTGGCTGTCGAAGGAAATCATCCGTTCATGCAGTTCATCAGCCTGCTTCATCACCCTGACCGGATAACCGGGGTTGTCCTTGAACCAGTAATTCCAGGCCAGCAGACCTGCGCCGGCGGTGACGGCCAGGGCCAGCGGCAGGCCGATATAAAGAGCCTTTTTCGAACGTGGTTTTGTCATTGCCATCTCAGTCAGGTTCGCCGTCGAGGTATCTGGGAAGAACGAGGAGAAGGCCTGGAAATTTAGGCTGGTCCCGGAAAGATCGCAGCCTGCGGCAGCTCCTACACCGATCGAGTGCAGTCGTGGATTTGCAGGCGAACACAAATCCGTAGGAGCTGCCGAAGGCTGCGATCTTTTTGCACCGCCCGCCGCGCTTAAATTTCCCCACCCAACAAACGTTCTAGCTTGGATAAAGCCAGCTTCATGGCTGACACAGGTAGGGCAATGACAATTTCTCGACGAGGGTTCATCGCGGGCTTGGCGCTGACCGGCGCCGCCGTGCCTGCGGCTTTTTATGCGCATCGCGAGTTGACGCGGGTAGACGAGACAATCACCCCGGGGGAGGCCACGGTCGATCTGGCGGACACCGCCGGACAGCATCTGGCGGACAGTCTGCGCGGCGTTTGGGAGATTCGTTTCGAGGGCCGGGATGCCGGTCTCGACGGCTTGCCGCTACACGGTCTGGAGCTGTTTCTGGATATCGCCCATCGTGGTCGCGGGCTGCGTGGCTATCTGGATAGTGCCGAACGCTTGCGAGCGTCCGACGAGCCGCGGTTCCGAGTCGTCGGAGATTTGCTGCAGGCCAATCCCGCCGAGTTGCATTGGCGACTGGTCAGCGTCGATAGCGCCGGCTCACCGGCCTACGAGTTCAATGTCAGCCTCGATGAAGTCTGGGCCGATTTCGGCAATGCCGGCAGCGCCACCCTCAGCGGGCGGATCCTGCGCCTGGATCGGCCCCTGGGTCTGCCCGAGCTGGACAATCGATTTGTCGCCACCAAGCGCCGCTTCCCCGAAGCCCGTGAACGGATTGCCCTGAACCCGGGCTTTCGGGCGTGGTTGATTTCTCCCGAGCACCGACTGTTCCATCAGCTCTGGCATGCTTCGCGGGACAAGTGGCACAACCTTTCCGAAGAGCAACGCGGCGCACTGCGCGGCATTGGCTGGCAGCCCGGCCCGCGGGACCGGGAGCGTGACGCCCGGGGGCCGCGCAAAGACCGCAACGGCTCGGGGATCGATTTCTTTTTCATGCACCGGCACATGCTCGGCACCGCACGCTCGATGCAGGACTTGCCCTCCTGGCCGGACTTTCCCGTGCCGCAGCCGGAGCTTGAACGCGACCGGCAGGGTTTCGCGCGATATTTCGACAACCACGACGGTTTTGCCTTGCCACCGACCTGGCTGGCCGAGGGAGATACCGAGTACAGCCAATGGGTCCGCGATATCAAGGCGGCCGAGACCTATCACAGCAATTTCCAGGTGTGGGAGTCGCAGTATCGCGATCCGCGTTACCTGGCGAAACTGACCCTCGGCCAGTTCGGCTCGGAGGTCGAACTGGGCCTGCATGACTGGTTGCACATGCGCTGGGCCTCGGTGCCGCGCGATCCGTCGAACGGCGTGCCGGTGCCGTTTGCCCGCGATCCTTCGGACTTCGCCGCGCGCTGGTACTCGGCGGAAAACGACTTTCTCGGCGACCCGTTTTCCTCCCACGTAAACCCGGTGTTCTGGCACTTCCACGGTTGGATCGACGACCGTCTGGAAGACTGGTTTCGGGCCCACGAACGCTTCCATCCCGGCGAGCTCAGTCGACTGCAAGTCAACGGCGTGCCCTGGTTCGCACCGGGACGCTGGGTCGAAATCGCCGACCCTTGGCTGGGGCCGACCACCCATGGATGCAGCACCACTCCGGGCCTGCAGGCTGGCAAGTCGGTGGAGATGGATCCGGAGACCATGAAGCTGGCGCTGCGCATCACCTTTGGTGATGAAAAGAAAGTCGCTGACCTGTTGCGCAAGGTGCCGCAGAGGCCGTGGTATGCACGGAATATGAAGGTCAAAGGGCGTCAGTTGTAAATCGGCAGGTCGACCGCGTTATCGTTCTTCGCGAGCAAGCCCGCTCCCACACTCGATCTCCTGTGTTTCGCAGATAATGTGCACACCGACGATCTGATGTGGGAGCGAGCTTGCTCGCGATGACGATAGGACAATCACTACATCTCTTGAAGCAAGAATCACAGCACCGACCACCCCCCACCCAATGCCTTGTACAGCGCAACACTGGCCTGTACCCGCGCCAGTCGCAGCTGCACATTCAGATCCTGCGCGGCATACAGCGTGCGCTGGGTTTCGAGTACCGTCAGCAGGTCTTCGGCGCCGGCCTGGTAGCGGCTTTCGGCGATCCGGAAGGCGGTTTGCGCCTGGCTCAGTTCTTCGCTTTGCCACTGCCGTTGCCGGTCCAGGCCGTAGATGCTGTTGAGGGCTTTTTCGACGTCGGCAAAACCGTTGATGATCGAGCCGCGGTAAGTCTCCAGCAGTTCTTGCTGGCGGGCCGTGGCCTTGTCGCGTTCGGCACCCAGGCGGCCGTTGTTGAAGATCGGCGCCACCAGCCCGGCAGTCAGGTTGTAAAACGGGCTGCGCAAAATATCCGCGGCGTTGTTGGCGCCCGAGCCGAAGTTGGCGCTCAAGGTAACGCTGGGCAGCATGGCGGCGCGGGCGACGCTGACGTCAGCCTGCGCGGCAGCCAACTGGGCTTCGGCGCGAGCGATGTCCGGGCGGCGACTGAGCAGGTCGCTGGGCAGGCCTGCGCCGATGCTCGGCCAGCTCAATTGCTCGAAGCGCTGCTCGCCGAGTGTCAGTGCTTGCACCGGTTGGCCGAGCAAGGCAGCCAGGGTAATCAGGGCGTCCTCGGCTTGCTGCTGAACCGCTGGCAATTGCCGCTGCTGGGCGGCTACCAGACTCTTTTGCTGAGCCAGTTCGAGGGCGGTCGCGGAGCCTGCGTCGTAGCGGGTCTGCACCAGTTGCAAAACGTTTTGCGCGTTGGCCAGGTTCAACTCGGCAATCCGCCCTTGCTCACGCAACGACAGGGCCTGGGCATAACTGTTGGCCACGCTGCTGAGCAATGTCAGCTCTACGGTGGCCTGGTCGAATTCGCTGGCGCGCACGCCTTGCAGGGCACTGTCATGGCCCGCGCGTTTGCCGCCCCAGAAATCGATCTCGTAGCTGGCGCTCAGATTCGCATCGAAGTAATCCACGGCCTTGTTACTGCTGTCGGCATCCAGCTGGCTGTAGCCATCGCCGCGCAGCAGTTTTTGCCGGTTGGCGTTGACCCCGCCCTTGATCTCCGGCAGCAGCGGTCCGCCGGCGATTACCGCCGTCGCTTGCGCCTGGCGTACCCGCGCCATGGCCGCGGCCAAATCAAAGCTGCCCAGGCGTGCCTGTCCGATCAGTCGGTCCAGCTCGCTACTGCCGAAGTGCGTCCACCATTGTTCGCTGGTTTGTCGGGTGGCTGCGGCAGCGGGCGAATGCCAGGCTGCGGGCGGTTGAATGCCGCTGTCCAGGCGCTGCGCAGGACTGCTGCAAGCGCTCAGCAGCAGGCAGGCGGCAAGGAGACTCAGAGGGGGTTTCATAGGGCGATCATTCACTGGTAAGGGCCGTGACCGGGTCGAGCCGGGCAGCTTTGCGGGCGGGCATGAAACCGAAAACCACACCGGTGACCAGGGCACAGCCGAAGGCGCCGAAAATGGCTGGCAGAGAGAAGGCCACCGCCACGTCACTGAGCAGCAAAACACCGCCCACCATCAGCGCCAGAGCGACCCCGGCAATCCCGCCGACCACCGAGAGCATCACCGCCTCGGTGAGGAACTGGCGCAGGATGTCCCGTTGCCGGGCGCCGGCGGCCATGCGGATACCGATCTCGCGGGTGCGTTCACGGACGGTCATCAGCATGATGTTCATCACCCCGATGCCACCTACCAGCAGCGAGATCGCGGCAATCGAGCCGAGCATCAGCGACAGGGTGTTCTGGGTGCGGGCTTCGGCCTGGATCATCGCGGCGTTGTTGGTCAGTTCAAAGTCGCGCTTGCCGTTGTGCATGCGCAGCAGCAACTGGTCGATGGCCAGCTCGGCCTCCTTGACCTTGCGCGCATCGGCCGCGGCGATGGCCACATATTCCGGATCATAGGTGCCAAACAGCCGGATACTGGCGGCCGAATAGGGGATGGCGATCCGGTCGTCGCTGTCTTGATCACCGGAGCTGGCGCCTTTTTCTTCCAGCACGCCGACCACCTGGAATGGCACGTTCTCGATCAGGATGTATTGGCCGATCGGATCGGCGACATCCTTGAATAACTTGTCGCGGACTTTTTTCCCGATCACCGCCACGGCGGCTGCGGTGTTTTCATCGGCCTGGGAGAAGTAGCTGCCTTCAACTACCGGCCAGTTGAAGATCGCCGGGAAGTTGGTGTCGTTGCCGCCGACGTAGGCGGTGTGATCGACGTTGCCGAAGCGCACCACGGCTTCGTTGCCAATGACCGGCATGATCCGCTTGACCTGGGGCAGGGCGGCCAGGGCGGCGACTTCGTCAAGCTTGATGATGCCCGGCGGCGTGCGTGGATTGGGTGAGGAGCCGCTGAGGTAGAGGATGTTCGAGCCGAAGGCGCCCATTTGCGCCATGACCTGACGCTTGCTGCCTTCGCCCACGGCCAGCATGACCACCACCGAAGCGACACCGATGATAATTCCGAGCAGGGTCAATGCGGTGCGGAAACGGTTGATCCACATCACTCGCCAGGCGGCTTGCACCGCGTCCAGCAGTTCGCCTTTCCAGGCGCCGGTGGCTTCGCTGCCCTCGCTCAGGCGCTTGCGCAGATCGACGGCTTGCAGCGCTCCGGGATTGATCGGGACTGACACTCCGGCATCGGTCCGGGCGGTGTCGCTGATGATCAGCCCATCGCGGATTTCGATGATGCGCTTGGCGCGGGCAGCGACTTCGCGGTCATGGGTGATCAGGATCACCACATGGCCCTGGCTCGCCAGTTCGTCGAGCAGGGTCATGACCTCGGCGCCGCTATGGCTGTCGAGGGCGCCGGTGGGTTCGTCGGCGAGGATGATATGGCCGCCGTTCATCAAGGCGCGGGCAATCGACACTCGCTGCTGTTGCCCGCCCGACAGTTGATGCGGGCGATTGCCGGTACGTTCGGCCAGCCCCAGGCGATCCAGCAGGGCGGCGGCGCGGGCGTGGCGTTGGGCTGCCGGGGTGCCGGCATAGATCGCCGGCATCTCGACGTTTTCCTGGGCGGAGCCGGAAGGGATCAGGTGGTAGCCCTGGAACACGAAACCGAAGGCTTCGCGCCGCAGCCAGGCCAGCTCGTCGCTGTCCAGTTGCGCGACGTTTTCGCCGGCGAACAGGTATTCGCCGGAAGTCGGGCGGTCGAGGCAACCGAGGATGTTCATCAGGGTCGATTTGCCTGAGCCTGAGGCGCCGACTATCGCCACGAACTCTCCGGCATGGATCGACAGGTCGATGCCGCGCAGCACCTCGACCAAGGGGCTGTCATTGCCCCCATAGGATTTGCGGATGTCACGCAGGTCGATCAGCGGCGTTTGCATTCAGCCTCCGCTGCCGGCGGCAGGACCGATCAGCAAGTGCTCGCCCTCATCGAGCCCCTCAAGCACCTGAACCCGCATACGATCGCTGATACCGGTACGCACTTCGCGGGCCTGGATATCACCGTTTTTGGCGACCACCCGGGCGGTCTGACTGTCCGGCTTCGAGCTGCCCTGCAAGGCGGCGATGGGCGCGGTCAACACGTTCTGCGCGCGATTGGCGACAAAGAACACCTGGGTGGTCATCTCGGCCATCAAGGCCTGGTCGGCGTTGTCGACATCCAGCAACACGGTGTACAGCACTACCCGAGCGCTGCCACTCTTGCTGGTGCTGCTCGGACTACCGCCGCCCTGACTGGTTTGCTCCAGGGGTTTGGGCGGGATCGGCAGGATCTGCCGCACGTTGCTGGTCCAGCGCCGGCTGCCACCGCTGAGGGTGGTGAAGTAAGCGTTCATCCCCGGTTTGACGTGACCGATATCGGCCTCGGAAACCTCGGCCCAGACGGTCATCGGTGACAGTCTGGCGATACGCAGGATCAGCGGGGTCTGCTGTTGCGCGTTGAGGGTCTGGCCTTCCCGGGCGTCCACGGCCACCACTGTGCCGGACATCGGCGCGTAGATGCGGGTGTAACCGAGTTCGGCTTCGTCACTGCGCAGGCTGGCCTGGGCCTGACGGATCTGGGCCTGGAACATGTCGATCCGCGCCTGGGTGGCGCGCACTTCCGCCTGGGCGGTCTGGACGTCTTCTTCGCGAGTGGCACCGCCAGCAGCGAGGTTTTGCTGACGCTGGTATTTCTGTCGGGCCAGATCATATTGCGCGCGCTGTTCCTGCAACTGGGCCTTGAGATTCTCGATGGAGAAGCGCGCGGCATCGAGCTTGGCCTTTTGCATGGACGGATCGATTTCCACCAGCAGTTGGCCTTCCTTGACCTCGTCACCGACTTCGACGTGGATCTTCTGGATCTGCCCGGAAGCCTGGGCGCCGACGTCGACATAGCGTCGCGGCTGCAAGGTGCCAAGGGCGGTAACGCTGCTTTCGATGTCGCCACGGCTGACCTGGACGGTGGCGAGTTTGTCGCGGCCCGGCGGGATGACTTGCCAGGCGGCGAAGGCAATCACGGGGAGCAGGCAGAGCGTTACAAGCAGGGCGCGTCGGGTTTTTCGGGGACGTTTCATGCAGGGTTCCGGCCAATGGAAGTCGGCCCGTCGTTCAGGCTTCAGGCAGCGTTGAACGCTGTCGGTGGACCGACAGATACGGGGAGCTGTCAGGTAAACGAGGACGAGGGGTTGGAATTTAGCTGTTCATATAGGTGGTTAGCGCCGTTTATCCGAGGATATCGCAAGCATTTGTAACCAACTCTTTAAATCTACATGAGAATTACTATAAATTACGCGACTTCAAACTGCCATCATCTTGCACCGGAGGTTTCGGGGCAGTCGGTCATGCTCAAGGACAACAGCCGCACCGACTGCGGCCGGGAGTCATGTTGGAAAACTACTATCGCGAACTGGTGTGCTACCTCAACGCCAGGCTGGGCAACCTGCAGGTGGCCGAAGATGTGGTGCATGACGCTTATGTCCGGGTGCTGGAGCGCTCCAGCGCCACGCCGATCGAGCAGCCGCGGGCATTCCTCTATCGCACGGCACTGAATCTGGTAATCGACGGCCACCGGCGCAATGCCTTGCGCCAGGTCGAATCGCTGGAAGTGCTCGACACTGAAGAGCGTTTCTTCACGCCTTCACCCCAGACCTCCCTCGATCACGGACAACGCCTGGACATGCTGCAACGGGCGCTGGCCGAGTTGCCCGCGCTGTGTCGCGAGAGTTTCCTGCTGCGCAAGATCGAAGGTCTGTCTCATCCGGAAATCGCCGAACGCCTGGGTATCTCCCGCAGCTTGGTGGAGAAGCACATCGTCAATGCCATGAAACATTGCCGGGTACGGGTAAAGCAGTGGGACGCACACTGAGCCGCGGCAGCTAAATTTTTTTTCATCGTCCTCGTTCCTCTCAACAGACGATCTGCTGTCCTGTCACAGGCCGGTCAGGTCACTACGGCTTTCTCCCCGCGTTGAGGGGGGCTTATCCAGAGGACACTGGAAATGACACAGGCAATTGCATCGACTCTCGTTCACGATCTGATCGGCATCGGTTTCGGCCCCTCGAACCTGGCGCTGGCCATCGCGCTGCAAGAGCGCGGGCCGGCTCAAGGCGCGCTGGATGTGCTGTTTATCGACAAGCAGGCTGACTACCGCTGGCACGGCAACACCCTGGTGACCCAGAGCGAATTGCAGATTTCCTTTCTCAAGGACCTGGTGACGCTGCGCAATCCCACCAGCCCTTATTCCTTTGTCAATTACCTGAAAACCCACGGTCGCCTGGTGGACTTCATCAACCTGGGCACCTTCTATCCGTGCCGCATGGAGTACAACGATTACCTGCGTTGGGTCGCCGGGCAGTTCCGCGAACAGAGCCGCTACGGGGAAGAGGTTTTGGCCATCGAGCCGGTCCTGCATAACCAGCAGGTCGAAGCGCTGCGAGTGATCTCCCGGGATACCCAGGGTCAGGAGTTCGTCCGCACCAGCCGTGCGGTGGTGGTCAGCGCCGGCGGCACGCCACGGATTCCCGAAGCGTTCAAGGCGCTCAAGGATGACGGGCGGGTATTCCACCATTCGCAGTACCTGGAGCGCATGGCCGAACAACCCTGCGTCAACGGCCAACCGATGAGTATCGCGATCATCGGCGGCGGGCAGAGTGCGGCAGAAGCCTTCATCGACCTGAACGACAGTTTCCCTTCGGTGCAGGTCGATATGATCCTGCGCGGCTCGGCATTGAAACCGGCCGATGACAGCCCGTTCGTCAACGAGGTGTTCTCGCCGGAGTTCACTGATCTGGTGTTCCAGCAAGCCAGCAGCGAGCGCGAACGCTTGGTCAACGAGTACCACAACACCAACTATTCGGTGGTCGATATCGACCTGATCGAACGTATCTACGGCATCTTCTACCGGCAGAAAGTTTCCGGAATCGCCCGCCACGCCTTCCATACCCTGACCACCGTGGAAAAAGCCACGGCGACCGAACATGGGGTGCAACTGACGGTGCGCAACAACGCCACCGGTGAACTGAATGTTCGCCACTATGACGCGGTGGTGCTCGCCACCGGTTATGAGCGGCAGATGCACCGCAAACTGCTTGCACCGCTTGAAGCATATCTGGGCGACTTCGAGGTGGACCGCAACTATCGGCTGCTCACCGATGAGCGCTGCAAGGCGGGGATCTACATGCAGGGCTTTTGCCAGGCCAGTCACGGGTTGAGTGACACCTTGCTCTCGGTGTTGCCGATCCGTGCGGATGAGATTGCGACTTCGCTGTATGAGCATGGCAAGGCCCGCGGACACAGTCGTTCGGTGCGGGATTTGTTGTTGGCGACTGCCAGCTGAGATTGATGAAATCTTGAAAAGATCGCAGCCTGCGGCAGCTCTTACAGGATTTTCGTACACCTGCCATTTCGCGGATGTACGAGGTCGGTGTAGGAGCTGCCGCAGGCTGCGATCTTTTTGCGGCCGACCTGGATATTGCTACCTGAACCCTTCCTGAAGAATCTTTCGATTCGCCTTACGGACACTTTTCAACGGTCTACTCTCTGAAAATCGGGGCATAAGCATCGCGCGTTTTCATCAATTGCACAGACCCGTAGTGGGAAGTCCCCGACCGGCATCCCGACGTCCTGCTCATCGACGCTGAACAGGCGTGATGCACGGCTTCGTGCTGTCATCGCAGCGCCATCGACGGGACTGTGATTTGTTGCTCGAGGGATACAAAGAGCCTTGGCGATCAAGGAGAAATGTTTCCATGCAAGCACTCAACAACATCAACTTGACCTCACTGGGCGACACTCTGGTCAGCCTCAGTGCGGCCTTCATTCTAGGCGGGCTGATCGGCTTCGAACGTCAGTATCGCCAGCGCACCGCCGGCTTGCGGACCAACGTGCTGGTGGCACTGGGCGCGGCGATTTTCGTCGACATGGCCAACCGGCTGATAGGCGCCGAAGGGGCGGTGCAGGTGGTGGCGTACGTGGTCTCGGGCATCGGCTTTCTCGGTGCCGGGGTGATCATGCGCGAGGAGGGCAACGTCCGTGGCCTGAACACTGCGGCGACCCTCTGGGCTTCGGCGGCAGTCGGTGCCTGTGCCGGTGCCGACCTGGTCCTGGAAGCGCTGCTGGGCACCTTGTTCGTCCTCGCGGCGAACACCTTGTTGCGGCCGATCGTCAATAACATCAACCGCCAGCCACTGGATGTGGTGTCGACCGAGGTGACCAATATCGTCTACGTCATCGCCCGGCGCTCGCAACAAAAGGCTGTGCTGGCGTTGCTCGAAACCGAGCTGGAACGCTGCAACTACCCGGCGAGCGATGTCGACGTGCATGCGTTCGGTGCGGACGAGGTGGAGATCGAAGCAACCCTGGCCACAACTTCGGTCGACGGCGACGAGCTGGATGAACTGGTGGCGCGTATCTCCACTTCGACGCTGGTGGTGCAGGCGTTCTGGAGTCCGAGTACTACTGAGTAGTGGTCCCAGGTCAATGAGCGTCTAAAGCCTTTCACTGGAAAATCTCCTACAAGCCAGCGGAATAAGTCCTTCCGCGAGCCGCCGCCCCAATCGCCACTACTGCCTGCCTCGGGTTCGCAAAGTGGTTGATGGCGTGCAACTGCACCGGTCATCCACCTTGTGTCCAGGTGGTGAGGCCCGCGCGTAAGGAAATGCCCTGAGCTTTTGAGAAAAGTCCTACATTAAATCCGCAAGGTCTCGCATAGCCTAGGTTTCTATCGGAAGTTGGCAGGCACGGGTCTGCTGGAACGTCATTGCCCTGGTTGCCAAATATGTTTAATAAAGCGTTACGCATCTTGATTGCCGATGGGCAGCATTTTCATCGAATGAAAGTCGAGAGGCTGTTGAATCAATTGGGCTATTTCCGGATAGCCCCGGTGAACACCGTCGAAGAGCTTTTATCCCTGGTCGAATATGGCTGTGAACCGTTCGATCTGCTGATGATGAGTGCGTCAATGACCGCCGGATTCGATCTCGACTTGCTGGCGTTCTGCGTCGACAACGAGCAGATTCGGCACGGGTTTATCTATGATGGCCAGCACGCGCAACTGGCACCGATCCAGGCTCGTCACCGGCAGAAGATCCAGGTAAGCCTGGCACGCACGCCGGACTTCGAGTCGGTCAGGCGTTTGATGAAAAATATCGATCCCCACACTCAATATGCCGAAGTAGCAGCGACGCCCCGGCTGCGCGATGCCTGCCAGAGCAATGCGGGCTAAGGGGTCAGGCTGGCCTGTTCACCCTCCCTTCTTCAGGTCGTATTCCCCACCTGATCTCTCGCCATTTCGCCTCTGAACCCGCAAGTTTTGAGGTTGCCGTTCGTCTGAACTGTCATTTCTGACAGGTAGATGCAGCAAATGCTGTCGTGGGAAAATTAACCGCGCAGGGCGTGGGATTGACGCGTTGCCCAGCCTGTCAAGCGCCCGCGGCTGAGCCGCTGAAGCCTGTTGGGGCAAAGACGTTTTCGCCACCGATACAGACCGGCGTTTTTGTAGGAGATCAAATGAATAAACATTCGAAGACCCTGAAAGCCCTGGTTGTGGATGACCATCCAGTCATTCGGGCAGCAGTCAAAATGGTTCTCCAGAAGGAAAAATTCCAGAAGATTCTGGAAGCCTGCAACGGCGTAGAGGCCGTGCAAGCGGCCAAAGAACATACGCCCGACCTTGTGGTACTGGATATCAGCATGCCCAAAATGGACGGGTTGGAAGTCTTGAGGCGGCTAAAGGATCTGCAGTCGTCCGGCCGGATACTGGTGTATACCGCCCTTGAGGCAATTTTCTATGCCCCGCGCTGCATGCGTAATGGAGCCTTCGGTTACATCTCCAAAACCAATGATCTCGAAGAGTTGAGCAAAGCGGTCAGTGCAGTGATGTCGGGTTATACCTACTTTCCTCAATTGTCTTGCAGCTCGGTGCATCTGGGCGACCTGCACTACACGGAAATGCAGCTGATCGAGAAACTGTCCGACCGTGAGCTGACGATTTTCCAGGGCCTTGCGCGAGGTCTGAGTAATAAGGACATTGCCGATTCGATGCACTTGAGCCACAAGACCATCAGCACTTACAAAACCCGATTGATCGAAAAGCTCAAGGTCACGTCGCTGGTCCACTTGCGCGATTACGCCATACGTAATCATCTGATCTGAATGAAAACCATCCTGCGCAAGGGGCTGACTGCCTGGATACTGCTTGGCCAACTGTTGCTTTCGTCCGGCGCCGATGCCGAGTCGCAAGCCCTGCATCTGCTGGGTCGCTCGAAGGTTCAGGATTACCGGGTCGAGCTCGATGAGGCTGACTGGCGCTGGTTGAGAAGCAAAGGGGAGTTACGGTTGGGAGCCTCGGCACCGGACTATGCGCCGTTCGATCTGACCCTCAACAACCAGGACTTTGAAGGGATCACCGCGGACTACGCAGACCTGCTCGCGCAGTTGCTGCACATCAGGATCGACGTGCTGCGCTATGAGTCACGTGAGGCGGTCATTGGCGCATTGAAGCGCGGGGAGCTGGATCTGTTAGGCACGGCCAATGGTTTCGAGGCCGCCGACCCGCAGCTGGCCATGTCTCAGGCGTACGCCGAAGATTTGCCGACACTGGTCACTCGTATTGGCGACAGCAGCGAGTTGCCACCCGACCTGGCAGGCAAGCGCGTGGCCATGCTCAACCACTACCTGCCGCCTCAGGCCGTGCGCGACTTTTACCTCGATGCCAGTCTGCAGCTTTACCCCTCGACCCTGAGCGCCATCGGCGCGGTGGCTTTTGGTCAGGCCGACGTCTACCTCGGCGACTCCATCAGCGCCAATTATCTGATCAACAATAATTATCTGAACAATGTCCAGCTGACAGACTTCTCCCGACTGGAGATGAACCCTTTTGCCTTCGCCATGGATCGTGAAAACCAGCGCCTGCGGCGAATTGTCGACGCAGCGCTGGCGGTGATTCCAATCGGCGAGCGGATGACCATCCTGCGCCGCTGGAGCTCCGGCAGTACCAGCTTCAGCGGCCAGCAGATGTTGCATTTCAGTGCCAGCGAGCAACGTTGGCTGGAAGAACATCCGCGGCTGAAAGTAGCGATTATCGATGACTTTGTGCCCCTTTCATTTGTTGATGAAAAGGGTAAGTTCCTTGGGCTCAGTGCCCAGGTCCTGGCCAGGATCAGCCTGCGCACCGGGTTGAAGTTCGACGTGCTGCGGGGCAGTTCGTTGAACGAGCAAATCGAGAAGGTACAGGACGGCGAAGCCGATCTGCTGGCAGCTATTACCCCGAGCTCCGAGCGTGAGGCCGAATTGCGTTTCACTCGGCCCTACCTGGTCAACCCCTTTGTGTTAGTCACCAGTACTCGCGCCGCAAGTCCGAACACTCTGGACGATATGGCTGGCAAGAGTCTGGCGCTTGTTCGCGGCAATGGGCTGCGTGAGTTTATTCTGGCCGCGGCTCCAGGCATTCGCTTGATTGATGTGCAAAGTCAGGCCCAGGCGATGGAACGGGTAGCCAGTGGAGAGGCGGATGCCGCGCTGAATTCGCTGATCAGTGCGCGTTACATGATTTCCCGGCGCTACCGAGACCGCTTGCGCATCACCAGTACCGTGGGCACTGAGCCTGCGCGTATTTCCTTTGCCACCAACCGCGGTGCCCTTGAGCTGTATTCGATTATGAACAAGGCATTGTTGAGTATTCCACCGGAAGAAATGGATGAGCTGGCTAATCGCTGGCGTAATGAAGTGGCGGTGGCCGACAGCTACTGGTTGCGCAATCGTACGGCGATCGTCCAGGGTTTTGCGCTGGCTGCGGGATTGCTATTGCTGGCATTGAGCTGGATTGCCTATCAGCGTCGGCTGATCCGCACGCGTCAGCAGCTGTTGCAGCAGCTGCAAGAAGCCAAGGATGCCGCGGACGATGCCAATCGGGCCAAGACCCGGTTCCTGGCAACGATGAGCCATGAAATCCGAACCCCGATGAACGCGTTGATAGGTATGCTCGAACTGGCCACAAAACGGGCCGCGCAGGGCATCACGGACCGCTTTTCGATAGGGGTCGCTTCCGCCGCGGCGCGGGACCTGCTGGGCTTGATCGGGGACATTCTGGACATCGCGCGGATCGAATCGGGGCACCTTTCGTTGACCCCGGAGCGGGCCCATTTCCGGACACTGGTCGAGTCTGTGGTAAGAGTCTTCGAAGGCCTGGCGCGGGACAAACACCTGCGATTGGTGCTGGAGCTGGACCACAAGAGTGACCGCGAGGTGCTGATTGACCCGCTGCGCTTCAAGCAGATTGTTTCCAATGTGCTGAGCAATGCCATCAAGTTCACCGACAAAGGTGAAGTGCGCCTGAGGGTGCAAGTCGAACCGGGCATTCACCCGGGGCATCTGGCTATTTGTCTGCGGGTCGAGGACACGGGAATCGGCATCAGCATCCACGACCAGCAGCGATTGTTCAGTCCGTTCACGCAAGTCGGCAACCCTGCTCAATCGGGGCGCAGTGGATCGGGCCTGGGCTTGGTCATCAGCCGTTCGTTGTGTGAAATGATGGGGGGCACCTTGCAACTGAGCAGCGTCCTCGGCCAGGGGACGCAGATCGAAGTCAGGCTGCAGGTGCCGGTGCTGCGGGCGCTGGCCCGACCGACGCTGCCGGTCATGGATGATCTGCTGGGCGTTCAACCACTGAATATCCTGGTGGTGGATGATTACCCGGCCAATCGTCTGTTGTTGACCCAGCAACTGAGCTATCTGGGCCATCGCATAGTGGAAACCGAGGACGGCGAACAGGGACTTGAATGCTGGCGCAATCATCAGTTCGACGTGGTCATCACCGACTGCAATATGCCGCTCATGAGCGGCTACGAACTGGCCGCTGCCATTCGCGATGAAGAACAGGCCCGGGGTCTCGAGGCTTGCCTGATCCTCGGTTTTACCGCGAATGCCCAGCGCGAAGAAAAGCTTCGCTGCATGGAAGCGGGGATGGATGACTGCCTGTTCAAACCCATCAGCCTGCAGGACCTGAGCGCCCGACTGGCCTCCAGAGCGCCAGGCACAATCTCGATACCGCTTGAAGAGAGCACCGGGCAAACATCCGCTGAAATTGACCTGAGCGGTCTGGAGCTATGGGTCGGCGCTGACCGGACGCTGATCGACAATCTGCTGGATGACCTGGCTTCCAGCAACAAAGAAGACCTGATTCAGCTCCAGGGTTTTTACGCCAACCATGACCGCCGAGCCCTAAGGGATCTGGCGCACCGGATCAAGGGCGGCGCCCGAATCGTCAAGGCGCAGCAGTTGATCCTCTGTTGCGAAGGTCTGGAAGCGGCCATTGGCGGGCACGATATGGCGTCGCTGACCCAGGCGGTCACGGCCTTGCAACAGGCTATGGAACGCCTGGCTTTGTTCCTGCAACAGCGCTGATCGCGACGGGTGAGGGGGTCAATCCCAGATCGGCGCAATGCCTTTGGGGCTGGTCAGCCGCTGGCCCCGTTCAAGGGTGGCGATCAGCGCCATGTCGGCCGGACTCAAGGTCAGGGCACAGGCCTTGAGGTTGCTCGCAAAGTTGGCACGGCGGGTGGAGGAGGGGATCACCGCGTAACCTGACTGCATGGCCCAGGCCAGTGTGACTTGCGCCGGGGTGGCTTGAAGTCGATCGGCGATCTGCTGGATCAGCGGGTCCTTCAATACTTCGCCATAGGCCAGGGTCATGTAGGAAGTGATGTGGATGCCCTGGCTTTGCGCGAACTCGACGACGGTACGGTTTTGCAGGTAGGGATGCAGTTCGATCTGGTTGGTGGCGATGTTCTCGGCACCGACGGCCGCGATGGCTTGCTTCATCAGGTCGACGGTGAAGTTGGAAACACCGATCTGCCGGGTCAGGCCTTGCTCCTTGGCTTCGAGCAGCGCGCCCATGAACTCGGCAACCGGTACCTGGTCTTCCGGTGATGGCCAGTGGATCAGGGTCAGGTCCAGGTAATCGGTCTGCAGTTTTTGCAGGCTCTCCTTGAGGCTGTCGATCAGCTTGTCCCGGGCGAAGTTGGCGACCCAGATCTTGCTGGTGATGAACAGCTCTTCGCGAGGGATGCCACTGTTGGCGATGGCCTGGCCGACCTCGGCTTCGTTCTCGTAGATCTGTGCGGTGTCGATCGCTCGATAGCCGAGTTCAAGGCCGTTGCTCACCGAATCGATGAGCACCTGGCCCTGCAGGCGAAAAGTGCCGAGGCCGAACGCGGGAATAGACATGCATGACTCCAGGGGTTGCAGTGGGAATGGCTACGAGTATCCCCGCCTGCACCCCTTGGAAAAACCGCCGAAATGGCAAAGCAATGTTTACCGCAAGTCACGAATCGGGCCGCAAAGATCACCCCCCGGCAAAAGCAAGCTTGCTCGCCATATAGCCGACCTGTCCCTCCCGGAAATACCCAGATCAACTGTGGGAGCGAGCCTGCTCGCGATGGCGGCCTGGCAGCCTGCCTGTTTCTCGCGGATGTACACCGATCAAATGTGGGAGCTGGCTTGCCTGCGATGGCAACCTGACAGCCACCCCATCTCTCGCTGGTGTACCTATCCATTTCTGCGGTAACGGCCACTTAATGCTTTTGGACTTGTTCGCAGGCGCCCGGCTTACTGCGATCACGCGAAAATAATGCGGCATCCCATTCAACTAGCCACCGATTGTAGGCTCATTCGGCGAAGGTCATAGGAACGATCCTGTTGATACTTCAGGGGGTAGAGCGGTCGCTGAAGGTGATTCATAGTTGGTTGAAGGGACGCGACCAGTGACTGTTTGTGGGTACCTTTCCCGTGTATTTGCAAAAAGATTGAGTGCTGTGGCCGGCAACTTTTTAGTAGCTGCGCGGCCATGAAAAAGAGCCGCGCCCGTTCTCCGTCACTATTAACCAGAACAACTTCGACCGCGTTTTGGCCGGGCTTTCTCCGCGTCTGAAACTGACGATGGAAAGTGCCTGGCCAATGACGAAGTTCAGCATTTCACCCACACACCGGGCGTGGCGTCGCCCGCCGCCAAGGAGGCCTGAACATGTCCAGCCCACTGCGCACTTTCTTCGACCACAGCCGGCATCAACTCTGGGTCCGCAATGTCGAGGCAGCGCTCGACGTCCTGACCTTCCACGGCGAAGAATGCCTGAGCCAGCCGTTCCACTACAGCGTGGAATTCACCTGCCCCCAGCAGGACCTGGCCGCCGAACAGCTGCTCGGCAAGGACGCCCGTTTCAGCCTGCACGCCGCGCCGCAAAAGCTGCCGTTCCTCGGCCTGCCCGTGCCCAAAGTCAAGCCGCTGCGCACGCTGCACGGAGTGATCAGCGGCTTCAAGCGCCTGTCCGGCTCCGTCGACGAAGCCCGCTACGAAATTACCCTCGAGCCGCGCCTGGCGCTGCTCGGCCGCGGCCGGCAGTTTCGTCTCTACCAGCACCAGTCGGTGCCGGAGATCGTCGACCAGATCCTGCGCAGCCGCCACGACTTCCGCGGCCAGGATTTCTTCTTCGACCTGCACCGTGAATACCCCAGGCGCGAACAGGTCATGCAGTACGGCGAAAGCGACCTGGCCTTCATCACCCGGCTGCTGGCCGAGGTCGGCATCTGGTACCGCTTCACCAGCGACGAACGCCTGAACATCGACGTGGTCGAGTTCCACGACGACCAGCGCGCCTACCAGTTCGACGTCAAGCTGCCGTACCGCCCGCCCGCCGGACTGAGCAGCGGCCAGGACGGCGTGTGGCAGCTGCAGACCCAGCACCAGGTGGTGGAACAGCACGTCAACATCCGCGCCTACCACGCCAACGACGCCCGCGCCTGGCTCGACGGCGACATCGACCACAGCCGCGGCGCGAAAACCACCTACGGCGAGGCCTACCACTACGCCGAACCCTACCGCGTGCTCGGCGATCCGCTGGCCCTGGACGAAGACCTGCACAGCGAAAGCGGCTACTTCTACGCGCGCCTGCGCCACGAGCGTTACCTCAACGACCAGACCCGACTCAGCGGGACCAGCAGCAGCGCCAGCCTGGCCCCCGGCCAGGTGCTGAAAATCTCCGGCGGCGCGCCGCAAGCCTTCGCCCCCGGGGCGGTGATCACCCGGCTGAGCACCTGCGCCGCCCGCGATGCCAGTTTCGAAGCCAGCTTCGAGGCCATCCCCTACTCGGAAAGCGTGTGCTTCCGCCCGCCGCTGCCGGCCAAACCGCAAATCGCCGGCACCGTCCCGGCCCGCATCAGCAGCCCGAAGGCACACGACCCCTACGCCGAAATCGACCTGCAAGGGCGCTACCGGGTGCAGTTCCTGTTCGACCGCGATCAGTGGCCCGCTGGCCGTGAAAGCTGCTGGCTACGCCTGGCGCGACCCTACGCCGGCGACACCCACGGCCTGCACCTGCCCCTGATCGCCGGCACCGAAGTGGCAGTGGCCTTTGAACAAGGCGACCCGGACCGCCCCTACATCGCCCACGCCCTGCACGACAGTCAGCACCCCGATCACGTCACCTTGCAAAACTACAAGCGCAATGTGCTGCGCACCCCGGCCAACAACAAACTGCGCATGGAGGACAACCGCGGCCAGGAGCACATCAAGCTCAGCACCGAGTACGGCGGCAAGAGCCAGCTGAACCTGGGGCATGTGGTGGATACGCAGAAGCAGAAACGTGGTGAAGGCTTTGAGTTGCGGACTGACGATTGGGGGGCGATTCGCGCTGGCAAGGGCCTGTTCATCAGTGCCGAGGGGCAGGCCAAAGCTCAAGTCCAGGTGCTCGACATGAGCGCCGCGATAGGCCGCTTGCAACAGGCGGGCGAACAACTGCAAAACCTCTCGGTCGATGCCCAGGCCAGCCAGGCCGATCCGGCGGATGTGCAGGCGCAACTGAACCTGCTGAAGCAAGACCTGGAGCAGCTCAAATCCTCCGTCCTGCTGCTCAGCGCACCCCAGGGCATCGCCCTGAGCAGCGGCCAGCACCTGCAACTGGCGGCGCAACACAACCTGATGCTCAACGCCGGCGCCGAGGCCGATATCAGTGTGGTCAAGCGCCTGTTCGTCGGCGTGGGGCAAGGGGCTCAGCCTGTTCGTGCGCAAGCTGGGCATCAAGTTGATCGCCAACCAGGGGCCGGTGAGCGTTCAGGCGCAAAACGACAAACTGGAACTGCTGGCCCGCCACGGGCTGGACATCACCAGCACCGAGGACGAAATCCACATCGTCGCCAAGAAGAAAATCACCCTCAACGCCGGCGGCAGCTACATCACCCTCGATCCGCACAGCATCGAAGCGGGCACGGCAGGCGACTACAGCATCAAGGCGGCGCATTTCGAAGCTCAAGGCCCAGCCAGAAAGGTACTGGAAATGCAGCCTTTACCTCACTTGACCGAGCATGCAACCGAGTCCCTGAGGCATACGGATATCTCTGGCTAACCCCTTTGCAAGGAGCGAACACCCCATGAGCAACTTGTCCACTTGGCTTTTTGGCCGGCGCTACACTGACCGGAACTCTGTGTTTGATGTGCGCGATGCCCCGATCCTGCCGACGCCCGACACAGGCCCGGTCCGCGCATCTTTGTCCCCGGAACCAGGCGCCGATGCACTGCAACCGCTGAAAAACTGGAGCCATCCGTTCAAGGACCCGCGCAACCCGCTGCAGCAGTTGACCCACTTGGCCAAGGCGACGGCGGGCTACTACCCCTTGGGGATCAATGGCCTCTGGCACGGCGGCGTGCACTTCGACAGCGGCACCGCCAACGGCCTGGATCAATCCAGCGTGCAGTGCCTGGCCGATGGAGAGGTGGTGGCTTATCGCATCGACCAGCACGCGCCGACCACGGCCTACTGGGTCCACAAGCTGTCCGTAAAGAAACCCTTCTCGCGCAATTTCGTGCTGGTCCGCCATCGCCTGGAAGCGCCGAAGCTCGAGGGCAGCCCGGACACACCACCGAGCCTGACCTTCTACAGCCTGTACCTGCACCTGCAGGACTGGGCGGTTTACCAGGAAGATGCCGCCCTGGCCCGCCCGGCGTTCTGGCCCGAGAGCCCGACCCTTCGCGTCAAGCAGACGGTGAACCATGTCCGCCCCGGCCAACTTGAGCAGCCTGGCCTGAATGTGTTCAACAAGGATTGGCAGGGCAAGGTGATTGACCTCCTGCCGCGCGGTGCAGAAGTGACCGTCAGTGGCACCGGGGACTACCGCAAGCTGGAAAACAGTCTTGGCCCGGCCGACCTGATCAACGCCGATGGTTCGCTAAAGGGCTACCTCGCCGCCAGCCTTCTGCAACCGATTGCCGGCAACGAGTACCGCATCACGTCGTCGAAAAAGTGGGTCTACGTTCGCGCTGAACCTGTCATTCCTAGTCAGGTACTTATAGAACTGCCGACTGGCACGGTAGTCACGGTCAGCGGTGAGGGCGATTTCCGCAAACTGGAGCGCATCAACCAGTACGTGCATTTCGCCTCGCTGGAAGGCGCGCAGGAACCGCTGGCGTCGGATCGCGTGGTGGTGCTCGACCAGCCTGTTCCCATCAAGGCCGGTGCGTTGATCGGTCACCTCGGGTGGTATCAGGACAGCGGCGCGGACCGCCCGGAAAAAAAGCTGCATCTGGAAGTATTCAGTGGCAATGACATCGATTTATTCATCGAAGCCAGTCGCGCCTGGGCCCAGCGCCTGCCGGAAAAAGACAGAACCTGGTTGAAGCTCGCCCAAGGCACCGCTGTGGTGACTCATCAAGAAAATGCCACTGCCGCACAACTGAAAATGTTGAGTGCAGCCAGCCCACTCAGTGCTGCCGACTTGCTAGTCCCCAAAAGCTTGCTTGATGGTTTGCCGGCCGACAGAAAAATCCAGGTGGCCGCGAACGATGGCCGCAAAGCCAGCAACTGGTTTCGCCTGGAGGGGCTGCTGCACGACGCGGACAACAAGCTGCTCGACGGCTGGGTGCGCGAAGAAGTAGGCGTCACGCCTTGGCTCAGTCCCCGGTCGTGGGAGGGCTATGACGTTATTTTCGACTACAGCACGCCCAAGCACGCCATGGCCTCGTTTCTCAGTGCTGTCGTCCACTTCAGCGAAGCCGCAACGCGAACGCTATCGTCCCCTGGCCGACAAAGACGACCAGGGGCCGATGAAGAGCCGGTTGTACGACATCATCGACCGCAACCGCGACGGCAAGATGACCGCCGAAGAACTGCAAGCGGTCCTCCACCTACCAGCCCACGCGCAAGCGATCTCGCAGTTGATCATCCGCAAAGAAAGCGAATGGTTTCACCAGCCGCAGAAGTGGGACGCGCTGGATGAATTGCTCGGCCATAGCGGCTCGACTCCGCACTTGAACTGGTTGGCGGAGAAGCAGCGGATCGAGCAACTGAGTTGGTGGGGAGAGGTCGCGGAGAAAGTGGGGTTGCCGTCGTGGGGGAAGGCGTATCACTTTCATCCGGTGGGGTTGGTGGGGTGCTTCTCTGCAGTTAGTGATGACAATGATTTGAAGTGGTTAAAAGTACCTTACGGCCAACTTACTTTCGATGTGGAAGGCAATGACATCGAAGATCCATCACACATTGGGCATCGTTATTTCAGTCGAAAAGTACATTGGCCTGGCGACGCATCGGGAGTGACGATTGGACGAGGGTATGACCTCGGGCAGCGTCCCTCGCCCCAAGCAGATTTGTTATCTGCAGGTATAGCTGAGCCGTTATTTAGTTGGCTCATCGGTGCCAAAGGACTCAAAGGTCAAGCAGCGAAAAGCTACATGGATAGTGCAAGCGCTGAGATAAAAGCCACTTTTATTACTCGGAAGCAGCAATACGATCTATTTATTCCAATATATGAATTTATGAAGGCTGAAGTTTTGCGCATTTCGCGCAAGGAAGATGTCGCGAGAATGTATGGTGATGTGAAGTGGGAAACACTGAGTGAGAAAATAAAAGATATGTCAATCGACCTGATATATCGAGGGGACTATACTGGTGGGGCGAGAAAAATCATACAGCTATTTATAGCTGAAAATGACTTGGCTAGTTTTTCAGAGGCTATTTGCGCTCGTGAAAATTGGATCTCGGTCCCGGCTGATAGATTTAACAAGCGCGCTCAATACATGAGGAGTCAATAAGTGATACGATTAGGGTTGTTGCTTTTTTTGATTATAGCGCCGTTTAATCTTGCAAGTGCTGATACGGTAAATTATTCAAGTGCATCAGAGATAAATTCGGGTAGAAGTGGAGGGGTACTTGCTCGCTACATAAAAACATTTGAAAACGAATGCCTGGTAATCGAAATCATAAATGTTCACGATAAACTGAAAGTGTTAGAACGCATGAATTTATGCAGTTTCGAAGACAAGCCTTTTTCAACAGGATTTGCTTACGCTGGATTCCAAGATATTACCTTTGAAAAAGATGGGATTCACTTAATTTTAAGCGTTACGCCGCTGGAGCCTACGGGAGAGCAGCTACGAAAATGCTCCATCCCAATCGCAAACGGGAAAATGAGCAGCCTCCATTGTTCCAGTCCTTTCGAACAACAGTGAGTGCGCGCGGGGCTCGGGGGATTAATATCTCGCCGAGAAGGTGAGGCTAGACTTTTTGGGAAGGTTTAAATGCGACTGTTGGGATTGACAGCATATTTTTCTACCTTTTTTTGGGGTTTCACTTGTTGTTGCTAGCAGTGACTTCAATCCAGATAGTCCAGTCACATAGGGAGATTTTTTAGTGCGCAATCTTTTTATATAAACGAGTTGGCAAGAAGCTTAATGAGGAATGTGAAATGTTGGAGTCAGACCTCAAGCTTCCTGTCCGGTACACGGATTGAGGAAGTTTAAAAAGTACAAGATTTTAGAGGGCTCGTTAATGGGGAGTGCGTTAGGGCTTAGTATATGGAAGCGGTATTTTGGTGAAAACGATGAAATACTCAAAAAATAGCATTCTCTCATTTTTATTGTTGTTGCTTCTTCAGTCAGGCATGCCGTGTTTTGCAAGTGACGAAAAAAATATTAAAGTTTTTAGCTCGGTGCTAGCGAAGGGTTATGAGGTCCAAGTAAAGTATGAAAGCGCTAGATATTGGTACCGGTTGGGTAATAATGAATGGATCTTGCTAAAGGGTGGTGTTCTGGAAGGGGGGAGGCGAAGGAAGTATTGTTTATGGATGTCAATGACGACAGTATTAATGATGTGTTTGTTAAGTTGTTCGAGGCTGGTGCGAATAATACGTATGCTCTATTTATTACCGAATTAAAAGATGGGTTGGTCTTTTTCTCTGAGCACGTCGAGGTCTTTGGCTCGCCGTACTTTAATAATCAAAGGGAATTGGTAAGTGTTAAGCATGATGGCCCTTTTTCAAAAGTGGAAATGTATAAGGGTGAGCGTGGTGAGTTTTATCGGTACAAACTCAGGGAAGCTATAAATTCCGACTTGGAGAGAGTAACAACTTACGATAAAAGCGGAGGAGCAAAATTTTCGATAAATTTCCTAGGTACAAGTACAGCTGCTGTCGCCTGCGTATCCTCAGAACGTGCATATTTATCAATGTCTCCTTCTTTATTAGATATTACAAAATCATATGTTGTTAAGGGTGATGCTGTCTCAGTGCTTGACTCTGATAGTGATGGGGAGTGGTTTAAGGTTCGTTATCACGGGAAAATAGTAACTGATGCGTGGGTATCGCAAGAGACGTTGAATTTTAATGAGGTAGATGGCTGTGGTGAAGAATAAACGGCACTTGATATTCGTTTCGGCGCCTTCGTGCTCCAGAGGTGTCATCCGGAAGAGGGCGCGTTAGTCATGCCCGTCAGACTGGATAAAGTACCTGCTCTCGCGCTGCGTCCTGCCCGACCTCGCATCTGGCTTTGGCTCGGCTTGCTGTTGCTGTGTTTTTTGCTGGGTGTGGGAGGGACGTTATTGTTAGGCGATGAACCATTGCGCCAGCGGCCTGTTGATTTCTGGAGCTTGGCCTTATGCCTACCGATCCTGGGCTGGTGTGTGCTGGGTTTCGTGCGAGTGCTATTTCACATCGGCGAACAGTCTGCTGCCGATGGCTGGGATGAAGCCCGCGAAGAAGACATGATCCGCAAGATTCGTCAGGGGCGACGCTCGCAGCAGGTGTTGGGGGTGAGCTTGCATACCGCCTTGCATGATTTAGCGGACGAGCCAACCGCCCAACTCGAAGCTTTGCTAAGCGGGACCGAGGCGCTGAAGGCCCAACCGTCCAGGATGGACGGTGCAACTGTGAGTCACAGCCGCTTACTTGAAGACTCAGGTGAAGACCTGGAAGCGGTACTGTTGAGTGTATTGGAGCAGAGGCTCGCTGAACTGGCGCCGATCCTGGCGCAAGTGTCTGACGATAAACCTTTGGCCCTGTTACTGGAGGTCGACTGCAGGTTACCAGAGGACCAGTGGCGCCCTGCGTGGCGAAAGATATGGCGAGAGTCCGGCATCCGCCAATCGACGGTACCCGTCGAGGGAAGAGGACTGGCCGCGCTGGATCAGTGGCTCGACCAGCGCATCGGCGATCAGGCCTTGCTGCTGGTGCTGGCAGTGCAGCTTGCAACGGAAAAGCCCGAGGGCACGGCAGAAGTCGCCGTCGGCTTGTTGTTCGGCAATCGTCTGACGCAAACCACCTTGGCGCCGATCGCCTACCTCCACCGTCCTGAGCAGGAGCGCAAGCCCACCGACGCGGATCTGCTCTACGCCACGCGTCAAGCTCTCGACTGGGTGCCGCTTGAAGCGAAGTCAATCGAGAAGGCCTGGCGGGTGGGTATCGATCCACAACGTCATGCCGCCATTGCGACCGTGTTGGTTGACGTCCCCATGCCGGTCAAGCAGCCGCAGGGTTTGTGCAACCTCGATGCATTGCTTGGGCATCCGGGGCAAGCATCACCTTGGCTGGCCATCGCTGCCGCGGCGCAGACGATTGAGCGCGGCGCCGGGCCGCAATTCATTTTCAGTGGTGGCAGCGCTGCCACGGCCGGACTCTGGGGCACGGTGTTGATGCCGGTGTCACCACTTTCGAAATAGGAATCTCGAATGCAGTTTCGACGCTCTGTAGGGATGGGTGTGTTGGTTGGCCTGCTGTTGCTGACCGGTGTGATCCTGGCCCTGCTCAAGTTGCGGGGCTTCAAGTTGCCGCCGCAGATATTTCTCGGTGAAGGAGGCGCAACGGCGCCCTATGCGCAGAATGGCAGATGAGTAAGTTGTTGGGGTGAGGGCGCAAAAACCTGTGGGAGCGTGGCTTGCCCGCGAAGAACGATAACGCGGCGTACCTGAAAGACTGCATCGCCTGCTTCGCGAGCAAGTCAGATCGCCGCACCGCCGCTCCCACAGGGTTCTGTTTCAGGCTCTTCTATTTCTGACGGCGCTTCGCGCCAAAACTGCCGCAAGCTGCGATTTTTTGATCCAGCCTTTACCCCCGATCCTCAAGAATCATGCAAGTCGTCGACCCGGTCGCATACAACCGGCCATCCACATCATAAATCCGCCCCTCGGCCAAGGCCGTCGACCGCCCCAGATGGACGATCTTGCCCTCGGCGCGTACCGGTCCGCTGTTGCCGGTGAGGGCGCGGACATAGCTGATACGCAGGTCCAAGGTGGTGTAGCCCTGACCCTTTTTCAGTTGGGTGTGGATCGCGCAGCCCATGCAGGAATCCAGCAAGGTCGCGGCGTAACCGCCATGCACACTGCCCAGCGGGTTGTAGTGTCGAGAGTCGGGTGTGCCTTGAAAGATGAACTTCCCCGCGGACCATTCGATGGGG
Source organism: Pseudomonas sp. LBUM1658 (assembly GCF_059716055.1). Lineage (NCBI taxonomy): Bacteria > Pseudomonadati > Pseudomonadota > Gammaproteobacteria > Pseudomonadales > Pseudomonadaceae > Pseudomonas > Pseudomonas sp. LBUM1658. The sequence goes on from NZ_CP166798.1 coordinate 1,772,642, forward strand.
ATGAAGTCCAGCAACGTTCCAATGGGCGGCGAGGGCAGCTCGCCGTTACCGATGCCCTCGAAAAACTCCGTTGGCGACAACGCTACGACTTTGGCCATGGACAGGCTGCCGGGCTCGGCCAGACGGGCGCGCACGGCTTGTTCCTGAGCGATCCACTGGGCCAGGGTTGCTTCGCGGGTAGGGCTTTGCATGGAGAGTTCCTCTGCGGTTCAGTGAAGAGCTAGAGGAAAATATTATGACCGGAATATAATATGATCCAGTGGCATAACCGCCACAAATCGGACAATTCGACCTCTTTTACAGCGACTCAGGCTATGTCGCTGTGGCAGAATTCCTCGCCCAGGAAGTCGATCAAGGTCCGCACCGACGGCAGCAAGCCACGTCGGGAGGGGAAGATTGCATGAATAATCCCGGATTTTGGCGTCCAGCCCGGCACCAACTGGACCAGCCTGCCGGCGGCCAGGTCCTCGCGCACCACCACGCCCGGCAGGTGGGCGATGCCGATACCGGCCACCACCGCGTGACGCAGGGCGATCAGGTCATCGGTGACCATTCGCGGATGATGGCGGATCACCGCGCTGGCGCCGTCCGGGCCGAACAGTTCCCACTGGTATTCACGCTGCGCCCCACCCCAGTGCAGGCTTGGCAGGCCGCTGAGGTCGGCGGGAGAGGCCGGTGACGACAGGCGCGTCAGGAAGTCCGGACTGCCCACCAGGCATTGGGTGCTGTTGCCCAGCACTTTCATGACCAGGTCGCTGCTTTCAAGCGGCGGAAAGCGCACGCGCAGGGCGATATCGAAGCCTTCGTGAATCAGGTCGACCCGGCGGTTGGTGCTTTCGATAAACAGTTCCACCCGCGGGTACTTGAGCATGTAGCGGGTCAGCATCGGCCCGACCCAGGAATTGAGCAGCGCCGTCGGGCAACTGATGCGCACCAGGCCCTGGGGCTCGGAGCGGTTGCGCTCGATGACTTCCGCCGCGCTTTCGGCTTCGACCCGCATGGCCAGGCAACGCTGGTAGTACTCCTGACCGATCTCGGTCAGCGAACAATGCCGGCTGGTGCGGTGAATCAGCCGCACACCGAGGCGTTCTTCGAGCTGTGAAATACGCCGGCTGAGTTTCGACTTGGGCATGTCCAGCGCACGCCCGGCGGCGGCGAAACCACCGTGTTCCACCACTTGAGTGAAGTAGTAGAGGGTGTTCAGGTCTTCCACCATCGTTCTCCAAATAGAACGCTAAGAGTGATTTTTGCAGTCTAGCGCAGCAAAGGTAGCGGATTTAAGGTGTGTCCATGGTTTCACTCAACCACTTGGAGGCCCGACATGAAGAACATCATCGGTATCTACACCAGCCCAAGAGCCCATTGGGTAGGCGACGGTTTTCCGGTTCGCACGCTGTTTTCCTACGACAACCTGGGCAAGCACATCAGCCCATTCCTGCTGCTCGATCACGCCGGCCCTGCCGAATTCACCCCTACCAGTCAGCGGCGTGGCGTTGGTCAGCATCCGCACCGTGGTTTTGAGACAGTGACTATCGTTTACAAAGGCGAGCTGGAGCACCGCGATTCCACCGGCAGCGGCGGCAAGATCGGCCCCGGTGATGTGCAGTGGATGACTGCCGCTTCGGGGATCCTGCATGAGGAATTCCACTCCGAAGCATTCGCCCGCAGCGGTGGCACCCTGGAAATGGTCCAGCTGTGGGTCAACCTGCCGGCCCGGGACAAGATGGCCGACGCTGGTTACCAGACCATCCTCGATGGCGATATCCCGAACCTGCCGCTCAAGGATCAGGCCGGCAGCCTGAGGCTGATCGCCGGGGAATTCGACGGCCACACCGGGCCGGCGCGCACGTTCACCCCGATCGATGTCTGGGACATTCGCCTGAACGCCGGCAAGGCGCTGACCCTGGACCTGCACGAAGGCCGTAACACGGCGCTGGTGGTGCTGCGCGGCACGGTTCAGGTCAACGGCCTGGAAACGGTTCGCGAAGGACAGCTGGCCTTGTTCGAACGCAACGGCGACCAGCTCAGCCTGGAGGCTAATAACGATGCAGTGGCGCTGCTGCTCAGCGGCGAACCGATCGACGAACCCATCGTCGGCCACGGCCCGTTCGTGATGAACACCGAGCAGGAAATCCATCAGGCGTTCGCCGACTTCCAGTCCGGCCGGTTCGGTGAGATACACGGCCGATAAAACACTCCATTCGAAACTTGCCACTGATCTGACAATCGCTCGATTGGCCCAAGCCGAAGTGGTGCCGATCGACATCATGGCTACGCTATCTGAGCTGCAAGGCTCGTGGAACCGCCCGGACGCCGAGCAGTGGGCCGCCGTCTATGCCCAGGCCATGCCCCATTATCAATTGCTGATCGAGAGCTACCTCAAGGCTCAGCAAGTGGCGAACGAACACGAAGTGCTGGACTCCCAGCGCTAACCGAGTACCCCACGCCGAATTTCACTCGGCATCGATAAGAAGCGAGGACTACTACAATGGCTAACTCCTACAAACGTCTGGATAAAGACAACGCCGCCGTTCTGTTGGTCGATCATCAAGCTGGCCTGCTGTCTCTGGTGCGCGACATCGAGCCGGACCGGTTCAAGAACAACGTGCTGGCCCTGGCCGACCTGGCCAAGTACTTCAAGCTGCCGACCATCCTCACCACCAGTTTCGAAACCGGCCCCAACGGCCCGCTGGTACCGGAGTTGAAAGCACTGTTCCCGGATGCGCCGTACATTGCTCGCCCGGGGCAGATCAACGCCTGGGACAACGAAGACTTCGTCAAGGCGATCAAGGCTACCGGCAAGAAACAACTGATCATCGCGGGTGTGGTGACCGAGGTCTGCGTGGCATTCCCGGCGCTGTCGGCACTGGCGGAAGGCTTTGAAGTGTTCGTGGTCACCGATGCGTCCGGCACCTTCAACGAACTCACCCGTCAATCGGCCTGGGACCGCATGTCGGCATCCGGCGCACAGCTGATGACCTGGTTCGGCCTGGCCTGCGAGTTGCACCGCGACTGGCGCAATGATGTGGAAGGGTTGGGCACCTTGTTCTCCAACCACATTCCCGACTACCGCAACCTGATGACCAGCTACGACAGCCTCAGCAACAGTAAATAGCCCGACCGCATCATCAACGGCGAACTCCAATCGCCCCGTAGGAGCTGCCGCAGGCTGCGATCTTTTGATCTCCGGATAAATGGATGATCGCCAAAAGATCACAGGCTTCGCCAGCTCCTACACTGTGTGGCATCGTCGCACCATTGGCTTTGCCGGAGTTGTTTGATGCCGTCCTTTCTCACCAATCACCCGCTGATCTGTGCCTTGGTCCTGATTCTTCTCGACCTGCTGTTGTGGCGGCTGATCACGGCCAGTGGCAGCAACTGGAGACTGGCGGTGCGGCTGGTGATTTTCTCGCTGTTCAGCGTGCTGCTGTTCAACGAGGGCATGAACCCGATGCAACCGCCGCCCTGGCCGGAGAATGTGCCGTTGCACCTGGCCGCCACTGGCTTGCAGATCGCTTGGTGGCTGTTCGGCGCGCGGACCCTGACGGTGTTGGGGGGCGCCTTGATGATGCAGCGGGTCGGGCATACCGGGCGGCTGTTGCAGGATTTGCTTGGCGCGGTGATTTTCCTGATCGCGATCATCGCCGCACTGGCCTACGTGCTGGATTTACCGGTCAAGGGCGTGCTGGCGACTTCCGGGGCGGTGGCGATCATTGTCGGTCTGGCGTTGCAAAGTACCCTTAGCGATGTGTTTTCCGGCATCGTCCTGAACACCACCAAACCCTATCAACTGGATGACTGGATCTCCATCGACGGCACCGAAGGTCGGGTGACCGATATCGACTGGCGGGCGACGCGTCTGCAAACTGCCCAAGGCAGCATGGCAGTGATCCCCAACTCCCTGGCGGCCAAGGCCAAGATCATCAACTTCAGCCGACCCAGCGACATGCACGGGCTGTCCGTCAGCCTGCAGATCAGTCCTCATGCCCGCCCGCAAACGGTCATCGAGGCGCTGGAGCGTGCCATGCAGGGCTGCCGGCAGTTGCTCGGCAAACCCGCACCGAATGTGACGCTGAAAAGCTCCGGCAGCGGCGGGGTGGAATACGAAATCAGCGGATTTGTCTCGTCCATGGGGCAGAAGCGCGAAGTGCGCAATCAGCTGTTCGATCTGGCGTATCGGCACTTGAAGGCGTCAGGGGTGAGCCTGCTGTCGACGGTGGAGAGCGCTGCGCCGGCCAACTTTTCCCGGCCCCGGGCGTTACTGGAAAGCTCGAATATTTTCTCGACCCTGCGCCAGGAGGAGAAAGACATCTTCAGCCAGAACATGAAGCTGCAAACCTTTCGCGCCGGCGAGATGATCCTGCCCAGCGGCGAAGTCAGCGATCATCTGTTCATTATCGAATCCGGAGTGGTGTCGGTGGCGCTCAGCCGCGGCGGCAGTAAATTCGAAGCGGGACGTATGGGGCCGGGAGAGGTGATCGGCGAAGCCGGGATCCTCGAAGAAGGGGCGATGCCCGCGGATTTCTCGGCCAAGACCTTTTGCACCTTGTATCGCATCGAGAAGGAATACCTCAAACCCTGCCTGGATGCCCGTCGTGACATCGGCGATGCGATGAAAACCCTGCTGGATTACCGCCTGCATACCGCGCAAACCCTGACCCGGGAAGTGCCGAAAGCGGTGGAGAAGAAGGGCTTTTTGCAGTGGTTGCGCAGCAGGACTTAGGGACTGCCTGGTGTTTTTCTGGTGTCTGGTCTGACGCTTTCCCGGGCTTGTTCTGTAGGCGCGAGTCCCTTGAGTCCATCGCGAGCAAGCTCGCTCCTACAGTAGTCAGCGGTGTATCTCACCTCAAGCCCGTGGCTCCACCGATACCCAATAGCGCGTCAGGCTGCTGACTTTCAGCGGCAGGGTGTCACTGAGCAGGCGCAGGTTGGCGTCGCTGTCACGCAGGGAAAATGCCCCGCAGACCCGCACAGCTGCCACATCCGGATGGCAGCGCAATACCCCTGGGCGATAGCGCGCCAGCTCGCCGAGCAATTCATCCAGGCGCATGTTGTTGGCCATCAGCATGCCGTTGTCCCAAGTCAGCGCACTGGCATCGAAGCTTTCCAGTGGTTCGAACCGGTCCAATTTAAAGCTCAGGCGCTCACCGGCATTGACCGTCGGCCCCTGGCTCATCAGTTGCGGCAGGACTTGCACCGCGCCTTCGAGCACCGAGACCTGGCTGCGTGAACCGTTGATCCGCACGCAGAAGCGCGTGCCCAAAGCATGGGTCGTACCTTGTGGGGTTTCGAGGATAAACGGCCGGGCGCTGGAGTCCTTGGCGGTCCTGATCAGCACTTCGCCCGCGAGTAGCCGGAGCCGACGCTCTTTAGTGGAGAAGGCGATGTTCACCGAGCTTGCGGTGTTCAGTAGCACCTGGCTGCCATCCGGTAGTTGCCAATTCTTCTGTTCACCCACGGCAGTCCGTTGATCGGCCGTCCATTGCTCCCACGGTGTGTGCTGCCAGGCAATACCCAGTGGCCCGGCCATTAACAGCAGACCCAGGCGGTGTAGGGTCTGACGGCGGCTGAGGCCTACGCGGCGGGCGGCCTGCTGCAAGGTTTGCATGGCAGGCTCATTGCGAAAGTCCCCAAGGATTGCTTCGGCCCGTTGCCAGGCCTCGGCGTGTTCGGCGCTTCGGTTGCGCCACTGCTGAATTGCCTGATGATCGGCGGCTGTGACTGTGCCGCAGTGCAGTTGCACCAGCCAGTCAGCGGCTTCGCCGAGAATTCGTGGGTTGATGGTGGGCGAGTTCATCAGACGATACTCAGGCATGCAATGAAGGCACTGCGCATAGGGCATTAGCCAGTTTTTTTCGCGGATGTTTCACGTTGTTTTCCAAGTAGACCTTGAAAAAAAAACCCTGGCTACTGTCAGAGTTGACAGGTACCCGAGGTTGGCTCGCCCGCTGTAATTGGCATCCTCAACTTCCCAATAATTGGCTATTTGTGCAAACCACAGGCGGGGATAACGTAGCTGCACCCCCTCTTGTTATGGAGCACATCATGCAACCTCGTATCGATTTCTACACCGCCTCGCCGGATGCCCTCAAAGCCATGATCGCGCTGGAAACCGCGGTGACGAAACTGCCGCTGGAAAAAACGCTGATCGAACTGGTCAAGCTGCGCGCTTCGCAAATCAACGGCTGCGCCTTCTGCGTCGACATGCACACCGCCGATGCGCGCAAGGGCGGTGAGACCGAACGCCGTCTTTATGCGGTGTGGGTCTGGCGTGAAACACCCTTCTTCACTCCACGTGAACGTGCGGCCCTGGCTTGGACCGAATCCCTGACGCTGCTCAGCGAAACTCACGCACCGGATGAAGATTACGCGCAGTTGAGCGCCGAGTTCGATGCCAAGGAAATGGTCGACCTGACGGTGGCAATCACCACCATCAACGCCTGGAATCGCCTGGCGGTGGGCTTTCGCAAAATGCCGCAGGCCTGATCCGCGATCAATGAGCGTCTGCTGACGGCGCGGCGGGTGGTTGCACCTTACGCATCAAGGGCACCATCGCCGTGGCGATGATGAAGCAGGCCATGATCATCAGAAACGCGTCGCCATAGGTTTGCGTCTGGGCTTCACGGTAGGTCAGCAACCATAGCTGATGCAGGCTGGCGGTGACGCCCTGGTCAGCGCTTTGGCCAAGGGCGGCAAAGTTGCTGCCCACCTGCGTCAGCCATTGGTTAAGCGCTTCATTGCTGCTGTTCAAGTGCTCCGCCAGCCGGGTGAAGTGCAGGTTGGTGCGGTCATTGAGGATGGTCGCGCACGCGGCGATACCAATCGCGCCACCGAGATTGCGCATCAGATTGAACAGCCCCGAAGCGTGTTTCAACCGCGAGGGGGCCAGCCCGCCGAGGGTCAGGGTCACGGCTGGCGGTACGGCCAATTGCTGGGCGATACCGCGCAAGGCTTGTGGCAGCATCAGTTCCCTGGCGCCCCAGTCGTGGGTGATCGGGCTGAAATCCCACATCGACAAGGCAAACAGTCCAAGGCCGGTCATCATGATCCAGCGCAAGTCGATGCGATTGGCCAGAAAGGCATACAGCGGAATCGCCAGGATCTGGAAGACTCCGGTGGAAAATATTGCCAGGCCGATGTCCAGCGCGCTGTAGCCGCGCACCCGGCCGAGAAACAGCGGCGTCAGGTAGATGGTCGCGAACAGGCCAATGCCGGTGATGAAGGAAAAAAAGCAGCCCAAGGCAAAGTTGCGATCTTTCAAGGCACGCAGATCGACGATCGGATTGGCCACGTGCAAGGTGCGGCCGATAAAGGCCAGGCCGGCCAGCCCGGAGATCCACGCGGTGCTGAGGATGGTGCTGTCGCTGAACCAGTTCCAGCGCGGACCTTCTTCGAGAGTGTATTGCAGACAACCCAGAAACAGCGCCATGAACAGCATGCTCAAGTAGTCGGCGCCCTTGAGCAACGACAGTTCCGGCTGGTCGATTTTCACCAGCATTGGCACCGCTGCCGCGACGAAAATCCCCGGCACCAGGTTGATGTAGAACAGCCAGTGCCAGGACGAGATCTCGGTGATCCAGCCGCCAATCACCGGTCCCAGGGTCGGTGCCAGGGATGCCACGGCACCGATGGTGGCGGCGGCGATCACCCGTTGCTTGCCGGTAAAGAAAAAGAACGCAGTGGTGAACACCAGCGGAATCATGGAACCGCCGAGAAACCCTTGCAGCGCGCGAAAGGCAATCATGCTCTGGATGTTCCAGGCCGCGCCGCAGAGCAGGCTGGCCAGGGTGAAACCGACCGCCGAGGCGCAAAACAGCCAGCGCGTGGAAAATACCCGGGACAGCCAGCCCGAGAGCGGGATGACGATGATTTCGGCGATCAGATAACTGGTTTGCACCCAGGCGGTTTCGTCGGTGCCGGCCGAGAGCCCGCCGCCGATGTCGCGCAGTGAGGCCGAGACGATCTGGATATCCAGCAGCGCAATGAACATGCCGATGCACATGGTGGCGAAGGCGAACACTTTGGTCGCGGTCGCCATGGTCGTGGCATCGAAGGGCGCAGCCGCTGCGGCGAGGGCGCGACTCATGGTGCGCTGGCCTGGGTTAGCGCTGGGGAGGGCTGTTTACCCTCGGCTTTGGTATCGACCGAAGCCGTCACCGAGAGGCCCGGACGCAGTTGGCCCAACACCGCGTCGGCCGGGTCGAGGATGATGCGCACCGGCACTCGCTGGACGATTTTGGTGAAGTTACCGGTGGCGTTTTCCGGCGGCAGCACGCTGAACTGTGCGCCAGTGGCCGGCGCCAGGCTGTCCAGATGACCGTGGAATTCACGCCCGGGCAGCACATCGGCGTGGATACTGACCCTTTGACCGGGCAGCATGTGCGCCAGTTGATCTTCCTTGAAATTGGCATCGACCCACAGGCCACTGGCCGGTACCACCGAGAGCAATTGCGAACCGGCCTGGGCATAGGCACCGACTCGCGCCCGCCGGTTGCCGATCACCCCATCAATCGGTGCGCGCAACTCGGTGTAGCCCAGGTTCAGGCGGGCGATATCGCACTCGGCCTGGGCCTGGATCAACGCCGCTCTGGCCTGCTGTTTCTGGGTGGCGATGACCATCAGCTGACGCTGGCTGGCGAGCAGTTCGGCCTGCGCCCGAGCACTGAGGGCTTGCGCGGTCTTGAAGGTGGCATCGGCCCGTTGCGCGCTTTCCACCGACACCGCGGAGCTGCCGACCAGACGCTTGTAGCGCGCATTATCGTCCCGCGAACGGGACATCTCCGCAGCGGTCGCGTCGATCCCGGCCCGGGCCTGAGCGATCACCGCTTGCTGCAGTTGTTCGGTGGCATCGAGGTTGGCCAGCAAGGCTTCTTCGGCGGCCACCGCACCCTCGGCCTTGGCCAGGCTGGCACGGTAGTCCCGAGAGTCGAGGAGAATCAGCAAGTCACCGGCATGCACCTGTTGGTTGTCGGTCACCAGCACCTGCTCGATATAACCAGGCACTTTGGGCCCGATCACCGTGACATCGCCGCCGATATAGGCATCGTCGGTGTCTTCGATAAAGCGTCCGCTGGTCCACCAATGCAATCCATAGAGCCCGATCAGCCCCAGCGCGGCAGCCACCAACAGCAACAGCAGCAGGCGTTTGAACAGGGCCGGCCACGGTGGGGTCAATGCGGCAGCGACGGCGGGTTCTTCAACTGCAGTGAAGCTGGTCATGGAGGACACCTGTGGAATCAGACTTATATTACGTGTATAATATGACGTATGTAATATTCAGTCACAAGTAAATTTCTCTACCAGTCATCAGGTGCACGTCAGCGAGACGTTATTTGAACCAGGCCTTGGGCGTGGTGCCGGTCATGCCCTTAAAGAAGGCAATGAACACGCTGTCGCTGGCAAAACCCAGTTCGAAGGCGCTGTAGGCGATGCTGCGGCCGGTGGCGAGCAGCTCGATGGCACGCATCAAGCGCCATTGTTGGCGCCATTGCTGGTAGCCCATACCGGTTTCCCGTTGAAAGATCCGCCCGATGGTTTTACTGCTGGCGCCGACCCGGGTCACCAGCACCTGAAGCTCCGGCGGCAGCTGTTCGGGTGCGGCGAGCAGCGCTGCCAGGCGTTTGTCCCGTGGCAATGGCAGCAGCATCGGCTGCTGCGCGGCTTCGCGAACTTCATACAGGCACAGCGCCAATAGATGGGCGTATTTCCCTTGATCCCAGTCGGTGTCGAAGCCGGCCATAGCCATGGGTTCCAGCACCGCCCGTAGCAGTGGGCTGACTTCCCGTACGCTGACCTGTTGCGGCAATTCGCCGGACAGTTCAGGGCTCAGGTAAATCGATCGATAGTCCACGCTTTGACGCATCACCGCACGATGAGTTACCCCCGGTGGAATCCACGCCACCCTTGAAGGTGGCAACAGGCAGAGTTGGTTTGCCAAGGTGATGCGGGTACAGCCTTGTTGGGTGAACAGCAGTTGCCCCCGAGCGTGCTGATGCAGGCCGGAATCATGGTCGCCAAGGATGGCGGCGATACCGATCACCGGCGCAGGGTAACTATCCGGGTCAAACTGCGCCTGGGCGTTGAGCCATGCCATTAATTGTCCGATTTCCGATATTAGTTGGCCAGGTTCGCATAATACGTCAGTCACCCTTCTTTAAAATCGTCAGGAGCCCTTTCTGCTGAGTAATGCCCTGATGAATTCCAACAAACTGCTGGTGTTGGCGGTTGCTTTGCTGATGTTTCCGCAAATGGCCCAAACCCTTTATAGCCCCGCACTTTCTGATATCGCTCGGGCGTTTGCCGTCAGCCCGCCAATGGCTGGGCAAACCCTGTCGGTGTATTTTCTGGCGTTCGCTTTGGGCGTCGTGGTGTGGGGGCGGGTCTGCGACGGGATCGGTCGGCGTCCGTCGATGCTGGCCGGGCTGCTCCTGTATGCCGTCGCGTCGGTTATTGGCCTGAGTGTCAGCACCTTCAGCGGGCTGTTGGCTGCCCAGGCGTTGGCCGCCTTTGGCGCGGCGGTCGCATCGGTAGTGACACAAACCCTGCTGCGTGACCGTTTCAAGGGAACAGAACTGGTGCAGGTCTTTTCGGTGATGGGCATTGCCTTGGCCGCCAGTCCGGCGATCGGACTGTTTGCAGGCGCGAGTCTGGCCGAGGTCCTGGGTTATCGAGGTGTGCTGGCCTGCTTGCTAATGCTCGCGCTGATTCTGCTGGGCTGGTGCGGTGTGGCGCTGCCGGAAACCCTGCCGCCAACACTGACCAGACCCTCGCTTTTCGGCACCCTGGGGTTGATGCTCAAGGACCCGGCGCTCTGGCGCTCGGCCCTATTGATTGCGTTGTTCAACATTGCCCTGTTCAGCTACTACAGCCTCGGGCCGTTTGTCTTTCAGCGCCTGGGTCTTGGTGCGGACCTGTTCGGTTACAGCGGAGTGATTCTGGCCTTGGGCTCCGGTCTTGGCGCCTGGTTGAACAAGAGTTTGCTCAAGCGCGGATTCAGCAGCGAGCAGTTGGTGACGCGCGCCGCGGCGGTGGCGCTGGTCGGTGGCATTGCGGTGCTGGCGTTACAAGGCAGCGCCTGGTTCGTCATGCCGATGCTGCTGGTGGTGTTGGCGTTCGGCATGGCGATCCCGAACATCCTCGGCTCGGCGCTGGCGAACTACAGCGATCGGCTGGGCACCGCCGGGGCATTGCTGGGTTTGATGTACTACTTGATGATCGGCGCCGGCCTGATGCTGGCCGGCTGGAGCCAGGCGCTGGGCTGGACCTTGGTGGCCTGTGGAGTCCTGGCGCTGGTGCTGGCATTTTTCGGCAGGAGCCGCCGAGCGATCATGGCGTCAGTACGATCGCCCCTTTGACCTGTCCTTGGCGCAGGCAGGCCAGGGCAGAGTTGGCGTCTATCAGGGCAAAGCGGGTGACGTGGGAACGAACGGGGGTATGACTGATTTCGGCGAAGAACGCCTTGCCATCCTCACGGGTCAGATTGGCCACCGAACGCAGTATCCGTTCGCCCCATAGCAGTTGATAGGGGAAGGCTGGAATCTCACTCATATGAATGCCGGCGCAAATCACACAGCCGCCCTTGATCGTGGCTGCCAGCGCCAGGGGGATCAAGGCCCCGACCGGGGCGAATATCAGTGCGGCGTCCAGCGGTTGCGGGGGCAGCTCTTCGGAAGACCCGGCCCAGACCGCACCGAGTTTTCTCGCGTAATCCTGGCCTTTTGTGTCGCCAGGACGGGTAAAGGCATAGACCTGCTGGCCACGCGCCAGCGCGAGTTGTATGAGCAAATGGGCGGCGGCGCCAAAACCATAGAGGCCCAGTCGTTGCGCTGCTCCCGCCAGCCGCAAGGCGCGATAACCGATCAGCCCGGCACAGAGTAGCGGGGCAGCCTCGACGGGCGCCAGCGCGGCTGGAATCGACAGGCAAAAACGCGCATCGGCCAGGGCGTAGTCAGCATAACCGCCATCAAGCTGGCACCCGGTGAATAGTGCCTGATTACACAGGTTCTCCCGTCCTGCGAGGCAGAAAGCGCAGTGCCCGCAGGCCCAGCCCAGCCAGGGAACACCGACTCGCCTGCCGATCCAGTAAGGCGCCACCTGCGAGCCGACGGCCATCACCTGACCGACAATTTCATGGCCGGGAACTCTCGGCAATATAGCTTGCGGCAGTTCGCCATCGACCAGGTGCAGATCGGTACGGCAGACCCCACAGGCCAGCACCTTGATCAGCAGTTGGTGAGCGGCGGGGACCGGCACCGGACGATCCTGCAATTGCAGAAGCTCGCCAGGGGCCTGTAACACCATGGCACGCATGGGTCTTCTCCAGAGAAGGTTACAAGATTCACTGTAGATCAGCGGCGAAATGAGGAGGTTGTTGCGGTCAAGCAAAAGCCCCTTGCCGGTCTCCCGACAAGGGGCACGGCCGTTCATGGTTTCAGTCGGCCTTGATCTGCACGATTTTTTCCGCCTTCATGGCCTCGGCTTTTTTCGGCAGCGACACCGTCAGCACGCCTTTGCTGAAATGAGCTTCGATCCTGTCGGCATCGACTCCCTTAGGCAAGTTGAAGACCCGTTCGAATGAGCCATAACGGCGTTCGGAGAGGTGATAGCCTTTGCGGTTCTCTTCCCGGTCGTCTTTCTTTTCGCCTCTGATAATCAAAGAGCTATCAGTTAGCTTGATTTCGATGTTGCTTTCATCCATGCCGGGAAGTTCGGCGCTGATTTCATAGCTTTTCTCTTTCTCGGTGATATCCACCGCGGGTATGCCGTGACCGATCAATTCCCTGCGCCAGAATGGCTCGAGATCGAAAGCGCTGCGGCTGAAAGGAGAAAGCGCCGAGCCTCGACCGAAATCTTCGAACAGATGGTCGACTTGCTGCCGCAGTTTCTCAAAGGTTCGCCTTGGGTCCAGTGTGCCTGGCTGCCGACTGCTTTTTTCTTCGGAGCTGATTGGCATTTTTTTCACTGAGTTGGACATTTCATTTCTCCTCTTGGGTGACTTCGAGGTGGACTGCAAATGTCCGGGTTGCCTGTCCACATCGAGAGGGGATAATCCGGGATAACCACGCTCTGAGCGGTCTTCCCGCCACAGGCGGGACTGGCCTGTGAACGTCTTTGGTACTCATTAAGCATAGGCGCGCTTGAGGTCTGGATCCTTCCAGAGCGGGGGTGGGAGAAGAAAACGCGACGAGCGGAGCGACTTGCAGCGCGAATGAATTGCCGGGCTTAATAGGAAGCATTACTATTCACGCCCCGCCTCCATAGCGCACCGCGATGACCCCCAAGCCGCCCCGCAGACCAGGCTTTTTCGAGCACTACGAAGAGTTGATCGGCACCTGGACGCGTCGGCTGAGAAATCGTCAGCAGGCCGAGGATCTGGCCCATGACACTTTCGTGCGGGTGCTCGAGTCCGATTCGGCGACAGTCGAGCAGCCACGGGCGTATTTGCATCAAACCGCGCGCAATATCGCGGTGGACGCTTATCGGCGTGAAGATCGCCGCAGTGCCATGGAACTGGAAGCGATTCATCAGAGTTCGCCGCCCAGCGGCGATCCGGAGCATTTCATGCACGCGATCCAGCTTGCTGACTCCATCGAGCGGGCGCTCACCGAGCTCCCGGTCAACTGCCGCAAGGTGTTTGTCTGGCAGAAAATCGAAGGCCTGACCCAGGCGGAAATCGCCGAACGCCTGGGGCTGTCTAAAAACATGGTGGAAAAGTATATGATCCGCACCCTGCGGCATCTACGCGACCGCCTCGATGGACTGAGCCAATGATCTGCCGTGACTTTTCTCCCACCGCCAAGCAGGACATTCCATGATGGAGACGGGTGATTGTGCGTGCGGTTCGATGACAGTTCGCGATGAAGCGGCGCTGTGGTTCGTGCGTCTACAGGATCAGCCGGTGAGCGCCGAAGATCATCTGCGCTTCGGGGCCTGGCTGGAGGAGCACCCTCAGCATCGGGATGAATTTCTGTTGCTGAAAAAGCTCTGGACGGCTACCGATCTGCTGCCCAGGGCGCGTTTGCAGGCATTGTGCGAGACCCCACCGACTCGAGCCAAACGCCGCCCACTGCTACGTTATGCGGTGGCGGCCAGTGTGCTCGCGGTGGCCCTCGGTCTGGGCTTGTTCGACGTCTTGAACCAGCCGGCGGCCTACACCGCCGAGTTCTCCACGGCCCTCGGCGAGCGTCGCCAGGTGGCGTTGCCGGACGGTTCGGTGATCGATTTGAACAGCCGCAGCCGAATTCAAGTGCGTTATGCAAAGGACCGACGCAGCATCGAGCTCACTCAGGGCGAAGCGATGTTCAGCGTCGAGCACGACAGTCATCGGCCCTTTATCGTCGCTGCCGGGTCCGGCAAGGTCACGGTGACCGGGACGCGCTTTGACGTGCGCCGCGATGAGGCTGAAACCCGGGTGGTGGTCGAGTCGGGGACGGTCAAGGTGCAAGGCAGCGAGGCCGACGATGGAAAGTTCGTCAGCCTGACCGCCGGCCTCGGCACCCGTGTCGATGCACAGGGCCAGGTGGCCGCGGCTTATGCGGTCAACCCTCAGGAACTCACGGCCTGGCGCAGCGGCAAGCTGGTATTCAACAACGCCAGCCTGACTGAAGTAGCCCATGAAGTGTCGCGTTATCGGGATAAACCCCTGCGTGTGAGCAGTCCTGCGGTGGGCCATTTACGCCTGACCAGCGTGTTCAAATCCGCCGACACCGACGCGCTGCTTAAAGCCTTGCCGAGCATCCTGCCGGTGGCGGTGCGAACCCTTGACGATGGCAGTCAGGAAATAATTGCGCGATAGATTCAGGTTTTTTTCGAGTTCTTCGTCTTCTTGTCCAACTGCAACTGGTTTGCATTAACAGGCGCACACATTTGTGATCAACAGGACAAAGCTCGACGTGAAGAACCTCGACGTTAAAAACAACAATACCGCCACGCGCTCTTTTCGTTGGCTGCCACTGGCGCTGGCCCTGGCGGTCAGCGCCGGCATGCCATCGGCTTATGCCGAGCAGGCGCCCGGCAATATTCATATCCAGGCTCAGCCCCTGGGTGAAGCCCTGAGCCAGCTGGGTCAGCAAACGTCGCTGCAAGTGTTCTTCAACCCGGAACTGGTGGCCGGCAAGCAGGCGCCGGCCGTGGATGGCAACCTGTCGCCGGAACAGGCGCTGCGTCAATTGCTTGAGGGCAGTGGCCTGGACTATCAGATCGATGCCGGCTCGGTGACCCTGAGTCCGTCTCCCTCATCCGCTTCCACGGCGCCAAACGGCCCTCTGGAATTGGGCGTCACCGATATCAAAGTGGTCGGTGACTGGCTTGGCGACGCTGATGCCGCCGTGGTGCAAAACCATCCGGGCGCGCGGACGGTGATCCGCCGCGAAGCGATGGTCGAGCAGGGCGCGATGAACGTCGGCGATGTACTACGCCGGGTTCCCGGGGTGCAAGTGCAGGAAGCCAACGGCACCGGCGGCAGTGATATTTCGCTGAATGTCGGCGTGCGCGGGCTGACTTCGCGCCTGTCGCCGCGCTCGACTGTGTTGATCGACGGCGTGCCGGCGGCCTTTGCTCCTTACGGCCAACCGCAGCTGTCCATGGCGCCGATTTCTTCCGGCAACCTCGACAGCATCGATGTGGTTCGGGGTGCCGGTTCCGTGCGTTACGGACCGCAAAACGTCGGTGGGGTGATCAACTTCGTGACCCGGGCGATCCCCGAGAAGTTATCCGGTGAAGTTGGCAGCACCCTGGAAACCTCTCAGCGCGGCGGCTGGAAGCACATTGACACGGCGTTCCTCGGCGGCACCGCGGATAACGGCATGGGCGTGGCTTTGCTCTACTCCGGAGTGAATGGCGACGGCTACCGTAAAAGCAATAACGACAACGACATCGACGACGTGATCCTCAAGACCCACTGGGCGCCGACCGATCAGGACGATTTCTCGCTGAATTTCCATTACTACGACGCCAGCGCCGACATGCCCGGCGGCCTGACCCAACAGCAATTCGATGCCGACCCGTTCCAGTCCGACCGCGACTGGGACAACTTCAGCGGCCGACGCAAGGACGTGTCCTTCAAGTACCTGCGCCAGATCGACGACCGCACCCAGTTCGAAGTGCTGACTTATTACTCCGACAGCTTCCGTGGCAGCAACATCGCCGCCCGCGATCAGAAAACCCTCGGTTCCTTTCCGCGCACCTATTACACCTATGGCATCGAGCCGCGGGTGTCCCATGTGTTCGACCTCGGGCCGACCACTCAGGAAGCCAGCGTCGGTTATCGCTACTTGAAAGAAGGCATGCACGAAGAGGCCAGCCGCCTGGCATTGGTGAATAATCAGCCGGTAGCCACCCCGACTTCGGACGGGCATGTCTATCAGGACCGAACCGGCGGCACTGAAGCCAATGCGTTTTACATTGACGACAAGATCGATGTCGGCAACTGGACCATTACCCCGGGCATCCGTTTCGAAAACATTAAAACCGAATGGCATGATCGACCGGTGCTGGGCCTCAATGGCCGGCCGGTGCAGGAGAAACGCCGCGAGATCGAAAGCAACGAACCGCTGCCGGCCCTTAGCGTGATGTATCACCTGTCCGATGCCTGGAAGCTGTTCGCCAACTACGAGACCTCGTTCGGCAGCCTGCAGTACTTCCAGCTGGGTCAAGGTGGGGTGGGCGATCAGCCCGCCAACGGCCTGAACCCGGAAAAAGCCAAGACCTACGAGATCGGCACCCGCTACAACGATGAGGTGTGGGGTGGTGAGGTCACACTGTTCTACATCGACTTCGACGAAGAGCTGCAATACGTCAGCAACGATGTCGGCTGGACCAACCTCGGCGCCACCAAGCACCAGGGCCTGGAAGCGTCGGTGCACTATGATCTGGCAGCACTGGACCCACGGTTGTCTGGCCTGACCGCCAACGCCGGTTTCACCTACACCCGCGCCACCAACGAAGGTGACATCCCCGGCTTCAAGGGCCGTGATCTGCCGTTCTATTCCCGGCAAGTGGCGACCCTGGGGCTGCGTTACGACATCAATCGCTGGACCTGGAACCTCGATGCGTTCGCCCAGTCCAAACAGCATGCACCGGGCACCGGGATCAACGCCGACGGCAGCTTCAGCGGCGACTACATCACCGAAGGTACTGCCGATGGTCAGTTCGGTGACATGCCGGGTTACGTGACCTGGAACGTTCGCGGTGGTTACGATTTCGGCTCGCAGCTGTCGAACCTGAAACTCGGCGCCGGGGTGAAAAACCTCTTCGATCACCAGTACTACACCCGCTCGAGCGACAACAACTCGGGGATCTACGTCGGGCAGCCGCGCACGTTCTTTGTGCAGGCCAGCGTCGGGTTCTGATATAGGGTGGTTGTCAGGATCTTTTGGGGCACACCCTCACTATCAGACCTTCAACACTTTCCCGCTGGCCGCAACGGCCAGCAACAGCAGCGCAATCAAGCCAAAGGCAATGCTCAGGCTGCTGCCATGGGCGATAAAACCGATCACCGCGGGCCCGGCGAGGATGCCGGCATAGCCCAGTGTGGTAATGGCCGGCACGGCGATGCTTTCGGGCATGACTTTCTGTTTGCCGACGGCGGTGTACAGCACCGGGACAATGTTCGAGCAGCCGGCACCGACCAACGCATAACCCACCAACGCCGCTTCCCAGGCCGGGGCCAGGGTCGCGAGCAGCAGGCCGGCGGCAGCGGTGAGCCCGCCAACAATGATCACCCGCTTGGCACCGAGCCGCTGCACGATGGCGTCTCCAGTCAGGCGGCCGGCGGTCATGGTCAGGGCGAATGCGGCATAACCCAGGCCTGCGTAGGCGGCGTCGAGATTGCGCTCGGAGGTCAGAAACACCGCGCTCCAATCGAGCACCGCGCCCTCGGCGAGAAATACGATAAAACACAGGATGCCGATAAACAGCACCACGCCATGGGGCACGGCGAAGGCCGGCCCCGTGCTTTCGCTGCCGTAGGGCAACATATGCGGCGCGGCCTTGAGCAAAGCGAGCAGTAGCAACACCATCACCACCAGCATCGCGCCCAACGGTGACATCCCCAGCCCGAGCAAGGCACTGACCCCGGCCGCGCCGACGATCCCGCCGAGGCTGAACAACCCGTGGAAGCCCGACATCATGGTCTTGCCGCTGGCTCGCTCGACGATCACCGCTTGCAGGTTCACCGTCGAGTCCACCGAGCCGAGCCCGGCACCGAACATGAACAGCGCGGCAATCAACAACGGTATCGAAGAAACTGTCGCCAACAGCGGCAGCGCCAGGCAGATCAGGAGAGTCCCGGCGGCCATCACTCGACGGCAACCGAAGCGCGAGGCAAGGATCCCGGCCAACGGCATGGCAATGATCGAGCCGACACCCAGGCACAACAGCAATAAACCGAGGGTACCTTCATCGAGCCCAGCCCGGGCCTTGGCGTAAGGCACCAGTGGCGCCCAGGCGGCGATGCCGAAACCGGCGATGAAGAAGGCGATGCGCGTGGACATTTGCTCCAGCCGTCCGGGGACTACGGACGCTGGGGTACTGATGGCGGTCATGAAAAATCCTTGGCAATCCGGTCTATAACGATGTGCAGCGCAACATCCTTGCACATCAGACTGCGTCGGGCGAGGCCAGGGTTCCCCCCGCTGACGCAATGCAGTGCTTTACTGAAGCGTTGCATGTGGATTTGCCGACTGTAAAAAATGTAAAACCGATCCGCTCCACTCATTAATAAGGAGATTTCGATGCAAACCGATAAAAAACGCTCGCCAACACTACAGCTGTCGAACCCGCCAGGCCTTTACGACCCGACTGCCAATGGCTATTCCCATGTGGCCCAGGTGGCGGCTGGCGCGCGGTTGGTATTTATCGCCGGGCAGGGCGGCGAGGACGCGGACAGTCAGTTATCGACTGATTTCACTGAACAGGTCCGGCAGGCGCTGGATAATCTGCAGATCGCTCTGTCAGCGGCCGGTGCCGAGGTGAGCGATGTTGCCAAGCTGACGGTATTGATCGTCGACCACAGCCTGGAACGTCTGGAAATTTTCGGCGAAGAGCTGCATCGGACCTGGGGTTCAGCCCCCAAGCCGGCCTGCACGCTGATCCCGGTACCGAGGCTGGCGCTGGACGGCATGCTGTTCGAGATTGAGGCGACGGCGGCTGTCGCGGTATGACGCAGTTCTACGATGCCCGCGGCAATATCTACGCCGTTGTCTCACCCGATGGGTTGCGTCAACGCGGTATCGAGCTTTCAGAGCAGGCAGCTCAAGCCGCACAAACGCTTGATGACTGGGCGTTGCAGGCGGTGGAAGCTTTTTGTGGCTGGGCCCCCGACACCAGACCGGCAGGCGCCAAGGCCCATCGCTCGGATGGCCTGCTCATCGGTCCGTTTCAGTCCGCGCCGCCCTATGATCTGCTGATCGTCAACACTGACGGCAGCCTGGCCGAACGCAGTGGTAACGGTTTGAGCATTTTTGCTCAGGCGTTGACTGATCAGGGGTTGATGCCGGCGCAGGGGCCTTGTGTACTCAGGGTTTATCACGACAAGCGCGATGCTGTTTCACCAGTGCAAACCGCGGTAGAGCCTGCTGAGGTGGCAGGCGTTCGCGGGTTCTGGCTGGACTTGGGCAAACCGGCATTCGGCCCGCAGGCCGTGGCTGCCCAGGGGGTCGAGGCCGCTGAATTGAATGGCCACTCGCTGAATCAGCTGACGCAGCTTTCCAGGCTCAACCCGGCATGGAATCGCAGCCAGTTCGTGCGTATTGGCAATCCTCATTGCGTGACCCTGGTGACCAACGCCGCAGCGTTGCCGAGCAATGCACAGATGCGCGAGCCCGATTTGTCCTCGGGCCTGACTCGCATCGCTTTCGCTATGCCGAACGGCGCGGGCGAGCCTTGTCCTGCCGGAGTCAATCTGCAATGGGCGATGCTGGAGTCCGAGGGGCGGATAGTCGCCCGGGTGTTCGAGCGCGGCGAAGGTCCGACCGCGTCCTCCGGCACCAGCGCCAGTGCGGTGGCCTGTGCTGCGTGGAGTGTGGGCTGGGTGGCGGCGGGGGAGGTTGCGGTGAATATGCCGGGGGGGACGGCACCGATCCTTCTGGAAGAACAGGATGGCAAGTTGAGCAGGGTCAGGTTGTTTGGGACTGCTCGGTTGATGCCTTAGGTTCTGTGGCGGCTGCGAGATTGCTTTCGCGAGCAAGCCCGCTCCCACATTGGTTCTGTGTTGGTCACACAATTGTGGCCCGACGCGTATCAAATGTGGGAGCGGGCTTGCTCGCGATAGCGCCCGCCCGGCCAGCGAGTCTCTAAAGCCAATCAGTTAAAGCCTGAATCCCCGATCAACTCCACCTGCGGCATCTGCCGTTTCATCAATACTTCCCCGCCACGAATCGAATACAGCGGTAATCCCTGGCTGCGGATCATTTCGTAGTCGCTGTCGGCCGACAGAATCAGCAAATTGGCCGGGCGACCGGGTTCCAGGCCGTAACGCTCGCCCAACGCCAGGGCCTTGGCACTGTTGTCGGTGACCAGGTCGAGGGCGCTTTGCAGATTGCGATAACCGAGCATGTGGCAGATGTGCAGCCCGGCTTCCAGCACCCGCAAAATGTTGCCGTTACCCAGCGGATACCAAGGGTCGACGATCGAGTCCTGGCCGAAACAGACGTTCATTCCGGCTTCAAGCAACTCGTTGACCCGGGTCACGCCACGACGTTTCGGGAAGTTGTCAAAGCGCCCCTGCAGGTGAATGTTTGCGGTCGGGCAGGAGACGAAGCTGATCCCCGAGTGCCCGAGCAGGCGGAACAGCTTGGCGCAGTAGGCGTTGTCGTAGGAGCCCATGGCGGTGGTGTGGCTGGCCGTGACCCGGGCGCCCATGTCGCGGCTGCGGGCTTCTTCGGCGAGCACTTCGAGGAAGCGCGAATGCGGGTCGTCGGTTTCGTCGCAATGCACATCCACCAGGCAGCCGGTGCGCTCGGCCAGGTCCATCAGGAATTTGACTGAACTGACGCCTTGGTCGCGGGTGTACTCAAAATGCGGGATGCCGCCAATCACATCGGCGCCCATGAGAATCGCTTCCTCCATCAGCTCCCGGCCATTGCGGTAGGACTCGATGCCTTCCTGGGGGAACGCGACGATCTGCAGGTCGATCAGATGGCGACTTTCCTCGCGCACTTCGAGTATCGCCTTGAGCGCGGTCAGGGTCGGGTCGGTGACGTCGACATGGGTGCGCACATGCTGGATGCCGTGGGCGGCGAGGGCGCGGATGGTCTTCCTGGCGCGGGTCTTGGTGTCTTCCTGGGTAATGGTCGCCTTGCGTTCACCCCAGCATTCGATGCCTTCGAAGAGCGTCCCGCTCATGTTCCAGCGCGGCTCGCCGGCGGTGAGAGTGGCGTCGAGGTGGATGTGCGGTTCGACGAACGGTGGCACCACCAGATTGCCACCGGCATCCAGGTCTTCGGGACCGAGGGTCGGGGCTTCGGTTTGCCGGGCAATACTGCCGATCAAACCATTTTCCAGGTGCAGCTCATGCAGACCTTCACGGTTGCGCAGACGGGCGTTGATGATATGCATGGGGACCATCCTTCTATTCGATCTTGGGTTCGGGCGTCGGCCACCATCGGCTTGCGGGTGCCAGGACCGTCAGCACACTATAGGTCAGCATAGCGGCGGCGATACCGGCATCCATTCACCTCAACGACTTACTCATATACACCCGTCGCAAGCCATTCTCTTCAACCCGGTGGGTTTCGAAAAAACCTCTGCGGGCGTACATCGCAATGTTTTCACTCATCGCCTCATGGGTGTACAGGTGAATCGAGGCATAGTCCGCTTCCACCGCGTGGAACTCGGCAAATTCCAGCAGTTGCCGGCCATAACCCTTGCCCTGTGCCTCAGGGCTGATGGCCAGGTTGTCCAGTAGCAGGTATTCCTCGGTGTTGATCAACACCACGAAGCCGACCATCCCCACGTCGCTCTCGATGACATGAACGCGGCGGGCCAGCACCTGGCTGGCGTAGTCATCGAGCATCGGCCCGGGTTTGCGGCCGATCCGCTCGATGTAGGGGGAATAGGCGGCCTCGACGATCGCCTCGATCAGCGCGATGTCTGCGAGGGTGGCCGGGCGAATGATGGACTGCATGGGGTAAAAACCTTTGGTCCGATGGACGAGACTCGACTGTAACGACCTGAAAGCCGAAGGGACAGGCATAAAAAAACCACCGGGTTCGGTGGTTTTCTTCAATCGCCGGCTTATTCGCCGTGATAGATGCAGCCACTGGTGCAGGTTTCATGGATGCGGATTGCGCTGAGCTCCGGCAGCAGGGGCTTGAGCTCGTTCCAGATCCATTTGGCCAGGACTTCGCTGGTCGGATTTTCCAGGCCAGGGATGTCGTTCAAGTAATTGTGATCGAGACGCTCGTAGAGCGGCTTGAAGATCGCCTTGATTTCCGAGAAGTCGCGAATCCACCCGGTGCGCGGGTCGAGGTCGCCGCTCAGGTGAATCGCCACTTTGAACGAATGGCCATGCAGGCGTCCGCACTTGTGGCCTTCTGGAACATAGGGCAGGCGGTGGGCGGACTCGAAGGTAAATTCTTTGAAGATTTCCACAGTGGTTTGAGCTCTGTCAGGTGGCTATCGCCCGCGGCGATGAAGGCAGGTAGCGAGTTTAACAGCTTGGCTTTACCGCTGCGGGAAAACACTGACTAAAGGGGCAGCAGGTTCTCCCCCAGGCGACCGTTTGCTGCCAGCTCAAGGAACTCATCACCCAGCCGCCGGCTTTCCTCCATGGCTGTGCGCCAGTATTTTTGCCGGCTCTGGTCATCGCCCATGAAGCGCTTGAAGTCGTTGCGGTCCGGCAATTTGCCATAGGGCAGGCGGGCCAGGTAATCCCTGGAAGGTGACAGCAGCAGGACGTCCTGTAACCCCTGCGGGTTGGCGCGGCGCCAGGGCAGGCCCTTGTCGAACCAGCCGGGAATCACCCGGTCGGTGAAGTGCGGGTAGAGCACGATGTCCTCGCCGCTGTAAGGCAGGTCGAGGTGGTAATCCAGCAGGCCGCCGTCGCGATAAGTGCCGGCGCCCGCGCCGGGCAGGTCGCGCACCCCTTGCATGATCATCGGGATCGAGCCGGAAGCGAGCAAGGCCTGGCGCAGGTTGGCGGCGTCCAGCGGTACAAAACGCGAAGGAAAGTCGACGAGGGCGTCGAGCGGCGGTGCCAGGCGCGGGTCATGCAGGATCACCCGTTCGAAATGCCGGGACAGCCGGGAACGTCCGCGCAGGTTATTGGCGATCACCGAGGACAACCCCAACCCCAGCCAGCCACGATGGTCGTCGGCCAGCAGGCCATGACTTTTCACCACCATAATGTTCAGGCGGTAGCCAGGATTATTGAGGATCGATGCGTCGCGACCTTCAAGCAGATCATGGAGCATGCGTTGTGAACTCTGGCTGATCTGCGCCATGGTCACGCCCTTGGCAAAGCTTTGCTCGTTATAGAGCTGACCCAGCCGCCTGATCCCTTCGGCGGCATCCGGCAGGCAGGCACTGGCGAAACGCCAGGAGCCCACCGACGCGCCGATCAACGAGCGCTCCCGTGGCACCGCCGGCAGCCACTCGCCAAACAACGCCAGATCCAGCCCCTGAATACCCAGGGCTTTCGGCCCGCCGGCCGCGCCCGGCAGCGTACCGACATCGGCCGCGTTCAGACCGTTTTCACGGATCCGGACGAAGGCGCGTTTGCCGGCCTTGAGGATCAGGGCGGGGAACTTGATGTGGATGGCGGTCATACCGTCCTCAATTGTGTGGGCGGGGTTTGTAGGAATGACATGATGGCAATTCAGTTTCAGTTAAGTTGATGGGGTTATCTTGGTCCCCGTAAGCAACACAAAAAAAACGGAGACTCATGATGAAACTCTTGACTGCCCTGTTCACCACGACCGTTATCAGCATGACCGCCAGCCTGGCTTACGCCCGCGACCTGGGGCCGGACGAAGCCCTGAGACTGCGCGACGCTGGTACCATTCAATCTTTCGAGAAGCTCAATGCCACGGCATTGGCCAAACACCCGGGCGCCACCGTGCAGGAAACCGATCTGGAAGAAGAGTACGGCAAGTATATCTACCAGGTGGAACTGCGTGATGCCCAGGGTGTTGAGTGGGACATCGAACTGGACGCTGTCAGCGGACAGGTTCTCAAGGATTATCAGGACACGTAATGAAGGTAAATCTGTGTACCTGCAGTCGAACGGCTCTGGCGCTTCTGGCGTTTTGCTCGGTAGTAGTGGCCCGTGACCTGGATCAGGACGAAGCCCTGCAGCTGCGTCAGCAAGGGGTGATTGCACCGCTCGAGCAGCTGTTGGGAGCGGCCTTGCAACGCTACCCTGGAGGCAAATTGCTGGAGGCCGAGCTCGAGGAACATATGGACCGGCCGGTGCGCTATCTCTATGAAATAGAACTGTTGACCGCCGACGGCGTGGTGCGTGAAATCGAGCTCAACGCCAAAACCGGTGAGCTACTCACAGACAAGGAAGATGATTGATGCGTCTGCTTCTGGTGGAAGACCATGTCCCGCTGGCCGACGAGTTGCTGGCCGGGCTTAATCGCCAGGGTTATGCCGTCGACTGGCTGGCCGACGGCCGCGATGCGGTGTACCAGGGCAGCAGCGAACCCTATGACCTGATCATTCTCGACCTTGGCTTGCCGGGTTTGCCGGGGCTTGAGGTATTGAGCCAATGGCGCGCCGCAGGGCTGGCCATACCGGTATTGATCCTCACCGCCCGTGGATCCTGGGCCGAGCGTATCGAAGGGCTGAAGGCCGGCGCCGACGACTACCTGACCAAGCCGTTCCATCCCGAGGAGTTGCACCTGCGGGTCCAGGCGCTGTTGCGGCGTTCCCATGGCAAGGCTAATCAGCCAACCCTCCAGGCCGCCGGTCTGCACCTGGATGAAGGCCGCCAGTGCGTGACCCGCGACGGTGCCGATATCCAGCTGACGGCGGCCGAGTTTCGGCTGTTGCGCTACTTCATGCTGCACCCCGAACAAATCCTTTCCAAAAGCCATCTCGCGGAACATCTCTACGACGGTGAAACCGAACGCGATTCCAATGTGCTGGAAGTCCACGTCAACCATCTGCGGCGCAAGCTCGGTCGCAGTGTGATTGAAACCCGTCGCGGCCAAGGTTACCTGTTCGGCGGGACTGCCCAGTGAGATCGATTCAGCGGCGGCTGAGCCTGGGTCTGATCAGTGTGATGGTCATCGTCGGCCTGGTGTTGGCGCAGACCAGCCTCTGGCTGTTCGAAAGAGGTATGCAAAGCTATCTGGAAGACGGGCTGCGCAACGACAGTGAAAACCTGCTGGTGGCCCTGGTGCGGGGCCCGCAGGGTGTGCAACTGGATGAGCGACGTTTGTCGCCCGCCTATCAGCGGCCGTTTTCCGGGCATTACTTTCGCATCGACTTTGCTGACGCGCATTGGCGCTCGCGGTCCTTGTGGGACCAGGAACTGCCAAAGCTTGCGCACGCCGGCTTGCACAGTCATCTGCAATTGGGGCCGGAAGGACAGCAGTTGCTGATCCTGCGTTCCGACTATCGGCGGCTGGGGCAATCGATTTCCATCAGCGTGGCGCAGGACTACACGCCAGTCCGGGAAAGCTTTCGGCGCATGCAGCAGATCGGCCTGGGCCTTGGTCTGGCAGGCTTGCTGCTGATTCTGCTGTTGCAGCGAATCACCGTGCGCCGGGCCTTGCGGCCGCTGGAAAAGGCCCGGGAACAGATCGCTCAGCTGCAGCAGGGCCAGCGATCACAACTGGACGCCCAGGTGCCGGTCGAACTGGAGCCGCTGGTGGCGCAGATCAATCATTTACTCGCCCATACCGAAGACAGTCTCAAGCGTTCACGCAATGCCTTGGGCAATCTGGGGCATGCGCTGAAAACCCCGCTGGCGGTGTTGCTGAGCCTGACCTCGAGCGAGAAACTGGATGCGCATCCTGAGCTGCGCAAGATCATGCAGGCGCAACTCGAACAGGTGCAGCAACGCCTTAATCGCGAGCTGAACCGCGCCCGTCTGGCCGGCGACGCCTTGCCGGGTGCGCAGTTCGATTGCGATGCAGAGCTGCCCGGCTTGCTCTCTACCCTGAACATGATCCACGGCGAACACCTTGAGCTCAGCCACGCCGTCCCCCCTGGCCTGCAGCTGCCGTGGGACCGGGAAGACTTGCTCGAATTGCTCGGCAACCTGCTGGACAACGCCTGCAAATGGGCGGATGCCGAAGTGAAGCTGAGCATTGCCGAGACGGCCGAGGGTTTTCGTCTGGTGGTGGAGGACGACGGGCCGGGGATTCCCGAGGAGAACCGCGACCGGGTGTTCAGCCGCGGCACGCGGCTGGATGAACAGACCGACGGCCATGGCCTGGGACTGGGCATCGTGCGCGACATCGTCGAGGTGTGGGGTGGGGTGTTGCGCCTCGAAGGCAGTGAGCTGGGCGGGCTGAAGGTGGTGATTGAGTTGCCCGGAAACTGAGCCCGAAAGCAGAACACTGTGGCGAGGGAGCTTGCTCCCGCTGGACCGCGTAGCGGTCCCAAAACCTGCGATCGCGTTTTGTCAGATAAAACGCGTCTGTCAAATTGCGACTGCTGCGCCCGAGCGCGGACCGGCCGAGCGGGAGCAAGCTCCCTCGCCACAGGTTTGCGCACACCTTGTGGGAGCGTGGCTTGCCCGCGAAGGCGGTGTGCCTGGCACACCGCCAATCCCGATCAAACCCTGAACTGATCCATCAAACTCTGCTGCTGGTTGGCCAGGCTGTTCAGCGCCTGGCTGACCCGCGCCGATTCGTTGGCTTGCCCGGACAGTGATTCAGTCACGTCACGAATGGTCGCCACGTTGCTGTTGATCTCCTCGGCGACGGCGCTTTGCTCTTCCGCGGCGCTGGCGATCTGCAGGTTCATGTCGGTGATCACGGTCACCGCCTCACCGATCTGGCGCAGGGCGGTCACGGCCTGGCTGACTTGCTCGACACTGCCTTGAGCCTGGCGATGGCTGTTGCTCATGGAACCGACAACGTCCTGAGTACCGCTTTGCAGCTGTTCGATCACCTGACGGGTTTCCTCCACCGACTCCTGGGTGCGTCGCGCCAGGTTGCGCACTTCATCGGCGACCACCGCGAAACCGCGTCCGGCTTCTCCGGCGCGAGCCGCTTCGATGGCCGCGTTGAGAGCCAGCAGGTTGGTTTGTTCGGCAATGGCGCGAATCACTTCCAGCACCGAACCGATTTTCTCGCTGTTGGCGGCCAGGCCCTCGACCTGGGTCATCGCCGTGCTCATGTCCGCCGCAAGATTGTCGATGCTGGTGGTGGTGCGGTCGATCACGGTCAAGCCCTGACGGGTCGCCTGATCGGCGTCGCGAGCAGCCTGCGCCGCTTGTGCTGCGCTGCGGGCGACGTCCTGGGCGGTGGCGCTCATTTCATGGGACGCGGTAGCCACCTGGTCGACCTGGCGGTACTGCTGCTCCATGCCGGCGCTGGTCTGGGTGGCGATGGCGGCCGATTGGTCGGCGGTTCTGCGGGCGTCCTGCACCGAGCGTTTCACCTCGGCGATGATCGGTTGCAGCTTGTCGAGGAAGCGGTTGAACCAGCCGGCCAGTTGCCCGAGTTCGTCTTGCTTGTCGTAAGCCAGGCGCCGAGTCAGATCGCCTTCACCGCTGGCAATGTCCTCGAGCATGCGCGCAACGCCGAGGATCGGCCGGGTCACGCTGCGGGCCATCAGCCAGACCAACAGCAGGCCGATGACCGCCGCCAACAAACCGAGACTCAGCTCGATCAGGGTGCCGGTGGTGCTGCGTTCGTCGAGTTCTTTCTTCAGTGTTTCAGCCGGTCCGACCAGGACTTTTTCCGGCACCTCCAGCAACACCCCCCACGGCTTGCCGCCGGGAATTGGCGTGAAGGGCGCAAGCACTTTGAGTTGTTGATTGCTGTGCAGGCTCTGGGTCTGGCTGTTGCCGGACAACATGCGGATCAGCTCGGCACCGTTGGCCTTGTCGACCATGTCCAGGCGCTGGCTCAATTTGCTGGCGTCCGGGCTGTAGCCGGCCAGCAGACCCACCGGGCTGATGATGCTGACATTGGTCTGGCCATCATAGAGCTTCTTGCTCGCTTGGTGGCTGACCGCTTGCAGGCTGTTGAGATTGATGTCGACCGACAGCGAAGCGATGACTTTGCCATCGACCACCAGCGGGAAGACAATGCTGGTCATCAGCACGTTCTGGCCGTCGATCACATAGAAGTACGGTTCGATCACGCAAGGTTTGAGCGTGGCGCGCGGGCAGGTGAACCAGGCATTGGCCGGTTCGCCGCTGGGACCGCTGCTGGTGTCGGCCATGTCGCTTTCCGGCAAGGCCATCGAGGTCAGTTTGCCCGGCGTCGGTTGTGACCAGTACAGGGCAAAACGGCCCTTGTCATTGCTGCCAATTTCTTTCTGCTCGACAAACAACTCATCCTTGCCGTCCAGCGCATTGGCTTCGAACACCAGCGACAGGCCCAGCAGATCCGGGTTGGCTTGCAGGGCTGACTTGACCTGACGGGTCAGGTCTTCGCGCAGGTCGAAGGCATCGAGGAAGCGTTTCTCGGCCTGTTCGCGCAGGAACAGCACCTGGCGCGAGAAGCCGTGACCGTATTGATAGGCGTCCATGAATTGCTGGCGAATGTCCAGCGCCTGGACTTCACCCTGGGCCTCGATCCGTGCCTGGGCCGCTTCGTTGAGCATCTCCATGCTCGAGGTTTTGACCAGTTCGGCGTTGTGCTCCATGCGATAGAGCGAAAGGCCCACCAGCAAGGTGACAATGCCGAGCAGGCAGAGCCCGGCCAATAGGGTGATTTTCCATTGAATGGAAAGCTGTCTGAGCGACATGGAGATGTCCTTGGGCGGATAAAACGAGAGAGACTTCGCTCTATAACGGCCGCGCTTTTTGTTTCTTGATCCATATCAATCAAATGTCTGGCGCTGCTTTTGACAAGCGCGGCCTGCTGCGGCACAGTGCGCGCCCTCTAATAAAACTCCCCCTTTGAACTCAATCCGGCAGCTATTCACAGCTCTTTGGCCGGACTCATGCCGTTTGCGGTGTTTTTTTCCTTGGTTGTGCTTTGAGGTAACGATG
The DNA here is from genome assembly GCF_059716055.1 of Pseudomonas sp. LBUM1658. Classification (NCBI taxonomy): domain Bacteria; kingdom Pseudomonadati; phylum Pseudomonadota; class Gammaproteobacteria; order Pseudomonadales; family Pseudomonadaceae; genus Pseudomonas; species Pseudomonas sp. LBUM1658. Next base: position 1,801,764 of record NZ_CP166798.1, read on the forward strand.
ATTAATGCAGTAATTGCCGCGGTTGGCGTCATGCTGGTGCTCAGCCTGTCCCGCGTGCATGTGGTAATCGCGCTGATCCTGGGCGCGCTGGTGGGCGGCTTGACCGGTGGCCTGGGCATGGAAGCCACCTTGAAAGCCTTCAACAGCGGCCTCGGTGGCGGCGCAACCGTGGCCTTGTCTTATGCCTTGCTTGGCGCTTTTGCGGTGGCGATTGCCAAGTCCGGCCTGGCCCATGCGCTGGCGGATAAAGCCTTGCTGCTGGTCGACCGTCAGGACTCAGCGGGTGGCGGGCAGGTGAAGTGGATACTGATTGGCTTGCTATGGGTGGTGGCCATCGCCTCGCAGAACATCCTGCCGATTCATATTGCCTTCATTCCGTTGCTGGTACCGCCACTGCTCTATGTGTTGACCAAGTTGCAACTGGACCGTCGGCTGATTGCCTGCGTCATCACCTTTGGCTTGATCACGCCTTATATGTTCTTGCCCGTGGGCTTCGGCAATATATTCCTCAATGAAATCCTGCTGGCCAATGTCCGTAGCAGTGGTGTGGATGTCAGCCAGGTCAATGTCACCCACGCGATGGGCATTCCGGCGCTGGGTATGGTCTTTGGTCTGCTGGTGGCGTTCGTCAGCTATCGCAAGAAGCGCGTGTACGATCTTTCGATGATCGAGAAGGTCGAGCAGGTGGCAGTGCAGTACAACCCGCTGACCCTGTTGGTGGCCGGTCTGGCCATCGCCGCCGCGTTCATCATTCAGTTGCTGCTGGACTCGATGATCATCGGCGCGCTGGCCGGTTTCCTGATCTTCTCGGTGTCGGGTGTGGTGCGCTGGCGCGAGACGGATGACTTGTTCACCGAAGGCATGAAGATGATGGCCATGATCGGCTTCATCATGATTGCCGCCTCGGGTTTTGCCGAAGTGATGAAGGCTACAGGCGAAGTGCGCACCCTGGTCGAGGCCTCGGCGACCTGGATCGGCCACAGCAAAGGCATTGGCGCCTTGCTGATGTTGCTGGTGGGCTTGCTGGTGACCATGGGTATCGGTTCGTCGTTCTCCACCGTGCCGATTCTCGCGGCGATCTTCGTGCCGTTGTGTGTGCAACTGGGTTTCAGCCCGTTGGCGGTCGTCTGCATCGTCGGCACCGCCGGCGCCCTGGGCGATGCGGGTTCGCCGGCTTCCGACTCGACCCTGGGACCGACCTCCGGTCTGAATATCGATGGCCAGCATCACCATATCTGGGACACCGTGGTTCCAACCTTCCTGCACTACAACCTGCCGCTGCTGGTGTTTGGCTGGGTGGCGGCGATGATTTTGTAACCCCATAACCCTGTATCCCGGAATCCCTGTAGGAGCTGCCGCAGGCTGCGATCTTTTGATCCTGGCGCCCGTCCGGCCAACGCATTGTCCGCCTCAAAGATCGCAGGCTTCGCCAGCTCCTACGCCGACCGCATGCATCTGCAATATCGTGGGGCCTGCAATTCTCCCTGTAGGAGCAGCCGGTCGATGCTCCTACAGTTTTGCGGTGGCGTGCCGTTATAGCTTTAACCACGCCAATACCATCAAGAGTGAACGCCATGCGCCTGAGCCTGAAGGCCAAAGTTTTATCCCTCGCGGTACTCCCGGTTTTACTGTTTGCGCTGGTGATCAGTCTGACCACGGTGTTCATTCTGCAGAATCAGGCCCGCAGCGAAGTCGAAGAAACCCGTCAACGTCTGCTGAGCGATGCCAAGGCGACCCTGCAAAGTTATGTAGCGGTGGCGATGAGTGCGATCAAGCCGCTGTACGACGCGGCGGCACCGGGTGATGACGCGGCGCGGGCGCAGGTGGTCAAGCTGCTGTCGAGTATCAGCTATGGCAAGGATGGCTACTTCTTCGGTTACGACTCGCAAACCGTACGGCTGTTCAAGGGCAACAGCCCGGAAGGCGTGGGCCAGAGCTTCAAGGACAACCGCGATCCGAATGGCGTGTACGTCAACCGTGAGCTGGTGCAAGTCGCCAAGGACGGTAGCCACTATCTGCAATACAGCTCGTCGCTGCCGGGTAACAACAAAGTCCTGGTGCCCAAACTCGGCTATACCGAATACCTGTCCAAGTGGGACATGGTCATCGGCTCGGCGGTCAACCTGGACGGTATCGAAGCCCAGGTCGCGTTGGTCGAGGCCAAGGTTCATGAGCGCATGCAAGGGGTAGTACTGAGTATCGTCGGCATCGCCGTGGTGGTGCTGCTGGTGATCGCCTTGATCGGTATGCTGGTGGCGAACACCATCCTGCGTCCGCTTCACCTGATGAAAGCCAACCTCGACGATATCGCCGCAGGCGAGGGCGACCTGACCCGGCGTCTGGCAATTACCAGCGAGGATGAACTGGGTGAACTGGCCGGCTCGTTCAATCGCTTTGTCGACAAGATCCACGGTCTGGTACGGCAAATCACCGAAATGACTTCGCAATTGACCGGGCTGGTGACGCAAGTCACCGATCAGGCTCATCGTTCGGAGCAGGCCATGGAGCGTCAGCGCCATGAGACCGATCAGGTGGCGACGGCAATCAACGAGATGTCCTCGGCGGCCCAGGAAGTCGCGCGAAGCGCCCAGGGTGCGGCAGTCGCGGCGCAGCAGACCGACGAAGAAGGCCAGGCTGCCAAGCGCGTGGTGGATGGCAGCATCAAGCAGATCCATGCGCTGGTCAGCGATATCCGCAATAGCGGTACGTCCCTGGATAGCCTGCAAAAGGATGTGTTGTCGATTGTCAGTGTGCTGAGCGTCATTCGTTCGATTGCCGACCAGACCAACCTGCTGGCCCTCAACGCCGCCATCGAAGCGGCCCGTGCCGGTGAGGCCGGTCGCGGTTTTGCGGTGGTGGCCGATGAAGTGCGAGCACTGGCCAGCCGCACCCAGCAAAGCACCCAGGAAATCCAGGGGATGATTGACCGCCTGCAAAAGGGCACTCAATCGGCGGTCGAAGCCATGCGCCGTTCCAGCGATGCCGGTGACGGTACCTCGGCCCAGGCCAACGAGGCCGGTGCTTCGCTCGATACCATGGCCCAGTTGATCGGCACCATCAACTCGATGAACGCACAGATCGCCAGCGCCGCCGAAGAGCAAACGGCGGTGGCTGAAGAGATCAACCGCAGCGTGCATCAGATCGCGGTGGCCGTGGACAGCGTGGCCGACGAAACCCAACTCGGTGCCCAGACCTCCCGCAGCCTGGCCGAGCTGGGTCAGCGGTTGGGCAAGTTGGTGGGGCAGTTCCGCATCTGATCCGAGGGATTTGGTGTCTGAGAAACCGCTATCGCGAGCCTGCTCGCGATGAGGCCATAACAGTCGACATCAATCCCGGCCAAGATCCCGCACATCCCGCATCAACAACCCAAACCGCAACTCCACTTGCTCCGGTATCGGCAAGTACACGGTATGCCCATCCCCCGGCGCCACCTCGATGGCTTCACCTTTGGCGTTGTGCAGTTGATGCAGGTCGAAGTGGAAATTTCCTTTGGGAGTCATCAACTCCAGATGGTCGCCGAGCTGGAAGCGGTTCTTCACCCGGACTTCGGCCAGTCCATCACGCCGTTCGCCGGTCAGTTCGCCAACGAATTGTTGGCGCTCCGAGACTGAGCTGCCTTGCCGGTAATTCTGATACTCGTCATGCACATGCCGGCGCAGAAAGCCTTCGGTGTAACCGCGCTGGGCCAGGGATTCGAGGTCGGTCATCAGGTTGCGGTCGAATTCGCGACCGGCCACGGCGTCATCGATCGCCTTGCGATAGACCTGAGTGGTCCTCGCACAATAGAAGTGGGACTTGGTCCGACCTTCGATTTTCAATGAATGCACACCCATTTGGGTCAGGCGTTCGACGTGCTGCACGGCGCGCAGGTCCTTGGAGTTCATGATGTAGGTGCCGTGCTCGTCCTCGAACGCGGGCATCAGCTCATCGGGACGGTTGGCTTCTTGCAGCAAAAATACCTGATCGGTCGGTGCGCCCTGGCCCAGGGTCGACTCGGGCTGGAACTCCTGAACGATATCGCCGAGCTGGTTCTCCTTGGCCGGTTGCGCGGTGTATTTCCAGCGGCAGGCGTTGGTGCAACTGCCCTGGTTGGCGTCGCGCTTGTTCATGTAACCCGACAGCAGGCAACGACCGGAATAGGCCATGCACAGCGCGCCATGGACGAACACTTCCAGCTCCATCCCGGGAACCTGCCGGCGAATCTCGGCGATTTCTTCAAGGGACAGTTCGCGGGAAAGGATGATCCGGCTCAGGCCTTGTTGCTGCCAGAACTCGACGCTGGCCCAGTTCACCGTATTGGCCTGCACCGACAAATGAATCGGCATCTGCGCAAAATGCCGGCGCACCAGCATGATCAAGCCGGGGTCGGACATGATCAGCGCATCCGGCGCCATGGCGATCACTGGCTCCAGGTCCTTGAGAAAGGTGCGCAACTTGGCGTTATGGGGAGCGATGTTCACCACCACGTAGAAACGCTTGCCCTGGGCCTGGGCTTCAGCAATGCCCAAGGCCAGGTTGGCATGATCGAATTCGTTATTGCGCACCCGCAGGCTGTAGCGCGGCTGCCCGGCGTACACCGCATCGGCACCGTAGGCGAAGGCATAACGCATGTTTTTCAGGGTGCCGGCAGGGGCGAGGAGTTCGGGAGTGGCGAGGGGCATGGTGGTTTCGATCACAAAAGGCCAGAAGGGTAAGCCGGCCGCATCCGGATGTAATTGATCTGGATCTATGCTCCATGAATAAAGATGGCACTCAGGCGCGCCTTGGCTGACTAAGCATCAGGACGCCATCAGTCCTGCGGCTTACTCACATGGATCGGATATGAACGAAACCACTCTGGAAAACAAATCGCTGCTGGTGTTGCTGGTCCTGGTGACCATCGCCTTCATCTGGATTCTGTTGCCGTTTTACGGCGCGGTGTTCTGGGCGGTGATTCTCGGCATCGTCTTTGCGCCGTTACAGCGACGGATGCAATTGAAGTTCGGTTGGCCACACAACCTGACTTCGCTGATTACCCTGAGCATCTGCCTGGTGATTGCGATTCTGCCGGTGATCTTCGTCAGTGCCTTGCTGGTTCAGGAGGGTGCGGCTCTGTACAAGAACATCGAAAGCGGACAGCTGGATATTGCTGATTACCTGTTGCGGTTCAAACACAGCCTGCCGCCGTACTTCCAGCATCTGCTTGACCGTTTTGGCATGGGCGATCTCGACGAGCTGCGAGAGAAAATCGTCAAAAGCGCCATGCAGGGCAGTCAGTTCTTCGCCACCCAGGCTTTCAGTTTCGGTCAGGGTACCTTCGAACTTCTGATCAGTTTTTTCATCATGCTGTACTTGCTGTTCTTCTTTTTGCGCGATGGCGCGGAGCTGGCGCGCAAGATCCGCACGGCAATACCGCTGGATGACCAACAGAAGCGCCGCTTACAGCTGAAATTCAACCGGGTGGTGCGCGCTACGGTGAAGGGCAATGTGTTGGTGGCGGTCACTCAAGGGGCATTGGGCGGGGTGATATTCTGGTTTCTCGACATTCCCAGCGCATTGCTCTGGGCGGTAGTGATGGCATTTCTGTCACTGTTACCCGCGGTGGGAGCCGGGATCGTCTGGGCGCCGGTAGCTGCATTCTTTCTGTTCAGCGGGGCGATCTGGCAGGGGGTGGTGCTGGCGTTGTACGGAATACTGGTCATCGGCCTGGTCGACAACGTGCTGCGCCCGATCCTGGTAGGAAAGGACACGAAAATGCCGGACTACCTGATTCTGATTTCAACTCTGGGCGGCCTGGCGATCTTTGGTCTTAACGGATTTGTCATCGGACCATTGATCGCCGCGCTGTTCATATCAAGTTGGGCTCTGTTCGTTGAAACCAAGCCTCGGGTGCAGTTGCCTTAGGCGCACATGTTATGAACATCCCTGCTTTGCGACAGTGCCTGAGCGGCGAGAAGTGAAGTGAACGGACCGCTGATCGCCACGCCGTCCAGCATAAGATACCAACAAGCGAGCAATCCCAGCTCTCTAAGCGGTGTGGGAACTGCGCTACCAACTACGGACATAATTTGAACTTTGGACATAAGTACCTCCATCAGATGGGACTACCTTATGGGCCAAAGGGTTCAACGAAAAATCATCGCGCTCGATAGTGGACATCGATGCGGGCGAAATCCAGGGCGAAAAAAGCGCTGTCAGTCGACCACCTGGTCGAGCATGTTCACCACTTCCTGCTCATTCATCAGGCCTTTGCGCACCAGATTCTCGGCCAGCAACGAGAGAAACTTGGCGCTGCGGTGACCTTCCAGGTGCTTGAGTTCGGTCAGTGCGCTGTAGACTTTGCTTGAGGTGCAGAGGCCGGCGGTGCGGTGGGGGTGCTGAGTGGGCATGCTGGTCGTCCTTATTTTTATGAGTTTCGGGCGAGTCCGATCTTTGACCCGTCATGAAATAAATATGACAGCCAAAGCATCAAGGTACCAAGGGAGACAGTCTGAGCAATCATGCCAACTTCAGCCGCAGCCACTGTCTCGGCAGCGACCTTGGCGAGATCTATCCAGACATTATTCTGCTTTTGCAACGCATCAGGCCCCGGTCAAGTCGGGGCCTGAGAGTGCTGCAGCTTGATGATTACCAGCGTGGCCGACCGTAATAACCGCGTGGTGGACCATAGTAGTAGCCAGGTGGTGGACCGTAGTAGACCGGTGCCGGCCGGTAGTAGACCGGTTGTTCGATATAAACCGGTTGCGGCTGGTAATAGACCGGTGGCGGCTGTTGCACGTAGACCGGCTGCGGCTGCACATACACTGGCTGCTGCACATAGACCGGCCGATCGCGGCTGATGATTGCCGAGCCGACTATGGCGGCGCCGACCACCGCGCCGAATACCGCTGGCCCCCTCCAATCACCACCATGACCATGACCGTGACCACCGGCGGATGCCTGACCTGTGACAGCGAGTGCCCCGATGAGCAAGGCCACTGTAGGGAGTTTGCGAATCATGGCAATTCCTCGTTTCGGCCCCGGCGCTTGTGGTCTGCAATAGACTCAAGGTTTGTCGCGGGGATACTTCTCAGACAGCAATTTTTGAAAAATTTACCAAGCCATTGAGTAAATATTGTGTAAGGTCTGTAGCGGTTTCTTTACCTTGCCAGGTAGCGAAACCAGGCACCTGAGCCTCACTGAATAATGATCGAACAGAACCGGTGGGCTGGCTAATCCCGTCCATCTGAAAGTGCTTTTGAAGGAGAAAAAACATGCAGATGAACCCGAATAAAGACACCCAACTGTGTATGTCGCTGTCTGGGCGCCCGGGGAATTTCGGCCTGCGTTTTCATAACCATCTGTATGAACAACTGGGGCTGAATTTTTATTACAAAGCGTTCAGCAGCAAGGATCTACCCGGTGCGGTGGGTGGGATTCGCGCCTTGGGCATCCGCGGCTGCGGGGTCTCCATGCCTTTCAAGGAAGCCTGCATTGCCTTGGTCGATGAGCTGGATGATTCGGCCAAGGCCATCCAGTCGATCAATACCATCGTCAACACCGATGGCCATCTCAAGGCCTACAACACCGATTACATCGCCATCGCGCAACTGCTCAAGACCCATGAAGTGCCGCAGGACTCGACCTTTGCCCTGCGCGGCAGTGGCGGAATGGCCAAGGCGGTGGCCAGCGCGCTGCGTGACGGCGGTTACCTGAACGGTTTGATCGTGGCTCGTAATGAAGCGGCCGGTCGCGCCCTGGCGAGTTCCCTGGGCTACCAATGGCTGCCAGAGCTGGGTGACCAACGGCCCCGGATGCTGATCAACGTCACGCCAATCGGCATGACCGGCGGAGCGGAAACCGATCAGCTGGCTTTTGACGCGGATGCCGTCGATTCTGCGCAAACTATCTTCGATGTGGTGGCGATTCCCTCGGAAACACCGCTGATCTTGCGCGGCCGTGCACAAGGTAAGCGGGTGATCACCGGTCTGGAAGTGATCGCCATCCAGGCGCTTGAGCAGTTCGTGTTGTACACCGGGGTGCGTCCGACGCAGGAGCAGTTTCAGAAAGCGGTGGCTTTCGCGCGGGGTTGAGCAGAGCCTGCAAGATCGCCAAGATCGCAGCCTGCGGCAGCTCCTACAGGATTTGCGTTCGCCTGCATTTTGTAGGAGCACGCGGTCGGTGTAGGAGCTGCCGCAGGCTGCGATCTTTTGAGGGCAACCCTTATTCCAGCCGTGCCAAACGCTCTTCCAGCGCCGCAATCCGCGCTTCCAGTTCTTCGATGCGCTCCACCGACACACCGCCGCTGCCGCGCTCCGCTGGATTCTGCCGTGCCGCCATAATCACTTCGATATCGGCCGGGTCGCCCAGTGCATGCATGTAGCGGTCTTCCCGCTGCCCTGCCTGACGTAGCAACAGCAGCGCCAAGCCGCGGGCAATCAGCCGTTCCAGCTGGTGCACGACCTGTTCGGTGTCTTCGAAATCATGCATGCGACCGCTGCGGGTCAGCAGCTCATTAACGGTCTGCGGGCCGCGCAGGAACAGCAGACCCAACAGGATCACCTGGGCTGGCACCAGCTCCAGCGCCTTGTCCACCCGATGCTCCCAGCGATCGGCGCGGCTGCCCATGACCAGGCGCGTAAAACCCCGGCCTTCAAGGGCCCGGAGGCTTTGGCCGACCTGGCCCTGGGTGAGGTTCATCACCGGTTCGCGGCTGGTTTTCTGATTGCAGGCGATGACCAGTGCATTGAGGGTCAGCGGATAGGTTTCCGGGCTGGTGGCCTGTTTCTCGATCAAGGAGCCGAGAATGCGGATTTCCGTACTGCTGAGCCGCGGTTCATCGCTGGCGGTGTCGTGCTCGGTGCTCATCGCGCTTTCCCTATGCTGTCGAAGCCAACTAGCCTAATCCTTGCAGAATAAAAGACAAGCCGCCAGGCGCTTCAAGCATGGCTATAATCGCGCCAGGTTAAACTCCCGCCACAACTTGCGAGACTGTCATGACTATTACTCTGTATGCCGCTTCCGTCCCGGTTTTCAAGCAAATGCTCACCGCCCTGAGCGGCGTCCTGAACAAGGCCGAAGCTCACGCCACGGCAAAAAACATTGCACCGGAAGTCTTCCTGCAAGCGCGTCTGTCCCCGGATATGTTCCCGCTGGTGCGTCAGGTGCAGATCGCCGTGGATTTCGCCAAAGGCGTTTCCGCGCGTCTGGCCGAGGTTGAGCTGCCGAAGTACGACGACACTGAAACCACCTTCGCCGAACTGCAAGCGCTGATCAGCAAGGTCCTGGCCTTCATCGACGGCATCAAGCCCGAGCAGATCGACGGCAAGGAAGGGATCGAGATCATCACCCGTCAGGGCACGCCGAAAGAGAAGCGCTTCACTGGCCAGGCTTACCTGCTGACCTACGGCTTGCCGCAGTTCTTCTTCCACGTCACCACCGCTTACGCGATCCTGCGTCACAACGGTGTGGAAGTCGGCAAGCGCGATTACATGGGCGCGTTCTAAACCCCGCAGGCACAAAAAAGCCCGGCAAGGTTCGCACTGAACCTGCCGGGCTTTTTCTTTGCCTGCCCCTGAATCAAACCTTTTGCGCGATACGCTCGGCTTGTTCTTCCTGGGCCAGGCAGGCCGCGGCGGTGAACAGTACGTCGGTGGAGGAGTTCAGCGCGGTTTCCGCCGAGTCCTGCAGCACGCCAATGATGAAACCGACGGCTACCACTTGCATGGCGATTTCGCTGGGAATGCCGAACAGGCTGCACGCCAGCGGAATCAGCAGCAACGAACCACCGGCCACGCCGGATGCCCCGCAGGCGCAAATCGCCGCGACCACACTCAGCAATACGGCCGTTGGAATGTCCACGGCAATCCCGAGGGTGTGCACGGCCGCCAGCGTCAACACGGTAATGGTGATCGCCGCGCCCGCCATGTTGATGGTAGCACCCAGCGGAATCGATACCGAATAGGTGTCTTCATGCAGGCCAAGTCGCTTGCTCAACTCCAGGTTGACCGGAATGTTCGCCGCCGAACTGCGGGTGAAAAACGCGGTAATACCGCTTTCGCGCAGGCAGGTGAAGACCAGCGGGTAGGGATTGCGGCGCAGCTTCCAGAAAACGATGGCCGGGTTGATCACCAGGGCGACAAACAGCATGCAGCCGATCAGCACCGCCAGCAGATGCATATAGCCGAGCAGGGCGCCGAAACCGGAGGTGGCGAGGGTTGAAGCTACCAGGCCGAAGATCCCCAGCGGTGCGAAGCGGATCACCATGTGCACAATCAGGGTCACGCCATTGGACAGATCCCCCAGCACGGTACGGGTGGTTTCCCCGGCGTGGCGGATGGCAATGCCCATGCCGATCGCCCAGGCCAGGATGCCGATGAAATTGGCGTTCATCAGGGCACTGATCGGGTTGTCGACCACGCTGAGCAGCAGGCTTTGCAGCACTTCACTGATCCCGCCTGGCGCGCTCACCGCCACATCCTGGGTGGCCAGCACCAGGCTGGAAGGAAATAGCGTACTGGCGACCACGGCAACGACCGCCGCCGCAAAGGTGCCCAGCAGGTACAAGAACAGAATCGGCCGGATATGGGTTTCCTGACCCAGCTTGTGGTTGGCGATCGAGGCCATCACCAGCACAAACACCAGAATCGGCGCGACGGCTTTGAGGGCCGAGACAAAGACTTTGCCGATAAAGGTTGTCGATCGCGCCACTTCGGGCAAGAGCAACGCCAGCAGAATACCGGCGATCAGGCCGATAACGATCTGGGTCACCAGGCTTGTGCGTTTGAGTTTTTGCAATGGGGAAAGGGCGGCAGCAGTCATAGCGGTATCTCGGATTTTTTATAGAGTGTTGTGGTTCAGCGAGGGGGCAGCAGTAAAACCCGTGGCCGTGAACGGTCGAAGAACGGGGGGGCTCTGGAAGGGGCCGGACTTTATCACACCGCAGGCCGATTCCTGCGGGCCTGTGACGATCTGCCGCCTGAGCATGAAGGCAGGTCGCTCAACCGCTGACGGGCACACTCTGGTAAGATTCGCGATCCCCTTTTTTCATCTCCAGTCAGCGGGCCTTTGGGCCATCGCTGGCGTCGTTGTTTGCGGAGTTATGCATGTTGTTGCCCATTTTGCTGTTGTCGGCCGCCGGTTTTACCGTGCTGACCACAGAGTTCATCATCGTCGGTCTATTGCCATCCATTGCGCGCGATCTGGATGTCAGTGTGTCCCAGGCCGGTTTGCTGGTGACCTTGTTCGCCTTTACCGTGGCCGCCTTCGGGCCGTTTCTGACAGCCTGGTGTGCTCGCTTCGAGCGCAAACGGCTGTTTATCACGGTATTGGTGATGTTCGGGCTGGCCAACACCTTGGCGGCGCTGGCGCCCAACATCGCTGTCATGGCGGTTGCCCGGTTGATTCCAGCCCTCGGTTTGCCGGTGTTCTGGGCCTTGGCCAGTGAGACGGCGGTGGGGATCGTCGGGCCGGATTACGCCGGACGGGCGATTGCGAAAATCGGTTTCGGGATAGTTTGTGCCACCGTATTCGGGATTCCCGTGGGAACGCTGATTTCCGATGCCTTCGGCTGGCGCAGTGTGTTTGGCCTTCTGGCGGTGATCGCTTTCGCCAAGGCGCTGCTGTTGTTCATCTATTTGCCGCAAACCGACTTGCACAAACAGCAGGTGAGTTTCCGTTCGCAGTTGAAGATTCTGCGCAGTCCGTTGATGCAGGGGCATGTTTTGTTGTCGATTCTGGTGTTCAGCGGCATGTTCACCGCTTACACCTATCTGGCCGACATCCTTGAACGATTGGCCGGTTTCAACGGCACCCTGGTCGGCTGGTGTCTGATGGGCTTCGGTGCGATGGGGCTGATCGGCAACTCGCTGGGCGGACGCATGGTCGATCGCCATCCGCTGATCGCCTCGATGGTGTTCTGTGCCTTCATGATCGGCGGCATGGTGGCGCTGGTGCCGGCCATTCACTCGACGCTAGGGCTGGTGGCGGCCATGGGCATTTGGGGTGTCACCCAGGCGGCACTGTTCCTGGTCAGCCATGTGCGCTTGATGAAAGTCGCACCCCAGGCGCCGGCCTTCGCCGCTTCGCTGAATATCGCCGGGGCCAACCTGGGAATCGGCCTGGGCGCTATGGTCGGTGGGCGGGTGATCGATACCCTGGGACTGGGCAGTCTCGGCTTTGCCGCGGCGGGCTTTATCCTGTTGTCGATCCTGTTGGCGCTGTTGCTGATGACCGCCAAACCCCCGGCGGTCTGCGCCTGAATCTTCAGGTAGTGATCGCGGTAAACAGCTCGCGTCGGGCACCTTCGGTAATGGCGACAATGCCGGGGTGCTTGACCTTGCGCTCTACCGAAATGGCATAGAAGGACTCGCTCACCGCATCGGTCTGGCCGATCAACTCCACGCCGTACTGACGTTTCACTTCGTCGGCAATCACGCTCGGGGCGATGAATATCCCGCTGCCGGATTGGCCGAAAGCCTGCATCAGCGCGCTGTCATCGAACTCGCCGACGATCCGCGGCTGGATCTGCTGTTCGGCAAGCCAGCGCAGCAAGCGACTGCGGACCACGGTTTCCTGCCCGGGAATCAACAGTGGAGCGCCGTGCAAACCCTGTGGGAAGTCTTTCCCGTAACGTGCCGCCAGCGCCGCGGTGGCAAAAAAACTGATGCCGCATTCACCGAGTTTCTGGCTGTAGCCCTTGATGTCCAGGTGCGACGGCATCGGGCTGTCGGAGATCACCAGGTCCAGGCGCTGGATCGCCAGGTCGGCCAACAGTCGTTCGAGCTTGTCTTCCCGGCAGGTGATGCGCATGGGTTCGCTCAATTCCATGGTCGGCGCGATCAGTCGATAGACGATCGACTTGGGCACCACATCGGCCACCCCGACTCGGAACAGAATCTGCTGCTCGTTGGGTTGAGCCCTGAGCATGGCCTCCAGCTCGCCACCCAGCTGGAACATCTGTTCGGCATACGGCAGGGTCTGGCGTCCGGCTTCCGTCAGCTCGAGCTGGCGCCCGACCCGGCGAAACAACTCAATCCCGTAGGTCTGTTCGAGCAGGCTGATTTGCCCGCTGATGGTCTGGGGCGTCAGGTTCAGCTGCTCGCAGGCGCGAACGATGCTGCCCGTCTTGGCCACCACCCAGAAGTAATGCAGTTGCCGATAATTAAGCATAAATGGCATTCAGTTCGTAAAAACCGAAGTATAGCTGCTAAAAATACGAATTTTCCTGAAGTGTTTCGCTCCTTAGAATGCAGCGCTATCGACGGACCATTACTTTGGGTCCGTGCGTTATATCGAGGAAGACATGATGAAACTCACATCCATAGGCGCCGCTTCGCTGCTGGCGCTTTCCGTGTTGGTACTCAGTGGCTGCGACCAGGTCGAGAAAAGCACTCAGCAAGTGATGGACAAAGCGGCCGAGACGGCGAAACAGGCCATCGACGATACCCGGATAGCCGCGGAGCAAGCATTACGCGACGCGACCCAAGACATTCTTGGCAACAAGGAAAAACCCGCTGACGAGCGCCAACAGAGCGAAAACTCGTCGCAGGAAATCTAACCCCCGTCGTACACCGAGTCAGGACTGACCCATGGAATACCTAGTACAACTTGCCGCCAGCCCCACTGCCTGGGTTGCCTTGGCCACCTTGATCGTCATGGAAATCGTGCTTGGCATCGACAACCTGATTTTTATCTCGATCCTGACCAACAAGCTGCCTGAACAGCACCGGGCCAAGGCGCGGCGCATCGGCATCAGCATGGCGCTGGTTCTGCGTCTGGGCCTGCTCAGCACCATCGCGTTTATCGTGCAATTGACCGAACCGGTCATCGATGTGTTCGGCCAGGTATTCTCCTGGAAAGACATGATCCTGATTGCCGGCGGTCTGTTCCTGCTGTGGAAAGCTACCACCGAGATCCACCACAGCATGGACCCGGAGCAGCAGGATACGAGCTCCGCGACCTCGGGCGTATCCATTGGTTTTGCGGCAGCGATCGGTCAGATCCTGATGCTCGATATGGTGTTCTCGATCGACAGCATCATTACCGCCGTCGGCATGACCGAGCATTTACCGATCATGATCATCGCGGTGGTGGTCTCGGTACTGGTGATGTTGCTCGCGGCCGAACCGCTGGCGAAGTTCATCAACGACAACCCGACCGTGGTAATGCTGGCCCTGGGCTTCCTGATCATGATCGGTATGACCCTGATCGCCGAAGGCTTTGGCGCCCATGTTCCGAAAGGCTACGTCTACGCGGCCATGGCCTTCTCGGCGGCGATTGAAAGCTTGAACATGCTCTCGCGTCGCGCTCGGCAGAAGCGCGTGGCTGCTGAAGCTTAATCAGCGGCCACACTGAACGCTCGTCTGTGCCCGAAAGGGCGCAGACGACCGTTTTTTTATGGGGATGAAAATGCCAGTCAGTGCGCGCCAGCAATGCGCCGGGCGGGTTTTGCGTTTTTGCTCGGTGCTGTTGGTTGGTGCGGGTGATGATGTCTGCGAGTAATGCGCAGTACGCCCCACAGCATCGCGCCAGCAACGGCCAGCCAGCCGCAGATCAGCATCAAGATTGTCGTTTCCAGGCTCATAAGTGCCTCCTCAGTGTCCAGCCGCGGACACACACTCCTGCAATGGACAGTCTAGTCGCAGATGTGTTTCAAGCTACCGACGAACAGTCGAGAGCCATCAATCAGTTCGCTCTATCGGCCGCTGCCATCTGCCGTTTAAGGCTATACCGACGTTCAAGACCGCCCTATGATCGAGGGCCAAGCCGGGAGTGTGTTTGCCTGGCGCCTGAACAAGAGAGTGATGATGTTGCGGGTATTTCCTCGATTTCGATTGGCGTTGTTGGCCTGTGCCTGTGTCCTGAGCCTGACCGGTTGCGCCGGTAGCGTGCAGCCGGAGATCCAGCGCTTGCCGGAGCGTGTCGAGCTCAACGGCGTGCCGTTCTTCCGCAGCGAGCTCTATCAGAGCGGGCCCGCGACCCTGGCCAGCATGCTGTCCCAGCAAGGCATCGTGATTACCCCGGGGCTGTTGGACAAGCCGCTGCATTTGCCGGGCGCTGAAGACCGGTTGCAGCAGAACATGCAGACCCTCGCCCGTGAGTACGGCATGGTGGTCTATCCCCTCGACAGCAATCTTGCAGCTTTATTGACTCAGGTTGCGGCCGGTTATCCGGTGCTGGTGCGCTTCAGTGAATTCTGGTCCGGGCCGAGGTTTGCGGTGCTCGCGGGCTACAACCGGCATAAACAGACCGTCCTGCTCCGGGCGGGGATGAACCGTCGTCTGCTGATGGACTTCAAGTCGTTTGAGTCCGCCTGGGAAAACGCTGGCAGTTGGGCCGTGCTGATCCAGGGGCCAACGCAGATTCCGGCCGGAGTCGACTCGCAGCGCTGGCTGAAAGCGGCCGATGAGTTGGCTCAGGCCGGTCAGGAACAGGCCGCGGCGAGAGCGACCAAAGCCTTGAGTGCGCACTGACTCAAGGCATGAAAAACGGCGCTGTCGAGCGCCGTTGATGGTGAAGGCCCTGACATGACAGTCAGGGCTTTTTTATTGCGTTTATCCAGCGCTATTCAGCCGTCTGGACCACCTCGCCTTGGCGACTCTTGAGGTTCTTGGCGGCCTTGTATTGCAAGGCAGCACCAGGTACCGAACCGCTTTTCCCGGTTTCGAGCCACTTGCGGATACGGCTGGCATCGGCGAAATGGGTGTACTTGCCAAAGGCGTCAAGGATCACCAGGGCGACCTGACGATTGGCCATGCGGGTCACCAGGACCAGGCAGTGACCCGCCTGGTTGGTAAAGCCGGTCTTGGTCAGCTGGATGTCCCAGTTGTCCTTTCTGACCAAATGATCGGTATTGCGAAAGCCCAGGCTGTACGTGGGCTTGCGGAAGGTCACGGTCTTTTCCTTGGTGGTACTCAGCTCGCTCAGCATCGGGTACTTGTGGGCGGCCTGTACCAGCTTGCTCAAATCGCGGGCAGTGGAAACGTTGCGAGTCGACAGACCGGTAGGCTCCACGTAATGGGTGCTGGTCATGCCCAGTGCCTTGGCCTTGGCGTTCATCGCGGCGATAAACGCGACGTAACCACCAGGGTAGTGATGGGCCAGGCTGGCAGCTGCACGGTTCTCCGAAGACATCAGGGTAATCAGCAGCATGTCCTTGCGGCTCAGTTCGCTGTTGAGTTTGACGCGGGAGAACACACCTTTCATTTCCGGGGTGTCGCTGATCGACACGGAAATGTATTCGTCCATCGACTGCTTGGCTTCCAGGATGATCAAGCCGGTCATCAGCTTGGTAACCGATGCGATAGGGACGACGACGTCCGGGTTGCTCGCATAGATGATCTTGTTGGTCTGCAAGTCGATCAGCAGCGCGCTCCCGGAGGCAATGTGCAGTTGGGAGGTATCTCGGGGGGCTTCGATGGTTTCACGAGCATAAAGGTTCGGCGTGGTAAAAGTGCCTGTAAATGCAAAAAATAGGCTCAGGATAGAAATACGGATTTTCACGCGGGCGGACTCGTTAAAAGGTGGATATGCCGTCGTGCAACGGGCTTTACTCGAAGAAGCGTTACATTTTATGAGTATGTGCCAGGAAAGCGCTACACGCCCGCTAAACAGGGGCTTTGGATGAATTAAACTTTGTGCTGTATCAGTTATTTATCAGTTTGATCGGCCTTGAGGATTCGGGTGGAATTTTGCTGCGCCAAAACAAGGAGCCCCACCAAATGGGCGCAATGCCTCGAACCTTTGCACCCGCAGTCGGCCCGCCACTCATCAATACGATGTTGCTGAAAGCGTTGCACTCCACCACAATAGTCACGTGGCGCCAATGTAGCTACAAAATAACGATGAGGTATTTACCATGGGTGCATTGCTGAAAACCACCGACGTGCGTTGTCGCATCGACGAGGATTTGAAGAAGCAAGCCACTGAGGTTTTGAGTGCCTGCGGGCTAAGCCTCAGCGACGCCATGCGGCTTTTTCTTCGCCAGGTTGTGTCAACGCAGGGCTTGCCTTTTGAAGTGCGCGTCCCTTCGGAGAAAACCGCTCGTGCCATGGTGCAGGCGCGGGAAATCCGCCGTCAGTTCGACTCGGTAGACGACATGCTAAGGGATGCAGCTGGCGAAGCCGGAGAAAAAGCAGAAACGCGCTGAGCTTCCAAAGCAGTGCGCGCAAACGTCGGAATTCAAAAAATCCTGGGAGCGTTACAAACGGGCTGGACCCCGTGACATGAATGAGGTTCGTGAGGTGATGGTTATGCTGTTTCTTGGAGAGCGGCTACCGGCCGAGTATCTCGATCATGCCTTGACTGGGGATTGGGAGGGCTTTCGGGAATGTCATATAGGCGGCGACTTTCTGATGATCTACGAACACTCAAGGGCCGACCTGATTACCTTCGTCGATCTCGGGAGTCATTCCGAGCTGTTCAGGTAGTGGATGTCGATTTCACTTTATTAGCAAAGCGCCGCTTTCTCGTTTAGAGATAAGCGGCGCTTTTTCTTGAGTGAAACAATGGCCAAGTGATCAGCCGTGCAACGTTTCCGCTGCGTACAGCGTGTTTTCCAGCAGGCAGGCACGCGTCATCGGGCCAACCCCGCCTGGAACCGGAGTAATCCAGCCGGCGCGGGGCAGGGCGGTTTCATAAACCACATCGCCGACCAGCTTGCCGTCTTCCTGGCGGTTGATGCCAACGTCGATGACGATTGCACCTTCCTTGATCCATTCGCCCTTGACCAGACCCGGCTTGCCAGCGGCCACCACCACCAGATCGGCGCGGCCTACGTGGCCGGCCAGATCCTTGGTGAAACGGTGGGTGACGGTGACGGTGCAGCCGGCCAGCAGCAATTCCATCGCCATCGGACGCCCGACGATGTTGGACGCGCCCACCACGACGGCATCCATTCCATAAAGGTCGGCACCGGTGCTTTCCAGCAGGGTGATGATGCCTTTTGGCGTGCAGGGACGAAGCAATGGAATGCGTTGCGCCAGGCGGCCGACGTTATAAGGATGGAAACCATCCACGTCCTTGTCCGGGCGAATGCGTTCCAGCAATTTGGAAGCATCCAGCTGTTCAGGCAGCGGCAACTGAAGCAGGACACCGTCGATGTTCGGGTCGTCGTTGAGGCGATCGATCAGATCGGTCAAAGCTTGCTGGGTGGTGTCGGAGGGCAAGTCATAGGCCTGCGAAAGGAAGCCGACTTCTTCGCAGTCTTTACGCTTGTGCGAGACATAAACTTGAGAGGCGGGGTCGCTGCCGACCAGGATCACCGCGAGGCCAGGAGTGCGCAAGCCTTGCTGGCGACGCTCGGCGACACGTTTGGCGATCTGCTGGCGCAGGCGAGCGGCGATCGCTTTGCCGTCGATTAGTTGTGCAGTCATGACGCGTGATTAACCATCGAGAGGGGGAAGAAAAGAGAACGCATTCTCGCATGTCGTGACGTGAGGGCAAAGGCGCTTGGTCTGCAAATTCCCCTAACCCCTTTAATTAAATGAATTTTTTTCAGAAAAGAGTTGACGACCTGACGGACCGCCTATAACATTCGTCGCACTTGTCGGGCACAGCCTAGCACTGGTTAAGAAGGTTGAGCAGGGTTGATGTTTAACTCGGTAAGACTGAAAGCACTTAGTTTGTAATCGTCCAAGAATACAGATTAACAAGGCGCCCGTAGCTCAGCTGGATAGAGCATCCGCCTTCTAAGCGGATGGTCGCAGGTTCGAGTCCTGCCGGGTGCGCCATTAGGCAGCTTTGGCACAAGTAACGCAACAAGGCAATATGGTGGGCGTAGCTCAGTTGGTAGAGCACGGGATTGTGACTCCCGTTGTCGAGGGTTCGATCCCCTTCGTCCACCCCATATTTAGAAAGGCGCCAGATTAATAGTCTGGCGCCTTTGCTTTAAAAGCTTGATACGCGGACGTGGTGGAATTGGTAGACACACTGGATTTAGGTTCCAGCGCCGCAAGGTGTAAGAGTTCGAGTCTCTTCGTCCGCACCAATTAAGTAGCTATTTAATAGCAGATAACGGCGCAGCACCTGAAAAGGGCTGCGCCGTTTTCGTTTCAGAAGTCGGCGCGGCCGCAGGTACCGGGCTGACAGGATGACGGTTCGTCGTCATTATGTTGCTGAATGATGCCTGGTTCACCTGCCGGATCCCTCGGGGTTCTGGTTGTCAGGGCGGCGGTTGCACCGTCCTTCTATATATAGAAGGGTTGGCCCAAGGCCCTGGCTCGATTCGCCGTATTTGCTCTCAGGGCGGGGCGCAACCGTTTGTCCCCCGCCTATAAATTGCCTGCTGCTTTTTTACCCGTTTTCAGTAGGGTGACTTCTTGAGTTTGACCCACTAGAATGCATGCCCTTGATTCTGGGGTCGGAAACGGCCGGCTAACGTCTGTGCAACGAGGAATATCCATGCAAGTTTCTGTTGAAAATACTTCTGCTCTTGAGCGCCGCATGAGCATCACCGTGCCTGCTGAGCGCATCGAGACCCAAGTCAACAAGCGTCTGCAGCAGACTGCCCAAAAGGCCAAGATTGCAGGCTTCCGTCCTGGCAAGGTGCCAATGAGCGTGATTCGTCAGCGTTACGAAGCTGATGCACGCCAAGAAGCAGTGGGCGATGTGATCCAGGCTTCCTTCTACGAAGCTGTTGTCGAGCAGAAGCTGAACCCTGCTGGCGCTCCTTCCGTAGAGCCTAAAGTCCTGGAAAAGGGCAAGGACCTGGAATACGTCGCTACTTTCGAAGTGTTCCCTGAGTTCACCGTTGCCGGCTTCGACTCCATCAATGTCGAGCGCCTGAGCGCTGACGTGGCGGACGCCGATCTCGACAAGATGCTGGAAGTCCTGCGCAAGCAGAACATCCGTTATGAGCAAGCTGATCGCGCTGCCCAGAACGAAGACCAGCTGAACATCGATTTCGTTGGCAAGGTCGACGGTGAAGTGTTCGCGGGCGGTTCTGCCAAGGGTACTCAGCTGGTTCTCGGTTCCGGCCGCATGATCCCGGGCTTCGAAGACGGTCTGGTTGGCGCCAAGGCTGGTGAAGAACGTGTTCTGAACCTGACCTTCCCAGAGAACTATCAAAACCTGGACCTGGCTAACAAGGCAGCAGAGTTCACCGTTACCGTGAACACTGTCTCCGAGCCGAAATTGCCGGAACTGACCGAAGAATTCTTCGCTCAATTCGGTATCAAGGAAACAGGTATTGAAGGATTCCGCACCGAAGTTCGCAAGAACATGGAGCGCGAGCTGCGTCAGGCGATCAAATCCAAGGTCAAGAATCAGGTAATGGACGGTCTGCTGGCCGCCAACCCGATCGAAATCCCGAAATCCCTGCTGGAAAACGAAGTCAACCGTCTGCGCGTGCAGGCTGTTCAGCAGTTCGGTGGCAACATCAAGCCTGATCAACTGCCGGCCGAGCTGTTCGAAGAGCAAGCCCGCCGCCGTGTAGTGCTGGGTCTGATCGTGGCTGAAGTGGTCAAGCAATTCGACCTCAAGCCTGATGAAGCTCGCGTTCGCGAAATGATTCAGGAAATGGCTTCGGCGTATCAAGAGCCTGAGCAGGTTGTGTCCTGGTACTACAAGAACGACCAGCAGCTGAACGAAGTCCGTTCGGTTGTGCTGGAAGAGCAAGTTGTGGATACTGTTCTGCAGAAAGCTAGCGTGACCGACAAATCGGTCTCTTACGAAGAAGCGGTCAAGCCGGTGGAAGCACCACAAGCCGACTGATTTTTCTTTGTTTGAAATACACACATAAGCCAGCCTTTGCGCTGGCTTATGCGTATTCAAGACATAACTATTTGGGAGTGACTGCAGGACATGTCCCGCAATTCTTATTATCAGCAGAGTTCTGACATCCAGGCCGCAGGCGGCCTGGTCCCGATGGTTATCGAGCAGTCCGCCCGTGGCGAACGTGCCTATGACATCTACTCGCGCCTTCTCAAGGAGCGAGTGATCTTCCTGATTGGCCCGGTAGAAGACTACATGGCCAACCTGGTCGCGGCGCAACTGCTGTTCCTTGAAGCGGAAAATCCGGACAAGGACATCCATCTTTACATCAACTCACCAGGCGGTTCGGTGACTGCGGGGATGTCGATCTACGACACCATGCAGTTCATCAAGCCCGACGTTTCGACCATCTGCATCGGCCAGGCCTGCAGCATGGGTGCTTTCCTGCTCGCCGGTGGCGCTGCGGGAAAACGTCACTGCCTGCCTAACTCGCGCATGATGATTCACCAGCCGTTGGGCGGTTTCCAGGGCCAGGCGTCGGATATCGACATTCATGCCAGGGAAATCCTCGCCATTCGTCTTCGCCTGAACTCGTTGCTGGCCCATCACACCGGGCAAAGCCTTGAAGTCATCGAGCGCGATACCGAGCGTGATAACTTCATGAGTGCAGAGCGTGCGGCCGAATATGGCCTGATCGATTCTGTGATCACCAAGCGTCAAATGCCCGCCTAAGCAGCTCAAATGTAGGTGGTTGGGTTTAACTGGCCACCTGCGGGCTTGAAAAAGCCTGCAATTGCCTTCATCTTGTGTTGCAAGCCTATCGGATTTGGATCGATCGAATGACTGACACCCGCAACGGCGAGGACAACGGCAAATTGCTCTATTGCTCCTTCTGTGGCAAAAGCCAGCATGAAGTGCGCAAATTGATTGCCGGCCCCTCGGTCTTTATCTGCGACGAGTGCGTCGACCTGTGCAATGACATCATCCGTGAGGAGGTGCAGGAAGCACAGGCTGAAAGCAGCGCGCATAAATTGCCTTCGCCTAAAGAAATCAGCGGCATCCTTGATCAGTATGTAATTGGTCAAGAGCGTGCAAAAAAGGTTTTGGCCGTAGCGGTGTACAACCACTACAAACGCCTCAACCAGCGTGACAAAAAGAATGACGACGTCGAACTCGGCAAAAGCAACATCTTGCTGATCGGCCCGACAGGCTCGGGTAAAACCCTGCTTGCCGAAACACTGGCTCGCCTGTTGAACGTACCCTTCACCATCGCCGACGCCACCACCCTCACCGAGGCAGGTTATGTCGGTGAAGATGTGGAGAACATCATTCAGAAACTGCTGCAGAAATGCGATTACGACGTAGAGAAAGCCCAAATGGGTATTGTCTACATCGATGAGATCGACAAGATCTCGCGCAAATCCGACAACCCTTCGATTACCCGGGATGTCTCCGGCGAAGGCGTGCAGCAGGCATTGCTCAAGTTGATCGAAGGCACTGTGGCTTCCGTACCGCCTCAAGGTGGTCGCAAGCATCCACAGCAGGAATTCCTTCAGGTCGATACGCGTAACATCCTGTTCATCTGTGGTGGTGCGTTCTCCGGGCTGGAAAAGGTCATTCAAAGCCGTTCCACCCGTGGCGGCATAGGCTTCAACGCCGAAGTGCGCAGCAAGGAAGAGGGCAAGAAGGTCGGTGAATCCCTGCGTGAAGTCGAACCTGACGATCTGGTCAAGTTCGGTCTGATCCCGGAATTCGTTGGTCGTCTGCCGGTTCTTGCCACCCTGGACGAGCTCGACGAAGCTGCTTTGATGCAGATTCTCACCGAGCCGAAAAATGCCCTGACCAAGCAGTACGCCAAGCTGTTCGAGATGGAAGGCGTCGATCTGGAGTTCCGTGCCGACGCTCTCAAGTCGGTGGCCAAGCGTGCGCTTGAGCGCAAGACCGGTGCTCGTGGATTGCGTTCGATCCTCGAAGGTGTGTTGCTCGACACTATGTACGAGATCCCCTCGCAGTCCGAGGTGAGTAAAGTAGTGATCGACGAAAGCGTTATAGAAGGCAAGTCCAAGCCACTGTATATCTACGAAAACAGTGAGCCGACGGCCAAGGCAGTGCCAGACGCTTAAGCGTCGCACCACTGGATTCAAGAAGGGGCCTTCGGGCCCCTTTGCTTTTACAGCAACTTTCAAAGGTTCGGGCCGCATTCGGACGATCTTTTAAGCTTGTTTTTTTCGAAGGCAGCCCCCATCTTGGTTTCAAGCTTAATTCCATCTGTTTCCGGCCTTATGGCCGCCGTAGAGGCGAAATCATGAAGACAACCATCGAATTGCCTCTCCTGCCATTGCGTGATGTTGTGGTTTATCCGCACATGGTTATCCCGCTGTTCGTGGGGCGCGAGAAATCCATCGAAGCCCTCGAGGCTGCGATGACGGGCGACAAGCAGATTCTCCTGCTGGCTCAGAGGAATCCTGCCGATGACGATCCCGGTGAAGAAGCGCTTTATCGCGTAGGTACCATCGCGACGGTTCTGCAGCTGCTCAAGCTGCCTGACGGCACGGTCAAAGTGCTGGTCGAGGGTGAGCAACGCGGGGCCGTCGAACGTTTTATCGAAGTGGACGGCCACTGCCGTGCCGAAGTCTCGCTGATCGACGAAGTCGACGCGCCTGAGCGGGAGTCGGAAGTCTTTGTCCGCAGCCTGCTGGCTCAGTTCGAGCAATATGTGCAGCTGGGCAAAAAAGTCCCTGCCGAAGTGCTGTCGTCGCTTAACAGCATCGACGAGCCAAGTCGCCTGGTCGACACCATGGCGGCGCACATGGCGCTGAAGATCGAGCAGAAGCAGGAAATCCTCGAAATCATCGATTTGTCGGCCCGGGTCGAGCATGTGCTGGCGTTGCTGGATGCCGAGATCGACCTGCTGCAAGTCGAAAAACGCATTCGTGGTCGCGTCAAAAAGCAAATGGAGCGCAGCCAGCGCGAGTACTACCTGAATGAGCAGATGAAGGCCATTCAGAAAGAGCTGGGCGATAGCGACGAAGGCCATAACGAAATCGAAGAGCTGAAAAAGCGCATCGATGCTGCCGGCTTGCCGAAAGACGCTTTGACCAAGGCTCAAGCGGAGCTGAACAAACTCAAACAAATGTCGCCAATGTCTGCGGAAGCGACAGTGGTGCGTACTTATATCGATTGGCTGGTTCAGGTGCCGTGGAAGGCTCAGAGCAAGGTGCGTCTGGACCTGGTACGGGCTGAAGATATCCTCGACGCCGACCATTACGGCCTGGATGAAGTCAAGGAACGGATCCTCGAATACCTCGCTGTGCAAAAGCGCGTGAAGAAAATTCGTGGCCCGGTGTTGTGCCTGGTCGGTCCTCCTGGGGTAGGTAAAACCTCCCTGGCGGAGTCGATTGCCCATGCGACCAACCGCAAATTCGTCCGTATGGCCCTCGGTGGCGTGCGTGATGAAGCGGAAATTCGTGGTCATCGGCGGACTTATATCGGTTCGATGCCAGGAAGATTGATTCAAAAGATGACAAAAGTTGGCGTGCGCAACCCGCTGTTCCTGCTCGATGAAATCGACAAGATGGGTAGCGATATGCGTGGCGATCCGGCGTCGGCGTTGCTGGAAGTGCTCGATCCGGAGCAGAACCACAACTTCAACGACCATTACCTGGAAGTCGACTACGACCTTTCCGATGTAATGTTCCTCTGCACCGCCAACTCGATGAACATCCCGGCGGCGTTGCTCGACCGGATGGAAGTGATTCGTCTGCCGGGTTATACCGAAGACGAGAAGATCAACATCGCCGTCAAATACCTCTCGCCCAAACAGATTCAGGCCAATGGCTTGAAGAAAGGCGAAGTGGAATTCGACGCCGAAGCGATCCGCGACATCATTCGCTACTACACCCGCGAAGCCGGTGTGCGTGGGCTTGAACGGCAGATTGCCAAGGTCTGCCGCAAGGCGGTCAAAGAGCATTCCCTGGAAAAACGCTTCTCGGTAAAAGTGACAGCTGAGATGTTGGAGCACTTCCTTGGTGTGCGCAAATTCCGCTACGGCCTGGCTGAACAGCAGGATCAGATCGGACAGGTGACAGGCCTGGCCTGGACTCAGGTCGGTGGTGAATTGCTGACCATCGAAGCCGCCGTGGTACCCGGCAAGGGCCAGCTGATCAAGACCGGTTCCCTGGGTGACGTGATGGTCGAATCGATCACTGCGGCGCTGACGGTTGTGCGCAGTCGGGCGAAGAGCCTGGGGATTCCTCTGGACTTCCACGAGAAGCGCGACACCCATATCCACATGCCGGAAGGGGCTACGCCGAAAGATGGTCCGAGCGCCGGTGTCGGTATGTGTACGGCCCTGGTATCGGCACTGACCGGGATTCCGGTACGTGCAGATGTCGCCATGACCGGTGAGATCACCTTGCGCGGCCAGGTTCTGGCGATTGGCGGTTTGAAGGAAAAACTGCTGGCGGCACACCGTGGCGGGATCAAAACCGTGATCATTCCTGAAGAGAATGTTCGCGACTTGAAGGAAATTCCCGACAATATCAAGCAAGATCTTCAGATTAAACCAGTTAAATGGATTGACGAGGTCCTGCAAATTGCGCTGCAATACGCGCCGGAGCCCTTGCCGGATGTGGCTCCGGAGATAGTTGCAAAGGATGAAAAGCGCGAGTCTGATTCTAAGGAAAGAATTAGCACGCATTAGTACGAATTTGCCTGGGAGGCTTCCTTGACAGCTTTTTAGAGCCCTTGTTATAAAGCGGCTCTTAAGTGTCTGTAGGCCATTCAGCACTCGCTTTTGCTTTCACCAAAAAACTTAGAATCATACTCAAATAGATATAAAGGGGACTTAGAGTGAACAAGTCGGAACTGATTGATGCTATCGCTGCATCCGCTGATATCCCGAAAGCTGCTGCTGGCCGTGCGCTGGACGCTGTAATCGAATCCGTCACTGGCGCTCTCAAGGCTGGCGACTCTGTTGTACTGGTTGGTTTCGGCACCTTCTCCGTAACCGATCGTCCAGCTCGCATTGGTCGTAACCCACAGACCGGTAAGACGCTGGAAATCGCAGCAGCCAAAAAACCAGGTTTCAAAGCCGGTAAAGCTCTGAAAGAAGCTGTTAACTAAGCGTCTTTTCAAGTCTTTACCCATCCGGGTCGGGGTCATTCCTGACTTGGCAGCGGAGCGGTAGTTCAGTCGGTTAGAATACCGGCCTGTCACGCCGGGGGTCGCGGGTTCGAGTCCCGTCCGCTCCGCCAGTTACGAGAAGGCGCATCCTCGGATGCGCCTTTCTTCTATCCGGATTCTACCCACGCTCCACGGTTGCCTAATTTGAAGTACAACCGTTTCTGGGGGACGCATGCTGCAGAATATCAGGGACAATTCACAAGGCTGGATTGCCAAGACCATTATCGGGATCATCGTCGTACTGATGGCTTTCACCGGTATCGAGGCCATTTTCCAGGCCACTACCAACAGCCAGGACGCCGCCAAGGTCAACGGTGAAGAGATCAGTCAGAACGAGCTGAGCCAGGCGGTCGACATGCAACGCCGTCAGCTGATGCAACAGCTGGGCAAGGATTTCGATGCTTCCTTGCTCGATGAAAAGATGTTGCGTGAATCCGCTCTGAAAGGGCTGATCGACCGTAAGTTGTTGCTGCAAGGCGCGGACAAATCGAAATTCGCTTTCTCCGAAGCGGCTCTGGACCAAGTGATCCTGCAAACGCCTGAGTTTCAGGTCGACGGCAAGTTCAGCCCCGAGCGTTTCGATCAGGTGATCCGCCAACTGGGCTACGGCCGTATGCAATTCCGCCAGATGCTGGCGCAGGAAATGCTGATCGGTCAGTTGCGTGCCGGGCTGGCAGGTAGCGGTTTCGTCACCGATGCACAGGTTCTGGCATTCGCTCGTCTGGAAAAACAGACCCGCGATTTCGCCTCCTTGAACATCAAGGCCGATCCGTCGGCAGTCAAAGTGACTGATGATGAGATCAAGGCTTACTACGACGAACATGCCAAGGAGTTCATGACTCCCGACCAGGTGGTGATCGATTACCTCGAGTTGAAGAAAGCTTCTTTCTTTGACCAGATCAGCGTCAAGGACGAAGACCTGCAGGCCCAGTATCAGAAGGAAACCGCCAATATCTCCGAGCAACGTCGGGGCGCGCACATTCTGATCGAGGTCAATGACAAGGTGAACGAGGCGCAAGCCAAAGCCAAAATCGACGAAGTTCAGGCACGCCTGGCCAAAGGTGAAAGCTTCGAGGCCCTGGCCAAAGAGTTCTCCCAGGATCCAGGTTCGGCAGCGAACGGCGGTGACCTGGGTTACGCCGGTCCGGGTGTCTACGACCCAGCTTTCGAAAAGGCCTTGTACGCCTTGAACAAGGATGAGGTTTCGCCAGCGGTTCGTACCGACTTCGGTTGGCACCTGATCAAGTTGCTGGGCGTCGAGGCACCTGAAGTGCCGAGCTTCGCCAGTCTGAAAGACAAGCTGACTCTCGAGCTCAAGGCGCAACAGGTCGAGCAGCGCTTTGTCGAAGCGACCAAGCAGCTTGAAGACTCTGCGTTCGAAGCGTCCGATCTGGCCCAGCCGGCTCAAGAGCTGAAGCTGACGGTTCACACCTCCGCGCCGTTTGGCCGTGAAGGCGGTGAAGGTGTAGCAGCCAACCGTGCGGTAGTGACGGCGGCGTTCAGCCCTGAAGTCATGGATGAAGGTGCCAACAGCACTGCCATCGAACTGGATCCGGATACCGTTGTGGTCCTGCGTGCCAAAGAGCATCGCAAGCCTGAGCAACTGCCACTGGAAAGCGTCGCTGCAAGCATTCGCGTGCAATTGGCCAAGGAGCATGCAAGTGCTGCCGCCAAGACCAAGGCCCAGGAACTGATCGCCAGCCTGCGCGACGGCAAGACGCCGTTGGACAAAGCGCTGGATGGCCAGAACTGGAAAGTGCATGAAGCCGTCACTCGTGGCCAGGAAGGGATCGACCCGACCGTGCTGCAAGCGCTGTTCCGCATGCCGAAGCCTGGAGCCAAGGACAAGCCGACCTTCACCAGCGTGACCCTGGCCGACGGTAGCCTGGCGATCGTGCGCCTGAACGGCGTCAACGAAGCGGCAGCCCCTACCGAGGAAGAGAAGGTTCAGTACCGCCGCTTCCTGGCTTCGCGGGTGGGTCAGCAAGACTTTGCAGCCTATCGCAAGCAACTGGAAAGCCAGGCGGACATCGAGAAGTTCTGATGCCTGACTGAGTCAGTAAGTAGTAAACAAAGACCCCGGCCGCAAGGCCGGGGTCTTTGTTTATGGGGCTATCAAATACTCCAGTCGGCACCCGGCAGCCAGGTGGCGAGTGTTGATTGATCATTTATCTGCGCGATTTCCCCCGTAAACCGGGCTCATCAGGCTTGTAAGACTGTTAAGACACTAAACGGTACGCCCACGAGGGTCGATCTGTTGCACAATACATCCCGAACCGTTTTGCTCAGGATGTTCAATGTTTAAATCACTCCACATGCGTGTCGCGGTAATGGCGCTTGTGATGGTCGGCGCCGCAGGTTGCTCGGAAAAGAAAGCCGCCATTTATGAGCATGAAGATTTTGCTGACTCCGGGACCTTCTCGCGCACCTACCCGGTCAGCGATAAGACCACCTGCGAGGCTGCGCGTCGGGCCCTGCTGAGTCAGGGTTACATCATCACCAGCAGCGATCCGAAGTTGATCAGCGGTCACAAGAGCTTTCAGCAGACCGGTGATTCGCACATGGAGATCAGCTTCAACGTCGTCTGTGCCGAAGACGGCAGCGCCGGTCATAATGCGACGATGTTCGCCAATGCCCTGCAGGACCGTTATGCACTGAAGAAGACCAACAATTCTGCCAGCCTCGGGGTCGGTGTATTGGGTTCGGTGTCGATGCCGATCGGTTCCTCCGACGACTCGATGGTCAAGGTCGCCAGCGAAACCGTGTCTTCGGCTAAGTTTTATGAACGTTTCTTTGCACTGGTCGAGCTGTTCCTGCCACCAGAAGCCAAGAAAGTCGCGCATATCACCGAGAAACCGAAGACTGTTCTGGGTGTGCCGGAAACCCAGGCGGCACCTGCCGCTGCAGAGCCCGCCGCCGCTCCCGCCGCTGCTCCTGCCGCAGAACCGGCCAATATCGTGCCAGCCGAAAGTGCACCAGCCGCCTCGGAGCCGGTGGCGCCTCCCGCGGACACCGCGCCAATTGCCCCTGAAGAGTCAGGGGAGCCGGCCTCGTCGAATGAATCCACTGCGCCACCGGCCAATCCGGATTCGCTGCCGCCGCCCACAGAGCCGATTTCCTCGATGCCGGTTTCGGCTCAGTAAATCCAGCTCAGACCACTACGGGATAATCAATCCCGTAGCGGATGATCGCTCGCGACACAGCCCGATGGGCGTCCAGCCCGTCATCGGTTAACGCCTTCAGCGCAGCCGGCACAATCCTGAAAAAAAAACCTTACATGGCACGGCGGTAAATTCGCCGGGATCTGCTACGTTTTATTTTTAAGGGCCTTGACGTCATGACGAAGTATTTTTTCTGTCACAAAGGCACTTTATGCTGAGGAGCAAGGTCATTTAGATAATATTCACCGTACCCAAAAGGATTTTGTAATGGACGAGTACCAAGAAGAGCTTCTGGAATATCAGGCGTTTGAACTGGATCCGCTGGAGCCTGCGGAAGACGCTACCGAGCTGTGATGGCAGGCGCGTGCTTCAGGCGGATTGGCGATGGCTGCGGCGAAATTCGCCAGGGGTTTGGCCGTTCCAGCGTTTGAAGGCCCGTTGAAAGGCTTCGGCTGAGGCGAAACCGAGCAAGTAGGCAATTTCCCCAAAGGCCAGTTCGGTGTCGCGAATATAGGTCATGGCCAGATCACGGCGAGTATCGTTGAGAATCGCTCGAAACTGCGTGCCTTCCTCGGCGAGCTTGCGCCGCAAGGTCCAGGTCGGCAGTTTCAGGCGTGCCGCCACTTCCTCCAGATCGGGTTCCCGGCCGCCATTGAGCAATGGCCCGAGCAATTGGATGATGCGCTCGCGCAGGCTGCGGGTTCGGGTCAATTGCTCCAGTTCCCTTTCACAGAGCTTGAGCAGCAAGCGCCAGGTGCTGGGGCAATGTTCGGGGTTGCGCAGTGCCAGGCTGGCCTGGCTCAGACGCAGCTGATTGTGCTCGGCGCCGAAGTGGATCGGGCAATCACCCAGTACTCCATAACGTTCGCGGTAATCCGGTTCGGCAAACTCGATGTCGATCTGCTCGGGTTGCAGCGCTTGTGGGCTCAGGCTGGATAGCTGCTGAAGCCAGCCGGCAATGATCGAGTCCACCACAAAACGGTTGTAGGCGTTGTAGGGGCTGATGGAATAGAAGCGCAGCCAGGCGCCCCGGGCATCTTCATGGAAACTCGATTGGCCGCGATAGTTCGAGCCATATAAGGCTTCGAAGCGGATCAGACAGCGCGCCGCTTCCCGCACCGTCGGTGCCTGGGCGGCCGTGACCCCGGCCAGGCCGGCCTGGCTGAGGCGGCTGAGCTGGCCCATGCGCAAACCCAAGGCGGGATCGCCGCTCAGTTGAATGGCGGCATGACCGAGACGCATGTAACGCGGAATCGACAATCTGGCGCCGGCCTCGGCCAGACGCGCCGGGTCGAGACCATACTGTTCGAGCAGCTCCTGCGGGTCCAGGCCATGGCTGCGCACCGCGTCGGCGAGGCTATGGACAAAGCCTACCGACAGATCCCCGAGGCGCATCGGTAGCGGTTTCATTGGTTACAACCAGATGTTCAGCAGGCGGGCGCCACGGGCATTACCGTCGGCGATGGTTTGGCCGTTGCTGCTGATAAAGCTCTGACCGTCACTGCCTTGATCCCAGAATTGACCGCGCATGAACACACTCATACCCGCCAGGGCCTGACTGCTGGGAAGCTGACTGATCAATGTCAGGCGATGCCAGGCCGCACCTTCGCTGAGCTCGCCGGGCTTGAGGCTGATTTCGCCGGGTGTCGACAGGCTCTTGTAGCCGCGCCAGGGTTTGTCCCAGGCACCGCGACCAACGACCGAGGCTGGAACCGCGATCAGCTGCGCGCCCTGGTCGTTGAGTTTGCGATAGTTGGCGGGATACCAGCTGTCGCTGCCGATCAATACCCCAAGGCGTCCGGCCGGAGTCTCGATAACGTTGATCGCCTGATCGGAACTGGGCTGGATCGAACCCTGCTCATCGAAGTTCGGATACAGCTGGCGCTGGGGCTGGCCGATCGGCGCGCCATCGCTGCCGAACACCAGGCTGCTGTTGTACAGCACACCCGGCCCGACGTTCAGCTGGCCGTCACTGATACTGGGTTCTGGCAGCACGATCGAGCCGGCCACCAGCGTCACGCCGAATTCCCTGGCCAGCCCGCCGAATAGCGCCTGGTAATCCCTGGCCATGGTTTTGGCTTTCATGCGCAGGTGCGCATCGTCCAGGCGATTGTCGCCTTTGGCGCTGAGCAGTGCCCTGGCAAACGCCAGCGGGTTGCTGACGGCCAGCCAGTTCATGGCTTCGTCATGGCTGGTGGCCTGGTACACCTCGTTTTTCTCGCCGCTGAGCATCAGCCAGGTGCCGATATGTTCTGGCAGCACGACGATGGTCTTGGCATTCAGCAAGTCTTGATCCCGGGCTTGCTGCAAATACGCTGCGAGCTTGCGATGCAAACGCTGGGGGCTTTGATAATCGCTGGGGAACAGTTCGGGCTGGATGCCCAGCAGGTTACCGCGGTCGGCACGAACGCCTTGATCCACGGCGAGATTGATCCGCAGGTCCGACAGGTAATGGCCGACGGGGCGTTTGGCGGTCCACATTCCGTAGGTGGCGATGACGGCGATCAAGGCCATGGAAAAGGTCAAGTAGAGAAGTTTGCGCATGGGGAAACAATAAGCGGCCGTGTGCAGGGTTCGCGACTAGGGTAGGGCCCATCCACGGGATTGCCAAGGGGCGCTGTGCATTTGGATCAATAATTTGTCAGTTACGGTCATTGAGTGGCAGGGGGCGTGCTCTTAGTCTGTCGACATGATTGATGGGAGCCGTAGAGCTCCCGCACTTTTCCGTGATTGCTTGTTGTGGAGTTACCGATGGCCGCCGCTCATTACCCGCACCTGTTGGCCCCGCTGGATCTGGGTTTTACCACCCTGCGCAACCGCACCCTGATGGGCTCGATGCACACTGGCCTGGAAGAAAAGCCCGGTGGTTTCGAGCGCATGGCAGCTTATTTCGCCGAGCGCGCCCGTGGCGGCGTCGGCCTGATGGTCACCGGCGGTATTGGTCCGAATGACGAGGGCGGGGTGTACTCGGGCGCGGCCAAGCTGACCACCGAGGAAGAGGCGCTTAAGCACCGGATCGTGACCCGGGCGGTACACGAAGCGGGCGGCAAGATCTGTATGCAGATCCTCCACGCCGGGCGTTATGCCTACAGCCCAAAACAAGTAGCGCCAAGTGCGATCCAGGCGCCGATCAACCCGTTCAAGCCCAAAGAGCTGAATGAGGACGGCATCGAGAAGCAGATCAGCGACTTCGTCACCTGTTCGACCCTGGCGCAACACGCCGAGTACGACGGCGTCGAAATCATGGGCTCCGAAGGCTACTTCATTAACCAGTTCCTCGCGGCGCACACCAACCATCGCACCGACCGCTGGGGCGGCAGCTACGAGAACCGTATGCGCCTGCCGGTGGAAATCGTCCGCCGCGTGCGTGAAGCGGTAGGGCCGAACTTCATCATCATTTATCGCCTGTCGATGCTCGACCTGGTGGAAGGCGGCAGCACCTGGGAAGAAATCGTCCAGTTGGCCAAGGCCATCGAACAGGCCGGCGCGACCCTTATCAATACCGGGATCGGCTGGCATGAAGCGCGGATTCCGACCATCGCCACCAAAGTGCCACGCGCTGCCTTCAGCAAGGTCACCGCCAAGTTGCGCGGTTCCGTGAGCATTCCGTTGATCACCACCAACCGCATCAACACCCCGGAAGTCGCCGAGCAGATTCTTGCCGAAGGCGACGCCGATATGGTTTCAATGGCGCGACCGTTCCTCGCCGACCCGGACTTCGTCAACAAGGCTGCGGCCGGACGGGGCGACGAAATCAACACCTGCATCGGTTGTAACCAGGCCTGCCTGGACCACACCTTCGGCGGCAAGTTGACCAGTTGCCTGGTGAACCCGCGGGCCTGTCATGAAACCGAACTGAACTACCTGCCGGTGCAGCAGATCAAGAAAATCGCCGTGGTCGGTGCCGGGCCCGCGGGTTTGTCGGCGGCCACTGTCGCAGCCGAGCGTGGGCATCAGGTGACCTTGTTCGATTCCGCCAGCGAGATCGGTGGCCAGTTCAACGTCGCCAAACGCGTACCGGGCAAGGAAGAGTTTTTCGAAACCCTGCGTTACTTCAAACGCAAATTGCAGACCAGCAATGTCGAGCTGTGCCTGAACACTCGGGTCGATGTCGCGCAATTGCTCGCGGGCGGCTATGACGAGATCATCCTCGCGACCGGCATCGCCCCGCGGCTGCCGGCTATCCCAGGGGTGGAACATGCCAAGGTGCTGAGCTACCTCGACGTGATCCTCGAGCGCAAGCCTGTCGGCAAAAGCGTGGCGGTGATCGGCGCGGGCGGTATCGGTTTTGACGTCTCGGAGTTCCTGGTGCATCAAGGCGTATCCACCAGTCAGGACCGCGAGGCGTTCTGGAAGGAGTGGGGCATCGATACTCACCTTGAGGCACGTGGCGGTGTCGCCGGGATCAAGGCTGAACCCCATGCGCCGGCGCGTGAGGTTTTCCTGCTGCAACGCAAGAAATCCAAGGTCGGCGACGGGCTGGGTAAAACCACCGGCTGGATCCATCGCACCGGGTTGAAAAACAAGCAGGTGCAGATGCTCAACAGCGTCGAATACCTGAAGATCGACGATGCCGGTTTGCATATCCGCATGGGTGAAACCGGAGAGCCGCAGGTATTGGCGGTAGACAACATTGTGATCTGCGCCGGGCAAGACCCGCTGCGTGAATTGCATGAAGGCTTGGTGGCTGCCGGGCAGAATGTGCATTTGATTGGCGGTGCGGACGTGGCCGCTGAACTGGATGCCAAGCGGGCGATCAACCAGGGCTCGCGGTTGGCTGCCGAGCTGTAAGCTTTCGCAGGTTCAACGTGCCAATGCCAGTCAGTTAAGAAAAGAAGCGCCGAACGCAAAACTTGTGGCGAGGGGGCTTGCCCCCGCTCGGCTGCGCAGCAGTCGTAAAGTCGGTGAACGCGGTGTGTCTGATACAAAGCGTTTGCTGGTTTTAGGGCCGCTGCGCGCCCCAGCGGGGGCAAGCCCCCTCGCCACAAGTGCTCGCCAGACTTAAGATTTACGTTAACTGACAGGCATTGGGGCTTGCCCGCGAAAGCGTCCGATCAGCTGCTAGAATGCCGGCTCTTTTCTCGAAAAGTGCGGCACTGATGTCTCTTTTTTTCTCTCCTGGCAAAGGTCGATCATGGGCTTGAAACCCTTTGACTGGCAGCCCCGTGCCCCCCTTCAACACCTTCATCTGGACTGGCTCACCCAAGCCAATATCCAGGTCGCCGTGCTGCGCCTGGACCTTATCGACCCGCTGATCTCCGGCAACAAGTGGTTCAAGCTGATCGAACATCTGGCAGCCGCCGATCTTGCCGGGGCCCAAGGCATCATCAGTCTGGGTGGCGCGCACTCCAATCATCTGCACGCGCTGGCAGCGGCGGGGAAGCGCTTCGGGTTTCCTACCGTCGGCCTGTTGCGCGGTCATCCACAACAAACCCCGACTGTGCTGGATTTGCAGGCGTTCGGCATGCAGTTGCATTGGCTCGGTTATGGCGGCTATCGAGCGCGGCATGAGCCCGGCTTCTGGCTGCCGTGGCAGGTGCAATACCCGCAATTGCATCCAGTGCCCGAAGGCGGTGGCGGCTTGGCTGGCGCGCGTGGGTGCGCCGCACTGCTGGCTATGGCGCGTGAACAGCTGAGTGCACTGGGCTGGAACGACTATGACGCCTGGTGGCTGGCCGCCGGGACCGGTACCACGCTGGCCGGTCTGGTGCTGGCGGAAGCGGGCGCGCATCCGGTCTTTGGTGCTTTGGCGGTACCGGATGATCATGGGGTCGCGCGGCGGGTCGAGGCGATTGTCCAGGAGGCGGGCTTGTGCAATCCCGCCTATGAGCTATTCGATGGTAGTCGCGGCGGTTTCGCCAAGGTCGATCCGCAGTTACTTGAGTTCATCGAGCTAACTGAGCGGGCCAGCGGTGTGCCGCTTGAACCGCTGTACACCAGCAAGGCACTGATGGCATTGAAACAGCAGATTGAAGCGGGACGCTTCGCTCCGGGCACTCGATTGATCTTCGTGCACACCGGCGGTTTGCAGGGCCGCCGGGGTTTTGCGCTCGCCGACAGGCGTTAGCCGCGTTTGGGCAGCATCCGCGCCAGTGTGTTATCGCCCATGAAGTAATGGTGGTACAGACCGGCCAGCGCATGCAGGCCGATCAACCAGTAACCGATGGTGCCACCCAATACGTGCCAGCCTTCGAGCTGCTTGGCGAAGTCTTTGTCCTGGTCAATCAGCAACGGCAGGTCGACGCCATAGAACATCACCTGATGGCCCTCGGCGCTGGTAATCAACCAACCGAGGATCGGCATGCTGATCATGAATATATACAGCGCCCAGTGCATCAAGGTCGCCAGCAGGGTTTGCCAGGTGGGCGGGGACGGCAGAATCTTCGGCGCAACCCCCAGGGACCGGGCGAACAGCCGCAGCCAGACCAGTACGAAGACGGTCAGGCCGAGCATGAAGTGCGCTTCCTTGATCAGGGTCCGGCCGCCACTGCCCTTGGGAAAGATCCCGCGTAATTCGATACAGGCATACACCACCGCCAACAACACCAGCATCAGCCAATGCAAGGCAATCGACACCGTGCTGTAGCGCGAGTCGAAGTTTTTCCAGGGCATGGATTTTTCCTCATTGATCAGGTCTGGAGTCTCCATTGTTGTGCGACGGAGTCCTCTCACTGTAATCCCGTTTGTCCGGGTTTGCCTGAGGCAGATCAAGATTTTGTCGGGCCTGGAATGCTCTGGATCGGTGTTCCTGGACAAAAAAAGCGGCAGCCCCGTTCAAGGGCTGCCGCTTTTTTATATAGCGTGTTGGGCATCAGTTGCTTTGCGGCATCTCACCATTGGCCAGGCGCTTGTTGATATCGGCGATGACTTCTGGCAAATCGGTGATGGTGTCGATCATGTAATGCGGGCGCGAGCCTGCGAACATGGCATGGATGCGTTTGCGTTCGCTGGCCAGTTCCTCGCTGCCCAGGGCGCGATAACCTTCGTAGGTCAGACCCAGGGCGTTGCCCGAGCAGATCAGCGCTACGGTCCACATGCCGGCGCGGCGACCTTCAAGAATCCCCGGGACGGTGTCGTCGATCTTGACGCAGGCGCCGACGTCGTCGATGCCCAGGGCGATCACGTTGGCCAGGGCTTGTGCTGGCCATGGACGACCGTTCGGGACTTCATCGGTGGCGACTACGTGGTCGGCGATGTAGCCATTGGTGGCGGCCAGTTCGACGACCTTGTCCATGACTTGCTTCGGATAACCGGAGCAGGAGCCGATCTTGATCCCTTGCTCGCGCAGCTTGGCGATGGTCTCCAGGGCCCCGGGAATCAATGCCGAGTGCTCGGCGATTTTCTCGATCTGCAAGGGCATGAAACGTTTGTAGATAGCGGTGACGTCATCGTCGGTCGGTGCACGGCCGAACACATTGCGATAACGCTCGGCGACTTGCGGCTGGTCGCACAGGGTGCGGATGTGGTCCCACTTGCCCATGCCCATCGGGCCACGGGCCTCTTCAATGGAAACCTGGACGTCGAACTCGGCGAAGGCTTCGACGAAGATCTGGGTCGGCGCGAAGGAACCGAAATCGACCACGGTGCCAGCCCAGTCGAGGATGGCGGCTTGAAGTTTGGTTGGGTTGCTGTAGTTCATGTCTTTAAATCCTGAGTCTGGGGAATGATGAATTACATGTCCGTAAGGGGACGATCAGATTTCCAGCACTTCCATTTCCCGCAGTACTTCAGCCACCGCCGCCACAGCCGCCTGCATCTCGGCTTCATTGACGTGACCTATGCAGCCGACCCGGAAGGTTTCGACCTGGGTCAGTTTGCCGGGATACAGAATGAAACCCTTGGCCTTGACCCGTTCGTAGAATTCCTTGAACTGGTAGCGCGGATCTTTCGGCGCGTGAAAGGTGATGATGATCGGCGCCTGGATCGCTGCCGGCAGGAAGCTGCGCAGGCCCAGTCTGGCCATTCCATCGATCAGGACTTTGCAGTTGGCGGCGTAACGCTGATGCCGCGCCGGCAAACCGCCTTCTTCGCTGTATTGCAGCAGGGCTTCGTGCAGCGCCGCGACCACGTGGGTCGGCGGGGTGAAGCGCCACTGGCCGGTCTTGGCCATATAGGTGTGCTGATCAAACAGGTCCATCGCCAGCGAGTGGGAGTTGCCGGCCGACTCGGCCAACGCTTCTTTGCGAGCGAAGACGAAGCCCATCCCCGGTACGCCCTCCAGGCATTTTCCGGAGGCGGCGATCAGCGCATCGAACGGCACTTGCCGGGCATCGATCGGCAGTGCGCTGAAGGAGCTCATGGCGTCGATGATCAGGCGTTTACCGTGTTGGGCAATCACATGGGCGATTTCCGGCAGCGGATTGAGGATCCCGGTGCTGGTTTCGCAGTGGATCAGCGCGACATGGGTAATGCTGGTATCGGCCCGCAGCAGGCGATCGACGTCGGCGGCGGTGGTCGGTTCGTCTTCAGCGGTTTCAAAGGTGCTGAACGAGCGGCCGAGCACTTCACAAATCTTCGCCAGGCGTTTGCCGTAGGCACCGTTGATCAGCACCAGCACTTTACCGTCGCGGGGTACCAGGGTGCCGATTGCCGCTTCCACCGAGAAGGTGCCGCTGCCTTGCAAAGGTACGCAGTGGTGGCTGTCGGCGCCGTTGATGATCGCCAGCAGCTGCTCGCACAGGCTGGCGGTCAGTTGATTGAAGCGGTCATCCCATGAACCCCAGTCGACCATCATTGCCTGACGGGTGCGGGCCGACGTGGTCAATGGGCCGGGGGTGAGCAGGATGGGTTCGGCAGTACTCATTCTCGTGTCCTCGCAAGCAGTGGGATGAAGCTACGGGACATAAATTGCAGTTTGGCTTGTCATCAATCAAATTGTTTGTTGTTATGCCAGCCATCAGTGAGGCCGATAGATATGAATCTGTTCCAGCTCAGAGCGTTTGATGCCGTAGCCCGTGAAGGCAGCTTCACCCGGGCTGCCGCGCGCCTGTTCATCAGCCAGCCGGCGGTCACCGGGCATATCAAGGCGCTGGAGGAGCACTACCAGATCACCTTGCTGCGGCGCACCGCGCGACGGGTGGAGCTGACGGAGGAGGGGACCAAGCTGGCGGCGATCACCCGGGCCATGTTCGGCCTGGCCGAAGAAGCCCAGGCGATGCTCGAGGCCAATCGGCAGTTACTCACCGGGCGTCTGGAAGTGGCGGCGGATGGTCCGCACATGGTCATGCCGATGCTCGCGAGCCTGCGGGCGCGGTACCCGGGGATCACCGTGAATCTGCGCTTGGGCAATGCCCAGGAAACCCTCGCGGCGTTGCTCTCGGAACATGCCGATGTGGCGGTGCTGACGGAAGTGGAACCGCGCAAAGGCCTGCATTTGCAACGGATGAGCGAGTCGCGGATCTGCGCCCTGGTGCCGGCCAGTCATCCCTGGCTGGCGACGCCAGGGGGCATCGGCATCGAACAGCTGGATCAGGTGATCATGGTGCTGCGTGAGCCCAGTTCGATTACCCGCCGCACCTTTGACCAGGCTTGCGGCCTGGCCAAGGTCAATCCGCGGGTGCTGCTGGAGCTGGACAGCCGCGAGGCGGTGACCGAAGCGGTAGCCGCCGAGCTGGGTGTGGGCGTGGTCTCGTCGGTGGAAGTCAGCCACGATCCGCGGGTGGCCGCGGTGTCGATCATTGGCGAAGGGCTGGTCAATCGGCACATGATTGGCTGCATGGAACGGCGTCGGGATCTGCGTTTGATCCAGGCATTTTTCGGGTTGGCGCCGGGGGGCGAGTCCGCCAGATAGACCGAGGTGCGGCCATCGCGAGCAAGCTCGCTCCCACATTTGATCTTCAGTGCACACAGTATTTGTGTTCGACGACAATCCCCTGTGGGAGCGAGCTTGCTCGCGATGAGGCCAGTGAGACCTACACCAGGCTCTCGCGAACCATCTCCAGAAAGGTCGCCACCACCCGCCGTGAACTCTGCTCGCGCAAACACACCAGCGTCTCGGTCAACCGCCGTTTGCAATCGGTAATCGGCAGCGCACAGACCCGCGAGTCGGCACCGAACTCGGCGGCCGAGACCACGCCCACACCAATCCCCACCACCACCGCTTCGCGCGCCGCTTCACGGCCCTCGACCTGAATCGCCGGACGGATGCGAAATCCGGCCCGGTGCATCTCCTCTTCCAGCGTCTGCCGGGTCACCGAGCCGACTTCCCGCAGCACCAATGGCGTGTCGTCCAGATCCGCCAGGCAGATCGACGTGCGGTTGGCCCATGGATGGTTACGCGAAACGAAGGCGACCATCGGGTCATTGCGCAGCGGCAGCGAAAGCAGTCGCTCGTCGTTGACCTCACGGCCGAGCAGGGCCAGGTCGGCCTGGTAGTTGAACAGCCGAAACAGCGACTCATCGGTGTTGCCGGTCTCGATCTTCACGCTGATACCGGGGTAGCGCTCGCAGAAGCGGGCGATCTGCGGCAGCACGTGAACCGGTGCATCCACGGCGAGGATCAGGCTGCCGGTCTGCAGGGCTTGAGAGTACTGCAACAACTCCTGGGCCTCGGCTTCGACCACGAACAGACGCTGGGTGATGCTCAGCAAACGCTCGCCCAGATCAGTCAGGCGCACCGAGCGTTTATTGCGATGGAACAGCAACACGCCGAATCGCTCTTCCAGCTTGCGCACCTGGTCGGAAATCGCTGGCTGAGTCAGGAACAAGCGTTCGGCGGCACGGGTGAAGCTGCCATGGACGGCAACCGCGTGGAAGGCTTTGAGCTGGGCGTGAGATACCGACATCGGGCTGCCTCTTACAAGCTGAGCTTATATTTGAAATACGATAAATCGATTTCACTTATTAGTCAGTAATTGTTTTTATCCGCCTCAACCCCCGGCGAATGGCCGTTCGACAGTTCCCGGTGGCCATGAGCCTGTGCGTGCATGGACAATCCCGATGACAGGGAACGGCAGGACTCATCTGACCGGTATAGCTCCTTCCAGGGAGTGATATCGCGGTGCTCAACAATAAAAACACAGGCGTTTTTATCTAATTCTGCCGGCACACTCACCCTGAGGTCAGAATCACAATGAATAAGCACATCGGCACCATCAAGCGTTGGCGCGTGCAGATTTTCGCCATCACCTGGCTGGCCTACGCGGCCTTCTATTTCACCCGCAAAGCTTTTTCCGTGGCCAAACTGGGGATCGGCGAAGACCCCGGCTTTCATCTCGACAAGATGATGATGGCCAACCTCGACGGCGTCTATCTGGCGGCATACGCGATCGGCCAGTTCACCTGGGGGATGTTCGCCGACCGTTTCGGCCCGCGGGTCGTGGTGTTGGGCGGCTTGTTGATTTCCGCGGTGGCGGCGCTGGTCATGGGCAGTTTCGCGACGCTACCGATCTTCTTCACCTGCATGTTGATCCAGGGGTTGGCGCAATCCACCGGCTGGTCGGGATTGTGCAAAAACGTCGGCAGCTTCTTTCCCGCCGAGCAGCGCGGGCGGGTCCTGGGCTTATGGAGTTCCAGCTACGCCTTTGGCGGCCTGGTTGCATCGCCGTTCGCAGGTTGGTGGGCCTACACGCTGATCGGCACCTGGCACGCAGCCTTCATCTCCAGCGCGGCGGTGGTCGCGGTAGTCGCGGTGTTGTTCTTTATCTTTCAGCGTAACAAGCCTGAAGACGTCGGCTTGCCGGCCGTGGAGCCCGAGCCGGAACTGACGGCTGAAGAGACCGAGGCCCAAAGCAAAATCAGCGTCTGGGAGCCATTGCGCGAGATTCTGCGTAACCGCACGGTGCTGACCCTTGGCCTGGCTTACTTCATGTTGAAGCCGGCGCGCTACGCAATACTGCTGTGGGGACCGGTGATTGTTTTCGAGCAAATGCCCTCGGTGGGCAAGGTCGGTGCGGCGATTATTCCGACCGCCTTTGAACTGGCCGGTTTGCTCGGGCCGATCATGATTGGCCTGGCCTCGGACAAACTGTTCGGTGCGCGACGGATGCCGGCCTGCGTGCTGAGCTTGTTGGCACTGACCGTATCACTGGTATTTTTCATGGGCGCGTTGCACACCGGCAGTGTGTTGCTGGTGGTGGCCCTGCTGTTTTTCATGGGGCTGACCCTGTACGGACCAGACTCGATGATCAGCGGCGCGGCGGCCATCGACTTCGGTACCGCCAAGGCCGGTGCGACGGCAGCCGGTTTCGTCAACGGTTGCGGTTCGGTCGGAGCGATTCTCG
Organism: Pseudomonas sp. LBUM1658; assembly: GCF_059716055.1. Classification (NCBI taxonomy): domain Bacteria; kingdom Pseudomonadati; phylum Pseudomonadota; class Gammaproteobacteria; order Pseudomonadales; family Pseudomonadaceae; genus Pseudomonas; species Pseudomonas sp. LBUM1658. The sequence goes on from NZ_CP166798.1 coordinate 1,843,000, forward strand.
GCGGGTTGCTGCCAGGTTACTTCGACACAGTCACGGTGTTTATCGTCTTCGCCGGCTGCGCGATGTTCTCGGCACTGGTCTTGATTCCTCACTGGAACAGCCGTCCGGCTGGCCTCAAGCCGTATTGCGCCTTTGTCCCCAATCAGCCGATGGCGATCAAACCGCTGCGCAACTGAGCCCCTTCCAAACAAGTTCTGCCTGCCGTGCGCCATGACGGCAGGTCGGGCTGTGGCCAATTGATCTGGAGATTTGCCCCATGAGACCTTTCTGGCTGGAACAAGCCTTGAAGTCTGACCTGTCAGCGCCTTGCGAGCCATTGCCGAGTGATACCAGCACTGACGTCTGTATCGTCGGCGGTGGTTATACCGGGCTGTGGACCGCGATCATGCTCAAGGAGCAGAACCCCGGGCTGGATGTGCTGCTGATCGAGGCCGATATCTGCGGCGCCGGGGCCAGCGGGCGCAACGGCGGCTGTGCGCTGTCATGGTCGGCCAAGTACTTCACCCTGGAACGGCTGTTCGGCGTCGAGGAAGCGGTGCGACTGGTCAAGGAATCGGAGCAGAGTATTTATGCCATCGGCACCTTCTGCGAGAAATACGCGGTGGATGCCGATTACCGTCTCGATGGCACGCTGTACACCGCGACCAACCGGGCGCAATGCGGCTCCACCGACGGGGTGATCGCCGCCCTCGAGCGCAATGGCATCAACTCCTTCGAAAAACGCCCGGTGGCCGATGTGCAGCGCATGGCCGGTTCCAGCCAGCACCTGGAAGGCTGGTATTCCCCGGCCGCCGCCAGTGTGCAGCCGGGCAATCTGGTGCGTGGTTTACGCCGTGTTGCCTTGCAACTGGGTGTGCGGATCCATGAAAACACCGCGATGACCGGCCTGGAGGAGGGCAAGCCGGCAGTGATCCAGACACCGTCCGGGAATATCCGCGCCGACCGGGTGGTGCTGGCCATGAACGCCTGGATGGCCCGCGCGTTTCCGCAGTTCGAGCGCAGCGTGGCGATCGTCTCCAGCGACATGATCATCACCGAGCCACGGCCAGACCTGCTTAAGGAAATCGGCCTGACCAGCGGCGTGACGGTGCTCGATTCGCGAATTTTCGTGCACTACTACCACAACACCCCGGACGGTCGAATCATGCTTGGCAAGGGCGGCAACACTTTTGCCTATGGCGGACGGATGCTGCCGGTGTTCGATCAGCCCTCACCTTATGAAGGTCTTTTGCGCAGCAGCCTGGCGCAGTTTTTCCCGGCGTTTGCCGATGTGGCGGTGGAGGCGACCTGGAACGGACCCTCGGACCGTTCGGTCACCGGGCTGCCGTTTTTCGGCCAGATGAGCGCCAGCGGCAACGTGTTTTATGGTTTTGGCTATTCCGGCAGTGGAGTCGGGCCTTGCCATATGGGCGGGCAGATCCTCGCTTCGATGGTCCAGGGCCTGGATAATCTCTGGACCCGCTCACCTTTGGTCAATGGCCCGCTGGGCTATTTTCCGCCGGAGCCGATCCGTTATCTGGGCTCGTTGATGGTGCGCAACGCGATCCGCCGCAAGGAGCGCGCCGAAGACCACGGGCGCCGTCCGCGGCACCTGGATGTGCATCTGGCCAGGTTCGCCGCAGCGGCGGGCAAGGCCGACAAAGGCTGATTGCGGCGTCAGCGCCAACAGTCCTTGCCATTCATCAGCCAGTCGAAAAACAGACTCGATTCGCTGGCGGCAGCTTGCGCCATGGACACCGTGCCAGTGCCCATGAACGCCAGTCGTTGTTCGGTGTTCCAGTGTTGCTGGAAGTACTCGGCCAGCGCCACGCATTGTCCCGGGTACAACAGGCAGAGCTGGTCCGGGGTTCGAATGAACTCCAGGGCCAACTGGCACCTTTGTTCCGGACTCAGGTCGAGGCTGCCCTGGGGCTGGCTTTTGCCTTCCATGAGGATGTCGTCGCGACTCAGGCTGGCCAGGTCCTGCAGCCCTGGACGGGGCATGCGGACGATGTACCACTGGGTTTCGGGCAGGCGCTGGTCCGTGGCCGGCGGACGCTCGAACAAGTAGATGTCAGCGTTCCACAGTTCGGGCTCGACGGGTATTTGTCCGGGCGCCTGTGACGGATCCTGGCCTGAGACGTTTGAGTCGAACAGGGTTCCGGACAGCGTGATACTGCTCGGGCTGAGGTGCAGCCGGTTGCCATTGGCGGTCAATGTCAGCGCCTGTCTTTGCTGCACCTGCAGCGTTTGCCCCGGCTCGACATGCAAGCGGCGGGTGTTTTCGGTCAGCTGTTGCCCATTGAGGTAAATACCGGGCAAAGCTGTCGCCGGGGCCGCTGCAGGAGCTGGCATTGCAAGACTGCCCGCGGCCGGCCAGACGATGGGCTGGTCCGGGTCACCATCGATGAAACTGACCAGCACTTCGCTGCCGGCCATGGGCAACCTGGGGTGATTGATCTGGTCACTGAGTGCGTGATAAGCGACTGGCAGCCAGAGGCCGCTGTGGTCGTTATGGCTGTCTTGTCGATCCCATGCCAGACACACCTTGATCCGCCCTTGATCATCCCGCGCTGCGGGTTGCCCATGGGGGCCGACCACCCATGCCCGCTGATAGCCGGGCATGCACGGTTTAGGGTGCTTGAGCGTCGGTCGGAAAGCCACGCACCAGGGGATGGCCTGGAACTGATTGCGATAACCCTCGGGCAATGGCGCGGATGTGGGGTTTGCAAAGCGCTCATGGCTCAATCCCTCGGCCACCTCCCACCCGGACGGCGGTAAGGTCGCAGGCGTGAGTCCTGGCGTTGCCACTGATGGTGCACCTCGCGGAGCAACCATTGATCGTTGAACTGCGACAGCGGATGGCTCAGCACCTGGAGGATCTGGCCGCTGTGCAGTCGGGGCTGATCGCTGTGACCAACGATATGTCGCTGTTGGCTGCGCAGGCGCTCAAGTGCACGCCGACCTCGCAGGCTCAGATGCACATGGTCGGGTGCGAGTCGGTTGGCGGGACCCTGCAACTGGCCATGGGCTTGATTGCTGGCGCTCTGGTCGGTGCAAGGCGTGTCGAGCGGCAGGACCTGGCTGTGGAAGCGCGTTGGTTGCGCCACCTCGGCAACGTGCCAGTCGGACAGGTGGCTGATTGCCGGCTGACCCGCTTGCTGTTCTGCGCAAGAACGATAAGGGATGGCGACCGGCAGTTGCACAAATCCTTCGCTGTCATCGGCGAACACCAGGATATGCCGGTCGGCCTGGTGCTCGAAGTGGTAGTGGATACCTTCTTCCTCGCACAAACGTTGCAGGAAATGCAGGTCACTTTCGTCGTATTGAATGCAAAAAGGCCGCAGCGGGTATCGGCCATTGGGCAGTTCGAAACGGTAGCTGCTGACTGGCAGCCGATGTTCTTCGAGCAACTGACGCAGAATCAGCGGCACGCTCAGATCGTGGAACACCCGCCGGCAGCTGCGTTGCTCCAGCACTTGAAGGTGGGGCGCCAGGGTGAGGCTGTAACCGGTCCGGAGTAACCCCAGAGGGTGTTTGCCAACCTGATGAATGATGCCGTGGATACCGCTGTCGTCTCCCAGGCGCAGGAACGCCGGTTGTTGCAGCAGCGGCTCGAGGTCGGTTCCGGGGGCGCAGTCGACCAGCTCGATATCGAAACGAAAAGGTTCATTGAGTGCTTCGCGACCGGTGAAACGGGTCACCTGCAGGCTCCAGGAGCCTTCGCAGCTCGTCAGGGTAACGGGGGGTTGCAGGTCCTTGTGCATCTCATGCGCTCTTGCCTTCGATCAGGGGGCAGAGGTTACGAAACGACGGAGACGAATGGGTGGCCCAAACGGCTTTTAGGAAAGCCCCTACGACATGTTGTGGAGAAGTCGATCAGTCACTCTACTTTTTGGTCGATCGGGAACTTTATGCCGTATAAACTTGCACAAAGCGTCGGCCAATAGATGTTTCGGCGCCACAGATCAAGAGAGTGAGTAATGGGCGCACAGTGGAAGGTTAAACACAAAGAAGCGGCATCCAATGCCAAGGGCAAAATCTTCGGCAAGCTGGTGAAAGAGATCACCATTGCCGCGCGCAACGGCGCGGATACGGCGACTAACGCGCACCTGCGGCTGGTGGTGGAACAGGCGAAAAAAGCCTCGATGCCCCGCGAAACCCTCGAACGCGCCATCAAGAAAGGCTCGGGCCAGCTGGGTGAAACCGTCCAGTACCATCGCGTCACCTATGAAGGCTTCGCCCCGCACCAGATCCCGCTCATCGTCGAGTGCGTCACTGACAATATCAACCGCACCGTCGCGGAAATTCGCGTGGCATTCCGCAAGGGCCAGTTGGGTGCTTCGGGTTCGGTTGCCTGGGATTTCAACCATGTCGGCATGATCGAAGCGTCCCCTGACAGCCCCGATGCAGATCCGGAGATGGCGGCTATCGAGGCCGGCGCTCAGGACTTCGAAGCGGGCGAAGAAGAGGGTACGACGCTGTTCATTACCGAGCCAGCCGACCTGGATGCGGTACAAAAGGCATTGCCTGAGCAAGGTTTTACCGTGCTGTCAGCCAAATTGGGCTACCAGCCGAAAAACCCGGTCAGCGGCTTGAGCGACGAACAAATGGCCGAAGTCGAAGCCTTCCTCGAAGGTCTCGACAACCACGATGACGTGCAGGACATGTTTGTCGGTCTGGCGGGTTAAGGATCAGTTTTGACGGCGATCGCGGGCAGCCCTCTGTAGGAGCGAGCTTGCTCGCGATGGACTCAAGGGCGGCGCGTTTATTCAGAAAACACGCGTTATCGTTAACGTTCATCGCGAGCAAGCTCGCTCCTACAGGGGGCGCAGCGTTTGCTTGAGATCCCGGCCGATTTCGGCAAATCCCGGCCGCGCCAGCACCTCTGGCTGACAGCAGCGGCGCTGCAAGTCCTCCAACTGCTCACGGCCCTCGGCGCTCAATCCCGATTCAATCCGCTCCAGCAATTCCCCCAACAGAATCCCGAACGCTCGGACTTCTATGCGTTGCAGCGCGCGGCTCTCGAAACTGTCTGATATGTGGTGAAACGATGCCGCGCCGAAATCCCCTAGCAGACAGTCGCCTTCAGCGTTCCACAGAATGTTGTGGGCGTAGAGGTCGCCGTGGGTGATGCCCTGCTGGTGCAAGTGCGCGGCGACCGAGGCAATGCCGTTGGCAATGCGCAGCGCCACTTCAGCGCTGAACCCGGTGCTGTCTTCGTAGACATCCCGGGTACAGGTATCGAGGCTCGGCAGTCCGGCCAGATTGCCGTAGCTGCGATCGATCAATTGCATCACCAGCCCGGCTTGAGCCTGCGGGTGGTCGACGACCCGGCCCTCGACCTTGATCAGATTGGCATGCTGGCCCACCGTGATGCAGGCATTCATTTCATGTTGGGGTGAGCCGTCACTGGTCATGCTGCCCTTGTAGAGCTTCACTGCAACCTTTCGCGCAGGCTGCGACGGTTGTTCCCATAGCGCCTGATGAATCACCCCGGAGGCGCCTTCACCCAGTGACTGTTGCAGCTGCAATTGCGACCAGGGAATGTTTGGCGTGGCGGCCAGCGCAGCCAGATCAATCGCGGATTCCAGCGGGTTGCCGGCATAAGCCAGCCACGTCAGCCGCGGCAGCGATAACAGCCACCGCGGCAGCTCGGTCAGGCGATTGGCGGCGACCCTGAGCAGCTCAAGCTGATGGCACTGGCTCAGACTCGCCGGCAGTTGCTGCAAGTGGTTGCCCGCGAGCATGAGTTTTTGCAAATGCGCTCTTTCACCCAGCTCGGCAGGCAGCTCGGTGATGCAGTTGTCGGTCAGGATCAGCCAGCGCAGCAACGGCGGCAACGCGCTGGCGGGGACGTGCTCGATGCGGTTGGCCTTGAAGCCGACCATGCTCAGTTGCGCGCATTGGCCGAGACAGCCGGGCAGTTCGGTGAATTGATTGTCGGAGCAGAACAGTACCCGTAACCGCGTCAATCGATGCAGGTCGTCCGGCAGTCGGCTCAAGGCATTGCCACTGAGGTTCAGCACCTCGAGAGAGTCCGCCAGTTCGAAGATTTCCGTTGGAAACTCCGTCAGCCCGCAGGCCAGGTCCAGACGTTTGGCGCCGGCAAGGTGGCCGGCCCGCAGTTGTGCAAGGGTATCCATGAACAGATTCAACGCCAGGAAAGAGAAGGGCGCGTCATGATAGCGGCAATGGGATCTCGCAGGTTTATGACGTAGGGCCGATTTCGATCAGCTGGCCCAGGCGACTGCGGGTTCGCGCAAAGTCGATGGCATCACCGCCCAAGTGCTCGCGCAGAGGCCGTTCTCCCAGCAACAGCAGGCGTTTGTCCTGGTCATACAGCACGTCGATCAGATTGATAAAGCGCTGCTGGGTGGCCGTCGGGCAGTGCGCAAGGTCCGGCAGCCCATCGATGATCCAGGTGTCGAAGCGCCGGCACAGTTCCAGGTAATCCATGACGGCGGTGGGTTGTTCGCAGAGGTCGCTGAAGCCGAAGCCGATGCTCCGTTCTTCGCAGCGCCGGGCCTGGAGCTGACGAGTACCTACCGGCAGTGCGAAAGTTGCGGCATTGCGTTCAGGCAGCCGCAAAGCCTCACGCTGCGCCGGGCTGGCGGGCCAGATGTAGTGGCCATGGGTGAAGATCTGCTGCGAATGAGTTCGCGCCTGGCTGCGGTAGTCATGGGGGCCGCCGACCTCCATAACCTGCATGCGGGCATTGATCAGATCGATCACCGGCTTGAAGCAGGCGTGATAAAGCGGATTGGGCAGCACGCCGGCCGGCGGATAGTTGGACGTAACTAACAGCAAGATGCCGCGCTGGAACAGCGCCTTGAACAGCCGGGAGATCAGCATTGCGTCGCCGATGTCGTGGACGTGGAACTCGTCGAAGCACAATACCTGGCAGCGCTGCAGCAACTCATCGAGGGTGGTCGCCAGTGCGTCCGGCTGCTGGCGATGGCGGAACATGCCCTGATGCAATTGGGCGAAGAAGTCATGGAAGTGCAGGCGCTGCTTATCGGCAATCGGTAGCGCCTGGAAAAAACCGTCCAGCAGCCAGCTTTTGCCACGGCCGACGGCACCATGGAGGTACAGGCTGCGCGGGGGATGAGTGTTGATCCCGGTTTGCAGCACAGTGTTGGCTTGCTGCGCCATGCAGTCGATCACCCGCTGCTGGCTGTGGCTGAGGGTATAGCCTTGATCATGGGCTTTCTGGCGAAAGTACTCATGGATCACCCGCCCGCCCGCAGTGGCCTGCGCCGGTCTGGCGAAGGCCTTGCCGAGAAAATTTCCCAGCCTCGGCCAGCGTGATGTGAGTCGCGAGCGGTTTGGCGGTAAAACCGGCAATTGAAGTCCCCCATGGTCCCGAAGCCCGCCCACCCTGGAGCTGGCGGCTAATTTAACCAAAGGTACGCCGGCTCGACCAGTGATCTTCAACAGGCAGCCTGTTGAAATCGGGCGCACGGGGACAGGCCTCTGAATCGGTTGATCAGAGGCTGATGCAGGATTTGAATGTTTTGAGCGCAGGGCTGATTCGCAGTGAGAACAGGGCGCTCTCTGGGGTGTTGCGGGCGAATCAGTGCAGGAATATGGCTCCACGACCTGGACTCGAATAGAAAAATAAGTATCTATTTTACAATGAAATCATGCTGATTTATAAAATTTATATCCCTACGATTATCCTAATTAAGCTCGTATTTTATACGAATTCTTCGATACCCCATGAGCACGGCAGCAGCAAGCTGCCGAAGGCGGCGTACGCAGGCCAGCCTGTGCTGGATCAGAAGCACACATCATAGTGGCTGCTTTTGGCCCAGAGTGTTATAGATCAGAGTCGTATTTATCGCCAGACAGTCTTTAGCCCAGTTCTTAGCGTTGATACAAAGGTCGCCAATGAAGGATCTTTCTCAGCGTTTTGCTTATGCCTGCCGATGAAAATCCACTCATCTTCTGCCCAAAAAATTCGAATTGTTTTGGGTGATTTACAGTCGAATATAACTTGATAGATTCTCGTTTCTCGCTGCTGGACGACGACGCATCGCTCAAGGCAAACCAACAGTCGTTGCCCTGACTCCAGGGTCGGAGCATTGAGCGGGAGGCGCTTCTCAATTTCTGTTTTCCGCATGATGACTGTCGTCCTTAAAATTCAGAAAACCGTACGCGTTGAATCAAAAGCAAGTGAGATCCGCTGCTAGGTACTCATCTGGAGCCATTGCGCATGACGCCATATGTGCTCTTCAAGGTGGTAATCATCACGGTCAAGTAAACCATTTTGGAGCCTGTGCAGACAATCACGTTCAAGGCCCTGAATTGATAGCTCGCTACTTATTGTGAGAGTCCTTTGGTCCACTTATTCTCGATCTGGCCGGCAAATCCTGTTATCGCGGGAAACCGGCCGCATGGTCGCGCGCCTTCAAAGCCATGGCATTGGGCGGACCCACTCGGACCCACGTGGCTCAGGTGCTTCGACAGTCCTGCTCATGACTAGCCTCCAAGGGTTCATATGTGCATAATATTATCATGCAGTGATAATAAAAAGGCAATCTACTCGCCCTTGCTTCAGGCAGGGCGAGGTCTTTTGATCGATTGCCGGGAGGCAAAGACATGCATGAGAACAGCAATACGTGAGCGCTTGGAGACCCGTATGAAACGTGAGGACGTAAAAACCAAACACGCTGAAGGCATTCAGTTTGATACCCATTTGATTGCCAACCCGGCTAACACCCAGGAGTGGATCGCCTTCTTTAAAAAGGATGCAGGAAGAAGCTTCTTCCTGGTCAATGACAACGAAGAAATCGAACCCTTTCGGTACCTTGATGATTTGATTCATGAGCTGCGAGAAATCGGTATCAAGGTTGCTGAAATTCATTTTTGAATTCTTTTCCTTGGAGTGTCGTCATGTCCGTCAGAATCGAGCATCTGTCTAGTCAGAGTGAAGATCTATGGTCCGTGTGTATTGGAACCAGGCGCATTCAATTCCGCAATGAGCAGGGTGCAAAAGATTACGCAGCAAAGCTAAAAGAGCGTATTGAAGCTCCGCACTCATACCCTCGTGCATTGCCGTCCGCCTACAAGCGCGGTTGCAGCAAGTAATAATGCTTAATGACTTTCTATTAACGCTAAAGTTACGGTAACAAAATATTGTTTCTTTCGTAGAGTGCTGTGGAACTTAGTAAGTCGAATTAATTTTCATGCCGCGTTCCTGCAATTGCACAGCATTCGGCGAATGAGCACCCGCCCAACCAGTCTCTGGTGTTCATAATGAGGGTATAAAGTACAACTATGAAGCCTGCACTAATTGCTATGTCACGAACTGCGGGAAAGTTGGCTGCGGAGGTTCTGAGCATGATTGCGCCTCACGCCAGACCCGGGGTTTCGACCAATGAGCTTGATAAGCTCTGCCATGACTTTATTGTCAACGTGCAGAAGGCCACTCCAGCCAATATCGGTTATCACGGGTTCCCCAAAACCTTGTGCACCTCCATCAATCATGTCGTATGCCACGGAATCCCGTCAGATAAAGAGCTCTCGGATGGCGATATCCTCAATATTGATGTCACGGTGCTCAAGGATGGTTGGTTCGGTGATACAAGCCGCATGTATTTTGTCGGCGAGCCAAGCGCAGAGGCTCGTCGGCTGGTGGACACGACCTATGAGGCGATGTGTGCCGGCATTCATGCAGTAGGCCCCGGTGCCACGCTCGGTGATGTCGGTCACGCCATTCAAACCGTGGCGCACCGTGAAGGCTATAGCGTAGTGCGTGACTACTGTGGACATGGCATTGGCATGGTTTACCACGATGAGCCACAGGTCCGTCATTTTGGTAACCCTGGTGAAGGCATGAGACTGAAACCGGGCATGATTTTCACAATCGAGCCAATGCTCAATGCTGGAAAGCACGGTGTTAGAACGCTGGGGGATGGCTGGACCGTGATCACCAAGGATCTTTCGCTCTCGGCCCAGTGAGAACATATGGTCTTGGTCACCCGCGATGGCTTTGAGGTTTTGACTGCGTGGCCGGATCAGCCCGTGGAGTATAAGAAGATTTAATCCAGCAGACTGTCCTACTGGTAGGTCAGAGTGGAGCACACGTAGAAAATCGCCAGCTCGTACTGAGCTGGCGACTCGGACGGAGCGCGTGTTTGTTGATTCTCTATTTAGTCACGCAAGTAGGCCACCAAGGCGTCAGCGAAGGACTCAGTTGTACCGGTCCCTCCCATATCGGGTGTCACTTGATCGCAGGAGCTTTTCAGAACAACGCGGATAGCTGTACGAATGCGTGTCCCTTTGTCCACCATGCCTAGGTAATCAAGCATGTCTGCGGCAGCCAACAACAATGCACATGGGTTCGCGATGTTCTTGCCAGCGATGTCCGGTGCCGAGCCGTGGACCGCTTCGAAGATGGCCGCATCGGCGCCGATGTTCGACCCCGGCGCCAAGCCCAATCCACCCACCAGGCCTGCGCACAAGTCTGAAAGGATGTCGCCAAACAGGTTGGTGGTGACGATGACATCAAATTGATGGGGATTCATCACCAGCTGCATACAGGCGTTATCGACGATCATCTCGTGGAATTCGATTTCCGGATAATTCGCAGCGACCTCACGCGCCACCTCAAGGAACAACCCGGAGCAAGACTTGATGATGTTGGCCTTGTGCACCGCGGTCACTTTCTTACGGCCTTTGCTACGAGCCAGCTCGAACGCATACCGCACGATGCGTTCGGAGGCAGTGCGTGTTACACGAATGCTCGCCAGAGCGACTTCGCCGTCCTCCGAAATACTTTGTCCTTCTGGTAGGTACGCTCCTTCGGTATTTTCGCGCACCGTGATGATGTCGATATCTTCGAAACGCGAACGGGTGCCAGGGAAACTGATCGCTGGTCGGACATTGGCATAGAGATCGAAGTGGCGGCGAAGGTGGACGTTGATCGATGAGAAGCCGCGGCCAATCGGCGTTGTCAGGGGGCCTTTGAGTGCGACACCATGTTTGGCGATCGTCTCTATGGACGCGGGCGGCATCAGTTGCCCATGCTGCTGCAAGGCCTCCAAACCGGCCTCAACGAAGTCGTACTGAAGATTGCAGTCAAGGGCATCGAGTACGCGTAGCGTCGCTTGCATGATCTCAGGGCCGATGCCGTCACCCTTGATGATTGCGATAGTTTTGCTCATGGTCTCTTCCTTAACAGCGCTTTGTCAGCCGCTGTATTGATTGGGTAATTGAGACTGGTGTCACGAGTCTGCTGATTGGCATTGACTGTCTGGCGGCTTTCACCGCGCCAGTGTGCTGTGTTTCATCCTCCGCGCCGTGACTGCGCAGGTCATCGCGGATCAATAGACGGGCGACCTGAGTGGGTGTCAGTTCTCGCGCCGCACAAAACTACTCAAGGATGCGGCTGTAACGGGCGAGCTACCGGATCAAGGATGCTGTCATTTGCTCCATTGAAGATGCGCACAACATTAACATATAATGTTAATCGTATGTGCTGGCTAGGAGCGCTTTCATCCTGAGACGGTAAGGTGTTTGAATGTCTGTGCGTTACATGTTGAGGTAGCTTTTAGGCAGGAATAGAAGAGGACGAGTTGTGGCTCGGATCATTCTTGAAGTCGTACTACCAAGCCAAAATCGACGGACTCGCGAATGACCAAAAGCGCCCATGATCATCAGATCGATATCGTGTTCGGTCTGATAGGACTGTAAGGCGAGCTCTACTCTCCCGCCACAAATGGCTGTCCGCACGTCACATCCGGCTGATTGAAGAATGGCTCCTGCCGCATCGAGTCGTTCCAGATTCTTCGACGTGTTGGCTGCGACCATGACCAGGTGCACGGGCAGCTTTGTGAGGACTGGACTCGCTGCCAGCATTTCCACCCCCATGTGCGTGTCCTCGCTCCCGTCATAAGCAAACATCAGGCTTCGTGGTGGGTTGAAGGAGCAGGGTGTGATCAGGATCGGCTTGTGCAAAGCATGGATGATGGTTTCGAGCTGGTTGAGTCGGGGACAGAACGAGCTTTGTTTTCCCATGACAAGCCAGCGCATGTCAGTTTCCATCTCGAGTAACCGACCCAACAGTTCTCCGTCGCTTTGACGAAGCTCTGGCTGCATCACGCCATCAGCAATCGCTCTTTCTCGAGCGTTTTGCAGCATTATCAAGCCTTGCTTCAACGCCTGCTCATGGCGCTTTTCGTCCAGTGACATAGCTTCTAGCACGTGCGCCAGGCTGCCGGGCCGTATCTCTACGCCAGCGGGGCGTTCTACAACATTCAGGAGGGTTAACGGCAATACAAAGTTGAGACTGGCCCAAGCGGCGTAGTCGCAGACGGCCGGAGATGTATTTGAACTGTCGATACAGGCCAATATGTGGGTCATCACAACCCTCATCTCGATGATCTTGAAGAGCCGATCACCACGCAGGCTATAAACGAAAAATACCCGCTCGGCGAGGGCGCCGCTTTTAGCGTTCCAACGAGTGGGACCCGTCGCTGGACACCTGGCACGTCATATATAGAGACGATCAACGTAGTGAAATTCCAGTATAGCAACGCCTGGAAAGCTGCTTGCAGGCAAGCTGCTCACTTTCGCATGACGCGGCGGACAAAAAGCCTGGCGTCATCAACGGCAGGCACGATCGCCAGCGTCACCAGAACCATCGCGAGCGGTACCGTTGAGATATAACCAATGTGCTTGAACCCAAAGGCACCCACCACGCCGCCAAAAAAGAAATTCAGCGCAAGCAGTATCAGTATTTTGAGTCGGGTCCGATTGGCGAGAACTTTTGGATGCTTCGATGTGTTGACGGCATTCCAATAAAAGAGTTTCCCAAACTCAATACCGATATCCGTGATGATGCCGGTGATGTGAGTCGTTCGGATTTCGGCTTTGGAAATTTTGGTAATCACCGCGTTTTGTAGCCCCATGATGAAACACAGCAGCATCACGGTGACGGACACGAATAGACCATCCACGGTGGATAGCCGAGCTCCTAGAAAGCCAAAGCAGATGAGCAAAAAGGCTTCGAACAAGAGTGGCACTGCAAACTCGCTGTGCATGCGTCTGCGGCGGGAAAAATTGACCATGACCGCCGAGCACGCTGCCCCAATCAGAAAGGACAACAGAGCGCCGGTGCCACTGAGTACCAGGTCGTAGGCTCCCAGTACACTGTTGTCTGCCATCGAGGAGACGATGCCCGTCATGTGTGAGGTGTACTGATGCACCGCCAGGAAACCACCGGCGTTGATTGCCCCCGCTACGAAGGCCAAGGCAAATCCAAGATGTCGGTTTGCGTCTGTGGTACGCCGTCGCCCAGTGAGGCTCCTAACATATTTGATCGGCATTCATTCACCCCTGTCCCAAGCGTATGAGGAGCAAGAAAGCCAACCGATTATGCACATCTGATATCACCAGGTCCTCGCGATTTAGACGGGGCTGCTCGTTGAGTGTTAAATCCGCTGACTGTCGTTTCTTCTGATCGGTGATCAGAATTGCCTGGGATGCCAACCCTGTGTGGTGAGTACCTGCTGGGGGTAGACGGCGATCCCGAAAGCTTGACCCCGCGATCAGCCAAAAGAGGGTGATCTTGCAAATGACGGGCTGTGGATATTCAGGAGGTGCAGCGGCTGGATAATCCCTGAGTGCGACAGCTGCCAACCGTGCAAAAGGTCGTGCAACTGCGGCACATCAGCATGATTGACGTCAGCTTAGAGCGGGTAGTGCGTCGGGTAATGCAGCTTCGCAACGCCGGTGTCGATAGCGGCCTTGGCCACTGCGCCGGCTATTGCTCCGAGCAGGCGAGCATCAAGCGCTTTGGGAAGAATGTAATCGCGCCCAAACTCAAGCTTATCGACGTTGAACGCTTGCAGCACTTCCGCAGGGGTTGGCTCTTTGGCCAATTGTCGCAGTGCTTCCACCGCCGCAATTTTCATCGCTTCGTTGATCCGGGTTGCCCGAACATCCAAGGTCCCGCGGAAGATGAACGGAAAGCCCAGAACGTTATTAACCTGGTTCGGGTAGTCAGAACGACCGGTCGCCATGATCAGGTCATCACGTGTGGCCATGGCCAGCTCGTAGCTAATTTCAGGATCCGGGTTCGAGCAGGCAAATACGATCGGATTGGGTGCCATCGCTGCCAGTGCTTCAGCCGGAAGGAGATTGGCTCCAGACAGACCGACAAACACGTCAGCACCGTTCATGGCTTCCATCAGTGTACGAGGGCCACCGTCGTTAACGAACTGTGCTTTGTATTGATTGAGGTCTTCCCGAGCGGAGTGGATGACACCGGTGCGGTCGACCATGTACAGATTGCTTTTTTGGGCGCCGAGACTAAGCAGCAGGCGCATGCAGGCAGTGGCGGCGGCACCAGCGCCGAGGCAAACAATTCTCGCGCTCTCCAGGGTTTTGCCCTGAATCTCCAGCGCATTGAGCATGCCGGCAGCGGTGACGATGGCAGTACCGTGTTGGTCGTCATGGAAGACCGGGATGCTGCACTGTTCGATCAGTGCTTCTTCGATTTCAAAGCACTCAGGGGCTTTGATGTCTTCCAGGTTGATGCCACCAAAGGTGTCGGCAATGCGCACGACAGTATCGATAAAGGCCTGGGAACTCTCAGCATTGACTTCGATATCGATCGAGTCTATGCCGGCAAAACGTTTGAACAGCAACGCTTTGCCTTCCATGACCGGCTTACTGGCCAAGGGGCCTAGATTGCCGAGTCCCAGAATGGCAGTGCCGTTGGTGATCACGGCCACCAGATTCCCTTTTCCAGTAAAGCGATAGGCGTTCTCCGGATCCTTCGCTATTTCGCGAACGGGCTCGGCTACGCCTGGGCTGTAGGCCAGTGCGAGTTGGGCGGCTGTGTCGGCGGGCTTGGTCAGCTCAATGCTGATTTTCCCTGGGGTTGGGAATTCGTGGTAATCCAGTGCAGCCTTCTTGAAGTCGGTAGTCATGCGATCCCCTAATTAGACGTTGATTACAATGCCATGTTAACACTATTATAATGCAAGGCAACGAGGTCCTAACCCACAGACCAGGGTCAAATTGCCGGCTTGAACGCTGCTGATGAAGGGGTTTGTCAGCCAGCGGACCAACTCTATTGACCCTAAGACTTCAGGGCGGGCCTGTATTTCTTGGTCAATAGAAATCCTCCTATGCTTGAACCCGTCTTAGGCCACCTAGTGTGGCCATTTTTTTGCGCGTTCGAATGCCCCAAAGTGCCACGCCCTAAGCGCGGCACATCGGAATTCAGAGTTTTCTCATCGCTTCTTGGATTTGATCTCTCACCAGTCTTGATAGTGCGTTAAATGACTGATCTGACTTCGTCTCTGACGGTGCCGCAGAGATAACTTGGTATGAAACGTGTCATTCATTTTCTGGCAGTCGGATACCCAAGTTTTGAGGATTCATGCTAGAAGCAGGACCAAGACCGGCCGACAGCGTTTAGCCGATTGCTGTCTGTGGCTACCCCCAGTTCTCTACCGATAATGGCTACGAAACGTGTTGGTCACATCCGATGCAATCGGCGGTCATATCGAATGAATGACTGGTCAGTTCGAATGCAAACAGGTGGTCAAGTGGAGTGCAATTTCGCACGCTGGGTTCGGCATTGGTCAGGCTCCTTTGCGGAGGTGGTTGGTTTCTTGTGCAGCGTCGATGTCGAGTCTCCTGTAGTGGTCTAATGAAACCGGACACCCATTTAGGCGAGAATGCTCGCCAGATCGAGGTGTCAGATGACCAAACAACGCCGTTCCTTTTCTGCTGAATTCAAACGCGAGGCTGCCGACCTTGTGCTCAAGCAAGACTACAGCTACATCGAAGCCAGCCGTTCACTCGGCGTCGGCGAGTCGGCACTACGCCGCTGGGTCAGTCAGGTTCAGCAGGAGCGCAAAGGCGTTACCCCGCAGAGCAAAGCGCTGACACCGGAACAGCAGAAAATCCAGGAGCTGGAAGCCCGGATCGCCCGCCTTGAACGGGAAAAATCGATATTAAAAAAGGCTACCGCGCTCTTGATGTCGGAAGATCACGAGCGTACGCGCTGATCAATCAGCTGAGCGTCCATGAGCCGGTTGATTGGCTGTGCAAAGTGTTTGAAATCAACCGCTCAAGCTACTACGCCTACCGCCTCAAGCGCCGAACGCCTGATGTCGAACGGCTTCGGTTGCGCAGCCGGGTGAGCGAGTTGTTTTCACAAAGTCGCAGTGCTGCCGGCAGCCGTAGCCTTCTCTCGTTGATGCGTGACGATGGTGAGCAACTCGGTCGGTTCAAAGTGCGCAGCTTGATGCGTGAGCTTGACCTCGTCAGCAAACAGCCAGGTTCTCATGCCTATAAACGAGCAATGGTTGAACGGTTGGATATCCCGAACATCTTGAATCGGGAGTTCGATGTCCCGGCACCCAACCAGGTGTGGTGCGGCGACATCACCTACATTTGGGCCCAGGGGAAATGGCACTATCTGGCGGTCGTGCTGGATCTTTGCGCGCGCCGGGTGGTGGGCTGGGCATTGTCGGAAAAGCCGGACGCCGAGTTGGTTATCAAGGCACTGGATATGGCCTACGAGCAACGTGGAAGGCCTCAGGGCCTGCTGTTTCACTCGGATCAAGGGTCGCAGTATGCGAGTCGTTTATTTCGCCAGCGGCTGTGGCGTTATCGAATGCGCCAGAGCATGAGTCGCCGGGGAAATTGCTGGGACAACGCGCCGATGGAGCGGGTGTTCCGCAGCTTGAAAACCGAATGGATACCGACTCTGGGTTACAGAACTGCTCAAGAGGCCCAGCGCGATATCAGCCATTTCTTGATGCATCGGTACAACTGGATTCGACCCCATCAATTCAACGGTGGGCTGGCGCCAGCTCGGGCCGAAGAAAAACTTAACGTCGTGTCCGGGATTAGTTGACCACTACACTCCCGTTTAAATTGGGGAGCCCGTAGAATTCGGAAATAAATCGTACGTTAAGGTTTTCCGAATTCGGCGGGCTTCCCTTCTAGAGGCATTCAGGCGGATTGCCATATAGCTTGAGAAGTTCTTCCACCACATCGCTATCAGGAGATCGCCAGATATCTTCGTTGCCTTTGTCCACCATAGAGCTCGATGAACTCAGGTACAGCCTATACTTACTGGTTAGTACTCGGTCTGCTGGAGGCGTGCGGTCCACCCGACGATAATCCTTCTGCTCAGTGCCACACTTCCAGCCTCTGGGCGTTAGGTGCCACTCTGTCCACTCGTCACTGGTTGGCATGCCGCACGCCTCTGGTTAACAATCTGCTCGATTTCATGCTGTTCTTCCTTATGTATCACCAGCTGCTTACATTTGATCCGCGTACTTCGACAATTGCGTGAGTCCGTGACCCAGTTGCGTAGGGGCCACTGCGTGGGTCATTAAGTCCAGATCAGCGTTGATCAGTGGTCTGGGTTGGGAGCGTGGTGAATTCGCGGAAAGGTATGCGGTGCGTCGATTCTTTCTTTAAGTGTGGCCGCATAGTCCTTCGCCCCTTGCTCGGTACGAAATTGAATGCTGCGGCTACCGAAACAAACAGACCAAGGCTCTTCGCTTTGACCGGACAGATGCTCAATTTTTACTGACATGATCAAGCTCCCTGAGTGTAACTATCAGAAATGAACTTCGGCGGACTTGATACCCAGCTCGCGAAGCTCATGGATCAGGTCATCGAGGCGTCCAAATGACTCAATCTCCTCGTTGTCATTGACCAGAAAATAGCTTCTTCCTGCATCCTTTTTGAAAAGAATGATCCACTCGTGCGTGTTGGCCGGGTTGGCGATCACATGCGTGTCGAAGTGCATGCCTTCACCGTGTTTGGTTTTGACGTCTTCGCGTTTCATGCGGGGTCTCCGGACATGTGGTTTAGCTCTCTTTGCACCGAATCTACAGCGTCGCAGGTGTCGAACCGAGGCTAGGCCAATTGCTTTGCTATTATCACTACGTGTGAATAGTATGCACATGCCACCAGAGCGAGGCTAGTCATGATTGCGATACGAGAAGCTTGGAAAGCGGGCTTGTTAGGACGCGAGCACTGGCTTCGAAATATCGTCTCAGGAGTCATCGTCGGCGTCGTGGCGCTGCCCTTGGCCATGGCATTTGCCATCGCTTCTGGCGTCAAGCCGGAACAGGGGATCTACACGGCCATTGTGGGTGGTTTGCTGGTTTCGCTGTTCGGTGGAAGCCGGCTTCAGATTGCCGGCCCCACAGGGGCGTTCATCGTCATTCTGGCCAGCGTGACGGCCAAGTACGGCGTTGATGGCTTGCAGATCGCGACAATGATGGCCGGGGTAATTTTATTACTGCTCGGTATCACCAAGCTTGGCGCACTCATCAAGTTCATCCCTGACCCCGTGATTGTGGGATTCACCGCCGGCATCGGGGTGATCATTTGGGTCGGGCAATGGAAAGACTTTTTGGGCTTGCCGAAAATCAGTGGTGACCATTTCCACGAGCGGCTGTGGCACCTCATCCAGGCGCTGCCCAGCCTTCATGTACCCACAACACTGTTAGCGCTTTTGAGCGTGGCGTTGGTGATACTCGCACCTAAAATACCAGGCGTAAGGCGTGTCCCCGGCCCCTTGATTGCTATGGTCGTTGTGACGGCGTTGCATTCCTATTTTCAATTCGACGGCGTGGCCACGATCGGAAATGCATTTGGAGGAATTCCTCAAGGACTGCCCAAAATTGGCCTTCCTGAAATAACGCTGCCGCAGGTCATTGAGTTGATTGGCCCTGCGTTTGCGATCGCGATGCTCGGGGCGATCGAGTCGCTGCTGTCTGCTGTTGTGGCCGACGGGATGGCCGGTACCAAACATGACTCCAATCAGGAGTTAATCGGACAAGGCATTGCTAACCTGGTTACACCTCTGTTTGGTGGCTTTGCTGCGACAGGCGCGATAGCTCGAACAGCGACCAACATCCGCAATGGTGGCAACAGTCCAATCGCGGGTTTTACGCACACCCTCACGTTGATTTTATTAATTTTCTTCTTGGCGCCTCTGGCTTCGGATATCCCGCTGTGTGCATTGGCTGCGATCTTATTCGTGGTCGCTTACAACATGAGCGAACTGAAGCACTTCAAACGCATGGTCAAACGAGCCCCCCAAGCCGACGTTGCCATCCTGTTAATTACCTTCAGCCTAACCGTTTTCAGTGATCTGGCGATTGCAGTGAATATCGGAGTCATTCTCGCCATGCTGCAATTTATGCGTCGGATGGCGTCTTCTGTGGAGATTCAGTTGATGGTCGAAAAAGAGCTGGAGGTAGAGTTACGTATGAATGGGCATGTGCACCTTCCCCCCGGTATTTTGGTTTACACCATTGAGGGGCCCCTCTTCTTTGGCGCAGCAGAAACCTTTGAGCGGGTTTTGGCTCAAACGCACACCGATCCCGGGACGTTGATTATTCGCTTGAAGCGGGTGCCGTTCATGGACATCACGGGCTTACAGACGCTGCTCGAGGTTATTGAGCAGCTGCGCAAGCGCAGCATCGTCGTGAAGTTGTGTGAAGCCAACGAGAAAGTCCTTGGCAAGCTCGACAGGGCAGGGATTCTTCAGGCGCTCGGCTCAGAGCATTATCATGCCGACTTCAGTGGTGCACTGGGCAGTTATGTCGAGATCGACAAGACCCAAGGCTAGAGATGGGGTGCAGTAGGCTAAGAAGGAGCGATGATCAGGCATTTGTCATGCCCGCTCATGCGCAGATGAATCACTTACCATTGGCAGCAATTCTACTTTTGGTGGAGTAGGACACGCCATGCGACTCCAGGTAGTCCCGAATAAGCTGACGAACGACCTGTGAGGGCGTTATATCCTGAGATGCACATAGCTCCTCAAGCGCTTTTTTCTTGACGGGATCAATGAGCACAGTCAATCGTGCAGTCTTATTTTCCATGGTGATGCCGGTACCCTAAAACGGTCGATGATAATCAAATTATAATAGCCGGAGATTTATTTGTCACCGGTTAGGTTCGTTACCGTCAGCTAGATTGGCCGTGGTCAAAAGGTGGCACCGAACAAACGCCTGCCAGCGATCACTGTGCGCCTTGACCGTGCCGTAATGCCCGCCGCCAAACAGATCGCGCAACGCCTGTGGCCCGGCATAACTCAGTTGTCGTCCATAGCCAAAATTTCGCCCATCCCGTCTACCGACCAATGCCATGATCAAACTCCTCTCGAAGCCAAAACCTTTGAAACTTTCCCCACGTCATCCCGCCAAGAATGTTGAGTGTTATCAGGGATCAAGGCCCCTGCGACCTGTGAGGGGTGTCCACTAACGCGGGACTGACGGCTCCTTACGACCGGGAGCTTGGGCATCTCATGATCTGGCCTCCTGAGCACTTCCGAAGAAGTGGGCGGGTGGAGGCTACACTGGCTGACGAGACCGGCGCCGCGAGATCCTGAGTCAGGTGAAGACAGTGATGCGATGACCGGGGCATGCCTGACTGTCAGTCAGGTGCAGTCCATTCCGTGGGCTGCGGCACCATCATCTGCATCGCTGTTGCTGGTGACTTCGGTGTTTGTCACGCCGATTGTCACGAGGGGGAATGCCGCAAAGCCTTGTGCGAGTTGGGCTGCAGCATCGGTAGGAGCGCCCGTCTCTTTCCGGGAGAAAGAGACGGGCGCAGGTTGGCGCAAGGAAATGGCCAAGCGGATAGGTTGCTGCAGAGTAGCTATGAAAGGGGCTGAGTTGCCGCAGTGGGCGCACTGGTAAAAGTAGGCATCCATCACATCGCTGTGACCGTGCGAGCCGCCGGACGCTAATCGCACTTTGGGAGAACCACCACGGTGTGGCGTAGCCTTAAAGGTTCTGGCTACCTGGGTTGCTGTCAACGACAGCGCTTGCCCGATCTTTTCTACGCCTGTGGAGAATTCGGGTCAAGGCTCGAATTTTCGGGAGTTCTGCGGCGGTGGATGAAATTATCCACCGGTGTAAATCCGTGGTTTTCCACAGACAGTTGCGTGGGCTTTAGATTTTTTAAGTGAGGTCCATCCAAACAGGGCGGCTTTGCAGCCCTGTTTGGATGGACCCGCGTGGACAAGCGGATCACTGTGATATGAGGGTCGAGCGCTTACTCAGTTGCGCCACGTTTTGCTTTTAGTCGAGTGACGTTCGTACCCGTCTGATTGGCAAATTCGCGTGGGCTGGCATGCTTCTGCTGATTAGCCTCCAGGTACCGGCTCCACCAGTTCATGATCAGCCTGCGCTCCTCGATGAATTCGGCCTTGTGGATGTAAGCGGCGCGGACGTTGTTGCGTTCCTTGTGGCTCATCTGCCTTTCAATGGCTGTGTCCGTCCACAAACCCGACTCGATCAGTGCGCTGCAGGCCATCGAGCGAAACCCATGGCCGCAGATCTCGGTTTTGGTGTCGTACCCCATTTTTCGAAGCGCGCTGTTCACCGTGTTTTCGGACATTGGTTTCCAAGACTTGGTATCGCCCGCAAACACCAGGTCGAATTTGCCGGTGATTGCGTGGATCTGCTCGAGCAGGGCGACCGCTTGCGGCGATAAGGGTACGCCTTCCAACGCTGGTCGCGTGTCGGGTATCTCCCAGACGCCACGTTTGAGGTCGAACTCGCTCCAGCGGGCGAAGCGCAGCTCGCTGGAGCGTACAAACACGTGCAGCGACAGCAAGACCGTCAGCCGGGTAAGTGCGCGGCCTTTATAGGTGTTGATCCGCTCCTGCAGTTCCGGCAAGCGCGATAAGGATAAAGCGGGGCGCGGTGGACGACCCGCGAGGCTTTGATCGAGCCTACGAGGTCGTAAGCAGGGTTTACGGTGATAAGGCGGAGGCGCTTTGCCTCGCGCATTATGCTCTGCAGGTAGTTTTGTACCCTTAAAGCAATGTCTATCGTTCCGCGCTTCTTGATCGCTTCCAGGGGCCGCAAAAGATCGTGGGTATCTAGGTCGACAATTGCGCGGGCGCCGATCAGCGGGAAGAGGTGAGTCTTGAGGCGACTCATCACTGTCTTGGAATAGTCCGGTGCCCACTTGGCTGACATTTCCGTGTGCCAGGCGAGGGCAACGCTTTCAAAGGTGCGGCCTTTGATCAGAGCTTCCGCCTTGGCTTGGTTCTTGGCTCCTATGGGGTCAATGCCATCCACCAGCATTCGCTTGACCTCCAAGCGCTTACGGCGCGCATCGGCGAGGCCAACGATGGGGTAGTTGCCGAATGAGGTCAGTCCTTCCCGGCCATCAGGTTTGACGTATCTGAGACGCCAGCCTTTGCGGCCATTGGGTTGGACTAGAAGGTAAAGTCCGTCACCGTCGAAAAGCTTGTAGGCGCAGTCTGTGGGCTTGGCCGAACGGCAAGCGGAATCGGAGAGTGGAGCAGTGGTGCGCGACATAAGGGTACTCCCTTTTATCGAACTGAACTTTATCCCAAACTCCACCCTTAAAACGCCTGGTATACACCGGAATCCGACGGAACGCCAAAACGAAAAAACCCGCCAGAAGGCGGGTTTTTCGGGGGTTTCAGAGATTTTGAAAGCCTTCTCTGGAACCTTGACTGGCTCCACGACCTGGACTCGAACCAGGGACCCAGTGATTAACAGTCACTTGCTCTACCAACTGAGCTATCGCGGAATGCAGTGTATGTTACTGATTGAAAAGGAGAAGTCAAGTCTCGAAGAGGTTCGGAAGAGTTTTTTCCGACGAATGCCGCAGCAATCCGGGCAATGGGCGGTTTATCGATGACTGCCGGTTACCAGAACTCCGGTACAGGTCTACCATGGTCCCCCGGAAGTGGTTTCACGCGCTGCCGGCCCTCAGCCGCAAAGGTAGTGTCATGACCACGCTCGTGTATTCAATCGAACAAGCCCTCGCCACCCAATTCAAGGTGGCCCGATGAGCATTGAACAGATCAGCCTGCCCAAAGGCGTAGGCCCGCAGGCTTCCAAGCTGTGGGATGCGATCACCCAGGCCGGCTCGGCCGATGAGTTGAATCGGGCGGGCGGCAAGGCCGAAGGTTTTGTGCTGGGGCTGGAAAGCGCTAAAGCAATCAAAAGCCAGGTGGCTGAGTCGCTGTATGTGGCATTCGACAACGCTGCCAGCCAGCGCTCGAGCGAACTGGCAGGCTAACGGCTTCAGCCGAACGTCACTGTGCCGAGCATGAACTTCGCGGCCAGCGAAGTGGCGGCCAGTTGCACCAGCCATAGCGCCATACCGCCGAGGAACACCCCCAGGGCAATTTGCCAGACCAGTCCGCTGCTGCTGCGTTTGTTATGAGTGCGGGGGGTGTAGCTCTCCAGCTCATCGCGGTCAGCGCGCAAATTATCGTTTTTCATGGAATCTCTCGAAAGGGAAGGGCGCCTGGCGCTCTGAATTCACCGCTGGGTAAAAATCCCACAGGCTGCGATCTTTGCACAGTGCGCGATTGTCTCACCGACAAAAACAAAAAGGGGAAGCCGGCTGGCTTCCCCTTGGTTTTTTCTCGTCTGTGGCTTAGATCACCTGAACGATGGCCTTGGTCACTACTTCGATGTTGTTCTGGTTCAGCGCGGCAACGCAGATGCGCCCGGTGTCCAGGGCGTAGATACCGAATTCGGTGCGCAGGCGGGTGACTTGCTCAACGGTCAGGCCGGAGTAGGAGAACATCCCGCGCTGGCGACCGACGAAACCGAAGTCGCGTTTGGCGCCGTGCAGCGCCAGCAGATCGACCATCTGCATGCGCATGCCACGGATGCGCAGGCGCATTTCAGCCAGTTCCGATTCCCACTGGGCGCGCAGTTCCGGGCTGTTCAACACAGCGGCAACGATGCTCGCACCGTGGGTCGGCGGGTTGGAGTAGTTGGTGCGGATCACGCGTTTGACTTGCGACAGCACTCGCGCGCTTTCTTCTCTCGATTCGCTGACGATCGACAGGGCGCCAACGCGCTCGCCATACAATGAGAAGGATTTGGAGAACGAACTGGAAACGAAGAAGGTCAAGCCCGATTCGGCGAACAGACGTACAGCGGCGGCGTCATCGTCGATGCCGTCGCCAAAGCCCTGATAGGCCATGTCGAGGAACGGCACCAGATTTTTCGTCTTGACCACTTCCAGCACGTTTTGCCAGTCAGCCGGACTCATGTCTACGCCGGTCGGGTTGTGGCAGCAGGCATGCAGCACCACGATCGAGCCCGCAGGCAGGGCATTCAGGTCTTCGAGCAGGCCGGCACGGTTCACATCGTTGGTGGCTGCGTCGTAATAACGATAGTTCTGCACCGGGAAGCCGGCGGTTTCGAACAGCGCGCGGTGGTTTTCCCAGCTTGGGTCGCTGATGGCGACCACGGCGTCAGGCAACAGCTGCTTGAGGAAGTCGGCGCCGATTTTCAGCGCGCCGGTACCGCCGACGGCCTGGGTGGTAATAACCCGGCCAGAGGCGATCAGCGCTGAGTCAGCGCCGAACAGCAGCCTTTGCACGGCCTGGTCGTAGGCGGCAATGCCATCGATCGGCAAGTAGCCGCGGGAAGCGTGTTGAGCCACGCGAATCGTCTCGGCTTCGGCAACGGCACGCAGGAGTGGAATTTTCCCATCCTCGTTACAGTAGACACCGACCCCCAGATTGACCTTGTTGGTGCGGGTATCGGCGTTGAATGCTTCGTTGAGGCCCAGGATTGGATCGCGTGGTGCCATTTCGACAGCGGAGAACAGGCTCATTTTTGCGGCGGCTCTGAATGGGGTGTGGAGGGACGTGTAGCGCTCCAGCCGAATGCACTAGAGCGGTGCACAAACGGGGAGCTAGTATAGAGACCATCACAGATCGCGGCGACAGCCAATTGGGCTTTTCGGGCAGCTTTTTCGGTTTATTTTTCGACTGTTAATCATATTGTAGCGTCCAATGGATGTTGGGCATGCAGGACGTTCGGCTTGAAACCCGTGGCATTTGCCTCCACATCCAGCACAATCAAGTTTTTTCCGACGACATTGGTCGTTTTCGCTCGTTCTCGTTCCTGTTCGGTGTGGCCTTGCAGGAGTGAACCAGAGGTACGTTATGTCTGACTTCCAGCTAGTCACCCGCTTCGAGCCCGCTGGCGATCAGCCGGAAGCCATTCGCCTGATGGTCGAAGGCATCGAGGCCGGGCTGGCGCACCAGACGCTGCTCGGCGTGACCGGTTCTGGCAAGACCTTCAGCATCGCCAACGTGATCGCCCAGATCAACCGCCCGACCCTGGTGCTGGCGCCGAACAAGACCCTGGCGGCGCAGTTGTACGGGGAGTTCAAGGCGTTCTTCCCGAATAATGCGGTGGAGTACTTCGTTTCCTACTACGACTACTACCAGCCTGAAGCCTACGTGCCGTCTTCCGACACCTTTATCGAGAAAGACGCCTCGATCAACGACCACATCGAACAGATGCGCCTGTCCGCGACCAAGGCGTTGCTGGAGCGCAAGGACGCGATCATCGTCACCACGGTCTCGTGCATCTATGGTCTGGGCAGTCCGGAAACCTATTTGAAGATGGTGCTGCACGTGGATCGCGGCGACAAGCTCGACCAGCGTGCCTTGCTGCGCCGGCTCGCCGACCTGCAATACACCCGTAACGACATGGAGTTCGCTCGTGCGACCTTTCGGGTGCGCGGCGACGTGATTGATATCCACCCGGCGGAATCCGATTTTGAAGCGATCCGCATTGAGCTCTTCGATGATGAAGTCGAGAAGATTTCCGCCTTCGATCCGTTGACCGGCGAAGTGACCCGCCAGCTGCCGCGTTTCACTTTCTATCCGAAAAGCCACTACGTGACGCCACGGGACACCCTGCTGGGGGCCATCGAAGGGATCAAGGTCGAGCTTCAGGAGCGCCTGGAATACCTGCGTTCCAACAATAAACTGGTGGAAGCGCAGCGCCTTGAACAGCGCACCCGTTTTGATCTGGAGATGATTCTCGAGCTGGGTTACTGCAACGGCATCGAAAACTACTCGCGCTACCTGTCGGGTCGTGAATCCGGTGAGGCACCACCGACCTTGTTTGACTACTTGCCGGCCGATGCCTTGCTGGTGATCGACGAGTCCCATGTCAGCGTGCCGCAGGTCGGCGCCATGTACAAAGGCGACCGTTCGCGCAAGGAAACCCTGGTGGAGTACGGCTTCCGCTTGCCGTCGGCGCTGGACAACCGGCCGATGCGTTTCGACGAGTTTGAAAGTATCAGTCCGCAGACCATTTTCGTTTCGGCAACCCCCGGTAACTATGAGGCCGAGCACGCCGGTCGAGTGGTCGAGCAGCTGGTACGGCCGACCGGTCTGGTGGACCCGCAAATCGAGATCCGTCCGGCGCTGACTCAGGTCGATGATTTGCTCTCGGAAATCGGCAAGCGGGTGGCGCTGGGCGAGCGGGTGCTGGTGACTACGCTGACCAAGCGCATGTCCGAAGACTTGACCGATTACCTGGCTGACCACGGTGTGCGGGTGCGCTACTTGCACTCGGACATCGACACGGTGGAGCGGGTCGAAATCATCCGCGATCTGCGCCTGGGTACTTTCGATGTGCTGGTGGGGATCAACCTGCTGCGCGAAGGCCTGGACATGCCGGAAGTGTCGCTGGTGGCAATTCTCGACGCGGACAAGGAAGGTTTCCTGCGCTCCGAGCGTTCGCTGATCCAGACCATTGGCCGTGCGGCGCGTAACCTCAATGGTCGGGCGATTCTCTACGCCGACCGCATCACCGGTTCCATGGAGCGGGCGATGGGTGAGACGGAACGCCGTCGCGACAAGCAGATCGCCTTCAACCTGGCCAACGGCATTACCCCCAAAGGCGTGTTCAAGGACGTCGCGGACATCATGGAAGGCGCCACTGTGCCGGGTTCGCGCAGCAAAAAGCGCAAAGGCATGGCCAAGGCCGCCGAGGAAAACGCCCGCTACGAAAACGAACTGCGTTCGCCAGGCGAGATCTCCAAGCGCATCAAACAACTGGAAGAGAAAATGTACCAGCTGGCGCGCGATCTGGAATTCGAAGCCGCCGCACAAATGCGCGATGAAATCGGCAAGCTGCGGGAGCGGTTGATGGTGGTGTGATGGGGCCGATGGAACCCTTGTAGGAGCTGCCGCAGGCTGCGATCTTTTCAGGGGACAGCACGGCGTCCAGGCGGATGCCAAGATCAACAGATCGCGCCCTGCGGCAGCTCCTACAGGGTGTGCGGCGAATCAATGCGCCTCCCTCAGCCTTGAGCCCTGCTGGCAATGCCTTGGCTTAAATGCCCTGCTCACTGGAGCCGGGCGGGTGTCGCCTGTTACCATTCGCCCCCTGTTTCATCTTCGCTTTTCATATTCCTTCCGAGACATGCCATGACCACCGTCCGCACTCGCATCGCGCCATCGCCTACCGGCGATCCCCATGTCGGCACCGCTTACATCGCTTTGTTCAACTACTGCTTTGCCAAGCAGCATGGCGGTGAGTTCATCCTGCGGATCGAAGACACCGATCAATTGCGCTCGACCCGCGAGTCCGAGCAGCAGATTTTCGATGCCTTGCGCTGGCTGGGCATCGACTGGAGCGAAGGCCCGGACGTCGGCGGCCCCCACGGCCCGTACCGGCAGAGCGAGCGCGGTGACATCTATCAGAAGTACTGCCAGCAGCTGGTCGATCTGGGCCATGCCTTCCCATGCTTCTGTTCCGCGCAAGAGCTGGACCAGATGCGCGCCGAGCAAATGGCCCGCGGTGAAACCCCACGCTACGACGGTCGCGCACTGTTGCTCTCCAAGGAAGAAGTCGCGCGCCGTCTGGCCGCTGGCGAGCCCCACGTGATCCGCATGAAAGTGCCGACCGAGGGCGTCTGCGTGGTGCCGGACATGCTGCGTGGCGACGTCGAGATCCCGTGGGATCGCATGGACATGCAAGTGCTGATGAAGACCGACGGCTTGCCGACCTACTTCCTCGCGAACGTGGTCGACGATCATCTGATGGGCATCACCCACGTATTGCGCGGCGAAGAATGGCTGCCATCGGCGCCGAAACTAATCCTGCTCTACGAGTACTTCGGCTGGGAACAACCGCAGCTGTGCTACATGCCGCTGCTGCGTAACCCGGACAAGAGCAAGCTGTCCAAGCGCAAGAACCCGACCTCGGTGACCTTCTACGAGCGCATGGGTTTCATGCCGGAAGCCATGCTCAACTACCTGGGCCGCATGGGCTGGTCGATGCCGGACGAGCGCGAGAAGTTCTCGCTGCAGGAGATGGTCGATAACTTCGATCTGTCTCGGGTTTCCCTGGGCGGGCCGATTTTCGATGTCGAAAAACTGTCCTGGCTCAACGGCCAGTGGTTGCGCGACCTGCCGCTGGAAGAGTTCGCCAGCCGTGTGCAGGAGTGGGCGCTGAACCCTGAATACCTGATGAAGATCGCGCCGCATGTCCAGGGCCGGGTTGAAACCTTCAGCCAGATCGCCCCGCTGGCCGGCTTCTTCTTTGCCGGTGGCGTGAACCCGGACGTCAAGCTGTTCGAGTCCAAGAAGCTTTCGGGCGACCAGGTGCGTCAATTGATGCAGCTGATCCTGTGGAAGCTGGAAAGCCTGCGCCAGTGGGAGAAGGACAGCATCACCGCGACTATTCAGGCGGTGGTCGAGTCCCTGGAGCTGAAGCTGCGTGACGCCATGCCGCTGATGTTCGCCTCGATTACTGGCCAGGCCAGCTCGGTGTCGGTGCTCGACGCCATGGAAATCCTTGGCCCGGACCTGACCCGTTTCCGCCTGCGCCAGGCCATCGATCTGCTGGGTGGCGTGTCGAAAAAGGAAAACAAGGAGTGGGAAAAACTCCTGGGCGCTATCGCCTGATTCACGGCATTCCCCCGCAGGAGCTGCCGAAGGCTGCGATCTTTTGATCCTGATCTTCGGCAGCCCCAAAAGGGCAAACCTCCCATTTTCCGGGGAGAGGGCGGTAAGTGATTGTAATGCCGACAAAAAATATTGAAATTTGTTGAAAATAAGTTTGACAGCCTTGCGATACACCCTTAAGATTCGCCCCGTCCTCACCGACGAGGGGCTATAGCTCAGCTGGGAGAGCGCTTGCATGGCATGCAAGAGGTCAACGGTTCGATCCCGTTTAGCTCCACCAAATTGTACAGTTCAAGGTCTGGCCACACCGGCCTTGAATCGATCAGACTCAGCCTGATCATGTTGTATAGAAGGGTTTTGCGTCCCCTTCGTCTAGTGGCCTAGGACACCGCCCTTTCACGGCGGTAACAGGGGTTCGAGTCCCCTAGGGGACGCCAGTTTTACAGAAGCAGTGTTGCAAGACACTGTTCCGCCGCGAGGCGAAAAATCCGGGGCTATAGCTCAGCTGGGAGAGCGCCTGCATGGCATGCAGGAGGTCAGCGGTTCGATCCCGCTTAGCTCCACCAATTTTACAGTTCAAGGTCTGGCCACACCGGCCTTGAATCGATCAGCTCTCAGCACTGATCAGTTGTATAGAAGGTTTTGCGTCCCCTTCGTCTAGTGGCCTAGGACACCGCCCTTTCACGGCGGTAACAGGGGTTCGAGTCCCCTAGGGGACGCCACGATTACCCGCTCTGCGGGATTTATAGGGGTCATTCAATTATTGAATGGCCCTTTTGTTTGTCTGGCGTTCGCCAATTCTCTCTTCCCCAACTCTCTGTTCAAAAAAAAGGTTCTTCTGACCAGCGGTCATATTTATGACTTGCGAAAATTTATTATGAGAATAATATTTCAATCGTAATATTCGGAGGTAACGATGAACGACAAAAAAGCTCAAACCCGCGAACGCATCCTCAAGGCCGCCAGCGCAGCGCTGATTCAGCGCGGCCCGGCCGAACCGAGCGTGGGAGAGGTGATGGGCGCCGCCGGGCTGACGGTGGGTGGTTTCTATTCGCACTTCGAAAGCAAGGATGCGCTGATGCTGGAAGCGTTCAAGCAGCTGCTCGCTCAGCGCCGTGGCTTGATCGAGGAAATGGACGCCGAGTTGACGGGTGAAGAGCGACGCGCGCTGGTCGCCGCCTTCTACCTGTCACGCAAGCACCGCGATTCAACTGATCATGCCTGCCCGATCCCGTCCTCGATCGGGGAATTGGGTCGCCTGCCGGACGATTTCCGTCAGGCCTTGAATGAACACGTGGAACTGATGGTCGCGCAACTGGCGACCAGCCCGGAAGAGGCCGACAAAGTCCTGGCCGACATCGCCCTGATGGTCGGCGGCCTGGCACTGGCGCGAGCCTTGGGCGCCGGAGAGTTATCCGATCGATTGCTGCGCGCCGCCAAGTCGGCGGTGCTGTGACCTGAAGCGTGATCCTGAGGAATGAGCGATGAGCACTTTAAGCTGGGTTCGTGGCGTTAATGGCACCTTGGGTTGGTTTGCACCGCGACTGGTCGCGAGCCGGATGCGCCTGGCGTTCATGACGCCGCGCGAGCTGCCGCCGCGGGATTGGGAGTTGCCGCTGCTGGCGACCTCCGAGCGGATCACCCTGCGTTTCGGCCTTTCGGCCTTGCGCTGGGGGCAGGGGCCGGCAGTGCTGTTGATGCACGGCTGGGAAGGTCGGCCGACGCAATTTGCCAGTCTGATCACCGCGCTGGTGGACGCCGGCTATATGGTGGTCGCGCTGGACGGTCCGGCCCATGGTCGTTCTCCCGGGCATGAAGCGAATGTGGTGTTGTTCGCCCGGGCCATGCTCGAGGCCGCCGCGGAATTGCCGCCCTTGCAAGCGGTCATCGGTCATTCCATGGGCGGCGCCAGTGCCATGCTGGCGGTCCAGTTGGGCTTGCGCACCGAAACCCTGGTCAGCATCGCCGCTCCAGCGCGGATACTGGGGGTGCTGCGCGGTTTTGCCCGCTACGTACGGCTTCCGCCAAAAGCCCGTTCGGCGTTTATTCGCCAGATCGAGCAGGATGTCGGCATGCGCGCCGCTTGCCTCGACGTGGCGCACTACCAGCTGGATATGCCCGGGCTGATCGTGCACGCCGAGGACGATAACTTCGTCCCGGTCAAGGAATCGCAGCTGATCCATGAGGCCTGGTTCGACAGCCGCTTGTTGCGTCTGCCGGAGGGTGGCCATCAGCGAGTCCTGTCCGATCCGCGGCTGATCGAGGGCGTGCTGGCCTTGCTCTCCGGTCGCAGCGTGCGAGCGCGCCAATCCGCCTGAGCATCCGTTACACTGCCCCGGTCGAAATTAGCTGACCGGGGAGTGGAGCATGGGCTGGGATCTGGCAACACCATTTATCATTGATCTGCAGGTGGGTGCCGAAGACATCGACGGGCTTGGGCATGCCAATAACGCGGTGTATGTCACCTGGCTCGAGCGCTGCGCCTGGCGCCATTCGCAGCGCCTGGGCCTGGACCTGAGCGAATATCGGCGGCTGGACCGGGCGATGGCCGTGGTCCGCCACGAGATCGATTACCTGGCCGCCGCCTATGAAGGCGATGAGTTGCAGTTGGCGACCTGGATCGTCGATTGGGATCAGCGCTTGAAAATGAGTCGGCGTTTCCAGTTGGTCCGCCCCAGTGACAACAGCACCTTGCTTCGAGCCCAGACCACTTTTGTCTGCATCGAACTGTCCAGCGGCAAGCCCAAGCGCATGCCGGCGGAGTTTATCGAGGGATACGGGCCGGCGTTGCAGGGCGCGATCTGACACCGACCTTGTGGCAAGGTAGCCCTTCAGCGCGGCATATATGGCCAAGATCGCAGCTTCGGCAGCTCCTACAGGGGTACGCGGTCGGCGTAGGAGCTGCCGCAGGCTGCGATCTTTTGGGGCGCCTCATACCTCTTTCACCTGTAAACCCAGTAAACTGCCGCACGTTTTTCGTTGAGTGTTACCCATGCAAATTGCTTTGGCGCCCATGGAGGGCCTGGTCGACAACATCCTGCGGGACGTCTTGACCCAGGTCGGTGGTATCGATTGGTGCGTGACCGAATTCATTCGCGTCAATGACCGTCTGCTGACTCCGGCTTATTTCCACAAGCTGGCTCCTGAATTGCTCCACGGCGCAAAGACCGCTGCCGGCGTGCCGTTGCGCGTGCAATTGCTCGGTTCCGACCCGGCATGCCTGGCGGATAACGCCGCGTTGGCCTGCGAGCTGGGTTCCGAGGTAATCGACTTGAACTTTGGCTGCCCGGCCAAGACCGTCAACAAGTCGCGCGGTGGCGCGGTGCTGCTTAAAGAGCCGGAACTGCTCAATGCGATAGTCGCCGAAGTGCGCCGCGCGGTGCCGGCGCATATCCCGGTGACGGCCAAGATGCGCCTGGGTTTCGACAGTCCGGACGGCGCGCTGGTGTGTGCCACGGCCCTGGCCGAAGGCGGCGCTGCGCACATCGTGGTGCATGCCCGGACCAAGACTGATGGCTACAAGCCGCCTGCCCATTGGGAGTGGATTCCACGGGTGCAGGAAGTGGTCAAGGTACCGGTGTTTGCCAATGGCGATATCTGGAGCGTCGAAGACTGGCGCCGTTGCCGCGAAATCAGCGGAGTCGAGGACATCATGCTTGGTCGCGGCCTGGTCTCGCGCCCGGATCTGGCCCGGCAAATCGCCGCGGCGCGGGCCGGCGAAGAGGTGGTCGAAATGTCCTGGGCCGATCTGCAGCCGCTGCTCCAGGACTTCTGGACGCAAGCCGTCGCGCAACTGACACCACGCTCGGCACCAGGCAGATTGAAGCAATGGCTGGCGATGCTAACCCGCAATTACCCTGAGGCCGTGGAGCTGTTCACAGCGATGCGCCGGGAAACCGACCTGGATCAGGTCGGGCGTTTGCTGGGCGTTCAGCGCACCGAAGCGGCCTGAAAATTTTTCAAAAAAACCTCTTGAAATGTACAAGTCGGTCCTTATCTTTTTTATACGCGATGCCGAATTCGGGTCGCGGAGATAACCACTTGCTGAATATCAGGAGATCAATCATGAGTACTGCATTCTCTCTGGCTCCACTGTTCCGTTCTTCGGTGGGCTTCGATCGTTTCAACGATCTGTTCGAGTCGGCGCTGCGTAATGAGCCAGGCAGCACCTATCCACCTTACAACGTGGAGAAGCACGGTGACGACCAATACCGCATCGTGATTGCGGCCGCCGGTTTTCAGGAAGAAGACCTGGAGCTGCAAGTCGAAAAAGGCGTATTGACCATCAGTGGCGGCAAACGTGACGCCGACGAAGACGTCACTTATCTGTATCAAGGCATCGCTCAGCGTGCCTTCAAACTGTCCTTCCGTCTGGCGGACCACATCCAGATCAAGACCGCCGACCTGAGCAACGGTTTGTTGAGCATCGACCTGTTGCGTGTCATACCGGAAGAGGCAAAAGCCAAACGCATCCCGATCAACGGGACAGACAAACCGGCTCTGCAGCACTGATGGCTGCGACATTAACCACTGCATTGGAAAGGGCGCCATCGGCGCCCTTTTTTTCTGCGTCAGATCAAGGCCCACCCCGAGACTTGCCAAGTCCGATGGTGATGAGGTATCGCTCCTCTGTGGGACGCTTATCGTCCCGGAAGCGATTAACCACCAGCATTACCTGGTACTGGTCGCCCGCTCGCCAATAGGCCGTGCCCCCTTTGTTCACGTCGCGCAATCGGGCACGCCATTGCGGCGTGTCGGCGAACGATGGAAAGTCCTCGACCCGGATTGGCATCCAGCCAGCTTTGCGCCATTGCTCCTGCAAATCCAGCACGACTTTTAGTGCATCATCGAGCAGCAGCGGCTCAATCTGTGGGGACATCCGTACACTGCTTATCAGCTCATCATCGAAACTAACCGTGAAGAAACGGGCCAGTGGGGTCACGAACCCGTATTGACGGTCTGTGAAACGAAGGCGGGCATCAGACTTGGGAATGTTGAACCAAGCGCGCCCGGGAATGGCTGGATCAATGGTGGCGCTGGAGCGCTGACGCATGGCTTCCCAAGGCTCGCCAATCACCAGTGCGATTTCCTTTTCCGATTGCACTTCAATAGCCCCCCACGCAAGGAGCCCGACAACGACTAGTCCGACCCCGCCACGTCGCCAGCCCTCCTGTGCGAGCAAATTCATCGTATGCCCCCACCTGCGGCGGTATCCCGAATCGCCTGTTCGATCTGGTGGCGATTGCTGTCATGCAGCAGCTCATCCAACCGCGCTGCGGCCTTGAGCACGAAAGGCATGCGTTGATGGATATTGGACAGCTTGGCAATGGGGTCGTCAAAGCGCAGGGTCATGGCTTTACCCACGGCGTGGCAAGTTGCAGCGTGATGAGGTAGCGCTCCTCTGTGGGACGCTTATCGTCCCTGAAGCGATTAACCACCAACATCACTTGATACTGGTTGCCCGCTTGCCAATAAGTTTTGCCGCCTTTGTTCACGTCGCGCAATCGGGCACGCCATTGCGGCGTGTCGGCGAACGATGGAAAGTCCGTCCGGGTTGGCGTCCAGCCGCCTATGCGCCATTGCTCCTGCAGATCCAGCACGATCTTGAGGGTATCGTCGAGCAACAGCGGCTCGATTTGTGGGGACATACGGACATCGCTGACCAGCTCATCATCGAAACTAATTGTGAAAAAGCGAGCCAGTGGGGTTACGAACCCGTATTGGGGGTCTATGAAACGAAGGCGGGCATCCGACTTCGGCAATCGCCCCCAAAAATGCCCCGGAATGGCTGGATCAATGGCTGCACTGGAGCGTTGACGCATCGCTTCCCAAGGCTCGCCAATCATCAGCGCGATTTCCGGCTCACTCGATTGCACTTGAATTGCCGCCACCGTAAGGAGGGCAGCGACCGCCAGTGCAAATACCGTGCGTCGCCAGCCTATACGTTGCAGCAGGCTCATCGCACGCCCCGGCCCGCGGCGATATCCTGAATCGCCTGTTCGATCTGATAGCGATTGCCGTCACGCAGCAGCTCATCAAACTGCGTCGCGGCCTTGAGCACGAAGGGCATGCGCTGATGGATATCAGACAGGTTGGCCATGGGGTTTTTGCCAAAGCCAACGGTGCGTCCATCATCGGCGCGGTGGCATTGGCTGGCCAGCGTCAGCTCAATGGCTTGAGCGACGCCGGATGGGATGTCTGTGACGTAGGAGATGTGATTGCCACGCAACAGAGTTACCAGTTTCGTGTCGCTGTACATCGTCGGTTGCAGGATATTTCGCTGTTCGTGCCAAGCCAGATGTTCAACACTTTTGGCAACGTTGCCGGCCTCAATGGCCTCAAAGGCTTGCAGGATTTCCTTGTGGTCAGTACCGAACTTCAGCGTCTCCTGCGCGACCGGCCACAGCACCGGGTACTGGTCATGCCCATAAATGTTGCTACGTGAAGGCAGGCAGGTTTCCAGCGCCTGCAACCCACGTTCTTTGTAAAAAACATGCAGCGGAAATATATCCAGAAACAGCGTGGTATTGCCCATGGCCAGCATCTCGTACACGTGCTGGTACAGCTGCTGCACATACGACAACGATTCGTCGTTGCGCCCGAGGTCGATGCTCGGCAGCGGGTTGTTGCGGTGGGCTTGCTCGTAGTCGCGCTGTGCCTGCTCGAAGTCCCGCAGTTTCGCCTGCCTTTGACGTTCACTGCGGCTGAGCAAGCCAAAGAACCCTTTCCTGGCGCTATTCCTCAAGCGCTCTCCCGCCTCATGTTCAGCCTGAATTTTATCGATCGAATCAGCGGCGTGCAGCAGGCCACAACCGACCTGTTTGGAGGCGAAAGCCGCGAGGCCCGCCCACTGGAAACGCTGATCCTCAAGCCATAACCTGGCGTAGGCGGCATTGATCGCGCGATTGCGCGCCTTGGGGTCGGCGATCAGCGTGCCGCCCGGCGCCACAATGGCTTCGGCTCGTTGTTGGTACGCGCGCCAGATGTTCTCGCAGATCAGCCCCGGTAGTTCGCTGAAGGTCGGTGTGCGCTGGCTCGGCGCCGGCGTGGAACCGGAAGGGCGCGGCGCGGCTACCGATTGACGGGTTGAGGTCGCAGCGGCAGGTTGAGCGGCGGCTCGGGCACGCGGCGCGGCGCCACCACCGTCGATTTCCTGACACCTGAGGGTCTGGTTGGCAATCAAGCGCGGCGGCGGGTCGCACTTGCACCTGCAGAGGTCGCCGTCCAGGGCGGCGTGGCGTCCATCCAGCAGATCGACCAAGTGCGGGCCGTCGCAGACAATCTCCCCGGTACTGTCGCATTCCGGGCAATAGACCTCATCGCCTTCGCGGGCCATGGCCAGGCCATTGATCGTGCTGCACTCCCAGCCGGTGCGCACGGTGCCGTCGACGGTGGTTTTCGCCCCGACGGTGATGTGATAGCGCCTCATGCGGTCTATGTCCTTGTTTTATCTGCAGGGACGAACACGCTAGGTAAGGCGATGCGGGAGATAAATCGGACGTTTCCTTTTTTGGTGTAGGTTTGTTCTGGACTCAGGTATCTGGCGATCAGGAGGCGCGAGTGATCCCGCTTCCTCCTATTTGAGCAGCTTCTTGAACTCGTCCAGCGGCAGCGGCCGGCTGTGCAGGTAGCCTTGATACAAATGGCAACCCAACCCCTGCAGGAACGCAAGCTGCTCAGGGGTTTCCACGCCTTCGGCAATCACCGCCAGTTCAAGGCTGAGGGCCATGGCGACGATGGCGCGGATGATCTCGGCGTCGTTCGGGTCGCTGGTGGCGTCGTGGACGAACGACTTGTCGATCTTCAGTGCATCCACGGGCAGGCGCTTGAGGTAGGTCAGCGAGGAGTAACCGGTGCCGAAATCGTCCATGGCGAAGCTCACGCCGAGCTTCTGCAGGCGGCGCATTTTGTTGACGGTGTCATCCAGGTTCTGGATCACGATGCCTTCGGTGATCTCCAGCTTCAGCAGCGAGCAGGGCAGTTGCTGGTTGCTCAGGCTGCGTTCGATGCGTTCGACGAAGTCGTTCTGGCGAAACTGCCGCGGGCTGATGTTCACGCAGAGACTGAAGTCGAGCGGATCGATCCGGCCTTCGTCGATCAGCTCGCGAAAGGCCTTGCAGGCCTCATCGAGAATCCAGGTGCCGACCTCCAGAATCAGCCCACTGTCTTCCAGCACCTTGATGAACTCTGCGGGGGCTTGTGCGCCCAGTTCGGGGTGATTCCAGCGAACCAGGGCTTCGGCGCCGACTATGCGGTTGGTGCGGGCATCGACTTGCGGCTGGAAGTGCACGCTGAACTCGCCTCGGGAGAGGGCCAGGCGCAGATCGGTTTCCATGCGCAGGCGCTCGCTGGCGGCCTTCTGCATGGTGTTGTGGAACATTTGCGTGGTATTGCGCCCTGAATCCTTGGCTCGATAGAGCGCGATGTCCGCGCGCTTGAGCAGGTCGGCCGGGGTCGAGCCGTGATCGGGAATCAAGGCGATGCCGATGCTCGGCGTGACCTGCAGGCGTTGACCGTCGAGAAACATCGGTTCGGACAGCAGTTCGCGCAAGGTGTCGGCCAGCTCCCGGACTTGTTCGCTGACTTCGCTGCGCGTGCCTTCGAGGCCGCTGAGCAGGACCACAAACTCGTCGCCACCCAGGCGTGCGACGGTGTCTTCCATGCGCACACTGGCTTCGAGGCGGGCAGTGATGATTTTCAGCACCGTATCGCCCACCGGGTGGCCGAGGGAATCGTTGATGTGCTTGAAGTGATCGAGATCGAGGAACAGCAGCGCGCCGCGTAGATTATGCCGCTTGAGCAGGGCGATCTGCTGGCTCAGGCGATCCATCAGCAGTGCACGGTTGGGCAGATTGGTCAGTGGGTCGTGGTAGGCCAGGTGGCGGATCTGCGCCTCGGCATTCTTCAGCAGGCTGACGTCTCGCGCCGTCAGCAGCAGGCAGTGGATTTCATTCAGCGTGATGGGCTCGACCGAGACTTCGACCGTGAGGATCTCGCCACGCTTGTTGCGCCCGAGCATTTCCTGGTGATGGACCCGACCTTTTATCTGCAGTTCGGCGAGCAAGGCTGAACGCTGTTTCTCCTCGGCCCAGATGCCGACCTGGTACACCGTGCGTCCGATCACTTCGTTCGCGCGGTAGCCGGTCAGCCGACAGAACCCGTCATTGACCTCCAGGTAACGCCCGGTGTCGCGCTCGGTGATGGTGATGGCGTCGGGGCTGGAGTGGAACGCCTTGGCGAACTTCTCTTCGCTGGCCTTGAGCGCAGCTTCGGAGCGTTGCTGCTGGGTGATATCGCGCAGGGTGGTGACGATGCACGGCTGATTGCCGACACTGATCTGGCGACTCGAAATCACGCAGGTCAAGGATTGCCCGTCTTTGTGATGAACAATCACCGCGACATTGTTCAGCGCCTGCTCGCGGATGACTTGCTCGATTCGTTGCTGGCGTTTCGCCGAATCGTCCCAGAGCCCGATCTGGTCGGCGCTGCGGTCCATGACGTCGGTGGCGGTCCAGCCAAAAGTCTGGGTAAAGCTGGAATTGATCTCGATAAACTGGCCGGTGTCCTGGCGCGTCACACAGATCGGGTCCGGGCTGACCTGGAACAGGCTGGCGAACTTCTCTTCCGAGGTGATCAGGCGCTGCTCGCGCTCAACCTGATCGGTAATGTCCAGCAAGGTACCGGCCATGCGCAACGGGTTGCCGTCTTCGTCGCGGTAGAGTCGGGCGCGGCTTTCCAGGTAGCGCGAGCTGCCGTCTTCCATTTGTACGCGATAGGTCAGCTGATAGTTGCCGGCCGGGCCCTCGCGCAGGCTGCGGTAGGCGTTGCGCATGGTGTCGCGCTCTTCACCCGGAACCCCGTCGAAAAAGGCATCGAACGGCTCGTGGAAGGGCTTGGGGTCCATGCCATGCAGCTGCGCCGCCCGTGCCGAGCCATAGAGCATGCCGCTCGGAATGTGCCAGTCCCAGGTGCCGAGTTGGGCGGCGTCCAGTGCCAGGTCGAGGCGTTCCTGGCTGTCTTTGAGTGCCTGTTCGGCGTTTTTCCGTTCGCTGGTGTCGAGGAAGGTGCTGAGCAGATAGGGCTGGCCTTCCAGTTCGACCTTTTGCGCGCTGAGAATTCCGTCATGGATTTGCCCGCTGCTGGCCCGAAACTGCACCTCCATGTTGACCAGTTCGCCCTTGGCCTTGGTGGCCTTGATCAGCTGGGCGCGTTGCTCCGGATCGACCCAGAGCCCCAGTTCCAGGGTCGTGCGGCCGATCGCATCCTGCACCGGCCAGCCAAACAGGCTTTCAAAATACTGGTTGGCTTCGCTGATCAGGCCGTCTTCCTGACGAGTCAGCAGGACCATGTTCGGGCACAAATGAAACAGCGTGGCGAAACGCTTTTCCGAACTGCTCAAGGCTTGTTCGCGCTGGCGTTGATGGGTGATCTCGCGGATCACGCCGATCATTCGTGGTTTGCCGTGTTTGTCCGGCAACAGGCTGCCGTTGATCTCCAGCCAGTGCAGACTGCCGTCCGGCCAGCGGATGCGGTGATGCATCGCCTGTTCCAGTGGTGCGCCGGCGAGCACGGCATTGAAGGCACGAATGGTTTTGGCCCGATCTTCGACGGGCAGCAGGTCCAGATACTCCAGATCGGCCGGCAGCGGTTGCCGCGGGTCGAAGCCAAACAAGGCCTGAGTACCGCGTGACCAACTGATCTGCCCGCGTTCTATGTCCCAATACCAGGCGCCCAAATGCGCACCGTTCAGCGCAGCGAGCAGCTGTGAGGCGCTTTCCCAGCTTTGCTCCGACGTTTTTGGGTCGATTGCCTTGATACGCGGCATACGCGGGATACGGTCAGCGGGTTTGTGCATTGGCAGCAGGCCTTGAGCTCAATAGGGCATTTAGCACGACAAACCATAGCGGGTTAGCACAATTTATGCCTGGTTCCCTGGCAAATCGATTTGTGCATCCAGCAAGGTCATGAAAGCCCGTGCAGCATTCGACAGCGTCCGTTCGGTGTGCAGGATGTAGCCTAGCTGGCGAGTGAGCTGTATGCCCGGTAAAGGGATGCGTGCCACCTGTTCATCGAGCATGGTGCGCGGCAAAACGCTCCAGGCCAGGCCGATCGAGACCATCATCTTGATGGTTTCCAGATAATTGGTGCTCATGGCGATATTCGGTGTCAGCCCCTGGCCTTCGAACAGGCGCCGGACAATATGGTGAGTAAAGGTGTTGCCGCCGGGGAACACTGCTGGATGCAGGGCGATATCGGCCAGGCTGACCACGCCATTGCTGAGCAGCGGATGCTCGGGTGCGGCAACGAAGTCCAGCGGATCATCCCAGACCGGTGTCGCCCGCACCAGGGTGTGCGGCTCCGGTGCGAGGGTGATGACCGCCAGCTCGGCGCGGCCATGGAGGATTTCTTCGTAGGCCACTTCCGAATCGAGAAACTGGATATCCAGCGCCACCTCGGGATAACGCCGGGTAAAGTCCCGTAATAGAGGTGGCAAGCGGTGCAGGCCGATGTGATGGCTGGTGGCCAGAGTCAGGCGTCCGCTCACTTCACCGGACAGATTGGTCAGCGCCCGGCGCGTGTCGTCCAGTACATTGAGAATCTGGTAAGCCCGCGGCAGCAGCGCGCGCCCGGCTTCAGTCAGGCCGACCTCACGGCCAAGCCGGTCGAACAGGCGCACCTTGAGCTGCTGTTCCAGCCCGGCAATGCGTTTGCTGATCGCCGGCTGCGTCAGGTGCAGGCGTTCGCCAGCGCCGGAGAAACTGCCAGTCTCGGCGATGGCGATAAAAGCATTAAGGTTGGCCAGATCCATGATCGCATTCCAAATAGTTATCCAAAGCATGAAAAATATGAATTTGAGTTATTTAATGTAACGCCATAGGATCGACCTCACAAGCCAAGGGGTCATTGAGTTGATTTCAAGACCCAGGGCATAGAAACAAGCTGATGAGGACCGTCTGATGGCCGGCAAAACGCTCTACGACAAGCTCTGGGATTCGCATTTGGTCAAACAGCGCGACGATGGCTCGGCGCTGATCTATATCGATCGTCACATCATTCATGAAGTGACCTCGCCGCAAGCCTTCGAAGGCCTGCGTCTGGCCGGGCGCAAGCCTTGGCGCATCGATGCCAACATCGCGACCCCGGACCACAACGTACCGACCACCCCGGAGCGCAAAGGCGGCATCGAAGCCATCGCTGACCAGGTCTCGCGCTTGCAGGTCCAGACCCTCGACGATAACTGTGATGAATACGGCATTGTCGAATTCAAGATGAACGACATCCGTCAGGGCATCGTCCACGTGATCGGTCCGGAGCAGGGCGCAACCTTGCCGGGCATGACCGTGGTGTGCGGTGACTCCCACACCTCGACCCATGGCGCATTCGGCGCTCTGGCTCACGGGATCGGCACCTCCGAGGTCGAGCATGTGCTCGCCACTCAGTGCCTGGTCGCGAAAAAAATGAAGAACATGCTGGTTTCCGTCGAAGGGCAATTGCCGTTCGGCGTGACCGCCAAGGACATCGTCCTGGCCATCATCGGCAAGATCGGCACCGCTGGCGGCAATGGCCACGCCATCGAGTTCGCCGGCAGCGCGATTCGCGATTTGTCGGTCGAAGGCCGCATGACCATCTGCAACATGGCCATCGAAGCCGGTGCACGGGTGGGTCTGGTCGCAGCGGACGAAAAGACAGTGGCTTACGTCAAGGGCCGTCCGTTTGCTCCGAAAGGCGCGGAATGGGACCTGGCGGTCGAAGCCTGGAAAGATCTGGTGACCGACGCGGATGCGAAGTTCGACACCATCGTTGAGCTCGACGCCACCCAGATCAAGCCACAAGTGAGCTGGGGCACTTCGCCGGAGATGGTTCTTGCTGTAGATCAGAACGTTCCGGATCCAGCGAAGGAAATGGACCTGGTCAAACGCGGCTCCATCGAACGCGCTTTGAAGTACATGGGTTTGACCGCCAATCAGGCGATCACCGACATTCAGCTGGACCGGGTATTCATCGGTTCTTGCACCAACTCGCGGATCGAAGACCTGCGCGCTGCTGCGGTGATCGCCAAGGGCCGCAAAGTGGCTTCGACCATCAAGCAGGCGATTGTGGTGCCTGGCTCGGGCCTGGTGAAGGCTCAGGCGGAATCGGAAGGGCTGGACAAGATTTTCCTCGAAGCCGGTTTCGAGTGGCGTGAACCGGGTTGCTCGATGTGCCTGGCGATGAACCCGGACCGTTTGGAGTCGGGCGAGCATTGCGCGTCGACTTCCAACCGCAATTTTGAAGGTCGTCAGGGTGCCGGTGGTCGTACTCACCTGGTCAGCCCGGCCATGGCCGCCGCCGCCGCCGTCAACGGTCGTTTCATCGACGTCCGTGAATTGATCCAGGGAGCGCAGTAAATATGAGAGCTTTTACCCAGCACACTGGTCTTGTCGCGCCGCTGGACCGTGCCAACGTCGACACCGATCAGATCATTCCCAAGCAGTTCCTGAAGTCGATCAAACGCACCGGCTTCGGCCCGAATCTGTTCGATGAGTGGCGTTACCTGGATGTCGGTCAGCCGTACCAGGACAACTCCCAGCGTCCGTTGAACAAGGATTTCGTGCTCAACGCCGAGCGTTATCAAGGTGCCAGCGTGTTGCTCGCCCGGGAAAACTTCGGTTGCGGCTCGAGCCGCGAACATGCGCCGTGGGCCCTGGAAGAATACGGTTTTCGCAGCATCATCGCGCCGAGCTATGCCGACATCTTCTTCAACAACAGCTTCAAGAACGGCTTGCTGCCGATCATCTTGAGCGATGCCGAAGTCGATGAGTTGTTCCAGCAGGTCGAAGAGACTCCGGGTTATCAGTTGCAGGTCGACCTGCAAGCCCAGACGGTCACCCGTCCGGATGGCAAGGTCTTGAGCTTCGAAATCGACGCGTTCCGCAAGCATTGCCTGCTTAACGGCCTGGACGATATCGGTCTGACCTTGCAGGACCATGAGGCGATTGCGACGTTTGAAGCCAAGCACCGTGCGAGCCAGCCTTGGTTGTTTCGCGACGCGTGATGTTTGGTGATCGCTGAAAAGATCGCAGGCTTCGCCAGCTCCTACATTTGGATTGCGTACACCTGTAGGAGCTGCCGCAGGCTGCGATCTTTTGATCTTCAAACCGGTAACACATAAGGAAATCGGCATGACCAGCAACGCCCACAGCCAGGTAGTCCAAAAGCAATTCGGTGAACAGGCCACGGCCTATCTGAGCAGTGCCGTGCACGCTCAGGGTACCGAATTCGCGCTGCTACAGGCTGAGCTGGCCGGGCAGGGCGAAGCTCGAGTGCTGGATCTGGGCTGTGGCGCCGGTCACGTGAGTTTCCATGTAGCGTCGCTGGTCAAAGAAGTGGTGGCCTACGACCTGTCTCAGCAGATGCTGGATGTGGTCGCCACCGCGGCGGTTGACCGGGGTTTGAGCAACGTGTC
Organism: Pseudomonas sp. LBUM1658; assembly: GCF_059716055.1. Taxonomy (NCBI): domain Bacteria; kingdom Pseudomonadati; phylum Pseudomonadota; class Gammaproteobacteria; order Pseudomonadales; family Pseudomonadaceae; genus Pseudomonas; species Pseudomonas sp. LBUM1658. The sequence goes on from NZ_CP166798.1 coordinate 1,886,157, forward strand.
CACCGTGCTCGGCGCCGCCGAGCGCTTGCCGTTCGCCGATGGCGAGTTCGATTTCGTCTTCAGCCGTTATTCCGCGCACCATTGGAGCGATCTCGGCCTGGCCCTGCGGGAAGTACGGCGAGTGCTCAAACCGGGTGGGGTGGCAGCATTCATTGATGTATTGTCGCCGGGCAGTCCGTTGTTCGACACTTACCTGCAAAGCGTCGAAGTGCTGCGCGACACCAGCCATGTGCGCGATTATTCCGCCGGTGAGTGGTTGCGTCAGGTCAGCGAAGCGGGGTTGCATACCCGCAGCACCACGCGCCAGCGGTTGCGCCTGGAGTACAACTCCTGGGTCGAGCGGATGCGCACGCCGCAAGTGCTGCGCGCCGCGATCCTTGAGTTGCAGCAATCCATGGGCAATGAAGTGCGCGAGTATTTTGAGATTGAGGCCGATGGTTCGTTCAGTACGGATGTGCTGGTGCTGATGGCTGAACGATAAGCGCCGAACGCTAGAATTTTTCCAGGTGCGCCTGCGGGCACGCCGACAGATGAAATGAGGAAAGCATGAGCAAGCAGATTCTGATTCTCCCAGGTGACGGTATCGGCCCGGAAATCATGGCCGAAGCGGTCAAGGTGCTGGAACTGGCCAACGACAAATACTCGCTGGGCTTTGAACTGAGCTTTGATGTGATCGGCGGCGCGGCCATCGACAAGCACGGCGTGCCCCTGGCCGACGAAACCCTGGCTCGTGCCCGCGCGGCCGACGCTGTACTGCTTGGCGCAGTGGGCGGTCCGAAATGGGACGCCATCGAACGCGACATCCGTCCTGAACGCGGCTTGCTGAAGATTCGTGCGCAACTGGGCCTGTTCGGCAACCTGCGTCCGGCGATCCTCTATCCGCAACTGGCAGAAGCTTCCAGCCTGAAGGCGGAAATCGTCTCTGGCCTGGATATCCTGATCGTCCGCGAACTGACCGGCGGCATCTATTTCGGCGCCCCGCGTGGCGTGCGCGAACTGGAAAACGGCGAGCGTCAGGCCTACGACACCCTGCCATACAGCGAAAGCGAAATCCGCCGTATCGCCCGTGTCGGTTTCGACATGGCCATGGTGCGCGGCAAGAAACTGTGCTCGGTGGACAAGGCCAACGTACTGGCCTCCAGCCAACTGTGGCGTGAAATCGTCGAGCAAGTGGCCAAGGATTACCCTGAAGTCGAACTGAGCCACATGTACGTCGACAACGCCGCCATGCAACTGGTGCGTGCACCAAAGCAATTCGACGTGATCGTCACCGACAACCTGTTTGGCGACATTCTGTCCGACCAGGCATCGATGCTCACCGGTTCCATCGGCATGCTGCCGTCGGCGTCGCTGGATACCAACAACAAAGGCATGTACGAGCCGTGTCATGGTTCGGCGCCGGACATCGCCGGGCAGGGCATTGCCAACCCGCTGGCGACCATTTTGTCGGTGTCGATGATGCTGCGTTACAGCTTCAATCTGCAGGATGCGGCCGATGCGATCGAGAAGGCCGTCAGTCTGGTATTGGACCAGGGCCTGCGCACTGGCGACATCTGGTCGGTGGGTTGTGCCAAAGTCGGTACGCAGGAAATGGGCGATGCAGTAGTCGCCGCGCTGCGGAATCTGTAATCTCTTGGGCCCCGCTTGCCGCTGATGGTGGCAAGCGCGCCCACTTTTTGTAAAAGGTGTAGTTGCGATGAAACGTGTAGGTCTGATCGGTTGGCGCGGTATGGTCGGTTCCGTGCTCATGCAGCGGATGCTGGAAGAGCAGGATTTCGATCTTATCGAGCCGGTGTTTTTCACCACGTCCAATGTCGGTGGCCAAGGCCCGTCCGTGGGTAAGGATATTGCTCCGCTCAAGGATGCTTACAGCATTGAAGAGCTGAAAACCCTCGACGTGATTCTGACCTGCCAGGGTGGCGACTACACCAGCGAAGTGTTCCCGAAACTGCGCGAAGCCGGCTGGCAGGGTTACTGGATCGACGCCGCTTCCAGCCTGCGCATGCAGGATGACGCGGTGATCGTGCTTGATCCGGTGAACCGCAAGGTCATCGACCAGCAGCTCGACGCCGGGACCAAGAACTACATCGGCGGCAACTGCACCGTCAGCCTGATGCTGATGGGCCTGGGTGGCTTGTTCGAAGCCGGTCTGGTGGAGTGGATGAGCGCCATGACTTATCAGGCAGCCTCCGGTGCCGGCGCGCAGAACATGCGCGAACTGATCAAGCAGATGGGCGCGACCCACGCCGCTGTCGCCGATGAACTGGCCAACCCGGCCAGCGCCATCCTCGACATCGACCGCAAAGTGGCCGAAGCCATGCGCGGCGAAGCCTATCCCACCGAGAACTTCGGCGTGCCACTGGCCGGCAGCCTGATCCCGTGGATCGACAAGGAACTGCCGAACGGTCAGAGCCGTGAAGAGTGGAAGGCCCAGGCCGAGACCAACAAGATCCTCGGTCGCTTCAAGAGCCCGATTCCGGTCGATGGCATCTGCGTGCGGATCGGCGCCATGCGCTGCCACAGCCAGGCGCTGACCATCAAGCTGAACAAAGACGTGCCAATCGCCGATATCGAAGGGCTGATCAGCCAGCACAACCCTTGGGTCAAGCTGGTGCCGAACCAGCGCGAGATCAGCATGCAGGAGCTGAGCCCGACCAAGGTCACCGGCACCCTGAATATCCCGGTGGGCCGTCTGCGCAAACTGAACATGGGTTCGCAATTCCTCGGTGCCTTCACCGTCGGCGACCAGCTGCTGTGGGGCGCGGCCGAACCGCTGCGGCGCATGTTGCGGATTCTGCTCGAGCGTTGATTTATTGAAGCAATGAAGGAACCCGTGCCTTGAAAGAGGTGCGGGTTTTTGTCTTTTGGGATATTCATCGCCTGCAAAAAAGATCGCAGCCTTCGGCAGCTACATAGGCCGCGTGTAAACCCGATCCCGTAGGAGCTGCCGAAGGCTGCGATCTTTTGCTCTAAATTGCCGAACTGCAAACCACCCGGTAAAGTGCCGCTCCCCCGTTTCGCCTGAGGTAGCAACATGAGCCAGTCCTTTGATATCGCCGTGATCGGCGCCACCGGTACTGTCGGCGAAACACTCGTCCAGATTCTCGAAGAGCGCGATTTTCCTGTCGCCAATCTGTACCTGCTGGCCAGCAGCGAGTCGGCCGGGCATTCGGTGCCGTTCCGCGGCAAGAATGTACGGGTGCGTGAAGTCGACGAATTCGACTTCAGCAAGGTTCAACTGGTGTTTTTTGCTGCCGGCCCCGCGGTTACCCTGAGCTTTGCGCCGCGCGCCACGGCTGCCGGTTGTGCGCTGATCGATTTATCCGGCGCACTGCCTGCCGCGCAAGCGCCGCAAGTGGTTCCGGAAGCCAATGGCCAAGTGCTGGCCGGGTTGAAAAAGCCAGTCCAGCTGAGCAGCCCAAGCGCGTCAGCCACAGTGCTGGCAGTCGTACTGGCACCGTTGCGTGGTTTGCTCGACATTCAGCGGGTCAACCTGACGGCCAGCCTGGCAGTCTCCTCTCAAGGTCGCGAAGCCGTTAAAGAGCTGGCCCGACAAACCGCGGAACTGCTCAACGTCCGCCCCCTGGAGCCACGATTTTTTGATCGGCAGATGGCTTTCAACCTGCTGGCACAGGTCGGCACGCCGGATGCCCAAGGCCACACTTTGCTGGAAAAACGCTTGGTCAAGGAGCTGCGTGAGGTCCTGGCAGAGCCTGCATTGAAGATTTCTGTGACCTGCATTCAAGCCCCGGTGTTTTTCGGCGATAGCTTTAGCGTGACCTTGCAGGCAGCGACGGCTATCGACCTGGCCAAGATCAATGCAGCACTTGACGCGGCGCCTGGCATCGAATTGGTCGAAGCCGGTGATTACCCGACGGCAGTCGGCGATGCGGTGGGGCAGGACGCGGTCTATGTCGGCCGGGTTCGGACCAGCGTCGACGACCCGGCGGAACTTAATCTGTGGCTGACGTCAGATAACGTACGCAAAGGCGCAGCGCTGAACGCTGTGCAGTTGGCTGAGTTGTTGATAAAAGACCTCTTGTAAAAGATACTTGGCAACAATTTACAGACTGATTCTATCTGGGCGCTATGCTTGGCTTGGAGCCGCGTTTGCGGGTTCCACGGGCAAGAATGAAATAATCGCGCGCAGGTTGCCTTCAATGCTCTGCGCAACGCCTTAGGGCAGCGGCTACTAGACCTTCTCGCTGGCCGGGGAGTGTTCAAACAAAGGAAGAGGCTATGGTTCAAGTTCGCAAACTGGTGCTGGCAATTGCGGCCGCCTCGGCGCTGTCCTCTGGTGTGGCGCAGGCGCTTGGGCTCGGGGAATTGACCCTGAAGTCTACTCCGAATCAGCCGCTGATGGCGGAAATCGAACTGCTCGATGTCAAGGATCTATCCGCTGCCGAAGTGGTGCCGAGCCTGGCCTCGCCAGAAGATTTCGCCAAGGCCGGCGTCGATCGTCAGGCGTTTCTCAATGACCTGACCTTCACCACCGAGCTCAATGCCAGTGGTAAAAGCGTGCTGCGCGTGACATCGAGCAAGCCGCTGACCGAACCGATGGTCAAATTCCTGGTGCAGGTGATGTGGCCCAATGGCCGCTTGCTGCGCGATTACAGCATGCTGCTCGATCCCTCGAAGTTCTCTCCGCAAACCGCTGAAGCCGCCGCTCAGCCAGCGCCGGCTCAAGCCGCGGCTGGCAAGTCGGCGCAATACACCACGGCCGCCCGCGACACCCTGTGGGATATCGCCGCAAAGGCCCGTAACGGCGCCACGATCCAGCAGACCATGCTGGCGATTCAGGCAATGAACCCCGATGCCTTTATCGACGGCAATATCAACCGCCTGAAAGCCGGCCAAGTGCTGCGTCTGCCGGATTCGGCACAGAGCGCCAGCCTGCCGCAATCCCAGGCTATTGCCGAAGTGGCCGCACAGAATACGGCCTGGCGTCAGGGCCGTCGCTTGGTTGCAAAACCGCGGCAACTGGACGCCACCAAGCGGGGAGGTGCTGATGTCACCTCCTCGCAGCCGGCCAAAGATAATTTGAGCCTGGTTTCCGCCGAGGCCGGTAAAGCCGGCAAAGGTGCCGCGGGCGACAGCCAAGCGCTGAACAACAAACTCGCGATCGCCCAGGAAAGCCTCGATACGACCCGGCGTGACAACGCCGATTTGAAAAACCGCATGAACGATCTGCAAAGCCAGCTGGACAAGCTCCAGCGCCTGATCGAGCTGAAGAACAATCAGTTGGCCAAGTTGCAGACCGAAGGTCCGGGTGGAGCTCAACCTTCAACGCCGATGTCGGCTGAGTTGGCCGCTGATCCCCAGGCGGCCCAGGCTGGCGCGACGCCGCCGGCAGAATCGACAGCCGATGCTGCCACGCCAGCCGCCGTACCTGCCGAGGCGCCGGTTCAGGACACGACGCCGCCTGCCGAGAAAGCCAAATTCAATGACCTGCTGACCAATCCGTATCTGATGGGCCTGGTCGGTGGTGGTGCCGTGGTGGTGCTGCTGTTGTTGCTGTTGCTGGCCCGTCGTCGCAAGGCCCAGCAGGAAGCCGACAAGCATATGCGCATGGCGCGGGCCCTGGCCGAGGAGCCGGAGTTTGCTGCTGATCTGAATCTGGATCTGCCATCAAACAGCTTCGAAGGCATTGAAGTTCCACCACCAAGCGTCAAGTTCACTCCAGCGCCAGCTCCAGCTCCTCTCGCTCCGGTTGTGGTTGTACCGCCGATTGCCGCACCTTTGGTGGCGCCGGCAGCCGAGCGCTCGGACGACGTTATGGCCCAGGCGCAATCGCACATCCAGCGCGGTGCCCTGAATCAGGCTGCCGACCTGCTGCAATGGGCTATCAAGCGGGAGCCGCAACGCAGTGACCTGCGCTTGAAGCTGATGGAAGTCTATGGCGAGCAGGGCGAGCGCGATGCCTTTGTCGCTCAAGAACGTCAGTTGGTAGCCAACGGCAAGAATTACGCTGAAGTCGAACAGCTGAAAAGCCGCTTCCCGGCGATGGTTGGAGTGGCGGCCGTCACCGGCCTCGCTGCGGCGGCGATGGCTGCCGAGCTGGACGCACAATACGTCAAGGATCTGTTGCTGGATGAGCCCGAGGCGCCAGTACCGGCCGCTGTCGCAGTGGCGGATGAACTTGATAGCGACTTTGATCTGAGCCTGGATGAGCCAGAGGCGCCGGCACCGGCCGCTGTTACAGCGGCGGATGAACTTGAAAGCGACTTTGATCTGAGCCTGGATAAGCCCGAGGTACCGGCACCGGCCGCTGTTGCAGCGGCGGATGAGCTTGATAGCGACTTTGATCTGAGCCTGGATGACCTGGAAGTGGCCTCACCGGCGGTAGTTGCGCCAGCATCGGCGGAACTGGAACCGGAACCGGAACCGACACCGGCACCAGCCCTGGAGTCTGAGTCTGAGCTTGATGCCTTTCCATTGGACGACGATTTGAGCTTCGAAACGGTTTTGCAGCAGCAGACCGAAGCGAAAGACACTCCGCAAGACTTGTCGGAATTCGATCTTGACCTGGGTGGCGATATGCCGGCCGAGACCCTGGCTGATGACGAGTTCCTGCTGGGTCTTGAGGATGACGTGAAAGCGCCAGCGGTAGCTACGGCGCCGGCGGTGAGCGAGACGCCAATCGATAATTTCGATCTGTTGGATGATTTCGATTTGTCTCTGCCCGATGAAATCGATGCCCCAGCCGAGCCGGATGCGTTCGCTGCCGAACTGGGTAATGTCAACGCCGAGCTGGATCGCCTGTCGCAAAGCCTTGAGCAACCGCCAATTGCAGAGCCGTTTGCCGAACCAAGCTACACCGCCGAGGATGCAGCGGCCGACACCGACGAGCTGGAGTTCGATTTCCTCTCGGACACTGACGAAGTGGCGACCAAACTGGATCTGGCCCAGGCTTACATCGACATGGGCGACAGCGATGGTGCGCGGGATATTCTCAGTGAGGTCCTCAGCGAGGGCGATGCCGTTCAGAAGAGCGAAGCCAAGCAACTGCTGAAGCGTTTGGCCGGATAAAGCGTAATTGCATTAACGACAACGGCAGCCATTGAGGCTGCCGTTTTTGTTTCAACCCAGGGGCATTTTTGCCAGGGATGCCGCCTTCGCGGGCAAGCCCGCTCCCGCTGGGGTGGTGTGTTCCCCTGAAAAGATCGCAGCCTGCGGCAGCTCCTACGGGGTTTGCAGGCGCCTGATATGTATGGCGTCCAGGGCCTGCGGCCGTATAATGGCCGCCTTTGCGTAGATCAGCAGGCTGTAAGTCCTTGGCAACTATAGATAACGCGGCCGCCGAAAGGGCGGCCGCAGGCTTTTTCAGAATCGCTTTGGGTGTTGAATACAAGGGGTCGCGTTACTGCGGCTGGCAGCGTCAGGCTTCCGGCGTCTTGACGGTGCAGGAAACCCTTGAAAATGCCTTGTCCAAAGTCGCCGATTCACCGGTATCGCTGATGTGTGCCGGGCGCACCGACGCCGGCGTGCATGCCTGCGGGCAAGTGGTGCACTTCGATACCCAGGCCGAACGCTCGATGAAAGCCTGGACCATGGGCGCCAACATCAATCTGCCCCATGACATCAGCGTGAGCTGGGCCAAGGTCATGCCGGCGGATTTCCATGCGCGCTTCAAGGCGATTGCCCGGCGCTACCGTTATGTGATTTACAACGATCAGATTCGTCCGGCACATTTGAATCAGGAAATTACCTGGAATCATCGCCCACTGGACGTGCAGCGCATGGCTGCAGCTGCCGAGCATCTGGTAGGGACTCACGATTTCAGCGCGTTTCGCGCCGGCCAGTGCCAGGCCAAGTCGCCGGTCAAGAAGCTCCACCATCTGCGGGTCACCCAACACGGCAAGATGATCGTGCTGGATATCCGCGCCGGCTCCTTCCTGCACCATATGGTGCGCAACATCGCCGGAGTGCTGATGACCATCGGTGCCGGCGAGCGCCCCGTGGAGTGGGCCAGGGAAGTGCTCGAAAGCCGTGTTCGGCGAACTGGTGGGGTCACGGCGCATCCGTACGGGCTGTATCTGGTGCAAGTCGAGTACCACGACGAATTCGAACTGCCCGAGCGCTTTATCGGTCCACATTTCCTTACTGGTTTCTCGGAACTTGACGGCTGACGCCCGGAAAAGCATTTGTTACCATCCGGGACTTTCCCGGATAAATCCTGAGGTTCCAACGACATGTCAGCCGTTCGCAGCAAGATTTGCGGGATTACCCGCATAGAAGATGCGTTGGCAGCGGTCGAAGCCGGGGCGGATGCCATTGGTTTGGTGTTCTACGCCAAAAGCCCGCGGGCGGTGAATGTGCAGCAGGCGCGGGCGATCATCGCCGCGTTGCCGCCCTTCGTGACCACTGTCGGTCTGTTCGTCAATGCCAGCCGTTGCGAGCTCGGTGAGATCCTCGATGCGGTGCCACTGGATCTGCTGCAGTTTCATGGCGACGAAACGCCGGCCGATTGCGAAGGCTATCACCGGCCTTACATCAAGGCGCTGCGAGTCAAGGCTGGCGATGACATTGCCGCCGGCTGCAGGGCTTATGCGGGCGCCAGCGGGATCTTGCTCGATACCTATGTCGAAGGCATTCCGGGCGGTACGGGCGAAGCCTTCGACTGGTCACTGGTGCCGCAGGGTTTGAGCAAGCCGATTATCCTTGCTGGCGGCCTGACGGCGGGCAATGTGGCTGAGGCCATCGCCCGGGTCCGTCCCTATGCGGTGGACGTCAGCGGCGGGGTGGAGCAGAGCAAGGGGATCAAGGATCACGGAAAGATTCGCGCGTTTATGCAGGCCGTACGCAGTAGTACGTAGCCGATGTGACGGCTGGCAGTCTGCCGCCGTCCAACACCACTGTACAAAAAAAGGCTGGCACAGTCGTGCAAAAACAGTCCGGCACCGTCGCTGGACAGGCCGAAATCGAAGTGGCAACCGCTCTGGAGCGAGTTGTCGAGAGGGCTGAGGAACGATTCGCTACAGGCAGGTCAAGCCTCGTGCTGACCGCGGTAGCGAACGGATCATCGCCGCACACATGAATTTAGCTCAAGGGCATACTCGGGGCTTCGAACGTACAGCGTTCGGGCCGCCGGTACTGGAGAAAGAAAGCATGAGCAACTGGTTGGTAGACAAACTGATCCCTTCGATCATGCGTTCCGAGGTGAAGAAAAGCTCGGTGCCTGAAGGTCTTTGGCACAAATGCCCGTCCTGCGAGGCTGTGCTCTATCGTCCGGAGTTGGAAAAAACCCTGGACGTTTGCCCCAAGTGCAACCACCACATGCGCATCGGCGCCCGCGCCCGCATCGACATCTTCCTCGACGCTGAAGGCCGTGCCGAACTGGGTGCCGACCTGGAGCCGGTCGATCGCTTGAAATTCCGCGACGGCAAGAAGTACAAGGATCGCCTGACCGCGGCCCAGAAGCAGACCGGTGAGAAGGACGCGTTGATCTCCATGAGCGGTACCCTGCTGGGCATGCCGGTAGTGGTCTCGGCATTCGAGTTCTCCTTCATGGGTGGCTCGATGGGTGCCATCGTTGGCGAGCGTTTCGTTCGTGCCGCCAACTACGCCCTGGAAAACCGCTGCCCGATGATTTGCTTCGCTGCTTCCGGCGGTGCGCGGATGCAGGAAGCGCTGATTTCCCTGATGCAAATGGCCAAGACCTCGGCGGTTCTGGCGCGTCTGCGTGAAGAAGGCATTCCGTTTATCTCGGTGCTGACCGACCCTGTCTACGGTGGTGTTTCCGCCAGTCTGGCCATGCTTGGCGACGTCATCGTCGGCGAGCCTAAAGCCCTGATCGGTTTCGCCGGCCCGCGCGTCATCGAGCAGACCGTCCGTGAAAAGCTGCCGGAAGGCTTCCAGCGCAGTGAATTCCTGCTGGAACACGGCGCCATCGACATGATCATCGCCCGTCAGGAGCTGCGTCCGCGTCTGGGTAACCTGTTGGCGCAATTGATGGGCGTGCCGACTCCAGTGTTCGTGGCCGCGGCCATCGAGCCGATCGTGGTTCCGCCGGTGCCTGCAAACATATGACCGAACGTACCCTTGGCGACTGGCTCGCCTACCTTGAGCAGTTGCATCCGTCGGCCATTGACATGGGCCTTGAGCGCTCGCAAGAGGTCGCATCGCGGATGGGCCTGGGCAAGCCGGCGCCTCGGGTAATCACGGTTACGGGTACCAACGGCAAAGGTTCCACCTGTGCGTTCGTGGCGTCCTTGCTGCGAGCCCAGGGATTAAAGGTGGGCGTCTACAGCTCGCCGCACCTGCTGCGCTACAACGAGCGGGTTCAGATCAATGGCATCGAAGCCACGGATGCCGAGCTGTGCCAGGCCTTTGTCGCGGTCGAGGCCGGGCGTGGCGAAATCTCCCTGACGTATTTCGAGATGGGCACTCTGGCGGCGTTCTGGCTGTTCCAGCGTGCCGGGCTGGATGCGGTGGTGCTGGAAGTCGGCCTGGGGGGGCGTCTTGATGCGGTCAACCTGGTCGACGCCGACCTCGCGCTGGTCACCAGCATTGGCGTCGATCACACGGACTATCTCGGCGATAGCCGTGAGTCGGTCGCCTTCGAAAAGGCCGGCATTTTCCGTCAGGGCGCACCTGCGCTGTGTGGCGATCTCAATCCTCCTCAACCCCTGCTGGACAAGGCCCGCGAGCTGGGCTGCCGGTTTCTCCTGCGCGGTCGCGATTTCGACCTGGGTATCACCGAGCACAACTGGCAATGGCGCGGCCTTGATGCACAGGGCCAGGCGGTTGAGCTGCATGATTTGCCGTTGCTCGATCTGCCCATGGAAAACGCGGCGCTGGCGTTGCAGGCTTATTTGCTGCTCGGTTTGCCTTGGCAGGCGGAGCAGATTGTCGAGGCGCTGAAACAGACTCGAGTCGTCGGGCGTCTGGATCGACGGCAGATCGACTGGCAGGGCAAACGCCTACACTTGCTGCTGGATGTGGGTCACAACCCACATGCCGCCGAGTATCTGGCCCATCGCCTGGCTCGTCGTCCATTGATCGGCAGGCGTCTGGCGGTGTTTGGATTGCTGGCGGACAAGGACCTCGATGGGGTTCTCGCCGAATTGAGTGCTAGTGTCCAACAGTGGGCTGTTGCTGCGCTGGATACTGCGCGCAGTCGTCCGGTCGCGGATCTGCAAGCGGCCTTGCAGAACCTTGGCGCGTCGGTGACGTCCTATGAGAGTGTCACTGCCGCGCTGGAAGGGCAGTGTGCGCAAGCGACGGCAGAGGATGAAATTCTGTTGTTCGGATCATTTTATTGTGTCGCCGAGGCTCTCCAATGGTTGGCCCGGCACTCCACGGAGGAGGCTGCAGATGGCTTTGCTGGATAACGCTTACAAGCAGCGGATGGTCGGGGCCCTGGTCCTGGTGGCATTGGCAGTGATTTTTCTGCCGATGCTGTTCTCCCGTGAGGATGAGCAGCGCCGGATAACCGTTGAAGCCCCGGCCGCGCCTCAAGCGCCCGCCATGCCACAGGTACAGGTCGAGCCGGTGATCGTGCCCGAGCCGCAAAGCCTGCCGCAGGAACCGGTGCCGAGCGATGAGGAAATTGCCCAGCAGCAAGCGCCGTCGATGCCGATTGCGCCGACTGTGCCGGTCGCTCCTGCACCGCCGGTTGCCGCCAGCAAGCCTGTCGCGCCACCTCCGGCCCCGAAGCCGTCGGTCGCGCAGCCTGCCGCACCGGCCAAGCCGGATGTGAGCCAGAGCCGCGTCGATGCCAATGGCCTGTCGGTCAGTTGGTCGGTGCAGTTGGCCAGTCTATCCAGCCGGGAAAGTGCCGAGAGCTTGCAGAAGTCCCTGCGCAGCCAGGGCTATAACGCCTACATTCGTACCGCCAACGGCAAGAATCGGGTATTCGTCGGGCCGCTGATCGAGCGCGCTGAAGCCGATCGCCTGCGGGACTTGCTCGGTCGTCAGCAGAACCTCAAGGGTTTTGTGGTGCGTTTCCAGCCAGAACGCGGTTAAGGCTATCGAGCCGATTTGAAATGCACTGACAATCGCGGCTTACCGACAGGCATGCGCTTCTGCTAAAATGCGCCGCCTTATCTGTCTGTAGGCTGAACTGTGCCATTTACCTGGGTTGACTGGGCGATCGTTGCAATCATCGCCATCTCCGCTTTGATCAGTTTGAGCCGCGGCTTCGTCAAAGAAGCCCTGTCGCTGCTCACCTGGATCATCGCAGGAGTCGTAGCCTGGCTGTTCGGTGGTTCATTGTCTCAGTACCTCGCCGGATACATCGAAACACCTTCGGCTCGCGTGATCGCGGGCTGCGCCATCATGTTTGTCGCCACCTTACTGGTAGGCGCAATGATCAATTATCTTATCGGCGAACTGGTTCGCGTCACCGGCCTGTCCGGGACCGACCGGTTTCTCGGTACGGCCTTCGGCGCAGCGCGTGGCGCGTTGCTGGTGGTCGTGGCGGTCGGGCTGTTGAGCCTGGGGCCGGTACAGCAGGACGGGTGGTGGCAAGAGTCACAGCTCGTGCCAAAATTTCTATTGGTTGCAGACTGGTCCAAAAACCTGATTCTTGGGTGGAGCAGTCAGTGGCTTGCCAGCGGTATCAGCGTACCCGTTGAAATACCGTTCAAGGAGCACCTCTTGCCGACGGCCAAAACGCCTCAGTGAGTTGTGTTCAGTTCAGATCATTAAGTAGGGGTTGCGTCGCATGTGTGGCATCGTCGGTATCGTCGGTAAGTCGAACGTCAATCAGGCGCTGTATGACGCGCTAACCGTCCTCCAGCACCGCGGCCAGGACGCTGCCGGTATCGTGACCAGCCATGACGGCCGGTTATTCCTGCGCAAGGACAACGGCCTGGTCCGTGATGTATTCCATCAGCGGCATATGCAGCGCCTGGTCGGTCACATGGGCATTGGCCATGTGCGTTACCCGACCGCGGGCAGCTCGACTTCGGCCGAAGCTCAACCGTTTTACGTCAACTCGCCGTATGGCATCACCCTGGCGCACAACGGCAACCTGACCAACGTTGAACAGCTGGCCAAGGAGATTTACGAATCTGACCTGCGCCACGTCAACACCAACTCCGATTCGGAAGTCCTGCTCAACGTGTTCGCTCACGAACTGGCCCAGCGCGGCAAGTTGCAGCCAACCGAAGAAGACGTGTTCGCCGCGGTCACCGACGTGCACAACCGTTGCGTCGGTGGTTACGCGGTAGTCGCGATGATCACCGGTTATGGCATCGTCGGTTTCCGCGACCCGCACGGCATCCGCCCGATCGTCTTCGGCCAGCGCCACACCGACGAAGGCGTCGAGTACATGATCGCCTCCGAAAGCGTTTCCCTGGACGTGCTCGGTTTCACCCTGATCCGCGACCTGGCACCGGGCGAAGCGGTCTACATCACTGAAGACGGCAAGCTGCACACCCGTCAGTGCGCGACCAACCCGTCCCTGACTCCGTGCATCTTCGAACACGTCTACCTGGCGCGTCCGGACTCGATCATCGACGGCGTGTCGGTGTACAAGGCTCGCCTGCGCATGGGTGAGAAGCTCGCCGACAAGATCCTGCGCGAGCGTCCGGATCACGACATCGACGTGGTCATCCCGATTCCGGACACCAGCCGCACCTCGGCGCTGGAACTGGCCAACCATCTGGGCGTCAAGTTTCGCGAAGGCTTCGTGAAGAACCGCTACATCGGCCGGACCTTCATCATGCCGGGCCAGGCAGCACGGAAAAAATCCGTACGTCAGAAGCTCAACGCCATTGAACTCGAATTCCGCGGCAAGAACGTGATGCTGGTGGACGATTCCATCGTTCGCGGCACCACCTGCAAGCAGATCATTCAGATGGCCCGTGAAGCGGGAGCGAAGAATGTCTACTTCTGCTCGGCAGCCCCGGCGGTTCGCTACCCGAACGTCTACGGCATCGACATGCCAAGCGCCCACGAGCTGATCGCGCACAATCGCAGCACTCAGGACGTCGCGGATCTGATCGGCGCCGACTGGCTGGTCTACCAGGACCTGCCGGACCTGATCGAAGCGGTGGGCGGTGGCAAGGTCAAGATCGAGAACTTCGACTGCGCGGTGTTCGACGGCAAGTACGTGACCGGTGATATCGACGAGGCTTACCTGAACAAGATCGAGCAGGCGCGCAACGATGCCTCCAAGGTCAAGACTCAGGCTGTCAGCGCGATCATCGACCTGTACAACAACTGATTTAGATATCAAGACTAAGGAGTAGGCAGCATGAGTCAGGATTGGGATGCCGGTCGGCTGGACAGCGACCTCGATGGCGTAGCTTTCGATACCCTGGCCGTGCGCGCCGGTCAGCACCGAACGCCGGAAGGCGAGCACGGTGATCCGATGTTCTTCACCTCCAGTTACGTATTCCGCACCGCCGCCGATGCGGCTGCGCGGTTCGCCGGTGAGGTGCCAGGCAACGTCTATTCGCGTTATACCAACCCGACAGTGCGGGCGTTCGAAGAACGCATCGCCGCGCTGGAAGGTGCCGAGCAAGCCGTTGCAACTGCCACCGGCATGGCGGCGATCCTCGCGGTGGTGATGAGCCTGTGCAGCGCTGGCGATCATGTGCTGGTATCGCGCAGTGTGTTTGGCTCGACCATCAGTCTGTTCGACAAGTATTTCAAGCGTTTTGGTATCGAAGTCGATTACGTGCCCCTGGCGGAGTTGTCCGGCTGGGATACGGCCATCAAAGCCAATACCAAATTGCTGTTCGTTGAATCACCCTCCAATCCGCTGGCCGAACTGGTGGACATCAAGGCATTGTCCGAGATTGCCCATGCCAAGGGCGCGCTGCTGGTGGTCGACAACTGCTTCTGCACGCCGGCGCTGCAACAGCCATTGAAGCTGGGTGCGGACGTGGTGGTGCATTCGGCCACCAAGTTCATCGATGGCCAGGGCCGTTGCATGGGCGGCGTGGTCGCCGGTCGCAGCGAACAGATGAAGGAAGTGGTGGGTTTCCTGCGTACCGCCGGGCCGAGCCTGAGTCCGTTCAATGCCTGGATCTTCCTCAAGGGTTTGGAAACCTTGAGCCTGCGTATGCGTGCTCATTGCGCCAATGCGCAGATCCTGGCCGAGTGGCTGGAGCAACAGGACGGTATCGAGAAAGTGCATTACGCCGGTCTCAAGAGCCATCCGCAGCATGAACTGGCCCTGCGTCAGCAGCGCGGTTTCGGCGCGGTGGTGAGTTTCGAGGTCAAGGGCGGCAAAGACGGCGCCTGGCGCTTTATCGATGCGACCCGACTGATTTCGATCACCGCCAACCTGGGTGACAGCAAAACCACCATTACCCACCCGAGCACCACCTCTCACGGCCGTCTGGCGCCGCAAGAGCGTGAGGCGGCGGGGATTCGTGACAGCTTGATCCGGGTTGCAGTCGGTCTGGAAGATGTCGGCGACTTGCAGGCGGATCTGGCTCGTGGGTTGGCTGCGTTGTGATCGAGATGTCCATGGCGGCGGGTAGCGCCCATGGTCGTGTCGCGCTGGTCACCGGCGCGGCGCGTGGCATTGGTCTGGGGATTGCGGCCTGGCTGATCAGCGAAGGCTGGCAGGTGGTGCTGACGGACCTGGATCGGGTGCGCGGTTCAAAGGTGGCCAAGGTTCTCGGTGACAGCGCCTGGTTCATCACCATGGATGTGGCGGACGAGCGGCAGGTTGCCCTGGGCGTTGCCGAGGTGCTCGGACAGTTCGGGCGCCTGGATGCGCTGGTATGCAATGCGGCGGTGGCCGACCCGCACAACATCACCCTGGAAAGCCTTGATCTGGCTTACTGGAATCGCGTTCTGGCGGTAAACCTCAGCGGACCGATGCTGCTGGCCAAGCACTGCGCGCCCTACCTGCGCGCTCACGCGGGGGCCATTGTCAATCTGGCCTCGACCCGGGCCGGGCAGTCGGAACCTGATTCAGAGGCCTATGCGGCGAGCAAGGGTGGATTGCTGGCGCTGACCCACGCCCTGGCGATCAGTCTTGGCCCGGAGATCCGGGTCAATGCGGTCAGCCCCGGCTGGATCGATGCCCGAGACCCGTCTGTACGTCGTGCCGAGCCGCTGACGGACGCCGATCATGCCCAGCACCCGGCGGGCAGGGTAGGGACCGTGGAAGACGTGGCGGCGATGGTGGCCTGGCTGCTGTCGAAGAATGCAGGATTCGTCACCGGCCAGGAGTTTGTGGTCGATGGCGGCATGACCAAGAAGATGGTCTATAGGCAGTGAGGGGCAGCTGCAAGCTACAAGCTGCAAGTTAAGCGGGTCGGTGTTGGTCCTGCTTGCACGTTACGGCTTTTGACTTGCAGCTTGAAGCTTGCCGCTAAAAGCTGTTTTTGAAAAAACTCTAACGCTGCTATTGACTTAGCTTCGATACCTGCGTAAATTTCGCGGCCTCAACGAAGCAAAGGGTGATTAGCTCAGCTGGGAGAGCATCTGCCTTACAAGCAGAGGGTCGGCGGTTCGATCCCGTCATCACCCACCACTTCTTGAGAGTTTTGCGAAAGCAAGACGGAAGCTGTCAAAAGCCTCCACCGACGCGCAGCGGTAGTTCAGTCGGTTAGAATACCGGCCTGTCACGCCGGGGGTCGCGGGTTCGAGTCCCGTCCGCTGCGCCATATTTTCCGAGTCGGGTTCGCCTGGCTCGAGATTGAAAAGCCTCGAAGCTTTCCAGTCAGACGAGTTTAAATGGACGCAAGTCCAAAGCGATACGCAGCGGTAGTTCAGTCGGTTAGAATACCGGCCTGTCACGCCGGGGGTCGCGGGTTCGAGTCCCGTCCGCTGCGCCATATCTGCCTCAAGGCCCACTGAACGCCTTGAAGCTACGAAGAAAGCCGCTGGCTTCTTCTGATTGATAGCAAAGACCCTGGTCGAAAGACCGGGGTTTTTTGTATGTGGAATTTGGCTTCTCCTTGCCTCCTGTTCCATACACAATGGCGTAGGAGCTGCCGCAGGCTGCGATCTTTTGATCTTTTGATCTTTTGATCTTTTGATCTTTTGATCTTTTGATCTTTGCGATGGTGGTGCCCGCAGAAAAGATCGCAGCCTGCGGCAGCTCCTACAGAATCAGAAGCCGTACTTGTCCCGCAGGCCGTAATACCAGGCGCCTAATGCGGCGAATGGCGTGCGCAGCAATTGTCCGCCAGGGAAAGGGTAGTGCGGCAGGTCGGCAAAGGCGTCAAAACGCTCTGCCTGACCACGCAGGGCTTCGGCCAGGACCTTGCCTGCCAGATGCGTGTACGTCACGCCATGGCCGCTACAGCCTTGGGAATAGTAGATGTTGTCGCCCAGGCGTCCGACCTGTGGCAGGCGCGACAGGGTCAGCAGGAAATTGCCGGTCCAAGCGTAATCGATCTTCACATCCTTGAGTTGCGGGAAGGCCTTGAGCATCTTCGGTCGAATGATCGCTTCGATATTCGCCGGATCCCGCGCGCCATACACCACGCCACCGCCGAAAATCAGCCGCTTGTCACCCGAGAACCGGTAATAGTCGAGCAGGTAGTTGCAGTCTTCGACGCAGTAGTCCTGGGGCAGCAGGCTTTTAGCCAATTCATCACCCAGGGGCTCGGTAGTGATGACCTGAGTGCCGCAAGGCATCGACTTGGCCGCCAGCTCTGGAACCAGATTGCCCAGGTAGGCATTCCCGGCAACGATGATGAACTTGGCCCGGACTTTACCTTGGGGCGTATGCACCACCGGATTGGCCCCGCGCTCGATGCGAATGGCCGGCGACTGCTCATAGATAGTCCCGCCCAGCGACTCCACCGCAGCGGCTTCGCCAAGAGCGAGATTGAGCGGATGCATGTGCCCGCCACTCATGTCGAGCATGCCCCCTATGTACTGATCACAGGCCACCACCTCGCGTATGCGGCGTTGATCGAGCATTTCCAGCTGGGTATGGCCATAACGCTCCCAAAGACGCTTCTGCGACTCCAGATGGCCCATCTGCTTGGCGGTGATCGCGGCGAACACCCCGCCGTCTTTCAAATCGCACTGAATCTGATACTTGGCCACACGCTCGCGGATGATCCTGCCACCCTCGAACGCCATTTGCCCGATCAGCTGCGCCTGCTTGGGCCCGACGCTGCGCTCGATCACATCGATATCGCGGCTGTAGCTGTTAACGATCTGACCGCCATTGCGACCCGAAGCACCGAAACCGACTTTGGCTGCTTCCAGCACAGTCACCCGAAATCCGTTCTCAAGCAGGAACAGCGCGCTGGAGAGACCGGTATAACCGGCACCGATCACGCAGACGTCAGTCTCTACGTCATCCTGCAGCAATGGACGCGGCGTTACCGCGTTAGCCGATGCGGCGTAATAGGAATCCGGGTAGGGGGTGTTCGCCATCCTGCAGCCTCTGTTTAATATATTTTACGAGTGCATCGATCCTACCTGAGTTGAAAAACGGCTGCCAGCCAGCGAAAAATCTTCTTTGTCGCGCTGAAATTAAAAAATTCGCATATTCATAGGCTTAGCCGCAAAAAAGGTGTTGACACCCCTCCGGAATTCCGTAGAATGCCGCCACACAGCAGGCACGTAGCTCAGTTGGTTAGAGCACCACCTTGACATGGTGGGGGTCGTTGGTTCGAGTCCAATCGCGCCTACCAAACAAAATCCGCTCTGCTGGGCGGTCTAGAAGGGCTCACCGAAAGGTGGGCCCTTTTTTGTTGTCTTGAATTCATGCAGAACGTTCACAAAATAACGGGTCCGTTCACACTGAGCAATGTGAACGCCAGCAATGGCCCGTTCTGAGCTGGATTCTTCTTCGTTTCAGGGTGGAGTAGGGCACGGCATCACGCTGTGCTGGGCAGCACAGTGACCGTGTATCCAGTCCTATTCGCCACCTGTCTTGCGTGCCTTGAGCGTGCCCCGGTAAGCCATTACCGTGAAGAGTACATTTGTACTCTGCCCTTCGGACCCTAGGCCATGACAGACGATATCGACCACAGCGGCTTTGAGCTGGGGCTGCCCACGCAACTGGAAATGCTCAGTCACCAGTGCCACCTGCTGGAATCAGAGCTCGACGAAACCAACGCTGAGCTACGGCGCTGCCGTGAGCGGATTGCCACGCTGGTGTGCATGCACGCACTGACAGTCAGCGATCGGGACAGCCTGAGAGCATCGGTGAACACGTTGAAAGCGGAGTTTGAGCTGCTTCGGACGCAGAGCAGGTGTCAGGGTCAGTATGGCGACTACAGCACCTATCCATGGCTCAGCAAGGACAAGCCCTAGCACCAGGGCGACACCGCGACCTGATGGCAGGATGCAATGGCTCTGGGTATGCTTCGCGTCCAATCCAGCGGAAGGAGGATCACGCGCTATGATCGTGAATGTCACAGACGCTAATAAGTACGTGTATCACTACACCACAGCCGATATTGCACTCAATCATATCCTCAGGAACGGGACGCTTATCCGCTGGTGTCTGACACATGCCGTCTTTTCTGAAGGCCGGGCAAGCCAATTCCTCAACAGCTTTGTGGCGATAGGCTACTATCAAGCTAATTCATTGGCATGCACCGGGAGAGGGGGATGGGCAAAGTTAAGGCACTGGCGGGGGCGTCTGTGATGCTAATAAAGAAGCTCGATGACCATCGAGACCGGATTGCTGATCACGCTGATTCTGTGGCAAAAGCTGGCAGGCTTGTGGCTGCTGCGACGGTGGCCGGTGCGTCAGTTGCCGCCCCTACTGGTTTGACCGCTCTGGGAGTAACTATTGGCGTTGTCAGTGCTCCTGTCATAGTTACTGCCACGCCTGTCATTGTTTCCATCGCGGGAGGGATGATGCTCTTTTCGGCGGCAACCTCTCTCTATGCAAAAGCTCGGAAGAAGCGAATGACTCGCGAATGACTCGCGGTTTAGCGACCTTATCTCTTCGCCATATGTAACATACAAAGCCCATCTCAACTCAATGAGACTTGCGGTATGACGATTAAGCGTACGACCTTTTTGCCCCTCGCCTTGCTCGCCAGCTTTATAGCATTCTTCTCATCTAATGCAATCTCTGCCGAACTGACTTTCAAAGCGGGAAGCATTTTTCTAACCGGTCCAATTGAAGGAGGGGACGCCGAAGGCATTGAGAAGCTTGTCAAATACGCAAAAGGCATAGATTCGCGCAGTCCTTGGTATATTTTCCTTAACTCCCCTGGAGGTGACGTAGCAGAAGCATTCAGAATTGGGCGAGTGATTAGGAGGCACGAGCTAACTGTCTGGCTGCCAGGTAACGCCTCCTGCTTGAGTTCGTGTGTATTTGTGCTTGCGGCAGGGGTTACAAAGTTGCGCCAAGGGTTGGTCGGAATTCACAGACCCTACTTCACCGAGATGCCTGCAGGGGATGTCGGCACCGGTCTAAAGCAACTCTTGGCGGCCTCGGAAGACTACCTCGACGAAATGAATATACCTAGGTCTTTAGCGCAGGAAATGTTCTCAATCCCTCCAACGAATATCAGATATCTCACTAATGAAGAAATAGAGCGAAATCGCTTAGATCAACCAGACATGGCGTATCAAGAGAAGGAGGATTTAGCGCGAGCAAAGGGGCTCGGGCTAACCAGGACGGAATATATGCGACGTGTGAAGCTCGCGGAAGAGCAAGATAATAAGTGCGCAGAAGGGTATCATCCTGAACTTGCAGTGAACTATATGAATTGTCTGGATTCAGTGCGTAAAAAATTGGGCCTGATGCGCTAGCCATTTGAGTTCTTTTCAGATGATGCGTATACGCCTCCTTGAGGAGGTTGATCAATGCCACCGGATTTGAAGTGGAGATGCTTACTCGTTAATTAGTGGTATGCCATTCGATGGAGTCAAGCCACTGCAATACGTAATATCGAGCTATCACAAACGTCAAGAGAGTCAACATGAAGGCATGGATTGGAGCGGCTGCACTGGTCGGGACTTTGGCGAGCGGCTTGGCGATGGCGGGAGACGGAAATCAGCTACTTAGGGCCTGTAAAGAGGCTATTCGCGATTCGAATGGCGACCGCGACACCAGTAGTATAGACATCGGATATTGCCTAGGGCTGGTGAACGGAGTCATGAACACCATGGATACAATGAACGAATACCTACTCCCCAAAGAAAGGACGTGCTTCCCCGCTGGGCTAATGAACCAGCAGGGGGCAAGAATCGTCGCTAAGTACCTAGAGGAACATCCAGCGTCACTACATCGCGACGGTGCTTTCCTAACCATGGCAGCCTTTCAAAATACGTATCCGTGCAAAGGATAACCAAGAACCATTCCCGCAGTTTTGGTCCCGCGTTACGGTTCGTAGTCTGTCAGATGAGCCTTTGAAGATAATATCCTTGAGCCATCATTGATCTAAAGTGGAAGGCCGCATGAAAAAGGGACTGTTTTTGGTAGCTGTGATCACAGTCGCAGCGCTTTCAGGGAATGCCTATGCTCGTGGTAGCAGCTTTGGCGGACACTCTTCGTACAAATCAAGTTACTCTTCAGGGAGTCGCTCTGATCATTCTATCAGTGGATATACGCGAAGTAATGGAACGTATGTCCGGCCTTCCCATGCTACAAATCCAGATGCTACTAGGAATAATAACTACAGTACGAAGGGGAATGTGAATCCGTACACCGGAAAATACGGCACCAAGCCTCGCGATTGAGGGTGGTAATGAGTAGCTGACCTGTAGTCCTGTGGTCAAGTTTTCAGGTGGCTGTGTGGATGGAGTTCAAATCCCTATCTCTCCGCCATTATACGTAAAGCCCCGCAGATTAAAGTCTGCGGGGCTTTTTAGTTTCTGGATTGTACGTAGCAATTGTACGTAACCTTCCCACCCATCACCCACAGATTGAGCATCACCGCTCACCGCTCACCACTGCGCTGTGCATGCATACAGTATTCGGTGGCGGTGATGATGCCTACGACTGACGTAGTCGCATGATCGCATCTGTGATGGCGTGAGCGTTCGTGTCCAGCGTTTCCAGAGTGCTCATGGCGTTAGCAGCAACACTTCCCACCCCATTCTCTGAGAACCACTTAGTGACCTCTTCTATCGCGGCTGCTAGGGCGTGCTGGTTATGCGGCAGCGGTGTTAGTGCGTCCGCTGTGGTGATGTTGGCTTCTGATCTATCCGGCATGGATATCGTCCTTGAGTGATGGTGCGGGAAGCCTAGATCATCTAGCTGTTGGCTGGGGCGGGGGTGGGTAATTGCACTGGTCTGCCCTATTGTTTGCATTCGACCTGATCAGCCCTTTGGACCTGATTTTACCAGCACGCTTCTTGGTCATGACCGGCAGAAGACGACCCATGCAGACGGTCGACACCGGCGCAAATCGGTTAACTGCTCCCGCAATCAGGGGTACCTGCCTGAGTCACGCAAGGTGACTAGGGCAGACGCTTACATACGTAAACGCGAGGTTGATTGTCTAAGGTACTGACGGGGTAACTAATTCCTGAACTAAAGCTCATTCATGCGCAACTGTTGCAAACATTCGTCTTCTGGAAATAGCCCAACCAGTCTTTTATATCCATTTCGTCTTCAGGTTATTCGATTTAGTTCTAATGTTTTTGGTTTGCCTTTAGGGAATGGGCTTGCGTCCCGTAAGTTAGATATTACACTCAGAAAAATGCACGGATGTACTGGTGAATTGGCTTTGGTTTGTACATATATCGATACCGGAGGCGAGTGTATATGGTTGATTTAATAGGCAATCTACCTACGGATGAGCAAATAGAGTCTCTCGCTGAATTGGCAGCACATCCGCGCTATAGGGATTTGGCAAATGAGCTTGGCTCAAAAGATGGTGTAGAGTTGACCGATGCGGTTTTAGAGTATGCAACGCCAGAATGGTTTAAGGCTGAAGGGCTGCCATTACCCGACGGCGCAAAAGTCAACCCGAGACTATTTGAAGATCCCAATTATGCACTTCCATTTAAGGATTTGAACGAGTTCTCTACAATGATTTCTACGGTTAATAATCCCAGTAATCCGTTGAACCCTATTGTCAATCCAGGAGGGGGCGCCGAGCCCAAGCATTTTCCGATCCCTCCAAAGTTTCCCGGTGGAATTTCTTCAGGCGATCCACGAGCAATAACGATTTGTGCGTCTTTAGGAGGAGGCTTTGGAGTTACAGCTTGCATTAGTGTCGGTAATTGAGGGAGAGGACGATGCCAGTAACGAAAGACGAAGTTGTTGATGCATATAAGAGGGTTCGGGACTTTGCTGCGTCAGCCGAATTTCAAGGTGTACTTCGGGACTTAAATGACGTCGCGCCTGAAAATAGGGCAGAGTTTGTTATGTCTGTGCTGCTGGATCCTGAGGAGCTTAACGAAAGAGGGGTGAATATTCCAGGTGATCTTGTAATCCAGCGGACTGTGTTCGAGGATGGGCGACCAACACTATTTTGTATAACGAAATACCTGAGCGATGGAGTGACTAAGGTAACAATTACCTTTGATAATCCTTCACCGCAGTAAGCTGCATCTCTTAGCTTTGGTCTCAGGAGGGCAACTGTGAGCTCTAGATAACATGTAATTTATGGACGAAAAATGGGGCGGCGAAAAGGCGTTCTAGCGAGCGGCCATGTTACGGGGCTGGGCAGCCTCTTTCCACCGACTGACTGCTTCTGGCCGTTCTCTGTCGGTCGTCACTACGGCGCCTGTTGGTCAAGTCGAATGCAATCGGTTGGTCAGCACGGATGCAATTGACTGGTTAGTGGCAATGCAAATGGGTGGCCATGTGGGATGCAAGTTATCCCACTCTCCACAGAATCCCAATTTTCCCCGCATTAAATCGGGACTCGCTGATGAAGGAGGGGCAGGGTGTTTGGCGATACCTAGGACTGGCGTAGCCGCATGATGGCGTCTGTGATGCCCTGAGCGTTGGTGTCCAACGTTTCCATGGCAGCCCTTGCGTTAACGGTGACACTCCCCACTCCATTTTCTGAGAGCCACTTGGTGATCTCATCTATAGCAGCACCTATGGCGTGTTGGTTAACGCTTAAAGCACTTAGTACGTTGGTTAGTTAGTCATCTTTCAAGAGGACTGCCTTTCATTCATCACTTATCTTATAGCAGGAACAGCTTGTGCGTTCTTGCTATAAGGTAGCGTACACCGCATCGAAGTCCTTACACGCCTGATCAACTTTGTACTTCATCGTCAGAGATGCAGAAAGTTTAACTAGCTGGTCGAATAGTAGATGTCCGGACTGAATAGTGCATCGACCAAGGCACTCAGAATTATCCGCCCCATAGAGATACACCGTGTAAAACACGCTATTGGCCTCCCGATTCAATCCAACCGTTAAATATTTAATCGGGTGCAGGACAGACGCCTTGCGCAAGGAAAACTGTAGTGTATCTTCAAAAGGCGTAAACATTGCCGATGAAGACATGACAAAGAGACGAGCGATATCAAGGGCATCTTCAACCTGTTCCAGCGTTGGCGCTATATATTCGTGCTCCAGAGTATTACGTAGCTTAACGACTTTACGTAAAAGCTCAGGCGCCAACAATCCTAATCCTCTTAACTTCTTAACCTTCTGCCAAACATCTAGCTTTAAGAATTCACAACCAAAAGATTTTAGCAGTCGATCCATTTGACAAACTATTGCCCGCTTGATGTTTGCTATGCAGTTTATCAGTGCCGAAAGTCCGCCCCGTTGAAAGTCTTCTTCTGCCAAGATAAGAAGCTCAGTTGGGGAGAAGTCAAACTCGACCAAATTGAAGCTCCCGCCGATTAGAGACACGCCACACCTGCTCAAATCAATACCATGTTCAACGCAAAAGGCTTTGATATCCATGTCCCCTCCGGACCAGCCCTACCTGTCTAGCAGCGAGCGGAACTAGTATACCAGCTAAGAAACAAACCAAACGCTCGCTCGCCAATGGCTGGCAGAAGTATCTGGGGGCCGGGGCGCTCAAGCCTCTGAGGGAAGACTTCTCTCCGATCCGTATAACAATTCGGACTAGAGAGATGCTGGGGAATGTGGCATTGTGCCACCCACCATACACGGAGGTGATGAGATGGCAGATAACGACGAGAAGAAATGTCCGTACTGTGCGGAGACGATTAAGGCTGAGGCGCTGAAGTGCAAGTTCTGTGGGGAGATGCTGGATAATCAGGGTGGTGGAAAGCACCAGCGTAAAGAAGCGGTGAAGTCGGGCAGTACGGCGGGGAAGGTCATTCTGTGGATTATCCTCACTCCCGTATTAGGCCTACTGGGGATGATGGTCCTAGGAGCCGCGATCAGGGCCACGGAAACCCCTGAAGACAAAGCTCGCAAAAGTGCGGCCTTGGCCATCGAACTCTGCTGGAAAGACGTAAAGGACGATCTGGAAGAGCGTTCAACCCGAAGGTTTGTCAGAACTGTGTGCGAGAAAATGGAGGGCGACTTCCAGCAGAAGTACAATCGTGCCCCGTAGGGGAGAGGCTACTTTCCAAATCCTAGCAGTTACGTAACGCCAGCAGGTCATTCAAGGAGGGAGCAGCAGATGTTCAAGCAGTTAAACATAGGCGGCGAAGACAAGACGGCAGAGGTCAGGGAGTTCGTGAAATCCATCGGACTGGATCGCTTCACTCCAGATAGGTTCAGCTCGTTCTTTGCCGTGCAACTGTATTGTCAGGCGGTCCATGGCGGTATCTCCCCTGAGCGTGTGATGGCGGAAGTTCAGGCCCTGGAGAACCCAGAGAGGCAGAGTGCGACGAAGCCGCCAGTCCGGTTCAATAGACTGCCGCTAAAGGGGCTTTGGCATAAGCACCATCTAGTCCACGACCTATCGTCGATGGCGACGAACTTACTAAACGGCCTCAATAAGCAAGGACTCCCCAAGTTGGCGGAGAAGGTGCGAGAGGCTGAAGCATCGGGCGAAGAGCGTTTCTTCCAAGTTGAAGATATCGCTGAAATTGCTCGGGAGGCCGTTGAAGAGAACTATGAACGGCGGTATGACGCGGGCGAGATGACTGGCGAATGGATCGTTTACGCCATCCACGAAGGGCGGAATTATTACCTTTGCCTAGGGGCACATAAGTCCGGGGATGAGGCACTGCGACAGCAGATCGACTCTACCTGCGTGCCAGAGTTTCCGTTCCTGAAGGACATTCTCGCGCCCCTAGAGTAGGCACGACTCTCCATAATCAAGCTACCTGACCTTTTTCTAAAATCGGGTGGCACGCAGCAATATCAGCACTGTCGCTGGCGGAAAAATCGCAGGGATATAGGCACTACCGATACCCTTTGGTAATTTTCTGAATTTCGGCTGCGTGTGGCTCGGTGTCATTGCGTCCGCTGTTGCAATGTTGGCCTCTGAGCTATCCGGCATGGCTATCGTCCTTGAGTGGTGATGCGGGAAGCCTAGATCATCTCGCCGCTGGTGGGGGACCACTTTTCCAGATCCGCTGACATCTGGGTAATTGCACTGACTTGACTACCCATTTGCAATCGACCCGACCAGCCATTTTCATCGGAATTGACCACCACACTCAGCAATCATGACCGGCAGTGAACGCCCCATAGCTGACATTCAAGATAGGCACCTAATGGCCGATAACTGCTTGTCGAATAAAATATAATTTTGCGCCAATCGAGTAACTTTTGGATCTAGCATTACGATTTTAGAAATGGTATCTAAATCATCAAGTCGGAATGCCCACCCAAACATAGGAGTGAAGGGATGTACCAGCAACCTAAAATTTTTCTGATTGACGCTCATGAAACCGTTCATAAGGCCCTACTAAAAAACTGGGCTAACATTGGCACTGGCACACTGGGTATTCCGTACAAAGTACCTACTGATAGCAGCTGGCGCCCAGTGATTCAGAAAAGAACTCTTAGCAAGTTTGAAGAGTCAGATTTAATTATTATTGATCTTGCATCAAAAGGTTTGGCCGGGAACTCGAATGGGGAGAAGCACACGCCCGAAGAAGAAGTCGATTTATGGGCCAAGTGCGACAAAGGTTGGATTGACGCAAGGGCTCGGACAGTCCTGCTCGCAAAAGAAGATTTTAATCGCATAGTAACGAGCGGGGGCGTTCTTATACTTTTTGCAGGGCCTGATAGCCCAATGGAGTTTCAATGGGCATCAGCTAATAGCCGTGGACTTGTAAGTAAAAGTGGCGTTTCAGGAGGCGTGTGGAACTTAATTGGCCCCATGGATAGGATAAATGTTTTCCCTGAGTCCGGATCCGTAATCAATGTGACAGACAATTCGCCGATAGGAAAGCTTTTGAAGCGACACTTGGATGGCGCTGAGTTTACATGCGTTTTTAAAACAAAATGGACTAACGATGACACTTGGACATCATTAGCAACCAATAAATATGGATTGGACGTCGCCTTAATCGCAGAGCATGGCGACGGCGTTGTCATGATATTTCCTCAGCTTGCAGACAAAGCAAGTTTCATGGAGGAGTTGTTAGGGGGCGTTTTACCTGAAATTCTGCCCAGCCTTTTCCCCGATATCGAAAAGGGCAAGTGGACTCATCTCCCAGAGTACGAACTCGAACAGATCATTGAATTAGAAGCTAAAAAAACCGTGGTGATCGCTGAAGCAGAAAAGGAACTAAATAAAATACAACAAGAAATTACCAGGCATCGTTCTACGAATGGCTGGATACACGATCTAATTACCGGAACAGGTGACGATCTGGTTAACGCTATAAAAATTGCCCTTTCAGAACTAGGGTTTGAGCGGGTTATCGATGTCGATGAAATACGAGACGCCGAAGGCAAAAGCCGGCGCGAGGACTTGAGAATAGAAGACGGCGACCCTACTCTAATCATTGATATAAAAGGAGTCGGCGGAAAAGCTAGTGATGATGATCTTATGCAGGCAAACAAGCACGCAATGATCAACATGAAGGAACTCAATAAAACCACCATACAAGGTTTGTCGATAATTAACCAGCAAAGACATCTACCTCCTCTTCAAAGAGATAACAACGAACCATTCCGTCAGGAAATACTGGACTTTGCTGGAGAGACGGGATTGGGGCTACTGACCACCTTCGATTTGTATCGAATGGTGGTTAATAAACAAAGGCATGGCTGGTCGTCAAGCTGGGTTAAACCGCTATTTTATGGGCATCAACGAATTACGGCGATACCTGCGCATTACCAATATATCGGAACCGTATCTAAAGTATTTACCGAGGTTTTCGGCATGCACATTCTGGAAAATGGAATCCAGGTAGGTGATTACCTAGCGGTGGAGGGAGATATATATTTTGAGGAGATCGAAGTTGAGTCAATTCAAGTAAATAATGTTGCCGTAAAGAGCGCTACCGTAGGCGATCCTGCGGGCTTTAAGTGGCTGGCAAATGCAATGAGGCTTCGAGAAGGTATGCGCGTGTATGCTTTACCGAAAGCTTTGCTGAACTTGAAAGCGCAGCCTTAAGACTCCGTAATACTTTTAACCCAAGACCTATATCGAATTCCAGTTCATATCATATGTTCCGAGATTCGGATGCGTGATGCAGCCCTTTGGCGAGCGGCTGCTTCTGGCCCAGAGTGTGTAAAAACGTCAGATTGGGTTTTCTATATCGACGATAGGAGACCGTGCTCACGTTTCGCAAACTGATCAAGGTCACGACGTTTTCAGGAACAGTTAAAACGGCTCAGTAGCCTCTTAAAGCCCTTTGGATGGGGTAAAAAAGACCGGTTTTTACGCCGTTAACGCTTTCATCAAGCCAGTGGTGCCGATAATTTTCATGACCCGTTTCAGGTTGTAGGCGAGCACATTCAGGCTCATCTCTGCACTCACCCCGTTCAGTTTTCGGGTCAGGAAGTGTGTCGCGCCCATCCATTGCTTGAGCGTCCCGAAGGGATGCTCAACAGTCCGTTTTCGGATCCGCATCATTTCCGGCGCGTTGCTCAGCCGGTTCTGCATTTCCTCCAGTACGGCTTCATGCTCCCAGCGTCGAACCCGCCGTTCCGTGCTCGGTGTGCACTGCGGTTTCATTGCGCAGCCCCGGCATTTCGAACTCCAGTAACGGTGCAACGTCAGGCCTTTTTCAACGTTGGTATAGCGCCAGATCAGCGCCTCTCCAGCCGGACAAATGTATTCGTTTTTCGCTGTGTTATAGATGAAGGCATCGTTATTGAAGCGCCCGTCTGCTTTGGCTCCAGAGGTCATTGGCTTGGGCACATAGGCAGTGATGTTGGCATCGTGACAAGCCAGGATTTCTTCGCTTTTGAAGTAACCTCGGTCAGCCACTACCGACAGCGTTTCTGACGCCATCGCTTCGCGGGCCTGCTTGGCCATCGAGCTGAGTTGATCGCGGTCGGAGCCGACGTTGGTGACCTCATGCGCAACGATCAAATGGTGCTGGGTATCGACCGCTGTCTGCACGTTGTAACCGACGATTCCCGTGCCGCGAGTCATCATGGAGCGGGCGTCTGGATCGGTCAGTGAGACCTGTTTATCCGGCGATTCGTTGAGCTGAATTTCAATGACCTGTAACTCTTTCATCTGGGCTTTGAGCTTGTCGATTTTCTCTTGCAGACGAGTAGCCTTGGGCTGAGCGATTGAGGGTTCTTGCTGATCGGCTTCGTCGAGAGCAGTCAGATACCGATTGATACTCGATTCAATTTCTTCCATTCGCCGCTTCAGCTTGGCACTGGTGAAATTGCGGTCACGGTTGTTGACGGCCTTGAATTTACTGCCGTCGATGGCAACCAGATTTTCTCCGAATAATCCCAGCTGCTGACACAGCACCACGAACTGGCGGCAGACGCCTCGGATGGCCTTGCTGTTGTCTTTTCGGAAGTTGGCGATGGTCTTGAAATCGGGCATCAAACGCCCGGTCAGCCACATCAGCTCGACGTTGCGTTGGGCTTCTCGTTCCAGGCGCCGGCTCGACTGAATGCGGTTCAGATAGCCGTAGATGTAGATCTTCAGGAGGACAGCGGGATGGTAAGCCGGCCGGCCAGTATCTGCTGGTATGGCACCTTCAAAACCCAGTTTGACCAGGTCAAGTTCGTCGACAAAGACGTCGACTACGCGCACCGGATTGGTATCCGTGACGTAATCGTCGAGGCTCTCGGGAAGTAAGGTGCTTTGGCCTCGATGCTCACCTTGAATAAAGCGCTTCATGGGCGATCCTTGCGATGAAATCCTCAGAAATCATAGCAAGGGTTCGCGAAAGCGTTTTTACACACTCTGGGCCGTTATCTGTCGGTAGTAAGCCACTCTTTGAAATCTGTTGATACCACACTTTTCAATTTTTACACTTGCCCTTGGGCAATATCGGTTGAGATCGCCTGGTCACAATATCAGAGCCGGTATCTGGAGAATTGCTGAAACTAAGCATTATGGAGGGCTTACCCTAACCCCTATTCCTTCCTGTAGGGCCATAGGCGCCGTAAATCGCCAAATATCGGTGGGGTACACAGGCAACCAATAGAGCGTTACTGTAATCGCTTCCTGGGAGCTTGCAGGGGCTTATACCTTGTTAATCTCAAGCCCTAAACGCTGCATCACACGCATCACGGCAGTAGGGGACCACTGACCACCACGGGCGGTGGGGATGTTGCGAGAGACAAGGCAATCAGCTACTGCCTGGAGGCTGGTGGCACCGTCATGAATGCATAACCGGATCGCGTCCTTCACTAAGGCTGCACGGTCGTCTGCCTGCTGGCGCTGGGTATCGTGCCCCTTGGCCCTGTTAAGCATGCTGCGGCCCTTGGCGAGAGCCTGGGAGCGGTTGCTGATCTTTTGCACGGCCTCGGCATCACCACCAGCGGCACGCGCTTCCAGGGACTTCAATGCGGCCTTGGTACGTTCGCTGATGAAGGTACGTTCCTGCTCAGCCAGCATTGCATGGATGTGCAGCTCTACCGTCGAGGCGTTGGGCATCGTTGCTACCTTGAAAGTGCCCCGTTTCATCAAACCGGCGATGTGTTCAACGTCCCGGCTCAAGCGGTCCAGCTTGGCTACCACCACGGTACGGCCATCCGCGAAGGCTTTAGCGCCCGCTGGACGCTCCAGGGGGTGAATCGAGCCCGATACGCCCACGTCCTCATATTCGGCTACCACTGTCCATCCCTGCTGCTTGGCAGCGATTTTGACGTACTCCCGCTGGGCATCGAGGCCGAGGCCGGACTCACCTTGCCCTTTGGTGGATACGCGGTAGTAGGCGACAACTTCCATGCAGGTGACTCCGTAAAGTGGGGTGACGGGTTTATTTTACAACTGTTAGAACGACCGATCAACCATTGTAATGGTGGGGCCCACCCTCTTTTGCCTGGTTGCAGATTGGGGTCGAGCTGGCCCCTTATGTCAGAGTCGTGTGCAATGTATGGGCGCATCGTTCGAGGGTTCTGACGACGATCAGACGCTTGATGCCAAAAAGAGGCGGAGAGTTGATTCTGGCAAGCGATGAGCAGACATTTTTTTTGCGATTTACTCTGATACGCTGCTGAAACACTCGTTTACAGGAGTTGTTCGCATGATTGGCAAGTTAATTTCGACGGGTTTCAGTTTGGCCACCTTGCCCGCCCGCCTGACTTTTCGCAGCGTCCGCGCCTTGGCCATGACGCCTGCCGAAGCCAGCCGCCTGCTGGCGGACATGCGTCAGGCATCGGATCAGGCGGTGCAGGAACTCCAGGGGCTGTTGGCCAACGTCGATGCGGACATGACCCACAAAACGGCGCACCTCAGTGCTGCCGACAAGCGCCTGGCAGCCGAACTGGCCCTGCACTCCGCCGAACAACATCTGAACATGGCCGCGATCAACATTCTGCGGGCCGTCTGGCTGACGCTTCACTCGACGCCGAACTTGCCGCCAAGCGAGCTTGATAAGCGGCTTGAACAGACACGTAACGACTAACAGACCGTCCGGCGGATCGGTCGATCCGAGCGAGAAATGGGAGCTCAGCATCCTTGAATCGGCGCTTCATGTGCAGGTGGGGTTTATGGAGCGCTTACTGTGCAATGACTGTCCAAGCGGCATGCAGGCCGCCAGGTATAGTGCAGGTCGGCCCGGCGATGCCGCTCCCCCTGTAGCGCAGGTCTCGCTATTTCTTGTGCTGTGATCAGGCTGGTGTGAGGAAATCTGGCGTTACGGTGGGAAAACCGCGTGTCGAGCGTACTTGGCTTGACCCAGTTGTGGCGTAGGCCCCGGAAACAGGGGATTTGGCGCGCCTACGGTGATGTAGTGGGTGTGACCGACGCCTGCGAGGGGATAGATATTGATTAGTTTTTATCAGCTATCCGCAGGGTGGCTGTAGGGAGGTCGCCATCCCTCACTTGCTGACAAAGAGCCTCCACATCGGCGATGAGTGCAGATGGTTGGCATTTCAACGCAACGGCAAGCTTGAAGATGATGTTGATGGTCGGTTGATTGACGCCTCGTTCGATGAGACTTACGTAATTCCGCTGAACATCGGCCTCCAGTGCCAGCTGCTCTTGGGTCAGCCCTGCAAGCTTCCGTCGCTCGCGAAGAACTCTACCGAATGCCAACCCTGCGTCCAAGCCGTAACCCCCTAAGTGAGGGGTGAACTGTCGTTCCCATGGCTTACTACGTCTTCACAATATACTGTGAATATTTGGTTCTACATGGCACCATTCTCCATTGCGTTGTTGGCATTACTGGTCAGCCTGAGGGCCAGGCTAGAGCCATCGCATGAGCTAGTTAAATTGACTACAGACCCCAAGGAGCTGCGTGATGAACGAACAGAAAGGTACAACCCCATATGCCGCCGATGGCGAAGGTGAAGCCTTATACGCCAACCCTTTAGCCTTTATGGAGCTGAGTCGGTTGAACCGGACGAACCCGCACGCTGTGTCAGTCATGCTTACGCTGATGTCGATCATGGGTAACAACGGAGTTGTACAGACTACCCAGGCGACAGTGGCCAAGCACTGCAACTCCACACTGCAACAGGTCGAGAAAGCTGTCGCCGACCTTGCGGATGCCGGTTGGATCTACTCGGTGGATGCGAGCACCGAACCTGGAGGTCCTCTGGTGTGCTTTGTGAGCCCTGACCTGGCCAGAGTGGAAAAGCCTGACGAGCAGATGTAAACCAACTCCCGGCTCCACCCAAGCCCATGTCTGCGCGCTAATGATCACATCTGGACGTTAACGTGTGTGGGATGGGCTACCCTTGGCCCATCTAGGTGGGCTACTTAAAAGAATCTCAATCGTCTTTGCTGCATTCCGATGCTTCGCCACCTGCACAAGGGAGGAAAGGGGGAGCCCCCTCCCGCTTTTGCTTTGAATTGTGCAAGGGGAACTGGTGCCTGAAGGCACAGACTAATTCCGCGTGACCATAGTCACGGCTAACCGTCTTGCATTGATTAATCGTGGCTCAGGCCACAAGTCACCTCAGCAAGGTTCAGAGCAAAAGCAACAGCGGGGAGGGGCTCCTGCCCCCTGTCTCCCCTTGATCGGATAGAGTTGTAATCGGTGCCTCACGGCAGAGGTGCTTATATTGTGGCGTAGGCGCCACCAGTAACGATAAAGATGCACTGCTCTCACGGTAGATGCATTGGGGATCGTGTAACTCATTCTTTAGTAGATGGGGTCGCATCGTGCAGATGTATGAATTCCCTTCCTTACTATAAGAAAGGGAGCACCAACCCGTCATACCCGTCATGACATCGCTAGAGCCCTTACGGCGTGGGGCGTACAGCCATGACGGGTTGCTTTTTTACCCGACATGAACCCGTCATACCCGTCATGGCTCCCTCGTGTTTGAGTAAACTCGTTGCAACTCGGCGGGCGGGGATGACTCCGATAGATCGGCTGCCAACCCCCTGGGAGTGATCCACACTCTCCCGTTCGTGGTTCGTTTTGCCTTGCATCCCAGTTCGGACAACTTCTCAGCTACTGCACGATTGCTCAAGACTTCCCCGGTCTCTATGTGGTACTGGGCTTCGATGTCCAAGGCTTTCACAACCATATGGTCTGCAATGTAATCAGTAATGAATTCGGACAGCCTTTCCTGGGGGCAGAAACCTATCATCTCCCTCTTGCTGGTGGTCATCGGAGGGTCACCCCATGGTTGGAACTCGGACAGATCCACTATCTCTATCAAGTCCCGCACAATCTGCATGCCGCCTTCCTCCAATAGCCAAGGTTTGAGAATCGTGTTGATGAAGAACATCGTCTCTTTCTTCGACTCCTTGTGCGTGATGAAAGCAGGCACCCAGAAGCGGCGGTCTTCCTGCTCCAGCGGCAATGGGAAATGGTCATTGCTCGTTATGATGAAGTTAAGAAAGTTATTCACCGTGGTGTCGGGGATATGCTTGCGTCGCAGCGTAATCGTCTTGTTCCCTTGGATTGATTTCAGGGTGTTAACCGTCGACTCGGGGTTCTTGTAGACCTCGTCAATCACAATGAGAGTCTTGCCAACTAGAGCATCATTAAACTGACCGACCACGTCACCTAGAGCCACTGTCCCTACGCTCGATTTCCCCAGCAGGCCCGGTAAAAGCGTTTCAGCTAGGAAACCCTTGCCGACACCATGCTCGGAACGCAGCAAGACTGTTGCGTTGATACGCTGGCCGGGATAGCGGACGGCATGAGCTAACCAATCCCGGAAGTAGTACCGCTCTTCCTGCACGGGGAAGAGGCGTTGCAGGAACTCAATGAAGGGCCCTGCATCGCGTGTAGACACTATTTTGCCGCTCGGTCGAATGTCCGGGCCGGTCCACATGTTCAATAGCCTGTTACCGTCGTACTCCATGATTCGACGGTAGTCACCAGGACGGAAGTCTTCAGCGAAAACAATAGGCAACTTGTTGAGCAGGCTTTCACCGGTAATGTCTTCACTTCCGCCAGCATCTCGGTAAGCTTGGAGTAGCATCATAGGGTTGCCTTGTGGGGCGACTCCCATGTTTAACAGGTCGCGGAATCTGGGGCGGCTGTCCGTCGAAGGAACAATCACGAATCGATTCTGTACAGAGCGTATTGCGGTGATTTTTTGGTCAGTTAAGTCCACTACAGGTCCAGGCAAATTTTCTTCCTTGACTTAAAATGTTCAAATAGTTTCCTCTCCGAAAATTGGGGAGTTCCAGTAAGTTAGCGGGGCTGAGTCCAAGTGGCATTAGACCACTTACATCCTTTGCTTATGTCCAAGCAGTACATAACCCATTTCAGCTTAGCTGTCGATTGGCTTGAGCATGCGAAATGAAATAAGTGTAGTGCTGAATGTAGCGTGGCTTGCCTAAACTTTCACGTAGCTTAATAGATGACTGGTTTCGCGACGCCAGTCATCGTGTAAGTTTCTGCCAAGGGTTTGCTGGGACTAAAAATGGTATCTGTTATGCTTGGCCTTACTCACCTATGGGGTAAGTCAGTGCAAATTAAGCGGCCAGTTTTTCCGAGAACCATCCAGCTTCACGAAGTAGCTTGCCAATATAGATTTCACCTTTGCCGGTTACCATGGTTTTGTTGGTTCGGTAAGTGTTACCCGCTTTGCTGTATACCTTTCCTACAACTACGAAGCGCCCGGAGTCAATGTGTCGCTGGTAGGGAGTGTTGTACTCGTCTGTCATCAACACGTTGCAGTTGCGTAGTAGCTTGAAGAGCTTGTTGGGGCCGATTCCATACTTCTTCGCTACCTCGCTTACCGTCTGCAAGTTCGAAGCGCCTTGTACCGCATCATGAAATTCAATCTTCGGTGCGTCCCGTTCCGCCTTCAGGATCAACTGCGTGTATTCTTCAGTCATAGCCTTAGCTTGCTGGATGATGGTGTGAAGGTAGGGTACTGGATTATCCAACACGTACTGGGCGGCATTCTCGTGTACCGCTACACCACTTGTCGCAAGGCGGTCATACGCCCGGATTACCTTCAAATGATACTCGGAGCTGATCCACATGGCGTAGTCGTACACTAGTTCTTTCGCCACATAGGTGCCGCCATAGCGACCTGTCTTAGTCTGCAAAGGGTACGAATCTGTACCTTTGGCTAGTTCGCTAATCAGCTCTTCTGCTTGGCGTGCCCACAGTGTTGGCTTGTGACGAGGCGCTCCGCCAGCAGCTTTGTGGAAGTCATTGAGACAATAGCGTCCCTCACAGTCCTGCCGTACGTAGAAATCACTGATCATGATTTTTGTAGTTTGGTCATCTTTGATGCTAATAATGTTGCTCATTTATAATGCTTTCCTTGCGGTTTAAGGGCCAGCTACTGCTGACGATAGTATTTGTGTTTCTATTAAGCTGCTACGCGGCTTTCCCAACGCTGCATGATTTCTTCGATCTGCCTGGCTTTGCATTCTTTGCGGTACTCTTCGTATAGTGGAATACGGTCACGCAATTCGTCTGCAAAGAAATACAGGTCCTTGCCGTTGTCTAGGACGTCAATCAGCTCTTCCTCAATGAGAAGTCCTTGGTAGGTTCGCTCAACCCATTCACGGTTGACTCGTTCCATATATGCGGCATGCGCACGGATATCTGACTCTTTTCCGTAACCCAAGGAATAAGAGCATGATTGAATCAACATTGTGCTACTGTCATAGATCACCCAGTCATCGGCTTGTAGGGCAATGGCTGAAGCGACTGAGGCGCATGTAAAGCCGATCTCGACTGTGATCTTTGCCTCACACTCATCCATGCGGCGACACAAGTAGTCGCAGGTTTCCATGCTTCCGCCGGGTGATGAGAGCTGAATATATACTTCGTCTTCTGCCCTTGCATTGGTAAGGATATTGATGAAATCGCCGTACTCCCAGATTTCTCCAATGGGGCCAGTGATCGGTACTACGTAATGCATCTTGCTATACTGCTTGGTAATGATCTTCTTGGGGCAGAAGGCGCTTTCGAGTTCTGCGAGTTCATTATTGGCTTGGTATTTCATTTAGTTGTCTTCTCTTACGGATTTCAGGTAATAGATGCCCGTCGCTCGAAGTTATGAGCTTATACGGGAGTGGGTAACCTGTTGCATTGGATTTGGTGGTGTTGGTGTAAATGGTTGCAGAAAAGCTAATTCATTTGCCTGTCCTTTGTTGTTCTTTAGGCAATAGAGTGCCGTAACGTAAACTTTGAGTTTCGTCGTACTTGTGGTGTGTGGGAGTCGAGTTTAAATATTGACTCTATGCTCAGTCATGTATGGAGCGCGATTCTCTTAATACCTATTGTTGCTCTCTGTTGGTGGTTTAATGGCGTTTTTCGGGTGCGGACTTATCTTGCGATTACGGCATAGTGGTTACTCAGACAATTCAAACTAGGGCTGAAGAAGTTCGGGCTTGGAAAATTCCGGGCACGACAAAACCTCTTTGCGGCCCACCCAATTTTTGTTGGAGGTGCAGTAGAGGCTTATGAAATAATTGTTTCAGTTAAGCTGTTGAGCCACTTTGCGTTGGTGGCGGGGTGCATTGTTTAACAGAGGGAGTGGAAAGTCAACAGTGTGTAAGTTTTTTTATATATACCTCAACTTCTTCATTTTTATCATGTATTGCGGTGAACCTCGCGTAAGTTGATCGTTGTCGGCGGTGGTGGGTTGCTTTTTACGCTGCTGAAACAGTGAAGTCAATAGATCCAGTAATATTTGAAATACCACGTTTGCCTATGTTTTCCTACATTAAGACGGCAAACTTCGCCTAGGTCGCCCGTTATCGTCAACGGGCTTCCTTATTAACAGCGTGGCCTACGTTACACGAGTGTCAGGTCTATGGCTGGATGTCGATGTGGTCAAGCGCCTCTGCCATCGCCTTCAATGGACTGCGGCTGCCATAAATGCTGAACGTCACCGCACCGTCTTCGTGCCCGGCGATTCGTTTGATCAGCGAATCCTGCACCCCGGCATCCCGCAGGTCATCAATGAGCGTGTGACGGAAGCTGTGGAACGTCTTCCTCGGGTCAGTGATGCCCAGCTTCGTCTTGTACCGACCGAACCATTTCGATGGTGCGTGCCCCAGCTTCCCCCGCACGGCTTCCAGCTCTGGGAACAGGCGATCAGCTCCAGCGTTCCTGACTAACTCAATGTACTGCAGCAGACCCAGGTCGATCAGGGCAGGGTGCAAAGGAAGCACACGGCGGCTGCTGGCATTCTTGAGGTTCTGGCCTTCCCGGCTGTCATCAATGCGGATGCACTGAATGCCTTGTTGCTCGATGAAGTCATCTACACGCAACTGGCACAACTCTTCCAACCGAGCCCCTGTGGTTCGTCCAAGGAGCGGCAACCAGTAACGCCATGGGCTTCCAAGGAGTTTTCAAGGCAGCCAACCACTAAACTTGTTAAGGCTGCCCGTGCGATTTTATCAGTCGATTAGGTGCAACACGTCCCTGACGTTGAGATGGGAGTATCGAGCTACGGATCGTGTATCCCGGTGGCCAGATACGATCATGATCTGAGCGTTGTTGAATCCCTTTTTCGCAACGTTCGTGATTCGGGTGTGCCTGAGTTGGTGCAGTCGGACGCTACTGTCTAAGCCTGCCTTTACGCGTGCCAAACGCACGGCCTGAGATACGGCGTGCGGAGTGACCGTGAACACTTGGCCGTTCGGGTGGCTTGCAACAGTGGCCCGCAGTTGGGCAAGCTGGAGTATTTCAACAGCGCGGTGGGTGAGGGGAACTGACCGTGTGCCATTCTTCCCGTCGATGACATCTGCAATGCGGTCGTCGAGGTGGAGGCAGTCTTTTGTTAGCTTCAGGATTTCAGAGCGCCGCATGGCAGTCTCGTATGCCAGTTCAACAATCAGCTGCATGGTGGGAGATAGCTTCGCCAGTAACCGCTCTAGCTCGCTCGCACGGATCACCTTATCGGAAGCCCGATCAGGCTTTGGGAGTGCGATATCGCTCACAGGGTTGTGAATGTCGATCAGGAGGCCGCGTTTGGCAAACCTGTAGAAGCGGGACAGGAATGCAAGCTGCGTCCTGCACGTGGATGGCTTCACCTTCTTCAATCGCATGATCTTGAAGTCATTGATCATCTGCGGCGTGATTTCGTGAATGGGCTGGGTGAAGTGCCTGCCCAGATGCTCTACGATTTTCAGTGCATGGTCGTAGCTGCCTTTCCCCTTGAGCATTGTTTCGCAGTAGGTCATGCCCAACGTATAAATGGTGTGATGCTTGCGATCCATCGTCACGGCTTCGATTTGGTTTGCCCATGACTCTGCTTCAGCTTTCGTACTGAAGGTTTTCGACTGAGGAGATTTACCTTTTGCCCGTACCTGAGCATTCCAGTTGCCGGACGGAAGTAAGCGGAAATTGGCCATTGTTGACGCCTCATGCTGTGAATGGGCGTTCTGTGAAATCCAAGAGCAGCAGGGCTTGCAGCTTGCTCAAGCAGACCTTGACATGGTGGGGGTCGTTGGTTCGAGTCCAATCGCGCCTACCAAACAAAATCCGCTCTGCTGGGCGGTCTAGAAGGGTCAACCGAAAGGTTGGCCCTTTTTTGTGCCTGACGTTTGGGCAAACTTTGGGCAAGCGACCACCGAGCTACATCTTCAGGTCGGCTTCACCTTCAAGTAAACCACCGCGTCATCGCATGCCCGGGCGGTGGAGTGGTCGGTTACGGCTGCTCTCGCTGAGATCGACTACAGTTGAGCGATCAGCCAAAAGGAGAAGGTCATGACGTGCTTAATTTGCGACGAGCCTGCTTCGGACGTCGATGTCGGTGGTGAATACCAGGAGCGAGAGTGTCCTAAGTGCGGACACTATCGAGTCACCCGTACAGCGCTTGTGTGGATGGAAACCCACGGCTGGCGCTTCGACGTGAAACTGACTCGGACTTGGCTCGCACACCAACAGGGCTCAGGATTGATCCCGATTATTGATTCGCAGCAGGCGAGCGTTCTGGTCCAGCTTTGAGGAAAATAAAGAAAGACGGGACACCCATTAGCCGGTCCCCTTTTTGCGCTGCTGCCTCCGCGACTTGCTGTCCTATGCCGGGTCATGCTTGGGCTGCGGATTCGCTGAAGCGGAGTTATTGCTTCGGATAAGCCGCGGCTAGAGAATCTCGCTGATCCGCTCATATTCGGATTCCAGCCAGGCCGCGTGGTTCCGGGCCTCCTCGATGGTCGAGAATGAATCCACGTTCTTTCCGCACTCGGTATCCACCGAGAACTTCGCGGTGCCATTGATAGTGCGATCGACGACTTGGAATTTCATGATGGGATCCTCGAGGTTGGAGTCGGATGGTTAGATAGCGCAAAGATCGTTCGAGTCAGTGAGCTCACAAAGCGGCTCTTCAACGTGCGCGACGCCGGACAGAAACGACATGATGATGGGGCGATGGTTTCGGCCTGGGTGGCCAGGAACAGGTGCCCGTCGTGGATGAAGTGCAACTCTTCGCTTGGCCGGTAAGCGAATATTGACCAATGGAATCAGTGGATCGTTCAAATGCGCTGATTATTCCGTCGTGTCCGGCGAACAAATCAATTGCAGCGGTCATGAGGATCATCGCCGGCTGGCGTGATTCGTTGAGGTGGGATTTGCGTTTACTGATGCGGTCGACAAGTGGAGCCTGGCTCTGTCTGGAATGACCTACGATTCGGGGGCGATTTTCTACTTGCCCAAGAGGTTGTCATGCCAAAAGGTGGCGGCGGTAGAGGCGCGAGCGGTTCCGGGAAAGGGTCTGGTGGTTCTTCGCGGGGACCATCAAGTCATCCGGAACCGGGTGGTAATTGGCCAAGCACAACGGGAAAAGTCTCTGGCAGCGACCGAGGTGACGCTCAGCCAGGCAAGAAGGGCTGATGTTGCATGGCGCGCCGCACATCCATTGTGCGGCGCGCTATCAACGCGCCAGTGAGCGGGGATTTTTGTTGCCCGTTCAGAACAAGTAGCCAGCTACCTGTCCGGCGTGGTTGTCCTTCATTCCGGCAAGGAGGTGCAGCGGCAGGTACTGGCGTGCATGAGTGGGTGGAACTTCGAAACCTTGCACCATCGGAGTACGTTGCTCGCTGGGCTCGACTGGCGCTTCTACTAATGCCTGAGCCATACTCGCGTGGTTCGCTGCGATTTCATTGAGAGTTGACACGTTACATCTCCCCGGTGACTGACCAAGCGCTTCGCTGGAGTCCTTGAACGTTAATTTAATGGCCGCCGCGTCAGATTTACGTCGTTTCGGGGCTGCTATCGGCGTCTTCTGCAATCCTTAAGCCAGTCATGGTCAAGAAATCGGCACCATCTTTCCCGATGCGACGAATGGTGGCGTGAGGTGGGGAATAAAGTGGCAGTCAAATATCTTCATGAATATCCTGAGAGTCTTAATTAGGACGAGGCTAACTTACAATCGACGGTTTCCAAGACCGTCGCTGTGCTCTTTCGCTCAAACACAAAACTGGAATCACTCATCATTAATCAAAGAGACCATAGAGGCTCCTTTTTTTTGCCCTCGCCTCTAACATTTTTCAGACGCCAAATATTTGTGCTCCTGGAGTTAATCGAAAAGCAATTGGCCTTAGCGCAATTCATTCATACGCGCCATTACAACCTCAGCCATAAATAACAAGCGTCCAACTAGAACAAGTGGCGAGGAAAACTGCAACTCGAAAAAAGACAATAAATTGACAACAAAAAACAGTCATATCCTCCTTATAAGTCGGTGATACATCATGATCAAGATCATGGCCTACTTTTTAATAGGAGCTGTAACTGCAGGATGCAATGGCATGGTAAAACCCGACTTTTCGGGACCTACTAACGATTCATACTTTTTAGTCTTCTCAGGCTTTCCTTTGCCGTATCTATACATGGCTTCAGCCGTGCAATGGAACGATGACTACGCTGTCACCACCCGCCACACCCCCCTTATCCCCAACGTGAAGTACAGCTGCAGCACAGGCTGCGACCTGGTCTTCATCCAACACAAGGCCAACGGCCGCTACCCATCATGGCGCGCGCCGCGTGTGGGCGAGAACATAACCGCCGTGGGGGTGAGCCCTTACCTGGTGACCACCACCGGGAAAGGCAAGGTGTATCCAACGCCTTTTCTCAATACCGCTGAACACAGTGGTGATCTCTATGCCATCCATGATGCCCCGCTGGTCAAGGGGATGTCGGGTGGGCCAGTCATTGCCAGTGACGGCAGTATTGTCGGCATCAATATCGGTTTCTATTCCACCACGCTGAACGATGTGAGCTTTCACTCCGGCGTAAAGGAAGCTGAGAGGATCAGCATCTTTATCCCGTACTCGATCATTCAGCGCGAGTGGGGGCTGTTGCAGGCAAAGCTTAATGATCCGCACGGCACGAAGTATGCCGCGAAGTAGCTTTTAGCTATCCCAATTGGCAATCACGCCTGCCAAACAAAATCCGCTCTGCCGGGCGGGTTGGAAGGGCTTACCGAAAGGTACGCCCTATTTTGTTATCTGGCGTTTCAGATAACTACTCAGAACGTTCGGCGCATCTCACTGACAGGCGATATGCATCTTCTGAGTCCATATTGCTCATGCCCCAGCACGAGTATCAGTGGTGTGCCGTCGTTTGCATTTGCCACTCGTCAACTCAATCGCACCTCACCCTCAGTTCCAACTTCAAACCTGTACGGCCCAGAATTGCTGGACCTCTATAGTGAGGTGCGTATGGCTACCGATTCGAGTTTCCAAGACAAGAAGATGCAAGGCTCTGTTCCTCCGAAACCAGAGTCGGGCACAGACAGGCCGGCGATAGATCCTGAACGTCCCGGCAAGTACGATCCGCTGGGCCGCCCGGACGAAGTAACGAAGGAGCGTCCGGAAGATTGGAAAGACCCCGCTGACAGGGACCTCCCGGCGGCCGATGAACAGTCACCGTTATCTGACGACAGGCGATAGGCACGAAAGCCCGACCATGGAGTCGGGCTTTTTCTTGCTCGGGGGAAACATCCACTGCATCCAGAGCCGCTTGAGAAGGACCCTGTCACTGCCAGGTCGGTAGACCTCTGGTCGGGTGCGTTGAACATCAGAACGAGCTGTCTGATCCATCCAGAAAGAACTTCAGGAGTGCCGATCTCATGAAATCCTTTCAAGACGGTCTGCTGACGCCAGATGAAGAACGCAAGCTGCTAGCTCTCAGTTCCTGGCACGACGCCCTGGATGATCGAACTCTGCGGATGAACTGCCCGGATGCCTATCATGATGAGTTGCTTCGGCAAGCGGATGAGATGGACCGGCTGAAAATAGTGACCTGGCAAGAGTGGCGTGACCTTCGGGTCGAGGCTGATCAAGCTTACTTGCGTGCCGTTGCAGGTGACGATTTCACGCTGAGGGCCAGAGTAGAAAGATCTGCTCGTTAGTAGGCGGTGAAGAGGCCCGGTTGATTTTCCACCGGACAAAAAAAAGAGCCTCAGAGCTCTTTGATGGGGAGAAAGAAGAGCCGAAGAGGCTCAAGTTACGTGTGAAACGAATGGC
Organism: Pseudomonas sp. LBUM1658; assembly: GCF_059716055.1. NCBI lineage: Bacteria > Pseudomonadati > Pseudomonadota > Gammaproteobacteria > Pseudomonadales > Pseudomonadaceae > Pseudomonas > Pseudomonas sp. LBUM1658. The sequence goes on from NZ_CP166798.1 coordinate 1,929,351, forward strand.
GGGCTTGGTAGTCGTTCAGAACACTCGCCACCCACGCAATTGCCAGGGTACTTAAGCAACTGCGTAGAAGTATCGTAGGAAGGTGAGGTTTTTTGTTCAAGTGCCGTTAATCGAATGAGTGTGGCAGCGCAGACCTCATCGGCAAGCCCTTGCTCGGCGAGGAAGTCGTCAAAGTCAGATCCGATGTGCTTGTTCATGTGCTGTACCTCATAGATAGCCTTGCTTTGCACTGGTTGGCGGTTGCCATGTCAGGCGCAGGTATTTTTTGGCTTTTCTTGATGAATCCGTGGATCGGAATCATGCGGGAGCCGATGAGTGCATGTACGAAATCAGTTATGAATGTCATGTACCTTGATAGCTATATGGTGCAACTTTCTGCTAACAAATTCGATTAGCTGTGTGTAACAGCTCTTGTGCCAGCCTTCTTGTTCCGCTTCCCTCCATCACCCTATGCGGCAGCGAGACAAGCCTTCGCCTTCTCGCTACCGACTATCCATCAGTACCTCTGACGACAACCCGCCCCTTACAGGCGAGCTGTCCGTACCAACTTAACCGTGCGTTATGGAGAGATCGCTGATGATGCAGATCGAACCATCGTCTGGATCGGTGGTGTCGGAATAGTCGATCTGGTTGTACACGCCGCCGTGGAAGGCGAGTGTCTTGGTATCCCAGGTGTTATCGAGGCGAAGGATGGGAGAGGTGGATTTGCTGCCGTTGCAGCTGGCGGAAACCGAAACGGCTCCGCTGGCATTGGCGTGGATGTTGATCTTGAACAGCGCACCGAGTGGAACGTTTTCCAGGACCGTGGTGTTCACCGGGTCTTCCTGGAGGTAGCTCGAGCGAAAACCCATGGTGATTTTGCCCTTGTTCCAGAACACCTTGACTGGCGGTCTCTCGGAGCCCTGTACATGAATCTGGGCAATCACCACCTTCTGCGCCGAATTGACTTTGGTCACCCGCATTTCCTGGCGATTCCAGTGATCCGCTGCGCTGGCAAACAACCAGTAGCCGGGCTCCTTCCATTCACAGCGGGTACGGTGGGTGCTTTTGCTTGAAGCGCCGGTTGTCGGAGCTGTGAGTTGAAGCGAACCGTCTTCGAGCATCGAAATGACGTCCGGGCATTCGAGCAGCGCCCTCCAGCCGATGATTTCAAGAGCGATGGGATTGGTTTCGGAGATGGGCAGGGGAGTCGCGATGGTGTAGTTGCTGATATCGACTGTCATGGTATTTCCTTGGACATGAAGTTTATGAGTCAGCTCTTTTTGAGCCCGATCGGTGTCTGATGCAGGCCTACATCCCACTGCCCATTCGGTGAATGGGCAGTGGTGATGCTTGCTGAATCGGTTCCTGGTTTTTGCCTTGTTGTCTGCAGGTTTCGAGCTGGGTGTAAATGCCGAGCCAGTCGACGATGTCTTCATCGAGATTGAGGGTGCCCACTAGATATACTGTAAATATATACAGTAGTACAGTGATGGCAATTCGGTCATGGCAGGCGATGATCTATAGAGGTTTCAGGGTTCGGTCGGCAGAACGCCGGAGAAAGGGCGGATCATGTTATGAAGATGCAGCGTTAACGTGTTGATTTTTATAGGAGAAAATCGGGTTGCGAGGATTTCGCAATCGCTCATGCAACCCGCGGTCTAGGGCATCGTTCAAGGCTTGGCCAGCAGGTGCCTCGCCAGTGCCTCAAACGCCGGTAACGTAACCGGATCGTTGGCCGAGTTGCTGGCGACCGGGTGGGAGGCGTAGCGAACTATTACCATCGCGGTTTCTGGATCGATGTAGATCCGTTGTCCGTATACGCCACGGGCCATGAAGGCGCCCCCTTCCTTGTCAGTGACCCACCACATCGAGCGATAGCTCCAGCCCTGCAAAAGCTCATAACCGGCATGGGCAAATGCCTGTTTGTCACCGCCGTGACGAATATCATCGACCACCGCCTTGGGAACGATCTGCTGGCCATTGAATTGGCCGTTGTTGCGCAGCATCTCGGCAAAACGCGCGAGGTCACGCAGACCGGTATTCAGTCCTCCGCCGGCAAACGGAGTGCCGATCGAATCGACGGTGAAGTAAGCATCCTGCTCAGCGCCGAGGCGACTCCACATGCGCTCTGAAAGCAATTGCGCGACGTTGCGGCCGGTGGCCCTGGCGATCACCCAACCGAGCACGTCGGTGTTGACGGTCTTGTAGCTGAATGCGTTGCCGTGTCGGCCTTGCAGCTGCACCGTCTGGAGAAACTCGTAGTAGCTGCGAGGGCCGGTGTAGTCCTTGGGTTTCGGCAGCGGGCTCCCGGCTCTGGCATGAGCCCAGACTTCCGCGTTCGGGTCGGCGTAGTCCTCGCTGTATTTCAGCCCGGTAGTCATATCGAGAACCTGGCGCACGCTGGCGTCGCCGAATGCGGAACTGGCCAATTCAGGCACGTAATGATCAACACGCTGGTTGGCGTCGATGCGTCCCTCGGCCACCAGTGTTGCCCCAAGTGTGCCGATCACCGACTTGGTCACCGACATCGCGGCGTGCTGGCCATCTTCCTTGAGCACGCCGAAGTAGCGCTCATAGACGATTTTTCCGTGGTGCAGCACCACAATCCCGTCGGTATAGGTGGCGGCAAGGGATTGTTCCCAGGTCATCGCCTGTGTTGCGCCGAGCGGCACGAAACTGACCTTATCCAGGTCTTTGCGCAGGGCCCGAGGCAGTGCAACGGGAGATCCCAACCCGCGGGAAACGTTGACCGTGGGCATCAGCTGGCGAAAGTTCGAGACGCTCCAGCGCATGGCCGGGAATTGGAAGTAGCTGCCATCTTCGAATCGAACGGTCCGATCGGCAGGTGGCGGGGAGCCGACCATCCAACCCAGTTTTGCCGGGTCACTGGCTGCGGAATCGGGGAATGTCGAGGGTTCTGCTCCACAGGCGGTAGATGCCAACAGGCTGATCAGCAACGCAGCGGTGAGCTTGGCGAAGGGGTGGTGGTCAGACATAGGGGGAGATTCCATTCGGGAGAGCTTTTCGGGTCCTGAAACAGATTATCAGTTCTCGGCTGCTGCTTCGCAAAACCGCGGGTTATGGACTACTACTGACTGGCCTCTTTCTTACGTCATTGAACGGAGATTCAAGTCGATGCTCATGCAATGGTTTCTTGCGGCAATCCATCTATTGGCCTTCGCACTGGCGATAGCATCGGTCGTTGCGCGGGGTACGGCGCTGCGCCGGATCACCGAAGACGTCGGGCAGCTGCGCAGGGTTTTGCTGGCCGACAGTCTATGGGGGATCTCGGCCGTGGTGCTGTTGCTCACGGGCGGTCTTCGCGCGTTTGCCGGTTACGAGAAGGGCACGGACTACTACCTGCACCAACCGCTGTTCCATCTGAAGATGACCTTGTTTGTCTTCATCCTGTTGCTTGAGATTGCGCCGATGATCACTTTGATCAAATGGCGTATTGCCTTGAGTCGAGGCACGGCGATCGATACCGAGCGGGCGACACTGTTTGCCCGGATCAGTCATATCGAGGCGCTGCTGGTGGTCCTGATGGTGGTGGCTGCGAGCGGTATGGCGCGGGGTGTGGTGTTTGGTTAGAAGGGGGGTGTAAGGCTACACGGGGTGTGCAAGTACCAGATCATCCACGAGCAAAGGACGGGAGTCATTGTCTCGAAGTGTATGGCCACATTTTGAGCGACAGCCGTCAGCAAACTCGGAAATCTCCGACTTCCAGCGTGCTCAGGGGTTGTTAGTATCGACTCAGCTTTTTTTGCTGTGTCTCAGGGGCGGGTAATGTCGATATCGCGCACGGGATTTCTGATTAGCAGGCTACTGGACTGTATGGGTTGCGCGGGCTATGGCGAATTGGACCTGCGCTGCGGCCAAGGAGGAGCTGAAATAAAGGCATGACAAGTCGAACGAGCTTTCAGGTTTTTCGCCAGCCATTGCTGTGGAGTAAGGGCTGGCTACTGACTCAGGGCGTCTCGCGTTTGTCCGGTGCAGTCAAACCTGCCTGGATGCGCTGATAGATTTCTTCGCGATGAACTGCGACGTCTTTCGGGGCATTGATGCCAATCCTGACTTGTTGGCCGCTTACGCCCAGAATGGTGATCGTAATATCGTCACCAATGTTTATGCTTTCACCGACTTTGCGGGTGAGTATCAGCATGATCTTCTCCTTGATTGCTTGGTAGGGGTACCTGATTCAGACAATGCAGATGTCGGTGGTACGTATAGATTACTGCGAAGTGACACAGTGTGGATGCCTCTTTCTGACGCATAGCTGCGCTATTAATTCCCAAGGTGCAACTATACAGAGCCAATAAACATCATTCTCGTATTTTAGAGCGTGTTTGCGGGGACCGCGGATCTATCTTGGGTGGTAAAATCGCCGGCTTGAATTCTTGAGAGGGAAGGCTGTGCGTAAACTGACGATGGGAATGGCGTTGTTGGTCCTGGCAGGGTGTGGTGAAGGCACCAACATCGAGCACAAGGCTGCGTCGTCGGCGGCGCCAGCTGCGCAAACTCCTGCGACCGCGGCAGCGCCGCAGTGGGATGTCGAGGTCAAGGGCGATACCTTGCTGGCAGTGAGCGATCTGACCGGTTGGTTGCTCGAGCACGGTTTCGTGTCTTCTGTGCGCACGGACGGCGCTACACAGCGGATCTTCATCGGCCCGTTCGGCTCCAAGGCCGAGGCTGAAGCCAGGCAGGTAGAACTGACTGCAAGCCTGGCCCGGGCGAAAAAACGCAATATCGTGTCAGAGGTGGTCGAGCATCCAGTGGCTCAGTGAGCCGTTGCCCTTGCCCACTCTCCAGGCCGCCATCGCGAGCAGGCTCGCTCCCACAGGGGGGGCGGGGTACATCCGTCGGAGATAGGCCGGCTGTGCGGTCGCTATCGCAGGCAAGCTCGCTCCCACATTATTAGATTTCCAGTGTTGCGAACTGACTGCCGGGCGCGGATAGAAAAAAGGCCTCGAGACAGTGTTGTCCGAGGCCTTTTTGCGTTTCTGTAATGGCTCAACCGCAGGCTTTCAAATCCACCGGTCCGACGAACTCGTTGCCTCGCCCCATCACGCACGCCACGCTCTGATTGCGCTGGCGTTCCCAGTTCTGCACTGGATAGGTTTTATTCCAGGCTTCGTAGAGTTGGCGGTCCTGTTTTGACAGACGCAAACTGTACTGTTTGCTCATGTAGAAGTAGGTGCGGGCGATCATTCCGCGAATAGACGGGCGGGGCATGACCTTCCTGGCCTTGAAATCGACCTGGGTCAGGCATGAACCGTATTGCCCGGCTTGCACCGCAAGCCAGCCAAAACTGAAGTTGCTTCGATCCCCATTCACTTCACCGATGCTGGGCACCAGGTTGTGCAGGTCCGCCTCGGCACGCTGGTAGGTCGGATCGGTGCGGGTGCAGTTCTTGCGGCCGCCGTCTTGCCAGCATTGGCGTTGGTGGCCGATATGCCAGGCCGGGACAATATGCTCCCACTCGATGCGTTTCGCGCGGTTGGCATTCTTGCGCGGCACATATCCACAGGCAGCGAGGTCGATTCGGTTGCCGGTGTATTTGCAGCCGCAGTAGAACTCGGTGGATTGCGGTGCATACAGCTTCCAGGCGACTTTCTTGGCTTCGTTGAAGGTGCGTGGGGCGGCGGCCTGGGCGCTCAAGGCGCCGAGGAGACAGACCAGGACAAGTAAACGAACAATCATTGGGTCAATCTTCCTTCGGCACGACCCAGAAAATCTGCACCCCACCATCGTCGCGGTAGGCGAGGGTGACGTTGTCGTTCTCGGCGATTTCCTCCAGCAGTTGTTCCCACTCGTCCACGGGTTCGTCCGGGAGCCGAAAGATCAATGCGGCTTTGGCCTTCTGTGCGTTGGGAGAATTGATGATCTTCTGAATGCGCAAACCGAGTCGTTCATAGGAACTGGGAGGGGTAGTCGCTGCTGCTGGGGTAGTGGCCACGGAGGATTCCTTATTAAGCTGTACGTGCATACAGTATTTAACTGTAGGCAATTTCGCAACTGCTTAAAATTAAAGAATTTCCTCTGACAGCGATTTATTCGGTTTGGTGTATATCGTCGGGGCTTTTTTTACGGCCGAAGAGTAGCAGTGGCCAGGGATGGGGCGGGACGAGAAGGCTGTTGCAGAGCCACTCGCCAGTGCTGGCGAGTGGTGGTCACTGTTGCCCGCTCAGGCAAGACCGGGCGAGCGGTGAATCAATACTCCCAGAACATGCGTTGCAGTTCTTTGCTGTCCTGGGTCTTGGTCAGCGCGACCATCGCCAGAATGCGGGCTTTTTGCGGGTTCAAGTCATTGGCAACGACCCAATCGTATTTGTCGTCAGGTTGTTCTGCGTTGCGCAGTACAAAACCACCGGCATTGACGTGGGACGAACGGATGATTTGTACGCCATCCTTGCGCAGCGCCTGCAAGGCTGGAACCACACGGGAGGAAACGGAACCGTTGCCAGTGCCGGCGTGGATGATGGCTTTGGCGCCGGATTGAGCCAGGGACTTGTACGCGGTGTCGCTGACATTGCCGTAGGAGTAAGCGATTCCGACGTCAGGCAGGCTCTTGATGGTTTTGATGTCGAATTCCGAATCCATGGTGTGACGCTTGGCAGGCAGGCGGAACCAGTAGGATTTACCTTCGACCACCATGCCCAGCGGACCCCAGGCGCTTTTGAAGGCCTCGGTCTTGATGTTGATCATTTTGCTGACATCACGACCCGACTGAATCTCGTCGTTCATGGTCACCAGTACGCCTTTGCCGCGAGCATCCTTGCTGCTGGCGACTGCGACAGCGTTGTACAGGTTGAGCATGCCGTCAGCAGACATCGCAGTACCCGGGCGCATCGAGCCGACGACGATGATCGGCTTGTCGGTTTTTTCCACCAGGTTGAGGAAGTAAGCGGTTTCTTCCAGGGTATCGGTGCCGTGAGTGATGACGATGCCATCGACGTCTTTGCTGTCGGCCAGTTCGGCGACGCGGCGACCCAGTTGCAGCAGGTTGTCGTTGGTGATGCTTTCGGATGCGATCTGCATGACCTGTTCGCCACGCACATTCGCCAATTGGCTCAGTTCTGGCACACCGGCGATCAACTGCTCGATACCAACTTTGGCCGCCTGATAGGTGGCGCTATTGGCAGCACTGGCACCTGCGCCGGCGATAGTCCCGCCAGTGGCGAGGATCACCACGTTAGCCAGTTTCTGTTGGGTTTCGACTTCTTTTGCTTGCAGTGTGGCGGGGAGTAAAAGCAGGAGGGCCAAGGCGCCCGGAACAAAGGTATTGAACGCAGATTTCATTATTTTTCTCTCTAGTTGTAATGACGGTGCTGATGCAGGTTCATCTAGAAACGCCCCAGGCAGATCTGAATGCCGTGGAGGCTTGGAGAAGAGCAGGATTTGTACCAGTCGTGTCTTGTCGAGAAAATAAATGTAACTTATTGATTACGATCAATATTTTGTAATGAATTTAATTCTCGGTTTCAGTTCGTGTCCGGATTTCCGACGATAGGAGTGGTTTTGCGTTCGGCTACCCGAAAATACTCGGGTTGAATGCCGATGGAGCGAGCTCAGGGAAGAGAAGGGGGGCTGACAAGGAAAAGCCTTTTGAGTCCTAGAGTGTCAGCGCGTATTGCGAACACGGGTCAAAGGCGTTTTCTTGCCGTTGACAAATGTCGGCAGGATTCCCATAGTTCGATCTACGCAAACGTTTGCGCACGTTTCGCGAGGGCTTGTTTCGACAGCTCCGGAAATCTCTGCTTCATCCTGTATCGCCTCGGCGCCAGGGAATTGAAGCCTGCTTCAGTGCAAGCGTTGCTCACAAATAATCATAAGAACGGAGTGAACCCATGAAGCTGCCATTCGCTGGACGTCTTCTTGCTGTCGCTATGCTCGCAGCCGCATCCGCCGCGCTGCCGCTTTCCTCGGCCTTCGCCGAAACGCCCGAAAAACCCAAGGTCGCCCTGGTCATGAAATCCCTGGCCAATGAATTCTTCCTGACTATGGAAGATGGCGCCAAGGCCTACCAGAAAGAGCACTCCGCAGACTTCGATTTGATTTCCAACGGAATCAAGGATGAAACGGACACCGCCAACCAGATCCGCATTGTCGAGCAAATGATCGTATCCAAAGTCAACGCGCTGATCATCGCGCCAGCCGACTCGAAAGCCATGGTGCCGGTGATCAAGAAGGCGGTCGACGCCGGTATCACGGTGATCAACATCGATAACCAACTGGACCCGGCGGTCGTCAAAAGCAAAAACATCAGCGTCCCGTTCGTGGGCCCGGATAACCGCAAGGGCGCCCGTCTGGTCGGTGACTATCTGGCCAAGCAGCTGAAGGCCGGTGACGAAGTCGGCATCATCGAAGGTGTTTCCACCACGACCAATGCCCAGGCGCGCACTGCGGGCTTCAAGGATGCGATGGAGGCGGCGCAGATCAAGGTCGTGTCCCTGCAATCCGGTGACTGGGAAATCAACAAAGGTAACCAGGTCGCCTCCTCGATGCTGAGCGAATACCCGAACCTCAAGGCCCTGCTGGCCGGCAATGACAGCATGGCAGTCGGCGCTGTTTCCGCAGTACGGGCAGCCGGCAAGGCGGGCAAAGTCCAGGTGGTCGGTTACGACAACATCAACGCCATCAAGCCGATGCTCAAAGACGGCCGTGTCCTGGCGACCGCAGACCAGTTTGCTGCCCGGCAGGCGGTATTCGGTATCGAAACCGCGCTGAAAATCCTCAAGGGTGAGAAGGTCGAGGGCGGCACCAACGGCGTGATCGAAACTCCGGTCGAACTGGTCACCCAGTAGTCATCCCGGCGGCACACTGGCGCTCGCTCATCCGGGCGGGCGCATGGAGAGTTTCTTATGTCAGTTTTCGCCCCGAACGCTGTCCTCTCGGTCAGCGGTATCGGCAAGACTTATGCTCAGCCGGTGCTGACCGACATCGACCTGACGTTGATGCGCGGTGAAGTGCTGGCGTTGACCGGTGAAAACGGCGCCGGCAAAAGTACCCTGTCGAAAATCATCGGTGGCCTGGTCACTCCGACCACAGGTCAGATGCAGTTCCAGGGTCAGGATTACCGTCCCGCAAGCCGCACGCAAGCCGAAGGCCTGGGGATCCGCATGGTCATGCAGGAACTCAACCTGCTGCCGACCTTGTCCGTCGCCGAAAACCTGTTTCTCGACAATCTGCCCAGTCATGGCGGCTGGATCAACCGCAAGCAATTGCGCAAGGCGGCCATTGAAGCGATGGCTCAGGTCGGCCTGGATGCGATTGATCCGGATACGCTGGTCGGCGAGTTGGGCATTGGCCACCAGCAGATGGTGGAAATCGCCCGCAACCTGATTGGCGATTGCCATGTGTTGATCCTCGACGAGCCGACCGCGATGCTCACCGCGCGCGAAGTCGAAATGCTCTTCGAGCAGATCACCCGCTTGCAAGCTCGCGGAGTGGCGATCATTTATATCTCCCATCGCCTGGAAGAACTGGCCCGTGTCGCCCAGCGCATTGCAGTGCTGCGGGACGGTTGCCTGGTCTGCGTCGAGCCGATGGCCAATTACAACAGTGAGCAACTGGTCAACCTGATGGTGGGCCGCGAACTGGGCGAACACATCGACCTGGGTCCACGCCAGATCGGCGCCGCAGCCTTGACGGTCAAAGGGCTCAGTCGTTCCGATAAGGTCCGCGACGTCTCCTTCGAGGTGCGCAGCGGCGAGATCTTTGGGATCTCCGGGCTGATCGGGGCAGGGCGCACCGAACTGTTGCGCCTGATCTTCGGTGCTGACACGGCAGACAGCGGCAGCGTCGCGCTGGGGTCGCCGGCGCAGGTGGTGAGCATCCGCTCGCCAGCCGATGCGGTCGGGCACGGGATTGCCTTGATCACTGAAGATCGCAAGGGCGAAGGCCTGCTGCTGACTCAATCGATCAGCGCCAATATTGCCCTGGGCAACATGCCGGTGATTTCCAGCGCTGGCATCGTCAACGGAGCTGACGAGTCGGCCCTGGCCCAGCGGCAAATCGACGCCATGCGCATTCGCAGTTCGAGCCCGGCGCAGTTGGTGTCCGAGCTGTCGGGTGGCAATCAACAAAAAGTGGTGATCGGCCGCTGGCTTGAGCGCGATTGTTCGGTGCTGCTGTTCGACGAGCCGACCCGCGGGATCGACGTCGGCGCCAAATTCGACATCTATGGCTTGCTGGGCGAATTGACCCGTCAGGGCAAGGCGTTGGTGGTGGTTTCCAGCGATCTGCGCGAGTTGATGCTGATCTGCGACCGGATTGGTGTACTTTCCGCCGGGCGTTTGATCGAAACCTTTGAACGCGACAGCTGGACCCAGGACGAACTGCTTGCTGCCGCGTTTGCCGGCTACCAAAAACGTGATGCGTTGCTCAATGAAGCGGCGCCTAGGGATATCCCATGACAACTGCACTTTCTGCCAGCAAACGTAGTGGCAACTATTACGGCCTGGGCACTTATCTGGGTCTGGCCGGGGCCTTGCTGGCGATGATTGCTCTGTTCTCGACCTTGAGCAGTCATTTTCTCTCCTATGACACCTTCAGCACCCTGGCCAACCAGATTCCGGATTTGATGGTCCTGGCCGTCGGCATGACCTTTGTCCTGATCATTGGCGGTATCGACCTGTCGGTCGGTTCAGTGTTGGCACTGGCCGCTTCGGCGGTCAGCGTGGCGATCCTCGGCTGGGGCTGGAGCGTCATGCCGGCAGCCTTGCTCGGCATGGCCGTCGCGGCGCTGGCCGGTACTGTCACTGGTTCGATCACCGTGGCCTGGCGGATTCCGTCGTTCATCGTGTCCCTGGGCGTGCTGGAAATGGCTCGCGGCGTGGCTTACCAGATGACCGGCTCGCGCACCGCTTATATCGGCGATGCTTTTGCCTGGCTGTCGAACCCGATCGCCTTCGGGATTTCGCCGTCGTTCATCATTGCCTTATTGATCATCTTCATCGCTCAGGCAGTGTTGACTCGCACAGTGTTCGGGCGCTACCTGATCGGCATTGGTACCAACGAAGAAGCGGTACGTCTGGCGGGTATCAATCCAAAGCCCTACAAGATCCTGGTGTTCAGTCTGATGGGGTTGTTGGCCGGAGTGGCGGCACTGTTCCAGATCTCTCGCCTGGAGGCGGCGGACCCGAATGCCGGTTCCGGCCTGGAACTGCAAGTCATCGCCGCGGTGGTCATCGGTGGCACCAGTCTCATGGGTGGACGCGGTTCGGTTATCAGTACCTTTTTTGGCGTACTGATCATTTCCGTACTGGCTGCCGGTCTCGCGCAAATCGGCGCGACCGAACCCACCAAACGCATCATTACTGGCGCCGTTATCGTGGTCGCAGTGGTGCTCGATACTTATCGCAGTCAGCGCGCACGTCGGCGGGCATGAGTCATGGCAACCATCAAAGATGTAGCAGCGCTCGCCGGAATTTCCTACACCACGGTCTCGCATGTGGTGAACAAGACCCGGCCAGTCAGTGAAGAGGTCAGGGTCAAAGTCGAGGCGGCGATCAAGAGCCTGGACTACGTGCCCAGTGCCGTAGCCCGCTCGTTGAAAGCGAAAACCACGGCGACCATTGGTTTGCTGGTGCCCAACAGCCTCAACCCGTACTTCGCCGAATTAGCCCGGGGCATCGAGGATTACTGCGAGCGGAACGGCTACTGCGTGATTCTGTGCAACTCCGATGACAACCCGGACAAGCAGCGCAGCTATCTGCGGGTACTGCTGGAAAAACGCATCGATGGCTTGATCGTCGCCTCGGCCGGTGGTGATGCCGGGCTGGCTGCCGGTCTGGCCGCGGTGCGCACGCCGATGGTGATAGTCGACCGGGGGCTGGAGGGGATCGATGCGGACATGGTGCGCATCGATCATGAATACGGCGCCTATCTGGCGACTCGACACCTGCTCGACCTCGGCCACCGGGACATCGCCTGTATCGGTGGTCCGGCCCATACCAGCGTGGCGCAGATGCGTCTGGCCGGTTATTGCCGGGCGCTGAAAGAGGCCGGGGTGCAAGTACCGCAGGAGCGGATGCTCGAGAGCGACTTCACCAGTACCGGCGGTTACAGCGCTGCCGCTCGGCTTCTGGAAAGTAATCCGCCCAGCGCGATATTCGCCGGTAACGACATGATCGGTATCGGCGTGTTGCGTGCCGCAGCCGAACGCAATATTCGAGTGCCCAGCGAGCTCTCGGTCATTGGCTTCGACGATATCCAGATGAGCCGTTATGTCTATCCGGCACTGACCACCGTCGGCCAGTCGATCCTCGAGTTGGGCGAGATGGCCGCGCAAGTCCTGTTGCGGCGGATCGCGACCCCCGAATTGGTCACCGATCAGCGCATCGTGACCCCCAGCATTGTCTTGCGAGAGTCGACCGCGCCGCTGGCCGGCGTCTTCGACCAATTCCGCTGAACCGAATTGATGAGTATTGATGTATGCCAGCAAAAGTAGTGGTAGTAGGCAGCCTGAACATGGACCTGGTGACTCGGGCCGAGCGGTTGCCGCGAGCCGGTGAAACGCTGATAGGCGAGTCGTTCGCCACGGTTTCTGGCGGCAAGGGCGCCAACCAGGCCGTTGCTGCGGCGCGCCTGGGCGCTGAAGTCTCGATGATCGGCTGTGTCGGCAGCGATGGTTATGGCGAGCAACTGCGAGCGGCGCTGCTGGCCGAGCAGATCGACTGCCAGGCCGTGACCATAGTCGAGGGTTCCAGTGGCATCGCGTTGATCGTGGTCGATGACAGCAGTCAGAACGCGATCGTGATCGTCGCGGGCGCCAATGGACTGCTCGCATCCGACGTGGTCAAGGGTTTTGACGCAGTGTTGCAAGCGGCCGATGTGATCATCTGCCAGCTCGAAGTGCCGATGCAGACCGTCGGTTACACCCTCAAGCGCGGTCGGGAACTGGACAAGACCGTGATTCTCAATCCGGCCCCCGCAAGCGGACCGTTGCCGGCCGACTGGTATTCATCCATTGATTATCTGATTCCCAATGAAAGCGAGGCGTCGGCCCTGAGCGGTTTGCCGGTAGATTCGCTGCAAACCGCCGAAGCCGCCGCGAGTCGACTGATTACCGCGGGCGCCGGCAAAGTCATCGTTACCCTAGGAGCCCAGGGTTCGTTGTTCGCCAATGGGCAGGGTTTCGAGCATTTCCCGGCGCCGAAGGTCAAGGCGCTCGACACCACAGCAGCGGGTGACACCTTCGTCGGAGGTTTTGCCGCGGCACTGGCGGCCGGCAAAAGCGAGGCCGAGGCCATTCGCTTTGGCCAGATCGCGGCCGCACTGTCGGTCACTCGAGCGGGCGCACAACCCTCCATTCCAACCTTGTCCGACGTACAGGCCTTTAGCCCCTCATGAAAAAGACGCCATTGCTCAACATCGCCTTGTCGCGCTTGATCGCCTCTCTGGGTCATGGCGATATGGTGGTGATCGGCGATGCCGGTTTGCCAGTGCCGCCCGGGGTCGAGTTGATCGACCTGGCGTTGACCAAAGGTATTCCGGACTTCGTCAGCACCTTGCAGGTCGTGCTCAGCGAAATGCAGGTGGAAAGCCATGTGCTGGCCGAAGAAATCCTGCTCAAGCAGCCGCCCGCGCTGCAAGTGATTGACGAGCTGACGGCCAAGGCTGCATTGGGCCAGCGCACGTTGCTCAGTCACGAAGCATTCAAAACCCTCAGCCGACAAGCCCGTGCGGTGGTGCGTACCGGCGAATGTCAGCCGTACTGCAACATTGTGCTGGTCGCGGGAGTGACCTTTTAGACCGCTGTATTTCAGCTTGAATTTCTCACGCACAAGGAGTGCGCCATGCACCGCTATGCTCAGATACTTCAACACTTGCTCCGGAGTCTGCTGCTTTTGTCATTGATCACCGCTACAAGCGCCCAGGCGGCGGAAAAAATGGATCTGATCATCGACACCGATCCAGGTGCCGATGACGTCGTGGCCTTGTTGTTTGCCCTGGCTTCGCCTGAGGAGCTGAACATTCGCGCGCTCACCACCGTCGCCGGGAATGTGCGGCTCGACAAGACCTCACGCAATGCGCGACTGGCCCGCGAGTGGGCGGGGCGCGAAGAAGTGCCGGTGTATGCGGGGGCGCCGAAGCCCTTGTTGCGCACGCCGATCTACGCCGAGAACATTCACGGCAAGGAAGGCATCTCGGGTGTCACGGTGCACGAGCCCAAGGCCGGCCTGGCCGAAGGCAACGCGGTCAACTACCTGATCGACACCCTGCGCGCCGCCAAACCCCGGAGCATCACCATCGCCATGCTTGGGCCGCAGACCAACCTGGCGCTGGCGCTGATTCAGGCGCCGGATATTACCCAGGGCATCAAGGAAGTGGTGGTCATGGGTGGCGCGCACTTCAACGGTGGCAATATCACCCCGGTCGCCGAGTTCAATCTGTTCGCCGATCCGCAGGCGGCTGAAGTGGTCCTCAAGAGCGGCGTCAAGCTGATCTACCTGCCGCTGGACGTGACCCACAAGGTACTGACCAGCGAAGCGCGTCTGCAGCAGATCGCGGCGTTGGGCAACCATGCCAGCAAGGTGGTGGGGGATATTCTCAACGAATACGTCAAAGTCGATATGGAACATTACGGCATGTCGGGTGGCCCGGTGCATGACGCTACTGTCATCGCTTATCTGCTCAAGCCGCAGTTGTTCAGCGGCCGACAGGTGAACATGGTGGTCGACAGCCGCGAAGGACCGACCTTCGGCCAGACCATCGTCGACTGGCACGATGGTCTGAAACAGGAAAAGAACGTGTTCTGGGTCGAAAGCGGCGATGCCCAAGGCTTCTTCGACTTGCTGACGGCGCGTCTGGCCCGCCTCAAGTAAGCTTCAGCCCCGTGGGTGCCAGCCTGCGGGGTGTTACACCCTTTCCGTGTGGGACGCTCCCATATGTTTGCTTGGGTATTTCTCGAATATCTGCGCGATGAACACCTGGGCTGCCTGCGCCCCCAGTTCCTTGACCAACAGGTCGATACTGATGATCGCCAACTCTTCCGGGCTGCCGGGGCTATAGGAACAGTGGCCCAGAGACCATTTGGCTTTGATGTCGGCGTCGATGCTTACGGTTGTCATGATGAACTCGCGAAGTCTGAATAGGCCGCCCAAGGCCTGGTCGTCGATCCGAGAGGTTTGGGCTGTGCTGAGTTAAACATCTTGCGAGGTTTTTCGCACTCCAACTTAGGCATGAGAGGAGGGCTATGCGACACTTGGGCTTTGAGAATTTACCAAGGGGACCGCGCTGTGCAGATCCATTTGAATACCCCTGACGGCTTGACCCTGGAGGCTGTGCGTCAACTGCTGGCTTCGGCCAGTGACGATAAGCACACCCAACTGCGGGTCACCAAGGGTGGTGTCGCCTACATTTCTTCAGGCATCGTCGGTGGTACCGATACTGAGGATCTGTTGTTTCGTCTGGAGACCTGGGCGAAGGGCTCGGGCTATGTCGGTGCGGTCGCTGCCAGCGACGCGGTCTGGGTGATGCAGATTTTCAACGCATTGCAGCAGAACTGGCCCAACCCTCCATTCGAATACATTGACGTCTACTGAGGGCGTTGTTCATATTCAGTCACGATTGAGTCGTGAAAACCCTGTGCCGGCTGAGGCAGACTGGCGCGCTGATAGTTGCGGGTACTGCCAGGGCTGTTGTCGAAATCAACAGCCAAATCAGCTGTCGCACGATCTCTGCTTATTTTTTTTGAAAAAAGGAGGCTTCATGCCTTGGAAGCTCGCGTCATTCGGTACCTTGTTGGCAGCAGTCATCCTGACCGGCTGCAGTACCGCCGAATCGGCAAAAGACCCTGTGGCGACCGAGACCGGACACAGTAGCTGTGACTCCGAGGCGGCGCAGTTCGCCCTCGGCAAGAAGGCTTCGCCTGAGTTGCTGGAACAGGCCCGTACGCGCTCGGGTGCGCAGAACGCGCGAATCCTCAAGCCGAATGACATGGTGACGCTGGAGTACCGCTCCGATCGCCTGAATCTCAATACCGATGCCAACCTGCTGATCAATCGCGTCAACTGCGGCTGATCGTTCCAGGCTTTTGTTGCGCCCATAAAAAACCCCGTCACATGGACGGGGTTTTTTTAGCTCGCGGAGAAATTACTCAGCGCGAACTTGCTCAGCTTGCATACCTTTTTGGCCTTTCGCAGCCACGAAGGAAACAGTCTGGCCTTCTTTCAGGCTTTTGAAACCGTCGCTTTCGATAGCTTTGAAGTGTACGAACAGGTCGTCACCGCCACCTTGAGGAGTGATGAAGCCGAAGCCTTTTTCATCGTTGAACCATTTTACGGTGCCGGTTTGGCGATTAGACATGGTGTATCTCCAAGAAACATATATTTTCAGTAGTGCTGTGCTGCTCAGGCCAACTGGGCACACCGGGGTATCATAGTCGAAATGTTCGACTTGGGAGCCCCCTAGGCGTACCGTTTGCCGATCAGTTGCGTTTCCTTTATCGCCTTTATCGGCTGGAGGCCCCGTGTTCAGGGGCTTTCAGCTGAAAATAAAGACGATAAAAAAAGCTGTAAAAGCTGAATATTTTGTAGGGCAAAGCTGTTTTTACGGTCAGTTCACCGGTAAAAAACCGCTTGAAAAGCTCATCAGGCGCTTATTTTTTCTGCACTTTGCAGGTCGAAATCGCCGCCAGCGCCTTGTTTTGCAAATCGACGCTGGCCTTGTTGTCCATCAGCGCCTGAAGGTCCTTGGCGTCGTAAGAAGCGATCTTGTCGGCACCGCAAGCGCAATGGGATTTGGCGGTGGCGGGACTGATCCCTTCTTGGGATCCTGCGGCCTGGGTGCATTGAGCCATGTACTTTTCACGCTCGCCCTTGGGCCATGCGGCATTGGCGGTCAGCGGCAGTAACAGGATGATGGGCGCAGCAATGGCGAAAAAACGATTCAGACGCATGCTGGGATGCTCCTTGTGGTCGATGGGGCAGAGTACGGTTCTCTGTATCTGAGGCTTGAAGTGCAGCTCAAGTTCAGCACTCTTGCACAAAATCAGGCAAATTACGCCAGCGCAAGGCCACTGCGGCGCCAGTACCGTTCATCTGTGCTAGCATGCCCGGCTTGAGTGTTTTCAGGCTCCGGATGGCATTTCGTCCCGGTAGCGGTCAGCACCCTGATAATCCTGATTTGAACTCCAGTCACTCTGGTTCGGTTTTCCGGTTGGCCGCAAGGCTCCTGCCGCTGTACGGCAGGCGTTCGTTATTGAATGGCCTGGACCGAATCTTGTACTGGCTCATCCCAACCCACGTGACCTTTGGTAGGGGTCACCACTAGGAGAGGAGGCGCCATGCCAACTATTACTCTTCCCGACGGCAGTCAACGTTCCTTCGATCATCCGGTTTCCGTAGCCGAGGTCGCCGCATCCATTGGTGCCGGTCTGGCCAAGGCCACCGTGGCCGGTAAGGTCAATGGCAAGCTGGTCGATGCCAGTGACGTGATCGACAGCGACGTCACTCTGCAAATCATCACGCCAAAGGATGAAGAGGGGCTGGAGATCATTCGCCACTCTTGCGCCCACCTGATTGGCCACGCGGTCAAGCAGCTGTACCCGACAGCGAAGATGGTCATCGGTCCGGTCATCGATGAAGGCTTCTATTACGACATCGCCTTCGAGCGTCCTTTTACTCCGGACGACCTGACGGCCATCGAACAGCGCATGCATCAGCTGATCGAAAAAGATTACGACGTGATCAAGAAAGTCACTCCGCGTGCCGAAGTGATCGACGTGTTCAGCGCTCGCGGCGAAGACTACAAGCTGCGCCTGGTCGAAGACATGCCGAACGAGCAGGCCATGGGCCTGTACTATCACGAAGAATACGTCGACATGTGCCGTGGTCCGCACGTGCCGAATACGCGCTTCCTGAAGTCCTTCAAACTGACCAAGCTGTCCGGCGCCTACTGGCGCGGCGATGCGAAAAACGAGCAATTGCAGCGTGTCTACGGCACCGCATGGGCCGACAAGAAGCAGCTGGCGGCCTACATCCAGCGGATCGAAGAAGCTGAAAAGCGCGATCACCGCAAGCTTGGCAAGCGTCTGGGCCTGTTCCATATCCAGGAAGAATCCCCGGGCATGGTGTTCTGGCACCCGAACGGCTGGACCCTGTATCAGGTGCTGGAGCAGTACATGCGCCAGGTTCAGCGCGAAAACGGCTACCTGGAGATCAAGACTCCGCAGGTCGTTGACCGCAGCCTGTGGGAGAAGTCCGGGCATTGGGCCAACTACGCCGACAACATGTTCACCACCCAGTCGGAAAACCGTGACTACGCCATCAAGCCGATGAACTGCCCGTGCCACGTGCAGGTGTTCAATCAAGGCCTGAAAAGCTACCGCGAGCTGCCGATGCGTCTGGCCGAGTTCGGTGCCTGCCACCGCAACGAGCCGTCGGGTGCACTGCACGGCATCATGCGCGTGCGCGCCTTCACCCAGGACGATGCGCACATCTTCTGTACTGAAGAGCAGATGCAGGCCGAGTCCGCAGCGTTCATCAAGCTGACGCTGGATGTCTACGCCGATTTCGGCTTCAAAGACATCGAGCTGAAACTGTCCACTCGTCCGGAAAAACGTGTCGGTTCCGACGAGCTGTGGGATCGCGCCGAAGCTGCACTGGCCGCAGCCCTTGATAGTGCGGGCCTGCCGTACGATCTGCAGCCGGGCGAGGGTGCTTTCTACGGTCCGAAGATCGAGTTTTCGCTGAAAGATTGCCTTGGCCGCGTCTGGCAGTGTGGTACCCTGCAGCTCGATTTTAACCTGCCGATCCGTCTGGGAGCCGAATACGTCTCCGAAGACAACAGTCGCAAGCACCCGGTTATGTTGCACCGGGCGATCCTCGGTTCCTTCGAACGTTTCGTCGGGATCCTGATCGAGCATTACGAGGGCGCGTTCCCTGCGTGGCTGGCTCCGACTCAGGCAGTGATCATGAATATCACTGATAAACAGGCAGATTTTGCCGCTGAGGTTGAAAAAACTCTCAATCAAAGCGGATTTCGTGCCAAGTCTGACTTGAGAAATGAAAAGATCGGCTTTAAAATCCGCGAGCATACTTTGCTCAAGGTTCCTTATCTCTTGGTTATCGGGGATCGGGAAGTCGAGATGCAGACTGTCGCTGTGCGTACTCGTGAAGGTGCTGACCTGGGCTCGATGCCCGTCGCCCAGTTCGCTGAGTTCCTCGCGCAAGCGGTTTCCCGGCGTGGTCGCCCAGATTCGGAGTAATTACTATTAAGCGTGAAATGAGACAAGATAAACGAGCTGCACCGAAAGCCCCGATCAACGAGAATATCTCGGCACGCGAGGTTCGGTTAATTGGGGCTGAAGGTGAACAGCTTGGGATTGTGTCAATTGAAGACGCGCTTCTTAAGGCTGAAGAGGCCAAACTGGATCTGGTGGAGATTTCCGCCGATGCAGTACCCCCTGTTTGCAAACTGATGGACTACGGCAAATCGATCTTCGAGAAGAAGAAGCAGGTTGCCGCGGCCAAGAAAAACCAGAAGCAGATTCAGGTTAAAGAAATCAAGTTTCGTCCAGGGACGGAGGAAGGGGATTACCAGGTAAAACTGCGCAACCTGGTACGTTTCCTGAGTGACGGGGACAGGGCCAAGGTATCGTTGAGATTCCGCGGTCGTGAGATGGCCCACCAGGAGCTGGGGATGGAACTCCTCAAGCGGGTTGAAGCTGACCTGCTGGAGTACGGTTCGGTCGAACAGCATCCTAAGATGGAAGGACGCCAACTGATCATGGTCATCGCCCCGAAAAAGAAGAAATAACCACCAGGGCACGGCAGGCCTTACGGTTATGTTTATCAACTGAATGCGGAGTATCCGAACATGCCAAAGATGAAGACTAAAAGTGGTGCTGCTAAGCGGTTTCTGAAAACTGCTAACGGTATCAAGCACAAACACGCTTTCAAGAGCCACATCCTGACCAAAATGTCGACTAAGCGTAAGCGTCAATTGCGCGGTAGCAGCTTGCTGCACCCGTCCGACGTTGCAAAAGTCAAGCGTATGCTGCGCCTTTGCTAATTTTTGGTTAAGAATAGAGGAAGTAACTCATGGCTCGTGTAAAGCGTGGCGTCATTGCCCGTAAACGTCACAAAAAAATTCTGAAACTTGCTAAAGGCTACTACGGCGCTCGCTCGCGCGTATTCCGTGTTGCCAAGCAAGCGGTAATCAAGGCAGGCCAATACGCCTACCGTGACCGTCGTCAGAAAAAACGTCAGTTCCGCGCTCTGTGGATCGCTCGTATCAACGCTGGTGCACGTATCAACGGTCTGTCCTACAGCCGTTTCATTGCCGGCCTGAAAAAAGCGTCCATCGAGATCGACCGTAAGGTTCTGGCTGATCTGGCAGTGAACGAAAAAGCGGCGTTTGCTGCGATTGTCGAGAAAGCTAAAGCCACCTTGGCTTAAGTACCCCCGACAGTCACCCGGCTTCACCTCTGTGGGGCCAGGTGTTAAACGTCATAAATAGGGGAAGAGCCTTCAAGCTCTTCCCCTATTTTGTATCTGGAGTCTGTACATGGAAAACCTGGACGCGCTGGTCTCTCAAGCTCTAGAGGCTGTGCAAAGCGCTGAAGATATCAATGCCCTGGAGCAAATCCGGGTTCAATACCTTGGCAAGAAGGGCGAATTGACTCAGGTGATGAAGACCCTGGGGAATTTGCCGGCAGAGGAGCGTCCGCAGTTCGGCGCGCTGATCAACGTTGCCAAGGAGCGTGTCACAGAGGTTCTCAATGCGCGCAAGGCGTTGTTTGAAGAGGCTGATCTAGCCGCCAAACTGTCCGCCGAGTCCATTGACGTGACCCTGCCTGGCCGCGGCCAGACCTCGGGTGGTCTGCATCCGGTTACCCGGACTCTGGAACGTATCGAACAGTTTTTCACCCATATCGGCTACGGCATCGCCGAAGGCCCTGAGGTCGAAGACGATCACCACAACTTCGAAGCGCTCAACATCCCAGGCCATCACCCGGCCCGTGCGATGCATGACACCTTCTATTTCAATGCGAACATGTTGTTGCGCACCCATACCTCGCCGGTACAGGTCCGCACCATGGAAACGCAACAGCCGCCGATCCGCATCGTCTGCCCAGGCCGTGTTTATCGTTGCGACTCGGATATCACCCACTCCCCGATGTTCCACCAGGTCGAAGGCCTGCTGGTCGACCGCGATATCAACTTCGCCGACCTGAAAGGGACCATCGAGGAATTCCTGCGCGTGTTCTTCGAAAAAGAACTGGCAGTGCGTTTCCGTCCATCGTTCTTCCCCTTCACCGAGCCATCCGCCGAAGTCGACATGGAGTGCGTGATGTGCAGCGGTAAAGGCTGCCGCGTCTGCAAACAGACTGGCTGGCTGGAAGTCATGGGCTGCGGCATGGTTCACCCGAACGTGCTGCGCATGTCCGGGATCGACCCGGAAGAGTTCTCGGGCTTTGCCTTCGGCATGGGCGTTGAGCGTCTGGCCATGCTGCGTTACGGCGTGAACGACTTGCGTCTGTTCTTCGACAACGACTTGCGGTTCCTCGCGCAATTTCGCTAGTCGTAACGAATTCTTAGGAGAGCAGGATGAAATTCAGTGAACAATGGCTGCGTGGTTGGGTAAACCCGCAGGTAAGTCGCGACGAGCTGGTTGCTCGTCTGTCGATGGCCGGTCTTGAGGTCGATAGCGTTACGCCGGCCGCCGGTGAATTCAGTGGCGTGGTAGTGGGCGAAGTGCTGAGCACCGAGCAGCACCCGGACGCTGACAAGTTGCGCGTTTGCCAGGTCAGCAATGGCGCGGAGACCTTCCAGGTAGTGTGCGGTGCGCCCAACGTGCGCCCGGGCCTGAAGATCCCGTTCGCCATGATCGGGGCCGAACTGCCAGGCGACTTCAAAATCAAGAAAGCCAAGCTGCGGGGCGTCGAGTCCAACGGCATGCTGTGCTCGCAGGTCGAGCTGCAAGTCGGTGAAGGCAACGACGGCCTGATGGAATTGCCGGCCGATGCGCCGGTGGGTCTGGACATTCGTGAGTACCTGAAACTGGACGACGCCAGCATCGAGGTCGACCTGACCCCGAACCGCGGCGACTGCCTGTCCGTGGCCGGTCTGGCCCGTGAAGTCAGCGCGCTGTACGCTGCGGAAGTGACGCGCCCGGAAGTTGCTGGCGTACCCCCCGTGCACGATGAAGTGCGCTCGATCGAAGTCCTGGCGCCGGCCGCTTGCCCGCGTTACCTGGGGCGCGTTATCCGTAACGTCGATCTGACAAAACCTACGCCGCTGTGGATGATCGAGCGTCTGCGTCGTTCCGACGTGCGCAGCATCGATGCTGCCGTCGACATCACCAACTACGTGATGCTGGAACTGGGTCAACCGCTGCACGCTTTCGATCTCGCTGAAATCAATGGCGGCATCCGCGTGCGCATGGCCGAAGAAGGCGAGAAGCTGGTATTGCTCGACGGTCAGGAAGTCAGCCTGCGTAGCGATACCCTGGTGATCGCCGACCACTCCCGCGCCCTGGCGATTGCCGGCGTGATGGGTGGCGAGCACAGCGGTGTGTCCGCGACTACTCGTGATGTATTCCTCGAAAGCGCGTTCTTCGACCAGATTGCCATCGCTGGCAAGGCCCGCTCCTACGGCCTGCATACCGACGCTTCGCACCGCTACGAGCGTGGCGTGGACTGGCAACTGGCCCGTGAAGCCATGGAGCGCGCCACCGGCCTGCTGCTGGAAATCACTGGCGGCGAAGCCGGCCCGATCATCGAAACCGTCAGCGAACAGCATCTGCCGTCGATTGCACCGGTTACCCTGCGGGCCCAGCGCATCACCCAGATGCTCGGCCTGGAAATGGACCCGGCCGAAATCGAGCGTCTGCTCAGCGCTTTGGGCTTGAAGATTTCCGCCGATGGGGCAGGGCAGTGGCGCGTGGAAGTGCCGAGCTTCCGCTTCGATATCAGCCTCGAAGTCGACCTGATCGAAGAGCTGGCCCGTCTGTACGGCTACAACCGTCTGCCGGTCCGCTACCCGCAAGCCCGTCTGGCGCCGCAAGCCAAGGCCGAAGCGCGAAGCGATCTGCCTGAGTTGCGTCGCCTGCTGGTGGCCCGTGGTTACCAGGAAGCGATCACCTACAGCTTCATCGATCCGAAACAGTTCGAGCTGTTCAGCCCGGGCGTCGAGCCGCTGTTGCTGGCCAACCCGATTTCCAACGACATGGCCGCCATGCGCTCGTCGCTGTGGCCAGGTCTGGTCAAGGCACTTCAGCACAACCTGAACCGTCAACAGGATCGCGTGCGCCTGTTCGAAAGCGGGCTACGCTTCGTTGGTCAGCTCGAAGGCCTGAAGCAAGAGCCGATGCTGGCCGGTGTCGTCTGCGGTAGCCGTCTGCCGGAAGGCTGGGCACAAGGTCGCGATGTCGTGGACTTCTTC
Source organism: Pseudomonas sp. LBUM1658 (assembly GCF_059716055.1). Classification (NCBI taxonomy): domain Bacteria; kingdom Pseudomonadati; phylum Pseudomonadota; class Gammaproteobacteria; order Pseudomonadales; family Pseudomonadaceae; genus Pseudomonas; species Pseudomonas sp. LBUM1658. The sequence continues at coordinate 1,952,726 of NZ_CP166798.1, forward strand.
GACATCAAAGCCGACGTGGAAGCGGTGCTGGGCTTTGCCGGCGCACTGGACTCGTTCAGTTTCGTGCCGGGTAAACACCCTGCGCTGCACCCGGGCCAAACAGCGCGCATCGAGCGTGAAGGTCGCGAAGTCGGTTACGTCGGCGCTATCCACCCTGAATTATCGAAAACCCTCGGTCTCGACCGTCCGGTCTTCGTTTTCGAGCTGGTTCTGGCCGAAGTGGCATTGGGCAAAATGCCGAAATTCCAGGAGTTATCGCGTTTTCCTGAAGTGCGTCGTGATCTTGCGCTGGTGGCCGACAAAGACGTTGCAGCCAGTGCCGTACTGGACGTAATCCGTGAAAATGCAGGCGAGTGGCTGACAGACCTCAGGCTATTTGACGTGTATCAGGGTAAAGGCATTGATCCGCATAGAAAAAGCCTTGCAGTTGGCTTGACCTGGCAGCATCCATCGCGCACTCTTAATGACGATGAGGTGAATACCACGACGCAAAACATCCTCACCTCGCTCGAACAAAGGTTGAACGCCACGTTAAGGAAGTGACGTATGGGGGCTCTGACGAAAGCTGAAATGGCGGAACGTCTGTATGAAGAGCTAGGCCTGAACAAACGGGAGGCCAAGGAATTGGTCGAACTGTTTTTTGAGGAAATCAGGCACGCTCTTGAAGACAACGAACAGGTGAAGTTGTCCGGTTTCGGCAACTTCGACCTTCGGGACAAACGCCAGCGGCCTGGCCGCAACCCGAAAACGGGGGAAGAAATCCCGATCACGGCTCGCCGTGTGGTCACCTTTCGTCCAGGGCAGAAGTTGAAGGCCCGAGTTGAGGCTTATGCTGGAACCAAGTCATAACGACGAGCTACCCGTCATCCCAGGCAAACGCTACTTCACCATCGGTGAAGTCAGCGAGCTCTGCGCGGTAAAACCGCACGTGCTGCGCTACTGGGAGCAGGAGTTTCCTCAACTCAACCCGGTCAAACGCCGCGGAAACCGCCGGTATTATCAGCGCCAGGATGTGCTGATGATTCGCCAGATCCGCGCGTTGCTGTACGACCAGGGGTTCACCATCGGCGGAGCGCGCCTGCGCCTTTCCGGTGATGAAGCCAAAGACGACACCACCCAGTACAAGCAAATGATCCGCCAGATGATCGCCGAACTGGAAGATGTTCTGGTGGTACTCAAGAAATAAATTTCTGCGTTTAAATACTTCCAGTTTTCAAACGCTTGCGATATATTCTTGAGCGTTCCTCGAGATGGGGGATGAGTTTCACGCCTAGTCGGGGCGTAGCGCAGTCCGGTAGCGCACTAGCATGGGGTGCTAGGGGTCGAGTGTTCGAATCACTCCGTCCCGACCATATTTTTCAATGACTTAGCCGCCTTTTGGTGGCTTTTTCGTTTCTACCCTAGTGACATTCCGAGTGACCCTAGGGTTGTTCTATACCTGCCTCCTTTTCAGGATCGTCAGCGCTGGTGCGCGTGAGTCGGTTGCTGATACCTTATTTGCCGCTGCAATCAGTTGATCCAGCTCTGCTGCCGAGTAGTGACTGGTGATGCTGCCGTTCTTGTGTCCAAGCAAAGCTTTCCGGTCTTCCTCGGTCACACCAGCGGCACGCAAGCGCCTACCGAAAGAATGCTTGAGGTCATGGATGCGGATTCGCAAAAATCCGTCATGCGCCGGCCTCAAGTACTTTTCCTGCCACTTCTTCGCCGCCCTGACCCGCGCCTTCTTCCATGCCGAGTCATTCATTCGGTGCACAGTCGTTCCATTCCCTTCGCCATCTGGCTTGCCAAAAGGAAACACGAACAGCGGATGCTTGCCTCGCTGCTTCTCGATGACCGACTTGGCCACGTCATTCAGCACCACCAGGCGTTCATCGCCGTTCTTCACTCCTGCCCGAGCACTCCTGCCGCCAAACCTGGCCGGTATCAGGAATACGCTCGTCGCCAGTTCTGGTACGGCAATCTCCCAATCCCACTGAAGCTTGCACACCTCCTGCTCCCTGCATCCCGTGTTGACCTTGAACATCGCCATGGTTTGCAGATGAGCGGGCAGTTCGGCGAACAAGATCGACTGCTCTTCCCACGAGAGCGGGTAGGGCTTGCGACTGGTCGTCTTCTCATCCAGCAGCGAGATCATTGGCACCACGTCCAGCCAAGGCCGGCGCTCATCATCCCGCCACTTCCGTGCGCACAGGTTCAGCACCCTAATCACCCGCTGAAGGGCGATATTCACCGTCCTGTTCGTTACCGGCTTTCCGATCTCCGGTGCCAGCTTCGAGCGAATGTAAGAAGCCAGGCTGTTGTCGTCGACGTGCGTGATCGGCAGGTGACCTATAAACGGGTCGAGCTGCGCCATATAAGTTGCTGATATATGGATCGAAGCTTGATCCTTCACCTCAAGCAGGAACTTGATGGAAGCCTCCCTCCATGTCCGCACCGTCCTGACGCCATAGACCTTCTGTTGCCGCAACTTCTCCAGCATATGGATCAGGTACTGCTCGGCTTCCGCCCGGTCACAAGTGCCAGTACTCTCTTGAATTCGCTCTCCTCGGTATTTTTTGTCGATTTTCCAGATGCCGTTCGGCATTTTTTGGAGGCCTGTAATTGCTTTTTGGGCCATGGTTCTGCTCCTTTGGCTTCCACATGGCGCTCGCTGCGAGGCCGATTGTTGTCCTGTTTCGCTGCCTTTTCAACTGACTTGCTTGCGATCCAGGCATCCGCCCACTCGTCGAGCTCAATCCGGTCGAACGCAACGCCCTGGGTCCCGATGGGAAACTCGCGAACATTGGGTCGCACGGACTTGTTGAATTCGTCCCGGCACATGCCGAGGTAGCCGTAGGCGTGCTTGAAGCGGATAAAGCGCGGGGGAGGAGCTGAAACTTGGGCTGCACTGTTATTTGCCATGTGCGTCTTACTCCGTACCGCGCGTGGCGGCAGAAGGGTGGGGGAGTTAGGCGGTTGCTTTGGCCATGGCGGCATCTGCAATCTTCATTGCGGCTTGCACGTCGTTCACGTAGGCCGGATCGAAACCGCCAGCCAGATGAATGGTCCCTTGGCACGCACGGAGATTTTCACGGGTGAGTTTCAGTGCCTGGACCAACTTTTCTTTCTGGGCGCCGTACTCGATCGCCAAGGCGCGAAGGCGTTTCGCCTCTACCTGTTGCTCTAGCGCCATCTCTTCGAAGTGTTCGTCTGGCTTCCAAGGGGACGGGATGATCTCGGCTTTCCAGTCGCGCCAAAACTCGGCACTCTCGCCCCGCTCAAGCATTTGAGCCTTTAGGGTGCAACATGATTGACCCCTGCGTGGAGGGCTCATCGATTTGCTGTTCCTCATGACTAGTATTGTTTGGTGCATCACTACGATCTCCTCAGGCCATGGGGTCTAAGATAATCATAAGGAGGCAGCCTTGAGTTTCGGTTTCAACACCGAAAAGCGTCTGAAAAAAATATTGGTAAAATCCCTACCACGGGGCGATTTTTTGCATAAGTCTGTGTTCTCGGGTAATGGGGTGAAACGTTGCTGGTCGGGCAACAAAAAAATGGAGATTTTTCTCCGTCTATTGAGAGGAGTGCAGTTAACTTCGATGCAACTTTTGCTGTTCAAAGAGGAGCCGATTCATCAGGCACAAAGGGATGGTGTACCCTTGAATTCGGGCTGTAAAAATATTGCCCGCATTTATAACTATTACACAGGGCATGCCACGGCGGAAGCGCAGACTTTTCTCTGAGTAGTTGCGAAAAATAATCTCCCAGTAATCATCGTTGTAGTAAATGCCGAGGATCTCCGACCAGAGAGTTTTAATATCGGCGCTAATTATTCCCTCCGAAGTCAAACATAAATTTTCCACTTGGTTCTCCTGTTCAGTAAGTACCGCGTAGATGCGACCGTTGGGAGCGATGGGCGGGAAGTAACGGTTGTTACCGAGATGGCGGAATTCCAATGTGTTTCTCCATATGTTTAAGGTCGCATACCACCCTATGTCAGCTCTGGAAAAACCCAAGATGCAGGTGCAGTTGGGTTTTCTGAGCAATGGCGCAGTATCAGCTCATGAAGAACGAGCCGAGGTGCGACATGCGACACTCCATGGTTACTTGCCAATGCTGTGGCAACACGATGATCCCAAGAGCGAGTTACACACGTTGTTTCTGGGGATACACCCCTTCGTCGAATCACTGCCCCTTTTGTCTCAGTGAAAACTGGCATCAGGGCAACCCTGGGTTGGGAGCTCGCTTGTTTGCATTGCTTGGCCTAGCCCTAGGGATTCTGGCTTGCGTGTTGGTAGGGGCTTTCTTGTTTAAAGTGCAGTGGTGGTTGGGTATTGAGGGGCAATACCCATTACTGTCCATTGGTACCTGTGTAGTGTCGGTTTGCGCCGGGTATCTCTTCTACAACTGGTTTGTGGATTGCTGATTCCGCAGAGCTAAAGCGTTTGCGTGTATCAACAATTTCCGGAGCTGAACAGATGCTCGGTCGACTTCTGAGGCTAATTTGCCGGAGATCAGCCTCGTGTCTGATTTCATGCTCGAGAGGCTGCCTGGAAGGCCGCTGGAGGTGTTTTTTCTGTGATGTGGCTGGTGGTGTCTTATTTAGCGCTCCGCGAGCACTACAGCGCTTCTAGCGATATGACAACAGGCCAAAGAGTTAGCAGACGAGTCGCTAGGAGGGTCCAATTGGTCACAGAGGCCCACAAGCATTCTGAAGTGTCTGATCCTATGCGAATCAACATCCACCATTTCCAGCCACCTCAGCCGCGTGCTGTCGTCAAGACTCAGTCGGTATCATTTTTTTTGTCGAGGCGATCCGCAATTACGTAGCCCACCGCAGCAGCTATAGCAAGTGTGCCAAGCACCCCGACTACCGCGTAAAAAAGTAGCTCAATCGAGTTCATGGTGTTTTTCTCCTGGCTGCAAATTTGCGGTGGAATCAGCTTCTCACGCTCAGTGTAAATCCCAAGGATTTAACCCTCTCCGATGCCCCCCTACCCGCAGTCAGATCCGGATCTATCCCATTCACCCCTTACATCCGCTTCGCGACACGGTTTTCTCATAAAACAGGCCCGCACCTCACTGTTTGTTTATGGGAGTCCGACCATTCACCTCTCATAGAGAGGAAAGCTCGTTTTGCTATCGGGGGTGAGTGCCGGAGGTGAGTGGCTGGAAGCCCCGGATTTAAAGGGCTCCAGCCACTCACCTCCGATGCTGGTAAAGAGGTTGGTCGAGGCGGTGGGTTCCGGAGGTGAGCGTCGGGGGTGAGTGGCTGAAAGCCCCGGATTTAAAGGGCTCCAGCCACTCACCTCTGATGCTGGTAAAGAGGTTGGTCGAGGCGGTGGGTTCCGGAGGTGAGCGTCGGGGGTGAGTGCCGGAGGTGAGTGGCTGAAAGCCCCGGATTTAAAGGGCTCCAGCCACTCACCTCCGATGCTGGTAAAGAGGATGGCCGACGCGGTGAGTATCCGTTGCGCGACACAGGGGGACCGGTTTGACGATACATACCAATGTTTATTTTATGAAAGTGAGTCTCGTCACTGCTAATACGACTCGAGGCTGACTGAGTGAGTGGTATTCAGGCATCACTGCTTATAGCAGTTAAAACCTGCGAACCCAGTCTGCACGGGGTTTCGGGCCTTCTAGGAGGACAAAACACCGGACTTCACTGCTTATAGCGACCAGTTTGTTCGCACGTGCGCTCAAGCCGCAATGTGGCGTCACTGCTTATAGAGAAAAGCCCCGTCCAGGCTAAGCTGAACGGGGCTTTCAGGTTTCCTATCGGGCCTACAGCGATCTGCACTGCTTATAGACGCCTGACCTATCCAGTTAGCAGCAATTATCAGCTACTTGCCAGTGTAAAGCTCACCGTACTCACGGGACTGGTACCGGGACAGTTTGCTCTCATAAGCAACGATCGTACGACGCAGCTGGCGATTTTCGCTGGCAATCTTGCGAATTTCAGCAAGCCGTTCCTCCACCTGCAAGACCAAGAACCGGTAGGTGTACTCAACGAACTGGAACGATGAGGGCGAGTATTTGTATTTGCCATTGCCTTTAGCAATCGTCAATGGAAGGAATTTATTCTGCTTACCCTGCAAGGGCACAAGCTTGCACCAGTAGATCGAGTAGGCGTTTGGACTCGTCTGCTTAATTGAAATCGCCGCTATGCCAGATTTGATTCCGGTCTTTTTGTACAGGCTAATGGAAGCACTGATATAGCTTTTGTTTAGGAGCCGTGCCTCCTCCAACACCCCATCATATTGCTCATCAAGCTTGGCGACGATCGTCTGTTCTTCTTTACGCATAGCTGGTGGCTCCATCTGATTTTTTTTGAGCTTCCATGGTTACGCATTTTTTACAGTACGATTTCCGATTTCAGACGCATTTAGCGTCTGAAATTGAGCCGCGAATCCAGAGTTAAAAAATCGAATACAGCCTTCAGTGAAACAAATCACATTCGACATTTCGTGGTAAAGGTTCAGGCGCGGCTCAAAGCCTGGAGCGTGACAAGACTAAGCACATCAGCATCAAGCAAACGCTCAGCATCGGCATCCATATCGAACGGCAACTGGCAGCCGTTTGCTCCCGCACTAGATTTCCCATTACTGCACAAGACTGTCGATCGAATAGGCGGTGTTTCATTACCAATTTTCGACCCGATTATTAGCCTCGTGCGCGGTGATATGCACCGCGCCAACGAAGTCCGGCAAGGACTCCAGAAGGTAGTAGATTTTGCTGAGCCGCATGGTAGGTCCATGTACTTTGTCGGTAAGTAACCGGTTGGTCATGCCCAGCAGAAAACGGCCAATACCTCCCGGTCAGCACAGGCAGAATTCGGTCGTTTTTTGCCGGTCGCGAAGGGCAGAAATCGGCCAGAAACGGACGTTAGCGAACGACAGCTCTTGGCCCAGAGTGGGTAAAAACGTTTTAGAGCAGGTTGAACGGTCAGAACCAGAACGTTACTGGATAGTCGAGTCTACAGTGGGCTTGGCAATACCCCCTTGAAGTCTCTGTACGAACGTATTCTGCCCCCCTATTTCTCCATACCAGCCTTCTTCACCACCTTAAGCCATACGGGGTCCAACTGCTGATTAAAGCGTCCTGTCCAGGCAATGTTCGACCTACACCAGCACGGTCAACCAGGCCGACACCAGCAGCAAAAAAGCCAATGCATTGTTCATGCGTTTAAACGCCTGTGGCGAACCAAAAACCCTAGCACTACCCACGCCGAGCAACGCCCACAGAGTCATGCACGGCAAGGAGACCAACAGAAACACTAGCGACAACACCACCAGCCGCATGGTCTTTTCGCCGCCACTGACAAATACGCTCACCACCGCCACCGCCATCATCCAGACCTTGGGGTTGACCAATTGCAGGGTGGCGGCGCCGAACACGCTGAGACCCTCGTCGCGCGGGGTAGCCGGGTCCAAGGACGGCGGCGCGCTTTGAAAGATCTGCCAGGCCAGCCAACTCAACCAGAGCACCCCGGCCCAGGCCATTGCCTGCTGCACACGCGGAAACCGCAGCAGCGTCTCGCCCACGCCGAGCCCGACTGCAAAAACAATCAGCGCCGCCGCCACGCATGCGCCAAAAATGATGGGTAGGGTGGCACCTAGCCCCCGCCGCGAGCTGTGGCTCAACACCAGAATATTGGTCGGTCCCGGGGTAATCGAGGCAACGAACGCAAACAGCAGGAAAGGCAGCAACGATTCCATGGCTCAGACTCCCCGAAGGCGCATCGAAAGGGCAGAAAAGAACAGCGAAAAGGACATGGCATGGACTCCTTGATCAAATAGGAAACCATGGTCGCGAGTCAGCGGGATTCAGTCTGGAAGGTTTGAGCAGCGCTTGCGGTAATCCGCTGGTGTGAGCTGGTAGGCACGGCGAAACCATCGCCCCATATGGCTTTGATCGGCGAACCCGAGAGCACTGGCCACCTGTGCCGGCGACTCACCCCGCGCCAGCAACTGCCGTGCCTTGGCCAGGCGCAGCTGGATCAAATAAGCATGAGGCGCCAGCCCAAAGGCTGCCTTGAAGGCCCGCGTCAGGCGAAAGCGATCAACACCACACGCTTGGGCCAGATCATCCAGCCCGATGTCCTCGAAGACATGGGCATGCAGATAGTCACGCGCAACCTGGGCCACCAACGGCAGGCGCGGATCAAAGGTCTGACGCTTGCGCCAATCAAGGTGGCAAGTGAGCGACCCCAACAAGGTGTCGATGGCGCTCTGGCGCACAATGCGCAAGTCACCCTCATGGAGCGAGTGGAAAGCTCGATAAATGGCAGTGGCCAGGCCCGGATCCTGGCTCAAGGTGTCGGCAAACCCCAGCTGACTGTTGGCCGGTGCGTGCTCGAACAACGCGTGCAACTCCCGTTCCAGCCAGTGCGGATCGAGGTAGAGCATGGAGTAGGTAAATCCTTCCTCAGTCGGCGCATGCCCATCGTGGATCTCCCCCGGCTCCAGCATGAATACCTTGCCCGGCGTACAGAGGTGGCGAACGCGCCGGCAATTGAACTGCTGTACCCCCTGCTCGGTGACCCCCACCAGAAAACTGTCATGCCAGTGCGGATCGTAGGCATGCCCCTGAAAATGGGCACGAATCGATTCAATCCCGGTATCGGCATCCTGGGACAGCTCAATCCAGTTGCGTTTATCCACGGAAGGCTCCAGAGGTAATGGTTCAGCTTTGAACTGTGCGGACGACTAATTTACCGCGCGTTGGAAAAGGACGTTTAGAAGATTTGTGCAGGTTGGCGCTGAGCTATAGCTGCCGATCCTGAAAGGCAGAAAACGAGCCAAAACTGCCGTTGGCCAAAGGCAGAAATCGGCCAGATGCGGACATTTGCCTTTTCACTCCAAGCGCTCCTGTCGCAGTAGCGGAGGTGGATTTGTATTCGCCGTACTACTATGACGTATGTGTTGGCTTTAACGGAAAGGACCGAAGTGTACGTCACGGACGTGCTGGTGCCCCCTGGAAAAAGAGTGTTGCTGAAAAACGAAAGCCTGCGCCGGCCTCTCTTGCCTAACAAGGAGCTTTGCGATGTCTGTCCTCAAAGTTTTTGCTGACAAATCCGATATCCCTTCAATTGAGGCACGAGCGCAGATCATTGATCGTTATGACGCGTTCGTGGTGGTTCAGGCGAATAACCAGGACGCCACAGAACTAGCGCGTGAGTTTCCTGTAGAAGACATCACTCAGGAATATGACTTGCAAATGGGCAAGCACACGATCAACACGCTGAGCCGCGGGGGAGTTGACCCGAATGTATCCGAAGTGGATGAGAAGCCACACCACTACGTGGTGCAGTTCATCGCTCCAATCAAACGCACCTGGTTGAACCAACTGCGAAAAGTCGGAGTGAAAATTTGCGAGCCCTATGGCGCTTTTGGATATGTCATCCGGACGGCGGGCAAACAACTCACGAAGATTGCCGAGCTCCCCTTCGTACAGTGGGTGGGACATTTACAACACGATGCGCGGCTTGCTCCTGAACTCGTGGAGAAAAAAGATAACGGTGAAACTCTCCCGAGGCGGCACGAGGTCCCTGACAATTTCTCGATAGAGATTTTTGATGGTGCCGACGTGCAGAGGATTTCGAAGGAGGTAAGTCGACTCGGGTTTAAGATCCTTTCCAAGAACGCCCGTGCTCGCGTCTTGATCGTGGCATCCACCCAGGCCTCGAAAACCATCCCGGAGCAACTGCGTCAGGTGTCTGCAGTGCACGGCGTGCGATACGTCCGGCAAAGGGTCATTCCGCGTACAAGCAATAACGTGGCCACCATCATCATGGGTAATGGCAATCCGAAAAGCATGTCTACAAAGCTCGGCCTGACTGGCGATGGGGAAATCATTGCCGTATGCGATACCGGTCTCGACACGGGGGATCCGGCGACCATCCATCCTGATTTCGCCGGGAGGATCGTCGCTATCAAGAGCTATCCAATTGCCTCGTCCTGGCTTGATTACGTCACCAATGGCGGCGCGGATGACGGAGCCGCTGATGTCGACTCCGGGCATGGCACGCATGTCAGTGGTTCGGTGCTCGGCAACGGTACCGCATCGAACGGTGGACCGGAACGAATCCATGGCCTCGCCTATAAGGCCAAGCTTGTTTTTCAAGCCATAGAGCAGGAAATGAAATGGAAGCCATCAACCGCTCCGAGCCTGGCACGACGCCGATACATACTTGCTGGCCTGCCCGACAATCTCGGCACCTTATTCCAATTCGCTTACGATAAAGGCGCCCGTATCCACTCCAATTCTTGGGGCGGTGGGGATGCTGGTGAATACGACGAGCAATGCAGGCAATTTGACGAGTATGTTTGGAAACACCGGGATTTCTGCTTCATCATCGCAGTAGGAAACGATGGGACAGACAAGGATGGTGACGGCAAGATCAATTTAATGAGTGTGACGTCTCCTGGAACGGCCAAAAATTGCATTACCGTGGGAGCAAGTGAAAACAGGCGTCCGGAATTCAAGTCCAATACCTATGGTGAGTGGTGGCCAGACGACTACCCTGTGGCCCCACTCCACAGCGCCCCGATGGCTGACAAGCCGGACCAGGTGGCGGCATTTAGCAGCCGCGGCCCCACCAGCGACAGCCGCATCAAGCCCGATGTCGTTGCCCCAGGCACCTTCATTCTCTCTACGCGTTCGACCCAAATCGCCCCGAATAACTTTGCGTGGTCCCCATATCCGATCAACCACAAATACTTCTATATGGGGGGAACAAGCATGGCCACACCGCTCACAGCTGGGGCGGCGGCATTGCTGCGAGAATATCTACGCAGCCAAAGGCAGCTATCCAATCCGAGTGCAGCCCTCATCAAAGCATTACTGATCGCCGGGGCGGAGCGTCTGCCTGGAACGGCTCCCAAAGGCGTCTTGCTCGACCCCCATCAAGGTTTTGGACGTGTAAATCTTGACCGGTCACTCTCCTACCCAATCCTTACGATTGATGGACCGGCCCTCGTGACGGGGAAAAAGTGGAGTGTCACACAAACGATTGCAGAGACGGCACGGCCTATACGGATAGTGCTCGCTTACACTGACTATCCAGGAAAAAAACTGGTGAACAACCTCAATCTCATCGTTCGCACTCCGTCCGGGAAGAGATTGATTGGCAACCAGTCTGCCGGTGCGAAGGCCGGAATCCTCAAACTCGACAGCACCAATAATGTCGAAATGGTCCAAGTCGACAAGCCAATGGCTGGCGAGTGGACAATCGAAGTCGTCGCCTCGAATGTCTCGGCGGGTCCACAGGACTTTGCTCTGGCGGCCGTGCACGTGTAATTGGCACCTTGACCATTTCAATGCTGGAGAAAGTGGCCAGACATGGGGGCTGGCTGCTTTACCCTTCCCAGGTGTCCATAGCTTAATACAGTCGAAAGCAACCCGAATTCGCCCTTGGTTTCATAGGCACCTTTTGGGCTCTTTCTCCTCGCCGATACCTCCAGCCAGTGCATGTCTTCTTTGGTTTGCTGCCGGTCACGACAGGCTGAATTGACCCAGACAGTCTAGCCGCACGACGGGCAGAAAACGGCCAAAAGCTGCCCTTCAAATCTGCCGTGGCGCGCGTTGCTGGTCGCTACACCTGGCATCAACTGGGTTGATCGACGACCTTAATCTGCGTCAGCCCTAACAGCTCAGCCCGCTCTAAAATTTCCTCCGGCGTCGCGTCCGCGGTGGGCATGATCAGGCTGTTCTCTCCATCCCCAAAATGCAGCTGTAGCAAGTGTATCGCCGCCTCGTGGACGGGCAGCTGAGGCTGCTTGAATTCGAACATGTGTGCGCGTGGCTCGCCGTTAAACAGGTATTCAAGGGTGTAGATGCGCATGGTGGGATCCTCGTAATGGGGAAAGTGCAGCTGAGCATTCTGACTTAATGGTCAGCTTTTAGTTCAGCTGTTCGGCTTTGCCCTTTTCATTCAGACCCCAACTTTTGGTTATCGAGAAGCTATATATGCGCCTCGGTACGTCGGCCTGCTCTTGCACGTCTGCGCATCCAAGGGGTCACCCCGATTGCCCTTCTACTGGCGAAGCCCAAAAGGTCGGGGCGTGTGTGCGGCGGCGTTTTTCCTATCTAGGGACGCCCTGGTTTGGCGAGCATCGTGATTACACCTAACAAGCGGGTCACTCGCTTGGGCCCATGTGAAGGGAATCTGACGACTGACTCCGAGCGTCCGCTGGCCGATTTCTGCCTCTCGCTAAAGACTGTTATCGGCTAAGAGCCGGCATAGACACAGCACTAATTTGGTTAAGGCGAACGACCGGTAACTGATCCGAGACCCGTCGTTAGGCCTTGTCACCGCGCGGCGTGCTAGCCACCCATTGTTGACGTTCGCACGTTGGAATTGCTGCGGCATTTCAATGGCCGGTCTCCCAAGACTTTTTCGAGTACCTGGCTAATAAGCAGATTTCAACAAAGATGCGCTCGTTCTCTCACAGGCGCAGCGCTCGCGTGTCAGCAAAATGCTTTATCGGCATCCGTAAGAGTCATCCATGCATCATCAACGGCAACAAGTCGAGCAGCATGTTTTGGATAGGTCGGCTGATTCCGAATTCTACCCCAAGGTGCTCAATCTGCTGGCCTGATCCCCGAGCCCGTGCTGAACCCGAATGGCCATAGATCACCGGAGAACCCATGATATTGACAGCGCAGACACGAGAGACGATGACGAAGGAATTCGAGCGCCAATCTAGGCAAACCCCGGAGGGCTGGCCGTGGCGATGATTGAAGTAGGACGACTGGTGCAATGCTGGCGCTATCCCGTCAAATCCATGGCAGGCGAACGGCTAACGACTGCAAAGGTCGACCAGCGCGGCATCTTGGGTGACCGTGCCTGGGCGGTGCTCGATGCGCTCAATAGCGAAATAAGCGGTGGCAAGAATTTCCCGGAGCTGATGCTCTGCGCGGCTCGCTATGTGCGTGAGCCGGACAATCAGGATGATCTGGAAAAACCGGAAATATTGCTGCCCGATGGTTCGCTGTATTTACCAGACGATATCTGGATCGACAGCCATTTGTCGGCCTTGCTGCAGCATCCTGTCGTGCTGAATGCCCGTCCACCGCGCAGCGACCAGGCCTACTATCGGCGGCGCAGCCCACTGGGACCGGCCGAGCTCAAGCACGCCCTGGGCATTCCGCCAAGCGAACCATTGCCGGACTTTTCGCAGTTTCCCTTGCGCATGCTGATGGAACTGGCCGCTTATACGGCCCCGCCGGGGACCCATTTCGATGCCGCCCCGATTCACTTTCTGACAACGGCGACGCTGGCCGCCTTGTACGCTGTCGACTCCACACTGGATGGCGACGTGCGCCGTTTGCGGCCCAACCTGCTGATTGAAACCGGGCCGGAATGGGAAGGCGCGGCCGAACAGCAATGGCTGGGCGGCACCCTACACATCGGCGACACGGTGCTCGATCTCACATCTCCAACCTCGCGTTGTTCGATGCCGGCACAGGCGCAACCGGGCTTGCCAAAGCAACCCGGCATCTTGCGTGCCATGGCGGCGCCGGGCATCGGGCGCATCCTGGGCATGTATGCCAACGTGCGCACGGCCGGAATGGTGCGCGAAGGCGATATCGTTTGGTATGAGCCGAAGGCCAAGCGTTGGTGGGACCGTCCGCTAACGGCAGTGAGCCGCAAAATCACCGGTGCCGTAATCAATGCGGCGATGCGCAAATCGATCAGGGCACTGGGGTCGCCCGCACCGGCCGGTCTGGGCAACTTCAGTCGCTTCCGCGTGGCACAGCGAGTCGCGGAGACGGTCGAGATCGTTTCTTTGCACCTGGAGCCGGCCGACGACACGGCCAGGGTATATCCCTTTCTGCCGGGCCAGCACATTCCACTCGCGCTGGAAAACGGCGACGGCGAGGCACCCACCGTCCGCCGCTATAGCCTGTCCAACGCTTCGCACGGCAATGCCTACCGGATCAGCGTGCGGCACTGCCCCGCGCCTTCGATGCCGCAACGTCTGCACGAGCAGATCAAAGAGGGCGACACCGTATGGCTGCGCTGGCCGGCCGGACGCTTCCACGTTATCCCTGACGCCAACACGCCGCTGCTGCTGGTCAGCATGGGCATAGGTATCACGCCGATGCTGGCGATCCTGCACGCCCTGGCCGCGATCGATTCGACGCGACCGGTGACCTTGCTGCATGGCGCACGCAACAGCGCATTGATGGGTTTCCATGCCGAACTTGCAGCCTTGTCGGCGCGCCTGCCGCAGTTACGCATCGTGCGTTGCTATAGCCACGGCGGCGACTGCGAGTATGCGGGACGGGTCAAACCTGCATTGACACTCAAACTGGCCGGCGATGCCGAACCCGATATCTACCTGTGCGGCACGCCTGAGTTTTCGGTCGCGTTGAGCGATGCACTGGCCCAGGCCGGGGTACCACCCTCACGCATCCATGCCGAATTTTTCGGTCCGCGGCCGGCCTCGAAAGACGCCTGCGGCGAGCAGGTACAGCATCAGGTGCGCTTTGCGCGTTCCGGTGTCGAGACGCAGTGGACCGGTAACGGTTCCTTGCTGGAACTGGCGGAATCGGCGGGCCTCAAGCCCTCCTCCGGTTGCCGCTACGGCGTCTGCCAGGCCTGTGCCACGCCTCTCTTGTCGGGCGAGGTGACCCACGACGAACCGGCATCCGAGATGGCAGAGGGGACGGTGCTGCTGTGTTGCGCGCGGCCGTCCGGGCCGGTGGTTATCGACTTGTAACGGTGAGACATCGTCCGCGCCAGCCTGTGGCGGACCATAGCTCTGAAAAGCAGATGGAATGGACTTCAGCTTTGAATCCAGTACGTGTATTGCAGAAAAATACTTACCCACATATCAACATAGTCCTGTCGGGGCGCGGAGGAATAGAAAATGAATGAACTTTGGCGCAAGACAGCAAGCGAGTTGGCAACACTGATTGCCAGCAAGAAAATCACTTCCATCGAGGTCATTGATGCGCACTTGGCCCGGATCGAGGCAGTCAATCCTCAGGTCAATGCGGTGGTCGCTGTCTATGCCAGCGAGGCGCGCGCTGCCGCGCTGGAAGCCGATCGCATCACCGCCGCCGGTGGACCCCTCGGCCGGCTGCACGGTGTTCCCTTCACCGTGAAGGCGAACATCGACATGGCGGGCCTGCCCTCGACCTGGGGCGTGCCGGAACTGGCGCAGGCCGTCGCTCCGCTCGATGCCCCGGTAGTCGAAAGAATGCGGGCGGCAGGAGCGATCCCCATCGCGCGCACCAACATGCCCAACATGGGGATGCGCGTTAGCACCGACAGTTCACTCCATGGCCTGACACGCAATCCATGGAATCTGAGCCGGACCGCGGGCGGGTCGAGCGGCGGCGAGGGGGTGGCCGTGGCCACAGGCATGAGCCCGATCGGCCTCGGCAATGACATCGGCGGGTCGGTGCGCAATCCGGCGAATGCGTGCGGCATCGCGTCGATCAAACCTTCAACGGGACGAGTGCCTGACGCCGGCTTGCTGCCAGCGGAGGATCGCCACGCGGCCCTGCAGTACCTGGCCGTGCAGGGGCCAATGGCACGCCGCGTTGCCGATGTGCGCCTTGGCTTGCTGGTGTTGATGGGTGCCCATCCGCGCGACCCATGGTCGATTGACTCGCCCCTCGTCGGCCCCGCGCTTGCCAGGCCGATTCGTGTGGCGGTCATGGCGACCCCACCCGGCGGCGGCGTCGATCCCAAAGTGAGCGCCGTCGTGCGCCGCGCGGCCGACGCGCTTTCGAACGCCGGATACGATGTTGTCGAAGCTTGCCCGCCCCTTTACGAAGAGACCGTCGCCGAATGGGCCAAGCTACTGATGACCGATTTTGCATCGATTGCCGATCAGATGACACCGCTCCTGGGTGCCAACGGCCGGACATTCTGGGATGCGCTCAATCGCGCCATTTCCCCCATCACCAAATCCTCCATGTCCGAACTATTCGCGCGACGTGATGGAATCGCCCGCGCCTGGTCATTGTTCATATCGACGCACCCGCTGTTGTTAAGCCCAACGTGGACGCAGTTGCCGTTCGAACACGGCTTCGATGTGGCAACTTCGGCCGGGGCGGCGGCCACGCTGGAAATGATGCGTCCCGTCGTACCCGCCAACTACCTTGGTCTGCCTTCCGCCTGCGTGCCTGCGGGTCGGGACGAGGCGACCGGGTTGCCGATAGGCGTGCTGCTTACCGGCCAGCGCTTTCGCGAGGATCTCTGTCTCGATGCGGCCGAGGCCGTAGAGGTTTGCCACGGTCTTGAAACGCCGATTGATCCGACGCGATAACCGAAGCGGGCTTGCGAAAGTCGGTGCTGGTGAGGCAACTGGCGGAGCTGGGCGAACTTGTCCAAATGGTCTTCCTTGTTCTGCTGCCATTGTGGGCCTTGCTCATCGGCATCCATCTGCTGCGCCAGCGCTAAGAGAAGGGTGGCACGTGCTGCGGCAGGTTCAAACGTTCAGTCGCGACCGGTTGGCAGAGCGACCGACCTCGGCCCGATACTGGGCGGGCGTTGCCGCGTGAACGGCGCGAAAGCTGGCGGTGAAATGACTTTGATCGCTGAAGCCGCAGTCCTGGGCGATCCGCGCAATCGGCATGGTCGTCATCGTCAGCAGGTTGCGCGCCTGTTCCAGACGCATCGCCAAGATATAGCGATGCGGCGGTGCCCCCATCGCCTCCTGAAACAGGCGACGAAAGTATGCCGGGCTGACCTGCGCCTCGGCGGCCAGCGCTTCAATCGACAAATCCCGCGCGAGATGGCTGTGAATGAAGCTCAGCACCGCCTGCAGGCGTGGGAAGTGGATATGGCGGGGATTGATGCCGCCCGTGTCCGGGGTGGTCAGCACGCGATACGATTGTTCCAGCATCACCGGGACCAGCATGGCCATAAAGCGTTGGTCGGCGCTGACGCCTTTTTGCAATTCGCTGACCAGCCGCAAGGCGGTCGCCCCCACCAGCGTATCGCCAAACGGCATGGGTGTTTTCCTCGCATCTGCCAGCGCTTTGAGGCTCGCCTGAATTCCATCGAGGTGATCCGGAAAATAAAAAATCGCGCAATCGACGGTGCCGGAATTATGCCAATGGGTCGCGCAGTGCGGCGGCACAAGCACGGACTGCGTCGGTAAAAACTCACCGCGAAATGCTCCTTGCTCGCCTTCCTGCACCCGCGAGCCACCAAACAGCGTTACCAAGCTCATGCTGACCAGCCCAGACACCGCCTTTTCTGGGGCGCGGTAGATATAGCGCTCAACAAATACCGGGCAATCGCCCTCGACCATGCCAGCGACGATAGGTGGCAGTCCCAGATCTTTGCGCACTTGTTGCCAACTTTCCATGTGATTCCAAGGTGCAGGGCTAGTAGCAGATTTCAATAAATATACGCTCGTTTCCTCACAGGCGTAGAGCTCGATTGTCAGCACAATGCCTCATCTGTCGGACACATCAATCCCCCAGATCGAAAACATAAATTCCACCCATCACAAGGAGATAAACATGAAAATCAAATACATTAAATCGACATTGTTCGCAGCGCTTGCCGTGGCGACCGGCCTGGCACAGGCAGCTGAACCCCAGCCGCGCCTGGAGCTCGGCATAGCCACCAAGTCGTTGTCGGAAGTGCATATCGGCCCAGGCAAATCGAACTTGTACTTCGTCGCCGAGGGCGCCGGGAAATTCACCGCCAAGGGCGCCGTAGTACACGTGTATGTCCAATGCGGGGCGGTCGACACCATCGTCGAAGGCCACAAAACTGTCTATGCTGGCGTGGGCGACTGCGAATTCAAGTCCGCAGCCGGCGGCGTCCTGTATGGCCGTTTTCAGACCCCTGAGGGCAAGGGCGACCGCGGCCTCATGGCGATGAGCGGCGGCACGCTGGATCTGGAGCGTTTCAATGGCAGTGCAATCCCGATGCTGGCCATGATCAATCCGCGCATGGTCGGCAAGGCGGTGTTCTATTTTGATTCCGTTGATGAAAAGATCGTCAGTCAATAAACCCGAAACGGTCCGACGATTTCCCATCGAATCGTTGGGAGCAAAGCGCCAACCCATGGTGATTGGCGCTTTGTTGAATGGATAGGTAATCGACTCGCCTGTGTCGGCGAACTTGTAGAGCACTCCAGCACTGCCCAATTCGCCAGACCTTGGAGGGAGTTAACTACGACTGCTTTATAGCGTTATCGGCCAGAGACCTTGCATGTGTCATCAGGCACAAATGGGTCGATTTCAGTCAGTCGCGACAGGCAGAAAACGGCCGATTCTGTTGAAAAAGTCGGCCATGGTTTGCGCAGCAGAAAAGTACGCGTCCGAGATTGAAATCTTTACTGTTTGGCAGAGGCTTCCGGACTCAGATTCCACGTAGCAGCGTGCAAAAAAGGCGTTTTCACCAGTCAATGATCGGGCAGTTTGGGCGGACCGACTTTTTCAACAGAATCGGCCAATAGCGGTCGGTCGCCGACGGATCGCTGACCCTTTACATCCAGAAGGACTCTCCTGGCAAGGCAAAAGGAAGCCAACTGGTTACCCGCGCCGAATGACACTATCTACCTGGTGATGCGCGTGTACTGGCCAAAAGATACGCCACCTTCAATCCTGCCGCCCGGTGGAGGAACGTGGCATCCCCTGGGGGTCGTGGTGGCGAAATAGCGACGTGCGCATGCCGTCGGGACTCCGAGCGGGTTGAGACGGCCCGCTGGCGTGATCCGGCGTCCTGCGGAACTTCACATGCCCAGGAGAGGACTCGCAGAGCGGCTGATCCGGGCGCGAAATTCGGCGGGGGTTACCGCGTGCACGACGCGAAAGCTGGCGGTCAGGTGGCTTTGGTCGCTGAACCCACAACTCAAGGCGATACGCGCGATAGGCATCGTGGTCATGCTCAGCAGATTGCGCGCCCGCTCCAGGCGCAACGCCAGAATGTAGCGGTGCGGCGGTACGCCCATCGCGTCCAGGAACAAACGACGAAAATGCGTCTGGCTGACCCGCGCCTCTGCGGCCAGCAGATCGATCGAAAGCTTCTCGGCCAAATGTTCGTGAATAAAGCCCAGCACCGCTTGCAGCCGCGAGAAATGGATATGGCGAGGATTGATGCCGCCGGTATCCGGGGTGGTCAAGGCGCGGTAGGTTTGCTTGAGCATGACTTCGACCAGCACCGCCATGAACGCTTTGTCTGCACTGGCCCCCTTGTTCAATTCGATGACCAGTTGCAAGGCGGTCGCCCCCACCAACGTATCGCCAAACAACATGGGCTCCCCTCGAGCTTCCACCAAACCCCTGAGACTTTCTTGAATTCCGTCTACTTGTTCCGGGAAATAGAAATTCGCGAAGTCGACTGTGCCGGAATAGTGCCAGTGGGTCGCGCAATTTGCCGGGACCAGCATGGACCGGGTCGGCAGAGAGTCGGCGCGCATCTGCCCGCGCTCGCCTTCTTGCACACGGGAGCCGCCGAGCTGCGTCAGCAGGCCGACTCCGCCTAGTCCCGAGACTGTTTTTTCCAAGCTGCGATACAGGTAGCGCTCCGCAAACACAGGGCAATCGCCCTCAATCATGCCGGCGACGATAGGCTCGATACCTAGATCCTTGCGTACTTGCAGCCAATATTCCATGGCAATTCCTGTGGATGAGCTTATGGACATTTTTCAATAAAGATACGCCTGTTCTCTCACAGACGCACAGATCGCCTGTCAGCAAAACTAGCCCGGCAATCAACATCCCGAATTTGCCTGAGGAGAGCGTAAGCATGCTGACACTGAAACCCGAATTGACCCTGCCGGCCGTCGGCCTGACAGGTTTTGAAGTGCCCTTGACCGAGGAAGAACTCGCCATCCAAAGCAGCGTGCATCAATTCGCCAAGAATGTGCTGCGACCCATCGGCCAGGAACTCGACAAGATGAGCGCTGCCGATGTCATTGCGCCCGGCTCGCCGTTCTGGACGGTCTATCAGGAGGCCGCCAAGCTGGGCCTCGACCCGCAGTTTCTCTCGCAGTTCGCCCCCGAGGTCGCCATTCGTCTCGAGTCCATGATCGGCGAGGAGATGGGCTGGGGCGACGCCGGCTTGGGCGCCTCGCTTGCCGTTGCCGGCTTTCCCTTGCAGATGGCACTAGCCTCGGGCAAGCAGGAACTGGTCGAGCTGTGCGCAGGCAAGATCGGTTGCTGGATCATCACCCAGCCCGACAAGGGCAGCGACATGCTGATATTCGACATGAAGCGCGAATGGCCCAAGGGCGCGCCGGGCAATCGCGGTAACCTCACGGCGAGGGTGAGCAAGGACGAAATCGTGCTCAACGGCCAGAGTTCGGCCTGGGTCTCCAACGGTGCCGTGGCCCAAGTTGCGCTGGCCTATGTTCCTGCCGACTATGGCAATGGCTATTTCGACGCCGACGGCCGTTCCAATGGCCTCGCCGTCATTGTCCCGCTCGACCTGCCAGGCATCTCGCGCGGCAAGCCTCTGGACAAGATCGGCCAGCGTGCGCTGCCGCAATGCGAAATCTTTTTCGACAATGTCAAGTTGCCGATCCGCTTCGGCGTCGGTCTGGAGCACGAGTATTACGGCAACCTGGCCTCGACCTGGTCCTACGCCGGTACTCACATGTCGCAGCTATTCACCGGCGTTGCCCGCGCCGCCTTCGAGATGGCCTTGCAGTATTGCCACGAACGCAAGCAAGGCGGCCAACTGCTGATTGACCATCAACTCACCCGCTATCGCCTCGGCGATATGCTGCGTCGGGTCGAACTGTGCCGCTCGGTGGCACGCCGCGCGCTGGCATTTGCCCGCCTCTCGCCGCGCACCCATCCCTATGCCACAGCCTCCGCCAAGGTGACGGTGACCGACGAATGCCTGAAGGTCGCCACCGAAGCCTTGCAACTGTTCGGCGGTGCCGGCACCTCGCGCGAATACCCGATAGAAAAAATCTTCCGCGACGCCCGCGCCGCACAGATCGAGGACGGCGAGAACTACATGCTGACCATGCGCCTGGGACTGCTGTGCCAGCAACTCTATGCCGAGGGCTGGTCTCAGAACTAAATCCTGCGCCGCTCATATCGCCGCTTACCAAGCTGAACCGATCAGGCCATCGCCGCCCCACCAGCGTCGACAGTCGGCGTTGACGCCAGAGCCTGACGATATCCACTGACGAGGCCCACCATGAACTCATCCCTCTGCGCAGCACGCCCACTCGCTCCTGCCTGGGCGCGCACCACATTTAACACCATCAACTATCTGGTCGAAGACATCGGCGGTGGGCCGCGCAAGCTCAAGCTGGCCACAGCGATCAACTTCCACAAGCTGTTCACCTTCTTCATCATCCTTGCGATGATGGAAGTCACCGACAACTACTCCATCGGCGCCTGGGTTTACCTCTGCCTGCACGGCGTATATGGCTGGTGTTGGTTAATCAAGGATGCCAGCGGGCGCGATTCGTCGATGGACAAACCGATAACCATCGGCGGCGTCTTCTGTCTTTATGCCACTTACGCCATCTGGATCTGGGGCCTGCCCTGGCTGTTCCTCTCGCGCCATATCGAGCCATCCACGCTCACCCTGGTCATCTGCGTCTGCCTGCACACACTGGGCGTGGTGACGATGATCGCCGCCGACCTGCAAAAGACCTTCACGCTGCGGCTGAAAAAGGGGCTGATCGACAACGGCATGTTCGCGTACACGCGCAACCCGAATTTCCTCGGCGAGATCATGATTTATGCGACCTATGCCATTCTCGCCGCCAGCCTCGCCGGATGGATCTTTGTGTTGCTGCAATGGACCCTCTTGTTCCTGCCGCGCATGCTGATGAAAGATGCTTCAATTTCGCGTCATCCCGGCTGGGCCGAATACAAGGCGCGCTCCGGCTTGCTGATCCCCTGGCGCATCCTGAGCGGACAGGCCTTTTTCGATAAGCCAGCCACCCACGCGAACCCGTCAGGCGCTGGAAGTTAGCCCCGATTTAGAGTTGGGCGTGCAAGGAGCCAACGTCCGCAAAGGGTCGACTGCTGCCTTTGCCGCGTCAGGGTTTCGCTCAATGCAACTGAGGTGCAGGGCCGCCGAAGGTTTGACGCTGATACTCGTTAACAGCAACGAACAGCGCTTCCACTTCGAGGCGCAGCTTCTCCACTTCTTCCGCAGACTGAGTCTCTTGAGCTTCGTGGTACCGGCGTAACGCCTGTACCGCCTGCTCCATCAACGGCTCGCCTGCCATGATCTTTTCACCCAGGCTCTCCCTGCTATCTCTATCCTTGCCCATCGAATTCTCCGTCTCCTTGTTACTTTGCCAGCGAGTCGAGTATAGGCATTGTGACCGTACTAGCCGGTATCCTCCTTGTCAGCATTGCATTGCCAATTTGCTGCACCGGTGCTTCCGAAAATGATCTTTGCCCATCTAGCGCTATCAGGTATCGACGGCTACCTGTAAGCGCAGTCTTTGGTGGTCTCGCGCCTGTGTAATGGCCAAAAAAACAAAACCCCGGAGGTTGGCCCTGCCGGGGTTTCTATGTTCTCCCTGTCTCCCTGCTGGGAAGAGAACATCGCCAAATGATATCAGTATGAGGAAACATTTCTATCAACGGACCGCCGAGCAAGGGAGGAAGGTTGGCAAGCGAGGACCCGTTGCCAGCTATACCCAATTTCAGATTACGGCCGGCAGAAATTGGCCGAGGCTGTGTAAAAACGTTTTTGAGTAGGTTTCTCGGTCTGAACCGGAACAAAAAAACGCGCTCCTATGCAAATTTCAGGTCTGCTAATTAACCAAACGCCGGCAGATTTTACGTAGCAACGCAGACTTCAAAATGGTGCATGCGTTTTTACACAGCCTGGGCCAGAAGCAGCCAGTCGCTATAGGGGGCACTCGGTTAGAACGTACGGTTAAGGTCAACTACCAAGGACTGGCGGGCAAAGAAAAGACTCAGCGGCAGAAGAATCAGCATGCCCGCGACCAAGATCAATATCAGCATGAGCAGGACTCGCGGATCTTGGAAATTCTGGCTGGCGATGACCATGGCCGCCGCCATGTTGGGCTGACTGCAACACAAGCTCAGAATGCGCCGAGAGCCGGCTTGCGGTCCGCCGATCAACCAGCCTGTCACCGCGCAGAAGGCGACGAACAACACAGCGGCTGGGAGTGCGGCGCTGCTGGAGAGCTCCAGAAGTTCGCGCGCATATACCACCGGCAGCAGTAGCAATGACAATACCAGGCTGACGGTGGACACTCGCTGCATTGGCAAACGCAGCCACGCCGCGAGCGCCGGCTGCAGCGACTTCAAGGCGAGTCCCAGTAGCAAGGGCGACAGCACAGTGAACAACAGGGTGCGCACTATGGCGCCAGGGTTCACCGTCACACCGTCCACCAAGAGGGGTAGCAGCAAGGGCTGGCTGACAACACCCACCGATAGCAGGCTCAGGACCAGTCCGACGGCGAGCGCCGTATCGCCTTTCGCCAGAGTCGCCATCTTGACCAGCGCCGGGCCGCCTGGCGCGGTAGCCAGTAACAACAATGCAGTGCTCAGCACGGCATCCAGCCCCAGCCAGCGGGAAACGCCCAGGGCGAGCAAGGGCAGCACTATTACATTGGTCAACAGTGCGCGAACCAGCCAACGCTTGTCGCGCAGCGACGCGAAGATGTCCTGCATAGTCAGTATTAGGCCGACGCTAAGCATGGTCGATACGACGAAGACTAGAACTAGAAGTTGTATCAGGGGTTGCGTCATGAGGACCTTCTTTCAGCGAATTCACTCGAGGCGATCCAGGGAAATGGAGGACTTTCAAGTCTCTGCATTACGATCGCAATCGCACAGGGCATGCTCCCGTTGTCAACGTCCCGCCAGCAAAGCACTGGCGAAATGGCGTATCTCTTTAACGGTCCAACTTCCCGCGTTGGAGCAAACCGTAGGGTGTGACGCCGAGCGGCACAACAAGGAGTTTGAATAGTTCCGTGTGACGGAACGAATTGAGTGCGGCAACGCTGCGAACTTTACTCGCAGATAGAGGTACCTGTGAAATTCAGGAGGTCAATGGGTCGATTTCGGCCAGTCGTGACAGGCAGGAATCGGCCAAGAGCAAACGCTCGATCATGCTGGAATCTCCAAGGGGAATCCAATGGTCGACATCAGGGTTGGTCAATAGCTGGGCCGGTATGTAGATTGCGCCTGGCGCAGATGTCCAAGGCGCAACGACGTTGTGTTGTAGGCACGGTGCAAAGGAATCAGCCAACGCAGTCCTTGCCAAAGATCGCACGTGCAATGACCAAACGCTGAACTTCATTTGCACCTTCGTAAATCTCGCCGATCTTGCTGTCTCTATATATCGCCTCCAGCGGAAATTGCTCGCCAGTAGCTGCCAACTCTTTGACGAATCCATAACCACCGCACACTTGAATGGCATCTCGTGCAACATCGCCCGCCAGCGAACTGCCGACCAACTTTGCCATGGCGCACATCGACTGGATATTCGGACGGTTTTTATCGACGACCAGGGCGGCCTTGACGTAAAGATTGCGGGCGTTTTCCAATTGCGTCGCGTACTCGGCAAACTTGAATTGCCAATATTGAAACTGCGAAATCTTCTTGCCAAAAATTTCGCGCCGTTTCATATAAGCACTAGCGAAATCGAACGCTGCCTGGGCCATACCGACACCGCAAGCACCGATACCCACACGACCAAGCGTCAGAGACGTCAACGCAGCTTTCAGCCCTGCACCACTGTTACCAACCAGATTCTCGTCTGGCACAAAGACTTCATCGAAGTAGACATCAGCTGTCAGTTGGCAGTGATTTCCCATTTTTTTGTCGGGCTCGCCCACCCGAACGCCATCGCTACTCATGTCCACCAAGAGCATGGTCATGCCATCCTCCGTTTTGCACAGCACGAACATGTAGTGTGCGACCGGTGAGTTGGTGATCCAACGCTTGCGTCCGCTGATCCGGTATCCCCCTTCGACTTTCCTGGCTTCGGTTTTCAACGCCTTGACACTTAAATCGGTGCTGGCGGCAGGCTCACTCGTGGCAAAGGCGCCAACGATTTCGCCCCTGCACAAGGAGGGGAAAAGTTTTTCCTTAATCGAGGGCTGTGCGTGCTTGAGCGTATGGCCGAACAGGATCAACTGGACGTCTATAAGCGCGGCTGCCACACCAGAGGAAACGTAAGCAATTTCCTCCAACATGATCATGGTCGCAAGGGTCGGATACTCCAGTCCGGCACCACCATACTGCTTCTCGAAAGGGATGCGCAAAAGACCTGCATCACCCATCTGCTTAAGCAATTGCCACGGGAACGCCGCGACACTCTCGGGCGTGTTATTCAGTTTGTGGGCGATCGGCCGGAGTACGGTTTCTGCAAAATCGCGAACTTGCCTGCGTACTACAACCGTTTCGTCAGGCAACCATAGGTCATCGTAGATTTGATCAGAAATGCGGGGCGTGACTGAACTCATGTTTTATCTTTCCTAGGGGTCGTTACGATGGAAAATCAATTCTTGATGTCGCTATTTGCTCAGCGTCACCGGCTCAAATTTCCCTCGAGTTCGTATGAACGGCGCTGCGCACGACGTCCCAGCGCCGGCAGATGCTTTCGCCAGCTAACTAGCAGTTTTCGCAGCACCAATACCGATGATCGGGATAGTTTTTCCGGGGCTTAGCGCATCAGAGGTTGCACCGGGCCTAGGGATGATTGGGCTAGTGGTTGAGCAATGCCGTCGCTCGCAAGTTATGTCTTTTTGAGTTTGGGGTGCGGTTCTTCGGTGAACAAGGATAAATACCATAAATTCCGCGTGGCGGAATTGATGAGAGCACTCTGAACTTGGGGACAGTCACCAGCACGGGAGCCCCAAGAATGGCGCGGTGCCCGGTTTCAGATTTTACGTAGCAACGCAAACTTCAAAACGGTGCATGCGTTTTCACACAGCCTGGGTCGATTTCTGCCGGTGCTGACTGGCCGCAATGGGTCCAGGCTGTGTGAAAACGTCTGCGATTGTCTAACCTTCTAGTCGTCTAGATCGTAGCGGGGACGATCATGAAGCGATTTATTGAAGGTGAGGCCCGGACGCAAGTGACGCTGCTGCCGGAGTGCCTGGACGATTACGTAGCCGAAGAGAATCCAGTGCGAGTGGTCGACGTTTTCGTCGATGAACTTGACCTGGGTGCACTTGGGTTTGAGGGTGTTGATCCTGCTGCTACTGGTCGTCCGGCCTACCATCCAGCGGTCGTACTGAAGATCTATATCTACGGTTACCTTAATCGGATTCAGTCCAGTCGCCGGCTTGAGCGTGAGGCCCAGCGCAACGTCGAGTTGATGTGGCTGGCGGCGCGTTTGGCTCCGGACTTCAAAACTATTGCCGACTTTCGCAAAGACAACGGCAAAGCCATTCGCAACGTCTGCCGTCAATTCGTAGTTCTTTGCCGCAACCTCA
This sequence comes from Pseudomonas sp. LBUM1658, assembly GCF_059716055.1. NCBI lineage: Bacteria > Pseudomonadati > Pseudomonadota > Gammaproteobacteria > Pseudomonadales > Pseudomonadaceae > Pseudomonas > Pseudomonas sp. LBUM1658. The sequence goes on from NZ_CP166798.1 coordinate 1,979,092, forward strand.
ATCTTTTCTCCCAATCGATCATCGCCATCGATGGCAGCAAATTCAAAGCCGTCAACAACCGCGACCGAAACTTCACCCAGGGCAAAGTGAAGGCACGCATGCAACAGATCGAACAAAGCATCGATCGCTATCTTGCGGCAATGGATTCGGCGGATCGAGCGGCGCCCGAGATTGCCGAGGCTAAAACTGAGCGACTGAAAGAGAAAATAGAAACACTGAAACAGCAGATGCAAAAACTCAAGGACATTGAGGCACAGTTGCACAACAGCCCGGACAAACAAATTTCCCTCACCGATCCTGACGCACGCTCAATAGCTACAAGTGGCCGAGGCTCCGGAACGGTTGGCTATAACGTACAAACAGCCGTCGACGACAAGCATCATCTGATCGTCGCGCATGAGGTAACCAACATTGGTAATGACCGGGCTCAACTAAGCAATATGGCGAACCTGGCGCGTGAAGAGATCGGAGCTGAGTCGCTGGTCGCGGTAGGAATGGCAGTTACCTGCCACCCCCCGCACAGATCCGTACGTGCGGAACTACCGCATACGGCTCCTGCCTCGGGTACCGGAATGAGCTATTCCCCAGCCACGCCCAAACCCCGCAGGGAGGCATCATTTCTCCGGTGCTGGCCAACATGACGCTGGATGGGTTGGAAGCGATGCTGGCGAAGAGGTTTCCCAACGCAAAGTGGACAGCCCGAAAAATGTGCGTGGTGCGTTATGCGGATGACTTCATCATTACGGGCTGCTCGAAAGAATGGCTGGAAAATGAGGTCAGGCCTGCGGTGGTTGAGTTCCTGGCAGAACGTGGACTCATCCTCTCTCCGGAAAAAACCAAAATAACGCACATAGGGGACGGGTTCGACTTCCTCGGCTGGAACTTGCGCAAGTACAACGGCAAGCTCTTGATTAAGCCGTCGAAAGCGAACATCAAGGCGCATCTTGCCAAGCTCCGAGAAGTGATCAAGACCAACAATGCGACCAAACAGGTCAATTTGATAGGGCTGCTCAACCCAATTTTACGGGGGTGGGCGAACTACCATAGCCACGTGGTCGCCAAGAAAGTCTTCAATCAGGTAGACAGCGAAGTCTGGACAATGCTCTGGCGCTGGGCGGTGAGACGGCATCCGCGCAAAGGAACCCGGTGGGTCAAGGACAGATATTTCAAAGTCCGAGGATCACGCCGGTGGGTGTTCTCCACCGTTGAAAAATACGCAGACGGTAAGGCAAGGGAATACACCTTACTGAAGGAGTCGGACACGCCGATCGTGCGGCACATCAAGATTAAGGCCGCTGCCAACCCGCATGACCCCAATTGGGATGAGTATTTCGAGTTCCGCTGGGGCAAGAAAATGCTCAAATCGACGCAGGGACGAGCAAAGATGTATCGAGTCTGGCAGCAGCAAGATGGCTTGTGCTCGGTCTGCCATAAGCCCGTTACCAAAGATACGCCGTGGCATAGTCGCCATATCGTAAAGCTGGCTTATGGCGGAACTGACGCGGCAGTCAATTTTGAAATCTATCACCTGCGTTGCCCCAGAGATCAGCAGTTCGCCAATGTTAAAGAGGTATCGCCAGGTGCTTGATAGTGCCTTTGTAGAGGCTTGAGCCGTGTGCTGGGAAACTCGCATGCACGGTTCTTAGGGGGTTGGACGCGGGCAACCGCGTCTGACTACCCGACAACCAGATCCGACCGTGGGCAATCGGGCGTTCAAACTGGCTGTTCGCAGGTTCCTTGCGCAGCGGCAAACGCGCGGCTGCGATCATGAGTTTGATCCAATCGGCACGGCTCAATGGGCATGATCCTTATGCTTATTTGAAGGACGTACTTACGCGCCTGCCAACGCAGCGGGCGAGTGAGATTACCGAGTTGCTGCCGCATAGGTGGGCGCCGGACACTTACCAAAAACTCTCAAGAATGACGGATAAAGGATCTTAAACTTCAAAGAGCCGGCGCACCTGCACGGAATCGGCGTTTCCGCTTTGTTCAAGAGGGAGGAAGTACCGGAGTTGCCATTGCTGTGTCCTAACGGCCTCTTTGGCGACTGGTTTGACCCAAGGTGGATAGACGCGGATAGCGCGCTTACCGCCTTTACCGTTAATCGCCATGATGCCCTTTGATGCCAGTATCTTCTGGTCGAACACAAACTGTCCGCGATGCGTTGCATCGAACACACTCACCACAACAAAGGCTACGCCATCACCTATATCGAGAGGTGCAATGATGCTGCCCGACGTCGGCCGCTTCCATATTGTGACGAACTGTCCAATCTTGGTCGGCGTTGTTTTAGCCACACGGAAGACAATCGTGTGTCCGTCGAGGCCAAAGCGGGAGGCTCCATACTCGGAGCTCTCAGCCTCGCGTAGAGCCGCATCCGTCAATTGCATTCCCGCTGGCTTGTACACATCCTGGATAGCAGCTATCAGATCGTTCGGAAGATGGCCGAGGGCAGGGTCTGCCGCGCTTGCATATTTTGTCTCTGGCTCAGTTAAATCGAATTTCAACGGGAACAACTCCTAAACCACTCATTGACCATGCGATCCATTCCAGAACATATGCTACACCCTTCGACATGCCGAAGCGGACAGGGTGCGGTTACGTCCAGTGAACAGCCTCCAAGGGCGCAATCTGTTTACTTATTTAGAGGTTATGCTGACACGATCATCCGCGCACAGACGGAGTTAACTTGCAAAGCTGATGCTGCATAAATGACAGCTATCGCGCAAGATGTGATTACCGGACGCTTACATTCGGGTTGAACGCTATCCGGAATAACTTTAGGCCTCGACGTTAAACCTGCTCAATAACGCGGCACCATCCGTGACACCAAGAACCTGATCGATCGCAGCGATTTTCTGAGTTGCGTGGCCGAGCTGAGAGTCAGCGTTGCTGTACGCAACCTCTGCCTCATTGTGGAGTGCATGTGCATAGGTCATGTGGGCCGCGATGCGGACGCTCATTGGCAGCCGGGAGAGGTCGATGCCGAACGGGTCGCCACTGTCGTGCTGCGCCTGGTTGTCGAAAACAATAGCAAGTTCGTGCGCGGCAGAAAGCGAGCCCGGGAAAACATCGAGCGCTACTGCCTGGAACCCTACGGGATGAAGCGGCTGGAGTCGGGCAATTACGAGCTGGCCACACCTATCGGAGCGACGAAGATCTGGATAAGGCTGTTCACGATCGGCTGGCCAAAATCAGCCAGGAAGCCGATATGCGCAATTGCTTCATCGAGGCTGACGCTTGGGAAGTCAGCGCTTTACTAAGCTCGTGTAAGATAGCAACCTTGTCGGAAAGCTGAATTGAAAACTGTCTGGACGCTTTCAATCAACTGTTCCTCTAACAGCGTTGTGGCTGATGGTAGCTTGCTCGGTGCTCGATGCAAAACGATCTCGATCTCGGGCAATTGAGGAAAATCATCCTCGATCCCGAAGATCCGCCATTCAACCGGCACCATGCTCTGGGCCATTACAGTCACTGCTAAACCTCCGTTTACAGCGATTGTTCCTCCAGCAAAGCTCCGACTAGAATAGGCAATTCGCCAAGGCCGTCCTTGGGCGTTAAGAGCAGCTATGGCATGCTCACGGAACACACACCCTTCGGGGAAAAACGCCAGCGGAACCGGCTCCATGCTCTGAGCCATATGTTGGCGCGAGCCTACCCAGACTAACCGTTCTTTGCGCAAAATCTTTCCGCAGCTTCGATTTGGCTGTCGCGTGATCAGAGCCACGTCAAGGTCTCCTGCCTCAAGTAGGTCAAGTAGCTCCCCACTCAAAGCCCCAGTTACTTCAAGCTGCACTCGTGGGTAAGCATGTGCAAAACGCGTCAACACAGAAGGTAAAAAAAACTGAGCGTAATCATCAGGTATGCCTAGTCTGAGGTGCCCCTCGGTAAATGGCTTTCCAACGGCCGCAAAGGCACTTTCATTTAGATGGATCATACGACGCGCATAACCGAGAAGTATCTCACCGTCTTCCGTCAACCTTACTTGACGATTATCCCGTTGAATCAACTGTTTGCCCATCTGTTCTTCAAGCTTTCGCAGCTGCATGCTTACTGCCGACTGAGTACGGCATAGAAAATGAGCAGCACGCGTGAAGCCTCCACTGTCAACAATGGCTAGAAAAGCCTGGAGCAGGTTCAAATCAAGGTTTTTCAATCGCTTACCTCGCATCATCACGTTTCATGATCGACACTATAATAATATTTCATTTGTTTATATCCAACAAGCATTTTATGTTGCTCGTAGGTACCAATCGCCCCATCAATAAAAACGAGAACCATTATGAAAATTGGATTTGTTGGTTTAGGAACAATGGGACTTCCCGCGGCTCGGAACATTCAGGCTTTAGGTTTTGACTTGGTTGTATATGACCTGCGGAGGGAAGTGGCAGAGTCTTTGTTAGCCAATGGCGCTGTTTGGGCTGATAGCCCTCGAGAAGTGATTGAGAATGTAGATGTCGTAGTTAGCATGGTCTTCGGACCAGTGCAAATTGATCAAGTTGTACGTGGTGCCGGCGGTTTTTTTGAAGCCGATATTACGGGTAAATACTGGATCGACCTGACAACCAGCAGTCCGTTTATGATGCGCAAGCTTGCCGACGAGTTCGTCGCGCGGGGTGGATTTCCTATTGATGCACCAGTTACTGGGTCAGTTGATTCTTCCATACGTGGTGACATGATTTTGTTTGTAGGTGGGCAGGATTCTCATATCGAAAAAACGCGTCCTGTTCTTGAAGCAATGGGTGTAATTCGAAAAGTTGGCCGCTACGGCAACGGTTACGTCGCTAAGCTGGTTAACAATCAGCTTTGGAAAATCCACGCTGCCGCTATAGGCGAAGCTATGGTGGCCGCTAAGGTTGCAGGTTTGGAGCCAGATGTGTGGTGGGAAGCAATGAAGGGAGGGGCCGCCGATAGTTTCGTAATGCAACACGATGTACCGTCGATATTTGCCGGCCACTACGATCCATCCTTCCCGCTTGCGCTGTGCCTGAAAGATCTTGGCCTGATAGAAGAATTGTTAAATGAAACCGGAACACGCTGCGAACTAACCCGTGCAACTCATGCGCGCTTCGAAGAAGCGAAGCAGCGTTACGGTGAGCGTTCCGGTGAAATGAGTGTCTGCCGGCTCATTGAAGATGATGCAAAGATAGCGTTGCGAGTTGCAGGCGACTGGATAGCACCGTGGGAAGTCCTCCCCGTACACGCATAGGTAGCCGCTTAATTAGGATCTCCTCTGAATTCAGGAACTCCAAGAGTTTGCGCTGGCGTAAATTGATCTTCCATACACCACCAAAAAGCTAAAATAATAGGATGATTAAAATGAAGCTTGATTTTATGTATGTATTCAAGTGTGCGACGTTGGCGGTTGTACTCCTAATGTCATTAGGCGTTCAAGCGACGGAGTCTGAATTCAGGGAAGATCAAGTCTTGCGATTGAGTTTTATTTCAGAGCCGGACTCTGAAATCGTTACAAATATGGCCAAGAAAATTCTAGAACAACAACTCGATTATAAAGTAAAACTCTCACTGCTAGCACTCGGCGTGCAATATCAAAGCATCTCAACTAAAAAGCTCGATGCTATGCTCATGGCTTGGCTACCTAATACCCAAGCTGCTTATTGGGATAAGTACAAAAATAGTGTTGACGATCTAGGCATAATCTATGGCGGGAAGCTTGGATGGGTGGTGCCAGACTATGTGCCGATTAACGAAGTAAGAACAATCGCTGATTTGGCAAATCCCGAAGTTGCAAAGAAATTTAAAGGAAGAATACAAGGCATAGACCCTGGTGCAGGCCTAATGCGAAAGTCCGAAGAAACAATAAAAAATTACAACCTGGTCGATTACAAACTCTCCGCTAGCAGTGCAACTGCAATGACTATTTCGATGGATCGAGCCATTCTTAAAAAAGACTGGATCGTTGCAACAGCCTGGACCCCTCATTGGATGTTTGGAAAATGGAATCTACGCTATTTGGAAGATCCAAAGGGCTCTTTAGGGGGTGCTGAAGGCGTACATGCCCTTTCTCGCAAAGGGTTTGGTGAAGATTTCCCTCGAGCAGCGAATTTCCTTCAAAACTACAAAATCCCCCTTGCCGACTTGCAGGGAATTATGGCCGAGTCTCACGAGACTTCAAACCCCGATGGGGCTATCACTCATTATCTTGACTCACACCCAGAGAAAATTACTGAGTGGACAGAAAGTGCAAAAAAACTTCCACTCTACAAAAACTAACATATCCCTTGCTGTGTCAAGTACACCTCCAGTAGTGGTCTAATGAAACCGGACACCATTTAGGCGAGAATGCTCGCCAGATAGAGGTGTCTGATGACCAAGCAACGTCGTTCCTTTTCCGCTGAATTCAAACGCGAGGCCGCAGGCCTCGTGCTTGATCAAGGCTACAGCCATATCGAAGCCTGCCGCTCGCTCGGGGTTGTTGAGTTCGCGTTACATCGCTGGGTTAATCAGCTTCAGCAGGAGCGCAAGGGTGTTACTCCGCAGAGCAAGGCGCTGACGCCAGAGCAGCAGCAAATCCAGGAACTGGAAGCTCGAATCGCTCGCCTTGAGCGGGAGAAATTCATTTTAAAGGCTACCGCGCTCTTGATGTCGGAAGAGCACGAGCGCACACGCTGATTGATCTGTTGAGTGCCCAAGAGCCAGTTGATTGGATTTGCACGGTCTTTGGTGTCACTCGTTCATGCTACTACGCCCATCCCTGTGCAGAGGCAGATAAGCTGAACAGGCGACGCACTCGTGCGGCTAGATACTCGGAACGCGAACACGACAGCCCAAGCTGACGACCAGTTCCATGCTCCACGACCGAAACTCCATGACCTGGCCACTGCAAAGCCGACTCAGGTGCCACTCGAACACGCTTGGGTACGCCCAGGGCTTTTCTTCACACCACCCAGTGTCACGGTCGAATAATCTTCGATCGTTTACGTGTGGCTCTGAAACTGCTCGCGATTGTCCAGCGCCTCCACCTCACGCTCAATCGCCCAGATGCTGTGGAAGATTGCGGTAAGCCATTGCGATGACGACGGAGTTGTCGCCGCCCAACAGAATGTCTATTGCAATAATTTGCTAAAGTGCGCACCCCGCCAGGGTTACCGTTGGCCAGCCTGTCGTGACAGGCAGCAATCGGCCGATTCTGTTGAAAAAGTCGGTCCGCCCAAACTGCCCGAATATTGACCGGTGAAAACGCTTTTTTTGCACACTGCTACGTGAAATCTGAACTCGGAAGCCTCTGCCCAAAGTAAGGATTTCAATCTCAGACGCGTACTTTTCTGCCGTGGAAACCGAAGCCTACTTTTTCAACACAATCGACCAACAACAGTCATTCACCACGGTTCATCGGGTATGTAAAATCCATCCGGTGCAATCGATTGATAACGGGCGATTGGCACACTTCACCAGTTCAAAATCACCTGGCCACCAAGTCCCGTCAAACCACAGCGCCAACTGGTCGTAGAGTCGAAACAGCACATTCCAGCCTTTATCGTGCGGATTCCGCGCTCATTCGGACACCGATTCCACCAACATCCGGACACTCATTCCACGAGTATCCGGACACCGATTCCGCGGTCATCCGGACACTTTTAGGCAGGAAGCGACGCAGGACTTTTCACTACCATCGACCTCTTTTTTCGAAGCGAAGAGGTCGTCGTGGAGCGTTTATCCATGCGTAAAATCCGAGAGGTCCTACGCCTAAAGTTCGACGCCGACCTCCCGCGCGCAAGATCGCCCCAAGCCTCTGCATCGGCCGTTCCAGTGCAGGTGATTACCTCTGCCGCTTCGCGGCAAGTGGCTTGAACTGGCCCATCGACCTTTCCGATGCCGAGCTAAACCGGCATCTGTTTCGCGCTCCAGTTGACCTGTTCATCACCCGGTACGCCGCGCTGCCGACTCGCATCCGCTTTGATGATGCTGGCGTCCACGGCAAATCCTTCGCCTTTGACCAGGCCTGCGTCCATGCAGCGACGCAGCACTTCATTGAACAACCAGCGAAACAGATCACTGTCCCGAAAGCGGCCGTGTCGATTTTTGGAAAAAGTAGAGTGATTGGGTACTTCATCTTCAAGGCTCAACCGGCAAAACCAACGATACGCCAGGTTCAAATGGGCCTCTTCGCACAACCGCCGCTCTGAGCGAATGCCGTAGCAATAGGCCACGATCAGCATGCGAATCATCAGTTCAGGATCAATCGACGGACGCCCAATCGGGCTATAGAAATCGGCGAGGTAATGGCGCAGGTCGCTCAGATCGAGACATTGATCAATGCTGCGCAGAAGGTGATTTGCTGGGATGTGATCTTCAAGGTTGAACGAGTAAAACAGTCGCTCCTGCCCACTCGATAACTGTCCCATCATGCTGTGTGATCCCCCGCCGGCCAATGCAGATATTTTGCCGCAGGCCAGCCAGGGGAGCTACTTTTTCAACAGAATCGGGTCGATAGCTGTCTGTCACAAATGGCAGGTAACAGCCAGCATCAGACAAATGTCTTCCGAACGCATGAATGGAATGTTGCGTAAGTCCTAAGTTTCAAAGCCCTCCGCCGAAGCGATACTGCCAGACAATGCCAATGACATCGTATTCGCTGCCCGTGCGGGTATGCGCGCCATTACTCGCATACAGCTTTAGCGAATGGTTTAGGTTCAACGGCAGCGTGAGGGTGCATCCGTAGCGTGTGTTTTCCTGAAAATCGTGGTTACTGACCCCATCGACTGAGCTGCTCCCGCCAGCGAAGTAGGTCGCATCCAGCGCAGCCCAAACACCGTTACTAAAGGCATAGATAAGATGCCCCTGTACCTGGTAAATCGGGTTCTGGGAAAGTGCGTGGTCGCCGAGGAACTCGTCATTGTCGGTGTAAAAGGTTCCCGCGCCGGATAATTCCAAGGTCACTGGCCCTAGGCGCTTGGAAATCCCAAGTTCGGGCTTGAATGACCAGCGGTTGTTGCCGAGATTTATCAGCTTACTAGAGTCGTATTGGCCAAGTGGCGCCGTGATCGCCAAGCTGGCGCCGATAATCACATCCTGTTGATAGCTGGGGAATTCAGCCAGGGACAGCGCCGGGGCGCCATATAAGTTGACCGAGAACCGGAATCTTGGATCGATCAGCCCGGTGATATTACGCTCCTTGGGTTCACCGGCGAACAGAGCAGAGCCCGTCAATCTTGCCTCAGGCACGACGATATCGAACTTCCCGGAGCGGCCCCAGACGTCCAGGGATCTGGCAAAGGCAAACACGGCAGTCTTGATGTTGAGCTTGGCATCTTGGAGCGGGATTGAGGGGTTGGCGGTCACGCTGCCATGGAGATCGCTGTAGCCCATGAGCAGGAAATTGATACCGACCGGCGTATTGGCGTAGGACCTGGGTTCGAGATCCTCTGCGACTGCACCGGGGGCTACTATGATGAGCGAAGCGGATGCGAACCGAACCAGCCTAACGACACAGAGTTTGTGTTTCATCCACATTCGCTCGCTTCCTATCAGGCCCCCAGAGTTCTATGTATTGTTGTAGCGCATCTGCATCCGTTTGGCACTTACAGCTGCCACCAGTACTGCGTGGCCGCACTTGCTGTTTGATCGGATACTCCTGGCCGATCGGTGCCTAGGCATACTGTTTATTGGATGAGGTCTGCCCCCCTGGTTTCGTAGACAACTCAAAGTCTTATAACAAGGCGCTGCAAGAGACAGATCGTCTGGGATTTCTCAGACGATATCAACAGGCAGCTGTTGGCCGATTCTGTTGAAAAAGTCGGCTTCGGTTTCCACAGCAGAAAAGTACGCGCCGGAGATTGAAATCCATGCTTTTCGCCAGAATGTTCAGGGCTCAGATTTGACGTAGCAGCATGCAAAATGGACGTTCTCACTGCCCAATGCATGGGCGGCCAGGCCGTGGCGACTTTTTCAACAGAATCGGCCAATTGCAGACCTTCGTGACCGACAGCAATCGGCCCAGACTGTGTAAAAACGTTTTTGAGTAGGTTTCTCGGTCTGAACCGGAATGAAAACCGCGCGCCTACGAAAATTCCAGGTCAGTTGACTAACCAAATGCGAGCAGATTCTACGTAGCAACGTACACCTCAAAACGGTGTCTGCGTTTTTACACAGCCTCGGCCAATAGCGGTCATTCCCGAACGTCTACAAAATCAGGGCCGATTCAATCTGCTGATCAATCCCCAAGGTACCCGTTCGATCCGCAGACTTACGGGTACCTTTGGGTGCGCTTTCCCGCCGTCCGACACCGCCGAGTCTCTCGGACTTACTTCACATCTTCAACTTCATAATTCGCGAAGCCGAATTCGTTGGTCCGCGCGGCCACATATTTGCCACTCGCTTGGAACACGGTGGCCTCGAAGGGCGACCCGCCAAGGGTGGTCACGAGGTGACCGTCTTTGATCTCGTACTTTGCGGGCACCCCGAACTGGCCACCGTGCATCATGTTCAGGTACTCGCCCGAGGCCGGGGCTTTGCCGTCCACGCTGATGATTGATCGCTGACCGTCGGTGCCGTAGGCGATTTCGAACGTCTGGCCGGTCACGGTATTGCGGACATTGAGCGTCTTGCCCACCACAAACGACTGCAGTTCGGCGTTATTGAGCGCCTTGGCGCCTTTGGCCTTGAGATCCGCAATGGTCATACCGGGTTTTGCCGACTTGCTGGCTTGTGCACTGGGCGCGTACCAGATCGGGGAAGTCCACACCCGTTCCTGGACCGTGGAGGCCACTTCACTTGGCGGCACCACTTGCATCTTCATCGCGTCATAGGTGCTCCAACGCGGGGTCGGAATCTGCAAAACCCGGGCGTAGTAGAAGGCGTGTTGGGCCGGATCGAAATCCGGATCCACCCAGACCTTCTTCAGCTCCGTGGCACCGATGGTATTGGTGTAAGTCGCTTTTGAAATATCGACCGTGGAGCCAACCGCTGGCACTCGGCCCGTCGCCGGATCGGGCTTGCGGTCGCCAGACCAGGCAACGTCGTAAATCTTCTCGAAGGTCTGCCCGTTCTTCGTCCAGCCTTTGATGATCTGAATCCTGTCGAGGTTGCCATCGTCGGCGTCCTTAACCGCCCAGACCACGAAGGAGGGCGCTTTGGCAGCCTCATCTGCGGGCAGGTCGCCACCCATCGGTACTCCATTGGTATACGCCGTCCGAACCCAGTTTTTGTCATTCCACAATTGATCGTCGAATTTCCACCCGCCAAACATCCGCACAGTGATGCGCACGCCACTGGTGCCAAATACCTCTTTGCGCTTCATCGCGTCGAAGATCGATTCGCGGGTGTTCTCCTCCGCCCACACGCCGCCGAGGCCGGAAGTGCTGGTCTGCAGGGCGACCATTCCCGAATTGGCCTTGCCCGATAACCGCAGCGCCGGCGTGTTATCGGTAAACCCGTGTGAGCCGAAGTTATTTTCCTGGGAATAGGGGACGACGGTGTTGTGCGAGTCGCTGGCGCCCACGACGCCCATCTTGAAAGGATTGAAGCCGCGCGTTTCCTGGAGGGCCATGCCGTTCTGCCAGGCTTGCCGAATGTAGCTGCCGTTCAGCTTGGAGGTGCTGTTATCCAAGCCGATCAGGAAACTCATGACTTCGTAATTGGCGAACTCATCGGTCGGCGAGAGTTCGGGGTGCGTCTCGGAGGTTCCCTTGACCTGGTGGATCTCGGTGAGGAATTCATTGCGCATCCGCGTTTCAGCCCACGCGGCGTCGATGGGGCGGCCGCGGTCGTCCACCTCCACTGGAAACATCAGGCCGTTGCTGAGGTTTGCGTTGTGCGAAATCGCGAGCACCTCGTTCCCCTGCTTGCGCTGGGCATCCATCCAGGCCCAGAGGTCCTCGGGCTTGGATGAGTCGAGCGCGGTGAACGGCAGGACCGGCACCTTCTTCGAGTCTCGGAAGAAGATATTGCGGTGCATGTTCTGGTTGTTGGGCGCCGAAGTCCATTCATAAGCAACGAACGTCGTGAATTTGCCAGGTTGATAGTATTTATCCGCGATGGCGATGTTCTGCTGCCAGATGTTGCCCGCAATCTTCGGATCGATGAGTTCCTTGATTGGATGGCTCATGCTGCCGGCAATCCATTTGAAGACTCGATTGAAGTCCGCCGGGGTTTTGGCGATCAGCTTCTGCGCGATGGGGAGCTTGCTGAAATCCGATGTCGGGTCGTTCGCAAGAGCGATGACGCCGACATACTCCGAATGATCGGTCACACCATGGAAATCGAGGGGACGCCCCTTGAGTTTCACGTCAAAACCCACCGGGTGCTTGACCGGCATGCCCAGTGAATACTTGTAGGCCTCTTCCGGCCCGGCGATATGGTTGCCGATGAGATAGGCGTCAATCGACCAACTGGTGTGCGAATGCGTCTGGCCAAAGTACGCTTCGCGGTCGGGATTCTTCTCTGCAGCCAATGCCGGGGTGATAGCGAGCAACAGCGCGGCGGAGCCGAGCAGTGCATGGATGGCGGGATGAGGATCGGCCTTCATGGGATGCAGTCTCCTGGGTAGGTTACTGGCTGGTTGTTGAAGAAAGTCCTGGGTGGAGCTCATTGCAGTTCAGGTCCAAAAATCCGCGACACGCTCGAAGAACCAAAAAGCCGCAAGCGTCCCGAGCACATACGATGCGACGGGTTGCGCCTGGCGGACGGCGAACTCCGGGAACCGGCAGCGCAGCAGCAGCACGCGAGCAGCCAGCACGGCGCCGACGAAGACAAGTTGTCCGACCTCCACGCCGACATTGAAGGTGAAGAGCGCTAGTGGCAGGTCGCGCTGCGGCAGACCGATCTCCGAGAGGGCACCGGCAAAGCCAAAGCCATGCAATAGCCCAAAGCAAAATGCCACCACCCACGGCCAGCGCGCGGTGAAACTGGGCTGGCCGCGATTCATCCGCGCGATTTCGACCGCGAGCAACAGGATGCTCAGCGCGATCGTCGCCTCGACCGGCGGCCCCGGCACATGCACCACGCCAAGCGCCGCGAGCGCGAGCGTGATGGAATGCGCGAGCGTGAAGGCTGTCACCGTCTTCACCAGCATCCAGCCCCCGCGCACGAGCAGCAGCAGGCCGAAGACGAAGAGGAGATGATCGAACCCACCCAGGATGTGCTCGACGCCGTGCACCAGAAACGCACCCGCTACCGCGAATGCGCCGGGTACCGCGGCGATCTCAATCCATGGGCGCGCGGGCCGCACAAGCGTGGTCGATGTCGTGCCGTCGCGCCGCGAGACGCGCACGAGCACATCCGTGATGGTCGCTTGCAGCCCAACGAACTCAATGCGCTGCCCTGCAAGCCCGGCAGCACCGGCATCGATCACGCGCCGCTCGATCAGTGAGTCGTTGAGTTCACTCTGCATCGGCTCGACGACGTTGTGGCAACCTTCAGGAAACCGAAGCACAACCGGGAGTCGCGCTCCCGAGAGCACCGGTGTCCGCCAGAGCACATCGTATCGGCCTGCAGCCGTCTCATTGATCTCCAGGTAGGCCGGTCGCGATTCGTGCGCCTGCACGGCCGATCCCGCAGCGAGCCAAAGCATCACCGCGAACAACCAAAGGAATGATCGGCTGCGCCTCATCGCTTCTCCGTTTGGGCTGCGACTATCCCACTCACCGACGCCGGCTGGGTTACGACGATCTCATAGCGCGCCTTGAGTGCCTCAAACGTGGCTCGCTTCATCTCTGTGCGCTGTTCTGAGAGCCAATCGGCTTTCGCCTGCTCCGCGACAGTCTCGAAGGCCGGCGGCTGGCTCGGCGTCAACGCGTCGATCCAGACGAGATGCCAGCCGTAGCCGGACTCCAGCGGCCCGCGCCACGCGCCGGGCTTTTCCTGGAAAAGGCTGCCTGTGAATTTGGACCCAAATACCCGTGCGACCTGGTCCGGCGTCTGCTCGGCGTAAGCACTCTGGAACATGAATGCATCGCCGCCAACTGCATCTTTGCCCGCCAGCGCCGCGAGTTCCTTGCGTGCTTCCGCTTGCGCGCCCGTGCCGCGTTTGTCCGAGGCGAAAAAGAGATGGTGGAACGTCACGAGCGGCGGCGGCGCGAATCGCGCCTGATTCTTCGCAAACCACGCCTCGACTTCACCCGGCGCAGGTTCGCGGAGCGCCGCCACGTCCTCGGCGAGAAAGTCCATCTTTTGCGCGAGGCGGCGTCGGATGATCGTATCGTCCTTCTCCAGCCCAAGCGCGAGCGCCTCGCGATAGAGGATCTCCTCTTTCACCTGCTCCTCAATCATCCCGCGCATCTCCGCCGCTGTCGGCGGCCGCTGCCAGCGCGCGAGCCACGAGATTTCAATCCGGCGAACGTCGTCCGCGGTGATCTCAATTCGCCGCGACTCTCGGTTTTCCGACGGTCCATACAACCCGCCGTAAATCGCGAAAAGCGCGAACCCCGCAACTATGAAATGCAGCAACGGTTCACGTAGCCAGTGCTGAAGTGGCGACGGGGGCGAAAGGTTGGACTGGGGTGTGTTGGAGTTCATTGAATCAATTCACTCGCACGAGGCTGGACCGCTGCCACGGTCCTTCAACGCCGACAAGATCCATAGTCATCGAGGCTTTCGAGCAGCAGCGTCACCTGATATCGGTATTCGCTTCCGATGAATCACTTCATGGGCCACATCGCCGAACGGATTGGATGAGTCTAGGCGACGATTACGAAGTTTTCACACGGCCTCAGTTAAAGCCGGCTGGGTATGCAACCGCGTACTTTGCCAAAGAGGCCTAGTCACCCGAATAGGCCACGATGAAATGGCTTATAGCACTTCAGACTTTAATTGCATGGTCCAGTCTTAGGACTGGATGAGCGCTTTGCTATACCCCTCAATAAATTCTGTGGGCATCCGCTTGGGCTTTCCGCTAGAGAGCTCTATGCAAACGAAAGTGGTCTGTGCTCGCAACAAGGTCGTGGCATCCGCGGGGCGGATGAGTTGGAAGCGCCGGGTGACTTTCAACCTCTGGTCCGAACACACGACCCAAGTGCCGACTTGCAGCGTCTGTCCTTCGTAGGCGCTGGCGAGATAATCGATTTCGTTTCGTACGACGGCCATGGCTCGGTCCAAGCGCCGGTACTCGCTCAGGTAGAGGCCGAGACTTTGTAGATGATGCCACGTGCAACGCTCCAACCAGCTCACGTAGACCGCATTGTTTGCATGACCGAGGCCATCGATGTCTTCGGCGCTAACGGTGAGATCAAGAACGAAAGGTGTCGGCAAATCCCAACTCATGTAGATATCTCCAGGCTATTGCCGGACTTGCATGCCTCGGCAGACAAACAAACTAGCTCAGTGGCTGCTTAAGTCCTGAGAGCAAGATGCCCACTGCAGCGTCGATCCAATGCTAGATCTTCGGCAGCTACCCGAGTGCGACCGAGAAAGCCCAACGAGAATGACGCACACACCTCCAACTGACAGGTTCTAACTCGTTGAGCAATGCATTCTGGGGAGATACAGAGTGTTTATTTGATAAAGGGCGCCATTTATTTGATATTTTGCGCCAATCACTTTTGACTTTGGCTAATCCATGACCACCCGCAGCATCAGCCTGTACGGTGCCCGCGAGCTGCTGCGTGGCGATCCATGGCGAATTGCTCATGCCGCGGCGGTCCCTGTCGAGGCGCTGGACCAGTTGGATACCCTGCTTCCAGTTGGAGGGTCCGTGCAGTTCCTCGACCTGGCGACTAAGGAAACCGGCCGAGAAGACTTTGGTCTGCTGTTGGCCCAGAAGTAAAGTATGGGGCTCGCCCTGCTTAACCGTAAGTGTCGCAGCGCCCTCTACTCCAACTACTCCGCTCCCTGGTCGTGCCTGCCGATGTGTTCCTACCGGCTGGGCTAGCATGCGAATCTGCCTATACTGTCCACATCAAATGATCGGCTATGGAGGCCGGTATGGGAGATCATGACGAGAAGATTGCTGCGGGGGACCCGCTAATGCAGCAGGCTCTGCAAGCATTGCGCATGTACAACGAAGCGAGAGGCGTGAAGCCAGCGGAGGAAATCGAACGCCTGCGCCTAGAAGCGGAAGCACTCATGACGGCGGTGTCGCAGTATCAGCTTCGGGCGCTGGGTGGGCCGGCGCGGACACTTCAATTGCAACGTGGGCTGTGCAGCCGATACCGAAGACTGCGCATTCTTGTGGGCCTCGGTCGGCGATAGGTCGGCAGGCTGATGGGCACATCTCTGTGCGCAACGTTTCACTGCTGATGAGCAGCGAACGTGCTATATGCATTACCACCAAATTTGCCCTCAGCCCCCTCGCCGTCGGGGGGGCAATTGTTGCGCCGCAACTTCAGGATGGCCCTCAGAGTGTCCAACTTGCCGCCAGCGGCAGTCATCCGAGGAGCATCACCATGTTGTACGAAAGCATCGATACCGCGGCCATCAACGACGAAGACCTGCCCTGGGTTCCCTTCGCTCCCTACAGCGACGAAGTCTTCATCAAGTACATCAAGTGCGACCCGGTTCGTGGCGAGACCATCACCCTGCTCAAGGCCCCGGCCGGCACCACGCTGCCCAGGCACTACCACACCGGCACCGTGATCGTTTACACCGTCAAGGGCGGCTGGAAATACCTCGAGCACGACTGGATCTCCAAACCGGGCGGCGTGGTCTTCGAAACCGCCGGCACCAGTCACACCCCCCTCGCGCTGGCCGAGTTCGGCGATGAAATCATCACCCTGAACATCACCCAGGGCGACCTGCTGTATTACGACGAGAACGACAACATCTGCGCCATCGAGAACTGGAAATCGAGCGTGCAGCGCTACCGCGCCTTCTGCGAAGCCAATGACATCGAAGCCAAGGACATCACCAGCTTCTCGGTCTGACCTACCGCGGCGATCCGCCCCCTTCAAGGGATCGCCGACACCTGTCTGACAGCCATTTAAAAATGCCTTGAGAACATAGCTGATCGAGCATTGCTGATGCAGACGCCCCCATTCCCGCTGGAAACCCACATGGCCATACCCAACCTAAAGAACAAGAAAGTACTCATCACCGGTGCCGCCTCCGGCATCGGTCGAGAGGCGGCGCTGGCGTTCGCCCGCCGCGGCGCCCATATCCTTGCCACCGACATCAACTCGGATGCGCTGAAAGATGTCCGTACTGAAGTCGAAGCCCTGGGCGCAGCCTGCATGACTTATAAGCTCGATGTATCGAGCGAGAGTGAAATGCAGGCGTTCGCCGAGCATATTCACACCACGCTGGGGCCCCTCGATGTGCTGATCAACAACGCCGGAATCGGCTACCTCGGCCAATTCCTGCAGAGTGATCTGGCCCATTGGCAACGGGTGATGGATATCAATGTGATGGGCGTGGTGCATGGCTGCTACCACTTCATCCCGCAAATGATCAGGGCCGGAGGTACGCGCCATGTGCTAAACGTCGCCTCGGTGGCCGGCATCTACCCCTCACCAACGATGGCGGCCTATGCCGCGTCGAAACATGCGGTATTCGGTTTCAATGAAGTGCTGAAGATGGAGCTGGCCGATACCGATATCGGCGTGACCACTGTTTGTCCCGGCATCATCAATACACCGATCACCCAGACCCGCAGCAACATTTCGCCGTCGGTCAGCGAAGCACAGCTCGAACGTTTGCATGCTTACTATCAGGCCAAGGGATGTGAACCGGTACTGGTCGCCGAAGGCATGGTGCGTGCCGTTCAGAAAGGCCAGGACCTGTTGCTGATCGGGCCGTTCGCCAGGCTGGTATTCCACCTCAAGCGGCTGTCCTTGGGCCTGATGCGTCGGGTGATGTTAAGCGACGCGCGAAAAATTGGTTACCTCTGATCGTCTAGACAACAAGCAAAACGGAGCACATCGCCATGCTGGGTTTGATGCAGGATCACCCCTTATTGATTTCATCGGTTCTCGAGCACGCCTTGAGTATGCATCCGCAGAGCGAAATCGCCTCGCGCACGGTCGAGGGGCCGATGCATCACTGCAGCTATGCCGATATCGGCCGGCGAGCCAAACAGCTGGCCAATGCCCTGACTGCCCTGGATGTGCAGCCCGGCGAACGGATCGCTACGCTGGCCTGGAATGGCTACCGGCACATGGAACTGTATTTCGGCGTTTCGGGCATGGGCGCGGTGCTGCATACCATCAACCCTCGACTGTTTCCCGAGCAAATCGAGTTCATTGCCAACCACGCCGAAGACCAGTACCTGTTCTTCGATCTGTCGTTTGCCGCGCTCATCGAGCAGCTGGCACCGCGAATGAAGACCGTCAAAGCCTTCATCGCCCTGACAGATCGCGGCCGGATGCCGGCCATCGAGGTGCCCAACCTGCTGTGTTATGAGGAATTGATCGGGGACCGGAGTGAAGCGTTCACCTGGCCACTGCTCGATGAGCGGGCCGCCTCGTCGTTGTGCTACACCTCGGGAACCACTGGCAATCCGAAGGGCGTACTGTTTTCTCACCGCTCCTCGATTCTGCATTCCCTGGCGCTGTGCACGCAGGACGGCTTTGGCCTGTCGTCGGCCGATTCGGCGCTATTGGTTGTGCCCATGTTCCACGTCAACGCCTGGGGCATGCCCTACGCGGGAGCAATGAGTGGTGCCAGGCTGGTTCTGCCAGGAGCGGCGCTCGATGGCCAAAGCCTGTATGAGTTGATGCGTGCCGAGAAGGTGACCCTTGCCCTAGGCGTGCCCACGGTATGGATGGCCTTGCAACAGCATGTCGAAAGCGCAGGGCTGGACCCGTTGGTGGACCTGCACCTGAACCGGGTGGTGATTGGCGGGGCCGCAGCGCCGAGGGCCCAGGTCGAGACGTTCGAAACCCGTTTTGGCACCCGGGTGCTGCATGCCTGGGGCATGACCGAGATGTCGCCGCTTGGCACCGTCTGCAACCCGCTGCCCAAGCATTGCAACGCATCGATCGATGAGCGGCTTGATCTGCAGGCCAAGCAGGGGCGGGCGTTGTTCGGGGTGTCGATGAAGATCGTGGACGAAGCGGGCGCCGAACTGCTCCGTGACGGCAAAGCCGCTGGCCATCTGTTGGTCAGGGGGCCGTGGATTGCCAGCCAGTATTACCGGGGCGAGGGTGGGTCGCTGCTGGATGAAGATGGCTGGCTTGGTACCGGCGATATCGCAACCATCGATCCGGATGGCTATATGCAGATCACCGACCGTGCCAAGGATGTCATCAAGTCCGGTGGCGAGTGGATCTCCTCAATCGACCTGGAAAATGCCGCGGTCGGTCATCCGGCGGTGGCGCAGGCAGCCGTTATCGGTATCCCCCATCCCAAGTGGCAGGAACGACCGTTGCTGGTCGTGGTTCTGAAACCGGGTAAAATGGCCAGCAAGGATGAGCTGCTCGGGTTCTTGCAAACCCGTGTGGCGAAGTGGTGGTTGCCGGATGATGTCGCTTACGTGGAGTCGCTCCCGCTTACAGCGACGGGGAAGTTGCAAAAAATGAAGTTGCGCGAACAGTTCCAGGACTATCGTTTCTAGCCATGAAACCGAAGCGGGCAGGCTTGTCCGGCCAATAGTTATGGACCTGGCACGCTCCGTCGAGGCAAAGGCAAAGGCAGAGGTTTATGGTTATCGAGGAGCTATAAATGCGCCTCGGTACGTCGGCCTGCACTTGCACGTCTGCGCATTCAAGGGGTCACCCCGGTTGCCCTTCTACCTCCGTCGTCAGTTCTAACCTGCCCTGACAGAGCCCGGGTACAACAGGTGAAAAGGTGGTCTGCA
The DNA here is from genome assembly GCF_059716055.1 of Pseudomonas sp. LBUM1658. Classification (NCBI taxonomy): domain Bacteria; kingdom Pseudomonadati; phylum Pseudomonadota; class Gammaproteobacteria; order Pseudomonadales; family Pseudomonadaceae; genus Pseudomonas; species Pseudomonas sp. LBUM1658. Next base: position 1,998,779 of record NZ_CP166798.1, read on the forward strand.
GCATGCCTGACTCTTCTGACAGCTCTGGGTACATATCAACCGTTAGTGACCGGCAACTATCGGCCCAGAGTGTGTAAAAACGCCTCCGCGAATCCTTGCTATGATTTCTAAGGATTTCATCGCAGGGATCGCCCATGAAGCGCTTTATTCAAGGTGAACATCGAGGCCAAAGCACCTTACTGCCCGAAAGTCTCGACGATTACGTCACGGATACCAATCCGGTGCGCGTAGTCGACGTCTTTGTCGACGAACTCGACCTGGTCAAGCTGGGTTTTGAAGGCGTCATACCGGCAGATACTGGCCGGCCTGTCTAACGTCCTTAGAAGCTTTCGACTTCGCTGCGCAGGTCACAGACTTCCGCCAGGCAATCGTTATCGCTGCACAAAGATAAGGATCGCCGCAGATTTAAGGAGATAACAAATTGAGCTCCATCATCATCGGAGGAACTGTTTTCGCCTGCCTGTTCGGAGCCGCACTAATCGGAATACTGCTCCGCATTCGCCTACCGATTCACCATCTTGATGCCGAATCCAAGGACGTGATCCGTCTCGCAACGGCAGTTGTGGGAACGTTGTCCGCTCTCGCACTTGGGCTTTTGATTGCGTCCGCCAAAAATGTCTATGACAACAACGAGACCGAGCTGCGGACATCGGCCGCACGCATCGTTCTGCTCGACAGGGTCATGGCACAGTATGGTCCAGAGACGTCGGAGGCGCGAACCCGTCTCCATCAGTTGATTGAAACCAGGTTAAGCCAGGGTTGGGGCAATTCGTCCTCAAGGTCGGCCCTTGTCAATCCTTTTGACGAGTCCCCAGGTATCGAGCCAATTCAGGGCGAACTCCGGGCGCTTACGCCCAAAAACGAACCTCAACGGATGCTTCAGGCTCGCGCACTGGAGGTTAGCGGACTTTTGGCGGAAGCGCATTGGATGCTTGTCGAGAGCAACACGGAAGGGCTGCCGACTGCATTTCTCGTCATCCTGACTTTCTGGCTGGCCTGGCTGTTCGCGACGTTCGGCCTCCAGGCTCCGGCAAATCCCACTGTGATTGGCGTCATGTGCATCTGCTCCATGTCGGTTGCTGCTGCGGTCTTTCTGGTTGTCGACATGGCTCATCCTTACATCGGGGTGATCCATGTCTCGGATGCCCCGTTGCGGTCTGCTCTCATGTACATCGGGAAGTAATTTCACCGTGCGGACGGCATCGGACATCCGGGGGGCCGCACGCTTACGGTCAAACTGTCCGCGACGCCGACTTAGGCGAGATACCGCGTGAGTGCCGCGCTGTACGTCTACACCCGAACAGCGGCGAGTCCGGCCTGCGCGACCATCGATGGGACAATCAGCAACACCACGCCGATCGCAGCTCACACCCGATTTATAGCGCCTAATTCCTCTCGCGCTCCGGATCTGTTTAACAATGGTTAGGAGCTGCTAACGCTATTGGTGCTGCCTTAGGCTCCGGTCCGAGCTTGAAGGTCATGTCCTGTGTCGCGCGTGAATTACCGACCTCATAGAATCGCGTATACGCGACGATCTCCCCTTGGGTAGTTGTCAATCGAAACAGTAAGAAGGGAGATTTTCAGGCTTTTAGCAAGATCGTCGAGAGTCAGCGTCGGTATCTGGCGGCTAACCGCCTGCTTGATGGTGAACTATCATTCAGTGAGGTTGCGGCGGTACTTTAGAAACGGATTCTTATTTGATGTGTCGATCATGGCAAACGCTTTTGATCTGGGCTTCTATGATGACTTGGTCCCACACCCTTAAGCCGGACGATCTTGTCCGGTTCAAAGGAATGGATCTTCGATACACCTTAATCGAGCCTATGACCTCTTCTCCAGCGTGGATCACGCTGCGAGCACTGCGACTCGGTGTACAAGGCAGTCCCTTTGGCCAAGGGCCAGACGGCTCTTTGCATTCGTTGCGCGGCCATTCTGGATCGCGGGGAGTCGTTCAGCGTTCAACAACTGCTGGCACTGTCCATCAGCGCGGCGCTGTTGTTTGTGTTCGCCAACGCGTTCCCGATCATGACCATCAGTCTGCAAGGTCTGAGTAATCAAGCGACACTGTGGCAGTCGGTGCAAGCCCTGGCGCAAGGAGAGATCAGCGTAATAGCGGCGGTGACAGGGCTGGCAATCATCCTCGCGCCACTCCTGCAAATCTGCCTGTCGTGCTGGGTGCTCAGCTTTGCTCTGGGCGGGCGCGCGGCTCCCGGCTTCAAGAACTGCATGCGGACCCTGGAGCACTTGCGGCCCTGGAGCATGCTCGAAGTGTGCTTGCTGGGTATTCTGGTGGCTATCATCAAACTGGCGGGCATGCTCGATGTGCATCCGGGGGTGGGATTGTGGGCGCTGGCCATGCTCACCGTGCTGATCATCCTGATTTCCGGTAAAGGCATCCGCAGGCTGTGGAAGGATCTGGAGGACGTTATTTGATGAACATGCCGCCCTATGCCAGCCAGTTGAATCTGACCTTGTGCCATACCTGCGGCCAGGTCTGCCCGGCGGCGGACCCGAGCTGCTCTCGTTGCGAATCACCCCTGCATCGACGCAAACCCAACAGCATTTCGCGTACCTGGGCATTTTTGCTGGCCAGCCTGGTCTTCTACATCCCGGCCAACGTGATGCCGGTGATGTATACCGACATTTTTGGCAGCGGCAGCGAAAACACCATCTTCAGCGGGATCGTCGAGTTCTGGAGCGCAGGGGAATGGGACCTGGCGCTGCTGATTTTCATTGCCAGCGTGGCAGTGCCCTGCATGAAGTTCCTGGTGCTCGGCACGTTGCTGATCAGCTGCCAGCGCCACAGTCGCTGGGCCATGCGCGAGCGGGCGAAACTCTATCGACTGATCGAAGTGATCGGTTACTGGTCGATGCTCGACGTGCTGGTGGTGGCCGTGATCGCCGCCCTGGTGCAATTCAAATCCCTCAGTACCATCGATCCGCGGATCGGTATTCTATTTTTCGGTCTGGTGGTGGTTATGACGATGTTCGCTGCCATGAGTTTCGATCCCCGGCTAATCTGGGACGCAGAGGTTGAAAATGACTGATCATCCAAGTTCCACCGCCGCGCCGGCTCCAGGTACTCCCGAGGTCAAGCGTCGACGTTTCAATGTGTCCCTGGTGTGGCTGGTGCCGATTGTCGCGGCCCTGGTCGGGTTGTCCATGGTGATCCATAACGCAAGAACGGAGGGGCCACAGATTACCGTGAGCTTCCTGACGGCCGAAGGGCTGGTGGCGAACAAGACCCAGGTCAAATACAAGAACGTGGTCATCGGCAAGGTGACCTCGATTACCTTGCGCGAGGACCAAAGCCATGTCGATGTGATCATCGACCTCGAAGGTTTCGCCAAATCCTTTGCTACTGAAGATACGCGCTTCTGGGTCGTGCGGCCGCGTATCGGCGCCCAAGGCATCTCGGGGATCGATACGCTATTGTCCGGGTCCTTTATCGGTGCCGATGCCAGTGAGTCGAACAAGCCGCAAAAAGCGTTTGTCGGCCTCGAAACTCCGCCGTCGATTATCTACGGTGAGCTAGGCACCCGTTACACCTTGAAAACCGACGACCTTGGCTCGCTGGATATCGGCTCGAGCGTCTACTACCGGCGTATTCCGGTGGGTGAAGTGGTGTCCTATCAGCTCGCGGATGACGGCAAAAGCGTCGAAGTGCAGATCTTCATCCATGCCCCGAACGACAGGTTCGTGACCCGCGACAGCCGATTCTGGAACGCCAGCGGGGTGGATGTCAGCCTGGCCGCCGACGGCCTGAAAGTGAACACCGAGTCGCTGGCCTCGATTCTGGCCGGCGGGATCGCTTTCGTGGAACCCAAGTACAGCCCCAATCCCGTGATCGCAGAAGAAAACACCCGGTTCACCCTGTTCAACGACCAGCAAACGGCCATGGCTCCGGCCGATGGCGAGCCACACTACATCCGCATGCGCTTCGATCAGCCCTTGCGAGGTCTGGTGATCAATGCACCGGTGGAGTTTCACGGGATGAACCTGGGGCGGGTGGTATCGGTTGACCTGGACTATGACGAGGTCAAGAAAAGCTTCCCCACCCTCATTGGCGCCGTGATATATCCCAGCAGGCTGGGTAAGGCCCATGAAAAAATGTTGAAGAACCGGGACGTCAACGACGAGGCCATGGCGGTACAAGTAATGGGGCAGTTCGTCGCGCGGGGGCTCAGAGCCCAGGCCAGGACTGGCAACCTGATCACCGGCCAACTCTACATCGCCCTGGATTTTGTCCCGAACGCCACACCGGTGAACTTCGACGTGGCGGCACGACCCGTGGAGATTCCGACGGTACCGGGCAGCCTGGATAAACTTCAGGAGCAACTGCAAGCCGTCGTCGACAAGATCAGCAAGCTGCCGATCGACCAGATTGCCGCCAACCTCAATGGCACCCTCAGCGACCTGCAGAAGACCCTCAAGCAGGTCAATGGCGAAGTGTTGCCGCAGATGCGCGATACCCTGGTGCAGACCAAGAAAACCGTGGCCTCGGCCAATGACAGCTTTTCCGAGGATTCACCGCAGCGCCAGCAATTTGGTCAGGCGATGGATGAGGTCCAGCGTACCGCGCGTTCGGTGCGGGTGCTGACCGATTTCCTGGGCCGGCATCCCGAGGCGCTGATTCGCGGACGGATCAAAGACAACAAGCCCGACGGATATAAATCATCGTCTTCATCTTCCAGAGACATTGACCAGGAATGAACCCCATGACTATTCGCTCCCTGGCCATTTTCGCCACCCTGGGCCTGAGCGCCTGCACGTCGGCACCGACCCATTACTACACCCTGGTGCCGACTGCGACGGACACTGCTGCGCGCACCCATGTAGCCGCGCCAGCCTTTCAGTTCGAGATGCTGCCGGTGCGCATCCCGGTTTCGGTCGACCAGCCGCAGGTGGTGGTCCGCCAGGGCAGCGGAGCCCTGGCGATCCTCGAAACCGAGCGCTGGAGCGCGCCGCTGGCCGATGAGTTCCATGACGCCCTGGCCAGCCAGATGGAGCTCAAGCTGGGTACCCGTGACCTGGCGGGCCTGCCCAAGATTCCCGGCCGCGAAGTGCTCTCGCTGCAAACCGACGTCCGGCGTTTCGACTCGTTGCCGGGCCAGTACGCCTTGATCGATACGGTCTGGAGCATCAGCCTGCGCGGCGCTGGCGAAAAATCTCGGAGCCTGACGTGCAGTAGCATCATCCGCCAACCCGCCGGCCCCGGAGTGCAGGATGTGGTGTTGGCCCATCAGCAGGCCATTGGACAGTTGGCGAGCGCTATTGTAGGTACCGCACGTAGCTGGTCAAAACAGCAGGGAACAGCTTGTCCTTAGGTCAAGATGGCGGCGGAGACACCGGGTGCCAAGTGCTAATGCACCGAGAGCGCGCGGGCCGTTGGATGATGGCGCCGCAGCAGAGGTAAGGGCTCTTCGTGCGATCTCGCGGATGAGTGTTCCATCCATGTTGAAATCGGCAGTCCAGTGAGTTCAATGTTGGCTATCTGAAGCTGAGCGGAATCAAAGAAATTCCTGACATGCTGCAAAATTACATTGAGTATCAATATGAGGCTTATTTGGCGTCGCTACCATTGATGGACGAGAAAAATTTGGAGCAGATAAGGCTTGATGCGGCGAAAAACAACAACGTCACGGGCTCAGATAAATCCAAGCGCCGTTCGGATTCGTAATTGCTTCCATGCTGCGACCTCTCGAGTGACTAAAAGCGCTTGCTTGCTCATATTAGGCTGACCTGGATGATTGAATCGCTTCTAGTCTCGTAGACGCGTGACCGGCCGGTTTGGGTCGGTTAGCGACCACCACGCAGCATGACTGATCCACCCTTGTCCTCCCTCAACGTGGAGGACAAGCCATGAAGATTATTGCTACATACAGCCATCAGCCTTGGAACAAGGGAAAGCTTGTCGGGCAGAAAGCCCCGCTCCGAGTCAGAGATATCTGGGCCATCCGGGTCAGGCTCCAGCTCGCGGAGAAGACACGGGATCTGGCCCTCTTCAACTTGGCCATCGACAGCAAGCTGCGCGCCTGTGACTTAACCAAGCTGCGAGTACGAGACATAGCCCATGGGGAACATGTGTCGTCACGGGCCATCGTGATGCAGCAGAAAACTCAGCACCCAGTCCAGTTTGAAATCACTGAGCAAACCCGAACGGTTCTGGAGGCTTGGATGCATCAGGCCCACCTCCGCAGTGAGGACTTCTTGTTTCCGACCCGGTTGCACGGCTCAGATCATCTCTCCACCAGGCAATACGCTCGAATAGTCAAAGCATGGGTAACAGCCATTGGCCTTGACCCAACCATGTACGGTACTCACACATTACGGAGAACCAAAGCATCGCTGATCTATCGCAGGACGAAGAACCTGAGAGCAGTTCAACTCCTACTTGGCCATACGAAGCTTGAAAGCACCGTCAGATACCTGGGCATCGAGGTCGATGATGCCCTGGAAATGGCGGAACAGACGGAAGTCTGAACACCCACTGCGACGGTCGATGCTAGACCGTCGCTGTCCGGCCATGAGGAGACATTTGCTGCTTGGCTTGATCAGAGAAATGAAAGTCCGCAACACGCCAATGAGCTGACCTTCGCAGAAGCACTTGCGATGTCGGCTCACTGGACGAATGGCTAGCGAGCCCAACCACCCTGCTGCTGGGCAACTTGATGATGTTCCCTGGGCAGGCCGACGCGCAGAGCCGCCAGTACCTGATCGCTTACCCCAAGAGCTTAAAGTAAGCACGTTGCCGGCATGGTTCTGTCTGGGCGAGCAGCATCCGACGCATCAGACTGTGAGATCGAGCACGATGCGGCCTTCGATCTGGCCTTTGTGCATACGGGTGAAGATGTCGTTGATGTTTTCCAGGGGTTCGCTGTGGACCGTCGCCTTGACCTTGCCTTCGGCAGCGAAACTCAGCGCTTCCTGCAGGTCTAGCCGGGTGCCGACGATGGAGCCGCGCACTGTGGTGCCGTTGAGCACCATATCGAAGATCGACAGGGAGAACTCGCCCGGCGGTAGGCCGTTGAGGACGATGGTTCCGCCGCGGCGAGTCATGCCCAGAGCTTGTGCGAAAGCCTTTGGCGAGACGGCGGTGACCAGCGCGCCATGGGTTCCGCCAATTTCACTCTTCAAGTAGGCTGCCGGGTCCTGGTCGAGGGCATTGACGGTGAGCGTGGCGCCAAGGTGCCGGGCGAATTCCAGTTTCTGATTGTCCACATCCACGGCGGCAACGTTCAGGCCCATGGCCTTGGCGTACTGCACTGCCATATGGCCGAGGCCGCCGATGCCGGAGATTGCTACCCACTGTCCGGGGCGGGTGTCGGTCATCTTCAAGCCTTTATAGACGGTCACGCCGGCACACAATATGGGGGCGATCTCGATGAATTCGATGTTGTCCGGCAAGTGACCGACGAAGTTGGCGTCCGCCAGGGCATATTCGGCAAAGCCACCATTCACCGAGTAGCCGGTGTTCTGTTGGGATTGGCAGAGAGTTTCCCAGCCGCCCAGGCAGTGCTCACAATGGCCGCAGGCGGAATGCAACCAGGGGACGCCTACCCGGTCACCTTCCTTGACGTGCTTGACTCCGGCCCCCACGCCGACGACCTGTCCCACTCCCTCGTGGCCTGGAATGAAGGGCGGCTTGGGTTTGACTGGCCAATCGCCTTCGGCGGCATGCAGGTCGGTATGGCATACGCCGCAGGCGGCAATCTTGACCAGGACCTGGCCCGAACCGGGGGTAGGTACCTTCACTTCCCGGATTTGCAGCGGTTTGCCAAACTCATGAACGACAGCGGCTTTCATTGTTTTAGGCATGGTGCAGTCCCCATGGATATGTGGCGCGTTTAATCAGTGAAGATCAGTTTTTGCCAGTTCGCCACAGGATGTGGGGTGCTGCGGTGTCGTCTGATTGAAATAACCAGTGTTATCGGGTGAGGTGCTGTGGCCGATGAGCCGACATCGCAAGTGCTTCCGCGAAGGTCAGCTCATTGGCGTGTTGCGGACTTTCATTTCTCTGATCAAGCCAAGCAGCAAATGTCTCCTCATGGCCCAGAGTGTGTAAAAACGTCAGATTGGGTTTTCTATATCGACGATAGGAGACCGTGCTCACGTTTCGCAAACTGATCAAGGTCACGACGTTTTCAGGAACAGTTAAAACGGCTCAGTAGCCTCTTAAAGCCCTTTGGATGGGGTAAAAAAGACCGGTTTTTACGCCGTTAACGCTTTCATCAAGCCAGTGGTGCCGATAATTTTCATGACCCGTTTCAGGTTGTAGGCGAGCACATTCAGGCTCATCTCTGCACTCACCCCGTTCAGTTTTCGGGTCAGGAAGTGTGTCGCGCCCATCCATTGCTTGAGCGTCCCGAAGGGATGCTCAACAGTCCGTTTTCGGATCCGCATCATTTCCGGCGCGTTGCTCAGCCGGTTCTGCATTTCCTCCAGTACGGCTTCATGCTCCCAGCGTCGAACCCGCCGTTCCGTGCTCGGTGTGCACTGCGGTTTCATTGCGCAGCCCCGGCATTTCGAACTCCAGTAACGGTGCAACGTCAGGCCTTTTTCAACGTTGGTATAGCGCCAGATCAGCGCCTCTCCAGCCGGACAAATGTATTCGTTTTTCGCTGTGTTATAGATGAAGGCATCGTTATTGAAGCGCCCGTCTGCTTTGGCTCCAGAGGTCATTGGCTTGGGCACATAGGCAGTGATGTTGGCATCGTGACAAGCCAGGATTTCTTCGCTTTTGAAGTAACCTCGGTCAGCCACTACCGACAGCGTTTCTGACGCCATCGCTTCGCGGGCCTGCTTGGCCATCGAGCTGAGTTGATCGCGGTCGGAGCCGACGTTGGTGACCTCATGCGCAACGATCAAATGGTGCTGGGTATCGACCGCTGTCTGCACGTTGTAACCGACGATTCCCGTGCCGCGAGTCATCATGGAGCGGGCGTCTGGATCGGTCAGTGAGACCTGTTTATCCGGCGATTCGTTGAGCTGAATTTCAATGACCTGTAACTCTTTCATCTGGGCTTTGAGCTTGTCGATTTTCTCTTGCAGACGAGTAGCCTTGGGCTGAGCGATTGAGGGTTCTTGCTGATCGGCTTCGTCGAGAGCAGTCAGATACCGATTGATACTCGATTCAATTTCTTCCATTCGCCGCTTCAGCTTGGCACTGGTGAAATTGCGGTCACGGTTGTTGACGGCCTTGAATTTACTGCCGTCGATGGCAACCAGATTTTCTCCGAATAATCCCAGCTGCTGACACAGCACCACGAACTGGCGGCAGACGCCTCGGATGGCCTTGCTGTTGTCTTTTCGGAAGTTGGCGATGGTCTTGAAATCGGGCATCAAACGCCCGGTCAGCCACATCAGCTCGACGTTGCGTTGGGCTTCTCGTTCCAGGCGCCGGCTCGACTGAATGCGGTTCAGATAGCCGTAGATGTAGATCTTCAGGAGGACAGCGGGATGGTAAGCCGGCCGGCCAGTATCTGCTGGTATGGCACCTTCAAAACCCAGTTTGACCAGGTCAAGTTCGTCGACAAAGACGTCGACTACGCGCACCGGATTGGTATCCGTGACGTAATCGTCGAGGCTCTCGGGAAGTAAGGTGCTTTGGCCTCGATGCTCACCTTGAATAAAGCGCTTCATGGGCGATCCTTGCGATGAAATCCTCAGAAATCATAGCAAGGGTTCGCGAAAGCGTTTTTACACACTCTGGGCCGATTGCTGCCTGTCGCCTCATTCAGCTGTGGTTCGGCATCGGTGGCGGTATCGATATACAGCGAACCTGAATCCTCCATCCGCGGTTGCCAAGTAACTGGCGACACACCGTGCAATGCGGGCCGCTGCATCTCTTTAAACCCAATGGATCGCCGCAAAGGGTCCATGGTCAATATATTGAGAGGACAGGCCGACATGACCGCTACAGCCGAACTGCTGGGCAATAGCGACCACCCACGGGGCAAGCTTGGTGAGATCGCCGAGGCGCTGCTTGAGCCCCTCGCCGATGACGCTTTGATAGCCAAGGCTGAGGATGAGCTATGAGCACGCACATCGGGATCAGCTAGTGTAAGAGCTTGCGGGATCACGTAACGACTCAGAGAGGAACGACAATGATCGAAGATTTGAAAGTCCGGGAAAGAGCTTACGAGTTGTGGGAAAAGGATGGTCGTCCGCAAGGATCTGAAGAGCTTTATTGGCGTCTCGCGCAAGAACAGCTTGAGGCAGAAGCCGCCCCTGAGCCGGTTCCTACCGAATGGGAAACCGGCTTGGATCAAGCATCTGCGCCTGAAGATATCGAACGGGATACTAATAGTGAGTGGCCCGCGAAAGGTGAAGCCAGCCGCGTTGATCGCTGAGAATAGTTGTGCGGCGTGCAGTAGTAGCGTTCGCGGTTTATCTCCAGGTAGGAACCGACGTCCCTGACCGATGCAGCGAGCAAGCTTGCTGGCTTGTCAGAAATTCGGCGGCAGTCGGCTGCAGAAGGGTCTGCCCGGACCCGACCGTGCCCACGAAGATCAATGCAGCGGCGAGCAGGAAGAAGAAACGCTTCATCGTGCCCCCTGGGAAGATCATTCGGGACGGCCTGGCTCAACGTACCCGACTGAAGGCCGTCAGTGCCTGCGCGGTGATTGTCGTGCGCGCGCGAGCCGCCCACCCTCAGCCGAGTTGCTCGGCAAGCCCGACGATGATGCCCTCAGGCCCACGAATATAGGCGAGCCGGTACGATTCCTCATACTGCATCTGGCCAATGAGTTCTACGCCATGGGCCTGCAACCGCGCAACGACAGCATCGACGTCATCGACGGAAAACATGATGCGACGAAGACCCAAAGTGTTCACTGGCGCGTCCACGGGCCCAAACCTGACTGCGTTTGGCGTGTGAAATTTGTCCAGTTCAATTCCCTGCCCATCGGGAGTCCGCAGCATCACGAGGGTGGCTCGGACGTCTCCAAGCCCTATGAGGCTCCCGATAGAAGACCCTTCAACCGTCGTTTGGCCCTCAAGCTCGAGGCCCAACTCGATAAAGAACGCCTTCACCGCTTCGAGATCGTCAACAACTATCAGGATGTTGTCCATTCGCTTGACTGTCATATCCTTCGGTCCTTCTTTCAATGGTGTCGAGAATTGGTGGCATTGGCGTCTGGGTCGAGCCGGGCGGATGATTAGTCGGAGGAAACAGCCTACCCGAGAGCTACCCTTGTCGACTGCCTGCTTTTGGCCGATTTCTGCCTGTCGCGACCGGCTTAAAACGACCCATACCAGCCGTTCACATCGGGGATTACCAAATCGATACAAGTGTCTATGCACCCTCCACATCTTCGTACTTCAGGAGGCAATAGAACGAGCCATTTGGCGGCTGGCGCCGGGTGGCTGGCCGGTGATGCGCTTGAAGGCGCGACTGAAGGCCGCCTGCGAGGTGTAGCCCAGGCGCTGCGCTACGGCTTCAATAGGCAGTCGCTCGAGACTCAGCCATTGACTGGCGAGGCGCATCCGCAGTTCCGTTGCATAGCGCAGCGGGGGGATGCCGATAGTGGCCTGGAAGCGTTCCGCGAAGACCGAGCGAGAGGTATTACATTGCGCCGCCAGTTCCGCCACGGTCCAGTCACGCGCCGGCTCTCGGTGCAAGGCCAGGAGTGCGCGGGCCAGCCTGGGGTCGCGTAACGCGGCCACCAAGCCAGAAGCGTTGCCGCAGGCGCATTCAACCCAGCCGCGCACGATCATGGCCGCCACTACGTCGGCGAGGCGAGCGAGGATGCCTGCGAAGCCAACGCGTGCGGAGCGAACTTCGCGCTCCATGGAGGCGAGAATCGGCATAAGCCCAGGGTAACGCTGCCCCCTGGCATCAATCAGCATCAGATCAGGCATCAACCCACCGAGACCTTGCATGCTTCCGAGTTCAAACTCCATGCAGCCGCTGAAGATAATAGTGCTGGGGCTGACATCGGCACCGGGTGAAGCATCCACGGCGCAGACCGCGTCGCCGAGAGGGGCCGCATCAAAGCTACCGATGTCTTGGGCGAGTACGTCCAGGCTTGAGAGAAGCTGATGGGCTTCACCCTGGGCGATGAACACGGCGTTGCCGGCCGACAACTCGTACAAAGTGCCGTCTTCCGCACGCAGGACGGCGGTGCCGACGGCGAGGAAGTGGAAGTAGGCGTGTCCTGGTTTGGCAGCGAAGCCCAGCCCGAAAGAGGGGCCAGCTTGGATGCGACGGTACTCGACGCCCCGCAGGCGCATGCCGCGCAACAGTTCGTTGATGAGATCGGAGGATAAGGCGAACTGATCTAGAGATGTCATTTCGGGGTTTCGGTCAAAAACTAAAGACTTTGCATCATAGAACATCCTGGTCTGCGTCCATAGACTTCTGGTTGAGATAAATTCCAGAGGTGTTTAATGATGAATAATGGGGTGTGTGACGTTGTAGCCGATGCGCGCTTTGGCTACGAGGCTGATGTAGAACCTGCGACGCCGGCCTGGATGGCGGTATTTTCGCTGGCGATGGGCGTGTTTGGATCGTTGACGGCGGAGTACCTTCCAGCCAGCTTGCTGACGCCGATGGCCGTTGAACTGGGGGTGTCGGAAGCCTTGGCAGGGCAGGCGGTGACCGTGACGGCGGTAGTGGCGCTGTTCTCCGGGTTACTGGTGCCAGGCTTGACGCGAGCGATCGACCGGCGAGTGGTGTTGCTGTGCTTTTCCACGCTGATGATTGCCTCCAACCTGCTGGTGGCTTTCTCTTCCAGCCTGATGGTGCTGCTGGGCCATGGTGGTGGCCGAACTCGCCGACCCGGACCCGCAGACCGGCAAACGCCTGGACTACCTGGAATTCAGCAAACGCCTGGAAGACGATGTCCGCGCCAAGTATGCCGACAGCGCCTATGACGTGCAGATCATCGGTTTCGCCAAGCAAATGGGCGACATCGGCGCCGGCGCGACCAGCGTGATGGGCTTTTTTGCGCTGGCCTTCCTGCTGACCCTGGCCGCGGTGTACTGGTACACCCGCTCCTGGGTACTGACCTTTCTGCCGCTGTGCTGTTCGCTGGTGTCGGTGGTCTGGCAGTTCGGCACCATCACCTTGCTCGGCTTCGGGCTTGATCCGCTGGCGATTCTGGTGCCGTTCCTGGTGTTCGCCATTGGCGTGTCCCATGGCGTGCAGCAGGTCAACTTCATCTCCAAGGAAGTGTGCAACGGCGCCGATGCGATGACCGCCGCTCGCCGCAGTTTCGGCGGTTTGTTGATTCCGGGCACCTTGGCCTTGATTACTGCTTTCGTCGGCTTTGCCACTCTGGTGCTGGTACCGATTCCGATGATTCGCGAACTGGCGATTACCGCCTCGGTCGGGGTTGCCTACAAGATCATCACCAACCTGATCATGCTGCCGGTGCTGGCCAGCTTCTTCCATTTCGACCAGGCCTATGTCAACCGGGTCAAACGCCTGCAAACCTGGCGCGATGGTGTGATGAGCAAACTCGGGCACCTGGCCGAAACACGTAATGCGGCGATCGGTTCGGTTTTGTGCCTGGTGCTGCTCGGTATTGCCGTCTGGCAGAGCCAGGGCCGACATGTCGGCCACGTGTTACCGGGGGCGCCCGAGTTGCACAGCGATTCACGGTATAACCAGGACGTGGAAAGCGTGGTCGGTCATTTCGGCCTGGGGTTGGACCTGTTCACCGTGGTGGTGGAAACGCCGAAAAACGGTTGCTACCAACATGAAGTCATGGCTTACGCCGACCGCCTGACCTGGTTCCTGGCCAACGTGCCGGGGGTGTTGTCGGCGCAATCGTTGCCGGCACTGACTAAGCTCTCAGCCTCGGGTGTCAACGAGGGCAATCCGAAATGGGCAGCGCTGCCGGTCGATGAACTGAGCATCGGTGAAGCCGTGCGCCAGGTGCCCGAGGTGCTGCGCCTGTACAACGCCGATTGCACGGTGCTGCCGATCAACCTGTACCTGGCCGACCACAAGGCGACCACCCTGAAAACCGTGGTCGCAGCGGTGCAGCAGTATCGGACGGAACACCCCATGAACGGCATCACCGTGCGTCTTGCCAGTGGCAATGCCGGGGTGCAGGCGGCCACTAACGAAATCGTCGAAACCTCCGAGTTGCCGATGATGCTCTATGTTTACCTGACCATCGTGCTGCTGGTGCTTCTGGTCTATCGCGACTGGCGGGCGATGGTTGCCTGCTGTGTTCCGCTGACCCTGGCGACCTTCCTCGGCTATTGGTTCATGAAGTCGCTGGACATTGGCCTGACCGTCGCCACCTTGCCGGTGATGGTGCTGGCCGTGGGTATCGGCGTGGATTACGCGTTCTACATCTACAACCGCCTGCAACTGCACCTGGCCGAAGGGCAGGACATCGTCACGGCGTTCAAACTTGCCCTGCGCGAGGTCGGAGTGGCAACTATTTTTACCGCCATCACCTTGTCCATCGGCGTGGCGACCTGGTCGTTCTCGGCCTTGAAATTCCAGGCCGACATGGGGTTGCTGCTGACCTTCATGTTCATGGTCAACATGCTGATGGCGATCACCTTGCTACCGGCCATTGCAGTGATGCTGGACGTGCTGATACCGCGGCGGGGGCCTGTCCGTGCGCCTCTGATTGCGCATTGATCGAGGGACGTGAAATGTCGAACAAAACGATTTCGCTGCCACGCCTGTTAGCCATCGCTGCGTTGTTCGGCCTGGCAGGGCAGGTGCTCCATAGCCACGGCGCCGAGCTATCGGCCATGCGCCTGGCCCAGGCACAACAGGCGCCACTGGTGGCGGTCACCCAGGTGGGCGCCGGCCTTGTTGCCGTGGGTGATCACGGCGTGGTGGTGCACTCTGTCGATGGCCAGCAGTGGCACCAGGCCAAAGTCGTGCCGGTGGATGGGCTGCTGACGGCGCTGAGTTTCGCCGATGGGCAAAACGGCTGGGCCGTGGGGCATGGCGGGGTGTTGCTTCGCACCAAGGACGGCGGTGAAACCTGGACGTTACAACCGCCGCTGGAAGGCAAGCCAGTGCTGCTGTCGGTGTGGTTCGAAAACACCCAACACGGCATTGTCGTCGGCGCCTACGGCTTCGCCAGCGAAACCCGCGACGGTGGTCGCAGCTGGCAGCGCTTGAGCGTGAGCAACGATGGCGACGATTACCACCTCAACCAGATCTTTGCCGGACGCAATGGTCACCTATTCATCGCCGGGGAGGGTGGTAACGCCTACCGGTCTCCCGACAATGGCACGACTTGGGAAACCCTGGACACCGGCGTCAACGGCTCGTTGTGGGGAGGCGCGAGCCTGCGCGACGGCCGCGTTCTGTTGGTGGGCATGAGCGGACGGGTGCTGGTCAGCGACGACCTGGGCGATACCTGGCAAACCAGGGACAGCGGCAGCCAGGAAGCCATCACTGCGGTCGTCCAGCTCAACGACGGTCGCGTAGCGCTGGTGGGCAATGGCGGGCTGGTGGCCGTCGCCGATCAGGGTTTGCAACGCTTCAAGGCGCAGGTCCGCGCCGATCGGCAGAACCTCGCCGCACTCGCGCCGCTGGGCGATGGACAACTTGCGCTGTTCGGCCCACAAGGTGTGTTGACGCAGGATCTGACGGATACCCATTAATCCGCGCCGGTGCAGACCGGCACACTCAAACAAGAATCTGGATGGAGCACAACGCCATGCTGGGATTGATGCAAGATCAACCGCTACTCATTTCGTCGGTCCTCGAACACGCGCTCATGGCGCATCCGAGGAGCGAAATTGCCTCGCGCACGGTCGAAGGGCCCTTGCACCACTGCACCTATGCCGATATAGGCAGGCGTGCCAAACAACTGGCCAATGCCCTGACCACCCTGCAGGTGCAGCCCGGTGAGCGGATCGGCACCCTGGCCTGGAACGGTTACCGGCATATGGAGCTGTATTTCGCTGTGTCGGGAATGGGGGCAGTCTTGCATACCATCAACCCGCGGCTGTTCCCTGAGCAGATCGAATTCATTGCCAACCATGCTGAAGACCAATACCTGTTTTTCGATCTGTCGTTCGCCTCGCTTGTAGAGCAGCTCGCGCCCCGGATGAAGACCGTCAAAGCTTTCATCGCCCTGACGGATCGCAGCCGGATGCCGGACATCGAGGTGCCCAATCTGCTGTGTTACGAGGACCTGATAGACGGCCAGAGCAGTGAGTACGACTGGCCTGTACTCGATGAAAGGACGGCTTCCTCGATGTGCTACACCTCGGGCACCACTGGCAATCCGAAAGGTGTGCTGTTTTCGCACCGTTCCTCGATTTTGCATTCCATGGCGCTGTGCACATCGGAGGGCTTTGGCCTGTCGTCGGCGGATTCGGCGCTGCTGGTGGTGCCGATGTTCCACGTCAATGCTTGGGGCATGCCCTACGCGGCGGCCATGTGCGGCGCAAGGCTGGTGCTACCGGGGCCGGCGCTGGACGGCGAAAGCCTTTACGAGCTGATGCGTACCGAGGAGGTGACCCTGGCCCTGGGCGTTCCGACGGTTTGGATGATGTTGCAACAACACGTCGAGTCCTGTGGCCTGGACCCGGCGGCGGACCTGCGTTTGAACCGGGTAGTGATTGGCGGGGCGGCAGCACCGAGGACACTGGTCGAGACATTCGAAACCCGTTTCGATGCCCGGGTGCTGCATGCCTGGGGCATGACCGAGATGTCACCGCTGGGCACAGTCTGCAACCCTCTGCCCAAACACCGCGATGCTTCGGCGGCTGAACGGCTCGATCTGCAGGCCAAACAGGGGCGGGCGCTGTTCGGGGTGTCCATGAAGATCGTCGACGAGGAGGGCACCGAGTTGCCCCGTGACGGCAAGGCCTCCGGTCATCTGCTGGTCAAGGGCCCCTGGATTGCCAAGCAATATTTCCGGGGCGAGGGCGGGAGCATTCTCGATGATGCCGGCTGGTTCGACACCGGTGATATCGCCACCATCGATTGCGATGGCTACATGCAAATCACTGATCGTGCCAAGGATGTCATCAAGTCTGGTGGCGAGTGGATTTCCTCGATCGACCTGGAGAATGCCGCCGTCGGTCATCCAGCGGTGGCCGAGGCAGCCGTTATCGGTATTCCCCATGCCAAGTGGCAGGAGCGACCGTTGCTGGTCGTGGTGATCAAACCCGGCAAGGCAGCCAGCAAGGAAGAACTGCTGGAATACCTTGAAACCCGGGTCGCGAAGTGGTGGCTGCCGGACGACGTCGCTTACGTCGAGGCACTGCCGCATACGGCAACGGGCAAACTGCAAAAAATGAAGTTGCGCGAGCAGTTCCGCGACTATCGCCTGGAAGAGGACAATTTGTGCAAGGACATCACCCGCCAAATTTCGTCAGATTGACGGCTTTTGGATTGGGATAGTGTTCGAGTGACTTCAGGTATTCGCCGATCAACTTCATATACGGAGCAAGGACCCAAGCGTTCACCGCGACGGTATTGACCTCCTCACGGGGGTCCTGCTCGATATTAAAGATCGATGGATAACCGGTCAGTTCGGCGCGGTAGCCGCCAACGCCAGCCATGGAGGGATTGCCGGCCGAACTGATGAACTGCTTCGGATAGATGCGGAACTGCCGCCAACGCACGGCAACGATTTCGTCACCGATGAAGGTGATCAGACTTTCACGCTTTGAAGCGGCCTGCTTACCGATGAGGAGATCGCTCTGGTCGACGCCGTCGATCGGCCGATCTGCGGGAATCGGTGCGCCAATGATCTTCGCAAGCGTCGGAAAGACATCGTGGATGGACAGCATCGCGTTGCTCGCCCGTGGCGCGATCCTGCCTGGCCACTTGATCATGGCCGGCACACGCAATGACCCTTCCAGCGCATCGCCGAGCTCGCCACGGAACGGGCCGTTCGAGCCTCCGCGGAACTCGGGCGGTCCCTCAGTCGGTGCAGCGCCATTGTCGGACAGCCAGATCACGATGGTGTTGTCTTCGATGCCGGCGGTCTTGATGGCGTCCAACACTTGGCCGGTGCGATGATCGAGCTCCATGATCGCGTCACCATAAGGACCAATCCGCGACTTGCCGTCAAACTCGGGAGCGACCAGGGAGGGGTAATGGGTATTCGTCCAGCCGACGAAGAGCAAGAACGGCTCAGGAGCCTTGGCCTGGCGCTGGATATATTCCACCGCCGAATTGGCAATATCGCCCTCCACCTGTCGGCGGTAGTCCAGCGTATAAGGGCGGATTTTTTTGAGATCGCCGTTTGCCTCGGACTCCCAGATGGCAGCCTCGGACGCCGAGATCTGCGCCTCGGGTAGTCCGGTGCGCTGCATACTGTCGCGATACAGGGTGCTATCGCTGGTTTCGATAACGCCAACCCGGTACTGGTCAAAGCCCTGGCGTGTCGGCCAGCTTTGCTCGCTTGCCCCCAGATGCCATTTGCCAATGTAGCTCGTCGCGTAGCCCTGGCTCTTGAACAGCTCGCCCAGTGTCACTTCATTGGCCTGGAGCGTATTCGGCGTACCCGCGACGATGATGCTGCCAAGGCCTGCACGTGGCGAATAGCGTCCAGTTTGCAGCGCCGCGCGCGAGGGCGTGCAACCTGGCTCTACCAGAAATTGCGTAAAGCGCACGCCTTCGCTGGCCAACTGGTCGATGCTAGGGGTGGGCATGCCCCGAACCTCGCCCGCACCATAGGCGCCAAGGTCCCCATAACCGACGTTGTCGGCCAGCATGATGACGACATTGGGTTTGTCCTGGGCATTTGCGCAGCCCATGAATGCGATCAGGAACGACAGTAGCCGGATACGTTGCATTGTTTGCTCTCCACGGTTGCGCACTGACTGCCCAGGTTCAAATCAATCGGTCGGCTGCTCGGCGTACAACCACTTCCGGTTGCGGTACAGATAGGCAATCAGGCGGAAATAGGTTTCCGGCATCCAGCGTTTGAGTCGCCAGGCCCATTTGGCGTCAGGCTGGGTCATGACGTAGAGGCGGCCCTTTTCCAGCGCGCGAAACACATCGTCGACAATGTGTTCGGAGGTGAATCGGGACTTTTTCAGTTGGGCCAGCAGGCGCTTTTCCATAGACCGCTCGCTGGTGAGCGAGTCGCCCAGCGATGTCGCGAACACGGTCGGGCACACCACGGTGACGCCGATATCAAAGCCGCTGAGTTCGGACTTGAGGGTCTCCGACAGGGACACGACGCCAGCCTTGGCCACGTTGTAGGGCGACATTTCAGGCCCGGACAAGGTCCCGGCGCTGGATGCCGTGTTGATGATGCAGCCGCCGCCCTGATTCTTGAGCAAAGGCACGAAGGCGCGGCAGCCATAAATCACGCTCCACAGGTCGACGTTGATGACTTTTTCCCACTCTTCCAGGGGAAGGTCATCGATCATGCCTGCCGACGCAATGCCCGCGTTGTTGAACACCAGGTCGACGCCGCCCCACAGTTGTTTGACGGTGTTGGCTGCGTCATGCAAGGCCTCTTGCCGGGTGACGTCCAACACCATGCTGAAGGTCTCGGCGCCGCGTTGGCGCAACTGCGCCTCGGCCTGCTCCAGTCTTTTCGCGTTGATGTCGGCGATCAGCAGTTTCCAGCCTCTGCTTGCCAGATGCATGCAGATGGCCAGGCCAAAACCGCTGGCGGCACCCGTCACGAAGGCGCGTTTTGCCGGGTATTTCTGTTCAAGTTTCATGATTGCTCGCAATGCCGTTGTCGTTGCAGAAATAAGCGGTCGTAGGCGGGGGAATGCTCAGTGCACAGCCCTGGTCTTACCCTGCCAATACGCTTTACGCAGTTCGGTTTTCAGCACTTTGCCCGCCGGGCTGCGTGGCAATTGCTCGATGAAATCGACGCTCTTCGGGGTCTTGACGCTCCCCAACCGTTCCTTGACCAGCGCAATCAGGTCGTCATCCGTGCAACTCTTGCCAGGCTTGAGCTGGACAATCGCCTTCACCGCTTCACCCCATTTGTCATCAGGAATTCCGATCACGGAGCAGTCCTGAACGGCTTCGTGGGTTGTCAGTACCTGTTCGATTTCGTTCGGATAAACGTTGAATCCACCGGTGATGATCATGTCCTTCTTGCGGTCGACAATGGTGATATAGCCGTCCTCGGCCATGACCCCGACGTCACCGGTGTGGTGCCAGCCTTGTTGACGGACTTCGGCAGTTGCCTGGGGATTCTTGTAATAGCCCGGTGTTACCAGATCGCCGCGGATGCAAATTTCACCTGCGTCACCGCGCGCGACTTCCTCACCTTCGTCATTCAGGATGGCGACGGTATTGAGTACGCAGGGCCGGCCAATGGATTGCAGGCGTGCTTCATTGATCGTGCCGTCCGCGCCGATGTAGTCCCAGGGCGCTTTGGCGGTAATCGCCGCCGGTGCTTCGGACTGACCAAATGCCTCGGACATGACCGGGCCGAACACCTGCACGGCTTCCTTCAGTTTCTCCAGTGACGTCGGCGCAGCGCCGACCAGGAAATGCTTCAGCGAGCTATAGTCCCGCTGGCGGATATCAGGCAACGCCAGCAGCATGTACAGCACGGTCGGCGGCAGGAATAGATGGGTGACCTTGTATTGTTCAATCGCGTCGGCAACCGCTTCAGGGACGGCGGCGGCCATGATCGCGTTGGTCCCGCCACGCGCGAAGTGCAGACACCCGGTGAGGCCGGCGGTGTGGGTCATGGGCGCCACCACCAGATGGCACGTGCTGTCGTGATAATCGAAGTGCGCGTAGAAGTTGCTGAAGAAGGTATGGATGTTGCGATGGGTAATCATCACTCCCTTTGACTTTCCGGTCGTACCACCCGTGGGGTACAAGGCAAAGGTATCGTCCAGGCTGCCCGTTCCCACGGCCGGGATGTAGCTCGCCGGTGCACCTTGCGACCAGGTCGCGAGGGAAGTCCCCACGCCGCAATCGCCGTCGATGCAAACGAGCTGCCGAAGGCCGGGGCAACGCTCCTTCAGTTGCGCTGCCTCATTGGCGTAGGTGCTATGGAACAGCAGCAGCTCGCCCTCGAAGTCATTGAACAAATCCACATTGGCCGCCACCGTGTTGCGCGGATTGACCGGCAGCCAGACGCAACGTGCGCGGAACACGCCCAGCAGCGCCAGGAAGGCGACAGTGCTATTGGGAGCCAAAACGCCGACATGGCCACCGGCACTGAACCCGTTATGGGCGATCGCGCCGGCAATGGCTTGCGTCACTGGAGCCGCCTGGGCATAGGTCACTGCGCTGGCATCGTTGCCAACGTCGACGAAGGCCAGATTGTGCGGGTAAAAACGAACGGCGTTATCGAAGTGATCGATGATCCGCATGGCAAATGCACTCCATTAAACAGGTTTCCACAACGACTGGTTTTTCCGACACAGCGTTATCCTCGGGCCGCATCTGGCAGCCCGGGAATGTGGTTGATTGGGGCGTTAGGGAATCAGTTGGCGCGTTGGTAGGCGCGGCTCAGCCAGCGCATCCCCTTGAGCTTGAGCACGTTGGTTTCGCCATCCTCGATCATCGATGCCCGTGCGTCGCGCATAAGTTTCTCGATTGGATACTCCTTGGTCAGGCCATTACCACCGAACAATTGCAGCGCTTCACTGGCGACCTGGAAGGCGGTCTCGGTGACGTAGGTCTTGCTGGTAATCGACGCCAGCAGGTGAGGGCCTTTTTCGCTGTAGTTGTAGGCGAACACGCGATGGGCAATCGCACGTGAGAGCTCGACTTTCTGCCACAAATCGAAGGTCCGCAGCTGCACGCTCTGATGGTTGATGATCGGTGTGCCGCCTTGCTTGCGCTCGTGAACATACGCCAGCGCATGCTCGAAGGCTGCGCGGGCCACGCCAGTGAAGGTCGCCGCCATTTCCATGTTGCCGAACGTCAAGGCGCCGAAGAAGCTGGTGATGGCCGCTTCACCCTCGGCGAGCGCATATTTCCTCGGCACTCGGACTTCATTGAAATAGATCTCACCCTGGGGCAGGGCGCGCTGGCCAAGTTTTTCCAGCGGTTTGCCCTTCGAGACACCCGGCAGGTCGAGCGGGATGAGGATGGCGATGTGATTCAGCCCAGCGCCATTTTCATGCTCCAGGCCATTGCCGTAGTCGCAAGGGATGTAGGCCAGCGCAGTCTGGGCCAGTGGCGCATACGACACCCAAGCAGAGGACTGGCCTTGAATGATCACTTCATCGCCGACGACTCGTGCATAAAGATTGCCGCGCGATTGTTTGTTGCCACGCTGGACCAGGTCGGCATCGATGTCGACGATATCGCTGCCGCGGTCGGGCTGGGTCGCGAGCCAGCAGCCAGGGAGTGCGCCGAATCGCTCGATGATTTCCGGGTTGCCGCTGTTGTGCGCTGCATATGCCGGGAAAGAGGAGGCCAACGTGGCGATAGCCAGCCCCGAATCGCCCCAGCCGAGCTCTTCAAAGATGATCGGCATGATGCGCGACTTCTGCTGGCTGTCCATCGCCGCCAGCGCGCCGAGATCGAGCAGTCCGGATTCGTGCACCTGACGCATGTAGTCGAACAGGGGAGAGCCCGGCGCAACCACTTCCTCGGCAGTCATTTTGTCCAGCTCAGCGCCGATCGGGCGCATGACGTTCTTGGCGAAGCTGTGCGCCACTTCCTGAATGGCCCGTTCTTCTTCCGTCAAGTCACTTTCCAGACCGCAAAGGCCCAGCACAGGCTCGACAATTTTCTCCAGATCGAACATCGATAATTCCTCTTGTTATTGTTCCAACCGATTGACCGAGAGTAATCCGTAACGAAAACGCCGACTTATCGAATCGGGCACAGCACTTGTCCCTGTGACCCTTATTTAAGGGGGCTCGATAAGTCGGTGAAGCAGGCCACCGCTGATGATCTGATTAACTCGGGAGGGGGATCTGCTAGATGCGATTAGCCACCGCAAATCGGGTGTTGCTCAAGTAGCGCCAAAATAACGCTGCGTAGAGAATGTCCACCGATGCCAAGGCCGGTAACGGCCAGGGGATACTGCCTGCCAACCAATGGCCAAAAATGAGGATCACAAACAGGGGTTTCAGGAGCACCCCGAGCAGGATGTACGGGCGATAGCGCACTGGATCGACGCTGATCATCCAGTACACCCAACCGAACATGACCACCAGGGCCATGGTGATCTGAATAAACAGGGCAGACGTCGGCGTGATTTCCAGTCCCATTAGATCGGCGACCGGACGCATAGCCACCAGCAATGGAAGACCTGCGAGTACGTTGAAGCAAGCGGCGGATTTGAACAGACCATTGGTGTAATTGTTTGGCATGTTGCGTTTCCCTCAACCCAGTCGTTTGAGTAGCGCTGGAGTCATGGTTTCACTTCCTCGATCTCGCCTGGCCGCCAGGTCTTGTTGAACCACGGCTCAAGTGGCCCGTAGAGACGAAGCACCGTGTTCCAGCCTTTGCCCGGCGTGGTTTGAACCCAGTTGCTTTCCTTGCCGGGCGGCGCCTTAGGGCCGAAGTACAGGTCCACCGAGGTATCGGGGTTGATCACGATGCCTTTGCGCTGGCTGCCGATACTCGGGAACTGCTGATCGGTCTGCAGCATCGAGCGCGTCTGATTGTCGTAGAGCACGATCGACCAGAAGTTCTTCGCCGGAATATTGGCCGGCAGGTGCAGCCGGTAGGTCTTGGCTCCATCAAGAGGCTGCTGATTGGCGTCTACGAATGCGGTCGCGTATTGCGACCCGACGCCCACCATTTTGGCGATCATCGCCGGTGTGTTGCCGGTGGCGTAGAAGTAGAAGTACGTGCGTGCGTCGAGCAAGCGAACGCCGTCACGCTCGTAGCGATGGCTGCCACCGATGAAGGGCGTACCCCAGGCGCTGTTCGGATAGAAATACGAATCCTTGATGCGCGCGCGGAACGTGAGAGTGCGTGCCGTGGCGCTGCCGACGGCTGCAGCCTCGGTGAGAATCTTCTTCATTCGGGTGTCAGGCACGAACGGTTTGCCCTTCTCGATACCGATGGCGGCCAACAGGCCGAGCGTTTCCGGGTCCATCGCCGCGTTTGGCTCTTCCTGCACCACTTCGTTGACCTCGTCGAAGAAGTTGATGTCCATGGCGTGGATGGTATTGAACGCCTTGCCCGAGACATTGACGAAGGTCGTCGCCGGCGGCTTAGCGGCCTGCGCCAGCGGATAGATACGCAGGTGCTGCTGGATGTTCTCGACGCCAGGTTTCGGGTCGCCATTGACCTGAAACGCCCGGGTGATGAACACATTGCCGAAGGTCGGTGACCTGAACACGAAGTAGCCTTCCGGCACGGGGCCGTCGTACCCCGGCGGCAGCAGCAAGTACTTGCCACCCTTGCCCTTGTCGGGTCCGGCGTTGCCGAGGTCGCCGACGTAACGGAACCAGAAGTCGTCAATGATGCTGAGGGTGTTGGGTGGGCTTTCGATGACGATCGGTCCGTCCTTGAGGTCGATCCAGGCCCAGCCGTAGATGCTTTCGCTGTTGCCCGTCAGGAACAGCGACTTGGCATCCATCAGGTTCTCAAACAGCGCAACGGTCTGGTTGGCCGGTCCGAACTCGGTGATGCCCTTGCGTATCGCCGACAACGAAGCCGCCGGCATGGCCGTGAGGAATGCCTGCACGCCGCGCTGGAAGTCGAGGTTGTCGTAGACCTTCTGCACCGTCGCCTCGTCCGGGAAACCGTCGGTGAACCTCAGGGGGCCGAGCCGCGTCTCGAGGTTATTGGGTGTCACGATCGAAGGCGGGATGTCCGTTTTGTAGTTCTGGGCGAATGCCGACGACACCGTGGAGGCACCGAGCAGCATCAGCATCGCAAGTCTGATGTTCATCAATTTATTCCTTACATTTGTCCGCGCCAAAAGGGTCACTTGATCTCTTCGATTTCACCCGGTTGCCAGGTCTTGTCGAACCAGGCATCGAGCGGGCCGTAGAGGCGGAAGAGGGTGTTCCAGCCTTTGCCGGGAAGGGTTTGCACCCAGTTGCTTTCCTTGCCGGGTGGCGGCTTGGGACCGAAGTACAGGTCTACCGAGGTATCGGGGTTGATCACGATGCCTTTGCGCTGACTGCCGATGCTCGGGAACTGCTGGTCGGTCTGCAGCATCGAGCGTGTCTGATTGTCGTAGAGCACGACTGACCAGAAGTTTTTCGCCGGGATGTTCGGCGGCAGGTGCAGCCGGTAGTTCTTGGCCCCGTCGAGTGGCTGGCCTTTTGCGTCGACAAATGCCGCCGCGTATTGCGAGCCGACACCGATCATCTTCCTGACCAGCGCGGGGGTATTGACGGTGGCATAGAAGAAGTAGAACAAGCGGGCGTCGAGCTGGCGGACGTCGTCTTGCAGGAATTGATAGTCACCGCCGGCGAACAGCTTGCGCCAGGCACTGTTCGGGTAGTGATAGGCATCCTGCGAACGGGGCCTGGTGGCGATTGCGCGCGCAGTAGCGCCGCCGACCGACGCCGCTTCGGTGAGAATTTTCTTCATCCGCGCGTCAGGCGCGAATGGCTTGCCTTTTTCGATGCCGATGGCGGCGAGCAGTCCGAGCGTCTCAGGATCGAGCGCCGAGTTCGGCTCCTCCTGCACCACCTCGTTGACCTCTTCGAAGAACGAGAAGTCCATCGAATGGATGGTGTTGATCGTTTTGCCGGAGATGTTGACGAAGGTGGTCGCCGGTGGATTGGCGGCCTGCGCCAGCGGATAGATGCGCAACTGCTTCTTGAAGCTCTCGACCGCAGGTTTCGGGTCACCGTTCACCACAAAACCACGGCTGGCGAACCAGTTGTTGAAGGTGCGAGATTTGAATACGTGGTAACCCTGCGGCACTTCCCCCTCGTAGTCTGGAGGGAGTAACAGGTACTTGCCGCCCTGGCCCTTGTCGGGACCGGCATTACCGAGGTCAGTGACGTAGCGGTACCAGAAGTCATCGACGAAGCCGAGGGTATTGGGTGGGCTTTCGATCACGACCGGCCCGTTCTTCAGATCGATCCATCCCGACACATAGACACTTTCGCTGTTGCCCGTCAGGAATAGCGATCTGGAGTCCATCAGGGTCTCGGTGATGAACAGGGTTCCGTTGTCTGGACCGAGCGACCTGATCCCTCTACGCATTGCCACCTGCGATGCAGCGGGAATCGTCGAGATGAACGCCTGCACGCCGCGCTGGAAGTCGAGGTTGTCGTAGACCTTCTGCACCGTCGCATCGTCTGGAAAACCGTCGGTGAAGCGCAGGGTACCGAGCCGTGTCTCGAGGGTGTCGGGGGTCACGATCGAAGGCGGGATTTCGGTCTTGTAGGTCTGGGCAACTGCCGTAGAAGCCACGAGTAAACCGAGCACGATGAAGAGGGACGATTCAAGTCTGCGTCCAGCTCTTCCTGCAAGGCTCGTTGGGGGCAATGTCATTCTTCTTGTTCTCCATTGATGCGGACGAAGTCATCCAACCGATTTTGGCTGGCTTATTCTGAGAACTGCTCCGCATCAATGGTTTGTTAATGCACGACAAACATTTGTGATTGGATGTCACACAGCCTGAGGCAAGGCCGGTTGGATGCGGCGCCAGGCACTCGGCGACATTCCATACCAGCGCTTGAACGCGTGTGATAGCGAGCTTTGTTCGGCATAACCGAGCAATAGCGCCACTTGGGAAATTCGCAATGTCGGATCACTGAGATACAAGGCCGCACGTTCACGACGGATATCGTCCACCTGCTTCTCGAATGCCAGCCCTTGATCATCCAGGCGCCGCTGCAGGGTGCGAACGCTGACGAAGTAATGGCTGGCGATGGTGTCGAGCGTGCAACGGCCGGTCGGCAGAAGTTTACGAATCAGCGCATCCATCTGGTGTTCGAGGTCGAGCCCGGACGCGTCTGCAATTCGCTCCAGATAGTCGGTGACGAGGGCCTTCATCTCTGGATCGTTGCCGTCCATCGGGCGCGCAGTATCACTTGCAAAAAATTCGAGCCCGAAAGTAGCTTGTGAGAATTTCGACGGACAACCAAAAGTACGGGAATAGAAATCCTTCGGTTGCAAGGGGGCATGGGTGAAGAAAATTCCCCGCGGCCGGGCATTGGCACCGGCCAGTATTTGAAAAACATTGACGCCCGCCATGAGGCACCATTGTTCAAACTGGCGCGCGATGCCAACTCTGGGCACTTTGATCTGATAGGTCAGACGCAGCCCTGCGGCGATGCTCTGGCATTGCAGTTCCACGGCCGGGTTCAGCAAGCTGATGAACCGCGCAGCCGCCCCGATCGCCTCGCCTACAGTGGCGCATTGGGTCAATGCCAGCATCACCGGACCGAGCGGAGCGCGACCCTGCATCGTACCGAGGCGAATGCCGAAATCCGGGCATTGCAGGTCGTCGGCGCAAGCTTCCATCAAGCGGATCAGCGCTGAGCCAGGAATCGGTACTTCACTTTGATCAAGCCCTTGTAGCGGCAGTTGAAAGCGTTTCTCGTAACCCGCCGCATCGCCACCCAGTTCCTCTATCAGGTTCGCGAAGCCCTGCAGCACCCAACCGCGCATGTACGGGGTCATACCACTGCTCCTTGATCTGGTGGCTGCCATAAATGGCATTCAATCACAAATGTTTGGCATGCATTAACAAAATTGGCGCCTGCGCCGGTGCCTAAAATGGGGTCTGTCAGTCGAGGCAATACCGCTCGTTGCCGAGTTGGACAATCAGAGGTTTTTACATTGACGATAAGCAATGAGTACTGCGATGTGGGTGAAGCGCATCGGACGCTGAAAGACGGCGTTGCGCCGGACACTCAAAACCGTGGTTCATCGATCATTGGTGCCTATGCCATTGCGATTGCTGAAGCGCTCGAAAATCATGGTGCTTGCGCGGATCAGGTCTTTCTATCCTGCGGGGTGATGTTGCCAGCGACCACCGATCCGATGTTGCGCATCGATAATCAAACGATCGCAAAGCTCTATGCCGCGGCCGTGCAGGCCACAGGCGATCCGTGTTTCGGCCTGCGGGCCGGCGAAACCTTGCGTCCCGCCAACCTCCATGCGATGGGCTTTGCCCTGCTGGCCAGCATTTCAATACGGGACTTCGCGCAACGGCTGAGTTCGCTTTACCGTGTCATTTCGCAGAATGCCAACATCCGCGTAGAGGAGCGAAACAACACGTTCCTGCTCATCACTTCAAGCGTACCGGGGGCGCAGGTGTGCCATGAAACACACGACGCCTACATCGCCTTGATCTTTACGCTTTTGCGGACCATTTCCGGCAATCGATTTCGTTTGAGCAAACTCGAGTTGATCCGACCTGACTCTGAAGGCATGGCACAGGTCTTTTCCGAGTACTTCCAATGCGAGGTCGAATTCGGCCGCCCCGAGATCGTGATGACAATGAATCTCGACCTGGTGGACAAGAGACTGCCAGGTGCCAACGAGGAACTTGCCTTGAGCCATGACCGCACGGTGATGGAGTACCTTCAACGCATTGAACGGGGCGATATCGTCAATCGTGTCCGGGCCATTGTCAGCAGCGAATTGTCCTCGCGTTCGCTGAACAAGGATCGAGTGGCTGAGCGGCTGCACATCAGTACCCGTGGTTTGCAATTGAAGCTCGCTGCCAGGGATACCAGTTTTCAGGAAATCCTCGACCATACACGACGCACCAATGCACTCGCCTTCATGTCGCGCAGCTCGGTGTCGGTGACGGAGGCTGCCTTTTCCCTGGGCTTTTCCGAAGTCAGCAATTTCACCCGTGCCTTCAAGCGCTGGACTGGCATGGCACCGAGCCAATATCGCCAGAGCCTCGGGTTGGAGCGCTGACAGGGCAGGGCGTAATCGCGATCAAGTGTCGAAGCCATTGAGCACCTGATACGGGTCGAATGGCACGTAACGCGATTGCCGGTCACGCATGACGCTGACCATCGCGACCTCGGGGTCACGCGGCAGAATCAGTCGGCCACCGCTGGCCACCAGGTAGTCCAGTAATCGTTCTTTCTCGTCGATCAAGGATTCGGGGTTGCGGTCGTAGGCGCTGGTCACATCCAGTTGCAACCATTGCCGCCCCGGCACCAGGTCACCGGCAAATATCACCGGGCCGCCGGGCAAGTCGATCTCCGGCAATAGTTGCCCGGGGGTGTAGCCATCGCTGACATGCAAGCGCCAACCGGAACCGAGCTGATCACAGTCGGGGCCTTCGATCAGATCCAGCCGACCGCTGCTTTCCAATTGCCGCACTATCTGCGCCACAAACAGCGCCCGATCGCGCGGATGGGGCTGCCGTGCCCGTGTCCAGTGACGTTTGCTGGTGATGTAGCGCGCCGCGGGAAACAGCAAGCGAGGTGTCTCGCCGTCCTTGATCATCGCACTCAGGTCGGCCGGTAATTGCGCATGCAGATGAGTCAGCAACACCACATGGATGTCGTGTTCATTCAAGCCATGCCGGTTCAGGCAATCCAGCAGGCCAGGACTGCCCGGCTGGCAGCGACAGGTTCGTGGCGCCGGAGCCAACAGACCATCGACACCGGCCAGCACGAGGATATTGCGCCCGTTCTGTTGCACCAATAACCCGCGAGAAGCCAGTTCGACCCGGTTGTCATGGTCGGGCTTGACCCAACTGGCCCAGGACTCGCGCGGGGTGCTGCCGAACATTACCCCTCCGTCTAGCTTGCGGCGCTTGCCGTCCAGCGTGGAAATCGTGCAATTCACAATCCGTACCTCTTCGAACGCATACCGATGACATTGACGCAGCGCAATCTCATCGGAAGATGGACACGCCTGATTTTCACGGACGCTGTTTCACCATCAAAGGTTTCCAGTGCAGAAAACCAAAGAGCAGCGTCAGGACCAGACTTGCACCCAGCGAGCCCCGGTAGCGCTTGACGTACTTGAACATGACGATGATCTCAAGCAGATGCGCAAGCAGCAGTACTGCTGCAATCGTTTGCCAGAATGACCACCCAGCGGGTAGCAAGCCCACGGCACTTGCGACGCCGAGAACATAGACGCCGATGCACAGGAGTTTCAGCAGTGCTATCAAAATGAGTTCTCCTTATTACCAGGATCCGACCGGTATCAACCCGGGCTTCAATATTTTTTGAGAATGTGCACGAATCCCGCGCTGCCCAGTCCGCCGTTGTGCTGCAACGCGACTCTGGCCCCGGGGACTTGTCGTGCGCCAGCCTGACCGCGCAGCTGCCAGGTCAGTTCTGTCAGTTGGGCCAGCCCCGTCGCACCCAACGGGTGTCCCTTCGCCAGCAGACCGCCTGAAGGATTGATCACCCATTGGCCGCCATAGGTACCGCGCCTGGACGCTACAAAATCATTCAACTCTTCCTGCTTGCACAGACCCAACGCGACGTAAGTGGCCAACTCATTGCTGGCAAAACAGTCGTGCAACTCGATGACGTCGACATCCGACGGACCGATGCCGGCGTCGTCATAGGCCTTGTTGGCCGCATCACGGCTCAGTGCCTGGAACATGGCATCCATGACGCTGCCTTCGAAATAACTACGCTGGTCACTGCACCAGCCCTGACCGACGAGACGTACGTCAGCGCGGATGCCATGGGCGCGGGCAAACTCAGGCGTGCAGACAATCACCGCGGCGGCGCCACAGCTTGGTGGGCAGGCGAAGTTTTTGCGCAGCCCGCGAAAGATCGGTTTCGTCGCCAGGATCTCTTTGACTGTCAACGGCGTGCGAAAAATGGCGTTTTCATTATTGGCAGCGTGCTCGCGGGATCTGACGCACACCTCGGCCAGGGTCTGTTCGGTCACGCCCGTCTCCAGCATGGCGTCGACCTGGGCGCCGAACATGCAGACCGCCGGCGGCGTGCCGCGCTCCTCGTCACTCAGGTTCATGAGGTTGGCGATAACCTCCGAGTGTCGCGCCAGTGGGCTGACCTTGTCAGGGAAGACCATCTCGATCGCGCCTGCGGGCATCTGTTCGAAGCCAAGCGCCAGTGCGCATTCGACCTGCTGTCCACGGACGGCCTGGACCGCCAGGGCAAACGCCGAAGAGCCACTGGCGCAGTTGTTGTTGACGTTGAAAATCGGGATGCCGCTGATAGCCACCCGATAGAGAGCGGTCTGTCCTGCGCAGCTATCCGCGTAGACATAGCCGCAAAAGGCTTGCTCGATCAATGCATAGTCGATGCCGGCATCCTTGAGCGCTGCCCGTGTGGCTTGTTCGCCCATGACATCGTAGCTCTGCGATTGACCCGGTTTGCGGAAGGGCACCATGCCTACTCCGGCGATAACAATATCGGTACTCATAGCGACTCCTTCATCGACGTGATGGCCAGTATCCACAATGATCGACGTTTGTAATTGCAAGGGGAGCAAGCTGATAACAAGTCAGGCACGCAGGGACAAATCGACCTTATCCAGCGTCCGTCTTGCTTGGGACAAGACTTGTGCTTGCAAGGACAAGCCCGGGGGCAGGTGGAGGGATAGTTTGACGGTGAACAAGAAAGCCCATCGGGCATGAGTGAGGAGATTTACCGTGGAATTTACCGGAAAGGTTGTCATCGTTACGGGCGCCGCCAACGGCATAGGTCGTGCTTCAGCCATCCAGTTCGCCCGCCTGGGCGCGCACCTGGTGCTGGCGGACGTCGATGAAAAAGGGTTGCGAGAGACCCTCGAAGTGATTGGCAACAACGCGATCGTTGTTCCTACCAATGTCGCGGATGAAGCCGCCTGTCAGGCCATGGTGGACAGCGCGGTCAGCAAGTTCGGGCGGGTCGACGTGCTGTTCAGCAATGCCGGCATCTGCGGGGTTCGCGGGCGGACGGCCGACGTCTCCGTGGCCGAATGGCGCCGAGTCATCGACATCAATCTGAACGGCGTCTTCTTCTGCGCCAGGGCGGCGATTCCGGCCATGTTGGCCAACGGCGGTGGGGTTATCATCAACACGGCGTCGGTGGATGGCCTGGTGGGCATGGCGACCCTGCCGCACTACACGGCCGCGAAGCATGGTGTTATCGGGCTGACCAAGGCCTGTGCGCTGGAGCATGGACGGCAGAACATTCGCAGCGTCGCCATCGCCCCCGGTTACATCCGCACCGCCATGACCGAGGACAACCTCAGCAAGAACGAGCAGGCCATGTTGGAGGCTATGGTTCCGCAAGGTGGCCGTGCGGGCACACCGGAAGATGTCGCCAACCTGGTGACATGGCTGGCCTCGGACAAGGCTGCGTATATCAATGGTTCGTGCCACACCGTGGACGGCGGGCTGACCGCAGGCTTTGCGCTGCCGGATTGAGTTCCAGGGCGTAAGCCCGCTTTATAAAATGAAGCCGTGTTAGCCGTTCCAGGGCTATCGTCTATACGCAAGGCCGATACGCTGGAACAAACCAATGAGTAGGGTATTGATGGCGCCAACCATCGATACCCGGTCTCTTTCATACCGTGCACGGGATTGCAGAGAGGCATCGCCAACGTGGATCGCATAGAGCCTGAACTGGTGCTCAAGACCACCCCTCCGCGCAGCCAGAGGGGAGCGCAGTTGCGCGATCGATTGAGCATTGATGCTCCCGAACTGGCGGACAAGGTGGCGATCAGCGTGCAAGGGCCGGCCGGCTTCGGCAAGACAATGCTGCTGGCGCAATGGCGACGGGAGTTTTTGTCGCGCGGGGCAGTGGTTGCGTGGCTCACCCTGGATGCGCGTGACGATGGCAGCCGTCTTGCCCAAGGGCTGGCGGCGGCGATGGCTCTGGGCAGCGGCCGGCAGTCCTTTGCAAGTACCAGTGATGGATCCACCGGCCGTGGTCGCGACGAGTTGGAAGGGCTGACCCACTGGCTGGCTGAAGTGGCCGACCTCGGCGGCGAGGCAGTCATGATCCTTGATGAAGCGGACGCATTGCCCGAGCCTACCATCCGCCATTGCCTGACTTACCTGCTGCACAATGCCCCGGCCAACCTGCGCATCATCATGTCATCGCGTCGTCGCCTGAGCCTTAACACCACTGATCTTCTGGCCCGAGGGCTGTATGTCCGGATCGCCGTGGATGTCTTGCGCTTCCGTGCCGAAGAGACCGTCGCATTGCTAAGCACACGTTTCGGAACACGCATCGACGCTGATCTGTGCCTGCGCCTGCATGAAATCACTGAAGGTTGGCCGCTGGGGTTGCAACTGGCGATTTCGGCGATTGAGAAGAGTGCCCATCTGGAAACCGCCGTCGAGGATCTCTCGGCCTGTTCCGGTGATATCCAGGGTTATTTCGTCGATAGGTTGGTCACCCGCCTGTCTGTAGAACAAATCGAATTCATTACCTGCCTCTCCCTGCTGGAAGTCATTCATCCTTCACTCTGCGCTGCACTTACCGGCAGTGAGCGGGCAGGGGAGATGCTGCATGAGTTATGCGCTTCGACGCCAATCTTCGCCGAAGGGGTCGACAGCGACTGGGTTCGCTTCCATCCCTTGGCCCGAGAGTTTTTGCAGAGTCGTTTTCGCGACTACCCGCAGGCGCAACGAAAGGCCCTTCATGAGCGGGCCGCGAACTGGCTGGAAGCGAATGCCTTTTTCGAGGAGGCGGCGCGGCAATACTTGCTGGCCGGGCAGGCCAGCAAGGGCTATCTGATGATCGAACAATGCCTTTACGAGGTCATGCTGCGCGGCCAGTTCAGCCGGGTGCTGGAATGGGTAGAAGAGTTGCCTGCCGAGGAAGTGGAGTCCCGTCCGCGTTTATGCCTGGCGGCGGGCTGGGCTCTGGCGATGAGCGAGCGACATATCGAAGCGGCGAGGTTGATCGCCTGTATTGAACAGGACCCGGCCGCGGACGACGAAACGCGCTGCGAAGCGGCGGCGATAGCGACCGCTGCAGCCTATTTTGCCGACCAGCCAGACGAATCAATGGCGCTGCTCGCTCCGTGGATGGACAAATTGTCTTCCGGTTCGATCAAGCTGCAAGCCATCGTCGCCAATCTGGTCGCCCGCATTACGTTGTTCCAGGGGCAACCGGAAAAAGCCCGACGCATCTTTCAGCGCGCGCCGCACTATACGTGGACCCCGGGGCTCGATGGCATCCGTGGGTATGGTGAGTGGGTCGTGGGCATGACCTACTTGTACGAAGGGCGTATGCCGCCTGCCGAGGATGCTTTTCGCAAAAGCTTGCTGCGCGCCGAACAGGATATCGGCCGGCGCAGTTCGGTGGCGGTGATGCTTGCTTGTGGACTGGCCACGGTGCTTCTGGAACGCGGTGAGATCCAGGAGGCCACGACAGTACTCGCCAATCGACTGGATGTCGTCGAGCGGTTGGCGTCGCCGGATGCGATTGCGATGGGTTTTCTCACGGCGGCACGTCTGGCTGTATTGCAAGGGCAGCCACATCGCGGCCATGACTTGCTGACGGCATTGTTCGCGCTTGGCGAGGAGCGGGGCATCGCACGTTTCTGCATGGTGGCCCTGGGTGAGCAAATCCGCCTCCATGCGCTGCATGGCCGAGGCGATTCTTGCCAGGCACTCTGGAGACGGCTGGATGCGCTGGTGCCAGACGTCGCTCGCCAACAATGCGGTCTGCTGGGGCAGGAACTGGCCCTGTTGGCCGGGCTGAGCAACGCCTACGTCTGTCTCGTCCAGCGCGACTGGCAGGCCATGCTGAACGTGCTCGCCGTGGCAAACGAGCTTGCCGAGCATCTACAGCGTGGTCGCGAAATCGTTCAGGTCAAGTTGCTCAAGGCATTGGCGCTCAAAGATTCAGGCGGGGAAGGGCTGCCCTGTTTGCTCGAAGCTGTCAGCCTGGCCGACACCTACGGCCTGCAGCGTATCCTGCAGGACACCCATCCCGATCTCGTCACGTGGGCGCAGAAGGTCCACAACAAAGATGTACGATTGCTTGCGCAGGAAACCACCCCGTCAGTTCCTGTTCGACGGCAGGAGCCCATGGCTACAGGCGTTTCGCCCAGCCGACTGCTGACGCCCAAAGAGAGGGAAGTGCTGCAGTTGCTGGCACGCAACCTGACGAACAAACAGATAGCCCTGGCACTGAATGTCGGTGATGAAACCGTGAAGTGGCATCTGAAAAACCTGTACGGAAAATTTCATGCCGGCACCCGCAGGCATGTGGTGGACCGCGCCTACATGTTGGGTATTCTTGAGTCGTCTGGTTGAGTGTGATGCGTCCGGGTTTACCTGATTCAGACCTGAATAACTGCCGATTCCACCGAAACCTTCACTTGCGTGGATCGCGCCAGCGGGCTGGCGCGACGTGCCGCTGTGTTGCTGATCAGAGCTTGGTGACAACGGCGCGAGCCAAACCGCGTTCTTCGCAGAAGCCCAGCAGATAGCGGTGACCAAATGCCTTGGAGCCGGACGCGAAGCCCACTTTGGCGGTGTCGCCGTCGAGCAGCTTGATCACACCCGCCACCTGCAAGGCACCGGTGGCAATGTAAGCCGTGGTACCGAGCACTTCGGCGCGCACGGCAGAGAGCTGCCCGCGGCCGATCGCGGTGTCGACCGTACGCATCAGGGTCGTGCGTTCGCGTGGGGGCATCGCCGGGGTTGTCGCCTGGACAATGTCCTTGAGTACCTCATCCTGAGCATCAGCCGGAAGATGCTTGTATTCGGCTTCCCACTTCTTATGCAGCGAATGCACCATCTTCATCGCGTCGTTGTCGTAGAAACCGACGCAGGAAACACAGGAACGCACGCGCGGATCATTCTCGAAATAGATCGGCAACGAGGTGCCGCCCCATGGCAAGGCGAACACTGGTTGCATGAAGTGGGGCGAAGGGATCAAGAACGAAGCATCGACCGGGTGTGCCACCAGTTTCTTGTCCCACAGGTAGCAATGCTCGGCGCGGTACATCTCGAAGATAGAAGCGGTGGAACCGACCGTTACACCAGCACCGACACCGCGTTGGCCACGGCACAACGCCGAGGTTTCCAGCGAGTCGATGCCGGGGTGTTCGAGCGCCAGTTCGGCGGCTATTTCCGAGAAGGTATTCATGTACGCCAGTGAAGGCGAAACGAGGAGGCCGGCCTGGGCGTAGCGCTCGCCAAACTGGTCGCGAACACTACGCACGTACGACTGCTCGCCGGTGGTGTCCAGGTAGTGGCAACCGGCATTAAGCGCGGCTTCGACAGTGGTGAGACCGAATTTGGCGAACGGTCCTACGGTATTGCAAACGACCTTGGCACCCCGGAATGCCTGGGTCAGCGATTCGACCGTATGGTCGACTTCGATGATTTCGTAGGTGGCAGACTCCAGTCGCACCACACGCTGCGCCATCATTTCACGGGTACGCCCGGCATCGCGCGCCACAGCGGTAAACGCAATGTTCTGATCGATCAGCCAATCCATAATCAGCATGCCGGTGTAACCACTGGCGCCATAGACAACGACGGGATACTTAGCCATTTTTATTCTCTTGATGTTGTTGGGTATGCGAGACAGGCGGAGCGATGCACGACAGTTCGCAGAAGCCGCGAAATCCAAGATTTACCTGGCAAAAACCGTCGGCTTTGCCGGGCGTCTCGGGTATGTACATCTCGATATTGTCGGGGGGCTGTAACTGCCGTCGCTCCGCGCTGCACCTTGAATGTTCAAGTCGTCAATACAGGCAAAACGATAAATAACACCGCTTCCTGCACCGCTTAAAAATAGTGAGTTCGATACCCTTGACGCCCCCCATACCGGGGGGCATTGAAAGATTTCAATATTCTGGACACCCCCACAGGACGGGACGTTACCGCCCAGCAATGAGAGGTTGAGCAACGGGAGCAGGAAATGACTACTTTTGGCCGATTTCTTCCGGTCACGACCGTCCGGGATCAACCCGAAGCAAGCGCTAGACGATACCTACGAAACTATGAATCTGACCTATGGAGGCGGCAGTGCTCCAGCGGCGGCGTACGCTGGAAAAGACATCATCGACTCGGTCGGTGGGTGCTCGTAGGTTGAGGACAACACCGCACTGAGTCGATCGCCCAACAGGTTCCAGGCGCGTTTCTTCTCTTCGGCATAATCGTGATGCAGGTAGTGGCGCCTCACCCGAGAGCCAGCCAGAACATGGTTTTGACAGCGATCGATAACGTCCAGATTGACACCCAAAGCCTGCATCATGGTCGCGCCTGTGCGGCGCAGGTCATGCGGCGTCCAGTCACCGTTCTGGCCGTCGGCAAGGACCAGGGTATCGTCATGACGCCGTCTGGAGAGGGCTTTACGGTTTTTGAACCGGGCCTGGCGGTCACCCACCTGTTGCTCACCACCTTCACATCAACATGCTGATCATCCTGCTTGTTGGGAAAGCACCACTGAGAGTCTCCGGTCAGGTCTTGAGTTCCTGAAAGAAATGCAGCGCGAAAGGGGAGAGGAAGACATGGTGGTCCTGTTTCTTGCCGCGAGTGCCCTTGACGTTTTCACTGGGTAAGAACCAGGTCTGCCGGTCCAGATCGACATTTTTCCATTCGGCCTGCAGCAACTCGCCTATCCGGCACAAGGTGCCCAGGCTGATCCAGAGCGCGAGTTGAGTCTCCTTCTTTAATGGACGAATGCCCTCGTATTTTTGGCCGGCGGGGAGGGCGTTGTAATCAGCGGTCATTTGCTGGAAGCGGTTGTGCAATTCCAACAGCTCCGCCGGGGAAAGGATCCGGCTTCTTTCGGCCTCGTAGTCGACAGGTATCAGGGGGGATATGTCGACCAGCTCAGTTGGATCACCCTCGATCAACAAGGCCCGCCAAGGCCCGCCAAGGCCCGCCAAGGCTGGCGCTTCCTGGCCCAGCCGAACATCTGGGTGAGGTCAGCGAAAAAGCTGATGGCCTGCCGGTGAGCGCCGCGGTTGAGCACGGCGCGGATCAGCGCTCGAACATCGTGTTCGGACACACTGCTCACCGCTGTCTTGCCAAGCGCTGGAAAAAGGTCCTTGTTAAAACGCCGCTGCAACTCGGCATTGCCGTCTTTGCGCGCGACGCCATCCAACAACCAGGCCTTGGCCAAATCTTGGACCGTCAGTGTTTGCACCTTCGTCGTTTTTACTTGTTCGGCCTCTACGTTAGCAGCGGCGTATGCCTGTGCCTTGGCGGTTTTCTTGTGTTCATTGGGATTGATCTGCTCATCGATGAGCGATCGGGCCTGGTTGCGTGCCTTGCGGATGTCCGTCAGGGATTTGCGCGGCCAGGAGCCGCAGGAGTACTCTTTGTTCTGGTCGCCCCACCGATATCGATAGAAGAAACTCACCGACACACCGTCCTTACGGACTGAGATTCGACCGGCTAGATTGCCATCCTCCCGGAGGATTCGGCCGGCATCGTTGGCAGTCAGCGACTTGAGTTCTTTGATGGTGATTTTGGCCATAAAATAGGTTCCCCCTACTTTTCCCCCCACAAAAACGTCGGCTCTTGATGGACGTTACTGGACTCTCGTAGAGCAGAACATCTCTGGAACTCAAGTAAATACTCGCTTAGAAAAATCCAGAGTAAAATTTTGGAAGCTTTCAAGAAGTATGAAAAAGGAGATGGGGTGCTAGGGGTCGAGTGTTCGAATCACTCCGTCCCGACCATATTTCGTAAGGGGGTCAAGCACTTAGTGGCTCGATCCCCTTTCTCGTTTCAGGCTTGCGCCAAACCTGCGCAAAACTACCCGGTGATTTCACTGATATTCAGGTCCGGAATTGCCTCGGACCAGACGATTTCTTAGTGGTCCCGCTGGTAGTTTTTGGCCATGCCTTCGTTCGCATGTCCTGCAATTTTCTGCTCATCCTTTTCGGACAATGACCGAGACATCCTCGCCCGCACCGTACGGGGTGAGAACCAATGCCACCCGCCTAAATCTGTTGGACGCCTCAAGCTCACAGGTTCATCCTAGCCACCTGTGAAAAGATCGGGACAGTTGAATGAATGGTTTGTGGGCCAAGGCTGTAGTGGTCTAATGAAACCGGACACCCATTTAGGCGAGAATGCTCGCCAGATCGAGGTGTCAGATGACCAAACAACGCCGTTCCTTTTCTGCTGAATTCAAACGCGAGGCTGCCGACCTCGTGCTCAAGCAAGACTACAGCTACATCGAAGCCAGCCGTTCACTCGGCGTCGGCGAGTCGGCACTACGCCGCTGGGTCAGTCAGGTTCAGCAGGAGCGCAAAGGCGTTACCCCGCAGAGCAAAGCGCTGACACCGGAACAGCAGAAAATCCAGGAGCTGGAAGCCCGGATCGCCCGCCTTGAACGGGAAAAATCGATATTAAAAAAGGCTACCGCGCTCTTGATGTCGGAAGATCACGAGCGTACGCGCTGATCAATCAGCTGAGCGTCCATGAGCCGGTTGATTGGCTGTGCAAAGTGTTTGAAATCAACCGCTCAAGCTACTACGCCTACCGCCTCAAGCGCCGAACGCCTGATGTCGAACGGCTTCGGTTGCGCAGCCGGGTGAGCGAGTTGTTTTCACAAAGTCGCAGTGCTGCCGGCAGCCGTAGCCTTCTCTCGTTGATGCGTGACGATGGTGAGCAACTCGGTCGGTTCAAAGTGCGCAGCTTGATGCGTGAGCTTGACCTCGTCAGCAAACAGCCAGGTTCTCATGCCTATAAACGAGCAATGGTTGAACGGTTGGATATCCCGAACATCTTGAATCGGGAGTTCGATGTCCCGGCACCCAACCAGGTGTGGTGCGGCGACATCACCTACATTTGGGCCCAGGGGAAATGGCACTATCTGGCGGTCGTGCTGGATCTTTGCGCGCGCCGGGTGGTGGGCTGGGCATTGTCGGAAAAGCCGGACGCCGAGTTGGTTATCAAGGCACTGGATATGGCCTACGAGCAACGTGGAAGGCCTCAGGGCCTGCTGTTTCACTCGGATCAAGGGTCGCAGTATGCGAGTCGTTTATTTCGCCAGCGGCTGTGGCGTTATCGAATGCGCCAGAGCATGAGTCGCCGGGGAAATTGCTGGGACAACGCGCCGATGGAGCGGGTGTTCCGCAGCTTGAAAACCGAATGGATACCGACTCTGGGTTACAGAACTGCTCAAGAGGCCCAGCGCGATATCAGCCATTTCTTGATGCATCGGTACAACTGGATTCGACCCCATCAATTCAACGGTGGGCTGGCGCCAGCTCGGGCCGAAGAAAAACTTAACGTCGTGTCCGGGATTAGTTGACCACTACACTGGAGTTTAAGCATTCGATTGTGCGCCCCGCCCTACGACGCAACAGCATCGTTCAGGTTCGCACAGTGCTGTTGATCGCCTTGCTAGCGCTCAGCCGGAAGTTCGTTATTCTCGATTCTGCCGCTACTCCTGCGCTCACCATTGCCGCACTAGGATTTGCCACCCTGGTGCTCGGCATCGTCTGCTGGCTCTTACGAGAGTGTGATAAGGATG
This sequence comes from Pseudomonas sp. LBUM1658, assembly GCF_059716055.1. Lineage (NCBI taxonomy): Bacteria > Pseudomonadati > Pseudomonadota > Gammaproteobacteria > Pseudomonadales > Pseudomonadaceae > Pseudomonas > Pseudomonas sp. LBUM1658. Next base: position 2,038,955 of record NZ_CP166798.1, read on the forward strand.
AATAGCTACAAGGGCTTCGCAATGCCAACAATTTTCCACCGAAGCGGGCTTTTGTGAGGAGACATTTAACGAAAACGCCGTTATACGCAGCGGCTCATGGACGCTTGTTGGCCCGGATTCCAAGACCTGAAAGCGCTTCGAACAGCGCCTCACCCCCCTCGGAAATGCTGCTGCTGTCGTCGTTCGCATGCGTCAAAATCAAGTAGCCGTCAGCTTCATGCAGGGTGACGGCGTCCACCTCGGCATAAAACTTGTCGTTGTGTCTGAACGATACCGCTGAATTCATTTTGGTTCCTGCGGTGCACGTGGGGCGGATCACGACGCGACCGTATCGGGTGCCAGGCTGTGGATTTTGTCAGCGGTCACGGCCAAGGCCACACACGCCATCCGACCGCGCTGAATTTCAGTGATGACCCCAGCATCGCGTAAGCCCAAGGCATAGCCCTCGGCACGACCGGCGGCTTCCATTACCAGGGGCAGGAGACGGCCTTCGATGATCTTGAACAGCAGGTTCCCCCACCGTACCGTCTGCCCGCTGCTCAGCCCCATGACTGCGTCATACGCGGCGAGAGAACTCAACATATTACTGTCAGCCAGAACATTGGAATTCGACATGAATTAAATCTTTTTTTGTTTTTGAGTGGGTTTATACAGACGAAAAAAAACGGCGGGATGAAAGCCACCGTTTTTTACTGATTCCGTATCCATTGGGCATCGTTACGGATGCATCGCTCTACTGCGATGTCCCGAGCTCTCAGCCTTGTCAGCCTGGTCGATCCATCAACACAACGGATGATATTAACTAGCCAGGCAACAATTAGGCAGCGGGCAATTACCTAAGCCATTGTACGCAAATGCTTACAACGCCTCCGAGGCTAGATTCGATGGAGGATAAAAACGAAATTTGAATCCATCTGCCCCTTGATTACGCGCTCTCACCGGTAGCGATCCGCGAGAATGCTTACTCTGGCATTGTCCAGGATTGCAGCTTGTAGCCCTCCTGGCTCAACTCGGCGCGCGCCTCTTGCAGGAGGCTTTCCAGCTGCGCCGGATCGGAATAGGCACTGCTTGGAATCTGTTTGCGGCCAATACGAGTGTTGCTCCGGTCGATGACGGTCAGGCTCAGTTCGCCATTACCGTCTTGCGGAGCCCAGGCAACGCATTGAAAAGGTTCAAATGCGTCGCCGGCAATCAAAAGTGCTTCGTTGATGCGGAGCGGGGTGCTCATGGGGTTTCTATCCTTGTACCCAAAAAATGATGTGCCGTCGGTTGGGCTTTCCGGTCGGCTGGCTATTAGTAGGGGAGTCAGCACGGACAAATAGAAATAATCATCTGCGCTTGATGGGAGCTTAAGCATTCCCAAAAAGGAAGTCATACAGTTCAGTTAGGCCTGTGCTGCATCCTTGATCCAGATAGTGAGAAGCCCCCCATTCACCGCGCCGTCTTTTACAACCACCAAGCCGTCGCCGTAATCACCGCTGCTTGCGCGAAAATCAACATGAAAAATCCTACTCGACATGACGAAGCCTCACCAATTTAGAGCTTATGAGCGTAGCTGCAGAATGCCGGCTAGCGCGGTGGCATGTGTAACAACTTGTGCCATTAGTTGGCTTCATGAAGTACGCATTGTCGTTGCTCAACACGCCCAATTGTTCGATCCTCCGATGCCTCCCGATTTTGACGCTTCGCTTCGAACAGGAGGTCTGTCTTTTTCAATTAGGGTCGATGGTGCAAAGCAGGGCGGAAGGAGATTGGCTAGAGAACATATGACAGCGCCCTTCGGCGGCGCTGCTCATATCGAATGACGGCTTCTGGCCGATTCTGTTGAAAAAGTCGCTTCGGTTCTCGGCTCAGAAAAGAACGCGTCTGAGATTGAAATCCGCACTACGCGCAGAAAGGATCAGGACTCGGATTTTACGTAGCAGCGTACAAAAATCACGCTTTCACCACTCAATGCACTACCCACTTGGCCGGGTCGACTTTTTCAACACAATCGGCCGTTTTCTGCCCTTCACCCACTGAGGAAGGGAGCCAACTGCCTAAGCAGATGCGGAAGTGATCCGCCACGGCTAAGTGTGTTCCGGAACACACCTAAGCGGCAGCGCATAACGGCGTTTCGTTAAATGTCCCCTCACAAAAAACCTTCTGTGGGCTTTTTTGAGCCTGCTGAACACCAGCCCCCCGGAGGCTGGCCTACCATTGCCATAGTGAGTGGTTTTACGCGCACTCTGCCCCTGTCGTTCATTGCCAAAGGACTGCTTTTGAATGTCCGTGACCTACCTGCCGCTGGAAGCCTGGAACAAACACTGGAAACTCGACGGCTCACGGGTGCGCTGTCGGTTGTGTGGCAGTGCCCAGGGCCTCACGGACGACGGTGCTTTTAGTCATGCGCTCGGCTGTAAAGCGCGGAGCGTGAAAGCCCAATACCCCAGTCGGGAACTGGCTTCCATCCTGCACCAGAAAATTCAATCGGGTTTGTTCTGATGCGCGCCGGGATTCAAGACGGGCGTGATAGGACGGGGTTAGGGAAACTCTGAAAAAGACTTCCATCTCTGGTGAAATACCCATCTCACACGAATCGAACGGTTGAGCCCCGATGAAACAGATGTCCTTCGCCGATGCCGAGTATGCCGGTAAACGTAAGCAGACCCGCCGCGAGCGCTTCCTGATCGAGATGGATCAAGTCGTGCCCTGGAAGGGTTTGATTGCCTTGATCGAACCGCATTATCCGAAGGGTGAAGGTGGTCGTCCGGCGTATCCGTTGCTGGCCATGTTGCGGGTTCATCTGATGCAGAACTGGTTCGGCTACAGCGATCCGGCGATGGAAGAATCGCTGTATGAAACGACGATCCTGCGCCAGTTTGCAGGGCTGCATCTGGATCGAATTCCTGACGAAACCACGATTCTCAACTTCCGCCGCTTGCTGGAGAAACATGAGCTGGCGGGTGGGATTTTGCAGGTTATCAACGGTTATCTGGGTGACCGTGGATTGATGTTGCGTCACGGAACGATCGTGGATGCGACGATCATTCATGCACCCAGCTCAACCAAGAATAAAGACAAGAAACGCGACCCCGAGATGCATCAGACCAAGAAAGGAAATCAGTACTATTTTGGAATGAAATCCCACATTGGCGTTGATGCGGATTCGGGCTTGGTTCATAGCGTTGTCGGTACTCCCGCCAACGTGGCGGACGTGACACAAGTGGATCAATTGCTTCACGGAGAAGAAGTTCACGTCTGTGGCGATGCCGGTTACACCGGGGTGCAGAAACGCCCAGAACATCAGGATCGCAAGATGATTTGGTCGATTTCTGCCCGGCCCAGTTCGTACAAAGAGCATGGCAAAGACACGGTGATCGGTAGCGTGCTACGCGGGATTGAGTATGCGAAAGCGCAAGTCAGAGCCAAGGTTGAGCATCCGTTTCGAGTGATCAAGCGCCAGTTTGGCTATACGAAAGTGCGCTTTCGTGGTCTGGCGAAAAACATCGCTCAGCAGACGACGTTGTTCGCCTTGTCGAACCTGTGGATGGTGCGAAAACGATTGTTGAATGCAGGAGAGGTGCGCCTGTAATGCGGGCTAATCGCCCTGAAACAGCGCGATTAGAGGAAAAATCATGAATTAAAGAGTGGAAAGGTCCGATTTTCGACCGAATCAGCGTTTTTTGAACCTCTCACAGAGAGGGCATCAAAAATCGGTGGGTACTTCAGACCTTCCTTAGATGAAAGTTTGAAAGGAAATGGTGGATTCGATGCATGGTCAGCACGTCTTCAAAACGCGCTTAATATTGTGAATGTTGAATAGGCGTGCTTGTTCAATATTTACTGAGTCTGAATTTGGAAACCGATAAAGTAAGAACTATTGCGACTGAGGGCCAATGGCAATTTTCAGGCGCCCATCCCGGTCAAGGTGGTAACGTTCTAGATCACGCGCCAGGATTAACTCGCCGGTGAAATATGCCGCTGCTTCCTCGCGGATATCTCCAATGAACGGGCTTCGCTCGGGATTAGATTGATAGCGTGCACTGAAGTGGGTAAGAACCAGATTTGGAATGCGGGCCGACTCGGCAAAACGCGCCACCGTGGCGGCACTGCTATGTCCATAACTCTCGCGAGTACGATCGATTAGTGACTGAGTGAAGGTTGCCTCGTGCACAAGCACATCTGCACCAGAAACCACCTCGGCTAGCAGTTCGGGAGTATCGTTATCGCCACAGATGATGATGCGTTGACCGGGTCGCGCAGGACGTAAATATTGCTCCCCACGAAATAGACGTCCGGCATGCTCAACCTCACGTCCATGCGCCAACTCACCCCAAAGCGGGCCGCGAGGAATACCCTCGGCTTCCAGACGTTGCACATCCAGCCGCGGATTAGGATTTGATTCGGAAAATACAAAACCATAACAAGGCACGCGATGAGAGAGAGTAACGATGTTGACCTGAACATTGCCGTTTCGCCAGCCATTGAAGGTTTCTGTCGCATGCAAATGCAACTCGAAGGGTAGGCAGGACTTGCTGACGTTCAGGCTGAGGCGCACCCAGTCATGTAGCGCAACCGGCAACACTATGTCGAGCGGTTCGAGGCGCCCTGACATGCCGGCAGTGGCCAGCAGGCCGGGTAAGCCGAAGCAATGATCACCGTGTACATGCGTTATGAAGCACCCGCGAAGCTGTTGTAAAGACAACGGGGTGCGTAGAAGTTGGTGCTGGGTGGCTTCACCGCAATCCACCAGATACCAACCCCTGCCTAAGGATTCGATCAGGGCGATGCCGCTCACGTTTCGATTTCGGCTCGGAACGGCTGATGAAGTACCAAGAAACATGAGATCCATGACCGATCCTTCATTCAGGCAGTTGATCTGAAAAGCAGTCAGCTTGCGAAGCTCTGAAAAAAATCATGATTTTTTCCTCCCGCATGCCTTTTGACACCCTCGATGTGAGTTTGGCTCTAATGAGCTTCGCTTGGTTCCTGATCGTGCATGACTGTTTTTGGTTGTGTATTTGACCGGTCGATGCGACCGATCCTAACCACCAAACAAGCTGGTGAGAGTAAAGACCGCTCGATTACGAAATTTGGATGAGTACCAGTGCTGACGGACTGTTGTTCCGATGGTTGCTGAATTGGCGCGGCGCCGTTCGTCCTTTGCGCAGCACTTGGATGAATCCGGCTGTTCAAAAGGAGACTCATCACTCTGTAGTGGAGACTTCTATGAAACCCCACCCAACCAGCATTGAAAATTTGCCCGTGAATGACCTGGGTGATCCGAATGATGATGGTTGCATTCTGGGCACTGCCGGTCGCGACGAAGATCCAAATGCAACAACAGACTGGGATCACGAAAGTGATTCTGCGGGCAACGTCCAAACTCCAGAAGATGCCCACGGCTTGCCCGGATACCCCGTGATATAGAAGATGATGAGGAGCACTCAATACCGTTGAAGCGGCCACGGGGTGCTGAACCAAAAACCGGTATCGAAACACCGGAACAGAACAATGACAGTGTTGATTGAGCGGTAGTGATTGCGTCCAGAAATTCGATTTTTTCACTATAGCGGCGGGTAATTTCCGTTGGTCGTGCCAGTGGGACGAAGGCTCAGGGCGCAGATCCAATGAAGGTGACTATTTTTTTGTTAAAGGAGATTAGCCATGACCAAACGACAGGAACCGCATCACGGCTTTTCCGACGACCCACAAAAAGTTAAAGAGGCGGGGCGTAAAAGCGAACAAAATGCCAATGTGGCAACTGACAAGGCGGAGAAAGCTCGAATCGGCGGGCAACATAGCCATGGCGGGACGCGCGGAGAACGGTGATAAACAGCTGACCTGCTGACATGCCTGCGTCAGCAGGTCGGTATCCTCATAAAGCAGTGGCGAGACGACGAACCAGAACAGGATCACCGAGATCAGTTGAATGAGCATGACGTCGGTGAGAGGCTGACGGACGACGAGCGCGTCAGCAGGGAAGAGGAATCGGCGTGTGACGGAGTTAGGGTTACGCCGGGCCCCGCAGATGAAGAGCAACTACCCAATCAGTAATACACTGCCTTGAAGGAGATGCTGCGGATGAGCATTTGGTCATCAAGCCTCGAGTCTTTTCGAGACAAAATTGCGGCTGATACTTCGGTACCAAGCTGTGGTGCCACGTCATGCGTCTGTGCCAGCTTCGGGCTTGCGCTTCTCCTCATGGCGCTGCGTAAATCCGCTACCCGCAACCTGGAAGACGAGGGGAAAAAGACCATCTATGAGGTGGAGCAACTGATGGCAGTCATGAAGGCCCTCGCCGACAACGATGTTCGGGCGTTCAGTGCTTTTATCGAAGAGCCACTGGCTGACTCTCAAGGTCACAGTCAGCAGCGAACACTGGAAATTACCTTAGGTGCACTCGCAGCTGCGAGATGCTGCCTTCAGGGCATCGAACTTGCAGAGAGGGGCTTACCAGGTGTGAAGTCATTCTTGCAATGCGATGTGGTCGCCGCCGTCTTAACCATGCACGCAAGCCTATCGGCGCTATTGCTGAATGTCGATTCGGTCGTTGATCAGCTCGTACCGACAGCTAGGAGAACTGATCTGGTACATAGCCGCTCCGACCTTCAGCGAAAAGCCGATGAAGCGCTAGCTCGCGTCTGGCGTCAGGACAAACCGCTCCTGACGTGAGCACGCAGCCAAAACGCATGATCAAATCGATACAGAGCCTCGACGGCTGGCGAGATCGTCGAGAGCAGGGGTGAGGTCAACGAACTGCTAGGGGATACGCCACGGCTAAGTGTTCGGGAACACCCTTAAGCGGCAGCGCATAACGGCGTTTCGTTATATGTCCCCTCACAAACAAACCACTTCGGTGGGCTTTTTTGCGCCTACTGGACACCAGCCCCGGAGGCTGGCCTACCATTGCCATAGTGAGTGGTTTTACGCGCACTCAGCCCCTGTCGCACCTCAACAAAGGCCTGCTTTTGAATGTCCGTGACCTACCTGCCGCTGAAAGCCTGGAACAAACACTGGCAACTCGACGGCCAACTGGTGCGCTGTCGACTCTGTCGAAGCGTTCAGGACGTCACGGATACACGCGCTTTTCATCATGCGCTCGGCTGTAAAGCGCGGAGCCTGAAAGCCCAATACCCCAGCCAGGAACTGGCCGCGCTGCTGCAGCAGAAAATCCACTCGGGGTTGTTCTGATGCGCGCCGGGATTCAAGACGGGCGTGATAGGGAGGGTGTGGCTTGTTAACGAGCATCAGCGTCAGGGCCTTCGACGGGCCTGCACCTCAGTTTCATTGAGTGACACCCCGGAGTGGAAAAGGCAGCAGTCGACCCTAAACGGCCAGTCACGGCCTCTGCTTCGTTGCCTAAGAGCGGCCGCTCAATGCCACCATTAATCAGCAACTGTTGTCCGCGGTGTTAGCTTTTATTGGGCTAGTGATGGAGGACCCGTGAGTGGAAGCAGTCCATCCGCAACGAAATACCGTTTTGACGAGCTCTTTCTGCTATTTTTCAGCGCTTAGCGCAAAGGACGTACGTTAGAATCTATCCAGAGCGTCAGAAATACTCATATCTACCAATGTATAGTGATATATAGCGAATTTTGATAGATTTTCCTATATTTCTAATAATAAGAGCTAACCGAAATTAAAAGCTTCTAGCGATTCGCACCCATTTTCGGGAATTTTTTACCCCGCATACTTTTTGGAGGGCAGCTCTCGACCAAGGCTGTGTGAAAACGTTTTAGAGCAGGTTTGACGGTCAGAACCGGAACGAAAATCGCGTCCCTACGCAAATTTCAGGTCTGCTGACCGTCCAGTCGTGCAATGTTCGCAACGCAGCAGCCGAGCGTCGACAGCTGGCTTGGCCGGCGAGGACCTGAAAAAGGTCTAGTGACTTTCCGAGTGACTTTGTAGTTCCGTGTTCCGCACAGTTGGGCATCGTTGCAGCGAGCGCCAAGCGCGAAGCCTTGTAATTAGCGGGCTGTAGAGCAGGCCGCTTGCATGGGGTGCTAGGGGTAGAGTGTTCGAATCACTCCGTCCCGACCATATAATTCAAGGGGTTGCGAGATTTTATCTCGCGACCCCTTTTTATTTTCGGTCGTTTTTACCCCTACAAAACGACTGGCTCTGGGTGGAATCCTCAGCTGATACCAAGGTCGGAATTTGTCCTCAGCAGGGCTTTGGCCCCAGCTTGATAGTGAGTTGACGACGGTTTTTAGGTTTATACCTGTCGCACGTTACTGGTGCTATTGGCCGAAAGCTGTCTGTCAGGACTCGCCGAAATCGACCCGCTCCGGCCATACAGTCGCCTTTAAAAGGAGATATTCGCGTGTCTCAGTTCCGGACATAGTGAGGTCTTCGGCTAGGCGAATTTGACGTGCTAACCGAACCCACTTTCGACTAATCGATCAACGGATGATCTCGGCCAGCGCTTGGCGCATCGGCTCACCGGAGACATGGACGAGGCCGGAGAAGGGCGAGTCCAACTCCAGAATCATTGTGATGCCTCCTGAAACGGCAACCGAACAGAGGCAGAAAACGGCGATCGTCGTGGCATGGCGGGGTGCGAACAAGCCGAAGCTGGCGAAAACAAGGCTAAGCCAAAAGATCAGCAGGATCAGGAACGGCATCGGAATGTTGCTGGCACGCTGTTCCGCCAGCAGCCAGCGCGCCTGTAATACATCGTCCGAAAGTGTGAGCGCCTGCGAGCGCAGCCAGCGCTGTCTTGGATCAGTCGGAACAAGCAATAGAATCGATTCTTGAGTCGCCTCCATCATCCGGACAGTCGCTTCGGTTGACTGTGATGATTCTCCCGACGCCGGGAACAACTCCTGCATTTTCGCACTCGCGTAGTTGCGCAGCTTAACGCGGGCATCCTCTGCCTCTGGTCCGTAACGTTGCATTACGCGGTTGATGCGGACGATGTCGACGGCGATCCTGGATACTTCACTCGACCGTGTCGAGAACGAACTGTTCGCCGTCGAGATCATCAGGCCAATTACCAAGGCCGAAAGCGTGCCGACAATCGCTGCCGAAACGGAGATCGCATTGCGCGACTCATTGCTGAGGTGATGCTCGGGCAGAGCCCGCGCAGCAAAGATGCCAATAAGAGCGCCGCCGAAGATAGCGACGAAGGCGATCAGTCCGATAGCGAAATGGTTCATGAGAGAAAATTGCGCATCGCATCACCTTGGCATTCTTGCCGTCGTCGGGAAGGCTTGCGCCGCATGCGAGTAACACGCCCACCGTTGCAAGCAGCCTTTCGAATTGCGTTGCGAGCGGCGCGCTCAGGATCGTTTGCTGCTCTGGTGGAGTGTAGTGCGATTTCAGCGCAAAACTTGCCATGTCCGCTTCTGGCCAGGTTGTGTGAACGTTTTAGAGCAAGTTTGGCAGTCGGAATCGGAACGAAAATCGTGTTCTTACGTAAATTTTGGGCCTGCTGACTAACCAAACGCCGACAGATTTTACGTAGCAACGCAGACTTCAAAGCGGTGCATGCGTTTTCACACAGCCTGGGCCGAAAGTCGCCGGTCACAGCGGGCCGCTTTCGAGAAGCTGGCGTCCGAGTAAAACCCCTAATGAACGTGAAGCGGCCAAAATCAGCCATTCGCATTTTCATCGTAAATGTCGGAACCGGCGACCTCGGTGGCACCTTGCTCAGTCGGTGAGCCCAACAGATAAATCTTCGTGCGATACAAGCTCCAGAAACGAAATCCGATGCAGTGGCAGGCTATTTCTTGACGGTAAAGCATGGCTCCCGCGTGAATATTGCATTCAGCGCTTCTTTTCCCATTGATCATTGCTCATCGCCAGGCGAAAGCCGAGATGCGACATGGAGTTCATAGGGTCCGCGCCCTGCCTGGCACTGGTTCGAAAGCTCGTGCAGTAGCTGTCGCTACAAAGAAAGGATCCCCCTCGAATCACACGCTGCGGTGCATTGGCCGTTACCCCGAGATCCGGGTCATAGCTGTCGGATGGACCCACCGGGTTAAACACTACTTCACCCGCCGACTGACGCTTGAGCCCAACTCTAAACGCATCAGCACGATACCAATCGGCGACCCACTGCCAAACGTTCCCGGACATGTCGTATAGCCCGTAGGCGTTAGGTCTGTAACTGCCTACCGGTTTGGTGCCGATTTTGAATTTATTGCTGGACCCGGTCACGGGAAACGGTTGCACCTCATCCCAGGTGTTGGCCATCTTTTCTCCACCAGGCGAAAAATCATTCCCCCACGCGTAGTTTGCTTGTTCCAGTCCGCCTCTTGCGGCGTATTCCCATTCGGCCTCGGTTGGCAGGCGCTTATGAGCCCACGTTGCGTACGCCTGTGCATCCTCGCGTGAAACCTGAACAACCGGATGGGTGTCATTGCCCTCGATTGTACTGTCAGGGCCCAACGGGTGGCGCCAGTCGGCTCCCGGGACAAATGCCCACCACTGACTGAAATCATTCAGTGGGATGGGTCTGTCTGTGCCCACGAAAACCAATGCTCCAGGCACCATGACACTGTCGTCCGGCTCAGGAGTACCCGGCGGCAACTGCACTTTCAGATCGTCCCATTTAGGTTTGCGTTCGGCGGTGGTGACGTAATGCGTTTCAGAAATGAAACGGGCGAAATCGGCATTGGTGACGTCGTAGCGGTCGATCCAATAGCCATCGAGTCGAACCTTGTGGGCCGGCCCCTCATTGGGCCGCGCCTGCTTATGATCGCTACCCATCAAAAATTCGCCAGCAGGAAGCCAGACCATATCCAGGGGGCCATTTTTTCCATCACCCAGTGTCAACGGTTCTGGACCGCGAAGGTGCTGATACACAGCAAAAGCCAGGCAGGCAGACACTATCCCGACTGCGATTAACGCGATGCCCAAGCGCCGTTTCCTGATAAGCATTTGCGCTCCCCTTGTTTCAGGCTGCGACCATTGCTGAGCCTTCCTGGCATCAGGATCAGTTATAGGCGCCACGACTCTATTGTCAATGACCACTCAGGTTACGATCCGGGCGCTGAATTGGCTGGCGAGAAAGAAAAATGGTTCTACACTCCAGAGCTGGGGTGTGGGGGTTACAGGAGCTGGCCATGGCCAATGCACACTGGAATCGACCTTCAAGGCTGCACACGCGAGTCGGTGCAGGGCTGGCATTTGCCATGCTTGTGCTTTCGTCCGCCGACGCAGCGACTCCGCAAGTTTACGGCACGCCCGGTTCACCGAGCGCGACCACGACCATCGACGGCAGATATCTCCCCAACCCTCCCGCAGTATTCGGCGGCGTTATCAACCTCGACGCCACGACCTCGACGCCCTACTGGTCCCCGACCGTCGTACCGCCCAAAGACGCGCCGAATATCTTGTTGATCATCACCGATGACGTCGGCTTCGGTGCGCCCAGTACGTTCGGCGGCCTCATCCCGACGCCGACCATGGATCGCGTCGCGGCAGCCGGATTGCGCTTCACGCAATTCAATTCGACGGCGCTGTGCTCGCCGACGCGTGCTGCCCTGATTACCGGACGCAATCACCATTCCGTCGGTTTCGGTGTCATCACGGAAGTTTCAACGGGTTATCCCGGCTACAACAGCGTCATTACCAAGGACAAGGTGACCATTGGCAAAATTCTCAAGGACAACGGTTACGCAACGTCGTGGTTTGGCAAGAACCACAACACGCCGTCGTTCCAGATCAGCCAGGCCGGCCCGTTCGACCAATGGCCCATCGGCATGGGCTTTGATTACTTCTTCGGGTTCATGGGTGGCGAAACCAACCAGTGGCAACCGGGCAATCTGATGCGCAACACCACGCCGATCCATCCTTACGTCGGCAAACCGGGTTGGAACCTGATCACTGCGATGGCGGATGACGCCGTCAGCTACGTCAATGAATTGAACGCGCTCGATCCGAAGAAGCCGTTCTTACTTTATTACGCGCCCGGCGGCACCCATGCGCCGCATCACCCGACGCCCGAATGGATCGACAAATTCAAGGGCAAGTTCGACATGGGGTGGAACGCCGCGCGTGACCAGATCTTCGCCAATCAGAAGCGCCTCGGCGTCATCCCGCCGGATGCCAAGCTCACGCCTTGGCCGGACGAGCTGAAGAAATGGGACGAGTTGCCGGCGGACGAGAAGAAACTGTATGCCCACCAGATGGAAGTCTATGCGGCCTATCTCGCGTACACCGACCATGAAATCGGCCGGGTGATCCAGGCGATTGATGACATGGGCAAGCTCGATAACACGCTGGTTATCTACATCAGCGGCGACAACGGCGGTAGCGCAGAAGGCACGCCCAATGGCACACCGAACGAGATGACCAACTTCAACGGCATCAACGTACCTGTGGCCGACCAGATGAAATATCTCGACGCCTGGGGTTCGGACCAGACCTATCCGCATATGGCCGTAGGCTGGACCTGGGCCATGGACACACCCTTCAAGTGGACCAAGCAAGTGGCGTCACATTTTGGCGGCACGCGCCAAGGCATGGCCATTTCCTGGCCGGACCGGATCAAGGATGCCGGCGGCATCCGAAACCAGTTTCACCACGTTATTGACATCGAGCCGACGATCCTCGAAGCCACCGGCATTGACGCGCCGCTCCAGGTAGACGGCATTGCGCAGAAACCCATCGAAGGCACGAGCATGGCTTACCTCTTCGACAAGCCGAATGCCGACAAGCCGTCCACGCGCACCACGCAGTATTTCGAAATGCTCGGCCTGCGAGCGCTCTACCACGAGGGTTGGATGGCATCGACGACGCCTTACCGCGCACCTTGGGACATCACCGCGCAGCCGCCCAAGGACATCGTCAATGGCGTCAAATGGGAGCTGTACGACATCACCAAAGACTGGACGCAGAACGACGATGTCGCAGCAGCCAACCCTGCCAAACTCAAGGAACTACAGGATTTGTTCTGGGTGGAAGCGAACAAATATCAGGTGTTACCGCTCGACGCCTCCGGTTTCACGCGCGTCGTTGCGCAGCGCCCGAGCATCGTGGCCGGGCGCACTGAGTTCAATTACTTGTCGCCAGTCACCGGCATTCTTCCAGGCAACGAGCCCAATATATTGAACAAGTCCTACGTCATTTCGGCTGACGTTACCGTTCCGCAAAGCGGCGGTGACGGCGTGCTGGTGACAGACGGTGGCCGCTTTGGTGGCTATGCCCTCTACCTCCTCAATGGCAAGCCGGTTTTCAACTACAACCTTGAAGGCGTGGCGCGATTCCGTTGGGAAGGGACCGATGCGCTTACACCCGGAAAGCACGGCATCAGCTTCAATTTCAAATACGCTGGGCCGGGATTCGGAAAAGGCGGTACCGGCGTGCTCTCGGTGGATGGCAAGCAAGTGGCAAGCCGTACTATCCCCAACAGCGTTCCATTCGTCTTCGGCGTGGATGAAAGTTTCGACGTCGGCTCTGATACGGGTACTCCCGTCGATGACAAGGATTACCAAGTACCGTTCGCGTTCAACGGCTCGCTGCACAAACTCACCGTCAAGCTCGAACCGCCGCAGTTGAATGTCGCGGGCAAGGAGGCAGCCCAGAACAAGGTCGGCAACAAAGACTAGAAACGCACGTGGGCCAACTCGCACGAGACAACCCGCGTCGTGAAAGCACACTTCCACCACCAGGTTCATTTGGGTAGTCAATGCAATAGATGTCTCTCGAGGAGAGCACTATGACGCACAGTCTCAGACCACTGGCTGTACTGGCGACCTTAGTCGCGCTGGCCATTCCTGTAATGGCCGAGACGCAGACCGCCACCGAAATCCCCCCTGCGATCACCACGCCCGATCGTCTCGAGACCCGTATCGGCACGCTGGAATTCAAGGACGGCGCGCCGAGCGCAAAAACCGCTCAGGACGTCTATGACACCCTGGCCTTCACCCGTGGTGTAGATGCATTCATGAACAGTTTTTCGGGCGCATCGGCCTATGCGGTTCGCGAGGGCTTCCACAGCATTGGGGCTGAGGACAACTCGGTGATCGTCTTCTCTGAGTTGATGGACTCCAAATCACTTTTCCTCACCGCCAACGCCGATACGATCTATACGCTCGCGGTCCTCGACTTGACGAAGGGGCCGTTGGTGGTTGAGGTGCCACCGAAGGCGCTCGGTACGCTCAATGACATGTGGTTCGGCTGGATCATCGACATCGGCGCGCCCGGCCCTGATCGGGGCGAAGGAGGCAAGTACCTTGTCGTGCCGCCGGACTACGACGGTCCTCTTCCAGACAGCGGCTTCTTCGTGGGTCGATCGAAAACCAATCATGTTCTCTACGCCGTTCGTGCCTTCATGGAGAACAACGATCCGAAACCAGCTGTGGCCGAGATCAAACAATCGCTGAAGATCTATCCCTACACGCCGGGCGGATTCGGCACCAGCATTGCCACAGCACTGGAAGGCAACGTCAGGCTTGCGCCCAATCCACCGATACCGCCGACGAAGTTCGTTGAGGGAAGCGGCAAGTCATTCAATACAATCCCGCCAAACGACTTATCCTATTTCGAGATGCTCGACAAGCTCGTACAGCTGGAACCGGCCACCTCGTTCAACCCGGAACTCATTGGCCAACTGGCAGCCATTGGCATTGTGAAGGGCAAACCCTTCAGCCCCGACGCCCGGATGAAGAAGATCCTCACCGACGCTGCGGCTGTGGGCAACGCGGCTGGGCGAGCGCTGAATTGGCGTTCCGCTGACTATCCTGGTTGGTCCCTTTATCCGAACTCGATGTGGGCCAACATGCTATGGCAAGGTGGCTTCGACTTCGAGACGCCGCCGCCGACGATCACCAAGGAAGGCTTGTTCAAAGCGCTGCCACCGACTGGCGCGCGGACCCTCGATTCCCGCGCGGCCTTTTACTACGGCTACACCATGGATTCGCCGGGCATGATCATGCGATTGCCCAATGTCGGTTCGCAGTACCTCATGGGATTCACTGATGCTGAAAAAAATCCCTTCGATGGCGGCAAGACCTACAAGGTGACCCTGCCGCCGAAGATCCCCGCAGCCAAGTTCTGGTCGTTCACCGTCTACGACAACCAGACGCGGTCAATGCTCCAGACGCCGCAGCGTTACCCGCGCGCAGGAAGCCAGACCTACCCTACACCGGCCGCCACAGCGAACGCGGACGGGTCAACGACTATCTACTTCGGCCCTTCCAAACCCGCTGACGCCAAGGCAGGCAACTGGATCCAGACCACGCCCGACAAAGGGTGGTTTACGCTCCTGCGCCTCTACAGCCCGCTTGAATCGTTCTTTACGAAAGAGTGGCGGCCGAGCGAGGTCGAACTGGTTAAGTGAAACTGACAATCTGTTTCAGTGGATGGCGCGAAGCGCAATGCCTTCCTCAATGCGATGGCAGGAGCATCCACTGAAGCCGCACGAGTCGGATTTGCGAACCGTGGTGGTCGTGAGGGATCGCCAGGGAGCGCTAATTGATCTGCACAATGACCGGACCTTCCGTGACGACCGGCGGGTTCGCGTGGATGTGCGAGGCGTTTTTCTGAATCCAGTCGCGAGCGACTTTCGTGCTCTCATCGGTGCCGGCCTTGTCCGTGCAAACAGTCACCGACATACCCCCATCACCGAGAGGTAGCAGTGTGTAGCTTGCGAGGCCAGCGACTTTCCGGAGGGCAGCTTCGACGTCGGCCTTTTGCTGTTCTAAAACATCGAAAAGCTGCTTTGCGCCAGGCCCCGAGTAGGTTCTTATGACCGCATACATAGTCGTCTCCTTAGTGAGTTACCGTCTTGATACCCATCCAGATCCGCTGATGGCCGCTATCACTTGGGTTTCAGTTCGTACCGATTTGTTCAGCTTAGTCAAACGCCGGTGACAAGCGAAATGCAACGACCACCGGCAGCTCCCGCGTTTTTACACAGCCTGGGCCGATAGCGGCGGAAAAATTTCTCTGCTGAGTTCATCCCAATGGTGCTGACTTGCTCTGATTCTTACCGGATGAACGCCTGCAAATCGGTGCCCAGTTTATCGATCGCCGCTTTGAAATCCTGGGCGGTGATTTTCTGACTGGCGTTTGAAACCTGGCTGCCGAACACTTTACGCACCACTTTGGCCACGGTCTGGTTGTTGCTGGCGTCGATGAACTCGGCCTCGATGAACAGTGTGGTGTCCTGATCGCGATGGCCACTGGCAGCGGAAACGCTACCCACGACGGCGGCAACCGGAATCACCTCATACCACTTCATGCCTTCGTTCTCGGCATTCACCCCGGTGATCGCGGCGCGCATGATCAGGGTTTTCGAACCCTTCGGCGCTGATTTTTCGCTCGATACCACCCGGTATTTCTGCCCGAGAGTGTTTTTGGCTTTGCTGGTCATGTAGTTCTGTATTTCTTCCAGCGTCTGCGGATTAACCCGCTCGTTGGGCTGTGGCGCCGGGTAGAGTTCCAACCGGTTGAATGCCACGGTGTTGTAGGCGTCGGGATTCCAGGATGGGCTCACCCAGCGCATGGCTGTCTCGCCGCTGGTGGTGGTGACTTGCTGCAGGTTGTTGTAGTTGGACAGGAAGCCTGAATACTGCGCCTTCTCGGTGACTTTCGAGGTACAACCGCCTAGCAGCAGGCTGGCCAGTACAGCGCCAATGAGCAATTTTCGGGACAGGTTCATGTGATGTGTGCTCCATGGATTAAGTCGATTTTTTTTCGGTAGCAGGGCGTCAAAAGTGCCAGGTCATGTTTCCGGTCACGGCTTGAATCCAGGCATTGTCGAACTGACCGGAAGTTCGAGTGCCCGACGTGGATTTGGTCTGGTCCACCGGCATGTCGCCGAGCCAGACCATGGCCCAGCTGACGTTGATGTCGGTGACCTTGTTCAGAGCATAGGTGGCCCCCGTCGCAATGCGCCAGGATTCGCCCATGGGCACGGTAAAAGTTCGGTTGCCGTCCGAAACGGCGCTGCTGTCATACGCCACACCGACGTTCCACAGCAGTTGCGGTGTGGCCTGATACTGCGCGCCGAGCGCCAGTTGCCAGGTGTCTTTGAAATGGGCGTCGACCGTAGTCGCTTGAGCGCCAAACGCTGTGGTGTCGACCTGCACCGCGATCTCACCGAACTCTGACCAGTCCTGCCAGTTGACCGAGGCCAGCAAGGCCCATTGCGGGTCGAGTTGCTGGAACAGACTCAGCGTTGCAGTTTGCGGCACGGTCATGTCGAGTTGGGTGTTCAGGCCCTCAAGGCGCTCCAGCGCGGGCCCGTCGCCTTTGACGTCCAGCCCGTCCTCGAAGTCCAGATCAACTTTGCTGGTATAGGCCAAGCCGATACGGGTGCCGGGTTGCGGGGCATAGATCACCCCCACATTCGCGCCAAAACCCCAATCGTTGTCCTTGTATTTGAACTGGCCGTCGCTGCGGTCGGTGAAGCCGAAAGGCAAGCGGTCGATCGCGGTTTGCGCTTGCAGCATGCCGTACATGGCTTTCACGCCGACGCCCACCGACCATTGCTCGTTGAAGCGGTAAGCCACGCTGGGCACAAACGACAAACCGGCGAGACTGACGTTCTGCGCGAAATAGCGCCCGGACCAGTCGTTGTCGTAATTGGCCGCCAACCCGAAGTCGCCGTAGTTGCCGAAACCGACGCTCCAGTGCTCATCCAGTTCATGGCTGATGAAGAAGCTACCGCCGGGAATCGGGTCGAGGGCGTTGCCACTGCCAGTGCCCGTGCCGTTGGTGTCGGAATCGCGGTTGAAGGTCAGGTCGCCGTAGAGAATCTGCAATCCACCGGTGATTTGCGTGCCGGGCAGGTAACTCATGCCCGCCGGGTTGCTGGCAATGGTCGAGGGACCCTGCGCCCGGGCGGCGGCACCGGCGTTGGCCAGGCCAGCGTTATCCGTGCCGATTTCGTAGAGCATGATGCCCCCCGCGTGGGCTTGTTGGCAGCACAGGGCAAGCAGGGTCAAGGCGGACAGGGCGGATGTTTTTATCTGCATGGGGTCACCTCGGCAAATGTCCATCACGAACGCGGATGGCCAGCGTCAGCCAGCCGCCTACTCGACTGCTTACTTGCCCATGGCCGCCCGGGCTGCTTCGATCTTGGCCTTGACCGCTTCGAGGTTAAAGCTCGCGCCTTTTTGCATCGGCGGGAACTCAACCGCTGTTTCAGCCAGTTTGACCACCTGTTGCTGCACGAACACGAAGCGCCAGAACTGGAATTTGAACCACTCGAAATACTCCAGCGAGCCATTGGCCGCCATGTTTTCCGGCCAGCCGGCGCGTTCGAACGGGTCGAGACGCAGATTGGTCAGGATCGGCATGTCCAGCGTGGTTTTCGCCCCCAGCCAGCCACCGGGCTGGTCGATGAAGCGGTACTTGAAGTCATCGATGCGGACCGCCCCCAGGGTGCTTTCGCCAAAGTAGAAAATTTCATGGCGATTCGACGGGCCTTTGCCGGTGATCATTGGCGTCTGGTCATAGCCGTCGAGGTGCACCTTGTAAGTGGTGTCGCCCAGTTGCTTGCCCTTGAGGAGCTCGGCGGTGATGTTCGGGTTACCGGCCGCCGCGACGAAGGTCGGGAACCAGTCCATGCCGGACATGATGCCGTTGGCCACCATGTTTGCCGGTACGTTACCCGGCCAACGAATGATCGCCGGTGCCCGGAAGCCACCTTCCATCACTGTGCCTTTGCCCATGGCAAACGGGGTGGTGCCGCCATCCGGCCAGGTAAAGTTCTCCGCCCCGTTGTCGGTGGTGAAGACCACGATGGTGTTGTCATCCATGCCGTCTTTTTTCAGCTTGGCCAACACCTCGCCGACGATGTCATCGAGCTGCGCCATGCCGGCTTCCTGTTCCGACCAGCCATTTTGTGCATTGCGCATGGCTTCGTACTTGTCGGACAGATGCGTGACAATGTGCATGCGGGTCGGGTTGAGCCAGAGGAAGAACGGTTTGTTGTCCTGCTTGGCCTTGTCCACAAAGGCAAACGCCTTGTCGCGAATTTCGTCGTCGACGGTTTTCATGCGGTCGGGATAGAGTGTGCCAGCGTCTTCGATTTTCTGTTTGCCGACCTTGCCCCAGCGCGGCATGACGGTTGTATCGTCAGTCGTCGTGGCCCAGCTGTGCACCATGTTGCGCGGCCCCACGGTCGCCAGCAGTTCCTGCGGATAGTTGGGGTGCGCCGGGTCTTCCATGGCGTCGAGGTGATAGAGGTAACCGAAAAACTCGTCGAAACCATGGACGGTGGGCAAGAATTCGTTCAAGTCGCCCAGGTGGTTTTTGCCGAACTGCCCGGTGGAGTAACCCATGGATTTGAGTGCGGTAGCGATGGTGACGGCTTCAGCCGGAATACCGATAGGAGAACCGGCCTGACCGACCGTGGTCATCCCGGTACGGATCGGCAGTTCACCGGTAATGAAGTTTGCGCGCCCGGCCGTGCAACTGGCCTCGGCGTAATAGTCGGTAAAGCGCATGCCTTCGGCGGCGAGCTGGTCGAGGTTGGGTGTTCGACCGGCCATCATGCCCTGGTTGTAGACGCCGATATTGGACCAGCCAATATCGTCGCCCATGATCACCACAATGTTCGGGGGCGGTTTGTCAGCCGCTTGGGTCATGCCGGGGAGTACCATTGCAGACAACAGTACTGATACAGCGACCGCCGAGGATAACGTGGTCCGGTTCATGTCGAGCTCCTGCGCACTTGCGTGAGTACCCTGAGACGAGCCCCCGACCGTCCTTAAAAATTGGATCCCCCGCGATGAGCGTAGGTACGAATTGTGAAATATCCAGTAATTGGTTTTTCGGCCGTAGGCCGCTGTTTCATGGGGTTTACAGTGTGCCAGTGATTCAGATGTCCAGTGACATCTCATCAAGAGGAGGGTAGCGCCTGCACTTGCGCCGAACCCCCTGTAGGAGCTGGCGCAGCCTGCGATCTCTTGATCTTGCTTTATCAGCGATCCCAAAGCCGCCAAAAGATCGCAGGCTTCGCCAGCGCCTACCCGACCGTGTGCACTTCAACTGATTTTGCGCAACGAACCCTGCCAGTACTTTTCCCGCACTTGCCGGCGCAATACTTTGCCGACGACCGAAGTCGGCAGTTCATCGACGAAGACCAACGATTTCGGCGCCTTGTAGCCGCCCAGTCGAGTGCGCGTCTGGGCAATCAACTCTTCTGAAGTCACCGTTTCACCCTGACGCAGGATCACCTCGGCGTGCACCGCTTCGCCCCATTCCGGGTGCGGAATGCCGACCACTGCTGCCATCAGCACCGACGGGTGCGCCGCCAGCGCGGCCTCGACTTCCACTGCATAGACATTGAAACCGCCGCTGATGATCATGTCCTTGAGCCGGTCAACGATGTATAGGTAGCCATCGCCGTCGATGTACCCCAGATCGCCGGACTTCCACGCGCCGTCGGCGAATTCCGCCGCCGTCGCTTCCGGGTTCTCGTAGTAACCCTTGATGATCGCTTTGCAGCGAATTCGGATTTCACCGGTTTCGCCAACGGCGAGCGGGTTACCGTCGGGGTCGGCGATGAACACTTCGACACCGGGGGTAGGACGGCCGGCCGATGACAAATGCTGCAACGCAGCGGCATCGCCGGGTTGGTGAGCAGCCTTGTCCAGCGATGCGATGATCATCGGCGCTTCGGTGGCGGCGTAGCCCTGGACGAAAATCTGCCCGAAACACGCGACCAGTTCGCCGAGCTTGTCCGGGCTCATGGGCGCGGCGCCGTAGATCAGCGTGGTCAGGGACGAGAAATCCTTCGGGTCAGCGCGCTGCAATTCCAGCAAGCGGTACAGCACAGTCGGCACCAGGAACGAATGGGTGACACGCTCGCTTTCGACGATCTGCCGCCAGCTTTCCATGTCCAGCTGGTTCAGGGTGATGTTGGTGCCACCGCCGTAGACCGTGGGGAAGAACAGCATAATCGTGCCGTGGGACAACGGCGATACATGCAGCAGTCGGGTGGCGCTGGACAGCCCCAGATCGGTGTTGATGAACGCCGCATCGCGACAGGCCATCCAGTTGTCGATGGAGTACATCGCGCACTTGCCCTTGCCGGTGGTGCCACCGGTGAAGCGCAACATGCAGATGTGTTGGTCGGTATCGAGGGTCACGTCGTTGTCGAGATCGGACGCGGCCTCCACCAACGGCCAGAAACTGTGCACGCCGGGGAGGGCGGCTTGCTCGGCAGTGGGCGGGTCCATCACCACGATGTCGCAACCGCGACTGCGCAGCATGCCGTAGTAACTGTCCAGCAGGCGGGTTTCGAGAAACACCAGCCGGGGTTTGACCAGGTCGATTTGCCGTGCGTGCTCGTCGAGCGGGTCGCGCAGGTTGGTCATGACCACCGTGCCTTCCTGCTTGAAGGTGCTGGGAAACATCATCAGGCTGAGGTTGTCGTTTTCCAGGATCAGCATGAAACGTTCGCCCGTGCATACTTGCAGCGTGGTACGCAGGACGTCGGCGATACGGTTGGTCAGCAGGTGGTATTGCTCGTAGGTGAAACGCCGATTGCGCTCGACGTTGACGATCGCCTCCTGGTCGCGATGACGCAGCGCGAGCAAGCGCATGACCCGGCAAAAATTCATTTTCATGGTGGATGCTCTAATGGCTCAAGAAGATCGCAACGCGGATTACCGGGCGCGCATGCGCGACGCGGCATCGAGGCGGATGGTTTCGCCGTTGATGTAGGCGTTCTCGATCAGGAAGGCGCAGCAATGGGCGAACTCGCGCATGTCGCCCAGGCGCTTGGGGGCTTCCATCTGCTCCTTCAGGGAGTTCAGAACCTTCTCGTCCAGACCTGCCACCATGGTGGTCAGGAACAGTCCTGGTGCGATGGCATTGACTCGCACACCGATTGCACCCAGCTCACGGGCGGCGGGCATGTTCAGGCCAATGACCCCCGCCTTGGTGGCGGCGTAGGCGCACTGACCAACCTGGCCTTCATACGCGGCACCGGACGACACGTTGATCACCACGCCGCGCTCTTCGCCTGCTTCGGCTTCGTTGTTGGCCATGTGCTCGGCGCACTTGGACATGACGTTGAACACGCCATTAAGGTTGATCGCGGTGGCCTGGGCGAAACGCGCCAGCGGCGCAGCCTTGCCTTCCTTGCCCAGCACTTTGAAACCGGTCGGCACGGCGGCGCCGTTGATGCAGACGTGGATCGCGCCGAATTTGGCCATGACCGCATCGACCGCGTTCTGCACCGAGGCTTCGTCACTGACGTCAGTCAGCACGAACATCGCCCGATCCGCGCCAATCTCGGCCACGGCGTTTTCGCCGGCTTCGGTGTTCAGGTCGAAAATCGCCACGCGGGCGGCTTTTTCTTCAACCAGGTAATGCGCGGTCGCCAGGCCCAGGCCCGATGCACCGCCAGTGATGACAACGACTTTGTCTTGAATACGCATGGAAGTGTCCTTGTTCGCTGCCCGGCCCACAGGGGCCGGGTTGTTGTTTTCAGGTGTCGAACGGGCGGCTGATCAGAACGCGTTGACCCCGGTCAGGGCGCGGCCAATGATCAGTTGCTGAATCTGCGAAGTGCCTTCAGGGATCGGTACGACGATGGCTTCGCGAGCGAGTTTCTCCACCAGGAAGTCGGTGGTGACCCCGGCGCCGCCGTGAATCTGCACCGCCTGACGGGCGATAGTCACAGCTGCTTCGCAGGCGAAATACTTGGCCATGGCCGCTTCCATTTCTGCCGGGATACCCGCGCCGATCATTTCGGCGGCGCGGTAGGTCAGCAGGCGGGCGGCGTCGACGTTGGTGGCCATTTCCGCGAGCATCGCGCTGATCAACTGGTGGCCGGCGATCAACTTGCCGTGCTGCTTGCGCTCCTTGGCGTAACGCACCGCTTCTTCCAGTGCGCGGCGGCCGATACCCAGGCCTTGCGCCGCCACAAACACCCGTGAACGCTCGAAGAACGACAGGGTGTTTTTCAGGGCTTCGCCTTCCTTGCCAATGATGTTGCTGGCCGGCACGCGCACGTCGTTGAGAAAAATCTGCGCAGTGGACTGGCTGTTCCAGGCGATCTTGTGGATGTTCTGCACTTCGTACGGATGCTCTTTGCGGTCCAGCAGAAAGTGCGTCAGGCCTTTGCGCGGGTCATCGCCGGTGCGACAGGTGCAGATCAGGAAGTCGGAGTAAGAGCCGTTGCTGATCCAGGTCTTCTCGCCGTTGATGATGAAGTCATCACCGTCGCGACGGGCGCGGGTCTTGATTTCCAGCACGTTGGAGCCGACGTCCGGTTCCGAGATGGCGACGCTGACGAACAGATCGCCGCTGATCAGGCCCGGCAGGTAGCGCTCGCGCAGGTGATCCGGGGCGAGTTTTTCCAGCATCTGCGCGCCGAAGGAATTGATGACCACCGGTGTCGACAAGTCCACCGAGCACGCGGCGACTTCTTCGAAAAGCATGATCATCGTCGGCCAGTCCAGACCCAGCCCGCCATGGGCTTCGCTGACGGCGCCGGAGATCATGCCGAACTCGGTGAGTTGCCGCATGATCTCGGCCATTTTTTCACGCGGGATAAACTTGTCGCGGTACTCCTTGTTGAACACCGGGTCGATCTTGTCGGCCAGGAAGCGACGGAAACTCTCGACAGCTTCGAGTTGTTCCGGGGTGCGCATGACGTGTCCCATGGGGGGGCTCCTTAAATGTTCTTGTTGGCGAGAATGTTGACGGCGACCACGGCTTCTTCGATGCCGAACAGGCCACCGCCGTTTTCCTGAATGGCAATGCGGGCACTTTCGACCTGACGTTTGCCGGCTTCACCACGCAGCTGCGTGACTAGTTCGTGGATTTGTCCAAGCCCGGTGGCACCGATCGGGTGGCCCTTGGATTCGAGGCCGCCGGACGGGTTGATCGGCATCCGGCCGCCAACGGTGAAATCACCGCGCTCAGCCGCCGGGCCGCCTTCGCCGAATGGCACCAGCATCAGCGATTCGGCATTGAGGATTTCGCCGATGGCCGAGGCGTCGTGGACTTCCGCGACGTTGACGTCGGATGGATTGATACCGGCCTGGGCGTAGGCTTTTTTCGCCGCCAGGTGCGCGACGATTTTTTCCGGTTCATCCAGGCCACGGTTGGTGCCGGTTTGCACCACACTGGCCAGCACGCGAACGGCGCGGTCACCGGCGTTTTTCAAGCGCTTCAAACCGTCGGCGTTGCACAGCACCACGGCGGCGGCGCCGTCACTGATCGGCGAGCACATCAGGGTGGTCAGCGGGTAGCAAATCGGTGGCGAGGCCAACACTTCATCAATGCTGAAGGCCTGCTGGAACTGCGCGAGCGGGTTGTGCACCGAGTGCTGATGGTTCTTCGCCGCGACGGCGGCGATCTGTCGTTGCGTGGTGCCGTAACGCAGCATGTGGTTGCGGCAGATCGCGGCATACACATCCATGAACACGCTATAAGGGCGTTCGGAAACGGTGCCCGGCGGCGGTGTGATGCCTTCGCCCATGGCCAGCAGAGTTTGTTTGTTCTGCTCAACGGTGGAGACATCCCAACCGCCATCGAACACGGCAAACATCTTCGCCTTGTCCGGGATATTCATTTTCTCGGCACCGACGGCCAGGGCGATGTCGCACTGACCGGCACGCAGCGCGAGGGTGGCGAGGTTGAACGCCGAGGAGCCGGACGCACAGGCGTTCTCCACCGAGAACACCGGCACGCCTTCGATGCCGATGCGACGCATGGCGATCGGACCGGGAATACCGGTCTGGCCCTGCAACAGACCGTTGGTCATGGTGCTGTAGTACACCGAGCCGACGTCAGCGGTGGTGGCGCCGGCATCCTTCAACGCCAGGCCGACGGCCTCGTCGACCATGTCGTAGACGCTGCGCTCCAGCAACCGGCCAAACGGCGTCATGCCAACGCCCACTACGTAGATATCGTTCATTGTTTGTTCCTGCTGATTCGGAGACGTTGCGGCCTAGCGGCCCTTGAAGTTCGGTGCGCGTTTTTCGCCGAAGGCCTGCAGGCCTTCCTGGAAATCGGCGGTGCGCAGGTGCTGGCGCAACATCACTTGCTCGTGCTGCAAGGCGTCGTCGCGGGACTTGTCGGCGGAGGCGCGGGCCACCTCTTTCATGCGGCGCAGGGCAATCGGGCTCTTTTTGGCAATCTGATTGGCCAAGGCCAGCGCGGCGTCGGCGAGTTCAGCGTCGGCGTGGACTTCACACACCAGGCCGTAGACCTTCATTTCGGTGGCCGACAGGGATTTGCCAGTCATCAGCAGGTACATCGCCATGTTCAACGGGATCAGCCGTGGCAGGACCGCCGCGCCACCAGCGCCGGGGTAGACGCCGAAGTTGGCGTGGGCATCGGCGAGAGTGGCGGTTTGTGCGGCGACCACGATGTCCGCGCACATGGCCAGTTCAAGGCCACCGGCCATGGTCACGCCGTTGAGGCTGGCGATCACTGGTTTGGGGAAGTTGCGCAGCTGGCCAAAGACCTGGTTGGCGCGGTCGAGGAAGTCGGCTTCGCCCGCCGCCAGATTTTCGCCTGCGAGGACTTCCTTCAAATCGGCACCGGCGCAGAAGGCCGGGCCGTTGCCGGTGAGGATCACCACGCGCAGTTCGTCATTGAGCGCAATGTCAGTGAGGCTGCGTTCGAGCTCGGCGAGTGTCGCCAGGTTCAGCGCGTTCATGGCCCGGGGCCGGTTGAGCGTCAGGCGCGCCACCGGGCCGACGATTTCATACAACAAGATATCTTCACTCATGACAACTCCCCTTTATTGTTAGTCGCGCTGTTGGCGTAGTTGATGAGCCGATAGTAGGAATGCCACCCAGGTCGGCGCAGGTCATTGCAACGAAAGCGCTTGTCCGTTGGATGGGGGGGGCAGCGGAAGATCGTTCACGCGGTTGCGCCAAAGACTGGAGAAAGGGTCCAGATGACCGGCGCGCCGGGCGGGCGTTGCCCACCATCGGGTGATAACAATCATCAACACCCAAGGAACGTCATGGCCAGCAGCCAACACCTCGATGCCCACGTGACCATTGCTCGCATGCAGGACGTGCTTGCGCGCCAACAGGCAGCCTTCGTTGCCGACGGACCGCCCTCGGCCGCTTTACGCATCGATCGCATCGACCGGGTCATTGCCCTGGTGCTGGAGAATCAGCTAGCGTTGTGCGAGGCACTGGCCACGGATTTCTCGTGGCGTTCCCATGACCATTCGCTGATGAGCGATGTGCTGCTGCCGGTGGCCGGGCTCAAATACGCGCGCAAGCGAGTGCAGCGGTGGATGAAGCCTGAACGGCGTACCCCGGAAATGGGCGCTGGATGGCTGGGCGCCAAGGCTGAAATTCGCTTTCAGCCCCTAGGCACTATCGGCATCATGGCGCCGTGGAATTTCCCGGTGGCCATTGCTTTGGGACCGTTGGCCGAAGCGTTTGCCGCGGGTAACCGGGCGATGATCACGTTGTCGGAATTCACCCCGGCCACCGCTGCATTGCTGATCGAATTAGTGGCCCGCTATTTCGACGACACCGAGGTCGCGGCGTTTGTCGGTGGCGCGCAAGTCGGCGCGGCGTTCTCCGCTTTGCCGCTGGACCACATCATTTTCACCGGTAGTCCACGGGTAGGACGTCTGGTGATGGCTGCCGCTGCGCAAAATCTGACGCCGTTGACACTGGAGCTGGGCGGCAAGTCGCCGACGATCATTGGTCGCGGGGCCGATCTCGATGATGCCGCGCGGCGCATCTGGGGCGGCAAGGGCATCAGCGCTGGCCAGGCCTGCATCGCTCCGGATTACGTGTTGGTGCATGAAGACGACCTCGAGCAGTTGCTGACCAGCATGCAGGTCGAGCTGCGCAAGATGTTCCCGACCCTGCGCGACAACCCGGATTACACCGCCATGGCCACCCCTGGCCAATATCAGCGACTGCAAACCTGCCTGGCCGACGCCCAGGCAGGGAGCGTGCGTTGCATCGAGGTCAACCCGGCCCGGGAAGAACTCGCCAGCGTGCGCAAGATCGCGCCGACGCTGTTGGTGGATCCGCCGGAGCAAGCACTGGTGATGCAGGAGGAATTGTTCGGGCCACTGCTGCCGATTCGTGGCTATCGATCCATCGACGAAGCCATCGCCTACGTCAACGCACGACCGCGTCCGTTGGCGCTGTACTACTTTGGCCATGACCGCGCCGAGGCGAAAAAAGTGCTCGACCTAACCTCTTCGGGGGGGGCCTGCATCAACGAAGTCATGCAGCATATTTTCCAGAGTGACCTGCCGTTTGGTGGCTGTGGAAACTCGGGTTTCGGTCGTTATCGCGGCGGGGAAGGATTCAGGGCATTCAGTTTGCAGCGCGCCGTATTCACACCGCCGCGCTGGGATGTCATGGGCTTGCTGCGGCCGCCCTACGGCAAGTTGTTTCGGCGGGTGATGGGGTTTTTGTTGAAACCGTGAGGCCGCCAAAAGATCGCAGCCTTCGGCAGCTCCTACATTGACCGGGTCGAACACAAATCCCCTGTAGGAGCTGCCGCAGGCTGCGATCTTTTGATCTTGATTTTCGCCACTGCGCAAAGGAACCCGTCAATGGTCCCGTTGAAACCGTTTGTCCTGACCCTGTGCTGTCTAGCAATCGCCCCACAATGTTTCGCCACCCCCAAACGCCCGAACATCGTGGTACTGGTTGCCGACGATTGGGGCTACACCGATGTCGGCTCGTTCGGCAGCGAAATCGCCACGCCGAACATCGACACTCTGGCCCGCGAAGGCGTGCGCTTTGCCGATTTCCACGTCACCGCATCCTGTTCGCCGACCCGCTCGATGCTGCTGACCGGCGTCGACAATCACCGCAACGGCGTCGGCAACATGCCGGAAACCATGCCCGCCGAACACTTGGGTAAACCCGGTTACAGCGGCGTGCTCAACGACAACGCAATCACCGTGGCCAGCCTGCTCAAGGACAGCGGTTATCACACCTATATCACCGGCAAGTGGCACCTGGGCAAGACAACCGACACCTTGCCGAACAAGCGCGGCTTCGAGCGTTCGTTTATCCAGGCCGACAGCGGCTCGGACAACTGGGAGGAGCGGCCTTATGCGCCGCTGTACGACAAGGCGGCCTGGTTCGAGAATGGCCAGCCGGCACACTTGCCCAAGGACTATTACTCCTCGACCTTTATCGTCGACAAGGCCATGGATTACATCGCGGCGGATCGGCAGGACGGCAAACCGTTTTTTGCCTACCTCGGATTTCAGGCCAATCACATCCCGGTGCAGGCGCCCAAGGCCATCATCGACAACTACCGTGGCCGCTATGACGAAGGCTGGACGGCGCTGCGCAACGCCCGTCGGGATCGCGCGGTGGAACTGGGGCTGATTCCGGCCGGGGCCGGGATGCAGACGATGGCCAGCACCGCTGACTGGGATGCACTGACCGATCAGGAAAAACGCTACGAAGCGCGGCGCATGGAGGTCTATGCCGGCATGGGCGAAACCATGGACCTGGAAATCGGCCGCCTGATCGACCATCTGAAAGTCACCGGCGAATACGACAACACGGTGTTTGTGTTCCTCTCCGATAACGGCAGCGAACCGACCAACCCCTACGACATCCTCGCCCTCAAGCTGTGGCTGGAGGTGAAATACTCCCGCGACATCGACCGGCTTGGCGACAAGGGTGGGTTCTCCAGCATCGGCCCCAGTTGGGCCAGCGCGGCGGCAGCACCGTTGAGCGGCTACAAGTTTTTCGCCGGGGAGGGCGGGTTGCGCACACCGCTGATCGTTTCCGGGGTGCCGGGCATTCAAGTCAATCAGATTTCCAGGGCCTTCAGCCACGTCACCGACATTGTCCCGACGCTGCTGGAAGTGGCCGGCGTACAACCTCACGACGGTCATTACCAGGGCAAAGCCGTCGAGCCATTGATCGGCAGCAGTCTGCTGCCGGTGCTACAAGGCCGCTCCGAGCGGGTGCACCCGGAGGATCAGGCGATCGGTTATGAACTGTCCGGCAGTGCCGCGTTGTTCAAGGGCGACTACAAACTGGTGAAAAGCCTCAAGCCGGTCGGCGATGAACAGTGGCACCTCTACAACATCGCCACCGACCCCGGCGAAGTGATCGACTTGCAGCAGCAGATGCCGGAGCGCTTCCAGGGCATGCAGGCCGACTACGCCGAGTACGCGCGCGTCAACGGCGTGCTGCCGATGCCGGCAGGATACGACTACAAGCGTCAGGGCCAGTTGTACGCCTTGCAGCATGTGCTCATTCCAAAACTCAAGGCCGCCGCGCCGCCGGCCATGGCGGTGTCGGTGCTGTTGGTTGGCGTGCTGGTATGGCGCCGTCGTCGCAAAAAGGGTGCTGAATCATGATTGACGAAGTGGATGAGTGGGGCCGCCGGTTGATTCACCGGCGCAAGGTCGAGTGTCAGGGCTTTTTGCGGGCCGATGGGCTTTGGGACATTGAAGGTCGATTGAGTGACAACAAGACCCATCCGGTGACCCTCGCCGAAGGGCGAATCGTGGCTGCGGGGCAGACCTATCACGGGATGCTGATCCGCCTCACCCTGGACGATGACTTCATCGTGCGCGAAGTGCATGTGGCCATGCCCGACGTGCCCACCAGCGAGTGTCGCGGTGCGATGCCGGCCTATGAAAAACTGGTTGGGGAGCGGATCGGCCCGGGGTTTTCGCGACGAATCAAGGAGCTGTTCGGTGGCATCGGTGGGTGCGTGCATTTGACCGAGTTGCTGCTGCCGATCGCGACCACTGCGTTTCAAACCATCCCCATGGCCCGGGCCATGGTTGCACCGCGTACGGCAGAAGACGCCAACGCGTATAGCAACGCCGCCGGCCGGTTGATCAATACCTGTCATGCGTTGCGCGAGGACAGCCCCGTCGCCATATTCCTGAAGAAATAACCACATCCCCCTGTAGGAGCTGCCGAAGGCTGCGATCTTTTGATCTTGATCTTTAAAAATCAAAATCAAAAGATCGCAGCCTTCGGCAGCTCCTACACAGGGGATGCGTGAGTCAGATGCTTTGGCGTTGGATACCCGCCCTTTGCAGGATCTGCGCAGTGTGTTCGCCACGCGTTGGCACTTGCCCCGCCGTAGAAGGCGTTGCCGAAAACCGTGGCGCGGGTGCAGCCTGCAATACACCTTCCTTGCGCGAATACACCCCACGCTCAGCCATATGCGGATGCTTCATGGCTTCTGCGGGCGTAAGCACCGGAGCGAAACAGGCATCGCTGCCTTCCAGCAATTCGATCCAGTGCTGACGTGGCTGGCTGGCGAACACCGTCGCCAGGCGCTCACGCAAGGTGCCCCACAGGCGCGGGTCGTAAGGGTTGTTGAAGTCCGGGTCATCACTCAGCCCGAGCTTGTTGAACAACAGGGCGTTGAACTGCGGCTCAAGCGCTTGCACGCTGACGAACAACCCATCGGCACACGCGTAAGTGCGGCCCCAATGCGCGCCATCGAGCAGACCGCAACCGCGTTCCAGCGGCTGTTGACCGGCGGAGTGCGCCGACAGCAACAGGTTCATCAGGTTGGCGCTGCCATCGACAATTGCCGCGTCCACCACCTGGCCGACGCCGTTGGTGCTGGCGTTGATGATGCCGGCCAGAATGCCCATCGCCAGGTACAGCGCGCCGCCGCCCAGATCGCCGACCAGGGTGGGCGGTGCCATCGGCGGTTGACCGGCTTCGCCGCTGAACCACAAGGCACCGGACAAGGCGATGTAGTTGAGATCGTGGCCGGCCGCCTGGGCCAGTGGGCCTTGCTGACCCCAACCGGTCATGCGCCCGTAGACCAGCCGCGGATTGCGCGCCAGGCACACGTCGGGGCCGAGCCCCAGGCGTTCCATGACGCCGGGGCGCATGCCTTCGATCAGCGCGTCGGCGCCTTCGATCAGACGCAACACCGCTTCGATTGCTTCGGGGTCCTTGAGGTCCAGCGCTATCGACTGCTTGCCGCGATTGACGATGGCATGCTTGCCCAGGTCAAGCATGTCGGCGCCCTTGGTGCCGGCGCGCTCGACCAAAATCACCTCGGCGCCCATGTCGGCCAGTAACATGCCGCAAAACGGCCCCGGCCCGATGCCAGCTATTTCGAGGATACGAACACCGTCCAGTACTCCCATGCGAGTGCTCCTTTGGATCAACAGAAAGTGGGGGAAAAAGATCAAAAGATCTTTTGACGTTAACGACGGAACAACAACACGGTCATGACCCCATGGAAAACCACCGCCGGCCACAACAACAAACCACTGCTGACAAACACGCCGACATACGCCAGGTACACCGCAATCGCCCCGTTGTAGACCTGCATCGCCCTAACCGCCGCGGTGCTGACCGGCCGGGGCCAGCAGGCAATCCCCAGTGCAAACAGGGCAAGTCCGAAAAACCGTGCAAACAGGTTGGTCACCTCGGTCTCGTCAATCCCCAGCAGCACACTGCTGACCAGCCCAGGCGTGAACAACAGCGCCAATCCGGTAGCGAGTTCGACAACGGCTGCCACCAAAAGCAGCTTATGCGGGGTGATGAAGCGTGCTGGATTCATGATCGTCACTCGATGGGGTAGAGGCGCTGGCTGCGCGGTCCTGGCGGATAAACTCGGCGGCTTTTTCACCGATCATTACCGTCGCCGCCGTGGTGCTGCATCCAATGATAGTTGGCATGATCGAAGCATCGACCACGCGCAGACCTTCCAGGCCATGCACCCTCAGTCGAGCGTCGACCACTGCCATCGGATCGGCGCCCATCTTGCAGGTGCCCACTGGGTGATAGAGGGTGTCGGCCCGGTCGCGCAGGACCTGCTCGATTTCGGCGTCAGTGTTCATCGGTGCGTCAATCGCGCTCTTTGGGTTGAACGCCTTGAAGGCCGGGGTCGCCATAACCTTCTGGATGACGCGATAGCCTTTGATCAGCGTCTTGATGTCGTCGGGATGGGTCAAAAAGGCCGGATCGATCAGTGGTGGCTTCATCGGATCGGCACTGGCCAAGGTCAATTGCCCGACACTTTTCGGGTGCAGCAGGCAGGCGTGCACGCTGAGGCCATGACCGCGATACAACGTGCGCCCATGGTCGGCAAACATGGCGATGGTCAGCGCCAGTTCGATGTCTGCCTGACGCAGTTCCGGCGAGGTTTTGACGAAGGCGCAGGCCTCGGCAAAGTTGCTGGTCAACGGCCCGCTGCGATGCCGCCAGTAACGAATCGCGGCTTTGGCAATGTCCCAGACACCGGCCAGCGACAGGCCGATCAAGTGACGGGATTTGACGCGGTAGGAGTGCACGTAATCGATGTGATCTACCAGGTTTTGGCCTACGCCCGGCAGTTCGTGTACCACCGGGATATCGAACTTCAGCAGTTCATTAACAGGGCCAACGCCGGACAACAACAGCAGTTGCGGTGAGTTGAAGGCGCCGGAACTCAAAATCAGTTCATGGCGCACGTGCAGTGTGCGTTTTACGCCGTTCTGCATGAACTCGACGCCCACCGCGCATTTGCCGTCGAAAATAATTCGCGCGGCGTGGGCATGGGTTTCGATGCGCAGGTTCTGCCGCTGACGATTAGGCGTGAGGTAGGCTTTGGCCGCGCTGCAACGCTGCCCATCCTTTTGCATCACCTGCACGCGGCCAAAACCTTCCATGGTAACGCCGTTCTGATCGGGACAAGTCGGGTAGCCTGCCTGCATGCCAGCCTCGACGAAGGTTTCGCCAAACGGATTGGGCGAGGCGTGAAAGCGCACGTTGAGTGGGCCGTTCTGGCCGTGCAGCGGGTCTTTGAAATGTTCGTTGTGCTCGGCACGCTTGAAGAACGGCAACACCTCTTGGTAGCTCCAGCCAGGGTTGCCGAGGGCCGCCCAGCGGTCGAAGTCTTCGGGGTGGCCACGGTGGTAGGCCATGGCATTGATCGAAGAACTGCCGCCCAGGGTCTTGCCCCGTGGCTGATAGCCGATCCGGCCATTCAAACCCGACTGCGGCACGGTCTGGTACTGCCAGTTATTGATCGAGGTCGGCACCATCGCCGCAACGCCGGCCGGCATGTGCACCAATGGATTCGTATCCGGGCCGCCCGCTTCCAGCAGGCAGACTGAAATAGTCGGATCTTCCGACAAGCGACTGGCAACGACGCAGCCGGCAGCGCCCGCGCCGACTACGATGTAATCGAATTCCGTGTTCTCGTTCATGCGTTCTTCTCTTTGTTCGA
The DNA here is from genome assembly GCF_059716055.1 of Pseudomonas sp. LBUM1658. Lineage (NCBI taxonomy): Bacteria > Pseudomonadati > Pseudomonadota > Gammaproteobacteria > Pseudomonadales > Pseudomonadaceae > Pseudomonas > Pseudomonas sp. LBUM1658. Next base: position 2,072,027 of record NZ_CP166798.1, read on the forward strand.
TGCACAACTTCAACGCATTGTGGGCAGAAGGCCGGGGCGCTACTGGTCAATAGAGTCAATTCGACGGTCACTGGGACAGGTGACTATCGCGCCAAGCACCGGAACATCCGGGACAAGCCCGGAGCCGGTGATTGACCGGGGCGCATCCCGGGAGCGAGTATCGGTTTTTGCATCTCTATCAGGCAGGCCAATGTCAGGTTCGAAAATGGATACGCCCGGCACCGAAGCACTGTTGCGTGAAGAAGCGTTGCAGCCCACCACCATCGGCAGCTACACCGTAGCCATCGCCCGGGCGCTGGACGCCAGTGGTGTGGACAGCAAACGGATTTTCAGCGCCATGGGCATCCCGCCGGACCTGTCGACCGATCCGATGACCCGCCTGCCGGCCGCCACCATGACCCGGTTGTTCCGGGCTTGCGTCGACGTGACCAACAACCCGTATTTCGGCCTGACCGTGGCCAAGCATATTCATTTGACCCACTTGCATGCCTTGGGCTATTCCCTGGCGGCCAGTGGCACCCTGATGGATTTTTGCCGACGCCTGGAGCGTTACTTCCGGCTGGTTTCACAGGTCGCCAAGATCAGCGTCAGTCAGGTTGATGAGCAGGTGCTGTTGCGATTCGAGTACCTGGTGGAACTCAGCAGCGAGACAGAGGATGCGTTTTTCGGTTTTCTGATCCGCACCATGCGCCTGATCTACAAGCAGGAGTTCAGCCCGTTGCGAGTGGAGATGCATCGCCCCATGCCTCACGAGGGGGCGCAGCCTTACGAGGTACTGTTCCGCTCACCGGTGGTGCTCAGCCAGGAATTCGGCCTGCTGGTGTTCAACAAGGCTGACCTTACGCAAGTGCTCAGCGGTTCCTGCCCGGAATTGGCCCAGGTCAACGACAACATCATCATCAGTTACCTGGCGCGGCTGGACAAAAGCGATGTCATCACCGGGGTGACTCAGAAGATTATCGAGTTCCTTCCCGACGGCGATTGCACCCGGGACAAGGTCGCCAGCGCGCTGTGCATGAGTCCGACCAAACTGCAGCTCAAGCTGTCCCAGCGAGGGACGAATTTCCAGCAATTGCTGGATGACACTCGCAAGGAACTGGCGTGCAGTTACCTGAGCCAGGCGTCGCGCCCGGTGACTGAAATCACCTTTTTGCTGGGGTTCAGCGACACTAGCAACTTCACCCGCGCCTTCAAACGCTGGACCGGGCTATCACCGACGGATTTTCGGGCACAGTCCCTGTAGGAGCAGCCTTCGGCAGCTCCTACAGGGGATCGATGTACAGCTTTACTGGGCGGGTGGGTTGGGCAGGATGACTTCGAAGTTCGGTGAGAAGCTGTCCATCAATCCCAGCAGGCCGCCGAAGGCCTGGGGGTTGCCTTCGATTTTCAATTGGCCGCTCTGGATCGCCTGCTGCGGTGTCAGCTGCTGGGTCATGATCGCGTTCAGGGTGTCGCGGTTCAAGGTGAGTGTGGCGTCCGGGTTCGGTGCGCTGCGATCGGCGGAGTAGGTCAGCGCCGAGTTTTCCAGGTTGAGCAGGTAGTGCTTGCCGCTGTCACTGAAGTTCCAGTTCATCACGATGTGCTTGCCCTCGGCTTTTGGCCCGTTGAGGCGTACGCCGAGCAGGTCGAAGATGTTCTCGATGGACAGTGCGCGAATAGTGTCGGGGCTGGCGGTGCGCAGCGGGGACGGGACTTTCTTGCCGCCACTGCGCAGTTCCATGGCACCGGTCAGGTAGCTGTTGCGTTCCACTGCCGATTCGGCCTGGTAACCGAGTTGTTCCAGGGCATCGGCGAACAGCTCCAGCGCCGATTGATTGGTGGGCTCGGCGTCGACCAGATGACTCATGGCCTGAGACACCCAACGGTATTCACCGGCCTTGTAGTCAGACTGAGCCCGAGCGAGCAGCGCATCGGCACCACCGGCATAAGCGACAAACTTGCGCCCGTAATCAGCGTTGCTCAAAGCGTCCATATTGGCCGGGTTGGCGTCGTACCAGCCCATGTATTGCTGATAAACCGCCTTGGCGTTGCGCTGCACCGAACCGTAGTAACCACGGGCGAACCATTCATTGGCGAGGCTCGACGGCACGTTCTGACGCATGAACTCAGCGATCTCCACCGGTTTGTAGCCCTTGTTCACCAGACGCAAAGACTGGTCGTGCAGCCATTTGTACAGATCACGCTGTTTGCTCAGGTAACCGTTCACCTGCTGCTTACCGAACACCGGCCAGGTGTGCTGGCCGACCAGGATGTCGGTGTCCGAACCGAAACGCTGCAAGGCTTCATTGAGGTATTTGGCCCATGATTGGCTGTCACGGATTTCCGCGCCGCGCAGGGTCAGCAGCTGGTGCTGCGTCTGCAAGGCCAGCTCGCCGGTGTCCAGCACCTTGTACTGCGGGAAGTAGTGAACCATCTCCGCCGGCGCTTCGGTGCCCGGTGTGAGCATGTTGATGATCTCGACGCCGTCGATTTCCAGCTTCTCGATCGGCTGGCTGATCTCACGGGTTGGCGGGATCAGGGTGATGGTGCCGTTGGGCAGCGCCTTCGCCCCGCCGAGGTCCAGTTGGCCGCGATCGCCACGGGGCAGGGTGGTGCCGAACTGGTATTCGCTGCGACGGCTCATGGCGTTGCCGGCCATGACGTTTTCGGCAATCGCATGGTCCATGAAGCCCACTGGCGCGATGATCTGCACCTTGCCGGCCTTGACGTCCGTCTCATCAACGATGCCTTTGACGCCACCGTAGTGGTCGACGTGGCTGTGGTTATAAATCACCGCCAGCACCGGTTTTTTCGGCCTATGTTCGTAATAGAGATTCAGTGCGGTGCGGGCGGTTTCGGCCGTCATCAACGGGTCGATGATGATCAACCCAGTCTTGCCTTCGATGATGGTCATGTTGGTCAGGTCCATGCCACGCACCTGATAGAAACCCTCGGTGACCTTGTACAAACCGTTGGCCATGGACTTGCGCGCTTGCAGCCACAGGCTTGGGTTGACAGTGGCTGGACCGGCAACAGGCTTGAGGAACTCATAGCCCTTGAGGCTGTAGATCACCTTGCCGTCGGCAGTCAGGGTCTCGGCGTCCGGGATGCTGGCGATGAAGCCGCGATTGATGTCGGCCTCACTTTGCCCATTCATGTTGAGCAGCATCTGACTGGTCGCAGCATTGGCCGCCACGGTGGCGGGCTCGGCGGATTTCGGCTCGACAAGGGCCAGGGCGGATTGGCTGATCAGACTCGCCAGCAACGTCGGTAACAGCAGAACAGGAAGGGTCTTTTTCATGGGCTCTGTTTTCAGGTCAGTGGTGTTGGTCGGCGCAGGCCGGACCGCTCGACTACTGTTCTACAGCCGATGACCGAAACAGGCCGGTCAATACCGCCCGATTGCCAGTCCATCCAAAGCGGCATCAGCGCTTTTTCACGATCACGTTGCGCTGACCGATGATTTGGCGCAATTGACCGGCGACCCACCCATCGCTCGCGATACAACAGCCTCGACCGATCCGGCATGCGCTCCATAGAGCAGGGCGCACAGCCGGAAGCGGCATTTTTTCTTGAATGACTTTTCGTGAACCCACAGAGAAGGCGAGCACGCTAGATGAATAACAACAATAAGATCTGCCAAACAAATCTGCGGCGCGGGCTTCTGGCCTCGGCGGTTCTCGCCGGACTGGGGATGACGCCCGTGCAGGCGTTCGAGTTCGATACGGGTAACGAGGACTTGTCGGTACGTTTCGACAATACATTCAAGTTCAATTACGCCCAGCGCGTCGAAGCCCCGAACAGCAAGCTGGCTAACGCGTGGAACAACAACGACGGCGACCGCAATTTTTCCTCCGGCAGCCCCGTCGCCCAGCGCCTCGACGTGCTGTCGGAACTGGACGTGGTGTACAAAAAGCAGATGGGCTTTCGGGTCAGCGCCAACAGTTGGTATGACCATGCCTATGACGATGTCGGCAGTGATAACCCATCGACCAACCAGCTCAATAATGGCACGCCCGATTCGCGGCACCAGAGCGGCTATGCCGACCGTTATTACAACGGTCCGTCCTCGGAGATCCTCGACGCCTTTGTCTTCGGCAGCACCGAGATCGGCGACGAATCGCTGCTGAGTGGCAAGGCGGGCAAGCACACCCAGTACTGGGGCGAAAGCATCCTGGCCTTCGCCCATGGCAACAGCTACGGCCAATCGGGTCTGGATTTGTCCAAGGCACTCGCCGTACCGGGCACCGAAGCCAAGGAGCTGTTCATCCCGCGTAACCAGCTGTCCACCAGCTTCACCGTCAACCAGGAACTGACCCTGGCCGCGCAGTACTTCCTCGACTGGGACGCGGCTCGCCTGCCGGAGTCCGGCACGTACCTGGGCTTCAACGACGGCATCCAGAGCGGCGGCCATAACCTGTCGCTGATCGCCGCACAGAATCCTCGTTTCGGTTCGCCCGGTCCCCTGGGCGCCAATCAGTTCCTGCGGCTCACCAATGGCCACACGTACACGCCTGACAACCACGGTGACTTCGGCCTGATGGCCAAGTGGAGCCCGGCGTGGCTCGACGGCACCTTGGGTGTTTACTACCGCAAAACCTCGGACATCCTGCCCAATCTGGTGCTGCAACCGACCGCTGTCGGACCGGCTCAGCTGATTTCGGGCAATGCCGGCAGCTACAACCAGTTCTACGTCGACGACATCGATGTCTATGGCTTCAGCCTGTCCAAAAGCGTTGCAGGCGTGAGCGTCGGTTTCGACCTCAACTATCGCCACAACATGCCGTTGTCCAGCGTTCCGGCCACCGTCAACCCGACCCTGGGGGCGGCGAAGGCACCTGGCTTTATCAGCAGCTTCGATGGCGACAACGGCGTGGCGCGCGGCAACACCGTGCATGCGGTGCTTAACGGCCTGACGACGTTCGGCGATACCCCGCTCTGGGATTCCTCCACGTTGCTGGTCGAACTTGGCTACAGCCGTTGGCTGGACGTCACCGAGAACAAGCAACTGTTCAAGGGCGAGGACTGGTATGACGGCGTCGACAAGGTCTCCAGGGACAATTACATCCTCGGCATGAACTTCAACCCGACCTGGTACCAGGTATTCCCCGGCATCGATATGTTCATGCCGGTCAGCTACAACGTCGGCCTCGCGGGTCAATCCTCCGTGCAATTGGGCGGCAACAAAGGCACCGGCAGCTACTCGGTCGGCGTCGGCATGGACGTGCGCAGTCAGTACCGCTTCGATCTCAAGTATGTCGACAACTTCGGCGACTTCGACACCTGCGACTCCGCCGGCAGTGCCGGAACTCGGGGCGACGGTGCCGCTCCCGGCGCCAATGGTCAATACAACTGCGTTCCCGGTCAGACCACAGCGTTTGCCGGTACCGTGGCCCAGCTCAAGGATCGCGGCATGGTCACTTTCACTTTCAAAACCACCCTCTGATCCAAGAGCTGTGAGTCAACAGGAGACACCCTATGAATTTCGTCAAATCAGTATTGGCCAGCGCCCTGGCCCTGACCGTCGCAGGCTCCGCTCATGCGGCAGTCAGCGCCGACCAGGCCGCTAAACTCGGCACCAGCCTGACCTTGGTCGGCGCAGACAAAGCCGCCAACACCGATGGCAGCATTCCGGCGTACACCGGAGGCCTGACTGCGATCCCGGCCGGGTTCAAGTCCGGTGACTCGTTCCGCCCGGACCCCTTCGACGCTGAGAAGCCGCGCCTGGTGATCACCACAAAAAACCTTGCCGAGCAGAAAGACAAACTCACCGCGACAGCCCAGGCGTTGCTCACTCGTTATCCGTCCTATCGCCTCGACGTGTATCCGACTCACCGCAGCGTTGCACTGCCTCAAGGGGTACTGGACAACACCGCGAAAAACGCCGTCACCGCCAAGACCACCGACAGTGGCCTGAGCCTGGAAAATGTCCTGCCGGGCGTGCCGTTCCCGATCCCGGCTGACGGTAACGAAGCGATGTGGAACCACTTGCTGCGTTATCAAGGCGTGGCCATGACCAACAAGTACGATTCCTGGAACGTTGACTCCTCCGGCGCTGCATCCTTGAGTTCCACCGGTAACTTCTTCATCGAATACCCGCTGTACTCGCCGGCACGCCCGGTTGGCCCGGTGTCGGCCGATGAGGTGTTCTACAAAATCAAACTGGCTTACTCCGGCCCGGCCCGTCGCGCCGGTGAAGCGTTGTTGCTCATGGATTCGGTCAACCCGTTGAAGCAGCCTCGTCGCGCCTGGCAATACCTGCCGGGGCAACGTCGGGTGAAACTGGCGCCGGACCTGGCTTACGACACACCGAACCCGGGCACCGTCGGCGCCGCGACTTACGACGACGCGTTCCTGTTCAACGGTGCGATGGACCGTTACGACTTCAAACTGGTGGGCAAGAAAGAACTGTACGTGCCGTACAACACCTACAAGCTGAGTTACCACAAAGACGCGGCCGACGTGATGAAGGCCAACCACGTCAACCCCGACCTGCTGCGCTGGGAGCTGCATCGGGTGTGGGTGGTCGAGGCCACTCTCAAACCGGGCAAACGCCACATCTACAGCAAGCGCACCTTCTACCTCGACGAAGACAGCTGGATCGCTCTGGCGTCCGACGAGTATGACGGCCGTGGCCAGCTCTACCGTGGCGGCTTCTCGCACTTGACCTACAGCTACGACGTGCAGGCCCCGGACACCATCAACCACATGCTCTACGACCTGGTTTCCGGTGCTTACAACATGAACGGTTTCTACGGTCCTTACGGTGGCCTCAAGTACATCGACCCACTGTCCAAGGCTCAGTGGTCCGCCGAGTCGCTGGCCGGTACCGGTATCCGCTAAACCCCCGACCCTGTAGGAGCTGTGGTGTGCACCCCGAGATAATAATAATGACGATGATCAAGTGGTTTCTGCTGACCGCACTGATGGCAGCGATGGCCGTTCCGTTTACCCACCCCGTGATTGCCGGTGAGTTTGCCGATGTACTCGACACGCCGGCGATACGCAGTGATCTGGCTGCGCAGGCGACGCTCACCGGGCTGACCCAGGCCGGTGAACGGCTGGTTGCCGTGGGCCAACGCGGGCACATTCTGTATTCCGATGATGCCGGCCAACATTGGCAGCAGGCGCAGGTGCCGGTCAGTTCCGACCTGGTCGCCGTGCACTTTCCGAACTCACAACAAGGCTGGGCGGTAGGGCACGATGGCGTGGTCCTGCACAGCCGCGACGCGGGGCAGACCTGGAAGCGGCAACTGGACGGGCGCGAGGTTGGCCCGATCATGCTCAAATACTACCAGCAGCAACTCGCCAAACAACCGGATGACGTGGACCTGCAAGCACGGTTCAGCGACGCTCAACGCATGGTCGAAGAGGGCGCCGATAAACCCTTCCTCGATGTCTGGTTCGAAAACGATCAGGTCGGCTACATCGTCGGCGCGTTCAACTTGATTTTACGCACGGACAACGGAGGTCTCGAATGGACGCCATTGCTCGAACACACCGACAACCCCAGTGCGCTGAATCTCTATGCACTGCGGCCGGTAGGGGATGATTTGTTCGTCGTCGGCGAGCAAGGCCTGGTCATGAAACTGGACCGCGCGAGCGGTCGCTTCAACGCGACCCCCACGCCCTATAACGGCAGCTTTTTCGGCATTACCGGCAAGCCCGGTGCAGCGTTGGTGTTCGGCCTGCGCGGCAACGTCTTTCGCAGCACCGATGGCGGGACGAGCTGGAACAAGATCGACCTCGGCCTGCCCCTGAGCATTACGGCCAGCAGCGTCACCGCCGATGGCCGGATCGTGCTGGTCAGCCAGGCCGGTCATGTACTGATTAGCACCGACGACGGTGCGAGTTTTCAGCTCCAGCCGCACACCGCACTGGCCCCGGTCGCCGCAGCGCAGGTTTCCAGCACTGGTTCGTTGGTGCTCGCGGGCACCCGTGGCCTGCGGCAGCTGCCTCTCGAATAAGCCCGGCATTACATAGAGAACACCATGATGGGTCACTACGAACTCGAAACAATGCCGGTCATCCGTGAGCTGAAGGGCTTCGACGCCCGCTCCGGCAATGCCCTGGAACGGCTGATTTTCAACAACCGCCTAATGGTGGTGCTGGCCTGCCTGCTGGTGACGGTGGCGCTGAGCGTTTTCGCCACGACTCGGCTGACGCTCAATGCCAGCTTCGAAAAGATGATTCCCCAGAGCCAGCCCTTCATCAAAAATTACCTGGAAAACCGTCAGGCCCTGCGCGGTCTGGGCAACGCGGTGAGGGTGGTGGTGGAGAGCAGCAACGGGGACATTTTCGACCCGCACTATCTGGATGCCTTGAAGGAGATCAACGACGAACTGTTCGTGACGCCGGGCGTCGACCGGGCCTGGATGAAATCGCTATGGACCCCGGCGGTGCGCTGGACCGAAGTGACCGAGCAAGGCTTCCAGGGCGGCCCGGTGATGCCCGATTCCTATGACGGCTCGGCGCAGAGCGTGCAGCAATTACGGCAGAACATCGCCCGTTCGGGCATCGTCGGCAGTTTGATCGGCAACAACTTCAAGTCGAGCATGATTTTCGTGCCGCTGCTGGAGAAAGACCCGGTCACGGGGCAGGGCATCGACTATCACCAGTTCTCGAAAACCCTTGAAGAGAAACTGCGCGACAAGTATGAGTTTGAAGGTGGCGTGCGCGTCACGGGTGAGGAAGGAAAAGGCCCGATCAAGATTCGTGTCATTGGGTTCGCCAAACTGATCGGAGACCTGATCGATGGCCTGATGCAGGTGATGTTGTACTTCGGCGCCGCTGCGCTGATTGCCACGGCGATCATCTTTTACTTCACCCGTTGTGTGCGCAGCACGGCGCTGGTGATCCTTTGTTCGGTCATTGCGGTGGTCTGGCAATTAGGGTTGGTCGCAGTGTTCGGCTTCGCGCTGGACCCGTTCTCGATTCTGGTGCCATTCCTGGTGTTCGCCATCGGCGTGTCCCACGGCGCGCAGAAGATGAACGGGATCATGCAGGACGTTGGGCGCGGCACTCATCAACTGGTCGCCGCGCGTTATACCTTCCGCCGCTTGTTTCTCGCTGGCCTCACCGCACTGCTGGCGGATGCCGTGGGTTTTGCGGTGTTGATGCTGATCGACATTCCGGTGATCCAGGACCTGGCGATCACCGCCAGCATCGGCGTCGCGGTGCTGATTTTTACCAACCTGGTGCTGCTGCCGGTGTTGTTGTCTTATTGGGGGGTGAGTCGCAAAGCGGCCGAGCGTAGCCTGCGTGCAGAGAATCAAGAGCTGCGCGGCAAAGGCATGGGCGCGCTGTGGAGTTTCCTCGACAAGTTCACCGAGCGCCGCTGGGCGACATTCGCTGTTGCGGTGGCTGGCCTGTTGGCGGTGGGCGGGATTGTTGTCAGCCATCATCTGAAGATCGGCGACCTCGATCCCGGTGCTCCGGAACTGCGCTCCGACTCGCGTTATAACCGCGATAACGCCTACATCACCGCCAACTATTCGCTGTCCAGCGACCAGTTCGCGATCATGCTCAAGACCCCCAGCGAAGGCTGCCTGAAATACGAAACCCTGATGGAAGCCGATCGCCTGGGCTGGTTGTTGCAGCAGCAACCCGGCGTGCAAACTACGGTGTCGCTGGTCAACGCGGTGCGGCAGATCACTGCCGGTTCCTACGAAGGCAACCCGAAGTGGCTGACCATCGCGCGCAACCAGAACGTGCTGAATTACGGTGCGCAGCAGGCTTCGGTCAGCAGTCCCGATCTGTTCAACAACGATTGTTCGATGATGCCGATCGTGGCGTACCTGTCCGATCACAAGGCCGAAACCCTCGACCGCGTGGTGCAAGTGGCCGAAGCCTTTGCCCGCGAACACAGCAACGGCGAACGCCAGTTCATGCTCGCCGCCGGCAGTGCCGGGATCGAAGCGGCGACCAACATCGTCGTGCGGGATGCCAATCGGACCATGTTGTTGTACGTATACGGCGCCGTGATAGTGTTGTGCTTCATTACCTTTCGCAGCTGGCGCGCAGTGGTCGTGGCGGTAGTGCCGTTGATGCTGACCTCGATTCTTTGCGAAGCGTTGATGGTTTGGCTGGGTATGGGGGTGAAAGTCGCCACGCTGCCGGTTATCGCCCTCGGTGTGGGGATTGGTGTGGATTACGCGCTGTACCTGCTGAGCGTGCAATTGGCGCAGCAACGTGCTGGGTTGTCTTTGACCGAGGCCTATCGCAACGCCGTGGCGTTTACCGGCAAAGTCGTGGCATTGGTCGGTATAACCCTGGCCGCTGGCGTGATTACCTGGGCCTGGTCGCCGATCAAGTTCCAGGCCGACATGGGCATCCTGCTTACGTTCATGTTCATCTGGAACATGGTCGGGGCGTTGGTGCTGATCCCGGCGCTGTCTCATTTCCTTTTAAAAGATGGTGAGATAAATCGATGCCTTCGAGGCTGAGTGTCTGCTTTTGGCCGATTTCTGCCTGTCGTGACAGGCAGAAATCGACCCATTGCGGTCTCTCGCGTACTCCTCCCTGTCGTGTCGCGGCCAGGTGCTCGCCGACGAGTTTTGAGCACTGGGCGCCGCTGACGAGCGTTTGCCTGTCATTGGGGCGACCAATTCGTTTCAAACTACAATGCAGTGGGGATAGTGGGGGCTGCACCTGTATTCCAGCCTGATGGTCCATTTGCTCGATCAACGCCGACCCGTGCGGTAGCCCGCCCTCTGAGGAGGTTTCCATGCTGCTCAATTTACTGGCCGGCCTTCCTGTGATGTTGCTCTGCCTGCTACTGCAAGCCGTTTTCGTGACCATATGCCTGCGTCATTACGTCCATTTCAGGCATGCCCAACCAGGCCGCGAATCGCAATTGCTGAATATCCTGTTGTTGTCGATGGTGATGCTGTTGATGTTGCTCAGTAATTTCGTGCAGATTGCCATCTGGGCCGCGCTGCTCATGTTTCTCGACGAATTCGACGACTTCGCCACCGCGCTGTATCACTCAGGGGTCAACTTCGCCACTCTGGGCTATGGCGATATCATAATGTCCTCACGATGGCGTCTGCTCGGCCCACTGGAGGCAGCCAACGGCATCCTGATGTTTGGTGTCTCTACCTCGGTGATGACAGCTGCGGTGATGGATGTCATAAAGCACAACATGGACAGGCTACAGCAGCGTGAACGACCATAGGCAGGGTAGGAAAAGGCTGGTGCGACTCTATCTGAACCTTGATAAGGTTTCCGGAGTGTTTGAAGCAAAGGTCTCCAAAAGGCTGTAGCGCTAGGCCTGTCAAAGCAAATCCTCAACCCAGTCATAACTAATACTTTAATGAGTGACTGCTTCTGGCCCAGAGTGTGTAAAAACGCTGGATGAAGTTTTCAACTTCAAATCCATGGCCCTTCTCACGCTTCGGCGCCCACTCACGGCCAGGATGCCCTTGGCCCACCAACTTAGCGTTGCCGATGACTTGAAAAGCCTGAACGGGCTCTAACGTCCTCTAAATCATATCCAAAGTTGGCAAAATCTTAGGTCGCCAGAGCCTTAATCAAACTCCCAGTCCCCATGATTTTCATGACCCGTTTCAGATTGTAGGCGAGTACGTTCAAGCTCATCTCTGCGCTTACCCCGGAAGTTTTCGGGTCAGGAAGTGCGTCGCGCCCATCCATTGTTTGAGCGTCCCGAAGGGATGCTCAACCGTCCGTTTGCGGATCCGCATCATCTCTGGCGCGTTGCTCAGCCGGTTCTGCATTTCCTCCGGCACGGCTTCATGCTCCCAGCGCCGGACTCGCCGCTCCGGCAATCAACGTACCTTCCATCGGCCAGCGCACTTCCAGATATTCAGTCAAATAATTCATAAACGCTTTGACCTTGGGTGTGATGGCAGCGCGCTCCTGGACGCATACATAAATATCGAGCGGTTCTGCGTAGGCATAAGTTGAAGCGTGGCAATGTTCAAACAGAGGAACGAGTTGGCCACTTTCGATGTAGGGCGCCGCCACGAACTCTGCCAGGCGGGTAATTCCCGCTCCGCAGATCGCCATTTGGGCCAGAGCGTCAATATCGTCGCTGATGGCGGTCGCATTGAGCGTAGCGTCGTAACGTTGCCCATCCCGGATAAAGCCCCAGTGTAGAAAGCGTCCGTCCAGCGGGTAGCGAAACGCTAGACAGGCATGCTGTTGCAGATCTTCAGGGGTGCGTGGCCAGCCGACTTGTTCCAGATAAGCGGGGGATGCGCAGATGATAAAAGGGACCGAAACGATCTTGCGAGCGACGATCCCTTCTTCCAGTTGTGGTTTGATCCGCAGGCTCAGATCAATGCCTTCTTGAATATGATTAATTTTGCGATCGGTGGTTGAGAGTTCAAGTATCAGGTGTGGGTAACGTGCAGCGAAGCCAGCGATTACTGATGCCAGCACATGCCGCCCAAACGCGGAGGTAGAAGCGATGCACAGTCGCCCCTGGAGTGGGGACTGCGCGCTGGTGATCGCACTTTGCGCCGATTCGAGATCACGCGCGATGCGTTTCACTTTTTCGTAGTACACCGCGCCGTTCTCGGTCAACGCCATGCTGCGTGTGGTGCGCTGGAGAAGGCGCGTGCCCAGGTGGGTTTCCAGGCGATTGACGGTCTGGCTTACGGCAGCGGCACTGACGCCCAAGGTTTTGGCCGCGCCCACGATAGAGCCCGCTTCAACCACCTTGATAAAACTATCAATCGCCCCTAACAGATTCATTTTTGGCCCAGCGAGAAGAGTTATTCGTAAGATTTTATTTATAAAGCACTCACCGATAAGTGTCTAGTTGCTGGTTTTTGATCTTGCTAAGGTGCTTGTCACTTATCAATCGAAGACCAACAAGGCCTGATATGAATCAAAAAGCACCCTCTAAATCTCTATTTTTCAATCAGCGCAAGCTCACGGCCCGCGCAACGCTCTATGTTTTCGCGCTGTACATGGCGACGATCATGGCGTTCTTGATGTCACTCGTGATCACTGCGGCAAATTCCGGTATTGAGACGGGTTACCTAAGTAATGCGCTGCACGCCTATAAGTTGGCGATGCCAGTGGCATTCCTGTGCATACTCGTCGTTCGCCCTATAGTGCTAAAACTGGTGACTCTGACTGTGCACCCACATCATTGAGGGCGGCCGGGATGCCGTTGCCGAATGCAATCAGTCGTCTTTTAACCAGCGAGCAGCGGATTCGGCGGTTGTCTCAGGCCCCGTGTTGAATGCAATGGACGCATTGGGCGCGCCTTTACTGGCGGAATGCGGTATTGCGCAGTTATCAACCGTCAGCTTGAGGAAGGGACATTGGTTGAAGTGCTTCCCCATTTGGCAACTGATGGTCTGGCGATCAATCTGGTTTGGATCAAAAGCCGTCAAGCGCTTCCCAAAGTCAGTGCTTTGCTGGAGGTACTTGCGGCTGGTTTGACGCCGTCTGGTAGCCAAACCCACTGACCGCTATTGGCCGATTGCTGCCTGTCACGACTGGCTACAATCAACATTTTGCGGTCATTCGACACGGGCTCCTCAGTAGAGGTCAGATCAGTCCCTCGGACGTTGAATTAAAACCATTCGTAACAATGGGTCGAGTGTCGCTCGGGCCGGTAGCCAATACCATTTGAATCTAGCGCAATTTTGGGGCAGGGAGCAGCGAGCAGCAGGACGGAACCACCCGAGCAATTCCGCTATCGCAGCATTCATGCATTACCCCCACCTGCCTATTTGCCTGCGAGCTGTTTGCTTGCTTGTATAGTTCGCCGGTGAGGAATAGATTCGGTTGTGAACCTTTTTACACCCAAAATTGAAATGGATATCGCCGTGACTCAATCCCGATTGCTCGCTCACAACCGCACTTCCTGACGTCAGCGACCTCTACTTCGTCGTCAAACAAACCCGGGCCCCAAAGCCTTGCGAAATGGTGCATCAATCCAGTGCGGTGACCGAATGCGCGTGATGATTCTGGATGATGACCCCTGGATAGCAGACCTTCTGAAACAGCTGGTTTTGAGCATCCGCCCGCTGGCGCAAGTCGATTGCTTTGGCGATGTTGCCAGTGCCTTGTATGCCTGGCAGCAGAGTGCCTACCAGATGGTCATGGCCGACTGGAATCTACCGGATGCCAGCGGTGTAAGCCTGTTGCAAACGATTCGTGCACAGGATTTGAAAATACCGCTGATTATGATCACCGGGCGTTCCGATCGAGAAAGTGTCTTGGCGGTCAAGCCTCTGGGGATCAGCGCTTTTTTTACCAAGCCGTTTCAAGTGTCGCGTGTCGTTGAATGCCTCAAAGCGCTCCTTCCTGCCGATACGTCTGTGCAAGTGCCCGCTGTTATTGATGAAAACCTGATCGACTATCTCAGTGGATTATCCACCCATGAGCTGGACCTGCCGTTACTCGCTCAGGTAAAGGAAAAACTCCAGCGTGGATATGGGGGAGAGCAGCTGGATATTCGCGAACTGGTCCAGGATTGGCAGCATGATCCGGCGCTGTGCGCTCATCTGATTGCGGCAGCCAACAGCGCTGCTTATCACGGGGTGGGCCAACCCTGCACCAGTTTGATCGATGCCATTAAACGATTGGGAGGGCTTACCAGTGTGAATCTGGCGTTGAGCCAGGCCCTGCGACAGGCCAATACCCAAACCAATGGGGTGCTGATGACCTGCATGCAGTCTTATCTGGATGATGCCGAGGGCCTGGCTGAACAGGTTGTTTTCCTGGCTCGACAATGCAAGCTGGATCCGACGCCACTACAGAGTGCTGCGTTGCTGCACCGGATAGGCGAGCTTTGTGTGCTTTACCAAATCCAGAAGTGGGAGGGCCAGGGGCATAGGGTGGATGAAGAAGTGCTCACCCATGCCCTGCGTGATTTCGCCGCCCCCTTTGCCATCAAGTTGAAAGCCTCCTGGGGACTCCCTCAGGCACTGCGTGAGTTGATAGGCGCGATCTATGCGTTGCCGCCCATGCAGGTACGCCGCGAGCAAGTGGTCATGCGCCTTGGGGCCGCCATGAAAAATGGTGAGCCTCAAGCGGACCTCGAAAGACTTCAACGATTGGCGGGCCTGGCCTGAACGCATTCGGGAACGCAGACTGGGCATCCCACCGCAGAAAAGCTGGTCTAGGATTGCTTGTAATTAAATGCAAGGGATTTGCGAGGAGCAATGGAATGCGCGACAAGACGTTTAGCCTCAAACCAGTCCTCCTGATAGTTGATGACCAAGTCACGGACCTAAGAATTCTGAGCACCGCAGTGCGAGATTTAGCCGAAGTCTATGTCGCCAAAAGTGGTCAGGAGGCGCTTGAAATTGCTCGTCAATGCAGGCCCGATGTGGTTTTGCTCGACATAGAAATGCCAGGAATGAGCGGCTTCGAGGTTTGCCGGACGCTGAAATCCGATCCGGAGCTTCTGGACGCAGCGGTCATTTTTGTAAGCTCTCATACGCATACAGACAATGAGCTTCGCGCTCTTGAGTGCGGCGGAGTGGACTTCATTCAAAAGCCGCTGAATATTCCAGTAGCCAGAGCCCATATCAAAGCTCATATCGCCTTGCGCAATGAGGCCAAGAGGCTCGCCAATCACGATGCATTGACTGGACTACCCAATCGAATACTGTTGCAGGATCGTACCGAGCAGGCTTTACAAAAGGCCCGTCGCAATCATGGTCGAGTGGCGATGCTACTGCTTGATCTGGACAACTTCAAAGTGATCAACGATTCTATGGGCCATTCTGTCGGCGACTTGGTGTTGCAAGAGGTTGCATCGCGATTATCGCAATCGTTGCGCGTAGTGGATACCGTCAGCAGGCAAGGAGGAGACGAATTCATCCTGCTCCTGCCAGAGGTAATAGGTTTCGACGCCGTGGGCGACTTCGCTGAAAGGTTGCTCGCAACAATCGCCGGTCCTTTTTCAATCCAGGCAAACCGATACGACCTTTGCGCAAGCATCGGCATCAGCGTGTTCCCTGAGGATAGCGACGATCTGGAATCACTTTACCGGCATGCCGACTCGGCTATGTACCAGGCGAAACTTTCAGGTCGCAATCGCTATTGTTTTTTTTCTCCGCATATCGAGAGCAGCATGCGTGCCAGGCACCTGCTTGAGCGCCATATGCGCAATGCGTTGGAAGATAGAGTCTTTGAGGTCTTTTACCAGGCGAAGGTCGATGCCCGACATAACCGGATCATTGGGATGGAGGCGTTGATCCGATGGCGCAATCATGACGGTGTTTTGGTCTCGCCTGTCGATTTCATTCCACTGGCAGAAGAAACAGGGCTGATCATTCCCATTGGCAAGTACGTTCTGCTCCAGGCCTGCAAGGACGCGAGAGCGCTTCGTGAACTGGGCCATGACATTTCCATTAGCGTGAACATCTCCGTCGTGCAATTTCGCGAGGAGTCCTTCCTGGACATGGTGAAAGGCATCCTGGTCGAATCTGGATTAAAAGCAGAATTCCTGGAATTGGAGATTACCGAAGGGGTGCTGGCAAGAGACATTGATAACGCCTGCGAAACCCTTTCTCATCTCAAGGCGTTAGGGGTTCGCATTTCTATCGACGATTTCGGCACAGGTTATTCGAGCCTGGCTTATCTCAAGCGGTTTCCAATTGATGTTCTGAAAATAGATCAGAGCTTTGTACGAGATATGCTCACCGACAAAAGCGATTCGGCGATCATTGAGGCGATCATAAAGTTAGGCCAGGCGCTAGGCCTTGAGTTGGTGGCCGAAGGCGTAGAAACCCAGGAACAGGCCGATGCGCTTCTGGGGCGAGGCTGCCAGATCATGCAAGGTTATCTTTATTGCCGTCCTATTCCCTTCGCTCAAATATGCTCATTTTTATCCTCGGGGCTCAAGGTTAATGTGATGCATGCGAACTAAGTTACAGATGCCCCCCAACAGGGTTCGAACTTTAATATTGAAGGCTTGAAGGCCTTCTGCAATGGGACAATGCGAGTGAGAAAACATAAGTTTTTTGCATTGAGCCGGGAAGTAGCTATCACTCTGGCGGTGGGGCTGGGGGCAAGCATTCTGGGGTGGTGGGTCCTTGAACGGATCAACGAGCAGCATGCTCAAGAAGCGATCGTAGCGGCTACCGAGGAGGCCGCAGAGTTGGTTTTAACTCGTATTGATCTTTACCAATACGGATTGCGAGGCGCTCGTGGAACTGTGCTGATAGCGGGTGAGCATGGCATCAGCCGCGAAGTTTTTGACCAATATCACAAAACCCGCGACCTCGCTTCCGAGTTCCCCGGCGCAAGTGCCTTGGGCTTTATCCGGAGAGTACCGGAGCGCGATGAACGCGAGTTTCTCAAATACGCTCGGGCCGATGGCAAAGCTGATTTCTCCATTCGTCAACTCTCACCCCATTCAGGCGAGCGTTACGTTGTCCAGTATGTCGAACCGTTTGAGGGTAACCAAGCTGCAATTGGCTTGGACATAGCTTCGGAAACAGCGCGGCGAGAGGCTGCCCAATCCTCGATACAGAGCGGTGTGGCACGGATAACCGGACCCATCACTCTGATCCAGGACACAACGAAACCGCGGCAGTCTTTCCTGGTGTTGATGCCCATCTTTCGCGGCGGAGAGACTCCGGCGACCGCTGCTGAACGAGAGACAGCAGCGTTTGGCTGGATCTATGTCGTGTTGCAGACAGAGCAGGTACTCAGAGGCCTGCGCATAGAAAACGAGACGGTGCATCTGCGATTGAGGGATATCACTGTCCCTGGGCAAGAGAAGCTGTTTTATGAAAGCACCAACGACTCGGCCAGCCGTGAAACGCTGATGACCCATCAGTTGGAGCGCGAGGTATACGGGAGGCGGTGGCAAATCGAACTCGGCGCGCATCCGTTGTTCATCCAGCGCCTGCATCAGGTTTCACCAACAGTCGTCCTGTTGATTGGTGGTTTGGTCACCCTGCTTCTGGCTACGCTGGCGGGTGTCGTGAGTGTCAGCCGTCAACGCCGGCGGCAGATATTCGCCGAGCAGGCAAGGCTGGCCGCCATCGTCGAAAGCTCGGCTGATGGCATTATTGGAAAAACCCTCGATGGCATAGTCACCAACTGGAACAAGGGTGCCGAGCACCTTTTTGGCTATACCGCAGAGGAGGCTGTGGGCCAGACGCTGGTCAGTCTGGTTGTTCCTGAGGAGTTTGTAGCTGAAGAAGCCCATATCCTTGCGCGCATAAGGGCGGGCGAGCGTATCACTGGCTTTGATACCCAGCGCCGCCGCAAAGATAGCCGGCTGATCGATATCTCCGCCAGCATCTCACCCATTTATGGCGAGGGTGGTCGCGTCGTTGGAGTCTCCAAGACGTTAAGGGATATCTCGGCGAAAAAAGCAGCAGAAGCCCGAATTCTCGAACTCAATTCAAACCTGGAGGAGCAGGTTGCGCAGCGAACTTCCGAGTTGCGGCATCTCAATCTATTGTTAGGCACTGTGCTGCGCTCAGCCACTGAGGTCTCGATCATTGCGACGGATCTCGATGGCGTTATCCGTGTGTTCAACAAAGGCGCCGAGCATTTGTTGGGCTATCACGCCGATGAGTTGCTGGGTCAAAACACACCTGAATTGATACATGTGCCAGAGGAACTCGCTGCTCGTGGCGTTGAACTGAGCGAGGAGTACGCTCAGGCTATCGATGGTTTCCGCGTGTTTACCCACAAACCTGAGCTTGAAGGCGCAGAAACCCGGGAGTGGACATACATACGTAAGGACGGCTCGCGGTTTCCTGTCACGCTGGTGGTCACCTCCATGCGCGATGACGATGGGAAATTGAGCGGCTACCTGGGCATCGCGGTGGACATTACCGAACGCAAAGCGGCAGAAAAGAAGCTGGCTGCGAGCCTGGAGACGACACAGAAACAACGTAGTGAACTGATGGCGATTCATGATCAGTTGCTGATGGCTGCTGAAGTAGCCGAACTGGGCATCTGGTCCTGGACGTTGGCTGACAATGCCTTGCAGTGGAATGACCGTATGTTCGAGTTTTACGATCAGCCGCTGACGTTGCGCAATAATGGTCTGAGTTATCAGCACTGGTATTCGCGTGTTCACCCCGACGATGCGGTGGCATCGGCTGAAAAGCTGAGTGCCGCAGTCGAGGGGAGTGGTGTGTACGACACCATTTTCCGCGTCGTTCGCCCGGACGGCCAGATCCGCTTCATACAGGCAGGCGCGCAGGTCGAACGCAGTCCGAGCGGTGCGGCTTTGCGTGTGACGGGTATCAATCGGGACATCACCTCCCAGCGCGAGCTGGAATCACATCTGCTGTACGCCAAGGAACAGGCCGATACCGCGAGTGCGGCCAAATCGTCGTTCCTGGCCAACATGAGCCACGAAATACGCACGCCGATGAACGCAGTGCTGGGCATGTTGCAGTTGGTGCAGAACACTGACCTGAATGGTCGTCAACTCGACTATGTGACCAAAGCGCAGACCGCTGCGAAATCACTGCTGGGTTTGCTCAATGACATCCTTGATTACTCCAAGATTGAGGCCGGCAAGTTGCAACTGGATGTGCACCCCTTCGAACTCGAACCGCTCATGCGTGATCTCGCCGTTGTGCTGGCAGGCAACCAGGGCCAGAAAGAGGTCGAGGTCATGTTCGACCTGGACTCCAATCTACCCAACGATCTGATAGGCGATAGCCTGCGGCTGCAACAGGTGCTGATCAACCTGGCGGGTAATGCCCTCAAGTTCACCATGGAAGGCCAGATAGTGGTCAGCGTCGAGCAACTGACGCGCACGGATAACACTGTGAGCTTGCGCATCACCGTTTCTGATACCGGCATCGGTATCAGCCCGGAGCAACTTCAGCGCATTTTTGAAGGATTCACTCAGGCCGAGGCTTCAACCACCCGCCGCTTTGGCGGCACCGGTCTGGGCTTGGTGATCTGCAAGCGGTTGGTCAGCTTGATGGGCGGTGAACTTCAGGTGGAGAGCCAGCAGGGTGTGGGAAGTCGCTTCTGGTTCGATATCACCCTGGATGTAGCGCCGAATTCGCTGCTGAGACCTGACAGTCCTGGAGTCGATGTATCCATACGGATACTGGTCGTCGACGACAACGCCATGGCGGGTGAATTGCTGTTGCGAACGGCTCATGCATTGGGGTGGAAGGCCGACCACGTGAGTGGTGGCACGCAAGCAGTGGAATGGGTGAAGAACGCCCAGGCGAGAGGCGAAGCCTACGACGTGGTACTGATGGACTGGCGGATGTCCGATATGGATGGGCTGAGCGCTGCGCAATTGATCCGTCAGCAGGGCAACGGCGTACCTCCTCCAATGGTCATTATGATTACCGCTTACGGCCGTGAAGTGCTGGCCGACGCAAACGAGATGGGAGACGCTCCCTTCGTGGGGTTTCTCACCAAGCCTGTCACTCCCAAGCAGTTAGCCGACGCTGTTCAGCGAGCACTCAATGGCAAAGGCCTTCCGCAGTCACTCCCGTCCAAGTCAACTGTTGAAAGGCAGCGGCGTCTGGCCGGGCTGCGGCTATTGGTTGTGGAAGACAACATGCTTAATCGGCAGGTTGCCGATGAGTTACTGACAGGGGAAGGCGCTCAGGTGACGCTGGCTGAAGGTGGGCTGGAAGGTGTGAGCAGGGTGATGACTGAATATGTGTCCTTCGACGCCGTGTTGATGGATATCCAGATGCCGGATATTGATGGCTTGGAGGCGACCCGTCGCATTCGATCGGATCCACGTTTTGCAGCGCTGCCCATAGTGGCGATGACCGCAAATGCCTCCAATACCGACCGTGAGGCCTGTTTTGCTGCGGGGATGAATGAGCATGTCGGCAAGCCCATAGATCTGGAACAACTCGTCGCAACATTGCTTTTTCAAGCGGGCCGTGAGGATCGCCAGGCATCTCCAGCCCTGGGCCAAGCCAATACAGGAGAAGGCGTCATCGAGCCTCGTGCATCGATCATTAGCCGCTTTGGTGGTGACCTCGATTTGATCCGCAACGTGCTGCGTAACTTTGGCCCCGAGCTAGAAAAACAGCTTGTCCGGTTGCACGATCAAATCCAGCGGCAAGACGCATCGGGGGCAGCTATCGTGCTTCATACAATTAAAGGCAGCAGCGGGACCATGGGTGCCAAGGCGATGTCGCTGCTGGCCGGCGACCTGGAGCACAAACTGAAATCCGCAGATGCAGAGTCTGTAGCGAGCATCTTTGCTGACGCAACATGGTTTGACGAATTGAGCAGGTTACTGCAACAAAGCCTTGAGCAGATGAATGTCGACTTTGGTCAGAGCCCACGAGCGAAGATCAGTGCAGGCAAGGAAACAATGGAGCCGACGCAATGGAAAGAATCCCTTAAAGAGATTTTGCTATTGCTGGAGGCGGGTAACCTTCAAGCCATAGAGCTGGCAGACGCATTGGCGTCAAAAACGCCGCCATCTCTGCGCCCACAATTCGACGAACTGGTTGTCCTGGTGCAGTCGCTCGACTTTTCCGCTGCGATGCCGATTGGTCGCGACCTTTTGAGATCTGCCTGATGGAACAATCGATGGAAACCTGGTTACCACATCCCCATAACCGTCCAAAACTCCTCATTGTCGACGACCAACCGACTAATATCC
Source organism: Pseudomonas sp. LBUM1658 (assembly GCF_059716055.1). NCBI lineage: Bacteria > Pseudomonadati > Pseudomonadota > Gammaproteobacteria > Pseudomonadales > Pseudomonadaceae > Pseudomonas > Pseudomonas sp. LBUM1658. The sequence goes on from NZ_CP166798.1 coordinate 2,093,571, forward strand.
GGGTACTCCATGAGCTATTTCGTGAGGACTGTGATGTGTTTATGGCCACCAGCGGTGAGCGGGCGATCACCCTATGTCGGACCCAGCTACCCGATCTGATTCTGCTGGACGTGGTCATGGAGGGCATGGACGGGCATGAAGTATGCCGTCGACTCAAGGCTGACCCTGCGACCCAGGGCATCCCCATCATCTTCATTACCGCACAGCAGCAGGAGTCAGATGAGGTGCTAGGTCTGGAGCTAGGCGCGGTGGACTTCATCAGCAAACCCATCAATCCCACCATTGTCAGAGCACGTGTGCGAACACATCTGACCCTGAAGCTACAGAACGATCTGCTGCGCTCCATGGCGTTGATGGATGGCCTTACTGGAGTGGCCAATCGACGCAAATTCGATGAGGACATATTGGCGGATTGGCGCCAGTGCTTTCGAGAGCAAAAGCCGCTGTCGCTCATTTTAGTGGATGTCGACTATTTCAAGCGCTACAACGACCGATACGGGCATCTGGCTGGCGATGGCTGTCTGAAGTCCGTAGCCCAGGCGTTATCTGAAACGGTTAGACGCCCCTATGACCTGGTCGCTCGGTATGGCGGCGAAGAGTTTGCCTGCGTTCTGCCCAATACAAGTCTTTCTGGGGCGGTCGAAATTGCAGAAAGAATGCAAGAGCGTATCCGGGCACTGGGTATCGAGCATTCTGCTTCTGATGTAGATCGTGTGGTGACTATTTCTCTAGGCGTCGCAACATTGATGCCCACTGACGAGCTTGAATTCCAGGCGTTGATAGAAGCTGCGGACAAGCAACTTTACGAGGCGAAGAAAACTGGCAGGGCCAGGGTATGTTCATCCTTTAGCGATGAATATCTTTAATCCTGCTTCTGTAAATAGCTCGGTTTCCAGTCCTTGTCGAAGAATGCCTTGGTCGCTCCATATAGCCGCAGAATCACGAAGAATCCATTGTCAGGCAGGATTCTAATCCAATTCTTACCGGCTCCTGGTGAGTCCGGTCCAAAGTGAGCGTTGATAGAGCCAGGCAGCACTGCTCGCAGGTTTGCCCATAGTGTTCATCGACAGGGGACCCCCATTCTCATCTTTGATGATTCATGGTTGCGCGCACCCAGACGCAATGGGCGAGGTAGTGGTTAAAAATGGCTTATGGGATGTGTCGCCATTTCATCAGATTTCAGGGAACGTCATGCCGCAACAATCTTTCAAAACCATACCGCCAAACCCGAGCTTCTAACGGACTTAAAGCTTGAGGCGAAACTCAAGGTTCGATATGCGATTCTTTTTCTGATGGCGTTCTGCCTGTCGCTGGTGGCAGTGGCTATCTGGGAGGTGTGGAGTTCGCGCCAGTATCATTTGCATGACAAAGAAACCGCGATGTCAAACCTCGCGCAAACACTGTCATCGCAAGCGCAAGCCTCGATCAAACAAGCCGATACCGTTCTGTTCAGCCTGGTGGACCGTCTTGAAGTCGATGGCATGGGTCACGACCAGCTCCCTAGATTGCAACGTTTGCTTAGTGCCCAGCGCAACCAACTGACTCAGTTGCACGGCCTGTTCATCTATGACGATAAAGGCGCGTGGATCGCGAATTCGAACGCGATCATCCTGCCCAACGCCAATAACGCCGACCGCGAATATTTTATCTTTCATCGCGATCACCCGGACCGTGGCCCGCATATCGGGCCTTCGATACAAAGCCGTTCCACAGGCGAATGGATCATGCCCGTGTCGCGCAGGATCAATCACCCTGACGGCAGCTTTGCCGGGGTGGCGCTGGCGACCCTTTACCTCGATCACTTTCTCCAGCTGTACAACAGCATCGATATCGGCGCCAACGGCGTTATCGATCTGATCTCAGCCGACGCCAGAATCGTGATTTGCCGGCCCTTCAAGGAAGCTGAAATCGGAACCAGCCTGGCCAATGGTCCGCTCTTCACGCAACTCCTGCCCAAGGAAAATTCTGGTTCCGCAACCGTTAAATCCTATGTGGACGGTGTGGAGCGCGTGGTGGGTTTTCGGCGAGTCGATGGGTATCCGCTCATCATATTTGCCGCACTCGACAAGGAAGAGGTTCTGGCGAGCTGGCGACAGGAGTCGTTGCTGAGCGCGGCGATCATTTCTTTGCTACTGGGGATCCTGGGGCTGCTCGGCTGTCCGAGCGCTGAACAGGAACGACCATTCTTTTATTTCAGACATGCGTATCCCTTCCCGCACGTTTCCGGCAGGCCAGTCAAAAAGGAAAGTTGGTATTGGGGCAAGGGATACGTGCGGTATCCCAAAGAAAATATGGCGAAGCGGGTCAGACGGAAAGGGTGGGACTGGACCCTATTATTTCTCGTCTCCTTCAAAGAGCGTCGTAATCAGCTGTTTAATGTCCTCCTGCACGTCTTTCGGCAGACTATCCAGCTCATGCAGCACCTTTGCGTCAATTTCACTGATGCCGTCAGCTGCGCGTACCTTCTTGACTCCTGTCACCACGTACAAGATGTCCACTCCCGCCTTTGCGATGGAGGACAGGTAGGTGGCATTCGGGAATCGCGCTCCGCGCTCATACATACCCTGGGCGTTCGCCTCGATGGCCCCAAGAGCGCCTAATGCATGCTGCGAAAGTCCGAGGCGTTTTCGTTCTTCCTTCAATCTGGCGCCAATATTTCTCATATAACCTCCTTTTTTTTCAGGGTTGATTAATTTGAGTGTACAGCCTCATCAAAATGCTGCGCGCCCGCATACCGCGGGCTCTCAATGCGCAAGTGATTCTCAAGCTTTATAACGCAACACATCGACCAATAAAGTGAACGCGGGCAGTGGCTGCCGACGGCTGGGATAGTAGAGGTGGTAGCCAGTGACAGGGGGACACCAGTCCGAGAGCACACGAATCAGTCGTCCCTCGGCAATGTGCTGTTGCACCAGATCTTCCGGCAGATAGGCCAGCCCGACGCCGGCCAGTGCCATATCGCGCATTAAAGAGACGGTGTTGAACACCAGGTGCCCCTCGGCTCGTACATTCAGCTCGCGTCCGTCTTTTGCGAATGGCCACGACCAGAGACCGCCGGAGGTCGGCAGTCGCAGGTTGATGCCCAGGTGGGCGGTCAAATCGTGCGGTGTTTGGGGCGGCGGCCGGCGCGCGAAGTAGGACGGAGCGCCCACCACTGCCATGGGAAAATCCGGCCCGATGCGCACGCTGATCATGCCCTTTGCCACCTGTTCCCCCAACCGCACCCCGGCGTCGTAGCGCTCGGCAACGATATCGGTCAGGCCATAGTCGTTGGTGACTTCGATCTTGACGTCCGGGTAGTCCAGCAGGAATTTGCCCAGCGCTGGCGCAAGGATCGTGTCCGAGGCATGTTCGACCGAGGTGATGCGCAGGCTGCCGGCGGGTTTGTCCCGCAGACTGGACAGGGTGGCCAGGCTGACTTCGATCCCCTCCAGATGCGGACCTGCCATCTGCAGCAGGCTTTCGCCGGCCTCGGTCGGTGCAACGCTGCGGGTGTTGCGAGTCAACAGCCGCACCCCCAAGCGCGCTTCAAGCGCCCGGATAGTTCGGCTCAATGCCGGCTGCGACACTCCCAGTTGGGCTGCGGCCCGGGTGAAGCTGCGCTCGCGTGCGACCGCTACGAAAGCAGTCAGGTCGTTGACGTTGTCCCGCGCCATTAATGTGTCCTTGGTATGAGTCCATTCCGATTATACCGTCTTATCGCCTTGCCTACGCCTTGGTAGGTTAGCCCGACACTCAAGCGTGCTGCTTCTCTTCATCGAGCGCCGGGTCACTTCAGGAGGCTATTCATGGATATCCGCAAGTCAGCATCTGCAACGAATCCGCAACCGAGCCTGTCTCTAACGCGTCGTGACTTTCTGGGCAAGACCGTAGTGGTCGGCGCCGCTTTGACTGCAGGGGCCTCCTCGTGGGCCTCACAGTCCCCAACCGCTGATGTCGCGCAGCAAGGCGACAGAGCGCTCTCGATAGGAAAAAGCCAAATGAAATCCCGCCAACTCGGTGCATTGAAAGTCTCGGAACTCGGTGCCGGGTGTATGAGCATCAGTGCCAATTACGGTCCCGCCGCGGATATCAAACAAGGCATCGAGACCCTTCGTGCGGCCTTCGAAACGGCGTGCGGTTTTTCGATACGGCCGAAGTCTACGGCCCGTACACCAATGAAGAACTGGTCGGGGAAGCGCTTGCGCCGTTCCGGGACCAGGTTGTCATCGCCAGTAAATTCGGCTTTGCCATCGATGGCACGATCGGCCTCGATAGCCGGCCGGAGCACATCAAAAAGGTGATCGAAGCGTCACTCAAACGGCTGAAAACCGACCGGATCGATCTCTACTATCAGCACCGTGTAGACCCGAATGTACCGATTGAAGAGGTGGCCGGCGCCATCAAAGAGCTGATCCAGGAAGGGAAGGTGTTGCACTTCGGTTTGTCCGAGGCGAGTGCCCGAACCATCCGTCGCGCACACGCGGTTCAGCCGGTGGCGGCCGTGCAGAGCGAATACTCCTTTTGGACTCGCGACGCCGAAAAAAACGGCGTGCTGCTGGCCTGTGAAGAACTGGGTATCGGTTTTGTCCCTTGGGCACCGGTTGGGGAGGGGTACCTGACCGGCAAAATGGATGGGAATACCCGGTTTGATCCCCAGACGGACTTTCGCTCGACTTTCCCACGCTTTTCCCCGGAAAACCTGGCAGCCAACCGGCCAGTGGTTGAGTTGCTGACACGGGTTGCGAAAAAGCACAACGCCACGCCCGCGCAAATTGCGCTGGCCTGGCTGTTGGCCCGCAAGCCATGGATCGTCCCCATTCCCGGCACTCGAAGCATTGCCCATTTGAACGAGAATACCGGCGCAATCAATGTCCAGCTGACGGTCGAGGATTTGCGAGAGATCGAGGATGAGTTCTCCAGGCTGACGGTGCACGGTGAGCGAATGTCGGAAATGCACATGCAGCAGATCGACCGCAGCGTCTGATCGCTCAACGAATCGTCCTCAGCCTTTCGTTGAGACGGTTTAAGGTTCAGCGCGACGTGGGTGACGCCAAGCTCACGTATCGCTCAATTCGTCACAGTCTCGTTGTAGGCGGGATAGTCGGTATAGCCCTTGGTTGGGCTACCGTTGATGCCGTAAAAGGTAGTCCGATCGCCTTCAACAATCGGCCAGCCGTGTTGCATCCGCTCGACAAGGTCGGGGTTGGCAATGAACGGTCGGCCGAACGCGATCAGATCCAGATCGCCTTCTCCCAGCACCGCCTCGGCCAGCTCGCGATTGAAGCCTCCAGCAGCGATCAGGGTGCCTTGGTACGCTTGCCGGAATTGCGTGGCGAAGCCCTCCGGAATAGCTTCTGCGCCAATAGTGAGTTGATCGCTCAAATGCACATACGCCAGGTCTCGCTCATTGAGCGCCGAAGCCAGGCTCAGCCAGGTGTCGGATTCTTCCGCGTAGGGGTGCATGTCGAAAAGACGGCCAAACGGGGAAAGGCGCACACCAACCCGAGCACTGCCAATCTCTGCGGCCAAGGCATCAAGGGTTTCGAGGAGGATGCGTTGGCGATTGGCGATGGAGCCGCCATAGGCATCTGTGCGAGTGTTCAATGCACCGTTCAGGAATTGCTCGAAGAAGTAGCCGTTGGTGCCGTGCAATTCGACGCCGTCAAAACCAGCTTCTATCGCTCGACGCGCAGCGCTTACAAAGTCGGCGGTGATCCGTTGAACTTCAATCGTGCTCAATGCTCTTGGGATGCTTGCCTGCACGGGCCCGGGCTTGCCTTTTTCAACCCAGGCGTAGGCATTGGAGTTTGCGGCAGCTGTAGCGACCGAAGACACCGGAGAGGCATTGTCCGGCTGAAGTGATACATGGGACACGCGCCCGACGTGCCACAGCTGCGCGAAGATCCGTCCCCCTTTGGCGTGCACTGCATCAGTGACTCGACGCCAGGCGTGGGTTTGTTCGTCGCTATACAGACCGGGGTTAAACAGGTAGCCACATCCCTCTCGGGAGATAGGGATGCCTTCACTGATGATCAGCCCGGCAGATGCTCGCTGGGCGTAATAGAGAACAGTGTGTTCATCCGGAATATCGTTAAGGGCCCTTGCACGCGTCATGGGCGCCATGACCACGCGGTTGGCCAATGCAGTGCCGGCAAGATCGTAGGGTTTGAATAATGGATTCATCAGGAACCTCTGAGGGGGATAGGTAGGGGGCTAAAGGCAGGGTATGGGTCAGGAAGGCAGTACCAGACCGTTACCTGGATCGCCGCCGCCGACATCGGGTTCAGGCCATACGACATCCAGGCGGGTACGGCTGATCAGCCACTGACCCTCCACACGGCGATACTCGTCGGCATACAGCCCAAGGAGCAGCAATGGGTTCTCTCCCGGAGCTCTTTGGGTGGCGAAGTCGATCAGGTAGCAACGGCCTTCGGCCCGGTTCTCATCGAGAATCTCGATCCAGTGATTCGACACGGCGTGAATGAACTGATACGTCCCTCGTTGTTGCGTATCGAATGCCGAGAAGGCCTGGGACAAGCCCTCCTGAATGGCGTTACGCCCTTCCAGCTACCCCGATCGACTTGGCAAACGGCATCTTCGGTAAACAACTGTGCGAGCGCATCCATTCGGTTGGCATCGAGGTGATGGCAGTAGCGCAGCCGCAGGTTTCTGATCGCTTCAAGTATGAGCAGTCGGTTCAAGTCGGCGTTCATGGTGGCCTCTATAGGAAGTCGCTCTAAAGTGAGGCTCACCTTAATCTAGTCTTGGAATTCTATTAATCCGCGATAATTACAATCAGTTGATCCTGTGAGGATAGAATCGAGTTTTCATGTGGCTGGAGCCGTTTATGGAATCCCTTCAATTTGATGGCATCCCTGAGTTCACAATGGCTGCTCAGTACCGGAGTTTTACCGCGGCTGCTTTGCAACTGGGCGTGACCAGTTCCGCGGTGGGCAAGAGTGTGACCCGGCTGGAAAAGCGCCTTGGCATCAAGCTACTGCACCGCACCACGCGCAAGCTGAGTTTGACCAATGAAGGGGAGGCGTACCTGGCCAGTTGCTTGCGGGTCATGGACGAACTACGGGGGGTTGAAGGCAGCTTTTTGAATGGCGTCGCTGAACCGAAGGGACGTCTACGAATTGATCTTCCTGCCGCGTTCGGTCGACGGCATATCGCTCCAATGCTGATCGCGTTGGCGCGGCAATACTCGCAGCTCGATTTAACCCTGACCTTTGGCGAGCGCACGGTCGACATGATCAACGACGGTATAGATCTCGCCGTACGAATCGGTGATCTCAAGGATGATCCGGAGTTAGTGGCGCGCCGACTCGGCGACCAGCATCTGGTGATCTGTGCTGCGCCGGCCTACCTGAGTAAATGCCCGCCGATTCTGCACAAGTCCGATTTGCTGGAGCGCGACTGCATCATTGCCTGGCGCAAAGGACTGCGCATGGCGTGGCTTCTAAGAAATGCCAAAGGCGGGGTGGAGGAGCAGGAAGTGCGAGTGCGCCATGAGTTTGGCGACGGTGAAATGATGCTGCGTGCGACCCTGGATGGCTGCGGTCTTTGTCAGTTACCGACATGGCTGGTTGCGGATCACCTGCGCAGTGGTGCATTGGTCACCGTTCTGGACAGCGATGCCGGCGCAACGATGCCTATCCACGTCATCTGGCCGCGGACCCTTTATATGCAGCCAAAAGTGAGAGTCGTCGTCGATGCGTTACTTGACATGGCCGAAGAACAAGCAGAGGTGTTCGGCGTACGCCAAGGTTAGCCACACGGTCGGCTTTTGTAAGGCGAAACCATGGCAGTGCTGCTTATGCAGCGTGGATTTTCCTGAACCGTTGGGCCCGACGAGGCCCAGGGTCTCGCCACGATGTATATCAGGTGGATATCGTGCAGCAACTCAGTCTCGCGGACATGGAACCCGAGGCCGGAACAACTCAATACGAATTCACAGCGCTCGTACACCCCTTTGCGCTGAAGTCGAAACCCCCACACGTTGGGCCCAATGGCAGCACCTCTTCCCTCGACCGCAACCGATTGGCGAGAACTAAAACTCTGAGCTATTTCTGAATTTTGACACGAGATCAGTTTGGGGGTATTGCCATGCATTCGAATATAGAAAGACCTTATCCCATGGATTACCTCCATCCAAACGGAGATAAAGCAAAGATAGACTTTATTTGGGGCGACCCTAATAGCATGTCGCCTGTCGGAATTACCATTTGGGTCGAGGACGAACACGGTTACGCAAAACTCGGCGAGGAAATTGGCGAATGGCCGACGTTTGGAGATGCCATAAGCCGTGGTATTGATCTTGCGTTCAGGTGGCTATGTCGTTAGTTCCGTTACTGCACAGTCATGAGACCGGCGCCAACTATCTGGCGAAGTTCATTCACCCCGAATCGTTCGGTTTTATGGTTAGAAGTCGAGTGATAGTTAAGACTCAGGTAAGTGCAGTAGCTCAGGATGAGCATTCATCGACACGGGAGTAACAGCCATGACTGTGAAATTTGTTTGTCAGAAATGCGGTAAAGACACCGAGGTCGACATGCATTACGACAAGGACATCGGCCGTCAGGCTTTCGATTGCACCGAGTGCGGCGCTCGACATGTGCAGGTCGATGAAATAAAGGCGCCTGGTGCGCCGGTAGAGGTTCAGTTTCGGCTCGCCGATGAGTCTTGAACCAGCCTGTAACTCAGCTTCTGGGAGGGATTTATCCAGCTATGCTTTGAGAGCTGCGAGGATATCGACCGGATGGCGCTAAGCCCTGTTGCAGTGGATCTATCTAATGAAGGAGGCAGCATGAAAGAAAAAATATTGTGCGCTCTATCGCAGTCAACGCTTGAGGGTAAGAAAGTGACTCAGCTACAGATATGGTCGCAGCGGGCTACGGAAGCGATCACGACCAGTGCTGATTTTTTCAGAGGGACTTTCCAGGGCGTTCCAGTGGTTTTCTTAGGCAGGGACGAGCCTGTTGCCGCTGAAGATTTTGTTTTGATTTACAAGGATTGAGTTCCGCTCGGCTGACGGCATTATTTCGTCAGGGTTAGTATTTTTCCTTCGGCAACTTGCACCGTTATCCCAGAGAATATCCGGCCACTGCGTCGGGTTTTTTCGTTTTTGGAAGGGGGCGTTCAATGCTGGGCTCTGGAGCGAAGCGAGGCGGTCACGAAGACCGCCTCGCAATGCGGCAGATTTAAAGTCGCGTAACAATTTCGCCGGTATGTACGATGGTGAATTCTTGATTGCTCACCCAAAAGACGGGCTTATGATCCAGGGTGCGGTAATAAATCGGGCCATTGCGCCACGAAGTCGAAGTTGACTCATTTGTGTCGAAACCGAGTTGACGAGTTTCCGCCACAATCGTGTAACGCGTTCCAGATTTGCTCTCTGCTTCGTAAAGTCCAGACTCAACCAATCGTGATCTCAGCATTTTTCACGCACCGTTTTTATTGGATAAACTTGAACGGTAGCATGGAGCCATCAACGCGCCAGTGAGCGGGAGATTTTTTTATCAACTCCATCGCCTGCGGCCTTATGGCACTGTGGGCGATCGGCTGCGTATTGAGCGCGAAGGTGAGGGACGGTGTGTTCGGCAAGCTGGTCTACGCCGCGATCACCGGCATGGGTTGTTTGCGATTCGGGCGTAAACTAGCGGTGCTACTTCATCAAAAGGAGCCGTATATGATCTCCGACCAAGTCACCAAACAGGCGTCCGAGAATAGAGCTATCTGGGATCAATACTTCTGTGCTGCGCTGATCGCGGAAAGCAATCTGACAGCACCGGTTGTAGGAGGGGCCACTCACGAAGACAGGCAGAATCTGTTGATTGAAAGGGCCAAAGCGCTCGCTGACAAGATGATGGAAACCAGAAAATAACCAGGAGCCTCCAATACGCCAGGCTCTTCATATCTGGAGCCACCATGACCGTCTACGAAGAAGTGTGGTCGTGATGGTTCTGGATATGCGCGATATCCCAAGCGTCTTGGGGGTGTCCGATTGCACATCGTCAGACCTACTGCCCCAGCCCCCCCAACGTATGGCGCATCGGCTCCAACGACACGCTGATAAACCCATCCAACGGCCGATTCAGTTCTTCAACAAGCAAAATCGTCGCCGCCGTCGACAGCGCGCACATCATCAACACCACCACAATGGTGCCGTTGCGTGGTGCGAACAAACCGAACGAGCCGAAGATAATCGCCAGCCAAGTGACCAGAATCACCAGCATGACCGGCGGGATCGACTGATTGGACTGCAGCAGGGTCAACCAGCGTGCGGCAAACACGACATCCATCATCTGCAAGGCAGATGCCTTGAGTGCGCGCTGGTTATCAGTGCCGGGGGAGAGTGCTTCTACCTGGCGTTGCAGCGCTTCCGAGCGATTTATTGCCTCGGGGCTGTCGAGCTTTGCCAATAGGGTTGGATCACGGGAGGCGAGCACTTGCACGACTTCAGTGTAATTGTGCTTGAGCTGGGTGCGGATTTCTTGAGTGTTTGTGCCATAGCGGGCTAACGCTCGGTCGAATTGAATCACCTTCGCGGCCGCTCCCTCCAGTTCGGCATTGGCGGTATCGAAGGTGCCTTTGGCCGAGGAGACGAGAAGGCCGAGTACCAGCGCCGACATTGTCGCGATAAGTCCGGTGGCGAGCTTCACGACGGCGACGGATTCGTCGCTAAGGTGATGGATGGGTAATCGCTCCCGCACATAGGAGCCCAGTAATGCGCTGCCGAACAGGCAGATGAACACGATCAGTGCGATCACCAGATGATTCAAGTTCAACCTCCGTTGACGAGGTCTTCGGGGTTTGGATGGCCGCTATTGGTACTTGATCACGATGCCTTTGAGTTTACGGCCCTGGATGGTTTGTATGTCGCGACTCCACAATGGTCCGCTGACATAGGCGGCAACCGGTTGGATATGGTCGTAGACCACCACCACGGCATCGCCTCCGAGCTTGGCGGACTCTTCCCGGAGTTTTTGTTCGACTTCGGTAATGGGCGGGGCGGGGTCGACGCTCGCATCGATAAGCACTTCACCCAATCGGACATGGGGGCGAGTGGGCTCGGTGCGCAACACTTCGACCTCGCTGGCCATCGTCGGCGCGGGATGTTCCACGCCCACGTAGGCGGTGGTCTGGGCATCGACTGTGGCGCAACCGCTCAGCGCGAGCAGCAGGGTGGCGGTGAGCCCTCCAGCAAGCAGTGACATTCTGAAACGAGTGGACCAAGACACGTCATGGGCTGGCATAGTTGGTTTGCTCCGAAGAAATCCGCTGCTGTACGGGGTGGCTTGTTGACGGTAGCAGACGGTTCAGGAGTTGCCAGAGAGTGGTGGCGGGGCGTGAATCCGTTAGCCCAACCTTTTCAGGTTGGGCTTTTTCATGCCTTGAAAGAACGTTGAGACCAGGCTCACTGATCCTTTTCACAATTAACCATCCACGACACGCCAAAACGATCAACCAACATCCCGAAGCGCGCCGCCCAGAACGTGGCCTCCAACGGCATTTCAATGCTGCCACCGTCCGCCAGCGCCCCAAACACCCGCTCCGCCTCGGCAACACTGTCGACATTCAACGAAACTGAACACCCGCTCATGCCCTTGGTGGGGCGATCAGGTGTGGTATCCGAGCCCATGATCGCCTGATCACCCACCAGCAAGCGGGTATGAATGATCAGGTTGTGAAGATCTTCCGGAAAGTGTTCGCGAGCCGGGCTTTCGCCGAAGGTCATCATGACTTCGATCGTGCCTTGCAGACTTTTTGCGTAGAAGGTGAAGGCGTCTTTGCAGTCGCCGTTGAAGATCAGGTAGGGATTGATTTTCATGTTCAGTTCCCGGTAATGAAGAGGGCACATCGGCTCTAGGTGAAGCTCGTCTGCAAATCCCGATGGGCGTTGACTCCAAGTAGCAAAGCGCTAAAACGCGGTGGGCGGTGGTGTTTTTTTAGATGTTTTTTTTATCGAGGTGGCGAGGCTTATCGCCTCCTGCGCTTGTTGAGCTGAAGTACCATGAGCCATTGTTGAGATGGCGCACCACCCCACTGCGCTTATCGCCTGCCGAGTCCATCGTCCTATGCCTGTCCTTTCCCGTTTCGCCTCGCTGCTCGACCAGGCGCGACGCGCCTTGATGCTGGTCTGGGGCACATCTCGCGGGTTGTTCCTGGGGCTGGTGCTGGCGACGCTGATCGCCGGGGTGCTTCCGGCGCTGGCGGCGTGGTTGGGGCAGCGGATCGTCGATGCGGTGGTTGCCGCCATGCAGTTGCACGCGCAGCAGGGCAGTGCGCCGTTGTGGCCGGTGCTGCGTTACGTGCTGTTGGAGGCGGGTGTGCTCGCGTTGCTGTCCGGGACCCAGCGCGCACTGTCGGTCCAGCAGTCGCTGTTGCGGGTGCAGTTGGGGCAGAAGGTCAACACGATGATTCTGGAGAAAGCCCAGACGCTGTCGCTGGTGCAGTTCGAGAATTCCGAGTTCTACGACAAGTTGGTGCGGGTGCGGCGCGAAGCTTCGACCCGGCCGTTGGCGCTGGTGATGAAGTCGTTGGGGCTGATCCAGAACCTGATCGTGTTGATCAGCTTCGGCGTGTTGCTGGTGCATTTTTCGCCCTGGGCACTGGTGCTGCTGGTGGTCGGTGCGTTGCCTGTGTTTTTTGCCGAAGCGCATTTCTCCGGGGATGCCTTTCGACTTTTCACCCGCCGCGCGCCGGAGAGTCGTCAACAGACTTACATCGAGACGCTGCTCTCCCATGAGGGCTACATCAAAGAGGTCAAGCTGTTCGGCTTTGCGCCGTTGCTGTTGAAGCGTTATCGAGAAACGTTCGCCCGTCTCTATGCCGAAGATCGGCGCCTGACGCTACGCCGGGACGGTTGGGGATTTGTCCTCGGTCTGCTGGGCACTAGCGCGTTTTACCTGGCCTATGCCTGGGTCGTGGTCGATGCCGTTCACGGCAGCATCAGCCTGGGGCAGATGACCATGTATCTGGTGTTGTTCAAGCAGGGGCAGACGGCGGTGAGCAGCAGCCTGAGCGCCATCAGCGGTCTCTACGAAGATGGTCTTTACCTGTCGAGTCTCTATGAATACCTGGCCGAACCCGTGGTGGCCGATAACGGAAATCTCACGGTGGGCGCGGTGCCCGGCGATGGTTTGCGCTTCGAGAACGTGTGTTTCCGCTACCCGGGTGCCAGTCGAGCCGCTCTGGAGGGCATCGACCTGCATCTTGTGCCGGGTCGCAGCTTGGCGCTGGTGGGGGAGAATGGTTCGGGCAAGACCACGCTGATCAAATTGCTGACTCGGCTGTACCGTCCCGATCAGGGTCGTATTCTGCTGGATGGCAGCGATTTGCAGGCGTGGCAGGAGGATGCTTTGCGGCGGCGTGTCGGGGTGATTTTTCAGGACTACATTCGCTATCAATTCTCCGTGGGCGAGAACATTGGCGTGGGTGACACCCTGGCTTTCAATGATGAACAGCGCTGGCAGGAAGCTGCGGCCGAGGGCATGGCCGCACCTTTCATCGAAGGTCTGGACCGAGGTTATGCCACGCAATTAGGGCGCTGGTTTGCCGGTGGGCAGGAGTTGTCCGGCGGGCAATGGCAGAAGATCGCCTTGTCCCGCGCATACATGCGGCGCAACGCCGATATCCTGATTCTGGATGAGCCGACCTCGGCACTGGACCCGGCAGCGGAAGCGGCGGTGTTCGAGCATTTCAGCCAGCACACTGAAGGCCGGATGACCTTGCTGATTTCTCACCGTTTCTCCAGCGTGCGCAATGCCGACCACATTATCGTGCTGGATCAGGGGTCGATCCTTGAGCGAGGCAATCACGACAGCCTGATCGCTGCGGGCGGGCGTTATGCGCAGTTGTTCAGCTTGCAGGCCCGGGGTTACCGCTAGGCCAGGGGGCTTATGAGTCTCGAGAACTATACGACACAGCCGGCCCGGCGACCTGTGCTGGCGGCTGCGATTGCATCAAGGCATCCAGCGCCTTGCGATAGGCTGGCCCACCCAGGCTGATGCTATTGTTGTGCGTCGCACCGGGCACCAGCAACAGACGCTTGGGTTCATGGGCAGCGTTGAACAATTGCTCGCTGAAACGCGGCGGCACGTAGCGGTCCTCCAGGCCATGGACCACCAGCAACGGCATGTGAATCCCGGCGATTTTGTCGATGGAGTCGAATTTTTGCGACAGCAGCCAACGTACCGGCAGAGAGGTGTTGGCCATTGCGGTGGCGATATCGGCCAGGGAAGTGAAGGTGGACTCGATGATCAACCCTCGGGCGGGCACCGGGGTCTGGTCTTTTGCAGCGGTCTGGCCCAGTTCGGCCGCCAGATCGATCGCCACCGCGCCACCGAGTGAGTGGCCGTAGATCAGCCGTTTGCTCGCATCCGGTTGCAGGACTTTCAGACGCTCCCAGGCAATTCGCGCATCTTCGTACACACTGCTTTCCGACGGAAGATCGCCCTGGCTCTGACCGAAGCCGCGGTAGTCGATGGCCAGCACCGAATAGCCAAGTGCGCGCAATTTTTCGATGCGAAACAGCTGTCCAGTGAGGTTCCAGCGCACACCGTGCAGATAAAGAATCGCCGGCGCATTCGCGCGCTCCGCCGGCCACCACCAGCCATGAATGCTTTGCCCGGCCTTGAAACTCTTGGGCTGCAGCTCGAATTCCTGAACGCTGTCGGGCAAGCCGCTGTACCAACGGGCGTTGCCTGGCTCAATGCGAAACAGCAATTCCCGTTCTTTATGCTCAAGCACTCCGCAACCCAGGGGCAGGCCGACGATCAGCGCGGCCATGCACAGCAGCGGCATCCAGCGTCGTCCGAGACGAGTGAGAAGGGAAGAGGGCATTGGCGGGTCCATCGGCGCAGACATGAAGAACGGTTTTTAACAGAAGTGCCCGGGCGAGAGTGATTTTTTCCGACCATCGTAGAGGGGCAATGAGTTACAAATTGCTGCCCCGGCTGCGGGCACCGGCCACAGGTGATCGTGCAACTATTGGGGGGAGACGCTGCTGTACCTCCCCTCAACAATCCACAGGTATATACACATCTCGTCGCAGTACACACCGAACTTGTGTATTCGGCAGCCCTTAAAAGATGTGTAGATTCAATAATCAGCAGACCCCCTTACCAATCCACCGCATAACTAACCGCCAACCGTCGCCCTTCAGCATGGGGATAAGGCGCCGCCGCATTAGCCTGCATGTACAGCGTTTCATAGTTACGATCGCTCAGGTTGTAGACGCCCATCTCCAGCTTGCCAACCGGCAGCGCCACTCCGGCCAGCAGGTCGACTGTGGTGTAGCCTTCGATTTTGCGGCCGTTGCCATCCTGGAACCCGGCGTCGTAACTTTCCAGGCGCATGGCCTGCAGGCGCAGGTTGTAGTCGTCCTGGTCGAAGGTGACGAAGGCGGTGGTCTTGGCCGGCGAGATGCGGGTTGCGGGCAGGTCGAGCCATTCGCCGTTCTGTCGGGTTTCGCCTTTGGTCCAGGCATAGGTTCCGCCCAGCGACCAGGCTTGATCCAGGTGGTAGGTCAGGCTGGTCTCGACGCCGCGCACGCGTTCTTTCTGGTCGATCAGGCGTTGCGCTCGAGTGACTGAGTCGTAGTACTGAGTCACGTCCGAACGGTTCTCGAACAGTGTGACGTTGGCCTGCAGCGAGTCCCAGTCACCACGCCAGCCCAGTTCGTAACTGTCGACCTTGATCGCCTGAGCGTTGAGGTCGTGGATGTCATAACTGGCGCGCACGTCACGCAGGAAGCGCTGGATATCGGGTAGCGAGAAGCCCTGGCTGAAGTTGACGAACACATCCTGCGCGCTGCTGATGTGGTAGACCGCGCCGAGGTTGTAGAGGGTGTCTTCGTACTTCAGGGTGCCGCCTGGCAGTTCCTCGGCCACACCCGCTTGCCAGATGCCACCAAAGGCGACGCAATCGGCGACATCGCTGTGAATCCACTCGTGCCGTGCGCCACCGCGCAGGGTCCAGTCGCCGATGTCCCAAGTCTACTGGGCGAAGAGCGCGGTGGTGTTGGTTTCAATGTCCGGGCCGAACGCGTAGCGCTGGCCGGTCGGGGTGTAGACCAGGCCGTCGACGTTGTAGCGGTCGCCATGCTGGCTGACTTGTTCGTTCTCGAAGTCGGCGCCCCAGACCAGGCTGCCGGTGGCGCTGCCGATGCTTGGCAGGGCGCTTTCCACGGCGGTGCGCAGGCCATAGACCTCGGCCTCGCTCTCGGAGGCGACGACCCCGGCATTGGCGCCCCAGTTGTAAGGGAAGAAACGCGCTTCCTGTTTGCGCCAGTAACTTTCCACCCGCAGTTGCTGGCCGAACAAGTCGCGATCGCTGTAGTTGAAGTTCACTGCCTGGTTATGGGTGAAAGGCTGGTCGCTCAACTGCAAGCCTTTGATCGCCACCGACTCGCCATTGCGCGAGCCGGCCACGTAACCAGTGTCTTGCTTGTCTTCGTATTCCTGCAGGGAGAGGCTCACGCGCCGCTGATCATCCAGATCGAAGCCAAACCTGGCGTGCAAGTCATGGCTCTCGGTGTCCATGTTGCTGCCCTGAAAGGCCTCCTGGGCAATGCGCTTGCCGTTGCCATCGAACTGGTCGTTGCGTTGCAACAGGTCGGCGGACAGGTACCAGTCGAAGTCTTTCTCGCGCCCGGTCACGCTCTGGAACCCTTCGTAGGCAAAGCCTTTGCGGTTGAAATTGTCGGCGGTGCTGATGCCTGCGCGGCTGCTCAACGCCAGTGGCTGCCCCTCATTTCGTTTGGTGATGACGTTGATGATCCCTCCCGAAGCGCCCGCGCCGTACAGGCTGCTGGCGCCGGAGATCACTTCGATGCGTTCGATACTCGAGGGGGCGATGCTGTTGAGCTGGCGTGATACATCACGGCTGGCGTTCTGCGAAACACCGTCGATCAGCACCAGAACGTTACGCCCGCGAATGGTCTGGCCATAGTTGCTCATGGTCCCGGAGGAGGGCGCCAGCCCCGGTACCAGCGTGCCGAGAATATCAGCGACCTTGCGCCCGGCAGCGGACTGTTGGGCGATCTGCTGCGCCTGGATCAGCTGTACGGTGCCGGGAATCGAGGCGATGCTGGCTTCGCTGCGAGTGGCAGTAACCACTGTGTCGGACAGCGACAGTGAGCCGCTGCCCAGCTCTAGCGGGGCCGGAGCCGGTTGTAGAGTGACGCTGTTCTTCCCGCTGAAGTGCCATTGCAGCCCACTGTCGCGCAACAAGGCTTGCAGCGCCTGTTCCACGCTGTAGTCACCCTTGAGCGACGGTGCCGATTTGTCCCGCAGCAGCGTCGCGTCGACGCCGATGGACAGTCCGGTCCGAGTGGCCAGCGCGGTCAGTGCGGTGGCCAGCGGTTGGCTCGCCTGTTCGAAGTGATAAGTGTCCGCCGCGGTTTCGGCAAAGGCCGGTGCGGCGCAGCTCAAGGCGAGGGCCAGGGCGCTCAGGCGAAACAGTAGTGAAAAGGTCTGGTTGGTCATTGGTGTTGCCCATGGAATCGACTGTATTAACTCCAATGACCGGGCTGAAACGAAATCGGGCAGTCGTGTTGAAGATTTTTTTTCGTCAACCCTCAGCGCGGCCGCACCCGCACCAGATACGTGCTGTAGGTTTCGATGCGAATCGGCAAGGCAGCCTGCAACAAGGCCAGGGCGGCGTTGCTGTCTTGCCGGGGCAGCACGCCGGTGAAGCGCAGGGCCTGCAACCGCGCATCCGAGCCCCAGATCAGCCCCCGGCGATGCTGTTCAATTTCGGCAAGTACTTCGGGCAGAGGCCGGTCGTGAAAGATCAGCTGACCGCGCGTCGAAGCGACCGATTCAGGAGCGACGGCCAGCCAGTTCTGCACCGGTAGAAACTGGCCGAGGGCGATCGCCGCCGGCAACACCAGGGCCGCGCCAATCATCCGGGTGCGACGGGACCTGGTTTTCGGTTGCGGCGACAGGGATTGCCAGAGCTGCTGGAGTTGTTCGAATACTCGCGCATGGCGTACATCGGCATTGTGCCAGGCGGTAAATTCGGCCAGCTCTTCAGGCGAGGGCCCCTCGTCCAGACGCACCAGCCAAAGCGCAGCCTGCTCGCGGATCTGCTCCTGAGTGTGGCCGTCAGTCATCGTTCAAGCCCTCGGGCGAGACTTCGAACAAACGCGCATGGCAGTGCGCAAGCGACTTGGCCAGGTACTGCTTGACGCTGCTTTCGGATACCTGAAGTTGCCTGGCGATTTCGGCGTAGGAACAGCCATCGACCCGCGCCAGCAGAAAAGCCTTGCGCGGTTTCTCGTCCAGTTCTTCGAGCAACAACTGCAGGACCTTGCCGAGCAACTGACGCACGGCAATGATCTGTTCCGGGCCTTGCTGGTTCTGTTGATCGAGCAGCACGACCATGCTGCGCAGGGTTTCTTCCTCGACCCGGCGGCGATGATACTGGTTGATCAACAACCGATTGGCCGCCACCAGCAGATAGGCCCGTGGCTCTTGCAGCGTCGGCACGCTGTCCAGGCCCAGCAGTTTGACGAAGGTGTCATGGGTCAGATCGGCGGCATTTTCAGGGCAACCGAGTTTCTTGCGCAGCCAGCCGAACAGCCAGCCATGATGCCCACGGTAGAGCTCGGAGAGGAAAGAAGCGGACTGGCCCGACACCACAAAACCTCGAACGAAGATAATTCGCAAATGGGAAACTGTTGCAGTTGCGAATGCTGTCATGTTGCAGCGCGACGTTCAAGACCTGATGATCTTGAAGTTTCTGCTCAGTTCTCCTCGTGGGTGTAAGCGCAAACAGCAACCAGTTTTGCAATGACTCGCCCTAGATCGACCGGCCCTGCCAATCGCGCAACCATTTCAAACCCTCGGAGGTGTTGCCGCGCGGTCGGTACTCGCAACCCACCCAGCCGCTGTAACCCAATTGATCGATCAGCTCGAACAGGTAGGGATAATTCAACTCATTGCTCATGTCCGGTTCGTTGCGATCCGGCACACCGGCGATCTGAATATGACCGATACCGTCGAAATCCCGACGCAGCTTTGTCGCCACGTCACCTTCTACGATCTGACAATGGTAGATGTCGAACTGGACCTTGAGATTGGCCTTGCCGATTTCTTTGCAGATGGCCTGGGCCTGATGTTGGTGGTTGAGGAAAAAGCCCGGAATGTCGCGGGTATTGATCGGCTCCAGCAAAACGGTGATGCCAAGCTTGGCCGCTTCTTTCGCCGCGTGGCTGAGGTTTTCCAGGTAGGTCCCATGGTGTCTGGCACGGTCTGCTTCGCACGCCAGCAGTCCGGCCATGACGTGAATGCGGTCATTGCCCAGTACTGCGGCGTATTCCAGCGCCTGGTCGAAACCGGCACGAAACTCTGATTCACGGCCAGGCAAGGACACGGTGCCTTTTTCGCCTGCCGTCATATTGCCGGGCGGAGCGTTGAACAGGGCCTGGACCAGCCCATTGTCGTCGAGCCGCTGTTTCAGTTGTTGCGCGCTGTAGTCATAGGGGAACATGTATTCCACCGCCTGAAAACCATCGGCGGCGGCCGCGGCGAAACGGTCAAGAAAGTCGTGTTCCGGGTAGAGCATGCTGAGGTTGGCAGCGAAACGAGGCATGGAGACTCCTGAAATCAAAACATCAAATGAACGGCCAAGGCAGCACTTGGAGAACTACCACTGCACACCAAAAACCTCGTGCAACTCATCCAGTGCCGCTCGGTCGAGCGGGGTCGGTTTGGGATTGCTCATCAGCCAGAGGCGAGCCGTTTCTTCAAGTTCTTCCAGGGCATAGCTCGCCCTGGATACCGAGCTTTCCCACACCACCGGACCCAGCCGCTCCAGCATTACACCACGCACGCTGTTGGCCAGTTGCGCAACACGCTCGGCCACCTTAGGTGAACCGGGACGTTCATAGGGGATTAACGGGATGTGCCCGACTTTCATCACTTGATAGGGGGTCAGCGGTGGCAGGATGTCATCCTGGTGCCAGACCCCGGCCAACGTCAACGCCACGAGATGAGTCGAGTGGGTGTGCACCACGCCTCCGACAGCGGGGTTGCGATCATAGACCTGACGGTGCAAGGCCAGGGTTTTTGATGGCTTGTCTCCGCTGACCCATTCGCCTGCCAGATTAACCCTGGAAATCGAGGCCGGGTCGAGACGGCCCAGGCAGGCGTCCGTGGGTGTGATCAGCCAACCGTCATCCAGCCGGGCGCTGATGTTGCCGGCGCTGCCCACCGTGTAACCACGGTCATACAAAAGACCGCCGACCTCACAAATCTCTTCACGCAAGGCGTTTTCGTTGCTCATGCTTGAACTCCTGCCAGTTGATTGAGCGCCTTGGCGAAGAAATCAGGGCCACCGAAGTTGCCGGACTTCAGCGCCAGGGCCAGCGGTTCCCCGGGCGTACTGACGCAAGCGGGCACGCCGGGGTCAATTTGCGCACCGATCTGCAATAGCTGGATATTCAGTGCCTGAACCACGGC
This sequence comes from Pseudomonas sp. LBUM1658, assembly GCF_059716055.1. Classification (NCBI taxonomy): domain Bacteria; kingdom Pseudomonadati; phylum Pseudomonadota; class Gammaproteobacteria; order Pseudomonadales; family Pseudomonadaceae; genus Pseudomonas; species Pseudomonas sp. LBUM1658. Next base: position 2,114,024 of record NZ_CP166798.1, read on the forward strand.
CCCCGAGGTTTCCCCGCCAGCGACCACAAAGCGACGAACACCTGTCTTGTGCAGCCCGCTGGCGATCCTGCCCATGGCCTGCTCGACCATATTCCCCGCGCGTTCGGTACCTAACTCACGTTGTACGGCCTTGACCTCATCCGGGGTGCTGGTGGCGTAGATCAGCACCGTTTCTGCGCTGTCACGGGCGAAGGCCAGCGCTTCCTCGATGACCGGTTCTCCCGCAGCCAATGCCAGCGGGTCGACACGAAAGGCCGGACGACCTGCCTGCAGCCAGGCCGCTACTTGCCCATTGGTGGCTTGCGAAGCGCTGCCGGCGAGAACCACTTCGCCGCCTTCGACCGTTGGCACTTGAGCGGCGTCCAGGTCACGTAATTTACCGGCACGACGAAAGTTATCCGGCAAGCCCAGCGCCAGCCCCGAGCCACCTGTCAGCAGCGCAAGATCGGCGCAGGCTTCGCCCAACACATAAAGATCGGCATCGGACAAGGCATCGGCGACCGCCATGCGAATACCGTCGGCGCGAAGCTGCGCTATGCGGGTTCGAATGCTCTCGACGCCCTTGGAAACAGTGTCATAGCGCAGCAGGCCGACGTTGCCCCGGGTCTGCGATTGCAGCACGCGAACCAGATTGGCGTCAGTCATCGGTGTCAGCGGGTGATGCTGCATGCCTGACTCGCTGAGTAACTGGTCCTGTACGAACAAATGCCCGCGAAAGACCGTGCGACCGTTTTCCGGGAAGGCGGGACACGCGAGGGTGAAATCACTGTCCAGCGCGCCAAGCAGGGCTTCGCTTACCTGACCGATATTGCCGGCAGCGGTAGAGTCGAAGGTCGAGCAGTATTTGAAGAAAATCTGTTCGCAGCCACGCTCACGCAGCCAGCGCAACGCTTCGAGCGCTTCCTTGACGGCATCGGCGGCCGGCACAGTCCGAGACTTCAGGGCGATGACGATAGCGTCGGCGTCGAGTTGATCGGCGACATCGGCACCGGGTATGCCGATGCTTTGTACGGTGCGCATGCCGCCGCGCACCAGCATGTTGGCAAGATCAGTGGCACCGGTGAAATCGTCAGCGATGCAGCCCAGCAAGGGGCGGGTAGGGGCAGTCGACATGTTGAGCTCCTTAATCTGGTTTATCCGGGCAGATACTCATTCATGAACTGCTTGATCACATCGTTGAAATTCTCATCCGCTGTGAACCCCAGATCCCGGGAGTAGGTGGCGCAAAAGGCTCCTGGCCACGAACCGACGATGCGTTCGATCGCAGGATTGCGCTCCATGCGAATCCGTCCGGCAACCTCTTCGCCCGCGGTCTGACGCAGTGCGTCGATCATCCGTTCGACGGTAATGGACAGCCCAGGCATGTTGATCACGCGGCCCTGGGTCAATTGCTCGCTTGAGAGCTCATGACCATGGATCAGGTTTTGAATGGCGAGCGCGGGCGACATCAGCCACAGCCGGGTATCCAGGGGCACCGGACACACGCTGTCCTGGCCGTTGAGCGGTTCGCGGATGATGCCGCTGGCAAAGCTGGAAGCGGCCAGGTTTGGTTTACCCGGGCGCACCACAATGGTCGGCATGCGCAGGCTGCGGCCATCGACGAATGCTCGCCGGCTGTAGTCGGCGAGCAGCAGGTCGTTCATGGCTTTTTGCGTGCCATAGGAACTCTGCGGCGCCCAGACGTGATCATCCCTGACGCGTTCCGGCAATTGCCCGCCGAACACGGCGACAGAGCTGGTCATCACCCATTTCGGGCAGGTGCCGAGCAGGCGAATACGTTCGAGCAGATTCTGGGTCGCGGTGAAATTGATCCGCATGCCCAGTTCGAAGTCGCCTTCCGCCTGGCTGGAAACCACCGCAGCCAAATGGAAAATGCTGTCAGTGGTTGCATCGATCAGGCTGTCCAGCACTTCAGGGTCAGCGATATCGCCACACACCACCTTTACCCGAGGATCATCGATCCCCTCGAGCGCTACCCTATCGAAGGCGACGATTTGAGTAATGGGTTGGGTCTGGCCAGCGCGGTCGGTGAGCGAGCCACGCAGTAGCAGGGCTTCGATCAGGCGGCGGCCAAGGAAGCCGGCTGCGCCGGTCACGAGAATTTTCATGAGTTACTCCAAACGTCAGTGATTGACGAGTTTTCCGGGAATTCTGAAGACCAGCAGGGCGCCCAGGAACAGCGCGCTTGCCATCACATACATGCCGATCGTGGTGCTGTGGGTCGCGTCTTTGAGGAAGCCCATCAAGTACGGAGAGACGAAGCCCGCCAGGTTGCCCCAGGAGTTGATCAGGGCAATACCGGCTGCCGCTGCGGTGCCTCCGAGGAAGGCGGTCGGCAGGCTCCAGAACAGTGGCAGGGTGCTCATGGCCCCCATGGAACCAAGGGTCAGGCCGATCATGGAAATAGTGAAGTTGTCACTCCAGGTAGCAGAGATGAACAGGCCGATACCGCCGAGCACTGCGGTCAGCGCCAGGTGCCAGCGACGCTCGCGGAGCCGATCAGCGCTGCGCGAAACCAGGATCATGGTCAGCGCCGCTGCGGCATAAGGGATGGCGGTGAGCATTCCGACCTGCAATACGTCGCTGACTCCGGCCTGGCGGATAAGCGTCGGCAACCAGAAGCCCACGGTGTAGAAGCCGGCGATCATGCAGAAATAGATGGCTGTCAGCAGCCAGATGCGCGGCTGAAGGAACACCTCTTTCAGGCTGTGTTTTTGATGGCCCGCGGTTTCGGCGTCGATGCGGGTCTGCAGCAGGGTTTTCTCTTCGCTGGTGAGCCAGCCGGCCTTGGAGATCCGGTCGCTGAGGCAGAAAATCACCAGAATCCCGACGGCGATCGAGGGCAGCCCTTCGAGAAAAAACAGCCATTGCCAGCCGGCAAACCCATGGTCACCGTCAAAGGCGCTCATGATCCAGCCGGATAAGGGCGCGCCAATCAGTCCGGACAGCGGCACTGCCGTGGCGAACAGGGCATACATCTTGCCGCGGCGATGGGTCGGGAACCAGTAAGACAGATAAAGGATGACACCCGGGTAGAACCCGGCCTCGGCGAGCCCGAGCAGGAAGCGCATGATGTAGAAGGACATGGGCGTGTTAACCAGTGCCATGGCGGAGGAGATGATTCCCCAACTGATCATGATACGCGCGATCCACAACCGCGCTCCGACGCGATGCAGGATCAGGTTGCTGGGAATCTCCACCAGGAAGTACGCAATGAAGAAAATCCCTGCGCCAAGACCATAGACGGCTTCGGAAAATTGCAGATCGTCGGACATCTGCAATTTGGCGAAACCAACGTTCACCCGATCCAGATAGGCGACGAGGTAGCACAGCAACAACAGCGGCAGGATACGCCACGCGACTTTGCGATACGCCAAGTCCTCGAAGCGATCAGCGGGCACGATGGCACCGGTTTGAATCACTGATTCAGTCATGTGTTTCCCCCATCCTTATTTTTGTAGTGGGTGACTTCGTTTTTATCGGATTACATGAAGTGCCGTTTTTTATCATAATACGTCATACGAATTCAAGGGCCGGAAGCCAAAGAGGACGGCGGGTCTAAAATGCAGTACCGTTCACCGATTTGAGCCCAGAGATGCCTATGCCCACTCCTGATAAATCTTCCTGTTCAGCCGATGCACTGGCTGTTCTGAAGGATTCCGCCAAGGGCACGCTGTCCGATCAGGTGACTGCAGCCCTCAAGGCCTATATCGCCAACGGCGAAGCGCTGCCGGGAGCTCGCCTGCCCACGGAACCCGTGCTCGCGGAGCGTTTCGGGGTCAGCAGAACGGTAATTCGCGAGGCGATCTCGCGCCTGAAGTCAGCCGGTCTGGTGGAGGTCCGCCAAGGCAGCGGTACCGTGGTCAGCGAAGGCGCGCATATCAAGGCGTTCACTATCGATCTGGATGTCTGCGGGTCGATCGAGGCGGTATTGCGGGTTACCGAGTTACGCCGGGGTATCGAAGGGGAGGCTGCTGCACTGGCGGCGCAGCGGCGTACGCCCGAGCAGCTGGATGCCATCCACCAAGCGCTGAAGGCGATCGATGCCGCGGAGCAGGCGGGTCATGATGGCGTTGAGGAAGATCTGGCGTTTCATCACTCCATTTCCAAAGCTACGGGCAATCCGCTGTACCCGTCACTGCACGAATTTATTGCCCAATTCATCAAAGAGGCGATCCGCATCACGCGCTCCAACGAGGAGCGCCGCAGGGATCTGGCCAAGACGGTGCGGGTCGAGCACTTCGCTGTCTACGCGGCCATCGCTGCACGCGACCCTGAGGGCGCGCGTCATGCGGCGCTCAATCACATCAATAATGCTGTTGAGCGGCTCAAGAGTGCCGATCCCTCGTTTTGGCAGAACCCGGGGGCGAGGACGTCGTAGCGTCGATCACCAGATTTTGCGTGTACAGACTCGACAGTACATGCAAACGAATACGTCGCCGGGCTAGATATGGGCGTATGGTGGTATTAAGCACTCCCATTGAGGTATTCCACATGAACCGGTTCGGCGAGCGCCTGAAAGAGGCGCGCAAGGCACTGGGGCTCTCTCAGCACGACTTCGGTGCATTTGGTGGAGTCGCGGCGAATGCTCAAGGACGTTATGAGAATGGTGAGCGGTTACCGAAATCGGATTATCTGATGGCCATTCGGCTCAAGGGCGTAGACGTGCTTTACGTACTCACCGGTGAGCGAACCGCTCTGACAGCCGAGACGCTGTCTGATGAGGAGACAGTCATCATCAGGCACTACCGCACTCTGGACGGAGTGGATCAGAACGCGCTCTCGCAGCTCGCGACTTCTCTGTCTGAATGCTGATCAAAAGCCAGGTGCCATCCTCTTATAGGCGGCACTCGAAGATCATCGGAAATGTTCGGCTGGCGATAGAGTTTTTCCGTCCTTCTGTTCTTCCCCCTAAATAAAATCGTTCTAAAAATGCCCGCTCACGCGCCGTGCTTTTTGCTATTCTGAAGTTGTAGGCGAAGACGCAGACTGATGCGCAAGAGGATAGCAAGGAGACGTGGGGTTACGTCCCGAAGGGTACACGGTTAGCAAGATCTCCTCGATGAGATCCAACCCTTACGCCGTGTGAAGCAGAAGAACTCAAAACTCTTCTGTCAGAGTCCTGATAAACCTTGTAAGCCGGAGACCAGCACCGGCCACCTACACGAAATTCCGAGCCCGCCTTGTGCGGGCTTTTTCGTGTGTGTATCAGAATCCGTTAACGGACTCCGTATCTCTGGGCGGCCTGGTGTGAATATTGGGCTGGCTGAGTGGCTTCGATGTCCAGGAGGTGAGAGGTCAGAACCTCGCTCAGGAATCGAAATTGGTCGTTGAAACCAATGATTTCGTTATTGAAGTGGTGGGTGGCCGCAGGCATCAAAAACGAGTCGAAATGCTTATCGAAGATGAGCGCCACATCTTTGCGAGAGACCACGTGCTGCGAGTAGTAGTTTTTACCAAACCTCGGGAAGCTCACGGCCAGGCTGACTTGATAGTTCACGGTGGTAGCTCCGCTGCGTTTCAGGTGGCGTCTCTCACGCGAGAGAGTCGCTGGTTGTTTGTGCCGTCTCGACTCGCGGCGATTCGCTGATTAAGTCGCCAATATGCAGTACGAAGCGTGAGAACAACGACAGGGTTACCGCTGTCAGGGCTAAGCAAGTCAGGATGTGGATGAGCATGATTTTTCCCCTCGAGTCGTAAAGTGCGTTGGCTTGCGTTGGCTTGCATTGGATTGTTACGCGCACGTTTATGAAGAGGAAGAAATTAGCGGAGATGGTGATTATCGACGTGAATGATGACGGGTGAGGTTCAGGTCCTGTTTGTTCCCGGGCATCACACCTTGCCGGCGGCTGAGGTGCGAGGTGAACTAAAACAGCTCTCCTGCGCACCGTTGCGAAGTGGGTAGAGATAATCCTCAGCGCAGATCCCGACGAATAGCGTCGAGGCGTTCATCGAGCAGCGGAGTGAGAAGGGCGTAGCACTGCGCTGCGGTAATCGATACTACCGGCGGGCCGATCAGCCCTTGTTGCAGCCGTTCCAGAGCATCGAGCAGCGAGCGGGGGGCATGCTCGCTCAAGCGTTCGTGCAGGTACTGCAATTGAATACGCATGTCCATTGGGCAACTCCGATGGGCGGCGGCGCGCACCGACAGACCGCGCAGTCGCCCCAGGTCTTCCAGTTCCCGGCAACGCTCGGCGATGACCGGGGGCTGCAGACTGAGCGCACAGCGATGCAATTCGAGGTGTTGGAGGGTGCCGAGCAAGTCTTGTATCGACTGGCAATGACCATCGAAATCCGCAGGATCGCGGCGTAATGCCTGCCAGGCCTGGCGTTGCAGGGAGCACGGCCAGTCCCTCCAGTGTTTATCGAGCGAGTTACCCAGCGCCTTGCAGCGCTGCCGAGCCTCAGGAGTGGTCTGTCCGCCGAGTCCGCGATGCTGCTGCAGGCCTTGCAGCAGGTCGAGGCCCAGCAAGAGCGCCTGTCGCAGGCTAGAGTCACCCCGTGGCAACGGGGTTCGGCGGGGTTGACCGCCATCGAATGCTGTGACGAATTGTGGGTTCATGGGGGGCTCCCTACGGTGAGCAAAAACGGCGTACGCCCACCCGACGCAATGCGAAGGGGAGCGGACGCCGTTGCCCGTGATATTTGCGAAACCATCATCGTTGATGGCTCAAGCCTGATCAGGCTTAAGCAAGTTGTTTGCCAGTCTTCGCCGTCGGCGGTAAGCAGGCGTGTCGTCATGCAGTGAAAAGGCCGACTGCATTCGATCGCCATGATGAGTGGGGGGCTGGCCAGATGATTCTCAGGTTTATGTTTTTTTCTTCCGGACTCACGCTGATTTTTACTACGCAGGCTGCGAAGGCAGAAAAGGCGATCAACGCACCAGTCACGGGAATTGCCGAGCTGCAGTGCGCTGTTTTGGGGCGATCCCCATCAGGCTCGGCGTCTGCCGTACTGTGGGGAAGGCTATTTCTCTACAGTTCCAGCCCTTCCTGTATCAGCGAGAGCAGACTGTCCTCATCAAGCACCAGCGGATCCACCTTGGGATGTCCAGACTGTGGAACGGTGTGAATCTCCCAATGCGGATCACCCTGCTCGACGCCCGTGCGCAGGAGATACAGATCTTTGCCTTGCAAGTGGATGTCGACACGACCCAGACCAACGTCAGTGAAGCGCGCTATCGGGTCGAGGGTAATGCTTTTATCGTTGCCCTCGATCAGCAGCTGGTCGATGGCATAGTTGTAGGTCGAACCTGAAGAATGGCTCTCGAAGACTCGCGTCGCTATTCGCCGGATGTGCAATCCCGCTTCAGACAGTGGCTCTAGCCACGCTTCGAGCTGGTGATACATTTCGTAGACCTGGCCAGGCCAATGCTCAATCGCGTTGTCGGCAGATACCGTTGAGTCGGCACTGCTTTCCTGCCGTTGTTTCAGCTTCGCGGCGAGTTCTTCTGCCTTACTCATTTCGATTTCCTATCGTCACGTGAGTTTGATCGTAGCCTCCAAGGTACTCCATCCCGGTGTGTGCTGAACAGGATTCAGGGTCAGCTTCGCGCAAGGCTTGAGGCTATGCCGAGATCGTCATGACCACGGGTTAAAGCGATCAAGCCGCGAGTCCTGGAATGGGCCAGTCTGGACGGTCTGTCCAAGGAGTTGATTATGATCCGACTGACCCTGATCGAAGCCCGTGCGCTGGCCGAATCGATCCTGCTGCACAACGGTTTTAATGCTGCTCATGCTCAGGCGGTGGCCGCTACGGTGATCGCTGGCGAGCGCGATGGCTGTGCCTCCCATGGTTTATACCGGATTCTGGGCTGTGTAAATTCTCTCAGGGCCGGTAAGGTTTCGGCCGATGCCGAGCCGCGGGTGATCGACCAGGCACCGTCGATCGCGCGAGTCGATGCCGCCGGTGGTTTCTCCCAGTTGGCGTTCCAGGCGGGTCTGCCGTTGCTGGTGGAGAAAACCCGGGCCAACGGTATTGCTGCCTTGGCGATCAATCGCTGTGTGCATTTTTCCGCACTGTGGGTGGAGATCGAGCAGCTGACCGCTGCCGGTCTGGTGGCGCTGGCCTGTAATCCCAGCCATGCCTGGGTCGCGCCTGCGGGAGGTAGTCAGCCGGTGTTCGGGACCAATCCCATCGCCTTTGGCTGGCCGCGTTCGGCTAAGGATCCGTTTGTGTTCGACTTTGCCACCAGTGCGATTGCCCGTGGCGATATCGAGTTGCACCGGCGTGCCGGCAAAGCGATCCCCGAGGGCTGGGGAGTGGACGCTGAAGGGCAGCCGAGCACTGATGCGAACGTGGTGCTTGATTCCGGCGCGATGCTGACGTTCGGTGGGCACAAGGGTTCGGCGCTGGCGGCGATGGTGGAGTTGATTGCCGGGCCGTTGATCGGTGACTTGACCAGTGCCGAATCGCTGGCCTACGACGCGGGCAGCAAGTCGTCGCCGTACCATGGCGAGTTGATCATCGCTCTTGATCCGCGGCGCTTTCTCGGCGAGGCCAGCGAGCAGCATCTGGCCCGTGCCGAAGTCTTGTTCGAGAGCATTCAAGGACAGGGCGCACGACTGCCGTCGCAACGACGGTATGAGGCACGAGCGCGCAGTCTGGTGGAGGGTGTGCAGATTCCCGAGGCCTTGTACAACGACCTGAAGGCGCTGCTGGCCTTGTAGGAGCGAGCTTGCTCGCGAAGGCGGCTTTGGCAGCCGGCCTATCTCTTGCGGATGTACACAGATCAAGTGTGGGAGCGGGCTTGCTCGCGAAGACGGCGGCACAGTAAACATTGATGTCGCCTGACGCACCGCTTTCGCGAGCAAGCCCGCTCCCACAGGTTTCGCGCTTTAACTGACTGGCATTGGGCGCCAGTGGCGCTCTTTTTTACAGCGGTTCGCGGTGGCTGTTGCCATCGACCAGGCGGTTGATGCCCAGCGGGTTGGCATCTTTCAACGCGTCGGGCAGCAACGCGTCCGGGCAGTTCTGGTAGCACACCGGGCGCAGGAAGCGCTCGATGGCCAGGCTGCCGACCGAGGTGCCACGGGCATCGGAGGTGGCCGGGTAGGGGCCGCCATGTACCATGGCATCGCAGACTTCGACGCCGGTCGGGTAGCCGTTGAACAGCACCCGACCGACCTTCTGTTCCAGCAGCGGCAGCAGTTCGTCATGGGTTTGCAGGTCTGCGGCTTCGGCGATCAGCGTGGCGGTGAGTTGACCGTGCAGGCTCTGCAGCGCCCGTTGCAGTTCGGCCTTGTCGGCCACTTCCACCAGCACCGTGGTCGGACCGAAGACTTCTTCCTGCAGCAGCGGGTCGCCATTGAGCAGCAGGCTGACGTCGGCCTTGAACAGCTGCGGCTGGGCCTGCTTGCCCTGTTGTTCGCGACCGGCCAGGTGGCTGACTCGCGGATGCGCGTGCAACGCCTGCACGCCCTTGCCGTAGCTGTCGAGTGTGCCGGCGTTGAGCATGGTTTGCCCCGGCTGTTCGGCCATCAGCGCGCCGAGATGTTCAATGAATGCGCTGAACTCGGGGGAGCGAATGCCGATCACCAGTCCCGGGTTGGTGCAGAACTGGCCACAGCCGAGCACCACTGAGGCGGCGAATTCGCGGGCGATTTTCTCGCCACGCAGCCGCAGGGCTTCGGGCAATACCAGCACCGGGTTGATACTGCTCATTTCGGCAAACACCGGAATCGGCTGTGGCCGTGCGGCGGCCATGTCGCAGAGCGCGCGACCGCCCTTTAGCGAGCCGGTAAAGCCGACCGCCTGGATCGCCGGATGCTTCACCAGCGCTTCGCCGACTCCGGCACCGTAGATCATGTTGAACACACCCTTGGGCATGCCGGTTTGCTCGGCGGCGCGAATGATCGCGTCGGCCACCTGCTCGGCGGTCGCCATATGCCCGCTGTGGGCCTTGAATACCACTGGGCAACCGGCGGCCAGGGCGGCAGCGGTATCGCCACCGGCGGTGGAGAACGCCAGTGGGAAATTACTCGCGCCAAACACCGCGACCGGGCCGACGCCGATCCGGTACTGGCGCAGATCGACCCGTGGCAGCGGCTGACGTTCGGGCAATGCCCGGTCGATGCGCGCGCCGTAAAAGTCGCCGCGACGCAGGACCTGGGCGAACAGGCGCATCTGACCGCTGGTACGACCGCGCTCGCCCTGGATACGCCCGGTCGGCAGTGCGGTTTCGCGGGTTACCAGGGCGATGAATTCATCGTCCAGGGCATCCAGTTGCGCGGCGATGGCCTCGAGAAATTCTGCGCGGCGGGTTGCCGGCAGGTTGCGAAAGGCCGGGTAGGCGGTAGCGGCGGCTTGGGCGGCGGCGTCCACTTCTTTACCGGTGGCTTGCATGAACGAGTAAGGCAGCGCTTCGCCGCTGCTGGCGTCATGGCTTTGCAGGGTGATGCTGCCGGCGGCGCTGCGCGCACCGCCGATGTAATGGTGGCCGATGATTTGGGGCATGAAATACTCCGGTCGAAAAAGGGCAAAGAGAAAGGCGTGCCGAACACAAAACCTGTGGCGAGGGGGCTTGCCCCCGTTGGGTCGCGAAGCGGCCCCAAAACCAGCAATCGGGTTGCGTCAGGCACTCCGCGTTCGTTGGGTTTGCGACCGCTACGCGGTCGAACGGGGCGATGCGGCGTTCCGACAAGCCCCCTCACCACAGGTGGCTGGTTCGGCGTTGTCCAGGGCAGCGATGCGCGCGGCGGATTCGGCGTCCACCTGATGCAACGACTTGCCACGGGTTTCTCGGGTCAGGCCGACGGCGACGATGGAGATCAGCGAGGCGCCGACCAGGTACCAGGCGATCGGTGTCGAGCTGTGGTACTTGTTGAGCAGGGTGATGGCGATCAGTGGCGCGAGAGAGCCGGCGAAGATCGGCGCTACCTGGTAGCACAGGGACAGTGCGGTGTAGCGCACGTGGGTCGGGAACATTTCGGCCATCAGCGCCGAATAGGGTGCGTAGGTCATCGACTCGATGGCCAGGCCCAGGGTGATCGCCGCGATGATCAGCCAGTTGTTGCCGGTGTCCATCATCGGGAAGCCGATGAAGCCCCAGAAGGCGGTAAGTATCGCGCCGGTCAGGTACACCGGTTTGCGCCCGACCAGGTCGGACAGATAGCCCATCAGCGGGATCATGAAAAAGTGCAGCAGATGCGCGCCGAACATCAGAAACAGAATCTCTGAGGTGTCCTTGTGCACCACCAGTTTCAGATAAGTAATCGAGAACGTCACTACTGTGTAGTAGAGGATGTTTTCGGCAAAGCGCGCACCGATACCCACCAGCACTGCGCGCCAGTGATGACGCAGTACTTCGACCACCCCCAGCTGTTGTTGCTTGGTCTGCGCCTGACGAGCCTGGGCTTCCTTGAAGATTGGCGCGTCATCGACGCTGGTGCGAATCCAGTAGCCAATCAGCACCACCACCGCCGAGAACCAGAACGCTACGCGCCAGCCCCAGGCGAGGAATTGCTCCTCCGACAGATTCGACGACAACAGCAGCAGGGCGACGGTGGCCACCAGGTTGCCGGCCGGGACACCGGCTTGCGGCCAACTGGCCCAGAAGCCCCGGCGATTGTCCGGGCAGTGTTCGGACACCAGCAGAATCGCGCCGCCCCATTCGCCGCCGAAGGCAAAGCCCTGGATCAGTCGCAGCAGCACCAGTAACACCGGCGCGGCGTAGCCGATACTGTCGAAACCGGGCAGGCAGCCCATCAGGAAGGTGGTAATGCCGACCACCACCAGGCTCAGTTGCAGCAGGCGCTTGCGGCCGAATTTGTCACCGTAGTGACCGAAGACCAGGCCACCCAGCGGGCGAGCGAGAAAGCCGACGGCATACAGGGCGAAGGCGGCGATGATGCCGTCGATCGGGCTGTCGGTCTGGCGAAAGAACAGTCGGCCGAAGACCAGTGCCGAGGCGGTGCCGTAGAGGAAGAATTCATACCATTCGGCGACGGTGCCGGCCATGGCGGCGGCCACGACCCGTTTCAGTCCCGAAGGGGTGGTTGCGCTGGAGGTGTGTTGAGGAGTGGACATGCTGGCGTTTCCTGTAGGGGCGCAAAGACAGGTAAGCCGGGCCGGGGCTGCAAGGGCCGGCCCGGCAATCACTCAGAGACCGACGTCCGGCAACTCCGGACGATTAGCCAGGGCCTTGGCCATGATCTGCTCGACGAAGACCCGATCGGCTTCCGGCAGGGCCAGGCGTGGCGGACGGGTCAGGGCGCTGCCGCGACCGGCGATGGCTTCACACAGCTTGATGCACTGCACCAGGTCGGCGCGCGCGTCGAGGTGCAGGATTGGCATCAGCCATTCGTAGATCGGCATGGCTTCGGCGAAGCGACCGGCCTTGGCCAGGCGGAAGATGGTTTCGCCTTCTTTCGGGAACACGTTGGACATGCCCGAGACCCAGCCTTCGGCACCCACCGCGATGCTCTCCAGCACCACGTCGTCCAAACCTGCGAACAGCACGAAACGATCGCCGACTTCATTGCGTACGTCGATAAAGCGCCGGGTGTCGCCAGAGGAATCCTTGAAGCACACCACGTTGTCGCAGTCGGCCAGGGAAATCAGGATGTCCGGGGTGACGTCGTTTTTGTAGATCGGCGGGTTGTTGTAAACCATCAGCGGTACGTCGGCGTTCTTCGCCACGTAGCGGTAGTGCTCGGCGGTCTCGAACGGCTTGGAACCGTAGACCAGCGCCGGCATCAGCATGACTCCGTCGACGCCGACCCTGCGCACCGCGTTGGCGACCTTGGCCGCTTGCACGCTGGTGAACTCGGCCACACCGCAGATCACCGGCACCCGGCCGCGGGAGGCGTCTACCGCGACTTCGGTCACGGCGATTTTTTCTTCGGCGCTCAGCGAGGTGTTTTCCCCCACCGAACCGCACACCACCAGGCCCGACACGCCGTCACGAATCACGTTGGAAATCACCTGATGGGTTTTTTCCAGGTTGATGGAGAAGTCATCGTTGAATTGAGTGGTCACCGCGGGGAAGACACCACTCCAGTTTATGCGCTTGCTCATTGTTGCCTCCGGTTCGTTAATTGTATTTCGTATACGATATTTTAAATGCCAATGCTCGGCTAGTGCTTTTTGCAAAATAATCAGTGGTTTTGGTAGCCGTTTGTCTGTGGGAGTGTCAGGCGCCAGGCCAGGTGTCTGAGAGTCGGTAGCCTTGGGGCCAGGGATCGCTCGGATCGAGCAGCAATTGATGGGTGCCGGTGATCCAGGCCCTGCCGGAAATGCATGGGTAGATCGCCGGGCGTCCAGCCACTTCCGTCAGCGAATCGATGCGGCAGTGGAACTCGGAACCGATGATCGAACGGCCGATAAAACGCTCGCCCACCTGCATCAGCCCCTTGGCCTGCAGCACCGCCATGCGCGCCGAGCAGCCGGTGCCGGTCGGCGAGCGGTCGATCTTGCCGGGTTGGATCACCACCGCGTTGGCCCCGGTGGCGATGCCATTTTCAACGACTACGGGCGCAGCGATCTGGCAGAAGGAAATATGCGACCACTCGGGGTTCAGCGGATGGACGAAGCCCAGTTGTTCGTTGGCCGCGCGGGTGATTTTCAGCCCGACCTCGACCAGTTCCGCGGCCTCGTCTGGGCAGATGGAAAAGCCCAGACGTTTAGCGTCGGCGATCACAAAACTGTCCCCGCCGTAAGCGGTGTCGACTTGCAATGAGCCGAGGCCTTCGACTTCGATCCAGGCGTCGAGACGGTCGGCGAAGGACGGCACGTTCTTGATTTCCACCCGTTCGACCTTGCCGTCGCGGCAATCGGCCACGGCCTCGATCAGTCCGCCGGGTGCCTCGAGCACCAGCCGGGTTTGCGGTTCGGTCATCGGCAGGATGCCGCTGTCGAGCAGCACCGTGGCCACGCACAGCGAGTTGGAACCGGACATCGGGGGCGTGTCGGCCGGTTCCATGATGATCCAGGCCATCTGCGCCCGAGGGTCCTTGGCCGGCACCAGCAGGTTGACGTGGCGGAACACCCCGCCACGCGGCTCGTTGAGCACGAAGTTGCGCAGGGTCTGGTCGTTGGCGATCCAGCGCGACTGTTCCCAAATGGTGGCGCCGGGGGGCGGGGCGACACCGCCGACTATCACGTCGCCGACTTCGCCTTCGGCATGACAGCTGACCACATGAATGACTTTCGATGAGCGCATTGCCTGCTCCTTGTTTCGTCTGTTAGGGCCTCATCGCGAGCAAGCTCGCTCCCACAGGGTTTGGGGGGTGTATACCAAATTGATGACCGACACAGATCACTGTGGGAGCGAGCTTGCTCGCGATGGGGCCATCAGCTACTTCACCGACTTGAGAAAGGCCGCGGTTTCCGCGTGCAGCGGGTTGCCGATGACCTGGTCGGGCGAGCCGATCTCATGGACCAGGCCATTGCGAAAGAACGCCACGCGGTCCGACACATCGCGGGCGAAGCGGATTTCGTGGGTCACCAGGACCATGGTCATGCCGTCTTCGGCGAGCATGCGCATGGTGTCCAGCACCTCGCCCACCAGTTGCGGGTCGAGGGCCGAGGTGGCTTCGTCGAACAGCATGTAGTCCGGCGACATCGCCAGGGCACGGGCGATGGCCATGCGTTGTTGCTGACCGCCGGACAGCTTGCCGGGGAACGCCTTGAGCTTGTCACCCAGACCGACGTGGGTCAGTTGCCGGACCGCCAGCTCCTCGGCTTCGGCCTTGCTCTTGCCGAGCACTTTACGCGGCGCCAGCATCACGTTTTCCAGCACGGTCAGGTGCGGGAAGGCGTTCCATTGCTGGAAGACTATGCCGATCTTCTGCCGCAGGCGATTGAGGTCGGTGGCGCTGTGGTGGACCTCGACGCCGTCGACGCGGATGTTGCCTTGCTGGATCGGTTCCAGGCCGTTGATGCACATCAGTAGGGTCGATTTTCCGGAGCCGGAGCCGCCGATGATCGACACCACCTCGCCCTTTTTAACCGTCAGGCTGACGCCCTTGACCACTGCGAGGTCGCCGAAGGATTTATGTACGTTGTCGATCTCAATCATTTTCTTGCCACCTTCTTTCCAGACGAGCGCCGAGGCGAGCGACCACCAGGCTCATGACGTAGTAGATAAGGCCCGCGATACACAGCACCAGCAGCGGTTCCTGGATGCGGGTGACGATGGTTTGCGAGGCGCGCAGCAGTTCGACGATGCCGATCCACATCACCAGCGCGGTGTCTTTCATCACGCTGAGCACCAGGTTCAGCCAGCCGGGGAAGGCCACCCGCGTGGCCATCGGCAGGACGATCCAGCGCAGATCCTGGAGGAAGCTCAGGCCCAGCGAGCGACTGGCCCGGCGCAGGGTGAACGGTACCGAGAGCACGCCGCTGCGCACGATCTCGGTGAAGTAGGCGGCGGCGTAGACCCCGAGCACGATGCAGCCGACGCTGAAGGCGCTGATGTTCAAGCCGACGATGCTCTTCAGCGAGTTGAACAGAACGAACTGGATCAGCAGCGGCACGCTGCGAAACACGTCCAGCACCCAGGCCAGTGGCAGGCTGGCTCTGGGCAACAGAGCCCGCAGCAGGCCGAACAGCAGCCCGGCAAAGGAGCCGAGGAGTATCGCCCAGCAGGTCAGTTGCAGAGTGACCCAGGCACCATCGAGCAGGAACAGCAGGTCGTTCCAGGAAAAACTGGTTGGAAACATGGACAGGTCCTCAGTAACGGAACAGCCGCCAGGCCATCAGCCGGGCTGCCGCGACGATCGCCTTGGCAATCAGGTAATACAGCGCCGCGGCGATGGCGAAGTACTCGAAGGTGCGGAACGTCTTGACGTTGTAGTCCTGGGTCACCCCGGTGAGGTCATTGTTCAGCCCGACTATCACCCCCAGCGAGGTCATCAAGACCGCCCAGACCATCTGGTTGCTCAAGGGGTAGAAGACGATCCGCAGCAGTTGCGGGACGATGATCATCCGGTAGGCCTGGAAGGCACTCATGCCCAGCGAGCGCGCGGCGCGCACTTGGGTGTCGGGCACGGCCTTGAGGCCGCCGCGAAAGTTTTCCGCCAGGTAGCCGGCATTGTTGAAGGTGATCCCGGCCAGCAGCGCGAACCAGGAACTGACATGCAAGCCGAGCGAACCGAGCCCGAAGTACAGAACGTAGATCTGGAACAGCGACGGGGTGTTGCGGGCAATCGATACCCAACCGTTGCCGATGCCGCGCAGCAGCGGGTGTCGGGTTTCGCGCATAACTGTCAGAGCCAGGGCGATCAGCACGCCGAAGATCATCGACAGCGCGGCGGTCTCGAAGGTGACCCAGGCGCCACCGAGCATGTCCGGCAGGGCGCGCAGCGTCGCGCGCCATTGGAAGGTGTAATCAAACATGCGCGTGGTTCTCCAAGGGGGTGGCAGATTGCAGCCAGGCCGGCAGACGACCACTGGCCGTGGCACTGCAGGCGGCGTCGACGCATTCGGCAAGGCTGGCGAAATGGACGTTGCGCCCCACAAGGCCGGGTGCGTAGTGAGCGTATTTGCCGGAATTGGTCATCAAGTTTTTTGCGGCCAGCGGGATCACCGGTTCGCCGAGCATGCACCAGCAGGTATCGGTGACCAGGGTTGCGCCGAAGGCTTCGATCATTGCGATATGCCCGGCCTTGCGAGCCCGCTCCAGCACCGCCCGGCCGCAGGTAATGGCGAGGACCACCTCTGGGTGTTTGTGCCTACCGCGACACAGCCGCGCCAGGTGGGCGAATTCGCTGAGGGAGAAATGCGGGTTGCCCAGGGAGACCACGTCCACCCGGTTATCGCGGGCACTGTTGAGCTCGCGCCAGCTGACCAGCAGGTCCTTCAGACGGATTTTTTCCACCGGCACGGGGTGATCGGGCTCCAGCACCTGTGCCGGATCGAGTGCCTCCGGGGTCACCCCGGCGATATGAAACAACGGCGCGGAGGAGGTGGTGGCGAAGGCCGCGCCGAAGGCTTTCAGGTCGTCGAGACTCGGCCTGCGCTGTTCCAGGCCCAGCACCAGCGGGATCCGACTGCCGGCCAGGGCGCCTATGTGGTAACCGAGCAGCGGGTAGAAGGCGTCGTCCAGCTCGCCCAGGGCGGGCAACTCGATTTGCAGACGAGCCTTGCGTTGCGCCTCCAGATGACAGCCAATCAGTGGCGCGCGGCCGGTCAGGGCAATGCAGATATCCAGGTAGTCCGGGTATTTCAGGGTGCGTGCGCCGAGCACACTGTTGGCGTAGACCACCGCGTTGGATTCGGCCCAGACGATCTGCTCGCCAGCCTTCGGCGCGCTGTCGAGCAGGTAGGGCGCGCAGGTGAAGCTGAGCTGCGCGCCCATCGCCATATAGGCATCGCCCAAGGCACTGGCCGGTTCGCCGAGGGCCGGGTCGATGCCCAGCTCGCGCCAGCGGCGCTGGTCGACGGAAATCGAATTGAGGGTGGTCGGCACCCGTACTGTTGCCCCCCATTGCACCAGTTGTTCGGCAAAGCGCAGGCTCGCCGGGCCGGTATAGATGCAGCCGTCGATGTGCGCCTGGGTGACATCCACCAGGCTGTGGGCTCCTTGCAGTTCGGCCATGCGCAGGACGATCCGCATGGCCACCTGGGCGGCCTTGCCATGCTGGCCGTCGAGCAGCGCCCGGTCGAGTCCGTTGAGCTCGATCGAGGCGCTGGTTTCTGCTGTCGGCAAAGGACGGTCCTGTGCCTGCCAGGCATCGCCGGGCAGGTGTTGGAACAGTGTCAACGAGGAGCCTTGGACCCGGGCGAAGGCCTTGCCGCGCAAGGCGGCGAAGGCCTCCCTGCCGATGCACAGCACCGGCAGGGAACGCTGGAAAATGGTTTGTGCCACCAGCACGCCGAGGGTCAGGATCTCATCGGGCTCGGCCAGCACCAGTGCGGCGGGCGCGTGACCGTTGCTGATCAGTTCCATCAGCACACTACTGCCGGTGCACGAGCCGCGGCCGCTGGGAATGGCCAGCACGCGACCGGCCAGGAATTCGCCGCTGAGGGGGTGGTGACGGTCGATGACCTCGCCACTATACGAGTCGACCCCGCCCCAGAAGCTCAGCCCGACATCGGCGAACAGCAGGGCGCCCTGGGCGGCGCCCGCGACCAGGCTGCGCCCGGTCAGGGAAGTGGTCCTGGGCATGCCGGACACCTCAGTAGTAGACCTGTGGCACGGTCAGGTTGGTCGGCGGAATCTCTGTGCCGACCCATTTGACGAACAACTCTTTGTAACGGCCGCTGCGCACCTGCTGGTTGACGAACAGATTGAGATAGTTGAGCAGGCCATACTCGTTGCGCTTGGCGCCGAGGGACACGTAGTCGATCACGTACGGGGCGTTACCGGCTATTTTCAGGTTCTTGTATTTACCTGACTTAAGTGTAGCGGCGGCCACGGTATTGGTGACCACGGTGGCGTCGATGTGCCCCTGGGCGACCGCCAGCAGCGTGTCGTTCTGCGACTGATAGGCGCGGAAGGTGCCGCTGCCCCAGTTCTTCACGTCTTTTTCCAGGGCGATGGCTTCATAGGTGCCGCTGGTGTTGCCCAAGGCTTTGCCTTTGATATCGGCGAAGCTGTTGATGCCAGTGTTGTCGCGGGTCAGCACCACCATCTGAAAGGCGAAGTACGGCACGGTGAGGCCGACGGTCTTGGCCCGTTCGAGGGTGTCGGAGGTGGAGGCGACTATCACGTCGGCCCGCCCGGAGACCAGAGCTGGAATCCGGTCGGGGAATGGCGTTTCAACCACTTCGGCATCGACCCCGAGGATTTTCGCCAGGTCGTGGCAGTAGTCCACGTCAAAACCTGCGGGATTGTTGCCTTCATCGCGAAAACCCATGGGCGGGAAGTCCAGGGTCACGGCGCAGCGCAGCTTGCCCGAACCAATGATCTCGTCGAGCTTGTCGGCCTGTGCGGTGGCAACAAAGGAAGTACTTAGAACAGCGCTGAGGGCTACGGCAAATGCGGGGTTTTTCATAGAGGCCTCGTGGTCGGAAAGTGCTGTTGGATATCGTATTGTGAATTTCGTATACGATATTTTATTAGCAATGAGCGTGCCTGTTTTCGAGCGGATTCGAGAATTCACCGGCAACCCTTGAGCCAGAGTCTTCCAGGTTCGACAGAACAGCGAGGGCATCCATGGGCAGTATCAGCGGGGTGTTACAGAAGGGAGCAACAGGGACGCCGGGCGCCCCTTAAAGGAACACTCGCCCGGATTCAGCGACGGCTTTCGCGATACTGGCTGGGCGAGAGACTGGTCAACGCGCGGAACTGTCGGCTGAAGGCA
This sequence comes from Pseudomonas sp. LBUM1658, assembly GCF_059716055.1. Taxonomy (NCBI): domain Bacteria; kingdom Pseudomonadati; phylum Pseudomonadota; class Gammaproteobacteria; order Pseudomonadales; family Pseudomonadaceae; genus Pseudomonas; species Pseudomonas sp. LBUM1658. The sequence goes on from NZ_CP166798.1 coordinate 2,133,271, forward strand.
CTGTGGTCGGTGTAACCGCAGCGCAGGGCAATCTCGGTGATGGGCAGTTCGGTGTCCAGCAACAGCCGTGAGGCTTCCTCCAGTCGGGCCTTGTGAATCATCTGCCGTGGGGTGAGCTGGAACACCCGCTTGCAGTGACGCTCCAGTTGCGCCACGGAAAACCCGGCGATCGCCGTCAGCTCGGCGAGGCTGATGGCCCGGGCGAAGTGGCTGCGGATATGCGCGTCCACCGCGGCGAGTTTCTGGAAGGCCGGATGGCTCGACTGTGGCAGTTGCAGGTCGCGGGAGATGCCGGCCAGGCCGACGATATGCCCCTGCTGGTCGTGCAACGCGACTTTGTGGGTCAGGCACCAGACGGGTTGGTTGCCGTAATAAAGGTGCAGTTCAAGCTGGTCGGCCAGCTCGCGACCGCTGGACAGCACTCGACGATCCTGCTCGGTGTACAGCGGACCGAAGCGCTCCGGGAAGACCATTTCGGCGGTGCGCCCGAGCAGCTCGGAACTGTGTTTGAAGCCACAGCGTCGGGCCAGGGTCTGGTTGACGAAGGCGTAGCGGGCCTCGCTGTCTTTGATGAAAAACACCACATCCGACAGGGTATCGAGCAACGCCGCGATCGGCTGCAGACTGCTCAGCAGGGTCGGCAGGTCGCAGGGTTTGAAGGTAGTGAGCGAGGCGTACATGGCGCTGGAGGTCTGGTGGGTGACCTGCGGGATCATAAAGACTCGGTAGCGGACCCGAAAGCCCCGGGCCGGTAATCAGGTCGACGGAGTGTCGCCCAGGCACAACAAGGTCTCGATCCGCGCCGGACTGAACGGCGGGCGTGGCGCCGAGGGTTGCCAGCCGAACAGGTGCTGCAGTGCGCCGCCGCACACCCGGCCCTGGCAGGCGCCCATGCCACAGCGGCTGGCCAGCTTGGCCTCGCGCCAGCCAGTGTGCCCGGCCAGTGCCCCATAGGGTACGTCTTCGCAGCGGCATACCAGCGTATCGGCCTGGGCCAGCGACTTGAGTCGTGGGTCGAGGGCGAATGCCTGATTCAGCGCTTTGGCGAAACCCTGCCAGCGCGCACGCCGCGGCCACAATTCTCGGGCCGCCTGACTGTCACCGACGGCTGCATGGCCAGCGATCGCGCCTTCGACCAACGCCAGTTCACTGCCACCGAAGCCGGTGCATTCGCCCGCCGCGTAGTGATCGGCGCGGCTGCTGGCTTGCCAGGCATCGACGGCGAGCGCCTGGCCTTCGAGGGCGCAGCCCAAGGCTTCGCCGAGCTGGGTGTTGGGAATCAGGCCGAAGCCGCAGGCCAGTCGATCGCAAGCCAGCTCGACGACTTTTCCCTGCTGGTGCAGGCGCACGCCTTCCAGCCGCTCATTGCCCAAGGCGGCCAGTACGTGGGTCCGGGTACGATAATGGCGGTCAAACAAAGTGAACGACTGCATCAGCTTGTTAGGCCAGCGTGGCAGTTGTGCGGCGAAACCGGCGACGGCGACCGTGGAGGCCTGCTCGGCAATGCGCAGGACCTGCGCACCGTATTTTTTCGCGGTGGCGACGCTGGCCAGCAGCAACGGCCCGCTGCCAGCGATCACCAGGCGTTCGCCGTGCACGGACAAACCGCCCTTGATCAGTGCCTGCAGTCCACCCGCGCCAGTCACCCCGGGCAGCGTCCAGCCAGGGAAGGGCAGGAGCAACTCGCGGGCGCCGGTACACAGAATCAGTTTGTCGTATCTGATCAGCCAGCCACGATCGGGGTCTTCCACCAGCAGTTGTTTCGGGCCGGCGCAGGCGATCACCCGGGTGCCGGAGTAGCGATGGATGTTGCTGCAGGCTTCCAGTTTTTCGCGCAGGCGGCGCGCCTGGTTCGGCAGGCTGGCCTGGGGACCGTCGCGCCAGATTTGCCCGCCCGGCAGCGGGTTATCGTCGAGCAGGACGATGCGTGCAGCGCTTGGTGCCGCGGCGAGCGCGGCAGTGATGCCGGCGGGCCCGGCACCGATGATCAGCAGATCGGCGTATTCGCTCATGCTTGAGTCTCCACGTGCATGCCGTCACGGCACAGAGTCTGGCAGGCCAGGCGCCGTCGACCGTCGATGGTCACCCGGCACTCCTGACAGATACCCATGCCGCATAGCGGTGCGCGGCGCTGGCCGTTGACCGAGGTACGACTGCAACCATCGCCAACCAGGGCCAGTGCGGCAGCGACGCTGGTGCCCTCGGCAACACGCAGGGCACGGCCGTCCAGCATCAATTCAGGCATATGCGGGTTCTCCGAGAAAACGTTGCGGCAAATAAGGTTGCGCGGCCAGCGGTGGCGTTTCGTCGAACAATTGCGCGACCAACAGGTCGGCGGTGCCGGGGGCGGTGGTGACGCCCAGGCCTTCGTGGCCGACCGCCAGCCATAAACCTTTGCGTTGCGGGTGCTGGCCCACCAGCGGCAGGCCGTCGGGGCTGGCGGCGCGAAAACCTGTCCAGGCGCGGATGCCGTTGAGCTGAGCCAGGCCCGGCATATAGTCGATGGCGCGCTTGAGCATTTTCGCCAGCATCCAGCCTTCGACCTGCGGGTCGCTGGTGCCGAACTGTCGCGAGGCGCCGATGAACAACTGCCCGGTTGGCCGCGGCTGAATGTTGCAGGCCGTCGAAGGGCCGCTGGCATTGTGGGCACTGGTGACGTAGCCGAGTTCCACCAGGGTATGGGTGACTTTTCCGGGGTAGCGGTCGGTGATCAGCAAGTGGCCTTTCTTCGGCTCGATCGGCAACTCCGGGCACAGCTCGTTGGCCTGGATGCCGTTGGCCAGCACTACCGCCTCGGCGCTCAGCCAGTGGCCGCCGTCGAGGCGCACGCGGTGGCCATCGACTTCGCTGACCCGCGCCTGGCGCTGGCTGATGTTCGGAGTTTCGAGCATCCAGCGGGCGGTCGCCGGGGCATAGAGAATGCCGTCGCCATTGATCAACAGGCCGCCTTCCAGGCCCTCGCGCAACTCCGGTTCACGCTCACGCAAGGCGCGGCTGGCGATCAACTCGCAGGCCACGCCTTGGGCCTGCAAGTTCAAGTATTTGCTGTGGGCGACCGCCATTTCTTCGACATTGGCCGCCAGCCACAGGGTGCCGTTGCTGCGGTAGGCGCAGCCATCGGGCAGGGCCGGCGCCTGTTCGCGCCAGCGTTGCAGGGAGTATTGGCTGAGGGCCAGCTCTGCCGGATTGTCGTCGAGCACCAGCAGGTGGCCCATGCCCGCTGCCGTCGCCCCGGGCAGGCCGGCATCCAGCACCAGCACGCGCAAGCCGCGCCGGGCCAGCGCCTGGGCACAGGCGGCGCCGATAATGCCGGCGCCGATCACGATCACATCGGCCACCCGGCCCTCGTTCATGGGCGAATGCCCCAGGCGAACGGGTCGTCCTGTTCGATGATCAGGCTGGCTTCGGCGCTGATATAGGCACGGCCACGAATCGTCGGCACGATGCGCTCGCCCTGGGTTTCGTAGGAGCCTTCGAATTCGCTGCCGATGATACTGGCCTGGCGCCAGATCTGTCCTGGCGCAAGCTTGCCGTCGGCCGCCAGGCACGCCAGTTTGGCACTGCTGCCGGTGCCGCAGGGCGAGCGATCGTAGGCCTTGCCAGGACACAGCACGAAGTTGCGGCTGTCGGCCTGCTGGTCATCGGCGAACAGTTCGACATGGTCGATCAGCCCGCCGTCTTCGCCGCGGACACCCTGAACCTCCAGTGCCTGCTGCACGGCGAAGGTGTAGGCAGTCAGTGCCTCGAGGTTGTCGCCAACAATGTGCAGACCATGCTCGGCGATCAGGAAAAACCAGTTACCACCCCAAGCAATATCGCCGACCACCTGGCCAACCCCCGGCACCTGCAGGGTCAACCCCTTGCGGTAACGGTAGGCGGGCACGTTGCGCACGCTGACCGAACGGTCTTGGTGCAGGGTCGCCTGCACCGTCCCTACCGGCGTCTCGATGCTGTGCACGCCGGGGCCGATCTTGCCCAGGTGCGCCAGCGATGCCACCAGGCCGATGGTGCCGTGGCCGCACATCCCGAGGTAGCCACTGTTGTTGAAGAAAATCACTCCGGCACAGGCGGTCGGGTCCACCGGCTCGCAGAGCAGTGCACCGACCAGCACGTCGCTGCCCCGTGGTTCCAGCACACAGGCGGCGCGCCACTGGTCGTGATGGTCGGCCAGCCGCTGGCGACGTTCGGCCATGCTGCCGCTGCCCAGGTCAGGAAAGCCGGCGGTGACCAGGCGGGTGGGTTCGCCGCCGGTGTGGGAGTCGATCACGGTGATGCGTTTCATGGGAGGGCCACGTCCGTTCAGATGAGTGAACGAAAGAGTGGCCTGTGCGGGGGGGTGCCGGCTTGATGGTTTTATCCAGTGCCAATGACGAAATCGGCACAGTGGGTTGAGCGGTCAGTGGCTGTGAGGCAGGTGCTCGAACAGGGTCTTGCAGACCCCGGCAATGTGCTCGTCGAGCAATTTCACCGCGCGATCCACGTCACCGGCGCGACAGGCCGCAAGGATTTCCCGGTGTTCGTGATCGGCGCGTTCCTTGCCGGCCGAAAGGCTCATCTGCATGCGCAGGTAGCGCTCCAGCTTGTCGTTGACCGAGCGGATCAGGCTGACCAGGAACGGTCGCTGTGCCGGTTCGTAGAGGCAGGCGTGCAGTTCCCAGTTGAGCTCGGCCCAGCGTCCCACGTCATCTTCGCCGATGAACTCCTGACAAATCCGTTCGGCACGGGCGAAGGTTTCTTCGGTCATGTTCGGAATGGCCAGGCGCAGCGCCTTGTCTTCGAGCAGCATGCGCACTTCGAACATCTGCGCCAGTTCCGGCTCGGAGATGCTCGTGACCATCGCCCCGCGATTACGCTGGAACATCACCAGGCCCTCGGCTTCCAGGCGTTTGAGCGCCTCGCGCACCGGGATCTTGCTGACGTTGAACTGGCGGGCGATATCGTCCTGGCGAATCGGCTCGTCCTCGGCGAAATGCCCGGCGACGATGGCATCGCGCAGATGCCGGGTGATGATCTCCGAAGTCGAAGGCGAATTGCCCAGGTCCGGTGCGTTGAGTCTAGGTAGGGTCACGGTGGTGGTCGTTCGAAATGATTTGTGGATATGGTATACGAATAAAACCCGGGCGTTGCCCTCGACTTTGCTGCCAATCCGACCATTGGTGAGGCCATAACGCCAAAGCCCGCTGCTGAATATCCTTCAGCAGCGGGCAATTGGGCAGGGTTACGACAACTCACCGACCCTTGAAGTCTGCCTGGCAAATCTCATCAGCCAGTAGTAACCGAGGGCCGGCACCACCAATCCGACCACCCAGGCGAGGTCGATGCCGCCCAGTTGCGTGGCCAGCGGACCGACATACAGGGTGGTATTCATGAACGGGATCTCCACGGCAATGGCGACAATGAAACTGGCGCAGGCGATCCAGTTGACCCGGCCGTAGATGCCGTTCATGTCGAAGATGTCGTCAATCCGGTATTCGCCTTTCCTCAGCCAGTAGAAGTCGACCAGATTGATCGCCGTCCAGGGGATCAGGAAATAGCTCATGAAAAAGATGAAGTTGAGGAAGAAGCTGATGAAGTCATCCTGGCTAATGGTGCACAACGCCGTAGCGATCAGGCTGATGATCAGCATGAACACGCATCTGACCCGTGGCGTGACCCGCAGGCGGGCGAAGGGCTCGATCACCGTGATGGTCGACATGAATGCCCCATAGAGGTTGAAGACGTTGATCGAGACCTGGCCGTAGACGATAAACACGAACAGCAGCAGGGCGACCGGACCAAACAATCCGGCGACATGGCCGCCGACATTGCTGGCGAAGTCGGGAATCGCGACGCTGAGGATTGCGCCGAGGATCATCATCCAGGCACCGCCGCTGACCGTCCCGGCGTAGCTGTACCAGAACACCTGGGGCATCGAGGTCTTGCTCGGCAGGTAGCGTGAGTAGTCGGCTACATAGGGGGCATAGGACAGTTGCCAGGTCACGGCGATGCTCACCGCCATCAGGAATTTCGCCAGCGAGAAGTCCGTCGCCGCCCATTGCTCCGGGGCGATCGGCAGGCTCAATGCAAGCAGCGTGGCAGCGATGAATACCAGCAACGACAGAATCGACAGCAGTTTTTGCAGCCGATGGATCAGCCGGTAGCCATATAGCGCCACCACAAAACACAGCGCGCCGATCAGCAGAATGTTGCCATTGCTACCCAGCGGGCTGACCGTCTCCAGGGCCTGGGCCGCGAGCAAGGTGTTGCTGACGAAGAAGCCGAGGTAGATCAGCATCACGAACAGCAACGGCAGGATCGCCCCGATCACCCCGAACTGCGCGCGGCTCTGGATCATTTGCGGGATGCCCAACCGGGGTCCCTGGGCCGAGTGCGAGGCCATGAAAATCGCCCCCAGCAGCGAGCCGAGAATGATCGCCAGCGCGCTCCACAGCAGATTCAGCCCCAGCACCACGGGCAGCACGCCAGAGGCGATGGTGGTGATGTTCATGTTGGCGCCGAACCAGATGAAAAACAGTGAGCCGGGTTTGCCATGGCGTTCGGTTTCAGGAATGAAATCGATGCTTCTTTTTTCGATACTCATGGCAGTCACTCCTGGCACTGAAGGCTGGATTGGAGGCGGGCAATGGCGTTCGGCAACTCGTCAGGCTGGTGGGCGAACAGGTCTGGTTGGCGGGGCGCGCAGCAGGTGAATGGTTCACCACTAAGGGAGCGGAGGAATTGCTCGCAGCTGAACAACTCGATGCAGTACACCCAGTTGGCCATGATCAGCAGTGCCGAGTAGTGCGCCGCCCGGGTGCTGGTGGTACAGGCGTCGGTGATCAGCTGGACGCGGTAGCCCAGGGAGAAGGCGTCGAACACTGTGGTCAGGACACAGACATCGGTCAGGACTCCGCTGACGATCAGGGTGTCGACGCCCAGCTGTTTGAGTCGAGCGTCGAGATCGGTCTGGTGAAAGCCGCTGTAGCGATGTTTGTCGATGACCTGCTCGTCCGGCAAAGGCGCCAGCGCAGGGATGATTTCTACTTGAGCGGTGCCAGCCCGATAGCTGCTCGGGCCACCATCGGCGGACCGGGGCTCGCCGGGCGGCAGGCCAACGCCGTCAGCCTGATTGATATGTCGGGTGTAGAACACCGGAATAGTGTGACGGCGGGCTGCCGTGAGTAATGCAAGATTGTGGGCGATGACTCCCTGGAAGTTTTCCAGGGTGAAGCCATCTTCCTGTTGCATGTCGATGATCAACAGTGCGTTTTTATTATTCATGGGGCAAACCTGATAAAGCGCGCGGCACCAACGGCCGCCACGCGGACTCGATCGAATCGAGTCGAAGCAGAGTACAGAGCGACAGGCCAAAGCCGGTCGCGGTGTGTTTCTAACTCAGGGTTTGCTCAGGGGACTATCTGCCAGAAGCCGTTCTGCTTGGCCGAAACGCAGGCGCGCAAGCGCTTGAGATGGATGTGCGAAGCGGTCGAATTGCCACGCAGGTACGCCAGTTCAGCGCCTGGCGCAGGGGTACGTGCAAGTGGCTGGAATCGACGGTTTATCATGCAAAACGACCATGACAGGCAAGGCTGATCGGGGGACTGCCGGACCCAGGCCGGTCCGGCAGTACGCGTAACCCGCGGCTTACTGGAACGCCGGCACAACGTGCTTGATGAACAGTTCCAGGGATTTCTTTTTCTCGGCGTGGGGCAGGCTGTTGTCGCACCAGAAACTGAATTCGTCGACTCCCAATTCCTGGTAGTACTTGATGCGCGGAATGATTTCCTCCGCGGTGCCAATCATGGCGGTTTTGTGGAGGCTCTCCAATTCGAATTCCGGGCGCCCGGCGAATTTCTCTTCCGGACTCGGCGCCAGGAAACCGTTGACCGGCACTTCCTTATTGCCAAACCAGGCGTCGAAGGTACGGTAGAACTTCGAGATCGCCTTGGCCCCGACTTTCCAGCCGTCAGGGTCATCGGCCGCGTGGACGTGGGTGTGGCGCAGCACCATCAATTGCGGACGCGGCACGTCCGGATTGTTGTCCAGGGCAGCCTGAAACTTGTTCTTCAGGTCGAGGACTTCTTCATCGCCTTTCATCAGTGGCGTGACCATCACGTTGCAGCCGTTGGCCACGGCGAAATTGTGCGAGTCCGGGTCGCGGGCGGCGATCCACATCGGCGGGCAGGGTTTTTGAATCGGTTTCGGCACGCTGGTGGAGGTGGGGAATTTCCAGATCTCACCGTTGTGGGCGTAGTCGCCTTGCCACAGGGCACGCACCACCGGGACCATCTCCCGCAGGGCCTGACCGCCGGAGGAGGCGGGCATGCCGCCGGCCATGCGGTCGAACTCCACCTGGTAGGCGCCGCGGGCCAGCCCGACTTCCATGCGACCGTTACTGATCACGTCCAGCAGGGCGCACTCGCCGGCGACCCGCAACGGGTGCCAGAACGGCGCGATGATGGTGCCGGCTCCGAGGTGAATGGTGGTGGTCTTGGCGGCCAGGTAAGCCAGCAACGGCATCGGGCTAGGCGAGATGGTGTATTCCATGGCGTGGTGTTCGCCGATCCAGACCGTGCTGAAGCCACCGGCCTCGGCCATCAGGGTCAGTTCGGTCAGGTCTTCGAACAATTGGCGGTGGCTGACTTGCTCATCCCAGCGCTCCATATGAACGAATAACGAAAACTTCATGACGCATACCTCGAATTTTTTATTGTTGGCCTGTCAACTACAGGCGCGGGATTTGGGGTCAGGCAAAGGCCGGCAGCGCGCCCATCTTGCCGCGGCAATACACCAGCGGGCGGGTTTGCTGCTGCGGCACGATCAGGTTCTTCACGGCGCCAACCATGATGGCGTGATCGCCGCCTTCGTATTCTCGCCACAGCTCGCATTCGATAATCGCCGTGGCATTGTTCAGCAGCGGATTACCCAGCTCGCTGAGCGTCCATTCGATACCTTGCGCCTTGTCCTTGCCTTTACGAGCGAAGGCATAAGCTTCGTTCTGCTGTTCACCGGACAGCAGGTGAATGGCAAAGCGCTTGTTCTTGATCAGCACCGGATAAGAGTCGGAGCTGTAGTTGGGGCAAAACAGCACCAGTGCCGGGTCCATCGACAGCGAACTGAACGCGCTGGCCGTCAGGCCGACGATCTGACCTTCGTCATCCAGCGTGGTGATGACCGTCACGCCGGAAGGGAAGGAGCCCATGACTAATTTGTAGACGTTCGCGTCGATCATTGGATGTTCCTCGGTCAGACGGTAGCGCTGTGCGCCTTACTAAATATTTTGTATGTCTGATGGTATACCGTAATACCTGCTTTGCAAGTGCTTTTTGCGCTGGGCGGACGAACGTCGATTTTTCGATAATGTTCAATGAATACGGGGTTTTCAGACCGATAGACAGCTATTTCAGGCTGTGAATTGCGGATCAGTTGGTCGGTAAAACCCCGGATCAGTCTTGTTAAAGCTTTGGAATACCATAATATGGTATCCGTCGACGATTCTGTCAAAAAACAGGTGTGCGTCGCGATCCAGGCGGCTTGGCGGCGTTGTCATCGCCCTGGCTTCGGCCCAGGGACCGCGCATGGGGATCCCGCAGATGGTCCAGAGCCGTGGGCAGTTCGGCCGGTATGGCGCGCTGTTGATCGTGTTCTTCGCGGCGGTCATTTACGTCGGGTTCTTTATCTCCAACATCGTCCTGGCCGGGGAATCGATCCACGGCATGGTCGAGTCGGTGCCATTGCCGGCCGGTATCCTTATTGGCGCCTTGAGCGCGACGGCCATCGGCGTGATCGGCTACCGTTTTATCCATACCCTCAACCGGATCGGCACCTGGGTCATGGGCAGCGCGTTGCTCGCCGGTTTTGTCTATATCTTCGGCCATGACTTGCCGGCGGACTTCTTCAGCCGTGGCAGTTTCAATCTGTCCGGCTGGCTGGCGACGATTTCCCTGGGGATCATCTGGCAGATCAGCTTTTCGCCGTACGTTTCCGATTATTCCCGTTACCTGCCGGCCGACATCGGCATCACCAGACCGTTCTTCGCCACCTACGCCGGGGCTACCCTGGGCACTATTCTGTCTTTCAGTTTCGGTGCAGTCGCGGTACTGGCGACACCCGAAGGCACTCCAGCGATGGCCGCGGTGAAGCAGTCCACCGGCTGGTTGGGGCCGATCCTGATGGTGCTGTTCTTGCTGAATATCATCAGTCACAACGCGTTGAATCTGTATGGCGCGGTCTTGTCCATCGTGACCTCGATCCAGACCTTCGCCAGCAACTGGACGCCGAGCATCAAGGTGCGCGTGCTGCTGTCGACCCTCGTGCTCACGGGCTGCTGCCTGCTGGCGCTGAGCGCTTCGGCGGACTTCATCTCGCAGTTCATCGGGCTGATTCTGGCGCTGCTGTTGGTGTTGGTCCCCTGGGCCTCGATCAACCTGATCGACTTCTACCTGATCAAGCGCGGCCACTACGACATCGCCTCGATCTTCCGCGCCGATGGCGGGATCTACGGTCGGTTCAACCTGCACGCGATCGTCGCTTACTTCATCGGCATCCTGGTGCAGTTGCCCTTCGCCAATACTTCGCTGTATGTCGGGCCTTACGCCAATATTATCGAAGGCGTGGACCTGTCGTGGCTGGTGGGACTGGCCGTGACCTGTCCACTCTATTACTGCCTGGCAACGCGTAATCAGGCGTTGGTGAGCAAGGCGCAGAAGCTGAGCTTCGCTGACTGATCGAGCGCGTTTCAAAAAAAGGCATCGTGCGTGAAAACGCCCGGTGCCTTTTTTGGTTTTAAAGATTTTCGGCGCGAACTGGATCGCCAAGATCGCAGCCTATCGGCAGCTCCTACGCATCGCTGTAGGCATATTCGGCAAAGGTTATAGGGACGTTCCTGATGAGACTTCAGGGGGTGGATAGGTCGCTGAAGATGATTCATTGTTGTTCGGATTCCTCAGGCTGATCCCTTTGCGAAACCAGGAGCGACATACACTATGGCCAGCCTGTTCCATCGTTTTTTTAAAAGCTACGACCGTAATAGGGACTCACAGTTTGAAAGGCAGGCAGCGCCGATCCTGCCGACGCCCGACACCGGTCCGGTCCGCTCATCTTTGCCCCCGGAACCAGGCACCGACGCCCTGCCACCGCTGAAGAACTGGAGTCATCCGTTCAAGGACACGCGCAATCCGCTGCAGCAGTTGACCCACTTGGCCAAGGCGACGGCGGGCTATTATCCGCTGGGGATCAATGGCCTGTGGCACGGCGGCGTGCATTTCGACAGCGGCACCGCCGACGGCCTGGATCAATCCAGAGTGCAGTGCCTGGCCGATGGTGAGGTGGTGGCTTATCGCATCGACCAGCGCTCGCCGACCACGGCCTACTGGGTCCACAAGCTGTCCGTAAAGAAACCCTTCTCGCGCAATTTCGTGCTGGTCCGCCATCGCCTTCAGCCGCCGAAGCTCGAGGGCAGCCCGGACACACCGCCGAGCCTGACCTTCTACAGCCTGTACCTGCACCTGCAGGACTGGGCGGTGTACCAGGAGGACCCCGCCCTGGCCCGCCCGGCGTTCTGGCCCGAGGCGGCAGTCCGGCGGGTCAAGGCGACAGTGAACGACGTCCGCCCCGGCCAGCCAACGCAGCGCGGCCTGAACGTGCGCAACCAGGCCGCCTGGCGGAGCACGGTGATCGACCTCCTGCCACGGGGGGCGGAGGTGACGGTCAGCGGCGAGGGTGATTACCGCAAGCTGGAGAACACCCTCGGGCCGACCTCCCTGACCAACGCCGAGGGTTCGCTACGCGGCTATGTTTCCATCACCCAGCTGAGACAGAGTGCCGGGAACGAATATCACGTCGCGACACGCTGGGGCTCGCTCAACGTTCGCGCCGAACCGAGCTTTACCAGCGCCGTTCTCGAGAAACTGCAGGATGGCACCCAAGTCACGGTCAGCGGTGAAGGCGAGTACCGCAAGCTGGAACGCATCGACCAGTACGTGCATTTCAAATCGCTGCAAGGCGCACTGGAACCGCTGGCGTCGGATCGGGTGGTGGTGCTCGACCGACCCATCCCGATCAAGGCCGGAGAGTTGATCGGCCACCTCGGCCGGTATCAGGACTGCCATGCGCAGCGACCGGAAAAGAAACTGCACCTGGAGGTGTTCAGCACCGACACCATGAGAACCTTCATCGCGGCCAGTCGCGCCTGGGCAGATCGTCTCCCGGCCCAGGACAAGACCTGGCTGAAACTGGCCAAGGGCACGGCGGTGGTGGCGCATCAGGACAACTACAGCGCCACGCAGTGGCCGATCTTGAGCGCGGCCAACACCCTGAGCGACGCCGACCTGCTGGTCCCCAATAGTTTGCTCGAGGGCCTGCCGGCCGACAGAAAAATCGCGGTCCCGGCCACGGCTGACCGCAGGGCCTGCAACTGGTACCGCCTCGATCGACTGCTCCACGATGCCGACAACAACCTGCTCGATGGCTGGGTGCGCGAAGAAGTGGGTGTCACCCCCTGGGTCAGTCCCTGGTCATGGGAAGGCTACGACGTCATCTTCGACTACGACTCCCCTCGGGAAGTCCTGGCCTCGTTCCTGCGTGCCGTTGACCACTTCAGCGAAACGGAACTCGAACGCTACGGCCCCATGGCCGACGAAGGGGACAAGGGCCCGCTCAAGAGCCGGCTGTACGACATCATCGACCGCAACCGCGACGGCAAGATGACCGCTGAAGAGCTGCAAGCGGCGCTCCGCCTGCCGGCCCATGCCCAGTCGATCTCGCAGTTGATCGTGCGCTATGAAAGCGAGTGGTACTACAAACCGCAGAAGTGGGACATGTTGGACGAACTGCTCGGCCATAGCGGCTCGACCCCGCACCTGAACTGGCTGGCGGAGAAGGAGCGGGTCAAGCAACTGAGTTGGTGGAGTGAGGTGGCGGAGAAGGTTGGGCTGCCGGCGCATGGGAGGGTGTATCACTTTCATCCGATTGGGTTGACGGGGAATTTTCACACTAATGTTCGGAAAATCACTGTAGATTTCTTGGAAAAAGTTACTGGTAAATCGGGTGACTGGTTCACTGGGAGAGGGGGCGGTCGTACGTTCGTTAGAAAGTTCGAAGAAAGGTATCCGCGGATATATAGATATGACAAATATGAGTTTGTTAGTCAGCTTAATGATGCTCTAGAAAGGTATGAAATAATTACCCCGTACCAGCAGGCGCATTTTATTTCCCAATGTTTTCATGAGTCCGCTGCATTTGAGACGACTGTTGAGTTTGCCTCCGGTGCTCAGTATGATCCTGGAAGCATGTTAATGCTATAGCCAGCGGGAATACAGAGATTGGAGACGGCCCAAAGTATAAAGGGAAAGGGCTGATTCAGCTGACTTGGAAAAATAATTATATATCCTACTCCAATTACAGGAAGGGTGATTTTGTTGGCGCTCCGAATCTGCTCGCTGAAGATATGTTCAATGCTATTGACGTTTCGTGTTGGTATTGGCGACACAATGGGGCGGTCAGTAGAAGGCATAATGCGCAGGGCGATATTAATGTCTTGATAGATAATGAACCTACCAATGTTAGGCTCGTAACTTTGGCGGTGAATGGGGGAGGCAATGGCTTGCATGAGCGAGCAGAGATATACGAGGCGATCCGAAAAGAGTGGGGGCTTACGTAAATGGGTAGAGTGAATTCGGTATCGATAGCTGGCTTCTTATCAGTGTGCTATTTTTTTTCATGTGCGGTTTACGCAGAGTTCTCTATACCTGTACTAAAGGTGGATAGTCGCCTTCCTCTTGCGCTGTCCGTTTTAGAGCAAGGGAAATCATATCCCTTGTCGTTGCCTAGTAATTTTATGCGTGAAATTGAGGGCTTATATGGCGATGTGTATATTCAGGACTTAAGTGGCGACGGGGTGGGGGAGGTTGTTTTTCGTTTGGAAGGTGATGGTGTAAACTCTTGCTCAAAGATATTAAGTTATACCGAAAGTGGGCGCTCCTTGAGTGAGTTAACTTTTGGTGGGGGTGCCTTGTGTAACTTTATAACTAAGCGTGGTTATGTCGTTAGCTCTTATAGGGAAGGTGCCGCCTGGAGTGAAGATGTCTATAGTATTAAAGGTGGGAAGGTAGAGGCTATGATTTCAGATAATTGTGTAGGGTGCGGCGAGGTAAGGCGGAAAAAATACAATTCTGATGGTTCGTTTATTAGGTTCTTGGTGTCTGATGATGTTGATTTCGAAAAGCGAACTCCGTTAACTGCTAAGGTGGCTTCTCTCCGAGCTGAGATCTTTTCCTCTCCAGAAGCCGTGCAATCAACAAAAAAGTATTTGATACGTGGAGATAAAGTTACGCTCCTCGGGTTTGATAAGTCGCGCAGTGGTGAAGGCTGGGTTGAGTTTAGATTCTCAGGAAATACCACTACTGAAGGGTGGTTGAAGTGCAGTGATCTCGAAGACTGTAATGAACTTTAGCGTATGAATCTCATGTTACTGAGCTCGCAATTTATTTCGTGCGGCGCAAAGTATTTGACGGCGACGGGCCCTTCGCGTGTGCGGAGTCTTCATCAGCGCCGTCGCGCAGCCATGTGCGCATTGCCGAATGGCACCCAAGTCACGGTCAGCGGTGAAGGCGAGTACCGCAAGCTGGAACGCATCGACCAGTACGTGCATTTCAAATCGCTGCAAGGCGCACTGGAACCGCTGGCGTCGGATCGAGTGGTGGTGCTCGAGCGGCCCATCCCGATCAAGGCCGGGGAGTTGATCGGCCACCTCGGCCGGTATCAGGACTGCCATGCGCAGCGACCGGAAAAGAAACTGCACCTGGAAGTGTTCAGCACCGACACCATGAGAACCTTCATCGCGGCCAGTCGCGCCTGGGCAGATCGTCTCCCGGCCCAGGACAAGACCTGGCTGAAACTGGCCAAGGGCACGGCGGTGGTGGCGCATCAGGACAACTACAGCGCCACGCAGTGGCCCATCTTGAGCGCGGCCAACAACCCTGAGCGACGCCGACCTGCTGGTTCCCAAGAGCCTGCTCGATGGCCTGCGGGCCGAGAGAAAAATCGCGGTCCCGGCCACGGCTGACCGCAGGGCCTGCAACTGGTATCGCCTCGATGGGCTGCTCCACGATGCCTACAACAACCTGCTGGATGGCTGGGTGCGCGAAGAAGTGGGTGTCACCCCCTGGGTCAGTCCCTGGTCATGGGAAGGCTACGACGTCATCTTCGACTACGACTCCCCTCGGGAAGTCCTGGCCTCGTTCCTGCGTGCCGTTAACCACTTCAGCGAACAGCAACTCGAGCGCTACGGCCCCATGGCCGACGAAGGGGACAAGGGCCCGACCAAGAGCCGGCTGTACGACATCATCGACCGCAACCGCGACGGCAAGATGACCGCTGAAGAGCTGCAAGCGGCCCTCCGCCTGCCGGCCCATGCCCAGTCGATCTCGCAGTTGATCGTGCGCTATGAAAGCGAGTGGTATTACAAACCGCAGAAGTGGGACATGCTGGACGAACTGCTCGGCCATAGCGGCTCGACCCCGCACCTGAACTGGCTGGCGGAGAAGGAGCGGGTCAAGCAACTGAGTTGGTGGAGTGAGGTGGCGGAGAAGGTTGGGCTGCCGGCGCATGGGAGGGTGTATCACTTTCATCCGGTGGGGATGGCCGGGCATTTTGCGAAAATGGGCGGGCTAATTAATGTGGAAGATTTTTTACTGCAGTATGAGCAAGCACACGAACTTTTCTTGCCTAACACACCCGCCCTTACTAAAGAGTCAAAAGATAATCTGAAAAAAATAATAATTGCTATAAACACATATTACGAATCATCTCCGCAGAAAGCAAATCTTTACGAGGTTTCTTATATGCTGGCAACTGCGAGGCATGAAACATACTACTTCCCCCAAGCGGAGTTTTTTAGCGAAAAGCCAGAAGTTGGGAAAGTTTCTTATTTTAATAAGTATGATCCGGTTCTAGCTTCAGATCTTGAGGCTCGAGAGACAGCTAGGAAAAATGGAAATACCGAAGAGGGTGATGGGTTCAAGTACAGAGGTCGTGGTTGCGTGCATTTGACATGGAAAAATAATTATCGAAAATTCTCAAATTTACTGTTTTTCGATTTTGTTTCAAATCCAGATGCTGCGGCAAAGTTTGAGTACTCCATACCTATCATGATTATCGGCATGACTAAAGGAATGTTCACTGGGAAGAAATTGGCTGATTACTTAAATGTCAACAAAGTAGACTACTTGGCAGCAAGGAAAATTATTAATGGTACTGACGAACAGGTGTTGATTGCTTCCTATGCAGAAAAGTTTGAAACCATTCTTAAGCAAACTTCTCAATTGTCGATGGAATTTTAAGTATGGCTAAGCAAGTATCTACGCTTACATTGCTATTATTATTTCTGGTCTGTTCAAAAGTAAGTGCAGGAGAAATAGTAAACGGAAAAAAGCCAGGAAGCATTATGCTTCGTGATAATGGCCGAGAAGTGGTTTATGAAAATATAACTGGTGGTAAAGAAGGTTTTGACCGCAGGTTAATGGATATAAATGGTTTGCCCGCACTGCAGGTAATAGCTAGATATAATTTTTATTATACTCTGGTGGTTGTGGAGGATGGCGTATTAATTGACTGCGCCTACTTTGATGTACGAAACACCTATAATGGCGCCAGAGCGTCTGCCGGCATGTGCGGGCTCAATGTGCGGCTCAGCGAAGTCTATGATGAAATTGCGCAAGATTATTCAAATAAATGGCGGGCGTCAATTTTTTCTTTTGATACTAGTCCCGTGTTTGAGAAGGGCATGGCAACCAATTTTTTGTTGGGGAAAATTGGAGGTATTGAAGTTTATGATAGATATCCTTCAGTCGAGGCGCTAGAAAATGCAGCCCCCCAGAAATATATTAAAAGTTCTTCTGGCTGCTTTAATTTTGGAGATGCAGTGGGGTTCTTGGTGTTTTTAGATAAGGACAAGCCACGCCTTCAATATCTTGATGTTCTTCAGTCGGAAGATCCTATGAAGCTTCAACGTATGAATGAGCAGGATTTAAAAAAGCTAGCTGTGGGTAAGTGTGTGTAGCTAGAAGATGAAGGCTCAGGCTTGTTTCATATACATGGTGCGGTGCTGTTTTACGCCCACATCAAGTATTGAACGTAGAAAAGTAGGGTGAATAGTGGGCGGTTCATTTTTTGGAATAGGTATAGGAAATGCGAGGCATCATCCTATTGGCGACAAAACCACTGGCGGCGGAATGGTTCTCTCCGGTTTCGCCGCAATCATTTTCGGCGGCATTGGCGTGGCTCGCCAAGGTGACCCGATGAGCTGTCCGATGTCCAGCTATGGTCCGACAGAGATCACCGAAGGACACCCGAAGTTTCGTGAAGGTGGTGTACCTATCGCCTTTCACATGCACCGATGTGCCTGCGGTCGTGCCTCGATTTCGTCCTTGCCAGAAGCGGTTGCGAGCTGATGCCGGTCAGGTTGGATAGGCTTCCGGCGCCGGCCCCGAGCCCGGAACTACCACGGTTTTGGGTCTGGCTGCTGCTGTGTCCGTTGTGCCTCGCGCTGGGCCTTGGGGGGACGGTGTGGCTGGGTGATGAAGCGCTTGCTCAGCAGCCGGTTCGGTTCTGGGCAACCGCCTTGGGGCTGCCGTTTCTGGGCTGGTGTGTACTGGGTTGTTTGCGGGCGATGCTCTATCTCGGCGAGGTGGCCATGGCTGAGGGGTGGGATCAAGCGCGCGAAGAGGACATGGTCCGAAAAATGCGTCAGGGACGACGATCGCAACAGGTACTGGCGGTCAGTCTGCACACCGCGATGCGTGAGCCGGATGCCCGGAGTGGGCAGGCGCAGTTGTCGGTCCTGCTTAATGGTGAATCGGCCTTGCGGACTCAACCTTCCTGGCAGGACAGCTCAATACGCCACAGCCACTTGTCGCGAGAGGGGGCTGATTCGCCCGAGAAGTTGTTGCTGCGGGTGCTATCGAAGGTATTGGCGGACCTGGCGACTACATTGGCGACACTCCCGGCGGACAGGCCGTTGGCTCTGTTGCTGCAGGCCAATAGTGCAGTACCGGAAGATGACATGCAGGACATCTGGCAACAGGCCTGGAGTGCATCGGGCATCAGACAGCGGACCACACTGTTGGACGGCAACGGCCTGGCAGTGGTGGATCATTGGCTGGATGAGCGTATTCACGATCAGGCGTTGTTGCTGGTGGTGGCCCTGCAAGTGGCGCCCTTGCAGCCCGAGGAGACCGCGGAATCAGTGGTTGGGCTGTTGTTTGGCAATCGGCTGACGCAAAACACGCTTGAACCCCTGGCCTACCTGTACCGTCCCGAACAGGAGCGTGAGGCCACGGCCGCGGATTTGCGCTATGCCGTGCGCCAGGCCCTGGATTGGGCGACGCTGGACGCCGAAACCGTCCGGCATGTCTGGCTGGCGGGTGTTTGCTCGGTACGAGAGGCCGCAATTGCTAAGGTTTTGAGCGGAATACCGATGCCGGTGAAAACGGGCCAGGGGCTGCATAACATTGGGTCTTCACTGGGGCTGCCGGGCGTTTCGGCGCCGTGGCTGGCGATCGCCGCTGCGGTGGAGGAAGTTCGCAGTAGTGGAGAGCCGCACTTCGTCTTCAGCGGGGATGGCGCCCCCGATGAAAAATTGTGGTGCACGGTGCTAACGCCTGCGTCATCGGCTTCGGCTTCAAGGCCAGTCAGCTAGCGTAGATCAATGGACTGACGATCAATTGTGGCGAGGGGGCTTGCCCCCGCTGGGGCGCGCAGCGGCCCTAAAACCTGCAAATGCTTTGTATCAGGCACACCGTGTTCACCGATTTTACGACTGCTGCGCAGCCGAGCGGGGGCAAGCCCCCTCGCCACAAATGCCAGTTAGGCAAAAGACCTGCATCAACTCCAAGACTTGCCGGCAACGCGACCCCATCACCCAAAAAAAGCCAACGCCCTCGTCAAAGGTGCGTTGGCCTGGTTTGGCAGGGAAGGGGATCAGTGCGCCCCAGCCGCCTTGTTCAAATCACTCTCCGCCCATTGGGTGTAGACACAGGCATCTGCCGTCGCCCAGCGCACGCGCACCGGATCGCCGGTTTTCAGCGGCATGCCCGCGGCGGACAGCGCCTTGACGGTCATTGCGGTACCGCCGGAGGTGACCACGCTGCAGGTCTGGCTTTCACCGAGGAACAACACTTCGGTGACGGTGGCCGAGACTTCGTTCCAACCCGGAGCCAGGGGTTCGCTGGCGGCTTGTTCGACGCTCAGGGCCAGGGCTTTTTCCGGGCGGACCATCAGCAGCACTTCCTGATTGGTCTGCAACCCGGAGGTCAGGCGGATCGACAGCGGTTGGCCTTCAAAGATCGCCACGGCATTGCCCTGGGCCTGGAGCTTGAGGAAGTTCGAGTTGCCGAGGAACGAGGCGACAAAGGCATTCGGCGGGTTCTGATAGAGGTCATAACCGCTGCCCAGGCCAACGATCTTGCCATGGCTGAAGATCGCGATGCGTTGCGACAAACGCATGGCTTCTTCCTGATCGTGGGTTACGTAGACGATGGTGATGCCCAGCCGCCGATGCAACTGACGCAGTTCATCCTGCAGGTCTTCACGGAGCTTTTTATCCAGTGCGCCGAGGGGCTCGTCCATCAGCAGGATGCGTGGCTCGTAGACCAGCGCCCGGGCAATCGCCACCCGCTGTTGCTGGCCGCCGGACAGTTGCGAAGGGCGGCGATGCGCAAATTGCTCAAGCTGCACCAGCTTGAGCATCGCATCGACCCGACGTTCCCGTTCGGCGCTGGCCAGTTTGCGAATCGCCAGAGGGAACGCAATGTTGTCGCGCACCGACAGGTGCGGGAACAGCGAATAACGCTGGAACACCATGCCGATGTCGCGCTTGTGCGGCGGCACATTGACCAGGGATTTGCCATTGACCTGGATCTCCCCGGAGCTGGGGGTTTCGAAGCCGGCCAGCATCGACAGGGTGGTACTTTTACCCGAGCCGCTGGAGCCGAGGAAGGTCAGGAATTCACCGTCCTGGATGTCCAGCGAGATGTCGTCCACGGCGGCAAAGTCGCCATAGTACTTGTTCAGGTTGCGCAGGCTGACCAGGGTCTTGTTGTCCTGCTGTGCGGGGTCTTTGATCACGGCACTCATTGCTTTCTCCCAGGCGCTCAGGCGCTGACTTCGTTGCGCCGGCGCACAGCGGCGGCGATCACCATGACCAGTACCGACAACGCAATCAGCAGCGTCGAGGCGACGGCGATCACGGGAGTCAGGTCCTGACGCAAGGTGGTCCACATTTTTACAGGCAAGGTTTGCAGGGTCGGACTGGCCATCATCACGCTGAGGACCACCTCATCCCACGACACCAGAAAGGCGAACAGCGCACCGGCGACCATGCCCGGGCGGATCGCCGGAAAGGTCACCTTGAACACTGCCTGCAGGCGTGAAGCGCCACAGATCACCGCGGCATCCTCGATCGACTGATCGAACAGCTTCAGCGAGTTGATGATCGAGATAATGGTGAACGGCAAGGCGACGATCACATGACTGACGACGAAGGCGAACATCGTCCCGGTGTAGCCGAGCTTGAGGAACAGCGCGTACACCGCGACGGCGATGATCACCAGCGGCACGATCATCGGCAGGGTGAACAGGCCATACAGCATCTCGCGGCCGGGAAAACGTCCACGGACCAGAGCGAAGGCGGTCGGCAAACCGAGGGCCACGGCAAAGATCGTGGTCAGCACCGCGACCTTGAGGCTGGCCACGGCGGCGTCCATCCACTCGGGATTGGAGAAGAACTGCATGTACCACTTCAGGGTCCAGCCCGGCGGCGGGAACACCAGCCACTGGGAGGAACCGAACGACAACAGCACGATGAACACGATAGGCAGCAACAGGAATAACGCTATGACCCCGGTGGTGAGGTAAAGGCTGAAACGCATGCGCCGACTCATGGCATTGGCGGTCAATAACATGATGGCTTACCTCGAGTTACTGGAGCCGACCGGGGATTCCGGTTGCAGCTTCAGGTAGAAGTAGAACAGCACCAGGGTGATCAGGATCAGCAAGGCTGCGCCCGCGCTGGCCAGGCCCCAGTTGAGGAACGATTGCACCTGCTGGATGATGAACTCCGGCAGCATCATGTTCTGCGCACCGCCGAGCAGGGCCGGAGTGACGTAGTAACCGAGCGACATGACGAACACCATCAAGCCACCGGAGAACAGCCCCGGCCGACACAGTGGCAGGAACACCCGGAAGAAATTGCTCCAGGGGCTGGCGCCGCAGATGGAGCCGGCCTGCAATACCATCGGATCGATCGCTTGCATGGTCGCCTGCAGCGGCAGGACGATAAACGGAATCATGATGTAGCTCATACCGATCACCACGCCGGTCAGGTTATGCACCATCTCCAGCGGTTGATCGATGATGCCCATGGCCATCAAGGCCTTGTTGATTACCCCTGAAGCCTGCAGCAGTACCAGCCAGGAATAGGTGCGCGCCAACAGGCTGGTCCACATCGACAGCAGGACGATATTCAGCACCCAGCGGCCCCAGCCACGGGGCACCAGGGTAATCGCCCAGGCCAATGGAAAGCCCAGTAGCAGGCTGAACACAGTGACCAGACCGGCAACGGCGAAGGTGTTGATCAGTACGCGGGCGTAAGCCGAGTTGGCGAACAGCTCGGCGTAGTTGCCCAGGCCCGGAGTCGGTTCGAGCACTCCGCGCAGCAGCAGGCTGATCAGCGGTGCGAAGAAAAACAGGCCAAGGAACAGCAGTGCCGGCAGCAGGTTGCTGGAACCGCGCCAACGTTGGGTCAGTGAAGCGGAATGCTTCATTGCCGCCGCCTTGCCTGGAGCCGAACCGGTGGCGCCCGAGGCGCCCTCTACCGGAGTGGATTGACGGGACGCAGTGGCCGTCATTTTCATTTGAGCAGCCATTCGTTCCACCGTGTCGCGATGCTCTGACCATTCTTGGCCCAGTACGCGAAGTCGAGAGTGATCTGATCCTTAGCGTAGGCAGTCGGCAGATTAGGTGCCAGTACCGGGTCCAGGCGTTGCACGCTATCGGTGTTGATCGGCGCATAAGCAGTCAGGTTCGAGAAGTCGGCCTGGCCTTTGGCGGAGCTGGAGTTGGCCAGGAAGCGCATGGCCGCGTCCTTGTTTTTCGAGCCTTTGGGGATGACCAGGAAGTCGGCCATGACCAGGTTCTGTTTCCAGCTCACGCCAACCGGTGCGCCGTCTTCTTGCAGGGCATGGATCCGGCCGTTCCAGAACTGGCCGAGACTGGCTTCACCGGAGGCCAGCAGTTGCTGGGATTGCGCGCCGCCGCCCCACCAGACGATATCTTTCTTGATGGTGTCGAGTTTCTTGAAGGCGCGATCCAGGTCCAGCGGGTAGAGCTTGTCGGCGGGAACGCCATCGGCCAGCAGGGCCAGCTCGAGCGCGCCAGGGCTCGGCCATTTGTAGAGGGCGCGTTTGCCGGGGTAAGTCTTGGTGTCGAACAGTGCGGTCCAGTCCTGGGGTTTGCCGGCGCCGAGCTTGCCTTCGTTGTAACCGAGGACGAAGGAGAAGTAGAACGAGCCGACGCCGTGATCGGAGACGAAACGCGGGTCGAGTTTGTCGCGCTGGATGACGTTGAAGTCCAGTGGTTCGAGCAAGCCTTCAGCCGCGGCGCGCAAGGCGAAGTCGGCTTCGACATCGACCACGTCCCATTGCACATTGCCGCTTTCGACCATGGCCTTGAGTTTGCCGTAGTCGGTCGGGCCGTCCTGGACCACCTTGATCCCGCTGGACTTGCTGAAAGGGTCGGCCCAGGCCTGCTTTTGCGCGTCCTGGGTGGAGCCGCCCCAACTGACGAAACTCATGCTGTCAGCCGCATGGGCTGCAGTGCAGGAAAGCGCGAGCAAGCCTGCTGCGAGTATCGCGGTTGCACGTTTATTCAACACCATTTTCACGCCCTCATTTGTTGTGGTTTTGAGCGGGTTGTTGATGCCCGCTTGTCGGGAGCAGTAGGTCCTTCACTGGGGATAAATCGTCCGGCCTATGGAATATCATATTATGGTATTCCAAACTTTCCGCAAGAGCTTCGCCATACCGATTGTCAGTAGAGGGCGATAATTTGTGCATTCGAAAATCATCAGGGTGCCCGCAAAACCCCGGCATCTGCGAAACCGCCAAAAGATCGCAGGCTGTGCCAGCTCCTACGCCGACCCGGTACACTCCTGATTGATCAGTTGTACGTAACCCCCGTAGGAGCTGCCGCAGGCTGCGATCTTTTGATCTTGCTCTTCGCGTCAGCCCGTAAACGGAATGCTCTCCACCACTTCCAGGTCGTACCCGGTCAAGCCGGCATACTTGAGCGGCGGTCCGAGATGGCGCAGTTTGCCGACGCCGATGTCTTGCAGAATCTGTGCTCCGGTGCCGACTTCGGAATAGATATGCGACTGCGAGCGGGTGTATTGCCGCGGTGGTTGGGTCAATTGCGGGATGCGCTCAAGCAACGCCTGGGAAGATTCGTGATTGGCCAGCACCACCACCACGCCGCGGCCTTCTTCGGCGACTTTTTGCAGTGCTGCCCACAGCGTCCAGTTCGACGGCCCGGTGTACTCGGCGCCCACCAGATCGCGCAGCGGATCGATCACATGCACGCGGACCAGGGTCGGTTCTTCGCGACGGATATCACCCATGACCATGGCCATGTGCACGCCGCCCTCGATCTTGTCCTCATAGCTGATCAACCGAAAGGTGCCGTGAACCGTCGGCAGTTCGCGTTCGCCGATACGGGTCACGGTGTGCTCGGTGCTGAGCCGGTAATGGATCAGGTCGGCGATGGTGCCGATCTTGATGCCGTGGCGGGCGGCAAAGACTTCCAGGTCCGGTCGCCGGGCCATGGTGCCGTCATCGTTCATCACTTCAACAATCACCGAAGCCGGGGTAAAGCCGGCCAGGCGCGCCAGGTCGCAGCCGGCCTCGGTATGCCCGGCGCGGGTCAGCACGCCGCCTTCCTTGGCGCGCAACGGGAAGATATGCCCGGGTTGCACCAGGTCCTGCGCAGTGGCAGTCGCCGCCACCGCAGCCTCGACTGTACGGGCGCGGTCGGCGGCGGAGATGCCGGTGGTGACTCCGGTAGCCGCTTCGATGGACACGGTAAACGCAGTGCTGAACGCGCTGCCGTTGCTCGGCACCATCTGCTCCAGGCCCAGCCGCTGGCAATGTTCTTCGGTCAGCGTGAGGCAGATCAGGCCTCGTGCTTCTCGGGCCATGAAGCTGATTGCCTGGGCGTTGCAGCGGTCGGCGGCGAGCAGCAGGTCGCCTTCGTTTTCCCGGTCTTCATCGTCGACCAGCAGGACCATCTTGCCTTGGCGGTAATCTTCGATAAGTTCTTCGATGCTGTTGAAGGCCATGCTCGGGCTCTCTTTATCGCGGATGGTTGAAGGTTGGTGTTTATGGTATACCATAATACACAATAAACCGAAATAACGAGGTCGCAATGAAGGCTTACTGGATTGCACACGTCGATGTCACCGACCCGGATCAATACGTTCAATACACCCAGCGCGCCCCCGCAGCCTTTGCGCTATACGGCGGCAAGCTGCTGGCCCGTGGCGGGCGTTCCGAAGCAATGGAGGGCAGGGCGACGCCGCAACGCAGCGTGGTGATCGAGTTTCCATCGTACGGGCAGGCACTGGCGTGCTACCGCTCGGCGGAATATCAGCAGGCGTGCCAGTACCGCCAGGGCGCGGCCAGGGCTGAAGTGATCATTGTCGAAGGGTATGAAGCCTGAAAGTCAGCGGATGAAGTGGATTTTGCCGCTGTCATCGTTGCCCATGTAGATGCCATAGACACCCGCCTGGCGTTCCTCGATGTAACGTTCGAGGATCTGCCGGATGGCCGGGTAATAGATGCTGTCCCAGGGAATGTCCTCGGGCGCGAAGAAACGACAGTCGAGGGTTTCCGGGCCGTAAACGCCGGTGTCCTCCACGGCGATGGCGCGGAAGATGATGTAGACCTCGCTGATCTTCGGCACGCTGAAGATCGAGTAGGGCGAGAGGATTTCCGCGCGCACTCCGGTTTCTTCCCAGACTTCGCGCAGGGCTCCCTGCTCGGTGGTTTCGCCACTTTCCATGAAACCGGCGGGCAGGGTCCAGGTGCCGGGGCGCGGCGGAATAGCCCGCTGGCACAACAGATATTTGCCGTCCTGCTCGATGATGCAGCCGGCAATGATCTTCGGATTGATGTAGTGGATGTAACCGCAGCCGCTGCACATCAAGCGCTCATGGGTATCGCCCTGCGGTAGCTGGTGACCGAGGTCACCGCTACCGCATTGCGGGCAGAAGCGCGGAAGGGGCATGTTCAGCGACCTATGCGCGGTTCTTTGAGAACGATCGGCGAAACGATGTCGCGCACTTTTTCAGTCTCGTTCTGTTTGAGCTTGAGGTAGTCCAGCGCGACTTTCGCGGCGGCGCGGACGTGATCGACCGAAGCCTGATGTGCTGCCAGCGGATCGCCGCTCTTGATCGCCTCGACCATGCGCTCCATTTCCTGGTTGCTGGCGCCACGGCGGTTTTCCTGGGACACCGAGGTGGCGCGCAGGTAGCTGATGCGGGCCTGCAACTGGCGCAACTGGGTGGCCGCGACATGGTTGCCCGAACCTTCCAGCAACACGTCGTAGAAGCCTTGGACCGAATCGATCACTTGCTGCAATTCGCCGTCCTTAAGGGCCTTGCGGTTCTCCTCGAGGGCTTTTTCCAGGGCTTTAATATCCTTGGCCTTGGCCCGCAGGGTGAACAACTGGACGATCAGCCCTTCGAGCACGCAGCGCAGCTCGTAGATATCGCAGGCGTCTTCCAGGGTGATGATGGCGACGCTCGGGCCCTTGGCATCGGCGAACTCCACCAGGCCTTCGGATTCCAGGTGGCGCAGGGCTTCACGCACGGAAGTGCGGCTGACCCCCAGGCGTTCGCACAGATCCCGCTCGACCAGACGGTCTCCCGGCAGCAGCTGGAAGTTCATGATGGCGCTTCGCAGTTTATCCAGCACGATTTCGCGCAGGGTAACGGGGTTGCGATTGACCTTGAAGCTGTCGTCAAGTGGCAGGCGTTTCATCGGGTCCGCTCTGAGTGTGGCTGTCCATGTAAAAGAGTACTTCGATCACATCGATCGGCAGTGCTCCGGTCGGATTGAACAGCCAGTGATTAACTGGATGCCTCGGCGTCGGCTTCGGCGAATGCTTCACGGGCGAGACGGAAACTGTCTACGGCTGCGGGAACTCCGCAGTAGATGCCTACCTGAAGCAGGATCTCGCGTATTTGTTCACGACTCAGACCGTTGCGCAAGGCGCCGCGTACGTGCAGCTTGAGTTCGTGTGGCCGGTTGAGTGCCGAAATCATCGCCAAGTTTATCATGCTGCGTTCTTTAAGCGATAAGCCCTCACGGCCCCAGACGTGGCCCCAGCAGTACTCGGTGACCATTTCCTGCAGCGGTCGGGTGAAGTCGTCGGCGTTCTCGATGGATTTGTTCACATAGTCCTGGCCCAGCACCTGAGTGCGGATCGCCAGGCCTTTCTGGTATTTCTCGTTGTTCATCTTGGCTCGCTCCTGCCGGATCAAAGTCCGCCCATCAGGGTGTATTTGAGTTCAAGGTAATCGTCGATGCCGTATTTCGAACCTTCACGGCCCAGGCCCGACGACTTGATTCCGCCAAAGGGCGCGACTTCGGTGGAAATCAGCCCTTCGTTGATGCCGACCATGCCGTACTCCAGGCCCTCGCTCATGCGCCAGGCACGCCCCAGGTCACGGGTGTAGCAATAGGCGGCGAGGCCGAACTCGGTGTCGTTGGCCATCCGTAGCGCATCGCTTTCGCTGCTGAAACGGAACACCGCGGCCAGCGGACCGAAGGTTTCTTCGCTGGCGACTTTCATCTGCGGGGTCAGATCGGCGATGACCGTCGGTTGGAAGAAGCCATGGCCCAAGGCATGCCGTTCGCCGCCGCAGAGCAACCGGGCGCCTTTGGCCAGGGCGTCCTGTACATGGTCCTCGACCTTGGCCACTGCGCGCTCATTGATCAGCGGGCCCTGGTTGACGTCGGCCTCGAAGCCATCGCCAACCTTCAGTTCCCGTACTCGTTCGGCGAGGCGGGCGACGAACGCGTCATGGATACCGTCCTGCACCAGGAAGCGATTGACGCAGACGCAGGTCTGACCGGCGTTGCGAAACTTGGCGATCAACGCGCCTTCGACCGCACGTTCAATGTCGGCATCGTCGAAGACAATGAACGGCGCATTGCCGCCCAGCTCCAGCGAGACTTTTTTCAGGGTCGAAGCGCATTGCGCCATCAGCAGTTTGCCAATGGCCGTGGAACCGGTGAAGGACAGCTTGCGCACCTCGGGGCTGCCGGTCAGCTCGGCGCCAATCGCCACGGCATCGCCGGTAATCACATTGAATATCCCCGGCGGAATTCCGGCCTGTTCCGCCAGCGCGGCCATGGCCAGTGCCGAGAAAGGCGTTTCCGGTGCCGGCTTGACGATGCACGGGCAACCGGCGGCCAGCGCCGGGCCGGCCTTGCGGGTGATCATCGCCGCTGGGAAGTTCCACGGCGTGATGGCGGCGACGACGCCGATCGGCTCCTTGCTGACGACGATCCGCGCATCGCCCTTGTGGCTCGGAATAGTGTCGCCGTAGATGCGCTTGGCTTCTTCGGCGAACCACTCGATGAAGCTGGCGGCGTAGAGGATTTCACCCTTGGCTTCGGCTAAAGGCTTGCCTTGTTCCAGGGTGAGAATCTCGGCCAGGGCGTCGGCGTTTTCCAGCATCAGGGCGTGCCAGCCCTTTAGCAGAGTGCTGCGCTCCTTGGCGGTTTTTGCCCGCCAGGCCGGCCATGCGGCATTGGCCGCGGCGATAGCTGCGCGTGCCTGCGTGGCGCCAAGGTTTGGCACGTGCCCGATCACTTCACCCGTGGCCGGGTTGTAGATCGCTTGGCGGCTGCCGTCCTGGGCGTCGCACCATTGGCCATTGATGTAGGCCTGCTGGCGGAACAGTTGCGAGGCTGCTGGGGTCATGCCGGCTCCCGGAAATAAAAAGGGGCCGCACCTTGAGTGGTGGCGTGCGGCCCTGAAGAAAAGTGTTCAGGCGAGGGTGGGCAGCGGGCCCAGCTTGCCGCGGTGATAGATCATCGGCGTCACCGGCTGCTCGGGCAGGATCAGGTTCTTCACCGCGCCGACGATGATGGCGTGGTCGCCGCCATCGTATTCGCGC
Organism: Pseudomonas sp. LBUM1658; assembly: GCF_059716055.1. Taxonomy (NCBI): domain Bacteria; kingdom Pseudomonadati; phylum Pseudomonadota; class Gammaproteobacteria; order Pseudomonadales; family Pseudomonadaceae; genus Pseudomonas; species Pseudomonas sp. LBUM1658. The sequence goes on from NZ_CP166798.1 coordinate 2,161,487, forward strand.
CACAGCTCGCACTCGATGATTGCCGTGGCTTCGTTCAGCAGCGGGTTGCCCAGCTCGCTCAGGTGCCATTCGATGCCTTTGGTCTTGTCCTTGCCTTTACTGGCGAAGGCGTAGGCCAATGCCTGCTGATCCGCCGAGAGCAAATGGATAGCAAAGCGTTTGCTGTCGCGCAGGATCGGGTAGGTGTCGGAGGCGTAGTTCGGGCAGAACAGCACCAGTGCCGGGTCGATCGACAACGCACTGAAGGCGCTGGCGGTGATACCGACGATGCCGCCCTCGGGGTCGAGGGTGGTGACCACCGTGACCCCGGAGGGGAAGGAGGCCATTACCTCTTTATAGATGCCAGGTTCGATCATTTCGGGCCATCCTCAACGCATGACAAAGGGGTCGGGCATCGGTGCCGACGAGAGGTTGATCCACACCGTTTTCAGCTCGGTATAGGCCAGCACCGAATCGATGCCGCTCTCGCGACCGTAGCCGCTGTTCTTGAAACCGCCGATCGGCGCCATGGCCGAGACCGCGCGGTAGGTGTTGACCCAGATGATCCCCGAGCGCACATCCCGCGCCAGGCGGTGGGCGCGGCCCAGGTCACGGGTCCAGATGCCTGCCGCCAGGCCGAACTGCGAGTCGTTGGCGATGGCCAGCGCCTCGGCTTCGTCCTTGAAGCGGATCACTGAGGCGACCGGGCCGAAGACTTCTTCCTGCATGATCTTCATCGAATTGCGGTCGCATTCGAACAGGGTCGGTTCGTAGAACCAGCCGTCGCTGTCCATTTGCGGACGCTTGCCACCCAGGCGCAGATGGGCGCCTTCGGCGATGGCGTCGGCCACCAGACCTTCGACCACGGCCAGTTGCTGGGCGGTGGCCATCGGGCCCATTTCGCTGGTGTCGTCCTGGGGGTTGCCGATGCGAATACGCTTGGCCCGTTCCACCAGGCGCTCGACGAATTCGTCGTAGATCTCGTCCTGCACCAACAGCCGTGAGCCGGACACGCAGCTCTGCCCGGAAGCGGCATAGATGCCGGCGATGGCACCGTTGATTGCGCTGTCGAGGTCGGCGTCGGCGAAGATAATGTTCGGGGATTTTCCGCCCAGTTCCAGGGACAACTTGGCAAAGTTTTCGGCACTGCTGCGCACCACATGCCGAGCCGTGGCCGCGCCGCCGGTGAAGGCGATCTTGCGTATCAGCGGGTGGCGGGTCAGGGCGGCGCCGGTGCTCGGCCCGTAACCGGTGACGACGTTGACCACGCCCGGCGGAATGCCGGCTTCGAGGGCCAGACGGGCCAGCTCGAGGATGGTGGCCGAGGCGTGCTCGGACGGCTTGATCACAATGGTATTGCCCGCCGCCAGGGCCGGCGCCAGTTTGATCGCGGTCAGGTACAGCGGGCTGTTCCAGGGAATGATCGCGGCGACCACGCCCATCGGTTCATGCACCGTGTAGGCAAACAGGTCGGGCTTGTCCAGCGGCAGGGTGCCGCCTTCGAGCTTGTCGGCCAGGCCAGCGGTGTAGTGGAAGAATTCCGGCAAGTAGTTGACCTGGCCGCGGGTCTCGCGGATCAGCTTGCCGTTGTCGCGGCTTTCCAGTTGCGCCAGTTGCTCTTTGTTCTCGGCGATCAAATCACCGAGACGGCGCAGCAATTTGCCGCGGGCAGTGGCGGTCAAGCCGCGCCAGGCCGGGCTGTCGAAAGCCTTTTGCGCGGCCTGAACGGCGCGCTCGACATCGGCTTCATCGGCATCCGGCAGTTCAGCCCAGGCTTGGGCCAGTGCCGGGTTGAGGCTTTCGAAGGTCTTGCCGCAGAGGGCATCGACCCATTGCCCGTCGATGCACATCTGGAAGCGTGCGAGTGTCATGCAACGATCCCCTTTATTTGATTTTGTCGGGTTTGCGCCATGTTGAGGAAGTCCAGCAGCACCTGGTTGACCAGGCGCGGCGACTCTACCGGCATCATATGCCGTTGCTCGTGGAGCACGGCTACTTGCGCGCCGGGAATCCGTTCGGCCAATTGTCGGGCCATTTGCGGCGTGGAACCGGGGTCCAGCTCGCCGGTGGCGATCAGGGTCGGCACCTGAATAGTCCCCAGGTCTTCGGCGCGGTACATGTCCTGGGTGGCAAACAGCTCGTAGGTGGTCAGATAACCTTGTGGGTCATTGCCGGCCAGGGTCTGGCGAATCGCCGCGATCTGTGCCGGATTGGCCGCCTGATATTCGCGGCTGAACCAACGTGACAGCGCCGCTTCGGCATTCGCATCCGGGCCATGTTCGGCGGCCTGGCTGGTCCTTTCGATGACTCCGGCGCGCTGTTCGGCGCTACGGTTGAACACGCTGTTGAGCACCACCAGGCCGAGCAGATGCTGCGGGTAGTGCAGGGCGAAGGCCCGCGCCACCAACCCGCCCATGGAAAACCCGATCACCGTGGCTTGTGGCAGTTGTAAGTGTTCGAGCAATTCCAATAGCTGATCGGCATAACCGAGCAGCCCGGTACCCGCTTCCGGGCGCGGGCTGGCGCCATGCCCGAGCATGTCGTAGGCAATGACCCGGTAGTGGGGAGCGAGACCAACGATCTGGCCGCCCCACATTTCTTTATTCAGGCCCACACCGTGGATCAGTACCACGGGTTGGCCTTGGCCGGTCGCCAGATAACTGGTGCCGGCCGGGGTGAGTTCAGCGCTGAGCCGAATCATGGATCGCTCCTGCAAATCTTATGAGTTACTGGGCTTTCTCGGCGGCCAGTTCTTCCAGATCGATATAGCGGTTGCCGATGCGTGGGTGCAGGCGACCGCCGTTGGCGCAACCGAGGACGACCACAATCTCGTCCGAGCGCGGTGCGTCTTCGATCTGCATTTCCAGCGTGATGTAGTGCGAACGCAGACCTTCGTCGTCCTTGTGCATCATCGGAATCTGGATCGAGGTGCCCGGGCCACCGCGCTTGTTGGTGAAGCTCAGATAGCTCTTGGCTTGCACCGCTTCGCGATAGTGGTTGCCGAAACGCAGGGTGTGGATCACTGCGGAGGCATGCTCGATCTCGCCGTCGGCACCGACCACGGCCGCCTTGCCGTAGGCTTCGATCTTGTCGGCACCGCCAATCGTCGCCACCAGGCGCTCGACCATCAATGCCCCCAGATCGGAGCAGTTGGCACGAATTTCCGGCTTCAGGTCTTCGACAAAACCACGACCCAGCCATGGGTTCTTGATGACAACGGCCAGGCCGACCATGGTCACCGGCGTGTCAGTGGCCTTGCCGCCTTCGATGAAGGTTTCTTCCACGTAGCTGACGATCTTGCGAATTTCGAAACTCATGAGCGACTCCATATGAGAGAGGGAATGCGTTTGTCGTATGATGGTATACCATAATATTGTGTATGCAAGCATCAGCTGCAAGATCATCGAAAGGGTAGGCGACGGAAGGTAGGGAGTAGTGGGAAGTGGGGAATGCGGCGGGTGTGATTTCGTCGGTTGGGAGAGTAGGGGCGGGGGCTTGGCGAACATGGCGAACACTGTAGGAGCGAGCTTGCTCGCGATGGACTCAAGGGCGACGCGTTTATCCAGAAAACACGCGTTATCGTTAACGTCCATCGCGAGCAAGCTCGCTCCTACATTAGATGGGTCTCCATAGGGATTTGCTTGGGTTTCAAGCCTTGAACCCCATCTCCACGGAAATCATGCGTGCACTGTCGAGCAACATGTTCTTGAAGCGCTCGCGATTCTCCAGGGAATCCATGATCGCATCCGGGCCGGACAGGTTGATGGCGGCAACCACCTCGCCACGGTGATCGCGAATACCGGTGGCGATGGCGGTGGAGTAGTCGGAGCGGTGCAGCACCCAACCCAATTGCCGATCCTGCTCGGCAATCTGCTGCAGTTCGGGCAAGGTCTTGGGCGCGGGCGCCGGGTAATCGTCCAGCCGTACGTGTTGATACAGGCTGACCAGGGTCGCGTCGCTCAAATCGCTGAGCAGCACCCGACGCATCGCCGTGCAATGGCAGGCAATGCGCGTACCTATGGGCACATTGACCGACAAACGCTGGGAGGCGAAAGCCCGGTAGATGTAGACGCTGTCGGTCTGTTCGCGCACGGTCAGGTGACAGGACAGCGAGCTGCGGTCACGCAAGGTGTTCAGGTGCGGGATCGCGACGTCCACCAGATCACGACTGACCAGGTAGGTGAAGCCATTGGCGATTACCTGCGGACCGAGCTCGTAGGTGTTTTTCCCGACTTTTTTCAGATAGCCCATGCCCGTGAGCGTCTGCACGATGCGGTAGATCGACGACACACTGAGCGCCAGGCGCTCGGCGATATCGTTCATGCTCAGTTCCCGTTCGCAGCTGCTGAACAACTGCAGAATCCACAGACCCCGTTGCAGGGCCGGGACACGGTAGTCGCTGTCGAGGGTGGGTTCTTCGATGCTGTTCATGGAATTTCCTGCTTGCGAAGGCGGTTTACCTGACACCCCGTAACGCATCAATGCCAACGGGTTTTCCACCAAACTCCTGCATCGCATCGAGCAGCGCGCCCCATAAATACTGCGCCGAAGCCCTGTCACAAAGAATGTGAAACAGCGGAAGGTCCGGCAGTGAGGCATTGATGACGATCGCACTCATGCGCGCCACCGACGTCTGCGCCACCGCTCCGGTGGCGAATGCCGGTTGGCGCAGATCGACGCCGCAGACCTTGGCCATTACCGAACTGACGTGTTCGCCGCTCAACACCAGCCAGGCATGGCTGTCCTGACGCGGCAACAGGTAACAGGCATTGGCGGACTGTTGCCACCGAGCTTCGAGCTGCTGAAGCCGGGCCCCCGCGTCCTGCAAACTGCCGAGCAGGAAATACTCGGTCTGGGAAAGCCGCGCGACGCTACTGCCATCCGCCTGCGCGACGCAGCGGTTAGGCACGCTCGGCAATTCAAAGCGCTGCGCGAGCAGATGCGCAGCGGCATCGGCACCGCGAAAGCCGACCCGCGCCAGATTGCTCAGGTCGAGCAAAGCGCAGCTTGCCAGTTGCGCGGTTTCGTCCTGATCGCCGTAACTGCTGACGATCAGGCTGTCGCCCAGATGTGCCAGTCGGGCATTCTCCTGCAGCACATACAACGGGCTGCGTTCGCGAAAATCTTGTGCGGTGACCATGCTCACAACTCCTGGCGTGTGCTATCGACATCGAAAAACGGCAGTTTGACTACCGTGGCCTGTACCACTTCAGCGCCCTCTACCCGAATCGGAATCTGCTGCCCCGGGGTGCTCTGATCGACGGCGGCATAGGCCAGTCCGATGATCAGGCCCAGGGTCGGCGAATATTCGCAGGAGGTGACGTTGCCGCTGATGTCCGGGCCCTTGAGCACCAGATGACCTTCCAGCGGTTGGCTGCTGCCTTTGGGCAGGGTGAACCCCACCAGTTTGCGCTTGAGCGGCTGGGCTTCGAGGATGTCCACCGAGCGGCGGCCGACGAAGAACGGCTTCTTGCGCGAGATCGCCCAGCCCATGTCGATTTCCGCCGGATGGGTCATGCCATCGGTGTCCTGGCTGATGATCACGTGGCCCTTTTCCAGTCGCAGCAACCGCTGGGCTTCGACACCGAACGGACGAATATCATGTTCGCGTCCGGCATCCATCAAAGTGTCCCAGAGGTATTCGGCATAACGCGCCGGCACATGGATTTCATATCCCAGTTCACCGACGAAACCGACCCGCATCACTCGCGCGGCGATCCCGGCTACGGTGCCCTGACGTACACCCAGATAGGGGAAGGCAACAGGCGACAAATCGATATCGGCGCAGACCTTCGCCAGCACCTTGCGCGAATCGGGGCCGGCCAGGTTGACTGCGGCAATGGCCGCGGTGACGTTGGCGATGTCGACGTTCAGCCGCCATTGCACGTTCCACTTGAGCATCGACTGGTAGATCCGGTCGACGCCGCTGGTGGTGGCCGTGACATAGAAGTGCTGGTCGGCCAATCGTGCGCAGACGCCATCGTCGATCACCACGCCGTGCTCGTTAGTCATCAGCGCGTAACGGGTGCGGCCGATCGGTTGCTTGGCGAACGCGAAGGTGTACATCCGCTCCAGCAGTTCGGCGGCATCCGGCCCGCGAATGTCCAGGCCACCGAGGGTCGAGACGTCGATCAGGCCGACGCTTTTGCGTACATGGCAGGCTTCTTCCTGCATGCAGCGCTCGCGGCTGGCCGGTTGGCCGTTGTTATCCTTGAAGCCGTAATAGGCCGGACGCTGCCAGTTACCGGCCGGCATCATTTTCGCCCCGGCCTGCAGATGACGCTGATGGATCGCGGTACGGCGGATCGGGTCGAAACTGCGCCCGGCGATGTGCGCGAGTTTTTCCGCCTCGAACGGCGGGCGAGCTGTGGTGACGCCGGTTTCGCTGACGGTGCGCTGGGTGCTGGCAGCCACCAGACGCGCCGTCGGCAGTGCCGAGTGCCGGCCCTGGGAAGGTCCCATGCCGACGGTGGAGAAGCGTTTGACCAGTTGCACGTCGCGATAGCCGTGACGGGTCGCGTTGATGATGTCGCGGATCTGCAGGTCTTCATCGAAGTCGACGAATTCCTTCCCACTGGGGTGCGGGAAGATCGGCCAGTCGAAGTTGACCCGCTGTTCCGGGCTCAGCGGCTGTTCCTGATGCTCCACGGCCAGGCCCAGGGCCAGCGCCGCTTGCGCGCCGACTTTGGCGCCGTCCTTGAGTACGTTTTCCAACAAGTGCCGACCGTTCACGGAGCCGGCGATGGCGAGGTTTTTCGGCAGCCCGGTGATGGCGAACTCCGCCACCGGATCGGCGTAGGCCAACTTGCCACCGGCCTGACACGCCAGTTGATAGACCGGCATGTAGCCAGCGGTCATGCAGAGTAAATCGCAATCGAGTTGCAGCCGTTCCTTGGCGACTTCACCGCGGGTCGTGATGCGCCGGATATCGACACCGTTGATGTGGCGCATGCCCTTGCTGTGCAGGGCTTCATAGACGGTGTGTTGCAGGTGCAGGGTGACGCCCAGGCGTTTGAGTTCAGCGCTCAGGCGCGAATCGTCGGCACCGGTGCGCATGTCGACCACGGCCGCGACTTCAACCCCTTGCTCCAGCAGATCCAGGGCTGTGCGATAGCCGTCGTCGTTGCCGGTCAAAACCACCGCGCGTTTGCCGGGTTTGACCGCGTACAGCTTCATCAAGCGCTGCGCGGCGCTGCACAGCATCACGCCGGGCAGGTCGTTGTTGCGGAAAATCACCGGCTGATCGAAGGCGCCCGAGGCGATGATGCACTGGCTGGCGCGGACCTTGTACATGCGCTGGTCCTTGATCACCGGCAGGTAGTTGTCGGTGAACCAGCCGTTGCAGGTCGCTTCAGTAAGAATCTGGATGTTGGCGTGCTGGCTGACCGCTTCCACCAGCGCCTGGCGCACCTCATCGGCCTGTGCGCCTTGTACGTCGAAGCGCGCATAGGTCAGTGCGCCGCCCAACAGCCGCTGTTGTTCGATCAACAACACCTTGGCCCCGGCATGGGCGGCAGTCAGCGCCGCCTGCAAACCGGCGGGCCCGGCACCGACCACCGCCAGATCGACGAACAGGTAGGCCTTGTCGTAATACTCCGGTTTGAAGTCCAGGTTGAGGATGCCCAGCCCTGCCTTTTTGCGAATCAGCGGTTCCCAGATTTTCCACATGCCCTTGGGCTTGTAGAACGACCGGTAGTAAAAGCCCACCGGCATGAACCGCGAAAACTTGCCCAACAGCGCATCCCGGTCATGGTCCAGAGAGCCCGAATAGTTTTGCCCGCTGACCTCGACACCGGCCTGCAGCCAGTGGGTATCGGCCAGTACATTGGGCTCGTCCGGCAGTTGCACCAGGGTGTTGGCGTCTTGCCCGGCCATGGTCAACGGGCCGCGTGGTCGGTGGTATTTGAACGAGCGCGACAGCAGGTAACGGCCGTTGCCGAGCAGGGCGCTGGCGATGCTGTCACCGGCAAAACCGCTATAAGGCTTGCCGTCGAAGTTGAAGGCCAGCGGACGTTGCCGGTCGATCAGCAAGCCCATGGGCAGCGGCAAGCGGCTTTCAAAGGTGGAATCAGGCTGGCTCATTGCTGTGCTCCGCAGGGCTGAACTCGACACGCTGGTGGTAGATTTCCCGGGCATCGAAAGTGCGCAGGATTTCGTCGGTGACGGTGTGGCGCTCGGCGAGGAACCAGTAGCTCGACGCGTTGTGCATCCACCATTCACGCACCACGCCGGCAGCGTTCTCGCTGTTGAATACGTAATGGGCCCATTGCGCGTCGCTGCAGGTCGCCGGGTCGGGCATGTCCTTGAACTCGCCGCCGTAGGTGAATTCGGTGATGTTGCGCGGCCCGTTCAACGGGCAATTCATGACTTTCATAAGGTTTGCCCCTTAGTGACTGGCCGCGGTCGCGCCCATCTCGTTGACTTGCTGGAAGGTCGAAAAACGTTCCAGACCGAAAGGCTTGATCAGCTCCGGAACCTTGCCACCGGAGGCGACCAGCTCGGCCATGGTCTTGCCGCAGATCGGCGTCGCCTTGAAGCCCCAGGTGCCCCAACCGGCATCGAGGTAGTAGTTGTCGACCGGCGACAGGCCCATGATCGGGCTGTAGTCCGGGGTCATGTCGGTGATCCCGGCCCACTGGCGCATCAGCTTGGCGTTGGCGAGGAACGGGAACATCTCGACGGCCGCAGAGATCAGGCTTTCCTTGAGGTCCAGGGTCGAGCGGGTGTTGTAGAGCGGGTAGGGGTCGGAACCGCCGCCGAACACCACTTCGCCACGGCTGGTCTGCTGCACGTAGCAGTGCAGCGCCGAGGAACTCACCAGCGGATCGAGAAACGGCTTGAACGGTTGGGTGACCATCGCTTGCAGGGGATAGCAGACGATCGGCATGTCGATTTTGGCCTTCCTGGCCATCAACGAACTGTGCCCGGCCACCGCTTGTACCGCGCAGCCGCACTGGATGGTGCCGCGGTTGGTTTTCACCGCAGTGATCCGGCCGTTCTGGATGATCAGGTCCTGCACTTCGGTCAGCTGATGGATTTCCACTCCCCGCTGCGCCGCGCCCTTGGCGTAACCCCAGGCCACCGCGTCGTGGCGGGCAGTGCCGCCGTCGATATGCCACAGACCTGCCAGGACCGGCAGGTGGCCAGGGTCGAGGTTGAGGCTCGGCACCAGCTCGCGGATCTGCTGGCGGTCGATCATTTCCGTACGGCCACCGAAATGCTTGTTCACTTCGGCGCGTTGGCGGAAGGCCCGGACCGTTGCATCGGTGTGGGCCAGGGTCAACTGGCCGCGCTCGGAATACATGATGTTGAAGTCGAATTCGTTGGACAGGTCCTTGAACAACTTCACAGACTCACTGTAGAAGCGCACGCCTTCGCTGGTCAGGTAGTTGGAGCGAATCACCGCGGTATTGCGCGCGGTGTTACCGCCGCCCAGATAGGACTTTTCCAGCACCGCGACATTGGTGATGCCGTGGTACTTGGCCAGGTAATAGGCAATCGCCACGCCGTGGCCGCCACCGCCGATGATCACCACATCGTAGGACGACTTGAGCTCCTTGGGCGGTGGCAGGTCCATCTCCGCCGTGTACTCGGAGGAGAGACCGTACTTCAAGAGATTAAAGGGCATCACGCCTCCCGGGTCGGTGGTTGAGTGGCTGGCGAATCGGCCGCCCGTTGCAGTTGCAGGCGGGTGGCGATCACCGTGTTTTTCAACAGGTAGGCGATGGTCATCGGGCCGACACCGCCGGGTACCGGGGTAATGGCGCTGGCGACGGTGCGGGCACTGGCGTAATCGACATCGCCCACCAGGCGGCTGCCGTGTTCGGTTTCGATGCGGTTGATGCCGACATCAATCACCACCGCGCCGGGTTTCAGCCAACTGGCATCGATCATTTGCGGTCGGCCGACGGCGGCCACCACTATGTCCGCCAGACGGCACAGGGCGGCGGCATCGACGCTGCGCGAATGCACCACGGTGACCGAGCAGTGGGCCTGCAACAACAGGGTCGCCATGGGTTTGCCGACGATGTTTGAACGGCCGATCACCACCGCATGCTTGCCGCTCAGGTCGCCGCAGGTGTCCCGCAGCAGGCGCATGCAACCGCTTGGCGTACAGGGGGTGAGGACATCCTGGCCCTGGACCAGACCGCCGACGTTTTGCCGATGGAAGCCGTCGACGTCCTTGATCGGGTCGATGGCCTGAATCACCGCGCTTTCATCGATATGCGCCGGTACCGGCAACTGCACGAGAACCCCGTTGACCGTCGGGTCGGCGTTCAGCTCGGCGATCACTGCGAGCAATTGTGCCTGGGTGGTGCTGGCGGGCATGCGCTGCTCCAGCGAGCGAATTCCGGCTTCCTTGGCCCGCAGAATCTTGTTGCGCACATAGACCTGACTGGCCGGGTCTTCACCGACCAACACCACCGCCAGGGTCGGCAGGATCTGCTGTTGTGCCAGCTCACAGACTTCGGCCGCGACCTCGCTGAGCACCTGGGAGGCGATGGCTTTGCCGTCAATGTCGCGGGCGAGTGGGACAGGGCTGTTCATCGGAAGATCACCGTTTTTTCGCGATTGATAAACACCCGATGTTGCAGGTGATATTTGACGGCCTTGGACAGTGCGACGGTTTCCGTATCGCGGCCAATCGTCACCAGGTCCTCGGCCTTGTAGGCGTGATCGACGCGCTGTACTTCCTGCTCGATGATCGGGCCTTCGTCCAGGTCCGAGGTGACGTAGTGCGCTGTCGCACCGATCAGTTTCACCCCGCGCTGATGGGCCTGGTGGTAGGGCTTGGCACCCTTGAAACCGGGGAGGAACGAGTGATGGATATTGATCGCCCGGCCCGACAATTGCTTGCACAGGTCGTCAGAGAGGATCTGCATGTAGCGCGCCAGCACCACTAGTTCGGTCTGGGTCTCTTCGACGATCTTCAGCAGCGCGGCTTCCTGCTGGGCCTTGGTGTCCTTGGTCACCGGCAGGTAGATGAAACGGATACCTTCACGCTCGGCCATGGCTCGCAGCTCCAGATGGTTGGAGACGATGGCGGTGATCTGCATGTCCATCTCGCCCTTGTGGTGGCGGTACAGCAGGTCGGTCAGGCAGTGGTCGAATTTGCTGACCATGATCAACACGCGCATCGGCTGGGCGACAGCGTGCAATTGCCAGTCCATGTTCAGCGTGGCGGCCACTTGATCGAAGTCCCGACGCAAGACGTCGATATCCCCGATGATGCCGCTGTTGAAGCGAAAGACCGCGCGCATGAAGAACTGACCGGTTTCCTCGTCGTCGAACTGCGCCAGCTCGCTGATGTAGCAACGGTTATTGGCGAGAAAGGAGGTCACGGCGGCGACGATTCCCGACGTCGCCGGGCAGCTGATCTTGAAAATGAAGTGGTCCGGTTCGGTACTCATTACGGGTCCTCGCAAGGGTGACATACAGGCTAAGGGGGCTGTGAAGTCGTTGAATATTCATCGGTGGGAGTTAAATTCATTGCTGAATAAAAATTCTCTGTACGAATAAAATATTCCTGTTGCGCTTTTTATAGGTGAAATAAAAAATGCCGTCCAGCGTTGTTTTGGTTTTTTTTGCGAGGGGGAAAGGGTCGAGCAGAAAGAGGAGGAGTGTTCTGGGTGCCGCCATAGCGGGTAAGCGCGAATGCCGGTCAGTTAGGGAATGGGTGTCGAGTGCAGAACCTGTGGCGAGGGGGCTTGCCCCCGCTGGGGCGCGAAGCGGCCCTAAAATCGGCGACAACGGTTTGTCAGGTAGAACGAGTTTGCCGGTTTCACGACTGCTTCGCAGCCGAGCGGGGGCAAGCCCCCTCGCCACAATTTCCCGCCAGACTGAAAATGTGCGCTAACTGACCCGCCATCATCAATCGTCGCCGTAGTTCATGATCGACAGCAGATTAATCGGCACTTTCACCAACTGCTCCGGGCCATGGGGGACTTCGCCGTCGAAGGTCAGGCTGTCGCCGGCTTTCATGTGATAGAGCTGGTTGCCGTGGCGATAAACGATTTCGCCTTTGAGCAGATAGAGAAACTCGGTGCCCGGATGGGAGAAGGTCGGGAACTCCTCGCTGGCATCATCCATGGTGACCATGTAGGCCTCGAAGGTCTTCTTCGGTCCACGGGTATGGTTGAGCAAGTGATAGGTGTGGCCTTTCTCGGTGCCGCGACGCACCACCTGCATCCCTTCGCCCTTGCGCACCAGCAGGGCGCCACTGCCTTGCTGGTCGTATTGGCTGAACAGTTTCGACATTGGCATACCGAGGGCGTCGCACAGTCGGCTCAGGGTGTCGAGGCTGGTGGACACCTGGGCGTTCTCGATCTTACTCAGCATGCCCTGGCTGATGCCGGCCAGTTGCGCGACATCGGCGATCTTCAATTCCTGCAATTGACGCTGCCGCTTGATCTGCATGCCCAGATATTGCTCGAGCCGCAAGCGGGGCTCGGCCTCGGTGGAAATCACTTTGCTCATGCTTCATTTCCGGTCATGAATATAAATTTCGCACTATGAAAGTGCGATGCACCCCTTGCTGCTTGCCGCGACTTTTCCGGTTCGAGCGGTTCTAGCATGTCTGAAGTATGACCCAGGCGACACTCATTTTCCTGCCGATCCCTTGAAATGCCAGTGTTTGCGGGCGAATAACGCTGTCCGGCAGCCGGCTGAGGGTAAATCTGGCAAGGCAATTGCATTCTCAATGGGAAAGTAAGTTTCTTTAAGAGAATAATCGGCTTAGCTTCAGGTCCCGTCCAACTGGATTCTAGCACTGGACTATCGTCAGGGACCTCAGCCGACTCTCGAAGCAGATCCCGCTGTCTTGCCTTGCTCGAGGAGTCATATGTGATGTTGCCCACAGATACACAACGAATCATCGATGAGCACAAAATCAAATACGTGCTGGCTCAGTTCGTGGATATTCACGGCGCGGCGAAAACCAAATCGGTTCCGGTTTCCGGGTTGCAGACGGTAATCGACAGTGGCGCCGGTTTTGCCGGGTTCGCTATCTGCGGCATGGGCATGCAACCCCACGGCCCGGACTTCATGGCCAAGGGCGACCCGAGCACCCTGACCGCCGTGCCCTGGCAACCGGGTTACGGCCGCATCGTCTGCGTCGGCCACGTCAACAACGAGCCGCACCCTTACGATTCGCGCTATGTACTGATGCGTCAGGTAGAACGCCTGACGGCTCGCGGCTGGACTCTCAATACCGGGCTGGAACCCGAGTTCAGCCTGTTCCGCCGTGACGCCGAAGGCAAACTATGCAGCGTTGATGCCAGCGATAATCTGGACAAACCCTGCTACGACTACAAAGGTCTGTCGCGTTCGCGGCAGTTCCTGGAAAATCTCACCGAAGCGCTGCAAAAAGTCGATTTCGACATCTATCAGATCGACCACGAAGACGCCAACGGCCAGTTCGAGATCAATTACACCTACAGCGACGCGCTGACCTCGGCGGATCGCTTCACCTTCTTCCGCATGGCCGCCGGTGAAGTCGCCAACGACCTGGGCATGATCTGCTCGTTCATGCCCAAGCCTGACCCCAAACGCGCCGGCAACGGCATGCACTTTCACCTGTCGATCGCCGACGCGGTGAACAAGAACCTGTTCCATGACGCCAGCGACTCGCGCGGCATGGGCCTGTCGAAAATGGCCTACCACTTCGCCGCTGGCCTGCTGGCTCATGGTCCGGCCTTGTGTGCCTTCGCCGCGCCTACCGTCAACTCCTACAAGCGCCTGGTGGTCGGTCGTTCGCTTTCCGGTTCGACCTGGGCTCCAGCGTTCGTTGCCTACGGTTCCAATAACCGCTCGGCGATGGTCCGCGTGCCTTATGGGCGTCTCGAGTTTCGCCTGCCGGATGCCGGTTGCAACCCGTATCTGGTCAGCGCCGCGATCATCGCCGCCGGTCTGGACGGCATCGATCGCAAGCTGGAAGCGGGGGAGCCATGCAACGAGAACCTCTACTCCCTGAGCCTCGAAGAAATCGCCGGCCGTGGCATCGCCACCTTGCCCCAGAGCCTCAAGGAAGCCTGTGACGCACTGGATGCCGACCCGTTGTTCCGGGCCACACTCGGCCGGGAAATCGTCGACGAGTTCATCGAGCTCAAACGCATGGAATGGGTCGAGTACAGCCGTCACGTCTCCGATTGGGAGATCCAGCGTTACACCGAATTTTTCTAAACGACTGTTTTTAACGACCCGGTACCTCTGACCGAGGAACCGGCTGCCCAGTAGGAGAAATGTATGTGCGGAATCGTAGGTCTGTACTTGAAGAATCCAGCGCTGGAGTCCCAGCTCGGAAAGCTCTTCGAACCCATGCTGCTGTCGATGACCGACCGTGGTCCGGACAGCGCCGGCTTTGCCATTTATGGCGATGAAGTGGCTGAAGGCTCGGTCAAGCTGACCTTGCAAGGCACTGTGCCCGGTTTTGATTTCAGTGCCCTGATGGGCGCATTGGAAGGCCGCCTGGGCCAGTCGATGAACTGGTTTCAGAACGCCAGCGCCGTGGTGTTGAAAACCCCGGCCAACGAAGCCGATGTGCGCAGCGCCCTGGCTGAACTGGCGCCGGATGTGCGCATCATGAGTGCCGGGCAAAGCATCGAGATCCTCAAGGGTATGGGCTTGCCCAAGGAAATCTCCGAGCGCTTCAACCTCGCCGGGATGAAGGGCAGTCACATCATCGGCCACACCCGCATGGCCACCGAAAGCGCGGTGACCATGGAGGGCAGCCACCCGTTTTCCACCGGCGCCGACCTGTGCCTGGTGCACAACGGCTCGCTGTCCAACCACTTCCGCCTGCGCCAGGAACTCAAGCGCCAGGGCATCGTGTTCCAGACCGAGAACGACACCGAAGTCGCCGCCGGCTACCTGGCCTGGCGCCTGCAACAGGGCGACTCGCTGAAAGTCGCGCTGGATCATGCACTGGAAGACCTCGACGGCTTCTTCACCTTCGCCATCGGCACCCGCAATGGCTTTGCGGTGATTCGCGATCCGATTGCCTGCAAACCGGCGATCCTCGCTGAAACCGACGACTACGTCGCCATGGCCTCGGAATACCAGGCGCTCTCGAGGTTGCCCGGCATCGAGCACGCCAAAGTCTGGGAACCAGCGCCATCCACCATGTACATATGGGAACGCAAAAGCGCCTGAGGAGCCCCGTTATGAAAACTATCGATCTATCTGTCAGTGAAGTACGCGAGCTCAATCAGGGGCTGCACGACCAGGCCAGACAACTGAGCGATGCCGAGTGGGTGGTGACCCATTCCAACGGCGCGCACAACATTGCCGTCGGCGTTGACCAGGAACTGTTCATCGATATCCAGGGCCACGCCGGTTACTACTGCGCGGGCATGAACAAGAAAGCCCACATCACCGTGCACGGCAACGTCGGCACCGGTGTCGCGGAAAACATGATGTCCGGCTCGGTGCGGGTCAAGGGCAGTGCGTCCCAGGCAGCGGGCGCTACCGCCCACGGCGGCTTGCTGGTGATCGAGGGCGACGCCGGTGCCCGTTGCGGGATTTCCATGAAAGGCATCGACATCGTGGTCGGTGGCAGCATCGGCCACATGAGCTGCTTCATGGGCCAGGCAGGGCGTCTGGTGGTGTGCGGCGATGCGGGGGATGCCTTGGGCGATTCGCTGTATGAAACGCGGATCTACGTGCAGGGCAGCGTGCAATCCCTGGGTTCGGACTGCATCGAAAAAGAGATGCGCAACGAGCACCTTATCGAGCTCAAGGAGTTGCTCGACCAAGCCGGTTTCAGCGCTGACCCGAAGGCCTTCAAACGCTACGGCTCGGCCCGTCAGCTCTACAACTTCAAAGTCGATAACGCATCCGCGTACTAAGGAGAACACCATGAGCGACAAACCTGTTCCAGTCCTGCGCGAATCCGCGACTTTCGACCGCCTGACCATTCAGGAAATCCAGCGCGCCGCCGAAACCGGCATCTACGACATTCGCGGTGGCGGCACCAAGCGCAAGCTGCCGCACTTCGATGACTTGCTGCTGCTCGGCGCCAGCGTTTCCCGCTATCCGCTGGAAGGCTATCGCGAGAAGTGCGGCACCGATGTGATCCTCGGCAACCGCTTTGCCAAGAAGCCGCTGCACTTGAAGATTCCGGTGACCATCGCCGGCATGAGCTTCGGCGCCTTGTCCGCCAACGCCAAGGAAGCCCTGGGCCGTGGCGCGACCATCGCCGGCACCAGCACCACCACCGGTGACGGCGGTATGACCCCGGAAGAGCGCGGCCAGTCCGAGCATCTGGTCTATCAGTACCTGCCGTCGCGTTACGGCATGAACCCGGATGACCTGCGCAAGGCCGATGCCATCGAAATCGTCCTCGGCCAAGGCGCCAAGCCGGGCGGCGGCGGCATGCTGTTGGGCATGAAAGTCACCGAGCGGGTGGCCGGGATGCGCACACTGCCGATCGGTGTCGATCAGCGTAGCGCCTGCCGCCACCCGGACTGGACCGGGCCGGACGACCTGGCGATCAAGATCGCCGAGCTGCGTGAAATCACCGATTGGGAAAAACCGATCTACGTGAAAATCGGCGCCAGTCGTCCGTACTACGACGTCAAGCTGGCAGTCAAAGCCGGGGCCGACGTGATCGTACTCGACGGTATGCAAGGTGGTACGGCGGCGACTCAGGAAGTGTTTATCGAGCACGTTGGCATCCCGATCCTGCCGGCCATTCCGCAAGCGGTTCAGGCGCTGCAGGAAATGGGCATGCACCGCAAGGTTCAGCTGATTGTGTCCGGTGGCATTCGCAACGGCGCCGACGTGGCCAAAGCCATGGCCCTGGGGGCCGATGCCGTGGCGATCGGTACCGCGGCGCTGATCGCCTTGGGGGACAACCATCCGCGTCTGGACGAAGAACTGCAAAAACTCGGTTCGGCGGCCGGCTTCTATGACGACTGGCAGAACGGCCGTGACCCGGCCGGCATCACCACCCAAGACCCGGAACTGTCCAAGCGCCTGGACCCGGTGGAAGGCGGTCGTCACCTGGCCAACTACCTGCGGGTACTGGTGCTCGAAGCCCAGACCATGGCCCGGGCCTGCGGCAAGTCGCACCTGCATAACCTCGACCCCGAAGACCTGGTGGCCCTGACCGTGGAAGCGGCGGCCATGGCTCGGGTGCCGTTGGCCGGGACTTCGTGGATTCCTGGGCAGCAGTACTAAAACGTAGCTGGTCAGATAGATAAAGAAGCGTCGAGCACAAAACCTGTGGCGAGGGGGCTTGCCCCCGTTCGGCTGCGAAGCAGTCGTAAAACCGGCACACGGGTTCTAACTGAACGATCCCGTTGTCTGATTTTAGGAGCGCTTCGCACTCCAGCGGGGGCAAGCCCCCTCGCCACAAATGTAACCAAACTGAAGAGTTGGCTTAAGTGAACAACATTGCCCGTATGGGCGGCGTTTTTTTCGGTTTTACCCACAAGCGGGCACAGACCCGCACACACAGCGAGGCCCCACGGCCTCGCACTTTTTTCTTCTGCCAGCCCCATTAGACGACCTTCCTGCTCTGGAGCTTGCTGACAATGATTCCATTCTCCGATTCACGGCTGACCTTCCCCCGCCTGGCACTGATGTTCGCCGCACTGTGTCTGTCACCTCTGGCCTCGGCGGCCGATGCCACCCTGGACACCGGCACCACCGCCTGGATGATGACCGCGACCCTGTTCGTGCTGATGATGTGCATTCCCGGTCTGGCGCTGTTTTATGGCGGCATGGTCCGGGCGAAAAACTTCCTCTCGGTGTTCACCCAGCTGTTCGCCATCGCCGGCGTGATCGGGGTGCTGTGGGTGGTCTACGGCTACAGCATCGTCGTCGACGCCACGGGCATGGTCGCCGGTGAAGTCAATCTGCACAGCTTCGTCGGCGGCTTGAGCAAGGTGTTCATGCTCGACATGACCCACGACAGCCTGGTGGGCAGCATTCCCGAAGGCGTCTATAGCGTGTTCCAGATGTCCTTCGCAATCATTACTCCGGCACTGATCGTCGGTGGCTTCGCCGAACGCATGAAGTTCAGCGCCGCGCTGGCGTTCATGGCGCTGTGGTTTACCTTCGTCTACGCCCCGGTCGCGCACATGATCTGGGGCGGTCCCGGCGGGCTGATGGTCAATTGGGGCGTGCTGGATTTCGCCGGTGGCACCGCCGTGCATATCAATGCCGGCGTCGCAGCACTGGCAGCGAGCCTGGTACTGGGCAAACGCAAAGGCTACCCGAACGTCGCGATGCCCCCGCATAACCTCGGGTTCACCCTGATGGGCGCCGGCCTGCTGTGGGTCGGCTGGTTCGGTTTCAACATCGGCTCCGGCGCGGCGGTGAATACCGGCGCCGGGATCATCATGCTGACCACCCAAGTGGCGGCGTGCGCCGGCGTCGTTGGCTGGATGCTCACCGAAACCCTGATCCACGGTCGGCCCAGCGCACTCGGCGCAGCCTCCGGCGCCCTGGCCGGTCTCGTTGGCATCACCCCAGCCTGCGCCTTCGTCGGTCCGGCCGGCGCCCTGGCGATTGGCCTGATCACCGGCGCTGCGTGTTTCTTCGGCGTCAGCCAGCTGAAACAGAAGCTCGGTTACGACGATTCGCTCGACGTATTCAGCCTGCACGGCATTGGCGGCATCGTCGGCGCAATTCTCACCGGCGTCTTCGCTTCTCCGGCGTTGGGCGGGTATGTGGAGAATCTGGATATCGTTGATCAGGTGCTGACTCAATTGAAAGGCGTCAGCTTTACCTTCGTCTACTGCTTTGTGGTGAGCCTGATCATCCTCAAGGGGCTGCAATGGACCATCGGTTTGCGTACCAGTGGCGAGAACGAGTCAGTGGGGCTGGATTTGGCCGAGCATGATGAACGGGCTTATAGCGTGTGATCTGGCGGGAAAAATGAGGGCGCGTGGCTCCCCCGTAGGAGCTGGCGCAGGCTGCGATCTTTTGATCTTGCTCCTGGGCCATCTCCGAAACCGCCAAAAGATCGCAGGCTGCGCCAGCTCCTACGCCGACCGCATGTCACCGTGATTGGTCGGATGTACGCCCCCCGTAGGAGCTGGCGCAGGCAGCGATCTTTTGATCTTGCTCCTGGGCCATCTGCGAAACCGCCAAAAGATCGCAGGCTGCGCCAGCTCCTACGCCGACCGCATGTCACGGTGATTGATCGGATGTACGCCCCCCGTAGGAGCTGCCGCAGGCTGCGATCTTTTGATCTTGCGTGCTGGATGTCGGGTCATGGATGGGGACCTTGAGAACTGACATTCAGATTAAAGGGGCAGGGCAACAATACCGGGCAATGATAGGTGAGGAAATCGCGGGATGTTAGCGTTTCGCCGTCCCTGGCAATTCACGCTAAAAGTGAAGTGTTGCGCTAAACATGGACTCGGAATGCTCATTTATAAGTTGCAGATTTCGCCTGATATTTCAGCCTTTCAACAGTCAGTGCATGGCTGACTCAAACCACCAGACTATGACAAAAGTACACCACCAACACCCCAGCCACCAACGTCACATACGGCAGCACACCCGCCCGTTTGACGCCGTCATCGGCCTGGATATGCAGGTCGCTGAGCATGGCCGCCGGGAAGCGGCCTTTGTCCTGCACGTAGTGGCGATAGACAAACACCGGGAGGATCAGCAGCGCCAGCAGCACGCCGGTGAACAGGGTGCCGGCACCCCAGATATCGGCGCCCAGGCCCATGCACGCCAGGTTGACGAAGCTCAATACGCCGCCCAACGCCAGTAGCACCGTCGGTGCCTTGTACGGGCGCACCCAGTCCGGGCGGTCTAGGCGGTGGATCCAGCCGGCGTTGAGGTTGAGGAAGTTGAAGATGATGTAGCTGACGTTGGACGCCGCGAGGACGAATACGTAGTCGGACATCAGTAACAGCAGCAGGTTGAACGACAGGTCGGTCCACATGGCGGCGGTGGGCGCGCCGTGGTCGTTGGTGCGGCCCAGGTATTTGGGTAGCCAGCCGTCCACCGAGGCTTGGTACAAGGTGCGCGAGGAGCCGGACATCGAGGTCATGATCGCCAGCAAGGTGGCGAGGATCAGCATGATCAACACCACGTTGGCCACGACCTTGCCGCCACCGATGCTGTCGGCCACGACCTTGCCGCCACCGATGCTGTCGGCCATGGCCTGGCCGACGCCCATGCCGCTGTAGATTGCCGGTGCCAGCAAGCCGCTGTAGACCGCGGGCGTCACCACTGTGCCGTTGGCATCCAGCACGGCGGCGCTGACCAGTTGACCGAGGCCGAGGCTGCCCTGAAACGCCATCGGCACCAGGGTGAACACCAGAATGCACAGCAGGCCGGCATAGAAGATCGCCTTGAAGGTGTCGCGCTTGGGGTCTTTGAACTCGCGGGTGTAGCACACAGCGGTCTCGAAACCGTAGGTCGACCAGGCGGCCATGAACAGACCGCCGGCCATCAACGACCAGCCGGAAATGTCCCAGGCACCATCGATAACCTGGCCGCTGGCGTCGTGGGCCAAGGGGAACAACGGCAGGAAGTTGGCTTGCAGGGCATCGCCGGTCAACAACGGCACCACGCCCACCAGCAGCAGCGGAATCAGTGAGGTGACGCCCAAAATCAGCGTCAGCCGCGCCGAGCGCAGGATGCCGCCGTGTTGCACGGCAAACACCCCGAGCAGAATCACCACACCAACCACGAAGGTTGCGTTCAGGCGCAGGGACAACCCGCTCTTGATCCAGCCCAGGTCAAGCAAGGTCAGTTGCCAGGTGTTGATCAGCGCATCCGCCGGAAACAGCGCGGTGAGGATGTAACCGGCGGCCAGCCCGGAACCGATGGACAGCACCGGCGACCACGCCAGCCAGTTGCACCACACCGAAATAGGTGCAATCAATTTACTGTAACGCACCCAGGCCACGGCACCGTAGACCGATGCACCGCCGGACTTATGCGGGAACAGCCCGGCAATCTCGGCGTAGGTGAAGGCCTGGATAAAACCGAACAGGATCGAAATGATCCAGACGATCCACGCCGGTTTGCCCACCGTCGCGGCAATCGCGCCAATGGAGAACAGCACCAGTGCCGGCACGCCGCTGGCAACCCAGAACGCACCTCGCCAGTCAATTTTGCGCTGCAGGCTGCCAACCGTCTGACCAGCCTGCGGTACGGTCTCGAATGTAGTCGCTTCCATCTCTGTTATCCCATGTAAGAAGAATTGTCGGGGGCAGTCGGAAGTTCAGCCGATGCCCCTGCGCCGATTCGGCGACAGGGGCTTCGGTCAGCGAGTGTTTTCGGTCTTGTGGAAAGACTCTTTGTCTCGCTGGTGGGCAACGCAGTGGCCGTGTTCTGTACTCAATGTTCGGTGCAGCAATGAATCAACTACGCACCCGGTTTTTCTGCGGGTCATAGAAAATCGGTGCTAAGACCCGTGCATCGATGCGTTTTTGCAAACCATCGACCTTGCCTACTTGCAGGGTGGTCCCCACCTCGGAGCAGGCGACATCCACCCGGCACAAGGCGATATTGTTACCCAATAACGGCGAACGGCAGGCACTGGTGACCACGCCGACCTGGGCGCGACCGCTGTATACGCCGTCACCGTGATGGGCGCCCTCATTGCCGTTCAGTTGCAGGCCTACCAGCTTGTGCAGGGGATTGGCGCTGCGTCGTAGCAAAGCGTCACGGCCGATGAAGTCGTCGGTCTTGCTCTTGAGCGGCACGCTGAAGCCGATCCCGGCTTCGAACGGATCGGTCTGATCGCTGAATTCGTAACCGGCAAAGATCAGCCCGGCTTCGATTCGCAGCATATCCAACGCTTCAAGACCCAACGGAACGATGCCCAGCGGTTCGCCCAGTTGCCAGATCCGGTCCCAGACCCGCTCGGCATCCTCGGGCTGACACCAGACTTCGTAGCCCAGCTCGCCGGTATAACCGGTGCGGGAAATCATCAGCGGACAGCCGTCGTAGCCATCCAGCCGACCGACCAGGAAGCGGAACCAGCCCAAGGCTTCCACGCCGGGTTGGGTGGCCGGGGTCCAGACCATTTGCTTGAGCAGTTCGCGGCTCAGCGGTCCCTGCACCGAGAGGTTGTGAATCTGCTCGCTGGCGGATTTCACCCAGACTTTCATGCCGAGCTTCTGCGCCTGTTCCCGCAGCCAGACCCCGGCGTAGTCCTCGCCACAGATCCAGCGAAAATTATCCTGGCCCAGGCGCAGCAGGGTGCCGTCGTCGAGCATGCCGCCGTGTTCATGGCACATCGCCGAATAGACCACCTGACCAATGGCCAGGCGCCGCACGTCGCGGGTCAGGCAGTACTGCAGCAGGGCCTCGGCGTCCGGGCCGATGATTTCGAATTTGCGCAGGGCGGTCAGGTCCATGACCGCCACCCGTTCGCGGCAGCCGTAATATTCATCGATGGCGCCGAAGCCGTCGTAACGCAGCGGCAACCACCAGTTGCGGTAGTCGGTGAAGCTGCCGGTGAGGGCGCTGGTGCGGGAGTGAAAGCCCGACTCGCGGGTCAGCGTCGGGTCGGCATCGGCGGTTTTTCGAGTGGCCATGGCGATGGAAAAGCGCTCCTTTTCTGAGTACACACGAATATGGATGTCGGTCGGGTTCCAGCCGTTGGCCGGGTCGATGTCGTCCGGGCAGGATGAACTGGCACAGACCAGATCGGTCATGGCCCGCAGCAACACGTAGTCTCCCGGCCGCGACCAGGGTTCATCCAGGGTCATCTGCTGGTGGGCATCGATCCCGGTGTTGTAGAAAAAGTTGATCGCCGGCCAACCGCTGCGGGCCTGGACCCCGAAGGGTTCAAGTGCGCGACTGAGGTTGTCACTGCAGTTGTCGTGCCCGAAATAGCCCTGGCTTTCGTAGTAACGCGCCGCACAGGCCAGGGCGAAGGAGTCATGCCGACCGACGGTGTCACGCACTACCTCGAGCATTGGTTGCATCTGCCGGTCGAAGAACTTCGAGAACAGCCCCGGTGCCGGATAGGCATTGCCGTTGAGAGTGCGGGTGACGGTCTGATCCAGCTCCAGCTCTTGCCGCTGATCGAGGGCCCGGCGATTCAGGGAGACGAAATCCGAGCATTGGCGCCCGGCGACGTCCAGCACCTGGATGTACTGACCTTTGTCCACCGTATAGCTGTGGGCGGTTCCGGCGCGGATCGTGAACTCATCCAGCAGCTCACCTAGAGGCTCGGGCAGCGGCGGGACCAGCAGCGGTGAAGGATTGGCCCGCTGGACCACCACCCGCAACTCGCTGGCGGTGTATTGCCGATCAACCGAGATCGGCTCGCTCGGCGCTGCAACGATGATCAGCAGCGTTTCGCTGGCAATGAAACTGCGGCTGTAGCCGGCTGGTGACTGCTCATCCCACAGCGTGGCTGCGCCTGGAAGAGGAAAAGGCTCGACTCCGCGCTTGCTCAGCCCTTGGGCAATGCGGCGTGCCTGCAGGTTGGCCTCGGACATCTGCGTGGCGATAAAGCGGCAAGCCGGCGCGGCAACCAGCCCCAGCGCCGCCAGTGCAGAGCGTCCAAGGCTGTCGAAGGCCAGCAGTTCGCAGCGTTGCAGCCCTTCGACGTCGATCACTTGCAGGGTATCGCCGACTTCCAGGGCGATCAGCGTCAACCCGCCAGCAGCCACCCGATAGCGTTCCAGCGCCGGAGCCCGGGCGAACAGCCCCGGCTCCCACGGGTTCGAAACACGCGGTGCATTCATGTCGATGCTCCTATGGTTTTCAGTGCTGTCGTCATGAGTGCAGGCTCAACCGACCGACTTGACGGCCGTGGGTTCTTCACCCAGGTACGCTGCCATGGAATCGTCCAGCGCTTCGAGCCATGGTGTGTGATGGGGCGGCGACTGAGTGCCGGTCATCAGCGAGCGGTAGGACTTGTCGCGGTAACCCATGATGTTGTGCGCCTTGTCGTGCTTCCAGTGCAGGAAGGTGTCGTTGACCGCGGCGATATCGAAGTTCGGGTAGTCGGTGGCGTCCACTAGTTGCTGGATATAGGCGCCCTGGTATTCGAACATCTGCTGGTTGGTTTCAAGCTGCTGTTCGCGGGCGTGCCATTCCAGAATATCGGCGGCCCTTTGCTTCTGGTCGGGCAGGGCGATGCGTTGCAGGATCACGTCACGGGCGTACCAGGCCTGGGCATCGAACATGTTGAACGAGTACCACTGGTCTTGCATGCCGAGGTAGATCAGCTGCGGGTTGGGCTGCCAGAAAATGCCCTTATACAGGTTCATCGGCCACAGTCGGTTGTCGGTCTTGAGGCACAGCTCGTCCGGCAGAAACGGAAAGTGATGCTTGTAGCCGGTGCAGAGGATCACCGCATCGATGTGCTTGTGGGTGCGGTCGATAAAGTACGCGCGGTTCTTTTCCAGACGCTGCAGCAGCGGCTTTTCTTCCCAATTGGCCGGCCAGTCATAGCCCATCGGCGCGGTGCGGTAGCAACTGGTGATGCTGCGGGCGCCGTACTTGTAGCACTGGGAGCCGATGTCTTCGGCGGAATAGCTGCTGCCGACGATCAGCAAATCCTTGCCCTTGAACTCCAGCGCATCGCGGAAATCATGGGCATGCAGGATGCGCCCGCCGAACTGCTCGAAACCGGGAAAATACGGCATCTTCGGCGTCGAAAAGTGCCCGCAGGCGTTGATCACGTAGTCGAACTCTTCCGAGGTCTGGCTATCGCTGCCGTGGTCGTGGGCGACTACCGTAAAGCGGCGAGTCTCTTCGTTGTAGGTGACCTGGCGCACCACATTGTTGAAACGGATGTAGTCGCGAACCCCGGCTTTTTCGACGCGTCCCTTGATGTAGTCCCACAGTACTTCCCGTGGCGGATAGGAGCCGATGGGGCGGCCAAAATGCTCCTCGAAGCTGTAGTCGGCGAACTCCAGG
This sequence comes from Pseudomonas sp. LBUM1658, assembly GCF_059716055.1. Taxonomy (NCBI): domain Bacteria; kingdom Pseudomonadati; phylum Pseudomonadota; class Gammaproteobacteria; order Pseudomonadales; family Pseudomonadaceae; genus Pseudomonas; species Pseudomonas sp. LBUM1658. The sequence goes on from NZ_CP166798.1 coordinate 2,186,324, forward strand.
CACTCTTTCGGGCCGTTGGACCACAAATAGCGGTACATGCTGCCGTGGACCGGTTCGCCGTTTTCATCCAGGCCGGTGCGCCAGGTGTAATTCCACATGCCTCCCCAGTCTTGCTGTTTTTCGTAGCAAACCAGTTCCGGGATGGGCGTTCCCTGGTCCCTGGCCGATTGAAATGCCCGCAGTTGAGCCATGCCGCAAGGGCCGGCGCCGATGATTGCTACGCGTGAGGTCATGGTCTTGTCTCGTGGCTGTGTCTCGTGGCTGTGGATCGGAAAAACGGCTCGCTCAGCGAAAAATCACCGTCTTGTCCTGGTTGATGAACACCCGGTGTTCCAGGTGGTATTTCAGGGCTTTGGAAAGCGCCACGGTTTCTGTGTCGCGGCCGATGGCGACCAGCGCATCGGGCAGGTAGGTGTGATCGACGCGCTGGATTTCCTGCTCGATGATCGGGCCTTCGTCGAGGTCCGAGGTGACGTAGTGGGCGGTGGCGCCGATCAGTTTCACGCCGCGCTCGTAGGCCTGGTGGTAGGGCTTGGCGCCCTTGAAACCGGGGAGAAACGAGTGATGGATGTTGATCGCCCGGCCGGACAGCTGCTTGCACAGGTCGTCGGAGAGGATCTGCATATAGCGGGCGAGTACCACCAGGTCAGTCTCGGTTTCTTCGACGATGCGCAGCAGTTCGGCTTCCTGGCGGGACTTGCTGTCCTTGTTGACCGGCAGGTAGATGAAGCGAATCCCTTCACGTTCGGCCATTGGCCGCAGGTCCAGGTGGTTGGAGACGATGGCGGTGATCTGCATGTCCATTTCGCCCTTGCGATGGCGATACAGCAGGTCGGTCAGGCAGTGGTCGAATTTGCTGACCATCAGCAGCACGCGGGTCGGCTGCGCGGAACTGAACAGTTGACACTGCATGTCGAAACCGCCGGCCAACTCGTTCATGCCCAGGCGCAGTGGCGCGATGTCGCCGACCACGCCTTTGTTGAAGCGAAACACCGCGCGCATGAAAAAGCGTCCGGTGAACTCATCGTCGAACTGCGACAGCTCGCTGATGTAGCACGCTTGCCCGGCCAGCCAGGAGGTGACGGCGGCAACAATGCCGGAAGCGGCGGGGCAGCTGATCTTCAGGATGTAGTGTTGGTTTGGCGTGTCCATCGAGGTCTCCTTTGGAGTGCGTGGTGCTGTCGATCAGCCTTTGGCAGTGCGTTTGGTTTTTTCCGGGTCATCGAACGGCAAGGCGTGGGTGATGGCCGCGACCTCGAGGCTGCCTCGCATCTGCAGGGCAAAACCGGGGGCGGCGCAGTCGGCGTCCATGCGGGCAATGGCCATGGAGCGTTTGCTCAGGCGCGAATACATACCGCAGGTGATCACGCCGACCTGTTTGCCGGCCTGCCACAGGGTGTCTCCGGCGTCGGCGGCGCGGGTGCCTTCGAGCAGGATGCCGGCGATCTTGAAGCGTTCCTGGCCGCGCAGACGACGGTGCTCATCGGCACCGCGAAAGTCGCGCTTCTCTGGGGACACGGTGAAATCCAGGCCGAGCTCCCACAGGGTGTCGCCAGCCTTTTGATCGGCAAAGGGGTACATCTGCGAGTTGTCGTAGGGGAAGAACATCAGCGAGCTTTCGACCCGCAGCCAGTCCAGGGCGGTAAAGGCGCAGGGGATGATGCCCATGCCCGCACCCTGTTCGAGGATTTCGTCCCACAGCTGCGGCGCATCGGCAGCCTTGCAGAAAATTTCGTAGCCGCGCTCGCCGGTGTAGCCGGTGCGGGAGATCATCACCGGACGGCCGAACAGCTTGGTCTGCAGGTGATGGAAGTACGGAAGTTGACGAATACCCGGGACGTGTTCGGCGAGGAAGTCCACGGCCACGGGCCCTTGCAGCGACAGGTCGTGCAGGTCGTCATCGAACAGCACTGCGACCTGCCGGCCCTGAGCCGAGCGGACCAGCATCTCGTAGCCGGTGCCCGCACCGTGCACCACCATGAAGGCGTTGGGGCCGGTGCGGTAGACGATGCAGTCATCGATGAATTTGCCGTCGTCATCGAGCATCGAGGCATACACCGACTTGCCCGGATAGAGCTTGGCGATGTCACGGGTGGTCGCCCATTGCAGCAGGCTTTCGGCGTGAGGCCCGACGTAGTGGACTTTTTTCAGCCCCGAAACATCCATCAGACCGGCGCGGGTGCGGATCGCCTGATGATGGTCGGCGAGGTCGGTGGCGTAGGTCCAGGCGGTGCCCATGCCGTTCCAGTCTTCAAGCTGTGAGCCGAGCGCGCGGTGGCGTTCGGTCAGTGCGGAAATACGCCAGGAGTTGGCCATAAGGTGATTCCTTATCTGAATAGGTGGTGGTTCAGGCTGGGTCGAATTGGCTAAGCCAATTAACCAGGGTCTGCCGATAACGGGTCATGCCCTTGTATTCGGCGATCGGCTCGGGCAAGTCCCGCAACACCCGGTGCAGGCGACAGCCCCAGCCGGGATGGCTGACCAGTTCGTTCATGCTGATCAGGTAGGTGCGGATGCTGAACATCAGGCCGTTGCTGCGGGGCAGGCGGGCCATGAATTGCAGCTCCACACGCAGGTGCACCAGCTGGCCGACGTTTTCATCGGTGATGCTGCCGCGTTCGGCGCCCCATTCGTGGTAGGTCTCGGGGGAGGAGTCCAGCCGTGGATTGATGGTCAGCGTCCAGTTCAAGCGGCGCACCGGTTGGTCGACCTTAACGTTGAGCAGGTACTTCAGTGCCCGGTCGAACACGCCCATCTGGTTGGCCATGGGTACTGGCGAATGCCACTGTTTGAAGCTCATGCCGGCATCGAAGGCCAGCGACCAGTCGGCCGGGCTGGTAACCATGCCGGCGTCCATAAACAGGTCATCGTCACGCTGATCGAGCAGGGCGATGTCGCCCTGGACCTGACGGGTGATGAACTCCAGCGGCTCGCAGGGCAGGCTCGAGGCGTCGCCGAAGACAAACGCCTGATCGATGCCCAGCGCCTTGTTGCGCCAGTGCCAGCGGTTGCCGTCGCAGCTCAGTTCGAACCACTGCGGGTAGTCGGCGGCCAGATGTTCCATAAACATCTGCAAGGCATCCCAGGATGCTTCCTGCATATGGGGCATTACCAGGTAGCGGCTTGGATCCTTGTCCAGAACCAGCGCGCGCTCGGCCATTTCCGACAGGTAGTGCTCGTCGATATCGAACCAGTGCTGATAAACCGACCCCGGTTCCCTGGCGCGTGCCGGCTCGATGTTCACCGAGTACATGTAGCTGTCTTCGGTGAACGGATACGGAAAGCGCTCGATGGCCGTCGGGCTGTTGCGAAAGCTGAAGGTGTCCCGGTAGCTTTCCAGAGGGCTGAATTTAACGGTCATGGTCGACTCCTAAAGGTCCAGCAAAACGGCAGAACCGCAGCCGCGTGAAACGCAGGGCATGAGAAATTCGGCCTGCTCGGTGCTGCTCAGAATGTTGTCGCGGTGTTCGATATCGCCTTTGAGGTGGCGGGTGACGCATTGCCCGCAGACCCCGCCGCGGCACAGGTTGGGAATTTCCAGGCCCGCCGATTCCAGGGCTTCGAGCAGGCTTTGCTCGGCGCTCACCTGAATCCGCCGCCCGCTGCGCGCCAGTTCCAGGCTGAAGGGCAGCCCCGGTTCCGCGCCGCTGAAGGCTTCCCAATGGACCCGCCCCGGCGGCCAGCCAAGGGCCTTGGCCTGTTCCCGAACCCCAAGCAACAGCCGCTGCGGGCCGCAGACGTAGACATGACTGCCCAGTGGCCGGCCGCTGAGGATCGCCGTGAGATCGAGGGCCACGCCGTTACTGCCGTCATAGCGATGCAGGCGCGAGCCCAGGCGTTGCTGGAGTTCGTCGGCATAGGCATCGGTCAGGTGTTTGCGGTAGGCGTAATGCAATTCGAAGTCGGCACCGCGCTGTTCCAGCGCGCTGATGTAGGCCATGAACGGTGTGATGCCGATGCCGCCGGCAATCAGGATGTGCTGGCGCGCGATGGAATGCAGGGCGAACAGGTTGGCCGGGGGCGAGATGCACAATCTGTCGCCGACCTTCACCTGCTGATGCAGATAGCGCGAACCGCCCCGCGAGTCCTCCTGCAAGCGCACGGCGATGCGATAGTGGCGGGTGTCGGCCGGGTCGCTGATCAGCGAATACGCATTGCGCAAATGGCGCTCGGCCAAGGGCAAATGGACCTGGACATGGCTACCCGAGGAAAAACCCGGCAAGCGGCCACTGCGGCTGACCAAGGTGAACTCGCGAATCACCGGTGTCAGCAACCTTGCATCGGCGATCTGTACCTCCAGCGCCGCGCTCATGCTTGAGCCTGCGCAAACGGTTGATCGGGGTTTTCGCAGACCCCCAGGTAGGCGCCCAGTCGCTGGGAAAAATGTTCGCGCACACCCAGCCGGACCCGGCATTTGACGCAGCAGACTTCTGCTTGAGCGCCGCTGTCCTGAACGCAGCCGCAGTGCACGCAAAACACCCTGCGCAGCACCGGCCCGGATTGGATCAGGTCGATTTCTTCACTGTGCATTCCGGCGGTGCAGGCCAGGCCGTGGATGCGCCAAAGGAAGGCTTCATCGCCCAGGACATACAGCCGGGTGCCGACCGCGGCGGCATCGAGCAAGGCTTTCAACTGGCGCTCGAAGTCGTCCACCGCGGCGCAGAGCACCCGGGGAGTAGGCCGCCCCGGCTGATCGAAGCGCTGGATCAGTGACCCAAGCGCCGGGGCTGTCGCGGTTTGCGTCACCAGAATGTGCTGCAGCGCCTCGGAGCGCAGCGTCGGTTCGCGGTACACCGACACACTCTGGGGCCTGTACGGCGCAGCGCTTGGTGTCTCAGTCATGGCAAGCCTCCTGGAGTCCAGCGTTTCAATATCGTCGAGGGAATAAGTGTCCCGATCTGGTGCGCAAGCCGGGCATCAAGCCTCGACGTCGTGCGCTGGTTTGTCGGCGTCTGCCGGGTTCAGATTCGGAATCGTTGTTTCCTGTTGGGGAAGATAGTTTCCCGAAAGGAATTACCTTTCAATCCGGAAAAAGAGATAGCTCTTTGGGGGTAGTCCGTCGGCGATAACCGGCAAGGCATGGAAGTTGCTCGGCTAATGCCAGGGTTTTCAAAAAGGCAGGCGGATATCATTGAGAGTACGAATGCGACCCGGCGGGTGGAGGCAGTGGCTGCTGCGCTCGCGGCCACGGCAGGTAGACAGCGTGCGGGCATTGCTCGCCGAACTGCCGCTGCGCCTGGCCGACGCGGACGATGCCTTGTCAGATTTTCTTGATCGATTCGAAGCCCTGAACCCCGGCAGCAAGCTCGGCTTGTTGTTGACTGGCGAAGACTTTGGGCCCGCCCGACGAGCCATGCTCAATCCTTGCGATGAGGCCACGAGCTGCCCGTGGCGCGACGGCAGCGTGACTGCTCTGCCATCGCGCTGTACGGCGTGCCTGGACCGCGGACGTTATCGACTGCTGAGTGGTTTGCCCGGTATCCCGCCCGGCAGGCGTGGGGTATTGCTGCTGGACACGCCGCGCGCTGCCAGTCGCGGGTTTCATGGGTTGCTCGGGGAGGCAGCGCGGGTGTTGGGCGTGACCGTGCAGTTGCTGCGGCACAAGCGTGAGCAGCAATGTCGGGAGGCGACGTTCCAGCACGGTGCGCTGGCCCGTGAACTGCATGATTCGGTGGCACAGCAATTGGGCTATCTGTCGTTCCAGGCCAGCCTGATGCAAGGCAAATTGCGCGAGCCGGAACAGGCCGCGCCATTGCTCGCCGAGTTGCGCGGCGGCTTGAGTCATTTGCAGCGCCAGGTACGCGAATTGATCACCAGCGCACGCTTGACCATGGATGGCCGTTCGCTGCGTCAGGCCCTGGCGGACTCTGTGGCTGAGTTTTCTCGACGCTGCATCATCGTTTTCGAGCTGGACAATCGTCTGGCCGAGAATGCGCTGTACCCGGAAACCGAACTGCAAATTCTGCAGATCGTTCGCGAGGCACTGGCCAATGTGGTCCGGCATTCCCACGCCCGGCAAGTACGGATCGAACTGCGTCAGGCCCAGGGCGAGATTACGGTGACCGTCGAAGACGACGGGATCGGTTTGAGCCCGGCGTCGGTGGAAGAAAACCACTATGGACTGGCGATCATTCGTGAACGTGCAGCGACCATCGGTGCGCAGTTGTCGATCGAAACCATTCGACCCCATGGTGCTCGCGTGCACTTGAGCCTTATCCAGAATAATCATGACCCGCAGAGGCGCTTCGATGAACAGCACGACCTTATTGTTGATCGATGACCATCCCTTGTTTCGCAAAGGACTGGCGCAACTGTTTGCCGCCAGCGACGACTTCGATGTGGTTGGCCAGGCTGCCAGCGGCAGGGAAGGGATCAACCTGGCCGTACAGCTGACCCCCAAGCTGGTACTGCTGGACCTGCACATGCCGGGTTTGAGCGGTTTGCAGGTGCTCGACGAGATGAAACAGCTGGGGCTCGAATGCCAGATTGTCGTATTGACCGCCTCGATGGATCGCGCCGAGTTGCTGACGGCCTTGCGCCTCGGCGCGAGCGGTTATGTGTTGAAGGAGACCGAGCCTGAGGCGCTGCTGGCGTATATGCGCAATTGCAGCAAAGGCGCGATCGTGCTGGATGATTGCCTGGTCTCGCTGCTGGCCGGACAAGGCGAAACCGCGGCACCGCTGGATAAGATTGAAGACGACAGCCTGACCGATCGCGAAGGGCAGACCCTGGCGTTGATCGCCTCGGGCATGAGCAACAAGCAGATCGGCCGCGAGTTGGGCATCAGCGACGGCACGGTGAAGATCTACGTGAAGAATCTGCTGCAAAAGCTCAACTTGCGTTCGCGACTGGAGCTGGCGGCCTGGGTGCACAAGGTCGCGTCATTGAGAACAAAGGAGCGTCACTAATGGCGCAGGAACGTGCTTCAACCCCTGAGTCGGTGTTTGGCCGGCAGGCACCGCAACCACTGGACGCATTCCCTATCGCCTTGCTTGAACTCAAGGACAACGGCGAGATTGTGCATTTCAACAGCGCCTGGAGCGACTTGATGGAGGCGCCGGGCGAGGGGCGCAACATCGTCGATTATGTACATCAGGAAGATCGTTCCCTATGGCGACAGGCGCTCTATGAATTGCGCCGTCGGCCGGATATCTCCTTTAGTCAACGCCTGCGATTCGTGCATCCGCAGGGCGACCTGCGCTGGTTCGATATCAGCCTCAAGCGCCGCGACTTGCGGTTCTATCTGGTGGTCAATGACATCACCGCGCACAAGCGTCGCGAGATTGTCTTGCAGGCCAGTCAACGCAGCGCTCTGAGCCTGCTCGACAGCATGCCCGGGCTGATCTATCGCGGTCGCAACAACCGCGACTGGACGATGGAGTTCGTCAGCGCCGGCTGTCTGCAATTGACTGGTTATGCCGCCGAGCGGCTGATGGACAGTCACGACTGCACCTACAACAGCCTGATTCATCCGGACGACGCCGATTACGTCTGGCGCGAGGTTCAATATGCCTTGTCCCGACACCAGCCGTACGAGCTTCGTTACCGGATCCGGTGTGCGAACAACAGCATCAAGAACGTTTGGGAAAAGGGTGTGGGCATCTATTCGGACAGTCGTGAATTACTGGGTATCGAGGGTGCGATTTTTGAGATCGTCATTTAGGGCGAAGGTACAGTTAAACGCTATCTGTAACGCACCTGAGCTATGTCAGCTGTCTGCGAGCGGGCTCGTGCTACGTTGCAGAACTATTGGCTGACGGTGGTACGACGATGAAAATGTTTGCAGGACTCGGCTTGGCGTTCTCGCTCATTTTGGGCTGCGTCAGTGGCGAACATCCAGTGCCCGAGAGTGCCGTACCCATCGCGGCGAAAGGCAAACCTGCGACGCGGGTGAAAGTCGGGGTCTCTGAAAAGGACAAGAGTCTGGCGCGAGCCAAGGCTCTGACAGGATTGGAAGGGAAGGGCTGGGATTTTGAGCCGCTTTACGGAACGGCCGTCGATCAAAGCGGGCAGGACCTCGCTGTGTGTGGCAAGGCCAGGCAACACAGTGCCCAGGCAACGGCCTATTTTGCTTATTACAACGGCGAACTGATTCTGTGGGATGAAACAGAGACTCATGGCACCAGCGTGGAGAATCAATTCCTGTCGTTGATCTGTTCCTATGGGTAATCCTCTATGACGCCGCGGTCGGCGGTCGGCGGTCGGCGGTCGCCGGTTTGAGTGATGGGTTGCTCCAAGCTGATTGCTCTTCTATATAGAAGGAGCAAAAACCGGCGCTTTTCGGGCTTTTTCAGGCTTATCGATAGAAAGCCTTAATTAGGGCTTGACGGCAGATCCTGGAAGTCTATAATTCGCCCCACTTCCGGCGCAGTCGAAACGGAAAACTCCTTGGTAAACAAAGAGTTACGCAGTTTTCGGCAGCGAGTTGCTTCAGTTCATCGAAGCCCAGAAGGAGTTGATAAGGTCGGTTGGTTTGACGTTATCAACGGTTCGATCCACTCGATCGAAAGCGGTGTAAAACAGGTGTTGACAGCAGCGAGTAACGCTGTAGAATTCGCCTCCCGCTAACGAGTGATCGGAAGCGCCAAGTGGTTGAAGTTACAAAGGAAACTTTGAAAACTTCTGAAAATAACCGCTTGACAGCAGCAGAGGAAAGCGTAAAATGCGCGCCTCGGTTGAGACGAAAGATCTTAACCAACCGCTCTTTAACAACTGAATCAAGCAATTCGTGTGGGTGCTTGTGGAGTCAGACTGATAGTCAACAAGATTATCAGCATCACAAGTTACTCCGCGAGAAATCAAAGATGTAACCAACGATTGCTGAGCTAAATTTAGGGTTTTCTAAAAACCCAAAGATGTTTGAACTGAAGAGTTTGATCATGGCTCAGATTGAACGCTGGCGGCAGGCCTAACACATGCAAGTCGAGCGGCAGCACGGGTACTTGTACCTGGTGGCGAGCGGCGGACGGGTGAGTAATGCCTAGGAATCTGCCTGGTAGTGGGGGATAACGTTCGGAAACGGACGCTAATACCGCATACGTCCTACGGGAGAAAGCAGGGGACCTTCGGGCCTTGCGCTATCAGATGAGCCTAGGTCGGATTAGCTAGTTGGTGGGGTAATGGCTCACCAAGGCGACGATCCGTAACTGGTCTGAGAGGATGATCAGTCACACTGGAACTGAGACACGGTCCAGACTCCTACGGGAGGCAGCAGTGGGGAATATTGGACAATGGGCGAAAGCCTGATCCAGCCATGCCGCGTGTGTGAAGAAGGTCTTCGGATTGTAAAGCACTTTAAGTTGGGAGGAAGGGCCGTTACCTAATACGTGATGGTCTTGACGTTACCGACAGAATAAGCACCGGCTAACTCTGTGCCAGCAGCCGCGGTAATACAGAGGGTGCAAGCGTTAATCGGAATTACTGGGCGTAAAGCGCGCGTAGGTGGTTCGTTAAGTTGGATGTGAAATCCCCGGGCTCAACCTGGGAACTGCATTCAAAACTGTCGAGCTAGAGTATGGTAGAGGGTGGTGGAATTTCCTGTGTAGCGGTGAAATGCGTAGATATAGGAAGGAACACCAGTGGCGAAGGCGACCACCTGGACTGATACTGACACTGAGGTGCGAAAGCGTGGGGAGCAAACAGGATTAGATACCCTGGTAGTCCACGCCGTAAACGATGTCAACTAGCCGTTGGGAGCCTTGAGCTCTTAGTGGCGCAGCTAACGCATTAAGTTGACCGCCTGGGGAGTACGGCCGCAAGGTTAAAACTCAAATGAATTGACGGGGGCCCGCACAAGCGGTGGAGCATGTGGTTTAATTCGAAGCAACGCGAAGAACCTTACCAGGCCTTGACATCCAATGAATCTGCCAGAGATGGCGGAGTGCCTTCGGGAACATTGAGACAGGTGCTGCATGGCTGTCGTCAGCTCGTGTCGTGAGATGTTGGGTTAAGTCCCGTAACGAGCGCAACCCTTGTCCTTAGTTACCAGCACGTTAAGGTGGGCACTCTAAGGAGACTGCCGGTGACAAACCGGAGGAAGGTGGGGATGACGTCAAGTCATCATGGCCCTTACGGCCTGGGCTACACACGTGCTACAATGGTCGGTACAGAGGGTTGCCAAGCCGCGAGGTGGAGCTAATCCCAGAAAACCGATCGTAGTCCGGATCGCAGTCTGCAACTCGACTGCGTGAAGTCGGAATCGCTAGTAATCGCGAATCAGAATGTCGCGGTGAATACGTTCCCGGGCCTTGTACACACCGCCCGTCACACCATGGGAGTGGGTTGCACCAGAAGTAGCTAGTCTAACCTTCGGGAGGACGGTTACCACGGTGTGATTCATGACTGGGGTGAAGTCGTAACAAGGTAGCCGTAGGGGAACCTGCGGCTGGATCACCTCCTTAATCGACGACATCAGCTGCTCCATAAGTTCCCACACGAATTGCTTGATTCATTGAAGAAGACGATAGAAGCAGCCCGAAATTGGGTCTGTAGCTCAGTTGGTTAGAGCGCACCCCTGATAAGGGTGAGGTCGGCAGTTCGAATCTGCCCAGACCCACCAATTTTGTGTGGGACACGCCTGTAGAAATACGGGGCCATAGCTCAGCTGGGAGAGCGCCTGCCTTGCACGCAGGAGGTCAACGGTTCGATCCCGTTTGGCTCCACCACTTACTGCTTCGTACCGTTAGAGTTTAGAAATGAATATTCCAATGTGAATATTGATTTCTAGTCTTTGATTAGATCGTTCTTTAAAAATTTGGGTATGTGATAGAAAGATAGACTGGACAACACTTTCACTGGTGTTGTTACAGGCTAAGGTAAAATTTGTGAGTTAAATTGCGAATTTTCGGCGAATGTCGTCTTCACAGTATAACCAGATTGCTTGGGGTTATATGGTCAAGTGAAGAAGCGCATACGGTGGATGCCTTGGCAGTCAGAGGCGATGAAAGACGTGGTAGCCTGCGAAAAGCTTCGGGGAGTCGGCAAACAGACTTTGATCCGGAGATGTCTGAATGGGGGAACCCACCTAACATAAGTTAGGTATCTTACGCTGAATACATAGGCGTAAGAAGCGAACCAGGGGAACTGAAACATCTAAGTACCCTGAGGAAAAGAAATCAACCGAGATTCCCTTAGTAGTGGCGAGCGAACGGGGACTAGCCCTTAAGTGGCTTTGAGATTAGCGGAACGCTCTGGAAAGTGCGGCCATAGTGGGTGATAGCCCTGTACGCGAAAATCTCTTGGTCATGAAATCGAGTAGGACGGGGCACGAGAAACCTTGTCTGAATATGGGGGGACCATCCTCCAAGGCTAAATACTACTGACTGACCGATAGTGAACTAGTACCGTGAGGGAAAGGCGAAAAGAACCCCGGAGAGGGGAGTGAAATAGATCCTGAAACCGTATGCGTACAAGCAGTGGGAGCCCACTTTGTTGGGTGACTGCGTACCTTTTGTATAATGGGTCAGCGACTTATTTTCAGTGGCGAGCTTAACCGAATAGGGGAGGCGTAGCGAAAGCGAGTCTTAATAGGGCGTCTAGTCGCTGGGAATAGACCCGAAACCGGGCGATCTATCCATGGGCAGGTTGAAGGTTGGGTAACACTAACTGGAGGACCGAACCGACTACCGTTGAAAAGTTAGCGGATGACCTGTGGATCGGAGTGAAAGGCTAATCAAGCTCGGAGATAGCTGGTTCTCCTCGAAAGCTATTTAGGTAGCGCCTCATGTATCACTGTAGGGGGTAGAGCACTGTTTCGGCTAGGGGATCATCCCGATTTACCAAACCGATGCAAACTCCGAATACCTACAAGTGCCGAGCATGGGAGACACACGGCGGGTGCTAACGTCCGTCGTGAAAAGGGAAACAACCCAGACCGTCAGCTAAGGTCCCAAAGTTATGGTTAAGTGGGAAACGATGTGGGAAGGCTTAGACAGCTAGGAGGTTGGCTTAGAAGCAGCCACCCTTTAAAGAAAGCGTAATAGCTCACTAGTCGAGTCGGCCTGCGCGGAAGATTTAACGGGGCTCAAACCATACACCGAAGCTACGGGTATCACTTAGGTGATGCGGTAGAGGAGCGTTCTGTAAGCCTGTGAAGGTGAGTTGAGAAGCTTGCTGGAGGTATCAGAAGTGCGAATGCTGACATGAGTAACGATAATGGGTGTGAAAAACACCCACGCCGAAAGACCAAGGTTTCCTGCGCAACGTTAATCGACGCAGGGTTAGTCGGTCCCTAAGGCGAGGCTGAAAAGCGTAGTCGATGGAAAACAGGTTAATATTCCTGTACTTCTGGTTATTGCGATGGAGGGACGGAGAAGGCTAGGCCAGCTTGGCGTTGGTTGTCCAAGTTTAAGGTGGTAGGCTGGACTCTTAGGTAAATCCGGGAGTCTAAGGCCGAGAGCTGATGACGAGTGTTCTTTTAGAACACGAAGTGGTTGATGCCATGCTTCCAAGAAAAGCTTCTAAGCTTCAGGTAACCAGGAACCGTACCCCAAACCGACACAGGTGGTTGGGTAGAGAATACCAAGGCGCTTGAGAGAACTCGGGTGAAGGAACTAGGCAAAATGGCACCGTAACTTCGGGAGAAGGTGCGCCGGTGAGGGTGAAGCATTTACTGCGTAAGCCCATGCCGGTCGAAGATACCAGGCCGCTGCGACTGTTTATTAAAAACACAGCACTCTGCAAACACGAAAGTGGACGTATAGGGTGTGACGCCTGCCCGGTGCCGGAAGGTTAATTGATGGGGTTAGCTAACGCGAAGCTCTTGATCGAAGCCCCGGTAAACGGCGGCCGTAACTATAACGGTCCTAAGGTAGCGAAATTCCTTGTCGGGTAAGTTCCGACCTGCACGAATGGCGTAACGATGGCGGCGCTGTCTCCACCCGAGACTCAGTGAAATTGAAATCGCTGTGAAGATGCAGTGTATCCGCGGCTAGACGGAAAGACCCCGTGAACCTTTACTATAGCTTTGCACTGGACTTTGAATTTGCTTGTGTAGGATAGGTGGGAGGCTTTGAAGCGTGGACGCCAGTTCGCGTGGAGCCAACCTTGAAATACCACCCTGGCAACTTTGAGGTTCTAACTCAGGTCCGTTATCCGGATCGAGGACAGTGTATGGTGGGTAGTTTGACTGGGGCGGTCTCCTCCTAAAGAGTAACGGAGGAGTACGAAGGTGCGCTCAGACCGGTCGGAAATCGGTCGTAGAGTATAAAGGCAAAAGCGCGCTTGACTGCGAGACAGACACGTCGAGCAGGTACGAAAGTAGGTCTTAGTGATCCGGTGGTTCTGTATGGAAGGGCCATCGCTCAACGGATAAAAGGTACTCCGGGGATAACAGGCTGATACCGCCCAAGAGTTCATATCGACGGCGGTGTTTGGCACCTCGATGTCGGCTCATCACATCCTGGGGCTGAAGCCGGTCCCAAGGGTATGGCTGTTCGCCATTTAAAGTGGTACGCGAGCTGGGTTTAGAACGTCGTGAGACAGTTCGGTCCCTATCTGCCGTGGACGTTTGAGATTTGAGAGGGGCTGCTCCTAGTACGAGAGGACCGGAGTGGACGAACCTCTGGTGTTCCGGTTGTCACGCCAGTGGCATTGCCGGGTAGCTATGTTCGGAATAGATAACCGCTGAAAGCATCTAAGCGGGAAACTAGCCTCAAGATGAGATCTCACTGGGACCTTGAGTCCCCTGAAGGGCCGTCGAAGACTACGACGTTGATAGGTTGGGTGTGTAAGCGCTGTGAGGCGTTGAGCTAACCAATACTAATTGCCCGTGAGGCTTGACCATATAACACCCAAGCAATTTGTTGGCCTGAAAGGGCACCAGATTGCGGTGTGTGAAGACGAAACGAACCGAAAGTTCGAGATACTCACAAAACACCAAGCTATCACATACCCATTCGCTGGAGCGTGAACCTGAAAAGGCCCACGACCCGGCTACCGAATTTCTTGACGACCATAGAGCATTGGAACCACCTGATCCCATCCCGAACTCAGCAGTGAAACGATGCATCGCCGATGGTAGTGTGGGGTTTCCCCATGTGAGAGTAGGTCATCGTCAAGATTAAATTCCGAAACCCCTATCTGCGTATGCAGGTAGGGGTTTTGTTTTTGCGCTGCGCGCCAGCGGCAAGCTGTCAGCGGCAAGCGGGAAGAGAGAAGCGGTTTTGTGTCCGGCGCGGACCTCGCTTGCGGCTTGAAGCTTGTAGCTTGTAGCTGCTTCCAATGCCTGTCTGATATCAGCCAGCAGATCGCTGATGTCTTCGAGTCCGACCGACAGGCGCACCAATCCTTCGGAGATGCCATGGTGCGCACGCTCCTCTGGGGTGTAGGTCGAGTGGGTCATGCTCGCCGGGTGTTGCGCCAGGGATTCGGCGTCGCCGAGGCTGACGGCTCTGCTGAACAGGTTAAGTGCGTTCATGAACTTCCTGCCGGTCTCGATACCGCCCTTGAGTTCAAACGCAATCATTCCGCCAGGCAGCTTCATCTGGCGTGAGGCCAGCTCGTACTGGGCGAAGGAGCTCAGTCCAGGATAGGCCACCCACTCGACAGCAGGATGACATTGCAGATACTCGGCAATGCGTTGAGCATTGCTACAGTGTCGGTCCATGCGCAACGCCAGGGTCTTCAATCCGCGCATCAGCAGGAACGCATCCTGCGGAGACATCACGGCACCGGTCAAATCCTTCAGGCCCTCAAGACGAATCCGATCCGCCAGCGCTTTGCTGGAGATGGCGATGCCCGCCGTGATATCTCCGTGCCCGCTGAGGTACTTGGTCGCGGAATGCACGACTACGTCGGCGCCCAGTTCCAGAGGTCGCTGTAAATACGGCGAACAGTAGGTGTTATCAACGACCACTGTGATATCAGTGTGTTGCCGCGCCAGGGTGGACACGGCCTGGATATCGACCAGTTGCATGTTCGGGTTGGAAGGGGATTCGAAGTAAATCATCCGGGTCGCTGGAGTTATGGCATCCCTCAGTTCAGCCAGGTTCGACATATCCACATGGCGGACTTTAATTCCGAATTCGCCAATACCATGGTTCAGGAAGGCGAAGGTACAGCCGTACAACGTACGATTGGCCAGTATCTCGTCTCCGGGTCTGAGCAGTGTCCAGAGTGTCGCTGCGATAGCCCCCATGCCAGAGCCAAAGGCTACTGCGGCCTCGCCACCTTCCAGTGTCGCCATTCTCGACTCGAGCAAGGCCAGGGTCGGGTTTGAAATGCGCGTGTAGAAATGTCCGTTTTCTTCGCCGCTAAAGCAGCCGGCGCCATACTCCGCAGAAGGAAAAGCAAAGGTCGCGGTGAGATAGATCGGTGGAACCAGCGCACCTTTATTGTCCAGCGGATCGTAACCGTGATGAATCGCGCGAGTGGAAAAGCCAAGGTCCTTGTTTTTATGATTCATGGCGATGCTCCTGGATTTTCAATAATGCTATGCTAAAAATCCAAGATTAAAATTCCAATTAAGCCATGAATCAGATGATTTATTGGGTCAAAAACAAGAAAGTACGACTATCTAAGGCAAAATATGCCAACGACTCTGGATCGAACCGATAGAGCTTTACTCGCCGCCTTGCAAGGCAATGCCAGATTGACCGTGGCCGAGCTGGCCGACAGCGTCTCCTTGACCACCTCTCCCTGCTGGAGGCGGATAAAGATGCTGGAAGAACGAGGCGCCATTACCGGATATCAAGCGATTCTTTCACCGAAAGAACTGGGGTATGGGGTCACTGCATTCGTCAGTGTGATGATGAGCTCGCACTCGAAAGACAATGCACGGCACTTTGAAAAAAGGCTGTTGGAAATTCCCGAGATTGTTACCTGTCATAACGTTTCCGGGCGATATGATTTCTTGCTTGAAGTGGTGGCCAAGGACCTCGAGTCATTTGGCGAGTTTGCACGAGAGGTTCTGCAAACATTGCCCGGAGTGAAGGAGATATATTCGAGCTTCTCATTCAAGTCGGTAAAACAGTCCAGATTTATTCCAATACCTGACCACTGACAGTGGGTCAGCGTTTCCTCGAACCAAAGAGTTGCTCCTGGCTACGGTCCGATCACCTTTATCGGCAGTGGGGTAAACCTCAACGTCGCCACTGAAAACGGTTTGCGTCGCGCCGCAGCGGTGACCGGGTTGCCCTACGACGAGGTGCTCAACCGCGCCACCATCAATGGCTCCATTGAAATCAGCCGGCTGCCGGGCACGGTCCGCGTGACGTTTCTCTGTCCGTTGGACATCCTCGATCGCATGGGTATCGGCCATCTGGTGCGTGAGAAGTATCAGTTGTAAGGGAAAGCAACAGCCTGAAGGCCATTGCTTAACGGCGATAGCTACCAGTAACAGAGCATGAAGCTACGGCGGTGGATCTTTACTGATCTGCCGCCGTTTTGCTGATTCAACATCCTGCGCTGGGAAAACCCGATCAAGAGATTTGCGTACAAACAGCGGCGCAAAGCAGGTTTTTCCCGGCGGGATGTATCTGCGTGTATCCAGACGCCACCTGGATACCTGGCGATTTAACCGACGGCTATTTTCGACACATTCGGGATACCTCAAGGGCATTCAATAGGCTCCAAAGAGGCAATGCGACACGCCTCGGCTCTATTGAGAGATCAACCCATTGAAGACCCGAGGAATGACCATGAACTTGAAAGTCATCTACGTCGCCGGCCTGTTTGCCGCACTGAACATCTGCGCGATATCGGCACAGGCGCAAACCACCGTCAAAGCTCAGACCTATTCCTATGGCACGCACCTGGATATCCAGAAAGTCCTGTCGATGACCCAGGACGCAGGACCGTCCTGCGGGGTGGTGAATGCTCGCATCACCTACCTGGATTCCCAGGGGCTGACGCAGGTTCTGGACTACAGCAAATTCGCTGATACCTGCCACGAAGGGGGTTGATTCTCCCGCCGCTGATATCTCTTCCAGCCTTGCTTTGAAACCAGGATGAATCCCATGAAAAACCTTAAAAGCTATTTGACCTCAATCGTATTTTCCCTGGCCGGTGCTGCGGTCCATGCCAATGCCGCCAGTGAAAACCATCGCTGTGACAGCGGCATCTGTTTCCAGCTGACGCCATTGGCGGGCAGGGGGGCATTACCGGCGCTGGCAGAGAACGGCTTCAGCAGGACTCCGCTGGGTATGCAGCTGGAGAGCCAGGGCCAGGTTTGAAATGCCTGGACGCTCGACAGTCGAATGCTGATTGCTCCTGAAACAGATAACCCGGCGAAAGCCGGGTTTTTTATGTGTGCGCCAGGCATGGCGCGTTGCGCGTAAGCGCAACCAGCTTGGTTGTGGTGGCCACGCTGGTGACTTGGAGGTGCAAGTCCTCTACACACCCGGCAAGGGGACGTGTTAGTGTCGCCAGCCCCACGGCCGGTCAAGATCGCCAGCCACCTTTTCCCGTCTCATGGCGGCGTTCAAAGAAATTCCTTTCGGATGTCGATACTCGACCGTTCGCCAATATTCCGGTAGTTCTCCGTGAGCCACGCCTCGGCCTCGCGTCGTCCGTTGTCGCGCAATCCGCAAAGGAAGTCCCAGTTCGCGTTGTACTTGCTGGACACGCTGAGCGCGCACATCGCCTCGTCGGCCCGAATGGAGTGGATCAGCATCTCCTTCATCTCGTCGCGATCGACCTTGCCTTGCTGGATGAGATCGGTGACAAAGGCGATGGTGCGCATCTCACGCATCAGCGACGAGTTGAAGCTGATTTCACTGATGCGATTGAGGATGTCGGCAGCTGTAATAGGCACGCCCGGGCGGACGAGCGGGTTGATGTGGACGATCACCACATCGCGAGTATTGCAGTGGTAGATCAACGGGAAAATGGCCGGGTTTCCCATATAGCCGCCATCCCAGTAGTTCTGCCCGTCTATCGTGATCGCCTGGAACAATGTCGGCACACAGGCCGAAGCTAGCACCGCTTCGGCGCAGACGTCCTCGCCGGAGAATATGCGTATCTTCCCCGTCTCGACATTGGTCGCGCACAGATAGAGGTGGAATGGGCATTGCTTTCGCAACGCGGCGAAATCTACCTGCCTCTCCAGCACCTCCCGCAGCGGATTCAAGTTGTGGCGATTGAACTGGTATGGCGAGAAGATACGAAGTGCCATGTCCGCAAACGCATACATGGGCGAATGGTCCAGCCCGAAGCTGTGCGTCCCTTTCAGCCATGGCGTCCAGCGCAACGGGTTATGACGCTCGGCGGACTGCGCCACGGCGTGCCAGAAATCGTGCAGCGCCTGGCGCGCGCCGGCCTCGTCACCCTGCAGCATGCCGTAGGCCAGCACGGCAGCATTCATCGCGCCGGCACTGGTTGCGCTCACCCCTTCAATGGCAAGCCTGCCGTCCTCGAGCAACCGATCGAGTACGCCCCAGGTGAACGCACCGTGCATCCCGCCGCCCTGCAAAGCCAGCGCGACCGGCTTACGCTCATCACTGCCCCGAGGCTTTCCGTTCTTCGTGGTCATTCTTGGTCTCCTCACCGGTGCTGAGCCGAATCGGGAACTTGTTGCGGCGCTTCGCCCCGTCACGCGCTGACCGACGACACGCCGATGCTCCATTGCGCGCCATGCGTCATCGATCGTTCACCCCCCGCTTGGTGCCCATGCATCGAGCAGCGCCTTGGCTTGTAGCAAATCAACGCTGTCGAAGCCTTCGGTGAAGAAGCTATAGATGTCGGCCAGCATTTGCCTGGCCGCCTCCTTGTCTCGTGTTTCCCATAGCTGAGCAAGGCTCACTGTGGCTCGTAGCTCGAGAGACTTTGCCCCTTGTTGTCGAGCGACCGAGATCGCCTTTTGAAAACATACTTGCGCTTCCTGCTGCACGGAAGAATCCTGTCTGTCTTCGCCCGGACATTGGAGGGTAAGAGCTCCCTTGAGCCGGTACAGTTCTGCTTCGTAAAAGTGCTCGCCTGTTCTGTTCACCATAGCCAGAGCGTCGGTCACGGCATCCAATCCTGCCTGCGGTTGCCCGGCGCGCCCGTGAGCTGCGGCCAGCAGGGAAAGAAAATAAGAGCATGCAAGCTCTGCTCCGGCTGCTTGGTAAGTGGCGATACCTTTGGTTATCTGAGCGATTCCCTCGTCCAGGTTTCCCTGCTCGGCGCGAGCCCAACCCTGGAGAATAGTCCCCCACGCCAAATAAAACGGAAACCCTCGTTCGAGTGAAAGCTTGATGGCGGCATCAGCACACTCTTCGGCAAGTTGTACGTCGTGCCGAAACTGTCCCAGTATCGACGTAGCAGACAGGGTGAAGGCCAGGCTGAACGGGTCGCAAATCTTATTGGCCAGAGCAAGGGCATCCCGGCTGCGCGTGCTTGCCTGATCGGGCAAACCCAAGAACCAAAGGCACCAGGCCGAATGTGTCAGGGCGTAGCCCGGGTCTATGCCGTACGTAATGGCATGTGTGCGATGACGGTCCGGGTTGTAGAGGACACGCACCCGCTCCTGGTGTTCAAGGGCATTGCGCAGATCCCCCTGTAAAAGCAATGTCGCCCCGAGTGCCGCATGGGCTCCCACGAGCAAGTCCGGATTCTGCGCAGTTTGCGCAACACTGAGCAATCGTTCACCCAGTTCGCATGCAGTTGAGTATTGCGCACGCAACTGGTAGTACATCCGCAGCCCCATCAGCGCAGGGAAAAGCGAGTCGTCGCCTACTTGCTCGCATAGCGCCAGAGCACGGGTGTAGGTGGCCGCCACCTCGGGCACACCATAGCCTCGCACGGCCATCAAGGCCGGCCCCAGGCAGAGCAGCAACGTCAGTTCCTGATGAGCACGCGCGGGCGTGTCGGGCAAATGCTCGAGCAATTCCAGCGCCGCGCCGAGGTGCCGCACCGCATCGAGATGGGCGCAATGCTGGAGGGCCTGTTGCCCGGTACGGTGCAGGTATTCCACGGCCTTCGGGACATTGCCGCTCAGCCTGTAGTGGTGCGCCAGTTCGCTGCAGTAATCCGCGATGCGGGTGGGGAACAGTGCCTCGATGGCCTGCGCTGTGCGTTCATGCAGTGCGCTACGCCGCTCCGTGAGTAGCGAGTGGCCCGCGACCTCCTGGGTCAGCGCATGCTTGAACGAATACTCCACCTCCGGAAATGCGGGCCGCTGGTAAATGAACTCCGCGGCCTCCAGTCGGGCCAGCAGATCGCGCAAATCGTCGTCCATCCGAGCGCCCCGTCCATCATAGATGCGTTGGATCAGACTGAACGCAAACTCCTTGCCGATGACGGCGAGCGTCTGCAGCAATTCCTTCTGCGCAACGGGGAGCCGGTCGATACGGGCGGCGAGCACACCCTGCACGGTGGTGGGAATATGCAGCGCAGCCGGAGTCTGCTCGATCCGGTAACGGCCGGGTTCGCCGAGCAGCGATTTCTCCTCGACCAGCGTTTGGACCACTTCCTCCATGAAGAAAGGGTTGCCCTCCGTCTTCTCCAGGATGAGCTGTTTGAGGGGGACGAGGGTGGGATCGTCCCCAAGCAGGGCCGCGAGCAGTCCCTGGGCTTCGGCCGGGCCCAGCGGTTCGAGCCGCAGCTGGCTGCAATGGCCCGCGTGCGTCCACACAGGCTGATACTCGGGCCGGTAGTTCACGAGGAGCAGGATCGGAGCACTCGCCACGCGGTCGATGAGGCACGCGAGGAATGCTTCGGTCTCGCGGTCCAGCCATTGCAGGTCCTCGAACAGCAGTTCGATCGGCTGATCGCGACTCTCGCGCACCAGAAGTTGCGTAATCGCGTCGAAGATGCGATCGCGCCGGATCTGAGGATCCATTTCCGCGAGCGCCGAACTGCGTTCGCCAATACCCAGCAGATAGAGCAGGTAGGGCACGAGCTCCTCGAAGCTGCGCTCAAGCGTCAGGGTCTTGCCCATGACCTTTTCCCGGCACCGCCGCTCGTCGTCCAGGGCAGTGATCTGAAAATAGCTTTTCAGAAGCTCGATGAGCGGAAAATAGGCAAAGGCCTTGCCGTGCGACACCGAGTACGTCTCCAGCACCAGACAGCCGCTCCGCGAGCGTTCCTTGAACTCATGGAACAGCCGCGACTTCCCGACCCCGGCCTCGCCTGCCACTGCGACAACCTGCCCGTGGCCCGCTTTGGCCTGATCGAGCGCCTGATGCAGGTGGTCCAGCTCGACCTGGCGGCCGACGAACCTGGCCAGCCCGCGATGTGCCGCCAGTTGCAGGCGCGTGCGCAGCGCGCCGACACCCTGCACCTCATACACGACAAGCGGATCGGGAATGCCTTTGACCTGGGTGGCCCCCAGAGTCCTGAACTCGAAATAGCCCTCCGCCAGCTTGTGGGTGGACTCGCTCACCAGGATCGACGATGGCGCGGCGATTCCCTCCATCCGGGACGCAATGTGGATCGTGTGCCCGACCGGATCGTAATCGGTGTGCAAATTGTCCGTGCGGATCGAACGCACGACGACCTCTCCGGTGTGGATGCCGACGCGGATTTGCAGCGGAATGCCTTTCTCCAGACGAATACGGTCGCCATGTCGGTGTATCGCCTCCTGCATGCGCAGTGCCGCATACAGCGCCCGCTGCGGGTGGTCTTCATGGGCGATGGGGGCGCCGAATAACGCGAGGATGCCATCGCCCAGCGTCTTGGCCACGTAGCCTTCGTAGTAGTGGACGGCTTCCATCATCAGCGCGATGACGGGCTCGATCAGGCGCTGGGCCTCTTCCGGATCGAGGTCGTGGATCAGCGCCATGGAGCCGGCCATGTCGGCAAACAGCGCCGTGATGGTCTTGCGTTCGCCGGCAGTCTCGCCCCGGGCTTCCATGGCCGCCTGTTCGGCGCGGATGCGCTCGGCAAGGTAGTGGGGCGTGTAATGAATGGGCGCTGGAGAAGGCTCTGAAACAGGCAGGGGGCGCGGTGATGGCGCGGCAGGCGCATCGGTTAGCGGTGCGCCGCATTCACTACAGAATTTGGCGGAAAGGCCCGCCTCGTGGCCACAGCGCGGACAGCTGCAAGACAGCCTGGCGCCGCACGCTTCACAGAAGCTGGCCCCGGAGGGATTCTCGAGTCCGCAGTTTGCGCAGCGCATACGATACGACCTCTTCCCTTTTGCACGCGTTCAAGTAGACCACTCAAAAGACGGGAAAGCGTGACATCGATCTGGCAAAAGACAGATTGAAGTCATTGGGCCAGCAGGTTCAGACAGCCTTGTAACCCCCCGTTTCAAAGATACGTTTGTATCGTTGTATCGAGAAGTAAAATTCTCTTACTGATGAAGGCCTGTGATGTCCTCCTCGAGCTACCGCAGGCTGCGATCTTTTGATCTTCATGATGGTGGTGTCGGCAGAAAAGATCGCAGCCTATCGGCAGCTCCTACGCCGACCGTGTACACCCGCAACGGGTTACGGCGCCGTAGCCTTGAAGCAGGGCAATGCCTGTACCCGTTCCCACCAGGCGCTGAATCCGTCCACGTTGAACACCTCTGCCGCATCGGGGGTGAACGACAGGTAGGCGCAGGCCGACGCCAGATAGAAGTCGGCGAGGGACTGAGTCTGTCCAGCGATGAAAGGATCGCTGCCCTTGAGTTTCATCAGCTCTTGCAGTACCAGGCGCGAGTTATTGATTCCTTCCTGTCGGGCGTTGTCGTTCTGGCCGCCGATGAAATCGGGAAACAGGTGATAGCCAAAGACCGCAACCAGCGAGCCATAACCGTAGGAGTCGTAAATCCCCATGGCCATGCGGGCCCGGGCGCGATCCTTGGCATTGTCGGGCAACAGTGAGGGCCCCGGCAGGACCTCGTTCAGATATTCGGTAATGGCGCCGGTTTCGATGACGCGAAAACCGTCATGTTCTATCACCGGCACTTTGCCGAACGGGTGGCGGAGCAGATGCTCGGGCTGGTGTGGCTCGCCCTTGAGCACGTTCACCTGCACCTGTTGGTACTCGGCGCCTTTTTCTTCGAGCAGCATTTTCACCACACGCACATAAGTGCTGCCATCAAATCCGTAGAGTATGAGGCTCATAGCGTATGCTCCAGAATCAATGGGGCATTATCGAAATGCAGCCGCTTCAGCGTGTTTGCCGACTCCAGCTGCAACGTTCCAGCAGCGCATCCAGGCTCAGCTTGCCGGCGCCCGAGAACAGTAGCGGCAGCAGTGCTGCGAGATAGATCAAGGGCAGTTTGAAGTTGCCGTGACCTTTGTTGCTGATGGAATAACCCTGGGCCAGCTCGCTCAAGGTCGACCAATCGGCTGGCCAGTGAACGGCGGCGGTCGCGACCACCGTGACCACCATCAGGACCAGTGCCGAAAAGCGTGTTCCCAGACCCACCAGCAGGGCGATAGCGCAGATCAGCTCTGCCCACAGCGACAGCTCCCAGTTCACCGCAGCCGGAACATGGTTGAAGGGAAAGGGAAAAGCGCTCTGGATGTCAGCGAACCAGTTTTCACCGTTCCACTTTTCCAATCCCGACTCGAAAAATTCCCAAGCCAGAAAGACCCGCAGGCTGAGTGGTGCGATCCAGCTGCCAACTCGATCAAGGTTAAAGTGTAGTCCCTTCAAGGCAGATGAGAGGTTGGTGTGCATGTGCTTGAACTCCGTTGAATCAGTGACGGGGAAGTGCGGGGCGCGTTGCGGCCGGCTGTACCAACCGATAGGCGTAGTTGACCCTGCCGGTGTATCCGGCATGTGTCTGTCGAGGGAGTTAAAGTGGAGCGGATGTGTCGCGATGGCAGCTGTACACAATGAGATACATACAGCCGGCTATATCTTTGGCTACCCCACGGACCTCAGTAACGTTTTCGTGCAGGATTCGGCTTCCAATGAGCGGCGAGGCAGGCTCGGTTTCTCTATGGAAAGAGGAACAACCCTAGGGTGATCTTCTTCAGCATCAAGCCCCGCATCGGCGGCTCAGCGAATGCCGCCGATGCGGGACTGTTTCGAGTGACAAGCGCTATCGGCCATCAATCGAATACCTGCCCGCACCGGTAACGGCCAGCAACAGCATGCCGCCCATGATGCTCAGGTTCTTGAAGTACTGAATAGTGTTGGCCGCCCGTTCGGGCTCGGCCATGGTCCAGAAGTGATGCCCGATCACCGCGGTACCGAGTACGAACAGGGCAAAGAGAAAGGCCAGCGGGCGGGTGTAGAAGCCGAGGACGATCAGGATCGCGGCAAAGAACTCCATGATCACTGCAATGGCTGCAGCGACCATGGGCAAGGGCGCGCCGAGTGAAGTCATGTAGCCAACCGTACCGTCGAAGTGGGTCATCTTGCTCCAGCCGGACATGATGAACAGAATCATCAACAGAATGCGCGCGAGCAGAATGATCTCGTTTCTCTGATTCTCGAACAGGGTATATCGCATGGTGTTCCACCTGTGGCCATTAGAGAGGAGGCGCAAGCAAGACTGGTCAGGAGGCCTTGCGCGTAGGCTTAACACTAGCAGCTGATGGTTAATCTGCTCCTGAATGGTGCGTAGTCATACCTGGAATTGAACCTCTTGGCTTAATCACTGCCACATGAATAGTCAGCGAATGCCTGCAGGAGATAGTCATGCGAATGCTCGATCTGGCCGGAGTATCGGTCCCTGTCATCGGCCAGGGAACCTGGCGCATGGGTGAAGATTCGCAGCAACGCGCCCACGAAGTGGCAGCGTTACAATTGGGCATCGATCTAGGCATGAACCTGATCGATACGGCGGAAATGTATGCCGAGGGCGGTGCGGAGGAAGTGGTCGGCGAAGCGATTCGTGGCCAGCGGGATCGGGTGTTTCTGGTCAGTAAAGTCTACCCGCACCATGCCAGTCGCAAAGGCGTCCCTCTCGCATGCGAGGCCAGTCTGAAACGCCTGGGTACTGATCATCTCGATCTGTACCTGCTGCATTGGCGCGGCCAGTATCCCCTTGAGGAAACGGTCGAGGCCTTCGAGCGCTTGCGCGAATCAGGCAAGATCAGGCGTTGGGGCGTCTCCAATTTCGACGTGGCGGACCTGCAGGAACTGGCCTCGCCGGCCTGCGCGACCAATCAGGTGCTCTACAACATCGAACAGCGCGGCATTGAATTCGACCTGCTGCCCTGGTGGCAGCAGCACAACCTGCCGCTGATGGCGTACTGCCCGATTGCCCAAGGTGGAGAACTGCTGAACAGCCCAACGCTCCAACACATCGCCAATCTCCATGGTGTGACCACGGCCCAGGTGGCGCTGGCCTGGGTGCTGCGCCAGCAAGGAGTGATTGCCATCCCCAAAGCCGTCAAGCTCGAGCATGTCCGGCGCAATGCCGCGGCGGCCGGATTGACGCTCGACGCGGAAGACTTGCAGGCGATCGACCGAGTGTTCTGCGTACCCAAACGCAAGCATCCATTGGCGATGGTCTGAATCCACCCACAGCCTGAGGTGTGCCGAAATGAGAAGCACCGACAGCGTTGACCCATTTTCTCTACAGCGTTTCGTGCAAGCGCAGAACCCGGTTTTTGCCCGAGTACAGGAGGAGCTGCGCAACGGTCACAAGCGCAGTCACTGGATGTGGTTTGTCTTTCCGCAGTACGCCGGGCTGGGGCACAGCGACATGTCCAAGTATTTCGCCATTGCTTCTTTGGATGAGGCCGCCGCGTATTTGCAACATTCGCTGCTGGGGCCACGCCTGGAGAGTTGCACTCGGCTGGTGACGCAATTGCAGGGGGCTTCGATCCAGTCGATATTCGGAACGCCGGATCATATGAAGTTCCATTCCAGCATGACCTTGTTCGATCTAGTGGCGGCTGACGGTAATATTTTCCGTACCGCTCTGGACCAGTATTTCGCCGGTCATGCCGATCAGCGCACGCTGTCGCTGGTCTAGCGGATCGATTGTCCGGCGTCCGGGCAGGCTTTGCGCAATGGCAGATTCACGGGCGTGCCACTCCACGCTATGACGCGATAGTTTCCAGGGATAGGCGAGCAGGAGGTGGGGACTTGCAGCGAAACAGGAGGTGTTGAGGGGAATAATCTTGAGACAGCCTTGCCGACGAAGTCGGCAAGGCCGGGTGTCACCCCAAGTGATTATCGGGCACGGTTCAGCAAAACCTAGGCCTGATTCATTACATAACGGCCTGGGGCCGGTTCCAGAGGCGGGTAATTGTCATTGCCGACCTGCTTCACCGCGGGCTGACGCTCGCCGGCGTGCCCAGCCAGCCAGGCGAACCAGTCATTCCACCAGCTACCAGGATGCTGTTCGGCATTCTTGAACCAGGTGTCGGGGTTTTTCGTGGCCCGATTGTTGGTCCAGTAATGACGTTTCTCTTTGGCAGGTGGATTGATCACCCCGGCGATATGACCGGAAGCACCCAGCACGAAACGCTTGTTCCCGGAAAGCAGGTTGGTCCCGGCAAAAGCGCTTCTCCACGGAACGATGTGATCGTCATGGGTGGCGAGGAAGTAGGCGGGCGCGTCAATCGCACTCAGATCCACCTTGACTCCAGCGCACTCCAGCTCGCCTGATTTCAAGTCGTTCTGCAGGTAGGTGTGGCGCAGGTACCAGCAGTACATCGGACCTGGAAGGTTGGTGCTGTCGTTGTTCCAGAACAGCAGGTCAAGCGGCATTGGTTTTTGCCCCTTGAGGTATTTGTCGACGTTGTAGTTCCACCACAGATCGTTGGGGCGCAGCAGGGAGAAGGTGTTGCCCATGTCCTCGCCCTTGAACAGGCCGATGGGGCCGTTCTTGCCGCCGATGGTGCGCTCACGGTAGGCGACCATTTTCTCGTCGACGAAGATATCGATCGGGCCGGTATCGAGGTAGTCGAGGAAGGTGGTCAACAGGCTCACGCTGGCGATCTCTTTGTCGCCGCGTGCCGCCAGTACTGCCAGTGCAGTGCTCAACAGCGTGCCACCAATGCAGAAACCCACGCAATTGGGGCGCGGTTCACCACTGATTTCCCGAGTCACTTGCAGGGCCTTGATTATCCCGTTCTGAATCAGGTCTTCCCAGGTAGTGCCGGCGGTCTCTTCGTCAAAGTTGCGCCATGACATCATGAACACCGGATGTCCCTGTTCCAGCAGATGGCGGACCATCGAGTTGTCCGGGCGCAGGTCAAGAATGTAGTACTTGTTGATCGACGGCGGTACCACGAACACCGGGCGCAGGTACTGGGTTTCGCTTTGCGGGTAGTACTGAATCAGCTGGAACAGCTCATTCTCGAACACCACTTCGCCGGGGGTGTTGGCCAGATCGACGCCAACCTTGAAGGCGCCGCTATCGCACTGGCGCATCTTGCCTTCTTTCATGTCGCTGGCCATGTGCAACAGACCGGTGAGCAGGCTGGTACCCTGGGTTTCAACTATTCGCTGGAGCGCATCAGGATTGCTGGTCAGGTAATTGCTCGGTGCACTGGCAGCGATGGCTTGCTCGACCAGATAGCGCAGGCGCTGGCGCGGCTTCTGATCATTGATCAGCAGTTTTTCGAGCAGTTTCAACATAAAGCTGGAGTTGAGCAGGTAAAAGGCGGCGAGGGAGCCAAAAAATGGTTCGCTCCAGTTGCCGCTGGCAAAACGTCGATCATCGAAGCTGAAGGGTTTGCCCGTCAGCAGCTGCTGGCCGAGTTGGCCCCATTGAAACTGGTAGTCGGTCTGGAGGGTTTCCAGGGTTTCACCCGGCAAGTCGAACCAGGCGTTGTGATCGTGCCCGGAAAACCAGGGATTGGTGCTGACCCACAGACGCAATTGTTGCACCGCAAAAGAGGCAACGAAGGGAACCTGGCCCGACCAATAGGTGTTGAAGGTTTGCGCGTTGTTGTCCATAGAGCTCCGTGCCCACGCAGATGAGCCAGGCAGAAAAAAAGCCGCGCTGTGCAGCAGTTCGGCACAGCGACAGTAGGTAAGGAGGGCAGTGCTGTTGACGCCAGCCTGCTGCGCGGAGCGAGGATCCCACGCCCCGCGCAGTTGGCTGATGATGGGGTGTCGACTAGCGCTCAATAGCCAGGCCGACGCCTTGACCGCCACCAATGCACAAGGTCGCCAGACCCTTCTTGCCGTCGCGGCGGATCAGTTCGTGTACCAGCGACACGAGGATCCGTGCCCCTGACGCGCCGATCGGATGGCCCAGGGCGATTGCGCCGCCGTTGACGTTGACTTTGTCGGTGTCCCAACCCAACTCTTTGCCAACTGCCAGCGATTGGGCGGCGAAGGCTTCATTGGCTTCGATCAGGTCCAGGTCGTCGATGCTCCAGCCGGCCTTTTGCAAGGTCAGACGGGTAGCCGGGACCGGGCCGATGCCCATGATCGACGGGTCAACACCGGCGCTGGCATAGGCTTTGATGCGTGCCAGTACCGGAAGGCCCAGCTCTTGTGCTTTAGCGGCGCTGGCCAGCAGCAGCACGGCAGCACCATCGTTGAGCGTCGAAGAGTTGCCGGCGGTGACGCTGCCGTCTTTCTTGAATGCCGGCTTGAGTTTCGCCAAGGCATCTGCGGTGCTGTCGACACGCGGCTGTTCGTCGGTGTCGAAGACCAGCGGTTCGCCTTTGCGCTGAGGAATCAGGATCGGGGTGATCTCGCTCTGGAAACGCCCGCCCTCGATGGCGGCGGCAGCTTTCTGTTGCGAGGCGGCAGAGAAGGCATCCTGTGCTTCACGAGTGATCTCGTACTTCTGCGCCAGGTTCTCGGCAGTGATGCCCATGTGGTAATCGTTGAAGGCATCCCACAGGCCATCCTGGATCATGGTGTCCTGCAGTTGCGCATGGCCCATGCGCAGACCGGTGCGGGCCTTGGGCAGAACATAGGGGGACAGGCTCATGTTTTCCTGGCCGCCAGCGATGATCAACTCGGCGTCGCCGCAACGTATTGCCTGGACTGCGAGCTGGACCGCCTTGAGACCGGAGCCGCAGACCTTGTTCAGGGTCAGGGCAGGGGTGGTATGTGGCAAACCGGCCTTGATCGCGGTCTGGCGTGCCGGATTTTGCCCGGCGCCGGCAGTCAGTACCTGGCCGAGGATGACTTCATCGATTTGCGCAGCGTCGATACCCGTCTGCTCCAGCAGACGGCGAATCACTGCAGCACCCAGTTCGGTCGCGGGAATCGCGGCCAATGCGCCTTGAAAACTGCCGATGGCGGTACGAGTAGCGGCAAGGATTACGACTTCGTTCATGCGTGACCTCATTGACTCATTGAAAAGACAAGATTCGTCGAACAGGATCCAGGGCATCCATGCCCTGGTGGGGTTACTGCATGTTCATGCCGCCGTTTACCGAGAAGTCGGCACCGGTGCTGTACGCGGATTCATCGCTGGCCAGCCAGGCCACGATCGAAGCGATTTCTTCAGGCTGACCAAGACGGCCGACCGGAATGCCGGCAATCATGCCGTCCAGAATGTCTTTGCGGATTGCCGCAGTCATGTCGGTCTGGATGTAGCCCGGGGAGACGGTGTTGACGGTTACGCCCTTGCCGGAAACTTCCCGTGCCAGTGCCATGGTGAAACCATGGATGCCGGCCTTGGCTGCCGAGTAGTTGGTCTGACCGAACTGGCCACGCTGGCCGTTGATCGACGAGATGTTGATGATCCGCCCCCAGCCCTTGGACAGCATGCCTTCAATGACTTGCTTGGAGGTGTTGAACAAGCTGTTCAGGTTGGTCCCGATCACCGTGTTCCAGTCTTCCGGGGTGAGCTTGCGGAAGGACGCGTCACGCGTGATGCCAGCATTGTTGACCAGTACGTCGATCGCCCCGTGATGTTCCCGTACCAGCTCAAAGGCCTTGCGGGTCGATTCCCAGTCGGTGATGTCGGTTTCGACGCATTCGAATTGATAGCCAGCTGCCAGTTGAGTTGCCATCCAGGCATCTTTGCGACTCGAATTTGCACTGCAGCCGACAATTACTTTGAAGCCTTCCTTGAACAGACGTTGGCTGATTGCTGTGCCAATGCCACCCATACCACCCGTTACCAATGCAATACGACCAACCGACTTCATACTCGTTCCTTTTATTTGCGTTGCGGGATGTGTGGGATTGTTCGGTATTGGCGGGAAGGGAGGAAGTGTTTGTAGGTGACTGATTGGTGTCCAACGGTGCCATGAGCTGCTGACAAAAAAATGAAACACTCCGTACCGATACTGCGCCGCAAGACATGACGCCGAACGAATAGTTCACAAAAGTTCCACATGGTTTATATTCACTGCACACAGGTCAATAATGGCTCCGGACAGGATGTTCGGTTCCACAGGTCATTGAGGACACTATGTATAGAATGAGTTCGGGCTATGCCAGCGTGCTGGCGAATACGCTTTCGGGCCAGGGACTGGATGTCGCCAGTCTGTGCCAGGGGGCTGGAGTTGATATAAACCTTGCGGACACACCGGGATCGTTCTGCGAGCGAAGCGCTATCTATCATCTATGGGATCTGGCGGCTCAGGCCTCCGGCGATCCGAACATTGGTTTGAAGGCCTACGAGAACTTCCATCCGGGTATTTTCCAGATCGTCGGCTACACCATGATGTCCAGCTTGAACCTGAAAAAGGCCCTCGAACGCCTGGTTCGTTTCAGCCCGTTGATCGGCACGGGGTTCAGCCTGTTTTTTGTCCAGGAGCAGCAACATTTCCGCCTGGCCGCGCTTGATCATCAGCAACGCGGTTCGATCAAGCCGCGGCAGTACACCGATGCCAGCCTTGCTTCGCTGCTGGGTTACTGTCGGTGGCTGACCGGAGGCAAATCGCCGCAACCGCTGAGTGTAGAGTTCGCCTATCCCGAACCGGAAGACATCACCGAGCATCAGCGGCTGTTTGGCTGCGAGGTGCGTTTCGGGGCGGCCTATGACAGCATCCTGTTCGATGGCCAGGAGCTTCTGCGTCCGTTGGGCATGGCCAACGAGAAGTTGGCCATGCTCCATGACAGTTTTGCCGAAGCTCAGCTTGAGCTGTTGTACGGCTTCACCTTCGTGTGCAGGATTCGTGCGCTGATCACCGAGCGCCTGAGTCAGGGGCAGGGGGGCCAGTGTGATATGGAATCGATTGCGGCTGCGCTGAGCATCAGCAAACGAACGCTGCAACGGGCACTCGAGAAGGATGGCACGCAATTCAAGGATGTCCTGAACGATGTGCGTCGGCAGTTGGCCGACTTCTACCTGCGGCATTCCCATTTCAATATGAAGCATGTGACTTACCTGCTCGGCTTCCATGATCACAGCAGTTTCCACAAGGCCTGCACCCGCTGGTTCGGCATGACCCCTGGTCAGTATCGAGCCGACGAGTCGGCGTTTGGGATGAGGCAAGCAGTGCCGGTCTGACCCAGCACCGGCGCGGGGGATCATTATGACTTGGTCCTTTTGGCGGCTTTTTTACCTTTGCCTTTGCCGGGTGTTGGCGTTGTAACCGGGGTGGCCGGGGCAGGCACCGCTACTGGTGCTGGCGTTGCAGCGACCGGTGATGTCGCGGCCGGAGAGTTTTTGGCCGGGGCAGGCGCGGCTACTGCTGGTGGCGTTGCAGCGACCGGTGATGTCGCGGCCGGAGGGTTTTTAGCCGGGGCAGGCGCGGCTACTGCTGGTGGCGTTGCAGCGACCGGCGATGTCGCGGCCGGAGGGTTTTTGGCCGGGGCAGGCGCGGCTACTGCTGGTGGTGTTACAGCGACCGGCGATGTCGCGGCCGGAGGGTTTTTAGCCGGGGCAGGCGCGGCTACTGCTGGTGGCGTTACAGCGACCGGTGATGTCGTGGCCGGAGGGTTTTTAGCCGGGGCAGGCGCGGCTACTGCTGGTGGCGTTACAGCGACCGGCGATGTCGCGGCCGGAGGGTTTTTGGCCGGGGCAGGCTCCGCTACTGCTGGTGGCGTTACGGCGACCGGCGATGTCTTGGCCGGTGTTTTGACGGCTGGTGTGGTGCTGGCCTTGGCTTGCTGAGTCTTCGGTTTACTGGTTTTGGCTTTGACAGGCGCTACGGTAGGTGCAACAGGTGCTGTTTGTTCGACCTTTGGCGCAATGACCTCTGCTGGCGGCGCCGCCACAATCGGCGCTGGCTTTAGCGATGCCTGTTTCGGTGTCGTTGCGGGTGCCTGTGGGACATCGGCTTCACTGGGCGGTTGGTTCAGGCTGAAGCCCGGCAGAGGCACTTCGAGCAGCGCATGCAGTTCGTGCCAGCATTCGCCTTCAGCGCCGGTAGTCAGTAGATCAGGCATTAACAGCCCGACAGCTGCGAGCACCTGCTGGCGCGACTCTGCGTCTGGAAGCAGCAGGGGCAGGGTGCGCAAGCTTTCTTGCGGGTGGGCAAACACCAGCAGGTTCTGCAGGCGTATGGCTTCGCGAAGGGCGGCTGGCTCGGCGCTGTAATCCTGGACCAGCACATGCACCTGCTGGATCAGTTTCTCGATACTTTCCTTGCCCACCTTATCGCTGTTGCGGGCGAGCAAAAACAGAATCCGCACCAAGGCTTGTAATGGACCACCTTCGGGCAGCGCCGTTTGCAGGCGTTCGATCAAGGCCTTGTCTTGCAGGTCTGCATGTTCCTGGACATTTCGGGCGGGCGGGTTGCCGCCAAGTTTGCTCAATGCGCCATAAATGCCGTAGAAACACAGCTCCTGAGTAGCGTCACGCACATCGCGATAAGCGTTCAGGGTGTCCTGTATCTGGTTGGAGAACAGTGTCTGCCAAGCCAGTAACGGGTTGGTCTTGCTTGCGGGGCGACGTTCACTGCGCACCTTGTCGGCGCTGTCTGCCAGCCACCAAAGTGCCGGATTCATGCTGCTCCACAGCACCTGTTGCTGATGGAAGGGATGGGCCCTGCGCAGCACTTCGGCAGCCGGCTCGTTGATCAGCTGGCGCAGCCATGGACGAACAAAAGTGTCGTAAAGTGTGCTGTTGATTTGCGAGGCGCGCTCTACCAGCGCGAATTCGCGATCGTCATCTCGCGCTGGCGCGCTGTCAGCATGGATATCAGCAATTTTTCTCGCTTCGAAACGCACGCGATATTTCGCGTCTGCTGCGGCACCTGACGGGGCAGGCAGATCGTCGATCAGCAGTTCATACAGCCCGGACGGCAAGGCATTGATCGCCTCGACCGCACCGAGCAATTCACGGTGTTCGCGCCGGGCAACCTTGCCGGAAACGAAGATCCCCAGATGGCCGATGCTGGCGTGCCGCAGATAGACGATAGTGCGCCCGGCGTCGTGCAACGCGAGATCGCTTGGATAGACATCAGTGATCCAGTTCAGCGCCTGTTGCGGAGGGGTGATGTTGTCCCCGTAGGAGCAGAACACCACCACCGGTACTTGAATCCGTTTCAGGTCGAGCCCGCTGCTCTTGCGACCCAGGCCGCCGGACAGCTGGTTGCCGATGAACAGGTCGTCGACGATCATCTCGATTTCTTCGCCGTTGAGCAGGGTCGGGCTGCCCCACCAGCGTTCGAAGTCAAGGAAGCGCGCGGCCTCGCTGTCGACCTGGGTGAACAGCTGGTAGTACTTGCCCCAATAGGTGTTGGCCGGGTCCAGGCTCTCGAAGTTGCTGACCAGCCAGGTACCGTCGAAACGGTCATTGCCCAGGTCGCTGCCCAGGCGAGTCATCCAGCCGCCACCCAACAGGCCGCCGGTATAACGCATCGGATTGCGTCCATTGACCCCGGCCCAGTAGGATAAAGGCGCGCCATTGACGATGATCAGGCCCGGCAGTTCCGGGCGAGTTGCCGCCAACCCCATCAGCGCCCAACCGGCCTGGCAGTTGCCGATGATCACAGGCTTGCCGCTGTCGGGATGCAGGGTGCTGACCAGTTCGATGAACCGGGCCTGGGCTTCGCTGATATCCGCCAGGGTTTGTCCGGGTACAGGTGCATGACTGAACGAGATGAAATAGGTCGGATGGCCGGCTCTGAGGCTTTCGCCGATGACCGAATCCTGCTTGAAGCCGCCGATACCCGAGCCGTGGCCGCCCCGTGGATCAATGATGATCACTGGCGGGCCGTTGTGGCCGATCTTTTGATCAGGCCCGGGAAGGATTCGCAACAGCGAGTAATTGACCGGGCGCGGCAGGTCGGTGCCGGCGATCAACGTTTCATGATTGAACTTGAGCAGCAACGGGTACCCGGCGCGTTCGTGGGCCAGGGTATTGTCGCCGCGCTGACGCAAGGTGTCGAAGAACAGCAAGCTGCGTTGGCTGAGGTCGATGAAGTATTCCTGCCAGTCCGCAGGCGTGGGCTGTCTGAGTTGACCCTGGCTTAAAGGCGCGAAGGTTTTTGCCTGGCGCTGCTGCACGGCTTCAAGGACGTTCTGGGTATTGAGGCGCTGCAGATGGCTCAGGTGTTGAAACAGTCCGAGCTGTGAGGAAAGCCCTTCATCTTGCGATGCAACAATATCTTGCTGGCCCATAGTGTTCTCCTGACGCCGTACATGGGAAGCGACCCACCTGCGCTCTTTTTCAAGGAGGCACGGCTGGCCGTTCGATGTGTTGGAGTTTATAGCTAATAGAGGGGGGAGGAGCAAAGATTATTTTGCAGTGCACAAAAAAAAGATTGCCAAATGCTTTTGTGCACTGCAATATCAAGGCTAACGCGATGACCGGCAGGATCGCTATCGCGCCTTCAGGCCCACGTCGGCCTTCCAGAATCAGGAGTTTCAGCATGACTTTTTTTAATTCGGAAAAACTGCAAAGCGCTCAGAAAGCCAACCTCGACCTGCTGCAGCAAATCAGCGGCAAAGTTTTCGCCAGCGTTGAACAGCTCAGCCAGCTGCAATTCCAGGCATTGCGCACCGCCACTGAAGAAAACTTCGACGGTGTCCGCAAACTGCTGGCAGTAAAGGATGCACAAGGTTTCGCAGAGCTGCAGGCTTCTTTCACCCAGCCTAATGTGCAAGCCGAACGTCTGGCCGAATTCAACCGCCAGGTACAAGCGCTGATCGTCGGCACCCAGTCGGAAATCAGCAAACTGACCGAAACTCAGGTCGCTGCGGGTACCAAGCAGGTTGAAGAGTTCGTTGAAGCGATCAGCAAAAATGCTCCAGCCGGTTCCGAGCCAGTTGTGGCTGCATTCAAGTCGTCGCTGGCCAATGCCGGTACTGCCTTTGAAAGCGCCCAGAAAGCTGTAAAACAGGCTGCTGACGTAGCCCAGAGCAACTTCGACGCAGCGACCAAAACAGCTACCGAAGCGACCGCTGCAGCCGGCAAAGCCGCTACAGAATCAACCAAAACCGCTAGCGGCAACAAGTAACACGCGTCAAGCATGACCCAGCCGCAGGCGATGGATACTCCATCGCCTGCGGTTTTTTTTGCCTGGCGGATGACACTCGCCCCTGGTATCAGGCCGATACCAGCCGCTTGATCCACTCCAGTAGCACACCGGGCAACAGCTCCGGTCTGGGCAGCAAGGCATATTGCCGTGCGCCGAAGACTGCTGGCAGGTAGTTCGCCGCCTGGCAGTCGATGGTCAAACAGAAGGGATAGATGCCTTGCAGTTTGGCTTCGGTCACGGCCTGGCGCATGTCTTCCACACCATAGCGACCTTCATACTGATCAAGATCATTAGGTTTGCCGTCGGAGATCAGCAATAGCAGGCGGTGGCTGGCGGCTTCCTGCATCAACAACGTGCTGGCGTGACGGATGGCGGCACCCGCCCGGGTGTAGCGTTCCGGTTCGAGTGCGGCAATGCGCCGACCGATTTCGTTGCTGTAACACTCATCAAATGCCTTGAGCGTCCGTATCGTGACCCTCTGCGGCCCTTCGCCGGAAAACGCCAGCACGCTATAAGGTTCGCCCATGCTCTCCAGCGCCAGACAGACCAGCAGCAATGCTTCGCGTTCGACGTCGATGATTCGCCGATTGTGGGAGATCCAGCCGTCGGTGGAGCCACTGATGTCGATCAGCAACATGATCGCCATGTCGCGCCGGGTCCGGCGCTGGGTTTGATACAACGCCTGGGGCATGCTCAGGCCGGCACGGGCTTCGGCGCAGCCGTCGATATAGGCTTCCAGATCGATATCGTCGCCCTCCAATTGTTTGCACAGCCTGACGCGGCGGGCGCGCAACCTTTCGAATTGCTGGCGGATGGCATCAAGCATCGAGCGGTGAGTTTTCAGGGTTTGCTCGACCCATTGCTGCGGTCCCTGCTGGGCGGCACACAGTTGCAGGGTGGCGCCTGGATCGCGGTAGGCCTGGCTGCGGTAATCCCATTCGGGGTAGTTGATCGGGCCGTTTGCCGGGTTCTGCCCACCACGTCGAACGCGATTTTGTGGTGGGTCGTCGCAGAGCAGCACTTCCTTTGGCTGGCCTGGCGTGACCACCAGTCGGGCTTGGTTCAACTCCGATAGAGAGTCGGCAAAATCAGCCGCGGGAATTTCCGCGTCCCGGTCTGCAGGGCGCTGCATGCCCATGGGGTCTTCAGCATGTTCCAGCGGTTGGGCCGGTTGCACCATCCACAGACCGGGTTGCCGATCTTCGTCTTCGTCTTCGTCTGCGCTGGCCTCGCGCACATTGGGCCGGCGCGGGAGGCGGGCACTGCGCGGCAGGGCATCGGCGCTGTCGATTTCGCCCGCCAAGCCCGGCAGTTCCAGATGCGTTGTCGGTGAGCGCAGATCGCCGGTCCAGGCATCGAGCAATAACCGATGGGCGCCAGGCCGTTGCGGTTCGTCGAACGGCAACAGATGTGCTGCAAGGGTTGCTGACTGGCGCAGCGAGTCGGCCGTTGTCGCAGGTATCGGCAAGCCCTCCAGAGCCTGAGCGCATTCGCTGCGCAGCAGCACACGAAGGAAACTTTCCAGGGGGCGGCGCTGGCTGGGGAAAACG
The DNA here is from genome assembly GCF_059716055.1 of Pseudomonas sp. LBUM1658. Taxonomy (NCBI): domain Bacteria; kingdom Pseudomonadati; phylum Pseudomonadota; class Gammaproteobacteria; order Pseudomonadales; family Pseudomonadaceae; genus Pseudomonas; species Pseudomonas sp. LBUM1658. Next base: position 2,222,985 of record NZ_CP166798.1, read on the forward strand.
TCGAGGGGCGGGCGGGTGGCCAAGGCATGCTTGCGCAGCCCATGGATCGACGCCGCCAGCCCGGGCAACTGGCGGACCAGATCAGTGTCGGCAGCCCAGGCTTCGAGGAGCAGATAGAGGCTGCGCTGCAGCGGGTTGTCAATGGCGGACATCGCCGCGGCACTGCCACGCCGGGCGCGCATCGCCTGTTGCAAGGCGAGGGTCCGGTAGCGTTCCAGGGCGAATGCCCCATCATCATCGTCCAGTTGCCCCGGCAACCAGATATGCACGCCATCGGTAGCCGGGACGGCGCTGTGCTGGCAAGGTTTTTCCTCGGGCACAAAAAGCTTTTTCAGCAGCGTGGGCGGTGACGGCGGTTGCGCGATGCGCAGCGGATAATGACTGCCGAACACTGCTTTGATCAGCAAGTCGAGGCGTGGCGCGACATCCCTCAGGGTGAGCATTTTTCCGTGGGCCGCGGGGCCCTGGTGACGGCGCCACAACGCCTGGGCATACACCGTGGCATGCCGCGCGACATCGGTGATCAGGTCCTCGGCTTCGGCCATTTAGATAAACGTCAGATCGACCAGGTCGCGCATGGCAGCGACCAGCACCGCATCATCGGACAGCGGTGAGATCAGCGCAGCCCGGCACGCGGCGGGGGCGGCAATGCCGCTGGCGATCAGGCGGGCAGTGGCGATCAACAAACGAGTGCTCGGAACCTCCGCCAGCCCGCGGTCCTGCAAGGCGCGCAAGCGATGAGCGAGCGTCACCAGGGCGTGGGCGGTGGCGTAGTCGGTTGCGCCTTCATGGATGACGATGGCGATCTCGCGATCGGCCGGCGGGAAGTCAAAATCCAGGGCCACGAAGCGCTGTCGGGTGCTCGGCTTCAAATCCTTGAGGATGCGTTGGTAGCCGGGGTTGTAGGACACCACCAGTTGGAAGTGCGGCGAGGCGTCGAGGATCTGCCCGATCTTGTCCAGCGGCAGAATACGTCGGTGGTCGGTCAGCGGGTGCAGGACGACAATGGTGTCCTGCCGTGCTTCAACCACCTCGTCCAGATAACAAATCGCGCCTTCGCGCACCGCGCGGGTCAGTGGACCCTCCGCCCAATGGGTGCCTTCGTGACCGATCAGAAAACGCCCGACCAGGTCGCTGGCACTCAGGTCGTCGTGACAGGAGATGGTGATCAGCGGGCGCTTGAGGCGCCAGGCCATGTGTTCGACGAAGCGGGTCTTGCCGCAGCCGGTCGGCCCTTTGAGCATGATCGCCAATTGCCGGGCATGGCATTGTTCGAAGATCGCCACCTCGTCGCCCGAAGACTGGTAATACGGCTCCGCTTCCCGCAATGCGGGTTGCGTGCCGGCCAGGCGCTGCTGCGTCAGCGAGGGTTCCATCACAAGCCTGCGCTTGACGCTTGGGGCGTGACTGTGTCCGGGTCGGCTTCAGCGATACTGAAATCCGGTGCATGCCGGAAGAAGTCGAAGATGAACAACCCGACACCCAGAGAGAACATCGACCCAGTGGCGACCAGCATCAGGAAGTGCACCTGGATCTTCAGCTGCACGTCCAGATAACCCATGCCGAGGATGCGCTCGAGGTAGACCTGAGCGATGCCCGCGGTGGCGAATGACAGGGTCATGCCGAACATTCCTCCCAGCTGCAGCCAGAACGCCCAGTAACCGATAGCGCTGTCCTCCACGGGACGACGAGTCATGCTCGGCAGAGCATAAGTGATCATCGCCAGGATGATCATGGCATAGGCCCCATAGAAGGCCGCGTGGCCGTGCATGGCAGTGATCAGGGTGCCGTGGGTCCACTTGTTGACGTCAGGGAAGGTGTGGGCCAGACCCAGCAGGCCGGCGCCGAACATGGTGAACACCGCGCTGCCGATGGTCCAGTGCAATGCCAGTTTGTTGGGGTGAGAGAGGCCGGAGCGGCGCATCGCGTTGTAGGCATAGATTGCCATGCCGATCAGCGCCACCGGTTCCAGCGCGCTGAAGAAACCGCCAAGCGGCAGCCAGTAATGAGGTACACCGATCCAGTAATAATGGTGTGCCGTGCCAAGGATACCGGCGATGAACACCAGGCCGACAATGACGTACAGCCACTTTTCCATCACCTCGCGGTCAGCGCCGGACAACCTGATCAGCAGATAGGCGAGAAAGCCACCCTGGATCATCTCCCAGACGCCTTCGACCCACAGATGGATCGTCCACCAGCGGTAGTAGATCGACACGATGTAGTTCTCGTAATGCAGCAACGCCGGCAGATAGAGCACGGCGGCGCTCGCCAGGCCCAGCAGCAGTACCCCTTCGGTGGCGGTGAAACGCCCGGCTTTCTTGATCGTCATGCCGATGTTGTAGAGGAACATCAGCATGCAGATCACGATCACGATCTTGTGGGGCAGCGGTTGTTCGAGCAACTTGTTACCGGTGCCATAACCGAACAGGTAGCCAAGGACGGCGGTGACGCCCATGGCTGTCCACAACCCGAGCTGGATGTAGGCCAGTCGGGTGCTGTGCAATTCGCCGCGGGATTCGTCCGGCACCATCCAATAGGTAGCGCCCATGAACCCGGTCAGCACCCAGACGATCAACAGGTTGGTGTGGATGGCCTTGGTCACATCGAATGGCAGCCAGTTCAGCAGTGGGTCCGGCCCCAGATACTTCGCTGCCGAGAGCAGGCCGAACACCAGTTGCAGGCCGAACAGCACCATGGCAACGGCGAAATACCAGTAGGCGACGGATTGAGATCTGTAGCGCATGGTCATCCCCTGCAGTTACTGGAAGGAAGCCAGATAGGCGACCAGTTGATCGATCTGTTCGGGCGTCAGCGATTTGCCGAAGGTGTCCGGCATGAAAGACATGCCATTGGCAGAGAACATGGCGCCCGGATGCAGGTAAGCGCTCGGCGTGACAATGGATTCGCGGATGAAGCCTTCGGCGTCTTTGGCGTTGCCTTTGTAGTCGGGGGAGGCGATGACTTGTTTCGCCCGGCTGGCCAGTCCGGCGAGGGTTGGCCCGGCCAGGTTGACGCCCGGAGCGATGGAGTGGCAAGCGCTGCACACCGGCGATGCCGTGCGAAACAGGGCCTCGCCCAGGGCGATCGGGTCTTCCTTGCCGGAAACCGGGCGGGCCGCCGGTGGCAGTTGGCCGACAGACTCCTTGGCCTCGGAAACATTTTGCTGGGCCACTGTAAGGTCCATGCCGGGGATCGACGCGCCGGTCACCAGAATCGGTCGTGGTGGCCAGCCCTGATTGTCGACCTTGCTCACCCAGTCGAGGAACGCGATCAAGTCGGCGATTTCACCGTCGGCCATATTCAGGTTCGGCATCAGTCGGCGATGGCGCTGCTCGTCGTAGAACTTCGAGGGATCCTTGAGGAAGGCGGTAAGGTAGGGGGCGCCGCGCTGCTGGGAGATCTTCGTCAGGTCCGGGGCGTAATAGGCGCCCTCACCGAACAAAGTGTGGCAGTTGATGCAATTGTAGTCGTGCCAGACATCCTTGCCGCGGGTGACTTGCGGGGTGATCTGCTCGGCATTGGTCAGTGTCGGAAACTGCCGGTGACTGTCGACCGTCAGGCCAAGAAACACCACCGCGGCGATGGCCGTCGATATCAGCGCGAACGAGCGTGTTTGACGTTTGTTCATTGCGAACTCTCTATACGCCGATGCCGGTCCAATAGGTGATGCCGATAACTCCGGCATAGACGACCGCGCCGACCATCAGCGCGAGAACTGCGAAGCTGGTTATCTTCAAGACCTTTTGCACGGCTGCCTCCCGGGGTGAAAGTGCAGTTGGAAAGTTCCTGGCGAATCGCTCTGAACGCTGGGTTAATGCGCTCGAAAGAGCGGGAGCAACTCAGTCCAGTCCGCCACGGCACGCCTTTCATGCAGCGCGCCTGCCGCCACGTAGAGCAGGTCGTCTGGCCCCGATGGCGGCCAGTCACCATCGGCCTTTACTTCGGCGCAAATGCGAACAGGCGCTATAAATATTAACGACGACACCTGACTCCGCAAGTTTTAGTGTCGCGGTTAAGTTCGTCAAGTTGAGTGGACTTGAGAGTAGTAGGCTTTGCATAACTGTCAAGAAAATGGACGAAGTTGAACCTGTTGTATTGTCTATTTAACAGGTGGAATCGAAATAATCGCGGGGGAGGGAATTGTCGAGATATTAATAAAAAAGAATAATAACCCTGTAGGAGCGAGCAAGCTCGCTCCTACATATATTAGTCAGGATGACTTACTTATCGTCTTTTTTCGGTCCGCCACCGGCTCCTGGCTGGCCGGGTGGGCCGCCGAACAGGCCGAAGAGATTCTGAGTGTTCAGGTAGAGCGCTTTGGACTGGTCGACATACTGGCGCATCAAATCCTGCATGACCGGCGCCTGCTTGTGCATGAACTCGCTCCAGGCCTCGGAGGACTGCGCGCCGGTTTGCGACTGGACGTCGATGACCGTCTGGATGCTTTTATCCAGGTAGCTGCCGAGGACGCCCTGGTACGGGCCGTAGAACTGGATGATCCCCATGAGCATCTCAATGGAGAAGATCGGCTCACCGCCACTTTCGGCTTCCAGAATTACCTGCAGCAAAATACTTCGGGTCAGATCTTCGCCGGTCTTGGCGTCGACTACCTCGAACGGGATTTTATCGACCACCAGTTGGCGTATATCCGCAAGGGTCAAATGACTGCTGGTGTGCGTGTCATATAGACGGCGATTCGGGTATTTCTTGATCAGACGGGTGGTCCGACTGTTATCTGTCATGCGGGGCTACTCACAGCGAGCCTGATTTACAGGCATCTTAACCTACTATGACCACGAGGGCTGAGCGGTGTTGCGGGAGAGAGGGGGGCACAGGATTTTCAGCTGCTTTCCGAGAGCAGTATAAGGGTGCAACCCGCGAGGCTTGAAGTCAGCTACGCGGGCTCCCTTGTCGGGACGAGAAGTGCGCTTACCAGATAGGCAAGGTATAGCTGACGATCAGGCGGTTTTCATCCAGGTCGCTGCCAAAGTTGGTCGAGCGGACCGTGGCGTTGCGCCATTTCACCCCGACGTTTTTCAACGGACCGCCCTGGACGACGTAACCGATGTCGGTATCTCGCTCCCACTCCTTGCCCTCGGGGCGATTATTGCCCAGGTCGATATCGGAGCCTTTGATGTAGCGGGTCATGAAGGTCAGACCGGGGATGCCAATCGCGGCAAAGTTGTAGTCGTAGCGGGCCTGCCAGGATGTTTCGTCCTTGCTGGCGAAGTCGCCGATCTGCACGAAGTTCACCAGGAACGCATCGCTGCCATTGACGTAGGCGAAGCCGGTGTCACCGCTCATGCCCTGATAGCCGAGACCGAGGGCGTGACCACCGAGGTTGTAGGTGAACATCGCACCCAGGGCCCGGTTGTCGACGTTGCTGCCGCCATCGTCGGTGGAGCGGGCGAAGCGCAGGTCGGTCTTGAACGACTGACCCTGGGTCACCGGCAATACATAAGTCAGGTTGACCATATGCTGGCTATAGATATTGTCCAGATGGCCGTAGCTGTAGCCGGTATTGAGGTTGCTGTTCCACTTGTAGTTCAGGCCGGCGAAATCGAATCTGTCGCTGGTGGTATGGCGGGTGCGGATGTTCTTCACGCCCGTGGTGGTGATGGCCATGTCCTGATAGTCCGAGGAATCGCGCTGGTTGACCTGGGTCAACCGGCCGGCATCCAGGGTCAGGCCCTCGAGTTCCAGCGAATTCAGCTGGCCGCCTTTGAAGGTCTGTGGCAACAACCGCGAGTCGTTGGCCAGAATGGTCGGTACCTTGGGCTGCAAGGTGCCGAGTTTCAGCACGCTCTTGGAGGCACGCAACTTGGCGGTCAGCCCCAGTTCACCGTACTCGTCCTGGGCACCCTTGGAAGTATCGCGGTGGCGTTTGAGCAAACCGGAACCGGCCCGATCGGGGCTGGAGTCAAGTTTTACCCCGACCAGGCCGATGGCGTCGAAACCGACTCCCACCAAGCCTTCGGTGAAGCCCGACTCGTAGCGCAGCAGGAAACCCTGAGCCCATTCCTCTTGCTTGGACTGGGCTGCGTTGTCCTGGCGATAGTCGCGATTGAAGTAGAAGTTGCGCAGCTCCAGGCTGGCCTTGCTGTCCTTGATGAATTCGGCGCTAGCCGGTGCGCAGAGGCCGACGACGCCGCCGGCCAGCAGCAGACGGGTAACGAGTGTGCGGGTGTTACGGTCCATGGTGGAGCCCCTTTGTTTTTATTATGGAGTAGCGGTTCCCGCATCGAGCTTCAGGGCTCGATATTCGGGGGATGCCTGGAAGTGCTTTAAAGCTGCCCTCGCCAAACGGGCGAGGGCCTATCGATAAAAAACGCGGACACCGAAAAGAGAGGAGCTGGCGCCGCGTGCGGTTCAATCGTCAGAACTGTTCGGCGCTCAGGCCATACAACGACGCACTGCCAGCCCGGATGCATTGTTCCAGAGTGAGTACGCGTGGCAGCAGACGACTAAAGTAGAAGTCGGCGGTGGCGATTTTCGCGCCATAGAAGGCTTCGTCTTCACTGCGTTTTTTCTCGGCCACCTGCGCCATGCGTGCCCAGAGCCAGGCATACGCGACGTAACCGAACAGGTGCAGATACTCCACCGAAGCGGCGCCGATTTCGTTGCGGTTGGTCGCGGCCTGGTCCTGCAGCCAGTCGCTGAGGTTTTCCAGACGCTGTACGGCGTCGAGCAGTGGCTGGGAGTAGGGGGCATCGGGCTGGCCGGCGAACGCGCGGATCTCGCCGGTGAACTGACGCAGAGCGGCGCCGTTATCGGCGAGCACTTTGCGCCCGAGCAAGTCCAGCGCCTGAATGCCGTTGGTGCCTTCGTAGATCTGCGCAATGCGCACATCGCGGACCAACTGTTCCTGGCCCCATTCGCGGATGTAGCCATGGCCGCCGAACACCTGCTGGCCGTTGATGCAGCTTTCCAGGCCAGAGTCGGTAAAAAACGCCTTGGCAATCGGAGTGAGCAGCGCGACCAGGGTTTGGGCGCTGTCGCGTTCTTGCCCATCGTCGGAAAACTTGGCCAGGTCCAGCTGCTGCCCGACATAGCTGGCAAAGGCGCGACCACCTTCGGTCATGGCTTTCATGCTGAGCAGCATGCGACGCACATCCGGGTGGACGATGATCGGGTCGGCGATCTTGTCTTTGGCGATCGCACCGGTGGGGGCGCGGCTCTGAATGCGTTCGCGAGCGTAGGCGACAGCGCTCTGGTAGGACGCTTCGGCGCAGCCGATGCCCTGAATACCGATGGACAGACGTTCGTAGTTCATCATGGTGAACATCGCCGCCAGGCCTCTGTTGGCTTCGCCGACCAGCCAACCGCTGGCACCGTCGAAGTTCATCACGCAGGTGGACGAGGCCTTGATGCCCATCTTGTGTTCGATCGAACCGCAGGTCACGGCATTGGCATTGCCCAGGGAGCCGTCGGCGTTGATCAATACCTTGGGCACTACAAACAGCGAGATGCCTTTGGGACCCGCTGGCGCATCCGGCAGCTTGGCCAGCACCAGATGAATGATGTTTTCGGTCAGGTCCTGCTCGCCACCGGTGATGAAGATCTTGCTGCCGGTGATATTGAAGCTGCCGTCGGCCTGGGGTTCGGCGCGGGTGCGGATAATCCCCAGATCGGTACCGGCATGGGCTTCGGTCAGGCACATGGAACCGGCCCAGCGACCTTCATACATCGGCGGCAGGTAGAGGTTTTTCAGCTCTTCGCTGGCGTGGGCATCGATCGCCAGGCAGGCGCCGGAACTCAATGCCGAATACAGGGCGAAGCTGGAGTTGGCGCCATAGAGCATTTCTTCGAACTGCACGGCAAGCATCTTCGGCATGCCCATGCCGCCGAACTCCGAGTTGCCGGAAAGGCCCACCCAGCCGCCCTCGATGTAGGTGGCGTAAGCCTCCTTGAAACCGATCGGGGTGCTGACCTGGCCCTCGTTCCACTGGGCGCCTTCCTCGTCGCCGCTGCGGTTCAGCGGGGCGATCAGGTGGGAGGTGACTTTTGCCGCTTCTTCGAGAATCGCATCCGCGGTGGCCGCATCGACGCTGTCGGCCAGGGCCGGCAGGCGCGCCCACAAGGCCGGGGCATCGAACACTTCATGCAGGACAAAGCGCATGTCGCGCAGTGGGGCGTTGAATTGGGGCATAACGTGAACCTCGTTGTGACGGTTGTGCAACGGGCACGGCGCCGCTGGAGCGGACCGTGCCCTGTCGATCAATGGTTGGAAGCGGTGGCTATGCCGAGGCCGGTCTGGGCCCGCACGAACTGGTCGGCGTAGGCGTCACGCTCTTTCTCTGCCCGCACGCTGCGGTCGAGTTTCGACACCACGACTATCACCAGGAAGGCCAGCGGCATGGAGAACAGCGCCGGGTGGTCGTAAGGGAAGATCGCCTTGGCATGGCCGAGTACGGTCACCCAGACCGCTGGCGACAGGATCACCAACACCAGCGCGCAGATCAGACCGGCGAAACCGCCGATTATCGCGCCCTTGGTGGTCAGGCCTTTCCAGTACATGGCCATGATCAGCACCGGGAAGTTGGTCGAAGCGGCGATGCCGAAGGTCAGGCCGACCAGGAATGCGACGTTCATCTTCTCGAACAGGATGCCCAGCAGGATGGCGATGATGCCCAGCGCGACGGTGGCCATGCGGGTCACGCGCATCTCTTGCTTCTCGGTGGCTTTGCCTTTTTTGAAGACGGTGGCGTAGAGGTCGTGGGAAATCGCCGAGGCACCGGCCAGGGCCAGGCCGGAAACTACCGCGAGGATAGTGGCGAAGGCCACTGCCGAGAGGAAGCCGAAGAACAGGTTGCCGCCCACGGCCTTGGCCAGGTGCATGGCGACCATGTTGCCGCCACCAATCAAGGTGCCACCCACTTCGCCGTTGACGTAGTACTGCGGATCGGTGCCGATGATAACCATCGCCGCGAAGCCCAGGGTGCAGACCACCAGGAAGAAGAAGCCGATGAAACCGGTAGCGTAGAACACCGATTTACGCGCTTCCTTGGCGTTGGGCACGGTGAAGAAGCGCATCAGGATGTGCGGCAGGCCGGCGATGCCGAATACCAGACCCAGGGACATTGAAGCGGTGTTGATCGGGTCGGCGAGCATCGCGCCAGGGCCCATGATGTTCCAGCCGCTGGCATGGGCTTCAATGGCTTTGGTCGCCAGCACTTCATAGCTGAAGCCGAACTGGGACATGGCCATGACCGCCAGGGTAGTACCGCCGGCAAGCAACAGCACGGCCTTGATGATCTGGACCCAGGTGGTGGCGATCATGCCGCCGAAGATCACATACACCAGCATCAGCGCGCCGACGATCACCACCGCTACCGGGTAGTCGAGACCGAACAGCAATTTGATCAACTGGCCGGCACCGACCATCTGCACGATCAGGTAGCAGCACACCACCGTCAACGAACCGAACGCGGCGAAGATCCGCACCTTGTTCTGGTCCAGGCGATAGGAAACGATATCGGCGAAGGTGTAGCGACCCAGGTTGCGCAGACGCTCGGCCATCAGAAAGGTAATGATCGGCCAGCCGACAAAGAAGCCGATGGTATAGATGAAGCCGTCGTAGCCCTTGGCGAACACCAGGCTGGAAAGCCCCAGCAGGGTAGCGGCGGACATGTAGTCACCGGCAATCGCCAGACCGTTCTGGAAGCCGGTGATGCCACCGCCAGCGGTATAGAAATCCGAGGTGGATTTGGTTTGGCGCGCAGCCCACATGGTAATCAGCAGGGTGCCAAGAACGAACACGAAAAACATGCCGATGGCATGCAGGTTCAGCGGTTGTTTTTCCACCGCGCCCAGCGTCGGCGCGGCGAGTACCACGGAGGCGGGCAGCAGGCCCGCGGCCGCGAGGACCAGCTTGTGGAGTGTGCTCATTACTTGCTCTCCTCGAGGATTGCCGCGCCCAGTGCATCGAAACGGGTGTTGGCGCGGTAGACGTACCAACCGGTGAGTAGCCAGGAGAACACGATGATTGCTGCGCCTACCGGCATGCCCACGGTCATCAGGCTTTGGCTGGCGAGCGGTGCGTGCAGCCACTGCGGAGCAAAGGCCACTATCGCCATGAACACGTAGTAGGTGCCCAGCACGGCGGCACTCAGCGACCAGGCCAGGCGTGAACGAGTCTTCACCAACTGGAGGAATTTCGGGTTGGACCGGATGCGTTCACAACGCTGGGTATCTGTTGAATGAATGTCGCTCATTGTGGGCTCCACCTTTGTTTTTGTTGTCGATGTTGGGGGCGGGGCGGATGCCTGGCCGATTTCGGCCTGCACAACCCCAAAGCGGCAGGTAAAACACCTGCCGCCGAGGCAACGGAATGTCGTCGGGATTACAGGTTTTTGGCCATTTCCCGCAGCACGAACTTCTGGATCTTGCCGGTCGAGGTCTTCGGCAGCTGGGTGAAGACCACAGTGCGCGGCAACTTGAATCCGGCCAGGTGTTCGCGGCAGAAACTGATGATGTCGGCCTGGCGGACGTCCTGGTGATCGGCCTTCAGCGTGATGAAGGCGCAAGGCGTTTCGCCCCACTTCTCATCGGGACGAGCGACCACTGCGGCTTCCATTACGGCTGGATGGCGGTACAGCACACCTTCAAGCTCGATGGTGGAGATGTTCTCGCCGCCGGAGATGATGATGTCCTTGAGCCGGTCCTTGATCTCGACATAACCGTCGGGATGACAGACCGCCAGGTCGCCGGTGTGGAACCAGCCGCCTTCGAAGGCTTCGGCCGTGGCGGTAGGGTTCTTCAGGTAGCCCTTCATCACGGTATTGCCGCGCATGAAGATTTCACCGATGGTCAGACCGTCGCGCGGAACAGGCTCCAGAGTTGTCGAGTCGGCGACCATTACGCCTTCCAGCGTCGGGTAGCGCACACCTTGACGGGACTTGATTTGCGCCCGCTCTTCCAAAGGCAGTTCATCCCACTCGGCATGCCAGGCGCAGAGGGTCACCGGACCATAGACTTCGGTCAGGCCGTAGACATGAGTCACCTTGATGCCCATTTCTTCCACGGCACCAATCACTTTGGCCGGCGGCGCGGCGCCTGCAACCATGGCGTTGACCGGATGATCGATGGCGGCCTTCGCCGATTCCGGCATATTCACCAGCGCATTGAGCACGATCGGTGCACCGCACAGGTGAGTCACCTGATGCTCGCGAATCATCGTCAGGATTTTCTGTGGATCGACGCGGCGCAGGAACACATGCACACCCGCCAGCGCAGTGACGGTCCATGGATAGCACCAGCCGTTGCAATGGAACATCGGCAGCGTCCAGAGGTACACCGGATGGTTACCCATGGCCCAGATCATCTGGTTGCCCAAAGAGTTCAGGTAAGCACCGCGATGGTGGTAGACCACGCCTTTAGGGTTGCCGGTGGTGCCTGAGGTGTAGTTCAGCGAGATGGCCTGCCATTCGTCATCCGGCCATTGCCAGGCGAATTGCGGATCACCTTCAGCCAACAGCGCTTCATAGTCGAGATCACTGACAGCCTGACCTTCACCGTATTCCGGGTCGTTGACGTCGATCACCAGCGGCGGGTGATCGAGCATGCCGATCGCGGCATGGATGACATCATAGAACTCGCGGTCGGTGATCAGCACCTTGGCTTCGCCATGCTGCAGCATGAAGGCAATGGCTTCGGCATCCAGGCGCACGTTGAGCGGGTTGAGCACGGCGCCGATCATTGGCACGCCGAAGTGCACTTCAAGCATCTCCGGGATATTGGGCAGCATCACCGCCACCGTGTCGCCCTTGCCGATGCCGCGACCGGCCAGTGCCGAGGCCAGGCGCCGGCAACGGGTATAGGTCTGCGCCCAGGTACGGCGAATCGAACCATGGATAACGGCGGGATAGTGCGGATAAACGCTGGCGGTGCGTTCGAGGAAGCTCAGTGGAGACAAGGCAATATGATTGACAGCCGTAGGGGCTAGCCCTTGTTCGAAGATCGACATGTACGGGTACTCGGTGGCTGATTGTTAGCTCTATCGCTGGCCTCGCTGGAGGTCAACTTTATGTCCGGTGTGCTTTATATAACATTCAGCATTAGGTATGGAAGTACAACCTGAGTCGTATAGTACATATACTATATTGAATTCTTTGGGGGCTAAATGAATTCAGTCATCCCCACCAAGGCCGGTATATGCTTGGTTTTCCTGAAAAAGTGGACCCGCGATGAGCCTCACTCCCGTTCGATTGCACAGTTGGTTGCGCCTGCAGCGCGAGGGGGTTTCTCTCGCCGCCCGGGCCGATGCCTTGTGCCGGGCCTTGCTCGATTGCCCCGAGGTGCAGCGGGCGGTGTATTTGAGCTGGCAGCCGCAGGCGCACATTTATAGCCATGAGGGGGCGGCCCAACATTTGCCCCCGGGCCTGGGAGACCCGTTGCTGGCCAGCGATCAATTGCTTTTCGAACGTCTGGTGGAGGAGGGGCGACTGGATCTGGCCCAGGTGCGCCAGCTCGATTGCTGGCTGTCCGGTCGTCTACGCCGGGCGGCCATCAGCCATGGCCAGGTGTTTGATCTGGCGCTGCAGCCGGGGCAGGCGGGATTGCTACTGGTGGAAGTGCACGAGGGCGTGAGCCTGGACTGGCTGGGCTGGGTGCAGGACCTGTTGACGACTTTGCTGAGCAGCGTCAACGGCATGCTGCGCGGCTCGCCGCTGCTGGGCCACGACCCGCAACCGAGTTTGCTGCTCGATGCCCAGGGCCGGCCGCTGGAGTTCAATGCGGCGCTGTTGGCGCTGCTGGCCGAGAAACCGCTGACCGATGTGCTGGGCTTCATGCCGGTCAATCACCGGGTGCTGGTGCGTGCCTGTCTGGACCAGCAGCGGGCCATCGATGGGGTCGAGGCGCAGTTCGAAGCACAGATATTGATCTGGACCTTTATTCCCGACCCCCAGGACAACCGTGTGCTCGCCCGCTGTCGGGAAGCCACCGCCCAGGTCCTGGCCGAGCGTGAGGCGGCCAAGGCGCGCCGGCTGTACCGCTTGATCATCGAGAACACCACCGACCTGATTTCCCGGCATACCCCGGACGGACGGTTTATCGATGCCTCGCCGGCGTCCTGGACGTTGCTTGGCTACTGGCCTGAAGAGTTGCGCGGGCAAATGGCCCAGGGCCTGTTCCATGCTCAGGATCTGGCCAGCCTGGTCCAGCGCGCGCGCGATGCCCTGGAGCAGGACGGTTATCACACCATGACCTACCGCATTCGTCATCGTGCCGGGCATTACCTCTGGTTCGAGACGGCCAGCCGGGCGATTCGGGAAACCTACACTGGCGCGGTGGTCGAGGTGATCAGCGTCTCGCGCGACATCACTGCCCGGGTCCAGGCCGAGGAGAACAAGCGACGGCTGGCCGAAGTGGTGGAGGCCAACACCGACCCGGTGCTGTTCATCGATCCCGCAGGCCAGGTCACTTACCTCAATCCGGCTGCGCGACGCACCCTGCGGCTCGACGAGCAGCAGCCGATGCCGGCCCTGGCCGAACTCTTCGCCAACGATGACCTGACGCGCCTGCAGCGCGAAGGCTGGAGCAGTGCCGAGCGCAACGGCGTCTGGAGCAGCGATGCACGACTGCAGCCACCCGGTGGCGGCGCTTCGGTGCCGGTGTCGCTGGTCCTGCTGGCGCATCGCTCTGCCGCGGGCGAGCGTTATTACTCACTGGTGGCGCGGGACATGACTGAGCGTGAACTGCGCGAAGTGCAACAGCGCCACCATCAGGACGAACTGGCGCACACCGCGCGGCTGGTGACTCTGGGTGAATTGGCCTCGGGCATCGCCCACGAAATCAACCAGCCGCTGGCGGCGGTGGTCAACTATGCCAACGCCAGCCAGCGCTACTTGCAAACGCTTGGAACCAATCCGCAGGCCGCCGAAAAGGTGGCCCAAGGCCTGGAACGCATCACCCTGCATGCCACTCATGCCTCGGAGGTGATCCGCCGACTGCGGGCTTTCCTGCGCAAGGGCCAGCGGCGCATGCAGGCACTCAACGTCGCCGAAGTCGCCCGTGAGGCGGTGCGTCTGTGTGCCTGGGAGGCGAGTAATTGCCAAGTGGTAATCGAGGAGCGCCTGCCGGATAATCTGCCGCCGATTTATGCCGACCGGGTGCTGCTCGAGCAGGTACTGCTCAACCTGTTGCGCAATGCCATCGACGCCAACCGCGAGCAGCATCCGGGGCAGCCTTCGCTGATTGTCCTCACCGCAGGGCAGAGCAGTGGCGCATGTGTGGAAATCAGTGTGGTCGACCAGGGGCCGGGCGTCAGCGAGCCTCAGCTGGAGCACATATTCACCCCGTTCTATACCAGCAAGGCCGATGGCCTGGGACTTGGCTTATCGATGAGCCGCAGCATCATCGAAGGCTTCGGCGGCGAGTTGCAGGCCCGGCGCCAGCCCGTCGGGCTGCTGATGAGTTGTCGCTTGCCGCTTGCCGGATCCACAAAACAACAACAGGAGTAATGCAATGGCAGCTGTGGCAGAGCAGGTGGTCTATGTGGTCGACGACGACCAGGGGATGCTCGATTCGACCGTCTGGTTGCTCGAGTCGGTCGGGCTCAAGGCCTTGCCCTTCACCAGTGGCCGGGCTTTCCTCGATGCCTGTGATGTCCGTCTCAATGCCTGCGTGTTGCTGGATGTGCGCATGCCCGGCATGGGCGGGTTGAACGTGCAGGAAGAGATGCGCGCGCGGGAGCTGAAGCTGCCGATCATCTTCGTCAGCGGGCACGCCGACGTACCCATCGTGGTCCGGGCATTCAAGGCCGGGGCCCATGACTTCATCGAGAAGCCCTATAACGAACAGTTGTTGCTCGACAGTGTGCAACAGGCGCTCAGCAGCTTCGACGCAAACCGCTCGGGCAGCGAGAGCCATGCCCAGTTGCAGGCTCGTCTGCTAAGCCTGACGCCCCGCGAGCGCGATGTGATGCTGCCGTTGGTGCAGGGCTACACCACCCGCGAAATCGCCGAGCAACTGGGGATCAGCGCAAAAACCGTGGACCTGTATCGCTCGCGCGTGATGAAACGCATGCAGGCGGACAACCTGCCAGACCTGGTGGGCATGGCCATCGTCGCCGAAATGGTTGATCCGCTGAAGCTGCGCTGAGCCTTTTCTGAACTCGTCAGCCGATAGACCGCTATCGCGATGAGGCCGGCGCTGCCGGCATCAATCCTCAACCGATCTGCTCAGGTGGTGGGAACCGATGCAGAGACAGTAGGGCGTCCCGGTCTGCGCAGGGGTTCGAGTCGCGAGCCGCTGTAGTGGGTTTCGCGGTAGAAACGCCAGCGCCCGAACAAGCCATAGACATGCATGACCCGACCTTGCTCGTGATACCCCATGCGGATGTGCAGTTTGAGCGCCGGGATGTTGTGCGTCTCGCAGACGTCCACCACCTTGTTACAACCTTGCGCTTGCATGGCCTGCCATATGGCGAGCTGGGCATCGACTGAAAGCGCGGTGCCGAAATAAGGTCGCGTCATCTCGCCACCGAACTCGAAGAACTCGCCTTCCTTGACCGGGAACCAGCAGCCGTAATAGTGGCGGTCATGGTAGTTGCGTTTGCTACCCCAGATGAAGCCGACGGCATGCCCTTCCTCGTCCAGGTACATGTGCCCGGTATGCCCCTCGGCGGCCAGTTCGCGCATGGTTTCCACGCGGTCGCCAAAGTGCTTGGCGAACGCATCGGCGTTCTTCGTATCGATGTTGACCAGGCGTAAACCCGAATAGGGTCTGAGTTTGTAGGGCGGCACCGGGGTGACCAGGTCGCGCTCCATCCACAGCAGCTCCCAGTGAAAGAACACATAGCGCTCCCACAGTGTATTGAAGGTGCGGCGCAGGCCTTTTTGTTTGATCCTTTCGCGTAGCTGCTGCAGTGCGCTCATGGAGACTCCTGGATGATGCTTGGCGGAATGAAATGGCAGTCAGGCGCAACCGCGCAATGCGCAAAGGCTTGCGTGACGGGTTGGGAAACAGGGCAGAAACAAGGCCTGAAAAAGGCTTGATCAGAGTAATCCGGGAACCAGGTACACCGACTGCGTGAGGATGCCCATCGGTCTGGCCACAAATGGCTGCTGGCCCGGCAGGTGGCATCACTCATCGATCTCGAAAATATGCGTACGTCCATGTTGGCGTGCCTAGTAACGAGCGGTTGAACCAGGTTGCTGGAGACTCTTAAAGGGGTATAGATCAACGTGGCAATTTAATGTCAATGGCCGAACTGGCTATTTGTTTCAAGGTATGTAAAAGATCTGATACTGGAGGCTTCAGGACTCGCCATATCCGCTGGGGGCCTTGAATTACGGCGCTTGCAATCCGGCCGATGTTGATCCGCGTCAAGGTCGAACCGACTGTCAAAGCGTAACAATAGCCTGCGTTTCGTCTCCGGTTGCACGCTGACCGGGCCCGTTATCGCGCCACACTCGGTGTTGAAGGCGGGTAAAACCATGATCTATCCACTGTTATTGACCTTGCATCTGTTCGCCGCGCTGATTTTTATCGGAACGGTGTTCTTCGAAGTGCTGTTTCTGGAAAACATTCGCAAACAGGTCCCTGCCAGAGTGATGCACCTGGTGGAGCAGGGGATCGGCCGCAGGGCCCGCAGCCTGATGCCCTGGGTCTTGCTGGTGTTGTTCGGCGCGGGGCTGGGCATGGCCTGGCTACGTTATTTACCGGCGCTTGCCGCGCCACTGGCGTCGTCCTTCGGCACCTTGCTGACCCTGAAAATCATGCTCGCCGCCAGCGTATTGCTGCATTTCCTCGGCGCCATGTATCTGTTCAAAAGCGGGCGCATGAATGCCCGCTACCTGCACTTCATCCATGGCAGTCTGTTCTGCCATATGGTCGCCATTGTGCTGTTGGCCAAGGGCATGTTCTTCCTGACGTGGTGAGGGGGCTACCCAACCGGCCAGTGCTTCACCCGTGCTTGATGCAAGTCAAGGAGCACAAGGCGTTAAACCCCGACACTGATCATCCGGAGCCAGTCTCGGAGATCACCATGTTCGACCTATTTCACCCCTCCAGCGAGCTGACCATTCGGCGCGATCAAGGCGTGCTCGACCCCAACTGCTATGCCGACATCCAGAAATTTCATGGTGGCATCGGCTCTCTGGATCTGCTTCGGGCTTTGCGCAGCAGTCGCCAGAAGCAACGTCCGCTGTCCCTGACGGTGCAGTTGCCCTCCAACCTGCGCTCTTCCTCCTGCTCCCTGCTCGACGTCTCCTGCAAGTGCAACGAAGTCGACAACTACCTTCAGCACCTGGAGCGCGAGATCGATCTGATTGGTTGTCACCTGGGGGCGGACCAGCGGGTCGAGCAATTTCATCTGGCTGGCGGCACACCGGCCATTGCCCACCTGCAACGGTTGATGAGTCATCTGCGCAGCCGCTTCAACTTTCTCGACCATGAGAGCGGCGACTACAGTATCGAAGTGGATCTTCACCATACCGACTGGTCGACCATGGGCCTGCTCCGCGACCAGGGCTTCAATCACGTCAGCATCGGCGTCCCGGATATCGGCGTAGACAGTGAAATGCCAGTCTCCTGCTATCAGAACCCGGCACCGATCCATTCGCTGATCGATGCCGCTCGCACCTTCGGCTTTCGATCGATCAACGTTGACCTGGGTTATGGCCATGCATGGCAGACACCCGAGAGTTTCGCATTGAAACTGGCGACTATTATCGAACTGGAACCGGACCGGTTCCAGGTCTTCGACTACGCCGATGCTCCACAGCGTTATCGACCGCTGCACGGGGATAAACCCAGAGAACTGTCCAGCCAGGACGATAAAAGCGCAATGCGCCAGGCCTGCTTTGAACAGTTGGGTGCGGCGGGCTATCACTACATCGGCCTGGGGCAGTTTGTCCGGCCCGACGATGACCTGGCGATGGCCCAGGAACGGGGGCGTCTGCGCCGCAACTGTCAGGGCTTTACCAGCCATGGCTATTGCGACCATGTCGGCTTCGGATTGTCGGCCATCAGCCAGATCGACGATTTATATGCGCAAAACACCGAAGATCTGGCGCATTATCAATTGCAACTGGACGCGGGCCAATTGCCCACCTGTCGCGGCTGGCGCTGTGAAGCAGGTGATCAGATCAGGCAAATGGTCATGGAACGCCTGGCCTGCGACCTGGAACTGGATATCCAGGCCATCGAAACCCGCTATGGACTGATTTTCCGCCAGTACTTTTCTTCAGCCTGGCCACTGCTCGAGCAATTGAATCGGCAGGGGCTGATCGAGCTGTCCGAACGATTCATTTGCATACTGCCCGCCGGCCGCAGAGAAGTGGACGCCATCTGCAATTTGTTTGGAAAGGATTTGGCCGATGCACGGCATTAACTCTAATCAGGAGTCGATCAATCATGAATGCTGCGCTTGAGTTCGATCGAGCCCTGGTCGAAAAATATGACCGCCCAGGGCCGCGCTATACCTCCTATCCCACGGCTCCGCAGTTCCATCAGGCGTTTGCCGTCGACGACTATCAGCGTGCCGCACAGGACAGCAACCAGGCGGATGTGCCCAAGCCACTGTCGGTGTATATCCACATCCCGTTTTGCAAAAGCCTTTGCTACTACTGCGCCTGCAACAAGATCATCACCCAGAAAACCCACCGCGCCGTCGAGTACCTGACGTACCTCAAGCGTGAAATCCTCATGCAGGCAGCGTTGTTCGACAGCAGCCGCAAACTCACGCAACTGCACCTGGGCGGTGGCACCCCGACCTATCTGACCAGCGAGCAACTGGCTGACCTGATGGATTGCCTGCATCAAGCGTTCGACATGGATGATAGCGATAACCATGAATTCTCCATCGAAGTCGACCCGCGCACCATCAGCACCGAACAGATTCAATCGTTGCGCGAGCTGGGCTTCAATCGCCTGAGCTTCGGCGTCCAGGATTTCGACCCCGACGTGCAGGCGGCAGTCAATCGTCAGCAAAGCGAAGAACAGATCTATGCGCTGGTCGCCGCTGCTCGCGAGGCTCAATTCAAGTCGATCAGCGTCGATCTGATCTACGGCCTGCCGTTGCAGACCGTAGCCAGTTTCGATGTGACGCTAAGCAAGATCATCGCGCTGCGCCCGGACCGGATCGCCGCCTACAGCTACGCCCATCTGCCACAACTGGTGCGCGCACAACGCTTGATCCGGCTGGAAGACATGCCGCCACCGGAGCGCAAGCTGGAATTGCTCGAACTGACCATCCGCCGGCTGACCGCGGCCGGTTATGTCTATATCGGCATGGATCACTTCGCCTTGCCGGACGACGAACTGGCCCTGGCCCGCGCCAATGGCACCCTGCAACGCAACTTCCAGGGCTACTCGACCCATGCCGACTGCGATCTGATCGGCCTTGGGGTGTCTTCGATCGGCAAGGTCGGCGACAGCTACAGCCAGAGCGTCAAGGAGCTTTCCCAGTACTACGCGCGCCTGAATCAAGGCTTGCTGCCGGTGCACCGGGGTTACCGGTTGAACGCCGACGACCTGCTGCGCCGCGAGGTGATCAGCGACCTGATGTGCCACGGGCGAATCGATTTCGGCAAGTTCGAAGCGCGGCATGGCATCTGCTTTACCGAGTACTTTGCCGATGCGCTGGCGCAGCTTGACGAGCATGTTCGTGATGGCCTGCTGGAGATTCACCACGACGCCCTGGTGTTATTGCCCCAGGGGCATTTGATGATGCGCAGTGCCGCGATGGCGTTTGACGCTTATCTGGGTGGCGAGCAGAAAGGCCAGTTTTCCCGCACCGTTTGATGGGGCGTAGCGGGCTGCGCGGGGCTAAAAAGGTTTGAGTTGATTTCAATCAAGGGCAGGGGGCGCAACGCTCCCTAACATGGCCGCATGAACCCGTCTTTGAAGTCAGTGCCCATGAACACCCCTCAGCCCTCGATACCTCGCAACCTGCGCTCCTGGAGCATCGGGCTGGTGGTGATGCTGGCGCTGATGTTCGTCACCTTCGGTGTCGTGCAGGCCAAATCCTACGGCGACATCGAGCAGCAGCGCATCGAGAAAATCCTCCCGCAGACCGATTCGGTATCCGCCCCTGAAGGCAAGTTCAAGGTGCGCACACTGTCGGCGGCCGGCAAGGTCATCGGGTATGTGTTCCAGAGCCTGGATGTGGTCGATATTCCGGCCTACTCGGGCAAGCCGATCAATACCCAGGTGATCCTCGACCCTGCGGGGGTGATTCAGGACGCCTATGTCCTCGAGCACCACGAACCGATTCTGCTGATCGGGATTCCCGAAGCAAAACTTCACGCCTTCAGCGCCAAATACAAGGACATCAAGGTCAGCCAGCGGGTGGTCGTCGGCCATTCCAGCGACCCGAACGCGGTCACCGTGGATGCGATCGCGGGCGCGACCGTCACGGCGATGGTGGTCAATGAGGTGATCATGCGTGCTGCCCATGAGGTGGCCGTATCGCTCAAACTGATCGAGGACGCGGCCGGCATGGCGCAGAAACCCGCCACCGTGCGCAAGGACCTTTTCGAGCCCGCTACCTGGGAGCAACTGACCGGCAACGGCGCGATCCGCCGCTTGAACCTGACCCGCGGCCAGGTCGACGCAGCGTTCAAGGGCACCGAGGCCGAAGGCATCGACAGCGCCAGTGCCGAACAAGTCGATGAAACCTTTATCGAACTCTACGTCGCCGACCTGAATCCGCCGACCATCGGTCGCAACCTGCTGGGGGACAATCAGTACCGTTTTCTCATGCAGGATCTCAAGCCGGGCGAGCAGGCCATCGCCGTGCTGGGGCGCGGGCTGTTTTCCTATAAAGGTTCGGGTTATGTGCGCGGCGGGATCTTCGACCGGGTGCAACTGCGCCAGTTCGGCAACGTCATCAGCTTTCGCGACATGGACCATCAACGGCTCGACGACGTGTTTGCCAAGGGCATCCCCGAGTTCAATGAAATGTCGATTTTCATCGTTCGCGAACCGGCCCGGTTCGATCCGGGAGCAGCCTGGTCCCTGGAGTTGCTGGTGCGACGTCAGACCGGCCCGGTCAGTGGCACCTTCAGCAGCTTCGAACTGCTTTACCAAATGCCCGAGCCCTACCTGGAACGGCCATTGCCCACTGCCGAAGAACTGGCGGCCATCGAAGAAGCCAACCGGCCGATGTGGGTGACTATCTGGTATCAGAAACAGTTCCAGATCATCGTGCTCGGGGCGGCGCTGCTACTGCTGACGACGATCCTGTTCCTGCAGGACAAATTCACCCGCCGGCCACAGTTTCTGCACTGGCTGCGCCGTGGCTACCTGATGTTTACCGTGGTGTTCATCGGCTGGTACGCCCTGGGGCAACTGTCGGTGGTCAACGTGCTGACGTTCGTCCATGCCCTGTTCGAGAACTTCCGCTGGGAACTGTTTCTCACCGATCCGCTGATCTTCATGCTCTGGGTGTTCACCGCCGCGAGCATCCTGCTCTGGGGCCGCGGCGTGTTCTGCGGCTGGCTGTGCCCGTTCGGCGCCTTGCAGGAGTTGATCAACGAAGCCGCGCGCAAGCTGAAAATTCCCCAGTACGAATTGCCGTTCGCGGTCCATGAGCGGCTGTGGGCGATCAAGTACATCATCCTGCTGGCGCTGTTCGGCGTCTCCCTGGAGTCGATGACCACTGCCGAACTGTTCGCTGAAGTGGAACCCTTCAAGACCGCCATCACCCTCAGGTTCGACCGCCAGTGGTGGTTCGTGCTCTACGCGGTGGCGCTGCTGATCATCAATATCTTCACCCGCAAGGTCTATTGCCGCTACATCTGCCCATTGGGCGCGGCGCTGGCGATTCCCACCAAGCTGCGGCTGTTCGACTGGCTCAAACGGCGCAAGGAGTGCGGAGACCCCTGCCAACTCTGTGCCAAGGAATGCGAGATCCAGGCGATTCATCCCGATGGCCGGATCAATGCCAACGAGTGCCACTACTGCCTCGATTGCCAGATGACCTTTAACAACGATCACAAATGCCCACCGCTGATCAACAAGCGCAAGAAAAAACGTGGCAAGGCTGCACCGGTGAGCGCGCAACTCATACCTGTCGTGGAAGTGACGGCTCTTGAATGAACCCCGCGAGCGCACGTCCGCAGTGACTGTTTTTATTCCTTCAAGGAGCACCTCATGAACGACACAGAATCCAAAAAACCAGCTCAAGCAGCGGAACCTGCTGGTCTGAGCCGACGCGGCTTCCTCGGCACCAGCGCGGTGACCGGTGCGGTGCTGGCCGGTGCCACGGCCATCGGTGGCGCAGTATTCACCCGTGAATCCTGGGCGGCAGCGGCCAAGGAGTCGAAATCGAAGATCCACGTGGGGCCGGGCGATCTGGACGAGTACTACGGTTTCTGGAGTGGCGGTCACCAGGGTGAAGTGCGGGTCATGGGCATCCCGTCGATGCGCGAGCTGTTGCGCATTCCGGTGTTCAACGTCGACTCCGCCACCGGCTGGGGCCTGACCAACGAAAGCAAGCGGATCATGGGCGATAGTGCGCGGTTCCAGAACGGCGACTGCCACCACCCGCATTTGTCCATGACCGATGGCAAGTACGATGGCAAATACCTGTTCATCAACGACAAGGCCAACAGCCGGGTCGCGCGCATCCGCCTGGATGTCATGAAATGCGACAAGATGCTCACCGTACCGAACGTGCAGGCCGTGCACGGTCTGCGCCTGCAGAAAATGCCGCACACCAAGTACGTGTTCGCCAATGCCGAGTTCGTCATTCCGCACCCTAACGACGGCAGCACCTTCGACCTGCTGGACAAGAACAGCTACACCCTGTTCAACGCCATCGATGCCGAGAAAATGGAGATGGCGTTCCAGGTCATAGTCGACGGCAACCTGGATAACACCGACGCCGACTACACCGGCAAGTATGCGGCTTCGACCTGCTACAACTCGGAGAAGGCCTACGACCTGGGCGGCATGATGCGCAACGAGCGCGACTGGGTGGTGGTATTCAATATTCAGCGCATCGAGGCAGCGATCAAGGCCGGCAAGTTCATCACCGTGGGCGATTCGAAAGTGCCGGTGGTCGACGGTCGTAAAACCGAGGGCAAGGACAGCGAATTCACCCGTTACATCCCCGTGCCGAAGAACCCGCATGGCATCAATATGACGCCTGATGGCAAGTACTTCATCGCCGCCGGCAAGCTTTCGCCGACCTGCACCATCATCGCCACCGCCAAGCTGGACGATCTGTTCGACGACAAACTCAAGGAGCCGCGTGACGCGGTGGTCGGCGAGCCTGAACTGGGTCTGGGTCCGCTGCACACTACCTACGATGGCCGCGGTTGTGCCTACACCACATTGTTCATCGACAGCCAGGTGGTGAAGTGGAACGTGGAAGAAGCCGTTCGCGCCTACACCGGCGAGAAGGTCAATTACATCAAGCAGAAACTCGACGTGCAGTACCAGCCGGGTCACAACCACGCTTCGCTGACCGAAACCAGCGAGGCCGACGGGAAATGGCTGATGGTCCTCAGCAAGTTCTCCAAGGACCGCTTCCTGCCGACCGGCCCGCTGCACCCGGAAAACGATCAGTTGATCGATATCTCCGGCGAAGAAATGAAACTGGTGCACGACGGCCCGGCCTTCGCCGAACCCCACGATTGCATCATGGCCCGTCGCGACCAGATCAGGACCAAGAAGATCTGGGACCGCAACGACCCGTTTTTCGCCGAAACCGTGGCCATTGCAGCCAAGGACGGGATCAAGCTGGAAACCGACAACAAGGTCATCCGCGACGGCAAGAAAGTCCGGGTATACATGACTTCGATGGCCCCGGCCTACGGCATGCCGGAATTCACCGTCAAACAGGGCGATGAGGTCACCGTGACCATCACCAACATCGACCAGATTGAAGACGTGACCCACGGTTTTGTCATGACCAACCACGGTGTGAGCATGGAAATCAGCCCACAGCAGACTTCCTCGATTACCTTCATCGCCGACCAGCCCGGCCTGCACTGGTACTACTGCAGCTGGTTCTGCCATGCGCTGCACATGGAAATGGTCGGCCGCATGAAAGTCGAGCGCGTCTGACGGTCGTCACTGCGGAGGTACAGGTTCAATGGCCAATATCAAGGAAAAACCGGTTCGCGGATCCCGGATAAAGTCCATTGCGCTGGTACTGCTGGTGCTCTCGGGCAGTGCCGGGGCGGTGGTGCAACCCATCACCGCGCTGCCGTTGCAGGCCGACGGCGAGCAACGCTGGCGCTTGCCTGCCGGGGAATATCCTGGCTCGTTCAGCGTCGATCAGCCGATGCAGATTATCTGTGAACCCGGTGCGGTGTTTCAGGGCCAGGGCCAGGGCAACGGCTTGATCATCAGCGCGCCCGACGTAACGATCGAGGGCTGTACCTTTGTCGATTGGGGGCACGACATGACGGCCATGAACGCTGCGCTGTTCATCCTGCCCAAGGCCCATGGTGCGCAGATCAAGGGCAACCGGATGCAAGGCCAGGGGTTCGGTATCTGGGTCGATGGAACCCCGGATGTGAGCCTGATCGACAACAGCATCCAGGGCGATCCGGCGATGCGCTCCCAGGACCGCGGCAACGGCATCCATCTGTATGCGGTGCACGGCGCCCGCGTCATCGGCAACCATGTTCGCGACACCCGCGACGGCATCTACATCGACACCTCGAACGGCAACCTGCTGCAGGGCAATACCCTGGAAGACCTGCGCTACGGCGTGCACTACATGTTTGCCAACGACAACCAACTGCTCGGCAACACCACCCGCCGCACCCGCACCGGCTATGCCTTGATGCAAAGCCGCAAGCTGACGGTGATCGGCAATCGCTCCGAACAGGATCAGAACTACGGCATCCTGATGAACTACATCACCTATTCGACCTTGCGCGACAACATCGTCACTGACGTGCGCGACGGCGGCTCGACCGGCGACAGCATGATCAGCGGCGCCGAGGGCAAGGCACTGTTCATTTACAACTCGCTGTTCAACAGCATCGAACACAACCACTTCGAGGGCAGCGCCGTGGGCATTCACCTCACCGCCGGCTCCGAAGACAACCGCATCGCCGACAACGCTTTTGTCGGCAACCAGCGCCAGGTCAAATACGTCGCCACCCGCTTACAGGAATGGTCGGTGGATGGCCGCGGCAATTACTGGAGCGACTACCTGGGCTGGGATCGCAACGACGATGGCCTGGGCGATGTCGCCTATGAACCCAACGACAACGTCGACCGCCTGCTGTGGCTGTACCCGCAGGTCCGGCTGCTGATGAACAGCCCCGGGATCGAGTTGCTGCGCTGGGTGCAACGAGCCTTTCCGGTGATGAAATCGCCGGGAGTGATGGACAGCCATCCGCTGATGAAAGCCCCCACTCAATCCCCGATCAAGGAGCCCGTGTCATGAATGTCGTCGAAATCGAAGGCGTCAGCCAGCGCTACGGGCACACCACAGTTCTGCATGAACTGAACCTGAGTCTGGCGCAAGGTGAGGTGCTGGGCCTGTTCGGGCATAACGGCGCGGGCAAGACCACCAGCATGAAACTGATACTCGGCCTGCTCCAGGCCAGCGCAGGGCAGGTCAGGGTGTTCGGCCGGCAGCCCAGCGATCCGCAGGTGCGGCGACTACTCGGCTACTTGCCGGAGAATGTGACCTTCTACCCGCAGCTCAGCGGTCTGGAGACCTTGCGCCATTTCGCCCGGCTCAAGGGTGCATCCTTCACCCAGGTCGACAGCTTGCTCGAAGAAGTCGGCCTCGCGGGCGCGGCGCAGCGTCGGGTCAAGACCTACTCCAAGGGCATGCGCCAACGCCTGGGACTGGCTCAAGCCTTGCTCGGCGAGCCGCGTCTGCTGTTGCTCGACGAGCCGACCGTCGGCCTTGACCCGATCGCTACCCAGGACCTTTATCGCTTGCTCGACCGCCTGCGCGGACAAGGCACCAGCATCATTCTCTGCTCCCACGTACTGCCGGGGGTCGAGACACATATCAACCGCGCAGCGATTCTGACCCAGGGCCGGCTGCTGGCCCTCGGCAGCCTGGCCAGCCTGCGGGAGGAGGCAGGTCTGCCGACGCTGATTCGCACCTGCGGGCTCAAGCGCGCCGGGCAATTGCAGGAGCGCTGGAACAACGCTGGGCATGTCACCCAACGCTGGGGAGTAGAAGGTCTTCAGGTGGCCGCCCTCAATGGTAGCAAGCTCGGGTTGTTGCGCCAGCTCTTGGCAGAAGACAGCCCGGCAGACGTGGAAATCCACCCGCCGTCCCTGGAAGATATTTACCGCTATTACATGGGCCGCGCCGCTGTGGCAGCGACCGAGGGCGCGTTATGAAGCCGATCTGGAACATGGCCCGCAAAGAATTCAGTGACGGTTTGCGCAACCGCTGGTTGCTGGCGATCAGCCTGTTATTCGCGGTGCTGGCCATCGGCATCGCCTGGCTGGGTGCGGCTGCCTCCGGGCAGTTGGGCTTCACCTCGATACCGGCGACCATCGCCAGCCTGGCCAGCCTGGCAACCTTCCTGATGCCGCTGATTGCCTTGTTGCTGGCCTATGACGCGATAGTCGGCGAGGACGAAAGCGGCACCTTGTTGCTGTTGTTGACCTATCCTCTTGGACGCGGGCAGATCCTGCTTGGCAAGTTCGTTGGCCATGGCTTGATCCTGGCCCTGGCGACGCTGATCGGCTTCGGCTGCGCGATGCTGGCGATCGCCGTGCTGGTCGATGACGTCGAACTGAGTCTGCTGCTCTGGGCCTTTGGTCGCTTCATGCTGTCCTCGACCTTGCTCGGCTGGGGCTTTCTCGGCCTGGCCTATGTGCTGAGCAGCGTATCGGCGGAGAAATCCACCGCGGCCGGCCTGGCACTGGGGGTGTGGTTCTTCTTCGTGCTGGTGTTCGATCTGGCCATGCTGGCACTGCTGGTGCTCAGCGAAGGGCAGTTCAGCCCGAAACTGCTGCCCTGGCTGTTGTTGCTCAATCCCGCCGACGTCTATCGGCTGATCAATCTTTCCGGTTTCGAGTCCAGCGCCAATGGCGTTGGCGTGCTGGCACTGGGCAGCGACCTGCCGATGCCGGGCTCGATGCTCTGGCTGTGCCTGGCGCTGTGGGTCGCGGCGCCCCTGGGGCTGGCCTACCTGCTGTTTCGTCGACGGTCGACATGAATTTCAACTTTTGACATTTCTGGAGCATTTGATGATGAACAGGCGTTATCCGAATACGGCGCGGGCACTGGCCGGTCTGCTGGTCTGTCTGCTGCTGGCAGCCTGCGACAAGCCCGTACAAGCCACCTACAGCGACGCTGCGTCGGCCTTCCACCCCAGCGATGAATGCCATGTCTGCGGGATGATCATCGACGAATTTCCCGGGCCCAAGGGCGAAGTGGTCGAGCCGGCCGGGGTCAAGAAATTCTGCTCCACCGCGGAAATGCTCGGTTGGTGGTTGCAGCCGGAAAACCATCATGGCAATGCCAGGCTCTATGTCCATGATATGGGCCGCAGCTCTTGGGACTCGCCAGATGACTCCCACCTGATTGATGCGAAAAATGCTTTTTATGTGATCGGCACCCAGCTCAAAGGCTCAATGGGCGTGGTGCTGGCGTCGTTCTCCCAGCAGCAGGCCGCGGAACAACTCGCCGCTGACAAGGGCGGGCGCGTACTGCGCTTCTACGAAATCGATCGCAAGCTGCTCCAGCAGCAAACCGCCATGGCGCACATGACTCATTGATCGGCTGATCGGTCGAAACTGAGTCGAGAAAATCTGATCGCCGTCAAGTCGGTATTTCTTCATCTGCTCAAAGATAGGGGTCTGTTATGTCCCCAGTGCTTGGCATCCGCGATGCCCAGGAGCAAATGATGAAAACCGAGTTTCAGGATCGCTTGGCGGTGATCACGGGTGCCAGTTCCGGGATTGGCCTGGCCGTGTGTGCGGCGCTATTGTCCCGAGGCGCCAAGGTGCTGGCGATGTCACGCTCTCCAGGCGAGCTGCCGGCCTTGCAACAGATCCACGGCGATCGTTTGCACTGGCATGCAGGGGATGTCACTTGCCAGGAGGACCTGCGCGGTCTCGCCGGACGTGCCGCGGCGCTGGGGCCAGTGGACTATCTGGTGCCCAACGCCGGAATCGCGGAGATGGCCGACAGCCTGGATATGGCAGCCTTCCAGCGCCAGTGGGCGGTCAACGGTGCCGGGGCGTTGAATACCCTGGCGGCGTTGCGCGGCGAACTGGCCAACTCGGCTTCGGTAGTATTTGTCGGAAGCTTCCTGAGCGGTTCGAGCTTTCCCGGGCTGGCCGCCTGGATCGCCAGCAAGGCCGCGCTGGCGGCGCAGGTGCGGACTCTGGCGGTGGAGTTCGCGCCCTTTGATGTGCGCATCAATCTGGTCTCGCCAGGGCCGACAGCCACAGCCATGTGGGACAACCTGGGCTTGAGTGAGCAACAGCTGGATGACCTCGCCGACAACCTGACCAAACGCTTGCTGCCCGGTCATTTCCTCGACGCTGCGGCGGTGGCTAACGTGATTGTCTTTCAGCTGTCCCAAGGTGCACGGGGTGTTTATGGGCAGGACTGGAAGGTGGATAGCGGGTACACCTTGGGTTGAAATTGCAGGTGCGGCCGGCCTGGTTCTCGCGGATGTACATAGATCAACTGTGGGAGCTGGCTTGCCTGCGAAGACGGCCTGACAGCCGACCTATCTCTCACGGCTGTACCCAAATCAAATGTGGGAGCGATCCTGCTCGCGATGGCGGCCTGGCAGCCGACCTATCTCTTGAGAGCGGACATATCCATTTCTGCGGTAACGGCCACTTATGGTTCCGCCCTTACGGCGTGTCACTTTGGCAAACGCCCCAAAGTAACCAAAGGTCTCGCCCCGGCGTACGGCACCTCGCTAAGGCTCGGTGTTCCCTCGCTCCGGTGTCCATCATGGGGCGCCGCGCCGCGGCGGAGTCAGCTGCGCTGACGGCGCTTCGCGCCACCCCCCTGATGAATACCTCCACTCGGCCTTCCGAAGGGGCGGGTAGATCAAAAGCAAAAGCAAAAGCAAAAGCAAAAGCGAGGCGGCCGACCGGCCGGCCTATCTCGCGCGGATGTACACAGATCCATTGTGGGAGCTGGCTTGCCTGCGAAGGCGGCCTGACAGCCGGCCTATCTCCCGCGGATGTACACAGACCCATTGTGGGAGCGGGCTTGCTCGCGAAAGCGGCCTGACAGCCGGCCTATCTCTAGCGGATGTATACAGATCAACTGTGGGAGCGAGCTTGCTCGCGATGGCGGCCTGGCAGCCGGCCTATCACTTGCAGATGTACCCAAAATCCAATGTGGCTTGCCCGCGAAACGAACACCGCAGTTTTCCAGACATTGCGCGTCATCGTTCTTCGCGGGCAAGCCACGCTCCCACAGGCTTTTTTGTGCGCTCGACTGACGCGGTCAACCTGCTGGAGCCACTTGCTCCAACGCCTCGTTTACCAACAACTGGCCCAGCTCGATTATCTGCTGAATCGCCAGCGCCACATTGCGGTACGAGCCTTCGACATTGAATGCCAGGTCGCTGGCCAGGACATTGGCGCTGGCTAGCGTCTCGGAGGCGTTGGCCAATAGCGTTTCGGTGTTGAGACCGGGGACGACGGCGAAGATGTTCAGTGGACGAGCGTCAGCGAGTCGGGACTTGTCGAACGGGGGCGGCAGGTAGTGATCGACAGCACGCTGGGCGGCCTGGTGGAGTTTTCTGGAATCGAGGGATTCGTAGGGGGAAACATTGGGGATTTCAGGGGGATTGGGAGTGACCTTGTGCATGGTGAAGCTCCTATACCGAAGTTGGAACCACCGTGACCTGTCGCTAAACAAGTAAGGGTGGCAGCTGTACGCAGGTTAGCGAACCGGGGGTATAGGAGCCCGGCAGACCCGAAGGTCTCCCACGCACAGCCGCCATGACACGATATCGCGGGCATAAAAAAACGCCTGCAATGAAGTCTGGGGCGCTGTTGCGCCTACACCTGTTCGGGTCGCTAAACCCGTTCGCTGATTTTGCAGCGACCTGCAAAGATTAGCTGCCGGCCTGCACCAAAGCAACCCCGGAAAGCTGTCAGAAAAATCCAGCTCTCACACATGATCCGCCTCAGCCCACGATATTGTAATCAACGCCGAACAAGCTTGCCCTAATGCCAGTCAGTTAAGGAAAGGATTCGCCGAACACCAAACCTGTGGCGAGGGAGTGGCCGCCGCGTCTTCGACGCTGCGCTGTCGCGCAGGGAACTAGGGGCGGCGCCCACGAGATAGCTGGTTTCAATAGATATTTTTTTATTCTTAAAAATCAGCTAGTTGTAATTTGTTCCATGAGAGCTTGCTCCCGCTGGGTTGCGAAGCGAACCTGAAATCAGCCACCGCGAGTATTCAGATAGAACGCGATAACCGGATTACGACCGCTTCGCGGCCGAACGGGAGCAAGCTCCCTCGCCACAATGGGTCGCGCTCGGATGATGCGGTCAACCCGCCGGAGCTATCTGCTCAAATGACAAATCACTGCCCATTGGCTGCCTGATTGCAGAATCGGCCTACACCAGACAAAGAAGCGTCTGATTTACCTCCCCCATCGCCTTACCTAGCGTGTTCGTCCCTGCAAATAAAACAAGGACGTAGACCGCATGAGGCGTTATCACATCACCGTCGGGGCTAAAACCACCGTCGACGGCACCGTGCGCACCGGCTGGGAGTGCAGCACTATCAATGGCCTGGCCATGGCCCGCGAAGGCGATGAGGTCTATTGCCCGGAATGCGACAGTACCGGGGAGATTGCCTGCGACGGCCCGCACCTGGTCGACCTGCTGGATGGACGCCACGCAGCCCTGGACGGCGACCTCTGCAGGTGCAAGTGCGACCCGCCGCCGCGCCTGATTGCCAACCAGACCCTCAGGTGCCAGGTAATCGACGGTGGTGACGTCGCGCCGCGTGCCCGAACCGCCGCTCAACCCGCCGCTGCGACCTCAGCCCGTCAATCGGTAGCCGAGCCGCGCCCTTCCGGTTTCACTCCGGCGCCGAGCCAGCGCACACCGACCTTCAGCGAACTGTCGGGGCTGATCTGCGAGAACCTCTGGCGCGGCTACCAGCAACGAGCCGAAGCCATCGTGGCGCCGGGCGGCACGCTGATCGCCGACCCCAAGGCGCGGAATCGCGCGATCAATGCCGCCTACGCCGGGTTATGGCTTGAGGATCAGCGTTTCCAATGGGCGGGCCTCGCCGCCTTTGCCTCGAAACAGGTCGGTTGTGGCCTGCTGCACGCCGCTGATTCGATCGATAAGATTCAGGCTGAATATGAAGCGGGACAGCACCTGAAGAATAGTGCCAGGAAAGGGTTCTTTGGCTTGCTCAGCCGCAGTGAGCGAGACAGGCAGGCGAAACTGCGGGAGTTTGAGCAAGCGCAACGCGACTACGAGCAAGCGCAGCGCAACAACCCAGTGCCGAGCATCGACCTCGGGCGCAACGACGAATCGCTGTCCTATGCGCAGCGGCTGTACCAGTACGTGTACGAGATGCTGGCCATGGGCAATACCACGCTGTTTCTGGATATATTTCCGCTGCATGTTTTTTACAAGGAGCGTGGGTTGGAGGCGCTGGGAACCTGTCTGCCTTCACGCAAAAACATTTATGGGCATGACCAGCACCCGGTACTGTGGCCGGTCGCGCAGGAAAAGCTGGAGTTCGGCACTAACCACAAGGAAATCCTGAAAGCCTTCGAGGCCATTGAGGCTGGCAATATCGCCGAAAGTGTTAAGTCTCTTGCTACGCACGAACAGGTCAACATCTTGCAACCGGCGATGTACAGCAACTTGAAATTGGTCGCTCTGCTGCGCGGCAACCACGTCTCCTACGTCACAGACATCCCGTCAGGCATCGCTCAAGCCATCGAACTGACACTGGCCAGCCAGTGCCGTCCTGTCGATGATGGACGCACCATTGGCTTCAGCAATAACCCCATGGCCGACCTGTCCGACATCCAGCAGCGCATGGCCTTTGTGCTCATGTCCGCGGCGCAGTTTGACGAGCTGCTGCGAAACGGCAATCGCCACCGGATCGAACAGGCGATTCGGGATGTCGCCGCAGGTGGGGGCGTACGATGAGTTGGCTCGCACAGGGGGGCTGGCGACGTGGCGGGGTCGGGCTAGTCGTTTTCGCACTCCTTGCGTGGGGGGCTATTGAAGTGCAATCGGAAAAGGAAATCGCACTGGTGATTGGCGAGCCTTACGAGTCCATGCGCCAACGCTCCAGTGCAGCCATTGGTCCAGCCATTCCCGGGCAGGTTTCGTTCAACATTCCCAAGTCTGATGCCCGTCTGCGTTTCACTGACCCGCAATACGGGTTCGTGACCCCACTGGCCCGCTTCTTTACGGTTATTTACCATGATGAGCTGATCTACAGTGTACGGATGTCCCCGCAAATCGAGCCGTTGTTGCTCGACGATACGCTCAAAATCCTGCTGGATTTACAGGAGCAATGGCGCAAAGGCGGCTGGATACCAATCCGCGTCAAGGACGATCCACCCTTTGCCGACACGCCGCAATGGCGTGCCCAATTGCGCGACGTGAATAAAGGCGGAACGTCTTATTGGCAAGCGGGCAACCAGTATCAAGCGATGCTGGTGGTTAATCGCTTCAGGGACGATAAGCGCCCTACAGAGGAGCGTTACCTCATCAAGCTGGCACTGGCCACGCCATGGGTGAAGCCATGATCCTGCGCCTCGATGACGGACGCACCATTGGTTTCAGCAATAACCCCATGGCCGATCTGTCCGACATCCAGCAGCGCATGGCCTTTGTGCTCATGTCCGCGGCGCAGTTTGACGAGCTGCTGCGAAACGGCAATCGCCACCGGATCGAACAGGCGATTCGGGATGTCGCCGCAGGTGGGGGTGTACGATGAGTTGGCTCGCACAGGGGGGCTGGCGACGTGGCGGGGTCGGGCTAGTCGTTTTCGCACTCCTTGCGTGGGGGGCTATTGAAGTGCAATCGGAAAAGGAAATCGCACTGGTGATTGGCGAGCCTTACGAGTCCATGCGCCAACGCTCCAGTGCAGCCATTGGTCCAGCCATTCCCGGGCAGGTTTCGTTCAACATTCCCAAGTCTGATGCCCGTCTGCGTTTCACTGACCCGCAATACGGGTTCGTGACCCCACTGGCCCGCTTCTTTACGGTTATTTACCATGATGAGCTGATCTACAGTGTACGGATGTCCCCGCAAATCGAGCCGTTGTTGCTCGACGATACGCTCAAAATCCTGCTGGATTTACAGGAGCAATGGCGCAAAGGCGGCTGGATACCAATCCGCGTCAAGGACGATCCACCCTTTGCCGACACGCCGCAATGGCGTGCCCAATTGCGCGACGTGAATAAAGGCGGGACGTCTTATTGGCAAGCGGGCAACCAGTATCAAGCGATGCTGGTGGTTAATCGCTTCAGGGACGTTAAGCGCCCTACAGAGGAGCGTTACCTCATCACGCTGGCACTGGCCACGCCATGGGTGAAGCCTTGACCCGGCGCCTTGATGATGGACGCACCATTGGCTTCGGCAACAACCCCATGGCCAACCTGGCCGATCTCCAACAGCGCATGCCCTTCGTGCTCAAGGCCGCAGCGCGGTTTGATGAGCGGCTGTAGCACACTGATCGCTACCTGATTCCGGTATTCATCAGGGGGCATCGCCGAGGGGCGCTGCACGCCAGTCCTCTGATGAACACCTCCACTCGGCCTTCCGAAGGGGCGGGTAGATCAAAAGCCAGATCAAAAGCCAAAGCAAAAGCAAGGCGGCCGACCGGCCGGCCTGTCTCCTGCGGATGTACCCAAATCAAATGTGGAAGCTGCGGTGCGGCGATCCGACTTGCCTGCGATGGCGGCCTGGCAGCCGGCCTATCTCTTACGGATGTGTCCAAATCCAATGTGGCTTGCCTGCGAAGCGAACACTACTTTTCAGAAATTGCGCGTAATCGTTCTTCGCGGGCAAGCCACGCTCCCACAGGCTTTTTGCGAGTTAAGGAGGCGACTGTACACGGGGTGGTAGACCGGTCATAGGAACCCGGCAGGCCGAAGCCTCCCATGCACAGCCGCCACAAAGCAGCCAGCACAAAAAAACGCCCTGCGGCGTTCTGGGTCTATGAAGTATCCGGGCTACCACACCCGATCACTGATTTTGCAGCGACCCGCGAAGATTAGCCGCCGGCCTGCGCCAAAGCAACCCCGAAAACCTGTCAGAAAAATCCCGCGCCCACACATGATTAGCATCAGCCCACGACATTGTGATCAACGCCGAACAAGCTTGTCCCAATGCCGGTCAGTTAACGTAAATCTTTAGTCTGGCGTGCATTTGTGGCGAGGGGGCTTGCCCCCGCTGGGTCGCGAAGCGGCCCTAAAACCTGTATCCGCGGTATGTCAGGTAGAACGCATCAGCCGGTTTTACGACTGCTTCGCAGCCGAGCGGGGGCAAGCCCCCCACAGGCATTGTGTTCGGCGAATCCTTTCCTTAACTGACCGGCATTGGGACAAGCCGCTCCCACAGCCCTAATGCGAAGTCCCTTCAGCAAACTCGATCTTATTACCCACATTGTACTTGCCCGAAGGCTTATTCATCGGGATGCGCTTGATCTCCTTGAGTGTGCTGCTGTCGTAAACGATCAGCGCACCATCGGTGTCCCAGATGCTCAGCAGCAGGTAACGGCCGTCGCGGGTGAACTCGACGTGGGCGGCGGTCTTGCCGGGCATTGGTCGCAGGGTGCGGGCGATTTCCAGGGTCTGTTTGTCGATCAGGTGGATCGCATCGTTGTCGGGGCCGAAGAACACGTCGGTCCAGGCGTATCGTGAATTGACGTGACTGCGCATAAAGAAACCCGGGCCCAGGGTCGGAATTTCCTTGATCAGTTTCCAGGTCTTGAAGTCGATTACCGAGATCAGTCCCTTGCTGATATTCGGTGTGGCGAACACCCACTGACCGTCGCGTTTCCAGTAGGTGCCCGAGCCCAGGTGCGGCATGCCTGGCAGTGGAATGTCGGTGACTACCTTGCCGCTGTCGAGGTCGATCACCTGGCCGCCCTGGGCCTTGCGTGAAGTGGCCAGCAACTGTCGGTAGTCGGGTGAGAAGGAGAAGTCATCCAGGTAATCCTGGGCCGCGATCCGTCGCGGTTCGAAGTCCGCTTTGCCGGCGTAGGACAACTCCCAGACTTCCTTCACGTCCTTGAGCGCGACGATGAAGCTGTCGCGCGGCGGCGCGGTGTAGACCGCACTGACCCGCGAGGTCTTGCCGTCCAGGCCGACGGTCGGGATGGTCTTGACCAGCGACAGGTCGCGGGCGTCGAGCACCACCAGGCTGCCGGGCAAGTAGTTGCCCACCAGAACCCAGCGGCCATCCTTGCTCACCGCCAGGTTGCGGGTGTTGATCCCGGCGCGCACCTCGGCGATCAGCTTGAGGTTGTGCAGGTCATACAGGCTGATCCAGCCGTCGCGGGAGGCGAAGTAGACGAAGCGCCCGTCCGGCGAGAACTTCGGCCCGCCATGCACGGCAAAGTGCGAAGCAAAACGCGCCAGCACTTCAAAACGATCGCCGTCGAGGATGTTGATGTGATGATTGCCGGCTTCCACCACCACGAACAGGTTCAGCGGATCGGCGCCATGCTGGGACGTGACGGGCAACTTCGAGACATCGGCGAGCAGGCTGTGACTGCCGCGAATCTGCTCGTCGTTCCAGGTGGGCGGGGTGGCGGGCGGTTGCTGAAGGTAGTTCACCAGCCCGTCGATCTGCGCCGGATCGAGTACGCTGGCGTACGCGGCCATCTGGCTGGCCGGGCGACCGTTCTGGATTGTCCGGCGAATTTCGTCGGGCTTGATCCGGCTGAGGCTCTCCGGTAGCAAGGCCGGCCCCGCGCCGCCGAGGCGGTTGACGCCATGGCAGCTCTGGCAGTGTTGCTGATAATCCTGCGCGGCCTGGTCAACCGCGACGCCAGAGACTGCCCCATAGGCCGTACCCAGCCATAACAACGGGGCAAGGAGCATGCACTTCATATCGCCACCTTGCGGGCCTGCTGCCGCAGCCGGGCGGGGTATAGCCGCGCCGGGTATTCCAGCTGCTGTGCGGCGAACAGATCGACCACTTTACCGATCACGGTCAGCGTCGGAATGCCTTGGGGACAGTCGAGCGCCATGCCTGGCAGGCGCTGCAGGGTGCCGCGGATAACCTGCTGGTCGGGGCGGGCGCCGTTGCTGATCAGCGCCGCCGGTGTATCGGCAGGCATACCGGCCTCGATCAAGCGCCGGGAGATGACTGCAAGGTTCGATAGCCCCATGTAAAACACCAGGGTCTGGCTATCGTCTGCCAGGCTGCTCCAGGGCAGTTGCAACTCACCATCGGCCTGTAAATGGCCAGTGATGAAACGGCAGGAATTCACCAGGTCACGGTGGGTCAGCGGAATCCCGGCGTAGGCGGTGCAACCTGCGGCGGCAGTAATGCCCGGGACCACCTGGCAGTCAACGCCGCGCGCCAGCAAATACTCCAGCTCCTCGGCGCCACGGCCGAAAATGAACGGATCGCCGCCCTTGAGCCGCACCACCCGCTGCCCCTGATCGGCAAGATCGGCGAGCAACTCGTTGATTTGTTCCTGGGGCAGGCTGTGGCAGCCGCTGGCCTTGCCGACGTAATGCCGGGCGCAGGTGAGGGGGATCAATGTCAGCAGTTCGGCGCTGATCAGCCGGTCATAGACCACGGCGTCGGCCTGCATCAACAGGCTCCAGGCGCGCAAGGTCAGCAAGCGTGGATCGCCGGGACCGGCGCCGACCAGAGCGACTTCGCCCGGTCTGAACGGGGACTCGAGAGCGGCAGGTAAAACAGTCGATGGTTGCATGAGACTTCCTTGGTTCTTCATCAGGTTTACCGGCCCCATCCTGTGTCAGATGGTTTGCCAGCCAGGCTATTCAGCTCATGGTGCAAGGAATGGTCAGTGACGGCTGCAAGCCGATTTCCTCATCAGTGAGGTGGCAACCCGGATCCTGCCCCCAGAGATCACCTTCGGCCCAGGCCCGGGTACGGGTATTGCCGTTGCAGATGCTCAGCCAGCGGCATTGCCCGCAGCGCCCGCCGACGGCCCGTGGGTGCTTGCGCAGCTGCTGCAGCAAGGCATCGGGTTGCTCCAGCCACAGGGTGCGGAACGGCGTCTGCCGGACATTGCCCACCGAGTGCTGCCACCAGTAGGTGTCCGGGTGCACTTCGCCGGTGTTGTCGATGTTGGCGATGCCGCTGCCCGAAGCGTTGCCGCCCCAGTCACGGAGCATCTGTTCCAGCCGGGCGTAATGCTCGGGCAGGCGCTGGCCGACCCATTGCAGCAGCAGAATGGCGTCGGCATCGTTGTTGCCACTGACAAAATCGCTGTCGCGCCCCTGTTCGATGTCCTCCCAGGCGCGCTCGAAGATCAGCGTCATGGCCTCGCGGCTCATCTGTTGCCGGGCGTCGAGTTTGCGGCTGCGTTTGCCGCGACCGCTGTAGTTGAGGTGCGACAGATAGAACTTCTGCACGTCGTATTCGCGCATCAGCGCCAGCAGCTGGGGAAGCTGCCCATGGTTCTCCTGGGTGAGGGTGGTGCGCAGCCCGACGCGGATGCCTTGTTCCCGGCACAGCCGGATCGCCTGCATGGAGCTGGCGAAGCTGCCCTTGAGCTGGCGGAACGCGTCATGGGTTTCTTCCAGTCCGTCGATGCTGATCCCGACATAATCGAAATTCGCCGCGCTGATCTGCGCAATATTCTGCTGATTGATCAGCGTTCCGTTGCTCGACAGGGCGACGAAGAAGCCCTTGCTCCTGGCGTAGTCGCTGAGCTGGAACAGGTCTTCGCGCAACAGCGGTTCGCCACCGGACAGGATCAATACCCGCACCCCGGCGTCGTGCAGGTCGTCGATCACTTTCAGTGCGGCAGGGGTGTCCAGTTCGTCGCGAAAGACACTGTCGGCAGAGGTGGCGTAGCAGTGTTTGCAGGTCAGGTTGCAACGCCTGAGCAGATTCCAGATCACCACCGGTGGCCGGGTGCTGCCCGGCGGGCTGGTTCGAGTGGCGGGACTCTGGCCTGCGAGGGCACGCAGGTAATGGCTGATCCTCAACATGCAACTCTCCTTGAGTGCGCGCTTGTTCAGCGTAAAGGGGGCGGTAGACGCAGACCGGTTTTTTTCAGGATGCGGCTGCTTACCAGCATTTCATCGGCAGCACAGGCGTCGCCCAGCAAGAAGCGCAGGTGCTCGCGATAGCTGTCGATCTCGTCGCTACTGCGGCCATGAACCATGGCGAACAGGTTGTAGCGCCAGGCGCTGCGGCGCGGCCGGCGATAACAGTGGCTGACAAAGGATTGCGCGCCGATCAGCGCGCCGAGACGCGGCATGTCGGCGTCTCTCACATCCCAGACCGTCATGCCGTTGTGGCGATAGCCGAGGCGATAGTGGTTGGGTACGGCGGCGATACGGCGGATGGCGCCTTCGGCCTGTAGCCGCTTGAGCAGGTCCAGGGTCGATCCGACGCTCAGCCCAAGCTGTTCGGCGAGCCAGGCCCAGGGGTCGTCGAGCAAGGGCAGGCCGGCCTGGGTCAGCGCGATCAGGCGCAAGGCCAGGGGATCTTCAGACCGGGAAGTACAAGCCGACATGGTACGTCTCCTCTTTCGGCAGGTTGAGCGGCACCAGGCCGGTCAGGCGTTCGATCCGTTGCAGGGTCTCGTCGATGCCTTGTGCGGTCGGGCAGCCGAGGACGAACCACATGTTCCAGGCGTGTTCGCGACGGTAGTTGTGGGCCACTTCAGGCATGCCATGCAGCTGTTCGGCGACTTCCTCAAAACGCTCTTCCGGGACCGCCAGCGCGGCCAGGGTGAATGCGCCGCCGAGGCGCTCGATATCGAACATCGGGCCGAAGCGCGTGAGGACGCCGTCCTCGAGCAAATCATGCAGGCGGTCGAGCAATTCGCGGCTGCTGCTATCGAGTTCCGCGGCCAGCACTTGCCAGGGATGGCGCACCAGCGGCAGGCCCAGTTGCAAGCGGTTGATCAGCCGGCGGTCCAGATCATCCATGGCCCGGCGCTCCTGTCGATGCATCTGTCGACGGCGGGGCAAAACGGCCGCCGCACTGTTTGAACACCTGGGTGCTGAACAGCAGTTGATGGGGCAGATCGCTCAGCAGATGTTCTTCGAGCAATGCCTGGATCTGCGCCTCGACCCGATCCCGTTGCCGACCGTGAATCATGCAGAAAAGGTTGTATCGCCAATCCGGCAGGCGCCGTGGCCGTTGGTAGCAGAGGGTAATGCCGGGCGCGCGTCCCAGCCGTTGGCCGACTTCATCGATCAGCGCGTCCGGAATATCCAGCACTAGCATGGCGTTGGCGGCAAAACCCAGCGCGCGATGGTTGAGCACCAGGCCCATGCGGCGGAACATGCCTTGCTCGTTCCACAGGCGCATTTGTTCGAGCACCTGATTTTCGTCGGCCTTTATCCGATCGGCGAGGTCCTGATAGGGGCGCGATACCCGCGGCAACCCGGCTTCCAGGTGCCGGCGCAGCGCCAGTGTTTGTTTTGGGTTCAATCCAGGTTTCATGGGCGTTCTCCCAGGGCAAAGCCCAGGTCGATGCGGTAAGCGGTGAGCATCGGCAGATCCAGCGGCGTGAGGCCGGTGTCTTGCTCCAGTTCGTCGAGAATTCGCTCGATGTGCGGGCGATCGGGACCGGTCAGCACGAACCACAGGTTGTAGTGATGTTCGCGGGCATAGTTGTGATTGACCTCGGGATACTGGCTGACCCGGGCGGCCACCTGTTGCAGGCGATCGGCGGGCACGGCCAGGGCGGCGAGGGTGCTGGCGCCGGCGCGGCTGTGTTCGAACACCGGGCCGATCCGTGACAGGGTGCCGGCCAGTTCCAGGTGTTGCAGGCAGGCGATCACTTCGGCTTCGGTGCAACCCAGGGTGTGCGCCATGTCCTTGTAAGGTTCCGGGCACAGCGGCATGCCATGCTGGAAGCGGTCGATCAGGCGGCGGCTGAGGGGGTCGAGTTTCATTTCAATACCCCATCTTCTGCGCGCGGCTGCTGAAGAATATCCCGCTCGGTTTGGTGGCGGGCAGGGTGGTCAGCAGTTTCAGGTGGTACGGGTCCCAGACCTGAATCTGCTCGCCGTCGCGCAACGACAGCCACAGCTGGTCGCCGCGGGAGGTGAACTCCATATGCAGCACCGCCGGACCCGGTTTCAGGTCCGCGACTATCGCGTGGGTCTCGGTGTCGATGACCTGCACTCGATCATTGTCCGGATAGGCGAAATTCACCCACAGCTGCCGACCGTCCGGCCGCGCCGTGACGAATATCGGCTGGCCGGCCACCGCGATGGCCGCGGTCTGCTTCCAGTTGCGCGAATCCATCACCAACACCTGGTGCCGTCCGACGGCGGGCACGAATGCCTGGTTGTCGGCGACCGCCCAGCCTTCCAGATGGGGCATCTTGTACACCGGCAGTTTTGCCTGGCCGCGACCGTAGTCACCGAGGACCCGCTGCACCCCGCGCTCCGGATGCCAGAGATCGAGTTGCGCCATGCCGTCTTCACCGAACAGCCCGGCCATGTAGTAGCGGCCGTCCGGGGTGATCAGGGCGTCGTAGGGTTGCTCGCCGATGCCGGTGAAACGGCTGATCTTCGGGGTGTTGCCCTGGCTGAAATCGGCGCTCCAGATCTCGCCGGTATCGAACAGGCTGAACACGAAACGTTGCCCGGGCGCATCCACCAGACCGACCACCCGCGAATGTTTGCCATCGGCCAGGGCCGTGGCGGGAATATCGGCCACCTGTTGCAGGGTGACGGCATCGAACACCTTGACCCCGCCGGGCACATAGTTGGACACGGCGATCAGCTTGCCGTCCTGGCTGATGGCGCCACCGATGCTGTTGCCACCCTGGATCACCCGCTGGTCGATGCGCTGGGTCAGCAGGTCGACCTTGCTCAGCCCGCCGTCACGGCCGAATACATAGGCATAGCGTTGGTCGCGGGAGAACACCACCGAGGCATGGGAGAGGTCGCCGAAACCCTCGATCCGGGCCAGGGCAGTATGGGTGTCGCTTTCGATAATCTGCAGGCTGCCGGTGGCGCGTTCCACCACCACGCCCAGATCGCCAGTGCCCCGCAAGGGGGGCTGGGCGCAGGCCGACAACAACAGGCCGGTCGCCGCTGACAACAGGATTGAACGGATCATGGTGCTGAATATCCTTGGAGAAGAAGGTCGACCAGCCAGCGAATGTCGCCGGGGCTGAGCAACGGGCCCCAGCCGGGCATGGCAGTTCCAGGTCGACCCTGGGTGACGGTGGCAATCAGACTGTCGGTGGATTTGCCGGCCAGCGCTTCACGGGTCAGGGCCGGGCCAAGCCCGCCGGTCATGCGCAAGCCATGGCAGGCGCCACAGTCCTGGGCCAGCAGGTGTTCGAGTTGTGCCTGACGTTTGCTGTCAGGCGCGGCAACCACGGCAAGCGCAGTTGCACTAAAAATCAGGAGGAGGGACGCCACAATCACAACCTGTCGATAAAGTTTCATGACGTCCTCCAGGGTGTTATTTAAGAGTCAGGACCCACGCAGCGAGAATTTTCGCTTCGTCTTCAGTGACCGGGTTCGCTGGCATTGGCATCGGGCCCCAATTGCCCTGTGTGCCTTCCTTGATGTGTTTGGCCAGGGTTTCCTGGGCTCCGGCTACGCCCTTGTTCTTGGCAGCAACGTCTTTAAGCGCCGGGCCGACTACTTTGGTGTCGATGGAGTGGCAGGCGGCGCAGGGTTTGCTTTTGAACAGAGTCGGGCCGTCTTCGGCCAGGGCCGGTTGCAGCATCAGTGCACCGGTCAGGGCGAGCATGGGGATCAGAATAATTTTCATCAGGGGTTCTCGTGTTGATGGAGCTCAATAGATATCGTGTTGCGTGTTGTAAACGTTGAACTTCCCTGTCGGGGTAATCAGCCGTTTGTCCTTGATGACCGATTTGAGCTTGAGGGTCTTGTCGTCGATCACTACCAGTGCCGACTCTTCTTCCTGGCCGCTCCAGACGGAGAACCAGACTTCATCGCCCGCTTTGTTGTATTCCGGCTGCACGACGCGCATCGCGCCTTTCTTGATTCCGGCGTACTCGGCGATCGGCAGTACGGTGTAACCGGCGTCGAGCTTGTCGATGTCGAACACCGCTACCGACTGGCTGAGCTTGGCGTCCGGGTTGAGGGTGGTGTCGACGTACAGGTGACGGGACTTGGGATGGGTTTTGATAAACAGTGAACCGCCGCCCTGACCCTTGAGCGAGTCGACCTGTTTCCAGGCGTATTGCGCATGTTTCACCGGGTCGGTGCCGATCAGCGAAATGCCGGCATCGCCCAGGTGGCTGGTAGCCCAGACCGGACCGTATTTAGGGTGAGTGAAGTTGGCGCCGCGACCCGGGTGAGGGGTTTTTCCGACCTCGACCAACGCGGTCAATTTGCGCTCCTTGGAGTCGATCACTGCGACTTTGTTGGAGTTGTTGGCGGCGGTCATGAAGTAGCGGTGGGTACTGTCCCAGCCGCCGTCATGCAGGAATGGCGCGGCATCGATGTAAGTAACGGTAAGGTTTTTGATGTCCTGGTAATTGACCAGCATGACCTTGCCGGTTTCCTTGACGTTGACGATGAACTCCGGCCATTCGTGGGAGGCGATGATCGCCGCGACCCGGGGTTCGGGATGGTAGTCCTGCTTGTCGACGGTCATCCCGCGAGTCGAGACGATCTGCTTGGGCTCGAGGGTTTCGCCATCCATGATGGTGAACTGCGGCGGCCAGTACGACCCGGCGATGGTGTACTTGTCTTCGTAGCCCTTGAACTTGGAGGTTTCTACCGAGCGGGCTTCGATGCCCACCTTGATCTCCGCGACCTTGGTCGGCTCCAGCGGCCACAGGTCGATCATGTCGATCTTGGCGTCTCGACCGATGACTAGCAGGTAGCGACCGGAGGCAGAAATCCGGGAGATGTGCACCGCGTAACCGGTGTCGATGAGTTTGACGATTTTCTTGCTGTCGCCGTCGATCAGGGCAATCTTGCCGTCATCGCGCAGGGTCACCGAAAACAGGTTTTGCAGATTGAGTTTGCTCAGCTGTTTCTTCGGCCGGTCCTCGGGTTTGATCACCACTTTCCAGGTTTTCAGCGTCTCGGCCATGCCCCATTCCGGTGGCGTCGGCGGAGTGTGCTGAACGAACTTGGCCATCGAGGTGATCTGATCCTTGGTCAGAATATTGGATGTGCCCCAGTTCGGCATACCGGCCGCCGAGCCATACGTGATCAAGGCTTCCAGATAAGGCTGGCCGCGGCCTTGCGTGATGTCCGGGGTCAGCGGCTTGCCAGTGGCGCCCTTGCGCAGTACGCCGTGACAGCCGGCGCAACGCTGGAAATAGATTTCCTTGGATGAGTCGAACTCGGCCTGGCCCATGTCGGGCGCTCCCGCGGTTTTGACCATGGCTGGGGTGGCTGCAGCAGCGGCAGGATCCTCGGCTCTGGCGGCATGACTCACCGCCAGAGCCAGTGCCGAACATAGGGTGGCGATGGTCAGAGCAAACGTTTTTCTATTGCTGATCAGCATTCCATTTCTCCTCAGGCAAGACCTTTGAGATGTACTGAAACGGCAGTACAGAGCGCAGGTTCTTAGTGCGGTGCAAGGCTATGCCCGAGCCGGCCAATACCGCTTGACGGCGATCAAGTTTGCCGGCCATCCCCCTTGCCAGGTTGTCGCAGGCACCCGTAGCGTGGTCTGCATTCCCGCTGTTGAACCAGGTATCCCAATGGACCGTAATCATTCCCGCGAACCTTTCTACCAACCGCTGAACAATGAAGAGGCGCTGTTCGAGCAAGCCTGGCGCCACGGCATGCCAGTGCTGATCAAAGGGCCTACCGGCTGCGGCAAGACCCGTTTCGTCCAGCACATGGCCCATCGGCTGAAACTGCCGCTGTATACCGTGGCCTGCCACGACGACCTGAGCGCCGCCGACCTGATCGGCCGCCATCTGATCGGTGCCCAGGGCACCTGGTGGCAGGACGGGCCGTTGACCCGCGCGGTGCGTGAAGGCGGGATCTGTTACCTCGACGAAGTGGTCGAAGCGCGCCAGGACACCGCGGTGGTCCTGCATCCGCTGGCCGATGATCGTCGCGAGCTGTATCTGGAACGTACCGGTGAAGTGCTGCAGGCACCGCCGTCGTTCATGTTGGTGGTGTCCTATAACCCCGGTTACCAGAACCTGCTCAAGGGCCTCAAACCCAGTACTCGCCAGCGTTTCGTGGCCATGCGTTTCGGCTATCCACCAGTGGCCGATGAAGAGCGCATTGTCGCCAGAGAGGCCCAGGTGGACCTCGCGCTGGCAGCTCAAGTGGTCAGGCTCGGACAAGCCCTGCGGCGCCTGGATCAACATGATCTGGAAGAGGTCGCATCGACTCGCTTGCTGATTTTCACTGCACGAATGATTCGCTCCGGAATGAACCCGCGTGAGGCCTGCATGGCTTGTCTGG
The DNA here is from genome assembly GCF_059716055.1 of Pseudomonas sp. LBUM1658. Classification (NCBI taxonomy): domain Bacteria; kingdom Pseudomonadati; phylum Pseudomonadota; class Gammaproteobacteria; order Pseudomonadales; family Pseudomonadaceae; genus Pseudomonas; species Pseudomonas sp. LBUM1658. The sequence continues at coordinate 2,267,453 of NZ_CP166798.1, forward strand.
CCGAACCCTTGACTGATGATCCGCTGACCGTTGCGGCGCTGATGGATGTGGTCGATGTCCACTTCAGCTGAAGTCAGGGTTGCTTCGCCCGGTCATTTGCCGGGCGATCTGGCGATGTGGTTTTTCATCCTCGCCGAACTATCAGTGTTCGCGATCCTGATCCTCGCCTTCGCGGTGACCCAGGCGCTGTACCCGCAGATGTTCAGCGAGAGCCGGCAGCTGCTCGACAGCTCCACCGGGCTGGAGATGACCTTGAGTCTGCTGACGGCCGGGCTATTCGCCGCGCTGGCCCAGGAACAGGTCAGGCAATCCCGGGCCCGCCACGGCGCCTGGTATTTGCTGGCGGCCTTGCTGGCCGCCAGTGTCTACGTGGTGTTGAAGCTCACTGAATACGTGCATCTGGTTGCCAGCGGCCTGGACATGGAGCACAACACCTTTTTCTCCCTGTACTGGATCCTCACCGGTTTTCACTTTCTTCACGTCCTGCTCGGGATGTTCATTCTCGGCTGGCTGGCGCTGCGCTGCCGGCGTCGCCTGTACAGCGCCGAGAACCGCAGCGGACTGGAATCCGGCGTGCTCTATTGGCACATGGTCGATCTGATCTGGGTGGTGCTGTTTCCGCTGGTCTACGTTCTGAATTAACGAGGTTGCTCATGTCCGTTTCCAGGGTTCTGCTCGCCTGCTGGGCGGCGCTGGCCGCGTTAAGCGTCTGCACCGTGCTGCTGGGGAATGCCGGCGGCACCATGCTGTTGTCCATTACCATTTTGCTGGTGGCCGTCGGCAAGGCCTGGCTGATCGCCGATGGCTTCATGGAAATGCGCCACGCCCCGCGTTTGTGGCGCCGGTTGATGTTGAGCTGGGCGGTGGCTTTGGCGGTGGTGGTGGGGGTGACGTTGGCATCTCTGTAGGAGCTTGCCCGCCCCCGCATTTGATCCCCCCCGAAATTTATACCCGACTAAAACCATCGGCGTTTCTTGATCGCCATCAAGCAGGTTTCGACCCTTCGCTTCCTAGAATGGACAGGCCAAGCAATGAGGAAGCGACCATGTCAGAGACCTTCACTAAAGGTATGGCCAGGAATATTTACTTCGGAGGAAGCGTGTTCTTCTTCCTGATATTCCTGGCCTTGACCTATCACACCGAGAAGACCTTTCCGGAACGCAGCAATGAAACGCTATTGAGCGAATCAGTGATTCGCGGCAAGACGGTCTGGGAGCACAACAACTGTATCGGCTGCCACACACTACTGGGCGAGGGTGCGTACTTTGCGCCTGAGCTGGGCAACGTGTTCAAACGGCGCGGCGGGGAAGAGGGTTTCAAACCTTTCCTGCATGCCTGGATGAAAATGCAGCCACTGGGCATACCAGGCCGGCGCGCGATGCCGCAATTCAATCTGAGCGAACAGGAGGTGAATGACATCGCCGAGTTCCTCAAATGGACGTCGAACATCAATACCAATGGCTGGCCGCCAAACAAGGAGGGCTGAGTGATGAGCATTGCTAATCCGCATCTGAAATTCGCCTCGCAAGCCGTCGCCAAACCCTACTTCGTGTTTGCCCTGATGCTGTTTCTCGGCCAGATACTGTTCGGTTTGATCATGGGCCTGCAATACGTGATAGGGGACTTTCTGTTCCCGATCATCCCCTTCAACGTGGCGCGGATGGTGCATACCAACCTGCTGATCGTCTGGATATTGTTCGGCTTCATGGGTGCTGCCTACTACCTGATTCCGGAAGAGGCCGACCGCGAACTGCACAGTCCGAAGCTGGCGATCATCCTGTTCTGGGTATTCGCCGCCGCTGGTGTGCTGACGATTCTCGGTTATCTGCTGGTGCCTTATGCGGGCCTGGCGAAGATGACTCATAATGAGCTGCTGCCGACCATGGGTCGGGAGTTCCTGGAGCAGCCGACCATCTCCAAGATGGGCATTGTGGTGGTCTGCCTCGGCTTCCTCTACAACATCGGCATGACGCTGCTCAAAGGTCGCAAGACCACCGTCAGCATGGTCATGATGACCGGGCTGATCGGACTCGCGGTGTTCTTCCTGTTCTCCTTCTACAACCCCGGCAACCTCGCCCGCGACAAGTTCTACTGGTGGTGGGTGGTGCATCTTTGGGTAGAAGGCGTGTGGGAACTGATCATGGGTTCGATGCTGGCCTTCGTACTGATCAAGATCACCGGTGTGGACCGGGAGGTCGTGGAAAAATGGCTCTACGTGATCATCGCCATGGCGCTGATAACGGGGATCATCGGTACCGGTCACCACTTCTTCTGGATCGGTGCGCCTGAGGTCTGGTTGTGGGTCGGTTCGATCTTCTCGGCACTGGAGCCGCTGCCCTTCCTGGCCATGGTGATATTCGCCTTCAGCATGGTGAAAAATCGTCGCCGGGACCATCCGAACCGCGCGGCCACGCTGTGGGCCAAGGGCACCACAGTTACGGCGTTCTTCGGCGCTGGCGTCTGGGGCTTCCTGCATACCCTGGCACCGGTCAACTACTACACCCATGGTTCGCAGTTGACGGCGGCTCACGGTCACCTGGCCTTCTACGGTGCTTACGCGATGATCGTGATGACCTTGATCAGCTACGCCATGCCGAAACTGCGCGGGCTCGGCGAGGCAGCGGACGAGCGTTCGCAGCAACTCGAGATCTGGGGCTTCTGGTTGATGACCCTGTCGATGGTGATGATCACGCTGTTGCTTACCGCCGCTGGTGTCGTGCAGATCTACCTGCAACGCTGGCCGGTCGATGGGGTTGCGTTGCCGTTCATGGCCACTGTCGATCATCTGCAAGTGCTGTTCTGGGCCCGTCTGGGCGCCGGTCTCGGTTTCTTCGCAGGGCTGATCTGCTACCTGTTCAGCTTCAAGCGGCGTGTGCCTGTGACGATCGCTGATGCGAGCGCCTCCGCCGTTCGCTCGTGAGTCAGGAAACACTCTAGAGGAGGACGGCCCGGCTGGTACAGCGGGCCGTTTTACATTGGTTTTCAGAGGAAAAAAACCATGGCCTTTACCGTCGAACTGGAAGAGTGGGTCGGCAGTGTCTGGCATCGCTTTATCACCCGCCGCGCCAGCCCGGACTTTCCCGAGGCCCGGGTCGAACTGATCAACCAGCAGCGACCGCTGGCGCTGTTGTTTCGCGCCATGGGCGGCGCCAGCGGAGTCGGCGTGGAAGCCGCCAGCGATCGCGATCTGTTACTGCGCCGCAACATGCTGCAGCAGATCGCCGGGACCTGCAAACAAGTGCCGTTGGCCTGGTGTGACGAGAATAACCTTCGCCTGCCATCGAGCCTCGCGGTCTACCCGGATGCCACCTTGAATCAAGAGCTGTATCGCTGGCTGGCGCTGCTGGCAGCCCAGGCCGGGCAGATGCGCCACTGGGGCCGGGACAATCAGCGCTGGACCCAAATGCTCTTGCAACGTTATCCGGCGTTGCGTTCGCGTTACGAGCGGCTGGTCGATGCCCATCTGCAGTTACGCCCGGATCCGGCCTCATTGAGTGGCGGTGAAGCGGCGCTGGAACGGGCGTTGCGCCAGGCCCTGCGCGAGCCCGGCAGTGTCGAGCATTTTCCCCGCAGCGAACGGGCGGCCTGGCCGCTGCCGCTGTGGTTGTATCCGCCGCTACACCTCGCCAGCCCCCAGGCCGGGGATCTCGAAGAGTCGCAAGATTCGGAAGATCATCTGGCCACACCCCCCGGCGAGCAGAAAGGCGGGCGCAAGCGCGCCAAGCGGATCGATGAAAGCACCAGTAAAGGTGGACTGCTGATAGTGCGGCTGGAGAACCTCTTCAGCTGGACCGAACACGTCGATCTGGATCGCTGGACGGATGACAGTGAAGACCCGGACGCCGCGCGAGTCGCCGACGACCTGGACGAATTGACCCTGTCGCGCACTCGCCTGCGCAAGGGTGGTGGCCTGAAGCTGCACCTGGATTTGCCGCCGGCCGATGTCGACGATATTCCCCTGGGCGAGGGCCTCAAGTTGCCGGAGTGGGACTATCGCAAACAGACCATGCAGGAGGCTTTCGTCAACCTGCAAATGATGGTGCCGCGCGATAGCGAGCCGAAGCCGCTGCCACCAAGGCTGAAGGCTTCAGCGCACCGTTTGCGGCGTCAGTTCGAGCACCTGCGCAACGATCGCCAATGGTTGCGTCAGCAACCCCAGGGGTCAGAGCTGGACATGCAAGCCTGGCTGGATTTTCACGTTGAACGCCAGCACGGCCAGTGCGCCGAACGCGGTCTGTTCATGGAGCAGCGCCAGACCCATCGCGACCTGGCGTGCCTGTTGCTGGCGGACCTTTCGATGTCGACCGACGCCCATATCGACGACGAGCATCGAGTGATCGACGTGATCAGCGACAGCCTGCTGCTGTTCGGCGAAACGCTGTCGATGCTGGGCGATGATTTCGCCCTGTACGGCTTCTCCTCGCTGCGCCGCCACCAGGTGCGCATGCAGGAATTGAAGTCCTTCAGCCAGCGCTATGACGACACGACCCGAGGACGTATTCAGGGACTGAAGCCGGGTTACTACACCCGTATGGGCGCCGCCATTCGCCAGGCCACGCACCTGCTGAGCGGTTGCAAGCGGCGGCGCAAGCTGTTGCTGCTGCTGACCGACGGCAAGCCCAACGACCTGGATCTGTATGAGGGACGCTACGGTGTGGAAGACACCCGTGAAGCGGTATTGGAGGCACGTCGCCAGGGGTTGACGCCGTTCTGTATCACCATTGATCGCGAGGCCGGTGATTACCTGCCGTATATGTTCGGAGCCAATGGCTACACCCTGATCCGCCAGCCGGATCAACTACCCCTGCGCTTGCCGCAGTTATACCGCCAGTTGACTCAGCCTTGAAGGAGCTCCCCGCAAGGGGGGGCCATGTTTCGGGTTTGAAGGGAGGGGGTGCCGCTCAGGAGATGCTGCGCGGCAACCAGAAGAACATCGCGAAGCAGAAGATCGACAGGCCGACGCAGAACCACTTGAATCGGCGCAGCCGGCGTTCTTCGGCGTGTTGAGCCAGTGTCGGCAGGGGCATGCCGCACTGGCTGCATTCGGCTTGCAGGGAAGGGTTGGCGTGTTGGCAATACAGGCAGATGGGCATGACGCTCACTCGAACTGTTCCAGCCGCAGGCGATCAAGAATGGTGATCTGGCGGCCGTCCTGAGTGATGATTTTTTCATCGATCAAGCGACGGATGATCCGCGAGAGCGTCTCCGGCTGGATCGACAGATGCCCGGCAATCAATTGCTTGGCCATTGGCAGTTCGAACTGGCTGTCAACGGTTTGCTGACGCACCAACTGCGTCAGCAGATAACGCACGACCCGGTGGGTGGCGTTTTTCAGCGACAGGGTTTCGATCTCGTTGACCCGCTGATGCAGGCGCACGCACAGCTTGCCGAGCAGGGCGAAAGTCAGTCGACTATTGCTCTGCAGCAGGCGCATGTAAGTGTTGTTGGATATCCGGTAGAGCTGAGTCGGACAGATCGCTTCGGCCGACGCCACATAGTTGGGGGTGTCCATCAGCATCATCGCCTCGGCGAAGGTTTGCCGATCGCCGATGACTTCAAAGACCTTTTCCTGGCCGTCGGGCGTCAGCCGGTAAATCTTCACCGCACCGGCTATCACGAAATAGAACGAGTCGGCTGGTTCGCCCTGGCGGAACAGCGGCACGCCCTTGTCGATGCTCAGCAAGTGACTGGTACTCATCAACTCATCGAGTTGCTCTTCATTCAGCGGCTCGAATAAATGATGACTGCGCAGAATCTGGTGATGGACGCGATGAAACACCATAAAAATTCATCCTGATGGCTGGGGAGGGGATCGGCTAAACAGTCAAACGAGTCCTAGAGAGACGCCACTGGCCACGGCCACTATTGAGGTTAACACTACAAACCATGCCAGGGGCTGGATGACTTTTTTCATGACGACTCCGGGTTAGCGAGGGATCGAAATTGGCGATAAGAGTGCTGATGGAGGAGCAAGACTCGGGCCATGCCTGGAGGGCTGTATTTGCGGGGGTTGTGGGAGGGAGTGGTAATAAAGACCAGCGGGATTGGGGTACAAATAACCACTGAATGGTCATTTGTACCCTGCTGGATCACATCTTGTGGTGAGGGGGCAAACCCTTTGTAGGAGCGAGCTTGCTCGCGATGGACGTTAACGATAACGCGTGTTGTCTGAATAAACGCGCCGCCCTTGAGTCCATCGCGAGCAAGCTCGCTCCTGCAGAGACCTCACCAAAAATTCAGCGCTTGATCCTAAATCGGCATCAGGGCACGCCCCTTGCACACCATAGTTCGACTACCGACAGCCAAGTTAACCCAAGGCCGTCTGCAAGCTTGATCTGTGACAAATGCAATGCATCGGTAATACCCGATGATCGGACCGGGATTTATCCTCCGGCAGCAAGGTAAAGGAGTGGTTTTATGCAAGTACTTGACCGCCGTACCGCGATGGCGATTATGCCGCTGTTACGTCTGGCCTTTCGGCCGTTTTTCCTGGCGGGCTGCCTCTTGGCGTTGCTGGCTGTACCACTCTGGGTGGCGGCCTTCAGTGGCGCGATCACTGGCTGGCAACCGGCAGGCGGATGGCTGGCCTGGCATCGGCATGAGCTGTTGTTCGGCTTTGCCCTGGCAATTATCGCCGGCTTCTTGCTGACCGCCGTACAGACCTGGAGCGGACGCCCCGGCATCAGCGGCAAGCCGCTGGCGGTGCTGGCGTTGCTGTGGCTGGGCGCGCGTCTGGCCTGGCTGGCGAATGCGCCGTGGCCGCTGCTGGCGGTTCTGGAATTGGCGTTTCCGCTGGCGGTGGCAGGGCTCATGGGCTTCACCCTGTGGAAGGTGCGGCAGAAACGTAACTACCCGATTGTCGCGGTGTTGCTGCTGCTGGCCGTAGCTGACGGCTTGTCGGTGTATGGCCTGCTTCCAGGCAATGAAGCCTGGCAGCGTCAAAGCGTATTGACCGGCATCTGGCTGGCGGCGGCGATGATGGGCTTGATCGGCGGGCGGGTCATACCGTTTTTCACCCAGCGCGGCCTCGGCCGGGTCGATAGCGTAGCGCCCTGGCCCTGGCTGGATAGCCTGCTGCTGGTGGGCTCGGCGCTGGTGGCACTGTTGTATGCCGCAGGCCCCGCGCTTTCCCCCAATTTAGTGGTCGGCCTGTTGTTCGCTGTGTTGGCGGCGGGGCATCTGGTGCGCCTGGTTCGCTGGCATGATCGGGCGCTCTGGCGAGTGCCGTTGCTGTGGTCGCTGCACCTGGCCTATGGCTGGTTGGCCGTGGCCTGCCTGGGCATGGCGCTGTGGCATTTCGGTGTGCCGCTGAATCCCAGTCTGGCGGTGCATAGCCTGACGATCGGGGCCATGGGCGGCTTGATTCTGGCGATGATCGCCCGGGTCAGCCTGGGCCATACCGGCCGTCCGCTGGAACCACCGCCGGGGATGACCCTGGCGTTCATCCTGCTGAACCTGGCGTGTCTGAGCCGGGTGCTGCTGGTCATGTTCTTGCCGGCCCTTGGGTTGTGGCTGGCCGCTGGGTGCTGGGCGGTGGCGTTCGCCCTGTATGTCTGGCGCTACGGGCCGATGTTGCTGCGAAGCCGGGTTGACGGCCATCCAGGATGAGCAGGCGAATTAACGGAGGCTGCCGGTGATCTATCCCATTTTGCTGGTCACTCACTTGCTGGCTGCGATCGCCTTTATCGGCACGCTGTTTTTCGAAGTGTTCATCTGGCACTCCGCGCGCCAGCAACTGGCACAAGCTGCGCAACTGCCGGCGGATCAGGCGATAGCGGTGCGCTCGCGCAAGGTACTGCATGGCGTGGTGTTGCTGTTGTACGGCGCCGGCATTGGCCTGGCGTGGCAGCACCGCGCAGCCTTGAGTCAGCCACTGGCGAGCAGTTTCGGCACGCTATTGAGCCTGAAGATCGTTCTGGCCTTGAGCATCATCGGCCATTACCTGTTGCTGGCGTACCTGCTCACAAACGCACGGCTGACCCCGACCCGCGCCACCTGGATTCGCCGCAGCATCCTTGGGCACATGCTGGTAATCGTGATCCTGGCCAAGGCCATGTTTTATTGGCACGGCTGACACCCGGTTCGTCCAGCTCCATAAAAAACCCGCGTCAACCGGTTGGCTGACGCGGGTTTTGAGTGACCGCCAAGCGATCAATCGCGAGGGCTGATGGCCTTGACGAACAGTACGTTGTTTTCCAGATGGATGTGCTGCATCAGATCGTCGCGGAACTCCAGCAACCCACGGTAGAGCGCGCGCCAAGTGTTGCAGGCATCGACAGGCGGGGTGATGTTGTTGGTCAGGGCGAGCAGTCTCTCCAGGGCTTCGCCATGTTGATCATGTTCAAAACGCAGCACCCGGATCGGTGGCGAGGCCTGCGGGCCCATGCCCTGTTGAATCATCGGGAAGAGCACTTGTTCTTCCTTGAGCATGTGGCCTTCGAGTTCCTGCTGCATGTCCTGCAGGTGGTCGGCCAGGCCATTGGGGCAGCTGTCGCGCGCACCATGCACCTGCTCGACACGGCGGGCCAGACGGATCAGTTCCGGCAGCTGCTCGCGGTGACGGGCGTGGTAGCGCGCCAGGAGGTGGGCAATCAGCAGCTCTTCGGGTTCGTTGCGCCAGTCGTGCTGGGTTTCACCGGCGTCTTGCAGGGCGTGCAGGGCATCGGCAATCAGCAGCGGATCGAGGCCTTTGCCAAGAGCGGCTTCGCGCAGGCTTTTCTGCCCGCCGCAACAGAAGTCCAGATTGAATGCGTGAAAAGTCCGGGTGGCGCCGGGGATGTCGCAGGCCAATTGGCCGAGACTTTGTTCCAGAAGGTTCAGGCTCATCGGGGTTCCTTTTATATTTCACAGGTTCCCCGGTCCTATTGCATCCCGCATGCCATATTTAAGCTATTGAAAATGTTCGATTAATTTATTGTTGTGGTGATGATGACCCTGACAGCTTAGGGTGAATACAACCATAGAGGGTAATTACTACCATGCTGCGTGAAAGCCTGGCCGCCGACTTGATCGTCGAGCTGCCCAATGCGGTGCGATTGCAACGTCTGGTCCAGACCCTGCGCGAATACTTCAACAGTGGCGCGGTGGGATTGCTGCGCCTGAATGACGACAGCCTGCGGCCGGTGGCGACGGTGGGACTGGTTCACGAAGCGCTGGGACGGCGCTTTGTCATCGCCCAGCACCCGCGACTGGCGGCGATCATGGCCTCGCGCGAGCCGACCTGGTTCGAACCCGACAGCCGCCTGCCGGATCCCTATGACGGCTTGCTCGACAGCCATGTCGGCGAACCGCTGCCGGTGCATGACTGCATGGGCGTGAGCCTGTATGTGGAAGGGCGGATCTGGGGGGCGATCACACTTGACGCGCTGCATGCCGGGACCTTCGACAGCCATGCGCGCGAAGAGCTCAAGCGTTGTACCTTGCAGATCGAGGCCGCCGTGCGGGTGACCCGGCTCGAACAGGAGAACCGCAGTCTGCGCTTGTCCCGCAGCGATACTCAGGACGTGCGGATGCCGGCGGAAGAAGGCGAGATTCTCGGTCAGAGCGAGGTGCTGCACCAGTTACTCAATGAGCTGGAGGTGTTGGCCGACTCCGAGCTGCCGGTATTGCTGCTGGGTGAGACCGGGGTCGGCAAAGAACTGTTCGCCCGGCGCTTGCACCGTCTTTCGCGGCGTCGTCACAAGCCCCTGGTGCACGTCAACTGCGCCGCCTTGCCGGAGTCGCTGGCGGAGAGCGAGTTGTTCGGGCACGTCAAAGGAGCATTCTCCGGAGCCACCAGCGATCGTGCCGGACGTTTCGACGCGGCCAATGGCGGCACGCTGTTTCTCGACGAGGTCGGCGAGCTGCCGCTGGCGGTGCAGGCCAAATTGCTGCGCACCCTGCAAAACGGTGAGATCCAGCGCCTGGGTGCCGACAAACCGTTGCATGTCGATGTGCGAATCATTGCCGCGACCAACCGCCATCTGCCGGACAGCATCCGCGACGGCCTGTTTCGCGCCGACCTGTATCACCGTCTCTCGGTGTATCCGGTGCCGATTCCGCCCCTGCGCGAGCGCGGCAATGATGTGTTGATGCTCGCCGGGCACTTCCTTGAACTCAATCGGGCGCGCCTCGGTCTGCGCGGTTTGCGCCTGTCGCCGGCGGCCGAGCGGGCGCTGCTGGGTTATGCCTGGCCGGGCAATGTGCGGGAACTGGAACATGTGATCAGTCGAGCTGCGTTGAAGCAGCTGAGCCGCGGCACCAGTCGCAGCCAGATCATGACCCTCGAGGCTGAGCTGCTGGATCTCGACAGCGCGATCGGTGCGCCGGGTCTGATTGCCGAACTGCCAATGGACGAAGTCTCTGACCTGCCGTTCCAGCCCTTGGGCGAAGCCGTCGACGATTACCAGCGCAAGAAAATCCTCCACGCCTTGAGCCTGTCCGGAGAGAACTGGGCCAGCGCCGCGCGGCTGCTGGAAATCGATCCAAGCAACCTGCACAAACTGGCCCGACGCCTGCGGCTCAAATAGCGGGTAGACGGCGCATCATTAAGCTGCGAGTTGATGTTGGTCAAGGTGGCGTCGCGCAGTGGCTCGCACACTGAGGTGTACCTACCGGAGATCACCGCCATGCCCCTTTCCCTGGCTGATATGCGCCGCAATTACACCCTGGATGGCTTGCAGGATGATTTGACGCTGGACGATCCACTGGCCTTGTTCCGCCAGTGGCTGCAACTGGCCCGCGACACCGAGAGCGCGCCGGTCGAGGCCAACAGCATGGCGCTGGCGACAGTCGACAGCCAGGGGCACCCCCATTGCCGGATCCTGCTACTCAAGGGCTTGAGCGATGAAGGCTTCACTTTTTTTTGTAATTACCAGAGTGACAAAGGGCAAGACATGGCCGGCAATCCCCATGCGGCCATGACCTTTTTCTGGCCGGCCCTGGAACGTCAGGTGCGTATCGAGGGCCAGGTGTCCAGGCTCGACCCACAGCTCTCGGATGAATACTTCAACTCCCGCCCCCTGGCCAGTCGCCTCGGCGCCTGGGCTTCGCCGCAAAGCCGCCCGGTGGCCAGCCGCGCAGAGCTGGAATCCTTGCTGACGGCAACCGGGCAACGCTTCGTCGGCCAGACCCTGCCGCGCCCGGAGGACTGGGGTGGCTACTGTTTGCGTCCGGAACGACTGGAGTTCTGGCAAGGGCGCCCCGACCGCTTGCATGATCGTTTTGATTACCGGTTGAGCAAGGGGGGGTGGCAGCGTAATCGGTTGGCGCCTTGAGGATAAAAACCTTATGGGCTTGCCCTATGTAGGAGCGAGCTTGCTCGCGATGGACGTCAACGATAACGCGTGTTTTCTGAATAAACGCGCCGCCCTTGAGTCCATCGCGAGCAAGCTCGCTCCTACACATCAACCTATTGCCCCGGTGGAGGTACCTCCTCGGAGGAATAGGCTCCATCCACATTCCGGTTCACGCTGGGCCATACCCTTATCAACAGGAAGGCTTGGATATGGCCCATCTTGCGCAACGCAATTTTCAACCTCTGAACATCGCCGTGCTGACCATCAGCGATACGCGTACTGTCGATACCGATACTTCCGGACAGACGCTGACAGACCTGCTGCAAACCGCAGGGCATGTGCTGATCGATCGTGATCTGGTCAAGGACGATATTTATCAGATCCGCGCAAAACTCTCCCACTGGATCGCCGACCCTCAGGTGCAAGTCGTGTTGATGACCGGCGGCACCGGTTTCACCTCTCGCGACAATACCCCGCAAGCGGTCCTGCCGTTGCTGGACAAGCATGTCGAAGGTTTTGGCGAACTGTTCCGCCAGGTCTCCCTGGCGGAAATCGGCATGTCCAGCCTCCAGTCCCGGGCACTGGCCGGTATGAGTAACGGCGTGCTGGTGTGCTGCGTGCCGGGCTCGCCAGGCGCATGCCGAACCGCCTGGAACAAGATCCTCCTGGAACAGCTGGACAGTCGCACCGGCCCGTGCAATTTCGCTCCGCATTTGAAGCCGCAGGCGCAGCAGGTCATCGACGCCTGCGAGGCACGCTCATGAGCGTCCCTGTGTGCGACAGCGGCAAACTGATGCCGGTAGACGAAGCCATTGCCCGGCTGCTGGAGCAGGCACCACCACCTCCTCCAGTGCAAAAAATCCCCCTGGAGCAATGCCTGGGACGGGTGCTGGCGGCGGACATTCATTCGCCGGTAAACCTGCCGGCATGGGACAACAGTGCCATGGACGGCTACGCATTCAAGGCGGCTGATCTACCCCAGGCGGGAGGTTATCTGTCGGTGGTGGGGCGGATTGCCGCGGGGGATGGCGAAGTTTTAGCGTTGCAGGCGCAGCAGTCGGTGCGAATCTTTACTGGCGCGCCGCTGCCACCGGGTGCCGATACCATGGTCCCGCAAGAGCGTTGCCGGGTCGAGGGCGAACGCGTCTGGTGTCCGCCGGCAAGCGTTGGCGAGCATGTGCGCAAGGAGGGCGAAGAGGTCCGTCGCGGGCATCTGCTGCTCAAGGCCGGCAAGCGCTTGCGCGCACAGGAACTAGGGCTACTGGCCGGGGCAGGGGTGGCGCAGGTCGAGGTCTATCGAGCGCTGCGGGTGTGCCTGCTCAGCAGTGGCGATGAATTGCGTGAGCCGGGCGAGCCATTGGCGCCGGGGCAGATTTACAACAGCAATCGTTACTGTCTCGCCGCATTGTTGCGCGGCTGGGGCGTCGAGGTGCATGACTACGGGGTCATGGCCGATGAATTGGCGGCCAGCCGCGATGCCTTGACCCTGGCCTCTTCTGAATGTGATTTGCTGCTGACCTCCGGCGGCGTATCGGTGGGCGAGGAAGACCATCTCAAACAGGCGATCGAGGAACTCGGTAGCCTGGACTTCTGGCGGCTGGCGATCCAGCCGGGCAAACCCCTGGCCTTTGGCGAGGTGGTCGGCAAACCCTGGATCGGCATGCCGGGCAATCCGTCGGCGGCGCTGGTCACCGCCCTGGTGGTGGTGCGTCCGTTCCTGCTCAGGGCCCAGGGGGTTGAAGAGGTGCTGCCGGTGCCATTGACCGTGCCGGCGGGGTTCGACTGGCTGCAGCGCAACAAGCGTCGGCAGTACCTGCGAGCCAGACTGAGCCCGGGCGCCGACGGGCAATTGCGCGTGGAGCTGCACCCTCAGCAAAGCTCGGCGATGTTGACCGCCGCCTGCTGGGCCGACGGGCTTGCGGTGGTCGAGTGCGAGCAGCGAGTGCTCCAGCACGACAAGGTCAGGTTCCTGTCCTTTGCCGAGTTGATGCATTGAGCGCAATTGATTGCCGTCAAGGTCGTGGCTGTCCGTCTCGCTAGACTGGCAGCGGATTTTCGCTCGTGCGCGACAGCTGTCTACCGATGGTCGAGACGAGTTCTTTGATGAGGATTACCCATGCAACTGGTCTGCCCGGCAGGGAACCTGCCTGCGCTCAAGGCGGCAGTACGCCAAGGCGCCGATGCCGTCTACGTCGGTTTTCGTGATGACACCAATGCCCGGCATTTCGCCGGGTTGAATATGGACGACAAACAGTTCGACGCCGCAGTCGCGTTCATTCGCCAACATCAACGCAAACTCTATGTCGCAGTCAACACCTACCCTCAGCCCAAAGGCTGGGAGCGCTGGCAACGAGCGGTCGATCGCGCCGCCGATTTCGGTGTTGATGCGCTGATCGCCGCCGACCCTGGAGTGCTCAACTACGCCAGTCAGCGATTCCCGAAACTGGCCTTGCACTTGTCTGTCCAGGGCTCGGCGACCCATGCCGCGGCGTTGGGTTTCTATGCGCAGCGCTACGGTATTCGCCGCGCCGTGTTGCCGCGGGTGCTGTCGTTGGCCCAGGTGCGCCATGTCGCCGCCAGCAGCCCGGTACCGATTGAAGTCTTCGGCTTCGGCAGCTTGTGCATCATGGCCGAAGGGCGTTGCCATCTTTCCTCCTACATCACCGGCGAATCGCCGAACCTCTGTGGCGTCTGTTCGCCGGCCAAGGCGGTGCGCTGGAGCGAGGACGCTCAAGGTTTGACTGCGCGCCTCAGTGAGGTGCTGATCGACCGCTACACCCCGGACGAACCGGCCGGGTATCCGACCCTGTGCAAGGGTCGTTTCCTGGTCGATGGCAAGCGCTTTCATGCACTGGAAGAACCCACCAGCCTCGACACCCTGGACCTGCTGCCGGAACTGGCGGCGATCGGCGTCGCAGCAGTGAAAATCGAGGGTCGCCAGCGCAGCCCGGCCTATGTGGAACAAGTCACCCGCGTCTGGCGCGCCGCCCTGGATGCCCATCGCGGCTCGCCCGGCAGTTTTCGGGTCAAGGATGAATGGCGTCAAGTGCTGGCCGGCTTGTCCGAAGGCAGCCAGACCACTCTGGGTGCTTATCATCGATCATGGCAATGAGGGACGGGACATGAAGCTCAGTCTGGGACCGGTCCTGTTTTACTGGGACAAACAGCAACTCAGCAACTTTTACGCCGAGATGTCGGCCTTGCCCCTGGATGTGATTTATCTGGGGGAGACCGTGTGCTCGAAACGCCGGGCGTTTTCCCTGGATCAGTGGCTTGGCCTGGGTCGCGAGCTGCAACAGTGCAGTCAGGCGCAGCTGGTGCTTTCCAGCCTGACACTGATCGAAGCGGCGTCCGAACTCTCCAGCCTGCGCCGTCTGTGTGACAACGGCCAGTTGCTGGTGGAGGCCAACGACATGGGCGCGGTGCAGCTGATGGCCGAACGTAAATTGCCTTTTGTCGGTGGCCCGGCATTGAATTTGTACAACGGTCACTCGCTGAGCCAGTTGATGGACAGTGGAATGACTCGCTGGGTGCCGCCGGTGGAATGTTCGGCGGCGCTGATTGCCGATGTGATCGAGCAGGTGCGCGAACTGGGTCGTACGGTGCCGGAGGTCGAGATTTTTGCTTATGGGCATTTGCCCCTGGCCTATTCTGCGCGCTGCTTCACCGCCCGGGCGGAAAACCGGCCGAAGGATGACTGTCAGTTTTGCTGCATCAACTACCCCGACGGCATGGCCCTGACCAGTCAGGAAGGCCAGCCACTGTTCACCTTGAACGGCATCCAGACGATGTCCGCCGAGGTGACCAATCTGCTGGCGGATTATTCCGGGCTGGTGGCCTGCGGTGCCGATATTTTGCGCCTGAGTCCGCGTGCCCAGGGCATGGCCGAGGTGGTCGCGGCGTTTCAACGGGTGCGTCTGGGCGAGACGCCGCCGCTGTTCGTCGAAGGTTGCAATGGTTACTGGCATGGCCAGGCCGGCATGCTGCGAGTCGAGGAGGTCGGCCTGTGTTGAACCGAAAAAAATGGCTGTTGAAAGGTGCCGACCGGCTGTTGCCGCTGGTACGCCGGGTACCCTTTGCGGTGCAGCGCCTGGCATTGCAGCAGGGGCTCAATCGCTGCCTCGCCGAGCCGTTGCGTGATGGCGGCTTCGAGCTGTTGCGCGGGCGCTGGCTGTGCCTGCGGATTCCCGACCTGGGCCTGTCCTGGTATCTGACTCTGGGGCATAACGGTTTGCAGATCGCCGAGCATGCTCAGGCGCAGGTGACTATCAGCGGCAATTGGCGGGAGTTTTTGCTTCTGGCCAGTCGCCAGGAAGATCCCGATACGCTGTTTTTTCGTCGGCGTCTGGTGATCGAGGGTGATACTGAGCTGGGGCTGGGGTTGAAGAATCTGATCGACAGCCTTGATCCGGATGTATTGCCTGTTTGGCTGTGGCGTAATCTGGAGCGGGCGGGGAAGGGGTTGGCGGCGGGGTAGCCCTATTAAGATCAAAAGATCGCAGCCTCCGGCAGCTCCTACAGTACGGTGAGCACCCGCAATATTGGGGGTGAACCGGATCGGTGTAGGAGCTGCCGAAGGCTGCGATCTTTTGGCGGCCGGCACAGTATTCATGCCAAGCTCAGGCCTGTGTCGAAGCGGCATAAACAGCTTGCTGTTCCTCCTCCAGATCCTCCCCACCAATCAACCGCCTGACCTCTTCAAACAACTCATCACTCTGCTCCTCGCTGCAGTCCTCGCCATAGCGCTTGCGCAGTCCATGCTCGCTCAGAATCAGGTGTACATCGGCGTGCAGGTCGTGCTGGTTCAGACAGCCTTCGACGCACTGCAGCGGGCAGCCGTCCAGCGCGAGGATCAGGCGTCCCGAGCGCGCTTTATTGACCAGCGATGCAACATGCCCGCCGACCCCGACGATGCATGACATTTCCGCCAGACCGGCGCGATCCAGGCGCAGGGCCAGGGTGTTGGCCAGCTGCGCGACGTTCGAGCAACCGGAACAGGAGTAGACCAGAGGCAGGTTCGAATCGGACATGAGGGTTCTCCACAGAGCGGACTCTGTCAGTGTGCGTGGCTGGCTGCATCGCGCCTTGACCATGGTCAAGGCTGTAGGTCGCCCGGCTACTGCTGGTAAGCGGCCAGGTCCTCTTCGGCGAGGATGCTGATATTGCGCCGCTCCATCGCGATCAGGCCGCCTTCGACCAGGCGATGCAATATCCGCGAGAAGGTTTCCGGCTGAATCCCCAGTTTCGAGGCGACCAGGCGTTTGGATACCTGCAGGACAATATGCCCGCTGACGGGATCGCGTTCCTGGAACAGGAAGTTGATGACCCGGCGGCTGGCGTTGGCGAGGGTCAGGGTATCGATGTCCTTGAGTCGCTGGTGCAAGTGAATGCTCATGCTCGCGAGGATCGCCAGGCAGATTTTCGGCTGGTCCTCCAGGGCGCTGCGGTAGTGAGCGCCTTCGATACTGACCAGCACACTGTCCTTCAGCGCCGTGGCACTCACCGGGTAGAGCCGGGCCTGACTGAACAGCAAGGCTTCGGCGAAGGTTTGTCCGGCGTGGATGATCTCCACCAGATTTTCCTGGCCTTCACCGGTGACCCGGTGCAGCTTGATCTGACCGCTGACCAGCAGGAAAAAACGCTTGGCCGGATCGCCTTGATGCATGAGTGTGGCGTGACAGCTCAGGCGCTTCAGATTGGCCAGGGCGCAGACGTCCTGGAAGACCTTTTCCGGCAATTGGCTGAACAGGTGGTGCCGGCGCAAGATTAAAACGATGGAAGGGTGGGTCAGCATGGCGTACCTCCGCTGACGATCATAGTAGAGAGTGCGGACCGCGAGGCCTATGCCTCCGCCGGTCTACCTCGAAAGAGGGATGCCTGTCAGTTCGCACTGCGCAGATGCTCCATGGCCCACACTGCAGCCTCTACCCGTGAACGCAAACCGAGTTTGTGCAGCAGGTTTTTCACATGAACCTTGACCGTGCCTTCGGTGATACCGAGCTTGTGCCCGATGACTTTGTTGCTGAAACCGCTGGCAATGGTTTTCAGCACCTGGCGCTCGCGCTCGGTCAGTTCGACCACCGCCAGCCGTGGCGGCGAACGCAGGGCCTGGGCCATGACCTGGGTCAGGCCGGGGCTGATCACCAGTGCGCCGTTCAGGGCATCGTGGATGTACTGAATCAACAATTCGGGCTCCATGTCCTTGAGCAGATAGCCGTCGGCGTCCAGACGCAGCGCATCGCGAATATCGTCTTCGGCGTCCGACACGGTGAACAGCAGCACTTTTCCCCGGTAGTTCATGGCTCGCAAGTGGCGCAGGGTTTCCAGGCCATTCATCTGCGGCATGTTGTTATCGAGCAGCACCAGGTCCGGCTGCAGCGGTTCGATGAGGCTCAGTGCTTCTTCGCCGTTACCGGCTTCACCGACGATCAGGAAATCCTCTTCCAGTTCGAGCATCTGGCGGATGCCGTGACGCATCATCGGATGATCGTCTACCAGCAGGATTCTGTGTTGCAGGGGAGTGGTCATGACACGCTACCTTGTGTTTGCTGGCCGAGAAACTCCGGCTGAAATTCCAGTTGGACGAGGGTGCCCTGGGGCGTCCGGGAAACTATCTGCAGCTGCCCACGCAGGCTGCGAGCACGCTCACTCATGATGTTCAAGCCATGGTGTTCGCGTTGGTCGACATCGCCGCCAAATCCCCGGCCGTCATCTTCGATCGAGAGCCTGACGGTTTCGCCGTCCTGACGCAGTTGCAGCCAGGCGTTTTGCGCATGGGCGTGGCGCAGGCAATTGGAGAGCGCCTCGCGGGTGATTTGCAGAATATGGATTTGCTCGCTGGCCGACAGCTCGAAGGCCAGCGTATCGACGTGCAGGTGCACCTGGAAATCGCCCCGGCGGGAGAACTCCTGGGCGGTGTCCTTGAGCTCCTGCACCAGCCCCGCGTCGTGAATCTGCAGGCGAAAGGTGGTCAGCAGTTCACGCAATTGGCGGTAGGCATTGTTCAGCCCTTCGCGCAGTTCGGCGGTGACGGTTTCCAGGGTTTCCACCGGTTCGCCACGGCGCATCAGGGTCTGCATGCGGCTGACTTGCAGCTTCATGTAAGACAGCGCCTGGGCCAGTGAGTCGTGCAGTTCCCGGGCGATGATGGTGCGCTCTTCAAGCAGCAGCAGACGATGATCCTGTTCGCGCTGGCGCTTGAGCGAGAGCGAGGTGCCGATCAGGTTGGCCAACGCCTGGATCAGTTCGGTTTCCCAGGTTTGCGCCTGATGACCGTCGACAAAATGCGCCTTGAGCTCACCCAGTTCATTGCCCTGATTGCTGATGCTGAAGGTTTGCGGGCTGGCTTTGTGGTGCTTCTCGCAAGTAGCGCATTCGCTGCTGGCGCAGACCTCGCGGCTGTTCTCGCCATGCAGGGAGAGCAATTGCTGGGCCGGGGCCTGCAGTTGTCCTTGCAGGCACAGTAACAGGCGCAGGCCCGGCAGGCGCTGCTGGAAGCGCCGGATCAACTCGTCCAGCCCTTCGGCATTGGCCAGGCGGGTGGCCAGGCTGCGGCTGCTTTGATACAGCAGCTCAAGGGCGGCATTGGCCTGTTGCAGGTTCAGGGTCTTTTGCTGAACCTGACTCTCGAGGGTGCGGTGCGAGTCTTCGATCGTCTCGGCCATGGCGTTAAAACTCAGCGCCAGCTGCCCCAGCTCATCTTGCGAACGATGGTTGACCCGCACTTTGAAATCGCCAACACGAAAGCGCTGGGTGGCATCCACCAACTCTTTCAGGGGCATGACCACGCCGTTCTGCAACTCGTACAAGCCGATCAGCAGAATGATCATGGTGGTGAACAGGGCCATGCCCTGGATCGCCTGCTGCCAGCCTTGTTTGTGTTCGCTTTGTTGCTGCAACAGGCTGACGAACTGGTTCAGTTGTTCGACGAAGGGCAGGGCTCTGGCCTGAAACAGCGCCGAATCGCCGCGCTCCAGCGCCGGGCGCAAATCATCGTTCCAGCGCTGCTGGATGTGCTGGTAGCTGGCCTGCAGCGAGGTGTTCGGGCCGTCTTCCAGCACCGCCTTGAGCGACTGGCTGTTGAGTCGCTGCTGCAAACTCTGGGTGACGCTGGCGATTTCTTCGGCGGTTGCCCCCGAGGCCAGCTTCCAGCTCAGGTGGTAGGTCTCCATGCGCACGGAGCCGGCGGTGTTGATCGCGGCCGCGTCGCCCTGGCTGAACCAGGCGATCAGCCCGGCGCTCATCGAGCTGGCGAGCGCCAGCACGGCGATCAGGATCACCGCGAGCCCGGCGCGAGCGGGCAGGGAGCTGCGCAGCCAATTCAGCATCAGTGTCGATCCGGTGCAATAAGCAGGAAGTTGTTGCGCAAGCAGAGCATGTGCAGCTCCAGATTAAGGCGAGCAATGGTTTTGCAGCCGATCCCGGGCGCACTACCTCTAAAGAGTTGTCGGCCGCTCCGTGTCAGTAAAAGCTTCGGCAAACAAGATTAATACATTGATAAATAAAGGGTTTTTCTGGTTTTCAGGACTACCACCTTAGAGGTAGACAGGGCCAGCATAGGCCTATACCGCCTTGGGCTTCGTTGACGTGGATCAAGTTTTTGCAGGGGGCGCCTCTCTAGTCTGCGGCCATGGCTAACTGACTGGAGAACATTGTGGCCGAACCGCGCGTACAACAAGGTCTGGTGCTGGGTATGAGTACCCTGGCCTTCACCGTGTGCTTTATGGTCTGGATGATGTTTGCCGTGCTCGGCGTGCCGATCAAGGAGCTTCTCCAGCTCAATGAAACCCAGTTCGGGCTGCTGGCCGCGACCCCGGTGCTGACCGGCTCGCTGGTGCGTTTGCCGCTGGGCCTGCTGACCGATCGCTTCGGCGGGCGCAGCGTGTTCTGCCTGCTGATGCTGGCCTGCGTGGCGCCGCTGTACCTGATCAGCCACGCCACCGCCTACTGGCAGTTCCTGGTACTGGGCTTATTCGTCGGCCTGGCCGGCGGTTCGTTTTCAGTGGGGATTGCCTACGTCGCCAAATGGTTCGACAAGCAGAACCAGGGCTTCGCCATGGGCATCTTCGGCGCCGGTAATGCCGGTGCGGCGGTGACCAAATTTCTCGCCCCGGCGCTGATCGCCGCCGGCAGCTGGCAGCTGGTACCGAAAGTCTTCAGCGCGATCCTGTTCATCACCGCGCTGCTGTTCTGGTTCCTGACCACAGAAAACAAAGGGCATCGCAGTGCTACCGGCGCCAGCTTGCGTGAGCAACTGAGCGCACTGAAGGATCCGGCGGTGTGGCGCTACTGCCAGTACTACTCGATCGTCTTCGGTGGCTACGTCGGTCTGGCCTTGTGGATGACCAAGTACTACGTGCAGGAATACGGCTTCAACCTGCAAAGCGCAGCGCTGTTGGCGGCCTGTTTTTCCCTGCCCGGCGGCGTGCTGCGCGCCGTCGGCGGCTGGATGTCGGATCGCTGGGGTGCGCAGAGCGTGACCTGGTGGGTGTTGTGGGTGAGCTGGGTCTGCCTGTTCTTGCTCTCCTATCCCCAGACCCAACTGCAAGTGCAGACCATCAATGGCCCGATGGATTTCCATATCGGCCTGAACGCCACGCTGTTCACCGTGCTGCTGTTCATCATGGGCATCGCCTTCGCCTTCGGCAAAGCCTCGGTTTTCAAATACATCGCCAACGACTACCCGAAAAACATGGGTGCGGTGTCCGGCATCGTCGGCCTCGCCGGCGGCCTCGGCGGTTTCATCTTACCGATTCTGTTCGGCGCCCTGGTGGACCTGACCGGCGTGCGCTCCTCCTGCTTCATGTTGATGTACGGCGTGGTCTGGGTCTCCCTCACCTGGATGTACTTCAGCGAAATTCGCAAAAGCCCGGTGTTTGGTAAAGAGCCGCTGCTGACCCCTTCCCCGATTTCCAGCATTGCCCTAGGAGAAGAACATGTCCGTTCTGCAAAAGCCTGATTCAGGCCCGGTCATTCATGACTGGCGCCCGGAAGACCCAGCGTTCTGGGGGCGTAGCGGCAAACAGACCGCCACGCGCAACCTGTGGATTTCCATTCCCGCGCTGTTGCTGGCCTTTGCCGTGTGGATGGTCTGGAGCACGGTGATTGTGCGCTTGAACGCCATCGGCTTCAGCTTCACCACCGACCAGTTGTTCTGGCTGGCGGCGTTGCCGGGGTTGTCCGGGGCGACCTTGCGGATTTTCTATTCGTTCATGGTGCCGATCTTCGGTGGCCGCCGCTGGACCGCTCTGAGCACCGCGTCGCTGTTGCTGCCATCGATCTGGATGGGCTTCGCGGTACAGGACCCGAGCACCTCTTATAGCGTGTTCGTGCTGATTGCCTTGCTCTGCGGTTTTGGCGGCGGCAACTTCGCCTCGAGCATGTCCAACATCAGCTTCTTCTATCCCAAGTCCCAGCAGGGTACGGCCCTTGGCCTGAATGCCGGGCTGGGTAACCTGGGCGTCTCGGTGATGCAGTTCTGTGTGCCGCTGGTGATTACCTTCGGTGTGTTCGGCTTCATGGGCGGATCGCCGCAAGTGCTGCCGGATGGTGGTCAGTTGTGGCTGCAGAACGCCGGGTTCATCTGGGTGCCGTTCATTGTCGCGGTGACGCTGATTGCCTGGTTCGGCATGAACGACCTCTCCAGCGCCCGCGCCTCGTTCGGCGAACAGGCGGTGATCTTCAAGCGCAAGCACAACTGGCTGATGTGCTGGTTGTACCTGGCGACCTTCGGTTCGTTCATCGGCTTTTCCGCGGCCTTTCCGCTGCTGATCAAGACCTCATTCCCGGACGTCATCGCCCTTAAGTTTGCCTTCCTCGGCCCGCTGGTCGGTGCTCTGGTGCGTCCATTGGGCGGCTGGCTGGCGGACAAGCTCGGCGGCGCCAAGGTGACCTTGTGGAACTTCGTGGCGATGATCGTGATGGTCTTCGGGGTGATGCACTTTCTACCAGAAAGCGGCCACGGCGTTCTGCCGCAGAACGGTGAACCCGGCAACTTCTACGGCTACCTCGGCATGTTCATGCTGCTGTTCGTGACCACGGGCATCGGCAACGGCTCCACCTTCCGGATGATCCCGGTGATCTTCCGCACCCAGCATGAAAAAGAGTCTGCCGGGCAATCGCCGGCCATTCGTGAACAAGCCCTGAAGAACGCCGGCAAGGAGTCGGCCGCAGTGCTCGGCTTCAGCTCGGCGATGGGTGCCTTCGGCGCGTTCTTCATTCCCAAATCCTTCGGCACTTCGATGGCCCTGACCGGCGGCCCGGAGATGGCCTTCTACATGTTCGTCGGCTTTTACCTGAGCTGCATCGTGGTGACCTGGTGGTGGTACGCGCGCAAAGGCGCCGCGACACCCTGCTAAGCCGACCCGAATCCAACTATTGCGTGGGCGGGGCACAGACTCCGCGACAAAGCCTGAGAGGTATACACCGTGAGTCATTTACTGGATCAGTTGCGGTTTTTCAATCGCAAGCAAGGCGAGTTCTCCGAAGGGCATGGAGAAACCCGCAAAGAGTCCCGCGATTGGGAGAACGTCTACCGTTCCCGCTGGCAGTACGACAAGATCGTGCGCTCCACCCATGGGGTGAACTGCACCGGTTCCTGCTCCTGGAAAATCTACGTCAAGAACGGTTTGATTACCTGGGAAACCCAGCAGACCGACTACCCGCGTACCCGTAACGATCTGCCGAACCATGAGCCCCGTGGCTGTCCCCGTGGTGCCAGTTACAGCTGGTACATCTACAGCGCCAACCGGCTCAAGTACCCGAAAATCCGCAAGCCGCTGCTCAAGCTCTGGCGTGACGCGCGCAAGACCATGGCACCGGTGGAAGCCTGGGCCAGCATCGTCGAGGACAAGGTCAAGGCCGACTCCTATAAAAGCAAGCGCGGTATGGGTGGCTTCATTCGTTCCAACTGGGAGGAAGTCAACGAGATCATCGCCGCTTCCAACGTCTACACCATCAAGCAATACGGCCCTGACCGGATCGTCGGCTTCTCGCCGATTCCGGCCATGTCGATGGTCAGCTACGCCGCGGGTTCGCGTTACCTGTCGCTGATCGGCGGCGCCTGCCTGAGCTTTTATGACTGGTACTGCGACTTGCCACCGGCATCGCCCATGGTCTGGGGCGAGCAGACCGACGTGCCGGAATCGGCCGACTGGTACAACTCCAACTACATCATTGCCTGGGGCTCCAACGTTCCGCAGACCCGGACCCCCGATGCGCACTTTTTCACCGAAGTCCGCTACAAGGGCACCAAGACCGTCGCCATTACTCCGGACTACTCGGAAGTGGCCAAGCTCACCGATCTGTGGCTCAACCCCAAGCAGGGCACCGATGCGGCGCTGGCCCAGGCGTTCAACCATGTGATCTTCAAAGAATTCCACCTGGACAAGCCGAGCGCCTATTTCACCGACTACGCCAAGCGCTTCACCGATTTGCCGGTGCTGGTGCTGCTCAAGCAAATGGTCGACAAGGCACCCGGTGCCGGTTACCAGCCGGATCGGTTCCTGCGTGCCAGTGACCTGACCGATAACCTCGGCCAGGAAAACAACCCGGAATGGAAAACCATCGCCCTGGATGTCAGCGGTGAACTGGTTTCACCCCAGGGTTCCATCGGTTATCGCTGGGGCGAGAAGGGCAAGTGGAACATTCTTCCCCGTGAAGGCGGCGAAGGCCGTGAGATCGATCTGAAGCTGAGCCTGATCGGTGACGACGTCGCCGAAGTGGCCTTCCCGTATTTTGCCGGCGAGTCCCACGAGCATTTCCAGCACGTCGCTGGCGACGCCGTGCAATACCGTCGCGTACCGGTGCACAACGTGGTGCTGGCAGACGGCAGCGTGGCGAAAGTCGCCACCGTGTTCGACCTGTCGGCAGCCAACCTGGCGATCGATCGTGGCCTGGGTGGCGCTAACGTCGCCAAGGATTACAACGACGCCAGCGTACCCGGCACCCCGGCCTGGCAGGAGCAGATCACCGGCGTCAGCCGTGAGAAAGCCATCCAGATCGCCCGTGAGTTCGCTGATAACGCCGACAAGACCAAGGGGCGCTCGATGATCATCGTCGGCGCGGCGATGAACCACTGGTACCACATGGACATGAATTACCGCGGGCTGATCAACATGCTCATGCTCTGCGGTTGTGTCGGCCAGACCGGTGGCGGTTGGGCGCACTACGTCGGGCAGGAAAAACTCCGTCCGCAATGCGGCTGGCTGCCACTGGCGTTCGGCCTGGACTGGAACCGTCCGCCACGTCAAATGAACGGCACCAGCTTCTTCTATGCCCATAGCTCGCAATGGCGCCATGAGAAAATGAGCATGCACGACGTGCTCTCGCCTCTGGCCGACAAAAGCCAGTTCCCCGAGCATGCCCTGGACTACAACATCCGCGCCGAACGTGCCGGCTGGTTGCCCAGCGCACCGCAACTCAATACCAACCCGCTGCATATCTGCCGCGATGCCGCCGCCGCCGGCATGGACCCCAAGGACTACGTGGTCAAGTCGTTGCAGGACGGTTCCCTGCGCTTCTCCTGCGAACAGCCGGACAGCCCGGTGAACTTCCCGCGCAACATGTTTATCTGGCGTTCCAACCTGCTGGGCTCCTCGGGCAAAGGCCACGAGTACATGCTCAAGTACCTGCTCGGCACCAAGAACGGTGTGATGAACGAAGACATCGGCAAGGTTGGTGATTGCAAGCCGCAAGAAGCCGAATGGGTCGAGGAGGGCGCCATCGGCAAGCTCGATCTGGTGACCACGCTGGACTTCCGCATGTCTTCGACCTGCGTCTATTCGGACATCGTGTTGCCGACGGCGACCTGGTACGAAAAAGACGACATGAACACCTCGGACATGCACCCGTTCATTCACCCATTGTCGGCGGCCATCGATCCGGCCTGGGAATCGCGTTCCGACTGGGAAATCTACAAAGGTATCGCCAAGGCCTTCTCCAGCATGGCGGTCGGGCACCTGGGGGTTGAACAGGATCTGGTGACCATCCCGTTGATGCACGACAGCGTCGGCGAACTGGCCCAACCATTTGGCGGCACCGACTGGAAAAGCGCCGGCGTGGCACCGGAGCCAGGCAAGAACGCGCCGAACCTGCATGTGGTGGAGCGTGATTACCCGAATATCTACAAGCAGTTCTCCTCCCTTGGGCCAATGCTGGAAAAACACGGCAACGGCGGCAAGGGCATCAACTGGAACACCGACGACGAAGTGAAATTCCTCGGTGAACTCAACCACCATGAAGGCGACGCTGGCATCAGCCAGGGCCGGCCGAAAATCGACACGGCAATCGATGCTGCTGAAGTGATTCTGTCCCTGGCGCCGGAAACCAATGGCCAGGTCGCCGTCAAGGCCTGGGCCGCGCTGTCGGAATTCACCGGCATCGACCACAGCCACCTGGCGCTGTCCAAGGCCCACGAAGCGATTCGTTTCCGCGACATCCAGGCACAGCCGCGCAAGATCATTTCCAGTCCGACCTGGTCGGGCCTGGAAGACGATCACGTCAGCTACAACGCCGGCTACACCAACGTTCACGAAGGGATCCCATGGCGCACCATCACCGGTCGCCAGCAGTTCTACCAGGATCACCCGTGGATGCAGGCGTTCGGCGAGCAGCTGATGAGTTATCGGCCACCGGTCAACACCCGCACCATCGAAGGCGTGAAAGGCAAGCGCAGCAACGGCGAGATCGAAATCGTCCTGAACTGGATCACCCCGCACCAGAAATGGGGCATCCACAGCACCTACAGCGACAACCTGCTGATGCTCACCCTCAGCCGTGGCGGGCCGATTGTCTGGCTCTCGGAGAACGACGCGAAACGCGCCGGCATCGAGGACAACGACTGGATCGAGTGCTTCAACATTAACGGTGCACTGACCGCCCGGGCGGTGGTCAGCCAGCGGGTCAAGGACGGCATGGTGATGATGTACCACGCCCAGGAACGGATCGTGAACGTGCCCGGTTCGGAAACCACCAAGACCCGTGGCGGCCATCACAACTCGGTCACCCGCGTGGTGCTCAAACCGACCCACATGATCGGCGGCTACGCCCAGCAGGCCTACGGTTTCAACTATTACGGCACGGTCGGTTGCAACCGCGATGAATTCGTCGTGGTGCGCAAGATGGCCAAAGTCGACTGGCTCGATGGTTCGACAGGCGATGACCTGCCGCGTCCCCTGCCGACCGATATTGAGGAGAACTGAGATGAAGATTCGCTCACAGATCGGCATGGTTCTGAACCTGGACAAGTGCATCGGTTGCCACACTTGCTCAATCACCTGCAAGAACGTCTGGACTAGCCGCGAAGGCATGGAATACGCCTGGTTCAACAACGTCGAATCGAAACCCGGGATCGGTTACCCGAAAGAATGGGAAAACCAGGACAAGTGGAAAGGCGGCTGGATCCGCAATGCCAACGGCACGATCAACCCGCGCATCGGCGGCAAATTCCGCGTGTTGGCGAATATTTTCGCCAACCCGGACCTGCCGAGTCTCGACGATTACTACGAACCGTTCGACTTCGACTACCAGCATCTGCACACCGCGCCGCTGGGCGAACACCAGCCGACCGCACGGCCGCGCTCGCTGATCTCTGGCAAGCGCATGGAAAAAATCGAGTGGGGCCCGAACTGGGAAGAAATCCTCGGCACCGAATTCGCCAAGCGCCGCAAGGACAAGAACTTCGACAAGATCCAGGCCGACATCTACGGCGAGTATGAAAATACTTTCATGATGTATTTGCCGCGTCTGTGCGAGCACTGCCTCAACCCGACTTGCGCAGCGGCCTGCCCGAGCGGGGCGATCTACAAGCGCGAGGAAGACGGGATTGTCCTGATCGACCAGGAAAAATGCCGCGGCTGGCGGATGTGCATCAGCGGCTGCCCGTACAAGAAGATCTACTTCAACTGGAAAAGCGGCAAATCCGAGAAGTGCATCTTCTGCTACCCGCGTATCGAAGCCGGGATGCCGACCGTTTGCGCGGAAACCTGTGTCGGGCGGATTCGCTACCTCGGTGTGCTGCTATATGACGCCGACCGCATCAGCGAAGTGGCGAGCACCCCCAACGAGCAGGATCTGTATGAGAAACAACTGGAGATCTTCCTCGATCCAAATGACCCGGCGGTGATTCGCCAGGCCCTGGCCGACGGTGTACCGCAGTCGGTGATCGATTCCGCACAACGTTCGCCGGTCTACAAAATGGCCGTGGACTGGAAGCTGGCACTGCCGTTGCACCCGGAATACCGCACCTTGCCGATGGTCTGGTACGTGCCGCCACTGTCGCCGATCCAGAATGCCGCCACCGCCGGTACCGTGGGCATGAACGGGGTCATCCCGGATGTCGACAGCCTGCGGATTCCGCTGCGTTATCTGGCCAACCTGCTGACCGCGGGCGATGAAAAACCGGTGAAACGTGCGCTCAAACGCTTGCTGGCGATGCGCGCCTACAAACGTTCCCAGCAAGTCGACGGCGTCCAGGATCTGCAAGTGCTGGAGGATGTCGGCTTGAGCGTGGCCCAGGTCGAAGAGATGTATCGCTACCTGGCAATCGCCAACTATGAAGACCGTTTCGTGGTGCCCAGCGCCCACCGTGAAGACGCCATGAGCGACGCCTTTGCCGAACGCTCTGGCTGCGGTTTCAGTTTCGGCAGCGGCTGTAGCGGCAGCTCCGACAACAACATGTTCGGCGCCAAGAAAGCCAACCGCCGCGACATCGCGAAAACCGTCAAGATGTGGGAGGAATGAGCATGCGCATTCTCAAAGTGATTTCGCTGCTGCTCGATTACCCGACCGAGACCTTGATCGCCGGTCGCGACGAACTGGAGCAGGCGATTATCCAGTCCCGGGAAATCAGCCCAACGCAACGCGGCGCGTTGTTCGAGTTGCTCGAGCTGATCTGCGCCAATGACCTGATGGACGGGCAGGAGCACTACGGTGCGCTGTTCGGCCGCGGGCGCTCGCTGTCGCTGCTGTTGTTCGAGCATGTCCATGGTGAGTCCCGCGACCGTGGCCAGGCGATGGTCGACATGATGGCGCAGTACGAAGAGGCCGGGTTTGCCATCGGCGTCAAGGAGCTGCCGGACTATATCCCGCTGTACCTGGAGTTCCTCTCCACCCGCGAAGACCTCGAGGCCCGCGAGGGCCTGGCGGATGTTTCGCATCTGCTGGCCTTGCTCGCGGCACGTCTGGAGGAGCGCGAAAGTGCATACGCCAGCTGCTTCCGGGCGCTGTTGCAGATCGCCGGGGCCGAGCCTCATCAAGCGGTGGCCGACCTGCGGGCACAGGTCGCCGCGGAACCTCGCGACGACTCCCTCGAAGCCCTCGACAAGATCTGGGAAGAGGAGGCCGTGGACTTTCTCCAGGCCGAACAGCAGGACCGCTGCAGTTCGCTGCCAAGCGCCCCGGGCAAGGCCCGCGAGGAAAGCCCGGTGCCGTTGCACTGGGTGGATTTTCAGCAAGATGGGCCGGCCGCCGTGCCAGCCAAGGAGGTAGGCAATGTCTAAATGGAACCTGTTGTTATTCGGGGTCTATCCCTACGTCGCTCTGGCGGTTTGCCTGATCGGCAGCTGGGCGCGCTTCGATCTGTCGCAGTACACCTGGAAGGCTGGTTCCAGCCAGATGCTCAACCAGCGCGGGATGCGCGTGGCGAGCAACTTCTTCCATATCGGCATTTTGTTTGTGCTGGCCGGGCACTTCGTTGGCCTGCTGACCCCGGCGTCGATCTATCACCATGTGATCAGCACCGAGAACAAGCAGCTAATGGCGATGGTCTCCGGCGGCTTATTCGGCCTGCTGTGCCTGGTCGGCCTGCTGATGCTGGTCAACCGGCGGCTGAGCGACCCTCGGGTCCGCGCCACTTCCAGTACTTCGGACATTGTGGTGCTGCTGGTACTGCTGGCGCAGTTGCTGCTCGGTCTGCTGACCATCGTCGCATCCACCGGCCATATGGACGGCTCGGTGATGGTGATGCTCGCCGATTGGGCGCAGAACACTGTGCTGTTGCGTCCGGTGGAAGCAGCAGCGGCCATCGCGCCGGTCGGCTTGATCTACAAGCTGCACGTGTTTCTCGGCTTGACCCTGTTTGTGCTGTTCCCCTTCACCCGTCTTGTACACATGGTCAGTGCACCGATCTGGTACCTGGGACGGCGTTATCAAATCGTTCGGCAGAAAATCTGAGGAGACAATCATGTCAGGTGGATGTGGATGTGGCGGCGGTAAAGGGGGCAGCGGTGGCTGCGGTTCTTCAAAAAAAGCGGAGTCTGTAGCGCCAGAAGTGGTCGACATCGCGCCGCAAGGGGCAGTGCAGTTTGAAGCGCTGCCGGTTGAACCTGCGGCAACTGGCGACGGCGCTGCGGCGCAACTGATCGCCAGCAGCGAGCAGGAGTGGCCGATCATCAGCGTCAACGAGGTATCGATCAGCCCTGAGGCCATGGCCCTGGAGCTGCAATATCACCCGGCCGAAAGCCGCGAAGAGGCGGTCTATCTGGCCGCCCGGGCGCTGGTGATCCGCGAGTTGTTGCAGCAGCGAATCGCCGAACTCGGCCTGTCGTTGCAGATTGCTGCCGGTGAGAACGAAGAGGAGGCGGCCACCCGGTTGTTGCTTGAACAGGAGGTACTGGTCCCGCAGTGCGACGAGGAGACCAGTCTTCGTTACTACGAAAACAATCGCGCACGCTTTCACAGTGCGCCGTTGCTGGCGATCCGGCACATTCTGCTCGAGTGTGACCCGGAGGATGCCGAGGCCCGCGGCCTGGCCCACGATCAGGCCGAAGTCCTGCTGCAGCGCCTGACGGATTTCCCCGGCAGCTTTTCCCAGCTGGCGCTGAACTACTCGGCTTGTCCATCGAAGGCCCAAGGCGGCTCCCTGGGGCAGATCAGCAAGGGCCAGACCGTGCCCGAGCTGGAACGTCAGCTGTTCACCCTGGCGCCGGGAGTGGCCAGTAAACCCCTGGAAAGCCGTTACGGCTGGCATGTGGTCAGCGTCGATCAGCGCATCGAAGGCATGCCGCTGCCCTATGAGGTGGTGTCGACGGCGATTCGTACGCAGTTGCAGCAGGGCGTCTGGCAGAAAGCCCTGGTGCAATACCTGCAAACCCTGATCGGTGCCGCGGATATTCGCGGTATCCACTTGCAGGGCGCCGACTCACCGCTGGTGCAGTGACCCTTTGGCAAATCGGGAGATGTGATGAACGCTGTGATGCAGGATGGTTTTGGGCGGCAGATCGATTATCTGCGGATGTCGGTGACCGATCGTTGTGATTTTCGCTGTGTGTATTGCATGGCGAAAAACATGACCTTCCTGCCGCGTCAGCAGGTCCTTACGCTCGAAGAACTGCAGCGTTTGGCGACGCTGTTCGTCGGCCTCGGGGTGCGCAAGATCCGCCTGACCGGAGGCGAGCCACTGATCCGCCCGGGTATCGTCGGGCTGTGCCGCAGCATCGCCGCCTTGCCGGGATTGCGCGAACTGGTGATGACCAGCAACGGCTCGCAGCTGGGTCGTCTGGCCCGGCCGTTGGTCGAAGCCGGAGTCAAGCGGATGAACATCAGCCTCGATAGCCTGGACGGCCAGAAGTTTCGCGCGATCACCCGCAACGGCGATCTCGATCAAGTGCTAGGCGGCATCGAAGCAGCGCGCGGTGCCGGCTTTGAGCGGATCAAACTCAATTGTGTGGTGATGAAAGGCCGCAACTTCGATGAAGTCCCTGCATTGGTGCAGTACGCCATCGAGCAAAAGATCGACATCAGCTTTATCGAAGAAATGCCCTTGGGCGACGTCGGGCGTTCCCGGGGCGAGTCGTTTTGCTCCAGTGACGAAGTGCGGGCGCTGATCGCCAGCCGTCATGGCTTGCTCGACAGCACCGAGAGCAGCGGCGGACCTGCGCGATATGTGCGCCTGGAACGCCATCCGGATACCCGGATCGGTTTCATTTCACCCAACAGCCACAACTTCTGCGGCAGCTGCAACCGGATACGGATGACCGTTGAAGGGCGGTTGCTGCTGTGCCTGGGGCAGGAAGACTCGCTGGATTTGCGCGGCTTGCTGCGGCGTTACCCGCTGGATGACCAACCGCTGATCAACGCAGTGCAAAAGGCCTTGCGCGGCAAGCCATTGCGCCACGATTTCAATCCGGAAGGGGCGGTGCAGATCTTGCGGTTCATGAGTGTCAGTGGCGGTTGAGCCGGACGCGGTCCGCAAAACCCCGGCGTTCCAATGATTTCCCTTTGCCGCCTTCGGGCGGTTTTTTTGTCCGCGAATTCTTGACGTCGATCAATTGCAGATCGGTGCATTGTCCGTAGTCTTTACTGCATGTTGTGTTTATAGCTTTTAAAACATCTATATGTAGTGTCTGGAGACCAAATGCAGAGCACGCTGATCTCAGTAGGGTGTAACCGCTTGCACAAGCGCGATGGCAGTCTGGTTGCCTTTGATGCGGACAAGATCCGCCAGGCGTTGATCGCCGCCGGCAAGGCCACCGGCGAATTCGCCGAACCCGAGGCCGAGGGGTTGCTCAACGCGGTACTGGCCCGTCTGGAAGGGCTGGCGCGAGTGAATGTCGAGCAGATCCAGGATCGGGTCGAACGGGTGCTGATGGATGCCGGCTATTTCCTCGCCATGCGCGCTTACATTGTCTACCGCGAACAGCATGGTCGCTTGCGCCGTGACCGCCGGACCATGGTCGAAGTAGCGACTTCGATGAACGAGTACCTGGACCGTGATGACTGGCGGGTCCAGGCGAATGCCAACCAGGGTTATTCCTTGGGCGGACTGGTGCTGAACGTGTCGGGCAAGGTCACCGCCAACTATTGGCTGGACGAGGTCTACAGCGAGGCGATCGGCCAGGCTCACCGCGAAGCGGATTTGCATGTGCACGATCTGGACATGCTCGCCGGTTACTGTGCCGGTTGGTCGCTGCGCACCCTGTTGCACGAGGGCCTGAACGGGGTTCCCGGGCGCGTCGAAGCCGGCCCGCCGAAGCACCTGAGCAGCGCCCTGGGGCAGATGGTGAATTTCCTCGGCACCCTGCAAAACGAATGGGCTGGCGCTCAGGCGTTCAGCTCGTTCGATACCTATCTGGCGCCCTACGTGCGTCAGGACAAGCTGAGCTATCAGGAAGTGCGTCAGGCGATCCAGGAATTCATCTACAACCTCAACGTTCCCTCGCGCTGGGGCACCCAGACACCCTTTACCAACTTGACCTTCGACTGGGTCTGCCCGCAGGATCTGCGCGAACAGATTCCCAGCATCGGCGGTGAGGAAATGCCGTTTGCCTACGGCGACCTGCAAGTCGAAATGGACCTGCTCAACCGCGCCTACATCGAAGTGATGCAGGCCGGCGATGCAAAAGGGCGGGTGTTTACCTTCCCGATACCGACCTACAACATTACCCATGACTTCCCCTGGGACAGTGAAAACGCCGACCGCCTGTTCGAGATGACCGCGCGTTACGGCTTGCCGTATTTCCAGAACTTCCTCAATTCCGATCTGCAACCCAATCAGGTGCGCTCGATGTGCTGCCGCCTGCAACTGGATGTGCGCGAGTTGCTCAAGCGCGGCGGCGGCCTGTTCGGTTCGGCGGAACAGACTGGCTCGCTGGGGGTTGTCACTATCAACTGTGCGCGTCTGGGGTATCTGTTCAAGGGCGATAGCAGCGGCTTGTTGAAGCGCCTGGACACCCTGATGGAGCTGGCCATGGAGAGCCTGGAGGTCAAGCGCAAGGTGATCCAGCACCATATGGATGCCGGTCTATATCCCTATACCAAGCGTTATCTGGGCACCTTGCGCAACCACTTCTCCACCATCGGCCTCAATGGCATGCATGAAATGCTGCGCAATTATACTGGCGACGAGGAGGGTATGCACACCGAGAAAGGCCGGCAATTTGCCCTGGATCTGCTGGACCATGTGCGCGCCACCCTCCTGCGATTCCAGGAGGAAACCGGCCACATGTACAACCTCGAAGCGACTCCGGCCGAAGGCACCACCTATCGCTTCGCCAAGGAAGATCGCAAACGTTACCCCGACATTCTCCAGGCCGGCAGCGTCGAGGCGCCGTACTACACCAACTCCTCACAACTGCCGGTGGGCTTTACCGACGATCCCTTCGAGGCGCTGGAGCTTCAAGACGAACTGCAATGCAAGTACACCGGCGGCACCGTACTGCATCTGTACATGGCCGAACGGATTTCCTCGACCGAGGCCTGCAAGCAACTGGTGCGCAAAGCCCTCGGACGCTTCCGCCTGCCCTATCTGACCGTGACCCCGACTTTCTCCATCTGTCCGGTGCATGGTTACCTCGATGGCGAACATGAATTCTGCCCCAAGTGCGACGAGGTATTGCTGCTGCGCGAGCAGAACCTCGGCACCGCTCATTGATTCGATTCACTCAACTGCAAGGAACTTCATCATGAATGCATCGCAAACCCTGCCCCTGGCTCAACGTCAACGCTGCGAAGTCTGGACCCGAGTGATGGGCTATCACCGCCCGGTAGCGGCGTTCAATCCGGGCAAGCAGTCCGAGCACCGCGAGCGGGTCCACTTCACTGAAGGCGCGGCACTGGCCGGGCGCAAATGAGTCGAACGCTTCGGGTTGGGGGCATGGTGCCCCTGACCACCCTCGACTATCCGGGGCAGCTGGCCTGTGTGCTGTTTTGCCAGGGTTGCGCCTGGCGCTGCCGCTATTGCCATAACCCGCAACTGATCCCGCCTCGTGGCAGCGAAGAAGTGGATTGGTGTCGGGTGCTGGCGTTTCTGCAACGGCGCCAGGGCTTGCTCGATGCGGTGGTGTTCAGCGGTGGTGAACCGACGCTGCAGGACGGCCTGGCCGGGGCCATGGATGAAGTGCGGGAGATGGGCTTTCGCATCGGCTTGCACAGCGCCGGGATCAAACCGGCGGCCTTTGCCAAGGTGGTGATGGAGGCCGATTGGGTCGGATTCGATATCAAGGCCTTGCCCGAAGATTGCCAGACCATCACCCGCATCGCCGGCAGCGGCACCGCCAACTGGCGCAGCCTGGAATATCTGCTAGCCAGCGGAGTCGACTATGAGTGCCGCACCACGGTGCATTGGCACCTGTTCGACCCTGCGCGCCTGTTGATCCTGGCCCAGCGGCTGAGCGCGTTAGGCGTCAAGCGCTTTGCCGTGCAGTTGGTCAGGACCGCGCGGATGCTCGATCCACATCTGTCGAGCATTTCCGCACAGGCCGAGCAGGCCGAACTATGGGCGGCCATGCGCGAGTTGTTTCCGCAGTTTGTATTGCGTGGGTGATCCCTCTGGGAGCTGGCTTGCTCGCGGCCTGACAGCCGACCTGTCTCTCGCGGCTGTACCCAATCCCACTGTAGGAGCTGCCGCAGGCTGCGATCTTTTGATCTTGATTTTGTGGGAGCGGGCTTGCTCGCGATATAGGCAGCCTGACAGCCGGCCTGGCTCTTGAGGGTGTACCTATCCATTCCTGCGGGAACGGCCCCACTGCACGAGGCTACCGTTTGGGGGGCCAGCTTTCTGCGATCCCGCGAAAATAGTGAGGCATCCCCCATTTAGCTGGCAACCGATTGTAGGTTGATTCGGCAAAAGTTATAGGCGCTTTCCTGATGATGCCTCGGGGGGTAGAGGGGGCGCTGGAGGTGATTCATAGTTGTTTGCAGGGAGAGGCCGCTGCCTGTCGATCATAATTAACCAGAACAACGTCGACAGCGTTTGGGCCCAGGTTTCTCCGAGTCCTTGGGGCTCACGGATTTCTCTAGCTGACCCCTTTGCAAGGAGCGAACACGGCATGAGCATTTTGTTCACTTGGCTTTTTGGACGGCGCTACAGTGACCGGAACTCTCGGTTTGACGTGCGGAATGCCCCGATCTTGCCGACGCCCGACACTGGCCCGGTCCGGTCATCTTTGCCTCCCGAGACCAGCACCGACACTCTGCAACCGCTGAAGAACTGGAGCCATCCGTTCAAGGATCAGCGCAACCCGCTGCAGCAGTTGACCCACTTGGCCAAGGCGACGGCTGGCTATTATCCGCTGGGAATTAATGGCCTGTGGCACGGCGGCGTGCATTTCGACAGCGGCACCGCCGGCGGCCTGGATCAATCCAGCGTGCAGTGCCTGGCCGATGGTGAGGTGGTGGCTTATCGCATCGACCAGCACTCGCCAACCACGCCCTACTGGGTCCACAAACTGTCTGTAAAGAAACCCTTCTCGCGCAATGGCAACCCGTTATGGCAAGCAGTATGGGCCAGTCTACTGGGGTAAATCGAAACTGGCCGACTTCCAGGGCTGGGATGAATTAGTCAGCAAAGGCGAGGCGACAACGGCCGAGCGGGACATCCTCGTGGCAATGTCTGAAAACGAAGGTAATTTGGATGCGCTACAGTCCTACGACAGCGAGATATTGACCGCTGGCGCCATGCAGAAGACGATTAATTTCCTAGGTACAGGCGAGTTGCCACAACAAGTATATGAGTTTCAACTGGCGCATCCGGACTTATATCAGAAGTTGTTCGCGGATTGCGGTTGGGAAGTCAAGACAGAGAATAGAGAGCAATATCTTTACTATGATGGCATCACTGGCGAAGAGCTAAAAACGTTTCTTCGTAAGGGTTTTGATCAAATAGCCTATGAAAGTAGGAGGAAGATTGCATCGCAGCCACTGGCCGTGTTTGCCAATGCGATCACCACCAATGAATACTTGGTCAAGCAAGTAGTTGATTTCGTGCAACGCCTCAGGAAAGCAATCGCGCTGACGCCCAAAGGCTACAGTTCATACGCCATAAGCGACTACATTCATTCAAGTTTTGGCAAGGCAGTTGTTCTCGATCATCACGTGAACCGGCCTAGCAAGGTGGCACGGGATTTTGGTGCTGCGCTTAATAGTTTCTTAGCCTTGAACCCGATGGTGTCTGAGAATCCAGCACGCTGGGGGGTAGACCATGCAAGGCATGAATCCGCTTTGCTGGACATCTATGGTCCATCACGCGACATGACTGACTCCAGTCTTCGGTACCAAAACTTGAAGGGCAAGTTATGAAACGCTACCTCCTGATACTGATCCTATTTAACTCGGGTAACTATGGCGTAGCTGTAGCTGAGAGCGCCAGAGAAAAAGAATCGAGTCACGTTAGCGATTTCCACTATGGCGACCCAGTGGGTAAGCGATATCTCACCCTGACGATATTTCGCGACGCCAGTATAGTACGCACTTTGCGTGGAGAGAGTCAGAGCGGTGGAGCATTTGAACGTGACGATCCACCGTTTTTATCGCCGGATGGCAATTTCGTCTTATTGAGCCAGATCGAATCAGGCGATGCGGAGATGTCGGACGGCACGGTGATATACCACGAGGTCGCCTACTGTAATCTGATTGACATACGCAACGGCTGCATCCTGGCAAGGGATACTGGCCAATTCTGTGGTGGCACCTTTACAGAGGATGGTAAATGGAAAAACCCACTCTATCCTGATGTGAACTTGGCCAATAAAACTCCCAGAGCGAACGATTACGCCAAGGGTAAGCTGAGGTCTGCAGATTCTCCCGTTGCTTCGTTTGATAATTTACTGGCATGCGACCCGCCCAGCGATGATAACGCCGATGCCTATCGCACTATTGTTGAGAAAAATCTCTTCGATCTCGATAGTGCGCAGCGCGATGCCTTGGATCGAAGTCTGAAAGAGCGGCATTTGACGGCGCCTGCCAAGGTGACCCGATGAGCTGTCCGATTTCCGGTCCTGGCCCGACAATGATTGCCGAAGGCCACCCAACGTTTCATGACAATGGTGTATCTATCGCCTTTCACATGCACCGATGTGCCTGCGGTCGTGCCTTGATTTTGTCCTTGCCAGAAGCGGTTGCAAGCTGATGCCGGTCAGGTTGGATAGGCTTCCGGCGCCGGCCCCAAGCCCGGAACTACCACGTTTCTGGGTCTGGTTGCTGCTGTGTCCGTTGTGCCTGGCGCTGGGTCTTGGGGTGACGCTGTGGCTGGGTGATGAAGTGCTTGCTCAGCAGCCGGTTCGGTTCTGGGCCACCGCCTTGGGGCTGCCGTTTCTGGTCTGGTGTTTGCTGGGTTGTCTGCGGGCGATGGTCTATCTCTGGGAGGTGACCATGGCTGAGGGTTGGGATCAAGCGCGCGAACAGGACCTGATCCAAAAAATGCGTCAGGGACGACGATCGCAACAGGTACTGGCCGTCAGTCTGCACACCGCGATGCGTGAGCCGGATGCCCAGGATGGGCAGGCGCAGTTATCGGTCTTGCTCAGTGGTGAATCGGCCTTGCGGACTCAACCTTCCTGGCAGGACAGTCCAATGCGCCATAGCCGCTTGTCACGAGCGGGTGCCGATTTGCCCGAGAAGTTGTTGCTGCAGGTGCTATCGAAGGTACTGGCGGAACTGGCGACTACATTGGCGGTACTCCCGGCGGACAGGCCGCTGGCTTTGTTACTGCAGGCCAATAGTGCAGTGGCGGAAGATGACATGCACGACATCTGGCAACAGGCCTGGAGCGCATCGGGCATCAGACAGAGGACCACGCTGTTGGACGGCAACGGGCTGGCAGCGGTGGATCATTGGCTGGATCAACGCATTCACGATCAGGCGTTGTTGCTGGTGGTGGCCCTGCAAGTAGCGCCATCACAGCCCGAGGAAACCGCGGAATCAGTGGTTGGGCTGTTGTTTGGCAATCGGCTGATGCAAAACACGCTTGAACCCCTGGCTTACCTGTACCGTCCCGAACAGGAGCGTGAGGCAACGGCCGAGGATTTGCGTTATGCCGTACGCCAGGCGCTGGATTGGGCGACGCTGGACGCCGAAGCCGTCCGGCACGTCTGGCTGTCGGGTGTCTGCTCGGTACGAGAGGCGGCAATCACTACGGTTTTGAGCGAGATACCGATGCCAGTGAAAGCGGGTCAGGGGCTGCATAACATTGGGGCGTCACTGGGGCTGCCGGGTGTTTCGGCGCCGTGGCTGGCGATCGCCGCCGCGGTGGAGGAAATTCGCAGTAGTGGACAGCCGCACTTCGTCTTCAGTGGGGATGGCATTTCCGATGAAAAATTGTGGTGCACGGTGCTAACGCCTGCGTCATCCGCTTCGGCATAGGGAAATCTGGATGGAAAATCGACGTTTTGAAGGGTTAGGCGTTTGGGGCGGTAGACGCTGCTACCACCCCCAAAACTGCAACCACCAACCATACCCCACCAACCCATTAGCCAATAACAGGCACCCACTGCCCGCCAGCCGCCGAGCCAACGACACGTCCTCACGACTCAGCACCTTCCACCCCAACACCAGACTCCAACCCATCGCCGCCATCAACAACAACGCCCTGGCCGGCTGCACCCACTCCAGCAGCAAGCCCTCATAGCGCAGCAATTTCACGGTGGTCGCCGACAGCCCAAGAAACAGCCCGGCACCGCCAATGGGTGTAAGGGTTAGGGCCAGGGGCAAGTAGAGCGCCGGATTTCCCGCCAGCCGCGCCGTCAGTCGCAACAGAATCAGCAAGGCCGTGCCCAGCAGCAGCGAGCTCAAGCCCAGGTAGGCGACGATGCTGAAGCCGTCGAGCCAGCTGAAGCTGTCGTTGAGTTGCGGGTAGTGGGTGAGGAACCACCAGGGGGCATTGTCTTGCAAGGGCCAGAGCAGGTCTTGTTCGATCAGCCATGAGGCGAGCTGTTGTTTGAGGGCGACGAACCAGGGGCTGACGGTCCACTGAAATCCGCCCATGGCCAGGCCGATCACGCCGAACAGCAGCAAGCGTGCATCCCAGACCGATAGGGTGCGTGCGCTGGACTGCAGGATTTCCTGGTTGCTGGAGCGGGCGATCAATTGCACCGCGCCGCGTTGGCCGCTGCAGCGTCCGCAGGCGTGACAGTCGCTTGCGCCTTGCATGCGTCGGATATCGAGCAAGGGTGCGCAGTTGGGTGGTGGCAGTCTTGGCGCGGGATTTTCCAGCCAGCGTTGTTCATCCACCTGAAAATGTACCGGAGCCAGGCGGGCGAGCAGGGCGAAGACTCCGCTGACCGGGCACAGGTAACGGCACCAGACCCGCTTGCCGCGGGCGAACAGCAGGCCGACGATGACTGCTGCGACCGTCGAGCCACCCAGTATCAGCAGCGCGGCCTGGGCGTAGTCATAGACGCTAATCAACTGGCCGTAGAGGGTGGTCAGGCAGAACGCCAGGGTTGGCCAGCCGCCCCAGCGCAGCCAGCGCGGTACGCCCAGGCCTTTGCCGTAGTGGCTGGCCCATTCGCTCAGCGAACCTTCCGGGCATAGCACGCCGCACCAGAGGCGGCCGAACAGCACAATCGACAGCAGCACGAACGGCCACCAGATGCCCCAGAACAGAAACTGCGCGAGCAGGGTCAGGTTGTCGAAGATTCGTGCCTGGCTGTCCGGCAGTGGCAGCAGCGCCGGTAGCAACAACAGTAACCCGTAGATCAGTACCACCAGCCACTGCACGGCACGAATCAGCTGCGCATGACGGCGCATCCCGTCGCCCAGGCGCTGCAGCCAGAGGTTGCGCCGACTCAGCTCGGGCATGGGACTTTTTCCACCGGATGCTGGCGCAACCAGCCGCCGACGATCAGCCAGTAACCAATCAACACCAGCAAGGTCGCAGCACTTGGGGTCGCTCGATAACCGGCAAAGCCAGCGAGGAAACTGCCCGGGCCGTGGCTGTCGCTGAGCAACGCGCTGCTGTCCCAAAGGGCTTCGCCAAACACGCTATAGACCATCTCCGGCACATCCAGGGCAAGCAATTGCCCGCCGACGCGCTCGATGCCTCTGACCAGTAATGCCGCGCCGAGCATCAGCAGCAGGGCTTCGCTGAGGGCAAAAAATCTGGGCCATGAAATGAACCGGCGGCTGCTCTGCAGCAGATAGACGGTCAACCCCGCCAGCACCAGTCCCGCCAGCCCGCCGACGGCGAACAAACCCAGTTGCGGGCCGCGCAACTGAGCTCCGGCGCCATACAGAAACACCACGGTTTCGCTGCCTTCACGGCTGACCGCGAGCATCGCCAGCAGCAACAGGCCGAGGCCGCCTTGCCGGGCCAGATGGCTGTCGGCGTGGCGGCGCAGATCCTGCTTGAGGGTCCGGGCGTGGTGGTGCATCCAGCCAACCATTTGCACGATCAGCAAACTGGCAACCAGCGCCAGCGCAGCCTGGAACCATTCGCTGGCCGAGCCGCTCATGGCCTCGCCGGCAAACAGAATTAGCACCGCCAACAACCCCGAAAGCATCAACCCCAGCACCACGCCGGCCCACAGGTATCGGACCAGACGATTGCCCTGGCTTTGCTGGCTGACCCAGGCCTGGAGAATGCCGATCACCAGCAGCGCCTCGACGCTTTCGCGCCAGACGATGAACATTGATTGATTCATGGAAAGCTCCTTGAAGGAAAGCTCCGTGGACGACCCGGTTATTTGGCGAGGATGCCGCCCTCAGGCAATTGCAGATTGAATTCGTCGAAGAACGGATAATGACCGGGTCGCAAGGGGTGAATGACCACGAAGGTGGTCACCCCCGGCGACAGGACTTTTTCCACCCGCAAAGGCGTGCTCTCGAACTCTGCCGGCCCCTGGCCGATGTTTTTCAGGACGATCTTGAAACGTTGCCCGGCCGGCACCTCCAGCAATGCCGGGGTGAAGTGCCCGTCGCGCATGGTCAGCTCATAGGTCGGCAATTGGGCCTGGGCGGCCAATGGCGTGATCGCCCAGGCCAGCAGCAGCCAGGCAAGACGCGGGTGAGCACAGGCAAACCTTGACCGACCGCGATGGGTCGACGGCATGCGGTTCATTCAATAGCCGCCTTTTTTACCGATGCCGGCGTAAATGAATTCGTAGTGCAGCTCACAGCGCTCGAACCACGGCGCGACACCGGTTTCCTTGTCGGTGTGGCGACCGAGGGAACTATGGCCGGCGGGTGGCAGGACGCTGAAGGTCAGTTGGTATTTGCCCGGGCCGAGCAGCTTCACATTGTCGCCGTAGTGCGGACCGTCATTGGCCACCATGGCATGGAAGTCGCCTTTGAGTTCGGTCTCGCTGCCCTGCTTTTTCAGGTTGAAAGAGACATTCAAGTAGGGCACGAAACTGCCTTCCTGAAAGCCCTGTCGATTGTCCGCGGTGGCGCGGATGTCGGCTTCCAGATGCACGTCGGAATCCGCGGTGGCGCGCATCATACCGGCAGGCGCCATCTCGATCGGCTGCAGATACACCGCCGCAACTTCCAGCCCAGGACATAATTGCGGCTCGCCGATTGGATACTCCTTGGCCTGAGCCAGGGGAGCTAGCAACAGCACGGCGAGAGACAGCGAAAAGGTGGTACGCATGAGGTCTTCCTGGGCACTGACAAGTAGGAGTCCGAGTCTAGGAAGCTTTCTTGCGAATAATAATGATTATTGTCAATTTTTGTGCAGATCGGCCGGCGATTGCGTTTTCAGGCACACAACCCGACTGCCAAGGGGCGCGAGGATGACCCGCACCGCCAGGACCGCGCCTGTCAACACCGCGACCAGGCCCAGCGCTTCCGGAAACGTTGGTAAGCGGCCATGAAAAATCAGTCCCAGAAGGGTCGCGAACAGTGACTCAAGGGCAATAAGTTGCCCTGAAAGTACCATCGGCAGATAGCGCGAAGCCAGGTTCCAGGCCCACGCGCCAATCAATGAACACAGCACCGCGATCAGCAGTGCCCAGGCATATAAATGCCCGGCGCTGGCGAAGCCGAACCCCAGCGACGGCAGCTTGAAAACCTCCAGTGCCAAGCCAAGGGGGAGCAGGCCCAAGGTGCCGATTGCGCCACCCGTCATCATCAGTCCGGTCCATGCAGCGGTAGCGCTCGGCGGGATTTTTTCCAGCGCGCCTTGATTGAGCAGACTGAAGACTATCCACAAAACAACGGCCAGCAGCGAGAAGATCAGGCCTGTCAGGAAAGAGCCTGACGATACCCCCGGCTGGTTTATTGCGCTCAGATTGGTGAGCAGCAGGCCACTCGCCAGAAAAGCCAGCGGTGTCGCCAACCGCCGCCATGCCAGGGTCTTGCTCCGAGCATTGCCGAGCAGTGCCAGCAACACCGGGACCATGCCAATCAGTGCTGGAGTCAGTAATGGCCCGGCAATAATAACGCCGGCGGCAATACAGGTGCTGTATCCCAGGTAGCCCATGGCCCCCAGACCGAGCGCACGCAACCACTGATCTGCGCGCAATAGTCGGACTTGAGCCCAATAGACCCCGACGATAAGTAGTCCGAGTACCCCGGCAAACAAAAAGCGCAGGGCCATCAAGTCATAGATGCTGTAGCCACCGGTGACGTAGGGCGCAATGAAATTCAGTGCCCAGCTCAAAGTCGCGAATACCGCCAGAGCGACTCCGATGGCTGTTTTTGAAGTATCTGTAGTCATGGAACGCTCGTCCGCGAGTGGCATGAGCCCCATGGTGCACAGCGCAGGATCTGTGCTACAAACGAGTTCTCGGTCTTGAATACATAACCTCAGATTATGAATACGCTCGGTAAATCCTTGCCGCCACTTTCCAGCTTGCTGCCGTTCGAAGCCGCTGCCCGACTGGAAAGCTTTTCCAGGGCCGCTGATGAACTGCACATCACCCAAGCGGCTATAAGTCGGCAGATTCGTGGGCTTGAAGTCAATCTTGGGGTCACGCTCTTTTGCCGACGCAATCGCGCGGTTTTTCTCACGCAGGAAGGGCGAGAACTGGGGCGGGTGGTGAGCGATGCCTTGCACAGCATCAGTTCTGGTGCCGAGGCCCTGCGTGGCGAGCCGCGCAAGAATCGGGTGGTTCTACTCTGTCAGTTGTGTGAAGCGTTCTATTGGTTGATGCCGCGTCTTTCAAGGTTTCATCAGCTTCACCCGGAAATCGAAATCCAGGTTGCGACATCGACCAAACCACTGACAGAATTCACCGAGCACTTCGACGTAGCCCTGCAAAGTACCGGGCGCGCCAGTGGCTTGCATGTGTTGGCATTCACCGCCTCCGATGAAGTATTTCCGGTGTGCAGCCCGGCTTACCTGGTGGCTCATGGGCAGCTGCTGGATATTGCCGACATACCCCGGCACACGCTGTTGCATCATCGTGCGACGCCACCCCATTTGATGGAATGGGACAGTTGGCTGGGCACCTTTGGAGCTTCCTTGGGTAACCAGGCGAAGGACAGGTTTTTTGACAGCTATCCCCTGATGCTCCAGGCCGCCGTCGAGGGACATGGCATCGCGATGGGCTGGCGCCGAACAGCCAGCAGGCTTATCGACAGTGGCGCACTGGTGAGGCCATGTGCGCAGAGCGTGCCTTTGCCTCAGGCGATATCGGTGTACCAGCGCTACGCCGGAGCCGATCGGCCAGAGACTCGAGCGCTGATTCAGTGGCTTGAGGATGAATTACTGAACGAGCGTTCGTAGCGCGGCTTCAACCTGGGTGGGGCTGCAATCTTTTGGCGATTTTGAAGACCGTCGAAGATCAAGATCAAAAGATCGCAGCCTGCGGCAGCTCCTACAGGGGATTGCGGACACCCACGATATTTGCAGGTGTACACGGACGGCGTAGGAGCTGGCGCAGCCTGCGATCTTTCATGGCCGCAACTGTTGCGCGGTTATTCTTCCTGGCCCTGACGCAACCGGGTGCTCACCAGCGCCGCCACTACCAGCAGACCTGCAATCACCAGCAAGCCATTGCGGGTGCTGCCGGTTGCCTGTTCGATCAGACCCATCACCGACGGCCCGACAAATCCGCCGAGCAAACCGCAGGTGGTAACGAACGCCAGACCGCCAGCCAGGGCGGTACCGCTCAGGCGACTGGAGGGGAAGACAAAGATGATCGACTGCACCACGAACAGCATCAGCGCGGTCATGGAAAAGCCGACCAGGCCGATGAACGAGTTGGCGAACGAGGCCAGCAGCAAGCCGGCGGACATGGTCAACAGGCCGAAGAACAGAATCCCCCGGCAACGCTGGGGCGAAGTGGCCAGGCGCGGGAAAGTCGCTGCGCCGATGGCGGCGGCGATCCATGGCACCGAGGTCAGCAGACCGATCTGCAGCGGCGACAATGCACCGTAGGTGCCGAT
The DNA here is from genome assembly GCF_059716055.1 of Pseudomonas sp. LBUM1658. Lineage (NCBI taxonomy): Bacteria > Pseudomonadati > Pseudomonadota > Gammaproteobacteria > Pseudomonadales > Pseudomonadaceae > Pseudomonas > Pseudomonas sp. LBUM1658. Next base: position 2,311,771 of record NZ_CP166798.1, read on the forward strand.
GATGCCGGGCAGGAAGAAGATCACGGTGTAGATGGTGATCTGATGTACGAAGTAGACGACGATCGCCAACCATATCTGCTTGTCGCGCAGCATCTGACTCAACCGGCTTTGTTGAGGCGAGGCGGCTTTTTCGGCGTTCAGCTGCGCTTCGATTGTCCTCGCGTCGGCCTTCGAAAGCCAGGGCGCGGAGGAGGGGTCGTCGGGCAATTTTTTCCACACCACGTAAGCCAGCGCTACCGCAGGCAGGCCTTCGAGCACGAACAGCCACTGCCAGCCATGCCAGCCGAGCCAGCCATCGAGTTGCAACAGCGCGCCACCCAACGGACCGCTGAGAATATTCGCCAGGCACACCCCGAGCAGAAAATACCCGGTGGCTCGCGCACGTTGTTCGCGGTTGAACCAATAGGTCAGGTAGAGCATGACCCCGGGAAACAGACCGGCTTCGGCCACACCCAGCAACAGGCGCATGATGTAGAACGAGGTCTCGCCCTGGACGAAGGCCATGCCGGTGGAGAGCAGGCCCCAGGTGATCATGATGCGGGTGATCCAGAACCGCGCGCCGACCTTCTGCATGATCAGGTTGCTCGGCACTTCGAACAACGCATACGTCAGAAAGAACAAGCCCGCACCCAGTCCGTAGGCCGCGGCGGAAAGCCCGAGGTCGATGCCCATGCTGGCCTTGGCCAGGGCAATGTTGGTGCGATCGAGGAAGCTCATCACGTAAACCACTACCAGCAGTGGCATCAGTTTGCGCAGTAGCAGATTAGTCAGGCGGTTTTCATCGGCAAGAGCAGGGGCTTGAGCCACTGCGGCAGTATTTAGGATTGTCATTTTTATAGTCCTAATGCGGGCAGGTGCATCTCGGCAGAATAAGATCAGAGCGGGAGCGGGCTTGCCCTAATGCCCGTCAGTTAAACGAAAGGTGCGCCCCTGCAAGAGACCTCATTTCCTTCACTGACTGGCATTTGGGCTTGCCCGCGATTCAGGCGGTAACGCTCCCCTAAGAATCGAGTCGTACCTGAAACTCAGTTGCTCGGGGCTTGCTCCAGGTCCAGCCACACCGGGCCGTTGGGGTACTGGTAGCGTTCCAGGGTTTCGGCGGTCATTTCAATGCTGTAGCCAGGACGCTGCGGTGGCATGTAGCGGCCGTTGCGGATCACTACCGGTTCGAGGAAGTGCTCGTGCAGATGGTCGACGTATTCCAGCACGCGATTCTGCAGCGAGCCGGATACCGCGATGTAATCGAACAGCGAGATGTTCTGCACGTACTCGCACAAGCCGACGCCGCCGCCATGGGGGCATACCGGCACCTCGAACTTGGCCGCCATCAGCAGTACGATCAGCACTTCGTTGAGGCCGCCCAGACGTGCCGCGTCCAATTGGCAGAAGTCCAGCGCCTTGGCCTGGAACATTTGCTTGAACATCACCCGGTTGTGGCAGTGCTCGCCGGTGGCGACGCCGATCGGGGCGATCCGCTGGCGAATGGTCGCGTGCCCGAGGATGTCGTCGGGGCTGGTCGGTTCTTCGATCCACCAGGGGTCGAATGCCGCGAGGCGGCGCATGTTGGCCACTGTCTCATCGACGCCCCAGACCTGGTTGGCATCCATCATCAAGGTCCGCTCCCAGCCGATTTCTTCGCGCAGGATTGCCGCGCGGCGCAGGTCGTCTTCCAGATTGGCGCCGATTTTCTGCTTGAAGTGGGTCCAGCCATCGGCCACGGCCTCGCGGGCCAGGCGACGCATTTTCTCTTCCGAGTAACCCAGCCAGCCCGGAGCGGTGGTGTAGCCGGGATAACCTTCGCGCAGCATCTGGGCTTCACGCTGGGCTTTGCCGGGGACCTGACGGCGCAGCAGGGCGACGGCTTCTTCGGGGGTGATGGCGTCGGTCACGTAGCTGAAGTCCAGGCAGGCCACCAGTTGCTCTGGAGTCATGTCCGCCAGCAGTTTCCACACCGGCTTGGCTTCGACCTTGGCCCACAGGTCCCAGACCGCATTGACGATGGCGGCGGTGGCCAGATGAATCACACCCTTTTCCGGGCCCAGCCAGCGCAACTGGCTGTCACCGACGGTGAAGTTGTGCCAGAAGCCGCCCATGTCGGCGGTGATCTCTTCCAGGGTCAGGCCGACGATCAGCGGCGCCAGGGATTGCACGGCGGCGACGCAGATTTCATTGCCACGACCAATGGTGAAGGTCAGGCCATGGCCTTCCAGGCCTTGTGCCGAGTCGGTGTGCAGCACCACGTAGGACGCCGAATAGTCCGGTGCGCTGTTCATCGCGTCGGAGCCGTCGAGTGACCGGGAAGTAGGGAAACGGATGTCGCGAACGCTCAGGTGGGTGATTCGAATGCTCATGGAGGACTCTTTATTGTTGGTGACCACTTGGGAGCTCGACTGTAGGGTGGTCGGTGATATAGGCATAATCGTCGATTCGTATAGATGGATATCAAAATTGATATGTCAGATCAGCCGAAAATCCCGACCCTCGCCAGCCCGGTGTCGCCGAAAACCTTCAGCCCGCTGAAGATCTCCAGTCGCCAGATTGCCCTGCTCAATGCCTTGGGTGAGTTTCGCAACCTGCGCCGCGCGGCGGCCGCGATGCATACCACACAGCCAGCGGCGAGCCTGTTGCTGCAGCAGTTGGAAGAGCGCCTCGACGCCAAGCTGTTCGAGCGCCTGCCGCGCGGCATGGAACCGACGCTGTACGGCGAGGTGATGATTCGCTACGCCCAGGGCGCGATTCATGAATTCGAGCACGCCGAAGCCCAGCTGACGGAGCTGGCACGCGGTGCTTCGGGGCTGGTGCGCATCGGCACGGTGATGGGCCCAGTGCCGACTTTGTTGACCCGTGGCGTGCTGGCGTTCAAGGCGGATAACCCGAAAGTGCGGATCTGCATTGAAGTCGGCACTAGCGACACGCTGCTGCCGGCATTGATTCGCGGCGATTTCGACGTGGTGCTGGGACGCCTGCCGGACCAGATCGACAGCCAGGGGCTGGATATTCAATTGTTCGAAAAGGGCGAGCAGATGCGCGTCATTGCGCGCCCGGGCCACGCGTTGGCCGCAGCCGGGAAACTCAGTCTGGCCGACCTGGTGCCGATGACCTGGATCCTCCATCCGATCGGCAGCCCGATGCGCCGGCGGGTGGAAAGCGCGCTGAAGGCCGGGGGCATGGTGCAGACCCTGGACATCGTCGAGACCGCTTCGATCCTCGCGACCACTTCGATGATCGAAGCCTCGGACATGATCGCCGTGGTCCCCAATGACGTGGCGGAGCATTACCTGCGCTATGGCATGGTCGCCATCCTGCCGGTCGAGTTGCCCATCTCCATGGTCAACATCGGCTTGCTGACTCGCCAGTCGCGACCCTTGTCGGCGGCGGTGAGCAAACTGCTGGGTTACCTCAAGGAGCACGGCGAGAAATCATCTGAGCACAGCTCTCGGCTGATTCGATAACCCAGGGTTATCAGTCAATCGGAACCTTTCATTGGGAAATGTGCGGGTAGCTCCCTAGAGTGATTACAGATCCGTTCGGTGCAGATCGAACCTGTAATAACAAGAACTTACCCGCCGGTACCAGACGTCCGTCAGCTCAGCGACTTGACGTCAGCGCCGGGCATCACCGTCCCTGAGAGGTTCCATGGAACTGATTGCCAAAACCCCGGCCTACGACAGCAGTGCTGCCGTTATCCGCCTCAATCCCCTGGACAATGTACTGATCGCCCGCCAGATGCTGCCTGAAGGTTTGCGTCTGGAGCAGGAGCAGATCACCGTTCGGCAAACGATTCCTTCCGGGCACAAAGTCGCGACGGTGCGAGTCGAAAAGGGCCAGCCGTTGCGCCGTTACGGGCAAATCATCGGCTTCGCTTCGCAGACCATCGAAGTCGGCGAGCATGTGCACGTGCAGAACGTCGAAATGGGTGATTTCTCCCGTGACTATGCCTTCGGTGTCGATGCCCATCAGCTGCCGACGACCGAGGCATTCTTCCAGGGCATCGTGCGGGCTGACGGGCGGGTCGCGACCCGCAATTATGTCGGCATCCTGACCTCGGTGAATTGCTCCGCCACTGTGGCCCGGGCCGTGGCCGATTACTTTCGGCGGGACATCCATCCCGAAGCGCTGGCGGCCTACCCGAATGTCGATGGGGTGGTGGCGCTGACCCACAGCGCGGGCTGCGCCGTGGACCCGAGTGGTGAAGCCTTGGGGTTATTACGGCGGACCCTGGGTGGTTATGCGGTACACCCCAATTTTGCCGCGGTGCTGATCATCGGACTGGGCTGTGAAACCAACCAGATCGAGGATCTGCTCGCCACTCAGGGCCTGGTCAAAAGCGAGCAGCTGCGCGCATTCACCATTCAGGGCATCGGTGGTACTTCAAAAACCATCGCCAGCGGCATCGAACAAGTCAAAGGTCTGCTGGCCCAGGCCAACCAGGTGCAGCGCGAGCGAGTCAGTGCCCGGCACCTGGTTGTCGGCCTGCAATGCGGTGGCTCCGACGGTTACTCGGGCATCACCGCCAACCCGGCATTGGGCAATGCGGTGGACCGCCTGGTGGCCGCCGGTGGCAGCGCGATTCTTTCGGAAACCCCGGAAATCTACGGTGCCGAGCACTTGTTGACCCGCCGCGCGGTCAGCCGCGCGGTGGGCGAAAAATTGATCGCCCGCATCCATTGGTGGGAAGCGTACTGCCAGCGGATGAATGCCGAACTCAACAACAACCCTTCGGCCGGCAACAAGGCCGGCGGCCTGACCACCATCCTCGAGAAATCCCTGGGCGCGGTGGCCAAGGCCGGTTCCAGCAACCTGGTCGAAGTCTACGAATACGCCGAGGCGGTGCGGGCCAAAGGCCTGGTGTTCATGGACACCCCTGGCTACGACCCGGTATCGGCGACCGGCCAGGTGGCCGGGGGCGCCAACCTGATCGCCTTTACCACCGGGCGCGGTTCGGCCTACGGCTGCGCGCCTGCGCCGTCGATCAAGCTGGCGACCAACAACCGGGTGTTCGAACACCAGGAAGAAGACATGGATGTGAACTGCGGCGGCATTGCCGACGGCAGTACCAGCATCGAGGAACGCGGTGCGCACATCTTCGAGCTGATGCTGAGCATCGCTTCCGGTGAACGCAGCAAGAGTGAGCTGCACGGTTATGGGCAGAACGAATTCGTGCCCTGGCAGATCGGCGCAGTGACCTGAGCATCCCATTTCGGCTTTGACACCCATTCCCGTAACAGCAGCGCAGGCCCTTGAGCCACCGCGGGCCCCAGGCCCGATCGCGCTGCTATTTCATGAGGCAAGAGATTTATATGAGCGTATCCGGACACAACTTTATCGGCGGTCAACGCAGCGCCAAAGGCGAGACCCTGCTGCACAGCGTCGATGCCTCCACCGGCGAGCAATTGCCCGGGGCCTTTTACCAGGCAACGCTGGCCGAGGTGGACGCCGCGGTACTGGCGGCCGAGCAAGCTTATCCGCTGTTTCGCAACCTGCCGGCCAGCCGGCGTGCGGAGTTCCTTGAAGCAATCGCCGACGAGCTCGACGGGCTGGGCGATGACCTGGTGGCGCTGACCTGTCGCGAAACGGCATTGCCGGCGGCGCGGATTCAGGGTGAGCGCGGTCGCACCAGCGGCCAGATGCGGCTGTTTGCCAAGGTGCTGCGGCGCGGCGATTTCTACGGCGCGCGGATCGATCAGGCACTGCCTGAGCGCACGCCGCTGCCACGTCCGGACCTGCGCCAATACAAGATCGCCGTCGGCCCGGTGGCGGTGTTCGGTGCAAGCAACTTCCCGCTGGCGTTCTCTACGGCCGGCGGCGATACCGCGGCCGCGCTGGCGGCCGGTTGCCCGGTGGTGTTCAAGGCCCACAGCGGACATATGGCGACCGCCGAGCGGGTCGCCGCCGCGCTGATCCGTGCCGCGGAAAAAACCGCGATGCCGGCCGGGGTGTTCAACATGATCTTCGGCTCGGGCGTCGGTGAGGCACTGGTCAAGCATCCGGGCATCCAGGCGGTGGGTTTCACCGGCTCGCTCAAGGGTGGACGTGCCCTGTGTGACATGGCTGCCGCCCGCCCACGACCGATCCCGGTGTTCGCCGAGATGTCGAGCATCAACCCAGTGATCGTCTTGCCCAAGGCGCTGCAAGCGCGCAGTGCGGCGATCGGTAAAGAGTTGAGCGCTTCGGTGGTCCAGGGCTGCGGCCAGTTCTGCACCAACCCGGGCCTGGTCCTGGGCATTCGCTCGCCGCAAATGGACGGTTTTGTCGAGCAGTTGCGCGGTCACATGGCCGAGCAACCCGCGCAAACCATGCTCAATGCCGGCACCTTGCGCAGCTATGGCAATGGCTTGAACGCGTTGCTCGGCCATCCGGGTATCAAGCATTTGAGCGGTCAGCCACAACAGGGCAATCAGGCCCAGCCGCAATTGTTCGAGGCCGATGTCAGTCTTTTGCTGGAGCACGATCACCTGCTCCAGGAAGAAGTCTTCGGCCCTTGCACCATCGTGATCCTGGCCGCCGACAAGGATGAACTGCTACAGGCGGTAGGCGCGTTGCAGGGTCAGCTCACGGCCACGCTGCTGGCTGAAGAGACTGACCTGACGGTCTTTGCCGAACTGTTCGGGCTGCTCGAGCAGCGGGTCGGCCGGGTGCTGCTCAACGGCTATCCGACCGGCGTCGAAGTCTGCGATGCGATGGTTCACGGCGGACCGTACCCGGCGACCTCCGACTCCCGGGGTACCTCAGTGGGGACCCTGGCCATCGAGCGTTTCCTGCGTCCGGTGTGCTACCAGAATATTCCCGACGCGCACTTGCCCGAGCCGCTGAAAAACGCCAATCCGCTGGGCATCGCCCGGCTGGTGGACGGCCAGATCAGCACCCGGGCCCTGGATTGAGCAGCGCAATTGAAAGGAGCCGCGCAAATGACTGAGATGCCCAATCCGAAACGTTACGACTACCAAACGCTGCTGGGCTTTATCCAGCAGCTGTTCGAGAAGGCCGGGGCTGACACAGAGGTAGCCCGGGTGGTGACCCGGGTCCTGCTCGAAGGTGATCTGCTGGGGCATCACACCCACGGTGTGAACCTGGTGAGCCGCTACATCGCCGGAATCCTGGCCGGCGATGCCCAGGCCGACGGGAGCAAGTTCGAGCAGCTGTCGGCCAGGGGGGGGGCGGGGCTGTTCGACGGCCACTATGTGCTGGGGCCGTATTGCGTCAGCAAGGCGCTGGACTTTGCGGTGCAAGCCGCCACCGTCCACGGGCTGGGCATGGCGGTAGTCCGTCGCTCCTCGCATATCGGCTGCCTGGCAGCCTACCTCAAGCCGATCACCGATCAGGGCTTGGTGGCGATCATCTACAGCTCCGATCCATCGGTGGCGTCGGTCTCGGCCCATGGCGGGATCGAGCCGATCTACACACCCAACCCGATCGCCGCCGGGATCCCCACCGACGGCGCGCCGATTCTGCTGGATGTCAGCATGTCGACCATTACCCTGGGGCTGATCGGCCAATGCCGGCAGGCCGGGAAAAAACTGCCGCATCCGGTGGTGATGTCCAACACAGGACAATTGACCGACGACCCGGAAGCGTTTTCCACCACCCCGCCGGGCAGCATTTTGCCCTTGGGTGGGCAGGCTTTCGGGCACAAGGGTTTTGCCTTGGGAATTCTGGTCGAAGCGCTGACCTCGGCCCTCGCCGGACATGGTCGCAAGGACGCTCCACAGCAGTGGGGCGCCTCGGTCACGGTGATGGCGATTGATCCGGAGTTTTTCGGCGGGCTGGAAAGTTTCACCGCGGAGACCTCGTTCCTCAGTGGGCTGATTCTCGAAAGCCGCGCGGTCGACCCGCAACGACCGGTCAGGTTGCCGGGGCAGGCCGGGCTGAAGCTTCGCGAAGCGCGCCTGCGCGACGGGCTTGAACTATCGCAGGCGGTGCTCGCCGATTTGAATCGCACCGCCCAATCCCTGCAACTCGCGCCGCTCACTCACTGAGCCGCGATGCCCTGACTGACATCACCACTGACACTACAAATAGAGTGCTGAGATGAAAAATAAAACTGCTGCGCCTGGCTCCCTCGACCTTGGCGTGAATGCTCATGTATTTGACCAGGGGACTTGGGTCGGGCGCGTCTGGCGGCCTGACCTGGGGCCGTCCGTGGTCCTGTTGAACAACGCAGCGGTGTACGACATCAGCGCCCATGTGGCGACGGTGTCGGCGCTGCTGGAACTGGAGGATCCGGTGAGCTGGCTGCGCAGCCTGCCGCTGGCCGAGCCACTGATCGAACTGCAAGCGCTGCTGCACAACAGCGACCCGGCGCAGTGCGATGCACAACTGCCGTGGCTGTTGGCGCCGATTGACCTGCAGGCGATCAAGGCCGCGGGCGTGACCTTTGCGGCGAGCATGCTCGAGCGAGTGGTCGAAGAGCAGGCCAAGGGTGATCCGGCCCGGGCCGAGGCGATCCGCGATACCCTGGTCGCGCAGATCGGCGCCGACCTGTCGCAGATTGTGCCCGGTTCGGCACAAGCTGAAGCGTTGCGTGCGGTGTTGGTGGAGCAGGGATTGTGGTCGCAGTACCTGGAAGTCGGGATTGGTCCCGATGCGGAAATTTTCACCAAGGCCCAGCCATTGTCGGCAGTGGGTCATGGTGCGGCGATCGGCATCCATCCCAAATCCAGCTGGAACAACCCGGAGCCGGAAGTGGTACTGGCGGTGTCTAGCAGCGGCAGGATCCACGGCGCGATGCTTGGCAACGACGTCAACCTGCGGGACTTCGAAGGTCGCAGCGCGTTGCTGCTGTCCAAGGCCAAGGACAACAATGCCTCGACGGCGTTGGGGCCATTCCTGCGTTTGTTCGATGACAGCTTCAGCCTGGATGACGTGCGCCAGGCCGAAGTGGACTTGCGGGTGACGGGCGAGGATGGCTTCGTGCTCGAAGGTCGCAGCTCCATGCGCCAGATCAGCCGCGACCCGGTCGACCTGGTGCAGCAGACCCTCAACGAAAACCACCAGTACCCCGATGGCCTGGTGCTGTTTCTTGGTACGCTGTTCGCCCCCAAACAGGATCGCGATCAACCCGGCGCCGGTTTCACCCACAAGCAGGGCGATATCGTCGCGATCAGCAACGACCACTTGGGCACGCTGTGCAATCGGGTCACCACCAGTGACCAGGCGCCGGTCTGGGACTTCGGTGTGCGGGCGTTGCTCGACAGCCTGAACCGCCGCGGATTGTTGCAGGTGGCGGTAACCGCTCATCAAGCCTGACTCCAATGTTGTTCAATGAACGCCAGTTGCTCAATGGATGAAGGTCTGGGCCGCCGAAGGATCGCAGCTGGTTTGGTTTCCATGCTTCACAATAATAAAAAAGAGCGCGATGAAAACACTCAAGAAGTATCAAACGCTGACGGTCATTTTTTTGCTGCTGATCGGTATCGTGAATTACCTGGATCGCAGTGCCTTGTCGATTGCCAACACCTCGATCCAGAAGGACATGATGATCAGTCCTTCGCAAATGGGCATCCTGCTCTCGGCGTTTTCCCTTGCCTATGCCTTTGCCCAGTTGCCGTTGGGCATGGTCATCGATCGGCTGGGGACCAAGATCGCCCTGGGCGCTTCATTGATCGCCTGGTCGGTCGCGCAATCGATGTCGGGACTGGTTACCAGTTTCGGCGGATTTTTCGGCTTGCGGGTCCTGCTGGGTATAGGCGAGGCACCGATGTTTCCTTCGGCGGCCAAGGCCCTGTCGGAGTGGTTCGACGCTGAAGAGCGCGGCACCCCCACCGGGATCGTCTGGTCATCCACCTGCGTCGGACCTTGCCTGGCGCCACCGGTGTTGACGCTGTTCATGGTCAACTTCGGCTGGCGCGGGATGTTCATCATCACTGGTGTCATCGGCCTGGTGCTGGGGCTGTGCTGGTTTGCCTTCTATAAAAGCAAGGCGCAGTACCTGGCCCAACTGGAGGCCAGCGGCGAGCTGCCACCGGCACTGAAAAAGCCCCCGGTAGCGACTGTCGAGCGCTCGGCGCCGAAAGCTTCGTTCTTTGCCGACTGGCTCGATCTGTTCAAACACCGCAGCACCTGGGGCGCAGTGCTTGGCTTCATGGGCGTGATCTACATGCTGTGGCTGCACCTGACCTGGTTGCCGGGGTATTTCCAGCGTGAACACGGCCTGGATCTGTACCAGACTGCCTGGGTAGTTTCCCTGGCCTATCTGTTCGGTGCCTTCGGGACGATTCTGGCCGGGCGGGTGTGTGACGCTATGGTCAAACGCGGCATGGGTATCCTTGGCGGTCGCAAGTTTACCGTGATCAGTGGCCTGTTGATGGCCGCGGCATTCACTGTGCCGTTGTCGTTTGTCAGTGGCCTGACCGGTTGCATCATCCTGCTGTGCCTGGCGCTGTTCAGCATCAACATGGCCAGCGCTTCGGCCTGGATGATCGTCAATACCATCGTCGATACACGGCGTGTGGCGTCGTTTGGTTCGATCCAGAATTTCGGCGGCTACATCGCCGGTTCCGTCGCGCCCATCGTCACCGGTTTCAGCATTCAATACTCTGGCTCGTTCTCCACGGCCTTCATGATCAGCGCGGTGGTGGCGGTGTGTTCGGCACTGGCGTATTTCCTGCTGCTCAAGGCACCGATTGGCGATCAGGCATTCCCGAGTCCGGTTGCTGCCTGAGCCAAAAAAAAACAGCAGATCGGCCATGTGGTGAGAGGGCTTACTGTGGCGAGGGGGCTTGCCCCCGCTGGGGCGCGCAGCGGCCCTAAAACCTGCAAACGCGGTGTATCAGGTTCACCGCGTTCACCGACTTTACGACTGCTGCGCAGCCGAGCGGGGCGATGCGGCGTTCCGACAAGCCCCCTCGCCACAATTATTCGTCCGACCATAGATTTGTGTTAACTGACAGGCATTGTCCGACTATTCCAATACACCGACCGCTACCGTCAGCATTTTGCCTGCCCCGCTATAGGGAACTCGCGGAACCCCCGACAGACGACTCTCCAGCACCTGGCTCAAGGATTCCCCAGGGTTCAGGTAAGCATCGCCGAAATCCGCGCCAAGCAGGTTGGGATGGGTGACCACCTCCAGCAGGCCGTCCGCTGGCGGTGCGGCATTGCGCAGGTCAGCCGGGGTACAGACGTGGTCGGCGGTGGTGCCGGCGAGACTGCGTAGACGCCGGTTGAGCAAGGTCTTGAACAGCCGCTTGCCAGTGCCGATATTTTGCCCAAGGTTACGCGCCAGACGTAGCGCCACACCTTGCCGCGCGGCGAAGCGCGCGACGATTTCGCCGATGGGCCAGATATTGTGGACGTGCTGGTGCGAGTCCAGGTGACTGGGCTGCAGGCCGAATTCCAGGCAGCGTTGCCATTGGGCTTCGAGTTCCTCCAGCACCGCTCGCCGCGCCTTGCGGCCAAGCCACAGGCTGTGGCGAGACAGGTCCAGATCGAACTCGCCGCTGGGGCTACAGAACGCCGGTTGTTCGAGAATTGCTTCGCTGAGCGGACGCCCATAGGTGAGGTTGAAGTGCAGGCCGATTCGCCCCTGCAGCAGTGGATGCTGGGCCATGGCACAGGCGGCTGGAAACGCCGGCATGTTCGCCATCGCGGTTGCGGAGCTGATCAAGCCGGTCTGGAACGCCCGCAGGATGACTGCATTCTCGTTCTCGCTGAGGCCGAAGTCGTCAGCGTTGACTATGACGTGCTGAGGCATTTTGACCCTCCAGTGGGTTTGGAATGGTATCGACAGGCTTGGCGGATGCCGCCGCGCGTTTGGCCCGCCACTTTTTCAGGTACGGTCTGAGCCGTTGCCAAAGGCGCAGGGCGGTGCCCAGGTAGAGCCCGCTGGGACGCCAGGAGTAGAAACTCCAGCGCCAGTGTTCAAGTTGTCCGGTCATGCGTTCATGCAGTTGATGGCTGGAGTTCTCCAGGCTGACCCGCGATGCGTCGATCCATTGCCAGTCTTCCTCGAGGCCCCAGCGAATCCACTCATCGAGCAGCACTCGACCGCTGCCCAGATCGGCGTATTTCGGTAGAAACGCCAGGTTGTAGTCATACAGCCGACCCTGTTCCAGCAGCCCCAGACGATAGCTGATGCAGCGCCCGTCCAGTTCCAGCACCACCACACGCACCAGACCCCGGTCGGCGAGGGCGGTGAAGGCGCGGTCCATCCATTCCCTGCGTTGGGCATCGGAAAAGATCCCGACTCCTTTATCGCCTTTCCAGCTGACGGCCTCGACTTCGCTGATGACTTGCAGCAATGGCCCCATGGTCGTGGCATCCGGCACCAGCCGTCGCACCACCGCACCACAGGCAGCGATTCGCTTTCGCGCTCGCCGCAGCTTGTAGCGCGGATCGCCGGAAACTTCCTGGCGGTCGGCCTCGCTGATCTGATGTACCGGCGCCCGGCAACTGAGGCGCTGTTCACCGGTGGAGCTCTGGCGTTTCCACTGCGTCAGGAGGCTGGACCGAGCGTCAGGGTCGGTCAACTCGTTGAGCTGCAACAGCGCGTGGGGCAATCGGCGGCGGATCTGCCGCAGCGTTTGCCGCGCACCGGCACCTTCCAGGGTGGCGAGCAAGGCGATGCGGTCGCTGAGGGGGAAGCCGAGGTGGCGCAGCACCCGCAGCGGCACCCCGCCGAAGTACACGCGGGACGCTATCAGCGGCAGGCACAGACACAGCTCCTCGGCCTGCCAGGCAAGCAGCACATGCAACTGGTCGTTGGCACCCAGCGCACCCTCGGCCGCGCACAGCCAGGCCAGTGAGTTGAACGGCGTATGGTTGACGACCTGCTTGCGCAAGGTCTCGTAGGCCGCGGTCGGGAAGTCTGGGGCGCACAGCGAAGTGCGCCATTCGAAAGTCATTGTCATGGCCGTCACGCTGCAGACGCAGTGACGGCGGGCCGTTCGGGTTTGCGCAAGGCGTCCAGTCGCGAGCCGCTGTAGCGGGTCTCGCGAAAGAAGCGCCAGCGCCGGAACAAGCCATACACATGCATGACCCGGCCCTGCTCCTGATATCCCATGCGCATATGCAGTTTGAGGGCCGGAATGTTAAAGGATTCGCAGACATCCACTACCTTGTTGCAGCCCTGCGCTTGCATGGCTTTCCACAGGTTGAGTTGCACATCCACCGACAAGGTAGTTCCGAAGTAGGGCCGAGTCTGCTCGCCGCCGAACTCGAAGAACTCGCCTTGCTTGACCGGGAACCAGCAGCCGTAATAGTGGCGATCGTGGTAGTTACGGGTGCTGGCCCAGATGAAGGACACGGCATCGCCTTTGTCGTCCAGGTACATGTGTCCGGTGTGCCCCTCGGCGGCCAATTCGCGCATGGTTTCCACGCGGTCGGCGTAGTGCGTGGTAAAGGCTCCAACATTTTCCGTGGTGATGGTTTCCAGGCGCAGTGGCCGGTAGGCCCTGAGTCTGTGGGGAGGTACCGGGCTGACCAGATCGCGCTCCATCCATAACAGTTCCCAATGGAAAAACACATATTTCTTCCACAAGCTGTTGAAGGTATAGCGCAGGCCCTTTTGTTTGATTCGCTCACTGAGCTTCTGCATTGCACTCATGATGCCTCCAGATGGTGCTGGTAGTAGATGGCAGTAATCGCGGGAATGCACAACGCGCAATCGGTCCATGAAGGCACGCCGGGCAAGGCGCTTTTGGGGGAACCCGGGCGCCTTGGGCCACGGTGTCTGTTCGGATGTTTCATGATGCACTCCAGGTCAGTGCGAACAAGGTTTCGCCAGGTACTTCGAAGCTGATGCGGCCTTCCAGGCAGCGGTATCTGGCGGCCCGGCTCTTGCTGTCGGCACCGAAATACACCAGTGCAGCGGACGATTGCGGGCATGCCGCATCGGGACCCTGCAGGCTGACATGCTGCATACGTGTGGCTTTGTTCACGCCCAGCAGGCTGCGTTGTTGACCGTTGGCCATGGCCAGCGCGTCGACCTCGAAGGCATCGTTATCCAGGCGCAGTACCTGCCCAAGCCAGTGGGCCTGGATGAACTGCTGGGCGAGGCCGACCGGTTTCAACTCGAAACTCGAAGGCCCCAGTACCCGCAACATACCCTTGGGGTACTGCGGCTCATCGGCGGCGTGGAAATAGTTGAGCATGTCGAGCAAACCGTCCTGGGCGGAATTGATTACCACCGACGCCCACCACATCGAGGCGAAGTGGGTGTCCTGGTCGTAGGGGCTCAGGCTCGAGCCGCTGGAGAGGTTGGTCTGGTCCAGCAGCAGGGCCTTGCGTGGTCGGCCATTAGCGTCAAGTCCGACCAGTTCGGCGGCCTGGCGCACGCTGTCGCGATAGCTGCGGGTGGCCAATAGATCGCGCACCATCCATTCGTGCCAGGCCAGGGCGTCGATTTGCCCGGGAGATTTTTCCAGCAGCCGGCGCGCCCAATCGATACCGCGCCGTTCACTCGAGTCTTCGTGAAACGGGCCGTTGATCAGCCGTGAACTGCCGGGCATGGCAATCCGTACCCCGGCCTCGAAGGCCCCCGGGTAGTCGCGCACCTGCCGCGCCATGCTGTCGAACTGACGCTGGTAGGTGGCGTAGTCGTTGTAATTGAGATTCGGCTCGTCGGCGAAGGAGATGTAGTGCAGGCCTTTGCCGCCGAGGGCGACCGTGGCGGCCAGCCAGGCATTCAGGCCGACGTTGGTGACCGAGTCCGCCAGCAGGTCGGCCTTGCGGTTACTGCCCGCCAGCAGGGTGATGTCGTTGGTAATGCCGAAGCGCTCCTGGTACAAGCGACGGAAGCGGTCTTCGTAGTGCGGATCCCGGGTCAGAATGTCGACAAAGCTGTAATAGCCGGCCGCGCGCAGTTGCAGCGCGTCGATCGTCGGATAGACCGATTGCGGCGGCATGACATAGGGCAGGGCGACGCCCAGATTCGGAGTCTGCCCCAGGATTTGCGGGTGCAGGTTGAGCCGGGCCCGACCTTCGTCCTGGCGCAACGGCATGAGTTGTTGCGGCTGCTGGGCGAATAGATTGGCCGTGCCGTCGAGCCAGAACGCGGCCTTGCCGCTGCCCTGCAGGCGCAGCCTCCAGACCTGTTCATCGGCGGTGACCGGAAGGGCTACCTGATCAAATTGCCAGTAAGCCGGGTGGGATTTGAGCGACAGGTTGATCCGCTGGCCATCCTTCAGGCGCTCGGCTTGCAAGCCGCTGACTCCGCCGTAGAATTTTCCCGCGAGTACCGCCTGTTCACCGGCACCGACCTTGAAGTAGAGCTCTGTGCCATGGGTGGTTTCGGCGCTGAAGTGAACCTTGGCCGGAGCAAACAGGGCCACCGTACGCTGATCATGTTCGAGCTGGTAACGCCGGAAGCTGTAGCCCGGAATCTCCAAGCGATAGCTGGCGGCGCTCGCAGCCAAGGGCCAGCTCTGACGGCCGCGGACTTCACCGGATGGGATGACCCGCTCGCCGAGCAACTTTCCTTGACCGTCGAGCAAGTACAGACGTTCTTCGTTGGCGTCGGCCTGCCAGGCAGGCTCCCAGCTGACAGTCAGGGTGTCGGCTTTATCGGGCTGCAGATACAGGCTGCCGTCGCGAATCTCGGCCCAGCGCATGGGCGCGGCCTGCGCGCTCGCGAGCAACCCCAGGCAGAGCCCGAGGCTTGTCAGCAGATGTGTGCGGCTCATGCTGGCCTCCGCTGCAACATATGCCACAGGGGGGCCAGATCGCTGGGCAAAACCACCAGGGTTTGCCACACGGGCACACCACTGAGCCGGCAATACAACACCAGCAAGGCCACGGTCACTGCCAGGTAGGCAATGGACGAAGCCATGGCCGCGCCGACGATGCCGTAGGCTGGAATCAGCAGCAGGTTCAACGCCAGGTTGAGCATCGCACCCAGGCCCATCAATAGCGAGATGCTGCCCGGGCGATTTTTCCCGAGCAGGTCCAGGCGCAGGATGCTGGCGTAGCACAGGCCCAGCAACCCTGGCAGCAACGCCAGCAGCGCCGGGTAGGCCGGCTGGTAGGCCGCACCAAACAACGTGACGATCAACCATTCGCCGATCAGCGCCATGCTCAGGCAGGCGCCGAGCATCACCGTGGCCGTCAAGCGCAAGGCCAGTGGCGTCAAGCGTTCGATACCTTTTTCCTGTTGCAGCAGACGTTTCATCAGCGGCGTGGTGACGGCCTCGGGGACGATCAGCAGCAGTTCCGCAGCAGCACTGGCCATGGCGTAATGGCCCAGGGCGGTGCTGCCGAGGAGGGCGCCGATGAACAGGTAGTCAGAGCGCAGGATCACCTGCTGGAACAGCAGATCAGGATGGCTCTTGGCACTGAAGCGCAGCAGTTCCTGCTGGCTGCTGCGGTCCCAGCAGAGTTTTACTTCCTGACTGCGGCTGAGCCAGAACCAGCCAGCGAGGACCACCAGGCTGATGCCCGCCAGCCAGCTGATCAACGCCGCTTCCAGCGCCGCGCTTTGCCACATCCAGAACAGGGCGAGAAACAGCAACAGCGGCGCCAGTGACTCAATCAGCCGCAGAGTGTTGAAGGCCACTACTCCACCGGAGGCATTGTGCAGAGTCAGCAGACCGCTCTTGAGTACCGTCAGGGGCACCGCCAACAGCAGCAACCAGGCAAGCAATCCAAGCTGCGCGGTGATGTCCAGCGTGGTGCCGAATTCACGGAGCAGGGTGACGCTGATCAAGGTCAGCACACCGGCGAGCAAGCAACCGAAGACCAGCACCTGGCTGAGCAGCAGGCCCATCGAGCGCTGTTGCGCCGCCTGGTAGCCGACCGCCGAGTTCAGCCCGCCGCTGGTGGCGGCGCTGATCAGGTCTGGCAAGGTGCTGACCAGGGCGAACAGGCCGCGTTCGCTGGGGCCGAGAATCCGTGCCAGCAACACGTTGCGCAGCAGGCGCAGGGCGATCATCGCCAGCCGCGTGCCCATGCTCAGCACCAGGTGGTGCAGATATTGATTGCGGCTCATGGGCGACCACCCTGGCAGATGCGCCAGGCCAGCAGCGATGGGCGGCTGGCATTGCGCTGGCTGACGCCGATGCGCGGCAGCGCCAGTGGGTCGCCATTGCCGCGATAGATGCCGGCGTTGGTGCTCAGGGCAAAGGCGTAGCGGTGCGCGGCCAGGCGTTGGCGGACTCGCTGATCATGATCGCCATTGGGGTAGCAATAGACCGGCAGCGGTTTTTGGCAGCCCCGCTGCAAGGCGTCGTGGCTGCGGCTCAGTTCCAGGTCCAGACGGGTGTCGTCAAGTCCGGTAAGGATGGAGTGACTTGCGCCGTGGGGACCGAAGCTGATCAGTCCGGAGCGTTCCAGGATGCGCACTTGCTGCCAATCCAGTGCCTGGGGCAACGACTCGATCGGGCAAGCGTCGGTGAGGCTGTTGAGGTCCTGGGGGGCCAGGCTTTTCAGACTCTGCAAGTAGTTGGCCAGGACCAGGCTGCGTTGCTGTTTGTTGCCATCGCCGAGGAACGCCGCGGGTAATGGCCGGCCGATACGTTGCAGGTGTTCGAGCAGGCGTTGACGCGAGAAGCCGCCATGGCTGCCCCAGAGTGTTTCACCAAGGCTTTCCCACCAGAAGCGCTGGCGGCTGCCAATGAAGTCGGTGGACAGGAAAATACTCGCCGGCACCTGATGCTGCTGTAGCAGCGGAAAGGCATTCAGTGCATTGTCACGCCAGCCGTCGTCGAAGGTCAGGGCGACCTTCGGCCGCGCCGAGGCGTTCGGATGGGCGTCGGCGTACAGCAGGTCCATCAGCGTCACGCAGTCGAAATGGCGCTTGAGCCAGCGCAGCAATTTATCAAAGGCACGCGGGCCGACGCACAGCTCATTGCGATGGGGCAGCTCGGCGCTGCGGTCATCGGCGAGCACCCGATGCAACATCAGAATCACTCCGGCGCCCCGCAGCTGGCTGCGACCCTGCGGCGAGTTGAGGTACAGCCAGCCACTGGTGCTCTTGAACATTTGCTTGATCGGCATAGGTCGGCACTCTTATCGATTCTGGTCGGGATTCCATTGGCTATAATGCTGGCCACGCAGGAACTGCCACAGACCGACACTCATCCCGGCAAGGGTCACCAGGAAAAAGGCGGCGAGGCGAAAAGGTTTGGGCAAACGGTGCTGCACATCGAGCAGGCCGGCGAAGGCCACGCTGTAGCCCAGCAGTTGGGTGATCAGTGCCAGGTTGTAGAAGCCGTGCTCGCCCCACAGCCAGAGATTGCTCAGCAGCAGCGGCACCAGCAGGACCGGCGCCAGCCGGCGAATCAATTTGTGGCTGATCAGCGCCAATGCGTACAGGCCGTGACGCAAGGGGTTGAGCAGCTCACGGCGCTGCGCCAGGCTTTGCAGTCCGCCCACGGTCACCCGTTGGCGGCGACGAAACTGTTTGTCGGCTTCATCGACGCCCTGATCGATCACCTGCGCCGATTCGACGTAGACGATGCGTTTGCCGGCTACCGGCGCGCAGGTGCTGAGGAAGAAGTCATCGTTGACCTGCGCCGGAATGCTCTGGAACAGCTCGCGGCGCAGGGCGAGCAGGGCGCCGTCGGCGGAGACCATGCAGCCGGTGCGGTTTTCCACGCGGCGCAACCAACCCTCGTAATGGCGGTAGAGGCTATCGCCCAGGCTCAGGCCTTTGCCCGGGATCGGGATCACCATGTGCCCGGCGCAGGCACCGACTTGTGGATCATTGAGTGGCGCCAGCAGTTGCCCAAGGGTACTGGTTGACCACTGATTGTCAGCGTCGGTGAACACCAGAATATCGCCAGTGCTCAGTTCGACGGCGGCATTCAAGGTAGCGGCCTTGCCCTGGCGGGGCAGGTCGAGCACCTGGATGCGCGGATCGATTACCCGTTGCGCACAGGCCACGGTGTCATCGCTGGAGCCGTCGCTGGCGAGGATGATTTGCAGCGCCAGCGCCGAATAATCCTGGTCCAGCAAGATGCGCAGTTTCTCTTCGACATGCCGGGCTTCGTTGTGCGCGGCGATGACGATGCTCACCGCCAGGGGTTCGGCCGGCGGGTAGCGACGTTCTGCAAACCACGGCGTGAGGATTGCCAGCATCAGCGGGTAACCCAGATAGGCGTACAGTGGCAACAGCAGGCACAACCAGAAAATGAATTCAGCCACGGGCAGGTCTCCTGGCTTTCCAATGACAAAGGCTGAGTACAAAGGCGGCTCCAGCCAGGTGCAAACGCAACCAGTGCAAGCCCCAGAGTTGCAGGGTCAGGCCCAGGTCACGATGTATCAGGCTCTGGCGCATGCTCAACGCCAGCGCCGGCAGGCTGGTTACCAGCACCAGCAACAGCGCCAGATGGGGCCGGCCGTCGAGCAATGCCGAGAGCGCCATTGCATCCAGCACCCAGGCGCCCAGTGACAGCAGCGGAAAGCGCAGCAGACGCAGGCTGATGCCGTGGCTGCGGAGCAATTGCAGATGGCTGCCCTGACGCCACAGCTCTTTGCCGACCCACTCGCGCCAGCTGCCCTCGTAACCCCAATGCAGGGCGATGCTCTCATTCACCGCCAGCAAGCGCGCTCCGGTCTGGGCCAGGCGCATCGTCAAGTCCTTGTCCTCGCCGGTGCGCAGGCTTTCGTCAAAACCGCCGACCCGCACGAACCACTCGCGGCGCATCAGCAGATTGGCGGTCGGCAACCATTGCGCCGGGTGCAGGCTGTGGGTAGTGGGGCGCAATGTGCGGCGCTGCCAGGCGTGGGCGAACCACGGCGCTTGCGTCGGCGTGTCGCAGTCCAGGCCGAGTACATCGGCCTGGCCGCCAGATTCGAGTTCGAGCAATAACGAGAGCCAGTTGTGTGGCATCTCGATGTCGGCATCGAGGAAGGCCAGCCATTCCCCGCTGGCGATGGCGGCGCCGTGGTTGCGCAAGGTACCGATATGCAGGCCGGGCAGAATCAGCACCTGGGCCCCCAGTTCGCGGGCGATCTGCGGGCCCTGGTCCTGGGAGCCGTTGTCGACCACCAGCAGCTCGCACTCAAGGCCCGCTGCATTGGCCGCCAGGCGTGCCGCCTGTACGGTCCGGGCGATGTGCCGGGCCTCGTTGTACATCGGGATAACAATGCTGATCAGGCTCATGCTCGGCGCCCCAGCAACGGGCTTTCTTCAGCCTTCAGCCGCAGCACATAGGAGAGCGCCAGCATGATCCACACGTATTTCGCGTTGGGGGCGCTGAGGAACATCAGGAACAGCGACAGCGACAGCAGACTCATGCCCAGGTGGGTGACCAGGTCCGCCTGTCCCCAATTGTCGCGTTCCAGCCATGCCCGGCGGGCCCGCAGGATATTGCGCAAAGCAAGGGCTATCATCGACACGAACAACAAGGCAGCGGGAATACCGACCTCGCTGAACAGCTCCAGGTAGGTGTTATGCGCCCGCCGGTAAAGGTCGGTGACCTTGCGGTTGGCCGAGAAGGCCTTGGCATAGCCGGTGGTGGCGTAATGCAGCGGGAAGGTGCCGGGGCCGGTACCCAGCAACGGATGTTCGCGGATCATCTTGCTGCCGACCACGATGTAGGAAGCGCGTCGTCCCAGGGACTCGTCGCCATAGGCCTTGGCGCCGGATGACAGAATGCTCAGGGACTGAATACGTGCGACGTATCCGGCCGGCATGGCGTAGATCGCCAAGGGGATGACAATCGCCACTCCGAGCATGGCAAAACCCAGGTGGCGCGGGCGAATTCGCGGTAGCTGCGCGCGGTAGTGATAAATGCCGATGACCAGGCTGATAAACAGCACCACCAGCCCTGAGCGTGATTCGGTCTTGGTCATGCCCCCCAACAGCAGCAGGGTGCACGCAAGCCAACCCAGGCGCTGCAACAGGTTCGAGCTTTTAACAGCGAGCAGCAGCGCCAGGGGGATGGCGAACGCAATCAGCATTGCCAGGGAATTGGGGTCGAGCATGGCTGAGGCTCGCCCCTGTTCCTGGTACTTGGTGGAAAACATGGCGACGGCACAGGTGATGGCGACGCTGACCGTGGCCAGGCGGCAGAAGTTGATCAGGTTCAGCTCGCGACCGACGAGCAAGGTGATGACGAAGAGCAGCAGCCCGACGATCAGTTCCCGCAGATGGCTGAGGGACATCGCAAGGTTGTCGGAGGCCGCCAGACTCAACAGGTAGAGCGCCATGAACGACAACAACAGCGGCCATTGATTGCTCCGCAGGCGACTGGCCGGAAGCTGGCGCAGGAGCAGTTGCAGGGAGAGAATCAAGGCCAGTGAGATGCCGAGGAATTTAGCCCCGGAGAAACTGCTCTCCTTCATCAGGCCCTCGAATGGCACCAGCGCGACAATCCCGAGCAAACCCCAGGCGGGCCGTCGATAGAGTACGGCCACTCCGACCAGCCCCAGCACCGCACCGGGTGCCAGGTACGGGTAGGGACTGACCAGCAGGGCCAGGCAGGTTGCGGCCAGCAGGCCGATCATCGAGAGCGGAATAATCACGCTTATACCCCCTGTGCAGTATGGATATAGAGCTGCGACCAACGTTGGGCCAGGGCCGCAAGGTCGTAACGATCGAGCTGGGTGTGGCGTGCGCGGTCTGTCAGGGTCCGCACCAGCACCGGGTCGCGCAGCAGACTGCCGATCTGGCTGGCCAGTTCGCTGCTGTCGCAGGCCTGGGCCAGCAGACCGTTGCGGCGGTGCTCGATCACGTCGGGAATACCGCCAACGCCAAAAGCCACCACCGGTACACCGGCTTGCATGGCCTCCAACAGAATCATCGGAGTGCCTTCAGTGCGTGAACTGATCACCAGCACATTCAGTTCACTCCACCAGCGACGCATATTGGTCTGGTAGCCCGGCAACTCGATGCGCTCAAGCAACCCGGCGGCCTCGATCCGCGCCAGCAGCGCGGGGCGTTCGGGGCCATCGCCAAGCATCACCGCATGCAGTTGCGGGTGCTGCTGGCACAGCGGGATCAGTGCATCGAGGAACAAGTCAGGGCCTTTTTCGCTGCTCAGCCGTCCAACGTAACCGGCCAGCCAGCGTGGATTGCCGCTGGCACGCGGCGGCAGCGCCGGTGCCAGCGGCAGACCGTTGGGGATCACCTGCAACTTGTCAGCCCGCACGCTGGCCTGGCGATGCAGCAGCGCGATGCTTTCTGCGACGCACACCACCCGATTGACCGAGGGTGTGCGGCACAGTTGCAGGCTCAGCCAGGTGTAGAAGCGTTGCTTGGTGCTGCGCGGGGTGAAGCCGTGCTGGGTGATGACCAGCGGCAGGCGCCACAGCGTGGCACCCACCCAGCCAAACAACAGGCCCTTGAAGTTATGGGTGTTGATCAGCGGCCGCTCCTTGCGCCGCCGCCCCAGGTGCCGCAACAACTCGGTAAGTCCCGAGCAGCCGCGGCAGTCAACGCCAGCATCACGAAAGCGGGCGATCAACTCCGGTGGCGCGTCGAGGAACAGCACTTGGTGCTGCCCCGGCGTCGCCAGGCAATGATCCATCAACATCCGCTCAGCCCCGTAGAAACCGCCGCTGCTGAGCAGATGGATGATCGCCAGCGCAGGTTTGTGCTGCGCGTTCAATTGCGCACCCAATGCACGAAGCTGGGTACCGACCAGTTGCGGTGTGGATTGGGCTGATCGGCGTGCTGATCGTTGATCACCAGCAACACCGGCAGGCCGAGTTGATGGGTGATTTGCGCCGGATGTTTGAAACGATGATCGAAGAACTCGCGGACATAGACCAGTGCGATGGCCAGCAACAGACCAGTGATCAGGCCGAACGGAATGATCAGCAGCGGTTTCGGAAAGGCCGCTTCGGTCGGTTCATACGGCGGGCTGAGGACTCGTGCGTTCGACAGGTCGCTGGCCAGCGAACGCTCGCTGCTGCTTTCTTCATACCGCTGGGTGTAGGTGAAGAAGGCCGCATGCAACGCGTTGATTTCAGTGTCCATTTGCCGCAGCTTGCTCTGAGTCTGTTGCAGCTGATGGACGCGGTTCTTGTAATCAGCAATGCGCGCGGTCTTCTGGTTGATCACCGAAGTGACGACCGCCAGATCGTTGGTCCGTTCCTGGATACGATTGTTGACCACCTTGAGGAACTGCTGCCGTGAGCGGGTAATCTGCTCGCGGGTCAACAGCATCGGTTCGCTGCCCGGCTGGAAAATCGCCAGATCGTTGTTATAGCGGGTAACCTGACTTGTCAGCTGTTCGCCGAGTTGTCTGATCTCGCGGTCTTCGAACGCAACATTGTCCACCGTGGTGGTGAAGGTGTAGGGGAAGGTGTAGTCGTTGAGTCTGGCGCTGCTGGCGGCGGCCAGACTGGTTTTCAGGTAGTCGAGCCAGCGCTGGCTTTGCAGCAGACGGTCGCGGTGCAGGTTGAGTGCCTGCTCTTCGGTGTTGATGGCGTTCAGGCGGAAGGTAATTTCTTCCTTGGGGTCCGCAGAACTGGCGCCCTCCAGCAGTTTCAGTCGATTACCTTCCAGGCCATCGAGACGCACCTGGTACTGGTTTTTCTTCTGTTCGTAGAAGGTCTGTGGCAGCTCGTTGGATTGCAGATCCTGGCGGTTCTGCAGGTAGTTTTTCAGCAGGTGATCGACGAATTTGGTGCCCACGGCCGGGTCGTCGTAGCTGTAGACGATCGAAATCACGTTGGAGCCGGGGAGTGTTTCGATCTTGAGGTCTTCTATCGCTTTTTCGGTGAGGATATCCAGGGAGGTGTCACGTACCGGATCGACTTCCAGGCCAAAGACCTCGCGTACCGGGTTGACAACCTTTTCGCGCAGCGGATTGATCACGTACTCGCGCAGCGGGGCCATCACCAGCCTGGAGAGAATGCCAGGGCTGGTAGTGAGGTCGCCCTGCTCACGCAATTGGCTGATGGTCTGCCGGATCAGTGTCGGTGAGCGCAGGATATTGCTCTCGGTTTCCATGTCCGCCAGCGAAGGCGGAATGAACTTGTCGGTATCCTGCGTCAGCGCCGTGGCGGCATCGCTTTGGGACAACTTCTTGGATTGGACTATGACTTCGGCGGTGATATCGAAGCTCTGTTTGAGCACCAATGGCAACGCCAGTGCGATCACTGCAAAGACCAGGAAGACTCGCTTCACCGTTTGACGGTTGGCGAAGAAGATCCTGAAGAACTCATGCAGGTAGTTTTCCTTTGGATTCATGGCCTGTCACCTGCTTGGGGTTAGTTGCTGTCTGAGTCTTTGTTGTCAAGGCGGTAGCCGAAACTCAAGCCGACACCCTGGAACAGCACCACGTCAGCCAGTTGCCGGGCGAGCTCGCCGGCGCTGGCCAATTTGGTCTTGGGGACGTAGAGCATGTCGTCGGCCTGCAGGTAAGCGAACTGCGAAGCATCGCCTGCCAGCGCTTTGTCAACGTCGTAGCGGTGTGCCTGAACCAGGTTGCCGGTACGCCGCATGACGACCACTGAACCCAGTTGCGCCTTGATGTTCGGCCCCCGTGCCAGGGTCAGTGCCTCGAGTATCGAGACCGGCCGGCGGATAGGGTAGGCACCAGGCATCCCGACTTCACCGAGTACAAAGATCTCGTTACCCTTCGTTGACTTGAGCATCACATCGACCGTCATCCGCCCCGGCAACTGCGCGTAACGCGAGTTGAGGAAGGTTTCCAGCTGATTGAGGGTCATCCCTTGCAACGGCACCGAGCCGATTTCCGGGAAGCTCGCATAGCCGTCGCTGCCCACAATGATCTCCCGGCTCATCCCGGTGCCCGGGTGGTTCAGTGCGCTCTTGAGATTCTGCTCGTTGCTCAAGGGGGTGATGACCTGCACGCTAAGCTGGTTACGATTGGGCTGGAACAGTTGCTTTTGCTGGTAGACCCGCTGGATTTCCTGGCGCGCTTGCTCGGTGGTCATTCCGGCGATTTTCACCGAAGTGTTGGCGCCCGGCAGTTCGATGGTGCCGTCGGGCAGCACCAGCTGGGTGCCGTTGAGCTGGTTGGCGGCGGTGAAGTTCAGAGCGACCTGGTCGCCGGACTGCACCCGGTAAGCGGCCGAACCACTGGTGCTGACGTGGAAGATCACATCGAGCACGTCCTGTGGCCGCAACGTCTGCTCGACCTTGAGTACCTCGGTGGCCTGGGCATCGGCCGGTGCGGCGGTCAGTATCTGCACCGGCGTGTTCTGGGTTTCATTGCTGGAGCAACCTACAAGAGGCAGCAACAGCAGGGGAAGCCATTTAGCTTTCATGTTGTCATCCTTTGGCTGCTGCTTAGAGGTTGTTGTAGAGCCACTTGGGCATGTAGTACTTGCGTCGGTTGAAGACGCTACCGACCAACTTCGCCCCAGCCTGTGTCAGGCGCTGGCTGGCGGCTTGCGCTACTTCCCAGCGGGTATCCTCGGCGCGCACGACCAGCACCACACCGTCTACCAAGGTGCTGATGACCAGGGTGTCGGCGGCTGAATACACGGCATCGCCATCGAGCACCACGAAGCGGTATCGCGCACCGAGCTGCTTGAGCAGGGGGCGCAGTTGCTCCGGATTCAGGTGATCGGCGCCGCGGATGTACCGGCCGTTGGGCAGGACGTGGAACGGCAGGCTCGAGATGTGCACGATGCAATCCTGCAGCAGCGGCGGGTTGTCCTGGTTGAACAACAGGTCGCGAAAGCCGCGCTCCTTCTGCAACCCCAGCTGCTGACTGAGGCTGGATGAGGTCTGACTCGCGTCGACCAACAGCACCTGGCCGCTACTCATCTGCGCCAGTTGACTGGCCAGCGCCAGGGCGCTGGTGCTGGTGCCACTGCCCGTATTGGCAGCGGTCAAGAGAAGGATCCGCAGATCCGGATCGAGCACGGTCGAGGTCAGGTTAGTCTCGCTCGGGTTCGCGATGCTCAAGCTTTTATTGGTTGAACCGTCCATCAACTTGCTCCTTGGCCGCTGAATACTTTGAAGGGGGTTTTAAGCAGGATCTTCAAATCAAGCATGAGGCTCTGCTCTGCTATGTAGCTCAGGTCCAGTTCCACACGTTGGTCGAAGTCGATATTGCTACGCCCGGAGATCTGCCAGAGACCTGTCATGCCGGGGTAGATACTCAGCCGCGCAAGGTGGTTGTCCTTGTAGCGGTAAGCATTGAATGAAGTCGGACGCGGGCCCACCAGACGCATGTCGCCGGTGACCACATTGATCAGGTTGGGTAACTCGTCCAGGCTGCTGCGCCGCAACCAGCGACCGATTTTCGTCACTCGCGGGTCCTGGTCGATTTTGAAGTCGATGGCATCGGCACCATGTTTGTTCAGGTGGCGCACCGACTCTTTGAGTTCTTCGGCGTTGGCCACCATGGTGCGGAACTTGTACATACCGAATGTGCGCCCGCGATAGCCAGTGCGTTTCTGTACGAACATCACCGGACCGGCGCTGGTCAGCTTGACGATCAAGGCCAGTGTCAGCAGCAGGGGCGAGAGCAGTACCAGCAACACCAGGGCACCCAGGCAGGCCACCAGCCGATTGGTCCGCGACAGGGTCCATGGCCGACCACCGTCGCGACCGGTCATCCAGCTCCGGCCCTGCATATGGATCGCCGCATCGAGACGCATGCGATGATTGGGGTCCATGCGTTTGTCTCGCCGCAAAACCGCGAGCGCAATATCTTTTTGCTGACCGGTCATAGACTTCTCCACTGCTGCACAGGAACTGCCAGTGACGAAGTGCCGTTTTCGAGCGGTGCTTCAATTACAGGCATTGGGTAGTAATCACGGAACCAGGAAACAAAGCGCGCGAGCCCTTCGTCCAGTTCGATCCGGGGGTGAAAACCGGTGTCTCGTTCCAGTTGCGAAACATCGGCACAGGTGTTGAGCACGTCCCCCGGTTGCAGGGGCAGCAGCTCGACCTCAGCCTTGATCCCCAGGTGTTTCTCCAGGAGGGCGAGGTAATCCTTGAGTTCGACCGGGCGCTGGCCGCCAATGTTGTAGAGCTGCCATGGGGCCATGCTGGTGGCCGGATCCGGGTGTTCACGGTCCCAGTTCGACGCGGCCTGGGGCGCACGCTCGATCAGCCGGGTCAGGCTTTCGATGATGTCGTCGATGTAGGTGAAGTCGCGTTGATGCTGGCCGTAGTTGAACAACTTCAGCGGGCGCCGCGAGACGATCGCCTGGGCAAACTGGATCGGCGACATGTCCGGACGACCCCAGGGGCCGTACACGGTGAAAAAGCGCAGGCCGGTGCATGGGACACCGAACAGATGGCTGTAGCTGTGGGCCATCAGTTCATTGGCTTTCTTGGTC
The DNA here is from genome assembly GCF_059716055.1 of Pseudomonas sp. LBUM1658. Classification (NCBI taxonomy): domain Bacteria; kingdom Pseudomonadati; phylum Pseudomonadota; class Gammaproteobacteria; order Pseudomonadales; family Pseudomonadaceae; genus Pseudomonas; species Pseudomonas sp. LBUM1658. The sequence continues at coordinate 2,338,921 of NZ_CP166798.1, forward strand.
GCGGCATACAGCGACAGCGGATGGTTGACGCCGTCCTGCACCGAGTACGGGGTGTGCTGGTTGGCCCCGTAGACCGAACTGGATGAGGCGTAGATCAGGTGGCGCACCGGATGATGGCGGCAGCCTTCGAGGATATTCAGGAACCCGCTCAGGTTGCTGTCGACATAGGCCCGCGGATTGTCCAGCGAATAGCGCACCCCGGCCTGGGCAGCCAGGTGGATGACCACCTGTGGTTGCTCGCGGGCGAACAGTTCGGCGATTGCCTGGTTGTCGGCCAGGTCGAGGCGAAACAGGGGGAAGTCGCCAGCCTGTTCCTGTACCCAACGCACGCGGGCTTCCTTCAATGCCGGGTCGTAGTAGTCGTTGAAATTGTCCAGCCCAAATACCTGGTGTCCGTCGCGCAGCAGGCGCAGGACGCAGTGGGCTCCGATAAAGCCAGCGGCTCCGGTCACCAGGATTTTCATTGGCCCGCTCCTTCTGGAGCGATGTTGCGCAGGCCGATACCACGATAGTGCAATCCAGCGGCCGCGAGATGTTCCGGGTTGTAGAGGTTGCGGCCATCGATGACCACCCGCGAGCGCAATTTGCTGGCCAGCAGCTCAAGGTCGACCACCCGAAAGTTTTTCCACTCGGTGCAGATCACCAGCGCATCGGCATCTTCCAGGGTGTCGTCACGGGTGGCGCACAGTTGCAAATCGTTGCGGTAACCGTAGATGCGCCGGCACTCGGCCATGGCTTCCGGATCGAACGCGCGAACGGTTGCGCCTTCGCGCCAGAGCGCTTCCATCAGGTAGCGGCTCGGGGCTTCGCGCATGTCGTCGGTGTTCGGTTTGAAGGCCAGGCCCCAGATGGCGACCGACTTGCCGGCCAGGCCCTGGGGGAAATACGGCTTGAGTTTGCTGAAGAGGATATGGCGCTGGGCATCATTCACATCGCACACGCTGCGCAGCAGGCGCAACGGCATGTCGTTCTGCTCGGCGGTATGCAGCAAGGCTCGCAGGTCCTTGGGGAAGCACGAACCGCCAAAGCCGCAGCCGGGGTAAATGAAGTGATAACCGATACGTGGGTCCGAACCGATACCCTTGCGAACCGCCTCGATGTCAGCGCCCAGATGTTCAGTCAGGTTGGCCAACTCGTTCATGAAACTGATGCGGGTCGCCAGCATGGCATTGGCGGCGTACTTGGTCAGTTCGGCGCTGCGGTTATCCATGAACATCAATTTTTCATGGTTGCGGCAGAACGGCGCATAAAGTTCTGCGAGCTGGGTACGGGCGATCTCATCACTGGTCCCGACGATGATCCGGTCGGGGCGCATGCAATCGTTGAGCGCGCTGCCTTCCTTGAGGAACTCCGGGTTGGAGACCACTCGCACGTTCAGCTGGCCCTTGCCTCGGCGCTGCAATTCTTCGTGGGCGCAGGCCGCGACTTTGTCGGCGGTTCCCACCGGGACTGTGGACTTGATGATCAGGGTGCGATCGGCTTCCATGCAGCGGGCGATTTCCCGGGTGACCGTCAGCACATGGCTGAGATCGGCAGAACCGTCTTCATCGGCCGGAGTTCCGACTGCGATGAAGATCAACTCGGCGTGGGTGACGGCATCACTGGCCTGGGTGCTGAACAGCAACCGGCCTTCCTTGATGTTGTCTTCCAACATGCCGGAAAGTCCCGGTTCACTGATGGGCGGAACAGCCTGTTGCAGCTGTTTGATTTTGTTCAGATCGACGTCGACACACAGCACTCGGTGACCGACGTCTGCCAGTGCGGCTGCTTGAATCAGGCCAACGTAGCCCGTACCGAATACGCTCACGTCCATATTGGCGCGCCTCGTAAAATGCGGTTGATGTAACTGAGATGAGACTGATGAAGTGGGTATAGACCAGCCTTGAAAAAACGTGTCAACGAAATGACATGTTCTTTGGGCTTAGCAATTACTAGCTTTTCGGGCGTTTTGCCATCAGACGCTTAGCGGCAGCGGGTTTGGATGAATTTGTACCGAAAAAAACACAGTCAAGTTAAACGACGAACGGTTGTACGGCTTGATTTGCATGGGTCTTAGCGGTGGGGGTGTGTCAGATTTGAGTCATCTTTTTTTTGACGCGCTCACCGTTGAAACAGCAGGTTGCGCTTTGATGATGTGATGCTAATGTCTCAATCAAGTTACTTATGTTAATGAGCAGGACGAATGGCAGTCGTCAACTAATTGACTTGGTACTTGGAGGCGAAAAGGGTTGATCGGGCATAACCCTTTCGAGGTGTCAACGGATAGTTACACTGGACGGCGGAGCTTAAACGCCATTCAAACGAGGGATTTATGGCGAGATACTTCAAGGAACTGTTGATCGTTCTGTACTTGCTGAAGAACTCCGATTATTACCTTGAACGCATTGGCGCAATGGGCGTCGGATTACCGTTGCTGTTGTTTGCCGGAATGTTCTTTGTCCTGGTCTGCTCCCTGCTGTTGACCGCCTATATTCGCAAGACGCTGGTACGGCACCTGTTCGCGCTGATGTTCTTCAGTTCCGCGGTGTTTTTCGACATCTACACCAAAGTCACCGCCGATTACCTGACCTACAGCAGCTTCATTTCGCTGGTTTATTCCGGCGGGTTCATTCTGGAGGCAGCATACCAATACCGTTGGGTCATACTCGGCTCACTGGCAAGCGGTCTGTTGCTACTGCTGGGTATCGGACTCAAGCCGCAGCGGCGTCTGCCGCTGCCTGGTTACGTCCTGACGGCGGCACCGCTGCTCGGGGTGCTGCTGCTTTCGGCGGTGTTGTTCGTGCGGGCGGGCGAGGGCGCCAGAGGCTTGCCGATCATGTACACGCCGCTGGCGTACCTGAACCTGTTTGCCTATGAGTCCGCGCAGGACACCGTCGGTCCCCGCGAGACGGTCAGCCTGACGCGACAACCGCAGGCCGTCGGCCACGATATCGTGCTGATCATCGATGAAAGCGTGTCCGGCAACTACCTGGATATCAACGCCCCCTTCGGTGCGCACAGCAGCCTCAAGGAGCCCCGTCCAGACGTGGACATTTACAACTACGGCTATGCCGCGTCCATTGCCAACTGCAGCGCCGATACCAACGTCACGCTGCGCTATGGCGGTACTCGCGATGACTACATGCGCATCAACTCGACCCTGCCGTCGATCTGGCAGTACGCCCGGCAGGCAGGACTGCGCACGGTGTATATCGACGCCCAACGCACCGGCGGCTTCCTGCAGAACCGGATGAACGAGCTTGAGCGCAAGGACATCGACGAGTTTGTCCAGTTCGACCAGATCAGCGTGCGCGACCGCGATATGGCGGCGGCGCAGAAACTGATTGAGCTGCTCAACGACGGCCAGCCGCAGCTGGTGGTCATCAACAAGGTCGGCGCGCACTTTCCGGTTCATGACAAATACCCGGATGAGTTCATGGCCTACCGCCCGGTGCTGTCACGGGGGCAGTATGTCGAGGTCGCCGACACCGCGTCGCGCGACGGTTTCAGCGGCCAGACCGATGACTGGCTGCTGTACCGCAATGCCTACAAGAACACGTTGTTGTGGAGCGTCGGCGAGTTCTTCTCGCGAGTCTTGACCAAGGCCGACCTGAGTAATGCTGTGCTGATCTACACCTCCGACCATGGCCAGGACCTGCACGAACGTGGCAACCCGGGCCTCAATACCCATTGCGGCGGTGACCCGGTGGCGGAGGAGGGCCTGGTGCCGTTGGTGGTGATCCAGGGCAACGCCCTGCACACCCTCGACTGGAAGAGCACGCTGGCGGCCAACAAGGACCGCTCCAGCCACTACAACATCTTCCCCACCTTGCTGCAGCTGATGGGCTACGACCTGGCGGCGATCGAACCGGTCTACGGCAAACCACTGAGCGAGTCGACCGAGGACGACTTTACCTTCAACACCCGCTTCAACGCGCGCCTCGGTGCCAAGCCGATGTGGAAACATATCGACCTCAGGGACATCGTCACTCCGGATCAGGCGCAGACTGGCCTCGCGGCGGGTGGTTAGGGGGGTGATGTCGGGTAGTTAAAACACGGATGCGGCGAACACAATCCCTGTGGCGAGGGAGCTTGCTGTGGCGAGGGGGCTTGCCCCCGCTGGGTCGCGCAGCGGCCCCAAAATCAGCAACCGCGTTCTATCAGGTAAAACGCATTAGTTGGTTTTACGACTGCTTCGCAGCCGAACGGGGCGATGCGGCGTTCCGACAAGCCCCCTCGCCACAGGTTTGCGTTCGACACATCTTTCGTTGTTGATTTTTTCCATTTGATTTAAAGAAAATTCCTACCCGGCCTCTCGAATCTCCCCGATTCCATTTCCCAACGATCCCCTGCAAAGTTCTCGCGCCAATACCACCCACGCGAGGGATTGCGGATGAACGATCACGACGATCCATGCGGCCAGCTTGACCAGCTATGCCTGCCGGACCTCAGCATACTCGACTACCACCCTGTCCAGGGCGGTGCTCTGAGCGCCATCGACCTCAATGGCGAGCGGCTGACCACTCACCAGTTCAGCGCCGGTCGCGAGCAGCAACGCCAGCAAGGCCTGCTGCTCAGCCAGTACCACTACGACGAGCAAGGGCGCCTGCAGCTCCACGCGATCACCCGGCAAGCCCGGCCGTTGTATTTGCGCCATTACAGTTATGCGGTCAACGGCAACATTGCCTCTATCGCGGACAGCCGTCACGGCCAGCGCAGTTATTACTACGATGCGCTGGATCGTCTGATTCGCGTCCGCCATTCTCGCGGCGAACTCCTGGAAAACTTTGCCCACGACCCTGTCGGTAACCTGCAGATGCAGGGCCCGACGACGATCAAAGGCAACCGTCTGCTGATGCAAGGCGACCGCCATTACGACTACGACACCTACGGCAATCTGATCCGCGAACGGCGCGGCGACGGCGAGAAACGGGTCACCGAATACCGCTACGACTGCCTGCACCGACTGACAGGCGTGAGCCTGCCGGACGGCCGTTGCGTGAGCTACCGCTACGACGCGTTCGGCCGCCGAATCGGCAAAACCGTCGATGGCCACAGCACCGAATTCCTCTGGCAAGGCCGGCAACTCATTGCCGAACGCAGCAGCCATCACTACCGCCGCTACCTCTACGAACCCGGCAGCTTGCGGCCATTGGCCCTGCTCGACGGCGAAGACCCATTCAAGGCCCGTCGGTACTACTACCAACTCGACCACCTTGGTACACCGCTGGAACTCACCGACTACAACGGCGAGATCGTCTGGTCGGCGAATTACCGGGCCTACGGCCAACTCGCCGGCCTCGACAGCGAACCACAGGTCGACAATCCGTTGCGCTTCCAGGGCCAGTACTTCGATGCTGAAACCGGCCTGCACTACAACCGGCATCGCTACTACGATCCGCACATCGGCCGCTACCTGACGCCGGCTCCGGGCCCGCTGGCGGAGGTGTGGAATGACTACCGGTACACCCCGAATCCGATAGGCTGGGTGAATTCCTCGGGGGTGAGACCGCATCGCGAGCAAGCTCGCTCCTGCATTATTGGTCTGGTACCCCTGAGTCAGGATCTCGCCACGGGATCATGCAACAACGAGTAACCTTTATCTAATAGCGTGCGGCCGATGAAGCGCGATCCCCTCTCGTTCAAGTGCGCGTTGTCTAGGTACAACAGATTGCCCTCGATAATCGGGCTGCAGAGATGTTCCGGGCAAATCACCTGATTGGGATCGATGAAGTGCACCTGCGGGAATTTTTCGTGCAATTGCGCCCAGTAAAGCGGAATCGCACTCTGGGTGGCCGAGCACTCGCGCTCGCGGCCGAACATTAATCGGCGGATAGGGCAGGTCGCGGCGTTTTCAATGTTCTGATTACTCAGGATGACGATGACCTGACCGCTGTTTTCCACCACTCGCTTGATGCTCGCCTCGACGATGCCTGCTGCGGCTTCATCCTTGGGCCAACTCCCCGCCAGGACCACATAAGGGTAGTGGTTCTGCTCGATCAGATTGAACACCCGTTCGTTGCGTATCGCGCAATGGGCGGCATACACCGCCGGCATCCCTCCGCTGTAACCGACAATCGGCGGGCAGGAGTCCAAGGTGTAATCCATCAGCGTGATGCCGTCGGGCCGGGCCAGGATGTCCACCATGCCGGTAAAGTGATTGGCAAACGAATCGCCGACCATGATGCCGTCGAGCCGCTCTTTTTTGGCTCCCAGATGGCATTCGGGACTGGGGTCGGTGCGGTACAGCGCATTGGGCACGTGGCAACCACTGCGAATCTCGCTGGGTTTGCTCAGGGTCATCGCCTCAAGCGTCGAGACCCCGGGACTGAAACGAGTCGGGAATCCATCCCACTGCTGGCTCAACCCCGCCAACAAGGCCAACCCCAAGGCCGGCAGGGCAAAGCGTCGGGTAAACACCCGCGAAAAGCGCAACGCCGCCCCGCTGCGGCGAAAAGGCACTTCGACAAAGCGCCACAACAACCAGGCCATGAGCACCGATGCCAGCACCACCAACAGCGCCACCGGAAGATTGATGGGGATATCCAGATAGTTCAGGTAGGCAATCAGCGGCCAGTGGCACAGGTAGAGTGAGTAGGAGATCAAGCCGATAAACACCATCGGCCGGCTGGTCAGCAAAGGTAAACGAACGTCGGCGCTGCCGGCCAGGATCAACAAGGCTGCCCCCAGACACGGTATCAGGGCATCGATCCCGGGAAAGGCCGAGCTGTCGTTCAAGGCAAACAGCGCAACCCCGACCAGCAGCGAGCCCACCAGCGCATAGCCATAGGCAGCCACCTTGCCGATGACGCGTGGTTGTTGCAGGTAAATGCCCAGCAGCCCACCCAGCATCAGTTCGAAAAAACGCATGGGCAGCAGGTAGTAGGAAGCCGTGGCAAACACCCCTGTCGCGTATTCGGAAAGGCCTGCGGCGGCCACAACTCCCAGGATCAGTACGGGCAACATATAGCGCGGTGCCCAGCGATACAGCAGCACGATGAATAACGGCCAAACCAGGTAGAACTGCTCTTCAATGCCCAGCGACCAGGTATGCAACAAGGGCGCTTCACTGGCGTCTGCGGCGAAGTAGTTGCCGTACTTCATCCAGATGTAGATATTCGAGGCGCCCAGCAATGAGAACAGTGCGCTGGCGTTGAGTCGCGTCAGGTCGGCCGGGGAAAGGATGAAGGCCCCGGCGATCACACTGACCAGGAGCACTGTCATCAGGGCGGGAACAATGCGGTTGATGCGCCGCTGATAAAAGCTCTTCAGCGAGAAGACATTGCGTTTTACCTCGGAAAAAACCTGCGAGGTGATCAGGAATCCGGAAATGACGAAGAATATATCGACGCCAATGAAACCACCCGGCAACAGGCTGTTATTCAGGTGATTGACGAAGACTGCAATAACGGCGACAGCCCGTAGTCCGTCTATGTCGGAACGGTATTTGCCCTGAGCCATGTGCCTGGCCATCCCCGGAACTTGTGTTATCCCTCTAGGTCCGGGTCATGACAATCATCGTCACAACGTGGGACTCCCATATCGCTTCACCACACTGTTATTTTTAGTCTGGAATCGTCTGTTCGCACAGTCGAAGTCAAAAATAAAAAAGTGCGGATGCCGCAGCGACGCCTCGCCCAGCCACACCCGCTATCCTTGGCTTCAGCTTCAGTCAATCGAGTGTTCCCATGCTCCAGGTGCAAGGCGTGTTCAAGAGCTATGCAACCCCGCAAGGACCGCTGGCGGTGTTGCAGGGTGTCGACTTGCAGTTGCAACACGGCAGCAGCCTGGCGTTGATGGGCGAGTCGGGCAGTGGCAAGAGCACCTTGCTGCACCTGATCGCCGGGCTGGACAAGGTGGATAGCGGCAGCATCCGCATTGGTGGGCATTCGCTGGAACGGATGAATGAGGCGCAACTGGCCAACTGGCGGCGTACCGAGGTGGGCCTGGTGTTCCAGCAGTTCAATTTGATCAGCAGCTTGCAGGTCGAGGACAACCTGGCCTTTCAGGCACGTCTGGCCGGGCGACTTGAGCCAGTCTGGCAGGCGCAACTGGTGGAGCGGCTGGGGCTCGGCGACTTGCTCAAACGTTATCCTGAACAACTCTCTGGCGGCCAGCAACAACGGGTGGCGCTGGGGCGTGCGCTGGCGTCGCGTCCTGGTCTGCTGCTGGCCGATGAACCCACTGGCAGTCTTGATGAAAGCACCAGCGATCAAGTGCTGCAGTTGCTCCTGGAGCTGCTTGTCGACAGCCCCACCAGTCTGCTGATGGTCACCCACAGTCCGCGGGTCGCGGCCCGTCTGGCGCAAAGAGTGGTGCTGCATAACGGGCGTCTGCTCAGCACGGGCGGGGGCTGAGGTGCGGGTTTTTCAGGGCACGTTGCGGGCCTTGCTCAGCCATTGGCGGCAGCATCCGGTGCAGTTTTTCAGTGTGCTGACCGGGCTCTGGCTGGCCACCAGCCTGTTGACCGGGGTGCAGGCGCTAAACAGCCAGGCGCGAGAAAGCTACGCGCGGGCCAGCCAGTTGATTGGCGGCGAACCCCAGGCCAGTCTCGCTGCACCGAATGGCGCGACCTTCGCGCAATCCTTGTTCATCAGCCTGCGGCGTGCCGGTTGGCCAGTGTCGCCGCTGCTGCAAGCGCGGCTGTCACTCAAGGGCCGGGAAGATCAACGTCTGCAATTGATCGGCATCGAACCGCTGTCGCTACCGGCCGGATCGGCGGTGGCTGGACAGGCGCTGGAGCTGGCGCGAATGGTCGACTTCATCAGCCCGCCCGGCAGCACCTGGATCGCCCCGCAAACCTTGCAGGCCCTGGGTTATCGCGAGGGCGACCAACCCTTCACGGTAAATGGCCAACGCCTGCCGCCGCTGCACAGCCAGGTCGACATGGCGCCGGGGGTGCTGCTGGTGGATATCGGCTTCGCCCAGCAGCTGCTGGGAATGCCACAACAGCTCTCGCGGCTGGTGCTGCCCAAGGATTTCGCGGCTACTGAGCCGCGGTTGCCTGAAGCGTTTGCCGGGCAGTTAGTGCTCAAACGCAGTGGTGAAGAAAACAATCTGGCGCGCCTGACCGAAAGCTTTCACCTGAACCTCGATGCCTTGGGTTTTCTGTCGTTCGTGGTCGGGCTGTTTATCGTGCATGCCGCCATCGGCCTGGCCCTGGAGCAGCGTCGTGGTCTGCTGAGAACCCTGCGGGCTTGCGGGGTCAGTGCGCGCATGTTGATCTTCAGCCTGAGCGTTGAGCTCGGTGGCCTGGCATTGCTGGGCGGGATTGCCGGGGTGATCAGTGGGTATTTGCTCGCCGGCGTGTTGTTGCCGGACGTCGCCGCCAGCCTGCGTGGGCTGTACGGGGCCGAGGTGGCGGGGCAGTTGAACCTCGGCCCGCTCTGGTGGCTCGGTGGGGTGGGCTTGAGTCTGTTGGGAGCGTTGCTGGCCGGCGCCAACAGTTTGTTGCGCGCGGCGCGCTTGCCGTTGCTCGCGCTGGCCAACCCGCAAGCCTGGCATCTGGCCCATGCCCGCTGGTTGCGGCGCCAGGGTTGGGTGGCGGCGATTGCCGCCGCGGTGGGGCTACTGGCCTGGTTGCTGGGGGACAGTTTGACCAGTGGTTTTGTGCTGATGGCCGGCCTGTTGTTGGCGGCGGCGCTGAGTTTGCCAGTGCTGCTCGATGGGCTGCTGAGGCTGGTGCTCAGGCCCGGTCGCTCGGTGTTGGCGCAGTGGTTTATTGCCGATTGCCGCCAGCAGTTACCGGCCCTGAGTCTGGCATTGATGGCGCTGTTGCTGGCGCTGGCCGCCAATATCGGTGCCGGCAGCATGACCGCGGGTTTTCGCCAGACCTTCGCTGACTGGCTCGAACAACGCTTGAGCGCCGAGCTGTATCTCAATCCAGTCAGTCCGGCTCAGTCCCGTGAGCTTCAAGCCTGGTTAAGCCAACAACCACTGGTTTCCGCGGTGTTGCCCAGCTGGCAGCTGTCGATCCAGCTGCAAGGCTGGCCCGCGGAGCTGTACGGGGTTATCGATCACCCGAGCTATCGCCAGCACTGGCCGCTGCTGCAGGCGCTGGGGGACGATCCCTGGGAGCGGCTGGTCGACGACGACACGCTGATGCTCAGTGAACAACTGGCCCGGCGCCTGAAGGTGCAATTGGGTGATCGGCTGGTGATTGCGACGCCGCAAGGTCAGTGGTCGCCGCGCATCGTCGGGATCTATGCCGACTACGGCAATCCGAAAGGACATTTACTGGTCAACGCCGGGCACCTGCAACGTTACTGGCCGCAGCTGGCGCCGAGCCGCTTCAACCTGCGCATCGACCCCGCGGCCGTGACGCCCCTGGTGCAAGCCCTGCAAGCGCGCTTTGCCCTGGACGACAACCGCATCGTCGATCAGGCGCAGCTCAAGGGCTGGTCCACTCAAGTGTTCGAACGGACCTTTACTGCCACCGCGGCGCTCAATAGCCTGACTCTGGGGGTGGCCGGTGTCGCGCTGTTCATCAGCCTGCTGACCCAGAGCCAGAGTCGTCTCGGGCAACTGGCGCCGTTATGGGCTCTGGGTGTGACCCGGCGCCAACTGATGCTGCTCAACCTGGGGCAGACCTGGTTGCTGGCGGTGCTGACCTTGCTGCTGGCATTGCCGCTGGGGATCTTGCTGGCGTGGTGCCTGAACTCGGTGATTAATGTCCAGGCCTTTGGCTGGCGCCTGCCGTTGCGGATCTTCCCGCTGCAACTGCTGCAATTGACCGCCCTGGCATTGTTGGCGACCTTGCTGGCGTCGGCCTGGCCACTGATCAAACTCTACCGCAGCCGGCCGGTCGATCTGCTCAGGACTTTTGCCCATGAAGATTAAGTCGCTGTGGTTTGGCGTGCTGCTGGTGCTGCTGTGGCAACTGGGTGGTTGCGATGACGCGCCGAAAAATTCAGAAAGTTTCGCCGGGCTGGGCAGCGAAGCGGCTGAGTTCACCCCGGTGGTTCCCGGCAGAGCCTTCAGCTTTCCCGCCGACCACGGGCCCCACGACGGCTTTCGTATCGAGTGGTGGTACATCACCGCCAATCTCAAGGACGCTGAGGGCCGCAGTTTCGGTGTGCAATGGACCCTGTTTCGCAACGCACTGAAAGTCGGGCCCGAGCAACCTGGCTGGGGTAGCCAGACGGTCTGGCTCGCCCACGCCGCAGTGACCTCGGCCACTCAGCATCACGTGGCTGAACGCTACGCCCGGGGCGGGGTAGGGCAGGCCGGAGTCACTGGCGCGCCGTTCAATGCCTGGATCGATGACTGGAGTTTCAGCAGCCAGTCCGGCCCTGCCAACCCCTTGGCCGATATGCAACTGCACGCCAGCGGACAAGGCTTCAGCTATCAACTGCGCCTGACCTCGAGCAACCCCCCGGTGTTGCAAGGCGAGCAGGGTTACAGCCAGAAATCCGAACATGGCCAGGCGTCGTACTACTACAGCCAGCCATTTTTCCAGGCCCAGGGTAGCCTTGAGATCGATGGCCAGACCTGGCAAGTCAGCGGTCCGGCCTGGCTCGACCGCGAGTGGAGCAGCCAGCCGTTGACCGCCGATCAAACGGGTTGGGACTGGTTTTCCCTGCACCTGGATAGCGCCGAACAGGTAATGCTGTTTCGGGTGCGCGAAAAAAATGGAAACGCCTATCTGACCGGGACCTGGATTGCTGCCGATGGCCGCACCGAGCGGCTGTCCAGAGACGAGATCAGCCTGACGCCGCTGGACTCCACTGCGGTGGCGGGGCGCAAGATGCCGACCCGCTGGTCGATCAAGATCCCTGGCAAAGGTCTGGATATCACCGCGCAGGCGCTCAATCCCAAGGCCTGGATGGCGCTGCGGATTGCTTACTGGGAAGGCCCGGTGCAGTTGAGCGGCAGTCATGCCGGCAGCGGCTATCTGGAAATGACCGGGTATTGAACCGGTGTGAACTGTTCTGAACTGTTCTGAACGTTAATTCGCACTGGAAATATTGTGTCCAGATTTATTCAGATTTTTTGCGCGGACTTATTCTGCACGTTCAATTAAAATCCCTATGTTCGCCCAGTGTATCGGCTCTTTACCGGTGCATGGATTGCCAGGCCAACGCACTGGGCGAACTCCCTTGCGGCACCCTCACACCAGTGGTGGCAGCTCGAGTGCAGCGCAGCATTCCAGGATCGAGCGCCGTTGAGTCTCGGCATACAGCGCCAGTTCATTGATGGTCGAACGGCCCAGTACGTTTTCGAATTCCTGCTGGTTCGATTGGCTGGCGTAGTGGCTTTGCGCATCGTCACCCAGGTTGGACTGGAAGATGCCCGCCGCACTGACCGGCAAAAAGTCCTCGTAGACCAGCGGCTCGAAGCACATGTAGTTTCGGCTGAGCAACCCTTCCAGCGTCTCTGAATCCGACAGGTCGCCACTTGCGGCGAGGCCTTGTTCGGTGACGAAGTAGCGGAAGTAAGCCAGCCCTTGTTCGCGCATGCCGGCCCAGGAGTCCGGGAATTCAGCGAAGTGCACTTGCAGCAGGGCGTTGTAGCGCTGGGCATTTTCTTCGTTGGGGAAATCCTTCAACTCATCGCGAGCGGCATTCAGCAAGCGGTCATACAGCGCCCGACCCGCCGGGGTCAGTGCTGCGCCGCGCTGTTCGATCTCGCCGAAGCGGGCACTATGGCTGCCGCTGCTCTGACCGGGGAAGGCGATGGGTTCTTCCAGCGCCTTGAAACTGGTCTGGCGCAGCAGGATCGGGCACTCGCGGCGCGGCGGGCCTTCGATCACGGCTTTGGAGGTAATACCATACTCGGGCATTTGCGCCTGGACCCGGTCGATGTCGAGGGTGCGCGGGGTCAGGTGATTAATGTGCGGCCCTTTAAAGGCCACCACGTCGGCGACCAGCCGGTGCTGCGCACTCAACTGCCGATATTGCTCGGCCGTGACGGTGGCGCTGTGGTGCCAGCGAAAGGTTTCCAGCGCCTGCTCGACGAATGCCTCGGCGTCTTGCTCGTCAAGCCCGCCCTGGTTTTCGGATTTGTCGATCAAAGCCAGCGCGGCCGGGGTGAAGATCGAGCGTCTGGCCAGGACCGCCCGGGCGAACTCGCGCAGCTCGGGGTTTTCGATGAGTTCCAGGCGCAGCAATGAGGTGAACACCCGGAATGGACTGACCTGCAGCGAGGCTTCATGCACCGCGCGGAATGCGGTGGCGTGCACCGGCACCCCGGCGGGTGTCAGGTCGTAATAGCCGACCGGCTGCATGCCCATCACTGCAAACAAGCGGCTGATGGTCGCCAGTTCCTCGGCGGTGCCGACGCGGATCGCGCCATGGCGCTCAAGGTCCAGGCGTTCGATTTCCCCGGTGCTGCGCAGCTGTTGCGCAACTCGGCTGTCGTCACGCAACACCTGGGCGTTGGTCTGCGCCACCAACTCCATCAGCGCGCCATACAACGGCACCTCTTCGCGGTACATGTCCGACATTGCCCGCGAAAAGCGTTGGCGGATCAGGTCAGGGCTGACACAGCTCTGGATGCTCATAGACAGAATTCCCGGGCAATGAAATCGTGGGTTCAACGGTGGTTTTTCGTTGCCCGATTCTGTTCGGGGCAGGGGATACTGACAAACGAAGTTTCCTCCCAACTTCATTCTGCAAATGACTGCTCTCTTGGTTGTTGGAGAACCCCCTGTGGCGAGGGAGCTTGCTGTGGCGAGGGGGCTTGTCGGACCGCCGCACCGCCCCGTTCGGCTGCGAAGCAGTCGTAATCCAGCCAACTCGGTACATCTGAAAGAAAGAGATTGCAGGATTTAGGGCCGCTTCGCGACCCAACGGGGGCAAGCCCCCTCGCCACAAGTGTCCGCCACATGAAAGATCGCATCAGGCCTGCTCTTGCAAAAACTCGCGATACAACTGCGCAGTCCTGGCCGGTCGCTCGACCATCGGCATATGCCCGATGCCATCCCACAGCTCCACGCGAATCCGGGCAATGCCCTCGGCCCAGACTTGCGCGCTGCTGACGTGAATCAGCCGATCCTCGCGTCCCCACAACAGCAGGGTAGGGGCCTGGATTTCGGCCAGCCGGGGTTCGAGCGGATCACTGCCATGGAAGTCCTGGAAGATCTCCGCCAGTTCGTCACGCCGGCGCTGATACCGTTCGGCCAACGCCGCCAGTATTACGTCGGGCACCCAGGGTGGCGAGGCCATGGTCATGGCGTAAAACTGATCGAAGTCGGCCCGTGAATGGATCAGGAACGGGTTGTTACCCTGGGCCAGCAGCCGTTCCATGTCGCTGGGCAGCGGCGAGGCGACTCCCGCCGGGTCGATCAGCGCCAGTGATGCAACTCGCTCGGGATAAGTCGCAGCGAGCCAGGCAGCAAGGTAGCCGCCCATGGAATTGCCGATCACATGAACCTTCTCCACCGCGCAGGCATCCAGCAGCTGGGTCAGCCGTTGTGCCTGGGAGGGAATGTCGTAGCTGCCACGTCGCCGAAAGCCGGTTTCACCATGGCCCGCCAGGTCGGGAATGATCACCCGATAATCACCGACCAGGTGCCGGGCAAAACGCAGCCAGACGGTTTTGTCGGCACTGTAGCCGTGGAGCATCAGGAGCGTCGGCGCCTTGGGCAGGCCTCCCTGATAGGTGCTCAGCGTCATTTCCGCGATTGGCACCGGCACTTTTCGCAGGTGATAGAGACGCGCCTCCAGGGCCATGTTCAGGTCATACAGCAGCTCGCCGAGATGCGGCCAGTTCCACCAGCTCAAAATGATGAAAGCCGCGGCAAGTAGCAGGGTCATTAACATGGAGCGCTATCCCCAGCGTGTTCAGGGCAGGATGTGATCGGCAGGTTTGAGCGTTCGCGTCATTTTTTACCCGGACGACCAGTGACATCACGTTTCGCCCACTGTCATTTATAGTCAAGCATTCGCCAAAGGAACCGCGAGAACAGCGTTTTCAAGGCGCTGACCGGTGATGGCTATTTGCCGTTGCGCTGATAGACTCCCAGCAAGCCCCAAGCAAGAAGCGGTGTCTCGTTCAGCAGCACAGAGGAGCATTGGCCCCCATGGGACAAACTGGAGGAAAGGGACTTTCACTGGCCAGGAGGCTGTACACCTCGCGAATGCTGGGCCTTGCTCTGGGGCTCCTGTGCGTGGCGGCGGCGATGTACCCGCTCGACCCTGCGCCCTGGGTCTGGGTGTTCATGATCTTCAATGGCCTGCTCTGGCCGCATCTGGGCTATCAATGGGCACGCCGCTCGAAAGTGCCCTACCACGCCGAACACCGCAATCTGCTGATCGACTCGTTTCTGGGTGGTTTCTGGGTCGCCGCCATGCATTTCAATCCATTGCCCGCGGCAGTCACGGTGTCGATGATGGCGATGAATAACGTGGCGATCGGCGGCATGCGCTTTTTGCTCGCAGGCTCCGTCGCCCAACTGTTGGGTATTGGCACCGGTCTGCTGATGTTTGCACCAGCCTTCATCCCGCAAACCAGCCCTCTGCAACTGTACGCCTGCCTGCCGCTATTAACCTTGTATCCGCTGGCACTGGGCTGGATCTGTTTTCGCCAGGCCTACACCCTGGGCCGGCACAAGCGTGAGCTGCTGGCCCTGAGTCGCACGGACAGCCTGACCGGCCTGCTCAACCATGGCGCCTTGAAGGATCAACTGGAGTTCGAGTTCCAGCGTTGCCGGCGCCAGCAACAGGGCGGGGCCATCGCGCTGATCGATATCGATCACTTCAAAACCATCAACGACACCTATGGCCACGTCGCCGGCGATATCGTGTTGCGTCAGTTGAGCAAAACCCTCAAGCAAAACCTGCTATCCAGTGATATGGCCGGGCGTTACGGCGGCGACGAGTTCTGCGTGATTCTGCCGGACATGTCACTGGCCAGCGCCGCTCAGGTCATGGACGCTCTGCGGGATCGCTTCGCCTGCCTGGGTTATGAGCAAAACCCGGCGCTCAAGGTCAGCCTGAGTATAGGCCTGGCCGCCTATGACCCCCGATACACTGAAGCAACCCAGTGGCTCAATGATGCCGACCAGGCGTTGTACGTAGCCAAAGCCACCGGCCGCAATCGGGTCATTTGTCGGTCTGACTGGGCGCCGCATCAGGTCATGCTTGGTTCGGTGTGAAGCGGTTCTCGGTTGCGCCATCCGCGATGGAGCCTTGTCGGATTGTCAGGTAGGGTGTTTCGACAACTTCCGGCACGAAACAAGGATTGATTCATGACCTTCAGATTCCATCGCTCCATCATGGCTGCCAGTCTTGGCCTGAGCCTCGCTCTTGGCATGGTTGCTCCCGGCGCCTTTGCCGAACCCCACAAACAGGTCCAGGCAGATGCTGAACAGTACAAGGGCGAGGCCCTGAAACTGCTTGAGCGGCTGGTGAATATCGACTCCGGTTCCGGCTATGAGCCGGGCCTGACCCAGGTTCGCGATATCGCTATCGAGGAGCTGAAAAAGCTCGGTGCAACCATTGAACTGGTGCCCAATACGCCGGACACCGCGGATCTATTTGCTGACGCGGATGATCATGGAGTTGGCGGGGAAGAAATGATTTGATAGATCAAGCTTTTGCGGGTGCGCCGGACCCTGTGGGAGCGGGCGTGAAGGCGTCAGGCTTGTCACCACAAAACCTGGGTCTGGCTTACAGCGAAAAGCCCGAATACAGTAGCGCCACCGGCGATGTACGCTTCCCGACTGACCAAACCAGAGTAATCCCCAGTGCAGGCCACCCGTTTGACCTTGATCTGCCACGCGCGAACCGTGGCGCAGAAAACCGCACGCTTTCCCTTGGACGAGTCGGTGGAAATGGATTGGCAGGTAGCGCGGGGCTCTCGGGCCGGCGACTTCAAACGATCAGCGCAATTGCTCAGTGCGCCTGAGGCTCGGGCCCGGCAAACCGCCGAACTGTTCGGCGCGCAGATGCTGATCGTCCCCGCGCTGGCGGATTGTGCCATGGGCCGTTGGCACGGCCTGCCCATCGATGATTTGCAAAAACATGAACCCGAGGCACTTCAAGCCTGGTTGACCGATAACACCTCGGCGCCCCACGGCGGTGAGTCTGTCGCGCAACTGTGCGAGCGAGTGGCTGACTGGCTGGAGACGTTGCGCAGTACCCCGGGACATTTCGTTGCGATCACTCACCCGTTCGTTATTCGTGCAGCGATCATGCACGTCATGCAGTGCCCGCCTGCAGCCTTCAATGTGATCGATATCGAGCCGTTATCGGCCACCGAATTGCGCTTCAACGGACGCTGGCGCCTGCGCTTGCAGGAAAACCGCTCAGACACGGAGACCATGACCCCATGAAGAAAATCCTGATCATCGGCATCGGTGCCGGTAACCCCGAATACATCACCATGCAGGCCGTCAACGCGCTGAATCGGGTCGACGTTTTTTTTATCATGGACAAGGGCCGCAGCAAGGACAAACTCACCGACCTGCGGCACGACATCTGCGAGCGCTATATCACCGGGCGCGACTACCGTTTTGTCGAAGCCCACAGCCCCGAGCGTGTGCGTGGCGAGGTGGACTACACCGCGAGCGTGCAGGATCTGAACCGCGACAAGCAGCAGACCTTCGAGCGGCTGATCAGCGATGAAATGGCCGACGACGAATGCGCGGCCTTTCTGGTGTGGGGCGACCCGGCGCTGTACGACAGCACCATCCGCATTCTCCAGGCGATCCTCGCTGGCGGTCGCTGCACCTTCGAGTTCGAGGTCATTCCCGGCATCACCAGCGTCCAGGCGCTGGCGGCACAGCATAAGGTGCCATTGAACAGCATCGGTCGATCGGTCGAAATCACCACCGGACGCAGGCTCGCGGCGGGGCTGGTCAGCGATGCCGACAGCCTGGTGGTGATGCTCGATGCCGAGGACTCCTATCAGCAGGTGGCTGACCAGGACCTGGATATCTACTGGGGAGCTTACCTGGGCACACCGGATGAAATCCTTATTGCCGGCAAGCTCAAGGACGTGGCCGACGAGATCGAACAGGTGCGCAAAGCGGCGCGGCTGGCCAATGGCTGGATCATGGATACCTATTTGTTGCGAAAGCGTGGTGAGTGAGCACTGAGCAGAAGCTATGTTGTCTATGCTGGCCTCATCGCGAGCAGGCTCGCTCCCACATTGGATTTGTGTCGATCGCAAAATCTGCGGCTGGATGCTATCTATTGTGGGAGCGAGCCTGCTCGCGATTGGCCCTCAGACACACCCCTTTACCTTGACCCCACCCCCAAACCGCTCGCGATACACCGACGGCGGCAAACCGACCACTGTCCGAAATGCCACACGAAAACTCTCCACCGAGCGATAGCCGCACAATTGGGCGATGTGGTCGGTGTTGTGACTGCTGCTTTCCAGCAGATCGCGGGCACGGGCCAGACGTTGCTGCTGCAGCCAGGACTTGGGCGAAGCACCGGTGGCTTCACTGAAACGCCGCAAAAAGGTTCGTTCGCTCATGGCCGCCTGGCTGGCCAGTTCACGCACGCCCAACGGTTCATGCAAATGCTCGCGGGCCCACTGCATGACCCGCGACAGATCACTGCGCGGCGTGCGGCTGACCGGTGCCGGAATGAACTGCGCCTGACCGCCGGTTCGCTGCGGCGACATTACCAGGCGGCGCGCCACGGCATTAGCTATATGCGTGCCGAAGTCCCGCGCCACCAGGTGCAGACAGGCATCGATACCGGCGGCGCTGCCGGCCGAGGTGATCAGCTGGCCCGAGTCCAGGTACAGTACATCGGGGTCGACCAGGATGTTCGGGAAGCGCTCGGCCAATTCATCGGCATAACGCCAGTGGGTGGTTGCGCCCAGCCCATCCAGCAGGCCGGTCGCCGCCAATACGAACACCCCGGAACAGATCGACAACAATCGCGCACCACGGGCATGGGCCTGACGCAGTGCTGTGAGTAACGCCTCAGGAACGGCTTCGGTACGACTGCGCCAGCCGGGAATGATGATGGTCCGGGCGCTTTCCAGGATTTCCATGCCGCCATCAGCCAGCACTTGAATACCACCCATGGCGCGCATCGGGCCCTGGTCGACGCCGACTATCCGGTGTTCATACCAGCGAAAATCGAATTCCGGCCGCGGCAGGCCGAAGATCTCGACCGCGATGCCGAACTCGAACGTACAGAGGCCATCGTAGGCCAGAATCGCGACTAATCCGGGTTCAGTGTGCATTTGGCGGAAAGTTACCAGTGAGTGTCTTGTACGCCACTGTAGCTGCAACCGCGGGGCGGATACAGTTCCCTCACGCCCACTCACTCCACCGGAGAACGCCATGACCAGCCTGGTTCGCGAAATTCCCGCCGCCCCGTCGGCCATTGCCTTGATGCACTTCAGCAATCGCCTGACCTTTGAAATCGATTGTTCCGACGTTCATGGCAGCCAACAAGCCGGCGACATCGACTTTGTTCTGCTGGATGTCCGCGGTCCCTTGGCCTTTGCTCGCGGGCATGTCCCTGGAGCGCTGAATAT
This sequence comes from Pseudomonas sp. LBUM1658, assembly GCF_059716055.1. Lineage (NCBI taxonomy): Bacteria > Pseudomonadati > Pseudomonadota > Gammaproteobacteria > Pseudomonadales > Pseudomonadaceae > Pseudomonas > Pseudomonas sp. LBUM1658. The sequence continues at coordinate 2,358,346 of NZ_CP166798.1, forward strand.
TCCGGGGCGTTTGCTCAGTGCCGAAGTATTGGCCGAGTACTCGAAGTCCACGCTGTTCGTGGTCTATTGCGCCGGCCCGCACTGCAATGGCGCCAACAAGGCCGCCGTGAAACTGGCGGCACTGGGCTACCCGGTGAAGGAAATGATTGGTGGGGTTACCGGTTGGCTGGATGAGGGATTTCAGCTGAGCGGGGTAGTCGAACGGCCGGTGAGTGCTGTTATCGGCTGTGAATGCTGATAGCCGGAAAAGCGATTTTAAAGACCGATCAAGATCAAAAGATCGCAGCCTTCGGCAGCTCCTACAGGGGATTGGTGTACACCCGTAAATTACGGATGGACACGGTCGGCGTAGGAGCTGCCGCAGGCTGCGATCTTTTGGGCGCGCCACAGGAATTATTTAACAGGCAGCCCTCTGCGCCGCCCACCACTCATCCAGCGTCCCCTGCAGCCAGTCAAAGACTTGCCCGTAGGCGACGCTGTCATCCTGATCCCGGGGCAGGGGGGATTCCTCGGCGAAGTGGGCATTGAGTTGCGCCACCGACTCGGCATTCCACTCCGGATGAAACTGCAGACCCACTCGCGTCGGGCCGACCGAGTACATCTGCTGATCGCAGCGGGCACTGCTGGCCAACAACCGCGCATCCGGCGGCAGGTCGATCCCATCCTCGTGCCATTCCAGCACCTTCAATAGACGGCCATCGGCGAAGCTCACCTCGGTCCAGCCGGTCTCGGTCTCGGCCATCCGCCGCACATCCCCGCCCAGAGCCCGCGCCAGCAATTGCGCACCCAGGCAGATCGCGAACACCGGCGCGCCCTGAGCCAGACAGGCTGCCAACCAGCGACGTTCCTCAGCCAACCAATCCGGCCCGGCATTAGCTTCGTACGGCCCGCCCAGAATAATCACCGGCGCGCCGCCGACAGCTGGCAGTTCGCCGAGGTCGGCGCGAAAGACCTTCAGGCTCACCCCCCGGGCCTTTGCCCAGTGGGCGATGGCGCCCGGTCCTTCGGCAGGATGGTGCTGGATCAGGCTCAGCGAAGTCGGATTGGTCGACACTGCGATTCCTCTGTTTCAGTCTGTGACATTATCGGGATTTTTTTATAACCAAATGTCGCATCGACACAATTGACTGCTGTTGCGCCTCTCTAGACTGCCGGTCACTTCGATTTCTGCCAATCGAATTATCTGCCAAACAAGAATCTCCGCATCCAGGAGCTACAGATGAAGAAATCAGCAATGTTCGGTGCCCTGGCACTGTCCGTATTGTCCCTGTCCGCCGTGGCCGAGGATGCCAAACCGATCCGCATCGGTATCGAAGCCGGCTACCCGCCATTTTCGATGAAAACTCCCGACGGTAAACTCACCGGCTTCGACGTGGACATCGGCGACGCGCTGTGTGAACAGATGAAAGCCAAGTGCACCTGGGTCGAGCAAGAGTTCGATGGCCTGATCCCAGCGCTGAAGGTCAAGAAAATCGACGCGATCCTGTCGTCCATGACCATCACCGACGACCGCAAGAAGAACGTCGATTTCACCATCAAGTACTATCACACCCCGGCGCGCTTCGTGATGAAGGCCGGCACCGATATCAAGGACCCGCTGACTGAGCTCAAGGGCAAGAAAGTCGGCGTGCTGCGCGCCAGTACCCACGACCGCTTCGCCACTGAAATGCTGCAGCCGGCCGGTGTCACCCTGGTGCGCTACGGCTCCCAGCAGGAAGCCAACCTGGACATGGTCTCCGGTCGTCTCGATGCGCTGCTGGCCGACGCGGTCAACCTCGATGACGGGTTCCTGAAAACCGATGCCGGCAAAGGCTTCGCTTTCGTTGGTCCGGAAAGCAACGATCCGAAATACTTCGGTGGCGGCGCCGGCATCGCCGTGCGCAAAGGCGATAAAGAGCTGGCAGAGAAATTCAACACCGCCATCACTGAAATCCGCGCCAACGGCAAGTACAAGCAAGTGCAGGACAAGTACTTCAAGTTCGACGTGTACGGCGAGTGATCGCGGGCAAGTCCCTGTAGGAGCAGCCGGGCGGCGTTCCGTTTGCTCGCGATGGACTCAAGGACGGCGCGTTTACTCAGAAAACACGCGTTATCGTTAACGTCCTTCGCGAGCAAGCCCGCTCCCACAGTGTCCGGTTGAAGAACCTTCTTGATCCAGCTTCACAGTGCTAGGCTCTGGCGCGAACCCGCTGTGCAGTAAAGGAAGGACTATGTTGAAGTTTTTGGCCATGGCGCTGCTGTTGGTGTCCACCGCCGCACACCCGCAAACCGCGCTGCAGACCGATCTGCCGCTGCAGTATCTGGAGCAGGCCACCCCTGATTCACGCAACCAGCCGCTGGTGATTGTGCTGCATGGTTATGGCAGCAACGAGGAGGATCTGTTCGGCATCAAGGATGAGTTGCCAGCCGGGTATACCGTGGTTTCGGTGCGGGCGCCGCAGGCGCTGGATGCCGACAGTTATCAGTGGTTTCACAAGAAAGGCGAGGGTGCATACGACGGCGAGACCAAGGACCTGAGCAGCAGCGCCAGGCTGCTCGTCGACTTCATCGCCCAGGCCACCACCAAGTATCACACTCAAAGCGACAAGGTTTTTCTGGTGGGTTTCAGCCAGGGGGCAATGATGTCCTACGAGGTGGGCCTGCGCCATCCACAGTTGGTGCGCGGGATCGCGGCGTTGAGTGGCCGGGTTTTACCCGTGTTGCAGTCTCAGCTCAAACCCGACAAAAGCCTCGAATCCCTGGCGATTTTCATCGGCCACGGCACGGCCGATCGGCTACTTCCCTATAGCGATGGCAGCGATGCCGACAGCCTGCTGAAAAGCCTCTCCCTGAAGCCTGAGTTCCATGCCTATCCGGGAATGGGTCACAGCATCAACGCTACTGAAATGCAGGATCTGAACAGCTGGTTGCAGCGCATCAATCAATAAAACGCTGTCAGCCACTGCGCGCCTGGTTATTTTCCGCCGGTAATCTGCCTGACCAGTGCCGCATGCCCGGTGGGGTTATCGGCACGGGAGATGATCTGGATCACCAGGATGCGAATGCCTGAGCCGGCCAGTAATGTAGTGCCCAGGGTCTTGCCGCCACCCATGGTCGCGGTGCTGTCGACCTGGCGCAGGCCAAGGCCTTTGATGGTCAGTTTCTTTTCGCCGGTTTTCTTGAAGTCGGGCAACGCGGCGCCTTGTTTCTCCAGGAAACTTTCCACTGCGCTGTCGAGGAACTGGCTGTCGTTGTCTTTGATCTGCACCCCATCGGTGCGCAGGGTTTCGGCGACCATGACCACGGTCTTGCTGGTTGGGTTGGTGTACATGGTGCCCATCGCCCCGGCAGTGCCGCTGGCCGAGTCGCCAGGAGGCAACGGGTTGGCTTCGAAACCCTGAGGCAGGTTGAAGACGAACTTGCCGCTCAGGGCGAAGATCTCTTGCGCGGTCGAGGTATTTGCCGCTGGCTGGGTGGCCGCATTGACGCTCACTGCGCCGAAGCTGGTAATCGCTGCGAAGAACAAGGCAGCGGCTTTTTTCCCAAACAATGACATTCAAACTCTCCAGGGGTGATCGCGCGGGGGACGCGATCATCCCATGGTCGTGGTGAAACACTCCAGTGCGATGGTCCGAAAGGTGAATTGTGGCGAAGGCGCTTGCCTTTTGTGGGTGGGCTTACAGCGCGGCGTTCTGCGGGAACAGCGCGCGGCGGGTTTCTTCGTCGAATTCGGCTTTAAGCACCAGCTTCTCCTTCAGACCCAGAGCGCGTTGCGCCGCAGGGCGGGCGCTGATCTCAAGGAATAGTCGTTGTACGTTCGGGTAAGCGCCCAGGCCGTTTTCGCCGAGGATGTACGGCGCGTAGTTGGCCCAGCCCCACAGCGCCATGTCGGCAATGCTGTAGCTGTCACCCGCCAGATACGGGTGATCGGCCAGGCGTTGGTCGAGCACGCGGTAGTGCCTTTCGACTTCCTTGAGGTAGCGATTTTTCGCATAAGGCAGCGCTTCCGGGGCATGGTGCAGGAAGTGCACGGCCTGGCCGGAAAACGGCGAAAGGCCGGTGGCAATGAACATCAACCAGGAAAGTAACTCAGCTTGACCCGTGGCAGAGGTCGGCACGAAGCGTTGATGCTGTTGCGCCAGGTGCAGCAGGATCGCCTGGGAGTCGAACACCTTGACGTCGCCATCGATCAGCGCCGGGACCTTGGCGTTCGGGTTGATCGCGAGGAAGGCGGGCAGGTGCTGTTCGCCTTTGAAGGTGTCGACTCCGATCAGCTCATAGGGCGTTTCCAGCTCTTCGAGCAGTAGTGCTACTTTCATCGGGTTCGGTGAAGGGTGGAAATAGAATTTCATGGGGAAGGCCTCAGTCGATGTAGGAGGTGGGTGACTGAGGCTGATGGTGAACTGATCATGTTCGAATGACGTGCAAGGTATTCGCTCTGCTTGTGCGAAAAATTCGAACGTTATGCTTGTCGAAGATTGCCGACTTCTTCCAAGTGTTGGCTCGCCGTTGCGCCTCAAGATCTCGGCTGTCGGCCAGTCGCTGTGGTGTAGCCGCTCTTCGAGCTTCGAGCCACCTGGCGCTTGCTGCCAGCCAACACCAGCAGCGAAATCGCGACTGCCAGCACAAAGGCCAACAAGCCCAGCTTGGGCAAGGCCAGCGCCAGCACCAGGCAAAACGCCGCGAACGAATACAAACCGGTGGCCGTGGCTCTGAGCAACGCAGCGGTAAACGCCGGACCGCGGCTTTGGTGGGAGAACACTGCCAGTACGCTGCCGAGCACCGGGAACACCGCGAGAAACCCGCTCCAGCGCTCACCCACGGTGCTGGCCAGCGTGGTCACCGCCAGCGTCAGCAGCGCGCCGGCGAGCATGCGATAGAAAAGTTTGTCGGACTTGGGCGCAGGCGCTACCGCCAGCGGTTGCACGGCAGGAAACAAGTGTGGCGCAGCGAGCAGTGCGGTGGCCGCAAAGATGATCGAGAACACGATGGAAGAGGGGACCCACGAGAGTGACGCGGCCGCCACGGCCCAGACTGCCACGGCGATCGACAATGCCCAGGGCCACGCCAGTTTTTGCGCAACCTGGGCGTAGACGATGCTGAACGCGATCATCGCAAACACCGCAGAGAGTGCCGCAATCGATGCCTGGGCGGCAAACACTTGACCTTGTTCGACGGCGAGGAAAAACAGAATCGGCCCGACCACCACCGGGAACCCCGCCAGCCATCCGCCCACACTGGGCCCCCAGCGTCTGCCAGCCAGGGAAACCAGCAATAAAAATCCGGGGACCACCAACAGTTTGAGAATCAGCACTGAACAATACCTGAGAGTGACAGGCCGCAAAGCCAGCGCTCAAGGCTGTAGTGTGCTCGGCGGATTAGGGGAATTGTCCCCGGTCCCCAGGCGACCGGTTCAGTCCTGATCATCCAGGAACCGTCCTTTATGATCCGGGCTGGGTAACTGGCAGACGGGATAACGGCCGAACAGCCGGTAGCGATTCCGGGCGATGCGGTCGTAGCACCAGTCCCTGATTGCTTCGGGAATCACGCTGATTAGCGTCAGCAGAGGCCAGGGTTGGGGCAGATGCTTCATGACCCGCACAAACGCTTCCGAGCGTACATACAGTTGGTTGTTTTCAATGAAGGCCATGCTCTCGAATCGCTCGGTTGGCAAGCAGAACCAGGCCAGCAGGGCTTGTCCTTCGACCGATTGCATGGACGCCAGCTTGATCTTCCTGTGGTGGTCATGACGGATCAGGAATCGCGCCGAGCCGTTGCACAACTTGCAGACACCGTCGAACAACACGACTCGGTCGCCGGGTTGCAGATAGGGCGGGGTGCTGGTGTTCATCCGCTGCCTTGATGGGGATTGAGCGTCAGACTTCATGGCCAGTCTTGCATATCCAGGGTAGTGGCATTGCCACAGCATACTCGAGTCTGGCGTTGTGTTGCCTGTGAGGCCGGCTAATCAATGCCCCCACCTGGCCCTTGGCCTGAGGGTGAAGTTTGGGTGAGGGGATCTGAATCAGAGTTTTACGGTGCATGTCAGATCGGCAAAAGATCGCAGCCTGCGGCAGCTCCTACAGGGATTGCGTACACCCACAACATCACGGGTGTACTCGGTCGGCGTAGGAGCTGCCGCAGGCTGCGATCTTTCAGCGGTGCTTGATGCTCAACTGTCTCAGCGCCGAGCGCCCTTGAACGCCGCCCGGAACTTATGCAACAACGGCTCGGTGTAGCCATTGGGTTGCTCACAGCCCTGGAACACCAGTGCGCAGGCCGCCTGAAAGGCCAGTGATCCATCGAAGTCGGCGGCCATTGGCCGGTAAAGCGGATCCCCGGCATTCTGCTGATCGACCACTCGGGCCATGCGCTGCAGGATCTCCAGGGTCTGCGCCTGGTCGATCACCCCGTGCCGCAGCCAGTTGGCGATGTGCTGGCTGGAAATGCGCAGGGTCGCGCGATCTTCCATCAGCCCGACGTCATGAATGTCCGGCACTTTCGAGCAACCGATACCTTGCTCGACCCAGCGCACCACATAGCCGAGCAAGCCCTGGGCGTTGTTTTCGACTTCCTCGCGAATTTCCTCGGCTGACCATTGGCTCGAAGTGGCCACCGGAACAGTGAGCAGGTCGTTGAGAATCTCCTCGCTGACGGCTGCCAGATCGACCTGTTCCAGCGCTTCTTGCACCGCGCGGACATCGACCTTGTGATAATGCAGTGCGTGCAGGGTGGCCGCCGTGGGCGACGGCACCCAGGCGGTGTTGGCCCCGGCCTTGGGGTGGGCGATCTTCTGTTCGAGCATGTCGGCCATCCGGTCGGGCATGGCCCACATGCCTTTACCGATCTGCGCCCGGCCGCGCAGGCCGCAGTTCAGACCCGCCAGCACATTGTTGCGTTCGTAGGCCTGGATCCAGGCGCTGTTTTTCATGTCGCCCTTGCGCAACATGGCGCCGGCTTCCATGGCGCTATGCAGCTCGTCACCGGTGCGGTCGAGGAAACCGGTATTGATAAAGGCCACCCGCGACGAGGCGGCGGCGATACAGGCCTTGAGGTTGACGCTGGTGCGTCGCTCTTCGTCCATGATCCCCATCTTCAGGGTGTGCCGTTCAAGCTTGAGCAGGTCTTCGATGCGACTGAATAGCTGCTCGGCAAACGCCACTTCGGCGGGGCCATGCATCTTCGGTTTGACGATATAGACGCTGCCGCTGCGCGAGTTGCCGCGACGCTTGAGGTCATGCACGGCAATCAGGCTGGTGACCACGCCATCGAGGATGCCTTCCGGGATCTCCAGGCCTTCGCCGTCGAGAATCGCCGGGCTGGTCATCAGGTGGCCGACGTTACGAATGAACAGCAGCGAGCGACCGTGCAGCGTCAGGGAGCTGCCATCGGCAGTGCTGTACTGGCGATCGGGATTTAGGCTTCGGGTGATGGTTTTGCCGTTCTTTTCCAGGTCCTCTTTCAGGTCACCCTTCATCAGGCCCAGCCAGTTGCGATACACCTGCACTTTGTCGTCGGCATCGACCGCGGCGACTGAGTCCTCGCAATCGATGATGGTCGACAGCGCTGCCTCGATCAGCAGGTCTTTTACCCCGGCATTGTCGGCACGGCCGATGGTGCTGGCCGGGTCGATCTGGATTTCCACGTGCAGGCCATGGTTCTTCAGCAGGATGGCAGTGGGTTGCGCTGCCTGGCCCTGATAGCCGACATATTTTCCAGGCTGTAGCAGAGTCGTTTGACTGGCGTCTTTCAGGGTCGCTTGCAGTTGGCCGGACTCAATCCGGTAGCTGTTCACCTGGGCGTGGGAGCCAGTGCTCAAGGGCGCGATTTCATCGAGAAAAGCCCGCCCAAAGGCGATGACTTTCGCCCCGCGCAGCGGGTTATAAGCCGCGCCTGGTGCTGCGCCGCCTTCATTGGACAGCACATCGGTGCCGTACAACGCGTCATACAGCGAACCCCAGCGGGCATTGGCTGCGTTCAGCGCATAACGGGCATTCACCGCCGGGACCACCAGTTGCGGGCCAGCCTGGCTGCTGATTTCGCTATCGACATTGGCCGTGCTGACCTGCACCTGAGCGGGTTGCGGCTGCAAGTAGCCGATGCTGTCGAGAAAACTGCGATAGGCCGGCATGTCGCTTACCGGTCCCGGATGGGCACGGTGCCAGGTGTCGAGCTCGCTTTGCAGGCGATCGCGCTCGGCGAGCAAGGCGCGATTCTGCGGGGCCAGTTCATGCACCAGCGCATCGAAGCCGCTCCAGAAGGTTGGTTGATCGAGGCCGGTACCTGGCAGGACTTCTTCATCAATGAAGCGTTGCAGGGTCGCCGCCACCTTAAGGCGCTGGCAGTTGACGAAAGCGGGCATCACAGAGTCTCCATCAGTGGTTATCGATTCAGCGCAAAAGGCGCTGCTGGCTTGGTGGAAGGGCGGTCAGTTCAGGACTTGGGCGCCGGCCCGCGCCACCTGGGCATCCTGCTCGGCCTTGACCCCGGACACCCCGACCGCACCGATCACCTGGCCATCGACGATGATCGGCACGCCACCTTCCAGCGAGGTCAGCAGGGGCACCGAAAGAAAGGCGCTGCGGCCACCGTTGACCATGTCTTCATAGCCCTTGGACTCACGCCGGCCGAGGGCCGAGGTGCGGGCTTTTTCCGTGGCGATATAGGCGCCAATCGCTGCGCAGCCATCGAGACGCTCGAGGGCCAGTGGATGGCCGCCGTCATCGACTATGACGATGGTCACCGCCCACTGATTGTTCTGGGCTTCGCTGCGGGCGGCGGCGAGGATCTGACTGACTTCGGTCTGGCTCAATACGCATTTGGTTTTCATGGGGTGCTCCAGGGGTTCGATTAAGGCAGGGCAGCTTCGACCAGTTCGATCCAGTGCCTGACAGGGGTTCGGCCGGCACCGTCGAGGTGGGTCTGGCAGCCGATGTTGGCGGTGACTATCACCTCGGGTTTGCCGCTTTCCAGGGCGTTGAGCTTGTTATCGCGCAGCTGCCGGGACAGCTCTGGCTGGGTCAGCGAATAGGTGCCCGCCGAGCCACAGCACAAATGGCTGTCGGGTACCTGGGTGAGGTTGAAGCCCAGGCGAGTCAGCACGTCCTCTACCGCGCCACCGAGCTTTTGCGCGTGTTGCAGGGTGCAGGGGCAATGGAAGGCGATGCGGGTTGCCGCCTTGACCTGAAGTTGCTCCAGCGGCTCGTCACGCAGCACCTCCACCAGATCCCTGGTCAGGGCGCTGACCCGTTTGGCCTTGGCCGCATAGGCCGGATCCTGTTCCAGCAGATGGCCGTAATCCTTAATGAAAGCGCCACAACCGCTGGCCGTCTGCACTATGGCTTCGGCACCGTTTTCGATGCTCGGCCACCAGGCGTCGATGTTGCGCCGGGCGCGATCGAGCCCGGCCTTTTGCGCATTCAAGTGGTAGTCGACGGCGCCGCAGCATCCGGCCTGGCTGATCGGCGTGACGCTGATGCCCAGACGATCGAGGACTCGCGCCGTGGCGGCGTTGGTATTGGGTGACAGGCTCGGTTGCACGCAGCCTTCGAGCATCAGCACCTGCCGCGCATGTTGGGTGGTTGGCCGCGGTTTGGCCGGGTGCACGGTGCGCGGCAACTTGGCCTGGAGTACCTCGGGCAACAGCGGGCGAAAGGCCTCTCCGGTTTTGATCAGCGACTTGAACAGCCCCGGGTTCGGCACCACTGCCCGCAGGCTCTCGCGCAGCAGCGTCTGGCCGAGGGGGCGCGGCACGGCGGCGTCGACCACCGCGCGGCCGATGTCCAGCAGGTTGTGGTAATCCACGCCGGAGGGGCAGGTGGTTTCACAGTTGCGGCACGACAGGCAGCGATCCAGGTGCAGCTGGGTCTTGGCGGTGGGCTCATGGCCTTCCAGCACTTGCTTGATCAGGTAGATCCGCCCGCGCGGGCCATCCAGCTCATCGCCGAGCAGCTGATAGGTCGGGCACGTGGCGTTGCAGAAGCCGCAGTGCACGCAGGTGCGCAGAATGCTTTGTGCTTCTTCGGCGCGGGGCAGGCGTTTGGCCTGCTCGCTCAGGGTGGTCTGCATGGTTCAGAGCTCCGCGTACATTCGGCCCGGATTGAAGATCCCTTGCGGGTCGAGTTGCGCCTTGAGTTGCCGGTGGTAGCGCAGCAACGCCGGGGGCAACGGCTGAAACGGGCTGTCGATGAGCGCGTGGCTGTAGCAGGTCGCATGGCCACCGGCCGCTTGGGCAATCGAACGAATAACGCTGGCATCGGCATCGGATTTCAGCCAGCGCTGAGCGCCGCCCCAATCGATCAGCTGCTCACCCGGCAGGTCGAGCAGGCCGGTGTTGTTGGGCACTGACAGGCGCCACAGCGGCTGGCCTTCGTCGAAAAAGGCCAGGCGCTGTTCATTCAGTTCGCACCAATAGCCTGGGTCGAGCGGTTCGCCGCCGAGGCGATCATGGGCCGCCGCCACCGAACCTTCGCCACCCTCCAGGCGCAGATGCAGGCGCTCGCCGTCATGGCTGGCGGCGCTGATGGACAGTGGTTGCTGGCCCCATTCGGCAAGCTTGGCCAAGGCCCGGGCGCGGTCCATTTCCAGAGAGAAGCTGGCGCACAGGCGCGGCTTGGGCAGGACCTTCAGCGACACTTCGGTCAGCAGGCCAAGGCAGCCGTAACTGCCCACCAGCAAGCGCGACAGATCGTAGCCGGCGACGTTTTTCATGACCTCGCCGCCGAAGCGCAGGTGCTTGCCCAAACCGGTAATTACCCGGGTGCCGAGGACGAAATCACGCACCGAACCGGACCACGGCCGGCGCGGACCGGACAAGCCGGCGGCGACCATACCACCGAGCGTCGCACCCTCGCCGAAAGACGGCGGTTCGCAGGGCAGCATCTGCCCGGCCGCTTCCAGCGCGGCGGATAATTCACTGAGCGCAGTACCGGCGCGAGCAGTGATCACCAGTTCGGTCGGGTCGTAGCTGACGATGCCGTTATGCCCACGGGTGTCGAGTATCTCGCCGGCGATCGGGCGGCCGAGGAAGGCCTTGCTGTTGGAGCCCTGGATCAGCAGCGGTGTGGCACTGGCGAGCGCCTGATTGACCTGCTCCAGCAGTGCCGCACTGCCATCGATATTCTGTTCGGCACCCATCAGAAACGCTCCAGCTCGGGGAAGGGCAGTTTGCCCATATGCACATGCATGGCGCCGAATTCGGCGCAGCGGTGCAGGGTCGGAATGTTCTTGCCGGGATTAAGCAGGCCGCTGGGGTCGAACGCGGCTTTCACTGCGTGAAACAGGGTCAGCTCATCGCTGTTGAACTGGGCGCACATCTGGTTGATTTTTTCCCGGCCGACACCGTGCTCGCCGGTGATGCTGCCACCGACCTTGACGCACAGTTCGAGGATCTTGCCGCCGAGGGCTTCGGCGCGATCCAGTTCGCCCGGCTGATTGGCATCGAACAGAATCAGCGGGTGCATGTTGCCGTCACCGGCATGAAACACGTTGGCCACGCGCAGGTCGTATTCGGCGGCCAACGCGGCGATGCCTTTGAGCACCCCCGGCAATTCGCGCCGCGGGATGGTGCCGTCCATGCAGTAGTAGTCCGGCGATAACCGTCCGACTGCCGGGAAGGCGTTTTTGCGTCCGGCCCAGAATCGTACCCGTTCGGCTTCGTCGCGGGCCTGACGGACTTCGGTGGCGCCGGCGTGTTCAAGTACCGCACGCACCCGGTCGCAATCGTCGTGGACGTCCGCTTCGACCCCATCCAGTTCACAGAGCAGAATGGCCTCGGCCTCCACCGGGTAGCCGGCATGAATGAAGTCTTCAGCCGCGCGAATCGCCAGGTTGTCCATCATCTCCAGACCACCGGGAATGATGCCGGCGGCAATGATGTCGCCCACCGCGCGGCCGGCTTTTTCCACGGAGTCGAAGGCAGCCAGCAGCACTTTGGCGATTTGCGGTTTGGGCAGCAGCTTGACCGTGACTTCGGTGATGATCCCGAGCATGCCTTCAGAGCCGGTGAACAGCGCCAGCAAATCAAAACCCGGAGAGTCCAGAGCGTCGCTGCCCAGGGTGAGCCGTTCGCCTTCAACGGTGAGGATTTCGACTTTGAGCAGGTTATGCACGGTCAGCCCGTATTTCAGGCAATGCACACCACCGGCGTTCTCCGCCACATTGCCGCCTATGGAGCAGGCGATCTGCGAGGAGGGGTCCGGCGCGTAATACAAACCGAAAGGCGCGGCGGCCTGGGAGATCGCCAGGTTGCGTACGCCGGGTTGCACACGGGCACTGCGGGCGGCGGGGTCAATCTGCACAATGCGGTTGAAGCGCGCCATCACCAGCAGCACACCTTTCTCCAAGGGCAGCGCGCCCCCGGAAAGTCCGGTGCCGGCACCGCGTGCGACCACCGGTACCCGGCGCTCATGACACAGCTTGAGCAGGCCTTCTACCTGTTCGAGAGTGCGCGGCAGTACCACCAGCATCGGCGTGGTGCGGTAGGCGGACAGACCGTCGCACTCGTAAGGCTTGAGTTCCTCCTCGCGGTGCAGGATATCCAGATCGGGCAATTGTTCTTGCAGCGCCCGGATCAGTGCATCCTTGTCAACGTCAGGCAGTGCGCCGTCGACGCGTTCGTCGTAGAGAATGTTCATGGGTGGCTGATGACCCTGAGTTGTTTTTATAAGGTCTATTTTAGACCCGTTCATGGGAACGGCTGACTTGCATCATTGGCCTCGGGGGAATTACTGTCCATGTGTTCCAGGGCTGGTCGAACCAGTTTTTTTTCAGGTTATTTTAAGTATTTCGATTAAAGACCAATGATTTCAGATGCTTAATGGCGTTGATCAACATGCTTGGTTTAAGCGTTATCACTGGTCATACCAGTTGGAGGTGGCATGAGCAGCAGTGAATCCGGTCGTTCCCCGCAAGTCGCGGATGTGGTGTGCGAGCGTATCGAGCGCTTGATTGTCGACGGGGTGCTCAAGACCGGTCAGCTGCTGCCTTCCGAACGCCGGTTGACGGAAAAACTCGGGGTGTCGCGTACCGCGTTGCGCGAGGGGCTAAAGCTGCTGCGAGCCAGAGGGATCATCGAGACCGAGCAGGGCAAAGGCTCGTTTGTCGCGCAGCTGTCGGGACATACCTCAACGTCACCCTTGATGCATCTGTTTAGCTCACAGCCGCGCACCCTCTACGATCTGTTCGAGGTGCGCAGCCTGCTGGAAGGCGAGTCCGCGCGCCTGGCCGCCTTGCGCGGCACCGAGGCAGACTTCGTGCTGATCACCCGCAGCTACCAGGCCCTGGTCGAGGCCCACACCCAGTCGCTCGATGCCTCGGCCCATGCCCGGCTCGATCATGCCTTCCACCTGGCGATCTGCGAGGCCTCGCACAATCCGGTGCTGGTGCAGACCCTGCGCTCCTTGACCGACCTGCTACTCAACTCGGTATTCGCCTCGGTCAACAACCTCTATCACCGCGAACCGCAAAAACGCCAGATCGACCGCCAGCATGCGCGGCTCTACAACGCCGTCACCGGACGCTTGCCCGAGCAGGCCCGCAAGGCGGCGATCGCGCACATTCAGAGTATTTGCGAGAACCTCAAGGAAATCGAAAACGAAGAACAGCGCCTGGTCCGAGCGACGCTGCGGCTTGAGGGGTGGGCGTGAGCATGTGGCATATCGATCCGGTGTCCTTGCGGCTATTCATTGCAGTCTGTGAAGAAGGCACCATCGCCAAGGCCAGCGAGCGCGAATTCATCGCGCCTTCGGCCGTGAGTAAGCGCATCGCCGATATCGAGGCCACTGTCGGCACGCCAATGCTGGTGCGCAGTAAACGCGGCGTAGTGCCGACGCCAGCGGGGCAGGCGCTGTTACGCCATGCCCGGCAATTGATGCGCAGCCTGGAAAAACTCCAGGGCGAACTGAGCGAATATGCCGAAGGCGGGCGCGGACATGTGCGCATCCTGGCCAATATCTCGGCAATCATGGAGTTCCTCCCGGAAGAACTCTCCGAGTTTCTGGCGGCCAATGAACATATTCAGGTCGATATAGAAGAGCGCTTCAGCCCGGATGTGGTGCGCGGGGTACTGGAGGGCAACGCGGACCTGGGGATCTGTCGCAAGTCCATGGCTGTCGGCGATCTGCAGTTCATTCCCTACCGCACCGACCATCTGGCGGTGGTGGTCAACGCCAGCCATCCGCTGGCCGGGCGCAGCAGCATCGCCTTTCGCGAAACCCTCGATTACGACCATCTGGGGTTGTCGTCCTTCGCCACCCTGAATACCTACATGCAACGGACCGCGGCTCAGGAGGGGCGGGAGCTGCGATTCCGCACCCACGTTTCAACCTTCGATGCCGCGTACCGGCTGGTCCAGTTCGGGCTTGCGCTGGGGGTGTTTCCCCTGGAGGCGGTGGAGCGCTACGCCGAGCTGTTCAACTTGCAGGTGATTCCTCTGGAAGATGACTGGGCACATGGCGAGTTTGTCATCTGCGTTCGCGATGTCGATGCCTTGTCCTTGTCGGCGCGGCGGTTGTTGAATCATTTGTTGGCGAGGGTGCCTGCCTCCTGAAGTACCGTGGGCCCCAAAAGATCGCAGCCTGCGGCAGCTCCTACGGGTTTTGCGTACACCAGATAATGTGAGGGTGCATGGAATCGGCGTAGGAGCTGACGCAGGCTGCGATCTTGGCGGTCTCGTCCGCGCTCAAAATCTGACGATTGGCCCATGCCCTCCCTCCGATCCATCGCGCTTCACGATGGATCAACCCGTGAATAACGTCTTTTCCCAATGCCGGTGTCTGCCTAGTCTGCCCTCAACGCAACACAGCCTTGAGAGACGCCTGATGACAAAAATAATAATCAACGAAGTCGGCATGCGCGATGGCTTGCAAAGCCTGCAACAGGTCATGCCGACCATCGACAAGTGCAAGTGGATCGACGCGGCTTATGCCGCTGGCGTGCGGTACATGGAGGTCGCTTCATTCGTACCGGCCAAATTGCTCCCGCAAATGGCCGATGCCCGTGAAGTGGTTCGCCATGCCCTGAGCTTTCCCGGTTTGATCGTCAGCGTTCTCGCGCCCAACCTGCGTGGTGCTGAAAACGCCTTGGAATCCGGTGCTCACCGTATCGTCGCGCCAATTTCAGTGAGCGCTGCCCACAGCCTGGCAAACGTGCGTCGTACGCCATTGGAGATGGTCGAGGAGTTTGCCCGCATGTGTGAACTGCGCAGCCAGTCGGGCCAGCATCAGGTTCAAATGATCGCCGGCATGTCCGTGGCATTCGGCTGCACCCGTCAGGGTACCGTGCCACTTGCCGACCTGTGCCGGCTGACCCGGCATGTGCTGCAGACCGGTTGCGATGCGGTGTCCCTCGGTGACACCACCGGGTACGCCACGCCGGGCCAGGTGGCGGAGACGCTGATCGCCATCCGCGAAATCGCCGGCGACAAGTTGCTGGCCGCGCACTTCCATGACACCCGCGGGCTGGCCCTGGTCAATAGCCTGGTGGCGGTGCAACACGGTATCCGCGAGCTGGACTCCTCCCTGGCCGGGCTTGGTGGTTGTCCGTTTGCCCCTGGGGCTTCGGGCAATACCGTCACTGAAGACCTGGTCTTCATGCTCGCCAGCATGGATTACGACACCGGCATCGATCTCGAACAACTGATCGCTACGAGGGCCTTGCTCGAGCAGTCCCTGCCGGGTGAGCCGCTTTACGGCTATATCGCCCGCGCCGGTTTGCCAAAGAACTTCGCCGCGACCCACGCCAACGCCTGACGCCCGTCATTCAAGCCTCTCTCATGGAGACAAGCATCATGTCGACACTCCCTCTCGACGGTATCCGCGTCGTTGAAATTTCCCATATGGTCATGGGCCCGACCTGCGGCATGATCCTCGGCGACCTCGGTGCCGAAGTGATCAAGATCGAGCCTGTGCGGGGCGACGGTACCCGGCGTTTACTGGGGGCCGGTGCCGGGTTCTTCCGCACCTTCAACCGCAACAAGAAAAGCATCTCCATCGATGTCAACGACCCCAACGGCCGTGAAGCGGCGCTGGGCCTGATCGACACAGCTGACGTGTTCATCGAGAACTTCAAGCCTGGGCGCATGAAGGACCTGGGCCTGGACTATGAGTCGTTGCGCGTACGCAATCCGAAACTCATCTACGCCTCCCACAAGGGCTTTCTAAACGGCCCCTACGACAAGCGTCTGGCGCTGGATGAAGTGGTGCAGATGATGGCCGGCCTGGCCTATATGACCGGGCCGGTAGGTCGGCCGTTGCGCGCCGGCAGTTCGGTGAACGACATCATGGGGGGCATGTTTGGTGCCATCGGCGTTCTGGCGGCGATCATCGAACGCCATAAGACCGGCGTCGGCAAGGAGGTACAGAGCGCGCTTTACGAAAACTGCGTGCTGCTCTCGGCCCAGCATATGCAACAGTTTGTGGTCACCGGTGAAGCCGCCGCACCGATGCCCAACCGCATCAGCGCCTGGGCTATCTATGACGTATTCGAATTTGCCGGCCAGGAGCAGATGTTCGTCGCTGCGACTGGCGAAGGGCAATGGACCATGTTGTGCAATCTGCTCGGCCAGCAGGCCTTGCTCGATGATCCGAGCCTGGCCACCAACAATGATCGGGTCCTGCAACGGCCACGACTGCTGGCCCACCTGGGCGAAGTGTTCGCGACCATGGAGGCGCAACCTTTCGCGCTGTTGCTGGAAGCCAACGGCATTCCCTTTGCGCCCATTCGCCGACCCGAAGAGCTGTTCGACGATGAGCACCTGAAACAGAGCGGCGGCCTGGCCAGTCTGGAGCTGGAAGACGGTTCACATACCGACATGCCATTGCTGCCGTTGTCACTGGACGGGCAGCGCCTGCAACCCCGTTGCTCGATTCCGCGGATCGGCGAACACACCCGCCAGGTGATGCTGGAGTTGGGCTACAGCGCTAACCAGATCGAAGAATTGCGCGCCGCCGGCGTATTCAAGACCGATGACTGAACGCTGCCCCACAGAGGAGGATTGCACATGGCTATTTATCAGTATGACGACCACCAACCGGACATTCACCCCAGTGCCTACGTCGCCGAGGCCGCGACAGTGATTGGCAAGGTAGTACTCGCCGAAGGCTCCAGCGTCTGGTCGCAAGCGGTGCTGCGCGGAGACAACGAAATAATCGCCATCGGCGCCGGTAGCAATGTCCAGGAAGGCGCAGTGCTACACACCGATCCGGGATTCCCACTCTCCATTGGCGTGGAAGTGACCATCGGCCATCAAGCCATGCTCCATGGTTGTAGCGTGGGCGATGGCAGTCTGATTGGTATTCAGGCTGTGGTGCTCAACGGTGCGGTGATTGGCAAGAACTGCCTGGTCGGCGCCGGAGCCCTGGTGACCGAAGGCAAGGTGTTCCCGGACAACTCGCTGATTCTCGGGACGCCGGCCAAGGTAGTTCGAGAGTTGAACGCGGCGGATATCGGCAAGTTCCGTGAAAACGCCCGTGACTACATCGAGCGAGCGCAAACGCACAAACAGACACTCAAGCGGATTGGCTAAGCGTCATCCCCCATGCCGCAGGCCTGCGAACGGGGGAGGAGGGTCAAGAAGCAACGCAATTAAAAAGATCTCAATATAATTACAAGAACCGGAGAACGATATGGTCGCTACGACTGAAACCATTACTGGCGTGCGCAGTGATGAAAATCTACAGGAACTGCTGCTCTACCGTCGGGTGGCCTGGCGCATCGTGCCGCTGGCGATCATCTGCTTTTTGTTTTCGTACTTCGATCGAATCAACATCAGCTTCGCCAAGTCCCAGATGCAGGCGGAACTGGGCCTCAATGACGCGGCCTATGGTCTGGCGGCGAGCATGTTCTTCATCGGTTACGTGCTGTTTGAAGTGCCGAGCAGTATCGGCTTGAAGAAATACGGCGCGCCGAACTGGATCTGCCGGATCATGATTTCCTGGGGAGTGGCCACCGCTTGCCTGATGTTCGCCTACACCCAGTACACCCTGTATTTTCTGCGCTTTCTGATTGGCGTGATGGAGGCGGGATTCGGTCCGGCGATCCTGTTCTACCTGGCGTGCTGGTTTCCCAAGAAGTACCTGGCGCGAATCAACGGCCTGTGGTTTCTCGCCGTGCCGCTGGCAGGGGCCATTGGTGCGCCGGCGGCCGGGCTGATCCTGGCGAAGATGAATGGTTTCATGGGCCTTGCCGGTTGGCACTGGCTGTTCCTGCTATCGGGCCTGCCATGCATCCTGTTGGGCCTGATCGTGTTGTGGAAACTGGATAGAAACATTCAATCGGCGAAATGGCTGTCCACCGAAGAGAAGGCGATTCTACAAAAGAATCTCGACCACGACAGTGCCAACCGCAAACCGCAGCATGCCTCGTTGTGGAAAGTCCTGTTGACTCGCGAAGTGGCACTCTTTGCAATGATCTACTTCGCCATCAAACTCGCCAGCTACGGTATCAACTTCTGGATGCCGCACCTGATCGAACAATCGGGTGTACAGAACCCGACCTTTGTCGGTCTGTTGACCTCGCTGCCTTATGTCATCGCCTGTATCGGCATGATCCTGGTGACCCGTCGTTCGGACCGCAGCGGTGATCGCAAGAGCTATCTGCTGATCTGCATGATCGCCTCGACCCTGGGTTATCTGCTGGCTTGTCTGTTCTTCGACAACTCGCTGGTTCTGATGCTGGCGCTGATTCTCGCGACGGCGGGCTCGTTCATTGCCATCCCGGTGTTCTGGACCATTCCGCAATCGACGTTCTCCGGTATTGCCATTGCCAGCGGTACCGCGGCGATCAACTCCATCGGACAATTGAGCGGCATGGTGGCGCCTTATATGGTCGGCTATATCAACGATCTGACCGGCCAGACCTACATGGGCATGCTGGCGATTACGCCGGTGCTGTTGTTAAGCGTTTTTATGATTGCGCGCTTTGTCCGTAACCCGGCTGTTTGTCCGAAATAGCCAGTTCGGAACAACCGTTGAAATAACTGACACCTCCGAGAAGGGCAGCAAAGGCATTGGGACAGTTCATCCCGATCGGCCTTTTGCTGCCTGCGATAACAATGAATAGTCGAACAATGAGTTGATAATGATAAGAACATCTCATGTGTCCCGCGTGTCTGTCGCTTTAACGCTATGCAGTTTTACCGCCGGTGCCTGTGCCGGTTTCATCGAAGAGGGCAAAGGCAGCCTGGAGCTTCGCAACTTCTATTTCAGCCGGGATTTTCGTGACAGTGGCGCCACGCAATCGAAACGCGAAGAGTGGGCGCAAGGCTTTATCCTGCGTTTGCAATCCGGTTTCACCGAGGGGGCGGTGGGCTTTGGTGTCGATGCCATCGGCATGCTGGGCTTGAAACTCGACTCCAGTCCTGACCGCAGCGGTTCGGGCTTGTTGCCCAGAAACTCGAACAAGCGCGCCGAGGACAATTATTCAAAAGCGGCGGTGATAGCCAAGGCCAGGTTTGCCGACAGCCTGCTGCAGGTGGGCGGCTTGAGCCCACAATTGCCGCTGTTGGCCTCCAACACCAGCCGTCTGTTTCCACAGGTATTCAATGGCGCGCAGTGGGTATCGAAGGATATTGATTCGCTGACATTGACCCTGGGCGAAGTCGATTCGGTAAAGCAACGCGATTCTTCCAACTCCGAAGAGCTGACCATCATGAGCCAGCAAGGGGCTTATTCGACCAGCATCAACAGCGATCGGCTTATTTACGCTGGGGCTGACTACCAAGTACTGCCGAACCTGAGCCTCAGTTTTCACTCCAGCGAGCTGGAAGACTTCTTTCGCCGGGATTTCTATGGGTTGAAATTCAGCCAGGCGCTCGGCCCGGGCAAGGCATTTGTCGAACTGCGGTATTTCGATGCCAGGGAAACCGGCCGGCAACTGGTTGGCGAGGTGGATAACCGGACCATCAGCAGCAACCTTGGCTATTCCATGGCCGGTCATACGCTCAGCGGCGGCTATCAGAAGGTCTCTGGTGATACCGCGTATGCCTATGTGGGCGGCAGCGATACTTACCTGTTCAGCGAGATGCAGGTCAGCACCTTCGCCATGGCCAACGAACGGGTCTGGCACGCGCGTTACGACTATGACTTCGCCGCCCTCGGCGTGCCGGGCCTGAGCTTCGGACTGCGTTACGTCAAGGGTGATGATGTCGACGCCAGCCGTATCCGCACCACCAAGGCGGCTGGCTTGCGCGCCAGCGGCGAAACGGGTCATGAATGGGAGCGCGCCACTGACTTTGGGTATGTGGTTCAGGGCGGACCTTTGAAAAACCTGGGAGTGCGTTGGCGTTATGCAACCAACCGCTCCAATTACGCCGATAGCGCCGATGAGCATCGAGTGATTCTGAACTACGCCTTCAACTTTTGAGTCGATCAAGCAGGAGCAGGATCGTCAGGCACCCGGATCGGCAAAGCGCGCTCACTGAGTGAGGTGCGGCTGCTAAGCTTTGCCTTGACGACCACAACAATGGAGTCGAACTCATGGCAAATGACATCTGTGCCTGTAAAGACTGCAACTGCAAAATCGGCGAGCATTCCATCGTCCGTCACGGCAAGCACTATTGCTGCCAGGCGTGTGCCGATCATCACCCCAATGGAGAAGCGTGCGCTTCAAGCGGCTGCAAGTGTGCCAAGGGTGCTCACGGCTGACGCTGCTGCTTGCTGATTGAAGAGGGAGCCGGGTACGGCAGGCGCTGATCGGCCTGCCGTCCGGCGTAGCGAATCGACGATCAGTTGGTCGGTCGCCAGGTGACGTTTTCTATGCCGAATTTCTCGGCCACCGGTCTGCTGGTTTTTTTCACTTTCTCCAGGCCGAACCGACCAATCCGGCCGACCCCCGCATCACAACTCGCCCAGTGCCAAGCCTCTGCATTGTCCATTTTGTCCAGGCGGATGATGAAAGACTTTGGCGTGCCGTGCAGTGTGTATTCAATAACGAAAAGTTTTGCGTTGTTCATAGATCCGCTATTCCTCCCTGTTGGTAAATCAAATGATCCCTGGCGTCACGGAAAATTCACTCGAAATGGCGGACGGAAACATCTTGTTAGATGTCGTCATGCTTCGCGGTCCGAGTGGGTTGGTTCTCCAGCGTGGTGGCATCCGTTTGAGTGTATTTTCGCCTGCGCAGGAATGCGATCTAGGAAGCACCACAGACCCAATGTGGGAGCAGCCAGTCGACGCTCGATTGCTCGCGATAGCGGACCGGCAGTCTAAACTGTCATCGCGAGCAAGCTCGCTCCCACAGGGTCCGTGCCAGGCGGGCGCCTGTGGCTGACCCGTTACTTCGCCGAGTCGCGTGGATCGACCTTATCCAGCACACGATTCGCTAACAGTTCGCCCAGTTCGATCATCTGCTGAATACCCAGCGCGAAATACCGGCGCGAGCCTTCCAGTTCGAATGCCAGGTCGCTGACCATCACATTGGCCGAGGCCAGGGTTTCGCTAAGGTTGACCAACAGGCGCTCGGTATCGATGCCGTCGACCACGGTGAAGATGTTCGGCGATATCGGGACGGTTTTTGGTTTGGATTCGCACGGCAGCAGGTGGAAATCGAGGGCGCGTTCGGCGGCTTGGTGGAGCTTTTTTGGATCGAGGGAAGTATAGGGGGAGGTGCTTTCGGTTTCAGGGGGATTGGGGGTTACTTTGAACATGGAGACGCTCCTTGATGAATGGAGCCGCGGCCTATTGCTACCAAACGATAGGGTGGCGACTGTACGCAGGTTGGTAGACCGGGCACCAAGGAATCCGGCGCGCTCGAGAGCGCCCTACGCACAACCGCCATAACAAAACAGCAGGCGACAAAAAAGCGCCAACTGATTGGAAACGTCGGCGCTGTGCGCCTTGATGAGCTAGGGCTACCAAACCCGGTCGCTGAATTGGCAGCGACTGGGGAACGATAGAGACGGGCAGCTCGGCGCACAAGCCGGCGGATTCTGGCGCAGTTGTAGGCAGCTATGCAAGGCGGCGTAGGAACTGCCGAAGCTTAATCCGGCTAGCGGCCGATTCGCCAACAGAGGAATGCGATCTAGAAAACACCACAGACCAAATGTGAGAGCGAGCTTGCTCGCGATAGCGGACAGACAGTCACATGATTTTTGAATGTTAAACCGTCATCGCGAGCAAGCCCGCTCCCACAAGGTCAGTGCGATTTGGAAGGCTGTCGAAGAGCAAGATCAAAAGATCGCAGCCTGCGGCAGCTCCTACACGGGGATTTGCGTACACCCGATCAATCACCTGTGTACGAGGTTGGCGTAGGAGCTGGCGCAGCCTGCGATCTTTTGATTCTGATTCTGATCCTGGTCAACTGGCGAACCACCCGAAGATCGCACCCTGTGGAAATTCCTGCGGGGCGACGTTGCTGTAGAATCACTCACCTTGACTTGACGAGGTGCACCCCATGAGCGAGCCGATTCGCCTGACCCAGTACAGCCACGGCGCAGGCTGCGGCTGCAAGATTTCGCCCCAGGTGCTGGAGGTGATTCTGGCCGGCAGTGGTGCGCAGAACCTCGATCCGAAACTCTGGGTCGGCAACGCCTCCCGCGATGACGCGGCGGTGTATGCCATCGATGAAGAGCGCGGCGTGGTATCGACCACTGACTTCTTCATGCCGATCGTCGACGATCCATTCGATTTCGGCCGTATCGCCGCGACTAATGCCATCAGCGACATCTATGCCATGGGCGGCGATCCGTTGATGGCGATTGCGATTCTTGGCTGGCCGGTCAACGTGCTGGCGCCGGAGATTGCCCGGGAAGTGATTCGTGGGGGGCGTTCGATCTGCGACGAGGCGGGGATCCCGTTGGCCGGTGGGCACTCCATCGACGCACCGGAGCCGATCTTCGGCCTGGCCGTCACCGGGCTGGTGGAAAAGCGCCATATGAAGCGCAACGACACCGCCACCGCCGGTTGCCTGCTGTACCTGACCAAACCCCTGGGCATCGGCATCCTGACCACGGCCGAGAAGAAGGGCAAGCTGCGCGACGCCGATGTCGGTCTGGCTCGCGACTGGATGTGCACTTTGAACAAGCCCGGCAGCCGTTTTGGCAAGCTGGCGGGCGTGACGGCGATGACCGATGTCACCGGTTTTGGTCTGCTCGGGCATCTGGTGGAAATGGCCGATGGCAGTGGCGTGACCGCGCGCATCGAATATGATCGCGTGCCGCGCCTGCCGGGGGTCGAGTATTACCTTGATCTAGGCTGCGTGCCGGGCGGAACCCTGCGCAACTTCGACAGCTATGCCAGCAAGGTCGGTCGCGTCCAGGAGTTGCACAAGCGGGTACTCTGCGATCCGCAAACCAGCGGCGGATTGCTGGTGGCGGTGACTCCCGAGGGCAACTCGCAGTTCCTCGCGGTTGCCGCCGAGCTGGGTCTCAGCCTTGAGCCGATCGGTGAACTGGTTGCCCGACAGACTAACGCGGTAGAGGTGTTCTGATGCCCATCGACACCACCGACTACCGCGACATCTTCCTCAACGACCGGCCGATGATGGATACCCGTGCCCCGGTCGAGTTCACCAAGGGCGCCTTTTCCGGGGTGATCAACTTGCCATTGATGACCGACAACGAGCGGCAACGGGTGGGTACTTGTTACAAAGAGCATGGCCAGCAGGCGGCCATCGCTCTCGGTCACCAGTTGGTGACCGGCGCCATCAAGGCCGAACGCATCCAGGCCTGGGCTGACTTTGCCCGGGCCCATCCCGATGGTTATCTGTATTGTTTTCGCGGTGGCTTGCGTTCGCAGATCGTCCAGCAATGGCTCAAGGACGAGGCCGGCATCGACTACCCGCGAGTTGCCGGTGGCTACAAGGCAATGCGCACCTTTCTGCTGGAGACGGTGGATCAAGCAATCGCGCAGTGCGATTTCATTCTGCTCGGCGGCATGACCGGCACCGGCAAGACCGAGCTGCTCACGCAGTTGAGCAACGGTCTGGACCTGGAAGGCCACGCCAATCATCGCGGCTCCAGTTTCGGCAAGCGGGCGACCGGCCAACCCTCCAACATCGATTTCGAGAACCGCTTGGCCGTCGATGTGCTGAAGAAGCGCGCCGGGGGCATCGAGCAGTTCGTGCTGGAGGATGAGAGTCGCATGGTTGGGAGCTGCGCTTTGCCATTGCCGCTGTATCAGGGCATGCAGCGCTTTCCCATGGTCTGGCTCGAAGACAGCCTGCAAGGGCGGGTCGAGCGGATCCTGCGCGATTACGTGATCGACCTGTGTGCCGAGTTCATCGCGGTGCATGGCGAACAGGGTTTTGCACTGTTTTCCGAGCGCCTGCTGGCGAGCTTGAATAACATTCACAAGCGCCTGGGCGGCGAGCGTCACCAGCGGATGCTGGCGCTCATGGAGGCGGCATTGGCGCAGCAGGCGAGTAGCGGGGCGGTGGATCAGCACCGTGCCTGGATCGAAGGTTTGCTGAGTGAGTACTACGACCCGATGTATGCCTTTCAGCGTGAGAGCAAAAACGATCGCATCGAGTTTGTCGGCGGGCAGGCTGCCGTGCTCGAGTATCTGTGTGAGCGCGGCAGGTGATCTTTGTTGGCTGCAAGTCCGGCGATTGAATGCGGGCGGGTGTGGGGCCCTTCCGGCCCCCATCGCGAGCAAGCCCGCTCCCACATTAAATCTGCGTTGACCGCCGATTTTGCGGCGAGACTCGGTCAAGTGTGGGAGCGGGCTTGCTCGCGATTGGCCCTGGAGCACACCGCAATCATTGCATTAAACCCAATATCGCCCTGGCTTAAAGCAACACAGAACGGCGCATCATAACTCAGTGCCGTTGACCCCGCTGCGCGTGGCTTGCAGCCGACCGACTATGTCGGGCAATCCTCTGCCCCGTCGTCCAGGCCTTGCTTGTAGCTGTGGCTGAGCAAAGTCGCCTTGCCGTTGTGCCAGGTCAGCGTCAGTACGAACAACGAGTCGAAATCGCTGGATTTCCAGTCATCGGTGATGGTTTGTTTTTTGCCGATGGCTTCTTCAGCCACTTTGTTGATCAGTTCCGGCAGGTAGCCGTGGGACCAGGCGGTGTAGATGGTCGAGTTGTGGTACTTGTCTTCCAGCAGTTCGTCAGCCAGATCGCTGGTGTCATTGGCCGAGAAGTTGATGTTCACCGGCAGCCCGAGCTTTATCGCGCTGGGACTGATGGTCATCAGCGGTCTGATATAGCTGTAGGAATTGTCCTGTTCGCCTTCCTCGACGTTGCGCGTCGGGTTGGCGGCGAACACATAATTGGCCTTGCCGAACTTTTCCGGCAGCAGGGTGGCCAGATCGATGGCGCGGTTCAGCCCCTGGCAGTTGAGCTGGCCGAGACCACCGGCGGGTTTTTCCGCATGACGCAGGAATACCAGGGTCTGAATTCCGTCTGCCGGTTGGGCACGGCTTTCGCGGGCCTCCAGCGCCAGGAACAACGCACCGGCCACCAATAGCGCGGACAAGGCTATATAGGGCCGGTTTTTCAGGCGTTTGACGAAATTCGGGGGGATCTTCATTGAATTGTTGATCTTCAGCGCTTTCGATTGAGGTTGACAAACCTGTCCACTGGGAGCTTCCGGCTCTGCGTGGTTTTCCATGTCGTTGAGGATGTAGTTTGGTTCGATTACCAAAAGGATACTTTTCAGAGTCCGTTGAAGCCGTTTGGTTCGATTCCCGCCAATTCGCAGCACTTTATCCGGCCTGGAGCGTGGTTGATAGCAAGGTTATCGACAATATGTTGCGGATTTAAGAAGGGGCAGGCGCAATGGCCCGTGGTTGACGGTTCCAGTGGGTTATTGCAATAAATGTCGACCTATAATCAAGCCGCCGTAAGAGCCAGGTCTGTGACCAGCCCTCAGCAATCCTTACTGTTAATGGAAGTACACCATGACCGATCTTTCCGCTTTTCCCATCAGCCAGAAATGGCCCGCGCAGTATCCTGAGTGGATCCAGCTGTATTCCTTGCCGACCCCCAATGGTGTCAAGGTGTCGATCATGCTCGAAGAGATCGGGCTGCCCTACGAGCCGCACCGTGTGGCTTTCGACAGCAATGACCAGCTGTCCCCCGAGTTTCTCTCGCTCAACCCCAGCAACAAAATCCCGGCGATCATCGACCCCCACGGCCCCGGTGATCGACCGCTGGCATTGTTCGAGTCCGGGGCGATTCTGATCTACCTGGCCGACAAGAGCGGGCAACTGCTGGCGCAAGAGTCGGCGGCGCGCTACGAGACGATCCAGTGGCTGATGTTCCAGATGTCGGGCATCGGCCCGATGTTCGGCCAGGTCGGCTTCTTCCATAAATTCGCCGGCAAGGAATTCGAAGACAAGCGCCCCCGTGACCGTTTTGTCACGGAGAGCCAGCGCTTGCTGAATGTGCTTGAACAGCAACTCACCGGGCGCAACTGGATCATGGGCGATCGCTACACCATCGCCGATATCGCCACCTTTCCCTGGGTGCGCAATCTGATCGGGTTTTATGAAGCGGGGGATCTGGTGGGGATCAACAACTACCCCAACGTATTGCGGGTGCTGGAACGCTTCGTGGCGCGGCCAGCGGTCATTCGCGGTCTGGAAATCCCCAAACAACTCTAATCATGACCAGGACGGACAATGAGTAAATTCGCTTTCAAGTAAGTAGACGTCTTCAGTCGCGTGCCACTCAAAGGCAATCCCCTGGCGGTGGTGTTCGCTGCCGACGAACAGAGCGATGAGCGCATAGCGGCCTTCGCCAGCTGGACCAAGCTCAGCGAAACCACTTTCGTGCTGCAACCCCGCGATCCACGGGCCGACTACCGCGTACGGATTTTCACCACCCTGCAGGAACTGCCATTCGCCGGCCATCCGACCCTGGGCACTTGCCATGCCTGGCTCGAGGCCGGCGGTATCGCCAGGGGCGAGGAGATCATTCAGGAATGCGGCGTCGGCCTGGTGCGGATTCGTCGACAGGGGGCCGACCTTGCGTTCCTCGCACCGCCCTTGCTCAGATCCGGTCCGCTGGAAGCCGATCTGTTGGAGCGGGACCATGGGCCGTGCCGGGAGAATCCAGGTCGAACAGATCGGCGATGAGATCTGGATCGGCGGTGCGGCAGTGACCTGTATCGAGGGTAGCCTGAGTTTGTAGAGAGGTTAACGACCAGGCTGTCTGAAGAGCTCGACAGCCTGTAATCCGCTTACTCATCCAGCTCCCGCTCCATGATGATGGTGCGTTCATCGCCATGGTAGCTGTCGCGTACTGCCCTGAAGCCGAGTTTTGAGTAGAAGCGCTCCGCCGTGACCGTAGACGGTACGCTCAGTGAGGCCACGCCCATCTCGCGGGCGCTTCGTTCGAGTTCATTCATGAGCTGCCTGCCGACACCTTGGCCTTGCGCATCAGGGGTGACGAACACCGAGCGCACGACGCTGCCATCGAGGCTGGCGGTGCCGACAAGGTGATCGTCGGCCACTGCGACGAAGACCTTGCGCTGTGCCAGAAAAACCAACATTGCCCCAGGGCTGAAGCTCAGTTCCACTCGCTCGATGACACTCGCTGAGTAGTCCTTGGCATTGGTAGTTCGCAGCGCCGCCAGAATGACGGCGCTAATGGACGCTGCATCGCTTTCCCTCGCCAAACGAACTTCACATTCCATCATTATCATCTTCCTTGAAGGGTTGATTCCGAGCAGGTCAGCCGCTCAGGGCTTAATCCCGCGTTCGCTGAAGTAACGATCGAGCACCTTTGGATCGCTGGACTGTTCCGCGAGCGCCACGTAGGTGTCGGGCCGCAGCAGATAGAAGCCGTTGCGCGCAAGACCGGCCGCTTCATAAGCAGCTTTCCATTGAAAGATGTGCAGCGCCACGCCGTGATCCAGGCACCAGGCCACCAGTGGGTCACTGGCAAGCCCATACACATGGACCTGCCAGGACAAGCTCGTCAGCGAGTGGAAGTTATCGGAATCGTTATCCGGCGCCCAGGGTAACCGATCACCACCATGCACCTCGCCAGCGCTGCCGCTGCTCAGGGGCATCTCTCGATAGTTCAGGGTGATCTGCGAAATCGTCCGGAACAGATACTCGCGTACCGCTTCCAGTGAAGTGACTTTGGGGATCAGCAGCGGGGCGAGGCGGGTCCGCACCAGGCCGGCAATCGGCCCATCGGCGGTGACGAAACTGAACACTCGGTCGGTGGTCGCCACCAGCCGCCGGGCAAATCCGATGCGTTCGGTTTCATAGGTGTCGAGCAGGCTGTCCGAGGCTTTGCCGGTCAGCACCGCGGCGAGTTTCCAGGCGAGATTGATCGCGTCGCCAATCCCGGTGTTCATGCCCTGGCCACCAGCCGGGCTATGGACATGGGCTGCGTCGCCGAGCAGAAACGCTCGGCCAGTGCGAAAGTGCTCGGCCACCCGGTGATGCACGCGATAGGTCGAGAACCAGTTCACCTTCAGCACCTGGACCTGCAGTTGCTCGATCGCCCGGCGACTGACGTCCTCGAACTTGAGCGTCTCTGCGTGTTCGGCGCGCTCGTCGCGGACCGTGCCGATCAACCGCGCACGTCCAGTGCCGGCCAGGGGGAAGACGGCAAGGAAGTCCGCTTCGTCGAGATCCACATGCAGCTCGCCATTGATTGCCGGACCTTGCGCGTCCACGTCGGCCACGTAGAAAACCTGCTGATAGGTGCCGCCGGGAAAGCCGGTGTCGAGGGTCTTGCGCACGGTCGAACGCGCGCCGTCGCAGCCGGCAAAGTAACGGGCCTCACAGGTTTCTTCCTGGCCTTGGGCGCCAAGCAGGTGGGCCATGACGCAGCCGTCGGCTTCGGTGAAACCCTTGAGTTCGGTTTCGCGCTCGACCGATACACCGAACCTTTCCAGGCGTTCGATCAGCAGCTGTTCGTGTTGATCCTGAGGATATATTTCGAGGAACGAATAAGGTGTCAGGCCTTTGCCGATGGTTTCGAGGGGCAGGCGCGCAGTCTGTTTGCCCTTGACCCAGAAATTGGCCGCTCGTACTTGGTGGCCAGCCTGCTGGACGGCGTCTGTAAGGTCGAGCTGGCGGTAGAGTTCAAGGGTTCGCGCCTGGACCGCCAAGGCTCGGGATGTGGTGCCGGGCGCCGAGGTCTTGTCGAGGATTCGCACCTTGATCCCCAGCTTGCTGAGCCAGAGTGCCAGAACCAGACCGGTCGGCCCGGCACCAATGATCAGAACGTCGCAGCGATTCATGTCGTTGCCCTCCGGTAGAGATCAATTACATGGCGGAGATTGTGCGCCTATGTTGTCAGTCTGGCAGCTCAGCGTGGTGGGAAAGAATGGTTAAGAGAAGGAGAGCCGAGCGCAGACCTGTGGCAAGGGGGCTTACTGTGGCGAGGGGGCTTGCCCCCGTTGGGTCGCGAAGCGGCCCTAAAATCTGCAACCGCAATTTTTCAGGAAAAACGCATCCACTGATTTTACGACTGCTTCGCAGCCGAACGGGGGCAAGTCCCCTCGCCACAAGGTTTTGCGCCTGGCCTGTAGCAGCGCGCAGTCCTCTGAAATTCAATTGAAGTACAACGGCATCTCCTTTTCCACTGCCAAGGGCATGGAGCCGGCACCTGACATTGAACAGCCGTTCGACTCAAGGGTCGATATCCGCGGCGGCTTTGTTCATAGTCGCCCCATTGGCCCAACAGTTTTATTCGGGAAAACATGCGCGCAAATCGATTAATCATGGGTATCGCCACCTTGCTGGTGCTGGCCGGCTGCGTCAGCCAGCGCACCCAGGAGCCGCCGGCGCGACCGGCCGAAGTGAAGGCGAAGATTGTTCGGCTATTGCCGCCGAAGACCGTTGACCGCGAGGGCTGGGCCACCGACATCTACGCAGCCTTCGCCGCGCAAGGCATCCCGCCGACCACGGAAAACCTCTGCTCGGTGTTGGCAGTGACCGAACAGGAGTCGACTTTCCAGGTCGATCCCGCGGTGCCAGGCCTGGGGAGAATCGCCCGGGAGGAAATCGACCGCCGAGCTGCAGCGGTGCATGTCCCCGGTTTATTGGTCAATGGTGCCTTGATGGCTCGCTCGTCAACCGGCAAGAGCTACAGCGAGCGCCTGAATGCCGCCCGTACCGAAAAGGAACTCAGCGGCATTTTCGACGACTTCATCGGCATGGTGCCAATGGGGCGCACGCTGTTCGGGAGCTTCAATCCGGTGCATACCGGCGGGCCGATGCAAGTCAGCATCGACTTTGCCGAAAGCCAGGCCCAGGACTATCCCTATCCCATGGAAGGCACGATTCGCCGTGAGGTGTTCAGCCGGCGCGGCGGCATGTACTTCGGTATCGCGCATCTGCTGGGTTATCCGGTGAGTTACACCAAACCGCTATACCGCTTCGCCGATTTTAATGCCGGTTGGTACGCCAGCCGCAACGCCGCTTTCCAGAACGCCGTCAGTCGCGCTACGGGCATCCCCTTGGCACTCGATGGCGACCTGATTCGCCCCGGCTCAATCATGCCTGGCTCCACGGAACTGGCGGTGCGCACCCTGGGCAAGCAACTGGGCCTGCGCAACCCGACGATCAGACGCCAACTGGAGCAGGGCGACAGCCTGGAATTCGAAGACAGCACGCTCTACCGGCGAGTCTTCGCCCTGGCCGAGCAGGCCGAA
This sequence comes from Pseudomonas sp. LBUM1658, assembly GCF_059716055.1. Lineage (NCBI taxonomy): Bacteria > Pseudomonadati > Pseudomonadota > Gammaproteobacteria > Pseudomonadales > Pseudomonadaceae > Pseudomonas > Pseudomonas sp. LBUM1658. Next base: position 2,388,887 of record NZ_CP166798.1, read on the forward strand.
GGCAAACCCCTGCCGCGTGCGGTGCTGCCGGGTATCGTCCTGCAAAGCCCGAAAATCACCCGCAAACTGACCACCGCCTGGTTCGCCAAACGAGTTGATGAGCGTCATCAGCGCTGCATGAAAAGGGCTGCGGGTCGTTGACCGGACGAACTGATCACCCATAAAAAAGCCCGGCTGAGCAAGCCGGGCTTTTGGGTTGAGTACTGCTGTAAGGCTATTCATGCATGGTTCTGATTCTGAGTCAGGCGATCGGAACCACCTTCAGCGACGCGGTTTTCGATCAGGCGATCCGAACCACCTTCAGCGACGCGGTTTTCGATCAGGCGATCGGAGCCACCTTCAGCGACGCGGTTTTCGATCAGGCGATCGGAGCCGCCTTCAGCGATGACTGGTTGAACCGAGGAAGCGGCAAAAGCGTTGGCTGCAAGTACCGAGAAAGCGATGCTGAGAAAGATTTGGCGTTTCATGGTGGTGTGCTCCGGGGAGTCATAAGTGGGTATGGAGCTGATGTTACGCGACAGGATTTTTATGAGAACTTCATTGGGTCGATGGTGAACATCGACGCCAATGATGGGAGTGGGCGAACGCCAGTCAGTCAAGTGTAGAGGCGCCGAATGCAGAACCTGTGGCGAGGGAGCTTGCTCCCGCTGGAGTGCGAAGCGCTCCCAAAACCTGTACCCACCGTATGTCAGGTAGAACTCATTAGCCTGCTTTACGACTGCTGCGCAGCCGAACGGGAGCAAGCTCCCTCGCCACAATTGATCGTCAGGTCAGAGATCTTTGTTAACTGACCGGCATTGGAGCAAGGGCACTGTCGAGCCTTGGCTTATACCACTGGATTTGCCTCATTGATCTCAATGGTCGCCGCCGCAGATTTGCACTACACATCAATCACATCACGCCGGGTATACGGCTCTGAAATACTCCAGGGAAGACCACCCATGACTGACTCCCCACTCCCCGAGGGCTTCATCCCTCTACCCCGCAGCAGTCCTCTGCTCGAACTGCTCGGCCCGGTGTATTGCCGGGGCAGCGGCTTGCAACTGGAGATCGGTCTGCGGGCTGACCAGCGTCATGCCAATGGCCGTGGCACCGTGCACGGTGGGGTGCTGGCGACCCTGGCGGATATCGGGATGGGGTATGCCATGGCCTTTTCCAGCGATCCGCCATTGCCGCTCATTACCGCCAGCATGACCCTGGATTACCTCGGCGCGGCGCACGTTGGCGAGTGGCTGGAAGTACGCCTCGAACATTCCAAACGCGGACGCCAGATGGCCTTTGCCACTGTCAGCCTGCAGGTGGGAGCGCGCGTAGTGGCACGGGCCAATGGGGTGTTTGCGGTGCCTCAGGAACCTAAGCCCGACTAGATCTTGCCAACAGCAACGGCGAGCCGTCCACGCTCCAGGTTCAGCGCCAGGACACTGACCAGAATGATGGTTGCGCCCAATACCACCATCAGAGAAGGTCGCTCTCCAAGGAGAAAGGAGGCCATCAGCATTGCCATGGGCGGTATCAGGTAAAGCGTCATCGCGGCGCGAGTCAGGTCGAGCTGGGTCAGGACATCGGCCCATGCGAGATAGGCCAGTGCGCTCGGAAAAATGCCCAGGATCACTACTGCAAGATCAACGTTCATCGGCGCTCGTGCAGTCTCGCTGGCCAGCCCTGGCAAGTAAATCAGCAGCAGCGTCGTCCCCGACCAGACCGTGTAGCAGACCAGCGTCAAACCGCTATAGCGATGAGAGTGGCGTTCGCGATGCGTTCGTTGCGATGCTGCAGGCTGAATTTGAACTCGAGGGCAAGCGGGAAATTGCTGAGCAGAACCCCTAGACCAGGAGGCTGGAGGGCTGTCGTTGAGCCAATAGGCTCGAAGGGAATCCAGGCCAGGCGCGACCGGAGTCGCGCCTGGTTTCTTGCCAGGCAAAGCCGGATTTCGTGGATCCTGACTTTACCTGTTGAACGCTTGCAGGCTTACGCCCGCTCGATCGCCAGCGCTACACCCTGGCCGCCACCGATGCACAAAGTGGCGAGGCCTTTCTTGGCGTCACGCTTGATCATTTCATGCAGCAAGGACACCAGAATCCGGCATCCCGATGCACCGATCGGGTGACCCAATGCAATCGCGCCGCCATTGACGTTGACCTTGCTCGCGTCCCACTCCAGCTCTTTGCCGACTGCCAGGGACTGGGCGGCGAAGGCTTCGTTGGCTTCGATCAGGTCCAGCTCGCCGAGGCTCCAGCCGGCTTTTTTCAGGCACAGACGGGTCGCCGATACCGGGCCGATGCCCATGATCGCCGGGTCGACGCCGGCGTTGGCGTAGCTGGCGATCCGCGCCAGAACCGGCAAGCCCAGTTCCTTGGCTTTATCGGCGCTCATCAGCAGCACGGCAGCGGCGCCGTCATTGAGGCTGGAAGAGTTGCCGGCGGTGACGCCGCCATCTTTCTTGAATGCCGGTTTGAGCTTGGCCAGGGAGGCGGCGGTGGTCTCGGCGCGAGGTTGTTCGTCGACCGCGAAAGACACCGGATCGCCTTTGCGTTGCGGAATCAGGATCGGGGTGATTTCGTCAGCGAAGCGACCGGCTTCGATGGCGGCCGTAGCCTTTTGCTGCGAGGCGGCGGCGAAGGCATCCTGTTCCTCGCGGCCGAGGTTGTACTTGTCGACGATGTTCTCGGCGGTGAGACCCATGTGGTAGTCGTTGAACGCGTCCCACAGGCCGTCAGTGATCATGCTGTCGATCATCTTGGCGTGGCCCATGCGCAGGCCGGTGCGGGCAGCCGGCAAGACGTACGGCGCCAGGCTCATGTTTTCCATGCCGCCGGCGATGATCACTTGGGCATCGCCGCAGCGGATCGCCTGGGCGCCCAGGTGCAGGGCCTTGAGGCCCGAGCCGCAGACTTTGTTCAGGGTCATCGCGGGCACGGCGTGGGGCAGGCCGGCGAGGATCGAGGCCTGGCGTGCCGGGTTCTGGCCGCTGCCGGCGGTGAGTACCTGACCGAGAATGACTTCATCCACTTCGCTGGGGTTCAAGCCGGTCTGCTCCAGCAGACGGCGGATCACCGCTGCGCCGAGCTCCGGCGCGGGAATGCTGGCCAACGAACCCTGAAAGCTGCCGATGGCAGTACGGGTTGCGGCGACAATCACGACTTCTTGCATCGAATCACTCCTGATCAGGCGCTGAATTGCATTTCTGGAACGTGCTCAGGCACGATCAGTTTGCCGGCGGTCTTGCTGACGATTTCCTCGACGCTGACGCCGGGCGCGCGTTCCTTGAGGATGAACGCGCCGTCACGGATTTCCAGATACGCCAGGTCGGTCAGCACGCGTTTGATGCAGTTGGCGCCAGTCAGCGGCAGGCTGCAGCGCGACAACAGTTTCGACTCACCGTCCTTGGAGGCGTGGGTCATGGTGACGATGATGTTGTCGGCACCGGCTACCAGGTCCATCGCGCCGCCCATGCCCTTGACCAGTTTGCCGGGGATCATCCAGGAGGCGATGTTGCCTTGCACGTCGACTTCAAAGGCACCGAGTACGGTGAGATCGATATGGCCGCCGCGAATCATCGCGAAGGACTCGGCGGAAGAGAAAATCGACGCGCCGATCCGCGCGGTGACTGTTTGCTTGCCGGCATTGATCATGTCGGCGTCGACTTCATTTTCCCGAGGGAAGGAGCCCATGCCGAGCAGGCCGTTTTCCGATTGCAGCATGACTTCCATGCCTTCGGGGATGTAGTTGGCGACCAGGGTCGGAATGCCGATGCCGAGGTTCACGTAGTAGCCGTCCTGCATTTCGCGGGCGACGCGTTGAGCCATTTGTTCGCGGGTAAGAGCCATTATTGTTCTCCATGCTCTGTTATCAAGAGCTTCGGGCTGGATGGGCAGGGATCAGGAACGTACGGTGCGCTGTTCGATGCGCTTCTCGAAGGTTCCGCAAATGACCCGGTCCACGTAGATGCCAGGGGTGTGGATCTGCGTTGGGTCCAGCTCGCCCGGTTCGACGATTTCTTCGACTTCGACCACGGTGATCTTGCCGGCGGTGGCGGCCAGCGGGTTGAAGTTCTGTGCGGTGTGGCGATAGATGACGTTGCCGAAATGATCGGCTTTCCAGCCTTTGACGATGGCGAAGTCGCCGGTAATGGATTCTTCCATCAGGTACGGGCGACCCTTGAATTCGCGGGTTTCCTTGCCGTCGGCAACCGGAGTGCCATAGCCGGTGGCGGTAAAGAACGCCGGGATGCCGGCGCCGCCAGCGCGCATTTTTTCCGCCAGGGTGCCTTGGGGGGTGAGGACGACTTCGATTTCGCCGCTGAGCAGTTGCTTCTCGAACAGGGCGTTTTCACCGACATAGGAGGCGACCACTTTGCGGATCTGCCGGTCTTCCAGCAGCACGCCAAGGCCGAAACCGTCGACGCCGCAGTTGTTCGAAACCACGGTGAGATCGCGAGTGCCTTTGCGCTTGATCTCGGCGATCAGGTTTTCCGGGATGCCACACAGACCGAAGCCACCGGAAATCACGGTCATGCCGTCTTCCAGACCGGCCAATGCTTCCTCGTAGGAAGCCACGCGCTTATCGAAACCTGCCATATGCACCATCCTCTTTTATTCTTTGTGGGCGGCTGGCTAGCCGTATGGCAAAGAGTGTTGCTCTCGGAAATTCATTTGTTAAGTTGATTTTTAAGTTTGATTAATAGATAAAACAGAAGAATCAGCTGCAAGCTGCAAGCTGCAAGCCTCAAGACAAAAGCGTTGGGATATCGATATGACGGTTAAACAGATCCGAGCATTTCTTGCCGTGGCCCACAGCCTCAGCTTTGCCGTGGCCTGTGAGCGCCTGCACTTGTCGCAGTCGGCCCTGAGCCTGACGATCAAGGCATTGGAAGAAGGGCTGGGTGGCCGGCTGTTCAGCCGCACCACGCGCAATGTCGCACTGAGCCCGGAAGGCGAGGCGCTACTGCCGCTGGCCCGGCGGCTGATTGCCGATTGGGACAATGCCGAGGATGAACTGCGTCAACGCTTTACCCTGCAACGTGGCCGCGTGACCCTCGCAGCGATGCCTTCCTTTGCCGGTAATCTGTTGCCATCGATTCTGAAAACCTTTCGCTCGCGCTACCCCCACGTCAACGTCACGGTCAATGACGTGATCAACGAGCAGGTGCTGGAAATGGTCCGCGACCGGCAGGTGGAGTTGGGGGTGGCTTTCGAGCCGCAGCAGAGTTCCTCGCTGGAATTCACGCCCTTGTATATCGACCGCTTCGTGGCCGTAGTGCCCAGTCATTCGCCGCTGGCCGACTGCGGTGAAACCGACTGGCAATCCTTGTTGAAGCTGCCGTTCATTACTTTGCAACGGCCCTCGACGGTACGGGTCATGCTTGAGGAGCATTTGCAGGCGCGCAATATGAAACTGCCGGTGGAGCTGGAGAGCCACCAGTTGGCGACGGTCGGGCGGATGGTTGCCAGCGGACTGGGTGTGAGCGCGGTGCCAGCCTTGTGTGCCGGGCAGATGCACGAGCTGGGCGCGCGCTGCATCACCCTGCGCGACCCGCTGACCAGAGCCATCGGCGTGCTGACCAAACCGGGGCATGAGTTGTCGGCGGCGGCCCAGGCGCTGTTTGACATCTTGCAGGATGAACGGCTGGGGGAACGCTTTTCCGGTCTGGTTTAAGACGGGTCACGCCAGGCGATCAGCGATCAGCGGCAACAGCTGTTCGCAGGACGCTTCGATTTTCAGGTCCAGCAGATCGTCGGCGCGGGTCTTGCCCAGGTTGATGGCGATCAGCGGCTTGTGTTGCTCGGCGATCGCCCGGCACAGACGAAACGCCGAATAAGCCATCAGCGATGACCCCACTACCAGCAACCCGGCGGCCTGTTCGACACACTCCCTGGCCCTGGCGGCAGTCGCCTGAGCGACGTTCTCGCCAAAGAACACCACGTCCGGCTTCAACCGTTCGCCGTCGCAGTGGGGGCAGCGGGGGACCTGGAAGCGCGCTTCGAAAGCCGGGTCGAGCAGGGTATCGCCGTCAGGCGCCTGAATGGCGTCGACACCGGCCAGATAAGGGTTCTGTGTTTCCATGAGGATCTGAATGGCATGACGATCAGTACGCTGCGCGCAATCCAGGCACACCACTCTATCCAGACTGCCGTGCAGTTCGATCACACCCTGACTGCCAGCCTGATCATGCAAGGCGTCGACGTTCTGCGTGATCAGCCCGGCGATCCGTTGCCGCGACTGCAACCTGGCCAGTGCCTGATGAGCGGCGTTCGGCCGAGCCTGGCGGATCCGCGGCCAGCCGAGCATCGCCCGCGCCCAATAACGCCGACGCGCCGCGGGGGTGCTGAGGAACTCCTGATACATCATCGGTGGCTTGCCGCGACGTACGCCCTCGGTGTCGCGGTAGTCCGGGATTCCCGAAGGCGTGCTGATACCTGCGCCGGTGAGGATCAGGAAGGGCTGTTCCGCCAGCCAGTGGTAAAGTTTTTCGAGAGGCTCGCAGTCGAATCCATCAGTCATGTCGAGCACCGCTGCCAATACCGGAGTCGAAGCATTTTCGCTCGACCTATTCCCCGCGAATGTACTGTTCCAGCTGTCGGATCAGGTCGGCCTGTTCGGCGATGGCTTCCTTGACCAGGTCGCCGATGGACAGCAAGCCGAGCAGTTGGCCGTTTTCCACCACCGGCAGGTGACGCAGGTGGCTGTCGGTCATGATGCCCATGCAGCTCTCGACCGTCTGGTGGGAATCCACCGTGATGACGGGGGCGCTCATGATGGTACTGACCGGCGTACGAACCGAAGACAGTCCATGCAGGACCAGCTTGCGGGCATAGTCGCGCTCGCTGATCATGCCGACCACCAGGCCCTCTTCCACCACCGGCAGGGCACCGACGTTTTTCTCGGCCATGACCATCAGCGCTTCCAGCACCGTGTGATGCGGGGGGATGGTGTGGACTTGCTGGTTGTGCTTGACCTTCAACTTCAGTAGTTCGGCTACGGTTTTCATGCGGGCCTCTCCAGTGCGGTGCTCGGGGCGGTCGCGAACCGCCCTGATGGACCTATACAGAATCCTAGAGATAAGCCGGCAGGGCAAGGACCAAAGCGGCACTCACACGCTCAAAAAACGTCATCGGGCGGATTTTTCCCGGTACGCCAAGTGCTATCCGGACGGGCGTTCCAATCCGTCGGTCATTTTGTCACCGGGCCGGGTTCCAGTTCGCTTTCATCCGGGTCCTTCTTCAGCCGATAAGCCAGGGCAGGGCGGGTCATGCCGAGTAACCGGGCGGCTTGCGAAACGTTTTGTCCGGTGCGTTTCAACGCACCTTGCATCAGGGCCTGCTCCACCGTTTCCAGACTCAGGCCCAGATCGATCAGTTGCTCGACCCAGTCACTGGCGGCGTCTATTTCCTGGCTGACCAGGTTGCCCTCGCTGGTCAGTCCGATGCTTTGTGCTTCGTCCGAAAGGTGCGGAAACAGCGCTTCGACTGAAATGCTCTGGTTGTTATCGGTGATGATCACGCCGCGCTCGATGAGGTTTTCCAGCTCGCGGATGTTCCCCGGCCAGTCATAGCGCATGCAGGCTTCGAGCGCACGATCGGAGAGTCCGAGGATTTTCTTCGGATAGGTGGCGCGGAGTTTGTCGAGGAAGTGCTCGATGAGCCGCGGGATGTCCTCGCGGCGCTCACGCAAGGCCGGGACTTTGACCGGGTAGACATTCAGCCGGTAAAAAAGATCGGCGCGGAACCGACCGGACTTGACCGCCTGGGCAAGGTCCTCATGGGTCGCGGCGATGACGCGAACATCGACGCGGCGGATCTGGCTGTCCCCCACGCGCTCCAGTTCACCCTCCTGCAAAACGCGTAACAGACTGGCCTGGGCGCGGGGCGTCAGTTCGACGATTTCGTCGAGAAACAGCGTCCCGCCATGGGCTCGTTCAAAACGGCCCATTCGCGATTGATTGGCGCCGGTGTAGGCACCTTTTTCGACGCCGAACAGCTCGGACTCGATCAGGTCCGGGGGGATGGCCGCGCAGTTCAGCGCAATGAACGGACCGTCGGCCCGTTCGCTGCGCAGGTGCACGCTGCGGGCGATGATTTCCTTGCCGACGCCGGTCTCGCCGGTCAACAACACGGAGGTCTTGCCGGGAGCGGCCTTGTCGATCAGCGCACAGGTCTTGCGATACACCGCTGACTGGCCGATGCCATAGAACTGTCCGGCGCGCAGGTCGAGGCGCTCGCCCAGGCTCTCGACCTGGATCTGCAAGGTGCGCAGTTCCTCGATGATCGGGTCGCTCTGGAAGTAGCGCATGAACGCTTCTGCATCGTCCCATTCCTCGGCCGGCTTGCCAATGATCCGGCACTGGGTATCGCCACAGCCACGGCAACTGACTTCCTTGTAGATAATCTGCCGGCCGACGAAAAACGAGGTGTAGCTGATCGCATAACCCAACAGCATCCAGCACACCGGTTGTTTTGACTCCAGGTGCTCGCTCTGGTGGTTTTCGACCTCAAAGGAATCGAGCCATTCGATGTCGGCGTAGAAGTGGCCGGTCTCCAGATCGATGTCCATCTTCAGCGGCCGAACGTTGACCATGCCCTTGAGCGAATGCAATTGCGGGCCGGTGAGGAACATCTCGATGTCGCTGCCATTGGGGCGAAGTTTGCGCGCAAGTTCGGCGTCCTTCAGGCCTGACTGATAACCCAGGCGCAGGAAGAATCCTTTGGCGCGCTCCTCGCCGACCATTTCGATCAGCTCGCGACGACAGGACGCCATGGCTGACACCTGCATCAACAACATGCGTTGTTCGTCGAGCCAGATCTTGCCTTCGCTGCCGAGAAAGCGAATGCGATCGGCCAAGTCCTTGAGTAACGGAGAATGCTCCGAAGCTCTGTATTTCATGCTCATGCACGCTAACCCCGGTTTTTTTTGTAGTAGGGACTTTTCTTGCAGGGGCCTGGCGCTGTGGTGTCGATAGCACCTTGGACAGGACAGGCCTTGATCGTTGCTCAGGCTCAAAACGATCTCATCACGCTATTTATTAAACGGCCTGAATTTGCCGAGAAAGTCAATTGTTGGCGCCTTTGATCCATTTGCTCAAAAGACTTTTTTCAATTGATCAAATGATCAAATCCCTCAGGGCTTCAAGTCTGAATCTCCCTCTCTCCCGCAGTCTGTTCATCCCTCTAAGATCCTATTTATCTGTTTTAAATCAAACAGTTAAATACTAAAAAAATCCATTCTAAAAGCCTTGGCACAGGCATTGCTCTGCTCTGTTCAGCCCGACCGAGGAGCAGGACATGAAGTGCCAAACCAACCCCTTTGATCGTTTGCCACGTTACGTCCGGGTGCGCAGTTCGCTGGAGGACACCTTCGTCGAATTCGACTTCGCCATTGGCACACCGGACCTGTACGTCGAGTTGGTCATGCCGCGTCCGGCCTTCGAGCAGTTCTGCGTGACCAACCGGGTGCAGCACATGGATGCGCAGATGTCCGAGGCGATCGATGCGGACATGCAGAAGTGGCGTTACGGCGAGTCTGCCGCAGATCCCGGCAACGAGGATTCGAGCAACTGAGCCTCTGTGTATTGCCTGACTACAACAACAATGACAGGACCCAAAAGCCATGAGTGTAGAAATCAAGACGACGACGGTAGAGACCCTGCGCAATACCTTCAGTCATACCCGTCGCCGCTTCGGTGACAAAGTCGCCACTCGTTATCAAGAGGCCAGTTTCGACCTCGAGTCGGCGACCAATTTTCATTACCGCCCCCTGTGGCAGCCGGACAAATTGCTCAACGACCAGACCCGCACCAGCGTGGTCATGGCCGACTGGGGTGCGGTCACCGACCCTCGCCAGTATTACTACGGTGCCTATGTCCAGGCCCGGGCAAAAATGCAGGAAAACGCCGAACACGATTACGCCTTCTGCGAGAAGCGCAACATGCTCGCCGGCCTCGACGCCCAGAGCCTCGAACAAATCAGTTCGCTGTTGCTGCCGCTGCGCCATGCGGAACTGGGCGCGAACATGAACAACAGCAACATCGCCGCCGATGGCTTCGGCACCAGCCTGACCCAGATGCACATGTTCCACGCCATGGATCGTCTGGGCATCGCCCAATACCTCTCGCGCATTGGCCTGATGCTCGATGACGGCGACGTCCTGCTGCTGGCCAAGGCTAAGCAGCAGTGGCTGAACGACCCAGCCTGGCAAGGGCTGCGCCGTTACGTGGAAGACACTCTGGTGGTGCGCGACTGGTTCGAACTCACCCTGGCCCAGAACCTGATCAGCGATGGCCTGGTGTATCCGCTGCTGTTCCACAAATTCGACGAGCAACTCAGTGCCAACGGGGCGGGGCAGGTGGGCATGCTCACCGAGTTCATGCGCCTGTGGTTCGCCGAAAGCCAGCGCTGGGTCGATGCCCTGGTCAAGACCGTGATCAATGAAAGCCCGGAGAACAAGACCCGCGTCGAGGGTTGGATCGATTACTGGAGCCAGCGCGCAGTGCAAGCCTTGCGACCGCTGGCGGCCATGGTCCCGGGCGATACCGCGCTGGATGAGGTCTGCAGCGAATTCGCCGCCCGCTTGAAGAAGATCGGCCTGACCGGAGTAGCCCCATGAAATCGCGCGTGTACATCAACCTGCAGGACACCGACTACTCGCGTTTCATCGTCGACGCCATCGTTCAGGACAACCCGGGTGCCAAGGTCCAGCACCAGCCATCGATGATCCGCATCGAAGCCGAAGGCCGTCTGGATATCCGCCGCGAAACGGTGGAGGGCATCACCGGCAATCCCTGGGACATCCAGGAAATGCTGATGTACGTCATCACCCTGGGCGGCAACGTCGAGGAAGAGGACGACAGCTTTTCCCTGCACTGGAACAACTGATCAGCTTTTCCTCTAGACAAATACAAGAGCCGGGAGACTCATCATGGCCGCGAAAAAACGCCTGAATGCCAAAGAGAAATATCGTTGCATGACCCGTGATCTGGACTGGGAGCCGAGCTACCAGAGCCACGAAGACATTTTTCCTCACGAGCGTTTCGAGGGGATCAAGATTACCGATTGGGACAAGTGGGAAGACCCCTTCCGCCTGACCATGGACACCTACTGGAAGTACCAGGCCGAAAAAGAGAAGAAGCTCTACGCGATCTTCGACGCGTTCTCGCAGAACAACGGCCACACCACCTTGTCCGACGCGCGATATGTCAACGCCCTGAAGCTGTTTCTGTCCGGCGTCACGCCGCTGGAATATCAGGCGTACCAAGGGTTCGCCCGGGTCGGCCGACAGTTCAGCGGCGCCGGTGCACGGGTCGCTTGCCAGATGCAGGCCATCGACGAATTGCGTCATGTGCAGACCCAGATTCACGCGATGAGTCACTACAACAAGCACTTCAACGGCCTGCATGATTTCGCTCACATGCATGACCGGGTGTGGTTTCTCTCGGTGCCGAAATCGTTCTTCGAAGACGCGCGCACCGCCGGTCCGTTCGAGTTTCTCACGGCGATTTCGTTCTCCTTCGAATATGTGCTGACCAACCTGTTGTTCGTACCGTTCATGTCCGGCGCGGCGTTCAATGGCGACATGGCCACGGTGACCTTTGGTTTCTCCGCGCAATCGGACGAAGCACGGCACATGACCCTGGGCCTGGAGGTGATCAAGTTCCTCCTCGAGCAGCACGAAGACAACGTGCCGATCATCCAGCGCTGGATCGACAAGTGGTTCTGGCGCGGCTACCGCCTGCTGACCCTGGTCGGGATGATGATGGATTACATGCTGCCGAACAAAGTCATGTCCTGGTCCGAAGCCTGGGGCGTGTATTTCGAAGAGGCCGGTGGTGCGCTGTTCAAGGATCTGGAGCGCTACGGCATCCGTCCGCCGAAATACGTCGAAGAGGCGAACATCGGCAAAGAACACATCACCCATCAGGCCTGGTCGATTTTCTACCAGTACAGCCAGGCGACCAACTTCCATACCTGGATGCCCACCGACGAAGAACTGGACTGGCTTTCGGAAAAATACCCGGACACCTTCGACGAGATCTATCGCCCACGCTTCGAACACTGGCGTGCGTTGCAAGAGAAGGGCGAGCGGTTCTACAACCCGACTCTGCCGATGCTCTGCCAGATCTGCCAGATCCCGCTGGGTTTCAGCGAACCGGATGACCCGACCACCCTCAGTCACCGCAGCGTTGAGCACGCCGGCGATCGTTATCACTTCTGCTCCGATGGCTGCTGCGACATTTTCAAATTCGAGCCTGGGAAGTACATCCAGGCCTGGCTGCCGGTGCATCAGATTCTGCAGGGTAACTGCGGTGGTGGCGATGTCGAGTCGGTGGTCCGCGACTACTACAACATCAATCCCGGCGAAGACAACTTCGAGTACCTGGGCTCGGCAGAACATCGCCGCTGGCAGGACTGGCATCCGAACGACAAGCACAGCACGCCGGCGACACCGACCGACCCCGATTTGCTCAAGACCGGTTGAATCGAGCCGTCCAGATCCTGGCGTGCGCTCAGGCGTGCGCCAGCACCACACGAACAATGCGTCATAACAAGAAAGGACAAGATCATGCCCGTGACTGCCATCGGCCCCTATGAGGCCCACGCCCTGGATCGCCAGGAAAATTTCCACGGCCTGCAACTGGTGTACCTGTGCTGGGAAAAACACCTGATGTTCTGCGCGCCATTCACCTTCCCGCTGCCGCCTGAGATGAGCTTTGCAGACTTCATCGAACAGGTGGTCAAACCGTCGATTTCCCAGCATCCGGATGCGCCCCTGGTGGACTTTGGCCAAGCCCTGTGGCGCCTGGACGATCAGGCCTTTACCCCCGAATGGCGCGGCCAGCCTGATTGAAAACGGTATCGGCCATAAGAGCCTGTTGCATCTGGCGACCCCGGGCTTGAACGGCATCGCCGGCACGTTCAACTGAGGAAACGATCATGAGCTATCAAGTCACCATCGAACCCACGGGCGAGCAGATAGAGGTGGAGGAGGGCCAGACCATTCTACAGGCCGCCCTGCGCCAGGGTGTCTGGCTGCCGTTCGCCTGCGGTCATGGCACCTGCGCCACCTGCAAGGTCCAGGTTCTGGAAGGCGATGCGGACCTTGGCGCCGCTTCGTCCTTCGCGCTGATGGACATGGAACGTGACGAGGGCAAGATCCTCGCCTGTTGCGCGATACCGCAAAGCGACATGGTGATCGAGGCCGACATCGACGTCGACCCGGATTTCGCCGGTCACCCGGTCGAGGATTATCGTGCGCTGGTGACGGCACTGGTCGATCTGTCGCCGACCATCAAGGGCCTGCACCTGAAACTGGATCGGCCGATGGCGTTCCAGTCCGGGCAGTACATCAACCTGCAACTGCCGGGCATCGAGGGCACTCGGGCGTTCTCCCTGGCCAATCCGCCGAGCCGTGCCGATGAAGTCGAGCTGCATGTGCGGCTGGTGGACGGCGGCAAGGCCACCGGGAATATCCATAAATATTTGAAAGTCGGTGATGCGGTCGAGGTGTCCGGTCCCTATGGGCAGTTCTTCGTGCGCACCTCTCAGCCCGGCGATCTGATTTTCATCGCCGGTGGTTCGGGCCTGTCCAGTCCGCAGTCAATGATCCTCGATCTGCTCGAAGCCAAGGACACAAGACGCATCGTGCTGTTTCAGGGGGCGCGTAATCGGGCCGAGCTCTATAACCACGAGCTGTTCGAGGACTTGGCGCAGCGTCACCCGAACTTCATCTATGTTCCGGCCCTCAGTCAGGCTGAGGGTGATCTCGACTGGGGCGGCTTCAACGGCTACGTGCACGAAGCGGCAAAGGCGCACTTCGACGGTCGCTTCAGTTCCAACAAAGCCTACCTGTGCGGCCCGCCACCGATGATCGATGCGGCGATCAGCTGCTTGATGCAAGGGCGTCTGTTCGAACGCGACATTTTCATGGAGCGCTTTTACAGCGCAGCAGATGGCGCTACGCAGCACACCCGTTCGGCACTCTTCAAACGTATCTGAGTTTACTGCTTTGGCGTTGCCCTTCTTACCACCCGGGCGGCAACGCCTTGTCCGATCATAAAAACAATAAAGGTCATCAACGATGAAGCAAGAATCAGCGATCAATGCCCGCAGGCTTCTGTACTGTGCCGGTCTGAGTCTTTCGGCGGGGCTTGCGGGCAACGCCCAGGCTACCGAAGGCGGCGGTTCGACCTACCCGATGGGCGCGGAAAACTACCTGTCCGGAGCGATGCCACCGCCAGGGTTCTATGCGCAATTTTATATCGGCCACTACGAAGCGGATTCACTGCGTGGCAATGACGGAAAAAAATTGCCGGTGGATTTCCGGGTCCGGGCCAACTCGATCGCCCCCCGGTTGATCTGGGTGACCGAACAGCAGGTGTTGGGCGGCAGCCTGGCCTTCCATGCCATCGTCCCGCTGGTCGACCTCAAGGTCGAGGTCAATGATCAGTCGCAAAGCAAGCAGGGCTTGGGCGATATCATCTTCGGGCCGGCGCTGGGGTATCACCTGAGTGAAAAATTGCACACCATCGTCGCCCTCGATTTTCTGGCACCCAGCGGCGATTACGATCGCCATGACCTGGCCAATATCGGTCGCAACTACTGGGGCATCGAACCGGTCTTCGCGCTGTCGTACATCGACCCCGCGGGTTTGAATATCGACGCAAAAATCATGTACGACTTCAATCTGGAAAACCCCGCCACCGATTACCGTTCCGGCCAGGAATTGCACGTGGACTATGCGCTGGGCTGGGGCCTGGGTAACGGTTGGGTGGTCGGCGTGGGAGGCTACGCCTATCGCCAGACCACCGATGACCGACAGAACGGCGAACGGATCGAAGACAATAAGGGACGCGCGTTTGCCATTGGTCCATCGGTGAAGTACACCAGCGACAAAGGCTGGTTCCTGACGGCGAAATGGGAACAGGAAACCGCAGTGCGAAATCGTGCCGAAGGCGATGCCTACTGGATGAAATTGACCATACCCTTTTGAGCCTGGCCCGGTAGGGGCATCCTGGCATGGCGCTGCCCGGCATCGGCGCCATGCCAAAGATGTGGAACTATAGGTTACTTGCGCGCCTCGAGGATCAGGTTGAACGGGGTTTCCGTGGCCCGGCGGAAATGCTTGAACCCGGCCTCGGTGAATACCTCGCGCAAGCGCGCCTCTCCGGCTTGCGCACCCAATCCAAGGCCGACTTCCTGGGACAGCGAGTTCGGCGTGCAGATGAAGGTCGACGCGGCGTAGAACAAACGCCCCACCGGGGTCATGTTTTCATCGAGGGTATCGTTGGCGAAAGGTTCCACCAGCAGCACCGAACCGTCCGGTTTGAGTGCTCTCGACGCATGCCGGGCGGCGCCGACCGGGTCGCCCATGTCGTGCAGGCAATCGAAATAGCAGATCAGATCGTAATCGTTGTCAGGGTAGTCCTTGGCGGTGCCCTGAATGAAACTGGTGCGATCCGCCACGCCACCTTCTTGCGCGCGTTGCTTGGCGGTGCTGATGGAGGGTGCGTGGAAGTCGATGCCAACGAAACGTGATGCCGGGAAAGCCTGGGCCATGATCACTGTCGATGCGCCGTGTCCGCAGCCGATGTCTGCCACCTTGGCTCCGGCCTTGAGCTTCTCGACCACTCCGTCCAGGGCCGGCAACCACTCGGCAATCAGGTGCGCCCGATAGCCAGGCCGGAAGAAGCGTTCCGTACCGTTGAACATGCACGGATGGTGATCACCCCAGGAAAGGGCGCCATTGCCGCGCATGGCGGTGACCAGTTTGTCCTTGTCATGGAACAACGCCGCGACCACCGAGGCGCCGCCCGCTACATAGACTGGAGAATCCTCGATCGCCAATGCCAGGGCTTGCTCCTCGGGCAGCCGGAACTGCCCGTCTTTGTGCTCCATGTAACCCGAAGCCGCATGGGCGCTGAGCCACTCACGGAGCAGCCGTGCGTTGCAACCGGTCCGGTCGGCGAGCGTTTCGGGGGTGATGGGTTGGCTGTCGGCCATGGCCCGGTACAGTCCGAGTTCTTCGCCGAGAATCATGTTGGCGAGCATCGCCGCTCCGCCCATATCGGATACTAGTTTGCCCATGAAATCATTAAGTTTGGCCTCGTCCATTTGCCTGTCCTCCTGCAGAGCGCCACAGTCCACTGGAGTTGTTTGATCAACTGACAACCTGCTCGGCGGTGGCTGGATAGATGATCAGGGCGACAGCGCAGACGCAATGCCGGGAAACCGTCTGCTGCGCGAGTTCCCGAAGCCGATGCCGGTCCGGGACCAGTGGGACGCCATAGCGTCGTCCTGTCCGATGTCACTGTGAATGCAAACCCTCACAGGTCCATTGCGAACGGCGATAAGCTCCTGAGCACTTCTTGTGCAGGGCAATTTCAGTGTAGTAGCGGGGGCTTGTCTGCGTAGTGCCGGATGTCTGGCTGGTTGGTCGAGGAAAGGTCAGATTCACGGGATGTGTTTTCTCCCCAGGGGGCAGAGGTATTTACACATCTCGTCGCAGTACGCACCGAACTTGTGGCACGGGAGCATGCTCCCTCGCCACAGTATTCGGCAGCCCTTGAAAGAGGTGTAGATATCCATGCCCCCTTGGGGAGAGGGCTAGGGCGAGGGGTTGATCTTGAAGTTGACGTTTCTCAGGTAACCACCCGATAGCAAGGCACATACGCCGCGCCACCCGGCAGCTTCATCCGGTGCTGTCGCACGAAGGCCTGCAGCAAGTGGTCCAGAGGCTGCAGGACGGCCGCATCGCCATGGATCTTGTAGGGGCCATGCTGCTCGATAAGACGAATGCCTTTGTCTTTCACATTGCCGGCAACGATCCCGGAAAAGGCCCGCCGCAGGTTGGCGGCCAGTTCGTGAGGCGGCAGGTCGCGTTTGAGCGCAAGGTTGGCCATGTTGGCGTGGGTCGGGTCGAACGGGCGCTGGAAGCCTTCCTCGATCTTCAACAGCCAGTTGAAATGGAAGGCGTCGTTGCGCTCTCGGCGGAACTGTTTGACTGCCTTGAGCCCTTCGGTCATTTGCCGGGCTACTTCAGCCGGATCGTCGATGATGACCTGGTAGTGACTCTGTGCTTCTTCCCCCAGGGTTGCGCCTACGAAAGCGTGCAATTGTTCGAGATAGGGTGCCGCGTTCTTTGGCCCCGTCAGGATCACGGGAAAGGGCAGATCGCGGTTGTCCGGATGCATCAGGATCCCGAGCAGGTAAAGAAACTCCTCGGCGGTGCCGGCGCCACCGGGGAAAATGATGATGCCGTGACCCACTCTTACGAATGCCTCAAGACGCTTCTCTATATCCGGAAGGATGACAAGTTCGTTGACGATCGGATTCGGCGCCTCGGCGGCGATGATGCCCGGTTCGGTCAAACCCAGGTAACGGCCGCCGGTCATGCGCTGCTTGGCGTGAGCGATGGTGGCGCCTTTCATCGGCCCCTTCATCACGCCAGGCCCACAACCGGTGCAGACATCCAGGCGGCGCAGGCCGAGTTCGTGACCGACCTTCTTGGTGTACTTGTACTCCTCGGTGTTGATCGAGTGCCCACCCCAGCACACCACCATTTTCGGCTCGACACCGGGACGCAGGGTGCGGGCGTTGCGCAGCAGGTGGAAGACGTAGTCGGTGATGCCCTGGGAGCTGCTCAGGTCAATGCGCGGGCTGTCCAGTTCGTTCTCGGTATAGACGATGTCGCGCAGGGCGCTGAACAGCATTTCCCGGGTGCTGGCGATCATCTCGCCGTCGACGAAGGCATCCGCCGGCGCGTTGAGCAGTTCCAGGCGGACTCCACGATCCTGCTGGTGGATGCGAACCTCGAAGTCCTCATAGGCCTCGAGAATAGTCTTGGCGTTGTCGATGTGGGTGCCAGTGTTGAGGATGGCCAGGGCGCACTGGCGAAACAGCTTGTAGATACTGCCTGAGCCGGCTTCGCTCAGTTGTTGGACTTCACGTTGGGACAGCGTTTCCAGGCTGCCTTTAGGGCTTACCGATGCATTGATTACTTGTCTTTGGGGCATTCTAGATTCCCTGTGAACAATGCCACTGAGCCAGTGCAGCTCAGTGACATGAAGATAGTGGGCAGCAAACGCGATCGCGCGTAGCGAGATATTTTTTTCGACGACAGGATGGGAAAACCAAAAACGTGGTGAGTTCCGGTGGTCACTGTTACCCGGAGGGTGCCGTTCGATTGGCGGGTTGCATATGAACTTTCCCCAATTCGCACATTGTCCCTCATTCTATAGCTGATCCTGATGGCGCCTGCTACTTCGCTCTGCGCAGATCATCCTACGGTAACGCTCCAGGCTTTGGCGTTGGCAAGCCATGTGTCATGGCAAAAAAACCTTGACTGAGCACTTCAGCACCCAGGGTAAGGTCTTTGAAAACTATGCCAAATCATTAAGCGTGTCTATGTGCCTCCCTACAGGGGATAATGCCCGGCAATCGTATTATCAACTCGACAAAGGGGTCCAGCAGGCGTGATGTTCGAGATCAAACAGTGGAATCCTGAAACCTATCGACGCCAGACCCGACGCAGCACGCTGTTCATTGCCCTGGGCTTTGTGCTGCTGGCGATGGTGCTATCGACCCTGGCGGTGACGCTGTTCGGCGAACCCGGCGGCGATAATTTCCGGTTGAACCTGGCTGGCGTGATTGCTGCGCTGCTGCTGGGTGTGGTGCTGATGCGGGTCAGATTCTGGGCGCAGCCGTGGATGGCGGCGGCCGTCTATGGCTGGCAACTCAAGCGTAGCCTGATGCGCATCACCAATGTCATGCATCACGTCACTGCCGGCGCGCTGGTCGATGATCCGGCGGCGATGAAACTGCTGCGCTTTTATCATCTGGGTATCACGCAGATGCACCAGCTGGATGGCAACTCCAGCTCCCTCAGCCAGATGGTGCGCGAGATCGACCAGCACAAGGCGCGCATGGAGGCGCTGGCCATCGATACCGAGCAGTCTCGACTGGATCCTGACTGGATTGATGCGGTGAAGAAGATTCCGGCGGCGCGCTAAACGCTGTGATACAGCGTCTGCTGTCGCTGACCCCGACAGGGCTCAAAACCAAGGTTCAAGAACCCGGCGGGCCAATCCATTTCGTTACGGATGGGGCTTGCCACTGTCCAAGCGCATCGATCAGCGCAGACGGATCAGTGTTGAAGATCAGCATCTCGCTGTGTTCGGCTTTCATGAAGCCTTCTTTCACTGCATGGTTGAGAAGGCTGCGAACCGGATTGAAAAAATCGCCGATGTTCAGACAGGCAACACCTTTGTGGTGTTCGCCCAGTTGAGTCAGGGTCGCGACTTCAAACAGCTCTTCAAATGCCCCCAGGCCACCCGGCAATGCAATGAATGCATCCGCCCATTCGCTCATGCGCGTCTTTCGGCTGCGCATGTCTTGCGTCACTTCATGCTGGGTCAGTCCGCCATGAAGATGCCCGAGGTCGAACAGGAGGCGAGTAATGATGCCGATGACTTCTCCTCCCTCGGCGAGCACCGTATCTGCCATGACGCCCATCAAACCCTTGTTGGTGCCGCCATAGACAAGTCGCAGGCCGCGCTTGGCGATTTCCCGACCCAAGGCTTGGGCACCTTCAACATATTCGGGGTTGAAGCCGTAATTGGAGCCAGAGAACACAGCAATGCTACGAAGTGGGGCAGGAGTGGGCATCGGATTATTTCCGGTCGATAGTGTTGAGTGCCGAGATCATGGGGTCTGTTGGACTAGCGCAAAAGGTCCAAGAATCGGGTGTTTGAATGGGCCATGATCATCGGGCGGCGATCATGGTCAGCAGCGCCGATACCTTCACATCAACTCCAGGATGCGCTTCCCAAGCTGTTCGGCGGTTTCCTGCGAGTCGATGTTGGCGAACCCGAGCAACAGCGCGGAGTCGGTCGTGCCGCAGATACTCCAGTCTGTCAGGGCTTCTGCGTAAATACCCGCTTGCAGCAGGCGCTCGACCAGCGAACGATCGGACTGTTGTTCCGTCAGTCGCAGGATCAGGTGCATGCCTCCCGGTTGAGCATCAATGCGGATGCGCTCGCCCAGGGCTTTCTTGAGCCCCCTCGCGGTCGCCTCCCGGCGTTCGCCGTAGAGTTTTCGCATACGCTGGATATGGCGAGCGAAATGGCCCTCTGTCAGGAAAGTGGCGACTATGGCTTGGGTGAGTTCCGGGCAGCCTCCCAGGAATGTCTGGCTGACGTGTTCGAATCGTTCGACTTGCGCTTGCGGTACAACCAGATACGCGAGGCGGATTCCAGGAAACAGCACCTTGCTGAAGGTGCCGGCATAGAGCACCCGGCCATCGCGATCCAGGCTCTTGAGCGCGGGCAGCGGGCGGCTGATGTAGCGGTACTCACCGTCGTAGTCGTCTTCGATAATCCATGCTTGCTGCCGGGTCGCCCATTCAAGTAGCTCCAGGCGTCGCGGCAGCGACAGCGACACGCACAGAGGGCTCTGATGGGCCGGTGTGACGACGGCCGCACGCACGCCCTTCGAGCTGTTCACACCTTGGGTGACAAGCATGCCGTCCTGGTCGACCGGAACGGGCGCAACCGCTATCTGAAGATGCTCCAGCAACTGTCGGGTGGGGGCGTAGCCAGGGTCTTCAATGAGCACCCGGTCGCCAGGTTTGAGGAGTGCATAAGCAATCAACGCCAGGGTGTTTCGGTATCCCGACGTGACGAACACCTGGGAGGGCGTGCAGGTAATTCCACGTGCGACCTGTAGATAGGTGGCAATCGCGGTGCGCAACGATTCCAGCCCATAGACAGACGGATTGGCCATGTCCGGAACCCGTGTGGCGCGAACGCAGCGTGCGCCAATTTGCGACCAGATTTTTCTTGGAAAGGCGTCCAGCGCGGGCAGGGCCATTTGAAAGGGCAGGACCGGCGCCTTATGCCGGATTGAGGTGCCTTCGGCCGAACTGAAGGTTCGCTCCGTGGCGCAAGAGGGTGCCCTGACATTGATCCCCGGTGCCACGACCGTGCCTGCCTGGCCGCGAGACTGGATGTAGCCCTCGGCGGTCAGCAGTGAATACGCGGTATCGATAGTCCCTCGCGCCAGTCCAAGTTCCTTCGCCAGTGCCCGGGCCGCCGGAATCCGCTCTCCCGGAGTGAGCACGCCGTCGGTAATCGCCCCGCGAAACCGCCAGTATATTTGCCGATAGATAGGCTCCCGGGAGGTCGGATCAAGTGGTGAAAAGCTGTTGAGGTGATTTGTCATAGCCGCGGGAACTGCGCCATTATTTTTTATCCAGGAAATCCAGCATGACGGCATTGAAATCGTCGGGTGCTTGCATGATCAAGGGCGAAACGAAGAAAAATACGCTTGAAGCGCTTGATCTGCCCGGGTCCTGGCCTCAGCCACCGCATCCGGGCCCAAGGCTGTTCCTTCTATGGAGAAGAAATTTAGATCATGCAGCCCGATCATGCCCAGAACGGCCCTGAGATACGGGGTAAGAAAGTCGGGCTGACGTGCACGCTCCCCGGAAAATCTTCCCCCCGAGGACACGGCGACAAAGACCGGACGGTCGCGTAGCGTGCCGGTTTTTCCCTGCGCGCTCACATTGAATGTCCGGCGAACTCGAGCGATGTGATCGATCCAGACCTTCAGCGTGGAGGGGACGGTGAAGTTATGCATGGGTGTTCCGATGACCAGGACATCTGAACTTTTCAGTTCCTGAATCAGCTCTTCGGACCGGGAAATAGAGCCCTCTTGGGATACGTCGGCGGACGACTGTTGGGATGTCGCATAGTTTTCATCAACATGCGACAGAGCGCCGTCACCCACAACTGTCCTGTTTATTAAGACCGCCGTTGGATCGCTCTTCAGCAAATATCCAATAATGCTTTGAGAAAGCCTGTTGCTCTCGGAAGCTTGCCCGCGAGGGCTGCAACTAATATGCAGAATTTTCATTGACTACTCACTTCCAGGTTGTATCTGAATGCCGTTGGTCACGCCTGAGGGCGAGCCAGGCAGTCATGCTACAAACCTCATGACCTACCTCCAAGGTCCATGAATGGCAATCACAAGTGGTCCATGATTGTTCCGGGAAGGACTAATCATGGCCTGGAACTAAAGACTAAACATGGACCTTCTCGCCTAGGCCAAGACGCAGCACGATAGAGTCCTCCAATCAGCAAATAGAAGGATTCATCATGAGTAATCGTATCGACTACGCCAACGCTTCGCCTGAAGGCTACAAGGCTTTCGGCGGGGTGTACGTCAATCTTCAACAGTGCGGCCTTTCACACGAACTGATCGATCTTGTGTATCTGCGGGTTTCGCAAATAAATGGCTGCGCCTATTGCATCGATATGCACTCGCGCGATCTGCTCAAGCTCGGCGTTACTGTCGACAAGCTCGTACTGGTATCCGTGTGGCGTGATGCAGGTGAAGTATTCAGTACCCGTGAACGCATCGCGCTCGCTTGGGCTGAAACCGTAACTCGCGTCGCCGAAACCGGCGTTCCAGAAGCTGACTATGCAGCCGCTGTCGCCGAGTTCAATGATAAAGAACTCGCTGATCTAACGTATGCGATCGGGTTGATGAACGCCTTTAACCGATTCGGCGTTACGTTCCGCTCGATCCCCACTGCTGCTGCCAACGCTTGAAATAACGTTTAAGCGAGTGCTTCGCGCTCTCACCAAACCTCGCCCGGTGGTAACGCTCGGCGAGTCAACGAACGGATCTATTACCTATGGCATGGGCACTACTTGGCATCGCTGGCATTCTCGAAATCGCATTCGCCTTCTTCATGAAGGGGTCTGAAGGTTTCACCCGATTGACCCCTGGACTCTTTGCGGCCGCCACCGGCTTGTCGAGTGTCTTTCTTCTTTCACTCTCGCTTCGTACGCTGCCCGTGGGGACTGCCTACGCGGTCTGGACCGGTATCGGCGCGGCAGGTACCGCGATTCTGGGAATGGCGGTGCTGGGCGACTCCACTACGCCGCTGAGGATTCTCTGTATTGTTGTCATTCTGGCAGGCGTTATCGGACTCAAGCTGGTCTCGGGAAACTGAGGATGATTGCAGCACAAGAAATCCTTCTGAGACCTCGACACGTCATTGCGCGATGAAGTCGCGAATCGTTCGAATAGTCTGTGTTGGCGCCTCTTCCATCAGCCAATGTCCTGCCCCCGGAACCACCACTTCCGTGACCTTGTCCGCTGCGTTGCGCATCACGATCGCTTGATTGCCCCCGAAGGATTTTTCACCACCGATGGCCAGCACCGGCATAGTCAGCCGCGTCGCCATTGAAGCTTTATTGTCCAGCTCATCCTGGCGAATGCTGCGGAACTGGGCAAAGGCTGCGCGCATGTTGCCGGGGCGGGCATAGAGAGTGGCGTAATGCCGACGGGTTTCTTCATCCACCTTCGTGGGGTCGCCCGCGAACTCGTTCCAGAACCGGTCCAGGTAGATTCGCTCACGCCCGGCGACCAAACGTTCAGCATCCGGCCCGCCGAAATCGAAGTGCCAAAGCATCGGTGAACGGACAATTTCGTTCCAGGGCGTAATGCCTGGCACGGGCGCATCCATCACTACCAGGCGATCGGTCAGCTGCGGATAACGCGCGGCGTAAGCGTAGGCGACCATGGTGCCGATGTCGTGACCGATGACCACTGAGTGTTCGATACCCAGCGCTGCCAACACCCCACGGATGTCGCCCGCCTGGGTCTTTTTGTCGTAGCCGCTGTCCGGGATCGACGACAAGCCCATGCCGCGAAGGTCCGGCACCACGACCGTGTGATCCCTGGCCAGCTCGGCGGCCAGTGGCGCCCACATGTCGCCGGTGTCGCCGAAGCCATGCAGGAGAACCACCGCCGGCCCCTTGCCGCCGACGCGTACATGGAGCGTGACGCTTTCTATAGGGATGTTCTGGATACGAAAGGAGTCGGGGAATGGGGTCACTCCGGCCTGTGCAGGGAGGCATAGCGCCAGCAGCATTAAAGCGCTCAACAGGGTGCGGATCATGACGATGTCTCCAGCAGTACGCGTGTAAGTCGCGCCCCCCTGCACCGGCAAGCCGCTACGCGCGAAAGAGCGAGTTGTCCGAGGCAAAGCAGGGTACGGCTTGGAGTAGCGTAGTCTGCTTTGTGAAAGTCCTGGACCTGTTGGCTGCCTATTACGGAGTGTGTTTGGCCAGGGTCGCCTTTAGCGCTACGGTGATAAGAGCAATCAGGATGGATTCGGAACTCGACTGCATCTCTCCTCCAATAGTGGATTGCTGTGCTTTCACTTTACCCATGTATTTCGATGCGCGACCTTCAGATGCGAGGGATGACAACTCTTCTTCAGAGAAAGACTTTCCATAAGCCTGCGCAAGGTTCTCGTCCCAGTCAGGCTGATACTGCGGAAGCAATGCGCTGATTTGCTCAGCCACGGCACTGTTTGCACCTGTGCTTCCCAGCTTTGAAGCGATCATCGCGTATGTGGTCGTTCTCTGCGCTGCCGACAGTGCAAGGGCAGAGAGATTACTGCCCATGTGTGCCTGGGCTACGAGCGTGCGAGCTGCATTAAGAGAGGATGTTTCAGCAGACACTGAACTTGCCAGCGCGAATAACACGGTCAATGCAATTGTGGCAGAAGAAATCATTTTCACAATTTGACTCCATGGGAGGGTTCGCCGCGATTCGACCGAAAAAAAGGTGACCTTTTCTTAATAATTTGAATGGGTTGTTAGAGAATTACTCTACGCTTTCTTTTGTAATGTTGAATGCAAAACCATTCACACCCCACGAAAAAATCAACTTTGCTGCTACGGCCCCAGAGAAGAATACCGCCAGAATATTTGTTAAGAGAATGGCGGGTATGTAGAGCATGCCGAAGTTGGAAAGCAACATGCCAAACGGTAGGTTGACGAATAGCAGCGGGACTATGCTGAATAAAAGCGTGAGGCCGAATAGCTTAAGAACAAATTTTGCGGCGAAACCTAAGGTCGCTTCGGTCCGATTTGCGGATTGGCTTTTTTCCATGGTTGACTTCCCTCTATGGGGTGGTTTTTCGGCTTGTCAGTCATGCCGCCGGATCCTTATGTAGTGGTCAACTAATCCCGGACACGACGTTAAGTTTTTCTTCGGCCCGAGCTGGCGCCAGCCCACCGTTGAATTGATGGGGTCGAATCCAGTTGTACCGATGCATCAAGAAATGGCTGATATCGCGCTGGGCCTCTTGAGCAGTTCTGTAACCCAGAGTCGGTATCCATTCGGTTTTCAAGCTGCGGAACACCCGCTCCATCGGCGCGTTGTCCCAGCAATTTCCCCGGCGACTCATGCTCTGGCGCATTCGATAACGCCACAGCCGCTGGCGAAATAAACGACTCGCATACTGCGACCCTTGATCCGAGTGAAACAGCAGGCCCTGAGGCCTTCCACGTTGCTCGTAGGCCATATCCAGTGCCTTGATAACCAACTCGGCGTCCGGCTTTTCCGACAATGCCCAGCCCACCACCCGGCGCGCGCAAAGATCCAGCACGACCGCCAGATAGTGCCATTTCCCCTGGGCCCAAATGTAGGTGATGTCGCCGCACCACACCTGGTTGGGTGCCGGGACATCGAACTCCCGATTCAAGATGTTCGGGATATCCAACCGTTCAACCATTGCTCGTTTATAGGCATGAGAACCTGGCTGTTTGCTGACGAGGTCAAGCTCACGCATCAAGCTGCGCACTTTGAACCGACCGAGTTGCTCACCATCGTCACGCATCAACGAGAGAAGGCTACGGCTGCCGGCAGCACTGCGACTTTGTGAAAACAACTCGCTCACCCGGCTGCGCAACCGAAGCCGTTCGACATCAGGCGTTCGGCGCTTGAGGCGGTAGGCGTAGTAGCTTGAGCGGTTGATTTCAAACACTTTGCACAGCCAATCAACCGGCTCATGGACGCTCAGCTGATTGATCAGCGCGTACGCTCGTGATCTTCCGACATCAAGAGCGCGGTAGCCTTTTTTAATATCGATTTTTCCCGTTCAAGGCGGGCGATCCGGGCTTCCAGCTCCGGGATTTTCTGCTGTTCCGGTGTCAGCGCTTTGCTCTGCGGGGTAACGCCTTTGCGCTCCTGCTGAACCTGACTGACCCAGCGGCGTAGTGCCGACTCGCCGACGCCGAGTGAACGGCTGGCTTCGATGTAGCTGTAGTCTTGCTTGAGCACAAGGTCGGCAGCCTCGCGTTTGAATTCAGCAGAAAAGGAACGGCGTTGTTTGGTCATCTGACACCTCGATCTGGCGAGCATTCTCGCCTAAATGGGTGTCCGGTTTCATTAGACCACTACATTGCAGGCTCGGCAGGTGTATTTCGAACCTGTTCTGCATTTAGACTTCGCGGTCTATTCATCCGGGCCCAAAGTGAAGAAAGAGGGCAGCTACACCACCATCACGTATCCCGATAGCAGTATCGAGATGGATGGTCGGTGGGGACCGAATTTCCGCAAATTGCAGGCCATGCGCCTTGCTGCGGAGAACAAGAAATGAAATCTGCTCCGACAATTAGCAGGTGAACAAGCGCACTCGCGTCTGAATGCCTGAATATTCGCAGTGCAGCGGGAGCAAGCTCCCTCGCCACGGTGGGTGGTTTCCTACAAGATTTTAGGAGCTGAAGATCAAAAGATCGCAGCCTGCGGCAGCTCCTACGCCGATTGGGAATGGTTGCTCAGAAACGACAAAGCCCCGAATCATCGGGGCTTTGTCCTTTGCGCGACAATCAACATTGATGTTGAATGTCAGGGCCTCTTCGCGAGCAAGCCCGTCCCCGCAGGGATTGCGCTTCAACTCATGCTGTTGGCCAATTTCCCGGTCGTCAACCGGCGCTTGTAGGCGCTGTCGCGGCTGGCCAACCAGAAATACAACGGCGAAGTCACCAGCAACCCCACCACCCAGGACAAATCAGCTCCATTGATATGCTCGGAAATCGGCCCGACATACAGCGGCGTGTTCATGAACGGAATCTGCACCGCAATCCCGATCGCATAAGCCAACAGCGCCTGCGGGTTGTACCGTCCATAGATCCCGCCATCGACCTGGAAGATCGAGTCGATGTCGTACTGACCTTTGTGAATGGCGTAGAAGTCGATCAGGTTGATCGCGGTCCACGGCACCAGTACCACCAGTAACACCAGCACCATGTCGACGAAGTGGCCGATGAAGTCGGCGGAGGCGCCGACGGCAGCGAAGCAGCAAGCGGCGAGGACGATGACCGAGAGTATCGCGCGGCTTTTGGCGGTGGGGATCCAGCGATGGGCGAAGGTCTGCACCAGGGTGATAAGTGACAGCACGGCGCCGTACAGGTTGAGGGCGTTGTGGCTGATGACGCTGAGCAGGAACAGCACGAGCATCAATGGGCCGATGGAGCCGGTGGCGAGTTTTACCGCGTCCATGGTGTCCATGCCCACGGGTGTTGCCAATACCGCGACGGCGCCGAAGATGAACGACAGGCTGGAGCCGAGCGCCGAGCCGAGGTAGGTGGTCCAGAACGTTGCGGCGACTGGCACATCCTCTGGCAGGTAACGCGAGTAGTCGGACACGTAGGGTGCGAAGGCGATCTGCCAGAGTGCCGCCAAGGAAACGGTGGCCAGCCAGCCGGAGATGTTGAAGCTGCCGCGGGTGAGGAAATCGGCGGTCTGGACGTGGGTGAGGATGTAGCCGAAGCCCAGCACGATGCCGATGCCCAGCACCCAGGTGCCGATGCGGTTGAGCACGTGGATGAAGCGGTAGCCGATGATGCCGATGATGCCCGAACCGAGGGCGCCGATGACGATGCCCACCGGCACCGGCACGCTGTCGACCACGCCGTGCAGGGACTTGCCGGCGAGGACGATGTTGGAGGCGAAGAAGCCGATGTACATGATGCCGGCGATCAGCACCACCAGCAGTGCGCCGAGCGAACCGAACTGGGCGCGGCTCTGGATCATTTGCGGAATGCCCATCTGCGGGCCTTGGGCCGAGTGCAAGGCCATCAGCACGCCGCCGACCAGGTGCCCGACCAGAATGGCGACGATGCCCCATACCAGGTTCAGCTGAAACAGTTGCACGCCCAGGGCGCCGGTGACGATGGGCAATGGCGCGATGTTGCCGCCGAACCAGAGGGTGAACAGGTCCCTGACCTTTCCGTGGCGATCTTCGGGGGGCACGTAGCCAATCGTGTGTTTTTCGATAAGCGGAGCGGAGGTTGTTGCTGTGGTGACCATGGCGAACTCCAAGGCAAGGATGAGTACGTGGACGTACTTCGGTGAGCGCCACGCGAACGACGCTTTTCTTGTTGGAGCGATGATGTGCAATGCGTCGGGATAGATAAATTAGTAAGTTTGTTGCTTCAAACCTTAAAAAATATATGCCCGGGGTTTTTGCGCGTCCGGTATGTTCAGGGTTGATCGCGGGTCGCCTCTGGTCCTCTGTAGGTGACGGTGTATGGCCATGACTATTCGTCCTTGATCTTGATGTTCTGTTTCTGGAGGTCCCCATGGCCGCTTACAACCTGCGACAGCTCAGGTATTTCGTCACCACCGCCGAGTGCGGCAGCGTCGCGGAAGCCTCGCGCAAGCTCTATATCGCCCAGCCGTCGGTGTCGTCCGCGATCAAACACCTTGAAGAAAGCTTTGGTGTGCAGCTGTTTATCCGGCATCACGCCCAGGGTGTTTCGCTGACACCGAGCGGTTCGCGGTTTTACCGAAAGGCACTGGAGCTGCTGCGAGTCGCTCACGAGTTTGAGCAGAACGCGCTGGCGGACAACGATGTGGTGGCGGGGCAGATCGATATTGGCTGCTTTGAAACCGTGGCGCCGTTGTACCTGCCGCGGTTGATCGCCGGTTTCAAAGAGCGTTGGCCGGGTGTTGAGATCCGGATTCGCGATGGCGAGCAGCAGGAGTTGGTGCAGGCACTGACCGCCGGTAGCATTGATCTGGCGATGCTGTTCGAGCATGACCTGGACAGCACGATTGAGACGGTTCCGCTGATGCCGCCGCAGCAGCCGTATGCCTTGCTGCCTGCGGACCATCGCTTTGCGCAGCAGGCGAAAGTGTCGCTGGATGATCTGGTACTGGAGCCGATGATTTTGTTGGATGTGGTGCCGAGTCGCACCTACTTCGTGAGCATTTTTGAAGAGCGCGGGCTGAGGCCGCACATTGTGTTCAGCTCGCCTTCGATCGAGATGGTGCGGGGAATGGTCGGGCGGGGTTTTGGATTTTCGATCCTGGTGACCAAGCCGTTTTCTGAATACACCTATGACGGGCAGAAAGTCGTGTGTGTACCGCTGGCCGAAACCGTAACCGGCTCCGGGTTATCCGCGGCGTGGCTGAGAAGGGCGCAACTGACCAAACCGGTGCAGCTGTTCGTGGATCATTGCCGTGAAGAACTGGCCCGACTGTATACCTGAGCGTCGGGCCAATCATCAGCTGCTAATCGACAGTAGCATCCGTTGCAGCATTTCATCGCAGCCGTTCAATTGTTCCAGGCTGACAAACTCGTCCGGTTTGTGGCCCTGATCCATGCTGCCGGGGCCGCATACCACCGTGGGAATACCTGCGGCGTCAAACAGCCCACCCTCGGTTCCGAACGCCACCGTACCAAACTCCCGGGAACTCGAAAACGCGGCGATCAGCTCAGCGGCTTCGCTGTGCGCATCGGTTGCCAAACCGGGATAGGCCGACAATTCACTGAAGCGGATCTCACTCTGATCACTCACGGCGCGCATGCGGGGTAGCACCTGCTGCTCAGCGTAGGTTTTCAGTTCTTGCGCAACCACGCTTGGGTCGTGTGAGGGCAGGGCGCGGATTTCAAAGTCGAAGCGGCAATCCGCAGGAACGATGTTCAAGGCCTTGCCACCGGAGATGACCCCGGTTTGCACCGTGCTGAATGGCGGGTCGAAACGGGCGTCGTGATGCTCTGGCGCTTTCAACCTCTGGCCAATTCGCCCCAGTTCACCAATCAGTTCGGCGGCGTATTCAATGGCGTTGACCCCGAGCGGGGCGTACGCGGAATGGCAGGCCTCACCGTGAATATCGCAGCGCATCGCCAGTTTGCCTTTATGGCCAAGTACCGGTTTGAGCTCGGTCGGCTCGCCAATGATGCAGAGCATCGGTTTGACCGGGCGCTGCTCCAGCGCTTTGAGCAACGAACGCACGCCAAGGCAGCCGACTTCCTCATCGTACGAAAGCGCGATATGCACCGGCAGCCTCAGCGTTGCCTTCACCAGCGACGGAACCAGGGCGAGGACGCAGGCGATGTAGCCTTTCATATCCGCCGTGCCGCGACCGTACAGTTTGCCGTTGCGCTCAGTGAGTTCGAACGGCGCAACGGTCCACGGCTGACCGTCGACGGGCACCACATCGGTGTGGCCCGACAGCACGATGCCCGGCCGATCCGCCGGGCCGATGGTCGCGAACAGATTGGCCTTGCTGCGCTGCTCGTTGTAGACCAGCTCGCAAGGCACATCAAAACTGGCGAGGTAGTCGCGGACAAACTCGATGAGCTGCAGGTTGGATTCGCGGCTCGTGGTGTCGAACGCCACCAAGGCTTTCAGCAAATCGAGGCTGTTGCTCATCGGTCGTCTCCGGCGACGCCGTAGCCAGGAGATTTGTCGGGGGCCAGGGCACGGTCGATGTAGTCCTGAACCTGCGGGCGATAGGCGTCCCACAACTGCTCCAACCGGCCAATCGGATCCTCATCAGCCCAATCGACCCGCAGGTTGATGATCGGCCAGGTCAGCTCGCCGACCACCACCACCGCCGCCGAATGCACCGGCCCGGCTTCGCCTCCCGCCACCACAGCTGCTTTCATCGCCGTGAGCAAGCGATCGGTCAGTTGTCCCTCGCCGTTCTCGAACGCCCTGACCATGGCCTCGATCACCGAACGATCCGCCAGCATGTTGCCGGCGGCCACGCATTGTTCACCCGACACGGCATTGTGGTTGCCCAGGGTTTCCGAGCCGCTGAAGTGCGCGGTGCGGCCGAGGTGGTCGATCGCGGTGATTTGTCGATATTGGCTGTAGCCGTTGCGGGTCAGGACCTTGTCCAGGGCCTCGGCCGGCGCGAGGCCTTGTTCCATGAGCGCGAGGGTTTCCGGGCCGAGGGAGGGTAGGGTGATGTTTTGCGTCGAGACGGCACCGACACCGGGAAGCAGCCAGGGGCAGCGGGCGCCGACGGCGATGCTTGAGGAACTGATCGCGATGCCGAGCTGACCGGTTTCGGGGCAACGTGCGGTGATGGAGAAGGTCATATGTTGGCTCCTTGGTTAGCCTTGGCGAAAGGGGCGTCTGTGCGGGCGCCATCGCGACTCGGTCTGCTTCCTTACTCAGGAATCACCGCAATCACATCAATCTCCATCAACCACTGCGGCTGACCCAATGCCGAAACCACCAG
Organism: Pseudomonas sp. LBUM1658; assembly: GCF_059716055.1. Classification (NCBI taxonomy): domain Bacteria; kingdom Pseudomonadati; phylum Pseudomonadota; class Gammaproteobacteria; order Pseudomonadales; family Pseudomonadaceae; genus Pseudomonas; species Pseudomonas sp. LBUM1658. The sequence continues at coordinate 2,420,215 of NZ_CP166798.1, forward strand.
CCCGGTCGAGATCGGAAACACCCCTTTAAGCCACTTGCCAACTTCCTGATAAACCGGCTCGCGGTAACGCGGATCGATCAGGTAGGTGGTGGTTTTCACGATATGGCTGAGGTCGCTACCGGCCTCTTCCAGCAACTGTTTGACGTTGCGCATGGCTTGCTCGGTTTGCGCACGCGGGTCGCCCAGGCCCACCAGGTTGCCTTCGAAATCGGTGCCGACCTGGCCGCGAACATAAACGGTGTTGCCGGCCCGGACGGCTTGGCACAGGTCGTTGTCCAGGCTCTGGTTCGGGTAGGTTTCCTTGGTGTTGAACATGCGAATACGGGTATGGGTTGGCGTGGACATTTGAAGCTCCTAAAGAAAGTTCGGCCCGGCGCTGCTTAGGCGCCGGCGCGGATATCAAGCGCTGACAGTGGTTTTACGGGCGACCGGGACGGTGTCAGCCTCGCGCTGCAGGGCATCCCGGTAGTCGAGGTACGAACGCTGGATGGCGATGTGGTCAGCCACATACTTGGCGTCGTGCCAAACGCCCCAGATGAACGACGAACCGCGACGCGACTGCCACGGCAGGCCCAGGAAATACACGCCAGGCTCGCTCGACACGCCGCGCTGATGCTGCGGCTTACCCTTGTCGTCGAAGGCGTCGACCTTCAGCCAGCTGTAATCCGTGGCAAAACCGGTGGCCCAGATGATCGAAGTCACGCCGGCCTTGGCCAGATCGAACTGCAGAATGGGATTGGTCACGCACTCGGGATCCGGGAAGGTAATGCGCGCTTCAGGTTCTTCCGGCAGGTCCAGACCATTGCGCTCGATGTAGGCGTCGGCGGCATTGAGCAGCGCCAGATAGTTCTCATCGCCGCGTGCCAGGTTGTCGGCAAGATTCGGCTGGAAGGTCGCCACGGCGCCATTGAACGATTGCGTCAGACCCACCAGCGTCATCCCGCGATGGGCAAGCCCGCGGAAGTCCACCGTGCGGCCGCCATGGGCACCGCTGACGGCGATGGTCACGTGTTCCCGGCCGGGCTTCATGGCCGCCTGATCCCATTCGCCGAGCACCCCCAGCCACCAGCAAAAATCACGGTTGCGATAGGCGCGAGGAGGGCGATCGTGTGCGCCCACCGAGAGGTAAACCTGTCTGCCGGAACGCTGCAATTCATCGGCGATCTGCACCCCCGACGACCCGGCGCCGACTACCAGAACCGCGCCTTCGGGCAGTTGCGCTGGATTGCGGTATTCGGCCGAGTGAATCTGTACGAATTGCTCATCTTTCGGCGCGATTGGCGGGATAACCGGACGTTGGAAAGGCCCGGTGGCGGCCACCACGCGATTGGCCTCGATCACGCCCTCGGAAGTTTCAATCGTGAAGCCCGGCCGACCGACATTGCGTTCAACCTTCTTCACGTCCACGCCAGTGCGGATGGGGGCATTGAATTTCCTGGCATAGGCCTCGAAATAATCGGCTACCCGCTCTTTCGGGGCAAAGCCGTCGGGGCTGAGATCGTCGAATTCAAGACCGGGAAAACGGTCGTGCCAGGCCGGACCATTGGCCACCAACGAATCCCAGCGGCCGGTGCGCCAGCGTTCGGCGATACGATTGCGCTCCAGCACGAGGTGCGGCACACCGAGTTTGCTCAAGTGCTCACTCATGGCCACACCAGCCTGACCGGCGCCCACAATCAGCGTATCTATTTTTATTTTTTCAGTGGTCATCTCTCTACCCTTCGAAGTTGGATTCAGGTCGGTTGTGGCCTGCCATCTCTTGGGGTCAAGACTAGGGATCACCCTTGTATCGGTAAAATATTATTAAGCTGTCATTTGAGTATAAATAACTGATGCAGAGCCTTTGGCTCAGTGCCAGTGTGCACTCGCAGTCACTGCCGCACGTTCTGGTACAACATCAACCTTGAGGTTTCATGCATGGCGCGGGTCAGCTCCATCAGGCGTTTGAACTCTTCAGGGTTTTGCTGAGCCACGTCGTCCTTCGGCGTCAGTGAGGCCAGGTCGTGGAGACTCGGCAAGCTGCCGTCGTGCTCCATCTGCACCATATAGTGTTGAGTAACGCCGGCAATTAACGGGAACGTGCCTTCACGTAATACCAACGGCACCACGCGTTCACCCTCGGGCGCTGGCTGCTGAATATCACGACCCATGCCGCTGTTGCGAAACTCAAGGCCGGCCATGCCCGCCACGGTTGGCAGCAAGTCCACCAGGCCGACCGCTTCCTTGACGTTACGCGTCCCGAGCAAGCCAGGCGCGTGGATGATCATCGGCACCGCATTGCTTTCCAGGCCCAGTTGCTCATAAGCCGGTGCCAGGAAAGGGATCTGGGCGATACGGGTGTTATGGTCGCCAAACAGCACGAAAATGGTGTTGTCGTAGTAGCCACCTGCTTTGGCGATTTCCATCAAGCGTCCGATGTTGAAGTCCAGCAAGCGCACTGCGTTGTACTGCTCGACACTGCGCGATCCTGCGGCCTGTACTTCGGCCAGGGTAGGGTGCTTGACCTCGAATCCATCATTGCTCTTGGGAATCGTGAAGGGACGATGGTTACCGGCAGTCTGTACATACGCAAAGAACGGTTTGTCCTTGGGCAGTGCTTGCAGGACCTTGTCGGTTTCCTTGAACAGATCCAGATCTGAAATCCCCCAGACATCCACCACAGGGGATTTCCAGTCCCGCTCCTCTAACAAACGAACTCCGTCGATGCTTTGCCGAATCAAGGCATTCATATTGGCCCAGCCGGAGTTGCCGCCGATGGTGTAGATCTTCTCGTAATCGGTGAAAGCATTGATCAGTGAATGCTGCTTGGTAATCAGCGGATTACGCGTCGCGGTTTGCTGGCGCGTAACGTCAGGGACCCCGGTAATGCTGGCCCAGACGGTTTTTGCGGTCCCTGTGACCGGAACATAGAAGTGCTCGAAGAACCAGCTCTGCGTGGCCAAGCGATCGAGATTGGGCGTCGGATTGATCGGGTTGCCATAGGCCCCGACGGCACTGGTACCCAGCGACTCAAGCATGACGAACATCACGTTCGGTGGCCGGGAGCCCGGTATCTTGTAGGGTTGTGGCGTCTGGTTACGGACGAAATTGAGGGTTTGTGGATCGGGCTGGTCGACGCCCAGGTACTTGGCCATGACCGCGTAGTGTTCGCGCACCTGCGCTTCGTCATAGCGCGACTGGCCGACCTTGACCGTGTCGTAGAGGAACATTACCGGGTTCAGGCCCAACGCGGCGATCTTGTCATTGCCCGAGAAGAACGCATCGCTCCAACGCAACGGGACAGGGTTTTCAAGGTTCATGTTCTCGACACGGCCCAGAACACCCAGCAGCACCAGCACGACCATCACCGCGCCACCCCACGCCGCGGAGATCGGGTGAATGGGCTTGCGGGGGCGGTCCAGCGTCACGTGTTCCAGACGCACCAGCGCCAGTGTCACCAGCGCGACCGTTGCCAGCCAACCCAGTGAAATCCAGATAACCGGGTAGGTTTGCCAGACCATATCACGGGATATTTGCGCATCCTCGATGAAACGCAGCACGGTGGCGTTGATCCTCACGCCCAGGTACGCGTAATGGCCAAAATCGATGATGTAGATCAGCAGCAGGACGCTCAGGGATGCCAATACATACGCGCGGGCGATCCGGCGAAGCAGGCGGCTGCCGACAAGATTCCAGCGAGGAACCCAGGCCAGCAATGCCAACGGCAGCATCATCATAATGGCCAGCCGCAGATCGAAACGAAAGCCGATGCCCAAGGTTTTCAGGACGGTATCTTCGTCGATCAGGGCTCTGGCGTCGAAACCGGAAAAGCCGAAAAAGAACACCACCCGCAGCAGCGCAAACAGCGCAAACATAATCGCTGTTGCGCCTAACCAATAATGCAAACGTCTCGATTGCAGCCAACCCATCCATGTTCCCCTGTCAAAAAAATGCCGTTGAATCTCAAATGGATCCGGATACGTTTCGCACTGCGCCGCGCCGCTTGATCAGCGAACCATAGGTCCAGCGCGTAGCAAGCATCAGCAGTGCCGCGCAGCAATACAGACCCAGTAGCGGATCAACCAGGTAATCCCAGTAGTTTTGCGAAGGTTTTATCCCGGCGACGAAGGCCAGGGTCGCGCTGGCCAGCATCACGACTGCCAGACCGTTGCGCAGGTAAAACAGGCTTAACGTGAGCAGTGCGACGAAAATCAGCATTGGGCGCGGGCTGTAGCCGAACCGATAAGGGTCCAGATAACTCAAGCCCAGGGTTGCCGGGTAGAGCACCAGGGCCATCGCGGCAAAGAGGATCAATACGCTGGTTTGACCTTGCCGCGCAGGCGGCAAGACACCCAGTCGACGTAAACAGCCCCACGCCATAAACACCAGTGACGTGACCGCAAGGTCATCAATGTGGCTGCGCAAGTAAGCGGCCAACGACAACCCGTCCAGCGGTATGAAGCTGGCTGCCAACAATGCGACCAACAGCGCGATACGCCCAGCCCTGTTTAAGCCAAAAGAGGGCAGCAACAGGAAGATGATCATTGCGAAGCTGACATGGGCTTGCCACAGGTTAATCATTTGAGACGCTCGGACAGCCACGCATCATTGAAGGTGACGTGCTTGATGAAGGTATTGTTCCAGGAATAAACCAAGTGATACATACCGTCGGGACTTCGGATGAAGTACGGGTATTCATATTCAAACTTGCACTCTTGATCAGTACATACCCGGTCGTCGAGGTTATTCAGGAACTGTGCCTCCAGCGGCTGGCGAAGCGCGCCACTGGAACCGCGAAACTCATTGCCAATGATTTCCTTGTAGGCCTCGGGTGAAAAAGGAGCACCCTGTGAATCAGGTGATTTGTCCAGGTCCCGCAACGAGCGCCAATCGTCCATTTTTGCGTCGGTACCATACAGACTTAACTTGAAGCGCCCCTCCTGCAGGTCATTGAGCGCTACCAGCAACCCATGTTCGGGAGTCGCAACGGCCGCCAACGAGGAATTCGGATTCGATGGATCGAGCGGATAAGGTTCACTCCAGGTTTGTCCGGCATCTTCAGTGCGGGTCGCCAGCACCCGGTGGTGGGTGTTGCCGGCATAGCGCAACAAGGCGATGCCGCGCTGTCCATCCAGCGGAACTACCGTCGGCTGCAATGAATTATTGCCGCGGCTAATGCGGAATTTATCGATCACATCACCGTCTGCGCTCAAGTAGAGGTACTCGGCGAACTTGCCCAGAAATTCGTGGTAGATCGGTAAGCCGATGGAGCCGTCGGCATGAAACACCGGTGCCGAGCGGACCAGGGTGCTGATGTTCAGAAAGGGTGAAGTGATCAGCTGGCGCGGAGCGGACCAATGTCCACCAAAGTCGTCTGAAACCATCACATTGACCGCACTACCGGCCCAGCCGCCCATGGACACGGACACGTAGAACAACCACAGGCGATTGTCCGGCGCGAGTGCAACCACCGGATTGCCCAGCTTGCGAATGTATTTTTGAGTGCCCCGTTGTGTCGAATCCCGAGTCGCCAATACCTGTTCAGCCCCCCACTCGCCGGTTTTCGCGTCGAAACGGGCGGAACGCACCTGCACATCGGCTGCGCCTTCGCGGGAGCCGGCGAACCAGACCGTCATCAGGCTGCCGTCAGGCAAGGCTGTTACCGCCGAGGAATGCACGAAGTCCACCAGCCCGGATGAGGCAAAACGGCTGGTATAAATGGGCTTGGCCACTTGTTCGGCCACAGCCATTACCGGATTCATCAGGGCAAAGGAGGAATGCGTAGCAGGAGGGTGGGTAAACCATGCGCCCGCAAATAGGCAAGAAAGCGCAAGGTAAGCACAGAAGGCGGTAAGGCTGGGTAATGTGATGCGCATAATTAAAGCAGAGCATCTCTTGGCCCGAATAGCCCCGCAACGTAACACCTGTAGTTACAAACTCGGTCTTTCACGAGCTCCTGCTTTGTAAGCAAATGTTTGTAGCGCCCTGATCGACCCAGATTTTCAACCGAAACTCCTTGTAACTCAACCACTTGTAGCCTTCAGCAGGCGTCTGACCGTTGATCAAAAACCTGGTTTCGACGGTGACCTGCGATCTTTTGATCTTGATCTTGTGGGAGCGAGCCTGCTCGCGATGAAGGCAGCCGGCTTTGAAAAGTTTTTTCAGAGTTCCCCTAATCATTCTGACTGATCGGAAACAAGTCGCCAGGCCCATTTAGTCCCGGGAGAGGTGATGCTGAATATCTACAGTTATATGTAGCGAATAGCTTTTAAACGAATAACTAAATGTTGGAATTGGAATATCCGGGCGTCAGGTTTTTCACAAAAAGCGCTTGTTTCGTCCATGCACTATACTTCTTGCTGGCTTTGTCGCCAGGGTGGGGGGTATTTGTCTACCCTGTTTGGGCGTCAGATTAATATTAATTTGACGATGCTGCTTAGTGGTGATGCTTTTGGATAGCCAATGAGTAACAGGAATAGGATGAAGAGAAAATGGCAATAGCAATTATCTTGATTCTAATCGTTGTTGCATCAGTGCTGTTCCACATCCTGGCGCCTTGGCATGCGACCCCGGCAGCTTCCAACTGGGGGTCAATAGACACCACCCTGTTCATCACCCTGATCATTAGCGGGATATTTTTCATCGCCATCACGGTATTCATGGCGGTAGCCGTGATTCGTTATCGTCACAAGGAGGGTGCCAGGGCGCACTACCAGCCAGAAAGTAAAAAACTGGAGTTATGGTTAATTATCGTTACCTCGGTAGGTATTGCCGCGATGTTGGCGCCAGGTCTGGTTGTTTACAATGATTTCGTCCGGGTGCCGAAAAATGCTTATGAACTTGAAGTGGTCGCCCAGCAGTGGCAGTGGGCCTTTCGTTTTCCCGGCCAAGACGGCAAGCTGGGCAGATCGGATATCAAGTTTGTTGATTCCGCCAATCCCCTCGGCCTTGATCCCAAGGATCCTGCCGGGCAGGACGATGTGCTTATAAAAAACAATGAAATTCGCCTTCCGCTCGATCAGCCAGTGAAAGTTTTACTGCGTTCTAAAGATGTGCTGCACAATTTCTATGTACCGCAAATTCGCAGCAAGATGGACATGGTGCCAGGGATGGTGTCGCACTTTTGGTTTACCCCGACTAAAACCGGGAAATATGAAGTCCTTTGCGCTGAATATTGTGGCGTAGGTCATTACAACATGCGCGGCCATATGATCGTGGAAGAACAGAACGCCTTCGATCAATGGCTGAGCAGCCAACCGACTTTTGCGCAGACATTAACCACAGCTGCCAAGCCCAGTCGGGACAGCGTGCTGGAAAAAGGCCGCTTGTTGGTCGCAAACCTCGGCTGCAGTGCCTGCCATAGCCAGGATGGCAGCACCAGTCTCGGCCCGGGATGGAAGGGACTGTACGGCCGCACTGAACAGCTTGCCGATGGCACCAGTGTACTGGTCGATGAGGCCTACCTGAAAGAGTCGATCCGCGATCCGAAGGCCCGATTGGTACAGGGTTACCCGCCGGTCATGGTGGCCTATACTCTCACTGAAGATGAACTGGGTGCGCTCGTCGCCCTGATCAAATCACTGGGTGCTGCGCGGCAAGACGATGAACCTCCTGCCAGCGAAGCGTCGGGCCCAGGTGACGACTTGGCGGCGCAGGGCCAGCGGCTGGCCGAGTCGCTTGGCTGTCTGGCCTGCCACAGTGTCGATGGCAGCAAGGGCGTCGGCCCCAGCTGGCAGGGCCTGTATGGCGAGACACAAACCCTTGCCGACGGTACGACGATAAAGGTCGATGAGGGCTATTTAAAAGAGTCGGTTCTTAATCCCGGTGCCAAAATCGTCAAGGGCTATGCAGCCGTCATGCCGGCCTTTGCTCCGAGCGATAAGGAGTTGAACGCACTGATCGCTTTTATCAAATCCAAAGCGAATGCCGACGCTGATGCGAGCAAGGCGGAGCCAGGGAAGTAGCCGTAAAGGAGCCAGAAATACACCGAAACTTCAGCAGGAGGATGACGTGATGGCCTATGCGGAGCATGCCGAAACAGAAGTACTGCACGAGCCAAAAAGTTTCCTGACCAAATATATCTGGAGTCAGGACCACAAGGTCATAGCCGTTCAATATTCCTTGACGGCTCTATTCGTGGGCCTTATAGCCGTGGTGCTGTCCGGCTTGATGCGCATGCAGATAGGCTTCCCCGGTAGTTTGGAGTTCATGGACGCCAGTACCTACTATCAGGCGATGACCATGCACGGCATGATCATGGTCATTTATTTGCTGACGGCCTTGTTTCTGGGTGGCTTCGGCAACTATCTGATCCCGTTGATGGTGGGGGCCCGCGACATGGTCTTCCCCTATGTCAACATGCTCAGTTACTGGCTCTACCTGCTGGCGGTACTGGTGTTGCTCTCCAGTTTCTTTGTCCCTGGCGGCACCACCGGTGCGGGTTGGACGCTCTATCCGCCACAGGCCATTACTCAGGGGACACCGGGGACCGAGTGGGGCATCGTACTGATGCTCGTCTCACTGGCGATTTTTATTGTCGCCACCACCATGGGCGGGTTGAACTACGTAACCACGGTGTTGCAGGCGCGCACGCACGGCATGACATTGTTTCGCATGCCGCTCTCCGTATGGGGAATCTTCATGGCCTCGATCATGGCCTTGCTGGCCTTCCCGGCGTTGTTGGTCAGTGCGGTCATGATGCTGTTTGACAAACTGTTGGGCACCAGCTTCTTTATGCCGGCGATGATCTCGCTGGGCCAGCAGCTCGATCACCAAGGTGGCAGCCCGATATTATTCCAGCATCTGTTCTGGTTCTTCGGCCACCCGGAAGTCTACATCGTTGCTCTCCCCGCGTTTGGTCTGGTCTCCGACTTGATCAGCACGCATGCGCGTAAAAATATCTTCGGCTACCGAATGATGGTGTGGGCCATTATTGCGATTGGCGTACTCAGTTTTGTGGTGTGGGCGCACCATATGTATGTCAGCGGAATGAACCCGTACTTTGGCTTTTTCTTCGCCATCACCACCTTGATCATCGCGGTGCCGACCGCCCTGAAAGTCTACAACTGGGTGCTGACCCTGTGGCAGGGCGACATCCATCTGACCGTGCCGATGCTGTTTGCCTTGGCCTTTATCGTCACCTTCCTGGTCGGCGGTCTGACCGGGTTGTTTCTCGGCAATGTGATCGTGGATATTCCGCTCTCGGACACCTATTTTGTCGTAGCCCATTTTCATATGGTCATGGGTGTCGCACCGGTCCTGGTGGTGTTCGGCGGCATTTATCACTGGTTCCCGAAAGTAACCGGGCGCATGACGAACGAGACCCTGGGCAAGCTGCATTTCTGGATTACCTTTCTGGGCACCTACGCGATCTTCTTCCCCATGCACTACCTGGGTTTCCAGGGCATGCCACGCCGCTACTACGCCTATGAAAACTTCGAGTTCATCCCGCAGTCGGCGCAAGATTTGAATGCCTTCATTACGGTGGTCGCATTGATCGTCGGCGTTTCCCAACTGCTGTTCCTGTTCAACCTGGCCTGGAGTGTATTTAAAGGCAAGCCCGCAGGCAGTAATCCCTGGGGCGCGGCCAGTCTGGAATGGCAAACGCCGAACACCCCGCCGATACACGGTAACTGGGGAGCGGAGCTGCCGGTCGTGCATCGCTGGGCCTATGACTACAGTGTGCCGGGGATAGAACAGGATTTCGTTCCGCAAACGGTCTCCGCCGAGGAGTTGGAGCACCTGCGGCAACTCAGTGCCGGCACCAAAATAGCGGACGTTAAAACATGAACAGACTGCTATTGAGAAACGCCGACGGCGCTGACCCCGGCGGCAGTTGGAATCGCGATCCTGAGGATATTCAGGCCGCCGCGGGTGCCGACAGAAGCCAGACCGCGAGAATAGGCCTGCGCTTGTTTCTGGTCGTGGTGAGCTCGTTATTTTTTCTCTTCCTGATCGCCTTTATCGCCCGCTCGCAAATGGCCGACTGGCTACCCCTGACAGAGCCCTTGGCGCCGTTGGCCAATCCATGGCAGCTATGGCTGAATACGGCTTTTCTGGTATTCAGTTGCATCGCATTGCAATGGTCGCGTATGGCCGCCCGGCAGGCTCGACTGGACGCAACTGTCATTGGTTTTGCATTGGGGGGCGTATTTGCAATTGCCTTTCTGGCGGGACAAGTCTGGGTCTGGCAGCAGTTTGTCGCCTGGGGCTACTTTGTCGCCAGCAATCCGGCCAACAGTTTCTTTTACCTGTTGACCGGCCTGCATGGGCTCCACCTGCTGGGCGGGCTGATAGCCTGGGGCAGAACCGTCGCTAAATTCCTGCATCGTGTGCCGTTGCCGCAACTCAGCGCCAGCGTAGAGCTCTGTGCCATCTATTGGCATTACTTGTTGGGTCTTTGGTTTGTGCTATTCGCTCTGCTCACCAGCACACCGGAAACCTATGAAGCCATCGCCAGATTCTGCGGCCTGAGGTAAAAGCCATGGCATCGCACCCCCCAGCCCCAGGCGAGTCCAGTTCATCCAATCCACCAAGCTCGCTGCCTGCACCGGGATGGCAGGGCATCGCCAGCGACTGGGCCTCGGATAGAGAGGCTTTCAAGCAGGTCCCCTGGGGCAAGGCGATGATGTGGATATTCCTGCTCAGCGATACTTTTATTTTCACCTGTTTTTTAATCGGCTACATGTCTGTACGCCTGACCATCACCACCCCCTGGCCGAACCCCAGTGAAGTGTTCGCATTGACGATCGGCGGTAAAGATATCCCACTTATTCTGATTGCCATCATGACCTTTGTGCTGATCAGTAGCAGCGGCACCATGGCCATGGCAGTCAATTTCGCCTATCGCCGTGATCGCGCGAAAACCACTGCCCTGATGCTGGCGACCGCAGCCTTGGGTGCGGCCTTCGTTGGCATGCAGGCATTTGAATGGAGCAAGCTCATCGCAGAAGGGGTGCGTCCCTGGGGGAACCCCATGGGGGCGGCGCAATTTGGTGCCAGCTTTTTCATGATTACCGGTTTCCACGGACTGCATGTGTCCCTCGGCGTCATCTACCTCAGCATTGTGGCGCTGAAAGTATTGCGGGGAGATTATGAGCGCTCCGGAAACTATCAGATCGTCGAGATAGCCGGGCTTTACTGGCACTTCGTGGACTTGGTGTGGGTGTTTATTTTTGCGTTCTTCTATTTATGGTAGGTCCAAGAGGCAACAGGTTCTGAAGAGGAGCACTGATGATGGCGCATGCTCAGAGTCAGCAACATCCAATTAGTTTGTACCTTAAAATCTGGGGGCTGTTATTCGTCCTCAGCACGATGTCGTATCTTGTCGACTATTTTCACTTCCAGGGCTACCTCAGGTGGTCCCTGATTATCACTTTCATGTTGTTGAAGGCAGGTTTGATTATCTCCATCTTCATGCATATGGCCTGGGAACGGTTGGCCTTGGTCTATGCCATATTGATGCCACCTTTGTGTTTACTGGTGCTCGTCGGACTGATGGTCTCCGAGGCGGACTATGTTTTCCTCAGTCGGGTAGTTTTCTTCGGCCAATAAGCAACTTCCGGATGGCCGGATGGCCTTAAGGAAGGTCTGAAGTACCCACCGATTTTTGATGCCCTCTCTGTGAGAGGTTCAAAAAACGCTGATTCGGTCGAAAATCGGACCTTTCCACTCTTTAATTCATGATTTTTCCTCTAATCGCGCTGTTTCAGGGCGATTAGCCCGCATTACAGGCGCACCTCTCCTGCATTCAACAATCGTTTTCGCACCATCCACAGGTTCGACAAGGCGAACAACGTCGTCTGCTGAGCGATGTTTTTCGCCAGACCACGAAAGCGCACTTTCGTATAGCCAAACTGGCGCTTGATCACTCGAAACGGATGCTCAACCTTGGCTCTGACTTGCGCTTTCGCATACTCAATCCCGCGTAGCACGCTACCGATCACCGTGTCTTTGCCATGCTCTTTGTACGAACTGGGCCGGGCAGAAATCGACCAAATCATCTTGCGATCCTGATGTTCTGGGCGTTTCTGCACCCCGGTGTAACCGGCATCGCCACAGACGTGAACTTCTTCTCCGTGAAGCAATTGATCCACTTGTGTCACGTCCGCCACGTTGGCGGGAGTACCGACAACGCTATGAACCAAGCCCGAATCCGCATCAACGCCAATGTGGGATTTCATTCCAAAATAGTACTGATTTCCTTTCTTGGTCTGATGCATCTCGGGGTCGCGTTTCTTGTCTTTATTCTTGGTTGAGCTGGGTGCATGAATGATCGTCGCATCCACGATCGTTCCGTGACGCAACATCAATCCACGGTCACCCAGATAACCGTTGATAACCTGCAAAATCCCACCCGCCAGCTCATGTTTCTCCAGCAAGCGGCGGAAGTTGAGAATCGTGGTTTCGTCAGGAATTCGATCCAGATGCAGCCCTGCAAACTGGCGCAGGATCGTCGTTTCATACAGCGATTCTTCCATCGCCGGATCGCTGTAGCCGAACCAGTTCTGCATCAGATGAACCCGCAACATGGCCAGCAACGGATACGCCGGACGACCACCTTCACCCTTCGGATAATGCGGTTCGATCAAGGCAATCAAACCCTTCCAGGGCACGACTTGATCCATCTCGATCAGGAAGCGCTCGCGGCGGGTCTGCTTACGTTTACCGGCATACTCGGCATCGGCGAAGGACATCTGTTTCATCGGGGCTCAACCGTTCGATTCGTGTGAGATGGGTATTTCACCAGAGATGGAAGTCTTTTTCAGAGTTTCCTTAAGCCTCCAGGGACTAACCCGATATCACTCGCTTGAACTGATGCCATCTGTGCTGCCAGGCTACTGTCCAGTGGGGGGCTGCCGCTCCCGTGCCGGCGATCTTCAGCATTGGATGATGTTCGATTACCCGGTCCAATACCGATTCCTGATTCGGCTCGACATCCACGAAGAAGATATGTTTGCCCTCATCTACCACCTGTTTAAAACTGCGGAAGTGAGTGTTCGGCACCTGGAACCCAAAAAAACCGCCTTCCCAGATGCAGAAGCCCAATATAACAATGGCAAGGAAGATAAAAGGCACCCAGCCTGCGGCGGATTCGGTCCAACCCATCCACCAGGCGCCGCCAAGGACCAGCGCCGCAAGTGGCACACCGATCACCGCACCAATCTCGCCAGAGTGAACAGCATCTTGTTTCATTAACGAGTTGACCTCGTGGAGGTGATGTTCTTCCACATCAGCAACTTCTTCACTGAGCACATGAATTTGTTCGGAATCGATGCCGTTGGCTTCCAATTCATTTTCTACGGTTTCAAGATCGTCGAGATTGTCACTGATGTAATAGTGCCGATTCATGCCACACCTCCCATCTCGTGTTTGCTGTAGACCTCCTATGTCCTGCAGCAGTTAACTGAGATTTTCAGTCGGTATCTGTACCCGTTGGGAACGTTGCACACTTCATGCAATCCGAGAGAAGTATAGCACTCCGTAGCATGTGGGCCAGGCAGCGGGCGCTCTACGAGCGCTCGGAGCAGCAAGAAATCCTCTCTCGGTGGTTATCGCCACTGAATGCGTTTTTCCGGGCCGTTTCCTGCCTGTCACGCCTGACCGAAATCGACCCGAAAAAGACCTTCATGCCAATGTGTTTGACGCGCGCGGGCCAACAGCACTTTTCGTCTACTGGCGCGTCCGTGCACCTGGATTGAGTAACGGCTAACTTAACTGAGCAACCAGAACCGCGTTGGTATAGATCAAGCTGCCATCACTCTCTCGATGCCCAACCAAATGGAAGTGGCCGCGCTCTTCGTGCAAATAGACACGAAACTGGCAGTCGGACAGGGGGCCGTATCCCTCTGGAAGTTTCAAGTCCAGCGTATTCATATCGACATCGACCATGACTTCAGAGTCGTGGGTCTTTTCCAGGTATTCTTCGGCCTGCTCCAGACGCAGATGGACGTCGCCATCGACGTAAAAATGGATCTCGCCCACTGGGGTGGACTTTTGCTGGCCGCTGGCTTTGCACCAGCCTTCGATCGTCAGGGTACTCATGGCGAAACCTCTGATGTGGACTGTTGGACGCTGTAACACCAGCGCCTACTCAATTCTAGACCTGAATGTTCAATTGACTGGTCAGTGCCGCACAGGAAATCAGCACAAGCCTCTGACTCGCTTGCCTGGCCATCCGTTATCAGAGAAGCTCCCCACCCCATCTCGGGCGAGTTGATCGCATGAACGAATGGTCCAGGGAAGAGTTGAATGACGCTCAAGGTGATGGTAGTCGGCGGCTACGGAAACTTCGGCAGCATCGTCTGCAGGCATTTAGTCGTGATGCCAGGCGTAACGCTGGTGATCGCGGGGCGCGACCCACACAAGTTGTTGCGCAAAGTCGATGAATTAAAGGCCCGGTCGGGCACAGTCTGTGAAAGCTGGTGCGGCGATGCCATGGGCGCTGAGTTCAAGTCCGCTCTGGGTGCGCTGGGTATCCAATTGGTGATCCATACCGGTGGCCCGTTTCAGGGACAATCCTATGCAGTCGCCGAGGGCTGCATCGATGCGGGCGTCAGCTACTGTGACCTGTCCGACTGCCGCACCTTTGTAACCGGCATTGGCGCGCTCGACGCCCGAGCAAAACAGGCGGGAGTGGCCATCCTCAGCGGTTGCAGTTCGGTGCCGACGCTATCGGCAGCAATAATCGATCAGCACCGGTATCGCTTTAAACGCATCGACTCGATTGAACATGGCATTTCCTCTTCGGCCAGGATGCCGGGGCTATCGACCGTCGAAGGCGTGCTCGCCTACGCAGGGAAACCGATCAAGCAACTCAAGAATGGCCAGGTGCACGAGGTTCTGGGCTGGCAGGGCCTGACGCTGCGCAAGATGCACTCTCTGGGCATTCGAGTCCTGGCTAACGTCGACGTGCCGGACATCGATATCTTCGCCAGCCGTTATGGCGCTAAAACCCTGGGTTTCAAGGCTGGATCGGGCCTGAAGCTCGGCGGTGTGGCCAACTACCTGCTTGCCCAGGCTCTGAGAATGGGCCTGGTTCGCGACTATGCCCCATGGGCTGCCAGGTTGCATCGGTGGGGGAGCTGGTTCGAACGATTCGGCGATGGCAACAGCGCGATGTACATCGACGTTCAGGGCATCGGGGTTGCGGGAAAGCCGTTGTCCATGAGGGTGCAACTGACGGCCATGAACGACAAGGGCCCGGAAATCCCGAGCTGCGCCGCCGTTGCCCTGATCGCAAAAATCGTCCAGGGGTACTTGCCCGAACCCGGCGCTCGAGCCTGCGTGGGCGTAATAACCCTTGATGAATATATGGCCGCAATCAACGACCCGGCGAATCTGCATTGGTCCGTGCACTTCTCTGACGAGCAGAGCTGACCATGCTCTATCTGAGCCTGAAGTACATCCATGTCATCGCCGCCATTTTCCTGTTTGGATTCGGCATGGGCTCCTACCTCTACTTGATCGCCGCCAGCCGCACGGCCAACCCTCAAGTGATCGTGCACGTGGCCAGAATGGTCGTGCGGTTCGACACCTGGATCACCACGCCGGCAGGCTTTATTCAGATCGCGACAGGCTACCTGCTGGCGAGGCTTGCCGGACTTCCCCTGACCACCGAATGGGTTCTGACGTCGCTGATTATTTTCCTTTGCGTGGGTTCGCTTTGGCTGCCGGTGTTGCTGCTGCAAAAGCGCCTGCACTTGATGGCGCTGAGTGCGGTAGAGACAGGGGAGGGGCTCGATGATGGGTACAGGTCCGTTTACAGGAAATGGTTCTGGATGGGGGTTTTCGGGTTTTTCGGGATGTTTGTGATTGTGATGATCATGGTGACGAAGATGACGCCGGGCCAGTTGGTCGGAGTGTTGGGGTAAGCGGATAAGACAGGCTGTTGAATAGAGGCTGAATCCGGCTCGGCCGTACATCCGAAACAGATCTCAATGTTTTTAAATGATCAAAAAAACATTTACAAGCGGTCATCATGCTGTGAATATGTCCCTGCGAATTTAAAAATACAAAGTCGCACAGGGCGCTGATCAAGGTCAGGCCATAACAAAAACGACATAAACACAGCCTTGAAGCCGGCTCTGCCCCAGGCCGGACTTTTCAGCGAAGGAGAACCTCTCCCGTGCATCGCCTACTGAACAGATCTCTCTGCGTCACTCTGCAAGCGCTCAGCGTGGTCGCCCTCGGTGCTGCCTGTCAGCAGGCCCAGGCCGACACCACGTTGCGAGTCGGTCTGAATGCCGACATCCGCAGCACCGAGCCTGGCGTCAACCGTGATGAAAACACCGATACCGTGATGCTGCATATGGTCGAGGGCCTGGTGGCTCATCGCGAGGACGCCTCCGTAGGTCCGCTGCTGGCCAGGGAGGTTCAGGTTTCCGAAGACGGTCTGACCTATATCTTTAAGCTGCGTGAGGGAGTGCGCTTTCATAACGGCGCTCTGCTTCGCGCCGCCGACGTCAAGTGGACCTGGGAGCATTACCTGAATCCGCAGACCCAGTGGCGCTGTCTGGCAGAGTTCGATGGCCGTGGCGGCGCGAAAATCACCAGCATTTCCACCCCGGACCCGCTCACCGTGGTGTTCCGTCTCGATCAGTCCAGCGGGCTGTTCCTGGCGTCCATGGCCCGCCCGGATTGTGGGGGCGGCGGCATCCTGCACCCGGATTCGGTCGCGGCGGACGGTCGCTGGAAGGCACCGATCGGTACCGGGCCTTTCGCTCTCGCCGAGTGGAAGCCGGGACAGTCCGTGGAGCTGGCACGTTTCAAGGATTACAGCGCCCGTGACGAGGCCGGGCCGGATGGCTTCACCGGCAAGAAGCAGGCACTGGTCGATGCATTGCGCTTCATGATCATTCCCGATGCGTCGTCGGCCAAGGCCGCCTTGTTATCGAACAACATCGACCTGTTGCCGGACGTGACGGCCAGCGATGCCCAGGAACTCAAGGCGCTACCGGGGATTCAGGTCTCGGTCAGCCCGATCATGGCGATCTGCGGCCTGCTGTTCCAGACCAACGATCCGTTGCTCAAGGATGTGCGCATTCGTCAGGCCATTGCCCATTCGCTGGACTACGGACAAATGGTCATCGCCTTGTCCAATGGGCTGTCCGAGCCGAACAACTCGGCGGTTCCGCAAACCAGCGCCTTCTACGGCGCCACGGCGAAGCAGGGTTACAGCTATGATCCGGGAGAGTCCCAGCGCCTGTTGAAGGAAGCCGGTTATCGCGGCCAGCCGATCAAGATGATCGTCAACAAGCGCTATCAGCAGATGTTCGACATGGGCGTGTTGAGCCAGGCCATGGCTCAGGGCAGTGGCTTGAATATCGAGATGGAAACCCTGGAGTGGGGCACTCAGCTGGAGCGTTACCAGAGCGGTAACTACCAGATGATGGCGTTCTCCTATTCGTCGCGGCTGGACCCGGCGCTGGGCTTTGACTCGCTGATGGGTGACAAGAGCAAGGAGCCGCGCAAAGTCTGGGACAACCCTCAAGCCCAGGCGCTGCTGCGTGATGCGGTACGCCAGAGCGACACCGGCAAACGCCAGGAGCTGTTCGACCAACTGCACCGGATGATGATCCACGACACCCCCATGGTGATCATCTACAACGGCACCATCATCGGTGCGCTGCGCGACAGCATCCGTGGCTATCACTCCTGGCCGGTGGCCAAGCCGCGACTGTGGGGCGTCAGCCTCGCGACCCAGTAAGGCGGAGTCTGATCATGTTGCGTTTTATCCTGCAAAAACTCGGGATGGCGATACCGACCCTGTTACTGATTTCGCTGATGGTGTTCGCCTTGATTCGGCTGATCCCCGGTGACCCGGCACTGCTGATGCTCGGCGATATGGCCGACCCGCAGAGCCTGGCCGACATGCGTCGGACCCTGGGGCTGGATCACACGTTGGTGACCCAGTTCCTGATCTGGTTCAAGGCGGTCCTCAGTGGCGACCTGGGGTTCTCCATCAGCACCAAACAGGCGGTGTTGCCGCTGATTCTGGAGCGTTTCAGCGTCAGCGCGACCATCGTGCTGGTGGCGGTATTGCTGGCCACGCTGATCGCAGTGCCAGTCGGACTGATCGCCGCCTGGAAACAGAACAGCGCCCTGGACCTGGGGTTGGTGACGTCGGCCACGTTGCTGCTGTCGATTCCCAGCTTCTGGCTCGGCTTGCTGCTGCTCCACGCGTTTGGCATCAAGCTCGGCTGGCTGCCAGTGGTGGGTTATGTGAGTTTCGCCGAGGCCCCTTGGCAAGCCATGAGCTACCTGGTGCTGCCGATTGTCACTCTGACCCTCGTGGAACTGGGCGCGATCACTCGCATGGCCCGGGCCAGCACCATTGAAGTGTTGCGTCTGGAGTACATCGCCCATGCCCGTGCCAAAGGTTTGTCCGAGCGTGCGGTGCTGTGGCGGCATGCCTTGCCTAACGCTTTCGCGCCGACCTGGACCCTGGTCGGGCTGATCCTTGGCAATCTGCTGGGGGGGATTGCAGTGCTGGAAACCGTATTCACCCTGCCTGGCATCGGCCGGTTGATGGTGGACGCGATCTTTGCCCGCGACTACCCGGTGCTGCAGGGCTGTCTGCTGCTGATCACCTTCATCTATGTGCTGGTCAACCTTTGCGTGGATCTGCTCTACCCACTGTTCGATCCAAGGGTGAAGTTATGAGTTCGAATTTTCCCGTCGCACCGGTCGCCGGTGCCGCAAGCACGCCAGGCAAACGGCCACGTCCATGGCCGCCGGCCAACGCGCTGATTGGTGGCGGTCTGTTGCTGATGCTGATTGTCCTGGCGTTGCTGGGTCTGGTCTGGACGCCTTTCGATCCGCTGCGTATCGACCTGTTGTCACGTTTGCAGGCGCCTTCGGCCAACCATTGGCTGGGTACCGATGAGTTCGGTCGCGATGTGTTCAGCCGGCTGTTGATTGGCGCCCGCACCAGCCTGTGGATCAGCTTGCTGGCGGTCAGTGTCGCGGTCATTGCCGGGACCCTGATCGGCATGCTCGCCGGCTATCTGCGCGGCTGGACCGATCGTCTGTTGATGATGTTCAACGATGCATTGCTGGCGTTTCCGGGGATTCTCATGGCCCTGGGCATCATGGCGATCATCGGCGCCAGCAAGTACGGGATCGTCCTGGCGCTGGGCATCGCCTACACGCCGTCGGTGGTGCGAGTGGTTCGCGGCAGCGTGCTGTCCCTGCGCGAGCTGGAGTTCATCGAAGCGTCGCGGGTAATCGGCAACTCCGAGCTGTACACCATGCTGCGGCATATCGCCCCCAACTGCATGGCTCCGCTCTGTGTCTTGGCCACCAGTATGTTCGGTTGGGCGCTGCTGTCGGAAAGTGCCCTGAGCTTCCTTGGTCTGGGTGTGCCACCGCCAGCGGCGACCTGGGGCAACATGCTTGCCAGTAGCCGGCCTTACATCGCCTCCGCCAGCTGGCTCGGGATCTTCCCGGGGCTGTTCATCTGCCTGGCGCTGTTGGCAATCAATCTGTTCGGCGATGCACTGCGTGATCGTCTCGACCCCCGGATGAGGAAATGAACATGTCAGCCCACACTGTTTTGCTGAGCGTGGAAAACCTGAAAATTCGAGTGGGTGAGCATGGGCCGCTGGCGGTTGACGACCTGAGCTTCAGCGTGGCTGCGGGCGAGATCGTGGCCTTGGTCGGCGAGTCGGGCAGCGGCAAGACTATGGCAGCGCGTGCGGCTATCGGCTTGCTGCCGTTACCGATGCAGGTCTGTGGCGGACGCCTGAATTTTCAGGGGCGCGATCTCGCGAGTCTGAATACCGCCGAGTTGCGGGCCATTCGTGGTGCGAGTATCGGCATGGTGTTCCAGGAACCGATGGTTTCGCTCAATCCGGCCTTGAAGATTGGTCAGCAGATGAGCGAAGCGCTTGAACTGCACACCGATCTCGATGCCGGGCAGATCCGCGAGCGCTGCGTGACGATGCTGCAACGCATTGGCATCAAGGATGCCGAGCGCTGTCTGGAAGCCTACCCGCATCAGTTCTCCGGCGGCATGCGCCAGCGGATCATGCTGGCCTCGGTGATGCTCCTGCGTCCGGCGCTGTTGATTGCCGACGAGCCGACGACCGCGCTGGACTGTCTGGCGCAACTGGATGTGATCGAGCTGATGCTCGAGCTGACCCGGGAGCAGGGCACAGCGATCCTGTTCATCAGCCATGATCTGTCGCTGGTGGCGCGTTATGCCCATAAGGTAGTGGTGATGCGTCATGGCCAGTCGGTGGAGCAGGGCACGATCGAAGACATCCTGCTGGCGCCCAAGGCCGAGTACACCCGCCAGTTGCTCGAGGCGTTGCCGCGGCGCGGTGAACTGGCACCGCTGCCCGCCAGCAACGGGCCACTGGTGGAGGTCGTTCAGGTCTGTATCGAGCATCCCGGGCCGACTTCGTTCTGGGGCAAACGCCAGTACAAGCGAGTCGTGCACTCGGCCAGCCTGGCGATTGCATCGGGGGAAACCCTGGCGCTGGTGGGCGGCAGTGGCTCGGGCAAGACCACCCTCGGCCGCTCGCTGGTGGGCCTGGTCAAACCCTGTGCCGGAACGATCCGCTTCAAGGGAGTGGACATCCTCAAGGCGGCCAACCGTACCCATAGGTTGCAATGCCAGATGATCTTTCAGGACCCCTATTCGTCGCTTAACCCACGGATGAAAATCGGCGAGATTCTGGCTGAGCCGTTGCGCCACGAGCCGGGCCTGAATGCAGCCCAGCGTCGCGAGCGGGTAGCGCAGACCCTGCGGGATGTCGGTCTGGCCGAGCAGTTCGCCGACCGTTTCCCCCATCAGCTGTCCGGTGGCCAGCGCCAGCGCGTGGCCATCGGCCGTGCCCTGGTGCGCCATCCACAACTGGTGATCGCCGACGAGCCGATCTCCGCCCTGGACATGACCATCCAGAAGCAGATTCTCGAACTGTTCGAGCGCTTGCAGGCGCAGTACGGCTTTGCCTGCCTGTTCATCTCCCATGACCTTGCTGCAGTGGAGCGAATCGCTCACCGGGTGGCAGTGATGCACCAGGGCGAAGTGGTGGAAGTGGGAGGGCGCGAGCAGATCTTCGACCATCCGCAGCACCCTTACACACGGCAATTGCTCGCGGCCGCCAGTCCATTGGAAAAACTGGTCGACGGCGGTTACCGGATACGACCCGCCAGTTTTTGATTTAACACCCTGATCGCACCCCGCGCGCCAGCCTCAAAACTGGCGCGAAGGGAGAAGTCATGTCCGAAAAAAACAATAAGACCTACTCACTCATCACGACTGCCAGGAGCCAAATGAATGCATAACAACAACCTGAACCTGATCTTGAAGGGCGTCAGCCTGATGGGCGGCGGCCTTCTGTGCGCCCCGGCCCAGGCCGACTTCATCAAGGACAGCAAGGCTGATCTGGAACTGAAGAACTACTACTTCAATCGTGACTACCGTGAAGACGCCGGGCAATCCAAGCGTGAGGAATGGGCCCAGGGTTTCATCCTCAATCTGAAGTCGGGTTTCACCGAAGGCACTGTCGGTTTTGGCGTTGACGCGGTCGGTATGCTTGGCCTGAAACTCGACTCCAGTCCCGACCGCTCGGGCTCCGGCCTGCTATCGCGTGATAACGAGGCCGAGCCGGGCCAACCGAGTTACGTCAAACGCGCCCACGACGAATACTCCAAGCTGGGCGTGACCGGGAAAATGCGGATTGCCAAGAGCGAGTTGCGCAGCGGCTACCTGCTGCCGGACCTGCCGACTTTGCAACCCAACACCAGCCGACTATTCCCGCAAAGTTTCCGCGGTACCCAACTGACCTCCGGGGATATCACCGGCCTGGCGTTGACCGGTGGGCAGATTGATCGAACCAAGCAGCGTGAATCGACCGACTACGAAGAGATGGGGCTGACCAGTCAAAGCGGCGCCTACAAAAGCTCCGCCAAAAGCGACCAGTTTCGCTTCATGGGCGGCGATTACAAGCTCACCCCGGACCTGATCCTGAGCTACCACTTCGCTCAGCTGGAAGACATCTACCAGCAACACTATGTGGGCTTGAAAAACAGTTTTGCCCTGGGCGGCGGCACACTGAAAACCGATATCCGTTACTTCGACGCCGACAAGGCCGGAGCGGGGCTGGCGGGCAAGGTCGACAACCGCGCGCTGAGTACGCGCATTGCCTACAGCTACAAGGGCCACAGCTTGGGCGGCGGCTACCAGGAACAGTTCGGCGATACCCCCTTCACCTACGTGGACGGCACCAACACCTATCTGTTCTCGGAGTACCAGCTGAGCAACTTCTCCCAGACCAATGAGCGGGTGTGGCATGCCCGCTACGACTTCGACTTCGCGGCCCTGGGAGTTCCCGGGCTGACGTTCTCGACCCGCTGGGCCAAGGGTGATCAGGCCCAGGTGCT
The DNA here is from genome assembly GCF_059716055.1 of Pseudomonas sp. LBUM1658. NCBI lineage: Bacteria > Pseudomonadati > Pseudomonadota > Gammaproteobacteria > Pseudomonadales > Pseudomonadaceae > Pseudomonas > Pseudomonas sp. LBUM1658. Next base: position 2,442,586 of record NZ_CP166798.1, read on the forward strand.
GGGTTTTGCCGGCGAGGGACGTGAGTGGGAGCGCGATATCGATCTGGGCTACGTGTTCCAGTCCGGGGCGCTCAAGGGTGTTTCGCTGCGCTGGCGCAATGGTCTGAGCAAGGCCAACTACCTGCGCGATACCAACGAAAACCGGGTGATCCTCGGTTACACCGTGGCGCTCTGGTAATGAATTTACGGTTGTGGGGCGGTCAACCGCCATCCGCCTCAGGCCTTGTTGCGCGCAACCCCCATTTTGCTGGCCACTTCCAGATGCCGGTGGAGCAGGGTCGAAGCCCATTCGTTATCACCTTGCTCCAGCGCATCAAGGATCGCCAGGTGTTCCCGGCAGGACACCTTGACCCGCTCGACGTTGCTTGCCGAGTGGAACTCGGTCAGGCGGCGCAGGCGGTTCTGCTGCTGGATCGCCTGGAGGATGTAGGTATTGCCGGAAGCCGTCGCAAGCAGCTCATGGAACTCGGCGTTGCTTTCGAAAAACTGCTGGCCGTCGACCTGGCCTTCGAGCAGTTCGAGCTGGCGCTGACGGCAGCGACGAAACTGCTCGGGGTTAATCTTGAAGGTCGGCTCCAGCAGCCCGGCAGGCTCGAGCAGCATGCGAAAGCGATAGCTCTCGAAACGGGTCTGGGGGCTGCTCAGGGTCGGCAGGAACAGCCAGCCATGCCCATGCTTGCGCTGCATCACGCCCTCATCGGAGAGCCGCAGCAGGCAACGACGCAACACGCTTTTACCAACGCCGTAGCGGCGCAACAGATCGCTTTCGGAGAGCTGGTCGGGCAAGACCTGGTTCAGCCGGTCGTCGATCAGCCGGGTGTAAAGCTGGTCTTCCTCGTTGTGCAGTTCACTGAACTGCTCCGCCAGGCCGCTGGAGGTTTGCAGCGGTACGCGAAAGCCCTGTTGGGGCAACGGCTCGATCAGCTGTTGTTCAGCCAGATAGGAGAGGGCGCTGCGGATCGGCGAACGGGACACGCCCAGGCGCTGGGTCAGTTCGACTTCCTTGAGGTGGGTACCGGGTTGCAGGTCGCCGGACTGAATGGCGGAAAGGATCTGGCCGGCGACTTTGGTCTGCAGCGAGGTGAGTTGAGCCATGGTGCGTTGTCGTTCCTGTGACAGAGGAGGGAAGGATACCCGAAAAGTCCGGAAAGCTTCGATGTGGCCGGAAACTGAATTATAGGCTGTTCAAATACATTTATGCAGTGACTGTTAAATCCTTGTATGTATTATTCGAAATATAAAAACATTGCCAGGGCATCAGACGGCAATTTTTGAGGATGACCCGCTATGACCTATGTACCCCTGCCCAGAGCCTTGCCCCATGAACGGGGCGTCGACGCCCGCGGCATCGTTGATTTTCTCTCGGCGGTCTCCAGCGCCGGACTCGAGCTGCACAGCTTTATGCTCTATCGCCAGGGCGCGGTGGTGGCAGAAGCGTTCTGGCGGCCGTATTCCGCCCGGCGCATGCACGTGCAGCATTCGGCGACCAAGAGCTGGACCGCCACAGCCGTCGGTTTGCTGGTCGACGATGGACGCTTGAAACTCGACGACAAAGTGGTCAGCTTTTTCCCCGAACTGTGCCCTGTAGAAGTCAGCGCGAACCTCGCGGCCATGACAGTGGAAGACCTGCTGACCATGCGCACCGGCCACCAACGCGGCATTTCCGGCGGTGACTGGCGCACCCTGAAAAGCAGCTGGGTCGAAGCCTTTCTGCAAGAGCCGGTGGACGAACCGCCGGGCAAGTCGTTCATCTATAGCAGCGCCTCAAGCTTCATGCTGTCGGCCATTGTCACCCGCGTCACCGGGCAAACCCTGCATGCCTTGCTGCAGGAGCGGGTTCTGGATTTCCTGGGCCTGGACAAACTGGAGTGGGACCTGGCGCCAGGTGGTTTCAATTCCGGCGGCAACGGCCTGAGCTGCACCACTGAAGACTCATTGAAGTTTGGTGTGATGCATCTGAATCAGGGTCAGTGGCAGGGTCGCCAACTGCTTTCGCCACAATGGATTTGCGAGGCCACCCGCAATCAGGTCGAAGACGTCTGGATGGGTGAATTTGACGGCAAACAATACTTGCCGCGCAACAACGACGGTGCCGCCGAGGCGCAACGTGAAGGGTACGGCTATCAGTGGTGGATGACCAAGCACGGCGGCTACTACGCCTCTGGCGTCTTTGGCCAGTATTGCATCGTCCTGCCGGAGCAAGACACCGTGATCGCGTTCACCTGCGGTCTTCGCCTGGGCGAGCGGCGTTTGCACACGGCTCTTTGGGAGTATTTGTTCCCGGCGCTGGGGCGTGAGTCAACAGATCCGCAGGCCAGCCAGGTGCAACTCGACGTGCTGATTGATGGCCTGCGCCTGCCCACTCTGCAGGGTCTGAGCGAATCGCCGCACGCCGCAGCGCTGCAAGGTCGTTTCGCCATCGAGCCAAACGAGGACGGTGTTCGCGAACTGGGTTTCGACTTTCGCGGCGACTACTGCGACTTCAGCCTGGTCGACCACCGTGGCGCCCATAACCTGCGTGTCGGTTTCCAGCAGCCCATCGAATCCCTCACCAGCATCACCGGCAACTACTTGCACCACCAATATCAACCGGAGCAAACCCCGGTCATCGCTCAGGGCTGCTGGTTTGCTGCGGGCGAGTTGCGGATGGACTGGCGCTTTGTCGAAACCGCCTTCGGCGATCACGTCAGTTGTCGCCTGGAAGAGGGTCGTTTGCTGTTCGATCGGGGCGTCAACACCAATGCCGGATCAATGCAGCGCCCAACGCTGATCGGCACCCGGATCTGACCCCCTCATTACATTTACGGAGCACAGTTGATGAACCAGACCTCGACTTCGGCGCTGTGGGCGCCCTTTACCCCGATGCGCCAATTCAATCGCCAGCCGATGCTGTTCGAGAGCGCCGAGGGCATGCATTACACCACCACCGATGGCCGCCGGGTGCTTGACGCCATGGCCGGGCTCTGGTGCGTCAACGCCGGCCATGGCCAGGAGCGGATTGTTGAAGCGATTCGCGAAGCGGCGGGCCGACTGGACTTCGTCTCCTCATTCAAGATGAGCCACCCGGCCGCGCTGACCATGGCCGACCAACTGGTGGCGAGAGCCCCGGCCGGGCTGGATAAAGTATTCTTCACCAACTCCGGTTCCGAGGCGGTAGATACTGCCTTGAAGATCGCCCGCGCCTACCACCAGGCCCGTGGTGACAGTCGTCGTACCAAGCTGATCGGCCGCGCCAAGGGGTATCACGGCATGGGCTTCGGTGGGCTGTCGGTGTCGGGTATAGGTCGACAGAAACGCGACTTCGGGCCACTGCTCGGAGACGTTGCGCACCTGCCGCTGCCTTATGACGCCAGCCTGCGGTTCAGTGCCGGCCAGCCGGAACAGGGCGCCGATTATGCGGATGCGCTGCTGCAACTGTTTGAGGTCCACGATCCGGCGACGGTGGCGGCGGTGATTGTCGAACCTGTGACCGGTTCTGGAGGTGTGTATGCGCCGCCCTTGGGTTACTTGCAGAAACTGCGGGAGGTTTGCGACCGCCATGGCGTGCTGCTGATTTTCGACGAAGTGATTACCGGCTTCGGTCGTCTCGGCGCCTCGTTCGCCGCTCAGGTTTTCGGCGTTACTCCGGACCTGATGACCCTGGCCAAGGGCCTGACCAATGGGGCGGTGCCCATGGGCGCCGTACTGGTCAGTGGTTCGGTGTACGAAGCGTTCATGAATGGCCCCGAGCAAGCCATCGAGTTGATGCACGGCTATACCTATTCGGCACATCCGCTGGCGTGCGCGGCGGGCCTGGCGACCCTGGCGGTGCATGAGGAGCTGGGTATCAACGCTCACGTTCAACACATTGCCCCGGTATGGCAGAACGCGGCACTCGCGCTACGCGAGCAGGGGTTGGTGCTGGACGTTCGGGCCATCGGCTTGCTGTGCGCGGTAGAGCTCAAGCCGCGTGACCGTGCACCGGGGGCTCGCGCCACCGAGGCCGCTCAGCGCTGTTTCGACGCCGGCCTGCTGGTGCGCGCATCGGGCGAGAACATCGTGCTGTCGCCGCCGCTGATCATCAGCGAAGAACAGATAGCCCTGATTTTCGACACCCTGCACCGCGTCCTCGACCAGATCGCCTGAGGAGGCCTGATGAATTACCTGGACTTCTACATCGACGGCGAGTGGGTCAAACCCTTGGGCGGCGAAACCCTGCCGGTGATCGACCCCTCAACCGAGCGCTCCATTGGCGCCATCAGCCTGGGCACCCGCGCCGACCTCGACCGGGCGGTAGCTGCGGCAAAGCGTGCATTCACGCTCTATGGGCAATGGTCGCGGGAACAGCGCCTGGACCTGCTGGCAGCCATCATCGAGGGTTATCGGCAACACAGCGAGGCCTTGGTCGAGTTGGTGCACCGGGAGATGGGCGCGCCGCTGTCACTGGCTCGCAGTGCCCATGTTCCGGCGGGTCTTGGGCATCTGCAACGGGCTTTCGATGTGCTGCGCAGTTATGACTTCGACCGGCAGCACGGCAGCACCCTGATCAGCCGCGAGCCGATTGGCGTCTGCGGCCTGATCACCCCCTGGAACTGGCCACTCAACCAGCTGACCTGCAAACTCGCTCCGGCGCTGGCGGCGGGTTGTACCATGGTGCTCAAGCCCAGCGAGAAGGCGCCGCTGTCGGCCATGCTGCTGGCCGAGATTCTTCATGACGCCGGGGTGCCCAAGGGCGTATTCAATCTGGTCAATGGCGATGGCCCGACTATCGGTGATGGCATAGCCCGGCATCCGGACATCGATATGGTCTCGTTCACCGGCTCCACGGGAGCAGGCATTGCCGTGGCCAAAGCGGCGGCGGACACGGTCAAGCGGGTGTCGCAGGAGCTGGGCGGCAAGTCAGCCAACCTGATCCTGGCCGATGCCGATGCCGATATCGAAATGGCCGTGCGCCATGGCGTCAGCAGCTGTTTTCGCAACGGCGGACAATCCTGTAACGCGCCGACCCGGTTGTTGATCCCGCGGGCGCTGCAAGAGCGGGCCATCGAGATTGCCGAAGCGGTGGCCGCTGAAATCTGTTTCGACGACAGCAACCCGTCCAGCGCCATGGGGCCACTGGCCAATCTGGCGCAGTTCGAACGGGTCCAGGCATTGATTGGCGACGCCATGATCCAAGGAGCGCAGCCAGTGTGTGGCGGCGTCGGACGTCCCGACGGTGTGACGCAGGGCTATTACGTTAAACCGACTGTGTTCGCCAATGTTCGGTCGGACATGCCAATCGCCCGGGAAGAGGTGTTCGGGCCGGTACTGGTCATCATCCCATACGACACCGAGGACGAGGCCGTCGCTATCGCCAATGACAGCCCTTACGGCCTGTCGGGTTATGTCACAGCAGGCTCTCTGCAGCGAGCGCGGGCCGTGGCGCGGCGTTTGCGCACCGGCATGGTCCATCTCAATGGCAGCAAGGCCGACAACGGCGCCCCCTTCGGCGGCTACAAACAGTCGGGCAACGGCCGCGAGTGGGGCGTACACGGGCTGGAGGAGTATCTGGAATTGAAGTCGATGTTTGGTTATCAGCCGGCCCTGTAGTTCAAGAACCGGCCATGCCTGTTACGATCGCACTTTAAGCCTGCGCAGCAGCGGAGTTCCCTTTGCCTCGACGTCGCATCCACATGGCCATGCCAGCATCAGCCGCTCAGGCGTTCGAAGCATTTCATAACCATGACATACGCCGGCGTTGGGATACGTTGCTACGCCATGCGGCCATAGAGGGTGGTCACACCCATCCCTTTATCGGCGCAATAAGCACAAACCCGGGACGTGGTCTGGCTCGTCTGATTTCGATGCGTACACGGTTCGTCAACTACGTGCCAGGAACGCTGGCTGCCGCGGTAATCGTCGAGCCTGCCGGTCCCTTTGAATGGTGGGCGGCGTCGATGCATCACCGGGATACCGATGCTGGCTGTTCGGAGCTTGTGTACACCTTCAGCCTGCGCTTGCGGCCGCGCTGGCTGGGTAGTTGCTTCAATGGATTGGCTGCCTGGTTGTTCGAACGTGCCACCCGACGCCGATTGACGGCAATGGCGAATTACCTGGCGAACACCTCTGCCAGGAAGTAGCGATTTCGGCGGAATCAATCGCTCGCCTTACCCATCCACGATGGTTTGCGTTGGCGTTTTTCGCAGCGAGCGATCAAGCCATTCCTTTCCTGACCAAGCGGATCACCTCGAATGACTTTTATCCGCTATCTACTGCAATTACTGATCCTCGTCAGCGTCGGTTTCGGGCTCAACTCAATTTTTCGCAAATCACCACTACAGATCGGTGAGGCATTGGTGGTTTTGTTGATTGGGGCGTCCTTTTTCATTCTCACCTTGATGCTCAAGCACGCGATCTGGCCCCACCCCCACCGGCTTGGTGATTTTGGCGGGTGGGGTTTGGCTCATTTGCCTCGGATGGAAGATGTGGCGAGATGAGAGTGAAAACCGGTGAGCGAATTTCACCAGCACCGATCATCCGGGCTTGTAACAGCCGACTGCCCGGACAAGTCGTAAATCAGGCGCCCATCAGGGAGGGAAATGGGTACCCGTTTATTTTTTGCTTGATTGTTCTCTGATCTGGGTCAGGCTCAGTCGCGGCGTCAATGCTTCAGGATCGACTCTGACTTCAATCAGAGACGGCCGGGACATTTCAAGGCAACGTTCAAAAGCGGGTTCAAACCCGGACGTCGTCGTCACTACCTCGCCATGGAGTCCATAGGCTTTTGCTAGGGCTGCGAAATCCGGGTTGAGCAGTTCGGTTCCTGAAACGCGCCCAGGGTAGTTGCGTTCCTGATGCATTCTGATTGTTCCGTACATCCCATTGTTGATCACAACGAAAATCACATTGGCCCCATATTGCGCTGCAGTCGCTATCTCCTGGCCATTCATCAAGAAGCAGCCATCCCCTGAGAACGAAACCACCACTCGATCCGGGCACGTCAATTTGGCGGCCACAGCAGCAGGAACGCCGTAGCCCATGGAACCGTTGGTGGGGCCTAGCTGGGTGCGGTATTGCCGGAACTGGTAGAAACGTTGAAGCCAAACGGCATAGTTTCCAGCACCATTCGTCAGGATCGCATCGTCTGGAAGTCTACGATTCAACCACTCGATAATTTCGGCCAGTTGGACAGGGCCAGGGGAGGGTGACCGCTGCAGGTTCTGCTGATAGTTTTTGTTCAGCGTGCGCGTCCACTCGCTCTTTCTTTGGGTGGTCGCTGCAGGAATTTTTGCTGCTGAATTAGCAAAGCTCGACATGCTGCTGTTTATAGCTAACGCAGGTTGATATACCCGCCCCAGTTCCTCAATACCTTGGTGAATGTGAATCAAGGTTTGCTTGGGTACCGGGATATCCAAAGCAGCGTATCCACCTGTCGAAACCTCTCCCATTCGCGAGCCCACTACCAGGAGCAGGTCAGCGTCTTTCACCGCGGATGACAACTGCGCGGAAGCGGCGAATCCAAGATCTCCCGCATAGTTGGGGTGTCGATTGTCGAACAGGTCCTGGCAGCGAAAGGAAGCTGCAACCGGGATATCTTGCTGTTCAGCAAAAAGCCGAATGTCATGGACTGACTCGCTATCCCAGCCGCTGCCACCCAGCACCATCAATGGACGCTCTGATCGCTCAAGCAGTTGCTGCATGGCGGCCATTTGCTCGGCGGCGGGAGTCATCAAGACGCGTTTGAACGGGCCGGCATCACTGACTTCCGCCATTTCGGTCAGCATGTCTTCTGGCAGTGCGACCACTACCGGCCCTGGCCTGCCATTCACCGCTCGGTGGAACGCCTGGCTTATCAATTCGGGAATTCGGCTGGTGTCGTCTATCTGGACGACCCATTTCGCCAAGGGGCCAAACATCTGGCGGAAATCAATTTCCTGAAAGGCTTCGCGATACTGTTGATCGCGAGCGACCTGGCCAATGAACAGGATCATCGGCGTGGAGTCCTGGAACGCCGTGTGAACGCCAACAGAGGCGTTTGTTGCCCCCGGGCCTCGGGTGACAAAACAGATGCCTGGCTCTCCAGTGAGCTTGCCGTAGGCTTCAGCCATATAGGCCGCACCACCTTCCTGGCGGCATACGACCAGATCGATTTCCTCCTGCACGTCATGCAATGCGTCGAGAACCGCGAGGTAGCTTTCTCCCGGAACACAGAAAGCTCTTTTGACGCCATGGATGCGTAAGGCATCCACCAAAATTTGACCTCCGCTACGACGAGAAATGGCTTTATTCATTGTTATCTCCTGAGTCGAATGGTGCGGTGTGAAGAGGGTGCTCACTTTCTGGCAGGAATTCTGAGCATCATCGAGTATGGGTACAAACGATGATTGCTCTGCATTTCATTCCCTAAGCTATTGAAGTCGAACTTCAAGTCGCTACATTTTTTTACTCCCGAGCGCTTCAGTCGCCTGGCTCTAAGCACACCATTCCAATTACTAATGGAATCAACTGTTAGACGGCGCGGTATGATGGCCCGGCCCTGGGCGAACTTTCCAAGTCACGGGCAAGCCTCAAACCCGGAGTCAGGAATTCGATGCCCCAGATCAGCCACTTTGAAACCCAGTGCCCCGAGCACATCAACAGTCAGATTCTGCAGATGGTCGTCGACTATTTAACCGACATCAGCATGGTGGCGATCGCGCCGAGCAACCTTCTGTACAACGTGTATCAATATGCTATCGGCTATGAGGTTCATCTCTACCTGGAGGCGCTCGGCGGGTCTAAAGGGATTCCGGTGGAATTGCTCGTCGCGTCGGACGATGAGGACCCTTCAAAGGTCATCGGCTTTTTGCTGTATCTGCCGGTCAAGGACGATCCCGAAGCGTGCGGCGTAGCCTATATGGCGGTGCACGCCAGCCATCGGCGCCGAGGGGTGGCGCGCGCGATGCTGGAGGCGATGGTTGGCCGATACCCACATGCCGAGCTGACGTGCTCCGTTGCCAAGGTCCCCTGGTTCGAATCCATGGGGTTTCAGGTGGTGGGCGTGCGCGGTACTCAGGTGCTGATGAATACCCGTGATCACGGTACTGACGGCTTGATGGGGCTGCTGGATGTCGCACCGATCTACAGCTCCCTCGAGGTGCGGCAGATTCATACCTATCTTCTGCAAAAGCACGGGAAGAGAGCGATGCTCGATGCAGAGAAGCAGCGTGACCGGCATCTCGACCAGATGACGCGCAACGCCAAGGCTTTTGTGCTGGAGCGCCTGGGCGATCAATGATCAGCAGGCGCGCTTGCTGGAAGTCGAGCCCTGGATGGCGGGGCGGGTATAGCGGGGGCGTGATATTATATGCGCCAACAAATAGTTGTCGGTTGCCGAAGTCCTTCGAGGATTAGCAAGTCATCAGGCAATGAGACCTGAGCTTCACCGTCGGCCAACCTGGTCGGACCGATTCATTCCTGCGTCCAACCATGTACCAACAGAAATAATGTCACTCAAGTAGCTGAAGCCAATATGAATAAGAAGTCAGCGCAGGAAGGACATAAAAGTGAGGTCGATAGTGTCATGTCGGCCTTGTGTGCTCACCCTCCAGTCCTTATGAATGCGGGAACCCACGGCATGTGCCTGCGTGCCGTGAATCAGGGGCCCGATGAATGAGGATGGGGGGGCGGATGGCGTTTTATCATAGGTGCTACAAATGTTTAGAAAAGTGAACACGGCCTTGCTAGGGCTGGCTTTGTCGATCGGGATCACCTCCGCGTACGCGGCCGAGACAAAGAAAGTGGATGTGCTGCTTATCGGTGGCGGCATCATGAGTTCGACCCTGGGCGTTTGGCTTAACGAGCTGGAACCCGATTGGTCGATGGAAATGGTTGAGCGCCTCGATGGCGTCGCCGAAGAAAGCTCCAACGGCTGGAACAATGCCGGCACCGGCCATTCCGCCCTGGCGGAGTTGAACTACACACCGGAAGACAAGAACGGCAAGGTCGAGATCCCGAAAGCCATCGAGATCAACGAAGCCTTCCAGATCTCCCGTCAATTCTGGGCCTGGCAGGTTCAGAGCGGTGTTCTGAAGAACCCGCGTTCGTTCATCAACTCCACACCGCACATGAGCTTTGTGTGGGGCGATGACAACATCAAGTTCTTGAAGAAGCGCTACGAAGCCCTGCAGGCGAGCCCGCTGTTCGCCGGTATGCAGTACTCGGAAGATCCGGTACAGATCAAGAAATGGGTTCCGCTGATGATGGAAGGGCGTGACCCGGCTCAAAAGGTCGCGGCTACCTGGACTCCGCTCGGTACCGATGTGAACTTTGGCGAGATTACCCGCCAGTTCGTTGCGCATCTGCAAACCACGCCGAAGTTCTCTCTGAAGCTGTCGAGCGAAGTGCAAGACATCACGCGCAATGAAGATGGCTCCTGGCGCGTCAGCTACAAGAACTTGAAAGACGGCACGGAAACCGAAACCGACGCCAAGTTCCTGTTCATCGGCGCGGGCGGTGGTGCTCTGCATCTGCTGCAGAAGTCGGGCATTCCTGAAGCCAAGGAATATGCCGGTTTCCCTGTCGGCGGTTCGTTCCTGGTGACCGAGAATCCGACTATCGCCCAGCAGCATCTGGCCAAGGCCTACGGCAAGGCGTCGGTCGGCGCTCCGCCGATGTCGGTTCCGCACCTGGACACCCGCGTGCTGGATGGCAAGCGCGTGATTCTGTTTGGTCCGTTCGCGACCTTCTCCACCAAGTTCCTGAAACAAGGTTCTTACTTCGACCTGCTGACCAGCACCACGCTGCACAACGCCTGGCCGATGACCAAAGTGGGCATCGAGCAGTACCCACTGGTTGAATACCTGGCCGGCCAGCTGATGCTCTCGGATGAAGACCGCCTGAACGCTCTGAAAGAGTACTTCCCGAATGCCAAGGCTGAAGACTGGCGCCTGTGGCAAGCAGGCCAGCGCGTGCAGGTCATCAAGCGCGACGAAGAGAAGGGCGGCGTCCTGAAGCTGGGCACCGAAGTCGTCACCTCCCAGGACGGCAGCATCGCCGGCCTGCTGGGTGCATCGCCAGGCGCGTCCACCGCGGCTCCGATCATGCTGACGGTGCTTGAAAAGGTCTTCAAGGACAAGGTTGCCAGCCCTGCCTGGCAGGCGAAGCTGCACCAGATCGTGCCGAGCTACGGCACTCAGCTGAATGGCAGTCCGGAGCGTGTGGCTCAGGAGTGGGCGTATACCGCTAAAGTTCTGCAACTGGATACGCCGCCGGTGATTGGTCAGATGGCTGCTCCTGCTGCTCCTGCGACTGAGAAGCCTAAGGCGCAAAAAGAGAATGCTGCGAGTGATATAGCTCTGTAAAAGATGCCTCGCCAGTAATGGTGAGGCGTCTGGATCGCTTGGATAAGCAGTAAAAAGCCCGCTGAACCGGTGACGGTCAGCGGGCTTTTTTATGGGTGGGTTTTGCGTTTTGGGCAGCGGGGGATGCTGTAAGCGGACGATGTGGAAGGCCGGGCAAACAGGCTGGCCCGTAACACTGATCTGTATTTTCCTTTGCTATCTGCGTCTGTAGCGAACCCGGCCACCGCCCTACAATGACTCTGCGACCCGACCACTTGGGCGGCGTCCGAGACGATCAATGAAGTCCACCTCATTTCGCAGCATCTGTTGTACCGCAAATTTAAATTTAGGAGGCCAAATGGCTAAGATGGCAATTTTCCTGGGTGGATTTCTGGTGTTAACCATCTTGATTGGTGCCCTTGCCACGATCTCTCCGGTGTAAGGAAACCTTCGGCAGTTCCTACAGGGGGGCGTGTCAGCGAGAGGTCAAGGCAACCTATTTGAATTGTTCGAGGAGTTTGGACGGCCGCCGGGGGGGCGCACGAACAGTGATGCAAGTAGAAGGAGTTGTTTGTGAGGGCCTCATCGCGGGCAAGCCCCATACGCCGAACATAGAACCTGTGGCGAGGGAGCTTGCTCCCGCTCGGCTGCGAAGCAGTCGTAGAACCTGACACCACGGTGTGCCTGACACAACGGTTTTGCAGATTTTAGGGCCGCTTCGCGCCCCAGCGCGAGCTTGCTCCCTCGCCACAGGTGTGATGTTCATCTGAAAATTCCTAACTGTGCGGCATTGGGGCAAGCCACGCTCCCACAGGTTTTGTGTCGTTCACGGGATAGTGATCCAGAACACAAATCCTGTGGGAGCGGGCTTGCTCGCGATGCGGCCTGACAGCCAACCTGTCTCCCGCGGATGTACCCAAATCAAATGTGGAAGCGAGCTTGCTCGCGATGGCGGCCGCACCAACGCAGAATATTTCAGATCAGCCCTTGAAGCCGTCGAACCCGTCCGCGATCGCCGAGCAGGACGGACACCCGGCGGTGTAGTCGGGGCCGAACATGAAGTGGTAGACGAGCAGCTGCGAGCGCCCTCTGAACAGGTCTGCCAGCGAGGCACTGCCTTCATCGGTGTCGAATCGGTAGGTCTTGTCGACCCGAACCCATGGCAGCGCCTGACGTTGCCGCGCCAGCTCGTCGCTGCGCCGTGTCAACGCCTTTTCCGCTTCGAGCAGCTCGAGCCGTGCTGCCAGCCATTCTTCACGTGTCCCGGTCATATGTCTGGTCATGATGGTTCGCTCCCTTCGTCGTTCGTGCAGTGCTCGATACGACGTGCTGGTGGATGGTCGTGAGATAGACTAATCACGGGGCATCGGACAGTGGGAGTGACAAGTGTGGCGAGATTCAGATGGACTCGCTGATCACGGCCGCGGCGCGTGCGCTGGCGGCGGGCGATCCCCTCGGCGCACTGAAGCGGGTCGCCTTGCGCGACGATGCGCCGGCGCTCGCGCTGCGCGGCATCGCGATGGCGCAGCTTGGCGATCTGCTTCGAGCCAAGGCTCTGGTACGAAGTGCGGCGCGTGCCTTCGACCCGAAAGAGGCTCTGGCCCGGGCGCGGTGTGTAGTCGCCGAGGCCGAGATCGCGCTCGCTTCAAGGGACCTGGGCTGGCCGACGAAGAGGCTCGACGCCGCGCGGGTAATCCTCGAGGCCCACGGCGACCGGGTGAACGCCGCCCATGCGCGATATCTCGCGATCCGCCGCTTGCTGCTGATTGGCTGTCTCGACGAGGCCGAGCGCAAGCTCGCCGATCTCGACCCCACACCTTTACCGCCTGCTTTGAGGGCCGCCCACGAGTTGGTCGTTGCGGGGATCGCGATGCGGCGCCTCGAGACGAAGACGGCGCGCGCGGCCCTCGCTCGAGCCGAGCATGCCGCGCGCCACGCCGGTATCCCAGCGCTGACAGCAGAGGTCGAAAGTGCAGCCCTCGTCCTCAACAGCCCCGCGGCGCGGCTGATTACCCGTGGTGAGGAGCGGCCCCTGCTGCTGGAGGAGGTTGAAAGGTTACTGGCGTCAAAGGTGCTGGTCGTGGACGCGTGCCGGCATGTCGTGCGTGGCGCAGGCACCTTGGTCTCGCTCGCCAGGCGTCCGGTGTTGTTCGCGCTCGCGCGGGCGCTGGGCGAAGCGTGGCCCGCAGATGTGTCGAGGGAGACGCTGATCGCCCGAGCCTTTCGATTGAAACTAACTGATGAGTCCCATCGCGCGCGGTTGCGAGTCGAAGTCGGACGGCTTCGCGCAGCGCTTCGCACGCTGGCCGGAGTGACCGCGACCAAGCGCGGCTTCGCTTTGATACCGCGGGTTGCACCCGAGGTCGTGGTGTTGGCGTGGCCCGTCGAAGAGCGGCATGCGGCAGTGCTCGCGCTCCTCGCCGACGGTGAGTCGTGGTCTAGCTCGGCGTTGGCGCTGGCGCTTGGCGCCAGTCAGCGCACCGTGCAGCGGGCACTCGACTCGCTGGCGGCCGCCGGTAAGGTGCAGTGGTTTGGTCAAGGGCGAGCGCGTCGCTGGATGACCCCACCGGTGCCGGGATTCGCGACGACCTTGTTACTCCCCGTTCCACTGCCGAGTGACTAGGATTCACTCCACGAGCCCTGACGAGGAAACAAACATGAAACGCTCAGCAGCCGAAATCCTCCGTGAATATGGACCCTTTGTGGGTGTCGACAATGTACATGGGGTCACCTATGACGGTCGGCACGTCTGGTTTGCCTCCGGCGACAAGCTCAACGCCCTCGATCCAGCGAGCGGGAAGACGCTGCGCTCGATTGATGTCGCCGCCCATGCAGGAACGGCCTTCGACGGCCAGCACCTGTTTCAGATCGCCGAGGATCGCATTCAGAAGATCGATCCGCAGACCGGCCGTGTGCTCGCCTCGATCCCGGCGCCCGGCGGCGGTAACGACTCGGGGCTCACATGGGCCGAAGGGACGCTCTGGGTGGGTGAGTATCGGGAGCGGAAGATTCATCAGATCGATCCCCAGACCGGGGCGATTCTGCGCACCATCGAATCCAATCGTTTCGTCACCGGGGTTACCTGGGTCGACGAAGAACTCTGGCACGGCACCTGGGAAGGTGATGAGAGTGAATTAAGGCGAGTTGATCCGGGAACGGGAGAGGTTCTGGAGAGCCTGGAGATGCCGCCTGGAGTGGGCGTATCGGGGCTTGAGTCCGATGGCGGCGATCAGTTCTTCTGCGGAGGCGGAAACAGCGGGAAGGTGAGGGCGGTTCGCCGACCCGGATAAGATTCCCCAGGATGCGCAACCCTGCGGCAACTGGGCATCCTTGTCGAGGCTGCCCAGCTATGCGTTCAAGCCCTTACTGCGTACCGAACATCGCCGTCCAGTAAATCCCCGCATCACTCTTCGGATCAACCGCATAAGACGCACCCAGTTCGCGAAACTGTGGGTTCATCAGGTTGGCACAGTGGCCGGGGCTGGCCAGCCAGCCATCGACCACCTTGCCCACGGTGTCCTGCCCGGCGGCGATGTTCTCGCCGATCTGCTGGCCGATGTAGCCTGCCAGTTCAGCCCGATCGCCCGGCGTGCGACCGTCGCGGTCCTTGTGATCGAGGAAGTTGTTATTGGCCATGGCCCGGGTATGAGCCTCGGCCGCCGTCGCCAGCGTGGCGTTCCAGGCCAGCGGCGTCGTGGCGGCAAAGGGTTGGGTGCCGCACTGGCGCGGCTGCTTGCGGGCGGTGTTGATCGTTTCGAGTAGCTTCTGTCCCTCCGCCTGCCAGTCGCCCAGGCGCCCGCTCAACAGTGGACGCGCCAGTACGATGCGCCACTCACGTTCATCCCGGCTCACGCCGATATCGACGAATTGCGGGTCCAGCACAACCTGACAGAAGCTCTCCTGCACCGCCTTCATGGCCGACTGCGCATCACGCGGCCCGGACAAGCTGATCGCCTGCACGTTAACCATCGGATAAGTCGCACGTGTCAACGCCTGCTGCAGGTCACCCATACTGTTGGCGGCCAGGACCAGACGCGGATCGGCCGCCAGCGGTGGCAGCTCCTGAGACGCCTGGCCCGCGCAGCGCTGCACCTGGCTGCGGTAAGCGTTGATCGACTGGACCAACTGCGTCTCCTCGGTCGCCACGGCAGTGGCGGCGAACCCCAGTGCCAGCGACAACGCGGCAAGACGCAAAACGGATGATAGGACGCGCATGGAACTCTCCCTTGAGCTGACTGCGCCCATGATGCGCGATTTCGCCCCTCCCGGCGCAATGCCTTTTCACCTCGAAACAGAATTTCGTTTGCGGTGTGGGGGAATGATTTTGCTACTACTCTGTTGATTAAATAATGCGAAGTACCCTTCACTCAGGTTCGACCATGCGCCTCATATGGGTAGCAATCTGTCTCGTAACAGCCCTCATTGGTGGTCAGGCGAACGCGGCTGACCAGCAGCAAAAAGCCGAAGTAGCTGAAGACAAGGCGCAGGTTCTGGAACAGAAAGCTGCAATGGGGAGCGAAACGCCTCTGCCCAAGGCCGGGGCCATCACGAAATCGGAAGTGCAGGCGGTCGATCCCGCGGGCGCATCGGCATTGGATGATGCAATCACCTGTCTTGCGCGGAGCATTTACTGGGAAGCCAAAGGCGGGAAACCTGCCGACATGGAAAGCGTCGCCAACGTTGTCATGAACCGGGTAGGCCATGAGGGTTTTCCGGATACGGTTTGCAAGGTGGTCAAGCAAGGCGTCGAAACCAAAACCTGCCAATTTTCGTGGTGGTGTGATGGGCGTTCGGATCAAGTAGTGGAGGACGACCAGTACACCATTGCCAAGGAGATAGCGCGCAAAGCGCTCAACCAGCAACTGACCGACCGAACTCGTGGCGCTTTGTATTTTCACGACAGGAACGTCAGGCCCCGCTGGGCCAGGAAATACATCAGGACCAGCGAGAGCGGAAAATTTCTCTTCTATAAGCCTCACGACGGTACGGCTCGATAGGCTTTCAATCTTGCTTGGGCTCCTCGGTTGCAGCTCAGTGGTTGCTGCTTGCCGATTGCGCTCTTTCCAAGAAATGCGACTGGCATGTCGCCTGATAGTAGTTAAGCGTCATCCGGGGATCGCATTGTCGATTTCGCAGAGTCTCGTTCGACTATCCGTTAGGGAATGAATCTGATTGATCGCAGGCGTTCCCTGTACGAGAACTTTCACGAGGACGAACCTGGAGAAGAGTATGCGCAAGCTCATCGTTGCCGCTTTCATTAGTCTAGATAACGTTATTCAATCGCCCGGCGGGCCTGAAGAAGATACCAGCGGGGGATTCCGCCTCGGTGGCTGGATAGTGCCCTATGCAGACGAAACCTTCGGCCAGGCCATACAGGACCTGTTCTCGCAGCCGTTCGAGTTGCTGCTGGGGCGTCGCACCTACGACATATTCGCGGCGTATTGGCCGCACATACAGGCCGATTCAAACAACCGCGCCATCGCTGACCTGTTCAACAGCGTGCCTAAGCACGTAGCCACGCATCGTTCCGATACGCTTGATTGGCAGAACAGTCATGCGTTGGAGGGAAACCTTGCCGACGCGATACACGCGCTTAAGCACCAGGACGGCGCCACTCTATTGACGCAAGGCAGCGGCGATCTGGTGCGCCAACTGCTTGCAGCCGGGTTGGTGGACGAACTCCAGCACGATGATGCCTGCTTCGTTGGTCATCGTGATAGCCGCCGTGGCTCGGCCATTTTCATCCATTTCCTTGATGACCCAGTGGCAAGTGATGGTGTCGCCGGCATAGACCGGTTTCTTGAAGTGGAATGCCATACCGGCAGCCAGCCAGCCGATCTGTCCGCCGATCTCGGTGACCAGACTGGCCGTCAGCAGGCCATGTGAAATGGGCGCCCTGAAGTGACGGGCTGCGGCGTAGCGCGCATCGAAATGCACCGGGTTGTAGTCCCGGGAAATCCTGGCAAAGAGCTGGATGTCTTCCTCGGTAAAACAGCGGGAAACGGTGAAGCTATCGCCCACTTGCAGTCCTTTTGCGGCGCGCGTTCTGAAGCTGATCACTGAGTAATCCGTCACCCACAAACGTACAAGCCAAGCGATAAGTGGCCTGCGTAGACTCCGACGAGTCATTCACTGGATAGAGGGCGTGAACATTGGCGACCCTTCCAGGCATTAGCGTTTTTCTCGTCAACTACAGGCACGTCATGGAGATTTTTCTCTACGCCTTCAGCGTGATGTACAGCCCGGGCCCGGTCAATTTCATGGCACTGAATGCGGGGCTGAGCGGAAGGTTTCGCCGTTCGTTGGGCTTCTTCGTCGGTGTGGGATGCGCGCTGTTGGTGCTGTTCATCCTCTTTGGGTATACCGGCGAGGCGATTATTTCCCAGGCGGCACTGCCTTACATTTCGCTGGCAGGCGGTATTTACACGCTCTACCTCGCCTATCAGGTCTATACCGCGACGACCGCAGTACCAGGGGAGGCCAACGAGCCGTCGGCAGCCCCGCAGAAGACCCTGACCTTCTGGAACGGTTTCCTGATTCAGGTGCTGAACCCCAAAGGCATCATGGTCGTGCTACCGATCACCAGCGTCATGCTGCCGGCCGCGCATATCACCGGCGCCTCCATCGCCATGGTCTCCGCGCTGCTGGCGATTGCCGGTGGCGGGGCGCCGGGGGTCTACTCGCTGCTGGGCGCCATCCTCGGTCGACGCATCAGCCGCGATTGCTACTTCACGGTGTTCAATCGTTTGATGGGGCTCGCGTTGGTGGTGTGTGCTTACTTCATGTTCCACGAGTGCTACCTGCACTTTAAGGCTTTATAGGTGGGTGCTATGGCGAGCGTTTGCGAAGGCAACTTGAGCAGGTTTGAGCCGGTTGCCAATCGACCGTGCTATGGCTCCAGGCGTTCAAATCTGCAACCGCAGCGGTGCGCCACCATGCAAGATCGCCATTCAGAAAGGGACTGGGTCAAACATGCGCCCCATGCCTCGAAGGTAGAGCGCTTCGAAGCATTCTTCGGCGCCCATGCCTTCGACCCTCATCGGCATGACACCTACGCCATCGGGCGAACCAGAAACTGGAAAAACGCCCTAAGCAACTTTTGTTGCTCGGTCATTAATTGATATTGAACTGAAATATGAGCGTACTATTTCAGCAAAGCAAGAAGCTAAAGAAGATTCACCATGGTCATGGTAGGCCATTGAAATCTCCAGATTTTCTAATAATGGAAACCCATCGGAGCGACTCAAGGTTCGCAAATCCGGTGCCGCCGTGCTAGCAAGGAGCGCCGAAACTGAACACCCAGAACGGACAGCGGCTAATATCCCTGCATGGCTAGTGCTGTGAAAGTTTATGCGGTAATTTTTTTGAGCGCTGGCTAGTGCCTCAATTGCAATATTTCTGTCAGCACAACCCTCTGTAAACAATGCAAGGGGGATTGGATTGTTTTGGTAAACATTACTACCTTTTGCACATACCCATCGCAGTGGCTCGACGTGCACCAGTTCAGAGTCATAGCCGGGAGGGCAACATTGTGTAAGGGCCATATCTAACTGGTGCTGTTCGTATTGAGTCCATATATCCCGACTGTAGCCACAATGAACCTCAATTTCCAAACCAGGATAAATTCGCGAACATTCACGCAAAATTCCAGAAAAAAAGCATGTAGCGTAAGTGTCAGAGGTACCGATCCTAATACCTCCGGATGGTATCTCACGAAGTAGAGAGAGAACCGCTTGGTCATTTATAGCAAGCATTTTCAGCGCGAACGCAAGCAAAGCCTCGCCTTTTACGGTGATCCGCAGCCCTTTTCGGTCTCGGATGAAAAGCTCAAAACCGACTTGGCTCTCTAACCTCTGAATCTGCTGGCTTATCGCAGACTGGACCCGGGAAAGACGCTCTGACGCCTTTGTGAAGCTTCTAAGCTCCGCTACGGTGGCAAAAATCCTGAGCTGTGTGGTGTCGAGGTTCATGTCCTTCTCAATCACAAAATATGATGCTGAAGATCATAATTATTATCTTTAGCGATGTAAAGTATATCTGTACACTTTCTCCACCATCTAAAGGAGAAGTACATGTCGTCACACATTGGTGCCCTCACTATTGAAAGCTGGGAAAACTGAGGAGTAACTTCAATGACGCTCCTCATGAGAGGCGTACCACTTGTATTCCTGTTTATGTGGAGCAGTGGAGCAATTTTTGTAAAGCTCGGACTTCAAGAGGCATCCGTATGGTCGTTTCTTGCAGTTCGGGCCATAGGCACACTTTTGGTTTTGTCTTTCATATGCGTACTCATATTTAAGCGAAAAGTATTTTCTGATTTTATCAAGCTGCCAGCTTTATTGATAATAAAAATGCTTTTTATAGGTGTGCTTCTACAAGTGGCGTACCAAAGTTTCTTTTTTCTAGCTATAGATAATAAATTATCACCTGGTGTACTTTCAATTGTCCTTGGCCTACAGCCGATCCTCACCCCAATAATTGCGAGAGAAGAGGTTGGGATAAAAGGTTATCTGATATTGCTATTTGGATTTTTAGGGCTGGGAATCGCAGTATTAGGGGCTCGTGAAGTTAGCGGGTTAACATGCATTGGCATTACATTTGGAATCGCTTCTGTGTTTGCGATGAGTGTCGGCACAGTTTGCCAAAAAAAGGTCGTTGCCCACCCACTCGCCTCAGCTTTTTATCAAAACTTAGCAGCATCTATTGTATTTTTTATTGTGGTCTTGTGCACAGACTGGCATGTCATGATAAATACAAAATTCATTGTGGCTTCGGCATGGATGATTTTGGTTGTTTCAACAGGAGCAGTATTGTTGCTATTTCACATGTTATCAAAAAATGCAGCTAGCAATGTCAGTGTGCTTTTCTACATGGTTCCGGTTATAACTATAGCATTGGATTATTTGGCTTTTGGCAGCAAAGTCACTCCTTTAACTGTGGTGGGAGCCATTTTAGTTATTATAGCCATTCTCTTGTATCGAAGCCTTTCCGAAAAAAGAGCATTTCCAAAAGTGGTTTCCTCTTGATATCTGCTGATTGAACTCATCAGCCGCAACAGTTTGAGGCTGTCGTAGTAGTTGCGCCAGTTTCATCTGGGATGCTGCTCGGAATCCACCGATGGGGGAATCGGTCGTTGGCATTCCGCGGGGAGCGCCCATCTGCTTGGCTTCCGGGTTTTCGAGCTGATTCACGAACAGGTCCCACGATGGGGCTGTAAACTGGCAGCGCAAAAGGCGTTGTCTCATTGAATGCCTCGGCGGGCCTGGCTGACCGAACCGCTGACGATGTCGGATCGGCCGCCCCATCCACGACTGCCCCTTTACCACCCCAAACAAGAGATCCCCATGGCAAACCACGACCTCACTTTCCTCCCCGACCCAGACTCGGAATCCATCTCCTCCGACGTCGCCGGTTTCGGCGGCCTGCTGGTCTCCACTCAGATCCCCACCCGCGCCGACGGCAGCCTGGAACTGGGCGGCATCGCCCAGCAGAGCGAATGCACCCTGCAGGCGCTCAAGGTAGCGCTGGAGCGCGCCGGCAGTTCCATGGACCGGGTTCTGCATCTGACCATCTACCTCACCGACATGGCCGACCGCGCCGCCTTCAACGAGGTCTACCAGCGCTTCTTCGCCAAGCCCTGGCCGGTTCGCGCCGCCGTTGGCGTGGCCGCCCTGGCGGTCGAAGGCATGCGCGTGGAAGTCACCGCGATGGCGGCCAAGGGCTGACTACGCGGACTTGTCCGGCGGCCCTGCTCAGCGAGCGGCCGCCACCGCGCTCGAATGGCCGCCTGAATGATCAGTTGAGGATTCCAATGTCATCGTTTGTCAGTGCCGAAACGCTTTGGATCGATACGCCGCATGGGCGGCTGTTTACTCGACGCTGGTTCCCGGCGGGCGTGGAATGCAACCGGGCAAAACCGCCAATCATTCTTTTTCATGATTCCCTTGGATGCGTCGAATTGTGGCGAGATTTTCCTGAACGACTCTGCCAGGCCACAGAGCGCGAGGTGATTGCCTATGACCGACTCGGCTTCGGGCAGTCGGATCCGTACCCGGAGAATTTGCCCATGCATTTCATTCGCGACGAAGCCGAGCGCTTCTTCGCGCTTATCAGGGCCGAGTTGCCATTCGACCGGTTTATCGCCTTTGTCCATAGTGTTGGCGGTGCGATGGCTGCCCATTGCTTGCGCTTCATGGAGAGCAAGACGAGTACGGATCCGTTCTGCATCCCATGCGTATTGCCAGACTTACGACGGCATCCGGGGAATACCGGATTCTGAAAAATTGTCATCATGTCCCCCATCGAGAAGCCCCCGACGTCGTTCTGGAGGCAGTCGATCGACTCCTTCGAATCAGCCACTGATGAATGACTGCTCCTGGACGATAGTGCCCCCCGTTATTCGATTCGCGGATGCTGCTGCACGAGATGCTCACGTTTAGCTTTCAGCTCGGCGATTTCTGCGTCGATATCCTCGATTTTCTGCTCGATGTTGTCGTGATGTTCCTGCAGCAGTTCTTGCGCTTCCTCAATGTCGGAAGCCGCCGGAGCTGCACCACGCAACGGTTTGTTCGCCGTTTCTTTCATAGTCACGCCGGTAATCAGACCCACCACGGCAAACACCATCAGGTAGTAGGCCGGCATGTACAGGTTGTGGGTGCTTTCCACCAGCCAGGCCACGGCGGCAGGGGTCAGACCTGCGATCAATACCGAGATGTTGAAGGCGCTGGCCAGTGCGCTGTAACGGATGTGGGTGGGAAACATCGCCGGAAGGGTGGACGCCATCACTCCGATGAAAAAGTTGAGCAGCACGGCCAGCACCAGCAATCCGGAGAAGATCAGGCCGAGCTTGCCGCTGTTGATCAGCATGAAGGCTGGGATGGCAAGGAAGAACAAACCGACGCTACCGCAAATAATGAAGGGTCGGCGGCCAATCTTGTCGCTGATGAGCCCGATCATCGGCTGGACGAATAACATGCCGACCATGATCGCGATGATGATCAACACGCCGTGATTTTCGCTGTAGTGCAAGTTGTGTGTCAGGTAGCTGGGCATGTAAGTGAGCAGCATGTAGTAGGTGACGTTGGTGGCCGCCACCACGCCAACGCAGGTCATCAGGCTGCGCCAGTGCTGGGTGGCCACTTCCTTGAAGGACACTTTCGGGCCAATGGCCAGACCTTCACGATCACCCTGTTCCAGTTTCTCGAGATGTTGCTGAAATGCCGGCGTCTCCTCGAGTGCGTGACGCAGGTAGAGCCCGATCATGCCCAAAGGCAGGGCCAGGAAGAACGGCAGTCGCCAACCCCATTCCTCAAACTGCTCTTCGCCCAGAATGGTGGAAATCAGCACGACCAGGCCTGCGCCGAAGACGAAGCCGGCAATCGAGCCGAAGTCCAGCCAGCTGCCGAGGAAGCCGCGCTTGCGATCCGGGGCATATTCGGCGACGAAGATCGAGGCACCGGTGTATTCACCGCCCACCGAGAAACCTTGAGCCATCTTGGCCAGCAGCAGGAGGATCGGCGCCCATATGCCGATCGAGGCATAGGACGGTATCAGCCCGATGGCGAAGGTGCTGAGCGACATGATCACGATGGTGGCCGCCAGAACTTTCTGCCGACCATACTTATCCCCCAACGTACCGAAGAACAAACCACCCAGGGGCCGGATCAGGAAGGGAACCGAGAAGGTCGCCAACGCGGCGATCATCTGGAGGCCGGGATCAGCGCCGGGGAAAAATACTTTGCCGAGAACATAGGCGACAAAACCATAGACGCCGAAGTCGAACCATTCCATTGCGTTGCCGAGTGCAGCGGCAGTGATCGCCTTGCGCATCTTGGCGTCGTCGACAATGGTGATGTCTTTCAATCTAATCGGTTTGACGTTTTTCTCACGTGATTTCATGCGAGCCACTCTGTAACTGATCTGTCTTGACGCAAACCGCTGAGCCCGGTGTGGCACAGGCTAGACGGGTCTGCCTTTGCCGAAGCCATCTTTTTGATGGCACGGCTTCTTCTAGATCAGATACAAGAGGACAGGAAAAAATTCACATCTCGCCGTTATTTTTTGCTAGCGGCAAAAGCTGTCAACGCGTCTGATCGAAACGAAAGGATGCCCCATATGCCGACGCCGGCAAGCGACTCGCACGATCGTCGCGCAACCTTGAGCGGAAAGTGCCGCGCTGAGGTTCGGTGCGATGGGGAAACCAGGGGCGATTCACCGCCTATTTCCAACGTTATGCACTAAGTGCGCACCACAGGAATCTGGCCCAATATTTAAGCTGATATCATTCAAGAACTTACAAACCGAGTAGAAAAATATGAATCGTCGTAAAAAAATAAAGCAGTTATTAAAGGCTCACGCCAAAAAGGCTAGTGCCAAATTGGCACCGCCAAGCAAGTCTAAATACATTAGTAAAGCTGACCGATTGAAGCTAGCTGCTGAATCAAGTCACGACTCAATCATTTCCTCTGAGAGCTGATCAATGTAGCTCAAGCACCACCGGAACTTACAAATTTGATTGGGCTATTCATTCCGATGGCACGTACCGCGAGGACGCGGGCTAACATTCAAGCCGAAGCCGCTTCGCGGCTCTGAATCGAACCAGATTCCCCAGGTACATTTGACTGGCCGCTTTTGGCCGATTTCTGCCTGTCACCATGAGGCGGCAATGACACAAAGTAATCATTCAGTGGATCCACAAATCGTTGGAAAGCATCTTTCCACCAGTACAGATCGTTGAGAAAACAGTATCTGGAACCAGTGGTTTCGGACTTTCAAGCGGTAATTCAGCCGGCGCCGGTGGCGCAAAACCGGCTCTTTGCAACTGAAACACTGGCGAAACATTCGGGACGTATGATCCGCATCACGGAAACCGAAGGTGTTAGAGATGAATCGGCCATCACGAAGCATGCGCAAGTTGCTCGACTCAGTCGCCACCAACAACGAGGGCGCGGCGCTGGATGTAATGCGCGCAGCTGAGCAGCTCGAGGACGAGTTGTTGCGCCAGCGGTTGCTCAACCTGATTCACCGGCTCAATCAGGACGCCAATGACTTGCGATTGGCGCGCGACGACATCCAGGGCGGCGTCATCAAATTAGCGTGACCGGCCGCCGGCGGGCCCAACGCAGCCGATCCCGACCGGCAGAAAATGGCCGTTATCTACCTGATGCAAAAGGTTATCCCTGGTAACGCAGCCGGCCCGATGTGGCCGGCTATCGGTCCAGCAGAGGTGCCAGCAGTGCACACATGCCGCGCCAGTGCGAACCCTCCCAGTAAACCCGTTGGCAGGCGTCGCAGTGCAGGAAGTGCGAATAGAGGGCGCCAACGCGTGGCGGCACCTGCGGCCGGGCCAGTTCCGGGCTGATCTCGTGCAGCGGCAGGTTGCAATGAAGGCACAGGCTGAATGGCCGCGCGCTACGTGCCAGGTCGAGGCGCTCGTACAATTCGCGCAGTTGCAGCGACGGTTTCAGGGCATGCACGTAACAGCCGTGGCTGATGATCCGCCGCTTGAGCAGATCGCGGTCGCGGGTTAGCACGATGCGTCCTTGCTGCGCAGCGATCTCGGCGATCTCGCCATCCTCGAAGCCATTGTCGTAGAGGGTGTCGAAGCCGCTCATGCGCAGCAGGCTGGCCAGCCCGCCAAGGTGCGCATCAGCGACGAAGCGCAGCACCCGTAAAGGTTGCGCACGAACCTTGAGCAGCGGGCTGATGTCCAGCGCTTCGAACTTGGGATACACCGCCAGCCGGTCACTGTCGAAGATCACCCGCTCGAAGCCCACCGACTCGTCGTTGAGCAACACCAGCTCGACCTCGGTGTGCGGTATCCCGAGCGCCTCGATCATGTGCTTGACCGTCGCCCCTCGCGCGCACTCGCAGGTAAAGGACTGCCGCCGCCGTTCGGCCGGCAGGAAATCGTTGAGCTCCTCGTAGAAGCGGAAGGTTGCACTGGTCATGCTGAACAGTATGGCAGGGCTGCAGGATGAGCGAGTCCAGTCCGGAAATCTTCTCCGGCAGACCCCAGGTCGGCCAAAAGTGGCCCATAACCAGGGTTCGTTTTGGGCCGATACGCGAGCGGTAGGTACGGGTCGAGCCATGGCCCTGGTCGCATAAATTTGAAATGCACGGCGTTGCTCGACAGAATCGCGCCCCGATCCGGCCAAAGGTGCCGGACGTTCGTGGTGAAAAGGGGCTGTAGTTGAACGAACAGACATTGTCCATGCGCCTGGAGCGCGTGGCGGCGCATGTGCCAGCAGGTGCGCGCCTGGCCGATATCGGCTCGGATCACGGCTACCTGCCGGTGGCGTTGATGCGCCGTGGCGCCATCGCGGCGGCGGTGGCCGGCGAGGTGGCATTGACGCCGTTTCGCTCGGCCGAACGCACCGTGCGCGAGAACGGCCAAGACCTGCGGATCACTGTGCGCCTGGCCAATGGCCTGGCGGCGATCGAGCCGGGAGACGGGATCACGGCGATCAGCATCTGCGGCATGGGCGGTGAGACGATCCGCGACATCCTCGACAGCGGCAAGGCGCGTCTGAGCGGCCAGGAGCGCCTGATCCTGCAGCCCAACGGCGGCGAGCAGCCACTGCGCCAATGGCTGATGGAAAATGGTTACCGCATCCTCTGCGAGGAAGTGCTGCGGGAAAACCGCTTCGACTACGAAATCATCGTCGCCGAGCGCGCCGGGCCGGTGATGTACACCGCCGAGGAGCTGTACTTCGGCCCGCTGCAGATGCAGGCACGCAGCCCGGCGTTCCTGGTCAAGTGGCAGCGCATGCTGCGCCAGAAACAGCAGACCCTGACCAACTTCGACCGGGCGCGGCAGGCCGTGCCCGAGGAGAAGGTGCAGGACGTCGCCCGGAAGGCCCGGTGGATCACCGAGCTGCTGGCTTGAGCCCGGTCTAGGGTTTGTACGAAAAGTCGCCGAGCGGCGATCAGGCAAGGCGAAGACAGGCGAGGAACGGCCGGGGTCGCGCTCGACTGTCGCTGTTATCGGATCCATTGCGGAAAGTGGCCGGCTCATAGCGTCCAGTCCCTCATTCGTAAGCGCCTGCCCAACACACCTTGCATGTCAGCCAAGGAGGATCATGATCTGCTCATGGGGCGAATGACGAACCAAAGGCGCTTATAAGCCAGGCGCTCGACCACTCGCGCTCACTTCAGGCCGGTGGCCAAGTCCAAAGGGGGAAAGATTCCGGGTATGTCTAAATCTGAGTGAGTCAATCAGTTAGCGATAACACACATATTCCTTCCGCTGGCTTTGGCGACATAAAGAGCCTTGTCAGCGGCGCCGATCAAGTCGTCGGATATTGTCTCCGACGTTGGAGTGCAGGCGCTAACGCCAAGACTGATAGTGATGGTGCCTTCCGTGCAGTCGGTGTGCTGAATACCCGCTTGCTGAACGGCACGCCGAATTTTCTCGGCCACTAGAAATGCCCCAACATAGTCAGTGTCAGGCAATACCACGGCAAACTCCTCGCCGCCATAACGCGACGCGAGATCACCGGGCCGTTTGATGTTCGCCTGGATGATCGTGCTGATGGTGCGTAAACACTCGTCCCCGGTCAAATGACCATATTGATCATTGAAGCGCTTGAAGTGATCGACATCGAGCATCAGTAGCGCCAGGCTCTCTTGGCTGCGCCTGGCACGTCCCATTTCAGACTGAAGGAACAGATCGAACTGACGCCGGTTTGCCAGTCCTGTCAGCGCGTCCTCCAACGCTAACAACTCTAGCGCCCGATTGGCCTCGATCAATTTATCCTGAGCGCCCAACAGTTCGTTTTGAATGTGGTTTTGTTGCTTCATCAGACGAATGAGTCGATAGCCCAGTACACCCAGAATTCCCAGCAGCAAAGCAACGATCGCCGCACTTAACAACGACTGCTGTCGCCAGGATGCCAGGACTTCATCCTTGTTGAGGGCGGCAAATATGACAAGGGGATACTCATCGACTCGCCTGAATCCCACTACACGCTCTACACCGTCCACATGGGATTTGACGATTCCCGTACCAAAGGGCCCTGTCGGCAGGAGCTGCGTGAACACTGGGCCTTGGGCGACACTGCTACCGACTTCAGCTTCATTGAAGGGACGACGAACCATGATTCGGGCGTCGGCTGACATCAGATTGATAACGCCGTTAGCGCCGATATCGATACTGTTGTACAGCTGGAGAAAATGATTGAGGTAGAGGCTTGCCACCGCTACGCCGGCAAAACTGCCATCCGGATGATTGATCCGGCGCGAAACGGGAATGATCCAGTCGCCCGTGGAGCGACTGCGTATCGAAGGCCCGATATGCGGACCACGGTCCGGATGCTCGCGATGAAAGATAAAATATTCGCGGTCCGCGTAGTTGGTTTTTGGCGGGATTATCCCGTTCGAATCCGCGAGCGACTGGCCTTTTTCGTCATGGATGAAGAGGCCGTGTAATTGAGCCAACTGCCGACGCTGGGAGCGGAGCAAACGCTGTATTCTGGGTATCTGGGCATGGTCCATACCCTCGATTTCGAGACGGTCGACCAAGCCGAACAATACGGTGTCGGCTTGCTTGATTGATGCCTGCGCTTGCGATGACAGGGTCTGCGCAAGGTTTGACATCGCTATCTTTTGGTCATGCAAACGATACTGGCGAGAGTTCCAGACCTCCCACATCACCACCACCACCAAGGACAGACACACCGCCATCAGAAAAAAGATTGCTGGTCGAACCTTGAGTCTGGCCTCAAGCTTTTCAACTCTTTGAGATTCGGCGTCCTTTATTTTAGCGATAGGCCCGTCTAACCACTCTTGCTGCATGACGCTTCCTAAAATCTGATGAAATGGCGACACATCCCCGCAGGCATTTTTAAATGGTTACGTTGCCCACTTATTGCATTTGGGTAACAGGCAACTATGCATCATCAAAGTTAAAATAGGGAGCTTTTACGTGTCCTGGATGAGCGGGCAACCAAAAGTTGGGGTCTGCATGAACAGGGTAAAGCCGAGCAGCTGAACTAAAAGCTGACTATTAAGTCAGGATAGTCATCTACACTTCTCCCATTCTGAGGACCCCACCATGCGCAAATACACCCTGGAATACCTGTTCAACGGCGAGCCCCGCACACACATGTTCGAATTCAAGCAGCCTCAGCTGCCCGTACATGAGGCGGCGATGCACCTGCTACAGCTGCATTTTGGGGATGGAGAGAACAGCCTGATCATGCCCACTGCGGACGCGACGCCGGAGGAGATTTTAGAGCAGGCTGAGCTGGTAGGGCTGACGCAGATTAAGGTTGTCGATCAACCCGGTTGATGCCAGGTGCAGCGACCAGCAACGCGCGCCTCGGCAGATTTGAATGACTGCTTTTGGCCGATTCCTGTCTACTACGCCTTACAGAAATCGGCCAAAAAAGAACTCGTCGTGGCGTGTTGTGAACGCGCTCCGGCCGAGAGCACTTTTCATGTACCGATGCGTCTGTGCGCCAGGACTGAGTGGCTGCCATCACTCGCCCGACGCCCAACTAAATAGCCGATTCAGCGCTTGATCAGGGAAATCTTCGTTCCTTCGATGCTGACCCCCACCATCAACCCTTGCTGGTCAAAGATGAACGCGTACGCATCGTCTTTCAGCGTCGAGCTGGACAGGTTCTTCGCAATCCCTTCATCAACTACTACAACTGTTGGCCCTACGCCGATTTCCCAACCCTTGGTTTCAGCTACATATTTCACAGCTTTTTCGGTCATCAGAAAAACCACATAGCCATACGACTGGGCGCCTGCCTGTAGCCCCCATGACCCGCTAACGGAGTTGTAATAATCCTCTACTTTCGTGCCCTTCATTAATACGCCTTCGCCATAGCTGCCGCCGAATACAAGACCCGCTTTGATGATTTTCGGGAAGACAAGCACAGCTTTGGCTTTGTGCGAGATGGTTTCGGAAAATGGAGTGGCCTTGTAGAGAGTTTGCAACGCTTGCCGAGAGTCGGCATTCAGATCCTCGGCGGTGGCCGCTCCTGCATTGTTCAGGAGACTAGCCGATGCCAATGATGCAGCCGCGAGGAAGATCGATAGGAAGAACCGCATTGATTGAGTCATTTCTGTACTCCGATAAGGGAGCATTGGATGGAAGCAGCGGTCAACGCCTGTGTCAGACAGGAACCGAACCCACTGAAAGTTATCCGGCGCACCCTAAAGTGTGTGAACAGCAAGCTTCGCTCTTGAATGGAGCAGGCCCAAGGCCACTGATCAGTTGCGATGCCATCATCTGGTTTGACCACTGTGTAAGGGCCGGGTTCGTCGCCAGAGTCTGCTTATGGCCGATAGTTGCCTGTCGCGACGGGCTGCTACCAGCCAATAGCTGCCGCGGACGCATGTCGACTAAAGTGGGGGGATTCGCAGGAAAGGTGGTCTGTCGCTTCCTGCGATTATCTTGGGGGCGCTTAGTTCGGGACTACGCTAAAGCTATGCGGATCGTCGATCAATTGTGACCCACTGTTCGCGCTGCGCCGTCCCTGGAGCGCCCAATGCCGCCCATCACCACGCGCCTGGTGGCGCTGTTTGTTCTTTGCCTGACTCTTGAAGTGCCAGCCCAGACCAACGCCTGCCCAGCTGGCGAGAAACAAGTGTGCCTGGACGGCTGCATCTGCCTGCCAGACGTGGGACAGCTGCTCGGCCCCCTGCCTGATGGCATCTACCAGATCGCGGCACCTGCCCTGGCGCTGTGGCTGACCCAAGCCCGCGCTGAAGCAGCCAACGCCGGCATCCAACCCATTCCACCGCACATCCGGGAGCAACTGCTGCGCTGGTACGACCCCAGCGTCCTCGATACCGCGCGCTACAAAGTTAGCGACAACGGCCAATTCAGCGCCGCCACTGCCATGCTGCAAAACCCCGATGTCGGTGCCGTGACGCTGATCGACATCATCCTCTTCCGGGACGCTCAAACCGCAGAACAGAACATCGCGCTCTGGGCTCACGAATTAAAGCATGTGCAGCAGTATCAGGAATGGGGGGTAGAAGGATTTGCCCAGCGGTATACACAAGATTTCAATGCTGTGGAGGCGCCGGCTTATGCCATACAGGCTGAGGTCAGACGGTTGGTGCGGGAAGGGAATTACTGAAGAGTAGCGAAGCTGCCTGTCACCAAGGGGAGCTATTGACCCCAGAGAACACCCAGGCGGTCAAACGCTGCTGAACATCGACTGAATCGCCCCTGATTATTCGGGAAGTCGAGCCTGTGTTTGGTCGGGCGCTAAAGCCACGTATTCACCACTCGCCGATCCAGCTCCTCCCAATCCGCCATGCCCAACACCCGCGTGGTGTTCAACCCGCGCAAATATCCGCGCAACTGATTGGCGGTGGCCCGCGCAAGCTCCGGGTCGGGCGCGTTTTCGCACAACAGTACGGTTTCGTACTGGACCAGGTACTCGGCCACCCGGTCACGGAAATCGGGCAAAACGGCGTCGCGGATCAGGTCAAAAGTTCTCAAGGAGAGATCCTCATCAATCTTTTCTGGTTGTGATTGAGTGTGCATCCGTCTGCACGGCGCGCAACTATTGTTAGACGTAATAGTGACCATTACTAAACGCAAGTTCTGCTTTGTCGGCAATAGTCGGAAAATCGCCTCCATCGAACACGCGGGTCAAGAAATTTGCGCGATGAAGACATTGACCCGACTGGCTCTGGTCAGCCCTGCTGACGGGCGGAGTGGTTACTGCACCTGGCTGAACACACAAAACACAAATGGCAATGGCGGCGCCCGTGGCGCAGTTCCGTTGCTCGATGAACCGAACCTTTTATTTTCAGGATGAGACCGATGCGCCCTTTATTCGTGCCTGCCATGGCGTTTGCCTCTTTGCTGCTAGCCGGTTGTGCCTCCGCGCCGAACGATCCGACCCTGACCTTGCAGACCAACAAGACTCCTGCCCAATACGCCGACTGCGTCGTACCGAAATTGCAGGGCAGTGCGTTGAACCCGACTGTCTCGCAAACCCAGCGCAGCAAGGCCGGGAACGGCGGCAAGGTGTTCATCTACGAGCGGCATTTGCTGGCCTCGAACTTCCTGCCTTCGAGTTTTGAACGCGCCGCACAGGATTGCATCTGACCCCGGCCCGTAAACGCTTTTCATAGAGCTCCTTTGGTTGGCCGCAACCAACCAATTTTTTGCCCCGCACCGCATTCGGTTGCGGGTTTTTTTTCTGCGAATGAACAAAGGAGTGTCTATCAATGCTGAGGGTTACACGCACTTTATGGTCTCAGAGTAGGGGAACGCCCATCGGCTTTGGCTGCTGAGGTCATTGGCTTGGGCACATAGGCGGGGATATTGGCGTCGTGACAAGCCAGCCCTTAGTTGGCACTAAAGCGAATAAAACTATTGAAAAAAACTTCTATAAGCTTTAAACGGGATGCTCGCCGGCACATTGCTAGCAATCAGTAAGTGAGTATCGCCAGTTTTTGGCTCAGGGAGAGCGCTGATGAGTTTTCGTCCATTGACCGACTCCCCGTGGCAATCAAAAGACTACGACATTGTCGCATCTCAACTGAAAGGGAACTCGGATACTGTCGGCATGGCCTACGCTGGCAACGAGGACACGATCGAACAATTGCTGGACTCAGCGCGCAACTGGGCCCATACCACCGCGTGGGTAGTTTACCGCGCCGGTGAACAAATGCATTTGGTCGGGCAGGGCGACCCACGGGTGCAGTGGCCGTCAAGCGTCGCGAATGAAGAGTTTGAAGCCTTTTGCCTGACCTGGCACTTGCACCGCTGGCCGACCGGTAGAGGCGAAAGTGTGCTGGGTTGGCTGCTCGCGCCAGTCAACGATGCCGCGGAACCGGCGCTTGCCGAGTTTGCCCAGCGCCTGGGCATTCAGGTACAGACCAATACCCTTGCGCGTGCGCAGATTACTCAGCGTGTGCTGTATGAAATTACCTACCTGGCCAGTTCGACCCGCGACCGGTCAGTGTTTCTGGTGGGGGTTCACCAGCTGCTGGCCAGCCTGATCGACGCCGAAAACTTCTATCTCGCGCTGTATGAACCGCACAGTGGCAAGATTGACTACCCGTATTACGTCGACATCATCGACGTTGATGCCGTGGAGTCCTCGCACTACGAATACCTTGACCTTTCGCACCTGTCGTTGACCGGCCAGGTATTGACCACTGGCCAGCCCTTGCTGATCGACGCCGCCGGCATTCTCGCGGCTCAGGCCGAGGAGCGTTTCTACTGCGTGGGTGATCGTCCCGAGTTCTGGATGGGCGCGCCGTTGAAAAATGCCTCGGATGACGTGTTTGGCATGCTTGCGATGCAGGTCTACGACGTTGCGCGTACCTACAGCGCCGAAGACCGCGCGCTGTTTCTGGTGGTGGCCCGCCACGTGGCCATGGCGCTGGACCGGCTTCTGCACCGAGCGGACCTGGAAGAGACGGTGATGCGTCGCACCCTGGAGCTTTCGGCACTCAACGACGCATTGAGGCAGGAAGTGGCAGACCGAGAACGCGCAGAACATCTGCAGAGCGCGCTGTTCCAGATTGCTGAACTGTCGAGCCGACCTGGAGACATGACTGAGTTGTTTCAAACCTTGCATGGCATTGTCGGTGATCTGCTGTTCGCGCAGAACTTCTACATTGCGCTGTTCGACGACGCGACCAGTGAAGTGACCTTTCCGTATTATGTCGATGAGCGGCAGACGACCTGCCCGGTGGCACGGCGTCGTCGTCGGGGCTTGACTGAGTACGTTATCCGTCAGCGTCGACCTTGCCTGATTGACGCAGGCGACGCTGAGCGATTGTCAGCGCACGGAGAGATCGAACTTGCCGATGAGTATGTCCGATCCTACTCCTGGCTGGGCATTCCATTGTTCGATGGCGATGTGGTGCGTGGCGTGCTTGCGGTGCAAAGCTATACCTCGCAGGTGCGGTATACCCTGCGTGATCAGGAACTGCTGACTTTCGTGTCGCGGCACATTGACACAGCGTTGTCGCGACGCACGGCCGCCGAAGCGATCCACGCCGCCAACCTCAAGCTGGAAGCCCGGGTGCAGAACCGCACCCGCGAGCTCGATCACGCCAATGCCAAGTTGCAACACGAAAACTCCCACGATGCGCTGACCGGGCTGCCGAATCGCACGTACCTGCAACAGCGCCTCAATCTGGCCTGGTCGCGGTTCGGCAGCGAAGGCGGGCACCTGGCGGTGATGTTCATCGACCTCGACCGATTCAAGATGGTCAACGACAGCCTCGGCCACCATTTTGGCGACCTGCTATTGATGCAGGCTGCCCACCGTTTGCGCGGTTGTCTGCGCGACACCGACATGTTGGCGCGCCTGGGGGGCGATGAGTTTTCGGTGCTCGCTCCCGAGGCGCCGCTGGAGGTGGTGATCGACATCGCCGAACGGATCCTGGTGGCGTTTGACCTGCCGTTTTTCATCAATGGCCATGAAGTCTTTTCGTCCTGCAGTATCGGTATTGTCAGCGCCGACAGTCAGTTCCATCACGAGCCAGCCGACTTGCTGCGCGATGCCGATGCGGCGATGTACCGGGTCAAGAGCGCCGGGCGCGACAGCTACGCAGTGTTCAACCAGGAAGTGCGCCGTGAAGTTTCGGACCAGGTTGAGCGTGAAGGGGCCTTGCGCAACGCGCTCAAACGTACTGACGAACTGCTGCCGTATTTCCAGCCGATTGTCAGCGTCGAAAGCGGCGAACTGTTGGCCCTTGAAGCGCTGATCCGCTGGCATCAGCCGGGCGGCCGGGTGATCGCGCCGGGCGAGTTTTTGCCGGATGTCGAGGGTCTGCGTCTGATCGGTCGACTGGACCTGTACATGCTCAACAGCATCGCAGTGATCCTCGCACAGCCCGAGCACGCCAATTGGCCTGCGGTGCACGTCAATTGCTCCAGCTACAGCATGACGCGTCCGGACTTCGCCAGTGATGTGCTTGCACTGTTGGCGCGGCACCGGGTCTCGCCGTCGCGAATCTGCCTGGAGTTGACCGAAGGTGCGCTGGTAGCTGAGCCGGCGATTGCCCGACTGACCATGCAGCAATTGGCCGACAACGGCATGTCGGTGGTGCTCGATGACTTCGGTGCAGGATTTTCATCCCTGAGCTATGTGCATCAATACCGTTTCAGCGGCTTGAAGATCGACAAGTCGTTCATCCTCGAATTGACCACCAGTTCTCGCAGTCGCGCGATCGTCCGGGCGATTGTGCGTATGGCCGAATCGCTGGACCTCAGCGTGGTGGCCGAAGGTGTCGAGGATGAGGCGACGCTGGTCTTGCTGCGCGAAATGGGTGCAGGGCAGGCCCAGGGTTATTATTTTGCCAAGCCGATGGGGTTGGAGGCGTTGTTGGCGACTTCGCTGGTCGGTCGCTAGGGGGTCGACGTTTCGCGGCCATTTGCCAATAGCAGCTTTCGTCCGAAAGCTACGGCTACACGCCCGGTCGCCGCTTCTCTCATGGATATACCTAAATCTGCTCTGCCATCTTCAAGGCGTCCCAGCCTCTGTCCGACGCACAGAATGCGATGAAGGTAATAGGCTGGAGAATAAGAAAAAATGCACGTTAGTATTAGCTGTTCTGATACTGCAATTGCGAATGCTGAAATACTAATGATGAAGCCATAGACTCATTTCGTGCCCGGCGCCCGCGCCGGATCCAACAACTATAAAAAGTAAGCGGAGACACGAATGAGCAAGCAAGTATCGTTCGAAGACCTACCGCTGACCCGCTTCCATATCAGGACGGTGTTCAGTGGTACTGGTGGCCAATTCAGTGATGGCTTCGTACTTGGAATTATCGGCATCGCTGTCAGCATGGCGGCGGGCCCACTGCAACTCACTGCATTGTGGATGGGACTGCTGGGCGCTGCGTCGCTCGCCGGCCTTTTCCTGGGTAGCCTGATCGCAGGCCCCCTCGCGGACAAGTATGGGCGCAGGACAATCTTCGCCTGGGACATGCTTTTGTTCGCCATCAGCTCAGCCTCGTTCAGTGCATTTCGCGGTGTTGACCGTGTGACAGTCGTTCGGGCATCGGCCTGGATAACGTCTGTTTCAGTCCACCGCTGCAAGGTCCGCAGCGATAGACCGATTTCCCGGCAGGCCCTGATTTTTCTGGCTCCCGCCGTGACCGCTTGGCTCAGCCAATCCACGAGTAACTACCGTTCTGGCAAAGACGTCAGTTGTCCTCGTTGTCGGTCCCCCAGTAGTCGTTGAGCTTTTTTCGCAGCACCAACAACGCGGCTGTTTCAGCGAGCGCCTTGTCTTTGCGGCGCAGTTCGCGCTCAAGTTCCTGGATGCGTTTCTTATCTTTGCGAGACTGCTCCCGCTCTTCTTTTTGCTGGGTCTTTTCCGATTTCTGGCCGGTGATGAAGGCTTGTCGCCAGGCAGTGATTTGCTCGGGGTAAAGGCCTTTGCGGCGGCAATACTCGCCCAGGTCGATCTCGGACAAACCGGCCGCTTCAAGGACGACAGCAAACTTGGTTTCGGCTGACCAGTTCTGAGTCGATTGTTTGGGAAATGACTTTCAGAATGACCCCGTGCTCGATTTTTCGACCACGAGGGTCCTGCATTTTTGGATAGTCGAGCTTTTGCACTTCGACTTGACCCGCACCGATGTAGACAACACCGCGATTGCCAGACATGCACTTCTCCTTTGTTGTTATACGGCCCTGATATGGCCTGCGATTATCGAAAGTCAGTGTTGAGCGCGAAAGCCTGTCCAAAGCCGCACGCGCTCTCGGAGGACCTTGGGTGGCAGCAATTCCTCGACGAACAACTTGGCTCGCGTCGATTGCGGGGGGTAAATGTTCGGGTCTTCGCTTATGGCCTTGTTGACCAGAGGAGTGGCAGCTTGATTGGCATTGGCGAAGTACAGGGTGTTGGTGAGTTCAGCCATCGATTCAGGCCGCATCATGAACTCGATGAAGGCTTTCGCTGCTTGCGGGTGGGGAGCACCAGTCGGGATTACCATGGCATCACCCCACAGCAACGTACCCTCACGTGGAATGCGGTAGATCACCTCGAAGGGCTGCTTCGATTCCACCACTTGCGCCTGCGCAATGCTGGCGTCGCCGCTGTAGGTCAATGCGAGGCAGAGATTGCCATTGGCGAGGTCGCCATTAAGCCTCCGTTCGAGTAGGAGACGTGACTCACGACACTCCAAGCCGATATACGCCGAATGAACGCCATCCTCATGCCACACCAGAGCAGCATTTCCAGAGGTAAGTGTCGCTTAGGGGCACTCGCCTCACCTGCTTTTCAGCACGGCAGCCGATGGCCGCGGTGCAGTGTTCTACGGCGACAAGGCTATCGATCGGTCCCCGGGCGGCACAGGTACTTCGGCGCGGATGGCCCAACTGTTTGCCAAGGGACGATTGAAGGTGGGCGATACCTTGCGCAATGAAAGCCTGATAGGGACGATCTTCGAAGGAAAAGTCGAAGCGTCGGTAACAGTCGGAACCTTTGACGGCATCAGGCCAAGTATCGGTGGCTGGGCGCAGATCACCGGACACAACACCATCTTTGTCGACGATAAAGACCCCCCTTCGTCACGGCTTCCAGCTTGCCTGATCAGTCGCATTATGGTGCTAGGGCTTTTTGAGCTTCTGCAGTTAGCATTAGGCTTTACCAGCGCACCGTGCGACAGGTTGGTTAACGTAACCGAGTGGGTCAAACATTGATCGAACGACGTCAATTCAGCGGAGGCATGAAGGGGAAAAACCTCCGCTATCTGAATGAAAACCCTGGCCAGCCTGCTCAGATGACTCGAGCAGGCTTTTTGCTGCTCGAGCATTTCTCGCTGCCTGCGTTCACCCAGGCACTGGATACGATTGTCACCACGAATCTTCTACGACCCGGGTTGTTCTCTTCCCGAACCTTCGGCCTGAATGACGGGGAGGTAGTCAGCGATCTGGGCCTGGTCATCCGGCCGGACGCACGTATCGATTCTTCAGCCATTCATAACCTGGATCTGCTGGTCATTTGCGGCGGCTACAGGACCGAGCTGAAGGCGACTGATGAGCTCATCAGCCTGTTGCGTATGGCGGCAGACCAGGGTGTCATTCTGGCGGGGTTGTGGAACGGCGCATGGTTCCTGGGCAGCGCAGGCTTGCTGGACGGATATCGTTGCGCCATTCACCCCGAGCATCGTCCCGCACTCGCGGAAATCTCCAAGGCGACGCATGTGACCAGCGAGCCCTATGTCATCGATCGAGACCGGCTCACGGCTTCCAGTCCCTCGGGGGCATTCCATATGGCGTTGGACTGGATCAAAGGACTGCACGGCAAAGCGCTCGTCGAGGGTATTGAGGACATCCTTGCTTTCGAGGAGTCCCGCTACCGGCGCATAAAACCGGCTGAAAATATCTGTGTGAGCGCGCCATTGCGCGAGGTGGTCAAGCTGATGGATGCGAACCTCGAAGAACCTCTGGAGTTGGAGCAGCTGGCGGTCTACGCAGGTCGTTCTCGTCGACAACTCGAGCGTTTGTTCAAGGAGCAACTGGGCACAACGCCGCAACGGTATTACATGGAATTGCGGATTACCGAAGCGCGTCGACTGCTTCAGCACACAGAGCTATCCCAGGTTGATGTGCTGGTTGCCTGTGGTTTTGTTTCGCCCAGTCATTTCAGCAAGTGCTATAGCTCGTACTTTGGATACAGACCCTCCAAGGAAACGCGACTCGTCAAATGAACACTACTTTTTGAGTCTGTGCATACTCGCGATTTGCGCGAATCGCCCGAGTTTTCAGACACACCGAACGTCCGTTTCTGGCCCGGCAGCAGTGCGGCTTCCAAGGGCGATGGCGAGGGCAATGGCAATCAGCGCCAGGGCGACTGCGAAGGTGATCCGCATACCGCTGGCAACGGCCTCGGGACGCGCCGTGGTGATGTCGATCGTCGCCGAGGCGAACACGAACACCGCGCCCAAGGCGGATGCACCGGTGATAAGCCCCAGATTGCGCGACAGGTTGAGCATGCCGGAGATGACGCCCCGCTGGTCCGGCGGAATATCGCTCATGACCGTGGTGTTGTTGGCGGTCTGGAACAGCGCATAGCTGATGGTGATGAGCACTATGGGCGCGAGGTAGCCGCAGATGCCGAGGGTCTGCGGCATCACCGATAGAATGAGGCAGCCGGCTGCCATTCCGATAAGCCCGAAGAGGGTCATGCGCTGGGCGCCAAAGCGGTCGGCAATACGACCTGCGGGCACACCGGTCAGTGCAGCGGCAAACGGCCCGACCGACAAGACCAGTCCAACCAGAGCGGCTTCCAGCCCGAGCCCATGGGCGAGATAGAAGGGGCCGACCACCAGCGTCGCCATTATCACTGTCGAGACCAGCGCGCTCATGGCGAGGCTGCCGCAGAGCACTGGATCGCGGAACATTGCCAAGCGAATCAGGGGTGAGGCGACTTTTGCCTCGGCGAGCACGAACAGGCCGGCACCGAACAAAGCAGCCAACAGCAGGGCGATGTTCAGCGGACCGAAACTGCCGCGTCCGATTGTCATGGCGAGTGCATAAGCCGCGAGCGTCAGAGCCAGCAGCAGCGTGCCCACAGTGTCGAAGCCGGCACGACCGGTCTCTTGGAGATCGGCCTTCGGCGTTGGGCGATCGGCAGGCAGGTAGCGATGGGCGAGCAAAAAAGTCAGGAACCCCAGGGGCACGGTGATGAGGAAGATGGCCTGCCAGCCGAGTCCGGCGATCAGCACTCCGCCGAGCGACGGCCCCAGAGCGGT
The DNA here is from genome assembly GCF_059716055.1 of Pseudomonas sp. LBUM1658. Classification (NCBI taxonomy): domain Bacteria; kingdom Pseudomonadati; phylum Pseudomonadota; class Gammaproteobacteria; order Pseudomonadales; family Pseudomonadaceae; genus Pseudomonas; species Pseudomonas sp. LBUM1658. The sequence continues at coordinate 2,481,570 of NZ_CP166798.1, forward strand.
GCCAGTCGCGGACATTGTCCCGAGCAATCCCATGGCGCTGCCGGTCTTGGCCTTCGCCACTGTCTCGCCGACAAAGGCCATGGTCAGGGCCATCATGATGGCCGCGCCGATGCCCTGCAGCGCCCGGGCGCCAATCAGCAACCAGAGCGTGGGCGCGAAGCCGCACAGGGCCGAGGCCAGCGTGAACAGGAAGATACCGCTTAGTAGCAGCCGCCGCCGGCCCATGATGTCGCCGAGTCGTCCGACGCTGACGATCAGGGTGGTGATGGCCAGGAGATAAGCGAGGACGATCCACTGGACTTCCTGGAAGGAGGCGCTGAAAACCTGTGCCAACGTCGGCAAACCGACATTGGCGATGCTGGTGCCGAGGGCGGACAGCAACATGGATAACGAAAGGCTGACCAGCGCCCAGCGAACTGAAGGAGTCCGTTGCGCAATATCAGCTACGGCAAAATTTGGCTTCATCATGTCCCTCTTTTCTGGCGGCTCTCAAAGTAGAGCTGTCAGAAATCTACACCTGCGCATAACATGGCGGAAGGCGCAGCATTTGCACTTTATTCGTGCGTTTGACGCTCTGCCACAATCACTCCATGCCGGAGATGCTGCATGTCGACAGCTGATTTCAACTTGCTGGTCACCCTGGATGTGCTGCTCGCAGAAGGCAGCGTTGCGCGTGCAGCGCAGCGGTTGCGGCTCAGCCCGTCGGCGATGAGTCGGGCACTGGCGCGCTTGCGTGAAACGACCGGCGATCCGCTGCTGGTCAGAGCCGGGCGCGGTCTGGTTCCTACCCCCCGAGCGCTGGAACTGCGCGAGCGGGTCAGTCAACTGGTGCAGGACGCAGAAGCGGTTCTACGCCCAGCCGAGAAGCTCGACCTCGAACAGCTGGTCCGAACCTTCACGCTACGCACCAGTGACGGCTTTGTGGAGAACTTCGCTGCGGACCTCATTGCGCGAGTCGGCGAACAAGCGCCTGGCGTGCGGCTGCGCTTCGTGCACAAATCTGATAAAGACAGCACGCCACTTCGCGACGGGACCGTGGACCTGGAAACCGGTGTCGTGGGCAAGACTGCTAGCCCGGAGCTGCGGACCCAGGCATTGTTCCGAGACCGTTTCATCGGCGTCGTGCGCCTGGGCCACCCTTTGAGCCAGGGCGAGATCACTCCCGCCCGTTATGCGGCTGGCAAGCACATCAGCGTTTCCCGGCGGGGGCTCGACAAGGGACCTATTGATGAAGCCCTGAAGTCCCTTGAGCTTGCGCGGGAGATAGTGACAATTGTCCCTGGCTTTTCCACCGCGCTGGCGCTTGCCCGGGCCACCGACCTGATCGCCAGCGTTCCCGAACGGCACACCGCAAACCTGCGCGCCGGAATGCACAGCTTTGCTCTTGCGCTCTCCCTGCCGCCGTTCACCGTCGCAATGCTCTGGCATCCGCGGCAGGACGCCGATCTGGCGCATCGCTGGTTGCGTGGTTGCCTGCGGGAGGTTTGTGCGCAGCCGTGCATTGATTCGTCTACCGGCGCAGGAGCTGTCGAGGACTGAAGTTGTCGACGGTAGAGAAACATCCGGTTATAGGGATGCTTCTGAAAAAATACATTTACGTGTTAATTTCGCCTCCCGACAAGAACCTCCAAAGGACGGCCAAAATGCGCCCGAATGGAAAGCACTGCGCGCCATTTCTCTTCCTCGCCTGCACGGCCTTTTCCGGCACCTTCGCCACAGCAAGTACGCAACCGCCGGATACCGACAAGCTGGTGCAAGACGCCGCCCGGTCGGTGATGCAGCAGCACGGGATTCCCGGCCTGGCCATCGCGGTGACCGCCAATGGCCAGCAAACATTCTACAACTACGGGGTTGCCTCCAGGGAAACCAGTCAGGAGGTTTCCCGAGATACCTTGTTCGAGATCGGCTCGATCAGCAAGACGTTCACCGCCACCTTGGCCACCTACGCTCAGGCCAACGATCAGCTCGCACTGACCGACCACCCCGGCAAGTATCTGCCGCAGCTCCAGGGCAGCCAGCTGGACAAGGCGACGCTGATCAATCTGGGCACCCATACGGCGGGCGGCTTTCCGTTGCAGGTCCCCGACGCGGTGCAGAACAACCAGCAGTTGATGGACTACTTCAACGCCTGGCAGCCGCAATACGCCCCGGGTACCCACAGGAGCTACGCCAACCCGAGTATCGGTTTGCTGGGGATGATTGCGGCCAAGAGCATGAACATGCCCTTCGAGGAGGCGATGGAGACCCGGCTCTTCCCGAAACTCGGCATGGGCGGCAGCTACCTGAATGTGCCGGCGAGCAAGATGACGCTCTATGCGCAAGGCTATAACAAGCAGGATGTGCCAGTCAGGCTGAATCGGGGAGTGCTTGGAGCAGAAGCCTACGGGGTGAAAACCAGTAGTGAAGACCTGATTCGCTTCGTCGAGGCCAACCTGAGCCGCGTCGAGACAGACGCCAGGCTCGAGCGCGCGATCGCCGATACTCATATTGGATACTTCAAAGTCGGGCCGATGACCCAGGACCTGATCTGGGAGCAGTACAGCTATCCGGTGAAACTGGAGTCGTTACTGGAAGGCAACTCCGACAAGATGGCCTACGAGACTCAGCCCGCCACCGAGCTGATCCCGCCGCTGCCTGCGCAACAGGCGGCCTGGATCAACAAGACCGGCTCAACCAACGGTTTTGGCGCCTACGTCGCCTTCATTCCGGCGAAGCAGCTTGGCATCGTGATATTGGCGAACAAGAATTATCCGAACGAGGCTCGGGTTCGTCTGGCGCATCAGATCCTCAGTCATCTGGACTGATGCAGGGATTTTGCGCGAGGGGATGGCTATAGAAGTCTGTTGTAGGAGCGAGCTTGCTCGCGATGGACTTGAAGCTGACGCGTTTCGTCAGGATGCCCGCGTAATCGTTAACGACCATCGCGAGCAAGCTTGCTCCTACAGGGGCACGGCGTTGGGATTTCTAGCGACCAGCAGGTAGCTCGGATTGAATGAGGATCGCTTTGGCCAGCTCTTCGTCGCTGGCGTTCAGGCCCGGATTTTCGTGGCGAATCCGGTTCAACACTGACTCGAGATAGACGCCGCGAATCGTGCCGCCACTGGCAATGAAGCTGGAAGCGTCATCGCGAGCGGGAATCGCCAGTTTGTCGTCCTTGAATGTTGAGTACAGCGATGCAGAAACCCCTGCCGAGGTGGCGACATCTTTCGCATCCACGTCGGCCATGGCCGAACCAAAGGGCAGGCAGAGTAGTAGCGAAGAGACGAGAAGTGTGCGGCGCATGACGGTGTCCTCAGAAAGCGTGAAGCCTAAAGGATGTACCCTATATTTTAGGATACCTGTTAGGTGCCAGGAGTTCCCTGATGGTGGCACAAAGCAGAGAAATGAAAAAAGGCCGTAGTAATACGGTGCGATTGAACCGGGAGTACTTGGGCGATTCATGGCAACGCGCTCGCCGCGCTGACCCGACCTGGAGGTGCAAGGAATGAGTTATGAATCTCGTGAGCAGGACAAACCGCTCAAGCGTTTGTTTTTCGCCTTGCCCTGCGCCTCTGCACAACGCCGGGCCATAGCCCAGTGGCGCAACGCGCTTGGACTAAGCAGCGGACGCCCGGTGCCTGCGGACAATTTTCATTTGACCTTGATGTTTCTGGGATCGGTTGCCGTGACGCATATTCCGGGCATCTGCGCTGCCGCCGCAGGCGTTCGAACTTCTGGCGAGCAGTTGACTGTACCTCTCGACCGCCTGGATGTCTGGCGCCGAGCCGGCGTTTTGTTACTCGCGCCAGCGCAGGAACCGCTGGTTTTGCGCCAGCTGGTCTATGCCTTGCAGCAGGCGTTGCTACCTCTTGGGTTTGTGGACGCCCCCCGGGAATTTCGTCCTCATTTGACCTTGATGCGCGACTATCGCGCACCTGTTCCTGAATCCGCTACTCCCCCCGACTTTCACCTGAGTGCCAGACACTTCACCCTGTTCGAGTCGCATAAAGGCCGTTATCGGGCGTTGGCGGAATGGCCGCTGGTTCCGTAGACGTATGTTTTTCGCAGGCGCCTCAGGCGTCGCGCAAAAGGTCGTGAGCGTTGAGCAGGCTGTAGACAATGTCCGGACGCTTCTCCAACCCGCGGCGAATCGCTGCCGGGATCGACTGGCGGGTCTTGCGGCACAGTCCGGTCAGTTCGCCGATGTGAATACGGATGCCGCGCATGGTTCGAACTTCGTTGAAGCTTGGGGCGATTTCCAGGCGGATGCCTAACTGCTCATACATTCGTCGTTGCAGATGTTCGAGGTCGGTCAGGCTCTGAAGATTTTCCAGGCGATCGAGCAGGCGCTTTTCCTCCTGGCGAGTCAGGCTGAGGATGCGCAGATCGGCGGCGGGTGTTTCCAGCAGCAGTTCACGCCCGCAGATGCAGGCACCGGGTGGACAGGGTTGTCGGATCTGCAAAGAAGGCGTCATGGGCTCCAATCATAGTCAATCAGGATCGCCTTTGCCCATTGGGTTTGTAGAGGCATACACCACCCGGCTGTCCGACCGGGCAAGAGCCTCATCTGCAGCAGCCATCCCCAACCCGGCAAAAACACGACGCATTGATCTGCACATCGGCCCGGGCCATGGTCAGGTCGAGACGGCTTTGTGCGGCTGCCGCTTCGACGTGCTTGCCCAGGCGGCGCAGACACTCCACATACCCGTGCAGACTCCACACGTTGTCCGGATGCCGGGACGCTCGACTGAGTGTGTTATCGAGTCCCAGATCGGCCCGATAGACCTCTGCGGCTTCTTCTATCCGGCCCTGTTCCAGCAGCAGCGCACCCAGCGCATGCCGGGCCGGTTGCATCCATCCCCAGGGCTCGTCATAGGGCAGGCTGTCGTCCAGTTCCAGGGCATGGCGCAGGTGGGCGAAGGCGCTGTCGTGGTTGCCCTTGCGGTACTCGATTTCACCCTGCAGCATGGCCGCGGCAATTGCCAGGATATCCGTGCAGGTGTTGTTGAAGATATATCGTGTCTCAGGCACTCGGGCCATTGCTTCATGGAGGCGCCGTTGCTCGGCTTCTGCGGCGGCGATCTGCGCCTGAGCCGCGTGCGCCACGCCTTTGGCGTAATGCAGCATGGCCGTGGTCACGCAGTACAGCTGTGGGTCGTCGGGCAGGGGCTCGGCAAGAATTTCCTGCCACCTGCCAAACCGTACCAGCACGTGCATCTTCATCGGCACGAAGCCTTCCACCCAGTCGGCCATCGGCGGCTGAGTCACGCGCAGCAGTTCTTCGGGGATTGTCGCGATCAGTTCATTGGCGGCTTCCAGGGCAGGGCGGTACTGGCCGAGAAACATCGCCGAATAGAGCTTGAAGTGATAGCTGTGGCTGCGGTAGAGGGTGTAGAAATTGATCGAACCTTCGCGTTCGAGGTATTTGCGATCGGCGAGGATCGCCTGGCTATTGGTCACCAGTCCGGCATGGTAGTCGCCGCAGAGCACATCGATATGCGACGGCATATGGCGCAAGTGTCCTGCGTCCGGAACCAGGTCGCGCAGGTCATCGCAGGCTCGTAGCGCGCGTTCCGGGTAAGGCGACATCTCCATGGTATGGATGTACATGTGCAGCAGGCCGGGGTGCGGCGCATCCCCGCGCTGGTCGATCAGCCGCAGCGCCTGTTCCAGCACGGCCACCGCTTCAAGGGTGTCCGCGCCCTGGGCCGGAGCGCCGCTCTTGAGATCCCATAACAGCCAGGGCGTGCGGTTGATCAGCGCTTCGGCAAACAGCGAACTGACATCAAGATCCTCGGGGAAGGCAGCGTAGACACTGCGCATGGAAGCCGAGTAGGCATCGTTCCAGGTGCAAAGCTCGTCAATGCTCGCCGCCTGATCGGCCTGGTAACGTTGTTCCTGCGCCCGGATCAACGCCTGCTCCACCGGCGTTGCACCGTCCATGCGCGCCAGTGCCGCGTTCGTCGCCCGACGTGCCTCGGCCACGGCCTCTTTCAATTCCTGCTCGGCAAATGCGTCCCAGCGCTTGTTGTAGTTCGAACCTGAAGCATGGGCGATGCCCCAATAGGCCATCGCGCAATCACTGTCATGGTCGATGGCCTTGCGGAAACAACGTATGGACTCTTCGTGGTTGTAGCCATAGCTCCAGAGCAAACCACGATCGAACCAGACCTGAGCCTGCGACGAGCCTGTGGTCACTGGACGGCTGTAGGTGCCCAGATCGTAGTAATCACCCATGGGTTTATCCTCTCTCCAAGGGCATGGAAAGACGCCTTTTTCGGGATTGGCAGGGTGCAGCGATTTAATTTTAGCGGACGCCTCGACAGGCGCAGATTTCATTCGTCGCAGAGTTTTACAGAAGCCGAAAATGTCAAAATGACTGTTCGCAAGCGGCAAGATCGCTCCACATGCGCTCCCAATAGGCATGGGATTTCTCGAACCTGAACTTCATTTCCTGCTCGAGGATTTGCTGTCTTTCAACCGATGCCTCGCCCAGGGATTCCAGATACCTGATTTGCGCTTCGATGGCGCTCTGCTGCAAGTGACTGCTGTGCAGGCACGCCTTGATCCAGGAGGTGCCCGTTAACAGGGCGAACCTTTTATGAATCTCGAGCAGTGCCATGATCGCTCTCCGATAGATTATCAGAGCGTAGATCAAGGCTGAGCATCCGGAGGGTAAAGGCCTTTGGCGGACGGCTCGAACCAGAGGCCTGGTGTTGAATTTTCTCCGTGACCACTCAGACGAAATCAACGGTCGCCGGGTGGTCAGCGGATCACTGTCGAGGACGGAGGCGCGTCATACTCGGTCATGATCGATCGTAAATGCTCGATGGCCTCATGATATTTAAGATCGGCGTGCTGTCGGCGCTCCTGGTACTGCATGAAAACTTCCGCATCCATGTAGGGCCGATCGAGAAGGTCGAGGGCGGCGCAGCTCAAGCTATGTGCTTCGCTGAAAAGCTGTTTGTTGCGCTCTAGTGCCAGGTTTAGACATGCCGTGGCGTGACCGGGAATCGTCGTTCCATTCATCGCTGCACCCATTTTATTGACCTTTTGTTGTTGTTTTGCCTGATCCTGCTCTCGGCTGCGCTTGTCGGACAGCCTGGGCGGACAGGGTTTGAGTACACAACAACCGATTTCAAGAGCGTGCTCTAGCGCGAGACGCCTTCACCGGTTGTGCAGCTGAACACGTTTAGCGGTTGATCTCGTCTTTGGTGTCGAGCCATTTGCGGCGGGCTTCGATGTACTTGGTGTCCGCACGCCGTTTGAGTTCCGAGAACTCATTAAGGGTCTGAGTCGAAACAGGTTGGATACTCAAGAGTGCATAGGCAGCTTCGCTGAGCTGATCGGCTTCAAAGAACAGCTGACTGCTGAGATTGATGAATTGCGGGCATGCAGGGTGGTGCGTTTTTTCTGATTTTTTGGTGGTCATAGCGACATTCCTTTCTGGCAGGCCTCGAAGGTGAAAATGCTCTCCTGACATTCTTCAAGTCATGACGCCGAACGAAAGCTCTAGTTCGGTGTGTGGTTATCTATCCTGGCGGTAACTGCCTATGGCATCGGATTAGTTTGTACCAAGTTGAATCATTTTTCCTCCACTGGCGATGAGCGGTTTTTTGGTACTTTCGTCCACGACAACCCTGATCCTTACTTAACTTTTTCGGCCTGGATGAAGGAGTAGCGAAGTAACCGAAAGAGTCCATATCGCAATAACGGATACCGCTCCTCATCATTCGGCTTATAGGTGTTTCATTATTGAAACCTTCAGCCACCGTTTTGATTGTTATGTCGCGATCGGTGACCATGCCGATCAAGCGGTCTTGGGAGTAGCCGGTGGCATGAATGTGAGATCGAACTGCCTGGCTATCTCCAGTATTCGAGGTAGGTCTTCAGGCACTTTGAGCTGATCCACGGCCGCAAAAAAATTGCCTCCTCGGGGGTCGGAGACCACTCCGAGCATTTTTGCGGTGGCGCTTATATTCTTGTAGGCATGTACGGTGCCAGCCGGGATATGAACGTAACCACCGGCTGCCACGACGGTGGACTTGCCTTCCACGGTAACTTCGACCTGCCCATCGATCACGTAGAACGCCTCGTCCCAAGGGTGAAAGTGCGGGGGTGGCCCGCCGCCTTGCACACCCTCCTGGATATGCACTTCGAAGGGTTTGCTGATATCCCCACCGGCGAGAATAGTGATTGCTTCGCCAACTACATTGACAGGTGCGGGTGTTTTATCCGCTTCGATAATATGGACCGTTCGCATGATTGCTCTCCGGTGGATGACTCCGCACCAGACAGTATATTCGCTCGTAGAACTGCTGCCGTGGATCCACTCCTGAATCCACTGCAATCGCCATGCTCGATGACCGCCGGTAACCCCGCTGGGGTACCTGTCCACGCTTCGCTACTCTTAATTAAACGGACCGTCGGGACTATTGAATACCTGTCGGGCGGCAAGAGAACCAGCAAGTCGAGAAGAGTATTGAATGATGAAAATGCTACTGATGGTCGAGTTTCCTCATGAGCCCTTCAACTCCTACGTCAGAGACGGCAAAGTCGGCGAAATCATCAGGCGTATCCTGGAAAGCATCAAACCCGAGGCTGCGTATTTCACCGAGCAGGATGGAATGCGCACCGGGATCTTCCTGATCAATGTACAAGACTCGTCCGAAATCCCTGCTTTTGCGGAACCGTTTTTTCTAAACTTCGAGGCCAGCTGCAAGTTCCGTCTGGCGATGAGCCCGGAGGATCTGCAGAAGGCCGGTCTGGAGGCACTCGGGAAAAAATGGGGCTGAGGAGCGGGGGAGGAGCTGCCGAAGGTTCGGGCCGCGTTCGGACGATCTTTTGATCTTCTGGCCGGCAAAAAGAATCGCCCCTCCACTGAGCTCAGCTCCCGGGTGAAAGCTGCCGCCGCGCCGCGGTCTCTGTTGTCGTGGCTGTAAGCATTACTCCGACACAGGCGCGATGCGGCAGCTTTTGCGGTTACGGATCTCATGGTCTGAAGGCCGCTCTTTGACGAACTCGAACCGCGGCTCTCCCTCGTTGTACGTCAGCAGCCAGCCCCACTCCAGTTCAGACTCATCCTGACCCGGTTTCGGTGGCGCAGCCCACCATGGCTCTTTGTTAACGATCTGGCGCATACCCCCTCCCGTTAATTCGAATCCTTTCAACTATAACGTGCATGCCTGGAGGCACCAGGAATTTGATTCTTTTTGCCGGCCAGAAGATCAAAAGATCGCAGCCTTTGGCAGCTACGCAGACCGAGCACTGCCGTAGCTGTCCACGGGTGTCCACAATCCACTGTAGGAGCTGCCAAAGGCTGCGATCTTTTGATCCTCGGCATCTCGGGCAGTTTCACGCGCACCCCATAGCGCTTTGCGAGTACCCGCGCGCTGACCTAAGCTTCAGGGCACTACCCTGGTTGCAGTCTTGAGCTTGAAGTGACGCGGGTCAAACGCGCAATCAATGCTGAAGGGACATGAAAAGGAGATGCGCATGCTCATCCGCTCACTGATCCTCGTCACGCTGTTCGCCGCTGCCGGTCCGTTACTGGCTGCCGACAGCGATGGTCCGCTGGCTCGGGACCGCGGGAAGTTTCGTCCGCTGGTCATCATCGCTCCCAGCACCGTGGACCCGACGCTGGTCAGTCTGAAAAAATCCCTTGATGAGCCCGCCAACCGGAAGGCCTTTACCGAGCGCAATATGGTGCTCTACACCGTGATCAATACCATCGGCCAGCGCGATGGCAAGGATTTGGAACCGCAGACCACCATGGCTCTGATCCGTGAGCTCAAGCTGGGCGCCAGTAGCGAAAGAACCAAGATTATCCTGGTGGGCAAGGACGGCGAGAAGAAGATCGAACGCCCCGACCTCGTCGATGCCAAGGAGCTCTTCAGCGCTATCGATCAGATGCCCCCGTCGGAAAAAGAGTACGTGGTACCAGCTCCACCCGAGCCCGAGGTCAAGCCGGGAGCTGCCGGCAAGGCCGCCAAACCCAAGCCGATGAAGCCCCCTAAACCATTGGACGATTGACCGGTTGAGGCGCTTCAATCAACCAGTGGGTCAACGTCCGATGAGCGGGTCTGTCCAGGATTCAATGGCTCCTGCTGCAAGTCGAGCAGCCGATCGTTGACCAGGCCAAACAAAGTGTAGCCGACGATCGTGGCGACGCCGCCGAGCATCAATGCCTGAGTGCCGCAGCTATACAGGGCCAGATAACTGTAGGCGGTTGCGACCCAGGCCACGATGTTGGTCGGCAGGGCCTGGCGCGAGGTCATGCCGGCGACTTTCTGCAGGGTCATGACGGCCGCCATGCACAGGATGTAGGGGATGAGGTTGGTCACTACCGCCAGATCCAACAGCTTGTCGAACTGTGTGCTCAGGTCGGGACTGATGGTCATCAGCGTCAGTGCGGTTTGACAGCCCAGCAGGATCAGCATGCCAATGATCGGCGTTCCGGCAGTGTTGATTCTGGCGAAAACCGGCATGAAGTAACCGGCATCCGCCGAGCTCTTGAAGACTTGCGCGATGGTGAACTGCCAACCCAGCAGCGACCCGACACAAGCGATGACCATCAGGCCCATGATGATGTCGCCGACCAGCGGGTTGAACATTTGCGCAAACACCAGACCGAAGGGGGCAGTCGAGTTCACCAACTCCAGATTGGGGACGATGCCGGCGATGACATTGGTGGAGAGGATATAAATCACCGCCGCGCCAATCGTGCCGCCCAGCACCGCGATGGGGACATTACGCTCCGGGTTCTCCACCGCATCGGTGTTGGCGCAGGCTGACTCCATGCCGAGAAATGCCCATAGGGTGATCGCTATCGACGCACCTGCCGCCTCCAGCCAGGATTTGTCATGGGGATTCCAGCCGGCGGCGTAGATCGACGAGTCGAACCAGAACCAGCCGATCGTCGAAACCGCCAGCACTGGCGCAATGATCCCCCACACGGTGACCTCACCTATCCGGCCGGTGACACGGGCGCCGCCGAAGTTGGCGAAGGTGGTCAACCACAACAAGGCAATGGTCGCCAGTGCGAGCTCCAGGGGGCCGAGACTCCAGTCGAACAGGACCTGCAAATAACCCACGGCGGTAATGCCGATCGCGACATTGGCGATGAGCAGCGAACTGCCATAGGTATAGTTGGTGAGGAAATTACCCGCCTTGCCGAAGGTGTATTGGGCATAACCGCCCATGCCGCCGGTCTTGCGACTGAGCATGCCGCATCGGGCGAAGGCATAGGCCAGCGCCAGCGAGCCAGTGGCGGTCACCAGCCACGAGAGCAGTGAGATACCACCTACTTCGGCCAGCCGGGCAGGTAACAGGACGATTCCGGAGCCGATCATGTTGACCGCGGTGAGCATGGTCAACTGCACCACGGTCATTTTCTTCGCGACTGTCATCTCTCCATTCCTTCGGTAAACAGCGAGTGCCTAGCTTTATCAGGGATTTCGCAAGGCGCCAAGCAGGCTCGCGCGCGCTATCGCCGACGATGACGCGTAGAATCGCCCAGTGAAAGACTGGTTCTTGAGGTTGCAGTGGTGGATTTACAGCAGGGTTTCGTCCTGACCCGACACTGGCGCGATACGCCGGAGGGCACACGGGTCGAGTTCTGGCTGGCGACCGACGAGGGCCCGCGGTTTATCCGCCTGCCTTATCAGCCCTCGGTGGCCTTTATTGCCGCCGAGCAGCGCGAGCAGGCCGAGTTGCAGTTGCGCGGCGAGCGCGAGGTCGAACTTCGTCCGTTGGATCTGCGCGACTTTCACCATCGCCCGGTGCTGGGCTTGTACTGCCGGCAACACCGCCAGTTGATTCACCTCGACAAGCAACTGCGCAATGCCGGCGTGGATGTCTACGAAGCCGATATCCGCCCGCCGGAACGCTATATGATGGAGCGCTTCATTACTGCACCGGTGGCCTTCAGTGGCACGCCGGACAGCAGCGGCATGCTGCTGGAAGCGCAGATGAAACCGGCGCCGGACTACCGACCCCAACTGAAGCTGGTCTCCCTCGACATCGAAACCACTGCCCAGGGCGAGCTGTATTCCATCGCGCTTGAGGGCTGTGGCGAGCGTCAGGTGTACATGCTCGGGTCGGCAAACGGCGACGGCAGCGGGATCGATTTTCAGCTCGAGTACTGTGATTCCCGCACGCTGTTACTGAAGAAATTGAACGAGTGGTTTGCCCGCCATGATCCCGACGCGATCATTGGCTGGAACCTGGTGCAGTTCGACTTGCGGGTGTTGCACGAGCATGCCCGACGCCTGGCGGTGCCGTTGCGCTTGGGGCGCGGTGGCGAGGAGATGCAGTGGCGCGAGCACGGTTCACGCAACAATCACTTCTTCGCGGCCGCAGCGGGGCGGCTGATCATCGACGGTATCGAAGCGCTGCGCTCGGCGACCTGGAGCTTTGCTTCGTTCAGCCTTGAACACGTCTCGCAGACGCTGCTCGGCGAAGGCAAATCCATCGACAACCCCTACCAGCGCATGGACGAAATCAACCGCATGTTCGCCGAGGACAAGCCGGCGCTGGCCCGCTACAACCTCAAGGACTGCGAGCTGGTGACGCGGATCTTCGCCAAGACGCAGTTGCTGACGTTCCTGCTGGAGCGTGCCACGGTGACCGGTCAGCCAGCCGATCGCAGCGGCGGCTCGGTCGCGGCCTTCACCCATCTCTACATACCGCTGATGCATCGCCAGGGTTTTGTTGCGCCGAACCTCGGCGAACGGGAGCCGGAGGCCAGTCCTGGCGGCTTTGTCATGGACTCGCGGCCGGGTTTGTACGAGTCGGTGCTGGTGCTCGACTACAAGAGTCTGTATCCGTCGATCATTCGCACCTTCCTGATCGATCCGGTGGGGCTGGTGGAAGGCCTGCGTCATCCCGATGACAGCGAGTCGGTGGCGGGCTTTCGCGGAGCGCGGTTCTCGCGGACCCGACACTGTCTGCCGGCGATCGTCGCGCGGGTTTCCGAGGGCCGGGAAGTGGCCAAGCGCAATCGGAACGCGCCGCTGTCACAGGCGCTGAAAATCATCATGAACGCCTTCTACGGGGTCCTCGGTTCCAGCGGCTGTCGCTTCTTCGACCCGCGTCTGGCATCGTCGATTACCTTGCGTGGCCACAAAATCATGCGCAGGACCCGCGAGCTGATCGAGGCCCAAGGCCATGCGGTGATCTACGGCGACACCGACTCGACCTTCGTCTGGCTGGGGCGCGCCCATTCGGAGGAGGATGCAGCACGGATCGGCCAGGCGTTGGTGCAGCACGTGAACCAGTGGTGGAAGGACCATCTGCAGCGTGAGTTCGGTCTGGAAAGCGTGCTTGAGTTGCAGTTCGAAACCCACTTCCGGCGCTTTCTGATGCCGACCATTCGCGGCGCCGAGGAGGGTAGCAAGAAGCGCTACGCCGGACTGGTCACGCGCGCCGACGGTAGCCATGAAATGGTCTACAAGGGTCTGGAAACGGTACGCAGCGATTGGTCGCCACTGGCTCGACAGTTCCAGCAGGAGCTCTACCTGCGCATCTTCAATCGGCAACCGTATCAGGAGTATGTGCGCGACTATGTGCGGCGCACCCTGGCCGGCGAACTCGATGAGTTGCTGATCTATCGCAAACGCCTGCGCCGTCAGCTGGGGGACTACCAGCGCAATGTGCCGCCGCATGTGCGTGCGGCGCGCATTGCCGACGAATACAACGACCAGCAGGGGCGACCACGGCAGTACCAGAACGGTGGCTGGATCAGCTATGTCATCACCCTCGCAGGTCCGGAACCGCTGGAAACACTGCGTGCGCCGATCGACTACGACCACTACGTCACGCGCCAGTTGCAGCCGGTGGCCGATGCCATCCTGCCGTTCGTCAACGACGATTTCAGCACATTGATCGGTGGGCAGCTCGGCTTGTTCTGACTGCATCACCGGGATGATGACCTGAGTCAGCGGACCAGGGGAACCTGCGAAAGGATTCCTGCCTTTGATGCGACGGCAAGAATGGTTGCTGCCGGGACATTCACCCAGGTGTGTTCATCGACTTCGCCCATCTCGGCAAGCCAGTGCCCGACGATCTCGTAACCGAGGGTGTAGCCGAACCAGCGAGGATATTGCCCGGTACCGAAGAACCAGGCCGAGTGATCATAGTTGTTCGAGGCGAGGGTGACTGGATCTAGAGCAGTGTTGCACAAGGTTTCAAGGGGCACCGCACGTTCCCAGGGTTCGGCATCCGTCCCGAGCAAAAAACCCACGAACTGCCCGGCCAGACCTTCGCTGACGAGCGCCTCCCCAAGGGTATGGCCATAACCGGGACCGGCCATTCGCATGCAGTGATGAACTTCATGAATCACCTGGCGCTTCAGGCTGCCGTCGTTCAGGGCGTTGGCGAAATGAGCATTGTCGGGGTCGATTGTCAGGGAGAACATACTGCTTCGGTAAGCCTGCCCGAGCAGGCCCAGTTCGGGTATTACCTGGCCAGCCAGGCGCTGGATCAGGATGTCCAGGCGTGGTGGCGCCATCAGCGTGGAAATGCTCTGGCGCGCCGAGTCGAACTCGCGGGTTATCGGCTGACGCAATGGCCCAAGATCACCTTCCGCCTCCAGCCAGTGCAGGCGCCACTCACTCATCTTCATGAGTACCCGTTCCATTATGGTTCAGTCGTTTCTGGAAGAAATAACGCTGATGGCCCGGTGGGTAGTCGTCTAACCGGCCGAACTGGGTAAACCCCAGCTTCTGATAGAAAACCGGTGCCTGGAAATCAAAGGTGTCCAGCCAGATCCCTACGCATTCTTTCTCCCGCGCCAGGTCTTCGGCCATAGCCATCAGACGTGAACCTATGCCTTGCCCGCGGACTTGCTCGGACACACCGAGCAACTCGATGAACAACCAGTTGCCGGAAATTTTGCCGTAGAGCCCGCCGTGGATTTGCTCGCTTTGGTCGTCACGGACCAGCAACGCGAATTTTTCCAGCCCTGCATCGCCCACCTGGGCGATGTTGTGCGCCATCAAAGGTTCGAGGATGGCCTCGCGCTCGTGTTCACCGGGGTTGTCTACTCTGTCGATTTTCAGGGTCATCCGTATACCTTCCGTGCCAGTCCATTGGGATATGTTTGAAACGGCGAGCATGCGATATCCGGGGCTGTTGGTGCAACTCGGCTGGATCAGGGACGATGCCAGTCAGTGAAACACTGGGAGCCTGCCTAAAGATCGCAGCCTGCGGCAGCTCCTACAGGTCTTGCGTTCACCGGATATTTTGCGGGCGCATGGAGTCGGCGTAGGAGCTGCCGCAGGCTGCGATCCTGGCGATTTCCCATGCACCGAAGGTCTCTGGTTGAAAGCACTTGGCCCTTTCCACACTAGGTTTTCCTTGCATCAAGCCCGCTGCCCGACTTGGTCGCGCGTTTGGTCGAAGTCGTTGCCTTGCGCTTGGTCGGTTTGCGTTTTTTCTTCCAGGGCGCCGCGCCACTACCGGCCGGGCTCGCCGGGCCGCTGATGGTCAGGCGCAGGCCGACACAACGGCTCACGTGTTTGCTCATCCAGGCGGCCTGTCGGGTGACGAACTCCTCGAGGCTCATTTCGCCGCTTTGCACCATATCCAGCGCCTGTTCCCAGATCGCCGTGGTGCCTGGATCGGCGATGGCCCGGGGAACCGCGTCGATCAGGCTGAAGGCCGCCGGGGTAGCCGCCAGGGCCTTGCCGTTCTTGACCAGATAACCTCGATCGAGCAACCCCTGGATGATCCCGGCACGGGTCGCCTCGGTGCCGATGCCGGTGGTGTCCTTGAGTTTCTGTTTGAGCAGGGGATCCACTACCAGCTTGGCGACGTTTTTCATCGCCTTGATCAGATCACCTTCGGTAAAAGGTTTCGGCGGCTGGGTCCAGAGGTCTTTCAAGATCACTTCGGCCACTGCGCAATCGCGGCCCTCGGTCAGCGCCGGCAGGGTTTGCGGGGCAGGCGCTTCGCGACCTTTGGCCGGCGCCAGGGCCTCGGGCAGCGCACGTTTCCAACCTGGTTCGACGATCAGTTTGCCCACCGCACGCAAGGCTTGGCCGGCGCAATCGAAGTCGGCCTGGGTCCGGTCATACTCGTGGTTAGGCAGGAACTGCGCCAGGTAACGCGCTCGAATCAAGGTGTAGACCGCGCGTTGTTTGCCCACCAGGCGCTCGAGGTCTTTGCTCGCGCCAGTGGGGATAATGCCGTGGTGAGCACTGACCTTCGCGTCGTTCCAGGCCCGCGAGCGGCGCTGTGGTTCGAGGTACTTGAGCAGCTCGGCCAGCGCTGGATCGGCTCGCCCCAATGCCGCCAGGATCTTCGGTGCCTCGCTGTGCTGGCTCAGCGGCAGGTAGCCGCAGTCGCTGCGCGGGTAGGTGATAACCTTATGGGTTTCATACAGCGCCTGGGCGATGTCCAGGGTTTCCTGTGCACCCAGCCCGAGCTTTTTCGAACAGACTTCCTGCAGCGTACCCAGATCGAAGGGCAGGGGCGCGGCCTCGCGCACTCGTTCGGTACGCAGCTTGACCACCCGGGCGCTGCTGGCGTTGCGCATGGCCGTCGCGGCTTCTTGCGCCAGCGCCTGATTCAGGCAGCGGTCCTGGTCGTCGCAGGCATCTTGCGCCGCGCGCCAATGAGCGGTGAAGGTCGTGTGGTCATGCACCAGCTGGACGTCGATGGCCCAGTACGCCACCGGCACGAAATCGGCAATGCTGCGGTCGCGATCGACCACCAACCGCAGGGTTGGCGTTTGTACGCGGCCCACGGGCAGCACACCCTGATAACCGGATTGGCGCCCGAGCAAGGTGAACAGCCGGCTCATGTTCATCCCGATCAACCAGTCGGCGCGCGAGCGCCCCAGGGCCGAATGGTACAGGCTGAAGGTCTCGGCTCCGGGCTTGAGCAGCGTCAGTGCCTTGCGGATCGATGCGTCGTCCAGGGCCGACAGCCATAGCCGTTGAATCGGCCCGCGATAACGACAGTGCTCCACCAGCTCGCGGGCAATCATCTCACCCTCACGGTCGGCATCGGTGGCGATGACCAGTTCGTCGGCCTCGCCGAGCAGGCGTTTGACCGCCTTGAACTGGCTGGCAGTCCTGGGCTTGACCAGCATCTTCCACTTCTCGGGGACGATCGGCAGATCGGCCAGCACCCAACGCTTGTAGCGGGCGTCATAAGCGTCCGGCGGCGCGGTTTCCAACAGGTGGCCGATGCACCAGGTCACGGTGACATCCGGCCCCAACCAGCAACCGTCGCCTCGGCGGTTGGCACCGAGTACCGCAGCGATATCTTTGGCCTGGGAAGGTTTTTCACACAGGAACAGCCGCATAACCACCATCATTTCTTACGGGTCTGGAAGCTGTACAGCATGCGCAGTGCCGCGCATTTGGGCAACCTTTATCTGTATGGATATACAGATAAATGTGTAGGCCCTGGCGGAGCCTGAAATCTTTTCCGGGTAGCGAAGATCAAAAGACAACAGCCTGCGGCAACTCCGAAGGGTTTGTAAGCCAAAACAAAGATGCCCCGCATCCATGGAAGGGGGCATTTTGTTGCCGCTGCAGACTGCCCGTTTTTACACAGTGGCGCGATTCTGTTGCAGACGATCGGAACCACCTTCAACGACATGATTCTCTTGCAGGCTCAAGCCCCGGGACAATTCGCTCGTGTTGTTTACCGAGGCGACGGACGAAAGACCGAGGCCGCCGATGAATGCCAGACCAAGAGCCAGAAACCAGAGTTTCGAGAGAATGAACATGGGTGACACTCCTGACGATTTATGAATTGGATGTTTGGGCAATGAGCGCCTGAACCGGCAGCGCCATCTGGTATCCATAGTTAACCGCCAGGGTGTATCTCCCATGTGTGCGCAAGCGCCCCCAAATCAATGCCTGCGTATCAGGTCGGTGTTCGTACACAGTCTGATACATAGCGGTCCCTGGATCAGAGACTCAATACATCGGTGACCGCATCGGCGAAGGCTTTCGGGGCTTCCTGGGGCAGGTTGTGGCCGGCATTCGGAACCTGGCGGTGCACTCGCTTGCCGAGGAATCTGGCCGCCGTCGCCGAACCGTCGCCCGCCGGGTAGTTGCCGTCGGTCACGCCGTCCAGGGTAATGGCCGGTAGGGTGATGGGGGGTAGGGCGGCCAGGCGTTTTTCGATGTCTGCGTAGGCCGGATATCCCTCGGCCAGGCCCAGGCGATGGCGGTAGGAGTGAATCACCACGTCGACATAGTCCGGGTTGTCGAAGGACTTCGCAGTGCGCTCCAGGGTGGCGTCGTCGAAATTCCAGCCCGGGGAGTTACGAGTCCAGATGACTTTGGCAATGGCCCGCCGGTCGGCAGTCAGGCCGAGGCGGCCACGCTCCGTCTGGAAGTAATACTGATACCAGAGCCCGGACTCGAGCTTCGCCGGAATCGGCGCCGTGGCGTGGGCGATGTCCTGCACCAGGTAACTGTTGACGCTTACCAGTCCATTGCAGCGCTCAGGCCACAAGGCTGCGGCCACGCAAGCGGCGCGGCCGCCCCAATCGAAACCGGCGAACACCGCGCTCTTGATTTCCAGCGCGTCCATCAACGCGATGACGTCTGCGCCGATTGCACCCTGCTGGCCTGAACGTGGGGTGGCGGGGTCGATGAAGCGCGTGCTGCCATGACCACGAAGGTGCGGCACGATCACCCGAAAACCGCGACCGGCGAGAATCGGCGCGACCTCTGCAAAGCTCTGGATGCTATAGGGATAGCCATGCAGCAGCAGGACGACCGGTCCGGTTTTCGGCCCGGCTTCGTAGTAACCGATGTCGAGGACTCCAGCGCGAATTTGCTTGATCGGTGCCAGCTCGGCGGCCGATCCAGTGACTCCGGCGTTGCCCGGTTGCATAGCTGATTGTGCCAGGGCCGGGGAAACCTGCAGCAGTTGGCTGGCAGCGAGGCTGGCAGCGCCGAGGCCGGCGATCTGCAGGAAATGTCGGCGTTTTTTGTTGATCGTGTCAGACATGGGGAATCCTCAATCTGCGGTGGGAACAGGCTCAATGGGAAGGGGAGCGAGGTCATGTCCGTCGCTCCAAACCATGCACACAGTTGATCGCAGTGAGGTATCCGGGTTGTTTCAAAATGGCCGCCGTATCAAAGCGAATGTATCAACCGCCTATGGATACACACTGGGATACATGCCTTGGGTGGCTATAGCGTCGAAGTCGCTGCTTTGAACACTTGAAAATACAAATAACCGGGGCGCCGACACATTGCAGATACATGAGTGCGATTTCATGGGCCGGTCCCCACCCTATAAAGAGAGATCCGCCATGTACCGCAAACTGCAGCATGCCGCCAAGTTCCTCAGCCAGAGCGCGCGCCTGATGGTGGGCGTCCCGGATTACGACAACTACGTCGCGCAAATGGCGCTCAATCATCCGGACCAGTCGGTGATGAGCTATTCGGCGTTTTTCCGCGAACGTCAGGAGGCGCGCTACGGTAATCGCACCTGTACGACGCGTTGCTGCTGAAGGCTTCTCGGTAACTACTGGCGAAAATCTGGATGGATCTGACCGGCATCTGGATCAGCGGTTAACCAGTCGCATCCGACCTCAATCGGGATGCCGCTTGAGCACAAGCTCTGCGCACAAGCCGCCGCCTTCGCGGTTGCTCAAGGTCAGCGTGCCGCCGATGGCGAGCGCCAGTTGCTGGGCGATGGCCAGGCCCAGTCCAGTGCCGCCGGTATTGCGGTTGCGCGAGTTTTCCACGCGATAGAAGGGCATCAATACCTGCCCCAACTCTTCCTCGGCGATCCCCGGCCCGCGGTCCAGTACCCGTATCGAAAGACTCGAATCGGCTTTGGTCTGAACCTCGATATGCGCCGCTCCGGCGAATTTCAGGGCGTTGTCCACCAGGTTGACCAGCACCCGGCGCAACGCATGGGGCCGGGTTTCGATGATCCCGGCATTCTTCTCGCCGAGCTCTACATCTTTGCCTATGTCCTGGTAGTCGTAGACCAGGCTGTCGAGGAAAGAATCCAGGTCGATCCGACAGCTGGCCTCGGTGGCACCATGGACACTGCGCGCATAGGCGACGCCTTCGCGAACCAGATGCTCGATCTCGCCCAGGTCCTGCCAGAGTTTGTCTTTCTCGCTGGAGTCGTCCATGAACTCGGCTCGCAGCTTCATGCGGGTAATGGGCGTCTGCAGGTCATGGGAAATCGCCGCCAGCAGTTGCATCCGTTCCTTGAGATAAGCGGCGATGCGGTCCTGCATGGCATTGAAGGCCGCTGCGGCATGGGCGACTTCAGTCGGGCCGTTCTCATTTAGATGGACGCTGTGGGCATTCGGGTCGAGTGTTTCCACGGCCCGGGCCAGGCGCGTCAGCGGGCGGATGGCGACCCGGACGGCCAGCCAGGTGCACAGGAGCAGCAGCGCCAGCTGCACCAGCAACACCAGCGGCAGCCACGAGGACAGCGGCATGACCGAAGGTCTGGCATCGATGGTGAGCGGGCTGCCGTCGCTGAGCTTCAGGTGAGCCTGGAAATGCTGCAGCGGCCCCGGGATTCGGGTAAAGCTCAGTGGGTACCGTTTGCCCACGGCTTCTTCGATCGACTGCACGGCCTCATGGGCATCTTTAGGGTCGATAGGCGTACCGGGCTCGCCTTCGCCCAGCATGTAACGATAAGTCCGACGCTCGAATCGCGGCACCCAGTCGGCACGCTCAGCGGCCGGTAAACGGTCGAGGACTGCGACGGCGATCGACACATCGTTCTCCAGGTTGCCCATCAACATCGCTTCTGCGCTTTGATAACGTTCGTAGAATTGCACGCCAAAGGACAGGCCGTGGGCGACGATCAGGCCGACCAGGAAAATCAGTGACAGCTGAGAGGCCAGCGTCCGCGGCCAGCGCAGCGCGAGATTCATGGCTGGGCACCGAGAATCTCCACGGGGAAGGAGAACACGTAACCCTCGCTACGCACTGTCTTGATGTAGGTCGAATCGCGGGAGTCATCCATCAGCCGTTGGCGCAGACGGCTCACCAGCAGGTCGATGGAGCGATCGAACAGATCGGCGTCGCGGCCCTGGGTCAGGTTGAGCAGTTGATCACGGCTGAGCACCCGCTGCGGATGATCGAGGAACACCCGCAACAGACGGTATTCGGCCCCACTCAAGGCCACCTGGGTGCCGTCCTCGTCCAGCAAGTGCCGGGCGGTGGTGTCCAGGCGCCAGCGGCCGAAGCCCAGCAGCCGACCGCTCTCGGTGATCACCAGGTTGGGCGGCAGCATCCGCGTACGCCGCAGCACGGCGTTGATCCTGGCGAGCAACTCGCGGGCGGAAAACGGTTTGGTCAGGTAGTCGTCGGCGCCCATTTCGAGGCCGATGATGCGGTCGGTTTCGTCGTTGCGCGCGGTCAGCATGAGGATTGGCGTGGTCTTGTGTTTGCCGGAACGCAACTCGCGACACAGAACCAGGCCATCATCGCCCGGCATCATGATGTCCAGAACGATCAGGTCGACCGTGTTCGATTCGAGGAAGGAACGCATCTGCCGCCCATCGGCGACCACTGTGGTGCGCAGGCCGTTCTTCTTCAGGTAGTTGCCCACCAATTCGCGGATCTCGCGATCATCGTCGACGATCAGAATGTGATTCACGTGTTCCATCGCACAACCCTCTGATATTCGGACATTGCGCATTCTAGTGAGCCGCAACGTTCGTACCGCCGACCTTTGTATCGCACTGTATCTGGATCGCCCTGGATACACAGGGAAACAAAGTCGACGTTTTTTCGGCTGGATGTATCTAACTGTATCCAGTCGCCATTTTGATACTTGCCGACTTGATGGACGGTCGTTTACGACACATTCGAGATACCTCAAGGGCATTCAATAGGCTCCATCGAGATTGCGCAGCAGCACTGCCAGTCTCACAATCAAAGTTAGCAGGTGATCCCATGTTACTCATTGCATTTCTGGGCGGGATATTGACTGTCCTCAGCCCCTGCATTCTGCCGGTCGTGCCGTTCCTGTTCGCCCGTGCCGACCGTTCACGTTCCTCGGTTTTCCTCACCCTGAGTGGCATGGTGTTGACCTTCGCGCTGGTGTCGAGCCTGGCGGTGGTGAGCAGCGAATGGGTGATCCAGGCCAATAATACCGGGCGCCATCTGGCGCTGATTGTCATGGTGCTGTTCGCCCTGTCGCTGATTTCCGCCAGGGTCGGTGACTGGCTGGCACGGCCTTTCGTCCTGCTTGGCAATCGCCTCGATCCTGCCAGCCGCAAGCTGTCCGGGCCATTGGCATCGGTGCTGGTGGGCGTCGCCACGGGGCTGCTCTGGGCGCCGTGCGCCGGGCCGATCCTCGGGGTGATCCTCAGTGGCGCCATGCTGCAAGGCGCCAACGCAGGAACCAGCCTGTTGCTGTTGGCCTATGGCCTGGGCAGTGCGCTGTCCCTGGGGACGCTGATCTTCGCCGGCCGCGGGCTGGTCAGCCGCTTGAAACCTTCGATACCGGTCACTGGCTGGTTGCGCCGCGGGGCGGGTTTCGCGGTATTGCTGGCAGCGGTGGTGATCTCCACCGGAGCCGATAACAAACTGCTCGCTGGCACCTCTTCTCAGGGATCCACCGCTGTGGAGAAAAGCGTCCTGGAAAAGATCCCCAAGGTGGTCGACTACTTCGTCAGCAAAGTCAGCGCGGCGTCATCGATGGAACTGGGAGTAAAAGGCAGCATGCCGCCGCTGGCGGGCGCGGTCGAATGGCTCAACTCTGCACCGCTGAGCAGTGAGTCATTGCGCGGCAAGGTAGTACTGGTGGACTTCTGGACCTACGACTGCATCAACTGCCAGCACACCCTGCCTTATGTGAACGACTGGGCGAAGAAGTACGAGAAGGACGGCCTGGTGGTCATCGGCGTTCATACACCCGAGTACCCTTACGAGAAGATCATCGACAACGTGCGTAAGCAGGTTAAACAGCTCGGCATCGGCTACCCGGTGGCTATCGACAATAACTATGCGATCTGGCGCGCATTCGACAACCAGTACTGGCCTGCCCATTACTTTATCGATGCCAAGGGCCAGGTTCGCTATAGCCACTTTGGTGAAGGCAGCTACGCCGAGCAGGAGAAGGTCATTCAGCAACTGCTGCAGGAAGCGAAGGCGGGCTGATTCTCGCGGATATACACCGACCCACTGTAGGAGCGAGCTTGCTCGCGATGGACGTTAACGATAACGCGTATTGTCTGAATAAACGCGCCGCCCTTGAGTCCATCGCGAGCAAGCTCGCTCCTACAGGTTCAGCGCAATCCATGTGGGGGTAATCCTCCCCGGAGTCCATCAGGTGACGTCCGCCGCCTGGCGAAACCGTTCCGGGATGGCCTCCGCAAACGGATAGAGCGAAAAGTACGGCCTGGCTTCGTCGATGACCCGTTGGACTGATGGTCTCTGGGTCAACCTGTCGAAATAGGCACTCAAGTGGCGGTGATCGTCGGAAAACGGCTGGAGCGTGCTGGCATAAAAAAGTGCCGGGGCCGCGGCACAATCGGCCATGCTGAAGTCGGGACTGGCAACCCAGGTTCTGGAAGCCATCTGGCGATCGAGTATGCCGTACGCCGTCTCCAGCATAGATCGTTCTCTGGTCAAATCGCCATTGGCTCCGCGTAGGCGATCGCCGACAATCTGTTGCATCGGTTCATGGATGTAGTTGTCGAAAAAACGATCCCATAGACGTACATCCAGCGCGGTATCCCAGTCGCCTGGAATCAACTGATGTTCAGCTGGATAAAGTCGATCCAGGTACTCGATGATGACTGTGGCTTCCGGCAGGGTGCGCTGGTGAGCAGGGTCACGGATGACCGGGAATTTGCCGATGGGCCATAGAGCTTGAAGCTCCGTTCGGTCTGCATCGTCCGCGAGATCGATGATCCTTCTTTCGAATTCGATTACGTTTTCGTAGAGCGCGATAAGCACTTTGTGGCAGTACGACGCCAGCGGATGGTAGTAAAGAGTCAGCGACATCTTTCACCTCCTCGGGGATTCCAATTCCGTTGCACCCATCATCATAGCCGCGGGATTGACTGCCGGAAAATGGCGACGAAGAAATGAAATATCCGTTTATTTGCGGCGCAATAAGCAGATCAGGTTAGCCGCCTCCAGGATGAGGTGCTGATGCGGATCGAGGCTTGGGTCATGGCTATATCTTTTTTATTGAATATCGCAATATACAAAGCTATATAGCGCATGAGCTGCGTTTTCTTTCAAAAGGAATGACCGATGAGCACGGCCCTGAGCGGCAAAGAAGCGGTAGGTGAGCGTTACACGCTGGAATCGATGCGCCACGCACAGCAGATGACCTGGAAGGCCATCGAACAGATTGCCCGGGTTATTTCGCCCGGCATGCGTGAGTCCGAGGCCCAGTTGCGGGGCAAACAGGTTCTGGCCGAACTGGGGATGGATCGAATCTGGCACCCACTGCTGATCCGTTTTGGGGCCAATACGCTCAAGACCTTCAAACAGCGCTCCGATGGCGATCCTGAACTGGGTGACGAAGACATTTTCTTCATCGACATGGGAGCAGTCTGGCAAGGGCACGAAGGTGATGCAGGGGCGACTTTCACCACCGGTTCCGACCCGGAAATGATCGCTTGTGCCGCGGCCGCTCGGGAGCTTTTCAATCGGGTCGAAGGGTTTTGGCGCAGCGAGCGGGTTTCCGGCATGGAGCTTTACCACTATGCGGCTGATCAGGCGCAAGACATGGGATGGAAGCTCAACCTGGACATCAAAGGCCACAGAGTCAGCGATTTCCCCCATGCGATTCACCGGGGCGGCGACCTCGGGGATTTAGGCGAATGCCCGACTACCGGTCTATGGATTCTGGAAATCCAGATCGCCCATCCTGAGCGTCCTTTCGGAGCGTTCTACGAAGACTTGCTGATCTGATCGAGGAAACCTCATGCCAAATCAAACAGAGCAACCGGTTCTGCTGTTCTCCTATGGCACCTTGCAGGATCGGGCGGTCCAACTGGCCAATTTCGGGCGCGAATTGAAAGGACGCCCTGACACCCTGCCAGGCTACAAACAGAACCTGGTCGAAATAACCGATCCGGCGGTGCTGGCCGCGAGTGGAAAAACCCATCACCCCATCGTGCAAGAGAGCGGCGACAAGTCGGACGAGATCGTCGGCACTGTTTTCGAGATCACCGCGCAGGAGCTGGCCGCGGCTGACGAATACGAGGTGGCGGACTACAAACGTGTCAGGGTCGTGCTCAAGTCCGGGACCGGCGCCTGGGTCTACGTGCGAGCCTGATTCCTGGAGATTGCACGCCAACGGATGACAAATGTGTCACTGCAGTTGCTTCACTTTGCGCTAATCTTGATGGTTTCCGGCAAATCTTAACTCTACGGTCAATAAGGACTCTTTGTTATGAAAGTCAGCGCACGCAACGTATTCAAGGGCAAAGTCAGTCAGGTACAACAAGGCGCGGTGAATGCCGAAGTGGGTTTGACTTTGCCTGGCGGCGAGCAACTGGTTGCCGTGGTCACCATGGAAAGCCTCAAGAACCAGGGGATTGCGGTAGGCAAGGACGCGATCGCTCTGGTCAAGGCGCCTTGGGTGATGCTGATGACCGAGTCCAGCGATATTCGCCTCTCTGCGCGCAATTGCCTGGAGGGCAAGGTGCTAAGCGTCACCGATGGCGCCGTTAACGCCGAGGTGGTGATCGAGTTGGCGGGCGGCTCGAAGGTGTATTCGATCGTGACCCGTGATGCGGTCGCAGAGCTGGGCCTGGTACCGGGTGTCAGCGCCACTGCGGTGATCAAGGCATCGCATATCATCCTGGGTGTTCCGGCCTGAGCACCCTTATCGCCAACTCCTGCCAGCCGATGACTCAATAAACGTCACGCAGATAGCGTTTCTGCTCGCTCAACTGGCGCCAGTATTCAATGGCGCTTTCCGGGCTCAAGGCTGGCATCTGGGCCAACAGAAACCATCCTGGCTGGGTCATGAAGAGGGTGATCAGGACTTTATAGTGCCCATGTCGCTCGATAGCACTTCGACGCGTCCAACACTAAGCGAGATATCGCCGAAACCAGGCCAGCGTCCTGTCCCATGCAAGATTGGCCGCGGCCTCATCGTAGCGAGGCGTGGAGTCGTTATGGAAACCATGGTTGGCGCCTGGGTAGATGTAGGCCTCATATGTCTTGCCGGCGGCTTTCAGCGCCTGCTCATAGGCTGGCCATCCTTCATTGATGCGCGTGTCCAGTTCGCCGTAGTGGAGCAGGAGAGGGGCCTGAATCCTGGGGACCTCTTCAGCCTTTGGCTGCCGGCCATAAAAGGGCACTGCAGCGCCTAGTTCGGGATAGGCGACGGCAGCGGCATTGGCAACTCCGCCGCCATAGCAGAAGCCGGTTATGCCGACCTTCCCCGTGGTGGAATCATGCTTCATCAGCCACTCGATGGCGGCGAAGAAGTCATTCATCAGCTTTTCAGGATCTACTTTAAGCTGAAGCTCCCGGCCTTTGTCATCGTTGCCGGGATAGCCCCCGACCGATGTCAGGCCATCGGGGGCGAGGGCGACGAATCCCGCCTTGGCCAGCCGCCGGGCGACATCCTCGATGTAGGGATTGAGCCCGCGGTTTTCATGTACGACAACCACTGCCGGCACCTTGCCGGTGGCTTTCGCGGGGCGGACCAGATAGCCACGGACTTGCCCGTGGCCTTTCGGGGATGGGTAGGCGATGTACTCGGCGATGATCTCCGGGTCGGTAAAGGACACTTGCTCGGCGAGCGCATAATTCGGAGTCAGGGCTGCAAGGGTGGCCGTGGCAGTCAGACCCACTAGCGTGAATGCCGCCGCCCGATCAAGAAACTCTCTTCTGTTGATCTTGCCATGGGCGTAGTAGTCATACAGTTCGAGCAGTTCAGGGGCAAAATCTTTCGCAGTGAGACGGTCCATCTATGCGTTTCCTTTTCAAGCACTCGCGTTGCCCTCCCGGCGTTGAACCGCAAGGGCTGACGAGTGCGGCCTGGAGTTCAATGATTAAAGCAGTGTTTCGGGGATGATGCCGAGCGCGGGCGCCACGTTGGATGTCCGTTGGCCACAGTTTGTCGAGTCGCTGTTTGTGGGCCAACAGTACTGGATTAGAGCGCCGCGCCCGCGGGGAACCGAGTAGGTTTTGTCCGCGCGGATCTGCTTAAGCTAATTCAAAAATAGTATTTGTTAGGGTTTTTTAAGATCGTTTAGCTTTATGGGCGACACACTTGTGGCGAGGGAGCTTGCTCCCGCTGGGGCGCGATATAGGTAGTCCGTTCCTTTCTCTTCCATACTGACATCGCTGGAAGTCGGTTGTCGGCGAGGAAGGAACATGCACCTGCGGGCTACGAACAGGAGCGCGACTCACTCGATGATTACCGCTTCACCTTCGAGCCCACAGGTGCGCTTGCGCCCGCTAACGAATTCTCAGGGAAAGCCTCATACGGTCGACTGGAAGCACTTCCAGGCTGCCGCGCCGCTGGCCGAAGCGCTGAATACCGGGGCCCTGGACCTGGGCTTTCTCGGCGATTCCGGCTTCCTGTTCCTGGCCGCGAAGCAGGCGCCGGTGAAACTGATCGGCGTGTCGCGGCAGAACCAGGACACCATCGCCTTGCTGGTGCCCAAGGATTCGCCGGCCAGGACCATCGCTGACCTCAAGGGCAAGAAAGTCGCCTACTGGCCCGGCGCCTGGAGCCAGCAGCTGACCCTGCGCGCCCTGGAACAGGCCGGCCTGCCGGAGGATTACGTCGAGTTCGTCAAACTGATGCCCATCGACGCCGCCGCAGCCTTGCCCCAGGGCAGCATCGACGCCTTCCCGGTCTGGGAACCCTACATCTCCCAGCAGATCCTGTTCTCCGGCGCCCGACCGATTCTCACCGCCAAGAGCCTGATGCCCGGCCTCAGCGCCATTGCCGCCGCGACACCCTCGATCGACAGCAAGCGCGAAGCCATCGCCGACTTCCTGGTGCGGCTGAAGAAGGCCCGGGCCTGGGTCGACAACCATACCGATGAGTACGCCGATCTCTGGGCGAAAAAGGCCAACCTCGACCAAGGCGTGTCCCGTCACTGGTTGCGTCAGGCGCACATGACCGTGGGCCCGGTGGACCAGCAGGCCGCGGCGGACCTGCAGAGCACCGCGGACTTCCTGTTCAAGGTCAAGGCGCTGCCGGCACCGTTGGCGACAGCGGCGATTATCGACTCCTCGTTTCAGCAGGCCCTGGCCAAGTAGTGCAGTAGTTCAGGACCCAGTGTTGGTGCTGCAACAGCGCTTCAGCAGGCTGTGTTGTTGCAACACAGGAAAGTGGTTTAGATAGTGATCATATCTAATTGAAATATAAGGTTTTGATGGGTGGAGCGGACGCTGCAATGGTCCTTCGGAGACTGAATCCCCCCGTTCCAGGGGCGCGTCACCGTTTGCTTCAATGATATCGTCGTCGCGCAGACCGACAAGGCCGTGAAACTCGAGGAAGCCACATACCCTGCGGTTTTTTATATCCCGAGATCCGACATTCGGGTGGAACATTACGCGCGCACCGAACATCAAACTCATTGCCCCTACAAGGGTGAGTTTACGAACCAGGCGTTTACGAGCAGTCACGTTTCATAGCTTCATCGAGCCGGGCTGGGACGAGGTGCAATGCACATCGCCCTGGCTCGGTCATGAAAAGAACGTACGAAGCCCTGCATGCTCTGGAAATACCAGAGGATCGACAGACCAGCGGAACGACGGATTCACCGGAGAGAAAATCTGATGACCAGCCCCTCAAGCGAGTTACGCGACCTCCCCGCCGGTAACGCGCTCCTCAAGCGCTACCAGACTATTCGCAGCCGGACAGAGAGCCTGGTTGCACCGCTCAGCCCTGAGGACATGGTCGTCCAGTCAATGCCCGATGCCAGTCCCGCCAAATGGCACATGGCGCATACCACCTGGTTTTTCGAGACGTTTCTGCTGGCCGAAAACGTCGTCGACTACCACCCGTTCGATCCGGCGTTCGGTTACCTGTTCAACTCCTATTACGAAGCCATCGGCCCCCGTCATCCCCGGCCAGAACGCGGGTTGATGACACGTCCGAGCGTGGACAAGGTGCTGGAATACCGCAAGCATGTCGATGACCACATGCGTACCTTGCTGGAGTCGGCGTTACCCGACGGCACGGCCGAATTGATCGAGCTAGGTCTGGCTCATGAGGAGCAGCATCAAGAGCTGTTGCTGATGGACATCCTGCATTTGTTCAGTACCTCCTCGCTCAAACCAGCCTATGACCCGCGCTGGCCCATGGACCTCTCCGGGCGTCGCGGCCAGTTCAAGCCGCTCAAGGGCGGGCTGACCGAAATGGGTCACAAGGGCAAGGGTTTCGCCTTCGACAACGAAGGCCCAAGACACACCATTTACCTGCAATCCTTCGAGATCAGCGACCGCCTGGTAACCAACGGTGAATGGCTGGCCTTCATGGCGGACGGCGGCTACAGCAAAGCCAGCCTATGGCTGTCAGACGGCTGGGCGGTCGTGCAGCAAAACGGCTGGAACGCACCACTCTATTGGCAGCACGACGACCAGGGCTGGCGGCAGATGACTTTGCGCGGTCTGGAAGCCATCGACCCGACGGCTCCGGTGATCAGCATCAGCTATTACGAAGCCGCTGCGTTTGCCCAATGGGCCGATGCACGCCTGCCGACCGAAGCCGAGTGGGAAGCCGCCGCTGAAGCCGGTCTGCTGGAACAAGTCGATAACGTGGCCTGGCAGTGGACACAAAGTGCGTACAACGCCTACCCGGGATTCCGTCCGGCGGACAGCGCGGTGGGCGAATACAACGGCAAGTTCATGATCAACGTGATGGTGTTGCGTGGTGGTGCCAGCATCACCTCCCCCGACCATGCCCGCTCGACCTATCGCAACTTTTTCGGCCCGGACAAGCGCTGGATGTTCTCCGGTTTGCGGCTGGCCCGGGATGCGCGTCAGCCAGGTGCGGTGAACAACCACGACAGTGAATTTGGTCGTGATGTCATCGGCGGCTTGTCGGCCCCGGTGAAAAACCTGTCGCCCAAATACTTCTACGATGCCACGGGCTCCGAGCTGTTCGAGGCCATTTGCGAGACGTTCGAGTACTATCCGACGCGCGCCGAAACCGGTCTGCTGACCGAGGTTGCGCAACAGATTGCCGATACGATTCCAGTGGGCGCGGCTCTGGTGGAGTTCGGCAGCGGCGCCAGCGAGAAAACCCGCCTGCTGCTCGACGCCGCGCCACAGATTGCACTGTACGTACCCATCGACATCAGCGCCAATGCGCTGAAAAAAGCCGCTGCACTGCTGAAAAAGCAGTACAAGCAATTGAGGGTCGTGCCGCTGATCGATGATTTCAGCCGCGCGCTGCAATTGCCGGCCGAAGCTGCCGGGCACACCTGCGTAGGGTTCTTCCCCGGTTCGACCATCGGCAATTTCACCCATGATCAAGCCGTGAAGTTCCTGCGTTCGGCCCACGCGTTATTGGGTGATGAGGCACACTTCATCGTTGGCGTGGATCTGGTCAAGGACGCCGACATCCTGGTTGCTGCTTACGACGACGCCGAAGGGGTGACCGCGCGGTTCAACAAGAACCTGCTGATCCGCATCAACCGTGAATTGGATGGTGACTTCAACATCGAGGCCTTCGACCATCTGGCGCTGTGGAACGACACCGATGAGCGCATGGAGATGCATCTGGTGAGCCGCGGCGAACAAGTGGTCAACGTCGCCGGGCACTCCTTCCACTTCAGCGACGGCGAACGTCTGCATACCGAGAACTCGCACAAATTTACCGTCGAATCCTTCACCAAACTGGCGGCGCGTGCTGGCTGGTCGGTGAGCGGTCACTGGGTGAGCGAAACGCCGCAGGTGGCGTTGTTCAGTTTGAAGGCGTGATTTTCGAGGAGGGTGCCCAGGGAAAAGCTCGACGCTGATCTTTGTGGCATCTGTTACCAGCCGTGGCCAGCATGACTCAGCCGGTAATATCGGTCACCGGGATGATGTGCTCGTCACCCGATAGCGCACTGGCACTGCCTTTCTTTTCGCGCCGATCGCTTATCCAGGTGTTCACCTGGCTGGCGAACTCTGCGGGGGCTTTTCGTCCGAACTTTCTGGCGATGTCCAGAATGGTCTGTTGGGCCAGGGCTTCTTCCATGCGTTTCTGCGCCGTCAACATGGCCCCATGAACCGCGCAATACCCGTCCAGCGCCCAGGCGGGCGGAGAACCTTCGAACACGGCGCAACGGCCGCGGATTTCGCGGCAATCGAAGATCAGCTTGCGGCCGTCGATGGCGTTGACGATATCGAGAAGACTGATTTCGTCGGAAGGCCGCGCCAGCTTGAACCCTCCGCGCACCCCTTCGGTGGCCACCACCAGTTTTGCCTTGGCCAGTTTGGTGAAGATTTTCGCCAGGTAGTCCTGGGGCACGCCCTGCAGTTCCGCCAGGTCGCGCACGCTCGCCTCACGGCTCTCGCCGCCGTCACCCACCAAAAACAGCAGGCAATGAATGCCGTACTCAACGCCTGCGCTGTAAAGAGACATCGCAATCTCCGACTAAATTAGTCGCAAATTATAGCGGCGAAAGGAGAGGGTGGCTACGAGTCTGGGCCTTTGGGTCTTTCCTCTCTGCTTTTCAATAGGCCGTATATATCGGCATATTTACGGTGGCGGTGCGCAATACCTATCCAAAAACTCGATGGTAATGATCAACAAAACTGACTTGTTACGATTAACTACGACAAATAAAGTCGTAGTTATCCGGTCAGCAACGGTATGCGCTGTTCAAGAACACTGCACGAGACTTCATGCCCTGCTACCGATGAGCGTGAAACTTTTAACGAATTCATCACTTGGTTTTCCACCTGGAGTTAAAAATGAAACAGCACATCCTGGTAATCGGCGCGGGTTTTGGTGGCATGTGGACGGCTTTGAGTGCCACGCGTCTATTCGACATCCATGGTCACTCCGACGTTGAGGTGACTGTACTGGCGCCGCAAGCCGAGCTGCGTGTTCGTCCGCGCTTTTACGAGCCGAATGCTCACCAGCTGGCCGCGCCGATCGGCGAGTTGTTCGATGCGGTAGGCGTCAACTTCATCAAGGGCGCGGCAGAGACCATTGATGTGCAGCAAAAGCATGTTGGCTATGTCGATGCGTCCGGCACCCGGCAGGTGTGCAGCTACGACAAACTGGTTCTGGCCACCGGCAGTCGCCTCGCACAGTCCAGTACCCCAGGTGTGACCGAATACGCCTTCGATGTGGACCAGATCGAACAAGCAGTACGCCTGGAAAACCACCTCAAGTCCCTGGCAAACCAGCCGCAGAGCAAAGCCCGCAACACGGTAGTGGTCGCCGGTGGCGGCTTCACCGGGATTGAAACTGCAACCGAAATGCCAGCGCGTCTGCGGGCCATCCTCGGTGAGGATGCGGACTTCGAAGTGATCATTGTTGATCGCGGCGAAAAAATCGGCGCGTCCATGGGTGCCGAAATCAGCAAGTCGATCGCCGAGGCCAGCGCTGAGGTAGGCGTGACATGGCGCTTGAAGTCGTCGGTGGCTGGCGTCGATGAAAAGGGTGTAACCCTGGCTGACGGTCAACGCATCGAAGCCAGCACCGTGGTCTGGACCACCGGTGTACGGGCCAGTTCGCTGACCGAACAGATCCCCGGCGAGCGCGATTCCTACGGCCGTCTGCACGTGGACTCCCACCTGAAAGTCATTGGCCAGGAAGATATTTATGCCACCGGCGATGTGGCTTACGCCGCTACCGATGAGATCGGCAACTACGCGTTGATGACTTGTCAGCACGCCATCGCATTGGGCCGCCATGCCGGTAACAACGTGGCCGCGCATCTGCTGGGCGTGGATCCGACGCCCTACAGCCAGCCCAAATACGTTACCTGCCTGGACCTGGGCAGCTGGGGCGCGGTCTACACCGAGGGTTGGGATCGCCAGGTGAAGTTGACCGGACAGGAAGGCAAGTCGCTCAAGACCCAGATCAACACCCAGTGGATCTACCCGCCGGCGGCCAATCGTGAAGCGGCGTTGGCAGCAGCCGACCCGCTGATCCCTGTCGCTTGAGACGACATTGCTCGCAGCGTTATCTGGATGACGCTGCCTGTTGCAAGAAAACCGCCCAAGTCATCCTGGGCGGTTTTTTTATGCGCTTCTTAATGAACAGTGCGCACCTGAACGCCAGCGACTGTCCGCAACCGCCTGGCCCACGCGGTCCCGGTGGTGTTCGCAACGGTCAGGCTTGGGGCGGGTTGCTCTTGAGCCAGGTTTTGAAGCGGGTCGGTCCGATGATGGGGTTACTCCCCGGTGTCAGCGATTGATCATTGATCGGCGCGCCGAAGTAAGTTGCCGTGTTGTCCGGGACGGCTTGGCGCGGATCGTTGGTGTGTTGCAGGAACATCTTCACGAACTCCACCAGTGGTTTTCGCTCGGGCCCGGCAACTTCCACGGTTTTATTGATCGGTGCTTGCACTGCAATTTTCGTCAGTGCCTCAGCGACGTCGAAGGCGGCAATCGGTTGCAAAGTGGCGGAAGTCAAATGGATCGAATTGCCTTGCTGGATGCCTGATTGAGCAATCGCGCCCATGAACTCGAAGAACTGCGTGGCGCGCAGGATCGAGTAGGGGATGCCTGAGACCTTGATGATTTTTTCCTGAGCCATTTTCGCCCGGAAGTAACCGCTTTCGAGCATCCGCTCGGTGCCCACCACTGACAGGGCGACATGGTGCCTGACTCCGGCGGCCGCCTCGGCTGCAAGGAGGGTGCGCCCGGACGTTTCGAAGAAGTGGAGAACTTCGGCGTCCTCGAATGATGGCGAGTTCGCCACGTCGACGACCACGTCGGCAACTTGTAAAGCTTCCGGCAGCCCTTCGCCGGTGAGGGTGTTGATACCGGTACTCGGCGCCGCGGCTACGGCGTCATGCCCCAGATCTCGCAAGTTTTTGCAGAGTTGGCTGCCGATAAGGCCGGTGCCACCGATAACGACGATTTTCATGTCCTGTCTCCAGATGCGTGTCCAGTGCGTGCGATCTGGCCCGGGGCGCCCTGAACCGGGTGGCAGAGCCAGCGTTGGATGTGTTCCGGCCCCACAGTAGGGCCTGCTGTTATTACACAGGATCTCCCCGGTGGCGAAGGTATCAAGCGCTCATTCGCGCCAGCCGACAGGCGGTTGGAAGCGCTCATGATGTCAGGGCGCGTCAGCGTTGGAGCAACGCTCGACCGATCGTTCGCCCACGCCAAGGGACACTGGCGGCTGAGCAACCTTTCTTGGTCTACCCTCAGTCTGAAAACCTGAGCCTGGAAACCTGAGTCTGGAAACGCACTGTTCAGCGTGACTGCCTTGTGCAAGGGAGAATCGAGATGAGCCTGGTTCGACAGCATCAACTGGATCTGAGCGCCCAACGAGCTGCGCTGGTTGGCATAGGTGATGGTAGCGCGCAACCACTCAATCCCCCGGCTCCGGGCCTTGCGCGCCAGGCGTCGCCTTACAGGCTGGGGGTCAGGAGGGCCTTTTTGTCCGCCGGTGGCGCCCGGCCGACCCAGATCGAACAAGAGCGGATCCTGGGGGCCAATGATCTGGTCGATGAGTTTT
This sequence comes from Pseudomonas sp. LBUM1658, assembly GCF_059716055.1. Taxonomy (NCBI): domain Bacteria; kingdom Pseudomonadati; phylum Pseudomonadota; class Gammaproteobacteria; order Pseudomonadales; family Pseudomonadaceae; genus Pseudomonas; species Pseudomonas sp. LBUM1658. The sequence goes on from NZ_CP166798.1 coordinate 2,516,133, forward strand.
ACTTCGACCGGGCGCTGCTTGCCGGCATGCCGATCTGTAGAATCCTGGTTCGCTCGGAGGATGGCAGAACCCTAGGCTACGGAACCGGCTTCATGGTATCGCCGCGACTGCTGCTGACTAATGAGCACGTCTTTGGCAGTGCCGAAGAAGCAGCACCCTCATTGGCCGAGTTCAACTATCGCCTGGGCGTTGCCGGTGATCCCGAACCCTCTCACCGATTTCGTTTGCGTCCCGAGCAGTATTTCTTCTGTAACGACGAACTTGATTTTGCCTTGGTGGCAGTGGAAACCGAGTCCCTGGATGGGGGCGCTGCATTGTCGAATTTTGGTTACCACCGCTTGATGCCGACTAGCGGCAAAGCAATCAAGGGCGAATGGCTGACCATTGTGCAGCATCCTGGCGGGGCGCCGCGACAATGGGCCATTCGAGAAAACCAGTGCACCAATGACAGCCTGCCCGATGTGCTCTGGTATCGAAGCGATACGGCGCCAGGCTCCAGCGGGGCAGCCGTACTCAATGACAGTTTTCAAGTTGTAGCACTGCACCACTCTGGCGTGCCGCGCAAGGATAGCGCTGGACGTTTCCTCCTGCGGGACGGCCGGGCTGTCGACAGCCTTGATGGAATCGACGATTCACTGGTGGAGTGGGAGGCCAACGAAGGCATTCGCGTCAGCAGTATCTGTGCTCACATCGATCAGGTCGCGACCGAGAACCTTGGCTATCTGGCCGAGCTCAGAGCGGCTCGCGATGGTGGCGATGTCCTGTCCACTGCTTTCCAGGCGGCGCGCATGGGTGAGGAGTCGACTCCCAAAGTCAGGCCAACAGCAACTGCTGACAGCCCAGGCTCACGCATTGAGATTGGCACCCTGGTACTCGAGTTGGGTGGCCCCTTTGCCAGGCTTGCAGCGAATTCAGGCTTGGGAACGCATTCGCCCCAGACACCTCCTGCCATTCCCCAGACCCCAGTACCCACCCGGATTTCAGGAGCAGGTCCCCAGGAGGCAATGAGGGAACCGATTGTCGACCGGGACTATTCGACACGGACCGGTTTCGATACGCAGTTCCTGGGCCTCGAAACTCCACTCCCTACCGTCAAAGACCCCGAGCAAATCGCGCCGACCAGAACGGGTGAAACAGTCATCCCGTATGAGCACTTCAGCCTTGCTCTCCATCGCCACCGACGTCTCGCGCTCTTCACCGCCTCCAATGTCGATGGCCAAACCAGCGCCAGGCGGCCGGAGCCGGGGCACAAGTACACCCGAGATGAACTGACCGGCCTGCGCGAGGGTGACTCGGAGAAGTGGTTTCTGGACCCCCGTGTGGAAGAGCGCTTCCAGATACCCGACCGGTTCTACAGCAAAGACAACGGTGCCTTCGACAAGGGCCACATTGTTCGTCGGGAAGATGTCTGTTGGGGAAGCTCCTTCGCCCAGATCCAACGGGCCAATGGCGATACCTTCCATGTCACCAACTGCTCACCCCAGCGCGGAAACTTCAACCGCTCCGGCAAAAATGGAATCTGGGGCCACCTGGAAAACTTCATTGGCGCCCAGGCCGACCTGGAGCGCTATTGCATTTTTTCCGGACCGGTATTGTCTGATGCCGATGAAACTTTCCCTGGCACCGAGCGCGTGCAGATTCCCTCGCGATTCTGGAAGGTCATCTGCGCAGTCAAGGATGGGAAGCTTCAGGTATTTGCTTTTGTTTTGGAGCAGGACCTCTCCGGCTTGCCCAAGGAATTCATCCTTACGCCGGAGTGGAAAGCCCGGCAGAAATCGCTACGAGAAGTCGAAAACCTGATCGGCCTGTTGAGCTTCCCGCAGATCTACCATGATGCGGATCAGATTTGACCTTGCTCAATACTTTGAAGCCAGTTGAACGCATCTGATAGCTAAAAGGGTGATTGGATCCAGGGAAAAAAGGGACAGAGTACGATTATGAGACGTGTCGATCATCGGCAGTTCAAAATCGTGGTCTGTCCCGCCTTTGCCGTACTTCAGGCTCTTGAACACTCCATAGCCGTGTTGATCAGCCTGCCCTTGTCATACCAGGCGTCTCTCTGGTGGACGGAATAGTAGGTCGCGCCTGCAGAACCGGACAGTTCAACAAGTCCTGATGCTTTATCGGGATTGAGGCTTGCGACGAAAAGTCTGGTTTTGCCATTCTCCTCAACGGTAAAGGTCTCTATGTTTCCCTGAATATCATCCTTTATGCAGGCTATATAGTCCGCGTTGCCCTTGGCGGTTACCCCGGAAAAATTATCGGGCCCCTGTCTTATATCGGGGTTATGTGCGCAACCAGCAACCAGCAACCAGCAGCCAGCAGCAGGATGGAAAGAAACGCAACCCTGCCACTGCTGACCGAGCTTGAGAACTTGCCAATTAGTGTGCTTTTCATGGTGGTGCTCCAGGTTATCTCTGGTCAATCAACTGGAATCACTGGGGGCTTGTTCACATCCTTCAGAAGGAACACCAGAAACTTGGCGGGCGTCTCCTGGCTGGCGTTGCGTCCAACCGTGTGCAGGTCTTTTGGTCCTTCATGGAAGCTTTGCCCAGGTGTCAGCGTGACCTCCTTGCCACCCTTCACGCCCATGACGACGGAGCCTTCGAGTACATAGATGAAGCCATGGGCGTCGTGACGATGAACGGATCGGCCCCGCCGGGCGGATACTCCACCGTGATCATCAGCACTTCCTTTGCGGGGTACTCGGGAAGCGCTTGAACCATCACTGTATTGACGGTCGGGGGTGGCGCGGCGGCTGCCTTGTCCTGGGCCATGACGAGCCCGGTGCACAACAGGGGCAGCAGGGCGAAAAGATGATGGGTTTGCATGTGGCTCTCCTCATCTGGAATTCCCGGAAGACGTCTGATTCCGTCAACAGGGATGTAGAGGGCTGGCAGGTGGCGAACTGTAGCGTGCGGTTTACACCTGCTGGCCAGGTACTACGTCGGCCTGTCCGCTAGCGCGGAGCCGCAACTTCTGCCGTTTGGCGGGTGGGTGTTTCCACGGCGATCCCTGGTAATGCGCGTTGACTGTCAAGTTAGGGTGGGAGCCTAATGTTGCCAAGGACATAGATCGGTGGATTTCGGCCATGGCCCGTCATGTCGGTTTTCTGGTCTACCCAGGCTTTGTACTACTGGATCTGAGCGGGCCGCTGGAAGCCTTCTCGAATGCCAGCCAGCTGTCATCCTGCGATTACCTGCTCACTGTCACGTCATTGGACGGCGGATTGGTACGCAGTGCCTGCGGGCTTGCCGTCGCCACCGAGGCATTGCTGCCAAGGTCATTCGATACGTTCATCGTGGTAGGCGCGCCCGAGCCGTCGGAGGGCGAATGGGTTGCTGAGCTGGCAGCGACCATTCGCGATATTTCCAGGCGCTCGCGAAGAACCGCCAGCGTGTGCACGGGCGCCTTCCTGCTGGCCGCCAGCGGCCTGCTCGATGGTCGTACAGCGACCACCCACTGGTTTTACGCGCCGCAGTTGCAGGTGCGGTATCCGGCGTTGTGCGTGGATGGCGACCGCATTTGGACCGAGGACGAAGGCATGTGGACCTCGGCGGGCATGTCGGCCGGTATCGACATGAGCCTGGCCATGATCGAGCAGGACCTGGGCAAGGACATAGCGCAATCGGTCGCGCGCATGTTGGTTGTCTACTACCGGCGACCTGGCGGCCAAGACCAGTTCTCATCGCTGTTGGATTTCGACCCGGGGTCGGATCGCATTCGTACCGCCTTAAGCTTCGCTCGCGAACACCTGCACGATCATCCATCGGTCGAACGCTTGGCCCGGATCGCGAACCTGAGCGTGCGCCAGTTCGGACGGGCATTCGCCTCGTCGACAGGGATGACACCGGCGCGGGCGGTCGAACGCCTGCGCGTGGAGGCAGCGCGACCGCTGGTGGAGGATGGCCGGCAGACGTTCGAGGAGATCGCACGCCTGAACGGGTTCATCACTGCTGGCCGCATGCATCAAAGCTTCCTGCGGGTCGTTGGATGCACACCGCTGGAGCTTCGTCGCTGCGCGCGCACAGAAGAACCCATGCGGCAAATATTGTAAGGCCTGCCAGGAGTAGATTGGCCGGAGCACCGCGACCGCAGGCAGTGGGCGCACTATAATTAAGGTGTGTCTGTGTCTGTATTTGCGTGGCGAGCACTGGAAAACGAATTCGGTGTCCATAACGCTTGCCTGAGAGGTAGAGGGCAGCACAGCAAATGGGACGGACAGTACATCTCTAATTATGTGAGAGAGGGTTCAGCCATGAAAAATCACTCCTTCCAGCATTACTCTCATGATCTGGGAACGGCGGTTCACGACGCGTGGATTACCACCAAGGTGAAGTCGGCCCTGGCTTTTTCCGAACCAACCCTTAGCCTGCATATCAATGTCAAAACCCATGCAGGTGTGGTGACGTTGAGCGGTCGCGTCAACACCCATAAGGAGTGTGAACAGGCTATTGGTCTGGCCCGTTCGGTTCATGGTGTCGCCGAAGTTGATGCCAGCGAATTGCAGACCCACGTGTTCACGCCAGGAAGTTTTCCAGAAGCTCCCAACGCCGAAGAGAGCACTGAGCGTCCGCCACAATCGTCAACAAAGATCGATGACAAATGACAATGCAGATCGAGGGCTTCCACGTACTGACAGATGATGAAAGCAAGCCATCCTTGACCAGCGAAAAGGAAGTCAGTACCTTTCTGGAATGATCATTCCAGAAAGGTACTCTGATGCGTCCCAAGGAATTCAAGCATGACGAGATTATCGACGCAGCCATGCAGGTTTTTTGGCAGCTCGGCTATTGCGCCACGTCGATACAGGATCTGGTTGACGGTACCGGATTGTCTCGCAGCAGCCTGTACAACACCTTTGAGAACAAGCATGGATTGTACGAGCAGGCACTGCGCCGTTATCACGATCTGACTGCCGCGAACGTAGCGCTGCTTGAGGAATCGGGCTCGGTCAAAGGGCTGATCCAGCAATTGCTGATGAGAATCGTGAATGATGAACTCAGCGATAACGGGCAGCGTGGCTGCCTTGCCGCCAATGCCACACTGGAATTGGCCGGTCAGGACGAATCCATTGCCAAGTTGGTCTCGCGCAACTTCCTGCGTCTGGAGAAAGCTTTGGAGCGTGCACTTATCCGTGGTCAGGCAGAGGGAGAAATCGCCATGCACAAGAAACCTCGCGCGCTCGCACGCTTTATCGTGAACACGATCCAGGGCCTGCGGGTCTTGAGTAAAGGCAGTGCTCAGCAGAACCGTCGGCAACGCTTGCTGGATGTAGTGGACGTCGCGATAGACGCGCTGTAATCCGGGACAGGTGTTTGCAACGCTTCAAGTGAAAAACTGACAGAGACCAGGGTTTATTTGTCTTGTTTTGGAATGACCATTCCAAAACCAATTCAAAGCAGTTTTTTCACCGATCAGGAAACAGGAAATGTATTTTTTATCAGGGATGCAACGATGACCACGCACGACGACAATGGATTGATAGCAACGGGGCTCGATGAAACGTCTTCAGCGCAAAGGCTGCCCGTGTGGAGACTGTTGGCATTTACGCTGGCTGGCTTCATCACCATCATGACCGAAACCATGCCAGCCGGCCTGCTGCCTCTGATCGGGCAGGGGCTGGGCGTTTCGCAGGCCATGGCGGGTCAGTTGGTTACGCTCTATGCCTTAGGCTCGGTGCTGGCGGCGATTCCGGTCATTGCCATTACGCGACAATGGCACAGGAGGCCGTTGTTCCTGCTGGCGATTGGCGGGTTGCTGGTCTTCAACACCGTGACGGCATTGTCCTCCCACTATGTGCTGACCCTGGTCGCGCGGTTCATCGCCGGAATGGCGGCGGGCGTGATATGGGGACTGTTGGCCGGTTATGCACGACGCATGGTGCCTCATGACTTGCAGGGGCGGGCCCTGGCGGTGGTCGGCATCGGTCAGCCCGTTGCCTTGTGTCTCGGCGTGCCCCTGGGCACTTGGCTGGGTACTCTGTTTGATTGGCGCGGCGTGTTCTGGATCATGTCGGCCCTCGCGTTACTGCTGTTGGTGTGGGTGCGGTTTGGCGTGCCTGACTACGCGGGACAAACTGAACGTCAGCGCCAGCCGATAAGCAGCATTCTTCTGACCCCAGGTCTGCGCTCGATACTGTTGGTGATTTTCGTCTGGATACTCGCGCACAACATCCTTTACACCTACATCGCGCCATTCCTGGTCTGGGTGGGGCTTGGCCAGCGGATAGACCTCGTGCTTCTGCTGTTCGGTGTCGCGTCTATCGTCGGCATCGGGGTCACAGGAATGTGGGTCGATCGTGGGTTGCGTGTGCTGACGCTTCTTAGCCTGGCGGTCTTCGCGATGGCGGCGCTGGTGTTGGGAATGGCCAGCACCTCTCCCGACATTGTGCTCCTCAGCGTGGCGATCTGGGGGCTGACGTTCGGCGGCGCTCCCACGCTGCTCCAGACGGCCATTGCCGATACCGCCGGTGACGGCGCCGATGTCGCGCAGTCGATGCTGGTCACCATCTTCAACCTGGCAGTGGCCGGAGGTGGCATCGCTGGTGGTTTGTTGCTGGAGCATGGGGGGCCGAGTTCTTTTCCCCCGACTCTGCTGGTATTGGCGCTGCTTGGTCTGTCCGTGGTTTGGCTCGCCAGGGCCAATGGTTTCAAGCCTGGCCATCGCGCAATCATTACCACTGGCTGAGGCAGTCTTGCTCTGTAGACTCTATTTGTCTATAGTTGTGTCTGTAGATGCACGATGAGGTATTGGCCATGACAGTAGCCCTCCAGGCACAAGGATTTTCCAGGAAGCAGTGCGTTACCGGTCTGCGGGCAGCGGTAGGCATACTTGAAAAATGGGCTGCGTCCGGCGATCAGGCCTGCCGTATCCTGCGCATTTCTCGCAGCACGTATACACGCGCCAAGCAGCGCGATACCGACTGGTCCGTGAGCCTGGATTCAGACCAGATGCAGCGCATCAGCTTTGTGCTCAATATCCACGGCGCTCTGCGCCTGGTCTTTGATAACCCGGAAAACGTCTATGGTTTCCCGGCGATGGCCAACGAAAACGAGTTTTTCAACGGGCGTACGCCACTCGATATTATGTCTCAGGGGGATATGATTTCTCTGTACGAGACGTTTCGGCGGATCGACGTGCTACGAGGCGCGCAATGGTGATGGCGAGCCAGCTGGCAGAACTGGCCGGCGAGCAGTTGCAGGCCTACCGACTGGTCAATTCAAAGTTTCCGCCTATTGCGCTGTTTGATGACGTTGCGGACGCGGAGGAGTTTGAGGATCTGTATCAGATACAGGCTTTGACTAATCCAAGGCTGCAAAATGAGCTAGGACGCCTTGAGTTGATACCGCGAGGGGAGATTCCCTTCGGTATTCCTGGCTGCTCTTACGCGACAGCACCTTTTACCCACATCAACCCGGCTGGCTCGCGATTCAGCGATGGGAGCTATGGTGTGCTGTACCTGGCTGGCACAATGGAAACGGCGCTGGCAGAGGTGCAGCATCACCAGAATCTGTACTGGTCGAAAGTCCCGAGTCTCAACTATGAGCGGTTTGTTTTCCGGGGTTTATCCTGCTCCTTCGTGGACGTAGCGATGAAGGATGCCGCATCCATCCCGATGACAGATCCTGTCTACGATCCCGACGATTACACGCATTCCCATCGCTTGGGTAGGGCAGTCAAGGATGCAGGGTGTCCCGGTCTTCGTTACAACTCCGTTCGTATGCATGGCAGCTACTGCTGGGCGCTGATGACCCCAAGACCCGTCTCATCAATTATTCAAACAGCCCATTACGAGATGATCTGGAACAGTCAGATCACCAGCGTCAATAAAATCAGCGAAGCCTGACCGCGTTTCTTCAGGCAGCTGTTGGAGTCAGAACGATGGAGGCGGGTGATGAGTACGGCGCCAGGCAGTCGATGGAAATGCTGAAAGCATTCAATCTTTGCGTATTACAGCTTGGGCGTCTTGCTCGAGAGCGCGGCGCATCCGAATTCATCCCGGACGGCCTGCAGGCATTCAGCCAACTGGTGCCCTTCGCTTCGGCATGGTGGGGCGAGATGTCCACGTCAGGCGTCGATGCGCCACCCCAAAGCTGGATGCACGGGCGAATCAATCTGCCGGAGTCGTTTGCCGCGGAATGGAGCAAGGGGGCGGGCAGCGACAGATTCTCCCATGAGACCTTGAGTCAACCCGGTGAGGTCGTGCGCGACAGCGGGTTTACCGACCCCAACGAGGAAATAAACGAGTTTGCGCGGCGCCATGACCTCTACCACGTGATGTGCATCACCTTCGAGTTGCCCGAAAGCGGCTTGATGTTCTTCGTCTGTCTCTACCGTGGCATGTGTGCGGCGGCTTTCAACAACAGCGAGAGCAGTTTGTTTTCTGCCTTCTGCGATCACTTGTTGCAATTGTGGCGATTTCAGATCCAGGACATGATCCGCTTCGACACGGGCAACGGTGCGACAGACTTCGGGGTCGCGCGTATGGACGGCAGTCTGCTGTACGTGGGGGCAGGGCTGTGCTCGGCCATTCAACGCGAGTTGCCCGGGTGGAATGGTTCAACACTGCCCTTTGATGTGATCGCGCAACTGCAGAAGGCTCCCTGCGTGATGCGCCTGGGCCGCTCGGCACTGACACTGAGTCCTACCGGGGAGCATGTCATCCTGTCACTCGAGACGCAGTCGCGTGGGGCGGCGCTTGCACCACGGGAGCGGACGGTAGCCATGCTGTTCGCCGCCGGCCACTCCTACAAGGAGATTGCCAAAATCCTTGCATTGAGTCCCGCGACAGTGCGCACCTATCTGCGCAACTGCTACTTGCAACTCGGGGTCAAGAGCAAGGTGGAACTAGGTTCAGTGCTGCGTTCCCCCACCCCGCTTGCGGATGCTATGCGCCGCGATTAAGTGCGCCAGCCCGGGTTTCCAATTAATTGCCTTACCCCTCCTCATTTGTGGAGGTCCGTACGACTGCTGCGCTCTATATCGTGTGCCCTGCATATCTCGGGGTTGCACGGCAGTCTGTTCGGGCCACTTCCAAAACTATAAAAATAGAGGTGAGGCATTTGAAATTCTCCAGGCTATTTATCGCCGTTGCCACGACAACGGCATTCTCCTGCATCGCTCTGGTAGGGTGTCAGACATCCGCTTCGACTCCCGCCGACATGGTGATGCGCAACGGCTATGTCTATACCGTCGATGGCAAGAGTTCCGTGCAGCAGGCGATCGCCGTTGCCGGCGGGAAGATCGTCTACGTCGGCAGCGATGAAGGGGTCACCTCGTATATCGGCACGCAGACCCAGCTGATCGATCTGGCGGGACGCATGTTGATGCCGGGCTTCATCGATGCCCACATGCACCCGGGCGACGGCGGCCGCGCCATGACGTTGTGCGACCTGAAATACCAGACGATGACCCGCAAGGTTTTCCAGGAAACCATCCAGGCGTGCCTGGATGCCGACAAGGGCAAAGGCCCCGATGTCTGGCTCGAGGTTGGCAGCTGGGATCGCATGGGCATGACCGGACTCGACGGCGACCCCGACAAATCGACGCTGGACGCGCTCAAGACTAATCGCCCGATTCAGGTCCGTTCCACCGACTTCCATACCGTGCTGACAAACTCTCGCGGCCTGGTGGTGGCTGGCATAAACAAGCACACGGCCAATCCTGGTGATGGCAAGTATGCGCGCGACAACGCCGGCAACCCGACCGGCATTTGCGAAGACGGTGCTGCCGATGCCATGGCCGCTGTGGTGCCGGCAGTCACCGACGCAGAAAAACTCGACCAGACCCGCGCGGCGCTCGACGCCATGCGCCAGCAAGGCATCACCAGCTTCTTCGATGCCTTGTCGGGGCCTGAGAATGGCAAAGCCTTTAGCAGCCTGCAGCAGTCGGGCGAGCTGACCGCTCGGGCCTTATTGGCGATCAAGCTGGACCCTGCGGCCGCTGCGGCAGACCCGGCGAAAACCATTGCCGAGGCCAAGGCATTGGCCAACATCTACGACCAGGGTGAAGCGAAAGCGGCGCCGGGTGTGAGCATGCGCCATGTCAAATTGTTCATGGATGGCATCATCAACGCTCCGGCGGACACCGGGGCAATGTTGACGCCGTACCTGCGCAATGCCGGCACCGATACCGCGCCCAAGTGGACGTCGGGCAAGAACGTCGGTGAGCTGTACTTCCCGCTGCAAGTGCTCAAGCCGCTGCTGTTGCAAGCGGTGCAGGCCGGCCTCGACCCGCACCTTCACGCCACCGGAGACCGGGCGGTGCGTGACTCACTGAACGGCATTGAATACGTGCGTCAGCAACTGCCTGGCAACGGTTTCCGGCCGGCCATTACTCACGCTGAGTCGGTGGACCCCGCCGACTATGGGCGCTTCAAGGCGCTCGACGTGACCGCCAATATGTCCTTCCAGTGGGCCCAGCAGGCGCCGTCAACGGTCGACGGCACCAGCGATCATCTCGGTGCCGAACGTTTTGCCCGCATGGAGCCATCGGGCAGCATCAGCCGCGCCGGTGGCCGCGTGGCTTATGGCAGCGACTGGCCCGTCGATCCGCTCGACGAATTCCTGGCGCTGAAGATCGGTGTCACTCGCTCAGGCGATCCGCTAAACCCCCACAGCTATGGTCCCAAGTACGCGGCAAGGCTCAACGCCGACTCGGCACTGTCGCGTGCAGAAGTGCTGCGCGCCATCACCCTGAACGCCGCCGAGCAGCTGAAACTCGACGCCGTTGTCGGTTCGGTCGAAGTGGGCAAGTTCGCTGACTTGATCGTACTGGACAAGAACTTCATGCAGGTTCCCGAGGATGAACTGGCTCGAAATGCCGTCCTGCTGACGGTTGTCGGCGGCAAGGTCGTGTGGGCCAAGGCGCCGTTCGGTGGTCTTGAGCAGCGGCCGGCTCAAGTAGCCGTGACTGAACAACAATAAAAGCACCATCTGCCCCAATTGCCGTCTGCCCCTCAGAAGAGAAAAACAATAATGACCAAGGTCAGCGATAGTCAGCAGCGAAGTCCCCTGATCGAGACACGTTCGATCGATTACATTCCCGAGGCCGAGCGTCATGGCAGCCTCTACAGCCAGTTTACCCTGTGGCTCGGCGCCAACTTGCAGATCACCGCGATAGTCACCGGTGCCTTGGCCGTGGTGTTGGGCGGCGATGTGTTCTGGTCACTCATTGGCTTGCTGATCGGCCAGCTGCTCGGCGGTGCAGTGGTTGCGTTGCACGCTGCGCAAGGGCCGAAGCTCGGGCTGCCGCAGATGATCTCCAGCCGCGTGCAGTTCGGCGTCTATGGGGCGGCCATCCCGATTGTGCTGGTGTGCTTGATGTATCTGGGCTTCAGCGCCACCGGCGCGGTATTGTCGGGGCAGGCGATTGCCCAGCTGATCGATGTCAGCGACAGCGCCGGCATCCTGATTTTCGCCTCCTGCATCGCGTTTCTGACCATCTTCGGTTATCGAGTGATCCACCTGGTCGGAAGGGTGGCCAGCGTGCTGGGCATCATTGCCTTCGCCTATCTGTTCACCCGGCTGATGACGCTCAACGATATCGGGCTGTTGCTGGAAAACCGTCACTTCGGCTGGAGCACCTTCCTGCTGGCGGTGTCCCTCTCTGCGTCCTGGCAGATCGCCTTTGGCCCCTATGTGGCCGACTACTCACGCTACCTGCCAAGCAAGACCTCGTCCTGGAAGACCTTCGCTGCCGTCGGCCTGGGTACGGTGCTGGGCGCCCAGGCTTCAATGGTGCTTGGGGTGTTCGCCGCTGCTTTGGCGGGCGCGAATTTCCGCGGTCACGAGGTGGCTACCATCGTCGGGTTGGGCAGTACCGGTGTGATGGCGTCCCTGCTGTACTTGAGCGTGGTGTTCGGCAAGGTCACGGTTTCCACCCTCAACGCCTATGGCAGCTTTATGTGCGTTGCCACCATTATCAGTGGCTTCCGTAGTCGTCTGCAGATATCCGCCGCGCAGCGCATGCTGTTTGTACTGGCGATTGTCGCGGCGTCCACCACGCTCGCGCTGCTGGGCCAGTACTCGTTTCTAACTACGTTCAAGTACTTCATTCTGTTTTTGCTGACCTTCTTCACGCCCTGGAGCGCGATCAACCTGGTGGATTACTACTTCATCAACAAGGAACGCTATGACATCCCGGCGTTGTCCGACCCGGCGGGTCGCTATGGTCGCTGGAACATGTTGGGGATCAGCGTGTATGTCATCGGTGTATTGATCCAGCTGCCGTTTGTCGACACCAAGTTCTACTCCGGGCCGATGGTCGCGCAGCTCGGCGGTGTCGATATTTCCTGGATCGTTGGACTGGTGGTGCCGGGTATCTTCTATTACCTGCTGGCCAGGACATCGGCCCTTACTGTGGTGCCTGGGTCGAAAGCAGACGCCGAGAGCCGTGATGCAAGGAGGGGTGTGTAACCAAACTCACGATTGGGTCTATGAAGCTCCAGATGTTCAGGTCTGGAGCTTCGGGTTGAATCGCTGTGCAGGGCCTGCTGATTGTCTACAGAGCGGATACGATTGCCCTGATCAGTCAGCGAGTAGCTTTCGATCAAACCACATCCTGTATTTGGTTTTCAGAAAGCTTGCCTGAGCGGGGCCAGAGTGCCTGTCGCTATAGCTCGAGCTCGTTGAACACCCCATGCCAGAGCGCTCGTCACCGTTTCATCGTGCACCAGCGGGTAAAACTCCTCCGCGGCAATCGCCCCGCTTTGCTCATATATCCCGATAAAGAGTTGTGTCGTGTCCGTGCGCGAGAGCCGAGCCTGAACATCAATTTCGACACCGTTACTTAGACTTTCTTGATGAGATTTGCTGGGTAGCTGGCAATCGGACCAAGCCCAATATTCGCGCCCTCGTACACGCATGACCCTTTCCCTCATGGCTGATCGCTTTAATGAAGCGATAGAGGCAAAGTAGTATCACTTTGGGGCAAACAGAAATTGAATCGTGCTATGGCGCGCCGTTGCGAGACTGAAAAATTGGCGCCAAATCGCAGCTGACTTGACGCCTGTCCAGGCTCGGCAATTGAGATGAGCAATTCAGCGTTCGAAGGCCTCGGATGCACTGAGACGCATCCGCGACCGTCAGGCAATTCGCCGACGCCGGCAGCCGGTTCGACGAGCATGGCCAGGTCAAACCGGTCGCGCGGTGCATCACGCCGTAAGGACATTGAGGGCTACGTCAATGTTGCCTCGGGTCGCCTTCGAGTACGGGCAGATCTGGTCCGCGGTGTGCGCCAGCGTCGTCGCGACATCGTGCGCCAGGCCCGGCACGCGGAGAGTCAGCCGGGCCTGGAGGAAGTAGGCCGGACCGGTCTGGCCCAGATCGACTTCGATGTCGACGGACAGATCGGACGGAAGCTCGAGCTTCATCTCCTTGGCTGCGACGCCGACCGCGGCGATGTAACAGGCCGACCAGGCGCCGGCGAACAATTGCTCGGCTTTCGGGTGCGGCTGGGTGGCTTCGAACACATGCACGGGCTTCGCGTTTCCGGGCGACGAGAGCTCGATGTCGAGGCTGCCGTTATGGCCGCGCGAAGTGACGCCCGCGCTGCTCATGGTGGTGTGGGTTTTGCCGGAGGCCAGGACTTTTTCGATCTTGCTCATGGGATGAATCCTCAACGTTAGGTTCGGTAAGATTTATTTGTCGTGTGCGTTTAGATCGTATCCGATGTAAATAATATTCGCGCAGGAGCCCATCGCTGTCAAGAGGTAGTAATTGCTCTCGGCGACGAGTGGTCGGCCAACGCAGCGGCGGCTATGGCCTACGCTTATCCGCAGGTGCACGTTCATTTGAACAGGGTATTGGGAGAAATCTTATGTTCGCTTTATTCCGTCGGCTCAGCCGCTCCATATCCATTGCAGCGGCCATTACCGCGGTCACGCTCACGACACCTGTCTTGGCGCTGGATACCGTCAAGTTCATGGCTCCAGGCTCGGTGGGCGGCGGTTATGACCAGACTGCACGGATCCTGGGCAAGGCCTTGATCGAGGCCAAAGTGGCCAAATCCGTCACCTTCGAGAACAAGGGCGGAGCAGGGGGGACGTTGGGACTGGCGCAGTTTGCCAACAGCACCAAGGGCGACCCGAATGCCTTGCTCGTGGTCGGCGCAATCATGGTCACTGCGGTGGAACAGAACAAACCGCAAATTACCTTGAAGGACGTGACACCGATTGCCCGGCTTTTTACCGAATACAACGTGCTTGCCGTACGCAAGGAGTCCCCGTATCAAACCCTGGAAGACGTGCTGAAAGACTTCAAGGCCAACCCGGCAAGTATCAAGTGGGGCGGCGGTTCCAAAGGCTCGATTGACCACATCGGCATCGCCGAATTGGCCGGCAAGATGGATGTGCCGGTCAACAAGGTGAACTACGTCGCCTACGCGGGCGGGGGCGAAGTCGTCGCAGCGACGTTGGGCGGCCACATCACGGTGATCACGGGTGGCTACGCCGAGCTGGGCCAATACATCAGAAACGGCCAGTTCCGGGTACTCGCCATCGGCGCGCCCGACCGCGTTGAAGGCATCGACGCACCGACTCTCAAAGAGAAGGGCTACGACGTAACGATCGGTAATTGGCGTGGAGTTTACGGCGCGGCGAACCTCACGCCTGAGCAGCGCAAGGAAGTGACCGACGCCGTCCTGGCCGCCGCCAATAGCAAAGTCTGGCAAGACAATGTCAAAGCCAATGCCTGGTCACCGAGCATTCTGACCGGCGATGACTTCGGCAAATTCGTCGACGAAGAGCACGTGCGGTTGCGCGCGATGCTGGTCAAGGTCGGGTTGCTTTGAGATGGCCCGGCTTCGCAGCATAGTGCCGGCACAGCTGGCGGTTGGCGCAGGCTTGATTGTCATCAGTGCGGTATTGGCGATTGGTGCATTCCGGTTTCCTGCCGAGATGGGCTTCGTCATCCTCGGTGCCCATGTCTATCCCTACGCCGTCGCGGCGTTCCTCGGAGTCGTCGGCCTGTTGCTGAGCTATCAAGCAGCCACCGGTGGTTTCCGCGAGCTGGCAGACCACGGCGACGAGACGGCCAAAGCGTTGCCTGGCGGCAAACTCGGTGCGGCCTGGGTGACCGCGGGTCTGGTGGGGGTGGCCTTGCTGATCAACCTCATCGGCTTCGTATTGGCGGCGGCGCTGCTGTTTGCCTGTTCGGCACGGGGTTTCGGTAGTCGCCATCCGCTGCGCGACCTGGCCATCGGCATTGCCCTGACCTTACCGATTTACTGGCTGTTCAATGCCGGGCTAGGGGTTTCCCTGCCGCCCCTTGTCAACGCCTGGATCTGATCCGGGCCGAAGGAGATCAATACGGTGGAAATTCTCTCAAGCTTGGCGATGGGTTTTTCCGCCGCGCTGACGCCGATCAATTTGATGTGGGGCTTTATCGGCTGTCTGCTCGGCACCGCGATCGGGGTTTTGCCGGGTATCGGCCCGGCGCTGACGGTGGCCTTGTTGCTGCCGATTACCGCCAAGGTCGATCCGACCGGGGCCTTGATCATGTTCGCCGGGATCTATTACGGCGCTCAGTTTGGCGGCTCCACCACATCCATCCTGCTCAATACCCCAGGGGAATCGTCCTCCATGGTCACGGCCCTGGAAGGCAACCTCATGGCCCGCAACGGTCGAGCGGGACCGGCCTTGGCGACGGCAGCGATAGGTTCATTTGTGGCCGGCACCATCGCCACGATTTTGCTGACCCTGTTTGCCCCGATCGTTGCCATACTGGCGCTCAAGTTTGGTCCTGCGGAGTATTTCGCGATTCTGGTGCTGTCCTTCACGACAGTGTCTGCGGTGCTCGGCGCTTCCATGCTGCGCGGCTTCGCCTCACTGGGTATTGGATTGACCATTGGCTTGATCGGCCTGGACTCGACCTCGGGCATTGCCCGGTACACCCTGGGGGTTCCCGAGTTGGTCGATGGCATCGAGGTCGTGCTCGTGGCGGTCGGGTTGTTTGCGGTGGGGGAGGCCTTGTACAGCCTGCTGTATCAAAAAGAAGAATCGGCCGGCCGGCACCGCTTGACCTCGTTGTGGATGACGCGCTCCGACTGGAAGCGATCGATTCCCGCCTGGCTGCGGGGAACGCTGATCGGTTTCCCTTTTGGCTCCATTCCGGCCGGTGGTGCCGAGATTCCGACTTTTCTGTCCTATTCAGCCGAACGCAAACTGAGTAAATACCCGGAAGAGTTTGCGGCCAGCAAGGGTAAAGGCGCCATCGAAGGTGTTGCCGGTCCCGAAGCCGCCAACAACGCGAGTGCGACAGGGTCTTTAGTGCCGCTGCTGACCCTCGGCATACCGACCTCCGCCACCGCGGCGATTCTGTTGGCGGCGTTCCAGAACTACAACCTGCAGCCGGGTCCGCTGCTGTTCCAGACCTCGGGAGAGCTGGTCTGGACCCTGGTGGCCTCGTTGTACATTGGCAACGTCATACTGCTGGTGCTGAACCTTCCATTGGTGGGGCTCTGGGTGAAACTGTTGCAGATTCCCCGGCCGTACCTGAATGCCGGGATTCTGGTGTTTGCCACCATCGGCGTGTACGGCATGCGCCACTCTTCCTTCGATCTTTTGCTGATGCTGGCGATCGGCTGGGGCGGGGTATTGATGCGGCGCTTCGATTTTCCCGTCGCCCCGGTGATCGTCGGCATGCTGCTGGGCCCGATGGCTGAAAAGCAACTGCGTAACGCCCTGTCCATCAGCCAGGGAGACTGGCTGGTGTTTGTGACTGAACCCATAGCGGCTTCATTCCTCGCGCTGACGCTGCTGGTGCTCGTAATTCCCCATCTGCTCCACGCCCGCGGCATCCGGTTGCATGAGGACGATTGAGGGGGTTGCGGATTACTTGGAAAATTTTCTCGCTCCGGCAACGCAAAGAATCACCGCAACGGTCACACCCAGCATGCCAATGCTGACCTGCTCGTGAAGCAGCGTGGCTGCCAGCGCCAATCCGAAGAACGGCTGTAGCAGCTGAAGCTGGCCGACGGCGGCAATCCCCCCTTGGGCAAGCCCGCGATACCAGAATACGAAACCGATCAGCATGCTGAAAACCGATACGTAAGCCAGGCTGACCCATGCGGATGTCGAAATTCCCGATAACGAAGCAGGGGCCATGAACCAGGTCAGCGGGACCATGACGGGCAGCGACAGCGCCAATGCCCAAGAGATCACCTGCCAGCCTCCCAGCGTTCTTGAAAGCTTCGCACCTTCTGCATACCCCAGCCCGCAAGCGAGGATTGCCAGCAGCATGAGAATGTCACCCGTTGCAGAAGCTGTCAGGCCTTGGGAGACAGCAAACCCCACAACCAGTGCGCTTCCCAGGACTGAGAAAAACCAGAACACCGGCCGGGGACGCTCCCCTCCGCGCAACACGCCGAACGCCGCTGTGGCGAGGGGCAACAGGCCAACGAAGACGATGGAATGCGCAGACGTCACATGCTGTAGAGCCAGCGCAGTCAGCAGAGGAAAGCCTAATACAACACCCATTGCCACGATCGCCAAGGGCAGCAGCTGACGCTTGGCAGGACGCTTTTCTTTAAAGAGCAAAAGCAGGCAAAGCGCCAGAACTCCAGCAATTGTCGCTCTGGCAACGGTCAGAAAGACCGGGTCAAATTCCACCACGGCCAGCCGTGTGGCTGGCAACGAGCCGCTGAAGATGAGTACCCCGATGAACCCGTTGAGCCATCCGCTCGCGGTCTTTTCTATCGTCGGGTTTTGCAGGTTCGATGTTCGTTCCATTTTGAGGGGCCACTCTCAATTTGCAGAAATCCATCCTATGATCGAAAATCAATACAATCAAAAAATTGTCATGGATACATCTCGGCATGCCTCGCTCTCGGTACAAGTCATTAGTGGATGCTTTTGCAGCCGATATCCGGTCCGGGCGATTGTTGCCGGGCACGCGCTTGCCGACGCACCGCCAACTCGCGGCGACAGAAGGACTGGCGCTGGTGACTGCCAGTCGGGTCTATGCAGAGCTCGAAGCCATGGGCCTGGTCAGTGGGGAGACGGGGAGAGGCACGTTCGTCAGGGAGACTTCGTTGCCTCCTGGCTTGGGTATCGACCAGAAAAACGTTGCAGTTGGAATGACTGACCTCAACTTCAACTATCCCTCGCTTCCAGGGCAGGCAGAGCTCTTGCGAAATGCTCTGCGCCAGCTCGCGGCGGCCGGCGATCTGGAGTCCTTGTTACGTTACCAGCCACACGCGGGGCGACTGCATGAGCGCGCTTCTGTGGCGCGTCATCTGCGCGCCCGAGGGCTGACGGTTGAAGCCGAGCAAGTGTTAATGGTCAGCGGCGCTCAACACGGGCTGGCCGTGACGATGATGGCGCTGCTGCAACCCGGTGATGTGATTGCAGCTGATGCGTTGACCTATTCAGGATTCAAAGTGCTGGCCGAAGCATTGCACCTTGAAATCGTGCCCATTCCCGTCACCGAACATGGACCGGATCTGGACGCGCTGGACAGTCTGTGCCGTCGTCGTCGCGTGCGGGCGGTGTATTCGATGCCTACGCTGCACAATCCACTGGGATGGGTGATGAGTGCCGATCAACGCGAGTACCTGGTGACGATTGCGCGCTGGCATGGGTTGCTGATCATTGAGGACGCCGCGTACGCCTTCCTTGCCGAGGACCCACCGCCACCGTTGGCGGATCTCGCCCCCGAGATAACGGTTTACGTTTCAGGGCTATCCAAGAGTGTCGCCACCGGTTTGCGCGTAGGTTTCATCGCGGCCCCCGCGCAAAAAGTGCCCGCGCTGGAGCGAACCATCAGGGCCACCACTTGGAATACCCCGGGCGTAATGACTGCGATTGCGAGCGCGTGGCTCGACGATGGTACCGTCATGCAGCTGGAAGCTGAAAAGCGTCGGGATGCGCAGGCCAGGCAAGCCATGGCCGGTGAAGTGCTGGCGGGGCTTCGGTGCGTACGTCACCCGTCGTCCTATTTTCTCTGGCTGCCTTTGTCTGAAGATGCAAGGGCTGACCAGATCGCCATGGCGTTGATGCGTGAGAAAGTTGCGGTTTCAACCGCCGAGCCTTTTGCGGTCTCTGCCAATGTACCCCATGCGATCCGCCTGGCGCTGGGCTCTGCGCAGATGGATGCCCTTCGGGAGGCGCTGGAAAAAGTGAAGTGGATTGTGAGTGCTTATTCGTAGCCAGAATCTGACATCTACCCGCGAAAGCATTTGAGTGGGCCAAGACCGTTTCGCTAGCTCGCATCCACCGACTCCCGGTAATAGGCCTTCAGCGTATCGACGAACTCCTCGGCCAGCCGGGTCCTCGCTTGCGCGGTCGGCCAGATCACGTAGGTCGGAAAGAGGATGTCTGGCTTGAAGGGTCTGACCACGATGTCCCGGTGTAGATAATCCTTGGCCACCAAGGGGTGGGCGAGGGTGATGCCCATGCCGAGGGCGACCATTTCGCAGTTGATCGCGCTGTACTGCGCCTCGACCGCCATTACCCGCTCGACGCCTGCCTGCTCGAACAAACCATCCACCAATGAGCGTGTGCCATCGCCATGACAGAGCGAGACGAACGCTTGCCCTTCAAGGTCTGTGAAAGTGATCTGCGATCGTTCAGCCAGCGGATGTGAGCGCGGCAGTACGCACACGGCCGCGATCTCGGCGAGCAGCTCGACCTGTTGACTGCTGACATCGCCGGGGTGAACCACGATGCCGATATCGCAGAACTGCGATTTCACCCATTGCTCCACCGTCGGCGAGGAGTTCACGTGCAACGACACCGTGAGCTCCGGGCGCGAATCGGTGAAGGTCTTGAGCACCCTGGGAAGCACGCTCATGCCGGTCGATGGCACGGCCGCCACCCGTAAACGCCCGGTGCCCAGATTGCGAATGTTCTTCGCCGAATGCTTGAGGCTGTCGAGGCCGACATAGGCGCGCTCGACCTCATGAAAGAACGCCTGACCTTCCTGAGTCGGGATCAGCCGTACGCCCGCGCGCTTGAACAGGGTCAGCCCGGTGCCCAGTTCCAGCTGGGCAATCAGCCGACTGACATTGGGCTGCGAGGTGTACAGCACTTCCGCCGCCGCGGTCATGGAGCCCAATCGCATCACGCTGCGGAACGCTTCTATCTGCCTGAGGTTCATGCCGACACTCCATATCAAATATGAATAACTAACCCGGATATTCGTATTTGACCACATGGATGCTCGTCGCAATACTCCAAACCAGCAACCCATAGCGCACATGAAGATGCGCCACCCCGGGAAGTACTCGCCGGGAGCATGCAGCGCGCTGCATGGCTTCGATTGACGCCGAAGCGACTGACGCATTGTTCGATCTGCCCCACGCACTTCGGAGATAGTCTGTGAATAGCCATAATTCGACCTCAGCAATAAAGCCGTTTCGCCCTCTGACCCGCCTTGCCACCGCTGTCGCCCTTTTCGGGTTGAGCAGCGGTGCCGCATTCGCCGAACCGACCCTGTATGTCGCCGGAGTCGGCGGTTCCACCGAGCAGATGTACAGGACCAAAGTCATCCCCGCGTTCGAGAAACAGCACGCCGTCAAAGTGGTCTACGTCGCCGGTAATTCCACCGAAACCCTGGCCAAGTTGCAGGCGCAGAAAGGGCGTCAGCAGATCAACGTGGCGATGATGGACGACGGGCCGATGTACCAGGCGCTGCAAATGGGCCTGTGTGAAAAGCTCAGCGACGCACCGGTCTACAAAGACCTCTATCCGCTGGCGCGAATCAGTCCTGAAGCGACCGGAGTCGGGGTAGTCGCCACGGGCATCGGCTACAACGAAGAGGCATTCAAGAAGCGTGGCTGGGCGCCGCCGGATTCCTGGGAAAACCTCACCGACCCCCGCTACAAGCAACTGCTGGGCATGCCGCCAGTGACCAACACCTACGGTTTGCACACCTTGGTGGAAATGGCCCGTCTGCGCGGCGGTGGCGAAAAGAACATCGACCCGGGCTTCAAGGCGCTGAAAGACGAAATCGGCCCCAACGTCCTGGCCTGGGTGTCGGCGCCGGGAGAGATGGACGGCATGATGCAGAACGGCGACGTGGTCATGGCAGTGTATGGCAGTGGTCGTGCGGTGGCGTTGCAGGGCACCGGCTTTCCACTCAAGTTCATCTACCCCAAAGAAGGCGGCATCGCCCTGCAGATCGCTGCCTGCGGCATCACGCCCAACGCGCAGCCCGAGCTGTCCCAGCAATTCATTCAGTACGTACTGTCGCCTGAAGTGCAGAAAATCCAGGCTCACGAAAACGGCTTCGCGCCGGTCAACCAGACCGTCACCCTCACTCCGGATATCGCCGCGCGCATGCCCTATGGCCCGGAGAAGGTCAACGCGTTGATCAAGGTCGATTGGGACACGATCAACCAGCAGCGCAGCGAGTGGACCACGCGCTGGAATCGCACGGTCGAACGCTAGCCGCTCAATGGCTCCGATCCTTCCCGAAATCATTCTGGAGACGCAGGCCCGCGCCTGCGTGGCAAGCCAATGGCATTTCTCACACTCGAAGGCATCGTCAAGACCTATGGCACGTTCAGGGCCATTGACGGTTTGAACCTGGAAGTCCGGCACGGCGAATTCATCGCCTTGCTCGGGCCCTCCGGCTGCGGCAAGACCACCACCCTGCAATCCATTGCCGGCTTCGTCCAGCCAACCGAAGGGCGCATCGTCCTCGATGGTCGCGACATCACCCATGTGCGTCCCGAGCAGCGGGGCCTGGGCATCGTCTTTCAAAGCTACGCGTTGTTCCCGCACATGACGGTGGCGCAGAACATCAGTTTCGGCCTGGAGATGCGCGGCGTGCCCAAGGCCGAGCGCAGCAAGCGCATCGTTGAGGCGCTGGACCTGGTGCGCCTCGGCGGGCTGGGTGAGCGTTACCCCAAAGCGCTGTCCGGCGGGCAACGGCAACGGGTCGCCATTGCCCGGGCCCTGGCTATTCGACCGAACCTGTTGTTGCTCGACGAGCCGATGTCCAACCTCGACGCCAAACTGCGCGAAGAGATGCACATCGAGTTGCGGGCGATTCAGCGCGATCTGGGCATCACCACGATTCTGGTGACCCACGATCAGGTCGAGGCCATGACCATGAGCGACCGCATCGCCGTGATGCAGAAAGGTCGCATCGTGCAGATCGACACGCCGTTCGAAGCCTACGAACGCCCGCATTCACCCTTCGCCTCGGCGTTCCTGGGCAAGACCAACGCCTTCGCCGGAGCGGTGCAAACCCGCAATGATCGCTGCTGTCATGTGCAGGTCAAGGACACGCTGATGCACGTGCCCCACGAAGATCGCTCGTTGGGCAACGACGTCAACGTCTACATCCGCCCGGAAAAAATCCGCCTGACGCAAGCGGGCAGCGGTCGCTTGAGCGGACGCATCCGCTTGCGGGTATTCCTCGGCAACCTGTGGTTGATCGCGGTGGAAAGTCACCTCGGCCTGGTGCACATGACCCAGCCCAACCTGGGTACGCCACCGCCCGATGAAGGCAGCGAAATCGGCCTGGACTGGTCCGACGACGACCTGCGCCTGCTGGATCGGGAGGTCGCCCATGGCCAGGTATGACGCGGAACACGTCGGCGTCGCGCCGTGGTTGCTGAGCGGACCAGCCTTGCTGGTGTTCATTGCGCTGTTGCTGGCGCCACTGCTGTTGACCGCCGTATTGTCCCTCAACCTGTTCAGCGACACCGAGGGCGTGTTGCCGGTGTACAGCCTCGGCAACTACCTGGAGGTGTTCAAGGACGGTTATTTCCACGAAATCTTCCTGCGCACCGGCGGCATGGCGCTGGCGGTCACGGTCCTCTGCGTCCTGCTCGGCGTGCCGGAAACCATCATCATTGCGCGCATGGCGCCGCGCTGGCGTTCGCTGTTCCTGCTGGTGGTGCTGGGACCGCTGTTGATCTCGGTGGTGGTCCGCACCCTCGGCTGGGCAATCCTGCTGGGCAACAACGGCCTGATCAACGATGCCTTGCAGGCACTGGGTATCACTGATCAGCCGGTGAAGATGTTGTTCACCCAGGTCGGTGTGGTCATCGCCCTGACCCACGTGCTGGTGCCGTTCATGGTCATTGCGGTGTGGGCGACCTTGCAGCGTCTGGACCTGCAAGTGGAATGGGCCGGCCTGTCCCTGGGCGCCTCGCGCCTCACGGTGTTTCGCCGAATCATCCTGCCGCAGATCATGCCCGGCATTCTCTCGGGCTCGATCATCGTCTTCGCCCTGGCGGCGTCAGCCTTCGCCACCCCGGCGATCATTGGCGGTCGTCGTTTGAAAGTAGTGGCGACGGCGGCCTACGACGAATTCCTCGGCACCCTCAACTGGCCCCTCGGCGCCGCCATCGCGATGCTCCTGCTGGTTGCCAACCTGATCATCATTGTGGGTTGCAGCAAGCTGGCCGAGCGCCGCTTCAAGCAAGTCTTCGAGTAAACGGCCATGCACAAGAACGGATTTTTCTCGCTGCTGTTTCACCTGTCGTTCATCACCTTCATCGTCGCGCCGCTGCTGGTGGTGATGGCGATGGCGTTTACCGACAAGGGCTACCTGTCGCTGCCCACTGATGGCCTGTCGTTGCGCTGGTTCCGCGCATTGCTGGAGAACCAGGAGATGCTCGACGCGTTCTTTCTGTCGCTCAAGCTGGGCCTGGTCTCCGCGACCCTCGCCACATTGCTGGCGGTTCCGGCGGCGCTGGCGATCAGTCGCTACGAGTTTCCGGGCCGCGGCACGCTCACCGGCTTTCTGCTGTCGCCGCTGATGATCCCGTCCGTGGTGTTGGGGATCGCCTTTCTGCGGTTCTTCTCCCTGGCGCAGATCGGCGGATCATTCTGGGCCCTGAGCATTACTCATGTGATCGTGGTGCTGCCCTATGCGTTGCGGCTGACGCTGGCCTCGACCATTGGTCTTGAGCGCGACATCGAACAGGCCGCCTTGTCCCTCGGCGCGCGGCGCTGGACCGCGTTTTACCGGGTGGTCTTGCCGCGTATCCGCACCGGCGTAATCGGCGGCTGGATGCTGGCGTTTATCCAGAGCTTCGACGAACTGACCATGACCGTGTTCGTCGCCACTCCCGGTACCACCACCTTGCCGGTGGCCATGTACAACCAGATTTCCCAGACCATCGATCCGTTGATCACCGCCGTCTCCACGGTGCTGATCGTCGGCACCGTGCTGTTGATGCTGGTGCTGGATCGCCTGGTCGGGCTGGACCGGGTACTGATCGGAGAAGGCAAATGAGCCAGGGCACAGACAAGGTCGCGCAATCGGACGTAATCGTCATCGGCGGCGGGCTGGTGGGCACGGCGCTGGCCTATGGGCTGGCGCGCAGGGGAGTCGACACCCAGATCCTCGATCAGGGTGACGATGCGTTTCGGGCTTCGCGGGGCAATTTCGGTCTGGTCTGGGTCCAGGGCAAAGGCCATGACCTGCCGGATTATTCACGCTGGACCCGTTCCTCGGCGACTCGCTGGCCGGCGTTCGCGCAAGCGCTGCTGGCCGACAGCGGGGTCGACGTGCAGCTCAAGCAACCGGGTGGTTTTCATATGTGCTTCAGCGACGAAGAGCTGCTGGAGCGCCAGTCGCGCTTGCAGACCTTGCAGGATGCACTGGGCGATTATCCATTCCAGATGCTCGACGCCGCCGAGCTGAAAGCCCGTTTGCCGCTGATCGGGCCTGCGGTGGTCGGCGCCAGCTACACGCCCCAGGACGGCCACGTCAATCCACTGAAACTGCTACGGGCCCTGCACACGTCGGCGCAGGCCAAGGGCGCGCGACTGCATAGCAGCGTTCAGGTCGAGCGTATCGAATGTGCGCCCGGCGAGTTTCGCGTCACGGCCGGGCAGCGGCGCTTCGTCGCGCCACGGATTGTGCTGGCCGCCGGGCTGGGCAATGCGGCATTGGCGCGGCAGGTGGGTCTGTATGCACCGGTGGCGCCCAATCGCGGACAGGTGCTGGTCAGCGAACGGGTCCGGCCGTTTCTCGAGTACCCGACCATCAATGTCCGGCAGACCGACGAAGGCACGGTGCAGCTGGGCGATTCCATGGAGGAGGTGGGCTTCGATGACGGCACCTCCACCGAGGTATTGGCGGCGATCGCCAAGCGCGGAGTCTCGACCTTTCCATTGCTGCGCGATGTGCGACTGGTCCGGGCCTGGGGCGCATTGCGGGTGATGAGCCCGGACGGATTCCCCATCTACCAGCAATCCACCGCGCACCCCGGTGCGTTCGTGGTCACCTGCCACAGCGGCGTGACCCTGGCGGCCGCCCACGCCCTGCGTATCGCGCCGTGGATCATGGGCGGAGCGCAGCCTGAGGAACTGCAGGTGTTTAGCGGCGATCGTTTTCTAACTGACAAGGTGTTTTCTCATGCGCACTGATCCGCTGTTTCAACCGGTCAGCAGTGAAGTCAGGGCGGCGCGGACTGTGCGCCTGAGCTTCAACGACCAACCGCTGAATGTGCCCGCGGGCATCAGCGTCGCCGCCGCATTGCTGATGTCCGGCATCAGCCGTTTTCGCGCCACGCCGGTCAGCGAGTCGCCCCGAGCACCGTACTGCATGATGGGCGTGTGCTTCGAGTGCCTGGTGGACATTGACGGCGTACCCAACCGCCAGAGCTGCCTGATCGAAGTGGCTGACGGCATGCGCATTCGTTCGCAGGAAGGCGCCCGGGATTTGATCTATCAACCGGCGAAATTCCAGGCCGTGGAGGTGCAGTCATGAACCATGAAAGCGTCGAGGTAGTGGTGATTGGCGCAGGCGCGGCCGGCATGGCCGCGGCGACCGAGATGGCCGGGCTGGGTTTGCAAGTGGTGTTGCTTGATGAGCAGGGCAGCCCGGGCGGGCAGATTTACCGGGGCATCACCCTGGCGCCGCTGTCCCGGCGGGATCTGCTGGGGCCGGATTATGCCCACGGCAATCAACTGGCGCAGGCCCTGACAGCATCCAGCGTGCGCTATGAAAAAGGTGCATCGGTGTGGCAGGTGACCCGGGATCATCAGGTCAGCTACCTGCGCGACGGTCGTCTTCGTACCCTGGACGCCAAGGCCGTGCTGCTGGCCACCGGTGCCATGGAACGGCCGTTTCCGATTGCCGGCTGGACCTTGCTCGGGGTGATGAGCGCCGGTGCTGCGCAGATTCTGCTGAAAAGTTCAGGCCTGGCGCCGAGCGAACCAGTGGTCCTGGCCGGCTGCGGTCCGCTCCTGTATTTGCTCGGCTGGCAGTATCTGCGTGCTGGCGTGACGATCAAGGCCTTGGTCGACACCACGCGCCCCGAAGACTACTGGCGCGCTCGCCGGCACCTGTTTGCCGCACTGCGCGCCTGGCCGTATCTGCGCAAGGGGCTGGAACTGATGCGCAGCCTGCGCAGTGCCGGGATCGCCCATTACAGCGGTGCCGAGCAACTGGCGGTGGAGGGCGAGGAGGCGGCGCAGGCACTGACGTTCAGCGTGGCCGGCAAGATGCAGCGCATCGCCACCCGCTGCGTGCTGCTGCATCAGGGCGTGGTGCCGAATATCCAGTTCAGTCAGGCGTTGCGGGCCCGGCATGAATGGAGCCTGGACCAGCTGTGTTTCACTCCGGTCACCGATCCGTGGGGCGAGCTTGATGTGCCGGGTGTCTACGTCGCCGGAGATGGCGCCGGTATCGGTGGCGCCCAGGCAGCGGCGGTGCAGGGGCAGCTGGCGGCGCTGGGGATCGCCACCCGACTCAAGACCATCAGCAGCTCTGAACGTGATCGCAAGGCTCAGCCGTTGCGCGTGCAACTCGAGGCCAACCTGCGGATTCGGCCGTTTCTCGACACCCTTTATCAGCCCAAGGAAGCAAACCGCATTCCGGCCGACGAGGTGATGGTCTGCCGCTGCGAAGAAGTGACGGCGGGCGAATTGCGTGGCTTCGTCGCCCTCGGCTGCGCGGGCCCGAATCAGGCCAAGTCCTTCGGTCGTTGTGGCATGGGACCGTGTCAGGGACGCATGTGCGGCCTGACCGTGACCGAAGTTATCGCCAAGGCCCGGGGCGTTTCGGCGGCTGAGGTGGGTTATTACCGCATCCGTCCGCCGATCAAGCCCATCACCCTGGGAGAGCTGGCCGGTGAGTGAGCCGAGCAAACGCCAGGCTGAGGTGCTGGTGATCGGCGGAGGCATCCATGGCCTGAGCACTGCGCTGCACCTCGCCCAAGCCGGGGTCAAGGTGACGCTGCTGGAAGCGCAATATTGCGGCCGCCATGCCTCCGGGGTAAATGCCGGTGGCGTGCGCACCCTGGGCCGGCATATCGCGGAACTTCCATTGGCGCTGTCGTCCCGCGAGCTGTGGCACGGACTCGAACAATCCCTGGGCGACGACGGCGGTTTTGTCCCCAGCGGGCAGCTCAAACTGGCGGAGAACCTGACCGAACTGGAGGAGTGCCGACAACGGGTCGAGCAGCTTCAGGCCCTGGGTTTCACCCATGAAGTATTGATCGATCAGCAGCAGGTCTTCGAACGAGTGCCGAGCGTGGCGCGGCATGTGGTGGGCGGTATCTGGGTCGAGGACGACGGCTATGCGCTGCCGTACCAGACCGTCACCGCGTTTCGCCTGGCCGCGGAAAAACATGGCGTACACATTCACGAAAACACCCCGGCGCAGCGCATCGAGCAGACAGGCACCCGGTGGCGAGTCAGTACACCCGCAGGCAGCTTCAGTGCCGAACATCTAGTGGTGACGGCGGGCGCCTGGGCCGGTGAACTGGCGGCGCAGATTGGCGAACCGGTTCCCGTGCGTCCTGAAGGCCTGATGCTGATGGTCACCCATCGAGTCGCGCCGTTCTGTGTCCCGGTGTTGGGTGCCACGGGAAGAGCGCTGTCGTTCAAGCAATTCGCCAATGGCACGCTGGTGATCGGTGGCAAGCTGATGGGGTCGCTGGATTTTCTGGCACGCCACGGCGAGGTCGAGATGGAGCGTCTGGGCACCAGCGCGCGCACCGTCACCGAGCTGTTCCCGCATTTGCAACACTTGGGCGTCAACCGCGTCTGGGCCGGCGTCGAAGCCTTCACTGCCGATGATCTGCCAGTGATCGGCGCCAGTCGCAAAGCCAGTAACCTGAGTTATTCATTCGGTTTCTGCGGCAGCGGCTTCCAGATGGGACCCGGCACCGGCAAGCGACTGGCCCAGCTGATTCTTGGCGAGCACTCGGACATCTCCCTGGAGCCGTTCGCCATCGACCGTTTCAAAGAGACGGCTGTTACGCTGTCTCTATCCCCCTTCAACCATCGCGCAATATCGAGGAGTTAACATGCTGGAAATTACCCGTATCGAAACCAACCAACGCATGAGCCGCGTCGTTCAATGCAACGGTTTCACCTTTCTCGGCGGCCAGACCGCCACCGACCGCACTCAGGACATCAAGGGCCAGACCGCTCAGGTGCTGGAGAAGATCGACAATTTCCTGGCCCAGGCCGGTCTGGACAAGACCCGCATCCTCACCGCGCAGGTTTGGCTGTCGGACATCCAGGCCAACTTCGCGGGCATGAACGAGGTGTGGGACGCCTGGGCACCGGAAGGCCATGCGCCTGCGCGCGCTACCGTTGAATCGCGTCTGGCCGCCCCGGATTTGCTGGTGGAAATCACTGTTGTCGCGGCGGGCTGATCGCTAGCTGATCATGGAGTCGACAGGGAGCACCGGTCGACTCCATACGGACGCTCAGCGCATGTCTACCCGGTCCAGGACAATTGCGCACTCGGTGCTAGACTTTCAGGTTGATCAGCCCCTGGGGAGACAGTCGATCAATCTGCACCAGCGGTGCGTGGACGAGAAAACCAGAGGTTCGACATGACTACTCACTCGTTAGATAAAGAACTCATCAACCAGGTGGTCCGCAATTATGTAGAAGGCATGGTATTCGCAGACGAAGCATTGCTGCGGCAGGCCTTTCACCCATCCTGTCGCATCATTGGCCACTACCATAAAGAGCTTGATTGGTTATCCCTTGATGAATTTATCGGAGCAATCAAGGCCGAAGGCCCGGCTGCAAAAGAGGTAGAGCCCTTTTGGGAGATTATTGATTTAGATATAACCGGCGATGCCGCAGCCGTAAAAATCATTGATGATTATATCGGCATGAGGTTTACGGATTACCTGTCGCTATTGAAAATTGATCATCGCTGGATGATTGTAAATAAGCTTTATTTTTACCATGAGTAGAGGGGTGCTGATCCTGCCGTTATTCCTATTGAGAGGCCGGTATGGCCGAAGAAAAAGCGCCGCAATTTAAAGGGCGAAATCTGACTGCGGAACTCGTCGCTTGTGTTGAGCGGTTTGAGCCCGATCCGGGACCCGAACCGGGCACGACCGAACACACCCAGGCAGACTTCGATGCAATGGTGGAGGCGCTTTTACTTGAATACCAACCGGAAGATCTTTGGATCTTTGCTTATGGCTCACTGATATGGAATCCGGAGTTCGAGGTTGTGGAGAGCCGCAGCGCCACCGCCTATGGCTGGCATCGTTCGTTCTGCCTGAAACTGACTCGCTGGCGCGGTACACGGGAGTTGCCAGCCCTGATGCTGGCCCTCGACCGAGGCGGAAGCTGCAACGGGTTGGCGTATCGGCTTCCAGCGAAAGACCACTTCAAACAACTGGGACTGTTAATGTTCCGGGAAATTGACGCAAACCCACCGACCAATGTTCCGCGCTGGATTTCGGTTAAAACCGAGTCAGGGATAGTGCGTGCATTAGCCTTTGTCGCAGCACGGGACGGAATGGCCTATGCAGGCAAGTTGCCCGTGGAAAAGGTTTCACGTGTATTGGCTCGCGCGGCTGGACACTGGGGCTCGTCAGCCCAATATCTATTCCGGACTGTAACAATGCTGAGAGAGTACGGCATTCGTGACCGTAATATGTGGCGGATACAAAGCCTGGTCGCACAGGAGATCGAAGAGTCGTTGTCCGCTGCGAAGAAGACCTAAAACCGCTTCAGGGTGAAGGGCAGTGGGGGCGGAAATATTCATATGGCGGTGCCGTCAGAGTATCCAGGTTTCTAGATGGATTTGATGCTGCTGTCCTGAATGATCGCACTTGGCCGATTGCTGCCCGTCACCAAGGGCGGCAATCGCTCGATAAGCGCCTGAACGTCGATTCGTGCTTTGCATACGGACTTACATGGGCCGCCACTCAGGGCAGTGGCGGGCATCGCAAAAGAGCAGATCGAAGTCTGGGTTCTTGAGCCAGAGTGCCAGGATCGTCAGGTTTCTGGAGCGCAACTTGCGATCGATGACCTTTCGAAAACGCCGCGGCGGCGTCTCTCGCTGACTTACGAAGCTATCGCTGTGGAAACGCGCCAGACGCTTGCGGATCGCCAGAGAGCGCGAAGTGAGCAACCCGGGCTCGATGTCCCAGAGCGCAAAAACATAATCGTACCGGCAGCCACGCCGACGATAGGTGCGTGCCATATCAAAATCTCCAAATAATTATCTGGCTGACATGGCTGTCTCCTTTGGCCGGGAGGCAGGTGGAAGAATCTCGGAGCGTGCTGATGCACGCTCCGGCTCAAGTGATTGGCTACAGGATCTCGCGTAGCTCGATTTCGCGCTTGATGAGCGCAGTGACATCGATCATTCCTGCCAGGGGGAACTCTTCAGTATTGATCGACCACGCATCAGGACGGCCCGGAGTGAACAGCAGGGCCCCAATATCTTGAAGTACGGCTGCAAGAGCGCTGGCGTCAGGCGGGTTACCCTTCTTGTCGGTCGCTTCGTAGTAGGCAGTGCCGATACCATACGCACTTTCACCGGCCCGGACCTTGGTTGCGCTATTGGCTAACGGGAATGGCGTGCTACCCAATACTTCCCGAAGGATATTCAACATCTTGTTGATGATCTCGATCGGGTAGCGGCGGCCTCCATGACGCCGGATTGCGCTTTCGTCAATCAGGTAGTGGAACTGCTTGCCTTTCGCAGCGGTGTAGCACTCGGTCCAGCCGTCAAGAGGTCTCGGGAGGGAAGTCATTTTTGCAGGAGCGTAGTTCCCGTTACGAGGCAGGTCATAACCGATCATGAACAATGCGGCCTCCAGTCGGCGCAGCGCCGATACGGCAGAGGGGCCGGCGAAGGCGCCAGCAGGTGCCCGGGCCAGCACCTCGGCCAGAATCCAGCTGGCCTTGAGATTCCACTCTGCATGGTGCGCACCGGCGATCAAACGCGGAAAGCAGAAACCACCCTGACCAGGATCGCGGTTCTTGGGCGATTTTGCATGGGGGCCCTCTTTCGACGGAGACCAGGGAAAGGCGAGTTCACGGGGGACGCTCGACAGCTTCTTCTCCTGGCAGTACTTCACGACGATCCAGCCCAGGGCCGCCGCCACGCGGCTGTCGTAGATGATGAAGTCCTTGACCAGTAGCGAGTAGACCTTGGTCATGCCGGCGTTGAAGCGCAGATCATTACTCATCAGGATCGGCTCAGCCAGATTGCTGCGGGCCAACGCGGCGGCTGTCGATGTCAGGGTCTGGGCAAGATCGTTGATGTTGATACTAAGCCAGCGAATGTTCCCTGCCTGAACGCCGCCCCATGTCATTACATCCGCGGCAGCGGAAAATGCAACCTGGTCGTTTGCAGGGTTGATGCTGTTTCGCAGCGCGCTACGCAGTGCATTCAGTGCTGCATCGTTGCTGGTGAGATCGGTTCCTGGTGGAACCCCCAAAGCGCCTTTGTGTCGCCAGTGATAGTGTGCGCAAGCGTCCTGCAGTCCTTGGCATTTCCACGGGGTGCCGCTGCGGCGGTCCGTGTACTCATGAGTGAAAAGCGACGCGTTGCCCAGGTTTTTGGCCAACCAATCGACAAAGTCACTGACTGCATGGTTCGTTGTGGGAGAGGTAATGCCGAGGTACAGATCGCGATGCATGTCCCGATTCCTTGTTAGGGGCGTCTTGAGTTGCGCTAGTATCCCTATAGGTGCGACAGGATCTGTCGGACCAGGGTGAATAGTTTATCCCGCCATTGGCGCCAATGGAGATGCTTTGACCTTTACATCCAGATGCGGGCCAACAGAGGAGCTGAATGTGACGAAGCAGGATTTGCCTGGCGCTATCAAGACCTTGAAGCGGCGATTCGAACTGCTGCGCAATGTGATGTCGTCAAATAAGAAGGGCATTACTGCTACTGAGTTGCATGGCAGCGATACGAGTGGCGTGGACATCCGAACGATCCAGCGTGATCTGGAAGTCATGGCCAGGGCAGGGGTGCTGCAGGTGAAATCACGTGGCAAACATGAAATCCCGACGTGGTTTTTGCATCATGAAAGTCCTATTGACCTGGTCTTTACTGGCGACTCTGTGCCGGCAGAGACACTGGAATTATCACCATCGCAACTGAAGTCCAGCCGTGTGGCACTGGGAATCGTGACGCTTTACGAGCACGCTCAGCACCTCTTGCACCATGCTGCGCTTGCTGACCTGAAACCGATCTATGAACGGTCCAGGGACATACTCAGAAAAAATCACTCCCTGGAGCATGGCTGGGTCGGAAAGGTTGTACATGGAACCCAACAGGTTCAACTGCGCCAAGCCAAGGTCTCCAGCGTGGTGCTGCACGCCATTCAAACCGCTATCCTGGAAGGAACTCAGGTCAAGGGGCGCTACCGATCTCGTCGTAGTAAAGACACCAGAACCATGGTCCTTAACCCCCTCGGCCTGGCTTATCAAGACTCGAGCATCTACTTGATTTGCCAATTGGACGGCGACTCGATCATTCGCAAGCTTCCACTTCAACGCTTCGACTCCATTCATGTACTTCAGTCTCGTCGAGTATCGGTACCGGAGAACTTCACACCGGCTGAGCATGTGCAAAAAATTCACAAAGCACAGGGCCCCATCCGATTAAAAATGAGGATCAATGAGGCACTCCGTGAGCGATTGGATGAGTCGGAGACCCCTTTGGCAGAAAATCAGGTACTGACTCCCCAGGGTACAGGCGGCTGGATTCTGGAGTGTGATTATGAATACACCCAAGGCCTTGAATGGTGGATCCTCAGCCACGGTGCTGCCATCGAAATACTTGAACCGGTCCAGTTACGGGAAAGCATCAGCAATTGCGTCAGGCAAATGGCTCAAGCGTACGGGCACCTTGTGCCCGAGCCGGCCGGTTAGCCCTCTCAGCACTTGGGTGAACTTGCGGATGCGGTAGTCGGCCACTGGATCTATCCGAGCCTGTTCTTTTGCCAGGCGCTTGGACCGGATGCGCAGCGAAACGCAGGAAGTGACGGGCAAGACGGCTAAAACGCTGCAGTTCGCGGCGACCCGTTCGCTGTCTTTCACGTTCTTCCCCAAGTGGATCAGGAGTGCGGAAAAGGGCACTCCCGTCGAGCCGTTTGCCGAGGCGTTTTGGGCTGGATTTGCTTGACTATCCCTTGCGTTTCAGCCCATCGCGCCAGGTAATAGCTTCGAGTTCGACCCGGACCGCGTCCTCGATGGCAATCACCGGGCGCGCCTGGAATTCAAACGCAGGAAACGTCGAGCAAACCTTGTGAACCGCCACCGGATCGTCGCAGTCCACCAGCATGTGTCCACCCCATTCACCCACGCGCACGACAAACACCTCGATTTTGAAATTGTCGGGTGCTTTCCATTGAGTGAATACTTCAAGGATCCGTTTCTGCGCACTCTCGTACTCCGCCGGCGAACCTTGCGGGCGTTCGAACCAGCTGATCATGTACTTCATTGCTATCTTCCTCTGTTGCCTTGTTGGTCTTCTATTTCGTAGCAGGATGCGAATGGCCGGCGGCCAGGCATGAACCCGCGGTCAGCCTAACGCTCAATACTCAGCCTCCCGATAACTCTGAATTGCTCGTCCCCCTTGGGCACTGCAATAACCATTTCCCCTGAGGCCACGGATAAGCCGGTCAGCGCCAGGATGTTCTGGTTATGAGTAACGAAAACCAGATTTTCTGAAGACGGCCGCCGCTTGGCAGCTGCGAACACCTGCCGTATTTTTTCTTCGCCTGCAGTACCGGACTCCCTGAACATCGAATCAAGCATCGGCGCGGGAGTCACTCTGCCAAAGGCTAGTTTTGCGGTATCGAGACATCGGCACCAGCGGCTGGAAAGCACCTCACTCACAGGTACGCCGCGGCGGCGAAAAGCCTCGCCAATATGCTGCGCGTCGATGCGTCCCTGAGCCGACAAATTACGCTGTGTGCTGCAGTCCCCGAGTGTAAAGCCTGGGGGATCGCCGATGCCGGGCTCGGTTATGGCATGCCGCATCAAGACGACATAGCCGCCCGTTTTGAGCGCCGCCCAGATGCCATCCTCATCTGCAAGGGCCCCGGAGAACGCGCGGGGCTGGCCGAAACTGAATGCGAGTGCAAACAAAAGCCCGGATAACAATGTGCGGCGCATAAGAGGGCCCATTGTTGTGAGTGACCCTGGCCAACATGCTCTGTTGTCCTGTCAGGTGTAGGCCAGCAGTCGGCCGCAGAGCACCACGGTGATCCATAACATAATCGAAAGCACCGCCTGGATTTTTGCTATTCCAGGCGCCGCGGCGCCGGTGTTCCACTGGGCTACCGAACGGAAGACACCGACGTGGAACAGGGCCGCATTGAGGCCCGCGGTACCGATCAAGCAAAGTTTCAGAATAAAAACGCTGTTGGATGCGAAGTCGTGGGGATGTGCTGAAAACATCATCAGCCCGGCCGGGACGATCAATAGCAGGGCCGCGACTCCCCACGTCAGGAGGTGGCGAGCCAGTGCCGTCACCGGAATATCTCTCGACAGCCCGAGAACCCGCAGATCAAACATGACGATGGAGCCGACAAGCACCACGAAACCAAGGATGTGAACCACCTCGACTATCGGATACAGCCACAGCTCGCCTCGCATCGCCGAACCGAGTTGCGAGTCACCCACATAGTCCAGCCAGCCTTCGGGACCCGATACACCGCTGGCACTGGTTGCCTGCATCAGCGCAACTCTGTGGTTTTGTTATCGATCGTGATGCGTTCTGCGCGCAGTTCATCGGGTTTGTTGCGATTCTGATAGCCGACCACCGCGGCCCGATTACCGACTTTCAACATTTCCCTGGAAAGACCACGGTTCTCCATGCGCGAGGGTGGAGCGAGCACGACGTTCCAGGTCTTGTCGGCGGTCTTGAGGCGCACGAAGCCATGGGGGTGGGAATAGCCGGACTCCTCGATCGTCCCGTCCAATTGCAAGGTATTGCTCGAGTCGTACTCACTCCAGCCGTGATGAGCGAACACCGCCGATGCCACCAGTAACGATGAGAATCCAAGGGACCTAAGCAAACGCTTCATGACATGATCTCCTGTCATGGATCATTGATGAACGTCAGTCTGTTCTGATCAGGAGCAGGTCAATCCAGAGAAGTTATAAAAATAGTACAAATCCGAGATGATCGCATTCGGCATAAAGCTAACGCCGTCCAACGCTGTTCAGTCGAGCGTAGGCTCCGGTTCCTCCAGGTGATCGATGCGCTTGAAGCGCTCCACCAGGAAATCGATCAGGCTGCGCACTCGCGCCGACAGGTGCAACTGTTGCGGGTAAACGGCGTAGACATCTGCGCGGCTCGGTGTCTCATCCTCCAGCACCAGGCGCAAGCGGCCACTGCGCACGTAACGGGCAATGTCCCATTCGGCCCGCAGCAGAATTCCATAACCTTCCAGCGCCCAATTCAAGGCCACTTCACCGTCGTTGCAGCCTAGGGCTCCGCGCACTTTGATATTTTGCGTGCGCCCACCGTTGGTAAAACTCCACACGCCATAGGGCGTTTCGTTTTGTCGCAGAAAGATGCAGTTGTGTTGCTGTAAATCCGCCAGGCGTTGCGGCACGCCATGCTTTTCCAGGTACAGCGGCGAGGCGCATAACAGACGGCGATTGGAGGCGATCTTGCGTGCATGGAAGGCGGCGTCCGGCAGCGTACCGAAACGAATACCCAGGTCAAACCCATGAGTCGCCAGGTCGAGCGGGTGATCGCTGATTTCCAGCTGTATTTCCACCTCCGGGTACTGGGCGAAGAATGCTCCCAAGGCGGGGCCGATGTAGCGACGACCGAATCCCAACGACGCGTTGACGCGAATCAGACCTTTAGGGGTCGCCCGACTGCTGCTGATCAGCTGCTCGACCTCATCGATCTGCGTCAGGATGCGGGCGGCATGGGAGAAATACAGCTCTCCTTCCGAGGTCAGGCTCATCGAACGCGTGGTGCGGTTGACCAGGCGGATGCCTAGTCGTGCTTCCAGCGCGGTCAGGCGTTTGCTCACTGCCGGCGGTGTCACGCCAAGCTCTCGAGCAGTCGCCGCCAAGCTGCCTTTGTTGGCCAGCAGGTAGAAAAAAGACAAATCCAGTGTCTGGCTCATTAGTAACTCAAATTCATGTATGTAGTGATCTGGAGTAACTCACGCTTATTTGTTCACTACATATACTCCGCTCACACCCTGATTGAACACCCCGTTCGACAGGCACAACAAAAATGTAACGAGAGTGGAATTAATTGATGAGCGCATACAAAATTGCTGCGGTTCCAGGTGATGGCATTGGTGTTGAAGTGATCGCCGCGGGCGTCGAGGTGCTGCAAGCCCTGTCGAAAAAATCCGGTTTCGAACTGGATTTCAAACACTTCGACTGGAACTCCGATAACTACCTGAAAAACGGCCACTACATCCCGGAAGGTGGGCTGGCAGAACTGAAGACCTTCGACGCCATCTTCTTTGGCGCTGTCGGTGCGCTCAACGTACCGGATCACATTTCCCTGTGGGGCCTTCGTCTGCCGATCTGCCAGGGCTTTGATCAGTACGCCAACGTGCGTCCGGCTCGTGTACTGCCAGGGGTAAAAAGCCCTCTGCTTAATGGTGATCAGATCGACTGGGTGGTGGTGCGGGAAAACTCCGAGGGCGAGTACTCCGGCAACGGCGGTCGCGTTCACCGGGGCCTGCCTGAAGAAGTCGCCACCGAAGTGTCCGTGTTCACCCGTGCCGGGGTCGAGCGCATTCACCGTTTCGCCTTCGAACTGGCGCAGAGCCGTCCGCGCAAGCACCTGACCATGGTCACCAAATCCAACGCTCAGCGTCACGGTATGGTGTTGTGGGACGAGATCTTCTACGAAGTCGCCAAGGATTTTCCAGACGTCAGGATCGACAAGGAACTGGT
This sequence comes from Pseudomonas sp. LBUM1658, assembly GCF_059716055.1. Classification (NCBI taxonomy): domain Bacteria; kingdom Pseudomonadati; phylum Pseudomonadota; class Gammaproteobacteria; order Pseudomonadales; family Pseudomonadaceae; genus Pseudomonas; species Pseudomonas sp. LBUM1658. The sequence goes on from NZ_CP166798.1 coordinate 2,553,217, forward strand.
CGACGCCGTGACCACGCGCATGGTGCTCAAACCGTCGACGCTGGACGTAATCGTCGCCACCAACCTGCACGCCGACATTCTGTCCGATCTGGCCGCCGCCTTGTCCGGCAGCCTGGGCATCGCGCCGACCGCCAACCTTAATCCCTCGCGCAAATTTCCCTCGATGTTCGAACCGATCCATGGCTCGGCCTTCGACATCACCGGCAAAGGCGTCGCCAACCCGATCGCGACGTTCTGGACGGCGGCGATGATGCTCGAACATCTGGGCGAAGCGGCAGCGGCGAAGCACCTGATGTCGGCCATCGAAGCCGTGACGGAGAGTGGTCTGCATACCCCGGATCTGGGCGGCACGGCCACCACCCGACAGATCACCGACGCGGTGATCGAGTTGATCAATCGCTGATTCAAGCTGCGGCACAACACCAAGGGCCTGATCACCGATCAGACCCTTGGCATTTCCTGACAACAATAAAAAATCAGGGCCCTGTCATGAAAAGAATATTCGGCAAACTCTACGTACAAGTGCTCATGGCCGTCATCCTCGGTGCCATCGTCGGTGTGATGATTCCCGAAACCGGCACCGCGCTCAAACCCTTGGGCGACGCGTTTATCAAACTGATCAAAATGCTCCTCGCCCCGGTGATTTTCCTGACGGTGGTCACGGGTATTGCACGCATGGAGAACATGAAAGAGCTGGGCCGTGTCGGCTTCCGGGCACTGCTCTATTTCGAAGTGGTCTCCACACTGGCGCTGGTCGTCGGATTAGTCGTTGTCGATGTGTTCAAACCCGGTGCCGGCATGAACATCGATGTCGCCACGCTGGACACTTCCAGCCTGGCAACCTACACCACTGCGGTGAAGCACGCGTCGTTCATGGACTTTGTGATGAACATCATCCCCGACACCATCGTGGACGCCTTCGCCAAGGGCAACGTACTGCAAATATTGCTGTTCTCCATTCTGCTTGGCGTTGCTCTGGCCCATGCGGGGCCGCGCGGGAAAGTGTTCGTCGACACGCTGGACAGCCTGATGCAAGGGATGTTTCGCATCGTCAACATGGTCATGCGCCTGGCACCCATCGGTGCCTTCGGGGCGATTGCCTTCACCATCGGCAAGTACGGCTTCGGTTCGCTGTTCTCCCTGGGCAAGCTGATGGCCTGCGTCTACCTGACCTGCGCGGTGTTCGTGATCTTCGTACTCGGGCCGATCTGCCGCTACAGCGGTTTCAGCCTGTGGAAGTTTCTGAAGTTCATCAAGGAAGAACTGTTCACCGTACTGGGCACCAGCTCCTCGGAATCGGTGCTGCCGCAGATGATTTCCAAGATGGAAAAGGCCGGCGTTTCCAAACCCGTTGCCGGGATGATCATTCCCTCGGGCTTGACCTTTAATCCGGATGGTCAGGCGATCTACTACACCATCGCCGCCATCTTCATCGCCCAGGCCACCAACACCCCGCTGACCCTGACGGATCAGTTGATCGTCCTGGCAGTGCTGATGTTCACCTCCAAAGGCTCTGCGGGTGTCACAGGTTCAGGATTCATCATTCTTGCGGCGACCTTATCTTCCCTTGGCACCATTCCGGTGGCGGGCATGGTGCTGTTATTGGGCGTCGACCGGTTCATGTCCGAAGCGCGCGCAATCACCAACACCATCGGCAACGGCGTCGGGACCATGGCCATTGCTAAATGGGTCGGCGCGCTGGACACCGTCAAGATGAACAAAGCGCTTGACGGGGAGGTAGAAGAGGGGAAGCCCGAGCCGGTTCAAGCAGACATTGTTGCTGTTCCGTCATCGACGACAGCCAGTGCCCTGTTGCCTGGCTTCAAGAGCGTTTCTCAGGGGTAAGAGGTTTGGCGATGAGCATCGCGGGGTTCATCGCCGGATTATCGATCTGCCGACACAAATTCGCGATACGACGCAATCAATGTGGGAGCGAGCTTGCTCGCGATTGGGCCATCAAAGCCAATAAATCTCTTGGGTCAGACCTCAGCCTTCCTCAGAAGCCAAAGCAATTCCATCCCACTTTTTTCAGCGATACTCAAGTGGCGGGTGAACGACAACCATCATGAAGAGGGCGGCAACCATCATGAAGAAGGCAACGAGCGGCTCAATGGACGGCGATGGAGGAGGCTCTGCCTCTCAGCTGATAGAGGCGAGAATCAAGGAGCTGGGTGATTGGCGGGGCGAGACGCTCGCTCGGGTCCGAACGCTCATCAGTCAGGCCGACCCCGAAGTGCTCGAGGAATGGAAGTGGAGGGGGGTTCCGGTGTGGTCCCACGCCGGAATCATCTGCACTGGTGAGACGTACAAGAACGTGGTGAAGATGACCTTCGCCAGGGGCGCGTCGCTGGACGATCCTTCAGGTCTCTTCAACTCCAGCCTCGAAGGCAATACCCGACGTGCCATTGATATCCATGAGGGTGACAGTCTTGATGAAACGGCGTTGAAGGCGCTGATTCACGCCGCCGTGGCTCTCAACACATCGGTGCGAGCGGCCGCTCGCACCAAACCGGCTGAATGAGAGCGTTTGGTTAATCAGCAGGATGGCAAAAAAAGACCGGGGCATTGACATCGTATTGCGACCATCCTTGCGGTGGTCGTTGCAGCGGGAACTTAAGGGTACTAGCCAAGTCAATAGAGGCCCTGCATCGGTGATGATGGGACAGTGAACCAACCCCAGCCAAGTGGCGATGAAGGCCTGTTTTACGACAGTGCCGTCCGAGATCAGCCGAGTCCGCCCCCTGATGCAAACCAAGAGTTTTCTGCCAGGTCTTATCCTGGCGTTCTGCGCAGCCGCATCGCTTTGCTCGGTTGCTGCCGAGCGAAGAGCCTCCCCGCAAAGTAACAACGCATCAACCACCCTAATTGAATCCGCCTCGCAGCAGTATGCAGATGGCCAGTTGGACCAAGCCGCTGCCACGCTGGAGCGTGCGCTGCATATCCAGCCGAACAATCCCGCGACGCTGCACTACCTCGGTGTGTTGCGTCTTCAGCAGGGACAGTACCAGCAGGCTGAAGCGCTGGCGGCGCGCTCCAACCTGCGGGTTGGTCGCAACGTCGAGTTACGCAACCGCAACTTCCAATTGATCCAGGCGGCGCAGCAGGCCCAGGCTTCGAGTACCCCACCCAACGCCAAAGAGAATCGGGTTGCAGTGCAGAAGGGTCTGGAAGAGGAAGCCCAAAGGCGCCGCGAAGCAGAAATTGCCGCTGCCGAGCAATCCGCCCCGGACACTGAGCGCCACGCAGGCACCTTCGCTCGCGCAGAGGCGCAGAGGGTATCGGACTCGCCGATGGGTGGCAGGCCACGTCCCGAAGGAGAATTGCAAGTGGCTTCCGTCAAGCCAGAGCCCGCGTACGATGAGGTTGAGATTCCCCGCGGCCATTGGCCGCCTCCGGGCAAATGCCGAATCTGGTTTCCTGATCGCCCACCGGGGCATCAGCCCGCCCCCGGCAAGTGCAAGAAATTGCAAAAGCGGGTTCCGTTCGGGGCCTACCTGGTGCGCGGCTGAATTCACGCTGGGACGTCATCGGTCCTGGCTCACCCATAGCTGCCGCCGCGGTCACTCGGACAACCCGGCCAGCCGCAGTCCATCGGCGAACCGCGCGAGATCCTCGGGCCGCTGGATTGGCAGCCAGTCCTTCAGATTGGAGACGCGCAACGATGGATCCAGCTCGTGCAGGCGCTGCATCGCCTGCTGCGCTTTGTCCATTCGTCCGCTGAGCGCGTGACTGGCCGCCACCAGGGCAACCGGCACCAGGAGGCTGGGCAGGTTCCCCAGCGCCTTTTCCGCCCAGGCTGAAGCGGCGTCGAAGTGCCCGGCGAAGAAATGCGCGAGCGCCATCCCGACCTGCATCCGGAACATTTCCGGATCTAGCGGACTCAAGCGGGCGGCATGGGCCAAATGCTCAATCGCTTCGTCTGTTTCACCGCGCAGCGCGCGCAGGATACCGCCCAGGTACCAGGCGGGGGCGAGGTTGGGATTGAGCAGGCGTGCCCTGTCGAGCAGGGCAATGCCGCCATCGACATCGCCGGCGAGATGGACAAGTGCATGTCCGCCTCGCGTCAGCGCCACCGCATCATCCCGGCCTAGCTCCACCGACAGACGCGCGAGCCGCGTGCCCTCGGCGATTTCTCGAGTCCGATCGCTCATCCAGCCATTTATCTTGCGCCAGGTTCCGCCGTTCGCCACAGTGCCCTTTGGAATCCTGATGATCATGGTTGCGATGTGGATGCTGTCCGGTTCGACCAGCGAAAGCGGCACCGACGACATGATGGCCGCCATCCTGTTGCGCGGCCTGGGCCTTGGCTTCCTGTTTCTGTCGATCACGCTGATCGCTTTCAGCGACCTCAACAGCCGAAACCTCGCCTGCGGCATAGGCCTCTTCAATACGGGGCGCCAGCTAGGTGGTCTTATGGGGGTCGCGGGGCTCCAGACCCTGTTCGACCATAACGTCGTCACCAATTCCGTGGTCCTCGGTGCTAACGTCACCCCAGGAGGGGCCGCGGTGATCGAACGGCTGACGACCACGACAGCCATGCTGACGGTGAAAGGGATGGATGCAGCGGCTGCTGGCCGGGCAGCGACGAGCCTCCTGGGCCGGGTCGTGTCAGGTCAGTCCACTGTGATTGCCTTCGACACCGCGTTCATCGCAGTTACCCTGCTGTTTGCAATCGCCGCCCCCATTCTGGTCGGCATCAAGATCGGACTCTCGCGATACGCGAAAGTGCGCGCTGCGCGAACCGTCGCGTGAGACAGCCCACGCACGTCGAGGGCGCTTGCCTGGTTACACTGTGTTCCGATTCTTGAACCTCGTCTGGAGCTTTGCATGAAAGTTGGCGTGATTTCCGATACCCATGGCTTGCTCCGCGCCGAAGCCCGTGCTGCCCTGAAGGGCTGTGAACGGATCATTCACGCGGGCGACATCGGCAACCCCGAAATTCTCGATCAACTGGAGTCTATCGCCCCTCTGTACGTAGTACGTGGGAACAATGACCTGGACGCCCCTTGGGCAGAAAATCTCGCCGACTGTCTACGTTTCGACCTCAACGGATGGCAGACTCTGCTGGTGCATGACATCGCCGATGTCCCAGTCGTGCTCGATGCAGGCATAAAGCTGGTGATCACCGGCCATTCCCACAAGCCCCGCATAGAATGGCGGGGCGAAAGCTATACCTCAATCCTGGCAGCGCGGGACCGCGGCGCTTCAAGCTGCCGGTGACGCTGGCTCTGCTTGAGGTGCTTGAGAGCTCAATTGAGCCGCGTCTGGTCTCGCTACTGGAATGACCTTTCCCTGGACTGTCTTGGCAAGACACAGATTTGCGGTCGGGCATGAGCCTTCGCCGATTTAATGATGACTGGCTATTAGAGTTACAACGAAACAGTTATTGAACTTTTAAAGTTATTTGTTGTTTTAATCCGATGTTTTATAACTATTGAGTATTGCTCTTCGGCGGCAGTTCTTTAAGTTCAGGCGTTTACCGAATGGCTTATGTCATTGAGCCATTAGAAAATTGGAAATGCTTGAGTTTGCATAATAAACAAAACGATCTATAGCTATCCTTACCTTTCGGATCGTGGGCACGTCAGTTCCCCCCAGGAATTTGAACCGCGTCCAGGTCATCAACGGTTTTCCGAGTAGTGGATGGGTTCGGATGTAGTTGTGTTGGTTGTGAGGCGAAGTTTTATCTGCCTCTGAAGGGATTTGGCCATCAACTTCCTGCATCCTGTCCGGAAAGGATCCGCCATGCCTGTCCAACTCAGCTATCCAGGCGTTTATATCGAAGAACTTCCCAGCGGCGTGCGGACTATTACCGGTGTCGCGACCTCAGTGGCTGCCTTTGCCGGTTCCGCGCCACGCGGGCCGATCAACAGGCCCCAGCACCTGTACAGTTTCGCCGATTACGAGCGGCGCTTCGGCGGCTTGGCGGTGGATTCCGAGATGGGTTATGCGGTCCGCCAGTTCTTCCAGAACGGCGGTACCGAGGCTCATGTGGTGCGTATCGTCAAGGACGCCAGTATCGCGAACAAAACCTTGCAGAACGCGACGCCGATCGACGTGCTGAAGATCGAGGCGCTGGACGAAGGCTCTTCCGGCAACGGTATCGAAGTGCGGGTGGATCACCTCACCATCAACCCCGGTAGTTCATTCAACATCACGTTTATCCGCGCCTCGGATGGACGCACCGAACGTTATGACAACCTGTCGATGAACTCGATGGATGCCCGCTTCGCGCTGGATCAGGTCAATGGGGTTTCACAGTTGGTAAAACTGAGCCGGGTGGTCGGTCAGTCGGCGCTGGATGGGTTGGCCGCCGGCACATCGCGCAGCGCCAGCCTGGCCGATGTGACGACTTTGCTGGACGCCAACCACAACGAATTTCGCGTCAGCGTGAACAACTTGCCGCCGGTCAGGGTACTGATCGCACTGCCGGCGGATATCGCCGGCGGCACCCCGACCCAGCGTCTGGATGCATTGTGTGGCGCCATCCAGGCCCAGGTCCGGGCGCAGGCGAACAGCCAACTGGCCTACCAGAACTTTACGTGCGGGCGGCCGGCGACGACCCAAACGATCTTGATGACGTCCGGTGTCGGCGGTGAATTCTCCAGTGTGCGGGTGCTGCCCGGGCAGAAGAGCAATGCCAGCGCCGCGCTCAAACTGGGCAGTGAAGCCGGTGGGGTCGAGGTCGACGCGGTCGGGGCGATTCGTCCGGTGCCGGTGCCTGATCCGGCGACCCTGACCAGCGATACCTTCGGCGCCAACGACCTGGATGCACTGCCGGATGCGACCCACACCGGCTTGCGCATCAGCCTCGATGGCAATTCCGACGTGATCGATATCGGCGATGCGGCGGCGGTGGGCGGCAACCTGGCGGCCAAACTGAGCGATATCGCCGCGCGGATCCAGGCGGCGGTGCGTGCGCGCAAACCGGGCGATCCCGCGTACCGGAGCTTCACCTGCGTGGTGGCCGGCGACACCCTGGTCCTGGCCACCGGCACCCAAGGCGCGGCCTCGAGTATCGCCGTCTCGGCTTCGCCGCTGAACAGTATCGCCAGCCAACTGCACTTGCTGGCTGGCTCGCTCACCACCCAGCCAGTCAACGTTACCCTGCAGGGCGGCAGTGAAACAGCCTATGCCGCCGCAGATATCTATGCCGCCTTCATCGCTGACCGCGACACGCGCAAAGGGCTGTATGCCCTGGAAGCGGTGGACCTGTTCAACATCCTCTGTTTGCCGGGTATCACCGACCCCGGCGTGCTGGCGGATGCGGCGGCCTACTGTGAGGAACGCCGGGCATTTTTCGTGATCGACTCGCCGCCAACGGCGGTCGATCCCCAGACGATGGTGGCGGCGGTATCCGGCACTGCGTTGCCAAAGTCCGATCACGCCGCGGTCTACTACCCCTGGATTTACATCGCCGACCCCTTGAAGAACGGCAAGCTGCGTCTCAGCGCACCTTGCGGCACCGTGGCCGGGCTCTACGCCCGCACCGATGGCGACCGCGGTGTATGGAAAGCGCCGGCCGGCACTGAAGCCAGCCTGATCGGGGTGCAAGCACTGAGCTATCAATTGAACGACCGCGAGAATGGCAGCCTCAACCCGTTGGGGGTCAACTGCCTGCGCAATTTCCCGGTCTACGGCGCGGTGTCCTGGGGTGCCCGGACCTTGCGCGGCAACGACCAGATGACCTCGGAATACAAATACGTACCGGTGCGCCGCCTGGCCCTGTTTCTCGAAGAAAGCCTGTATCGCGGCACTCAGTGGGTGGTGTTCGAGCCCAATGATGAGCCGCTCTGGGCGCAGATCCGGCTTAACCTCGGCGCCTTCATGAACAGCCTGTTCCGCCAGGGCGCCTTCCAGGGTAAAACGCCGCGCGAGGCCTATCTGGTCAAGTGCGATCGCGAAACCACCACCCAGGACGACATCAATCGCGGTGTGGTGAATATCCTGGTGGCTTTCGCCCCTCTGAAGCCGGCGGAGTTCGTGGTGATCAGGATCCAGCAGCTGGCTGGGCAGATTCAGGTGTGATCAAGGCTGCGGCCACCCGGGTGGGTGACCGCTGAACCGCTGCATCGGGGAGATATGCCATGGCTCAGTTCACGGTCAACGCCCAGCGTTTCGATCCGTACAAGAACTACAAATTCCGCGTCAAGTGGGACGGTCGCTATGTCGCGGGCATCAGCAAAGTGTCGGCGCTCAAGCGCACCACGGAAGTGGTCAAGCACCGCGAGGGCGGTGATCCCAGCAGCAGCCGCAAATCGCCGGGGCGCACCGAGTTCGAGGCCATCACCCTGGAACGCGGGGTAACCCACGATGCCGATTTCGAGCGTTGGGCGAACAAGGTCTGGAACTTCGCTTCCGGCCTGGGCGCGGAGGTGTCGCTCAAGGATTTTCGCAAGGACATCATCATCGAACTGTACAACGAGGCCGGCCAACTGGCCCTGGCGTACAAGGTGTTCCGCTGCTGGGTCAGCGAGTTCCAGTCGCTGCCGGACCTGGACGCCAATGCCAACGCCGTCGCCATCGCCCGGCTAAAGCTGGAAAACGAAGGCTGGGAGCGCGATTACGAGGTGGCCGAACCGAGCGAGCCAAGCTTCAACGAGCCGAACTGACGAGGCATCGTGCCTGCTGGCGTTTCCATGACGGAGTCCCTGACTGTGTCCAAGCTTGATTCCGCTGACTGGCTGGCGATCTGGGACCATAGCCAGACGCTGCCCCCCGCACTGCAATCCTGCGCGCTATTGGCGCCCTTGCTGGCCGACGGCCTGGCGGGCGCCGAGCGGTTGCCGGTAGGGCGGCGCGATGCCCATCTGCTGGATCTGTATGGCGCACTGTTCTGTCCGCAATTGACCGCCATGGCCTGCTGCGGACATTGCGCCGAGCGCCTGGAGCTGAACCTGAACACCGCCGACCTGCGTCTGGATGATCCGCCCGCCGAGGCGCCGGAACTGCAATTGGAGTGGCAGGAATACCGCCTGCGTTTTCGCCTGCCGGACAGCCTCGACCTGGCGGTCCTGGCCCAATGGTTGACCCTTGAGCCGATGCCGGACATCGAACAGGCGCGGCAACTATTGGTCCGGCGTTGCGTGCTGGAGGCTGTGCAGGGCGCGCAGCCGATATCGCCCGAGGCCTTGCCGCCGGGTCTGCTGCAGGCATTGAGCGAGGCCATGATCCAAGCCGATCCACAAGCGCTGGTTGAGTTAGACATGCGCTGCCCGGCGTGCGAGGAACGCTGGAGCGAGGCCTTCGATATCGGCAGCTATCTGCTGGAAAGCCTCAATCATTGGGCGCACCGGACACTCGATCAAGTGCATCTGCTGGCGGCGGCCTACGGCTGGAGCGAGGCGCAGATTCTCGCCTTGAGCCCGCAGCGTCGCGCCCGCTATCTGCAACGTGTGCGGTCATGAGTGATTTGCTCTTGGCCCTGGCCCGGCGCGCCCTGCAGCCGCCGGCGATTCGGCCGCGAATCGGCTCGCGCTTTGAAACCGACGCTATTGTGCCGCGCGATGTCGAGCCGGCGCCGCCATCGCCGCCGGCATCCACCCGCGAACCGCCCACCTCGACTGTCCCGCAACCCGTGCTGGTGCAGCCGAGCCCCGAGCCGTCCACGCCGATGCCGCCCGTTACGCCGGTGTTGCGCCGGGTGGCCTCGCTGCTGCAGCCAACGCCGCCGGCGGCGACCATCCCGCCACCCACGCCTGGACCGCCGCAGAGCGTGGTTTCGCCAGTGTTTGCAGCGCCGAAGGACGCCGGTTTATCGCGGATTGCGCTGCCGGTGTCGCCGGTTGTCGATACCGCGCAAGCGCAGTCACCCCTGGGCCTGGAAACCCGGTTGATCGAGCGCTCCCACAGTGAACAACGCATCGAGCGCCACGAACTGAGTCGGGAACTGATCGAGCGCCGTGTCGAGCGTTTGCATGAGCAAGCGCCCAACGCCAACGCGGCATCCCAGCCACTGCATGCCCGGCAGGAACCGCGCCCGCCACAGGTCGATGGGCAAGCCACCGCGCCACGGGTCGAAATCACTATCGGCCGGATCGAAATTCTCCCGCACGAGGCCGCGCCCGCAGCGCGTCGGGAAGAGCCGCCCCGGCGCCTGCCGGCCAAGTCTCTGGATGACTACCTGAGCGAGCGTAACGCCGGTGCAGGGCCGCGATCATGAGTTCGCCACTCGGGTTGGCCGCCGCGCTCGCGACGCTCCAGCAACTGCTCGAAAGCGGTCTGGCTGACATGAAAATCAGCGATGTGCTGGGCGGGGCGCCGAGCGTCACTTGTGTCGGCCCGGACCGCATAGATCCCGACGGCGGCAACCAACTGAACCTCTTTCTCTACAACCAGACGCGCAATCCCGGCTGGGCCAACGTCGGCCTGCCGAGCCGCGATACCTTGGGTGAGCGCATCGGCAATCCACCCCTTGCACTGGACTTGCACGTTCTCATCACCGCCTATGGCGACGCTGACTTCCACGCCGAGATCCTGCTCGGCGCCGCCATGCAGATCCTTCACGACACGCCGGGAATGGGCCGCGATGCCATCCGCGCGGCGCTCAAACCGGCGCCGAACAAACCCAATGTGCCCAAGGCCCTGGAGCGCGCCGGGCTGGCCGAGCAGCTGGAGCAACTGCGGATCACGCCGCTCAACCACAGCACCGACGAACTCTCGCGCATCTGGTCCGCGATCCAGGTGCCGGCGCGGCCCAGCGCAGCGTACCTGATCAGCGTGCTGCTGCAATCGACGGCCAGGAGCCAGCGCACGCCGCTGCCGGTACTGGCACGCAACCTCTATGTGGTGCCGTTGCGTACGCCACGGGTGGACCGGGTCGAATCGGTGGCCGGTGCGGCCATGCCGATTCTGCCGGACGGCAGCGTGCGGGTCAGCGGCGCCAACCTAAAGGCCCAGGCTGTGCAACTGTGGGTCAACGGACTGGACCTGAGCGCCGGTCTGAGCAAAGTTGAAAACGAGACCCTGGAGTTCGGCTTCCTGTTGCCGGCGCTGCCTTCATCCTTGCGGGCGGGCGTCTGCACATTGCAGGTTGTCCATGAGCAATGGTTGGGTACACCGCCAGTAGCGCATGGGGCGGTGCAATCGAACCCTGGCGTATTCATCCTCAACCCGCAGGCGAGTTTTGTCGTAGAGCCCGGGGCCACCAGCTCGGTGGTCGACGGCGTGACCTACCGCTCCGGGGGCATAAAGGTGACCTGCACTCCGCCAGTGGGCCCGCGGCAGCGGGTGCGCCTGCTCCTCAACGAAAAGGACCCGCCGGGCGATCGGCCGGCACGGGCTTATAGTTTCAGCGCGATTGACGGTAATGGCATTCTCCCGCCGGCCGAGCAGAGCGCAGCCGTCACCGTCGAATACCAGGGCGTCGCCCAGGGTGCCTACCTGGCAAGGGTACAGGTGGATGCCGGAACCAGCGCGCTGGTCATGGGCGCCGATGGGCAATTCAGCACGCCGCAGGTGCTGCCATGAGCCAGCGCCGCGATTTCGCCGAAAACCGCCGCGTGCTGACCCAGGCGTTGAATGCCTTCGCCGCTTATTTGAAGGCGCGGTTGGCTGGCGACCCCGCGCCTCTGGGTGCTTATCTGCAAACCCCGCCGGCCCTGGCGCTGTTGAGCGAGCGGTTGGGGCTGAGCCGGTTCGAGCAGGATTTGTTGCTGCTGGCCGCCGCCGTAGACCTCGACCCACGCTTTCGCGACCTGCTGGCCCAAGCCCACGGCGACGTGAACCAACCCTGGTTGAGTTTCGAGTTGGCCCTGCGTCTGTTACCGGAACCGGAGTGGAGTGCGATCACCCCGATCGGCCGGCTGCGGCGCTGGCAATTGCTCGAGCCGTGCGGCAGTGGCGGGGCGCTGCAAGTGCGGCTGGTAGTGGATGAAATCATCCTGCACCGGATCGCCGGCCTGAGCTTTCCCGACCCGCGTCTGGAGCCGTGGTTTCGTCAGGAAAACCTGGCGGATGCCCCATTGGTCGCAATCGACAGGCATCAGGCCAGGGCCGGCATCCTCGAGATCGCCGCCCAGTGGCAGGCGGCACCCAGCCTGGCCGTGGCGCCGATCGCACGGCTGGTGGACGGCGACGGCGAAAGCTACGCCCAGGCTCTGGCAACAGAGCTGGGACTCAAGCTTTACCGGATGGCCGAGCATGACCTGCCTGCCGGACCAGCCGAGCGCGAGCAATTGGCGCACCTGTGGGAGCGTGAAGCGCTGTTGCACGGTGTGCTGCTCTGGTTGCAACCGCACAGTCTGAACCCGGAGCAGGCACAACGCCTGGGCGAGTTCCTCGATCATCTGCAGTGCCTGTTGCTGCTCAGTGGCGACAGCGCGCCCGCCTTGCGTCGCCGTCAATGCCGGGTCACCGTCCAGGGCAGCGACGCGTCGGCGCGGCTCACGCTCTGGCAGCAACAATTGGCTGAGTCAGGCGCTTGCGTCAACGGTGGTCTCGGTCTGCTGGCGGAACAGTTTCAGCTCAACGGCAGCACCATCCTGCGTCTCGCCGAGGGCTTCAAGGCCAGGCCCCAGGGCGGTGCCGAACACCTCTGGCAGGTGTGTCGCGAAGAAGCCCGACGCGGCCTGGAGCACTTGGCCGAACGGGTGGACGCCCGTGCCGGTTGGGACGATCTGGTGCTGCCGGACGCGGCCCTGACCAGTCTGCATGCGTTGGCGGCCCAGGTCCGCCAGCGCACGCGGGTCTACCGCGATTGGGGCTTTGCCCGGCGCAGCGACCGTGGCCTCGGTATCAGCGCGTTGTTCGCCGGCGGCAGCGGCACCGGCAAGACCCTGGCCGCCGAAGTGCTGGCCAATGAACTGCGGCTGGACCTTTACCGCATCGATCTGGCGGCGCTGGTCAGCAAGTACATCGGCGAGACCGAGAAGAACCTGTCGCGGGTATTCGCCGCGGCCGAAAGCAGCGGCGCGATCCTGCTGTTCGACGAGGCCGACGCCTTGTTCGGTAAACGCAGCGAGGTGCGCGACAGTCATGACCGCTACGCGAACCTGGAGGTCAGCTACCTGCTGCAACGGATCGAGACTTACCGCGGCCTGGCGATTCTCACCACCAACCTGAAGCAGGCCATCGACCCGGCGTTCCAGCGCCGCATCCGTTTCATCGTGCACTTTCCGTTTCCCGATGTGGAGGCCCGCAGCGCCATCTGGCAGCGGGCGTTTCCGTTCGATGCGCCGTGCAGCGCGCTGGACATTGGCAAGTTGGCGAGGCTTTCGCTGTCGGGCGGGCATATCCGCAACCTGGCCTTGAACGCGGCCTTCCTCGCGGCGGACAAGGACATGGCCATCGGCATGCAGCATCTGCGCGCCGCGGCCGAAGCGGAGTTCGCCAAACTGGAGAAACCGCTGCCGGCGGCGGAAGTGGGGGACTGGGAATGACCCGCACCCTGGCACCCGCCGCCCCGACCATCAGCCTGACAATAGGTACCCTGGCGCTGCCCGGTTATTCGTTGCGCAATGGCCAGAGACTGGCCGGCGCCCTGGAGCGCGAGTTGGGACGTTTGCTGATCCAGGGACCGCTGCCGGGGCAGGGCTTTGCGCTCGAACAGGTGCAAATTCCCCGGTTCGCCACGCCCGCCGGTGAACGCCCGGAGCGCACCGGGCGGCGCCTGGCTCGGTTGATCGCCGAACAGCTGCAGGGGCCGGAACAATGACCGAACACGCATTCGCCCCCAGTGCTGAACGCGACGCCTCGCCGCCGAAGACCGCCGTGCGCGGTCTGCTGTTACAGCGCAGGTGCGCCTGTGGCGCGGGAGCCGGTAGCAGCGGCGAGTGCGAAAGCTGCGCCGCCGGCCGCGCGCAGAACCTGCAACGCAAAAGCAATGGTGCCGAGAGCGGGCAGGGCGTGCCGGCCTCGGTCAGCGAGACCCTGGCACGTCCCGGTCGACCGTTGGGCGCGGACACCCGTGATTTCATGGAGAGCCGTTTCGGCAGCGACTTCGGCGCTGTTCGCATACACGACGACAGCGCCGCCGGGGCCAGCGCCCAGGAGGTGGATGCGCATGCCTTCACGGTCGGCCAGGACATTGTGTTCGGCGACGGTCAATACCAGCCCGACAGCGACAGCGGCCGACACCTGTTGGCCCACGAACTGGCCCACACCGTGCAGCAACAAGGCCTGCAACGCTCCGGTATCAGCAACCTGGCCGATCAGGGCCCCCACTACCAGCAGCTGGAGCGCGAGGCCGACTTCGCCGCCGACAGCGTGATGCGCGGCCAGCCGCTGGCCAGCGGCGTGCTCAGCCAGAGCGGGCCGCGCCTGTCGCGCAAGGGCAAGTCGCAAGACTATGAGGTGGAGAGCCGTTACAGGGACCTGGAAATGACCACCGGGCACAAGGTCACGCCGGAGAAGAAAACCACCGCCAAAGTGAAGGGCAAGGACAAGGAGCTGGCCTCGTTCGACGTCGATTTTCTTGAGTTGCATGAGGTCAAGGGGCCGGTGCTCAAGGACTGGCAAAGCAAGGCCAAGGCCAAGGCCCTGCGTGCAATCATCACGTTGCAGGGGGCCAAGGCCCAGGAAGCGGGCCTGTGGCAAATGCGCGTCAGTTCCGACGAGTTGCGCTCGCGCTGGGTCAACCTGCGCGGCTGGAAGATGGGCGATGCGCTGAACACCGCCTGGCAAAAGGCCGGTGGCGATGCCGAGTTTCCCAAGGTCGGCGGTGGCACCTGCGAGATGGATCACGTCATCGAATTGCAGGTGGGAGGCGATAACACCCAGGAAAATATTCAGGTGCTCGACCGCACGGACAACGGTATGAGCGGCAGCCTGATCAAGCAACAGGTGTTCGGTCTGGCACAAGCCATCGCGGAAAAAATCGAGGAGGGTGGCGAGGAGCCGCCGGCGCAGATCCGCCTGGTGTTTGCCGATTCCAAAATGAAGAGCACAGGCAAGTGCGGGCCCTGCTGCGAAACCGCCAGGAAGCTCGGCAAGCCCGGCAAGGACGGGCGTGCCGACAAGTCCACGGAAATCCTGATCGACTACCCGGTCTTGGCCGGCGGCAGCACGCGGGTGCTAAGGGTCAGTGAAAAGAGCAAGACGCCACCGATCTTCGAGTCCGGTATCCCGGAAAACGTCGCGGGCGCGGAAATCCTTCCCGGGCTGTTGTTGATGACCCTGCGCCGGGTCGGCAAGGGCAAAGACAGCATCAACGCGGTGATCGACACCCGCGACCGGACGCGCCTGCCCATCACCCTGCCGGCCAAGGGCACGGGAGTGGTGCTGGATGTCGCCGAGGACGGCAGCCTGACTCTCTCCGAGGCAGCGAAGAAAAACGCCGGTATCGCGTTCACTTACGACTACCTGAGCCCCGGGCGTTTCACCAAACTGGATCTGGTGCCCGGCGGGGTCGCCGGCGAGGGCTACATCACGCCCACCAAAGTGCCCTTGCTGCAACGGCTCGAGGTGGCCTTCTCTCCGGAGTATTTCCGGCTCAAGGCGCCGCTGGACAAGAACAAGCTGAAGCCACCGTTTGCCGGGGTGAAAATCACCGAAGCCTCCCTGGCCATCGACCTGGCGCCCAAACTGAAGCCGGTCGGCAGCGTGGCGTTCGAGTTCGGCACCACGAAGAAAATCGCCGCGAGCAAAGTCGAGGTCAGTGCCGACGAGAATGGTCTGGTGCTGACTGGAGTCCTTTTCGTCTACTTGCCCGGGGTCGATGAAGCCAAGGGCGAGATCAAGTACCAGGCCGGTGCGTGGAGTGGCGGGGCGCATATCGAGTCGGGGCAAATGGCCGGCAAGATCCCCTATGTCAAAAGCGGCGCTGTCGATGTGTTCCTCAAGGCCGGCAAGATCGACGCCAGCGGCAAGGTCAACCTGGAGCTGCCGGGTGGCAACGAGGCCTCGCTGGAGCTCAATTACACCCGCAGCAAGTGGGTGTTCCAGGGACACGGCAAGATCAAGGTCAAGAACCCCTACCTCAAGCCGATCCAGGCCAGTCTCTGGTATGACGGTGAACTGTTCATCGCCAAGGGCCAGGCCGGATTCGCCTTCTCGGGCCTCGACGGGATCGTGGATGCCACCTACGAGAACAAGGCCGGCAACGAGAAGGTCTACGGCAAGGGCGATATCAAGATCGACAAGGGCCGGGCCAAGGGCAATATCGTCGTCGAGTTGCTGCCCAACGGAAAAATCACCGGCAAGGGCAGGCTGTCCTACGAAATCAAGAAGGACATGGTGGCCACGGCCGGCATCACGGTGGACGAACAGCAAAAGATCACCTTCGACGGCGAGTTGAGCTTTCCCGACGTCACCCTGTTCAAGCGCTTCCCGGAGAAACAGGAAAATCAACCGATTTTCTCGGCCTCGGGCAGCATTCCGATTCCTGGCGCCTCCATCGGCCCGATCGGGCTCAAGGTCAAGCTCTGGGGCAGTCTGGGGTATTACTACTATGTCGGCCCCGGGGTGCTCACCGGGATCAAGGCCACGGTCAGGTTCAGCCCGTTCGAAGCCGACCCGGACTTCAGTTTCAACCTCAAGGCCATCGCCCGCATCCCGGCGGGAGGGGGGATCAGCGGCAAAGTCGGCGCTGATGTGGTCATTGATCTGTACCTCGCCGAGGTCGGTGGCGGCCTCAGCGTCGAGGCCTCGGTCGGTCTTGAAGGCAAGGCTGAACTGGACGGCGAGATCGCCTACAGCAAGGACAAATTCAGCGTCGATGCCAAGGCCTATATCGGCGGCGCCGTGGTGCTGGACGCGGCGCTGAAGGCCAGGGTCTATGCCGAAGCCGGGGTCTGGCGGTTCAAGATACGTACCGAAAAGACCTGGAAACTGCTCGATGGCAAATTCGACACCGACCTGAAACTCGGCGTGCGCCTGCCGCTGCACTACGACAGCATCGACGGCTTTCGCATGCCCAGGCTCTCCGACATCAAACCCGAACCCGCGCAGCTCAATCTCGATCCTTCGAAGATGCTCTCCAACCTGTTCGGCAACGCCAAGAATGAGGAGCACGAGGTATGACCGGTTTTTCCAATTCGCCGAAAGTGCTCAAGGGCGGCCTGATCCTCATCGACCCGGCCAGCGGTGCCGTGCTGCGGGTGATCGCGCTGCAATACAACCCCGACCTGCTGACCCGCAGCCTGCAACCGCAGAGCACCGGCGGCAGTGCGGCGATCAGCGAACCGCTACGGTTGAAGGGGCCGCCGGTGGAGACAATCAAACTCGACGCCGAGATCGATGCCACCGACCAGCTGGAGTTCTCCGACCAGCACCCTGGTGCGATCGAGGTCGGTATCCACCCGCAACTCGCGGCACTCGAAACCATCGTCTACCCGGACAGCAACGCCTTGATCCGCAACAACCAGATGGCGAGCGCCGGCACCCTGGAAATCGTTCCGGTGCAAGCGCCGCTGCCCTTGTTCGTGTGGAGCAAGGAACGCGTGGTGCCGGTGCGCATCACCGATTTTTCCATCGTCGAGGAAGCGTTCGACGTCAACCTCAATCCGATTCGCGCGCGCATCACCCTCGGCATGCGCGTGCTCAACATCAATGACCTGGGCTTCGGCGACAAAGGCGGGCACCTCTACATGGTTTACCACCAGAGTCGTGAACGCCTGGCGCGCAAGGCCAGCAGCGCGACCCTGGCCAGCCTGGGGCTGAGCGCGCTTTTCTAAATCAACAGCTAGCTGCAGAACTGAAGGACAACCACGATGAGCGACCGCTTCCCACCCAACAGCCGTTACTACCCGACCGAAACCGCCGAGCTGGTCCAGGCCGATGGTCGACGCCTGGTCTATCTGCGGCGGCGCTTCGTACCCGACCCGGCAAGCTTTGTCACTTTGCAGATCTACACCGTGATGGAGGGCGACCGTATCGATCGCATGGCTGCTGCGGTGCTTGGCGATCCAGAACAGTTCTGGCGGCTGCCGGATGCCAATGGCAGCCTCCACCCGCTGGAGCTGGAAGAGTTGGGCCGGCACATCCGCCTGACTTTGCCCGAAGGCATGCAGGGGCCGGGCGATGCTTAAAGGCATGCATGTTTCGTTGCTGGTCGGCCCGGCGATCCCGTTGCCGGTGCCCAAGCCGCTGATCGATGCCTTGCAGAGCATCCAGGTGACGTCGGCGGCGGGCGCGCGCAGTGGCTTCCAGATCAGCTTCGCCCTGCAAAATAACTCGCCACTGCACACCCTGTTGTTGCTCACGGGCGGGCGAGTGCCCTGGCTGCGGGTACTGATCGTGATCACCCTCAACAGCCTGCCGATGGTGTTGATGGACGGTCTGATCACCCGCCAGGAAGTCAGTGGCTCCAACGACCCGGGGCAGAGCACGCTGACCATCACCGGGGAGGACCTGTCAGTGGCCATGGACCAGCAGGAATTCAACGGCATTCCCTATCCGGCCATGTCGGCCGAGGCGCGGGTGGCGCTGATCGTCGCCAAGTACGCGATCTTTGGCATGGTGCCGCTGGTGATCCCGCAAATCTTCAGCGATGTGCCGATCCCGGTGGAAAAAATCCCCACCCATGACGGCACCGACCTGGCCTATGTGCAGAAGCTGGCCAAGGATGCCGGTTACGTGTTCTACGTTGAACCCGGGCCGCTGCCGGGGATGAATACCGCCTACTGGGGCCCGGAGATCAAGCTCGGGATACCGCAACCGGCGCTGAACCTGGGCATGGATGCCCACAGCAATGTCGAGGCGCTGTCATTCAGCGTGGACAACACCAAGGCCAGCCTGCCCATCGTGTTTATCCAGAATCCGCTGACCAAGTTCCCGATTCCATTGCCGATCCCCGACATCAGTCTGCTCAACCCGCCGCTGGGCGCGCTGCCGCCGATTCCCAAGTCGATCCATCTGCTCAAGGACACCGCCAAGCTCTCGCCGATGGCGGCCTTGTCCAAGGGCTTGGCAGAGGCGGCGGGCTCGGCGGATGTGGTGACCGCCACCGGTTCGGTCGATGTACTGCGTTACGGCTCGGTGTTGAAGGCGCGCCAGTTGGTCGGCGTGCGCGGCGCGGGCAGCGCCTTCGACGGTTTGTATTACGTGAAAAGCGTGACCAGCAATTTCAAGCCGGGCGAGTTCAAGCAGAACTTCACGCTGACCCGCAACGGCCTGATCTCGACGTTGCCGAGGGTACCGGTATGAACGCTGAGCAAGGCAAGTTCTACGGCAAGTTCCGCGGTGTGGTGTTGAACAATATCGATCCGATGCAGATGGCCCGCGTCCAGGTCCAGGTGCCGGATGTGCTGGGGCTCGGCATTTCCAGCTGGGCCATGCCCTGCGTGCCATTCGCCGGCCAGCAGAGCGGGATGTTCGTGCTGCCGCAGATCGGCGCCGGGGTCTGGGTCGAGTTCGAGCAGGGCAACCAGGATTACCCGATCTGGGTCGGCGGCTTCTGGGGCAGCGCGGCGGAGGTGCCAGCCCTGGCGCTGGCGGGGCTGCCGGTGTCGCCAAGCATTGTGCTGCAGACTGGCAACCAGAACGGCCTGACGATCTCCGACCTGCCGGGGCCCACGGGCGGCATCCTGCTCAAGACCCTGACCGGGGCGATGATTTCGATCAACGAAATCGGGATCACCATCAGCAATGGCCAGGGCGCGACGATCATGCTCAACGGCCCGGCGGTGAACATCAATCAAGGCGCATTGACGGTGATTTGAAATGAATATTTCACGTAATCGGCAGCTTGGCCCACAGCCGAACCCGGCCCTGACAGGGGAGGACCGCTGATGCCCGGTTTTCTTTTGCATCTGGGCGCCACGGTGATGTGCAGCCACGGCGGGCAGGCGACGCCGACCGCGCCTTTTGCGCGGGTGACACTCTCCGGCCAGCCCGTGACGACCCTGGCCGCGCCCTATGTGATCGCCGGCTGCGGCATGCCGCCGCCACCCGCCGGCAACGGCCCCTGCGTGACCGGCCAATGGCTGGTCGGCGCAACCCGGGTGTTCGCCGGTGGGCTGCCGGTGCTGCTGCAATCGAGCAGCTCGATTTGCGTCCCCACCGGCACGCCGATGCTGGTCGTCGTCACTCAGCTACGGGTCTCGGGAGTCTGATATGGCCTTGGACTTTCCCTTCAGCATCGACTCGCGCGGGCGCAGTGCCGAGGTCTACGCCGATCTGCAGGTGCGGGACATGATCGAGCAGGTGCTGTTCACCGTGCCGGGCGAGCGGGTGAACCGTCCGGACTTCGGCTGTGGCCTGCTGCAATTGGTGTTCGCGCCCAACAGCGACGCCCTCGCTGCCGCCGTGCAGATGACCGTGCAAGGTTCGCTGCAACAGTGGCTGGGGGAGCTGATCGAGGTCGAGGCGGTGACGGTCGAGAACCTCGATGCGCGCCTCGGCGTGACGGTGCAGTACGTCATGCGCCGGGATCGCCAGCGGCAACTGGCGACCTTTAGCCGGGGGCTTGCGCCATGAAACGGCAGTTTTTGTCCGACAACCGTCATCGCCTGCAATTGCTGCGTGACCTTGAGCCGCCGAGCCTCAATGGTATCGACTACCTGGAAGTGGTGTCCCTGGATCAGCGCAAGTTGCGCGTGGTGTTCGTCAATCCGTTGGCCGGCATCACCGCGGCCCATTGCCGGATCGAGGGTGGCGTGCGCATCACGGCTGTGCGCATCGAGAGCCTGAGCATCAACGGCAATCAGCTCGAGATTACCGTGGACCAGGCCGGGGATTTCTCCTGGTACCGCTTTGTCTTGATCAATCCCTCGGCGCCCGAGGACCCGCCGCCGGGCTTCGACCCTTGCCTGTCGAGCATCCGCTTCAGTTTCAAGGCGCAGTGCCCGTCCGAATTCGATTGTGCCGACGAGCAACTGTGCCCGCCGCAGGTGCCGGCCGAGCCGCTGCTGGATTACCTGGCCAAGGATTACGGCAGCTTTCGCCGGTTGATGCTGGACCGGATGGGGCAGTTGATTCCTGGCTTTCACGAGCGCAACCCGGCGGATTTTTCCGTGGCCCTGGTGGAAATGCTGGCGCATATCGGCGACCAGCTCAGTTATTACCAGGATGCAGTCGCCACCGAGGCGTATCTGGGCACCGCCCGCCGCCGCGTCTCCCTGCGCCGGCATGCGCGGCTGCTGGATTACCCGATCCACGACGGCTGCAACAGCCGGGTCTTCGTCAGCCTGAGCGTCACTGCCCAGGCCGACGGCCAGGTGTTGGCCGCGGGTACGCGACTGTTGACCCGCACTGCCGAGCCCGGGACGGTATTGCCGCAAGCCGCGCTGCAAACTTTGCCTGACGGTGCCACCCAAGTCTTCGAAACGATGCACGCGCTGCCCTTGCAGTCCGCCCATAACCGCATTGATATCCATCATTGGGGCGAGCCGGACTTCTGTCTGGGCAAAGGCGCGCAGGAGGCAGCCCTGATTGACGATCCGCCGCTGAGCTTGCAGGCGGGCATGCTGCTGATCCTCGAAGAAGTGCTGAGCCCCGGCACCGGCCGTGCGCCGGATGCCGACCGCTCCCACCGGCATGCGGTGCGCCTGATCGAGGTTAAGCCCGGGTACGACGCGCTGACCGACACGCCGTTGCAGCTGATCCGCTGGCACGCCGAGGATGCGCTGCCGTTCCCTTTGTGCATCAGCACACGGATCCAGCAGTCCGGAGTCAGCGAGACCTTCAGGATCGCCCGGGCCTGCGCCAATGTGGTCTTGGCCGACCACGGCCTGACCCGCGACGATGAGTCGTTGCTGCCGGACGCAGTGCCGACTGCCGGTCACTACCGCCCACGCCTGCGCGAGCCTGGCATCGTCTATGCCCAACCCTATGAGCACGACCCGACGCGCTCCGCCAGCGGCACCTTGTATCAAGATCCCCGGCAAGCCCGTCCGGCCGGCATGCTGTTGCGCGAAGACGATCCCGGACAGTATGGCGACCAGCCCAAACCCGGGGCCAGCCACTGGTTGCCGCGTCGCGATCTGCTCGGCAGTGACCGCTTCGCCCAGGAGTTCGTGGTGGAGACTGAAGCCGACGGCAGCGCCCACCTGCGCTTTGGCGACAACCGCTTCGGCATGCAACCGCAACCTCACACCCGCCTGTTGGCCAGCTACCGCCAAGGCGGTGGCAGCGTCGGCAATGTCGGCGCCGAGAGCATCACCCAGGTGGTCTGTGCAGACCCTCTGATCAAGGACTTTATCGAAACGCTGCGCAACCCGTTGCCGGCACGCGGCGGCGCGGAACCGGAGAGCTTTGATGCGATCAAGCTGTTTGCCCCGCAGGCTTTCCGCACCCAGGAACGGGCGGTCACCGAAGCCGATTATGCCCGGGTCGCCGAGCGTCACCCGCACGTGCAACGGGCCGCCGCCCGGCTGCGCTGGACCGGCAGCTGGTACACCCTGTTCATCAGCCTCGACCGCAAGGGCGGCAAGCCGCTGGATGCGTCGTTTCGCGAGGAAATGCTGCGCCACCTGGAACGCTACCGGCTGGCCGGGTATGACCTGGACCTCAGCGAACCGATCTATGCCCCGCTGGATATTCAGCTGAACGTCTGCGTGTTGCCGGGCCACTTTGCCGCGACGGTCAAGCTCGGCCTGCTCAAGCGCCTGAGCAGTGGTGAAGACGGGCAAGGACGTCCCGGCTTCTTTCATCCCGATCACTTCAGCTTCGGTCAGGGCCTGGCACTCTCCGCCCTGATGGAGGCGGCGCATTCGGTGACCGGCGTGGCCTCGCTCCAGGTCAAGGTGTTCCAGCGCTGGGGCAAAACCCCAAATCAGGAAATAGAGCAGGGCTTGATCAGTGCCGCGCCGCTGGAAGTGTTGCGCCTGGATAACGATCCGAATTTCCCTGAAAACGGCCGGCTGCTGCTGACTATGCAAGGTGGCTTATGAGTAATGGCGAACAATGCGGCTGCTGCGCCGGGATCAAGGTGCTGACGCCGGTCGACGAACTGAACCCCCCAGGGCAGACGACGTTGCACTATCGGGTCGGCACCCATGGGCGCTTTCGCGAGAGCCAGCTGGCGCGCCTGTCCGGCCAGCCGCAGCTGCTCGGGCTGAGCACCCGCGATGCCGACGATCCGGCGCTGGCGTTACTCGATGCCTGGGCCGGAGTCCTCGATGTGCTGAGTTTTTATCAGGAACGCATCGTCAACGAGGGCTTCCTGCGCACCGCCACGGAACGGCGTTCGGTATTGGAACTGGGGCGCTCCATCGGCTACGAGCTGCACCCCGGCGTGGCGACCTCGACTTTCCTGGCTTTTTCCCTGGAGACCGCGCCGGGCGCGCCCTTGACCGCGCGGATCGACGCCGGCAACAAGAGCCAGAGCATTCCCGAGCAGGACGAACAGGCCCAGGTTTTCGAAACGCTCGAGCCGTTGTACGCGCGCGCCGCCTGGAATGCCTTGCGCCTGCAGGCCCAGGAAGAAGTGCCGCCCTACTGGGGCGCACGCACCCTGTATTTGAAGGGGCAGAACACCCGCTTGCAAGCGGGCGACCCGCTGCTGATCGTCGGCGACGAACGCCTGAAAAATCCCGGCAGCGAAAACTGGGACCTGCGCCGCGTCGCACGCCTGCAAGTGATTGCGCCGCTGGAGCCGAGCGCCGACCCACTGGCCGGCTACACGGTCGTGACGCTTGACCGGCCACTGGGTGAGGTAGTGCCCCACGTCGAGCCGGCCAAGGCCAATCCACGCTGTTTTGCCCTGCGAACCAAGGCCGCGCTGTTCGGCCAGGCGGCGCCGGACTGGCGGGCAATGCCGCGCAGTTTGCGGGCAAGCTACCTGGGCCTGGACGACGAGAATCAGGCGAACATCAGCCTGCATGGCCAGTGGCCGGGCTTCACCCTGGCCGATGTTTCCGATCCGCCGACCCGTCAGGCCACTGGCAGCGGTCTGTATGGCGAGTATTTCGAAGGCATCGACCTCAAGACGCGCAAGCTCAGCCGTACCGACGCCACGCTGGATTTCGACTGGGGCAGCGCCAGCCCCGACCCGACGTTGACCGTCGATACCTTCTCGGTGCGCTGGAGCGGCTGGCTGCAAATACCCGAGAGCGGCACCTACAGCTTTTTCGTCACCGCCGACGATGGCGTGCGGCTGTGGCTTGGCGGCCAGTTGCTGATCAATCAATGGCAGGTGCAAGGCGCCACTGAATTCAGCGCGACCCTGCGCGAACTCAAGGCCGGGCAAAAGCTCGACCTGCGCCTGGAATACTTCGAAAACGGCGGCGCAGCCGTGATCCAGTTGCGCTGGCAGGGCCCGGGCATTGCCAAACAGATCATCCCCCAGAGTCGACTCTACCCCCGAGACGTACACAGCGTGCACCTGGATGCCAGCTATCCGCGGCTGGTCACGGGCAGTTGGCTGGTGTTGGCGCTGCCCGATTATCAAGAGCTGTACCAGATTCTCGACAGCCGCGAGGATGCCCGCGCCGCCTTCACCCTCAGCAGCAAGACCACACGCCTGAGCCTGCGTGGCGAACAGCTGCGCGAGCTGTTCAATGAACGTCTGCGCGAGACCACGGCCTACGGCGAATCCATCGAGCTGCCGTGGGCGACCCGGCCCCGGTCGGGGTTGCTCGGCGGTCATGTGCTGACGCTGGATGATTTGCAACCGGAGCTGGAAGCGGGTCGCTGGCTGTCGGTCAGCGGCCACACCTTGCCGGACGTGGCGCAAAATGCGCCGGCGCGCCAGCGCCTATTGGCCAATGACCCGCTGGTGGCGGTGGAAATCGCCAGGGACGGCCGGCTCGCCAGCCTGTGTTTTACCGATGGCGCACGCCATGAAGTGCTGTTGGGTTTCGCCAGCGAAGTGCTGCGCCTGAAACGCAATGACAGCAGTGGCCCACGCTCGCGCCTGGAGCTTGAGAGCGATCTGCAACAGGCCTATTTGCCGCTGAGTGTGCGGATCAACGCCAATGTGGCGCCGGCCAGTCACGGCGACAGCAAGCAGATGCAGATCCAGCCGCAAATCCTCGGTAGCGGGGACGCCAGCCAGGCCTTCCAGCGCTTCCTGCTGCTGCAGAAACCACTGACCTATATTTCCTCACCGACCCCGTCGGGCATCCAGAGCACGCTGCAAGTGCGTGTCGAAGGTGTGCGCTGGCGCGAGGCGCCACACCTGGGTGAGCTTGGCGCACAAGACCGTGCCTATCTGTTGCGCCGGGGCGATGATGGCCGGGTCACCGTGCAATTCGGTGACGGCGTGCACGGCAGCCGCCTGCCCACGGGGCAGATGAATGTGCAGGCGTCCTATCGCGTCGGCATCGGTGCGGCCGGCAACCTCGGCAGTGGGCGGATCAGCCTGCTGCTGTCCCGTCCGCTGGGGGTCAAGGATGTGATCAACCCGGTACCCGCGGCTGGCGGGGTCGACCCGGAAGACCGCGACAGGGCTCGGCAGAGCGCACCGCTGAGCGTACGGACCCTGGACCGCATCGTTTCGCTGCGGGATTTCGAAGACTTCGCCGCAGCCTTCGTCGGCGTCGGCAAGGCCCAGGCGGTGTGGTTGTGGGATGGCGAGCGGCGGCTGGTCCACCTCACAGTCAGCGGGGTGGGGGGCGTCAGCATCGATCCCGGCTCGGCGCTCTACCGCAACCTGGCAGCAGCCATCGACGCGGTGCGCCCGGCCCATCAGCCGCTCAAGCTGGCGCCCGGTGCGGTGCTGCGTTTCGGTGTGACGGCCAAGGTCCGGATCAACCCGGACTATCAGAGCGCGGCGGTCCTGAGCGCCGTGCGCAGCGCCCTGGAGCAGGCTTTCGGGTTTGCGGCACGGTCCTACGGGCAACCCGTCAGCGGCAGCGAAGTACTGGCGGTGATGCAGCGGGTACCGGGCGTGGAGCGGGTGGATCTGGATAGCCTGCAGTCCGACGACGGCCTGTCCAGCAGCCGTGTGGCGGGGCCGGATGGCCGACTGCGCGCCCGCGGTGCCCGGTGGCAGAGCCAGCAGATACTGGCGGCACAGCTGCTGTTGCTGGACCCGGCCGCCGTCACGTTGACGGAGCTTGGCCCATGAGCATTGACGCCGAATTCCTGATGGCACGGCTGCCGGCCTTCTACCGTGAGCGCGATGCCGAAATGGGTGGGCCGCTGCGGGCGCTGCTGGAAGTCATCGCCGAGCAGGGTGCAGTGCTGGAGGAGGACATCACCCGGCTCTACGACAACTGGTTTATCGAAACCTGCGACGACTGGCTGGTGCCTTATATCGGCGACCTGCTGGGTGTGCGCGGTCTGTACCCGGTCAGCGGCACCCCGGCGTTCGGCCTGCGCGCCTACGTGGCCAACAGCCTGCGCCTGCGACGTCGCAAGGGTACGCTGCCGGTGCTGGAACAACTGGCATTCGACACCACCGGCTGGCGCGCGCGGGCGGTGGAATTTTTCGAACTGCTGGGCACCACCCAATACCTCGATCACCGCCGCCCGCACAGCGTGCGCACGCCGAACCTGCGTGATGCCGCGCAATTGGAGCGGGTCGACGGCCCCTTCGACCGCAGTGCCCATACGGTCGAGGTACGTTCGCTCCCGGCCGGGCGCTACAACATTGCCAACGTCGGTCTCTATCTCTGGCGCTTGCAGGCCTATGCGCTGCAACGCGCCACGGCCCGGGCCATGACCAGCCTGGAGGGTTTCTACAGTTTCGATGCCCTGGGACGCGACGTCGCCGAGCCGCTGCTGCGGGGCGAGGGCCTGCTGTTCAACCGGCCGCGCACCGAGCAGGAAATCACTCACCTGGCGCAACCGGAAAACGTGCCGGAGCCGCTCTCGCGGCGCCTGCTGCACGACGAACTGACGGCGCTGCGTCAGGCCCTGACCGATGGCGAGGCACCCGACCCGGTGTACTTTCCCCTCGATCGGCAGGAAGAGAGTGGCCCGGTGCTGCGGATCTGGCTGGACGATGTAGAAGTGCCGCCGGAGCATCTGCTGGTGTGCAATCTCTCGCCCTTGCCCGGTGTGGTTCCGCAGGAATGGCGGCGACCACCGACCAGCGTGACGGTGAAATCGAGCAAGGCCGGCCAGCCGGACCAGACCTTTCCCGGTGCTGCCAGCCAGTTTCTGGTGGGCTTCGACCCCGTCCTCGGACGTATCGCCTTGCCGGCCGGCACGACTGTGAGCCGGGTGGAGGTCGCCTACAGCTATGGCTTCCCCGGCGATGTCGGCGCTGGTCCCTACGACCGGCGCCCGGTGCGTCGCGACGATGAGCCGTTGCAGGGCCTGCTCGACCCGGCGGATTTCCAGGTACGGCTGCGGGTCCCGGGCGACCACGCGACCCTGGCCGACGCGCTGGCGGCGGTGAATGCCGGGACCAGTACGCTGATCTATCTGCTGGACGACGGGACCCAGGAACTGGCTCCCGATCTCGACCTGCCAGATACCCACCTGGCCATTGAAGCCGCCAACCAGCGGCGGCCGGTTTTGATCGGCGACTTGCGTTTACGCGGCAACCTCAACACCCGGCTCAGCCTGTCCGGGCTGCTGCTGGACGGGCAGCTGCGCCTGCACGGCGCGCTGGGCGAGGCGAATCTGCGCCATTGCAGCCTGACGCCGAGCAAGGGCGGTATCCGCCACACCGGCACCGGCAGCCAGCTCTGGCTGCGCCTGACCCATTGCCTGTGCGGCCCGTTGCGGGTGAGCAAGGCCATCGCCGGGGTTGAGGGTCGCAACAGTGTGTTCGATAACGGCGATGCCATGGCGTTCGAATTGCCGGACACGCGTCTGCAGCTCGATCGTTGCACCATCTTCGGCGCCAGCGCAGCCGGGGAGCTGGAAGCCAGCAACAGTCTGTTCAGCGCCGAACTGAAGATCGCCAGACGCCAGGAAGGCTGCGTGCGCTTCTGCTATGTGCCGCCGGGCTCGCAGACGCCACGTCGTTACCGCTGCCTGCCGGACCTGGTGACCCAGGGGCTGCCGACCGCTCAGGCGAAGAGCGAGCGCGTACGCGTCACGCCAGCCTTTACCTCGGTGAGTTTCAGCCATCCGGCTTACGCCCAGCTGCGCCTTTCATGTGCTCAAGAACTGCGCACCGGTGCCGAGGACGGCGCCGAAATGGGCGTCTGGAATCTGCTGCAACAACCACAGCGCGAGGCCAACCTGCGTCAGGCCTTGGACGAATACCTGCGCTTCGGCCTGGAGGCCGGGGTGATCTTCGTCAACTGACTGAACGCGAATAACGGGCCAGGAATACCAATATGAAAGCCGATCTCACCCGCTCCACCGACAAGCAGGACCAGCACTACCGCGCCGTACGCATGCAGCAGGGGCGGGTGCAGCTGGATGCGGACTGGAACGAACAGCAGGACATTCTCAATCGCCGGATCGAGACCGAAACCGTCGATACCCTTGGCCATAGTGGCGGACCCTTGGCCAACCCGGGTTTTCTGCTGACCGGCAACGGCAAGAACATCGGCATCGGCGTCGGCCATTACTACGTCGAAGGCTTGCTCTGCGAAAACGCCAGCCCGGTGACCGCGACCAGCCAGCCTCATTTGCCGGGCAATGCCTCCCCGGTGCTGCCGGTCAATGCCAGTCTGCTGCCACTGCCGCCGGCGAACGCGCCGCAGCTTGTCGAGATCAAGGTCTACGACAACAACGCAGCGCCCATCGACCCTCCGGACGGGCTCTACCTTGGTTATCTCGAAGCCTGGCTGCGGCATATCACGGCCCTGGAAGACCCGCTGATCCGCGAAGTCGCCCTCGGCGGGCCGGACAGCGCGACCCGCGACCAATTGCTGTGGCAAGTCAAGCTACTGCGTGCCGGTGACCTCGGCGCCAACCTCAACTGCCTGAGCGCGCTGCCGGCCTGGACCGCCCTGACCACGGCAGTCGATGGCAAGCTGGCGGCCCGCGCCGAACCCAGCACACCGCCCAAGGACCCCTGCCTGCTGGCGCCGGAAGCGGGCTATCGGCGCCTGGAAAACCAGTTGTATCGCGTCGAGATCCACGACGACGGCAGCGTTTCAACCGACCAGCGCTACAAATGGTCGCGTGACAACGGCAGTATCGTGACCCGCGTGACCCGTTGGCTGGGCGAGCCGACGGCGGACGAGTTCGAGGTCGCCAGCATTGGCCGAGATGCGTATCTTGCGATCACGGCCGGCTGCTGGCTGGAATTCTTCGACGACACCTTCGAACTGCTCGGCCGGCCCGGAACCCTGGTTCAGGTGCTCAAGACCGAAGGCAACCTGGTCACCCTGGATCTGGCCAGCGCCACCGGGCCCCTGGACAAGGCGCTGTACCTGAACAACCCGCGCGTACGGCGCTGGGAGGGGTGGGCGAAGATGGCCCCGGTGGCCGCCAATCTGAACAGCGGCTGGGTTGAGCTGGAGGATGGCGTCGAGATCAAATTCATCCCCGGCACATACCGCGTCGGGGATTTCTGGACCATTCCCGCACGTACCGCTACCGCGGACATCGAGTGGCCGATGGCGGCCAACAAACCCGCCTTCCAGGCACCCCAGGGGGTGTTGCGCGTCTTCACCCGACTGGCGTTGCTCAACTGCCAGGCCGGGGTCTGGAGCACCTTGTCCGACTGTCGCCAGCTGTTTCCGGCGTTGACCGAACTGACCAACCTTTATTACGTCGGTGGCGACGGCCAGGAGGTGATGCCCAACCCGTTGGCCCCACAAAACCTGCCGTTGCCCAGCCCTTTGGAAGTCGCGGTGTTCAATGGCAAGTTCCCGGTAGCCGGGGCCGAGGTCAGCTTCAGCGTCAGTCACGGCACGTTGCCCAACGGCACCGACACTCAGATCATCGCCACCGGCGCGGACGGTATCGCCAGCGCTGCCTGGAGCCTGGCACCCAGCGTGCTGAATCAGACCTGCACGGCGCAATTGCTCGAAGCCGGCCAGGCAGCGACCGGCAAATACAACGTCCTGCATTTCTCCGCCAGCCTGTCTGTGGCGGCACAGGTCGCCTATGACCCGGCGAAGTGTGCCGACATGGCCGCCCAGGGCATTCATACCGTACAGGACGCCCTCGACGCGCTCTGTCAAAAATCCCACAGCGGTGGCTGCTGCTCCAGTGTCGGTGTCGGCGGCGAGTTCGAGAACCTCGACGTCGCGCTCAAAGTGTTGCTCGAACAGGACAAACGCGACATCTGCCTGTGCCTGCTCCCCGGCGAACACCGCCTGGCCGACAGCATCGACCTGGTCGCGCCGGATGGCACCCATCTCTTCATCCACGGCAGCGGCCCCGCCAGCCGGCTGGTGCTGCGCAATCAGGAATTCAATTTTTTCGATTTCGCTTCTCTGACGTTTCAGGATTTCGACATCATCGCGCCAGGCGACAACCTGAGCTTGCGTTTTCAAGGCTGTCAGCAAATGCGCTTGCAGCGGATGCGCCTGTCGGGGCTGACGGTACCCGGCATCAGCCTGGTACAGATCGCAGACGCTCAGCGCATCGACCTGAGCGCTTGCCTGATCAATGCCTACTCGTCGAGTGGGCCGCAACACGCCCGGGATCTGCTGGATGCCATACCCTTGCTCGTCCCCCTGGAGAATGCGTTGAATACCGACGAGGGCGAGCTTTTTGCGGCGATCCCGAGCAAGGTGCTCGACGTCCTGGCAGCATACAGCGCGGCTCAGCGCAAGGCTTTCGGGCAACAGGTGGACCGCCTTCAGTTGGTCCTCAACACCCATGAACTGTTGGCATTGTCGGCACTGCGCAGGGAAATCCAGACGGGGGCGAACCAACGCCGGCTCGCACTCTCGCTGGATCGGTTGCGCACTGAGCTGCTGCTTAACCGCACCGGCTTCGCCTTGGCCCTGGCTGATGCCGATGCCGACACCTTGCTGGCGGACAACTATATCAACGGCCGCGTGTCCTTGTACGGCGAGGCCAAGAGCGACGAAGCGCTGGACCTCGATCTGCTGAAGAACCTGGGCGTGGCGTTGAGTCGGGGCCGCGTCCGACTCAACCCCGGCAATGGCGAGCTACGCCTGCGCAATAACCGCTTGCGCGAGTTGCGCCTGGGCGATGAGATGCTGGAGCGTTTGCGACAACTGGCCGGTGCACCCGACGGAGGCGTGCTTGAAGGTTGCTATCGCGGCCTGCTGGCGGACGCCAATACATTGGTGGGCACGGAAAACCTGTTGCTGGCGTCGAATCTGGCCCTGAGCCAGAACCAGCTGAGCCTCTTCGGTCACATCGCCGCGTGTATCGCTTCCCAAGGCAAGTACATCGGCAACTTCACCAGCGAATCGATCCTGTTCCTGCTGGGCCACAAGGCGACCCAACAGTTCGCCAATGCCGGGCTGATTTTCAGCGAGCTGTAGCAGGGCGCAGATACAGGAGGGGATTGGCGCCGAACACAAAATATTGGTCGTGCAGTGGTTTAATTCCCCCGGACCAATCGGGTACTTCTTTTAGCCGATTCCCCAAGTAAACTGCGCAAGTTTGAGTTTCTAACATATTTTCACACAGCCTGGACCCCTAGCGGCCACTTACTTTGGTCGATTTCAAATTATTTAATCGTGACTATTATTATCGAAATTAAAAGATCGGGCCTGAACACTCTATGACGAACCCATCTGTTTGAATGCCTTGAGGGAGCGGGGTTCAGCGCTTCTCAACAACCTTGATCAAGTTGACTGAGGTCCTCAGGGCTCGAAGCGGGTTGCGGCTTAGGTCCAATAGAAACCACGGCTTGCCCATGAGAAGGTGCGGGAAGGGTTGATAGAGTCTATTCAGACTCAGGTTGTTTTACAGTCCATTTGAATATCACTTAGCTGTTTTTAGATCCGTTAACACTGCACAGCCATTATCGAATACTCAAGGTTAATTTTCGAGTTCGACTATGCTCAAGTTTTTGGTGGACATTGCCAATAAGAATGGAATCAGCCACTTCTCCCTGAGGTAGCGCATGAGCAATTTACCGCCAGCAAGTCCGGTGCATCCTGAAGTCTTTGCGCCAGTGATTGCCGTACCCAGGTTTATGCGCTGGAGCAAAACAATACCCAGCAGGTGGGCACGCTATGGTCTGGTCGCCGTACTGCTGGCAATCAGCGGCTTTGCGGTATGGTCTTCAATTACCACCGGACGCCTGGGGAAGGAGGCGATCGCCTCGAGCCTTCTGTCCGACCACTACATAGCGGCTGCAATTGCCGTGGCAGCTGCCGAGTCTCTGGAGCGTAAATATCGGCTGGATCCCAGCCCGGAAGTACGTCGTAACTTCAAGAATGTCGTAGCGCAGCTGACCCTTGCACTCGAGCGTGTTCACCGTTCCGGATCGCCTGCGGAACACCTTGTTGTCGAGGATGTTCGCACGGCACTGACTCCCTACCTGGAAAGCATCAACAAGATGTTCGACGCCGTCGACCGTGGAGATGACGCGCAGGTGCGCCGGATCGACAACGAAGAGTGCGACCCGCGGTTCGAGAAGATTGAAACAGTCGTCCTGCAAGCATCGGCCGATCACCACCAGGAGTCGATCGTGGCGCTGGAGAAGCTGCGCACACGGGAGTCCTTCAACGCCAATACCACTCCCATCGTTTTTATCGCCGGGCTGCTCCTCGCCGGTTTGTTCACCAAGGTGCTGCGGCGCACTCGTATCGAACTCGACAGTCAACGCAAGGACGCCTTGCACGCTTCGCTGCATGACAAGCTCACCGGGCTGGCCAACCGGACTCTCCTGGCCGACCGCTTCGAGCAGGCACTGCGCCTGGGGCGCCGCCATGGGTCAAGCACAGGTCTGTTGCTGATCGACCTTGACCGATTCAAGGAAGTCAACGACACCCTGGGACACCACTACGGGGACCGCCTGCTCGACCAGATCGGCAAGCGGCTGATCAGCGAAGCACGGGAAATCGACACGGTCGCCCGCTTGGGAGGCGACGAGTTTGCCATTCTGTTGCCCGAAGTAGAGGGCCTGGACGGGGCTTTGAAAGCAGCGCGACGGCTGCACACCGCGATCACTGCCTCTTTTTTAATCGACGGAGTCGACCTTGATGTCGAAGCCAGCTTTGGTGTGGTGGTTTCCGGCCTGCACGGCGATGATCCTTCGACGCTCATGCAGCGCGCCGACATCGCCATGTATGCAGCCAAGAAGCAGGGCAAGGGGATACTCGCCTACGACCCGAAGTCGGATCGGCGCACACCGGAACGCCTTGCGATGCTCGGTGAGCTGCGCCGCGGTCTGGATCGCGGCGAATTGTTCCTGGAATACCAACCAAAAGTCAGCCTGAGCACAGGAAAAGTCACCGGCGTCGAGGCGCTGGTGCGCTGGCAACACCCGGTACGCGGCCTGGTGCGCCCGGACGAGTTCATCCCCTTCGCCGAGCTCACCGGGATCATCGGCTCCCTGACTTATTACGTGCTCAATCTCGCCCTGGCTCAGGTACGGGCCTGGGCCGACGCCGGGATATGCATACCGGTTGCCGTGAACATTTCTGCACGCAACCTGTTGGACGACAAGCTGGTGTTTCAGATTGTCGAACTGCTTGAGCACCACAAACTGACCCCGAACATGCTGGTGATCGAAGTGACCGAGTCGGCCATCATGCTCGACTCCCATGCTGCTCGTTCCATCCTGATACAGCTTCACGGGATGGGCATCCATATCGCCATCGATGATTTCGGCGCCGGCTATACCAGCCTGGCTCAGTTGAAGGACCTGCCGATCAGCGAACTCAAGATCGACAAGTCCTTTGTACTGGCCATGCAAAGCGATCAGGCCAACGAGCTGATCGTGCGAAGCGTCGTCGACCTTGGGCACAACCTCGGCATGTCGGTCATCGCCGAAGGCGTAGAAACAGCCGACGTGCTCGATGCGCTGGGCGGTTATCACTGCGACACCGCCCAGGGTTTTCATGTTTGCCGACCGGTAAGCGCCGAAGCGTTCATGCAGTGGTATGTAGAACGAGAGCGCAAGTAGCTCAACAGCCTCTCACCGATTCGGGGAGTAGCCGCGCTGAAGTGTCACAGAAAGACCATCCAGGTTTTTTTGAGGTATAAAAGTAGGTCTCTCCCATGGACGCGCCTGCTTTCGGACCCATTGCGGATGTACAGCAAACAGACAGGGTCTGTTAGTCAGTTCCGTATAGTCCAGAGCATTGTCTGAACCAAATTTACGAGGGGGCAAATGAAGTGCAACGCCTGGTCATTGCTCGCGCGATCTTTGGCAAGGACTGCGTTGGCTGATTCCTGGGCACCGCGCTAGAGGCGACCAGGCTGCTGAGCAACAGACTGAATCTGCTTTCCCATGCCATGCAGCGACAATTTCGGCTTTAGTCAGCGAGCAAGCGGTACTGTCTGGATAAATCGCCTCGAAATAGTGGTCGGGCGTCAGGGGCTGCTTCTGGGCCGTTTGCCGCCCTTGGCGAACTGTAACTTTGGGCTTTCAACAGCCACGCCACTCAAACCAGGTGTGGGGGCTCACCTCCGCTGCTCGGCCACCAACAGCAACGACTGCGGCACAGGATTTTGCGGGTGCTGCGGCTCCTGCAGGCCGGCCAGCCGAAAACCGGCCATGTCCAGAGCATTGAGCCAACTGGACAAGGTGCGGAAGTACCATGGCATGGGTTGCCACTGCCCCTTGAACCCAGCGAAGGTCTCTTTCCGCCAACCATCCTGATAGTCGCCCGCCGCCGCGGTCCACGGATGCAGCGTCTGGATCACCAGCGCGCCGCCAAGGGCGAGCAGGGCGTTCATGGCGGCGAGGAGAGGGATGATGTCCTGGTGCAGCAGGGCGAAGTTGGCGCAGATCAGGTTGTAGTCGCTGCCGATGTCCACCTTCGCCTCCACCAACTCTTCATAGCTCGCCAAATGCACCAGCGAAGAACCCGCCTCCCGTGCCGCCTCGACCAGCGTCGCATCGCCATCCACACCGACCGCCTTGATGGCCCGTTCAGCCAGCGCACGCAACAGCCAGCCCTCGCCGCAGCCCAGGTCGAGCACGCGCTCGGGCTGGCGGCCTAGCACCGCCAGCAGGATTGCCTGGTCGGTGACCTTGAGGCGGCTTTCGATGGTGCCGGTGCGGATGGCTTCGATCCAGGATTGGGCGTTGTGGTGCCAGCTTTGGAGGAGGGTGGATTCGGGGGCGGGCATTTCGGTGTCCAGAGTTGTTGTTTGGATAAAAGGATAGGACAAATGCTGGTGGATCGGACCTTGTCGGTGACGCTTAACCTGCGTCCGATCGAAATGCTGGCAGGCAAGATCCTGCAAACATGTGTCGTGCTCGCCATCCAGGCGATCAGAACGACGGCGGGAACGATAAAGCTACGGCAGGATCAGGCAATCTGTCAGAAGGATCCGGCTAACTGGCGGCCTGCCGTTACCCCTAATCTGAACGGGTAGCGAGACACCATGCTCGCGTCACCCATCTTCAAGTGAAGGATTATGGTCATGTCGAA
Organism: Pseudomonas sp. LBUM1658; assembly: GCF_059716055.1. Classification (NCBI taxonomy): domain Bacteria; kingdom Pseudomonadati; phylum Pseudomonadota; class Gammaproteobacteria; order Pseudomonadales; family Pseudomonadaceae; genus Pseudomonas; species Pseudomonas sp. LBUM1658. The sequence continues at coordinate 2,588,433 of NZ_CP166798.1, forward strand.
TATCTCGAAAAAAGTAGTTGTGATCACTGGCGCCAGCAGCGGTATTGGCGAGGCGACGGCGCGTCTTTTAGCCAGCAAGGGCGCCTGTGTCGTGCTCGGCGCACGTCGTACGGATCGCCTCGAAGTGCTCTGCAACGAGATCAACGCCGACGGGGGAAATGCCCGCTTTCAGGCGGTTGATGTCACCCGTCTATCCGATGTGCAAGCGCTTGTGGATCTCGCGGTCAGTCAGCATGGCCGGGTCGATGTGATCGTCAATAACGCCGGGGTCATGCCGCTGTCGAAGCTCGAGGCGTTGAAGGTCGCTGAATGGGATCAGATGATCGACGTCAACATTCGCGGAGTGCTGCACGGTATCGCGGCAGGCTTGCCTCTGATGCAGAGACAGAAGTCGGGTCAGTTCATCAATATCGCATCGATTGGCGCCTACACCGTCAGCCCCACAGCCTCTGTTTACTGCGCGACGAAGTTTGCAGTGCGCGCCATTTCGGAAGGATTGCGTCAGGAGGTCGGTGGAGACATTCGTGTCACCGTCATTTCGCCGGGGGTAACGGAATCCGAGTTGGCCGAGAGCATTTCAGACGAAGGCGGGCGGGCCGAGATGCGTGAGTTTCGCAAGATCTCAATCCCGTCCATGGCCGTTGCTCGAGCTATCGCTTATGCGGTTGAGCAACCTGATGATGTGGATGTGAGTGAACTGATTGTCCGCCCAACGGCTAGCCCGTTTTGATCTCGCATGGCTGAGAAAATCGTGCCCGATGTGCTCGAGTCGCGGAGGACGAAGGCGCGTGCGGCGTTACCCGACGCGCCAATCCGTCATTTACTGGCGTCCAGCACGACACGGTAGCGCGCCTTGCCACTGCGCAGGTGATCGATGGCTTCGTTGACCCGGCTCATGGGAAAGTGCTCGACCTGCGGCAGGATCTGATGACGTACGCAGAATTCCAGCATGGTCGCCGTGGTACCGGGCGAGCCGACCGGCGAGGCGGACAAGCTCTTTTGTTGGGGAATCAGGTCGGACACGTGCACTGGAATAGCGGCGGGCACCATGCCAACAAAATGCAGGCGCCCCTTGCCGCGCAGGGTTGCGAGCATGGCCGGCCAGTCGAGGTCGGCGTTGGCAGTGACCAGGAGAAAATCCAGGGTGCCGGCAATGGATTTCAGCGCGTTACTGTCGGTTGAGGCGATTACGTTGTGCGCGCCCAGGCGCCTGGCTTCGTCCTGCTTGCTCAACGACGAGGTAAAGGCCGTGACTTCGCAGCCCCAAGCGTTAAGGAAGCGTAGTGCCAGATGACCGAGGCCACCGATTCCCACCACACCGACCCGGTCAGTAGGCTTGACGTCGAACTCCACAAGCGGGTTGAACACCGTCGAGCCGGCGCAGAACAGTGGCCCGGCCATGACCGGGTCGAGTCCGTCCGGTATCGGAAGGGCCCAGGCCCAGTGCGAACGCAGGCGGTCGGCGAAGCCGCCGTTGCTGCCGATAATGGTGGGTTGGACTGTACGGCATAGGTGATGGGAGCCTCCGATACACGAGGAGCAATGCATGCAACTGCCCTTGTACCAACCAATACCCACCCGTTGTCCCACTTCGAGACTGCGTACCTGCGCGCCCACTCGCACGATACTGCCGACCACCTCGTGGCCGGGGATAAAGGGGTAGTGGCTAATGCCCCATTCGTTATCGATCAGCGACTGGTCGGAGTGGCAGACGCCGCAATACTCCACGGCGACTTCCACCTCCTCGTCCCCCAATGGACCGGGAGCGTAGCTATAGCGCTCCAGTGGAGCGCCGGCCGCCGTTGCGGCCCAGCCGGTGAAGGAAGTGAGTTCGGTGCTATTGCTCATTGGATACCTCCTGATCAGGAGACAGGGTTTTGGCAACTCAGGTGCCGCGGCGGAGCCAAGGAAGTGTAGCCTATCGCTTGCCGTCGTCTCGGTTGCCGATATCTTGGGGACAACACATTAACCGTTAAGCGATCACTCCATTTGAGCTACTTATCACCGCTACCCAGCATGGCAAGTCGAACTCAGAAGAAAACATACCTCAAGGACGGTCGGTGACACTCTTCGTTCGGCTGCTGATGCGTCCGAGGCCAATGCTGGACGGCCGCTATTTTCATGGCGCTGAATGACTGCTCTTGGCCGATTTCTGCCTGTCGTGACAGGCAGAAATCGACCCGCAGCTGCCGGTGAGCGCTGGCAAAATTCGGCCAATAGCGGTCATTACATTGAGAGCCCCCCAGTCGTTAACCGACCCACAGGCCAAGAAAAAACTTAATGTCGTGTCCGGAATTAGTTGACCACTACAAGTTCTGATGGGCTTCGGCTAGAAAGCTCCAGACAGATGGGTTCTCGCTGAAAGCCACGTTGAAACGCAGCCAAGGCGTGGCTTGCAGGGAAGGGCGGAAGATACAGCCGGGTGATAGCAGGATGTTCTGCTTGAGTCCGGCACGCGTCAGAGCCACTGGATCAAAATCGGCCTTGCTACTGCCGATCCACAGGTAGGGAGTGGGGGCGGCGGGCGCCCAGCATTGCCAGCCGAGTTGTTGCAATTGCTGTCGCGCGGACAATTGCGCGTTGAACAGCCGAGCGCTCAACTTCTGGCAGCGTTTGCGCTGGGTGCCGTCGTTGAGCATCTGCAGTGCTAATTGTTCACTCAGTTGCGAACTGTACAGCCCGGTGGTCATCTTGTAATGCAGCAGGGCTTCGGCCACCGCCGGTTCCGCAGTGATGAAGCCGACGCGTAGCGAGGCGGCCAGAGTCTTGGAGAAGCTGCCGATGTGGATAACCCGCTGCAGATTGTCCAGGGCCGCCAGCGGTGCCTGATTGTCGCCGACCAACTGACCGGACACATCGTCCTCAACGATCCAGCAGTCATGGGTGTCGGCCAGTTGCAGCACACGATGCGCCACGGCCGGGCTGTAACTGGCCCCGGTCGGGTTCTGCAGCCAGGGATTTGTGAAGAATGCTTTGGGTTGATGCAGCGCCAGTAGCTCGTCGAGTTTTTCCACATCCGGCCCCTGCGGTGTCCAGGGTACACCGATGGCTTTGACCTTGTGATCGCGCAGGTTGGCCAGCAGGTTGATGTAGCCGGGGTCATCCACCAGCACGCAGTCTCCGGGTTGCAGCAGGGCGCGGACCACCAGATTGAGCGCCTGGCTGGCACCGTTGGTGAGCACAATATGGTCTATGTGCGCGGGAACGCCGCGATCACTCAGGTAGCGCTGGATCCAGCTTCGCAAACCATGGTCGCCACGGGATTCACCATACTCGGTAATCAGCCCGCTGGAGCGACCCAGGGCGCGCATCGCCAAGTGCAGGCCTGGCTCATCCAGCCATGTGTACGGCAGACCGCCACTGCCTGGTTGCAGGGCATCCGCATCTGGGTGAAAGGCGTCATCCAGCAGCCAGTAAACATCGCTGAGCGGCGCTGTGATGCGCTGCTGCTCGATGCTAAGGGTGGTTTGCGCGACAAAGAAACCATCGCCTTTGCGCGCCTCGACATAGCCCAAAGCAACCAGACGGTCGTATGCCTGAACCACGGTGAAGGTGCTGACATCGAACTCCTTGGCCGCGGCACGGATAGACGGCAGGCGAGTGCTCTGGGCCAGTTGGCCGTGTTCGATGCGCTGGGAAAAGTGCTCTACCAGCTGACCGATGAGTGAGGTTTTACGAGCAAGTTCCATTGGCTGGGGGAGGTATCCGCTGGCTGAGGGGCAATGGCCGCCATTTTAGGAGCGCTGGCCTTGGAAAGGAAGTTGCCGGTGCAGTCGTCAGGGGAGGATCGGTCTTTTGTCAATCACTGGGTCTACCTGCCTGTGCAGGGCGGTCGCGCGCCCCGATTTTTCGTCGCCCCCTGTACAGGTTTTTCAGCTGATACAGGTGCGGTCCATTTAGGGGCTGCTGTGTATGGAGCCTGAACGCAGAAGAGATAACGTGGAGGGGCGTTACCAGCACTCATCAAAGGAACACCCCAGATGCGCACAATAAAAAGAATACTCATCGGCTCTTTCATCTTCGCCAGTTGCAGTTTTGCCCAGGCAGAAACCCCAATCGTCCGGATTGCCATTGAGGGAGCCTACCCTCCGTACAATTTCGTCAATCCGGACGGCAGCCTCGGTGGCTTCGATGTCGACATCTCCAACGCCCTATGCGCGGAGATGAAAGTCCAGTGCAAGCTGATCAAGCAGGACTGGGACGGCATCATTCCCGGGCTGATGGCGAAGAAGTACGACACCATTGTCTCCTCCATGGCGATTACCCCGGAGCGCGAGCAAAAGGTAGCATTCTCGGACAAGTATGAGGGCGGCTACTCCATGCTGTTCGGCAGCAAGAGTCTGACCGACAGCAGCCCGGCGGCCCTGCAGGGCAAGGTCATCGCTGTGCAAAAAGGCTCGATTCAGGAGAACTTCGCCAAGGATTACTACGAGAAGGCCGGCATCCGGGTACAGCGCTACCCGGATACACAGACGGCGCTGATGGATCTGAACGCCGGACGGGTGGACGTCGTGGTGCTGGAAGTCGGGATTATCTACGACACGCAGAAAGATCCGAACCTGGGCGCCTACCATGCCTTTGGCGAGCAGTTTAATGATCCCAAGTACTTTGGCACAGGCTCCGGGATTGCCATGCGCAAGGGTGATCAGGCCCTGCTTGGGCAATTCAATCAGGCGCTCAAGACCATTCTCGCCAATGGCACCTACAAGCAGATAAACGACAAGTACTTCCCGTACAACCAGTACGAGTGATGTCTCATCTGGCGTCGGCTTTGCCACGCCAGACGAATCTTTCAATTTGGATATCCCCATGCGACAGCAGCAACATGCGCTTGTAGTGCAAACCTTGGGCAGCCCGCGCGAAATCATCAGCCTGCACTTCGGCCCGCAAGGGCAGGGGCGCAAGGCTTACCTGCAGGCTGGCCTGCATGCCGACGAACACCCCGGCATGCTGGTGCTGCATCACCTGAAACTGCGCCTGCTGGAACTCGAGGCCGCTGGCCGGCTAACCGGTGAAGTGGTGCTGGTACCGATCGCCAACCCGATTGGTCTGAGCAACTACGTATTCGGTCGCCAGTTGGGGCGTTTCGAGCTGTCCAGCCGGGAAAACTTCAATCGTCACTACCTTGACCTGGCCGAACTGGTGCGTGAGCAGGTGGCCGATGAATTAGGAAAGGATGTCGACGCCAACGTGGCACTGATTCGCCAGTGCATGCGCAGCAGCCTGCAAGCGTTGCAGCCCCGCACCGAGCTTGAATCGATGCGCCTGACCCTGCTGCGGCTGGCCTGCGATGCCGACTGCGTGCTCGATTTGCACTGCGACAGCGAGGCCATGGTGCATCTCTATGTGCACAGCGAGCAGCAGGCCGAAGCCCGCGTGCTGGCGGGCCTGACCGGCGCGCATGCGACTCTGCATGCCCTGAAGCAGGGCGGCAGTTCCTTCGACGAAACCTTCACCGCTGCCTGGTATGACCTGCGTCAGGCTTTTGCGCAGCAGCCGATTTCCATGGCCACCTTCGCCGCCACGGTCGAGCTGCGCGGCACCAGTGATGTCAGCCATGAACTGGCTCAGGTCGATGCCGAGGCGCTGCTCGCCTACCTCGGTCACCTGGGTCTGATCGCCGATGCGCAGCCGATGGTGCCGCCGCCAGTGTACGAGCCGACGCCGCTGGCCGGGGTCGAGGTGCTAAATGCACCGCACTCCGGGCTGGTGGCTTACCGTGCGCCGATCGGCAGCTGGGTCGAGCCGGGCACCGTTTTGGCCGATGTTATCGATCCGCTGACTGATCGGGTCAGCACCCTCACCAGCAACACTTCCGGCGTGTTCTACGCGCGGGTGCTAGAGCGATTCACCGAAGCCAATACCGAGCTGACCTTCGTCGCAGGGCAAGTGCCGCTGCGTAATGGATGTTTGCTCGGTGCCTAAGGATTCATCCCTCGGTCAAGCAGGGCAGGTAACAGGAATAACAATAAGATGACCATGAAATTACGTTTCCCCGCCATGGCTGGATTCACCGGTTGGTGCGGCATTTTTGCTCGGTTACGCGTCAGCACGCCCTGGAGGAAACATGTTTAACGGATACCTCCCGGCAATTCTCGCTGGCGTGCTTACTACCCTTGAGGTGGCGCTGTTGGCGTTGCTGCTAGCCATTTTGCTGGGGCTGACTGGTGCCTGTCTCAAGCTCTCGCCATTCGCCTGGCTGCGCTGGCCGGCGCATCTGTACACAACCATCATGCGGGGCGTGCCAGACCTGGTGGCCATGCTACTGCTGTTCTATGGGATGCAGATTTTCTGCAACGTCTTCACCGAGGCTTACGGTTTGGCGCAATGGGATATCGATCCATATGTTGCCGGAGTCATTACCTTGGCACTGATTTACGGCGCGTACTTTTCCGAAACCTTTCGCGGTGCCTTTCTTGCTGTGCCGGCAGGCCAGCTGGAAGCAGGGGTTGCCTATGGCATGAGCCGCGCCCAGGTGTTTCGCCGTGTGCTGTTCCCCCAAATGATGCGCTTCGCTCTGCCCGGCCTGAGCAATAACTGGCTGGTGCTGCTCAAGAGCACCGCAATCGTGACCATGATCGGCCTGCAGGACATGACGTGGATGGCAGATCAGGCTGGTCGGGCCACTCGTCAACCGTTCCTGTTCTACATGCTGGTATGCCTGCTCTACCTGACCCTGACGGCCTGCTCTCAATATGCTCTCGGCACCTTGAGTAAACGTTATTCCCTTGGCGTTCGGCACGCGGAGATTTGATCATGATCGACCTGCAACCTCAGATCATCCTCGACAACTTGCCACTGTTTTTTGCCGGTTTGCTCATGACCCTCAAACTCACCGGCTGCTCCTTACTGATCGGCCTTCTGTTGGCCATGCCATTGGCGCGCCTGCGAGTGTCGCGCAATCGCTGGTTGAGTCAGTCAGTCCGGGCCTACACCTACTTTTTCCGCGGTACGCCGATGCTGCTGCAATTGCTGGTGTTGTATTACGGTTTGTCACAGTTCGAATGGGTACGTAACAGCCTGTTCTGGCCCTACCTGCGCGAGCCTTACTGGTGCGCCTTGATTGCCTTTGCGCTGAATACCTGCGCTTACACCACTGAAATTTTTGCAGGTTCCATGCGCAACATTCCACAGGGTGAGATCGAGGCCGCGCGTGCCTACGGGATGACTCCTATGACACTGCTGTGTCGGATAATCCTGCCGTCGGCCTTGCGGCGTGCCATCCCATCCTACAGTAATGAAGTGATTTTGATGCTACAGGGGTCATCCATCGCCAGTGCGGTAACCCTCATGGATCTCACAGGGGCAGGCCGCAGTGTCTACTCGGACTACTACGCACCGTTCGAGGCGTTTCTCTTTATCGGCATGGTTTACATGGTCATGACCTTCGCTCTGGTAGGCCTCTTCAGGCTACTGGAAGTGCGCTACCTGGCTTATTTGGCGCCACGCACGGCAAATTGAGTCGTCTTATACCGTTCAAGAGGAATAACAATGACAACCCTCGTCGTAGAAAATATTCACAAGCAATACGGCAACAAGGAGGTACTCAAGGGTGTTTCGCTGACTGCGCAAAAGGGCGATGTGATCAGCATCATCGGCTCCTCGGGTTCGGGTAAAAGTACCTTCCTGCGTTGCATCAACTTCCTGGAAAAACCCAATGCCGGGGCGATCCGCCTAGGCAGCGAAGACATTCGTCTGGGCACTGATCGCCGCGGTGAGTTGCAGGTGCTCGATCACCAGCAACTGCAGCGCATGCGCACCAGGCTGGCCATGGTGTTTCAGCACTTCAACCTGTGGTCGCACCTGACCGTACTTGAGAACGTTATCGAGGCGCCCATCCATGTGCTTGGCCTGAGTCGCGCCGCAGCATTGAACCGCGGTCAGAAGTATCTGCAGCAGGTGGGGCTCGGTGAGTTCGCCAATGTCTATCCGGCGCACTTGTCCGGCGGCCAGCAGCAGCGGGTGGCTATTGCTCGCGCGCTGGCCATGGAGCCGGACGTTTTGCTGTTCGACGAGCCGACTTCAGCCCTCGACCCGGAGCTGGTCGGCGAGGTGCTCAAGGTTATGCAGGGCCTGGCCGCCGAAGGCCGCACCATGATTGTAGTGACCCATGAGATGGCCTTTGCCCGTGAAGTATCGACTCAGGTGATCTTCCTGCACAACGGCCATATAGAGGAGCAAGGTACTCCCCAGCAAGTTTTCAGCCAGACCAAAAGCGAACGCCTGCGCCAATTTCTCTGCGGTGCTCTGAAGTAAGCCAGCCCTGACGCGGCAACGCCTGATAACAGAAACACCGTCACCAGGGACAAAGTCCTTCACTTGCTAAAATGCAGCGCTCTGTCCTTGACCGCCAGCGCTGCAAACCCTATGACGTTAGCCGGACTCGCTCGGCCACCTATACCCAAGGCGCGCATGCACGTTGGACTCTGCTGGTCGTTATGTTGTGCAAGGTGGCGTGGCCAAGGATCTCAATCCCGAGGAGCCCACCCCGGCTCTCCAATTGAAGTGAACAAGAATCCAAGATGAACACCAAAGAAAGAAATCCGCTTGTCCCCTATGCGCTGGATCGTATCGACCAAGCCATTTTAGAGGTGTTACGCCATGACGGCCGGATAACCTATGAAAAGCTATCGACCTTAGTTCATTTGACGCCCCGACCTTGCCAGGAAAGAGTACGCAAGCTTGAGCGGCAAGGGTTTATTCGGGGCTACAGCGCGATTATCGATATGCAGGCGGTCTCGCCAGGGTTATCGCTGCTGGTGCTGGTGGCGTTGTCCAATCAAAGCGGGCGAACCGCCCAGAAAGCGTTTGAAAACACCGTAAAAACGTGTGCGCAAGTGCTCGATTGCCAATTGATCACAGGGCCGTTCGACTACAGTCTGCGTATGCGTTGCAAGGATATGGAACACTACCGTGTTGTCACGGAGACTTGGTTGAACAGCGACCAATTGCATATTGATAAACTTGTTGCTCACCCTGAACTGGCGATTGTCAAAACCAGCGTAACAAGCCATCTTTAGATCAGTACCTTGGTATCGATAGTGCTGCTTGAAGCCTGCTGCTTCGCGGTGGAGCAAACCAGGGATCGCCACTGGCAATCCTGGTGTTTTCTGTCGGTGTTGCAACGTCAATGGCTGATATCGTCTGTGAGGCTGCCAGGCGAATATTTTTCCCAATCTCGCACCTGCCAGTCTTCAGTTGGGGTGCGCATTGTTTCAAGCTCGAAGCTTTAGTTCGGCTGTTGCTGGCGGCTCCAGCAATGCAAACAGGTTTTTGGGATCTTGCAGTTCTGGCACCAGTTGGATATCGCTGCCGATGTTGAGTGCTCTTGCAACGTCCAGCACATAGCGCAATGCAGAGTAATCCTCCAGGGCGAAGCCGACCGAGTCGAACAGCGTTACCTCCTCGGCATGTTGTCGAGCTTGCGCCTGACCATTGACGATTTCCCAAAATTCGATAATCGGTGAATCGGCGGGCATCTGCTGTATTTCGCCTTCTATGCGGCTTTGCGGTTCGTACTCAACAATGACCCGCGCACGCTCCACGATGTCTCGGTGCAACTCGGTCTTGCCGGGACAGTCGCCACCCACTGCGTTGAGGTGCATACCGGGTTCTATCATCTCAGGGGTCAAAATCGTCGCGTATGCCTTGTCGGCCGTCACAGTGGTCACGATATCGGCGCCGCGTACAGCGTCTGCGACGGTTGCGGCAATGGTCACGTGTATTGCGGGGTAGGCACGCAGGTTGGCTGCCAGCTTCGCCGTCGCGGCAGGATCGATGTCGTAGAGGCTGAGTTCGGTAATGCCTAACAGTGTGTGAAACGCCAAGGCCTGGAATTCGCTTTGCGAGCCGTTGCCTATGAGTGCCATGCGACGGCTATCTGGCCGGGCCAGGTAACGGGCCGCAAGTGCAGAGGTGGCAGCGGTGCGAATTGCCGTGGTCAGGGTCATTTCACTCAATAAAACAGGCTTGCCAGTATCGACATCTCCCAGCGCTCCAAACGCCATGACTGTCAGCATACCGTTGTGAGTGTTCTTCGGATGCCCGTTGACATACTTGAAGGCGTACAACGCTGCGTCAGACACTGGCATCAGCTCGATTACCCCTTCGGGCGAATGGTTGGCCAAGCGAGCACATTTCTCGAAATCTTCCCAGCGTAGGTAGTCTTGACGAATGTACTCGGCCATTTCAGTCAGGCATTGCGGTAAGCCTCTTTCTTGGACGAGACGGCTCAGGTCGTTTACGTCAATGTAACGGGTCATGTGCGTTCCTTTGGATTTTTGGAATTAATTGCGGTCCGGGGAACTATTGTCGTGGCAATGGAGGGACTATCTCGGCCAATACTGGTCCAAGGCGCAGCGGGAGAAGTCGAAAATAGTGCGCTCACAGCGGAATCAGCTAGGCAGTGCCATTGATGTAGATAGGGGGGGCGCCAATAGTCTGCCCGTGTCAAGATGACAAGTCGTTGTGCCTTAGCCTCACATAGCAGTGTGCGATCCTCAGAATTCTTCAGCGTGAAGGAGCGGTGCGATGTGGTCGCTGGCGAGTCCGTTCGCCGTCGCGTGTTGGAACGATCGCAGCCTGGGGCTGCCTCTCCCACAGTTCAGGTGTTTTGCTCGCACAAGAGATCACTTACGGAGGTCGGCTTCTGGCCGTTCTCTGTCGGCCGTCACTACGGCGCCTGTTGTTCATGTCGAATGCAAACGGCTGGTCAGTGGCAATGCAAATGGGTGGTCAAGTGGAATGCAATTTCTCACTCTCCAAAGAATTCCATTTTTCCCGCATTAAATCGGGACTTGTTCATGAAAGAGGGGCAGCGGGCGTTAGATGATGCCTATGACTCGCGTAGCCGCATAATCGCATCGGTGATGGCTCGTGCATTCGTGTCCAGCGCTTCCAAGGCCCCCATTGCGTTAGCGGCGACACTTCCCACTCCATTCTCAGAGAGCCACTTGGTCACCTCTTCAATGGCCGCACATATGGCGTGCTGGTTGTGCAGGAGCATTGTGAGAGCGTCAGCTATGGCTATGTTGGTTTCAGAGTTATCTGGCATGGGTATCGTCCTTGAGTAACTGGTGCGGGAAGACTAGCTGAACTCGCCGCTGGCTGGGCCACTTCTCCAGATCCGCTGACACCTGGGTAATTGCACTGACTTGACCACCCATTTGCATTCGACCTAACCAGCCATTTGCACCGGATTTGACCCGCACCCTTAGCAAACATGACCGGCAGTGAACGGTCATTCAATATCGGATTCTGTTTTACCAGACTCGGTAGGAGCGATTAGCTTGGCGTGACATTGCCCCCACCAAATCTTTGAGTGAATAATAGCGACGCGTCCCTCTACGCCCCTCAGGCCCAATGATAGAATCTTGTTTTGAAAAAGGAGTTTCATCTGTGGAGGCTGGAAAAATGAGTTGCCCATATTGCGCGGAAGTCATCATGGCTGAAGCGATTTTATGCAAGCACTGCCAATCAGACATCAGGCAGAAAATACCAATCCCACCTAGTCGGCCACTACCTTCAGAAAAGGGAATGGGCCCTGTCAGCAAGGTCCTCATCGGAACCATTATCGCCATCACCTTGTACTTGGCTTTCGGCTCTTATGTCAGTAACAGGTCGGAAGACAAGGAAATGATGCAGGCTCGAGATGCCGCCGAACTATGCCGCCACGAAGTAAATAGCTACTCCGGCCCGGCAGTCGGGAAAAACGTAATCGCAGAATCTTGTCGAAAGCTTGAAGACGAATTCCGTAAGAGTTTTGGCCACGCTCCATAGGAAAAGCCGATTACGAAGCCCGCCATTGAGCGGGCTTTTTTGCCTTTGGCATCAGGCAGCAATCGGCCAATAGCAGACATTGGGCTTGCTCAGTCAAGACGAGTATCCGGTTAAACGAAAGCCCCTGAATCTCTCGATTCAGGGGCTTTTATTTGGTGCTTACTGCGCCAGATGTAGCAACAGGAAATCGATGAATGCCCTCGATTTGTGGGGCAAATGCGGGCTGTTGGGAAACACCACGTTGACGGACTGCGAGGGCAGCGAATAGTCGGGCAACAACCGGATCAGCCGCTCGCTGGCGATATCGTCCTTGATCACCCAGGCGGGCAGCACCGAGACGCCTAGCGACGACAACGTCATGGAGCGGATGGCCGTGGAAGAATTGGATTCAAACTGATTGATCCCGTTGATCTCGACAGTCCCCAAGTGCGGATGGCTCAACGTCCACTGGGTCGGTGCCTGCAGGTTGCTGTTGGCGATCCACGGCACCGAATTCAGGTCCTGAGGATTCTGCACCGGGTGACGTGCAAGAAACGCCTCGGTAGCCACCAGGACAATTTCATAATCCGCCAGTTTACGGCTCTTGAAAGCCGAGTCCGCCAAATTGCCTAAACGGATTACCAGGTCTAACTTTTCCGCCACCAGATCATTGAGTGACGAGTTGAAATTATAACAGATTTTTATTTCCGGATAGCGTTCTATAAATTGCGGTATCAACGGAAGAATATAGGCCTCGCCGTATTCACTGGTGGAACTGAAGCGCAACTTTCCGGACACCCGATTATGCCCTTTTAATACATTATCGAAGGCGTTATCGATGTCCGCGACAATACCTTTGAATTCTTCATAAAAGTCCTGACCGATTTCGGTGAGGGATATATTTCGGGTATTTCTAATCAACAACGTCGCTGACAGCACGTCCTCCAGCGCCTTGACATGCAGGCTGGCCATGGCCTTGCTGATGCTCAGGTAATTGGCAGCCTTGGTGTAAGAACCAAAATCGACCACGGCCAGGAATGTCTGGACCCGATTAAGATGAGTGTGCATAGAAATATGGCTCACTGTTAAATCCCGTCAAACATTGTTTCAAGGATAGTCGTATCGACAGTTCAAGTCCACCGCCCCTATGCTTTGCGGCAAAGGGGAAACAACATGACCTATCGCTACAAAGTTGCACTGATATTTCTGATCGGCTTTTTTATAGACTGCATTAATATCTTTATGTCAGCGGTCGCATTACCGAGTATATCGGCAGCGCTGCACGTTAGTACTTCAGACGTTGCCTGGGTGGCTAACGCTTATATTCTGGGGCTGACACTGATCATTCCGGTCAGCACCTGGTTGGCCGGTCGTTTTGGCAGTCGGGAAATCCTCACCACCTCGATGATCGTGTTTACAGCCTCCGTGTGGATGTGTGGGCTGGCCAACAGTTTCAACGAGCTGGTGATCTGGCGCTTCGTCCAGGGGATTGGCGGCGGCCTGTTGATTCCTGTCGGACAGGCACTGACGTTCAACCTGTTCAAGGGCGAGCAGCGGGCGAAAATATCCACGTTGGTCATGGCCGTTGCCCTGATTGCGCCCGCCATTTCACCGACCATCGGCGGCGGCATCGTCGACAGCAGCTCCTGGCGCTGGGTGTTCTACAGCAACATCCCGTTCTCACTGATCGCGGCATTGCTGTCATGGTTCTGGATCAACGAAGCGCGACCGACGACTTTGCCCAGACCCGACATCAAGGGCTTGCTGCTGGTCAGCGCTGCACTCGGCAGCCTGCTGATGGGCATGTCGTTGTATGGCGGCGACGCTCCGGCATGGGTGGCCGCCCTCTTCGTCATGGCCGGCGTTACGTTCGTCGTGCTGTACGGGCTGCACTACCGCACCTGCAAAAATCCGATCATTGAACTGAGCCTGCTCAAAAGCAAAAAACTCAGCACCTCCATCTTTATCTATTACGCGATTCCCGGTGTGTTCACGGGGGTCAACTTGATGAGCATCTTCTTCCTGCAAAACACCCTGCACTTCAGCGCCCGACTGACAGGGATGTTCATGATCCTCTACGCCATCGGCGCATTCATCGCGATGCTGATCTGTGGCCGGGTCTATAACCTGATGGGCGCCAAGCGGCTGTTTGCCCTCGGCATGCTCTTGCACAGCGCCGGCATCGCCACCCTGTTACTGGTGAACGATCCCTCAGACTTTCTGGTGATCGTCATCGCCTACAGCTTGATGGGGATCGGCGGCGGCATCGGTGCCAACACAGCACAAACCACGTCGCTGATGGACTTCGAGGGCAATGACACCCACAAGGCCAGTGTCATCTGGAACATCAACCGACAGATGTCATTCAGCATCGGCGCTGCCCTCTTCCTGATGGTTTTCAACCTGCTCTTGAAGCATTTCGATACCACCCAGGCCTACCACGTGACCTTTGCCATCGCCGCGCTGGTGGGCCTGTTCCCACTCTTTCAACTGAGTCAGTTGAACACTCAAAAGGACTGTCATGCACAACAAAATAGTTGAACAGGCGCACCACAGCATTCATCACGTGCACGAGCTGATCCACACCCTGTTCACCGACGCAAACGGTAAGGGGCAGGCCACGCTTGAACCACTGATATCGGCCTTTGCCGAGCAGTTCACCATGGTCACCACCTCGGCCGCCATTGTCAGCCGGGCGACAGTCGAACAGATGTTTAAAGGTGCAGTCGGCGCCAAGCCAGGCCTGGAGATCGTCATCAGCGATCTGCAGACGGTCTGGCAGGAAGGCAACAGCGTGGCGATTCGCTACAAGGAAACCCATCGCCTCGGCCAGCGCGAAAGCTCACGGGTTTCGGTGGCGATCATTGGCATGCATCACCACAACGCCCAATGGATCTACCTGCATGAAACGCCGCTAAGCCATGAAAGCTGATTCTCGTATGAACTACACAATCACTGATTGCCGAATGCTCTCGACCTCTATAAAAGAAATCACCGTCAGCCCGCTAGCAACGGGGTGTGCGGTGCCGGCAGCGGGCGCACATTTCAAATGGTTCATCCCCGAACTGAATGAATGGCGGCACTACTCGGCGGTACAGCTGGCAGACCGCACTACGCAGCAAGGCAGCGTCGTCTTTGCCATCCGGCTCACTGCCGACTCGGTCAGCAGTCGCTACATTCGTTCGCTGGCCGTCAACGACACGGTGCAGCTCAATGGCCCGTTCAATACGTTCACCTACCCGCTCACTGAAGACGTCGGCAGGGACATTGCGATTGCCGGCGGCATCGGCATTACGCCGCTGACCGGGATCCTTCAACACCTGACGTCATTGAATCGAAGCGCCCACCTGCACTATTTCGCCAGGAGCGACGATGACGCGGCCTATGCCTTGCCAATGCAGGCACTGCTGCAGGAACGCTTGCACTTGCACTTCTCCAATCAGCCCGAGGGCCGTCGCTCTGTCAGCCAAACGTTTCCCTATGGGCAGCAAGATAGGGCAAATGCTTCGGATTGAGCTTGCGTAGCTTCATGGATTTCGACAGGCCAAACTCTGGAGGCAGCTTTTGGGCTATGCTGGACAGCAGAATTGAGCCATCGTCTTTGAATGAGATCAGGCCTTGATCAAACAGCCGATCGTAGTGTGGAGCCAGTAGCAGGCCGTTAAATGGATCGAGCTTGGCATCTGCTTCTGACTGGCTCTAGGGGACGATGTGCGATGCGACCAGCAGCTTGGGCTCCTTCACTCCAGAGAGTGCGCAAGCATCACCCCAAAACACCATCAATTGCTTCCTGAACTTCTGCTGGCCGACGCGGGCCATGATTGTCGTTGCCCGAGCGGTAATCAGGTTGGCCAAGTCTTTTGTACTGCCGACTTCGCCATCTTCCTGCTCAACGGCATCGAGCACGGTAACGATGAAGCTGGATTCGGGATTTTCCAGCACGATGGGGCTGATCATATCCACGAGCGCCTTTGGGAACTTGATCTCGCGTCCGCTGGTGATCTGAAAGTGATCGACAATATCCAGCTCGAATCGTGGCTCGAATGAGATTTGTAGGAGGCGGCGTGTGCCGTCTGCGAAATTGCAGTTTTCACGAACCTCGGTGTGGGAGCCCCAAAGAATGTGTTCCTTTTTACGGTCACGGAATGGTTGTTGCCAGGATGTATCCGTTAGTTTGATGAGCTTGGCCATGCCAATCCCTTTTCGATGGCGGTAAAGGCAATGAGGCTATCGGTTTGCCGGCGAAGCGTCTATGTGGTGGGGCAGGATAAAAACCGTTCGCCGGGTGCGTACTGTTGAATCGCCCCCAGCTCTTGAACTTCTCCACCGGCCGGTTTGGGTCGGATAGCGACCACCACTCATTGTGACTGATCCACTCTTGTCCTCCCTCAACGTGGAGGACAAGCCATGAACACTATTGCTACATACAGCCATCAGCCTTGGAACAAGGGAAAGCTTGTCGGGCAGAAAGCCCCGCTCCGAGTCAGAGATATCTGGGCCATCCGGGTAAGACTTCAGCTTGCTGAGAAGACACGAGATTTGGAGCTCTTCAACTTGGCCATCGACAGCAAGCTGCGTGCCTGTGACTTAACCAAGCTGCGAGTACGAGACATAGCCCATGGGGAACATGTGTCGTCACGGGCCATCGTGATGCAGCAGAAAACCCAGCACCCAGTGCAATTTGAAATCACTGAGCAAACCCGAACGGTTCTGGAGGCTTGGATGCATCATGCCCGCCTCCGCAGCGAGGACTTCTTGTTTCCGACCCGGTTGCACAACTCGGACCATCTCTCCACCAGACAATACGCTCGAATAGTCAAAGCGTGGGTTACAGCCATTGGCCTTGACCCAACCATGTACGGTATTCACACGCTACGGAGAACGAAGGCATCGCTGATCTATCGCAGGACGAAGAACCTGAGAGCTGTCCAACTCCTGCTTGGTCATACGAAGCTTGAAAGCACCGTCAGATACCTGGGAATCGAGGTCGATGATGCCCTGGAAATGGCGGAACAGACGGAAGTCTGACCATCCATCGCGACGGTCGATGCTAGACCGTCGCTATCCGACCCAATGCGGACGGTTAGAAAGTGTCTGCGAAACTATGGGCTATCTATGCATATTGCTGTGCCGTAGATATCGGTGCCTCAAGCGCATGTGCAGCACGAATTGGGTCGAAGTATTCACGCAGGAAAGCGATCTTGCCGTTCTCCACTCGGCAGAAAAGAACGTAGTCCTGGCGATAGATTCGGCCCGTAGGCTTGATCAAACCCTCTGCTTTGACCTCGGCCACCGCCATGCTGGGATCGGCGAAGGGATGGACCTTGAGGTCGTAGAAACGGAAGTTCTCGACCGCTTCAATGAACCAGCCCACATGGCCCAGTACTTCCTTACGGCCGGTCAGCCGTTCGGGATGGCCCAAACCGGGCGCGTAGGGAAGCTCCCACAGCAGATCATCGGCGATCAGTGTTTTCCACTTCTCGTGGTCATCGATGAACGTTTGGAAATGCAGGTGCAGCAACTCGGCAGCGATGCTCATGGTCGTTCTCTCCGATTGGCCAGGTGGTTTTAGCGTTGCAGAACGCCAAGCTGATGTAGGCCTGTCATCCAGTCTTCCATGTGCCAGGTCCGGATGATTTTTCCGTCTCTGAACTCATGGATATCGGTGGCCATGATGTTGATTTTGCGATTGGTCGGCGCGACACCAACGAAGGTTCCGCTTTGGGTGCCGGAAATACGGGAGCGGACGATGACCTTGTCGCCGTCCTGCAACACTTCCTCGATCTTGATGCTGAAGTCGGAGAATGTGCCGTGCAGGTGCTCGAGCACTGCCTTGGCGCCCGCCGGGCCAGGGGATTGATCCGGGCCGGCGGGAATGTCCAGCCAGTCGTCGCTCAATATCCTGTCGATCCGGCTTGGGTCATTCTTGTCGAAGGCGTCGTACCAGAGTTGGACGTCTTGTTTGTAGCTATTGGGCTGCGCGGCACTGGCGGTCGCGCAGATCGCCGCACAGAAAAAGACCGCTATGAAGTTTTTTACCTTTGTCATGACAGGCTCCTGATCGGGCGCGGCGATGCTGCCACGGCGAGGAGGAATTTGGCACACGGGAAGAGCACGCAATAGACGAATAAAATCGACGCTAATGGTCGAGAAATTGGAATAGTCGGTGCTTTACTCGTGTTGCTGCGCGAAGCGCTTGATCAGCCATCTTGCCGCCGGACCGGGTGGTGTATCCGTGCGATAGATGGCATCGAAGCTGTAGACGCCGCCTTTGCAATCCGGCATGTCGAGTTGCACGAGACGGCCAGACGCCAAGTCATCCCTGATCATGGGCAACGGCATGTTGCCCCAGCCGATCCCCTCCCTGAGTAGCATGTGTTTCGCCCCCAGGTCCGCCAGGCGCCAGGTCCTCGTGCTGACGACGGCGAAGTCCTTACCGTGGGTCAAAGGTGAGCGATCCGAAAGCACCAACTGGACATGCTCGCGTCCAGCGCCTGGGGAGTTCAGCCGAGTCACTGCCAGCGGGTGGCTGGGCGCTGCGACCGGCACCAGTTCGACGCTGCCGATACCGATGCGCTCGATTCCATCGATGATGCTATCGAGCGGGCCACTCACCCCGACGCTGGCCTCGCGATTGAGCACGAGCTGAGTTACGGCACCCAGGGCTTCCATATGAAGATGCAGGGATACGGTAGGAAAGTCCTCTTGGAATGACTTAAGCGCATCGACCACGCGCTCGGCAGGCAGCATCACATCGAGCACCAGGTGAATCTCTGCCTCCAGGCCGTGCAGCAGCCCCTTCACCTTGGCCCGCAGTCCGTTGACGCCATTAGCGATGGTGCGCGCCTCGGCGAGCACGGTGCGTCCCGCATCGGTCAGCCGGGGTTTGCGCGTGGTGTTTCTATCGAAAAGAACAACGCCGAGTTGCATCTCCAGATTGGAGATTGAGTAGCTGATGACAGAAGTGGCCCTGCTCAGTTTTCGCGCCGCCGCGGCAAAACTGCCGACCTCGACAACTGTCAGGAATACGCGCAGTTGATCGAGAGTGGGAGTACCTGGGTCTGAGATCATTTCGATTTCCTTGAACGCCTGCGGGGCATTTATGCTGATTTCACGTGCAGTAGTGCCGCGAGAACCCGATGAGAAGGGCGCGACAGCATTTCTAAAAATTAGAACCTAAGCGTCGAAATTAGTCGGCTATTAAGATTGTAGGGTGGGTGGCAGACTTTTCTCAACGCGGCGCTCCATGGTGGAGGCGCCCTACTTGATGGAAGAACATCGCATGTCCCAATCCGCAGCAACTACCTCCCGCGACACCCATGAACTGTCCCGTTCCGTCGCTACCACCGCCACGGCTGCGCTGGTCGGCCGTGTGTTCCTCAGCGCCATCTTCATCCTGTCGGGCATCTCCAAACTTGGCGCCCCGGCGATGATGATCGGCTACATCGGTTCGGTTGGCCTGCCGTTCCCGCAACTCGCTCTGGCACTAGCCATCGTCATCGAGATCGCAGGCGGCATCGCTCTAATCACTGGTTACCGCACCCGTACCGTTGCGCTGGTGCTTGCCGTATTCAGCGTGTTCACCGCGCTGGCATTCCATAACAGCCTGAGCGACCAGAACCAGTTCATCCACTTCTTCAAGAACGTCGCTATGGCCGGTGGCCTGTTGCAGATCGTCGCGCTCGGCGCCGGTCGCTTCAGCCTCGATGCCCGTCGTAGCTGAGCCGATGGCGCCGCAGTGGATGAACGCTCGATATTGTGCTCGACCTGATCGGCGGCGAAACCCAGATGCGTTCTTGGAAAGTATTGAAGCAGGGCGGGGTTCTGGTGTCGCCGGTCAGCGCGCCGGACGCGGAGCTGGCCAAGGTGCATGGCGTTTCGGCGAAGAACTTCGCCACCCGGCCGGATGGCAGACAACTCGCGGCCATCGCCGAGTTGTTCGATGCAGGCCATCTCTCGGTAGAGGTCGAAGTGTTTCCGATCTCGCAGGTAAAGCAGGCCGTAGAAAAAAGTATGGCCGGCCATACACGCGGTAAGATTGTACTCAATCCCAGCCAATAAAAATCGGGCAATAAAAGACCGGAAGCATGCAGGCGATCGCTTGGTTGCGGCGCCTGACCGGATGGCCTGATTTGTTGATGAGGTGCAAACGCTTTAACGGTTGGAATCAGCGCATAGTCGCGTTCTTCGCCTCCTGAATTACCTCGCGGGCACGAGCGATTCGATCACACTCACCAAGCGTTGGCTCATGTCGCTTAGAGCGGTAGGTCGATGATAAGGCCGCGATACCGTGCTGCTTCAGTTTTTGTTTGATTTGGAAGTACGGCTCTCCCATTTTATGTACGGCTTGCTGTCGGCACTGCGCGCTATCACGCAGCCCATTAAGCGGGGTCAAGCGTGACTGTCCGTGAATAGCCCCTAGTTTCGTAGTCACATGGAATGGCTGCTTTTAGCCTTTTCTGCCTGTCACGACTGACTGAAATCGACCCAATATAGATAGTCCGTCCCACCTTCACCGATACTGGTAACGGTTGGCAGATAGCTGTCAGCGAGGGTGGAACATGCACCTGTCACGCTGACGCAGCCGTGGCGAGGATGAACGCATGCAAAGCACTGGAGAACCAAAGCGGGCACGTGTGCTGGATCCGATCGAGCGTGTCAGGGAGGTCATCTTCGGCCTGCTAATGGCAATGACTTTCACTGGAACGATCAGCGTGGCGACGGCTGGCGGATGGACGCGAAATCTGGAAGCTGACCCCAATGGATCTCAGGTCATACAGCCGCTGGTATGACTATTCACGAGCGCGTGACAGAATCGCGGCACTTTTGAAAGAGGAGCAATGCGACCGTGGGTAAGCCAGTCGACGACTGACCGTCCACTGGCAGATATTTTGGGCAGTGTGGGGGCCTCAAGATCGGTTACGCTGCCCAGATAGAGAACCAGCCAATTTGGTGTGATCGCCTTAAAGGCCGAGGGCACCGGTTCTTGTGGGATTGTCCTGGGCTATGTCTAATAGATCCGACCGCCAGGAAAGAGAAAAATGGATACCAGGAAACTACGTCACGTTCTAGGGCTGGTAGAGCACCTGACATTCACCCGAGCCAGTATCGAGGTCAATCTGAGTCAGCCGGCCCTGTCTCGGAGCATTCAGTCGATCGAAGCCGAACTTGGGGTTCGGTTGTTCGATCGTGGGCCCACAGGCGTTGAGCTGACACCCTACGGCGAGGTGTTTACTGAGCGGGCGCGTAAGGTGCTGGCCGAACTCAATGAATTGCGCCGGGACATCGAGTTGGTACGGCGTGGCGAGTATGGCGAGATTGCCCTGGGTTTCGGGCCGACTGCGGCAGCCTTGCTCAAGGCGCCGCTGCTGGAGCATTTTGCCGTGAATGCACCGCAGGTACGGCTTACCGTTAAGGGCGGTACCTATGAAGAGTTGTTGAGGCTGCTGCTGGAGGAGAAGGTCGACATTTTTTTCGGCGATGTGGCGCTGCTGTCCTATCGTCAGGATTTGCAGGTCGATACGCTGCCCTGTTGGCGCAGCGGTTTCTTTTGTGCCGCCAGTCATCCTCTGGCGCAAAGAAGCCTGGTCTCCCCGGCCGAGTTGTTGAATTACCCCGTGGGCTGCATCAATTTGTCAGCCTGGGCCATGGCTGACCTGGATATGTATTTCGAGGGCTCTATCGAGGCAGCCATTCATTTTCAGACTGATGTGCTGGCGGACCTGGAGGCTTTGGCTCTGGCTGGGAACACAGTGATCTTTGGCAGCCGTCCGGCTTTTTGGCAGGCTTTGGACAGCGGTCGGTTGCAGGAAGTCGCCTTGAGTCCGTCGCTGCAACGAAGCGCGCGTTTCGGCTCGGTCAGTCTTGCGGGACGCACCCTGGCCCCCTCGGTGAAGGGGGCCAAGACGTTGGCCCATAAGATATTCGCAAGTTACGCCGAACTGCTGGCCGTGGTGCCCGCAGTTGACGGTTGATCAACCTGGGCCCGGGTGCCTTCAGCGTCGGTCGACCGCTGCATCTCTCGCAACAGCGGATCGATGCGGTGGTTGGCGTACCAGGTGTAAAAACCGGTGATGGCGACACAGAACCAGTACAGACCAATCCCCATCACGATGCCGGTGGTCAGCCGCGACTCTGTCGACAGCGGCAGGGTCAGCCAGTGGGGGTCAAATGCCACCAACAGGATAAAGCCGAAATAGGCGCTCAGTGTCAACAGGGTCAGTCCCAGGCTTAACCTGAGGCGGACCTTTTTCAGGTTGGCCAGAGGCGCGTCGCTGTCTGGGGCAATGGGCAGGGTTGGCATGGTAGATACCTCGTTTGCAGTTGGGGGTTAGTGAGCCACGGCGTTGCTGGCGTTGATACCGGTCAGCGAGCGGTAGTGCTGGGCATCGAACCTGGCGCGTTCGGCTTGGGCCGATGGACTGCGGTCGGTAACCGAGGCGACCCAGGCGGCGAAAAAGGCCAGGCTCATGGAGAACAGCGCCGGGTTGGAATAGGGGAAGATCGCCGTATCGTGCCCCAGCACACCGACCCAGATCGTCGGCCCCAGTATCAACAGGCCCACTGAGGTGACGAGCCCGCACAGGCAGGCGGCGACCACTCCGCGGGTGGTCAGGTCGCGCCAGAAGATCGACAGGATCAGCATCGGAAAGTTGGTACTTGCGGCAATCGCGAACACCAGGCCCGCGAGGAAGCTGATGTTCAGGTTCTGCACCAATTGCGAGAGCAGCAGGGCGACGACGATCAGGATGACGCTGGCACTCCGGAAAATTTTCAGCTCCCGTTGGGGATCGTTTTTTTGCTGGTTGAACAGGTGAGTGTAGATATCATGGCTGACCGCCGAAGCACCGGAGATGGTCAGGCCGGCGACTACCGCGAGGATAGTGGCGAAGGCCACGGCAGACATCACCCCCAGGAACAGTTCGCCGCCAAAGAACGTACCCAAGTGCATGGCCGCCATATTGTTACCGCCGATAAGGACCTGGCTGCCGGCGTCGAGAAATGCGGGGTTGCCTATGACGAAGATCGCCGCCCCCGCGCCGATCACCACCAGCAAGGTGTAGAAGTAGGCAATGATGCAGGTGGCGTAGAAGGCCGACTGGCGGGCGGCGGCGCCATTCTTGACGGTGAAGAAGCGGATCAGGATGTGGGGCAGGCCGACCATGCCGAAGATCAGCGAGACCCCCAGGGAAATGGCATCTATCGGGTCGGCGATCAGCTTGCTGGGGGCCAGCACGGCCAAGCCCTGGGGATAGGCATGGACCACTCTATCGAGCAACTGGTTGCCACTGAAACCCACACTTTTCAGCACCATGAAACACAGGAAGCTGCCGATCGCCAGAATCAACAGAGCCTTGATGATTTGCACCCAGGTGGTGGCCAGCATGCCGCCGACAAGCACATAAAACAACACCAGAAGGCCGACCATACCCACCGAGAACAGGTAGGGCGTACCGAACAGCAGTTGGATCAGTTTGCCGGCACCGACCATCTGCACCACCAGGTAGAACAGCACGATGACCAGGGAGTTGGCGGCGGTCAGCAGATGCACCGGGCGCTTTTGCAGGCGGAACGAGACCACGTCCGATAGGGTGTAATGGCCAAGATTGCGCAAGGGTTCGGCCACCAGGAACAGCAGGATCGGCCAGCCGACCAGGGTGCCGACCCCATAGATCAGGCTGTCATAGCCGTACAGGGCCTGCATGGCCACAGCGCCGAGAAAGGTCGAGGCTGACATATAGTCGCCAGCCAAGGCGAAGCCGTTTTGCAAGGGGGTGATGCCGCCGCCAGCGTTGTAGTAGTCAGCGGCGCTGCCGTTACGACGGCTGGCCCAGCGGGTGATGCCGAGGGTCAGTGTAATCAGCAGGAAAAAGGGCACCAGCGTATGCCAGTTGGCGGTGTAACTACTGCCAGTAGCCGCACTGGCGGGGTTCGAAAGCAGTAAGAGCAGTAGTGAAAGACAAGCAGGCAGAGTTCTGGGTGTCATGCCGGGCTCCAGGGCTATTGTGTTGTTGTTGTTGTTGTCTCATCAGGCGCCGAGCCGCAAGCGCACCAATTGCTCGAACATGGCGACGCCGATGCTCGCCACATCATCATTGAAGTCATAGTGTGGGTGGTGACACATGTGGCCGTCCTGCCCCAGCAGGAAATGGCAGCCGGGACGTTCCTGGAGAAACACCGCGACATCATCGCCCGCCATGATTGGGGCAACGTTGTCGATCAGGTTGTGGGCCCCGACCACGCTGTGCGCGGCGCTAATCACGTACCGGGTATGATCCGCACTGTTGACCACCGGCGGAGTGCTGTTGGACAGCGTCATATCGATTTGACACTGATAACTCAGTGCCAGTCCCTGGCAGACCTCGTGCATGCGCTCAATGACCTGCTGACGAACGCGGGTGGACAGGGTGCGCACGGTGCCATCGAGCAGGGCGAACTCCGGGATGACGTTGTTCGTCTCTCCCGCCTGGAAGCGGCAGACACTGATGACTGAGCTTTCCACCGGATCGACGTTGCGACTGACGATGCTTTGCAGGGCACCGACCAGGTTCGAGCCGATGACGATCGGATCGACGCTCAGGTGCGGCATACCGCCGTGGCTGCCCACGCCAGTGATGCGGATCGAGAAAAAGTCCACCGAGGCCATGAGGCCACCGGTGCGCACGCCGATGGTGCCCGCAGGCAGAGCAGGGTGGTTGTGCAGGGAATAGATTTCGTCGAAGGGAAAGCGTTGCAGCAAGCCATCCTCAAGCATGGCCAGACTGCCTTGGATAATCTCCTCGGCGGGTTGGAAAATCAGCACCACCTTGCCGCGAAAATGCCGCTTCTGGGCCAGGAGGCGGGCCGTGCCCAGCAGGATGGCGGTATGACCATCGTGACCGCAGCCATGGAATATCCCCTGATGCTGGGAGCGATAGGAGGGCTGACCTTCCTCGACAATGGGCAACGCATCCATGTCGGCGCGAAAGGCGATACTCGGCCCAGGGCCAAGGCTGCCATGGATCACCCCAACGACGCCGGTCTGGCCGATACCGGTATGGGTTTCGATATCCCATGAGCGCAGATGTGTGGCGACGAAGTTAGCGGTTCTGTGTTCCTTGAAGGCGATTTCCGGCTGGCTGTGAATCTGTTGGCGCCAGACGCGCATATCGGTGGCCAGGGCTTGGATTTCAGGGCAAATAGTCATATGAATGGATCCTTAGACTTGGAGGCAGAGAGTAGAGCTGGCCAACTCTTGCCCGCATCATGCCGCACCGTAAATGCCTTGGACCAATGCAAACTTCAGGCGTAGCTATGCGTACTTTGCATAGCCGATGCATCCTGTAGTCATCGGCGGTTCAACTATCTGGTCGAGAGCTACCGATCAGGCTAGATATCATCGATACCGCCTCAAACTCATCCCGTCGATCTCGGTTTTAAGTTCACGACAGATCGGCGTGCGAGCTAGCTTGATTTTAAGATCTGCTGTTGGACGATTTCGGTTGGGTATGACCGGCAGCAATCGCTCCGAAAGGACTGTCGCGACTGATCCAACTGGCATAGATGGGAATCGTCGCCGATCGAAATGATAGAGGGACTCGATTCGCCAGCAAACGACGATTTTCTTGAGCGACGGACCGTTTTTGGCCGACCTCTGCCGGTCACGACGAGCGGGAGTCACCAGCCAAGAGCTGTTACGGACGCATGTCTACTAAAGTGGGGGGACTCGCAGGAAACAGTGGTCTGTCGCTTCCTGCGATTATCTTGGGGGCGCTTAGTTCGGGACTACGCTAAAGCTATGCGGGTCGTCGATCAATTGTGACCCACTTTTCGCGCTGCGCCGTCCCTGGAGCGCCCAATGTCGCCCATCACTACGCGCCTGGTGGCGCTGTTTGTTCTTTGCCTGACTCTTGAAGTGCCAGCCCAGACCAACGTCTGCCCAGCTGGCGAGAAACAAGTGTGCCTGGACGGCTGCATCTGCCTGCCAGACGTGGGACAGCTGCTCGGCCCCCTGCCTGATGGCATCTACCAGATCGCGGCACCTGCCCTGGCGCTGTGGCTGACCCAAGCCCGCGCTGAAGCAGCCAACGCCGGCATCCAACCCATTCCACCGCACATCCGGGAGCAACTGCTGCGCTGGTACGACCCCAGCGTCCTCGATACCGCGCGCTACAAAGTTAGCGACAACGGCCAATTCAGCGCCGCCACTGCCATGCTGCAAAACCCCGATGTCGGTGCCGTGACGCTGATCGACATCATCCTCTTCCGGGACGCTCAAACCGCAGAACAGAACATCGCGCTCTGGGCTCACGAATTAAAGCATGTGCAGCAGTATCAGGAATGGGGGGTAGAAGGATTTGCCCAGCGGTATACACAAGATTTCGATGCTGTGGAGGCGCCGGCTTATGCCATACAGGCTGAGGTCAGACAGTTGGTGCGGGAAGGGACGGCTATCGATCCATTCAAACATTGATCTCTTGGCCCTATAGCTTGGTGCTGATAAAGAACGACTGCCAGGCCGACCCACTACCTGACTGGTTAACAGTCATTTTTTTCCTATCTTCTCTCGCCTCGGGTTTCCCCAAGAATCCTTGCTGCATCTCGTGCCGGTGGTAAGCCAAATACCCGTGCGTAATCGCGGCTGAACTGGGTAGCGCTTTCATAGCCGACCTCAAACGCTGCGTTAGTAACACTTTTGGCGTTGGCCACCAGCAGCGTCCGTGCCTGAAGCAAGCGAACCCTTTTTTGATACTGCAACGGGCTCAGCGCGGTGACGGCTTTGAAGTGACGGTGAAAGGCTGACACGCTCATCGCAGCGCGTTGTGCCAGTGTCTCCACCCGGATGGACTCAGAAAACTCCCGGCGAATGTACTGAATGGCCAGGCTGACCCGAGCCATGGCGCTATCGGGTGCCGCGATATCCCGCAGCATCCAGCCGTGTGGGCCTTGTAAAACACGGTACAAAATCTCCCGTTCGTATACAGGCGCCAGGGCCGCAATTTCTTCAGGCCGGGTCATCAATCGAAGCATGCGCACCCAGGCATCCATCAAGTCGGGCGTCACGGCGGCTACCGAAAAGCCTGCATCCTTGTCGTATTGTCCGATGGGCTTTGGCAGGTCGGCCAATAGGGTCGCCAGGACTGTCGGGTCGAGTGTCAGGCTGACCGCCAGGTAAGGCTCACCGGAAGAGGCAGGGTGTACTTGACCGACCGCAGGCAACTCGATGGACATGACGAAGTAAGTTGCCGGGTCATAGCGAAGTGTGCGGTCGCCGATGGTCATTGATTTGCTGCCTTGCAGGATCAGGTTGATCATCGGGTCGTAAACGGCGGCCAGCAGGTGTTCGGGGATTTCGCCCTGGACCATGGCTACACGCGGGATGCCCGTCTCCGTGCGGCGGTTTTCGGCACGGGAAGCCAGCGAGCGAAGTTCATTCAGTTGGTTTGTCATGGGGAACATCTGAACCCAGGCTGATACGCCCAGGCAAGCAAAAAGCAGAAACAGGCAGGATTCGAGTAGGAACGGCTGCGTGCGTTGCGAAGGCGATGGTTACTGTGGTGACTCATCTCAGTGACATTGGAGCAGCGCATGAGCGTTATCGTCATCACCGGTGGCAGCCGGGGCATCGGCGCCAGCACGGCCGAACATTGTGTTCGGCGCGGCATGGGGGTCATCCTGACCTACAAGAGCCATGCTGATTCGGCAACCGCCGTCATCCAGCGTATCCAGGCAGCGGGCGGCAAGGCCGTGGCGCTTGAACTGGACGTTGCCGATGTGAACCGTTTCGACAGTTTCCGAGAAGCGGTGCGACTGACCTTGCAGTCAACCTGGGGTGTGACAACGCTCGGCGGTCTGGTGAACAACGCGGGCCATGGCTTGTTCAATCCCTTGGAGTCGGTCACCGAGGCGCAGTTTGACGGCTTGCTGAACGTTCACCTCAAAGGTCCGTTTTTTCTGACTCAAGCCTTGCTGCCGCTGATGGAAGAGGGCGCCAGCATCGTCAACCTGACCAGCGCCACGACCCGAGTGGCCACTGCGGGCGTTGCGCCTTACGCGGCTTTCAAGGGTGGACTCGACGTGTTGACTCGTTACATGGCCAAAGAGTTCGGCCCTCGGCGCATCCGTGCCAACGCCGTCTCGCCGGGGGCGATTCGCACCGAACTGGGTGGTGGTTTGAATGACGAATTCGAAGCTTTACTCGCATCGCAAACCGCCCTTGGCCGGGTGGGCGAGCCAGAGGACGTAGCTCGCGTTATCACCATGCTGCTGTCCGAAGAAGGGCGCTGGATTAATGCTCAGACTATTGAAGTCGCGGGCGGGTATTTCATCTAAATCAGCATCTGAAAAGCGAGGCAACCGCAATGCTTGATCATATTTTTATCTCGGTAAGCGACGTTGATCGTTCCATCCGTTTCTACACGGCGACACTGACCCCGCTTGGCATTACCGGCAGACTTGATTACGACGGCAAGGACGGTCCGCCCGGTCACCCGGACCTCAAGGGCTTCGGTGCCAATGGGCGGGTGTTTTTCTGGTTGCGCGAGGGTGTTGTGGAGGGGCGGGCGGTTCATGTTGGCTTCGTGGCGAACAGCAAGGCCGAGGTCAACGCAGCTTACGCGGCGGCTATGGAGAATGGCGCTGTAGACAACGGTGCACCTGGCGCACGTCTGCATTACGACCCGAATTATTACGCCGCCAATGTCCTTGACCCGGACGGTTACAGCCTCGAATTCGTCTACAAAAACTGGCAGCACGCCCAATGAATAAATTAATGATCTACGGGGCGACCGGCTATACCGGTCGCATGGCTGCCGAGCATGCCAAAGCGCAGGGGCTGGACGTTGTGATCGCTGGCCGCAATGGAGAAAGTCTGGAGTCTCTCGCTGCGCAATTGGGCGTACCTTATCGAGTGTTCACTCCTGATAACCAGGCAGCAGAATCGCTGGAAGGCATCGGCGTGCTGCTGAACTTCGCAGGGCCTTTCGCTCAGACGGCAGACGCGTTGATGCAGGCCTGTATCAAGGTTGGGGTCGACTATCTGGACATCACGGCCGAGATCAATGTCTATCGGCTGGCGGAACGGCTTGGCGCTCAGGCGGCCGAGGCGGGTGTCATGTTACTGCCCGGGGTCGGCTGGGACGTGGTGCCGACAGACTGCCTGGCAATGCATGTCGCTCGCCGTGTGCAGGATCCGCAGGCCCTGAAGGTGGCGCTACAGGTCGCAGGCTCCATGTCACGGGGATCAGCGTTGAGTGTCAGCGAGATCATTGGCGCGGGCCTTTTGGCACGAGTGGAAGGACTGCTGGTCGCAACCCCGGATACGAAGCCTCAGCACTTCGATTTTGGCGACGGCCCGGCACTGTGCGCGCCACTGTCTTTCGGTGACCTGGTGACCGGTTGGCACTCCACCGGCATTCCCAACATTTCCATGTTCGTGCACATCACCGGTGATGCCTTTCCTGAAGGTGATCTCTCACAACTTCCCGATGGCCCAAGTGCGGAGCAGCGTGAAGCCCACCGCGCACGCGCCGTGGCTGAAGTCATTGGCGCTGACGGCACAAGTGCGCGTTCAGTGATCGAGACCGTCAACGGCTACACCTACACACCGTTGGCTGCTGTGGAGGCTGCGCGCCGAGTGCTGCACGGTGAGCGGCGACCAGGCTTTGAAACGCCTGCGCGGGTGTTTGGCGCCGGATTCGCGGAGACGATTGCAGGGACGACAATCACAGATTTTTAGGGCGCGACAACGCTCGGTTTCGTGCTCATCGAATGCCGTTGCGTTCAAGGCGACGCCGCTCCAGAAGCAATGGGCGCTCTGAACCTGGCCGCGGCACGCGCCGGAGGCATCCCGAACAGGCGTGCATATTCACGGCTGAATTGCGATGCGCTTTCGACGCTCATATCGGTCATTGTCGCGAGTGGCTCCACGCGAAAGGGTTCGGTGTAGTGCTCACGGATCCATTGGGTAGCACGGCGGATCTGCGCCAGACGGCCATCCGGGCGAGCGATTTCACGCAGCATTGGTCCTAACGGTCCTTGCAAAACTCGAAACAGAATTTCTCGCTCAATCATCGGCGCCAGTACCGCCGCTTCGTTTGGGCGGTCCATCAGCCGCAGCATGCGCAACCACGCATCAATCATTTCAGCGTGTGCCGTCACCGCAGAAAAGCGACTCGTGGTTGGCTGCTCGGCCGTCATGGTCTCACCTGTCAGCAGCGTGGCGATGACGTTCGGGTCCAGGGTCAGGCTGATCGCAAGATAGGGCAGGCCTGGCCCGCTCGGGTGAATCTCGCCGGTGGCGGGCACATCCACAGGCACCAGGAAATAGGTGATCGGTAAGTACCGCAAAACCTGATCGCCGATGGACAAGGTTTTCGCGCCCTGAAGCACCAAGTGCACCATCGGCTGATAAACCTGACTCGCACACGCCTCGGCGTGGATCATCGCCACGCGCGGCAGCCCGGTGTCCGTCCACTTGTCAGGCGCGGGTTAGCGGGTAGCCAGGCAAGATGCACCGGCCGCTGTCGCCCGGCGCAACTGCGACATGACGTTCCCCGCCGTAACCACCGCTGTAGGCGATATTGGGCAGCTGCTCGCGGCCAGCGCCTCTGCGACCCAGGTATTGCAGGTATAGAACAGCGAATAGCTGCCCTTGGCCTGGTAGAACCGGCTCTCGCCATACAGGCCAGGCCCGAGCGACGCCAAGGTGCCCGCAGCGGAGTGGGTGAAGGTCCCGGCCACGAACGCGAGCAGTCGCCGGTAGCCGTCCTCCGTCACCCGCACCTCGATGACCTCGCTTGCGGCGAAACGCCGCCTGGGGTCCCCGGCAATCTTGACCACATGCAGCACGGTTGCTGTCGACCCGAACAAGGCCCGCAGGGCGAGGCTCAAGGTGGCCTGTGGGGCCCGGTAAAAGCCCTCGTCACCCCAGCCGAACTCAACGAAGTCGCCGTCGCCGAACTCTTCGGCCAGTGCGGGAAGCACCTGAAGCAGATCGGGGCGCGCAATCGCCAACCCGGTATGCAGGCCATGATTCACTACATAGAAGGAGCGCCAACCGCCGTCCTCGCCCCTCGGCGGGCTCGACGCGGTAGCACAGCCGAACAGCGTCAGGACCAAGGCCAGCACTACAATGCGCATACACAAGGGCTTGGAGGCTCGATAACGAAACGTGGGAAAACCCCGGCAGGGGCGCTGTATACAAGCATAGAAGCTGGCTCGCCCCCCAAGCAGGCATTCGTGGGCCGCACGGCCGGTTAGTCGTCGAGGCTTTCAGGAAGTAAGGTGCTTTGACCTGGATGTCGAGACGAATGAGCGTCCCTGAATAGGAAAGCCCCGCCGCACACACGCCCCGACCTTCTGGGCTTCGGCAGTAGAAGGGCAATCGTGGTAACCCCTTGGATGCGCAGACGTTCAAGTGCGTGCCGACGTACCGATGCGTATATATAGCTCCTCGATAACCAAAAATCGGGGTCTGCATGAACAGGGTAAAGCCGAGCAGTTGAGCTAAAAGCTGACTATTAAGTCAGGGTGGTCAGCTGCACTTCTCCCATACGAGGATCCCACCATGCGCAAATACACCCTGGAATACCTGTTCAACGGCGAGCCCCGCACACACATGTTCGAATTCAAGCAGCCTCAGCTGCCCGTACACGAGGCGGCGATGCACCTGCTACAGCTGCATTTTGGGGATGGAGAGAACAGCCTGATCATGCCCACTGCGGACGCGACGCCGGAGGAGATTTTAGAGCAGGCTGAGCTGGTAGGGCTGACGCAGATTAAGGTCGTCGATCAACCCAGTTGATGCCAGGTGCAGCGACCGGCAACGCGCGCCGATAAGTGGAAGCCACGAGGGGGCTGAGCAGGTGGACTGGTTGACCTACCAGTGAGGCTCGTCCAATTTCCGCGGCCCCAAACTACGATCGTAATCATGTTGAAATTGACTATGCCAACTATGCCAACTATGCCAACTATGCCGACCATGCCACTTGAACGAATCAATGAGGCCTTCGATCTAATGCATAAAGGCAAATCGATCCGCACCGTTATCAAATACTGATCCGCACCCTGGAGCTGAGGCACCAGATTCGGTTCGAATACTCCCTGATACTGGAGGTTTATCATGAGCAACCTGAAACTTCATCCTTCGTTGGATAACGGAATAGAGCCAAGCTCTGCAAACTTCTCTGGCGGTACCCTGCAATGCCTGTGTCCGACCGATAAGGTTGAAATCAGGATTGACGCCCAGACCCTGCACAATCACGCCTGTGGCTGCAGCAAATGCTGGAAGCCCGCAGGTGCGAAATTCGCGGTTATTGCAGTTGTTCCCCGCGATAAAGTCAGCGTCATCGCGAACGCTGAGAAGCTGGTTATCGTCGACGAGCGCGCGGCTATTCAGCGACATGCCTGCAAAGAGTGCCATGCACATATGTATGGCCGCATCGAAAACAAAGACCATGGGTTCTATGGCCTGGACTTCGTGCATACCGAGCTATCTCCGCAAAAAGGGTGGGCTGCACCAGGCTTTGCAGCCTTCGTTTCGTCGATCATCGAAACCGGCACCCCACCGGAGGATATGAAGGAAATTCGCGAAAAACTGCGCGCGCTCGGTTTGGAACCTTATGATTGCTTGTCGCCAGATCTCATGGACGCATTGGCTACGCAAGTGGCGAAGTTGAATGGTGTTATCGCATCCCGTTAACCCCCATTTGTGCTCGGGGTGTCGATGAGCACCTTGTCGACGTCCCGCAGATGTATCTGGGGCTAGCGTGCAGCGCTCCGGGTACCCGCGAACGCGCTCGTGCCAAGCCAGCGCCACAGGTTTTGCGCATCCTGCACGGCGCCGTCTACACGCAGCTCTCGCGACTGAAGAACCTCCCGCGGTGTACGGTCGCCAGTCCACACCTCGGTCAACGCGCGCACGCTGGAGTCCACGACGAGCGTCAGTTCGCGTCCGGGGTCGTCGCGGCACAGGTCTGCCACACCCTGTTCAACCACGAGCCACCACGCTTG
The DNA here is from genome assembly GCF_059716055.1 of Pseudomonas sp. LBUM1658. Lineage (NCBI taxonomy): Bacteria > Pseudomonadati > Pseudomonadota > Gammaproteobacteria > Pseudomonadales > Pseudomonadaceae > Pseudomonas > Pseudomonas sp. LBUM1658. Next base: position 2,621,181 of record NZ_CP166798.1, read on the forward strand.
CTCGCCGGGGCGCGCGTCGCGGAACCTGAAGTGGATGATCACCGGTCGGGACGGGAACGTCTCAATGCGCACGAACCGGCGCACGTCCCACATCAGCAAGCCTGCATCGAGTTCGTCATCGCGAAGGCGACTGCCGATCCAGCGCGCGCCCCAATGGCCTAGCGCCATTATGATGGGGCGCAATTCCTCGCCCGCCTCGGTCAGGCCGTACTCCCAGACTTTGCCTGCGGCCGTGCGATGCACGACACCGATATCTTCCAGATGGCGCAGCCGCTGTGCCAGCAGGCCGGTGGACATCCGGGGCACGCCGCGGTGCAGTTCATTGAAGCGCTTGCTGCCGCACAGCAGCTCGCGCACGACCAAAGGTGTCCAGCGCTCGCACAGCGCTTCAGCACCGCGCGCGACCGTGCAGAACTGACCGTAGCTTTCTTCCATCGCCTGGACTCCGCAACTGCAACACTTCAGATTTTGAACTAGCCCCGCGACTTCGCCACGCGCACGCTGAAGCCTCCGAAAGCCAACCGCCAAAGGAGAACGCCATGACAAAAGTAGCCATCATTCAGCGCCCGCCCGTGCTGCTCGATCGCAGCGCGACGATCGCCCGGGCCGTGCAATCGGTCGCAGAGGCTGCGGCGGCGGGAGCCTCGCTGATCGTTTTGCCCGAATCGTACATTCCCGGTTACCCGTCGTGGATCTGGCGGCTGGCGGCGGGAAAGGACGGGGCTGTAATGGGCCAGTTGCACGCGCGGTTGCTGGCCAACGCCGTCGATATCACCAACGGTGACCTGAGCCAATTGTGCGAGGCCGCCAGGGTTCACGCCGTGACGATCGTGTGCGGCATCAATGAGTGCGACCGGCGCAATGGAGGCGGCACGCTCTATAACAGCGTAGTCGTTATCGGCGCGAACGGCGCCGTGCTCAACCGACACCGCAAGCTGATGCCAACCAATCCCGAGCGCATGGTGCATGGCTTCGGTGATGCCTCCGGTTTGCGTACGGTCGATACACCGGTCGGTCGCGTGGGTGCACTCATCTGCTGGGAAAACTACATGCCGCTGGCACGCTATTCACTGTATGCCCAAGGGGTGGAAATCTACGTCGCCCCCACGTACGACACGGGCGACGGCTGGATCAGCACGATGCGTCACATTGCACTCGAAGGCCGCTGCTGGGTGCTCGGCAGTGGCACCTCGCTGCGCGGCAGTGACATCCCCGACGACTTCCCGGCTCGTATGCAACTGTTTCCCGATCCGGACGAATGGATCAACGACGGCGACTCGGTGGTGGTCAATCCGCAAGGCCGGGTCGTGGCCGGTCCATTGCACCGAGAGGCAGGCATTCTGTATGCGGACATCGACGTCTCACTCGTGGCGCCAGCGCGGCGAGCGCTCGACGTCACCGGCCACTACGCGCGCCCTGACATTTTCGAACTGCAGGTGCGGCGCACGCCGGCGACAGTAGTGCGCTACATCGACGGGTGAAGGCAGGTAACGTTCAGGCGATCCATGCCATGTCCGGCGGGTTCGCCTGACAATTGATCAAGGAGTCATTCATGAGCATTGAACGGTCTTACAAGGGCAGTTGTTTTTGCGGCGCAGTCGAGTTCACCGTCAGCGGCGAGCCGACCGGGATGGGCTATTGCCATTGCGAGTCGTGTCGGCATTGGTCAGCAGGGCCGGTCAATGCCTTCACGCTGTGGAAACCCGAGGCGGTACAAGTGACGCGGGGTGCTGACAACATCGGCACCTACAACAAGACACCGCAGAGTTACCGCAAGTGGTGCAAGACGTGCGGCGGGCACCTCTTCACCGAACACCCCGGGATGGGGCTCATCGACGTGTATGCCGCGGTCATCCCGGATCTCGCGTACTCGCCAGGCGTTCACGTCCACTATCAGGAGACCGTGCTGCGCATCAAAGATGGATTGCCCAAGCTGAAGGATGTCCCCAACGAATTAGGGGGATCGGGCATCAGCGTGGACGAATAGCGCTAGCAAGGCTTTTGGCCCAGCGTGGAAGGAAGCATTGGAACGTGAAAAAAACACAACGTAGAATTTTGCGGATTTTGGACCGTCCATCACTCCCTAAAGGGCGATTTTTGAATTTAGATCCAGCTAGAGCTTGATGAGCTGTCTCTCGCAACCACTGATTTTGAAAAGGATATGCGGACAGGCGTATAAGGCTCCGATTGTTGTCTTCATGACCGGCTGATTTTGGCCGATTTCTGCCTGTCGCGACCGGCTTAAAACGACCCCAAGCGGTCATTCGTATCAATCAGTAAGCGTCGATTTCAACCTATCGATTTCGCCTACAAATCGCAGTCGTGTTGATCTACCCATCAGCGTGGAAACAGTAACGTCACCGCCACGCGAAAGCCCCAGCCTCGCAACATTTCCCCTCCTTTCAGTAGGAACAACATCACGGTCAGCACCGCCCGAGCGGTGGTGCTGACCGTGACTTTGTCTCACCGCACCAGTTCGACCTCGCTCGGCCGCCACTCTTTCGTAAAGAACGATTCAAGCGGGCTGTAGAAGCGCAGGATCGTGCTCCAGCCTTTACCCGGAACGGTCTGTATCCAGTTGCCGTCGCTGACCTCTGCTGGCTTACTCGGGGCGAAGTACACGGTCGTGGAGCCATCGGAGTTCGCCACGGCGGCGGGCGTCGGATAACTCTGGCTGCCCGCACGCGGGTAGCGCTGCGGCGTGTCGAGCATCGAGCGGCTCTGATTGTCGTAGAGTGTCAGGGACCAGAACTTCTCCGCCGGGATCTTCGGCGGGAGCGTCATCTTGTAGGTCTTGCTCCCATCGAAGTATTCGCCCTTGGAATCCACAAACGCGGCGAGGTATTGCGAGCCGATGCCCGTCAGCCGCATAACCATCGCTGGGGTGATGCCGGTGGCGTAGAAGAAGAACCCCGTGCGCGCGTTGAGCATGCGATAACCGGTGGGCGGGTAGGGTGTGATGGTGCCGTCCGCGCTGACCTGTGGCGGCGGCGTTTCGAAGTTGTAACCGCCGGCAAAGAGCATGTTCGTCCAGGCGGAGCCGGGATAGTAAAACCATCCCTCGGATGGGCGCGCATTCCAGCCCAGGGTTCGACCCGTGGCCGATCCGATGGCCGCCGCATCGGTCAGGATTTTCTTCATCCGCGTATCCGGATTGAAAGGCTTGCCCTTGACGATGCCGATTGCGGCCAGCGAACCCATGATCTCCGGATCGAAGGAACCCTCCGGCTCCTTCTGGACCAGATCATTGATCATTTCGAAGTAGCTGAAGTCGCTCGGCGGAATGGTGGTCATGACCTTGCCGCTGCCTTCGGTGAACTTCACCGGCGGCGGGGGCTTGAGGAAGGACCATTCCAGTTTGTGCTCCGGGGTGCGCAGCAGCGTGGCTTTACCTTCAAGTGCCGAGCCAATGCTCGTGCCGTAGCCGCCCGGTACATAAGGGTAGACCTTGAGCGTCCTCTTGATGAGTGCAACCGCAGGCTTGGGGTCATCGTTCTCGAGGAATGACCGGCCTAACATCGTCGCTCGGTTCGTGCGCAGCCTGTTCACGAAGTAACCGTTCTCCGGAAGTATGCCTTTGTAGTCAGGCGGCACCAGTAGATATCTCCCGCCCTCGCCTCGGTCCGGCCCTGGCAGTCCGATGTCGGTCACCCAGCGGAACCAGATGTCGTCGATGACGCCGAGTGACATCGGAGGCGTCTCGACCACCAGTGGTCCATTGGTGACATCCAGATTGACCCAGAAATAGATGGTGTCTGCATTGGCAGTTAGGAACAGGGACTTTGAGTCCATCAGCTCCGACCAGATCAGGGCAGTGTTGTTCGGAACGCCGGCCTCGTTGAAGCCTTTGAAGATGGCCGCCACCGACGCGCCTTGGTAAGCGTTCACGAACGCCTCGACGCCGTGCATCAGGTCGAGGTTGTCGTAGATCTTGGCGACGGTCTCTTTGCTCGGCGCGCCGTCTTTGAACTCGAGCGTGCCGAGACTCGTCTGGATCTGGTCGGGCGTGGTGATTGCCGGAGGGATTGCGGAGGATGTCTGGGCTGTAGCTTCATCCGCGACGATGATGACGGTGGCGACGAGCACGGCAGCCAACACCCCGTTAATGAAAGTGCGATTGGTTATTTTCATTGGTTGATTCCTTTCAGTGCGTCTTTGTTGAGCTGCCTATTTCACCACCTCGACCTCGCTCGGCCGCCAGGTCTTGGCGAAGAACGGTGGAAGCGGGCTGTAGAGCCGCAGCATCGGGAAATAGCCCTTACCCGGCATGGTCTGAATCCAGTTGCCCCGTTTGACACCCGTAGGCTGGGTGGGACTGAAGTAAACTGTCGTGGAGCCGTCGGTATCCGCTTCGGCGGCGGGGGACGGATAGCTCTGGCTGCCCGCACGCGGGTAGCGCTGCGGCGTGTCGAGCATCGAGCGCGTCATGGTGTCGTAGAGCGTCCACGACCAGAAATTCGCCTGCGGAATGTCCTTCGGCAGCGTCACCTTGTAGGTCTTGGCGCCGTCGAAGTACTGCTTGTCGGCATCGACCATCGTCCACAGGTAGGTCGAGCCGATGCCCGCCACGCGCATGGCCATCGCGGGCGTGATGCCGGTGACGCCGTAGAAGAAAGACGTTCGCGCGTCCAACTGGCGGTAGCCGGTGGGCGGGTAGGGCTTGACGCCCTCGGGCGTAATTTCCGGGACCGGCGTCTCGAACTCGTAGCCGGAGGAGAACAGCATGTTCTGCCAACCCGATCCGGGATAGTAGTACCAAGCTGGGTCGCGAGGCGCCGTAAACAGGGTGCGCGAGGTGGCATTGGCGAGCGCCACCGCCTCGGTGAGAATCTTCTTCATCCGCGCATCGGGATTGAACGGCTTGCCTTTGATGATGCCGATGGCGGCCACCGGTCCCATCAATTCCGGGTCGAGCGCAGTTGCAGGCTCCTGTTGCACCACCTCGTTAAGCATCTCGTAGTAGCTGAAATCGCTGGGTGGAATGGTGTTCATTACCTTGCCGCTGCCTTCGTGGAACACAGGCGGCGGCGGGGGGGTGATTTTGCCAAGTTTAGCTTTGCCGCTCAGGAACTCGGCGATGCTCGTGCCCTCGCCACCCGCTTCATAGGGATAGATTCTGGTCGTCTTCTTGATCAATTCGACCGCGGGCTTCGGATCGTTTTTCTCCATGAACGAGCGGCCCAAGAGCAGCACGCGGTTGGTGCGGGAGCGAGCGATATAGAATCCGCCCTCGGGCAGCGGACCGTCATACCCCGGCGGCAGGATGAGGTATTTCCCGCCTTCGCCGCGGTCGGGTCCGGGCAAGCCGAAATCAATGATCCAACGCCACCAAATATCGTCGAAGGTGCCCAGCGCCTTGGGCGGTGTCTCGACCACCATCGGGCCCTTTGAGATGTCTATGAAACTCCCGAAATAGACGGTATCGGCGTTGGTCGTCAGAAACAGCAACTTGGCATCCATCAGTTCGGACCAGATGATTACTTCGTTGTCTTTTACCGCGATGCTCAGAAAGCCCTTGCGGATGGCGGCCATGTTCACGCCCTGGTAGGTGTTCACAAACGCCTCGAACGCGCGCGTGAAGTCCAGATTGTCATAGACCTTGTCGATGGTCTGCTTGCTCGGCATGCCGTCCTTGAAGTCGAGCGCGCCGATGCGCGTCTCGACTTTGTCCGGTGTGCTGATCGACGCGGGAATAACGGGGCTCTCCTGCGCAGCAGTCAAGCTGGGTAGTGTCAGCACAATGCAGGCTGCAGGGACTGTCAGGAGCTGGATGAGTTGTTTCACAGTTTCATCTCCATCGTTATGGATAAAATCGTCCTCGCCACACTCGCGGCGATTTCACGCCAGCTCCTCGATCGCTACAACAACCAGCCATACAACTCTTGATAGCCCCTAAATGGGAGATGACGCCTTAAATTTTAGTGGACGCTGAAGGGAGTTATACGTTGAGGACAAAAAGTGCAGTCTGCTCGACCAGTTCGCGGCAGCAGATGAAGCATAGCCAATCATTTGTCATTGCTCGTTCCAACGACTGCTATTGGCCGGATAGCGACGGTTTAGGTGCGACCGTCGCTGAGTGGGTTTACACCTCCGTCTGCTCAGCCATTTCTAAAGCATCGTCGACCTCAATCCCCAAGTATCTGACGGTGCTTTCAAGCTTCGTATGACCAAGCAGAAGTTGGACTGCTCTCAAGTTCTTCGTCCTGCGATAGATCAACGATGCCTTGGTTCGCCGTAGCGTGTGAGTACCGTACATGGTTGGGTCAAGGCCAATGGCCGCCACCCAGGCTTTGACTATTCGAGCGTATTGCCTAGTGGAAAGATGATCTGAGAAGTGCAGCCGACTCGGAAACAAGAAGTCTTCGCTGCGGAGCAGGGCCTGACGCATCCAAGCCTCCAGTACCGTTCGAGTTTGGTCAGTGATTTCAAATTGCACTGGGCGCTGAGTTTTCTGCTACATCACGATGGCCCGTGACGACACATGCTCCCCATGGGCTATGTCCCGTACACGAAGCTTGGTTAAGTCACAGGCACGCAGCTTGCTGTCGATGGCCAAGTTGAAGAGAGCCAGATCCCGTGTCTTCTCCGCAAGCTGGAGACTTACCCGGATGGCCCAGATATCTCTGACTCGGAGCGGGGCTTTCTGCCCGACAAGCTTTCCCTTGTTCCAAGGCTGATGGCTGTATCTAGTGATAGTGTTCATGGCTTGTCCTCCACGTTGAGGGAGGACAAGGGTGGATCAGTCAGGGGGCGAGGTCGCTATCGACCCTGAGCCGTCGTTCGCTTCCACCGCGAGCAAAACCGCTCGGTCAAAAGTGGCTTCTATTGGTGAATATTGACAGTCCGCCTTTGAACTCAAACAAAGGCTTAGGCAATGGAGAGTGATGCAGAAAAAGGAGCCGTCCAAACTACACGGGGTGGCTGCCCCTTCGTTACTGTTTGGATTGAGCTTTCATTTTCTCTTCGACTTTTGTGTCTACTGCCGCACGGATCTGATCGATGCTGACGCTGGCTGGTTTCTGCCTGGGCGGGTATTCGATGTTCGCGAGTGATACGGCCGACTTGATGTGTTGGTTAAAAATGCTGGCGGCGGCTGGAGTCGGAAGTGCCAAAAAAAGAAGCGCGCAGGGCTCGCCGAACCAAGGAGAGGGGGGCTCCGCTTCCTGGTCTGTGCGAGGTCAGGCGATCTTCAGCACCGTGCGCCCGACCAACTGGCCTTTGCACATGTGCTCGAACACCTGATTGATGCCATCCAGGGGCTCGGTGACGATCTGCACCGCGACCTGGCCGAGGCCGCCGATACCCAGTACCGCGACCCCACGGACTCCCCCTACTTTTACCCCCACAAAACGACTGGCTCTGGGTGGAATTTTCAGCGGGTACCAAGGTCGGAATTGTCCCGTGGGCTTTGGTCCCAGCTCGATAAGTGAGTTGATGACGGTTTTGGGTTCACTCCTGTTGCACGTTACCGGAGCTATTGGCCGAAAACCGTCAGTCGCGAAATCTGACTTCGGCTATAGGACGAGCTGTTCAGGGTCGCGGCTTACGTGCCCAGGTAGCGAATTTTTCCCTTACGAGCCAGCGAGAGGATGTGAAGAGAAGAGTGAAGTTACCCAAGCTTTAACGATGCGTGCATATTGCCGCGTGGACAAATGATCTGATTTTGGTAGCCGACGAGGAAAAAGAAAGTCCTCATTAGGCCGCGAGGAGGCGAAAGAGAGTAACGTTCGCAGAACCTCGCGGCGACCTCGGTTGTTTTCAGAAACGGCGCTGAGCAAGCCTTTCCAATAGCGGTGAGGTCGGGAACACGGTGCCTCGGCACTCATCACTCAGAAGCGAGCGCGGCGTCCCCCCGTACCTGTTGGGTGTCAGTGGCCGTCTGGCGACCCACCTTGAACCATGCGGCGTACAACGCCGGGACGAAGAAGATCGTCAGTAGCGTCGCCACGGTAAGGCCGCCCATGATCGCAATTGCCATCGGCCCCCAGAACACACTGCGCGTTAGCGGGATCATTGCAAGCACGGTGGCCAGCGCCGTCAGCATCACCGGACGGGCCCGATGAATGGCGGCATCCAGCACAGCATTCCACGGGTCGCGCCCTTCGGCGATTTCGGTTTGCACCTGGTCGATCAGGATCACCGAGTTGCGCATGATCATGCCACCCAGTGCGATGATGCCCAGGATTGCGACGAAGCCCAGTGGCGACTGGAACACCAGCAGCGCCGGCACCACACCGATCAGACCCAGCGGTGCGGTCAGCACCACCATCCACATGCGAGAGAAGCTCTGCAGTTGCAGCATAAGCAGCAGCAGGATGCTGATCAGCATCAGGGGGGCCACCGCCAGCAGCGCCTTGTTGGCCTTGTCACTTTCCTCCACCGCGCCGCCTACATCAATGCGGTAGCCCGACGGCAGCTTCGCTTCGATATCCTTAAGCAACGGCTGGATCTCCTGCGTCACCGATACACCTTGCTCGCCATCCTTCACGTCGGCACGCACCGTGATCGCCATATCGCGGTTGCGGCGCCACAGCACCGGCTCTTCCAGCTCAGAGCGCACCTGTGCGACTTGCGACAGTGGCACAACCGTGCCCTGGCGCGTGTAGAGGTTGATGTCTTTCAGTGTGTCGAGGCTCAAGCGCTCCTCAGGCACGGCACGGGCCACGATGTCGATCAGGTCCTCGTGCTCACGCAGCTGCGACAGGGTTGCGCCGTTCATCACGGTCTGGGTCGCCAGCGACACGTCGGCCGGCGTGAGGCCAAGCGCGCTCGCCTTGTCCTGATCAAGCTCCACCTTCAGTGTGCGCACCGGGTCGTTCCAGTCGAGCTGGAGGTCGCGCACCTTCGGGTTGGACGCAACCACCTTCTCTACGTCGCGGGCGATCTGGCGCACCACTTGGGTATCGGGGCCTACGACGCGGAACTGCACCGGGTAGCCGACAGGCGGCCCCAACTCGAGCCGGGTCACGCGCACCCACGCCTGCGGGAATTGTTGGTCGGCCGAGCTCACCAGCCGCGCACGTACCCGCTCGCGTGCATCCAGGTCCTTGGTCATCACAACGAACTGGGCAAATCCCGGATTCGGCAGCTCGGGGTTGAGCGAGAGATAGAAGCGCGGTGCGCCGGCGCCGGTGTAGGCGGTAAAGAAACGCACGTCCTGGTCCTTCGCCAGGATCTCCTCCATGTGCTTGACCTGCTCGGTTGTCGCGGAGAACGAGGAGCCTTCCTTGACGCGCAGGTCAATGACCAGTTCAGGACGCGAACTGTTGGGGAAGAATTGCTGCGGCACTAGCTTGATACAGGCCAGAGCAAGCGCCAGAGCGCCAAACGTCGCACCGATGATCACCCAGCGGCGCTCGATGGCGGCGTCGATCAGGCGGCGTAGGCTGCGGTAGAACTTCGTGTCGTACAGATCAGCGCCATGCTGGTGCTTGCCCAAGTCGTTGGGCAGCATCTTGACCGCCAGGTACGGCGTGAAGATGCCGGAGCAGATCCACGAGAACAGTACCGCGGCGCCGACGATCCAGAAGATGCCGCCCGCGTACTCGCCGGTGGTGGACTGCGAGAGACCGATCGGCAGGAAGCCCACGACGGTGATCAGCGCGCCGGTCAGGCGCGGCATGGCGGTGGACTGATAGGAGAAGGCGGCCGCCTTCACGCGATCCATGCCGGTTTCCATCTTCGCCACCATCATCTCGATGGCGATGATGGCGTCATCCACCAGCAGTCCCAACGCGATAATCAGCGAGCCGAGCGAAATGCGCTCGAGGTTCCAGCCCATCGCCAGCATCACCAGCGCCACGCCGCCCAGCACCAGCGGCACCGTGGTCGCGACCACGAGGCCGGCGCGCCAGCCCAGGCTGGCCAGGCTCACCGCGATCACGATGATCAGCGCCTCGGCCAGCGCGCGCCCGAAGTCCAGGATGGCGTCCTTCACCGTGGTTGGCTGGTCGGCCACGAGCTCCAGCTCCACGCCATGCGCAAGTTCCGACTGGATCTTGGCGACTGCCGTGTCCATCTCCTTGCCAAGGTCCACGATGTTGCCGTCGCTGGTCATCGTGATGCCGAGCATCAGCACTGGCTGGCCGTTGTGGCGCACCGTGTAGGTCGGTGGATCCTCAAAGCCACGTGTAACGGTCGCAATGTCGCCGAGTTTGATCTGCCGGCCGCCTGCGGCGATGGGCACGTTGCGGATGGCGTCTTCGCTGGCGAACTGGCCACTCACGCGTACCATGACGCGGTCGCCGCGGGTATCGATCTGGCCCGCGGGCAACATGGCGTTCTGGCTTTTGAGGCTTTCGGCGATGGCCAGCGGTGTAATGCCCAGCGCTGCCAGGCGCTCATGCGAGAACTCGACGTAGACACGCTTGGCCTGCTTGCCGACGACATCGATCTTTTTGACCATCGGCACCTTCAGCATGCGGCGCTTGATGTCCTCGGCCGCGTCCGACAGGTCGGCGTGGCCGATGCCGTCGCCCTTGACCGCGTACATCAGGCCATACACGTCGCCGTACTCGTCGTTCAGGATCGGGCCGATCACGCCGTCAGGCAGCTCGAGGCTCAGGTCGTTGAGTTTCTTGCGCGCCTGGTACCAGGCCTCGCTCTGGTCGGCCTTGGAGGTGCCGCCGCGCACGGTGAGCGTCATGCCCGCGTAGCCTTGCCGCGCGTAGGTGACCACCTTTTCGAAGTTGTCGATCTGCTCGAATTTCTTCTCCATGCGGTTGAGCACCTGGTCCTGCAACTGCTGGGCAGTGGCGCCCGGCCAGATGACCATGGCAGTCATCGAGGGCACGGAAAAGTTCGGATCCTCGAGTTGACCGAGCCTGGTGAAGCTGAAGGTGCCGGCCACCGCGACGAGGATGAGCATGAACAGGACGATGGCGCGATGGCGCAGCGCCCAGTCGGTGAGGTTGAAGTTGTTCATCGGGCGGCCTGCTGCGTGGTGTTCGCGTCTACGATTGCCGCGCCGGGAAGCGCGACCTTCAGTCCGGACGCCATCTTCTGCACCCCGGCGGTGACGACCAATACGCCGGCCTGCGGCCCGGAGACGAGCACCTCGTCATTGCGGTAGCCCCGCACCGCCACACGCTCCAGTTCGACGATGCCTACCGGATCCTTGCCCGCGGGCGTGACCACCCACAGTGCCGGCTGGCCGCCGTTTTGCGTCAGGGCCGTAGCCGGCACCGCCGCCACCGAGATGTTTGTCATCACGCGCTCGGCCATTACCGTCGCGGTGGCGCCCAGTGACAGAGGCCGCGCGTTTCCCAGCTTCAGCCGCGCGCGATAGGTGCGCGTCTGCGCCGCGGCCTGCGGCGACAGCTCGCGCAGCGTGACATCGAAGGTTTCGTTTGGCGCACTGGCCAGCGAGGCCTTGAAACGTGCCTCTTTGAAGGCGGACAGCTGATCCTCGGGCACATCGACCACGATCTCGGGCTCGTCCGGATTTGCGATAGAGACGACCGGCTGGCCCTGCGCCACGACCTGCCCGACTTCAAAGTGCACAGCCGTGACGACGCCGCTACGCGAGGCGCGCAGCACGGTGTACTTGAGCCGGTTGCGCGCGAGCTCGAGCTTTCGCGCCTCGGCCTTGGCGGTCGCCTGCGCGGTCTGGGCATTGGTATGCGCGCGCTCGTCCTCGGCCGCACTGACCGAGCCATCAACCTTCAGCGCGGTCAGGCGCTGGCGGTCCGAGTCGGCCTGGCGTGTCTGCTCGACGGCAATCGTCCACTGTTGTAGCGATGCTTCCTCAGCGAGGCGGTAGTCGCTGTCATCCAGCACAGCCAGTATGTCGCCTTCGCGCACTAACTGGCCTACATCGACCTTGCGCTGGGCTACCTTGCCGCCCACGCGGAAGGCATGGTCGACTTCATGCCGCGACTGTACGGTGCCCACATAGCGACTGATGTCGCGGGCATTGTCGTAGCTGATTTCAACGGTGCGTACCGGTCGTGGGGCCTGCACGGTTGGCTGGTCCGGGCTACACGCGGACAGCATGACGGCTACGGCCAAGGCGCCGGCCGCAGTAAGGGAGGTTTTCAAGGCGGTTCCTCTTTGAAAAACGGCAGTTTCTTAGGAAAGTGGTGGCCGGTCGGCTTTGGTGGCTTCGGTGGCTTCGGTGGCTGCGGTGGGGGTAGCGGGTTGTTCGAACACCTGCCAGCCCCCGCCCAGTGCCTTGTAGAGCTGCACGCTATCAAGCAGCAGCCGGGTGTTGCTGTCGTCGGCGCTCAGGCGCACCGCCAGGCGCGCCCGTTGCGCGTCCAGCAGCGGCAACAGATCGATCTGCCCTCTATCGTAGAGCGACTGCGCGCGGCTCAGAGCAGCCTCCGCAGACTCGGTGGCCGACTGCAACCACTTGGCGCGGTGACGCTCTTGCGCCTGCGTGACGAGGGCGTTCTCCACGTCCTCGAGCGCACGCACAATGCCGTCCTCGGCGCGCAGTAGCGCCTCACGCTGGCCGCTCTCGGCGACCTCGTTGATCGCGCGTGTGCGTCCGGCGTTGAAGATCGGCATGGTGAGCAGGCCGGCCACATTGGTGAAGTTGGCGGCGCCCAGATCGAGACCGTTCAGCTCAAGGCCCTGGCGGCCGTAGGATGCACCGAGGAACAGTCGCGGGAACCACTCGGCCGCGGCTTGTTTACGGCGCGCATTGGCGGCATCGATCTGCGCCATCAGCGCCAATACATCAGGCCGGCGCTGCAGCAGGGTGGCGGGCTGCCCCTGCCGGGCCTCGGGCGCCACCACGTTGCCATGGGAGGGCTGGATGCTCGCAGCGTTAAAGGCCTGATCACCGATCAATACGGCGATACGGTGCCGCGCCACAGCAGCCAGGGTCTCCAGCGCAGGGATCTGCGCTCGCGCCGATGCGGCATCGGTCTGCGCGCGCTCGACGTCGAAGGAGGTCGCCAGCCCTACACGGTGACGCGCATTAACCAGGCGCAGTGTCTCGTCCTGCGCCGCCGAGATCGCGCGTAATGTTTCGGCCTGGCGCAGCGCGCCGACCAGCGTGAAGTAGTTGCTGGCGACGTCGCTCATCACCAGTAGGCGCACGCCGCGTACGCCGTCCTCCGCAGCCAGTGCCTCGGCCTCGGCCGCTGCCGCGCCAGCGCGCAGGCGTCCGCTCAGGTCAAGTTCCCACGAGACGTCCAGGCCTGCGCCGACGGTCTTGGTATCTGGAAGCGCCTGCTTCTTGGCAGTGTCGTAGCCGCTGCTACGGTCGGAGCCGAAGGCGGACATTGCGACACTCGGAAAGAGCCAGGAGCGACTGACCGTCTCACCGGCGCGAGCAGTGCGCACGCGCTCGGCGGCGATCTTGATATCACGGTTCTCGCGCATCGCGCGGTGCACCAGATCCGTCAACACCGGGTCGTTGAAAGTCTTCCACCACGCAGCTTCGGGTTCCATCTCGGAGGCTGTGCTTGCGGCGAACTTGGCCGGCAGGTCTACCGACGGCTTGACGACCTCAGTGGAGCAACCGGTCAAGACCAGGGCGAAAGACGCGGCGAGCGCTGCACCAACGACGACGCCGAGCAGGCGTTCGGCATGTTGCAGGGGCGTCTGCCCGGCGTGGCGGGTCAGCGGATGGGAAGTTGGAAGTCGCGGCATCGGATTGGACTCGTGTAGATTCGAGGTTGCATCAGCGTAGGGCCCGGTGTGCGCGAAGTCGTCAGCGAAACGTCGCCGTTCGGTCGTCATATCGAGCGCTCATTCAGGGTGAGATGTCACTCGCCATCGGTATCTGCCGTGTGCTCGCCGGCCGTCGACACGAGGTCCGAGGCAATCGACTCCAGCAGCTCTTCGGCGGACGAGAACTCGCGCTGACGTCCGGTGACCAGGTTTTCGAGGCGGCCCACCAGGGCCCCCGGCGCGGCATCGCTACGCAGCTTCACTACGTACGAGCGGCGGCTCGGGTACTTGGATTCAGGGTTCAGGCTCATGGCAGACCAGGGGATCAAGAAAGTTCGACGACAGCGTAGGCCGCCCCCTGGGTCGAGTCGTAAGCGAAAGGTCAGACTTCGGTCGGGACAGCGTCCTCCCCGCAGAAATTATTGCCGGTAAGTTAAGGGCGCAAACTTGTGGGAGCGAGCTTGCTCGCGATGACGGCGGTACATTCAGCATCAATATTGGCTGATCCGCCGCTATCGCGAGCAAGCTCGCTCCCACAGGGCTGCGGTGTTCAAGTCCTAACTTACCGGCATTACCCAGAAATCGTGACCTGTCGCCATCGCAGCGGCCCCTTTTCGCTTCAAGCCGACTCGGCAGCCTGAAGCAGCGAGCGCGCACGTTTCACCAGCTCGGTTCCATCCGCTTCGGGCAACTGGTCAACCAGCGCCGCCAGGGCCTGGCGGTCCTCGGTTGCAGCGTCGTGGTGCTCGCACAGTTCGACCAGCGCGAGCAACTCCAGCCACGGTGCTTCCTGGGCGCGCGCCTCCTCAACCGCGCGCCGCACCGCGGTATTGCCGGCATCGAGTCGGCCCTGCATCCGCGCAATCGCTGCCTCCAGCAGTAACAGTTGCGGCAGGTACACGCGCTCGCCCAGTTCCTCCCCGACCCGTAGTGCTTCCTGTAGCTCGACTCGCGCAGCGTCGCAATCACCCGCCAGCAACAGCGCCTCGGCGGCGTAGCCGAGCACCTCGCTGGCACCGGAGCGCATGCCGAGCCCGGTGTGTTCGTCGTAGGCCTCGCGGATGCGACGGTAGCCGTCGCGCGGCGCGCCGTTGCGCGCGTCGGCCCAGCCGCGCCACCAGCGGCAAGCCGTACGCCCCAGTGCGAGCGAATACTCGTCGACCAGCGTCTGCATGTCGTCAGCCAGCGCTGCCACACGCACAGGGTTGCCCATCCGCACCTCGATCAACACCTCCTGCCAGGTGGCGACCAGCCAGGTCATGGGCTGACGAAGCGCCTGCGCGCGGGTCCGCGCCCGCTGCATGTGGGCTCGGCCTTGCTCAACCAGGCCAGAACGCACGAGTTCTATGGCCAGCATACCGTGCAGCATGACCTGAGGATCGGCCGCAAAGACCTCGTTGGCCCCGATGTCCAGCGGCTCGGCGATTGCGAGGGCGCGCTCTAGCCAGCTACGGGTTGCCTGCGTGCGCCCCTGGAGGTGATGCACCTCGCCCTGCACGATGCACGCCACCAGCATGAGCGCTGGATCGTTCGTCTCGGACGAGAGGGCTTCGGCGCGTTCCGCCACCTCCAGCGCCAGCGTATAGTCGCCGCGCAGACCGAGCAGATAGCCGAATCCGTGCAGCAGGCGACCGCGCATCGGATGCTCGGGTACATCCGCTAGCAGCGTGTACGCGCGTTCGAACGCGTTCCTGGCTTCGCTGCCGACACCGAGCGTATGGAAAGCCGACACCCCCTGCAGTGTGGCCAAGGTAATTTCCAGCGCATCGCGCTCCATCCCTTCTGGTGCCTGCCGCAGCAGGACCAACGCGCGCTCA
Source organism: Pseudomonas sp. LBUM1658 (assembly GCF_059716055.1). Classification (NCBI taxonomy): domain Bacteria; kingdom Pseudomonadati; phylum Pseudomonadota; class Gammaproteobacteria; order Pseudomonadales; family Pseudomonadaceae; genus Pseudomonas; species Pseudomonas sp. LBUM1658. The sequence continues at coordinate 2,636,621 of NZ_CP166798.1, forward strand.
GTGAGACCAATGCACAAGGCCGGGCTGAAGTGCAGCAGCGCGGCTTCTGCGGCCTCGGCGTAATAGCGCAGCGCGATCATCGGCTGCCGAGCCCGGTCGAAGTGCGTCGCCAGCTCCGAGGCAGCAACCGGCACGCCGGCCATGCGCTCGCGTTCGAGGGCAGCGCCAACCTGGCGATGGAGGTGGGTGCGCAATGAGCGCGGCGTGCGGTCGTACAGTACCTGGCGGAAGAGGGCATGCCGGAACGAGTAGGGTAGCTCCACCGCCTCTTCAAGTTCGGCGGCTCGCGGCTGCGTGAGCCACACCTGCTCGCGCACCAGTTCCTCGCAGGCGTGGGCCACAGAAGCGAGGTCGCGCTCGAGGGCCAGCGAAACCGTCTCAACCCGGAATTCGACTCCGCATACCGCTGCCGCCGAGAGCAGCGCACGCTGCTCCGGCCCGAGCTTGGTGATGTAGTGATCAATGATGGCCGCGAGGTTCTCGGGAACCGCCATCCCCGCCAGCCGGGCCTCGATGGTGGCGTCGTCGTCGGTTGGATCCATCACTTCGCTGATGACTGACGACACGAACAGCGGCACACCGTCGGTGCGCTCGTGCAGGGCACGCACGAAAGTTTCATCGCGCGCCAGAGAGTCCGAACGCAATGCGACATAGTCGGCGACCTCGGTTTCCGAAAACGGATCGAGCACCACTTCCTCGCACAGACGTTGCAGGCGCAGTTCGTGGCGCAACGAGCTGAGGGGATGATCGAGCGCTACCACCTCGGCGAGGCGGAAGCTCGACAGCCACATAAACCGCGTGCGGCCACGTCGCCGCGCGATATAGTCGATGAGCTGGACCGTCGCCCGATCGCTCCAGTGCAGGTCTTCGGTCACCAGCAACAGCGGTCGCTGTTCCGTGTAGCGGTCCAGCAGTTCGCCCATTTCCCGGAGCATGCGGTCCGGACCGACGCCGGCAAGCTCGCGGCGCAATGCGTCTCGCTCCTGCGTAGTGCTTAGCCACGGCAGTTGCAGCAGCCAGGTCGGCGCCACGACGCGCAGCAGCGCCGGCAGGGCGGGGTCGCTGCGGCACAGATCGGCCAACGCTTCCAGCACCGGCAGGTACGGCTCGCCGGTGCCGTAGTGTTCCACGCAATGGCCGCGTGCGCAGGCGATGCCGCCAAGGCTGGCGAGGAAATGCTCGATCAACGTGGTCTTGCCAATCCCCGGTTCTCCGGCGAGCCAGACCACGGCACGCTGGCCCCCGTAAGCCCGCTCCCACGCCCGTTGCAGCCTTGAGACCTCGTCGGTGCGGCCAATGAATGGCGGTGACGGATGCGCGCCGGCCGCCGGCACCGTCACGGACGCAGGCGGCATCGAAGGTGCAGGGGAGGGCGCGGCGATGAAGCGATAGCCGCGCCGCGACACCGTCTCGATGAAGCGGGGCTGCCTGGGGTCGTCGCCCAGCACCTTGCGCAGATCGCTGATAGCCGTCTTCAGCACCGAATCGCTGACGAACCGATGCCCCCAGACTGCGTCAAGCAAAGCATCCTTGGTCACCAGCGATCCCGGCTGGCGTGCAAGAACGCACAGCAGGATGAAGGGCGTTGGCGCCAATGCCACGGCTTCTTCGTTACGTAACAGGCAGGCGTTGGCCTCGTCGAGCTCGAAGTCGACGAAGCGGAGCTGGACTGGGTTCGGATGGGGCTGCGGACGTGCCACGTTTGATTCCTGAAGACTAAAACATAGTTTCTAGTACTGGGCCATTACTCCAATGACAACGCTGATTGGCTCAGAAGCCAAGCCTCACCGGTCGGAAACTGACGCAAACCAGGCCCGTCACACCCTAGGCATAGACCACGCGGCTTCATTTTGGTGCGTCAATGATCTCAAAAATAAATGACAAAAACATCAATATTGATAAATGTCTCATTTTTTAATATCTTCACTTTGCCTGACGATGAGACCTGCGCGTCTCACGACTTCAATCACAACAAGGGCTCGAGATGAACAACAACAAGAAAGTTTCCGAATTGCCTCCCGCCGCCGTCGATGTGCTGATCGTCGGTAACGGTCCGGTAGGTGCGACAATCGCGGCGCTGCTCGGCCGCTATGGGATAACGACACTGGTACTGGACAAGACCCATGAGGTCCTGCTGATGCCCCGCGCCATTGCCCTGGACAACGAGGCGCTGCGCATCCTGCAACTCGCCGGATTGTCGGAAGACGCTTTCGAGAAGATCGCTATCCCTGAAGTGAAGATGCACTCCCCGGTTCTCGGGCAATTCAGTCGAGCCAATACCGCAGGGTGTATCGACGGCCATCCCAAGCTTGTGACTTTCTATCAACCCGACCTCGAACGAGCGATGCGCAGCCAGGTTTCCAGGCTGAAGTCAGTGACCAGCCTTGGTGGCTTCGAACTTGAGAACCTGGTCGAGGAATCGGACGGTGTCGTCGCCTCCGTACGTGATCAGAATGGCCACTTGCATTCCGTTCGCGCGCAGTACCTGGTAGGTGCGGATGGCGCAAGCTCCAAGGTCAGAGCACTGATTGGCCAGGAATTCGAAGGACAAACCTATGCAGAGGATTGGCTGATTGTCGATGTCATGAACCGGCATAAGTCAGCGATTGATCACATTGAGTTTATCTGTGATCCACGGCGCCCAACGCCGCACATGCCCGCTCCCGGCGGAAGGGAGCGTTGGGAATTCATGCTACACCCAGGCGAATCCCGGGAAGAGCTGGAAAGCCCGGAAAGCATAGCCCGACTGATCGCGCCATGGATCAATCCGCAGGAGCTGGAAATCGAGCGCAAAGCGGTGTATCGATTCCACGCGCGCTGCTGCAATAAATTCAGTAAGGGACGCACCTTTCTCGCAGGAGATGCAGCCCACATTACCCCTCCCTTTGTCGGGCAAGGTCTCGTTGCAGGCCTTCGAGATGGCGCCAACCTGGCCTGGAAACTGGCCTGGGTCCTTCGCGGCCATGCCGCGCCTTCAGTGCTCGATAGCTATGACGTAGAGCGTCGCCCCCATGCCCAGGCGATGATCAATCTGGCGAAACTCATGGGCCGCCTGGTGATGCCCAGAAACAAGATCGCAGCTTTCTTCGTCCACGGCCTGATGCGCATGCTGGCGTTGACTCCCGCCACCAGAAGGTACTTCGAACAGCTGGACATCAAGCCGAAGAACATCTTCAAAAACGGCCTGTTCGTGCAGCATCGTCGTGGCGATAAGCTGGTTCGTGGCAGTCTGTTTCCCCAAGCCTGGGTTCGCACCATGCAAAAGCAGATCAAATTGAGCGACGATGCGCTTGGAGACAACCTGACCCTGGTTGGATTCGGTGTTGACCCGTTGTCACTGCTGACCCGCGCCCAGGTCGTTTCCTGGGAAAAAATGGGAGGCCATTTCCTGGAGATCAGAACCCGCGGCACGCGCTCCGGTGGCAGTTGCGACTTCATCGAAGACCTGAACCATGACATCCTGCCGCTGGCTGCTAAAGGAACGCTGGTCGCGGTACGCCCCGACCGCATCATCATGCACCACGTCCCTGGCGCAGAGGCAGGCAGTCTCGTTCGAGACTGCATGGGCCTGTTGGCTAGCGCCGACGCCACAGCCGATAGCGTTTCCATTACCATTAACGAGCCCCCTCGATTAAGAGCCTGAAGATGCCTTCCCCCACTTTTCCTTCAGAAGCAACTGCGCAAGAGCCTCTCACTCGAGGCCACAAGAAGCGTGAACGCACCCGTCGCGGCCTGGTGGACGCGGCATTGCGTCTTGTCGCACGTAAGGAGGTGGGGGAGATTGCACTGCTCGAGGTGGCCGCGGAGGCCGCGGTATCCAACGGCACCATCTACAACTATTTTCGAACTCGCGACGAAGTACTCGAGGCAGTTGGCATCGCCATGGCCGCCGAGTTCTCCGATGCCATTTCCGCCCTGAGCTCGGACGTGGACTGCGGCGCACAGCGGCTTTCGATTGGCGTGCGCATGTTCGTATGCCGGGCCGCCGACGACCACCAATGGGCCAATGCACTGCTGCGCATCATCCATTTCGATCAGGCCATGCGCTCGCGATTGGCTGCCCATGTGCTTGGCGACCTGCGTGAAGGTCTGCGCGCGGGCACTTTCGCTTACGAGGACGAAGGGATCGCCCTGGACATGGTCGTATCCTGCACAACCGGAGCAATGCGCTCGGTTGTCGAGGGGCGTGCGGTGGCGGAGCACGATCTGCGAGTCGCCGAAATGATTCTCAAGGCTCTGGGCGTAACACCTGCCAGAGCCAAGAGAATCGCCGGCAAGCCGCTACCCGTCTAGTCCTGATGTCATCCTCGACCCAATCCATTGCCGATAGTTCTTCGCCTGGCGACGAGCCTTCAGCTGATTGCCGATCAATGCCATGAATGGCGACGTCCTGGGTTTTGTCCGTTTCCCTTGGCTCAACAAGCCGAGCTGCTTCTTGATCACCGACGCCACTGCAAGCGATGCCAGCGCCTTGTTCTTCCAGCGGACGACGATGGGCTCCACTTCGGTGTCCTGACCTGCCATCCACTGGCTTGGCAGTGCCGGCTCGATTGCCAACGCAGTGGCAAGCCCCACCATCGACACCGAGCCGCTCACCACTCGCTCCGCGACCTCCTTTCTGCGCACGCCGCCGGTGACCATCAGCGGCATGCGCGCTATTTCTCCTATTTTCTCCGCAAACTCGAGAAAATAGGCTTCTCGAGCCAAGCGGCTGCCATCGCGGGTCTGCCCCTGCATCGCCGGGCTTTCGTAGCTGCCACCTGACAACTCGACCAGGTCGACCGCCTTGGCGTTGAGCATTTCCACCACGCGAGCCGCATCCTCGGCATCGAAACCGCCTCGCTGAAAATCCGCGGAATTGAGCTTCACAGCGACACAAAAGGTCGGTGCCACTCGCTGACGTATTGCGTCGATGGTTTGCAGGAGAATTTGCGCACGATTTTCCAGGCTGCCACCCCAGCGGTCGTTACGCCGGTTGGTCAAGGGCGAAAGGAATTGGCTGAACAGGTAGCCATGCGCTGCATGAACCTCCACGCCGGTGAATCCGGCACGCTCGGCCAGCGCTGCAGCATGGGCATAGCGCTCAATCAGCTCTTCGATCTCCTGCTCATTCAAAGCCCTGGGCGGCACAAAAGCCTTTGATAGTCCGGGAATGTCGACGGCAACCGCAGAGGGCCCCCGTGCCGATTGCCCCATTGAAGCCAATAGCTGCCGTCCGGGATGATTGATTTGCATCCAGGCCTGGGCTCCACGACTGCGGCACGCATCGGCCCATAGCCTGAATTTGCCCAGGTTTCGATCGTCCTCAAGCACCACGCCAGCCGGTCCGGTCAAGGCGTGGCGATCAACCATGACATTGCCTGTGATGATCAGACCGGCCCCACCGTCCGCCCAACGTCGATAGAGCCTGGCCAGCGCTTCCCCTGGAGCGTGATCCTCATTGGCAAGGTTCTCCTCCATGGCAGCCTTGGCAATACGGTTGGGAATCACCACGCCGTTAGGCAATCGAAGCGGTTCGAAGAGCTTTGAGCCGGTCATGTTCTGTCCTTCAGGAATGAAAAAACGGCCAGCCATCGCTCAGGTTTGTTGAAGTCCTGGTTTACATCGATGGGCCGGTTTGATGGCCCTGCCGAGAGGACGAGCCAAAGAACATGGAGCTGAACACGCGTGTTCAAATAAGTCAATGCGTGGACATCTGAATGGCTCTTCATTACTCAGAAAGCCCCCGAATTTATGAGATATATAACCGTTTTGATTGTGAAGCGCGTACTTGATTCAAAAAACGTCGTTGACGTCAAATGAACACGCGTGTTCAATAAGGCCATAAGGTAATCCTGGAGAGAGAACCGTGGAAACCCTAAATCCAACACAGCGCCGCATTCATCAAGCCGCCTTTCGCCTGTTCGCTGAAAGAGGCACCTCGCAGGTGAACATCCTCGACCTCGCGCAAGAGGCAGGAGTGGCGCGCGGAACGGTCTATAGCAACATCGAAAGCATGGAAAGCCTGTTCGAGGCGGTCGCCAGCCATCTCGCGAGGGAGATGCATGAACGCGTCAACAAGAGCTTCAATTCCCTCTCCGATCCGGCTCAGCGCCTTGCCAATGGCGTTCGACTCTTCATTCGTCGAGCTCACGAGGACTCCCAGTGGGGGGCATTCATACATAAATTCGCCATGAGCAATTCTTCGTTGCGCGAAATGTTTTCCAGCCAAGCGACTACGGATCTTCTGAGCGGGCTTTCCAGTGGGCGCTACACGTTTGCGCAGGAGCAATTGCTCTCAGTACTGACGCTGATATCGAGCAGCGTCCTCGGCTCGATTTTCCTGGTGCTGGAAGGGCACAGGACGTGGCGCGAATCGGGCTCAGACACGGCCGAGCTAGTACTGCGGGCATTGGGTGTGCCGCCAGAGGAGGCTCGTGCGCTGGCGACCAAAGAGTTGCCGGCACTTCCGTCTCTCGACTGAGCTCGTAACTGACTCAACTAGACAACACCCCTGGTTTTTTCAGGGGTTGGGGACAGCTTTGCCCTAAAAACCCGGAAAACAAGAGCAATGAACAACAAAAATGAAATGCCCCAGTTGGCGACACCACAACCCGCCCGGCATCCGCAGCCAACGGTGAAGGCCCGAGATCTGACTCACCTGATATTTCAGAGGCCGGACTTGGACGAGGCGGCTCGATTCCTGACTGACTTCGGCCTGACGGTAAGTCAGCAGGACGCCGATACGCTCTATCTACGCGCCACCGAACCCACTTCATACTGTTACCGTGTCCATCGTGCAGAACATGCACGTTTTGTTGGGTTCGGACTGGCAGTCCAGTCTCGCAAGGATCTGGAAAAGCTGACTCGAATCCCAGGCGCGTCACCGGTAGAGAAGTCGGAACATCCTGGTGGCGGGTATTGCGTCAGACTGACCGATCCTTCCGGTTTCATTGTGGAAGCTGTTTGCCACCAGACTCCAGGTGAAACTCTGCTACACAGAGCTCCTCTTCCTTGGAATCTGGCGCAGGAGCAACCGCGAATCAACTCTACGCAGCGCCCGCCGATTGCTCCGCCTGAAGTACTCAAACTGGGCCACATCGTAATCGAAGTGGCCGACTACCAGGCGACCTGTGCCTGGTATACGCAGCATTTCGGGTTTATTCCCAGCGATGTGCAAGTACTCCCCGATGGCACACCTATCGTCGCCTTCATGCGCCTGGACCTCGGTGAAATTCCCACGGATCACCATACGCTCGCGATAGCGCAAGGGTTCATGGCTACCTATAGCCATAGCGCCTATGAGGTGGTCGATGCAGACGCGGTGGGCATGGGGCAGCGGGTCTTGCGGGAGCGGGGGTGGGAGCACTCATGGGGAATCGGCCGACACATTCTGGGCAGTCAGATTTTCGATTACTGGCAAGACCCTTGGGGCGATAAGCATGAGCATTACTGCGACGGGGATATCTTCACGGCCGTACAGCCTGTTGGCATTCATCCCGTGAGCCCCGAGGCAATGGCCCAGTGGGGACAGCTCATGCCCAAGAGTTTTACAAAACCCAAGATGGGCTTGACCAATCTGCGTGCGCTGATCCGTAACCTGCGACGCAGCCCGGACTTAACCATTCGCAAGTTGATAACACTCATGCGGATGTTCGGGTAGAGCTGCCGCCATGTCGAGCAATTCAACCAGGTATGGCCGGCGGGATGTGCTCAAAGCCGGTGCTTTGATCGTCGGCGGCTCGCTGGTCTACAGCGTTGCCAGCCCCCCCTCAGAACAACACCACAGTTCTCGCGCCGCCGAGCACGGGACCAACACTGCTCCAGGAGTACCTTCAATGTCTGCTGTACACGTAGTCCGCTTTGAATTTCAGAATGGTATCCACTGGGGCGTGCTACGCCAGGGCCGTATCACGGTTGTCCCCGGTACTTTTGAAACCACCGGTGACTTCATTCGCCAGAACAGTATCGACGACCTCGCTCAATTGAAAGGTACGGAGTTGGAGGAGGGTGAAGTGAAACTGCTGTCGCCGGTGACCCGTAACCAGCAGTTCGTCTGCCAGGGCGCCAATTACCGTCAGCACATGATCGAGTCGGGCATGGACCCGGATGCGAAGAAATTCAACATGATTTTCACCAAGGCGACGAGTTGCCTGGTGGCAGCTGATAGTGACCTGATCAAGCCGCGCACCGTGCGCTTCCTTGACTACGAGATCGAACTGGGTCTTGTGATGAAGCGCTCGATCACCGGCGCTATTGCTATCACCGACGCCAATCTGCATGAGTTCATTGCAGGCGTCGTCATTGTCAACGACTACTCGGCGCGTGACATTCAAATTCCCCAGATGCAGTTCTACAAGGGCAAGAGCTTCCGCACTTTTGGCCCGGTCGGCCCCTACCTCTGCCTTCTGGATGCCAAGGACATGCATTACCTGAAAGCACTGCAGCTGCGCCTGACGGTCAACGGCCAGGTGCGACAGAGCGACAGCACGGCCAACCTGGTTTACGGCCCCGCTGAAACCCTTACCGAGCTCTCCGCCTTGCAAGATCTCGCCGCTGGAGACCTGATCGCCACCGGTACTCCTGCCGGCTGTGCCCTAACGATACCTTCGCCTGCCAAACAGCGCATTGCGGCCCTGATGCCAGAAGCCACCAAGTGGAAACTTTTCCTCAAGGCGCAGGAGGGTCGGCCGCAGTATCTCAAGCCAGGTGACGTGGTCGAGGCGCGCATTCGCAGTGCCGATGGTGTGATCGACCTCGGCGTGCAACGCAACCGAGTCGTGGGGGAAGCCTGATGGTTGTGCAGAGCCTGAATGACATCGAAAGTCTCGAACGAGTCCCCTTGTCGGAGCGTGGCCTGGCTTGCAGCACTTATGAAGCGCTGCGACAGGCGGCCGAGTGCACCCCCCAGGCGCCGGCGCTAAGCTTCTTCGCCGATGCCGCCGATTTCAGGCGCACCTACGAGTGGAACTACTCCCAGCTCTTCGCGGATATCACCCGCGCGGCGAATGCCTTCCATGATCTGGGTATAAAACCGGGCGAGGTGCTTGCCTTCATCCTGCCCAATCTGCCGGAAACCCATTTCACTATATGGGGCGGGGAGGCGGCGGGCATCGTCATGGCGATCAATCCTCTGCTCGAGGCCAAGCAGATGGCTGGCTTGCTGAATGCCGCCAAGGCATCCGTGGTGGTGACACTCGCGCCGACTCCAGGCAGCGATCTGTGGCCCAAACTGGCTTCGCAGCTGGATCAGTTACCCGGGATCAGGTCTGTCGTTTGGGTCAGCATGGCGCCCTATGTCGACGAACCAGTGCGTGGGGCCCTGAAAGCCGTGGCACTGAAGGAACGAGATTTACACAGCGATATTGCGATCCACGATTGGCAATCGCTGATGAATGCTCAGCCGCACACACACCTCAAGAGCGGTCGGCAAATCCGCCAGGATGAATGCTCCTCCTACATCTGTACTGGCGGCACCACTGGGCTCCCCAAGATCGCCGCGCGTACCCATGGCTCTGAAGTATTCAATGCATGGGCCGTGGCCTCTCACTTGGAGCCACGCAGTGGTGGCCAGGTTATCTTTTGTGGCCTGCCGCTATTTCATGTCAATGGACAACTGGTTACTGGGCTGATGCCTTGGACTCAAGGCGACCATGTGATCCTCGGGACGCCTCATGGGTATCGTGGCGAGGGGGTGATCCCACGATTCTGGGAGATGGTCGAGCACTTCGGCATCAACCTCTTTTCCGGCGTGCCGACTGTCTATGCTGCACTTCTGCAAAATGAATGGCAGGGCCGCGACCTATCCAGTCTTCGCTTTGCAATGTGTGGCGCCGCACCCATGCCGGCTGAACTTTTCCGAGAGTTCGAGCGCCGGACCGGGGTAAAGATCCTTGAAGGTTACGGTCTTACCGAGGGCGCCTGCGTCTCCTCAATCAATCCGCCCCATGGCGAGCGCCGTATCGGCTCCATTGGGCTACGGATCGCCTACCAGAATATGCGCGCGGTCGTGCTCAATGATTCTGGAGAGTTCCTGCGCGACGCCAACGTGGATGAGATCGGCCTCATTACGATCAGTGGTCCGAACCTTTTCCAAGGTTATCTGGATGAGCGTCATAACCAGGGCCTTTGGATCGATATCGACGGTCAGCGCTGGTTGAATACGGGCGATTTGGGTCGCCAGGATGCGCAGGGTTACTTCTGGCTGACCGGCCGCAAGAAGGAGTTGATCATCCGCGGCGGCCACAACATCGATCCCAAGCAAATCGAGGAGGCTTTGCAGGCGCATCCCGCCGTCGCCTTGGCCGCTGCAATCGGCAGCCCCGATGCCTACTCGGGCGAGGTGCCGGTCGCCTACGTTCAACTGCGCCCCGGGCAAGCCTGCAACACCGAAGAACTTGAGGCGTTCGCTCATCTCAACATCAGCGAGCGGGCAGCAGTTCCCAAGCGCATTGAAATCCTCGAAGCGTTGCCACTGACTGCCGTGGGCAAGATATTCAAGCCGGCCTTGCAGCAGCGGGAGATTGCCAAAGTAGTCCAGCAGGAAGTGGAGCGCCTGGGGCTTTCGGATATTGCTGTTGAGGTAGTGCAGGACAATCGCCGTGGGTTTGTCGCCTGCATCCGGGCCGGAACCAGCCAAGAAATCCTGGCGCCGCTCCTGGGACGCTATAGCTTCCAAATCGAGTGGCTTAATTGAGTCCCTGATTTGCATCTGTAAGTCCAGCAATCATGCCCTGGTGCTGTTCAGCCAGGGCCTTTTACACAACTTCGATCAACTCCAACCGGCACTGACAGGTGCACAGGAAGGCGAAGCCTTGCCTGCGTGCAATCAACAAAAACAATAAATAAGAGGTGGAAAATGAAACTGAATAGCCGTGTGATCCCGTGTCTCTCTGCTCAGCGAAAGTGGGCTATCTGGATTCAGTTCACCAGTGCCATGGCACTACTCAGCGCCTCTACAATGGCAGGCGCCAATGGCATTGCTCTAAACGAACAAAGTGCAAGCAGTGCGGGAACTGCTTATGCGGGAAGGTCGTCTTCCGCGCTGGACGCCAGCACTATCTTTGGAAATCCCGCAGGCTTGACCAAGTTGAAACGCAGTGAGATTTCCGGCGGGGCCGCGGTCGTCTCGGTGAGCGACGACATCAGTGATGCGCAAAGCAGTGTCGCAGGCACTAATAAAGGGGACTCGGTACCTTTGGGAGTCGTGCCCTTCGCTTATATGTCGACGCCACTTGATGATCGTTTTTCGATTGGTCTTGGCCTCTATGCGCCGAGTGGTCTGATCAATGATTACGAGAGCACTTTTCAGGGCCGCTACCATGGTTCCTATAGCACGACCAAGGAAATAACCCTGCAGCCCACCATTGCCTGGCGGATCAATGATTACGTGTCCATTGGTGGTGGACCGACCATCAACCATTTCAGTGCAAAGCTTCAGAATTACCTGGCCACCGGCGCCCTGAACAACGGTCAGGACACACTGGTCACCATCAAAGGCGATGACACGGCACTTGGCTACAACGTCGGTCTCTTGGTTGACTTGAGTGATGCAACTACTTGGGGGATTAACTATCACTCGAAGGTAGACTATGAACTCGAAGGGCATACTGAGGTTAACGGCTCCCCGAGCGTTATCCCGCTGGACGGAAAGTATGACAACAAGATAGACCTCACGATGCCCGAATCCGTGGACACGTCCATCACCCATCATTTCAATAGTCGCTGGACGGGATACCTGGGGGCCACCTGGACACGTTGGAGCCGGATCCAGAAGGTCGAGGCAGTCAACAGCGGTCTTTCCCCCATGGGCCAGGCGGCTGGTCTGGGACATGTGATCGAAGAAATGAACTGGCGCGACACTTGGAGCACCGCAGTTGGCGCCTCCTATCAATTGAACCAACAATGGCTGCTGCGCGCAGGCTACGCCTATGATCCTTCGCCAATCAGAAATGCCGACCGCAGCGTGCGCATTCCTGTTGGAAATCGCCAAGCCGTGACTTTGGGTGGTGCTTATTCGCCGAATTCCGATCTGACGATAGACTTTGCTTATGGTTATCTCTGGGATTCCAAAGTCTCAGTAAAGCAGTCGAACAACTCCGGTCTTCAACCGGAATACAGTGCCAATTACGAAAATAGTGCGAATGGATTTTCAGTGCAGGCAACCTATCGGTACTAATCGACACCATTCCCTTTTAAGGGAGCCCATTTTCGCAAGCCGTCCTGAAGGTTCACTTTTAATCGAAGGCAACTATCCCAACGGGGTCGTGATGCAGTTCCGCCGGTCAATCAGCACCCACTGCCGCGAACACTTTCGCGGTAATTGGTGGGTCGTCGGCGTTAACCCATTGGAGAATATGCTGTTCGATTTGCAGGTACCGTCACCTTCAATGAATCGCTTCATGATCGCCCCCTGCGAAAGATACTCAAGGGTAAGAGACGGTTGTTGGCCCAGCTTTGCCAGTCGTCACCGGCTGCTTTTGGCCGATTGCTGCCTCTCGCGAAGGGCCGCAATTGTTGAGCCCTTGCATTAGTCTAAATGCTGAAATTCCTTGACGATGAAGTCGATGAATGCACGCGTTTTCGCAGGCAAATGCAGTCGGGACGTATAAACGAGGTTGATTGCTAATCTGGGTAGGTTCCAGTCGGCTAAAACTGGAATCAATCGACCCGCAACAATATCGTCGTGTATCACATAAGTGGGCTGAGCAAGAACGCCTAATCCTTGCAGCGCTGCTGCCCGCAAGAGCTGACCATCGTTGGACTCAAGTGATGCTTTTGTCGAGATCGTGATGGACTCCTCCTCACGCTGGAAAACCATTTCATAAGGGGCGGTGGCGTAGGTGTAAAGCAAGAGTTGATGGTCAACCAATGCTTGAGGGTGCTCGGGAGAGCCGTGACGTCGCAAATAATCAGGCGACGCGGCAAGCGTGCGCCGTGTCTCAGTCAAGCGCCGAATCACCAGGCTCGTGTCAGGTTCACTTTCTCGTGTCCGAAGCGCCACATCAATGTTGTCGTCAATGATGTCGTAGTAGCGATTTTCAGCAACGATGTCCAAGCGAACATCAGGGTACTGCTGATTGAATTTCGGCAGCAGGGGCAATATGTGCTGTAGGCACAGCGATAAAGAGGCGGTAACGCGCAACACACCCATTGGATGGCTTTTGGTCGCGGACACGGCATCGGTGGCGCCTTGCATGGCCAGTAGTGCGGCCTTGGAATTGTTGTAGAAGTCCTTGCCGACCTCAGTGACAAATAATCGGCGTGTACTGCGCTCTATCAACCTCGCCCCTAGACGATCCTCCAGTGCCGCCAAGTGGCGGCTGGCAGCGGCATTAGACAGGTCCAGCGCCTCTGCTGCCTTGCTCAAGCTGCCCAGCTCTGTGACCTTTACAAACAGTTCATATTCGGTCCAGCGATCCATCAGCATTGTTCCATTGAGCGAAAATGTCATTTCCAGTTAAAGGCTTTTTCAATTTAATTGCTACCGTTAACCTAATTCTATCCCTTGCAGCAAAGATGTTCTGCGCTGAAGGAAACTCGATAGGTATTCAATTGAGTAATAATCTGGGTGTCGTAAAAAACTATTTTAAATTCTGCGTTGACGGAAAAGATGTGGATCGCGTGGCGGAATTTTTTGCGGATGATGTCGTTGTTCATAGACCGGACTGCATTGCGCCTATCGTTGGTGTAGGGCCTTTCAAGAAAGCGTTGCGACTGAATGTGACTGACAGATATGACTCTATACACACGACCTTCCAAAAGGAGGTTGTGGCGGGCGATATAGTGGTGGTGGCATTGAAGCATCAAACTAAGGGTTCTAATACTTGGCACGGGTTTGATGTTGCGGGCAAAGACTTGGCGTGGACCGCGTTAACTTACTTTCGATTTAATACTGAAGGGAAGATTGTCGAGGAGATTGTTGAGCGAAACGAATTATTCATGGCCAAGCAACTAGGTATTTTTGAATACGCTTAAGGTGCTTTTATTGTCTGGGCTTTGTTGTTACTAATAAGTCCGGGCAGTGTTTCAGTTTTTTGTGTCGTCCACATAAGGTTGCTATGGAATTCATTCGTCGCCGCATTGAAACTCAAGTCATGAGTTTGACGGGACTGTCTCTTGTCAAAATCGATCTGGAAAATCCCAAGGGTGACCCAGGTCTCTTCGGGCCGAATTCGATCTGTTGGCAGGTGCATGGGGACTACAGCAGTATGCTGATAGGTGGTATTAGTGCCCTTATGTTGCAAGCATTGCACCCGCTTGCGTTGGCAGGTATCTGGGATCACTCAACTTTTCGCGAGGATATGATTGGTCGTCTGCGGCGAACTGGATTATTTATTTCTGGAACCACCTTTGGCTCACGCCAGGATGCCGAGTGGCTGATCGAAAAAGTGCGCACCATTCATTTGCAGGTCACTGGCACGGCTCTTGATGGCCGGCCTTATGCAGCCAGTGACCCGGATTTGTTGACCTGGGTTCATGTTGGTGAGGTCAGTAGTTTTCTTTCGGCACACCTACGATATAAAAATCCACACTTGTCGTTGGATGATCAAGATCGTTACTACGATGAAGCTGCATCTATCGCGCAGCGTTTGGGCGCCCGTGAGGTGCCGCGCTCTAGACGGGAAATTTCAGACTACCTTGAGCGAATGCGGCCGCAGTTGCTCTGCGACAGTCGAAGTCGTGAAGTACTGGAGCTTTTGCTTGCCGCCCCGTCACCCAGTCGCCTGGCAAGACCGTTTGGCTCGTTGATGATGCAAGCAGGTATTGACCTTTTACCGCATTGGGCCAGCGAGATGTACTGCGCCTCCCAGAGCCCGCTGAAACGCAAACTGGTTCGTGCCAGCGCCAATAACATTTTGCCTGTGTTGCGTTGGGCTGTACGTAATTGTTCATTGCACCGCGCCAAGCGCCGTATGGGGCTGACTGAATAGCTCGAACCGGGCAGTCCACAGTTGAACGACAGTGTCTGGCCGTTCTCGGTTGATCACCGATATCACCTTTAAGTCGGTCAGGGATGGTCTCGTCAGTAAATGTCGGCGTGCCATCTACAGATTCGAAGGGCGAAGAGTGTCATCAACGGCGTGCCATGACGCAAAACGTTGCTGGTCACGTGCCCTATGCTCCCCCTCGGACGAACTTATGAAAAATAACCCTCACACGCGACTTGACCTTAGCGATATCCATTTTGCTGATTGGGTTGATCGCTGGTTGCCGAAGCCGTGGCGCCCATACGCGCGGCTTGCCAGGCTAGATCGGCCTGTAGGAACTTGGCTTACTCTTTTGCCATGCCTGGCAGGCCTTGCTCAGGCAGCACATGACATGCCAACAATTTTTCGCCTCGTCTTGTTTTCGCTCGGGGCGCTCATCATGAGAAGCGCGGGTTCTACCGCAAACGACATATCTGATCGCAATTTTGATGCGCATGTTGAGCGGACCCGTTTTCGGCCGCTTGCCAGCGGCCAGTTGCGGACACGTCATGCATTGGTGTTTCTTGTTGTGGAACTAGTCCTCGCGGCCACGCTCCTGGTCTTCCTGAACCCGCTTACACGGTGGCTTGCCGTAGCACTCCTTCCTCTGGTTTTTATCTATCCCCTATGCAAGCGATTTACGCACTGGCCCCAAGTAATTCTTGGCGCTGCATTCAATTGGGGGATGCTCATGGCGTGGTCAGATACCCAGGGTACCGTTCCTATTGGAGCTGTTGTAATGTGGCTAGGAGCTATTACCTGGCAAGTCGGGTACGACACAATCTATGCCTACGTCGATGCCGCAGACGATGCCCGTCTTAAACTACGCTCGACAGCGATTTTGTTCGGTGGCCGCGGCAGGGAATGGATAGCCGGCTTCTACATCGCGACAGCACTTCTCTGGTCTATAGGTGGTTGGCTGCTATCTATGTCATTCCCTTATTTTATCGGCATGTGTGCTATTGCTGTACATCTTGGATGGCAAGCGTGGCAAGTCGATATTGCTCGACCAGAACTCAATTTCAAACTTTTCCGAGCAAATATCTGGACAGGGCTGATTATCCTTTTTTCAAGCCTTGTTGGGATTTTGGATTTGTCATCAACATAAATGAATTGGCGGTATATGGGTATCAATCCTTCCTTAGGGGATTGCCAGGAAATGAAGGACTATCTTTAATTGCGATCAGCCTGAAAGCTCATTGCGTTTCAACTTCAACAGGATATTTGTATGCCGCTAACCACCTTGCTTCTGTTCATCATGATGAGTTCGGCCATCGTTGCCATACCTGGCCCAACCGTTCTGCTCGCTTTGCAGAATGGTTCAAATCATGGATTCAGGGCTGCGCTCTGGGGCATGGCCGGGGCAGTGCTGGCCGACGCCCTGCTGATCACCGCCGTGGCCTGTGGCTTGGGGCTGTTGCTGGCCGCGAGCGAGACGCTATTCCAGGCCTTGAAATGGATCGGCTCCGCTTATCTGATCTGGCTGGGTTGGCAGATGCTGCGTTCGCGCAATTTGCCGCTGTCCGCCGAGCAGCAGAATAAGAACACGGGTGCAGGCTCGGCGGGTATTTTTACCCGCAGTTTGCTGGTGGCGTTGTCCAATCCCAAGGCCTTGCTCTTTATGTCCGCGTTCCTGCCGCAGTTCGTCGACAGCACACAGCCGCAGCTACCTCAATATGCTTGCCTATTGATCGCTCTGTGCACCCTGAATATCGTCATTATGATGCTCTATGCCATGTGCGGTGCGCGCTTGCAGCGCCACCTGCAATCGAGACACCTGCGCAACTTCAATTGCATCACCGGCGGGCTACTGATGGGCATGGGGGCGCTGCTGGCCGCCTATCGCCCTTCACCGGCTCAATAACTTTTTACATGCGCAGGGCAGAAAGCGGCCGTTTGCGGATGAGTTCACTCATTTCATTCCTTTGGCCTCGAATAGCGCCACTAGCCATTCGACAAACACGCGGACCCTGGCGTTCAAATGTCTGTTTGGCGAGTAAACGATATAGATCGGATTGGGCTCAGGCGACCACTCTTCCAGCAGGGGTACTAGAGCCCCCGACTCCAAGTGTGGTTTGACGATGAAGGCCAGCGTCTGCATCACACCCAGCCCGGCGAGACCCGCCGCCAGATAGGCGTTCGAATCGTTCACTGCGACTAAATAGCGACCGTCGACGGTGATCCGTTCTTCCCCTTTGACAAATTCCACCGGCCGCCGCCTGTTTGAGCCTGCAAAGAAATAGCGAATGAGCTGGTGGTCGCTTTCCAGATCTGAGGGGTGAACGGGAGTGCCATTAGCGGCAAGGTAAGCAGGCGTTGCGCATGTCACGAAAGCAAGACTGCCAAGCTGGCGGGCTATCAATGAGGGATCGCTAATCGGCCCCCCTCTGATGACACAATCCACACGGTCGCCCAGTAGATCCACTGGCCTGTCGCTAACCCCAATATCGAGTTGCAGCTCCGGGTAGCGTGCCTGAAATTCCGCCAAGGCAGGTAACACCAGCCTGGTGGCCATTGTCGATCCCATGTCGACGCGCAAACGACCATGAGGCCGGGCTTGAGCACTCATCAGGTCCGATTCGGCCTCCTGCCACTGATCGAGGACTCGCACCATGCGTTCGTAATATGCGGTGCCGTCATTGGTCAGCGAAATACGTCGCGTGGTCCTGTTCAGCAATTTGACCCGCAGGTGCGCCTCCAACGATTGCAGGTGCTTGGTTACCGTATTGCGCGGCAAATCCAAGGTTTGTGCAGCTTTGACAAAGCTTCCGGCCTCAACAACCTGCAAGAAAACCCGAACAGCCATGAAGTAGTCCACGTCGTCTACTCGATTTGATTTTGCGCAAATTATCATCAAATCAGGAACACTGGTGTTGTTTTTACCCTGTTTATCCTGCTGAAGATTGCTTATAGATTGATTTCAACAAATCAAAGTCAGCCAATCCGGGTGGCAGGTTCAATGGGATGACAAAAATGACTCAGCATTTGAAAGGCAAAGTGGCGTTGGTAACGGGTGGTTCGCGCGGTATCGGTGCAGCCATCGCAAAACGCCTGGCAGCAGACGGTGCACATATCGCTTTCAGCTACGCAAAGTCATCTGATCAAGCCCACGCCGTCGTAGCGGAAATCGAGCGTCAAGGCGTCAAAGCGCTTTCGATTCAAGCAGACCAAGGTGATACCGCTCAGGTAGCTGCGTTGGTCAAACAGGTTCATGAGCACTTTGGCCGGCTGGATATCCTCGTGAACAGTGCCGGCGTATGCGTCACTGGCCCCCTAGGCACTCCGGACGCCGATGTCGCAGCGTTTGACCGTCAGCAAGCGATCAACGTAGGAGGGGTCGTAACGGCCGTACGCACTGCTGCGCCGCTGATGAGCGATGGGGGGCGAATTGTTTCTTTGGGGACAACCCTTGTCGATCATTTGCCAATCCAGGGCGCAGCCGATTACATCGCAACCAAGGCCGCTGTGGCTGCGTACACCCGAGGCTGGGCTCGCGATCTTGGTCCTCGCAACATCACCGTGAATATCATTCAGCCCGGATCAATCAATACCGACATGAACCCTGAAACATCGGATCATGCACCCTTCTTCGCCGGATTGGCCGCGCTGGGTCGTTACGGTCAGCCAGAGGACATTGCCGCCGCGGTGTCCTTCCTGACAGGCCCCGATGCTTCCTATATAACCGGTGCCTCGCTCAACGTTGATGGTGGCCAAAGCGCCTGATGACAGTCGAGAAGACCGCTAGCGGGCTTCTCATTTTTACCTCAACACTGGATCGCTTACACACCCTTCACCGCATACTTCCGGGTCAGTAGGATTTAAACCGTTGTTTCGGTTTCTTGTAATTGACTCATGCATTGCGCATAGGTTTTCACTGACGGCGATTTCTCGGCCTTCGCCAGTAGTACGGAGATGGCTTCCTTCATAGTTGTGCCTAGACGATTTTGCTAACTGGAAAATGCTACGAGTGAAATCGTTGCGATTTTGCGAGTATGGTCGCCAATCAGGAGGGGTCTTGAATGACCACTATTGGCCGTTTCTGCCTGTCACGAATGACCGACTTAAGTCGATTGCTGCCGATCACGACGGGCTGAAACCGACACATAGCAGGCGTTCAACTTCGTACCACGTCATCTCTATGAGGCTTCACTCAGTAAATGGAGACTCATTTATTTTGCGCACGAAAAAGCCCGGCTTGTTAGGCCGGGCTTTTCATTGAGTACTGCTGTAAAGACATTCATTCATGCAACGCGGTTTTCGATCAGGCGATCCGAACCACCTTCGGCGACGCGATTCTCGATCAGACGATCGGATCCACCTTCAGCGATGCGGTTTTCAATCAAACGATCCGAACCACCTTCGGCAACGCGATTCTCGATCAAACGATCCGAACCACCTTCAGCAACGCGACTTTCAATCAAACGATCCGAGCCGCCTTCAGCGACAACCGGGTGAGCAGAGGTAGCGGCGAAAGCGTTAACTGCAAAAACCGAGAAAGCGATGCTGAGGAGAGTTTGGCGTTTCATGATTGTGTGCTCCGGGGGTGTAATGGCTTGGTATGGAGCTGATGTTACGCCGCGGATTTTTTATGAGAACTTCATTGAGTTGATGGTGACTATTGATGCGGGTAATGGATGCGCAAGGTTCTACGCGGGTGATGGCAGGGGGATCGCGTTCAGGCTTCGCTGATTTTGCTGACGCTGGTGATCTGACCGTCCCAGATCATCTCGTAATGGGCTGTTTGAATAATTGATGAAACTGGTTTCAGGGTCATCAGCGCCCAGCAGTAACTGCCCTGCATACGCACAGAGTTATAGCGAAGACGTAGGTAAAAAGAATCTGTAGAGCAGGTTCGCCGCGACCAGTGGAGATCGTCAAGGCCAGAGTGAACGACTTGAGACGGTCAATGGCGATAGTCGCAAAGCCTGCCGTACTCCTCAGGTCATTTCGACTTCTTCGTCGGGTAGTTGCCGCGCAAGCCCCCGGACTTGTTGCCCGTTTTGCCGGGCAGGTCAGGCACTACCGGGCGGGATCTGGGCTGAGGGTTGGAGCGGCTACGGGGTTGAGGTTGTTTGCTCACTTTTCGCCTCCTGACTTTTCAAAATTTCGCGAAGCGGCCTCCTGATAAAGCTTAGCTACTTGGCGCTATGGGCTGCATCGTCCGGCACTTGGGGAATGTGCTGCACCCCCAAAACTGTTGGCCGGTTTTGCTGCCACTTTTGAATGTACGCACCACCAGCGCACTGCCGCAGCGCGGGCATTGGCGTAAGGCCGATGGATCGCTGCGCTGCTTTAGACGTTGCACATGCTCACGCCGGGTAGCGAGGGTCGGTGCCAGCCGACCTGCTTGCAAGGTATGCAGCATGGCCGTCACCTGTGCCTCGCTGAACACCGGTTGCTGGAAGGACTTGATGTAGCGGATCGAGCCCATGCCTTGGGTGACATTGGCCGGCATCTCGGACTTGAAGGTACTCTCGCCGACAAAGGCGATGACCGAGTGCACACACTCTGGGCCGATCCCCAGCACGGCTTGCAGTGCTTTCAAGTGCTTGTAGTTCTGGTGAATCGGGTTCTGGAATTTGGAACGCTTTTTGTAAAACTGTTGCGTCCACTGAGCCTGCTTTTCACCGCCGGCTTATGCGTATGAAACTGCTTCACTACGGACGTAGGCGCCGCTGGAATGAGGAGGACGCGGGCAAGATTGTCGCTTGAAAGTTGTGGCGCGAGGTAGGCGCCAAGATCGCAGCCTGCGGCAGCTCCTACAGGATCGGGTTTACACGCGGTCAATGTAGGAGCTGCCGCAGGCTGCGATCTTTTGACCTTAAGCGTTACCAGGACAGCTAAGGCACAAGATCGATTTCAGCGATCAGATGATCGACCGCCGTGAGCATGAACACGATGGTTGTTTCGGGTTCGTCGAGAGGGGAGATCGGACCAATGCCGGCGCGATGGAAGGAGGAGGTCAGTTTAATCTGATCCGTTGCACCTATCCTGACCTCACAAATAATCCTTCTCTGGTACAGATGGAACGTAATCGTCTTGTGCCAGGCCAGTCGCGAGCAGCAGGCCAATCAAAGATGCCAGTCCTGACGCCAACCAGGTCCAATGCCATCCCCCCGCCCAACCGGCCAACTTGGCCAGCAGTGGTGGCATTACAAACATGCCCATTGATGAAATCTGCTGCACCCAACCCACAGCCGTCGACACGGTTCGTTCACTGGGCGCAACGCTCACGGCGATCATGAATAGCGTCCCCGGGATTACGCCGCCGACGGCTGAAAAGACCAGTACGGCGCCATAACGCACGAACGGCATGCCTTGAGTGAACTGGCCAAACGCGAACAGCGTCATGATGGCCATGCAAATGTATCCGACCAACAACAGCCGCCTGGCACTGATACCCCGATGCAGCAACAGAGCTGCCGAGGTACTTCCGCTGATATTGACGAAGGCGGCCAGCGCCGTCAGCGCGCCTGCCATCGGCCCTGACAAACCGGTGTCGGCATAGATAGACGGCAGAAAGCCGATGACGGCAATCCACTGCCCCGAGTACATGGCAAAGGCGATACCTACACGCCAAGGGCCGCATGCCTTGAGGATTGTCCAGAGTCGATGCGTCCAGGCCTCACTGGCCGCTGCTGTCCACCGCGCAGAGGCACTCTCTGGTAACCGGCGCTGTCGATCGGATGGCACGGCTCGCACAAGCCAGATAATCATTGCGGCCGAACATATGGCCGGAACACCCCACCACCCTTGCCAGCCCATCGTTTCTATCAACGTGGGGCCGGCGATAAAAGCTATGGACGTACCAATCGCTACGTAGCATCCCCACAGCCCCAGATGTAAAGCCAGGCGCTCGCGAGAAACCAGTTGTCGTATCAATCCAGGGGTCGGCAATGTTGTGAGTAAGAAGCCTACGCCTTCCAAGGCTCGCAGCATCAGCAACTCATCAGGCTGCCGCGCACCCATACCAATGACACTGGCGAGGCACAGGATTGTCTGACCGCTAATGATACTTCTGCGAAGCCCCAGGCCATCGCTGAAGACACCGATCATGACGCCGGCAAGCATACCCGCCAGTTGCATCAGCGATAGCAGGAACCCTGCCTGTACCATCGTCAGGTTCAACGAGACCTGGAGAGCGGGAATGGCCGGGGAAACCTTGCCCAAGTGCAGGGCCGCGACCACGCCCGACAGGATGACGATGCAGGCCGGGGAAAAACTGATTTTCTGCATGATATCTCCACCGCGACAGCGCGCACGAGCATAGGCGCGGGGCACTTTGCGGATTGCGTTCCTACCGAGGCAGATCGCCTGGTTTGGTGGGAAAAGAGTGACGGACAAACTGAGTGGTTAGTTTGCCGACTGGAGCAGAAATTGGTTGATCAGTATTCCGTGGTGGTGCACTACTATGAAATCCTGAATTCACAAGTAGGCTTAAAATGGAAAAAACCATTCAGCTCGATAATCTGGATCGACGTATCCTTCGCACCTTACAGTCCGATGCAAGTCTCAATGGAGCAGCGCTGGCTGAAGCGGTATCCAGTTCGCCAGCCTCCTGCTGGCGAAGAGTCCGGGCATTGGAAGAGGCACGTATCCTGGGGGCTACCGTTCGCTTGATTGATCGACGGGCAGTCAATCGCGATGTCGATGTGATCTGCTCGCTGCGGCTCAAGTCCCACAGCGAGGAGGATGCCGAAGCCTTCGAACGCTTCGTTGCAGACCAGGAGAATATACTCGAGTGTTATACGGTATCGGGCGAATGGGATTACCTGCTTCGGGTCGTCGCGGCGGATATTCGAGACTACGAGCAATTCTTGATGCACACCCTGTTGCGACACTCAGCTGTCGCGAATGCCAGCTCACAGTTCGCGCTATCGCGGGTGAAGTACACCACTAGCGTGCCGGTCTGAACCCGATCACCATCGGCTGCACCCAAGGGCGCGCTAATTGATCTGCACGATGACCGGGCCTTCCGTGATGACCGGCGGGTTCGCATGGATATGCGAGGCGTTTTGCTGAATCCAGTCGCGCGCGATTTTCATGCTCTCATCGGTGCCGGCCTTGTCCGTGCAAACAGTCACCGACATCCCGCCATCTCCGAGAGGTAGCAGTGTGTAGCTTGCGAGGCCAGACACTTTGCGCAGGGCAGCTTCGACGTCGGCCTTTTGCTGTTCTAAAAGATCGAAAAGCTGTTTTGCGCCAGGACCCGAGTAGGTTCTTATGACCGCATACATAGTCGTCTCCTTAGTGAGTTACCGTCTTGATGCCAATCCAGATCAGCTGATGGCCGCTATCGTCCCGATCTGTTTAGCTTAGCCAAACGCCGGTGACAAGCGAAATGCAACGACCACCGGCAGGTCCTGGCACGCCCATCTCCCTCAAAGTGTCCGATGTATCACTCATCATCTCGTTGGAACTCCTTTAAAGGCTCTTCGTCATCTGAACTGAGGGGCATCTGCGGGTTTACCGCGGCGGACCACTTGGAATCTGTTTTTCATTAAGAAGTGAGGGACGAGATGAATACTCCAGACAGCAGGACCGGACAACCGTCCGCCCAGCAGAACCCGACACGGCCGGAGCAAACCTTTGAGCATTTGAAGGAGGAGGTTACCGAGACTCTAGGAGACGCACGGCAGCAGGCCGATGCGCAATTTGGCCAGTACCGTGACACCGCGGCCGACCAGATCGAGGCCCTGGCCAGAGGTGCCAAATCCCTGGTTTCGGAAATCGAAACCAATGACACGCTCGGTCTTTCCGACCACGTCGCCAATATGGCCGAGAACATGAGCGGGCTGGCTGCAAAGCTACGCAACAAAAGCGCCGAACAACTGCTGCATGACGGAGCAGACCTGGCTCGCAACAATCCGGCGTTGTTCATTGCCGGCAGCATCGCGGTGGGTTTTGGCCTGTCGCGGTTTTTGAAAGCCGGCAGTGCTGAAATTCGCACATCTGCCAACAGCGATCCGGCAGCCGGAAGCACCTCCATGCCTCCCTCCGGTGGTTTCGGCGCTCAGCGACCCTACGAAACTTCGGTCCCGAGCGGTGCCGGTCCTTCTTCAGAATCGGCTACAGGCGCCACGCCAGCCTCACCGAATGCCCAGGACTACCCTGGGGATTTCGCCCCAACCTCGAGACCTGACTCGAGCCACTTCAAAGGAGAACTGTGATGAACAGAGAAGAAATGGATAGGCCGCGCGCGCATCCGATACCGCCTGCCGACCACGACAGCTCGGTCATAGGTTTGCTGCGGCAATTGTCCCGGGAAGTGCCGGTGCTGTTCACCAAGGAACTGGCATTGGCCAAAGCTGAAATGCAGGCCAGCCTCACGACCTTGAAAGCGGCCATTGCAGGCATTGCCGGCGGAGCGATGGTGCTGCTTGCCGGGTTCGTCATCCTGTTGATGTCAGCCGTCTATGGCTTGAGCATCGTCATGGCCCCCTGGTTTGCTGCATTGATTGTCGGTGTGGTGGTGATGGTGGTCGGGTTCGTCATGTTGCAGGCGGGAAAAAAGCAATTCGAAGCATCCCACTTCAAGCCTGATCGCACCCTGGACGCCCTCAACAAGGACCAGGAAGCGTTGCGGAGGAAAGTGTCATGAATCGTGAACTGGAAATCGAGTCGGCGAAAAGTCCGGAAACCATCGAGCGCGAGATCGATGCGCAGCGGGCAAGCATTTCCCACATCGTCGATGAACTGGAAAGCAAATTCACGCCGGGGCAAATGTTCGACCAGGCGTTGAGCATGATGCAGAGCAACGGCACCACCTTCTTGAGCAACCTGGGCACCAGTGTTCGCAATAATCCGGTTCCCGCTGTGCTGACTTCGGTCGGGTTGCTGTGGTTGATGATGAGCCAGAATCGCCCGCCGCCACGCCCGGCCGATCGCTTCGACGCGGATGAGCACAGCTTCGGTGATATGGCCGACGGCCTGGCGGACGGCATCGATAGCGCCCGTGGCTATCTGCACAGCACCACCGACACACTCAAGGGCGGTTACCAGTCGTTCAAGGGCAAGGCCGCGAGCGTTGGCGACGATCTGAGCGCCGCCACCGACAACTTCGGCCACGTCGTTCACCACGCCAGTGACCGTTTGGTGCGCAACACGCAAGTGTTGAGCAACCAGTTCAGTCATCTGCTCAAGGAACAGCCGTTGATAGTCGCCGCTGCGGGTATCGCCCTGGGTGCCATGTTGGGAGCGGCGCTGCCCACCACGGCGGCTGAGCAACGCTACCTGGGCAAGACCAGTGCAAACCTGACCGGCAAGGTCAAACAACAAGCGCGGGAGGGCTTTGAGGCGGTACGCGATACAGTGACCAAAACCACCGAACATACAGGAGGCGTGACCGGAGTAGCGCAGCAGCCCACATCCGCAACGCCAGCTGACTTGTCGCAGGGATTGGGCACTTCTTGAAGACGCTGGAGCAAGGCGGGAGGTCTGGACGACATCCCGCCAACCCCACAAATCACTTCTTCGCCAGTGGATCTGGCTGCGGGTGCCAACCCAATTGCCCGGAAATCTGTTGAGTGGCCTCCATCAGTTTTTTCACGAAGTCCTGCTTGAGTTCTTCCCTGAAGCGAAAGCACGGGAAGGAAACACTCATGCCACCGATCACGTGACCAAAGCGGTCCCTGATGGGGGCTGCCAGGCAGCGCATGTTGTCTTCGAACTCTTCATGATCTTCGGCATAGCCCTGTTCTCGAACCACTTCCAGTTCTCGCAGGTACGACTCGATGCTGGTCAGGGTATTCGCAGTACGGCGCTCGAAGCTTTCTTCCTTTAGGTGCGCGAGCAACTCAGCTTCCTCGAGCCAGGCCATCAGCACCTTGCCGATGCCGGTGCAGTACAACGGCGCACGCCGCCCAATGCGCGAGTACATGCGCAGATTGTATTTTGAATCGATCTTGTGGACGTAAACGATGCTGCCTTCGTCGAGGATGCCCAGGTGAACAGTCTCGCCAGTCAGCTCATTGATCCGCCGCATACCTGGCTCTGCTTCCCGGACGATGTCCAGATGGGGCAGGGCCTGAGCCCCCAGTTCGAACAGCCGTACGCTGAGGCGATAACGATCCTCGGCATCCTGGACCACATAGCCCCGCGCCTTGAGTGACTGCAAAAAGCGATAAACCGTGCTTTTTGACATGTCCAGTTTGTGGGCGATTTCCGATACGCCGCTTTCTTCCGGATGCTCGGCCAGGGCCTCGAGTACGGCCATGGTCCGGCCTACGGCGGAGACCAGCTCATTGTTTTGGGTGACGCTGTTGTCCATGAAGGCTCCAACGGGAACGTAAAACCCAAGGATATACGCAAGCGGATCAAAACGCTGTTTCATTTTTCTTGACGGTCCGGGAAATCTGATTAAACTCGACCCTCAGAAGAAAATGAAACGCCGTTTTAAAAAGCGCGGATGGCTCTGCAGAACACGATGGTTCGTCTCTGCGTCCAAGCCTTGCGACGCATTCGAATAAAAACCAAAGGCGCGTAGTTATGAAGGTAACGCTTGGACATGGCCCGCAGACCGGCCTGGCCCGACCCCTGAAGGTGGCGCTGATAGGGGAGTGCATGATCGAGATGGGCGGTGAGCCCGGTACCGCGATCAGCCAGACCTTCGGCGGCGATACGCTCAACGCTGCGGTCTATCTCGCGCGATTGAGTTCGAACGCCGGGGTTGTCGTGGACTACGTGACGGCAGTGGGCGGTGATGCGTTCAGTGCTGCCATGCGTCAGATGTGGCGCAGCGAAGGGATCGGTGAGCAGCATGTGCGGGTGATCGAGGGGAGCCTGCCAGGGCTCTATTTCATCCAGACCGATTCGGTTGGCGAAAGACGCTTTCTCTATTGGCGCGGGGAAGCAGCGGCGCGGCGCATGTTCGATGGTCCTGAAGCTGATGCCGTCCTGAGTGCATTGGCGGACTACGACTATCTCTATGTGAGCGGCATCAGCCTGGCGATCCTGACGCCCACCGGGCGCGAGCACCTGATGCACGCCTTGAGCCTGGCCCGCCAATCGGGCACTCGAATTGTTTTTGACAACAACTACCGTCCCCACCTGTGGCCATCTCCAGAGACAGCCCGGCAGGCCTACCGCGACATGTTGCGCCAGACCGACCTCGCGCTGATCACCTGGGAAGACGACGCGGCCTTGTTCGGCTTTCTAGATACCGAAGCTTTGTTCAGTGTCTATGCCGAACTCGGCATCAGCGAAGTCGTCCTCAAGCGGGGCGCTGCGTCCTGTTTGATCCAATGCACCGCAGGCCGTTTCGAAGTGCCCGCGCAAAACGTTCGTCAGGTCGTCGACACGACCGCCGCGGGTGACTCGTTCAGCGCTGCTTACCTGGCGTGCCGCCTGCAAGGTGGCGAGCCGGAACTGGCGGCACGCTGGGGGCATCGTCTGGCCGCCGAGGTCATCCAGCATCGCGGTGCGTTAATTCCAACAAGTGCAATGCCGAGCATGAGCACTCCATCCTTTTCTTCTGCCTCACAGGTCTGACCTTATGAAAATCCGTGAAGCCCGCGTTATCGTCACCTGCCCGGGTCGAAACCTGATCACCTTGAAGATCGTCACCGATGAAGGGATCTACGGTATCGGCGATGCGACCTTGAATGGCCGTGAAATGGCGGTGGTCGCCTATCTTGAGGAACACGTTCTTGCGGCGCTGATCGGTCGCGATGCGCACTGTATCGAGGACATCTGGCAATACCTGTATCGCGGGGCGTACTGGCGCCGTGGCCCGGTGACCATGACCGCCATCGCCGCAGTGGACGTAGCGCTCTGGGATATCAAGGCCAAGGCCGCGAACATGCCGTTGTACCAATTGTTGGGCGGCAAGAGCCGCGAGCGGGTCATGGTCTACGGACATGCCACCGGCAAGGACATCGAAGGTTGCCTGGAAGAAGTCGCCCGCCATGTCGAACTGGGCTACAAGGCCGTGCGCGTGCAATGCGGGATCCCCGGCATTGCCACCACCTACGGCGTTGCCAAGCGCAGCGGCGAGCGGTATGAGCCGGCCGACAGCGACCTGCCCGCCGAACATGTCTGGGACACCGCCAAGTACCTCAACTACGTGCCCAAACTGTTCGCCGCCGTACGCGATCGTTTCGGCGATGACCTGCATATCCTCCACGATGTCCACCATCGCCTGACGCCGATCGAAGCGGGGCGCCTGGGCAAGGCGGTGGAGCCGTTCAACCTGTTCTGGCTCGAAGACTGTACGCCGGCCGAGAACCAGGAAGCCTTTCGCCTGATTCGCCAGCACACCACTACACCCTTGGCGGTCGGGGAGGTGTTCAACTCGATTCATGACTGTCGCGAGCTGATCCAGGAGCAGTTGATCGACTACATTCGCGCGACGCTGGTGCATGCCGGCGGTATCACTCATGTGCGGCGGATTGCCGACTTTGCAGCGCTTTACCAGGTGCGCACCGGCTTCCATGGCGCTACCGACCTGTCGCCAGTGACGATGGGCGCTGCACTGCATTTCGATATGTGGGTGCCGAACTTCGGCATCCAGGAACACATGCCTCACGACCCGCGCATCGACGAAGTCTTTCCCCACGCCTACCGCTTCGAGGACGGCCATTTCACGCCCGGCGATGTGCCAGGGCATGGCGTCGACATCGATGAAAGCCTGGCCGCGAAATATCCCTATAAACGCGCCAGCCTGCCGGTCAACCGTCTTGAGGACGGTACGCTCTGGCACTGGTAAGCGCCGTTCTGAAGCTTTCCACGACTGTTCAGCTGTTGAATAACTACAAGTACAAAAAACAGGACGCCGCGTCCTGACAGGAGTTATCCGATGAAAGCGTTCCAGGTAAGAGCACCCTTTGAATTCGGGCTGGCCCAGGTCGACCTGCCACTGGTTGCCCGCGGTGAGGTCAAGGTCGATGTGGCCTACGCCGGTATCTGCGGCTCAGACATGCACATCATCCATGGGCAGAACGCCTTTGTGCGCTTCCCCCGCGTGACCGGTCATGAGTTTTCCGGTGTTGTCCGGCAGGTAGGCGAGGGGGTCGAGCACCTGCAGGTCGACGACCGGGTGTGTATCGATCCGGTGATCAGCTGTGGCACCTGCTATCCCTGCCGGATCAATCGACCCAATGTCTGCACGCAACTGCAAGTGATTGGCGTGCATCGAGACGGCGGCTTCAGTGAGCAGGTCTGTGTTCCGGCGACCAATGCCCACCGCTTGCCTGACTCGATGTCGCTGAGCCACGCGGCGTTGGTGGAGCCTTATTCCATCGCCCTGAACGTGCTCGATCGCATGCAACCGCATCCCGGCGACAGCCTGTTGATCTACGGTGCTGGCGTGATCGGGCTGACCCTGGTGCAAATGGCCCGGGCGCTGGGGCTGACCGACATTACCGTCACCGACGTCATCGAAGCCCGACTGGACACCGCGCGGGCCCTGGGCGCGAGCCGGACCCTCAATGGCAAGGAGGTGGATGTCGAGGCGCAGATGCGCGAACTCACCCAGGGTGAAGGGGTGCCGTTGATCGTCGATGCCGCCTGCATTCCTGCTTTGATGCCGCAAATGGTGCGTCTGGCTTCGCCCGCGGGACGCATCGGGCTGCTCGGTTTCAATGCCATACCGAGTGATCTGGTGCAGCTGGAAGTGATCAAGAAGGAGTTGACGCTGGTCGGCTCGCGCCTCAATAACCGCAAATTCCCACGGGTGATCGAACTGATCGCCAGCGGCAAATTGCAAGTCCAGGACCTGATCAGCCATCGCGTTACGTTCGACGAAATGCCCGCCGCCATCGAGATGATCGAGAACCATCCCGAACAGACCCGCAAGGTATTGGTGGAACTGATGAGCGAGCTCAACTGAGAACCCGCGGCGCCTGCATGGGCCGCCGGGTTTTATCGTGCCCCTGGATGGGCACCCTCACCGAATAAACACAAAAAAGCGGGAGGTTTCAAATGTTTGGTCAAGGTCGTAGCTTAGTCATCATCATGCTGTTCCTGGCAGGTGTCATCAATTACCTGGATCGTTCGGCATTGTCTGTGGCGGCCCCTTTCATCCAGAAGGACTACGGTCTGAGTACGGGCGAAATGGGGATGATCTTCAGCAGCTTCTTCGTCGGTTATGCGGTGTTCAATTTCATCGGCGGCTGGGCTGCCGATCGCTACGGCGCAAAAACCACGCTGCTGCTGGCGATGGTGCTCTGGTCGCTGTTCAGCGGTCTGACCGTATTGACCATCGGCTTCACCTCGCTGGTGTTCATCCGGATCCTGTTCGGCATGGGCGAGGGCCCGCTGAGTGTCACTACCAGCAAGATGGTCAACAACTGGTACACACCCAAACGACGGGCGCGGGCGCTAGGCGCTTCGATGTCCGGGACGCCATTGGGCGGCGCGATTTCCGGTCCGGTGGTGGGATTTATCGCTATCAGTTACGGCTGGAAGATTTCCTTCATCATCATCATGGTGATTGGTCTGATCTGGGCAGCGGTGTGGTTCAAATTCGTCAAGGATAAGCCCCAGGGCAAGGCGGCCGAGGACATTCTGCTGGCAGAGGGCGAGAGCGAAATGGCTGCCCAAGCCGTTCAACCGCTGCGCTACTACCTCAAACAACCCACGGTGCTGTTCACCTCATTAGCGTTCTTTTCCTATAACTACACGCTGTTCTTCTTTCTGACCTGGTTCCCCAGCTACCTGACCATGGCCCACGGCCTGAACGTCAAAGACATGAGCATTGCCACCGTCATTCCCTGGCTGCTGGGTTTCCTTGGCCTGGCCCTGGGTGGCTTCATCTCCGACTTTGTGTTCAAGAAAACCGGCCGAATGATGTTCTCGCGCAAGGTCGTACTGGTGACCTGCCTGCTCGCCTGCGCAGGCTGCATCGGTTTCGCCGGAATAGTGAAAACCCTGTATCCGGCAGTCATCCTGGTGGCCCTGGCGGTGTTCTTCCTCTACCTCACCGGCGCTATCTACTGGGCAATCATTCAGGACACCGTACCCGCCGCCCGCGTCGGTGGAGTCAGTGGCTTCATGCATTTTCTGGCTAATACGTCGGGCATTATCGGGCCGACCTTGACCGGGTTTATCGTCCAGTTCACCGGCTCGTTCACCAGCGCCTTCCTGTTGGCGGGGCTATTGACCGTGATCGGTGCTGCGTGTGTGGCACGTTTCGTCAAGCCACTGGCGGTAGCCGACGTAGCCTCGTCGCCAACTGCCAGCATCCAGCCAAGTCCGGCTCTGAATCATCCCTAGAAGAAGGAGAGCGCCAATGTCCGTTATTCAGCGTATTCCTTCGACAGGTCCAGCACCCGGGATCGGTATCGTGCATCTGGGCCTGGGGGCGTTTCACCGCGCCCATCAGGCGGTTTATCTGCAACGCAACCTGGCCCGCCATGGTGGCGGTGACTGGGGGCTGTGCAGCGCCAACCTTCGTTCCAATCGCGCACTGGTCGATCAATTGCGCAATCAGGAGGGTCGCTACCATGTGGCGGAATATCGCGACCGCGAGCAGGTGGTTCTGCGTGAAATCACCGTGTTGCGCGAGGTTTTGTACGTCGGTGACGGCGGCGATGAACTTGCACTTTTATTGCAGCGCATGGCCCATCCACAAACGCGGATCGTGACCCTGACCGTCACCGAGAAAGGCTATTACCTGAGCCCGACCACGGGGCAGTTGCGCACTGAAGACCCGGCCATTGCCCATGATATCGCTCATCCTCAAACACCACGTACAGCCCCTGGCATTGTCCTGGAAGCGCTGCGTCGCCGACGCGCCGAAGGCATTGCGGCGTTCACGGTGCTGTGCTGTGACAACATGCCGGACAACGGCCAGCGAACCCGACAGGCCGTCAGAGCATTGGCGGCCGCGCAGGATGCGCAGCTGGCAAAATGGATCGACGAGCAGGTGGCGTTTCCCGGCTCTATGGTCGATCGAATCGTTCCGGCGATGGATGCTACCGCGTTCACTCGACTGGACGAACAGCTCGACTGTCAGGACCGCGCAGCGGTGGAGTCTGAAAGCTTCAGTCAATGGGTGATCGAGGATCATTTCCCGCTCGGGCGTCCGGACTGGGAGGAAGAGGGCGTGCAGATGGTTCGCGACGTCCGGCCGTTCGAGACCATGAAGCTGCGCATGCTCAATGGAAGCCATTCGTTGCTGGCCTACATCGGTTTACTGGCCGGTCATGAGACGGTGTTCGAGGCGATCGGCGACGCCGATCTCGCACGCTTCATCCACCGCTACATGGCCGAGGAAGCCGCTCCCACTCTGAACATGCCCGAAGGTATCGACCTGGCACTGTATGCCCGCGAACTCTGCGCTCGTTTTGCCAATGACAGCCTGCAACATCGCCTGCGGCAGATCGCCATGGATGGTTCGCAGAAATTGCCGCAGCGCTGGCTGCTCGGCGCACAACAGTTGCTTGACGACGGTCGCAGCATTGCCTGCACCGCGCTGGGTGTCGCGGCCTGGATTCATTATTGCGGGCACCATTCGCCTGGGAGTACGACGCCTGTTATCGACGACCCCTTGCGTGCGACCTTCGCCGATCTCGCTGCCCGGCTGCACGGCGCGCAGTTGGTGGAGGCCTTTCTCGACCTGAGCGAAGTCTTCCCCACGGCGTTAGCTGACCGCAGCCAGTTCCGCGACGCCGTGCAGCAGGCCTACAGCACCCTCGGTCGCGACGGAATTCGAAGCCATCTGAAAACCTTTCCACAACAAGATAACCAAGAAGGAAAATGACATGGAACATACCTGGCGTTGGTTTGGCCC
This sequence comes from Pseudomonas sp. LBUM1658, assembly GCF_059716055.1. Taxonomy (NCBI): domain Bacteria; kingdom Pseudomonadati; phylum Pseudomonadota; class Gammaproteobacteria; order Pseudomonadales; family Pseudomonadaceae; genus Pseudomonas; species Pseudomonas sp. LBUM1658. Next base: position 2,669,300 of record NZ_CP166798.1, read on the forward strand.
GAAGGACCCGATCTCTCTGGCGGACATTCGACAAACCGGTGCGACGGGCATTGTCACTGCCTTGCACGACATTCCCAATGGCCAGGTCTGGCCAGTGGAGGCCATCGAGGCTCGCAAACAGTTGATCGAAGCCGCCGGGCTGAGCTGGTCGGTGGTTGAGAGTATTCCTGTCCATGAAGACATCAAGCGCGGTTGTGGTCGGCGTGACGAGTACATCGCCAACTATCGGCAAAGCCTGCGCAACCTGGCGACCTGCGGCATTGATATCGTCTGCTACAACTTCATGCCGATTCTCGACTGGACCCGTACCGATCTGGCCTGGGAACTCGACGATGGCGGATGGGCGCTGCGTTTCGATCAAACCGCATTCGCCGCGTTCGACCTGTTCATCCTGCAGCGCCCTGGGGCGGAAGATGAGTACAGCGCCGACGATATCCAACAGGCCAAGGCCTACTTCGAGCAACTGACGCCGTCCCGGAGCGAGGCGTTGGTCAATACCTTGATTGCCGGCTTGCCGGGCGCCGAAGAGCATTACAGCCTGGATGACTTTCGGGCCTTGCTGCGGACCTACGCCGACATCGATGAGACCCGTTTGCGTGAACACCTGGGGCACTTTCTGCGCGAGGTGATTCCGCTCGCCGAAGAAGTCGGTGTGCGCATGGCGATTCACCCGGACGACCCGCCTCGCGCATTGCTTGGCCTGCCGCGAATTCTCTCCACCGCCGATGACGCCCAATGGTTGCTGGATGCCGCGCCCAGTCCAGCCAATGGCCTGACATTCTGTACCGGCTCCTACGGCGTGCGCGCGGATAACGATCTGGTGGCGATGGCCAAGCGTTTTGCGCCGTCCATCTACTTCACCCATCTGCGTTCAACCCGCCGGGAAGCCGATCCGCGCAGCTTTCATGAAGCCCATCATCTGGACGGGGACGTCGATATGGTTGGCGTGATCAGCGCCTTGGTCGATGAGGAGTACAGGCGTGAACGCGAAGGTGGCCCACGCTTGCCATTGCGTCCGGATCACGGGCATCAACTGCTTGATGATCAGCAGCGCAAAAGCAATCCCGGCTACTCCTTGATCGGTCGCCTCAAGGGGCTGGCTGAAATAAGGGGCGTCGAGTTAGCCGTGCGGCATCAGCGCAGCTGATCGCTGCGAACCGATCAGGGTACCGCTGTGGCGAGGGAGCTTGCTCCCGCTGGGCTGCGCAGCAGCCCTGAAACAGGTCGCAGAGTTCTCTCTGAAAGACCGCAGTAGCCTTATTGGGGCCGCTGCGCGACCCAGCGGGAGCAAGCTCCCTCGCCACACACTCGACCGTGCCAGTCAGCTTGAAAGAATCAAGCTTCACGGCCATGGGCGGTGGCGGCCAATTGCCCGGTATCTACCCGAACAAAAATCGAGTCGCCAATAGCGGTGAGCACATCGCCGGCATACACCTCGCAGATAACACGGCTCTTGCGTCCTACCTCACCCTCGACCTTGGCACGCAAGGTCAGAGGCACGCCCATCGGTGTCGGCTTGATGAACTTGATGCCGAGGTTGCCAGTGACGCAGTCGATGCGCGGAAGGCTGCCCACCTCGCGGTTTCCCGCACGGTAGTGGTACGCCATGGCAGTCCAGTTCGAATGGCAATCAACCAGCATCGCGATCAGCCCGCCGTAGACCAGATCCGGCCAGCCGCAATACTTGGTCTCAGGCAGATGCTCGGCCACGACATGCACGCCATCCTCATGCCAGTGGCTCTTGATGTGCAGCCCGTGTGGATTACGGCTGCCGCAGCCATAACAGACGCCTTCAGGCGCGGCGATGTCTTGCAGGGAGCTGTCATTCATGGCTATTCCTTTTTATTCTTGAAAATACTAACCAGGTCTGGCCGCTTACACGGTGAGCCAGAGCCGGTGAGCGTTCGACATGTTAAGCAGGGTCAGCAGTTGAATCAAACCGTCTGGGTGGACGCCTGTCGAACGTGCTGGCCCAAAGCAGCAGTTATTCACCCTGCCTGAACACCAGCGCCTTCAAGCCGCTTTCAGCGTCAATGTCGGCAAATTCCGGCGGGTTTTCCAGGCGCTGTTCGAAGCGCAGGCTCGGGGCTTCGCGGGTTACGCCATCGATGAGGAAGTCCGGGCCCATGGCCGGGTCGTTCATACACGCCAGTACAGTGCCATGGCTGCTGAGCAGTTCCGGCAGGCGGCGCAACACCCGCTGGTAATCCTTGGTCAGCAGAAAGCTGCCTTTCTGAAAGGAAGGGGGGTCGATGATCACCAGATCATAAGGTCCGGTGTTGATCACCTTGCCCCAGGACTTGAACAGGTCGTGACCGAGAAAGCTCACCTTGCTCAGGTCGTGTCCGTTGAGCCGGTGATTGTCGCGGCCACGGCTCAAGGCTGCGCGGGACATGTCCAGATTGACCACGTGCTCCGCGCCGCCGGCGATGGCGGCCACCGAAAACCCGCAGGTGTAGGCGAACAGATTCAACACCCGCTTGCCCTGGGCATTGGCCCGCACCCAATCGCGGCCGTAGCGCATGTCGAGAAACAGGCCATTGTTCTGTTTCTTGCCCAGGTCCACCCGATAACGCAGGCCGCCCTCGGTCAGCGTCCATTCGTCGATAGCTTCCCCCAGCAGCCATTCGGTGGTGCTTTGCGGCAGGTAGCGGTGTTGCAGCAGTAACCTCTGTGCGCCGGACTGGTGCCACTCAGGCGACTCCGTGATCTCCATCAGCAGCTGCTTCAATGCCTCCAGTTGCGCCGGCTCGGGCTCCTTGAACAGCGAGACCAGGACCACGCCCTGCATCCAGTCGACAGTCAGTTGTTCCAGCCCCGGCCAGCACCGGCCCCGACCATGGAACAGGCGGCGGGTTTCTTCCGGGGCAGCCGCCAGGGCCGTCAGCAAATGGTGATGCAGAGTGCAAAGGGCGTCAGGAGTCATCGGGCAGGGTCGGCAATTTGAAGGGGCGGCATTTTAAACACAATTGCAGTGCCTGAGCCCCTACAAGGTAAAAAGGTGGCGAGGGAGCTTGCTCCCGTTCGGCTGCGAAGCCGTCGTGATTGCGAAACCTGGGTTATACCTGATAGATCGTGGTTTTACGGCTGCTGCGCAGCCCATCGTGGGCAATCCTTGCCCCCACAGGTCCATCACCGTCATGAGGAACGTATTCCATGAAAAGCTCCGGTCCTAGTCCTGTCATCACCGTCGCCGAGCAGCCCGGCTGCCTGCTGGTGAAGTTTCACGGTATCCAGGTGGCCGCGTCCGCACGGGCGCTGGTGTTGCTTGAGACCAATTACCCTCCGGTGTACTACGTCCCGCGGGAGGACATCGAAGAAAAGTACTTTGCCCGCACCGATCACACCAGCTATTGCCCCTACAAGGGCGATGCCAGCTATTTCAGTCTGCAAGTCCCGGGGCATGAACGCGCCAACGCGGCATGGAGTTATGAGGATCCCAAGGTATCGGTAGAGCAGATTCGCGGATACGTGGCGTTCTATCCCGATCAAGTGAAGTTCGAACTCCTCGACGCCGAGGTTTGATTGTCGTTTTTCAGGAGATAACGAAGCTACGAATCAGCAGTTTTTCCCCTTGTCGGCAAAATCCAGAATGTCCTTCAACTCTCCTGGACACTCTGGATTTCCCCTTGGTTGAAGGTTTATTTAAGGGCTGCCAGCACCAGGTCGGCAACGGCGCCACCCGAAGCGGGGTTCTGCCCGGTGACCACCCGTTCATCGGCAATCGCAAACGGAACCCAGGGATCGTCGGCCTTCCTGTACACGCCGCCACGGGCAACCAATTCATACTCGGTGAGGAAGGGCACGTGCTTATCCAGTTCGGCGATTTTTTCTTCCTCGTTGGAAAAGCCGGTGACCTGCTTATCTTTGATCAGCAAGGAGCCGTCAGACAATTTGATGTTGAGTAAACCCACTGCGCCGTGGCAAACCGAGGAAACGACGCCACCACTTTCATAGATTTTTCGGCTCACGGCCTGCAGTTCGGTGTTCCCGGGGAAATCCCACATCACGCCGTGGCCGCCGGCATAGTAGATGGCGACATAGTCATCCGCATTGACCTCGCTCGGCTTGAGTGTCGCGCCCAGTCGGTTCATGAACGCCTTGTCGTGGTACCACTCCCAGTCGATCGGTTGCGCCATGGACAGGCTGTGGGGATCAACGGGGGTATAACCGCCCTGAGGACTGACATAGTCAACCGCGTAACCGGCAGCCTGGACTTTAGCTGCAAAGTGCACGGCTTCACCGAGCCACAAACCTGTTGCGCGGTGCAGGGTCGGGTATTTCTCGACGCTGGTTACTACCACCAGAATCTTCTTGCTCATGATTCGCCTCCGGTTTTTTTGCAGTGGGTAACTGCCGCTATTTCCCTGGCGTCAGACGCTTCAGCATAGTCATCAATCGTCGGATCATTCTGAATTGGCGGAAATGGCCGCCGGTCGGCTTGATCGATTCTTCGTGTCGAAATGACGTCTACCGGATCGACTAACAGGCAGAACCCTCTGCGATCGACGACGGGATCCGCCCAACGTCGGTTCCAGCTTTTCTCGCATCCCAGGCAGGAGATTGATCATGTCCTATGTCGATGGCTTCGTTGCCGCAGTCCCAACCGCCAACCGCGAAAAATTCAAGCAGCATGCCGAGTCCGCTGCGGCGATCTTCAAAGAGTACGGCGCCTTGAGTGTCGCCGAGTGCTGGGGCGACGACGTGCCCGAAGGCAAGCTGACCTCATTCCCGATGGCGGTGAAACTCAAGGAAGACGAGACCGTGGTCTTTTCGTGGATCATCTGGCCCTCGCGCCAGACCCGTGACGCGGGTATGCAGAAAGTCATGGCCGACCCGCGGATCCAACCCGACGTCAACCCGATGCCCTTCGATGGACTACGGATGATTTTCGGCGGTTTCGAGATGATTGTGAGCGCTTAGGGGTATCTACACATGTTTTAAGAGCTGCCGAATACTGTGGCGAGGGGGCTTGCCCCCGCTCGGCTGCGTAGCAGTCGTAAAGTCGGTGAACGCGGTGTACCTGATACAAGGCGTTTGCAGGTTTTAGGGCCGCTGCGCGCCCCAGCGGGGCGGTGCGGCGTTCCGACAAGCCCCCTCGCCACAGATCGGAACAAGCGCGAACGGATAGAGGGCGAGCGAGGGCTTGAGTCGACGGTATCAACGTTCGGGAAGGTTCCAGCTTTCGCGAAAGTGCTCGTATTGCGCTTCGGGCATTTGCACCAGTAGAGGGGCCTCGCGAGGATCCAGCCAGCTGAACAAACGAGAAATATCCGCTTGATCCATGGCTGTGCAGCCACGCGTTGGGGAAGTGGGGCCACGCCAGATATGGAAAAAAATGCATGAGCCTGAAGCAGGGGACGCCGGCGTATTGTGCTCGATAAAAATGCCTTTTCGATACAAACCCTCATCGCGACGCATGCGTTCGGAGCTGTTCCAGTCCTTTGATACCGTCGACCCGTCGACAAGCTCGTTGTAGCGTCTGGAGTTGCTGTCATCCACGCATTCGGTGGTCGATGTCAGAGCGAGATAAGGCAGTTTGGTTTCGGCCGTACTGTCGTAGCCAAAAGCCGTTCCAAGTTTGAATATCCCGGCAGGCGCTTTTGCGTCACCTTCACGTTTGACCGGACCTTCCCGTTGTTCAACGCTGCTTAAACCCTTGCCCCAAGCCATCCCGCTCTTGCCTACAACCACCGGAAACGAATCTCCGTATTTTCGAAAGGTTTTCCCATGCCGTTCATAGCGCTGGGCGGTCCCTTGGATGTCAGTCCAGTTTTTTGTCGTGACCACGATCAGTTGATTGCTGGTGTCGAGCACCTGCGCCATCGTTGCAAATGGAAAAAGCAGCACCAACAGCGACCAGGCTTTAAACAATCTACTCATGGTTAATCGCTCCGGGATAAGCCTCAGTGAAGCGCCTGATCTGTGACGCTGGAGTCCAGCGGCGTAATGGGGAAATCCATCACACGCTTCACACCATCATTCCGACTGTATGTGAAATGCCACCATTCGGCCGAGTATCCGGCAAACCCCTCTTTTTCCATGGCGCTGCCGAGCAGCTGGCGATTTTTCCTGGCGGTAGCGTTGATCATCGGGTTGCGGGTATGCGCTCGCTCGTCGAAGCAATCGAAACCTGTTCCCATATCGAGTGCGCCGTCGCGCCAACGCTGACCGTAGGGGGCAGTACAATCGACTTGCGCGGCCGAGGGAGTCCAGATTCCGGCGGGCAGAGCCTCGGGACCTGTCAGTGTCACATCCACGGTTGCGCCTTTGGAGTGATTCGAAACCCGTGCCACATAACCCAGACGCCAGAAGTCCTGCTTGTTCAGGCGCGGATAGAACTCGGCTTTGCGTGGGTCACCCGGTTGCGTCGCGAAGCGCCCCATATCGGCGACAGCCCGGCTGGGTCGATAGCAGTCGAATACTTTCAACCCGTAGCCCTGCGTACGCAGTGCCATTTGTACCCGAGCGATGGCCTTGGCGGCGCCCAGCGACAACACGCACTCGGCAGCGGCGTAACCGTCGAGTGGGTGCCCGGTGAAGTTGTGGGCGCTGGCATAGCGGATGTCTTGCTCAATGCTCGGATCGATCGTACGCAAATAGACCATGTGCTCTGGCCTTGGCTCGGCGCCGGCGATGCAGGGCGCGACAATACTCAGGCACAGGCTCCATCGCAGCCAGGGCCGCGCGAGCATGCTGCGTGAACGAACCGGAAATGGCATTGGGGAGGGCAGAGATGTGATTTTGCAGAGAGAGTGCATGCGATGCCTCCAAGGATTCCGGCTCTCAAACCCGATCAGGCAATGGGTCGGGTCGGGGACAGTAGCAATGCGTGACCCGCTCCACCAGCAATGCCACTGTGAAACCCTCACTCACTGCGCGCTGAACCATCGTCCAATAAACACCCTCGTCACTACGCGAGTCCGCGGCCTAGGCCCTATTGTAGGAGCGAGCTTGCTCGCGATGGACGTTAACGATAACGCGTGTTTTCTGAATAAACGCGCCGACCTTGAGTCCATCGCGAGCAAGCTCGCTCCTACAGGGATGCAGCGTTCGCTTAACTAACTGGCATTGGGCCCAGGCCGCGCCAACCGCTGATTTCTGCCGGTCACGACTGACCGGAATCGATCCGAAAGAGGCCGTTGTGCCAACGTGTCTGGCGTGCGCGAGCCAAAGGCACTTTTCGTGTACTGGCAAAGGGTGGGGGCGACCTGGTCGCTATAGGTCGGACCAGGTCAGTCCTGGCGTTAGCCATTGATGAGGCTCCAGGCCTCAAGGCTTGCGCCAACGAAGGCCTGGTCAGGGCGTGGTAGCGTGCAATCGTGTGCCGCTGACTTCGACTTTTTGCCCAATAGTGAACTCTTCGTGCGGAGACCGAATAACTCGTTCTTCGCCGGAGCTGCTGCGAACCTTGTAGGCCTGCCCCTCCTGCTCGACAGCAACTTGCACGCCGGTTCCTGCCACCAATCCGATGGCTGCTCCTACCAGTGCGCCTATCGGTCCTCCTGCGGCGCCCCCGATGTTTCATGCTGCCTCCCAATGGCAAGCCAGAGTGCTTGCCATATTGACCGTCATGAGCGGGCAACATTGGGTACAGGCCGCCCAATCAGGCACACCGATAAGCGTAGCAGGCCAAAAAAACCCGTGGTTGCGGGCTCTGGTAACGAGTGCCACCTCCTTGTGGCGGACAGTGCTTCAACACTCCCGCCAGGGAAGCGGACTCTGGAAGATCAAGAGCGACCCACTGAACCAGAGACCGGTAGATTTCCCAGCAGTTTGAGGCCGGTGGTCTTCACGAAAGTCTCATAGTCCATCGGCCTCTCAATGCGGGTTTCCGAGTTGGGTAGCACGTAGGCCCAGGCCCGCTTTGACGAAGCGTCGTAGACCAGCTTGAACAGGCGGGTAGGGACCCAGACCTGATTGTCGCCAATGGTGGTATGGCCAGCGTCAAAGAGCGGTCCGGTAAAGACGAAGACATTGCCATCGGCTCGCTTCGCGAACTTTCTTACATCAGACTCGACCTTGCTCCAGATCTTCCGGTTATTGGTTGGGTCTTGCGGCACCATGTTCGACAGCGCAAAGGACTGAGCCATTGCATTCGGATTCGGTGCATCTGCTGCCGGGGACTGATGGCCACGATCCACCGCCGGATGTTGACCACGGTAATCGCTCAACTCTGCCCGCCCGCTCTTGGGAATGCGTGGGTCGGGATAGAACTGATTGGTTCGTTCCTCACCCTTGGCATCCTGTAGCTGGTCTGAATTAAGACGCTCCACCACAACCAACGGCGTCTTGCTGGTTTGCGAGTACAGCACTGCAAAGTTGTCGGAGCACAGGGCCAAGGGCTTCATCTTTGCAGGCACACTCGCCATGCTGATCGGCCTGGCTGCCGGGAACAGGTTTGCACACCCATCAAACGATGCCTGTTGCTGAGTGCGTGAATAGAGGTCAATTGCCTGCAGGTCGCGAGCTTCTGCCGCTCCAGTCGCGAACAAAAAAAGGGTCGACAGCCCCACTGCAATGTTGCGTAGGTTCATGCTTGAAAATCTTCGAATTGGGGTGAAGGGGATACTTACGGCAAAGCCCGGAATCACGGGACCTGAGTGAAAGTGGTCTATTGAACGAATCACCCGCTGAACGCTGATGACGGCATAAGATATGCTAATTCAAGGGCTTACAGCGGGAATACTTGGTTTCCGGCTTTTTTTGGTGCATCTCCTATACTTGATTCGCGTTGACGGGCTCAACGCAGACTCAGAGTGCCGTTGGAACAGCAGTCAGGTTTCTGGCAGCTTCCCTATCAGTCACTGAAAGGAGATCGAACATGGCAATCCGCATTGGCGACGAAGCACCGGATTTCACCGTCGAAAGCACTGAAGGCCCGCTCCACTTCCACGAGTGGATTGGCGACAAGTGGGCCATCCTGTTCTCGCATCCGAAGGACTTCACCCCTGTGTGCACCACTGAACTCGGCTATATGGCTGGACTTAAGCCGGAGTTCGACAAACGCAACACCAAGATTGTCGGGCTCAGTGTCGACCCGGTCAGTGACCACCGGGCCTGGGTTGGCGACATCGCAGAGACCCAGGGCCATGCGGTCAACTATCCGATGATTGGCGACGAGAATCTGGTGGTGGCGAAGCTCTACGACATGATTCACCCGAATGCCAGTGGCGGCTCACGCACCGCCGTGGACAACGCCACGGTACGTTCGGTGTTCATCATCGGCCCGGACAAGAAGGTCAAGGCGATGCTTATCTACCCAATGAGTGCCGGGCGCAATTTCGATGAAGTATTGCGCCTGCTTGATTCTCTGCAATTAAACGCCAAGCACACAGTCGCCACCCCAGTGAACTGGCGTCCGGGTGAGGACGTGATCATTCCCACTTCGGTATCCGACGAGGAGGCCAGGAAGAAGTACCCGCAGGGCTTCAAGACGTTGAAGCCCTATTTACGCACCGTGGCGCAACCGAAGTAACAACAGCCAGCAAGGGCTCAGTCACGTTTGGAGAATGGATTGGTATCTGGGAGCGACTCTACGCTGTAGGTACCGATTGAAGCGTTGACTGAGCCAATCCACCTGACTGTCGGTGCCGTGACGATGGTCATTCTTGTAGCAGGTTCACGGGGCAGGACATGCCCGCCCGCGCACATAACAAGTGTTAGAGACGTTTGGGCAATATCCGCGCAAGGGCGTTATCACCCATCCAGTAATGATGATAGAGCCCCGCGCCGGCATGTATCCCGATCAGCCAGTACCCGGCACTGCCAATCAACTCATGCCACTCTTTGAATTGCTTGGCCATTGCGGAATCCAGACCGATCGGCGAGGGCAGGGAGAACCCGAACCAGGGAACCGGTTTGCCGGCGGCAATAAGTCTGTATTCATAAGCGGACCTCGTGGGTGTCGTTGCAAGCCGTCCGCGTCATTGCGCTAGCAAGAGAAGCCAAGTGATTCAGCTAATCAGCTTGTTGGTCTGCGACACCTTGGCTCGGCAGTCTTAAGGCAGTCTGAAGACTGCTCCCCCTTTATCTCGATGCACCTTCAGACTCCCTTAAGAATCGCGACTGATACTCCACCCTGATTATTCATGGGAGGAGTTCTTCCAATGCCCGGTTTCAACTGGAACATCCGCTTACCCCTGCATTTCGGCAATGCCGAGACGCCCGCCATGAGTCTGCACAGGTCATTGCCCGATGATGAGTTGCGCCCGACATTCGAGGCTTTTATTCAGCAGCGTTTTCGTCAGGCACACGGTGCCGAGATTAGCCAATTCATGCCTGAACTGTTCGGGCTCAGTAACGCAGCAGGAACGCTTAATGCTGTGGCTGGCGTGCGGCTGGCCAGCGCGGGGTCGATGTTTCTCGAGCGCTACCTGGACGATCCGATCGAGCCGCAGATTTGTGCGGCTGCCGATCGCCCGGTTGACCGTATGGGTATTGTCGAGGTTGGCAATCTTGCCGCCATCGATACCGGCAGCGCCCGCCTGAGCATCGTCGCCATGACCTATTTGCTGGCGATGGGCGGTTTGGAGTGGGTGGCGTTTACCGGCAGCATCGGCCTGGTCAACAGCTTCCATCGCCTGGGTTTGCGGCCCGTAACGCTGTGCGTCGCCGATCCACAGCGCCTGGGAGAAGACCGACACGCCTGGGGCAGTTACTACGAGAGTCGGCCGTCCGTGCATGTGGGCAATATTCGCGCCGGCTTCATTCACTTGCGCAATATGGGGATGTTCAACCGCCTCGGTATGCAGTCGTCGATCGAGGAAACCAGTCATGTCGCTTGAAGTGCTGCGATTCCAACAGACATTACGCAAACATGCCGAACAAAAGACCAACGCCCTGGCGATATGGGGTAATGAGTTGCGGCTGGACTACGCCACGCTGTATGCGGAGGTGGTCTATCGGCAACAACGCCTGCGTGATGAACGGGTTGATGTTGTAGCCCTGGTCCTGGAGAACGGCGCGGACGCCATGCTCTGGGATCTTGCGGTGCTGTTCGAAGGGCTGACCTGTCTGACATTGCCGGGCTTCTTCAGTCCTGCCCAGCGTAGTTACTGTCTGGAGCAGAGCCAGGCGCAACTGGTCATCGCCGAGGCTGATCTGGCCCCTGAACTGGAACTCGCCGGTTATGTGAAGCGCGGCGAATTCTGGCACCGATCTTTCACCGGTCCCAAGCGCATCCCCGAGGGCACTGCAAAGCTCACGTTCACTTCCGGAACCACCGGCACCCCGAAAGGCGTCTGCCTGAGTGCCGACAGCCTGCTGACGGTTGCTCGCGAGCTGGATCAAGCCAGCCGGCCCAACGACCCGCGCCATCACTTGGCGTTACTGCCGGTAGCGATCCTGCTGGAAAACCTCGGTTGTTACGCTGCGCTGTATGCCGGTGCCACCTTGAGCCTGCCAAGCCAGCGAACACTGGGGATTCAAGGTGCGAGTGGGGTGGATATTCAGAAACTGCTCGGCTGTCTGGCCCAGCGCAAACCTGAAAGCTTGATTCTGGTACCGCAATGTTTGCTGCTGCTGGTCAACGCTGCCGAGCAAAAAGCCTTCAATTTCGCGACATTGCGCTTTGCCGCGGTGGGTGGCGCCCGGGTCTCGCTGGACCTGCTGCAACGGACACAACGTCTTGGTCTGCCGGTTTATGAGGGCTATGGCTTGTCCGAATGCGCCTCGGTGGTGTGTCTCAACCGTCCAGGTGCTCTGCGTCCCGGCAGTGTCGGCAAACCTTTGCCCCATGTTCAGGTTCGTCTGGCCGACGACGGCGAGGTACTGATCAGCGGTTCACCGATGCTGGGTTATCTGGGGGAGGCGCCCGGGTCCGATGACTGGTGGCACAGCGGTGATTTGGGTGAGTTCGATGCCGAAGGTTTTCTCTATCTCAAAGGCCGCAAGAAGCACCAATTCGTCACCAGTTTTGGCCGCAATGTGAACCCCGAATGGGTCGAGGCTGAATTGACCCAGCGCAGCCACATCGCCCAGGCGTTCGTCTATGGCGAGGCGCTGCCGAGTAACCATGCATTGCTGTGGCCGCACACTGCGCAGTGCACCGACAGCGAGCTCGGCGCCGCCGTGGTGCAGGCCAATCAGACACTGCCCGATTATGCCCAGGTTCACCATTGGACCCGTCTCGATCAACCCTTTACGCCAGCCAACGGCTTGCTCACTGCTAACGGCCGCCCCCGTCGCGAAGCCATTGTTGAGCGTTACCGGCAACTGTTCACCTCATCTGTCTCTTCTGAGGAATCCACGTCATGAGTTTTTTTGACACGCTACAAGAAGCCACCCAACAAGAACGTCACATGCTGTTCAACCTGCCCATTATTCGCGATGCCCTTACGGGGAAAGTCAGCCTGGAAAGTTATCGGGCCTTTCTGATGCAGGCCTATTACCACGTCCGTCACACTGTCCCGCTGATGATGGCCTGTGGTGCGCGCCTGCCGGTTCGCCTCGAATGGCTGCGCGGTGCGGTCTGCGAATACATTGAAGAAGAGTACGGTCATGAACAATGGGTACTCGATGACATCGTCGCCTGTGGCGGTAACCGGGACGTCGTCATAGAAGGGGGGCCCGGGCTGCCGATCGAGTTGATGGTCAGCTTTCTTTACGACTTGATCGAGCGGGGTAACCCGGTGGGACTGTTCGGCATGGTCAATGTACTGGAAGGCACCAGCATCGCGCTGGCGACCCATGCCGCCGATAGCATTCGGGAGCGACTCGAACTGCCTGCAACCGCCTTCAGCTACCTCAGTTCTCACGGTGCGCTGGATGTGGAACACATGCAGACCTATCGCCGGCTGATGAATCGCCTGGAGGATCCGGCCGACCAGGCCGCGGTCATTCACGCCTCCAGGGTCGTCTACAAGCTCTACACCGACATGTTCCGCGAGTTGCCCGGCGTGACACCCAGGTCCGGAATCGGGGAGAGCGCGCATGCGTCTTTCTGAAGTAAGGGTCGTATTGACCGGGGCCAGCGGCGGTATCGGCCTGGCCATCACCCGCGCGCTGTGTGCCAGTGGCGCCCATGTGCTGGCGGTGTCACGACACAGAGAGCCTCTGGAACCCTTGCTGGCTCTTTACCCCGACCAGCTTTGGTGGATCGCCGCGGACCTGACCTGCATCGCCGACCGACGCAAGGTCCTCGCCACAGCCAAAGCCATCGGCGGCGTGAATATGCTGATCAACGCTGCTGGCACCAACCATTTCGCCATGCTTGAACAGTTGGAGGATGACGAAATCACCTCGCTGCTGGCGCTGAACATCAGCGCGCCGATTTGCCTCACCCGCACACTATTGCCGCTGCTCAAGGAGGCTGAAGCCGCGATGGTGGTGAATGTCGGATCGATCTACGGCTCCATCGGCTATCCGGGGTACGCCAGCTACTGCGCCAGCAAGTTCGCTCTGCGCGGTTTCTCCGAGGCGTTGCGCCGGGAGCTGGCGGATACCCGGGTCGGCGTTCTGTATGTCGCCCCCCGGGCTACTCGTACCGCGATGAATAGCCCCGCGGTACAGGCGTTGAACGACGCGTTGAAGGCCAGTGTCGACGACCCGCAAACCGTTGCCAACGCGGTGGTCCATGCCATTGCCGGGGATCATCGGGATCTTTACCTGGGCTGGCCTGAGCGCTTTTTCGTGCGCTTGAACAGTCTGCTGCCCAACCTGGTGGACCGTGGCTTGCGCAAGCAACTGCCATTGATTCGCCGACTCAGCCACCAGCAAGAAAGCGAGAAGCCCAAACCATGAAAAAGATGATTTTCTGTGTCCTTCTAGGCGTGTCAAGCGGCTCCGCATGGGCACTCGACAGTGCGGATCAACAGCGTCTTGCCAGCATTCAGCGAAGCTGGGCGCACATCCAGTACGAGTTGCCAGCCGAACAGCGTACCGCAGCCTTTGAGAAACTCGCCGGGGAAGCGACAGCCTTTACTCAGACCCGCCAGAATGCCGCCGAAGCCTGGATCTGGTCCGGCATCGTCACCAGCAGTTGGGCGGGTGCGCAGGGCGGATTGGGCGCGCTGAGCAAGGCCAAGGCCGCCCGTGTCGATTTCGAAAAAGCCCTGACGCTGGACCCGCGTGCTCTGCAAGGCTCGGCCTATACCAGCCTGGCGGCGCTGTATGATCGAGTGCCTGGCTGGCCCATCGGTTTTGGTGACGCGGACAAAGCCGAGCAACTGTTGAAACAAGCCTTGGCACTCAATCCCGATGGCATCGACAGTCTGTACTTCTGGGGTGACCATCTCTATCGTCAAGGTCGTTACGGCGAAGCCAAGGCGGCCTTGCTCAAGGCGCTGCAAGCGCCCGCCCGTCCAGGACGGGAAGTGGCGGATAGTGGTCGGCGCCAGGAGATTCAGGCGCTGCTGGTCGATGTCGGTAAAAAACTGAACTGACAGGAGTCTTAGTGCGCCTATTACTGATTGAAGATGACGTTGCTTTGGGTGAGGGTATTCACCAGGCCCTGAGTCGAGAGGGGTACACCGTCGACTGGCTGAAAGACGGCAGCAGCGCCTTGCATTCGCTGCTCAGTGAAACCTTTGACCTGGCGGTACTCGACCTGGGCCTGCCGCGCATGGACGGCCTTGAAGTATTGCGTCGCTTGCGCCAGAGCGGGTCGAACTTACCGGTGCTGATTCTCACCGCGCGGGATGCCACCGAAGACCGTATTGCCGGTCTGGATGCCGGCGCCGATGATTACCTGGTCAAACCCTTCGACCTGGCTGAATTGAAAGCCCGACTGCGGGCGCTTTTGCGTCGCAGTGCCGGCCGCGCTCGAGTGATGATCGAGCATGCCGGTATCTGTCTGGACCCCAGTACCCAACAGGTGACCTATCACGACCAAGCCGTGGCGCTGACCCCCAAGGAATACCAGCTACTCTACGAATTGCTGTCTCCTCCGGGACGGGTGATGACCCGCGAACGGTTGATGCAGTTGCTATACGGGTGGAGCGAAGAAGCGGAGAGCAACACCCTGGAGGTGCACATACATCATCTGCGCAAGAAATTTTCCACGGATTTGATCCGCACCATTCGCGGTGTCGGCTACCTGGTGGAAGAACGCCGATGATGTCCATCCGGCGCCGGACACTGATACTGATCCTCGGGCTATTATTCGTCGGCCTGTTGATTATCAGTGTGTTCAATCTCCACGACAGCAAGCATGAAATTGATGAAGTCTATGATGCCCAACTGGCCCAGAACGCCCGTTTGTTGCAAGGCGTCATGCGCATGCCGATGGCCAGCAAGGAGCACACCGAGCTTTACCAGGCCTTCAATCAGGCTTTGAGCCTGGCGACCCCGAAAATCGACGGTCACCCCTATGAAAGCAAGATCGCTTTCCAGGTATGGAATTCCCGAGGTGAACTGCTGGTTCACACGGCCAGTGCACCGTCCTTTACTTCCACGCCGAGCAAGTCGGGTTTCAGCGATTTGGTTGATCTGAAGAACCATAAATGGCGGGCGTTTGTGCTGGATGACAGCCAGTACGGCCTGAAAATCTGGGTCGGCGAGCGCGATGATGTGCGCGCCGATCTGGTCGATCGCATCGTTCGCCACACGCTGGTGCCCAATCTGATCGGTAGCTTGATTCTCGCCGCAGTGATCTGGCTGGCCATCGGCTGGGGCCTCAAACCTTTGGCGAATATGGCTGCAACCCTGCGTGCGCGGCATTCGGGTTCACTTGAACCATTGCAACTGATGCCTTTGCCCAGCGAACTTGAACCCATGCAGGCAGCCCTCAATCGCTTGCTGGTGCAAATCCGCGAGGTGCTGGCACGTGAACGACGCTTTATCGCCGATGCTGCCCATGAAATGCGTACACCACTGGCGGTACTCAGGGTCCATGCGCAGAACTTGCTGGAGGCGGGGACCGAGGAAGAACGTCGCGAGTCCCTCGAGTACTTGATCGTCGGCGTGGACCGCACCAGTCGACTGGTTAACCAGTTGCTCACCATGGCCCGCCTTGAACCACAATCAGGTGCTCCGCAGCTGCAATACATCGATCTGGTGGCCACGGTTCGCGAAGGTCTGGTTCAGCTGACGCCCTGGTTGTTGAGCAAGGGGCTGGAACTGGCTTTCGATGTCAGCGACGGGGTTTATCGGGTCAAGGCCGATGCCGCGGCCATTGACATTGCACTGAACAATTTGGTGAGCAATGCGGCCAACTTCTCTCCGGAACACGGAGTCGTCACCGTGCGGCTGGCAAAGAAAGAGGGACATTTCGAGCTGTCTGTCGACGATCAGGGACCTGGCATCGATGAAGCCGAACGTGATCGGCTTTTCGAGCGGTTCTACAGCCGCGCAAATGACCAGGGCGCGGGTCTGGGACTTACCATCGTACAGACCATCGCCACCCGCCTGGGCGGTCAGATCAGGCTGGAGAATCGACCTTGTGGGGGACTACGCGCGACCCTGGAGATCAGTGATTCATAACGTCGATTTTTCATGGGCTTTTTTGGGTTCCCTGCACTGCGCTGCGGCGCTGGTTATCTCCAACATTTGCCAGTGTCCGCAGTGGGTCAAATAACAACCGATCATGGGTTGGTCGAGGGCGCTTCACTGACTTTCAGGTATGCGGTCGATGGTTATGATGGTTATACGGCCATGAGCATGCCGCGGTATCCGATGGAGTGGAGTGTGGGGCGGCAAGTTCCTCCAGGTGAGTGATGATGTCGTAAGGTTTGAGCACCAGTACGTCGCTGTCCAGGGTGTCCAGAATCATCTCGGCGGTATTGCCGATCAATGCGCCGGACAGTCCGGTACGGGCCACGCTGCCGATCACCGTGAGCGCGGCTTCGAGCTTGTGCGCGACGTGCGGGATCAGCACATCGGCCGAGCCTTCCTCGATATGCAGGCGATCGTCGCTGATGTGGAATTCGGCCTGGAACCTTTTGCAAAGTTCGCGATAGAAAACCTGGATGCTCTCCTTGAGTTGGAGTATGGGGTTGGCTGCCGAGAGCAGGGGATAGGGGTGGGCGCTCATCATGTGCAGAGTGCCGCCGGCCATTTTGGCAATGTCGTAGCCGTGGCTGACAATGCCGGAATGCAGGAGGCGGTGCTCCACGTCACTGTTGCCGGCATCGACCGAGGCCAGAATGTTGCCACCGATCCAGGACCTGGCGGTTTTTACGATAAGCACCGGGCTGGGGCAGTATCGCAGCAGCTTCCAGTCTTCGGGAGTGAGAAGGGCTTTGAGCAGTGGATTGTCGGGCAGGTGCTGCTTGATCACCAGGCCGCAGCCCTCCGCCTGTTGGGCGGCGATGATGGTCTTGTGCGGACTCCCATGCCAGGCCTGTTGGGAGCTGACGCTGTAACCCTCCTGTACCAGGGCGCCTTGCATGTCGTTCAGGTAGGAGGCATGTTTGTGTTGCTTGTCGCAGGCCAGCAGATGCAGATGGGACCGGGTGGCGTTGGCAATCATTTTAGCTCTGTTCAGAATCAGCTCCCCGGACTGCTGCGAATCCACCACCACCAAAGTGTAGATATCCGATCCTGGCAATAGGTATCGAGTTGCGCTCCGGCGAGTGTTCAGCTCGCTCAACTCGATGGCCGAGAATTATAAGGCTAATGTGCTTGACGCTCAGGCAGCTGGTCGGCTGAGTTAGTTGATTTTTAACTAAGAGAAACTCTGATCAAATCCTATTCGATCTGATGGAGTGCAGCTCCTGTGGGATCTCAGGAGCTGCAACGGTTCCATCAGAGAAGTTCGAGACTCATCGATTGACCAGCCTGGCTGGAACAAACACCAGAATGATCATTGCCGAGACGAACACGCAGCCCGCTACGATCACCAGCCCAGTGGTCATCGACTGAGTCAGATCCTTCAAGAAACCCAGTAAGGCAGGGCCGGCGAAGCTGGCCAGATTGCCAGTGGAGTTGATCAGAGCGATTCCCGCTGCCGCCCCCGCACCGCCCAGAAAAGACGTTGGAAGCGCCCAGAACATTGGCAGCGAAGTGATGATCCCGGCAGTGGCGATGATCAGGCCGGTAATGGCCAACCATGGGGTTGACGGGAAGAACGCGCAGATCAGAAAACCTGGCACTGCAACAAGCAGCGGGATGGCGGCATGCCAACGACGCTCACGATGGCGGTCAGAGCTTTTGCCGGCCAAATACATGCCGAGCAATGCCGCCAGATAAGGCACTGCCGAAATGGCCCCGATCATCCTGGGATCAATTATACCCGAGTTGCTGATGATACTGGGCAGCCAGAAGCCGATGGTGCTGGTGCCCATGACCAACAAAAACAGAATTGCGCACATCAACCACACCCGGCCACCCAGTAATCCTTGGCGCACTGAACTGTGGGTCTTGGTGCTGTTGTCGTGCTTGATCTCCTCGGCCACCAATGTTCGTTCTTGATTGCTCAGCCAATGAGCGTCGTCGACTTTGTCGGTGAGAAAGAACAGCACAACAATACCCAGTATCAGTGCGGGCGCGGCTTCGATGATAAATAGCCATTGCCAGCCCGCCAGACCCTGTACGGCGTTCATGGTGTGCAGGATATAGCCCGATACCAGGCCGCTGAGGATTCCGGAGACTGGATTGCCCGCCATCAACAGCGCGACCATCTTGCCCCGTCGATGGGCCGGAAACCAAAGGGTGAGGTAGAGCACGATGCCTGGGAAAAAGCCTGCTTCGGCAATGCCCAGAAAAAATCGCGCTATGTAGAACTGCATCGGAGTCTGAACCAGCGCGGTAGCCGCCGAGATGAGCGACCAGGTGATCATGATACGAGCGATCCAGCGGCGCGCTCCGACGCGGTGCAGGATCATGTTGCTGGGCACCTCGGCGAAGAAGTAGCCAATGAAGAACACACCGGCGCCGAGACCGTATACCGCATTGCTGAAGGACAGGTCGTTGAGCATGGTCAGTTTGGCGAAGCCGACGTTGATCCTGTCCAGGTAGCTGACTACGTAGCAAAGGAACAACAACGGCATGAAGCGCCACATGATTTTCTTGAACGTTGAGTCGGCGAGGGCAGGGCTGTGCTCGCCGGCGTGTTGTTCTGCTATATCGAGAATAGTCATCGCTGACTCCTTGTTATTTTTATGGAGTACTCGTGATATCAATGCCCTGTAATCGCCAGCGGAACAGTCGAAGGGACTATCCACCGGCGATTGTGGCAGTTCTGAAGGCTGTCGGGATTAATCAGCTGCCGCTGAAGCGCGCCGGTCGTCGTTCCATGAAGTGCGCCACACCTTCCTTGAAGTCATCGCTCTGAATGCTCAGAAACATCTCGCGGTTGGCCAGTGCAATTGATTCTGTAAGGGTCTGAAAAGGGGACTCACCCAACTGCTGTTTGATGACTCGCACAGAGCGCGGCGAGACATTGAGGGCCAGTTCTTCGGCGTATTCAAGCGTCTGATCCAGAAGGGTTTCTGCCGAAAACAGGCGCTCAACCAAGCCCATGCTCAATGCCTCCTGCGCCGAGACCTTACGCGAGGAGAGCAGCAAGTCAGCAGCGTGGCCTGGCCCGACAATGCGCGGCAGCAGCCAGGCAATGCCATGCTCTGCAATCAGCCCGCGTTTGGCGAAGGCAGTGGAAAACACCGCCGTCTCACTAGCGAAGCGCATGTCGCTGTACAGCGCCAGCACCAATCCCAATCCCGCGGCGGCGCCGTTGATCGCGCTGATGATGGGTTTGCGTACCCCGGGGAAATACGAATAGCGGCTTTGATAGTCGGCACGACGGTTCATGTCATAGGGGCGCATCCAGGCCATTTCGCTGATGTCGTCGGGTGGCAGCACCTCAAGCTCGTCGATGTCCATGCCGGCGCAGAATGCTCGACCGTTACCGGTCAGCACGATGACGCGAACACTGTCGTCGCGATCCAGCCGGGCGAAGGCTTCACGCAGCTCCGCTTCCATCACCTTGGTCAGCGCATTCACCTTGTCCGGGCGCATCAGCGTCACCAGGGCGACATGCTCCTGAGCCCCGAAGCGGCTCAGTTCGATCTGTTTAAAGGTCATGATTTTTCCCTCGTGCCTGCAACGGGCATTTGAATGGCGCGGACCTCCACAAACTCCTCGATTCCATACGTCCCGCCCTCGCGGCCCAGACCCGAATCGCCGAAGCCGCCGAAGGGTGCTGCCGGGTTGTAGGGCGCTCCATTGACATCGACCTGACCCGCGCGCAATTGACGGGCGAGGTTCAGCGCATGCTCGGTACTGCCTGCCCACACTGCAGCGGCCAGGCCATAGGCCGTGCCGTTGGCAATCTCGACTGCCTGCTGTTCACTTTCATAAGTGATGACGCTGAGCACCGGGCCAAAAACCTCCTGCTGCGCGAGCGCCGATCGAGGGGGAACTCGACCGAAAATCGTCGGGGCGATGAAGTAGCCGCTCGCCGGCACTGCCGCTTGGCTGCCACCGGCAATCAGGTCGAAACCTTGAGATTCGCTATCAGTGATCATCGCGAGTACTCGATCCCGATGCGCCGCTGACACCAATGGCCCCATGCGCGTGGTTGAGTCCATGGGATCGCCTAATGTCAGGCGTGTCACGGCGTCGGCAAGTAGCGCGCGATAGGTTTCATACAACTCGACGGGAACGAGAAGGCGGGTCAGCGAGTTGCACGATTGTCCCGAGTTAAGAAAACATGATCCAACCACCTGACGAACCACGCTTTCAGCGGGGGCATCCGCTGTCGCGATGCAGGCTGATTTGCCTCCCAGTTCCAGGGCCACACGTTTCAACGCCTGACCTGCCGAGGCTGCGATACGCCGGCCCACGGCTGTGGAGCCGGTGAAGGACAGCAAGGCGATATCGGGATGGTCGACGAGCGCTTGGCCGGTAGCCGCATCCCCCATGACAATGTTCAGCACGCCTTCAGGCAGGCCGGCTGCCAGCGCAGCTTCACCCAGTGCACGAGCCGTACAAGGTGCCAGCTCCGAAGGTTTGAGTACGACGGTGCATCCTGCAACCAAGGCTGCTGCGACCTTGGCGGTTATCTGGTTCAGAGGGTAGTTCCATGGCGTAATTGCACCGACTACCCCGACCGGAACATGGGTGATGGTGGAGTGTCCGAGCACGGAGTCTGCCAGGCACTCGACAGCGAGATCAGCTGTTGCGCGCCATGCCAGGATCGGTGCCTGAACCTGTATCCGTTGTGACAGTTTCAACGGCATGCCGACCTCCGCGGCGATCCCTTGCGCAAGCTGTTCAGCCTGTTCTTCCAACTGATTGGCGATGCCTCGCATGTAGTCAGCTCTTGTGCTGACTGGCAACGCCGACCATGAGGCGAAGGCCGTTTTAGCAGCCTGAACAGCGAGGCTGACTTCTTCGCTGGTGCCGTGGGCTACTTGCCCAAGCACCGTTTCGCTTGCAGAGTCGTAGACCGTTGTGTGGTCGGTTGATCGAGCTTGCGTCCAGATCCCGTTGATCAAGTGATGTGGGTAGTCAGTCATGGTTTATTTCCTTTGCGTGCACGCGCGTCTAGAAACGCGCTCATCAAGGTCTGCGGTTCACCGCTGGCGTAGCACTCAAGCTGGGCGCGAATGCCGGCCGTACAGGCGTCGTCGAAGCCCGGCTGGGTGATCGCCCGCAAGCGTTGTTTGGATAAACGGATGGCCGTTGCAGGGTGTTTGGCGAGGAAACGCGCGCGAGCGAGTGCGGCGCCGATAACGTCCGAGGGGCACAGCTCTGTCACCAACCCGATCTCATGAGCACGCTGCCCATTGATCAGTTCACCCGACAAAGACAGCTGGGTGTTATGGGTCAGGCTGACGTGCAGCGACAATAAGTAGGAGCCGACGATGCTGGCCAGACCGGCTTTTACCTCCGGTTGACCAATCCGGGCATCAGCTGAGGCGACACGCCAGTCGCCACACAGCGCCAATTGCATTCCCGCACCGGCCGCCACGCCGTTGATGGCGACCACACAGGGTTTGTCCAGGTCGCGTACGGCCTGGTACATGGCGCGCTGCGCGTTCAACCAAGGGGCAATCTGCTTCCAGTCAACTGCGCTGGCTTCTTCCAGATCCTGGCCGGCACAAAACGCTCGGTCACCGGCACCGGTCAGTACCACTGCTTTTACCGCCGGATCTTGATTGAGCTGCGCAAGCGTAGCGATCAATGCGCTGCGCAGGCTGCGATTGACTGCGTTCAGATGGGCAGGGCGATTGAGCGTGACTAGCGCAACATGATCCTCGATATCAACCAGGACGCTGCGTGGGCTATCGATATGACTGCTGCTCATGGTGCCTCCCGGTATTCAATAACGGCGTCGACTGCCACCACCCCTTCGGCCATGACCATGACCGGATTGACGTCGACGCTCAGCAGATTCGCCTGGTGTTGAAGGGCAAAGCCGCCTAGCGCCACCGCCGCCCGGGCCAGGGCAGGCGCGTCGAGTGGTGGCTGACCGCGAGCGCCCTTGAGTACCGGGGCGATGCGCAGTCGACTGATCGCTTCCAGCGCCTGCGCCTGAGTGAACGGGGCGAGCAACGAAACGCTGTCCTGGCGAATCTCGACCAGGGTGCCTCCTTCGCCGATCACCACCAGCGGTCCGAACAGCGGATCTACGACCACTCCGAGCATGAATTCATGCAGCCCCTTGACTGAGCGGGCCACGATCAGCCGCCCATGGGGAACACCCAGTTTGTCCAATGCACCCAGGCACAGACGCGCCGCGTTCAACGCCGCTTGCGGATCGGCGAGGTTGAGATGCACCAAGCCGTGCTCGCTCTTGTGCGGCACCTGTGCGGCGCAACCTTTGATCACGACGCGCCCACCGAAGTCGGCAGCGATGCGCGCTGCGCTCTCGGGGTCATGGCACACCAGGTGTTCGACCACCGGCACGCCTGCGTTCGCCAGCAAGGCCAGGCTGTCAGCCTCGTCAAGCAGGCCGACATACGAACCCGGCTTGGTAGTCGTGGGGGCGGGCAGGGGTGAACCTTGCCATTGGCAATTTCGGGCATACTGACGAAGCGCCGATACCGCATCGCTTTCGTTGCGAAAGCTCGGTACTCCCATCTGTTGGAAATGCGCCCTGACATCCGCCTGTGGCGCCGTCATGACGATGGGCTTGCCGGTTCGCTGCATGAATCGCGCAGTGGTCCGTGCGAGTCCCGGTACGTCGTAGCCTGGGCCCGCCACGGGAATCCCGATGAGAAACATGTCAGCCTCCGGGTCTTCGCCGAGGGCATCGAGAACGGCCGGGAACATCTCGCCGTTGCCGAGCAGGGCGGCCGTCAGATCCAGTGGGTTGGCAGCGCTGGCGAAGTCGGGAATGAGGCCTTTCAGGCGTTCGCGGGTAGGTACCGCCAGTTCGGTCAGTGGCAGCCCGACACGCTCGGCGGCGTCGGCGCACAGCACACCGACCGCGCCGCTGTGGCTCATCACCACTGTTCGGCCAGCACCCGGTGCAAAGCCATTCAGGTAAAGCGGTGCTGCGTTAACCAACTCATGAATGTCGTGGGCACGCCAGATTCCATGCCTGTCGAGAAAGGCCTCGAGTGCCCCATCCTGACCCACCATCGCGCCAGTGTGGGACGCCGCGGCTGCCGCGCCTTTATCGCTGACGCCACCTTTAAGCAGCACAATGTGACTGCCGTTTTGACGGGCAACCTGTGCTGCCTGCGCCAGCAATTGCGGATTGGAAACTGTTTCTACGTAAACCAGAATCAGGCGAATATACGGGTCGTCCACGAGTAACCGAGTCAGCTCCGACACTCCCAAATCTGCGTCGTTACCGGTGGCTACCAGATAGCGAACGCCATAGCCCTGTTCACGCAACATGGCGTAAGGCATCACACTCGCCGCACCACTTTGGCTGACAATGGCGATGGGCCCGTCCGCCGGCGTCACTTCCATGAACATGGTGCTGAAATTCAGCACAGCACCGTTGGCGAAATTGGCGAAGCCTTGGGCGTTGGGCCCGATCAAGCGCATGCCATGCAAGCGAGCGAATTCCACCAGTTCATTCTGCAACTGGCGACCTTTGTCGCCGGTTTCGGCAAATCCGGAGGCCATGACTACTGCCGTCGCGACACCAAGCCGCGCGCACTCCTTGATAGCCTCCACTGCCGCCAAACCCGAGACTGCGATGATTGCTGCCTGCGGGATAACGTCGAGTGCGCCGAGATCGGGATAGCACTGGATGCCTTGAACCGACTCGCGCTTGGGATTGATAGGCAAGATGCGGCCGGCGTAACCGAACTTGCGCAGGTAGTGAATGGGCCGTCCGCCCACTTTGTTGGGATCGTCCGACGCACCAATGATGGCGACGCTGGATGGGTCGAACAGCGATAAAGCTGTCGAGCCGCTTTTATTGTTATGGGCCATGGGGCTTCTCGATTCTGAGGGTTGGCTTCAGGTCTGATTCGAGTCTAGGGAGCCCTATGGCTATCTGGAAGTGTCATATAGGTGATATCAGATACATCAAATAGTGATGGCTTGGCGGTGGCGTATGCCTTATGTTTTGACGACTGAAACAGGCTTGAGAGCAGGGCGTCGATGAACCTCAAACAGCTGCAGAGCGTGCTTCTGATGGACGAACTGGGCTCGATTTCCCGGACTGCCATTGCGTTAGGCACGGCTCAATCGTTGGTCAGTCGCCAATTGGCGCAACTGGAGACGGAGTGGGGCGATCAACTGTTCGTGCGCACCGGGCGGGGACTGGTTGTGTCGGATTTCGGGCGGCTTGTGCTGCCAGATATTCGTCTGCTTGTGGAGCAGGCAGAGCGCCTTGAAACCAGGGTCAGAGAATCTGCAGGCATACCCGCAGGCACCGTGCATATCGGCGTTCTGCCATCGATGTCGCGCAGGTTGCTGCCGTCGCTGTTCACTGAGTTACGAAACCACGCGCCTGCGGTACGCCTTCATGTGGTGGAAGGTTTCAGCGGTGACCTTGATGAAAAACTGGCGGCGGGTGAGCTGGATCTGATTGTCGTTAACCGTTACGGGGTAACCAACGCACGCGATGAAGAGACATTAGGTATTGTTGACACCTATCTGGTCGGCAAAGCCACAAGCCTGGCGGGACATGGGCAACAGATTGCTTTCGCCGCATTAGCGGATTTCCCGCTGATTCTGCCGTCCCGCCCTAACGGATTGAGAACCACCCTTGATCAGTTGGCGCGCAAGCATCAAATCGCGTTGAACGTAGTCATCGAGGTCGACACGCTGAATGCAATGAAGGACGTCGCGGCTGTTGGCGGGGCATTCACCATCCTGCCGTTTCTGGCTATACAGGAAGATGTCGAGCGTGGGTTGCTGGACGCTGTGCGGATCAAAAGACCGGAGATCAAACGAACCATAGCCTTGGCTTTCACCCATCACCATCCGCTCTCTAAAGCCGCCAGGGTGGTAGGTGGTTATGTGCGCGAACTTGCCAAACCGCTTCTTGGCTAGCTCAACGATGGTCAACACCCGGTGCTCGGGGTGCCTTTGGCCGGGGGGAGCGGCTTGTCATCGCTGAACGCTAACCACAAGCATCGTTTACTGCCTTCGCGGCGCGTTGGAGTTCCTGTTTGACATCGGCAGGTATCCGCTGCTTCATCAGTCGCTGTTCGAGGAATATTTGATCGCCTCGAGTGTCAACCTCAGCGTCAATAGCCGCAGCCTGCGCCTCTATGGCGGCAGCGTGGGCCTCTATTACGGCGTTAACCTCAGCTTCATTATTAGCGGCGTCGAGAGCATCGATGAGAGCAGCCACTTTGGCTTCCTCATCCTTGGCGTACGCCTCTAAAGACAATCCGGCAGCCAACGCCCGCGCTCGGATTTCCACTTCTTTCAGGGACTGCTTGGCTTCTACACACAGAGCGTCCCGTTTCTGGGTCTCGGCGGCTTCCCACTGGATAAATACATACGTCATCGCGCCGACAATCGCCACGGTGATGCCACCAATCAGCAGAATCCGCTTCATGGCTGCACCTTCGACTGTCTGGGGAGTGAGTTTTCGGTGGGCATCGCTTCGACTCTATTCGATGAAATGAAAGCGTAGCACCCGGAACCGACTGGCCCCGTTAAACATCAGGACACCGCGACGGTTTGTATGGTTCTCCCTGGGTGATCTGCGGAAGTCGCGCGTCCCGACGCATTGTTCAGTGCTGGTTGGCGGGAGAAGCTCAACGATATTGTGGCAGCAATATGCACCGAAAAATTTGTGCGTCGATTCGATGGAAAACAAAGTCAGTAGAGGCGCCGGATTGCCCGACACCGCTATTAGGTGGGGAGGTTGCCCAGGTGATTCTCGGATTTATTTTTCTGTATAGGCGTCAAGGCCCGCCCACCACCATATGACTGAAGGGCACCACATACGCCTGCAAGGTCACCAGGCCGCCGACCAGAATGGCCAGGATGATCGAGTGGAAAAATACGTAACGCAGGATTTCCCCTTCATGGCCGTACCAGCGGGTGGCGGTAGAGGCCACCACGATCGACTGGGCGTCGACCATCTTGCCCATGACCCCGCCGGAACTGTTGGCGGCTGCCATCAACACTGGACTGATCCCCAATTGCTCGGCGGTCACCCGTTGCAAGCCGCCGAATAGCACGTTGGAGGCCGTGTCCGATCCGGTCAAGGCCACGCCGAGCCAGCCGAGGAGGGTGCCGAACAAGGGATAGAAGATGCCCGTTGCGGCGAAGGCCAGGCCCATGGTGGCGTCGAGGCCCGAGTAACGGGTGAGGAAGCCGAGGGCAAGCATGGCCACGATCGTAATGAGCGAGTAACGCACCACCCACAGCGTTCGCACGTATTGGTGGATCAGTTGCGGGATGGAATAACCCATCAGCAATCCGCCGAGGATCGCCGCCAGCAGGATGCCGCTACCGGTGCTGGTGAACCAGTTGAACTTGTAGACCGCTTCCTCGGTTTTAGGCGCGGGCACTACGGGCGGGACCTTCTCGATCTGCTGGTGGATGGTGGTAAAGGTCAGGGTCGGGGCAAAGATCGGGTTCGCTTCGCGCATCGGCTTGCCCTGCGGGTCGAGCTTGGCCGAGCTGGTTTGCGGATCTACAGCCTGCCGGGTATCGAACATGTTTTTGAAGCTCTGGGTGCCCCAGGCGAAGACGAAGACTGTGAGGATGATCCACGGCATCCAGGCGCGCATTACCGCAGGCTTGGCATCGCTGGCAAAGGTCGCGCTGGCCACGGGTTGTTCGTCATGCTCCTCGGCTATTTTGGAGTCGTCGACTCGCCCGGACAGGGCAGCGGAAGTATGCACGGTGGCCGGCTTCCAGACCCTGAGGAAAGCGGTCAGGCAGGCCATGGAAATCAGCGCGGCAATCACGTCCACCAGCATCGGCCCGTGGTAGTTGGAGACGAGGAACTGCGGCACGGCGAAGCTGACCCCGGCGATCAGGATCGCCGGCCAGATTTCCAGCATCTTGCGCCAGCCGGCGAAGGCCCAGATCAACCAGAACGGCACTATCACCGAGAAAAACGGCAGTTGCCGGCCGACCATCATCGACAGCTCCATTTCATCCAGCCCGGTCACCTTGGCCAGGGTGATGATAGGCGTGCCCAGGGCGCCGAACGCCACGGGCGCGGTATTGGCGATCAATGCCAGGCCAGACGCGGCCAGGGGCGAGAAGCCCAGCCCGATCAAAATGGCCCCGGTGACCGCCACCGGCGTGCCGAAGCCGGCGGCCCCTTCGAAGAAGGCCCCGAAGCAGAAGGCAATCAGCAGCAATTGCAGGCGACGATCGTCGGTGATGCGCGTCAGCGAATCCTGCAGCACCTTGAACGAACCGTTCTCGGTGGTCAGCCGATGCAGGAAGATGATGTTGAGCACGATCCAGCCAATCGGCAGCAGGCCGTTGGCAGCGCCGTAAAGCGCGGCCGAGCCAGCCATGTTCGCCGGCATGCCGAAGGCGAAGATCGCGATCAGCAAGGCCGAGCCGAGGGCGAGCAATGCCGCCAGATGCGCCTTGATATGGAAAAACGCCAGAGCCGCCAGCATCACCACCACCGGCACAGCCGCCAAGATGGTCGATAGCACCGGGTTACCGAAGGGATCGTAGATTTGTTGCCAGACCATTTGCCACCTCTGCTTGTTATTGTTGGCAGTGCAGGCCCCCGGGGGGTAGGTGGCTTGTAGTATAGGTGGCATTACGCAACTTTCAGGGCAGCGTCATACAAGCGAACGCTGCGTCCTTGTAGGAGCGAGCTTGCTCGCGATGGACTCAAGGGCAGCGCGTTTATTCAGAAAACACGCGTTATCGTTAGCGTTCATCGCGAGCAAGCTCGCTCCTACAGGTCAGGGGCTTGTCCACGATGGCGATTTCCGGACTCCTGTCGTCATCTAAATAAAGGTGTCGCTCCCCTGAACCAGCTGCCTGGAGAGGTAGCTCTGTTTGAGTTTCTCCAGCCACCAGCCCAGGGCTCGGCCGTCATGATCGCCGCGCCAACCGGCGTAAAGGATGTTGGGCTCTCGCGGGTCGGCCATCTGTTTTTCAATCAGCGTGCCATTTTTCAGCAACGAACCGACGCGATGTCTCGGCAACCAGCCCACACCGAGACCGTTGCATTGTGCAAGGATTTTCCCGCGCATGGTGGGCACGGCGAGCACCGGTTGCCCGGCCGATACGCCGTAGGTGCTGCCCTCGGTGACTCTCGATGAATCAGCCACGACTATCGCCCGGTGCTGTGCGACCAACGCTCGTGACAGGGGTTCTTTGGCTTTGGCCAGAGGATGCTGCGCTGAGACGGCGAACACCCACTCCATTTCCCCCAATTGCATCCAGCGCAGTGTGGGGATGGCCGGAGGCTCGTTGGTGGCACCGATGATCAGGGCCTTCGCGCAAGGCTTCCCAGACCCCCCGCAAGACTTCATGGGTCACCCGCAGCGGCACACCGGATTGCAGCGCGTCGAACTCCTGAATCACCGGGATCAAGGCTTCGAACTCCAGGAGTTCATCGGTGACGATCCACAGTCGGCTCTCCCATCCATTGGCGACCTGCCGCACTCGTTGAGTCAGCCGTGATACGTCCTGCATCAATCGCGCCGCTTCATTTACCAGCAACTCCCCGGCGGGTGTCAGTTGCAAGCGATAGCGACGCCTGTCAAACAGCAGGGCGTCGAACCGCTCCTCCAACTGCCGCGCCGCGTAGGAGATGGTCGAAGGCGCCTTGCCAAGGCGCGCGGCGGCCCGCGACAGGCTGCCGGTTTCGCGGATCGCTTCCAGGAGCGCGAGATCTTCAATCGACAACATGTTCAAAACCCTCGAACGAGCAGGCTTGAAACATCGTACGTCAATCGAATGGGATCAGTAGTAGATCACTCATTTTCTAGCTCGCCACCGCCGGGCAACACATCACCCCATACTCGACCAGTACACCCCGGCTGTTCATTTGGCCGCGGTGGTGGTGCTGGTCACCTCCCGATAAATCGCTTGCAGGTTCGCCGTGCGTTCCCGGGTATTGGGGTGGCGCATCACCGGCGAGTTGACGATGTCGTGCACGCTTTCGGCCAGCGCCTCGGCATCGTTCTGTGGGGCCTTGGTGGGGGAGGAGGGTTCCATCTTGGGCAGGTCGACCTCGAAGGCGTTGATCGATACGGCCAGTTCCTGACGGTCGGGGTAGACGTGGCTGAGCATCCTTACTGCACAGGAGTCGGCCTGCAGTTCCTGATCCACGTGATGTTTGGTGAATTGGCCTTTTTCCAGTTTGACGCGATCAACCACTAGGGTCGGGTTGTTCTTGGCCGCCTCCAGGGTCTCGATCAGTTCCTTTTTCACCGTGAAGGAGTCCACCACCATGCTTTGCATCTCCTTGGTTTCGTGACGCTGCAGTACGTGGGCCACCTCGTGGGCCAGGGCGAAATAGGCTTTGGGCAGGTGTTTGGGGCTGTCGACCAGGCCCTGGTCGATATACAGGTAGCCGCCGGGCAGGGCGAGGGCGTTGCGGTTGGAGGTTTTCAGGATGAACAGCTTGAACCGATAGTCGTAGGGTTCGTCGATGCTGGCGAGGATCTCGCGCAGCATCTTGTCCGCGATCGGGTAGTACTTGCGGCCGAGCTTGCTGTCGCGGGACAGGATGTCCGTGCGCGCGTTGTGCTGGCGCTCGGCATAAAGCTCCTCGGCGGTCATCGGCATCCAGTTGAGCTGCTTGGCGGCCAGCTTGGTCGAGGCCGAGAGTTTGTCGCCGGTGGCCGGGGCTGGTGCCTTGCCCAGCAGATTACCGAGCTTGCCCGGCAGGTCCTTGAGGCCTTCCTTCATGCTGAACATCGCGACCGAGGCGAAGTTGTCGGTAAGCCGGTAGGGCTGGACCAGGTCCGGGCAGTTCTTGTCGAGTACCACCGACGCCCTCGGCGAGAGGGTGGTGATCTGTTTTACCCGTACCGTCTCACCCTTGCCGGCGTCGAACGGGTTGGACAGTTGCGATCCGCTGCAAGCGGCCAGCAAGGCCGCCAGCGTCACTGTGCCAAGGGTTGATGTGCGCGATTTCATGAGGCCTCCGCTGGCAGGCGCGAGCCTGTCATTTGAGTTGCTGCTGGAGTTGGCGAATGCGCAAATCCCTGGCGCCGTAGTAACCCTCTTCGTCGAGCGTCGCGGCTTCGTAGAGCAGTCGCTGGTTGGCATCCGGGACGTTTTTTCTGATCTGCTCCAGACGTTTTTTCACCAGGGGGTCGCTCTGGGCTTCGGCGAGGTTGGCCTGGGCTTCCTGGGGGTTGAATGGGCGGTCTTCTTCCAGCTTGCGCCCAGCGGGTCTGGGGTTGTTCGCCGCGCTGGCGAGGACCGATTCCAGCGAGCCACATTCGACGGGCTCCGAATCGTTACTCTTGATCGCCGTCATCAGGCGATCCCAGGCGCTGCCCTTGGCCTTGAGGTTTAGCGCTTGCAGCCCCTTGCAGTCCTGAGCGAAAGCGCTGGTGCTGCAGAGCAGAAGCAGCGCGACCGCGCAAAGGTTAAGGGTGGTTCGTTTCATCTTTTGGCTCCTCTAGTGTTGGGTGAAGATCAGAGACAGGGCAAAACCCAGCAGGAAGAAAAGCAGCAGACGGCGCACTAGCAGGAACAGTGCGGCGCCTAAATGGACCTTTCCGATATGCCGTGCAACGTCACCGATGATGAAGTGCGAGAGTTGGTCGCCGAGGTTACGAGGGTGCTGTCGCACTTGCGCGGCGACCGCCTTGTGGAATTTGTCCGGGCCATACTTGAGCGCTGCGATAAACCGCCGGACCAAATCCTCTCGCTGGTGAACTCCTTCCTGCACGGCTTCTTGCACGGCGCCGACGAAGAAGCTCTCGATCAACATCCCGAGCGCGATGGGGATGGGCGAGAGCCAGTAGTCGCTAATGCTCAAGAGGAAAAGCGAACCGGCAGTGGTGCCCGCGACCAGAAATATCAGCAAAACCCCCAGGATGAGCACGAAAACCGCGGATGATTCGCGCTTCCAGGGTTCGGGGCTGAAACGCATGGCGAAGTAGCCCCGCCAGCAAGAGCTGATGAGCCCGCCGAAGAGCACTGCGATGACGATTTCCAGACTGAAGCTGAGTAGATGATCGAATTCGCTCGCCGGCTCCACCAGGGACATATAGGCCGCCGCATGCACCTCGACGCCGTACATGATGCCCAGAGGGGTCAGGTAGGTGTCATCGTAGCCGTAGGTGCCACCGAAGAACACCACCGGCAGCTGCCAGGGAAGGGCGATTCCCGGCCACTCGGCGAACAGGTTGTCTTGCGATGGCAGACTCGAGGCCGACACCGGACTCAGACCCATAACGTATTGCTTGGGGTTGATCAGAAACTCCTTGGCTCGATTGTTTTCCTGCATGCCCAGGCAGTTGTTGTTGTGATGGGTCGAGAACTCCCTCAAGGCTTTTGCCGCGAGCTTTTTCTCATCGCATTCGATTTTAGTCACCAGACCATAACGGATAGGCAGGTTCGGATCACCAAAGACAATGTTCGCCTCCAGCATGAGGTTCTTCCAGATCCGGGTTTTTTCCTTTGCGACCGGGTCACGCACGGGAAGAGGGTCCATCAACACCGTCCTGGTCCTGCGCTGGCTATCTATAAGCAACTTATTCAGCGACTGCTGACAGCGGCGGGAGCGTGCATCTTCCGTTTGCGAAGAGGGCGACAGATCCAGATCGATGACCATCAGTTTGGGCGGTACCCGGAGTTCGTAGAGGAACTTGAGGTCGGCCCACAGTTGGCAGCGACTCAGTGGTGAGCGTTCGTGGTACCAGTTTTCATAGCTTGACTGGTCGATGACCACAACCGCAACGGTGGGGTGTTTGGCGCCACTGGACAAGGCTCCTATCGCACTGAGGTTGCCGATACCGATAAAGGCATAACCGTCGATGGCTTCCAGCAGGTGATAGTGGAGATGGCCGATGGTCACCAGCGAGGCGACAGCCACGGCCCCGGGAAAATGGCTTGGGAGGTGCGCAATCCAGCCTCCCAGCGCACGCGCACGTGCGGGGATCCAGCGTCGAAGGTTACGCGGAAGGGCGAGGAGCCAGCGCCGACAGTTGCCCGGAAGGTCGAGGATCCAGCGCCGCAGCACACGCGGACGGGCGCGGATCCAGCGCCGAAGCGGTCGCTGCGGTGAGTCGGTTGTATGAAGTCCCTTTGGCATTTCCTGGCTCCATACCCAGTAACGCACTTGCCCAGGGGATTGCCTGGGAACCCTGGCAGGGCAGGGCCGCTGCCGTCTGTGCGCCACTGCCTGGGCCATGGGGGCACCGGCAAGGGGGAGGGTGTCCAGAGATGGCGAGACGCTATCTGTGAAATCTAGCAGTTATCGAAGGCCTCACAAGGGCAGCTGATCGGCGCCAAAGGCTTAAGGGCGCGGGTGTCAAGGCGATGAAACACTTCAATCAGTTCCTTCGATCTGAAGCCCTGTTATCGAGCACGCATCCAGTCGTGCACTGACTTGAACCATTTATTCCCGATCGGCCCACTCGCTCGAACACCACCGCTCGCCGGCAGTTTGGGAGTATCTACGGCGGTCCCGCTGATTTCCGAGACTTTAGTCTAAGGATAGATAGCAAGCTTGCGAATTGGCGTGGTAATTGCCTTGAAGTTCCGCATTAGAGTGTCGTCCTTGGGGAAGTGAATGTCGCTATCAAGCAATTCCATGGGGTTATCCTCCGCCGAAAAGCACTGGCTACCCTGGTTCGGCAAGACCGGAAAATTGGCCATGCGCTGGTCTTGCGGGCTCAACAAGTCCGCCTACCCGGTGATCGAGCAAACGTTCGAAGCCATCGCCGCCACCCGCGTCCAGTTGCTGCACGGCTGGACTCGCGAGCAGTGGGAACACCTGGCCGAACTGGCGGAGGTCCTCGGCCGCGACTTCGCCCATCTCGATAACACTTCACTGCTGGATAAGCTCAGCCAGGCCGAGGACTTCTCGGAACTGTTGGTCGTCGATCCACGCGGCGCGGTCATTGCCTCGACCTGGAGCGGCCATGGCACAAACCAGCCCTGCAATCCGCGGGCGCTGGGCGAAGGGTTGAAGGCGCCGTTCCTTCATGGACCCTACAACGATCCGCTGACCTTGCAGATCGGTCCTTCATCCTCGCGCTTTCACGATGAAGTCACGCTGATGTTCTACCAGCCGCTGAAGGTTGACGGCAAAGTCCTGGGCTGCCTCTGCGGCCGGGTGCCGAACGATGTGCTGGGCGATCTGATCCAGCGCGAAGCCGGGCATATCTATGCCGAGTCGGGGGACAATTACTTGTTCATGGTGCAGTCGCGTTTCGATCCGGCAATCCAGCCTGGGGTCGCGCTGTCACGTTCACGCTTCGAGGACGGGACCTTCACCCACGGCGAGAACCTCAAGAGCGGCGTACACACGCCCTGGAAGACCGTCCAGGTGCAGCGCCACACCGAACTGGAATTGCGCTTCACCGACCCGGCGACCCAGCAACTGCACCCTGGCGTGCGGGAGACCATTCGCAGCGGTTCCAATCTGTTCGTCACCTATCCCGGTTACTCGGACTACCGGCACATTCCAGTGGTCGGCAAGGGCGTGACCTTTCAACTGCCCGGATCGCCTGACCGCTGGGGCATGATGTGCGAAGCCGATCTGGAGGAAGTCTATCGCCGGCGCTCGCTGAGTTACGGCTTGATGAAACCTTACCTGGCCACCATGGCGGCGCTGTTCACCTGCAACTTCCTGGTTCGGCATTACAGCGGCCTTGCACAGAGCCTGATCGATGGGTGTGAGGTCCTGAGCATGCTGGTCGCCGCGATCCTGTTCAGCACCTTCGGCCCGAAGCGGCTGGCGGCACGACTGAACGAAATGACCGGGGTGATTCGGACTATCGCCGAGGGCGAAGGCAACTTGCGCCAGCGCCTCGACACCTCACGCATGGCCAACGACGAGACCGGTGATATGGGCCGTTGGATCAACAGTTTTATCGACCATCTGGACTCGGTCGTCGGGCAGGTGATCAAGGCCAGTCACAGTGTCGGCAAGACCAATCAACTGATGCTTGGCCGCAGCCAGGAAGCCCGTCTCACCTGTGGCGAAGTCGCGGATGCGGTGCATCACATGATGATCATCGTCGAAGAGCAATTGGGCGAGATCCAGCAAGCCTCGGCCAGTGCCGAACAAATGAAGCAAGCCATGGACGAGGTGGTCAGCCGCGCCCGCGAACAGTTTCTCGCGGTGCAGGTCGGCACCCAGTCGATTCGCGACGTGGTCGAGCGCTCTTCCTCAAGCGTGCAATTGCTCGACAGCCGGATGACCCAGATCGGCAATATCACCGGGCTGATCAGCGCCATCACCAATCAGACCAATCTGCTGGCGCTCAATGCTGCCATCGAGGCGGCGCGGGCTGGCGAACATGGCCGTGGTTTCGCCGTGGTGGCCGATGAAGTGCGCAGCCTGGCCTCGCGTACTTCACGGGCCGCCGAGGATATCCGGCAAATGGTCGAAGGCTTGCAAAACGAAACGCAAACAGCCGTGAGCTTTATGGAGAACGGCGTCAAGGATGTCGACAACAGCCTGCGCCTGGCCGAAGAGGCCTCCTCGGAAAACGTGCAGCTGCATCAGGCGGTGGAAAGCATGTTCACCATCATCCAGCAGCTCAATGAACGCGGCCTCGATTATGGGCGCACGATCAAACAGGTCGACCAGTCTTCCAGCGAGATGCGCCAGACCGTGGTGGTGCTGCAGACCAGTGCGGAAACCGTCAGGCTCAATGCCAATAAACTGCAAAAGCTGGTGGGGCAGTTCGAGGTGAGCAACAGCTCCCGACAAGGGGCTGCGGCTTGAGTCAAATGGAGTGCTGGAAAAGCTGAACATTGGCTATAGGGATTTGCGCAGCGGTCGATTAGCGTTGAAGCTCACTTTTCGAACCGTCATCTCTGGTCGCTGCGTAACTTCGAACGTCTGGATTGCGCGCGGTGCCTCCTGCAAGGAAACCCCGATGAATCCGCACTGCGCAAAACCCTGGTTCCAGCGCCCGATACTGGTGTTCGCCGTAGCACTGGGCGTCGCGATGGCCGTCAATGGGGTGTTCATGCTGATCGATCCCGCCCTTTGGTACACCGCGGTGCCGGGGGTGGAGCGCACCGGTTTGTTCAACCAGCATTTTATCCGCGATATCGGCTTGCTCTACGTGGCGATTGGCGCGGCCTTTATCGCAGGCACCCTGAGCGTGGTGCACCGAGTCCTGCTCTGGGCTTCGGCAACCGCTTGGCTCACGGCTCATGGGCTGTTTCACTTCTGGGAGGTGGCGGCGGGGATCTGTAGTCCGGAGGTATTGCGGGTGGATTTTCCGGCGGTTACCTTGCCGTCGATTATCGGCATTCTGTTGACGTGCTGGGCTTGTCGTGAGGCCGGTCGGGCAAGGGAAATACACAGTCCAGCGACGTAAACCAGGAATGTTCGGCGCAGGCGAGATCGCCAAGATCGCAGCCTGCGGCAGCTCCTACAGGTGCTGCTTACACCTGATCATTTGCGGGTGTACCGAATTGGCGCAGGAGCTGCCGCAGGCTGCGATCTTTTGCGGGCTTATTACCCTCTGGGATCCCCCGGCAGAAACCGTCCCGTCACTTTGAAAAACGCCGCTGACGTCCGATCGCCGGGGACTCCGTCGACTTTGACGAAGATCCCCGGGAAGGTATTCAACCAGTTCTGCAATGCAATGGCTTTTGCCAGTTCGGCGGGATCATCCGGCTTCTTGTTGGAATGGTTCACAATGATTGGTCGGGCACCTTCCGCAGGGGCGGGCTGGTCCTCGAAGTCGAGGAAGCCGTTCTCTGCCATGCGCCGCAACAATACGGCCGAACCACACTGGGCCGAGACTGCGGTTTCCGACCAGGTACCGTCGGAAATGTACTTGCCGCTTTTGTAGTGATTGGAAAAACTCCATAGGTAAGGCGTTAACACGTGCGGATGAAAACGCCGATAACCTATGCCGTTGAACAGTTCCAGTTGAAACAAGGTGCCAGGCAGCGTCCAGTCGGTCGCGGGTCCGAGTTTTTTCATACGCAAGGCATCGGCTGCGCTTTCAGCCCATTTGAATGGCGGATTACCTTTGGCCGGTCGGCCTGCCGGAACATGAAAGGTACGGGCCGTGAGCGGATCGCCATTATGCAAGTGCTGGTCGAAATGCTGGCTGGCTTCCATATTGTGAATGACCGCGACAAAGCCCCAGGGGACGCCAACTTCGTTGGCAACGCTTTGGTAAGTGTCTCGGTGCTGATTCAGGCGCTCGACCAAGGTGTTGACGACGGCCATGCGATCCGGTCGGATCAGACAGTTATTGAATAGCGTTTGATATTCAGCTCGTAGTGCCGGGGTTAACTTTAAAGTCGCCATTTTGTGTCGGGTCAGTGTCAGGCTAGTTACTTGAATAATAGCTCGTGCTGTCAGCATGTAAGGCGGGGGGTGATTAAGTGGCTGAAAAAGTATTGTTGGAAATGTCTATTGTTCAAAAGAGTTGATACAACTTGTATCGCCAGATTAACACTGAGGGTTCACTGTCAGATTTGCTCTGCGCTAATCTGAATTCGCTCTAAGTTTCACAGTAAAAAAACATGAGCGAAGGTGCAGGACAAGGGGAAAAACAGGCGCGGTTAAAACAGCGCGGCCGCTTTCATCAAATGAAAACGGCCGCCGTTTGGGGTTCGCAGATTCGGGTGTCGCTGGTCAGCCTGAGGCTCAAGTTGCCAGCGACACCACAAGGGGTCTCAGCAGTAGCGGTCCAGCAGATTCACTCCGGACTGACTCTGCAGCAGTTTCCATTCCTGGCTCAGGGTCTGAAAGACCCGGCCAATGAAGTCTTTGTCCGCTGCCGCTTTTTTGCCGACATAGCCCTGGCCTCGACGGTACATTCTGAGACGGGCACGCATGCTTTGATGGGCCTTCTCGAATTCGCTTTCCTGCGAGTAGGGCGCGAGGCAATCGATTCGGACTTCACCCGACTTGCAGATCCACAGTACGTGGCTGTCGTGGTTGTCTTTGTGCGATGCGAACAGTCGAGCCAGTTCATCAATAGTGGGTTGATTGTTCAGATTCATTGGTAAGCCCCTTGACCACTCGTTGATCTTGTCTGGTTGGTTCGCTGAAAAAATGTTGCCGAATCAGCCAATCGTTTCCTGAAGCACAATCGGGACACGGTGTCCGTCAGGTGCAGATCCAGCCTTGGGCTTGATGAATGTAGCATTGATGAAAGGCGACTACAGATTACCGTCACAACGAGGAGAAGCAGCGCAAACCCGGATGCCCATGCTGACCGCTACAAGGTCAGCCACAAGCATCATGAGGACGTTTCGCCAGCGCTTCTCGTCCCTGTACTGGACGGTCCTGCCAGATCAGCTTCATCAATCTGCCTTGTGGGCAGTACATATCAAGGAACAGCTCGGCGGTCTGTCGAGCGTGTTCGTAATCCCATGCCAGCTCTCCCGATCCGAGAGACGAGTCGATAATGCAAAAGGACAACCGAGCCGTCAATAGATTTGTAGTGAATATTTTCAGTCACTACATAATCCTTGACTATCAGCTGCTCCGCCCGCCAAGGCGCCCGTTAGAGGGATTTGCTGCGACAGTCAGCCCATCCGGGTGAAGCGGGCCAGGCGCTCGATCCTCGGCGGATCGGCCCCGGCATCGCCCACTCGGACTAGGCTGGGCTGACGATTCTGCTGCCGCCGGCTGACGCCAGACTCGATGGCAAAAGGGGTGTCGCTGCATGCGTGCTCCGCCAGACGAGTAGAAGGCGCCGCAGTGGAATTTGCATTCAGCGACGAACAGAAAATGATCCGTGCATCGGCCGAGAGTTTTCTCGCCGATGTGTCGGACTGTACCGCCGTGCGGGTGGCGATGGTCAGCGAGCGAGGCTTTGACGAGGCGCTCTGGCAACGTCTGTGCAGTGAAATGTACTGGCCGGCGATTCATATTCCCGAAGTGTTCGGCGGTCTCGGACTGGGCTTTGTCGAACTGTCGATTCTGCTCGAGCAGATGGGCCGGCGTTTGCTCTGCTCGCCGTTTTTCGCCACCGCCTGCATGGCCACGCCGGCATTGCTGCTGGCCGCCAACCTTGAACAAAAGCACCGCTGGCTGAGGTTGATCGCCGACGGCAGCCTCACTGCGACTCTGGCCTTCACCAGCGCAAACGGCTGGGCTGCCAAGGATGTTCAGGCCACGGTGGTCGCCGAGGGTGAGGGTTTCGTGCTCGACGGAACGCTTAATCATGTCCTCGACGGGCATAGCGCCGATCTCTTGATCATTGCCGCACGGGTTCCCGGTTCGACCGGAGAAGCGGGGATCAGCCTGTTCGCGGTGGACGCTGGCCGTGCAGGTATCGAGCGGCAGATGTTGCCCACCATGGACCAGACCCGCCGCCAGGCACGCATCCAGCTCAAGGGCCTGTATCTCAGCGCTGACTGCCTGCTCGGTGAGTTCGGCGCCGGCTGGCCGCACCTGGAGCGGGTCCTGCAATTGGCCTGCATCGGCCTGGCCGCAGAGCAGACCGGTGGCGCGCAGCAGGTATTGGACCTGAGCGTCGCCTATATGCAGGAACGCCAGCAGTTCGGTCGACCAATAGCCAGCTTTCAGGCGCTCAAACACCGCGCCGCCGACATGATGCTGCAGGTCGAATGCGCGCGCTCGGCCAGTTATTACGCAGCCTGCGTGGCCCAGGAAGTGCTTGATCCGCAGGGCGACCCGCAGGTTGCCGCCGAGCTGCCGCTGGCGGCGGCGCTGGCCAAGGCGCATTGCTCGGAAACTTACTTCCACTGCGCGGCAGAGTCGATCCAGTTGCACGGCGGCGTCGGTTTCACCTGGGAATACGACCCGCATCTCTACTTCAAACGCGCCCGCGCCAGCGAAAGCTTTCTCGGCGCACCGGCCTGGCATCGCGAACGGATTGCCGTGGCGATTCTTGGAGAGCAGCCATGAAAATCAGTTTCAGCGAGCAGGACGAGTGCTTTCGTCAGGAAGTGGCCGACTGGTTGAGCGCTAACCTCTGCGGTGAATTCGAACCCCTGCGTTTTCGTGGTGGTCCGGGCGATGAACGTATGTTTCCCGAAGAGCGCAAGGCCTGGGAACGCAAACTCGCCGAGGGTCGCTGGACCTGTGTCGGCTGGGCGTCGGAGCACGGCGGGCGTGGTCTTTCCATCAGCCAGCAGGTAATTTTTCACGAAGAATACGCCCGCGCTGGTGGCCCCGGACGCATGGGGCATATCGGCGAAGGGCTGGCCGGACCGACCATTGCCGCCTTCGGCAGCGCCGAACAGCAACGGCGGTTTCTGCCAGGCATCGTCAGCGGCACGGCGTTCTGGTGCCAAGGCTATTCCGAGCCGGGGGCCGGATCAGACCTGGCCAACGTCAAGACCCGGGCGCTGCTGGATGAAGCGAGCGGCAGCTGGGTCATCAATGGGCAGAAAGTCTGGACCTCGCTGGCCCATGAGTCGGACTGGTGCTTTGTGATCGCCCGCACCGAGCCTGGCAGCGTCGGTCATCGCGGCTTGTCGTTCCTGCTGGTGCCGATGGCGCAGGCCGGGATTAGCGTGCGCCCGATCGAGCAACTGACCGGTACCTCGGAGTTCAATGAAGTGTTCTTCGACAGCGCCCGAACCGACGCGACGAACATCATTGGCTTGCCGGGCGAGGGTTGGAAAATTGCCATGGCGTTGCTGGGTTTCGAGCGCGGGGTTTCGACCTTGGGCCAGCAGATGCAGTTTCACAACGAGTTGAGCGAGATCATCGCCATCGCCCGGGCCAATGGCGCCTCGCGTGATCCGATCCTGCGCCAGCGCCTGGCCGAAGCCTGGAGCGGGCTGCGGATCATGCGCTACAACTCGCTGCGCATGCTCTCAGGTAGCCAGGACGGTTCGCTGCGCAAGGAGGCGACCATCTACAAGCTGTTCTGGTCCAGCTGGCACGTCAGCCTCGGCAAGCTGGCGATGGACGTACTCGGCGCCGAGGCTGAACTGCTCGAGGCCGCGCCTTATCAACTCACCCGTTTGCA
Organism: Pseudomonas sp. LBUM1658; assembly: GCF_059716055.1. Classification (NCBI taxonomy): domain Bacteria; kingdom Pseudomonadati; phylum Pseudomonadota; class Gammaproteobacteria; order Pseudomonadales; family Pseudomonadaceae; genus Pseudomonas; species Pseudomonas sp. LBUM1658. The sequence goes on from NZ_CP166798.1 coordinate 2,709,661, forward strand.
GTCGCTGTACCTGTTCAGTCGCGCCGACACCCTCTACGGCGGCAGCAACGAAATCCAGCGCAACATCATCGCCGAACGCGCGCTGGGAATGCCCAAAGAACCGCGCCTGCGCACCTGACCAGCAAAGCGCTTTTCCATGTCTGATTCTCCGTCCAGGGCCTGTATCGGGCCATGGACGGATATCCCGGCCTTCAGTTCTTATCGATATCCACGTTTTTGGTTTCCCGCAGGCAGATCATGCCCACGATCAAGCTCACCCCGGTGATTACCACCGGGTACCACAGCCCGTAGAAGATATCGCCGGTGTACACCACCAATGCGAAGGATACGGTCGGCAGGAAGCCGCCGAACCAGCCGTTGCCGATGTGGTAGGGCAGGGACATGGAGGTGTAGCGGATGCGGGTCGGGAACAGCTCGACCATCAGCGCCGCCAGCGGGCCGTAGCACATGGCGGCGATACAGGTCAGGGCGACCATCAGCGCGACGATCATCGGTTTGTTGACCTGCTGGGTGTCCGCCCGTTGCGGATAACCGGCCAGGGTCACTGCGCCGCGCAACGCTGCTTCGTCGTAACCGTCGATGCGCACGTCACCGATGCTCACTTGCACCTGGCTGCCGGTCGGCGCCGCTGCGCTGCTGTACGGCAGGCCCTGTTTGACCAGGAAGGTCTTGACCTTGTCGCACGGGCTGTCGAAGCGTGCCTTGCCCACCGGGTCGAACTGGAAGGTGCAGGTGGCGGGGTCGGCCAGCACGGTGATCGGTGCCTGACGGCTGGCCAGGTCGATTGCCGGGTTGGCGTAGTGGGCAATGCTCTTGAAGATCGGGAAGTACAACACGGTCGCCAGCAACAGGCCGAGCATCAGGATTGGTTTACGCCCGACTTTGTCCGACAGCCAGCCAAAGAAGATGAAGAACGGCGCACCGATCACCACGCTGACAATCAGCAGACCGTTGGCCAGGGCCGGGTCCATTTTCAGGAACTGGGTGAGGAAGAACAGCGTGTAAAACTGCGCGGCATAGAAGGTCACCGCTTGCCCTGCGTTGATGCTGAACAACGCGATCAGCACAATCTTGAGGTTTTCCCATTTGCCGAAGGACTCGCGGATCGGCGCCTTGGAGATCTTGCCTTCTTCTTTCATTTTCAGGAAGGCCGGCGACTCATGCAGGCTCATGCGTATCCAGGTGGAAATCCCCAGCAGCACGATCGAAAACAGGAAAGGGATGCGCCAGCCCCAGACTTCGAACTGATCGCCGGTGAAGTAACGGCAACCGAGTACCACCAGCAGCGACAACAGCAGGCCAAGGGTAGCGGTGGACTGAATCCAGCTGGTGTGGAACCCGCGTTTGCCGGCCGGTGCGTGTTCCGCGACGTAGGTCGCCGCGCCGCCGTATTCACCGCCCAGGGCCAGGCCCTGGAGCATGCGCAGCACCACCAGGATGATCGGTGCGGCGATGCCGATGCTCGAATAGGTCGGTAGCAGGCCGACACAGAAGGTCGCCAGCCCCATGAGGATGATGGTCGCGAGGAAGGTGTACTTGCGGCCGATCATATCGCCGAGACGGCCGAATACCAGCGCGCCAAACGGTCGCACGATGAAGCCCGCGGCGAACGCCATCAGTGCAAAGATGAACGCCGTGGTGTCGTTGACCCCGGCGAAAAACTGTTTGCTGATGACTGCCGCGAGGGCGCCGTAGAGGAAGAAGTCATACCACTCGAACACCGTCCCCAGGGACGAGGCGAAGATGACTTTCTGGGTTTCCTTGCTGGTGGTCGCTCCAAGCGTCGCGTCCAGGGGTTGAGCATGTTCTGACATATCGGTATCCCTTACAGTGATTGTTTTTGTTGTTCCACTGTCGCCGCGATGTTCGGCGCCACGATGTCGGTATTGCATGATGAAATCCGCGTAGGAGCTGCCGCAGGCTGCGATCTTTTGATCTTCGCGCCAGCCCTGACAACGTGGTGGCCGCTGTAAAGATCGCAGCCTGCGTAGGAGCTGCCGAAGGCTGCGATCTTTTGATCTTCGCGCCAGTCCTGACAACGTGGTGGCCGCTGAAAAGATCGCAGCCTGCGGCAGCTCCTACAAGTGCGGTTCGGTGAGCAGTTTTTCTTTTGGGTCAAGGCTCCTTGTCGTAGGTGCGAGAATGAGCTGAGCGGCCTTCTCGGCAATCATCAGAGTCGGTGAACAGGTATTGCCCGAGGTGATGCGCGGCATGATCGAGGCGTCGGCGATGCGCAGCCCGGGAACGCCGTGGACCCGCAACTGCGCGTCGACCACGGCATTCTTGTCATTGCCCATGCGGCAGGTGCCGACCGGGTGGAAGATCGTCGTGCCGATCCGCGCCGCCGCTTCATACAGTTGCTCGTCGGTCTGCAAGGCGTCGCCCGGCAGGTATTCGCAAGGCTTGAACTGCGCCAGGGCCGGCGCCGCGACGATGCGCCGGGTCAGGCGAATGGCGGCGGCGGCGACTCTAAGATCTTCAGGATGGCTCAGGTAGTTTGGCTGAATCAGCGGCGCGTCCTGGGGATTGGCGGAGCGGATTTCCACTCGACCACGGCTCTGTGGACGCAGGTCGCAGACCGACGCGGTAAATGCCGGGAATGCATGCAACGGCTCGCCGAAGCGCTCCAGCGACAGCGGCTGCACGTGGTATTCAAGGTTGGCCGAAGTCTGCTCCGGTCCCGAACGGGCGAATGCCCCCAGTTGACTTGGCGCCATGGACAGCGGGCCGCTGCGGTCATACAGATAGCGCAAGCCCATGCCCATCTTGCCCCACAGGCTGCCAGCGATCTGGTTCAGGGTGCGGGCGTTTTGCAGTTTGTAGATCAGCCGCAGCTGCAAGTGATCCTGCAGATTGCCGCCGACGCCGGGCAATTCATGGGCGACGCCAATCCCCAAGCGTTGCAACAAGCCGCTCGGGCCGATCCCGGAACGTTGCAGGATGCTCGGCGAGCCGACGGAGCCGGCGCAGAGGACGATTTCCCGCCGCGCCTTCCAGGTTTTCGGCTGGCCCTGCCAGCGGGCACTGACCTTTGAGGCACGGCCGTTTTCCAGCAGCACGCGGTCGACTTCGACATCGGTCAGTACGGTCAGGTTGGGTCGGTTGCGGATCGGCTTGAGAAAAGCCTTGGCGGCATTCCAGCGCACTCCGGCCTTCTGGTTGACCTGGAAGTAACCGCAGCCTTCGTTGTCGCCCCGGTTGAAGTCATCGATGCTGGCAATGCCGCTTTGTTCGGCCGCCTCGCGGAAGGCATCGAGGATCGGCCACGACAGCCGCTGACGCTCGATCCGCCATTCGCCGGCAGCGCCATGAAACTCCGAGTCGCCGGCAAAGTGGTTTTCGCTCTGCCTGAACAGCGGCAGTACATCCTTCCAGGCCCAGCCAGGATTGCCGTCGGCGGCCCAACCGTCGTAGTCGCTGGCCTGGCCGCGCATGTAAATCATGCCGTTGATCGACGAACAACCGCCCAGGACCTTACCCCGTGGGTAGCTCAAGCTGCGACCTTGCAGGCCGGGTTGCGCTTCGGTCTTGAAGCACCAGTCGGTGCGCGGGTTGCCGATGCAAAATAGATAACCGACGGGGATATGAATCCACGGGTAGTTGTCGCGGCCACCGGCTTCGAGCAGCAGCACCCGATGCTCAGGGTTGGCGGACAGACGATTGGCCAGCAAACAACCGGCCGGCCCGGCGCCCACTACCACGTAGTCATATTCATCAACGACAGGCTGCATCCATGACCTCTTCTGTTGTTGTTCTTGTTGTGATTCATCCTAATTGTTAGCTTTCGTTTAAAGAATGTTAGTTTTTACTCAGTGGCTGTGCGTTTTTAGACAGCTGTACCCTGCGGCACGTTCAAGGAAGATTCATGTTCGATTGGAATGACCTGCGGTTTTTTCTCGAGTTACAGCGTAGCGGCCGTTTGCTGACCGCGGCACGCCGGCTGAATACCACCCATGCCACGGTAGCCCGGCATATCGAGGCCATCGAAAAAAGCCTGGGCACCGCGCTGTTTGTCCAGCACGCCCAGGGCTACCAGTTGACGCCGGCCGGCGAGGCGCTGCTCAAACACGCCGAAGCCATGGAAAATGTGGCCTTGCTGGCGCAGGAGGAAATCACCCGGTCCAGCGCGCCCCAGGGCAAGATCCGTCTCGGGGTGACCGAAGGCCTGGGCATCATGTTCCTGGCGAGCCGCATGAACGGCCTGTTCGAGCGCTATCCAGGGCTGGAAGTGGAGCTGGTAGCGGTGCCGCGCTTCGTCAGCATCCTCAACCGCGAAGCGGAAATTAGCATCCACCTCGAACGCCCGGTCGTCGATATGCTGGTGACCCGCAAACTCACCGACTACCGCCTGGCGCTGTATGCCAGCCGCGCCTATCTGGACCGTGCGCCAGCGCTGCACAGCCGCGAAGACCTGGCGCAGCATGCCTGGATCGGCTACGTCGATGACTTATTGTTCAGCCAGGAATTGATGTTCCTCAACAGCTTCTGCCGCAGCCCGCAGGTGGTGTTCCACAGTACCAGCGTGATCGCCCAGCACCAGGCTGCGCGCTCGGGCCTGGGAATCGCCGTGTTGCCGTGCTACATGGCCAGCAATGACCCGGATCTGATTCCATTGCTGCCGGCCGAGAGCATTCAGCGCAGCTACTGGATCAGCACCCGGCGCGAATTGCACAAGTCGGTGCGGTTGCGGGTGTTGTGGGATTACGTGGTGGAGTTGTGTGAGCGCGAGCAGGCGCTGCTGCGCGGTCCGGACCAGGCAGGTTAGCAGTTGCCTGGGTATAGGCTGTTCAATACACCTAAACATTGACCCAGATCAGATCGGCAAACGCTACCCGTCGTACAACACTCTTGGGCCCTGCGAGCATTTCGACTTACGGCCCGGGAGAAAAATATGATCACTGGTCAATCAACCGCCATAAAACTGGCCACCTTCTGTCCAGACGATGCTGAAGAACACTGGATTGAACCGCTGAAAAACGGCGCTCACGTGCTTATCCGCCCGCTTCAGGAGCAGGATCGTGAGCGCGAGTTCCAGTTCATCAAGCAGTTGTCTGCCGGATCTCGCCGCTTGCGTTTTCTGGGGACTTTCAGTGAGGCGGATGGGCCCCTGATGGACCGCATGATGGACCTGGACTATGAAAAGCGCATGGCCTATGTCGCGCTGGTGCACAGGGACGGGCAGTTGCTGGAAATCGGCGTCAGCCGTTACGCCTCGACGCCCGGGTCGGGCCAATGCGAATGTGCCATAACGGTCGCCGATGAATGGCAGCGTCTGGGCCTCGGAACCCTGTTGGGCGGGCGTTTGATCGACGCCGCGCGGCGCAACGGGTTCAAGATCATGGCCTCGACTGATATGGCGACCAATTACGGCATGCATTGCCTGGCGAGAAACCTTGGTTTCACCAGCCGCTACCCTAGCGAGGGGTTTAGCGAAATCATCCATGAACTCGATCTTGGGAAGTGACTGTCGGTAACGCCTTCCGCGGATCTAAAGGACAGGAGTCAACACAATGGCAAAAATGAAAGCGGCGATCTTCGTCGAGAAAAACCGCATCGTGCTGGATGACAAGCCGATTCCCGAGGTGGGACCGCTTGACGCGCTGGTGCGCATTACCACGACCACCATCTGCGGCACCGATGTGCATATCCTGCGCGGCGAATACCCGGTGGCCAAGGGGCTGACTATCGGTCATGAACCGGTGGGCGTGATCGAAAAGCTCGGCTCGCAGGTCGTCGGCTTCGTCGAAGGGCAACGGGTGATTGCCGGCGCTATCACCCCCAGTGGCCAAAGCTACGCCTGCCTCTGTGGCTGTTCGTCTCAGGACGGTCCGGGGACTCGCCACGGTTTTCGCGCCGCCGGTGGCTGGAAGTTCGGCAATACGATTGACGGCTGCCAGGCGGAATACGTGTTGGTGCCGGATGCCCTTGCCAACCTTTGCCCGATTCCCGACAACCTCAGTGATGAACAAGTGCTGATGTGCCCGGACATCATGTCCACGGGCTTTTCCGGCGCGCAACGAGGCAAGGTCGAGATTGGCGATACGGTCGCCGTGTTCGCCCTGGGCCCCATCGGTCTGTGTGCCATTGCCGGTGCACGGCTGATGGGTGCTACGACCATTATCGGAGTGGACACCGTGTCTGCGCGAATGGGCGTCGCCCGCCAGTTGGGCGCGACCCATACTGTCGACTTCAAGGACGGCAATGTGGTCGAGCGCATCATGGCCATCACTAATGGTCGCGGGGTTGACGTGGCCATTGAAGCCCTGGGGACCCAGGGCACCTTCGAATCGGCGCTGCGAGTACTGCGTCCCGGCGGTACCTTATCGAGCCTTGGGGTCTATTCGTCGGACCTGCACATCCCGCTCGATGCATTCGCCGCAGGGCTGGGCGACCTCAGCATCGTGACCACCTTGTGCCCGGGCGGAAAGGAGCGCATGCGGCGTTTGATGGAGGTGGTTGCCTGTGGTCAGGTCGATCTCAAACCCTTGGTGACCCATCGCTTCAAACTCGATGACATCGAAGCCGCTTATGAGCTGTTCGCCAGTCAGCGCGATGGAGTGCTGAAGGTCGCAATTACGCCTTGAAAACACCGCTGCGTTTCAACCGTCGAGGGCTTGGTCGAGAATCTCGAACGCACCGCTGGCCAAGCGTTCGCCGTTCACCAGAATGTGCACGGCGTGCTTGCCGGCATAGTGCGTGCGGGTGGTCAGCTGGCGAATGTGCTGGGCGCGGCTGATGTTTTCCCTGGCATTGGCAGCCAGGGTAAGGCCCTTGAGTTTGAAGACTTTCGCCGAGGTGCTGCCTGAGGCTTTGACGTAATCGATGGCGTAGTCGACCACCAGGCGCTGGCTGTCGCTCAGGGTCGATTTCAGGGTGAAGGACAGGGTGATTTTTTCGCCCAGGCGAATCACTGGCGGTTCGATTTTCAGGTGCTGGATTTCGACTTCCGCTTTACTTCCTGCGCCGATGATTGCCAGTGCCCGCTGATTGCCTTGCTTGATCAGGCTGCGCAAGGCGTGTCTGGCGATCCAGGCGGTGCGCGGGTCTTCCAGGGACCAGCTTTCGATCAGCTCGAGCACCCACTGCGGGTGATCCTTGGTGATGTCGTTAAGGTGATTGGCCACGGACTTGCGTACATACAGGCTGCTGTCGGCGTTCAAATTGTCGAGGATCGGCGCTGCCAACGACGGATCGGCTTGCACCTGTTCCAGGCGAAATGACCAGGGCAGGCGCGGACGGCTGCCTTCGCTGGCCAGGCGCCGGACATGTTCGTTTTCGTCTAGCGACCACAGGTTCATCAGCGCCAGGGCGCGCTCAAAGTCGCTGCGCAGGAAATGCCGCACCGCAAACTCCGAAGAGCCGAACGCAGTGAAGTACTTCAGTGCGTCCATCGACAACTCGAACGCGTGGGCGCCATAAGTGGCGACGTAATGGGGCAGGAACATGCTGACGAAACGGCTGTTCAAGCGTGGGGCCAACGCGCGAAAGAGCTCCAGTGTTTGCTCGTAGTCGAGGGCAATCACTGCATTCAGGCTTTCGCTGACTCGGGCGAGGCGCTGCATCACCGATAATTCGGCCAGACCCAGGTTGGCGAGTTTGAGGAAGGCTTTTGCATTGAATGCCGGATAAACCGAACTCATCTCGGTGGCGATGTGCTGGAGACGTTCGGCGTTGAAGATTTCCTTGAGGGCAGGGGAGGATTGGTCAGCACTGCTCATTTTGAAGTCCTTGGTTGTTGTTTACCTGATACACCGCGTTATCGTTCATCGCGAGCAAGCCCGCTCCCACATTGGATAGATGCCGATCCACAAATAGGGGATACACCATCAATCCCCTGTGGGAGCGAGCTTGCTCGCGATGGGGTCCTCACATCCACCATCACCCTCTGGACTCTTCCTCCAGCTGATCCGCCTCAAACAGTCGCGCCAGTTCGCCCCGGGCTTCCTGGGCGGTTTGCAGCACCTTGGCGGCATCGTCATAGACCGCATGCTGGGCCTCCAGCACCTGTTCGTCGTGGTGGGTAAAGCGTTTGATGCGGGCATCGGCCTGGGTCTGGCTCAAGCCGAGCCCGACCAGGGTGCGCCGGCTCATTTCCAGGCTCGAATAGTAGGTTTCCCGCACCGCTTGCGCGCCGACATCCACTAGCCGATGAACGTGCTGACGGTTGCGCGCGCGAGCGATGATTTTCATCTGCGGGTAGAGTTTGTGCACCAGTTCGGCGGTCTTGATATTGGTGTCCGGATCGTCGGTGGCGATCACGAAAAATTCCGCCTGTTCGACCTTGGCGGCTTTCAGAATCTCCGGGCGCATCGGGTCGCCGTAGAACACCGGCACCCCGCCAAAACTGCGGGACAGCTCAATGGTTTCCACCGAAGTGTCGAGGGCCACGAACTTGATGTTCTGCGCCCGCAAGATCCGCGCGACGATCTGCCCCATACGGCCCATGCCGGCGATCACCACCCGTGGTGCGTCAGTTTCGATTTCGCGGAATTCCGGCGGCATGCTCAGCGGTTTTACCACCGGCTTGACCAGCCGCGCGCACAACAGCAGCAAGAGCGGCGTCAGGGCCATGGACAGCGTAATGGTCAGCACCAGCAGGTCGTACAGATGGGGCTCGAACAGCCCCTGATCGCGACCGATCTTGAACACCACGAAGGCGAATTCACCGCCGGCCGCCAGCACGATGCCCAGGCGTATGGCATTGACTCGACCCAGGCCGCCGGCCAGCCGGCCGACGACAAACAGCAGGGGCAGCTTGATCAGGATCAGCAATACAGTCAGCCCCAATACCGCGGCCGGCGCGCTGAACAACAGGCTGATATTGGCGCCCATGCCGACGCTGATAAAAAACAGCCCCAGCAGTAATCCCTTGAACGGTTCGATCTGCGCTTCCAGTTCGTGTCGGTATTCCGAGTCGGCCAGCAGCAAACCGGCGAGGAACGCACCCAGTGCCATGGAGACCCCTACCAGGTCCATCAGCCATGCCGTGCCGATCACCACCAGCAGCGCGGTGGCGGTGGAGACTTCCGGCAGACCGGTTTTGGCCACCACGCGAAACACCGGGCGCAACAGATAACGCCCGCCGATCACCACCACGGCGATGCTGCCCAGCACCTGCAGGCCGTGATTCAGGTTCTGGGTGGCAGTGGTGCTGTGATCACCGCCGGCCAGCAGCGGCACCATGGCGATCAAGGGGATCGCGGCGATGTCCTGGAACAGCAGAATGGCAAACGCCAGCCGCCCATGGGGGCTGGTCAGCTCCTTGCGCTCGGCCAGGCTCTGCAGGCCAAACGCGGTGGACGACAACGCCAGGCCCAGGCCCAGCACGATGGCACTATTCAGGGGCTGGCCGAAGACGAACAAGGCAAGGACGCCGATCACCGACCCGGTCAGCAACACCTGCGCCAGGCCCACGCCGAACACCGATTTGCGCATCACCCACAACCGTCGGGGCGAGAGCTCCAGGCCGATGATGAACAGCAGCAATACCACCCCAAGTTCCGAGATATGACTGACGCTTTGTGGGTTGTCGATCAGCCCCAGCACCGACGGGCCGATGATCACCCCGGCGAACAGATAGCCCAGTACCGCGCCCAATTGCAGGCGCTTGGCCAAGGGAACGGCCAGCACCGCCGCGAACAGAAAAACCACGGCGGCTTGCAACAGGTTGCCTTCATGGGGCATGGGCTGACTCCTGGGTGTTTCGCACAATTGATGCAGACTGGCGCGTGTAGGAGCGAGCTTGCTCGCGATGGACGTTAACGATAACGCGTATTCACTGAATAAACGCTCCTACATAAACGCGCCGCCCTTGAGTCCATCGCGAGCAAGCTCGCTCCTACCACCCAACCGATACTGATTGTTCCCGCTGCGCTTGGCCTCGTACATCGCCAGGTCGGCGATGTGGATGAGTTTGTCCATGCTCGGGGCATGATCCGGGAACACCGCGACACCGAGGCTGGTGCCGATGTGCCGCTGGTCATTACCGATGGTGACGGGGGGCGATAGCTCGATGAAGATTTTCTCGCAAATGCTGTGGGCCTCGTCTTGCAGGCTCTTGCCCTGGGGCAGTCCTTCAAGAATGACCACGAACTCGTCACCGCCGATGCGGGCGACGGTGTCGGTTGAACGGAGGATTTTCTTCAGGCGGGTAGCGGTGGTAACCAGCACCCGGTCTCCGGCGGCGTGGCCGAAATGGTCATTGATTTCTTTGAAACTGTTGAGGTCGACAAACACCAGTATCACCCGCGTATCGTTCAGCCGTGCCTGTTCCAGGGCCTTGGACAAGCGGTCTTCGAGGGCCAGGCGGTTGGGCAGCCCGGTCAGGAGATCGAAGTGTGCCAGGTGCTGGAGTTGGCTGGCCGAGGCCCTTTCCTCGGTAATGTCGCGGACCACGCCCATCATTTTTACCGTCGAATCGTCGGTGTTTTTTACCACGTTGCCAGTTTCCCGCAGCCAGTGGATGCTGCCGTCCGGCCAGATGACCCGGTATTCCTCGTCGTGGTTATCGCCGGTTTCAAGGCAGCGCAACTCACCGGCCCGCACCTGAGCCCGGTCCTCCGGGTGCACGCAGCTGCAGAACAGTTCATAGGAGGGCGTCACTTCGCCGACCTTATAGCCGAACATGCCATAGATCGCCTCTGACCAATACAGCTGCTCGGTATCGACATCCCAGTCCCAGGTGCCGATGCGGGCGAAATACTGGCTGCGTTTATAGCGTTCGGCATCCTCTGGCGAGTGACCGTATTGCTTGCTGCGATGAACCAGCACAATGGAATTTGCGCTGTCGGGCGCAGGCAGACGAGTGACCTCGATCGCCCGCTGCTGGCCATTGGCGCGGGTGGCAAGGGTGCGTTGACGTTGCTCCAGGGTTTCATTTAAGTGCGGTAACCAACTGGACAGTGACGAGCCGACCAGGAGAGCATCGTCGCTATCCAGCAGCCGTGCTGCCGCGCTGTTCTGCTGCTGGATAAGGCCCTCGGCATCGACCAGGATCACCCCGTCCGGCAGGCCTTCGAGCAGTTCCCGATACTGGGCCAGACGGTGTTGCAGGCTGCGCTCATGACGAACCCATACGGCAACTGCCGCCAGCATCAGGAGAACAGCGCAAAGGCTGAGCCAGGCATAGCTCATGTGAATGCAAATGACATGGTGTATTGAAACCCTGGGAGTAATGGCCGTCGGCTATCTTAATCCACACCCTGGAGTACAGCAGGTTTTTCCCGAAAGCCACGAGACAGTTGTGGCGCTCATGAAGGTTGCCAACCCGCGAAAATTCTGGGAAAACCCTGCATCTGGAGCCATCCAGGGCTACCGAATCAACGAGAGAGAGCAATGAGCAGCGAATTGCAGGTGACAGACATTCAACTGGGCGACGGTAAAGAAGTGGTCAAAGGTGCCTTGATTACCACCCAATACCGCGGTTTTCTCGAGGATGGCACCCCGTTCGACTCCTCCTATGAGCGCGGCAAGCCGTTCCAGTGCGTGATTGGCACGGGTCGGGTAATCAAGGGGTGGGACCTCGGACTGATGGGCATGCGAGTCGGCGGCAAGCGCAAACTCTGGGTGCCGGCGCATCTGGCCTACGGCGTACGCTCGATGGGTGCGATCACGCCCAATTCGGACCTGACCTTCGAAATCGAGTTGCTGGAAGTGCTGACTCGGGACGACTGATGGTCCGATACATCTACACATCTCGTCGCAGTACACACCGAACTTGTGTAATTTGGCAGCCTTAAAAGATGTGTAGATACCTATGCTCAGTGATCATTGCTCGGGGGCGACGACGCGGAATTTAATCAGGATTTCATTGGATATGATCCCGATATCCGCCCATTCGCCTTCACCAATGCTGAAGTCGGCGCGGTTGAGGATGAACTCGCCACTGAATACGCCAATGGAGTGCTGCGGCTTCAAAATCACCAGCGCATTGACGTCGCGGGTGCGGCCTTTGAGCGCGAGCTTGCCGCTAATCTGGTAGCGGTTGTTGTCGAGCACCTTGACGCTGTTCGATTCGAACTTCGCCAGCGGATACCGCGCCGTGTTGAACCAGGCGGGTTTCTGCAGCTCGCTGTTGGCGTCGCTGGTGCCGGCGTCGATGCTGTCGAGCTGGATGGTCAGCTCGGCATGAGCCGCCGTGGGGTTGGTCGAGTCGAAATCGAGCGTGGCGTCGAACTTGCCGAACGTGCCGTACACCCGCGCACCCATCTGGGTGTAGGTGAAGGAGATCTGGCTGGCTACGGGATTCACTTGCTTGTATTGGACCGCTTGGGCGCCGGTCAGGGGCCCGAGCATGAGTGCGGCGACCAGGGCGGCAGAACGCAGGAACCGATCATTCATAGGACTCTCCGGTCGGAGCATGAGCTTCATTAACTGAAATACCCTGGGTCAGCCCTTGTTCCTGACCGGCAATATGCGCGTGAGCACGTCGTTGCGATCGATGAAGTGATGCTTGAGCGCAGCGCTCGTATGGACGATCACCAGGCCAAGCAGTATGTAGTTAAGCACTTCATGGAGCACCTGCAGACGTTCACCCAGCGCGGCGTCCTTGTCCAGCAGGTCCGGCAGCGGCAGTACTCCGAACCAGGCTGTCTGGAAACCTTGCGCCGAACTCATCAGCCAGCCGCTGAGAGGAATTGCAATCATCAGTGCATACAGCAGCCAGTGCATGACCAGCGAGGTGAAGCGTAATACCGCGGGTATGCTCGTCGGCAACGGTGGTGGGGGATACAGCAGGCGCCAGGCGAGGCGCAGCAGTACCAGCAGAAACAGGGTCACGCCGGCCCACTTATGCCATGAGTACAGCTTCAGCTTGGTCGGCGACAGTGCAAGGTCCGGCATATAGAAGCCAATCGCGAAGGCGCCGATCAGCCCCAGCGCCATGAGCCAGTGGAGGGCAATCGCGGTGGTCGTGTAACGCTGATTCATAAGTGTTGCGCCTCGACCGGCCGGATTCCCGAAAAAACCGATATGAGCCTGTAGAGCCTGGCCGCTGGGGGTGAGCAGGCAGCCACTTACCAGCCCTTGACCCCACTCATGTCTGGCAGTTTGTGCGCGATGCCCTTGTGGCAGTCGATGCAGGTTGCCTGTCCAGCGGCCAGGGACGTGGAGTGCATGTTCGCGGCGCGCTTGCTCTGGCGGGTGAAGTCCATGAACTGGAAGTTGTGGCAGTTGCGGCACTCCAGCGAGTCGTTGGCCTTGAGCCTGGCCCATTCGTGCTCGGCCAGTTCGCGGCGCATCCCGAGGAATTTGTCGCGGGTGCTGATGGTGCCGAAAATCTTGCCCCAGACCTCTTTGGAGGCCTGCATCTTGCGTGCGATCTTGTGGGTCCATTCGTGGGGCACGTGGCAGTCCGGGCAGGTGGCGCGTACGCCTGAGCGGTTGCTGTAGTGAATGGTTTCCTGCAGTTCGACGAATACGTTGTCACGCATTTCGTGGCAGGAGGTGCAGAACTTCTCGGTATTGCTCGCCTCGAGCGCGGTGTTGAAGCCACCCCAGAAGATGACTCCGGCGATAAATCCGCCGAGTGTGAGGAATCCCAGGCTGTAATGGACGCTGGGACGACGCAAGACGCCCCAGTAGTCCTTGAGCAGGGCGAGCAATGATTTCATGACCTCTCCTCAGGGTTTCGCTGGCGCACTGGCTTCGTCTTGCAATACTTTGTCGATGTTCTCGAAGCTGTTGCCCACCAGGGGCGCGACCTCTTTTTGCGGGACATGGCACTGATTGCAGAAGTAGCGGCGCGGCGATACCGCGGCAAGTGCCTGGCCGTCGCGATCCATGTAGTGGGTGATGCTGACCATCGGTGCCTGGCTGCGCGCGCTGTTGGCGCGGCTGTGGCAGGACAGGCACTTGTTGCTGTTCTTGTCGATTTGATAACCACGGATGGTGTGGGGAATGGTCGGCGGCTGGTCCGGGTAATTGCGCTCGCGTTTGAGGTCCTTGTTCTCGTCGTTCGCGATGGGTGGCGCTGGCTGGTTTTGCGTCATTATTCCGCCGGGTCGACGGCCGTCCGGCCCGGGAGCGTCCAGCGGGTAGTCGAGTTGGGCCGCGACCGCCAGGCCGAAGGCAGCGAGCAACAGCACGGGTAGCAAGCGGTAACTCATGAAGACTCTCCTCAGGCCGCGCTGATCAGCTCGATCCTCACCGCACACTTCTTGTAGTCGGTCTGCTTGGAGATCGGGTCGGTGGCATCCAGCGTGACCTTATTGATCAGCTTGTTGGCGTCGAAGAACGGCACGAACACCAGGCCACGCGGCGGTTTGTTGCGCCCGCGGGTTTCGATGCGAGCACGCATTTCACCGCGTCGGCTGATCACTTTTACTTCACTGCCACGGCGCGCATTCATTGCCTTGGCATCCTCCGGATGCATGTAGACCAGCGCATCCGGCACGGCCCTGTACAGTTCCTCGACGCGCTGGGTCATGCTCCCTGTATGCCAATGCTCCAGCACCCGACCGGTGCTCAGCCAGAACGGATAATCGGCATCCGGCATCTCGGCTGGCGGCTCGTAGGGCAGGGCGAAAATAATCGCCTTCTTGTCCGGGTAGCCGTAGAACTGCACTTCGCTGCCTTTTTCCACGTAAGGGTCATAACCCTCGCGGTAACGCCAGCGGGTTTCCTTGCCATCCACTACCGGCCAGCGCAACCCGCGCTCGCTGTGGTAGCGGTCAAACTCGGCGAGGTCATGGCCGTGACCCCGACCGAACTGGGCGTATTCCTCGAACAGACCTTTTTGCAGGTAGAAACCGTAAACCTTGGCTTCATCGTTCTTGTATCCGGCTTCCAGTTGCTCAAGCGGGAACTGGTCGACCTGGCCATTCTTGTACAGCACCTCGAACAGGGTTTTGCCCTTGTATTCGGGTGCCTTGGCAAGCAACTCGGCGGGCCAGGCTTCTTCGGCGGTAAAGCGTTTGGAGAATTCCAGCAGTTGCCACAGATCGGATTTGGCGTCGCCTGGCGCACTGACCAGCTGGTGCCAGAACTGGGTGCGCCGTTCGGCATTGCCAAAGGCGCCTTCCTTTTCGACCCACATGGCGCTGGGCAGAATCAGGTCCGCGGCCTGGGCGGAGACGGTGGGATAGACATCCGAGACGATTACGAAATTTTCCGGATTACGCCACCCCGGCAGGACCTCCTGCATGATGTTCGGTCCGGCCTGCATGTTGTTGCTGGACATCGCCCAGTAGACGTTGAGCACGCCATCCTTGAGCATGCGACTCTGCTCCACGGCGTGAAAACCCACCTTCTCCTGGATGGTCCCGGCCGGCAGCTTCCAGATTTTTTCCGCCGTGGCGCGGTGCTTGGGATTGGTCACCACCAGATCGGCGGGTAGCCGGTTGGAGAAGGTCCCGACCTCGCGTGCAGTACCGCACGCCGAGGGCTGGCCGGTCAGGGAGAAGGGGCTGTTGCCCGGCTCGCTGATCTTGCCCGTGAGCAGGTGGATATTGTAGATAAGGTTGTTGGCCCAGACACCGCGGGTGTGCTGGTTGAAGCCCATGGTCCAGAACGACACCACCTTGCGCTTGGGATCGGCATACAGCTCTGCCAGGGCCTTGAGGCGCTCGGTGGAAACTCCGGTTTCCTTGGCTGTGCGTTCCAGGGTGTAAGGCTTGACGAAATCGGCGAACTGTTCGAAGGAAATATCGGTCCAGGTGTTGGCCTTGGCAGCATTTTTTGCCTTCATTTCCCGCGGATCGTCAGGGCGCAGGCCGTAGCCGATATCATCAGTGCCCTTGGCGAAGCGGGTGTGCTTGCTGACGAAACTCTGGTTTACCGAGCCGCTTTCGATGATGTGGTTGGCGATGTAGTTGAGGATCAGCAGGTCGGTTTGCGGCTTGAACACCATCGGAATATCGGCCAGCTCGAAGCTGCGATGCTCGAAGGTCGACAGTACCACCACTTTGACATTCGCCTGGCTCAACCGGCGATCGGTGACCCGGCTCCAGAGCACCGGGTGCATCTCGGCCATGTTCGAGCCCCATAGCACGAAGGTGTCGGTCGCCTCGATGTCGTCGTAGCAGCCCATCGGTTCGTCCATGCCGAAGGTGCGCATGAAGCCCATCACCGCCGAGGCCATGCAGTGGCGCGCGTTAGGGTCGATGTTGTTGCTGCGCAAACCGGCTTTCATCAGTTTGTTGGCGGCGTAGCCTTCCCACACCGTCCATTGTCCGGAGCCGAACATGCCCACCGATTCGGGGCCTTTGGCCTTGAGCGCCGCCTTGAATTTCAACTCCATGATATCGAAGGCCTGATCCCAACTGATCGGCTGGAATTCGCCTTGCTTGTCGAACTGCCCCTCTTTCATGCGCAGCAGCGGCTGGGTCAGACGGTCGACGCCGTACATGATTTTTGACAGGAAGTAGCCCTTGACGCAGTTCAGCCCGCGGTTGACCTCGGCCTTGACGTCGCCGTGGGTGGCGACCACGCGGTTATTCTTGGTGGCCACCATCACGCTGCAACCGGTACCGCAAAAACGACAGGGCGCCTTGTTCCAGTCCAGGGTAACCATCTCGGCGTCGGTGATCAGGTTGCTGGAGGAAGTGACAATCGGCAGACCGGCCGCGGCGGCGGCGATAGCGGCGGCCTGAGCCTTGACGAACTCCCGGCGAGTCATGCTCATACGACCTCTCCAGTGTCTTCGAGAACTTCGTGGTAGATCAACGCGGCATTGAGCACCCCCGGCAGATTGCCAATCTGTTGGATGCAATCGAGGATCTGGCTTTCATCTTCGGCTTCGAGCACCACCACCAACTTGCCGGCAGGACTTTCCTGGTGCAGTTCAAGACCTTTCAACAGGCGCAAGTTGGCTTTCACCGCCTCGAACAGTTCGGGACGGGCAAGCACCACCAGGCTGGCAATATGCAGAGGTTTATCCATGTCCGTGCTCCCGATAGACTCAAACAAGGTGCTATCAGTTGGGTGGCCCGGGTGGACCGAAGATCATTTGAATGAACCAGATGAAGAAGCCGTAACCACCGACCAGAGCGATGGAGAGCATGGGAAACAGGCAGGCAACGAGGAAGAGGAACAGCCGGGTTTCCTTGCCTCGGTCGGAATTGGGCACACGCTCATCAGCTAACGACATCGGTCAAGCTCCAGCTGAGTGTTGCTCTGAGACTAGATGATGTTCGTGCAGGGACCGTCAGCATCACTCGCGAGAGCGACTAACGGTCGCGGGGCGCAGATTGCAGTGCAACAAAAAGCCCACCGACCGCCGAAGCGATGGGTGGGCTGAGTGCCGCTTGGGGCAAGGCCCCGTCAGATCAGATCTTGACGATCCAGCCTGCTGGCGCTTCGATATCGCCGGTTTGCACGCCAGTCAGCTCTGTGTAGAGCTTCTGGGTGATCGGGCCGACTTCGGTTTCGCTGTGGAACACGTGCAGCTTGTCGTTATAGCTGATGCCGCCGATCGGGGTGATCACTGCGGCAGTCCCGCAGGCGCCGGCTTCCTTGAAGTCGGACAGTTTGTCGATGAACACGTCGCCTTCGACCACTTCCAGGCCCAGGCGCGATTTGGCCAGCTCGATCAGGGACAGGCGGGTGATGCCCGGCAACACCGAAGGGGAATTCGGCGTGACGAACTTGTTGTCGTGGGTGATACCGAAGAAGTTGGCCGAGCCGACTTCCTCGATTTTCGTGTGAGTCATCGGATCCAGATAGATGCAGTCGGCGTAGTGCGCCTTCTTGGCTTGGGAGCCGGGCATCAGGCTGGCGGCGTAGTTGCCACCGACCTTGGCCGCACCGGTGCCTTGCGGCGCGGCGCGGTCGTAGCTGGAGATCAGGAACTTGTGCGGGGTCAGGCCACCCTTGAAGTAGGCGCCGACCGGGATGCAGAAGATCGAGAAGAGGAACTCGGGCGCGGTGCGCACGCCGATGTTGTCGCCCACGCCGATCACGAACGGGCGCAGGTACAACGCGCCGCCGGTGCCGTAAGGCGGAATGAAGCGCTCGTTGGCGCGCACGACTTGCTTGCAGGCTTCGATGAAGTCTTCGGTCGGCACGTGCGGCATCAGCAGACGGCTGCAGCTGCGCTGCATGCGCGCGGCGTTCTGGTCAGGGCGGAACAGGTTGATCGAACCGTCCTTGCAGCGATAGGCCTTCAGCCCTTCGAAGCATTGCTGGCCATAGTGAAGGGCAGTGGAACCTTCGCTGATGTGCAGCACATTGTCTCCGGTCAGGGTGCCTTTGTCCCAGACGCCATCGCGCCAGTGCGACAGATAGCGCTTGTCTGTCTTGATGTAGTCAAAACCCAGCTTGTCCCAATTAATGCTTTCGTTACCCATGACACCCTCTATCGCTTAACAACCGTCGCAACGGTTCAAGGCTTCTGACGTTTTTCTGGATGGGTACAACAATACTTCATTCTGGGGCTAAATCGCAGCCCGCTAAGCGCACAGAATTCAATCTGGCCGCCTTGAAAAGATCGCAGCCTGCGGTTCGGCGTGAATCCGCTCTGTGTAGGAGCTGCCGAAGGCTGCGATCTTTTGATGTTTACAGATGAAGCGCATGCCCCAAGGCACGCAACGCCGCTTCCTGGACAGCTTCGCCCAAAGTCGGGTGCGCATGGATGGTGCCGGCGATGTCTTCCAGCCGAGCGCCCATTTCCAGGCTCTGGCCGAACGCAGTCGACAACTCCGAAACGCCCACACCGACCGCTTGCCAGCCAACAATCACATGATTGTCACGCCGCGCAACGACCCGCACAAAGCCGCTTTTCGACTCCAGGGTCATCGCCCGGCCATTGGCCGCGAACGGGAAGCTGGAAACAATGCAGTCCCAACCGGCAGCCTTGGCCTCGTCCGGGGTCTTGCCGACTACCACCAGTTCCGGGTCGGTGAAGCACACGGCAGCAATAGCAGTCGGGCTGAACTCGCGGGATTTACCGCTGATCAGCTCGGCAACCATTTCGCCCTGAGCCATGGCCCGGTGGGCGAGCATCGGTTCGCCGCTCAGGTCGCCGATGGCATACACGTTGCGCATGCTGGTCTGGCAGCGGTTGTCGATCTTGATCGCCGAACCGTTCATATCCAGGCCCAGAGCTTCGAGGTTCCAGCCCAGGGTGTTGGGTTTGCGACCGACGGCCACCAGCACCTGATCGGTTTTCAGGTTCAGGGTGTCACCGTTCGGGTCCCGAACTTGCAGGGTATTTTCTTTGGAATCAAAGCCTTCAACGCTGTGCTTCAAGTAAAGCTTCACGCCGAGTTTTTTCAATTCATCGTGTACAGGCTGCGTCAGTTCGGCATCGTAGGCCGGCAGGATCCGCTCCTGGGCTTCGACCACGCTGACGTCGGCACCGAGCTTGCGATAGGCAATCCCCAGCTCCAGCCCGATGTAACCGCCACCGACCACGATCAGCCGTTTTGGAACGGAAACAGGCGCCAGGGCTTCGGTGGATGAAATGATCGGCCCGCCAATTGGCAGCATCGGCAGGTTGACGCTTTTCGAGCCGGTGGCCAGCAGCAGGTGTTCGCACTGGATACGGGTGTCCCCGACTTCAACGGTTTTGCCGTCAATGACCTTGGCCCAGCCTTGAATAACCTGGACTTTGTTCTTTTTCAGCAGCGCGGCGACACCGGTGGTCAGGCGATCAACGATGCCGTCCTTCCACTCGACGCTCTTGCTGATGTCGAGGGTCGGCGCCGAAACGCTGATGCCCAGTGCCGAATGCTGGCTGTGGTGCTGCGTCTGGTGGAACTGTTCGGCGACGTGGATCAACGCCTTGGACGGAATGCAGCCGATGTTCAGGCAGGTGCCGCCCAACGACTGGCCTTCCACCAGAATGGTCGAAATGCCCAGTTGCCCGGCGCGAATCGCCGCCACATAACCGCCAGGGCCGCCGCCGATGATCAGCAGCTTGGTGTTCAGAGTCTGTTGCATGCCTTGCTCCCCAAATGCCTATTCAACAAACAGCGTGGCGGGTTGTTCGAGCAGCCCGCGAATGGCCTGGATGAATTGCGCCGCGTCCATGCCATCGACCACCCGGTGATCGAAGGAACTGGAGAGGTTCATCATCTTGCGGATCACGATCTGGCCTTTGATCACCATCGGCCGTTCGACGATCTTGTTGACGCCGACGATTGCCACTTCCGGCAGGTTCAGCACCGGGGTGCTGACGATGCCACCCAGGGCGCCGAGGCTGGTCAAGGTGATGGTCGAGCCGGACAGCTCATCGCGGCTGGCCTTGCCATTACGGGCAGCGGTAGCCAAACGGGAGATTTCCGCGGCGCTGTCCCACAGGCTGCGGGCTTCGGCGTGACGCACCACCGGCACCATCAAGCCAATGTTGCTTTGCGTGGCGACGCCCACGTGCACCGCGCCGAGGCGGGTGATGACCTGGGCTTCGTCGTCGTAGCGGGCGTTGATCTGCGGGAAATCCCGCAGGGCCACGACCAGGGCGCGGACCAGGAACGGCAGCAAGGTCAGCTTGCCGCGGGTCGCGCCATGTTTTTCGTTCAAGTGCGCGCGCAGTTCTTCTACCGCGGTGACGTCGATTTCTTCGACATAACTGAAGTGGGCGGCGCGCTGGGTGGCTTCCTGCATGCGCTGGGCGATCTTGCGGCGCATGCCGATCACCGGGATTTGCTCTTCGTCGTTACGCTGGGCGTAAGCGGCAGCAGCGGTGGATTGCGGCTGCTGACCCTGGGCCTGACCCTGAGCTAGATAGGCGTCGAGGTCTTCGTGCAGAACCCGCCCGGCAGGGCCGGTGCCACGGACCAGACGCAATTGAATGCCGAGATCAAGCGCATGTTTGCGCACGGCCGGGGAGGCCAGCGGACGCTCATCGGCCTCGCGAGCAACCATCGGGCCCTGGCAAACGGCTGGGCGCGGGGCCGCAACCGGTTTGCTTTCGACAACGGCTTCGACTTTCGGCGCTGCAACCGGCGCTTCTTTAACGGCAACGGTCGCAGGCTGAGCCGACTCTTTAACGTTGCCCGCGCCTTCGACTTCAATGCTGATCAATATGCTGCCGACCGCCATGACTTCGCCCGGCACACCGCCGAGGGCGATGACCTTGCCATTTACCGGCGAAGGGATGTCGACCATCGCCTTGTCGGTCATCACATCGGCCAACACCTGGTCTTCGACGACCATGTCGCCGACCTTGACGTGCCACACCGACAATTCAACTTCTGCAATGCCTTCACCAATGTCCGGCATTTTAATAACGTGCGTGCCCATTCAGACCTCCATGACCCGTTTCAAAGCCGCGCCCACACGGGACGGACCAGGGAAATACGCCCACTCTTGCGCGTGCGGATAGGGAGTGTCCCAACCAGTGACGCGTTCGATAGGCGCTTCCAGGTAGTGGAAGCAGTGCTCTTGCACCAGGGCGACCAGTTCGGCGCCGAAACCGCAAGTGCGGGTCGCTTCGTGAACGATCACGCAACGTCCGGTTTTCTTCACCGACTTGACGATGGTTTCCAGGTCCAGCGGCCACAGGCTGCGCAGGTCGATCACTTCAGCATCGACACCGGTTTCTTCAGCCGCGACTTGCGACACATAGACCGTGGTGCCATAGGTGAGGATGGTCACGTCCTTGCCCGGACGGGCAATCGCGGCGACGTCCAGCGGCACAGTGTAGTAACCGTCCGGCACTTGCGCGGCGGGGTGTTTCGACCACGGGGTTACCGGGCGGTCGTGGTGGCCGTCGAACGGGCCGTTGTACAGGCGTTTCGGCTCGAGGAAGATCACCGGGTCATCGTTTTCGATGGAGGCAATCAGCAAGCCTTTGGCGTCGTAAGGGTTGGACGGCATGACCGTGCGCAAACCGCAGACCTGGGTGAACATCGCCTCGATGCTCTGGCTGTGGGTCTGGCCGCCGTAGATGCCGCCGCCGCAAGGCATGCGCAGGGTCATCGGCGCGGTGAACTCGCCGGCCGAGCGATAGCGCAGACGGGCGGCTTCGGAAATGATCTGGTCCGACGCCGGGTAGACGTAATCGGCGAATTGAATCTCGGCCACCGGCCGCAGACCGTAGGCGCCCATGCCCACCGCAACGCCGACGATGCCGCTTTCGGAGATCGGCGCGTCGAACACCCGGGAGGTACCGTACTTGTTCTGCAGACCTTCGGTGCAACGGAACACTCCGCCGAAGTAGCCCACGTCCTGGCCGAACACCACGACGTTGTCGTCACGCTCAAGCATCACATCCATGGCCGAGCGCAGCGCCTGGATCATGGTCATGGTGGTGGTGGTCATGGCGGTTTCCAACTGAATATTGCTGTTGTGATCGTTCATGTCAGATCCCCAACTCTTGACGCTGGCGCTTCAAGTGCTCCGGCATCTCTTTATAGACGTCTTCGAACATCGTCGCGGCGCTCGGCGTCTGGCCACCGGCGAGGGTGCCGTACTGCTCGGCTTCTTTCTGCGCAGCGATGACTTCGGCTTCCAGTTCGGCGCTGACGGCGGTGTGTTCCTCTTCGGACCAGTGACCGATTTTCACCAAATGCTGCTTGAGGCGCGCAATCGGGTCGCCCAGCGGGAAGTGGCTCCAGTCGTCGGCAGGACGGTATTTGGACGGATCATCGGACGTCGAGTGCGGGCCGGCGCGGTAAGTGACCCATTCGAGCATGGTCGGACCGAGGTTGCGGCGGGCGCGTTCGGCGGCCCAGGCAGAGGCGGCATAGACCGCGACGAAATCGTTGCCATCGACCCGCAGGGAAGCGATGCCGCAACCGACGCCACGACCGGCGAAAGTAGTAGCTTCACCACCGGCAATCGCCTGGAACGTGGAGATCGCCCATTGGTTGTTGACCACATTGAGGATCACCGGCGCACGGTAAACGTGGGCGAAGGTCAGGGCGGTGTGGAAGTCCGATTCAGCGGTGGCACCGTCGCCGATCCAGGCCGAGGCGATTTTGGTGTCGCCTTTGATCGCCGAGGCCATGCCCCAGCCCACACCCTGTACGAATTGGGTGGCGAGGTTGCCGGAAATGGTGAAGAAGCCGTGATCGCGTACCGAGTACATGATCGGCAGCTGGCGGCCCTTGAGCGGATCGCGTTCGTTGGACAGCAACTGGCAGATCAGGTCCACCAGCGGCACTTCCCGCGCCATCAGAATGCTTTGCTGACGGTAGGTGGGGAAGCACATGTCGTCGATGTTCAGGGCCAGGGCCTGGGCGCTGCCGATGGCTTCTTCGCCTAGGCTCTGCATATAGAACGACATTTTCTTCTGACGCTGGGCGACCACCATGCGGTTGTCGAAAATCCGCGTCTTGAGCATGGCGCGCATGCCTTTACGCAGGATCTCCACCGGCACGCCTTCGGCCCACGGACCGAGGGCATTGCCCTGGTCGTCGAGCACGCGAATCAGGCCCTTGGCCAGATCGGCCGTGTCGGCGGGTTCAACGTCGATTGGGGGTTTGCGCACCGTGCCGGCGTCGGTCAGACGCAGGTAGGAGAAGTCGGTTTTACAGCCTGGACGACCGGAGGGTTCAGGAACGTGCAGACGCAGGGGTTCGTACGGTTGGTTCATGGCTTCTACGCTCGATCTTGTGAATTTCTTGTAGTGGGCGCGCTAGCTGACAATCTTTCTTTGGGTAAAAGAAATCCTGTCCTACAACAATCATAGGCCTCGCCAAGAAGAATATTTCTCTCTGTTTCGTTGCGCTTTAAGTCATTTGAGGATAAAAAATCTGCATAAACACAAAAAACAGGTGGTTTTGTCTCATGCGCAAACTGGATCGTACCGATATCGGCATTCTCAACAGCCTCCAGGAGAATGCCCGCATCACCAACGCCGACCTCGCACGCTCGGTCAACCTATCGCCAACTCCCTGCTTCAACCGGGTCAAGGCCATGGAGGAGCTGGGGTTGATTCGCGAGCAAGTCACGCTGCTCGACGCGGATTTGCTGGGGCTGCACGTCAACGTGTTTATCCATGTCAGCCTCGAGAAACAGGTCGAGGAAGCCCTGCAGCATTTCGAAGAAGCGATTTCCGACCGACCGGAAGTGATGGAGTGCTACCTGATGGCCGGCGACCCGGATTATCTGATCCGCGTACTGGTGCCGACCATCCAGTCTTTGGAGCGATTCATGATGGATTTCCTGACCAAGGTTCCGGGTGTGGCCAATATCCGTTCGAGCTTTGCGCTCAAGCAGGTCCGCTACAAGACCGCGCTGCCGTTGCCGGCCAATGGCTTGACGCTGGCGGGGTAGTTCCATTGATGGGGTAGCCCCATTCATCACGGGGTTTTGCAGTAACACCGGCGTGGTGCTTTATTCATAAAGGTGCATAAGAGAGTCAGTTGTCCTCAGCTGCGCATGCCGACAAGCGTTGCCGAGCGTGAGGTGATGTGATGGGCCAAAGGGAGGTTTGCGAGTGCAAGGGCGCAGCTTCCTGGTCAGGTTGGCACAGGTTGCTCCCGGCGCTGTACAGCGTCGAACCCGCACACCGGAGGTCCGCAATGAAGCGTCGCCTCTGTAGTGCTCTGTTGGCATGTTTAAGTGTGTTTGTCGTGTGTGAAGGGTATGCGC
The DNA here is from genome assembly GCF_059716055.1 of Pseudomonas sp. LBUM1658. NCBI lineage: Bacteria > Pseudomonadati > Pseudomonadota > Gammaproteobacteria > Pseudomonadales > Pseudomonadaceae > Pseudomonas > Pseudomonas sp. LBUM1658. The sequence goes on from NZ_CP166798.1 coordinate 2,734,138, forward strand.
AAGACCGCCTTGGCGTATTCGTCAGTGATTTGCATTTCGGACTGGGGCGTACTGCCGATGGGCGCTGGCATCCCTATGAGGACTTCAGATGGAGTCAGGCGTTGAGAGGCTTTCTGACCGCGATCTCCAGAGAGGGACATGACAAGGTCGACCTGATCATCGTCGGTGATTTCCTGGAACTGTGGCAGTTGCCCAATGACATTCACTGCCAGGGAAGCGGAGCCGGCGCAGGCTGTTCGGCAGCCGAGCTGGTCGACTTGAGCCGGCGAATCATCAAGGCCCATGACGCCGATCTCCAGGCGTTGCAGGAGTTTTCCACCCGCGGGAGCAATCGACTCTATCTGGTGCCCGGCAACCATGATGCGGCCTTGCTTATTCCCGCCGTCCGGGCGCCGTTAATCGAACGTCTCGGGGCGCAGAACGGACGGGTGTTTTTCGTCGAAAGTGGCCTGTGGGTTTCCGAAGACAAGCGGATCGTGGCCGAACACGGGCATCAGATCGGCAGTGACGTGAATGCCTTTGCCGATTGGCCGAAGGTCACCACCACCGACTCCAATGGCACTCAACTGATGATTCGTCCCTGGGGAGAACGGTTCGTGCAGCAGTTGTTCAATGAACAGGAGATGAACTATCCGGTCATCGACAACCTGAACCCGGAAACCGCCGGCGCACGTTATCGAATGAGCGAGCGGGGCGTGGGTGGAACCATCAAGGACCTGGCCAGGTTCATTGCCTTCAACATTTTTGAAACCACTCCCGCCCAGAAATACAGCGCGTTGTCGACCAAGGGCACGCAAGTCCCGCCGTTCAATCGCGCGGCAGCCGAGAAGGTCGGGTACCGGCTGTTCAGCTATTCGCTACCGGAGGGTGACTCATTCAAGGAGCTGCTCAAAGACACCAACCCGGAAGGCGCTGAACTGCGCAGCGAGCTCAATGAGCTGCTCAAGACCATGCCCGTCGAAGACCTGGAAATGTTATGCCGCAATGCCGTTGTGTATAGCAAAATCAACCCCTGCAACCCGGCGCTGTCCGCACTGGTAGTGGACGTGCTGGTGCCCAGGACCGCGATTTTCAAGAGTCACCTGAGAGCTCGCGAAAAGGTCCTCGGACCATTCGATTTGTTTGTTTATGGGCATACCCATCGCTGGGAGTCCAGGTGGAAGGTCCCGTTGAGCAACACCCATAGCGTGACGGTGGTGAATACCGGCGCCTTTCAACGGTTGGTCGATGAGGAGGCATTTTTGCAGTTGGCCGCTGCCAGAACCATGAGCCCTGCACAAGCACTGCGCGAGCTACGGCCGGAAGATCTCACAGCCTGTTATTCGGCGGTGTTCGTCAGGCCGGGTACCTTACGCCCGGTGGCTGAGCTATGGCTTTGGGAAATGTCGGAGTCCGGAGGCGGGCGCTTCAGAGCGCCGGGCATTGCCGACTGCCGGTGAACCCCTCACAACCGATTGATCGGAATCTTCAGATAAACCACCCCGTTGTCCTCGGCCGGCGGCAGATTTCCTGCGCGCACGTTGACCTGAATCGCCGGCAGCAACAGCGTTGGCATAGCCCGCCCGGCGTCGCGCTGGTTGCGCATGGCGACGAACGCAGCCTGCTCGACGCCATCATGCACATGGATATTGCTTTTGCGCTGTTCGCCGACGCTGCTCAGGCATTGCGGCTCGCGGCCAGCGGGCGGGTAGTCGTGGCAGACGTAGAGGCGGGTCTCGGCGGGTAAGGCGAGCAGTTTGCGTATCGAAGTGAACAACTGGTCCGCATTGCCGCCGGGGAAGTCGCAGCGGGCAGTGCCGACATCGGGCAGGAACAGCGTATCGCCCACCAGAATCAACTGGTCTTCGATCAGGTACGCCATGTCCGCCGGGGTGTGCCCAGGCACATGCAACGCCTTGGCCTTGAGGTTGCCGATGGCGAACTCTTCGTCCGGCGCGAACAGGTGGTCGAATTGCGAGCCGTCGACGGAAAATTCCGGCTCAAGGTTGAACAGGGTCTTGAATACCTCCTGAACCTTGCTGATCGACTCGCCAATGGCGATCTTGCCGCCCAGTTCCTGGCGCAAATAGGGTGCGGCGGAGAGGTGATCGGCGTGGGCGTGGGTTTCCAGCAGCCACTGCACCTGTAAGCGGTGTTCGCGGACGAAGGCGATCACCCGATCCGCGTGGATAGTCGCGGTGCGCCCTGAGACGGGATCGTAGTCGAGCACCGGGTCGACGATTGCGCAGAGCCCGTCATCGCGCTCGAATATCACGTAGGTATAGGTCGATGATGCTTCGTCCAGGAAGGCTTGAATCAACGCTGACATGGGGGGCAGATCCATTCGGAATACGTCCAGAGGTTACGTACTTTATCCGCACACTGACTAGTCTGGATGTGATTTTAAATGATGCAAACTGTTGTGGGTTGTATCGTGGCGCCATTCGATGGCCGGGTTCTTCCCGTTTTTTTTAAAGTGGATCAAGAGCGTTTTATGCTGCTGGCAACATTTTTTGGTGTGGTGATGGGCCTGGTCCTCGGCTTGACCGGTGCCGGCGGCGGCATTCTCGCGGTGCCGGCGCTGGTGCTGGGATTGGGCTGGAGCATGACCCAGGCGGCACCGGTGGCGCTCTTCGCGGTGGGTAGCGCCGCTGCAGTCGGCGCCATCGATGGACTGCGACACGGCCTGGTGCGGTACCGCGCGGCGTTGCTGATCGCCTTGCTCGGGGCCTTGTTCTCGCCGGTGGGGATCTACTTCGCCCATCGTTTGCCGGAAAAGACCCTGATGGTGCTGTTCAGCCTGCTGATGGTCATCGTGGCGTGGCGAATGCTGCGTCGCGAATCCCGGGATGCCGGGCCGAGTGATCATGGCAGTGCTTCCTGGGGGCAGAAAAACTGCATGCTCGATCAGCAGACCGGGCGCCTTTCCTGGACCGCGAAATGCTCGGCGACTCTTGCCGCATTAGGCGCGGTCACCGGGGTTGTGTCGGGGCTGCTCGGGGTGGGTGGCGGCTTTCTGATCGTGCCGGCCTTCAAGCAACTGACCGATGTGCAAATGCGCGGAATCGTCGCCACGTCATTGATGGTGATCAGTCTGATTTCGGCGATAGGAGTGATCGGTGCGTTCTACGCCGGAGTGTCCATAGACGCCACTGGCGGGGTGTTCATCGTCGCGAGCATCGTCGGCATGCTGCTTGGCCGACGGCTTTCATCGCGTGTGCCGGCCAGGGGGTTGCAGGTGGGGTTCGCGAGCATTTGCATCGTCGTGGCGGGCTATATGCTGATCAAGGCATAAGCTCGGGGCCTGCGCAAAGTCTAAGGGCTGATGAGGTTTTTGTGTGCAAACCCCATGCACCTGCAAAAAACCATCGTTGCAACGAAACCACCGCGCTAGCTGGCATTGCGCGCCAATGGGATTCTGGCGTTACGGCCAGCCGAACCTGTTCAGGTGTCTTTCACCTGCGGGAGACGGCATCGAACCGGCCTTCCGACAAGCGAGGTTCACCATGCAAGCCCTGGTTCTGGAAAAACAACACACCCTGACAATCCGCGATGTCGATCTGCCGTTGGTCATGGGCCCGGACGATGTGCGAATTCGGGTGCACACCGTCGGCATCTGCGGCAGCGATGTGCATTACTTTACCCATGGCAAAATCGGTCCGTTCGTGGTCGATCAGCCACTGGTGCTCGGGCATGAAGCGGCGGGAACCGTGATCGAGGTCGGCAGCCGCGTACGGCATCTGGTGGTCGGGGACCGGGTGTGCATGGAGCCGGGGATTCCCGACCCCACCTCGAAAGCCTCACGCCTGGGTCTCTACAACATCGACCCGGCGGTGGTGTTCTGGGCCACGCCGCCGGTGCACGGTTGCCTGACGCCGGAAGTGATTCATCCGGCAGCCTTTGCCTACAAGCTTGCGGCTCACGTCAGTTTTGCTGAAGGCGCGCTGGTCGAACCGTTCGCCATCGGCATGCAGGCAGCGGTGAAAGCGCGGATCAAACCCGGCGATGTGGCGGTGGTGATCGGTGCTGGCACTATCGGCATCATGACCGCTCTGGCGGCGCTCGCAGCCGGGGCTAGCCAGGTGCTGGTATCGGATCTGATGGAAGAAAAACTGGCGATCGCCCGGAGTTACGATGGCATTATTGCGATCAACGTCCGCGAAACCCCATTGCCGGCCAGGGTCGCCGAGTTGACCGACAATTGGGGCGCCGACGTGGTGTTCGAGGCCAGCGGCAGCCCGCGCGCCTATGACGATGCCCTGGCCAGTGTCTGTCCTGGCGGCGCGCTGGTGCTGGTGGGCATGCCGGTCGAACCGGTGGCGTTTGACGTGGTGGCTGCCCAGGCCAAGGAAATCCGTATCGAAACCGTGTTCCGGTATGCCAATGTCTATCAACGGGCGGTAAACCTGATCGCCAGCGGCAAGGTCGATCTGAAACCGCTGGTCTCTGCGACCTTTCCCTTTGCCCGCGGCGTCGAAGCCTTCGAGCGGGCAGCCAGTGCCTTGCCGGGGGATGTAAAGTTGCAAATCAGCTTCGACCCGACCTTGAGTTGACCTGTCAGAACGGAACCCCTGGGTGATGAACAACAAGAAAACAGCGGAAAAGCCCTCCGAACTTGAAGTGATCTTCACCGAGCCACAGCACAGTTTTCGCTGGTACGAGCATGACTACCCGTACCCCTTGGCGCGCTGGAATCATCATCCGCAGTTCGAGATCCATTTGATTCGCCATGGCAGCGGCCGGTTGTTCGCCGGGGACTACATCGGCCACTTCGGCCCTGGGCATCTGGCGTTGATCGGGCCGGGGCTGCCCCATGACTGGATCGGCGACCTGGCGCCCGGCGAACAGATTGTCGGGCGCGATGTGGTGCTGCAGTTCGATGGCGAAAGTTTGTTGAAACTGCGCGAGACCCTGCCGGAACTGGATGAGTTGCAAGGCTTGTTCAGTCGGGCGCGGCAGGGCATCGAATTCAGCGGCGCGACCCGGCGGCAGGCCGCTGAGCTGCTCGAAGAGATTGGCCAAAGTAGCGGGCTGAAGCGCCTTGCGCTGTTTGTCTCGCTGCTGCAAACCCTCAACGAAGCGGGAGCCGGGGAGAGCCGGAGCCTGGCCAGTCAGCAATACGCGCCGATGCTCGACAGCCTGACCTCCGAACGCATGGTCCAGGTCTTCGATTACATCCTCAAGGATCTGCACGAAGAGCTGCGCATGTCGGTGATCGCCCGCCAATTGGAGATGAGCGAGCCGGCCTTTTCACGGTTCTTCAAACGCACCACCGGACACACCTTCGTCGACCTGACTCGCAAGCTGCGAGTCCAGCGCGCCTGCCGCCTGTTGCTGCAAAGCCGGCTGTCGGTCTCGGACATTTGTTTCGAAGTGGGCTACGCCAACCTGTCGAACTTCAATCGGCACTTTCGCCATGAAATGGCCGAGACACCGTCCGAATATCGCAAGCGCCAGGAACGTGGGCCCCGTCATCCGCAGGTTTAATGGTTGAAAGCCGAGAGAATTTTGGCGCACGCGAGATCGCCAAGATCGCAGCCTGCGGCAGCTCCTACGCCGACCGTATTCACCCTTGGTATCACTGTAGGAGCTGCCGCAGGCTGCGATCTTTTGATCTTCGTTGCCTAACTCAACCACCCATCGGCGGCAATGTCCCCAGCAATGAAACCGCGGCCACAGCTGCAACGCCCAGCAACCACTCGATGATCACACTGGAGCGCAGCGTCGACAGGCGCTGTTCACAGTCTTTCACCCGCAGCCAATTGAACAGCGCCAGCAGCAACATAGCGCCGACGAGGGCGACCTTGATCAGCAGGATCAGCGCAAAACCGGAGAGCAATGGCGTCGGCCAAAAGACTCCGGTGAGTACCCGGACATTGATCAATCCGCTGACTAGCAAACCGGCCACCAGTCCATAACCGATACCGCTGAAGCGTCGCAGTATCACGCCGATCGGTTGGCCGGCCGGTTGTAGCAGGATCAATACCAGCAACATCAATCCGCCGAGCCAGGCGCCGACGCAGGCCAGGTGAATCAGCTGATTGAGGATCAACAACTGGCCGTCGAGACCGTCGAGCATGGCGCCGTGGCCGACTGGCGCCAGTGTGGCCAGCAGCAGGGTTGTGAGAACCAAGCGTAAGGTAAATGAGGTGTGCAATCGGGTCATCAGGCACACGACCAGCAACAGATTGAACAGCAGGTGCCAGCTCCAGACCTGTCCGAAAAAGGTCTTGCTCAGGACTAATTGCACGGTCGGCAGGTCAAGCGCCGCCGGCCATGACCCGGCCATGCTGGCGGTGATCAGCAGCAGCCAACAGAGCCCGCTGACCAGGGCCAACGAGGCGAGTAGCTTTGTCACGCTGGCGAGGCGTCGATCCAGAGTTGAGAGCGCATCGGTAAGCGGCGCCCGATCCAACAGCAAGGGCCGCAAGACCCAGGCGCCAAACAGCATCAACACCACAGCGAAATGCAGGAAACGGCACAGCACCAGCATGTTCGACATGGGTTATTGGCCGACCTTGAAGCTGTATTTACCTTCGCTTTTGTGGGTGTCGACCGATACCGCATGCCACTCGACCTTGTACTCACCGGCTGCCAGTGGTTCTGCCGGGGTCACGATCAGGGTCTTTTTGTCGGCGGCTTCGGTGGCGATGCTTTTGATCGGCACTTCAGCGCCATTCTTGCTCAGACTGACTTTGGTGAAGCTCGCTTCAACCCCTTCGGAGAACATCAGGCGCAATTCCTTGGGCGCAACAGCGGTGCCCTCGGCGGCCGGTGTCGCGCTTTCCAGATGGGCGTGGGCGAACACCGAAGAGGCAGCGAGCAGCGAGCTCAGCAAGGCTGCGCTGGTCAGGAATTTTTTGATAATCATCGTAGGCACCTTCAATGAGTGCAACGGGAACGTTAATAGAACATGAAGCGCCAGAGGAGCGAAACGCCTCTTGGGCTTTTCACGTACGAAGTTTCGTTTTCGCCTGTCGCCCCGAGCTAGAGCGGATGCTAGTCTTGATCAACGCTGTAGCCAGGGAGCCCTCATGGGCAATCACAAGATCGAGATTCGTCGCAGTAACGTCGAGAAAATTCTGCTGGCGGCGGAAAAAATCTTCGCCGAGAAGGGCTATGGCAGCACGGCGATGGCGGATATTGCCAGGGAAGTGCAATTGCCGCGCTCCAACCTGCACTACTACTTCAGCACCAAAAGCGAGTTGTACAGCGCGGTGTTGTTCGACTTGCTGGAAGTCTGGAAGCAGGACGCACTGTGCTTCGAGATGTTCGATGATCCGCGGGTGGTGCTCAGCAGCTATATCCGCGCCAAGATGAACCATTCCCGCAGCCGGCCTTATGGCTCGAAAGTCTGGGCCAATGAAATCATCCACGGTGCACCGACCCTGGGCGAGGCACTGGATGCCAGCCTGTACGACTGGGCGAAGATGAAGGAAGCGAAGATTCGTCAGTGGGTGGAAGACAAACGCATCCTCGCGGTGGAGCCCTCGAGCCTGCTGTACATGATCTGGGCCTCGACCCAGCATTACGCCGACTTCGATCACCAGGTGATGATCCTCAATGATCACCAGCCACTGTCGGACATGCAGTTCGAACGGGCGGTGCAGACGGTGACCAGTGTGATTCTTCGGGGGATCGGGTTGGAGCCTTGAGGGGTGTGGTGTGGCTGAGGGCCCCATCGCGAGCAAGCTCGCTCCCACATTGGATCTTCAGTAGACACATAATTTGTGTGCAACTGCGACCCATTGTGGGAGCGAGCTTGCTCCGGGCGGCGTTCCGACGATAGCGGCGGATCAGACAACAAACATCTCGGCTCAACCCGCCACGTGATACGGATTCCTCGGATCATGATTCCAGTCCAGGAACGGCTTGCCGCTGTCGACGGGCACCATCTCGATGCAGTCCTGAACCGGGCAGGTGATCTGGCACAGGTTGCAGCCCACGCACTCGTCGTCGATCACTTGATATTTATGGGTGCCGTCAGGCTGCGTGAGGCTGGCGATGGCCTGGTGTGCGGTGTCTTCGCAGGCGATGTGGCAGCGGCCGCAACCGATGCAGGCTTGCTGGTCGATCCTGGCAATGATCTGGTAGTTCATGTCCAGGTACTTCCAGTCCGTAGTATTGCCCACCGCCAGCCCCGAAAACTCCTGCAGGTTGGCGTAGCCCTGACTGTCCATCCAGCGTGACAGACCGTCCTTCATTTCTTCGACTATGCGAAAGCCATGCAGCATCGCCGCCGTGCACACCTGAACCGCGCCACTGCCCAGGGCGATGAATTCGGCCGCATCGCGCCAACTGCCTATCCCGCCAATGCCGCAAATCGGCAGACCCCGGGTTTGTGGGTCGCGGGCGATTTCCGCGACCATGTTCAGCGCAATAGGTTTAACCGCGGAGCCGCAGTAGCCACCGTGGGTGCTTTGGCTGCCGACCATCGGGCGGGCGACCATGCGCTCCAGGTCGATGCTGGTGATGGAGTTGATGGTGTTGATCAGCGACACCGCATCGGCGCCACCACGATGGGCCGCACGGGCAGCCAGGCGGATGTCGGTGATGTTCGGCGTCAGTTTGACGATCACTGGCAGCGAGCAGTAAGTCTTGCACCAGCGGGTCACTTGCTCGACGTATTCCGGCACCTGACCGACCGCCGCGCCCATGCCGCGCTCGGGCATGCCGTGGGGGCAGCCGAAGTTCAGCTCGATGCCGTCGGCACCCGTGGCCTCCACCAGCGGCAGGATGGCTTTCCACGACTCTTCGACGCAGGGCACCATCAGGGACACGATCAGCGCGCGGTCCGGCCAGTCCTTTTTGACCTGGGTGATTTCCCGCAGATTGATCTCCAGCGAGCGGTCGGTGATCAGCTCGATATTGTTGAAACCCATGACTTCACGGTTGGCACCGAAGTGCGCGGAGTAGCGTGACGAGACGTTGACCGCCGCCGGATCCTCCCCGAGGGTTTTCCAGACCACGCCACCCCAGCCAGCCTCGAAGGCGCGGACTACGTTGTAGGCTTTGTCGGTGGGCGGCGCGGAGGCCAGCCAGAATGGATTGGGGGCTTTGATACCGGCGAAGACTATCGAGAGATCGGCCATTTACGCAGCCTCCACATTGAGCATGAGTTGGGCATTGATGGCTTCGGCGGCCAGCTTGCCGTGTTGCACGGCCTGGACGGTGAGGTCCTGATCGAGGCTGGTGCAGTCGCCGCCGGCATACACCCCGGGGATACTGGTACGCAGCTGCTCGTCCACCAGAATGCGCTCGCCCTGGCGCTTCAGTTCACGGGCCAGCGGGTCGCTGAGCGCTGAGTCGTCGAAGGCCTGGCCGATGGCTTTGAAGATCCCGTCGGCGGCCAGCTCGAAGGTCTCGCCGGTGGTCTGCAAACGGCCTTCCAGCATTCGCGTGCGGGCAAAGCGCATGCCGCGGACCTGGCCCTGTTCATCGAGCAGCACTTCTTCAGGCTGGGCCCAGGTCAGCAGGCGGACCTGATTGGCCTTGGCGATGTGCTGCTCGTGTTCGGTGGCGCCCATGTCCTCCAGGCCGCGGCGATACACCAGGTTTACGTCGCGGGCACCGAGGCGAGCCATCTGCACTGCCATGTCGATTGCGGTGTTGCCGGCGCCGAGGACGATGCAGCGATCGGCCAGTGGCAGTTGACTCAGGTCATCGGCCTGGCGCAGTTCGCGGATGTAGTCGGTGGCGGCGAGCATGCCCGGGGCGTCTTCGTGGGCCAGACCGAGTTGTCTGCTGGCGGCCAGGCCGAGGCCGAGAAACACCGAATCGAACTGCTGATGCAGTTCGGTGAGACTGAGGTTGTCACCGAGTTTTTGCCCGTGGCGAATCTCGATTCCGCCGATGCCCAGCAGAAACTCCAGCTCACGCTGAGCGAAGTCGTCCACCAGTTTGTACTTGGCTATCCCGTATTCGTTAAGGCCGCCGGCCTTTTCCCTGGCCTCGAAAATCACCACATCATGGCCATGCATCGCCGAACGGTGGGCGCAGGACAAACCTGCCGGCCCGGCCCCGACCACCGCGATGCGTTTGCCGGTCGGCGCTGCACGCTGGAACGGATGTTCGCTGAACTGTGCGTTGTCCACCGCGTAGCGTTGCAACAGGCCGATCAGCACTGGCGCGCACTCTTGAGCGTTGTTACGCACGCAGGCTTGCTGGCAGAGGATCTCGGTCGGACAGACCCGGGCGCAACTGCCGCCGAGGATGTTTGCCGAGAGGATCTTCTGCGCGGCGCCCTGAACGTTTTCCTGATGGATATTGCGGATGAACGACGGGATATCGATCTCGCTCGGGCAGGCATTGACGCAGGGCGCGTCATAGCAATACAGGCAGCGCGAGGCTTCCAGATGGGCCTGGCGGGCGTTGAGCGGCGGTGCCAGATCGGTGAAATGGCCGGCAAGGGCGACCGCGTCCTCGTGGGGATGCGGGAGGTGGTTCAGGGTCTTGATCACGGTGTTGGCCTCACTTTTTTGTGGGTTGCCTCTAGCGGGCATTGATTTGCACACATCGCTGAAATTGAACTCGGTCCCTGTAGGAGCTGCCGAAGGCTGCGATCTTTAAGGCAGACGCCACGGTTTCGGCCTCAATCGCCAAAATCAAGATCAAAAGATCGCAGCCTGCGGCAGCTCCTACGGTTTGGTGGCCTTAACGCTTCACAGCAACCGGCTTGTGCAACTCAGCCCGCTTACTCAGCAAATCAAACACCGCCGGATAAGCCGGACGCTCGATGTAGCGCCCGGCACCGCGTTCGGCCCGCAGGTCGCCGTCGGCCCAAACCAGCCGGCCCTGGCTGATGGTGTGGCTGGGTACGCCGCGCACGGTCTTGCCTTCGAAGATGTTGAAGTCGACCTGCTGATGGTGAGTCTTGGCCGAAATGGTCCGGGTGCCTTCCGGGTCCCAGAGCACCAGGTCGGCATCGGCGCCGACGCGAATCGAGCCTTTGCGCGGGTAGAGGTTGAAGATCTTCGCGGCGTTGGTGGAGGTCAGGCCTACGAAGTCCTGCATCGACAGCCGTCCGCTGTTGACCCCTTCATCCCAGAGCACGGCCATACGGTCTTCGATACCGGCGGTGCCGTTGGGGATCTTGCTGAAGTCGTCGCGACCGGCGGCTTTCTGCTCGGCGCAGAAGCAGCAATGGTCGGTGGCGGTGGTGTGCAGGTTGCCTGATTGCAGGCCCTGCCACAGCGCTTCTTGATGGCCGCGAGGGCGAAAGGGCGGGCTCATCACGTAACCGGCGGCGGTCTGCCAGTCCGGGTGCTGGTAGACGCTGTCGTCCAGCAGCAGATGCCCGGCCAGGACTTCGCCATAGACTGGCTGGCCCTTGCGGCGCGCATAGGTGATTTCATCCAGCGCCTCGCGGGTCGAGACGTGGACCAGATACAGCGGAGTACCGAGGGTTTCGGCGATACGGATCGCCCGGCTGGCGGCTTCGCCTTCAACCTGGGATGGCCGCGACAAGGGATGAGCTTCAGGGCCGGTCATACCCTGGGCCATCAGTTTGCGTTGCAGGTGATAAACCAGTTCGCCGTTTTCCGCGTGCACCGTCGGTATCGCGCCAAGCTCCAGGCAGCGTTCGAAACTCGCCACCAAGGTATCGTCGGCGGCCATGATCGCGTTCTTGTAGGCCATGAAATGCTTGAAGCTGTTCACCCCATGCTGGCTGACCAGTTCGGCCATTTCCTCGCGAACCTGTTCGCTCCACCAGGTAATGGCGACGTGAAAACCGTAGTCCGCGGCGGACTTCTCGGCCCAGCCGCGCCACTGGTGAAAAGCCTCCATCAACGATTGCTGCGGGTTGGGAATCACGAAGTCGATGATCGAGGTGGTACCACCGGCAAGCCCGGCCGCGGTGCCGCTGAAAAAGTCTTCGCTGGCAACGGTGCCCATGAAGGGCAGTTGCATATGGGTATGTGGGTCGATGCCGCCGGGCATCAGGTATTGACCGCTGCCATCGAGCACTTCGCAGTCCGCCGGAACATCCAGGTTACTACCAATTGCCTGGATCAAACCTTCAGCGCACAGCACGTCGGCGCGGTAACTTTCATCATGGGTAACAACGGTGGCACCACGGATCAACAGTGACATTGCGAGTTCCTCACGGGCTTGACCGGCTGATGCCAGTTCTTGGTGTTGTAGTTGCGGCGAGCTGCGGGAAGTTGTATTCCTGTCAGCGCTGTCAGGAATAGACGCTAGCTGGAGTTATTGGATTGAGCAAGATTATTTTTTATAAGCTTATATTGAATATAACTTGTTGAAAAATATTGAATAAATATTAAAAACACCAAAATGGTGAGGTCCCTCACCATTTTGACGCACTTGACAGGAACCAAATATGGTCAAGATTTCTTATGTGAAATCAGCTGCTTGAGCTATGCCTATGGGCGAGTGGAAAGTTTTGAAGAAACAGTGTTGCACCAGATTGAGTCCCGACTGATCGGCCAACTTGCCTGACATTGCGCCTGAGTGATGGAGCAAGTAACCCTGGACTCAATGAGTTACTGAATAAAACTGATAAACATCAGTTGTTTACATGGATTTCACGAAACTGGCAGACGCGCAAACGGGATATCCGGCACGTTTATTGAGTGCCGCCGCTGCGACGTTGGCCGGTTCGTGAAAGTCGTAAGTACTCCGGCCATCGCCCGGTTTGCGCTGCAATTCGCCAATCGGTCCGATGAGCAAAACAATCAAAAGAACAGTGGAGCGGCCATGCACCAGATCAGATCGCAAGTGACCGAGCGCGACGGCTTGTACGAGCTCGAGGCCGGCAGCGACGTCCTCGACAGTCCCCGTTATAACCACGATATCGCGCCGACCAAGGTGCACGAACGAACCTGGAACAAATGGCACATCACGGCGCTCTGGGTCGGCATGGCGATCTGCGTGCCGACCTATACCCTCGGCGGGGTGCTCACTGCGTATTTCGGGCTGTCGGTCGGTGAGGCGCTGCTGGCGATTCTGTTCGCCAACATCATCGTGCTGATCCCCTTGACCCTGAATGCCTTCGCCGGCACCAAGTACGGCATCCCGTTTCCGGTGCTGCTGCGCTCGTCATTCGGGGTGATCGGCTCCAATGTGCCGTGTCTGATCCGGGCCCTGGTGGCCTGCGGCTGGTTCGGTATCCAGACGATGTTCGGCGGCCTGGCCATTCACCTGTTTCTGGGTTCGGTGTTCGATGGCTGGAAGGCCCTGGGCGGCACCGGTGAGGTGATCGGTTTCATGCTGTTCTGGGTACTCAACCTGTGGGTGGTGTTGCGCGGCGCCGAATCGATCAAGTGGCTGGAAACCCTGTCCGCACCGCTGCTGGTGCTGGTGGGCGCGGGCTTGCTGTTCTGGGCCTTGCCGAACGTCTCGTTGAGCGAACTGATGGCGCAACCGCCGAAACGCCCGGAAGGCGCTGGAGTGGCGAGTTACTTCATGGCCGGGCTGACCGCCATGGTGGGGTTCTGGGCAACCCTGTCACTGAACATCCCGGACTTCAGCCGCTACGCAAAAAGCCAGAAAGACCAGATCGTCGGGCAGATCATCGGCCTGCCGCTGACCATGTTCCTGTTCGCCGCGCTGGGTGTGGTGATGACCGCGGCCTCAGCCAAGCTGGTGGGGGTGACAGTTTCCGATCCGGTGACCCTGATCGGTCATATTCAAAGCCCGTTCTGGGTGGCGCTGGCCATGTTTGTGATCATCGTTGCGACCTTGTCCACCAACACCGCGGCGAACATTGTTTCGCCGACCAACGACTTCCAGAACATCGCGCCAAAACTGATCAACCGGACCAAAGCCGTGATGTTGACCGGGCTGGTGGGCCTGGCATTGATGGCCCACGAACTGCTGAAAAAACTCGGTTTGCTGGTCTCCGATATCAGCCTGGAAACGGTCTATTCCAACTGGTTGCTGGGTTATTCCAGCTTGCTCGGGCCGATCGCCGGGATCATGGTGGTGGACTATTTCCTGATCAAGAAACAGCAGCTCGACCTGGCCGGCCTCTATCGTGACGACGTGTATCCGGCATGGAACTGGAACGGTTTTATCGCCTTCAGCATCCCGGTGGCGCTGACCCTGATGTCGTTGGGCAGCGACGCCTTCAGCTGGTTCTACAGCTACGGCTGGTTCACCGGCTCGGCGTTGGGCGGGTTGTTGTATTACGGGTTGTGCATGATGGGTCGTAGTGACACTGCGGTGGCCAAGACACCGGTGTGACGAGCGCAAAACCTGTGGCGAGGGAGCTTGCTCTCGCTGGGGCGCGAAGCGGCCCTAAAACCGGCAATCGCGGTTTTTCAGGTAGAACGCATCAGCCGGTTTTACGACTGCTTCGCAGCCGAACGGGGGCAAGCCCCCTCGCCACAGCAAGCCCCCTCGCCACAGTTAATCGCCGGACCATAGATTTGATTGAGCCCCGAAATTCGGATTCGCCTGATAAAACCATAATAATTGCCTGAGGAGATCATCATGAACGCTGCCCTTGACGTTCTGCAGTCCAGCCATCAGCACATCAACCGCGACCGTCTGTGGCAGTCGCTGATGGAACTGGCCAAGCTCGGCGCCACGGTCAAGGGCGGCGTCTGTCGCCTGGCCCTGACCGACCTCGACCGCCAGGCTCGCGACATCTTCGTGCGATGGTGCGAAGAGGCGGGCTGCACCGTGAGCATCGACGCCGTCGGCAACATCTTCGCCCGTCGTCCCGGGCGCAATCCGGACCTGCCGCCGGTGATGACCGGCAGCCATATCGACACCCAGCCTACCGGTGGCAAATTCGACGGCTGCTTCGGCGTGCTGGCCGGTGTCGAAGTGCTGCGCACCCTCAATGACCTGGGCATCGAAACCGAAGCGCCACTGGAAGTGGTGGTTTGGACCAACGAAGAAGGTTCGCGATTTGCTCCATGCATGATGGGCTCTGGAGTGTTCGCCGAGAAATTCACCCTGGAGGAAACCCTGGCCAAGACCGATGCCCAAGGCGTGACCGTCGGCGAAGCGCTGAACGCCATTGGCTATGCCGGCAGTCGCCAGGTCAGCGGCCATGCGGTCGGAGCCTATTTCGAAGCCCATATCGAGCAAGGACCGATCCTTGAGGATGAGCGCAAAACCATAGGCGTAGTCATGGGCGCGCTGGGGCAAAAGTGGTTCGATCTCAAACTCAAGGGCGTTGAAGCCCATGCCGGTCCGACCCCGATGCACCTGCGCAAGGACGCACTGGTCGGCGCGGCGGTGATAGTGTCTGCCGTCAATCGCGTCGCTTTGGGTCATCAACCCCATGCCTGCGGCACCGTCGGTTGCCTGCAAGCTTACCCCGGCTCGCGCAACGTGATTCCCGGCGAAGTGCGCATGACCCTGGATTTTCGTCACCTGGAGCCCGCGCGGCTGGACTCGATGATTGCCGAGGTCAAACAGGTGATCGACACCACCTGCCAGAAACACGGCCTGAGTTTCGAACTGACACCGACCGCCGATTTCCCACCGCTGTATTTCGACAAGGGCTGCGTCGATGCCGTTCGGGGTGCCGCACAAGGCTTGGGTCTGTCGCACATGGACATCGTCAGCGGCGCCGGGCATGACGCGATCTTCCTTGCCGAACTGGGCCCGGCCGGGATGATCTTCGTGCCATGCGAAGGCGGCATCAGCCACAACGAAATCGAAAACGCCACGCCGGACGATCTGGCGGCCGGCTGCGCAGTATTGTTGCGGGCAATGCTGGCGGCGTCGGCGTCGATTGCCGACGGCCAGTTGGCGGCTTGAAAGACTGAAATCTGATGGGATTGGCAAGTGGGATTCGAAGCACGGGTTGCTTCGAATCCCAGCGCCCTCAGCTACACTTCACTGACCTTGACCCAGCGCTGCTCCAGCGCGGCCAGGCGAATGGCGGTCGCCAATCGCTCCACTTCCCAGGCTTCTTCAAAGTCGGTACCACTTGAAGCTTGCCCGGCCAGCGCCATGATCAGCCCGTGCACCTCCAGCGTCTTCAACTCGTTGTAACCCAACTGATGCCCCGGCGCCGGACTGAAAGCGGCATAACCGGGCAGGGAAGGGTCGGCCAGTAAACGCTGAAAGCCGTCCTGACCGGCACGGCACAGGCGCAATTCATTCAAGCGCTCCTGATCGAACGCCAGGGTGCCGCGAGTACCGCTGATCTCGAAGCTCAGGTGATTCTTGTAGCCATGCTTGAGCCAACTGCTGCTGAAGGTACCGCGCGCCCCGTTGGCGAAACGCAGCAGGGCATGGGCCTGGTCATCCACGGCGATGCTGCGTGGTTCATGACTGCCCGCCGTAGCAGGCCGTTGCCGGTGCACCGTCTGGGTGTCGGCACACACCGCTTCCACATCACCGACCAGATACCGGGCCATCGCCAGCAAATGACTGCCCAGATCCGCCAGCGCGCCACCGGCATGCTGCGCTTCGCAACGCCACGACCATGGCGACTGTGGGTCAGCCATGAAGTCTTCGCTGAACTCGCCCTGAAAACTGATGATCTCGCCGAGCTCGCCGCTCTGAATCAGTTCACGGGCCAGGCCAATGATCGGGTTGTGCTGATAGTTGTAACCGACCCGCGTCACCACGCCGGCGGCCTTGGCGGCGCGACGCATCTGGTCGGCCTGTTCGAGGCTGACCGCCAGAGGCTTTTCGCAATACACGGATTTTCCCGCGGCCAGGGCGGCCATGGCCATGGGGTAGTGCAGGTGGTTGGGCGTGGTGATGGCGACGACGTTGACCTTTGGATCGTCGATCAGTCGTTGCCAGTCGCCATGGGCTTTTTCAAAGCCCCAGGCCTTGGCGCAGTGCTCGGCGCGCTGGCTGTCGGCGTCGGCCAGGGCGGCTAGACGCAGGTGCATGGGCAGTTCGAATACCGCACTGACGTTGCGAAAGGCCAGGGCGTGGGCGCGGCCCATGAAGCCTGTGCCGATCAAGCCGATTCCGAGTTCGCGCATGGTGGGGTCCTTTTGGATTATTGTTTTCGGGAGGACTATTAATGGAATAAAAATTCGTAATATTCAATAGATGGAATAAATATTCATTTGGTTGGTGTGGCCCCCTGTAGGAGCTGCCGAAGGCTGCGATCTTTTGATCTTGGCTTTCGTCGGGCGGTCCCAATACCATCCACCGCGGTTTGTCAGTTGGAACGTGTCTGCCGGTTTTACGACTGCTGCGCCCGAGCGCGGACCGGCCAGCGGGAGCAAGCGCCCTCGCCACAATTAATCACCAGTCGATAGATTTCCGTTAACTGACTGGCATTGGGGCAAGCCAGCTCACACAGGTATCTGGATACACCAATGGATATGCATCCAACCCAAACAAAAAGGCAGCCCGAAGGCTGCCTCTTGTTCACCCCAAACCCGCTTCAATCAGGACAAAAACCCACCATCCACATTCAGCGAAACCCCAGTGGTATAGCTCGATGCCTCACTGGCCAGATACAACACCGCGCCCGCCATTTCACTCGGCGCAGCCACTCGCTTGAGCGGAATCTGCTGCAGGGCGGTATTGAGAATCGCGTCGTTCTTCACCAGCGCCGAAGCGAACTTGGTGTCGGTCAGGCCCGGTAGCAAGGCGTTGCAGCGGATGCCGTACTCCGCGCATTCCTTGGCGAAGACCTTGGTCATGTTGATCACCGCGGCCTTGGTCATCGAGTAGATGCCCTGGAAGATGCCCGGCGAGATGCCGTTGATCGAGGCGACGTTGATGATGCTGCCGCCACCGTTTTCGCGCATCAGCTTGCCGGCTTCCACCGACATGAAGAAGTAGCCGCGGATGTTCACGTCGACGGTTTTCTGGAATGCGCTGAGGTCGGTATCCAGCACATTGCAGAACTGCGGGTTGGTCGCGGCGTTGTTGACCAGGATATCCAGGCGCCCGAATTGCTCGCGAATCCCGGCGAAGACCTGGCTGATCTGTTCCATTTCACCGATGTGGCAAGCAACGGCCGTGGCTTTGCCACCATCGGCGATGATCGCATCGGCCACATGCTGGCAACCGTCGAGTTTGCGGCTCGAGACGATCACGTGGGCGCCTTGCTGGGCCAGCAGTTTGGCGATGGCTTCGCCGATACCGCGGCTGGCGCCGGAAACGAAAGCGATCTTGCCGTCGAGGTCGAACAACTGAGTCTTGGACATGGTTTTTCCTTGTTGTATGCCAGGCGCGAGGACGCGCAGTCAGAGGCTGGATTTGTGGATGACTTGCAGGCTCATCTGCTCCAGCAGTTTGTTCATCTGAATGAACTGCGCGAAGCGTTTGTCCTGGGTCTGGCCATGGAAGAAGCGGTAGTAGATTTGCTGCACGATACCGGCCAGGCGGAACAGCCCGTAGGTGTAGTAGAAATCGAAGTTGTCGATCTGGATGCCTGCGCGTTCGGCGTAGTAATCGACGAACTGGCGGCGAGTCAACATGCCGGGCGCATGGCTCGGCTGGCGGCGCATCAGTTGCACCGGTGCCGGGTCGGCGGCTTCGATCCAGTAGGCGAGGGTGTTGCCCAGGTCCATCAGCGGATCGCCGAGGGTGGTCAGTTCCCAGTCCAGCACACCGATGATCTGCATCGGGTTGTTCGGGTCGAGGATCACATTGTCGAAACGATAGTCGTTGTGCACGATGCTCGAAGTCGGATGGTCGGCGGGCATCTTGTCGTTGAGCCAGGCCTTGACCGCTTCCCACTTCGGCGCATCCGGGGTCAGGGCTTTTTCATAACGGTCGCTCCAGCCACGAATCTGCCGCGCCACATATCCTTCGGGTTTACCGAGGTCGGCCAGGCCATAGGCCTTGTAGTCGACCTGATGCAGTTCAACGAACTTGTCGATGAAGCTCTTGCACAGCGCTTCGGTCTTCTGCGCATCGAGGCCCAGTTCCGGCGGCAGGTCGGAGCGCAGGATGATGCCCTTGACCCGCTCCATCACATAGAACTCGGCGCCGATCACCGCTTCGTCGGTGCAATGCACATAGGCTTTCGGGCAGTACGGGAAGCCGTCCTTGAGCTGATTGAGAATGCGGTACTCGCGGCCCATATCGTGTGCGGATTTGGCCTTGTGGCCGAACGGCGGCCGACGCAGGACGAACTCCTGCCCGGGGTATTCCAGCAGGTAGGTCAGATTCGAAGCGCCGCCCGGAAACTGGCTGATCCGTGGCGTCCCGCTCAGGCCGGGAATATGCGCCTTGAGGTACGGGTCGATGAGGTTGATATCGAGTTCTTCGCCGGAGCGGACATCGGTGGACTGATCAGTAAGCGCCATGCTTATCCCTTCTGCTTATTTTGGAGGCCCGACATTATTGTCTAATCTAATGTGCCCGCCCGGGGCCCACAACCGCGGCAAGCCGTTATAGGTGAGCGTGTTGCCGGGCAATCATTGCTTTTGATACAAGCGTTTGAATGCCCTCGGGCCACGGTCATTTCGCTGGCGGCAAGTCGATAGGGGTCAATAATGGGCGCCCGGAGAAATACGCCAGGAGGTTTTCACCCACCAGTTCCACGGTGGCCTGGGTCGCTTCCGGAGACAGCCCGGCGACATGGGGAGTGAGGATTACGTTGCTTAATACCTTGAGCGTTTGCGGCACCTGCGGCTCGGCATCGAATACATCCAGGGCGGCACCGGCGATCCGTCGCTGTTCCAGCGCCGAGATCAGCTCGGCGGTGACTATCACGCTGGCTCGGGCGATGTTGACGATAAAACCGTTGGGCCCCAGAGCGTCCAGCACCTGCCTGTTGATCAGGTGGTGCGTGCCGAGACCGCCGGGAGTGGCGATGATCAGAAAGTCAGAGGCGCGGGCCAGCACGGTGGGAGTGGAACAAAAGCTATAGGGTACGTCACTGCGTAGCTGACGATTGTGGTAACTCACCGTCATGTCGAAGCCGTTCGCCGCGCGTTTGGCGATGGCCATGCCGACGGCACCGAGGCCGAGAATGCCCAGGCGTTTGCCGGCAAGGGAAGGGCGCATGATTTTCGGCCACTCACCGCGCCGGACCGCGGCATCTGCCCGGGGAATGTCGCGTACCAGGGACAGCAGCAGTGCCATGGCATGGTCGGCCACCGACGAAGCATTCATCCCGGCGCCGTTGGTTACGCGGATACCGCGATTGCTGGCAGCCTGCAGGTCGACGTGTTCATAGCCGGCACCGATCACGCAGATGATTTCCAGATGCGGCAGGGCGGCGATTTCTTCGGTGGTCAAACCTAGCGGGCCGCGGGTCAGTACGGCCTTGATCTGGCTGGCGTGGGTGAGGATGGCCTGGGCTCGCTCGGCCGGCGTAGGCGCAAGAATCAGGTGAAAACCGCTGTGTTCGAGGATCGGCAGGTAGTCGTTAATGGTTTCAACCAGTACCAGAACGGTGACGGGCATGCTGCGCTCCTGTGGATTTCAATCGGTGGATTTGCCGAAGTTGTAATTAGTATTTAGCTCATCCTTGGGAGATCGCTAAAAAAAGACTCAAGACTGCTGGTTCCACAGATGATTGACAATGGTAGCTGGCGCGGGCGGTGTGGGTTAAGAGGGTATCTACGCCGACCGCGTACACCTGCGATTGATCGGTTGTACGCACCTGCACGCGGTCGCCGGTGGGCATCACGTCAATGCTGCGCTGCGAGAAACGCCCGGGCCGCGTCGAGGATTTCATCGGACAACGACTCGCCACGAGTGGCGCGCGCCAGGGTCAAGGCGCCGACCATCAGCGAGTACTGCGCCAGCGCGGCTTGTCGGTTGGTGTCGGGGTTGGCGGTTTCCATCAGTGGGGCGAAAGTTTGCAGCAGTGTTTCCAGGCCTTGGGTATAGGTTTGATGCAGCCCGCTTTCGTTGGCTTCGTGGCACATGTCCCCGGCGAAGGCCGCCACCGGACAGCTTTCTGCGGGATTATCGCGATTGGCGGCTGACAGGTAGGGGTCGACGATGGCCTGGCGCGCCGCAGCTTTGTCGGCGCTTTGCTCGATCTTGTCCTGCCAACGCTGCGCCGATTGTTCGAACGCGCGGCCACAGGCCTCATTCGCCAAGGCTTCCTTGGAGTCGAAGTGACCGTAAAAACCGCCATGGGTCAGTCCGGCCGCACCCATCACATCGGCCACGCTGATGCCATGCAGGCCATGTTCGCGGAACAGGCGCGTCGCAGCCTCGGCGATGATTTCGCGGTTGAGTTCGGCTTGCTTGCGGGAGACTCGAGGCATCAGTGGCTCAGAGGGTTTCGAACGGTTTATAGATGATCTGCATCATAAGTAACTGTCGGCGTTCTGTCTTCCTGACCAGAGGTGTCATGAGTTCAACCTCGTCGCGGGCGGAGCCGCGGCGAGCACATTTTTCTTGCCCGATTAGGATATAGACGCCTGCCATGGCCAGTATGTCCAGTGATCTCAGCGGTTCACTGGCGAGCAAACAGCCGACCAACAACGCGATGACCGGCGGGATATAGGTCACGCCATTAGGCGGCGAGGGCGCCCCGCCAATGGACGATGAAGTAATAAAGGATGAAAGCGACACCGGTGCCGGCCAGCCCCAGGCCGAACACCACTCCGGCCAGTGCCACGGAATCGGATTTGATACGTTCGATGCCCTTGAAATATTTCTTGGCTGGCAGATCGCTATCGCGGGCAAGCCACGCTCCCACAGGGGAACGGGATCATTTGTGGGAGCGTGGCTTGCCCGCGAAGAGGGTGCAACCCGAAGCGTTCCATTATTCGTTGGCATGACTAGCGCCAAATTAGGGGGCGAGACAGCGTTACCTGTCGTCGATTATGGATTTTTTTTTCAGGAAGATTGGTACCAGGTCTTAGACTGGCATTTTCCGTTGGTATGCCGAAGCAGTCGCTTGGGCGGACGCGTTTCTGGCGCAAGATAAACCGACTTGTGCTGACCCATCGTTATCTGGAGTGACAGGGAATTGGAAGGGGTTGTTGAACAGTCGTAATTCGATGAGAGAGGCCCACCGCAAAGGACGACTGCGCCAGGTCTTTGAGGAGTGACCTATCTTGAGGGCATGCTCGGGAGGGTTGGTTTACCGACCATCCGTCGCTAGAGAAGCCTTTCCGCGCAGGATGTAACTTCACGTCGCCTCAAACGCTACACTTTAGAGTCTTTCTGTAGTGGTCTAATGAAACCGGACACCCATTTAGGCGAGAATGCTCGCCAGATCGAGGTGTCAAATGACCAAACAATGCCGTTCCTTTTCTGCTGAATTCAAACGCGAGGCTGCCGACCTCGTGCTCAAGCAAAACTACAGCTACATCGAAGCCAGCCGTTCACTCGGCGTCGGCGAGTCGGCACTACGTCGTTGGGTCGACCAGGTTCAGCAGGAGCGCAAAGGCGTTACCCCGCAGAGCAAAGCGCTGACCCCGGAACAGCAGAAAATCCAGGAGCTGGAAGCTCGGATCGCCCGCCTTGAGCGGGAAAAATCGATATTAAAAAAGGCTACCGCGCTCTTGATGTCGGAAGATCACGAGCGTACGCGCTGATCAATCAGCTGAGCGTCCATGAGCCGATTGATTGGCTGTGCAAAGTGTTTGAAATCAACCGCTCAAGTTACTACGCCCACCGTCTCAGACGTCGGACTCCGGATGTTGAACGGCTTCGGTTGCGCAGCCGGGTGAGTGAGTTGTTTTCACAAAGTCGCAGTGCTGCCGGCAGCCGTAGCATTCTCTCGTTGATGCGTGACGATGGTGAGCAACTCGGTCGGTTCAAAGTGCGCAGCTTGATGCGTGAGCTTGACCTCGTCAGCAAACAGCCAGGTTCTCATGCCTATAAACGAGCAACGGTTGAACGGTTGGATATCCCGAACATCTTGAATCGGGAGTTCGATGTCCCGGCACCCAACCAGGTGTGGTGCGGCGACATCACTTACATCTGGGCCCAGGGGAAATGGCATTACCTGGCTGTCGTGCTGGATCTTTGTGCGCGTCGGGTGGTGGGCTGGGCGTTGTCGGAAAAGCCGGACGCCGAGCTGGTTATCAAGACGCTGGATATGGCCTACGAACAACGTGGAAGGCCTCAGGGCCTGCTGTTTCACTCGGATCAAGGGTCGCAGTATGCGAGTCGTTTATTTCGCCAGCGGCTGTGGCGTTATCGCATGCGTCAGAGCATGAGTCGTCGAGGGAATTGCTGGGACAACGCGCCGATGGAGCGCGTGTTCCGCAGCTTGAAAACTGAATGGATACCGACTCTGGGTTACAGAACTGCCCAAGAAGCCCAACGCGATATCAGCCATTTCTTGATGCATCGGTACAACTGGATTCGACCCCATCAATTCAACGGCGATATCGGTTGTGACGAACAGTCCCAATTACTCAAGCATGCGTCGTGCCCACTCAAACGTCGCTTGAGGTTTTTTTGAGGTTGGGACCGTAGACTCGTTTGGCGTTCTTTAGGGTCATTTTTTAGCGGGGCTGGAAGGATAAAAGCGGAATAGAAACGATGATAATTCCAGGCTGGAGCAAAAATTGCATGCATCGTGATACTCACCGAACACGAATGTGCGGATTTTATAGGCAATTTAGCGTGGAGCTTTTTACCATGTTCAAAAAAACCGCTCTCGTTGTTATGCGATGCGAAGCCGTTTGATGCCGCGCCTGATGGTACTGCTGATTAACAATCAAGACCCAGGGTCGTTGCTAGCAGCGTTGCGTTGGCTATATAGCTTCGTGCGTCCGCATCGGCTGGCGATCGCCGGGCTACTCGGCTTGTCGATCTGCGCCTCGCTTTTGGTGCTGCTACAGCCATGGTTGACCAAACTGCTCATTGATGATGGTTTGCTGGCGCGTGACTTTCCAACACTGGTGTTGATTGCCGGCCTGATGATCGTTGCCGGCCTGCTTGGAACGGCGCTTTCGGGGATCAACCGGTACCTGCACACACGCTTGTCGGGGCGCATTCTCTTCTCGCTGCGCGACGATCTTTATCGGCATCTACAGACCTTGTCTCCGAGCTTTTACGGGCAGCGACGCATCGGTGATTTAATGTCGCGGCTCGACGGTGATGTCGCCGAGATTCAGCGCTTCGCCGTCGACTCATTATTTTCAGCAGTGTCGAGCGTGCTCGGACTGGTCTGTGCTGTGGCGATTTTATTGGCGCTGTCCTGGAAGCTCTCATTGCTTATATTGGTATTGATTCCTCTCGACATACTCTGGTTGCGCTGGATGCGGCGAAAAGTCGAGCGCGATGTACGACAGCTGCGCGAGCGCTCTGCGGACGTGTCGTCTTTTATGGTTGAGACGTTGCCAGTGATGAAGTTCATCCAGGCGGCCGGTCAGCAGCGGAGGGAATCTCGTCGACTTGAGACGCTGGGGCAGGGTTACATGAGCCAGTTATTGCGCCTGCAAATTACAGAGTTTTTCACTCAGGCCATACCTGGCACGCTTACGTCGCTGGCGCGCGCCTGCGCCTTCCTCGTAGGTGGCTATTGGGTTGTGCAGGGGACCTGGCAACTTGGCGCGCTGATTGCATTTTCCACTTACCTGGGGATGGCAGTAGGGCCGGTTCAGAGCTTGCTTGGACTCTATGTCGCAGTTCAGCGAATGACGGTCAGCCTCGGACGCGTGATGGAGCTGCGCGGTGAAGAGCCTAAAGTAGTCAGCCCGGCCATACCGAAATCGATACCAGCCCACGGTGAATTGCGTTTCGACTGCGTGCACTTCAGTCACCCCGATCGTCCGAGTACCCTGTGCGGCATCAATGCACGCATTCCTTACGGATTGAAAATCGCATTGAGCGGTGGCTCCGGCGCAGGCAAATCGACTTTGATCGATCTGCTGCAACGGCATCATGATCCACAGACGGGACGAGTATTGCTGGGCGAGGTTGATCTACGAGAGCTAGACCTGTTTCAACTGCGGCGGCAGATTGCCGTGGTCAGCCAGGATATTGTTTTGTTTCGCGGCAGCCTCGCTGACAATCTCGCCTACGCTGTGCCAGACGCGAGCCGTGAAGCCATAATCGCAGTGGCGCGACTGGCGCAGCTCGAGAGCCTGATCGCCTCGCTGCCCGAAGGCCTGGACACCCCCTTGGGTGAGCGCGGTCAACAGCTCTCCGGTGGACAAAAACAACGCATTGCCATTGCTCGTGCGCTGCTGCAGGACCCGCAGATCCTGGTGCTGGACGAAGCGACGTCTGCGGTGGACGAAGCCACCGAGCGTGAGGTCATTGAAGCCATTGATCGACTTTTTTCCGGGCGTACGCGCATCCTGATCAGTCATCGCCCTTCCACCCTGGCCAACGCAGATCTATGTTTCGAACTGCTGGATGGCGTGCTCATATCGAAAATGGTGCCGTATGTTGTGTAAACCGCGAGTTTACTTGACGCTTCTCGGCCCTCGGTGGTGTGTCTTGAGCCAGATGCAAAGCGAGGCTGTTTCCCGATGACTCGGATCAAAATCTTGATACTGGGTGCAGGGCCCGCAGGTGCGACGGCGGCCTTGGGGCTGCGACGGCTCGGTTATCCAGTTTCGCTGGTCAGCGAGTGGCGCCGATTTGCAGCATTGGAGGGCGTATCGGTACGTGTGCTTGAGGCTTTGCGCGGTGTAGGGCTGCATCATGCTTTGGCGGATGCGGCATTGCCGTCTCAGCGACAGGTGGATTGGAACGGGCAACGGCACGCGCAAAATATTGAATTTTTATTGGACCGCCCGACCTTCGACAAAGGGTTGCGGGAGGACTTGCGCCTGGCCGGAGTCGAGTTGATCGAGGGGCGTGTGCTCAGCGTTCAAACTTCAGCGACCGGGCACCAGGTGGACATCGAAGGACGTGAACCATTGCACGTGGATTTCCTGGTGGAGGCACGTGGACGTCAGGCGCCATCTCTTGGTAAAAGCGTGCGCGGGCCGGAGACGGTCAGCCTGCTGAATCGTTGGCAAGGCCAGCCGGGCGCTACAGCCAGCGCAGTGGAAAGCCTGGAAGATGGATGGGTATGGATGGCCAGGCGGGCGGATGGCCAGTGTTACTGGCAGTGGACGGTGGATGTCGCCAGCGCCCAGCTGCCTGGCAAGCAGCATTTGCTCGAGCATTGTCTTCAGCGGCGTCGTGATTCTACTACGGCGCAAGCGTTTTTTGGTCCGAAGCCGCAAACCGATGTGCAATTGCATGCGCGTAGCAGTACCGCAATTTTGAACACGCAGGTGTGCGGCAATCATTGGATTCGAATCGGTGACGCTGCGATGGCGGTGGATCCGCTGTCGGGCAATGGAATGTTTCAATCGTTGTCGTCAGCGTTGCAGGCGCCGGCAGTGATCAATACGTTGCTGCTTAAACCTGAGCGAGCGGCATTGGCCCGACGGTTTCACCAGCGGCGAGTAGAGCATTTGTTTTTTCGGTTCGCGAGGATCGGTCGGGATTTCTACATCGATGAACAGCGTTGGCGCGAGCAGGCGTTCTGGCTTGAGCGCCGACAATGGCCGGACGCCGAAGTCGCTCACCCCGAAGCGGACTTCAGCGCATTGAGGATAGTGAGGGCGCCTGTGCTGCACGACGGTTTCATAGTTGAGGCAGATGTGGTGATCACAGCTGATCAACCATTGGGCGCCTGGCATGTACAGGGAGTTGAGCTCGCGCCTTTGTTAAGACGGCTCCGCATCGAGTCCCCCGAGCGAGTGCTGGCGGGCTTGACGGTAGAGCAGGGGCGTATGGTTCGAAGCTGGTTGCTGGCACAAGGATACAAGCCTGTCTGATTTGTCAGGTGCGTTGCTGATTCGAATCTGTGTGATCTGGTATTTGCCCGTCATTTTATTCCGCTCGATAAATACTCATCGGCTCATTGTTTCTTAGTAGGACAACCATAAACCGTGCTCAATAGTGTTCAATTGTGAAACACGTTTTTTGGTCGTGTTCAATTATTAAACAGATTGTCCGCGATGCGCTCATGAAATCAAATTGGCACGTCTTATGCTGCTACGCAGGGAGTTACAGAAAACGATGCCACCCCAAGAATAACTGATATAGGTAACGTCATGATTGAAGTCTCAAAATTTCTGCCAGAAGAACTATGGAAAAATTGTATTTTTGACGGTACCTGGAAAAATATTTATCCCGATGTAAACCCGGTTATAGAACCCGCAACAGGGGCGTCGCTGGGATATATAGGTATGGCTAATGTTGCAGCGGTTTCAAGTGCTGCCCGTACTGCTCGAAACGTACAAGCAAATTGGTTTGAAACCTCCTTTGAGGAACGAGCTTCAATTATGCGTAAAGCGGCTGAAATCGCCGAGTTACATTTCGGCGAGATTGTCGAATGGTTGGTTAAAGAAAGTGGTTCGACGCATTTGAAAGCGGGGTTTGAAACCCGTGTAACAATCAAAGCGTTGCATGAGAGTGCTATGATGCCAGGAAAGAGCCAAGGCGATGTTTTGCCGAATGCGCCGGGAGCGGGGCGCCTCAGTCTTGCCAGGCGCCGGCCATTGGGTGTCGTCGGTGTCATTTCGCCCTTCAACTTCCCCCTCTACCTTGCCATGCGCTCGGTCGCGCCTGCTTTGGCCACCGGCAACAGCGTATTGCTGAAACCTGATCCCCGTACTGCAGTTTGCGGCGGATTGATCATTGGCCGTTTGTTTGAACTTGCAGGGCTTCCAAAAGGGGTTTTACACATCCTGCCTGGCGCTGGCGAAGCGGGTGCAGCGTTGGTTGATTCACCTGACGTGGCAATGATTCAGTTCACCGGATCAACCGCGGCAGGTCGAAAGGTCGGTGAAGCTGCAGGCCGCAATTTGAAAAAGGTGTCGCTCGAATTAGGCGGCAAGAACTCATTGATTGTCTTGGACGATGCCAACGTAGATCTCGCAGTTGCCAACGCTATCTGGGGAACATTCCTGCACCAAGGTCAAATCTGTATGGCCACCGGCCGAATTCTGGTTCAGCGTAATATCTATCCCGCATTCCTGGCCGCACTGATAGCCAAGGTTGGCGAACTTACAGTGGGGAACCCCGCGACCACAAAAGTTTCTTTAGGGCCCCTCATCAATGCGCATCAACGTGACCAGGTAGCTCAAATCGTTCACCTGGCCCAGCAAGCGGGTGCGAAACTCGAAGCGGGTGGCCGCTACGAGGAGCTATTTTTCCAGCCGACGATCCTCAGTGATGTAACGCCGGATAACCCCGCCTTCCGTGAAGAGATATTTGGGCCGGTGGCTGTCGTTGTGCCCTTCGACTCTGATGAAGATGCAGTAAGGCTTGCTAACGATACGGAGTACGGCCTGGCAGCAGGAATCATCAGTTCGAATGTCGGACGGGCACTGAAAATCGGTGACAGGCTTTACACCGGAATGCTGCACATTAATGACCAGACAGTGAATGACGAAGTAGTGAATCCGTTCGGTGGTTGGGGCGCGTCTGGAAATGGAACGAGCGTGGGAGGGGCGGCGAACTGGGAGGAGTTTACTCAGTGGCAATGGCTAACCATCAAGGACGAAGCCACCCCTTACGTCCTATAAATGATGGAGTAGGGCATAGCCGGGACGGTGGTTGCGAGTTAAAAAATCGCTTGTTCTTAACAGGCGCTTTTTTATGCGATGTAATTATATATATATCGCTGTCATTGGTGATAAAACCTCATCAGGGTGTTGTGAAAAATTACGAATGGTCTCCACATGAATATTAGAGATATGCATGGCCTCGATGAGGTTCGGCGTCGCTTTCTGGATGGGCATGCTCTGCCAGCTGATCTGTTGCCCCCGGCCGTAGCCAGTTCTTGGGA
This sequence comes from Pseudomonas sp. LBUM1658, assembly GCF_059716055.1. NCBI lineage: Bacteria > Pseudomonadati > Pseudomonadota > Gammaproteobacteria > Pseudomonadales > Pseudomonadaceae > Pseudomonas > Pseudomonas sp. LBUM1658. The sequence goes on from NZ_CP166798.1 coordinate 2,762,750, forward strand.
ACGGTCCAGGAAGGCAGGTCTATCACCTTGGGATAAGCGTTTAACCGGACGCTGGCGCGCCCACGAATTGAGTAGCCTGGATTCACGTCTGGCGGCCAGCGCTCAGCCTGAGCTCGACAGGTTATGGGGCATATTCGGAGGGCAGGAGTGGGCACTATTTTGTGTCAACCCCGAGGGTGTCATCGTGTATGCCAAACACGCCTCCGCGCCAGATATGGTGGACTCGCTAAAAGTTGGAAAACGTGTCAATGAAGTGGATATCGGAACAACTGCTCCCAGTTGCACACTTCATGAACAGCAACCCTTTATTGTTTGCGGAGGCATGCACTATCTAAAAGAGTTTGAAAATTTTTTCTGTGTATCGGTGCCTGTTTTCGGTGTGCGAGGGGAGCTGGTTGGTGCGATTGACATCACTGGAATTGGCCAGCGGAATGCATCTGCGGTTTTGGAGCAGCTGAAAATTGCGGCGATGGCTATTGAAAGCAGGCTGTATTCGGACTTGATAGATTGCCAGATCGTTGCACTACAATTCGATGCCAGGTTGATCGGAACTCCATTTCAGGGATTGGTGGCTTTTGATCAGAACGGAACATTTTGTGCTGCCAATAAAGTGGCGAAAAAAATACTTGGCATTGATGCCTCAGCGATTGCCGAATCTTCATTAAACTGGGATAACTTTTTTGAGCGTGGCCCTCAATCAATTTTTGTAAACGCGCCATGTCTGATAGCCCTGAATGACGGTTCTTCGGTATATGCCCAATCCTTGTTGTCGCCTGGTTACTCCCAAACGCCGAGTCGTGTGCGTATTCCCGCCCATGGAATTGGGCTTGATCCTGCACTCAACCAGCAATTTAGTATGGCATCGAAGGCCTTCGCAGCCAGCATTCCTATTCTGCTGCAGGGAGAAACGGGCACTGGGAAAGAGGTTTTCGCTCGGGCACTCCATGATTCCCTGAATCCTGAGGCGCCGTTCATAGCCATTAACTGCTCCGCAATTCCCGAGAATTTAATTGAATCGGAGTTGTTTGGTTATGTTGAAGGAACGTTTACCGGCGCACGTCGAGGAGGGACCAAGGGGCGTATAGAGGAAGCAAATGGTGGAACATTGTTGCTTGATGAAATTGGTGACATGCCGTTCAATCTTCAGACTCGCTTGCTTCGGGTATTGCAGGAAAGGGAGGTCACCCGTCTCGGAAGTTCACAGCGCCATCCTGTGGACGTCAGGGTAGTTAGCGCAACTCACTGCGACATCGAAAAATATATCCACGAGCATCGCTTCAGAGAGGACCTGTTTTACCGCCTCAATGGCGTACAAATCCACATACCAGCACTGCGTGAGCGGCAGGATATAGATAGTATTATCTTCAAGCTGACTCAGCGCTACCAAGGAGGCTCATTACACCCGGAGGCCTTGGAGCTTATCAAGCAGCAGGAGTGGCGTGGGAATATCAGACAGTTGGAGCAAGCTATTCGTTTGGCCGTAGCGCTGGCTGGCGAGGGACTGGTGATCCTTTCGGAACACTTTCCCGGCTTAGCGCAGCCTGCCTGGAAGCGAAGTGAAAAATCATTAAAAGAATTCGAAAGAAAGAAAATTCAAGATGCGTTGGATGCCAATCGGGGCAATGTGAAAGCTACTGCCCAGCAACTGGGCATTGCGCGCGGCACTATTTATGGTAAGCTTCGGCTTGAATAGATAAAGGCTACAGGAAAGCTGAAGTAGAACGCCAAGTTATTGCTGGTTGAGCAATAATTATGCGCTCAAATAAAGGGTCAGCTTTTTTGAAAAAAAACATTGGCAACTATTGAATAAGCGTTTGTATTTTTACCTCCTGACTTTGACCCCACCTCTACCTTCAATTACGGCCCGCTTGGGTTCGAATAGACCGGCCACCGGATTTATCGTCACGTGCACACCCGTCGAGTCAACAGCGTTTGAGTGTCGCGCAAGCCGCACTTATCTGCCTATGCATTGCGCTGTGTTCCGATTTTCAGAAGAGTTGAACACTGTGTTCCGAAATGGATCACTCAAGTTGATACTGATTTTAATTGCTGCATGATTTTCTGGTTAAATCATGGGGTTATATCTGATGGCACGAATTGTGTATTTAAACGGCAAGGCGCCCGCAAGCTAAGCTTCTCAGGGCCACAACAACAAAAATCAAAGTCAACATCATAAAAATAGCCAGCACGGGCTTTGACCCTTGTGAAGAGCCAGAGGAATTCTGACCGATGAAACCACTCCACCGACTCGCATTTATCTCATGTAGTACGGTCTTGGCGCTCGCTATCGTCCCACTCGCAGAAGCTCAGACGGGGGAACAGGTCTTAAATACCATGTGCGCCGCTTGTCACATTTCAGCAGACGGTAGCTTTGAGCGCATAGATGCCGTACGTAAAACGCCTGAAGCCTGGGATATGACTGTAGTTCGGATGATGCGCAACCACCATGTGCCGTTGAGTCAAGACGACCGTACGGCGGTAGTGAGATATCTAGCCCAGACTCGTGGGCTGAGCGTGAAGGAAACGGAGGGGCGTCGATACATCCTGGAGAAGGAACCTGTAGCGGTAGATGTGGCGCCTAATCAAATGATGACCGAAACGTGCTCCAGGTGTCACTCCTATGCCCGCGTCGCATTGCAGCGGCGAACCGGTGAAGACTGGGAAAAATTACTTAATTTCCACCTTGGTCAATTCCCGACGCTGGAGCTTCAGGCGCTGGCGCGCGATAGAGATTGGTGGGCCTATGTCAACGGGGAAGTCCTGCCATTCCTGACAAAAACCTTTCCACTGGGTCAAGCGCCAAAAGCGACTACGGTCAAATTGGGCGAGAGTTGGATTGTTACAGGCCAACAGCCAGGACGCGGCGACTACTCTGGATCGCTGTCATTGAGGGCCGGGCAGGAAGGCTATGATGTTTCCATGACCCTTGATGACAAAGGCGGATCTACGACCTATCAAGGGCGGGGAGTGCTGCTGGGCGAGGGCGAATGGCGCGCTACGTTAAGCGACGGTAAGCAGGAGATTCGTCAGGTATTTGCTCTGAACGCGGACGGGTCGCTTACGGGTCGCTGGTTCGAAAAATCAAATGAGGTCATTGGCGGACGTCTTGTAGCTTCTCCGGTTGATACCCAGCCTCGGATTCTTGCTGTCAGTCCGTCTTATCTGCGCACCGGCGTTGAAAGTGAGATCACGCTTGTCGGTGTGGGCTTATCGGGTAAGCCGAACCTCCCGAAAGGCGTCACTGGAACCGTTATCTCTCAGACTGATACCAAAGTCGTGATGAAGCTTTCCGCAGGCAAAGCGTTGGGCGCTGTGAAAGTCAGCGTTGGTAAGGCAAGTGCACCGTTGGTGGTTTTTTCCAAGCTTGACCAGGTTCGCGTTGAGCCTGAGCTGACTATCGCCAGGGTTGGCGGTAATGGCGGTCCTATCTCGAAAGTGCCCGCGCAGTTTGAAGCAATAGGATTTCTGAATGGAGCGGACCGGAAACCGGGGACGAAGGATGACATCCGTGTCGGTGCGTTTGACGCGTCGTGGACAGTAGACAACTGGGACGAAGGCGCCGCGAAGATGCAGGACGTTAAGTATGCCGGCTCTATCGAGCAAAACGGCCGGTTTACTCCTGCGGACGCCGGCCTTAATCCGGAGCGGCCGATGTCTACCAACAACCTCGGCAATCTCAAGGTGATCGCTACAGTTGACGATAACGGCAAACCTCTCCCGGGTGAGGCGCACCTCTATGTCACCGTTCAACGCTTCGTTGACACTCCTATACGTTGAGGCTCCCATGAAAGCACTTACTCTAATTCGGCATAACGCGCATCAGATTGATGTAGATGGTCATGCCATGATGATGCATGTTCCCAGTAGCAGCCTTTTCGAGCTAGATGGGGTTAGTCGCGATGTATACGAGCTGTTCACTCGCTTTGATCACGTCGACAGTGAAATCATACGCGCCGAACTAGGCGTGCGGCATTCTCCTGACAGTCTTGCGGAATGCATCAATAGTTTTATCGATTTGGATATTTTGCGGGAGCTGGGTATCCCTGAAAAGCCTCGTGCTATTGCTAAAGTTGAAGAGATCCCGCTTTCTACAATTGTTTTGAACGTGAACACGGGCTGCAACCTGTCCTGCACCTATTGTTACAAGGAAGACCTTACGACCCCCTCAAAAGGCGTGAAGATGAGCTTCGATGTAGCCAAGGCTTCGTTTGAAATGTTGCTTAAACAAGCGAAAAACAGGGATCAGGTCAACCTCGTTTTTTTTGGAGGCGAGCCGCTTTCTAACTATCCGCTAATTCGCGAAATGGTTCCTTATGCCGAAGCCCGAGCGGCGGAAGAAGGAAAGAAGATTGATTTTTCGTTGACAACCAATGGCACGCTTTTAACGGAGCCCATGGTGGATTGGCTCAACGAGCACCGCTTTGGCCTGACGGTATCCATGGATGGTCCGAAAGCAATGCATGATGCGAACCGCATTACGGTGGGTGGCAATGGCACCTATGACGTGGTGGCGCGCAAGGTGCGGATGTTGCTCTCGCGTTATACCGCGCGCGCTGTCGGTGTCCGAGTGACGCTTACCCGCGGCGTCACAGACGTACTCGGTATTCATAACCACCTGAAAAATGATCTGGGTTTTGCTGAAGTCGGATTTGGTCCGGCCACTTCGGGGCCTATCGCATCTTTCAACTTGGATAACGATGCGTTAAAGCAAGTTTTTAACGATATGAAAACACTGGGGCAGCGCTATGTCGAGGCGGCGTGCCGTGGCGAGAATATCGGCTTTTCGAATATGCACCAGTTATTAACAGATATTGCTCAGGGCACTAAAAAAGTAGTGCCTTGCGGTGCCGGTCTAGGGTTGCTGGCTGTCGATAAAGATGGCGATCTCCATTTGTGCCATCGCTTCGTTGGATCTGATCAACCGACTTACGGCAATGTGGATCGTGGCATTGATGTACCCAAGTTGGCTGCCTTTATCGAGGGTGCCCAAGATCGCAGTAGTTTCGGCTGTAAAACTTGCCGGATTCGCTCGATTTGTGCGGGTGGATGCTATCACGAATCTTATGCGAAACAAGGTGATCCGTTTGCTCCTGTATACCATTACTGCGATTTACTGCGCGACTGGGTTGATTTCGGAATCGAATCGTACGTACGAATCATGAAAAATAATCCTAGCTTTTTCCGTAATCATATTGAACCCAGGAGCGCCAAAGTATGAAACATCTGACCCCTGCCAACGCTAAGGCCAAGGCTTTTGTCGAAGCCCACGCCGAAGGCCGCGAAGAAGAAGTTGTGGCAATGAACGCCCTGGTAGGTTGCTCAACTTCTTTTGACCCGGGCTGGGAAATTGATGGGTTTGGTGGCGTTTCCAATCTGTGTCAGCCGATGGAGGCAGATTTATACGCTTGCTCCGATCCTTGCTGGTGGCCTGCACAAGTCCCGGACACGATGTCGACTTATCCGAATTGGGGTAAGGACACTGCGGATCCCACTCAGGATTGGCGTAACTTGAATTCCGTTTTCCCCGAATCTAAGGGTTAATAATAATGAGAAAATCAATATGCTTCGCGGTGCTAGCGATCATTGGTGGATTTAGCGCTGCTGCCCCTGTTTTTGCTAACGATTTCTTGTCTGTGGTGGCGCACCCTGATAAAGTTTTTATTGTTGATATGGATAAACGGGAGATAGTAAAAAATTTTGTAGTAGAGAACAGTGGCGCTACGCCGATCGTCTCTGCTGTAAGTCCTGATGCCAAATATGTGTACGTACTGGCCAATGGAAGTCAAAGTGTAGTCAAGATAGATATGGCTACGGGGAAAAATGTGCTCCGGTTGGACATGAGTCAGGCCGATGAACGAGTGTGGGCTACCTGGGGAATGAATCTTTCACCCGACGGCAAAACCCTCGCGGTGTATCAGAATCCAGTAAAACATCTACGAAACGAATTCAAGGTCCAGCCTACACGTATCGCACTATACGATGCTGATACCTTGACGTTGAAATTTACAGCTCCTGCACCACGCCAAGTTACCATGTTAATGTACTCGACAGATGGTAAAAAGATATTCGCGCTTGGTAAAGACATGTACGTCTTCGACGCTGAGTCTGGAAAACAACTCGATGAGTTGCCCATCCAGAAATGGTCACAAAAAGAGCATTTCCCTCCAGATATGCTAAATGTTTGGTATCAATATGATAATTCTCAATTGATGATTGCGCCGTATTACGTCAAGTTGCGCAATAAGGATCCGGCCTCCCCTGATACCTTTCAGACCGGACTGCTTACCCTTGATCTGAAAAAAGGGCAAATGCATATGAACAATGTTGAGCCAACCCAAACTATTTATTTTTCAATGGCTGCAAGTCCAGATAGAAAACGTGCTTATGCTGTTTATAACGTGCTCCAATCCTTTGACCTGGAAAATGGTGGGAAGCCTCTAAAGCAAATAAACCTTCCTCATACGTTCTACTCGGTCGCCATCACCTCTGATAATAAATATGTCTGGATAGGAGGCGCAGGTGGCGATTTGCTTATTTATGATGGTGTTACATTGGAAAAAGTTGGCGAGGTAAAGCTGCCAGGCAATGCAAACATGTCAAACAACTCAGCCCTGCGACTGTTCACGGTCCACTGATGATCGTTCGTATTGGCGTGATTGATAGCGGAGGGCCTTTGGCGGAAATCGAAGGTTCTCTGGCATTTCGGTCCAATGGGGCGGTCGAGGCATGTGTGCCTGATCGCCTCGGACATGGAACCATTGTCTCCGAGGTCATTCGCAACAGCTGTCCAGATGTCGTAATAATCCATGCTCAAGTGTTCGACGTACGGCCAGTTACGACCGCCTTGCAGGTTGGCCTGGCCCTCGATTGGTTCGTTTCGCAGCCGCCTGATCAGCGAGTCCACATTGTCTGCATGAGTTTGGGTTTAGCGGCTGACCGTGCTCCTTTGCGCGAGGCCGTCCACAACGCTAACGAGCAGAAGATGCTTATTGTGGCGGCCAGTCCGGCCCGAGGTGTCACTTGCTATCCAGCTGGCTACGCTGGTGTGATTGGCGGTACTGGAGATGCTCGATGTAAGTGGGAAGAACTCTCGCGCTTGGGACCTCGCTTGTTTGGAGCCTGGAGTAATTCTCCTGAGCATGCCGGGAAGGGCATGGCCGGGGCTAGTTTGGGAGCCGCACGGGTAGCCGGGTATTTAGCCAAGATCGTCCTAGAGAAAGGCCGCGCTCTAGAGCTCCAGGATGCTCTTCACTTAATGGGAGAGCGTTGCGATTACTTTGGACCTGAAAAACGTATCAGCTAAGCAGCCTGTCATTCAGGCAGAACATCAAAGGCGTAGTCATTGAAATCTCGGTGATTTGGCCCAACTAAAATGACCCGAACTCGGGGGTTATCTATGCGTTTCGCACATGTCTCCATTAAGTGGAAAGTCACTTTACTAGCGGGATTGTGTTTGCTTTGCACCGTCTCACTATTGGTAGGTACTTCTTTGTATCGTATGGATACCAGCCTTGAACTGGTTGTTGACGCCAACGCTGAATTGACCCACGTGCCGACGCAAGACTGACCTACCTCCAATCGGCACAAATCCAGCATAGGCAATGGTTCGCGAGGAATCAGACTGGATCAGTGACATCTCGGCAACTGGGTTAATTCGACGCCGGCGCCAACACTCAAAGGGAAAGAGATAGATCGATGACCAATGCCCAGTAAGTTGCGTTAAAAAAATGGCGAGCGGTTAATCCGCTTTCCAAAAAGGGGCCGCTCGGCCCCCAAACAAATAGATCATTTTTCATTTACGCTGAAAGGTATTCGTCCACAGATTTAACAGCGGCATAGCCGAACTCAAATGCGGCCATCATCGTTGCATGCGCATGAGCAGCAGGCACGTTCACACCGCGAAATGTGAGATCCAAGGTGGCGCAGGCATCATGCAGCACAGTAACCGGATAACCCATGTCCGCTGCAGCGCGTACTACGGCGTCGATGCACATGTGGCTCATTGCCCCTATGACCACGATTTCTTGTACACCTGAGGCATCCAACTGTTCCTTGAGATCAGTTTCTCTCAAAGCGTTGATGTGTTTTTTTACAATCACGGGTTCATGACCATCAGGGGCTACAGCTGGTTGAATCTCCGCGCCGGTGGATCCCTTAACGAAGATTGGAGCCCCCTCATTATCAGACTCATGCCGTATGTGAAAAACTGGAATACCTGTATCGCGCGCGTGGCTGATCACCCGGATAGCATTCGCGACAGCCCCTTCAATGCCGGTCAAAGGCAGTTTGCCAGTGGGCAGGTATTCGTTTTGCAGATCAACTACTACAAGACCTCGTTTCATGAACGATCTCCAGTCAAATTATCAACGTGATGTTGTCGTGAGGGCCGAGCTGCTTGCGGGAAAGTAAGCCAGTTTCAACTACGGCCCAACATGGTTTTAATCAGAACTCCAGTGAAGCGCCGTCTTCCGGAATATCTACGCGATTTTGGATACCTTGCTTCTGAACATAGGTGCGCAACGCGTCACGGGATAGGGAAGTGTGATTAATTGCGTCCATGTGCACGGCGACTATTTTCGCGTTTTTTGCGGCCCGTGAAGCATGCAGGACATCCTCCTCACCCATGATGATTGCGCCCTCGAACCCATTCACTTTTGCTTTCCCAGCATTCAGTACGATGACTTCGGGATGATATTTCTCAATGGTCTGGTCTACCTCCTTACGCCAGACAGTGTCACCGGCAAGGTATAGAGTTTTGTAGCCCGGCGCTTGAAACACAACGCCCATGGCCTCGCCCAGAAGTTTTGCGAGGGGGGGCGCGGCATACATCTCGTCTGTGCCGTGCTGGCCACCGGCCTTAGTGATTTTGACTCCGCCGAATTCAGCTTCGTCAGTCAGCACGCGCACATTCTTGAAACCTTGGGAACGAATCAGCTTCGCATCGTCCTCATGCTGCGTGAACAGCGGGATGTCTTTAGGCAGTGCTTTTTGCGCGGCATCGTCCCAGTGGTCAAGATGCGTATGAGTGACGATAACGGCATCTACACCAGCAATTACATCAGCGGGCGATTCGGTTAGATCAACCATCGGGTTACGGAGGTTGCTTCGGTACGTATTTTCAAACCCTGGATAGGTTCCTTTTTTTGCAAGCATCGGGTCGATCAGGAAGGTCGTGTCGCCATAGGAAATTTTCACCGTTGCGTTACGAACTTGCTGCAAGTCCACTTTGTGGGCTGCGTTCGGCGCTGAGGAGACGTTTGTATCCGCGAACGCCGATGTGCTAGCTGCAGCGCAAGCGATGCTGAGGGCGAGAGGAAAAGCTCTGAAATTCATGGGATTAATCCTGTTGGTACATCGAGAGCACCATTCTTACCGGGTGCCTTGCATCCTAACAGTGGCCTGAATGACATATTGCGATATAATCGGGCCAGTCGACCAGCGTATCAAGAGGATGTGGGAGGAGGTCGACGTCAGCATCCACTCTCCAAAAATGCTCCCACGTAACGGTCGCCCATGTTTCCTGTGTGCGATAGATATTAGCCAAGACAGGGCCAATCCGAGGCTGCTTGATGCAATCCATACGTGTCGCTGTTCTAGCTTTTAATGGCGTAAGTCTGTTCCATCTTTCCGTGCCGGGAATGGTGCTGGGGACGGCTCAATCCGCACCTGGTGAACCTCAGTACGAGGTCAGTTACTGCGCAGAGACGCCGGGAATGGTGACTAGCGACCAAGGCCTCGACTTAGCGGTTGCTCACGGCCTGGAACTGATGGAGGCATCTGATGTAATCGTCATTCCAGCGTGGGGCGATCAATTGGTCGCTGCATCTGCACAGCTGGTGAAAGCGCTCCAGCTCGCCAATGCCAAAGGCAAGCTTATAGTCGGGTTATGTTTAGGCGCATTCGTGCTCGGAGATGCCGGGCTACTTGATGGGAAAGAAGCAACCACTCACTGGGCAGGCCGAGACGAGTTTGCGCGACGCTTCCCGCAGGTTCGTTTCAGGCCCGAGGTGCTCTATGTCAGCGCCGGAAATATCATGACCTCTGCAGGAACCGTGGCTGCAATCGATTGTTGCCTCCATCTGGTACGCCAGCGACTCGGCGCTGATGTGGCGAATCGCACCGCGAAGATGCTGGTGACACCGCCGCACAGGCAGGGAGGCCAAGCTCAATACGTTGAGCATCCCGTACCACAACTATCCAGCGAGACACATTTGTCCGATGTACTGGCGTGGGCTCGACTGAACTTGGCCAGTGATCTGTCGCTCGACATCCTGGCGGACATGGCGAAAATGAGTAGGCGCACGTTTACTCGGCGATTCAGGGAAGCCACTGGCAATACCGTCTCAAAATGGTTGAATGCTGAGCGAGTTGTCAGAGCGCAAGAGCTGTTGGAAACGACTGACTTGCCTATCGAGTGTGTTGCCGGTGAGGCTGGTTTTGGAACACCCTTATCGTTGAGGCAACAATTCGGCGTTCATCTCGGCACGACGCCTTCTGAATATCGGCGTACCTTTTTTCGCGAAATGAACCCGGGTCGGAAGGCGAGCGGCAGTGAGCACACTGCCGAGCCGTCTACTCGTTTTCAGGCAAAGGTTTAACGATGTCCCAAAGCTCAGGCAGTAACATTTCTGACAACAGCGAGCAGTGCCTGCAGCGGATGTAAAACGGTTACACCGTCTTTTCGTTTTACCTGGCTGCGGCACGAATAGCCATCAGCCAATAACCGGCCTGAAGCATTCAACTTCGCCACCGCTGGCGCCCATGACTGTTTGTAAATTACATCGGACGTCGCGGCGTTCTTCGTCTCGTGCCCATAGGTGCCGGACATGCCGCAGCATCCGCTGGCTTGAATGCTCAGTTTGAGTCCCATTCGCTCATAGACTTGTTGCCAAAGGCCAATACTGCTCGGCTCATTTGTTTTTTCAGTGCAGTGGGGAAGGAAGTGATAGGATCGGCATTTTTCACGCTCTGTGCCTGTGGAAGCGCACCGGCAAGCCACTCCTGAGGCAGTAGAACGGTGGGAGCTTTGTCGCTGCCCAGCGTCTTCTCATATTCCTGGCGATACACCAGCGTCATCGCGGGATCGAGTCCCACCAGCGGTATTGTGGAGCCCTGAAGCTGACGCAGAGTTTCACTGTTGAAATGTGCCGCTTTTTCAAACGCTCTGATGAAACCTTGCACCTGAAGTGGTTTTCCGTTTGGAGCAAAGGGAGCGATGTAAACCTGATAGCCAAGCCTTGAGATCAGTTCGATCCAGTCTGAAAGCACCGGTGTTTCGAAGTAACGGGTGAAAGCATCCTGGACGAGGATTACGCTGCGAGCACGCTGCTGCTCACTCAATGTCGACAAAAGCTCAGGCGTCGCGATCTCAACACCCCAACGACGGCATTCAACGTCAAAGTCCGTCATGCTGAGCAAAGGGCTATCGACCATTCCTGCCACATGTTCAAGGATGAAGCGAACGGGGCGAGCGCCCATGACAAAGTTGTACAGTCGTGGGACACGAGCGATGTAGGGGATCGTGTATTCCAGTGAGCTCGAACCTTTCCTAAACTCAACCGCTGCCTCACCGGCTATGACCTGGCGCATCTCCGTGAACAGGGTGATCGATTCAACCTCAATAGTGTCTTGTGTGGTTCCGAAGGTTCCTAGGCTTCATTGTTGAAGCCAAACTCAACGTCTTGCCGATCCCCGGTTGGACATGAGTCAGGCCGATGAACGAGTGTGGGCTACCTGGGGAATGAATCTTTCACCGCAGCAGCCGTCGACTGACGCTGACAGAGGCCGGGCAGCTGTTTCTCGGCGAGGTTAGTGTCAGTCTGCACACGATCCAAAACGCTGTGGCTTACTCTGTTCTGTGTTTATGGCTGTGGGTAATTCTTAAGAGGACGAGAAGCTAAGCTGCTTTCTGGGGTGGGGCGTAGAATCGCCGGAAGGAGGAGAAACGCCGAAGTGGAAACCATCGAGGACCCGAGCCCTCGATGGTTTGGTGACGTTTGATCTGACAAGCATCGTTTCAGCCTAGCTGAAAAAATTTCAGAAGATGTTGAAAAACTACGGCAACCGCCACCGCAATCTCTGGCTGGCAAACTGATCCACCTTACCGCTCCTCACCTAAGTCTTTGCTTCTGTTAGCTAATCCCGGACAATCGCGCCCCTGTTATGGCCGGGGCGCTGCCTGTCAGCTTTTTCTGACTCGCTCCGACTGTGTGGCAAATGACTGGAATGCGGAGATCCGACCGGATGAATGATCAGGCCAATAGCGTCGACGAACGCTATGAAGCGGCGACACCAGCGAGTCTCAGTAGCTGGAGTCGCCATGACACAACCTGGATGCTGGGCCTGTTTGGTACTGCAATTGGTGCGGGCACCCTGTTTTTGCCGATCAACGCCGGCCTCGGTGGCTTCTGGCCGCTGATGATTCTGGCGCTATTGGCGTTCCCCATGACATTTTATGCGCACCGTGGCCTGAGCCGCTTCGTGCTCTCCGGCCGGGCCGGCGCCGACATCACCGAAGTGGTCGAAGAACATTTCGGGATCAAGGCCGGGGCGTTGATCACCTTGCTGTATTTCTTTGCGATCTTCCCGATCCTGTTGATCTACAGCGTCGCGCTGACCAACACCGTGGGCAGTTTTCTCGAACATCAACTGCACATCACGCCGCCACCGCGGGTGGTTCTGTCACTGGTGCTGATTCTCGGGCTGCTGGCGGTGGTGCGCTGTGGTGAACAGGCGATCGTCAAGGCCATGAGCCTGATGGTCTATCCGTTCATCGTCGCGTTGCTGTTCCTCGCGGTATTCCTGGTTCCGCACTGGAACGGCGGCATTCTCGCCACCGCAAGCACAGTGCCTGAGCCTTCAGCCTTGCTGCACACCCTGTGGCTGGCGATTCCGGTGATGGTGTTCTCGTTCAACCATTCGCCGATCATCTCGGCCTTTGCGGTGGACCAGAAGCGTCGGCATGGCGAGCATGCCGAAGAGCGCAGCTCGCAAATTCTGTCTCGCGCCCATGGCCTGATGGTGGTGATGGTGCTGTTCTTCGTCTTCAGTTGCGTGCTGACCCTGTCGCCGGCACAACTGGCCGAAGCCAAGGCGCAGAACCTGTCGATCCTGTCGTACCTGGCCAACCACTTCAGCAACCCGACGATTGCCTTCGCCGCACCGCTGATTGCCTTCGTGGCCATTTCCAAGTCGTTCCTGGGGCACTACATCGGCGCCAGCGAAGGCCTCAAGGGTCTGGTCGTCAAGAGCGGTCGTCGCCCGGCACCGAAGACCCTGGACCGCATGACCGCAGCCTTCATGCTGGTGGTGTGCTGGATTGTCGCCACGCTCAACCCGAGCATCCTGGGCATGATCGAAACCCTGGGTGGCCCGATCATCGCGGCGATTCTGTTCCTGATGCCGATGTACGCGATCCGTAAGGTGCCAGCCATGGCACGGTATCGTGGTCAGGCTTCCAATGTCTTTGTGACGCTGGTGGGTCTGGTGGCGATTACCGCATTGATCTATTCGCTTACTGCCTGAGTCTGTTGCGGTTGGGCAAAGGTGCTACACATTTTTTAAGGGCTGCCAAATACTGTGGCGAGGGAGCTTGCTCCCTCGCCACAAGTGCGGTGTGTACTGCGACGAGATGTGTAGATACCTATGTGGTTGGGGGAAGTGGCGAACGCAGCCCGGTTGATTGATATCAATACCGTGTCGCCATTGGCGGCTATGCTGCGCCTCACTGACGCAACGCCGTTCAGTGAGTTTCTCCGGGCTATGTCCCCGGAGCCTAATCGCCCGTGACCTGGTCATCGATCAGGGTCAGAATCTTCAGGCCAACAGCATGAATCTCGCACGCCGTCAGAAGGCCCGCTACCTGTCGGGTTGGGTCAATTCGATTGCCCAATAGTCCGCATTCTCCCGCTCCAGTCCCGATTCCATCCTCCCCGACGCAGGGCCGAACGCAGGATCTGCTGGCAGGCTTGTCGATTGCCGGCTTGCTGTTGCCTGAAGCCGTTGCCTATTCAAGCATCGCTGCATTGCCACCCCAGGCCGGGGTTATCGCGCTGTTCGCCGGTTTAGTGTGTTATGGGCTGTTTGGCACCAGTCGCTTTGCCATTGTCTCTGCGACATCCTCTTCGGCAGCGGTGCTGGCGGCGGCCACCATGACGCTTGCCGGCGGCGATTCGGCGCTGCGCTTGACCCTGGCATTCGGGCTGGTACTGGTCACCGGAGCGTTCTTTTTGCTGGCTGGGCTGTTCAGGCTCGGCAGCATGACGTCCTTCATCGCCAAGCCGGTATTGCGCGGGTTCGCTTTTGGTCTGGCGATCACCATCGTTCTCAAACAGCTCGCAACCGTGGTCGGCGTGCACCTGACCAATAGCAATCTGCTTCGCTCTTTGCCTGAGCTACTGGAGCAGTTGCCGCGCTGGAACTGGGTCGGTGCTGGTATTGCGGCGGTAGCGCTGGCGCTGTTGTGCGTGTGCGCACGGGTCAAACGCTTGCCGGGTGGGCTGCTGGTGGTGATGGCCGGTATCGCGGCGGGCCAATGGCTGAACCTGACGGCCTATGGGGTGAAGCTGATCGGTGTGATCGATTTGACTCTGGATATCCCGCATTTGCCAGTTCTGCCATTCACTGACTGGCTGCGCCTCGGCGAGTTGGGCTTTGCCATGGTGATGATCCTGTATGCCGAATCGTACGGCTCGATCAGCTCCTTTGCCCTCAAGCACGGCGATCGAGTGGCGTCGAACCGGGATTTACTGGCGCTGGGGGCGGCCAACCTGCTGTCCGGCCTGTTCCAGGGTATGCCGGCGGGCGCCGGCTATTCGGCGACCTCGGCCAATGAGGCAGCGGGTGCCGGCTCGCGTCTGGCGGGTGGTGTCGCGGCCCTGGTGGTGCTGGTCATCGTGTTGACCGTGCTGCCGTACATTGCCTTGACCCCGGAACCGGTATTGGCGGCCATTGTCATTCATGCCCTGGCTCGCGGTCTGAGTCTGGAACCGTTGGGGCGCTATTTTGTCTGGCGTCGCGACCGGTTTCTGGTGATCTGCGCCGTGGCTGCGGTGCTGGTGCTGGGTGTGCTGGACGGATTGCTGGTGGCCGTCGCCATCAGCGTCGTGCTGATGCTGCGGCAGATGTCCTCGGCGGATATCCAGATCCTCGGGCAAATGGGCGGTGGGCATGATTACGTCGACCTGCAACGTCATCCCCTGGCCCTGAAAATTCCTGGAGTGCTGATTCTTCGCCCTGGAGAGCCCTTGTTTTTCGCCAACGTCGAACGGATTCTGGGCAGGGCGCTCAGGTTGATCTGTCACAGTGAAGAACCGATCCATACGGTCATTTTGAGTCTGGAAGAGTCATCAAACCTGGATGGCACCAGTATCGAGGCGCTGGAAACGTTCTTTGTTCGCGTCAGCGCCGAAGGCAAGCGATTGCTGTTGGCGCGTTTGAAACACGAAGCCAAGGCGGCGTTGTCGGCCTTGCCGGTGACCGAGCGTTTGCAGGTGGTACTCAGTGGCTTGAGTGTGGATGGCGCAGTGCAGGTGGCGCTCAGAGTGCCGGATGCATAATCGGCAGGCATAAAAAAACGCCGCGTATCGCAAGATACGCGGCGTTTTCTATGGAGTTGTAACCTTAGGCTTGAATGACCGGAATGTTGGCATTCGCAGCCGCTTCACGGAACTCGGCGATCTGGTCGAAACTCAGGTAGCGATAGACATCGCTGGCCATGGTGTCGATTTCCTTCGCGTAGGCCATGTACTCCTCGACGGTCGGCAGGCGACCCAGGATCGAAGCTACAGACGCCAACTCGGCCGAAGCCAGGTAAACGTTCGCGCCGTCGCCCAGACGGTTCGGGAAGTTACGGGTCGACGTCGACACCACGGTGGAGTTCGGTTCAACGCGCGCCTGGTTACCCATGCACAGCGAGCAGCCCGGCATTTCCATGCGCGCGCCAGCCTTGCCGTAGATACCGTAGTAGCCTTCTTCGGTCAATTGGTGAGCGTCCATCTTGGTCGGCGGCGACAGCCACAGACGAGTTGGCAGCGCACCTTCGACTTTTTCCAGCAACTTGCCGGCAGCGCGGAAGTGACCGATGTTGGTCATGCACGAACCGATGAACACTTCGTCGATCTTCTCGCCAGCAACGCTGGAGAGCAGACGGGCGTCGTCCGGGTCGTTTGGCGCGCAGAGCACAGGCTCCTTGATGTCGGCCAGGTCGATTTCGATGGTTTCGGCGTATTCGGCGTCAGCATCGGCAACCATCAGCTCAGGGTTGGCAACCCAGGCTTCCATCGCTTGCGCGCGACGTTCCAGAGTCCGTGCATCGCCGTAGCCTTCGCCGATCATCCAGCGCAGCAGGGTGATGTTGGAGCTCAGGTACTCGGTGATCGACTCTTTCGACAGCTTGATGGTGCAGCCGGCAGCGGAACGTTCGGCGGAGGCGTCGGACAGTTCGAAAGCCTGCTCGATGCTCAGGTTATCGAGGCCTTCGATTTCCAGGATGCGACCGGAGAAGGCGTTCTTCTTGCCTTTCTTCTCTACGGTCAACAGGCCAGCCTGGATCGCGTAGTAAGGAATGGCATGAACCAGGTCACGCAGGGTGACGCCCGGTTGCATCTTGCCTTTGAAGCGCACCAGGATCGATTCCGGCATGTCCAGCGGCATGACGCCAGTGGCGGCGGCGAACGCTACCAGACCGGAACCGGCCGGGAAGGAGATCCCCATCGGGAAACGGGTGTGGGAGTCACCACCGGTGCCGACGGTGTCCGGCAGCAGCATGCGGTTCAGCCAGCTGTGGATGATGCCGTCGCCCGGACGCAGGGAAACGCCGCCGCGGGTCATGATGAAGTCAGGCAGGGTGTGGTGGGTGGTCACGTCGATCGGCTTTGGATAGGCCGCGGTGTGGCAGAAGGACTGCATGACCAGATCGGTCGAGAAGCCCAGGCACGCCAGGTCTTTCAGTTCGTCACGGGTCATGGGACCGGTGGTGTCCTGGGAGCCGACGGTGGTCATTTTCGGTTCGCAGTAGGTACCTGGACGAACGCCAGCTACGCCGCACGCCTTGCCGACCATTTTCTGCGCCAGGGTGTAACCCTTGGTGCTTTCGGCCGGTGCTTCAGGCAGCTTGAACAGAGTCGAAGGTGGCAGACCCAGTTCGGCGCGAGCCTTCTCGGTCAGGCCACGGCCGATGATCAGCGGGATACGACCGCCGGCACGGACTTCGTCCAACAGCACCGGAGTCTTCATTTCGAAGGTGGTCAGGACTTCTTCGCTGTTGTGCTTGGTGACTTTGCCAGCATGCGGGTATAGGTCGATCACGTCGCCCATGTTCATGTTGGTCACGTCGAATTCGATCGGCAGTGCGCCGGCATCTTCCATGGTGTTGTAGAAGATCGGAGCGATTTTGTTGCCGAAGCAGAAACCACCGGCGCGCTTGTTCGGCACGAAAGGAACGTCGTCGCCGAAGAACCACAGCACCGAGTTGGTCGCCGATTTACGCGAGGAACCGGTACCGACCACGTCACCGACGTAGGCGATCGGGAAGCCTTGACCGCGCATTTCTTCGATCTGCTTCATCGGCCCGGTGACGCCTTGCTCATCCGGAACGATACCGTCACGGGCCATTTTCAGCATGGCCAGGGCGTGCAGCGGGATGTCTGGACGGGACCAGGCATCGGGAGCAGGGGACAGGTCGTCGGTGTTGGTTTCGCCGGTGACCTTGAACACGCGCAGGCTGATTTTGTCGGCCAGCACCGGGCGCTTCTGGAACCACTCGCCGTCAGCCCAGGATTGCAGCACGCCTTGAGCGTGAACATTGCCGTTCTTGGCTTTTTCCGCGACGTCGTGGAAAGCATCGAACATCAGCAGGGTGTGCTTGAGTTCCTTGGCCGCGACTGGCGCCAGTTCGGCGTCTTCCAGCAGGTCGACCAGGGTCACGATGTTGTAGCCGCCTTGCATGGTGCCGAGCAGTTCAACAGCGCGTTTCTTGTCGATCAAAGGGGAGTTGGCTTCGCCCTTGGCCAGCGCGGACAGGAAACCGGCCTTTACATAGGCAGCTTCGTCGACGCCAGGCGGCACGCGATTGGTGATCAGGTCAACGAGGAAAGCTTCTTCGCCAGCCGGGGGATTCTTCAGCAGCTCGACCAGGCCTGCAGTTTGTTCGGCGTTAAGCGGCTGGGGAACGATACCCAGTGCTGCGCGCTCTTCGATATGTTTGCGGTAGGCTTCAAGCACAGTTATTACCCTCATCAGTGGTCCCAAATGGGTGTCCGGGACGCTCATCCCGAAATTGCCGTACTCATGCGCTGCGTGGCGTTGTGGGCCGCTTAGCCAGAATTACCGACAATTCCTTACAGAAGCTGCTTTCAAAGTTTTACGCCTGCAGAACGGGGAGCTGATGAGGGTTGGCGTTGGGCTTTTCCCCGCTGGAAAAACCCTTCGCCAACACCGCTCTGAAGGAACGACTGTGCTCGTGACGCTTTGAAAACAGCTTCTAACGGACATTGGCGCCTTAAAAGGCTGGCTGATTCTACGGCAAAAAAAAATTAAAGGTAAGTTAGGCCCTGAACTTTGAGGGGTGATCAATGTTAGACAAAGGGCTAACATGCCCACCTGTTCTGCTTTCCCGTGCTTTGTTTACCTATGCCCAATCAGACCATCAAGACCCCCTGCGTCGGCCTTTGCTCCACTGTTTACGGTGATTTGGTGTGCCGTGGCTGCAAGCGGTTCCACCATGAAGTGATTCACTGGAACGGCTACAACGAGGAACAAAAACGAGCGGTGTGGCTGCGTCTTGAGCAACTGTTGGTGCAAGTGATGGCCGGCAAACTGGAGATTTTTGACCCCAGGCGGCTACGTCTGCAGCTGGAACAGCGAAAAATCCGCTTCGTACCCCATCAGTCCGAGTATTGCTGGGCTTATCAGTTGATCGCCCGTGGTGCGCGGGTCATCAACAATCTGGACGCCTACGGGATGGTGCTGTTGCCGGAGTTTCGCGACTGGAACCTGCCGGAGCTGCGCGATGCCATCGATCGGGAATTTTTCCTGCTGTCTGAAGCGCATTATCAGCGCTACATTGCGCCAGGGTTTCTCAGGGATGCCTTGGCGCCTGATTGAATGCAAAAGATCGCAGCCTGCGGCAGCTCCTACAGAGACCGGGTTGACGCCGATTCTTCTGTAGGAGCTGCCGCCAGGCTGCGATCTTTTGATCCTCCGGCTTTCAATGCTTGGTAACAATCTCCTCCAGATGATCGATGATCTCGTCCGGCTTGAGCACCAGCACATCGCCTTCCAGCGAGTCGAGCACCACTTCCGCCGTATTGCCGATCAACGCACCTGACAAACCGGTGCGTGCCACCGTGCCGATGACGGTGACCGATGCCAGCAGTTTATGGGCCATGTGGGGAATCAACACGTCTGCCGGGCCTTCCTCGACGTGCAGGTGCAGGTCATCGATGTCGAACTCGGCCTGGAACGCCTTGCACTGCTCGCGGTAGCGGGCTTCGATGGTTTCCTTGAGCTGGAACACCGGATCGGCGGCCGACAGCATCGGTGATGGATGGGCGCTGATCACATGCAGCTGCGCCTTGGCCAGGCTGGCGATGTCAAAGCCGTAATCGACAATTCTGGCGTGCAGGTTGCGATGTTCGACATCAGTGTTGCCGACGTCGATGGCCGCCAGAATGACCCCGCCGGTCCAGGGCTTGGCGGTCTTGACCAGCAACACCGGCGTCGGGCAATAACGCAGCAGTTTCCAGTCGGCCGGAGTGAGCAAGGCCTTTTTCAGCGGGTTGTCGGGGAAATGCTGCTTGATCACCAGCCCGCAACCCTCGGCCTGCTGCACGTCGATGATGGTTTCGTGCAGGCTTTCATTCCAGGCCTGTTCGGTGGTGACGCTGTAGCCTTCCTCCAGCAAGCTGCTCTTGATTACGCTGAGCAGGCTTGCATGATCATGTTTCTTGTCGCACACCAGCAAATGCAGATGCGCCTGGGTGACCCCGGCGATCAACTTGGCGCGTTTGAGGGCGAGGCTTTCCGAATGCTCGGGCTCAATAACCACCAGGATGCTGCGAATGGCTTGCATGATCAGGATCTCCATAGTGAAAAGGCGCTGCGTTGCACAACTATAGTTGCTGTGCGCCAAGCGTGATGTTGATGCATGTCAAGTCGACCGACTGGTGGTCTGCGGCCCGGCCGGTATAATCAGCGCCCTTCGCTGTGAACCTTTCTCTCGTGAGCCTCATGTTACTGATCGCTGAAGTCGCTGCCGTCCTGCCTTGCCACGCTCCTGAACTTGCGGAAGTGTGCCAATGATTCTTCCGGAAATTCATGAGTTTCTTGGGTGCCGCACCCCCGATGGCTGGATCCAGGCCGCGTTGGCGGATCAGGAGACCTTGCTGATCGACCACAAGAACTGCGAGTTCAAGGCCGCCAGCACCGCCCTCAGCCTGATCGCCAAGTATCACTCCCACGTTGACCTGATCAACCTGATGTCACGCCTGGCCCGGGAAGAACTGGTCCACCATGAACAGGTCATGCGCTTGATGAAAAAGCGCAAGATCGAGCTGCGCCAGCTGTCTGCCGGGCGTTATGCCTCGGGGCTGCGCAAGGTGGTGCGCAACCACGAACCGGTGAAACTGGTGGATACCCTGGTGGTCGGGGCCTTTATCGAGGCGCGAAGCTGCGAACGCTTCGAAGCGCTGGTGCCACATCTGGATGAAGAGTTGGGCAAGTTCTACTTCGGCCTGCTGAAAAGCGAGGCCCGGCACTTCCAGGGCTACCTGAAGCTGGCTTACCAATACGGCGACGCCAAGGATATCGCCCAGGTGATCGACAGGGTCAGGACGGCCGAGCAGGAACTGATCGAGTCGCCGGACGTCGAGTTCCGGTTCCACAGCGGCGTGCCCTCGTTTCCTGCAGGAATTGAGGTGCGCCCGTAGGAGCTGCCGCAGGCTGCGATCTTTTGATCTTGCTCCCGATTGCTTATCGGCTCAAACCGAGCCGCTCGTGCCACTGGGCAATGGATTCTTCGGGGTAGACTTCGAACTGCTGGTCGCCGGGGTGCGCCTCGACCTCAACCCAGGCGGCTTTCGAACCGAGCATCAGATGGGTGTATTCCGGCGGCACCGGCAGCGGCGTGTCGATGGCCGAGGCGAACGGATGGATCAGCTCCGGCCATTCGGGGCTGAACAGCCAGAGCGCACTGCCGCACAGCTTGCAGAAATGCCGCTCGGCCGTGCTGCGGTGGGCGCGACTGTCGCCCTCATCCTTGAGCCGCGCGTGATAGATCGCGATCTGCTTGCGGCCGCGGACCTTCAGGCTGTTGGCATCACCCCCCAGATTAATCGCATAACCGCCACCGCCCTGGGTCTTGCGACAGATCGAGCAATAGCAGCGTTGATAAGGGTAGGGGTGGGCACTGCTCAGGCTGAAACTGACCGCACCGCAATGACAGGAACCTTCGAGCTGCATGGGAACCTCCGACGGGGTTTGAGCTTACCCAGACAGCCTAGACCTTCAGTGTGGGAGCGAGCCTGCTCGCGATGAACGATAACGCGGTCTACTTGCCAGGCACCCGCCACAAATACCAAGCCGCCACCGTCCGAAACGGACGCCACGCCAAGCCAATCTCAATCATCTGCTTGCGACTTGGCTGTACCTCCAACCCCTTGAGTCGCCGATAACCCTCACGCACCCCGAAGTCATCGGCCGGCAAAATATCCGGCCGCTCCAGGCTATAAATCAGCAGCATCTCAACCGTCCAGCGTCCAACACCGCGCAGGGTGATCAAGCGTTCGATCAACGCCTCATCATCCATCGCTATCGCCGTAGCGTAATCCGGCACCACGCCATCCATCGCCGCTTGGGCAATGCCCTGAATGGTCGCGATCTTGCTGGCCGAAAATCCGCAACTGCGCATCTGATCAAAGTCCGTCGCCAGAATCTGTTCAGGCCTTGGGAACGTACTCGAAGGAAACAACGCCAGCAGCCGACCGACAATTGCATCCCCGGCCTTTGCGTGCAGTTGCTGGTAAGCAATCGCCCGCACCAGCGACTCATATGGATCGCGAGCCGCATGAGGCTGATGCAGGCAGGGGCCGATAGCGGCGATATGGCGCGCCCAGTCTTCGTCGATGGACGATAGAAACGCAGTGGCTGGCAGATAGGTGTCGGGCATGCGGTCAAACTTTCCCGGTCGGCGCCAGCAGGGCGTTCACTTCCCCGTAGGTGAAGGCTTTGAGGTTGCTGCTGTCGAGCTTGCCGGTTTCCAGAAAGCTTTTGGCCAGGGACGCCATCGCGCCGTAAAGGAATTCGGCGATGCCAGAACCTGCGCTCAAACGGCGCACGCCGAGTGCTTTCAGCTCTTCAGGCGATGGCAGCCCCGGTAACCCGAGTACGTTTACCGCAAGCGTGGTGCCATGGCACAGCGCAGCGATCTCATACTCCGCGGTGACCCCGGCAGCAAACAGCCCATCGGCACCGGCCGCCTGATACAGCGCGGCGCGCTTGAGCGTCTCTGCCACGCGATCTTCGGCAGGAACCAGACCCTTGAGGTACACATCGGTTCGAGCGTTAATGAACAGCTTCACATTGCGGCGATTGGCAACCTGACGAGCGATTTCGATCTTGCTCGCCAACAGCTCGGGCGCAGACGCGCCGTCTTCGATATTGATCCCGACAGCCCCGGCAACGATCACGGCATCAATGACTTCGGCAACCCGCGCCAGGTCATTGGAATAGCCAGCCTCGATGTCCACGCTCAACGGCACCGAGATCACCCGTGCGAGGGACTCGACCGTCGCTACCAGACGTTCAAGGGGCAGGGTGTTGCCATCCTGATAACCATGAACCCAGGCCACTGCCGCGCTGCTGGTAGCAACGGCTTTGCTGCCCAGTTGCTCAACCAGTCGCGCTCCGGCGGCATCGGCGACGTTGGTGAGGATCAGCAAGCCGTCCTGGTGCAGTTGGTGAAGTTGGTGGTCGAGTGTGTCCATCGAATGTCCTTCCTTATGACTTTTTGAAAAGAACGTGCAGTGATCAGAATGTGAGTTGTTGGGTGACCTGCACGGCGGCTTTTTCCAGCCTGAGCAGAAACGCCTTGCGCGGTTGTCCTCCACCATAGCCGGTCAGCGAACCGTCTGCACCGATCACCCGGTGACAGGGCAGGACAATCGAAAGACGGTTATGCCCGTTGGCCAGGCCCACTGCGCGACTGGCGCCGGGCTTGCCCAGTTTTGCGGCAATGGCGCCGTAGGTGCTGGTCTGGCCGTAAGGGATCTTCGCCAGTTCGGCCCAGACCTGCCGGGTGAAATCGCTGCCGGGCAAGTGTAGTGGAACACTGAAATCGGTGAGTTTGCCGGCGAAATACTGCGTCAGCTCGGCTTCAATCTGCTGCAGATGCCCGTTGTGCCCCGGCGCTACCGCATAGCCATAACGATTCTGGAGTTCTTCGACTTCCCTGGTCAATGCCGGTCGATCAAGAAACTCCAGCAGCACCAACCCGCGGTGTTCAGCCATGGCGATCATCGGCCCCAGCGGCGTGGTCAACCGAGTGAACAGCAGCGGCTCGCTGCTGGCTGCGCGGCCCGGCGTGATGTTGAAGGACTTTTGAAATGCATCGCGAAATCCGCTCAGGGATTCGTAACCCGAGTCGAACGCCGCGTTGTCAATCGACTCACCCTGTTTGATCCCGCCCAACGCCATGCCGAGGCGCCGGGTGCGCAGCCAGGCGTGGAAGGTCATGCCGAAATGCTGCTTGAACCAGCGCCGCAGTTTCAGCGGCTCGATGCCCTCGGCCAGCAACTGGGCATCGGTCCAGCGCAGATCCGGGTCGGCGTCCACCGACTTGAGCAGCCGCTGCACCCAGTCCGGCGCGATGGCCGCCGCGTCCAGCGGCTTGCAACGCAGGCAGGCGCGGTAGCCCGCGGACATGCACTCATCGGCATGCGCGAAGAACTCGACGTTCTCCGGTTTGGGTTTGCGTGCCGTACAACTGGGGCGGCAGAAGATGCCGGTGGTTTTGACCGCGGTAAAGAACACCCCCTCGTAGGCGGTGTCTCGCTCGAGCATGGCGCGAACCATCTCGGAGTGGGGCGGTAGCAAAGCGTTTTGTAGGTTCATGAACTGAGCATAAGGCGCGTCGCCCAGCGCCTCCACCGGAAAATCGACAGAGAATTCCAATCATTCGCCGTGAGGTTTGTTCCCTCAGGCGCGGCGCGCCATCAACAACACCGAAGCCGCGGCCGACAACAACCCCGCGCAGCAACGGTTGAATATCCGCTTGCCCCGTGGCTCGGCGAACCAGCGGCGCATGTGCAGGCCCATATAGGCGTAGGCGCTGATGGCGATCCATTCCTGCCCCAGGAATAACACGCCGAGTACCGCGAACTGTGGAGCGACCGCTTGTGTCGAGTCGACGAACTGCGGCAGGAACGCGGTGAAAATCAAAATGGCTTTCGGATTGCTGGGGCTGACCTTGATTTTGCGAAGGCACTGGTTGCAGCTATCGACCCAAACCGGCGGGTCAGATCTACAACCCATAGTGCTTTTCCTAGCTCCTGCTTGGCTAAAACTCGTCCTCTGAAAACCCGTAGGTCGCAGCGTTGCCATTTACTACTTTGTATAGCGTGAGCGTGATGACGCTGTATTCGGTGCCTTTGGACGTGGTGGTTTCGGTTAGCCTCATTGATTCCGAGCGAGAGAGGTTGCCGGAATTCAGATCCCGGTACCGTACGTCATAGTTGCCGGCGGTGAGATTCTTGATAGTGAACCGACTGTGGGCAGGGATGAAAATTTGTCTTGCCGGTCTGGCGACCTTGCCCTCCAACGCAACGAGCTTTAGTTGTACGTCTGAGTTGTTTTGCCCATTGTCGATTGTCACCTTTGAATGACCAGCTGTGTGTGTCTGGGGTTCGCCGGCCAGGTAACCCGCAGTTACCGGCCATGGACGTCCATTCGGGGCAGTTTTTAGGCGTACGTAAGCTGCTTTCTTCGATGTGGCTTTCTGGGGATTGGCGTTGGCCACTGTGGGTTGCCCAGTCGCACTAAGGCCGTTGGTGGACGGCGCCGAAGATTGATTGGAGTAGGGCGTCGGTCCACGTGGGGGGGAATAATGCGATTCGGGTGAATTGATGATCGCAATGGCAACGCCTCCAGCCACTGCGGCGATCGCGCCCAGATGTACGAAGAAGCGACTGTGGATCAGCCCCCAGCTGCTCTTCAATCGGTTGGCCTTGCTATCGATCCCCAACGCACCCAGGAACGTTTCGAGGTTACGAATCAGGCTATCTCTCTCTATTTCCCCAGCACCTTTGCGGGCAAATGTTTCCGGGATTTTCTTGCAGTATATTATCGCGCTTTCGGCAAGAGAATGCGCTAGGTCTGGGCGGCCGGCTATTTTCAGATCAGTAGAGAGCGCCCCAATCTCTCAGCCGCTAGTTTGGGAAGATGAGCGTGCTTGGTCGTACGATCGAAGAAGTGGCGATCCGGGGTGATTTCACTATGGTAGCTAACTGCTACTTTTGCCGTCTATGGAAAACGCTTGATGGCGGCATCGCCTTTTGTTTCGTGGGCATAGCGACGGGTTGTGCCGGGTCGAAAGCGGTCTATTTGGAAAAATTATATTGGCAATCGGTGATGTCTGACTCGTTGATTCAATAATCGTGTATTTCCGTCCGGACCTACCTACTGCTTCGAAGCGATTGGTTTCTTGAAGACGAGTAACCATTTCATGGATCTCCATATCGGCGGCGAGCCGTCAAACGAAAGCACCGTGACACCAAACCGCAAAAAAGCGGACTGGAGGAACCCGAGATGCCACACATGCCAGAAAAAGACCCGTCATTCTGGCTGTTGGTGCTGACCGCCCTGAGAGAGAACGGCTTAGCCATGGTCCTAACTTTGCCCTGGGCTAGGGCCGGCGACGCGTAAACAAGATCGCGTTCGATCAACGGTGGAAACGCAGATCGGCTCGGCGTAGGTTCGTTGAGATTCGATGCCGAATAGTTTTGAAACAAATCCTTAGCTGGCCTTTTGATACGAGATGGATGCTCTGATCTATACCCACTTCAAGAGTCTCAACCTAGTCAGATATGTCTCTGGTCACGAGGTTCGCCATTTTGTAGGCGAACACAACCGCCATATCAGTCGTACTGATACTGGCAGTACTGAAACAAGTCGGTACCGACAGCCAAAACTGGATCGCTGTACTGTCTTGTAAAGTTTCTGGGTTTCAGTCTGTTAGCCGTCTTGATACCCAGAACTGTTGCGCAGCCGCGTGCGCAGTTTCCACCATCACTGCCATTTCATACAGCCCATCCTTCAGGAGGCATCATGAATGCATTGCAGCAGCTTCAAGAACGAATCAAACAAAAAGGTCTGCGCCGCACGTTAAAGACGTTGTCGGAGCGTTATGTATTTTTCCACTGGGAGCTACTGTGGATGGAGCGCGACTTGGTCACCCCGGTACCGCCCTACAAACTCAGACCCTATTCGGGGTTACGCCTGGTCGACATCGATACACAGAACGCCGATGCGTTCGCCAAGCACTTTGGCGACCGCGTGGAAACCATGCGTGAACTGGCCGCCGAGGGGCATACCGGACATATGTACCTGGACGACAAGGGCGATGCCGTGGGCTTCATTTGGGGCAGCAAACGCAACTACCATGATCGTCACTATTACGGCTGCTGGTTCCCGGTCAAGGAAGGCGAGTTCTTCGAGTTCGGTGGCGAGATGACGCGACCTTATTTCGGCACCGCTATTTCAGTCGATGCCCAACTCAGCCTATGGCAGGCCATGCAAGCGCAAGGCTGCAACAAGGTGGTGGACGTCTGCGAGACGCACAACATCCCGGCGCTCAAATTGCACATCCGCATGGGGTATCAGGAGCAGGGTCGGGTCATGCATGTCTATGGCCTGTTTGGGCGCTGGCGTTTCTTCCGCGAAACCCACTACAACGGTTCGCGACTCGACCTTCTGCGCAAACCAGGGCGCCCCACTGTAACTGCAGCAGCGTGAGATCAAACCCCGCAGGAATACCTCCGGGGTTTAGATTTTCGGTGCGCATCTCCCCGGCGTCCTGCCGACCGAACATAATCCAAACCATACAGCTCGTCACCCTGTCCTAGCTCGATCAGCTCGCCTCGATTGGGCACATCACCCTATAAGAGTTGGGGCGCTAGCCCGGGATTTTTGCTTTTACTGGCCGAAGGCGGTCTATCGAAAAAATTCATATTGGCAATCGTTAGGCTTGCCTGGACTGAACGCAATATTGCACCTGCAATGGGCTCCCGGAGAAGGGCCGCAATCGACCCATGTTAGACCTTCTCCCCCTTGGTGGCGTGCTGCGAGATGATCAAGTGGGTCGTCATATCTATAATTCACAAGAGGACTGCTGAACGCTTGTTATGCGATTTCGTCGAAGTACTCTGGAGGACAGCGGATCTCAGGCATTGTGCCTTCAGAGCAACGTTGTAGTGTCTCGACAAGATCCCCTGTACCAAGGACCGACTGCACCATATCCACGAGCGCAAAGAGAGCTAGGCTTCACCCCTTTTCCACTTGAAGCCGATACTACCTCCATGCCCTTCTCGTACGAAGCGTGTCGCTCGAAGACCATTAACGTGATGATGGAGCTGGATAAGGAGCGCCCACTCCTCATCAGGGATAATGAACGACACGGATTCTCGGCGAGAGTCATTGTTCGCAACCAGGGCAGTTTCGATAAGCACAAGGTGTGGCTCCAGTTGATTTAATGACGTTCAGTGGTAGAGGTTGGATGTCCGCTGTTGGCCGATTCTGTTGAAAAAGTCGGCAATGGTTTCCACGGCAGAAAAGTACGCGTCTGAGATTGAAATCCTTACTTTGGGCAGAGGCTTCCGGCCTCAGATTTCACGTAGCAGGGTGAAAAAAATACGATTTCACCGGTCAATATGCGGACAGTTTGGGCGGATCGACTTTTTCAACACAATCGGCCGAAACCTGCTTATCAAAGCAGTTTATATTGGGCATCACTAGGCTTGCTGGAGCCTAGCTTGATTTCACCACCAGCTGGGTGGCCGCTTTCGACTCAAGCGGACAGTCGGTATATGAGCTTTGTAAATGGGTGAAGCTCGCTCAACAATTTTGAAATCGATTGCTGAACATGGTCGGATTTAGCTAGTTACCAATGAGGACTCTTCCGCCATGACACGATTACGACCGTTCTGCTTGGCCTGATACAACAGCTGGTCAGCCTTCTCGAGCACAGCTGATACCGAATCGCCACCCGGACGCCATAGAGCTACTCCAAGCGAAACCGTGATGTGTCCGACGGTATCGATGTTCGCAGCTTCGATCGAAACCCGCAGTCGTTCGGCGACATCAGTTGCAGCCCGAAGCGAACTATTCGGCAACAGCAATACGAACTCCTCTCCACCGACCCTGCATGGCAGGTCGTTGGACCGCGAGTTCTGCTTCATCAGGTCCGCGATAGCCCTCAGCGTTTCATCACCCACGCCATGGCCGAAGGTATCGTTCACCCGTTTGAAGTGGTCGATGTCCATGGAAACGACGGCGAATGCCTTGTCAGCATCCTGCCAGAGCGACAGGGTGTCCTGCATCGCTCGACGGTTGGCCAGTCCTGTCAGCGCATCACTTTGCGCTTGCTGGTTTAGCCTGCCGATCTTTTCCTGTAGCAGGGTGGTACCTTGCAGCAGTGCTCTGCGAATCTGCCAGCTTTCGAAAAAGTGCGTCGGAATCGCGCTAATGCGCTCGTAGCTTTCAGGGGTGTCCAGTCGTTTGGCGCTATCTGCGAGCCTGGACAGCGGAGCGGAGATCTTCGCTCCCAACCACCAAATCAAAACGAGTCCGAACAGCGCAAGTGGGATTATGCCCTTAGCGACTTTGGACATCGTCTCTTGCAGCATGGCTTGTATGTTTCCGAGCGGCTGCTGCGAGATGACTCCCCAACGGCTGCTGGGAACTTTGGCGAAGCCCGCGAGCATTTCCACGCCATTGGCATCCATCGCCTGCAAGGTGCCGGCGTCTTGGCTCAAGGCTGCATCGGCGATCAGATCCTGTCCAGCGATGTTCCCAATTCGCTCGGGATAGGGGTGATAGAGTACCCGACGGGTGCTGTCGATTAGATAGACATGGGCCCCATCCTGGCGGACATTTATGTCCATTAGCGCTTGAAGTGTATTCCTCTGTTCAAGTCGAATGCTGCCCCCTACAAGGCCCAGGTACTCCCCTTTCGCGTTGAACACGGGCTGGGATATGAAGATCACCAGATTGCCGACGATGGACTTGAAAGCGTTGCTGATTGCCGGCGTGCGGAGCTTGAGTGGTTCCTTGTCTTGCAGAGTCTGGCCATTGAGGTGGAGGCTTTCGGGGGCTGACGCAATGATGGTTCCGGCAGAGTTGGTGATAAGCACGGAGTTGAAACTAGTGTCCTGCTCAAGCAATCGCTGGGCTTCTTCTGCCAGGTGTTGCTGGTCGTTAAAGGCCTTGCCAATCATGGCTGAGCCATACTTCAATTTGTCGCGGTCGGAGTTCAGTACCTGCTCTACACCCGTCGCGATCCGAGAGGCATAGGCTTTGTTGACTTCCAGCGCATTCTCAATCAATTCCTGCTTCTGAATCTTGAACATGACCCAGAAACTGTTGGCTAGGGTTGCGATTGCAGAGAGCAGTACAAAGATTAGAATCAGGATGCGAAGGTTGAGTTTACACTTCGGCCGGGTAGGCATTTTACGGAGTCCGGATGGGCGAGGGGATTGCAAACGATTTCGATGGAGCAGCAGCCAGTTGGCTAAAGCTCATTAGCTTCCATGCATCCTCAAGGCGTCTCCAGTCATGCCTCGAACATCGTCGAAACGCTTTCGCTGCTTGGGAGCAAGCGCGTTTGGCGTTTAATCTGCCAGTCTACCGAGCTTGATCTCCATATCAACTATGAAAAATGTAGAGAAATGTAGAGATACGAGCCGGGCTTGCTCTGGCGTGATTCAGGAGGGGGCGGCACTTTATGTCCCCTTATGATGGCCGAAAGCAGCTCGTCAGTGGAATTTAGATTGAACATCGTTAGGATTGCCGGCCCCCACCAGAAACTCCTGGCGGGCCAGGGCCAGTACCCCGACCGGCGCAGTCGCCGCTGCTTGCTCGGCTTCGGGGTTCGCTCGCCACAGTTGCCAGGCCAGGTAAAACAGGTAGGCCGCGCCGAGGATCTTGATCCCGTAGAACAGCAGCTCCGAGGTCTGCAGCACCACCGCCAGGCCGGCCGAGGCGAGGGCGATCATCCCGGCGAAGGCCAATAACCGGCCAATCCCTGCGACGCAGGAGGTGCGGTAGCCGTAGCGAGTCGAGTTGCTGACCGACAGCAGGTTGTTCGGACCGGGGGCCATGTTCAGTGCGAAGCAGGCCGGGAGAAACAGTGTGAGGGTCGTGAGATCCACGAGGAGCTCCATGGGGGAGGTTATTGCAGGTGCCTGGTGGTTTTTGCCATGGCCGTGGACTTCAGTCGGCAGGCCAAGAGAGTGTATTCAATGTCGATGAAAAAAATCAGCCTGCTGGTTTCGGCGCGCGATTGCGCCGAAACGCTACCAGGTTTTTGGTGAAGTGCTGTTAACGAGGTGCTTCGACAGGCGGCGTACCGTCGTGAAACAGCTGCTTGAGCTGGGCGCGCAGTTCCGGCGAATCGCTATGCTTATGGGCAGCCACTGCATGTTGTACGGCTGCCTCGAGCAGTTCGTTTTCGGAGTCTGCCGAGAGTGCGACCGAGCAATTGATATCGCTCGGACATTCGCGGCAATCGATGTATTTGCGGGTCATGCTGTTCTCCTCGGCGTGGGGCATCAAGTGAGTATCGATACTTGAAGTATATCCCCTGGGACAAACTGGCTGATTCGAGCCGACCCGAGGGTACTTGGCGCGATAACCCGCGCCGTGCAAGGATGCCTGCAGTGAATCGCGCTTGCCGGGGTGCCTGCCATGGCCACCACTGAAGTTTCGCCACGCCTGACCAGCAGGCGTCTGCGGGCCTTGCACCGGGACGGTTTTGTTCTGTTACCCAGGGTGCTGAATGGGGTGCAGATTGAGAACCTGCGCAATGCCATTGACCGCCTCAAACCACAGCACTGGGACTACAGCGGGCTGCTCGATCATTACGCTTGCGTGTTCAATCGCGACCCGCTGTGGTTGCCGTTTCTCGACCTGCCGGGAATCATCGAGTTGGCCGAAGCGGCCCTCGGCGACGATTGCCATCTGATTGGTCAGACAGCCTGGCGTTGCCATCCCGGCTTCACCGGCCTGGCACTGCACCTGGATTATCTGGTGATGGAGCTGCCATCCGGCCTGCTGGCCGATCCCCGCTTTCTATTGCCGATGCAGATCTGCACCCTTCACCTCTACCTGGATGATATCGACGCCGATCTGTGTCCCACCCGCGTGATCCCCGGCAGCCATCGGGCCGGACGCGCGCCAGGCAAAGGCGAAACTCAGTGGCAGGGCCACGTTGCGCAACCGGTATTGTGTCGGGCCGGCGATGCTCTGATGTTTCGCAGCGAGCTATGGCACGCCGGCAGCAGCAACCGGACCCCGGACAGCACCCGCTATCTGTTGCAGATGCACTACGGCCGGCGAATGGTCGCGCAGAAATTCGCGCCGTACCTGCACTGGCACTTCAATCCTGATGTGCTGGCCGCCGCCACACCGCGTCAATTGCGGCTGCTGGGTGACCATTTGGAGGCTGAATACGATTGAACTGCCGGACAGGCAATACCGATTTCGGGTAGGGCTCAGGAAGCTCGCTTGCGAATGAACGTACGCATGGTTTCGCCCTGTCTGGTGCGGAACTCTGTTGGTCTGTCGCACCCTTCATCGCCGGCAATGAAGACGAAATGATCACCTTCGAGGGTGTAGCTGGCGGGCAGTTGTTTTCCTTGGTCCGCACCCATCGAATCGATCCAGGTAATGGATTTTGGCGTAGTGGACGCATCGAGGGTAAAGCTGCCGGCCAGCAGCACAGTCCCTTCCGGGGTGATCACGGAGAATTGGTTGCCCGTTATGGTGGTCAGCGCGCCAGGTGCGCCATGTTCATCCGACGGATTCAAGACGCCGCTGTCCTCCAGGGCGATTTGCTCCCAGGGGCCTTGTAGCGCTTGCAGGTCGATTTCGTTGCGGGTGTCGTCCTGACAGCTCGGAAAACCGGACATACTAATTCCCTTTATTGACGTGACGCGCTGCAATACAGGCCGTCGTCAGGGTCGGAAAATACCTTACCGGCACCGACGATGGCTACCCGTCTCGGCGGGCAGCGCTCATCGCGCCGGTGAATGTGTGTATGGACGCTAGACGTAAGGTTGACCACTGAAGCCTCTAGGCAGGCGTTGCTGACCTGGCATATCGGTGAGTCTTTGTATCCAGGATACGCGCCAGTCAACCGCCGCGTGAGGGACCTTGGCTTTGCGTGCGGCCCTGCGCGCGGCGTTGCGGCTGTCTTTTCGAGCATCCTTGAAGGCGTCGGTGTTGCGGCAGCTGCGGCATTTGACCCGCGCAAATTCAGTGGTGGAACTGAGGTTGTCGCCATGGTGACCGCAGGCCAGATGCCCGGCGGTCCTGTAGTGGGTAACCATCTTTGAATCTCCTTCGCAGTGAGTGCGATGCCGGGATTCGCAGCCTGGTTAACGATTGAAGAGGGCCGAATGCCCTTGATTGGTCGCGATCCCGTTCAATGTTTAGACATCAGCGTAGGGAGCACGTTCGGCGCCAGGCTCCGAGGGGTATTTTCTTCAATACAGGTGGTGCAGCGCTCTTTTAACTTGAGCTCTGGAATAATCCTCCACTGATCTGAAGAAGGTGTGCAATGAGCTTGATTGTTTCCATGGCCGCGTTTGCGCTGGCGTCCTCGATTACCCCTGGACCGGTCAATATCGTCGCCTTGAGTTCGGGCGCGCAATTCGGCTTTCGCGCCAGCCTGCGGCATGTGGCCGGCGCGACCCTCGGGTTCGTCCTGTTGTTGGTACTGATGGGCCTGGGCCTGCATGAAGTGCTGCTGCTCTGGCCGTCGCTGACCCGTGTGGTGCAACTTTCCGGGGTGGCGTTTCTGTTGTTCATGGCCTTCAAACTGGCCGTCGACGATGGTCAACTGAACACGGACGGCACGGGCAGGGCGCCGTCGATGTTCTATGGTGCGCTCATGCAATGGCTCAACCCGAAAGCCTGGCTGGCCTGCGTGGCGGGGATGGGGGCGTTCGCGGCGAATGGCGAGGCGTCGCTGGTCTGGAAATTTGCCGCTGTGTATCTGGTGGTTTGCTACGTGTCGGTGGGGTGCTGGGCGTATGCCGGGACTTTTCTGCGGCACTATTTAAGCAATCCGAAGGGGATGCGGTTGTTCAATCGGTTGATGGCGTTGTTGCTGGCGGCGAGTGCGGTTTATTTGGTGTTGCCGTAGACGCAGAGAGTTCTGCGCAAGGTAACCAAGTTGCACGCTGCCCCCATGTGGCGAGGGAGCTTGCTCCCGCTGGGTCGCGCAGCGGCCCCAAAACCGGCCACCGTAATTCTTCAGCTAATACGCATAAGCCGGTTTACGACTGCTTCGCAGCCGAGCGGGAGCAAGCTCCCTCGCCACAGGGGTTTTGTGCAGTGTTTGTGATACCGAGGGTGATGCTTAGCCTCGATACTGCCCCGGCGTCGCGGCCAGATGCTGTTTGAAGGCTCGTTGAAAATGCGCCTGATCGGCAAACCCGGCCTCCAGTGCGACATCGGCAATCAACTTACCGCTGCGCAGTTGCGCCTGGGCGAACTGAATACGGGAGTTGACCAGAAACGCATGGGGCGTCATGCCGTAGTGCTGTTTGAAGGCGCGGATCAGGTAGGAGGCCGATAGCTGTGCTGCTTCGCAAATGTCTTCGAGTTTCAGCGCCGAGGTGCAGTTGTCGCGAATGTACGCGGCGGCCCGTTCCAGCTTGAGGTTGACGTCGCGATCGAGGAGTTCAGCCGGGTTGAGTCGTTGCTGCAGTTCGGAAAAAAACGCCACTGCGGCCCTGTGTTTGCGCCGTGTTTCGAGCTGTTCGTCGACCAGTACCTCATACAGCCGGTTCAGCCCTGCATACAGGCGGGCGACGGTGCTGTGGGTGGTGGAAAAGGCTCTGAAACCCAGCTCCGGGCTGAACCCCAGCCGGTGCTGAAGCTCGGTCAACCACGGCGTATCGACGTAGAACATGCGGTAAGACCAGGGCTGGTCGTCGATCGGGTTGCAGGCGTGGACTTCGCCGGGGTTCATTAGCACCACCGTGCCGGCGCCGACCCGCAGTTGGCTGTTTTCATGGATATAGGTGCTTTGCCCGGCGGTGATCGCACCGATGGAAAAGTGCTCGTGGGAGTGTCGGGCATAGCAGACCTCGCGGCCGTCCGCGATGGAGCGCGCTTCGATGAACGGCAGGGCCGGGTCACGCCAGAAGCGTGGCGCCTTGTCGGCATCTTTCGCAAGGTTTCGGGTCATCGTCGGGCATCCATCGGCAGGCCGGTTATCGAGTGTATTAGCTCTCGCCGGCAAAGGCTTGCTGGAGTGTGGCGATATCGATTTTTTTCATCTGCAGCATGGCTTGCATGGCCCGTTGGGATTTTGTCGTGTCGGGGTCTTTCAGCATGTCCATCAACGCCACCGGAACTATCTGCCAGGACAGGCCGAATTTATCCTTGAGCCAGCCGCATTGCTGGGCCTGTTTGTCGCCGCCATCGGACAGGCTGTTCCAGAAGTGATCGACTTCTTCCTGATTCAGGCAATTGACCTGCAGCGAAATGGCCTCACTGAAGGTGAATACCGGACCGCCATTGAGCCCGGTAAAGGTCTGACCATCGAGTTCGAAGCTGACAGTCATCACCGAGCCTTCGGGCCGGCCATGAACCTCGAACCCAGCTTTGCCGTAGTGAGTGAGGGCAGTGACTTTCGAGTGATCGAACACCGAGCAATAGAAGTTGGCAGCAGCCTCGGCCTGATAGTCGAACCACAGGCATGGGGTGATCTTCTGAATGCGTTGCATGGCGGTTCTCCTCATCGGGTAAGCACGCTGAAAATAAAGCGTAGCCCGCGGGCAGTCGTCTGGCCGTGCCGTAGATCGACAAGCAAACAGCTCATTGGCGGCGGGTAGATTCTGGTGTGGCTGATGTAGACCGAAGGGTGTAGTCGTTATGACTAGTATGTGTCATAAGGACAAGCCTGGCCTTGGGTCAAATTGACCTCTATTTTGATAACTGGCTGAAATATAAAGTATTTTAATCTGGCATGGGACTTGGAAGAGAAACAGTACAACTGAACTTTTCAGGAGTACTCCACAATGTTTGAATTCTTCAGCTCCCCTCGAAATGCGCTGCAGCTATCGAGCAAAGTCCTGTGGCTTGGTCTGGTCCTGCTGGGTATTGGCGTGACGGGTGCTTACGGCTACGAAGGCCAGCTTGGGATAGTGACCCTGGTGCCCATGCACGGGATGGTTATCCTGGGTCCGACTTTGCTCAAAATCGGCTATGTGATGCGCTTGCTGTCCCAGCGCCGGTTGCACGCTGCGAAAAAAGGCCTGGTCTTCGCCGCAGCCTGAGGGTTGTGGCTCAACCCGGACACCGACCCAGACCACCTTGGGTGGCCACCCAGGCGCTGGCCATGTCGATAAAGGCGCGCAGCTTGGGTTGCGTCTGGGTCCGGCTCGGGAAGTACCCTGGTCGAAGCCGAGCAACCGCCGTTGCGATTGCCGCTGGGCAGTGATTCGATCAGCTATATGGAAGCCAAGAACGCCTTCGTCCAGCGGGAGCTGGAAACCTGGCGCGAGCTGTCGGCCTCCACTGATTTTTGATCCTCCCCTCAAGTGAAAAAAGGCCGCCCGGATAAGGTGGCCTTTGCATGACCGGTTGTCGATGAAGGTGGCCTGCTCAGCAAAGTGCGCTTAGCTGTATGGATAACCCTAATGCGCGCGTAGACCGGAAACGGCCACAGCGATGCAGCTCAAGGACCCAGTGAGTGTTTGCCTTGACTGGTCAACGCCTGCGCGAATTGCCGTTGGCGGAGGTGTGAAGTGAGAAGACACCTGTTTCTCGGGTCGATAATGTTAATCAGCCTGGGCAGCTATGCCCCGGACTTGTTTGCCGCCAATGAGACGGCGTTGGCAGCCGCGCTGATCAAACACGTCAGTGAAGACAAACCGGTGCTCTGGGGCTGGAGTCCCGGCGGTACCCGGGCGCCGGTGCCGGTGGCCCATGACGTCTTCGTCAGCCAGTTCAAGCTCTGGGCATGGAGACGACCCAGCCAAGTGTGAGAGGTATCGCGGAGTAAACCGCGCGTGGACTGGTCAAAAAGGAACATACATGCCAAGGGAGTGCGTGATGCTGACCCCAATCAAACCTGTCAATGAGGGTGCCCGCGTAGAGACTTTACGCTCGTTGAATGTCCTCGACACCTCCCCGGAGGAGCGCTTCGACCGCCTGACCCGATTGGCCCGGCGCGTGTTCAATGTGCCGATCGCCTTGGTCAGTCTGGTGGACGCAGACCGGCAGTGGTTCAAGTCCTGTGATGGGCTGGCGGCCAGGGAGACCAGGCGTGATATTTCTTTTTGCGGCCATGCGATCCTCGAAAACCACATCCTGATGGTGCCGGATGCGCAGCACGATGAGCGCTTCCATGACAATCCGCTGGTAGTCGGCGATCCAGGCGTTCGTTTTTATGCAGGCTGCCCGCTGACCGCCGCCAATGGCAGCACACTTGGCACCTTGTGTTTGATCGATACGAAACCCCGCCAACTGGGCGACGAAGAGCGCGAGCTGCTACGTGAGCTTGCGCGCATGGCTGAGCAGGAGTTGGCGGCAGTGCAGGTGGCGAGCATGGATGAACTGACGCTGCTGTCCAATCGCCATGGTTTCGAGGCCCTGGCCCGACACGGGTTGAGCGCCTGTAAACGGTTGAAAAAACCGGCGACGCTGCTGTTTTTTTATCTCGACGATTTCAAGCAGATCAACGACTTGTACGGCCATGCCGAGCGTGATAATGCGCTTAAAACCTTCGCTGACGTGCTTCGCATCGCGTTTCGTGAAAGTGATGTGATCGGCCGTTTGGCTGGGGATGAGTTCGTGGCGTTGCTGACCGGCGCCCATCACATGGAGACTTCGGTCATCATGGCGCGCCTGCAAGAGATTCTGGATGAGCGTAACTCGACCTTGCAGCGCGGCTACGCCATTCGCTTCAGCGTCGGCCAGATCGAATATGACCTGCAGCGTCACGAATCGATCGAGGGTCTGCTGGCCGATACCGACTGGGCGATACACGTCCATAAGCAAGTTTTCGGAAATCGCTGATACCTCATCCTCAGGCTTACTTGGCGAACAACTGATCGATATCCTTGAATGCCTTGAACTCCAGGGCATTGCCGCAGGGGTCGAAGAGGAACATGGTGGCCTGTTCGCCGACCTGGCCCTTGAAGCGAATACCGGGCTCGATCACGAATTGGGTGTCGAGGGATTTCAGCCGTTCGGCCAGGGCCTGCCACTCATCCATTGCCAACACCACCCCAAAATGCGGGACTGGGACATCGTGCCCGTCCACGGCGTTGGTGTGGGCGGATTCCTGCGAGGTGGTTTTAGGGTGTGCATGGATGACCAGTTGATGGCCGAAGAAATTAAAGTCGACCCATTGATCACTTGAGCGGCCTT
This sequence comes from Pseudomonas sp. LBUM1658, assembly GCF_059716055.1. Classification (NCBI taxonomy): domain Bacteria; kingdom Pseudomonadati; phylum Pseudomonadota; class Gammaproteobacteria; order Pseudomonadales; family Pseudomonadaceae; genus Pseudomonas; species Pseudomonas sp. LBUM1658. The sequence goes on from NZ_CP166798.1 coordinate 2,800,406, forward strand.
CCTCCAGGCCGAACACCTCACTATAAAAACGCCGTGCGGCAGGCAGATCGAAAACCGGAATGGCCAGGTGAAAGGGGGAAAGTCGCATCGGGATCAAGCCTCGTTCGCAGGGAAGTCGGACTGATTCTAGCCTTGTGGTAGGAATATGGAGCCAAAGTCAGGATCATCCCATTGGGGGAGCTGACGTTCTACCGCGAGATCGTGCTGCTGGTACGGCATGGTCAGCGTAATCAACCGATTCAGCAGTTGTTTGCCCGGTGTTTGCTGGATGGCATTCAGGGGGAGTAGTTCAGGGTGTGGGCCTGATCGCGATTCAGGCACTGCGGTTTATCTGGAGAACCGCGTCATCGTTTATTGTGAACAAGCGATTCTCCACGTGGCATGTTTGTGCTGTGGTGATTATTGTGTTCGGTCTTTAGTGTTTTCGTGTCAGTCATTCGTGTTGCATTCTGCTGGTTTAACTTTTTCTTGATATTACAGGTGTTCGACGTTGAATGAATTGTCACGTATTGATGGGTGAGTTGTACGCTGACGTCTGCTAAATATATAAAAGCTAATCACGGTTAAACTTCATGAGGGCTGTATTTTGAATAATGCTATTTCCGATTTCTATTTCAAGCGGCCAGAAAAACGCCTGCAGGATATTGATCATTTAATTGGTTACATGGAGCAACTGGTCCATGGTACTTTGCGCATTCATGGTTATTCTTCGTCGACCGCAACACATGTTTATTACCCACCTCCCAGCCATTCCGAACTGGACAATGTATGCGCCGACGCGTTTGCGGTGCTGAAAAAACTTGACGCGGACGAAGAGTTTCAGCAGTACCTGCAAGATAAGAAAAACGGAATCAGCCGCCCCAGCGAAACGGATTGGTTCTGGCATCATATTATCGTACCGCTGTTGAGCAGTCCCAAGGTCGAGACACCGTTGCCCGCTCTGGTACTCACCATTGATAACATAAAGTTATTGCTGGATGAAGTTCCTGCTTACTGGCAGCACGATATTGCGGTTCTTCTGGACGTCCATCGCATCATTGGCGACGGCATCAGACGCGACCGTACGATTCGGCTCGACCTTGTCTTGAAATATTACTTGATTATTCCGTCGTCGCCGCAGACGGCAGTTCAATGGGAGGCCGTGCTGGATAGTCTGAAGGAGCTTCGCGCTGCCCTTGTACTGGGTCACGACGGTCAATTGAGTGATCTTGATCTGATCATGGATGATCAGGACGATAAATGCATCCTCGAGGTCATTTATCAAACTCAAGCGGAACAGAAAAAATCGCTGATCAATTACTTGGCTACGCATTTTTTTACGGTTGAGCTGGAACAACAAGTTACCAACACACCTACCGTTGTTCTTGAGCAACTGGTAAACACGGAAAACAGCCTTGCCTTGGGCCGCAGGCTCGTCAAAGCACTGGACTGGTACGGTAGCAAAGAAGGCGAAACCTGCCCGCAACCGGTATTGGCGAAATTGGTGTGGCGCGCACTTTGGCTGAGTGTCGCTGCGTCGCCGACTCAGCCGGAATGTTTATATTTGAACTATGATATGGCGAAATTTACCGGCCTGGGGGTTAACTATTCTTTTATCCGCAAGGACATCGTAACGGACTTGATGGGCCGCCTGGACACTTTTGCGCCTGTCGCGCGTCTGGTTATGCGCGTCATCGAAGCGAACACCTCTTCCGAACTCTGGGTACGCGATATTCCGGATGATCTGACCTATACCGGTTCCAGCACATGGGTCAATTTCAGGAGCGGTTTTATTTTGGCGGAGGCGATGGCTTGCGGCTCATCAAGACACATGACCTTCGAGCAGTTGCTCAACCTGCCCGCCGAACATTCTCGTGCAGCTTCACCTGAAGACCAAACGCTGGTCGCTGCATCCCGACTGGCTCCGGCAGTGCAATGGGCGGTCGGCAATGGTGTGATGGCGATAAAACATCAAGGTTACTCGGCCGAAGAAATCGAGCGAGCCGTTACGGTTTTGGAGGAGCATGAGCGCGATATGACCGAGGCAGTCCAGAACCTTGTTCTGACGCCACCCGGCCGTTGGCGTTTCACTTCGGATGAGGCGTTTGAAAAGGCATTCCATTCATCCCTCGAGACGCCGAAGATTGCTTACAAAACCCTGATCAAGGGGCTTCTCACCCAACTTCCGTCATTGTATCGACACAGTATCGACGTTGGCGAAGTCAGGGTGTACTCATTAAGAGAAGCGCTTCCTAATACGCAGTTGGGGCACGAAACCAAACGCAACACTGATGCGGTCCGGGGACGAGCAGGGTTCGTCATCGAGACTGTTTTTCACAATAAGAAATACTACATGGAGGTCTTCCCCGAGGCCTGTGTGGCTCGTGCCCGCGAAGACATCCGTGATTTGCTCATTGGTGGTTCGATAGAAGTGCGGTCGACCGGCAGCACCTCCCGCCCCAGCAAAGGACAGTTCAGATTCGGTACCGAGCTGAAGTTCGACTGGCAGGCCTATATGCATGGAAGCAGACCCATAGAGGGTAGCTCAGCTGTCTTGATCGCTGAGCAGGTAGGCCGGACGTTACCCGCCATCATCGAAACGCCCAGGGAAGAATCCTTCTTCACCAACCTGCTCCATTCCCGGCGCAGCGAGGACCTGGCAGAAATGGTCTCCCGAGAGCTTTTCTTCTGTGACGAACAGGCGCTCCTGGAGCAGACCCGAAAAAACACTCAAGAACTGGACCTCGAGCAAAGGTTGCTGGATGAACTTTCTTTCTGGGGGAAAATGGTCGTGCCTGTCTGGGGGCCGATAGACGATTTGTTATCGGGCGATCCTGAGCGCATTGAACAAGGCGGCCTGGCCCTGTTTGCCGATATCGTATCGTTCGGTTTTCCGATCGGAAAATACGTCTCCGGTTTAACTCGCCTGGCAGTCCAGGCCGGGAAAGTCGGTATTCGCGTTGCACTGCCTCGATTCACCGCATTGACCAAACAATTGGTGATATCGAGCCTACAGGAGCTCAACCCGCTGGACGGTCCGCTGACATTGCTCAAACTGGGAGGTACCGTCTCGCTCAAAGTGGCCGGGGCTGGCGCAAGGCAAGTCAATAGAGGCATCACTCAACTGAGCAGATGGTCGATGAAGATGGCTTCCCCGGGCGCCACTCTTCATCTGATCTCAGTGAATCCAGCGACCTGGAAACCGCTGCGAACCGGTGACCAACTGAGCAACGTCGGCGGTATCGATAACGTCCCGATGCGTAACACCGGCAACCTTGCTTCCCGCGATTATCGTCTGATCGATTCATCAACCAATCACGTTTTCGGGCCGAGTTACCAGGAGCCGAAAACAGCCATCAGTAACCTGGTCTACCGTCATTATGCAGCGCCGGCATTGTGCATAGCAGGGCTCAAGCCTAACTCCAAAGGAATTTATCGGAGTGTGGATGGCCAGCGGCACTACATATGCAACATAGATGAAGGTGGGAACATAGCAGTGTATCAAATTCGAAATGATTTTGATCTCAATGACGATGTTGTTTCTGTCAATATCGTCAATTACAAAACCAACCGACAAACGGAATTGCAGGTATGGTCGACCTATTCTGGTCAGTGGCAGAAGATCGGGTTAAGTGGAGGCGCCCCTGGGGACTATGACTTGATCACCGACAAACACCTGGAGGAATGGAAGCAGTTAAATGACTCGGTCGAAGCGATGGCAGTGCGTCAATTCACCGACAAATACCGACTCGATCCTCAAGAATTCAGACAGTATGCGCAGTTGAATCTCGGACTCACGAGTGAAGGGCAGCAAGTGCTCCTGAGAGCAAGGAACGTTCAGACAGCGATCACTGACAAACATTTGAGGCACTGGCAAGCTCAATCTCAGCACGGGCGTGATCGATTGACACAAGAGGGATTTGCTAATCGGCATAATCTCAATCCTGCATTATTCATGGAACACATCGATCAGTATGGCAAGCTTAAAGCCGCTGGAAAGGTGTTGGTGAAGCATGCCAAGGGTGAAGAGTTCACCACTCTTACCTATGAGCATCTGGAAGCCTGGCAGGCGCTGTATAAGTCCAGAAACAATAAGACTACCGCGAGTGATTTTGTTGAGCAAAACAATCTGAATCCAGTGCGTTGGGGAACTTGCGTGGACGAAACGGGTGGTCTTACAAAGTCCGGAAAACAGCTACTTATATTTGGCGAGCCGACTCCCATGCCGCACTTGGCGCGCAAAAGTCCGGCAGGGCGCGATACATCCGAGAGCACTAAACGTCCCGCAGAAGAGAGCGTGCCCGGAAGTAGCAAGCGCCCCCGGCCAGACCCTGAGGCTGCACAGAATTTAGATCGGGAAGCCCCACCGCGAGGGCCTCACCTGGATCATGACATAGACAACTCGTTGCCGATTCTGCAGGACCCGAAAAATGTTAAAAAGAGCCTGACGCTAGAGGCTGAAGGACCTGGTGGGCGTGCAGCAACTGCTGATGAAATTGAGGTGACCTACTGGAATCAATTACTTGATGAGGTGACGGCAAAGACCGCAAGGTTGAAGTTGCAGGAAAAAATCATCCAGGACGTGCGTGACTGGATTCGAAACGAGAATAACCTCGCGTCGAGGTTGGATAAGCTCATGGAATCTAAAGTGTTGAGGCCGGAGCTTGGTCGTTCGGTAGTTGCGAAACGCGACATTAAAAGATTCGAAGTGCTGGGTCCGTATTCGGGAAAGTTGCATGTTGGAAATAAAACGCTGGTAGAGGAGATTTCAGAAAAGGGTCATAAGGCTGTGGGTAGTTATTCATTTAACACGTTTTCAAATGACGGAACGCTCAGTGCCCATGGCAGCGGCAATATTTTAAGTCTGATCAATAGTCCTACCGCGCCAGGCAGGCCATCTTTGGGGCGTGAAAATGTGGCATCCATTAACGTTGGAAGATACATGACGTTCTTTGTTGCATGGCAAGACATCAAGAAGGGGGATGAACTCCTTCTCGATTATGGAGACGGCTACGACTGGACTTGAGCGACACTCAAACGTTCGGTGCTTCCAAGGGCGAAGAGAAGGCCCATAAAAAACCCGCCAAATCGGCGGGTTTTTTACAGCGTGGGCATCACTCTTCGAGGTTGCCCATGGCGGTGGTGTTGAAGCCGCCGTCTACATACATGATTTCGCCGCTGATGCCGGACGCCAGGTCCGAGCACAGGAAGGCGCCGGCATTGCCGACTTCGTCGATGGTGACGTTACGACGCAGCGGAGTTTGCGCTTCGTTGGCGGCCAGCATTTTGCGGAAGTTCTTGATGCCGGAAGCGGCGAGGGTGCGGATCGGGCCAGCCGATACGCAGTTGACGCGGGTGCCATCCGGGCCCAGGGAGCCGGCCAGGTAACGCACGCCAGCTTCCAGGGAAGCCTTGGCCATGCCCATCACGTTGTAGTTCGGCATGGTGCGCTCGGCGCCCAGATACGACAGGGTCAGCAGGCTGCCGTTGCGGCCTTTCATCATTTCGCGGCCAGCCTTGGCCAGGGCTACGAAGCTGTAGGCGCTGATGTCGTGAGCGATGCGGAAACCTTCACGGGTGGTGGCTTCGGTGAAGTCGCCGTCCAGTTGGTCGCCCGGGGCGAAGCCGACGGAGTGCACAATGCAGTCCAGGCCGTCCCACTTCTTGCTCAGTGCTTCGAAGACCTTGGCGATTTCTTCATCGCTGGCCACGTCACACGGGAAGCACAGCTCGGGGCTCGAACCCCAGCCTTGTGCAAACTCTTCGACACGACCCTTGAGCTTGTCGTTCTGATAAGTGAAGGCAAGCTCAGCGCCCTCGCGATGCATGGCGGCAGCGATGCCGGATGCGATGGACAGCTTGCTGGCGACACCGACGATCAGTACGCGCTTACCGGCGAGAAAACCCATGTGTTGCTCCTCTCTTCAGGTTATTCGACAGCTGTTGGGGCCAGGAAAGCGGCCTCCAGCAGCTGCTGTGTATAGGGATGTTGCGGTGCGGCAAAAATAGTTTGCGCGTCACCCTGTTCGACCACTTGGCCCTGCTTGACCACCATCAACTGGTGGCTGAGCGCTTTGACTACCGCCAGGTCATGGCTGATAAACAAATATGTCAGGTTGTACTTGGTTTGCAGCCTGCGCAGCAGCTCCACAACCTGGCGCTGGACTGTCCGGTCGAGCGCCGAAGTGGGCTCGTCCAGCAGAATCAACGCCGGTTTTAGCACTAATGCCCGGGCAATGGCGATTCTTTGCCGTTGCCCGCCAGAGAACTCATGGGGGTAGCGGTTCCGGGTTTCCGGGTCCAGACCTACTTCCACGAGCGCCGCGATAATCGCTTGTTCCTGCTCTGCCTCCGTGCCCATCTTATGGATCCGCAACCCTTCACCGACAATCTGGCTCACGGACATCCGTGGGCTGAGGCTGCCGAAGGGGTCCTGGAAGACCACCTGCATTTGCCGTCGCAACGGCCGAACCTGTTGCTGCGTCAGGCAGTCTAGCTGCTTGCCTTCGAAACGGATCGCGCCTTTGCTGCCGATCAACCGCAAGATCGCCAGGCCCAGGGTCGATTTACCGGAACCGCTCTCACCCACGATCCCCAGGGTCTGACCCTGAGGCAGGCTGAAATTGATGCCGTCCACCGCTTTCACGTAATCGACGGTGCTGCGCAGAAAGCCTTTCTTGATCGGGAACCAGACTTTCAGGTCCTCGACTTCCAGCAAAGGGGCACCTGCCACATTGCTCGCCGGATTGCCGCGAGGCTCCGCTGCCAGCAGTTCCTGAGTGTAAGGATGCTTCGGCGCGCGGAACAACTCTTCACATGATGCCTGTTCGACGATGCAACCACGCTGCATGACACATACGCGATGCGCAATTCTTCGCACAAGGTTCAAATCGTGGCTGATCAGCAGCAATGCCATGCCCAGGCGCGCCTGCAACTCCTTGAGCAATTCGAGGATTTTCAGCTGAACGGTCACGTCCAGGGCGGTGGTCGGCTCGTCGGCAATCAGTAGTTCCGGCTCGTTGGCCAGGGCCATCGCGATCATCACGCGCTGGCGCTGGCCACCGGACAATTCGTGGGGGAGAGCCTTGAGGCGCTTGTGCGGCTCGGGAATGCCCACCAGCTCGAGCAATTCCAGGGTGCGTTTGGTCGCCACTTTGCCGGTCAGGCCTTTGTGCAGGCCGAGCACTTCGTTGATCTGTTTCTCGATTGAATGCAGCGGGTTCAGCGAGGTCATCGGCTCCTGGAAAATCATCGCGATCCGGTTGCCGCGGATGTGGCGGATGGTTTTCTCTCTGAGGCTCAACAAATCCTGGTTGGCATACAGGATGGCACCGGTCGGATGGTGTGCCAGGGGGTAGGGCAGCAGACGCAGGATCGAATGGGCGGTCACCGATTTACCCGAGCCGCTTTCGCCCACCAGGGCCAGGGTTTCACCGCGGTTGATTTTGAAACTGACGTTTTCGACCACCAGCTGACGGCGCTCACCGGCGATAAATTCGACGGAGAGGTCGCGGACTTCGATCAGAGTGTTCTGATTCATTTTACTTCCTCGGGTCGAAGGCATCGCGAGCGGACTCGCCGATAAATACCAGCAGGCTCAACATGATCGCCAGCACGGCGAAGGCACTCATGCCCAGCCACGGCGCTTGCAAGTTGGATTTGCCCTGGGCCACCAGTTCGCCGAGGGACGGCGCGCCGGGCGGCAGGCCAAAGCCGAGGAAATCCAGGGCGGTCAGGGTGCCGATGGCGCCAGTGAGGATGAACGGCATGAAGGTCATGGTCGAGACCATGGCATTGGGCAGGATGTGCCGGAACATGATCGCGCCGTTCTGCATGCCCAGCGCTCGGGCGGCCCGTACGTATTCGAGGTTGCGCCCGCGCAGGAACTCGGCGCGCACCACGTCCACCAGGCTCATCCAGGAGAAGAGCAGCATGATGCCCAGCAGCCACCAGAAATTCGGCTGCACGAAACTGGCGAGAATGATCAGCAAGTACAGCACCGGCAGCCCGGACCAGATCTCCAGGAAGCGCTGCCCCGCCAGGTCGACCCAGCCGCCGTAGAAACCCTGCAAGGCCCCGGCAATCACACCGATGATCGAACTGAGGATGGTCAGGGTCAGGGCGAACAGCACCGAGACCCGAAATCCGTAAATCACCCGGGACAGCACATCGCGACCCTGATCGTCGGTGCCCAGCCAGTTATCGGCCGAGGGTGGCGCGGGGGCCGGGACTTTCAGGTCGTAGTTGATGCTCTGGTAGCTGTAGGGAATCGGTGCCCACAGGATCCAGGCGTCCTTGGCCTTCAGCAGTTCGCGGATGTACGGGCTCTTGTAGTTGGCTTCCAGCGGAAATTCACCACCGAAGGCGGTTTCCGGGTAGCGCTTGAGCGCCGGGAAATACCAGTCGCCGTCGTAATGCACCGCCAGCGGTTTGTCGTTGGCGATCAGCTCGGCGCCCAGGCTCAGGCCGAACAGGATCAGGAACAGCCACAGCGACCACCAGCCACGCTTGTTGGCTTTAAACAGTTCGAAACGGCGGCGATTGAGGGGGGAAATATTCATCTCAATGCTCCCTGCTTTCGAAGTCGATGCGCGGATCGACCAGGGTGTAGGTGAGGTCGCCGATCAGTTTCACCACCAATCCCAGCAAGGTGAAGATGAACAGAGTACCGAACACTACCGGGTAGTCGCGGTTGATCGCCGCTTCGAAACTCATCAGGCCCAGGCCGTCGAGGGAGAAGATCACTTCCACCAGCAAGGAACCGGTGAAGAAGATGCCGATGAAGGCCGAGGGGAAACCGGCGATCACCAACAGCATGGCATTACGGAACACGTGGCCATACAGCACCTTGCGCTGGGTCAGGCCTTTGGCCTTGGCGGTGACCACGTACTGCTTGTTGATCTCGTCGAGGAAGCTGTTTTTCGTCAGCAGGGTCATGGTCGCGAAGTTGCCGATCACCAGGGCCGTCACCGGCAGCGCCAGGTGCCAGAAGTAGTCGAGGATCTTGCCACCCAAGCTCAGCTCGTCGAAGTTGTTCGAGGTCAGCCCGCGCAGCGGAAACCAGGAGAAGTAACTGCCACCGGCGAACACCACAATCAGCAGGATGGCGAACAGGAACGCCGGGATCGCGTAGCCGACAATGATCGCCGAGCTGGTCCAGACGTCGAAATGGCTGCCGTGCCGCGTGGCTTTGGCGATCCCCAGCGGGATCGACACCAGGTACATGATCAGCGTGCTCCAGAGCCCGAGAGAAATGGACACCGGCATTTTTTCCTTGATCAGGTCGATGACCTTGGCATCGCGAAAGAAGCTGTCGCCAAAGTCCAGGCTGGCGTAGTTCTTGACCATGATCCACAAACGCTCCGGCGCCGACTTGTCGAAGCCGTACATTTGCTCGATCTCTTTGACCAGCGCCGGGTCCAGGCCCTGGGCGCCACGGTAGCTGGAGCCGGCCACCGAGACTTCGGCGCCGCCGCCGGCAATGCGACTGGTGGCGCCTTCGAAACCCTCGAGCTTGGCGATCATCTGCTCCACCGGGCCACCGGGGGCTGCCTGGATGATCAGAAAGTTGATCAGCAAAATGCCGAACAGGGTCGGGATAATCAGCAGCAGCCGCCGAAAGATATACGCCAGCATCTTATTGCTCCACGCCTGCGGGTTCGGCTTTCACCTGGGATTGAATTTCTACCGCCGGTGCGGCGTCGGGTTTGATCCACCAGGTGGAAATGCCGACGTCGTTGGTGGGTGAGACTTTCGGGTGGCCGATATGATTCCAGTAGGCCACGCGCCAGGTCTTGATGTGCCAGTTGGGGATCACGTAGTAGCCCCACTGCAACACCCGGTCGAGGGCGCGGGCATGGGCCACCAGGCTCTTGCGCGAATCGGAATTGATCAGCTGTTCGACGAGCTGGTCGATGGCCGGGTCTTTCAGGCCGATGTAATTGCGGCTGCCAGGTTTGTCGGCGCTTTCCGACTTCCAGAATTCGCGCTGTTCGTTGCCCGGTGAACTGGACTGCGGGAAGCTGCCGACGACCATATCGAAGTCCCGCGAGCGCAGGCGATTGATGTATTGGGACACGTCGACCCGGCGAATCACCAGCTCGATCCCCAAGTCACTCAAGTTGCGCTTGAACGGCAGCAATACCCGCTCGAATTCGGTCTGGGCCAGCAGGAACTCGATGGTCACCGGTTTGCCGGTGGCGTCGACCATCTTGTCATCGACAATCCGCCAGCCAGCTTCCAGCAGCAGCTGATAGGCCTTGCGCTGCTGGGCGCGGATCATGCCGCTGGCGTCGGTCTTCGATGGCTGGAAGGGCTCGCTGAGCGCCGGCTCGGGGATTTTTCCCCGCAGCGGTTCGAGTATCGCCAGTTGCTCCTGATCCGGCAGGCCGGTGGCGGCCATTTCCGAATTCTCGAAATAGCTGCGGGTGCGCGCATAGGCGCCGTTGAACAGTTGTTTGTTGGTCCACTCGAAGTCCAGCAACAGACTCAGGGCTTCGCGTACCCGCACATCCTGGAACACCGGACGGCGCAGGTTGAAGACGAAGCCTTGCATGCCGGTGGGGTTGCCGTTGGGGATCTGTTCCTTGATCAGCCGGCCTTCGGCAACCGCCGGGGTGTTGTAGGCATTGGCCCAATTCTTCGCTGCCATCTCCATCCAGTAGTCGAACTGACCGGCCTTGAGGGCTTCCAGCGCTACGGTATTGTCGCGGTAGTAGTCGATGGTCATGACGTCGAAATTGTATTGGCCACGATTGACCGGCAGGTCCTTGCCCCAATAGTCCTTGACCCGCTCGTAGCGAATCGAGCGCCCGGCCTTCACCGAACTGACTTTGTAAGGGCCGCTGCCCAGCGGCATCTCAAGGTTGCCTTTGGTGAAATCGCGACTCTCCCACCAGTGTTTGGGCAGTACCGCCAGTTGCCCGAGGATCAGCGGCAATTCGCGGTTGTTGTTGTGCTTGAACTTGAACAGCACCCGCAGCGGGTCTTCGGCGATTACTTCTTCGACGTCGCCGTAGTACCCGCGGTACAGCGGCGCGCCGCTCTTGATCAGGGTCTGGAAGCTGAACACCACGTCGTCGGCACGAACCGGGTGGCCGTCGTGGAAGCGGGCCTCGGGGCGCAGGTAAAAACGCACCCAGCTGTTATCCGGGGCCTTTTCGATTTTTTCGGCAATCAGCCCGTATTCGGTGAAGGGTTCGTCCAGGCTCTGTTTGGCCAGGGTGTCGTAGATCAGATTGATATCGTCGGCTGGTACGCCCTTGTTGATGAACGGGTTGAGGCTGTCAAAGCCACCGAAACCGGCCTGGCGGAAGATCCCGCCCTTGGGCGCATCCGGGTTGACGTAATCGAAATGTTTAAAGTTGGCTGAGTATTTAGGCGGCTCGTTATACAACGTCAGGGCATGCTGCGGGGCGGCTTGGGCGGCGCACGCAAGTCCCGTGAACAACAGGCCACAGGCCCGCAAGAGCAGGGCACGCAAAGGCATCATTGGGCTTTCTCCGAAGACTTCAGCCACCACGCGCTCAGGCCCAGGGTGTAGGGCGGCGTGGCGACGAAGGCGAACCGGTTGCGGTACGCCAGACGATGATAGTTGATATACCAGTTGGGAACGATGTAGTGCTGCCACAGCAGGACCCGGTCCAGGGCCTTGCCGGCAGCCAGTTGTTCGTCGCGGGTTTTCGCCGCGAGCAACTGTTCCAGCAGATGATCGACCACCGGGTTGGCGACGCCAGCGTAATTCTTGCTGCCCTTGACCCCGACCTGGCTGGAGTGGAAGTACTGCCATTGCTCCAGGCCCGGGCTGAGGGTTTGATCGAGGGTCATCAGGATCATGTCGAAATCGAACTGGTCGAGGCGCTGTTTGTACTGGGCGCGGTCTACCGTGCGCAGGCGCGCATCGATGCCGATACTGGCAAGATTCTCGGCGTAGGGTTGCAGCAGCCTTTCCAGATTGGGATTGACCAGCAGGATTTCCAAGCGCAGGGGCTGACCGGCGCTGTTCTGCAGGCGCTGGCCATTGAGCTTCCAGCCGGCTTCGGCCAGCAGCCCGAGGGCGCGGCGCAGGGTGTCTCGCCCAATGCCTCGACCCTCGGTCTGCGGCAGGCTGAAGGCCTCGGTAAACAGGTTGGCCGGCAACTGGCTGCGGTACGGCGAGAGCAGCAGCCATTCATGGCCGACCGGAACCCCGGTGGCAGAAAACTCGCTGTTGGGGTAGTAACTCATCGCGCGTTTATAGGCGCCGCTGAACAGTGTGCGGTTGGTCCACTCGAAATCGAACATCATCCCCAATGCTTCGCGCACCTTGATGTCGGCGAAGGTGCCGCGGCGGCTGTTCATGAACAGGCCCTGGGTCTGGGTTGGAATCTTATGGGCGATCTGTGCCTTGATCACCTCGCCACGACGAACCGCCGGGAAGTTGTAGCCATTGGCCCAGTTCTTGGCCTGGTGCTCGATATAGATGTCGAACTCGCCGGCCTTGAACGCTTCGAAGGCCACATCACTGTCGCGGTAGAACTCCACCTCGACCCGGTCGAAGTTGTACTTGCCGCGATTGACCGGCAACGCCTTGCCCCAGTAATCCTTGACCCGCTCGAATACCAGCTGCCGTCCCGGTTGCACCGCAGTGATGCGGTACGGCCCGCTGCCCAGTGGCGGTTCGAAGGTGGTGGCCTTGAAGTCGCGGTCTTTCCAGTAATGCCGGGGCAGTACCGGCAGCTCGCCCAGGCGCAGGATCAGCAGCGGATTGCCGGCACGTTTGAAGACGAAACGCACGCGTTGCGGGTTGAGCACGTCGACCCGCAGGACTTCCTGCAGGTTGGTCCGGTATTGCGGGTGGCCTTCCTTGAGCAGCAGGCGATAGGAAAACGCCACGTCGTAAGCGGTGATCGGCGTGCCGTCGTGAAAGCGTGCCTCCGGGCGCAGGTTGAACACCACCCAGCTGCGGTCTTCGCTGTATTCCACCGATTGCGCGATCAGGCCATAGCTGGCAGTCGGCTCATCACCCGAAGGGGCGTATTGGCCGGTACCGACCATCAATGTTTCGTTCAGCTCGTTGACGCCGTATTGCAGGAAATTGGACGTCGAAACCGGGCTGGAGCCCTTGAAAGTGTAGGGGTTGAGCGTATCGAAGGTGCCAAACGCCATAACCCGCAAAGTGCCGCCTTTCGGCGCTGCAGGATTGACCCAATCGAAATGGGTGAATTTTGCCGGGTATTTGAGCGTGCCGAACTGCGCATAACCATGGCTTTCGCTGATTGTTGCGCTTGCGGGAAAGCTCAAGGCCAGACTGATTAGGAGCAGGAGGAGGGGACGCATCAAGTCAGAGATCCGATCCGGGCGGCTTGGGCTTTGTGATCGGTACAGTAACAGCTTGTATCGACAGGAAAAAGACCGTGTTCCTGTGCGCTAGCCCTTGTAGGAGCGAGCTTGCTCGCGATGGACTCAAGGGCGACGCGTTTATTCAGAGAACACGCGTTATCGTTAACGTCCATCGCGAGCAATCGAGCGTCGACCGGCTGCTCCTACAGGGGGGTACTCAATGGGGCGCAGAAACCGTCAGCATCTGCCCCGGCTTGAGTGCCTGGCCGGTGCGTGGGTTCCAGCGCTTGAGATGTTGCATCTCGACATTGAAACGCTTTGCAACCATATACAGCGAATCGCCTTGCTTGACCTTGTACTGGGTCGACTTCTTGTTGCTGGCAACGCTGTTGCCTTTGCCTTTGCCTTTGCCTTTGCCTTTGCCTTTACCAGTGTCCTGCATGACCAGGGTCTGGCCGGCCTTCAGGTTCTTGCCGGTCAGTTTGTTCCAGCGTTGCAGATCCTTGACGTCGACCTTGTTGGCCTTGGCGATCAGCGACAGATTGTCACCGCGTTTTACCCGGTAGCTGCGCTTCAGCCTGGGTGACTCGTCGTCAGCCACGTCATCGAACACCGGTTTGAGCGAGCGTTTGCTGATCAGTTCTTCCGGCTTCATGGTCGACAGGCTGGTGGTCAGCAACTGGGCCTTGGACGTTGGCACCAGCAGATGCTGGGGGCCGTCGATGGTGGTGCGTTGTTTGAAGGCCGGGTTGAGCTGGAACAGCTCGTCTTCGTCGATGTTGGCCACGGCGGCGACACGGGACAAGTCCATGGGCTGGTTGATTTCGACGACTTCGAAATAGGGCTGGTTGGCGATCGGGTTCAGATTCACGCCATAAGCTTCCGGCGCCAGCACCACCTGGGACAAGGCCAGCAACTTGGGCACGTAAGCCTGGGTTTCGGCAGGCAGCGGCAGATTCCAGTAATCGGTAGGCAGGCCGAGTTTTTCGTTACGCTCGATGGCCCGGCTGACGGTGCCTTCGCCGGCGTTGTAGGCCGCCAGGGCCAGCATCCAGTCGCCGTTGAACATGTCGTGCAGACGGGTCAGGTAATCCAGCGCCGCGGTGGTGGAGGCGGTGATGTCGCGGCGGCCATCGTAGAAACGGGTCTGGCGCAGGTTGAAGTAGCGCCCGGTAGACGGTATGAACTGCCACAGGCCGACGGCATGGGCCCGGGAGTAGGCCATCGGGTTGTAGGCACTTTCAATCACCGGCAGCAGCGCGAGCTCCAGCGGCATGTTGCGCTCTTCAAGGCGTTCGACGATGTAATGAATATAAAGACTGCCGCGCTCACCGGCGTTCTCCAGGAACGACGGATTGCTGGCGAACCACAGGCGCTGTTGCTCGATGCGCGGGTTGACGCCGAGGCTGTCTTGTAACTGGAAGCCCAGACGCATGCGCTCCCAGACATCCTGAGGGGCTTGTGGGGTTGGTTTTTCGCTGAGCCAGACGGGTTTTTGTTGGACCCGGTTGGAAAGATTCGGGGCATGCGCCGCGTTGGTTTGCGGGGCATAACTGGTGCTTTGGCAGCCCGCCAGAGTGGCGGACACAGCCACCGCGATGGCTTGAGCCAGGCGGGTCAATGCGTCTGAATTGATGGTTTTACTGATAAATGACGACATTGGCTGGAAGTAAGTTCCGGGCAAAAATGTCGGGCGATTCTAGGAAGCACCTGAGGTGCGGTCAACCATTCAGAATTTTTGTGTCAACAGTAGTACGTCTAGAACTTATCTTTCCAAGCCCTCAAGGCAGCAAAAACCGCACTGGGACCACGGTTATCGAGGCCATTCCGTTCGTCCGCTTTTTGTTTAACAGATGTTTCGCCAGTGCGCAGGAACGGGTTGGTGAGCTTTTCCAGGGCCAGGGTCGAGGGCAGGCTCATGTGGCCGTCTTCGCGCAATTGAGCGACTTTCGCCAGACGTTCGGCGATGTGCGGATTGTTCGGCTCGACCGCCTGGGCAAAGCGCAGGTTGCTCAGGGTGTATTCGTGGGTGCAATACACCAGGGTGTCTTCAGGCAACGCTGCCAGACGACTCAACGAGTGATGCATCTGCTCGGGGGTGCCTTCGAACAGTCGCCCGCAACCGGCCGCGAACAGCGTGTCGCCGCAGAACAGCAGCCCATGGTGGTAATACGCAATATGCCCCAGCGTATGGCCGGGGACGGCGAATACTTTCATTTCGCAGCCGAGTACACTGATGTTGTCATTGTCGTGCAGCGCCACATCGCGGCCCGGGATGTTTTCGCTTGCCGGCCCGTAGACCCGGGCGCCCGACTTTTGTTTAAGCTGCTCGACACCACCGACGTGATCATGGTGATGGTGCGTGACCAGGATGTCGCTGAGTGTCCACTGCGGATGTTGTTCGAGCCAGGCCTGCACCGGCGCGGCATCACCCGGATCGACCACGGCGCAGCGCTGGGTGCGGTGGTCCTGTAACAACCAGATGTAGTTATCGGTGAATGCGGGCAGGGCACTGATCTGTATCATGGTCGGATTCGCCAAGCGGAAAACAATGGCGCATCTTAGAACTTCTTGGCGAGTTGGAGAATGCAAATGACCGATAAAGCGTTCGCTCAGGCTGATCCTGACTGGCTGGCATTGATCGGCGCGGCCCGTGAATGGCTGGCCGGGCCCATCGGACAATTCTTGCTGGACGAAGAGCGGCGCATGCTTGAAGACGAGCTTGGGCGGTTTTTCGGCGGCTACCTGGTGCATTACGGGCCCTCGGCCGAAACGCCGCCAGCGGCGCCCCAGGTGCAGCGCAATGTCCGGCTCGGCGCACCCTTGCCCGGCGTGGAGATCGTCTGTGAGGAGCAGGCCTGGCCCCTCAGCGAGCATGCTGCCGACGTGGTGGTATTGCAGCACGGTCTGGATTTTTGTCTGTCACCCCATGGCTTGCTTCGTGAAGCAGCCAGCAGCGTGCGTCCCGGCGGGCACTTGCTGATTATCGGCATCAACCCCTGGAGTAGCTGGGGCTTGCGCCATGTGTTCGCCCATGACGCGTTGCGCAAGGCGCGCTGCATTTCGCCTTCACGGGTCGGTGACTGGTTGAACCTGCTGGGCTTTGCGCTGGAGAAACGCCGCTTCGGGTGCTATCGTCCGCCGCTTGCGTCCCCGGCGTGGCAGGCCCGTCTGGCCGGTTGGGAGCGCAAGGCCGGTGACTGGCAGTTGTCCGGTGGCGGCTTCTACTTGTTGGTCGCGCGCAAGATCGTGGTCGGCTTGAGGCCGGTGCGTCAGGTTCGCCGCGAACCGATGGGCAAGCTGATTCCATTGCCGATGGCCAAGGTCAATCGACGCGACATCGAGCCGTAAAACACTCTTTCTCTTTAATATTATATTGGCCGGCCGGGCTTGCCCGGCCTCGGGCGTTGTCGATCAACGATCGGCAAGCCACAGGCATTTTCTGGATAGGTTGGGCATGAGCGATAGCGATAGCGTAGAACTTTTCACCGATGGCGCCTGCAAGGGCAATCCCGGCCCGGGCGGCTGGGGTGCGTTGCTGGTCTGCAAGGGCGTTGAAAAAGAACTCTGGGGTGGCGAAGCCAACACTACCAATAACCGCATGGAGTTGATGGGGGCAATTCGAGGCCTGGAGGAGCTCAAACGCTCCTGCGACGTGTTGCTGGTGACCGACTCCCAGTACGTGATGAAAGGCATCAACGAATGGATGGACAACTGGAAGAAACGCGGCTGGAAAACCGCCTCCAAGGAACCGGTGAAAAACGCTGACCTGTGGAAGCTGCTTGATGAGCAGGTCAATCGCCATAACGTCACCTGGAAGTGGGTACGCGGCCATATCGGCCACCACGGCAACGAACGCGCCGACCAACTGGCCAACCGTGGCGTGGATGAAGTGCGCGGTTACAAGCAATCCTGATTTCACTCGTAGGAGCTGCCGCAGGCTGCGATCTTTTGATCTTTCGCTTGGGACTCGAGGGGACCTGGAAAGATCGCAGCCTCGTTTCACTCGACAGCTCCTACTCAGCTCCTACCCAGCTCCTACCCAGCTCCCCGACTGTGTTCGGCAACAGGATCTGCCAGACATACACAACCCTGCCGGTCATTGGGCTTGCGCGCGTCATGGTCCGCGAGCGTGTTAATATCGCCGCTTTTGCACGAATGACCCGTTGAGAGCTGACCCCTGATGGCCAACAGATCCGTTATAACCTTCTGGCTACTTGTCAACGTTGTAACCGAGGATCTTGCGCGTCTATGACGGGTTTAAAGTCTGATAGTGTGGGGCTTGGCAGTCAGGTTGCATGATTCTGATGGGTGAGTTTTCATCCTGGATGCGTCCAAAATGTAAACGATGATCTATTTCGGGGTTCCATCGTTTACATTTTAAGATAAGGGCACGCAGAGACTTAGATAGAATCTCTGTCCCCGCACGGTTCGAGCGGGCTTCGGAGCTCGCATGTCCAATTCCACGGTAGGAAACGCACCGTCATTCATTTCACACCGCAACCTGATTTTCGAGGAGCCTTACGGATCAGTGAACGAGATCGTGGCTTTCTTGAAATATTTTGACGATCACGCCCCTCTGGATCAACAGGCGGTCTGCAATCGGCGTGTGGAGCAGGTTTGCCGCGCGTGAGTATCTATAAGACTGGGTCCTCGCAGCATTTTTATCCTCTGTTTCGCTTCGAGAGACGCCTTATGACGCAGCCTGCATTCAATATCTTCGATGCGCTGTCTGATTGGGGGAAAACACTTTCTCCCTGGCAGAGTTTTTTGTTAAGCCAGTTGGTGGCATCAGCTGAGCTCAGCGATGAATCACTGGATGAGGTCTTTACCGAATACCTAATCGACCAAGGTCTTAGTGTGCCAGCGGCAGTTCGTGCCACCTGGGACATGACTCTGCCGCAGTTCGAGGTCGACTCGTCGGGGGCTGTCTGCACCCTAACCTCCATGGAGTCGGTTGAAGGCGTCAATGCGCTAGCTGCTGGCGAAACCCTGAGCTTTGGTCCAAAACTTACGGTGATCTATGGCCCTAATGGCGCCGGTAAGTCTGGATATGCACGTGTCCTGAAGTCTGCATGTTTCACTCGATCAAAAGACACGGGCATCTTAGGTGACGTCAGGCTTGCGAAGGGCACACATCCGAAGCCTACGGCAGCCTTCCACTTTGACGACGGTTCAAATGTCACCTTCGTGCATCAAGAGGCATGCCCGCGATTGCGTGATGGTTTTTCCGTTTTCGATTCGACCTGCGTTCGCGTGCACCTTGATGACCGCAACGTCTTTCAAGTCATGCCGTACCTGTTCGACGTTTTCCCTCGAATGGTGACAGCGTTTGGCAAATTACAAACAAAGCTTCGTGACGAAATCACCAATCGGACGCCGGTGCTGGATAAATTCGCGATCCAGGACAGCACGTCAGATGTAGCCAATGCCTTGGCGACGCTTACCGCGCAAACGGATTTGATCCAGCTGAAAACGTTTGCGGTGTTTGGCGATGTCGAAACCGCTAGATTACTGGCCATCGAGCCGCAATTGACTGAGCTTAGGACAACGGACCCTAAGGAAATCGTCAAAAAAAACGAGCAACGGATTGCTGACCTGGACGCTGTCAAAGCGAGTATTGCTGCGTTGGCTGTCGGTGTAAAACCGACCACGGTGACCAAAATTGGCGAAACTGCTAAGCAGATTGGTGAACTCATCGAAAAAGGCGCGGCATTGTCCGCAGCGCAGTTCGGCGAAGAGCCTGTACAGCCGATAGGGACTACGGCGTGGCGAGATCTTTTATCCGCTGCGATCGCATACAACGCCGAAGCCTATCCAGGCGATGCGTTCCCTCCCCAAGCCGAGGAGTCGCGCTGCGTGTTGTGTCAGCAGGTGCTCGATGCGGAGAGCGCAGATCGTATGGAGCGATTCTATAAGATGGTCGCAAGCGACGTAGAAATGCAGCTGACCACCGCCCGAGACGAAATGAAAGTTCATGGCTCGGACATAAGCTCGGTTAGTACTACGTTCTTTGCCCAGGACAGTGCTGCGCGGCGTGCGCTGCTGGAGCTCGACACGGTGCTGGAAGCCGATATCGCGGCTCATGTGGAAGGCTACCGGCATCTCATTGAGTCTTTGGACCTTGCTGTAACAAACGTCTGCGACCCGATGTGTTCCCTGCTGGAGTATGACGCTGTTTCAGAGCGCATCAGCGCTTTGGTCGAGCGCTTGAAACGGGACAATGAACAACTGCGCGAAAGTGATCCCAAGGCTTTGATTGATGCTCTTTTGTTAGAGCAACAACTTCTGAATGACCGCCATCGCCTTTCTGGCCAATACGATAATATTGCTGCAGCGGTTGAGGGTCTCCAATGGGTGAGTAAGGCAACCCCATGCATTCGGGGCTTCTCAACCATTCAGCGTGATGTGACAAGTAAGCAAAAAGCCCTTGCTACGACGTTGGTTGCGCAAGGTTTTATTGCTCGATTTGCGGAGAACTGCGATGCGTTAAATCTGGAGTTGCCCGTGCAGTTCCGCTTTGCTGGGGATGCAGGCACAACAGATCGAAAGATCGAGATCAGCAACGCAGGTACGGCCGGTGTTGACCCTTCCCGTGTACTGAGTGAAGGGGAGCAGACCGCCGCGGCATTGGCGGACTTTCTGACGGAAATCGAACTCAATGGTACATGTGCCGGCGTCATCTTCGATGATCCGGTTACGTCCATGGACCATGTACGTAAGGAACTCATCGCCCAACGCCTGGTGGATGAGGCCACACGCCGTCAGGTCATTGTGTTCACTCATGACATTCTGTTTACGAACTACCTCGCAACTGCCGCGGAGGATAAAGGTGTGTCATTTGCCGGGCGGACAGTGTGGCGTGATGACAACGATGCCCCAGGTGCGATAGATCGATTGGCTTTTCCACATGAGCATTACGAAGGCGCTGCGTATGACCGAGCGAAAAAACACTACGATGCAGCGCGCGCGTTGACTGGCGACCCGCAGCGCGATGCTTTGGAAAAAGCCTGTGGAAGCTTGAGAACCGGCTATGAGGATTTCATCCAGAAGAAGCTGTTTAACAACGTCGTACGTCGGTGGCGAGAGAATATTACGTTCACGTTGAACCAAGTTTTCTTTGATGAGGCGATTGCACTCTGTGTGCACGAGCGAATGGTCGCATTGTCCCGTTACATCGACGCGCATTCACATTCTGAAGATTTCCATGAGGTGCCGCTCACGGTTGAAGTCTTGGCCAGTGAATTTTCTCAGTTCGACAGCATTAAGTCGGACTACAGCAGGGCTCGCAAGGACTGGGAAAAGGCCAAGCCAAAGGCTGTGTTCAGTTAAGCGATAGAAAACCAAAAAAGGGAGCTGCCATGTGGGTTTTCGGGTACGGATCGCTGATGACCGACGGTTGGGAGAAAGACTTTGACTGCACGCAGCGAGTTACAGCGGAACTAAAGGGATATCGGCGCGCATTCAATAAAGCGTCTGTCACTAACTGGGGGACACGCGATTGTCCGTGTCCAACCCTCAACCTGGTGTCTGAAGCAAATGCACACTGTCTTGGGATTGCATTCGAATTTTCCGAAGCACGGAGAGGCGATGTAGAGGCTTACCTTGCCCGACGTGAAGGTAGGAGTTTCAATCTCTCCTTTCTGGAGGTTATTGCCGAGGGTTCAGGAGCGGTACAGGCATTGGTCCCGTTGTACGCGGGTAAAAACATAATCCGATCCTCCGATACGCAAGTAGCTATCGAGTTGGCCAGCCATGCCAAGGGCTCAAGCGGCAAGTGCTCAGACTATGTATTGGATGTTTATGAGCAGCTGACGAAGCTCGGCATCAACGATCCTGCGGTAACTGAGATGCGGGATCTATTATGTGAGGTCCGTCCGGAGATTAGGGACGAAGTGAATGGAATAGACGTCAAGGAAGGGGGTTCAGGTATAGGCCTTTAAGCGGCCGCATTGTGCCCCTCTTCAGGTCACGCCTCACGCGGGCGTGCGGATTGATTCCGGAGCCTTGTTAACTGTTACTACTCATATTTTCAAGCTAATTCAGCCACTTACTGTTAGTAACTGTTTTTGGCTGTTCGATGTCGGATCGTGCGAGCTGTTCAGCTTCATGTCAGATGGTGACATCAGTTCTAAAGGGTAGGTCGTGTCTGACTGATCCATTGGCAGTCTTGCGGAGGGGGGTGGCGAGCCGAATTGGCAGGTACGCGTAGACAAGCATTCGACCGAGTCCATGGGTGGCATCAAGAAGATAGAGGCCCTGGGTGCGTTCAAGCTGCTGTCGGGCGGGTCCGCCTGCCTGGCGGCCGCTGACGACCTGCACCAGGCCACCGGCCGGGATCTGAACCTGGTGTTGGGGCAGAAGCACAACGCCACGGTCGGTGGCCACATGCAGGAGAAGATCCAGGGCTTGCGCAACAGCGTTGCCGGAATCAGTCAGCGGATGCAGGCGCCAAAAAACATGGGTCGCTTCGGTAGATGTGGACGTGCTGCATGTGCTGTACGACACGCTCAATCTGTAAAAACAGCATTCACGAAAACTTCTACTCTGCTCGGCAGTTTAAAAAAACGAAATGAGCCGAGCCCCGATTGAAGGCGTCGCCTGAGCCGGCGAGGGGAATTGCTTGGACGACACCCGATGAAGCTGCTGATCGGAAGTTCTAAAACGGCTCTGGGTAATTGCACAGATTTGCCCACTCGTTTGCATTTGACCTGACCATCCATTTGCATAGGATTTGACCAGCACGCTTCGCGGCCATGACCGGCAGAGAACGGCCAGAAGCGGACATTCGCCTGCCGCTTTGATGTCCTGCTCCGGACTTTATTGGAGTGCCCTATATGGACTATCACTCTATTAGTTCGCTCCGCTGACCGAGGTCGGTTACAGTTGTGGGCAAAACTTCATCGTCATATTTATGAGGTCATATGCAAGCTGGAGACATAGTTGCCACAACAGGAAATCGCTTTATTCAGGTATCTACGATAAGCAATGTAGGTGAATGCCAATATATAAAACAACTCAAAGCATCAATTTTATGCATGGATAGCACCCTAATTAAAAGCTGATTAAATATTATTTTTATTTCCAACCTACCATTCGTCGTCACGCGAAAAAAAATTCAAACTTTTCAAAAGCGGGTGACTCTCATCAATACAGTCATAAAGGCTGCACATACATTTTCTTATTGATTGTCGATTGTTGATAGGAGATAGCAATGAACTATGAAGATCGCGATACCTATGGCATGTACAAAACCAACCTCCTACGAGATCCCGGCTCCGAGGAACAGGGGCCTGGGCCCGACCTGATGGGTGCAGACACGCTCATTGGAAATGATGTTTATAACCATAATGAAGAAGACTTGGGAGATATTAAGGAAATCATGCTGGATGTTCGCAGCGGTAGAGTGAGTTATGCCGTTCTATCCTTTGGTGGCTTTCTTGGCATGGGAGAAAAACTGTTTGCGGTACCTTGGAATGCATTGTCACTCGATACACTCAATAAGCGCTTCGTACTAAATATAGAGAAAGAGCGCTTGGAAAATGCACCAGGCTTTGACAAGGACAGTTGGCCTAATATGGCCGACGAGTCTTGGGCAACAGAAATCCATTCTTTCTATGGAACTAAACCCTTCGATTACGATACTGTCCAGAGACAAAGTGTCGACAAGAGCTAACCGTCCCTATCCAAAACGAAGAGTGATGCGCGCCGAGCAAAACAACGACATGCTAAGGCTGGCGTTGGGGGTGCCAAACCCTAAGGCGCGCATTGGAGTTCAGCGGCCATCAGAAATACACTATGAAATGGGCGTTCGCGTTGAGCTTCCTTATTTTGCTCACTTGCTTGTTGCTGGGACTATTCCCTCTGGCAGCTGGTGTCTAATAAAGGGACGAAAGCAGCTCAAACAAACACTGCGTTACATCGAAAAATCCCGGAAACAGAATTGTCTTCTGGATTTTTTTGTTCGCTAAATCAAGGTTAGTACCGACTGCGTCGTCGATCGAGATCGAATGTCCGTTATGGGTCGTTTTAAGCCGGTCGCAACAGGCAGAAATCGGCCCAGAGTGTGTAAAAACGCTAGATCCCGTTTCGATTTTCAAGGCCTGAGAAACAGTCACCCTTCGCAGCCTGATCAAGGGCACGGCGCTTTTCTGGTGAGCTAAACCGGCCCAGCAACGCGTCAGATCAACGGGAGAGTAGGAAGCAGGCCGGTTCTTACGCCGTTAGCGCCTTCAGCAAGTTATGGGTACCGATGATTTTCATGACCCGTTTCAAGTTGTAGGCGAGTACGTTCAAGCTCATCTCGGCGCTCACCCCGGCGAGCTTTCGGGTCAGGAAGTGCGTCGCTCCCATCCATTGTTTGAGCGTCCCGAAGGGATGCTCAACCGTTCGTTTTCGGACTTGCATCATCTCCGGCGCGTTGCGCAGCCGGCTCTGCATTTCCTCCAGCACGACTTCATGCTCCCAGCGCCGGACTCGCCGCTCCGTGCTCGGTGTACATTGCGATTTCAGTGCGCAGCCCTGGCAATTGGAACTCCAGTAACGGTGCAACTTCAGGCCTTTTTCAACGTAGGAATAGCGCCAAATCAGCGCCTCTCCAGCCGGGCAAATGTATTCGTTTTTTGCCGCGTCATAGATGAAGGCATCGTTATTGAAGCGCCCGTCAGCCTTGGCTCCAGAGGTCATCGGCTTGGGTACATAGGCAGTGATGTTTGCATTTCGACACGCGAGGATTTCCTCGCTTTTGAAGTAACCTCGGTCAGCCACTACCGACAGTGTTTCTGACGCCATCGCCTCGCGGGCCTGCTTGGCCATTGAGCTGAGTCGATCGCGGTCGGAACCGACGTTAGTCACCTCGTGCGCAACGATCAAATGGTGCTGAGTATCGACCGCTGTCTGCACGTTGTAGCCGACGATTCCCGTGCCGCGAGTCATCATGGAGCGGGCATCTGGATCGGTCAGTGAGACCTGTTTATCCGGCGATTCATTGAGCTGGATTTCAATCGCTTGAAGCTCCTTCATTTGCATCTTCAGCTTGGCGACTTTCTCTTCCAACCGCACGGCTTTGGGCTCCGAGGGCGCAGCCTCTTGCCGATCGGCAGCATCGAGTGCCGTCAGGTAACGGTTGATGCTCGATTCAATTTCTTCCATTCGCCGCTTCAGTTTGGCGCTGGTGAAGTTGCGGTCGCGATTGTTGACCGCCTTGAATTTACTGCCGTCGATGGCAACCAGATTTTCTCCGAACAGTCCCAGCTGCTGACAGAGCACGACGAACTGACGGCAGACGCCTCGAATGGCCTTGCTGTTGTCTTTTCGGAAGTTGGCGATGGTCTTGAAATCAGGCATCAAACGCCCAGTCAGCCACATCAGCTCGACGTTGCGTTGGGATTCTCGTTCCAGGCGTCGACTCGACTGAATGCGGTTGAGATAGCCGTAGATGTAGATCTTCAGCAGGATTGCGGGGTGGTAAGCAGGCCGGCCAGTATCGGCTGGAATGACGCCTTCAAAACCCAGATTGACCAGGTCGAGTTCATCGACGAAGACGTCGTCGACTACGCGCACTGGATTGGTATCCGTGACGTAATCGTCGAGGCTTTCGGGCAGTAAGGTGCTTTGACCTCGATGTTCACCTTGAATAAAGCGCTTCATGGGCGATCCTTGCGATGAAATCCTCAGAAATCATAGCAAGGGTTTGCGAAGGCGTTTTTACACACTCTGGGCCGAAAGCGGCTTTTCGAACCGCGCCGATAGAGCTTCGACCAACGCGATGCCGGGCTCAGACCTCTGTCTGTTCGGCCATCTCCAGCGCATCATCTACCTCAATGCCAAGTTATCTGACAGTGCTTCCTAGCTTCGTATGGCCCAATTCTTTGATCCCGGGTATCAAGCATTTTACGAGTGAGGGTCTTCGATGGAGTTCAGGGGGCGCCGATGCTCATCCCTGTGCAACCATCGGCGTACCTTTCCACGTGCCGTTTTGCACGAGCCGACGGACCTCGCGCTGAATGAGATCCCCTACAAAGCGCACTGTCTTCAGGCGACGGTGCTCGTGCGTATAGGCAAGCGTCAGGCAGAGCGACATGCCGGGCTCATTAAGGGCGCGGGCAGCTAGTTGACCGCTCGCGATCTCCGAGGCAACGGTGCCGTAGGTCAGCAGCGTATAGCCCAGTCCTTGCGCAGCGAGTGACTTCAGAAGTGCAGTGCTGTTGGTCTCGTAGATCGGCTCAAGCGATGCGCCAATCTCGCTGAACGCTTCGTCGACGAGTAGTCGTAGCGCCTGACCGCGAGTGGGCAGAATCAGCGGTGCATCGATGAGGTCGGCCATCGTAAGGCGTTCGATATTGAGCAGCTCGGAGTTGGGCTTGCCGGCGAGGTGAAGGCGCTCCATCAGCAAGGGAACGGCGAGGATGCGAGCGTCGTGTGGCGGATCGAAAAGCACGGCAACCGACAGTTCGTTATTCAATAGTTGAGTACTCAGCACACTGCTTACATCTTGAACGAGACTCACATGTAGCTTCGGCCAATGCTGGGCGATCGTGGAGACGATGTGCGCGGCAAGATACGAGCCGGCCGTGTGGGTTATGCCTATCGCAATCGAGCCGGAAATGTCTTGCGCCGAATGCATCACCTCTTCGCGCAAGTTCGCGAGCTGCACGAGGATGCCGCCCGCCTTAGCGAACAGAAGTTTGCCCGAACGCGTGAGCTGACAGCCACGGTTGGTGCGGACGAATAACTCCACCCCGAGTTCTGTTTCGAGCCGTTTCATCTTGCGGGTGACGACCGGTTGCGCGAGGTCGAGCTGTACTGCCGCCCGTGAAAAGTTTTCCAGTTCGGCGACCTTGCAGAAAATTGTTAGCAGGTCGCAGTCAATGATCTGCTCGCCAATCGGTAAGGTATGAGTACTCATGTCGAAAATGCATCGCAGGGTGGGGCATTCATCCTAATCAGCCATCGCTGAGGTGTCTATGGAGGACATGCTTCAAATACACGATCGAGAGCTTGGCAGTAGATTTTTCTTACTTCTGGCTCGCGAACTATCGGGCGGGCAGCCCTTCATGGTGTTGGAAGCGTGGCGCAACATCCCCGCGCTACGCTTTCTGTCATGTCGCAGCAGCATGTCTGTCATGCGGGGCGGCCACTACCGGCACTCCCATGGCTTGCTTATGCTGCTTCCAGCACGTCGGGCATGGCGCCAATGGTTCCACCCTAGGAAAAGCCCCCCGAACCCGCCACACCGGCCCACTTTTTCGAAACCATAAAAGATGCCCAATCAATCGATTCCCCAAAGTTTTGCCGCTACTGCTGCCGTACTCCGTCGTGTTCGTTGTTTGCTTGACGAGGCGGTGCACTCGGTCGTCGGCTCGTGTGTGGTCAATGGAAAACTCGATGCGTTGCTGCTCGACCAATTCCAGCCCGCTAGTTATGAAATCGCGTTGGCAAGCGCGGAGCTGCTCGCGGCCGAAACTGTCTGCGATCGCAGTGACGCACAAGACTGCGCCACCGATCTGGACATGCGCCTCTCGCTCGCCTTTGCCTGTGACGCGATTATCAGCGTCGTGCAACGTATCGATGTGTTGTATGTCGACCTTGGCATTTGTGCCACGGGATTGCATGAGGTCACGCAAAGCGCAGAGTTTACGCGCTTGCGCCGGGCTACCAGCAGCAGCGAAGTGCTTGCGCAAATCGGTAGTGAACTGGCCTCGGCCGAATCGATTGCCGACATGAAGCAGCCGGATGACGTTGCGATGGCTCAAGATGCGTTCCGACGTTTCGCAAAAAAGGTGGTTGCACCGCTTGCCGAAGAGATCCATCGCCAAGACATGACGGTTCCCTCCGAGATACTGGATGGCATGCGCGAGATGGGAGCCTTCGGACTTTCGATACCGGAGTCGCTGGGCGGTAGCGCATCGGACACCGGCAACGACGCGCTGATGATGGTGGCGGTCACGGAAGCCCTGTCGGAGGCGTCACTGGCCGCGGCAGGCAGTCTCATCACCCGTCCGGAAATTCTTTCGCGAGCGCTGCTCACTGGCGGTACGGATGCACAAAAGCAGCGTTGGCTGCCCGCCATCGCATCGGGCGAAACGCTCTGCGGCATTGCGATTACCGAGCCGGACTTCGGTTCCGACGTGGCCAGCCTGAGCCTTAAAGGCACGCGCGTGGAGGGCGGTTGGCTGCTCGATGGCGCCAAGACATGGTGCACCTTCGCCGGCATGGCGAACTTGCTGATGGTGGTTACCCGCACGGACCCCGACCGATCGGCCGGGCACCGTGGCCTGTCAATCATGCTCGTGGAAAAACCTTCGAGCGACGGGCATGAGATTGATTTCGCGCAGCCCGATGGCGGCCGTCTCACCGGGCGGGCGATTCCGACCATTGGGTACCGGGGAATGCACTCGTTCGACCTGCATTTCGAGCAGTTCTACGTCCCCGACACTCACGTGCTCGGCGCAGACGCGGGGCTCGGGAAGGGCTTCTATTTCACCATGCAGGGCATGACGGGCGGGCGCATGCAAACCGCTGCGCGCGCGTCGGGCGTCATGCGTGCCGCGCTGGATGCAGCGATTCGCTACGCCGACGACCGCAAGGTGTTCGGCAAGCAGCTGTCAAGCTACCCGCTCACCCAGGTGAAACTCGCGCGTATGGCGGCGCGCTATAGCGCATGCCGCAAGATGACCTATGCAATTGCCCGGCATCTCGAAAGCGAAGGCGCGCAGATGGAGGCGAGCCTCGTCAAGCTGCTGGCGTGCCGCTCGGCCGAAATCGTCACGCGTGAAGCGCTGCAGATTCACGGTGGTATGGGATACGCGGAAGAGTGTGCCGTGAGCCGCTATTTCGTTGATGCGCGCGTACTTTCGATCTTCGAAGGCGCCGAGGAAACGCTTGCGTTGAAGGTCGTGGCGCGCGCTGTGTACGACCGCACATTGACGCGTATTACGACTGACGCAAGTGAGGTAAACCATGCTGTCTGATTCGATTCTCAAAGGCATGCGAATTGTCGAGGCGTCGGCATTCGTCGCTGCCCCGCTCGGTGGCATGACGCTCGCGCAACTGGGCGCCGAAGTGATCCGGATCGACCCGCTCGCCGGCGGTCTGGACTATCGGCGCTGGCCGATCACGGCGGATAATACGAGCCTCTTCTGGTGCGGCCTCAACAAGTCGAAAAAATCGGTCACACTCGATCTCGCTAGCGCCGAGGGGCGCGAGCTTGCTGCCGCACTCGTCACCGCTCCAGGGCCGGATGCGGGCATCTTGCTCACCAACTTTCCGCCGCGCGGGTTTCTCGACTATGAGGCTTTGAGTGCACGCCGTGCCGACCTCATCCAGTTGACCATCACCGGCGACCGGCATGGCCGTTCGGCAGTCGATTACACGGTCAATCCACGACTCGGCATACCGTATCTCACCGGTAACGGGTCCGCTGACGAAGTCTGCAATCATGTGCTGCCCGCTTGGGATCTGGTGACCGGCAACCTGGCCGCGCTGGGCATTCTGGCCGCCGAACGTACTCGCCGGCAGAGCGGCTTGGGACAACACGTAAAACTTGCACTCGAAGACGCGGCGCTCGCGGTGATGGGCCACCTCGGCTTTCTCGCCGAAGCGCAGCTCGGACAGCAACGAGAGCGCACGGGCAACGACTTGTTCGGCGCGTTCGGTCGCGACTTTCTGACCGCCGACGGGCAGCGCATCATGATCGTTGGGTTGACCGCCAAACAATGGAAGTCGCTCTGCGAAGCCACTGGCCTCACCGACAGCATCGACACACTCGGCCGCTCACTAGACCTTGATCTGCGCCGCGAGGGGAACAGGTTTATCGCACGCGCTGAACTGTCCTCGCTTTTTGCGCAGTGGGTGGGCGCTCGAACATTGCTGGATGTCGCCTCGGCGTTCGATGCCCATGCCGTTTGCTGGAACCGATATCAAACGGTCAGCGAGCTGGTGACGCACGATCCTGAGTGTTCTACCGCGAACCCGTTGTTCTCCACGGTTGCCCAGCCGGGCGTAGGCGACCTGCTCGCGCCGGGTTCTCCTCTTGCCTTCTCCTCGTTCCCGCGCGCCCCAGCACGACCGGCGCCGTGCTTGGGTGCAGATACTGAGCAGGTGCTCACGGACTTGCTCGGGTTATCGAGCGCGCAGGTGGGCGCACTGATCGATCGCAAGGTTGCCGGTCGCCCGTCGAGCTGAGACGTAGTTCATCTGCCTGATTCAATCTGCACGTGCTGTAAGGAGCCTGCTTTGCATATCGATCCACTGCCCGACCTCACACCCTATCTGCGCAACGGCGATACCCTGATATGGGGCCAGGCGACCGCTGAACCCCTGACCCTGACCCGTGCTCTGGTCGCGCAGCGGGCACACTTCGGCCGCCTGAATCTGTTCTTGGGGATCGACTTAAGCGGCACTCTGCGCCCAGAGCACGCCGACTATTTTCGCTTCATGAGTTATTGCGGCGCAGGCGGCAATCGAGCGCTCGCCAGAGCGGGGCTGCTCGATATTGTTCCGTCGCCTTATTCGCAGCTGTTGGGCGCGATGGAGCACGCGGGCAGCCGTATCGATGTCGTGTTTGTGCAGGTCGCCGAAGCCGATGATGATGGCCTGTATAGCCTGGGCCTGGCCAACGACCTGCTGATCGAGGCCATCGGGCAGGCGAGAGTGGTGATTGGCGAAGTGAATCCCAATGTGCCGCGCACCTATGGCGAGCGCCGGTTGCGTCCGGATGAGATCGACGTGCTCGTTCCGGCCGCCTTCGCACCGCTCGAAGCGCAATACAGCGTGCCGTCGCCCGAAGAAGAACGCATTGCCGAGTACGTCGCATCCCTTATCGAAGACGGCGCAACGCTGCAGGTTGGGTTCGGGGGCGTGGCGGAAGAAACCCTCAAGCGGCTGACCAACCGCCGAGATCTGGGTATCCACTCGGGTATTGTCGGTGACGCCCTGGTCGACCTGGCCGAATCCGGCGCGCTCACGAATGCTCGCAAGAAACGCAATGCCGGCAAAAGCGTCGCTGGCCTGCTGATGGGGACCAAGCGGCTCTATGCCTACGCCGACCGCAACCCCGACATCGTGCTACGCGGCACTCACGAAACCCACGGTGGCGAAGCATTGCGCTCGATTGATCATTTCGTTGCGATTAATTCCGCGATCGAAGTCGACCTTACGGGCCAGGCGAACTCCGAAGTCGCCAACGGCAATTACATTGGGGCGGTGGGCGGGGCGCCCGATTTTCTGCGCGCGGCCCATCTGAGCCCCGGGGGCATTCCAATCATCGCACTGCGTTCTACCGTGGGCGAACGATCACGTATTGTCGCGTCGCTGTCGGGCCCCACGAGCACCGCTCGCTGCGACGCCGGCGTAATCGTGACCGAACACGGTATCGCAGACCTGCGCGGCTGCTCACTGGCTGAACGTGTGCGGCGAATGATCGCGATCGCCGACCCGGCGCATCGCGAACAGCTAGAACGTCAGGCGCATACCATCCGATGACGTGTCTATGGCCGGGCGCTCCAACCCTGGCATAGGGCGGACCACCGTCGAGGTTGTACGCCGTTCCACCTTTCTTGTCGCAGACGGGGGGCGCCTCCGGCTTGGTCCGCGGTGCACCCACAACATCCCTTGCCAGTGCAGCACCGTCAGGCCATTGAGCCGTGGCGGTAGGTGTCGCGCGGAGGGCTGCGCAATCGCGGAGCCCCCCGCGCGTACGTCTCACCAGACTTTGACGGTGTAGGCTATCAGTACGCGGTTCTCATCGATATCGGTGGTGGCGTTGCTGCGGTAAGCCACATTGCGCCAGAGCAGTCCCAAACCCTTTAGTGTGCCGCTCTGAATCACGTAGCCAAGGTCGATGTCGCGTTCCCATGCGCGTGCCGCCTGGCCTGCGATGCGAAAGTCATCGGCGCTGATGTAGCGCGCCATCAAGGTCAGGCCGGGCACGCCGACGGTGGCGAAATCGTAGTCATAGCGCAATTGCCAAGAGTCTGCATCGGCGCGGACGAAGTTGTGGTAGGTGCCGTTGTTAAAGCCCCAAGGGTCGGTTCCCGAGAGATAAGACATGCCGGTGCGGCCGTTCTGTTCCTGATAGGCCAGGCTGAGGCGATGGCCCTGATCGAGGTAGCTGAACATTGCTCCCTGTAAGCGGTTGTCGACGTCGCTGCGGCCCTCGCCATTGCTGTCGATATAGCGCACGTCGGCTTTTAGCTTGGCTGTTTTGCCCAGCGGCACGGTGTAGACCAGGTTGGCGACGGACTGACTGTAGTTGTCCCTTAGTTCGGCGCGGTAGGCGGTCAATTGCAGATCGGGCAGCAGCGCATAACTGGCGCCGGCGTAGTTGAAGCGGTCGGTGGTGACGCCACCGCGGGAGCCGTCGGCGGACATACTCAAGTCGTCGTAGTTACCCGAATCGCGCTGGTGTACGGCGCGGAATTGGCCGCCGATGAGCATCAGCTTGTCGATGTCTTTCGACAGTACCTGGGCGCCCTGGAAGGTCTGTGGCAACAGACGAGTGTCGTTGCGCAGCGCCACTGGCAACACCGGTTCGTGGTCGCCGACGCTAATGTTGGTCTGGGATATACGCGCCTTGGCGGTCAGGCCGAGGAAGCTGTAGTCGTCGGCCGACTGGCCATTTTGCGGGTTGCGCCGCAGGGCGCCGGCACCGCTGGTGCCAGCGCCAGAGTCGAGCTTGAGGCCGGCCAGCCCCAAGGCGTCGAGGCCAAAGCCGACCGGGCCATCAGTGTAGCCGGAGTTGAAGCGCAGGAGGAAGCCCTGGGCCCACTCCTCAGCCTTGGACTGACTCTGGCCGTCATGCCTGGGCGTGTCGGGGCGGTCAGCGTCCCGGTAATCGCGATTTATGTAGAAGTTGCGGGTATCCAAACGCAGGTGACTGTCGTCGATGAAATCGGCGCAGGCCAGGCTGGGGAGCAAGCCGGCGAGGCAGGGCAGCAGCCCCTTGGGAGACGCGAGGAAGTGCATGTTGTTTACCTATAATTATTTTTGTGGCTGGTATCGCAACGGTTGTTGCATGACATAACGTCAGGTGAATCTGAACCGGCAAAGCACGCGCAGTGAGCCTGGGTAGGTCGCTCCAGACCCTCGGTGTTGGCTCGGCGACCCCGCGCCAGGCGAGCACAGTCCAAGTGCGACGGCCAGGCTACTCACCTGCGTTTTGTGAGACGAATAGATGCTTGCGTCATGGCTCAAAGCCTTGTGGTAGCGACAGCAGCCATGCATTGGCAATCGCTGCGGACAACTGGACTATAAGAGCCGCTCAGGAGCGCGGGTAGGAGCGCGCCAGCATCGCAGCCATGATCAAGCTGTATGCCAAGGAAGGCGTCTGGCGCATCCGCGCCTTCATGACGACGTGTGCCGCGACGTCGAGATTTGAGCCCGGACTACTGGGCACGATCACGTTCGCCGGCGTGGGCGGATAGCCCTGTGTTACGGACGCCAGGAGCCGTGCGGCAGCTCGACACCGCGTTCGGCTGCGGCCAGCGCGCGTTGCAGTCCTGCAGCAGCGAGGGGAATGCAATACGCCGGCATGGCGCGCTGAAATCGCCAGCCTTCGGCCAACGGCCCTGCGTCGACCACGTCAAAGCCGAACTGATCGATAAGGTCGGTGCAGATGCGCTTCGCAGCGGCGTCATCCCCTGCGATCGGCAGCGCACGCCGGGCAGGTGAACCGGCAGGTCGGGCGTCTTTTTCGAGATCCCCCTGCAAGATCGCGTTGAAGGCCTTCACGACTTTGGCGCCGGCAAGATGGGCGGCGAGAAGTTCGCTGGTCGTGGTCGCGTGGGTGTCGAGCGCTTCGATGCGTCCGTCGCGCTCGGGGTAGTAGTTGTTGGCATCCATCACGATCTTGCCGACAAGGGCCTCCACCGGAACCTGCGCATAATTCATCAGCGGTATGGCTACGATCGCGATCTCACCGAAACTGGCAGCCTCTAGCGCGGTGCCGACTTTGCAGCTGATTGCAACGGCGGTACTTCCCAGGGTCTTCGCGGCGCGCGAGTTGCTAAGCATCACCTCGTGGCCGTTCTTCACGGCCAATGTCGCAAGCGCGCGGCCGATGAAGCCCGCGCCGATGATTCCGATCTTCACGTGTTAACTCCTTGTGTAAAGGGATCTTGTCTAAATTGAGGGCTGAAAGTGGCGGCTATTTTCGGGCGTAGCGCCGCGCTTCAGCCCATCTTTTGCAACAGACTGAAGAATTCCGATGTGTCGTCCTGGTTCCAGAGCGTGTCGACGAGCTTGACCAGTCGGCGAGTGTCCTCCTCGCCCAGGGCTGGCTGTGCCGTCGCCAGGAAGCGATCGCGAACTGCTTCGGCATCGAGCCAGGGCACGTCCGCCAGTTCGCTGGCAATGCGCTCGCCATGCGCCATCTCCACCTCGACACGGGCAGGCTGAGCGGGCAAGGTCCGCTGTTCGAACACCGGGTCGATGCGCAATTCGGTCAGCCCGATCAGGCGCTGAAGTTCGGCATCGTCGCAGTCGCTGTAGATCGCGTTGTCAAGCTGGCCATGGCGCAGTGCAGCGCAGATCGCGTATTGGAAGCTCATCTTGCTCTGCTCGATGTGGCTGAAGGGGCCTGTACTGTCGCAGCCGGGATAGTTGCGGGCCGCAGAGAAGGTCGAAATGACAATCCGCCGGATCGCGCGGGTTTCTTGAGCACCCAGTTGCGCATGGAGCTGTAGCGCCGCTGCGGCCGCGGTCTGCACAAAGTTGCAGCCGGGCACGGGCTTGTGGGTGACGTCCAGCAGGCAGTTCGGGCCCTCGAGCCTGCGCAGGAACACCGAAGTAGCGCTCGTCGCGCTCCCCAGCGCTGCGAATAGACCGTCTTCACCTTCCAGGATGTCCGTCGAAGCGGTCAGGCCAGCTCGCGCCAAATCAAGCGCCACCAGCCCGTTGCGCGCAGCCATGCCGGCATGCACGTAGATCTCCTGACCGCCGGCCCAGGGCCACTGGTTCAGACCGGCCGCAAAATTTGCCGCGAATGCCAGCGCATGAACGGCGGTCTCCTCGTCGGTACCAGTGGCGGCGATGGCGCCTGCCGCCGCGCCGAACGGACCGGAAATGCCGAGCGGACGAAACCGCCGATTGGTCAACCCGGTCCGGGCGGAGATGCCCAGCGCGCCCATCAGGTGATAACCGGTCGCAATGCCTCGCACGAGAGCTGCGCCGCAGAGACGCTCGCGTTCCGCCAGTGCCAGCAGGGCCGGCAGGATCACCACACCCGGATGCGTGCCGCTGGGCACGTGCATGTCTTCGCGGATCAGGCCGTGCCCGAGGATCCCGTTGGCCAGGGCGGCATCCTCAGCGCTCACCTTCTGCTTCAGCCCCCATTGATGCGCTTCGGGCGCACTTCGGTGCGCTGCGCGATAGGTCTGCGTGGCGGCACCGACCGGGCTGTGCACAACCTCCAGGCAGCAGCCGAAGAAGTCCAGCAGCACCAGGGCGACCTTGCTTTTCGTTGCGGCATCGGGCTCAAGCTGCCCCATGGCCACGGCGGCCTGCGCAGCCCGGCGCGTTGCTGAGTCGGGCTGCTCGTTCATTATTTGATGTGTCATTTCTTTAGTTCCAATCGAAGCGCTCGCGGGCATCGGCGGCCAGCGGCCGCAGCGTGCCCGGCCGCGAGCCTCGGTGTGTCACTCGAGACTCGCGGTTTCGGCATGAAAGGGCAGGGCGGGTTCAGGCTCGCGACAGTGCGGTGCGCTTGATCGCGTCACTGGCTCGTGGCTCGCGTCGCACAAAAAAGAATACGCACAAGGCAGAGATAATCATCAACGACGAGATCACGTACATCCCGTAGGTGAGACTGCCCGTCGCCGTTTTGATTAACCCGATCAGGAAAGGACTCGTCATGCCGGAGAAGTTCGACAAGCTAGAAATTACCGCAATGGCTGCGACGCTCGAACGCGTCGAAAGCTGGGTGGTAGCCATGGTCCAAAAGATTGGCAGAGACGAGACGATCGCAGCCCGGGCGAAGGCGAACATTAAGATAGAAAGACCAAGGCTATGTGCCGTGAGGGTGGTCGCACTGAGTGCGAACGCTGCGATCAAAGCGGCAATGATGAAGTGCCAGCGCCGTTCCAGGTGCTTATCGGAATGGCGGCTATACAGAATCGTGCACACTATCGCGAGCGCGTCGGGGATCATCGCGTACAGGCCGATCTGCTGGAAATTGTCGACGCCAAGCTCTCGAATCACCGTCGGTAGCCAGAAGGCGAGCACATATGAACCGCACAGCATGCAGAACAGTACAAAACTTAGCAGGTAGACCTTCGGGTCAGCGAACGCAGAGCGGCTTTGCCTTCCGCTGGCCGTCGCCGCTGCTGCTGCTGCTGCGGCTGCTGCCGCTGCCGTCACTTCACCCAGTACCAGCGATTTCTGTGCATCCGTGAGCCAGTGCGCTTTCGCAGGGCTGTCAGCCAGATAGTAGTAGGCAAATATGCCGATCAGGCAGCACGGCAACCCCTCGATGACAAACATCCACTGCCAGCCTTCCATCCCATATATACCGTTCATGTTCTGCAGGATCCATCCTGAGACCGGGCCACCGACGATTCCGGCCGCAGCAGTGGCGAGCATAAACAGGGCCACGACTCGCGCGCGCCGCGCCGGCGGATACCAGAAAGTCAGATAAAGCAGCATGCCGGGGAACAGCCCCGCCTCGAACATGCCGATGAAGAAACGCACGACGTAGAATTGCATGGGTGTAGTGACAAACATCGTGCACGCCGACGCCAGTCCCCAGCCGAGCATGATGCGCAGCAGCGTCTTGCGAGCGCCTATCTTGTTCAGTAGCAGGTTGCTTGGCACTTCGAAGAGAAAATATCCGAGGAAGAAGACGCTCGCGCCGAGCCCGAAGACCGCGTCGGAGAAGTCCAGAGAGTGTTTCATCTGCAGCTGTGCGTAGCCGATATTGACGCGGTCTATGTAGTTCAGCATGTAGCAGACGAAGAGTAGTGGCACGATGCGCAGTGTGACCTTTCGATACACGCTGTCGCTCTCGGAACGCACGGTAGTGCTTGAGGCGGAGTTAGACATTGTTGTCTCCTTGGATATTCATTCGATCACCTGGGCGATGCAGTTCAGGTTTGATCCTGTGTCAGGCGCCCAGGGCGACCGCTTTCAAAGCCTCATGGATCTGGTCCGCTACGTCGATCCGGTTGTCGGCCCTACGCTTTTCCCGCTCCGCAGCCGATCGTTCAAACGGCACTCGCACCGGTGTTGCCGGATCAAGCGGGCGGGTATCGCGAAGGTCATTTGCAAATGTGCTCACGCGCTGCGCGTAATCCTCGGCGTCGGTGAAGAGTGCCGGATCAACCACGAGCATGAAGAAACCGCAGTCGCTTAGCTTGGGCGGTGCTGCGGATGCACCGCTCATCATGCCCAGCATTTGTACCACGAGCGCGAGTCCCGAGCCTTTGTGTCCACCCCAGGCGGCAAATGCTCCGGCAAGGGCCTCGCTCGGGTCGCGCGTAGGTTCGCCGTCCGGCGCGAATGCCACTCCATCCGGGAGCAATTGGTCCATACGCTGGGCTAATATCACTTCGCCAAGCATGATCGCCGACGTACCTATGTCCCAGATAACAGGGTTCCCGTCGCTCGGAAAACCAAAGGCAATCGGATTCGTCGAGAAGCGTCCTTCGGTACCGCCATGCGGCGCGACGCGGCGCCCGCCACTTCCGGCGGCGAAGCCCATGAAGCCCGCGGCCGTGATTTGCTCAAGGTAGTAGGAAAACATTCCCGTGTACCAAGTCTGGTTAGCGGTGATGACTGCAATGCCACTCGCGCGAGCCTTCTCGAGAGCGAGATCGGTGGCGCGCTGGGCAACCAGATAGCCAACCTGGTCACCTCCATCGAGCGCCGCAGAAACGGGCGACTCTTTGACGATCTTGATGGCTTGGCGCGGGGTTGTCGTTGCACGGATCCGTTCAATGACCGAAAGCGCCCGTGGCAGGCCGCCGAATGAGAGGCCGCGCAGTTCACAATCGATCAAATGGTCGGTGATAATGTCCGCCTCGGCCGAAGTATGACCGGTCGCGACCATGCTTGCATGGACCAACGCTCGCGCGTCGGGAATGCTAAGAATCATGTCTTTCTCCACTATTTATTGTTCTTATTTGTACGGTTTTTGTTGCGTCAAATGACGCAGGTACTGTCCCTCAAACGCTGTCCCAGGCTGCCAGCGATGGCACCGATTTCTGCAGGGTATGCCGTTCGATTTTCGCCGAGGCGGTTTTAGGCAGCTCCTCACGGAACTCGATGTAGCGTGGAACCATGAACTTGGGTAAACGGCCCTTCAGCCAGTTGTGCAGTTCGCTTTCGCTAAGCAATTGCGCGTCGCGCAATACGCCGACGAGATACACCTCGTCTTCGTTATCACCTGCAGGAACACCCAGAACCGCACATTCCACCAGATCGGGATGCTGGATCGCGATGGTCTCGACCTCGTAGGCGGAGATGTTCTCGCCCCGTCGGCGGATACGCTCTTTCGCGCGGCCGCAGAAGTACAGGTAGCCTTCGTCATCGGCGCGCATCATGTCTCCTGTGTGGAACCACAGATTGCGCCATGCACCGACCGTTGCTTCTGGCTTGTTGAGGTAGCCGTCCATCACGATGCCAGGCAGCTTCGGGCGTAGCACGAGTTCACCGATGGCGCCCGTCGGCACAGGCCGGTCATTCTCGTCGACGATGGCCGATTCCCAGTCATCCCCCACGCGGCCCGATGCACCCAGTTTTCGTTCGGGGAAGGGCGTGAACACCGTCATCCCGGTTTCCGTCATCGCGTGGGCTTCGACGAGCCGTACGTTGAAGCGTTCCTCGAACTCGGGGTCGTGATGGGCATTGAACATGACGCGCACGCGATGAGCGCGGTCGTCCGCCGAAGCAGGCTTGGCATTGAGGATCGGCGGGATGGTGAAAATGGTGGTGCTGATGGTCGCGTTCGCGCGACGCACGTCCTGCCAGAAGGTTGTGGCGCTGAACCGCGCAGCGATGTGCACCTGAGCTCCGAGCACCAGTGCGGGCAGTGTCGCCATCGTACGGGACATGCCGTGAAAGAGCGGTAGCGGTGTGAAGACGATATCCTCGGCAGTCATGCCTACCGCATTGATGAAGCTCTGCGCAGTCTGGAAGGTCAGCGATTGCGGGAGTATCACGCCCTTGGATGGACCCGTTGTGCCCGAGGTGTAGCTGATGAACGCGGCGTCGGTGGGTGTCGAAGGGGCGCATATCGGATCGCCGGTTTCGATCATCAGCGCGTCCCAGCTGAGCGACTTCGTACCCGGGACGGCGTCGTGCGCGCCACAGATCACCATTGTCTCCAGCGCACCGCGTTGCTGCGGTGCGAGGTTTGCGAACGCCGCTGCATAACCCGCGCTGGTAATGATGACGCGTGATTTAACATCGCAGGTCACGTAAGCGAGCATGTCGCCCGCGTAAGCGGTATTGATCGGCACGCAAATGGCATTGAGCAGGCTGAGTGCAAACCACGAAAAAATGAACTCGGCCGAGTTGTCCAACATCACCATTACCGGCTCTTGCGGCCCCACGCCAAGCGCGCGCAGCCCACGTGCGACTGACTGGCTTTTCAGGTGCGCTTCGTGGAACGAATACGTTCTTCCATCAACGTGCAGAAAAGGTTTGTTGCCGTGAAGCTCTGCGGCCTGGAAGAGCAATTTGCTAAGTGTTCGATCTTCGTGGGGGATCTGAAAGCTCATAATTTCTGACTCGGATTCATGGCTCAAGGCCTTGTGGTAGCGACAGCGTTCATGTGTTTGGAATCGCTGGGAGCACTTGGACTATAAGAGCCGCTCAGGAGGGCGGGTAGGAGCGTGCCCGCATCGCAGCCATGATCAAGTTGTATGGCAGAAATGTTCCAGTAGATGATTTGCATCAGCCGCGTTTGACCGGTTAGGGGCAAGGGGACAGCTTCCAGGTATGTGGTTTTGGTATCTCTGCCATGTCCGGATGCTGCTACTGAGGGTGGGGCGATATGCCTATAGTAGGGGCACAAGATCACTGGCGCAGATGCGCTTGCCCAACGAGGATGACACTCCATGCCGCCCTATTTGCCTGACACGATGCCCGTTCCGCAGCCCTCGCGCGATGACGCGCCGTTCTGGGACGCCTGCAACGAAAGCCGCCTGATCATTCGCCATTGCACCGATTGCAAGCGCTTCTCTCACCCGCCGATGCCAAGCTGTCCGCACTGCGCGTCTATTCGCATGGGTTGGAAAGAGGTCAGCGGAAACGGCACTGTGTACACGTACACCATCAGCCATCACCCGACACACTCCGCGCTCAAAGGGTCTGGTGCATACAACGTGGCGGTGGTGCTGCTCGATGATGCGGACGACGTGCGGCTAGTGAGCAATGTTGTGGATGTGGCGCCTGAGGACATGAAGATCGGATTGCCGGTCAGCGTGTATTGGGATGCCGTTTCCGGGGGAGTTCAGCTGCCCCGCTTCAAGGCGCGTATCGAATCGAATCAACCTGACAGGGGCGAATCATGAGTTTTCCGACCGCAGATGCACCCAAGCGCTTGCAGCCTTGCATCATCGGCGTTGGCGAGACCGTCTACACCAAACGCGGCGGGCATACCGACCACTCCGAATTCGAACTGTGCCTTGAGGCTATCCGCAATGCGGCCGCCGACGCGGGTATTGAGGCGAGTGCGATTGATGGCTATACCTCGTTTGGGTTCGAGCGACACGAGCCGGTGATGGTCCAGACCGCGCTTGCCGCGCCACGCTTGCGTTTTTCGTCGCTCGCGTGGGGCGGTGGTGGTGGCGGTTGCTCCGCGTCCGTAATGCTCGCCGCCACGGCGGTGGCTACCGGGCAGTGCCAATATGCAGTGGCCTATCGTTCGATCTGTCAGGGGCAGTACGAGCGCTACGGCGAGTACCGCGCGCGGCCGATGTGGGGATCGTACGTCGCACCTTTCGGGCTGATGTCGCCGGCGATGATGATGGCGCTCGTCTATCGGCGCTACCTGGAAGAGTCGGGTATGAACGCCGACCATCTCGCGGAGCTGGCTGTCACCATTCGCGGCAACGCGCAGAAGAACCCGCGAGCGGTGATGCATGGCCGGCCGATGACACGCGATGACTACTTCGCCGCGCGAATGGTCGCCGACCCGTTCCGGTTGTACGACTGCTGCCTCGAAACCGACGGCGCGTGCGCCGTGATCATCACCTCGGCGGAACTGGCTGAGAAACTGCAACGGCCCGCCGTACCGATACTTGGCGCAGCGCAGGCCAGCGGTGAGCGTTGGACCCTCGGGCCGATGGGTTCGCACAATGTGCCACTTGACACTTACGCGACCATCAATTCCAGAGATGTCGCCGCTGCGCTGTATCAGCAGAGCGGGCTGACGCCGAGCGACATCGACGTCGCGCAGATCTACGACGCCTTCACCGGGTTGATTCCGATGGCACTCGAAGACTACGGCTTCTGCCGTCGCGGCGAGACCGGCGCGTTCATCGAAGCGGGCGAGATTCGTGCCGGCGGCCGGTTGCCGATCAATACATCGGGCGGCCTGTTATCGGAAGCGTACCTGCACGGATTGAACCTGGTGATCGAAGGTGTGCGGCAGATGCGCGGCGAGTCGACTGCGCAGGTCAAGGACGCTCGTCATTGCCTTATCACGAGCGGCGGCGGCGGCGGCCACAAGAGCGGACTGATTCTCGGCCGTCGATAAAACCTACTCTTTATGGATTGGCGATAACCGACATGACCCACGAAATTCGCGCAGAGCTTGCGTTTCACTCCGATACCAAGCTTGGTGAGGGCCCCTTGTGGAACCCCGCCGACAATATGTTGTATTGGATCGACCTGATTGGTAAGCGCCTGTACCGGGGCAGCCCCCAAACCGGCGCAGTTGACTCCAAGTCGCTGCCCTATCGGTGCGCGCGCGTGACACTATGCACCGATGGTTCTTTGCTTTTCTCGTTCACGCGTGGACTCGCATTTGGTAGCTTCGAGAGCGACCATTATGTGCCCTTCGCTGCGAGCGGACTGATCTCGCCGCAGGAGCGTTACAACGATGCTGCGTGCGATTCGCGTGGCCGCCTCTGGACCGGTACCTATGACGTCGATCTCAAGGCACCGCTCGGCGGGATCTATCGTTTCGAGGGCGATCGGGCGTCCTGCGAGGCGACCGGTGTCCGGCTTGCCAACGGGCTGCGCTGGAGTCCAGATGAGCGCACGATGTACTTCGCGGATTCGCGTCCGGGGCAACTGTGGGCGTATGAGTTCGACCTCGACGAAGGGCATGTCGGCAAGCGCAGATTGCTTGTCGACTACACCGACACTGGCGTGAAGCCCGATGGCCTGGCAACCGACACCGACGGCTGTGTATGGATTGCCGAGGTGCACCGTTCGCGGGTGGCGCGCTACACGCCGCAAGGCAAGCTCGATTGCGTAATAGAGGTGCCGACCCGCCGGCCGACTTCGGTGTCGTTTGGCGGTGTCGACCGCAAAACGCTCTACATCACAACGCGAAATGACGGCATGACCGAGGCTGATTTCGCTACCGAACCGCATGCGGGATGCGTGTTCGCGGCGGCTTCGCCCGTGGCGGGTCTGGCCGAGCACGCGTTTCGGGTTTGACATTTAAGGCTATGGCGTCGCCGGCCCTTATGCAAAGAAAAAGCCTGCTCCCTGTTGATCCAGAGTGATAGCGGGCTCCTTTCGGTGACCGGCAGGGCGGCCGAAGAACAGATGGCCAAGGCGGGATGCACGGTCGCCAATACCGCCGCCGCCATGTATGCCTACAGCCGGCGCCATCCGAGTGCAACGATCAACTGTTTTCGAGTGAATACTGCCCCATGAAAATCCTGGTAGCTGTCAAACGCGTTGTGGATTACAACGTCAAGGTTCGCGTCAAGGCGGACTATTCCGGCGTCGACCTCGCCAACGTCAAGATGTCGATGAACCCGTTCTGCGAAATCGCCGTGGAAGAAGCAGTACGCCTGAAAGAGCAAGGTGTTGCGACTGAAATCGTCGTCGTCTCCATTGGTCCGTCCACTGCTCAAGAGCAGCTGCGTACCGCGCTGGCGCTGGGTGCCGATCGGGCCATCCTCGTCGAATCCGCTGATGAATTGAACTCCCTGGCCGTGGCCAAATTGCTCAAGGCTGTAGTCGACAAGGAACAGCCACAGCTGGTGATCCTTGGCAAACAAGCCATCGACAGCGACAACAACCAGACCGGCCAGATGCTGGCTGCGCTGAGCGGCTACGGTCAGGGCACCTTCGCCTCGAACGTCGAAGTCAGCGGCGACAGCGTTGCCGTGACTCGCGAAGTCGACGGCGGCGCGCAGACGGTTTCCCTGAAACTGCCAGCCATCGTCACCACCGACCTGCGTTTGAACGAGCCGCGTTATGCGTCCCTGCCAAACATCATGAAAGCCAAGAAGAAGCCTCTTGAAGTAGTGACTGCGCACGCGTTGGGCGTTTCTACCGCCTCCACCACCAAGACTCTGCAAGTCGAAGCGCCGGCTGCACGTAGCGCGGGTATCAAGGTCAAGTCGGTGGCTGAACTGGTCGAGAAACTGAAAAACGAAGCGAAGGTAATCTAAATGACGATCCTGGTTATTGCTGACTATTCAACCGACCAGCAGGACAACAAAGTGCTGGCTCCGGCCACGCTGAACACCGTTGCTGCGGCCGTGAAAATCGGTGGCGACATCCACGTACTGGTGGCAGGTCAGGGCGCTGGCGCCGTGGCTGAAGCCGCGGCGAAAATCGCTGGCGTGGCTAAAGTGCTGGTGGCCGACAACGCTGCCTACGCTCACCAGCTGCCGGAAAACGTAGCGCCACTGGTGGCCGAGCTGGGCGCTGGCTACAGCCACATCCTGGCGGCTGCTACCTCCAACGGCAAAAACATCCTGCCACGCGTCGCCGCTGCGCTTGACGTTGACCAGATCTCCGAGATCATCTCGGTGCAAAGCGCTGACACTTTCAAGCGTCCGATCTATGCCGGTAACGCCATCGCTACCGTGCAATCTTCGGCTGCGATCAAAGTGATCACCGTGCGGGCCACCGGTTTCGACCCGGTGGCCGCTGAAGGCGGTTCGGCGTCGGTTGAAACCGTTGCTGCTGCCCACGACGCGGGCATTTCCAGCTTTGTCGGCGAAGCACTGGCCAAGTCCGATCGTCCGGAACTGACCGCTGCCAAGATCGTCGTTTCCGGCGGTCGCGGCATGCAGAACGGCGACAACTTCAAACACCTGTATGCCCTGGCTGACAAGCTCGGCGCTGCCGTCGGTGCTTCCCGCGCCGCGGTCGACGCAGGGTTCGTACCCAACGACATGCAGGTCGGTCAGACCGGCAAGATCGTCGCGCCTCAGCTGTACATCGCCGTCGGTATCTCCGGCGCGATCCAGCACCTGGCCGGCATGAAAGACTCCAAAGTGATCGTTGCGATCAATAAGGACGAAGAAGCGCCGATCTTCCAGGTGGCCGATTACGGCCTGGTGGCGGATCTGTTTGAAGCGATACCCGAAATGGCTGCCCTGGCCTGATCACCGACCGACCGGAGCG
Source organism: Pseudomonas sp. LBUM1658 (assembly GCF_059716055.1). Lineage (NCBI taxonomy): Bacteria > Pseudomonadati > Pseudomonadota > Gammaproteobacteria > Pseudomonadales > Pseudomonadaceae > Pseudomonas > Pseudomonas sp. LBUM1658. The sequence goes on from NZ_CP166798.1 coordinate 2,844,245, forward strand.
TTTTCTATGAACAGTATCGATTTTTCAGCCTGGATCGGGCGTCGCCTGGAAAGCCATGAGCGGATCAGCTTCAACCTGGTCAAGCGCATTGCCGCGACGTTGAGCGAAGTGGCGCCTCAGCCCGGCGAACCGCTGCCGCCACTGTGGCACTGGGCGTTCTTTCAGGAGCCGGTCGCCGCCAGCGAACTGGGCGCGGATGGGCATCCCGCACTGGGTGGTTTCCTGCCTCCGGCGTACAACCGCAATCGCATGTGGGCCGGTAGCCGTATCGAGTTTTACCAGCCGTTGAAAGTAGAAGCCGAGGTGACCTGTGTCTCGACCGTTCTCAAGGTCGAAGAGAAGCACGGTCGCACCGGGTCGTTGCTGTTTGTCACGGTGCGTCATGAGTATTTCCAGGAGGGCGAGCGTGCCCTGCAGGATGAGCAGGACATCGTTTACCGCGAACCCACACAGCCCAAACTGAGCGGCACCGAGGCACTACCCGAGGGCCAGTGGCAGGAACAGGTCGAACCGTCCCCGACCCTGCTGTTTCGCTACTCGGCGGTCACGTTCAACGGCCACCGGATTCATTACGACTGGCCTTACGTCACCGAGACCGAAGGCTATCCCGGCCTGGTGGTGCATGGCCCGTTGATTGCCACCTTGAACCTGCGTGCCTTTACCCGAGCACACCCGACTGCGCGCCTGAAGCGTTTCACCTTCCGCGGCCTGCGCCCGTTGATTTCACCGCAATCTTTCGAAGTGGGCGGACGGTTAACCGACACCGGCAAGGCGCAGGTCTGGGCGGGTAATCAGGAAGGTACTGCGCAGGTCGGAGAAATCGAGTTCAGCGAGGGAGCAACAGCATGAGTACTTCGATTGTTCGCTCGGCCCTGTTCGTCCCGGCCACTCGCCCCGAACGCATCCCCAAAGCCATCGCCAGCGGTGCGGACCGGGTCATCGTCGACCTCGAGGATGCCGTCCAGGAAAATCTCAAGGAACAGGCCAGGAAAAACCTGGAGCGCTTTTTGAGTGAAACCCCGGACGCTCGAGTACTGGTTCGTGTCAATGCGCCAGATCATTGGGCTCACGAGGCAGACCTGGAGCTTTGTCGGCGGCACGCCGGCGTGACCGCGATCTTGCTGCCAAAGGCAGAAAGTGCAGCACAGGTGCTCAATGCAGGCAGCACCGGCAAACCGATCTGGCCGATCATCGAGAGCGCCAAGGGTTTGGCGGCACTCAGCTCGATTGCCAGCACCCAAGGCGTTGAGCGTTTGTCGTTCGGCAGCCTCGATCTAGGCCTGGACCTGAACCTGACCACCGGCAGCCGTGCCGCCGAAGAGGTGCTCAGCCACACCCGCTATGCCGTGTTGCTCTGCACACGGGTTGCCGGCCTGGCTCCGGCGCTGGACGGTGTTTTTCCCTCCATCCAGGACACCGCAGGCCTGCATGATGCCGTTCAATATGCCCGCGACATGGGTTTCGGTGGCGCGTTGTGCATCCATCCGAGCCAAGTAGCAATCATCCATCAGGCGTTAACACCCAGTCCTGAACAGTTGCACTGGGCGCAACGCATTATCGAGGCCGCCAGCTCAGGAGAAGGCGTCTTCGTGATGGATGGGGAAATGGTCGATGCCCCCGTCATTGGTCGTGCGCACTCCATTCTGGCGCGCGCGACCTGACTCAACGGCGACGCCTTTGCTTCGAAGCTGCGCATCATTCCCACCTTGCAGGACGGTGTCATGACTCATGTTTCCAGCCTTACCCATGCCATTTCGATCAACCCCAGCAATGGCGAGCAGATCGGCTACTACCCATTCGAATCCGAGCCGGCACTGGAGGCTGCACTTTCACGCACCTTTACCGGGTTCTCCCTCTGGCGACGTAAACCCGCGGAACAACGCTCACAGTTGTTGATCGCCCTGGCTCAGGCATTACGCGGCAACGCAGAAACGATGGCGAAGATGATCACCCTGGAAATGGGCAAACCCACCATTCAGGCACGCGGTGAGATTGAAAAGTGTGCGCAGCTTTGCGAGTGGTATGCCGAACACGGGCCCGCCATGCTGACCGCCGAACCCACGCAGGTTGAAGGTGGGAAGGCGCGCATCGAATATCGCCCGCTCGGTCCGATTCTCGCCGTGATGCCGTGGAACTTCCCCATCTGGCAGGTGCTACGCGGCGCCGTGCCAGCCTTGATCGCCGGCAACACCTACGTCCTCAAGCATGCGCCAAACGTGATGGGCAGCGCCTATCTCCTCCAGGATGCCTTCAAACGCGCCGGCTTTGCCGAAGGCGTTTTCGAAATCATCAATGTCACGCCGGACGGTGTCTCCAGCGCGATCGCTGATCCACGCATCGCCGCGGTGACACTCACCGGCAGCGTGAGAGCCGGCATGGCCATCGGAGCTCAGGCCGGGGCGGCCTTGAAGAAGTGTGTGTTGGAATTGGGCGGTTCCGATCCGTTCATTGTGCTCAACGATGCCGACCTCGACGAAGCCGTCAAAGCCGCCGTGATTGGTCGCTACCAGAACACCGGGCAAGTCTGCGCGGCCGCCAAACGGCTGATTGTCGAGCAAGGCGTTGTCAAGGAATTCACGCGCAAGTTCGTCGAAGCCACCCGCCAGTTGGTCGTCGGCGATCCACTGTCCCCAGACACTTACATAGGCCCCATGGCCCGCTTTGACCTGCGTGATGAACTGGACCGGCAGGTCCGTGACACACTGGAAGAAGGCGCGACGTTGTTGATGGGCGGCAGGAAGGCTGATGGCCCTGGCAACTTTTACGAGCCCACTGTGCTCAGTGAGGTTACCGACCAGATGACCTCGTTCAAACAGGAACTCTTTGGCCCGGTGGCCTCGATCATCACCGCGCGCGATGCAGCCCATGCGCTGGAACTGGCCAATGACAGCGAATTCGGACTCGCTTCCACCATTTACACGCGCAATATCGAGCTAGCCCAGCAGCTGGCGGGCGAGCTTGAAACCGGTGGTGTTTTCATCAATGGCTATTGTGCATCCGACCCACGCGTCACCTTCGGCGGCGTGAAGAAAAGCGGTTTTGGCCGTGAGTTGTCGCATTTCGGGGTGCGGGAATTCTGCAATGCCCAGACTGTGTGGCTGGATCGGCGCTGACCGCATCAATAAGCTTGGGAGCGTTTGCTCCAGGGCTTTTCACAATTATGAACCTATGCTGTCAAGCGCATTCAGCGGTGCTCTAAGAGCGTTCACAGGGGTCACAGCTTGGTCTGGAAGGGTAAAGGCAACTCTGGAAACCCGACGATTATTTCAAGGCAATTACAGCATCCGATATGGGTAGTGTCGCAGACTTGCCCCTATTTGCGGTTTCTCCTGTCCTTTGGGCCCGATATCCAGTGTTGATTGCCTTGGGCTTTACTCCGGCCCTGTGCGCCACAATGCTCAAGCCGTACAAACCGGGCCAGCATGGGAAGAAGGGCTTCTTCGGCTGGTTCAACCACACCTTTGACAAGAACACCCTGCGCGCAGCGTCAGTTGTTGTCCTCGCGGCAAAAACTGCTCAGCGATCGACTGTTACAACTCGATAGCCAAGTGCAGTTGTACAAGGCCTTGGGAGGAGGCTGGGAGCAGTCAGCCCTTGAGAGCCATTCAGTAAAAAATTAAACCTCTGTAAGTGCCGGGATTAGGAGCCCGGCATTCTCGTAGCAGCCTTCTTTCGAAGTTCGCCTTTCATCCCCACAGCATAGGGCATTGCCTGGCTGGGCCAGCAGCTCCCGGGGCCGTTACGTCGTGCAGTGACGGCTATCAACCACCACACGACGACCTTTGCGCTTACATGCAGGCTTGATTCCTAGCCGATGGCACGCTCAAAAACGTAATGGTTGCTGGCTCCAATGTGAGCTCGCCGCCAGCAGTCGCCGAGCCTTCCATCGCTGGGATGGAATCGTTGGCGCCAAGTCGCAGCGAGGTGCCATTGAGCATGACGGTCTTGTCGGTCAAGCTTGCCGCCGCCAACGTATAGCGGCTTGCTGCGTCAGGGATGGTCAGCGAACTGGCCTTCTGGCGGTCGGTGTTCAGCACAAGCATCCCAACGCCACCGGGCACGCCGCGCAAACACTGTGCATAGACATGCAAGCCGGCGCGGTTGGCAAACCCCGCATCAAGCACCGTGGTGCCCATGAGTCGACGCCACAGCAAGGCGCCCCAATAGCTGGGCTTGGGCTCGAAGGTGTTTTCGTCCAGAAGCCCGTAGTCGCTGGCGACCAGGGTATTGTGAAATACCACCTCTACCTCTTGGCGAGCGAGCCGCCCGAGTTGGTCAAGGTAGCGGAAAGTGTCCAGGAAGGTGCCCCCCCAAGGATTGCCGCCGCAGCCCGAGTCAGCCGTCTCGGTGTTCCAGAAGGGCTTGCCCGGCATGCTCTTGTCGCGTACGTCGCGGTAGAACGCGAGTGTCTTGTCGGTACGGCCCATCCAGTCTTCGGAGAGGGCCTGGTCGGCACTTGTCTGGGAACCTTGATCCGCACAGCGCTGCGATGCAGCACCATAATGGTGGTAGGAAAACGCGTCGGCGTCCGTTGTCGAAGCCGCAAGCTCACCTGCTCGCAATGGCTTGTGGGCGTATCCGGCAATGGTGGCCCAATCCGCATACGATTCGCCGACCGAGCCCGGCGCGAGGAGCTTGGTGTCCGGATGCTCCTTGCGCATAAACGCTTCGAAAACCTTGAAGTCACGCCCGTACGCCGACGCATCGTAGCCTTCAGGAGCGCCGCCCATGGCCGCCAGAGTAGGCTCGTTCATGTACTCGACCGCCGCCACTGTTCCACCATGGGTTTTGGTGAAGTCGAGCCAGCGGCGGGCCTGATCGGGTTGCCAGATTCCGTCGGGTCCACGCGTGCCCATGCCTATCGGCATCGACGTGACGATAGGCGCGTTGACTGCTTGCGAGAACTCAATCCCGGCTAACCACTGCTGGCGCGTGAGCACACCACCGTAGCCCTCGGGCGGGTTCTTGGGCGGTGTGTCGGTGTCGGCGAAATAGGTCGTGTTGGCCCAGGTGCCGCTGATCCGCATGTAGGCGGGAGCGAGCGCTTGAGCCATCGCTCGCAAGCGTTTATTGTCGAGGTCGAGCGGCGCACGATATTGGTAGAGGCCAGGATCCATTCCAGACGGCGTATCGCCGGCCGGTGCGTCGCCGTCCGAGGAGGATGCGCCGATTTCGTTATACGGTTTCCAGAATTTGCCACCTGTGACCTCTAGCATCTCGACATTGTACGACTGATAGCGCTCATCGACCGTACCGACCGCTTTCATGGTGCTGGGGGCAAGTCGTTCATACGTACCCTCCTGCGCCTGCGTCATCAGAGGCATCGCTGCCAAAGCGCTAAGCACAGCACTCGCCAGAACGTTCTTGCTGAATGGGAGCATCATCTACCTCACCTTGTGCGAATTGTGCGGGGCATCGGAGCTGTTCCTTGGTTCCAACGCACCCGCATAGTTGCGGCATGCTGTTCATCACAAACAAATTCGCCATTCAGAGTAGGCCCGCGTCGCTCAGCTCGGAAGCAGGTACCACGGCTTCTCCGGCACTGACCGCCGACAGGCGGCCGTCCTGAAAACACAAAAGGCGCGCTCCAAAGCGTGCGCCTTTTTGTACTCGCACGAACGTTAATTTGCAGTGCGTGTTTCGCTCATCAGGACCGGTCATTTCGCTGACGAAATGACCGGTTCTTTCACCCGATGGCGCGGGGTGACCAAGCTGAACGCGCTGGGCTCAGCTCATCTTCGGCTTGGCAGGCGCGCTCACTGGCAGGCTGCATTGTTGGCACTGGGGACGCTAAGAAACGTAATGCTGGCGGGCTGGAGGGAGAGTTCGCCGCTGGCAGTTGCTAATCCTTCCATTGCTGGAAGGGCATCGTTTGCGCCAAGTTGCAGTGGCGTACGATTCAGCGAGACGGTCTTATCGGTTGGGCTCGCTGCCGCCAGGGTGTAACGGGTTGCTGCGGCCGGGAGGATAAGCGAGTGGGTCTTTTGCTGATCGGTATTGAGGACCAGCATCGCCACACCGCCGGGCACGCCGCGCAGGCAGTGTGCATAAACGTGCATGCCGGCGCGGTTGGCAAACCCTGTGTCAAGGACCGTTGTCCCCATCAGGCGGCGCCACAGTAAGGCGCCCCAGAAATTCGGCTTGGGTTCGAAGGTGTTTTCGTCCAGGAGCCCGTAATCGCTGGCGACCAGTGTGTTATGGAAAACGACGTCCACCTCTTGGCGAGCAAGACGGCCAAGCTGATCGAGGTAGCGGAAGGTGTCCAGGAAGGTGCCGGCCCAAGGGTTGCCGCCGCAGGCCGTGTCCGCCGTCTCGGTGTTCCAGAACGGCTTGCCGGGCATGCTCTTGTCGCGCACATCGCGGTAGTAAGCGAGCGTCTGGTCGGTGCGGCCCAGCCATTCTTCGGAGAGTGCCTGGTCGGGAGTTGTCTGGAAGCCTTGATCCTTACAGCGCTGCGATACACCCCCGTAATGGTGGTAGGAAAACGCGTCGGCGTCAGTTGTCGAGGTTGCAAGTTCACCTGCTGGCAGCGTCGCCTGGTCGCCGTATCCGCCCACGGCGACGGCCCAATCAGCGTACGATTCGCCGACCGAGCCCGGCGCGAGAAGCTTGGTGTCCGGAAATTCCTTGCGCATGAAAGCGTTAAATACCCGGTAGTCACGGCCGAACGCCGCCGCGTCATAACCTTTGGGGGCGCCGCCCATCGCAGCCAACGTGGGCTCATTCATATACTCGACAGCCGCAACGGTTCCGCCATGTGCCTTGGTAAAGCCGAGCCAGCGGCGGGCTTGGTCGGGCCGCCAGAGGCCATCGGGGCCACGGGTGCCGACGCTTGTCGGCATTGAGGTAACAATGGGTGCGTTTACGGCACGCGAGAAGTCGATCCCTGCCAACCACTGTTGGTGTGTAAGCACACCCCCATAGCCCTGGGGCGGTTCCTTTGGCGATGAGTCCGTGTCGGCGAAATAGGTGGTGTTCGCCCAAGTGCCGCTAACCCGCATGTACGCTGGGGCAAGCGCCTGGGCCATGGCGCGCAACCGCTTGTTGGTAAGGTCGAGTGGGGAACGATACTGGTAAAGGCCGGGATCCATTCCTGCGGGTGCATCCCCGCTTTGGGCTTCGCCCTCTGTCCCCGCAGAGGCCGCGGCCTTTTTAATGTCTTCGTACGATTTCCAGAATTTGCCGCCGGTTACCTCAAGCATCTCAACGTTGTAGGACTGATAACGTTCGTCAATCGTGCCGATGCCCTTCATGGTGCTTGGGGTGAGTTGTTCGGACAGTTGGTCCTGCGCCTGGGTCATGTGCGGCATAACCGCTATGGCGATGAGGACAGCACTCGTCAACGTGCTGATTCGAAAATGGGCCATGATGTGTCTCTCCTGAAGCGCACTCAAAAGCGTGCGTTTGTGGTGTGACATGTAGGGGACCGGATGTCTTGATTTCCAGATACTCAACGTCTATATCCCAACGCCAGCGTTCTGCCGAAGGGGGCGTACCGTACTGATATCGAACGCTTCTAAATCAATGATGGTCTCGGCGAGCCTCTTCAAACTACGTCGATGTCAGAGGGAGGCAGGGTGGGTTGGGCGAAACTGAAAATAACGCCAAGGGGCTTGCTGGTGCCATCAACGATGCACACTTCCAGCTACCGGCCGAATCAGATGGTGTTGTCGTTACACCGTGAAAACCAGTCGCGATGAGCTCTCATTCAGCCAGGCACTTTCCACATCCTGCAATGCCACCGCTTCAGCGGCAATCGAAAGCCCTGCACTGCTGATTGCACGTAAAACTCCGCCCACCGCTTGGACTAGACCAGCGTTGGAAACGCTACCCAAGCCGCTGCCCATCAGCTCCAGGCCGGAACTGCGCAGCAGTGAGCCTGGAAGATTGATGTTGTTGCCAGTCAGCGAGCCTATTTGCACGAATCGAATTCGCGGCTCGCCTAAGTGATTACCTTGTCCGGCAGCCGCATGCAGCAAGCATTCAGCCGAAGGGCCCCAAAGGTAGTCGAGTACTACGTTTACTTTATGGGTATGCAATGCTTCGCGAAACGAGGCTTTCAACTCATCTGCGGGTACGTCGAGAGGGATCAATATGTCGGCGCCCAGTGCAGCTAATCCTTTTACGCTTTGAGCATTGCGGCCGGTGACGATGACCTTTGCCGCGCCAAGGTGTTTTGCAATTTGAATGGCCAAGCGTCCCGACGCGCCGGTTGCGCCGTTAATCAGTACATTTTCGCCAGGAAGAAATTTTGCCCGGTCCAACAGGGCGGTCCATGACGACATGCCGGGGTTGCCGATAGCCGCTGCCGTTACATCATCCACGTCATCGGGGATGTCTACGCAGTTCTCCAGTTGCACAACGCTGGTCTCAGCCATCGAGCCAAACAGTTTTCGCGGAAAGGCGAAGTACACCCGACGCCCGTCGGGTAGCAGGCCCACGCCATCCACGCCTGGAACCAAGGGCAATGTCTTGCCGCTGCTGTAATGACGACCCGATGCTTGGGCCTTGACCAGTTGACTGAGTGCTGCGGCTCGAACCTGGACGAGAGTTTCGCCGGCTTCGGCCGCCGGAGTGGTGAAATCGTCGTAACGTGGCGGCGCGTTGAAATCGTGGACTACGGCAGCTTTCATGCGGCAATTCCTAAAGTGTTGGATGCAAGATGTGCGATCGCACAGGCTTCGCTGAAGCCGAGCTGCAATTTAATTGGGTGAGTAGGCGAGAAATTGCCGGGCTGCTTCGGAGTCCATATTGAGCGCCCATTCAGGCTTGGTGGCAGTCAGCTCTCCGCTCATCCAAGACTTCAAATACGACACGGAAAATGTCACACCTGCTTCACACATTTCTCTACTGCAACCCAGGCTTGCCAGGGTCAGGCGCACACACGCGTCCATGTAGTTATTGGGGCGCTCAACGCCTTGTTGAATGGCCTGTATGCCATGCGCTGAAGAGCCCATGAGGAAGTCCGTTGCAGCGTCGATGCGGTCGAACGTAAAGTCACCTGAGGCCTTACCGTTCTCAAGGTCCTTGGCCATGTACTCCGCGACGAGCGTGTTGTGCTGCCACGCATCAACACGGGTGACAAAACCCGCCCATTTTGGATCGAGCAGGGCACGCACCAGGAAAAGCCTGGACGCAACGGCCGCGCGCTGCCAGGGCTCGGTCAGGACGTCATAGACCGGAAGGATGTCGGTGGTCATCTGGTTGTTGAGCTCCTGGCCGATAGCCACGAGCACCTGATCCAGCGAATCGAAATAGTTGTAGAACGTGCCCCGCGATACGTTGGCTTCACGAATCACATCATCAATGACGGGAGTTGCCCCACCCGGCGCTGCGAACACGCGCATCGCCGCATCAAGCAATTTACTGCGCATGACTTGACGTTTTTTCTTGGCGACTTTTGGACGGTGGTCCGATATGGCCGGGGGTGTTTCTTGTGTTTGCACGATCTAGCCTCAAGCGATGACTTGGCGTCAGAGTGACAATTTATAGGTTATTTTTCAGAATGACAAATATGTCTAAATAAACCTTGCGCGGCGTAAATTCTTGTCCTACATTCAACTCAATTGTCGGAATGACAATATCGTCATAAAAATAATAGGAGACGAAAATGTTCAACCCCTCACATCCCGCCGCCCGACCTCATCCAACGTCCCCCTGTGCTCGTTCGAATTGGCACGTCACCGTTTTCAAAAGCCATCGAGCCACGGTGCATCTTCGCTGACGGCAAGTTTTTGACGATGTAACCAGATCGGGTGTATGACCCGCACACGGCTGAGCAATCAATGCTCGCTGGGGTATTCGCTCACCCGGAATTTATAAATGACATTTTAGTTCATTATGACATTCGAGGTTGGTATGAGCACAGAAGTGATTTTTCAGGACGTCGATACCCTCACTGCAATTGTTCCGGCACCGACGCTGCCAGAGCTGATCAAACGCGCCGAGGCGCTGCAGCCGCTACTGCGCAAGAACACGGTTGCATGCGAAAAAGACCGCCGCACGTGTGACGAGAACATTGACGCCATTCGTGAAGCAGGGCTGTTCCGGTTGATGGTGCCCAAGCGTTATGGCGGCTACGAAGGCACGCTGCGTTCGCACCTCGAGGTGTCCGCGGCGCTGGGCGAAGCTTGTGGCGGGACCGCGTGGGTCGTTGCATTGACCAACGTGTGTGCCTGGTTCACCTCCCTGTTTTCCGAACAAGCTCAAGACGAAGTATTCGGCGCTAACCCGGACGCTCGGGTCGCCGGGGTGTTTAACGCTTCGCCGACAACTCGGCGTGTAGACGGTGGACTGATCGTCTCTGGAAAGTGGTATTCGTCTTCGGGCAGCCTTCACTCCGACTGGGCCGCTGTCGGTGCCGAAGAGCGCGATAGCAACGGCGCTGTCGTCGCACAGTATCTCGCGCTGATGCCTAAATCGGACTACAGCATCGAAGACACCTGGTTCACCGCCGGCATGCGCGCTTCAGGCAGCAACTGCATTGTTGCCGATGAAATATTCGTGCCCGATCATCGTCTGCTGAACCTCGGCGATGCGATCGAGGGCAAATACGCCACCGAATTCAAAGACGAAGTGGCTTACCGCGCGTTGTTCGTCCCGTTTGCTTCGCTGATTCTCAATGGCCCGCAACTCGGCTTGGGCCGCGCTGCGTTGAAATACGTGATCGACAATGCGCCGCGTCGAGCCGTGGCTTACACCTCGTTCGAAAAGCAGACGGACTCGGTCGTGTTTCAGACCCAGATCGCAGAGGCGGCCCTCAAGATTGACACCGCTCACCTGCGTGCTTTCCGCGCCACCGATGAGATTGACGAAGCCTCGCGCCAGGGCATCAAGCTGGATGCTTTGACGCGGGCGCGAATTCGCGCTGACGTAGGCCTGATCAACACCCTGATCACTGACGCGATTAACATTCTGTTGTCCGCTCATGGCGCCGGGAGCTTTTCCGAGGCCAGTCCGATGCAACGCTGGTGGCGCGATTCGAACACTGCAGCACGGCACGCCGTGGCGTTGCCTGCGATAGGGAGCGAGCTATATGGCAAGGCGCTACTGGGCGTGGAAAACACCGTCACGCCGCTGATCTAAGCGCCGCCACGAACCTGAGGATTCTCCTATGGACGCCAAACTTCTGCGCTCAGTAATGGGCCAGTTCGCCACCGGGGTGACCGTCGTCACCTTCGTCGCCGACGGCCAGCCAGCCGGCATGACCGCCAACGCTTTCATGTCGGTCTCGTTGGAACCCCCGCTAATCCTGATTTCAATCCGCAATGCCTCGAGCTTCAACCAGTTTGTTGGTGAGGGCGTGCGTTTTGGGATCAATTTTCTTGCCGAAAGTCAGCGTTGGCTCAGCGGTCATTTCGGTGGGCGCCCGGAGGAGGGGGCTGTGCTGCCTTTCACCTACCACGGGGACACGCCATTGCTGGACGGCAGTCTCGTGCAGCTCGTCGCACGTACGGTCGACGTGCACCCGGCCGGTGACCACCTGCTCTACATCGGCGAGATCGAGCATGTGCGCATCGGGGCACAACGTAAGCCGCTGCTTTTTTATAGTGGTCGCTACCACCAAATGCACGCCCGCGCGCCAAGCGCCGAGTGGAGTGGTTGCGTCGACGTCTGGTGACTTCCGTCCATTAGAAAAAGATAGACGCTGAAACAGCTTGAGTTGGTATCCCCACCGTGGAATGTCAGGGGCCGGCTCATGCCGACTATATGTAAACCGAGTGATTTGCCATGACCGCTAACATACGCGAATTGCCTGTGCAAACAGACAACGACATCGATAAGCAGGAAACCCTCGAGTGGCTCGACGCGCTGGAGAGCATCGCTCGCAGTGCCGGCAGCGAACGTGTGGATTTCCTTCTGCAACGCCTCGATGAGCACGCCAGCCACTTGGGTGTGCGGCGTTCCGCCCACCCGTATTCGCAATATCAGAACAGCATCGCCCTAGAAAAACAGCCGGCATTCCCCGGTGATCTGGCGATGGAAGAACGCATCACTTCGATCATTCGCTGGAACGCTTTGGCGATGGTGGCAAGAGCCAACAAGGCCTATGGGGAACTGGGCGGCCACATCGCCAGTTACGCGTCAGCTGCCGAGATTTTTGAAGTGGGGTTCAACCACTTCTTCCGTGCCGATAACGCCGAATCCAAAGGTGATCTGGTTTACTTTCAACCGCACTCGGCGCCTGGCGTCTATGCGCGCGCTTTTCTCGAAGGGCACCTTGATGAGTCGCAATTGAGTCGATACCGCCAGGAAGTCGATGGAGGCGGTTTGTGCTCCTATCCGCATCCTTGGTTGATGCCCGATTTCTGGCAGTTTCCGACCGGTTCAATGGGCATCGGCCCCATCAGTTCAATCTATCAGGCACGCTTTCTGCGCTACCTGGAACATCGCGGTATCGCTGACACCTCCAAGCGCCACGTCTGGGGTGTATTCGGCGATGGCGAGATGGACGAGCCGGAATCCATTGCTGCGTTATCGCTCGCGGCGCGCGAGAACCTCGACAACCTGACCTTTATCGTCAACTGCAACCTGCAACGTCTGGACGGGCCAGTGCGCGGCAACGGTCAGATTATTCAAGAGTTGGAGTCGCTGTTCAGTGGCGCCGGCTGGAACGTGATCAAGGTGGTCTGGGGCTCGGATTGGGATGCGTTGTTCGCGCGTGATCGCAACAACGTTCTGCTACGCCGCTTTGCCCACACCGTCGATGGCCAGTACCAAACCCTGGGTGCCAATGATGGCGCTTACAACCTCGAGCATTTCTTCGATCTCGATCCAGAGTTGCAGGCGTTGGTGTCGCACATGACGCCGCAAGAAATTGATGGACTGCGCCGTGGCGGTCACGATTTCCGCAAGCTTTACGCCGCGTTTGCGGCCGCCAAACAGCATAACGGTCAGCCCACGGTGATCCTCGCCAAGACCAAAAAAGGCTATGGTATGGGACTGGCTGGCGAGTCGCGTAACACGTCGCACATGCAAAAAAAGCTCGATGTCGAGGCACTCAAGGCGTTTCGTGACCGCTTTGCGCTTCCGATGGACGACGAAACGCTGGAGGAAATGCGCTTCTACAAACCCGCTGAAGACAGTGCAGAAATGCGCTACCTGCATGCCCGGCGCACTGAGCAGGGTGGTTACATGCCGCGTCGCAAGACCCAGGCTGACGCTCTGTCGGTGCCGGCGCTGGCCAGTTATGCGCAGTTCGCGCTGACCCCGGATGAGCGTGAAACGTCGACGACGACAGCGGTCGTCCGGTTGTTCACCAACCTGCTCAAGGACAAACAATTGGGCCCGCGCATCGTGCCCATTGTCGCTGACGAGGCTCGCACCTTCGGTATGGCCAACCTGTTCCGTCAGATCGGTATCTACTCACCCGTTGGGCAGCTGTACGAACCGGAAGATGCCGGGGCGATGCTCTACTACAAAGAGTCCAAGGACGGTCAGCTGTTGGAAGAGGGCATTACCGAAGCCGGTGCTATCTCCTCCTGGGTGGCGGCGGCCACGTCCTACAGCGTGAATGGCATCACCATGTTGCCGTTTTACATCTACTACTCGATGTTTGGCTTTCAGCGCATCGGCGACCTGATCTGGGCTGCCGCCGATCAGCGTGCCCGCGGTTTCCTGATCGGCGCCACGGCCGGCCGCACCACGCTATCCGGTGAAGGATTGCAGCACCAGGACGGCACCAGCCAGCTGATTGCTTCCACTGTCCCGAATTGCCGCGCCTACGACCCGGCGTTCGCCAGTGAGGTCGCGGTGATCATCGATCATGGCAGCCGACGCATGCTCGAAGAGCAGCATGACGAGTTCTACTACCTGACGGTAACCAACGAGAACTACACCCAGGCGCCACTCACCGAAAGTGAGTACGACGCAGTGATCAAAGGCATGCGCCGTTTCGGTGGTCGCGGCGACGAGGGCGTTGCACCCGCAGTGCGACTGCTTGGCTCGGGTTCGATACTGCGCGAGGTGATCGCTGCCGCCGAATTGCTCGCCGAGGATTGGGGCGTCAGCAGCGAAATCTGGAGTGTCACCAGCTTCTCCGAGCTGGCGCGTGAAGCTCGCGAAGCAGAGCGCAGCGCACTGTTTGGCGGCGAACTTCAGTCGCAGAGTTACGTGCAGCAATGCCTGTCCGGCGACGTGCCGGTTGTGGCTGCCACCGATTATGTGCGCGGCTATGCGCAACTGATCGCCCCATACATCCATGCGCCCTACATCGCCCTGGGCACCGATGGCTTCGGCCGCAGTGACACCCGCCCTGCACTGCGCCGTTTCTTCGAGATGGATAGCCAGCACATCGCTGTCGCCGCATTGGCTGCCGTTGATCCACAAAAAGCGGCACAAGCCCGTGAGCGCTACGGCATTGACGTCGTCCTCGACGCCCCGTGGAACCGCTGAATCGAGAACAAGGAGACTGACTTATGCAACAACTCATGGTTCCCGATATTGGTGATTTTCAGGACCTGCCGGTGATCGATGTACTGATCAAGCCCGGTGACAAGGTCTCGGTCGAGCAGGCATTGATCACCCTTGAATCCGACAAGGCGGTGATGGATGTGCCCAGCACCCGTGATTGCACGATTCGTGAGGTACTGATCAAACCCGGCGACATCGTTTCCAGGGGCAGTGTGATTGCCCATGTCGATTTTGCCGATATCATCGAGGTCCAGCCAGCGATAACGGCAGCACCCGTGACCACCTCGACGCCCGTTGCGGTGGCTCCAGTGGGTGCTCCGGTGGTTGCCCCGGTGCCATCGGCAGTCACACCGACGGAAGAGGTCGTTGCCAACGCCAACAAGCCGCGCATTGCGTCGATGGCCCTAGCCGGTCCCGCCGTCCGCAAGCTGGCCCGTGAACTGGGTGTTGATCTGGATGAAGTAAAGGCCAGCGATCCCAGCGGTCGAATTCAGCGTGACGACGTCAAGGCTTTCGTCAAAGCCCAGCGAGCCATGCCCACACCGACGGCTGGCACAGGCTCTGGCTTTAGTGTGCTGCCGTGGCCGGTGGTCGACTTCGCCAAATTCGGCCCGATCGAGCGTCGTTCGATGTCGCGTCTTAAGCGCATTTCTGCGGCCAACCTGCATCGCAATTGGGTGAGCATCCCGCACGTCACCAATCACAGTCAAACCGATATCAGCGATCTCGAATCGTTGCGTGTCCAGCTCAACCAGGAGGCGAGGGAAGGACAGGCCAAGATCACTTTGCTGGCGTTCCTGATCAAGGCGTGTGTGGCGGCGTTACAGCGGTTCCCGCAGTTCAATGTGAGCCTGGAAGGCGAGGAAGTGGTGCACAAGCAGTACTTCCACATCGGTTTCGCTGCCGATACGCCCAACGGCCTGGTGGTCCCGGTGATTCGCGATGCGGATCGAAAAGGTATCGCGGAGCTCGCCGCTGAAATGGCCGAACTCTCGCAATTGGCACGCAATGGCAAGCTTTCCGGAGATCAGATGCGCGGCGGCTGCTTCACCGTTTCGTCGTTGGGCGGCATTGGCGGGGGGCATTTCACCCCGATCATCAACGCACCGGAAGTGGCGATTCTGGGCGTCGGCAAGGCATCCATGCAGCCCACTTGGGACAGCTCGGCATTCCAGCCGCGGCTGCAATTGCCGTTATCGCTGTCGTGGGATCACCGCGCCGTGGACGGCGCTGAAGCCGGCCGGTTCCTCGCCTATCTGGTAACTCTGCTGGCGGACTTCCGCCGTGTCTCGATCTGACTCATCACAACAAGAACAAGGAGAACGAAAAATGACTGCTCTGCAAGCAACCAGCCTCGATACCGGCGCTCAACGCATTGCGCCCTTCAAAATGGCTCACCTGGTCTACCGCTGCGCCGATCGCAAATCCATGGTCGAGTGGTACCGCAAACTGTTCCAGGCCGACCTGGTGTTCGAGGACGACATACTGACCTTTATCACCTACGACGATGAGCACCACCGCCTGGCCTTTTTCAACATGCCGGAGTTGCCGGAAAAAACCGACAACATGGTCGGTGTTCACCACATCGCTTACAGCTATCGGACCATTGGCGAATTGCTCGCTACGTACGAGCGGCTCAAGGGCCTGAATATGGTGCCGGTCTGGTCGATCAACCACGGACCGACCACTTCGCTTTATTACCGGGATCCTGAGGGCAACGACATCGAGTTGCAGGTCGACAATTTCGTCGATGCCGCTGATGCCGCTGCCTTCTTTCATTCCGAGACCTTTGCCGCTAACCCGATTGGCACCGAATTCAATGCTGATGAACTGGTCGCGATGTGGCGCGCAGGCGCTGGTGATGAACAACTCTGCACATTAGGCGCCGCAGCTACAGGCGTAAATCTTGGTCCTCAATACAGGTAAATAACATGAAACTTTGTACGTTCCAGATTCAGGATGGCGCCCCTGCGGTCGGGTTGGTTGTGGGAGAGAAGGTCATTCGCATCAGTGACCATCTCAGGGCTGCACCGGGCAGCATGATTGAGTTGATCACCGCGTGGGCCGATTGGCGCAAGCCTCTGCAACAACTGGCTGCAAGCGGCGCGCCCGGCATTGCGCTGGATCAAATCACGCTGCTGGCACCCGTGCCGCGCCCGGGCAAGATCCTCGGTATTGGTCTCAACTACGCCGACCATGTCGAGGAGTCGGGCATGGACATGCCGGCCGACCAATTGTGGTTCGCCATGATGACTACTTCGGCCAACGGTCCTTTCCATCCTGTCGATTTGCCGAAAGTGTCCGAGACCCTCGATTACGAAGCTGAAATGGTCTTTATCGTCGGCCAGCAGTGTCGCCACCTCACACCGGAGTCTGCGAAAGAGGCGATCTTCGGCTATTGCGTCGGTAATGACGTCAGCGTGCGGGACTGGCAGCTGCGTACATCGCAATTTACTTTGGGCAAGTCGTTCGATACCCACGCGCCATTCGGCCCGTGGATTGTCACCGCTGATGACGTGGATGATCCGCACCAGCTTGGCATTAAATGCTTCGTCAATGATGAGAAGCGGCAGGATTCGAACACCAATCAGCTGATTTTCGACTGCTTTCAGCAAATCGAGCACCTCTCCAAGGTCATGACCCTGGAACCTGGCGACGTCATTTTCACCGGTACTCCAGGTGGCATCGGCGGTGGCTTCAAGCCTGCGCGCTGGCTGCGCAATGGCGATCGTGTGCGCGTCGAAATCGACGGACTTGGCACCATCGAAAACGTGGTGCGCGCCGAAGTCTGATGCGTGCAGGGTATGGGCCGCGGGCACACAGCTGGCAGCCCTTCAATTTTTCCACCCAGGGGGAACACGTATGAATGAGCAAGCGATCGTTAACACCATTAAAGAGCTTGAAAATGCGCGCTGCCGTGCGCTGGTGGCAGGCGACCTCGGCGCATTGGGCGAGCTGGTTGATGACCAGTTGGTGCACGTCCACGCCACCGGCCAGGTCGACGATAAACACGGCTATCTGAAGATGGTCGAGACCGCCATCCGATTCCTGAAAGTCGAACGGCAGGACCTTCAGGTACGCGTTTACGCCGACGTAGCGGTCGCCACCGGGCGCCTGTTGCAGAGCATCGAATTTTGCGGCACTGGCGAGCATCGTGAGATGAACGCGATCGCCACTCAGATCTGGTTACGTCGTGATAACGCCTGGCGCCAGATCAGTTTCCAAGCCACTAACGTCTAACGCCAACCCAGTGCCAACCCACCTGAAGAGGTGGGTTTCTGACAATAAAAACAAGAGACAGAAAATGAAGAACATCAAGGTGAAAGCGCTTGGTGCGGTTCTGGCCGCCCTCGCGATTGTGAACTGCTATGCCGATGAAACTGAAAAGCCAGGTGAAGGTACATTGTTTCGCAGCGTGTTCGGCGAAGGCCTGGAGCGCGACTATGGCATCACCGTATCCAACTTGTTGGATATAGGGTATTCGCGCAATAACCGCTCTACCCATAAAGAACGAGAGGATGGACTGAGCAATTTGCCAATCACTGGCATGTCTGATGAAGGATTGGAACTTGGCAGCCTTCACCTCTTTGTCGACAAACAACTCAAGGGTAATTTCATCCCGCGCATTACTCCGCTACCAGGCCCAAAATCAGAGGATTTTTCTTTCGGTTTTACCGCCGAACTCAACTATGGTCGTAACTCCCAGTTCGCCAGGACTTATGGCTGGGATATGGCTCTGGACATGAACGAGCAAGTCAATTCCAAAGCACAGCGTGACAAAGATTATTTCCTCTCGATTCCCAATTCAGCCGTAGAGATGTACGTCCCTTATGGCCCCGGTGTCAATTTCATGGCTGGCGTATTCGGCCCCGCTATAGGTTATGAAATCCCGCCCAATGTTCGCTTCGCGCGAAACCCTTTTGCCAGCAAAACTTACGCCTTTGTCAGCGAGCCCGGCACAGTCGCCGGGGTGCTCGCGAGTAGTCGTGTCTATAACGGGGACTTGGGTATCCTGGGGCTCGAAATGGGTGTGGTGCAGGGTTGGAATAACCTTCGCGATAATAACGACGACAAATCGCTGATGGGCGCGATGCGCTGGCGCACACAGGATATGAATACCTGGATCGATTACGAATTCATTGTCGGTAATGAACAGAATGACGACTTTAGTGATGTGCAGACACCGCCCGCGCGAGTTGTTTCGCCGTCGGGGCAATTCAAGCAGCAACACTCGTTGAATGGCTGGCACAAATTTGACCAGCACTGGTCGATGGGCGCCGAAGTTGTTTATGGCCGTCAGAATGGGGATGGAAAAGCCTCGACTGTAGATGTCGTCAATGGTCCTGGTTTCGACGGCGCCTCCTGGTGGGGGGCCAACGCGGTGGTTACCTATCAGATTCAACCGCAGCTGTCCTGGTCCCTGCGGGGTGACCACTTCAGTGACCCAGATGGTTTTATCCTCTTCCCGACAACGACTGCCCAAGGTGACTTCAACGCTGTCACCACGGGTTTTCGTTATGACGTCAACAAGAACCTGTCGCTGCGCCCGGAACTGCGTTACGACTGGTTCGATGCGCGAGATCATGACCGTCCATACGGCAACGGTCGCGATCGCACGCAACTGAGCACTATGGTCGAGGCGCTCTATTATTTTTAGTACTGCTTCAACGCCATCGCTCGTTGTCAAACACACCGAGCGATGGTTTTTTGCGCCTGCTATCTGTCTCGTTTCAAAAGTACACCAGCGCTTCCACGGTAGCGGTCAACTGGTTACGGGCATCGCCTTGACCAAACGGATGTGCATCGTCGCGACCATCGAACCAGTCGTATCGCAACTCCGGGCGCAGTGACAGATATTTGTTGAAGTCGTAACGCACCCCCGTCGTCAGTGCGTTGAACGCGCCGCGAGAGGTGGAGGAGGGAAACAGAACATAGCCGTCCGGGTCGTCGAAATGCTCGGCGCGCACTGAGAACGACAAGTCCTTGCGCTGCTGGTAGGTCAGCACGACGTTGGCACCCCACCAATGCGCGCCATCAAAACCGGGTCCGGTGACGATGTCGACGGTGGAAGCCTTGCCGTCGCCGTCCTGATGGCCGTAGACCATTTCCCCACCCATCGACCATTGCTCATTGAACCGATGCCAGCCATTGAGCGAGTGTTGCTGCTTGAACTGGCCGTCGCTGGAGATCAGCCGTCCCCGGGAAGTTTGAATGTCGCTGCGGCTGTCATTCTGCGAGTCGCCGACAAGAAACTCATAGTCGATCCAGGTGTTCATATCCGGTGTGCGCCAACGCAAAGCCCCCAGCATCGCCTTGCTATCGTTGTTGTCCCGCAGGTTGCCCTGACCCTGAATCACCCCCAGTTCGGCACCGAGTAACATGCTGGAGTTGTTGATCAGACGTTTACCCAGCAGGAAGCCGGAAACAGCCCCGGATTCGGTCATGAAGGCATAGGAACGGCTGGCGAACGGGTTGCGTGCGGCCCGTACGTTGGGTGGTATTTCGTAACCCAGCCCTGAGCCGAAGATGCCGGCGATCGCGGTGAAGCCACCTGCATACGGCAGGTAAGCCGTGGCGGCAATGTTGGGGACGGCGAGAAAGTTCTGCTTATCGCGGCGGGCCTTGTCCGCATCGTTATCGCCGGGCGAATTGATGCCCCAATGCATATCCCAGCCATATGTGCGGGCCTGTTGAGCATTGCGACCGTAGGCGGCCTCAAGCGTAAAGCCGAAGGAGGCTTCGGTGGGCGTTGGGCCGGGCAGAGGTGTCACCCGCGGGATGAAGTTTGCCTTCAACGCTTTATCGGCAAACAGGTGAAGGGTCGCGAGTTCAAAACCTTCATCAGAAAAACCCGCGATCGGTGTGTTGGTTTGCCCTGACTTGCGATCATCGTGGGATGAGTTGTTGTTGTGCGAGTAACCGGCGTCCAGCAGGCCGGATACCTTGATGCCGTAATCGCGTTCCAGCGAGTCGCCGAAAATGCTACGAAACACGGTGCCTTCGCCGACGTCGGCAGGCTGGCCGGCAAGACAGTGGCTTGTTGCGAGTGCGAGCAGAACCGCACCAAACGATTTGACGTTGATGTTCTTCATGGGGCTTCTCTTATTTTTATCGGGGATGCGGCCATCCACTGGCCACTAGCTGCGGCCGTCAGTTGGTAGCGGGTATTCCCACCACTCGGTTCAGGCGCCAGAAGCTGAAGATGCCGAGCGCCGCGATGCCGGCGGGAATGGCGGCCGCCACCAGCAGATCACTCGTTGACCACTGTAGGTGCAGCAATGTGGCGCCAATGAAAGGTCCACAGATGCCACCCAGGCGACCGACACCCAGCGTCCAGCCAGTACCGGTGGCGCGCAATGCAGTCGGATAAAAAGTGGCGGTCATGGCATTCAACGCCGCCTGACCGCCGAGGATGCCAAAGCCTGCGACAGCGATTGTCAGGTAAGCGAGATTGATCGAAGCGTAGAAATGGCTAAACAAAAGGATGGCGATGGCAGACACGATAAACGTGGGCACCAGCACGACGCCGAAACCACGGCGGTCGACAAACCAGCCCAGCAGCCAGCCGCCCGCCAAGCCACCCAGCCACATAGATGTGCCGGCAAGCACCGCTTGCGAAG
This sequence comes from Pseudomonas sp. LBUM1658, assembly GCF_059716055.1. Taxonomy (NCBI): domain Bacteria; kingdom Pseudomonadati; phylum Pseudomonadota; class Gammaproteobacteria; order Pseudomonadales; family Pseudomonadaceae; genus Pseudomonas; species Pseudomonas sp. LBUM1658. Next base: position 2,865,277 of record NZ_CP166798.1, read on the forward strand.
GGGTATGGCCTGCGCCGCTCATCAGTACCGGCGTCCATGAGGCGAGGAAGTAAACGCAGAGCATGTTCATAAAGTTGATCAGCCACAACAACAGCGTGCCCGGCAGCCGACCCTCGGCGAACAACAGAGAGAACGACAGGCCTTTCTTGCGCGGTTCACCGATCACCAGGACAGTCTGTGGATCGATCTGCAGGCTAGGCTCGATGCGTTTGAGGATGGTCCTGACACGGTCGAGCTGGCGTGCACGCAGTACGCACCATTGCAGTGATTCGGGTAGGGCGAAAAACATCAGCACACCCAAGCACAGCGGTGCGATGGCGCCCAGGTAGAAAACCGCTTGCCAGCCATACTGTGGAATAAGCGCGGCTGCGATAGCGCCGCCGACCAGGCCACCGACCACCATGCCCGACGACACCAGCGTCAACAGCATTACACGGTTGTGCCGAGGTGCAAATTCCGTCACCAGGGTGGCAACGTTCGGCACAATGGCACCCATGGCGATACCGGTGAAAAACCGCAGCGTCATCAGGCCATCCACTGTCGTCGCGTGGGCGGTGAAAAACATCAAAACCGCCATGACCAGCGAGGCCGTCACCAGCACTGGCCGCCGACCCACGCGGTCGGCCACCGAGCCCAGCGCAAGCGATCCGATCAACATGCCGAGCATACTGATGCTGAACACCGGACCCAGGTTGGCTTTGGGAATGCCCCAGTCGGCGATGAGGCTGGGCGCGGCATAGGCCATGGCTTGGATATCGAAGCCATCGACGACCATGCACAGGAAGCATTGAACGAGCACAAGTAGCTGAAAGGCGCCCAAACGGCTTCTTTCGACGATCACGCAGATGTCGAGTTGATTGTTCACAAGCAAATACCTCTGTTGTAATTATTTTCGGTAATAGCGGTGTTCGGTTTGCAATGTCAGAACGAGTGGGCGGTGAGGATAAGATCCCGGTTGTAAAGGTTGGCGATGGCGGGCTATCAGTCAGCGAGCCATGCGCAAGCTTCGGCCCGCATGCCTTGTTCAAGCTCGCTGCCGCGGGTGGCAAATAGACGATTCAGTGGAAAGCCGCTCTTATCCAATAGATAGGCCAGCGGCGCGTATTCACGCGGATAACGCGCCACGATGTCACGGTCAATCTCGACCAGGCCTTGTGGGAAGGTGAAGCTACCCATGTCATAGATGCTTTGGCGCTTGACCAGCTTCCACAGACCTTCGCGTTTTTCGGCTAGGTCATAAAAACGGTTGTGCACGCTGCACCCCAGACCCAGCTTGGCGTTTTCGGCAACGATCACCGCATTGGTTTCGACAATGGCTCTATTGCCTTTGAAAGTAACCACCGGTGTGCCGATCAGGTGTTTGGTGCGCAAGTCGGACTTGCCCATGCGCTTGGAGCCTTCGACAAACTCGGCGAACGGCCCTTCAAACCAGGTGATTTCAATGATCCCGTCAGGATGAGCGAGCTTGGCCAATTCGTCCCATTGGCCCAAGTCGCGATGAATCCAGCCGGTGATCAGGTCAGTGATTTGAAAACGGTCTTCCAGGTAAGTCTGCATGAGGTGTCCTTGGCAGGTAACGGGATGTCGAAGTTAGCATCGTCTTCTGGACAGATAACTTCAAATAGATTGATATGAACAATCGATCATTAAATCTGATGGGGTGGGCAATGGATCTGCGGCATTTACGTTATTTTTTAGCAGTTGCCGAGGAAGGCCATTTTGGTCGGGCAGCCCAGCGTCTGCACATTGTTCAGTCCGCTCTGAGCATGCAAATCCGTTCTCTGGAGGAAGAGCTCGGCGGGCCTCTGTTCTTGCGCACCAGCCGTCGCGTAGAGCTCACGGAGGCTGGTGTCCTGTTGCGTGCCGAAGCGCAACGCACCCTCGACCAGGCGGCGCACGCCCAACAAGTAGTGCAGCGGTCTCTACGCGGGGAAATGGGCACAGTACGGATTGGCTTTGCAGGCAATGCCGTGTTTAGTGGTAGGTTAATGGTGGACGTTCGCGCATTTCGTACGGCGTACCCTGACGCGGAAGTCGTCCTCCGCGAGCTGGCGCCGCACCTGCAGGTCGAAGCCATTCAGAACGGGCAGCTGGATTTGGGTTATGCCCCGAGTCATGGCGGACAGGCCCTAGACAACGCACTGCTGTTTGAGCGGATTGGAACGTGGCCCTTGGTCGTTGCGATGCCTGAGGACCATCCGTTGGCGAATCAGCAGCCTTTGCGCGTGCCGATGCTGGGTGCCGAGTCGTTGATCGTCTATGCCGCCCACGGCGCGGATGAACATATGCTTGCTGCGCTTCGTAAAGCACTGGGGCGTGAGCCCAAGGTTCAGCGCACCACCAGCACCTTGAGTGTGCTGGCATTGGTGGCCGCTGGAATGGGCGTAGCACTGGTGCCCGCGCCTTTGATACAAGTCATGATTCCCGGTGTGATCTATCGAACATTCGATGACGTCGAACCACAAGCCGACCTATTGCTCATCAGCCGCGTGAATGAAACTGCGGGTGCGGTGCACGCGTTCCTGAAGGTTGCACGCCAAGGAGGAATGGCCGCTGCGACTCCAAGACAGTCCTGACTGGCAAGCTTCTCTTAGTCGTGCCAGCAGCGGTACCAGCCATTTTTCTCGCTGATGTGTAGCGGGGTCTGATACAGCTCCGACAAGTTTTTACTCGTCAGAATGTCGGGTTTTGGGCCGTCAGCAATAATTTGTCCTCGGTTGATTAGCACCACGCGGTCAATTTCGGGAATGATCTCGTCAACGTGGTGAGTGGTGATGATCAATGACCGGTCTTCACTGCAAAAGCTGCGCAACAGCGTCAACATCGTCAGGCTGGCGCCCATGTCCAGGCCATTGGCGGGCTCATCGAAAATCAACGCCTCGGGATGATGAACAAGCGCTCGGGCCAGCAGGAGGCGCCGTTTCTGGCCGGTGGAAAGGCGTTGAAACATGCAGGCCTCATCCTGTCCAATCCCGAGTCTGGTCATCATCGCCCGCGCCTGATCGACCTGGATATTCGTCGGTTGAAGGTATTCATGACTGCCAATGGCACCGAAAAACCCAGAAACGACAACCTCTAATGCCGTGGTATAGGGCGTGTAGTTCTCTTGCAGGTCGTGCGAAACAAAGCCGATCCTGTCCCGCAACTGCCAAAGATGAATCGTTTCGCTGTCAAAGAGCTTCAGGTAGCTGCCTTCCTGCGCAACGGGATACAGCTCCCGGTTTATCAGTTTAAGCAGGGTGCTTTTTCCCGCGCCGTTGGGACCCAGGATTGCCACGCGCTCCTGCGGCTCAATCTTCAACGACAACCGATTAAGGACCTTCGTCTGTTGCTGATACGCGGTGACTTGATGAAATTCGATCATGTGTAAAACCTTGCAGAATAATTACTGACGCCCGAGCTAGATGCGGAACCTGTTGATGTGCTCGCGCAGGCCTGTGGCCTGACGCGAGAGTTCTTCGCTGGTCATATGAATCTGTACAGCGCCCGCCGAGGTTTGCATCGACAGATCACGAATGCTGATCAAGCTCCGGTCAATCTCCCGAGAGACTTGGGCTTGCTGCTCCGACGCAGTGGCGATGACGATGTTCATTTGACTGATCGTCTCGACAGCAACGGTCACCTGTTGCAGTGCCGAATCCGCTTCCTGAGCGATGCCCAACGTCGAGTTGACACGTTCGGTGCTCAGTTGCATGGAGGACAGCGTATATGTCGCCACGCTGCGCAACTCGCTGACCATGTGCTCGATCTCGCCCGTCGATTGTTGCGTCCTGAATGCCAATGGCCGGACTTCCTCGGCGACAACGGCGAAACCGCTGCCCGCTTCGCCAGCCCGGGCGGCCTCAATCGCCGCATTAAGCGCCAGAAGGTTGGTCTGCTCGGCAATCGACCGTATCACTTCAAGCACCCGGTTGATGCTGGACACGCTGCTTGCAAGTTCCTCCACACGATCAGCGGTAATCGAAATGCCCTCTGCTAAAACTGAGAGCGACTCAAGCGTCTCGACGACGCGGGCTTTACCGGTTTGTGCCGCGACATCTGTGGTTCGTGAAGCGTGTGCCGTAGCCGATGCATTTCTCGCCACTTCATCGACTGCAGCGGTCATTTCATTCACGGCTGTGGCGGCTTGCTCGATTTCCCTGTTCTGTTCCTGGAGCCCGCTCGTGGCGGTTGCTATCACTGAGTGAAACTGCTGCGAGGACGAAGCCAACAGGGTGGAAGAGTCCGTTATACGCAGGACGGTGTCGTGAAGATTGCCCTGCATGGCTTTCAATGCCTGAAGCAATAAGGCTGGCTCATCTTTCCCGCTATCGTCGATTGAAGAGGTTAAATCACCTCGTGCAATACTCTCTGCGACCTTAAGGGCGTTGAGCAATGGCTGGTTGATACTTCTCGTGTAGAGCGTTGCCAGCAATACCGTCAGCAGGGCGGCCAGCGCCATTGCCGCAATGACCCCCGTCACGACACGCTCACGTGTCTGCTGTTCGTTTTCAGCTGCCTGGTGATAATGCTTCAAATAAAAATCCAGCAGTTCACCCGAGCTTGCACCCAGTTCCATGGCAAATTTATCGATAGGGCCGTTGAGTATTTCTGTAGCTGCCTGCGGTTTACCCTCTGCTGCCAGTCGGATCACCTCAAGCTGTTCATGCCTGAACGCTTTCGAGGCGAGCAAGTAACGTTCGAAAATGTCTCGCTCCGACTTTTCGTGCAGGTGCGTGGCAAAATCATCTTGCTGCTGCCGAACACTGTCGAGTACTTGCATCAGCGCCGTCTGATTGGCAGCCAAGGCCACCGGGTCCCGTAGAACGACCATTCGGAAGGTCATGATTCCGGCTCGATCTTCCGTTGTGTTCAGCGCCGCAAGCCGGATGATTCCAGGGACCCAGACCTCTCTGATGGCTTCGGACTGCACGCTCATTTGCTTGACCATACTCAATGAGAACAGGCCAAGCAGCAGGACGACCAAGCCAATCAATCCAAAGCCGAAAATCGAGCGCGGTGCCAACTTCATTTTTCTGAAAAACAACGGATTTGTCCTCAAAGAAGGGGATCGCAGCGTGCGCATTGATGGACGCTTGGTTTATGCGCCATGTCATGCCGAAAAGCAGATGAGACGGCGCCAGCTTGTGGCTGGCGCCGTTACTTCAATGAAACGCTTTAGGGAAATCAGCGCCGGGCGATCGTGGCGCCAGGCACTGGCACGCTCATCGTGTGCGTGACGGGGAGCGTTGTGCTTGCGAACGAACACTCCCATTCCGACATCCTGTCGCTCCCCTGATGGAGAGTGAATTTTGTTACACGCGGTCTATTCCTTCGACCGCAGGTTCGGCCACTCTGGCCGGTGCGGTTTCACGTAAACAGGTCGCGACCAGCAACCCCACCAGTACTGCGCCGAGTGCCAGGTACATGGTGTTTTCGATCCCGTGATGCTGTGCGATGTAGCCCGCGATAGCAGGAGCGACACCGCCGCCAAAAATCTCACCGATGCCCACCACCAACCCGGTAGCAGTCGACGTCAGCGCGGCCGGAACGGATTCACTGGTGAGTGGCCCGACCGTCATGCAGATCATGCTGAAGTTGAAAAAAATCGTCAGAAACAGCAGCGAGAACAACTTTATCGGTTCGGCGCCGGTGCCCATCAGCAACCAAAGAAACACACCAGTGGCGACGAACGATATGAGCACCACAGGTTTACGACCGATGCGGTCTGAGACGGCAGGCATGATCAATTGCCCGAGAAAACCACCCAGGCCGATAGCCGACATGACGAAGCCCATCTGCTGCACTTCCAGGTGCAAATAGTCCATCAGGTAGTTAGGCATCATCACGCTGATCACGAACAGGCAGGTCAACATGCAGAACATTCCGACGATGTTCAGCAGTACGTTGCGATAGCGCAAGGCATCCAGCCAGCGTGGGTGATCCACTGCAGCACTGGCTTCGGCTTTTTTCGGAGTGACTGCACGCGTTTCCCGCAAGTAACGGTACATCGCCAATGCTAGCAAGAAGCCCGGCAGCGAAACGATGACGAACACCCAGCGCCACGACGGCACGATGAGCAACAGCTGTGTGGCGAGAATGGGCGCGAGGCCGAGCCCCAGGATGGGGAAAAACGCCTGCTGGATGCCAATATTCATGCCCCGGCGACGCGGATGAGACGACTCGGCCGTAGCCGCCAGCGCGGTTGGAGTGAAGGCGCCTTCGGAGATGCCCATAATCGCCCGGATCAGCATTAATCCGCCAATACCGGTCGCCAGACCGGAAAGGCCCGCAAGAAGTGAGAACACCAACACCGCTGGAATCAGCACTTTGCGTCGACCGATTCGATCGGAAAGCCTACCCATGAAGATCGAAGAGATCCCCCAGGCCAGGCCCAGGATCGCCGTCACGTTGCCCAGATCCTGATAGTTCAGGTTGAGGTCTTTCATCATCACCGGGAACAGCGGCAGGATGATGAAGCGGTCCAGGCCCACCAGCCCGAAGCCCAAGGCCAGCAGGGCTACTGCTTTAAACTCGTAGCGAACATTCCACGCGTGTTTATTGTTATTCATGGTTGTTACTCGGATGGAGTTGAGGTGTGACGGCCGTACGAGCGCCCGACCGCAGAGGGTTTAGAAATAGACCAGCGCTTCAACCAGCCCGGTCAGCTGCGTGCGGTCGCGACCGGCACCGAACGGGTGATCGTCGGCATTGCCATCGAACACGTCGAAGCGCACTTCGGGACGTAGCGAGATGTACTTGTTCAGGTCGTACCGCAGGCCGGCAGTGAGGGCGTTGAAATTGCCGCGAGCGGTGGACGCCGGCAGCAATATGAAGCCGTCGGGATCGGCGAAATGTTCGGCTCGCACCGAGTAGGAAAGGTCCGGGCGTTGTTGGTAGGTGAGCACCGCGTTGGTCCCCCACCAATGAGCGCCGTCGAAACCAGGGCCGTTAATGATGTCGACAGTCGAGGCTTTGCCATCGCCGTCCTGCCGGCCATAGACCACTTCTGCGCCCATCGACCAGTTTGAGTCGAAACGATGCCAGCCGTTGAGCGAGTGCTGTTGTTTGAACTGACCATCTGGCGATACCAGGCGCGACGTTGGAGCCTGCACATCGTTGAAGCTATCGTTCTGTTCATCGCCGAGGATGAATTCGTAGTCGATCCAGGTCTGCATATCGGCGGTACGCCAACGCAAGGCCCCCATCATCGACTTCTGGTCGTTGTTGTCGCGCAGATTATTCCAGCCCTGAACCACTCCTAGTTCCGCACCGAGGATCGATGATTCGCCGTTGTACAACCGTGTACCCAGCAAGACCCCGGATACGGTGCCGGGTTCGCTGACAAAGGCGTAGGTCTTGCTGGCAAACGGGTTGCGTGCAGCACGGATGTTGGGTGGAATCTCGTAACCGATCGCTGGGCCGAACACCCCGGCCATAACTGTTACACCGGGACCGTATGGCAAGTAAGCGGTGGCGGCGATGTTGGGAATGGCGAGGAATCTCTGTTTATCGCGCTGGGCCTTGGCCAGGTCGTCATCGCCGGGTGAATTGACATCCCAGTGCATGTCCCAGCCTTGGGTGCGGGCGAATTGGGCGTTACGGCCATAGTTCATTTCGAAGGTGAAACCGAAGGACGCTTCGCTCGGTGCAGGGCCCGGAAGCGGGGTGATACGCGGCACCATGTCGCCTTTCAGTGCCTTGTCGACAAACAGATGCAGGCCGCCCCATTCCAGGCCTTCATCCGCGAAGCCAACCACCGGGAGATTGCTCAAACCATCCTGACGCTCATCGTGTGTCGAGCGATTATTGCGAGAGTAAGCGACGTCAAAAAGGCCAGAGACCTGAATCCCGTAATCCTTTTCCAGTGTGTCTCCAAACAAGCTACGAAATACCGTGCCTTCACCCCTTTCAGGGGTTTCGGCGGCGTGTGTGTTGAGTGTTGCGAAGGCGGCCAAAACCGCACCAAGCGTTTTCACCTTGATGTTGATCATTATCTGTCTCTTGTTTTTGTTGTCAGAGTTTTAGAGAGCGGGGCATCCATGCCCCCAGAAAATCGTGTCAGGCGTGGCAGGCCTTTCCACCATTGACGACATGGGTTTGGCTGCTGTGCTGCAATTGCTCGCGCAGGGAGTTGAGCAATTTTGGCAGCGCAGACAGCTCTGCGACGCCGCCATAGCAGTAATAGTCGGGGCGCACGATGAGGGCTTTGAGTCCGGCCTCGGCCATGAATTGCAGGTATTTGCCGGAGACATCGCGATAGATGCCTTTGCTGCTGTCAGCCGTAGCCGCGAGCCGAACGACTTTCACGTCGTAGTCACTAATGAATCTCGACTGTTCCGGGTCGAGCACCGTCAAAGGATTCTCGTCACCTCTCACCAGCAAGTGGAAGCTGCGTCCGATGACATCGTCGTAGCGGCTGACCTTTCCACCGATTTCGATCGAACCGTGTACCCCAAGAATGCCGCGCAATTGGCCATCCTTCTGTAGTAGACCATCGGTTAAACCCGGGAACGGCGGCAATGGCGCAACGTTGCCGCTCAAGTACGCTGCGTCGCGCTCGGCCGCCTTGACCGGGTCGGATACGCAGACGACTTTGCCCATGGCCATGGACGCTTCGATCACGGCGCGGATCTGCGGTTTACGCTCCAGTGTGTAGCTGTCCAGCAGGGAATCGTCAGCCAAACCCCGCAGCAGCAAATCGAGACGCCAGGACAGATTCCACGCATCCCGAATCCCCGAGCACATGCCTTGGCCCATGAACGGTGGCATCACGTGGGCCGCATCGCCGGCCAGCATCACCCGACCGCTGTGCCAGTTCGAGGCAATACGCGAGCGGAACTGATAGACCGCGTGGCGCACCAGGTCAGCGGTGTCCGGTGTGACCCAGCGCGACAGCAGTGACCAGACCTTGTCGGTGTCTTGCAAGTCTTCGATGGTTTCGTGGGGCAGGCGCATGAATTCCCAGCGGCGATAACCGGGGCCACCTGGGACCATGGTGGTGGGGCGCTCGGGGTTGCACCACTGGCCGATGTCCGGCACATCCAGTTGCACACCGGGTTTGGGCTGCAAATCGACCACCAGCCAGTCTTCCTGGAAGCCCAAGTCCTGCCACTCAACGCCTAACGACTGGCGCACGAAACTGTTGGCGCCGTCGGCCCCGATCACGTAGCGAGCGCGGACACTTTGCTGCTCTTTACCGAGTGAGAACTTACCGTCTTCGCGAATGACCCGATTGAGGACCATGTCACAGCCATCGGCATCCTGTTTCAGCGCTGTAGCTTCCCAGCCCTGATGGATCTGCACGTTACCGATGCTTTTTGCTTTGCGGTCCAGTGCCGCTTCCAATAACGGCTGGTTAAACAGATAACCGAACGGTCCATCGCTGATCGATTCCGCCGACCAATCGATTTCTACCAGGACTTTCCAGTCAGCGTTGAACCACTGGTAGCGTGCCGACGGCTGGGAGATTTTTGCCAGCTCTTCACCGAGTCCCATTGAAAGGAAAATGCGGCGAATCTCATGATCGTAAAATACTGCACGCGGGAGCGGGTAAAGCGCTGGCCAGCGTTCGAACACGGCGACCGAGTACCCCATCTGGCCTAACAGAATGGCCAGGGTCTGACCCACGGGGCCGTAACCGGCAATGGCAACATCAACTGTGGTGTGCTGATTCATGATCTGTGCCTCGTGTACTTCGCAATGATTTCCGGGCATGGCCGGACCCGTCGCGCGAGCGGGTAGGCTCGCGCAATGCAGGAATGTCAGTTTGTTAACAATGAGGGACAGGGCGACTCAGGCAGGTGCCGGGGTGTCCGCTTCAGTGTTGAAAATGAAGTTGTCCGGCACGTCCGGGCCCCATAGGTACAGGGAGTTTTGCGGCGGGTAGTCGCCGGCTGGCCATTCGCTGCCTTCAGAGATGTAGTCCATGTCGGCCGAGTATTCGCAGAACGATCCCCACGGATCCTGCACGTAATGAAAGTAGTTCGAACCCAGGCAATGACGGCCGGTGCCCCAACCTTTCACGTATCCCGCCGCCGCCATTTGCGAAGCACCCGCGCCAACTTCATCGATGCTGTCGACTTCCCACGCAGCGTGGTGCCAGCCCTTGGCGCTGCTCTTGGCGAACGCCACCAGATGATGGTCGCAACCGTGGGGAGCGTGACTGAAGGCGATAATGTCCATCGACTTGTCGGAGAGTTTCAGGCCCAGGGCCTGTTCGTAAAAGTCCAGCGCACCGAGTACGTCGGGGGTGAACAACAGGACATGGGACAAGCGACGAGGGCGGACCTGCACCATGGCGTCGCGGGTCGTCGCGCCGCGGCTGTTTGGCGGTGTACTGCTGTTGTGGGGAGCTGATTTTTGGTCGGGCATGGTTTTATCACCGACCTTCACCTGCAGCAGGTTGCCGTCCGGGTCACGGAACCAGATTCCGGCTTCGGGACGATCATCAAAGCGCCCGCCTGCGGCTTCGATCTGCTGGCGCAACGCGGTGTAATCCTGCTCGTAGCAGTTGAAACTCAGATAGGCGAGGGACTTGGACGCGGCAGGAAAAATTTTCGCCCAGACGTGGCCGTCGGCTGCCCGTAAGAGGAGTTGATTCGGTTCACGTTGAACGTCAAGGCCGAAGCTTTCAAAGAATTGGCAGGCTTGGTCCAGAGACGGAACGTTCAGCGCGTAATGATCGATTGAATGCACACCATGGGAAACGCTCATGATTGCCTCCATTTAATTATTTTTGTTGTGAGACGCAGGGGCGGGGTCGGCCCTGCGCCGAGTTTGAAGCCGTGTTTGTTATCAGACCTCGTCGACAACCGGATTGACCAGCTTGCCGATGCCCTCGATCGACACTTCGACCACATCACCTGCCTTCAGGTAGACCTTCGGGTTCATGCCAAACCCTACGCCCGCCGGGGTGCCGCTGACAATCACGTCGCCGGCTTCAAGCGTCACCGCTTCGCTCAGCGTGGAGATGATGGTGGCCACGTCGAACAGCATGTCGTTGGTGTTGGCCGATTGTACGACCTTGCCGTTGACTCGGGTCTCAAGCAGCAAGCCCTTGCCGCCAGCCGGCAACTCATCGGCGGTCACCAGGACCGGACCAAATGCGCCGGTGTCATCAAAGTTCTTGCCGACGGTCCACTGCGGCGAAATGAACTGGTAATCACGTACCGAGCCTTCGTTGAACAGCGCGTAACCGGCGACGTGGTTGAGCGCATCGTCCTTTTTGATGTGACGGCCGCCACTTTTCAGGACCACGGCCATTTCACCTTCGTAATCGAGCGTGTCGGAGGCACGGGGACGGATCAGCGGTTTGTTGTGGGCGGTCAGGCTGGAGTTCCAGCGTGGGAACAGGGTCGGGTAGCTCGGTTGGGCGTAAGGCGATTCCTTGGTGTGGTCGGCATAGTTCAGGCCCACGCACACAATCTTGGTCGGACGCTGCATCAATGGCAGGTACGCATCTTCAGCGATTTCGACCAAGTCACCATGGGCATCAGCACCGTGAGTGGTCAAATCGACTCCTCGTGCCAACAGCGACTCAAGAGATTCGGAACCCAGTACGCGTACGCCTTCGGCAGTGACGACACCCAGGACAGGTTGACCTTGATTGAGGAAGCGGACGTAACGCATGGCAGGTTTCTCTTGTTGGTTTGAATGGGCGCCGGCTGTGAAGGGAAGTACCGACTGCGTGCTCACAAAGCTAGAGCCAAAAAAATATGCCGTCAACAAAAAAATATATATTTTTATGGATGTGAGAAATTATTCACTTTGTGTATGATTCGCGCATACAAAGCGAAAAATGGAGTCGACCGTGAATTCCCCTCTGATCAACTGGCAATCGGCCGAGCCCACTGAAAAGCGCACCATGGCCTCGCAGCTAGAAGCCCGGATTCGCCAGGACATCATCAATGGCCGATTGGCCCCAGGCAGTCGCCTGCGCCTCAAGGAATTGGCCGAAGCCTACGACGTGGGCGTGATTCCGCTACGCGAAGCGTTGTCGCGCTTGGCCAGCAGTGGCTTCGTCTCCGCAGCCGATCAGAAAGGTTTCAGTGTCGGCCGGATCTCGGCAGCAGAAATCGCCGACATCACCGCCGCTCGATTGCACATTGAATGCAAGGTGTTGGCCGATTCGATTCGCCAGGGCGATGTGGAGTGGGAGAGCCGCGTCCTTGCCGCCCACCACCGGCTGGATCGCCTGACCATCGTGGAAGGACCTGAGCGGCTGCTAAAACCGGAATGGGAAAACGCTCACGAAGTGTTCCATCAGGCGCTGATCTCTAGCTGCAGTTCTCCGACATTGCTGCGCCTGTGCTCGTCCCTGCGCGACCAGACCGCGCGCTATCGGTTTCTATCGATGCACTATGTTGAAAGTGCCGTGCGTGATGTGCCCCACGAACACCGTCAGTTGATGGAGGCGGCGCTGGCCAAAGACATCGACATGGCGTGCGAATTGCTCTCATCCCACTATCAGACCACGACCGACTCGGTGCTCAAGCACGCACTGCTGGGATAGCGGTGACGCTCCCTCGATCAAATTGCGTTGCGTTGCATCGACCGGTTGAATCCACAGCCGAGAGTGTGTAAAAACGCTTTCTTGAACCCTTGCTATGATTTCTGAGGATTTCATCGCAGGGATCGCCCATGAAGCGCTTTATTCAAGGTGAACATCGAGGCCAAAGCACCTTACTTCCCGAGAGCCTCGACGACTACGTCAGCGATACCAACTCAGTGCGCGTAGTCGACGTCTTCGTTGACGAACTCGACCTGGTCTCCTTGGGTTTTGACGGCGCTATTCCAGCTGACACCGGCCGGCCTGCTTACCACCCCGCGATCCTGCTGAAGATCTACATCTACGGCTATCTCAACCGCATTCAATCGAGTCGGCGACTGGAACGAGAAGCCCAACGTAACGTCGAACTGATGTGGCTGACCGGGCGTTTGATGCCGGATTTCAAGACCATCGCCAACTTTCGAAAAGACAACAGCAAGGCCATTCGAGGTGTCTGCCGCCAGTTCGTTTTGCTCTGCCAGCAACTGGAATTATTCGGAGAGAACCTGGTCGCCATCGACGGCAGCAAGTTCAAGGCAGTCAACAACCGCGACCGCAATTTCACCAGTGCCAAACTGAAGCGGCGCATGGAAGAAATTGAATCGAGCATCAGCCGTTACCTGACCGCACTCGATGCTGCCGATCGGCAAGAACCCACATCCTCTGAGCCCAAAGCCGTACGGCTGGAAGAGAAAATCGCCAAGCTGAAAATTCAAATGAAGGAGCTTCAAGCGATTGAAATCCAGCTCAACGAATCGCCGGATAAACAGGTCTCACTGACCGATCCAGACGCCCGCTCCATGATGACGCGCGGCACGGGAATCGTCGGCTACAACGTGCAGACAGCGGTCGATACCCAGCATCATTTGATCGTTGCGCATGAGGTGACCAACGTCGGTTCCGACCGCGATCAACTCAGCTCGATGGCCAAGCAGGCCCGCGAGGCGATGGCGTCAAAAACGCTGTCGGTAGCGGCTGACCGAGGGTACTTCAAAAGCGAAGAAATCCTGGCTTGTCACGATGCAGGCATCACCGCCTATGTGCCCAAGCCGATGACCTCTGGAGCCAAAGCAGACGGGCGTTTCAATAACGATGCCTTCATCTATAACGCGGCAAAAAACGAATACGTTTGCCCGGCTGGAGAGGCGCTAATCTGGCGCTATACCAACGTTGAAAAAGGCCTGACGTTGCACCGTTACTGGAGTTCGAAATGCCGGGGCTGCGCAATGAAACCGCAGTGCACCCCGAGCACGCAACGGTGGGTTCGACGCTGGGAACATGAGTCTGTGTTGGAGGAAATGCAGAACCGGCTGAGCAACGCGCCGGAGATGATGCGAATCCGAAAACGGACGGTTGAGCATCCCTTCGGGACGCTCAAACAATGGATGGGTGCAACGCATTTCCTGACGCGAAAGCTGGCAGGGGTGAGTGCGGAGATGAGCTTGAACGTGCTCGCCTACAACTTGAAACGGGTCATGAAAATCATCGGAGCCAACGGTTTGATGAAAGCGCTGTCGGCCTAAAAAAAGGCCGGTTTTGACCCTTCCAAGAGGCTGTAAAACAGCGTTGATGTGTTCCAGGTCGCTACCGATGCAATCCGTGGCATTGACCGTGCGGTGGCTAAGCCAACGAACGTCGATGCTCCAAGAAGATGAGCCCCATGAGCGTTTTTACACACTCTGGGCCGATTTCTGCCTTTCTCGACTGAGAGCAACATGGAGTGATCCGAGCAAAACGTCCGCACGTCGGTGGTATATAAGGAAGTTAGCGAGTTTATGTTTTAAACATAAACTCGCTAACTTCCTTATATTTCCTTCGGGTGTGCGGCCAGCGGGAACCATCGATCGCCCAGGAAGGCTCGACGCGTTCGTGGGCTGGCCAAATTAGCGAACCATTCGACGGCGCCCATTCTGGTGGTGCCAGGCACTGAAACTCGGCGGCGGTCAGTCGGAGCTCGGCCGGCGGTAGACGATTAGTCGGCATATCTCGCAACCCGCAGCGGGGCAGCTCACTCATAAAGGTGTTCTGTAGATGATTTTTGCCTGTCGCGATTGGCTGCAACGGGCAACCACAGGTCGTTCCATGCTGGGTTGGCGTGTTCGATCAGTAATCTCCCATTGGGTATCAAGTTCCCTATTACGAAGGGTGAATAGGGGGAAATCTCCGCAAGCCTTTTGGGTTATAAAATCGTTAGTTTTACCCGGCCGATGTGCCTTGCTATGCTGCCTGTGCTGTGGGATTTGCGGCAACGTCTGGCCGTCGCCGGCAGACTTACTAGCAAGCTTACGTCGCTCACTCATCCAGGAGTTAAGCCATGCGTACTCGTATTCTGCAAGCGGACAACGGCGACGGAATCATCGAGCTGCCAGACAAGCTGCTGAAGCAGATGGGCATAGAGATCGGCGACACGTTGTACCTGGTCTTGGAGTTCGTCGGCAATACCAAATGCCTTGTACTCTCCAAAACGCCGCGTATTCCGGATCGCATCGATGAATTGGTCGAACACTGGGATGGCCGACCAGGTTCTCAGGATTAAATGAGCTGTTCATAACTACTACAGAGCAATTCGAAGTGGTTCGTATGGCTGCTCAAGGTCGTTTTCCATTCACCGGTACGTTTTGGGTCGTTTAGCGGCGCTAATTAATGATGGAGTCGACTTATACCGGTCCGTCATAGTCAGCGAAAACTTTTCAAACAGACGGTATATCGATCCCCCATCAAGGTAGACCACCGCATCGACCTGGAGACAACGCCAAACAGGTTTCACATCCCTGAGCCAGCAGAAGTGTGGACGGTGCCTCAATGATTTATAGGAATTTAGCTCGGTGTGTGGCCAGCGAATTGGGCAGCATTCGATCATTCTGGTAGGGGCGATGCGTGTGTGGGTTGGCCAAGTTGGCAAACCGTTCGACGTCACCTGGTACTTTTGGCCAGGCCCTGAAACTAAACGGCGGATACCTGGCGCTCGGCCGCGCCAGGTATCCGAGGTGACATAGGTGAAAACGTTAGCCCTCTAATTCAGATTCGAGTGAACAAAATTTAAGTCTTAGTGAAAAGTCATGGCCGGTTCGCGTCCCGGGTAGGGTCCATGCCGACCCTTGCCAAGGGACGCTGCGCATTTGAATCAGTAATTTGTCAGTTCCGGTCATTGATTGCCAGCTAATTTCGGTTCAGTCGCTTGCCGTCATATCACTAGCCAACTCGTGGAGAGAAAGCGTTTCAGGCAAGAGGTACTGAGGCTCGCATTCCAATACGCTGGCTATGCGATATAGCTTTTCTACAGTGATGTTCACTTCACCGCGCTCAATGCGCCCCATATAGCTACGATCGACACTGCAAGAGTGCGCCAAGGCATCTTGGGAAAATCCTTTGGCCTTCCGCTGTGTCCGTATTCTTTCGCCCAATGCCTTTGCAAGCTGATGCATATCCGCCTCGGTCCCCACTGAGGCGGCACTATCTTGCGTTTGCGGATGAATCAGCCACGGACTATAATCCGCATTTTGACCGTTCCGCGAACTTCCCTTCAAGGTGCCTGCATGAAACCCGATTCATTCATCTTCGACAGGCGGCTCTACGACCTGTTTCAGCAGGGGCATCTACGTCAATTTACGACCAACGACTTACGTAATGCTTACGCCACTCACCTGGCGGGTATTCCGTTCAACAGCAGCGACCTGCGCAGATATGTCTATGAGCAGATCAGACGGATGCTGCGTACCGGATGGGTCATTCAGGATGAAAAACGACAAAAGCGGGGTCAGATTTATCACTGGCAGAGTATTCCAGGGGACCTGCAGGTGGAGCTCATCGATAATGGGTATGAGAACAGTGTTAAGTCTGAGAATAAACCGCTGCAACAGCCCCCACAAAGCATGGACTCAAAGCAGCCTGGGCTAGATGTGATCGAGCACCTGGAATCCATACTCAAAGAGATTCGGCTCGACTTCCTTTCCTCAATGGGAGAGGCGGAGCGTTATAAGCAACTGCTCGACGAAATGCCGCACCTGAAAGACCAAGTCGAAGGTGAGTATCTCGAAGCTAGAGACCGAAGCTCCCGTCTTCTAGGACATCTCCGAGCTGTAGAAAAGACGCTCAAGACAGTCATGTCCGCACGATGAAAGCATCGCCGAGAAAATGGCAGAGCCAATGCATTGGCATTGCACTGGAACACTACACCACAACGCCGCACTTCTTCTGCCAAGCCACTCCAGGGGCAGGGAAGACACGAATGGCCGCAGAGCTGGCTCGACAACTGTTGGAGCAGGGCAAGATTGATCTCGTGCTCTGTTTTGCTCCGTCATGCCAAGTCGTCGACGGCTTTCGCTCGACATTCTCTGCTGTATTGGGGAGGCGCTTGGATGGACTTATCGGTGCCGTTGGAGCTGCAAGTACCTATCAAGCGATGGAGCACCAGGATGAAGCCTTCTGGAGGCTTTTCGATGACTACCGCGTGTTTGCAGTATTCGACGAGATCCATCACTGCTCCGGATACGATCCGCTTTTGAGCAACGCTTGGGGGCAACAGATTCTATTGAAAATGCAGGATCGTGCTGCCTTTACCTTGGCTCTATCGGGCACACCATGGCGTTCCGATGACAGAGGCATTGCTCTTGCTCGTTACTCCAACCCGGAAGGCCGATTGATTTGCGACTATCGCTACGGTCTCAAAGAAGCCATTTCCGACGGGGTTTGCCGGTCACCTCGCATCGTTCTGCTAGATAACCAGATGCTGAGGCTCAAAGAAGATTTCGCGAACGATAGCACCGTCAAACTTTTTCCTAGCATCGCTAAGCTACTGCGTGAATCTCTGGTCTCATACGAGGACCTGATCTGTCATGAAGACGCGCTCAGTCAGTTGCTTGATCTGGGACGCAAGAAACTCGATGAAATGCGAATGCTCAAACCGAATGCCGCGGGCTTGGTTGTTGCTACGAATATCGAACATGCTCACCAGGTTGCTTTGGCGCTAAAGGGCAAGGGCGAAAGCTTCCAAGTCGTGACCACCAGAACCCCAGGCGCACAACAGGTAATCAACGGGTTCAAAAATAGCGACTGCCGTTGGATTGTTGCAGTGGGAATGATCAGCGAGGGGACTGATATTCCTCGGCTCCAGGTATGCTGCTACCTCAGTCGAATTCGTACTGAACTGCATTACCGTCAGGTCCTGGGAAGAGTTCTTCGACGTATGGGCGAAATTGATGATCAAGCTTGGTTGTTCGTCTTGGCGGAACCGACACTTAAGCGATTTTCCCAGCGTATCGCTGATGATTTGCCGGATGATTTAGCTGTCGTTTGCGCTGTCAGTGCATCTGGGTTCGAGGCTGGTTCCACAGAAGGTGAGCTGGATACCTCCATGCAATATAACGCAGAAGAACCATGCAGCTCGGCAGTTGCCACCACAGCGCAGAAGTTTGTATTGGCCGGCGATTCGGCCCCTGTATCGTCTTATCAAATAAGCTTTTCGAAAAATTATCGCCAGCAACTGCTGGCCGTTTTCTGATGTGTTTTTGTTACCCATCTCCAGCCGCAGCAGTCTTGGCCAAATCACCGAAAGGGCCGCCAGTGTTGGAATCCTATGTGTCACAGTCGCCCTCTATTGCCTACAGGCTTGCAAAAGTTGCCGCAGGCGATGGTGTCTGCGGCGTATCTCTCTACCCGGTTTCAGCACATGATGTCGTTGCCGGGCATGCGTTGCTAAGGGGATCGGGTGAGGTTTTGATCAATGAAAATGTCGACTCAATTCCTTAAATGTACGTTTTCGACCAAGTAACTGCTATTGCGAATGCTTGCACCTTAGACGTTCAGTCACGCTCCGGTTGCGCCAAAAAAGGCGGCCAAGGCGTCTCGTCTGACAGAAAGCGCTCTTTCCACTTTTTTCGCAACTTACCAAAGCGGTTCTGCAATTGTCGTTCAATACCGGGCCAATGTAGGCAGAACGTTGCCTGCGCTGCGCCCTGTGCGAGTTTGAGCGCCTCGACGCGACCGTCTGCCACCACTAGGAACAGTACGGCTGCACGCCAGAAAGCCTCTGCAGATGGCGCATCACGCATGGCTGTAAACCAGAGTACGGTCCAGGCATGGCGGTCGTAAGCATCTTGCGCAACGCGCTGTGTTTCTCCAAGTAGCCCAGGCACTCCGGCAAATCGCGCCAGCACGCTGTCGCTGCGTGGGTTCTTTCCCATTAAGCCGGCGACTAAGATGGCGCGAGCCTGCTCTGCCGGCCACGCAGAAGCCAAGCGCAAATCAATGTACCGCGTGAGCTCCGTCGATTTTCCACTCCACAGTGCAGCCCACACCTCGCATGCGAGTACATCGTTATCGGCGGCGCAGTCTAGACGGCGCACGCGCAGCGCCTCCAGCTCAGGAAGGTCTGTTGTTGACCAAACTGCCATCGCGCCCAGTTCAATAGCAGCGCGCCCGAAAACTACGCGCACAAGTGGTGCGATCGGGTCATATTTTTCGAACAGTTGGACCGCCCGAACGGGGTCATATGTCGCAATCGAACGAGCCAACAACAGGCCGATATTGCGTACTGCTACTAGATTCACATGCCCTGGCTGGTCCAGCAGCAAAGCACACCAGCGCTTGGTCAAGTTGGTATCAGCCCCAGCGATGGTTGCGAAATCTTCCATGCAAAATTGATCCAGCAACCTGCCGGCATCATTACTCGTGAGGTGCGTCTGCAACGCATCGAATGTGGTGTGCAATTTTCTCTGGCGTTCTTTAAAACCGTCTTTCACCTCAGAAAGACCTTGCCATGCTTTGTCTGGGTCAATAGCCGGTAGTTGGCGCTCGTGCAAGCTGAAGTACTGAAGTTGTGGAGCGGCTCCCGGATGCTGCATAAGCTCAATCTCAAGCATGCTTGCCTCAATTGGCAATTCCAGCGAGCGCCGGAGCAAGGCATCAACAACACCTGCGACGTGTAGCGCTGCACCCCCTCCGAGACACGCCGATAGACGACCGAGGTGCTGATACTCCATCTTCGTTACAAGTGTTTCCCAAGGAGCAACGCATTGCACAGCAGCTTCCATCAAAGCTTCTGAGCCGTACCAGCGTTCAAGCTTCTCATCCTCGCTCAATTGGGTCGCAAGCCAGCCACTATCCACAACCATTTTCAGCGCCTTGGTATCAGCTGACTTTGCTATCATGCGCAAGGTATATGAGCGTACTAATGTGGACGTGCTGAGAAGCAAGCCAGAAAGGTTTTCTTGTGTTGCAGGCGGAAGTGGCTGTTTAGTAAAGGGAGCAAACAAGAGCACAGTGAATTGTGCTTCATCGTCCTGTGCCGCTATCGCCTCAGCAAGGCTAGACTCAAAGGTCAGCACGTCGAGCGGTTTAATCTCCTCAATCAGATTACGCGACAGCTTGCTACCAAACCGCGCATCTAAGAGCGACTTGAGTTGTACGCCCGCCTCCAGCGCAGGAAAAGCTAATTGCAGCTGGAATTGCGCCCAGATGTTGGCCTCGTCACCCAGCGAGCGCAGAGCATTGACGTCAGCCTCGCTGCCACACACACGACGGATAAACCGCTGCGCTTGTTCATGCGTGACTAAGGCAGAATGCGCGAGTAGACCGGCCACTCCTTGTCGCAGGGGCAAGCCGCTGCGTAACAGTACATCATCAACCAATGCACGATGCTGGTCGATGGCGACGTCCGCGTAGTAGCGGCTAACAGCAGGCCGCGCATCATTGAAGAATTGGTCCTGGACATTCATTACCATACCCTGGCAAAGGTTGGTGACATCCATGGCGGTAAACTGTTCAGCAGTGTGAACTGCGTTATCAGGTTCTGTATTGTTGGGATCGCAGGGATCGGTACTGCAATACTTCTCAATCAGTCGCCAGCGCGTACCGCTCGGTTGTCCTGTACGCAATTCATCAACGAGTTCTTGCGCATTCCGGGCATCATCCGGATGGCCGGTCGATTGCAGCAAAGTTACCGAAGCCCATTGACCTACGCGCGAAGGCGTCCCGTTGCGCAGCATCAGGCTGAAAAGCAGGAGAGCCTCGCGCGTGGCTTGCCAATCGGTGCCGTTAAAGCAGATCAAGTGAAGAAACTCCTTCAAGGGCGCGTCCTGACTGCTGTTCAGACTCCTAGCAAAACTCCATCGTACGAATGCCTGCGCAAATTGCGCCAGTGGCATACCGGCCAACAGCTTCAGAGCGACCATCCCGAGCATTGAAGTATCTTGTGCTTTAGTGAGCTCCAGCTCACCAAGAAAGTCGCGTTCCTCGGTAGACAGTCTCGCCAGTTTGGCTTCCAATTCGCCTTGCAACTCGGTGCGTCGTTGCGTGACCTCGTCAGCGCTTTTGCCATATGGGAGGATATGCTTTTCGATATCTAGAGTGATATGTGCCAGCCAGCCTTTGATGGCCGGCGCAATCTGCTGCCAAGCCTGCTTGTCAGCTTTTGCCCGGTGCAACGCCAGTTCGATCCAATCGAAATTGAGCGCCGTACCACCCTGCAGCGCCAACGTCTGCACCGTTTGGAGAAAAACCGGCGTCCGGGTACGCGCCAGTACGGCAATCGCGTCGAAAGCACCGTCGTCCAAATTCTGTAGGCCGGCGAAGCCCATCAGGATTGCCACGCCGATCTCAGTTGAATTCTCTTCTTTCATGCAAGCCACTGTAAGTGCAGCCAGTATCGCCTCCGAGGTCTGATCAAGCGCAGCGATCGGTTCAGCTAGCACAGCCAGAGTTTCGTTAAGGTTGCGCCCATTGCGCAGTGCTGAATTCAGGTCGTCGAGGATCGCCAAGCCAAGGGCTAGACCGAGACCCTCTTCGCTAACGGTGTAGCGCGTTAGGTCTTCCGTCAGCGGTATGAAAAAACGCCCTTCCACAACTGCATCTAGGCCGCCATCAAACACCTTTAGGTCATCGCGCTGCTGCGTGTTCAGGCGTTGCAATACTTCCCTTGCATGGTTTTGCAGATTGCGCTTGAAGAGTTCGGCAGATTGACCGTAGCTGTCACGTTGGCTCGTGCGCAGGTGCTCAAACAGTAAAAGAGGAACGCTTAATTCTTCCATTGCCCGGAGCTGGGCGCTATCGAGCAGCGTTAAGGCAATGCCGAGTAAGCGAGGATTACACAATGACGCAGCAACCCGTTCATGCAGTTGGCCGCCGTGCATGCGCCGGGCGGCGAGCAACTCATCGCGCTCTAGCGGCGTCCACTCTGGCACTGTCAGTTCACGGTAGAACGAGGCTAAGTGCGGCTTGATCACTCCATCGAAGTAACGTTTCCGTGAAGTAAGAATCAGCTTGCCGCCGATGCGCTCTAATTCTTCGCTGAGCCGGTCGATTAAGCGAGCCCACTCGGTGCGTGGACGCTGGTTCAAGCCATCAAGCACGACCAGAAATCCTTGCGCGGGGCCGTGCTGTTGCTTGCGCCATGCATCTAGTTGAGAAGACCAAAACACTTGATGGCGTTCGGATCCTTGCCTATCCGTCTGCACGCAAAGCTTTCGGGCAATAAGCGTTACTGGGTCGGCGATTTGCTCGCCAACTTCTTCTGCACTCAAAAAAAGTGTCAGCGGCTTTTCCAGAAGAGAAAGCCAAGTCCGCGCGACTAGCCAGGATTTGCCATTGCCTTCATCACCGGTAAGGGCTACCACGCCACCAATGGGAGATTCGATCAGTAGGGTCTTAAAGCGCTCCATCAGGTCGGTTCTAGACATCGGATTGACAAACGCCGTGATGTCCGCGGGATTGAGTGGCTGGCCGAGCCGAGTCTTGGCTTTGCTCCGGCTGGAGAAGGTACTCAACAGCCACTCTTCATTGGCTTTGAATGCCATATCCAAGGACCAACCCGGCTCCGGTATTGCCGGTGCATCAAGTCGTATATCGAACTCATCGAAGCGCTGCTGCAGAGCACGCATACTGACTTGAAGCACGCCTCCCAAGGCTTTATCTTTTATCGTTCCAAGTACACCCGCCACTAAGATTTTCACGGCGTGATCGATTATATTTTCTGCCCGAATACGATGTTCGCCGGACGCCAGCATATAGCTGTCGACTAGCGTCATACGATCGTCCGACGGCAGAGGGGCCGAGGTGATGTGCGCATGTGCAAGGCGTTGCAATCGGCGTTGCGTGTCGGACAAGTCCAACCATTCACGCACATGCGGTAGGGAGAATGGCTCCGACCTTACTAGCAGATGACCGAACATCTCGAGTATTCGTTTCCCGCCTGCCTCCGTGGACGAACTTGCACCGAGATGCACCAAGGTCTCTTCGTCCATTTTGTCGATTGGTGAGTACGTCGCCGCAGCTGGGTTGCGAGCTGCAGTACGCACTGCCCAGGGCTTCTTCACCCAACCCAGCACGGGTGTGACCAGCGACGAAAGTAATCGTGAAATAGTTGATAGAGCCATCTTCGGTCCTTGATAGAGAAGCAATGCACGGCCAGATTCCTTTCGGCTCTGGTTACACAAGTAAATAATAGGTTCGATAATTTACCTACCTTCACAGGAAGACACATCTAGCTTGCGCTATAAACGTCCAATCTATGGATTGTTCTATGGCTACTTTGGTCCATAGCTGTCATCCACCAGGTCCTGCTACATCCCCAGCCAGGCAAGCAATGATACTCTTGTGCCAGCACTGGCTGGGGAACCTGCCTTTCGCTTGAGCCTTGTATGTCGGAGACAGACAAGCCAACGGACCGACCAAGGCGCCAGAAGTGGATCTCCAATTTATTGCACAAGCTTACTTGCCGGTTCTTGAGGATATAGAACGTCATTTCCTTGACCAGAGCCAAAAAGATACGCCAGCCTTTGCCAAACTTTCTGGGCTATTTCTACCCAGCGCACCCGAGGGTTACTCCTCTGCCAAACAGCGCATCATGGTGGTTGGGCGAGAAACTCGGGCATGGAATGTCGTAAGTGACAAAACTCCTTTCACCACGCTTGGAGCGTATGTCGAACGATCACTGACCAAGCATCAGAAGTTCCTGGCTAAGCACCTCGAAATCCCCAAAGACAGCGGTGCCAGCTTCTTCAATTTCCTGCGTCTTGTTTCCGATTGCTGCGGGAGCAAGGGAGTGGTTTGGGCTAATTTATTCTGTTTTTCCTGGGCCGGAAACTCGCCACAAAAATGCCCGCAATTTCCCATCATTCGCCAATTCTCGGAACGACTGCTAAAGCGACAAATCGAGATTTTTGCGCCTGACACCATTATTTTTGCCAATGGCGCAAGCAGTGCACCTATTCGCCAAGCCTTCTTTCCACATAAAGGCGAGCACTGCGTTTGCTCTGATTTTGGGGACTATGCCGAGGAAGGTATACCCAAGAATCAACTGTGGCGCTTTCGCCTGAACGAGCAAATTCAGTGCTATCGAATTCAGCACCCAAGCAGTAGGAGTCAGGGAGCACGCAATGCTCGTAAGTTTTTGATTGATGAGTTGTTGAGCAAATAAGCGGCGAGCATAGCGCCGACCCTGAAGCGGTGATTAGTAGGAGAAAGTCTTGCTGCGGGCGAACTCTGGTTACTGGCAGCTTTCGGCCGATTCTGTTGAAAACAGTTGGAGTGGGGACCACGGGGAAGAAATGGTGGTCTGTCCCCTTTCTTCCTTGATCAAGACGACTCTGCATCGCCTCGAGTACCGACTCATGTTCCCAGCGGCTAACTCGCCGCTCAGAGCTGGGCGTGCAGCGCTCCTTCAGGGCACAGTTTTGGCAGTGCGAGTGCCAGTAACGATGCAGCTTCAGCCCTTTCTCGACGCTTGAGAAACGCCAGATCAAGCTTTGCCCGGGTGGGCACCGATACTCGTTCGTTGAGGCATCATAGATGAAATCATCTTTACCGAAGCGGCTAGCCGCTGTCGCTCCCGAGGTCAGCGTATTGGGCACGAAAACGGTAATTCCAGCTTCATGGCACGCCAGGATTTCTTCGCCCTTGAAATAGCCTCTGTCTGCGCCTGCCGAAAGTTCATCGACACCCATGGCCGCTCGTGCATGCTTGGCCATCGAGCTCAGTTAGTCTCGATCAACGCCTTTATTCGTTACCTCGTGCGCCACGATCAGGTGGTGCTTCGCATCGACCGCCGTCTGGACGTTGTAGCCGACCATTCCTGTTCCGCGCGTCTTCATCGAGCGAGCATCAGGATCGGTTAGCGAGATCTGTTTATCCGGTGGTTGGTTAGCTGCACCTCGATTTCCTTGAGCTCCTGCATCTTGGCTTTCAAGGCCGCGATCTTGTCATGGAAGCGTTCGGCTTTGGCCTGGGCAACGGAAGGTTCCTGACGGTCTGCGGTATCAAGTGCTGTCAGATAGCGATTGATACTGGACTGAATTTCCTCCATTCGCCGTTGAAGCTTGGCGCGGGTGAAGTTCCGATCCCGATTGTTGACCGCCTTGAACTTGCTGCCATCGACGGCAACGAGCGCTTCCGAGAATAATCCCAGTTGCTGGCACAGCACCACAAATTGACGGCAGACTCTCCGGAATCGACCTGATCCCGGCCTCCCTGCTCATCGACACCCAAGCCCCGCTCGATGTCCTGCAAGCCATGGCCGATTACCGCATCCGCACGGTCACTCAGGTGCTGGAAAACATCGCCTTCCGCGCAGAGATCGGCTGCGACACGGTGGTGCTGTCGGATTTCTCCAAACTACTGGCCATCCCGTTACGCGACGGCTGTGATTTGATGGATGTGATCGGCAGACGCTTGCCTCAATTCGATACGCAACAGAAGACAATATGCGGCAAGTCTCACGTCGCTGCTTTGATGGATTGGAAGTTGCTTGCCAGACATTGGTAGCTCGGGACTGGAGTCGGGTCTTTGATGACCTTGAGGACTCCCGGTCTGTGTAATCCCGCATGGTGTCACTGCCTAGACGACAGAAAATACAAAAAATACGTCTTCAAACGATCACTGAGGAATTCGAACTTTGCGTGGCTGTGGCTCACGGATAGTCGGAAGCGGGGCCATAAGCCGCTCTCGTGTAAGACCTGCAATGGTTGCGTTGTAGATGAGTCGGTTCGCAATCTCGGCCATTTTGGCAAGCTCTGCCTTCAGCTCGTCGTTTTCTGCCTGAAGCCGGGTGATCTTCTTCATGGCATCCAGCGTGCTCCGCGGTCTTGGCATGTCCAAGAGCTTCTGTTTTTCAAGCTTAAGATGTTCTTTCTTGGTCTTGTAAGCGACTTTTATCGCTATTTTCTTGTCGAGCGCCTGACGTGTTGGCGGGTTGTCCCACCCCAATATGCCTTGTGCACCAATGCAGACTGCGTTCCAGTCCAGTGCATGTTCGACCGGCCAGTTACGGATCATCTGAGCGATTTTTCTTTCATGCTGCTCTGTGATCGTTTTAGGCATTATCAGAACTCCGAAGTAGCTCCAGGCAGGCCAGCAGATCATCGCCGTAGGTGATGCGTAGTTCACTTCTGTCCAGTAACTTCACGCCTGATGCCTCGGCTTTTTTGGAAACAATCACCTTCTCATGGCTGAAGTCATCTCCGGCCATTTCGATTGGGCTGCCGTCAGGTATTTCAGGGCTGTGCAGGATAGCCAGTAGTTGATCGAGTCTTTCGATCTGCGGTCCTGCCTTTTCAGTCCAGCGTGATGCAGCCCGCTCGCCTTCCGTTATCGCCCGTTGGGCGGCCGTGTAAGTCAGCACGAGATTGTCACGATCCAGCTTGATGACTTCAGCGGCAATCTTGTCGCCCTTGCACATGAGGAGTTCCGAGCAATTGAGGCAATCGGCGAACTTGTTGCAGGGCCCTGCTCTCCAACTTCGTCGGCAGATACCATAGCGGCTGCGATGGAACGGTCCTTTGCCATAAAGCTCTGCTTCTTCAATGCTGACCGGTTTCAGATGTGCCTGCTCTTGGATGGTCCCGAGTACAACAGCTCCTTTGGCGGCAGTTTTCACTGGATCGTCGTGCAGGTAAGTACGGGTCTGCCGGGTGGTGGCGCGACTACTCCATTCGGTAAGCAGGTCCATGGAGATGCCGCTGCTGCGCCCTAACCTATTGAGAAGGTGGCGGAGGCTATGGGATGTCAGCTTGATGGTGCCGTATCCGTTCCTTACGAAAAAATTCCTGTTTTCTGCTGCTCTATACCCTGTCGCCAAGCGTTGTCCATAAGTATTGTTATTGTAAGGTGCAAGCAATACGGGGCTGATGCTACGCCGCGATGCCAGTTGATATCGACGAAAGCACATCAGGGATTCGGACATTCGGAGCGGTGGTTGCGTCGAGCTGCATGGAGCTTCCTGGTAAGGGAAGTGTGGGTTGATTGCGTGGTGTTCTTTGAGCACAAGTTGCCATAGGGTATCAAGCGTAAATCCTGTCAGCGCAAACTTGCCGGTGTGCTTTTTCACGAAAAACTCGCAACCCTCCCGGTTAGAAAAACCAAGCGCCTGCGCTAACTGAGCGCAGCTAAGCTCTTGGTCGTCAGGAATATCTGGGCAGTTGGCGTGCCGGTAGAAATGCTTTGGGTCAGTCTCCATGTAACGCGCTAGGCGGCGACTCTCCTCGGTGATTTCCCTAAGCCGTTGGATCGATTCCGTAGCGACTGCGATCATTGTCTTGGGGATGGCCTTGCGAGCGAATTGCCGCAACTTCGGTACTAAGTAAGCAAGGTAGTGCTGGCGCTCTCCATCCTTGTCGGGGTCATCGCGTAAGCAGTCTGGGCGGAGGCGCAGGGTCTCACCTATACGCATGGGGGCGCTCATCAGAAGCCCTGTGACGCATGTAACCATTATATCGGTGTCTTTTAGCGTTTCATTGGTGCCTTGCGAAAATACCTCGGCGATGGCCAGTAACGCGTCCTGATCGGGTATTTTTTTTGACCTCGCTTCGCCCGGCGCATTTGTGCCATTGATAGCGTCGTAACTGTCCAGACCCAGGTAGGGACTCCTCCAGAATCGCGGATCGACCGTTAGAATGAAAAAATCCGCTAGCGTCTTGAGAATAGTGAGAATGTCTCCGCAAATGTTTTGGCGAGTGACTATAGGTTTAACGACGTTGGCGGCTTCGTCCCAGTGTCGTTGTTCGAACTTGGTGATATCAGGCACTATCATATCCATGCGTAAAACGAACTCTATCACCCGAAACGCTAGCATTTCCTGAGTGACTGTTTTCTGTGGGCACAGTGTATGCCTGTAGCGCAGGTAGGCCTTGGCAACCTCTGCAAAAGCCGGATGCATCATTTGATGCGTTTCGGGATACTTGCGGGGGGGCAGATCTCGGTGTTCAAAGCTGATAAAGCGGACTCCGGTGTTTGTGGTTGGCCATCTCGCGGCGTCCCAAGCAAAACCTTCCAGATCAGACCAAAGCGTCAGATTATCTCTGGCCATGGCAATGAAATCGCTAAGGTTCTGCTTGGCAGACATTTCGCATTTGGGGGTGAACCGAATGGTCTTGCTCATGGATTCATCCTCTTTCGGCATTGCGCGCGTTGCAGCGCGCAATGCAATTTTTGACAGCGCGAATGTCTGCCGAGAGATCTATGGGTATCAATAGATTTCGCGGGCCGCCAATTTTTAGTACTTGGTCCTCGGCGGCTTGTCGCTGTACTAGAGCATCCAGAACCTCCTGATGTGGCGCATCGACCAAGGGTTCGAAATGCTTGCAGCGGTAACAAGGGATCGGCACAGATGTCGTTGCGCAGAAGCTGTGTTTGCCGCAGTGACCAACGGTTCTGAGTTCACCTGCGCGGGCGAACTCCAATTTGCTGGTCTGGTCGCTGGCTCTTGTGGCTTGGTTCGTTGAGTCGATCATAGTTCCTGCAAAAGCCATTGCGAGTGGCGCCAATACCGGTGCCATTGCTTCATTGAGTTGTCGCGCTTGTTCGGCGGGATCGTTGTAGTAGTCGATCAACGAGTCCTCAGACGTATGGCCCAGCCAGTGAGAGAGCACGTGATGTGGTAGGCCCTGTCGGGCGAGTTGTCGTGCCCGCGTATGACGCATTCGCGTAGCAGTGATCGCCATTGTGCTGCCCGTGCGGGGGCTGATCGGTGGTATCGGCCGTAACGACCGTTTGAGCTTTGCACCATAGTCGCAAGTCGGGGTGTTATCTGTCCAGCAGAGAACTTTTATCACACTTGCTTTTCGTAGATGAAATAGCTCACTGTCTAAATTCGCTAATAGGCTGAGTCGAGGTTGGTCTTTAATGAGTTGCAGAGACTGCTTTAGTCGCAATTCGCTGCAAAAAAGAGGCAGTTTATTCAGTTGATCGTCTGTTAAAGAAAGGCCCAAGATATGTTCATAGAGGGCTCGGACTTCCTGACGTTGAATATGACACAGATCCCACAAGTGATCGGCCAGAGAGTGAGGTTCAAATTTGCTGTCACGAAAACCTATTTCGGATCTAAGATCCTTTACACCCGGAAAAAAAATGACTTTCCCAATAGGAGCCAAGTTATCCGAGCCGTCGTTTTCACGGACATCACCTATTTTTAAATACGCGATCTGTATGGGTCTTCGCGCATATTGCATGGACAGCAGCTTGATAAGCGTCAGCTGGGTGCCAGAGACACCTCTGTCGTAGTTATCCCAGACGACGCTTAGGGAAACTCTGAAAAAGACTTCCATCTCTGGTGAAATACCCATCTCACACGAATCGAACGGTTGAGCCCCGATGAAACAGATGTCCTTCGCCGATGCCGAGTATGCCGGTAAACGTAAGCAGACCCGCCGCGAGCGCTTCCTGATCGAGATGGATCAAGTCGTGCCCTGGAAGGGTTTGATTGCCTTGATCGAACCGCATTATCCGAAGGGTGAAGGTGGTCGTCCGGCGTATCCGTTGCTGGCCATGTTGCGGGTTCATCTGATGCAGAACTGGTTCGGCTACAGCGATCCGGCGATGGAAGAATCGCTGTATGAAACGACGATCCTGCGCCAGTTTGCAGGGCTGCATCTGGATCGAATTCCTGACGAAACCACGATTCTCAACTTCCGCCGCTTGCTGGAGAAACATGAGCTGGCGGGTGGGATTTTGCAGGTTATCAACGGTTATCTGGGTGACCGTGGATTGATGTTGCGTCACGGAACGATCGTGGATGCGACGATCATTCATGCACCCAGCTCAACCAAGAATAAAGACAAGAAACGCGACCCCGAGATGCATCAGACCAAGAAAGGAAATCAGTACTATTTTGGAATGAAATCCCACATTGGCGTTGATGCGGATTCGGGCTTGGTTCATAGCGTTGTCGGTACTCCCGCCAACGTGGCGGACGTGACACAAGTGGATCAATTGCTTCACGGAGAAGAAGTTCACGTCTGTGGCGATGCCGGTTACACCGGGGTGCAGAAACGCCCAGAACATCAGGATCGCAAGATGATTTGGTCGATTTCTGCCCGGCCCAGTTCGTACAAAGAGCATGGCAAAGACACGGTGATCGGTAGCGTGCTACGCGGGATTGAGTATGCGAAAGCGCAAGTCAGAGCCAAGGTTGAGCATCCGTTTCGAGTGATCAAGCGCCAGTTTGGCTATACGAAAGTGCGCTTTCGTGGTCTGGCGAAAAACATCGCTCAGCAGACGACGTTGTTCGCCTTGTCGAACCTGTGGATGGTGCGAAAACGATTGTTGAATGCAGGAGAGGTGCGCCTGTAATGCGGGCTAATCGCCCTGAAACAGCGCGATTAGAGGAAAAATCATGAATTAAAGAGTGGAAAGGTCCGATTTTCGACCGAATCAGCGTTTTTTGAACCTCTCACAGAGAGGGCATCAAAAATCGGTGGGTACTTCAGACCTTCCTTAGCAAACCGTCATACTCCTCTTCGGTGAGCCAGCTTTTCTTCGGATCGTCCGAAAGCACATTACGCGGACCTGCGCGCAAGGAAGCAGTATCATTCAGTAAACTTAATGCCTCCTGGCTGATTGCTGCGCTGTCGCGTTCCTGCCAATGAAGGAAAAGTTCAGTAATTCCCCTCTTGCTTCTATGGAACGATGGGTTGGTTAATGCCCGTGCCATCCAGCTGGTGTCAAAGGAACTCGTGGGGTGCGCATTCAGACTTGTCAGCAGTGCTGAAAAAATACAGGAATAGCTATTTGGCGCATAATCGCCATGCGTCGAGAATAAGATTAAGTTCTGTTTGAATGATGCCTTAAGCGGAGGGCTTAGTTGCAACAGGGCTTTGACCATGTTGAATCTACCCCGGCCTGTATTAACAAGAGTATCACCTTCCCAATAAAACGCCCCGTCCTGCGAATCGGGGCGCTCTGTGCGCCTGAGATCGAGATCAAACAATATGGGCGCATCAGTTAAGGAGGCTTTGCTTTTCATTTTGTAATCCTTGCCGTGTCGGAAGCGACTTTTCGGCCGATTTCATGTGATTTTTCTTCAATGTGGCGGTGGTTGTAGCGCCTCGACATAGGCGAATCTGGCACCCAGCCCATCAGTTGTTCCCTCAGGGTTCGCTCTTCCTCAAAAGGGATGCCTTCGCGATCCGCTTGCTGCGAAAAACGGTAATTCCAGTCGTGTCGTAAGAGGTGAGGGTGAACCGGCATAAGCGCTTTGAAGAGTTGCCTTAGGTTGGCAAGCCCTGTGCCGAATGCCGTCTTGGGTAGCGCTTGACCTTGGCTGCGTCCTCCACGATGGACGATGAAAATGAAGTCTTCATCCGAGAATCCAACACTTGGTACCTCTGCTCGCCAATTGTCTTGATAGTCCATTAGCTGTTCTTCGAGGCTTTCCGATATCGGAACCCTACGCCCCTGCGTTTTGGCAACCGGCTGATGTAGCCGGGTGTCGAACTCATCGTGGTGGTTACGCTCAATGTCGAGGTAGGCGCTATCGCCGCCACTGGCTTCGATGAAGTGCTTGAGTTTAAGGCTCAGTAGCTCGCCGAATCGCATGCCGGTCTCGTAAAGAACACGCAGCATCACAATATTGCGCAGTCTGTGGCCAAAGTATTGTGGTTGTTGAAGGCCCTCGAAGGGCTGGTCAAACAGGTCCAACAGCCGGTTGCGAGTTTCGGCAGGCAGCCTCAACCCAACAATTCGCTGCTCGCGAGCGGCTTTTGAACCGACCTTGCGCTTTTTTTTTCGCAGAAGCATTGTGTTTTGCTCCTCAACCGCATCCCTAACGTCGCGCGTATTTGAGTCGGTGATAACCTCATGCGCGATCCAGCGGATGTACATTGCTGCATAAGCAATATAGGTGTTGTACTTAGCGCTGCTGATGACACCTCCCTTGCCACTCACCTTGCTGGCACGCAAATACCTCGCCAGGTCATCAATCTCCGGAGCGCTGAGAAACCTACGGTTATGGAAATCCATGGATAGGTCGATGTTCCTGCGGGACTCCCATTCACAGACTCTCTTAATCGCTGCAAGGTAGACCTTCTGCGTTTCGTGCGTAGTGGAGGGCCTGATCGAGCGGGCAATGAAAGCGGTTGGATAAAACAGAGGAAAGCCAGAGGCGTCAGCTTCGTAGAGTTGGGAGAACCGTTCGCCTCCACTCGCAATATAGGTCTTAATCGTATAGTTCATATTTACACCTGTGCGTAGTGGAAGAGAATGTCAACTGCTGTTTACACTTCATCGCCATTTTTTGCGGTGATTTTCTAACGATATGTTAAGATTTGGCGCGTATTTACAGGTGGCTAAGCGATGACGGTTTACAAAAATATAGCTGACAGGAAGGTAGTACTCGATACTGAAACCACCGGCATGCCGGTGACCGACGGCCACCGGATTGTCGAAATCGGTTGCGTCGAGTTGATCGGTCGGCGCCTGACCGGTCGGCACTTCCATGTCTATCTGCAGCCGGACCGGGAAAGTGATGAAGGCGCCATTGGTGTGCACGGCATCACCAACGAATTCCTGGTGGGCAAACCGCGTTTCGCTGAAGTGGCCGAAGAATTCTTCGAATTCATCAAAGGCGCACAGCTGATCATCCATAACGCGGCGTTCGACGTTGGCTTCATCAACAATGAATTCAACCTGATGGGACACAAGGATCGGGCTGATATCACTCAGCACTGCACGATCCTCGACACCCTGATGATGGCCCGTGAGCGTCACCCCGGGCAGCGCAACAGCCTCGATGCCTTATGCAAGCGTTATGGCGTCGACAACTCCGGTCGTGAGCTGCACGGCGCCTTGCTCGACTCCGAGATCCTCGCCGACGTCTACCTGACCATGACCGGCGGCCAGACCAGTCTGTCCCTGGCCGGTAATGCTTCGGATGGTAATGGTTCCGGCGCAGGGGCGGACAACTCCGCCACCGAGATCCGCCGTCTGCCCGCCGATCGCCAGCCGACCCGGATCATTCGCGCCAGTGAAACCGACCTGGCCGAACATCTGGCGCGGATGGAAGCGATTGCCAAGTCTGCCGGCGCTCCAGCGCTTTGGGTGCAGTTGGCTGAGGCCAGGGGTTAACCTTCATTGGCCACAGGGGCCTCAACCCTCTACCCTGAGATCATTGGCAGGCTGCGGTCTGCCGTCTCAGGACACCTGCCCCATGTATAAAGACTTGAAATTCCCCGTCCTTATCGTGCACCGCGACATCAAGGCCGACACTGTCGCCGGTGATCGGGTCCGCGGAATCGCCCGGGAGCTGGAGCAGGAAGGCTTCAGTATTGTTTCTGCGGTGGATTATACCGAGGGCCGCCTGGTGGCCTCGACTCACCACGGCCTGGCCTGCATGCTGATTGCGGCCGAAGACGCCAGGGAAAATACTCATCTGCTACAGAACATGGCTCAGTTGATCCGCCTGGCCCGGGTCCGCGCGCCGAACCTGCCGATTTTCGCTCTGGGTGAGCAGGTGACCCTGGAAAACGCCCCGGCCGATGCCATGAGCGAGCTCAATCAGCTGCGCGGCATTCTCTACCTGTTCGAGGACACCGTGCCGTTCCTCGCCCGGCAAGTGGCGCGAGCGGCGCGCAATTACCTTGATGGCCTGTTGCCGCCGTTTTTCAAGGCGCTGGTGCAACACACCGCCGATTCCAATTACTCCTGGCACACTCCCGGGCACGGCGGCGGCGTGGCCTATCACAAGAGCCCGGTGGGGCAGGCGTTCCATCAGTTTTTCGGGGAAAATACCCTGCGTTCGGACTTGTCGGTGTCGGTGCCGGAGCTGGGCTCGCTGCTTGATCACACCGGTCCATTGGCTGAAGCCGAGGCCCGCGCTGCGCGCAATTTTGGCGCCGATCACACGTTTTTTGTGATTAACGGCACTTCGACTGCGAACAAGATCGTCTGGCATTCGATGGTCGGGCGCGACGACCTGGTTCTGGTGGACCGCAATTGCCACAAGTCGGTCTTGCACTCGATCATCATGACCGGCGCGATTCCGCTGTACTTGTGTCCGGAGCGCAATGAGCTGGGGATCATCGGGCCGATTCCGCTGAGCGAATTCAGCCCCGAGTCGATCAAGGCCAAGATCGATGCCAGCCCGCTGACCAAGGGCCGGCCACCCAAGGTCAAGCTGGCGGTGGTCACCAACTCCACTTACGACGGCCTGTGCTACAACGCCGAGCTGATCAAACAGACCCTGGGCAACAGCGTCGAGGTCCTGCACTTCGACGAGGCCTGGTACGCCTACGCGGCGTTTCACGAGTTCTTTGCCGGGCGTTACGGCATGGGCACTTCGCGTAGCGCCGACAGCCCCCTGGTATTCACCACCCACTCCACCCACAAACTATTGGCGGCTTTCAGCCAGGCCTCGATGATCCATGTGCAGGACGGCGGCGCGCGGCAACTGGACCGTGACCGCTTCAACGAAGCCTTCATGATGCATATCTCCACTTCGCCGCAGTACAGCATCATCGCCTCGCTGGACGTCGCTTCGGCGATGATGGAAGGTCCGGCGGGGCGTTCGCTGTTGCAGGAAATGTTCGATGAGGCGCTGAGTTTTCGCCGGGCGCTGGCCAATCTGCGTCAGCATATCGCTGCGGATGACTGGTGGTTTTCGATCTGGCAGCCGCCATCGGTCGAAGGTATCGACCGGGTGATCACCGCTGACTGGCTGCTCGAGCCCGAAGCCGACTGGCATGGTTTCGGCGAGATTGCCGAAGATTATGTCCTGCTCGATCCGATCAAGGTCACCCTGGTCATGCCCGGGCTGACCGCCGGTGGCGCTTTGAGCGAGTGCGGCATTCCGGCGGCGGTAGTCAGCAAGTTCCTCTGGGAACGCGGGCTGGTGGTGGAAAAGACCGGGCTGTATTCGTTCCTGGTGTTGTTCTCCATGGGCATTACCAAAGGCAAGTGGAGCACGCTGCTCACCGAACTGCTGGAATTCAAGCGCAGCTACGACGCCAACGTCAGCCTGGCGACCTGCCTGCCGTGCGTGGCGAAACAGGACATCGCGCGTTATCAGGGCATGGGCCTGCGGGATCTGTGCGACCAGTTGCACGCCTGTTATCGCAGCAATGCCACGGCTAAACACCTCAAACGCATGTACACGGTACTGCCGGAGATAGCCATGAAACCGGCCGATGCCTACGACCAACTGGTACGTGGCGAGGTAGAAGCAGTACCCATCGACGCCCTGCAGGGACGGATCGCCGCCGTGATGCTGGTGCCGTATCCGCCGGGTATTCCGCTGATCATGCCCGGTGAGCGGTTCACCGAGTCGACCCGCTCGATCGTCGATTACCTGGCGTTTGCCCGCACCTTCGACAGCAGCTTTCCCGGCTTTGTCGCGGATGTGCATGGTTTGCAGCACGAAGACGAAGGCAATGGACGGTGCTATACCGTCGATTGCATCAAGGTTTGAGGACGTTTCCTGCCATGCAGCCAGTGATCAATCCCAAATATCCCGGTTTGTCGGTGCGCGTGGCCGATGACGGCTTCGCGGCCTACATCTGGGGCAGCGATTTCAGTTTTGAGGTCAGTGCCTACGCGACGGCGCAAGTCGGTTTAAGCGTCGACCAATGGCCGGTGGAGAAAATCGCGCCTTATCGCAAGTGTTATGGCATCGACCCGGAAGAGTTCCACGGTTACCGCGACGCCGCGGACAGCGCTATTTTCATGGCCTGGCTCGACGATCAGCCCGTGGGGCATGTGGTGGTCAGTACCAACTGGAACGGTTATGCCCATATCGATGAGCTGGCGGTGCATGCGCCGGCGCGTCGCCACGGGGTGGCCAAGGCGTTATTGGACGTCGCGCAGTTCTGGAGTCGCAAGAAGAAGTTGCCGGGCATCATGCTGGAAACCCAGAACAACAACCTGGGCGCCTGCCGGCTGTATGAGCGCTGCGGTTACGTGATCGGCGGGATCGATCATCTGCGTTATCGCGCAATTGACCCGCACACCGCCGAGGTGGCGATTTTCTGGTACCGGCTGTTTGATAATCCGTTGGAGTAAGCCGGTTATCAACCCGCCAGCAATGCCGCGGCTTTCTCCGTGACAATTTCCAGCAGGGCCTGCAAGGCGGGCGAGGGCGTGCTGTTCTTGAGCGTCAGGGAATAGAGCGTGATCGGTACCGGCGGTGACAGTGGACACACATCCAGGCCACCCGCGCGTGCGCCGATGGCGGTAAAGGGATCGACGATGGCCAGGCCTTCCCCGGCCTCGACCATGCTGCGCATCATCTGATGGGTTTGCACCCGGATCTGGATCACCGGTGCCGGGCGCAAGGCTTGCAGCTTGCTGTCGAGCATCACGCTGAGCGGGTCATGACCTTCCAGTCCGACCATCGACTGGCCCGCCAAATCCTGCACGGACAGGTATTTCTGCTTGGGCTGCAGCCAACCATGGGGGGCCAGCAGCTGCAGTTTGCCTTGCGCCAGCATGTCGCAGTGGAGGTCGCCATGGTCGGGGTTGTGCAGGCTCAAGCCCAGATCGCTTTCGCGTAATAACAGGCTTTTGACGATGTCACGGGTGGGCTGGCTGGCGAGGTTGCAGGGTACGTCGGGAAAATTTCGGCGCAGGTTGGCGATGCTTTGCGGCAACAGTTGCTGTGCCAACGGGGGCGTGCAGATGATCCGCAGCGGTGGGGCCTGATATTGTTTCAGGCTGTTGGCCAATCGCTGCACAGGCTCAAACGCTTCGTAGACACGGGCGATCTCGACCTGCAGCTCTCGTGCTTCGCGGGTGGCTTGCAGCCGTCCGCGCACGCTGGCGAACAGCATGAAGCCGAGTTGATCCTCGGCATCGCGCAGAATCGCTTCAACCTCGGCCACCGATAGTTGCAGCAACTCGGCGGCAGTGCCCAGATGACTGGTTTGCAGCAGCGCCTGGATCACTTCGATATGACGTAAACGCATGCGTGAAGTCCATGTCCAGCGGGTGAGGGATTCAGTGACTGAATCCTAACCCAAGTCCGCGCATATGACTTCAGCTCATAACACGGGGTTATGAGGCGATGTAGGTTTCGGGTTCGCGAGTGATGGTGACGCCCGACTGCTTCAACTGAAATTCGTTATCATTCAGTTTGTCGACCCGATCGCCAATGGCCAGGCGATAGCTGGTCACAGGTTCCGAGCTGGCCAGGCCATCTGACGACGGGGTGGATTCCTGGAACTCATGCACCGAATAGACACGGCCTTCCGCGTCTCTTGCATGGAATTGTCCGACGAGTACTGCTGCCATCTGCTTAGAACCTCTGGAGATAAATCACTCAATTTGCGGCTTTGTAGACCGTAATTGGGCGCGGTAAGTTTTCCTGATGGAAAAAAATAGTCATGGGCAGCGATTCCTTGAATCAGCTCGGTTGTGATGCCGCCCGAATCATCTATAACTACAGGCTCCTATAGACAGATAGTCGGGAATCCCACAATGAGCAAGGTCTACACGATTGCAGTGCTGGTCGGCAGTTTGAGAAAACAATCGATCAACCGCAAGGTCGCAATGGCATTGGCAGAACTGGCGCCGGCCAATCTCAAACTGAATATCATCGAGATTGGTGATTTGCCGCTCTACAACGAAGACATTGATGCCGCCCCGCCGGCAGCCTACAGCACTTTCCGACAACAGGTGAGCTCATCCGACGCGGTGCTGTTCGTGACCCCTGAATACAACCGCTCGGTGCCGGGTGTTTTGAAGAACGCGATAGACGTCGGTTCCCGCCCTTATGGCAAAAGTGCCTGGAGCGGCAAACCGGGCGCAGTGATCAGCGCGTCACCGGGAGCGATCGGCGGATTTGGTGCCAACCACCACCTGCGCCAGTCATTGGTCTTCCTCGATGTGCCGTGCATGCAGCAACCCGAAACCTATCTGAGTGGTGCCGGCTCCGCGTTCGACGACGCGGGCAAACCTTCCGAGGCTATCCAGCCGATCTTGCAGAAATTTATCAATGCCTACGGGGCCTGGGTCGAGCAGCACAAGAAGCTCTGAAGTACGCGGTGCCAGTGCTTGCGGACTACCCGGCGCTGGTCAGCCGCTCACAGATCATTGCTTCGAGTTCTGTCAGCCAGGCGGCTGTTTGCGCGGCAGTGGACTGCAGGGTGATGCCGTAGCGACGGCCGCCCCAGGCCATGATCAGCCAGGCATCGATACTTGTCGCTGAAGGTTTTTCCGGCAGGTCGCTGCAGGCAGCAAAGGCTTCATGCCATTTGCGCGAGAGTTCCTGGAACACCCGCTGATGATGCTTGGGCTCGGCGATCCGGTATTCCAGCATCAGCAGCTCATAGTCGAACAAGGGCTGTCGGGCATCGGCCGGGTCGCAGCTCAGGCGCAGCAATCGGGTTATCCGGAGTCGCCAGTCGAGGTCCCCGGGTTGTATGACCTGCTCATCCAGGCGTTGCAGCAAGTGTTCAACGCAATGTCGGACATAGCCTGAGAGCAGCGCCTCTTTACTGGGGAAATAGTCGTAGAACGTACCGATCGCTACTCCGGCTTCCAGCGCCACCGAACGGGTGGTCAACCCCGACCAGCCATCGCGCCGCCAAATCCGAACAAAGGCTTCGTAAATCGCCTCGACGGTGAAGATCGCCCGTGCCTGAGTGGGCCGTTTCAGCGGCTTGGCCCGGGGTTTCAGGGTAGACGCAGTGCTCCTGTAGTTTCCGAACCCGTTCTTCATCGGCTGCCACTACTCTGGTGCGACTCACCACTGTTACGCAGCAGGAGCCTGGAAATGCAAAGTTTGAGCACGGTAACACGGCTGATCACCCGCAAGAATGCTCTGGACCAGAGTCGTATCGAACAGCAGCAGCGCAGTTTGATACCGGCTGCGGGCGAGGCGATTTTGAAGATTGAGCGCTGTGCGCTAACTACCAATAACATCACCTACGCGGCCTATGGTGATTCGATGAATTACTGGGGCTTCTTTCCGACCGGGCTTTCGGAGTGGGGCCATATACCGATCTGGGGTTTTGCCGATGTGGTTGCCTCGAATATCGACGGGGTTGAAGCGGGAGAGCGTTTCTACGGCTATTTTCCGTTGGCCAGTCATGTCTGGATGCGTCCCGAGCGGGTCACCGAGCGCGGCTTTTATGACGCTGCCGAGCATCGTCAGGCACTGACTTCGGCCTATAACCAATACACCCGATGCAGTTGGGATCAGTACTACAGCCGGGCCACCGAAAATTTGCAGATCCTGCTCAAGCCGCTGTTTTTGACTTCGTCGATGCTGGCGGACTTCCTGCAGGACAACCAGTTCTTCGGTGCGACCCGTCTGGTGTTTTCCAGCGCTTCGAGCAAGACTGCTTACGGCACTGCCGTATGTTTGGCAGGGCTGCCCGAGCTTGAGCGAGTGGCCCTCACTTCTGCGGGTAATAAAGGCTTTGTCGAAGGGCTTGGGTGTTATGAACGGACGGTTTCCTATGCCGAGCTGGACCTTCTGGAGAAGGACCGGCCGACTTTATACGTGGATTTTTCCGGCGACCTGAAGCTGCGTGATCAAGTGCATCAGCACTTTGCCGGGCAGTTGCGCTATAGCTGCTTCGCCGGCTCGGCGCAAAGCACCGACGAGGCGCAGTTGAGTGCCATCGAAGGCCCGCAGCCGGTGTTCTTCTTCGCACCGATCCAGATTCGCAAACGCAATGCCGATTGGGGGCCGGAGCGGGTCAGCCAGCATATTGGCGAGGGTTTGCAGCGGTTCTATCGGCAGGTGACCGAATCCTCGAATCCGTTGCTGGAAGTGGTGGTCGGTGAAGGGCTGGGGGCGGCGCAGGAGGTGATTTCCCGCCTGTTCCATGGGCAAGTGCCACCGGTTGAGGGGCATGTGATCCGCCTTTGAGGTGATGAAGACGGCCTGACAGCCGGCCTGGCTCTCACGGAGGCACCCCGAGCCACTGTGGGAGCGAGCTTGCTCGCGATGACGGCCCGACCGGCAACATAGACCTATGGTCAGTCACGAATGAACCCTGCCGGCAAATCCCCGCTTTACTGAATATACGAAAATCCATATATTCCGCGCTCTTAGCATCGAGCTACTTGCCTTCTGTCAGTTCGACTGTCCTGCACGCTGCAGATCAACTCAAACGACAACTTTTCATATTTCCGAAGGCTGTTTTTGCATGCTTATAGCGTCGCTGATTTTCCTGTTGACCATTACCCTGGTGATCTGGCAGCCCAAAGGCCTGGGGGTTGGCTGGAGCGCGGTGTTCGGCGCGGTGCTGGCGTTGCTCGCCGGTGTGGTGCAGTTGAGCGATATTCCATTGGTGTGGCAGATCATCTGGAATGCCACAGGAACCTTCGTAGCGTTGATCATCATCAGCCTGTTGCTGGATGAGGCCGGTTTTTTTGCCTGGGCCGCCTTGCATGTCGCCCGCTGGGGGCGTGGCAGTGGGCGCAGGTTGTTCGCCTTCATGGTGTTGCTGGGGGCGCTGGTGTCGGCCTTGTTCGCTAACGATGGGGCGGCGTTGATCCTGACGCCCATCGTTATTTCAATGCTTCTGGCCCTGCGCTTTTCTCCCACGGCAACCCTGGCGTTCGTGATGGGCGCCGGGTTTATCGCCGATACCGCGAGCCTGCCATTGGTGGTTTCGAACCTGGTGAACATTGTTTGCGCAGACTTCTTCAAGATCGGTTTCAACCGGTACGCCGCGGTGATGGTGCCGGTGAACCTGGTCAGCGTCGCGGCCACCCTGGGTATGCTGATGTGGTTTTTCCGGCGCGACATTCCCCGCAGTTACGACCCCGAACAGCTGGAACAGCCAGAGCACGCAGTTCACGACAAGCCGACCTTTATCGCCGGTTGGTGGGTGCTGATGATTTTGCTGGTGGGTTGCTTCGCCCTGGAGCCGTTGGGGATTCCCATCAGCGCCATCTCGGCGGTGTGCGCGGTCTTGCTGCTGGTCATCGCCGGCCACGGGCACAAGATTTCCACCCGCAAGGTGCTGAAAGAGGCGCCGTGGCAGATCGTGATTTTCTCCCTGGGCATGTACCTGGTGGTCTACGGCCTGCGCAATGCCGGTTTGACCGGGCACATCGCCGGGCTGCTGGACTGGTTCGCCAGCTATGGCATCTGGGGCGCGGCCATGGGCACCGGCCTGCTGACGGCGTTGCTGTCCTCGATCATGAACAACCTGCCGACGGTGCTGATCGGCGCGCTGTCCATCGATGCCAGCCAGGCCGTTGGCGTGGTCAAGGAGGCGATGATCTATGCCAACGTCATCGGCAGTGATTTGGGACCGAAAATCACCCCGATCGGCAGTCTGGCGACCTTGCTCTGGCTGCATGTACTGGCGCGCAAGCAGATCCAGATCGGCTGGGGCTATTACTTCAAGGTCGGAATAGTGCTGACCGTGCCGGTGTTGCTGGGGACATTGGCGGCGTTGGCGGTGCGGTTGTCGGTGGGTCTACCCTGACCCCGGCACATTCGGCCAAAGATCCGCCACCAGGAACAAGCGCTCGGCTTCTTCCCATTCGCCCGTGGCATTTTCCGTCAGGCGCACCATCAATTGCGCCGGTGCCTGGGGTTCCAGAGCGGCCAGCCAGGTATTCAGTTGGTCAGCATCCCAGGTCTGATCGGCCGGGTAGTGCGCCGGTGCGAGCCAGGCATGGCGGGGCAGGGGTTGCCAGCGGCCCGGTGGCTGTTCAACGACAAATCTCGACCAGTCGCGCTGGTGCAACCAGCGGCCGCGCAAATGTTGCGGGTGCGCGCCGGCCGGCGGCTGGGCCTTGCCTGGCCACGGATACAGCAGGTATCCGCCCAGCCACAACTGCGCACTGAACTGCTGGATATCCAGTGCGGCCAGTACCTCGCGACTCTCGGGGCGGGCAGATATCGGCAACTGATGCTGGCTCAGGTGCGCCAGTTTGCGGTCCAGCCGGTCATGGCAGCCGGGGCCCAGCCACTGCGCCGTGTCATGGCCATCTCCCTGTTGCGGCCCGAGATAGAGCTTGATCGCCAATTCCAGGTGGTGCACGCCGTCGCGATCGCGCAGCAGCATGTCCAGTTCGCCAAGGGTGTGGCCTGCACGACGGATCGGCATATTGGCGGCGATCAATTCGATGCCGGGGGCGTGCTGCACGGCGAATTGCCACAGACGCTCGTAATACAGGCCCAGACGGCGGGTCGGGCCCAGAGCCAGCCAGTGGCGCAACGGGCTGCTGTCCTGATCCAGCTGGTTGAGCCACAGCGCAAGCTGTTCGGGAGACTCTACCCAATCACTGCCCGCCAGCGGATGGCGCTGCGGCCACGGGGTTTCACTGAGCATCGGCGGCGCGAGGATGACCCAAGCCAGGTCGCGCACCTCGGGGTGACGCAACTGGCGGGGTAAATTGAGCAAGCCGGGGAACAGGATCATTCTGCGAGCATAGCCTATCAGGGTGTGTTATCGATAAATCACCGGTGCGCCGGCATATGCAGAACACACTCTTGAAGTTGAAAGCATTTTGTCTGCGGGCGGCTTTCGCCCATAATCGTCCTTTTCGGCCCGTCCCAGAACTTCGCAGGAACCCCATGGAGCAATTTCGCAATATCGGCATCATCGGTCGCCTGGGCAGTTCCCAGGTACTCGACACGGTTCGCCGACTGAAAAGGTTTCTGCTCGACCGGCATATGCACGTGATCCTCGAGGACACCATTGCCGAAGTCCTGCCAGGTCACGGCCTGCAAACCTCATCGCGCAAGATGCTCGGTGAAGTCTGCGACATGGTCATAGTCGTCGGCGGTGACGGTAGCCTGCTGGGCGCCGCCAGGGCGCTGGCCCGGCACAACATTCCGGTGCTGGGGATCAACCGTGGCAGCCTGGGCTTTCTGACCGATATTCGTCCCGACGAACTGGAAGTGAAAGTCGCCGAGGTGCTCGACGGCCACTACCTGGTGGAAAACCGTTTCCTGTTGCAGGCCGAAGTCCGCCGCCACGCCGAGGCCATCGGCCAGGGCGATGCGTTGAACGACGTGGTGCTGCACCCGGGCAAGTCGACGCGGATGATCGAGTTCGAGCTGTACATCGACGGCCAGTTCGTCTGCAGTCAGAAGGCCGACGGCCTGATCGTCGCGACGCCGACCGGCTCGACCGCCTATGCGCTGTCGGCAGGCGGGCCGATCATGCATCCCAAACTCGATGCCATTGTTATCGTGCCGATGTA
This sequence comes from Pseudomonas sp. LBUM1658, assembly GCF_059716055.1. Taxonomy (NCBI): domain Bacteria; kingdom Pseudomonadati; phylum Pseudomonadota; class Gammaproteobacteria; order Pseudomonadales; family Pseudomonadaceae; genus Pseudomonas; species Pseudomonas sp. LBUM1658. The sequence continues at coordinate 2,908,178 of NZ_CP166798.1, forward strand.
CCCCCATACCTTGTCTGGAAGGCCGATTGTGGTCGATGGCAACAGTGAGCTGAAAATCGTCGTGTCCAAGGATATGCAGATCTACCCGCAAGTCTCCTGCGATGGGCAGAACCATTTCACCTGCGCGCCGGGCGACACCATCACCATCAGCAAGAAAGCGCAGAAACTGCGGCTGATCCATCCTCTGGACCACAATTATTATGAAGTTTGCCGGACCAAGCTCGGCTGGGGCAGCCGCTTGGGTGGTGGAGGCGACTGATGCTTGATCCCGCGCGAAGCTACGACCTGATCGGTGACGTGCATGGTTGCGCTCATACCCTTGAGCATTTGCTCGACCTGCTCGGGTACCACAAGGTGGGCGGTACCTGGCACCATCCTTCACGCATGGCGGTGTTTCTCGGCGATATCATCGACCGTGGCCCGCGGATTCGCGAAGCGCTGCATATCGTCCACGACATGACCGAGGCCGGGCAGGCGCTGTGCATCATGGGCAACCATGAGTTCAACGCCCTCGGCTGGAGCACCCCGGCACCGCCGGGCAGCGGCAAGCAATACGTGCGCGAACACACCCCACGGCATACGAGGTTGATCGACGAAACCCTGACCCAATTCGCTCAGCACCCGGCGGACTGGCACGACTTCCTCCAGTGGTTCTACCAGATGCCGCTGTTCGTCGATGCCGGGCGCTTCCGGGTAGTCCATGCCTGCTGGGATGCCGGGCTGATCGAGCCGTTGCGGGCGCAATATCACAATGGCTGCATCGACGAACACTTCCTCCAGGCCGCCGCAGTGCCTGGCAGTTTCGCCTGCACGGTGTTCGATCGTCTGTTACGCGGCACTGACATGCGCTTGCCCCACGGCTTGACCATGACCAGCGGCGACGGCCTGACCCGGGCGTTCTTCCGCACCAAGTTCTGGGAAGACGACCCGCAAACCTACGGAGACATCGTGTTCCAACCTGACGCCTTACCTGAGCCGATTGCCCAGACACCTTTGTCGTCCATCGAGAAAAACACCTTGCTGCGCTATGGCGTCGACGAGCCGTTGCTGTTCGTCGGTCACTACTGGCGCAGCGGTAAACCGGCACCGATCCGCCCGAACCTGGCCTGCCTGGATTACAGTGCGGTGCTCTACGGTAAACTGGTCGCCTACCGGCTGGACCAGGAAACCCGCCTTGATCCGCGCAAGTTCGTCTGGGTCAATGTCGAACGCCCGGAGGTGCTGCAATGAGTGCCGTCGCGGTGTTACGCCTGCCGCTGGCGGTCGACCTGAGTGGTTTCGTCAAACTGCTGCAGCGCATGGAGGTCCCCCATCGGGTCAGCGAAGAAGCCGGCGAGCAGGTGCTCTGGGTGCCGGACGCGATCAGTGAGGATGTCCGCTCACTGTATGAGCGTTTCCCTGCCGGTGATCCGGATCAGCAACTGGACATCCCCGACACCGGGGCAGCAGTCCAGCGACCGGGGTTCGTCGAGCAATTGCGCCACAGCCCGGCGACCGCGCTGATCCTGTTGCTCAGCCTGATCGTTGGCGGCGTGACAATGCTCGGTGACAACCTCGATGTCATGCGTTGGCTGACCTTTCTCGAATTCCGCATCGCTGGCGAGTACATCCAGTTCACGCCCCTGGCCGACAGCCTCGAAGCAGGGCAGTGGTGGCGCCTGGTGACGCCGATGCTGATCCACTTCGGCTTCCTGCACCTGGCCATGAACGGCATGTGGTATTGGGAGCTGGGCCGGCGCATCGAGATACGCCAGGGCGGTATCAACCTGCTTGGGCTGACGCTGCTGTTCAGCCTGGTGTCCAATTACGCCCAGTATTATTTCAGCGGTCCGACCTTGTTCGGCGGGCTGTCCGGGGTGCTGTACGGCCTGCTCGGGCATTGCTGGATCTATCAATTGTTGTCGCCGAATCCGGCTTATCGCCTGCCCCGTGGGGTGCTGGTGATGATGCTGGTGTGGTTGCTGCTGTGTATGTCCGGGCTGATCTCGATGATCGGTTTCGGTGAAATTGCCAACGCGGCGCATGTCGGCGGGTTGCTCGTCGGATGCTTTACCGGTTTGTTGGGTGGCTTGTTCAGCCGACGTAAACTGGCCGTTTAAAAATTACCGTATGAGTATGAATAGAGAGCGCGGAGACCTGATGTCCTCTTTTAACGAAATGATCAACAACATCACCCCGGATATCTACCAGAACCTGAAACTGGCGGTAGAGATCGGCAAATGGTCAGACGGCGGCAAGCTGACTGCCGAGCAGCGCGAACTGTCGCTGCAAGCGATGATCGCCTGGGAAATCCAGAACCTGCCGGAAGATCAGCGTACCGGTTACATGGGTGGCCCGCAGGACTGTGGCTCCAAGTCGGAACCGGTACCGAACCTGCTGTTCAAGTCGGACGCCACCCATTGATCGAGATTGGCCGCGGTGCAATCAGCAAGATGTCGGCGCGCCTCGAAGCGTCGGCCGTTCAGTACGCATTCCGTCTGGGCGACATCGAGGTGCCGGTCAATCCAATGATCGGCACTACGGTGCGCCTCGAGTACCTGGGGGCGATCCACTGCACCCATTGCGGACGCAAGACCAAAACCAGTTTCAGCCAGGGTTACTGCTACCCGTGCATGACCAAGCTGGCCCAGTGCGATATCTGCATCATGAGCCCCGAGCGCTGCCACTACGACGCCGGTACCTGTCGCGATCCGGCCTGGGGCGAGCAGTTCTGCATGACCGATCACGTGGTGTATCTGGCCAATTCGTCGGGCGTCAAAGTCGGGATTACCCGCGCGACTCAGCTGCCGACTCGCTGGCTCGACCAGGGCGCCAGCCAGGCGTTGCCGATCATGCGGGTCTCGACTCGCCAGCAATCGGGTTTCGTCGAAGACCTGTTTCGCAGTCAGGTAGCCGACAAAACCAACTGGCGTGCCTTGCTCAAGGGCGATGCCGTGGCGGTGGATCTCAAACAGGTTCGTCAGCAACTGTTCGACAGCTGTGCCGAAGGTCTGTCGGGTTTGCAGGAACGCTTTGGCCTGCAGGCCATCCAAGTAATCGATGACGTCGAACCGATCGACATCCGTTATCCGGTCGAGCAGTACCCGGCCAAGATCGTCAGCTTCAATCTGGACAAGAATCCGATTGCCGAAGGCACGCTGATGGGGATCAAGGGCCAGTACCTGATCTTCGATACCGGCGTTATCAATATTCGCAAGTACACGGCCTACCAGCTCGCCGTGCATCAGTAGAAGGACTCCAGCATGCGCACCGAACAACCGAAGATGATCTACCTGAAGGACTATCAGGCGCCTGAGTACCTGATCGACGAGACGCACCTGACCTTCGAGTTGTTCGAGGACCACAGCCTGGTCCATGCGCAACTGGTGATGCGCCGTAACCCGGCCCGCGGCCCGGGCCTGCCGCCGCTGGTGCTCGATGGCCAGCAGCTGGAATTGCTGTCGGTGCAACTGGCCGACCGCGACCTGAGCGCCGCCGACTACCAGTTGACCGAGAATCATCTGACCCTGCACCCGACCAGCGAAACATTTACGGTCGACACCAGCGTCAGGATCCATCCGGAAACCAACACCGCCCTGGAAGGCCTGTACAAATCCAGCGGCATGTTCTGCACCCAGTGCGAGGCCGAAGGTTTCCGCAAGATCACTTACTACCTCGACCGTCCGGACGTGATGAGCAAGTTCACCACCACGGTCGTCGCCGAGCAGCACAGCTATCCGGTGCTGCTGTCCAACGGCAACCCGATTGGCAGCGGTCCGGAAGAAGACGGGCGGCACTGGGCGACCTGGGAAGATCCGTTCATGAAACCGGCCTACCTGTTCGCGCTGGTAGCCGGTGACCTGTGGTGTGTCGAAGATACCTTCACCACCATGACCGAACGCTCGGTGGCGCTGCGCATTTATGTCGAGCCGGAAAACATCGACAAGTGCCAGCACGCGATGAACAGCCTGAAGAAGTCCATGCGCTGGGACGAAAAGGTCTATGGCCGTGAGTACGACCTGGATATCTTCATGATCGTTGCAGTCAATGACTTCAACATGGGCGCCATGGAGAACAAAGGCCTCAACATTTTCAACTCCAGCTGCGTGCTGGCCCGTGCCGAAACCGCTACCGATGCCGCGCACCAACGGGTCGAAGCCGTGGTCGCCCACGAATACTTCCACAACTGGTCGGGCAACCGCGTGACCTGCCGCGACTGGTTCCAGCTGTCGCTCAAGGAAGGCTTCACGGTGTTCCGCGATTCCGAGTTCTCTGCCGACATGAACTCGCGCACGGTCAAGCGCATCGAGGACGTAGCTTATCTGCGCACCCACCAGTTCGCCGAAGACGCCGGCCCCATGGCTCACGCCGTGCGCCCGGAAAGCTTTATCGAAATCTCCAACTTCTACACCCTGACCGTCTACGAGAAGGGCTCGGAAGTGGTGCGGATGATTCGCACCTTGCTCGGCGCCGAGGGTTTGCGCAAAGGCAGCGACCTGTATTTCCAGCGCCATGACGGCCAGGCCGTGACCTGCGACGATTTCATCAAGGCCATGGAAGATGCCAATGGCGTCGATCTGACCCAGTTCAAGCGCTGGTACAGCCAGGCCGGTACACCGCGCCTGACCGTCAGCGAGGCGTATGACAGTGCTGCGAAAACCTACAGCCTGACCTTCCGCCAGAGCTACCCGGCGACCCCGGACAAGGTCGAGAAACAGCCATTCGTGATCCCGGTCGAACTCGGCCTGCTGGACGCCGAGGGGGAGGGCATTGCCCTGCGCCTGGCCGGTGAGACCGCCGCTGACGGTACCTCCCGGGTACTCTCGGTGACCGAAGCCGAGCAGACGTTCACCTTCGTCGATATCGCGGAAAAACCATTGCCATCCCTGCTGCGTGGCTTCTCGGCGCCAGTGAAGCTGAGCTTCCCCTACGATCGCGACCAGTTGATGTTCCTGATGCAACACGACAGCGACGGTTTCAATCGCTGGGAAGCCGGCCAGCAACTGTCGGTGCAGGTGCTGCAGGAATTGATTGCTCAGCATCAACAAGGCACTGCATTGGTTATGGATCAGCGCCTGGTGACGGCGTTGCGTACCGTTCTGGCGGACGAGACGCTGGATCAGGCGATGGTCGCGGAAATGCTCTCGCTGCCGAGCGAAGCCTACCTCACCGAAATCAGCGAAGTGGCCGATGTGGAGGCGATCCACGCCGCTCGCGAGTTCGCTCGCAAGCAGTTGGCCGATGGCTTGTTCGAAGCCTTGTGGCTGCGTTATCAGGCCAATCGCGATCTGTCGAAAAACACCCCTTACATCGCTGAATCCGAGGACTTTGCCCGGCGCAGTCTGCAAAACATTGTGCTGTCCTACCTGATGCTCAGCGGCAAACCGGAAGTTCTGGCGGCAACCCTGGAGCAGTTCGACGCTTGCGACAACATGACCGAACGCCTGACTGCGCTGGCGGTGCTGGTCAATTCGCCATTCGATGAACAGAAGTCCAAGGCCCTGGCAACCTTCGCGGAAAACTTCAAGGACAACCCGTTGGTCATGGACCAGTGGTTCAGTGTCCAGGCCGGTAGCGGTTTGCCAGGTGGCTTGCAGCGGGTGAAGGCGCTGATGCAGCATTCGGCATTCAACATCAAGAACCCGAACAAGGTCCGTGCCCTGGTCGGTGCTTTTGCCGGGCAGAACCTGATCAACTTCCACGCAGCGGACGGCTCGGGTTATCGCTTCCTGGCGGATCTGGTGATCCAGCTCAACGGCTTCAATCCGCAGATCGCTTCGCGGCAACTGGCGCCCCTGACTCGCTGGCGCAAGTACGACAGTGCTCGTCAGGCGCTGATGAAGGGCGAGCTGGAGCGGATTCTTGCGTCCGGTGAGCTTTCCAGTGATGTGTACGAGGTGGTCAGCAAAAGCCTGGCGTAGGAGCTGGCGAAGACTGCGATCTTTTCTGCGGGCACCACAACCGCGAAGATCAAAAGATCGCAGCCTGCGGCAGCTCCTACAGTGGGGTTGTGCAAAGCCATGATGTCGCGGAGGACCGCGAAACCTCCATCCAGCCTCCCACCTCTTTGATAAAGGCCATTTAATGACCTTTATTCATCAAGCCAGCGAATACCTCGCCATTCAGGCGCTACTCCCAAGCCCCGGGTTAACAAAAGATAACGTCGTATTGATTGTCAGGGCTTTCCAAAGCTGGATAGGATAGGCAAGCTTCTGAAGGGGCTCTAGATTGCAGGTTTCAGGAGAACGATCCGAAACGGCAAATCAGAAAGAACTGCCCTGAACGGCGCCCTGAAAGGTTGAACGACCTAACAATAATAATGGGGGAAGGTCTATGAGTGAGCCTGTCATGGGTGTGGGTTTTTGCCGCCCGCCGGCGTTACGCAGAATCGCGTTGCTGGCTACAGCGCTCTCGCTGTTGGGCGTTGCCGTGCTGTCGGCGCCCGTCCAGGCCGCTGCCACGGCGGCGGTCGATACTGTCTATTCGATTGAGTCCGCAAAGTCCGCCAAAGGCCTGATGCTTGATGTCGTGCAGGCCGGCGCGCGTCTGGTGGCCGTGGGGGACCGCGGTCACATTCTCTATTCCGATGATCAGGGCAAGACCTGGACCCAGGCCAAAGTACCGACCCGCCAGCTGTTGACGGCGGTGTTTTTTGTCGACGCCAAACATGGCTGGGCGGTCGGGCATGACGCGCAGATCCTCGCCAGCGAAGACGGCGGCGCAACCTGGACCAAGCAGTACGAAGACTTGACCCGTGAAGCGCCATTGCTCGACGTCTGGTTCAAGGATGGCAACAACGGCTTTGCCGTAGGCGCTTATGGCGCACTGCTGGAAACCAGCGACGGCGGCAAGAACTGGCAAGCCGCCAGCGAACGCCTGGACAATGAAGACCAATACCACCTCAACGCCATCGCGGCGGTCAAGGATTCCGGTCTGTTCATCGTCGGCGAGCAGGGCAGCATGTTCCGTTCCGCCGATTGGGGGCAGACCTGGGAGCGCCTCGAAGGCCCGTACCAGGGCTCGCTGTTCGGGGTAATCGGCACCGCCGAGTCCGGCACGTTATTGGCCTATGGTCTGCGGGGCAATCTGTTCCGTTCCACTGACTTCGGCACGACCTGGGAGCCGGTCGAACTCAAGGCGGTCCGTGGCGCACTGGAATTCGGTCTGTCTGGGGCGACCCTGCTCGACGACGGCTCGCTGGTCATCGTCGGCAACGGCGGTAGCGTGGTGCGCAGCAGCGACAACGGTTTGACCTTCAGCGTATTCAATCGGCCCGACCGCATTTCCTTATCGGCGGTCACGGCAGCGGGCAATGGCAACTTGATTCTGGTAGGACAGGGCGGCGTTCGCGCTACCACGCCAACCGGCGCTGAGCTGGGCAAACAATAAGAAGGCGGGGGATTTCCATGAGCAGTCATCAAACAGACAAGGCGACGTTTCTCGAACGCCTGATTTTCAACAACCGCCCGGCAGTGATCGTCATCTGCCTGCTGGTCAGTGTGTTCCTGTTCTGGCAGGCCACGCTGATCAAGCCGTCCACCAGCTTCGAAAAAATGATCCCGCTCGAGCACCCCTTCATCGTGAAGATGCTCGAACACCGCAATGACCTGGCCAACCTTGGCAACACTGTGCGGATTTCGGTGGAAGCCACCGATGGCGACATTTTCTCCAAGGAGTACATGGAGACCCTGCGGCAGATCAACGACGAGGTGTTCTACATCTCCGGCGTTGACCGTTCCGGCCTCAAGTCACTGTGGAGTCCCAGTATTCGCTGGACCGAAGTGACCGAGGAAGGCTTCGCCGGTGGTGAAGTGATTCCCCAGAGCTACAACGGTTCGGCCGACAGTCTCGATCAGTTGCGCAACAACGTGCTCAAGTCCGGCCAGGTCGGTCGGCTGGTGGCCAACGACTTCAAGTCGAGCATCGTCGACATCCCGCTGCTGGAGTCCTACCCGGACCCTGAAGACCAGGGCAAGTTGCTCGCGCTGGACTACCAGAAGTTTTCCCACGAGCTTGAAGACAAGATCCGCAACAAGTTCGAAGCGCAAAACCCCAACGTGCAGATCCATATCGTCGGTTTCGCCAAGAAAGTCGGCGACCTGATTGATGGCCTGATCATGGTGGTGATGTTCTTCGGCATCGCCTTCGTCATCACCCTGGTGCTGCTGTACTGGTTCACCTGGTGTATCCGCAGCACCATCGCAGTGTTGATTACCACACTGGTGGCGGTGGTCTGGCAGCTTGGGCTGATGCATGCCATCGGTTTCGGCCTGGATCCCTATTCGATGCTGGTGCCGTTCCTGATCTTCGCCATCGGTATTTCCCACGGCGTGCAGAAGATCAACGGTATCGCCTTGCAGTCGGGTGAGGCCGACAACGCCCTGACCGCGGCGCGGCGAACCTTCCGGCAACTGTTCCTGCCGGGGATGATTGCGATTCTGGCGGATGCGGTGGGCTTCATCACCTTGCTGATCATCGACATCGGGGTAATCCGTGAACTGGCCATCGGTGCTTCCATCGGTGTGGCAGTGATCGTGTTCACTAACCTGATCCTGTTGCCGGTAGCGATTTCCTACGTCGGCATCAGCAGGCGCGCTATCGAGCGCAGCAAGAAAGACGCAGTACGCGAGCACCCGTTCTGGCGCCTGCTGTCGAACTTCGCCAGCCCGAAAGTCGCCCCGGTGTCGATCGCCCTGGCGCTGGTAGCCTTTGGTGGCGGCCTCTGGTACAGCCAGAACCTGAAGATCGGCGATCTCGATCAAGGCGCGCCGGAACTGCGTCCGGACTCGCGCTACAACCAGGATAACAACTTCATTATCAGCAACTATTCCACCAGCTCCGATGTGCTGGTAGTGATGGTCAAGACCAAGTCCGAAGGCTGCTCGCGCTACGAAGCCATGGCGCCGATCGACGAACTGATGTGGAAGATGCAGAACACCGAAGGCGTGCAGTCGGCCATCTCCCTGGTGACCGTCTCCAAGCAGATGATCAAGGGCATGAACGAAGGCAACCTGAAGTGGGAAACCCTGTCGCGCAACCCGGACGTGCTGAACAACTCCATCGCTCGCGCCGATGGCCTGTACAACAACAGTTGCTCGCTGGCACCGGTACTGGTGTTTCTCAACGACCACAAGGCCGCAACCCTTGACCGTGCCGTGCATGCGGTGCAGGAGTTTGCCAAGGAGAACAACAAGGACGGTCTGGAATTCATCCTCGCCGCGGGTAACGCCGGGATCGAAGCCGCCACCAACGAAGTGATCAGGGAGTCGGAACTGACCATCCTGATCCTGGTGTACATCTGCGTAGCGACCATGTGCATGATCACCTTCCGTTCCTGGGCGGCGACCCTGTGCATTGTCCTGCCGCTGGTACTGACCTCGGTGCTCGGCAACGCACTGATGGCCTTCATGGGCATCGGCGTGAAAGTCGCGACCTTGCCGGTGGTGGCATTGGGGGTGGGGATCGGTGTCGACTACGGCATCTACATCTATAGCCGCCTCGAAAGCTTCCTGCGCGCCGGTCTGCCGCTGCAAGAGGCCTATTACCAGACGCTGAAATCCACCGGTAAAGCGGTGTTGTTCACCGGCCTGTGCCTGGCCATCGGCGTGGCGACCTGGATCTTCTCGGCGATCAAGTTCCAGGCCGATATGGGTCTGATGCTGACCTTCATGCTGCTGTGGAACATGTTCGGCGCGCTATGGCTGCTGCCAGCGCTGGCGCGGTTCCTGATCAAACCGGAAAAACTGGCCGGGCAGAAGGGTAATTCGCTGTTTGCTCATTAAGGGTTAGGTGAAACAACAAAGCCGCAACTCAGGTTGCGGCTTTTTTGTACTCGCTGAAAGCAAGATCAAAAGATCGCCGCCTGCGGCAGCTCCTACAGGGGGATTTTTGTAGACCTGCAAAATTGCGGGTGTACGCGGTCGGCGTGCGGAGGGACACCCGCAAAATTACGGATGTCCGCGGTCGGTGTAGGAGCTGCCGAAGGCGGCGATCTTTTGATCTTGCTTTACGACAAATCCTGCCCCAACACCACACTCAACGCATTACGCGCATCGTCCAGCTGCACCAACGTCGCATGCCGTGCGCCCAGGGCATCGCGATTTTCGAAGGCGGTAAGGATCGCCTTGTGTCGCGGCAATGCCAGCTCATGCAGATTCGGCCGCCGGTTGGAATGCTTCAACGCTTCGGCAATGGCCACCTAGAGCATGTTGCACAGGTTGGCCAACAGGTCGTTGTGGGTGGCGTCGGCGATCCGGCTGTGGAAATCCAGGTCGGGTTGCAGTTTTGTGTTTGGCGATTGGTCCAGGGTTTGAAGTTCGATGATGGGCTATCATTGCGGCTTTCCCCTTGATGATTGATCGCCATGACTGCCGCTACCGACACCTTGCTCAACGTCCTCGAAAACTGCGACATGCTGGAAATCGACGGGCTGCACGCCTTTGATTTTTCGCTCGACGAAGAGGATCAACTGCACATCGAATGCATGGACGGCCGGGCAGCCAAGCGCTGGGTTTTCACTATGGCCCAGGTGCAGGCCGCGACCTTCGATGAAACCCTGCAAAGCTGGACCATCACCGGTGATTCCGGTGAACACCGACTGGTGTGCATGAGCGCAATCAGTGCCGGCGACGAAACGGATGACGAGCATGAAGATGCATAACTTCTGGCCATTGCTGATGGCTGGCAGTCTCGCGGCGATATCTGTACAGGCAGCAGCGGTCGACAGCTATGAGCTGCTGGTCGGCTCCTATACCCAGGGGCAGAGCCAGGGGCTCTATCGTCTGCAGTTCGACAGCGCCACCGGTCAGCTCGATGGCAAACCCTTGCAGATGGTGAAGAGCGCCAACCCGTCCTGGTTGACCCTGTCCAGGGATCAACGACAGCTGTTCGTGGTCAACGAGAACGGTCCCGGCCAGGCTGATCCAGTCGGCCGTGTCAGCAGTTTTGCCATTGACCCGAAGACCCAACAGCTGAGCCTGATCAATCAGGTCCAGTCTCTGGGCAATGAGCCGACCCATTCGAGCCTGAGCGCTGACGGTCGCTACCTGTTCGTCAGTAACTACTCGGTGGCGCCGGATCCAGGCGGCAGCCTCGCGGTATTGCCTGTGGCGGCCGATGGCAAACTGGCGCCGCCGGTACAGATCAGCAGTCATCCGTCCAGTCGGGTCAATCCCGAGCGGCAGATGTCGGCGCATGTGCATTCGACAGTGTCATCGCCGGACGGCCAGTACGTGTTTTCCAGCGACCTGGGGGCGGACAGGATCTTTGTCTATCGCTACGACCCCAAGGCCAATCCCGAGCAGCCATTGACCGCTGCCACCCCGGCCTCGGTGCAGTTGCCACCGGGCAGCGGGCCGCGACATCTGTTGTTCAGCGCAGATGGCAAGCATGCCTGGCTGACCCTGGAAATGAGCGCGCAGGTCGCGGTATTCGTTTATCAGGCCGGCAAGCTGGTGCAGCGGCAAATAGTTGAACTGGCCCCCGACCAACCCGCGGAACAGAAGGCCGCCGGTGCGTTGCATGCCTCGGCGGACGGCAAGTTCCTCTACGTCAGCAACCGAGGCACCGCCAATCAGTTACTGGTGTTTGCCATAGATCCTGCAACCGGTGAGCTCAAGGAAATCCAGCGACGTTCGGTGGAAGGGGATCATCCACGGGAGTTCAGCCTCGATCCGAGTGGCAAGTTCCTGTTGATCGGCAACCAGAAAAGCAACCAGATCGTGGTGATGGAGCGCGATGCTAAGACCGGTTTGTTAGGCAAAACCGTACAGAAGCTGCCGTTCGATTCCCCCAGCGATATCAAGTTCTTGCTGCGTCAATAAGCCGCAGGCCCCGAACGCCGGGGCCTGTGTAGTTCTATCAATGACGCTGATATTCGCTACTGTTACAAAGCATTTCAAAGAGCCGACCCTCCCCGCGTAAGTTTGCTTCACGGCCCGCACGGGCAAGCAAGCCAACTGAATCCACGAGGGTTACCGCCATGAACTTCAATATCTTCTCCGTCATCGCTGCTTCCGCTATCTCGGCCACCGTGGCTCTGCCAGCCAGTGCCAACGTTGAGATCAGCGAGAAAAAATCCAGCACCCATACCTACACCCAAAAATACCTGCAACAAAGCGCCAACTTCTACGCGGCGCTGGATCACAAGATCCAACACTGAAACCTGCGCACGACAACATTTATGCAGGAGCGAAATCACTTGCTCTGATCGGCGAATATTTGCCGACAGACACCCAGAGTGAGGTCGCTCCTGCATAAACCGTTTGCGACAGTATTCATCCGGCATGACAAATTCCCTTGGTAATGCCATATGGCCATGTGTTTAAATTTGACGCTAATTTATTGACTCCATATCTCCAAGGGATCGAAAGCATGGTCATGCGTCTGGCAGTGGTACTTCTGTTCCTCTATTCCACCCCCGTCCTGTCGACTGAACAGCCCGTTCCAGACGAACCGGATGCGGCGCGCGAGCGCTTGATGAGCTTGCTGCAGGACTGAAAGACGCCGGATTCAAGATCAACAAAGCTGATATTGACTATGAATGACGGTTGTTTTTCATACTTTGGCATTTGATCGATCCTGTGGGCACTGAAACATGCCCACGGAGAATCCCATGGCCAGCAAACTTCTTTCTTCTGTCAGGTACGGTGCTTATATCGCCATTGCGGCGTACGCGACTTTGGTCCTTGTGTTCATGCTGTCCGGCCAGATTCAGCACTCTATCGAACCACCGATTCAGGTCGCTCACCCAGGCATTCAATTCGAACAACGCGCACAGGGTATCTCCGCTGAACAGGCGCGGGCTGAGGTGGTGGCGGCGTTATGAAAGGAGGCAAACTCTGGGTCGTCGCCTTCATGGCGTTCTTGACCAACGGCTTTTCATTGCTGGGGATGGGGCAGGGCTCGGCGGGTTCGCTGGCGCGGGCCATCCAGTGCAATCACAGCATCGCCCACAACATCGAGACCGCCAAGGCCTTGGGGTTGTTGGTCGGTAATCCGCCGATCAAGCGCAGTGCTGAGTTTTTCGGGCCGTTCAAGGTGGATTGCTCGGCATTGAAGATGTGCAGAGTGTTTGCCCGGTGGGGGGTGGCTTGACCTCGAAGTAAACAGAGTACTTGTGGCGAGGGGGCTTGCCCCCGTTGGGCCGCGAAGCGGTCCTGAAATCTGCAATCACATTTCGTCTGGCACACCGCATTCACAGATTCTACGACTGCTTCGCAGCCGAGCGGGGGCAAGCCCCCTCGCCACAATAGTCCCCTCACCACAATAAAGTGTGCTCACCGCTAGATCGCCGTTACTTGGCCATTACGCTGATAAACAACTCCGACTCCAAAAACCGCTGCAACCAGGCCTGCAAATGCCGATAGGGCGTCTGCGCGAACCAGTCCCGATCGACATGGGCGAACTGGCGCACGAACGGCGCCAGGGCGATGTCCGCCAGGCTCGGGTGATCAGCCAGTAGATAGTCATGTTGCTGCAACAGGCCATCGAGTTTTTGTAAAAAACCGGCGCCTTGCCCACGGTAATGTTCCATCGGCTGCTCTGGATAACGATCGGCGTATTTGTAGTGATCCAGATGCACCTTGAACAGCTGATCGTTCTCTTCGATCAATGCGGCGCTCGCTTGCTGAGCTGCCGGGTCGTCCTTGAGCAGCCAGTCCTGCGGATCGTTTTGTTCCAGCGCCCAATGCATGATCTCCAGGCTTTCGTCGACAACCCGCCCATCAACGCTCAGCACCGGCACTGTGCCTTTGCTGGACAGCGCGAGCATTTCGGCCGGCTTGGCTTTCAGGCTGACCTCGACAATGTTCACGGCCACCCCGCTATAACGCAGGGCCATGCGCGCGCGCATGGCGTACGGGCAGCGGCGGAAGGAGTAGAGGGTCGCCGTGCTCATTTCACCTCCAGGGTACTCAGGCCATTGCCCAGGCGCCGGACCTGGATCTGCACCGGGATCCGCTCGTGCATTTCCTGCACGTGGGAAATCACCGCGACCTTGCGTCCCTGCGCCTGCAGACCGTCGAGGGCGTCCATCGCCAGTTGCAACGACTCCGGATCGAGGCTGCCGAACCCTTCATCGATAAACAGCGATTCGATTTTCAGCGTGCTGGAAGCCATAGATGCCAGGCCCAGGGCGAGGGCCAGGGAAACCAGGAAGGTCTCGCCGCCGGACAACGAATGCACCGAGCGCAGCTCGTCACCCATTTCCGTATCCATCACCAATAAACCGAGCATGCTGCCGCCGCGCTTGAGCCGGTAGCGCCGAACCAGCTGCCGCAGTTGCGCGTTGGCGTGATGCACCAGCAGGTCAAGGTTGTAGGCCTGGGCGATCTTGCGGAAAGTGTCACCGGTGGCCGAGCCGATCAAGGCATTCAAACGCGCCCAGCGCTGATACTCGGTGTAAGCGTCGGCAATCTGCTGCGCCAGGGCCTGATTGGCGTTCTGCCGGCGCTGATCCTCGGCCTGTTCGGCCCGCAGTTCGGCGCAGCGCTGTTCACTGGCGGTGAACAGGCTTTGCAGCTCGGCCAGCTGCGTTGCGAGCTGCTCGGCGTCGAGGTTGCCGTTGTGTTGCGCCTGGTGACTGAGCAAGCGCTGATCCCGCTCCTGCAACAAGACCTTGGCCTGTTCAATGGCTTTTTCGCTCTGCTGCAACTGTTGACGCAATGCGCTGACGTGCTGGTCGTCGACGCTCAGCAGATCTTCCAGGCCACCGTCGTCCAGCTCTGGATGCAATGCACGCCAGTCGGCGATCTTGCCGGTCAGCTCGCGATCTTCGGTTTCCAGTGCCAGCAAGCGTTCTTGCTGCGCCTTGAGTTCGGCGGCCAACTGCACCAGCCCCGTGCGCACGGCTTGCAGTTCCTGATTGGCCGCCGCTTCGGCATTGCGGGCTTGTTCGACGGCCTGATCCAGTTGCTGCTGCCACTGCTCGGCGTTGAGGTGCTTGCCCAACAATTGCGTCAGTTTTTGCTGGCAAGTCTGTTGCTGCTCGGCGAGGGCGGCGAACTGCTGCCCGGCGATTTCCAGCTGCTGGGCGCGAGTCTGCTGGCGATCCTGTTCTTTCTCCAGCGTCTGCTGACGCTGTTGTTGTTCGTTGAGTTCATCGCGCTGCTGGTCGAGTTGTTCCAGACGCTGGGCGATCTGCTGGTCGAGTTGCATGAAGGTGGCGGCAGGCTCGTTGCGCAAGGCCTCCAGCGTGTCGGCCGGGAGCAGTGTGCTGAAGGCCGTCAGCTCTTGGTCCAGACGCTGACGATCACTGCTCAACTCATGTTGCTGGTGGGTCAGGTGCTGGGTCGCTTGCTGGCTCGCCGCTTCTGCGCTGCGCAGTTGCTGCTGAAGCCGCGCGACATCCTGTTGCAAGGTGAGCAGGGCGGTTTGCCGTTGTTCGTCCTGAGTGATGCTCTGGTTCAGCTGGCTGCTTTGTTGCGTGAGCCAGGCATCCCGTCTGGCCTGGTCCTGGGCCAGCAGCTGGGTCGACAGCGGGTGGGCTGCAAGGCTTGGCGCCAGGCTCTGTTGCTGGGCGACCAGTTGTTCCTGCTGTTGCAGCAGTTCCTTTTGCTGAGCAATCAAACCGCCGACTTCGGCGCGCAGGTCGGTGAGTTTTTCCTTGAGCAGGTCCACCGCTTTCTGCGCGTTGGCCTGTTCGCTTTCGTCATGCCGGCCCAGGCTTTGCAGCAGCGCTTCAGGCTGATGATAAGGGTGATCCAGGCTGCCACAGACCGGGCACGGTTGCTCGTCCTGCAGCTGGGCGCGCAGTTCTTCGACGCTCTCGCTGCGGGCCAGGCGTTGCCGCTCCAGCAGTTCGCGGGTGACGGTCAGGGTCTGTTCGGCGACGGCCAGTTCGGCCTTGGTCTTCACGCCGTCCTGGGTCAGACGATCGCGCTCCTGTTGCGCGGCCTGCTGCCGTTGCTGGAGTTCTGCGGCGCGTTTGTCCAGCTCCTGCTGGCTGACCCAGAGTCGCGTCAGCTCTTCGAAGGCCCGCTGCTGCTTACGGTTGTCTTGCAACAGGCTGCCGAGGATCTGGATCTGTTCAGCCACCGCTTCGGGCTCGGCGCCGGCCTCTTTGTACAGGACTTCAAGACTCTGGCGCTGTGCCGCCAGTTCCTCGGCTGCGCGGTTGGCGCTCTGTTCCAGGGTGGCCAACTCGGCCTGGCCCTGGTTCAGGCGATTACCCACCAGCATCAACTGTTGCAGGCGATCACGGTAGGCGTTCCAGGCATCGCTCAGGGGCGCCAGATGAGTGCTTTGCGCAAGCTGCCCGGCGATCCGCTCCAGGCGTGACGCGACCTGCTGTTGCTGGTCGAGCAAGCCTTGAATGCTGTTCTGGCCTTGGGTGCAGGCCAGCTCCGCATGTTGTTTGAGATCGGCACTGAGACTGGCGTCCTTGACCAGACGGGCGAGGGAGCTTTGCTCTTCAAAGGCCTGACGCAGCAGCGGGGCACTGGCGGTGTGTTGTCCCTGGGCCTCGGTCAGCGCGGTATGGGCGCTGCTCAGGCTGTGTTCGAGTTGAGCCTGGCGCGCCTGCTGTTCTTGTTGTTGCTGAGTGTGCTGCTGAATCTGCGCGGCCAGCGGTGTGAGCTGGGCGCAGAGGTCGGTCTTGCGGGCGAACTGATGCCGTTGCGGAGCCAGTTGCTCCAGGCGGGTCAACTTCAACCGTTCGCCGGCCAGACTGTCCCAGTGCTGCTGGGCGTTGTGCAGTTGCTCGGTAGCGCTCTGTTGCTCGTCCTGTAACTGGCGCAGGTCCTTCAGCCAAGTGTGCTGTAACTCAAGCTGCTTGAGCTGCGCCTGCTGGGTCTTGAGTTGTTGCTGAGCCTGATTGAAGCGCTCATCAAGCTCGGCCCGGGCTTCGGCTGACAACGGCGTAACCCCGGTGGCCTGGTCCTGCAACAACTTGTGGGCTTCGCGGGTTTCTTTGGTCTTTTCGAAGGCCCGGCGACCGAGACGGGTGTAGAGCGCCGTGTCGGTGAGCTTTTCCAACAGTTCGCTGCGGTCGTTGTCGTCAGCCTTGAGGAATGCGCTGAACTCGCTCTGGGCCAGCATCACGGCACGGGTGAACTGTTCGAAGTTCAGGCCCAGTGCCGCTTCGAGCTGGGACTTGTACTCGCCTTTCTGACTGGCGAGCAGTTGGTCCTGATCGATGTCTCGCAGGCTCTGGCGACTGGCTTGCAGTTTGCCGCCGGCCTTGTCTCGGGCGCGATTGGCTTCCCAGCGGGCACGATAGCGGCGGCCGTCAATGCCGACGAAATCGACTTCGGCATAACCTTCGCCGGTACCGCGACGCAGCAGGGTGCGCGGGTCGCCGGTGCCGATTTCGCCGTCGGCGTCCGGAACCTTGGCATCGCGCCCGGTGTTGTTCAGCCGCGGCACAGCGCCGAACAACGCCAGGCACAAGGCATCGAGCAAGGTGCTTTTGCCTGCGCCGGTGGGCCCGGTAATGGCGAACAGACCGGCGCTGGCCAGCGGTTCGGCAGTGAAGTCGAGTTCAAACGGACCGGCCAGGGAGGCGAGGTTTTTCAGGCGGATCGCGAGGATCTTCATGGTTGTTCGCTCTCCAGCTGAACGTCTTGCAGCAGCACGGCAAAGTCCTTGAGGGTCTGTTCATCGACCTCGCTGCCGTAGTTCTCTATCCAGGCGCGGCTGAACAGTTCCTGCGGAGTCAGCTGGTCCAGTTCGATCAACTGCTTGCCATCATCGCTACCCTCGCGGCTGCCGTTGCCAGCGTATTCGGCGGCGATCCGTACCAGACGCACAGCCTTGCCTTGCAGCGCAGTCTCCACTTGCTGGCGCAGGTCCGGCTGCGGCTCGTCGAGGCGCACCCGCACTTCCAGCCAGGGTTGGCGCTGGATATCGGCCAACAGGTCGATATTCGGCAGCTCAGCCAATTGGCCCAGGACCTCGGCCAACGGCGCGGGGCCCAGGCGCTGCAGGTTGACGGCGCGGGGGATCAACCTGGGTTCGACACTGAGCAGGGTTTCACCCTCGAGTTCTATATCGAGAATCTGGTGCTGGTAGCCGATCTCGGAAAACGACAGCGGGATCGGCGAGCCGCTGTAGCGAATGCGTTCCTCACCGTTGACCTTCTGCGGCTTGTGCAAATGGCCGAGGGCGACATAGCTGATGCTCGGGCCGAACAGGCTGGCGGGCAGCGCCTCGGCGTTGCCGATGATCAGGCTGCGCTCGGAGTCTTCCGAAACCGAACCGCCGGCCATATGCGCGTGGCTGATGGCGATCAGCGCCTGCCCCGGCTGGCGCTTGGCGTTGGCCGCGGCGATCAGCCATTCATGGACCTGGCCGATACCGCGCAGGTAATTGTCACCCAGATGCGCGCCGGTGACTTCGGCCGGTCGCAGGAACGGCAGCGCCAGGCACCAGCCGGCAATTTCACCGCTGGCGTCGGGCAGGGGAATCAGCAGGCGTTCGGCATCCAGCTGGCCGTCATCGAGCCACAACACCCGACCCAAGGCATGGGCGCGCAAACGCCGCATCAAGGGCGCGGGCAATTCGATCCGCGAGCCGGAATCGTGGTTGCCGGCGATCATCACGATGGTCAGCAATGGCTGCTGCTCGTGGGCGCTGACGATGAAGTCGTAAAGGCGTTCCTGGGCTTTGACCGGCGGGTTGACCGTGTCGAAGATATCGCCGGCGATCAGCAGCACGTCTGGTGTGTGCTGGGCCAGTTGCCGCAGCAGCCAGTCGAGGAAGCAGGTATGTTCGAAATCGCGTTCCTGGCCATGCAGGTTTTGCCCAAGGTGCCAGTCGGAGGTGTGAAACAGACGCAAGACGTACTCCGCTTAAAAATGAGGTGTGGCCGCGGGAAAATGATAGCGGCGAAAGGGCAGAGAGTTTACTGGCAAAAAATCGAGAGGGGGTAGTTGATGTGGGTCCTCTCAAGCTGTCCGAGGCCCCCCTGTGGCGAGGGAGCTTGCTCCCGCTCGGCTGCGAAGCAGTCGTAAAGCCGGCTGATGCGTTCTATCTGAAAAACCGCGATTGCCGGGTTTGGGGCCGCTGCGCGCCCCAGCGGGAGCAAGCTCCCTCGCCACAGGGGAGAGCGCTCGGCCTGAAAAGGTTATTTCGGATAAAGCGGCGGCAGGCTGCTGCTGTCGCCAGCCGGGTCCTGGGCGCGTTCGGTGATCGGGATGGCGCGGATCACCCGCCACAGTTCTTCGCCCTGCCAGTGTTGACCGGTTTCGCTGTAGAGCGCGCCGTTCAGGCCATCCAGTGCATCGGACAGCGGCACATAACGTGCGGCCATGTCGGCCAGGGTTTCCGGTTGCTGGCGGGCCCAGGCATCCAGGGCCTGGCGGGTCGCTTGCGGGTCGTTGGCCAGGCTCGCGCGCTTGAGGTCGTCGAGCAGGGTCCGTGGGCTGGGGCCGGTCTGTGCGGCACGCAGGATCGCCGGCTGCCAACGGGCGCGCCACCACAGGCCGAAACCGAGCAGGGTGGTGCAGGCCAGAATCAGGGTGCTGAGCTGCCAAGGCCAGAGACGGGCATTGCCAACGGCCGAAGTCGCTGGCGTGCTGCCGGCGGGGGTGTCGACCATCAGGTTCGGGTTGTTCGCGACTTGCAGGGTCCGGGCCGGCAGGCTGCTGCGTTCCAGGTGATCCTCAAAGGTGTTCCACCAGACCACTTCCACCGCCGGCAGCTCGATCGGGCCGCTGCGATTGGGCACCAGGGCTTCGCGCTCTTCGCGACTGCCGATCAGCCCGCGGTCGCTGTCCTGGTTGCTCAGCACCGGCTGATCCGGATACCGGCGCAAGCCGTTGACGTCGGTGGCGGGCAGCGGTGGCAGTTGTGAGCTGGACAGCCCTTCGGCCTTGAGGGTCAGGCTGCGGGTCAGGGAGTCACCGACCTGGCTTTGATCCGGTTCCGGGCTCCAGCTTTCGCTCAGGCCCAGGCTGCGTGCCGGCAACCAGGGTATGTCGGCCGGGTAGTCGGCGGGTTTGGCCTTGACCGTCAGCGGAATCTCGGCGGAGCTGACGCGCATCAGCTTGCCCTGTTTCGGGCTGAAAGGTGTCGATTCCTGGAGCGGTTGAGAGTCGACCAGGGTGGCGCTGAACATCTGTGGCGGGATTTTCAGCTCGCCGCTGTGTTGCGGATAGATCGCGTAGCGCTGTTCGATCACGCCATGGCGCAGGCCGTTGATGACTTTTTCGTAGGTGCGCGACTCGCCCAGCTGTTCGATACGCGCATCGGCAATCTGCAAGGGCGTCAGGCTGCTGTCGTCATACAGCGACACCGAGTGATAGATACGCAGGGTCAGGACCGCCTGGGCCTGCACGTAGACGTTGTCCTGGTCGAGGCTGGAATCGATGAACACCGGTGCCAGCTTGGTCACGCTGTCCTGACTTTGGCTTTCGAGCACTTGCAGGCTGATCGCCTGGCTTTTGATATCGCCCAATTGCAACGGCGGGATCTCCACGGTGCCGCTATGTCTGGGCAGCAGGGTAATGATCCAGCGGGTCGTGGCGTGGCTCTCACCGTTTAATGTGTTGAGTTGGTTGATCTGACGGGTGCCGCGTACTTCGAACAGCGTGTCCAGCGGGCTCAGGTCCGGTTTGCCAAACAGCGTGACATCGTCGGACTCGAGGGTCAGTTCGACCGTTTCGCCGGAGTTCAGGCGGCTGCGATCCACGCTGGCGATCAGCCCTGCAGCCTGGGCCTGACAGGTCCAGAGCAGGAGTGCGAGCAAGAGAGTGGTGAAGCGGGTCATCGAGTTTTTCCCTGATCCTGATGTTGTTGCTGTTCGTACCAGAATTTGCGCCTGAGCAGTTCACCCGGGTCATCCGGGATCTGCCGCAGCCATTGTTCCAGTGCCTGCCGATGCTCGCTGTCGATGCGGCCCTCGGCGGGCCTGAGGGGTGGCGTGGTGGTCTGTTCGTCCCCCAGGTCGCTGCCCGGTACTTCGTTTTTGCCCGGTTTTGGTGTGCCGGGTGCCTGCGGATCGCTGTCCGACGAGGGGGCCTGCGTGCCGTCTTTCTGTTCGTCAGCAGTCGAGGGTTGAGTGGCTGCGTCCGCTGGCGGGTTTTGTGTGGCGGGCTCGGCGTCAGTGTCCTCGGTCTTTTCCGACTGGTCTTGCGCCGCTTGTTGTTGCTGTTTCAGCAGGCTTTCCACCAGGGCTTTATTCTTCAGCGCGGGGCGCAAATCCGGTTGGCGCTCCAGTGCCTGTTCGTAGGCATCCAGCGCGGCCTCCAGTTCAGCGCTTTTGGCCAGGGCATTGCCACGATTGTAGTGGGCGTGGGCGTCACTGCCTTGGGCGAAGCGCTGAGCGGCAGCACTGTAATTTCCGGCTTCATAGAGCGCAACGCCTTGCCATTGCGGGTCTTCAAAGTGTTTGGCGGCTTCGGCGGGGCGTTTTTGCTTGAGCAGGTGCTGACCCTGCTGATCCGGGCGCAGCCATAGATCAGTGAATTCGAAGGCGTAGCTCGGTTGCGGCAGCATGAACAGCAATGGCAGGCAAAACAGCCAGCCCCGGCGCCCGGCACAAGCAGCGAGCAGCAACAACGGCAGCAGCAGCCAGTAGCCCTGATCGGCCCAGGTATCCAGGCGCAGGGTCTGGCCGTCATTGCGCACGCTGCGCGGGCCGTCGAGCAGGCCAAGGTCGCGCAGATCGCTATCGTCCAGTCGTGCCTGGCGGTAGAACCCGTCCAGTTCGTTGGCAAAGGCCTTGAGGCTGGGCCCGTCCAGGCGCGAGACGAGAATTGCGCCCTGGGCATCCTTGAGGAAACTGCCGTCTTCCTCAGCCACCGGCGCACCTTCGCGGCTACCGATACCGAGTATCAATAGCTGCGGCGCCTGGTCGCTGAGGGCCTGACGGATCCCTTGGCGTTCCTGTTCGGTAAGCGATGAGCCGATCAGCAGTATTCGGCCCTGGCCGAGGGCGCCGCGTTCGAGCAGGGTCAGGGCTTTCTTCACTGCCAGATCGGCGCGATGGCCGACCTCTGGCATGATCGAGGGTTTCAGCGCTTCCAGCAGGTTGTGGCTGGTGGCCAGGTCATCCGACAACGGCACCAGGGTGTGAGCGCTGCCGGCGTAGACGATAATCGCGGTCTGCGCATCGCTGCGCTGCTGCAGCAGGTCCAGCAACTTGCGCCGGGCTTGCTCCAGGCGGTTCGGCGCAACATCCGTGGCGAGCATTTCCGGAGTCAGTTCCAGCAGCACCACCAGCGGGTCGGCGGGCTTCTGGCTGGCCTGTTCGACCCGCTGCCAGCTCGGGCCGAGCAGGGCCAGAACCGCCAGAACCCAGGCCAGTCCGAGGGCGACCCAGGGCAACTTGCTTTCGCGACCGCTGCCTCCACTGAGCAAGGCGGCGTGAAAGGCCGGGGGCAGGATCATCTGCCAGCGGCCGGCGCGCTTTTTCCGGTGCCAGAGTTGCCAAAGCAGCCAGCCCAGCAGCGGTAGCAGCAGCAACCACCAGGGACGGAACCAGTGCGGCCAGAGGGCGATCATCGGCGCCTCCGCAGTCGCAGGCGTTTGAGCCGCTGGCGCCAGTCAGGGTGCTGTTGCAGAAAGTGCCCCCTGGTGAAAAAACGCTGCAGCGGGTTGTCCGGCCAGCGCTCGCGAACCACCAACAGCATGCTCAGCAGCAAGGCTCCAGCCAACGGCCAGTGGTACAGCGCCTGGGCAGGGCGGGCCTGGGTCGGTTGTTGCGTGACGGGTTCAAGCTGGTCGAGGGTTTTCTTGATCGCTTGCAGTTCTTCGCCATTGCGGGCACGGAAGTAGTGCCCGCCAGTGACCTCGGCTATTTCCTTCAAGGCCGGTTCGTCGAGGTCCAGACTTGGGTTGAGTCCAAGAAAGCCCAGCGTGCCGCTGTCCGGGTCGGCGCCGATGCCGATCGGGTAGATGGTCACGCCTTCTTCGAAGGCCAGCCGCGCCGCGGTGATCGGGTTGATTTCGCCGCCATTGTTCGCGCCGTCGGTGACCAGAATCAGCACCCGGCTTTGTGCCGGACGTTGGCGCAGACGCTTGACGGCCAGGCCGATGGCGTCGCCGATGGCGGTGTTCTTGCCGGCGATGCCAATCCGCGCTTCATCGAGCCAGATGCGTACGGTACGGCGGTCAAAGGTCAGCGGCGCCTGCAGATAAGCCTGGCTGCCGAACAGGATCAAGCCGACTCGATCGCCTTCGCGGCCTTCGAGAAAGTCTCCCAGCAGATGCTTGACCAGCGTCAGGCGGCTGACGTCCTCGTCTTGCCACTGCATGTCGGGAAAGTCCATGGAGCCGGACACATCCACTGCCACCAGCAGGTCGCGGCCACTGGCGGCAACCGGCAAGGGCTCGCCCAGCCACTGCGGGCGTGCGGCGGCGATCAACAGCAGCAGCCAGAGCAGCAGAAACGGTGCCTGCTGGCGCCAGGCCGGCAAATTGGCCCGGGCGCGACGTCGGGCCAGGCCCTCGAGGTCGGCGAGGAAGCTGACTTTCAGTGCCGGCTCGCCACTGTCGGCTGCCGGCAGCAGCACCCGCAGCAGCCAAGGCAGTGGCAGCAGGGCGAAGATCCAGGGCCAGGCGAACTCAAACATGCTTGCGTATCCAGGTGTCGACCGCTTGGGTCAGGCCGGCGATGGCCTTGTCATCGAGTTTGCATTCGGGTTTGTAAGCGCCCTCGACCAGCACCATCCAGCGGGTCAGGCCGGCAGCCGGGCAACGGTTGTCGAGAAACGCCAGCCATTTGCGGCCATTGAGGGTGTGGCTCTGGCTGTAGGGGTAATCGTTGCGGCACAGGCGTTTGAGCAGCCCGTTGAGTTGTTGCAACCAGGCACCTGCGGGCGCGCCGTCGTAGGGTTTTGGCATCAGGGCCAGCTCGGCCAAAGCTGCCACCCGCAATGGGTCAAGGGGTTGTTCGGCGCGGACCAGCGGGCGTTTTCCCGGTAAAAAACGCCGCAATTGCCATAGGCCCAAACCCAGCAGCGGCAGCAGGATCAACAGCAGCCACCATCCCGGCGCAGGCGGCCAGAAGCCAATCGGCGGCGGGGAGATCAAGGGTTGCAGTTGGTCCAGGCTGTTCATCGGGTTTTCCCCGGACGCTGCGGATTGAGGTAATCGCGCAGCTGGTCGACCATCTCGCTCTGGGTGCTCAAGGGCATCAACGGCACCCGCAGTTTTTGCGCGAGCAACTCCCAGTGGGCAATGCGCGCTTCGCCCTGGGCGCGATAGGCCTGGCGCAAGTCGTAGTTCAGCGTGTCCAGTTCCAGCTGCGCGCCACGCTCGGCGAAACGCAGCAGGCCGGCGGCGGGCAGGGCATGGTCCAACGGGTCGGACAACGGCAGCAACAGCAGGTCGCAATGCCGTGACAGCAGGCTCAGTTGTTGCTCGACGCCATCGGCCAGGGCGCGTTCATCGCAGATCACGATCACCAGGCTGCCTGGTCGCAACACTTCCCGCGCACGACGCAGGGCAATACCGAAGGCATCGCGGTTCGGTACGATTTCGCTGTGCAGCGACTGGTTGACCCGCACCAGGCGGTTGAGCAGTTGCAACAGGCTCTGTTTGCTGCGTCGCGGCTTGATTTCGTAGTGCTCATTGTCGCCGAACACCAGCCCGCCGACCCGGTCGTTATGACCCAGCGCCGCCCAGCCGATCAAGGCTGCGGCCTGGGCCGCGAGTACCGATTTGAACATCAGGCCGGAGCTGAAAAACAGTCGATGGCTCTGTTCCACCATGATAAAGATCGGCCGTTCGCGCTCTTCATGGAACAGCTTGGTATGGGGTTCCTGGGTCCGCGCAGTGACGCGCCAGTCAATAGTCCGCACATCGTCGCCAGCCTGGTAGACCCGCACCTGGTCGAAGTCCACCCCGCGTCCGCGCAGTTTCGAATGGTGCAGGCCGATCAGCGGGCTGCGCTGGCTCGGCGTGGAGAACAGCTGCACTTCGCGCACGCGATGACGCATCTCGATCAGCTCGGCGAGGCTGATGCGGATACCGGGTTCCAGGTTGGCGTTCATCGGGGTCAAGCGACGGCTACGACGTCGAGAATCCGCTGGACCACCCGGTCCTGATCGATGCCCGCGGCTTCGGCTTCGAAGGACAGAATGATGCGGTGACGCAACACGTCAAACAGCACCGCCTGGATGTCCTCCGGGCTGACGAAGTCGCGGCCGGCCAGCCAGGCGTGGGCCCGGGCGCAACGATCGAGGGCAATCGAGCCGCGCGGGCTGGCACCATAGGCGATCCACTCGGCCATCTCCGGGTCGAATTTGGCCGGGGTGCGGGTGGCCATGACCAGTTGCACGAGGTATTCCTCCACGGCATCGGCCATGTACAAACCGAGGATTTCCTTGCGCGCGGCGAAGATCGCCTGCTGGCTGACGCGGCGCTCGGGTTTGGTCTCGCCATGCAGGGCTTCGCCGCGCGCCTGCTGCAGAATGCGCCGCTCGACGGCGGCGTCCGGGAAACCGATCTTGACGTGCATCAGAAAGCGGTCGAGCTGAGCTTCGGGCAGTGGATAGGTGCCTTCCTGCTCGATGGGGTTCTGGGTCGCCATCACCAGAAACAGCGGGGACAGCTCGTAGGTGCTGCGACCGACGCTGACCTGGCGTTCGCCCATGGCCTCGAGCAAGGCCGACTGGACCTTGGCCGGGGCGCGGTTGATCTCGTCGGCCAGCACCAGGTTGTGGAAAATCGGCCCTTGCTGGAACACGAAGCTGCCGGTTTCCGGGCGATAGATCTCGGTGCCGGTGATGTCGGCGGGGAGCAGGTCAGGGGTGAACTGAATTCGATGGAACTGCGCTTCGATGCCTTCGGCGAGCTCTTTGATGGCCTTGGTCTTCGCCAGGCCGGGGGCCCCTTCGACCAGCATGTGACCGTCGGCGAGCAGGGCAATGAGCAAGCGCTCGATGAGTTTTTCCTGGCCGAGAATCTGCGTTGAAAGAAAGGTTCGCAGCGCAAGCAGCGCTTCACGATGTTCCATCGATGACTGTTCCTGGAGAGGGTGAGCAAAGACGTTCGAATAACGCCAGGGCTGGGGGCGTTACTTTAATCCATAGCAGGGGGTGGCGACTAACGGCGATCTGGGGTTTTTCGGCATTTGTGCGGGGATTTCTGTAATTGAAGGTTTTTTTGCCTGGGGGGAAGGGAGTTGGTGCTCTTGCGGGCGCCATCGTTGTAGGAGCTGCCGCAGGCTGCGATCTTTTGATCTTGCTCTTCGGCATCCCCGAAACCGCCTGAAGATCGCAGGCTGCGCCAGCTCCGCCGACCGTGTGTCACCGTGATTGATCGGGTGTAGGCATCTCCCCAGGAGTGAGCTTGCTCGCGAAGCGGTATGTCAGCCACCGAAACCATAAAATTCTTGCGCATTGTCCCAGAGCGCCATTTCGGCTCCGGCTTCACCCAGCGCCTCAATCAGCAACTGAATACCCGCCGCCTCAAACGCTGCTCGGGTCGACGGCAGCTCGCTGCCAAACACCAAACGCCTTGGTGTAGCACCGTACTATCGGATCTCCTGCATTTCTTTTATGAGCGGTGTGAGGGAGGGTCTAGTGGTCAAATCAGCCCATGTGCCTTCATCTACGATCGCACCGTTCTGCATGACGATCACACGATCAAAGCGCGAAAGGTGTTCAACATCATGGGTAACGCAGATCAGGCCGCGCCCAGCGAAATGGGTAAATAGCAAATCCCAGACAGGGGTAGCAAGTTTGGGTTCTATGGAGGAGCTGGGCTCATCAAAAAAATTAAAAAGTCCAGGTTTGTTGATCAGGCGTAGCAGAGACAAGCGCTTGGCTTCGCCGCCAGAAATATTGGATGCGCCTTCGGCAATGGTTCGATTTCTTACGACATTGCCCAACTGCAGGAGGCGTATCGACTCTTGAAGGTTCTGCGAAGGTGGCTGACCAAACAAAACGGACTGATTGAAGTTACCTTCCAGGAATACCGGCATTTGAGGGCAGTAACGCAATGCGGCAAGATGCGCTTCGGCACTCAACCGGGAAACCTCGATTCCATCGAGTTCCAACTGGCCGCGTACGCAATCGTAAACTCCGGCGAGGGCTTCCAGCAGGGTCGACTTTCCTGCTCCACTTGGGCCTGTGATGGCTATGGATTCTCCTTGGTGAATGATCACATCCTGCTTTATGGAGACGCGTTCCATCTGATTGTCTGTGATCGAGCAAGGCGTTAGCGTTAGTGTCGATTTTCCACCGGATGAGATGTTCGTTTGCCGTTGAGGGGCATCAAAATCAGGCAGTGAAAGGAGGTGTTGCAGCCTACGTTGGTCGGCTAAAAACTGGTCAAATACCCGGTATGCCTCCGATAATCCAGATATGTTTAACAGGAAGCTGCCCGCAATAGAGAAAATGGCGACCAATTCGCCGACGCTGATGCTGGGCTGGCCGGACAGCTGGTCCATTACTCCCCAACTCAACAATGCACCGGTAGAAAGGCTGATGAACAGGATTTTTGCCGCATTCAACATTCCAGCCGAGCTTGCAACCGTGATAGCCGCATTGGCGTAACGCGTGAAGGCCTGATTCAGCGGTCGAGTTGCGCTTTCCTGAGCGTTTTCCAGCTTTATCGATTTGCCAGCCTGTAGCGTGCTGAATAAAACCGCGCTTAGCTCATCCTCTTGCTCGTTTACAGTGTCTAGGGAAACTCTGAAAAAGACTTCCATCTCTGGTGAAATACCCATCTCACACGAATCGAACGGTTGAGCCCCGATGAAACAGATGTCCTTCGCCGATGCCGAGTATGCCGGTAAACGTAAGCAGACCCGCCGCGAGCGCTTCCTGATCGAGATGGATCAAGTCGTGCCCTGGAAGGGTTTGATTGCCTTGATCGAACCGCATTATCCGAAGGGTGAAGGTGGTCGTCCGGCGTATCCGTTGCTGGCCATGTTGCGGGTTCATCTGATGCAGAACTGGTTCGGCTACAGCGATCCGGCGATGGAAGAATCGCTGTATGAAACGACGATCCTGCGCCAGTTTGCAGGGCTGCATCTGGATCGAATTCCTGACGAAACCACGATTCTCAACTTCCGCCGCTTGCTGGAGAAACATGAGCTGGCGGGTGGGATTTTGCAGGTTATCAACGGTTATCTGGGTGACCGTGGATTGATGTTGCGTCACGGAACGATCGTGGATGCGACGATCATTCATGCACCCAGCTCAACCAAGAATAAAGACAAGAAACGCGACCCCGAGATGCATCAGACCAAGAAAGGAAATCAGTACTATTTTGGAATGAAATCCCACATTGGCGTTGATGCGGATTCGGGCTTGGTTCATAGCGTTGTCGGTACTCCCGCCAACGTGGCGGACGTGACACAAGTGGATCAATTGCTTCACGGAGAAGAAGTTCACGTCTGTGGCGATGCCGGTTACACCGGGGTGCAGAAACGCCCAGAACATCAGGATCGCAAGATGATTTGGTCGATTTCTGCCCGGCCCAGTTCGTACAAAGAGCATGGCAAAGACACGGTGATCGGTAGCGTGCTACGCGGGATTGAGTATGCGAAAGCGCAAGTCAGAGCCAAGGTTGAGCATCCGTTTCGAGTGATCAAGCGCCAGTTTGGCTATACGAAAGTGCGCTTTCGTGGTCTGGCGAAAAACATCGCTCAGCAGACGACGTTGTTCGCCTTGTCGAACCTGTGGATGGTGCGAAAACGATTGTTGAATGCAGGAGAGGTGCGCCTGTAATGCGGGCTAATCGCCCTGAAACAGCGCGATTAGAGGAAAAATCATGAATTAAAGAGTGGAAAGGTCCGATTTTCGACCGAATCAGCGTTTTTTGAACCTCTCACAGAGAGGGCATCAAAAATCGGTGGGTACTTCAGACCTTCCCTAGGTGTTTTCTGCGCCATTTGATGATTCGATGAGTCGCAAGCAGATACAGGCTCCCGGCCAACACCATAGCGATGAACACTTCAGCGCCGCCCATATAAAAAAACACCCCGCCAATCACAATGAATTCAAGGCAGACTGGAAGGCCTACTGTTACAAAGAAGCTCAATAATTGCTCGTGCGCAGTAATACCTCGTTCTACTGATTTGATGAACTGCCCGATTCGTAATGAGCTGAAGTGTTGGAACTCCTTGCGCATGAGTGCTCCAGTCCACTCGATGGACGCATCCATGATGACCCTTTGGACTAGCCTGGATAGACAAAATATCTGAAGGGGAGTGATGGCGGCCTGCAGACAGCTGACGAGAATAAATCCTCCGGTCAGCACTATTAATGACGTGAGGCCGATCATGTTGCTGGAAGTAAGGTTGTCAACAATTTTGCCCAGTATCAGGGGAGGCCCCATCGTTAAAATTTTTAACGCAATAACTGATGTAATCGTTGTGGCTAAAAGTGGCTTGTGTTTAGCGCATGCTTTTGTCAGAAATCTTCTCATGGCCAATTACTTCGCTAGCGAGTGAGTTTTTTTAGGTGGCTGTGGCAATGATTGCTGAATCGCTGAGAAGTACGTGTTGAGGGACCACGGGATTGATAGCAGTTCGACTCACCATGTTCAATTCGGCGGGGTGCGAATCCATCCTATATCGATGTAGGTAAAATCCTACTGAGACGTAGGAGTAAGATCTTGATTATTGCTTTGGCGTTTATTGGTTTGCAGTTCTATTGCTGAATCAGTCCGTTAGCATGTTTAACAATGAGTGATACATAGGTGAGTGTTTTTAATTTGGGCTCGAAATCAGTCGCCCGGCATTAAAGATTCCAAAGGCGAAAGGGTTTTTTCGGCATTTGTGGAGGGTGATTTGTGTAATTGAAATATTTTTTGCATGGGGGAAAGAATGGTGCTCTTGTGGGCGCCGAAGCGGCAAAGCCATAAAATTTTTGCGCATTGCCCCGAGCGCCATTTCGGCTCCGGTTTCACCCGGCGCCTCAATCAGCAACTGAATGTCCGCTACTTCAAGCGCCCTCGGCGCTCGCGTCGACGGCAGATCAGTGCCAAACATCAACACCTGCGGGTTGGCGCTGGGAATCTAGTCGGTTGAGGGCGGCAATCAGATAGCTTTGGTCAAAGCCCTGGAACGACCCGGATACCACCGCGCCGCCCCCGATGCCAAGTGGCCTGGTCTGAGCCAGGTAGTCATCGACGCTGAACGACTCGGGCAGGTAGCCGTGGTTTGGGATCAGCGCATAGTCGGGGTCGATGATGTGGCAATGGGCGCCGAAAAATGCGCGAGGGCATGGCGGGCTCCGTCGGTCGAGGGCTCAGGCAAGCTGGCTGATATAGATGCCAGTGCCTTTGAGGATGTTTTGCAGGGTCTCTTCAACTTCGGGCAGGTCCGACGCCGCGGTGCCGTGGTGGATTTCCAGATGGTCGTCGCCATTCAGGGCATCGGCATCGGCGGCGCCGATTTCGATCAACAGGCGCTCGGCGCTGAGAGTGACTTTCAAGCCATCCAGGGTCGAAGGCTCGCCGTCGAGGGTGATCTCGACTTCATCCTCGTCCGGGTAGCGGGTCATCAGGAACATCTCGCCCTTGTCGCTGTGGCAGCAGAGCATGGCCATGTTGTCTTCTTCGTCATCGCAAGGGTTGGCGATCAGGTGGGCGGTGGTCAGTTGCATGGGAAGGTTCCTGGCGTTTGAGCGCGGTGAAGGCTGACAAAGTGCAATTCTGCCAGCCCGAAGGATTTTCTGCTGGCTTGCGTTCATGAATCGTCAAACCTTCTATTTACGTAGCCGCTGATATCGAGAGAAAAAACAATGGATAAATGATTGTGTAGGATATTGCTGAAGGCATTTTACTCAATTGTTTTAGGGTGTTTCCGAGGGTGTTGTAGGGGGCAGTAAGGTCGTAAGAAAAAAAGAGTTTTTGTCAAATTTGTTATTGTTTTTTTGATGTGTAGTGTTCATTTTATTTAAGGTGGTATTTGACTGATTCGACGGTATGGAGCGGGTTTTCATGGAACAATATTTTACGTGGGCACCGGAGATAAAACACCTTTGCGAAGCCGATATTGAAACGTTATACGAGCGTTATCTGGCAGGGGAGAAAAATGCCGATCTGCTTGCCGAATACAATATCGCCATCGAGCCTCGGGCTTTGCTCAAAGTGTTACCTCCCATTATCAGTAAAGACCTGCTGTGTCCTTACTGCGATGTCCCCATGTGGACCAAGCGACGAGCGAAAGGCACGAGCGCGACCTCGGCGCCGCCCTTCAAATGCTTGCGCTGCGAGCATCAGGTTTTTTCCGCCGGGTATTACTACGGCCGTCGTACCACATGTACTTGTGTGGAGTGTTACAAGGCCTTGCAAGGGAAGCTTGCAGCACAAGCGCAGATGAACCGCGACGAACTGAAGAAAAGGTATGGAACGCCTTGCCCGCCGGTGCCCTACGACAGCCTCGGCTTCGTTCAGAAATTGTCGCTGCTGGCGATGCTTGATGTAAGGAAGTCGGTTGGCAGCGAGCCGCTCGAGGCTCTCGATTCCGCCGCCAGAGCGGAACGACTGGCGCCCAGTGACGCGGCTTCGGAGGAGGTTCTCAAGCGCCTTCACAAGGTCGGTGTGCTGAGGGTGGATCCGGATTCGGATATCAAGGCGTTTGATCCGGCAGCCGGTTATAAAATCCTTGACTATTCAAAAGTGCGTTGGCTGACGAATGTGACCCTTTCGGATTCCGAGCGAAGTTCGCGTCAATCGCTTTATCTGGCGCTGTATGAAGAGTTGGTCGGGGTGATTCAACCCGCCTGGAAAAGTGAACTGTATTCCCTGATATTCGATTTGGCTAGGCAAGAGTCTATTCAGTACATTCACGTGCTGGCCGCTGAAGTTGATTTTATCTTTAACGCAGAGGCCCGGGCTGAGTCAGTCGTAGGTCAGTTGCTCCAGGATTTTTCCGTGAGTGAGATTTACTATTTCGCCAGGCTGGCTGTAAAAAACGCTGCGCATTTTTATGCCACTGGTAAGTCCAAAGGCCGATTCCATGCCGCCAATACCATTCCAAACAATATGCTGGGTACGGCGCAAGACGCGCTGACCAGACATTGGAGGAAGGGCGCCTATCGGGATTCCCGTGTCCCGCAATCCGCGTTGCATCGGTTGTTGTATGACCTGGTACTCAAGGACAGCGGGGCAGGATTTTCCAAGTCCCCCGGGATCTATTGGCGCGATGAGTTGGTGCCGCGGTTTTTTTCCGCTGCTGCTTATGGCTCGGACCTCGCTGAGCCCATGCATCTGTTCTGCCGCGAGTGTGGCTCCAGCAATATCGAGGTCAAGATGGATAAGGTCTCGGTGCAGATGCTCTGCTATGACTGTTCGACCGTGAGCAAATTTCAGGCAATTCATGATGATTGACAGCTTCGAGCCTGGCCCCGGGCAGGCTCGATCGCCAACCGTCCACCTCGAGGGAGCGCCCAGGGCCCAAATTGTAGGAGCGAGCTTGCTCGCGATGGACTCGAGAGCGGCGCGTTTATTCAGAAAACACGCGTTATCGTTAACGTCCATCGCGAGCAAGCTCGCTCCTACATTAGCCCGTGGTCTGCTAATCGGTCATGGGCCTGAGCTCGCGTATTGATCTCAGCTGTGAACAATTGGTCGGCTGCCAGTCATTTTCGACACCACTGCGCGCGGATTCGCCCCATAAAACCTCTGTTTTCCTCCGCGACTGCTAGTGTTGTTCGATGCGCGGCACGCGAGGTACGTGCCGATGACCGAATATGTCGCAGCATCGCAAGCACGGGCCTTGCCGCACTCGTTAAGCTGCGCAACTGATGGATACCTGTAAAGGCATTGTCGATCTGTTCGACAGTCGTTTTTGCAGATGCCCATCGAAGAAGGTGAATGTGACCTGAGTGTCTCGTCCAGCTTCACCCACCTGTCATCCTGTTTCCTCTGCCCGAGAATCAGGAACAGGGTGACGGATTGCCCCGAAAGGGGTTTGCACGCGACGCTTCCATCAATAACAAGCCCAAGCGGAGTACTACAGATGTCGTTCTTCACCGCAGCCAGCAAAGCCGACTTCCATCACCAACTGCAAGCGGCACTGGCGCAGCACATCAATGAACAGGCACTGCCACAAGTGGCGCTGTTCGCTGAACAATTCTTCGGCATCATTTCCCTGGACGAGCTGACCCAGCGTCGGTTGTCCGACCTCGCCGGCTGTACTCTTTCTGCGTGGCGCCTACTTGAGCGCTTCGATCACGCGCAACCGCAAGTGCGCGTCTACAACCCCGATTACGAACGTCACGGCTGGCAGTCGACCCACACCGCGGTCGAAGTGCTGCACCATGACCTGCCGTTCCTGGTGGACTCGGTACGCACCGAGCTGAACCGTCGCGGCTACAGCATCCACACCCTGCAGACCACTGTGCTGAGCGTGCGTCGCGGCAGCAAGAACGAGCTGCTGGAAATCCTGCCCAAGGGCACCCAGGGCGAGGGGATTCTGCAAGAGTCCCTGATGTACCTGGAAATCGACCGTTGCGCCAATACGGCCGAACTGAATGTCCTGAGCAAGGAACTGGAGCAGGTTCTCGGTGAAGTCCGCGTCGCGGTCACCGATTTCGAACCGATGAAAGCCAAGGTCCAGGAACTGATCGAAGGCATCGACAATAGCCAGTTCGCTATCGATGCCGACGAAAAGCACGAGATCAAGACTTTCCTCGAGTGGCTGGTGGGCAACCACTTCACCTTCCTCGGTTACGAAGAGTTCGTGGTCTGTGATGACCAGAATGGCGGTCATATCGAATATGACCAGAGTTCTTTCCTCGGCCTGACCAAACTGCTGCGCGCCGGCCTGACTGTCGACGATCTGCGCATCGAAGACTACGCGGTCAACTACCTGCGCGAGCCGACACCGCTGTCGTTCGCCAAGGCCGCACATCCAAGCCGTGTACACCGTCCGGCTTACCCGGATTACGTGTCGATCCGCCAGATCGACGCAAACGGCAACGTCACCAAGGAATGCCGCTTCATGGGCTTGTACACCTCGTCGGTGTATGGCGAAAGCGTGCGGGTCATTCCTTACATCCGCCGCAAGGTCGAGGTCATCGAACAGCGTTCCGGCTTCCAGCCCAAGGCTCACCTGGGCAAGGAACTGGCGCAGGTGCTCGAAGTACTGCCCCGTGACGATCTGTTCCAGACTCCGGTCGACGAGCTGTTCACCACCGTTATGTCGATCGTGCAGATCCAGGAACGCAACAAGATTCGCGTGTTCCTGCGCAAGGACCCGTACGGCCGCTTTTGCTACTGCCTGGCCTATGTGCCGCGCGACATCTACTCCACCGAAGTGCGGCAGAAGATCCAGCAAGTGCTGATGGATCGCCTGAAAGCCTCCGATTGCGAGTTCTGGACCTTCTTCTCCGAGTCCGTGCTGGCTCGTGTACAGCTGATTCTGCGGGTCGACCCGAAGAACCGCCTGGACATCGACCCGCTGTTGCTGGAAAAAGAAGTGGTGCAGGCCTGCCGCAGCTGGCAGGACGACTACGCGAGCCTGGTGATCGAAAGCTTCGGCGAAGCCCACGGCACCAACGTGCTGGCGGACTTCCCGAAAGGTTTCCCGGCTGGTTACCGCGAGCGTTTCGCTGCGCATTCGGCCGTGGTCGACATGCAGCACTTGCTGAGCCTGAACGAAACCAACCCGCTGGTGATGAGCTTCTATCAGCCACTCGGTCAGGTTTCTGGTCAGCGTGAGCTGCACTGCAAGCTGTATCACGCCGATACCCCGCTGGCACTGTCCGACGTCCTGCCGATCCTGGAAAACCTCGGTCTGCGCGTGCTCGGAGAGTTCCCGTATCGCCTGCGCCAGGTCCATGGCCGCGAGTTCTGGATCCATGACTTCGCGTTCACCGCCGCCGAAGGCCTGAACCTCGACATCCAGCAACTCAACGACACACTGCAGGACGCTTTCGTCCATATCGTGCGTGGCGAGGCCGAGAACGACGGGTTCAACCGTCTGGTCCTGACCGCTGGCCTGCCATGGCGCGACGTGGCGCTGCTGCGTGCCTATGCCCGTTACCTGAAGCAGATTCGCCTGGGCTTCGACCTTGGCTACATCGCCAGCACCCTGAACAACCACACCGACATCGCTCGCGAGCTGACCCGGTTGTTCAAGACCCGTTTCTACCTGGCCCGCAAACTGACCAGCGACGACCTCGACGACAAGCAACTGCGCCTGGAACACGCGATCCTTTCCGCGCTGGACGACGTTCAGGTACTGAACGAAGACCGCATCCTGCGTCGCTACCTGGACCTGATCAAGGCCACCCTGCGGACCAACTTCTACCAGACCGACGCCAACGGTCAGAACAAGTCCTATTTCAGCTTCAAGTTCAACCCGCACCTGATTCCAGAGCTGCCCAAGCCGGTACCGAAGTTCGAAATCTTCGTGTACTCGCCACGGGTCGAAGGCGTGCACCTGCGCTTCGGTAACGTGGCGCGTGGTGGCCTGCGCTGGTCCGATCGTGAAGAGGATTACCGCACCGAAGTGCTGGGCCTGGTAAAAGCCCAGCAAGTGAAAAACTCGGTGATCGTCCCGGTCGGCGCCAAGGGCGGCTTCCTGCCGCGTCGTCTGCCGCTGGGTGGCGGTCGCGATGAAATCCAGGCCGAAGGCATCGCCTGCTACCGGATCTTCATTTCCGGCCTGCTGGACATCACCGACAACCTGAAAGACGGCGCTCTGGTGCCTCCGGCCAACGTGGTTCGTCACGACAACGATGACCCGTACCTGGTGGTGGCAGCGGACAAGGGCACTGCGACCTTCTCCGACATCGCCAACGGCATTGCCATCGACTACGGTTTCTGGCTCGGTGACGCCTTTGCTTCCGGCGGCTCGGCCGGTTATGACCACAAGAAAATGGGCATCACCGCCAAGGGCGCGTGGGTCGGCGTACAACGCCATTTCCGTGAACGCGGGATCAACGTCCAGCAAGACAGCATCACGGTAGTCGGCGTCGGCGACATGGCCGGTGACGTGTTCGGTAACGGCTTGCTGATGTCGGACAAGCTGCAACTGGTCGCGGCCTTCAACCACCTGCACATCTTCATCGACCCGAACCCGGAGCCTGCCAATAGCTTCGCCGAGCGTCAGCGCCTGTTCGACCTGCCGCGTTCGGCCTGGTCCGACTACGACACCAGCATCATGTCCGAAGGCGGCGGGATCTTCTCCCGTAGCGCGAAAAGCATCGCGATTTCCCCGCAGATGCAAGAGCGCTTCGACATCCAGGCCGACAAGCTGACCCCGACCGAACTGCTCAACGCCTTGCTCAAGGCACCGGTGGATCTGTTGTGGAACGGCGGCATCGGCACTTACGTCAAGGCCAGCACCGAAAGCCACACCGATGTCGGCGACAAGGCCAACGACGCACTGCGCGTCAACGGCAACGAGCTGCGCTGCAAGGTGGTGGGCGAGGGCGGTAACCTCGGCATGACCCAACTGGGTCGTGTCGAATTCGGCCTCAATGGCGGCGGTTCCAACACCGACTTCATCGACAACGCCGGTGGCGTGGACTGCTCCGACCACGAAGTGAACATCAAGATCCTGCTCAACGAAGTGGTGCAGGCGGGCGACATGACCGAGAAGCAACGTAACCAGTTGCTCGGCAGCATGACCGATGAAGTCGGCAGCCTGGTGCTCGGTAACAATTACAAGCAGACCCAGGCGCTGTCCCTGGCGGCCCGCCGTGCCTACGTGCGGATCGCCGAATACAAGCGTCTGATGAACGACCTCGAAGGCCGCGGCAAGCTGGATCGCGCCATCGAATTCCTGCCACTGGAAGAGCAACTCAACGAGCGCATCGCGGCTGGCCATGGCCTGACCCGTGCCGAGCTGTCGGTATTGATCTCCTACAGCAAGATCGATCTCAAGGAAGCGCTGCTCAACTCCCAGGTGCCGGATGACGCGTACCTGACCCGCGACATGGAAACCGCGTTCCCGCCGACCCTGGTCAGCAAGTTCGCCGAAGCCATGCGTCGTCACCGTCTGAAACGCGAGATCGTCAGCACCCAGATCGCCAACGATCTGGTCAACCACATGGGCATCACCTTCGTCCAGCGCCTGAAAGAGTCGACTGGCATGAGCCCGGCGAACGTTGCCGGTGCTTATGTAATCGTGCGTGACATCTTCCACCTCCCGCACTGGTTCCGTCAGATCGAAGCCCTGGACTACCAGGTTTCGGCCGACGTACAACTGGAGCTGATGGATGAGCTGATGCGTCTGGGCCGTCGGGCGACCCGCTGGTTCCTGCGCAGCCGTCGCAACGAGCAGAACGCTGCCCGTGACGTCGCGCACTTCGGTCCGCACCTGGCGGCGTTGGGTCTCAAGCTCGACGAACTGCTGGAAGGCCCGACCCGCGAAGGCTGGCAGACCCGGTATCAGGCGTATGTCGCCGCCGGCGTACCGGAGTTGCTGGCGCGCATGGTTGCAGGTACGACTCACCTGTACACCCTGCTGCCGGTCATCGAAGCCTCGGACGTTACCGGTCAGAACCCGGCGGACGTGGCCAAGGCCTACTTCGCCGTTGGTAGTGCGCTGGACATTACCTGGTACCTGCAACAGATCAGTGCGCTGCCGGTGGAAAACAACTGGCAGGCGCTGGCTCGTGAAGCGTTCCGCGATGACGTCGACTGGCAACAGCGGGCGATCACCATCTCGGTTCTGCAAATGGGCGACGGCACCCAGGATGTGGAAACACGCCTGGCGCTGTGGATGGAGCTGCACGACGGCATGATCGAACGCTGGCGCGCCATGCTGGTGGAAATCCGTGCCGCCAGCGGCACTGACTACGCCATGTATGCGGTGGCCAACCGCGAATTGCTGGACCTGGCGTTAAGTGGTCAAGCGGTGGTTGCTGCCACGCCGGACCGGGAGAAGAGCGGTCAAACGGCGGTTGCTGCCACTGCCTGATTGAGTGCTGAATGAAAAAACCCCGCATCGAAAGATGCGGGGTTTTTTTTGTTGCTATGGTTTGGATTGGGTGGGGTGCCGGAAAGATCGCAGCCTGCGGCAGCTCCTACACCGACCGCGCACACCCATGATACTGCGAATGTATACAAATCCTGTAGCTGCCGCAGGCTGCGATCTTTTAATGGATACACCGCGATTACTTCTCCAATGGCGTCAGCACTTCATCCTTCTCACCCTTCAATATGAACACCAGCAACTTCGCCGGTTTGGTGGCGCTGGCGTTGGCCGATACCGGATGCCGGGAACCGGCCGCTTCGTACCAGGATTCGCCGGCCTTGTAGGTGATCGCCTTTTCATCGTTGACCTGGGAGGTGACCTCACCCTCCAGCACATAGGCCATCGCCGAGCCCTGGTGCATATGCGGCACGCTGGCCTGGCCCGGGGCGTAATCGACGGTGAGCATCATGGCTTTCTGGCCCGGTGCGTTGGTCAGTTCATGTTCCTGCAGGATATTGATTTTTTCCTTGCCGTAGACCGGGTCGTGGGCGAAGGCATTGAGGGAGGCCAGCATCGCCAGACCGGCGAAGATCGAAGTCGCGAAGTTCATGAGGGGTACCTTTGCGTGGTTGGAGGCGTGATTATCGGGAAAGAACAGTCAGTGATTGAAATCCAGACGGCTGGCCACACCGTTGTCGATCAGATCGATAAACCCTTGCAGCGCCGGCAGCGCGAAGTGCGATTCCATGGATTGGCGGGACTGCCAGTGGCCGCTGACGATCCACCGGCCCGCAATGACCGGGCATGGCTGCACGCTGTAGTCGAGGCAGCCCGGGACTTCACGGACCGCCTCGGCAATTCGCGCCAAGTGCAGGCCAAGCTCATCTGAACGGCCCTGGACGGCCTGGATCCGGACGGTATTGATCGCACTGCTGTGCATGGCGAGTTCTCCTGTTGCTGGCTTGGGAGTTCGTGATGAGAAGAGTAGGGCTGCACTCTTTCAACACCAATATCCAATTAGCGGGAAAACCACTGAGCCAATCAGGCGATCTGTTTGAGAATATCCCGGACCTTGTCCAGCGCCGGGTCGATGTCCAGGGTCTCGATCGCCCCGAAACCGATGAACAGCCCGCTTTTGGCCGGCATGTCGTGGAAGAAGCCGTCCAGGGGGTAAAGCCCGACTTCGACTTTTTTCGCCAGCTCGATCAGCAACGGGATGTCCACCGCCACCTTGCACAGCGCTGCCATGTGGAAGCCGGCAATCGACGGCACGACCTCGAACCAGGGCGCAAGATCGCCATTCAGGCGCTTGAGAATGTGCTCCCGGCGACTGGCGTAAACCGTATGGCAACGGCGGATGTGCTTGAGCAGATAACCCTCGGAAATGAACTTGGCCAGCGCCCATTGCGACAGGGTAGAGGTGTGGCAGTCGGTCAATTGCTTGGCCCTGATCACCGCGCTGCGGATCGCCGGCGGCAACACCCCATACCCGAGCCGCAACTCCGGCAGCAGGGTTTTCGAGAAGGTCCCGACGTAGGCGACCACGCCACGGGTGTCCATGCTTTGCAGGGAATCGGTGGGCCGCCCCTCATAGCGGAATTCGCAGTCGTAGTCGTCTTCGATCACTATCGCGCCGAGCGCTCGGGCCCGTTCCAGCAAGGCTTCACGCCGCGCCGGGCTCATCGGCATGCCGAGGGGGAACTGGTGCGATGGAGTGACGTAGATCAGTCGCGTGCCGTCGGGAATCAGCTCGACCTGGATGCCTTCGGCGTCTACCGGTACCCCGACTACCGTCGCACCCTGGGCGGTGAACAACAGCCGCGCCGGGGTGTAGCCGGGGTCTTCCATCGCGACGAGGCTGCCCGGTTCGATCACCACCCGGGCGATCAGATCCAAGGCTTGTTGCGCACCGTTGCAGACCACGATGTCATCGTCATGACAGGCCACTCCACGGGAAAACGCAATATGCCCGGCAATGGCGCTGCGCAAGGCTGGGAGGCCTTCGGGCTGGCTGTAGAAGCCGGCGCTCAAGGCGATCCGGCGTAGCGCATCCTGAGTGCAGCGCCGCCATTCTTCCGGGGGGAACTGATTGCGGGTGGTCGCGCCGCCGATGAACTCGCAACGCAGGGTGCCTTCCAAGGTGGGATGGCGCAGGGTCGCCGGCAGATTCTGCCACTTGTCCAGGCTCTGCGCGCAGGCCAGGTCCGCGGCACTTTGCTTGCGCTCGGCCTTGGCGGCGCGCGCGTTGACGAAGGTGCCACGGCCGATCTTGCCGATCAGCAAGTTTTCATAGGTCAGCAGCGCGTAGGTGTCGGAGACTGTCTTGCGCGAGACCCCCAGTTGCTCGGCCAGCAGGCGGCTGGGCGGCAGCTGGGCACCGGCGGCAAGACGGCCGGATTCGATGGCGCCGCGCAGTTGCTGGTACAGCTGCTCGGCCAGGTCCTTGCGGCCGTTGATGACGACATGAAGTTCCATGGGCAGTCCTGAAGGCGGTCGGTCGTGTGCAAGGTTACTCGCAACAAGGCTTTTGTTGTAGGTCGCGGCGTTTGGGTGGTCTCGGCAAAAAACCGGCAATTGGCTATAGGGCGTTGGCGCCTCGGGTCGTAGGCTTTGAGTCAATGAACGTCAGCCACAGGTCACGCCCATGGAACCCCGTCTGGATTACTACACGGCCTCGCCGCAAGCCCTCAAGGGGATTCTCATGCTCGAGGCGGCGACTTTTGGTCTGTCGATTGAAAAGCCGTTGCTGGAGCTGATCAAGATTCGTGTCTCGCAGCTCAATCAATGTTCGTTCTGCACCGACATGCATTCCGTCGAAGCCCGCCGTCAGGGCGAAACCGAGCGCCGTTTGTACGCCATCAGCGTGTGGCGCGACTCGCCGTTTTTCAATGCACGGGAAAAGGCCGCGCTGGCCTGGAGTGAGTCGGTGACCTTGCTGTCGACTTCCAATGTACCGGACGAGCTATACACGGCGCTGCGGGCCGAGTTCAGCGAGCGCGAGATGGTCGACCTGACCGTGGCGGTGGCCACTATCAATTGCTGGAATCGGTTGGCGGTGGGGTTTCGGCAGCAGCCAAGTGATTGATGGTGACTGAGCCGACGCCATCGCGAGCAAGCTCGCTCAGGTACAACGCGATCCCTGTAGGAGCTGCCGCAGGCTGCGATCTTTTGATCTTGATCTTCGACGGTCTTCAAATCGCTAAAAGATCGCAGCCTGCGGCAGCTCCTACGCCGACCACGTACGTCCGCAAATTTCGCAGGTGTAGGCGAATGCCATGTAATTGAATGGACTCGCCCAAGCCGAGGCCTCTCGCCACACCCTGCATTCAGTTCTACACTCGGCGGTCCATTCGAAGTTTCAAGGACGAACCACCATGCCCGTCACCGATCCCACCATTACCATCGAACGCTTCAGCGAAGCCCACGTCGACGGCATCACTACGCTCTACAACGATCCGGCAGTGGCCCGCCAGGTGCTGCAAATGCCGTTTCAGACCAGCGAAGTCTGGCGCAAACGCATTGCCCCGGAGAACGAGCGGCTGTTGCAGTTGGTGGCCGTGCATCAAGGCGCGGTGATCGGCAATTGCGGCCTGGAGCAGTTTTCGCGGATCCGCCGAAGCCATTGCGGCAATATCGGCATGGCAGTCGCGGTGGCCTGGCAAGGCAAGGGCATTGGCTCGAAACTGCTCGCTGCGGCGCTGGAAGTGGCCGACAACTGGATGAATTTGCAACGGGTCGAACTGTCGGTATACGCCGACAACGAAGCTGCCATCGGGCTCTACCGCAAGTTCGGCTTCGACACCGAAGGCCTGCTGCGTGACTACGCCATTCGTGACGGCAGCCTGGTCGACGCACTGAGCATGGCGCGCCTGCGGCGCACGCGCTCGAGCTCCTGAGTCAGTCGCCCAAGGCAAACGCCACCGCGGCCCGGGCATGCAGCTCGGTGGTGTCGAGCAGTGGCAGCAGGCTGTGTTCGGGTTTGATCAGCAGACTGATTTCAGTGCAACCGAGGATGATTGCCTGGGCGCCGCGTGCGGCCAGGGATTCGATGATCCGCTGGTAGGTTTCCCGCGAGCGGTCACTGATCACCCCGACACACAATTCGTCGTAAATGATCCGGTGCACGGCGTCGCGCTCGGCGGCCTCGGGCACCAACACGTTCAAACCTTGGGCGGCGAGGCGCTGCTTGAGAAAGTCCTGCTCCATGGTGAACGCGGTACCGAGCAGGCCGACGGTCATGGCGCCGGCATCCACTGCGGCTTGTCCGGCGGGGTCGGCAATGTGCAAAAAAGGTACCGATATCGCCGCTTGAATCTGCTCGGCCACCAAATGCATGGTATTGGTACAGAGCACCACGCATTCGGCGCCGCCGGCTTCGAGTCGTTGGGCTGCGTCCACCAGAATCAGCGCCGCATCGTCCCAGCGTCCGGCATGTTGGGCCTGTTCGATGGGCCCGAAGTCGACGCTGTACATCAATAGTTTCGCCGACCGCAACGGTCCCAGGCGATCGCGCACCAGCTGGTTGATGATCCGGTAATACTCGGCGCTGGACTCCCAGCTCATACCGCCGATCAGGCCGATGGTGCGCATGCTGTTCTCCTGTTGATGGCAACTCTATATCGAGGAAAATGTCCTGAAGGGAAACATTCTCCGTGGACCGCCTACAGTGCCCGTGATTGCCGATCATTTCCATCCTCGGTTGAGACCCTGCGCTGGCGGGTCATAGACCCAACGGGTTTTAGTCATACGCGGCTGGCCGGCATCTGCCATGATCAATACCTTGCAGTCATGCTTCACCCAAGGAACATCGCGATGGACGACGTAAAGCAACTGGGCGAGATGCTTCGCCACTACGCAGAAAGCGAAGCGCATAAGAAACAGGTGTTCGAGACCCAATCGGCCGATTGGGCGGTACGGATCGGCAAACTGTTCGATCAGATCGAACAGTGGCTGGAACCAGTGAAAAGTCCGAACCTGCTCGAAGTGAGCCGCGAGGCTTATGTCGCTTCCGGCCCGAGCGTGGTCGTCGAAACCTCACCTTTCAGAACCGAGAAACTGACGATTCAGATCGCCGGTAAACCGGTGGAATTCGTGCCCGACGTCATGGGTGCTGGCGGTTTGATCTCACTGGCGGTGATGGGCCTGACGGCCGCCCGTTATGGCAGCATCTCGCTGGTGTGCCAACCGCCGTCGACCGACTGGCAGTGGCGCAAGACCAACGGTCTGAAAGACCCGGATACCTTTGCTTTTGATGCGGATTTCCTGGCGCAGCAATTGCAGAGCCTGATTCCGCGCGAGCGTGGGTAAGTCACCCGGTAATGTAGGAGCGAGCTTGCTCGCGAAGGACTCAAGGACGGCGCGTTTATTCAGAAAGCACGCGTTATCGTTAACGTCCATCGCGAGCAAGCTCGCTCCTACAAGATTTCCACATTCCCCCAACCATCCTTCACCACCTCAGGTGCCACCGCCCTGATGCTCTTGCCCGTCGCCGATTCCACCCGGCGCGCCACCTCCGGGTCGTCGGCAAAC
Source organism: Pseudomonas sp. LBUM1658 (assembly GCF_059716055.1). Classification (NCBI taxonomy): domain Bacteria; kingdom Pseudomonadati; phylum Pseudomonadota; class Gammaproteobacteria; order Pseudomonadales; family Pseudomonadaceae; genus Pseudomonas; species Pseudomonas sp. LBUM1658. The sequence goes on from NZ_CP166798.1 coordinate 2,951,460, forward strand.
GGGATCAGGCTCGCATCGTCGAGGCTCTCGGTCGACTGATTGCTCAAGCAATACTCCACCGACAGATACAGGCACACCACGCCCAGTACATCCAGTGCGATTTCGATCATCCCAAGCTCCTTGCCTAAGCAATCTGCGCTTCGCGCCCGGCCATCTCGACGTCCGAAACCCGCACCGTGCGCCAGGTGTTGTAGGCCATCAGCAGCATGCCACCGAGGAAGATAACGCCACCGGCAAAGCGCACCACAAAGCCTGGATGGCTGGCTTGCAAGGCCTCGACGAAGGAGTAGGTGAGGGTGCCGTCGTCGTTGATCGCCCGCCACATCAGACCCTGGGTGATACCGTTGACCCACAACGAGGCGATGTACAGTACGGTGCCGATGGTCGCCAGCCAGAAGTGCAGGTTGATCAGCGCGATGCTGTGCATCTGCTCGCGGCCGAAGATTTTCGGGATCATGTGGTACAGCGAACCGAAGGTGATCATCGCCACCCAACCCAGGGCGCCGGCATGCACGTGGCCGATGGTCCAGTCGGTGTAGTGGGAGAGGGCATTGACCGTCTTGATGGCCATCATCGGCCCTTCGAAGGTCGACATGCCGTAGAACGCCAGGGACAGCACCAGAAAACGCAGGATCGGGTCGGTGCGCAATTTATGCCAGCTCCCGGAGAGGGTCATCATGCCGTTGATCATGCCGCCCCAGCTCGGTGCCAGCAGGATCAAGGACATCGCCATGCCCAGGGACTGCGCCCAGTCCGGCAGTGCGGTGTAGTGCAAGTGGTGCGGGCCGGCCCAGATGTACAGGGTGATCAGCGCCCAGAAGTGCACGATCGACAAACGGTAGGAGTACACCGGCCGTCCGGCCTGTTTCGGCACGAAGTAATACATCATTCCGAGGAAACCGGTGGTCAGGAAGAAACCCACTGCGTTGTGCCCGTACCACCACTGGACCATGGCGTCAGTGGCGCCGGAATACACCGGATAGGACTTGAACCAGTCCACCGGGATCGACAGGTGGTTGACCACGTGCAGCATGGCGATCACCACGATGAACGCGCCGAAGAACCAGTTGCCCACATAGATATGCTTGGTCTTGCGCTGCACCACGGTGGTGAAGAACACAATCGCGTAGGCGACCCAGACCACCGTCATCCACACCGCGCCGGAGAATTCGATCTCGGCGTATTCCTTGGTAGTGGTGTAGCCCAGCGGCAGGGTGATCAGCATGATCGTGATCACCGACTGCCAGCCCCAGAAGGTGAAGGCCGCCAGTTTGTCGGAGTACAAGCGCACCTGGCAGGTGCGCTGCACCGCGTAGTAACTTGCGGCGAATTGGGCGCTGCCGGCAAAGCCGAAAATCACCAGGCTGGTGTGCAGCGGACGCAGGCGACCGAAGGTGGTCCCCGGCAGGTCCAGGTTCATTTGCGGCCAGACCAATTGCGAGGCGATCCACACGCCCATCGCCATGCCGATAATGCCCCATACCACTGTTGCCACGACGAATTGGCGGACCACCTTGTAGTTATAGGCCTGTCCGATTGCTGCTGTGCTCATGGTCAATTCTTCCACGGTTGCAAAGTCTTGCCAGGCCACCCGGTCTGGCATGCTGTGAACTGTAGAAAGCATGGGAGAAACAAAACAGACTCAGAAAAACTGCATTAATGCGGATCAGATTAAATGGCCAGCCAGTAGCGCTCGGACGGGCGCTGATATGGTTTTTTTGTCATTACCTGAATCTGTAAGGTGCTGAGCCGCAGGTGCATAGTCGCCTTCCCGGAACCAGCCGATAGAGCGCGGTCAGCCCTGATGATGAGGTAGCGACATGTACCACTACGATGACTATGACCGTGCCCTGGTCTTTGAGCGGGTCGCGCAGTTTCGCGATCAGGTCGAGCGTTTCATGGGCGGTGAGTTGAGCGAGGAAGAATTCCTCCCGCTGCGTCTGCAGAACGGCCTGTACATGCAAAAACACGCCTACATGCTGCGGGTCGCGATCCCTTACGGCACCCTCGGCGCCCGGCAGATGCGTACTTTGGCGAGCGTCGCCCGGGATTACGATCGCGGCTACGGTCACTTCACTACCCGGCAGAACATGCAGTTCAACTGGATCGAACTGGCCCAGGTGCCGGAGATCCTCGAACGCCTGGCCGAAGTGGAAATGCACGCGATCCAGACCTCCGGCAACTGCGTGCGCAACATCACCACCGAAGCCTTTGCCGGGGTCGCCGCCGATGAGTTGCTGGACCCGCGGCCCCTGGCGGAGATTCTGCGGCAGTGGTCTACCGTCAACCCGGAATTTCTCTTCCTGCCGCGTAAATTCAAGATCGCCATCTGTTCGGCGGAACAGGATCGGGCGGCGATCATGATGCATGACATCGGTCTTTACCTTTACCGCGACACCAGCGGCCAAATGCTGTTGCGAGTGATAGTCGGTGGTGGTCTGGGGCGCACACCGATCCTCGGTTTGCAGATTCGCCAAGGCTTGCCCTGGCAGCACCTGCTGTCCTATGTCGAGGCCGTGTTGCGGGTCTACAACCGCCATGGTCGGCGGGACAACAAGTACAAGGCGCGGATCAAGATTCTGGTCAAGGCTCTGGGCATTGAAGCTTTTGCCAGGGAAGTCGAAGAGGAGTGGCAATACCTCAAGGACGGGCCGGCACAGTTGACCGACCTCGAGTACGAGCGTGTGGCCAGTGCTTTCGTGCCACCGGCTTATCGCAGCCTGGCAGATGCCGATCTGGACTTCGGCACCCGTCTGAGCGAAAACCCGGCGTTCGCCCGCTGGGTTTCGCGCAACGTACAGCCGCATAAAATACCGGGCTACAGCAGTGTGGTGTTGTCGACCAAACCTGGCATCAGCTCTCCACCGGGCGACGTCACCGCGGAACAAATGGAAGCCGTTGCCGACTGGTCCGAGCAGTTCGGCTTTGGCGAAATCCGCATCGCCCATGAACAGAACATCGTCCTGCCGGATGTGCCCAAGGCCGACCTCCATGCGCTCTGGTGCCTGGCCAGTGAACAGGGCCTGGGCTGCGCCAATATCGGCTTGCTGACCGACATCATCGCTTGCCCCGGCGGTGACTTCTGCGCCCTGGCCAACGCCAAGTCGATCCCCATCGCCCAGGCGATCCAGGCGAGTTTCGACGATCTGGATTACCTGCACGACCTGGGGGAAATCAGCCTGAACATCTCCGGCTGCATGAATGCCTGCGGCCATCATCACATCGGCAATATCGGCATCCTTGGCGTCGATAAAAACGGCAGCGAGTGGTACCAGATCACCCTCGGCGGTTCCCAGGGCAAGAACAGCGCATTGGGAAAGGTCATCGGCCCATCGTTCAGCGCTGCCGAGGTGCCGGAGGTGATCGAGCGCATCATCGCCACCTTTGTCCGTTACCGCGAGAGTGAAGAACTGTTCGTCGACACCTTGCAACGCATCGGCCTGGAGCCGTTCAAGGAAGAGGTTTATCCGAAGTTGCTGGAGGTGTCGGCATGAACAATCTGCTGCGTTTGCAAGAGGGTGTGCCACTGGTGGTCAACGACGATGCCTGGACCCTGGTCAGGGAAGTGGACGCCGACCTGCCCGAGGGACCGCTGATCCTGCCGCTGGGGCTATGGCTGAGCCGCCGAATCGACCACGCCCCAGCCCGGGACGCGGTCTGGTTAGGCCCGGACGACGAAGTGGAAAGCCTCAAGCCGTGGTTGAATCTGTTGCCGCTGATTGCCCTGGATTTCCCAAGCTTTCGCGACGGACGCGCCTACAGCCAGGCTTATCTGCTGCGTACGCGCTTCGGCTGGCAGGGTGAGTTGCGGGCGGTTGGCGATGTCCTGCGCGACCAGCTCAGCCACATGCGCCAATGCGGTTTCGATGCTTTTGCGGTGCGCGAAGACAAGTCCGCAGAGGATGCGCTCAAGGGGTTGGCCGGGATGAGCGTGTTGTACGGCCGCTCGGTGATCGAACCGCGGCCGTTGTTCAGGCGCCGGTGAGACCATTTGACCCCAATCACTGGCCATCGGCTGCCTGATTGCTGAATTGACCTACACCAGACAAAGAAACGTCTGATTTATCTCCCGCATCGCCTTACCTAGCGTGTTCGTCCCTGCAGATAAAACAAGGACATAGACCGCATGAGGCGTTATCACATCACCGTCGGGGCTAAAACCACCGTCGACGGTACCGTGCGCACCGGCTGGCAGTGCAGCACGATCAATGGTCTGGCCATGGCCCGCGAAGGCGATGAGGTCTATTGCCCGGAATGCGACAGCACCGGAGAGATTGTCTGCGACGGCCCGCACCTGGTCGACCTGCTGGATGGACGCCACGCCGCCCTGGACGGTGACCTCTGCAGCTGCAAATGCGACCCGCCGCCCCGGCTGATTGCCAACCAGACCCTCAGGTGTCAGGAGATCGACGGTGGTGGCGCCGCGCCGCGTGCCCGAGCCGCCGCTCAACCCGCCGCTGCGGCTGCAACAAGTCCCTCGCCAACCGGGCCGCGATCCTCCGGTGTTGCGCCGGCGCCGAGCCAGCGCACACCGACCTTCAGCGAACTGCCGGGGCTGATCTGCGAGAACCTCTGGCGCGGGTACCAGCAACGAGCCGAAGCCATCGTGGCGCCGGGCGGCACGCTGATCGCCGACCCCAAGGCGCGTAATCGCGCGATCAATGCCGCCTACGCTGGGTTGTGGCTTGAGGATCAGCGCTTCCAATGGGCAGGCCTCGCAGCCTTTGCCTCGAAACAGGTCGGTTGCGGCCTGCTGCACGCCGCCGATTCGATCGATAAGATTCAGGCTGAATATGAGGCGGGAGAGCGCCTGAAGAATAGCGCCCGGAAAGGGTTCTTTGGCTTGCTCAACCGCAGTGAGCGAGACAGGCAGGCGAAACTGCGGGACTTCGAGCAAAAGCAACGCGACTACGAGCAAGCCCACCGCAACAACCCGGTGCCGAGCATCGACCTCAGGCGCGACGACAAATCGCTGTCGTCCGTGCAGCAGCTGTACCAGTACGTGTACGAGATGCTGGCCATGGGCAATACCACGCTGTTTCTGGATATATTTCCGCTGCATGTTTTTTACCAAGAACGTGGGTTGAGGGCGCTGGAAACCTGTCTGCCTTCACGTAGCAACATCTATGGATATGACCAGCAACCGGTGCTGTGGCCGGTCGAGCAGGAGACGCTAAAGTTCGGTCATGACTACAAGGAAATCCTGCAAGCCTTCGAGGCCATTGAGGTTGGTAATATCGCCGAAAGTGTTGAGCATCTAGCCTCGCACGAACAGCGGAATATCCTGCAGCCGACGATGTATAACCACCGGGGACTGGAATGGTTGCTGCGCGGTAACCATGTCTCCTACGTCATCGGCTTCCCGTCCGGCGCCTCTGAAGCCATCGAATTGACGCTGGCCAGCCAGTGCCGCCGCGTCGATGATGGACGCACTATTGGCTTTGGCAACAACCCCATGGCCGACCTGTCCGATATCCATCAGCGCATGGCCTTTGTGCTCAGGGCGGCGGCGCAATTTGACGAGCTGCTGCGAAACGGCAATCGCCACCGGATCGAACAGGCGATTCAGGATATCGCCGCAGGTCGGGGCGTACGATGAGTTGGCTCGCGCATCTCGGCTGGCGAGGTGGCGGGATCGGCCTGGCCGTTGTCGCACTCCTTTTGTTGGCGGCGGTGCGTCTTGGCGCCGGTGAGCCGGAAATCGCGCTGGTGATTGGCGAGCCTTGGGAGACCATGCGTCAGCGCTCCAGCGCTACCATTGACCCGGCCATTCCTGGGCACTTTTGGTTCAATATTCCCAAGTCCGATGCCCGCCTTCGCTTCACAGACCCTCAATACGGGTTCGTGACCCCATTGGCCCGTTTCTTCACGGTTAGTTTCAATAGCGGTGAGTTAATCGACGGTGTACGCATGTCCCCGCAAATCGAGCCGCTGTTACTCGACGATACGCTCAAGGTCGTGCTGGATTTGCAGGAGCAATGGCGCAATGGGGGCTGGACACCAACCCGGGCCGACTTTCCATCGTTCGCCGACACGCCGCAATGGCGTGCCCGATTGCGCGACGTGAACAAAGGCGGCAAAACTTATTGGCAAGCGGGCAACCAGTATCAAGTGATGCTGGTGGTTAATCGTTTCAAGGACGATAAGCGTCCCACAGAGGAGCGCTACCTCATCACGCTGGCACTTGCCCCGCCATGGGTAAAGCCATGACCCTGCGCTTTGACGACCCCATTGCCAAGCTGTCCGATATTCATCAACGCATGCCTTCATGGTCAAGGCCGCGGCGAGGGTTGATGAACTGCGGCAGCACCCTGATCGCCAGCGGATCGAACAGGCGATTCTGGATATCGCCTCAGGCCGGGGCGTGCGATGAACGGTCTCGCGCATCTCGGCGGGCAACGTGGCGGGATCGGGCTGGCCGTTGTCGCACTGCTGGTGTTGACGGCGATACGCCTTTGCGCCAGTGGGCCGAAAATCGCACTGGTAATCGGCGAGCCCTGGGAAGCCATGCGCTAGCGCTCCAGTGCAGCCATCGATCCAGCCATTCCTGGGCATTTTTGGGGGCGATTGCCGAAGTCCGATGCCCGCCTTCGTGGCCTTCGTGCTCAGGGCCGTGGCGCAGTTGATCCGTACTCGGGTGAAGCAGTCTCAATCCGGCTGACGCGTTCGGTCTGTTGAAACGTGGGGGCCGGTTTTGGGACGGCTTCGCCGTCCAGCGGGAGCAAGCTCCCTCGCCACAAGTGCCTGGCGCAATCAGTTAATTCGTACAAGCCCCGCGCGAAGGCTTTCCGGAACCTGATCGATTTCCAGCAGGGTCAGGTCTTTCGGTGCTTTGCCAGCAAGTGGATTGCCGAGATTGGCCTTCGCTTCTTCCGGAAGTTTGTACATGGCACCGGTCATGGGATCGACGATCAACATGCCGATCAGCCCGCCGAACACGAGATTGCCCCAATACCAACCGCTCATGCTGGATTCCAGTTTCGCGGTGCTGTCGGCGTAACCGTCCTTCTTGAAGGTGATGGTGTAGTCCTCGCCCTTGAAGTAACCGCGACCCGACGGCAGGGTCACGCTATTGGGGGTGGAACCACTGTGGACCACGATGCCGTCTTTGTTCTTGATGCTGAAGCTGGCGCCGCTGGGTGTGCTGGAGACATTTACCGGGTACTTACTGTCACCGACGATGCTGGCGCAACCCGAAGTCAGGAGCGTGGAGAGAAGGGCAGTAACGGTGAACATTTTGCGAAGGGCTTTCATTGTTTTCCTTGAGTCAAATGCTGTGCCGTCATTGGCCGAGACCGCTTCATGCGGTCGCGTTGTTATTTTTTGTCAGGCTTGGATTTGACGGCGTGCACTTTATCACTAATGGCGCTGGGCCATCATCAAAAAATTACAGCTCCAGGAGACAGTGTTCACCGTGGGAGCGAGCTTGCTCGCGATGGTCGTTAACGATTACGCGTGCTTCCTGACGAAACGCGTCGGCTTCAAGTTCATCGCGAGCAGGCTCGCTCCCACAGGGGAGGGCTTACAGCCGATCCATCACAGGTGGATTCGGCGGGCGCAGGAGCCTGCGATCTTTTCAGTGTCATTTCAACGCCGGGTCTGCGGGATTCATTTGCTTCCAGCCTTGCAGCAACATCTGGGCCTTGGGTTCCTGGCCGTTCTCCAGGTAGTACTGGATCAGTGACAGGCGCGCATTGCGGTTGGCCGGTTGCAGCTTGAGCATTTTTTCCAGCTGTGCGCAGGCTTCGTCGATCTGTCCGCTGTCGTGCAAGGCCACCGCCAGTACGTAGCCGAATTGGGCGTTCTGCGGTTCCAGGCGGGCGGCGTTGCGCAAGGCGGGCATGGCTTGAGCAGCTTTGCCCGCGCGGATCAGGGCCAGCCCTTGGGTGTGTTGCAGCAGCGCCGCATCAGGGTGTTCGCCCAGGGCTTTGGCCAGCAGGTCCTGAGCTTCCTTGTTGCGGCCATTGGCTTCGAGCCATTGCACCAGGGTCACCAGCGCCGGGAAGAAGTCCGGGTCGCGCAGCAGCGCCGCGCGCAACTGCGCTTCGACCATGGCACTGCGGCCACTGGCTTGATAGAGCATCGCCAGATTGAGGTTGGCTTCGGCCCGTTCGAGCAGACTCAACTGCACCGCTTCGTATTCCGCGATGGCCGCATCCCAGCTGGCCTGAGCACTGCCCAAACCGCTATTGGCGGCGCTCAACAGATCGCGGGCGGCGGCGATGCGCACGGCGCGGACCGGGTCATTGAGCAGCGGTGCCAGCAGCGGCGCGCGTTCTGCCGCAGGCAGGAAAGCGCTGATTGCGCGGATGGCACTGTCGCGTACCTGGGGTGCAGGGTTGCTCAAATCCTTGCTGGCCAGTTTCAACGCCTGTTCGCTGGGGTAGAGCGGCAGTTCGGCGAGCAAGGTCGCGCGCTGGATAGCTGGCAGGTTGTTACGCTGCAATTGCTCGTACAAGGCTTGCGCCGCCCCCGCCTGCCCCCCGCGAATCAACCACAGGCTTTCGTCGTAGCGGGGCGCTTGGGCGATCGGGTTGCTGTTCCAGAGTTTGAATTGCTCGGTAACTTTGTCGCCGGCCTTGCCTTGATGGCAGGTCAGGCAGGCGTCCGGGGTGCCGAGTTTCTTCGCCCGCTCGGGGTTGGGGATGCTGAAGCTGTGGTCATGCCTGAAGTCATTGCCCATGTAGAACTTGCCCGGCATATGGCAATCCACGCACTGGGAACCCGGTTGGCCGGCCTGATGCCGATGGTGCTCGGGGGAGTCATAATTTTTCGCTTGCAGGCCTTTGCCGTCGACTCCCTCGACCGGGGTTTTGCCGGCAGTATTGTGACATTGCAGGCAAACGCCGTTGGCGGGGGCTTTCAGTTCGGTGCTGTGGGGGTTGTGGCAGTTGCTGCAGCGCACCCCCTTGTCGAACATTTTGCTTTGCGCGAAGGAGCCGTGTTCAAACACTTCATCCTTGATCTTGCCGTCCAGCGCGTACAGTTCGCGGGTCAGCACGCTGGGCAGATAGTCATCCATCAAGCGTTTGCCGACGGTGTAACCGTCGTCCAATGGCGCGCGACGGGCATGACAGCGGGCACAGGTTTCGATCTCGGTGGTGGCGTCCCTGGCTTTGAGGTCGACGGCAAAACCGGCATGAATCAGGTCACCTTTTTTCGCCGCCCATTCGAGATGGTTCGATGCCGGGCCGTGGCAGGCCTGGCAGCCGACGCCGAGGCTGTTCCATTGGCTGGCGAAAGTGTTGCTGGCGGCGTCAAAGTTGCGCTGGAAACCGGTGGTATGGCACTCGATGCACATGAAGTTGGCGTTCTGGCTGGGTTTGCTCCAGTGCAGCGGGTTCTTGAAATTCACGCCTTGGCCGGGATACAGGTGAAACCAGCGATGTTTCTCGGTATCCCAGGCCACGCCCAAGGCTTGCAAGCGTCCCTCGCCGACTTCGATCAGGTATTGCTGCAACGGCGCGATGCCGAAGGTGTAGGCGACTTTGAAGTCGGCATTCTTGCCGTCGGCGCCGGCGGTGTTGACCCAGAAGCTGTCATCTTTACGGAAGAAACGGCTGGTCTCATTCTCGTTCTTGAAGGTCACGCCATTGAAATCGGCCAGCACGGTGTTCCCATTGGCTGTCTGCATTGCCAGCTGATGGTGGGAGCCTTGCCAGTCTTTTGCCTGAGCACTGTGGCAACCCTGGCATTGCTGCTCATCGACCATGCTTGCCGGTGGCGCAGGTGCGGCTATTGGCTTTACTGGCTGTACTGCCGGCGCGCTGACAGGTGCATGGGCCAGTGGCATCGGTTTGCTGTTATGCACAAACCACCACAGCCCGGCTGCGACCAGTAGCAACACGGCGGCGAGGGTGGGGAACAGATAACGGGTAATCAGGGAAGGACGCGAATCAGGTCGGGGTGTTGCAGCTTTGTTTTTATACGTCGGCATTACGACTTCCATAGTCCGGATGCGTTGACCTGTAAGGTGCGCGTTTAAACTCTTCGCAGCTTTGCTCCATGGGGGGTTGCCTGTCAAATGACCTTGGTGAAATTGCCTACAGCCATGGATGAGTATTCGGCTTTTGTAATAACAATTTCCTCAGTTTTGGCTATACCTAACTTCGGTACCCACTACCGTTGTCGGCCATCTGACAGGAGTTACAGAATGAAGCTTGCGCTAATGATGAGCACGCTGTGCATTGCCTCTATCGGGGTAGTGGGCTGTTCCAGCAAAGTGCCCCAGCCTGACGAGTATTCGGGGTTTATCAAGGATTACAGTCAGCTCAGAGAGGAAAAGTCCCCTTCAGGCGTTGAGGTGATGCGCTGGATCGATCCGAAACTCAACCTCAACCAATACACCAGCGTCTACGTCGAGCCGACTCAGTTCTATCCCAAGCCGCAACCGACGGTGAAAATCCCGCAAAGCACTTTGTCCGGAATTACCAGCTATTACGATCAGGCGCTCAAACGTGAGATCAGTAAATCATTGCCCCTGGCCAGCGGTCCTGGCCCGGGTGTGATGGTGGTGCGTGCGGCGATCACCGCCGTCAGCAGCAAGACCGAAGGCCTGAAGCCCTATGAAGTGATCCCGATTGCTCTGGTGGCCGCCGCGGTCAGCACGGCGACCGGCATTCGTGACCAGGAAACCAATCTGGGCACCGAAGCGGTGTTCCTCGATGGCGGCAACAACAAGGTCGTAGCGCAGGTAGTGCGCAAAGGCACCGGCAAACCGCTGGCAAGCGAATCACAGGTGATGAAGGCCGACGATGTGAAAAATGTCATCGATGGCTGGGCATCGGATATGCATCAGTCTTATTTGAAGCTAAAGTCGAAGTAGGGCCGTTAGTCAGTTGTTGAATTGGAGGCCCCATCGCGAGCAGGCTCGCTCCCACAGAGTTTTGTGTCAGCCTCAACCCCGAGGCTGACCAAGTTCAACTGTGGGAGCGAGCTTGCTCGCGATGGCGATTTATCGGTCAACAAAAAACTGACTGATTCAACCTTAATCCCCGACAAACCACCGGTAATACGGATTCCCCCCATCCCCGCGCATCACTTCGCGAATGTCCCGGCCCCAGGCCGCCCGATCGCCATCGTAGGCGTGCAGGCTGGCGCGGTAGAACTGCATCAGGCGTTGCTGGTGGATGTTCATGCGCTCGATGAAGGTCGTGTCGGCATTGAGCAATCCCGGCGGTTGATACAGGTCGAGCAGAGCCGGTAGCACCCGGCTGATTTCCCTGGAGCGGACCCAGGGTGCGTATTCGATGTGCGGTTGGTCGTCGGTCACTGGTGGGGCATTCCCGGCGAAGCGTTCCAACCCGCCGCGGTCGGTGACCCAGGTTGCGAGCAAGGCGGCGGCCGAGCCGATACCGACATCTTGCAAGGTGCTGCGCACGGTTTCTTGCTGGAAGCGCGCGCTGATGCGGGCGGCGTCCAGTTCGATCGATTCGAGGGAACCCACCAGCAGCATTTCATGGAACTCGCTGGTCCACAGCGTGGCGTAGGGGAAGACATCGAGGAAGCTGCGCACCAGTGAACGCGAGTCGTCGATGTTTTGCGTGGGCAACGGCAGCCATTGGGCGACCAGGCCGTGTTTCTCCAGACGTTTGGCCGCCAGCTGGTAAAAGTCCCGCGAATACAGATTGACCACCCCGGCGGCAGACGGCGGCGGTGGTTCGAGGGTGATCAGGTCGTAGCGCTGTTCGCTGCGCAGCAGTTCCTGACGACCGTCGCGCAGACGCACATCGACTCCGGGATCGGCGGCGGCGTTGAAGTTGCCTTTGAACAACGGCGCGGCCTGGATCACGGCCGGCAGCAATTCGGCGACCACTCGGTGTTCCAGCGAGGGATAACGCAGCAGGGCGCCGGCGGTGATACCGGTGCCGAAGCCAATGACCAGGGTCGAACGTGGCTCGCCATTGTGAATCAGCAACGGCAGCAATGCCTGAATGCGCATGTAGCGCAACGACGGCATGGCATCGCCGGTGTTGGAAACGCCCTGGATATACAGGCGCTGGAAAGCCCGTTGGCCCTGTCCCTGGGTCACCACCGCTACCGTGCCGCCGCGACCTTCTTCATAAAAGGCCAGCTGTGCGTTGCGTGCACCCGGCAACAGGCTCGCCAGTTTATCGATCGGTGTCAGCAGCGCCACGGCTACTGCCAGCAAACCGACGAAGACTACGCCCTGGCGGGTGCCTTTCTTCACCGATTGGCCACGGCTGACCGCCACATAGCCGACCACTGCTGCGACAATCGCCAGCAGTCCCAGGGTGCGAACCAACCCCAGCCATGGGATCAGTACAAAACCGCAAAGCATGACTCCAATAATCCCGCCCAGGGTGTTGAACGCCACCACCGCCCCGACATCCTGGCCAACCCGTTCGCGGCCGACGCTCAAGCGCAATGCCAGCGGAAACGCGGCCCCGAGCAGCAAGGTCGGGATGAACACGATGCTCAGTGCGGCTACCGCGAAACGTGCGCTCATGCCCACCAGTTCACTCGCGCCCAAGGCCAGCAGCAGAGCCTCGGCCTGAGTTTGCAGGAGGATCAGCCAGCGTCCGAGCAGCGCGATTTCCAGCAAGGCCAGCAGCCCGGTCGCCGCGATCAGCAGGCCGAACAGCCCCCACGGATCTCGAATCCGGTCTGCGCGACGGGCCATCAGCGTGCTGCCAAGAAACAACCCGGTCAGGTAGGTCGCCAGCACCACGGCAAAGGCATAGGTACGGGTGCTCATGAATTGCACGATGGACTGCGACCAGACCACTTCATAGCCCAGGGCCACGCCGCCGGCAATCGAGTACAGCCACAGGGCCAGTCGGGACGCAGGGGGGCTGGGTACAACCTTCGCCGACACTGCAGTTTGCACCAGACGGTGACGCTGGAACCATAACGCTGCGCCTGCGGCCAGCAGGTTCAACACGGCAGCGGCAAAGGCGCTGCCACGCACGCCGAAGGTCGCAATCAAGACGAACACCGTCAGCAAGGTCCCGACGATTGCTCCGGCGGTGTTGGCCGCATACAGCTGCCCGCCAGCCTGGCCCAGTTGCCTCGGGTCGGCGGCCAGAGAGCGAACCAGCACCGGCAGGGTACCGCCCATCAGCAATGCCGGAAAGCTGACCAGGGCGAAGGGCAACACCCAGGCCAGCAATCCGAGATGTTGCTCCATCCAGGCAAACGGACTGGCGGCCATGCTCAAGCCGACGGTTGCACCGACGCCCAGCAGTGCGACCAGAACCTCTAGCGCGGCGTACAGCAAAATGGGTTGGCTCAGCCGATCCGCCCAACGCCCGAATAGCAGCCCGCCCAATGCCAGACCGGCAAAGAACGCGCTGATTCCAGTGGTGATGGCATAGACCTCGACCCCGACCACCAGTGACAGCTGCTTGATCCACAACACCTGATACACCAGCGCCGCGGCACCGGAGATGAACAGCAGCAAGGCGGGGATCAGAGTCGCCGGGGTGGTTTGGGTGGTAGTGGCAGATGTGCGGGTCTGCCGGGTGGCGATGGGTGAGGACATTGTTGATGGCCTTGGGTCAGGTCTGGAAAATGCACGAATCCTTGTCGCAGCTGGCGAAGCCTGCGTTCGAGGGCGAAGCCCTCGTAAATCCGTTGACAGCGTTACACCTGCAGAAACGCATGTTGCCAATTTGCGGCTGCTGCGCAGCCGAACGCAGGCTTCGCCAGCTGTTACGGGGCTGGGGGCAACGCGTTCACGAAGCCCCCAAGATCAAAAGATCGCAGCCTGCGGCAGCTCCTACGGGGCAGGTGCAGCTTTCATTTTTTCGGCGATTTTCGAATCTACCGAAGCGCGGATCTGATCGATGCTGAAGCTGGCCGGTTTCTGGGTCGGCGGATAATCGACGAAGGTCTCGAGGAATTTCGCTGCCTTCATGGTCGCTATGCCGGTGAGGTAGACGTTCTTGGCTGTCCAGTCGTAGTACTGATCGGAAACCACGTCGGCGCGTTCATACGGGTCCATGCGCAGGTTGAAGATTTTCGGTACCCGCAGCGGTGTGAACGGGTTGCTCCAGACCTCGAAACCACCCGGTGCACGCTGCTCGGCGAACACCGCTTTCCAGTTGTCGAAACGCATGGAAACCAGCATGCCGTCGTCGTTGAAGTAGTAGAACTCGCGACGTTCGCTTTTCGGCGCCTGGCCGGTCAGGAAGGGCAGTTGATTGTAGCCGTCCAGATGCACCTTGAAGTTGCTGCCGCCCGCAGTCGGTGCCCAGCCTTTCAGGAGTTTGTCCTTGACCGCGGTGTCACCGGCAGCGGCCAGCAGCGTCGGGAACCAGTCCAGACCGGAGAACATGTCGTTGGTGACTTCACCCGCCTTGATCTTGCCCGGCCAGCGGACCATCGCCGGTACCCGGTAGGCGCCTTCCCAGTTGGAGTTCTTCTCGTTACGGAACGGCGTGGTCGCCGCATCCGGCCAGGAGAACTGGTTCGGGCCGTTATCGGTGGTGTAGATGACGATGGTGTTGTCAGCGATTTTCAGGTCGTCCAGGGTCTGCAGGAGCTTGCCGACATCACTGTCATGCTCGAGCATACCGTCGGCGTATTCATTGCCGGGCATGCCGCTTTGCCCCAGCATCGATTCGCGCACATGGGTGAACGCGTGCATACGGGTCGTGTTCATCCAGACGAAGAACGGTTTGTCCGCTTCAGCCTGTTTCTTGATGAAGGCCTGGGCCGCCGCGGTGGTTTCGTCGTCGATGGTTTCCATGCGTTTTTTGTTCAACGCACCGGTGTCTTCGATCTTGCCATCGGCGAAACTGTGGATCACCCCGCGAGGGGAGTTGGCCTTGACGAAGTCCGGGTCGTCCTTGGGCCAGTACGGGCGTTCCGGTTCCTCTTAAGCTCCTTTTGCCTGCTTGAGTCGCGAGAGAGCGACCAACGTTAATTGCAGTCCTGCGTTACGTTGCGGGTTATTGCACTTGCACTTGCGCTTGCGGGGCGGGCTCGAAGGGGTAAATCCGGCGCCAGTCAGACGCCATATCGACGATAGTCCAGCCACGGGTTTTTGCCTCATCCAGGGCCTTGTCCAACCGACCGATATTCGACTGGCGGTCGTAGGCCCACTCGCGTTTGGCGTCGGTGTGATGCACCAGCCCCATAAATCGTTTTCCTGGCCCGGCAGCGGTCCACTGCAGCATTTGCAGATCGCCGTCGGAGTTGCCGAAAGCCAGCAGCGGGCGCCGGCCGATGATCGCGTCGATGCTTTCCGGTTTGCCGGGGCCGTCATCGTTGTGGGCCAGTGTGGCGGTGCGCAGGATCGACGGTTCACCGTCCTTGATCTGGAAGCGGGTGACGAAGCGGGTGCCGATCACCTGCTCTGGCGGCACTCCATAGGCCTGTTCGGCAAAGGCACGCATGAAGGTGGTATCGCCACCGCTGACGATGTAGGTCTTGAAGTCCTGGCTGCGCAGGAAGTCGAGCATCTCCAGCATCGGCTGGTAGATCATCTCGGTATAAGGCCTGCCGGTTCTCGGGTGACGAGCCTGACTCAGCCAGGTTTTCGCATTGTCCATGAAGGCTTCGGTGGTGATCCCGGTGTGGGTCGCGCCGACGATCTTCAGCAAGCCGTCCATGCCACTGGCCGCCAGGGTTTTTTGATCGTTTTCCAGCACCGCCTTGAACGGTTGCTCGGTCTTCCACTCAGGATGCTGCGGGGCCAGGCGTTTGACTTCTTCTAGGGCGAATAACACCTGGAAGTACAGCGGTTGCTCGGTCCACAGGGTGCCGTCGTTATCGAATACGGCGATGCGCTCTGCCGGTTTCACGTAGTCCTTGGTGCCCGGCGTGGTCACAGCCTGGACGAACTCGACGATGCTGTTTTTCGCCGGGCCGTCGTTCCATGAGGGCAGGGGTTCGGTGGCCTGCACCAGCAACGGTAGTTGCAGGACCAGGGCCAGCAACAGCGTGAGCCCGTGGCGTTGGCGAATCGATTTCAGGTTCGTCATGGGAAGTCCTTCTCGTGACCGGGATTGAGTGGTTGCAAAGCGGTTTGTCGGTGGTGCTGATCCGGGCGTGGTGTCTGACGATGCAGCGTAGTCAATGAATCTTTGAGTTGCTTTAGCGCCTGGGTCTCGTCGGGGTCACGGCAGTAGCAGCCGCGTAACAGGTTCTGCAGACGCGGGTCGAGGCCGGCCAGCTTCAGCCCGAGACGGCTGCGCCTGGCCCACCGGTACAGCGCGCTCAATTGCCCGGGTTTTTCATCGAGTTGGGCCGGGATTTGCCGCCAGGCATAGTCCGCGGATTCAAGCCAGGCGGCATCGCGCCGGCGCCGCCGTTCTTGCCAGGCTGCGTAGGCTTGTTGCCACCAGGGACGGCCGAAGTACAGCAGCGCGCCGATTGCCAGTAACAGAGCCAGCAGCCCCAACCAATGCTGGGCCAGATGGATGCGGCCTTGCCGGCCGAGGCTCTGCAAGTCTTCGCTGATGGAGAACACCGGGCGGTAGCTGCTGCTGGCTGCGTCGAAGCTCACTTCGGGCACTTGGGCATTGCGTGTCTGGTGGCTGCTCGAATCCCACCATTTCAGTTGCACCGCAGGCAGCTCATGGCGGCCTGGGGTCTGGATCTGATAGGTGACGCTGTCGATGCGCTGACCGCCCGTGAGATTGCCGCGGCCATCGTCCAGGTTGCTGATTTGTGGGGTTTTCGGGTAGCGGCGCAGGCCCTTGATCTCGTCGAGCGCCGGAGCCGGCAGCGACATCGCCAGTGCGGCGTCGGCTTGAAGGGGCAGCCGGCGCGTAACGCTGTCACCGACCTTGAGCGGGGTCGCGGAGTTACTGATGGTTTGGCGCAAGCGCAACCCTTGCGCCACCAGTACCGGATCCCCTGGGGTGAAGCCGGGCGGTTGTCGGGCGGTGAACTGCAGCACCTGACTTTGGGCGCTTAGCTCGTGGCTGGCCTGGCCCGGTGTGGCGCGTATCGACAGAGCCGGAATCTCGAAAGTTTGCGCCTGGTTCGGGGAGATCAGGTAGGTGTAGCGCATGCCGTAAAAGGTCTTGCCATCCAGCGTCTGGGTCAGGTGCTGGGCTTCGCCGCTGGGCGGCAGGACCAGGGCGCCGGGCAGTTTCAGGTCGGGGAGTTGGATTGCGCTGGTGAACCAGGTGTCGGTCAGTACATCGACTTGCAGCTGCAGGGTGGCGCCGACCACGATCGAATCGGCGGGTTGCAGGTAGGTCTGGACTCTGAGTTCTGGTTCGGCTGCAAAAAGGTGGGTGCTGATGAGGCAGCAGAGGGTCAGCAGGGTCCATGGGCGGATCGGTTCGAGATGTTTATTGACTGGCGGGCCGTCATCGCGAGCAAGCCCGCTCCCACAGGGGGCCGTGTTGGAGCCGATGAAGAGGTTCATGGCTTGGCCTCGCGCTGATCCTGCAGGCTGAATTTCTGGCGCAGGAATCTGGCGGGCGAGGTCGTGAGGTTTTGCAGCCAGAGCTCATCCGAGGCGGCTTGCTGGGTTTCTATCGGCTTGCTTTGGCCTTTACCTGCCGTTTTGTCGAACTTCACTTCGTCGGGTTTGATTTCGGGAGCATTCTGTTCGGCGCTTTCGGTGTCTTTCTGCAAGGCGATGGCCAGGGCCAGATTGGCGCTGGCTTCGGGGAACTGCGGTTGCAACTTTAGCGCCTGGGTGTAGGCGGCGATGGCCTGGTCGAACTTGAAGCGGCGGGTGTAGATATTGCCCAGATAGAAGTAGGCTTGGGGCGTTTGCAGCCGGGCAAAGCTGGCCAGCGCCAGGTCGTAGTCGGCGGCGTTGTAGGCGGCGATGCCTTTCCAGTATGGGTCGACAAAAAGGGCGGCCGCGGCGGGGTAGTGATGATGCTCGAAGGCCCAGTGGCCCTGTTGATCGGCAGTAAAGAAGGCATCGGTCAAGGCATTGGCCTGCGAAGGCGTCGGTTGCAGGGCCAGGCCCGGAATCATCACTAACGCCGCCATCCAGTTCAGATTCCAGCCTTTGCGCACACTGAAGAAGGCAATCAATAGTAGCGGCCAGCACAGCCAGTAACCGGCATCCTTCCAGTGCAGCTCGCGCTGTTCGTCGCTGGCGGTGTGAAAGTGCCGCTGGGCATGCAGCTCGATCCAGTCCAGGTCGTCGTCATTGAGCGTCAGGCTGCCCAGCGGTGCATCGGTGGCGGAAGCGAGTTGCTTGAGCGCGACCTGATCGAAGCTGCCGAGTTGCGGCCGACCATTGCTGTCGGTACGCGGCTGGCCGTTGGCGTCGTGAATGATCCCGCCATCCTCGCTGCCCACCGCGAGAATCAGCACTTGCAGCGCGCTGGCGCTCAGTTGCCTGTCCAGCCCCGCCAGTTGTGTGGTGTCCGCGCCGTCGGTGATCAAGACCAGGGTGCCGGGGGATTTCTCGGCAGTCAGCAGGCGCTTGGCTTGCTCGATCACCGCCTCGACGTTTTTCCCCGGTTTGCTGATCAGGTCAGTACCGATAGCCTGAATGAAGGAGTCGAGCAATACCGGATCGTCAGTCGGTGGCAATACCAGGTGGGCACTCCCGGCATAGGCGATCAAACCGGTGCGCGCGCCACTGCGGCGCTGGATCAGGTCGTGCAGTTTGTGCTTGGCCGCTTCAAGACGAGTAGGTTGCAGGTCACTGGCGTCCATCGACGGCGACAGGTCGACAGCGATGATCAGCGGCGCGCGATTTTCCAGGAAGTCCGGGCGGTCCTGTTCCCAGGTGGGGCCGGCGGCGGCAACGCTACCTATGATCAGGATGGCGCAAACAAGATGCACCGGGCGCAGGCGCTGCTGGTCCTGGGGAGTGATCAGCAGATGCGGCAACAGGTGCGGGGCGATATTGCTGCGCAGACGTCGTTGCAGTTCATGGCTGCGCCGCCACAGCAGCGGCAGCAGGACGCCGAACAGCGCCAGCAGCAGCCAGAGTGGGCGCAAGAAGTGCAAGTCGCTGAGATTGATTTCTATCTCAGGCCTCCTGCCGCTGGCTGGCGGAGGTCAGCCATGAACGACGCAGCAGGGCGATCAGGTGATACAGCGCCAGCAGGCCAAGGGCCGCGCCCAGTGGCAGCCAG
Source organism: Pseudomonas sp. LBUM1658 (assembly GCF_059716055.1). Lineage (NCBI taxonomy): Bacteria > Pseudomonadati > Pseudomonadota > Gammaproteobacteria > Pseudomonadales > Pseudomonadaceae > Pseudomonas > Pseudomonas sp. LBUM1658. The sequence goes on from NZ_CP166798.1 coordinate 2,970,491, forward strand.
AACAGCTCACGCTTGGGCTGGTGACTGAGGGTTTTCACTTGATGCGGGGTGATCCGGTCGAGGGTGGTATAGACCTGATCCAGCGCGTTGCGGTCTTCAGCACGGAAGAAGCGCCCGCCGGCGGCCTGAGCTATCTGCTGCAGCCCTTGCAGGTTGACCTTGGCTTCGCCGGAGGCGTCAGGGTCGCCGATGCCGATGGTATGAATCACTACGCCCTTGGCCGCCGCCATGGACGCAGCGTGGTCCGGAGTGATTGCACTGCTGGTGTCATTGCCGTCGGTGAGCAGGATCAGCACTTTTTCCTGTTCGTGGGCCTGATCCAGCAGCTTGAGGCTCAGACCGATGGCATCGCCAATGGCGGTGTTGGGGCCGGCCATGCCGATCCCGGTGTCGTCCAGCAGGATCGACAGGCTGCTGTGGTCCAGGGTCAGTGGCGCTTGCGGGTATGCAGCACTGCCGAAGACGATCAGGCCCAGGCGATCGTCCTTGCGGCGCTCGATAAAGCCATGAACCACGTCTTTTACCGCTTTGAGGCGGTTGATTTTTTGCCGGTTGGCGTCAGTGAAATCGGTGGTTTCCATGGACTGGGAAATATCGATGGCGAGCATCAGGTCACGTACCGGCTGCTGACGTTCAATGGGTTTTTCTACCCACACCGGACGGGACACGGCCACTACCACCAACACCCAGACCAGCAGGTTGAGCAGCAATTGCCAGCGGTTGGTGCGCGTGCCGGCCTGGCTCGGCGCCTGGCCGATGGCGCGGCTCATGGCGTTGAAAAACGGCACACGCACGGCGCTGCGGGCTTCGCGGTAGTCGGGCAGGTAGCGGTAGCCCAACCATGGCAGCGGCAGCAGCACTAACAGCCAGGGATAATCAAGCTGCCACATGGTGATGCTCCACCCAGAGCTTGCAGATATCGAACAGCTGCTGACGCTGGGCGGTCGGAAGCGCCAGCAAGGTTGCATCCGGGGCATAGGCCAACTGCGCCAGTTGCCGGCTGAAATCGGCGGGCAAGGCGCGGGGGCTGTGTTGCACCAGAAATGCCTGCCAGGCCTCCCCACTCAAAGGCGCCACTTGTGGGAGCGGGCTTGCTCGCGATGAGGGAGTGTCATTCGACACAGAGGCTGACCGACCCGACGCCATCACGAGCAAGCTCGCTCCCACAGGGAGCATCGACAAGGCCACTCGTTTGAGCAATTCCGGCAGTTCGCGCAGGGCGGCCAGTTGATCATCGCTGTTTTGCAGTTCCTCGAATCGCGCCAGTGCTTCGCGGCGGTAGCGATCTCGCCGCCATTGCCAATATCGGCGTGCACTGAACAGCAGCGCCGCACTGACCAGCAACCCCAACAGCAGCCACCAGCCCCAGGTCTGCGGCATATAACTGACGGGTGCTGGCAAGCCCAACTCCTTGAGCTGTTCGATACCCGGAACCTGCGTCGTCACCGGCGTCTACCGCTGAGCTTGCCCAGCTCTGTGCGCAGCTGTTGCCGGGCATCCTCGGCGGTGCTGAACATCATCAAGGGCACCTGGCTGCGCCGCAGCAAGGTCGCCACGTCCTTGAGCCGTCCGCTGAGAAAATCTCCCAGGGGTTGATGCACCTGACGGCGCTCCACCGCCAACTCCACTTGCAACTGGCCCTGAGTGATCAGCACTCGACCATTTTTCGGCAGATTCAGGGCCAGCGGGTCGTAGACCTGCATGGCGATCACATCGTTGTGCGCGGCTAGCTGACGCATCAGTTGCAAGGTGCGCGGGCCGGCGCCGGCGAAGTCACTGACGATGCAGATCAGATGATCGTGCCCGGCCAGCGCCAGGCAATGCTGCAGCACCTTGTCGAGCTGGTCTTCGCCTTCGCTGTCGGGGTTGCTGGCGTTCAATTCCTGGTTCTGCCGGGCAATCCGGCTGCACAGCGCTTCGACCCGCTTGCGGCTGCGCAGCGGGGCAACGCTGTCGATGCGCTGGTCGTTGAATACCAGCCCGCCGACCCGGTCGCCGGCATTGAAGACCATCCACGCCGCCAGCGCCCCGAGTTCGGCGGCGATGGCGGACTTGAAGCTGCGACTGGAGCCGAAGAACATCGACATGCGCTGATCCACCAGAATCAGCGCCGGACGGTCGCGCTCTTCGGTGAAGGTGCGCACCACCGGTTTGCCGGTGCGCAATGAGGCGCGCCAGTCCAGGTGACGCAGGTCGTCGCCAGGTTGGTAGCGGCGCAGCTCATCGAAATTCAGCCCGCGCCCGCGTAACCGCGAGGCATGGTTGCCGGCGAGGATGCTGCCTTGGGGCTGGCGGGCAAGAAAGCTCAGGTCACGGGCCTTGAACTCCACTGCGCCAGAGAAACGTAGACCAGATCGTCGGCATCCTGAGCCTTCATGGTCAACCACCTCAGGCCGGTATCGCGACTTTGTCGAGCAAACGGTCGAGCACCTGGTCGGCAGTCACCCCATCGGCCACCGCGTCGTAGCTCAGTTGCAGGCGATGACGCAGCACCGGATGCACCACCGCGCGAACGTTGTCCGGCGAGACGAAGTCCTGCCCCTGCAACCAGGCATCGGCCCGCGCGCAACGGTCCAGGCCGATACCGCCGCGCGGGCTGGCGCCGAGGGCGATCCAGCGCGCGAGGTCGGCGTCGTAATCGGCGGGGTGCCGGGTGGCATTGACCAGGTCGATCAGGTAGCGGTCAAGCGCCGGTGACACATGGATCGCGCTGACTTCCTTGCGGGCAGCGGAAACCACCTCTTGAGCGAGGGCGAAGCCTTTCACCGCGGTGGATTGGCCAGCGAGGCTCTGTTCTTCGTCGCGCAGCAGGCGCAGCACCTGGCTTTCGTTCTCCGCGCTGGGGTAATCCAGCAAGACTTTCATCAGAAAGCGGTCCATTTGCGCTTCCGGCAGCGGGTAGGTGCCTTCCTGCTCGATGGGGTTTTGCGTGGCGACCACGATAAACAACTCGGGCAACGCATGGCTGTTGCCGGCGACGGTGATCTGCCGTTCTTCCATGGCTTCCAGTAACGCCGCCTGTACCTTGGCCGGGGCGCGGTTGATTTCGTCGGCGAGGATCAGGTTGCCGAACAAGGGGCCGGGCTGGAAGCGGATCTGGTTTTGCCCGTCGACCTGATGCAGCACCTCGGCGCCTGTGATGTCCGAAGGCAGCAGGTCCGGAGTGAACTGGATCCGGCTCATCTTCGCGTCCAGGTGTTTGGCCAGGGCCTTGACCGTGCGGGTCTTGGCCAGCCCCGGCAGGCTTTCGAGCAGCAGGTGACCGTTGGCCAGCAGGCCGAGGATGATCTGCCGGATTACCTGGTCCTGACCGAGCACCGCTTCGGTGATACTGGCTTGCAGGGCGTTGAGGTCGTTGAGCGCCGTGGTCATCGCTGGTCTCTCCTTGATAAATGCCCGTGTCAGCTTGATGCTGACGCCGTTGCCCTCCGGGCGGTTTTCCCCGTATTTCGAGCATCATCAGGTCGCCGCTCAGGGCACCGGGTTTGTCGTGAAACTCAACCTGTTATTGGGCGTAGGACGCCAGTGGGCCTGGATGCGTTACCAGGGACTGGGCTTGGGTCTGAGCACCAACACCACAACTGGCGAACAGTACAAACAGGCTGAAACCGGCGGCGCGCAATAAACTATTCATAGAGATTTCCTTATTTTCCGAAGGTGACATTAAGTCCCGCAAACAGCGTGAATTGCGGCTGACCATCGCCTTTGCGTTCCACTGTCCATTGCGGTTCGATAAAGGCGTTGAGGATATTGTCGCGGTCCTTCCAGACCTTGCCGGCACCAAAACCCAAGGGGATGTAGTGACTGTCGTTTTTCAGGTCGAAGGTCCAGATGGCCGTGGAGCGCAGGTACCAGCCCCTGTCCAGGTTGTGAATGATGAACGGCTGCAGGGTCGCCGTTTCAACATGCGGGCGGTCGCTGTCGCCGGCAAACGAACTCTGGTACTGCACCAGCGCACCGAGCAGGCCGCGGGGGGAGGCGTCGATGGCGATGGCCGCCAGGCCGGCCTGCCATTTGCCAGTACCGAGCTCGTCCTGATCGGCAATCGGCAGGGTGACCTGCGGACCGATGCCCAACTGCACGCCATCGGTCTTGAGCAGGAAAATATCGAACAGATTCAGATCACCTTCGCCGGTGCTGTAACCCCCATGGGGATCGGGGCGGGTGCTGATCGGCGCAGTGGCGCGCAGCAGCTGCGGGACCCCGATGTAGTCGTTGGGCGCAATCGGCAGGGTGCCGCGCACCAGCAGGTCGTTGGTATGGATATTGGTGTCGTAGTACCTCGGGGTGTAGTAGTCCTGCAGGTTCATCCCGGGCGCGAGGTTCAGTGGGTTGTTGCTTTTGTTGGCGGTCTCGACGTTGTCAGCCATGGCACAAAACGCAGGCGACAAGGTTGCGGCCAATAGCATGGCGGGCGCGTAGAGTTTTATCGACATGATTCCCCGGTTCCTTCCTGGCTCAGTGGACGACTCGGCACTGGGTGGCCGATGGGTAAGGCTGTTCGCTGGGGCAAGCCTGTAGGACGCTTCAGATTAAGCTAGCAGGGAACGGCGGGTTAGCCAGTGGGAAGGGGTGAGTCGTTGGTTTCTGTGCGCGGCGTCGCGGGATTTGGGTTCCCCTCGTAGCAGCTGCCGAAGGCTGCGTCCGGCCGCGAAGCGGTCGTAAAACCGGAGAACACATTCTTCCTCAGAATATGCGGTTTACCCGGTTGCGATTGCTGTGCAATCGAATGCAGGCTTCGCCGGCTGCTACGGTTCGCATCACGTCTTAACAGATTGGCATTGGGACAAGCCCGCTCCCTCGGGTTATGTGTCGATCACGCCATCCGGGCTTGGCGATGACCTGACGCGGGAACAGGCTTGTCCGCGAAGGTAGGGGGATTTGATCAAGGTCTCCTGCGTGCCGATGTATTCACATTTGATGATTGAGCTCCCCGCGTTGAGGTGCTTTGCGGGATAAGCGGATTGTCCGCTGAACGTCTTGCCAGGAACTGATCGCGGGCCAATTCTGTACCTCGAATTTTTTGACTGATTTGCTCCAAAGTCATATTTGAATCATAAAACTGATAATAGGTATTTTGATCTCTATAGTGATTTAGGGTAGCTGTGAAAGGTGTTGTGTCATTTGGGTTCGCTTGTGTCGAACTAGGGATTCCATCATCAAAAATATATTTTTCCTTGGCTTGTATAAAAGCGTCATGGTTTTCTTTGAACCGTCCTACTTCATCATGATTGTCTAATTTAATGGTTGGTTTTCGATTTTCATTAATGATGTCGAGGTTTTCAGTTACTTTTTTTAGTTTTTGAGAGGTACTTCTGCCATTGGCACTGCGTGTCAGTTTTCCAAGTGCTTGACGATTCATGTCTTTAAATAATTCAAATAGAAAATTTCTTCTATTTTTATATAGGAGAATGGTGGCTGGACTATGTCCCGTGGGGTCGCGGCCATTAACCGGATCTCCCAAACAATACGCATACGGATTCAACCCGCCATCCCCAAACGGACTCCAACTGTCCGGGCTGTTAAATCGCATCAACACCGGATTAAACGCCCGATAGCCACTGCCCAATAAATAATGCCCGGTCACCGGATCCCGCCGTTCGCCGTTGAACCCCAGCAGACTCAGCAAGCCGCTGTTGAGGGGGCGATGGCCGTAGGGTGAATAGGCGATGGGTTGGGGTGGACTTGCGTTGAACGCATGCAGCACCGAACGCTGCTGGTCGGTGACCAGTAATGTGGTCTCCACCATATCCCCGCCGCTCTGTTGTTGCGCCAGGAGCTGGTCGTCGTGCTGAAAGATCGAGTGTTTTACCTGACCCTGAATTTCGGTAGCCAGGCGGCTTTTGCAGTAAAAGCGCTGAAGCTCGACGGTCGACAAGGGTGTAGTCGAGGCGAGCCGGTCCAGCGGGTCGTAGCGGTAGCGGCAGAGTACGATTTCGCGCTTGGAAAGCATGAGGTGAGCTCCTGTGGGTCCTTTGGGGCAGGATGTTCAGGTTCGTCGTTGGTGCCGAGGCTGTCTACTAGCAGAACTGCTAGGTAGGGGCGGTCAGGGGGCGCTGGATTAGCCATAAGGACGGGCGTCGTGGCGGGTTTGGTTTGGTTTGGGCTGTGTTGCAGATCGCAGGCTGCGTCTCCTGCGGAGAGTTAATCCATCCTGTAAATCGCGTGTGCCGGACGTACGAGCGCTGCGTTCATCGCGAGCAAGCTCGCTCCTACAGTCGTGCGTTCAAACTCGAGAAACGTCCGTGCCAATCCTCAAAAAACGATACTAATCTTGCCTTCGCCAGCAGCGACGAGCGTGTGGTTCGCGCTCCAGCCTGGAAAAACCCCCTTATTCAAAGGTACCCGCCTGCCATTACCGACTGGATGTGTCCCTGATTCGCGAGGTTTGGGTAGATACGGGGTCAGGACGAGATGAAACGTTTCCTTGAGCATCCAGCGTCAATACAGTGTTCTCGAAGGTCACCCGAGGAGCTGATCCCGAAGAGTATGAGGATACTGAACTTAGTGATTCGTTGGATCCCCACTCAACGTTTGCGCGCCTGCCCGAGCCAGACCAGTCTGTATCTGCGGAGATAGATCCTCGTCCTGAGCCCGTTGATGCTGTAGCAGTAGAACTGGTGGATCCAGTCGAATTGATTGAACTGGTTGATCCTCTCGATTGAGCAAATACGCTGGAAGAAGTTGATTCAAATGAACTAATTGAATCAAGCGAACCAGTCGACCCAAATGTGTTCTGAGTCTGAAGTCTCGAGTTTCTTCCGCCCATCGGATGATAGGTGAAACGTGGCATTGTGAAAGATTCCTGCGCAATGGCGGGTACTTGTGTGGCAATAACTTGGTTAGGAGCGGCGAGCCGTCCTGAACCGCTGGATCTCGCCACTCGCAATACAGCATTGCTTCTTTCCGAAATGGTTGAAGCTGCTCTTGCCCAATATTTCTGAAAGAGAACTAACAAAGATCCAGAAATATGTCCCGTCGGATCCTGTCTGTTAATCGGGTCTCCTAAACAATATGCATACACATTCAACCCGCCATCCCCAAACGGACTCAAACTATCCGGACTGTTAAACCGCATCAACACGGGATTAAACGCCCGATAGCCATTACCCAACAAATAGTGCCCGGTCACTGGATCCCGCCGTTCGCCGTTGAACCCCAGCAGGCTCAGCAAACCGCTGACGGCGGGGCGATGGCCGTAGGGTGAATAGGCGATGGGTTGGGGTGGACTTGCGCTGAGGGTATGTAGTACAGAACGCTGCTGATCGGTGGCCAGCAATGTGGTCTTCACCCTATCCGCGCCGCTCTGTTGTTGCGCCAGGAGTTGGTTGTCGTGCTGAAAAATCGTGTGCTTTACCTCACCCTGAACTTCCGTAGCCAGGAGGCTTTTGCAGTAAAAACGCTGAAGCTTGACGGCCGATACTGGTGTAGTCGATGCGAGCCGATCCAGCGGGTCGTAATGGTAGCGGCAGAGTACGATTTCGCGGCTGGAAGTCATCCGATGAACTCCTGTGGGTCCTTGAGGGCAGGGCGTTCAGGTTCGTCGTTGGTGCAAAGGCTGTCTACTAGCAGATCTGCTAGGTAGCGGGATGGTGCGCAAGCGTCGGATTTATCATAAGAGCGCGCTTCGTGGCGCGGGATTGGTTTTGGCGGTCTTGCAGATCAAAAGATCGCAGGCTCAATTGGGCGGCATCGATCACATTATCGTGGGCTGATGTAGATTACGCGCGGAGGGCGGAATTCTTCTGACAGGTTTTCGGGGCTAACACGGGGTTGCGTTGAGCACGGTGCGCGGCTAACCTTTGCGAGTCGCTGCAAAATCAGCGATCGGGTTTGGTCACCCGTTTAATGTCAGGCGCACGAGCGCCAACCTCAGCATGTCGGGCGCTTTTTTTGTGCTTGTTAAATGCGTTGCGGTGGGCTGTGCGCGGGGCACTTTCGAGTGCGCCGGGTGCCTGACTTCCCGGTTGACCAACCTGCGTACAGCCCACCACCTATCGTTTGGTCACGATGTTGGTGAGCTCCTTTAATGTCAGGAGAATCACTCAATGGTCAAAGTTACCCCCGATCCACCTGAAACCGAAAACGGTTCCTACGAATCCCTCGATTCCAGCAAGGCCCACGAGGCCGCGCAGCGAGCCCTCGATCACTGCCTGCCACCACCCTCCGACAAGTCCAGGCACGCTGACGTCCGTCCAGTGAACATCTTCACTGTCGTCCCGGGTCTGAACACCGAAACGCTGTTGGCGAACGCCTCCGAGACGCTAGCCAGCGCCAATGTCCTGGCCAGCGATCTGGCGTTCGATGTCGAAGGCTCGTGCCGCAATGTGGCGCTGGCGGTGCAGCAGATGATCGAGTTGAGCCAGTTGCTGGTGAATGAGGCGCTGGAGCAGGTGGTTCCGGCAGGTTGACCGCGTTATCGTTCATCGCGAGCAAGCCCGCTCCCACAGGTTAGGTGTCGACCACACCATCCGGGTTTGGCGCTGACCCCGTGGGAGCGGCTTACCCCAATGCCAGTCAGTTAACAAAAATCTATGGTCGGACGATCAACTGTGGCGAGGGAGCTTGCTCCCGCTGGGGCGCGCAGCGGCCCTAAAACCTGCAAGCCGGTTCTGCCAGGCACACCGCATGTGCAGGTTTTACGACTGCTGCGCAGCCGAGCGGGAGCAAGCTCCCTCGCCACAATTAATCACCAGTCGATAGATTTCCGTTAACTGACTGGCATTAAGGCTTGCCCGCGATACGGTCTGTGCATGGAAACTTGCGCCTGCCAACCTGTGTGCATGGCAGTCCTGAGTAAGACATTTCAGGTCATGAATTCGGAGTCGTCTGTCAGCATTCCGGGATAGGCTCAAAGGCGCTTTCGTGTTTAACTTTGGCTCCTCGCAATGCCTTGCGATTGTTCATAACCACTCCGCTTAAAAGGACTCCGTTCATGGCTCAAGTCACTCTTAAAGGCAACCCGGTTCAAGTCAACGGCGAATTGCCGCAAGTTGGTTCCAAGGCTCCAGCCTTCTCTCTGGTGGCGGGCAATCTGTCCGACGTTACCCTGGCTAGCCTTGCCGGCAAGCGCAAAGTGCTGAACATTTTCCCAAGCGTCGATACCCCGACCTGCGCCACTTCCGTGCGCAAGTTCAACGCCCAGGCCAATGAAGTGGCCAACACCGTGGTCCTGTGCATCTCGGCTGACCTGCCGTTCGCCCAGGCTCGTTTCTGCGGCGCCGAAGGCCTGGAAAACGTCCAGAACCTGTCGACCCTGCGTGGCGCCGAGTTCATCGAGAACTACGGTGTGGCCATTGCTGACGGTCCACTCAAAGGCCTGACTGCCCGTGCGGTGGTGGTACTGGACGAAAACGATAACGTGCTGCACAGCGAACTGGTCAAAGAGATCGCTGAAGAGCCAGACTACGAAGCGGCGTTGGCCGTTTTGAAGTAACAGGCTTCACAGTTGATAACGGTCTGGCCTTGTCCAGGCCGTTTTTATTTGTGCCTCAGTGGCTTAGCAAGCGCTGACAAACGTAAGCCCAAGGTAAATTGCCGGTAAAGGCGCTTTGCTAAATCCCCTCCAGTGCTTATCTTTCAGCCTTCCGAAGAAGATGCTCTCGCGCCCAATGGTTGATCACTCCATGCAATCCTCCGCTTCCCGCAATCCCCGTCGCTGGCTGTTCGGTCTGCTAGTCCTGTTGGCCATCGTCGGGCTGTGCTGGAAGTTCTGGCCAACCGACGTTGCCGAAAAAGACGCTGCTGGGCAAAAAGCCGCCAACGGCCATACCGGCAGGTCCGGTGGGATGCGCCCGGGTTTCGGTGGGGCGGCTGGGCCGGTTCCGGTACGAGTGGCTCCGGCCACCCGCGGAGATTTTCCGCTGTATTACAAGGCACTGGGCACGGTCACGGCGTTGAACACCATCAATGTGCGCAGTCGGGTGGCCGGTGAACTGGTGAAGATCGCATTCGAGGAAGGGCAGATGGTCAAGGCCGGGGATTTGCTGGCCGAGATCGACCCGCGTCCGTACCAGAATGCCTTGCTTCAGGCCGAAGGCACCTTGCTGCAGAATCAGGCACAATTGAAAAACGCCCTGGTCGATCTGCAACGCTACCGCGGACTGTATGCCGAAGACAGTATCGCCAAGCAGACCCTGGACACCGCCGCAGCGCTGGTGGGCCAGTATCAGGGCACGGTCAAGACCAACCAGGCGGCGGTCAATGACGCCAAGCTGAACCTGGAATTCACCAAAATTCGCGCACCGATCGCCGGGCGCCTGGGCTTGCGTCAGCTGGACGTCGGCAACCTGGTGGCGGCCAATGACACCACGGCGCTGGTGATCATCACCCAGACCCAACCGATCAGCGTCGCCTTCACCTTGCCGGAAAACAGCCTGACGACGGTGCTGGAGCGTTATCGCAGCGGCGCGAAACTACCGGTGGAAGCCTGGGATCGCGGCGACTTGAAGTTGCAGGCCACCGGCGTGTTGCAGAGCCTGGACAACCAGATCGACGTCACCACCGGCACCCTGAAGTTCAAGGCGCGCTACGAGAACCGCGATCAAAGCCTGTTCCCCAACCAGTTCGTCAATGTGCGCTTGCTCGCCGACACCTTGAAAGGTGTGGTGCTGGCGCCGACAGCGGCGATCCAGTTCGGCAATAACGGCACCTTCGTCTATGCGATGGATGGCGACAAGAAGGTCAAGATCCACCCACTGAAAGTCGGCGCCAGCGACGGCAACCTGACGGTGGTCAACGAAGGCCTGGCCCCCGGCGATCGGGTGGTCCTCGAAGGCACCGACCGCCTGAAAGAGGGCAGTGAAGTGGAAGTGGTCAACGACAGCCAGGACGTGCCGGCCACCCCGGCCGAGCACCTGCAGGGCAAATCGGCGGCCAACGCGACTGAACCGGCGGCCACCGACAAGGCGCAAAAGGGCGGCGCATGAACATTTCGCGGCTGTTCATCCTTCGCCCGGTAGCCACTACCCTGAGCATGCTGGCCATTATCCTGGCTGGCGTGATCGCCTATCGGTTGCTGCCGGTCTCGGCATTGCCCCAGGTCGATTACCCGACCATCCGGGTCATGACCCTCTATCCCGGCGCCAGCCCGGATGTGATGACCAGTGCGGTCACCGCGCCGCTGGAGCGCCAGTTCGGGCAAATGCCCGGCCTGACCCAGATGGCCTCGACCAGTTCCGGCGGCGCCTCGGTGCTGACCTTGCGTTTCAACCTCGACATCAATATGGATGTCGCCGAACAGCAGGTGCAGGCCGCGATCAACGCCGCCACCAACCTGTTGCCCAAGGATCTGCCGGCACCGCCGGTGTACAACAAGGTCAACCCCGCGGACACCCCGGTGCTGACCCTGGCGATCACTTCCAAGACCATGCTGTTGCCCAAGCTCAATGACCTGGTCGATACCCGCATGGCACAGAAAATCGCCCAGATCAGCGGCGTCGGCATGGTCAGCATCGCCGGCGGTCAGCGCCAGGCGGTGCGGATCAAGGTCAACCCGGAGGCCCTGGCGGCCAATGGTCTGAACCTCTCGGACGTGCGGACCCTGGTTGGCGCCTCCAACGTCAACCAGCCCAAGGGCAATTTCGACGGCCCGACCCGGGTGTCGATGCTCGATGCCAACGACCAGTTGACCTCGCCCAAGGACTACGCTGAGCTGATTCTCGCCTATAACAACGGCGCGCCATTGCGTCTCAAGGACGTGGCGCAGATCGTCGACGGCGCCGAGAACGAGCGTCTCGCCGCCTGGGCCAATGAAAACCAGGCCGTACTGCTGAACATCCAGCGCCAGCCCGGGGCGAACGTGATCGAGGTGGTCGACCGGATCAAGGCCTTGCTGCCGAGCATCACCGACAACCTGCCGGCCGGCCTCGACGTGATCGTGCTGACCGACCGCACCCAGACCATCCGCGCCTCGGTTACCGATGTGCAACATGAGCTGCTGATCGCCATTGCCCTGGTGGTCATGGTGACCTTCCTGTTTTTGCGCCGTGCCAGCGCGACCATCATTCCGTCGGTAGCCGTGCCACTGTCGTTGATCGGCACCTTTGGCGTGATGTACCTGGCCGGGTTCTCGGTCAATAACCTGACGCTGATGGCCCTGACCATCGCCACCGGGTTTGTGGTGGATGATGCGATCGTCATGCTCGAGAACATTTCGCGCTTCATCGAGGAGGGCGACAGCCCGATGATGGCGGCGCTCAAGGGTGCCAAGCAGATTGGCTTCACCCTGATCTCGCTGACCCTGTCGCTGATCGCGGTTTTGATTCCATTGCTGTTCATGGCTGATGTGGTCGGGCGTTTGTTCCGCGAGTTCGCCATCACCCTGGCGGTGGCGATCCTGATTTCCCTGGTGGTCTCCCTGACACTGACGCCGATGATGTGCGCGCGGTTGCTCAAGCGTGAACCCAAAGAAGAAGACCAGGGGCGTTTCTACCGCGCCAGCGGCGCCTGCATCGACTGGATGATCGCCGCCTACGGGCGCAAGTTGCAGTGGGTGCTCAGGCACCAGCCGCTGACCCTGCTGGTGGCCATCGCCACCCTGGGCCTGACGGTGTTCCTCTATATGGTGGTGCCCAAGGGTTTTTTCCCGGTGCAGGATACCGGGGTGATCCAGGGCATTTCCGAAGCGCCGCAGTCGATTTCGTTCGCGGCCATGAGCGAGCGTCAGCAGGAACTGGCGAAAATCATTCTGCAAGACCCGGCGGTGGAGAGCCTGTCGTCCTACATCGGCGTCGATGGCGACAATGCCACGCTGAACAGCGGCCGCCTGCTGATCAACCTCAAGCCTCACGGCGAGCGCGACCTGAGCGCAACCGAGGTGATTGCGCGTTTGCAGCCAGAACTGAACCAACTGGCCGGTATCCGCTTGTTCATGCAGCCGGTGCAGGACCTGACCATCGAAGACCGGGTCAGTCGTACCCAATACCAATTCAGTATGTCCTCGCCGGACGCCGACATGCTCGCCCTGTGGAGCGGCAGGCTGGTCGAGGCCCTGGCCAGCCGGCCGGAACTGACCGACGTTGCCAGTGATTTGCAGGACAAGGGCTTGCAGGTCTATCTGGTGATCGACCGCGATGCGGCGTCGCGAATCGGTGTCTCGGTGTCGAACATCACCGATGCGCTGTATGACGCCTTCGGCCAGCGGCAGATTTCCACCATTTACACCCAGGCCAGCCAATACCGCGTGGTGCTGCAGGCACAGTCCGGCGAGAAGATCGGTCCGCAGGCGCTGGAGCAGATCCACGTCAAGACCACCGACGGCGGCCAGGTGCGCTTGTCCAGCCTGGCGCATATCGAGGAGCGCCAGGCACAACTGGCGATCACCCATATCGGCCAGTTTCCGGCGGTGATGATGTCGTTCAACCTGGCACCCGGTGTGGCGCTGGGGCAGGCGGTCGAGCTGATCAACCAGGTGCAGCAGGACATCGGCATGCCATTGGGTGTGCAGACACAGTTCCAGGGCGCCGCCCAGGCTTTTGAGGCGTCGTTGTCGAGCACCTTGCTGCTGATTCTGGCAGCGGTGGTGACCATGTACATCGTCCTTGGCGTGCTCTACGAGAGCTATATCCACCCGATCACCATTCTCTCGACCTTGCCGTCAGCGGCAGTCGGCGCCTTGCTGGCGCTGTTGCTCAGCGGCAATGACCTGGGGATGATCGCCATCATCGGGATCATTTTGCTGATCGGTATCGTCAAGAAAAACGCGATCATGATGATCGACTTCGCCCTCGACGCCGAGCGCAACCAGGGCCTGGATCCGGAGACGGCGATCTATCAGGCGGCATTGCTGCGGTTCCGGCCGATCCTGATGACTACCCTGGCAGCGTTGTTCGGCGCGGTGCCATTGATGCTCGCCACCGGTTCCGGCGCGGAACTGCGTCAGCCATTGGGTCTGGTGATGGTCGGTGGACTGCTGGTGAGTCAGGTACTGACGTTGTTTACGACGCCCGTAATCTACCTGGCATTCGATAGGTTGGGGCGGCGGTGGGCCAAGTCCGGCACGCGAGAGGTGGTGTGATGGGCGTCAGCTTCAAGCTGCAAGCTACAAGCTGTAAGCTAACGGCCTGCGCACGACCTGCTTTTCTCTTGCGGCTTGAAGCTTGCCGCTTGCCGCTGCTCTCTTGCAGCTTGAAGCTTGAAGCTGGGAGCTGCCTCTATTGAACCTCTCCGGACCGTTCATCAAACGCCCGGTGGCGACCATGCTCCTGAGCCTGGCGATTGTGTTGCTCGGCGGCATGAGCTTTGGTTTGCTGCCGGTGGCGCCGCTGCCGCAGATGGATTTCCCGGTGATAGTGGTGCAGGCCAGCCTGCCGGGTGCCAGTCCGGAGGTCATGGCCTCGACCGTGGCCACGCCGCTGGAGCGCTCCTTCGGCACCATTGCCGGGGTCAACACCATGAGCAGCCGATCCAGCCAGGGCTCCACCCGGGTGATCCTGCAATTCGACCTCGATCGCGACATCAACGGCGCGGCGCGGGAAGTGCAGGCGGCGATCAACGCCTCGCGCAACCTGCTGCCCAGCGGTATGCGCAGCATGCCGACCTACAAGAAGGTCAACCCGTCCCAGGCACCGGTCATGGTGCTGTCGCTGACCTCGGATGTGCTGCAAAAAGGCCAGCTGTATGACCTGGCTTCGACCATTCTTTCCCAAAGCCTGTCCCAGGTGCCGGGCGTCGGCGAAGTGCAGATCGGCGGCAGTTCGCTGCCGGCGGTGCGCATCGAACTGGAGCCACAGTTGCTCAACCAGTACGGCGTGGCCCTGGACGATGTACGCAATACCATCGCCAATGCCAACGTGCGCCGGCCCAAAGGCTCGGTGGAAGACAACCAGCGCATGTGGCAGGTGCAGGCCAATGATCAACTGGAAAAAGCCAAGGATTACGAACCGCTGATCATTCGCTACCAGAACGGCTCGGCCTTGCGTCTGAGCGATGTGGCGAAGGTCAGCGACGGCGTCGAGGACCGCTACAACAGCGGCTTCTTCAACGATGACGCAGCGGTGCTGTTGGTGATCAACCGCCAGGCCGGGGCCAACATCATCGAGACGGTGAACGAGATCAAAGCCCAGCTGCCGGCGTTGCAGGCGGTGTTGCCGGCCAGCGTCAAGCTGAACCTGGCCATGGACCGCTCGCCGGTGATCAAGGCGACCTTGCACGAAGCGGAAATGACCCTGCTGATTGCCGTGGCGCTGGTGATTCTGGTGGTGTTCCTGTTCCTCGGTAACTTCCGCGCATCGTTGATCCCGACCCTGGCGGTGCCGGTGTCACTGGTCGGAACGTTCGCGATCATGTACCTCTACGGCTTTTCCTTGAACAACCTGTCGCTGATGGCGCTGATTCTGGCCACCGGGCTGGTGGTGGACGACGCCATCGTGGTGCTGGAGAACATCAGCCGCCACATCGACAAAGGCGTGCCGCCGATGAAGGCCGCCTATCTCGGGGCGCAGGAAGTCGGTTTCACACTGCTGTCGATGAACGTCTCGCTGGTCGCGGTGTTCCTCTCGATCCTGTTCATGGGCGGGATCGTTGCCAGCCTGTTCCGCGAGTTTTCCATCACTCTGGCCGCCGCGATCATAGTGTCGCTGGTGGTTTCGCTGACCCTCACGCCGATGCTCTGCGCACGCTGGCTGAAGCCGCACACGCCAGGCCAGGAAAACCGTCTGCAACGCTGGAGCCAGCGGGCCAATGAATGGATGGTCAGCGGCTATGCGCGCAGCCTGGATTGGGTGTTGCGCCATCGGCGGCTGACGTTGCTCAGTTTGCTGGTGACCATCGGGGTCAACGTCGCGCTGTATGTGGTGGTGCCGAAAACCTTCTTGCCGCAGCAGGACACCGGTCAGTTGATCGGCTTCGTGCGCGGAGATGACGGCCTGTCGTTCAACGTGATGCAGCCGAAGATGGAAACCTTCCGCCGCGCGGTATTGCGCGATCCGGCAGTGGAAAGCGTGGCCGGCTTCATTGGCGGCAGCAACGGCATCAACAATGCGTTCATGCTGGTGCGTTTGAAGCCGATCAAGGAACGGCGGATTTCCGCGCAGAAAGTCATCGAGCGCCTGCGCAAGGACATGCCCAAGGTACCCGGCGGGCAATTGATGCTGATGGCCGACCAGGACCTGCAATTTGGCGGCGGCCGCGAGCAGAGCACTTCGCAATACTCCTACATCCTGCAAAGCGGTGATTTGGGCGCCTTGCGCGAGTGGTACCCGAAAGTGGTCGCCGCGCTCAAGGCCTTGCCCGAGCTGACCGCCATCGATGCCCGGGAAGGGCGCGGCGCGCAGCAGGTGACGCTGGTGGTCGACCGCGATCAGGCCAAGCGTCTGGGTGTCGACATGGATATGGTCACCTCGGTGCTGAACAACGCCTACAGCCAGCGGCAGATTTCCACCATCTATGACAGCCTCAACCAGTATCAGGTGGTAATGGAAGTCAATCCGAAGTACGCCCAGGATCCGATCACCCTCAATCAGGTGCAGGTGATCACCGTCGACGGCCAGCGCATTCCGCTGTCGGGCATCGCCCATTACGAAAACAGTCTGGAAGACGACCGGGTCAGCCATGAAGGGCAGTTCGCTTCGGAAAGCATTTCCTTCGACATGGCCGAGGGCGTCACCGTTGAACAGGGCGGCGCTGCCATCGAGCGGGCAATTGCCAAGGTCGGCCTGCCGGAAGAGGTGATCGCGAAAATGGCCGGCACCACGGACGCCTTCGCGGCCACGCAAAAGAGCCAGCCGTGGATGATTCTCGGCGCGCTGGTGGCGGTGTATCTGGTGCTCGGGGTGCTTTATGAGAGCTACATTCATCCGCTGACGATTCTCTCGACCCTGCCGTCGGCCGGGGTCGGCGCGCTGCTGTCGATCTACGTACTGGGTGGCGAGTTCAGCCTGATCTCGCTATTGGGGTTGTTCCTGTTGATCGGCGTGGTGAAGAAAAACGCCATTCTGATGATCGACCTGGCGCTGCAGCTGGAACGCCACCAGGGCCTTGAACCGCTGGAGTCGATCCGCAGTGCCTGCCTGTTGCGCCTGCGGCCGATTCTGATGACCACCCTGGCGGCGATCCTCGGGGCCTTGCCATTGCTGCTGAGCACCGCCGAAGGCGCGGAAATGCGTCAGCCGCTGGGCCTGACGATCATTGGCGGGCTGATCTTCAGCCAAGTGTTGACCCTTTACACCACTCCGGTGGTTTACCTCTATCTCGACCAACTGCGCCATCGCTTCAACCACTGGCGTGGGGTACGTACCGATGCTGCTCTGGAAACTCCGCTATGACTGACCGTTCGCTTTCCAAATTCCCCGCGCTGTCCGCCCAAGGCTTGGGCGTGGCCCGAGGTTCGCGACTGCTCGGCCTGGCGCTCTGTGGGTTGTTGCTCAGCGCCTGCGCCATCGGTCCGGACTACCAGCGCCCGGAAATAAGCACCCCGGTCCAGTACAAAGAAGCCAAGGGCTGGCGCCAGGCCAGTCCCAGCGACTCCCTGGCCCGTGGCGCCTGGTGGGAACTGTACGGTGATCGGCAACTCAATGGCCTGATTGAAAAGCTCAACAACGCCAACCAGACCGTCGCCCAAGCTGAAGCTCAGTACCGCCAGGCCCAGGCCCTGGTGCGCAGCACTCGGGGTGCGTTCTTTCCCAGTGTCGATCTGAGTGCCGGGAAAAACCGCTCCAGCCAAGGTGTTGGCAGCAGCAGTTCGAGCCTGACAAGCTCCAGCAGTGGCATTCGCGACACCTACAGCACTGAGTTGGGTGTGAGCTGGGAGGCGGATATCTGGGGCAAGTTGCGCCGTGGCCTGGAAGCCGACTCGGCCAGCGCCGAGGCGAGTTTTGCCGATCTGGCGGCGATGCGCCTGAGTCAGCAGTCGGAGCTGGTGCAGAACTACCTGCAACTGCGGGTGATCGACCAGCAAAAGCGTTTGCTGGAAGCCACAGTCGCGGCCTATCAGCGCTCGCTGACCATGACCGAAAACCAATACCGCGCCGGCGTCTCTGGCAAAGACTCGGTCGCCCAGGCGCGAACCCAGCTCAAGAGCACCCAGGCCGACCTGATCGACCTGATCTGGCAGCGCGCGCAACTGGAAAACGCCATCGCCGTGTTGACCGGTGTGCCACCAGCGGAATTCAGCCTGGCAGAAACTCAGGACATCCCGGCATTGCCGCAGATTCCCTTGAGCCTGCCGTCGCAGCTGCTGGAGCGGCGGCCGGATATCGCCGCGGCCGAACGCTCGGTAATCGCCGCCAATGCCGAAATTGGCGTGGCGCAAGCAGCTTACTACCCGGACCTGACGCTGAGCCTGAGTGGTGGCTACAGCAGCAGTACCTTCGCGAACTGGATCAGCGTGCCGAACCGTTTCTGGTCAGTGGGGCCGCAACTGGCCATGACCCTGTTCGACGGCGGCCAGCGCTCGGCGGAAGTCGATCGCACTGAAGCCGTCTACGACCAGACCGTGGCCCAATACCGCCAGTCCGTGCTCGATGGTTTTCGCGAAGTGGAAAACTTCCTGGTGCAGTTGAAGGTGCTGGAAGACGAGGCGGCAGTGCGTCAGGAGGCGCTGGAGTCGGCCCGTGAATCCCTGCGCCTGACCGAGAACCAGTACCGCGCCGGCTTGATCGCCTACCTGAATGTGGTGGTGGTCCAGGCCTCCGCCCTGAATAACGAACGCAGTGTGCTGACCCTGCTGCAAAGTCGCCTGATCACCAGCGTGCAACTGATCGCCGCGCTGGGCGGTGGCTGGGATGGGCAGCTGCAGGTGAAACCGTAGGAGCTGCCGAAGGCTGCGATCTTTTGATCCTGACGTCCGTTCAGGCAATCCATTTTCTGGATTAAAAACGAAGATCAAAAGATCGCAGCCTATCGACAGCTCCTACAGGATCTATATTCGCGTGAAAATGGGGCGCGGGCGGGCGGGCGGTTGCGTGTCGCGAATGAGCGCCTGGCGATCAAGTCATCAGACTAATGGCCAATTGATAATATTTCCCAGTGCGTTATTCGGCGCAATCGGTACAATCGCCGACTTTACTCCCCGAGCATGGACGCTGTTCGGCTCATAGTCCCCGAGAAGTCCCATGCTCATCGGTAGTTATTCCCCCGTCCTGGTGTTGATTTCCCTCTGCGTAGCGATTCTCGCGTCCTATACCGCCCTCGACCTCACCGGGCGGATCGCCACGGCCAAAGGCCGCGCGGTTCATTTGTGGACGGCTGGCGGGGCGCTGGCGATGGGTGTGGGTGTCTGGTCGATGCACTTTATCGGCATGCTGGCCTTCAGGTTGCCGATTGACCTGGGTTATGACCTCTCTATCACCCTGTTATCGCTGCTGATCGGCATCCTGTCCTGCGGTTTTGCCTTGTGGCTGGTCAGTCAAGCGCGCTTGCCGGCCTGGCAGTTGGCGTTCGGCGCCCTGATCATGGGTGCCGGCATCAGCGCCATGCACTACACCGGGATGGCCGCGATGCGCATGCAGCCGGGCATCGATTACGATCCGACCTTGTTCGGCGCGTCCCTGTTGATCGCGGTCGGTGCTTCGGCCGCTGCGCTGTGGATTGCCTTCCGCCTGCGGCAGAACACGCCCTACGTCAGATTGGTCCGGGGTGGGGCGGCGGTGATCATGGGCATCGCCATCGTCGGCATGCATTACACCGCCATGGCCGCCGCGCGATTCGCCGACGGCAGCTTCTGCGGCGCAGCGATCGATGGCCTGAGCGGCAAAGGGCTGGACAATCTGGTGCTGGTGACCACCCTGGCGGTGCTGTGCATTGCCTTGTTGACCTCGATCCTCGATGCCCGCCTGGAAGCCCGCACCGCCCACCTGGCCGACTCCCTGACCCAGGCCAATCAGGAACTCATCCAGCTTGCGCTGCATGACCCCCTGACCGGTTTGCCGAACCGCGTGCTGTTGGCCGATCGCATCGACCAGGCTATGCACCTGGTGCAGGAGCAGGGCAGTTGCTTTGCGCTGATGTTTATCGATCTGGATGGCTTCAAGCCAGTTAACGACGCTTTTGGGCACCACATGGGCGATCAGTTGCTGCGTGAGGTCGGCGTGCGCTTGCGCGAGGAACTGCGCAGCCAGGACACCCTGGCGCGGATCGGTGGCGACGAGTTCGTGCTGCTGGTGCAGCTTGGCGAGCCGGATGATGCCTTGCGCCTGGCCGCTCGCCAGGTCGGGCTGATTTCCCGTTCGTTCAGGGTGGCCGAGCATGACTTGCAAATCTCCGCCAGCGTCGGCATCGCGCTGTACCCGGGTAACGGCCAGACCGCGCAAGAATTGTTGATGAATGCCGACGCGGCGATGTACCACGCTAAAGGCACCGGCAAAAACGGCTACCGCTTCTTCGATGTCTCGATGAACACCAACGCCCGCAGACAGCTGCAATTGCTGCAGGACCTGCGCACTGCGGTCGAGCAGCAGCAATTCAGTCTGTATTACCAGCCCAAGTTCAATGCGGGCAACGGCTTGCCGGTGGGGGCCGAGGCCTTGCTGCGCTGGGAACATCCGCAGCAGGGGATGCTGCTGCCGGATAAATTCATCGATCTGGCGGAAAAGACCGGGTTGATCATTCCGATCGGCGAGTGGGTATTGAACGAAGCCTGTCGTCAGATGCGTGAGTGGTATGTGCAGGGTTATACCGACTGGCGTATCGCGGTGAACCTGTCCGCGTTGCAGTTTTGTCATGTCGGACTGGTACAAAGTGTTGTCGGTGCACTGGCCCGTCACCAGTTGCCGGCCAACAGCCTGACGCTGGAAATCACTGAAACCACAGCCATGAGCGACGCGGATGCGAGCATGACGGTGCTGCGGGAACTCTCGGCAATGGGCGTCGACCTGTCCATTGATGATTTCGGCACCGGCTATTCCAGCCTGATGTACCTCAAACGGTTGCCGGCCAACGAGTTGAAGATCGACCGCGGGTTTGTCCGCGACCTGGAACATGACAGCGACGATGCCGCCATCGTCTCGGCCATCGTCGCCCTCGGTCAGGCATTGGGGCTGCGGATCGTCGCTGAAGGCGTGGAGACCAATGTGCAGCAGAGCTTCCTGACTCAATTGGGCTGTGATTCGCTGCAAGGTTACCTGCTTGGGCACCCGCTGCCGGCGGCACGATTCATGGCCGATATCCATCGAGCAGAACTTTTGGCGGCAGGCTGAAGCACCTTGTGCTTGACTTGATCCGATGCAAAGGCGGTCACTGGCGAGTATTCTTGCAGCGAATTGCTTCAGCTTGGAACGGAGGAAAGCAAGCATGGACAAAGTCCTGGTCATCACCGGCGGCAGCCGCGGCATCGGCGCGGCCACCGCACTGTTGGCAGCGCAGCAGGGTTATCGGATCTGCATCAATTACCAGGCGGACGAGCAGGCCGCCCACCAGGTACTCGAGCAAGTCCGGGCACTGGGCGCCCTGGCGATTGCGGTGCGTGCCGATGTCAGTATCGAAGACGAAGTCATCGCCCTGTTTCATCGGGTCGATGCTGAGTTGGGGCGGGTCACGGCGCTGGTGAACAATGCGGGCACCGTCGGACAGAAATCCCGGGTCGATGAAATGTCCGAATTCCGCATTCTCAAAACCATCCGGACCAACGTGCTCGGGCCGATCCTCTGCGCCAAGCACGCGGTGCTGCGCATGTCGCCCAAACACGGTGGCCAGGGCGGCAGCATCGTCAATGTGTCCTCGGTTGCTTCGCGCCTGGGCTCACCCAATGAATACGTCGACTACGCCGCCTCCAAAGGCGCGCTGGACAGCTTCACCATCGGCTTGTCCAAGGAAGTGGCGGGCGAGGGCATCCGCGTCAACGCCGTGCGCCCTGGCTTCATCTTCACCGATTTCCACGCCCTGAGCGGCGATCCGGAGCGGGTCAGCAAACTTGAATCCGCCATCCCCATGGCCCGCGGCGGCCGCCCGGAAGAAGTGGCGGAGGCAATTGTCTGGCTGCTGTCGGACAAGGCCTCGTATGCGACCGGGACTTTTGTGGATCTGGGGGGTGGGCGCTAGGGTTCAAGATCAAAAGATCGCAGCCTTCGGCAGCTCCAGGTTTTGCGTACGCCCGTTATCTTGTGGGTGTATAGGGCTTGTGTAGGAGCTGGCGCAGGCTGCGATCTTTTTGCTGTTTAGAACGACCGCACAATCCGCCCCAAGGTCTCCATGGCCTTTTCCGCCGCCTCGTTCCACGGGCTGCCATAATTCAATCGAATGCAATTCCTGAAGCGCCGGGTCGGTGAAAAAATCGGCCCAGGCGCAATGCTGATGCCTTGGGCCAGCGCCATCTGGAACAACTTCAACGAATCCATCTGCTCCGGCAATTCCAGCCACAGGAAGTAGCCGCCGGCCGGTTGGCTGACGCGGGTCTGAGCTGGAAAATAACGGGCGATGGCGGCGAGCATGGCGCTTTGCTGTTCTTCCAGGGCGTAGCGCAGTTTACGCAGGTGGCGGTCGTAACCGCCGTGTTGCAGGTAGTCGGCGATGGCGGCCTGGGCCGGCATCGAGGCGCAGAGTGAGGTCATCAACTTCAGACGCTCGATTTTCTGCGCATAGCGCCCGGCGGCGACCCAGCCGATGCGGTAACCGGGGGCCAGGCTTTTGGCGAAGGAGCCGCAGTGCATCACCAGACCTTCGGTGTCGAACGCCTTGGCCGGTTTCGGTGCCTGTTGGCCGTAGTAGAGTTCGGCGTAGACATCGTCCTCGATCAGCGGCACTTGATGGCGGCGCAACAACTCCACCAGTTCCTGTTTCTTGGCTTCGGGCATGGTCGCGCCCATCGGGTTCTGGAAGCTGGTCATGCACCAGCAGGCCTTGATCGGGTGGCGTTCGAGGGTTTGTGCCAATACACCAAGGTCAATGCCATCGCGTGGATGCACCGGGATTTCCACTGCTTTGAGCTTGAGGCGCTCCAACACTTGCAAACAGGCATAGAACGCCGGGGCTTCAATGGCCACCAGATCGCCGGGTTCGGTCACCGCCTGCAGGCACAGATTCAGGGCCTCGAGGGCGCCATTGGTGATCAGCAACTCTTCCATCGGCAGCATCAGGCCGCCGACCATGTAGCGCAGGGCGATTTGCCGACGCAATTGCGGGTTGCCCGGCGACATGTCAGTGACCACCATGCGCGGGTCCATGTCGCGGCTGGCGCTGGCCAGAGAGCGGGCCAGGCGCTGCAGCGGGAACAGCGTCGGGCTGGGGAAGGCCGAGCCGAACGGCACGGTGCTCGGGTCCTTGATCGAGTCGAGGACCGAGAACACCAGTTCGCTGACGTCGACTTCGGTGGATTCGCTGACCTGGCTGCTGATCACCGGCTCCGAGAACGGGCTCGGCGCGTGGGTGTTGACGAAGTAACCGGAACGCGGCCGGGCGCGAATCAGGCCGCGGCGTTCCAGCAGGTAATAGGCCTGGAACACCGTGGACGGGCTGACCCCGTAAGTCTGGCTGGCGTAGCGCACCGACGGCACGCGCTGGCCAGGGCCGAGCACCCCGGAGCGAATCAGTTCAGCGATGTCATCGGCGAATTTTTCGTAGCGTTTCATCTAATGCCCGGTTTGATTCATTCAAGTTATTTGGCGCGGTCGAAGCAGCCAAAGATCGCAGCCTGCGGCAGCTCCTACGCCGAATCGGGGCCCCATTGATCGCAGGTCGTACACAAATCGAATCGGTGCGCCATTGATTGCAGGTCGTACACAAATCCGTAGGAGCTGCCGCAGGCTGCGATCTTTGTCGGGGCCAACACCATTGCCTGACTTGCACGTAACAGCCTCAAGAGCGCTCGCCATCTTAAAGCCTCACCGATTCATCGGCGCAACAAACCGGCTTTTCGCCACGCTGTAGATCTCAGACTCGTCGCTGTCGACAACCTTGAAGCTGATGCTCTGCGAGCTGCTGCCTGGCCGTTCGGTGGTCATCGCCACCGACACCGGCACGTCGACAATCTCACCCGGCGCCAGGCTCAACTCGGTCTTGCCCTGCAGCTGGAAGCCATCGCCGTCGACCAGTTCCAGGCGGTACTGCTGGCGCTGTTGGGTCTTGTTGATGACCTTGAGGCTATAGATGTTTTCGATCTGCCCCTGACTGTTCTCGCGGAACAGCCCACGGTCCTTGCTCACATCCAGAGACACCATCGGCCGCTCTACCAGTGCCAGGGCCAGGGCGCCGATCATCACCAGCAGCACCGCCGTGTAGCCGATCAGCCGTGGTCTCAGCAAATGGGTCTTGCCACCCTGCAGTTCATGCTCCGAGGTATAGCTGACCAGCCCGCGGGCGTAGCCCATTTTGTCCATGATCGAATCGCAGGCATCGATACAGGCCGCGCAACCGATGCATTCCATCTGCAAGCCGTCGCGGATGTCGATGCCGGTCGGGCAGACCTGCACGCAGAGTTGGCAGTCAATGCAATCACCGAGGCCGACTTCAGCCGGTGCTACGTCACGTTTGCGCGGACCACGGTTTTCGCCGCGGGCCACGTCGTAGGAGATGGTCAGGGTGTCCTTGTCGAACATCACGCTCTGGAAGCGTGCGTAGGGGCACATGTGCATGCACACCGCTTCGCGCAACCAGCCGGCGTTGATGTAGGTGGCCCCGGTAAAGAACAGCACCCAGAACAAGCTGACGCCACCCATCTGCAAGGTCAGTAGCTCGTTGGCCAGCGGGCGGATCGGGGTGAAGTAACCGACAAAGGTCAAGCCGGTGAGCAGGCTGATGGCCAGCCACAGGGTATGTTTGGCCGAGCGGCGCATCAGCTTGTTCGGGCCCCAGGGTGCGGCTTGCAGCTTGATTCGCTGGTTTCGCTCGCCTTCTGTGACCTTTTCGCACCACATGAACAGCCAGGTAAAGGAACTCTGTGGGCAGGTGTAGCCACACCAGACCCGGCCTGCGAACACGGTGATCGCGAACAGACCGAACGCGCAGATGATCAGCAGCGCCGAGAGCAGGATGAAATCCTGCGGCCAGAACGTCGCGCCGAAGATGTGGAACTTGCTTTCCGACAGGTCCCAGAGCACGGCCTGACGGCCGCCCCAGTTCAGCCAGACGGTGCCGAAAAACGCCAGGAACAAAAAGCCCGCGCCGCTCAACCGCAAGTTGCGGAACAAACCGCTGAAGCTGCGTGTGTGGATCAGGTTGTCGCTGGATTTGGCCTTCATCTTTGGACGCGAAGGCTCGAATGTTTCTACTAATCGGACGGGGATTTTATCGCTCATGGTATTTCGCTCATCAGCCTCCATCAGGCCGATGCACTATGACCAGTGATCTGTTTGCATAACAGACTCAGGTAGGGGAATAAAAAGCGGATCAGATGCACCTCGGCACCCTGCCTGCGACAACTTGCTGCACCCCTTGGCGACCCTTTGCTTACAAGGCGCCAGCGCCTGACACAGACGCTGGCGGATGTCTGTGATCTGCGTCAGTCAAATCACCGAACCACGGTCAGTGGCCTTCAAATGCCTGCGCCCGTCGGCGGCACCTGCTACGGTCAATGCGTCGGCTTCTGCTTCGGTGATGTATACGCGACCGCCGTTGAGCTCGACCGCCGACATGGCCACTTCCGGATCGGTGATGACCGTCACCTCGGCGGCGGGGCGTTGTTCCTGCACCTCGTCGGTTTCGAAGAAACAGGTCTGGTTTTCGATGCGCACAGTCATGGTGTTGTCCTTTTTGTCAGGGATTTGAGCATTAGGTTTCAGCGGTTGACCATCGTTCTGAACAGCCGATTAATGGTCATTACGCCCCCGACGCACGTCTGCCCACGGCCGCTGTCCATCGCATATCGACCGAAAAGAAGGACAGCACCATGAACGCCTGGTGGCATGAAGTTTGGGTGACGTTACAAGCCGAGTTCGCCGATATCGGCGATGCCAGTCAAATGACCAGAATCACCGTGCGCCTGCTGATGGCCGCCGTTCTCGGCGGCATTCTCGGCTTCGAACGCGAACAAAAGGGCAAGGCTGCCGGCGTTCGCACCCACATGCTGGTGGCGCTGGGCGCGGCCTTGTTCGTGCTGGTGCCACAAATGTCCGGCTCCCAGGCCGATGCCATGAGTCGGGTAGTGCAGGGCGTGATTGCCGGGATCGGCTTCCTCGGCGCCGGGACCATCCTGAAAAACCACGAAGGCGACGAGGGCCACGTCAAAGGCCTGACCACCGCCGCCGGCCTGTGGATGACCGCCGCCATCGGCGTCTCGGCCGGTCTGGGCCGAGAGGCGACGGCGGTGCTCAGTACCTTGTTGGCGCTGCTGATACTGAGTGTGATGCCAATGGTGGTCAAGTTGCTGGAGAAGGATGAGCCGTAAAGACGGGTTCAGAGGCCGCGCGAATAAACGCCTCGTCCAGCGTGTTTGCGCCGTAACGGTTCATGAATTCTTCGCCTGAGTTGAATGGTTTGAATTGCTTTTGGCTGATCATGTAAAAATTGTCGCAGTTGTTTGCAACTTCTTCGATATTGTGTGATGACACTAGAATTGCCGTACCTTCTTTAGCGGCTCCCCGCAGGCATTGCCAGATGTAATGCCTGAATTCAGGATCAACCCCGGCGGTGGGTTCGTCCAGAATCACCAGCTCCGCTTCAACGGCCAGCAATGAAAGAGTAAAGAACCAGCGCTTCTCGCCGTAGCTACATACGGCAGATTTCTTCTTCCAGATTTCCTGATAGCGCTCAACAATTTCAGGGCTCCAGGTACTGAGCTTTTTCAAGGCCTGTTCCTGAGTTATGTTGGTCGATGAGCAAAGTAATGTAGTCATTGTAAAAACATCGAACATGCGCAGCACGGGAGGAGTCATGACCGTTTGCGAAAGATAAAGCTGGCTGCTGAAATCATTGAAAATCTCTCCTTTTTTCGCTTTACTAAGCCCGCAGATGATATCGAAGAACGTGGTTTTACCGGAGCCATTAGGGCCCAATAAACCTGTGATGGATCCGGGTGTGACCTGGATGGAAGCATCATTGAATATTGTTTTATCAGAATATCCAAAGCAAAGAGATTTGGCTTTCAGGGCGCTCATTAATAACGACTCCATACTGGATTAATGCGTAAGAAACGCAGCGATAGCAAGAAGGCTCCAACAAAAATGATAAAAGTGCTGGATATCAATATTCCGTGTTTTGAAAAACCCCCGATCATAATTTGATTGGCGAGCCATAAAGGGTTGAAGGTGTTTATAAAGTCTATCGCTGCGTGAGGTTGACGGGTACTCAGTATGCCTAATACCAGCATGATGAATGAGGCTACAGAAAAAATAGTATTAGCGTTTTGAAAGTTTATTGGTAGTAAGGTTAATAAGATTCCTAGCATGCTGAATAGTAAATAGCAGATGTAGAAGCGGCTGAGGATGATCAGGAAATCAGATGGCTCAAATGATCCGAAAGAAAAATATGTTAGAAAATAAAATACTGAACAATATATTGAAGATATCAAAGAATACGCAAAAAACTGTGCCAAAAGAAATATGCACTTGGCTCCGGGAGTGTAAATAAACGACCTTATGAAGCCGCTTTCTCTCCTTCCAATAATGTAAAAGGCAAAGCCAAAAAAAGCGACGCTGGAAGAGATATAAGCATAGAACCATGAAGTGCTCTCAATGTAGCTGATTCCAAAGGAGTAGGTTTCACCTCTGGAATAGGCAAGCAAATAAAATATCGCTGCTGGGGAAATAATGATCCAAAAAAGCGCGATAGGTTCTTTGAATTGCTCTTTTATAAATAATAGGGCGAGCGCAAAAGAGCGGGGCAATGTACGAGTATACATAGTTCACCTTTTATGGGAATGGGACCATTATTTTTCTTCGAACGGGAAGAATCTGGCCGATGAAGCTTTCAGAGTATTTGTTACAGATATTTATATTTCTTGAGTTGTTCATATGCAAAAATAAGTCAGGGGATACGTATTTGCAGAAAAAATAAGAAGCATTGTCTATAGTTGTCATTTTTGTGTAAAGGTAACCATCAATCTGTTGAGTTTTCAGTGTGGATAATAAACCCGATAAACTGAAGTCCAGCATAGGGGATGAGCTTTTAGTGTTGGATGGTTTGATGGAAGTTATCTCTTGAAAGGTGTCATAGGAATTACAGTTCAGGAAGTGTCTTAAGTACGGATCTTTGATCTCCGTGTCATCACTGTTAGTTGCCCTGAATAGGTCTATAAATCTATAGGTTTGCCATAATTCATATATTGATTTTTCCAGTGCCATGCTACGTGTTTCTGAATAGGACATCCCTGCGCAATATTGGATGTGGCGTTTCTTGTTTTTTTGGTCGTAAACGGTTAATAAGCACTTGCCGGGATAGTTTGAGTCTGATATGTCAATGACGGTAACCTCACCTGATTGATGAAGTGCGTTGTATAATTGTCGAGAACCACTGGCGTTCAGTTCCGTTTCTATTTCATGATGATCCAAGATGTGCGAGCATTGTTTGGTGAGCCAGAATTTTGTAAGAAACTGTCTCTCCAAGTGTTCTTTTACAGATCCCAAGAGTGCATGCTCTGCGCTCCAGTGAAAGCTGCAACCGCATGTGTCGCGCAATGGGTATATTGAGTTCTCGCTTTCAATTCCAAAGAAATCTAGGGATATACATGCAGACGGTATGTGGCAGTTTGAAAAATCTGATGTACGGCAAACTTTAGTTAGATTAAATGCATGAGTTTCAAGTTGGCCGATGGTCAAGCTGTTGTTGTTGGTTTGAGAGAAAGCATAAATGAATTTGTCAGATTCTTCCTTCGTAAGTGAGTGGTCGATACGCCCGACTAAGTCAGGCATGATCTCCATGTAAAAATGCCGTCTTTCAAAATACTCACCTAATGCCGTTTTTAAGGCGGACGAACCGCTTCCTATGCCGGATCCACCATTGGACCAAGGGTCGTCTACCTCAACAGAGGAAGGGAAGGATAGTACACAGGCTGGCTGGCAAATCAGCGCGCCAGGCAACGCTGAGTGGTGGGGGTTATATAGGTTCATGCTGTTCACCAATGAAGTGCACGCACATCGGAAAAAAAAGAGTAGGATTCAGACCTATTGCCTTACTAAGCATCGTGTCCGTATAGGCCGACCATAATCTACACCGCAAGCCAAGTTTTTTTGCTTGCAATTCAATGAGCATGTAAATGGAACCTGCTTCCATTAACGCGAGTCGATAGCCTCGATATCGGTACTTGAAAAGCGTTTTTGGCAGGTAGGCCGCATAAACTATTGCTATGCTAGGTTCGCCGATATTTCCGGGAGCGGATAAAATTGCCTGTTTTAGCTCTTCAATTATCTGCGTGCCCTGTACAATTTCAAATTTCCCTGAGTTTGGTAGTAAGTGCACGATTTTTTCTAGGCAAGGCCAGCTTTCATCATTGTCCATTAGCGAGCAGATAAAGATTTCAGTAGGATATAATGCTCCGCCACTTGGATAGCCGCGTTTATGGCTATCTTTTTTCTTGGAAAGTAGCGGGTGCACCAGTTTTTCAATTCTGGAGAAGTCAATATTAGCCCGCGAAAATCTTTCACCTGATTCATTACGACAAAAAATGCTGGCCGCGTCAGCGTCGCAATGAATAGGGAATGTTAAGTCCATGTCTGGGTATAGCCTGAGTTCATTCCCCGTCAGTTGTGTGAGTTGATGATCATTAATATTATGTAGGTAAGTGGAATGCTTGAATGCATCATGAATTGTATAGTTTCCTTTGGTGTGGAACTCTAGAACGTCCTCATATACGGTAGGGTCTAGGAATTTTAGATAGTAATCATGGGGTATATGCTTCATTTTAGTAGTCTCAGGCAGTCACACATGTACCAATGGGAAGCCGAAACATCCGTAATGACTCCATTATTAAAGTCAATATAGGTTGCTTGAAGAATGTTGTCTTGGTAGCGATGACAATCATTGACATGTGTCATTAATTTTATTTTTTGAATCAATGACCCTACTACCATGGATTCCTGCAAAGTACTTAATGGTTTGGTGGGGATTGCTATATGTCTGCTTTTGCAAAATTTGAGAAGTTTTGACCAGGTGTTTTTACTATTTTGTTGGCTTTCATAGTTAATGAGTCTGTCTATGCTGCAAAAATGACACGGGTTTCCGATCTTTGGGAGGTAGGGTTGACTTATGCTATAGGCATTTCCCGAATGATGGCAAACGCTGATGGCACTTTCAGGTGCGGCATCTACCAGGTCGAAGTAAATTTTTTTTATGAGTTCGTAGTTGTAATGCACGCACAACATGACAATGTAGTATTTTTTATTCGATACGATCTCTTCAAGGGAGTCTGAGATTTTGTAAAACTCTAACGGTGTATTGATTTCGCTTCTTAATAGTTGCTCCAGATCAATTTTTCCACTCCAGTCATGCACGACGATAGTTTTTTCGAAATAATCATTGTCTATGGCCTCCCTGATGGTGATGACTTTTTCTAAAAAATCATAAGTGCTTTCCGGATTAAGTCCGTGGTCTGATAGTATTTCATTGAATTTCAATTTTGTAATATTGTCATATTTTTTTAATTTGATAAGTGCTTCTAGTAATGAAGGTGAGCTTATTTTTGATATGCCCCGTTCCGAAATTATAAGGTTGTCGGAAGGGAAGTTGAGTATTTCATAGTTGTGTATGTTAAGTTTCATGGAGTTCCTTTCCAAGGTTTTTCTGGCAAATGCCAGAAAAACCTTTATAGATGTTGTTATTGATCGCTTTCGAGAGATGAGTGGTTGGTTATAGCGTTACCTCCAGACCCACCAGAGCCGCCACTCCCACCTTTACAGCCTCCACCGCCCCCACATCCGCCGCTACCTCCGCAGCCGCCTTGACTACCGGAACCTCCGGCTATATGTGGGCATGAGCCAAAATCAAACTCATCGCTGAAGTTGAAAAGAACATCACCAAGATCTTCATTTTTCATTGTTGATCTCCTGCTGTTGAAAGAATCGTCACTTGTATTAAGTGACGTTGCTAGGTTTAGTTGTTTGTGGCTTCAACTGCAAGTAGGTGGATTTTTCTGTGTAGGAAATTTCATTCAGCATTGAGGGAAGGATCGCGCAAAAAAGCTGGATCATTCTTATTCGTTGTTTTGTGGGTTGTGAAAATAAAATGTTGCGAGGCGTTTTTAAAACTCTTTGAAAAACTTGGTTTTAGTTGTCATTAATATGAAATATATCAAAATATCGCTGATCAATATGCGTCTGTAGGACCAAGTAGGTCATTTCTCTTTTTTGTGTGCGTTTTATTTTCAATGCGACTTGTTTTTTTATAAAAAAGGCGACGAACGGTAGCCTCAATTGACGAAAATCGGCCGCTTCAAGAAGCGACCTCAAGCACGCCTGCCATGAACTGACACTACTCTTGCATCAAGCCTTGACCGGCGGCTCCTCGCTCGGAGGGTCGCCTACCGTCGGCGGAATGCCGGGCGGAGTCGGATCCTTCTCCGGAACGGGCGTCGGGTCGGGCGGTGGCAGGGTTGGGTCGTCGATGTTCGGATCAGGTGTTTCAGCTGGAATGGGGATACCCATGGCGTGGCCTCCTTTGTGCTTGATGGAAGGTTGACCATGGGCGGACGACTTTGACTCCCGGGTTTTTTCCCAAGGCATGCCACAGGCAAATCCATCTGAACTTTTGCCCCGGCTTTTGGCTCGGAACCTAAGTGAGTTCATTCAGAGAACACGAGCGCATGTGACATTCGACCAGGCACAAGAGCGTCCATGGGGCGTAAGGAGCGATGCTCGATGATTGCTGAACAACCGACAGAACTTGAGCACAACCCGCAATTACCCTTGCCGCAGGCATTGCTGTTGCCACGGATTGCGATTGAGAGC
The DNA here is from genome assembly GCF_059716055.1 of Pseudomonas sp. LBUM1658. Taxonomy (NCBI): domain Bacteria; kingdom Pseudomonadati; phylum Pseudomonadota; class Gammaproteobacteria; order Pseudomonadales; family Pseudomonadaceae; genus Pseudomonas; species Pseudomonas sp. LBUM1658. The sequence goes on from NZ_CP166798.1 coordinate 3,002,236, forward strand.
ACCGCGCCGGTGATCGATGGTGGCCAGTTTGCTGTCAAGGCGGTGGTGGACCAGCCGGTGATAGTCACCAGCAAGGTGTTCGCCGATGGCCACGACAAGTTGGCGGTGAAGCTGTGCTGGCGTGGATCGGCTGATGCACAGTGGCACAGCCAGGCCATGACCGATCTGGGCAATAATGGCTGGGAAGGGCAGTTCACTGCGACTGAGCAGGGTCGCTATGGGTTTCGCATCGAAGCCTGGATCGATCAGTTCGGCAGTTTTTGTTACGAGCTGGGCAAGAAACAGATAGCCGGGGTGCCGGTCAGTCTGGAGTTGCAGGAAGGGCGCAGCCACGTGCTGCAGGCCGCTACACGCAGTGAAGGGATGTTGAGCGAGCAGTTGCATGCTTTGCACCATGAACTGTCCGGTTTGCTGGAAGCCGAGCAGGTTGCGCTGTTTTTGCACGAGCGCAGCGCCGAGTTGATGGCGCAGGCCGATCATCGGGCCTTCCTTAGTATCAGCCCTGAATATGCGGTGGACGTTGAGCGTGAACTGGCGCAGTTCGCCAGTTGGTATGAGCTGTTTCCGCGTTCGATCACCGATGACCCAGCGCGCCATGGCACCTTCAATGACGTGCACTCGCGTCTGTCGATGATCCACGACATGGGCTTCGACGTATTGTACTTCCCGCCGATCCACCCGATTGGCAGCAGCTATCGCAAGGGCCCGAATAATTCCCTGACGGCCGGTCCTGATGATCCGGGCAGCCCCTATGCTATCGGCAGTGAGGAGGGCGGGCATGAAGCAATCCATTGCGAATTGGGCACCCGTGAAGACTTCCGCCGGCTGGTGGCCGCCGCGGCTGACCACGGGCTGGAAATCGCCCTGGATTTCGCCATTCAGTGTTCTCAGGATCACCCCTGGCTCAAAGAGCATCCGGGCTGGTTCAACTGGCGGCCGGACGGCAGCATCAAATACGCCGAGAACCCGCCGAAGAAGTATCAGGACATCGTCAACGTCGACTTTTATGCGGTCGATGCCATCCCCGGTCTCTGGCTCGCACTGCGGGATGTTGTCATCGGTTGGGTCGAGGAGGGAGTGAAGATTTTCCGCGTCGACAATCCCCACACCAAACCCTTGCCGTTCTGGCAGTGGTTGATCGCCGATGTGCGGGCGTTGTACCCCGAAGTGATTTTTCTCGCCGAAGCCTTTACCACGCCGGCGATGATGGCGCGGTTGGGCAAGGTCGGCTATTCCCAGAGCTATACCTATTTCACCTGGCGCAATACCAAGACCGAACTGGCGACTTATTTCACCGAGTTGAACGAGTCGCCGTGGCGCGAGTGCTACCGGCCGAATTTCTTCGTCAATACGCCGGACATTAATCCGGGGTTCCTGCATGAGTCGGGGCGCCCCGGTTTCCTCATCCGCGCCGCGCTGGCGACCATGGGTTCCGGGTTATGGGGCATGTACTCAGGCTTCGAGCTATGTGAGTCGGCACCGGTGCCGGGCAAGGAAGAGTATCTGGATTCGGAGAAGTACCAGATTCGTCCACGGGACTTCACCGCGCCGGGCAACATCATTGCCGAGATCGCTCAGCTCAATCGCATTCGCCGACAGAACCCGGCGCTGCACAGTCATCTGGGGCTGAAGGTCTACAACGCCTGGAATGACAACATTCTGTATTTCGGCAAGCGCAGCGCCGATGGCAGCAATTTCATTCTGGTGGCGGTCAGCCTCGATCCAGTCAACGCCCAAGAGGCGAGTTTCGAACTACCGTTGTGGGAGATGGACTTGCCTGACGATGCGCAAACCAGCGGTGAGGACCTGATGACCGGCCATCGCTGGACCTGGTATGGCAAGACCCAGCGGATGCGGATCGAACCCTGGCATCAGCCGTTCGGGATCTGGCGGATAACGGCAATTTGATGCAGGGCAGTTCTTAGTGGAGAGGTTTACCCCTGTGGCGAGGGGGCTTGCCCCCGATCGGCTGCGAAGCAGTCGTGAAACCAGCGGTTGCGGTGTGCCTGAAAGAACAAGGTTTCAGCATTTGGGGCCGCTTCGCACCCCAGCGGGGGCAAGCCCCCTCGCCACAGCAAGCCCCCTCGCCACACAAGTCGCGGCGCTGCTCGCTTTTATGAATTCAACAGGAGTTACAGATGGCGAAGAAACCCAAGTCAGCCGCCTTTATCAAGGATCCGCTCTGGTACAAGGATGCGGTGATTTACCAAGTACACGTTAAGTCTTTTTTCGACTCTAACAATGACGGAATCGGCGACTTTCCTGGCCTGATCGCCAAACTCGATTACATAGCCGATCTGGGCGTGAACACCATCTGGGTATTGCCGTTCTACCCTTCGCCGCGTCGCGACGATGGCTACGACATTGCCGAATACCGTGGCGTGCATGCCGACTACGGGACCATGGCCGACGCCAAGCGGTTTATCGCCGAAGCCCACAAGCGCGGGCTGCGGGTCATCACCGAGCTGGTCATCAACCATACTTCGGACCAGCACCCCTGGTTCCAGCGGGCACGCAAGGCCAAGCCTGGTTCGGCGGCTCGGGATTTCTATGTGTGGTCCGATGACGACCAGAAGTACGACGGCACCCGGATCATTTTTCTCGACACCGAAAAGTCCAACTGGACCTGGGACCCGGTGGCCGGCCAGTACTTCTGGCACCGGTTCTATTCCCACCAGCCGGACCTGAATTTCGACAACCCGCAAGTGATGAAAGCGGTGCTCTCGGTGATGCGCTACTGGCTGGACATGGGCATCGACGGCTTGCGCCTGGACGCGATTCCCTACCTGATCGAGCGCGATGGCACCAACAACGAGAACCTGCCCGAGACCCATCAGGTGCTCAAGCAGATCCGTGCCGAGATCGATGCCAATTACCCGGACCGCATGCTGCTGGCCGAGGCCAATCAATGGCCGGAAGACACTCAGCTGTATTTCGGTGACACCAAGGGTAAGAACGGTGACGAGTGCCACATGGCCTTTCACTTCCCCTTGATGCCGCGCATGTACATGGCACTGGCCCAGGAAGACCGCTTTCCGATCACCGACATCCTGCGCCAGACTCCGGAGATTCCGGCCAACTGCCAGTGGGCGATTTTCCTGCGCAACCACGATGAGCTGACCCTGGAAATGGTCACCGACAAAGAGCGCGACTACCTGTGGAATTACTACGCGGCCGACCGTCGGGCGCGGATCAACCTGGGGATTCGCCGACGCCTGGCGCCCTTGATGGAGCGCGACCGCCGTCGGGTCGAGTTGCTCAACAGTTTGCTGCTGTCGATGCCAGGCACCCCGACCCTGTATTACGGCGATGAAATCGGCATGGGCGACAACATCTACCTCGGTGACCGCGACGGTGTGCGCACGCCGATGCAGTGGTCCATCGACCGTAATGGCGGTTTCTCCCGCGCCGACCCGGCCAGCCTGGTGCTGCCGCCGATCATGGACCCGCTCTACGGTTATCTGTCGGTCAACGTCGAGACCCAGGCGGGCGATCCCCATTCGCTGCTGAACTGGAATCGGCGGATGCTGGCGGTGCGTAAACAGTCCAAGGCGTTTGGCCGCGGTACGCTGAGAATGCTCTCACCGAGCAACCGGCGGATTCTGGCCTATACCCGGGAGTACACCGGTCCTGATGGCAAGCACGAAGTCATTCTCTGCGTGGCCAACGTGTCACGCAGCGCCCAGGCCGCTGAATTGGACCTGTCAACTTACGCCGGGATGGTGCCGGTGGAGATGCTCGGCGGTAACGCCTTCCCGCCGATTGGCCAGCTGAATTTCCTGCTGACCCTGGCGCCTTACGGGTTTTACTGGTTTGTGTTGGCGGCAGAGAACCAGATGCCCAGCTGGCATGTGGAGCCGGCGCAAAGCATCCCGGACTTCACCACCCTGGTGCTGAAAAAGCGCCTCGAAGAATTGCTCGAAGCACCGTCGCGCACCACTCTGGAGCAGACTTCGCTGCCAGCCTGGTTGCCGAATCGCCGTTGGTTCGCCAACAAGGATTCGACTATCGGTCAGGTGCATATCGTCTACGGCGTGCGTTTTGGCGACCCGCAGCATCCGGTGCTGTTCAGCGAGATCGAGGTCACCAGCGACGGTCAGACCAATCGCTATCAATTGCCCTTCGGCTTCCTCGCAGAAGATCAATACAGTGCGGCCTTGCCGCAGCAACTGGCATTGGCCCGGGTCCGGCGTGGACGGCAAGTGGGCTTGATTACCGATGCCTTCAGCCTTGATAGCTTTGTACGGGCGGTTTTGCAGGGTATCCAGGCGCAGACCGTTTTACCGACCAGCGCCGGCGAGATTCGCTTCGAACCCACCGCCGAACTGGCGAAGCTGGGCTTGAACGACGAATCTGAAGTGCGTTATCTGTCGGCCGAACAGTCCAACAGCTCGGTGGTGATCGGCAACAGCCTGGTGTTGAAGTTGATTCGCAAAGTCAGCGCCGGGGTGCACCCGGAACTGGAGATGGGCGCCTATCTGACCACGGCCGGTTTCCTCCATATCTCACCGCTGCTCGGCTCGGTGATCCGCCGCGATGAGCAGGGCGAGGACAACTTGCTGATGATCGCCCAGGGTTACCTGAGCAATCAGGGCGATGCCTGGGAGTGGACGCAGAACAACCTTGAACGGGCGATTCGCGATGAATTGGCCGAGGCGATTTCCGAGCAGGAACAACATTACAACGCCCTCGGCGAATTGAAGGATTTTGCCGGCATGCTGGGTCAGCGTCTGGGCGAGATGCATCAAATACTGGCGGCGCCGACCGACAACCCCGATTTCAGCCCGCAACAGAGTACTCTCAAGGATGCCCAGGCATGGACCCGGCATATCGGCGCGCAACTGGAGCGCGCCTTGCAGATGCTCATGCAGCATAAGGCCGAGTTGCAGCCCGAGGATCAGCTGCTGGTCAGCCATTTGTTGCAACACAAGAAAGCGGTGCTCAGTCATATCCAGGAACTGGCGAAACAGGCCACGGGCGGTTTACGCATTCGCGTCCACGGTGACCTGCATTTGGGCCAGGTGCTGGTGATCAAGGGTGATGCCTACCTGATCGACTTCGAAGGCGAACCGGCGCGGCCATTGCATGAACGTCGGGGCAAGCACAGCCCGTACAAGGATGTCAGCGGTGTGCTGCGCTCATTCGACTATGCGGCGGCGATGGCGCTGAATGTGCAGAATGTCGATGGCTCGGCCCAGGCCCATGCTGCGCGTCAGCGCGTGACCGAGCGCTATGTCATTGAAGCGCGAGGGGCTTTTGTTCAGGCATATCGGCTGGCAACGGCTAGTCTTGCTCATGCATGGCAGGATGCCGAAGGTGAGGACGCCGCGCTGGCGTTGTTCGGCTTGGAAAAAGCGGCTTATGAGGTAGTCTATGAAGCCGATAATCGTCCCACCTGGCTGCCGGTGCCATTGCACGGTTTGTACGGGTTATTGAGTGGGCTAAAACCCTTTTCCGACACAGAGACCAGTGGAGAGTAGTCATGAGTTTCTCAAACAAGGAACAGGGTCATTCGAAAGAGGCACTGCTGCCCCGCGCCAAGGATATCGATGCGTTGGTGCGCGCCGAGCACCACGATCCGTTCGCGATCCTGGGGCCCCATGGCGATGGTGCCGGCGGGCAGTTTATCCGTGGCTTCCTGCCCGGTGCCTTGAGTGTTCAGGTACTGGCCAGCGATAACGGTGAAGTCATCGGGAACCTGGAGGCGACCGAGGTGCCGGGTTTGTTTGTCGGGCATTTCGACCGCGCGCAACCCTATCAATTGCGGATCAACTGGGCGGGCGGCGAGCAGACCAGCGAAGACCCTTACAGCTTTGGACCGTTGCTCGGCGAGATGGACCTTTATCTGTTCGCCGAAGGAAATCATCGCGACCTGAGCGCCTGCCTTGGCGCGCAGTTGAAGACCGTGGACGGCGTCGATGGCGTGCGGTTTGCGGTGTGGGCACCGAATGCCCGAAGGGTCTCGGTGGTCGGTGACTTCAACGTCTGGGACGGCCGTCGACACCCTATGCGCTTGCGTCATCCGTCCGGGGTGTGGGAATTGTTCATCCCGCGCCTGCAGGCAGGGGAGGCCTACAAGTACGAAATTCTGGGAGCTCACGGGATTCTGCCGCTCAAGGCCGACCCGATGGCCCTGGCCACTCAGTTGCCACCGGATACCGCCTCGAAAGTCGCATCGCCACTGCAGATCGACTGGCAGGACCAGGAATGGATGCAGACTCGTGGCGAGCGCCACCGGCCGAATGCACCGCTGTCGATCTATGAGTTGCATGCCGGCTCCTGGCAGTGTGAGGTCGATGACCTTGGTGAAGTCTCACGTCAGTACAATTGGCATGAGCTGGCCGAGCGCTTGATCCCTTACGTACAGGAATTGGGCTTCACCCATATCGAGCTGATGCCAATCATGGAGCATCCGTTCGGCGGCTCCTGGGGCTATCAGCCACTGTCGCAATTCGCCCCGAGCGCCCGCTACGGCTCGCCGGAGGATTTCGGTTATTTCGTCAACGCCTGCCACCAGGCGAACATCGGGGTGATCCTCGATTGGGTCCCCGCGCATTTCCCCACCGACACCCACGGTCTGGCGCAATTCGACGGGACCGCGCTGTACGAATACGGCAATCCTCAGGAAGGCTTCCATCAGGACTGGGATACTTTGATCTACAACCTGGGGCGCACCGAAGTTCACGGTTTCATGCTGGCCTCGGCGCTGCACTGGCTCAAGCATTTCCACGTCGACGGCCTGCGAGTGGATGCGGTGGCTTCGATGCTCTACCGCGACTACTCACGTAAAGCCGGCGAGTGGGTGCCCAATCGCCACGGCGGTCGCGAGAACCTGGAAGCCATCGATTTTGTCCGGCACCTGAACGACGTGGTCGCGCTGGAGGCTCCAGGGGCGCTGATGATTGCCGAAGAGTCGACGGCCTGGCCCGGTGTCAGCCAGGGCACCCAACAGGGTGGCCTGGGTTTCAATTACAAATGGAACATGGGCTGGATGCACGACTCGCTGCATTATATTCAGCAGGATCCGATGTATCGCGCGCACCATCACAACGAGTTGAGCTTCGGCCTGGTGTACGCCTGGTCCGAGCGGTTTATCCTGCCGATCTCCCACGATGAGGTGGTGCATGGCAAACATTCGCTGATCGATAAAATGCCCGGCGATCGCTGGCAGAAATTCGCCAACCTGCGCGCTTACTTGAGTTTCATGTGGGCGCATCCGGGAAAGAAACTGCTGTTCATGGGCTGCGAGTTCGGCCAGTGGCGGGAGTGGAATCACGATCAGCAACTGGACTGGTACCTGATGCAGTATCCCGAGCACCGGGGTGTGCGCAAGCTGGTGGCGGATCTGAACCGGCTGTACCGCGAAGAGCCGGCGCTGCACGATCAGGACGATGCGCCACAGGGATTCCAGTGGCTGATCGGTGACGATGCAGTCAACAGCGTGTATGCCTGGTTGCGCTGGAGCAAGGACGGCCGGCCGGTGCTGGTGGTGGCCAACTTTACGCCAGTGCCGCGTCAGGCCTATCGGATCGGCGTGCCCTTTGCCGGGCGCTGGAGCGAAATGATCAATAGTGATGCCGACACCTATGCCGGTTCCAATTACGGCAACGGCGGCGGTGTCTTCACCGAGGACGAGCCCAGCCATGGCCAGGAATTGTCGCTGGTGTTGAACCTGCCGCCGTTAGCGGTGTTGATGCTGCGGCCCGAGGGTTAACGCGGGCTTTGTGGCAAGGGAGCTTGCTCCCTTGCCACAGGTTGCCACTTTGTGGCAAACCGTTACCAGCGCATCCGCACACCCAGACTGCCAATCAAACCATTGATGTCGTTGTCGTCGACATCGCTGCTGTAGTCGGCGCTGACGTACAGGCTCACCATGGGCGAGACTCTGGCCACCAGGCCCAGACCCAGTTCGACGGTGGAAGATTTGCGACTGCTGCTGATCTTGTCGACTTGATCGAGGCTCACCGTGTCGCCGCTATACACCGTATGCCACAAGTTGGTCCGCACATAGGGTTCGACCGGCAGTCCGCGAATTTCGTAACTACCTTTCAAGCGGGCACCGACCCGGCCACTCCAGGACGTCAAATCGCTGGACGAGGCGTTGCCGCTGGCGGCATTCGGGGCGTCCAGGCTAATGCGTTGGTTGACTAATTGCGCCTGGGGTTCAACGACCCAGTTTTCGCTGATGCCGATGGGGAATCCACCTTCGACCGACAGCGTCACCGCACTACCTTCTGCTGCCTGCAGGGCGCCCTGTTCTGTGCGACTGAAGCCATTGACCCGGCCGCCGCTGGCAGTCAAATCCACATGCCAGCCCTGCGGGCCGGTCAGGCTCCAGTAGGCGCCCAGGCTCGGGCCTTCGAGGTTGAGGCTGTCGTGTCGCGGGTCGGCCATTGCGTGCGAGGTAAGCATGCCGTTGCTGTTGCCCTGGAACTGGCTCTGGCCACCGACCAGGCCGACGCGCTGGGTGTGCCCGCTGTCATTTTTCAGGGTGTAGAGGGCCGGTCCTTTGGAAAGGTTGCTGGAGAACTGCGAAGCGAGGAAGTCACTTTCAGCCTGTCTGGAGGCCTGGCCGTACACCCGCTCCCAGGCGGCCGGGGCGGCTTCATTGAGGGTCAGCGGATGAGTGTCGAGGCGCAGATTGGAGGTGTAAGGTCCGCTGAAGGTCGAATCCGGTGTCGGCAAGGTAAACACTGGAGTGTCCTGGTGATACCAGGGTGTCGGCTCATCTTCGGCGGAACCTGCCTGAACCTCCATGGAGGAAAAGAGCAGCAGAGTAGTTGATACGGTGCAAAGGGTGATTTTAATCTCTTTTTGGGTGATTGAAGTTTTCATGGAGGTCTACCTGCATGGCATGCCTATCTCGCTCTGGCGTCTCTCCTACCCCGAATGAGGGGCGACCGAATTCAATGAGGCAAAGCCCACCCGCCCGCATGCGCAGGAGCTTCGAGGCTTGCCCCGGGTGGTATTTCCGGGGGTAGTAAAGTGAAGCTAAGAAGACTCAAGACCTCGCGTCAAGAAACTGGATGATGGGCGGTAGCGTTATTTTAGGAGTGTTAAATATTTGATAATTAAGCTTTCTCTAAGCTCTTGTTTGTACGCAATATCGTCTTGAAAGCCCCGTTTTAGAGGCTTTCGTTAGGTTGCTACGGGATCACCAGCTCATCCGAATTCCGAGGTTGCCGCTGACCCCCTCCAACGGATTGCTATCCAGATTGGTGTTGTAGTCCGCAGCCAGGTAGACGCTGATATCGGATGACAGCTTGGCGACAATACCCACGCCAATGTCCGCGGTGGACGATTTGTGTTGGCTTTTGATCCGGTCAACACCGTCATAGGTCACCGTGTCGAAACCACCGAAGGTCTGCCAGGCATTGGCTCGCAGATAAGGTTCGATTGGCATGTTCCGCACCTGGTAACGACCCTTGAGCCGGGCTCCCAGCCGACCCGTCCAGTAATCCTGGGAGTCGAACGACACATCGGAAATACCGTCGTTCTGATCGTCCAGATCAATACCCTGGTTGATCACCTGAACTTGCGGCTCGACCACCCAGTTGGCGGAAACAGCAATCGGATATCCACCCTCGAGCGAGAGCGTCAAGGCGTGGCCTTCAGTGTCCATTTTTACGCCGCGATCCGAGCGGTTATGACCTTCCAGGCGGGTGCCCATGGCGACCGCGTCCACGTACCAGCCGGTTGGGTCGGTCAGGGTCCAATAGACGCCAAAGTTGTCGCCGTCGAGCTTTACCCTGCCAGCACGGCGGTGTTGGAAACCTTCGGCAAAACCATCGACATCACCCTGAAGGCGGCTCTGACCAACGAAGAAGCCTGAACGCTGGATGTGCCCACCGCTGGTTTGCGACGCATAGAGATCATGGCCGATCTGGAAACCCTTGAGCGAGCCGTCGAAACGCGGCGTCACTGTCCCTGACCAGCTCTTCTGAAAGTCGCTGCCATAGACTCGAGCCCAACCCGCGGGGATTGCTCCGGTTTCAGTCAGCAGGCTTTGTTCGCCCTGGCGATCATGGAACGTGCCAAGGGCTTGCAAGGTCATCACTTGGGCGGCGGGTATCACTACTGAATACACCGGCACTTCCAAACGATACAGTGGGATTGGGTCTGCACCGGCTACCGCAGTGGGCAATGGCGGTGTAGTCATGGCCGGCACCGGGGAAGTCTGGGCAGCTACCTGCGCAGGTGCTGGGGCCGGCGGGGCAACAGGCGCCAGGGCTGGGGCAGTGGGGGGCTCGACTGGCGGCTCATCCGGATCGATGGTGGGCGCAACGGGTGGTACGACTGGAGGTGCGGGTGGCACCTCAGGTAGCGGTGGTACTACGGGCGGGACGGCGGGCGGCGTTACTGCTACGACCGATGAACGCAGGTACCAGTTGTTCTCCGAGCCGGCTGTGACGCCGCCCTTGAACAGATAATACTGGTAGGCGCCGGCGGAAACCGAGCTGTTCAATGCAAAGGCATCGCTGCTGCTGGTGGCGCCATTTTGAGCCTGTACGACCTCAATGCCGTTCTGCCGGGTCAGCCCGCCCAGCCCGCCGAGATTACTGATGCCAAGCTGTGTATGACCGCTGATGGTGCCTTGAGATACCAGCAGTTTATCGCTGGCTGAGCTGTCTTCGCCGAGTACGGTTTGCAGTAGCAACCGACCGTTACTGCCGACATAGTTGCCGTGTACCGTCAGTGAGTCTGTCGCGCTGCTGCTGCCAGTTGTCATATCGATGACACCGGCGTTGTTGAGGGTGGCCAGTTGGCCGGCGGTATAGGGCCGGATGCTGCCTTGGGTCACCGCCAGGGCACTGCTGCCGTCGATGGCGAAGACACCTGTTCCGGTTGCACTGTCGCCCAGGAAAAAATCACCCGCCAGATCCAAGCGTGAGTTGTTGGTCAGCTCGACGGACTCCCAGCCGACATAACGCGCCGCGCCAGCAGAGCTGCTGTTATCGAAGGCGAGACGGTCATTACCCAAGCCGCCATCCAGAGACGGAGTCGAGGACAGAAAGTTTTCATTCAGGTTGCTGAGTCGCGCGCTATCGTCACCATCGCCCATCAGGATAGCGGACTGGATCTGGCCGCCATCCTTCCAGGTGAAGCTATCATTGCCGACGCTGGCGCGTATTTGCCCTGCAATGACTCCGCCACTGACCGTGATGCTGTCGTCGCCACCGCTGACGCTGACGTTGCCGCCAATCTTGCCGCCGGAGACGATGATGGTATCGGTGCCGAAGCCGGTGACCAGATTGCCAATGATCTCTCCTCCCGACAGGTCGAAGGTGTTGTCGTCGAGTTTCATGTCGACCCGGCCGATGGTGCCGGCGGTCATCTTCGCAATATCCCCATCCTCGAAGGCACCGACTATGGTGCCACCGGTCATCAGGAACGTATCCAGGCCATCGCCCTGAGCCAGGGACTGAATGCGTCCGCCGCTCATGATGAAATCATCGATGCCACTGCCCTGGCTGACCGCGCCGGTGATTTGCCCGGCGCTGATCTGCAAGGTATCGCGACCATCACCCTGATTGAGGGTGCGAGTGATAGTGCCCGAATCCATCAGCACCCGATCGTTGCCTGCGCCGAAGCTGACATTGCCGTTGATGCTGCCCGTGCCATTGGCGGGAAAGGTCAGGCTGTTGTTGCCCGCCAGATCGGTGAGTGGACCGTTGCTGCCACTGTCACAGGTAAAGTTGTCATTGCCACTGCCAGGCGTGAGCGTACAGGCGGCTTGAGCCGGTGCGCAGGAGAGCATGAGTAGTGAGGTGGCCGCAAAAGCTGTCGATAATGACGTAAATCGCTGGTTTTGGCGGTTCATGATAGATCCGGATCCGTGGTTATTTTCAAGACTTCCTGGTGTGAATTCATGCCGCAGACATTCAGCAAAGCTCTTGGCTGACTTGAAGCTTCTGCACTAATGGACTGAAACGTCTGTTCCTTCAGACAAACAAAGTACTAGTTGCTTTTTGTGACTGACGATTAGGCAGCTGACAAACGGTACTGTCATATCTGACAGTTGTTTCGAGCTAAGAATAGTGATAGTCGGGCTTGATTTAGAGCGCTTAGAGATGCACTTCCACCGCCAGGGGCAAGTGATCGGACAGATGGGTCCAGGGCTTGTAGCTGAGGATTTTCGGCTGGTGGCTGCTGGCATTGCGCAGGTAAATGCGGTCCAGGCGCAGCAGCGGCCAGCGCGCCGGATAGGTCTTGGCCGGACGTCCATGATGGCGTTCGAAGGCTTCGTGCAGATAGTCGTGCCGGGCGAGGGTGGCATTGCCCTGCAGCTGCCAATCGTTGAAGTCGCCGGCAATGATCACCGGTGCCTCCTCGGGAAGCGATTCCAGCAGCTGACCGAGCAGGGCCAACTGCAATTGACGATGGCTTTCCAGCAGACTCAAGTGCACGCAAATCGCGTGCACTTCGGCATGCCCCGGTACTTCCAGCACACAATGCAGCAGCCCGCGACGTTCGGGGCCGGTGATCGATACGTCGAGATTGCGGTGATGGCGGATCGGGTATTTCGACAACAGTGCGTTGCCATGGTGGCCGTCCGGATAGACCGCATTGCGACCATAGGCGAAGTCGCTCCACATGCTGTCGGCAAGGAACTCGTACTGGGACTGTTGCGGCCAGTTGTTGTAGCGCAAGGCCAGGCGGTCGTGCTCGCCCAATACCTCTTGCAGAAACACCAGATCCGCGGAGGTGCTGCGAACTGCCTCGCGCAACTCCGGAAGGATGAAGCGCCGGTTGAGGGCGGTGAACCCCTTGTGGGTGTTGACCGTCAGGACTCTCAGGCAATGGATCGCCGGGGCGTTTTTCAGTGTTGCCGAGCTGACAGCAAACCTGTCTGAATCGCTGGTCACGGTCACTCCTCTGAATCAGGGCCGTTACTTATGCGACTGATGCTTTGCCCGGCAGTTCAGAGTTTCGGACGCGTTGATCAACTCCGGGTCGCTTAGATGAACACGATCTCGTAGGGTAGCCGCAAGCGCTCCAGCATCGGCCGTGAGAGCATCGGCGCGATACCGATGGCCGGCTCGCCGTCCAGTTGGCTGGCATAAGCATGGGTCGCATGACTTTTGCGGGCCACCGTCCAGCTGTCCAGACGTATCTTGCGCGCCCGCTGCCAGGGGATCAGCCCTTGCTCGCGAGCCGGCCAGTGCCAGGCTCCGAGCGGTATTTCACGAAGGTGCGCGTCGACCATTTCGGCCGCCCTGGCGGCGGCCCGACCGACCGCGTCATGGTCGACATGGCCATCCTCGCGCCAGATGCTGAAGACCACGTCACCGGGGCGTAGATATCGCGCAATGAACTGGGTCAATTGCTGCTCCTGTTCAACCAGCGCGTTATCGGTGAAGCCGCCACGGATCCACTTCAGGCTGTGCATCGGTAAGCCAAGGCGCCTCAGGGCTTCGACACTTTCCTGCGGGCGGAATACGCTCAGACGCCTGGCCGACCACAGGCTTGAACCCGGGTGGCTGGCACTGCCATCGGTGATCGAGATCAGTTGCAGGGGATGCCCAAGACTGGCCAATAACTGCAGCAGGCCGCCGCAGGACACCACTTCGTCCCCGGGATGCGGGGCGATCACCACGACGCGAGCACCTGGCGGGACCAGGGTACTGGTATTGATGACCGGGATATTCTGCAGCTGCAGCGCGCTGTTCCACACCTGTGCGGGAATTCTGTTTTCGGGGAGCGAGACGGATTTCATCGATGTCACATCCTTGTTTTGGTGGTCCTCTGCACCCTGGTGATGAGGTGCTGATAGAGGTTTGCCGGTTCTCCGGATCCTGGATTGCCGCGAGCTGAGTATTGCCTATGTTGCGGATTACGTCGCTCTTGTCTGAACAATCGGTGCCTGTTTGCCATCGGGGCAGGATCAACGTCTGCAACAAGCCGTCAAAACCACCCCCGAGGGAAATCTACAGGCTGGTGATCAATCCTCTTCCTCACGCTGCAATTCAAACAACAGCAGCGAGCGCCCGGTCACTGAATACTGGTCATCGAATTCGAAACGTTCCTGGCCGCGAATCGAGGGTTGGTTGGTGTCGAGCAAGCAGGTCCAGAAAATGCCTTCAGGTACTTGCGGCAGGGTGAAGTTGACGACGTCGTGATGGGCGTTGACCACCAGCAGCAAGGTCGCGTCGGCGCCTTTGCGGCGGATGCCGGTTTCCTGGGCGCGGCCGTCGAGCAGCATGCCCAGGCAGCGGCCATGGCCTTCCTCCCATTGTTCGATGGTCATCTCGCTGGCGTCCGGTGCCAGCCAGGTGACGTCCTTGACGCCAATATCCTCGTTGTAATTGCCCACCAGAAAACGTTGGCGGCGCAAGATCGGGTAAGCCAGGCGCAGCTTGATCAGGCGTTTGACAAACTTGAGCAAGGCCTTGCCGTCGTCGCTCAGGTTCCAGTCAACCCAACCGGTGTCGCTGTCCTGGCAATAAGCGTTGTTGTTGCCGTGCTGGGTACGGGCGAATTCGTCACCGGCCACTATCATCGGCGTGCCTTGGGCCAACAACAGGGTGGCGAAGAAATTGCGCATCTGGCGCAAGCGCAATTCATTGATTTGCGGGTCGTCGGTCGGCCCTTCGACGCCGTGGTTCCAGGACAGGTTGTTGTCGGTGCCGTCCTCATTGTTCTCGTCGTTGGCTTCGTTGTGCTTGTCGTTGTAAGAGACCAGGTCGTTCAGGGTGAAGCCGTCATGGGCGGTGATGAAATTGACCGAGGCGTAGGGGCGGCGACCGCGCTGGTTGAACATCTCGCCAGAAGCGGTCATGCGCCCGGCAAAGTCCGCCAGCTGGCCGTCGTCACCTTTCCAGAAGGCTCGCACGGTGTCGCGAAAACGATCATTCCACTCGACCCAGCCCGGCGGGAAATTACCCACCTGATAACCACCGGGGCCGCAATCCCATGCTTCGGCAATCATTTTCACCTGACGCAGTACCGGATCCTGGCGACAGGCAACGAGGAAGCTGTGGCGTTCGTCGAAGCCGTCGTGGTAACGGCCGAGGATGGTTGCCAGATCGAAACGAAATCCATCGACGTGCATTTCGCTGGCCCAGTAACGCAATGAGTCGGTGACCATTTGCAGTACGCAGGGGTGGCTCAGGTCCAGGGTGTTGCCGGTGCCGGAATCGTTGATGTAGAAGCGCTTGTCGTCGGGCATCAGCCGATAATAGGAGGCGTTGTCGATGCCGCGCATGGACAGCGTCGGGCCCTGCTCATTGCCTTCGGCGGTGTGGTTGTAGACCACATCGAGAATCACTTCCAGATTGGCTTCGTGCAGGTGCGCGACCATCTCCTTGAACTCGGCGATCTTGCCGCTGGCCAGGTAGCGCGGGTCCGGGGCGAAGAAGGCGATGCTGTTGTAACCCCAGTAATTGGTCATGCCCTTGTGCAGCAGGTGCTGGTCATTGACGAACGCGTGGATCGGCAGCAATTCCACGGTCGACACACCGAGCTTGCGGATGTGTTCCAGCACGTCATCGACCATCAACCCGGCGAAGGTGCCCCGCAAGGCCTCGGGGACGGAGGGATGGCGCATGGTCAGGCCACGCACGTGAGCCTCATAAATGATCGTCCGGTCCCACGGCACGCTGACGCGGTGATCATGACCCCAGGTGTGGGCCGGGTCGATTACCTTGCATTTGGGCACGAATGGCGCGCTGTCGCGTTCATCGAAACTGAGGTCGGCGTCAGGGTGGCCGATGGTGTAGCCAAACAGTGCCTCGGACCATTTCAACTCGCCCACCAGTTGCTTGGCGTAGGGGTCGATCAGCAGCTTGTTGTGATTGAAGCGATGACCGTTTTCCGGGTCGTAGGCACCGTAGACCCGATAGCCGTAAATCAGCCCGGGGTGGGCGTCAGGCAGATAACCGTGGAAGATCTCGTCGGTGTACTCAGGCAGTTCGATGCGCTCGAGTTCAACTTCACCGGCGTCATCGAACACGCACAGTTCGACTTTGGTGGCGTTGGCCGAGAACAGAGCGAAGTTGACCCCCAGGCCGTCCCAGGTCGCACCCAATGGAAAGGGCAAACCTTCACGGATGCGCGAGACCTCGATCTGAGGTTCTGGCGCTGGCGCGGCTTTTTTTGGCGTGGTCATAGATGCTCCTGCAAATGAGTTCAGTCGGTAAATCAGCAACGCTTTTCTGCTGGCCAGCGAGAGGGGCGGGCATCTTTTGTAGGAGCGAGCTTGCTCGCGATGGACGTTAACGATAACGCGTGTTGTCTGAATAAACGCGTCGCCCTTGAGTCCATCGCGAGCAAGCTCGCTCCTACAGGGGGACTTGCCCCCTCACCACAAGGGGGGTTGAGCTGATCAGCTCGCCGATGGCTTGCGCGGTGCTCGTGGTTTTTTCGCGGCCGCCGCTTTTTTCTCGCCCGGCGGCGTTACCAAGGGTGTAGCCGCGGGGGCTTTGGCTTTGGTTTTGGCTTCGGGTTTGGCCTTGGTGGTACTGGCTTTAGACTGTTTGTTCGGGACCAGGCTTTCGGCCTCGGCGAGCTTGCGCGCCATCTCCCAATGACGGGCTTCCTGGCCTTCGGGCTTACCTTCGGATTCCCAGATTTGATAGGCAAACTCACGGACGCGTTTGTCGTCGCTACTCATCGCTATGCTCCTGAACTGAACTCAAGTTTGGATAAAGAGATTGACCGGGAATTCCCCCAGCGCGGCGCTTATCAATAGCTCGTTGTGGTGTGTGACTGCGCAGGCTGAAAAAAGTCCCTTCAAATTTTGCCCGGAGGCGGTAAATGGCAGTTTTACCCGGGTATCGCCCCACTCCGATGCAGACACCAGCGGTTGCGCGCCAGTTTTCAGCAGGCCGGATACCAGTCTTGGAACAATCACCACGGCCCGTTGACCCTCGATTTCGCGGCTGAACGCCAGCACGCGTTCAGCCTGACTGCCGAGCACTTCCAGGGGCTGGTAGCGGCCCCGGCGAAACAGCTCCGGATGTTCGGCACGCAGAGCCAGCGCCCTGGCAATCAGCGCTTGTTTGATACGCCCGTCATGCCAGTTCACCAACAACTGCGAAACCTGTGCAGCACTCTGTAATGCCTGTTGCCGACTGCTGAAATCCACCGGGCGGCGGTTGTCCGGATCCACCAGGCTGAAGTCCCAGAACTCGTTGCCCTGATACAGATCAGGGACACCTGGCACCGTGAGCCTCAGCAAGGTTTGAGCCAAGCCATTCAAGGCGCCGGCTGGAGCAATCAGTTGCGCGGCGTTACCTACAGCCGAGCGTAGCTCAAACCCCTCGGGGGATAACAGCAGGCGCTCGAGAAACTCTTGAGTGGCCTGTTCATAAGCCTCATTCGGCGCGCTCCAGCTGCTCTGCAGCTTGGCTTCGCGCAAGGCTTTTTGCTGCCATTGCCAGAGGCGTTGAGCATAGTCCTGCAGGGCGTGAGTGTCGTCACTGCGCAGCTCCAGCGGCCAACTGCCGAGCAGGGATTGATAGAGGATCAGCTCATCACCCGCCGACGGCGCAATGGGATCGCTGCGCAGGGGGACGGCCAGTGCTCGCCAATGCTCGACCTGATCGGCATACCAGGTACTGCGTTCGCTGAGTACTGCCAGCCTCGCGCGGGTGTCTTCGCCGCGCTTGTGGTCATGGGTCGCCGTGGCCAGCAGGTTATCCGGGAAAGTCGCCAGACGCTGGCTGCAGACCAGGTGAAAGTCCGCAACCGGGGCGCTGAACCGCTCGGTGCTGAAGCCGACGTCGTTGCGCGACAGCAGCACTGCCGAACGATAGAACGCGGTGTCTTCCACTGCCTTGGCGGCTGCAGGCGACGTCAACTGCTGAAAGCGCACCGAGGCATGCTTGAGGATCTTGCGTTGCCTGCCCACGGGGCTTTCGCGCCAGGGCTGGCCGCCGAGCCAGCGCTCGAGGTAGTCGAGCACTGGCCAATCGGCTTCGCCCAGGGTGCTGCGGGCGCCGGCCATGGCCTGTTGAAAGAACACGTTGTCTTCTGCTGCCCGACCACGCGCACTGACGTAAGTCCGGTACACCGGGAAGTGTACGATCAACTCTTGCAGCGCCCGGCGGATCGCCCCCAGGGTCAGGTCGCGGCTCATCAGGTCATTGCGGGCAATCTGCAACAAGGCCTGGGCAACACTTTCGAAATCCCCGGCCAGGGAACCGTTGAGTATCTGCTGACGAGCCAGCAGTGCCTCCAGCAGGAATTCGGCGGGGCGTTCACTGTGGCGGCTCCACAGCTCGGCGAGGTTTTCCGCGCCCTGCGGGTCGTGTTGCAACAGCGACACCTGATCCATGAACTCGTAGCCGGTGCTGCCGTCCACCCGCCAGTCGGTGTGCAGGGTTTCACCCAGGCCGAGGATCTTCTCGACGTAAATCGGGAAGTGTTGCGCAGGCGCGAGGGCATCGACCCGTCGGCGCAATTTGCGGCAGTAACCTCGAGGGTCGGCGAGCCCGTCGATATGGTCGATGCGCAAACCGTCCACCAGGCCATCGCTGATCAGCTGGAAAATCTTCGCATGGGTGGCTTCGAACACCACCGGACGCTCGACCCGCAGGCCGCCGAGTTCGTTGATGTCGAAGAAGCGCCGCCAATTGATATCGTCGGCCGCGGTGCGCCAACTGGCCAGGCGATAGCTCTGCCGCTCCAGCAGGTTGTGCAGGCGCTCGAGTCCTTCGGGTTGGCGGGAGTCGTAGAGGCTCAGGGTGTGTTCGATGGCCTGTTGGATCACCGGTTGCCGGGCCAGTTCGAACAGGTCCCGGTGCAGCGGCACCGCCAGGGAGTGAGCGTCGGACAGGTAGTGGAGGGCGCTGAAACGGTCAGCCAGGGACTTGAGCTGTTGCGCGGCTTCGGGATCAAGTTGATCGCCGGGGTTGAGCAGTTCACCGTAGTCGGTGGGGCAGATCGGGAAGCGGTGGTCGTAGTGCTCGACATAAAAGGCCCCGCGCTCCCGATCGAAGCGCAGGGGGATAGTCCCGTCCTGTAGCGCGACGCCGTAGTCACTGCCCAGAAAGGGCAGGAGTAACTGGCCTTCAAGCAAGGGGTCGGGGGAGTGCCACTGAATATCGAAGAACTCGCCATAGGGGCTGCGTCGCCCCCACTCCAGCAAATCCAGCCACCAGGGATTGTCGGCACCGCCCACCGCCATGTGGTTGGAGACGATGTCGAGGATCAGGCCCATGCGCTGTTGCCGCAGGGCGCCGACCAGGCGTCGCAAGGCCGCTTCTCCACCCAACTCGGGATTGACCGTGGTCGGGTCGACCACGTCATAGCCATGCATTGAGCCGGCGCGGGCACTGAGCAGCGGCGAGGCGTAGATATGGCTGATGCCCAGGCGAGCGAAGTACGGCAGCAACGGCACTGCGTCATCCAGGGTGAACCCCTGGTGAAATTGCAGGCGCACGGTTGCCCGCAGCGCAGGGACCTGGTCCTTCATTGGTCACGCTCGAAGGCTTGCAGGCGAGCGCAGGCGAGTATTTCCAGGCGTCGTGCGGCATCCGCGTCATCGAGCAACGCTTCACTGTCGCCGGACAAGCGCCGACGCCAATTGGGATGGCTGTCGGTGGTGCCGGGCAGGTTGGGCTGTTCGTCGATGCCCAGGGCATCTTCCAGCGGCAGCAAGACCAGTGGCGCACGGGTGTGACCAAGGAAGCGAATACTGGCGTCGAGTATCTGGTCGGTTTCGTGGGATTCTTCGCGAAAGTTCTGTGGGTCTTCGCTCAAGACCCGGCGCAAACCGACACGTTCGCGTTGTCGATGGGCGCGGCAGTGGGATTCGGTGGGGGCATCCGCCAGCCCGAGGCGGACATTCCATTCGATATCGCGGCCGTGCCACCAGCCGTTGAGGGTTGGCAAGTCATGGGTGCTGGTGGTGGCCAAGGCGTTGTCCGGCCACTCGAGAATCGATTTGAAGCGTGCATTCTGGTCCTGCTCGAAGAGCAGCACGCGCATGCCGAGCATCGAGCGGGCGATGAGTTTTTCCCGCAGCCCGTCCGGCACGGTACCGAGGTCTTCGCCAAGGACGATCGCCTGATGCCGGAATGACTCCAGCGCCAGCAGACGAAGCAGGTCGTCCACCGGGTAATACAGGTAGGCGCCGTCACTGGGTGGTGCGTCCCGAGGGATCACCCACAGGCGCTGCAGGCCCATCACGTGGTCGATTCGCAACCCGCCGGCGTGAGCGAAGTTGGCCCGGAGCATTTCGATGAACGCGCGAAATCCATTGCGCACCAGTCCTTCGGGACTGAATGCCGAAATGCCCCAGCCCTGACCGGTACGATTGAGGATGTCGGGGGGCGCGCCGACCGTCAGCGACGCGAGCAGTTCGTCCTGGCGACTCCAGGCCTGGCTGCCACCGCCGTCGGCACCCACCGCCAGATCGGCGATCAGGCCGATGCCCATGCCGCTGCTGCGTGCCGCCGTTTGTGCGCGCTCCAGACAACGGGCGATCAGCCATTGGCAGAAGGCGAAGAAGCCGATTTCCCCGGCGTTTTGTTCGGCGAACTCGGCCAGTGCCGCACTGCCAGGGTCACGCCACTGCTGCGGCCACTCGCGCCAGTCGAGGCTTTCGCCGCGGGCTGCGCGCTCGGCTTGCAGCGCTTCGAACCGGCAATGGTTTTCCAGCGCTTCGCCAGCGCTGTGGCGAAAGCTGCTGAAGTCCTCATGCAGGGGATGTTCGCCCTGGCAGAAGCCGTCATACAGCGCCCGCAGCAGCCGTTGTTTGGCCGCAGCCGCGGTCGGCCAGTCGATCAGGGGCTGCTGCTCCAGTCGGTGCAGCTCTTCGGCCAGGCCTGTGGCGTCAATCGCAGTGCGCAGGGCACGTTCACCGAGAATCGCTCCGGGCGCGGCATACAGGCTGTTGAGAAACAGCCGGCTGGAGGGGGAGTAGGGGCTGTAACGCTCAGTGTCGCTGCTGAACATGGCGTGCAACGGGCTGATGGCCAAGGCATCGGCGCCCCGTTCGCCGGCGACCCGGGCGAGGTTCTCCAGCGCCTGGGTGTCGCCGAAGCCGCCATCACCAGGACGTCTGAGGGAATACAGCTGCACGCCCAAGCCCCAGACGCGTGGCTTCGGGCTGTCGACGGCATCGCCGACGCTGTAGCAATGGCTGGGCGCCACAGCCAGGGTGAAGTGTTGCCCGGCGATGCTGACACTTTGATAACCGACTGGAACCAAACCTGGCAGGACCGCCTCGGCGTCCAGTTTCAGGTTGAGCACGGCGCCGTCTTCCAGGTGAATCTCACAGGGCGTTTGCGGGGCAAAATAGTGCGCCAGGTCCAGCCCCTTGCCGAAGTCTGCGGTCAGCAGCGGCGGCAGGTGTTTGGTCTGTTGGACCTGTTGCAGCTGCAGCAGGCTGGCATCGATTTCCTGAGTCGTGGAGGCCGGGTGCCCGAGCCCGGTGAGGACAGCCCGCAGTACGGCGGGAGAAACTTTTTGCGGTTGGCCATTGGCATCGATCCAGTCGACTGCCAGGCCCGCTCGGCTGGCGAGTGTTTCCAGTTGCGTATCGCTCATGGGCGCTCTCCAGTCAGAGGTGGCGCTGTCAGACTGACCAGCGCGCTGTACGGGGCGAGGGTGCCCTGTTGCAGCAGGCTGAATGCCTGTTGCGGGTATTCGAAAAGGGCCTGTGTCAGGTCCTGTGGTGAATGGACCAGCGGTTGTGCGCTGAGGTTCAGATCTATTCGCAGCAGGCTGCCGTCGCCCAGCCGCCAGCGCGCGCTGAGCGCACCCTCGGCCAGGACCTCGGCACCCAGCGCCTGGGCACCGGGCAGGCGCGGGATGATCTCCCTATGGCGGATCTCCAACAGTTGCCGGTACAGCTCCTGGGTCGCGCGTTGCGTATCTGCAGTCGCTCGAGCCAGGTCAGGACGCGAAGCATGAAAGGTCTCGGGGGCATTCGGGTCGGGGATCTGCTCGCGTTTGTGCGGATCGGCGAAAGCGCTGAAGGCGGCGAACTCATTGCGCCGGCCCTGCCGGACAGCTTCGGCCAATTCACCGTGATGGCTGGTGAAAAACAGAAACGGTTCGCTGACCGCGTCTTCATCGCCCATGAACATCAACGGGATCATCGGCGCCAGCAGCAGCAACACCGTGGCGGCCTGCAGCGCCTGTGGCGGTGCCAGGTGGCTCAGCCGTTCACCCAGTGCGCGGTTGCCGATCTGGTCGTGATTCTGCAGGAACAGCACGAAGGCGCTGGGTGGCAGGTGCCCGCTGGGTTCGCCGCGGGCGGTGCCGTGGCGGGTGGTATGACCCTGGTAGACAAAGCCCTGGCTCAGGCAACGGGCAAGCTTTTCGGTGGGTTGCTCGGCGAAGTCGGCGTAGTAGGCATCGGTTTCGCCGGTCAATAGCACGTGCAAAGCGTTATGCCCGTCATCGTTCCATTGGGCGTCGAAGCCTTGCTCCAGCAGACTGGCCTGATTGAACTCGTTTTCCAGAGTCAGCCAGACATGTCGCGGTGGGTCGATCTGTTGCCGCACGCGCTGTGCCAGTTCCTGAAGGAACTCCGGGTCATCGATGGCATGCACCGCATCCAGGCGCAGGCCGTCGAAGCGGTATTCGAGAATCCACATCAACGCGTTGTCGATGAAGAAGTCGCGCACTTCGCGGCGGCGAAAGTCGATCGCCGCTCCCCAGGGGGTGTGTTTGTCTTCGCGAAAGAAACTACTGGCGTAGCGATGCAGGTAGTTGCCGTCCGGGCCGAAGTGGTTGTAGACCACGTCGAGAATCACTGCCAGGCCCAGGCCGTGGGCGCAGTCGATCAGCTGTTTGAGCTGTTCGGGCGAACCGTAGGAGGCTTGGGGTGCATAGGGGAAAACCCCGTCATAGCCCCAGTTGCGGTCGCCGGGAAATTGCGCGAGCGGCATCAACTCGATCGCGGTGATACCCAGTGCGGCGAGGCGCGGCAGGTGTTTCTCGACTTCACTGTAGCCACCCAGCACGCCGACATGCAGCTCATAGATCACCGCCTCATGCCACGGGCGGCCTTGCCATGCGCTGTGCTGCCAGCGGTAGGCGAGAGGGTCGACCACCACACTGGGAGCACTCACGTCGCCGGCTTGAGCCCGGGCAGCGGGGTCCGGCACTTCCAGTTCGCCATCGATGTTGAAGCGGTAACGGGTGCCGGCGGGGCAGCGGGTTTGAATCACGAACCAGCCGTCGGCTTGGGGTAACAGCGGCAACGACTGGCCGCCCTCCAGTTCGACACTGACATAAAACGCATCTGGCGCCCACAAGGCAAAGCGGGTGTGCTCTGCATCCAGCATGATTGCGCCGTGGGGCCAGGTTTCCAGAGTCCGTAACGGCATCTATGAAGACCTCAATGTTTGCCCGATTTACCCAGCGCTTTAGCCACCAGTTGCTCGTAAAGTTCGGCGTAGGGTTCGACCGCCTTGCACCAGTTGAACGGCGCGGCCATGGCCCGGCAACGCATGGCGTTGAGCAGGTCGGGGTAGGCAAATACCTTGAACGCCCGCTCCAGCGCTTCTTGATAGCTGGGCACCGTGGATTCGTCGAACAGAAAACCGGTCACGCCATTTTCGATAGTGTCGGCCAGGCCCCCGGTGTTACGTGCCACCGGCAATGAACCGAAGCGCTGGGCGTACATCTGACTCAGGCCACACGGCTCGTAGCGCGAAGGCATCAGCAGGAAATCGCTGCCGGCGAACATGCGACGGGCATCGGTTTCGTTGAAACCGATACGCACACCGATCTGCCCGGGGAAACGCAGGGCGAGGGCACGCATGGCTTGTTCTTCTTCCGGCTCGCCACGACCGATGATCGCGATCTGGCCGCCCGAGGCGACGATGAACTCGGCCACGCCTTCGGTCAGGTCCAGGCCCTTTTGGTACACCAGGCGCGAGACCACGGCGAACAATGGGCCTTCGCTTTCCTTTAGGCCGAACAGTTCGCGAACATGGGCAGCGTTGATCGCCTTGCCTTCCCAATCGCCGATGCTGAACGGGCAGACCAGATGCGGATCGGTGGCCGATTCCCAGCTTTCATCGATGCCGTTGGGGATGCCGCTGAGCAGGCCTTGCTGGGTCTTGCTGGCCAGAAAGCCATCGAGACCGCAACCGAAAGCCGGCGTGGTGATTTCCTGAGCGTAGGTCGCGCTGACGGTGGTGATATGGCTTGAGTAGGCCATCCCGGCCTTGAGGAATGACATCTTGCCGTAGAACTCCATGCCGTCCTGTTGCAGGGCATGCATCGGAATGCCGAGCTCGGGGCAGGAGTTGAGGCTGACCACGCCCTGGTAGGCCAGGTTATGGATGGTAAACAGGGTCGGAGTGCGCTGACCGCGCCAGTGCATATAGGCCGGTGCCAGGCCGGCAGGCCAGTCGTGGGCATGCACCAGGTCGGGGTGCCAATGGATCTGCGCCATGTTGGCGGCGATATCGGCGGCGGCCAGGCCCAGGCGGGCGAAGCGGATATGATTGTCCGGCCAGTCGCGCCCGTTGTTGGCGCCGTAGGGAGTGCCCTCGCGCTCGTACAACTCCGGGCAGATCAACACATAGATGACCAGGCCGTCAGGCATGTCCATGCGCCCGATCCTGCAGGGTGGCAGCGCGGCGTGACCGCCCAGTTCGCCGATGATATGGATCGGGTTTTCGCTATTGAGTACCTGGGGGTAACCGGGGATCAGCACTCGCACATCATGCAATAGCGCCATGGCCCTGGGCAGCGCCGCAGAGACGTCGCCCAGGCCGCCGGTTTTCACCAGATCGGCAATCTCCGAAGTGACGAACAAGACTTTCTTTCGATTGGGATTGTGCCTGAGCGCTGGCTGCAGCGTCCTGCCACCTGTGGCGAGAACCGGCGTTGGCACCGATTCACCGACCTGCTGATGAGAAAGTTCTCCTTGGGTATCTACAGCGGCACTGGCACTGATCATCTGTCTTTCCCCTTTTTTTGAATTGTTCCTGGCGAATCACCAGAGATAGGGTTGGCCAACTCCTGTGGCCAAGCGCACAAGCGCTACGCAAACGGGCGAATGGCACCGAGTACGCTGAAGCAATGAATAGTGGATGGGCCGTTGCAAGGATTGCACCAAACATTACGGCCTTCCTTTAACCTGACCTTTCGCCCGGACAGAAAGTTTCGACTTTTTTTGTGTGGTTTGCCGATTGGTTTTCGCCCGAGAAATTGAGTCTAGGCCAGAAGTTAGAGCGGCGGAGGCATCTTTGGCAAAATTGTCCGACAAAATGCCCAATAAGCCGATTGCCTACCACAAAAGTTTTACGGGCGCACTGGCGAGGGACATGGTTTTGCGTTCGATGCACGAAAAAGGAGAGGGGGCTGCCAGATGGCGGGGCGGGAAGAAAATGCGTTTGCACTATTGTGGTGCTGTGGTGCGTTTTCTCGGGCGCTTTGAAATCGATCTTACCTAGCAGTTCAGCTAGTTGTCGGATTGTGCCCATTCATACAACATGATTGGCAAGGACCAACCCTGGCGCCATTTTGCTGCGCGCTGGCCATTCAAGGGAGCTGAATATGGCATTGATCGATGAAGTGAGGTCTATCTGCGAGCGTCTGGCTCCAGGTGGCTGGCATGGATTGCTGTTGCAGCATGGGCTTGATATCCGCTCGGCGGACTTGCATCACGAGTTGGGTAAGCCGCTCCAGGTGGACCGGACACTCAAGGGCTTCGAGGATTTTTCGACGCAAGGCGACTCAGGCATCGCCGCGCGACAGCCGGCGCGCAGCCTGCTGTATCACGCACTGGCATCGCCCAATGTGACGACCGATGCCAGCGGTACTCCGTTGCAGCTGTATCCGAGCGCGGCCGAGATTGAAACGGTATTGAACTACGTCTACGGTATGCATCCACCCTCACTGGCTGATGTGCAACGCCAGGCTGGCGGTGCTCCTCTGGCTATTGCGGTATTCGCCAGCGAGTATCGACCTGGTCCCGAAACCGTTCATCGACACCAGGCCGATCTGTGTTTTTCCCGCTCCGGGGTGGCCAGAATTGGCACTGCGCCTGCGCTCTACGACCCGCAGCGCCGAGGATTCCTGCCCTTTGTCGAAGGTGATCGGCAGGCCATGCGGGTTATCCCGGCCCGTTATAGCGCTTACATCGCCGTGCAGCAAAAAGGCGATTACCAGCGTTTCGGACCGATGAATTTTCAGGCGGATATCGACCCGTCCCTGGACTTCTGGGTGCCCTTGCACAAATTGTTCAGTGGCCCGGAGTGTCTGGATGGGTTGGACTTGACCCTCGAACTGGATAACCACCAGATCAACGAGAAGATCAAACAGATCCATGTACGGTTCAGCGGCACAGGTTGGCAGGCGCCGGATATCGACAATCCACCCTTTGTGATGACCGAAGGACTGGCCCAATGGGCGCCGCCTGAGGCGTTCGGCCAAGGGCTACTGATTCCCGTTGCCAGGAACCGCCTGGTGGAGCCGGCTTTCTACAAGGGTGAGCCCCTCACGTTCATGATGCCGGCCGGGACCGGCGGGCTGGTGCATGGTCGGCATAAGGTGTTGGCCGATGGTCGCATCGAGGACCTCAACGATAGTCTGGCGGTCGACTCGATCGTCAAGGCCGGCGGTTATCGTGCCGTGCATTATCAGGATGCCATGGCGGATGGTTGGGTCCGTGCCCGGTGCCCGCAGCTGGAGCCCTTTTCAGGCACGAACGTTGCGGCCTATTCGATCCTGGGCGCTCCGGACTTCTTCCCGTTGTGTGGTCAACGAGAACTGAAAGAGTGGGCCGCCAATGAGCCGTTGTTCGCCTCTGAGCAGGTCTGGCATACCCGACTGGATCCGTTGTCGGATGTGCGTTTTTATGCCAATCAGTCGTTGAAGGGCGAACATTTTCCTGTTGAGGACCGGGGTGTCACCGCAATCGTTTCGCTCCCCATTGAGCGCCTTGATCCGCCCTCCGCACAGCTTACTGCGGTGGCCCTGGCCCAGCGCCAATCCTGGCTGCCGGACTTCGCCAGCGGTGTATTCGGTCCGGGCTGGGAGATTGGCCGGGGGACGTCGAACTCGCCGTTTCTGAACATGCTGTGCGGTTATCAACTGGCAAGTCCGTTCACCGAGGATGTGAGGATTTGCGCGGCGCTGGGTTCTTACTGGCCGGGTGTATCACCGGACTCGACCCGGACATTCGAACCGCGCTCGGTCTCGACGACCATCATTCCGCTGACCGATGAGGAAATGCTCTGGGATGGTGTGCATGGCCCGGTCCTGCTGGAGCTGGAAGGACGGCCGGTGGCGCAATACAGGGCCTACGAATACACCGACTACACCCAGGCGGCGCTGGCCGGGGAGCTATCGTTGCATGGTACGGCGCAGACCACGACCGCGCATTATCACCAGCGAGTCATGGCGATGTACCGCGCCTACAACGCCGTCGGAGCGGGAGTGGACAAAGAGCAGCGTCGGCAGTGGCCGGTGTTGTCTTTCATCCTGGTGCAGCGCCCTGATGCTGACCTGGAAATTGCCCAGCAAGAGTCAGGAATCGTTCTTCAAGGCGAGATTCAGCACTTCCATTTGTATAAGCGTGGCGAGGTCACGACAGCGGGCGATGCGTTCAAGTATCGCCATGTTGAAGTTCAGCAGCAGGTTCGCTTGTTCGTCAGTGCGCAGGCCCTGTTGATCAAATGGGACCAGGACCCCTGGCGCCTCGAACATGAATCGCTTTGATGTGGTGGTGATCGGGGCCGGTCCGGCCGGTTGCGCGGCGGCCATTGCCTGCGCCCAGCGGGGAATGCGGGTAGCGCTGCTCGAACGCTGCGCGTTTCCTCGCGAGCGTCCGGGAGAGACCCTGCATCCAGGTGTCGAACCGCTGTTGCAGCAATTGGGCATTGCCGAGCAGGTGCAGCAAGGTGCGTTTCTGCGTCATACCGGCAGTTGGGTCCATTGGGCAGGCGACCCGCAGTTCAATGCATTCGGCCAGGATGCAGCGGGGCCGTGGCGTGGCTTTCAGATCCCGAGGGTTGCGCTGGATCAGCTGCTGTTGCAGCGGGCGGCTGTGCTGGGGGTGAAGGTCATGCAGCCGTGTGAAGCGAGAAAAGTGCGGGTGTACGAAGGGCGAGTGCAAGGCGTACAAACATCCTCAAGCCAGTTGCACGCTTCATACCTGATCGATGCCAGTGGTTCCCATGGCTGGCTTTCGCGGCAGCTGGGGCTGACGCGGCAACCGTTTTCCCCGACCTTGATTGCCCGATACGGTTACCGCAAAGGTACTGGCGATAAGGTCAATCGCACGCCGGCTATCGTGGCTGATGACGGTGGTTGGTATTGGATCGCTCAAGTCGCACTGGACCGCTATCACTGGACGCGAGTCTGGTTCTCCCGAGAGCATACCCGTGCGCCAGCGTTGCCTCAGTCACTGGCGCATCTTGAGGCCATCGGCGGCACCAGAGGGGCGGATGTGTCCTGGCGTTTGTGCAACGCATCGGCTGGCCCCGGCTATTTTGTTGTCGGTGATGCCGCTGCCCTATTGGACCCCGGCGCCTCCCATGGCGTTATCAAAGCATTGATGTCCGGTATGCAGACGGCCCAGGCCATAGCCGATTGTCTTGATCGACCAGCCAGTGAGGTAGCTGCCCACTATCAATATCAACGCTGGGTGAGCGATTGGTTTGAGCGTGACCGGGCAGCCATGCTCGGGTTCTATCGGGCTCATCCCTGTCCGCCGGGCTGGCTCGATATCTATTGAACAGGTTCAAACCAGCAAGCGAATCGGCTGACCATCCGCCCATGCCTGAATATCTTCAATCATCTGCGAAAAGAACAATCGATAATTCTGTTCACTGACATACCCGACATGAGGTGTGGCCAGCACATTGCTCAATCGACGAAACGGATGATCCGCCGGCAATGGTTCGCGCTCGAACACATCCAGCGCCGCCCCGGCCAGGCGCTGCTGCTGGAGCGCCTGGATCAACGCGGCTTCATCGACGATCGGACCTCGGGCGGTGTTGATCAAGTGCGCGGTGGGCTTCATCCAGCCCAGGGCTTCGGCGTCCACCAGGCCGCGGCTGCGTTCGCTGAGCACCAGGTGGATCGACAGCACGTCAGCCTGTTCGAACAGTTCGCGTTTGCTGACATAGGTGACGCCGGCCTCTGCAGCGCGCTCGGCAGTGAGGTTCTCGCTCCAGGCGATCACCCGCATGCCGAACACCTGGCCGAACCGGGCAATGCGTTTGCCGATACTGCCAAGCCCGAGGATGCCCAGGGTCTTGCCGTGCAGGTCACCGCCCAAGCCTTGCTGCCATTCACCGTTGCGCAGGGCGTTGGCTTCATTCAGCAGATTTCGGGTCTGGGCCATGATCAATGCCCAGGCAAGCTCGGGCGCGGCGTGTTTGTAGCTGTCGGTGCCGCATACAGCAATCCCCAGTTCGGCTGCAGCTTTCAGATCAATCGCCGCATTGCGCATGCCACCGGTGACCAGCAACTTGAGGTTGGGCAAGCCACGCAGCAGGGCATCGTCGAAGAGGGTGCGTTCGCGCATGATACAGATCACTTCGAAAGCGCCGAGCCGTTCTTGCAGCGTTGCGCGGTCGGTCGGGAAGTCATGCAGGAAGCTGACTTCGCCGATGGGCGCCAGGGCGGACCAGCCCACCACACGGCTGGCGACGTTCTGCCAGTCATCGATTACCGCAATCTGCACAGCCATGGACGCTACCTCGTTAACGGGTGGATGGGGTGTCGAGCCAGCCGATCAAGGCCTTGTGGAATTTCGCCGGTTCTTCCATCTGCGGCGCATGGCCCAGGCCAGGGAACTCCACCAGCGTCGACTGTGGAATGAGCTTGGCCGCTTCTTTGCCAAGCAGATGATAGTTGCCGATTTTCGCCTTGAGCGCCGCTGGGGCGAGGTCCTTGTTGATGGCGGTGGTGTCATCGGTGCCGATCAGCAGCAGGGTTGGCATTTGCAGATTCTTGAATTCGTAGAACACCGGCTGGGTGAAGATCATGTCGTAAATCAGCGCGGAGTTCCAAGCCACCCGGGTATGCCCCGGGCCCTTGTTCAGGCCGGCGAGCATATCGACCCAGCGGTCGAACTCGGGTTTCCAGCGGCCAGCGTAATAAGTGCTGCGCTCGTAGTTACGGATGTCATCGGCGCTCACCTTCAATTCCCGCTCATACCATTGATCGACACTGCGATGGGGCACGCCGAGAGCTTTCCAGTCTTCCAGGCCGATGGGGTTGACCAGCGCCAGGCGTTCGACCTGTTCGGGATAGAGCAGGGCATAGCGGGTTGCGAGCATGCCGCCGGTGGAGTGGCCGAGCACGCTGGTTTGCTGGATGCCGAGTTTGGCCAGAAGCTCATGGGTGTTGCTTGCCAGTTGCTGGAAGCTGTACTGGTAATGGTCCGGCTTGCTGGAGGTGCAGAAGCCGATCTGGTCCGGGGCGATGACCCGGTAGCCGGCTTCGCTCAGGGCTTTGATCGAGGTGTCCCAGGTAGCGCCGCAAAAGTTTTTGCCGTGCATCAGCACCACGCTGCGACCGTTGGCCTTGCCGCTGGCAGGTACGTCCATGTAGCCCATTTGCAGGGACTGGCCCTGGGACTCGAAAGCGAAGTGCCGGACCGGGTAGGGGTATTCGAAGCCTTGCAGCTCGGGTCCATAGGTCGGGCCTTCAGCGGCGAAGGCGGGTAGAGCGGCGGTCAGCAACAGGCTGGAAAGCCAGAGGGAAGGTGAGCGAGACATGCATGAACTCCATGGGAAACCCGTCGATGCTGTAGCCACAGGATTATGGCGACATTAATCAGAGGCATTCCCTTGGATCAAAGGTTCACTGCATCCAGCCCAGTGTCACCCAGGCCAATACCAGATAGCGGGCGGATTTGGCCAGGGTCACGATCAGCAGAAAACGCCAGAACGGCTCGCCCAGCACCCCGGCGATCAATGTCAGGGGATCGCCGATAATCGGCACCCAGCTGAGCAGCAATGACCAGTGTCCATAACGCTGATAATGCCGTTGAGCCTTTTCCAGTGATTGCGCGCTGACCGGGAACCAGCGCTTGTCGCGAAAACGCTCGATGCCGCGCCCCAGCCACCAATTCACCAGTGAGCCCGCTACATTGCCCGCAATGGCAATACTCAGCAGCAACCAGACCAGGTACTTGCCACTGAGCAGCAGACCGACCAGCACCGCCTCGGATTGCAACGGCAGCAAAGTGGCGGCGCCAAACGCCGCGAGGAACAGCCCGAGGTAACCTGCGAGCACTAATGGGCCGGGTAGTCGGCGATCACTTCATCGGTGCCGTTTTTGCTGAGACCTATGACCTGATATGCATCCGCCATGCCATCCATCTCCATCCCCGGCGAGCCCATGGGCATGCCCGGAGCGGCCACGCCGAGCAGGTCGGAGCGTTTGCTCAAGGCCAGCACTTGTTCGGCGGGCACATGGCCTTCGACGAATTTGCCGTTGATCACAGCGGTATGGCACGACGCCAGGCGCGGCGGCACGCCGAGACGCTGTTTGACTTCGCTCATGTTGGTTTCGACCTGGTCGTTGACCTTGAAGCCGTTGGCCTCCAGGTGAGTGATCCACTTTTTGCAGCAGCCACAGTTGGCATCACGGTGTACATCGATCGGAATCAGCTCGGCGGCCTGGGCCAGCGAGCTGATGAACAGGGCGCAAAGGGCTGTCAGGCGCAATGTGTTTTTCATCGATTAGCTCTTGTTGAACAGTGTATTCAAGGCGGCCGGAACCCTGGTCACCTTGCAGTCGAGGCGCATTCTGACCCTTCTCAGCGATAAAAAAAGGCGCTTTTGTTTCAAGGTTATACAAAGCTCCCTGCAAGCCGGTGGCGTCAGATTCGACGGGATTGTAATCCGTTCCACCTGTCAGCCAACTGAGGCGGGCATTACAAATATGTCAGGCTGAGTGGCTTTCGAGCTTTTTCTTGAGGTTGCCCATGGCGGTGTTGGACAACTCGACCATCCGCTGGCGCAGACCGCCCAGGTTCATCTGTGTCGAGTACTGCAGCGTGCGCTTGAACAGTGTGCCGCTGCCACATCGATGAAGTTGGTAGTGAAGACTGCCATCAACCGGTGTGGAGCAG
Source organism: Pseudomonas sp. LBUM1658 (assembly GCF_059716055.1). NCBI lineage: Bacteria > Pseudomonadati > Pseudomonadota > Gammaproteobacteria > Pseudomonadales > Pseudomonadaceae > Pseudomonas > Pseudomonas sp. LBUM1658. The sequence goes on from NZ_CP166798.1 coordinate 3,034,244, forward strand.
AACAGGGCCTTGAATTCGTCTGGCCGGTGGGCGATCAGCACTCGGTAATTCATCGGGATTTGCAGACCCAGCAGGTCGATCACTTCGGTAAACCGGTGGCCTGTCGGCAAAGAACCGCCGATGCCGGTCTCGGCACTGAGCGAGGTAGGGTGCCACTCGTGCCAGCGATCCGGCTGGGTCACGTAGTCATAGACGGTATCGATCGTGGCGTCGATATAGAGTTGGTTGCAGACCTGCTCCACTGCTATCTGATGCTGACCCATGACGCACCTCCTTGTGGGTGGTGCGTCAAGCTTAGCTGCTCAGGCATGGGACGCGGGTTTCATTGCGCGGTAACATGTGACGCCGTTTGCAACCACCGGCCCCGTACAGAAGCAGGGGCCTGGCACGCATCCGGATACACCTTATTCAGGCTCAGGAACCCGCAATGACCCAGTCGCAACGTTTGAAATACTCGATTCTGATTTCCCTGGTGGTACTGGGGATCATGATTGGCCTCTCTTACCTGCAGAACGCCGGGATGATTACCGAAAAAATGTTCCAGTACATCGCCATTGCGGTGGCGGTGATAGTGGTCGTAGTCAATGGCGTGATGCGCCGCAAGGTCAAGCCCTGACCGAGCACCGAGCACGCCAGGGCTCAGGCCTTGCCCTGGAGTAGCGCGGCAGCCTGTTGATCCAGGCTGTAGCTCTTGTCTGGATTGAGCGTGATCACGCCTTCGCTGCACAGACGTTTGAGCACTTCGCGCACGCTGAGAAAGGACAACGGAATGTCCAGTTCCAGCAAGTGACTGTGCACACCGCGCACGCCCAGCGAGCGCTCGCTTTCGGCGGCTTTCAACAGCGCGTCGATGACCTTCAGGCGAATCAGGCTGGTGCGCAAACCGAAGCTTTTGAGCACCAGACGGATCCGATCATTGCCGTGGCGCTCGAGACTTTTCTCGTATGCGCCGCTGTTGCCCAGCGAAGGGCTGTGCAGGGTCTGGTTACCATCCATTGGCAGTTGCTGGTTGTACATGCAAAAACTCCTTTTCAGAGCTTGATCAGGAAAATGACGGGTGCTCTCAGTTAGTAAGACGTACGAGCAAGCCCAATAATGAAGCGCCAGATGTAGAAAATTTGTCGGTATCAGGTCGATGCCCCGTCAAATGCCCGGAGAGACGGGGCGCCAGGCGCTAAATTTTTTTACGTTTGCTTCGTCTTCAGGAGGAGACAGATTCCGGGTCGAACCCGGGACTGCGTTCTTTTCCAGGTTGGCTGCGCTGTTTGCATCGCCATCACACTGCATGCCGGCCCTGGTTTTTCGTTCCTATCGATCAGGAGTCAGCGTGATTATTTCCAGGCCGTTACCCAGGTTTTGCCTTGCGGGATTGTTGCTGGGGCTGAGTGTTGCCGCCCAGGCAGAAGCGGCGACAGGGGAGGCCAGTGCCGATATTCGGCGCACCACTTTTGGCATACCGCACATCCGCGCCGATGATGAAAGGGGGCTGGGGTATGGTATCGGCTATGCCTACGCCCAGGACAATCTGTGTCTGTTGGCCAATGAAGTGGTGACGGTCAACGGCGAGCGCTCGAAGTATTTCGGCCCTGAGCCGTTCACCCTCGAAGAGCGGGAAAACCTTGCCAGCGACCTGTTTTTCAACTGGTTGAATACGCCACAGGCGGTGTCTGCTTTCTGGCAGGCGCAAACCCCGCCAGTGCGGCAATTGATCGAAGGTTATGTCGCCGGTTACAACCGTTCGCTCGCCGAACGACAAGCCCGCGGACTGCCTGAACAGTGCCAGGCAGCCTGGGTGCGACCAATTACCCCATTGGACCTGGTCAAGCTGACCCGGCGCTTGCTGGTCGAAGGGGGTGTCGGGCAATTCGCCGAGGCCCTGGTCGGTGCCGCACCGCCCAAGGCCGTCACTCAAGTCTCAGATTCGTCACAGGCGTTCCGGTTGGCCGCCACCCGAGTGCAACGCTTCGCCCTGGATCGCGGCAGCAACGCCGTCGCCATTGGCAGTGAACGCTCATTCAATGGGCGCGGGATGCTGTTGGCCAACCCGCATTTCCCATGGATTGGCGGTATGCGCTTTTATCAGATGCACCTGACCATCCCCGGTAAACTGAATGTGATGGGGGCTGCATTGCCAGGCTTGCCGATGATCAATATCGGTTTCAGTCAGCACCTGGCGTGGACCCACACAGTGGACACGTCCAGGCACTTCACCCTATATCGCCTGCAGCTGGACCCCAAGGATGCGACCCGTTACCTGCTCGATGGCAAGTCCTTGCCGATGACCAGGCAAACGCTGACGGTCAATGTAAAGGCCGCGGATGGCAGCACCCGACCAGTCTCCCGTGTGGTGTACAGCTCGGTGTTCGGCCCGGTGGTGCAATGGCCGGGCAAACTGGACTGGAACAATGAGTTCGCCTATAGCCTGCGCGACGCCAACCTGGAAAACGACCGGGTGCTACAGCAGTGGTACGCGATGAATAGTGCGGTCAGCCTCAAGGACTTGCAGGCGTCGGTGCACAAGATTCAGGGCATTCCCTGGGTCAATACCCTGGCGGTGGACGACCAGGGGCAGACGCTCTATATGAATCTGTCGGTGGTGCCGAACGTCAACGCGGCCAAGCTGGCCAAGTGCAGCGACCCTCGGGCCGGATTGCAAATGATTGTGCTCGACGGCTCCCGCAGTGCCTGTGCCTGGGACATCGAAAGCACGGCGGCACAAAAGGGTATCTACCCAGCCAGCCAGTTGCCGCAACTGCTGCGGACCGATTATGTGCAAAACTCCAACGATTCGGCCTGGATGGCCAACCCGGCAGCGCCGCTCAAGGGTTTTTCGCCGCTGATCAGTCAGGACAGCCTGCCACTGGGTCAGCGTGCCCGTTTTGCCCTGGATCGCTTGAGCACGTTGAGCAAGGCCGGGACGCTGGCCGTGGCGGACATGCAGCGGATGGTGATGGACGATCAGGTTTACCTGGCGAGCCAGGTCATGCCGGATCTGTTGCAGTTCTGCGCCACCAGCCTGGGCGCTGACGCGGCGACCCTGACCTCGCTGTGTTCCAGTCTCAAGACCTGGGATCGCAGTGCTAACCTGCAAACTGGTCTGGGCTTTGTGCATTTTCAGAACGTCATGGAGCCGTTGCAGGAAATCCCTGATCTCTGGCGTGTCGCCTTTGACCCGGCAGACCCAAAGCACACGCCGCGCGGCCTGGCTCTCGATCGGCCGGCGGTTGCCAGTGCGTTGCGTGAAGCGATGCTGGTTTCGGTCACACAGGTGGCCAAGGCCGGGCTGACGGCGGATAGCCGTTGGGGGGATATTCAGGTGGTCAGCAGTGGTGGGCAGCAGACGCCGATCCATGGCGGTCCGGCGAGCCTGGGGGTGTATAACGCCATCCAGAGCGTAGCGGTTGAAGGTGGCAAGCGCGAAGTGGTCAGTGGCACCAGTTATCTGCAGGTGGTGACGTTCGACGGTCAGGGGCCGCAAGCCCAGGGCCTGCTGGCGTTTTCGCTGTCGAGCGATCCGGCTTCCAGGCACTCACGGGACCAGACTGAAGCGTTCTCGAAGAAACAGTGGAGTGCGTTGCCGTTCACTGAACAGCAGATCAAGGACGATCCGCAGTATCAGTTGCAGGTCATCAGTGAACAGGACGAACGCTCAGGTACAGTGGCGGCGCAGTAGGTTGCACCGGCCAAAACCACGGTCGCGCCCAAGGGGGGCGCGGCCTTTCAGCGTTTTGGGGCTTGGCGCGGAATCGAGTTGAGCACCGGGTTGCCATCCCTGTTCTGGGTCAGGTACACCGGCAGCACTCTGGGTAGAGAGGTCACGAGGCGCTTGACCTCGCTGGTGTTGTAGATGCCGCCGATGCGAATCGCACCGGTGGCGTTATCCGCCAGCATGAGCGGCTTGCTCAGGTAGCGGTTGATCAGGGGCAGGGCATCGACCAGGGCCAGGTTGTCGAGAATCAGCTTGCCGCCGCGCCAGGCCAGCGAGGTATCGCCGGCATAGGTCTGGCTGAGCTGCGGCGAATAGTCGCCGGCTTTGAAACGAGCCTGCATGCCCGGGTCCAGGCGCAGGCCGTCGCCGGGTTGAGCGGCGTGACTGCTGACCAGTACCGAACCTTCCAACAGTGTCACTCGCACCTGATCTTCGTACATCCATACGTTGAACCGGGTGCCGGTGACACGAATACGCCCGTCTGCGGCCTTGACCACGAAGGGATGTGCGCTGTCATGGCTGACACTGAAGAAGGCCTCACCTTTGTTCAGTGTGACCCGGCGCTGATCCTTGTAGTTGCTGTAGGTCAGTTCGCTACCCAGGTTCAGTTCGACCAGGCTGCCATCGGCCAGGGTGATTTGCCGCACACCGTTGCCGGCCTGGAAGTGTTCGTAAGAGTTTGGCAGCCAGCCCAGACTCCAGCCGGTATACGCCGCCAGTGGCAGCGCCAGCAGGCTGATCGCCGCGGCCAGGCCGTAGGTTCGCCATCGATTGAGGGGGGCAGCCACTGTCGACGGGGCTGCAGCGCGAGGCAGATGCTCCGAGACATCCCAGATCTCGAGCATCGCCTCGTATTCGAAGGCGTGTAGCGGGTGAGCATCGCGCCATTGTTCGAAAGCCAGGCGTTCAGCTGCCGTGCAGTCAAACGCGTGCAGCCGCATGCACCAATGCGCGGCAGCATCGGTGACGGCGTCGTATTCGGCTTCCGAGAGGGACTTTTCGCTCATTGACTCTTCCTGATTTCCTGCATTCTAACCTTCGCAGGTGGTCGACGAGAACAGTCGATATGGCAAAAGAACATCAAGTGAAGCTTATTTTGTCTTCCTTACCCTTTAAACACGATAGACGCCGTCTGCGTTCAGGGTATCGGCGATACAGGCCGGCTGGACGGAACGGGATCCAGTTGGCGGCCGAGTTGAATGATAAGGTAGGCAACGGAGTCGGCATTGCCCAATATAGTGTCGATTCGTCGGGTCGAGTCGGTGCGAAAGATTCGACGTGCATCGTCCAGGTCCTTACCTCCGGTAAGTTTCAGAATATGATCTTCAATGTGCTCCGTATTAACGGCGGCACCCGCATCCATCCAGGTGCCGGTGTCCTCGTCCAGGACCTGGAACAATTCGGTGATTGGGGTAAGCATGGACAGTGATGCGGTCTGAACGTCGTGCAGGGCATCCTTCAATCTTTTTCCCGTTGCTTCAGCCAATAGATCAGGGAACGGCCTTGCGGACTCAAGATAAGCAATATCTTCGGTAGCACAGACTAAATGAGTCAGTTCATGAATAATGGTTGTAGCTCTTGCATGGGTATCGATATCGAAATCGCCCATCAAGTGTGCCCGATACAGATCATAGCCAAAGTCAAAGAAACGCTCCGCCAGGTACAGTTTGCGTTCGGCATCGGCCGGGATCACAAAGGCTGTATGGGTAGTTGGGTGAGAGCGGTGAAAACCTGTGACAAAGCGCTTTGAGTTGGGGGACGCAAGAGACGGATCCACCAGCTCCAGGAGGATCTTGTCGACAGCGGCTGTCAGTTTCTGCACCAGGCTCGGTTCTATCGTGGACACCGCAAAAAAACTCTTGAGGAATCGATGCACTCGCGTGACCGGTTGAACAGCAGGATCCAGCAGGCGCAGGTTGTGCTTGCAGTAACTGGTGTAATGCATGGCAAGATCCAGTCCTTCTCTGATCATCCGTGCTTTTTCAGGGTACAGCCGTCGAATGTTCTTCATGCCAACGGCTTCTATGTTCATTCCGTTGCGAACGCTCGACCAGGTCAGGTATTGATTGTTTAACCTGGTCAGCGCCCCGCCGAAGCGGGGGAGGTGCTGGCGAGCGTCGAATACCCACTGTTGTGCTTCGGTTTTACGTACAAAAGGGCCTTTGTACTGATCACTGATGATCTGCCAGAGATGTCCGCGTTTCTCTACACGATAGACTTTCCCTGCAAGGGGAATGAGTTGGCGGTTAGTCGCTGCATCCAGATAAACCCCGTGCTCCGTGCTCTTTTTCAGATCCTTGAGCGCGACGTCCATGACCTCATAAGGCTGCAGTCGAGTTCGCTGAGGCGCCGTCAGGTCCATATTGGCCCAGTTGGTGATAACTGCAGGTGGCTCCAGAGGCGACTCGGTGGAAACAACATCTTTTGCAGCCGTCGGTACCGGCGTTGATGGAGACGCCTCCATGGCCTTCTTGATCGTCGCAAGCTGACCGACCCCGTAGATGAACGCCTTGAGCGCGGATCCCCATTTGTGTTGCTGAAGGTCTTCGGCCGACTCCTTGAAATACTGATAGCTGTGCCATACGGCCAACGGGTAAGCCAGCTTTCCGGCCAGGAACTGAATGGCCTGTTGCACACCGCTAAACAGGTCTTTCACCATCTCCCATTAGGCGTGTTGCTTGGCTTGGGACTGACTGCCGAGCAGCTTCAGCAGCAGAACTGTGTTGTCCTCAAACAATTGCTTGAGCAGAGTTCCGGTTATCGGGTTCGAGGCCAACCTGATATCCGAGCTCTGGTGGTCGGTGCCTGTCAGCAGATTTCTGTAAATGGCCTGTTGGGCGACAGGGAGAAGTTCTAGTAACCAACTTTTCAGAGTACCTGAGGTTCGCAGTTCGGTTAAAAAACTCGTTTCATCTTCATACTCTTTTAATACATGGTTCTGGTAGTAAGGCGAATAAAGAACCTGCGGCCCCTTGCTTCCCGGTTCAGGGCCGATCAGGTAGAGGCCGAGCGCTTTGACCGCCGCGGCGCCTTCAGTCGCGATCAACTCGAGTGGACGGATCAGGGCTTTGGCACCGGAGACGGTTGAGCGAGCAATCGCGTCGGGCATGTCCATGACTTGCTGGATCAATGAGTAGGCGCCGTCGGAAAGCCGTTCTTGAAGTTTCAGCCCGTGAGCGTATTGCAGGACCTGCCAGGGCAGTTGTTTGATAAAGCGTTGCTGGCGATCGGTGGCACCGGCATTGCCGATAGTAAGGTAGGTTTTAAGCAGTGTCTGGTAGTGCGTCTTGATATCCAGTTGACGCACCAGTTGCCTTACTGATGCGGGGTTCAATTGCGCCGGGAGCGCTTTGGCTGTTGCGGATGCCACGGTGAAATCGGTGTCGTCCAGGCCATCGAAGTGGTTGAGTGCGAAATCGGTCAGTGCCTGTTTTTTTCCGGCCAAAGCGAGACGCGGCGTGATCGATACTTCAGAGGGGTCAAGTGTATGTCCCGGGTAACGGAGTTTGAGCAGTTCCGTCAGTTTTTCCTGAGCGTAATCACGCAGTGACGGGATGCCGTGAAGATAGTCCCGGTCGGCATCTACGTTATGAAGATACTGTTCGAGTAACTCGACATGCAGTTGCTGTTCTTGTGCCGATGCCATCCCCAGCCAGACCGGCAATGATTGTTGTTGGAAGATCGCCTGCGCCACCTGTGTGGTTCGTTGCAGATTGAGAGGGGCGGGGATTTTCTTCAGATCGTCGAGTCGGCTCAACAGTTGTCTGGCGGGCAGCTTGAGCGAGAGGGTCTGCTTGCGCTCTGCAAGATAGTGCTCGATACCAGTCTGTTGCCGGTCTTGCGCTACATTGCGCTCGATCAGTCGGAATGGGCCGAGCGAGTAAGTCTGATGGAATTGTCGGTCGGTCGCCTTGAGGTTTTCCAGCAGTATCAGGCGTTCTTTCGAACTCAGCAAACGCCTGGCCAATTCGCTTCGAACGCTGTTGACCGAGCTGAATACTTCCAGGCCCAGCGCTGGCGTCCACAGGATCATCCGCCCTGAGTGCTCAGGGTCTATACCACCACGTTCGCTCAGTAACAGGCAATGGGCCAAGGGAAGCAGTGTGCGAAGCCCCGTGCGCTCCAGGGTCAAAGAGTAAGCATCCGGCCGGAACCCGTTCAACCCTTGCCGAGTTCGTCTGTCCGGGCTGTCGGGATTAAGCGCGGTAGTAATAATCGCCTGATCCTGGGGATGCAACGTTTTGTTCAGAACCCTGAGTTCAGCTTCCCCGCGTATCCCCACCGACATGGCGTGGGCCAGCCTGGGTTTCATCTCTTCAAGGGCGTTTTTCGGGATATCGTTGAGGTCATGCCCCTTGAAGTACGCCAGTGCGGTCTGAATGAGGGTTTTAACCGTCGCGGCAGGCAAGATTGCCAGCTTTGATGAACTGTCAGCAGGACTTTCCCTGTAGGTGCCGATTGCGGGAAATTCGTCAATGGACTCGGCCCCGGAAACCAAACGATCAATAAAATAGTCGACCAGGGTGTGGGAGTCGGTCGATGGATGTTCCTTACCTGGCCCGGGGTTTTCCGAGAAACGCTTGATGTCGATGTTTTTTGGCAAAAGGTCATCGAATTTCAATATTTTCAAGGTGCTTTCAAGTGCAATCGTGGCTGTGCCCTGAAGGGTCGGATGGGTTTCGATTTCCTTGGCAAGAGAGTCCTCGATGGTTTTGCAGGTCTGTTCGAGTCTTTTCGCCTTTTCCGCCTGGACGGTAGAGGGGCGTTGCTTGTCGCTGGCAACCGGACGGGTGCTCCAGCGGCCACTGGCATCCAGCGTCAGCAAGCGGTTGTCGAGCATGGAGCGGATGTCGAGCGCGTGATCGAGCAAGGCGTCGATATCCACGATGCCTTCGCTGCGGCGATAAATTCCGAGGGCGTACTCGAGGTTTTGCAGCTGCTTGTCGACGATTCCCTGGATGATTTCCGTGAACACCGCACCCAGCACCGGGGCCCCGGAGACTTGCGGGTGCTTGAAACCGATAAATCGATGGCGCTCTTCCAGTGTCAGGGAGTCGTAAAGTTCATCTTCATGGCCCGCGGCCTTGGCCATTGCTTGCAACACCTGTAGCAAGTCGGAGTGGCTTTCAAGCAGTTGCAGCCCTTCGGCTTGGGTATAGAGGTAGGCGCCGGAGTTGCTGATCATCAGCGTGCTGGCCAGTTCAACGTAGTGTGGGTAGTGCTCCCATATGCGGACTTTCTCGACGTGAAGTGGATCCTTGTGTGCTTTGCGTAATGTGCTGTCCTGCAAATAGAGTGTGGTTAATTGCTGGCACTGTTGCGCGGTAATGACTTTTTCTTGACGCTTGAACAGCAAGTCCATGCGTGACTTGTCGCTCATGGTTTCTGCAAAAAACGCCAGCCGTGATTGTCCGTGATTGACTTCAGTGTTCCAGAAACTCTCAAGGTGAAAGCTCAGCAACAGGGTCAGGCTGCCGGAAATGTCTTTCACTGCCTTTTCCCAATGCTGTTTATCCTTTGCAGTGCGTTCAGGGTCTGACGGGTCATCAGATCTTTTTGGGTTGAAAAATTCCCGGGTTCGTCCCAGGGGCCACCCTTGTTTCTGATAGAAACTCAACAGGGCTTCACTCAATGTCACCGAGTCGACCCAGCGGCGTACAGGCTGATTGTCCGGTTGGGAATGAACAGGAACCTCCTCGATAAAGCTGTTCATCCGGGTCTGGCTTTGATCCAGCCCCGGCAACTGTGTTCGCAAGGTGCTGTTGAGCGTTGCATTGAGCATTGAGGTGAGTGTCGGCAACTTGAGGAGTTCAGTCAGCATGGCCTGCGCATTCTGACTTTGGTAAAGCCGGATGGTGGTGGCCTGGTCTTCGAATACGTCACCTTCGATCAACGAAGTGGTGAGGGTGAACTTGTCCTCGGGTTTCAAGGCAGCGCGTTGTGGGATGGACAGGAACTGCAGCAACTCGGTCCGCTGTGCCGGGATGTCCAGCCGCGCGGTCAGTTCGGCCATCAGCATGCCGGCGTTGGCGAACTTTTCCAGGCCTCCGTAGGGGGTGTAGAGAAAGACTTTTTTCTCATCGGGTGTCGGCCCCATCATGAAGGCACCGGCAAGAATCAATGGTGTGTCGTTGCCAGGCGTGTTCAGCAAAAATCTGTCGACCTGCATCGGCTCTGTTGGTGTTGAACGCTCGGCATGGCTGGCGAGCAGCAGGTTCTTTAGCCAGTCAAGGTCTTTAACAGTGAAGCCACGAGCGCGTTCGCGCTCGCTCGGTTGCTTTCGGGTGACAGGCAGAAAAACCTCAGGAAAAAAATAGGGCAGCGTAGAGTCGTCCATGGTCTACCTCGGATTTTTGCCGGCAGTTGACTGCAACCACCAATGCGTTCAAGAAGACCGCGATCCTAAGGCGCGGGTTCTCTTTGGCGGCGGTAAATAGTTAGTACTTGCGCATGAACCATCGACAAGAGTTGACAGGTCAATTGCAAAGCGTTGTTTAATCAGGGTGCCGGATCTTCATACGCTGTTGCCCCCTCCAACAATTAAACTGGAGCTTCAGATGTCTGCATCACCTTTGGTTGTCCAACCCCCTTCAGAACACCTCACCTACGCTCAATTGGTGGCGTTGCTGGAACAGATTTTCCTGTGCCATGGCACCTCGGCCGAAGTGGCCGCCGTGCTGGCTGATAACTGCGCCAGTGCCCAGCGCGATGGTGCCCATAGTCACGGTGTGTTCCGTATCCCCGGTTATGTATCGACGCTGGCCAGCGGCTGGGTCGATGGCAAGGCGCTGCCGATCGTTGAAGATGTGGCGTCAGGGTTTGTTCGGGTCGATGCGGCCAACGGTTTTGCGCAACCGGCCCTGGCAGCTGCCCGAGAGTTGTTGGTGGAAAAGGCCCGCAGTGCCGGGATCGCGGTATTGGCGATACGCAACTCCCATCACTTCGGGGCGCTCTGGCCGGATGTCGAACCTTTCGCCTATGAAGGGCTGGTGGCGTTGAGCATGGTCAACAGCATGACCTGCGTGGTGCCCCACGGCGCCGATCGGCCGCTGTTTGGCACCAACCCGATTGCCTTTGCCGCGCCCAGGGCCGACGGTGAGCCGATCGTCTTCGATCTGGCCACCAGTGCCATTGCCCACGGTGATGTGCAAATCGCTGCGCGCAAAGGTGAGCGGCTGCCGGCCGGCATGGGCGTGGACAGCCTGGGCCAGCCGACCCAGGACCCGAAAGCGATCCTCGAAGGCGGTGCGCTGTTGCCGTTTGGCGGGCACAAGGGGTCGGCGCTGTCGATGATGGTTGAACTGCTGGCGGCGGCCTTGACTGGCGGCAACTTCTCGTTTGAGTTCGACTGGTCCAATCACCCGGGAGCGAAAACCCCCTGGACTGGCCAGTTGATCATTCTGATTGATCCGAGCAAGGCCGCCGGGCAGAGCTTCGCCGAGCGCAGCCAGGAATTGGTGCGGCAGATGCATGGTGTAGGGCTCAAGCGGTTGCCGGGGGATCGTCGTCATGCCGAGAGAGCCAAGGCCCAGGAAAAAGGAATTGCCATTGCGGTGGATGAGTTGGCGCAGCTGCGTGGGTTGGCTGGAGGTTGAGGCCCGTAGGAGCTGTGTAGGAGCTGTCGAGCGGAGCGAGGCTGCGATCTTTTGATCCTGCCCTTCGGCATTCCCAAACCCGCTAAAAGATCGCAGGCTGCGCCAGCTCCTGCGCCAGCTCCTGCGCCAGCTCCTACGCCGACCGAGTACACCGGAAAATGTATGGGTGTCCGCAATACCCTAATGAGACAGAGTATTTTGCAGGATGCTATTCGCAGGCGTTTTGGTCCAGGCACTCCATGTGGGGTCCAAAGCAGCCAGTTCTGAAATAAGCAGGGCCACCGAGTCTGCGTTGGAGAGGATCATCCGGGCACGCACTGTCGGGTCATAAAGAAAGGCCAGCCGTGCGGCATTGAGGTTGGCGGTCCCGCTGACTTTGAGAATGGTTTCCAGGGCCGTATGGTTGAGTGGTTCCATGAACAGGCGGTCGGCAGAGGTACTCCTGGAGAACGCTTTTCTGCGACTACTGACTATCCAGTCCGGTGTCTGGAAAGGTCCCAGACGGGTTGTATCGAGTTTGGCTGTCGGCGGGTACTCGGACCAGGCATCGGCCAGGTCCTTGGTACCCAATACGAGATGGCTCAGTTCATGAATCAAGGTGTTTGCGCGCGAGTGCGACCCCTGATCGAAGGATCCAATAACCGGATAGTCTTCACCACGAAGGCTCGGATCAAAAAAATGCTCGGTGAAAAAGATTCTGCGCTTGGGATCGCCGGGTACCGAGAATGCGACGACATTGTCTGGCGTAGTGGTTGTCCCTATGACGAAGCGTTTCGAGTTATAGATGTTCATGGAGGGGGTCCAGAGTTCGTCGAGTAACGCGCTAACCATTGCACTCAATTGGTCATAGAGCGCGGGTGTTACATCAGGGATCGAAAGAACCTCTTTTATGATCGAGATGGCTCTTGGGTCTCGAGACGAGCCTGGCGCTGGCTTGCGCAATACGAACCGGCATCCCAGCAATTTCATAAACGCGGTTTTGTGTGCATCCTGCAAGGCCCGGGCTTTTGCCGGGTAGCGTGTCCTGATTTGCGTCATACCTTGCGCGTTGAAGTCCATTTCCAGCTTTGCTCGAACCGTCGCGCTTTTCCCCTCGATCGATCTTGCAACTGAACGAGAGAGGGGGGCGGTGGTTATTTCCCAGACGCCGATCTGATTTCTTTTCAGGGCGGGCCCAACCCTGTCGTCATTGACCATTCTCCATTCCCCCGCGCGTTTATCGATGCGGTAAACCCGGCCTTGCAACGGGGCGCATCGGCGCTGACTTATCGGGTCTCTAAAGACTCCAGGAGTCTCATCGCTTTGCAGGTTGTTCAGCTCGATCCCGGGTAACTCGAATTCACGCAGCCGGGTGATTTGCTCGGCGCTCATCGGATGGTCTGCCCAGGCGAGGCCGGTAGGTCGTAGCATCCTGTCGATTTCCAGAGCCCTGGAACCCTCGCGTGCCGGCCGCATGCGCAGTGGGTGCATGGCCACCATTTGCAGCAAATTGGTGATGACTAAGTCGCAAGCTTCGCCCCACTTGGATGCCTTGATCGCTTCTGCCACTTGCGCGACCAATTGGAGGCTGCTCCATATGATGAAAGGCAGCGTGACTATTCCAGGCGCGAACATGAATCCGGCATTGATAACGGGCGTCAGCAAGAACTTCAATCTTTCCCATCCGGCCTGTGCGGCCGTAACGCTTTGCAATTCGGCCATTCTGATCAACAAGGCCGTGTTGTCGGCAAACAGGCTGTTCAGCAGATTGCCCTTATAGGGGGTGTACGAAAGACTGATGGGGCCAGGCGTGCGGGTCGGCAGATCGGAAAAAGGAATGTGCGGCTCGATGAAACCGACATTGGCATAGATCTTTGCGGCGGCATTCGACATTCGCTCCAGGACCAGTGCTTGCAGGGACGCGGAAGTTTGCAGATCACTGATCAAGTGCGCTTCATCCCTGTACTCTTTGAACCCGAAATCCTTGCTGTATGGCGTATACAGGATGAGTGGCCCAGCGGCGGGCTGCCTTGGGCCAATCAAGTACATGCCGAGCGCGGCGTCGGCTTTCAGGTCCTTGTCCGGGATGAGCTCCAGCGGGCGGACGATAATATTTACGTCACCCAACGGCTCTCTGGCGAGGGCGTTCGGCATCGTCATGACTTGTTTGACAAACGAGTACGCTGTTTTTGTGAGCTCCCCTTGGAGTCTCATGGCTAGCGCCTGCTCAATCAGTTGCGCCGGTAGTTGTGTGGCAAACAGGTCCTTGCGCTCATCGATCCCCGGTTTACCCTCATCGAGTTGGGCACGGAGTGTTTTTACATACTCCTTGCCTATGTCCAGCGTGCGAAATACCTCTTGCAGCCAGGGAGGGGTCAACCACTCGGGAACCGGGAGGCTACTGTTTTTGAAGCTTATGAGAATCGCCGCACCATTGACCTGCGCATAAGTTTTCAAGGCAAATTGAGTCAAGCTTTCAGTGGTGTGTGGCGCAGTGCCCTTTGCATTTGCAGCGAAGAAGAAGGGCGGCTCGCCAGCGGGGGCCAGGGACGACTCATAATGGGTAACGGTGACGTCGATCAGGTCCGGGTTCAGAGGGTGATCCGGGTCCTTGGCATCAAGCAGGGGCTTGAGTCTCGAGCGCGCAAAGTCGTGCAGATCCGGAATGTCATGCAGATAGTTTTTCTCTGCATCCATGGACCGTCGATAGGCTCTGAGCGCCTCGAGGTACTCTTGATGCTCGTTGAGCGCTTTGCCCCGTAACCAGTCCGGCAGTGTGTGCCGGAATAGCGTGTTTTGGGCGCTGGCAATCAGTTTGTCCAGGTTGATTGCTGCCCGGATATCCGGGGGCTGGTCCCGCATCAGGTCAAAGGTATGTTGCGCGCTGAGTTGTGAGAGTTGGGCAAGGTGGAACAGGTTTTCACTCGTCGCCAGTTCGGCGTCTATCTGCCATTGCTGAAGAACTTCCTGAAAGTCGCCCTCGATAACCTTCAGTTCTATCTTGATTGAGGTTTGCTCAAGGATTCTTGAACGGTCTTTCCACGAAATATTATCGAGCAGGCTGGAGCGCTCGCCAATATCAGGCAGTCGTGCATTGAGTTGGCCGAGCAGTGTCGGCATGGCGTTGAACGGCTCCAGACCCCGCTCCGGGGTCCATAGAACGACCCGTCCGCAGTCTTCAGGGGCGTGTGCCGGGCCAAGACCGCCGCGTTCGACAATCACAAAGCAATTGGCAAGTTTTACCCGTGCCGGCTGATCGTCCGCACTCAGGGCAAGGCTATAGACATCGGGGCGGAAGCCATTCAGGGTATTACGCATGGCTCTGACGGGGCTGTCGAGCACCGTGGCGAGCAGCTGGCGATCATTCTCGTCCAGGCTTTGATCCGCCGACCTGAGGTTGATTTCGTGCCATAGCGCCGCATACCTGATCTTGATCAGGGTGTCCTTGATTGAATGCCCCTGGGTATCAGCGATTGCGTAGAAACGCTTCAGTTCTTCGAGGTAACGCTTGAGGAAGTCGGTCTTCGCCAGACCAAGCATTTTCTGCAGGGCAGGCTGGTCAGGCTGATTTTCCGCTAGCGCCTGCTGTACGCCTTTAACCCACTTGAAGGCATGACCGGTGCCGGTATAACCCTTGGACTGTGCATAACCAGTCAATTGCTCGATCAAGAGGTCGGGCAGATTGCTGGAGTAATTGAGCAGGGCGGGTTCGGTCGCACTGATAGTGTTGGACTCAGCCTCTATATGGATGTCATCAGGTAAAAGATCACTGTGCACGTAAGTCAGGTAATTCTGCATCTGCGTTTGTGAAAACGAACGGATGGTCGGACGGCGATTCCAGAGTTCGTTGGTCCAGGAATCGAGTGCCGTTAGACTTCGAAGAGCCGTTTGAATGGGGTCGCCAGATGGTGTGGTCGGTGGTTGAAAGGCGAGTGGCGCTTCGATTGGATTGAATACGTTCACCTCGCTGGATGCCTTGAGGTTGTCCCAGCGGGGCTGTTCTTCAAGGGTCGGTAATCGGCTGTCGAGCATGCTCCGGATGTCCAGCGCGTAGTCGACAGCATCATTGATATCGAGCTTTGCATGTTTCTTTTTCAGCAGGTTCAACACGTAACGGACATTGGCCAGCTGTTTGCCGATGATCGAGTCCATGCGCTCCGGGAAAACCGCCTGGTCCAGTTTGTGAGCCTGAAAGCCGAAGCCCGCGGGCCCCTCGGGGGCGAGGTACTCATTCAAGGAGAGGCAAGACAACAGGTTGTTGAGGGCGCCTGGGCGTTCTTGGCGTGCACCCAGTTGTTGTTTCAGGTCGTGGAGGTTTTCGAATGATTCAAGCCCCTCATTCGGCACATAGAGAAAAACCCTGGAGGAGCTCGGAAGGGTATGACTGACCAGAAAAGCCCCGGCAAAAAAGATTTCATTTTTTCCAGGTGCGGTATAGGAAAGATAATCGATCCGAAGCGGCTCCGTCGAGGATGTGTGCGAGGGTAATTGGTTGACCCTGGCGAGCCAGATACTCTCTGTAGGGGAAATGTCGCCCGAGTAGTCGTGTGACCTCAATTCTTTGGCGAACCGCTGCGCCAGGACATCAGCGAAATAGTCACGGCGAGTGTGGTTGCCGGCGAATGGACTTGACCAGAACTGCTCGAGTGCTTTTTTGAAAAGAGCCTGGAGTTCGGTACTGGCTCGAACGACCAGGGCATCAAACCGTTTGGCGTCGTTTATAATGGGCAAGCCTCTGCGCGCGAACTCCTCCTCAAGGCCAACCCCGCTGCGGTACTCCCTGATTTGTGCCGATGGCCATGAACCGCTGCGGTAATAGGTCAAAACGGTTTCTGTCAGCGTGAATGAAGAGATCTCGCTTTGAATGGCGTGGTTGACTCCGTGCTCGTCTTCTTCATCCACGGTGATGAAACTGTTGACGTCAATAGCCTCCGGATCCAGCTCTCCCTCGGGGTAAATGTTATCCAGCTGGGTTTGCAGGTAATCGTTCAGCGCGGAGTTGATTGAAGGCAGCCTGAGGAACTCGTCCGCCATACCCACCAGATCGCTTGCCGAGTTGTCCAGCAGCGCTTGGCGCAGATCATTGAAAGCATCAATGTTGACTAGGTAGGGCTGGAGTTTTGGCGGGAGCGTGGCGCAGATTGCGTAACGTTGATCGACTGGAACGTAGCGCAGAAGCTCGTTGGTTTTAAGGGGGTCCTTGAGTCGCTCGGCCAGAGAGGTGAGGAGCGCGTTTTCATCGTCGTATTTATCCAGACCACAGGCCAGGGAGTAGAGAAATACCGGAGCGTCTTTCGTCTTGGGGGCGCTTAGTTTGAATGAGCCGAACAGATCGCAAGGTGGCTTGCCCGGCAATACGAACTGGACCCTATCGATGCGCATCGGCACGGACTGGGCGGCGCGCATCTTATCGTCCGGTAAAAGGGCGGTTTCCAGCCATTGTTTGTCTGTATCGGTAATGTGCTTATCAAGAACTGCTTTTTTCAGAACTTCTTGATAGCGCGTTTTTAACTTATCGACGTCGTAGTAAGGGGAAAGCGGAATATTTGCCATGGAGGGTGTGCTCGTCCTGATCTGTCCGAATGCAGACGGATCTTCATGGCGGAACGTTAGAGCGACAGGGGAAGGGGGCTGCGGTATATAGTTAGGGGGGGCGCAAGGCCCCCCCTTGACGCTTACGCCTTAGTTGCGACGTCCTAGCAAAAGGCCGACCACCAGACCAAAACCGGCAGAGATTGCCACGGTCTGCCACGGGTGGCCGCCGATATAGATTTCGGTGGCGTCGACCACAGGTTTGCCGCGTTCGCGTACGTTCGATACGGCGTCCAGCGCCTGCTTGAGTTTCAGCGCGACTTGTTGACGCAGACCTTCGGCTTCCTCGCCCACCAGTGAAGCGCTGCTTTTAAGTAACTTTTCCGACTCTTCAATCAGCGTTTGCAGCTCACTGAAGGCTTGATCCTTGATTTGTTCTTCGGCCATTTGCGTGGCGTTTTTCCGGGCCATCGAGAGACTCCTTGCAGGTGAATGGGCAGTGAACAATGGAGTCCGCCGAAGGTGAAAAAGTTGCAGCTTTTTTGTGCCTGAGTCGACAATCGACGGGAAATCGAGGCCGAGACATTTCTTTCTACAGTGTAAGATGTCGCCTATTTTACGCAGCAGGTAACTCCCATGAGCTTCAATCTGGCTAACCAGCCCCTTGCCGAGCGCGCGGCGCTCGAAGATGAAAAGTCCCGTCTGTTCGACCTTTGGCAGAGCAACCTGGGCAAAGCCAAGGGCGAGGGCGCCCGCTTGTTCAGCGAACGCGCCAAGCGCAAGGGCAAATGGGCGGAATGGGTGCGCTCGGAGCTCGATACGATGTCTCCACCGGAGTTTGCCAACATGGTGCGCAGTGAAGTCAATCGGTTGATGGCGGCGAAATAGGCGGGGCTAAGATCAAAAGATCGCAGCCTGCGGCAGCTCCGCAAAGCTCGCCACTATGGCTTCGCGCACCTTCAATACCACTGGATCGAGCTGAGTGCCGGTGCGCCAGCCCAGTTCGATCGGATAGCGCGGCAGCGCCAACGGGCAGGGCAGCAACGTCAGTCCGGTGAGTGTGGCAATGCTGCGGGCCGCATGGGCCGGGATAGTCGCCACAGCCTGACTGCCCTTGAGCAGATAAGGCAATGCCGCGAAGTGGGTGGTCGAGGCGCAGACCTGTCGGCTCAGTCCCAGCCCGGCCAGCCCTTCGTCGGTAATCCCGATAAACCCTCCTGACGACACCAATATATGTTCGCGCCTGACGAACTCGTCGAGGCTGATTGCATGCTGGCCGTCCGCCAGGCTGCGTGGATCCACCAGGCACAGATAATCGCCTTCGCCAAGCACCTGGCGGCTGAGCATGCGCTCGGCAAAACCACCGGCGGTGATTGCCAGGTCGATACTGCGCTCCATCAAGGCCTGGGCAACAATCTGGCTGTGGGTTTGCCGAAAGATCAGGCGCAGTTTCGGCGCACGCTGGGAGACCTCCTCGATCATCCTGCGACCGTAGGCAATCTCGAAGTCATCCGATAAACCGACGGTGACCGAACGGCCCTCGTAGTGACTGGCAGCCGGATCGACCATCGCCAGGCTTTGCCGACATTTGTTCAGGGCTTCACTGACCACCGGTTTCAGCTGGTTGGCCCGCAACGTCGGTGCCAGCCCGCGACCCGTGCGCACGAACAGTTGATCGCCATATAAATCCCGCAGCCGCCGCAACGCCGCACTCATGGCCGATTGTGTCACCCCCAGACGCAGTGCCGCGCGGCTGGCGCTGGACTCGTCATGCAGCGCCTCGAAGGCCTTGAGCAAGTTGAGGTCGACGTTAGCGATATTCATTTGGCTCATATCATTCAGCAGTGAAGTGGTCTTTATTAATGATCGGGCGCGGCCGGAGAATGAGCAACCCCTCATTGCTCATGGAGTTACCGCGATGCCCAAGTCCATCGTTGCTGCACTGCAAATCGGTTCTCTGCCCGGCGGCAAAGGCGAGACCCTGGAACAGATCCTTTCCTATGAAGGCGCCATCCTTGAATCTGCCGCGAGCCTGGTGGTGATGCCGGAAGCCTTGCTGGGTGGCTACCCCAAAGGCGAAGGATTCGGCACGCAACTGGGGTATCGCTTGCCGGAAGGCCGGGAAGCCTTTGCCCGCTATTTCGCCAACGCCATCGATGTTCCCGGCGTTGAAACCGAAGCCTTGGCGGGATTGTCGGCACGTACCGGCGCCAGTCTGGTGCTGGGGGTGATCGAACGATCCGGCAGCACGCTGTATTGCACGGTGCTGTATTTCGAGCCACAGGGCGGGCTGGTGGCCAAACACCGCAAGCTGATGCCCACCGGCACTGAACGACTGATCTGGGGCAAGGGCGACGGTTCGACCTTGCCGGTTGTCGAAAGCAAGGTTGGTCGAATCGGTGGCGCGGTGTGTTGGGAAAACATGATGCCGCTGCTGCGCACTGCGATGTATGCCAAGGGCGTGGAGGTCTGGTGTGCGCCGACGGTGGATGAGCGGGAAATGTGGCAGGTCAGCATGCGCCATATCGCCCACGAAGGGCGTTGCTTCGTGGTCAGCGCCTGCCAGGTCCAGGACTCACCGCAAGCCCTGGGCCTGGACATCGCCAACTGGCCGACCGAGCGCCGGCTGATTGCCGGCGGCAGCGTGATCGTCAGCCCCATGGGCGATATTCTTGCCGGGCCGCTGGTGGGCGGTGCCGGTCTGCTGACTGCCGAGATCGATACGGACCAACTGGTCCGCGCCCGCTACGACTTCGACGTGACAGGACACTACGCGCGCCCGGATGTGTTCGAGTTGAGCGTGGATGAACGGGCCATGCCGGGGGTTCGGTTTATTCAGGATTGAGACCAGTGTTTGCTTCCATAGAAATGCTGCGCAGACTCGATCGCCAAGATCGCAGCCTGCGGCAGCTCCTACAGGAATTGCATACACCAGTTCATTTGCGGGTGTACAGGGTCTGCGTAGGAGCTGCCGAAGGCTGCGATCTTTTTTGGCGCCATTGCTCACGACTGATTTCCCAGATATCGCACGGCAGGCGCCCGCTGACAAAGTCGCGCTCTTCGGTGCGGATCAGGCGCATGCCGTCGCGCTCCGAGATGCGTCGCGAGGCCAGATTCGGTGCGGCCTTGGGCACTCGCATCAGGGGGCGGCCCAGGGTTTCGAACCAATAGTCGGTCACGGCCGCACTGGCTTCGCCCATCAGCCCCTGACCCTGCCATTTCGGAGCCAGCCAGAAGCCACGGTTGTTGTCCTGTTCATCCATCAGGCTGACATTGCCAATCAGTTGCCCGGGCGCTGATTTCAAGCGAATCGACCAATGCCACTCTTCGCCCCGGGCTATGGCCGGCAGGGCAATGTCGCGCAAATAGGTCAGCGCGCCGTCCGCCGGATAAGGCCATGGCACCAGGGCGTTGAGATAACGCACCACCTCCCAATGGGGAAAGTGCTGCTGAATCGCCTCGGCATCGGCCAGTTCCAGCGGGCGCAGGATCAGGCGTTCGGTGTACAGAGTGGGTGGGGATTCCATGTCGATGCTTCCTCCTGGGATGTAACAAAAATCTATGGACAGCGATCCATTGTGGCGCGGGAGCAAGCTCCCTCGCCACAGGTTACCAGGTCCCGGTGATCGAGCCAGGCAGGCTGAGATTGCCATGATCGACGAAGCGCATGGTACCGAACAGCCCACCCGCCAGTTTGCCGCGCAGCACGTAGGGCAGGTTGTCGAGGCTTTGGGTCTGGCTCAGGCCGAGGGTCTGGCGCAACACGGAAAACGCCGAGACGCTCACCGGCACCGTCAGGATCGTTTCGGAGAAACGCGGGATGGAACCTTGTTGATCGCTCACGCCAGTGGCCAGCGGCTGCCCGTTGACTTCAAGATTCAACGCCACTCCGTTGTAGTCGATCGGCGTTTCATTGGGATTTTGCAGGCGAATCTTCACCGCGAAGCGCACCTCCAGATCCTGACTTTGCAGCGGTTCGATACCCACCACATTGATGTTCAGCGGATCCCGATTGGGGAACAGAGCGCAGGCGCTCAAGCTGAGCAAGAGCAGGGCGAGGGAAAAACCGATGAATCTGCGCATGGACATGTTCTCTGGTTGATCTGGTCACTGTAGCGCGCTTGCACACGCTAGTTCAGGGAAAACGCGGTCAGCAGATCCTCCTCGAATGCCCGCTGCGCATCCCCCGGCACCTGGGCCCGATGCCGGGCCAGGTGAAAGGCTACTTCAAAGCTCAGGTCCGGCCGAGGTACTGCTCTGAGCAAGCCTTTGTCCTCCCAGGAGCGGGCGAAGTGGCTGGGCAGGTAACCGACATGTTTGCCGGAGAGGATGAAAGCGAGGGTACCTTCGACCTGTTCCGAACGGGCCGAGCAGAGTTTGCCCTGGAAGGGTTCGTCGCTGCGCAGGAAGCGATAGGGGTGGTCGACCCGGTCGGTGCTGTGCAACGCGTCATCGTCAGGCGCGTCGTTGGTGAACAGCGGATGACCTTTTGCGCAGTACAGATGCTGGGTTTCAGTGAACAGCTGGCGGTAGTCGAAGGCGCTCTGGGCCTGTGAGAAATAGCCGATCGCCAGGTCCAGCCGCTGCTGCAGCAATAGCCGTTCCATTTCCCCGGGCATGGCGCTGACCAGTTCGATGCGCACCGACTCATCCCGTTGGCGAAAGCGCCGGATCGCCTCGGCGACCCGTTGCAGGACCAATTGATCAAGGGCTTCGGACAAGCCCAGGCGCACCTCGCCGAGCAATCGACCGGCCATGCCGTTGGACTGATGGCGGAACGCTTCAATGGAGTCGAACAACCCGCGAGTCGCACTGAGCAGCTGTTCGCCTTTAGGGGTGAGCTTGAAACCGCCTTTGCCGCGACTGCACAGCCGATAACCGAGTCGGGTTTCGAGCTTGGCCATTTGCTGGCTGATGCTCGACTGACTCAGGCCCAGTTCGCCTTGTGCGGCACTGAAACCGCCGCACTCGACAACGCTGACAAACAAGCGGAGCAGCTGCAGGTCCAGATCGTGAAATTGACCGAGCATCAAACATTACTCATGGGTAAAGTCAGGATAATAATCTTAATATTTTTGCAATGTAAAACCCGGCG
The DNA here is from genome assembly GCF_059716055.1 of Pseudomonas sp. LBUM1658. Classification (NCBI taxonomy): domain Bacteria; kingdom Pseudomonadati; phylum Pseudomonadota; class Gammaproteobacteria; order Pseudomonadales; family Pseudomonadaceae; genus Pseudomonas; species Pseudomonas sp. LBUM1658. Next base: position 3,056,154 of record NZ_CP166798.1, read on the forward strand.
CATGCTGCAGGCACTCACTCCCGGCAGGTGCTCGTCATGGGTTCTCTTCTCAAGTTTTGTTGTCCAGCGCTGGTGTTGTTCATGGCTCTCCCGGCCGTGGCCGAAGACAAAATACTCAATCTCTACAGTTGGGCCGATTACGTGGCGCCCGAGGCGTTGCAGCGTTTCGAACAGGAAACCGGCATCCATGTGCGTTATGACACCTTCGATACCCCGGAGGTCCTGGAAACCAAGCTGCTTACTGGTGGCAGCGGTTATGACGTGGTGGTGCCATCGTCCAGCGTACTGGCCCGTGGTCTGGTCGCCGGCGCCCTGAAGGAAATCCCCCGCGAAAGCCTCAAAGGCTACGCCAACCTCGATCCGGACATGCTGGAAAAGCTCTCCGCGGTCGATCCCGGCAACCGCTATGGCGTGCCCTATACCTGGGGAACGCTGGGCCTGGGGATGAATGTCGAAGCGGTACAGCAGCGCTTGCCAGGAGTACCCCTGAATAGCCTCGACCTGCTGTTCAAGCCCGAATACGCCAGCAAATTGAAAGACTGTGGCATCGCCATTCTCGATTCGCCTCAGGAAGTGATCGGTCTGGCGCTGCATTACCTCGGTAAAGATCCCTACAGCACCGACAAGAAGGATCTGGCTGCCGCCGAAGCCCTGCTGCATCAGTTGCAACCTTCGGTGCTGTACGTCGCCACCGGTCGGCAGATCAGCGATCTGGCCAACGGCAGTGTGTGCCTGGCGCTGACCTACAACGGTGACGCCGCCGTGGCCGCCGATCAGGCACACAAGGCCAATAAACCCTTTGAAGTGACCTACCGGATTCCCAAGGAAGGCACGCTGGTCTGGCAGGACAATCTGGCGATCCCCAAGGACGCCCCGCACCCGGAAGCGGCCCGGGCCTTTATCGAATTCATGCTGCGCCCCGAATCGGTGTCCGGGCTGACCAATACGCTGTTCTTCGCCAGCGCCAATCTGGCCGCGATCCCCCTGATAGATGCCGCCGTGCGTGACGACGCCGACATCTTTCCGCCCGCCGAGGTGCGTGAGCGCCTATACGCCGACCGCAGCATGAGCCTCAAGGACATGCGGCAGCGCACCCGCGTCTGGACCACTTTCCGTAGCCGCCAATAATCCAGTAATAAGGACCTCTCCATGGAAATCGCCAATCAGAACGACCAGGCCATGACCCGCGACAGCCTCTACGGGACTGCCGCCGAAAGCACCTACGCCGGCATTACCAGTTTCATGCGCCGTCGTTACAGCCGCGACTTGCGCGGAGTCGATGTGGTGGTCAGCGGTGTACCGTTCGACACCGCCACCAGTAACCGCCCGGGGGCGCGTTTCGGGCCAAGGGGGATTCGCAGTGCCTCGACCGGAATTGCCTGGGAACGGCATTGGCCCTGGACCTTCGATCCGTTCGATCATCTGGCGGTGATTGATTACGGTGATTGCAGTTTCGATTCCGGCACGCCGCAGTCAGTGCCGGACAGCATCGAGGCGCATGCCGAGAAAATCCTCGCGGCGGGTTGCGCGATGCTGACCTTCGGCGGCGATCACTTCATCAGCTACCCGCTGCTCAAGGCTCATGCCCGGCAGCACGGCGCGTTGTCGCTGATCCACTTCGACGCCCACAGCGACACCTGGCCTGATGAAGAGGGTAAACGCATCGACCACGGCACCATGTTCTGGCATGCGGCCAAAGAAGGACTGGTGGACCCGTCGCGTTCGGTGCAGATCGGTTTGCGCACCACCAATGACGACCATCAGGGTTTCCAGGTGCTGGATGCGCGACAGGTGCATCGACGCGGCTGCGACGCGATCATCGAAGCGATCCGCGCGCGGGTCGGCGATAACCCGGTGTACCTGACATTCGACATCGACTGTCTCGACCCGGCATTCGCTCCCGGCACTGGCACGCCGGTGTGTGGCGGTCTCAGTACGGTGCAGGCGCTGGAGATTCTCGGCGGCTTGCGCGGGATCAACCTGGTCGGCATGGATGTGGTGGAAGTCGCCCCGGCCTATGACAGCGCGGACATCACCTCACTGGCGGCCGCGACCCTGGCGATGGAAATGCTGTGTTTGTATGCGGCGCGGCATAAGGTGGATCGGTAGGGCTGCCCCCTGTAGGAGCGAGCTTGCTCGCGATGGACGTTAACGATTACGCGTATTTTCTGAATAAACGCGTCGCCGTTGAGACCATCGCGAGCAAGCTCGCTCCTACACTGCGAAGCTTTTAAACCACTGGAATCACCGGCAGATCCAACACCTCTGTACCGCTGTAGCGCCCGATTGATCCAGCGATTGTTTCATGGGGCACACCCATCGCCACTTCACTGCCTCCATCCAGACGAGCCAATTGTTCCGCGCTCAACTGCACCTCCAACGCCCCCAGCGTCGCATCGAGTTGCTCGCGGGTGCGTGAACCGAGAATCGGAATCAGCGCGGTGGTCGAGCGTTTGGCTTTTTCGCGCAACCAGGCAATGGCGACGTGGGTCGGGCTGGCGGCCAGTTCGGCGGCTACTGCCAGCAAGGAGTCGAGCAGGGCGGTTTCCCGGGCACCTTTTTCCGCGTGAACCAGCATGCCCAGTTTGCTCGCGCGGGTGTCATCGCTGCTGGTGCGGTATTTGCCGGTGAGGAAACCGCCAGCCAATGGCGACCACAGCGTCGCGGCCAGCCCCAGGGCTTCGGCCATGGGCAGCAATTCGCGCTCGGCGCTGCGTTCGGCCAGGCTGTACTCCACCTGGATCGCAGTAATCGGCGCAAAGCCGCGTACTTCGGCGAGCAATTCTCCTCGGGCGATGCGCCAGGCCGGGAAATTGGACAGCCCGGCGTAGTGGATCTTGCCGGCACGCACCAAATCATCGAACCCGCGAAGGATTTCTTCCATTGGCGTCACGCCGTCACTGATATGGGCCCAGAACAGATCGATGTGATCGGTCTTCAGCCGCTTCAAGCTTTCCTCGACCGAACGGATCATGTTTTTGCGGTTGTTGCCGGTGTGGGAAATGCCGGCGGCAGGCGTGGTACCCATGGTGTATTTGGTGGCGATCACCAAATTGTCGCGTTCGGCGGCAATGAACTCACTGAGCATGGTTTCCGATTGTCCGGCTTGATAACCATTGGCGGTGTCAATAAAGTTGCCACCGGCTTGCAGATAACCATCGAAGATTCGTTTCGCTTCATCCCGTTCGGCGCCATGCCCCCAGCCAGTGCCGAAATTGCCGGCGCCCAGGGCCAGTTCCGAAACGCGCAAGCCGGTGCGACGACCAAAGACCTTGTAATGCATGGGATAACTCCTAAAAAAACTGGGGGAGGAATAAATTTCAATCAACATTTATTTAATATTATGCTAGTAATATTTGCTGTCAAGACGCTTTTCGGTTCACTGCCCAATGGTCGATCGGCGCTCGGTTCACTGCTGACAGTTTCTGACAGCAGGCTCTGCTAATCTCCCTCGACCTTTAAAACAAGAGCGTGAGCGACGTGTCGCGTACCAGCCGTTTATTAACCTTGCTCCAGGTCCTGCGCGGCAAGAGTCGCCCTGTGACGGCCGCGGTGCTGGCCAGCGAGCTGGAGATTTCCGAGCGCACGCTGTATCGCGACATAGCCGAGCTGACTGCGCTCGGAGCGCCGATCTATGGTGAGGCGGGCATAGGTTATGTCCTGCGCAGCGGTTTGTTTCTGCCACCGCTGATGCTCAATGCCGATGAGACAGAGGCCATAGTGCTGGGCTTGCGCTATGTCGATCAGCGCGGTGACGAGGTGCTGAGCAAGGCCGCCGCTGATGCCCTGGCGAAGATCGCCGCGGTGCTGGCACCGGCGGCACAGGATGCTCTGCGTAACCCGACGGTACTGCCCGGACCACCGGGCTATGGTTACCCGCAGAATGCCGTGGAGTTGAATGTGTTTCGCCAGGCCATTCGCAGCCAGGCCAAGCTGCACATCGATTACGCCGACGTGAATAAAGTGCCCAGCCAGCGGCTGATCTGGCCGTTGGCGTTGGGCTTTTTCAACGAGGCGCGGGTGATCGTTGCCTGGTGCGAGCTGCGCGGGGCGTATCGGACTTTCCGCACCGACCGGATTGCTGCCGCCAGCGAACAGGGCGAACGCTACCCGGGGCGGCGCAGCGACTTGTTGCGGGCCTGGCGCAAACTGATGCAACTGGATGAAGCCGGACGTTTCACTCCTGACAAGAATTGACACCCGGCTGTTTTAGCATGGCTCCAGAATCAACAAACAAGGAGCCGTATCAAGATGTCGAATCCAGCCACTTCACTCACACCGTCCATTGCCGCTTACATCGCCGCGACCAATGCCCGTGACAGCTCGGCGGTCGCCAGTTTCTTCGCCGAGGATGCCAACGTTTTCGATGAGGGCGAACATCGGGTAGGCACCCAGGCCATCGCCCAGTGGATGGAGGATGCCGCCCGACGTTACCAGCCGCGGGTCGAAGTCCTTGATGTGCAACAACGTACCGGCAAGGTGCTGGTCAAGAACCTGATCTGCGGCACCTTTCCCGGCAGCCCGCTGGAGTTGCGCTACGTGTTCCGGCTCGATGAGCAAGGCAAGATCGCCCGGCTGGATATTTCGTTGTAGGCACAAGGGGCCGGACGCGCGCGTAGCAGCTGCCAAACGCAGGCTTCGCCAGCTGCTACGAGGGACATGGCATACTGGTCGGCTTCAGTCCCGACCAGTCTGCCTGTATGACCTTCGATTCCCCCCTCAGCGCCTACCAACATGCCATCGAACAACAGGGTTTTGTCCAGGATGCTGCGCAATGGCGGGTGGTGCAGGCACTTGAGCAATGTCATAAAGCCTTGCACCAGAGCCAGACGACAGTCACCGGTGTTTACCTGTGGGGCCCGGTCGGGCGGGGCAAGACCTGGTTGATGGACCAGTTCTACCAAAGTCTGCGCATCCCGGCCCGCCGTCAGCACTTTCACCATTTCATGGGCTGGGTACATCAGCGCTCGTTCCAGCTGACCGGCACTGCCGACCCCTTGCAGGCGCTGGCCCGTGAGCTCAGCGCACAGGTTCGGGTGTTGTGTTTCGATGAACTGTTCGTCAATGACATCGGCGATGCGATTATTCTCGGGCGGCTGTTCCAGGTGATGTTCGAGGAGGGGGTGGTCATCGTGTCCACTTCCAATCAGCCGCCGGAACAGCTGTATGCCGATGGCTTCAACCGCGATCGATTTCTACCGGCGATTGCCGCAATCAACAATCATATGCAGATATTGGCGGTGGATGGCGCAGAGGACCATCGTTTGCATCCGGGGGTCGGGGTCCAGCGTTATTGGCTCAGTACGCATGGCCTCACGAGCGAGGTGTTCAAGGGGCTGACGGTCGGGCAAGCGGTTTCCAGTGAGCAGGTCAGCGTCGGATACCGCTCAGTCACTGCCATGCTGTCCAGCGCAACTGTGCTTTGGTGCCGTTATGCCGACCTGTGTGAACAACCCTTTGCAGCCATGGACTTCATGGCCTTGTGCGACAGGTTCCGCGCTATTGTATTAAGTGAAGTGCCCAATCTCAGCGCCCGAAAACGCCCCGGGCGAATTGCCCGCGGCACCGAAGACGGGGTCGAGCGAGTCGATGCCGGCGACCGGGAGTTGCCGCAATTGTCGGTGCATGACGATAGCGTGCGGCGCTTCATCGCCTTGGTCGATGAGTGTTACGACCGTAAAGTGCCGCTGTACATCGAAGCGCAGGTGCCAATGGAGTCGTTGTACACCGAGGGTTACCTTGCGTTTGCGTTTCGCCGCACCCTCAGTCGTTTGCGGGAAATGCAGTTGCAGCGTTTTGGCGCAGTGCTTTGAATCATAGGAGGTGCCACTGTGGACCAGCCCCTATCCCACCACTTACTGACCATGGCCTACCAGAATGCCTGGGCCAATCACCGCCTGGCCAAGGCCTGCGGGCAGTTGAGTCAGGCCGAGTTTGTTGCACTGCGTGTCAGCTTCTTTCCGAGCATCAAGGCCACCCTCAATCACATCCTGACCTGCGATTGGTTCTATGTGGATGCCCTGGAGCGAGAGTTGCGGGGTGAAGCACCCCATCCCGATTGCAATGTGTTCTTCACCGAAGACGAACCATTCGACACCTGCGCCGAACTCAAGCGCGAACAAAGCCTGGTGGACCGTCGTCTGATCGCCTATTGCGAGCAACTGCAGGACGCGGACCTGAGCCGTGTGGTGACCATCGCCCGCGAACACCCGCAGCACGACAGCCGCTTGCGTATGCTCGCTCATTTGCTCGAACACCAGCTGCATCACCGTGGCCAGGTCCACGCCATGCTCAGCGGGACTTCGGTCAAGCCGCCGCAACTGGACGAGTTTTTCTGCGCCGGTGAAGCGGCGTTGCGCGCCGAAGACTTTGCTGAACTGGGCTGGACTGAAGAGCAGATTTGGAGATGTAGGACATAAACCCCGACTCTGACGGAATAACCCTAAAGACTACGGCAACGTCATACAGGTATTGTCGGAACCCGTCCGGCCGCGATAAGGTCCTCTGACTCTTTCAACCGTCTGGAGACGTGTTGAGAAAGGGCAAATCACTATGCGATCGAGGATGGAAATGGAATCCGCTGAAATTCTGGTACTACAAGCCAGCTATACCAACCCGGTGCATGCCGAGGCGATCGGTCTGGTCCTGAACCACTACGCCGAAGATCCCATGGGGGGTGGCAAGCCATTGTCGGCCGATGTGTTGCAAAACCTGCCCGGCGAACTGGCCAAGCGTGCTCACGCCTTCAGTGTCCTGGCCTTCGTCGGAGGCGAACCGGCCGGGCTGGTGAACTGTTTCGAAGGCTTCTCGACCTTCGCCTGTCGTCCATTGGTCAATGTGCATGACGTGGCGGTGATGAAGAAATTCCGTGGCCTTGGCTTGAGTCAGAAAATGCTGCAAAAAGTCGAGGATATTGCCCGTCAGCGTGGCTGCTGCAAAATCACCCTGGAAGTCCTCGAAGGCAATGAAGTGGCTCAGGCCTCCTACGGTAAATTCGGTTTCACCGCGGGGATGTTCGACCCGGCCCACGGCCGCATGCTGTTTTGGACCAAAGCCTTGTAGGAAGACCAGGCGTACATGAGTGAGCGCACCAGCCTCAATCAACAGCTCCCGGAATCGGCCCATGCTCCAGATAGAGCATGGGCCGTTTTTCTGAGACACGACAACTACCCTGACACCGGGAGCTACCGGCCGGCATGATTGTGTCGTCCATTGCAAGCAAGCTCGCTCCTACATCAGGGCTACAGTTTCCAGTCCAGGCTCAAGGTCACTGTTCGTGGATCGCCCCAGAAGACCCCGTTATAGAAGGCCACATTGTCGTAGTACTTCTCGTCGAACAGGTTGTTGACGTTCAACGAGGCCGACAGGTGTTTGTCGAACTCGTAACGCGACATCAGGCCGACCACGGTGTAGGCCTCCTGACTGACTTTGGTACGCTGGGTGATAAAGTCGCCATTGGCCTCGCGCCCGACGGGGCGGTTGCCCACACCAAACATGTCACTTTGCCAGTTGGCCGAGCCGCCGACACTCAGGGCACGCCAGTTGCCGGGCAGGCGATAGACTGTCGACAGCCGCACCATGTTCAAGGGACTGGTGGTGTTGGTGCGTTGCTTTTCACCATTGACCGAATGGGTGTAGGTGTAACCGGCAGTCAGATTCCAGTCCGGCATAACCTCCCCGGAAACCTCGGCTTCGAAACCCTGAACTTTCTGGCCCTTGCCTCCAGACTTATAGAAGCTCTCACCGGTGGCAGGATCGGGCGGTACCGAATCATCCAGTTCGGCGACGTTGTCCTGCTTGCTCCAGAACACCGCCGTACTCAGGTTCAGGCGCTCGTCCAGCAAGCTGCCCTTCAAACCCAGTTCATAGTTACTGCCCACCACGGGCTCAAGGTATTTCTTGCTTTTGTCACGGCTGGACTGAGGATTGAAGATGTCGGTATAGCCGGCATAGACGGTGTATTCCGGGGTGATGTCGTAAAGCAGGCCGGCATAGGGCGTCCACATATCGTTGTGGCGCTGACTGCTGTGGTCGACGGCAGTCGGTTGGAGGTTATCGTCATAGGTGTAGGTCCTGCTGTCGACGCTCCAGCTGCCATAACGGCTGCCAAGGACCGCATGCAGCTCATCGGTCAGGCTCAGGCGCGTAGCCAGATAACCGGCTTTTTGCCGGGTGCTGTCACGGAATTCATCAAGGCCGGTCACCGTGTCGCGAAACTTGGGAATGCCGCCCATGTGCTTCCAGTCCGGGATGCTGGTGTAGCCGGGCGGGGTTGTTCCTTCAACCAGAAAAGGCGAAGTCTCACGACGTTCGGCCTCACCGTAACCGACCGTCAATTCATGTTCGCGACCCAGCAGGCGATAGGGGCCGGCGAGGTTGAAATCGAACACTGCCATCTTCTGCTGGCCGATCATGTGATTGGTCCAGGCCTGCATGCCGCTACGATCAGCGTTCGGAAAGCCCCCACCGCCGTAGTAGACCTTGCCGTCAGTGTCGCTTTCGCGGTGGGTATAGGCCGCCTTCAAATGCCAGTCATAGGCCAGGCGTTGGTCCAGGGTGGCGAAAGCGGTTTTGTCCTTGAGCGGCCAGGAACTCCAGTGTGCGGCCATGTTGGTCGAGCGCGGCAGATTGGCCTTGGCGCCTGACGAATTCCAGATCGGCAAGGAACCCCAGGACGTGCCGTCGACCTGCTTGTCCTGGTAGTCATAACCCACGGCCAGAACGGTGCTGTCGGTGAGATCGGCTTCGAGGATCCCGTAGCCCACTTCACGTTGCAGTTGGTAGTTGTCGCGAAACGACTTGCTGTCGCGATAAGCCAGTACGCTGCGACCGCGCAACCTTCCGTCGAAGGCCAGCGGGCCGCCGACATCGAGGTAGCTGTAGTAGTTGTCATAGCTGCCGCCACTGACACCGCTTTGCACCGCCCATTGCTGGGTTGGACGCTTGCGCACCATGTTGACGGTGGCCGAAGGGTCGCCGGCGCCGGTGCTCAGGCCGGTGGCCCCGCGTACCACTTCGATGCGGTCGTAGATGATGGTGTCGGCGTCGGACTTCATGCGGCTGAAGGTGTTGAGCATGCCATCGATCTGGAAGTTGTCGATCGAGTAGCCACGGGACGAGTACTCCACACGGTCGGAATCCAGGTGCTGGACCACCACACCGGTGGTCTGGCCCATGACTTCGGACAAGGTATCGAGTTTGAAATCGTCCATCTGCTGGCGGGTAATCACCGAGACCGACTGCGGCGTTTCCTTGATCGACAGGTTCAGGCGAGTCGCGGTGCTCATGGCGCCAGTGGTATAGGATCCGGTGTTCTCGGTGGTGGTGCCCAGCCCTTGGGCAGTGATGCTGGTGGCGCTCAGCTCCAGGGCTGCAGGCGCGGCATCCGGCTCCTGGGTGGCTTCCGTATCAGCGAGCAAATCTGCACTCAGGGCGGCACTGCAAAGACCCAGGGTCAAGGTCATGGAACGGGTGATAGGCGCGAACATCGCAGCCGTCTCCTTATCGTCGTTGAAAAAATCCGTTTGCTCAAAGACGAAAAGGGGGACGGGGATTTAGTCCAAACAGGAATAATTATTATTTCTTTTTTGCTGTATTCGCACATAAAGGTGCACGTACACCTGCAATGTACTGGGTGTCCGCAATCCCCTGTAGGAGCTGCCGCAGGCGCGATCTTTTGATCTATGCGGCGTCCGCAGAAAAGATTGCAGGCTGCACCAGCTCCTACGCCGGCCTCTTTTTGAGTACCCGAAGGACCGTGCAAAGCAGTTGGGTTTAGCTGGAGTAGCAGAGTAGAAGAGGGGGCTGGAGTCAGCCCCCGAAAGGATTACTTGAGTACGACCTCAGGATCGGCGGATGTGCGTTTGGGCTTCATCAAACTGAAGTCGATCAGGGCCCTCTGCTTGCGTTCATAAGGGTTGCCGATCAGCAACGGGCGCTCTTTGAAGTTGTCATTGACCAGGCTTTTGCTCGGGTCCATTTCGTCAAAGCTCAAGCCGGCAAGGTCGGCCCAGGTATGGATCAAGTGCGAACTGCTGTAAGGGCGGGCCAGCTCACCGGTGAAATCCCAGTCGTGGCTTTCGCGCCATTTCGGCGAGGCCCAGGCCATGAACGGAATGGTGTACATCGGCGCCGTCGGTTTGCCCTCGTTGCGCCCCAGCGTGCTGTGGCCAGGGGAGTCGAATACGTCTTCGCCATGGTCGGAGAGGTACATCAAGAAGCCGTTCGGATCGGTCTTCGCGTAGTCCTTGATCAGGCTCGACACTACGAAGTCGTTGTACAGCACGGCGTTGTCATAGCTGTTGTAAGTCGGCAACTGGTCGTCGCGCACGCCGTCCGGGACGCCCTTGCGATCGGTGAATTTGTCGAAGGTCGGCGGGTAACGGTACTGATAGCTCATGTGGGTACCGAGCAGATGCACGATGATGAGCTTGCGTGGTGCGTCGTCGGCCAATGCCTTGGAGAATGGTTCCAGCACATCGCCGTCGTACTGGCGCGCGTTCTGGTTGCGGTTGTTGTTGAGGTAGACCTGCTCGTCGGCCTGCTCGGAGAAGGTGGTGAGCATGGTATTGCGCTTGGTCATGGTCTGCTGGTTGGTGATCCAGTAAGTCTTGTAACCGGCCTGTTTCATCATGCTGACCAGCGACGGGGTCTTGAGGTACAGGTCCGGGTTTTCTTCGTCGGCGAAGGTCAACACCTGCTGCAAGGCTTCGATGGTGTAAGGGCGCGGGGTGATGACGTTATCGAAAACCGCCAACTGGTCCTTGAGCTTGTCCAGTTCCGGGGTGGTTTCCCGAGGGTAGCCATAGAGGCTCATGCGCTGACGGTTGGTCGATTCGCCTATCACCAGCACCAGGGTCGCCGGCTGATTGGCCATGGCGTCCTTGAGGTTGTGCAAAGGCGGGATCTTGCTGACGTTGTCGAGCATGCCTTGCATGTTTTCCAGTTGCTGGGTGTAGCGACGCCAGGCAACGACCATCTGCCACGGCACAGCGGGTTCAACCCGGGTTTCGAATTTCTCGATGGCGCCGGCCAGGGTGTCGTTCTTGATCACCTGCCTGACCAGCGGGTAGCCGATCACGGTGACCAGAATCGCCATGGCCGCGACGAAGGCCTGGCCACGGGGCAGATACACCGGGCGCAAGCGGGTCCAGAGAAAGACCGCCAAGGCGCTGTGGGCAATGAACCCGAGGACGATCCACCAGGCAAAGTATTGGGTTGCGTACTCGCCGGCTTCGGAGATGTTCGACTCGAACATGATGAAGATGACGCTTTGCGAGAACTCTTGCTGATAGATGAAGAAGTAACCCAGGCTCGCCATCGAACAGGCCCACAACATCACGCCGATCAGCGCCGCCAGCAAACGAGTGCGGGCCGGGAACAGCAGCATCGGCGCCAGCCACACGGCACTCATCAAGAAGGCCTGACGGAATCCGGCGAAGCCGGAGGTGCCGGTCAGCAGGATCAGCAGTTGGGTAATGCCGGAAAAATACCAGAAGAACAGAAACAGCCAGCCGAGGCCCGCCCAATCAAAACCTTTCGCAGATACATTGCTGCGTTTAAACATCGCCATTCAGGGCTCCAGCCGATTTATTACTTCAACCGCTGGGGATTTCTACGCGCCAGCGACAAAAACCGCTCGAAAAACGAGCGGTTATAGTGTTCAGGAGTATCGACAAATAAGTGTGAAAAATTCGTCAGTTGTGTGCTGAGTGTGACAGGCGGCGGGGTATTTAATTACCGCACGCTGACCAGCGGAATCGCATTACATCCTGTTGAAGCAGGCCAGGTGGCTTGCTGTTCAACATGACAACAGGATGTTGCAATGACAGACACTCCAGCAACAACGGAAATAGCCTCCGACACCTTGGCACAGGCGGTCTACCAGGAGTTCAAGGACCGACCGATAGTGATATCGTCGGCGTTGAAACAATTCAGCCTGGCACTGAACAATAGATTTCCGGCACTGCAAATCAACGTGCTCACGACCACCGTCAATGCCCCTTATTGGGTCAGTGACGAGCAGGGCACCCGAATCGACGGCTACACGACAACCCCGCTGCTGGAGGTGATGATCCAGAGCATAACCGCCAGGGCGCAGCTGTATTTCACCCCCGAGCACTTTCTGACTGATGTACAGAGCAAGCGCATAGCGGTAGATCTGCGTGAAGTCGAAGATCTTTTGCGCCGACTGCCCCTGGTCATGGTTCCGGCACTGCAGCAAGCCTTGACCGATTACTGGAATGAGCCGGCAGTCGAAGGCGCCAGCCGCTGGCAATGGGTCAGCGATGTACTCAGAACGGCACTATTGGTCAGCATGGGACCCTCGGGCAGCGGCTCCTTCCTGAATCAAGAGCAGACCGACACACTCTTGCAAGTCATCTATTGCCCTACCAAACCGGAGCGCATCACGCATTACGGACAGAACTGCGCCCAAGCCTTTCTCATTGATTACCATGCCCGAAGTGGGCGCAGCTCCCGTGCGACCCTGTCTTATGAGGCATTGGTAACGCGCAAGGTCAATGGTCGCGACGTCGTTATCAGCTTTGAACCTGGCGGTACTCTCCAGGCCTATGACTCGATGCAAGCCTTCGCGGACGCAAAGGCGGACAAATGGTCGCGCAAGCTGGAATTCACTGCATTGGAGCTGCAGCCCTATGAGTCGATCGGCGATGTCTTTGTGACTCAGACCCAGGCACTACTCAATAATCAGCTTGAGGGTCTGAATTCTATCGGACCATTGGCAGGACAGGATCTCAAAGAGCTGGAAGACCGCTTTGCGCGCCTGACGGATCTGGCTCCCTATCTGCTAAAGCTCAACCCCGGTCTTTATGAACAAAGGACTTATGACCAAGTCAGCACCCATTTGCCTGAGTGGACGACGCTTGCGAACGCTGCCCAAACCCAGGAATACAGTCGTTACATGTTTCGGCTGGCTGCTCTTCAGCTAGCGACTAAAGGCAAGGCTTACAAGGACGGGTTAAGGACCCCCGAAGAATTCGCCAGAAAAGCCCTGGAAGATGGGATGTCTGCCTATGGCGAAGTGGTAAACCCGGACCTGATCGAGGTCACCCAATACCGTAATGAAGATGGTGTGCTGGTGATCCTGGGGCCTGGACTGGGACGGCTGACTGCGGACACCAAAAGCCTGACTCATCGAGCATTGAATAACCTCGCCGGACTGCCCTTCCTGGCATCTGAATTCAAGCATAAAGACGGCTCGCCTGTGCCGTCATGGATGAGATCGTGAGCAATGCGTGAACAAGTGTTGGGGGAGGTAGAACCGAACGTACCGCAAGCGCCGACTCCCAAGCCCGGCAGAAAACGCGTCAGAAACACCGCCAGACGTGTTATCGAAACCGAGGACGGGGTCCAGGTGGGGAATGTCCAGCCCGCGGGTCCGAGCGAACCGGACGAGACGGTCGTGGTCCAGAACCCGGACAACAAGCAAGAAACGGTTTATTACCGACATGAAGGGGATAGCGGTGAGTTATATCAAAGAAGACTGATTCAACGTCCCCCTGTACCCGAAAAGCCCGCCCGTGAAATGAGTGTTTTACTGAATGAGGGGCAACGCTTTCTGGATGATCTGGATGAACTCATTCGTTCAGTCAATCAACCTTCCAATCGTGCGCCGGAACCACAAAGTCAGGAAGATTCATTGCTCAGGCAGGTGAAAAAACTTGATGACACTGCTGCTGCAATCAGCAGAAAAACCTCTGATCTTTCTGGCGAAGCGCGGACAACGGCCATTGAGACGGTCGGGAAGCTGCGCACTGCAATTGATAGGTTGACCCAGGAAGGACGAAGGTTGCATGTCGAAGGTGCAAAAAAACTACCGCCTAACGCTGGCAACTTCAAGTACCTGCTGGAGCTCTCACCGAGTGAAATCAGCGTCGGCGAATCGCGGTGGAAAGAAGAGAAGAGCGGCGGATTTTTGCTGGAGTACGATATCTATGGACAATCACCTGCTCCGCGAAGAGGAAGTCAAAAACCTCTGTGGTACGCACATTTTCACTGTTCCGCGAAAAATGTGAATACCATGAACAAGGGCCATTTGAAGCTGGAGCAGCTACGGTTCGCGACCCTTGAAGATCAAGTGCGGAATCCGAATATCGGCCCGGATAAGGCAATTCCGCCGGCTAACATTCAAACTTCATTCGCGCAAAACTACTTCTTCAGGCCGCATCCGCCGACTGTTTGAAGTGTGGGGCGAGCAAACAGTTGCCCTTGTAACAAAGGGCACTGTTGAAGAAATAACCTGGGCGGTAAACAGTTATCGCCCAGCCATGGCGCAATCGGTATTAGATATCGCGCAAGCAGGCGGACTGGCCTGCAACAATCCGCGACTCCGGTTGCGATGGACGATTAAATCAACAGGAAGTTGAAAATGCCCAACGATCAAGCACTACCCGATATAGCAATGCCCTTCGATGCGCTGGCGCAAGCGGTACTTATCAGATTTCACAGTCGGCCGACGTTAACCTCGGTTGCCCGGGATCTGTTCAGCGAGGCGCTGAAGAATGAGTATCCGGCGCTGGATATCGATATCTCCAAGGTCAGCCTGAACACCCCAAACTGGATAACCGACCACGAAGGTCGGCGTATCGACGGTTATCACCGTAAACCCCTGCTGGATGTGGTGACCCAAAATATAATTGGCATGCCACGCTGGGAGGATCCCGAAGAGTGTTACCTGAGTGTTCGCATCAATCATCGGTTATCCGTCGATATGCGTCGGATCCAGGAACTCCTGCAGGTATTGCCGCAAGCCATTATCCCGGCGTTGCAACAGGCATTGGCCAAGTACTGGAGTGAAGCGCTCCTGGACGGCGACACTCGCGGGCGTTGGCTCGGCGAGGTGATCAAGTTCGCCGTGTCGACCCGCGCCACAGCGAACGACGTGTCAGAGCGTCTGAACGGCGATCAGACCGATACGCTGAGGCAAATTATCAACTGCCCGGTCAAGGATGAACGCAACGCGATGTACGGCCAACAGTGTGCACAGGCTTATCTCGTGGACTACAGCCTGCAAACCGGCGATACCCGTGTTGCGTCAGTGTCGGCGCAGGTGCTGGTGACACGCAGGGTCGATAAGGGTGAAATCGTCCTGCTATTTGGCCCGTCGGGGGCCGTCAAGACCTTTGCGTCGCGCAAGGATTTTGCGGACCAGGAACGTTCCAGGCTGGGCAACCGGTTGCTGATTGATGCGGTCGATATGCAGCCTTATGAAATAAAGGGCAATGTCTTCGTCAGCCAGGCTCAGGCGATCCTGAATAACCAGCTTGAGAGCCTGAAAGCCCTGGAACCTTTGGCCGATTGGGATCTGGTGGCATTGGGGAAACGCTATGAACAGGTGACTGATCTGGCCGCATTGATTATCGATCGAACCCCTGGGGGAGATCAGCAAACCCGGTTCCTGGAGGTTCGGGAGACCCTCGAGGATTGGTTGAAGAGCGCCAGCGGTGAAGACGCCGAGCGGTACAGTCGTTATGTGTTCGACCTGGCGATGTATCAGCTGCACAACGGTGGCAAAGCCTACAATCATGATATTCCTTCGGCGCAATCCTTTGCCAACCAGCTCCTGCATCAAGCGTTGGTCGCAGAGGCTGGCCGGCAGGGCACGTCGGTTGAATCGGCGGGCCTTGACCCGGACCGAATCATGGTCTCGCAGTACCGAAGCAACAGGACACCCTTCGAGGTTATCGATGGGGATATTCATACTCAGGATTACTCGATCGAAACATCGAGCCTTACGCAGCGAGCCCTGAAAAATGTCCTCGGGTTGCCCTACATTCTGACCGCGGTCAAATACGAGGATGACTCCCCGGTGCCATCCTGGATGACGCCTGAGTACCTGGGGAGGCTGATCGGCGAGGTGGATATCGGCAAGGTCTACCCCGAGAGGGTCAGGCACGACCTGCTCGATGACCCGTCGCAACGCGCCATGCGCGAGCAGCGCTACGCGCAGCAGTTACGCATTCAATTGCCGATGCAGGCGCTCAAGCTGAAGATCAAGGGTGAGTCCGGATTTTCGCAGCAAGGCTATCGGTATATCGCGGCCCTGATGCATCCGGAGCAGGTCGGGCGGTATGTCGATGGAGAAGAAATCGTGCTAGGCCCACTTTCGTTCGAACCTGAACTTGAGCAGGCGCATTCGGAGGTCGAACACGCTTTCTGGAAGCCTTCGGGTGAAGTGCGCAATATGTTTTTGATCGGCCCCAGGCCCGGAATCCTGAAAGCGCCGATTGTGCTGTACCGTCCATTCTATGAAGAGTCATTGATCGAGTTTCCCTCCCGGGAAGCCTTTATGGACGAGCTGCGCAGTAACACCCCACGAGGCAAGCCGGTCACGCAGCCCGATGGCAGCCAGAAACAATTGTCCTTGCGTGACAGTGTCCTGGACTGGCTCGAACCCGATGCGCGAGCGACCTACGTCAGCAATGGTTTCAATAATCCGGCCGCACGCTACGAGATCGACTTCCTGTTCTTCTTGAAAGGGACGAGTCTGTGGCATCGCAAGACTGGCCATCCATTACTCTCGAAGACCGAGTTTGACGGTGATCCGCTCGCGCATCTCTATGAATGCGACGCGAAAATCGTACTGCGCACGGCGAATGAAAAAACCGTATCGGGGGACGAATTTCGCTGGGAGCGGTTCAATGCGACACGCTTCGCAATTGCCAATGCTGTTCTGCCACTTGCGCAAGGACCTTTTGCGGTGGTCGGCGGGCTGATCGTCCTGGCGCAAAGCGTGAAGGACATTCTCGAAGCCGAAAAGCGCGGCGATCATGTCCCGGCACAGTCGCTGTTGGTTCAGCTACTGGTCAATCTGGGGGCAGTGTTATTGACCCATGGGCTGAACTCATTGGGGTCGAGGCTGATCAGTCGGGTCGATGAGTTGCCCGCAATCCCTGCAAACGTGCCCAGAGCTCGCCCCGGTGTTCGTGGAACCGGTGAGGCGAGTATTTGGCTCGCGGATGCAGCGGATGGCACTCAACTCCTGGAAAAAGCCGAAACGGTCGTGGACTTCTCCACCTCGATATCCGGTGATGCGCAGGCGTTGCTGGAGCGTCTGGTCAAAAACACCCTGCAAGACCAAGGGCCTGTTCAAGGGACGCCGTTGAAAGGCATTCGAGTGGTGGATGGGCGTTGGTTTGCGCGTGTTCCTGCTCGTCTTCGCGGGCAGGGCTGGGCTGAAGTTGTTCCAGCCGGGGGCGAGAATGTGTTCCTTCTGGACAGCCAGGGCAAGCCGATTCCGTGGTTACAGCTAAGCCACAGCGGGAGCGGGCTCTGGGAGGTCGCAGCGGAGTTCCGGGTGCGTGGTGGTGGGCCGAAGAAGGACTCCAGCGCCAGGGTGAGTCTGGCAGAAAAGCTGAAAGAAAAAGAAGCGCTTGTAAAAGTCAGGGATGGGCAAATGCTTGAGTGTGACGCCAAACTGAAGGCAGCGAACAGCAAGTTGCCTGCGGCGCGGTCCTCTCTGGAGGCGGTCACCGAGAGTCGTAAAAAGTTGTCTGGGGCAATTAAGCAACTCAATGTCCAAATCGAGAATGCCACCGTTGAGCAGCGCCCACAGTTGATCAAGCTGTTGAAAACAATCCAGCAACCCCGGATGTTCGCTGCGGATATGGCTGTTGAAAATGCCGCATTGAACGTCGTGCGGCTTCAACGAGAGCGGGTGGCGGTCATGCGCGAAGTCGTGGAGCTCAACAAGCAAGACGCTGCGCTTTACAGCAAGGATATCGTGGTCAACTTGAAGGAAATCGCGAGGACCCAGTATGAGGAGATCGGCCAGAAATTTCGGGCGTTGAATGTGGAGCATCCTGACCCGGGCCTTTCAGGCGGCGAGTTGTTTCCCCCGCCCGATCTGGAGTTAGGCCTCAGCGAGATTCCCTACGAAGCCTTTGTGAAGGAGCAGCGACGAGTACTGGATTCCATGGTGCGCATCATTGAGGCGTTCGAGGAGCTGGAATCGACACTCGATGAGCTGGAAGGATTTTCGGCCTCCAATGGTAAACGGGTGCGTCAACAATACACAACCGAGGAGACGACATCCAAGGGTTGGCGGCTCAGAGAACTGGAATGCCTGAAGCGAGTACTCAGCGGGCGTTCGGCACCGAGCGATACAGGCGTTCAAAGTATCGCCAGGGACGTATTGAAAAAAATCAACGTCAGCGGCGCGGCCAATGCTCAATGGGAAGTGCTGCAGCATGACGGCTATGGGGCTTTCGAGCGAATCGAAGTGCTCGACAGTGCGCTGATGCAATATGACCGCGCCGCATCGATGGGCGGGTTGCTTGAAAGTGCCGAAAATCCACCTGTTCCTCAGGATCTCCTGCAACGTTTCCAGAACCGGCTGGCTGAGCTGAAGACTAGCGCTCAAGAAGCGTTGAGTGTGCAGATTCTCGATGAGGATCTACCCCAAGCCCAGGCATTACCTGAAGCGCTGCCGGTGCCGCACAAGAAACCGGCGGTCAAGCCGGCTAAAAAGCCGAGCAAAAGGGTGTTCAAAAGCCGTAATCAGGAGACGCTGGTTGGCGACTTTTCCGGGCAGCAAGCCGGCGAGCCACAGGAAGTGAGCATGAGCGATCCGATGGGTGGCAAGCCGATCAACTACTACAAACCTGAAGGTCAGGAGGACTGGCAAGTATGGCTCGAGCCGTCAGCCCCGTCCGTGAAACCCGACCTTGGGTTGCTGAACAGATCGACGGCAAAAGGACAGCGACTGCTGGAGGGGGTGGACGCCTTTATCGAATGGGTGAAAAAACCGACCCACAGCGCACCGGAGCCCACAAGCCTGCAAGAAATGCTGGAGAACCAGGCAAGAAAACTGGATGAAACTGCCAGTGAAATCAGCCAGGGTCTGGCGGCACTCAAGGAGCAGGAGCGCAAACCGGCGACCGTCGAGGTGCAGACCCGGTTACGTCAGCAAAGCGCAAGGTTGACTGAGGAGGCGAGGTTGCTGCGTATCAAGGCATCCAGGGAACTGCCTCCGAGTGCCGGGCGTTTTCAGTATCTGTTGCAACAGGGTGAAGTCAGCATTGCAGAACCGCTGTGGACAGACAAAAGCACCGTCAGGGATACGGATTTCCTGCTGGAATACGCCATACTCGACGAGAAAAACATCAACGTAAATGGGCAGAAAGAGGTGTTGTGGTATGCACACTTTCACTGCCCGGCCAAAAGCACCCGTTTCATCAACAAAGGGCACTTGAAGCTAAAGGCCTTGAGGTTCAAGACCTATCAGGACCAACTGAACGAGGCGCGCAACGGTGAGCAGGTCCGGGCCATCAAGGCCGGGGACATCAGCCAGAAATTTGCGGATCAGTATTTCTTCAATACCGTCCATTGACGGTATTGCGGGGTTGATCCGCGGGGGCAGCCTGCGCGATCAATCCCGTGAGCGGACGAGCGTGCGCGGCGCCAGATCTTCGAAACCCAGGGCCTGCAATTGCTGGCGCAGTTGCGCGACTTGGTAGATCAATTGCTCGCGTTCGTCTTTGATTTGGCGCAGTTCATCACGACGAATGGTGACGTAAAGGGTTTGTGCAGGACGTGCGGAAAGTACGGTACCCATTGCTCACCTCGCAAATGGTGTGTCACAACGGTGGTTCTGCCGCTCGAGTCTGAGGGTCAGATCACCTTCGGAGCCGATTCTGATTTCTTTTTCAGCTAAAGGGAACTTTTTTATTTTTTATTGTCCGTGTGTCTTCGGCATGATTTCTGACGTTATCCGGCGAATTCGGCCGTTTGATGGGAAACTATGTCCAGACGCTCTGGACTAACCCTTCATTAGCCTCCTTGAGCTATAACCTTTTTTACGTATTTATTTGTAGTTGGGAGCATCAGCACATGCAATTGGGGATCATCGGACTAGGCCGCATGGGCGGCAACATTGCGCGACGCTTGATGCTCGATGGGCACGCCACAGTGGTCTATGACCGCAATGCTGCATTCGTCAGCGCCTTGAGTGAAGAGGGCGCTACTGGCGTCGTGGACTTGCCGGCACTGGTCGCCGCCCTGGAAAAACCTCGGGCAGTCTGGGTGATGCTGCCGGCCGGCGCACCGACCGAAGAGACCATCGACACCCTGAGCCAATTGCTCGACGCCGACGACGTGATCATCGACGGCGGCAACACCTTCTATAAGGACGACATCCGTCGCGCCAAGACCTTGTCGGAAAAAGGCATTCGTTACATCGACGTCGGCACTTCCGGTGGCGTCTGGGGCCTGGAGCGCGGTTACTGCATGATGATCGGCGGTGATAGCGACGTGGTCAAACGCCTTGATCCGCTGTTCGACAGCCTGGCGCCGGGCCTGGGCGACATTCCACGAACCAGGGACCGGGTCGCCGAGGATGATCGCGCCGAACGCGGTTACATCCATGCCGGACCAGCGGGTTCCGGCCACTTCGTGAAGATGATCCACAACGGTATCGAGTACGGCATGATGCAGGCCTTCGCCGAAGGTTTCGATATTCTGAAAACCAAGTCCTCCGAGAACTTGCCGGAAGATCAGCGCTTTGACCTGAATGTGGCCGACATCGCCGAAGTCTGGCGTCGCGGCAGTGTGGTGTCGTCCTGGCTGCTGGACCTGACCGCTGACGCCCTGGCCAGCGATCCGAAGCTCGACGGTTACTCCGGCGCGGTGGCTGATAGCGGCGAGGGCCGCTGGACCATCGAAGCCGCCATGGAGCAATCGGTGCCGGTGCCGGTGCTGTCCAACTCGCTGTTCGCGCGCTTCCGCTCGCGGCAACAAAGCACCTACGGTGACAAACTGCTGTCGGCCATGCGCTTCGGCTTTGGTGGCCATGTCGAGACCCCGAAAAAATGACTGCACGGAAAAAAAAGAACAAGGCCCAACCCGCACCGCCGACCACGCTGTTCCTGTTCGGCGCCCATGGCGACCTGGTCAAGCGCCTGTTGATGCCGGCGCTGTACAACCTCAGCCGTGACGGTTTGCTCAGCGATGGCTTGCGCATCGTCGGCGTCGACCACAACGCTATCAGCGATGCGGACTTCGCCAAGAAGCTCGAAGACTTCATTCGTACCGAGGTGGCCAACAAGGTCGGCAAAGGCGAGGACACTCTGGACCCCGCGTTGTGGGCCAAGCTGGCGAAGAACATTAGCTATGTACAGGGCGACTTCCTCGACGACAGCACCTACCAGGCCCTGGCGGCGAAAATTGCCGCCAGTGGCACCGGTAACGCGGTGTTCTACCTGGCGACCGCGCCGCGCTTTTTCAGTGAAGTGGTGCGTCGTCTGGGGGCTTGCGGCCTGCTTGAAGAAACCCCGGAAGCCTTTCGTCGGGTAGTCGTCGAAAAACCCTTCGGCTCCGACCTGCATACCGCGCAAGCACTGAACGCCTGCCTGCTCAAGGTCATGACCGAGAAGCAGATCTTCCGGATCGATCACTACCTGGGTAAGGAAACGGTCCAGAACATTCTCGTCAGCCGGTTCTCCAACAGCCTGTTCGAGGCCTTCTGGAACAACCATTACATCGACCACGTGCAGATTACCGCTGCGGAAACCGTCGGAGTCGAGACTCGCGGCAGCTTCTACGAAACCACCGGCGCGTTGCGGGACATGGTGCCCAATCACTTGTTCCAGTTGCTGGCGATGGTCGCGATGGAACCGCCGGCGGCTTTTGGCGCCGATGCGGTGCGTGGGGAAAAAGCCAAAGTCATCGGCGCGATCCGCCCGTGGTCCACCCTTGATGCGCGAGCCAATTCCGTGCGCGGCCAGTACGCGGCGGGCGAACTCGACGGCGAGCCGGTGGCCGGTTACCGCGATGAGCCGAAAGTGGCGTCCGACAGCAGTATCGAAACCTATGTAGCCCTCAAGGTCATGATCGATAACTGGCGCTGGGTCGGAGTGCCGTTCTACCTGCGCACCGGCAAGCGCATGAGCGTACGTGACACGGAAATCTGCATCTGCTTCAAGCCTGCGCCCTATGCACAGTTTCGCGATACCGAAGTCGATGAGTTGCAACCAACCTATCTGAGGATCCAGATCCAGCCCAACGAAGGCATGTGGTTCGACCTGCTGGCAAAACGCCCGGGTCCGGCGCTGGACATGGCCAATATCGAGCTGGGATTCGCCTACAAGGACTTCTTCGAGATGCAGCCGTCCACCGGTTACGAGACGCTGATCTACGACTGCCTGACCGGTGACCAGACGCTGTTCCAGCGTGCCGACAACATCGAGAATGGCTGGCGCGCCGTGCAACCGTTCCTCGATGCCTGGAAAGAAGACTCTAACGTTCAGACCTATCCCGCAGGTGAAGACGGTCCGGCCTCGGCAGAGGAATTGCTGAGTCGTGACGGTCGCGTCTGGCACAGCCTCGGATGAGTGAGGTAACCCTACAACCCATCCAGTTCTTGCTCAGTGACATGGACGGCACCTTGCTGCTTCCTGACCACAGTCTCAGTCAGCGCACCCTCTCGGCGGTTCGGGCGTTGCGTGAGGCCGGGGTGTTCTTCAGCCTGGCGACCGGCCGACCGCCCAGGGCCATGCTGCAGCAGATCGAAGCCTTGGGCGTCGATCTGCCAACGGCGGCGTTCAATGGCGGCACCATCGTTCACCCGGATGGCAGCTTTCTGGTCGCCCATTACCTGCCGCGTGACGCTGCAATCACCAGCCTGGAACTGTTTTCCACGGAGCCGGAGGTGGAGGTCTGGGTCTTCGCCGACGGCAATTGGCTGCTACGCGAGCCGAACGGCCCGATGGTTCCCCGTGAACAGCACAGCCTGGGTTATCCGCCCGTGACGGTCGAGAGTTTCGAACCCTATCTGGAGCGCATCGACAAAATCGTCGCCGCCAGCGCCAATGGGCAATTGTTGATTGAACTGGAGGCTCGGCTGCAACCCGAAGTCGAGGGGCAGGCCCAGGTTTCGCGTTCGCAACCGATCTATCTGGACGTGACCGCGATGCAGGCGACCAAGGGGCATGCATTGGCCACCCTGGCCGAATTCCTGGGTGTTGCACTGGAGCAGACAGCGGCCATCGGCGATGGCGGCAACGACCCACCGATGTTTCATCGAGCCGGGTTGTCGATTGCCATGGGGCAGGCGCCAGAAGAGGTTAAGGGTCAGGCTGACGTAGTCACCGGCAGCAACATCGAGGATGGCGCGGCAGAAGCGATTGAGCGGTTTATCCTGAGGGCAGATTCACTGTAGGAGCGAGCTTGCTCGCGATGGACGCAAGGGCGGCGCGTTTATTCAGAAAACACGCGTTATCGTTAACGTCCATCGCGAGCAAAGTCGCTCCTACATTAGCTGATCGGCGTCAAAGCCAGAAGCTCACCCCATACCACCCCAACACCCCCATCACTACGGTGTACGGCAGCGCCATCCAGACCATCCGCCCGTACGACAGGCGAATCAGCGGCGCAATCGCTGAAGTCAGCAGAAACAGAAAGGCAGCTTGCCCATTCGGAGTCGCCACGCTCGGCAGGTTGGTGCCGGTGTTGATGGCGATCGCCAGGGTTTCGAAGTGTTCGCGGCTCATATGACCGGAAAGGAACGCCTGCTTGACCTCAGTGATGTAAATCGTCGCCACGAACACGTTATCGCTGATGGCCGACAGCAGACCGTTGGCAATAAACAGCATGCCTGGCTGCTGCTCCGGCGGCAGGGCCAGCACCCACTGAATCAATGGGGTGAACAGCTGTTGATCGTGGATCACTGCCACCACCGCGAAAAACACTACCAGCAACGCGGTGAACGGCATGGCATCCCTGAAGGCGTTGCCGATGCGGTGCTCCTCGGTGATGCCGGTGAACGAGGTTATCAACACGATCACCATCAAGCCGATCAGGCCGACCTCAGCGATGTGAAACGCCAGTCCGCCAATCAGAATCAATGCCGCCAGGCCCTGGACCAGCAGTGCAGCTCGTTGACGTTGGGTGCGTTCGGCGTTGTCTTCAGCGGCATAGTTGGCCAATACCGCGCGCACGTTATCCGGCAGCAAGGTGCCGTAACCGAACCAGCGCAACTTCTCCAACAGCACGCAAGTCACCAGGCCCGCCACCAGTACCGGCAACGAGACCGGGGCAATCTTCAGGAAGAACTCGGCGAAGTGCCAGCCCATCTCATGGCCGATCAACAGGTTCTGCGGCTCGCCCACCAGGGTGCAGACACCGCCCAGCGCCGTACCCACCGCACCGTGCATCAACAGGCTGCGCAGAAAGGCGCGAAATTGTTCAAGGTCCTGGTGATGCAGCTTCGGCAGGTGTTTGTCGTCGCTGAACTCGCTGTCCTGACGCGGATCATTGCCCGAGGCCACACGGTGATAGACCGAGTAAAAGCCCACCGCGGCACTGATGATCACCGCGGTTACCGTCAAGGCATCGAGAAACGCCGAGAGAAACGCCGAAAGGAAACAGAACATCAACGCCAGCAGTGCCTTGGAACGCACTCCCAACAACAGCCGCGAGAACAGGAACAGCAGCAGGTCCTTCATGAAGTAGATGCCCGCCACCATAAACATCAGCAACAGGATGACCGGGAAGTTGTGCAACAGTTCGTCATACAGCGCCTGGGGCGTGGTCATCCGCAGCAGTAACGCTTCGACCAACAGCAGCCCGCCGGGCAGCAGCGGGTAGCACTTGAGCGCCATGGCCAGGGTGAAAATGAACTCCACTACCAACAGCCAACCGGCCGCCACCGGGCCGACGGTCCAGAGCACCAGCGGATTGAGAATCAGGAAGGCGACAATGCTTGCCTTGTACCAGCGTGGCGAATGCCCGAGAAAATTGTGCGCGAACGCCTGGGCCATTGAACCGGACATCGGCAGCTCCTTGTATTAAGAAGCGCGCAAGGTGCCGTAAGCGAAAGGGAAGTTCAAGGTGCGTTATTGCTTTACGGGGTTATGGCCTCCCGTCTGCATATGCCCTCGAATACTGCTGTCTCGGTTTTTTACGATATTACAACTGTCATATCTGACAGTATCGAACAGCTCAGATGTTCTGTTTGAATCATTTTCGGTGCGTCATGGGTTGTGCTGACTGCCTTGTCAGGCGACACAGGGCGTACACCCGGAAGTGTTCAAACTATAGGGACAGGTGCAAGCATCATGGAAATTCAGACCGTAAAACAGATTGCCCCGGGCCAACTCGACCCGGGTTTTAACGGAAATGGACAGATCAGACCCAACCTGCAGGGCGGCTCGGTCAGGGCCACTGTGTTGTCAGCTGAAGGCGCCTTGACCTACGCTGCCTGGCAGGGAAATGGTTTCACTTTATACCGCACCGATCCTCACGGTATCCCGGACCCAGGGTTTGGTGGTGGTAGTGGGAACACCGGCGAGTGGCAGTTTGTCAACGGCGAAGATGCAAGACCGACGCGTTTGCTATTGCAAAAGGATGGCAAGGTTCTGGTGATCGGCAATAGCATAGAAGGCACCGGTCTCAAGCCGGCAGCGTTGACACGCTTTAATGTCAACGGCAGCCCGGACCTGGTCTTCGGCAGTTTCGTTATTCCTATACCCCACCGTGATTGGGCCTTTGTGGATTGGATCGACGCGTGTCTGCAGGATGATGGAAAAATTCTCGTGGCGTTTGGCTATTTCGCGACTACCTTCGCAGGGTCAGTGCTGGTTCGCCTGCACAGTGACGGTAAACTCGATACCAGCTTCAACAAGGTCGGTTTTGTCGAGGTCGAAAGCCAGGGCAGCACTATCTTGCTTCGTAGCGTTGTGATTCAAGACGGGAAGATCATTGTAGGCGGTGCCACCACATCCGGTCAGCTGGTTCTTGTGCGTTATGATATGGAGGGGAAAATCGATACCAAATTTGGTGACAATGGTTTCGCTTTTTTTGCGACGGCCGGCGTCTCACTCAGCTTTGGGCAACTCATCGTGCAGACGGATGGCAAGCTGGTGATTGCTGGCATGAAATCCGAAGG
The DNA here is from genome assembly GCF_059716055.1 of Pseudomonas sp. LBUM1658. Classification (NCBI taxonomy): domain Bacteria; kingdom Pseudomonadati; phylum Pseudomonadota; class Gammaproteobacteria; order Pseudomonadales; family Pseudomonadaceae; genus Pseudomonas; species Pseudomonas sp. LBUM1658. The sequence goes on from NZ_CP166798.1 coordinate 3,082,057, forward strand.
GGGCTCGAGCACAAAGGGCATGGTGATGAGGTTCACCGTAGAAGGTCAGCCCGATGGGCAGTGGAATGGCGGGCTCCCTGTACTGACCTACGCCGATAGTCCTCTTTTACGCTGGACTTCGTTGGCCCAGCAACTGGATGGCAAGCTCGTGGTGGTCGGTTACACCGACAGTACACTAAATGACCCGATTCCTCGGGATATGATCGCTTGCAGGCTATTGCCCGAGGGTGTTCACGACATCAGCTTCGGCAATCCCGGGTGGGTTCATGTCGGTACGTCAGGAGGATTGTCCTGGGATGTGAAGGTTCAGAGCAGTACTCGTATTATCGTAGGCGGCGACGCTTTCATCGGCAATGGAAGTCGCGGCCCAGTAGTCTACGGGCTTCAGGCCTGAGCCCATGGCGAAGGGTCGCAAGGCCCTTCTCTTCTGACGCCTGACGCAGGCGCGGCCGATGGCTCGGGCGCGTTCGTAAAGATCAAAAGATTACACGCAGCATCAGGAGGTAACTATGTAGTGCCCGCTTGAACGATAAGTGCCGTTAGCTGCTCTCTTTCCAGGATTGAAAGGCAGCATGTGATGGACAACGAATTATTACCCCCCAATGACCCGCCTGTGGCAGGTCAACTCGATCTCTCCACCAGCCAACCGGCCTCGATACCGGGCTCCCGCACAGCCGCCAATCTGGCGATCTTTCTCGAAGCCTCCAGTCAACCTGATGTCGCATTGAACCGTCTGGAAGCTGCGGTCAATAGTGCAAGACTGGCCAGCAGTACCTTGCGAACACTTTTCACCCGGATGCCCGGACTGCGCTCGGTCATCCAAGGGCAACTGGTCGAGGCCTGTGGCGTTGATCCGGATCAGCTACTGCTGACCTTCAGAGAAACGCCTGATGCCAGACCTGTGGTCTACACATTGACCCAGGTAGCGGCGAACTCCCTGCGTGCAGGTCCGCTCGCCAGCGGATTTGAAACACGGGTAACGGGACCCGCGATCAATCAGGCATTCAGGCTCACGGCACAGGCGCTGTTGACTGAGGTGGCTGCAATCGACCTTGCTGGTACCCTTAAAAAGGCCTTGAACCTTTATTGGAAAGGGCTGGCAGAAGATTCAGCGTTATCCCGTGGGGCGCTAGCGGGTCAGCTGCGCGCTGAACTGTTCAGGGATCAGGCAAATCTCGCACACGGCATTGGCGAGTTGTCGGCTGAGGGACTGAGCCTGGTGCAGGCACTATACGATGCTCCGACCCCCGACAAGCGCAGCGCTGCCGGTGCAGAACTGGCGCACCTTGAAGTGTTCGAGCTGTGTCTCAAGGGCCAGGATCAAACACCTGTGCCGTTCAGCGGATGCTTGTTGATCAGTCAGCCGGCGCGACAAGTACTGTTCATGCCCGGTATGGAACAACCCTTTGTCGAAACCTTGAACCGCACCGCACTTGAGGGCAGGGTCAGGGCCTTGTTGAGCTCCCCGCAAAGACATCTGCTTTGGCAGATGTTGCCGCTCGAGTCGCGACAGAAGTTGCTTTCCGGCTTTTCTGGAGAACAACGGCTATTGCCATTTGTACTGGATTACCGTCCAGTGACCAGCCATGCCCTCCATCACAGCGTGATCCAAAGTATCCATACGCAAGCTCGTAATGAGTTCAAGAGCGCGCGGGAGAGCAATCTACCCTCGCTATTCATGGATCCTGATCCGACACTCAGTCAACAGGGTGTCCTGCAGATCACTGATCGCCTCGAAGGCTACCGTGCGCGCATTGCGACGGCATCCGTATCCCGGACTCTCTCTTTTGCCGTTGGCCAACAGATTGCGCTCGGTGTCGAACGAGCTGACGACGATTTGTCTTTCGGTAGTCTCGCGGCCGAACTGGCCGTGGCCATGCGCAGGAAAAAAATCGAGCGACACGAACGTAACTTGCTAGCCTTGCTTAACGAACACGGCTCGGAAAAGGATACTTCGGGATACAGCCAATATCTCGAACGCCAGGCAGCGCTGCAAGCCCACCACTTGAATGCGCAACAGGTCCTGGCGGGGTTGGGCGAAAACCTGACCACCTTGGAGTTCTGGACGCAGAGGCATGAACACACAGGGCGCGAACGCCAGGAGGAAATAGCCTGGTGCAGAACAGAAGCATTATATGAGGAGGCAGATTTCCAGTTATTGGAAGGCCAGTTGGACGAAGTCGATGTGGCGCGGCTGGATATGGTGCTGCAAGCCAGTGTCGAGCTTGATCCGGAGCAGAGTGAAACCCAAGTCTTGAGTATCTCGATCGGCCCGGATGATCCAGGGTACGAGTTGGCCGGCGCGCTGGTGGTGACCACCTGGAGCGCCATGCGCAATCCCGATGCAGCCCATTCGTCCTTGCTCTACCTGCCGGGAGCGAATGGAGGCCTGGAGAAATTTCGCTCATTGGCGGCGTTGAAGCTTCGCCTGGGCCGCGCTCTGCGGGGGCAGTACGGCGCGTACCTCTGGAGTTACATCAGTGTTGGCGATCAGCAGGCCGTCAACGATCTGCTGAAAATTCTGCCGGTTTCCACGCCGGCCCCCTTGTCGTTAACGGCAATCAAGGGACCGGCAATGGAACACAGCGTGCGCCGCCAGTTGGCCAGTTACCGGCGGAGTCTGCTCGAGGTGGCAGGTGATCCACTTACCCTTGCAGAACTCGGTCAAGCGTTGGAGCGCAACCTGCGGGTGCCCGAGCATGTGGCCAGGGATCAGGCATTCGACAATATCGCCATGGCGCGCCTGAGCCTGTCGGTGATTGAAAAAGAGCATGAGTGGTTGTTGAAAGTGGCGCCCAGGGTTCGCGAGGAATATGTGGCGTTGCTGGCGCGCTACGCCCAGAGCAGCAACATCCTGGCGGCGAAACTGCAAACCTTGCCGGCATTGCTGGATTTCGCCCGAGACAGGCTCAAGGAGCAGCTGGAAAAGGATGGCCTTGCGGATCTGGACATTGAAGCGCCACTGCTCGATATCCCCGACCATGCCTCGGCAACGCTGATCTCCGGCAGGTTCACCGACAAGATCCTGTTATATCTGGGGCTGCGCGAAGACATCCTCGTCAGCAAAACACGGCAGGACTACAGCCTGTTGCAATTGGCCCTGGAGAACATCGATCGGAAATCGCTCGGCTCGTTGCGCTTTGGTCAGGTGCGGGTGCTCGACAAGCGGTGGGAAGCGCAGCTGAACGGACTTTACCTGGTGACAACCATCAGTGCACTGGACATTCTTGGGCAGTACGAGAAACTGATTTTCCAGACCTGCTACGGCAAGCCTGGACCGGCCATTACCCAGACAGAATCGCTCGCGGCGCAGCTTATTACTCGTCCTTATCGGCAGCGGGCAGAACTGGAGCTGATGCTGGCTCGTCTGAACGGGCTGTCACCTGTAGCCATTGCTTTGTTCGAGACGGCCCTGGCTGCCCGAGATGCTCGCGACCTGCAGAAGAACGGCTTTGATCTTGAGTTGCGAGCCCCGGTACTGGCGTACGTCGGAGCCTGGATTCATCAGACTTATCTGAACGCCATTGTGCTGATTCATGACAAGACAACCGACAAGACCTTGCTCTATATCAGTACATTCGACAACGGCCGGTGCCTGATCGAGCACGACAGTCTGCAAGCTGCCGAAAACTATCTGATGACGCTGATCCGCGACCCTGTCAGGTTCGAACCCTGGGCGAAAAAAGTCGATCCCGATATCGACTTCAATGCGCTGAAAAAGGTGATCGACATCACAGTAAGTCGCTATCCACGGCGTTGGCTGACCTCCGCCGAACTTGATCTGTGTGAACTGGCGCTGATGCTGGCCCATTCCTATGTTTATCGGCTGCTGGACCGGGCGAGTCTACTCGGGCGCTCCAAGGCGGATCTCGACACCCTCCGCAAGCAGGAAGACTCCGCCCGAAACTGGGGCTACATCCGGATGGGGCTTTCGCTGGTACCGGTGGTGCAGATAGGCGTGAGTTTCTATGAGTTGTTTCAAGCGATCGGTCATCTGTATCGAGGCGGTAGCCGGGAGCAAATCCTGGAGAATGTCGAAGTCGTGGTGCTGTCATCCCTTGAAATTCTGATCAGTCTCATACCGGTTTCATGGGGGGTAGCCAAAGGTGGCGCATTAAAGATCTCGTTGAGCAGCCTCAAGCGACAACAACTTCTCAAGGCCAATGGTCGAGCCGCATTGCGTCAGGCAACCGGCGGCAAGAAGAACTATGTCATGACCTCCTTTGATGGCTATGAATCCGGGATTTCCCTGGACGGCGCTGTAGCTCTCACCGGGCCCGTCGACCAAGGTAGCTATATGAAGAATGGTGTGCAGCTGATTCCCAGGAACGGCCATACTCACGAGGTTTACCGAGGTGCGGGCGTTCTGGTTCTGAAGAAAACCGCGAAGCGTCAGATTGAGCGAGCGGTCAGGCTGGATGAGTTCGCAGAGTGGCAGTTTCAATCTGCTTATGGCCTTGCCGGAGGCGGTGGCAGAGGCAGGCCACGCAAGCGCCCGGGTTCGCCGCAGCCAGGGCCGAGTGGAGGAAGCAAGCCCGCCACCCAAAGGCCGGTTGTCAGGACGACCGAAGGTGGGAATCCCGTGTCAAAGCCACTGGGTCAGGCCTTGGTCGACGCTATTTTTGAACAGCAATTACGTGTCGAGCCTCTTCAGGAAAACTGGATACTCAAGGGGTTCGACCAGCTCATCCAAAACCCCGGCCTGATTGAAACTTACACGGTTGTAAGCCGGTTTCGTCAGTTTCAGGCGATAAAGATAGGCCAGTTTTATTATGAAGTGCTGCTGACCTCTGATCCTTCACTCGTTTTTGTGAAATCTCCGGGAACATTATCAGCATGGGATATTCTCGATTTACACCGTTGGGTCGACGGCCCAGTGTCCGAGCAGCCTCTGCCGGCGTATTTTTCCAGCATGGGGAAAAAATGGTTTCCGCTCGATCCTTTGCTAGAGCAGGGCAAGCATCTTCATAGCGTGATCCACAGAGCTGTCCCGACGCTGACAGAGGGTACCAGCAAAGCCATCGAGGCTTGGCTGGTAGCCCGTCAGGACCCGTCAAGTGGCGAAATTACCGGAAACAAACTGGCGAATTACTGGCAGGCGCAAAGGAACTGGAGCCGGGTATCGGCGATCGAGGTAACACCGCTCAACCTTCTGGAAAATCTGGATCCTATAGCAGTAACGGCGGAACACATGTCGATCAGACAGCTCAAGCCGATTCCCTATGGAGAACTTGAGGGTATCGATTTCCGATTGGATGCAGGGAGAGCGGCGAGGTTTACCGGGGCAGAGTGGAATGGTCTGGCCACACACGGTAAAAACGCCCGGGCAAGTACAGTTGTTCAAGAGAAGCTGACGGAGCTGGGATTCGTTCATCAAAGTCTGGAAGGTCCCAGCAGTTCAGGGGCATCCAATGCTCTACTGGCAAGGCTCCCAGGCAGTGAGACTATTTACTGCATAGCGGTAAGGCAAGCACGGTATACGACGACGACACTGTATGGCAAAGACCATCTTGTTTTGTCGAACGGCTGGATAGAACGCTTACTTGGAATGTATCCGGCAAAAGACTATTCGTTGGTCGGGGATCTTGCGGTGGCTTACCGTAATAATAAAATCATCAGGATGCTTGCCGGGGTGCAACCCAGAAAAGCCGATGGCGGCACCTTCCGTAAGGTAGAGGCGCAAGTACCAGCTGATTGGGTGATTTTTTTCAGACGGTTGGAGTACTCATCGCAAGTAGCGGGGTAGGGAGCCGGTAGTCGCCCCGGTGTCCTTTAAAAGTGTTTTGCGGATCACCCCAGGTGATCCGCAACCTTCACTTTATCGCGGCATTGCCCAGGATTGCAGTTCATAACCTTTCTTGTTCAATTCGGCGCGAGCCCGGTTCAGCACATTTTCCAGTTTCGCCGGATCGGTATAGGCACTGCTGGGAATTTGCTTGTGACCAATAATGGGCGTGCAGGTCCGGTCGATGACCGTCAGGCTGAGCTCGCCGTTACCATCTTGTGGGGCCCAGGCGACGCATTGAAAAGGTTCAAAGGCGTGGCCGGCAATCAAAAGTGCTTCGTTGAAACGGAGCGGGGCGTTCATGTCGTTATCTCTCGAAAAGCCCAAACAAATGATATGCCGTCCGTGGGCTTCCTACCGTCCGGCTGGTTACTTGTATTGATGACTCGTTGGTCACACAGGTCACATGCAATTACAGGATTTCTCAACTTCTTTCGTTTGAGGCTCTAAAACAAGCATTTCGAAAGCTGAACGAAAGGTTTTAATTCGTTAGGCCACTAACCAAGCCGGTTCTTATAACGAATTCATGGCCATTAGGTATTAGCCCTATAATCAATCGGTACAAGGTAGTGTCAAGTTCTTGCTAATGTTACATCCAGGTCTGCCAAATGACTGTTTCTAATAACATTTCTTAAATTTGGCGCCAAGGAACAGTCATGATCGAAGCGCCTGCCCTACGAAGATTGCTAGTGGTCGATCCCTGTGACGATTGTCACCGATTACTGCCCGGTTTACGCACAGTCGGCTGGGACGTCGACAGCTGTACCCTGGAGTCTGCCGCCGAACACCCTTGCGATGTCGGTCTGCTGCGTCTGCAGCCGTTTCACCTGGAGCGACCGGAGGCGGTCAAGGAGTTGATCAGCCACAGCGGCACGGAGTGGATCGCTGTGCTCAGCCAGGACGTTCTGCGATTACAGAATGTGGGCGATTTTGTTTGTGAATGGTTTTTTGATTTTCACACCTTGCCGTTCGATGTCTCCCGGGTCCAGGTGACCCTGGGGCGGGCCTTCGGCATGGCGCGGTTGCGCGGGCAAGGCTCGATACACGTCGACCAGCCGGAACATGAGTTGCTCGGCGACAGCCGACCGATTCGCGAATTGCGCAAGCTCTTGAGCAAACTGGCACCTACCGAATCGCCGGTGTTGATTCGCGGCGAGAGCGGCACCGGCAAAGAGCTGGTGGCAAGAACCCTGCACCGACAATCGCAACGCCACAGCAAGCCGTTCGTGGCGATCAACTGCGGTGCGATCCCCGAACACCTGATTCAGTCCGAACTCTTTGGTCATGAAAAGGGCGCCTTCACTGGTGCTCACCAGCGCAAGGTCGGACGTATCGAAGCGGCTCACGGTGGCACGCTGTTCCTCGACGAGATCGGTGACCTGCCATTGGAGCTGCAAGCCAATCTGTTGCGGTTCCTGCAGGAAAAACACATCGAACGGGTCGGTGGCAGCCAGCCGATTCCAGTCGATGTACGGGTATTGGCGGCGACCCACGTCGATCTGGAAGCGGCCATCGAGAAGAAGCGATTTCGTGAGGACTTGTATTACCGTCTGAACGTATTACAAGTCGTCACCGCGCCATTGCGCGAGCGCCATGGTGACTTGTCGATGCTGGCCAACCATTTTTCCCACTTCTACAGCCAGGAAACCGGTCGGCGTCCGCGCAGTTTCAGTGAGGACGCACTGGTGGCCATGGGCAAACATGACTGGCCGGGCAATGTGCGCGAACTGGCCAATCGGGTTCGCCGCGGGTTGGTGCTGGCCGAAGGGCGGCAGATCGAGGCAAGGGACCTGGGTTTGCTCAGTCACCAGGCCATGGCCGCGCCGATGGGCACGCTGGAAGACTACAAGCGCCGGGCAGAGCGCCAGGCCTTGTGCGATGTACTTAACCGCCACAGCGATAATTTGAGCATCGCCGCCAAGGTGCTGGGGATATCCAGGCCTACCTTCTACCGTTTGTTGCACAAGCATCAGATACGTTAGACGCAAGATCAAAAAATCTAAAGATCAAAAGATCGCAGCCTTCGGCAGCTCCTACAGGGTGAACGCATTCCAATGTAGGCGCTGCCGCAGGCAGCGATCTTTTAATCTACAACTTTGTTGTTGTGGATTAGAAGTAGTACGGGAATTTCAGGCTGAAGGAAAAGTCTGGCGAGTCGTCGGTCAGTCCGATGGACAGGTTGGGAACGATCGTCAGGTTATCGGTTGCTGCCAGGGTCATGCCGATGTTGAAGTTGGCCGAGTTGTAATCGCTGTTGGAAATCGATTGCCAATCGCCACCGTCCGGCTTGATCTTGCTCTTGCGGGCAAACTGATCGGTGAACGAGAACGACATACTCATCTTCTCGTTCAAGGCGAATGCAATGCCGGCGCCGACCTGCCAGGAATCGCCCAGTTTCACGTCCCCGGGCACCTTGGAGTTGACCTGAGGGCTGATGTCGCTGAAAGAGTCTTGCATGTTGTAGGTGTAGGCCAGGCTGCCGAACAGCACGGCCGGGTCGAAGGTCTTGACCAGCGAGATACCCGGGGTGATCGACCAGACACCATTGCCGGTAGGCAAGTCATCGGGTACCGAGAGGTTATCGTTGTTCGGGTCATTGACCAGCTTGATGCCGTAAGGGTCATCACCGGTCGGCGCCTTGACGCGCAGTGTAACGACCGCGTCGGGCAGATTGGCCGACTCATCCAGAAACTTGTAAGCAACGCCAAAGTTCACATCGCCGATGGTCGGGTCGCGGGTAACGGTTGCGTCCGACGTCACCGGGCCTGCGCCACCGGCGCCACCGGAGGAATATGTTGATTCGCGATAAACCACGGGGACGTTAATGTCGAACTGCCAGCGTTGTCCCGTGTTGTAGCGGGCGGTCAGGTCCAGTGTCCAGTTGTCGGCCTTGATGCGGTCGAGGTTGATGCTGCCGAGGAAAATCGAGTCCAGTGCCAGAAAGCCATTGAGCGTCAGCGCACGGGTATCGTAGTGCGTGTAGGTCAGGCCGGTTTCGACGCTGAACTTGCCGCCACCGAAGAAGCCGCTGGCTTCGTCATACAGGTTGGAAACGCTTTGCGCAGGCTCCGAATCATCCTTCAGCGATTGGCCGTATGAACTGCCTGCGGTTCCCGGCGCACCTGCGGCCACCGTCTGGCCACCCCTGGTCGTTTCAGCGGGGGATTTGGTCAGGCGTTTGGGAGCAGGTGTCGCAGGTGCTTCTTCGACTTGGCGCACGCGTTGCTCGAGTACCATCAGCGCGTTCTGTTGTGCTTCGTAACGCTGTTTCAACTCCATGAGTTCTTGTTTTAGTGCTTCGACCTGGGGGTCCGGTGCTGCGCATAGCAGTGTGGCCGGGGCCAGGCTACTCAAACAAACAATAGCTCTGAACGTTAACGATCGGTGCATGGGTTAGCCGTCCCTTCTGACTACATCTGATGAGACTGAGCGTAGATCAGAATCCGAGAGTGCGAAGACCTTTGAGCTGGTCCAGATTGCCGTTCAGCGACCCGGCTGTCGGCACGTTGTCACGCAGCACGACATTGAGGGACGTGAGGTTCCTGACCTGGTTGCCACCGCCGAGCAAAGTCGTGTTCTGCATCAGCCCACCCTGGGCCAGGCGTTGTACGGTACTGCCCTGGTTGTTGTTGGCCGCGATGTTGAGTTGCACACCAGTACCGGTCGAGGAAACGCTCAGCGAGCCCGCGCCATTGGCACCGACCAACGTCGAGCCTGCGGCCAATGCCTGGCCCTGCTGTTGCGTTGCTGGCGCTTGGCTAGCCTTGGTGACGTTGATATCAACGTTGTTGTAGGCGGTGTTATTGTCGCCGGCAGCACGCACGACTTGAGTGACGCCTTCGGTGCTGTTGAGGCCGCTGCCGCCAGTGACGGTACCGGTGCCTTGCGAACGCGCTGGGCCATTACCTTTTTCGTCGATCATCGACACATAGAACTGTGGCTTGATGGTCGATTGTTGAATTTGCATCGAGGAAGTTGCCCCGATCACGTCACCGTTGGCATTTTGCCAAGCGCTGGTCATGACAATGCCGAAACTGATGATCCGTCCCGGCATGACATAGCGGCCTCGCAGGTTCGCCAATTCCTGATCCTTCAGTTCAATGGGTTTGAACGTCTGTGCCTGGGTCGGCAGGCTGGCGGCCAGGCAAACCACGGCCAGCCAGATTGGAGTCTTCATTGGATGCTCCCGGAGCGTCGTGCTCCTTGTCATTAGAAGAAGTCGCTTTGGATGAATCCGAAATCCATCAACTCTGCGTCTTGCACCGGGGTGAAGGCGTTGATGCGGTTCTTGGCGGTCAGTGGCATGGGTGGGTCGAGCAACGCATTGGTTTTGTCGTAGCCCTGGCCGATGACGGCAAAGACGATGCCGTTCCAGCCTTTGACAAAGTCGTCGACTTTGTAACGTTTATGACCGAGTACCGGATCTCCGATATATACCCAGCCCTTATGGACTCTTTGCATGACCACAAAATGTTTGTAGCCACGGATATCCAGGAGTACCACAACCGGAATTCTGATATCGCTCAACGTTTCCTGCGCTACCCGGTAGCCACGGGCCCGCATGCCGATACTTTCCACGTAACGCTTCATGTCGAGCATGGAGAAGCCCTGGACGCGGACAAGATCTTGATCGGAGTGTGACAGCATGCCTTCGATGATTTGTTCTTCGTTCACGTCCAGCCAATAGGCCTGGCGCAATATGGTCGCCAGCGCAGCTGCGCCGCAACTGAAGTCGGTTTTCTGTTGCACCAGGTCGGCAAATTTGCGCTCGCGTATGCTCTGGATCGGCTTATACACCACCGCGCCGCCCGGCAGGACGGAAAGCGGCATTTGTGCAGCCTCGATTACACTGGCCACGCAAAGCAAAAATGCCAAGGCGATAATGCGCATGGTGGGACGCCTTCTGGTTGTGTTGAAAAAGGCCCCCATAAGGGGGCCTCCAGAGACAGCAATTAGAACGATTGGTTGGCAATGGCCAGCGAGTTGCTTTGTTGGTTACCCACACCGGCAGCCACGTTGACGCCCAGGTTGCCACTGCCGCCATTCACCGAACCGCTCAGGGTTGCAGTGTTGGTCACAGGGTTTGCCCAGCCAGTTGGAGTCAGCACTTGATAGGAGTAGGTGTTGCTCAAATCATATGAGCTGCTTTCACTGTAGCTTTTCGCTTTGTCGTACGCAGATTCGGACGATTTATTACCCGATTTTTCGTACGAGGAGGCGGTCGATTTCTCGTACGATTTATCGAACGATTTTTCGAACGAGGAATCGCGCGATTTGTCGTACGAGGAATCGCGAGATTTGTCGTACGAGGAGTCGCGCGATCTGTCGAACGAGGAGTCGCGCGATCTGTCGAACGATCTGTCTATCGATGCGTCAAGCGTTGCGTCAAGCGATGCGTTAAGCGATGCGTCGGAAGACCTGCTGCGGGTGCGATCGCCAAAGCCATTATTGAAGGTAACGGAACTGGCAGCCGCCGCAGCAGCGTCCAAAGTAGCGCTCAACGAAGCATTCAAAGAAGCACTCGAAGAACCGCTGGCACTACTGCTGTTGGAACCGCTCGCATTGCTGCTGTTGGAACCGCTCGCAGTACTGCTGTTGGAACCGCTCGCATTACTGGCGCTAGAACCGCTTATATCAACGCTTTTGGAACCGCTGGCATTAAAGCTCTTGGAACCGGCCGCGTCCCAGCTCGAAGAAGCGCTTTTACTGCCGCTAGCCTCGGATGATTTATCGCGAGAGAAACTACCGCTGGCCGTGTTGGTAACTGTCAGCGTATCCACGCGGTACGTCCGATCGGCGTTGTTATTCACTACCAGGCCAGGACCGGTTTGATTGGCAGAGGCTGTGGCTGTTGCGCTACCGAGCGGGGCATTGGAGTTGGCAATTGCCATGGTGTTTTTCTGTTGGTTAAGGTCGCCGCCAGCAATGTTGATACCCATATTGCCGTTGCCGCCATTGGCCGATGCGCTCATCACGGCAGAGGCTGTGCTGGAGTAGTTGGTGACCCTGTTATTGTCGCTGGTTTGCGTGACTCTAGCGGTGGCAGTGGCATTGCCGAACACGAAGCTGTTATCGAGACTGGATTCGGAGCCAGCGTTTGCGATGGCGGCCGCGTTGTCTTGTTGGTTGCCGTTGCCTGCAGCCACGTTGACGCCGACGTTGCCGCTCGAGCCTTCGGCAGAGCTGTTCATCTCGGCTTCGTTCTCAGTCCCTTCGTTGCGGATGCGGTTGTCGGAACTGCTCTGCCTATCCGACGCATTGGCAGTCGCGTTGACAGGGATCCTTGTTGGAGGAGGGGTTTGTTGGTTGCCGTTATGATGGCCATTGTGGTGGCCATTGTCACGCCGATCGGTCTGCCCAGCCTGTACAGCAACAGCCATGACCGCAGCAATTGCGAAAACCAGAGGCTTGATTGCCATCGAAGGTTTCATGGTGATTCTCCGTACTTTATTTTAGGTTAAGTGTTGTTTCTACCTGTTTGGGTCAATCCACGACCCGGACGCTCAGGGTGTTGGCCGTTCGGTTTCCCACCCCGGCGCTCTGATTCAACTGGATCACCCCACGGCTACCGGTGAAGGCCTGATCGCTGGTAGCGACCTGGCGATAACCTGGTGCAGAGTCAGTTGGATCGGAGTTAGTGATCAGCGCCACGTTCTGTTGCCTGAGGACGCTGTCGTCGATACTTTGCGGCTGTGTACTGATGCTTATCCGCAGGGCATTGGCTTGCTGGTTGCTGGCGCCCGCGCTCTGGTTGACGCCCAGTACGCCGTTGCCGTGGCTGAAGGAGTCGCCTTGAATGCTGGATCGAGCATCGATCCTGGGGTCGACCTGCGTACGCAGCCGTTGGCGAATCTGTGTGGTAGCACTGGCTCCATGGCCAATGGCGATGGCCCGGGCGTTGGCCTGTTGCTGCTGATCGCCCGCAGCCTGGTTGACCGAGAGGTTGCCCTGGTACTGCATGCCCGAACCGTCGATTTCGGCGTTATTGATGACGGGAGATTGGGCAAAGGTCGATGCACTGCAAAACATGGCGATAATCAGCAGCGTACGATTCATCTTAACGGTCTCCCGTTACGATTTTCAGAGCACCCAGGCCTTGCTGGATGTTTGAATTGACCATGTTGGCAATACCGTTGCCCGAATTTCCCGAACGTCCAGCGGGGAGGTTGGAAAGCTGGGTCTGGTTGGTGATATTGCCGCCCAGGTTGTTGGTGCCTTGAGTGACCAGGTGGGAGCTGCCTGCACCACTGGCGATGCTGGCAAAGTCGCCGTCGCTCAACTCGTTCGTTTGCCTGAGGATATGTTTGGACGGGTTGGCATTGACGGTCGTGGGGTCAGGGTCGGGAATCAACGGCGGAATCATTGCGTTGCGCGGTTGGACATCACGTTTGATAAGAATGACGCCGTTGTCAGCCTGTACAGGCAGGCAGAAACTTGAGCCCAGTGCGCATCCGATCAGCAGGAGGCTATAGATGCTTTTATCAAATTTCCCCACGGCGGCAATTCCTTCTGTAAGTGGAACGCTTTCCCTTATCAGCGTTGCGAGGAAGAGAGCAGAAGGTGTGCCGGTTTTTGTTTTTCTTTTAAAAACAGTTGGTTGGCTTTAATCGTCGAGGTGGTCAAAAAAATTTTGTAACGCCACTGAGACAGAGCCACGCAAAAGCGCCGTCCATACTGGCGGCATTGCTCGCTAAGGGCGCTGAAGGCAGGTTGTATCAGTGGCTTAACACTTTCTTGCTGGAGTGCTCGGGCCGCTTTAGCTCGAGGGTTTGCGCAGGGGTACGTGTTTCAGGAATGGACATTTGCGGCAGGGCGGGGTACCCCTGTCAGGCCTTGAGCAAGCGCGTCACAGCCTCGAATGCCGCGTCCTTGCGCTGTTTCCAATCACCTTGCAGTACCTGGCAAGGCTGGCGGTGCAGGTCAAGCCATTGGCGGCTGGCCTGGAAAAACGCCTGGCGTTCTGCCAGTTGCGGTTGGCAACGCTGCCCGTCGTCATGCCAGGCCACGGTTTCAGGGCTCAGCAGCAAATGCAGGTCGTAGTGCCGTGCCAGCAATGCTTGCTCGATCCACGTCGGGCAAGCGCCAAACAACGTGCGACTCCAAAGGATATTGCTTAAGAGGTGCGTATCGAGAATCAACAGTGACGGTTGTTTGGCGCGTGCTTCATCTTCCCAGGTCAGCTGGCCATGTGCTATGGATGTAATGTCATCGTAGCGGGTCTCGCGGGCTTCACTTTCGATGAAATGCCGAACGTACTCACCGACCAAAATGCCGCCAAAATTGGCGTGAATCTCGCTCGAAAGCCAGCTTTTGCCGCTGGATTCCGGCCCTGCCAGCACCAACACCTTCATGGGCACAGCAGCGGATCGCTGCGCCATGTGCGCCAGCCTTGAATGGCCAACAGGGCGAACAGGCCATACAGGACAGCAGTCAGGTACATCCCCTTGTACAGGAACAGGCCGACGAAAATACAGTCCAGGACGATCCACAGCGGCCAGCATTGCACGCGTTTTTGCGCCATCCACAATTGCGCCACCAGGCTGAATCCGGTCAGTGCGGCATCCAGCCAGGGTTGCGCGGCATCCGTCCAGTGGGCCATGGCGGCCCCCAACAGCAGGCTGCCGATGGCGCCGGCGGCAAGGCCGAGCAGCATCGGTTGAGTGGCCAGTTGACTGACTTGCCGTCCATGATGGGCCTCGCCTGCACGAGTCCATTGCCACCAGCCATAGAGCTGTAAAGCGGCATAGATCACTTGCAGGAGCATGTCCGAATACAGCTTTACCTCAAAGAAGATCCAGCTGTAGAGCGACACCATGACCAGACCGATCGGCCAGCACCAGGGGTTCTGTTTGACTGTCAGCCACACGGCGATGACGCCGAGGGTAGCGGCAAACAGTTCAAGCCCGGACATAGGGGTTCCTTGGGGGAAGTCGAAGAAGGGGCGGATTGTAACCGGGTACATCCCGACCGAACGTAGAACTTTGTAGGAGCTGCCGCAGGCACATCCATTCAGGCATGTGCTTCATTGCGTGCAGTGTTCGCCAGGTCTTCCAGGAATACCCGCAGAATCGGCGGCGGGGCGATGCCTCGGCGGGTGATTACATCGAACGGCGACATCAGTTGCAGGCTCAGCGGCGCCAGTTGCTGCATGTCGCCGGTCTTGACCCATTGCGCGGCAAAATGCATGGGCAGAAAACCCAGATAGGCACCCGAGATGATCAGAATGGCCAGTGCCTCGATGTTGTCAACGGTGGCCGCGGCTTTGCTGACGCCGAGATGTTCGAGGTCGTATTGCTGCATGAAACCCCGAGCGACGATCCGACTCTCGCCGATCTCCTCGAGCAGCTCCTTGCCTTCGGCTTTGCAGCCAAACAGCGGATGGCGCCGACCGCAGTAAAAACCCAGGGCCTCCTGGTAGAGCGCCAGGTATTCGAGGCCGGGTACGTGGATTGGAAAGTGTCCGATAGCCAGATGCAGGCGGCCGTCGAGTACCCGTTCCTCCAGTTCCGCAGGGGTGCCGACATACACGTTGAGGTGGACATCGTGCCCTCTGGAAACAAAGCGCTGGGTGGTCTTTGGCAGCGGCGAGTCAGGGTCGGTGATGGTCGAATCGATGATGCCCAGATGAAGCTGACCCGTGATGTGCTGCTTGAGCACATCGGTATCCAGGCAGAAGTCGTCCACGGCAGCTAACAAACGCTGGGTAGCCTCGTGAATCGCCACCCCCTGTTCGGTCAGGCGAAAGCCGCTGCGCCCACGCTGGCAGAGCTTCACACCGAGGCGGGTTTCCAGCTGGCTCATCTGTTCGCTGATGGTCGACTGGCCGACATTCAACGCCGCCTGAGCGGCGGAGAAGCCTCCGCATTTGACGATAGCGGCAAACACCCTGAGCAATTTCAAGTCCACGTCGTGCAGCTGATTCAACTCAAACCTCCAGCCTGTCGATGCATCGCCGATGCCGATGTGAGTATCGGATGTTTAGCATTTTTTCTCCGAAATCCGGCGCTCATAGTCACTCCAACGGCGGTTACTTACCAGCTCCGCCCTCGCCGAACAACAAGAACGGAGATGCATCGACATGTCTAAGCACGGTTATGAGTCAGGCCGCTTGAACCTTCCATTCGTAGGTCACTGCACCTTTGCCAAGTCGCCAATCTGCACCGATTGGGACGCACTGGATGCCGACGTGGCCATTCTCGGCGCCCCCAACGACATGGGGACTCAATGGCGTTCCGGCGCGCGCTTTGGGCCGCGCGGGATTCGTGAAGCATCGACCTTGTTCTCGTTCGGCCATGCCGGCGCCTACGACCATGAAGATGACGTGCTCTACCTGACCCGCGACGACGTGCGCATGGTGGATGTCGGTGACGCCGACATCGTCCATACCGACATGCAGACCAGTAACGACAACATCGAGTTTGCCGTGCGCAAGATTCTCCAGGCCGGCGCCATGCCGGTGGTGCTCGGCGGCGACCACTCGGTCCACGCTCCGGTAATCAAGGCATTCGAAGGCCAGGGGCCGATTCATATCGTGCACTTCGACGCTCACCTGGATTTCGTCGATGAACGCCATGGCGTGCGTTACGGGCATGGCAACCCGCTGCGGCGCGCTTCGGAAATGGACCATATCGTCGGCATGACCCAGATGGGTATCCGCAACGTCTCGTCGTCCAATCGCGATGACTACGAAGCCGCCCATGCCGCCGGTTCGAAGATCCTGTCGGTGCGTGATGTTCGCCGGCTCGGTACCGAGGGCGTGCTGGAGCTGATTCCACAAGGCATCAACTACTACATCACCATCGACATCGACGGCTTCGACCCGTCCATTGCCCCGGGCACCGGTACGCCCAGCCATGGCGGCTTCCTCTATTACGAAGTGCTGGAAATCATCCAGGCCCTGGCCAAGCGCAGCCAAGGCAAGATCATCGGCATGGATCTGGTGGAGGTCGCGCCGGTCTATGACCCGGCCGGGGTCACTTCGATCCTCGCCGCGCAACTGCTGCTCAACAGCATCGGCTTCATCTACCACGAACGGGCCAAGGCACGAGCCATGTGACTGACGAAACACCCCCGGGCTCGTGCGGCCCGAGGGCGATCCTTGAACCACTTCAGTGGCCCGGCGTGAACGAAAGCGCCGGCCAGAGAGAATAATAATGGACACGATCGTCAAGCAATACTTGCAGAAATTCGGTGTATCCGAAGCCACCCAGACCTTCCTCGGCAAGGTCCAGAAGATGTTCATCGGTGGTGCCTGGGTCGCGGCCAGTGACGGACAGACCTCGGAGGTCATCGAGCCGTCGACCGAAGGCGTGCTCACCCACATTCCCATGGGCACCACCGACGATCTGGACCGCGCCGTGCAAGCCGCCCGCGCCCAGTTTGACGGCGGCGCCTGGCGCCAGGCCAAACCGCTGGAGCGCGAGCGGATGATGCAGCGGCTGGCCGATCTGATCGAAATCAATGCCGTCGAACTGGCCGAAATCGAATCGATCGACATGGGCAAGTCAGCCGCCCAGGCGCGGGATGTCGATATCCAGGGTACGGTCGACACCCTGCGTTACTTCGCCGGTTGGGCGACCAAGCTGCACGGGCGCACCGTCGAGCCATCCTTGCCGGGCAACTACCTGGCCTATACCCGCAAGGAGCCGGTAGGCGTGGTCGGAGCCATCGTGCCGTGGAATTTCCCGCTGCAAACCATGGCCTGGAAACTCGGTGCCGCCCTGGCCACCGGCTGTACGGTGGTGGTCAAACCCGCCGAGCTGACTTCGCTGTCGGCCTTGCGTTTCGCCGAGCTGGTGCAGGAAGCGGGCATCCCGGACGGGGTGATCAATATCGTCACCGGGCGCGGCAGCGTGGTCGGTGCGGCGATGGCGACTCACCGTGGCATCGACAAGCTGACCTTCACCGGATCGACCCCGGTCGGTCGCACTGTCGGGCGGGCGGCGGTGGATGAAATGAAGCGACTAACCCTCGAACTCGGAGGAAAATCTCCAGTAATCGTACTTGCCGATGCGGATGTGCCGGCCGCGGCCCAGGCGATCGCCAACGGGGTGTTCTTCAACTCCGGTCAGGTCTGCGACGCCGGCACCCGCGCCTATGTTCATCGGAGCATTTACGACGAGTTCCTGCGCGAGCTGATTGCCTACACCCGGACGTTGAAGATGGCACCCGGACTGGATCCCGACTGTTTCATCAGCCCGCTGGTGTCGGCGTTGCAGAAGCAGCGGGTGACGGACTACATCGCCCTCGGCAAGCGCGAAGGTGCCGAACTGGTCTATGGCGGCCAGCCGGTCGAGGGGCCAGGCTATTTCGTCGAACCGACCATCTTCGCCCATTGCCGCAATGACATGCAGATCGTCCAGGAGGAGATTTTTGGTCCGGTACTGGTCACCGCACCTTTCGACGATGTGGAGGAGGCCCTGGAACTGGCCAACGACTCGCCCTACGGGCTGGCTGCCGCGCTGTATTCCAATGACCTGGGGCGCGTGCACAGCCTGATCCCACGGCTGCGGGCCGGCACGGTGTACGTCAATGCCCACAGCACCATCGACCCGTCGATGCCGTTCGGTGGTTACAAACAGTCCGGGTTCGGCAAGGACCTGGGGGCTGAGCAACTCGATTACTTGCTGGAGACCAAGGCGGTCTGGATAACCCTGCCCTGATCATCGGTTCACGCTTGTTCACGCCTGACGCATGACGCGCCTTTAAGGCGGGAACGGCAAGGACGCGGTTCGCTACCAAACGTCAACAGACCTTGGGGCGCCGGTCACCCGAAAGATTGCAGTTATCTCGTCATGATCTTCACTAATAATGAGAGTACGTCATGCACACCCATCCTGATGCCGCCATCACCGCAACGCCTCGCGACGACAAGTTAGCCGTCGAAGGGCATTCGATCGATTTCATTCCGGAAAACGAACGCACCGACAAACTGTCGAGCCAGGGGCCGTTCTGGTTCCTTGGTAACTTTACCTTCTTTACCATGACCATCGGCTTCGTCGGCCCGAGTGTCGGCTTGAGCGCCTTGTGGACCACCCTGGGCGGCACGCTGGGCATCATGTTCGGCACGCTGTTCATGGCCTTCCATGGCTCGCAGGGCCCGCACCTGGGGCTGCCGCAGATGATCCAGTCGCGGGCGCAGTTCGGTTATCGCGGAGTCATCCTGGTGCTGCTGGCGACGCTGTTTGTCTTCGCCGGTTTCAACATCGTCAACCTGGTGTTGATGATGCAGGGGCTGCAGACGCTGTTCGGTTTCAATCCGGTGGCGGTCGCGGTGGCCGTGACGGTGCCGGCGACGGTACTGGCAATCCTCGGTCACGACTGGATGCACCGCAGCTTCAAGTGGGCGCTGTGGTTGTCGCTGCCACTCTACGGTCTGGTGACGCTGGCGGTGCTGATGCACTGGGTGCCCGATGCGCCGTTGCCGGTACTCGCGGCCGGGGAGGTCGCTGCAGAGCCTTTAGGCTTCAACTGGACCGGCTTCATTGCGCAGTTTGCCGCGGCGGCAAGCTACAACATCGCCTATGCGCCCTATGTTTCCGACTATTCGCGCTACCTGCCGAAGAACACCCCGAGCGGCAGACTGATCGCGGTGGTGTTCCTCGGTGCGTCACTGTCCGGGGCCTGGATGATCTCGCTGGGCGGCTGGCTGGCCGATCACTTGAATTCGACCGACGTCCTGGTGGCGTTGGGGCAGGTGGGCAACGCCTGGTCGCCGCTGATGGGCACCGTAGTGGTGGTCGTGACCATTCTGGCGTTCCTGCCGGTGATCGCGATGAATATCTATAGCGCGAAGCTGACCACGTTGACCTGCGTCGACTCGATCACGCACATCAAGCCCACCCGCAAGGCGCGCATCATCGCGATCGGCTTTGTCATCCTGCTGCAACTGGGCGTGGCGCTGAGCATCCAGGGTTCCGGCAAAGGCCTGTCGGTGCTGGGGATCTACCTGGTGATCATGCTGTATTTCCTGGTGCCCTGGACCTCGGTCAACCTGACCGACTACTTCTTCGTGCGCAAGGGGCGCTACGCCATTCCGCACTTCTTCATGCCCCACGACAACATCTATGGCAGTTGGGGCCTGCGGGGCATTGCTTCCTATGCTATCGGCTTCGTCGCGATGATCCCGTTCTTCTACATCTACGACGGGGTAGAGCAGCGCGAGGTCTACGTCGGCCCGCTCGCCAGGGCCCTGGGCAGTATCGACATTGCCTGGCTGGTCGGGCTGATCGTCTCGGGACTGGCGTACTACTGGCTCAGCCGCTCCCTTGACCTCAAACGCGAAGAAACAGTGATCCAGGATATCGAGAAGACCTGCCCGCATTACACCACCGGCGACAAGAAATCTTCGCGTCCGGCACCGCTGCTCAGCGAAAAGACTTTCGGGAGATGACCATGAACACCCAATCATTCGACTACATCATCATCGGCGCCGGATCTGCCGGGTGCGTGCTGGCCAATCGGCTGACGGAAGATCCCGACACCCGCGTGCTGGTCCTGGAATACGGTGGCAGCGATCGCAGCGTGGTGATCCAGATGCCCAGTGCCTTTTCGATCCCGATGAACACCACCAAGTACAACTGGCGCTACGAGACCGAGCCGGAGCCTTACCTCAACGGACGTCGAATCCACTGCCCGCGAGGCAAGGTGCTGGGTGGCTCCTCGTCAATCAACGGGCTGGTGTACATCCGTGGCCATGCCCTGGACTTTGACGAGTGGGAGTCCCTTGGCGCAGTAGGGTGGGGCTACCGTAATTGCCTGCCGTATTTCAAACGCGCCGAAAGTTGCGAAGCGGGCGGGGATGAATACCGCGGCGGCTCCGGGCCCTTGCACACCAGCAACGGCAACCACATGAAAAACCCGCTGTACGGGGCCTGGGTCGATGCCGGAGCGGAGGCGGGTTACATCAAGACCGACGACTGCAATGGCTTTATGCAGGAAGGCTTCGGTGCGATGCATATGACGGTGAAAAACGGCGTGCGCTGTTCCACCGCCAACGCCTATCTGCGACCGGCCATGAATCGGCCGAATCTGACCGTGGTGACCAAGGCCATGAGCCGGCAGATCATCCTCGACGGCAAGCGCGCGGTGGGGATCACCTACGATTGCGAAGGCCAGACCCATACTGTCCACTGCAACAAAGAACTGCTGATCTGTGCAGGTCCCATTGGTGCCCCGCACTTGCTGCAACGCTCCGGTATCGGGCCATCCGAGGTACTCCGCAAAGCCGGCGTGGAGGTCAAGCATCATCTGCCCGGCGTCGGGGAAAACCTGCAGGATCACGCGGAAATCTACATCCAGTTCGGCTGCAAGGAGCCGGTGACGCTCAACAGCAAAATGGACCCGTTGAGCAAACTGTTGATCGGTCTGCGCTGGTTGCTGCGCAAGGACGGCCTCGGTGCGACCAATCACTTCGAGGCGGGTGGCTTCATTCGCTCCGAACAGGGGCTGCGCTGGCCCGACATCCAGTTTCACTTCCTGCCCGCTGCCATGCGCTACGACGGTAATAAGCCGATCAAGGGCCACGGCTTCATGGTGCTGACCGGGCCGAACAAACCCAAGAGCCGAGGTCATGTGCGGATTCGCTCGGCGGATCCTTACGAGCATCCGGAAATTCTCTTCAACTACCTGCAACGGGAAGAGGACCGCGAGGGATTCCGCCGCTGCGTGCGCCTGACTCGGGAAATCATCGGCCAGCCGGCGATGGATCGCTTCCGTGACGCAGAGATTGCGCCCGGACCGCTGGTCAATACTGACGCAGAGATTGATGCCTTCGTGCGGGAAAATCTCGAGAGCACCTACCATCCCTGTGGTTCCTGCCGCATGGGCGAGGACGACATGGCGGTGGTTGACTCGCAATTGCGCGTGCGGGGTATCGATGGCTTGCGGGTAATCGACTCGTCAGTGTTTCCCAGCGAGCCGAACGGCAATCTCAACGCCCCGACCATCATGCTCGCCGAGCGCGCGGCCGATCTGGTGCGCGGCCGCACCATGCTGCCGGCATCCGATGCGCTGGTCGGTCTGGCCCAGGCGTGGGAAACCCGTCAACGCACATCGGCGCCGGTGCGTAAGGTCCGCTGCTGATTGGAGGGTGTAGGAGCGAGCCTGCTCGCGATATAGGTAGTCCGTTCCTTTCTCTTCCATACTGACATCGCTGGAAGTCAGCTGTCGGCGAGGAAGGAACATGCACCTGTGGGCTACGAATATGCTCGCGATGAACGTTAACGATAACGCGTGCTTTGCGGTTTACACCCGGAACTGCTTGAGCAGGCCGTTCAACTGCTCACTGAGTTGTTTCAGATGCACGCTGGCGACGCTGGATTGCTCGGCGGCGAGGGCGGTGCTCTGGGACAGGCCCGCAGCTTGGGTGACGTTCTGGTTGATGTCCTCTACCACGTGGGCCTGCTGCAGCGTCGCGCTGGCGATCGAGGCATTCAGCCCGTTCAGATTGCGCAATGCCTGGCCGATGGCACTCAGGCTGGCCCCGGCCAGACCGGCCTGTTCGATAGTCAATTGCGAGGCACGACTGCTGTCGCTGATAACTTTGACCGCTGCCTCGGAGTGGGTCTGCAGGCGCTCGATCATCGACTGGATCTCGGCCGTGGATTTCTGCGTGCGCTGGGCCAGCAAGCGGACTTCATCGGCGACCACCGCAAACCCGCGACCTTGTTCACCGGCGCGCGCGGCTTCAATCGCGGCGTTGAGCGCCAGCAGGTTGGTTTGCTCGGCGATCGAGCGGATCACCTCCAGAACGCTGCCGATCTGGTTGCTTTCCGCCGCCAGCGTGCGGATCACCTCGACAGCTTGATCAATGGTGCTCGACAGCTGATCGATCTGCTGCAGACTGCCATCGATATTCACCTGGCCTTGTCGAGCCTGGGATTCGGCGTCGCGCATTTCGCTGGCCGCATGCTCGGCGTTTTTCGCCACGTCCTGCACCCCGTAGGTCACTTCGTTGATGGCCGTGGCCACCAGTTCCATTTGCTGGGATTGTTGCTGGCTGCGCTCTTGAGCCTGCGCTGCGTTGTTGCCCAGATCGGCCGAGGACTGGCCCAGGGCACTGGCGCAAACCTGCAACTGGCAGATGACCTGGCGCAACTTGGCGGTGAAGCCGTTGAAGTGATGGGCCAATTGGGTCACTTCGTCCTGCCCGTGGGTATCGAGGCTGCGGGTCAGGTCGCTTTCACCGCTGGCGATATTGGCCATGGCCTGCACCGCTTCTTGCAGCGGCCGCACGATACTGCGGGCGATCAAGGTCACCAGCAGCGCCATGATCAGCGCAATAACCAGCCCGATGAAGGAGGCTTCCCAGACCTGACCGTAGAACTCGGCCTGCATGTCATCGATGTAAACGCCGGAACCGATGACCCAGCCCCAGGGCTCGAACAGTTTCACATAGGAGGTTTTTTGCACCGGGGCCGTGGCACCCGGTTTTGGCCAACGGTAGTCAATGGCCCCGGCGCCCTTGGACTTGGCGATGGCCACCATCTCGTTGAACAGCGCAAAACCATCGGGATCCTTGATGGCGGAGAGGTCCTGACCTTCGAGTTTCGGGTTACTCGGGTGCATGAGCATCACGGGCTTCAGATCGTTGACCCAGAAGTACTCTTTCTGGTCATAACGCAGGCCGCGGACCACACTCAATGCTTGTTTCTGGGCGGCGTCACGGCTCAAGGTGCCAGCGGTTTCGAGGCTGTGGTAATACTCCAGCACGCCATTGGCGGTCTGCACCACATGCTGGGTTTTCTCGGCCTTGGCTTGATAGAGGTCATCGTGTATTTGCTTGAGCATCAATAGACCCAAGGTCGTCAGCATAAGCACAGCCACTATCAGGATGAGCCACAACCGACGGCTGATCGACAAACTGCGCAAGCTATTCATAACCCGTTACTCCAGATTTTTTTCTTCTAATTAACTATCTGCCAGCATCGAAACACGCTTTGTGCGGTGAGCCAATCCGACCCAAGTCTACTAACGCGACAGCGTAAATCGGGGATGTCTGATAGGATTTCGACCGCGCGCGGGAAAACCTGAGCCTGGCTTGATTTTTCACGGGATTTTTACGGTTTTCTGTCGATTCCGAGCGCGCTGAAACTCAACTACGCTACCGCAGTCAAGGCTACGGAAAAATATTAACGAGGCATGCCTGGAGGCATCGCTTCATGGGGGATTGATGGATCTTTGGACGGCCTTTCAGGCATTTATTTTAGGGGTTGTAGAGGGGCTGACCGAGTTTCTGCCGATTTCCAGTACCGGACACCAGATCATCGTCGCGGATTTGCTGCATTTTGATGGCGAGCGGGCCATGGCCTTCAACATCATTATCCAGCTCGGGGCGATTCTGGCGGTGGTCTGGGAATTTCGCCGGAAAATCTTCGATGTGGTCGTCGGCTTGCCGACACAACCCAATGCCCAGCGCTTCACCGTCAATCTGCTGATCGCGTTCTTGCCGGCCGTGGTGTTGGGGGTGATCTTCGCCGACTTGATTCATGAGTACCTGTTCAACCCGATTACCGTAGCGAGCGCGCTGGTGGTAGGTGGGATCGTCATGCTCTGGGCCGAGCGTCGCCAACACGAAGTGCATGCCCACAGCGTCGACGAAATGACCTGGAAAGATGCACTGAAAGTCGGCTTCGCCCAGTGCCTGGCGATGATTCCCGGCACTTCGCGCTCCGGTTCAACCATCATTGGCGGCTTGCTGTTTGGCCTTTCGCGTAAAACCGCTACGGAGTTTTCGTTTTTCCTGGCGATGCCGACCATGGTCGGTGCCGCGGTGTACTCCGGCTATAAATACCGCGACCTGTTCAAACCGGAGGACTTTCCGGTCTTCGCCATTGGCTTCGTCACTGCGTTCATCTTCGCGATGTTATCGGTCCGGGGGCTGCTGCGGTTCATCGCCAGCCACAGCTATGCGGTATTCGCCTGGTATCGAATCGCTTTTGGTCTGCTGATTCTGGCGACCTGGCAGTTCGGCTGGGTCGACTGGGCGGCGGCCAAACCTTGATCGAGCCTCGACCGCGCGGCAACTCCGGGCAACAGCCCGGGGCTGCCATTCAACATCCGCGATTCAAAGGCCTGGTTTTTCTGGCGTTGTGCGCCGTGCCAGGATTCGGCTCGGCGATGTTGTGGCTGCGGGGGATTTCCAGTATTCCCCTGGCTGCCTACGGGATTGTCAGCCTGCTGGCGTTCTTCCTGTATTGGCATGACAAGCGCAAGGCCCGTGCCGACAGTTGGCGCACGCCGGAAA
This sequence comes from Pseudomonas sp. LBUM1658, assembly GCF_059716055.1. Lineage (NCBI taxonomy): Bacteria > Pseudomonadati > Pseudomonadota > Gammaproteobacteria > Pseudomonadales > Pseudomonadaceae > Pseudomonas > Pseudomonas sp. LBUM1658. The sequence goes on from NZ_CP166798.1 coordinate 3,107,088, forward strand.
ACGTGCTGCATGCCGTGGAACTGGCCGGCGGCTGGCCGGGCGCCTTGCTGGCCCAGCAGCTGTTTCGACACAAGACCCGCAAGCTGTCCTACCAACTGCTGTTCTGGGCGATCGTCCTGTTGCACCAGGTGTTCTGGATCGATCAGTTGTTCCTTGGCGCCACGCTGTTTTCGTTGTTCTAGAGCAGCAACCCGACCTGCACCCGCTTGGGCAATTTGCTGACCACCAATTGATGAGAGCGTTGCAGCAAGCCTTGCAGCTCTTCGGCGGCCAGCGGGTAGGGCGTTTCCATGATGATCCACTGGGCCCTGGCGAGATAAGGCGCGGGGTGGATGCCCGGGCGGTCGACATGGCCGAGAAACAGATCCTTGTCGACCTTGAATGCCAACGACTCGCCACGCAGGTTCTGCAGGGCAAACATCTTGTTCCCGGCAATCGAGAACACTCGCACACCGCCCCATTTGTAGTCTTCCCTGGCACCGGGCAGCGCCAGGCAGAAGTTCGCCACGTCTTCTTCAGTCATGGGCCTGGCTTTCATAGCAGTCGATCTCCGCAACTTTTGAATGATTCAGCCAAATGATCAATCCAGGCACGCACCGCCGGCAGCACCCCGCGCCGATGAGGGTAGACCGCTTGCAGCCAGCCGCCAGGCAGCGACCACTGGGGCAATAGCTGGACTAGTTGGCCGTTTTCCAGCTCCTCCTCGCAATACATCATTGGCAGGATAGTGAAGCCCAGACCGGCCAGGGCGCAGGCTTTGCGCACGGTGAAATCATCAATTCCCAAGCGTGCTTCAAGGGTCAGATCAGAGGCTGTTCCGTGCTCATCGAGCATGCGCAAATGCACCATGCGATCCGCCTCCAGGGCCCCCAGCACCGGGACATTTTTCAGGTCTTCGGGGCTGTTGATTTCCCGTTCGCGCAGGAACGCCGGGCTGGCCAGCATCACGGTCTGCGCCTGGCGCAGGCGCCGGGTGACCAGCAGCGGGTCTTCATCACCGAGTTCGCGCACTCGCAAGGCGACGTCGACCCCTTCGGTCACCAGGTCGACGCGGCGATTGAGCAGCAGCACTTCAAGTTGCACTTGCGGGAATTTCTCCAGAAAGGAGCTGATGACCGATGCCAGCAACCCATGGGCCAGCCCCACCGGGCATGACACCCGCAGTCGCCCACGGGGCTCACTGGACATGCTGGCGACTGCTTCGTCGGCCATTTCCGCCTCCAGCAACATCGCCTGGCAGTGGCGCAGGTAACGTTCACCGACGGCGGTCAGTTTCAATTGTCGGGTGGTTCGCTGCAGCAGTCGGGCATTCAGGCGTTCCTCCAGTTCGGCGATACGTCGCGACAGGCGGGACTTTGGAATACCCAACATCCGCCCGGCGGCCGCGAACCCGCCGGCTTCGACGACCTTGGCGAAATAGTAGAGATGACCTGTTTTCCTAGGTGAACCACTACTAAGATCCCACATTGTCCTTACAGATCAGTCGCTTATGTGATTTTAGATTTTGACGAATGCTCAAAATCTGCCTCCTCTAAACCAGGTTAGCTCACCTGCACTTAGCCTCAGACCTCGTCCACCTGGGAGCCTTGCATCTTCCGAGTCATACAAAAGTCGGCTGACAGTCGATTTGGGAAAACCTAGAGCACGATGACCGAGACCGGTTTTGGCCGGCAGCCTTCGCCTGGCAATGGCCTCAAGCTTTTGCGGGTCTCTGACTCGTGGTCTTGCACAGGCGACTTACGTCCTGGAGAGGCTCATCGAGGAAGTCAGGGGTGCCGATGGCATCGAGCTTCTGGAAATACGCTTCGCAGCAACTCAAGCACCCACTCGTCGTTCAAGGCGCGGCTGCAGCCATCGGGCTGGCCTGTCCGGTGATCCCCATTAAAGGGTGCGATTTCCACACTGATTGAAGGCCTGCTCAAGATGATCCAGCCATGCCCGAATTGCGGGTAGCACACCGCGTCGATGTGGGTAGGCAGCCTGTAGCCAGGCCGGTGGGCAGTGCCAATCAGGTAGCAGGCGTACTAACGCGCCACTAGCAAGTTCATCTTCGCAATACATCATCGGTAGTACCGTGAACCCCAAGCCGGCCAAGGCAGCTTCTTTGCGCATTTCGAAATCCTCCACGCCTAGCCGCGCGGGCATTGCCAACTCGAAGCGTTCGCCTTTTGAATTGTGCAAGCGAGTACGGGCAAGACGATCGGAGTCAAGAGCACCAAGGAAAGGCAATGTAGTCAGCTCTCTTGGGTGGCTAAGGTTGTTCGCTTTAGCAAATATGGGAGAGGCCACCACTTCAGTGTGGGCTTCTCGCAGGCGACGGGTCACGAGATTTGGCTCTTCGTCGCCGGTCTCCCGTACCCGTAGTGCAACGTCAATACCTTCGTTGATCAAGTCGACGCGACGATTAACCAAGAGCAAATCCAGTTGTACCTGCGGGTATTGCAGCAGAAAGTCTCGTACAAGCGGAGTAAGAAAGTGACTAGCTAAGCCTACTGGACTGCTAACCCGTAGCGGCCCTCGTGGCTCAGCTGTAACGCTAGCGACCACCTCGTCGGCCAACTCGGCCTCCAGCAGCATGGCCTGGCAGTGGCGCAGATAGCGCTCGCCCAGTGTGGTGAGTTGCATCTTGCGAGTCGTGCGTTGTAGCAGTCTGGCGTTCAGACGCGCCTCAAGCTCTGAGATGCGTCGCGACAGTCGGGATTTAGGTACTCCCAAAAGGCGTCCGGCGGCCGCGAATCCTCCGGCTTCGACGACTTTGGCGAAATAAAATAGATCGTTCAGATTCTTGGGATCGCCGACTGCCACTTGAATAAAAACCTATCCGAATCAGTAGGGTGGTGATAGTACGATGAAAAGGGGACTTCCCATTCAGAATTCCAAGTATGAAATCAAATAACGACGATATGGCGACCGGCTCCCGTAGATTCTACTTCGATCGAACTTCACGCGTTACGCTACGCGACCAGATCAATCATTACCATAATCAGGCTCATACTCCATCTCGCGCTCAATTTTGACTGAGTAAATCGACTCCAGTCCTAGTGCTTCAATCATCCGTGCTGGCTAGATGGAGCGAACAGAAGGGGCAGATGAGCTCCTCACCTTCAAATTCAATATCAACGACTTCCCAGACGCCGCTTTCGTCGGTTTCCCGTAGTGAGTGCGTTGTTGGTGCGCAAGCCAGTTGGTATTAAATCATGGCAGACTGCAGTCGATAGGAGAAGGAGCCCTACGTCCGATCACTCCTCTCGAATCAGCCGCTATCTGTTTTTCAGATGCTTAGTGACAGTGGACTTCGAAACCTCAAGACGCCTAGCAACCTCAGCTTGTGAATGGCCCTCATCCATCAGCTCAATTATCTTGCGTTTCAATTCAGCTGCTTCTGCAACAACCGGGTGTACCGTTTGAGCAGGGCTAGAGGGGATTCTGGCGTCGAGCAGATTCGACGACTCAAGGTCGTCCTGGATACGGCTGAGGATTTCGCGTGGGGATTGTCCGCGCTCGACAGCGTACACAATTGTCAGCAGAGACATGGGATCTAATCGAAGCGCTTCTGCAAGCTCTTGGCTGATCTCCAGAGTCACCGAGTTTTCACCCGCCTCAAGACGACTGATGTAGGACTGATCAGTCTGAATAGCGATGTCTTTCTGCGAGAGCTTTCGTTGGGCTCTCAAAAATTGCAAAGCAGAAGCAAACGCAGTGCGAATCGACATGAGGTGTTCCCGGTAAACGGAACTGTATGTCGGATTTGCCTTGTTCGAGGCAAATGCATATAGTCATACGCATCGAACGATTCGGGTTCAGTTGCTACTGCTGGCTAAGGTAGGGTGGAAAGGAATATCACCTTCACCACGCCTGCGCGAATAGCGAATGGAGTCGGACAAATGCCCTTTTCAATATAGAGCTAATTCGAATTTGAGACCTTTTTTGTCCCTAGTCGATGCAAGCCTGCGAAGCCTCGCGTCTACCTGATCCCGATCCGACTTTTGATATGGGCGAAATATGAAAATCCAGATTTACTCAGATCTGCACAACGAATTCGCCCTATTCGAATCTCCAATGATTGGCGCAAATCTGGTGATCCTGGCCGGTGACATCGACGTCCAATCCCGAGGTGTGAAATGGGCGAACGAGACCTTCAGCTGCCCCGTAATTTATTGCGCGGGGAATCACGAATTTTACAAAGGCCACATCGACCACACCCTGAGCAAAATGCGAGACGTTGCCGCACCGCATGTGCATGTCCTGGAAAACCAGGTTTGGATTTGCAACCAAACGCGTTTTTTGGTCACAACGGGCTGGACGGATTTTTCATCAACCGGAGACGTCGTCGCCGCGACCATGACATGCGGACAATGGATGAACGACTTCCGGGCGATCAGAGCTGAAGAGCGCTTCCGCCGACTGCGACCAGCAGACGTGATTGGGCGAAACCGTATTGCTTTTGACTTCCTGCTGCACGAGCTCGCTAAGCGGTTTGACGGTAAGACGGTGGTTGTTACGCATCATTGTCCGATCCCAGAGGTTGCCGGCGAGAAGCATGACGGCCATTTGAACGCTGCATATTCCAACAGGTGGCACTCGCTCCTTGAGATGGCGGATTTTTGGATTTTCGGACATACGCATCACTTGATCGATGTTGAGCTGAGCGGGTGCCGGCTCATCTCAAATCCACGGGGTTACCCTCGGGAAGAGACGGGCTTCATTGCGGACTTCACCATTGAAATCTGATCGTTAACCCTTTGCTGAATGGACGGATAACTAGGGTGTACAGGATCAAAACCTATGGCACAGAGCTGTCCGATTTCAGGATGCACAGGTTGCCGACAGTCATAGAACGAGCGCGAGCTGCCATACCTGATCCAAGGGTCGTGGGGTTCCTGCTGTGTGCGTTGGAGCGAACTCCGCTGATGACAGGTCTGCTCTTCTGCGACCGGCAGAGGAATTTCCCGGAAGGTTTACCAGTACACACTCCACCTATCACTGATCGATTCTGGCGCGAGGGTTACGAACTTGTAGTCACACAGGGAGGTGGTGTCTATGTCGTCGCGCACTGGCTTCATGAGAACGGAGCTCTAGACCGTTTCGACAGAGTTCACTAAAGCTGTTTTTGGGCGCCGTTCTCTAACTAGAAATTCCGAGAGCAACAGGAAAAGAAATGGGTATCCCACGAAGTATTTCGGATGCACAAAAAATTGATTTTGGCGTCCCGGTCACTGGCTACTTGTGCTGCGCCGAATTTAAGCCGCCATGCCTGATCGGCATCGTTTTCATAGATGAGCGTGGTCGGTTCAGGGACGGGGGAAAGATCCGTACATCTCGTATCGAGAAAGTCTTTGTGCTCAAAGGGTATCTAGTGTGTGAGACGCTCAGCAGCAGTCGTTATGTAGTTTGCCATTGGTTGTACGAGAACGGGGCTACTCCCACCGACTATGTTCACTGACAGTTGAGGAGATGTGTGATGAGTGAGCTAGTGGCTGACGATCCACGATCGCCCGAAGGCGGTAATCGCTGATGTGGTTCTGGAGATCAAAGCCCCTCAGTGATCGAGACCGCGCGATTTCGGAATCCATCAAAGCCCTCAAGACACTGCGGGTTCAAAATGGGTGCGTGTCGATCGATCCCAGCGAAGTGATTGGCCAGCCCGGGTACCTGCAGCAGCGGGCGCAAGCTGGCGCCATAGTGCGCGGTAGTCCGCGTGATATTGCAGCTGCTGAGGCCTCGTGGGTCGCCCTGGAAGACTTCGATATTGAGGAGCTCTCTACCCTGATCGCTCGTCATCTCATAAAGTCTCGTCGGGCGGGTTTTTCAATGGACGAAGCCATAGCCGCATTGCGCCCGGTGCTAAGCACTGGAGGGACTAAATGAGCGCGATACTGTGGGAGCTGGAAGACTTGCTCTATGGCGGCGGCGAGCCAATGAACGGCTTCAGCGGAGAGATCTGGGAAGCTGAGGTCGAGGCGCTTTTGAGCTTTCCCGACAAGCCATTTTGCTTAGTGAGAGATTGGCGAATCATCGAAATAGAAGTCGACGACGCATACCGGAAATCGTTGGCGGAAGATGGACTCATGCCTTTCGTACTCTACGCCCGCAGCGTAGTGATGCACAGCACAGGAAAACGGCAGCCAAACGACTGGGTACGCAGCACATTTCAACGATCGCTGACTCGTGGCTACGTGTTTGAAAGCGTAAATACAGCGTATGTGCTTATCGGGCGTGGTGCGCGAAAGAAGGGCAGCGGTAGGGCGGTTTGGTCGATCGGTAGATGAGGCTACCTACCCATTACAAGGGAATACTCGCAGAAAGCTTGTGCTTGGACGGCTTTTGAGTTGGCGCTGCGCATGAATAGTATTAGGCAGGTAGTGTGAAAACTGAATTGATTGTAGATGTACTTTATGGCCCGGCGCGAACGCTGGGCGGCTCAAGACTGAGCGACGACGAGTTGATCAGACTAGCCAGCGATGAATTTGAAGGCAGATCGTTCTGCGTTGTCAGGGAATGGATGATCATCGATGTAATGCTTCCTGAGCCACATGAGCAGTCGATAAAAAATCAGGGCCTACAGCCCGCGATACTGTATGCACATAGGGCTGTGTTCGACAGCGAAGCTCGATTTTCAGCTGGCGAGAGCGTCATTACGAGCTACCAGCAAAGCTTTGAAGGCTGCTTTTTTGAAAGCAAAGACACGCTCTACATCCTAGCCGGTCGCGGCTCAAGAAAGCACGCGAGTTTGCCTGCTGTCCTGGCGCTAGAGGCATATTAGAAAGCTGAAACGAGAGCATTGGAATCATATGACTGATGACCTGTTGCCCGTTATGCGGGAGCGCTATCCGGAGTTTTTTTCCAATACGCATCTTCGCGAAATAGCGTGTTTGCCAGGCTGGCTGAATCTGATAGATGAGCTGTGCCAAACATTGAAAATTCACTTGAATGCTCATCCCGGCGTGCCTCAAATACAAGTGCTCCAGGTCAAGGAAAAATACGGGGGGTTGCGCTTCTATTATTCAGGTGGTGATACAGCTTGTCGTGAAGCGGTAGCCACGGCAGAGGAGCGGTCACTGTCAATGTGCGAGGTTTGCGGACAGGCCGGGAGTTTAGTGGGGGAGCGTTGGTTCAGCGTACGATGCCTTGACCACATTAGCTGGTCAGCCACAGCAGATGATAGTCGATGAACGTGGGGGGCGAGCTGATTGCCTGAAGCAAATGGATGCAGAGGAAATCTCCCAAAGGCCAAACTGCGCACCGACTCCTAATCAGCCTAACCTGGGCCCCCATCGTCGCGAAGGTGATCGATCAACGCCTCGCGAAGAGCCTCCAAAGTGGCTTGCACGCGACGATTCTCTCTCGGATCATCACCAGTTGGCATAAAGCTCTCATGCCTCAACAACGATTCTGAATCGTTGTGTTCAAATCAAATTCAATCATTCTTGCAACGCTCCCTGTGGGCGGCAAGGTGCTGCATCTCGTGTACCCAACCCCGAAGAAAGCGGCGCCAGTCGTGGGCATAGCTGCCTTCTCGCAAACGAGTCGAAAGCGCACTGGCGGCCTCAAATCTCATTCGCCACGGTTGAGGGATGTGCTGGTCAAGTACGATCACGAAATGATAGCCATCGGCTCCTTCGAATTGAGTTTCCGAGACAGATTCGCGCAGCTCATCAATCGTCATAGAGCATGCATCCCCAATCGGGTGCTCCCGATCATGGCGATCAATGTCATCGAGCGCAGCCATATGCGGTCTCGCCTCTTCAGCACCAGGTTGTAGGCGTTCAAGTCCCCACAACGCTTCCCTGCGTGCGCGCTCGCGCTGCCAAAGGGCTTTTAGATCAGTCATCCGTGTCTCTGCCACAGTAAAAACGTACTCTTTATAAATTGATTCAGCTCAGGAGATGCCCAGCTTACGTCAACGGAGCTAGGGCCGTCAGCCAATCCAAAAGTGGGCATTAGTGGAGAAGGATCGAGGAGCGGGAAGGGCAGCCCTGGAACTCCTGGATGGCCCCACTTGGCCATGCGGTATTTCCCATTTGCCGTCTCAAAAAAAATATGTTTTTTTTTGCCCTTGAAATTTTTTTTGAAAAACGGAGCTTTATATTTGAGGACAACAAAAAAGCGGAGATCTTTAAAGCACCTGGATGTCACGTCTAAAGCGCGAGAAATGAGGTTGTTGCTTTTTGCATTTGCTTGTTCTTTCACGGTTCTGTGTCGAATGCATGCCCAAGGCTTAACCTGGGGTGGTGCAGCAGTCGCTCTTCGCTGAAAGCGGCTGCTTTTCATTTTGTTTTCAAACGACAATCCAATTTTTAAAAAATACCGGTGTCGGACAATCTTTTCGCGAGATCGCGCGCGCTGCAAGTGCTGGAGGAGGTGAAGGACAGTGAACTCGAATCGAAAGTGTGGCGATCGGTGCAGCAGGCATTTGATACCGCTACGTTTGCACAACTGATTGAACAGGCAGTCGACAGCTTCAAGAGACTCCCGGGACTCGACCCTCTCGTGCGACTGCATGCGTCGGACATCGGCCAGCCAGGTATTCAGGTCTTGCGGGATGTGCTGGGGCGGCGTGGTATCAACGCTGGATCCTTGGAATATGCTCTTGGCTATGTCGAACTGAGATCTCGTTTAAAAGAGCACTTACGTTGTCAGCTTCAGTGGCATCTCGTGGAAAGGGGGCTTGCAGTCGATCAAATGAAAGAGGATCAACTCGGCAGAGATTTAGGCCTGTAGGAAAAGTACCCCACGTCGCATTCGACATTAATGTTTGGGTCGTGAGCGCCAGGGTAGACAAAGCGACAGCTTTGGCAATGTTGCAATCGTGCCCCACTATCCATTCACAATATGATCCACCTTTCGAAATTCCCCGCGTTCGAGATTGACCGCAAGCGGGGTTATCCACCTCGCTACATCCTAGAGGGTGATGAACTGATCATCTGGGGCGTGGTGACGTTCAGTGTGCGCGCTCATGACCCCAAAGCCTGAGTCCGTCTTTGCGCTGATCGACAGCTTCTATGCTAGCTGCGAGCGAGTGTTCCGACCTGACCTGGTCACCTATCGTGGTGCTATCGAACAACGACGGCTGTGTGAGCGCCCATAGCGCTGATAGCAAGCCGTACGTAAATATGGGTGAGCCATACTTCCAGATCAAACAGAAACTGAAGCAGCACCGCCTCGTGGCGTTCTCATCGAACTATGCGCTATACGGTGATATGAGCCAGCAACAGGGAGTGCTCCGAGCAAAACGCCCGCACGTATCTACCCCTGTCGCCCGTGATGAGTCTTTATTTGACCGCAAACTCGTTTCGGCGGTTTACTGTACGAACATACATTATTCGGCGTATTTGTATCATGGTCACTATCCTTGGGCCGCTAACCAGCAGCGGCGTTCCGCTCCCGTTTTATTCTTACCTTGTTCCAGCGGGTTTGCCCTCACCCGCAGCGGATCACCTTGAGCAAAAGGTCTCGTTAGACGAGCTCCTGGATTTTCGGGCGCCACATGTTTACCTCGTACGCATCGACGGCGACAGCATGGTTGGTGCCGGTGTTTTTTCCAAAGACTAGCCGTGTTGAAAAGAGATAGATCGAAGGAAATTCCGCTCATATTTTTTACCCATCAAGGGTTAGTGTGTTTTTAAAACCCGTGCGCCGCCATGAGAAACTGCCCATCATGAACACTTTTGTGCGTAGGCTTCAGCGGGTAATTAGGAATAACGATTTTAAGGCCTAAAGAGTCAAAGTAAAAACTCATTAATGATAGGGGCTACGTTGGGTAAGTCCGTAAGAAAAAACAAGTGCCCGTCATCAAACACATGCAATTCTGCATTAGCAATTTGATCAGATAATCGTTCCATATTATACAATGGAATGATTGGATCATCGCTACCTGCCAACACTAGCGTAGGCTGGACTATTTGGTTCAGCCAGAAAGCGCTAGACCAGCATGCAATGGCCATCATTTGATAGCTGTAGCCAGTAGTAACTTCGTAAGGTGATTTATCTGCACACATTTCCTTGGCGTGCAAAGATGCCAGCTTCTTGTCGTACCGGAACTTGCCTCCGTAAAGTGCAGGTGCAATGCTAGCGGCATATTCAGGGTCGGTATAACGGCGCGGACTGGCCATCAATCCCAACACTTTGTAATCTGGTAGGATAGACATCAATCCACATGATGTGGCTGCGAGTATAAGCTTCTTACACCGTTGTGGATAATCAAAAGCAAATTGTTGCGCTAAGAATCCACCCCAAGAAAGGCCAATGATGTTAACTTGCTCATGTCCTAAGTGATCAAGGATTTTCGTTACGGTTTTAGCAAGGCCAGAGAAAGTGTAAGTAAGACTTGGCATAGATGAGCCACCTACACCGGGAACGTCAAATGCTATGACTTCTAGATCAGGGTGCATTGAATTAACAATGGGCAGGACTAGCTCAAGGCCAGACCCAATTCCATTGAATATCATAAGGGGAGTTGTATTTGGTAGCCCTGTGCGTACACCTACACGGATGGTCTGGCCATTGATATGTATTTTTTTAATATCCATTCCTAAACTCCTGCTTAGACAAATTTTAATAGCAATTTATGACCTGAATTGAAGACCCAGGTGACGCAGCAAAGATTCAAGCGGAGTTAGTAAGGGGTGCGCCGGCCCTGTACAGCAGGCTGGTGATGTGCGAATCGTTACTAGCCCCGTTGATGGCGCGATACAACTCGGCCTCTTCTTCCACACCTTGTGCCGTGCGCCCCTTGGTGCCCTTGTTAAGCAACACGATGATCGACCCTACGATCTCAAGGTGACTGAGTTCTTCGATGGCAATGTCCATCAGCAAATCCTTCCTTCCCGCATCATCTTCGGCCAATGCATGGGTGAAGTATTCGGTGGCTGCGGCCAACTCGCCTGGGCTCCACCATATTGTTCAAGTAAAAGGTTCGACAACCCAGGATTGGGTTGGGCCAAGCGCACGGTGTATTGAAGTCGTTTGTTATGTAGGAACATGACGAATCTCCTCAGGCCTAAAAGGGGGTCGCTACTCATTTGGTGATTGACTGAATTCGCCGCCCACTGTCATCTGAAGGTGATGCCCGTCCAAAAATTCTATAAAGTTTTGCCGCTCGCGACAGGCGGTATTTAACGGTGTGAATTGTGCTGAATTGTGGTCGGTCGTCGGACATTGATTCAATCGATTGAAACTTTTACCTGCTCGTCGATCTCAACCGCTATCGCGAACGTTTAGAGGTTAATTCTGCCGACTGAAATCAAACATAATCGCTTAATTCATTCGTGCGGTTAATATCATCCCATCAATGGAGGTGCCGCCATACTCAATTCAAATCTACTCCCGCCAATGAAGTAAATGCACCGGCTCACCCGGTGCCCAAAGCTGATACTTCGACATCACAGTCATGAACGCTTCCGCTTCGACGCGCAGGTATTCGACCTCCTCTGTCGGTTTCACGCCTTTGGTTTCCTTGTAATCCGTAATGCCTGCAGAGTCTTCCACACCAACTGCTCCCCTGCGACGATCTTCTCGTCAAGATCTTCCATGCAATCCTCCAATCCTAATCATTTGGTGAAGCCACATTAAAGGCGCTTCGACTAGAATTTGGTGCCAACCGCTCGCCCTTTGCAATCTCATAGGTGGGGTGACGCTCGCCCAGCGCAGTGAAATAAGTATCAGAGGATCTATACATTGTTGTTGTTCTCCTGGCCGAAAATGGCATTACAACTCTAGCAAGATAATGCGCAATAACCGTGCCATTTGCTGACTTTAAATAAATTCTTTTATTTCAATAAGTTAATTTTTTTCTCGTGTCACCAGACCATGCAATTTGCAATGACCGGGCTATATCAGAAGGTTTTATGCATTAAAAAGGAATTGCGGTCAGTCCTCCCTGCGCAAGTGGCCCGATGTCCCCTTGAGGACGTTAGCGCGGCATTACAGACCGCAGCATCCGGGGACGCAAAGTTCTCGACCGCACCGCAGGGATGTCTTGGAACCAGCCTAATTTCCAGGTGCCAAGGTTGGCACCGCGTCTGCGTTGCACAATCAGTCTGGGCTGTATGAGAACCTTTGGGAGACTCGTCAAGGCGGTAGCGCTTCAGATACGAGGTGCTGAGCATGTCAGTAGCTATTTGTTGCCGCTTCTCAAGCCATGCCGGAAGTTAGGGAGTCCGTGGATGGCCGATAACCGAACAAGTCCAATGGGCCCGGAAGCATTCATATCGCCTATCCATTTAATGGCGACTCCGCAACGGCGGGGAACGGCATCATCCCGGCGCTGCCTACCTTCGCGATCCAGTCGGAAACAGGATCGCTGTCTTCTTTAAAGGTTGAGCGGCGTTCACCGAGCGAGCGGAACTGTTTCGGTTCACCTCGCCGCGATAACGGAGTGGATTTAGGTGGGCTGATGGTGTTTAAGGAGGTATACCACTGAGCGTAAGGTGAATTGGCGACCTGGCACCTATTGAAGTCAGGGCTGCCGTCACTCCAACACACGGGCCCTCGCTCCCAAAGCGCTACCTTGGCTGTTTGAACGCGTGCCCTGGCTGTCTTTAACTGCACAGGATCGCCGGAGGCTTTCGTTGCCTTTACCTCACGACGCGCAGCCATGAGTTCGTCGACGAGGCGTTGCCGGGCATCCTCATTCAGCGAGGGGTTGGTGCAACGCCACAGCTGCCCTTTGACTACAAAGTAGCGACCATCAGGTGTCGTCGGATATATGTCGCAAACGCCTCCGAGGGCCGGGGTTGGCTCGTACTGTACCGCTACCGGCGCCGCAAGAACGGTCTTGGCTCGCAGTCTATACAAGACCGACGAACGACAGGATAACCAGGACGATCACCACTGCCCCAACGATGTAGATGATATTGTTCATAAAACGACCTCTCTATCTCAACAGGATGTACGACACCAAGGTGTCTAATACAAATGACACCTTGGCTCCCAGTTCCGTTCCGCAAACCTGTTTCAGAGGCCGCGCCATCACACCAATGTTCCGTTGCGGTTTTATGAACTTTCTCTCGTCGCCAGATGTTGATTGATGGACGTTTGCTCAAGTGCAAATCCTGCAACGGATGCGACTTAATGAGCAAAGTAAACACACTTACTTCATCCAAATCGGAGTTTTTGGTGTAACGTTAGGGTAACAATCACGGAGAGATATCCCATGTCCAAACTTGCAGAATTTCGCCAGCTTGAAAAACACTTGGCCGAGCAGCTCCAAGCGCTTGAAGCCCTTAAGGGTGATGCTGACCTTAAGCAAGAAATCGAATTCGAAACCAAGCTTCGTGAGCTTCTTGCACAGTACGGTTACGGCTTGAAGAACGTGATCAACTTACTTGACCCACAGGCCGGTCGTCGCGCACCAGCTGCCTCGTCTGCTGTTGTCACTCGCAAGCCTCGCCAAGTGAAGGTCTACAAAAACCCGCATACCGGCGAAGTGGTGGAAACCAAAGGCGGCAATCACAAAACACTGAAGGAATGGAAAGCGGAATACGGCTCGGACACCGTTGAGTCTTGGCTCGCCAAGTGATTTTGGTTTGAGTACAAAAGGGCCTTTCGGGGCCTTTTTTTGTTTGAAGCGGAGTGAAGGCCGTTAGGGGAGATTCTGAGCAAACTGCATTCTCAGCCTCTGTATTTCAACGCTTCAACCAATGCAGAAAAAGCGGGAGATGTTTGCCGTCTGTTGGGATAATACAGATGGTAGCCTTCAAACTTGGGGCACCAATCAGCCAGGATTTCTATGAGTCGGCCATCAGCCAGATAAGGCGCAACCAGTTCTTCTGGTACATAGGCCAAGCCAATACTATCTATTGAAGCATTTAGGACATGCATGATGCTGTTGAATACGAGCTGTCCGTCTGCTTTGACGGTAAAAGCCTGGCCATTTTTTTCAAACTCCCATGCGTAAATGGCACCTGATGGTCTGTGTCGGATGTTGACGCAGGCATGGCTGGTCAGCTCATGGGGTGTCGTCGGTGCTGCGTTCCGTTCGAAATACGCTGGAGAACCCACCACAGCCAGCCGCCAGTCCGGCCCTATACGAACGGCAATCATGTCCTTGCTGATCGATTCACCCATGCGAATGCCGGCATCGAACCGCTCTTCGACGACATTGGTGAACCCGTAGTCCACGTAGAACTCCAGCGTGATATCTGGAAAGTCTTTCAAAAATCCCGCGAGCATCGGCCGTATGCATAACTCAATCTGATCGTCAGTGCAGGTGATGCGAATCGTGCCCCTCGGCGTGTCCCGCAGCTCACCTAGCGCCTCAAGTTCAGCAGTGATCTGATCGAAAAGCGGGGCAATTGAACGCATCAATTTCTCTCCCGCTTCTGTCGGCGACACATTGCGCGTCGTGCGGGCCAGCAATCGCACACCCAGCCTCTCTTCAAGTGCCCGGATCGTATGGCTCAAGGCGGATGGGGTGATACCCAGCTTCGCGGCAGCCTTGGTAAAACTCTGGTCGCGCGCCACAGCCAGAAAGGCCTGAAGATCATTTACTTTGGTATTAGCCATTGCTGAGGTTTTCTCACAACTACATCAAGATTATGCCTACTAATCATGCTCTCGCGAATCCGTCAAGATCTGCCACCTAATCTCCAACGGAGCACCGACGATGAGCGAGACACCTGACATCAGCCTTGAAGCTGCAGAGACCTTGACCAGTCCCGGCGCCGATCGCCGCGAGTTCGTGAAGGCCGCCGCAGTCAGCATTGCTGCTCTGGGCGTCCTCACCGTTGCACGAAGCTCTGCCTTTGCGGCGGACTTGCAGATCGCTTCGAACATACCGGAAGGTGCTGACAATTTTTACAAGAGCGACAAGGTGACCGTGCGGAGGGTGACCTTCAAAAATCAGTACAGCCTGCAGATCGTTGGGAATCTTGTTACGCCGAAAAATCTGGCACAAAGCGGTAAAGCTCCTGCGGTTATCGTGGGTCATCCAATGGGCGCGGTCAAAGAGCAAAGCTCCATGCTCTATGCGCAAAAACTGGCGGAACAAGGCTTTGTCACGTTGGCGATTGACTTGCCTTTCTGGGGTGAAAGCGAGGGCCAACCTCGCAACCTGGTCGCTCCCGAACTGTATGCGGACGCGTTCAGTGCCGCCGTTGACTATCTTGGCACACGGGATTTCATTGACCGCACCAATATCGGCGTACTGGGCATCTGTGGCAGTGGCGGCTTTGCCATCAGTGCCGCCAAGATGGATCCGCGTCTGAAAGCCGTCGCTACCGTCAGCATGTACGACATGGGTGCAGTCACCCGTAATGGCTTGGGACACTCACTGACTGTGGAGCAACGCGAAGCCATGCTCGCTAAAGCAGCGGAGCAACGCGATGACGAGTTCGCCACCGGGAAAATGCACTTTCTGAATTATTTGCCCGCGCAGCCTGGTAAAGATACCGACCCTGTCACACGTGAGTTCTGGGACTTTTACCGCACACCGCGTGGCATCCATATCCCTCAGGGGAGAACGCTTGAGCTGACGCAAAATCGGTCGTTGACCAGTGAAGTCAGATTCGTGAACTTCTATCCGCTCAACGATATCGAGACGATTTCCCCACGCCCGCTGCTGTTCATCGCCGGCGATCAGGCGCATTCCAAAGAGTTCAGCGAAGACGCCTACCAGCGTGCTGCCGAGCCTAAGGAATTGGCATGGGTATCCGGGGCCGGTCACGTCGATCTTTACGACCGCGTGAACCTGATCCCTTGGAGCAAGCTCACTTCGTTCTTTACCCGGCATCTGACGGCGGTTGGGTAACCCCGCTAGCGCTTTGGCAGACAATTTTTTGATGAGTGACTATTGAATGACAACTCAAGTATTTGAGCCACCAGCAGGCGATACTCTCGGCCCACCGAAGACCGGGGAACGCCCGGCTTATTGGAGCGGTATTTTTGCAATGACCCTATGCGTGTTCGCGTTGATCGCCTCAGAGTTCATGCCTGTCAGTTTGCTCACACCGATTGCCACGGATCTTCAAATCAGTGAAGGACTGGCCGGCTATGGTATCGCCATCTCCGGTGCCTTCGCCGTGTTGACCAGTCTTTCGATTTCAACGCTCGCAGGATCGATGAACCGCAAAACCTTATTGCTGCTGCTGACCGGGCTTATGTGCGTGTCGGGGTTGGTCGTCGGTTTGGCTCCCAACTATCTGGTGTACATGATCGGCCGTGCGCTGATCGGTGTAGTGATCGGTGGGTTCTGGTCGATGTCGGCGGCAATGGCGATGCGGCTGGTTCCGACCAGTAGCGTGCCCAAGGCACTCGCGATCTTCAACAGCGGAAATGCGCTAGCGACTGTGGTGGCCGCGCCGCTGGGAAGCTATCTTGGGGGTGTCATCGGCTGGCGGGGCGCATTCTTCTGTCTGATGCCGGTAGCACTCATAGCACTGGTGTGGCAGTGGATCAGCCTGCCGTCAATGAAGGCCGAACCGCGCAAGGTTGGCTCCGGCAATGTTTTTCGGTTGTTCAGGAGTCGGTTGGTCACATTCGGCATGTTGGGGGTGGGTGCCTTCTTCATGGGGCAGTTCGTGTTGTTCACCTATGTGCGCCCATTCCTGGAAACCGTAACCCGCGTGGATGTCTCCATGCTGTCGATGATTTTGTTGGTGATCGGCGTCGCAGGCTTCCTTGGCACCATGTTGATTGGTACGTTCCTGAAGATTGGCATGTACCGTACCTTGGTTTGCATTCCGGTATTGATGGCCGCAATTGCATTGGCTTTGATCATCTCGGGTGGCGGAGTGGTGGCGGCTTTTGTATTACTGGGAATGTGGGGCTTGGTGGCTACGGCAGCACCCGTGGGCTGGTGGGCGTGGTTAGCCAAAGCATTGCCCAAGGACGCTGAAGCCGGTGGTGGCCTGATGGTGGCTGTGATTCAGCTATCCATCGCACTGGGCTCGACCATTGGCGGCATCCTGTTTGATGGTAGCGGCTATCGCATCACCTTCTTCGCCAGTGCTGCTTTGTTATTACTCGCTGCTGTGTTGGCCTTGCTGACCTCACGAGCGCAAATGGAACAGGCTGCTTAGGTTTGCCGCCATCGCAAGAAAACCATTTATGGGACTGTGCGAACGACCGCTTCGGGAGGTTTCGAGTAGTCGTGCATGTGAACAGTGCCTTGGAACCAAGGTGGCAACCACAAGACGCTCAAAGAATGGAAAGCGAAATATGGTTCTGACACCGTGGAATCGTGGCTGAGCAAGTGAATTCGGTTTGAGTACAAAAGGGCCCTTCGAGGGCCCTTTTTTGTTAAACACGATGTACTATCGTAATGGCTTTTTGCCGTGATCGGTATGTTCTGGGGCATGCTGGCAGCGTAAAGCATCTTTCTGAAATTTAATCGGTTGATTCAGTCATTACCGGTGATTGGATCTCCGTTCATCAACATGAATCTCACGGTGCTCATGACGCCAGAGTGACCCGACCTAATGCAATTTTTCACACGGAGAATTCCAGAATGGCAGCGCATCATAAAGAGAAACACTCAATAGACAACATTGGTTGGCTGCGCGCTGCCGTATTGGGGGCCAATGACGGAATCGTTTCAACTTCAAGTCTGATTCTGGGCGTAGCCGCCTCTCACGCAACTCACAACAGCATCCTTATAGCGGGTGTCTCTGCTCTCGTCGCCGGTGCTATGTCGATGGCTACCGGAGAGTACGTTTCCGTGCAGTCCCAAGCCGACACGGAAGCGGCTGCCCTAGAGACGGAGCGAATTGAGATTCAGGAAAATCCGAAGGGCGAGAATCGTGAACTGACAGGAATTTATGTTGAGCGAGGACTTGAGGTGCCGCTTGCAAAAGAAGTCGCGACTAAACTAATGGATCACGACGCCTTGGGGGCGCATGCCCGAGATGAGTTGGGAATCACCGATGCGATGAGTGCAAAGCCATTACAGGCTGCTCTTGCATCTGCGCTAAGCTTTGCCGTAGGTGCGGCACTACCATTACTCGTGGTCGTAGTAGTTCCACAAGAACATCTCATCCCAGTCATCGTCGTCGCGTCGTTGGTCTTCCTTGCTATCCTTGGCGGCTTGGCGGCCAAGGTCGGCGGGGCGAATATTAAAAATGGGGTTTTACGTGTGACTTTTTGGAGTGCGCTTTCGATGGCGGTGGCAGCAGGAGTCGGTACCCTGTTGGGAACCACAGTATAAAACCCGGAGCGGGTTCCAGAATTAAATTCTTGATGGTGAGAGTGGGCCTTTATACAAGGATGGAACAGGGTTTATATATTTGAAGGCAAGAGAAAAGCAGCGCTGCCCGCACACACCTTTATCCGATAGGATGCCGCCGGTTTTTTCTTCTGTTTTCTTTAGCTTTTTAATCCCACAGGATTGAAAGCTGGAACAGAAGCTGAAACTGAAACGCAGGCCTTGGGGGCCCAAGGGGAATCGCATTACTTACAGCCGTGGGCTGCTGCTTATGCTTTGAATACAAAATACCGTCAATTTTTTCAAAAAAATCCACATATTGCTATTCATCGGTTTTATTTCGTTTTTTACCATTATATGTTGTGTTTTCGGCGGGTGGGGTAATGTGAGAATCAAGTGGAGCTAGAGTCAGAGCTGGAAGCGACGGTCTGGGCAGTAGCATTGCGTGCCTACGGTGCATCGCTTCATCAGGTACTTGGGCAAGCGTTGGCGCAATACAAAAGACAACCTGGGTTGGACGAGCTGACGCGCTTGCACTCGAGCACAGGGGGTCAAGCTGGCGTCCGCGCACTTGGTTGTGCTCTCTCCAAAGAGATGCCGAACTGGGGCGATCGGCACCGTGACGACTACATCGAGATCCGGCGCTGGCTTCGTTGGCATATTGCCCGTCACCTGCACCTACCTGAACTACACGCCAAGAGCGATAAGGGCAATAGCGTCCACTTATTTTAAAGCGGACGTCATCGCCCTCACCGAAGCCACAAAATGGCTATCACATGTTCAACGACATTGGCTTTTCTCCTCCGTCCGGGAGGCCGAAACGACCTCTGACGAAGTTCAGGAAAGCTCCATATGGTCGTCCCAGAGTTAGCATAATTACCGTCACACCAAGCGATCCATACAGCAGTTCTTCGCCGTTAGCCCCGCAGATTGCCAATATGGCTGCATAGATTGGTACCTGGAAGCTTACGAGAGCGAGCGAGTCCCACAAGATATGGGAACTTCGACTCGTGCTGGAAAATCTCATGAACCAGTCTCGCCAAAGCCCATATGGGCGGCCAGTCAGAACCATAAGCCCGGCACCTAGAAGTCGGGTATGAAGCACCTGCTCCCAAGCCATCCCCGCAATGAGCCGCTCGTTAAGGATGCCTGTAACGGTAAAAAATAGGATCAACGCGAGAGTATCCGCAGCGAAAGATCGCCACCTATCGCTTCGATCTTCAGTTGAATAAGACAAATCGCTTACCTCCTGCCTCGTTTAGAGCGCTATGTCCGAAGAACTGGGCTTCAAGCCCCGATCCCAATTCGCTGTGAAAGTCGCCAGGTATTTTTGAATAATAGTGGTGACCTACACCCATGTGCGGAACAGATGCCCCCTCATTTCGCTCAGCGTTCCAAGATATTTTCTCGCATTGCTGCGCACCACAAGTTGCCGGTCGATGACGTTGGTCATCGGCATGCGCCAGATTCGGCCAACCCCCTGGAAGTCGGCATTTTCTGTTTTTGATGTACCGTTAGAGCGTTACTCAGAAGAGGTTTCCCGTGTCCAAACTCGCAGAATTCCGCCAACTCGAAAAACACCTAGCCGAGCAGCTCCAAGCGCTTGAAGCCCTTAAGGGTGACGCTGGCCTCAAGAAGGAAATTGAATTCGAAACCAAGCTGCGTGAGCTGCTTGCTCAGTACGGTTACAGCCTGCAGAACGTGATCAACCTGCTCGATCCACAGGCCGGTCGTCGCGCACCAGCTACCGCGTCCAAAGCCGGCACTCGCAAGCCACGCCAGGTAAAGGTCTACAAAAACCCGAATACCGGCGAAGTGGTGGAAACCAAAGGCGGCAACCACAAAACGCTGAAGGAATGGAAAGCCGAATACGGTTCTGACACCGTGGAGTCTTGGCTGGCCCAGTGATTTTGGTTTGAGTACAAAAGGGCCGCAAGATACGTTGAGAGTCCACCAACGATGTACTTAGCCGAGCCGTCCATCCGTAGAGCTGGCCGTCAGTAAAACTTGACGGCCTTCGCTTGCAACTCTTCAACCTGCAGGCGCCCCACAAATGCCACGTCGCTCAAGCGCGTTTTACTGCGTCGGCACCTAAAGGTGGCAGGTGAACATCAGCTGTACTGATTTGCCGAACCAGCAGCGGATTTTAGCTTTCTGGAATGGGTCAGCTGATAAGCAATTGCCAACCAAATGAACCACCCTGGCATGACCAGTAAGGCAATACGAGTGTCAGGTCTTAATGCCAGCAGGCAGAGAACAAACCCCAGGAACGCCAAGGAGAACCAGGCCATCGGCACGCCGCCAGGCATCTTGTAGGCCGATTTCGCATGCAGGTCGGGCCGGCTTTTTCGATAGGCAATGTACGACGCGAGGATGGTCGACCAAGTGAAAATCACCAGGATCGCCGACACGGTAGAAACTATGGTGAACGCGGTCATGACTTCCGGAACGATGAACAGCAACAGTACACCCACCAACATCAACAGTGTCGTGAACGCCAGGCTTAGCAAGGGGACGCTACTGCTCGATAAGCGCCGAAAAATCCCCGGAGCATTGTCGTGATTGGCCAGTCCAAACAGCATGCGACTGGATGAAAATACGCCACTGTTGGCCGATGAGGCGGCAGACGTCAGCACCACAAAGTTGACGATACCTGCTGCTGCGGGAAACCCTGCAACCAGAAACAGTTCGACGAAGGGGCTCTTGTTGGGCGAAACCTGTTGCCAGGAAGTCACCGCAATAATGCAGGCCAGTGCCAACACATAAAACAGGATGATTCTCAGCGGAATCGAGTTGATGGCTTTAGGCAAGGTCTTCTCGGGGGAGCGGGTTTCCGCGGCTGCGATGCCGATCAACTCGGTGCCGGCAAATGAGAAGATGGCCATCTGGAAACCGGCGAAGAAACCGAACAAGCCGTTAGGGAAGGTTGCCTGTTTATCCAGCAGGTGGCTCAGGGATGCCGTGACGCCATTGGGTGAGACAAAGGAGCTGGCAATCAGCACCATGCTGACGCCAATCAGGGTGACGACGGCAACGATCTTGATGATCGCGAACCAGAACTCTACTTCACCGAAAAGCCGGACGGTCAGCACATTTAAGGCGAACAGCGTCATTAGCATACCGATGGCCGGTATCCAGGCGGGTACATCGGGGAACCAATACTGAAAAAATCCGCCGACCACTACTGCATCGCCAATCACCGCGACGCTCCAGCTCAACCAGTACGACCAGCCGAGGAAGAACGCCGCGCGTGGGCCGAGGTAGGCTCCGGCAAAATCCGCGAAACTTTTGAAGTTCAAGTTGGAAAGCAGCAGCTCGCCCATGGCGCGCATAACGAAGTAGACGAACAGACCGATGATCATATAGATGAGGATGATCGACGTGCCGGAGAGGGCGATGATCTTCCCGGAACCCATGAACAGGCCTGTACCGATGGCACCTCCCATGGCCATTAACTGAATGTGACGATTGCTGAGCGTACGCTGCAGCGCGGGCTGTTCAACCCGCTCGGACGGAGTCGATTTCATTACAAAACCTCTTGATTTTATGTTTTTGAGTTTTGGCAGAAAAGTGGCTGTCTAGCGTTCTTGTTAGAGATGCAACGGCTACTGACGGTGGTGGTTTGCGGGTGGCAGGGTTTCGCGTTCACTACAGGGTGAGTAGCCCCTTGGCACTTTGCTCAGGGGCATCACCTATGGCTATCAGCTGGCCGTGCGCAGGCGCGAGGGGACGATTGCTGGCTGCTGATCAAGCAGTTGGTAGAGATTTTTTATGTTGGAAGGCGTCGGCACCAGATGGATGCGCTCACCGATGGCATGCTCTCGGGCCAGGTCGTGCACGTAGCGCAGTGACGAAAAGTCTTCCAGGGCAAAGCCCACCGAATCGAAAACTGTGACCTGTGCGTCGTTCTCGCGGCCCGGTACTTCACCCTGAACAATCCGGAAAAACTCGACGACGGGAGAGTCGGCCTCCAGTTGTTGAATATCGCCTTCAATCCGGGTTTGAGGTTCAAATTCAACGATGACTCGGGCATTGCGCAGGATCTCGGCGTGCAGTTCGGTTTTCCCCGGGCAGTCACCGCCTATGGCATTGATATGCATGCCGGGCTCGATCATCTCGAGCGTCAGAATCGTTGCATAGGCCTTGTCTGCGGTGACTGTGGTGACGATGTGCGCGCCCTTGACCGCGTCTTGTACCGAGTTGGCCAGAATCACCTCAATATCCGGGAATGCTGACAGATTGCGCTTCAACTTAAGTGAAGCGTCGCGATCGATATCGAAAATGCGTATTTGCTTGATGGACAGCATTTCGTGGAAGGCGATGGCCTGAAATTCGCTCTGGGCGCCATTGCCGATGATTGCCATGATGCTTGCACCCGGGCGCGCCAGGGACTGCGCGACCAGGGCGGAGGTCGCGGCAGTACGCACGGCGGTGGTCAGCGTCAGTTCGCTAAGCAACGTTGGATAGCCACTGTGGACATCGGCCAGGACACCGAAGGCCATGACCGTCAGCAAGTCCCTTTGACCGTTGTCCGGGTGACCATTCACGTATTTGAACGAGTACTGTTGGCCATCGTCGGTCGGCATCAATTCGATCACTCCGTTGGCCGAATGATTAGCGGTGCGGGGCGACTTATCAAACTGCGCCCAGCGTGAATAGTCAGCTTCGATGTAAGCGGCCATTTCGCGGATTGCCCGGTGGATTCCCACCGTGGCAAACAGGTGTGCGGCATGATCGACATCTATAAAAAGAGTCATGTTTTTGTTCTCCGATTCAGTCGTTGAAACGCTGCGGTTCAGGGGATGACTCAGGCGCGTTTGCTCTCGTAACCATGCAGCACGTTGACCGCATTGATCCCGATTTCATCGACCATGTAGCCGCCTTCCATCACGAACAGGGTGGGGCAGCCCACGCCTGCTATCAGCTCACCGATGCCGGTGAAGTCTTCACTTTCCAGCAGGAAGTGGCTGATGGGGTCGTCCTTGAACGTGTCGACGCCCAGTGAAATAACCAGCACTTCAGGCGCAAATTGCTGGAGTTTCTTGCAGGCGTGAAGCAAGGCGTTGCGGTAGCTTTCCCAGGTGGTGTTCTTCGGCATCGGATAGTTCAGGTTGTAACCTTCGCCGTTGCCAGCGCCGACTTCGTGGCTGAAGCCTGAGTAGTACGGATAGGACACCGCCGGTTCGCCGTGCAACGAGACAAACATGACGTCACTGCGCCCGTAGAAAATGTTCTGGGTACCGTTGCCATGATGAAAGTCGACGTCCAGTACGGCGATACGTTTGGCGCCTTGGGTAATAGCCTGCTGTGCGGCAATGGCTGCGTTGTTGAGATAGCAGTAGCCGCCCATGTATTCGCGTGCTGCGTGATGGCCGGGCGGACGGCACAGGGCAAAGGCACTGTCGTGGCCTTCATCGATCAGCGCCAGTCCGGTCAGCGCGATATCGGCGCTGGTTTTTACCGCTTGCCACGTGGTAGCGGTAATGGGGGAGCCGGCGTCCATGGCGAAGAAACCCAGCTTGCCGTCGATAAAAGTCGGCACTTGCTCGTTGTCCAGATCACGCACTGGCCACACCAGCGGCAAGGCATCGTGGGTGCGTCCGGTTGCGCACCATTCAGACCAGGCGGTTTCCAGAAAGGTTACGTAGCGCTCGCTGTGCGCGTTTACATAGCACGACCGGTCAAATGCTCGCGGCTCGATGATCTGGCCAAGCCCTACCTGCTTGACCCGTTTATGGACGGTATCGGCCCGACTGGGCTGTTCGAAGGACGGCTTGAGCACGCCGTCTTTTAATTCGGTGCCATGGTGCAAGCGGTGGGAATCACTGAAAACTGTAAACATTCTGCGCATCCGTTGATGTGAGCCAGTGCAAATATTTTGTTCTGGTACGGATGCGATTTCTTTGCTTTGTTTGCAGGTTTTGGTAGATTTTGCGGGAGGTTTTACTCAGGAATGGCGCAATGCAGAAAAAAATATCCAAGCGCATCAGTCTCGACGACACCGACTTGGCGATTCTCGCATTGCTGCAGGAGGACGCGAGTATTTCCAACGCCGAGCTCAGTGAGCGGCTTTCGTTAAGTCTTACGCCTTGCTGGCGGCGGCGTAAGAGAATGGAGGAGGCGGGCGTGATTAAGGGCTACCAGGCGAACCTTGATCGAAGAATGCTGGGGCTGGATATCATGGCGTTCGTGCACATTCGTTTTTCCACCCACGCCGATCACGCTCCGGACGCCTTCGAGGCGGTGATTGCGCAATTGCCCGAAGTGTTGTCCTGTCACAAGATCACCGGGGATGCCGATTACGTGCTGCAAGTGTTGGCAGAGGATCTTGATAGCTACAGTGAATTTATCGAGCAGGTGCTCAGGCGTCAGGTGGGTATTGCCTCCATCCAGTCCAGCCTGTCATTACGCGAGGTCAAGACCAGTAGCCGTATTGCGATACCCAAATCGAGTAAGGACTTAGCGGAAAAGCGTTAGATCACCTTTTCAAAGTCGCGTTAGAGACTGTCTTGTTTCGACGGCACTTGGCTTACCTTTTCAAGAAATTCGGCAATCGTGAGCAATTGATCGTTGGAGAAGCCGCTGGCCACTGAAACATAGCTCTCGTGGATGCCTATGTATAACTCGATCAAGTTGGCTGCCGCTTGATGGTCGAGCTCAATCAACACGCTCCGTCGGTCGTCAGGGGGGGAAACCCTGTGTACATAAACAGGAAATTTAATTTGAAACGAAGCTGAGCGCTTTGCTTGCGAAGTATGGCTACAGCTTGAAAGACATCGTCAATTTGCTTGATCCGCAAGCAGGGCGGCGCGCTCCAGCAGTCCAGTCGCAATCGGGCACGCGCAAACCTCGCCAAGTGAAGATTTACAAAAATCCAAAAACTGTTGAAGTCGTCGAAACCAAAGGGGGGAATCACAAAACACTGAAGGAATGGAAAGCGGAATACGGCTCCGACACCGTCGAGTCTTGGCTGACCAAGTGATTTTGGTTTGAGTACAAAAGGGCCCTTCGAGGGCCCTTTTTGCTGTGTGGATTTTATTCAGAACTGGTCTTTACCTGGTCACTAATAAGTTGGGCCAAAATTCGTACAGGCTCGGTAAAACTCTGCCGAGACCGATGTACGAGCCCGATATCACGATGGAAGGTGTGCTGTCCGAGGTCGAGCGCTCGTACACCTGTTGGCCATTCCTGATGTGTTGCTGTCTGCGGCACCAGGGCTACACCAACACCATTTTCAACGAGCTTGATGATGGCCTCCAGTTCATCCAGCTCGCAAACCTCACGCAGATTGAAATGTGTCTGCCGCAGGAAGCGATCCACCTGTCTGCCCCCGAATGATGATCTGTCATACCGAATGAACGGTTGGCTGGAAAGCAGTTCTGACCAATCTTCTCCCGGCAAATCGCGCGGAACGATTAGGCGGTATGGCTCAAGTGCCAAGGTCGTCCAGCGCAGATCGCTTTGAAGCGAGAAGGGTGGGCGAATGATTGCTGCCATGTCGATTTCGCCGGCATCCACGAGGTTGACCAACTCCATCGATAGCCCAGGGATTACACGGGTGCGGCACTGCGGGCATTGTTGGTGAAACTTCGCTAGCGCGTCTGGTAAAAAGGAGCGCTGCACGGAAGCGATAGCACCGATGTTCACCAGAACGCTGGCAGGAAGTCCGGCGTTGGTGGAGCCTAGGTTGTCATAAAGGCGAAGCAACTCCTGCGCCTGCAGAAGTATTTGATGGCCCATTCTGTTGAGGTGGGCCGAGCGTCCCTTCCTGTCGAAAATCTCGAAGCCGAGCTCCGCCTCCAGACGCTGTATCTGTGCGCTCACTGCGGCCTGGGTGAGGCCGATCTTGTTCCCGGCAGCGGCGAAAGTGCCTTCCCGTGCGACGGCGATGAGTGTCTTCAGTTCTTTGATCATTCACAAATATTAATTGTGTTTCTAATAAAAACATATTGATTTTCTTGATCAGCCTGCGCCTCTACGATGGCCCCATCCTCAAAAACAAAAAGGGTCAGGGTATGCAACTGCTGGCGAATCTTCTGCAAGCTGTGAAGCCTTCACCGACGCTTGCCATCACCAGAAAAGCGGCTGAGTTGAAACGTCAAGGCGTGGATATCATCGGCTTGTCCCAGGGCGAGCCCGACTTTCCGACACCTGATCATGTAAACGCGGCAGCCAAGATTGCGATCGACAAAGGCCTGACTCGGTACACCGATGTCGATGGAACGCCAGAGCTGAAAGCCGCCATCGTTCGCAAGTTTGAACGCGAGAATGGCCTTGGTTATGAGTTATCGGAAATCAGCGTCGGCACTGGTGCTAAACAGATCATCTTCAACGCGTTGCTGGCAACCCTGAACCATGGTGACGAGGTGATCATTCCCGCTCCTTACTGGGTCTCCTATCCGGACATGGTACGGCTCGCCGGCGGCATTCCCGTGGAAGTGAGCTGCCCGGAAAACCAGGGGTTCAAGATCACTGCCGCGCAGCTTAAACGCGCAATTACTCCCCGCACCAAATGGATCATCCTGAACTCGCCGAGCAACCCGACCGGTGCCGGCTACTCGGCGATGGAACTGAAGCAGTTGGGCGCTGTGCTCTTGGGTCATCCGCAGGTGTATGCGCTCTCGGATGACATCTATGAACACCTGCGGTACGACGGCTGGGAGTTCAACACCATCGCAGCTCAGGTTCCGGCATTGCGCAATCGGACTCTGACGGTCAACGGTGTTTCGAAGGCGTATTCCATGACGGGCTGGCGTATCGGTTTTGCTGGGGGGCCGAAGGATCTGATCGCAGCGATGGCCACCCTCCAGTCACAAAGCACCAGTAATCCGTGCTCCATCGCACAAGCGGCGGCGCAGGCAGCGCTCGACGGGCCTCTAGACTTTCTGGAGAGCCGAAATCAAATATTCCGCCAGCGCCGCGACCTGTGCCTGGATGCGTTCGACTCCACTCCGGGTTTGACCTGCCGTCGACCAGAGGGGGCGTTCTACTTGTTCCCTTCCTGTGAAGGGCTGATCAATCGCCAAACTCCCGACAAAAAGTGGCTTGGCGATGACGCCGATGTTTGCCGTTATCTGCTTGAAAAGGCACGAGTGGCGGTAGTGCCTGGCAGTGCATTTGGCCTCGAAGGGTATTTCCGGATTTCGTTCGCGACATCCACTGAACAACTTGAGCTGGCGTGCGAACGCATACGGTTGGCATGCGAGCAGCTGAGCTAATTATTGAAATTCACTTCCGTTCAAAACGCTAAAGGCTGTGGACGGTGCTCAAAACCATCGGGCGGCATTAATACTCTGTTCCGATTTCATAAACCTATAAAAACACTTTAATTGGAGTTCTGATGAGCCTTTCTCCTTTTCACCTCGCTATTCCTGTTTACAACCTTGCCGGAGCACGCACCTTTTATGGAGAAGTGTTCGGACTGGAAGAGGGTCGCTCCAGCACGCAATGGGTCGACTTCAACTTTTATGGTCACCAACTGGTTATTCATGAGCATCCAAAGACCGCTTCCCAAGAGAGTGTCCATAGCAACCCAGTAGACGGACACGATGTACCTGTTCCTCACTTCGGCATTATCTTGGGTTGGGAACAGTGGGAAGCACTGGCCGAGCGACTGAAATCCTTTGGCACTGAGTTTGTGATTGAACCCTACATTCGTTTCAAAGGGCAGGTCGGCGAACAAGCCACGATGTTCCTGTTCGATCCGTGTGGCAACGCACTTGAGTTCAAGGCGTTCAAGGATATGAGCCAACTCTTCGCAAAATAATAAAGATATTGGCACAACCTTGTTGTGCCATTTGATTTCAAATGAGCTGGAAGCTCATGACTCTAGCAACTGCCACATAACGCAGTCCTTTCATTCCAACAAAAAGGCTAGACATGAAACGTATCCCTTTGGTTTGGCAAATTGTTGCCGGGCTTTTGCTTGGCGTGCTCGTAGGTTGGTACCTCAATACACACCCGCAGTATCAGTTGTGGGTCAGTAGTGAAGTTCTGAAACCACTCGGCGATATCTTTATTAAAATGATGAAGATGGTCGTTGTGCCAATTGTGTTCTGTTGCATGATTCTGGGCATCGCTGGAGGCGGTGATAACAAGTCCTTTGGTCGTATGGGCGTGAAGTCGCTGGCTTACTTCTTCGCGATTACAGGCTTGGCTATTGTGATGGGGTTGTGTTTCGCGAACATTTTCGAGCCTGGAACGGGCACTGACATTTCGGGAATCTCGCACAGCACCGCCACGATGAATCTGGAACCCTCCAAGGGCGCCCTCGTCATCTTGCAGAATATCGTCCCCGATAACGTGATTGTAGCGATGTCGGAAGCGAAACTGCTGTCGGTGCTGTTCTTCGCCGTGCTGTTCGGCATTGCATTGAACTCGCTCCCAAGAGAGAAAAGCGCACCGGTGGTTGCGGTGATTCAAGGTCTCTCTGATGCAATGTTCAAGGTCGTCTCAATCGTCATGGCTTATGCGCCAATAGGCGTATTTGGCATGATTGGCGCTACCGTTGCGACCTTTGGCTTTGCCTCACTATTGCCTTTGCTCAAGTTGATCGGCGTCGTTTACCTGGCTCTGATTCTCTTTGCTCTGGTGGTGCTCGGCGGCATTTGCTACCTGATTGGCGAGAATATTTTCAAACTGATCAAGTACTTCAGGAATGAGCTGATTCTTGCTTTCTCTAGTGCCGCATCAGCAGCCGTTATGCCGCAGTTGATGAGCAAGCTGGAGAGCTATGGCGTCCCGCGTCGTATCGTCAGTTTTGTGGTGCCGGTGGGTTATGCATTCAATCTGGATGGCGCATCGATTTTCCTCGGTGTGGCGACGATTTTTGTCGCACAACTCTATGGTATCGACCTGTCGTTATCTCAGCAGATTCTGCTGGTGGTCACGATGGTGCTGACCTCTAAAGGTGCAGCTGGGGTACCTGGATTTGCCATTATTATTCTGTCCGCCACATTGGCGTCTGCCGGTCTTCCATTGGAAGGGGTAGCGCTAATCGCGGGGATCTTCAGGATTATCGATAGCGGAACAACCACGCTGAACGTGCTGGGAAATGCGATTGCACCATTGGTCATCGCCAAATGGGAAAAGGCAGCCCTTGAGCCTTCAAGGGTTGAGCGAGTAGCGCAGAAAGCATAGCTATCCATCAAGAGCCATCGGCTATCAAAAGCCTATGGCTCTTTTTGTTTTCGTAGTTCAACGACGAATATGGCTGGTATCCAGGCGGTCGGGGAGGAGCAGCGTTTCTGCGCCGCTGTGAGCCTCAGAGGGGCCTGCCACTGCAAGCATCCCGGCGACCGGATAGGTCTTCAAGAAGTAACTAGACGACCGGTCTAGTTTTCTGTAGAGTGCCTCCCCTATGAAGAAACCAACCCAAGATATGCGACAACACATTATCGATGTGGCGAAGTCGCTGATGACCTATAAAGGCTACACCGCCGTTGGCTTGACGGAAGTGCTGACCGCTGCCGGTGTACCCAAGGGCTCTTTTTACCATTACTTCCGATCCAAAGAAGAGTTCGGCCAGGCGTTGCTCGAAGAATATTTCGCTGAGTACCTGGGTAGGGTAGATGGACTCCTCAATGCGCAGGGCACTGGGGCCGAGCGTCTGGTTGGCTATTTCCGCTATTGGGCTGAGACACAAGGTGCCGATGTGCCAGAAGAAAAATGTCTGGTGGTCAAGCTGGGTGCCGAGGTGTGCGACTTCTCTGAAGACATGCGCAGCGTGCTTTTAGTGGGCACGGACAAAATCATCCAGCGTATCGCCGGGTGTGTAGAGAAAGGTATGGCGGATGGCTCGATACCCTCGACTATGACGGCGTATGAGTTAGCGGAATCCCTTTACCAGCTGTGGCTCGGTGCTTCGCTTTTGGCGAAGGTCAACAAGTCCACCAAGCCCTTCGAAACCGCCTTGACCATGACGAATCGCATGATTTTGTGATTCGTCCTTTTTTTTGATTTTTTACTAGACGACTGGTCTATTAATTAGAGGTTAGCAATGACTGATAACAGCCTTCGATCCGATCTTTTTTCTGCCTTCAAAATGGGCGCGTTCAATCTCCCCAACCGTATTGTGATGGCCCCTGTCACCCGCAGCCGCATGGGAGGTGACGGCGTACCCAATGAGCTCCATGCCATTTACTACGCCCAGAGGGCTAGTGCCGGGCTGCTCATCAGCGAGGCCACCAATATCTCCGCCCAAGGTCGTGGCTATGCAATGACTCCTGGTATCTGGACACCAGAGCAGGTGGATGGCTGGAAGAAAGTGACCGATGCCGTGCACGCAGCAGGCGGTCGAATTGTTTGCCAGCTGTGGCACGTCGGGCGCTTTTCTCACGTAGATCTTCAACCAGATGGCGCACAACCCGTGGCTCCATCGGCAATCAAAGCCGAAGGTACTACCTACACCGACAACGGTATGGTCGAAGTTTCTATGCCTCGCGCGCTGGAGACCTCCGAGATCCCAGGCATTCTTGAGCAGTACAAACACGCCGCCGAATGTGCAAAGCGTGCAGGTTTTGACGGAGTTGAAGTCCACTCCGCCAACAGCTATCTGCTCGACCAATTCTTGCGTGATTCCACCAACCAGCGCACCGACCAATACGGTGGTTCCATCGAGAATCGTGCTCGGCTGACGCTTGAAGTCACCGAAGCCGTGGTTGCGATCTGGGGCAGCGACCGGGTTGGTATCCGCCTCTCGCCGGTGACGCCTGACGCAGGCAATACACCACCCGACAGCGATGTCATGGCGACCTACGGTTACCTGATTCAGCGGCTCAACAGGTTCAACCTGGCCTATCTGCACTTCGTGGAAGGCGCCACCGCCACCTCTCGCACCGTGCCTGAAGGTGTGGATCTTGATGCGCTGAGTGCTCAGTTTGAAGGGCCGTTCATTGGTAATAACAACTATGACCTGGATATGGCGTTGGAGCGCCGGGAGCAGGGCCGGATTGATGCGGTAGCGTTTGGTCGCTTGTTCATTTCCAACCCAGACCTCGTAGAGCGCCTGCGTCGTGGTGCCGAGCTGACCATCGCGCCACGTGAGAGTTACTACGGCGGAGGCGCCAAGGGCTACACCGATTGGCCAACGGCTAACTACTGAGTTATGCCCCTTGCGTCAGTTCGGCGCAGGGAGGCTCCGTCGCAAAAGCATTTCACCGCACAAGAGGTACTCCGCATGAATTACCTGCAAAACAAGGTTGCTATCGTAACTGGCGCATCTTCCGGTATTGGCGCGGCCACCACTCGCGCACTCGCCGCACAGGGTGTACGCGTAGTGGCGGCAGCACTCGATCAGGAAGGGCTGGAAGCGTTTGTTGCAGAACTGCGTGAGTCAGGGAGCGACGTGGTCGCTTTCACCACCGATGTTACCCATCTGGATCAAACCAAAGCGCTAGCGAAGTTTGCACAAGACACCTATGGCGCCGTGGACATTCTGGTCAATAACGCGGGTCTGATGCTCTTTTCCAATTGGGTCGATCTGGCCGTGCAGGATTGGGAAAAGATGATCGATGTGAACATCAAAGGCTATCTCAACGCTACTGCTGCGGTGCTGCCGTTCATGCTGGAGCAGAAGTCCGGGCAGATTCTCAACATGGACTCCGTTGCGGGTCACCAGGTGGGGCCGGCGGCGGGTGTCTACAGCGCTACCAAGTTTTTCGTCCAGGCCATGACCGAATCCATGCGTAAAGAATTGGGCGTCCAGCATGGCATCCGCGTCAACACGGTCAGCCCCGGCGTCATCAATACCGGTTGGGCAGAAAAGGTGATCGATCCTGAGGGGCGCAAGGCCGCTCAAGAACTGAACCGGATTGCCATCGCACCTGACGATATCGCCCGTGCCGTGATTTACGCGCTCAACCAACCGGAAAACGTCACCGTCAACGATCTGATCATCTCGCCGACTCGCCAGGATTGGTGATCGGCGGTTGAGCATCATTCGGGAGCTGATCGTGATCGGTTGTGCCGTTCTGTGACGCTTTCTCGATGACCCCCGGTGCCAGTTCATGCCATCGGCCCCTGGCAGCCCGAACGAGTCATAGGAACATTAATTTTAATCAGGAGTACATCATGAGCAATCCAACTTACGTCCAGGAATACCACGCGATCGTCGACGTGCTTAGCCAGTACAACGAAGGTGGTGCCAAGGCTGACAGCGCTTTGATGAAGCCCGCATTCAACGACCAGGCCACCATGTTTGGCGTCGACGGTGACAAGCTCGTCGGCGGCGCGATCCAGAATCTGTACGACGTCATCGACAACTCGTTCCGTTCATCCCCCGAAGCCAAAGCCGCGATCGTTCGCATAGACATCGTGGGCACTGCCGCCAGTGCTCGGGTCGATACCGACAACGTTTCGGGATTTCGCTTCACCGACTTCTTCAACCTGCTGAAGGTAGAAGGCAAGTGGACGATCGTCAGCAAGATTTACCACACCCACCCGAGCGCTTGATCCATCGAATGCATCTGGCGAGGTGTGCTGACCTCGTCCTCACTGAAAGGAGAGAACCATGTCAAAGAACATAAAGGCGGTACCGACCTCCGAGTACAACGCTGTCATTGCCACCGCCAATCAGTACGTTGAAGGGCTGCGCGTGGGTAGCGCAGAGGGTGTTGCGCAAGCCTTCCACAAAGACGCGGTGATGTATGGCTTCACGAATGGCGAGCTACTTGGTGGCCCGATTAAAAATCTGTTTGATTTCGTTCAGGAGAACGGCAATGCCCCCGAAATCACTACCCGACTCGACGTACTGGCGATCACACCCACGACAGCCGTGGTACGTGTCGATATGGAGAAGGATGCGATCGGTGCCGACTACAACGACTACCTGACCCTGATCAAAATCGACGGCACCTGGAAGGTCATCGCCAAGGTTTATCACCAGTTCGAAAGTTGAGCGTCTACCGATCCCGGTGGAGTCATGCCGGGATCGGAGCTCGTCCATCATCAAATGGAGAAGCGATCATGAGTAAAGTTTTCATCATCGGCGCCGCTGGTAATGTGGGGCGACGATTGGTTCAGCAACTCGCCAGGCGAGGTCACGAAGCGATCGCACTGCATCGGAAATCGGAGCAGGGAAGTGAGCTTGCGGCTCTGGGAGCGACGCCCGTCGAAGGCAATTTGCTTGAGCTTGACTCCGGGCAAATGGCGCAGCTTATGTCGGACAGTGATGCCGTGGTCTTCACTGCAGGTGCTGGTGGCGCAGGTATGGATTTGACCAATGCGATTGATGGGCGAGGATTGGAGTTGGCAGTGGCCGCAGCCATTCAAGCAGGTGCCAGGCGGTTCATTCTGGTCTCTGCTTTCCCCGATGCGCTACGTGGCGGCCCGTTATCCGAAGGTTTCGAAAACTACATTGCCGTGAAAAAAAGCGCAGATGCTCATTTGGTAGGGACGGATCTGGATTGGGTGATTGTGCGCCCAGGTACGCTTCTGGATGACAACGGTACGGGCAAGGTAAATGCTGACGTCGCTATTCCCTACGGTGACGTTTCAAGAGATGACGTAGCAGCGACACTTGCCGAGTTGATCGACCAGCCGAAAGTAAGCCGGATCATTTTCGAACTCACTCAGGGTGACACGCCAGTCTCCGACGCTGTGCGCAGGCTTGGTCGTGAGCGTTGCTCGCAATGAAGTTGGTTTTGGTTGGTGCTACGGGGCTTGTTGGACGCGAGGTTCTTAAACAGGCGCTCGCTGATCCACGCATCAGTCTGGTGGTTGCACCGACTCGTCGTGCGCTTGTAGCTCACCCCAAGCTACATGCTCCGTTTACCGATTTCGACCATCTGCCCGAAGCTGTCGACTGGTGGCAAGCCGACGCCTTGATCTGCACATTGGGCACGACGATGCGGCGCGCGGGGTCGAGAGACGCCTTTCGGCGGGTTGATTTTGAGTACCCATTGGATGTGGCGCGTCTAGCCAAAGACCATGGCACCTCAACATACGTTCTCAATTCGGCCATAGGTGCGAACCCAGACTCGAGCTTCTTCTACAACCGAGTAAAGGGCGAATTGGAGACATCACTTGCAGTGCTTGGCTTTCAGTCGCTCACCTATGTGAGGCACGGCGTCATCGGTGGGACGCGCGACGAACTGCGGCTGGGTGAGCGCGCACTGGTGCTTGCGCTCGGCTTGGCCGGGAGACTGTTGCCCGTTCGCTGGCGGCTTAACCCCGCGTCGCGGATCGCCCAGGTGCTGCTCGAATCTGTAGTGGTCTAATGAAACCGGACACCCATTTAGGCGAGAATGCTCGCCAGATCGAGGTGTCAAATGACCAAACAACGCCGTTCCTTTTCTGCTGAATTCAAACGCGAGGCTGCCGACCTCGTGCTCAAGCAAAACTACAGCTACATCGAAGCCAGCCGTTCACTCGGCGTCGGCGAGTCTGCGCTACGCCGCTGGGTTGAGCAGGTTCAGCAGGAACGCCAAGGCGTCACCCCGCAAAGCAAAGCGCTGACCCCGGAGCAGCAAAAAATTCAGGAGTTGGAAGCCCGAATCGCCCGCCTTGAACGGGAAAAATCGATATTAAAAAAGGCTACCGCGCTCTTGATGTCGGAAGATCACGAGCGTACGCGCTGATCAATCAGCTGAGCGTCCATGAGCCGATTGATTGGCTGTGCAAAGTGTTTGAGATCAATCGATCAAGTTATTACGCCCACCGCCTCAAGCGCCGAACGCCGGATGTCGAACGGCTTCGGTTGCGCAGCCGGGTGAGCGAGTTGTTTTCACAAAGTCGCAGTGCTGCCGGCAGCCGTAGCATTCTCTCGTTGATGCGTGACGACGGCGAGCAACTCGGTCGGTTCAAAGTGCGCAGCTTGATGCGTGAGCTTGACCTCGTGAGCAAACAGCCAGGTTCTCATGCCTATAAACGAGCGACGGTCGAACGGTTGGATATCCCGAACATCTTGAATCGGGAGTTCGATGTCCCGGCCCCCAACCAGGTGTGGTGCGGCGACATCACCTACATTTGGGCCCAGGGGAAATGGCATTATCTGGCGGTCGTGCTGGATCTTTGCGCACGCCGGCTGGTGGGCTGGGCGTTGTCGGAAAAGCCGGACGCCGAGCTGGTTATCAAGGCACTGGATATGGCCTACGAGCAACGTGGAAGGCCTCAGGGCCTGCTGTTTCACTCGGATCAAGGGTCGCAGGGCGAATTCAACCGGTCGTCGCAACACCTTTGATCGAGGTGTTTATGGGACAACGCGCCGATGGAGCGTGTGTTCCGCAGCTTGAAAACTGAATGGATACCGACCGTGGGCTACAGAACTGCTCAAGAGGCCCAGCGCGATATCAGCCATTTCTTGATGCATCGGTACAACTGGATTCGACCCCATCAATTCAACGGTGGGCTGGCACCAGCTCGGGCCGAAGAAAAACTTAACGTCGTGTCCGGGATTAGTTGACCACTACACACACTGATTTGGGCTCGTATTGGCATTACGTTAATTCGGCTATGACAATTGCTGAATCACCGTTTCAGATAGGCTTGCGTAGCCTCTTCCATCAACGCTCTACCATCGATGAAGCTGAGGCCCGCGAAGTCTACCAGCGCGGCGATGTAACCATCCGCTAAGCCCTTCTCATACAGCCGATCGTCTTCATCGAGTTCTTCAATCATGGCGTCTATCAGCACGCGGGTGGCGAGCTTTAGCCTCTCCGTGTCCATTCTGATCAACCTCCGATGTACCTTTTCTCGAGCCGCGCTCGTGTCCACCTATTTTAGTGAGCGAGCTAGAAAAATATTGAGCCTTTTATCGGGGATCAATACCATTGCTGCGCACCACCACCTGCACTCACACGTTCAGTAAGCAAGTGTGAGGGCGCAATCCCTATTGCTGCTCGTCCGCGCCCATCCTCGGGTCGGCGCAGCCATATTCGATAACTATGATTTTAGCCGAACTCATGGAGCAGGCTACCAAAATGAAGACGTTCGGTAGGCGATTGAAAGAGGAACGCATGGCTTTAGGCCTCTCCCAGCAAGAGTTCGGCGCTCTGGGAGGTGTTTTGGCAAACGCCCAAAGTAAGTACGAGAAGGGATCTCGGTTTCCCAGGGCCGACTACTTGACGGCCATAGCAAGCAGGGGAGTTGACGTTCTCTACCTCTTGACGGGGAAGAAGTCCCGGTTTAAAGAAGCTCTGTCCGATGAAGAAACCAAAGTCATTGAGAATTACCGCCGCCTTAACCAAGGTGATCGGAATGCCATCGCACGGCTTGCGTCATCGCTTGCTGAGTTTTCGACACCGGGCAACAGTCACTCCTGACGCTGTAGCACTACACGCCTCACTTCAGCACGAGCGGAATCATTCTGATTCTGATAGGGGCGGTAAACGGCCCATGATCCGTATGCGTATTTGAAGGACGTGTTCACACGTTTGACTGGCTGACTGCTTGATGTGTCTACGCTAGGAACGCAATTTTCGTTCTGGTTCTGGCCGTTAAACCTTCTCTAAAACGTTTTACACAACCTGGGCTGTTAGCTGCCGGCCAGAGAGCGGCAATTGACTCAATGCTGCCGGTTGGCAACATCGCGAATTGGTCATTTGGATCGTCGGGGGTGAGCAAAGGCGATTAACAGCGAGTTTTGTAGCCAGCTATGCTTGTGAATCGGTTGTTTGCTTTGGTGGCAAGGTGCCTCAATAGTTTCTGACGCAGCATCATGATCAGGCGGATCAAATGGATGTCCCAAGATCTCGGAATAACCAGGATTTTTTCATAGTAGAGCAGGTGCGAACTGACCGATTGCATCAGCTATTCCGCCAATCAGTTTCTGCGGTTTTCGGTAGTTACCTAGCTGCCGTCATTCTGTGTTGGATGTGCTGGGATCGTTTTGAGCACAGCGTCGTTGTTTGGTGGATACCCATACTGACGGGATCGACATTGTTGCGGATCTCGATGTTCATTGCCTATTTTCGCAGCCAGGAAAGTGAACGCACACCTCAACGATGGGAGTGGAAATACTGGAGCACGCTAGTGTTATCTGCCGGTATCTGGGGCGCAGGGGCATTAGCTGTAATGCCACCAAACGACCTTTTGTCGCAGGCCTTGGTCATGCTCTTTACCGTCGGAATGTCGGTCAGTGCGGTGTCTTGCTACTCCGCCTATCGATACATGACGTTAGTGTCCATTGGCTTGGTTTTGTTGCCGTGCACCACATGGCTGCTGTTTCAATCGTCAGCGATGCAGGTCGGTATGGCACTGGCCGTTTTAGTGTTCACGTCATTTGTGGCCAGCGCTACACGCAGTCTATCCGATGCATTGGAAACCGCCTTTCGTCTAACACGTGAAATAGAGCGGGCGCATAGTATTTCCACCCGTGCGGCGCAGACCGATGAACTCACTGGCCTGAAAAATCGTCGAGCTTTTTTTGAGCATGCCCAGCAGCTGTATGATTACTGTAAAAATAACCGGTTACCTCTGTGCGCCGTGATGTTGGATATGGATCACTTCAAGCATATCAACGACACCTACGGTCATCAGGTCGGGGATCAGGTTCTGCGTCAGATGGGAGTGGTCATCAGTACGTCCTTTCGTGAAACTGACGTCCACGGCAGGCTGGGTGGCGAGGAGTTCGCTATTCTGCTCCCGGACACCTCCATTGAGGTCGCCGTTAAGATTGCTGAACAACTCATCCAGACTATCGCCGGATTGATGACTGAGCCTGTTCACTGCATAACGGCCAGCCTCGGCGTAGCGTCAACAGATACCGGTGATAACGATCTGCGGGGCTTGATAAACAGTGCCGATAAAGCACTGTATCGAGCCAAGGCGATGGGACGTAATCAGGTCGCTGTTGCTGAGTAGGTTTGCCTACTGGCCGAAAATGAGAGACAGACTAAAGGCTTCAGCAGGTGACCCTCCATGCTCAATTGAGGAAAGCGTTTTCCTTCCTGGTGTCTTATGCAAACCAATGTAGGTTCAGACATGAAATGCGTGCCCTCGCGTCAATGAACATTGCTTGGCCCGCATTTCAACTCCGATAAATACGCAGAGAAGTGCTAGCCCGTGGTCGCATCGCGTCAACTCATCACCCAAACTACCCCTGCCACAATTCCCCAGTTTCCTTTTTCATTTGGTCGACGCCAATAGGCCGTTGGCAGGCTAGCCAAATAGACCAGCGCATTTCCATAGCCATGTATTTTTTTCTCGTCACCTTTGCGTCCCACGGTGAACCAGCCGTCACGTCCTAACGTGGGCAGGAACATGGAGCCGTCTCGCGCTTGCGGAATGTGGGTCGACGAGATTAGGGCTTTTTTTCCGTATCGACCTCTTCGATAAGGGACTCGCAGGCTTCAACGCTCACCTGCTCTGCGAAGCCCAATATCCGGGCATAACTAGCTCGCAATAAATCCTCCCGAGCCTTGAGAAAGTAGAGAAACTGATTGGTTTGGTAGAGCTGTGAGTCGGCAGAAATTGAGTGCTGATCGGTGAACTCTAGCCGACTATCAAATTCAATGAACCCCAGAGCTACCTCCAGGCCTAAGCCTATATGAGTGATTCTGCTGTTGTTGGATCTATGGGCCCTCAACAGTATTCTGAGAAGCGAAAACTCTTCAGCCAGCAAGGGCATGTGGACGGCGATCATCTTGCTGTTACCACCGCTGGGCCTGGGCTTATGGGGTATCGCCTGGCCGAGAAGCATCACCAAGGGGCCGTCATCGCCCGAACACAGCAAAGGTTTGAAAGCCGGAGCTTCACATATTTGATCAGGATGAGCCCACCTTGCCGAGAATTTTGACTTCCCAGATAGGCGACGCCGCACTCAGCGAGCACAATGCCAAGATGTTCGGGTCTCCAAAGGAGCGCTTGGATTTTTACCGAAGGGAGATTCAGTACGAGACCAGCATCTTGGCCAATCGAACTGACGCCTATCTGGCGTCCCAGTCCTTTTTGGTCATCGCATTTGCCTCTTGTATGGCCAATCTCAACCCTGAATGGGGCAAGTTGTTCACGCTGGTGGTACCACCGTTTCTTGCGTTGCTTGGAGTGCTAAGTTCGCTGAATGCTTGGCCTGGTATTCGTGCGGCATACGACATTATCGACCACTGGCATTTCAAGCAAAGCGAGCTATTGCGTAGCGAGCCTTTGATTGGGTTGGCATATGATGAATCGCCTTTGTTTTGTGAGCGAGAGTCCACGCACAGGGGGTACCGAAAGGCGTTGCTGTTTTCGGTTCGTACACCTTGGATCTTCGCGACGTTCTGGATATTGCTTGGCATCTGGGCGGTCTATATCCAAATCACAAATCCAGGTGCTTGAGACGCAGACAGAGAGGCAAATCCATGCTGTTTGGGACTACGTGTCAGGTTGATTCCATGGCCGCCATCCTCTACCGGGATATTTCCCAAATCGTAGGGATTGACCCTCTCCAAGCGGCCGATATTAAAACCAAGTTCGTTCGGATTGGGGCATCGCTACCTGGGCAGTGAGCGGCATATCTTCTGCGCCTCGCCCGCGTATGTGAGCAAGTATGGCGAGCCAGTGACTGATCGCGATCTGGAGCATCACCAGTGCATCGCTTAAGGCCGGGCGGAGGGCACGGTCAGCCCTTGGCGTTTTTCGAAAAGCCGCCCCGGCGAGACTGAACGCAGGGTCATGGCTGCCAGGTTCGTGGTGGGCGATGGCGAGGGGCAGGTGACTGCGGTATTGGCGGGATGTGGTATCGCGCAGTTACCCTCGTGTTTGATCAAACTTCAGCTTGAGGAAGGGACATTGGTTGAAGTGGCCCTCTATGTCGCCAAAGCCAGTGGAAAACACATGAGTCTTATCGCCAATTTGACTGACCTGCTTTAAAGAATAATGGCCTTATACAAAATTGGGTGATCCAAGGGGCGATGCTTCGACATAATCGCCCTGAGTTTCTGCTTTCGTTCCCTCGGCCAAAAATACCCATTAGCGTCAACGTTTAAACAAGGCCCCCCGTCGAGTAAGCAGCATTCGGGTGCCTGATGTCAGGAGCAATCCAATCGGATCACCCTGTGCTCCATAGATAAACAGTCCTGTAATCATCTGCAAGTCAAAGAGGTCTCTTAACCCAAGAAGAACTTGATCATGATCTTCCCCGAGATTTTTCGAGTCTGAAGGCTCCTCCAAAGAGAGTTGATCGATCAGAGTCCTTAGAAAAATGCAATTGTCTTCGATGGACATCGTGCTATCCGGCATTCAAGGTAGAAGCAATTGGTACTACTCGCTTACGAAGCTTGGAGAGTTACCTCGTTCAGTTTTTTAGGATGATCGAGGGCAGTGTGACGACGAACTTGCTGCCGAGTCCACGGCCGGCGCTGTTTACGCTCACCTTGCCCTGATGCCCTTCAACCAGCTCGCGCACTACGGTCAGTCCGATGCCCAGACCTGCGCCATTGAAGCCGACGGCGTGCGTATCTTGTACGAAGGGGTCGAAAATAAAAGCTAGCACCTCGGCGCTGATGCCTATGCCGTTGTCAGAAAAAGTCATGGTAATGACATCGGCACTGGCGCTCACATTCAGTTCTATCGAGCCACCGTCCGGCGTGTATTTGGATGCATTGCCCAGCAGGTTGCACAAAACCTGAGTCAGTCGGATGGAATCGCCATTGACCATGAGCGGACAGCCCGGCATGTGCACGACAAATAGCTGCAAGCGCAAATCCATCGCGGAACGACAGACACTGACCGCGTGATCGATAATTTCCGTCATGTCGGTAGGTTGGATATCCAGCCTGAGTTTCCCGGTTTCGACGCGCGACACATCCAGGAGGTCGTCGATTAGGCGGGAAATTTGACTGACCTGGCGTTCGATAATCTCCTGGATGCTCGGGAGTCTTTCCGAGGGGGAACGCACCAGCATCCCTGCCACCATGGTTAACGGTGTCAGCGGGTTACGCAATTCGTGCGCAACCATCGCCAAGATGGCTTTCTGCTTCTCGTGGGCTTGTTCCGCTGCGGTCTGCAATTGCTGAGCATTGATTGCCGCTAGCACCAACTGCTGATTGGCCTCTCGCAATTGAGCATGCCTTCGTCCGTATTCCTCCTGGGCAATGTGGTAGTGAGCGATCGGACTTTTCAGTGAGAGGGAAATCGGGGGCGTAGAAGTCGCCTCGGTAGGTGAGACGTCGCTGTGGAACGCTATACCGAGACCATAACGCTTTGCTCGGTACATCGCCGCGTCGGCGCAGTCGATCAGAGTATGAGGGGCGTCGCCATCTTCAGGGTAAAGGCTAATACCAATGCTGGTCGTCAGACGTAGCACGTGTTTACCTATAAGACGTGGCGTGCCAAGCACCGTGACGATTTTATCGCAGATACCCAATACATCGGCGCGCGTTAGAGCGCCACCCAGCAGGATAATGAACTCATCGCCACCGTAGCGCCCCACGGTATCTTCTTCTTGCACCACGCTACTCAAACGTAGCGCTGTTTCTTTAAGCATCTCATCGCCGACTGCGTGCCCAAGCGTATCGTTGATCAGTTTGAAATCATTCAGATCCAAAAAAAGTACGGCCAGGCAGTCACGGCCCTGCTTTGCTTGGTCGATGGCTTGCGCTAAACGCCCCAACAGCAGTCTGCGATTGGGAAGGCCGGTCAACACGTCGAGTTGAGCCGCGAGAGAAACCTCGCGTAATGCCTTGGCCGCTTGCTCGACACTGGATTGCGCCTCTAAAAGTGACAGCACCAGGTGCTCATTGGCTTCTATCAGCTGGCCAGACTGATGGTTTTGCAACACATTGTGCTCAGTATTCAGCACCTGTTGTTCCAATGCTGCGAGCTTTACGCGAGCCTCGTGAGTTCGTCGAATAAGGAGAGCCAGCTCGCTGTTGACGATGGACAGAGCTTGCTTGTCGTTGCCAGTCACCCCGCTCACAGGGTGGGCTCACGATTACCCGTTTCAGACTGCTGTATCGGTCTTTGGGGCTTTTTCTGAGTCGGTCTGCCACCCAGTAGTCCTTCTTGATCCGCGAGCATCCCGCCTATACGAATGCCTTGAGCGTCGATACGGTACAGACGTAACTGATCGGAATGGGCGCTGGCACGAACTTTTACCACCGCTAGGATCCGCAGTAATCGACTATCGACTTCTATGTAACGCTGCACAATGATCGCGTCGGTTAAAAATGCTGTGCCATAGGGGCTGAAACGAAGGTCGGTATAGCGATCCTCAAGCTCCGAAGTCATCAGTACGGTGACACCTGAACTGGTCAAAGAGCTGACCAGGCATGAAAGCGACTCACGGAAATCTTCTCGGAAAGTCGGAGCCAACAACAATTCGAAACCCGACAGAGAGTCGATGACCACGCGGCTGGCGCCAAGGCGCTCGATCTCTTGAAGAAGCTTGTGGACAATCTCCTCGATCGACAAATCTGGTGAACGACTGTCTACCAGACCCACCTGGCCAGTTTTGATCAGGTTCGCTAGCGTGGCGTTTTGCGAGTGATCCGGGCGCTGCTCGAACACCGCTATGACACCGGTTTCTCCTAACCGGGCCCCTTCCGCGAGGAAGGTTGTTGCGAGGATACTTTTTCCAGATCCAGATGGCCCCGCCACCAAGAGTGAATAACCGCGTGGCAAGCCCCCCCCGAGCATTTCGTCTAAGTCTGGCACTCCTATCGACAGGCGCGAATCGAGTGCAGACAACTTCTCAAAGGGTTTGCTCGCGTTGATCTGGTTGGCTGCAGGGGCGTATATCTTGATACCCGCGTTACTGATACGAAAAGAGTGCAAGCCAGGTAGCGTCGGTTGGCCGCGCATCTTCATGATCTCTATTTTGCGCACCATGGAGTTGCGCTGCACGCTCTGGCGCAGCCAGATCAGGCCGTCGGCCACGGTGAAAATCGGATTGGTGTCGGTCTCGGTGAAGTATTCGCCAATCAGGAAGGTCGTTGCCTGCCACGTGGTCATCAACATGCCCAGTTGCTGAACGAACTGCGGCAAATTGTTGTTCGGATTGGCTTGAGTCTGGCTCGCCAGCACCACCGAACGAAACGAGTCGACGAACACCAGCGACGGGGCGTGGGCCTCGACCTCGGCGACGATGCGCCGCAGCACTTCATCCAGATCGCCCGTCAGCGTGTCGTCAGACAGGTTGATATAGCGGATCGAATGGTTGATCGCTTCGCTGTCGAAAAAGTCGAATTGCTGCTGGTAACGCAGCATTTTCAGGGGCGGCTCGCCCAACACGGTAAAGAACAGCGCCGGGCGTTCAGGCGTGGCGAGGGCGAACATCATCTGATGGGCCAGGGTGGTCTTCCCGCAACCTGGAGGCCCGGCGATCAAGTTGAACGAAAACTCCGGCAATCCTCCGCCAAGCACCTCGTCCAGTCCTGGCACTCCGGTGGCCAAGCGGTTGATTGTCACTTTGGGGGTCATGGCGAAGTATCCTGCGATGAGGTGCCGCTTAAAGAATTCTCCCACACGGAGCGAAGCAAGCGCTCGGAAAGAGAAGATCCGATGAGCGATGACAGTAGGTCGTTGAAGGTCTTCAACAAATCGTCGCCATAGAGTGTGGCGGTGTCGCTGCTTTGCTCCGCGAGCAGAGATCTCAGCCAGGCAAAATCGGGATCTGAGGTTTCATCAAAGTTGCAAAGGCATTTGTGACGCGAGGAACACAGATGCAGGCTACGTCTGTAGAGCGCAGCAACCCCTCCCAAGCCAAGGATAGGGGTGAGAACCAG
This sequence comes from Pseudomonas sp. LBUM1658, assembly GCF_059716055.1. Classification (NCBI taxonomy): domain Bacteria; kingdom Pseudomonadati; phylum Pseudomonadota; class Gammaproteobacteria; order Pseudomonadales; family Pseudomonadaceae; genus Pseudomonas; species Pseudomonas sp. LBUM1658. The sequence continues at coordinate 3,150,870 of NZ_CP166798.1, forward strand.
GTAAACATCTTTCAGGGTGGCCACGATCGCGTTGGCGACTTCATCTGAGCTAGGGGCTTCCCCAGTTCGCCGAGCAGTCGATACCGCGATCCTACGGCTCTCGTCGCTTTCCATGGACATACGTCCCTTCGTGGATGCGATTAGCTTGGATGGTACACCCTACACACCGAACGACTGAGCTAATTCGAGCTTGAGGGTTTTATGCTGGCAAGAGTTCGCTTGGGCCAATGGCGAAGCTACATGGGAGTCGGCGAGGCGATAGCTAGCGATAAACAGTTGAGGGGGACATGCAACTTTGCGTTTGGCCGGCGTGCCGACCTATCCTGAATGGGGTATCACCCGGCAAGGGGAAGTGTTAGCCGAAGGCAAGGGTGTCGTGGGCGACTGCGAATCTGAAGGATGCCCGAGAGTCCGCTCAAGCCAGCTTGCTCGATGACCTGATCGACACAGCTATCGAAGCCGAACTTGAGGTGCTGCAACCGACGCCGGCTGGACGCTGCCCAAGGTGTAACGCAAGCATTCCTTAGCCGGCTAGACGGATCTGGGTTGCCCTGGTCTCAAGCGCCGATTCGTTGGCTCGATACTGACCCGGGGTCATGCCGAACCAGCGGGTGCAGGCCTTGTGGAAACTGCTGTGGTCGTGGAAGCCGAGCAGGTCAGTCACATGCTTCATGTTGAAACGGGAATGCCGCAGGTAGAAGTCGGCCAACTGCCGACGCATATCGTTAAGGACATCCTTGAATTGCGTGCCATCCTTCTCGAGTGCCCGTTGCAGCGTTCGCTTGCTGAGGTTCAGCGCGGCCGCAATCGATTCCATATCACACTGGCCTCCTTGCCCCTGACTCAGGCGCTCGGTGATCAGCGCACGAATCCTGCACACGATGGTGAAGCCGTACAACAGCTCCAGCTGAGCTTCGGCAAAGCTGGCATGAAGCGTGGCCAACTTCTCATTGGCCATGCCCAACGGACGTAGAAGCTCCTGGCCATCGAACAGAATGCTGTCATAGGCCGCCCCGAAACGCAGCTCACAGCCAAACAGCTGTTGATGCTCGGAGATGTCTTCAGGTTGGGGATAGCTGAACTCCACACTCAGCGGTTGTGGCGATTTGCCACCGCTCAGCCAGCGGCAGAAACCCAGCAGCGAAGCAAGGCTGGCATCGGTGTACTGCCGAGGCTTGACCGAACCGCGTTGCTGATGATCGAGCGCGGCCAGGCAGAAATGCTGTTGCTCCTGGACAAAAAACAGGCTGAATCCGGTGCCGATCAACGGACTGAAACGAACAAGTCTTTCGAGGGCCTTTTTCAGGTTCAAGCTGGACATCATGGCGTAGCCGACGATCTGAAAAATGCCGGGATGGAAATTCCCGTAGGCCTTCAAACCAATGTTCGGATCGCCGGAGGTCTGAGCCGCCAGATCCCACAGATGATACATAGCGCTTCGCTCGCAGAATGTTCCTAGTGTGTCCGCGAGGTTTATATCCACTCCAGCTTCCTGGCACAGACTGGCGACATCCAGTCCCTGGCCCGAAAGCGTATTCGCCAGCACGCTGGCATAACCCGAACTCATTCTATACATGACGATCCCAACTACCTGTTAAACCAGACATCCTTTACCGCTCAAGCGAAGTCGGCGGCCTCATGTTGTCGGGCGAGTCGGGAGGGGCGTGGTATTCGGTCATGAGCAATCGCAAGTGCTCGATGGCGTCATGGTATTTAAGATCGGCATATCGTCGTTTTTCCTGGTACTGGCTGAAAACTTCCGCATCCAGGTAGGGCCGATCAAGAAACTCCAGGGCGGCGCAGTTCAAGCTATGTGCTTCGCTGAAAAGCTGGTTGTTACGTTCAAGAGCCAGGTTCAGACAGGCTATGGGTTGATGGGACACCCGCGTGTCGTTCATTGCAATATCCTCTTGATTGACCTGTTGTTATTTTTGGGACTCAACCTGCTCTCACTTTCTTCTGGCAGGCCTGGCATTCTTCAGGTCAGGCACCAACAACGAAAATCTCTCCGTATTGGTCATCGTTCCTGACCATAGTGACACAGTGGAATGAAATTATTTTGTACAAAATTGAACCTATTTGTACTAGGTGGCGATGTGGCGATTGGCCAGTTTTTTCCCCGGGCTCCCTACCTTCACTGCCCTCGAAGGGAGGATTGCGAGACGGTCATCCGCGATCTGGTAGTCGACCAGAGCAGTACGAGAGCATCAAGCCATGGCTGATCAACCACGAACCAGCGCCGGCCATCGAGCATCTGCAGTCGCCAGATACCCGCATTCGACCAGTAGATACTCGCTGTAGGCTGACGGATGGTTTTATTTCGAACTGCTCACATCCGGGCTGGTCTTTCGCAAGATAGCTCCATAAGCAGGATGGCATTTGTGGAGTCCGACAACGAAGCGCGAAGCTGACCGGTTGCTGGCGCAGTGCCGGGATGAGGCGGTAGTGCGACGTTGCCTGTACCGCCCTGCCTAAATGATCAACATTCGAGAATGTATGAAAGACCTTAGCGAGAAGATGGCGGCGGGGGAGCCGTTAATGCAGCGGGCGCTGCAAGCACTGCTCCGATACAACGAAGCGAAAGGCGTGAAGTCGGCCGGGGAGGTCGAGCGTTTGCGGCTCGATGCGGAATCGCTCACGGCTGGAATGCATGAATATCATCAGCGAATACTGAGTTAGCCGGTGCCGTCACTTCACTCAATTGGCAGGACAGCTTGCCCCTGATTCCACACATTTCCCACCGCCACGTCGACCCTGAACGCTTCGCGGGTTTGGCCCGTGTCCCCTGCGGGCTCCATGCCTTCATTCCACTGCAAGGGATGATGGCGCGATGCCGAACATACCAAAAAACTATTGCCTGAATGTTCCCATCCTGAGAAAGAACAGCCTGACCCTTCGTTTCTTTTTACGCGGTGAACTTTCAGTACGATGGCAGAGAGACTTTGCCTACTCTTACCGTTGCTCACTCTCTTTCTCATCGGAGTCGTGCAGCGTAGTTATCAAGTGCTTGATATCGTCCTGAACGTCCTCGGGCAAACTGTCCAGCTCATCCAAAACCTTGGTTTCCGGTGCAGTCATACCTTCGGTGGATCTGATTTTCCGTTCACCAGTCACCACGAACAGGATATCTACGCCGGCAGCTGCGATCAAAGAGAGGTAGGTCGCGTTTGGAAAGCGCTTCCCCCGCTCATACAAACCTTGAGCGTTGGCTTCAATGCCACCAATCGCACCCAGGTCGACTTGAGACAGCCCTAGTCTTCTTCTTTCTTCTTTTAGTCGCACACCCAACGTATTCATTTGGTCTCCACAAGCAGGAACTAGCATATTCCAGAGCTTAGCTGACGATGACTTCCTGAGTACGGTATGCGTCCGGCAAAGGCGTCTGGTTATCTCCTCCACGCTGATGCGTGATACTCACGTAAGACTCGCAATGGATCGGTAGAGGTGCATAAGTGGACGTCCGCGTAGTTACGCAAGGTATGGGTGGTGGAACGCGTACATCTGGGTCACTGAGCAGTGCGAGAGCGGTCGCGCGACCGTCCGGGGCTGACAGCTTCGGATTACACCCCAAGCCGAGGATCTCCTGGGGAACCAGCCGCTGGCCATGACTGAAGCGACCGACTAAATTTCAGAAAGATGCTCTACGCTTAAAACATGCCCCAGAACATACCGATCACGACAAAAGCCATTGCTATCGTACAGCTCCAGCCCAATACCCTCAGCCTGGGGCGAATGACGAAAGAGCCCATTATGTCCTTGTGCGATGCCATCAACATCATGATGAACATGATTGGCACTGCGATCACGCCATTGATGACTGCACTCCAAAGCAAAGCTTTAATGGGGTCAATCGGAGCAAAGCAGATCAATACACCCAATAATGTTGCCGCCGTGATAATGCTATAAAACGCTTTGTTTGCTTGCGGCTTGGCCGCCAGGCTATTGCTCCATTCAAATGTTCCGGCCACTGCATAAGCAGCAGAGCCTGCCAGCACTGGAACCGCTAACATGCCCGTGCCAATGATGCCTGCGCTGAACAACCAAAATGCAAACTCCCCCGCAATCGGTCGTAACGCACCCGCCGCCTGTGCGGACGTTTGAATATCTGTGATGCCATGCATATTTAACGTGACAGCTGTGGTCAACATAATAAAAAACGCAATGATGTTAGAAATACCCATACCCACTATTGTGTCAAGTTTGATGCGAGTAAAGTTGGCTCGCGCTTGGTCTGGCGCATCAATCAGCGTCTGCGCCTTGGGGTCAGCTTCCATGTCTTCAACTTCCTGTGATGCTTGCCAGAAAAAGAGATAGGGGCTGATGGTTGTGCCAAAAATGGCAACCACCATTGTTATATACTCCGGCTTCCAGGACATGTTAGGCCATACAGTCTGGCGAACGACCTGCCCCCATGGAATGTGCACGGCAAACATAATGCCCACATAAGCCAGCAATACGAGTGTCAGCCACTTGAGTACCCGCACATAGCGTTTATACGGGATGAACACCTGCAGAAGCAGAGAAACCAGACCAAAGCCGACTGCATAGAATTGAGACGATCCGCCTATCAACAGCTTCAACGCCGCCCCCATCGCTGCGATGTCTGCTGCAATATTGATGGTATTGGCAAACATCAATAGGGCGACGATGCCATATAAAAAAGGCCTGGGGTAATGGCGGCGGATATTCGAAGACAGCCCGTGCCCGCTGACTCGGCCTATTTTGGCGCTGATGATCTGTATGCTGACCATCAGGGGGAAGGTGAAAAACAAAGTCCAGAGTGTATTCAAGCCAAATTGCGCGCCAGCTTGCGAATAGGTCGCGATACCGCTTGGATCATCATCCGCCGCGCCTGTGATCAGGCCGGGCCCTAGTTTTTTTATCCACGAACGATGGGTAACAGCCGGAGGCTTGCCTTTGAGTTCTTTTTTATTCATTTTTTACTTCTCAGGGGCAAGGGAGCCACCAAGTTTTGACTGAGGCTCTTTAACGGGAGTTCAAGAATGATTTTCAGAGCGATTTTTACTAGGCTACTACCCGCTCACGTTGGGCCCGAGTAGGAGTGGCGAGGGGCCTCCGTTCAACCTGCAACGCTCATCAAGGGTCAGGAGGGCAGCAAGAGCCGGCAATGCCACAATTACAGATACGTAATGATTGACGCCCCGAAATGCTCATCAGCTGGAAGAAGTGTCTGCGGACATCATCTAGGCCAAATCGAAAGCGACTTGGCAGGCTTGGATTCGCTGGGGGAAACCGGCGGGGATTCAGTCGATCATGTAACCCATGCCACGTGAGGTGTGAATCAATTTGGGTTCAAAACCGTCATCAATTTTCGCCCGTAGCCTACGCACTGCAACTTCGATGACATTGGTGCCACATTCAAAGCTCATCCCCCAAACCTGCGACGCGATGAGGGATTTCGGCAGAACTTCACCACGGCGCTGGAGCATGAATTCCAATAACGAAAACTCTTTCGCCGTGAGGTCAATCCGTTTCCCTCCTCGAAGCGCCTGATGCTTGAGTAGGTCAAGCTCAAGATCTCCGATTTTTAGATGGGTCTGACTGGAGAGAGGGTGTGCTCTGCGCAGCAAGATCCGGACTCTAGCAAGCAGTTCGGAGAACGCAAAGGGTTTGACCATGTAGTCATCAGCACCAAGATCCAACCCTTTAACTCGGTCTTCTACGCTATCGCGAGCAGTGAGGAACAACACCGGCATGTTTTTGCCTGCGGCCCGGATCTTTCTCAGGACGTCCCAGCCATTGAGACCGGGCATCATCACATCAAGGATGAGAAGGTCATAGGATTTCTCCAGGACGTGTTGAAGAGCGTCGCTCCCTGTTATGACTCGGTCAACACTGAAGCCGGCCTCAGTGAGGCCTTGCTGCAAGTAAATTCCGGTCTTTGGTTCGTCTTCAGCTACCAAGAGTTTCATGACGGCAGGTTCCACGTGTCGTATTGCAGCAGTGTGCAGCCAAAACCAGTGCCCCAATACAAGCTGACAAGAATGTAATTTCTACAGCTGATTCAGCGCGGATGTACTCGTTCAAATAGAGTATTGAAAGCACTGCCTGCATTCGCTTTACGGTCTACTCAGCTGACATCTCCATCTCTGGGCTGAGGGTGCCGAGCCAGGCAACCAGGCCCATAATGATCACCGCAACTGACAACTCCAGAGTCATGCTGCGCCTCAAGGCGTTGATGGCGACTGTGTGAGTACCTGTCTGAATGGATCGCTCGAGCAGTGGGCTTAGGTGAAAGCGGTTCAACGCCGCAAACATCAGCATCCCAGCAAACAAGAAGACCTTTAAAGACAGCAGGGCCCCGTAAGTGCTGGTTGTCAACGTCTCGAATGCCGGCCCGACAACCAGCAGATAGTTGACTATTCCGGTGATTGCCAGGGTTGCGACGATGAGCGCCCCCGCTGATTCGAAACCAGTCAGCGTTCGAGCCAGCAATCGGATCTGCAGATCTCCTGTGAGCTTGTTTGAGCGCAACAAAAGCGCAAACGCGGCGAGAGCGCCCAGCCAGCTGCCTGCACCCAGAAGATGAACAATATCGCTTGTGAAATGCAGGTAACGACGAGAACCTTCATCCATAGCGCCATGTCCTGTCCAGGCCAAAGTAGCCAGAGCGACCGCGCCGCATATCGTGACCGTCCAGAGGCTGAAGGTAGGGGCTCGTCTGTTGAGTGCGGCCGCTATGCTCGCCATTGTCAACGAGACTATTCGAACCATCCAGGTCAGCCCGACATCAGTCCCCATCAGCATCATCTGGAAAATATGATGATGAAGCTCCATGAAACTGGATACGCCACTCATCGTCTTGGCCATTTGCAGCATCGCTGCCATCGACAGCAGAACGCCGGTAACTGCAGTGCCAGCCAAAAGCGACTCAAAATTCAAAACGGCTCCGCCAGTCCTTTCTTTTCCTCCGAGGCTATAGATACCGAACAGTGCCAAGCCGAAGAGCAACATCAGGTCGATGTACAGCGCGAAGCGAAGGACTATGTTGATTGATTCGCCCATGGATCAGTTGACTTTAAAGGTCACGGTGCCTGTGATCGGGTGGGTATCGGAAGAGACCGCCCTCCACTCGACCTTGTAGGTGCCTGGAGTGAGCGGTGCTGCCGGGGTGATGACCATCACTTTCGGATCGGCGCTGCCCGCAACGCTGGCTTTGACGCTCATGGGGGAGTGCGCCATGCCCGACATCTCGGTCATGATTAGTTTCGCGCCGGAAAACTGGGTGGTGAGTTTTTCCGAGAAGTTCAGTTCGATTTTTGCCGGTGCCGCCACCGTGGCGCCTTCGGCCGGTATAGACGACAGCAGTTTCGGATGCGCCTGAGCGGCAGCGCTCAACAACAGACCTGCGCTGAGTGCCGCGATAACGCTGAGGGTTTTAAGAGATGACATGCAAGGCTCCGGACGGCCTGGGCCGTGGGTGGGGTGGCTATTGTTAGAATGGATTTGGGGTGTACGTATCGGTCAGGTTTAGAACCACATTCGCACACCGGCGACAAAACGCGTCTCGCTGCGGTCTTCGCCGTCTTCAAGGGCGTAATCCGCAGTTTTTCCGTAGGAGCGGTTCCAGGTCACACCGACATAAGGTGCGAATTCGCGGCGTATTTCATAACGCAGTCTCAGGCCGACCTCGGTGTCCGACAGCCCGGAGCCGGTGGCCCGTTGAGGGTCGTTTTTGCCATAGAGGTTCATTTCAGCAGTGGGCTGCAATATCAAGCGGTTGGTCAGCAAAATATCGTAGTCACCCTTGAGTCTTAGTGCGCTTTGGCCTCCCTCGCCGAGGTAGGCGGTTGCTTGTGTTTCAAAATCATAGAGCGCCATACCCTGCAGTCCCAACGCGGCCCAGGTCTGGGGGGCTCCGGGTTTGAAGTCTTGCCGCACGCCGCTTACAACATCCCACCAAGGGCTGAAGGCGTGTCCCCATAGAGCCTGAACTTCGGCGCTTTCAGTGACGCCGTTGGTTCGCTCGCCCTCAGAGCGTAGCCAGAGGCGATCAATATCGGTACCAATCCAGCCGTTCGCCTCCCAACTCAGCGCGCTGCCCTTATCCGCGTCTTGCCATTCGAGTTGATCGATCAGGAAAAACGAGTTGATCGAGCGGTCGTGCATCTGGTGGCCGGCATGGCTTTCAAACACCGCCGCGCGATCCGCGTCGGTGAGTGCTGGGATCGGTGTATGGCTTTGTTGGGACGCGGTGGGTTTCATGCCCTGCATCTGCCCGTCATCCATGCTCTGCATCTGGGAGTGATCCATACCCTGCATCTGGCTGCCGTCCATGCCTTGCATCGGCTCGGTCTGCCCATAGGCAAGTGCAAGCGGCATCACACCCAAACCCAGGATCGCCAGGCTGGTGAATAACGGTTTAGCGGATTTGTCGACGATGTTCATGCCATTCTCCTACTCTTGCACACGGACTTCGCGGAACATGCCCATTTCCATGTGGTACATCAGGTGGCAGTGGTACGCCCATCGCCCAAGAGCATCGGCGGTCACGCGGTAACTGCGTTTGGTGCCCGGCGGCATGTCGATGGTGTGTTTACGAACCATGAAATCACCGTTTTCGTCCTCCAGATCACTCCACATGCCATGCAGGTGAATGGGGTGCATCATCATGGTGTCGTTCACTAGAGTCACTCGAATGCGCTCTCCATACTTGAGACGAAGCGGCTCGGCATCCGCGAATTTGACGCCGTCAAAAGACCACGAGAACTTTTCCATGTGTCCGGTCAGGTGAAGTGTGATGGTGCGGCTTGGTTCCCGGCCATCGGGATCCTGGAAGGTACTCTTGAGGTCTGCGTAGGTCAGTACCCGGCGACCGTTGTTTCTCAATCCCATGCCTGGATCGTTAAGCTTCGGCGTGGGGCTCATCGCCTGCATGTCGACCAGTGGGTTATTTGCTTCTGAGGCCGGGTGGAGCTCCATCGAATCCATGCCGTTCATGCCCTGCATCGAGTGGGCAGACATGCCTGGCATCTGGCTGTGATCCATGCTCTGAGTCGAACTGTCAGCCATGCCCGTCATTCTCTGAATGGAGTCACCGGCCGCCATCTGGCTGTGATCCATACCCTCCATGCCTTGCATCGAATCCTGGGTCATGCCATTCATATCGCCGTGATCCATGCCGCCCATATCGCCCATGCCCATGTCGCTCATAGTGATCAAGGGACGGGGATCCAGGGGCGGTACAGGGGCTGAAAGCCCTTCATGTACGGCCAGCGTTCCTCTCGCGAAACCTGTGCGATCCATCGACTGGGCAAACAGGGTGTACGCGTTTTCGGTGGGTTCGACGATCACATCAAAGGTTTCGGCCACGGCGATGCGGAACTCATCAACACTGACTGGCTTCACGTACTGCCCGTCTGCCGCGACGACAGTCATCTTCAGTCCAGGAATGCGCACGTCAAAGTAGCTCATCGCCGAGCCATTGATGAACCTCAGGCGCAGCCGTTCGCCGGGCCTGAAAATGCCTGTCCAGTTGCTGTCGGGAGCCTGCCCATTGAGCAAGTAGGTGTAGGTGGCGCCGCTAACGTCGGCAAGATCCGTGGGGTTCATCTTCATTTCAGCCCACATTTTCCGATCCGCGACTGTGGCAGACCAACCGTTCTTGCTGACGTCATCAACGAAGTCGCCGACGGTGCGCTTGTGCAGGTTGTAGTAACTGGATTGTTTCTTGAGCTTTTTCATGACCCGTTCGGGGTCTTCATCAGTCCAGTCGGACAGCATCACCACATAGTCGCTGTCGTAGCTGAAGGGTTCGGGGTCTTTTGCATCAATGACTAGAGGCCCATAGACACCGACCTGCTCCTGAAACCCGGAATGACTGTGATACCAGTACGTGCCGTTCTGTTTAATCTTGAACGAGTACACGTACAGGCCATCTGGCTCTATTCCGTGGAAGCTCAGGCCTGGAACACCGTCCATATTCACCGGCAGAATGATGCCGTGCCAATGGATCGAGGTGTTTTCCTTGAGCCGGTTCCTGACCCGCAGGGTTACCGTATCGCCTTCGCGCCAGCGCAGCAACGGCCCTGGGAGACTGCCATTGATTGTCATCGCAGTGCGCGGAGTGCCCGTAAAGTTCACTCCCATCTCACCGATGGAAAGATCGAAGTCAGAACCGGCAAGCACATTCGGCTGGCCCCGGCTGGTAATCGCCCACACCGGGCTGCGCCACAGTCCAAAGCCTGCGAGTACCCCACCTGCGGCCAGGGCTTTCACGAAAGTTCGTCTTGATGTTCTGGAATGCATGGAGGGGTGCCCAATAAGTCAGAATCCAGGCAGATACGGATCCGCTGCCACAGTGCGACCAGGGCTCGCTTCAGAGATTCGGTGCCAGCCGCCATTTTTCAAGCAAGATGTCACATCATTGGGCCGCGTATGATTACATTTCGGTCAGGTTGGCAAAGGCAATCGGGCTTGCGCTGCGATTGAGCAGCACTCATAGATTTGTCATGTTGTGATAGGCCGTGTCTGGTTAGCCCTGAACGTAGTCATCAATTTCCAGGATAATCGGCGACTACTTGATCGGTACCCGATTGGGTCTGACCTATCACCTGATACGGCTGTTTGGTTTGGCCGTACTCCATTCCAGGCGAACCAGTTGGCATGCCCGGCACCGCAACTCCGACGAGGTCGGGGTGATTCTTCAGGTCGTGAATCTGTGCTACCGGCACATGCCCTTCGACGAATTTTCCGTCAATCATCGCGGTATGACAGGAGGCCAAGCGCGGAGCGACTCCGAGGCGCTGTTTGACTTCGCTCATGTTGGGCTCGACATGGTCGCGCACGCTGAAGCCATTGGCTTCAAGATACTTTATCCAGTCCTTGCAACAGCCGCAGTTCGGATCGCGGTAAACGTCGATGACTTCAGCGGCTTGTGCCGCTCCGGTCATGAGTAGGGTCGTGAACACAGCGATAAGCAGTCTGGTATTCATGGGAGTTCTCCAGTTTAAAAATAGCGCTTACCGACAGCAGCAACCGCCGCCGTTCCCGCCACAACCAGAGGTTTTCTTACTTGCTACGGTTTCCGCTGTCGCCAGCTGTGCTGGATAGCCCGCGTCCTGCAGGGCTGCTAGCAGCGCATGGCTGTCCGAATCGCCGCTGACCTTCACCCGTCCGGATTGTAGATCCACTGCCACTTCACTGACGCCTTCAAGTGGGCGCAGCGCTTCGGTGACATGTTTGACGCATGAACCACAGCTCATGCCCTGGACTTGCAGTTCAACGGTTTTCATCGATGACTCCTCACAAAAAAATGATCGTAGAAAGACTGAGGTATGCGGATTCGTGTGGCCTTGGCTTTATCCTCAACCTTGCCATGGTAGTAAGGTCAAGCAGACTCTATCGCTCAAACAATCGAAACGCGGTGCAGGCGCAAAGCGTTGAATACTACCGACGCCGAACTCACGCTCAAGGGAGCCGACTGGTTGAGGCTCAGGCTGTCGCATTGGGTTGTGCTCTTGACGAAGCTCAGGGTTGTGCATGAGCTAACTCCTGTTCGCATCCTTGGTTGAGTCTGAGGTTTTTCCGTGATGACTGTGACCGCCGTGGTGGTGTCCGAAAAAATGCATCAGCGGGCACAACAGCAAAATCATATAAGGCAGTAGGCCTAACATATGGCCGTAGTGTTCTCTGGCCAGATAGAACAGCGCGATCACCAGCAGCATGCCCAGCGCTATGCCGGGTTTGCTCCTCCAAAATGTTGGAGAGGTGTTAGCTGAAAATGGTGAATTCGTCATGGTTTTTTACTCCTGAGGAGTGCTGTCTAGTGGTACGTCGTATAGGTTGCACGGGCGGCGGTTTAACCCTTGGCATATTGGCTAAGGTGAAGCCGCCGTTGCATTGCCTACCGGCTTGTGCGCGTCACTTGCTCATCGGCATTTTCATCATGCTCGACTGCTGATCCATCATTTTCATCATCATGTTCATCATTCCCATCTCCATGCCGTCTTTGTTGCCGTCCATGCCCATGCCATGACAGTTTTTATGCATCATGGCCATGCTGTCCTTCATCGTTTTCATGCTCTCCTGCATGGCGGCCTGTCGCTCGGCGGGGGTCTTGGCGGCGGCTGCCTTGTCGTGTGCCGCCTGCATTTTTTGCATTTGCTCGGTCATGGCTTTGTTCTGCATAGGCGTGGCCGCTTCGCTTGTTTGAGTTGGTGTGGTCGACGTCTGCTCCGGGTGATGTTCATCGGCGGCCGAGACCATGAGTGGGCTGCTCACGAGCAGGGTGGCGAGGATCAAGTTCAATGAGGCATGCATGGCAATCTCCAAAGGGTGAGGACAACGCAGGTAATACCAAGCCGCGCCAGGTTGGCGCAGTTAGACAGTGCGCCGGTAATCGGCGCGCAGAAGGTCGGTTTAATCGTTGAAACGGACGAAAATCAGGCGGGCAGGCGGTCTGGCTGGTGCAGGGCGCCGTAATGCAAGAAAGGCAAAAGCGGAGGGGTTGGCGGGATACAAAATCAGCAATGCAGGGATCAGTAACAGAAACGTCCAACTGGACGGGTCAACCATTTGAAGATGGAGTGAAGGAATCACGGCTATCGCCGCATCGGCGCAGTGTTGAAGGCAACCGAGGGCATGGGCGTCGTGGCTATCGTGATCTTGCGCTGTGTTCAGCGAAACATGGGTTGTAGCCGGATTGTGGCTGGGCTGTGCCAGACATCCCTGGGTCGCTGCCAGACCAAACGCTAACACCCACAGCACGATGGCGAGGCGTATGAACGTTGGTTGACGATGGCGGAACCAGAACATGGAGAATCCCCGGCACTGATTAACGGGTTTTGATTTTTCAACATATAGCACATCAAAGTGCTGCGGTTGATCCACATCAATGTATGCAGCCGGGTGTCGGCTCCTGTGGTGTGGCCCAATCGCAATGTCAACATCGACCTTTCAAATGTTTACCCATCTTTGCCGTTCTTTACTAGCAGCTTGTGGGGCGCTGCCCTTTCATTGTCCATGTGTATTAAGGGTGAATTGAGTGCAAAGCGGTCGCAGTGACTGAAGCTGCTTTTGAATCAAAGTTAACGGTGCGCTGAATCTCAGCCAGATTCGCGAACACATCGGCTTCCAGGCTAAAGCAACTGATGACTATCAGACGCTCGCGGGGTTGGTCATGAGCTTGCTGGATCGTTTGCCGATCATTGGAGATAAGCTCAATTGGTAGGAGTGGAGCATGACCGTTGTCGAGGTCGAAGAGCGTCGGGTGACGCGGGTGTTGTTACATAAAGAGTGAAGAAAGAAAACGAGGCCGCATTTGCGGCTTTGTTAGTTTTTATCGTATTACTCGTGCGAATGCCCGTGATCAGCGCTCTCGGAGGTGGCTTCTTTCTTGCCTCCGCTGCATGCCGTCATCAGGCCGAAGAAGCAGATCAAGAGCATCGAACGGAGCAGAGTTACGGAAGTTTTCATGGGAATGCCTATTTAAAAAATGATGAAGCTACGCGTACGAGCAGGCCGTTCTCCCGCACTGTGGCAGAAGAACGGTCATTCCCGGATTACTGTTTGACGCTCAAGTAATCACCGGTCGTTTTCAGTGAGATAGTCACGTCGTTGTTGCTGCGATTGCGCCAGAACCAACCGTGAGTGCCGTCAAAAATGGCGGTGAACTCACCTTTGTCACCATTGACCTGCTTGCCTTTGGTGTAACTGTGGAAGTAACCCTTTTCACCGTTGTAGGGCTCGCCGTGGGTGTCGTAATTCACTGGCCCCCCAGCTGTTGTCCACTGATAGCTGACGGTGCGGTTCTTCAGCATCTCCAGCTTGATTTCCGTCCCTTCACCCGGTTTGAGCTTGACGGTCATCTGATCGGTCTTAGATACAGGGGCGGCTACCACAGGTTCAGCTACCGGCTTTGCCGCAGGCTGAACTTGCGCCATCTGCGGAGCTGGCGCTGGCGCGACGGCTGGGGGTGGAGCGGCATCCGCCGAGGCTTCTTGCGCGAGGGTTATTTTCAGTTCGCCCATCTGCGTCAGGCCCAAAGCGCGTCCTACACCCGTTGGATCAATGGCGTATTCCGATGGCATGACAACGGTCACCAAAAGGCCGACGGCAGTCACCAGTGCAAGGGCCGTCGAGCGCACCAACTGGCGGCTGCTGGGCAATTCATTGGCGGTTGGAAGAGGAGCATTGAACATGGTCAGAATTCCTTACGAAGAAACAAACAGGCCGGTTAGTTGGTAACCCATCAGAAGGAAACCGGCACTCATCATGGCAACGTTGGCGGCATAGGCGTGGCGCCAAAAACTGCCGGTGCGCCGCCAATACCCCATCAAAATGAGAATCGCACTGAGGGCCAGCAACTGGCCGATCTCGACGCCGACATTGAACGCAATCAGGTTAGGAATCAGGCCATCGGGCGAAATTTCGTATTCCTGGATCTTGGTGGCCAGACCAAAACCATGAAGCAGGCCGAAGACCAGCGTGGCCAGCTTGGTATTGGGTTGAAGGCCGAACCAACGTTGGAACGCGCCGAGGTTGTCGAGCGCCTTGTACACCACCGAGAAACCAATGATGGCGTCGATGATGTAGGAGCTGATGCTGATTTCCGTGAGCACACCCAGCAACAGCGTGACCGAGTGCCCGACAGCAAATAGCGTGACGTAGAGGCCGACATCCTTCAGGCGGTAGAGGAAGAAAATCACTCCGAAGAGGAACAGCAGGTGGTCGTAGCCCGTCATCATGTGCTTGGCACCCATGTAGATGAAGGGCAGCAACATGACGCCAGAGCTTTCCTGGATGAAGCCTTTATCACCTTCAGCCACCGCGTGAGCCAGCGCCTCGGGCATGCCGAGAAAGAGTGAGGCGATAAGTACAAACAGCAGCAGTAGCGGGCGATGCGAGGGCGCAGTGAATACGCCAACGTCGCTCATCGAGTGCGAATGCATGGATCAAATCCTACGTTGCAGTGATCGTGGGCCGCAGTGCGGCCATGGTCAGAATGCGAACGAAGGACGAGGTGGACGCTCGATCAAAAATATTGGCGGTCGGGGGACGGCATATCTCGGGGCATCAACCCGCATCGCTAGCTTGGGCTGTTCGGCCAGGATCGACAGGGACGTCAGTTGCAGTGTTTCGTGCTGGTGGTCAGGGGTTAGCGGCGAATGATAGTGATCTGAACAGCTTACGCAGGACAGCGACGCTTCTTCCTCGTCGTGGGAGTGATAGGCGTCTTGCGTACCCTCCCACGCGGGCTGGTTGGTGGCCACTGACAACGTATAGGTATGCCCAGCCCAAGCCGCCAAAAAGGCGAGAGCAAGCGCGAATACCACCGTTGTTGTCAGGGATCTGCTGAACATCGTGACCGTCTTTTGGCTCGTTTTTTTGCAACAGCTACGCGTTTGACCTAACCCCCCTGGGGGGATACGATGCCCAGCGTAATTCATTGAGGGCAGAGGCTCAAGTCATGAGTGAGCATAAGCACGAACACAGTCACCCGCACACCCACCAAAGCCACGAGGCGATCATCAAGCGCCTCAAACGGGCTGACGGTCATCTGCGCAGCGTCATCACCATGATCGAAGAGGGTCGTGATTGCGTCGACATTGCTCAGCAACTGCATGCTGTAGAAAAAGCGGTGTGTCAGGCCAAGCGAACGCTCATCCAGGATCACATCGATCACTGCCTGGAAGACACCGTCTCAGCGTTGAGCGGTGGTGAGCGCGCACCGCTGGAAGCGTTTAAACAAATCACCAAGTACCTCTAGGTCTGACATGCCCAATTTTGCTGAACTCTTGCAACAGGGTGGGTCTCACGCCTGGTTGTACTTTCCGAGTGCCATTTTGCTCGGCGCCTTGCATGGGCTGGAACCAGGTCATTCAAAAACCATGATGGCAGCCTTCATCGTGGCGATTCGTGGCTCGGTGAAACAGGCTGTGCTGTTGGGCTTGGCAGCAACACTTTCCCACACCTTGGTGGTGTGGTTGGTCGCCATCGGCGGCATGTATCTGGGTAAAGGTCTGGACGCGCAAACTACCGAGCCTTACTTCCAGCTCGTGTCATCCGCACTGATCATCGCGATTGCGCTGTGGATGCTGTGGCGTACATGGCATGGCGAGCAGATGTTCAAGTTCGAGCAAGGTAATGATCATCACCATGGTGAGCATGACCACGGTCATCATGATGAGACCCATCGTATCGATACCGGGCACGGGCGAATCGAACTGTCGATCTTCGAAGAAAGCATGCCACCGCACTGGCGTTTGAAGGCACTGAGTGGGTTTACCTGGCCGGCGTCAGAGGTTCGTCTGACCACCACTCGTCCAGACGGTAGCGCTCAAGCGTTCTTGTTCGTCGAACGCGAAGGTTTCCTTGAGTCGACCGTCGATATCCCTGAACCTCATGAGTTTAGTGCTCGCCTGAGCCTGGGACATGCAGGTCACTCCCATGATTACGACCTGGAGTACCAGGAGCATGATCATGGGCATGCGCATTCCGAGCTGGAAGGTTTGGAACTGTCGATTGATGGTTATCAGGATGCGCATGAGCGTGCGCATGCCAACGACATTCGTAAGCGCTTTACCAACAGAGACGTCACTACGGGTCAGATCATCGTGTTCGGTTTGACTGGCGGCCTGATTCCTTGCCCTGCCGCCATTACCGTTCTACTGCTCTGCCTCCAGGTTAAAGAAGTCGCATTGGGTGGCATGCTCGTCCTGTGCTTCAGCATCGGCTTGGCGATCACCTTGGTCACCGTCGGTGCAGCTGCGGCGATCGGTGCAAGGCAAGCCTCCAACCGCTGGCCTTGGCTAGGCGCTGTTGTCCGCCGCGCACCTTACCTTTCTAGCCTGTTGATCATCGGTGTCGGCCTCTACGTGGGCATTCATGGCTGGATCGGCTTGAACGCATAGGGCGACGCTTGGCTGGTTGGACTCTCCAGCTATATTGGTCTGTTCTTGGCGGTATTCGGTGCCGCCCCGCTGCTGCCAATGCAGTCTGAGGCTGTATTGGTCGGGATGTTGATCTCCGATCAATACGTCGCCGCCCTCAACGCAATTGGCAGTCGCCACCATCGGCAACGTACTCGGCTCTGCGCTGAACCGTTTACTAGGTCGCTTCATCGAACGGTTTCGCTATAAGCGATGGTTCCCCGTGAGCGAGAGCAAGCTCGAAAAGCCCAGCAGTCCTACCTACGCTACGGGTGCAGGTTATTGCTGCTTGCCCCTCATTGGTGATCCATTAACGGTCGCCGCCGGAGTCATACGCGAGCCGCTCTGGAGTTTTCTGCTGATCGTCACGCTAGCCAAGGGGGCTCGCTATTTCGTACTGACCACTCTCACGCTGGGGTGTACATGATGACCGCTCACACACTCCAGCAGTCCCCACTCAAAGCCTTCCATCGAATACCTGGAGAAGAGTGAGTAAGTCGCTTGTCCGGTGAAGGCAATTGGCCATACTCTGCGTTGGGTGAGAGATCTCACGCTGAATAATGTAGTGGTCTAATGAAACCGGACACCCATTTAGGCGAGAATGCTCGCCAGATCGAGGTGTCAGATGACCAAACAACGCCGTTCCTTTTCTGCTGAATTCAAACGCGAGGCTGCCGACCTCGTGCTCAAGCAAGACTACAGCTACATCGAAGCCAGCCGTTCACTCGGCGTCGGCGAGTCGGCACTACGCCGCTGGGTCAGTCAGGTTCAGCAGGAGCGCAAAGGCGTTACCCCGCAGAGCAAAGCGCTGACACCGGAACAGCAGAAAATCCAGGAGCTGGAAGCCCGGATCGCCCGCCTTGAACGGGAAAAATCGATATTAAAAAAGGCTACCGCGCTCTTGATGTCGGAAGATCACGAGCGTACGCGCTGATCAATCAGCTGAGCGTCCATGAGCCGGTTGATTGGCTGTGCAAAGTGTTTGAAATCAACCGCTCAAGCTACTACGCCTACCGCCTCAAGCGCCGAACGCCTGATGTCGAACGGCTTCGGTTGCGCAGCCGGGTGAGCGAGTTGTTTTCACAAAGTCGCAGTGCTGCCGGCAGCCGTAGCCTTCTCTCGTTGATGCGTGACGATGGTGAACAACTCGGTCGGTTCAAAGTGCGCAGCTTGATGCGTGAGCTTGACCTCGTCAGCAAACAACCAGGTTCTCATGCCTATAAACGAGCGACGATTGAACGGCTGGATATCCCGAACACCTTGAATCGGGAGTTCGATGTCCCGGCACCCAACCAGGTGTGGTGCGGCGACATCACCTACATTTGGGCCCAGGGGAAATGGCACTATCTGGCGGTCGTGCTGGATCTTTGCGCGCGCCGGGTGGTGGGCTGGGCATTGTCGGAAAAGCCGGACGCCGAGTTGGTTATCAAGGCACTGGATATGGCCTACGAGCAACGTGGAAGGCCTCAGGGCCTGCTGTTTCACTCGGATCAAGGGTCGCAGTATGCGAGTCGTTTATTTCGCCAGCGGCTGTGGCGTTATCGAATGCGCCAGAGCATGAGTCGCCGGGGAAATTGCTGGGACAACGCGCCGATGGAGCGGGTGTTCCGCAGCTTGAAAACCGAATGGATACCGACTCTGGGTTACAGAACTGCTCAAGAGGCCCAGCGCGATATCAGCCATTTCTTGATGCATCGGTACAACTGGATTCGACCCCATCAATTCAACGGTGGGCTGGCGCCAGCTCGGGCCGAAGAAAAACTTAACGTCGTGTCCGGGATTAGTTGACCACTACATCCTAGGAAAACATTCAGGTCTTGCATGGTCAACACTCGACTGTTCTATCAGTGAGACGAACTATCGCATTTATGCCGTCTAATCATCCATTGCTTTCATCTGTAGGATTGTCCTCACTTTGATCGCCCAGTGGCGATCCTCACTTGGAGATCCCACATGAAACTTCTGCATATCGATTCGAGCATCCTGGGTGACAACTCGGCTTCCCGTGAGCTCAGCCGCAGCGTCGTTGAAGCCTGGCAGGCCGCAGAGCCGCAAGCCGTGGTGACTTACCGCGACCTGGCGAGCGATGCTATCAGCCATTTTTCCGCCAACACCCTGATTGCCGCCGGCACCACCGCTGAATTGCGCGATGCCGCGCAGCAGCACGAAGCCGAGCTGAGCGCGCAGGCCCTGGCTGAATTCCTTGCCGCGGACGCCGTGGTCATCGCCGCGCCGATGTACAACTTCACCATCCCGACTCAATTGAAAGCCTGGATCGACCGCATTGCCGTCGCCGGACAGACCTTCCGTTACACCGAAGCCGGCCCTGAAGGCCTGTGCGGTAACAAGAAAGTCGTGGTGGTCTCGACTTCCGGTGGTTTGCATGTCGGCCAGGCTACCGGCGTCGGCCACGAAGAGTATTTGAAGGTCATGCTCGGCTTCATGGGCATCACCGACATCGAATTCGTCCGTGCCCATGGCCTGGCCTACGGTGACGAAGTTCGCGTCAAAGCCATGAGCGATGCCCAGGCGCAGATCAGCGAGCAGTTGTTCGCTGCCGCGTAAGGCTTGTGTAAAGGCGTAATCAGCGCCGGTAACAAGCACTAAACTCTGTATTCTGCTCATCGAAGGATGGTCAGGGTACGGAGTTTTTTGTTTCTGGCGAATCGGTTCTGGCGCGGATTATGCGTTCTAACTGTAGGAGCGAGCTCGCTCGCGATGGACGTTAACGATAACGCGTATTTTCTGAATAAACGCGCCGCCCTGTAGTCCTTCGCGAGCAAGCTCGCTCCTACAGGGGCGCAACACAGCTAAGGTGGGAGCATCCGATGATGCGTCTGTGTGCAGTGTTACTGATCTGCCTGCTCGGCAGCCTGAATTCAGTGCACGCCGCGCGCGGGCTGCATCCCCATTGGAGTGTCGGCTTCCATCAGCTGCGCTTTCTCGATCCGCTGGATTTGCAGCCCATGGGTGCCATTGCCTTCTATCCCTCTACCGGCAAGGAGCATTCAAGCTTGCTGGAGGGCTATCAGGTCGAAGCCAGCGAAGACGCCAAAGTCGCGATTGGCCGGTTTCCGCTGTTGATGCTGTCCCATGGCAATACCGGCACCCCGCTGGCCTTGCACGACCTCGCCACCTCCCTGGCGCGCAAAGGTTTTGTGGTGGTCGCGGTGATTCACCCCGGCGACAACTCCAGAGACCATAGCCGCCTTGGCACCTTGAGCAATCTGTATGGCCGGCCGATCCAGATTTCCGAAGCGATTACCGCAACCCTGGCGGACCCGATGCTGTCACCCTTCGTCAATGCCAATCAGGTTGGGGTGATCGGTTATTCGGCGGGTGGCGAAACCGCATTGATCCTGTCCGGCGCCACACCGGACCTGGATCGCCTGCGCCGCTACTGCCAGGAGCGGCCCGACGACCGGGACGCCTGTAACACCCAGGGTGAGTTGATCGCCGATCGTGATGACCTGCAGCCGGTTGCCGATCCGCGGGTTCGTGCGTTGTTGCTGATGGCACCATTGAGCCTGAAATTCGGCCGCCATACCTTGGCCGATGTGCATGTGCCGGTGCTGCTGTACAGCGGCGACGGCGACAAACTGGTGGCCTTCGACAAAAACGCCGTCGCCCTGGCGCGCAAGCTGCCGACTGCTCCGGACTTCAAATTGTTGGCCGGGGCCGGGCACTTCGTGTTCATGGCGCCCTGTACCGAAGAGCAACTGGCTGCCATGCCGGCCTTATGCACCGACGCCGACGGCGTCGACCGCAAAGACATTCACCGCACCATGATCTCTGAAGCCGGGCGGTTCTTTTCCCATGTCTTGGGCAAACCAGGCAGGGCTGGGATGCAGACTGCCGATCAATGAATCGTGAACTCATGATCGGCGGTTTTTTATACGCGTTATTTGTTAGCCAAGGCAGTTTCAAGTATTTGAATTCTGCTATTCAGTTCGCGAACCGATTCGATAAGAGGAGCCACCAGTTTTTGATAATCTACTTGCAGGTGAGTGCCCTCGGTACGAACTAACTGTGGATAAACTTTCTGCACATCCTGAGCGATCAGGCCGATGTCGGCTTGGTCGTTTTGTTTCCAGTTGAACGTTACGCCCTGTAGTTTGAGCAGGTTTTCCGTCGCATTTTTCATGGGCTGAACTTCGTTCTTGAGTCGTTCATCACTGAATGGGCAACACTCGGAGCCAATGTCGCCAAGATCCCAGCACTTACCGTTATGGCAGATCTGCTGCTGAACCGTGTTTTCCGCCTGTGCAGGGGAGTAAAGAGCAAACGCCAGGGTCGGGGCGAGTAGGGCGAAAGGTAATATGCGCATTTAGGTACTTCCCTGTTTGTCGATTGTAATGTGAATGCAGTGCATGGAGACTCGTCGAAGTTAATAATTTAAACAACGATGGCACTCTGCATTAATCGAGTCGGGATGTTGCATATTGGTTGTATCTAGAATTGCTTTATTTTCTGTTACTTGGTTTGTTTAAACGAACCTTCAGCTACCCGTGCGTGCGGCCTGCCGTGACAGCAACAACGTCAGGCCAAGTCCGGTCACCGACAACAACGCCGCGAAAAAGAAGATCCACGAATACCCCAGATTCAACGCTACCGCGCCCATCAATGGCCCGGCGATCGCCAGCGCCAGATCGAAAAACACCGCGTAAGCACTCAGCCCCGCGCCGCGACTGGTGCTCGGTACCTGCTTGATCGCTTCGACGCCAAGGGCCGGGTAGACCAACGACAAACCGAATCCGGTCAGCCCGGCCCCGATCAAGGCAACGCCTGTCGATGGCGCAAGCCAGAGCAACACCAGCCCCAGGGTTTCGATGCACATACAGGCGATCGCTGCCGTGAAGCCACCAAACCGATTGATGCTGGAGATAAATAGCAGCCGCGCCAGAATGAAACACACCCCGAACACCGTCAGGCAGTACGCTGCACCGACCCAGCCGCGGCTGACATAGAACAGGGTAATAAAGGTGGTCAAGGTGCCGTAGCCGATCGATGCCAGGCTCAGGCTGGCACCATAAGGGGCGATTCGCCCGAACACCGCCCAGAATGGCAGTCGCTCGCCGCGGATCACCGGAACCGAGGGCTTGTTGCGGATCAGCAGCAACGCCGCCAGCGCCAGCAACGACAGGACAATGCCCAGGCTGGCAAAGCCCCACTCGGCGACCATCACCACCCCTAGTGGCGCGCCAATCGCGATTGCGCCATAGGAGGCGATGCCATTCCAGGAGATCGAGCGTGCGGTATGCTCCGCGCCGACCTGGCCCATGCACCAGCTGATGGTGCCCACCCCGATCAAGCCCTGGGCGATACCCAGCAACACGCGACCGCCGATCAGAATCAGCAGACTGAGCAGTGGCAGGCTTTGCAGCAGTGTCGAAATCAGTGTCAGCACGCCACTCAGGACAATCCCCAGCAACCCGTAAACGATCGCGCGCTTGGTGCCGAGGCTGTCCGACAGGCGTCCCGCCAGCGGCCGGCTGAGCAGGGTCGCCAGGTATTGAGAACCGATGGTCAACCCGGCCACCACGGCGCTGAAACCCAGTTGTTCGTGGACATAACCGGGGATCACAGCGATCGGCAGACCGATGCAGATAAACGCGATGAAGGTATAGAACACGATAGAGACGATCTGCAGGGTGATCGCCGTGGAGCTGAGGGCAGGTGGTTGTTGCGCAGACATGAGGGCTCGTTCGCGGGCGGGCGGTTGGAGAACTGCATCATGGGGCGGGTGTGGGATAAAAGAAAGCAGGCTAACGATCAAAAGATCGAAGCCTGCGGCAGCTCCTGCAGGATCTGCATACCCCAGAAAATCCATGGGTGTATGCGGTTGGTGTAGGAGCTGCCGAAGGCTGCGATCTTTTCAGGAGTTGTGCCGATCTCTGGAAAGATCAAAAGATCGCAGGCTGCGCCAGCTCCTACGCTTGCAGCTAAAGGCTGGTAGCTGCCCTTAAAACACCACACCCTGGCTACGCAGGTAGTCGTCGTAGGTGCCGCTGAAGTCGATCACACCGCTCGGGCTCAGCTCGATGATGCGAGTTGCGAGCGACGATACGAACTCACGGTCGTGGCTGACGAAGATCAGCGTGCCAGGGTAGTTTTCCAGCGCCAGGTTCAGCGCTTCGATGGATTCCATGTCCAAGTGGTTGGTCGGTTCATCCATGATCAGCACGTTAGGCTTTTGCAGGATCAGCTTGCCGAACAGCATGCGACCTTGCTCACCACCGGAGATGACCTTGACCGACTTGAGGATCTCGTCGTTGGAGAACAGCATCCGGCCCAGGGTGCCGCGAACCACTTGCTCGCCTTCCTTGGTCCAGCGGCCCATCCAGTCGAACAGGTTGGATTCGTCTTCGAAGTCCGAGGCGTGATCCTGGGCGTAATAGCCCAGTTCCGCGGCTTCGGTCCATTTTATCGTACCGGCATCCGGGCTCAGTTCATTGACCAGGGTGCGCAGCAGGGTGGTCTTGCCGATACCGTTCGGGCCAATGATCGCCACGCGCTCGCCGGCTTCGACGGTGAAGCTGAAGTCTTTGAACAGCGGCTTGCCATCGAAGCCTTTGGCCATACGCTCGACGATGACCGCCTGGCGATGGATCTTCTTGGTCTGGTCGAAGCGGATGAACGGGCTGACCCGGCTCGATGGCTTGACTTCGGCCAGCTGGATCTTGTCGATCTGCTTGGCGCGGGAAGTGGCCTGCTTGGCTTTCGAGGCGTTGGCCGAGAAGCGGCTGACGAACGATTGCAGCTCGGAGATCTGCGCTTTCTTCTTGGCGTTGTCCGAGAGCAGTTGCTCGCGGGACTGGGTGGCCACGGTCATGTATTCGTCATAGTTGCCCGGGAACAGGCGCAGCTCACCGTAGTCCAGGTCAGCCATGTGGGTGCAGACACTGTTCAGGAAGTGTCTATCGTGGGAGATGATGATCATCAGGCTGTTGCGCTGGGTCAGAATGTTTTCCAGCCAGCGGATGGTGTTGATGTCCAGGTGGTTGGTCGGTTCGTCGAGCAACAGCACTTCAGGATCGGAGAACAACGCCTGGGCCAGCAACACCCGCAGTTTCCAGCCCGGCGACACTTCGCTCATCGGACCGTTGTGCTGTTCGATGCCGATACCCAGGCCCAACAGCAGTTCACCGGCGCGTGATTCGGCGGTATAGCCGTCCATCTCGGCGAATTCGGTTTCCAGCTCGGCAACGGCCATGCCATCGTCTTCGGTCATTTCCGGCAGCGAGTAGATGCGGTCGCGCTCGGCCTTGACCTTCCACAGCTCTTCATGACCCATGATCACGGTATCGATCACCGTGAATTCTTCGTAGGCGAACTGGTCCTGGCGCAATTTACCCAGGCGCACGTTTGGCTCCAGCATGACCTGGCCACCGGAAGATTCCAGGTCACCGCCGAGGATCTTCATGAAAGTCGACTTGCCGCAACCGTTGGCGCCGATCAGGCCATAACGGTTACCGGCGCCAAATTTGACCGAAACGTTCTCGAATAACGGCTTGGCGCCGAACTGCATCGTGATGTTAGCTGTGGAGATCAATTACCTTACCTATCAGTGGTTTAGAGCTGGCCGATGTCTGCTGAAACCGATGTTACACCCATCTGAAGTCTTTCCAGTCCGGTTCAGTCGTCGCTTGATTTGAGCCAGCAGGCATGCGTCGACAGCAACCTCTGGACACTGTGGTCAGGTTGCTGAGCAATAAATGCGGGGTTCATGTTGGAATTTGGGGCGTATTGTCGCATATGTAGGAGGGTAGTGGGATGGTGCTGGATTGAAAGAGGGTACAAACCCCTGGGAGACTCGGATGATCACTGGCGCTCTGGATGCGGCGAAGTACGTTGAATGCTACTCGGCTATCGAAAGTCCACAAGTGCGGGAGGCCTTTTGCATGCTGGTTGGCGCAATTTCCACCATGAACGGGCATAGCTGTGCCCCGATGCCAGAGGCTGAGCTGAATAGAACCATTGGAATCTTTTCGGTAGCGGACGACAACTGTCCCTTCAGCTTCGCCTCCTATCATGATTGGCTGCTGTTTCACTTCCGGCTGCCCGCTTTCAAGGCCGGACACTGTTCGCTTAAAACCCTCTCTGCGCAAATGGGCGAGGTCAATGACAAGACTGATGGCGAATGGACCATCAAGCTACGGTCAGTGGATGATGTTCGCCGCTTGCTACGGCTGATTAATATTGCTTGACCGCTTGTCCGCGGTACTTGCCGCTCAGCGTGGTAATTCCTGATCAACGCGCGAGGTGTCAACCACCTCGCTGTCAGGATGCGACCCACCTCGAATCTAGCGATTGAAACGTTCGACCAACGAATACTGGGTGGTAGCGGTTCGGGTGAGCTCCTTGCTCAGTTCTGCCGAATGCAGGGATTGTTCCGAGGTCTGGTCAGCCAGGTGCGCAATGGTGGTGATATTGCGGCTGATTTCTTCTGCGACGGCGGTTTGCTCTTCGGTGGCCGCGGCGATCTGGGTTGTCATATCGGTGATATTGGCGACTGCCTCACTGATCCCGACCAACGCCTTGTCAGCCTCCAGTACCCAGGCGACCCCTTCCTCGGCCTGGCGATGACCGCTGGCCATGATCTGCACGGCGTTGTTGGATGACTGCTGGAGTTTGGTGATCAGACCGTGGATTTGCGTGGTGGATTCCGTTGTGCGTTGCGCCAACTGCCTTACCTCGTCGGCCACCACGGCAAAGCCGCGCCCCATTTCACCGGCTCGGGCCGCTTCGATCGCCGCGTTCAGTGCCAGCAGGTTGGTCTGGTCGGCGATGCCCTTGATGACATCGACCACGGTGCCAATTTCATTACTGTCCTTGGCCAACTGTGCCACCGTCAGACCGGTTTCACCGACCACCACGGACAGTCGCTGAATGGCTTCGCGGGTGTCCCTGGCCACTTCCCGTCCACGTCCGGTCAGCACATTGGCTTCCTGGGTGGCGTCAGCGGTGCGCTGTACGTGGCTGGCGACTTCCTGGGTAGTCGCAGCCATCTGGTTGACCGCGGCTGACACTTGTTCGGTTTCGACGCGTTGACGCTCCAGGCCTTTGGAACTGTCGGCCGCCAGCCTGTCGGATCTACTCGCCAGCTCATTGAGCTGTTCAGCTGTGTCCTGCAACCGGGTCAGGCAGGTTTTCAGGCGAGCTTGCTGGCTGATAATCGAGGTTTCCAGACGAGCGTGAGGGCCGCGGCCGTCGCTGTACATTTGCGCTATCAATGGGTCAGAGGTAGACGGCTCGACCATCTCCAACAGACGTATCGTGCCGCTCTTTTGCCAATGCAAGCCAATCAATCCCAACGGCACCGATACGGCCGCAGCACCAGCGAAGCCCCACCAGGAGCTTGTCGACAGGAAAACCAGGCCGCTCAGCTGACTGACCAGAATGAAGGGTAACCAGTCTTGAATCACCGCCAGCCATTTGTCTCCTGAAGGACTGGCCGACTTGCCCCGATTGACGCGCAGGTACAAGGCTTCAGCGCGGCGAATTTGCTCAGCAGTGGGTTTGACCCGCACCGACTCATAGCCGACTATATTATTGCCGTCGAAAATGGGCGTCACATAGGCATTGACCCAGTAATGGTCGCCACTTTTTGCGCGATTCTTGACGATGCCCATCCACGGACTGCCTTGCTTCAGGGCGGCCCACATATGCGCGAATACCGCTGACGGTACATCCGGATGGCGGACAATGTTCTGCGGTGCGCCGATCAAGTCCTTTTTCTCGAAACCACTGATCTCTACGAAAGCGTCATTGCAGTAAGTGATGACTCCTCGAGCATCTGTAGTGGAAATGAGCTTTTGTTGAGGATGAAGCGCAACTTCACGATTAGTTATCGGCTGATTGTTTCTCATTACCATCTGCTCCGGGGTGCCAGTAAAGTGACATCGGCTCCGGGAGCAAAAAGGTGAGGCGGAAAAATCCCCATTCATCAGATAGTTAACTTTGTTTTTGGGGTAAATTGGATCCATTCAGATCGAATCTGGATTTGCCCCCGGAAACGTTGGATAGCCCGCGATTTTCCTGAGGGCAACAAAAAGCCCGCATGCGGGCGGGCTTAAAAAGGAGTTCATGAAGGAGCAGCCACCAAGTTAGGCTTCTCGATGTGAAGATTTTGTGAAAGGCCCTTGGGGCGCCTCCTTTAAGCGCTGGTCAGTGAGAGATGCCTGCCGCTCACGTCATTGCGTTTCTTTGGACTAATCTCCCTCTCATCACACAGGTATTGGGTCGCGTGATGAAGCAGACAGAACGATTGAATGCGTCACTGGCAGATGAAGGGCGATATCGCCTGTTGATTGACGCAGTGACCGATTACGCCATTTACATGCTTGATCCTGATGGCTTTGTCAGTAGCTGGAACACCGGTGCCAGGCGTTTCAAGGGCTATGAAGAGGCCGAGATTCTCGGGCAACATTTTTCCCGTTTCTATACCGAAGAAGACCGCGCGGCAGGAATACCCGCGCGCGCACTACGGACTGCTGCCACCGCAGGCCGTTTTGAGGGCGAAGGCTGGCGGGTGCGCAAGGATGGCGGGCGTTTCTGGTCACATGTGGTGATCGATCCGATCCGAGGGACCAATGGCGAGCTGTTGGGTTTTGCCAAAGTTACCCGCGACCTGACTGAGCGCAAACTTGCCGAACAATCCCTCAAACAGAGCGAAGAACAATTTCGCATGCTGGTTTAGGGCGTCACCGACTACGCGCTGTATATGCTTGACCCCGAAGGCCGGGTCAGCAGTTGGAATCTGGGCGCGCAACGGATAAAGGGCTATCTGCCGAGCGAGGTCATAGGCCAGCACTATTCGATGTTTTTCGGTGAAGAGGATCGGGAAAAGGGCGAGCCGCAAAGGGCCCTGGACATCGCCCTGCGCGATGGCCGTTTCGAGAACCAGGGGTGGCGTGTGCGCAAGGATGGTTCGCGGTTCTGGGCCAATGTGGTGATCGACGTTATCCGTGACGAGCGTGGAGTCTTGCTTGGCTTCGCCAAAATCACTCGTGACATTACCGACGCTGTAGCAGCTCAACGGGCGCTCGAAGAGGCTCGTGAAGCGGTATTCCAGTCGCAGAAAATGGAGTCGATCGGCCGGCTTACGGCCCGGGCGGCGGAACCGTTTTTCACCACCAAGGGCATCGGCAAGGGCACGGGGCTAGGGCTGTCGATGGTCCAAGGCCTGGCTGAACAGTCGGGTGGACGGTTGATCCTCAAGAGTAAGAAGGGCAGTGGAACCACCGTTGAATTATGGCTGCCGATGGCGGATGTTTCCGAGCTTTCGGTTAAAACCAGGGTGCTCAAACCCAGCCAGCCATCAACCATGGATCTGTTCAGAATTCTGGTGGTGGATGACGATCCGCTGGTGTTGCTCAGCGCCGTCGCAATGCTGGAGGATCTGGGCCATACGGTGTTGTACGCCGACTCCGGAACGCGGGCCCTGGAAATAATCTCCGAGGACGATACTATTGATCTGGTCATTACTGATCAGGCCATGCCGCATATGACGGGAATCCAGTTGGCTGAAACCATCAAGTCTCGCTGGCCGAAGTTGCCGGCACTGCTGGCACTGCTGGCAACCGGGTACGCCGAACAGATGGAGATTGCCGTCAGCTGGCCAAGACTCAGCAAACCCTTCAGTCAGGAGCTGCTATTGCGCGCCGTGATTGACGCGATGGCCTAGACGAAAAACTGCGTAGATACTTTTTTTCATGACTGACTTCCTGGGCACCGCTGTTGAACAGAGTTTAACAATTGTTGGTTAACCTTGAGTTTCAGGCTGTGGCTAAAATACCCGCCATCGGCCATGCCAGAGCCTTCTGTACCGACTGGCGCATGATTCACCTGGTCGATATCGCTTTCAGACGCTGCACTGTCCATCGGCGGTCCGTGGCCGTTGATGGCGCAGCATGTTCTCTTCCGACCTGTGACGATTGCCGTGAAGCTCATCATTGCTGTTCTGTATATTTTGTCCATCAGCTACGTGCATTTGCGTGGCCGTGTCCGGCATAAAATCAGTCGCCAGTTGAGCGATCACTCGACCTTCCTGGCGCCGGTGAACTGTTTCCTTTACCTGTTCTCCAGGCAGCCCAAGCGTCCTTACCTCGATCCCGCCGACTTTCCCGACCTTAGCCCGTTGCAAACCCACTGGGAGGACATCCGCCGCGAAGGCCAGAACCTGCTCCGGGCAGGGGAGATCAAACGATCGGCTCACTACGATGACCTGGGATTCAATTCCTTCTTCAAGACTGGTTGGAAGCGCTTCTACCTGAAGTGGTACGGCGACAGCCATCCTTCGGCGATGAAACTGTGCCCGCGCACCACCGAACTGCTGCAAGGCATTGGCTCGATCAAGGCCGCGATGTTTGCCGAGCTGCCCCCGGGCTCGAAACTGGTGCGCCACCGTGACCCCTACGCGGGCTCCTATCGCTACCACCTGGGCCTGGACACACCGAACGACCCTGGCTGCTACATCGATGTAGACGGTGAGCGTTATCACTGGCGCAATGGTGAGGCGGTGATGTTCGACGAGACCTTCATTCACTACGCCGAGAACACCACTGCGCAGAACCGCATCATCTTGTTCTGCGATGTGGAGCGCCCGATGAAGTATCGCTGGGCGAGCGCCTTCAACCGCTGGTTCAGTCGCACGGTGATGGCCGCCGCCGGTTCGCCGAACGATGCCGGCGACAAAACCGGAGGCTTGAACCGGGCGTTTACCAAACTGTACAAAATCCGTCTGCGCGGTAAACGGTTGAAAAAAAGCAACCGTAAACGTTACTACCTCGAGAAATGGGCGATGTTTGCCGGGTTGTTGGCGATTTTGGTGTTGGTCTGAAAGATCTTCGAAACGCTGATGGCGCCATCGCGAGCAAGCCCGCTCCCACAGATTTTGTGACAGAACACAGTTTTTGTGATCACCATAAATCCCTGTGGGAGCGGGCTTGCTCGCGATGAGGCCGGAACATTCAGTCTCAAGTCTTCCTGACCCCACCCCCCGCCTGGCGTTCAGCCGCGGGAGGTTTTCGTGGTTTTTTTCGCCGGGCTGGTTTTGTCGGCTGCTTTGGTGCTGGATTTAGCTGGGGCTTTGGCAGCGGCTTTGCCCGCCAGGCTGCGCTTGAGCAGTTCGGTCAGGTCGATAACATCGGCGGTTTTACGCTCCTCTTCAACGGTGCCGGTTTCGACGTCCTCGATCTTGCCTTCGTGGGCTTTCTTGTCGACCAGTTGCATGATCTTGTCTTCGAAGCTGTCGCGGTACTGGTCAGGTTGCCAGTCGGCACTCATGTCCTCCACCAGACGTCTGGCCATGTCCAGTTCGCCCTTGGCCAGGTCGGGTTTGGTCACTTCGCTGCCCAGGGCCAGTTCGTCGAGGCTGCGCACCTCGGCCGGCCAGCGCAGCATGACCAGCACCATGGCGGACTCGAGCGGCATCAACGCCGCCAGGTGCTGGCGGGTATGCAGCACTACATGGGCCAGGGCGACCTTGTCGGTTTTGCTCAGGGTTTCACGCAGCAGGGCATACACCTTGCCGCCGCGCTTGTCGGGCGCCAGGTAATACGGGGTGTCGATGTTCTGCAGGGGAATTTGCTCGCTGTCGACAAAAGCAAAGATGTCGATGGTCTGGGTCGACAGGGGATGCGCCGAGCGGATTTCCTCTTCACTGAGTACCACATAACGACCCTTTTCGTACTGCACGCCTTTGACGATGTGTTCCTTGGTCACTTCCTTGCCGGTGACCTTATTCACCCGCTTGTAGCCAACCGGGTCCATGCTGCGTGAATCGAGCCAATCGAAATCGACCCCGTGCGATGAGGTCGCCGAGACCAGTGCCACCGGGATATGTACCAGCCCGAAACTGATTGCGCCTTTCCAGATTGCCCGTGCCATAACGATATACCCCGACGTGACTGGTGTTCAGGTGACCTGCGGCGCGCGGCAAAAGTTTCCGCTGGTTGC
Organism: Pseudomonas sp. LBUM1658; assembly: GCF_059716055.1. Taxonomy (NCBI): domain Bacteria; kingdom Pseudomonadati; phylum Pseudomonadota; class Gammaproteobacteria; order Pseudomonadales; family Pseudomonadaceae; genus Pseudomonas; species Pseudomonas sp. LBUM1658. The sequence continues at coordinate 3,181,721 of NZ_CP166798.1, forward strand.
GGTCGAAGGATTGCCGGCGGATCAGCGGTGGGGAGAACTGGTGTTACATGTTCCGCTGCCTATTTTGTTAACAAACCCGAACCCTGCGCGTAGCCTGTTATCGAAGGTGATGTCTATGCAAAATGAGAGGTTCCCATGAACAGGCTTGTGCTTGGCTTCACAGCGCTGGCGTTGAGTGGCTTGCTGAGCAACCTGGCTCAAGCCCGGCCTGAAGCTCTAACGCCACAACATGCCGAATCCCGGCCCCTGTTGCTGACCCAGAACCTGCCGGGCAGCAGCGACAACCCTTATAACAGCCCGATCCGCCGGGCCAATCCCAACAGCATGCAAGGCACCCAACCCAGCGCTCCGGCGCCGCGCTCACCGAACACCGTGCCGGTGCCGCGTCCACCGACCCTGGATAACGGCGGCATCCGCAATGGCTATCCCAGCACTCCTGCTCCGGGCTCGGTCAAGCCGACCCTGGAACCCGACAGGCCCGTCAGAGATTCGAGCAACAGCAATCGTTGAAGGCTGATGCCACTAACCATCGACGCACTTTTACGACAGAAGGAATCGTGCATGTTGCGTAAAACTCTCCTGGCAACATTCTGTGCCACTGCTCTGGTGACGGGCGCAATGCCGGCCTTTGCAGCGCAGAGCCAACAGTTCCGGAGCGAGCAGGGCACCCTCAGCGTCACCCGGATTACCCAGGGGCTCGAACATCCCTGGGCGCTGGCGTTCCTGCCGGATAAACAGGGCATGCTGGTGACCGAGCGTCCGGGCAAACTGCGCCTTGTCAGCGAGGGCAAACTCTCGGCACCGTTGAGTGGCGTGCCGAAGGTCTGGGCCAAGGGCCAGGGCGGTTTACTGGACGTGGCACTATCACCGGCCTTCAACGAGGACCGCATGGTCTATCTATCCTTTGCCGAAGGCGGCGGTGGGGGCGGTACAGCGGGAACAGCGGTGGGGCGCGGGCGATTGTCCGAAGACTTGAGCCGCCTGCTGGACTTCAAGGTGATCTTCCGTCAGGAGCCAAAGCTCTCCACCGGCAATCACTTTGGTTCACGGCTGGTGTTCGACCGCGACGGTTATCTGTTCATTACCCTGGGCGAGAATAACGATCGGCCAACGGCTCAGGACCTCGACAAACTGCAAGGCAAGATCGTGCGGATCTATCCAGACGGCAAGGTGCCGGCCGACAACCCGTTTGTCGGCCAGCCAGGCGTGCGCCCGGAGATCTGGTCCTATGGCCATCGCAATCCCCAGGGGGCGGCAATGAATCCCTGGACTGGCACACTCTGGGACAACGAACATGCTCCCAGAGGCGGTGACGAAGTCAACATCATCGAACGCGGCAAGAACTACGGCTGGCCATTGGCGACCCACGGCACCAATTACTCGGGTGCGCCTATACCGGAAGCCCAGGGTAAAACCGCCCAAGGCACCGTGGCGCCCCATCATGTCTGGGAAAAATCCCCGGCTATCAGTGGCATGGCGTTCTACGATGGCGACCGCTTCAAGGCCTGGCAGCACAATCTGTTTATCGGCGCGCTGGTATCCCAGGAGCTGATCCGCCTGCAGTTCGATGGCGACAAGGTCGTCCACGAGGAACGGTTGCTGGGAGAACTGAACGCGCGAATCCGCGATGTGCGGCAAGGGCCCGATGGTTATCTGTACGTGCTGACCGACGAGGAGGATGGGGCCTTATACAAGATCGGGCTGGAATGACCACATACCCTTCGCCACAGAGGATTGCCAGGCCGAGGAATCGTGTTAACTGGCAGCAATTGCCGCTCGCCCCCGAAGCCCCCGCACCACCAGATACAGCAACGGTCCTATAGAAACAAAGACCGCGGTAATCAGCAGGTAAGGCAGCACTGAAAGCGCCGACTGACCGCGACTGCGCGCATCCCTGTACATCCATACCCCCGCCAGCGTGGCCAGCAGATAAAGGTCGATCACCACTTGTGCGGTATCCGGGCGGGACATCAGGCTGATGCCGAACTCAATCAGCGACTGCTCGGCCTGGAGCATCACCGCCAGGGTGTAGCCGGCGAAGGCGATGAGGGCGATTAACGGGAGTGCGACAGACTTCATGTTTTCCTTCCTTGGGTAGATGAACTGGATGCGAAGCGGCCTTTGGGTGCCTTATTCCTGGCGGGCCTTTTCGATGGTGCTGGAGGCCGACCAGATTCGGTAGCGGACTTCGACACCCTGGGGCACATACACCACGATAGGCAGTTTGCTGTTGTAACGCAGCATAAAGCCATCACCGATCACCGGAACAAAGTCCTGCCGGCTCTTGCCGTCCGGACAAGCCATCAACGTGCTCATCGGGCCGCTGACTTTTTCCAGTCGATAAAACGGATAACCCCAGCCTTCGAGGTTTTTTTCTTCGAGGTTCCCGCCCAGGCGTTGGCGGTTGCAGTCCACACTCAGGGTTTTGCCGGCAAGAATCTCGACCTTGTAGTGTTCTTCCTGTTGCGCAGGCGCAAGGTGGATGACCTGGCGGACAAAACCGGTTTCGGCCTTGGGGTAGGGCGCGACGTCTTCAAGACTGGCCGCAGCAGCCAAAGTGGACAGGCCGGACAGCAACACGACGGCTGCAGTGATTATGGATGAGCGCATGGCGCCTCCTTGCTGGTTTGAAAAATGATTGCACGCATTTGAGTGCCTCCAGGCATCTGCGTGGGCCCGGCATTTTTACTGCGTGGTAGCACGCAATGCAATCGGCCAGCGCTGCAGCGGTAAATTGCAGGGTTGCCAGTTTGGGTTTCTTGCATTTTGCATGAGGCTCATTGCTCAACTTGGAGTTAACTCATTGATTAGTCAAGAGATCAATTCTGGCTCATTTTGGGCATGGTTCATGCTCTTTAGTGACTCAAGGGAAAACCCCTGATTGCGCTTTTAAATCAAACCGATTTGCTAACCCTGGTGAGGATATCCAAATGAATGCAATCCGCCTGCTGGAACAGGACCATGTGCGAGTCAAGGACATTCTCGGTCAACTCAGCGAAAGTACTGAGCGGGCGCTGAAGAAACGCGCAGAGTTGATCGCCAAACTGGAAATGGAGATAACCATTCATACCCGGCTTGAAGAGGAAATCCTCTACCCGGCTTTCAAGAAGGCCGGCGGCAAGGAGCAGGTAGTGATGTATCACGAAGCCAAGGAAGAACACCGCACCGTCGACTCGCTGGTGCTACCTGACCTCAAAGCCACGGAACCAGGTACTCCAGAGTTTTCCGGGCGGGTGAAAGTGGTCAAGGAGTTGCTGGAGCACCACATCGAAGAGGAGGAAACCGAAATGTTTCCTCAGGCGGAAAAACTCCTGGGCAAGGCGACGCTGGAAGAGCTTGGCGCGCAAATGGAGACCTTGAAAGCGCAAATGAAAAAAGAGCTTACCGAGATCGGAAAAGCGGCCTAGTCTTGTGGGTGGTATTGCTCTCCATGGTCGGTAGGGCAATACAGCAAGTCTCTCTGCCCATGGGGCTTGTGAATACACATGGTACTGACAACACCTGATTGGCAGCCGCATATAAAGGAGGGTCAGCATGTTTCTATCTGCCTTGGAACTGCGCAACATCATTGAAAACAGTTTTTTGCCGAAACGTTGCCAATGCACCTTGTCTCCGGATCTATCCATGACGGTAAAGATCTATGGCGACGACAAAACCGACCGTGTCGAGATGGTAGTCACGGGCATAAAGGCTGAGGGCCTCAATGGATGTCGCGAAATCAGCGATCTGATCACCGAGTTACGCTATGACCTTGAGCACAAACCGGGTTGCCAGCATCTCGAACCCCGGGTGAAAACTCATTAAGCTGTTGTTTCTGTCCCTTCGATAGCCACGCGCCTGGTCTGGATAAATCCCAGACCAAGCGCGACTTCGACTCCTTACCGCCAGCAAAATCCCTCAGTTCTGATAACTGCAGGCATCCGACAGCTTGCTGTAACTGATTGCCTGGAGTTTTCCCGCTGGATCGATGAACTCCATTTGCGCGGTGATTACTTTGCACTCCATCGTTTGCGGTTCAGTCAGGGAAACAACCTTGGCAACGTGCAACGGCATTCCATAGTGATAAGGCACTGCCTGGACGGTGGTGTCCTGCGCCTGTACTGCACCGGTAAACCCGGAAAGGGCGAGGACTCCTGCAGCCAGCAATATACGACTGTTCATGAGAAATCTCCGATGTGCTCTGAAACGTCAACCCGGCGCTTGTAACGGCGTCGGACCTTCCGCGCAGAGCGTCAGAAAATTTCTGCGCCAACGCGGTCCTGTCCATGGTTGGACCGCGGAATTAACCGATGATTAAGCACAAGGAGGGCTTTTGAGATCTGGTTTTGACGAACGGCTGCAGGAGCAGCCGGGCGGCGTTCCGTTTGCTCGCGATGACGGCAGTGCAGGCGACACAGATCCTGGCCAAATTTCAGTCCAACTGATGCCGATAAGGTAAGTCCGGGCCGGTTTTGCCGCAGGTCAGGGCGGCGGCGCTGACGGCGAAGCTGAGCATGGCATCGATCTGTTCGCGGCTCAGGCGCTGCAAGCCTTCCACCGAGTCAAGCTGCTGTTCGGTCAGCCAGGCAATCAACGCCGCCTGGAAGGTGTCGCCGGCACCTACGGTATCGGCCATCTCTACGGCACGGGCCGGTACCGACCAACTGCCATGGCGGCGGCTGAACACGGTCGCGCCCTGGCCGCCACGGGTGAGGAAGACCAGCTGGCAGCGGTGTTCCAGCCAGTCTTCGATCACGCTTTGCGGATCGCGCTCGGGGTAGAGCAGGTTCAGGTCTTCGTCGCTGACCTTGATCAGATCGGCATGCTCGACCAGAGTGCCGATGCGTTCACGCCACAGTTCGATATTCGGCTCCGGGTTGAGTCGCACGTTCGGGTCGAGGCTGATCAGGCGTTTGCCGCTTTCTCGGCGGACCAGCGCCAGCAGAGTGTCGGCAATCGGCTGCACCACCAGCGAGAACGAGCCGATATGCAACCCGCGCACCTCGGCGCCCAACTCAGGCAAATGCGTCGGCAGCAGCTGGCGATCGGCACAGCCTTCGCCGCGGAAGCTGTAATGCGGCGAGCCATTGGCGCCGACGGCGACCATTGCCAGGGTGGTCGGTGCGTCGAAGTCCAGCAGGTAGTCCGGGCGTACGCCTTCCTCCTGCAGCACCTGCTGCAAACGCCGGCCGAGGTAGTCGGTGGACAGCCCGGCGAACAGTGCCACATCGATGCCCAAGCGCCGCAAGCCGACGGCGACGTTGAACGGTGAACCGCCGGCAATGGCCTTGTAGTTCACTTTTGAAGCCTGACCGCTGGGGTCGTTTTCACTGAAGAAATCGAATAGCGTTTCGCCACATACCAGATACATAGTTGTTCGCTCTTTAAAGGGTCGCTACATGCTGTTGATAGCGTTCGTAGGCCTGTTGATAGGCAGCCACGCTGGCTGCGACGGGTAAGGTTTGGCTGGCCGGATCGAGGCTTACACAGCGCTCGCACAGTTCAAGCAGGCGTTGTTCCGATCCGCTGCTTGAAGATTGGCACCAGGCCGCCTGAATCGCCGCACCCAAGGCGGCGGCCTCGCTTTGTTCGGTGCAGATCACCGGGGTGTTCATGATATCGGCGACCATCTGGCGCCACATCGGGCTTTTCGAGCCGCCGCCAATCAGCCGAATGCTGCGGCTCTGCAAGCCGCTGTCGCGCAGCAGATCCAGACCATAACGCAAGCCGAAGGTGGTGCCTTCGACCACTGCGCGGCAAAGGTTGGCCTGGGTCAGGTTGGTCATGGTCAAGCCCAGCAGGCTGCCATTGGCATGGGGCAGGGCGGGGACCCGTTCGCCGTTGAGGAACGGCAGCATGCACACTCCGTCGGCACCGATGGGTGCCTCTTCGACCAACTGGTTGAAGCGCTCGATGTCCAGCGCCAACAGCTCACGAATCACCCCGGTGGCGTTGGTTAGATTCATGGTGCAGATCAGCGGCAGCCACCCGCCTGTGGAAGAGCAGAAGGTTGCCACCGACGCATCCGGGCTGACCTGTGGCTGTTCGGCGTAGGCATACACGGTGCCGGAGGAACCGAGGCTCATGGTGATCGCACCGGGCTGGATGTTGCCGGTGCCGATGGCGCCCAGCATGTTGTCGCCCCCGCCGCTGGAGACCAGGGCCTTGGGGTTGAGACCCAACTGCTCGGCGATCTCGGGAAGAAGAGTGCCCACAGGCATATGGGATTCGATCAATTGCGGCAACGCGGCCACCAGTCGACCAGTGGGGTCGATATGGTTGAGCAATGCAACATCCCATTCACGGCTGCGCACATTGAAATAACCGGTGCCAGAGGCATCGCCGTATTCGGCGCAACGGCGGCCGGTCAGCCAGTAATTGAGGTAGTCGTGGGGCAGCAAGATGCTTGCTATCTGCGCAAAGATCTCAGGATGCCGCTCTTTGGTCCAGAGCAGTTTCGACACCGTGTAACCCGGTGCGATTACGATGCCGAGGCGCTCCAGGGAGCCGCTTTCACCGCCCAGATGGGCCAGCAGTCGATCGTTTTGCGCTGTGGACTCGGTGTCGCACCAGAGCTTGGCCGGGCGCAGCACCAGACCCTGGTGGTCCAGCAGAACCAGGCCGTGTTGCTGGCCTGAGACGCCGATGCCGAGGATCTCCTGGCCGCTGACTTGCGCTGCGAGCAATGCCTGGCGGGTGGCGAGGGTGAATGCTTGCAGCCACTGCGCGGTGTCCTGCTCGCGACTGCCATTGGCGCCGCTGAGCATGTTGTGGGCGGCTGCGCCCTGGCCCAGGACCTTGCCGCTGACCGAGTCGAGGACAATGGCTTTAGTGCCCTGGGTGCCGCAGTCGATGCCGAGGAAGAGTGTTTGGTTTGCCATGGAAAGACCTTGGTTCGTCAGTTCGATATCGTTGCGGCACGAATCATTGTGACCGCTTCGCGGTCATTCGCGGGCAAGCCCGCTCCCACAGGTAAAGTGGTGCTCTTGTGGGAGCGGGCTTGCCCGCGAAGGCTATTTTGGATTCACCACAAATGCTCAAGGCTTAGGCCACCTTCGCCAACAACCGCTCCAGCGTTTTCGTCACCCCGTCCTCACGCAAGCTGTTAAAGCACCGCTCAAACGCCGCCACAAACTCCGCCGATTCAGGAATCGCCGCACCAAAAATCTCCTCAACCCCGAGCAACCGCTGACTGATCAACCCATCATCCGCCACCAACCCCTGACAGAACTCGGCCCGCGGATCCGGAATGCCATAGCGCTCGCCATTCTCATCGACCCCTTTCAGGTACAGCGCCCATGCGGCAACCGTCAGGGCCGCACGCTCAGTCTCCTGACCGTCCGCAATCAAACGGTTGATGGTCGGCACGGTGAATTTGGGAAACTTGGACGATCCATCGGAGCAGACGCGTTCCAGCTGATCGGCAATCGCCTGGTTGGAAAAACGCTTTATCAGCGTGTCTTTATACCGGGTCAGATCGATCCCCGGCACCGACGCCAGTTGCGGGGTGACGTCGAGGTCCATGTAGGCGCGTATATAACGCACGAACAACGGATCGTTCATGGTCTCGTGAACGAAGCGATAGCCCTTGAGAAACCCCAGGTAAGTCAGGGCCAGATGGCTGCCGTTGAGCAACTTAATCTTCATCTCTTCATAAGGTGTGACGTCGTCGGTGAACTGCACGCCGACCTTCTCCCAAGCCGGGCGACCGTTGACGAACTTGTCTTCCAGCACCCATTGCGCAAAGGGTTCGCAGACCACTGGCCACGCATCATCGATGCCATGTTCGTCATACAGCTGCTGGAGATGGGCGGCGCTGGTCATGGGTGTGATGCGGTCGACCATGGCGTTGGGGAAGCTGACGTGGGCACCGATCCAGTCGTGCAGCTCGGCATCGCGCTGGGCGGCAAAGGCCAGCAGCGCCTTGCGGGCCACCGCGCCGTTGTGCGGCAGGTTATCGCAGGACATCAGGGTGAAGGCCGGGATACCGGCGGCACGGCGCCGGGCCAAGGCGGCGCAAAGGAAACCGAACACGGTTTTCGGAGAGTCCGGATGAGCCAGGTCATGCTGGATCTGCGGCAAGTGCGCCATGAACTCGCCGCTGCTGTCGTCCATGCAATAGCCGCCTTCGGTGATGGTCAGCGAGACGATACGAATGTCCGGGCTGGAGAGCTTGTCGATCAGCGCATCGGCACCGTCTTCGGCCAGCAGCATATCGTTGATGGCGCCGATCACCCGCACCTGGGCGGCGTCGCTGTCGCCCAGTTCAAAGAGCGTGAACAGGTAATCCTGGCCGGCCAGGTCATCCCGGGCGCGGCGATCCTCGGGCCGCAGGCCGAAGCCGCAGATACTCCAGTCCAGGCCTTCTCCGGTATTCATCAAGGCGTCGGTGTAATACGCCTGATGGGCGCGATGAAAACCGCCGACACCGATATGCACCATGCCTTGCCGGGTATCCGCGAGGGAGTAGGAAGGCACCGCCACTTCGGGCGGCAGACGGCTTAGGTTGTGTTTGTTCAGTTTCATCGTGGGCTCTCGGTGATCAGGCGGCGGCGCGCAGTGGTCGGGTAACGGCTACACCGTCGGCATCGAATAAATGGCAGTGTTCAGCTTCCAGGTGCAGGCTCAGCTTCTCGCCATAACGGCTGGCCAGGTCACCGCGGATGCGCATGGTCAGGGCTTCGCCGGAGGCGGTCAGGACGTGACAGAAGGTGTCGCTGCCCAGGCGTTCGCTGACGTCCGCCGTGACCTGCAATGCGCAGTCGCCGGCTTGGGCCAGGTTCAGGTGCTCCGGACGAATCCCCAGGGTGATCGGGCTGCCAACGCTCAAGCTCGCGCCACTGAGCGGCAGGCTGACGCGGGTGCCGGCATCCAGTTCGACTTCGCAGCCCTGAGACTCGATGCGACTGACCTTGCCTTTGAGAAAGCCCATTTTCGGGGTGCCGAGAAATCCGGCGACAAACAGATTGGCCGGCTGGTGATAGAGCTCCAGTGGCGAACCGACCTGCTCGACGCGGCCGGCATTGAGCACCACCACTTTGTCGGCCAGGGTCATGGCTTCGACCTGGTCGTGGGTCACGTAGATCATCGTCGCCTGCAATTCCTTGTGCAGCCGCGACAGCTCCAGGCGCATCTGCACCCGAAGGGCGGCGTCGAGGTTGGACAGCGGTTCGTCGAACAGGAAGATTTTCGGGTTGCGGACAATCGCCCGACCAATAGCTACTCGCTGACGCTGACCGCCGGACAGCTGCTTGGGTTTGCGCTCGAGCATCGGTTCCAGTTCGAGAATCCGCGCGGCGTCGCCGACTTTTTTATCGACTTCGGCCTTGGCCACGCCGGCCAGGTCGAGGGCGAAGGACATGTTCTTGCGAACGCTCATGTGCGGATACAGGGCGTAGGTCTGGAACACCATGGCCAGGTCGCGCTTGGCCGGGCTGACTTCGGTGATGTCGCGGCCATCGAGCTCGATGGTCCCGCCACTGACTTCCTCCAGGCCGGCGATCAGTCGCAGCAGGGTCGACTTGCCACAACCGGACGGGCCGACGAAGACCACGAACTCGCGGTCGTTCACTTCCAGGTCGATGCCTTTGATGATGGAAAAGCCTTCGAAACCTTTTTGCAGATTCTTGATTTTCAGGTTGGCCATGATGGGCCTCCGCATTTAATTGTTCAGGTTGGGCGTGCGCTGCCTTGACGATCAAAAGATCGCAGCCTGTGTAGGAGCTGCCGCAGGCTGCGATCTTTTTGCCTATTTCACCGCACCAAAAGACAAACCACGGACCAACTGTTTCTGACTGATCCAGCCGAAGATCAGAATCGGCGCGCAGGCGAGGGTGGAGACCGCCGAGAGCTTGGCCCAGAACAAACCTTCCGGACTCGAATAAGAGGCGATCAATGCAGTCAGCGGTGCGGCTTGCGAGGAGGTCAGGTTCAGTGACCAGAACGCCTCGTTCCAGCACAGGATCAGCGAGAGCAGCACAGTGGAGGCCAGACCGCCCTTGGCGATCGGCAGCAGCACCCGGACCATTTCCTGCCACAGCGTCGCGCCATCCAGGCGGGCGGCTTCGAGGATGTCCTTGGGGATGTCCTTGAAGTAGGTGTAAATCATCCAGACTACGATCGGCAGGTTGATCAGGGTGTAGATGACGATCAGCGCGATCCGCGTATCCAGCAGGCCGAAACTCTTGGCCAGCAGGTAGATCGGCATCAGCACGCCCACCGGAGGCAGCATTTTCGTGGAGAGCATCCACAACAGAGTGCCTTTGGTGCGTTTGGTTTCATAAAACGCCATGGAGTAGGCCGCCGGCACCGCGATCAGCAGGCACAAGGCGGTGGCGCTGAAGGAGATCAGCACCGAGTTCCAGGCGAAGCTGAAGTAACCGCTGCGATCTTCGATGTGCAGGTAGTTCTCCAGCGTCGGGGTGAAGATGAACTGCGGCGGCGTGGCGAAAGCGTCGATTTCGGTTTTGAAGCTGGTCAGCACCATCCAGAAGATCGGGAAGAAAATCAGGATCGCGATGGCCCAGGCCAAAGTGCCGAGCAGCAGGCTTTGCAGGCGACGGGATTGTTGAAGGGTCATGGCGCAGGCCTCAGGACTTGTCAGTCAGGTTTTTACCGATCATCCGGATCAGGACAATCGCCGCGATATTGGCGATCACCACCGCAATCAAGCCGCCGGCCGATGCCATGCCGACATCGAACTGCACCAGCGCCTGGTTGTAGATCAGGTAGGCGAGGTTGGTCGAGGCGTAGCCGGGACCGCCGTTGGTGGTGGTGAAGATTTCGGCGAACACCGAGAGCAGGAAGATCGTCTCGATCATCACTACCACGGCTATCGGCCGCGCCAGATGCGGCAAGGTCAGGTGCCAGAAGATCGCGATCGGACCGGCACCGTCCAGGCGCGCGGCTTCTTTCTGTTCCTGGTCCAGGGACTGCATGGCGGTCATCAGGATCAGGATCGCGAAAGGCAGCCATTGCCAGGACACAATGATGATGATCGACAGCAGCGGGTAATGGGCCAGCCAGTCCACCGGCTGGGCACCGAACAGCTTCCACACCGCCGCGAGAATTCCCGAGACCGGGTGGAAGATCAGGTTTTTCCAGATCAGCGCACCCACCGTGGGCATAATGAAAAACGGCGAGATCAGCATCACCCGGACGATACCGCGACCGAGGAATTCGCTGGCCTCCAGCAGGGCGCTGATCAACACCCCCAACACCACGCTGATCAGCAACACACTGCCCACCAGCACCAGGGTATTGGTGGCCCCGGGCATGAAGCCCGAGTCCGTCAGGAAGTAAGTGAAGTTTTCCAGCCCGACGAACTGGTTCTCCCCGGGGTAGAGCAGGTTGTAGCGGATCAGCGAGAAGTACAGGGTCATGCCCAGCGGCACGATCATCCACAGCAGCAATAGCGCGACCGAGGGGCTGACCAGAAACCAGCCGGGATTGGCCAGGCGGCTTTTGCGAACCGGCTGGGGTATATCCATATGAGCTTTGAGCGTTGATGTATTCATGGTGATAACAACCAATTGGGAACAGGCAGATGAAGATCAAATGTGGGAGCGGGGTTACTTGGGATAACCGGCGCGCTTCATCTCTCGTTCGGTGGTTTGCTGGGCTGCCGCCAAAGCCTGGTCGACGCTGGTCTGGCCGGTCAGTGCGGCGGCGAACAGCTTGCCGACCTGGGTGCCGATGGCCTGGAACTCGGGGATGGTCACCAGCTGGATGCCGATATAAGGCACCGGCTTGAGGGTCGGCTTGGTCGGATCGGCGACCTTCAGGGATTCCAGGGTCACCTTGGCGAACGGCGCGGCTTTCATGTAAGCCTCGCTGTAGGTCGAGGCGCGGGTGCCTGGCGGTACGTTGGCGATACCGTCCTTCTCGGCCACCAGGGCGCCGTATTCCTTGGAAGTGGCCCAGGCGCTGAAGGTCTTGGCCGCGTCCTTGGCTTTGGAGCTGGCCGGGATCGCCAGTGACCAGGAGTACATCCAGGCGGTGCCTTTGTCGGTCACCTGATGGGGCGCGTAGGTAAAGCCGACATGCTCGCTGACCTTGCTCTGGGATTTGTCGGTGACAAAGGAGCCGGCCACGCTGGCATCGACCCAGATCGCACATTTGCCGCTGTTGAACAGCGCCAGGTTTTCGTTGAAACCGTTGCTGGAGGCACCGGGCGGGCCGGCTTTCTTCATGGTCTCGACGTAGAAGTTCAGCGCGTTCTTCCATTCCGGACCGGTGAACTCCGGCTGCCATTTCTCATTGAACCAGCGCGCGCCGAAACCGTTGGCCAGGGTGGTGATCACGGCCATGTTCTCGCCCCAGCCGGCTTTGCCCCGCAGGCAGATGCCGTATTGTTCCTGATCGGGTTTGGTCAGTTTTGTGGCGAATTCGCCGATCTGTTCCCAGGTAGGCCGCTCGGGCATGGTCAGGCCGGCTTCCTTGAACAGGTCGGTGCGGTAGTAGGTCATGGAGCTTTCAGCGTAGAACGGCAGGGCGTAGAGACTGCCCTTGACCGACAGGCCTTCGCGCACCGCAGGGAAGATATCCTCGAGGTCGTAGGCAGCGGGCAGATCCTTCATCGGCTCCAGCCAGCCCTTGGCGCCCCAGAGTGCGGCTTCGTACATGCCAATGGTCAACACGTCGAACTGGCCACCCTGGGTGGCGATGTCGGTGGTCAGGCGTTGGCGCAGGACGTTTTCTTCCAGCACCACCCAATTGAGCTTGATTTCCGGATGCTCGGCTTCGAAGGTCTTCGAGAGCTTTTGCATGCGGATCATGTCGCTGTTGTTGACCGTGGCAATGGTCAGGGTTTGTGCGCCAAGGCTGACGCCGCTGAGGGTCATGCAGGTACAGGCAAGCAGAGCTTTTACCGAGGGTTTCATTGCGCACTCCTCTTCTACGCCCGGCAGGCAGCAGAAGGACAGTTATTGTTTTTGTGTCTTCCGCAGACAAGGAAGAATGTGGGCTGATTACAGCCCTCAAACGGCGCAATGACAAATCATCCATGACACTTGAATCGATACTTTTTTGCACTGGGAAAAAATGGCGGGGGAAAAATCGCAATCCATTGTAGGAGCGAGCTTGCTCGCGAAAAACCTGAGAGCGCCGAGGTGCATCTGGCTTCCCGCGTTATCGTTAACGACCATCGCGAGCAAGCTCGCTCCTACCCCAGATTCTGCTCAGTCAACCGCTGCACCGCCAGGCGCCGATAGTGCGAAGGGGTCATGCCCTTGAGCTGCTGGAAGCGGCGATTGAAATTGGAAATATTGTTGAACCCGGACTCGAAGCACACATCGGTGACCGGTTTTTCGCCGTCCGCCAGCAGCTCGCAGGACTTGCTGATGCGCAAGCGATTGACGAATTCGATGAAGCAGCGGCCGGTGGCGTGCTTGAATACCCGGGAAAAATAGGTGGGTTTCATGCCCAGATGTTCGGCGACTTCTTCAAGGGGCAGTTCGCGGGTGTAATGAGCAAAGATGTAATCCACGGCGCGGTTGGTTCGGTCGACGTTGTGTTCATCGGCCAGTTGCGCGGTGGTCGTACCCGAGAGCAACTGGTAATCGTCGGTCGCCGCCAGCAGTTCCAGCAGAATGAAAAAATGCCCGAGCCGGGTGACCCCTGTGGAATCCGCGATGCGTTGCATCAAGGTCATTGCCCGGCGGATCGTGTGTTTGCAGCGAAATTCGATTCCGTACCGCGCGCGCTCGAGCAGGGGCGTGAGGGCCTTCAGCTCGGTGAAGACCTGATACCCGCTTTCGAACAGCTCGTCGGTGAAGTTCACCAGCATGTCGCGCTTGGGCACCACGTCGTCCTCGGCAATCTGGCTGATCCAGTTGTGCGGCAGGTTGGGGCCGGTGAGGAACAGTGTTTCGGGGTAGAAGTTGCCGATGTAGTCGCCGATGAATACCTTGCCGGAGCTGGCGACGATCAGGTGCAGCTCGTATTCCTTGTGGAAATGCCAGCGCACCAGCGGACAGGGGAAGCCGTGCTGGCGATAGATGATGGACAACCCGTTGTGGTCGTCCATCAATTCATAGGACGGGTCGGTGATTCTCGCTGCTCGGGTCATGCTGGGGCCGTTTTATTGTTATCGCTGAAACGATAATGCCTCCTTGCAGCCAACCTCGCCAGCCCGGCTTTCAACTGCGATTTTTCGCCTCGATCCACTGCGCCATGTATTGGGTGCTTTTGTGGTGGTGGTGACGCAGCATGCTGCCAGTGAAGTTGTCCCGCCGCAGCGATTCGAGATTCTCGCGGCACAGTTCCAGCTGATCGATCAACGCCGGGCCGTGCACCTGTTGTTGGTAGCGGGCGGCCAACAACACTCGTCCCTGGTCCTGGGCCTCAGACCATGCGGCCTGGTCCTGGTACAAGCGGACTGCCGCGTCGGCCAGGGCCGTCGCGCTCTCGGCAATCGCGCCCGGCCAGGGCAGGTCCCCATGCATTCCTTCAGCGCCAATCGGCGTGGTGACATTAGGTGTGCCACAGAGCATGGCATCGACAATCTTGCCTTTGATCCCGGCCCCAAAACGCAGCGGAGCGAGGCAGACCCGTGCGCCGGACATGACCTGCAAGGCATCCTCGGCCCAGTTCATGATATGAAAACCCTGGGCCGGATTGTGCAACGCAGTGGCTTTGGGCGGTGTATAGGCGCCATAGATATGCAACTGCGCGCCGGGTAGTTGCTGACGAATCAGCGGCCAGAGGGTGGTCTTCATCCAGAGCACCGCGTCCCAGTTCGGCCCATGACGAAAGTTGCCGATGCTCAGAAAATGCGCGCGTTCTTCGAAGGGTAAAAACTTGCCGGATGGATTGTCGAGCATCAGCGGGCACCAATGCAGCAACGAGCGTGGCACCTTGAACTGCTCGACCAGCAGTTCGATTTCCACCTCGGAAATCATCAGGTTCAGATCACAGCGATAGAGTGCGGCGATCTCGCGCTTGGCCAGGTCGGTGTCGGCCATGTGCTCGAACTCCTGGCGCAAGGCAGGGGCAAACAAGGCGCTGAAGTCATCCGGATCATCGCTGGCCTTCAGGCGATCCTTGAGCCGCTGGTGACGGGCATCCCGCAGGCTTTGCAGGTCTGAGGTTTCCAGCACGCGCAGGGCGTCCGGACAGTGTTTCTCCACGCGCCAGCCGAATTGCTCCTCCATCATGAACCGGTCAAACAGCACGATATCCGGCGCCAGCTCGGCAACAAAGGAGTCGAAACTGGCGTTGTTCAATTCGATCGGACATTCGCGAATGCCCAGTGAGGCCAGATCCGCCTTATGCTCGCCGATGCCCGCGGGACTGCTGAAGGTTACGTCCCAACCTTGCTGCAAAAAAGTCTCGAGGATCTGCATCATATGACCACCGGCGGCGGATGAACGCGGCTCGGGCCAGACGTAACCAATGATCAGGACTTTGGTTGCGACGGGCTGACTCATGGGGCAATTCCTTGATACGGGCAGGCGGAGGTTTGGCGAGGGGCGCAATTAAACCACAGGTAGCGAAAATGCTCGCGACTGCCCAAGGCTGCGCGACATTCCGGGCATCCAGTCAGGTTGGGGTTGTCGTCTGTGGGTTTCCCGGCGTATTTCTAGGGCAGCATGCCGCGAACCTTGTCCCGCAGTTGATCGATAGAAAAGGGCTTGCCAATGACCGCCATGCCGGCAGGGACCTCAATGCTTTCGGCATAGCCGCTGGCAAACAGGATCGGCAACCGGGGTCGCAACTCGCGAGCGCGGGCGGCCAGTTCCTTGCCGTCCATGCCAGGCAGTCCGACGTCGGTCATCATCAGGTCGATGTTCTGTCCGTTGTTCTCGAGAAGGCTCAGGGCGGCTTCGCTGCCATCGGCTTCAAGGACCTTGAACTCCAGCTCTTCAAGCACGTCAACGATCAGCATGCGCACGATATTGTCGTCTTCGACTACAAGGATGGTGGCGGACATGAGGGGGCTCTCGAAAAATGAAGTCGCGAATGCCGGGTGAAATATCCGGCCTTTTGTATGAGTAAATGACGGATCCCGACAAGTTCCCGACGCTGCACAAAAAAGCATAGCTGTACAATGGCTTGCCAGAGTAACCGGTCTGCCTGAGCCTGGGCAGCCACGCCGTAGGAAATTGCGCGCTAAGCTGTCAGAAAAATAGCTGTTACGCCTGACTTTGGGGCAAACTCCGTGGTTTTTAATCCTTGATCAAGGCCTTCAAATGACCCCTCCGTCTTCGGTTGACGAGCAGAGTTTTCGCAAGCTGCTGAGCCGCAACGTCAGTCTGCCGTTGGGTGTCGGCGTACTCAGCGCCGTCTTTTTCGTCTCGTTGATCACTTATTTGCTGTCGGTGATCCAGTGGGTCGAACACACCGACCGAGTGATCAATAACGCCAATGAAGCGGCGAAGCTGACCGTCGATCTGGAAACCGGTATGCGCGGCTTTTTGATCACCGGCGACGAGCACTTCCTTGACCCTTATGAAGTGGCCAAGCCGCGGATCATCAGCGAGCTGCGCAACCTGCAGCAACTGGTGGCGGATAACCCGGAACAGGTCGACCGGCTCCAGCGTCTGGAATCCTTGCAGAATGAATGGAATGCCTATGCGCAGATGATGATTGATCTGCGTAGACAAAACGGTGATTACCGCGCAATTGTGCAAGCAGGCAGGGGCAAGCGGCTAACGGACGAGACCCGCAAGGAATATGACGCATTCATTGCGATGGAGCGGCAACTGCGGGTCATCCGCAATGAGGACGTCAGTCGCACCACTGTGCTGACCGTCAGCCTTTATTTGCTGTTCGTGCTCGGTCTCAGCGCCATATTGGCCTATATGGGTCGAAAAAATTTATTAGATCTTTCAAGTAGTTATAGAGAAAACCTCGAGTCGCTAGGCAAGAGTGCACAGCGCCTCGAACAGCAAGCCTGGCTACGTAACGGTCAGACCGAACTGGCCGAACAGGTGTTGGGGCAACTGACGCTGAACGTGCTCGGACGCAATATTCTGCAGTTTTGCGCGCAATACATAGGCAGCGTTGTTGCCGCCATGTATGTGCGCGAAGAACAGGGTGGTCTCAAACGCGTGGCCACCTACGGTTTCTCCCGTGAACAGGAAGAGCGGGGACAGGCGATTTTCAGTGGTGAAGGTATCGTCGGCCAGGCGGTCCAGCAGAACCATATCATCCGCCTGGACGATGTGCCTGGCGACTATTTCAAAGTCAGCTCCGCGCTGGGTGACGGGGCGCCGCGTTGTGTGCTGGTGGTGCCGACCAACAACGATGAGCAGGTCAATGGGGTCATTGAACTGGGTTTCCTGCGGGCATTGACCGACCGCGATATCGAACTGCTAGAGTTGATTGCCGACAATATCGGCACCTCGATCGAAGCCGCGCGTTATCGTCAACGCTTGCAGGAAGTGCTGGCCCAGACCCAGCAACTCAACGAAGAACTGCAAGTGCAGCAAGAAGAGCTCAAGACCGCCAACGAAGAGCTGGAAGAGCAGTCGCGGATCCTCAAGGAGTCCCAGGCCCACCTGGAGGCCCAACAAGTCGAACTGGAGCAGTCCAACGAGCAGTTGGCCGAGCAGGCCGTGGCCCTGGCCGAGCAACGCGACGCCGTGGATCGCAAGAATGGCGAATTGAGTGAGGCCCAGGTACAGCTGGAAGAGCGTGCGCTGGAGCTGCAGCGCTCAAGCAAGTACAAATCCGAGTTCCTCGCCAATATGTCCCATGAGCTGCGCACGCCACTGAACAGCTCGTTGATCCTGTCCAGGTTGCTTGCGGAAAACCCCCAGCAGAACCTCAGCGCCGAGCAGGTCAAGTTCGCCGAATCGATCTACTCGGCCGGCAACGATTTGCTCAACCTGATCAATGACATTCTCGATATTTCCAAGGTCGAGGCCGGCAAGCTGGAAATGCGCCCGGAAAACACCAATGTGGCGCGCCTGGTGGAAGGCTTGCGCGGGATGTTCCAGCCATTGGCCGCGGACAAACACCTGGAGTTCGCGGTCGAACTGCAGAATGGCGCTCCACAGATGATTTTCACCGACCGCCAACGACTGGAGCAGATTCTCAAGAACCTCCTTTCCAATGCGCTGAAGTTCACCGAAAAAGGCAACATCAGCCTGACTGTCTCACGCCAGCCCGGCGCGGGCATTGCCTTCACCGTGCGCGACTCGGGGATCGGTATCGCCTCGGAGCAGCAGCACAGTATCTTCGAAGCCTTCCGCCAGGCCGACGGCACCATCAACCGCCGTTATGGCGGCACCGGGCTGGGCCTGTCGATATCCCGCGATCTGGCGGCGCTGCTCGGTGGCTCCATCAGCGTCACCAGTGAGCCGGGGCAGGGCAGTTCTTTTACCCTGGTGTTGCCGGAGCAGTACGTCGAAGCGCACGTACAGCCGAGCGAACCCCTGCAGGCCATGGCATTCACTGGCGCTCCAGTCGCGATCAGCGCCGCCCCCTTGCCGGTCATCAGCGCAGTCCCGATTCCACACTTTGCCGATGACCGCGACAAGGCGCCGTTTGCCACTCGCTGCATGCTGGTAGTGGAAGATGAGCCGAACTTCGCGCGCATTCTGTTCGATCTGGCCCATGAGCTGGGTTATCACTGCCTGGTAGCCCATGGCGCAGACGAGGGCTACAGCCTCGCCACCCAGTTCATCCCGGACGCGATCCTGCTCGACATGCGCCTGCCGGACCATTCCGGGCTGAC
The DNA here is from genome assembly GCF_059716055.1 of Pseudomonas sp. LBUM1658. Lineage (NCBI taxonomy): Bacteria > Pseudomonadati > Pseudomonadota > Gammaproteobacteria > Pseudomonadales > Pseudomonadaceae > Pseudomonas > Pseudomonas sp. LBUM1658. The sequence goes on from NZ_CP166798.1 coordinate 3,200,382, forward strand.
GGTGCTGCAACGTCTCAAGGAGCATGCCGAGACCCGGCACATCCCGGTGCATGTGATTTCTGTCGAGGACCGCGTCGAAGCCGCCATGCACATGGGCGCTGTCGGTTACGCGGTCAAGCCCACCACCCGCGAAGAACTCAAGGACGTGTTCGCCCGCCTGGAGGCCAAGTTGACCCAGAAGGTCAAACGGGTGCTGCTGGTCGAAGACGATGATGTGCAGCGCGACAGCATTGCCCGGCTGATCGGCGATGACGATATCGAGATCACCGCGGTCGGTCTGGCGCAGGCTGCGCTGGACCTGCTGCGCAGCAACATCTACGACTGCATGATCATCGATCTGAAGTTGCCGGACATGCTCGGCAATGACCTGCTCAAGCGCATGTCCACCGAAGACATCTGTTCGTTCCCGCCGGTGATCGTCTACACCGGACGTAACCTGACCCGTGATGAAGAGGCCGAGCTGCGCAAGTACTCGCGCTCGATCATCATCAAAGGCGCGCGCTCGCCTGAGCGTCTGCTCGATGAAGTGACGCTGTTTCTGCACAAAGTCGAATCCCAATTGTCCCATGACCGACAGAAGATGCTCAGGACCGCCCGCAGCCGTGACCGGGTCTTCGAGGGGCGCAAGGTGTTGCTGGTGGACGACGACGTACGCAATATCTTCGCCCTCACCAGTGCCCTTGAGCAAAAGGGTGCAATCGTGGTGATTGGGCGTAATGGCCGCGAGGCGATCGAGAGACTTAATGAAGTCGATGACATCGACCTGGTGCTGATGGACGTGATGATGCCGGAGATGGACGGCTTCGAGGCCACCATCGAGATTCGCAAAGACCCGCGCTGGCGCAAGCTGCCGATCATCGCGGTGACGGCCAAGGCCATGAAGGACGATCAGGAACGCTGCCTTTCGGCCGGCTCCAACGATTACCTGGCCAAGCCCATCGACCTGGATCGGTTGTTCTCGCTCATTCGTGTGTGGCTGCCAAAGATGGAACGAATCTAGTGGAGCGAAATACCGAGATCGAATTGCGGTTGCTGATTGAAGCGATTTACCTCAAGTACAGCTACGATTTTCGTGATTACTCCGGCGCTTCGATCAAGCGCCGGGTCAATCATGCGTTGCACCAGTTCGAGTGCAAGACCATCTCTGCATTGCAGGAGCGAGTACTGCACGACCCGACGGCGTTCATGCAGTTGCTGCAACTGCTGACGATCCCGGTCAGCGAGATGTTTCGCGACCCCTCGCACTTCCTGGCGATTCGCCAGGAAGTGGTGCCGCTGCTCAAGACCTGGCCCTCGATCAAGATCTGGATCGCCGGTTGCAGTACTGGGGAAGAGGTCTACTCCATGGCTATTCTGTTGCGCGAAGAGGGGCTGCTGGAACGGACCATCATCTATGCGACCGACATCAACCCGCACTCGCTGGAAAAAGCCAAGCAGGGCATCTTCTCGCTGGAGAATATTCGCGCCTACACCCATAACTATCAGCAGGCCGGCGGCCGGTGTTCGTTTGCCGACTACTACACTGCTGCATATGACTATGCGATTTTCGACAAGACCTTGCGCGACAACGTGACCTTCGCCGATCACAGCCTGGCGACCGACAGTGTCTTCTCCGAAACTCAATTAATTTCGTGCCGTAACGTATTGATTTATTTCAATAAAAAATTGCAGGATCGCGCCTTCGGTTTGTTTCACGAATCGCTCTGTCATCGTGGCTTCCTGGTACTGGGAAGCAAGGAAACCCTGGATTTTTCCGCCTATGGCAAGCAGTTCGAACCGTTGGTGAAACAAGAACGGATCTACCGCAAATCATGAACAGTGGCCTGGCCAAGCGAATCAATCTGCCTTGTATCGAGGCCATCGTAGTCGGCGCGTCGGCCGGCGGAGTCGAGGCCTTGCTGAGCATTTTCAGTGACTTGGGCCAGGGTTTCAGCTTGCCGATCATTGTCGTTCTGCATTTGCCCGATGAGCGCCGCAGCCAATTGGCGGAAGTCTTTGCCCGGCGCGTGTCGATGCCGGTCAAGGAAGCTCGCGACAAGGCTGTTATCGAACCCGGAACCCTGTATTTCGCCGGACCCGACTATCACCTTTCGGTGGAGCAGGACCGTAGCCTGTCCTTGAGCCTGGAAGACCGTGTCCATTATTCACGTCCGGCCATCGACTATCTGTTCGAGTCCGCCGCTGATGCCTATGGCCCGGGGCTGGCCGCCGTGCTGTTGACCGGCGCCAACCAGGACGGTGCGCTTGGCCTGGCGCAGGTCAAGCGCCGTGGCGGCTTGACCGTGGTTCAGGATCCGCAGGAAGCCCATGTGTCGACCATGCCCGATGCGGCCCTGGCACTGCAGCAACCGGACCACATTCTCCCTTTGCGCGGCATCAGCCGTTTGCTTGTCGAGCTGGAACGAATCACATGCTAATTAATATCCCGGCCAAACTGCTGATCGTCGACGATCTGCCGGAGAACCTGTTGGCCCTTGAAGCGCTGATCAAGCGTGAAGACCGCATGGTGTACAAAGCCTTGTCCGCCGATGAAGCCCTGTCCCTGCTGTTGCAACACGAATTCGCCCTGGCGATTCTCGACGTGCAGATGCCGGGCATGAACGGTTTCGAACTGGCCGAGTTGATGCGCGGCACCGAAAAAACCAAAAACATTCCGATTGTGTTCGTCAGCGCCGCCGGTCGTGACCTGAACTATGCGTTCAAGGGCTATGAAAGCGGGGCCGTGGACTTCTTGCACAAGCCGCTGGATATCCATGCGGTGAAAAGCAAGGTCAATGTGTTTGTCGAACTGTATCGGCAAAGCAAGGCCATGAAGCAGCAGGTCGAAGCACTGGAGCGCAGCCGTCGCGAGCAGGAAGCGTTGCTCCAGCAATTGCAGGTTACGCAAAACGAACTCGAGCAAGCGGTGCGCATGCGCGACGATTTTATGTCGATCGTCGCCCATGAAGTGCGTACACCGCTGAACGGGCTGTTCCTGGAAACCCAGTTGCGCAAGATGCACCTGGCCCGGGATAACGCCGGGGCCTTCACCCTGGACAAGATGCACGCGATGGTCGATCGCGACGAGCGCCAGATCAAAAGCCTGATCCGGTTGATCGAAGACATGCTCGATGTCTCGCGGATTCGCACCGGCAAGTTATCGATCCGCCCCAGCCGCTTCGATTTGACGCAATTGGTGGGCAACCTGCTGCAAAACTTCGCGTCGCAGATCGACGAGGCCGAATCCTCGGTGAGCTTCCTCGCGGAGCAACCGATAGAGGGCAACTGGGACGAATTTCGCATCGAGCAGGTGGTGTCTAATCTGCTGACTAATGCCCTGCGCTATGGCGCCAAGGGTTCGATCGACGTGCGGGTGTACTCCCAGGACGGCCAGGCGCGGGTCGAAGTGCGTGACCATGGCATTGGTATCAGCGAAGAGAATCAGAAGCGCATTTTTCAGCAGTTCGAGCGGGTGTCGGCGAAAACCGTAGTCGCCGGACTGGGTCTCGGACTGTTTATTTCCGAACAAATTGTTGCCGCCCATGGTGGTTCCATCACCGTCGAGAGCAAGATTCATCAAGGCTCATTATTTCGCGTTTGTCTGCCGCTTTAGAAAACCGCCGCACGGAACGCAACCTCTGCCTGACCCTATGGTCGTATCTGGCAGCTACTACCGAACAAAGGCTTCCCATGAGTGAAGATGCACAAGACGTCGTATTGATTGTCGAAGATGAACCGGTAATCCTGATGCTGCTCGCCGACTACCTGTCAGGCCTGGGCTATCGGGTCTTGCAAGCCGAAAACGGCGAGCAGGCCTTCGAGATTCTGGCCAGCAAACCGAATCTGGACATGATGATCACCGACTATCGACTGCCCGGTGGCATCACCGGGGTGATGATTGCCGAGCCCGCCGTCAAACTGCGTCCGGACCTGAAAGTGATCTTTATCAGCGGTTATGCGGCGGAAATCCGCGAGTCAGGCAGCCCCATCACCCTGACTGCACCGATTCTGGAAAAACCTTTCGACCTGAATAAGCTGCAAGAGAAAATGCAGGAAATGCTGGCTTAAGGCTCGAACTGGTACTGCCTACGTAGCAGCTGCCGAGCCCGCGAGGCAGCTGCTACGAGATCTGCGTCTGGCTTCAGGCACTGATCATCTCTCGCACTTTCGCCGTCAGCAGGTCGAAGGTGAAGGGTTTGGTGATCATCTGCATGCCGGGATCGAGGAAACCACCGCGCACTGCCGCGTGCTCGGCGTAGCCGGTGATAAACAGCACTTTGAGGCCCGGCCTGAGCTGTCGGCCAATTTCCGCCAGTTGCCGGCCGTTCATGCCTGGTAAGCCTACATCGCTGATCAACAGGTCGATACGCTGGCTGGAGTCGAGTATCGGCATCGCGCTGCTGGCGTCGCCCGCTTCGACAAAGGCATACCCCAACTCGCTCAAAACCGCGCTGACCAGTACCCGCACGGCCGGGTCATCCTCGACGATCAGCACTGTTTCACCCTTTCTGGCATTGAGCGCCTGTGGTTGATCGAGCAATGCCTGTGGTTCCAGGTCGCCGCAAAAGCGCGGCAGGAACAGGTTCACCGTAGTGCCCTTGCCGACCTCGCTGTGGATCGTGACATGGCCGTGGGATTGTTTGCTGAAACCGTAGATCATCGACAGGCCCAGTCCGGTACCCTGGCCAATCGGCTTGGTGGTGAAAAACGGATCGAAGGCGCGGTTGATGATGTGTTCCGGCATACCGCAGCCGGAATCCCTGACGCTCAAGACCACGTAGTCGCCTGGTTCAAGGTTGTTCTGAGGCCCCGTGAAACCGGCATCCAGACGCTGGTTGTAGGTCTCCACCACCAGTCTGCCGCCATCGGGCATCGCATCCCGGGCATTGAGCGCCAGGTTGAGCAGGGCGCTTTCCAGTTGGTTCGGATCGGCTTCGGCCACCCACAGTTGATCACCCAACTGCATGTCCAGGTGGATGCTCTCGTTGAGACTGCGCTGCAGCAATTCGCCCATGGCGATGACCAGAGTGTTCATGTGCACTGGCTTGGAGTCGAGCGATTGGCGACGGGAAAACGCCAGCAAACGATGGGTCAGACCCGCGGCGCGATTGGCCGACGTCACGCCGAGTTCGATCAGGCTGTCCAGATCCTCGGTACGGCCGCGGGCCAGACGCCTGCGCAGCAATTCCAGGCTGCCGATAATTCCGGTCAACATGTTGTTGAAGTCGTGAGCGATACCGCCGGTGAGTTGCCCGACCGCTTCCATCTTCTGCGACTGACGCAAGGCTTCCTCGTTGTGGCGCAACTGCGCGGTACGCTCCTCGACTTGCTGTTCGAGGGTCTCCAGGGTGTTCTGTAGACGTTGCTCGCTGTCGCTGAGGTCGATCAACCGGTCCCTGGCTTCATATTGCCGACATCGACCGCGAAGGGCAGTCGTCACCAGGCTGATCAGCGTCACCGGGTGAAAAGGTCGCTCGAGAAAGGTGACGTTGCCTAATTGTGCCCCGAGACTCGAGGACGGGTTCTGCTCCGGACCTCCATGGTGAGTCAACAGCACGATAGGCAAGTCCGACCAGGCCGGCTGTTGTTCAAGGTAGCTGATCAAGGGCCCGAGATCCGCGCCGAGCAGGGCTTCGGCGGCGATGATCAACAAACCGGCGCCTTGTTCCAGTTCGGCACATAACCCGCTCAGATCCCGGGCTGCGATGCCGCTGAAACCGGCTTCGTCGAGAAGCGACAGCGCGAGCTGGCTGTCACGCCCCAGGGGCGCGAGAATAATCGCGCGCGCACAAGCGGGTTCAAGAACTGTCACTGGTCCTCATCCTTGAGTAATGGCTTACTCGCGCCCAGGTAAGTTGGAACACCGCGCAGCACACCCTGGAATGCCTCCAGCGGCTCGCCGATGGTCAAGCCTCGGCCGCTGATGCGGTATTCGCGAATGGTCGACTCATGGCTACCGGTGCGTTTCTTGATGATCGAGATCGCCCGGCGGACCTTGCCCAGCGCTTCGAAGTAGCGCAGCAGTATCACTGTGTCGGCCAGGTAAGTGATATCGACGGGCGCATGCATATCACCCACCAGGCCGTGCTGGGCGACGGTCATGAAGGTCGCGGCTCCCTGGCGATTGAGGTATAGCAAGAGTTCGTGCATGTGCAGCACCAGGGCATTTTCTTCCGGCATCGCTGCCTGGTAGCCGTTGATGCTGTCGATGATCACGGTCTTGATATTGCCTTCATCGACGCAACGACGAACGCGCCAGGAGAACTCGCCAGGCGACAATTCCGCGGCATCCACCTGCTCGATCAGCAAATTGCCGCTGGCTTGCAGGGCTTGCAGATCGATACCCAGGTTCTTCATGCGTTCGAACAGCAGGCCGAGCTCTTCGTCGAAGATGAACAGCGCGGCCTTCTCGCCGCGAGCTACTGCCGCGGCAGCGAAAGTCATGGTGATCAGCGATTTGCCGGTCCCGGCCGGGCCGAGGATCAAGGTGCTGGAACCGGTTTCGATACCGCCGCCCAGCAGCGCATCCATTTCCTCGATGCCACTGCTGAGCTGGCGACGGATATAGGACCCGCGATGCTCGGCGGCCACCAGGCGCGGGAATACGTGTACGCCATCGGCCATGATGGTGAAGGCGTGGAACCCGCCGCGGTACTTTTGGCCTCGATACTTCACCACTCGGACCCGTCGGCGTTCCGCACCATAATTGGGGGTCAACTCTTCCAGGCGGATGACCCCGTGGGCAACGCTGTGGACGGTCTTGTCGAGGGCTTCGGTGGTCAGGTCATCCAGCAGCAGGACGGTGGCGTCGTAGTGCACGAAGTAGTGCTTGATCGCCAGAATCTGCCGCCGATAACGCAATGAGCTTTGGGCCAGCAGGCGAATCTCGGACAAACTGTCGAGCACCACGCGGGTCGGTTTTACCCGCTCGACGATGTCGAAAATCTGTCGGGTGGCTTCGCCCAGTTCAAGGTCCGAGGAGTACAGCAGGCTTTGTTGATGCTCGCCATTGAGCAGGTTTTCAGGGGGCGTCAGCTCGAAAATATGAATGTTTTCGTCCAGCTCCCAACCGTGGGACAGTGCCCCCTGACGCAGTTCGCGCTCGGTTTCCGACAGCGTGATATACAGCAAGCGTTCGCCGGCCCGGGCTCCAGCCAGCAAAAAATGCAGGCCTACAGTGGTCTTGCCGGTCCCGGGCTCGCCTTCGAGCAAAAATACATGGCCGCGTGACAGTCCGCCAGAAAGGATGTCATCCAGTCCCTCGATACCGGTGGCGGCTTTGACGCTGATCGACTCGTTAGAAATAGACAAAAAATGCCCTCGCGCGACTGGGTAAGCGTGCAGCTGGCCGGGTAGCCCGAAATCGCTGCATTCTCACTTGACCTTGGTGCGTGGCCACGGTTCAACGTTTTATTCGGTGTCTGAGAAACCCATGGGTTATCAGGTGTACGCATAACCCGTAGGAGCTGCCGCAGGCTGCGATCTTTTGATCTTCGCGCCAGCCTGGCCAACCCCATTGCTCGCGGAAAAGATCGCAGCCTGCGGCAGCTCCTACAGGGGTTTTTGTACACCCATTACACCGCAGGAAAGCGCCTGCAACCCCTGCTGCAACGCCGGATCATCCTGTAAAACCCGTAGGGGTTTTTGTACACCCATTACACCGCAGGAAAGCGCCTACAACCCCTGTTGCAACGCCGGATCATCCGGGTTTTGTTGCTCCAGCTGCGCCAGCAGGATTTGCACGTTCTGCAATTGCCCGGATTCTTTCCAGTAGTTGATCAGCAGTACCCGCGCCTTGCGGTTGGCCGGCTGACGTTGAACGATTTCTTCGAGCTGTCGTTGTGCGGCCTCGAGTTCATCTTCGTCGTGCAAGGTGGTGGCCAGGTCATAACGGTAATCGTTGTTGTCCGGCTCCAGCTCCACTGCCTTGGACAGGCCCAGCAGGGCGAACTCGCTTTGTCCGTGATGCAATAGCCAGAGGCCCAGGGCATGTTGCAGGTAAGCCGAACCGGATTGGGCCTGCAGCTGTTTGGCGAGCAATTGCCGCGCTGCTTCACTCTGACCTTGCTTGTCCAGTACCTCGACCTGCAGCACCCCGGCGCGCAGATTGTCCGGTTCCAGGCGCAACACCTGTTCCAGCGCCTGTTGCGCCTCTTTCAATTCGGCGTTGTGCAGGTGCAGGCGGGCCAGTTGGTACTGCGCCTCGACGCTCTCGGACTGGGTCTTGAGCACTGACTCATACTCGTCGAGTACCTGTTGCAAGGGACCGAAATACAAGCCCAGGTCGTCCGGCGAAAGCCCCAGGAGCGCAGCGGCGGCGGCAAAGCGCAGGGGCTGATCGCTGTCGTCGAGCAACGGCCCGAGCAACAAACTTCGCGGCCCGCCGGGAACCAGCCCGACGATGCTTTGTATCGCTGCCTGGCGAACTACAACCGAGGGGTTGTGCAGGTCGGCACCGGCCAGTTTCAAGGCTTGCGGGCTAGGGTAGTTGGGCAACTCGGCATGTAATCTGACCCGTCGGCTGTCCGAGAGATCCGTGCGCGCCAATTGCTGATAGAGCACCCGTGCCGCGCCCGGCTGGCCGTTACGGGCCTGGACCAGCGCTTTGTCGTAACCACGCTTCACCGCAGGGGGAAGCTCTGGCGCGGTGCTGCGCAAAAAAAGCCACGCGATACCGAAGGCAAACAGGATAAGCAGACTGATGAGCAGGTAGCGGCGGGGCTTGGACATGCAGGAATCCGGGGGGCTGGCGAGCTTTTGCAAAGGCGTCAGCTTCGGTCAGCAGGAACCGGGAGTCAAACCCGGACTCAGCTCAGCACGTAATCAAGGGGCTCCAGCGCCGCCGGCAGGTCGGTTCGCCCCAGTGCCACCAGAACTTCACGTTCGATGGTGCGCACTATCGCGTTACACGGCAGATCGTTCTCATCGAAGCCGAACGGGTCTTCGAGGTCATCGCCGATCTCGTCGAGGCCGAAAAAGGTGTAGCTGACAATCGCCGTGAAGATCGGCGCCAGCCAACCCAATGGTTCGGCCATGGCGAAGGGCAGCAGGATGCAGAACAGATAAATCGTGCGGTGCAGCAGCAAGGTGTAAGGGAAGGGCAGTGGTGTGCTTTTGATCCGTTCGCAGCTGGCCTGGACCAGACTCAGGCTGACCAGCCGGGTTTCCAGCTGAACGTAACGCCACTCGCTGATCCGCTTCTGTTCGGCAAGCACCGAACAGCGGGCGCCAATGCGTTGCAGCAGGCTGTCAGTGACATTGGGGTGATGGCTATCAATCACGTCATGTACCCAGGGTCTGGCGGCGGCCGCTTCATCTTCACCGCGCAACCGGGCAATCAACCCGTGGGCAAACCCGCACAGTTCACGCAGCAAACGCTCGCGCTCGTGACCGCCCTTGAGTACCTGGGTTTCGCGAATCAGCGAGCGCACCTCGATGATCAGCTGGCCCAACTGCTTGCGACCTTCCCACCAGCGGTCATAACAGGCGTTGTTGCGAAAGCTCATGAAAATCGACAGCGACAGACCGAGCAAGGTAAACGGTGTGGCGTTGACCTTGGAGAACCAGGCCGGATGCCAGGTCTCCACCAGCACGATCACCGAGGCCAGCAACGTCACCAGCAGGCTGCGCAAGGCAATGCGTCGGGCAATCGAGCCTTTGAGGGAAAACAGGATGCCGATCAGGTTCGGCTTGGAGCGGACAATCATCGTCGAGGCTTTTCGGTTGAGGCGCTTTCGCAGCGGGTTCAGATTAAGAGCCCGGGAAATCAGTGTCCAATCGCTATGGCTGACGGTTTGATCGAGCACATCTATGATGACTGGCTTGACGATCGTTAGATCGGATGGATATTGCTTGATGATATCAGGGCTCTTTGTAGGAGCGAGCTTGCTCGCGATGGACTCAAAGGCGGCGCGTTTATTCAGGAAGCACGCATTATCGTTAACGCCCATCGCGAGCAGGCTCGCTCCCACAGGATCTTCATCGTTCCCCGCAAACGCGCAAAAAAAGCCCCGCGACCGAATGCGGTGCGGGGCAAAAAATCTGGTTGGTTGCGGCCAACCAAAGGAGCGCTTGAATCAGTGATTGCTGGCGACTGTCTCCGGCTGCCAGCCGCCGCCGAGGGCTTTGTAGATAGCGACGATGCCGCGGTACAGATCGATTTCGGCCTGGGCCTGAGAGTCTTCGGCGGCCAGGCGTTCGCGTTGGGCGTCGAGCAGCACGAGGAAGTCCGCCGTCCCTTCGCGGTAGCGGATTTGCGCCAGGTCGGCGGCGGCGCGGCTCGATTCGCTTTGACGAATCAGCGAGATCAGGCGCTGCTGGCGTTTGCCGTAATCGCTGAAAGCGTTTTCCGACTCTTCCAGGGCCAACAGCACCTGTTGCTCATAGGTCGCCAGCGCGCCATCGGCGTCAGCATCGGCAGCCCGCAAGCGAGCGCGGACGCTGCCCAGATCGAATGCCGCCCAGGTGATGCTAGGGCCGAGTGCCCAGGCGTTGGCGGCCGAGGAGCCGATCTGCGAACCACGTCCGGCGGTGAAGCCGAGGAAGCCACTCAAGCTGACCCGTGGGAACAAATCGGCCTTGGCCACGCCGATACGGGCAGTGGCTGCCGCCAGTTTGCGTTCGGCGCTGAGGATGTCCGGGCGGCGTTGCAGCAACTGGCCCGGATCACCAATCGGCAGCGCCTTGGCAATCGCCGGCAGGGTCGCCGGGCTGAGGTCGACGGTGAGTTTGTCCGGGCGCTCGCCGAGCAGGGTGGCGATGCGGTTACGCTGGCGCACTTGCTCGGCCTGCAGTTGCGGCACGCTGGCTTCGACCGCCGCGAGGCGGGCATCGGCGCGCACCACATCGAGCTGATCACCGACACCGGCCTCGCGCAGGCTTTCAGTAATGGTGCGCGAGTCCTGCTGGTTCTTCAGGTTGGCCAGGGCGATTTTTTCCCGCAGTTGCGCGCCGCGCAGTTGCCCGTAGGCATCCACCAGTTCGGCAATCATGGTGACTTGCAGTTGGTAGAGGTCGGCGGCGGCCACTTGCTGGTCGGCATCGCTGGCTTCCAGTTGACGCTGGATACGCCCGAACAGATCGATCTCCCAGGCCATGTCCAGGCCCAGGTCATAACGTTCGGTGTGCACCCGCTGGTCGGTGATGCCCGGTTGCTGAGCCTTGCCTTGATCACTGCTGACGCGGCTGGTGATGGTCGGCATGGCGTCGTTGCTGACGTCATCGCGGATCGCCCGGGCCGCACGCAGACGGGCGAAGGCGACGCGCAGTTCACGGTTGCCCTGCAAGGATTTGCTCACCAGCTGGTCGAGGGTCGGATCATCGAACTGGTGCCACCAGATGCCTTCAAAGCGTGCACGATCGAAGTTCTTCTGGCCGGCGGCGCCATCGGTGGCGGCCGTGATGTTGGCCGCCTCCGTGTCCGGGGTCTTATAGTCCGGGCCGACGGTGCAGGCACTCAAGGCCAGCACCAGCAAGCTCGGCAGGAAGGCTTTCAGGCTCATTGTTGCGCCTCCAGTTTCAGGGCCTTGGCCGCTTTGCGGGCTTCGCCGCGTTCGACGAAACGACGGATCAATACGTAGAACACCGGCGTCAGCAGCAGACCGAAGAAGGTCACCCCGAGCATCCCGGAGAACACCGCCACACCCATGGCATGACGCATTTCCGCACCGGCACCGCTGGAGAAGACCAAGGGCACCACACCCATGATGAAGGCGAAGGAGGTCATCAGGATCGGCCGCAGACGCAGACGGCAGGCTTCCAGTACCGCGCTGAGCGGGTCGAGACCTTCCTCTTGCTTATCCTTGGCGAACTCGACGATCAGAATCGCGTTCTTGCAGGCAAGCCCCACCAGCACGATCAGCCCGATCTGGGTGAAGATGTTGTTGTCGCCGCCCGAGGCAATCACCCCGACGATGGCCGACAGCAGGGTCATCGGCACGATCAGGATCACCGCCAGTGGCAGGCTCCAGCTTTCGTATTGTGCCGCCAATACCAGGAACGCCAGCAACACACAGAGCGGGAACACGAACAGCGCAGTGTTGCCCGACAGAATCTGCTGGTAGGTCAGGTCGGTCCATTCGTAGGTCATGCCGTTGGGCAGTTCTTCCTTGAGCAGTTTCTCGATGGCTTTCTCGGCCTGGCCGGAGCTGTAGCCGGGCGCCGCGGCACCATTGATTTCAGCGGTGATGAAGCCGTTGTAATGCATCACGCGATCCGGGCCCGAGGTGTCGCTGACCTTGATGAAGGTCGCCAGCGGGATCATCTCGCCTTTGTTGTTGCGCACTTTCAGCTGTCCGATCTGGCCGGGTTCAAGGCGGAACTGCTGCTCGGCCTGAACGTTGACCTGATAGGTGCGACCAAAGCGGTTGAAGTCGTTGGCATACAGCGAACCCAGGTAGATCTGCAGGGTGTCGAAGATGTCGCTGACGGCCACGCCGTGGGTCTTGGCTTTTTCCCGGTCGATGGCGGCATCGACCTGCGGCACGTTCACGGTGTAGCTGGTGAACAAACCGGCCAGTTCCGGAACGCTGTGGCTTTTGTTGATGATGTTCATGGTTTCTTTGTACAGCTCGTCGTAGCCCAGGTTGCCCCGGTCCTCGATCTGCAGACGGAAACCACCGATGGTCCCCAGGCCCTGTACCGGCGGCGGTGGAAAAATCGCGATGTAGGCACCCTGGATGTCAGCGAACTTGGCGTTCAACGCAGCCGCGATGGCACCGGCAGACTCGCTCGGATCGGTACGCTCATCGAATGGCTTGAGCGGGGTGAACACGATGCCGCTGTTCGGGCTGTTGGTGAAACCGTTGATCGACAGGCCAGGGAAGGCCACCGAGTTGGCGACACCAGGTTGCTTGAGGGCAATTTCCGACATCTGCTTGATCACTTCTTCGGTGCGATCCAGGCTCGAGGCGTCAGGCAACTGGGCAAAGGCCACCAGGTATTGCTTGTCCTGGGCTGGAACGAAGCCGGTCGGAGTGCTGGCAAAACCCATCCAGGTCAGCACCATCAGGCCTGCATAGACCAGCAGGGCAATGCCGCTGCTGCGGATCACGCGGGTGACGGTGCCGACATAACCATGGCTGGCACGATCGAAAAAACGGTTGAACGGACGGAACAACCAGCCACCGAACAGCTTGTCGAGCACCTTCGAGAAACGGTCTTTGGGCGCGTCGTGGCTTCTGAGCAGGACCGCGGCCAATGCCGGCGACAGGGTCAGCGAGTTGAAGGCCGAGATCACCGTGGAGATCGCAATCGTCAGGGCGAACTGTTTATAGAACTGCCCGGTCAACCCGGAAATGAACGCCGCCGGGATGAACACCGCACACAACACCAGTGCCGTGGCGACAATCGGCCCGGTCACTTCGCGCATGGCGCGCTTGGTGGCTTCGACCGGTGTCAGTCCGAGTCCAATGTTTCGCTCGACGTTTTCCACCACCACGATGGCGTCGTCCACCACGATACCGATGGCCAGCACCAGCCCGAACAGCGACAGGGCGTTCAACGAGAAGCCGAACAGGTGCATCACGGCAAAGGTACCGATCAGCGAAACCGGCACCGCCACCAATGGAATGATCGAGGCACGCCAGGTCTGCAGGAACAGGATCACCACCAGCACCACCAGGATCAGCGCTTCGAACAGGGTATGCACCACTGCCTCGATGGAACCGCGCACGAAGATGGTCGGGTCATAGATGATGTCGAAGTCCATGCCTTCCGGGAAGTTCTGTTTCAACTCGGCCATTTTTGCCCGGACTTCGTTGGAAATCTCGATGGCGTTGGAGCCAGGGCGCTGGAAGATCGGGATGGCCACCGCGGGCTGGTTGTTCAGCAATGAACGCAGCGCGTATTGACTGGAGCCCAGTTCAACTCGGGCGATATCTTTCAGACGAGTGATCTCACCATCGTCGCCAGAGCGGATGATGATGTTCTCGAATTCTTCCTCGGAGACTAGCCGGCCCTGAGTGTTGACCGACAGCTGGAAGGCCGTGGCATTCGGTGCAGGAGGCGCACCCAGGGCACCGGCGGCGACCTGGCGGTTCTGCTCGCGGATCGCGGTGACTACGTCGGTGGCGGTCAGGTTGCGCGAAGCGGTCTTGTTCGGATCGAGCCAGACCCGCAGCGAGTAGTCGCCCATGCCGAACAGTTGCACATCACCGACACCGCCCAGGCGCGCCAGCTCATCCTTGATGTTGAGCAGGGCGTAGTTGGACAGATAGAGCATGTCGTAGCGTTTGTCCGGCGAGGTCAAGTGCACGACCATGGTCAGGTCGGGCGAGGCCTTGTCCACCGTGATGCCGATCCGGGTCACTTCCTCGGGCAGCTTGGGCTCGGTTCGGGTCACGCGGTTCTGCACCTGGACCTGGGCGTTATCCAGATCGGTGCCGAGGGCGAAGGTGATGGTCAGGGTGATCTTGCCGTCGGCGGTCGACTGCGAGGACATGTACAGCATGTTCTCGACGCCGGTGATGGCTTGCTCCAGGGGAGCGGCCACGGTTTCACCGATGACTTTAGGGTTGGCACCCGGGAAGTTGGCGCGCACCACCACAGTCGGCGGTACCACTTCCGGGTATTCGCTGATTGGCAACTGGAACAGCGAAATGGCGCCAGCGATCAGGATCAACAGCGACAGCACTGCTGCGAAGATCGGCCGTGAAATGAAGAACTGGGAAAAATTCATCGGAGTTGTCGTCCCTTAACCGCGTGGGTTCGCAGCGCTGGCCAGCTTCACCGCGACCCCGGTTGCGCTCTTGTCGGGCGCGACTTGGGGCAGGTTGCTGGCTTCCAGTGCTTGTCGTTGTTGCGCCAGAGCGGCGAGGGTTTCTTTGCTGGCCATCGGGATCGTTTCAGGGGCGACCGGTGAGCCCGGACGAACCCGCTGCAAGCCCTTGACGATGATGGTGTCGTCTTTGTTCAGGCCGCTGCGCACGATGCGCAAGCCTTCGATTTTCGGACCCAGTTCGACTGCGCGATAGGTCGATTTGTTGTCGCCATCTATCACCAGCACGAACTTCTTGCCAAGGTCGGTACCGACCGCTTCATCGTTGATCAGCACCGCGGAGTAGGTGCCGCTGCCTACCAGTTTCAGGCGTGCATACAGGCCTGGGGTGTAGCTGCCATCGCTGTTGTCGAACACGGCGCGGCCACGGATGGTGCCGGTTTTCGGGTTGACCTGGTTGTCGACGAAGTTCATCTGGCCCAGGTGCGGGTTGCCGTCTTCATTGGACAGGCCCAGGTAAACCGGGGTGGTTTGACCGCGTTGGCCCTGGCGGGCGAGCTCGGTGTACTTGAGGTACACGCGCTCATCGGCGTCGAAGTAGGCGTAGATTTTGTCGGTGGACACCACGCTGGTCAGCGCGGTGACGTCGGCGGTGACCAGGTTGCCGGCGGTGATTTGCGCACGGCTGACGCGACCGCTGATGGGCGAGGTCACGCGGGTGAAACTCAGGTTCAGCTTCGCCAGATCAAGCTGTGCCTGGATAGCGCCGACACCGGCCCGGGCTTCCTGGGCGGCGCTGGTGCGCGAGTCGGCCAGTTCTGCGGAAATCGCATTGCTGGTGCGCAGACGCTCACCGCGTTTGGCTTCGTTTTCGCTACGGGTGGCATTGGCGCGGCCCTGGGCAACCAGGGCTTCGAGGCGGCGAACCTCGGCCTGGAACGGACGCGGGTCGATCTGGAACAGCAGGTCGCCTTTTTTCACCAGCGCACCTTCGGTGAAAGCGACTTCATCGATCTGGCCGGACACCCGTGGACGGATCTCGACGGTTTCCGGAGCTTCAAGACGCCCGGTGAATTCGTCCCACTCGTTGACCGGCTGTTCCAGCACCTTGGCTACGCTGACCTTGGGTGCTGGCAGGGTGGCGGCAGCGTCTGGAGCCTTGCCGCAGGCGCTCATCACCAACAAGGCCAGCGCGGCCAAGGGGAAGCGCAAATGTTTGAATGACTGTTCCATGGATGCATCCGCCAAAATATTAAGATGGGCGGATGATGCGTTGCGAGGTTGTATCGCACGAATCGAATGAAGCGAAGGTAACTATCATTCGGAATGATATAAGCGTGAACCGAGCCCTCTAGCTTGCGCCTTTTGTTAGGGGGCTATCAATTTGGATTGTGGCAATTCAGTGTTGCGGGAAATGCAAAGGACAGGCTTGAGACCGAGGTGCGGCCGTCTGGCGCGGCGCGGCGCCGGGCCTCGGAGTGGCACATCTGGAATTGAGGGTTTTCTCGTTCTCGGTTGTTTAGACGTCCCCGAAATGCAAAGACTGGCCCTGACACGGCGTCGTGCCGCGCGCGTCAGGGACGGATAATTCTCTGTGCGAGTCCTGCTGCGTCAATTCCATTATATTGTTGGTAACGATCAGGATTACGGACCTAAGGCACAAAATCAGGGAATTACATGTCTTGATCAGAGTTCTGGTTAACTCTATAATTTTAAGTGTTAAGGGGAGTGCAGCAACGGAAGACACATTATGTTGGATTTAAGCTTTAGCAAGCCGAGTGAGATCATCAAGCGACTCTGCGAGCGTCTTCGCACGGAGCGACTGGCCCTGCAGATGACGCAAGCCGATGTGGCCGGTCGCGCCGGTATCGGGACCAACACCGTGTCCAACCTCGAAGCTGGGCGCAATGTCGGGTTCGAGAATGTGGTCCGTGTGGCCATGGTCCTTGGGCGAACCAAGGAGCTCGAAGGACTGTTCTTGCCAAAGCTGGACAGCCTTGAAGACATTCGCCGATACGAAAACAGTGTCAATCGTCATCGTACTAAGAGGAAGTCCGACAATGCTTGAGCAAGTTGACGTCTACTACGATGGTTGGGGTGAACGTTGGCTGTGGGGCACGCTTGTGTCTACGACCGCCATCACCGGTCGCCCACAGATTGTGTTTGAGTACAGCAATGAAGCGAAGAGTAGAGGTTTGGAGCTGTCGTCCTACACACTTCCATTGGAGGGGCCCCAGTTACGTCGAGGTTTTCCGTCCCACCAGATGGGCCTGCCAGGACCTGTCTATGACTCGTTGCCTGACGGTTGGGGCATGCTGCTGATGGACCGGTTGTTCAGGCGCCGCCGCCTCAACACAGCACGCATAGGACCTCTGGAGCGGCTGGCCTATATTGGCAACAATGCCATGGGGGCAATGTCGTTCGAGCCCGTGGCGCCCGAGGGGCAGGAGCCGCAAGTGCATATTCCCCTTGAGCTGCTTGCGGCTGAGATTCAGGAAGTTCTCAATGGTGAAGGTGGGGAATTCCTGCAGACGTTACTGCTGGTGGGGGGCTCGCCTCAAGGCGCCAGGCCAAAGGCGTTGGTCTATCGCGACCCTCAAACTGGAGCCTTTACCACCGCCGCCAAGCCGGGCTTTGAAGCCTGGCTGATTAAGTTCCCGGCAAAAGAAGAACATCCCGAGGTGTGTGCTATCGAAATGGTCTATGCCGAGTGCTTGCGCATGTGCGGCATCCAGACCCCGGACACGCAGCACTTCAGTCTGCCCAACGGGCTGGCAGCCTTCGCGAGTAAACGCTTTGATCGTATAGAAGGTCAGCGCGTGCCCATGCAAAGCCTTGCCGCCTTTACCGGGGCCGACTACAAGTCACCGGGGTCCTTGGACTATGTCAACTTCTTGCGTGCGACACAGATGTGCACCAACGATGTGCGAGAGAAAGCTATCGCCTTCGAGCGTGCCGTCTTCAATGTCGCGTTCAACAACCGAGACGACCACCCCAAAAACTTCGCCTACGTCATGTCGCCATCCGGTGCATGGCAGCTGGCGCCGGCCTACGACGTGACTTTCTGCGAGGGACCGGGCGGTTATCACCAGATGGACGTGATGGGCGAGGCCTTGGAGATTGACCGAGATGTGATGCTCAGACTTGCAGACGAAGCAGAGGTCTCAGTGGAGACTGCTGGCGGCATCATTGACAGAATTTGCCGCGTCGCTAGCCAGTTTGCGGCCATCGCCGAGAACATGTACCCACGCGGGATCACCCAAGACACCTTGGATACCATTCAAGGCCGAATCGACGAAAACATCGACCTGCTTCGCTAAAGACACACCCGTTGCGGCCGATGGCGACCACTTGGCCAGACAATATTCGCGAGTTATCCAACACGCTGGTTCGCGCATGCCAGCCTTTTTCAAAGGCTCTCGGGGTCGCCGAAAAACATTTGAATCCTCGACCTTAACCAGCGTTCACCCGGATCATTGTCCTGGGAACCGCGCCAGGCCATATGCAACTCGAAACTGCGGGTGGGCAACGGCGGGTCTTCGGCCCTTACACCTCCGGCGGCGGTCAGCGCCTCGGCAGTATAATCGGGCACGCTGGCGACGATGTCGGTGCCCGCCAGCAACGTGCTTAAACCATTGAACTGGGGGACAGCGAGCACCACATGACGCTTGCGCCCGAGTTTCTCCAGTTCCTCATCGATAAACCCGCTGAGGTCTCCGGCAAACGACACCAGGGCATGGGGGCGGGCGCAGAAGTCATCCAGGCTCAGGGCCCCAGGCATGCTGTCGGCGCGCAACAATTTCGGCAGGCTGCGGCGCAGGACCTTGCGCTTGGCATTGGCTGGCAGATCGGTGGTGTAGCTGACGCCAATCGAAATCTCGCCAGACGCCAGCATCCCCGGCATCAATATGTAGTTGACCCGCCGCACCACCAGCACAATGCCCGGCGATTCGGCGCGCAGGCGTTTGAGCAGCATCGGCAGCAGGGCGAATTCGACATCATCCGACAGGCCAATCCGGAACACCGCGGTGCTGGTCGCCGGATCGAACTCCGAAGCGCGGCTCACCGCAGTGGAGATCGAATCCAGCGCGGGCGAGAGCAGGGCGAAGATTTCCACCGCCCGGGCGGACGGTTCCATGCTGCGCCCGGTGCGCACGAACAGCGGGTCGTCGAACAGCCCGCGCAGGCGTGACAACGCCGCGCTGATGGCCGGCTGGCCGAGGAACAATTTCTCCGCAGCGCGAGTCACACTGCGTTCATGCATCAATGTTTCGAACACGATCAACAGGTTCAGGTCGACACGACGCAGATCATTACGGTTCATCTTGTGTCCTGGCAAAATCAGCAAGGAGAGTCAGCAAGCTTGACGAGAGCGGTCATTTGATAACAATGGCCGGCATGAATCTTACGGGGAAAGGCTGCTACTCTGCACCGGGTAATTCAATTTTCCTACAATGCTGGTTCGGTTTTCTACGGCGTTTGTACGTCGTAGCAGGAGTTGCGGAATCAATGACAGGCATGTCGACTATTAATAGCCACTGATGGTCTTGGCCAGAAAGCCCAGATAGAGTTCATGGCATTAGAGGTTAATTTTTGACGAGGTTTGCGATGTCCCGCACGATCCGTTTTCACAAGTTTGGTCCAGCCGAGGTGCTCAAATGCGAAGAGCATGCGGCAGCGCTGCCTGCACCGGGCGAAGTGCAGGTGCGTGTCGAGGCGATAGGCATCAGTTGGTATGACGTGCTCTGGCGTCAGAACCTGGCATCGTCCCATGCTCGCCTGCCTTCGGGACTGGGTCATGAAATGGCCGGTGTGGTAACGGCAGTCGGGGAGGGCGTCGATGACCTGGAAGTGGGTGACAAGGTCGCCAGCTTCCCGGCCGAGAGCCCGAACGATTACCCGGTCTACGGCGAGCAGATCGTTCTGCCACGCTCGGCGCTGACCCGTTACCCCGACGTCCTCAGCCCGATTGAAGCCAGCGTGCACTACACGCCGCTGCTGATCGCCTACTTTGCCTATGCCGACCTGGCGCGGGTCAAGCCGGGTCAGTTTGCCCTGGTGACCGATGCCAGCCACTGCGCCGGTCCGTCCTTTGTGCAGCTGGGTAAAGCCCTGGGCGTGCGGGTGATTGCCGCCACCAAGACAGCGGATGAACGTGAATATCTGCTGTCCCTCGGTGCCGAGAAGGTGATCGTTACCGAAGAACAGGATCTGCTGATGCAGATCAACAAGTACACCGACAATCGTGGCGTCGACGTGGTCTTCGATGGCCTTGGCGGACCGCAGATGTCGCTGCTGGGCGATGTCCTGGCGCCGCGCGGCAGCCTGGTATTGTACGGCCTGCAAGGCGGCAACCAGACACCGTTCCCGGCCTGTGCGGCGTTCCAGAAGAACATTCAGTTCTTTGTGCATTGCATCGGCAACTTCACCGGCAAGCCGGAACTGGGCATCATTCAGGATCAGGTGGCGTTGCTACGGGCGTTGCGCGACATCAATCAGATGACCGCGGATCGCGTGCTGCTGCCGCTCAAGACCCGGGTCTTCCCGTTCAATGAATTTGTCGAAGCCCACCGTTACATGGACGAATGCCCATGTCGCGAGCGGGTTGCGCTTCAGGTCGAGCCGGCTTGATTGCGTTCGCCAGAGTCGCTTGCAAAGGACTCTGGCGTTGTTGCTGCAGCGCGTAACCCCGCCCCCGAAGTACTCATTAGTCCCCCTCCTGTCAGTCGGCCGCCCATTCACCTGGGCGGGTTGAATATCCTAATATCCTCAGGTATCCGCTCGACTCTTTGTGCGCCCACAGCTAGTGGACTGAGCGGTTAATTCATTTATTTATTTATTGGTAACGATATACTGTGCGTCCAATGTCATGGATTGGTTATGCGCATGGCCCGACCGACTTCCCCCTTCGCTTTAACGCCTTCTGATCTCATCGCCCTGCAAAGTTGGTTGCGTATGAGTACGCTGGAACAGAGCCTCGCCCAGCGAGCGCGCATCCTGCTTCTACTGGCTGATGGATTGACGCCCAAGGCTGTCAGCGAGCAGTTGCAGGTCACGCCGCCGACGGTATTCAAGTGGCGAAAACGTTATCTGGAGGCGGGAATCGAAGGGTTGAGCGATCTGCCGCGCAGCGGCCAGCCACTCAAACTTGGGCCCGAAAAAATCAACGAAATCCTGACACTGACTACCCGGCGTGTCCCCCAGGAAGCCACTCACTGGAGCGTTCGTTTGATGGCCAAGTATGCGCGGGTCACCACGTGGCAGGTTCGGCAAGTCTGGGCCGCTTCCGACCTCAAACCCCATCGTCTGAAGACCTTCAAAATCAGCAACGATCCTCATTTCGCCGACAAGGTAGTCGACGTAGTCGGGCTCTATCTGAACCCACCGGATAACGCCCTGGTGTTGTCGGTTGACGAGAAAACCCAGATCCAGGCGCTGGATCGCACCCAACCGATGCTGCCGCTACGCCCAGGCCAAGTTGAACGTCGCACGCATGATTACAAGCGCCATGGCACGGCGAGTCTGTACGCGGCTTTCGACATCATGACCGGCCAGGTAATCGGACGGATTACCCAGCGCCATCGAGCCAAGGAGTTTCTGGCTTTTCTGCAACAGATTGAACGCAGCACGCCAGCCGGACTGGATCTGCATGTGATTCTAGATAACAGTTCGACCCACAAAACGGCTGCAATCAAGCAGTGGCTGGAAAAGCATCCGCGTTTCAAATTGCACTTCACACCGACTAGCGCGTCTTGGCTGAACGCCGTGGAAGGCTGGTTTGCACAGCTGGAAAGACGAGCGTTGTACCGAGCCGCTTTCACCAGCGTCGCCGACCTGAAGGCGGCTATCCGCCAATTTATCGAGGCTCACAATGAGCATTCAGCCAAGCCGTTCAAGTGGAATAAAACGGCTGAGGCCATCATTAGCTCGGTACATAAGGCGAAGCTGAGCGTGATAAAAAATAAATTAATGGATTAACCGCTCAGGCCACTAGCATTCTTTTCCTGTAACTTAAATGTAATAACACTCGAAATGTCGAGCTGTCCGCAAACTGAGCTGGTTTTTTGTGCGGATCTGTATCTTCCAATCATTATATAAGCCTTGATAATTGCATGATCACTTTCATCTCAAGGAATGAGTCATGTTTGAAGTTCATGGGTTATTGACTTTGCGCTACATGGTTTTTCAGGGATCCCTTGCTGCGCAAGGGTTTGAGCAGCGCTGCCAGAAAGTAATCGTTGTAGGCTTAGTTGCTGTTGGTGCCGGCTATGTGCATCTTCTTTATTTAATGTACTCATTGTTTGTGGGAAGTTGTAGGAAAGCTCCTAGGCAATATTCATCTGCTTCTTGACAGGCGTGGCACTTCGCCAGGATGTTAACATTTGGTAACTGATGCCTGCGCCAGTGGGCAATATTACTTTTTCCAGAACAGCAGCCGAGCCATGGCCGACGATGGCCTGCTTGATACTGACTTCCATTTTCAGGTGTAACGACAATGAGCGATATTCACGATCAAGCCATGAATTACGTTTATCAGCAGGTATTGCAACGCTTGTTGAGTTTTTATTCCCGGGCAGAGCGCACCGCATTGCAGCTTTTTATCCAGCGGCTGATCGTCGCGGCAGGGGGAATAGAGCGCATCAGTGAATTCAAGGTGCTGGTGGTCCATTCGGGAACCAGGGACAGCAGCTATACCCTGGGATTCGTGCGGGCCGCCCAACTGAGTATTGCCGGCAGGGCTCCGGCTACCTTCAACCTGCGAGTTGCAACCTTGCGCCATGGGGGGATGAGCCAGACCGCCCTGGCCAATGTTCATCGCAGCTACGGCAGCCTGTTTGTCTATGACGACCCGCGGGTGGAGGTGTTGATGCTCGAGGGGCGAAGTGTCTTGCCGTTCAATCACCTGTCCCCGCTGTGCGATGAAGGTCGCGAGCTCAATCGGCGAAACCTGCTGCTCAGCTGCCATCTTGCGCCGGGCGTAAAGCGCTCGACCTTTCGTAATGACTGCTACTTATCCATGGGCGCTTTCTATGGCCGAATTGCTCGCTGGGGCGATGGTGTCGATGTGTTGGTCAGCAGTGACTCGCCTCATGAGCAAAGACACTATCTGATGGGTTTCATCAGCGCCGCACGAACCATCGGTTTACCGAGCGAGGGCACCCTGGCACTGGATTTCGAAGACCTGTTCAGCGTCCTGGCCCCGTACGGGCAAGATTTTTTTTCCGAATTATGTGGGGACCAGGACCAGGAAGATGCGCCGGACAATTTCCAGGCCCGTCGACAGGTCTCGTACCTTGGCCTGCATGACCTGGTGAGGGGTGAGCTGGAAGATCGCTGGCCGTTGCTCAGCGAGTTTCTCGGGTTCCAGTTCGATCAATTGACCTCGCAGGTCAGTGAAACCGAATACGTGAGCCCGTTGTTGTCGGCTCACACCCAAGGCTTGCGCGCCCAGTTCGTAGACGGTCGCAGCTATGAGGAGGGGGTTTGCCAGTACCTGCAATCGGCCGCGCTGATGATGCGCAAGAAGAACCTGCCGGAAAAGCTGATAGAGCAGATGCTTTCAGCCTATGGCAATCCGCAGCGGATCGAGGAACGCCGCGCTCTGGCGAGCAGCCATGCCCAGCAAACCCTTGGCCTGAATGAGGTACAGTTGGTTTGCCTGCTGTTCAGCCCTTTTGTCAACGCCGGTGCTGGCCTTGAGCGTTTCCTGCGCTGTCGTCACCCGGGCATGCTGGTGGCGGTTCCCGATTTGCACAAAGCGCTGCAGACACTGTCGGCGCCGGAGCAGGTCTTGCAATGGATGGTCGATGTCAGCGGCCTGTCCATCGGCTTGCTGAGCAAGCTATACAGCATGTGTCCGGTGGCCGCTGCTGATGAAGCCTCGTTTGACTTCAAGGATCCTGAGCAATACGCGGGTCCACGCCCCATCCCCGATAGCGGACGCCTGAATAGCGAAGAGTCGGCGGGAAGTTGATGGCGGTCAAGCTGAGAGGTTCAAGGAAAGTGTCTCCCTGCTTGCAGGTTTCCGGTCCCCGGATAAGCCGACGCGCACCCGGTAGCTCACCACGGCTGGGTCCTTACCCATGAAAGGAGGCAGACAAACCGACTTCGCTTACCAGGCCGTGTACCGTTATCTGACCAACCTGATCAGTGAGGTGGGGACCGAGGCTCGCATCAAGTTGCCTTCGTTGCGGCAATTGGCGGAGCGGCTGAATGTTTCCATCTCGACTATTCAGTACGCCTATTCATTGCTGGAGAAGGAGGGGCGGGTCTATCCGGTCGCGAAGTCTGGCTACTATGCGTTGCCGGTATCTTCCAGCAGCCCATACGTCAGCGGCAATGACCTGCTTGAAACCGTCTATATCAGTGCCCGACGTCCGGATATGTTGGTGTTGAGCAATGATGAACCGGCCTTGCTGCTGTCTCTGGATAGCCCGCTATTGCTGTTGGAGCGCGAATTGGTGCGTCAGTATCCACGCCAGCTTCAGTCGCTGTCGCAGCCTTGTGGCGAGCTGGAATTGCGTACTGCCCTGGCGGCCCGTTACACCTCGTCGCCAGTGCGCTGCTGGCATGCCGACGATGTCTACATCGGTGCCGACCTGCGCGGCGTACTGGAGATTCTGATCGCGGTGTTTGGGCTCGCGGGCGCTACGGTGCTGGTGGAATCCCCCTGTGACTGGGGGATTCTGCGTTTGCTGCAGACTGCCGGAGTGCGGGTGATCGAGTTGCCACTGCAAGACAATGGCTGCCTGGACCTCGATGCGCTCAGCCAACTGCTGGAGAGCGAAGTGGTACGTCTGGTGATGCTGTCCTCCGGCATCAGCATGCCGATGGGCAGCCTGATGCCCGCGAGCGACAGACGTCGTGTGGCGCAGTTGCTGGAACTGCATGGTTGCTGGGTGCTGGAGAACGACATTTACGGTGAACTGGCGTTTGAACAGACCCAATGGCGCTTTCGTGACCTGGTGGACACCGAACGGCTAATGGTGTTTTCCACCTTCGAGAAAATAATCGGTCCGGAAGCACCTTATGGGTATCTGCTTTCACGTCATTCGAGCGCTGAACTGCAGCGACATTTTCTGTTGCGTTCCTTTCGTTTGTCGCCGATCCGTCAGAAGGCCATTGCCCGGCTGTATACCAGTGGCCGATTCGATCAACACCTGCAGGTGCTGCGGCGCATGTTGAAAGAACGCATGCAGCATATGACACAACTGCTGCAGGAACGGCTGGCCGACTCCCTGCAGTTCATCCTGCCCGCTGGCGGCGCCACGGTTTGGGTGCGTTCCTTGCGCCCGGTGGATGTGCGTCGAGTGTTTCAGCGTCTGCTCAAGCAGCGGATCCTCGTTGCCCCGGGGGAGCTGTTCAGCATTCACGGGCTGCACTCCCAGAGCCTGAGGTTGAGTCACGCCTGCTGCAGCGGCGCCCATGATCTGGATGCAGCGCTGAGCTGTCTGGCGGATGCGTTGCGCCTGGAGTTGCTCGACTAGGCACACCTGACAAATCCTATCGTAGGGATAGATAGCGTCGCACTGCGGTCAAACTGCCAGTAAACTGCTTTCCTATCCCTGAACCATCCTTATCCAGAGGTTATGCATGACAATCAGTCCTTTTGCGGGCAAACCGGCACCGGCAGAACTTTTGGTCGATATCCCGCGACTGGTAACGGCCTATTACACCGGCCAACCTGATGCAGCAGTCTCCACCCAGCGTGTGGCTTTTGGTACTTCGGGACACCGCGGCAGTTCCTTCGACTCGAGCTTCAATGAATGGCATGTGCTGGCCATCAGCCAGGCTATTTGCCTGTATCGCGAAGCCCAGGGTATCGATGGTCCACTGTTTGTCGGTATCGACACCCACGCGTTGTCGACGCCAGCCGGTGCCAGCGCGCTGGAAGTGCTCGCGGCAAACGGGGTGACGGTGATGATCGCCGAGGGCGACGAATACACCCCGACGCCGGCGATTTCCCACGCCATTCTTTGCTACAACCGCGGCCGCACCTCAGGGCTGGCCGACGGCATCGTTATCACGCCTTCCCATAACCCGCCGCAGAGCGGCGGCTACAAGTACAACCCGCCCAATGGCGGGCCGGCCGATACCCACATCACCAAATGGATCGAAGCCAAGGCCAATGAACTGCTGGCCAACAAGCTCGCGGGGGTCAAGCGCATCAGCTACGAACAGGCGCTCAAGGCCAGCACCACCCATCGTCACGACTACCTCAATACCTACGTTGCCGACCTGATCAATGTGATCGACATGGACGTCATCCGTGGCGCCAAGCTGCGTCTGGGCGTCGACCCGCTGGGCGGAGCAGGGGTACGCTACTGGTCGGCGATTGCCGAGCATTACCGCCTGGATCTGGAAGTGGTCAACACCCAGGTTGATCCGACGTTCCGCTTCATGTGCGTGGACTGGGACGGGCAGATCCGCATGGATCCATCCTCCAGTTACGCCATGCAAGGCTTGATCGGCCTCAAGGACCGTTTCGACGTCGCCTTCGGCTGTGACCCGGACCATGATCGCCACGGTATCGTCACCCCGTCCGGCGGCTTGCTGGCGCCGAACAACTATCTGGCGGTGTCCATCGACTACCTGTTCCAGAATCGTCCGCAGTGGCGGGCCGATGCTGCGGTGGGCAAGACCGTGGTCAGCAGCGGCTTGATCGATCGAGTCGCCAAGCGTCTGGGTCGCCGGCTGTATGAAGTGCCGGTGGGCTTCAAATGGTTTGCCGATGGCCTGTTCGACGGTTCCCTGGGCTTCGGCGGTGAAGAAAGCGCCGGCGCCTCGTTCCTGCGCAAGGACGGCAGCGTCTGGAGCACTGACAAGGACGGCCTGATCCCGGCACTGTTAGCGGCGGAAATGACTGCTCGTACTGGCCGCGACCCAGGTCAGATCTATCGGGCCCTGACCGATGAGTTGGGTGAACCCTTCGCGGTGCGCGTCGATGCCAGGGCCACGCCCGCGCAAAAAGCCTTGCTCGGCAAGCTATCGCCGGACCAGGTCAAGTTGACGCAATTGGCTGGCGAAACCATCCAGAGCATCCTCAGCCACGCCCCGGGCAACGACCAGGCCATCGGTGGTCTGAAAGTCATGACCGAAAACGGCTGGTTCGCGGCGCGGCCTTCGGGCACTGAAGACATCTACAAGATTTATGCTGAAAGCTTTATCGGCGAGGAACACCTCAAGCAGCTGGTGGCCGAGGCTCAGGTATTGGTGGATGGCGCTATTGCTGTGAAATGACGGAGGGCCGCAAAAAGATCGCAGCCTTCGGCAGTTCCTACAGGTTTTACATACACCTGTTATTTTGAGGGCGAACCGGTTCGGCGTAGGAGCTGCCGCAGGCTGCGATCCTGGCGATCTCAAATGCGCCACAAGTCTCAGGTCGCTGACCGGATCCCGGCTCAAACGAAAAAGGGGCGACCAAACCGGTCACCCCTTTTTTCGTCTCGCATTTAAAGGATCAAGCCAGATCCACCAGCACGATTTCACTGTCCTCAATGGCCGTCACTCGCAGCACCTGCTCATGCTCCACTGCAACCCCGTCTCGAGCTTCTGCGCGCAAGCCATTGACCTCAATGACTCCGGTAGCCGGCACCAGGTACGCCCGACGACCGCTGTCCAGGCGGTACTCGGCACTTTCACCGGCTTTCAGGTTGGCCGCCACCAACCGCGCATCGGCGCGAATCCGCAGGCTTTGATCGTCGCCGGCCTTGCCGCTGGCCAGAGTTACAAAACCTTCACGCTGCCCCTTGGGAAACGGCTTGGCCCCCCAGGATGGCGCCGAGCCGGCCTCGTTCGGGATGATCCAGATCTGGAAAATTCGGGTCTCGGTCGATTCCAGGTTGTACTCGCTATGAGCGATCCCGGTCCCGGCACTCATCACCTGCACGTCCCCGGCTTCGGTACGGCCCTTGTTGCCCAGGTTGTCTTCGTGGGTAATGGCACCTTCGCGAACGTAGGTGATGATTTCCATGTCACGGTGCGGGTGTTTCGGGAAGCCGGTGCCGGGAGCAATCACGTCATCGTTCCAGACCCGCAGGTTGCCCCAGTTCATGCGTTTGGGGTCATGGTACTCGGCGAACGAAAAGTGGTGATGGGCATCCAACCAGCCATGGTGAGCGCCGCCCAGGGATTTGAAAGGTCTGAGTTCAAGCATGATCGTCTCCTGTAAAGGTTCGTCATGTGGCTGAACACTTGAGCCGCAGAACTAAACCCGTGGTTGATGGCGAGCATCATCCAATAAGCCAATATCGATAAAAAGCGGAAAAAATGCCTCAAACCAATCTAATTAGTCGATTGTTCTACTGCGGTAAATCTACCGATCCGCATTCAGTTCATCGCTTAAGCCAATGACAGATAAGCATTTCACTAGAAGTCATGGGCAAATGCAGCGACCATAGGCGCAACAGCCTCACACCCTGGAGTCAGCGTGCCGCAACACACCCCCGATCTGCCCCCCGAGCTGCTACCTCTGGCTGAAATGCCGCTGCTCAAGCGGCTGGCCGCCAGGTTCTTCGGCCATGGCCTTACTCGGCTGCGCGCCCAACACCGTGCCTCCTGGCTGCATGGCCAGGCTGACGGCTTTCGCAGCGGACACAGCGCCGGCGTGGATTACGGCTACAAAGAGGGCAAACTTGAAGGCATCGAGGAAGGTCGCCAGGTCCTGCTGATTCGCGACTCGCGCTGCACCGAGCACCGGGCGCCGGGCATTGACGACAACCTGTTCGACGACTGGCGCCTGCCCCTCAGTGCCGAATTGAAGAAACGCATCAAGGCCGACGTCGCCCGATTGCTGCCGGCGCAAGCGCAGCCCAGCGCGGCCCAGTGGAAGATGATCTTCAGCGATACCCCCTCGACCTCGGTGATTGCCGGCGCAGGGGCGGGCAAGTCGACCTCGCTGGTGCTGCGCATTCTGTTGCTGACCCATTACCTGGGGTTTGAACTGGATTCGTTGACCGTGGTGACCTTCACCCGCGAGTCGCGCAAGGACTTCATTAACAAGCTGGTGGAGATGTTTGCTCTCTGGGGTCGCACACTCAGTTTCAAGGATGCGCGGGACGTGGTGCGAACCTTCCACTCCAGGATCCTGCCGATGGTGCGCAGTCTGCCGGGATTCGCTCAGTTGCAGGCCTTCGAGAACCTCAATGCGCGTTCCCCGCAGGGTGATGAAGGCGCCGACAGCAATCCGTTCGATCTGCGGATCAATGACACTCAGCGCCAGCAACTGAATGCCTGTTACCACGCCTTGCATAGCCGTGATGAACGTTTCCGCGAACTGATCAAGCCGCTGTCCCGACACGCCTTGCAACTCAAGGAACTGGAGCGTGATCACCCGGACGTGCAAAAACGCATGGCGGTGACCGAGCTTGCGGCCAAGCGCGACGAAGAACTCTGCGACACGATTGAAGACCTTTGGTTTCGCGCTCGAGCCTGGCCGATCAAGGGCATCGAACCCAACCGCCAGACGTTTGAGATCAATGGTTGCTCATTCCATTGCCACGGCTACATAGCCGAGCTGGATGCCTGGGTGGTCCTGGGTTTCGATCCCCGCGAGAACGCGCAGATCAGCCGGCCAGGAGCCAAGCTGTCAGTCCGCGCGGAGTGGGCGGTCAAGCGCACCCTGTTTCAAGCTTTCTGTCGCAAGCCATTGATTTGGCTGGATAGCTATGACTCGGCGAAGCGCATTGTATCCTCGCTGGCAGGGGATGCCAGCGCCGGTCCGGGCTTCGATTACAAGGTCAAGGGCGAGCTGAGTTCCGCACCGCTGCTGGATAGTTTTGTCGCCGCCGCCAGTTTTATCGAGAACCTGGGGCTGGATGTACCCGCCGCAGTCGGTCAGATGAGCTTTGCCAAGGACGATCCTGATCGTTACTTCTTCGAAGCCCTGAGCCTGTATTGGCGAGCGCTGGAAGATCACTTGCTCGACCAATCACCGCCGATCATGACCTACAACCGCATGTTCGCCTTGTTCAGCGAGCATTCGCCGGAAAACCTCAAGTTGCTGAGTGATCAGTTGCTCAGGCCCTTGTCGCACCTGATGATCGACGAGTTCCAGGACGTCTCCCCGCAAATCGTTTCCTGGCTCCGCGCCAGCCTGCGGGAAATCCGCAGCCGCGGCCCGGCGATGCATGTCGGCCGGGGCGCCCAGCGTTCATCGTTGCTGTGTGTCGGCGATGACTGGCAATCGATCTACGGCTGGCGCGGCAGTTCGCCGAAATACTTCATGGAGTTCAACAAGGAATTCCCGTCACCCAATACCACCCGGGTCATGCTCAGCGACAACTACCGCAGCCATCAGCACATCATCGATGCGGCAGAACATATTGTCCGCGCGGCGCCGGCGATTGCCGGGAAAAAGGCCAGGGCCAGCGGCGAACCCAAGGATTTGCTACCGGTGAATGTCATGGATCGCGACGACCAAGGCCTGGCCAAACGCCTGATCGAGCACTACAGAAATGGCGATTCAATCCTGATGTTGTTTAGAAAAAGTAGCGATAAGTTATTGATAGAGGAGCATATTCAGTCTGTAGTTAATGTTGATTCTAGATTGCCGTTCGAAGAGCGACGCCTGAAACAACTGACTTACCACAGTTCCAAAGGCTTGCAAGCCGATGCGGTTTTCCTGCTGGGTGATTGTCAGCATCTGACCAGTTCACCTTACAAAAACCAGGTCTATCGAATGGCCGGGCTGGCCAGGGAGGGTGATGCAGAACCCTATGACAGCGCCCAGAAAGACGAAATCCTGCGTCTGGCGTATGTCGGTATCACCCGGGCGGTCAAGCATTGCTACTGGTATGTTGATAGTCAGGATGCCCAGGCGGCCAATGTTCCAAAGGCCTCCGACCGGATCGCCAAGGACAAGGCGTTCTTCGCCGATCAGCGAGGGATGAAGGTTCAGGCGTAGGAGCTGCCGCAGGCTGCGATCTTTTAGCGATATGACCCGCACCAAAGATCCTCGGGTCGCCGCACCCAGCAAAAAGCCCACGGAAAGTGGGCTTTTTGTCAGAATTTCAATGGTTAACCGTAACTTCTTAAAGCCATGGGTGGGATAAAGGATTCAAGTTCGTCTTCTACCGCTTCGATTATTCGTTCGACATCGGTGGCGTTCATTACCGTGGCGCAAGGAATACCGGCAATGGCAATCATGGTTTCGCCGGTGGCGCGATCGAATAACCGGGCGATCATGCTGCCGGGTGCATCCATGCTGGCCTCGAAGCCCATTGGATGAAAATGCCAGCGCATAAGCTGGCAGGCATTGGGAAAGGTGACCTTGGAAAAGACTTTGTTCATGTGTTGCCCACCTTGTTCGTTGAGCGCTTCCTTAAGCTCGCGGTAGGAACGGAAGGACCTTCACTGGTCCAACCTGTAGAGCTGTTAAAAGTAGCACTCGATTGTGACAGGCAGGAGTTTTTTTCAGGCCGTTTGGCAATTGCTTGGCAAAGCTTTGACGTAAGTCATGTCTGAGCGATCAATCTGTAAGTCACCATTCAAACCGTGCAAGACAACCTCTAAGCCCAGGCACTAGGATCACAGCCATCTGGTTTTGGGTGGCGGAGTCTTGTATGTCGGCGTGGCGCACTATCAGTTTGTGGATGGACCAGCTCGACGAGCCCCTGGTGGCACGGCCGTCACTGGAGCAAGACCTGGATGTCGACGTAGCGATCATCGGTGCCGGCTACACCGGGCTTTGGACTGCGTACTACCTCAAGCGTCGGGCGCCGGAGTTGAACATCGCCATTGTGGAAGCACAGACCGCCGGTTTCGGCGCGTCCGGGCGTAATGGCGGCTGGCTGATGGGTAATCTGTTGGGCGAGGACCGCTTACTCGCCGATCTGCCGGCCGAGCAGCGTCGCGGCTCTTTCGATCTGCTGCACGGTATCCCTGATGAAGTAGGGATCGTCATCGAACGCGAAGGTATCGACTGCGATTACCGCAAGGGCGGGGTGTTGTATTGCGCGGCGCGTTATCCCGAGCAGGAAACCAGCCTGCGTCGCTACCTGGACAAGCTCTACAGCCAGGGCCTCAACGAAGCGGACTATCGCTGGCTGAACCCCGAGCAACTGACGCAGCAGATCCGCGTCGCCAAGCCCTATGGCGGTATCTATGCAGCGCATTGCGCCACCATCCAGCCGGCCAGGCTGGTCCGGGGCCTGGCCCGGACTGTCGAGCGCATGGGAGTGAAGATCTTCGAGAACAGCCCGGTCGAGCATTGGCAGGCCGGCAGCCTGCGCACCGCCAAGGCCCAGGTTCGCAGTCACTGGATAGTGCCCGCAGTGGAGGGCTATGCCGTGACACTGGCGCCGTTGGGGCGCTATCAATTGCCGGTGCAGAGTCTGCTGGTGGCGACCGAACCCTTGTCCGCCGCCACCTGGGACGAGATTGGCTTGAGTCGGGGCCAGGCCTTCAGTGAAAGCAGCCGGCAAGTCACCTATGGCCAACGCAGCGCCGACAACCGGCTGGTGTTCGGTGCCCGCGGCGGCTATCAGTTCGGCGGGAAACTGCGTCACGACTTTGACCTGACACGCGACGAAATCGAACTGCGACGCTACCTGTTCGGCGAACTCTTCCCCCAGCTCAAGAACGTCAGAATCACCCACGCCTGGGGCGGCAACCTGGGCATGTCCCGACGTTTCAAGCCGCACATGCTCTGCGATCGCAGCAACGGCATCGCCTTGTCCGGCGGTTATGGCGGCGAGGGCGTTGGCGCGAGCAATCTTGGCGGACGGACCCTCGCCGACCTGATCCTTGACCGCGACTCCGAACTGGTGCATCAACCCTGGGTGATTCAGCAGGGCGGCCTCGGTGCGCTGAAGGCCTGGGAACCGGAGCCCTGCCGCTGGCTCGGCTACAACGCGATCATTCGCAGCTTCATCCATGAAGACCGGACCCTGGCCAATCCGGCGACTGCTCCGTGGCGGCGCAAGCTCGCCAGTAGGGTGGCAGGGTTCATGGAAGGCTTTATGCAATAGTCGCGTCATGGATTATCGGAAGTGGTGCCTGATAGGCCGACTTCGCGGGCAAGCCACACTCCCACACTGGATCTGCGCCTACAAGCCCGCGAAAGCGGTAGATCAATCAGCATCTCTGGCGAATGTGAAGCCGCAATCGCGAGCAAGCTCGCTCTCACACTGGATCTGCGCCGGACCGAAATGGCTTGCCCGTGATGGGTCGCGAAGCGTCCCTGAAATCGGCAGTCGCGTTGTCTCAGGGAGAACGCATCAACAAGATTCGCAGGTTTCAATCTTCCTGGCGGACGGTGGCGACATCCTTGGCGTTGACCTTGACCGTCGCGCCGGAAATGTCTTCGAACTCGTAGAAGCCGTCCCTGGTCTGGGTTTTCGGTGCGTCCTTGGTCAGGTATTGCGTGCCATCCTGCAGCGTCACCACTGTCGGCGAGGCGCAACCGCCCAATGCCAAAAGCGCTGCTATCGCGAGGGGGAAACCCAGGTTTTTGATGTTCATGGATAAAACTCCTTGTTTAAAGACCATTCGACCGCTTCGCCTGACGCGAGTCATGAATAAAAGGCTAGTGGCTCTTTGTGTAGTTAACTGAGCAGAAAGTTCGCTGCCCTGGAAGAAAAAAGCCATCGATTCAGCCGCTTATCCAATACCGTTTGCAAGCCCGGGGCTTGAGCTGCTATCTGTACGCATAACCAGTACCCAGCAAATGTGGCGCGCTAGATCCGTGACTTCCAACCCGCTCGACAATCCGTTCTATTACCTCAACAACTTCGTGCAAGTGCTTGATTGGCTTGAGCAACGTTATGCCGATGTGTTGAGCGCTGAAGAGCAGCGATTCATGCTCGACTTCCGGTGCCTGCCCCAAGCCTCCCAGGCACTGCTGGTTCGAATGGTGATGCGCAAGGGTCTGCGGTTTCGCGCCGGCAAACTGCGCTACCAGGAAATTGGCGACGTTGGGCCTGCGGTCGAACCTTTGTTGCAGCTGGGCTGGGTCGATGAGCGGGCGTTGCTGGGCATCGAAGAGCTGTGTGATGTATTGCTGAAACCGGAAATACTCCAGTGCTTCAACTCCTCGATTGATCAGCCCAAGGCGAAAAAAACCGAATGGCTTGCCTGCCTGAGCGGGCAGTTCAGCGAAGTGCAAACCTTCAAGCAATGGTGTCCGACCCTGGATGACCGGCTCTTTACCCTGACCATCATGGGCCTGTGCGATCGGCTGCGGCTGATGTTCTTCGGTAATCTCTACCAGGACTGGTCGGAATTCGTGCTGGCGGACCTGGGCATCTTTACCTACGAGAAGGTCGAGTTTTGCGCCGAATCCCGTGGCTTGCGCAGCCGCGACGACGTGGATGGCTTTGTGTACCTGCAGCACTGCCAGGAACGCTTCGAGGCCGGCGAGCCATTGATCCAGGTGCTTGAGCAGATCCATGGACTGAAGACCGACAACCCCTGGCTTGAACGGCGCCGCGCCAGGCTGTTGTTTCAGCTCGGCCAGCACTGCGAGCGAGTCGACGACTTGCCCGCAGCGCTGGCTATCTACCGTACCTGCGCCTATCCCGGCGCCAGGCTGCGGCTGATCCGCGTGCTTGAGCGCAGCGGCGAGTATCCACTGGCAATGGAGCTGGCCAGTCATGCCGAACAATTCCCGGAAAATGCCGCCGAGCAACAGCAACTGCTGCGAGTGCTGCCAAGGCTGCGGCGCAAGCTCGGTGGCCCGGTCATGCCACGAACGGTGACGCGGGATATGTTGCGCCTGGATCTCAATCTGTCGCGAACCGATCCGGCGTTGTCGGTCGAACTGCATGTCCAGGCCCACCTCGATGAAGCCCTGGCACCGGTGCACTATGTCGAGAACGGCCTGATCAATTCGTTGTTCGGGCTGCTGTGCTGGCCGGCGATCTTTGCGCCGTTGCCCGGGGCGTTTTTTCACCCGTTCCAGCGCGGACCGGTCGACCTGCTCAACGAGGACTTTCATTCGCGGCGCGCCGAGCTGTTCCAGGCCTGCCTGGCAGAACTGGACGACCGGCGTTACCTCGAGACCATCCGCCGGCGTTACGTAGCCAAGTGGGGCGTACAGTCGCCTTTCGTGTTCTGGGGCACCCTGACAGAGGACTTGCTCGAACAGGCCCTCGACTGCCTGCCGGCCGAACACCTCAAGCACTGGTTCAATCGTTTACTGCTGGATATCAAGGCCAACCGCGCCGGCATGCCGGACCTGATCCAGTTCTGGCCGCAGCAGAAAACCTACCGCATGATCGAAGTCAAAGGCCCAGGGGATCGTCTGCAAGACAACCAATTGCGCTGGCTCGAGTTCTGCCAGCAACATCAGATGCCGGTAGCCGTCTGTTATGTGCAATGGGCGGAGCAGGGCACGTGAGCTACAGCATTGCGGTGCGCGCGTTGTGCGAGTTCACCGCCAAGGTCGGCGATCTCGACTTGCGCTTTACCCCGTCGCCGACGGCGCTGGAAGGCATCGTCGGCCACCGCACCGTCGCCTCGCGACGTAGCCAGGGTTATCAAACCGAAGTCGCGCTCGAGGGCCAGTTCCGGCAATTGCGGGTCAGGGGCAGGGCGGACGGCTATGACCCCGGCCAGAACCAGCTCGAAGAAGTGAAAACCTATCGCGGCGACCTGAGCGCCATGCCGGCCAATCATCGTCAGCTGCACTGGGCTCAGGCGAAAATCTATGGCTGGTTGATGTGCCAGCAATTGCAGCTGTCCGGGATCAGCCTGGCGCTGGTGTATTTCGATATTATCAGCGAAAAGGAAACCCGGCTGGTGGAAGCCTGGAGCGCCGCTGAGCTGGAGCAGTTCTGCAATCACCATTGCAGCCTGTTCTTGCAGTGGGCCGAGCAGGAAATGGCCCATCGCGAGGCGCGCAATCAGGCGGCGCAGCTGTTGCGTTTCCCACACGCCGACTTTCGCCCGGGCCAGCGCCATCTGGCGGAATCGGTGTTCAAGGCGGTGAGTACCGGCCGCTGCCTGATGGCCCAGGCACCGACCGGCATTGGCAAGACCGTGGGTACGCTGTTTCCGATGCTCAAGGCGCTGGTACCGCAGCAACTGGACAAGGTGTTTTTCCTCACCGCCAAGACCCCGGGCCGGCAACTCGCCCTCGATGCCGCCCGGGTGATCCACCATAGCGCGCCGCAGCTGCCGTTGCGGGTGCTCGAACTGGTGGCCCGGAACAAGGCCTGCGAACACCCGGACAAAGCCTGCCACGGTGAATCCTGCCCCTTGGCCAAAGGCTTCTATGATCGTCTGCCAGCGGCCCGCCAGGAGGCCACGCAGGCAAAGGTCTGGGATCAAGCCAGTCTGCGGCAAATTGCCCTCAAGCATGTGGTCTGCCCCTACTACCTGAGCCAGGAAATGGCCCGTTGGGCCGACGTGGTGGTTGCCGACTACAACTACTATTTCGACTTCAGCGCCTTGCTGTTCGGGTTGGCGCAACTCAACCAGTGGCGGGTCGCGGTGCTGGTCGACGAGGCGCACAACCTGGTCGAGCGCGGTCGGCAGATGTACAGCGCAAGCCTTGATCAATCGACCTTGAACAGCGTGCGCCACAACGCGCCAGAAGCCTTGAAAAAGTCCTTGCAGCGCTTGAACCGTGAATGGAATGCCCTGCACAAGGAGCAGATCCGCCCCTATCAGGCCTACGCCCGGACTCCGGAAAAACTGCTTTCGGCGCTGTCACTGTGCATCGCCGCCTTCGGTGACTACCTCAACGACCATCCCCAGGGGCTGGACAGTGCGCTACAGGGTTTCTATTTCGAGGCGCTGCAGTTTTCCCGGGTCGCCGAGCTGTTCGATGAGCAGTTCCTGTTCGATATCAGCAAGCGTGAGCTCAGCGCCAAACGCAGTGTGTCGCAACTCTGCCTGCGCAACGTGGTGCCCGCCGGTTTCATCCGCCCCAGGCTGGCGGCGGCCCGCAGCAGCGTGCTGTTTTCCGCGACCCTGAGCCCCCGGCACTACTATGGGGATCTGCTGGGGCTGCCGGTTGACACCGTCTGGGTTGATGTCGAGTCACCGTTCACCGCTGACCAGCTGGATGTACATATCGTCAGCCGGATCTCTACCCGGTTCGTGCATCGACAGGCATCGCTGGCGCCCATCGTCGAATTGATCGCCACGCAGTTTGAACAGCGTCCGGGCAACTATCTGGCGTTCTTCAGCAGTTTCGATTATTTGCAGCAAGTAGCGCAGTTGCTGGCCGAGAAATACCCGGATATCAAGCTCTGGTCACAGTCGCGCGGGATGGACGAAGGGCAGCGTCAGGCCTTTCTCGAGCAATTCACCAGCAGCAGCCAGGGTATCGGCTTTGCGGTGCTCGGCGGAGCCTTTGGCGAAGGCATCGACCTGCCGGGCGCACGCTTGATCGGCGCCTTTATCGCCACTCTGGGGCTGGCGCAGCTGAACCCGGTAAACGAGCAGCTGAAACAGCGCATGACCGCGATCTTCGGTGCCGGTTATGACTACACCTATCTGTTTCCTGGCGTACAGAAAGTCGTGCAGGCCGCCGGCAGGGTGATCCGCACCCAGCAAGACCGCGGCGTGGTGATGTTGATCGACGACCGTTTTGCCGAAGCCAGGGTTCAGCAATTGCTGCCGCGCTGGTGGTCAGTCAGTGAACAGTAGATACGCCGAACACAAAACCTGTGGCGAGGGAGCTTGCTGTGGCGAGGGGGCTTGCCCCCGTTCGGCTGCGCAGCAGTCGTAAAACCTGCATATGCGGTGTGCCTGGCAGAACCGGTTTGCAGGTTTCAGGGCCGCTGCGCGCCCCAGCGGGAGCAAGCTCCCTCGCCACAGGTGTGATGCTCGTCCAAAATCCTTCACTGACAGTCATTGGAACCCGCCCTCATTGCGCCGGATACACCGCATCGCGAATGTCCCGGGTAAACGCCCCGGACATGCCCTCGAAGACGGTATTGGTCAGGGCCACTACAGTCAGCTTCGCCTGCGGATCGACAAACCAGCTGTGACCATAGGCCCCGCCCCACTGAATCGTGCCCTTGGATTGTGGTGTTTTCGTCAGAGCCGGATCGTCCAGTACCGCCCAACCATAACCGAAGCCCCAACCCGGACCTTGGGCCTGCGCCTGGGGGCCGACCTGATCGGTCATCATCGACTGCACGCTACGGCTCGAAAGGATTGACCCGCCGCCCTGGCGCAGAATTTCCAGGAAGCTGCTGAAATCGCTGGCGGTCCCCGCCATGCCGGCACCGCCTGACGGGTAGGCCTGAGGGTCGAGGATTCGTTTCAAGGAGAACAGCGTGCTGCTTTCGCCGGATTTGATCACCGCCTCATCGGCCATTCGCAGCGGCCGCGGGTGGCCGTCGCTGTACACCGCCGAGAGGCGCTGGATATCGCGCACCGAGAACGCCGTATCGCGCATGCCGGCCGGACCGGTGACCAACTCTTCGACCAGCACCGGCAGGCTTTGCCCCGTGACTTTTTGCAATACCGCGCCCAGCACATCGGTAGCCATGGAATACCGCCACTGGGTGCCCGGCGCATAGCTCAGTGGCACGCTGGCAATGCGCTTGAGGTTTTCCTCAAGGCTGATACCCGGTTCAGCCAGGCCATCCGAGACGCCCGCGGTGCGATAAGGCCCGTGCTCGGTTTCCAGCAAACCATAACTCAGGCCAGCGGTATGGTTGAGCAGCTGGCGGATGCTGATATCCGCTTCGCTGCCGTCGGCCAGTCGGGGCCGAAAATCCGGCAGCCAGCGACTGACCTGATCATCCAGAGACAAGCGTCTTTGCTCGACCAGGCGCATGGTTGCGGCCGAGACCAGCGGTTTGGTGACGGAGGCGAGGCGGAAAATC
Source organism: Pseudomonas sp. LBUM1658 (assembly GCF_059716055.1). Classification (NCBI taxonomy): domain Bacteria; kingdom Pseudomonadati; phylum Pseudomonadota; class Gammaproteobacteria; order Pseudomonadales; family Pseudomonadaceae; genus Pseudomonas; species Pseudomonas sp. LBUM1658. Next base: position 3,238,863 of record NZ_CP166798.1, read on the forward strand.
GTCTCCTGGGTCATCGGTCTCGCCGCCTCGCGGTCGGCGAAACCGGCGGCCCGGCGGTAAACCTCCTGACCGTCGCGAAGGACTATCACCACAGTACCGACGATCCGCTGCTCGGCGACGGCGCGCTCGATCACCCCATCGAGCCGCCCCGCCAGATCGGGTTGACTGGCGTCGGCGCTGGCCAGCGAAGCGCAGAGGGAGGCCGCCAGGGCGGCAAGGCATCGGGCGGGAAGATTCATGGTTTTGATAAAACTGAACATGACAACTCTCTGTTGTTCGGTTGCTGCTATTTGCGCCATTGGAGGCTAACACGCTGAGTCCGTAGCCAGACCAAGCAACATCCAGATCTGGCTGTTCCTCTCCTGACTGGCGTTAAAGCCGGTCCGCACTAGACTCCACAGAGTAAATCGCCCCTGGAATCAGACGATAGTCTCCAGTCACGAGAAACGGATCTTCCCTATGCCTCAGTCGAGCCTATGACCTCTTCTCCTGCCTGGATCATCTGCGAGCACTGCGACTCGGTGTACAAGGCAGTCCCTCTGGCCAAGGGCCAGACGGCTCGTTGCATACGTTGCGCGGCCATTCTGGATCGCGGGGAGTCGTTCAGCGTTCAACAACTGCTGGCACTGTCCATCAGCGCCGCGCTTTTGTTTGTGTTCGCCAACGCGTTCCCGATCATGACCATCAGTCTGCAAGGCCTGAGTAATCAAGCGACGCTGTGGCAGTCGGTGCAAGCCCTGGCGCAAGGGGAGATCAGCGTGATAGCGGCGGTGACGGGGCTGGCGATCATCCTCGCGCCATTCCTGCAAATCTGCGTGTCGTGCTGGGTGCTCAGCTTTGCCCTGGCCGGGCGCGCGGCTCCCGGCTTCAAGAACTGCATGCGGACCCTGGAGCACTTGCGGCCCTGGAGCATGCTCGAAGTGTGCTTGCTGGGTATTTTGGTGGCCATCATCAAACTGGCGGGCATGCTCGATGTGCATCCGGGGGTGGGGTTGTGGGCGCTGGCCATGCTCACCGTGCTGATCATCCTGATTTCCGGTAAAGGCATCCGCAGGCTGTGGAAGGACCTGGAGGGCGTCATTTGATGAACATGCCGCCCTATGCCAGCCAGTTGAATCTGACCTTGTGCCATACCTGCGGCCAGGTCTGCCCGGCGGCGGACCGGAACTGTGCTCGTTGCGAATCACCCCTGCATCGACGCAAACCCAACAGCATTTCGCGTACCTGGGCATTTTTGCTGGCCAGCCTGGTCTTCTACATCCCGGCCAACGTGATGCCGGTGATGTATACCGACATCTTTGGCAGCGGCAGCGAAAACACCATCTTCAGCGGGATCGTCGAGTTCTGGAACGCAGGGGAGTGGGACCTGGCGCTGGTTATTTTCATTGCCAGCGTGGCAGTGCCCTGCATGAAATTCCTGGTGCTCGGCACCCTTCTGGTCACCTGCCAGCGTCGCAGTCGCTGGGCCATGCGCGAGCGGGCGAAACTCTATCGCCTGATCGAAGTGATCGGTTACTGGTCGATGCTCGACGTGCTGGTGGTGGCCGTGATCGCCGCCCTGGTGCAATTCAAATCCCTCAGTACCATCGATCCGCGGATCGGTATTCTATTTTTCGGTCTGGTGGTGGTGATGACAATGTTCGCTGCCATGAGTTTTGATCCCCGGCTAATCTGGGACGCAGAGGTTGAAAATGCCTGATCATCCAAGCTCCACCGCCGCGCCGGCTCCAGGTACTCCCGAGGTCAAGCGTCGACGTTTCAATGTGTCCCTGGTATGGCTGGTGCCGATTGTCGCGGCCCTGGTCGGGTTGTCCATGGTGATCCATAACGCCAGAACGGCCGGACCACAGATTACCGTGAGTTTCCTGACGGCCGAAGGGCTGGTGGCGAACAAGACCCAGGTCAAATACAAGAACGTGGTCATCGGCAAGGTGACCTCGATTACCTTGCGCGAGGACCAAAGCCATGTCGACGTGACCATCGACCTCGAAGGTTTCGCCAAATCCTTTGCTACTGAAGATACGCGCTACTGGGTCGTGCGGCCGCGTATCGGCGCCCAAGGCATTTCGGGGATCGATACGCTATTGTCCGGGTCCTTTATCGGTGCCGATGCCAGCGAGTCGAAAAAAACCCAAAAAGAGTTTGTCGGCCTCGAAACTCCGCCTTCGATTATCTACGGTGAGCAAGGCACCCGTTACACCTTGAAAACCGATGACCTGGGCTCGCTGGATATCGGCTCGAGCGTCTACTATCGGCGTATTCCGGTGGGTGAAGTGGTGTCCTATAAGCTCGCGGATGATGGCAAAAGCGTCGAAGTACAGATCTTCATCCATGCCCCGAACGACAGGTTCGTGACCCGTGATAGCCGATTCTGGAACGCCAGCGGGGTGGATGTCAGCCTGGCCGCCGACGGCCTGAAAGTGAACACCGAGTCGCTGGCCGCGATTCTGGCCGGGGGGATCTCTTTCGTTGAGCCCAAGTACAGCCCCAATCCGGTGATCGCAGAAGAAAATACCCGGTTCACCCTGTTCAACGACCAGCAAACCGCCATGGCGCCAGCCGATGGCGAGCCACGCTACATCCGCATGCGCTTCGAACAGCCCTTGCGTGGCCTGGTAGTTAACGCGCCGGTGGAATTTCACGGGGTTAACCTGGGCCGGGTGGTATCGGTTGACCTGGACTATGACGAGGTCAAGAAAAGCTTCCCCACCATCATTGGCGCCGTGATTTATCCCAGCAGGCTGGGTAAGGCCCATGAAAAAATGTTGAAGAATCGGGACGTCAACGACGAAGCCCAGGCTGTACAAATAATGGGGCAGTTCGTCGCGCGGGGGCTCAGAGCCCAGGCCAGGACCGGCAACCTGATCACTGGCCAACTCTACATCGCCCTGGACTTTGTCCCGAACGCCACACCGGTGAACTTCGACGTGGCGGCACGACCCTTGGAGATTCCAACGATACCGGGCAGCCTGGATAAACTTCAGGAGCAATTGCAAGCCGTCGTCGACAAGATCAGCAAGCTGCCGATCGACCAGATTGCCGCCAACCTCAATGGCACCCTCGGCGACCTGCAGAAAACCCTCAAGCAGGTCAATGGCGAAGTGCTGCCGCAGATGCGCGATACCCTGGTACAGGCCAAGAAAACCGTGGCCTCGGCCAATGACAGCTTTTCCGAGGAATCACCGCAGCGCCAGCAATTTGGCCAGGCCATGGATGAAATCCAGCGTACCGCGCGTTCAGTGCGGGTGCTGACCGACTTTCTGGGCCGGCATCCCGAGGCGCTGATTCGCGGACGGATCAAAGACAACAAGCCCGATGGATATAAATCATCGTCTTCATCCTCTCGAGACATTGACCAGGAATGAACCCCATGACTATTCGCTCCCTGGCCATTTTCGCCACCCTGGGCCTGAGCGCCTGCACGTCGGCACCGACCCATTACTACACCCTGGTGCCGACCGCGACGGACGCAGCTGCGCGCACCAATGTAGCCACGCCAGCCTTCCAGTTCGAGATGCTGCCGGTGCGCATCCCGGTGCAAGTCGACCAGCCGCAGGTGGTGATCCGCCAGAGCAGTGGAGCCTTGGCGATCCTTGAGACCGAACGCTGGAGCGCGCCGCTGGCCGATGAGTTCCATGACGCCCTGGCCAGTCAGATGGAGCTCAAGCTGGGGACCCGCGATCTGGCGGGCTTGCCCAAGATTCCCGGCCGCGACGTTCTCTCGCTGCAAACCGATGTCCGGCGCTTCGACTCGCTGCCGGGCCAGTACGCCTTGATCGATGCGGTCTGGAGCATCGCCTTGCGCGGCGCTGGCGAAAAACCTCGAAGCCTGACGTGCAGTAGCGTCATCCGCCAACCCGCCGGCCCCGGGGTGCAGGATGTGGTGCTGGCCCATCAGCAGGCCATCGGGCAACTGGCGGGCATCATTGCCGGTACTGCGCGTAACTGGTCAACGCAGCGGGGGACCGGCTGCCCTTAGATTAATGCCAGTCAGTTGTGGTGAGGGGGCTTGCCCCCGCTGGGGCGCGTAGCGGCCCTAAAACCTGCAAAGGCGTTGTATCAGGCACATTGCATTCACCGATTTTACGACTGCTTCGCAGCCGAACGGGGGCAAGCCCCCTCACCACAGGCAAGCCCCCTCGCCACAGGTTTGCGTTCGGCGCTTTTTTTCTTAACTGACTGGCATTGGCCCTTAGGTCGGCTATCGGCGGGCAATGCCTTGTCCGCCGTTGCCTAAAACTTCGCATAACTCAACGCGTCGACGATGGCCGAACCGCCAATGCCGGTCAGCGCCAGCAGCAGTGCCCGCACCAGCGGCTCTTCCGAGTAGCGTGAGAAGGCGCCGGTATTGAGTGCCGCGATGCGCTCGCGGATCATCCGGAACTTGTCGTAGCCCGGCGTGCCGGCGGGTGTTTCCAACAGATAGCTATCAACCCGTTGCAACGCCGCGCTTCGTGCTTTTTCCGCGGCACGGCGCAGCGACAGCGCGCTGATCAGCAGCACCAGGGCGGTGAGCAGGAATGAGATGACCACGCTGGGCGGTGTCGGCCAGTTGTCGAACACACTGCTGCGGGACGCCATCAGGATCAACAGGACCACCGTCGGTGCATAGATCAGACGGTTGACCGCCGCGGTGCGCCTGGCAATCAACATCATGTCCACCCAGTCGTCGATACAGGCATGGTCACGGATACCAAAGATCTTCTCGTGCTGATCCTGCAACCTTTTCGGCCAGATCGAGTGATAGCTGCTCAGTTGGCGGATGAATCGCGCCAGCAGGCGGTTGGCATCCACCACCCAAAACACCAGCAGTTGGAAAACCAGGGTTGGAACCATCCAGCTCAACCTCCAGACCGGCGACTCTCCGCGCACCGGAACCCCTTCCATGGGCCACAGCACAAAGAGCACGCTGGTGACCACCACAAAAATCCAGGTGGCGAGTACGGCGCGCAGCATACGGGCACCGAAGGTACCGCTCACGCAGTGTTCCCTCCAGAAACGCAGGAAAGAGATGATCGTGCGCCCGTCCGCATCACCGGACCGGGGAAGAGCAGCCCATGCCTTGGGCTGTGCCCTGGCCATACTGGTGGATGAGAGCGGGAACAGCACCAGGAACAGGCGATGCCCCAGTTCTTCGAGCCATTGATGCCATGTGCGCCTTTTCCCACCTTGAACGAAGCGCGGAAACTGCCACCACAGACTCGTTCGATGGCTGCGCAGGTAGGGGCGTAAATGATAGGAAGTCTCGATCTCGATCCGATTGACGCGCAGGCTGCGCCAGCCCCAGGCCAGCGCCGAGAGGGAGATCAGTACTGCGAGCAGGCGCAGCGCCACCGTTGGCCAGGCGCTGATGCCCTCGAACAGGAACATCGGCTCGCCCAGTCCGCCGCCCGTCAAGGTGTGGCGGATCTGGAATGCCCATAGCAGCGCGAGGATGAATACCACGATCGGCACCGCGATGTACCACGCCGACGAGTCGAACAACCCTCTGGCCACGGCGGGGGCGGGTGGGCCTTCGCAAGGAGCCGACTGGCGCCGGGAGCGGCGGATAAGCCCTGAGCAAATGATCCCCAGCAGGATCAACATGAAGGTGATCCACATGAACTCCACGCGCCAGTACTGGGTGGCGACCCAGGCGGACAGCCCGGACGCCACATAAAGCGCCAGCGGCACGCCGCGTACCCAAGGTGGCAGGCTGTTGTTGGGCGATTGCTCATTGGTCCACCACCAGCCAAGGAAGATCGCCAGGACCAGCAGGATCAGCGACAGCGGCCCGGCCCAGAAGTACGACTGTCGCTCTTCGAACCTGTTGCGCATCGATTGGGACAGTTCGGGATACGGCGGTGGCGACGGATCCTGCAGGCAGCGCAGGGCCATGATGTCCTGCGGACGTATAGTGCTGGTCCGGCCTGGCCGCGCACGGAGCGGGGCTGCGCAATCCTCGGTGCGCGATGCGGTCAACCGGCTCGCCAACGGGATGAAGCCACTGATGCCCACTTCATAAATGCCGGGCGAGAGCAGCCCCGACTTCGAATAATCGAATTTCGCCCGCTTGGCGTCGAAACTCTGCGGCGCCTGGGCGGCCAGGACCGCGATGAAGACCGCGCTCTGCAAACTGTCGCGAAAGGGCGGCACGTCCTGTTGCAGGGCGCGGGTCAGCGTCAACCCATAGGGCGCGGCCAGCACCAGATTGCGGGTGGTCTGCGCCTGACCGCGCTGCAACATGCGCGCGTCAAGATCGGTGGAGAAAAACACCTTGTTCGGCATCCGGCTCTTGAGGGCCTGCAAGACCAGCAGCTTGTCGTAGGTGTCGACGCCCAGCACGCCAATGGCGCCGATACCACTTTCACCATTTCGACGATAAGCCTCGTCCTCGAGCACGATGTGATCGGCGAGGCGGCGCAGGTAATCGAGCTGGGAATTGCCATCGGACTTCTCGAGCGGGCTCAGATCCAGTTGGTTGTTGTCCTTGCTGGTGTCCTTGGCGGTGGCCTTGTCGGCGCTCGGGGCTTCCTCCGGAAGGCGTCCGTCGAGGCCACGCAGATAGCTGAAGCGCAGCACCCATTCATCGACCATTGCCATGTCGTCCTGGCTGATACGGGCGCTCTCGGCAACCTGCGACTTGAAGCTCTCGATCAGTGCGCGACTGTAGAAGCTGTCCCACTCGGAGATCAGCGCAATGCGGTTGCCGCGCATCCTGCCCTCAGGAGCGCAAGGCATTCCGACCCGCAGCGTCGCACCTTTGGCGCATTGCACGCCGGCAGCCGGATCTACTCGACGCAGCTTCAGTTCCTCCAATAGCAAGCGCGTCATGGTGCCGTCGTCGCTGACCGTGCGCAGCAGGTTCAATGACTCTTTGTATTTCGCTGGCTCCTTTGACATTTCCTCCTGAGAACCTGTTTTGCCAGACGCGGCCTTGGTGAAGCCGCGCATCAGCATTTTTTTGTCGGCCGTGGCCAGTGGCGAGTAAATCTCGATTTTGGGCACTGGGATGTCCAGGGCCTCCTGCCAGTAAATATCCCGGAGCATGGTCGAGTTGGAGGGGCCGATCACCTTGAGTAGGGTACTGTCGGGCTGCGCGTCGCACGCTTGCGGAGCACCGTACGCCTGGCCGACTTTACAGGCCAGGGTGTGGCGTAAGAGGTCGAGCTTGTGCAACGGGTCCGAACCGAGATATTCCTGCTTCACCCAGAACAGCATGGTCCGGTTAGCCGGATGTTTGATGTCGTCAGCGTCCGTAGGGGGATCGAACGGGTCGGCGACGAAGGTTTCATAGGGGAGTTCGACGCGTTGCGGATCATCGATTTCGGTGGTTTGCGGATTGCCCACCAGATCGTTTGCAAGGGCCAGGCAACGGATGTGCTGCTCGTCCTCCGGGACCATTCGGGAGTTCTTGAATCCGGCCAGGGTTGCGTAGCGAATGCGCCGGCGCAGTTCGACCTCATCGGCATACGGACCACCCTCGACCAGTGCCACCATGATGTTCGGAGGCGCTCCCTGCGCGAGTGAGGTGCCAGGCACCGCTGACTTGCCGGAAAGCGTGCTACTACACTCAGAGCCTTCGGCCTCGCCGCCCTTGAGCTTCTTGCGATAGCGCTCGAGCGCATCGAAGGGGTCCTGCCACAGGCGAGCTTCTATGGGCAGTTGCGCCTGGAATTGCCCACCGATGGGGCGCGACTCGAGGAAAGGCTCACGGTACAGAGCGAAGGTCGATACCACCAGGCTGAGGATGACTGCGCTGCCTGGCAGCCAGAAGCCCAGGTTGCTTCCTGAATCCTTGTTGTTGTCCATGGCCTATCCCTCAGGTGTCGGGGCGACCGCTACTCCTAAGGTATAGACCCAACCAGGGCGTCCGCCCAACTCGCGGGCGCGCGCAATGGCCAGCAGCTACGCTATCTGTGCGTGTTTTTATAGGCGAATCAACTCATTGAAGGCGAGGTGAGGTGCCCGACCAGAAGCTATTGCCTCTGGCCGAACACCGGGTTGAGCGCTGGTTCAGCGCACCAGGCAGGGCTGCTTGTTGTTGAATTTCCAGTCAGGGATCAGGAACTGCATGGCCACGCTGTCATCTCGCGCGCCCAGCCCCATGCCTTTGTACAGCTCGTGGGCCTGGGCCACTTGGTCCATATCCAGCTCGACACCCAGGCCGGGTTTTGCTGGAACCTGCACGCAGCCATCGACTATTTGCAGCGGTGCCTTGGTCAGGCGCTGACCGTCCTGCCAGATCCAGTGAGTGTCGATGGCGGTGATTTCGCCCGGCGCGGCAGCGGCCACATGGGTGAACATCGCCAGTGAGATGTCGAAGTGGTTGTTGGAATGCGAACCCCAGGTCAGACCCCATTCGTTGCACATCTGCGCCACCCGAACCGAACCCTGCATGGTCCAGAAGTGCGGGTCGGCCAGCGGGATGTCTACCGATTGCAGCTGGATTGCATGGCCCATCTCGCGCCAGTCGGTGGCAATCATGTTGGTCGCGGTCTTCAGGCCGGTCGCACGGCGAAATTCCGCCATGACTTCGCGACCGGAAAAACCGTTCTCGGCGCCGCAGGGGTCTTCTGCGTAAGCCAGTACATGCTGCTGATCGCGGCAGAGGCGAACGGCTTCCTTGAGCGACCATGCACCATTAGGGTCCAGGGTGATACGCGCGTCGGGGAAGCGCTCGGCGAGGGCGGTGACCGCCTGGATCTCTTCGTCGCCGCTTAACACGCCGCCCTTGAGTTTGAAGTCCTTGAAGCCATAGCGGGCGTGAGCCGCTTCGGCCAGGCGGACTACGGTTTCCGCAGTCATGGCCGGCTCATGGCGCAGGCGGAACCAGTCGTTGTCCGCCTCCGGCTCGCCGCGGTAGGCCAGGTCGGTCTTGTGGCGATCACCGACGTAGAACAGATAACCGAGCATTTTCACTTCATCGCGCTGCTGGCCTTCACCCAGCAGGGCCGCGACCGGTACCTCCAGGTGCTGACCCAGCAGATCGAGCAGGGCGGCTTCCAGACCGGTAACGGCGTGGATGGTGATGCGCAGGTCGAAGGTCTGCAAGCCGCGACCTCCAGCGTCTCGTTCGGCAAAGGTCTGGCGCACCCTGTTGAGGATTTTCTGGTAAGTGCCAATGCCGTTGCCGACCACCAGCGAGCGGGCGTCTTCGAGGGTCTGGCGGATTCGCTCACCGCCCGGCACTTCACCCACGCCGGTATGGCCGGCATTGTCCTTGAGAATCACGATATTGCGAGTGAAGAATGGCCCGTGGGCGCCGCTGAGGTTGAGCAGCATGCCGTCGTGGCCGGCCACCGGGACGATCTGCATGCTGGTTATGACCGGGGCTTTACCGGCGTCTTGAGGGGTCGACGTGTTCATGGTGATGTCCTGTAAATTCGAATTCGTTTGATCCGGGGCAGTGGCCAGGCGATTGTCGGCTCTGGCGCACTACCCCATCCTCGTCAGAAGTGGCCAGGGGCCGGTTTCAACGCGGCGGCGGGTGCGCCTTTGGGCTTGTTGCGAGCGGCGAAGACAATAATCGCGGCGATGATCGAAGTAGCGGCCAGGCCGTACAAACCGCCCTGGATCGAACCGGTGCGTTCTTCCAGCAAGCCAAAGGTAGTCGGTGCCACGAAGCCGCCGAGGTTGCCGACCGAGTTGATCAGCGCGATCACACCCGCGGCGATTCGTGCATCCAGATACGCCTGTGGAATCGGCCAGAACAGCGAGGATGCCGACTTGAAACCCAGCGCCGCGAAACAGATGGCGACGAAGGCAAAGATCGGCCCGCCAGTGGTCGACATGAACATCCCGGCGGCGGCAATCAGCAACGCGGTCGCGACCCAGGCTTGCTGGTGTTTCCAGCGGGCCGAGAAGGATGCGAAGGCATACATGCCGACAATCGACAGCAACCAGGGAATCGAGTTGAACAGCCCGACCTGCAGGTCGCTGAGCTCACCCATCTTCTTGATGATGCTCGGCAGCCAGAAGGTCGCGGCATAGATGGTCAGCTGGATGAAGAAGTAGATCAGGCAGAACAGAATGATCTGGCGGTCCTTGAGCAGTTTGCCCAGCGTAGGCTTGATCGGCGTTGCCGCTTCACGGGCCAGTTGCTCGGCATCGATGGCATGGACCAGGGCATCCTGCTCGGCGCGGGTCAGCCATTTGGCATCGTGGGGTCTGGAGTCGAGCCAGAACCAGACGAAGACGCACAGCACCACCGAAAACAGCCCTTCGATGAAGTACATCCACTGCCAGCCATGCATGCCGAAACCGGTTATTTGCAGGAGCAACCCCGACAACGGACCAGAGATCAGCGAGGCGATCGCCGAGCCACTGAGAAAGATCGCAATCGCTTTACCGCGCTCCACACCGGGCAACCAGCGAGTGAAGTAATAGATCACCCCCGGGAAGAACCCTGCTTCGGCCACACCCAGCAGGAAACGCAGGATGTAGAAGTGGGTTTCGTTCTGGATGAACGCCATGCAGGTCGCGACAATGCCCCAGGTCAGCATGATGCGGGTCAGCCAGATGCGGGCACCGACTTTCTGCAAGAGGATATTGGAAGGGACTTCGAACAGCGCGTAACCGATGAAAAACAAGCCGGCACCAAAGCCATAGGCTGCGGCCCCGATACCCAGATCGTGCTCCATGTACGAACGCACGAAGCCGATGTTTACCCGGTCGATGTAGTTGACGATAAACATGATGACAAACAGCGGCAGGACATGACGCTTTACTTTCGATACGGCCGAAAGCAAAGCCGGATCCGCGCCGTCGCTCACCCTGGAATTGGATGTGTTCACAGTATTTTCTCCCACTCGTTATTTTTATGCGGGGTATGGCGTGATCAAGTGTCAGGCGGGCGTATCGAAATCGCTGACAGGGAGGGCGAGGGGTGCTGCCGAAGGGAGGGTGTTGAATGCGTGTGAATTCATGGTAGGTCCGCCTGCTGGATAGTTTTTGTTAGGGGTGTGGCTCGAGTTGATAGACATCATACAACTGAGGTTTTTCTCCTACAAGGCAAGCGGCGTGACTTTATCGTTCTAGGGATTCTGTTTTTTATGCGTTTTTACTGTTAAATATTGCCTTATATCCATAATTTACAGAAAGTTAAGGAGGATTTTTGATGTTTTACGGGAATAAGGAACTGAATGGATGAGGGGTAAATAGATCTTGATGAGGAGCGTCAAAAACCTCGGTTATTGACAGTTGTTGAGTGTTGTCATACAAGTTTTGCTAGGCATAGCGCACCTTTCACGGCGCACAGGGAACTGAGCGCAACACGAAACAGCCAGGATGTTACGATTTGATAGCCCGGATTTGTGGATGACCATGATGCAAAACGACACTGATGTACCTGCGCGCAAACGCTCTCACAATCTTGCCTATGAACTGGTGGCGGAGCTGACCCAGAGGATTTTGCTGGGCACCCTCAAGCCTGGCGAAAAGCTTCCGGCAGAAAACACCATTGTTCGTGAGCATGGGGTCAGTCGCACGGTAGTGCGTGAGGCCATCTCGAAATTGCAGGCATCGGGGTTGGTGGAAACCCGCCACGGCATCGGCACCTTTGTTCTCGAGCGTTTGCCCGAGCAGGGCTTGCGCCTGAATGTCGATACAGCCTTGAGCGTGCGCAGCATTCTCGAGTTGCGCATGGGCCTCGAAACCCAGGCCGCAGCCCTGGCTGCCAAGCGTCGCAGCCCGGAGCAGTTGGCGCAGATGCGTAAGGCATTGGATGACTATCAGCGTTTATTGGCCAATAACGACAGTTGCGTGGAAGAAGACAAACGCTTCCATTTGCTGATTGCCGAGGCCACCGGCAATACCTGCTTTACCGAAATCATGCAGCATCTGGGGAGCTCGATGATTCCCAGAACCCGGGTAACCGCCACTGAACGTGGCGGAGTCGACTTGGCGAAGCTTGGGCAGCTTGCCAATCTTGAGCACGAGGCCATTCTCAATGCCATCAAAAAACAGGACCCGGACGCAGCTCGAGCGGCGATGTGGCTACACCTGACGAACAGTCGTGACCGGTTTTCTGCAGATTGAACAGGTCACCATAGGCCATGGCATCACAACACTTATCGCTTAAGCGCTGAACTCAAACCGGAAGAGCGTGCAGGCATATCCATCGACCGACAGCTGATGCCGAGTGAATTCACCCTCGCAGAGGTCGGGGATGACCCTGGCCCAGAATGCGCGAGCAGGCTGATTGGCGTCGATGTGTAAAATCTGCCACTGGCCGGGAAATTTTTTCAGTAACGCCGACACCACAAACCTGCCGATGCCACGACCACGATAGCGGCGGCCGACAAAAAAGTAGCCGATATTGTACTGCGCGCCTTGCGAGCGAACCTCGTCGTCAATGGTCACGAACCCCGCCAATTCCCCGTCAACCTTGATCAGGAACGGGTGGGTCGAGGGTTTTCGCCAGTAGTCGAGTTTGGGCTGGATACTGAAAAAACCATGCTCGCCGAACTCCAGCGCCAGCCACTCGCTGAAGTCGTACATATAGAACTGCATCAGGTTTTCGATGCATTCGAGCTCATCGCGCTGGGCACTGTGCAGTTCTATCGAGAGCATTGCGGGGAGCTCCTGCTTGCAGTCTGAGGCGTCATGCAGACTCTCGCTGGCCAGGCGCGGAAAGTCCAGGTTTCGCATTCGGCGCCTTTACTCCTGGCTGACTGGCATTGGGGCAAGCCCTGGAGTAACAATTGCAACGCGCCGAATAAGTTCTCTGTGGGAGAACAGTGAATACCCTCAATATCACCAAAGCCACAAGAGCCGCCATGAACCTCAAATTCCTCGAAACCTTCGTCTGGGTCGCCCGCCTGCAAAGCTTCAGCCTGACCGCGGAGAAAATGTTCAGCACCCAGGCCGCGATCTCCAGCCGGATCGCTTCGCTGGAAGACGAACTGGGCCTGCGCCTGTTCGTGCGTGATTCGCGGGGAGTCTCGCTGACGCCCGAAGGTCTCAAGGTGCTCGACTATGCCGAGCAGATGCTGGAAGTGCAGCGAGCGTTGAAAGACTCTCTGGACAACACCAGCCCGCAGCAGGGACTGGTGCGCATCGGCGTGATGGATACGGTGATCCATACCTGGCTCAGCCCGTTGATGTCGACCCTGATGCAGACCTTTCCTGCGGTGGAAATCGAGATCACCGCCGACGCCGCGCGCAATCTCTGCGACCAGTTGCAGAAGGGCTACCTGGACATCGTGTTCCAGACCGACTTCATCCGCCACGAAAGCGTGCGCAACCTCGAGCTGGCCCATTACCCCATGCACTGGATCGCCGCCAGCAACTCGATCTATGCCCGGCCCTATGCCTCGCTGGCCGAGATGGCCGGTGAACGCATCATTACCTTCGTCAAACACTCGCGCCCGCATCAGGATGTGCTCAACCTGCTGCACGCCCATGGCATCAATGCGCCGCGGGTCAGTTGCGTCAATTCGGTGTCGGCCATGACCCGGCTGATTCGCGACGGCTTCGGTATCGGCGCCTTGCCGGCCGCGCTGGTGGCCAAGCCCCTGGCCAGCGGCGAGCTGATTCAGCTGGAGCCGGGCAGCCGCTTGCCGCAACTGGATGTCGTGGCCTCGTGGCGCGCCGGGGTGGGTCTGGAACTGGTGGAGAGTATTGTCAGAATGAGCCGCCAGGTGGTCAATCAATACGCCGCGGATGTCGGCCCGCAACGCATGGTTTTGGTAGCGGATCTCAACAGCCGGCTGCCCCTCGAATAACTTTTAGTTATCCGGGGGTAACAACATTCCTAGTTGGACGGCATCGCCATGGTTTTTTACAAAGAGTCACCGAACCCATGGAAATGTCGTGATGAACCAGCCCCTCCTGTCCTTCGAGCAGTTGCAGCACAACGCGCCACTGGCCCTGCGCCAAAGCATCGCCGCCGGGCAGTATCAGGGCCACACCAGCGGCCTCGGCCAGGGCCGGGTGCAAGCCAATATCGTGATCCTGCCCCGTGCCTGGGCCGACGAATTCCTCAGGTATTGCGCCCTCAATCGCCAGGCCTGCCCGTTGCTCGACGTCACCGAGCCGGGTGATCCGTATTTTCTCAATCTCGGAGAAGCCATCGATATTCGCCATGATGTGCCCCGATACCGGGTCTATCGCCATGGCGAACTGAGTGAGGAGCCGCTGGATATCGAACACCTGTGGCAGGACGACCTGGTGGCCTTCGCCATCGGTTGCTCGTTCTCCTTCGAACAACCCTTGCTGGATGCCGGCATTGCGCTGCGGCACATCGACCTGGGGCGCAATGTCGCCATGTACCAGACCAATATCGACACCCGGCCCACCGCGCGCCTGGGCGGCAAGCTGGTGGTGAGCATGCGGCCGATGAAAGCCGCGGCGGCGATCCAGGCGATCCAGATCACCGCCCGCATGCCCAACGTCCATGGCGCGCCAGTCCACATAGGTGATCCATCGCTGATCGGCATCCATTCGTTGAGCACGCCGGACTATGGCGATGCCGTACCGATCGAAGCCGACGAAATTCCGGTGTTCTGGGCCTGCGGCGTGACCCCGCAGTCGGTGGTGCAGGCGTCACGTCCGCCGCTGTGCATCACCCATGCCCCGGGTTGCATGCTGGTGACAGATTTGTGGAACAATGCTTTGTAATCCATTGATACAAGGGACAATCAATGAAAGCGCCTCGGTTATCGATTCAACAGTACATAAAAGCCAAGGACGGTAACCGCCCGCATCTGTTGCGGCAGGCCTTTACCCCAGAGGCCGTACTGGACATGGTGGTGCACACCGGAACCATCTCGTTTCCACCCCACGTTGAAGGCCGTGGGTCGATCGGCGAAGTCCTGGTCAGTCGGTTCGGCCAGACCTTCGAAAACATTTACACCTTCTGCCTGGGATGCCCCCCTGAGTCGGATAGCCCAAGGTTCCGATGTAAATGGCTGGTCGCCATGTCCGACAAGAGTTCCGGCGAGGTCCGGGTAGGGTGCGGTCTGTATGAATGGCAGTTCAGTCCCGGGTCCGGGTTGGTCGAGAAGCTCACCATCACCATCGAGCACATGAAGACGCTGCCGGCGACTGATCTGCAGCCGATAATGGATTGGGTATCAAGCCTGGACTATCCGTGGTGCAGTCCGGAAGAGGCCATTCGCTACGCTCCAGATATAGGCATGCTTAGCGATGTGATTCGTTACGTCACGGTCTAGGGCTTAGTGAAAATCTCCAGCAGATGGCCGTCGGGATCATCGAAATACACCCGGCGACCACCGTCCAACCGGTTGATTTCATTTGGCCGCTGCTTGCCGGGATCGGCCCAGTAGGGCATTCCCTGGGCCTGTATACGGGCGAAAATCGGCTCGAAATCGTCCTCGCCGATCAGGAACGCGTAGTGCTGGGACGCAATTTCTCCCTCCTCGTCGTAATAGTCGAGCGAGACGCCGTTATCCAGTTGGACCACCAGCATCGGACCGAACGGGGCAGGGCGGGGCAGGCCCAGCAGCTCCACCAGAAATGACGATGACCGCTGCTTGTCACGGCACCAGACGATGGTGTGGTTCAGCTGTACGCTCACGCTGCAATCCTCCTGCCACGATCACCTTCAGCTTAGGCAACATTCGGTTTTCCACGCGCTGTCGCCGACTGACTGCGCCGCCATGCCGCGGGCGGACAGCCGAACTCGCGGCGAAAGGCCCGGCTGAAGGCGGTATCGGTCTGATAACCCACTTGCTCTGCGATGTGCGCCAATGAGGCGTTGCTGCGGCGCAACAGATTGGCCGCCAGTTGCATCCGCCATTGCGCCAGGTACTGCATGGGCGAACTGCCCACCAGTTGCTGAAAGCGTTCCGCAAGTACTGACCTTGAGGTGCCTGCGGCGCGCGCCAGTTCATCCAGAGTCCAGGCCTGCGCGGGGCTTTTGTGCAGCGAGTTCAACGCGGCACCGACGATCCGGTCCCTGACCCCGGCCAGCCAGCCGGTGCGACCCTCGCTTTGTTCACTCATGTACAGGCGCAACACCTCGATGAACAGCACCTCAGCCAGTTTCGCCAGCACCCCGGCACCGCCGGGCCGTGGGGAACGGGCCTCGGCCAGGGCGTAACGCACCGAAGATTCCAGCCAGATACCGGCACTCGAGCCGCGCACATTGACCTTGACCAGCGGCGGCAATCCGGCCAGCAGCATCCCCGCCAGGCGGGTATCGCATGCCAGATAGCCACACACCAGGCGGGTTGCCGGACCGCCACCGCCGTAGTTCAGTTGACGTGGACGGCGCGATAGCACCGCAGCCAGACGCCCACCTTTGGCGGGCGCAAGTCCGGGTTGCGAGCTCATGCGATGGGCATCACCCTGAGGGAAAATAACCACGTCGCCGGCGGTCAAAAGCAGCGGCGGCTGGTTGTCGAGTGCGACATAACACTCGCCTTCGGTGATCAGGTGGAAGATCACCACCCGCTCGGCGTCAGGCTCCAGCAGTGGGGCCACCGAGTCGGCTCTGGGTGACTGATAGCACCAGGGCGCGGTGAACCTGGCATTGATAAAGATCGCGCCCACCAGGTGAACCACGCCCAAGGTCTGCGACAGGGCGTCCATCAGCCGTTGCTCCGCTGCACCACGGGTAGCGAGGTTTCGACAATGAACTGTGCTGCCATGGCTGATCTCCCCATTGGCCGGGCTTTTCCGATTGTGAGCGCGTGGCCGCGGGACAGGCAATGTCCGGACGATCGGGCAGACCTTGCCGACGATCGGGCAGGACGCCACGGTGTCCGGGCGCGATAGTTGTCCCACGGGGTAACTGCCTGCCCCGGCGATCCAACAAGTGGAGGTTGCCATGCCGAAGTTTGTTATTGAACGGGATATTCCGGGAGCCGGAAACCTTACGGAGCGAGACCTGAAAGCCCTTTCGCAAAAGTCCTGCAAGGTCATTAGCGAGTTGGGACCAGAAGTGCAGTGGCTGCAAAGCTACGTCACCGGCGACAAATTTTACTGCGTGTATATCGCACCGAACGAGGAGCTGGTCAGGGAACACGCCAGGTTAGGCAGTTTCCCCATCAACCGGGTTTCCCAGGTCACCTCGATCATTGATCCCACAACGGCGGAGTAGCGGCGTTCAATCAGGTTTTGCAGAGGCTGCGGCTGATCGACAGTTCGGCCTTTGTGCGAAATCTACGCCCTCCCATTCGGAGCCAGAACTCATGAGTACCCCAATTGATTTGAACGCCCTGAAAAGCCGTCAGAAGGTTTCCTGGGCCAGTGGCGACTATGCGGTGATCGGCACCAAGTTGCAGATAGTCGGCGAGCAGCTGGCCGAGGCCTGCGACCTGCATTGCGATGAGCAGGTGCTTGACGTGGCGGCCGGCAATGGCAACGCGACGCTGGCCGCGGCGCGTCGAGGCTGCAAGGTGACCTCGACCGATTACGTGCCAGCGCTGCTCGAACGCGGCGAGGACCGGGCGAGGGCCGAGCGCCTGGAAGTGACCTTTCAGGTGGCCGACGCCGAAGCACTGCCTTTCGAGGATGCGAGCTTCGACGTGGTGCTGTCGACCTTTGGGGTGATGTTTACCCCCGACCAGGCGAAAGCGGCCGCCGAGCTGGCGCGGGTGTGTCGACCGGGGGGCAGGATAGGCCTTGCCAACTGGACCCCGGAAGGGTTTATCGGGCAGATGTTCAAGACCCTCGGGCGTCATCTCCCGCCACCGGCGGGCGCGCAATCGCCTTCGCTGTGGGGGACCGAAGCCCATCTGCAGACCCTGTTCGCTGACCGTGCCGCCAATATCGCGGTAACCCGACGGCTGTTCAATTTCAGGTACCGCTCCGCCGCGCATTTCATCGAGGTGTTTCGCACCTGGTACGGACCGGTTCACAAGGCCTTTGCGGCGCTTGAGGCTGACGCTGCCCTGGCCTTGGAATACGACCTGACCGAACTGTTGAACAGCCTGAACCGGGCGGGCCCGGATTCGCTGGTAGTGCCCGGTGAATATCTGGAGGTGGTGATCACTCGGCGTTGAGGCGCATTTGCCAGATCCTCTTGCCAACCACGGTCGGCGGGATTTGTGTATACCTGTAAAGTCGCGGATGTATGTGGTCGGCGTAGGGGCTGTGTGTATCCGGAAGATTTTGCCGGGCACCGACGGTTGCGGGTATCTCTCGCCGATTTTTTGCCAACCCCGGTCGGTGTAGGAGCTGCCGTAGGCTGCGATCTTTTACGCTCAAGCCACCGCCGCCTGAAGACAGGCCGCCCTTGGCGGGCAGGGGGCAAGCAAGCGTTCAATTGCGCCAGTCACCAGGGTTTCCAGCAGATCGTCACGCTGCTGGTCATCGAGGCTGTGCTGGGCCAGCCAGGACGGGGCGCTATTGAGCAAGGAGGCAATGGCGTGTCCGGCGGCCAGCAGGCTCTGTTCGGTCAGTGCTGTCCGATGCCCGAGAATCGCCAACAACCGGCATTGGTATTGCTCGCGCAATTCCTTGACCCGCTGCTGTTGATCTTCATTCAGACAACAACTGTCGCGCTCGACCAGGCGATAGTGCTCGGGCATCTCCCGATGCAGTTTCAGGTGCGCACGGATGACCACCTGAATATTGCGAGCACGGCGCGGGCCTTTGTCGATTCGCTGCAAGGTGGCCAGCAGCTCCTCGTAGAACTCTTCGATCAGGTCAAGCAGCAAATGCTGCTTGCTCGGATAGTGGTGATACAGCGAACCAGCCGTGATTCCCAGGTAGGCCGCCAGCTCACGCATGCCGACCTGGCCGAAACCCTTCCTGGCGAACAGCTCGAGCGCCTTGTCGCGATGCTGCGCCAGGCGTGAACAGCGTTCAGGCATAAGCATGGAAGCCGCGCCCGCTTTTACGCCCCAGATAACCGGCGGCGACCATCTCTTTAAGCAACGGTGCCGGACGGTACTTGCTGTCATTGAAGCCGTCGTAGAAGGCCTCGAGAATCGCCAGCAGGGTATCGAGGCCGATCAGGTCAGCCAGGGCCAGCGGGCCGATCGGCTGATTGCAGCCGAGGCGCATGCCGGCGTCGATGTCTTCGGCGCTGGCCAGACCTTCCTGGAACACCAGAATCGCTTCGTTGATCATCGGCACCAGAATCCGGTTGACCACGAAACCCGGGCGGTTGCCGGCGGTGATGGCGGTCTTGCCCAGTCGTTGCGCCAGTTCCAGCGCCAGGGCATGGGTCGCATCACTGGTCTGCAGGCCGCGAATAACTTCGATCAGGCCCATCATCGGCACCGGATTGAAGAAATGCAGGCCTATAAAGCGCTCCGATCGACTGACGCTGGCCGCCAGCTGTGTGATCGACAACGAAGAAGTATTCGAAGCGATCACACAGTCGGCACTGACCTGAGCGACGATTTGCTGCAGCACCCGCAGTTTCAGGTCGAGGTTTTCGGTGGCGGCTTCGATCACCAATTGCGCGCTTTCCAGCGTGGTGTAGTCAGTGCTGATCTGAATCCGCTGCAGCGCCGCCAGCTTTTGTTCCTCGGACAGCAGCTGTTTGGCGATTTGCCGATCCATATTCTTGCTCACCGTCGCCAGGGCTTTTTCCAGCGCGGCCTCGGAGATGTCCAGCAAGGTCACATTGATGCCGGCCAGGGCGCAGATTTGCGCAATGCCGTTGCCCATGGTGCCAGCGCCGATCACGCCGATAGTGTGCAAATTCATCTCAGGTCAATTCCTTGATTAAACGCGTTCGAACAGCACGGCAATGCCTTGGCCGCCGCCAATGCACATGGTCGCCAGGGCATAACGGCCCTGACAGCGCTGCAGTTCGTAAATGGCCTTGGTCGCGATAATCGCGCCGGTGGCTCCTACTGGGTGACCCAGGGAGATACCCGAACCGTTCGGGTTGACCTTCTGCGGATCGAAACCCAATTCTTGCGTCACGGCACAGGCTTGCGCGGCGAAGGCCTCGTTCGATTCGATGACATCCAGGTCGGCAACGGTCAGGCCGGCGCGCTTGAGCACCAGGCGAGTCGCGGGAATCGGTCCCAGACCCATCAGCGACGGCTCGACCCCGGCGTGAGCGTAGCCGACCAGGCGGGCTATAGGCTTGAGACCTTGCTCACGGACAACCTGACCGGTGGCCATGATCAATGCCGCGGCACCGTCGTTGAGGCCGGAGGCGTTGCCGGCAGTGACGCTGCCATCTTTCTTGAAGGCCGGTTTCATACCGCTCAGCTGCTCGGCGCTGACATCCCCTCGCACGTGCTCGTCAGTGGCGAACGACACCGTGCCTTTGCGGGTAGGCACTTCAATCGGCACGATCTGCTCGACAAAGCGTCCTTCGGCTATGGCCCGGGCGGCCCGTTGCTGGCTGAGCAAGGCCAGGTCATCCTGCATCTGCCGACTGATGCCGTACTGCTCGGCGATGTTTTCCGCGGTGATGCCCATATGGAAGCCGGCAAACGGGTCCTGCAGAACGCCCAGCATCAAGTCGATGCCCTGGATGTCGCCCATGCGGGCACCCCAACGCGCCTGGGGCAGCAAGTAAGCGCCCCGGCTCATGGACTCGACGCCACCGGCCATTACGGCCCCCGCATCGCCCAGCAGCAGACTTTGCGCGGCGCTGACAATCGCTTGCAAACCGGAACCGCACAGACGGTTGACGTTGAACGCCGGGGTTTCTTTCGGTAGCCCGGCATTCATCGCCACGGCCCTGGAGAGGTAAGCGTCGCGAGCTTCGGTAAGGATTACATGGCCCATCACTGCATGGCCGATATGCTCAGGGGCAAGGCCCGAACGTTGAATGGCGGCGCGGCAAACGTCGGTCGCCAACTGGATAGGCGAGACGTCTTTGAGCGACCCGCCGAAGCTGCCGATGGCGGAGCGCGCGGCGCTGACGACGAAAATATCGGAATTGTTCATATCGACTCTCTGAATCAGGGTGGATTCGTTAGCTGAAATAGTCGGCGCCTCGGCGACTGGCGTACCATGGGCGCCGTCCGGCATGGGACGATGGCCACGGGTGCTCGCTGAAACGCCTTTCCTGGTAACGAGTCTAGAGCCGGCAGCGCCACCGCGCCTATGCCATAACTGTTCAGCAGAGCTGATGTTTTTTGCCATTTCAGGCGATGAGGAGAGCACCATTCAAATGCGCGAAAAGGACTCGGTTGCTGTCTATTTTGTGCATGCCATGGTCCATGCATTGCGTGACGATCCGTTGCGACTGCGGGCGGTACTGGAGCAGGCGGGCATCGACCCGGCGCTGATGAATCAGCCCCAGGCGCGAGTCCCGGCCAGTGCGTTTGCCGCGTTATGGCTGATCCAGATTCGCGAATTGGACGACGAGTTTTTCCAACTCGACTCCCACGGCATGCCGATCGGCAGTTTCGCCTTGATCTGCCGGGCGTTGATCCAGGAGCCGAACCTGGAAAAAGCCATGCGCCAGTGCCTGGCCAACTTTGCGCTGTTCCTCCGGGATTTTCGCGGCAGCCTGAGTGTGCGCGGCAAACGGGCGGTCATCAGCGTGCAGACCCGCTGCGAAGACCAGCAGGCCAGTGTGTTCGGCGAAGAGACCTTCCTGGTGTTGATGTTCAGCCTGCTGTGCTGGCTGGGAGGGCGACGAATCCCCATCGACCGCGTGGACTTTCGCCATCAGCGTGTGCCGCTCACGGATGATCCGTTGCTCTGGGGCGCCAATCTGACCTTTGGCGCCGAGCGCACCGAGATCGAATTCGCCAGTCGTTACCTGCGGCTGCCGGTGGTCCAGGACCTGGCCTCGCTGAAAGTGTTCCTGCGCAGTGCGCCGCAATGGCTGGTGATTCGTTTCCGTAACCAGCATGGCCTCGCGGCGCAGGTCCATCAGCGCTTGCGCAGCAGCCACTACAGTGAGTGGCCGACGTTGCAAACCTTTGCCCTGGAACAACGGATGAGCCCCAGCACCTTTCGGCGCAAGCTGGAGCGCGAAGGCTGCTCGTTTCAGGAAATCAAGGACGAAGTGCGCCGGGGCATGGCCTTTGAACAGCTGCGCCAGACTCAGGTGAGCATTACCGAGATTGCCGAACAGACTGGCTTTCAGGAGCCCAGCGCCTTCCACCGGGCGTTCAAGAAATGGACGGGGGAGAGTCCGGGGCGGTATAGGGCGAGGTTTCAGGACAAGGCTTGATCCGAAATCCACCCCTCACCCCAACCCTCTCCCCAAGGGGGCGAGGGAGCTGATCTCGAGTGTCTATCGAGCTCTTGCGACCTGTGAGACTGAGTCGATTATGGATTCAACCTGGTACTTTCAGGTCGCAGCACATCTTCAGAAACCCACAATCTGCTCCCTCGCCCCTCTGGGGTGTTTGTACCGGACACATGGTGGACAGGTGTTCGGAGACATGGTGGACACTTTTAAATAGACACATTGCTCATCTGGATATCGAGGTGGTGCATCTGGTGGGCCATTCCATGGGCGGCGCGGTGTCCTTGAATACTACACGGCTGGCGCCACAGCGGGGGCGCTCACTGACCCTGATCGGCAGCGTCGGTCTATTGACTGGAAGGCAAATTCCCACTGCGCCTGTCCTCGCGGTCTGACTTACAGCGCAGTAAAACATCGCCAATATCGGGTCATGACTTTCGCGACCGATACTGTCCTGGATGATCCAGTTCATGTAGTCACCAGTTCGCAGACCAGCCCGTAAGTCGCCAAGGCCTCCTGCTCTCGCGCGAGTGACATGGAGCACGGCAGAAAACCTTAAGGTTTTGCAGATGCTAAAGGAATGCAGATGCGGTAGTTGCAAAAAACTTCTCGCCCGAGTGGGTGATTTTACAGAACTCCAGATCAAATGTTCCCGATGCGGAACGTTGAATCATATGAAGGCTGCGAGCCTCGACCCATCGCCTGTGAGCGACATGAGTGCGGCATCTGCTGCACAAACTAAACATTCGACTCTATAGGTGAACAATATGACTATTGAACTAGCTCCATCGTGTGTATATGCAGACGACTTCGGCACGCCAGCCGGGGCTATGCGCGGCCAGACTATTCCGTCCTACCCGCTAGCTGTCGGCATCGCTCAATGCATGAGAGACGATGGTTACATACAGGGTAACTGGTGGTCTCTGATGCGCAATCAACTTCTGGTTGCCCAATACAACATTCCGGCTTTCTCGCTTGGATTGTTATTGCATGACTTGGTGGCCGCTCACCATGCCGACGAGTTAAAGGCCTCACAACCATCTATGCTTGACTCAGACGCCTGGGCTCAAGGGCGAAGCAAACAAGCGCGTACAAGGTTTACGCATGATATGACCTTGACTGAGGAAACGCATTTTTCGGGTGGGATCTTCACGCCACTGAAAGCTTTTGCTCACTATCTGATGGGGGAGGGTAGAACCGCTACTGTTCCGATCAATGACATAGGCATCACCCCAACTCCTGAAAAGCTACCCGACCTTAAGGAAACTCTGAAAAAGACTTCCATCTCTGGTGAAATACCCATCTCACACGAATCGAACGGTTGAGCCCCGATGAAACAGATGTCCTTCGCCGATGCCGAGTATGCCGGTAAACGTAAGCAGACCCGCCGCGAGCGCTTCCTGATCGAGATGGATCAAGTCGTGCCCTGGAAGGGTTTGATTGCCTTGATCGAACCGCATTATCCGAAGGGTGAAGGTGGTCGTCCGGCGTATCCGTTGCTGGCCATGTTGCGGGTTCATCTGATGCAGAACTGGTTCGGCTACAGCGATCCGGCGATGGAAGAATCGCTGTATGAAACGACGATCCTGCGCCAGTTTGCAGGGCTGCATCTGGATCGAATTCCTGACGAAACCACGATTCTCAACTTCCGCCGCTTGCTGGAGAAACATGAGCTGGCG
Organism: Pseudomonas sp. LBUM1658; assembly: GCF_059716055.1. Taxonomy (NCBI): domain Bacteria; kingdom Pseudomonadati; phylum Pseudomonadota; class Gammaproteobacteria; order Pseudomonadales; family Pseudomonadaceae; genus Pseudomonas; species Pseudomonas sp. LBUM1658. The sequence continues at coordinate 3,262,611 of NZ_CP166798.1, forward strand.
GGTGGGATTTTGCAGGTTATCAACGGTTATCTGGGTGACCGTGGATTGATGTTGCGTCACGGAACGATCGTGGATGCGACGATCATTCATGCACCCAGCTCAACCAAGAATAAAGACAAGAAACGCGACCCCGAGATGCATCAGACCAAGAAAGGAAATCAGTACTATTTTGGAATGAAATCCCACATTGGCGTTGATGCGGATTCGGGCTTGGTTCATAGCGTTGTCGGTACTCCCGCCAACGTGGCGGACGTGACACAAGTGGATCAATTGCTTCACGGAGAAGAAGTTCACGTCTGTGGCGATGCCGGTTACACCGGGGTGCAGAAACGCCCAGAACATCAGGATCGCAAGATGATTTGGTCGATTTCTGCCCGGCCCAGTTCGTACAAAGAGCATGGCAAAGACACGGTGATCGGTAGCGTGCTACGCGGGATTGAGTATGCGAAAGCGCAAGTCAGAGCCAAGGTTGAGCATCCGTTTCGAGTGATCAAGCGCCAGTTTGGCTATACGAAAGTGCGCTTTCGTGGTCTGGCGAAAAACATCGCTCAGCAGACGACGTTGTTCGCCTTGTCGAACCTGTGGATGGTGCGAAAACGATTGTTGAATGCAGGAGAGGTGCGCCTGTAATGCGGGCTAATCGCCCTGAAACAGCGCGATTAGAGGAAAAATCATGAATTAAAGAGTGGAAAGGTCCGATTTTCGACCGAATCAGCGTTTTTTGAACCTCTCACAGAGAGGGCATCAAAAATCGGTGGGTACTTCAGACCTTCCTTAAGGCCATAATCGATACTGCTCCAGTCGGAGTCACTAATGTTGAGATAATTGTCCCTTACTATACCGGGTTAGATTCGTTCAACGCTCGATACTATCTTGGCAACATCACTCTCAAAATCGTAGGCCAAGTGACCCGATTTGTATCGGGACCAGTAATCTTTGCTGGTACCGCCAAAGCGTTTAACGATGTGTACGATGCTAATCGCAGCAACCACCGTAATGACTGGGATGAGAAAGCGACCACCGCCCTACGCGGTGTAGAAAAGGCAGCTAATGCGAAGACGTACGAAATCCAAATTACCGGTGAGCTTCCTTTGCATTTCCAGAAGTAAATAAAACCCCAGATTCGCAAATAACGAGCCTGGGTCACCGGCTTAGCTGATGTACGTCGGATAACGAATTGATTGTCACTATTGAAGTTAGTAATCTTGCGACTCAACACAGATTTTTTTTGCAATATTGGAGTGCGCTCTGGTCGATGAACAAAGGAAATGAGGTTGGCTAGTGAAAATTAATGTGTTCAAAGGTGTTGCTGCGGCGGTGCTCTGCTTTGTCGTAGCCTGGCTGTTTCTGGTATATGCGACAAAAGGAGTACCGGAAAACCCGGCAGATCTCAGCGACACAAGTGGCTTGCCTGCGGTTGCCATCTACACGGTGATGCTTCAAGCGTTAGGCTTGGCCTCAATCGTATTCACGGCTTCAGGATCATTGATCCTGGTGCGGCTGAAGAACAGTTCATATCGGCTACGGCTGAGTGTGTACGCGCTGGCAAACCTGCTTTTTGTCTTTACTTCGGCGCTGGGGGTGCTCGTCACTTGTTCATATGTACCTGGTACCCTATTGGGCATCGTAGGGGCGGCGTTTTACGTTTTGGCATTGGCTCTTGTGTGGATTGCAGCTCCGAAGAAACCTGCATTGTCAGACTAGTCGCCGCCGATACTTGTCAGCATTGCGGCACCAACTAAACACAACGTGAATAACATCGTTTCGCCGAGCACCCTCTGACCGATCCTGACTTCGCCTTAGCGATGGCCGTTACGGGCCATCGCACTTTTTCCGGTTTTGCGGTTCTACTCTTGACCAGGCTGCGGCGACTCCCATCGCATCCGGATCGTTCAAGACCTTGTCAATGGCCAACGTTGTTCTCCCTGTCGTCACGCGATTCCTTCGCCATTCATTGTTGCTCAGCGGCGTGCTGCTGCTCTGCGCCGGCGGTTGCAGCCAACAGCAGGGTCGGGACGTGGCCACCCAGATAAGCGAGGGAACTCCCACGGAGTTGTTTCAGACCAGCGTCGATCGCATCGCCACCCTGAGCATGCAGGACAACCTGCAAAGCCTCTATCTGTTGATGAACAAGCTCTACCTGCGCAATCCCTCCGAGTGGCGCAAGTCCGGGTTCCTCGATGCGCGCACCGCCGAGCGCGAGGTGCGTAACGCCATCGAGCAGCGCCAACCGCTGCCGCAATTGGGCGAACGACGGAACCTCGCGGCGCTCAGTTACGCCCTGAGCCCGGAATTTCTCGGCGACCGGGTCGGTGCCTTCATTTATGCGATCGGCAGCATGCTGATCACTGCCCATGGCGGTCGGCAGGAGTTCTACATAACCGACGTGATCAACCCGACATTCGTCAACAACGCGGCGCGCAATATCGAGAAAGCCACCTGGCTGCTGAGCCAGCGACAGAATGCCAACGGCGAGCTGCTGCTGTTCTCCAATGAAATCTCGGAGGAGGGCAGCAACCTGAGCTTCGCCGTGGAATTCGGCAAGATAGTCGCGAGGCTGGATCTGCTCACGCAAATGCTCGATGAGCGTTATCGGCGAATCGGCCTGAACTATGCCCAGAGCCTGTTGTTGATGAATTTCCTGCCGGTGCAATAGAGCTTGCCGAGGTTTTCTGCGGTTGGGGGTTGATGTGCATCCATGTAGGAGCTGGCGAAGCCTGCGATCTTTTGGCGGTTTAAAGACAGTCGAAGATCAAGATCAAAAGATCGCAGCCTGCGGCAGCTCCTACGGGGGATTGCATATATCCCCAACATTGCAGGTGTACGGGGTCGGTGTAGGGGCTGGCGAAGCCTGCGATCTTTTGGCGGTTTGAAGGATGTCGAAGATCAAGATCAAAAGATCGCAGCCTGCGGCAGCTCCTACGCGGGGATTGCATATATCCCCAGCATCGCAGGTGTACGCGGGGATGTGGGTTCATCCAGCAACTCAAGGATTCCACGGTCGGCATTGGACTTGAGGATTAGTTATACCGGTATCGAATCTTCTCAATATCGCCCCTTCTTTCCCCTACATATACTCCAGCGCAACTGCTTCCGAGCCCATGGACAAGGGTTCTCGGGTACCCCTTGATAACGGGTAAAGCTTATTGTCATACCAGCGGGGTAATGTATGTCGCTTATCAACTACATCACACAGATCCAGTTCGAGGTCGGGGCAATTGCGTTGCTGCCGGGTGAGTGCACACGAATCGGGATCAAGCGCCCGTTGATTGTCACCGATGCCGGGGTCAAGGCCGCGGGCATTCTTGATGCGGTATTGGCCACTCTGCCATCGGGTGCCGAATTGCCGGTCTATGACCGGACTCCATCGAATCCGAACGAATCGGCGGTTCGTGATGCAGTAGCGATGTACCAGCAACATGATTGCGACGGGATTATCGCCGTAGGCGGGGGCTCTTCCATCGACCTGGCCAAGGGTGTTGCGGTGTGCGCCACCCATGCCGGGCCGTTAAAAAGCTTCGCCGTGATCGAAGGCGGATTGGCGCGGATCACTGCTGCGACCGCGCCGCTTATTGCGATCCCGACCACCGCCGGGACCGGTAGCGAAGTCGGTCGCGGGGCGATCCTGATTCTGGATGACGGGCGCAAGGTCGGAGTCATCTCACCCTATGTCGTTCCGAAAGTTGCCATCTGCGATCCGCAACTGACCTTCGGCCTGCCCGCGGGGCTCACTGCGGCCACCGGCATGGATGCGATTGCCCACTGCCTCGAAACCTTCATGGCTCCGGCGTTCAATCCACCAGCGGATGGCATTGCCCTGGATGGTCTGTGGCGGGCCTGGCGGCACATCGAGCTGGCGACTCGCGAGCCGGGGAATGTCGAGGCGCGGATGAATATGATGAGCGCATCGCTGCAGGGCGCGCTGGCCTTTCAAAAAGGCCTGGGTTGCGTACATAGCCTGAGCCATGCCTTGGGCGGCATCGATCCGCGACTGCACCATGGCACGCTCAATGCGATTTTCCTGCCGGCGGTGATCCGCTTCAATCGTCAGTCACCAACCGTTCAGAACGAGCAAAAACTGGCGCGTATCGCCCAGGCGATGGGACTCGAGTCACACGAAGCAGTCGAAACCGCCATCGTCGACATGACCCGAGCCCTGGGCCTGCCTACCGGTCTGAGCCAGTTGGGCGTCACCCGCGAGCTATTCCCGCTCATCATCCAGGGCGCGCTCGCCGACCATAGTCACCGGACCAATCCGCGCGAGGCTTCGGCTGACGACTACCAACTGCTGCTGGAACAGTCGATGTAAGGCAGGCCTGAAGATCATTGCGCCGCTTGGCGCAAACCACCTGAACAACAATAAAAAAGAGTGTTGATATGACCCCTGAATCCGCAACCGAGGTTGCAGGTCTCGCGCGCACTGGCGCCCGGACCTCGTCCCTGAAGAAATACCAGAGCATCACCGTGGTGTTGTTACTGCTGATCGGCATCGTCAACTATCTGGATCGCAGCGCGCTCTCGATAGCCAATACCTCGATCCAGAAAGACATGCTGATCAGCCCGTCGCAAATGGGCATTCTGCTGTCGGCGTTTTCCCTGGCCTACGCGTTTGCCCAACTGCCGCTGGGGATCATCATCGATCGACTGGGCAGTAAAATCTCCCTCGGCGCCGCCTTGCTGACCTGGTCCGTTGCGCAATCGGTATCCGGGCTGGTGAACAGTTTTGCTGGCTTCATCGGCCTGCGGATCCTGCTGGGGGTGGGTGAGGCGCCGATGTTCCCGTCGGCGGCCAAGGCCTTGTCGGAATGGTTCGAGGCCGAGAAACGCGGGACACCGACCGGCATCGTGCTGTCTTCGACCTGTATCGGGCCGTGCCTGGCGCCGCCGTTGCTGACGCTGTTCATGATCAATTTCGGCTGGCGCGGGATGTTCGTCATCACCGGGCTTATCGGCATTGTCCTGGCCGCGTGCTGGCTGATGTTCTACAAGAGCAAAAAACAGTACCTGGCCGAGCTGGCCGCCAGCGGTCAAGCGTCGCCGGAGGTTGCCGAGGTCGCCGAAAAAACCGCCGAGCCGGCACCGCGCAAGGCGCTGCTCGCCGACTGGCTGAGCCTGTTCCAGCATCGCAGCACCTGGGGCGCGGTCCTGGGTTTCATGGGCGTCATCTACATGCTCTGGCTGCACCTCACCTGGTTGCCGGGTTACTTCGAGCGCGAGCATGGCCTGGGTCTGTACAAAACCGCCTGGGTGGTCTCGCTGGCTTACCTGTTCGGGGCCTTCGGCACCATCGCCGCCGGACGCATTTGCGACCGCATGGTCAAGCGCGGCATGAGCGTGTTGGGCAGTCGCAAGGTGACGGCTATTTCCGGCCTGTTGCTGGCGGCCATGTTCACCCTGCCGCTGTCGTTTGGCAGCAGTCTGACCCTGAGTGTGGTGCTGCTGTGCCTGGCGTTGTTCAGCATCAACCTGGCCAGTTCAACGGCCTGGATGATCGCCAATACCATTGTCTCCACTCGGCGGGTTGCCTCCTTTGGCTCGATCCAGAACTTTGGCGGCTACATCGCCGGATCCATTGCGCCGATCGTCACCGGTTTCAGCATCCAGCAATCAGGCTCCTTCGCCACGGCCTTCATGGTCAGCGCGGTGGTCGCAGTGGTCGCGGCATTTGCCTATTGGGTGCTGCTCAAAGGGCCGGTCGGCGACTGAGCGTTATCTATTGATTGAACACTATTGAGCTGGAGGATTTATGCCCAAGGGTTATTGGATTGGCCGGGTCGACGTCAGCGATCCGCAAGAGTATCAGCGCTACGCCACGGCCAACGCCGTGGCTTATAAAAAGTACGGCGCGCGGTTTGTCATCCGCGCCGGACGTTTCGAGGCGGTGGAGGGCCAGAGCCGGGCGCGCAATGTGGTGATCGAATTCCCCAGTTATCAGGCTGCCATCGATTGCTGGAACTCCCCGGAATATCAGGACGCGGCGAAGATTCGCCAGCCCATTTCCATCATTGATCTGATCATTGTCGAGGGGTATGACGGGCCGCAACTCGATTGACCCTGGCAACCCAGGCTATCGAAGGTGGCTCAGACCCGTATCACTTAATCATTCATAGAGAGGTCAGCATGGAACTTGGAATCGAAGGGTGTTGGGCACTGGTCTGTGGCGCGAGCAAAGGCCTTGGCAAAGGTTGCGCCAAAGCCTTGGTCGCGGAAGGGGTGAACGTGGTGATTACTGCGCGTAATCCCCAGGCGCTGGAAGAAACAGCCGCTGAACTGCGTCTATTGAACAGCAATGTGACGGTTAAAACCGTGGTGGGCGACATCACCACCGTCGCCGGGCGCGAAGCGGCATTAAAAGCCTGTCCGGTGGTCGATATCCTGGTCACTAACGCCGGAGGTCCGCCACCGGGAGACTTCCGCAATTGGACTCGCGAGGACTGGATAGCCGCCCTTGACGGCAATATGCTCACACCTATCGAGCTGATCAAGGCCACCGTCGATAATATGGCCGAACGCGGATTCGGCCGCATCGTGAACATTACCTCGGGTGCGGTAAAAGCGCCGATCGGCATATTGGGGCTGTCCAACGGCGCTCGCAGCGGTTTGACCGGTTTTATTGCTGGATTGGCGCGTCAGCCGCAGCTGGTTTCCAATAACGTCACGATCAACAACCTGCTGCCGGGGCTGTTTGACACCGATCGCCTGCGCGAATCGACTCAGGCCTCTGCCAGTGCGGCCGGCCAGGCGCTTGACCAGGCGCTGGAAAACAAACGCCGGGGCATCCCTGCCGGCAGGTTCGGTACTGCTGATGAGTTCGGTGCGCTGTGTGCGTTTATGTGCAGCCGCCACGCCGGGTATCTCACTGGGCAGAACCTGTTGCTGGACGGTGGCGCCTATCCGGGGACTTTCTAAGGGCGGTCGCGGGCCGATTCCTTGATCGGCCCGGTCTCGGTGATTGATGCAAACCTGTCACTGGTCACTCGCTATGCCAATGACTCCCTCGCCATGCATCTGCTGCAGCAGGACCAGGCCGCTGTCCATGAAGTCGCTGAGGTCGGTGGCCCCGGCCTCGACGGCCAGTTCCTGCAACTGGGCTCGCCCCGGCAGCTCGGGGAACTGTTCGATACGTTGCAGCAGTCGCCAGGCCAACGGGCTGAGCTCGGAAAAACCCACGCTCCAGTCGACCGACCGACGAATCAACAGCAAGGTCGGCTGGGCGGGCGGCGCCTCAAGTTGGTAATCGGGCCCCAGCTGATGGACCGGCCAGCTGTAGGCCAAGGGCCAGGCCAGCGCTGAAACCTGCAAGGGGCGATCCAGCAACAACCAGCCATCGCTGGCGGGCAGGGGCTCGGCTTCATCCTGCTGGAGTGCCATCTCGATCCACTCGTAATGGGCCAGTTCGACCATGAACGCAGGCCATGTAGTGTCCTTGAGTACCGCCGGCTCGTCCGAAAGAAAGACCACGAACTCTTTGGCGATTTCGCCAAATTTCGGCGTGGGCGAGCGGTAATCCCGCAAGAACGCCCTGACCAATACTCGCCAGTCGGTATCGCCGAGGATGCTCACCAGCACCGGAAAGGTCCCGCTCAGCAGCGACAGCAGGTTTTCGAAGACCAGGTCGCGATAGATCTGCACCCGCGCCAGGTCCATCCCTTCCGGTGGCGGGCAGCTATCGGGATCGCGCAGATAGCGGGTCAGTGACTGTTGCTGCTGATGCAAGGTTGCAACTGGATTAACCATGGGCCACCACCTGATTGGCTTGCAGTTGGCGAATGATGTTCAGCTCGGCCACCAGCACGTCGAAGGCCGGGAAGTTGAAGTCCCGTTCGAGCAAGGTCGGTTTAGCACCGAACCGTGCATAGGCCTGGCCCAGCAATGCCCAGACCACCGGCTTGACCGGAGCGCCATGGGTGTCGATTTTAAGGTCGTCGGATTCGTCGTAGTGCCCGGCCACATGCATGGCGACCACTCTGTCGGGCGCGATTCCCGCGAGGAAGGCCTGGGGATCGAAGCGGTGATTCACCGAGTTCACGTAGACATTGTTGACGTCCAGCAGCAGGTCGCAATCGGCTTCCTGGAGCACCGCATTGGTAAAGCTGAGTTCGTCCATATCCTGTTGCGGCGCGGCATAGTAGGAGACGTTTTCCACCGCCAGACGCCGACCCAGGACATCCTGAGCCTGGCGAATACGGGCCGCTACGTGATGCACCGCCTCTTCGGTGAAGGGCAGCGGCAGCAAGTCGTAAAGATGGCCGTCGTCACTGCAGTAGCTCAAATGCTCGCTGTAGAGCGGCACCTTGTACAGGTCGAGAAACACCCGCACTTCCTGCAGGAAAGCCACGTCCAGTGGCGCTGTGCCGCCTAGGGACAGTGACAGCCCGTGACAGGACAACGGATAACGTTCGGCCAGCGAACGCAGCGCAGCGCCATGGGCCCCGCCGATACCGATCCAGTTTTCCGGCGCGACTTCCAGAAAATCGAAATTGCCCGCGGGGGCATCCCGCAGCTGGTTGAGCAGCGAACGACGCAAGCCAAGCCCTACGGTGGAGGCCTGCGGCAAGGTCGAAGAACGATGGGTCTGCATGAGCTTGATGTCCTTTGATCCGGGGTCAGAGAGGTGCGCCCGACCAACACGTCAGGCCGGTAGACAGAGTTAATCGCAGGGGTGTATCCGGCCTGTGTCCTGTGGCGGCCCAAACTAAAGCGGATGTATCAGGAGCGCTTCATACACAGTCCGATACAAACCGGGGCCTGGTGGATCCTGATGGCACAGGTGATCTTCAGCGGACACGGAATTTGTGTACAGCTGCGGCCTGGTGTGGGAGCGGGCTTGCTCGCGATGCAGGCGACTCGATTTATCAGGTCAACCGCGGACCGCCCAGTTCGAGCTCCGCACACAACCCACCGCCTTCGCGGTTGCGCAGGGTCAGCACGCCGCCGATGGCTTGGGCCAGTTGCTGGGCGATAGCCAGGCCCAGCCCGGTGCCACCGGTGCTTCGATTGCGCGAGCTTTCCACCCGGTAGAAAGGCTTGAGCACCTGGGCCAGTTCCTGTTCGGCGATTCCCGGGCCGCGATCCAGCACCTGGATCGACAGACTCCGATCGGCCCTGGTGTGGATCTCTATTTGCGCAGCGCCGGCGAACTTCAGCGCGTTGTCCAGCAGATTGACCAGTACCCGGCGCAACGCATGGGGCCGGGTATCGATCACCGCGGCATTTTTCCCGCTCAGTTGCACCGCCTGGCCCATGTCCTGATAGTCGAACACCAGGCTGTCGAGAAATGAATCCAGATCGATCCGGCAGCTTGCCTCGTGGGAGCCGTGGACGCTACGGGCATAGGCCACCCCTTCGCGGACCAGATGCTCGATTTCACCCAGGTCCTGCCAGAGTTTGTCCTTCTCGGCAGACTCGTCCATGAATTCGGCCCGCAGCTTCATGCGGGTGATGGGGGTTTGCAGGTCATGGGAGATCGCCGCCAGCAGTTGCATGCGCTCCTTGAGATAAGCAGCGATGCGCTTCTGCATGGCGTTGAAGGCGGCTGCGGCGTAGGCGACCTCGGTGGGCCCGGTTTCGTCCAGGTGGATGGCGTGGTTGTTCGGGTCGAGGGTTTCCACGGCCCGGGCCAGCCGCGTCAACGGGCGGATGGCGATCCGCACGGCCAGCCAGGTACAGCCGATCAACAGCGCCAACTGGCCCAGCAAGACAAACGGCAGCCAGGGAGAGAGCGCCATGATCGCCGGCCTGACGTCAATGGTGACCGGACTGTCATCGGCGAGGCGCAGGTGCACCTGGAAATGTTTCTGCGGGCCGGGGATATCGGTAAATACCAGCGGGTAATCATGGCCGATGGCGTCCTCGATCGAGCGCATCGCGACCGGCGCATCAGCCAGCTCCAGGGGTGTGCCGGGCTCGCCCGCGTTCAGCAGGTAGCCATAATTGTGCCGATCCAGACGCCGCAGCCAGTCCGCACGCTCGGCAGCCGGCAAGCGGTCGAGAATGGCGATGGAGGTCGAGACATCGGTTTCCAGATTACCCAGCATGGTCGATTTCGCGCTCTGGTAGCGTTCATAGAACTGCGCGCCGAAAGACAACCCCTGAGCGAGAATCAGCCCGACCAGAAAAATCAGCGAGAGCCGCGAAGCCAGTGTGCGCGGCCAACTCAAGGAGAATCTCATGCCGGCGCCCCGAGGACTTTCACCGGCATTGAGAATACATAGCCTTCGCTGCGCACCGTCTTGATACACGCCGGTTCCCGCGCATCATCCAGCAGGCGCTGGCGCAGGCGGCTCACCAGCAGATCGATGGAGCGGTCGAACAGGTCGGCGTCGCGGCCCTGGGTCAGGTTGAGCAATTGGTCGCGACTGAGCACCCGCTGCGGATGATCGAGGAACACCCGCAGCAGACGATACTCGGCGCCACTCAGGGCCACCAGGGTGCCGTCCTGGTCGAGCAGGTGGCGGGCCGAGGTGTCCAGGCGCCAGCGACCGAAACCCAGCAAACGGCCGCTTTCGCTGACCACCAGGTTCGGCGGCAGCATCCGCGTGCGCCGCAGCACCGCATTGATTCGCGCCAGCAACTCGCGGGCGGCGAAGGGTTTGACCAGGTAGTCGTCGGCGCCCATCTCGAGGCCGATGATGCGGTCGGTTTCGTCGTTGCGGGCGGTGAGCATCAGCACCGGGGTGTTTTTGTGTTTGCCGGCGCGCAACTCGCGACAGAGCATCAGGCCATCGTCACCGGGCATCATGATATCGAGCACGATCAGATCGACCGGCGTCGATTCAAGGAAGCTGCGCATCTGCCGCCCATCGGCGACCACCGTGGTGCGCAGCCCGTTCTTCTTCAGGTAGTTGCCCACCAGTTCTCTGATCTCGCGATCATCATCGACTATCAGAATGTGATCGACATGTTCCATCTGCTCAGCCCTGTCTGTGTCTGGTTGTGACACAGCATATCGAGCCTTTCCTGGCTTGCCCGCAGGCCTTTGTATTGCAGTGTATCCAGCTCGCCGTGGATACATAAACATGCAAAATTCCGGCTTTTGTGCCGGATGTCACCGCTCGAACAGGCACCTGCGGCACCCATCCGGGTCACCGCAAGCTGTCGAGTGTTCCGACCTTAATGCACTATCTGCGCTAGAAAGGCTTTGGCCCGGGCACTTTTTGGCGCGCCAAAGAAGTCGTTCGGCGGCGCATCCTCGATGATTTTCCCGCCATCGAGAAACAGCACTCGCTCGGCCACTTGCCGGGCAAAGCCCATTTCGTGGGTGACACAAAGCATGGTCATGCCACTGCCGGCGAGCTTGACCATCACATCCAGCACTTCACTGACCATTTCCGGGTCCAGCGCCGAGGTCGGCTCGTCGAATAGCATGATCTTCGGTTCCATGCACAGCGCGCGGGCGATGGCTACCCGTTGTTGCTGGCCGCCGGAGAGTTGGCTGGGGTATTTGTCGGCCTGGTTTTCGATGCCGACCTTGTTCAGGTAATTGCGCGCCAGTTCTTCGGCCTTCTTGCGCGGCAGACTGCGGACCGAGATGGGCGCCAGGGTGCAGTTGTCGAGCACGCTCATGTGCGGGAACAGGTTGAAGTGCTGGAACACCATGCCCACTTCGCTGCGGACTTTGGCAGCCTCTCGGGTGTTTTGCGAGAGGTCGGTGGCGTCGATCAGGATCCGGCCTTTTTCAGCGATTTCCAGGCGGTTGATACAACGGATCAGAGTCGACTTCCCGGAACCGGACGGGCCGCAGAGCACGATGCGTTCGCCTTCGCGGACTTTCAGGTCGATGTCGTGCAGCACATGGAAGGCGCCATAGAACTTGTTCAGTCCGGCGATATCGACCACCACCTTGCGCGTGTCAGGGGCGGCGATCGTCGGGGTTTGCAGCAGGGCAGTGGCAGATAGCATGCTTATCTCTCCAGCGATCAGTGGAAGCGCTCGGCGCTGTAGGGTGTCGGGTCGGTAAACGGCATGCTGCCGGTCATCATCTCGGCCAGCAGGCGGCCGCTGACCGGGCCCAGGGTCAGGCCGTGGTGCGCATGGCCGAAGTTGAACCACAATCCGGGATGGCGACTGGCCGGGCCAATCACCGGGCACATATCCGGCAGGCACGGCCGGCGACCGAGCCAGGGTTCGGCATCCAGGCGCTCGCCCAGCGGGTAGAAGTGCCGCGCCAGTTCTTCGCAGCGGCGCAGCTGGATTTCGTTGATCGGATCGTCGCTGTCGGCGAACTCGATGCCGGTGGTTAAACGAATGCCTTGCACCATCGGCGCCAGCACGTAACCGCCCACCGGGTCGAGAATCGGATGCTGCATCTGCACCCCGGCCTTGGCCGCGTAGTGCATGTGGTAGCCGCGCTTGATCGCCAGCGGAATGCGATAGCCCAGGGGCTCGAAAATGCCCCGGGCCTGGGGCCCGAGGGCAACCACTGCTTCATTGCCGGTGATCAGTCCTCGCTCGCTTTGCACCTGCCATTGACCATTGCTTTGGCGCAGGCTCAGGGCATCGCCGAGGACAAAAGTCCCGCCGCGTTTCTGGAACAGTTCGGCGTAACCACGGGTCAGGCCACCGGGATCGCTGACGGTCTTGGGGTCCAGCCAGTGCAGGCCTCCCACCACATCGGCGTGCAGCCCAGGCTCGAGTTGGTGGATCCGCTGCCGGTCGAGCACTGCATAGTTCAATCCGTACTCGCTCAGATCCAAGGCATCCTGTTGGGCTTTTTCGAATGCCGCCTGATCGTTGAAGGCTTCGATCCAGCCGCCGCCCTGGATCAGGCCATTCATGCCTGCCGGTTCAGCCAGCAACTCGTGCTCACTGACGCAGCGCTCCACCAGCGGCAGCATGGCGCGGGTCGCGGCGGCCAGGCCCTTGGGCCCGGAATGACGCCAGTATTGCAGCAACCAGGGACCGGCCTTGGGCAGGTAACGCAGGCTATAGCGCACATCCGACTGTTGATTGAGGCCATAACGCAGCAGCTTCGACAGCTGGCGCGGAAACGCATAGGGGATGACGCTGGCGCGCTCGATCAATCCGGCGTTGCCATGGCTGGTGCCGTTGCCTGGTTGCTGGCGGTCGAGCAATACCACTTTGCGGCCGCGGGCCTGCAACTGCAGGGCGGTGCTGACGCCGACAATCCCGGCGCCGAGAACGATGGTTTCGCAATGCATGGGTAAATCCCTGGTACATGGGCCGCCTGGGGCGGCCTGGGAAAATCGGATCAGTTCAAATGACGACCGAGACGGCCTTCGATCAGTTTCAGGCTGCGGCGCACCACTTCGACGATCAGCAGGTAGAGCACGGCGGCCCACAGGTAGATCTGGAAGTCGAAACTGCGGGAGAAGGCCAGCTTGGTCACGCCCATCAAGTCATAGATGGTCACCAGCGAAGCAATGGCGCTGGCCTTGATCATCAGGATAAGCTCGTTGCCCAGCGGCCCGATGGCCACCAGCAACGACTGCGGCAGGATTACTTTGCGAAAGGTGGTCCAGCGCGACAGGCTCAGGGCTTTCGACGCCTCGCGCTGGCCCTGGGCGACGGCCAGCAGGGCGCCGCGCAGGATCTCGGCCTGATAGGCCGCGGTGTTCAGGGTGAAGGCCAGCAGGGTACAGAACCAGGCATCGCGGAAGAACCACCAGAGGCCGACGTCCTGCCAGAAGCTTTTGAACGAACCCAGGCCGTAATACAGCATGAACAACTGGGCGAGCAGCGGCGAGCCGCGGAAAAAGTACACATAAGCGCCGGTGAAACTGCGCAAAAACCGGTTGCTCGACAACCGGCCCAGAGCAATCAGCAGGCCGAGCAGGGCGCCGAGGGTGAAGGAGATCGCCACCAATTTGCCGGTCACCAGCAAGCCGTCGATAAAGCGTGGGCCGTAGCGTTCGAGCAGTTCGGGGCTGAGGAACAGGTTCAGCAGATCATCGAAGCTCATGGCCGGGCACTCCGTTGATGGCGGCTGAAGTACTGTTCGAGAAAGTGGAACAAGCGACCGGACAACGCCGAGAAAAACAGATAGCCGAAGCAGGCCACCGCGTAGAAAAACATCGGTTCCTTGGTCACGCTGACCGCCAGGTTGGTCTGGCGCATCAGGTCCACCAAGGAAATGGTCGAGACCAGTGAAGTGTCCTTGAGCAGCGACAACCAGTTATTCGACAGGCCCGGCAGGGCAATACGCGCCAGTTGCGGCAGCACCACCTTGCGAAACGTCGTGCCCTTGGACAAACCCAGCGCCGCGGCCGCCTCGAACTGGCCCTTGGGTACGGTCTTGAAGGCGCCCAGCCAGATTTCGCTGGAAAACGCGGCGAATACCAGGCTGAAGGCGATCATTGCCGCGACAAAGGTATTGATCGTCACCTCGGTCTGGTAGCCCATGGCAGCAAGGATCTTCTGCGCGGCGATCTGGCAACCGTAATAAATGAGCAGCAGGGTCAGCAACTCGGGTAGTCCACGGAACACCGTGGAAAACACCGTGGCCGAAGTCCGCAACCAGCGCCGTTTGGAACGGGCTGCCAGGGCCACGCCGAGGCCCAGCGGCAAACCGATCGGCACACAGCTGAGGGCCAGGGCGATGGTTACCAGGGCTCCGGCCAGCAAGGCCGAGCCCCAGCCGCCGCTGGCGAAAGATAACAGTGACAGATGTTCGAACATGCCCGAACCCTCTCGCGAAATTAAGCCTGCACGCCGCCGACGCGCTCAGGGCGAGCGCGGGGCAGGGGTGTCAGGGGGACAGGTCCGGGGCCAGTGCCGCGGACCCGCGGGCTCAGTAGATATCGAAGGCGAAGTAGCGGCTGGAGATCTTTTTGTAAGTGCCGTCGGCGACGATTTCATCCAGCGCCTTGTTCAGTCGTTCACGCAGGGCGTTGTCTTCCTGGCGCACGGCGATCGAGGCGTCGGCGGTGGTGCCGTTGACGTCGCCGATGATCTTGCAGCAGTCCTTGCCGGTGCTTTCGGCCCAGGCCAGCAGCGGAAACTTGTCGGCAATCACCCCATCCAGGCGGCCGGCGGCGAGGTCGCTGTTGGCTTCGTCCAGCGTTGGGTAGAACTTCACGTCGGCACCGGCCGGGGCGTAATGATCTTCGGCGTAGATCGCCTGGGTCGAAGATGACTGGGCGCCGACTGTCAGACCTTTGAACTTGGTCTGGGCATCGGTGATGGCCGAGTCCTTGGCCACCGCGACCGACAGCGGGGTGCGGTAGTAGTGATTGGTGAAGGCAATCTTCTTCTTGCGCTCATCGGTGGCAATCATCGAGGCCACCACCGCATCGTATTTCTTCGCCATCAGCGCCGGGATGATGCCTTCCCAATCCTGGGCGACGATCGTGCACTCGACCTTCATGCGTTCGCACAGGGCGTTGGCGATATCGACGTCGAAGCCGTGCAGCTTGTTGTCCGAGTCCACATAGTTGAAGGGCGGGTAAGCGCCTTCGGTGGCGATTTTCAGCACTTCAGCCTGGGCCCCGGAGACTCCGGCGATGAGCATTGCGCAGGTAGCTGCAAAGCGAATGACGTTTTTCAAGTGACACCTCGATTATTGTTTTGGTCCTGGTGAGGATGTATATCCAACGAACTCGTTATGTAAGGCAGCGGTTGCTTCAAGACGTTTTTCGACTTCGGGGCCCAACTGCTTGCACACCTCGTTGACCAGCAGGTGCACCAGCGACAGCATCGCCGCCGTGGACTCCCAGAACAGGTTGAACTCGGTGGGCACGCGGAACACTTCATCGGCGTGTTGTTCGGCCCAGTCGCAGAAAGTGTCGGTGACCAGGGTCACCGGGATCCCGGCTTCGCGGGCCTTGCGACACAGGTTCCGGGCGTGACGGGAATATCGCCGGGCTTCGAACACCACCAGCGCACACTCCTCGGGGTTACTGAGCAGCACGTCGGCGTAATGCCCGGCGGCGCCATCCACCAACTGCACGCCATCGCGCAGGTACTGCAGCAGATGGACCATGGATGCAGCGATACCGCGTTCGGTCTGGAAACCGGCGACAAACACCTTGCGCCGGGTGGCCAGGCGCTGACTGACGGTTTGCCAGGCTGGGGTCAGGCTGTATTCGTAGACTTTCATAAGCGCGCCGACTTCCAGCTCAAAACTGCGCGGCAAGCCTTGGGGGCTCTGGCTCGACTGCTGGCGGAACTCCTGCAAGCGTTCACCGACCAGCCATGGACCTTCGCCCAGATCGGTTTTCAGGTCGTTTTTCAGGTCTTTGAAATGGCTGTAGCCGATGGAGCGGCAGAAGCGCCCGACGGTGGACTCGCTGACGCCTAGCTTGGCGGCGATATCCGCCGAGGTCTGAAACGGCAACTCGTAAAGATTGGCCAACATGTAATTGGCGATCGCCCTGCCTGAGGCGGCGGCGGTCAACAAGCTGCTTTCAAGGCGTTGTTTGATGGGCTGGCTCAAGGCTGTTTCCTGTTGTTATTCAGCGCTTGAAGCAGAAGGTGAATGTTTTCTGTCATTAAGTCAATATTTGACAGGTAACTGGCATGATCGGATAGTCAGGCCACTGCAGCCCACTCCCAATAACAATGTCCCCGGAGCTTCGCAATGTCCCAATCTAACCCTGTATTGGCCGAGATAGAGCATCTTGCCCTTGCCGAGCTGAGCCAGTTGCTGCAACAGATCTTCGAGCGCCACGGCACCTCCACGGAGGTCGCCCGGATCCTCGCCGATAACTGCGCCAGGGCGCAGCGCGACGGTTCCCATAGCCATGGGGTGTTCCGCATTCCCGGCTACCTGTCGTCGCTGGCCAGCGGTTGGGTCGATGGCCAGGCGCAGCCGATTGTCGAAGACGTCGCCTCGGGTTTCGTGCGGGTGGATGCCGCCAATGGTTTTGCCCAGCCAGCATTGGCTGCCGCCCGCGAACTGCTAATCGAAAAGGCCCGCAGCGCCGGGATCGCGGTGTTGGCGATCCGCAACTCGCACCATTTCGCGGCACTGTGGCCAGACGTCGAACCCTTCGCCAGGCAGGGGCTGGTGGCCCTGAGTGTGGTCAACAGCATGACCTGCGTGGTGCCCCATGGCGCGCAGCGGCCGTTGTTCGGCACCAACCCGATTGCCTTTGCCGCGCCCCGTGACGGGGGCGAGCCGATTGTTTTCGACCTGGCCACCAGCGCCATTGCCCATGGCGATGTGCAGATCGCTGCGCGCAAAGGTGAACAATTACCGCCGGGCATGGGCGTCGACAGCCAGGGCCAACCGACCCGGGACCCGCACGCGATCCTCGCTGGCGGCGCCTTATTGCCCTTTGGCGGGCACAAGGGCTCGGCGTTGTCGATGATGGTTGAACTACTGGCCGCCGCGCTGACCGGAGGCAACTTTTCTTTTGAATTCGACTGGTCGAACCACCCCGGCGCGCAAACACCCTGGACCGGCCAGTTGGTAATCCTGATCGACCCGACCAAGGCCGGCGGCAACAGCTTCGCCAGTCGCAGCGAAGAACTGGTGCGGCAGATGCATGCAGTCGGGCTGCAGCGCATGCCGGGTGACCGACGTTATCAGGCACGGGAAAAATCCCGCAGCACCGGCATTCCCCTGGCTGCAGCTGAACTGAAAAAGTTGCGTGAACTGGTGTAGTGAATCAGGCGCAATGTGTTTGCGAGTACGGGTCGATCATCCCATCGACCCGCGCTCATAAGCCTTAAGTTTCGCACCGCGTAGCAGTCTGGTCTTACACCGAATTTGCCGGGCCACTCCCGCCAATCCAAAGCAGCTGCCAATTGCCGCCAAGGCAGCATATAAGGCGCGGCCCTGCCTTTCGATAATCGCCTCCGACATCAAGTCCCCCGGTTGCGGAGCGCGCCATGCACAACAATAAGAATTTTCAGCACTGTTTCTTGCCTGCACTGATTGCCAGCCTGTCGGCCCTTGGCATGAGTTCCATGGCCAAGGCCGAAATCATGCTGTATGACAAGGACCAGACCACTTTCTCCACCGATGGCTACATCAACGCCTTCTACGTCAATAGCGACGTCGACCGCGAGGGCGAGCAGTTCGACCGTCGGCAGGCGCGGGTGAAGATGGGCTTCTTGCCCAACTACCTGGGCTTCAACATGGGCAAGCAAATCGATGACTTGAAACTCGGTGCGCGGGCATCGTTCTGGGTGACCATCAACGACAGCGAAACCAACGGCACCGACACCGCCATTGATGTGCGGCAGTTCTACGGCACCGTGGGCAATCCCGGCTGGGGCGAAGTGCTTATCGGTAAGGACTTCGGGCTGTTCGCCCGCTCCAACATCCTGCTCGACGAGATGCTCGCCGGTTACGGTCAGGTCAGCGACACCTTGGGGCTGGTGGATGGCGGCGGTGTGTCGTTCGGCAACATCGGCACCGGCTACCCGTATCCGTTCCCGACCTCGCAGATCACCTATCGCACGCCGATCATGGAAGGTTTGCGCGTAGCGGTGGGGATCATGGACCCGGTGGACACCAACGACAGCAGCCCACTGGGCAAGGCCTATCAGGAAAACCCACGGACCGAGAGCGAGATCACCTACCAGTTCGACGTTGCCGGGGCGAAGATCTACAGCTGGGTCAACGGCAGCTACCAGACTTCGGAAAACACCGACTCCACGGTGCAGTCAGTCACTTCAAAAGGCGTCGGTTACGGCGTGCAAGCGAAGATGGGCGGTTTGTCCCTGACCGGTTCGGGCTTCCAGGCCAAGGGCATCAACCCGTTCTTCACCAACAACGCCGGCGAACCGACGCTGCGTGAAGTCGACAGTGACGGCTACCTGCTGCAGGGCTCCTACAAACTCGGCAAGAACCGCCTGGCGCTGTCCTACGGCAAGACCAAGGACGACGGCAACGGCGTGGTCGGCAGCGGCGCGGATTATGAAACCCGCGGGATCGCGCTGTTCCACGACGTCAATGACAACCTCAAGCTGGTGGCCGAATACAACCAGTTCGAAATCGAAGGCCACGACACCGTCGCCCAAAATGAAAACACCGACACCGTCGCCCTCGGCGCAGTACTGACCTGGTAACCCCGCCGGATCTGCCCGCGCTGCGCGCATCGCGGTGTGGGGTGGAGCCGGGCAGGGCACAATACCTGTGGTGAGGGGGCTTGCCCCAACGCTAGTCAGTCAAGGATTTTGAGACGAACATTGCACCTGTGGCGAGGGAGCTTGCTCCCGCTGGAGCGCGTAGCGGTCCTAAAATCAGGCAATGAGTTCTTTCAGTTGGAACTTGGTTACCGGTTTTACGACTGCTGCGCAGCCGAGCGGGGGCAAGCCCCCTCGCCACAAATTAGTCGTCACACCGACACATTTCCATCAGCCGCCATCCCCACTTCATCCCATCGAACCACCTACCCGCTACCCAAGTAGCATAGGGTTGACGCCCCGGGCTTCGTACACTCATGCCTCAGACTACGCACCTGCGGGAGGCGAATATGCAACAGGGCCAGACCGATGGCGTCGTCAGTGCAATGTCCCAGGCCACCGATGCCCAGGAGGCCGCCCAGGATCTGGCTCGGCAGCTGTTGCATCCGCACCTGGGCTTCGTGCTGTTTTTCTGTTCCGCCGAATACGACCTGAAGGCGTTGGGTCCGGCCTTGCAGCAGAGTTTTGGCGGGATTCGCCTGGTGGGTTGTACCAGCGCCGGTGAAATCACTCCCAATGGCTATGGCCGCGGTTGCATCACTGCGGTCGGTTTCGATCACCGGCATTTCTCCATCGCCATCGAGCTGATCGATCAGATGGAACACTTCAGCCTGATCGACGCCCAGCAAATGGTCGAGCGCCTGGTGGGCGACTGTCGCAGCAACACCCTGGCGCCGATCAAGGGCAACAGTTTCGCCCTGACCCTGCTCGACGGCCTGTCCAGCCGTGAGGAAATGGTCCTTGCGGCGCTGAGTGCGGCCCTCGGCGATATTCCGCATTTCGGCGGCTCGGCCGGCGATGACAACAAACTGACCCACACCCACGTTTATTTCGGTGGCGAGTTCCACAGTGGCGCGGCAGTGGTGGTGCTGGTCAATACCTGTCTGGACTTCGAGGTGTTTACCACCCATCACATCCTGCCCCGTGAAGAGAAGCTGGTGGTCACCCACGCCGACAGTCCGTCGCGGCGGGTCTATGAGCTCAACGCCGAACCTGCCGCCGAGGAGTACGCCCGGCATATCGGCGTGCCGGTTGCCGAGCTCGATCATCGAGTGTTCGCCGCCCATCCGCTGGCAGTACGGATCAACGAGCAGTACTACGTCAGGGCTATCCAGCAGGTTCACCCGGACCTGAGCCTGAGTTTCTATTGCGCCGTGGAGAACGGCATCGTCCTGACCGCCATGACC
Source organism: Pseudomonas sp. LBUM1658 (assembly GCF_059716055.1). Taxonomy (NCBI): domain Bacteria; kingdom Pseudomonadati; phylum Pseudomonadota; class Gammaproteobacteria; order Pseudomonadales; family Pseudomonadaceae; genus Pseudomonas; species Pseudomonas sp. LBUM1658. The sequence goes on from NZ_CP166798.1 coordinate 3,282,893, forward strand.
CCTGGACCGTTGTTGCCGAATCTGCAGACGCTGTTCGAAGGACTTGAAGCGCGGCTCGGAACACTGCTGCTGACCATTGGTTGTGACTGTTTTCTCAGGCGGCTGGAGCTCGAAGACGACGGCAGCCTGGACCAAATTGGCGCCTTCCTGCGCGAGCAGCGGGTGATGGGCTTCAACACCTACGGAGAACAGTTCAATGGTATGCATATCAACCAGACTTTCACCGGCGTTGCCATTGCCCGAAACCGGCCCCCCGTCGCCCGCTGAACTACAGGCGCAAATTGCCGGCCTGCAGCATGAGAACCGCAAGCTGCAACGGATCAATGCCGCGCTGATCGAACGGATCGAGTCCGGGGGCACCCGTGGCAACGATCCGTATTCGGCGTTCCAGCATTCTGTGGTGCTCGCCGAACAGGTTCGCGAGCGCACCGACGCGCTGAATCAGGCCATGGCCGAACTCAAGGCCGGCAATCATTTGCTCAGCGAAGCCCGGCTGCGGGCGGAAACCGCTCACCGCCACCTGATCGATGCAATCGAAAGCATTTCCGATGCCTTTGTGCTGTTCGATGAGGATCAACGCATCGTGCTGTTCAACAGCCGTTTCAAGGCACTCTGGGCCACCAGCCAGGTGCGGATCATCGCCGGCATGCGTCTGGCGGAGGTCAAACGGCTGATGACCGGCACTGGCCTGTTCAGCGAAGAACCGCGCAGCCATGCCGATGAGCATTTGCTCTACCGGCAGCAGAATGGCCGCTGGTTGCAAATCAGCGAGCGGCCGACCCAGGAAGGTGGGCGAGTAATCCTTTTCACCGACATCACCGAAGTCAAACTCAGCGAAACCGCGCGTCGCGAGCAGGCGGTGGCGCAGAAGTCGCACCTGTTGCAGCGAGCGGTCGACAACCTGTCCCAGGGCGTGGCGATGGTCAACGCCGACGGCGTCCTGGAACTGTGGAACCGTCGATTCCTCGAGTTGAGCGGCCTGGCCCCGGTGGCGGCCCATCGGCAGTTCGCCGAGGTGATCGGCGATAGCGAGCTGAACTTGCTGACCCCAGCCAGCCGCGACACCAACGGGCGGGTGGTCCATGAGTGCGAGCAGCGGCTCTATGACGGGCGGGTCCTGGAAATCCGCACCCATCCCTTGCCGACCGGTGGTTTCGTCAACACCTTCACCGATATCACCGAGCGTTATCAGCATGTCGAAGCCCTCAGCGAGAGCGAGCGCTGGATTCGCCTGATCACCGACCACGTGCCGGCACTGATCGCCTACCTCAACGCCGACCTGGTCTACGAGTTCACCAACAAGGTGTATGAGGAGTGGTACTGCTGGCCGCGCGGCGTGATGCTCGGCCAGAGCCTGCGCGAGGTGCACAGCGAAGAACATTACCAGCGCCTGGAGACCTACGTGGCACGGGCCCTGGCCGGAGAAAGCGTGACCTTCGAGTGTCCCGAAACCAATATCAACAATCAGGAGCGCTACATGCTGCGCTCCTATGTGCCGAACCGCCTGGCCACGGGCGAGGTGGTGGGGATCTTTGTGCTGATCCGCGACGTCACCGAGCGTCGACGCACCGCCGAGGCCCTGCATCAGGCTTATCAGAACCTGGAGTTGCGGGTTCGCGAGCGGACCGCCGAGTTGACCAGTCTCAACGATCAGCTGCTGCGCGAGATCGAAGAGCGCAGCCGTGTCGAATCGCGTCTGCGGGAGGCCAAGCTGGAAGCGGAGCAGGCCAACCTGTCGAAAACCAAATTTCTGGCCGCGGTCAGTCATGACCTGCTGCAGCCGCTCAACGCGGCGCGGCTGTTCACCAGTGCGCTGCTCGAACGCCGCGAACCGGTGGCCAACGCTATTCTGGTGCGCAACGTCAGCAATTCCCTGGAAGACGTGGAGAGCCTGCTGGGCACTCTGGTGGATATTTCCAAGCTCGATGCCGGAGTGATCAAGGCCGATATCGCGCCGTTCGCCCTCAGCGAATTGCTGGAAAACCTGGCGACCGAATATTCCCAGGTGGCGTGCAGCGAAGGCCTGCAATTTCACTTCGTGGGCTGTTCGGCATTGGTGCGCAGTGATATCCAGTTGCTCGCCCGTGTCTTGCGCAACCTGTTGAGTAACGCCATTCGCTACACCACCAGCGGCCGCGTGGTGCTGGGCTGTCGGCGGCATCGTCAGCGCTTGTCCATCGAGGTCTGGGACAGTGGCATGGGCATCGCGGAGAACAAACTGGAGGAGATTTTCCAGGAGTTCAAACGCGGTGACGTGCAACGGCCGAACCAGGACCGGGGCTTGGGATTGGGCCTGGCGATCGTCGAAAAAATCGCCGGCATCCTCGGACATCGGATTACCGTGCGTTCCTGGCCGGGCAAGGGGTCGATGTTTGCCGTCGAGGTGCCACTGACCAACAGCGCGCCGAAGGCGGTGGCGCAGTTGCCCATGAGTGAGCCGATGCTGGAGCGCTTGCACGGGGCACGGATCTGGGTACTGGATAATGACGCAGCGATTTGCGCCGGGATGCGCACGCTGCTGGAAAGCTGGGGTTGCCAGGTGGTGACGGCGTTGTCGGAGGAAGACCTGGCGTGCCAGGTGGACAACTACCATGCCGAGGCTGACCTGCTGATCGCCGACTACCACCTGGACCATGGCAAAAACGGTGTCGACGCCGTAGCCCTGATCAACGCCCGGCGCGCCTCACCCTTGCCGGCGCTGATGATCACCGCCAACTACAGCAACGAGCTGAAACTGCAAATGCGCGAACTGGGTCATACCCTGATGCACAAACCGGTCAGGCCGATGAAGCTGAAGATGGCGATGAGTCATTTGTTGGGGTAAACACCACTCCCGGGAAGATCAAAAGATCGCAGGCTTCGCCAGCTCCTACGCCGACCGTGTACATCCATGGGTTGCCGGATGAACACCAATCCCCCTGTAGGAGCTGCCGCAGGCTGCGATCTTTTGATCTTGCTTGCGGGCAATCTCCAGAACCGCCAAAAGACCGCAGGCTGCGATCTTTGTGGCTTGACGCCGACTCTTGGGGTTATATCACCTCACCGCCGCAAATACGCCGCAAAATCAATATCCCCGGCACTGAGGATAGCCTGCACCCGGTTGTGCACGTTGAGTTTGCGCAGGATTGCCGAGACATGGGCCTTGACTGTGGTCTCGGCGATTTCCAGGGTGTAGGCGATCTGTTTGTTCGACTCGCCCTTGGTCATCCGCTCCAGCACCAGCAGCTGCTTGCGGGTCAAGGCCTGGAGCAGTTCGGGGGCGAAGTTCGGCATGTCATTCATGCTGCGCCGGGTACCGGGTTTCTGGGTGCGGATGATGTCCGAGGGCAGGTAGACGTTGCCGTTGAGGATCTGCTGGATGGCGTCGGTCATCTGCGCACGGGGCGACGACTTGGTGATGAATCCCACCGCGCCATAGGTGATGGCTTGCAGCACCACCTGCTTGTCCTGCTCGGCGGAGACGATCACCACCGGAATGGTCGGAGCCTCGTTGCGCAGGTTGATCAAGCCGTTGAGACCGTGCATGCCGGGCATGTTCAGATCGAGCAGGATCAGGTCCAGATCGTCATGCTCCTGGGTCAGCGCCAGGGCGCTGTCCAGGTCGGCGGTTTCCATGACTTCACTGCCAGGAAAGCCATCGCTGATGACGTTATGGATGGCTTCGCGAAACAGGGGGTGATCGTCGGCAATCAGAATTTTGTACATGGCCTTTCACCTCGTTATTTTAATTATGGTATGGCGGGAGCACGGTGCCGTGTGAGTCAGGGGAAGGGTTCGGGTCGGGCCGCTTCCACTGGCAGGTTTGCCGCCTCCCAGGCATCCAGGCCATCGCGGTACCAATACACATCTTTATAACCCATTTCAGTGGCGCGTTTTACCGCGTTCCAGCTTAGCCAGCAATCGGCGCGGCAGTAGAACACCACCGGTTGATCCCTGCGCCCGGCCGCGGCTTTTTGCAAGTTGCGGGCGAAATAGTCCTGCCATTGCGCGCTCAGTTCACCGTCACCGGTGTTGGCCAGCCAGAGGCTGCCGGGCAGGTTGGCGTGGGGTTGGTCTTCAATGAAACGCCCCTGCAGCCATTGGCGACGATACACGTCGATCAGTACCGGTCTCGGAGTTTGTGCCAGCAAGGCTTGCAGGTCAGTGGTGTCGATGATTTGGCCGCCGTCGAGATGATCCGGCGTCGGGCTGCGATAGAGACTGGTGCGGTAACCCGCAGGGGAAAATAGCGTGGTTTGTGCCTGTGCGACGCCCAGCAACAGACTCAGCGACAAGGCTGCCAGGGAGCGGTGGAGTAAATTACGCGGGGCACGCAGCATAGGATGTGGTCCTTTTTCTTATAGACCTATTACATGCCAGTGTTGATGCTTTGTGAATGCGACAATAGACAGGAAAACCAGTACTAAAGTCGTAATTTTTGTGTGCGCGCAGGGCCTGACGACTCAAACCCCCTGTAGGAGCGAGCTTGCTCGCGATGGACTCAAGGACGACGCGTTTATTCAGAAAACAAGCGTTATCGTTAACGACCATCGCGAGCAAGCTCGCTCCTACAGGATATGGGTACATCGCTGATATCGGCTGTTACCCAGCCCGCCGCAGCGCCGCATGCTGCGGATTGAAGGTCAGCACCGCCAGCAGGGAAAACAGCAGCGTCAAGCCCAGACACACGCCCAGGGCCAGCAGGTTGAGGCGCTCGTACAGGGCAAAGCGCACCAGTTCCACGGCATGGGTGAAGGGGCTGAGGGCGCAGAGCCAATACAGCCATTCGCTCGACTCACGCATTTTCCACAGTGGATACAGCGCCGAAGACAGGAAAAACAGCGGGAAGATCACGAAATTCATCACCCCGGCAAAGTTTTCCAGTTGGCGGATGGCATTCGACAGCAACAACCCCAGGGCACTGAGCATCAGCGCCACCAGCAGCAAGGCCGGCAGGGCCACCAGCAAACCCAAGACTGGCGGCTGCACCCCATAGACCCAGGCGATGGCCAGAAAGGCATAGACCTGCAGCAGCGAGATCAAGGAGGTGGCCAGCAGTTTGCTGCCCAATAGAAAGGCCCGGGGCAGGGGGCTGGTCAACAGCACCCGCATGCTGCCCATTTCCCGGTCATAGACCATCGACAGCGAGCCCTGCATGCCATTGAACAGCAGGATCATGCACGCCAGCCCGGGGATGATGTAGACCTCGTAGGGAATGTAGGTGTCGTAAGGCTCGATGATCGCGATGCCCAGCGCCGCCCGGAAACCCGCGGCGAACACCAGCAGCCACAACAATGGCCGCACCAGCGCGCTGAGAAAGCGTGTGCGCTGCAGGATAAACCGCAGCCATTCGCGCAGGACGATACCGCTGAAACACTGCCAGTAAGCGTTCATCGAGCCGCTACTCCTGGAGTGGTGAGGCGCTGGAACGCCGAACTCAGGTCAGTGCCGTGTTCGAGGCTCAGGGCATCCGCCTGACCACTGGCCACCAGCCGTCCTTGATGCAGAATCAGCAGGTCATCGCTGGGCTGCACCTCGTCCAGCAGGTGGGTGGTCCAGAGCACGCTGATGCCCTGATCCCGGCACAGGTTGCGGATGTGCTGGTTAAGCGCCAGGCGACTGGCCGGGTCGAGGCCGACGCTGGCCTCATCGAGCAGCAACAGCCGCGGTTCATGCAGCAGCGCCCGGGCAATTTCCACGCGCCGGCGGTGGCCGCCATTGAGTTCGCGGACCCGCTCACGGCGGCGTTCGGTCAATGCCTGGCGCGCCAGTTCGGCTTCGACCCGGGCATTCGCCAGCTGCCTGGGCATGCCGTGCAAGGCGGCGTGGTAGCGCAGGTTCTGCTCGACGCTCAGGTCCAGGTCCAGGGTGCTCTGTTGAAACACCACGCCCAATTGACGCAAGGCCAGACGCGGGGCGCTGCGCAGCGAATGACCACCCACCCGAATGTCACCGTGCTGCAGGTCGTAAAGGCGAGTCAGCAGGGCGATCAAGGTTGACTTGCCGGCACCGTTTGGCCCCAGCAACGCGGCGAAACGTCCAGGCACCAGGCTGAATGTCACCTGGCGCAGCGCTTCGCGGGCGCCGTAGGCAAAGCTCAGGTCGGAGACTTCCAGGGCGTTCATGGGGTCACCACCACGCCCCATGGATAACGTCCAACCTTGACCGACTTGATGACCTTGAGGCTGTTCACGTCGATCACCGATACATCGCCGCTGACGCCATTGGTGGCCAGCAACTGACTCTGATCCGGGGTGAACGCCAACTGCCAGACCCGACGACCCACCAGCAGGTAGTCGAGAATCTCGAAGGTCTTGGCGTCGATCACCGCGATATGGTTCGCCGGGCCGAGGGCGACGAAGGCGTATTTGCCATCGGCGCTGAGTTTGACCCCGACCGGTTGGACCTTGTCCGGGTGCACGCCCTTGATCTGGAATTTCAGGGTCTTGAGCACCTGCCGGCTGGCGACGTCGAGAATGGTGACGGTGCCGCCGATCTCGGCCGAGGCCCAAAGCTGCTTGCCGTCCTGATTGAACTCGACGAAACGCGGCCGCTGATCGACCAGGGTGCTATCGGCCAGGGTCTGGGTGCTGGTGTCGATCCAGTGCAGCATGTTGGTGGTTTCGCTGGTGTTCACCGCCCACTTGCCGTCGGGGCTGACCGCCATGCCTTCCGGTTCGACACCGACGCCGATCTGGGCCAGCACCTTGGAAGTTTCGGTATCGATCACCGTGACCAGCGCATCGTCTTCGTTGGACACGTACAGCCAGCGGTTATTGGGGTGCAGGGCGAACTGTTCGGGGTCTTTTCCGGAGGGCAGTTCCTTGATGATTTTACGGGTGGCGATGTCCATCACCTGGACCCGGTCCGAGTCGCTGGCGCAGATGTACAGCAGCGTATTGTCATGGGACAGCAGCAGGCCGCGGGGGCGCTGGCCGACCGCCAGGGTCTCGGTGACTTGCAGGGTCTGCAGGTCGATCAGGCTCAGGCTGTTGTCCTTTTCATTGGAGACCCAGGCGGTGCTCGCCAGCACAGGCGCGGTGGCAAGCAGTAAGGCGGATGCAAGCAGGGTGCGGCGCATGGCAAGTTCCTTTTTTTTTGTCATTGTGGGAATCAGGGGAATCAGGGGAATCAGGGAAAGCGGCAGGTCACCTCAGGCTTGTCGTAGCCGAGGCTGTCCATTTCATTGAACGGGTGCAGGAAACCTTCTTGCGGCGAAGTGCTGACCAGCGCCCGTGGTTGCACGATCGGAATCGGTTGGCGCAGTTGGCCATTCCACGAGCGGTAACTGAGCTTGCGACCCTTGAAACCATCCAGTGGCAGCTGATCGCCGAGGGCCAGTTGGCGAATCGCCGTGGCATCGCTCTGGCGCAATTTGCTCACGGCGCTGGCGATGCTGCGCACGGCGATCCAGGCGGCGAAATCACGGTCGTTCATCCAGCGTCCGGCCATGGCTTCGAAGCGCTTCTGCAATTGCGCAGCGCCATAGGTTTCCACAGTCTTGTGCCAGCCGGTCGGGGTCAGGCCCTGGGTGCCGGCCACCGGGCGTGGGTACCAGGTCTGGTAGGGCACGTATTCGCCAAAGTCACCGCGCTCGTCGGCCACCAGCACCACGTCATATTCGGCCGTCTGAGTGAACAACGGCATGTCGGCCTGGGCGCTGCGACGCTGGTCATTGTCGAAAGACCAGGGTTTCTCGGCGACGATCTGCAAGCCGAAACGTTTCGCCGCCCGCCGCAGGGCTGCGGCATAGGCCTGATCGTCCGGGGTCGGGCCGACGATCAGCAATACTCGCTGCCATTTGCGCACCACCAGAAACTGCGCCAGGGCATCGGCGAGCATCGCCCGGCTCGGCAGACTGTGCAGCACATTCGCCAGGCAATCGGTGCTGCGCAGGCGGTCATCGGCGCTGCCGGCATTGAACAGCAGGCTGTCGGGCAGGGCGGCGCTGAGCTGGCGCAGACTGTCGGCCGGGGCGTTCACCACGAACAGCCGCAGGCCCTGGGCATGCTGGGCCTTGGCTGCATCGAGCAAGGCTTCGGGGCTGTCGACACTGGCGCTGACCAGGCTGTAGCTCTGGTTGAGAAAACGCCCGGTGCTGTTGCTGTCGCTGATCGCCAGTTGCGCTCCGCGCAGCCCGCCGTCGACCGGCTCGGGAATGACGTTCGACAGCAGCGGGCCGGGATCGGGACGATAGCCCAGGTAACCAATGGGGATCTGCAAGCCGCCGTCGGCCGCCTGGCTGTGGGTTGCCAGCAACGCGGCGCTGGCAATCGCCAACAGGTAGAACAAAGCGTAACTGACAAGCTGGCGCATAAGGCACTCCACTACAGGTAGCGTCAGCATAGGAAGTCATGGGGTGCAGGGAAATATGCAGAAAGTACCAGTCGGCCAGTACCAAGGTAGTAGCTCATAGCACTGGGCAGGGTCTTAGGATGGCTGTAACGGCCATCACCCTGGAAATCACCGGCCATGCGCATTCTCAAAGCCTTGCTGCTGCCCTTGCTGCTGATTCTGAGCCTGATCGGCCTGGACAAGCTGCAGACCCCGGTGACCTTGCCAGGACTGGTCACGCCCGCTGCGCCGGGGCGTTAGGCATGTCGGCACTCTGGCGGATCAACCTGTGGGTCACGGTATTTTTTGCCGTGGTCACCTTCGGCTGCCTGACGCTGCTGGTGCGGCAGGCGACGACCGATGTCGAACGCGAACTGCAGGCCGCCGAAGCGGTGGTCGAGTACCTCAGCGAAACCGCCGAGCGTGATCCGGCGAGCCTGCAACCGAGACTCACGGCCAGCTTGCGGCATGTTCGGGTGAGTTGGCTGGCCCCTGGCGAGACGGCCAGGGCTGCGGAGACTACGCGGCGCCTGCGTCAGCGTTTACCGCAGCTGCGGGTGCTGTTCTTCAGCATGCACGATGAACTGCCGCTGGTGCGCCAGGCCCTGGACGCCGGCGCCTCGGGGTATCTGACAAAAAACTCCGACCCCGAAGTGTTGATCGAAGCCGTGCGGCGCATCCTCGCCGGCCACGCCTACATCGAACAACCCCTGGCCACCCAGCTGGCGTGCAACCCGCAGCAACGGGATGCCAGCGACCCGCGCCTGCAAAGCATGACCCAGCGCGAGCTGGAAATCTTCGTCATGCTCGCCAAAGGCACCCCGACCCGGCAAATCGCCGAACAGCTGTGCATCAGCGCCAAGACCGTGTCCAACCACCTGACGCTGCTCAAGAGCAAACTGCAGGTCACCTCCCATGCCGAACTGGTGCATCTGGGGATTGATATGGGGGTGGTGCGGGTGGCGGTTTGATCAGGGGAAATGGGTGGCGGGTCGAAAAGATCGCAGCCTGCGGCAGCTCCTACGGGTTTTGTGTACGCCTGATAATCCATGGGTGTACCGGGTCGGCGTAGGAGCTGCCGAAGGCTGCGATCTTTTGATCTTGGCGGGGATTGTGGGTATCCCCTCGGACTATTTATCCCAGGTCGTCGGACACCCCTTGCACCCCTCCATATTACTGTCCTCGAAATTCGCATAGTGCTGGCGCGAGTCGCTGAGGTTGGCCTGTCCCAGGTTGCTTTCGCCGAACTTGGCTTCTTGCAGGTTGGCGTCGCTGAGGTTGGCGCCTTTGAGGTCGGCTTTGCTCAGCCAGGTCATTTCCAGATCGGCGGCTTGCAGGTTGGCGTTGTGCAGCCTGGCGCCGGAGAGGCGGGCGAATTGCAGGTAAGCGGCACTGAGGTTCGCGTCCTGGAACTGCGCGCCTTGGGCGAACAGGCCCCAGCCCTGGATAGCCACCAGCTTCGCGCCGCTGAAATCGGCCAAGCGCAGGTTGCTCTGCTGCAGGCTGGCGCGGGTCAGGTTGGCGTTCTGTAATTGGGCTTTTTCCAGGTTGGCCAGATCAAGCCGCGCGTGACGCAGGTTGGCGTCGCGCAGATCGGCGCCGCTGAGGTTCATCTTGCGCAGGTCCTGGTTGCTCAGGTCGGCACCGCGCAGGTTGGCGCCGGGGCATTGGCTGGATTCGGCGATGACGCAGCCGTTGATGGTCAGCGGGGTGCCTTCGTCGTTATCGGCGGCGAAGGCGGGGGGGAGGGTGAGCAGGAGTAATAATGGCAGATATTTCATGGCGGGATTCTCGGGGGAGTAAGTGCAGAGATTTCACTGATCCACATATCCATTGTGGCGAGGGGGCTTGCCCCCGTTGGCCTGCGCAGCAGGCCCGAAGCGGCCAGATGCGTTTCTTCAATCAGAAACGCGTTTACCGCTTTACGACTGCTTCGCAGCCGAGCGGGGGCAAGCCCCCTCGCCACAGTAAGCTCGCTCCCACAAATGGCCGGGTCAGGTCATCTGCGGGGCAGGCTTGTTGGCAAAAGCCTTACTTCTGCGCGGTCTGGTTATCCCAGCTTGGGATCTTGAACACCCAGAACGAACCGCCTTGCGCAACCGGCTTGGTCAGTTCGGCCATGTCGCCGCCCCACAGCGGTACTGCGCCGCCGTAACCCACGGTCACGCCGATGTACTGCTCGCCATCCTGTTCCCAGGTGATCGGCGGCGAGACGATGCCGCTGCCGGTCTGGAACTTCCACAATTCCTTGCCGGTTTTCGCGTCGAAGGCCTTGAAGAAACCGTCGCCGGTACCGGTGAATACCAGGTTGCCCTTGGTTGCCAGTACCCCGGCCCACAATGGCAGTTTTTCGTTGTGTTCCCAGACCACTTTGCCGGTCGTCGGGTCCAGTGCGCGCAACGAGCCGACGTGATCCTCGTACATGCGTTTGATGCGGAAACCCATGCCCAGATAGGCCGAACCCTTCTTGTAATTGACCTCTTCGGTCCAGTATTCCTCTTTCCAGTTGTTGGCCGGAATGTAGAACAGGCCGGTGTCCTGGCTGTACGCCATCGGGCTCCAGTTCTTGCCGCCGAGGAACGGCGGAGAGACCTCCACCGATTTGCCCTTGGCTTCACCCGGTAACGGCTTGGCCGGACGCTGACCAGGGTTTTCCACCGGCTTCCCGGTTTTCAGGTCGATATGGCTGGCCCAGGTGATGTTGTCGACAAAGGGGAAGGCGTTCTGCAGTTTGCCGTTATTGCGGTCGACCACATAGAAGAAACCGTTGCGGTCGGCGTGGCCGGTGGCCTTGACCACCTTGCCGTCCTTGTCCTTGTAGTCGAACAGCACCAGTTCGTTGTTGCCGGAGAAGTCCCAGGCGTCGTTCGGGGTGTGCTGATAGAACCACTTCACCTCGCCAGTGCTCGGATCGACGCCGACCTGGCCGGAGGTGTAGAGGCTGTCATAGTCGTGGGGGTTACCGTCTTTGGAGGTCCGCGCCCAGGTATTCCACGGGCCGGGGTTGCCGGCGCCGACGATGATGGTATTGGTCTCGGGATCGAAACTGGCGCTCTGCCAAGGCGCGCCGCCACCGTGGCTCAGGGTCGGCGCGCCGGTCATGGTGTAGCCGGCGGCGTGGTCACCGAATTTCTTCTTCCAGACTACCTTGCCGGTGTTCTTGTCGAGGGCGATCAGGCTCGCGTCGAGGGTGCCGAAATAAATCTTGTCGCCGAAAATCGCCGCGCCGCGGTTGACCACGTCGCAGCACGGACGAATGTTGTCCGGCAGGCGATGGTTGTAGGTCCACAGGCGTTTGCCGGTCTTGGCGTCGAGGGCGAATACCCGCGAATAGGAGCCGGTGACGTAGATCACCCCGTCGTTGATGATGGCCTGGGATTCCTGGCCGCGCTGCTTTTCATCGCCGAAGGAATACGACCAGGCCGGGGTCAGCTTGAACACGTTCTTGTCGTTGACCTGGGCCAGCGGGCTCCAGCGCTGGGCGTTGTTGCCCATGCCGTATTGCAGCACGTCCTTGGTGGTCAGGTGGTCGTTGGCGATGTCTTCCCAGGTGACGTTTTTAGTGGGAGTCGTCGCGGCAGTCTCGGCGGCGTTTACTCCGGCCGTCAATGACAGGCAGCTCACCAGCAAGAAGGCTTGCACGGCAAGAGCCAGCGGGGAGAGGGCGGGTAACGATCTTATTGTCATGGTTGCAGTTCCCAGTGGAGGTTTTGGCCTGCCTACGATGGAACCCAACGGCGTGCGGTGATACGGAACTAGTCCCGCCCTTGCCGGGACTAGTTCCCGGTTGGCACCTGAATTAGACCACCGCCACAAGCCCTACTACCAAGGGAGTAGAGGGCGGACACCAAAGCAGCATTCGGCTTACAGTTCAGTGTTCTTAAGATGAGAGCAGAGCCTCTGCAGAGAGGTTGAGCGTGCAATCCTGAGGGCATAACAATGACAACAAAACGCAACGCCATACTCGTCGCCGGTCTGCTGGCTGGCCTTATCACTACCGGTTCAGTACTGGCCCACGGCAACGTGGTGCCACAAGCTGTGGAAACCAAGGGCCTGACTTCGATCAAGGATGCCGGAGTACCGGTCGATGGTGATGGCTGGGCTGCGGTAAACCCCTATCGCACTACCCCGGAAAAAGACAAGGCCGTCGAAATCGGCTCTTCTGCCTTTAACCAGAACTGTGCGGCCTGCCATGGCCTGGAAGCCAAGTCCGGCGGGATCGCCCCGGATCTGCGCATGCTCGATGCCGGTGAGCTCGGAGATGAATGGTTCGTCGAGCGAGTGCGCCATGGCGCGGTGCGCGACGGTCGCGTCTACATGCCGAAAATGGCCGACTACTTGAGCCAGGAAGCTTTGTGGGCGGTGCGCACCTACCTGGACAGCGTGCACATCGAGGAGTAATCCATGGGTCGGTTCGCTGTGCTGTTAACTGCGCTGTTGCTGTGCTGTCAGACGCTGCACGCGCAGGTCCGTACCTATGATGAAATGATCGCCGCCGGCGAGTTGAAGGTCGCGGTGTACAAGGATTTCGCGCCCTACAGCTTTGAGGATGGCGGCCAGGCGCGGGGCGTTGATGTGGACCTGGCCAAGGCTTTGGCCAAGGCCCTCGGCGTGCGCCTGGACCTGATCTGGGCGCCAGCGGGCGAGAAACTCGACGACGACCTGCGCGATTACATCTGGCGCGGCAACCAGCTGCGCAACCAGCAATTGGCCGACTTGATGATGCGCGCGCCGTATGACCGCGACTACGCACAAAAGCGCAATGAACTCGGTGAGCTGGAAAACGGCCACGTGGTGATGTTCGGCCCTTATCAGAACGAGTCCTGGCAAGTCGCTTATGACCGTCGCCGGCTCGACAAGGTGGGCAGCGTCGCAGTATTTGAACACCACCCGATCGGCGTCGAAGTGGACAGCGTGCCGTCGTTCTACCTGACCTCGGTGTTCAACGGCATGCTCAGTGCCAAGACCCACCATTACCCCACCGTGTCCAAAGCCTTTGCCGCGATGAAAGCCGGCGAGGTGGATGCGGTAATGGCCATGCGCGGCGAGATCGACTGGCAGGTGCACGAAGCCGGGGACTCGCAACTGGCTCTGGCGGAAAACGCCTACCCGAACATGGGCAAACAACTCTGGGAGATCGGCATGGCGGTGCATGAAAGCAACCGTCAGCTGGCCTACGCCGTGGAAGAAGCACTCGAAGGCTTGATCCGCGACGGCACGCTCAAGGCCATCTACGCCGAGTACGGCCTGCGCTATGAAGTACCGGAGATGTATCAATAGGAGCGGCTGATGAACTGGCGAGCGAGTTGTCTGTTGGCCTGCTGGTTGCCATTGGTAGCCCAGGCCGTCGAGGTCGACCCGGGCAAGGACCCGGTGCCCTCGGTGATGTGGGCCTTCTACCACAAGCAGATCCTCGGCGATGCGCCGTTCGTGTTCGATGAGCGGGTCAAGTTGCTGGCGCCGCCGTTCGCCGAAGACGCCCGACAGGTGCCACTGGAAATCGACGCCCGGGCGTTCAAGGGCGAGGTGGTGAGGATTCTGGCCTGGGCCGAGCTCAACCCGCTGCCGCAGATCGTCGACTTTCGGCCCGGGGAGCGGGTGCTGCCCTGGCTGTCGATTCGCATCCGCATCGAACAGGCCACGCCGTTGCGGGCGGCCGTGCTGACCCGCGACGGGCTCTGGCATGTCGGCTCGACCCTGATCGACGCCGCTGGCGGCGGCTGCACCGCGCCCAGCGTGGTACGCACCCAGCCGGGCTGGGAAGAACATATCGGCGAAGTCCTCGGCGGGCGCTATCCCCGTGGCGGGTTCAGCCGTTTGCGGATGCAGGTGGCGCATCCGATGGATAACGGCATGGTCAGCGGGATTCCCGAGTTCTTTCTCAATCATGCCGAGTTGCGTGACGACAGCGGCCAGCTGCTGGCCAGTCTTGAACTGTTCCCGGCAGTCAGCGAAAACCCGAACCTGGCGTTCGACGTCGAGGGGGCAGGGCAGACTCGCTTGCAACTGCGCGATAACAGCGGCAATCAATTCGATGCGGCGATTCCCTAACCTCAGGAGAGCGCCATGCGCTGGATGCTGCTGTTGTGTCTGACCTTTAGCCTGCCGGCCCTGGCAGACTTCGACTATCAACTCAAACCCCGGCAGATCGCCGAGAACACCTGGCTGCTGGAAGGCAGTACCGATAATTTCGCCAAGACCAATGGCGGGAATATCGTCAATGCCGGGTTCATCGTCACCGATAACGGGGTGGTGGTGATCGACAGCGGGCCGTCGAAACGCTACGGCGAGGCACTGCGCAAAGCCATTGCCGCGACCACCGACAAGCCGGTGATTCAGGTCCTGTTGACTCACCATCATCCCGATCATGTGCTGGGCAACCAGGCGTTCGCTGACGTGTCTATCGGCGCCCTGGCCGGCACCCGCAAATTGCTGGGACAGCAAGGCGATGCCATGGCCGAGAACATGTATCGACTGGTGGGCGACTGGATGCGTGGCACTGAAGTGGTTTTGCCGACCCGGGAGCTGATCCCCGGCACCCTGAATATCGGCGGTCATTCGTTGCGCCTGCTGGGATTGCGCGGACATACCGGCGCCGACCTGGCGATCCTGGACGAGAAAACCGGAGTGCTGTTTGCTGGCGACCTGGTGTTTTATGAGCGAGCTCTGACTACCCCGAATTCCCCGGGGCTGGAGGTTTGGCAGACTGATATCGATCAGCTCGAAGCCTTGCCGTGGACACTCATAGTGCCCGGCCACGGGCCGGTCGCAACCGACCGCGCGCCCTTTGCCCAGATGCGCGACTACCTTGGCTGGCTCGACCAGTTGATGCGCGACGGCGCCAGCAGCGGCAGCGAAATGGGCGAGATGATCCGCAGTCCGATCCCCGATCGTTTCGCCGCCATCAGCCTGAGCCGCTATGAGCTGATCCGCAGCGTCAGCCATTTGTACCCGAGCTATGAGCGCGGGCAGATGAAGCGGGTGGATTCAGTCGATCGGAATTGAGCGCAGAACCTGTGGCGAGGGGGCTTGTCGGAACGCCGCATCGCCCCGCTCGGCTGCGCAGCAGTCGTAAACCTGCGCCTGCGGTCTATCTGAATATGCGCGGTGCCTGATTTTAGGGCCGCTTCGCGCCCCAGCGGGGGCAAGCCCCCTCGCCACAATTGGTCTCCAGGCCAAAGGTTTGGGTTAACTGCTAAGCCTCCCACAAAGGCCCTGCGCCAGCCGTTCCATTCCCACCCCTGTACCAAGGAACTAGAAAACTCCGCACTGCGGCTAATTGTCGCCAGGGCCCTACGGACCAAGAATCTGCACCAGACCGGGAAAATTTCCCGGGTATAACAAAAACCGCAGAGGTAGCCGTCATGACCCAATCCGCACGCCGCCAACCCTTCGCCTTGAGCCTGCTGCTCAGCGCCATGTTGTTGTCCGCCTCGGCTCTTGCCGCAGTCACCGATCAAGACATCCTCCAGGATCCGAAGAACCCGGGGCAGATCGTCACCAACGGCCTGGGTGTCCAGGGCCAGCGTTACAGTCCGCTGGATGCTCTCAACACCGACAACATCAAAGACTTGCGGCCGGTCTGGGCCTTCTCCTTCGGTGGCGAGAAGCAGCGCGGCCAGCAGGCGCAGCCGATGATCAAGGACGGCGTGATGTACATGACCGGTTCCTACTCACGGGTGTTCGCGGTGGACGCACGCACCGGCAAAAAGCTCTGGCAATACGATGCGCGCCTGCCCGATGACATTCGCCCTTGCTGCGACGTGATCAACCGTGGTGTCGCTCTGTATGGCGACCTGGTGTTTTTCGGCACCCTCGACGCCAAGCTGGTAGCCCTGAACAAGGACACCGGCAAGGTAGTCTGGAGCAAGAAAGTCGCCGATCACAAGGAAGGTTACTCCATCAGCGCCGCGCCGCTGGTGATCAACGGCAAGCTGATCACCGGGGTCGCCGGTGGCGAGTTCGGCGTGGTCGGCAAGATAGAAGCCTATGACCCGAAAAACGGTGACTTGTTGTGGACGCGGCCGACCGTGGAAGGCCACATGGGCTACGTCTACAAGGACGGCAAGGCGGTCGAGAACGGCATTTCCGGCGGTGAAGCGGGCAAGACCTGGCCTGGCGATCTGTGGAAAACCGGCGGTGCCGCGCCTTGGCTGGGTGGTTACTACGATCCGGAAACCAACCTGCTGCTGTTCGGTACCGGCAACCCGGCGCCGTGGAACTCCCACCTGCGCCCGGGCGACAACCTCTACTCGTCGTCGCGTCTGGCGCTGAACCCGGACGACGGCACCATCAAATGGCACTTCCAGAGCACCCCGCACGACGGCTGGGACTATGACGGCGTCAACGAGTTGGTGTCCTTCAACTACAAGGACAAGGAAGGCAAAGAGATCAAGGCCGCAGCCACCGCTGACCGCAACGGTTTCTTCTACGTGCTCGACCGCACCAACGGCAAGTTCATCCGTGGCTTCCCGTTCGTTGACAAGATTACCTGGGCCACCGGCCTGGACAAGGATGGCCGGCCTATCTACAACGAAGCCAGCCGTCCCGGCGCTCCAGGCACTGAAGCCAAGGGCAGCTCGGTGTTCGTCGCACCGGCGTTCCTCGGCGCGAAGAACTGGATGCCCATGGCTTACAGCCAGGACACCGGGTTGTTCTATGTGCCGTCCAACGAATGGGGCATGGACATCTGGAACGAAGGCATTGCCTATAAAAAGGGCGCGGCGTTCCTCGGCGCCGGCTTCACCATCAAGCCATTGAATGAAGACTACATCGGCGTGCTGCGCGCCATCGACCCGAAAACCGGCAAGGAAGTCTGGCGCCACAAGAACTACGCGCCGCTCTGGGGCGGCGTGCTGACCACCAAGGGCAACCTGGTCTTCACCGGTACCCCGGAAGGTTTCCTGCAGGCCTTCAACGCCAGGACCGGCGAGAAAGTCTGGGAATTCCAGACCGGCTCTGGCGTCCTCGGCTCACCCGTCACCTGGGAAATGGATGGCGAACAGTACGTCTCGGTCCTCTCCGGCTGGGGTGGCGCGGTTCCATTGTGGGGCGGCGAAGTCGCGAAACGGATCAAGGACTTCAACCAGGGCGGCATGCTCTGGACCTTCAAACTGCCGAAAGACCTGGTAGTGGCCAAGCATTGATCTAACCGGCGACACAATCCCCTGTGGGAGCAAGCTTGCTGTGGCGAGGGGGCTTGTCGGAACGCCGCATCGCCCCGTTCGGCTGCGAAGCAGTCGTAAAGCCTGCGCCTGCGGTTTATCTGAAAATGCGCGGTGCCTGATTTTAGGGCCGCTTCGCAGCCCAGCGGGGGCAAGCCCCCTCGCCACAACAGCCCTTTCGCCGCAAATGCTCCACAGACTGGCAAAAACCAGTACCAAATAACGAGAGTCCTCCTGCCAACGGCGCATTCGTCTGGCACGCGAGGCTCTCTACTATCGGTTCATGGCCTGTCCGACCGACAGGCATTCGACCAAACAGAGGCCCACCATGATTTACGCTCAACCCGGAACACCAGGCGCCGTCGTGTCTTTCAAGCCGCGTTATGGCAACTTCATTGGCGGCGAGTTCGTCGCACCAGTCAATGGCGAATACTTCACCAACACCTCGCCGGTGAACGGTGAAGTGATTGCCGAGTTCCCGCGCTCCAACGCTGCCGACATCGAGAAAGCGCTGGACGCCGCCCATGCCGCCGCCGACGCCTGGGGCAAGACTTCAGCCCAGGACCGCTCGCTGGTGCTGCTGAAAATTGCCGACCGCATCGAACAGAACCTGGAAGTCCTCGCAGTCACCGAATCCTGGGACAACGGCAAGGCCGTGCGCGAAACCCTGAATGCCGACGTGCCGCTGGCCGCCGACCATTTCCGTTATTTCGCCGGCTGCATTCGCGCTCAGGAAGGCGGCGCCGCCGAAATCAACGAACTGACCACCGCTTATCACTTCCACGAACCCCTGGGCGTGGTCGGGCAGATCATCCCGTGGAACTTCCCGCTGTTGATGGCCGCCTGGAAACTCGCTCCGGCCCTGGCCGCCGGTAACTGCGTGGTGCTCAAGCCAGCCGAGCAGACCCCGCTGTCGATCATGGTCTTCGCCGAGTTGATCGCCGATTTGCTGCCGCCAGGCGTGCTGAACATCGTCCAGGGCTTTGGTCGCGAAGCCGGTGAAGCGTTGGCTACCAGCAAACGCATCGCCAAGATCGCGTTCACCGGTTCTACCCCAATCGGCGCGCACATCATGAAATGCGCGGCCGAAAATATCATTCCGTCGACCGTCGAGCTGGGCGGCAAGTCGCCGAACATCTTCTTCGAAGACATCATGAAGGCAGAACCGCAGTTCATCGAGAAGGCCGCTGAAGGCCTGGTGCTGGCGTTCTTCAACCAGGGCGAAGTCTGCACCTGCCCGTCGCGGGCGCTGGTACAGGAATCGATCTACGACGACTTCATGAAAGTGGTCATGAAGAAGATCGTCAATATCAAGCGCGGCAACCCGCTGGACACCGAAACCATGGTCGGTGCCCAGGCGTCCGAGCAGCAATTCGACAGGATCCTGTCTTATCTGAAAATCGCTCAGGAAGAGGGCGCCGAACTGCTCACCGGTGGTGCCGTCGAGCGGCTTGAGGGTGACCTGGCCACGGGTTTCTACATCCAGCCGACCCTGCTCAAGGGCCACAACAAGATGCGCGTGTTCCAGGAAGAAATCTTTGGCCCGGTGGTGAGCATCACCACCTTCAAGGACGAAGCCGAAGCCCTGGCGATTGCCAATGACAGCGAATTCGGCCTTGGCGCCGGTCTCTGGACCCGCGACATCAACCGTGCCTACCGCATGGGCCGGGCGATCAAGGCCGGTCGCGTCTGGACCAACTGCTACCACCTGTACCCGGCCCACGCCGCGTTCGGTGGCTACAAGAAGTCCGGCGTCGGCCGCGAAAACCACAAGATGATGCTCGACCACTACCAGCAGACCAAAAACCTGCTGGTCAGCTACGACATCAATCCATTGGGTTTCTTCTGATCTAGCACGCAACGCATCAAACCAACCCCAATGCCTGTCAGTCAGGCATTGGGGTGGCCAAAAAGATCGCAGCCTGCGGCAGCTCCTACACCGACCCGGTACACTCGCGCATAATCGGGTGTACACAACCCCTGTAGGAGCTGCCGAAGGCTGCGATCTTTTGATCTTGAATGCCTGACACCCCGCCAACACCCCCTACCAATGCACCCCGCAACCTCCTTCCAAAGTAGCATTCAGTCCCGCCAGGCCCCGTGCATTAATGCTTCTACCGGAATAGCCCGGCATAAGAAGAGGATTGACCCATGTGGACTAAACCCGCGTTTACCGATCTGCGTATTGGCTTCGAAGTGACCATGTATTTCGCCAGCCGTTGATTGTTCTCCCGGCCAGTCTTCCATTGGCCGGGACCTCCTCACTGGAGCATTGCCCCATGCATATCCGGATTCTCGGCTCCGCCGCTGGCGGTGGTTTTCCGCAATGGAACTGCAACTGCCGCAATTGCGCCGGCGTGCGCGATGGCAGCGTGCGGGCGCAACGGCGGACACAGTCGTCGATTGCCCTGAGCGACAACGGCGTGAGCTGGATTCTATGCAACGCCTCGCCGGACATCCGCGTCCAGCAGGAGTCTTTCCCATTGCTGCAACCGGCCCGCCAGGTGCGCGATACGGCGATTGCCGGAGTGATCCTGCTCGACAGCCAGATTGACCATTGCACTGGCTTGCTGAGCCTGCGCGAAGGCTGCCCGCATAAAGTCTGGTGTACCGAGATGGTCCATCAGGACCTCAGCAGCGGATTCCCCTTATTCAACATGCTCAGCCACTGGAACGGCGGCCTGCAATGGCAGCCCATCGGCCTGGACGGTGAACCCTTCAGCATTCCTGGCTGTAACCACCTGCGGCTGCGGGCGATCCCGTTGCGCAGCAGCGCTCCGCCGTACTCGCCCCATCGCGGCAACCCGCAGCCGGGCGATAACATCGGCCTGTTCATCGAAGACCGGCGCAGCGGCGCCAGCCTGTTCTATGCCCCGGGGCTCGGTCAGGTCGATGATCAATTGCTCGAGTGGATGCACCGCGCCGACTGCCTGCTGGTGGACGGCACCCTCTGGCGCGACGATGAAATGTGCGTCTGCGAGGTCGGCGACAAACTCGGCAGCGAAATGGGTCATCTGCCGCAAAGCGGCCCCGGCGGGATGCTCGAAGTGCTTGAAGGCTTCCCCGAGCAGCGCAAGATTCTTATCCATATCAACAACACTAACCCGATTCTCGATGAGGACTCTGCCGAACGGGCGCTGCTGGAACGCCGCGGCATCGAAGTGGCGTTCGATGGCATGGACATCACCCTGTAGCGAGGCACCTCACACCAGTGGCGTCAGGTAGTTCTGGTAGACCAGCAGGCTGCCAATAGCAATGGTGGTCACGGCCACCGCGGCTTGCAGGCTGCTACACAGCCAGGTGATGTGCCGCACGCTGTGCAGCGGCACGCTGATAATCAACGACAACAGCGCCATGCCGGCAATCGAACCGAGGCCGAACAGGCCGACATAGACCAGCCCGGTCAGCGGCGATGCGACATGACCCAGGGTCAGCAGAATCAGCGCCGCCGAGCCGGCCAGCCCATGCATCATACCCACGCAAAGCGCCCGCATCGGAAACTGCCGGGGGTGCGGGTGCTCGTGATGCAGGCGGTGGGGACTGGTGTCACCGGCATGGGAGTGGGCGTGCAAGTGCAGGGTGTGGTCAGCATGCCGATGCAGATGAAAATGCACCCGTTCGCGGCGCATGCGCCGTAGCAGGTCCAGCCCCAGCAGGATCAGCATCACCCCGACCGCGCCTTCAAGGCCTTGGGCCAGACGCTCGGGGATCACCCCGTCCATGGCCAACACCAGGCAGAACACCACCAGCAGGGTCAGGGTGTGCCCCAAACCCCAGGCCACTCCCAGCAGAATCGCCTCGCGGGTGCTGCGGCTGCGGGTGGTGAGGGTGGCCACGGCAGCGACATGGTCGGCTTCCATGGAGTGGCGCATCCCCAACAGAAAACCCAGTAGCAACAGTTCGACCATGATGTTCTCTCAGACCTCGCTGAACAGTTGGCCGCGCAACCAGGCGTACCAGTGGGGTAATCCCTCACCGCGGGTCGCGGAGAGTTGCAGCACTTCGATATCAGGATTGATTCGACGGGCGAAGGCGATGCAGGCGTCCAGGTCGAAATCCACATAGGGCAGCAGGTCGGTCTTGCTGATGATCATCAGGCTCGAGGCTCTGAACATGTGCGGGTATTTGAGCGGCTTGTCGGCGCCTTCGGTGACCGAGAGGATGACCACCTTGGCCCGTTCGCCAAGATCGAACAGGGCCGGGCAGACCAGGTTGCCGACGTTTTCCACCATGACCAGAGAATTGGCCGGGGGCGCGAGTTGCTCGAGGGCGCTGGCCAGCATTCCGGCTTCCAGGTGGCAGCCGGTGCCGGTATTGACCTGCACCGCCTTGCAGCCGGTGGCGCGGATCCGCTCGGCATCGAACAGGGTTTCCTGATCGCCTTCGACCACGCTGATCGACAGGTCGCCGGCAAGGTCACGCAGGGTGTGCTCGAGCAAGGTGGTTTTACCGGCGCCAGGTGAACTCATCAGGTTCAGCAGCAGAATGTTGCGGGCTTTGAGCCACTGGCGATTGAGCCCGGCCAGGCGGTTGTTCTTCGCCAGAATCTGCTGCTCGAGGTTAATGGTGGTGCCATGGGCCTGAGCATGTGTGTGCGCGGGATCGTGGGGCGGCATGCGCACATACGCACCTTGCCGGTCGTGCTCGGCAACCGGTTGCATCTTGCGGGTGCTCAGGTCGGTGATCCTTGCCCCGGTGCCATTGGAGCAACCACAAGTGGTACACATCAGGCTGCCTCCTCGATTTCCATCGACTTGATCCGCAGCTGGTCGCCACCGCGGGGTCGCTCCAGATTGATCGAGCCGCAGCGACAGCTGGACAGCAGGTCCTCCATCTGCACCGTTGCGCCGCAATCGCGGCAGCGGCTGAGGCCGGGAATGCGCAGGATCTCCAGGACCGAACCCTGCAGTGGCGTGCCCTCGCAGACCACCTCGTAGCAAAAGCGCAGGGCATCCGGCATCACGCATGACAAACTGCCGACCTCCAGCGTGACCCGCAGCACCCGCGCTGTGCCGGCGCGCTCGCTGCAAGCCTCGACAATGCTCTGGGTAATGGACAGCTCGTGCATCAGCAGATCCTCGGCAGTTGTTCGCCAATCAGCATGTCGACGATGCGTTCTCCGCCGAATGCGGTGTGCATGATCACGCAACCCACCGGGCTGGCGCCGATCTCACCGATGATCGCCGCGTCGACACCGGCCGGGTGTGCGCGCATCGCCGCCAGTGCAGCCTCGGCCAGATGGCCGGGGACCACGGCTACCAGCTTGCCTTCGTTGGCGAAATACAGCGGGTCGAGACCGAGAATTTCCGACACGCCCTTGACCGCTTCGCGCACCGGGATGGTCGGTTCATCGAGGTTGACGCAGACATCGGCGGCCTGGGCGAACTCGTTCAACACCGTGGCGATGCCGCCGCGCGTGGCATCGCGCAGGCAGTGCACATCGGGGCAGGCTTTGAGCAGAGCGGCAATCAGGCCGTGCAGTGGCTGGCAGTCGCTGCTGATCGGCACATCCAGCGCCAGATCATCACGGGCGGCGAGGATCGCCACGCCATGGTCGCCGATGTAGCCATTGACCAGGACCTTGTCCCCGGGGCGGGCGCGGGTCGCGGCGATATTGACACCGGTCGGAATTACCCCGATGCCGCAGGTGTTGATAAAGAGCTTGTCCACCGCGCCGCGCTCCACCACCTTGGTGTCGCCGGTGACGATCTGCACCCCGGCGACTTGCGCAGCCTGCTGCATGGAGGCAACGATGCGCCGCAAGTCGGCCACCGGGAACCCTTCTTCGAGGATCACCGCGCAGGACAGGTACAGCGGCAGGGCGCCAGACACCGCCAGGTCGTTGACCGTACCGTTGACGGCCAGGTCGCCGATGTTGGCCCCGGCAAAAAACAGTGGGTCGACCACATAGGAGTCAGTGGTGAACGCTAGTCGGTCGCCGTTCCTGGCCAGATCACTCAAGGCAAAGCGGGCCTGATCCTCCAGGGTTGCCAGCAACGGGTTGTTGAACGCACCGACAAACACATCGTCCACCAGGTCGCGCATGGCCTTGCCACCACTGCCGTGAGCCAGGGTAATGGTGTCGCCGCGAACCTTGCCGCTGCGCTGACGAATACGCGCTGGCGGTTGCTCGAGGGCGAGATTCTCCGGGTCGGGTAGCCTCATGTCTGGTGCTCCCTGTGGGCTTCACCGACAGCGGCTTCGCGCTGCTTGAGGATGTCCACCAGATCGATGCGCCCGTAGTTGTACACCGCGGCGCAGGCTCCTTCGCTGGAAACCATCAACGAGCCCAGGGGCATCTCCGGGGTGCAGGCGGTGCCGAATACCTTGCACTGCCAGGGCTTGATCACGCCCTTGAGGACTTCGCCGCACTGGCAGGATTTGGGGTCGGCGATCTTCAGGTTCGGCACCGGGTATTTGCGCTCGGCGTCGAAGCGGGCATAGGCCTCGCGCAGCTTGACCCCCGAATGGTCGATCGACCCCAGGCCACGCCATTCGAAGAACTCGCGCAACTGAAAGACCTTTTGCACCGCTTGCAGGGCCGGGTTGTTGCCAGCGTCGGGGACCACGCGTTGGTACTGGTTTTCCACCTCGCAACGGCCCTCGGCCAGTTGTTTGCAGATCATCCATAACGACTGGAGGATATCCAGCGGTTCAAAGCCGGAAATCACCAGCGGCTTCTTGTAGTGCCTGGCGATGAATTCATAGGGCTCGCTGCCGATCACCATGCTCACATGGCCGGGACCGAGGAAGCCGTCCAGGGTCAACTCCGGCGAGTCGAGGATCGCCTTGATGGTCGGGATAATAGTGATGTGGTTGCAGAACACCGAGAAGTTTTCGAGGTTCTCGGCGTCGGCCCGCAGGACGGTCAGGGCGGTGGACGGCATGGTGGTTTCGAAGCCCAGGGCGAAGAACACCACTTCGCGGGTCGGGTTGTCGCGGGCGATCTTCAGCGCGTCCATTGGCGAGTACACCAGCCGTACATCGGCGCCTTCGGCCTTGGCCTGCAGCAGACTCTTTTTCGAACCCGGGACGCGCATGGCGTCGCCGAAGGTGGTGAAGATGATGTTCGGGTGCTGCGCCAGCGCCACGCAGTCATCGACCCGGCCCATGGGCAGCACGCACACCGGGCAGCCGGGGCCATGCACCAATTCGATGGCGTCAGGCAGCATCTGCTCGATGCCGTACTTGAAGATCGAGTGGGTGTGCCCGCCGCAGACTTCCATCAGTTGCAGCGGGCGCGTGCGGCACACCGGTATGCGCAGCACCAGTTTCTCGATCTGCTTCACCAGCACCCGGGCCTTGACCGGGTCGCGGAACTCATCGACGAATTTCATGGCCGGGCCTCCAGGCCGCCGCGCTCATCGGCGAGCAGGGTGTGCACCAGGTCCCAGAGAATGTGGTAGGTGGCGACATGCACTTCCTGGATCCGGTGGATGCTGTCGGTGGGCACCACCAGGCAATGATCGAGATCAGCTGAGCGAGCCATTGCTCCACCGTCGCCGCCGGCCAGGCCGATGGTGGTCATGCCCATTTCCCGGGCCTTGGCATAGGCCTTGAGCAGATTGCCCGAGTTGCCACTGGTGGAAAATCCCACCAGGCCGTCCCCGGGCCTTCCCAGCGCAATGAGTTGGCGGACGAAGATGTGATCGAAGCCGACGTCGTTACCCACCGCGGTCATCATCGCCTGATCGGCCGCCAGGTTGGTGGCGGTCAGGGCCGGCCGGCCGGCGGTGATCGGGTGCAGGAACTCCACGGCGAAATGCGCGGCGTCGCAGGAAGAGCCGCCGTTGCCCATCGACAACATGCGCCCACCCTGGCGATACACCGCGGCGATGGCCCGGGCCGTCGCCACCACCGCTTCGGCGTTTTCGGCAAAAAATCGCTGTTTGACCTCGACGCTATGGGCGGCCTTTTGCTGCACGGATTCGAGCAGCGCCGCATCGAGCGCGCCGACCTCTTGCTTGTCGCCGTGCAAGAACGGGTACAAGCCACGCAGTGGGCTATCACCTTGGGACATGGTCGTGCCTCCCTATCGGTTGTCCTGCATCAGACGCATCTCTTCGGCCATTTCACCCAGTGCCTGCAGCAGTTCGAGGGTCTTGAGCGCCTCGTGTTCATCGATCCGGCTCATGGCAAAGCCGACATGCACCAGTACCCACTCGCCGAGGCAATCGGCGTGGCTGCGACCGTCGCCGACCACGCAAGAAATATTGATCGCGCGACGGATGCCACCGATCTCCACGGTGGCGGTGTCGGTCGCCGCATCGACGATCTCGACGATTTGTCCGGGGATGCCTACGCACATGGTTGCCGCTCCTCTGGTGCCGCGAGGGTTTGCGCCGTGGCGACTGCCGCCTGGCCCAGGCTCAGCCCGCCGTCGTTGGCCGGCACCCGTGCGTGGCGCAGCACCTGCAAGCCACGGAATTCAAGGCGCTGGATCAGCTCGCGGGTCAGTACCGCGTTCTGCAATACCCCGCCCGACAGCGCGATGCGTCCGGACCAGAGGTCGCCATGCAGTTGCCCCAGGTACTCGACCATCTGCACCACGGCTTGCGCCAGGCCGACATGGAAGCGCGCCGCTATCACCCCCGGCGCCATACCTGCGCGCAGGTCAGTCAATAGCGCCCGCCACATCGGTTGCGGCTCCAGGCGTGGAAAGCCGTTGTCCAACACAATCGCAAAGGGATAACCCTGGTGGTCTGACAGCGCCGAGGCATCGACGGCGGCCTCCAGCTCGATCGCCGCCTGACCCTCGTAGCTAACCTGTTGGCACAGGCCGATGACCGCCGCAACCGCGTCGAACAGGCGTCCGCAGGAGCTGCTCAGGGGGCTGTTGAAGCCCGATGCGAGCATGCCGTCCAAGGTCGCCAGGGGTTTGTCCGCCAGCGTCTGGAAATACGCCAGTTCGCCGAACTGCTTGACCAACGTTGGCCATTGCGCGGTGCGCCGCAGGTGGGCATAGGCCATGCGCCAGGGTTGCTCGATGGCCACTTCGCCGCCAGGCATGGCGACCTTCGCCAGGCTGGCCAGGCGTCGATAGCCACGGTAGTCAGCCAGCAAAAACTCACCGCCCCACAGGCTGCCGTCATCGCCATAGCCGGTGCCGTCCAGCGCAATGCCGAGCACCGGCGGCGCGTTCAACTCGACAGCGTTATCGGCCAGGCAGGCGGCGATATGTGCGTGGTGATGCTGAACCTCGACCAGCACCAGGCCATTTTCCGCGGCCCAAGCGCGGCCGAACTTGCTCGGCAGGTAGTCGGGATGGCAATCAATCGCCAGCACCTGAGGCTGGAACTCGAACAGCTGCTGGTACAGCGCCAGGGTCTGGCGGCTGGCGGCATTGGCACTGGCGTTGGCCAGATCGCCCAGGTGCTGGGAGAGGATCGCCTGACCGTCCTTGATCAGGCAGAAACTGTTCTTCAGTTCGCCACCCAAGGCCAGGACCGCTGGCGCGGCGCGAAAACCCGCGGGCAAGCGCAGCGGCGTCGGCGCATAACCACGAGCGCGACGCAGCAGGGCAGGGCTGCCAGCCACCAACCGGGCCACCGAGTCGTCCAGCCGGTTAACGATCTCCCGATCATGCAGCAGCAGCGCGTCAGCGATATCGCCCAGGCGTTCGCGGGCCTCGTCGTTGCCAATGCACTGCGGTTCTTCGCTGCGGTTGCCGCTGGTGAGCACGATTGGCGTCTTCAGGCCGGCCATCAGCAAATGGTGCAGGGGCGAGTAGGGCAGCATGAAACCGTAGCAGCATTGCCGGGGCGCCACGCCATCGGCCAGGTGTTCCGGGCCGTCGATGGTCAGCAGCACAATGGGCGCGGCCGGCTCCTGCAGCAGCGCGAATTGTTCCGGGTCCAGGCTGCAATAGCGGCGGATCATCGCCGTATCACGGGCCATCAGGGCGAAAGGTTTGTGCTCACGGCGCTTGCGTTGGCGCAGTCGATCCACGGCGCTGGCATTCGAGGCATCGCAAGCCAGATGCACGCCGCCAATGCCCTTGATGGCCAC
Source organism: Pseudomonas sp. LBUM1658 (assembly GCF_059716055.1). Lineage (NCBI taxonomy): Bacteria > Pseudomonadati > Pseudomonadota > Gammaproteobacteria > Pseudomonadales > Pseudomonadaceae > Pseudomonas > Pseudomonas sp. LBUM1658. Next base: position 3,310,378 of record NZ_CP166798.1, read on the forward strand.
GATGTGCCCGGCCTTGAGCAAGCGCTGGGTCGCTTTGAGTGGATCACCGCTGCAATCGACCGCGGATCCGCTGGCAGCTTCGAGCCATAGCCGCGGCCCGCAATTCGGGCAGGCATTGGGTTGAGCATGGAAGCGCCGGTCGGCGGGATCCCGATATTCGCGCAGACAGGCCGGGCACAGCGTGAATGCAGCCATGCTGGTATTGCCGCGGTCATAAGGGATGGCACGGACAATCGACATCCGCGGCCCGCAATGGGTGCAATTGGTGAAGGCGTAACGGTAACGACGATTGACGGGGTCAAACACCTCGCTCAAACAGGCCGCACAGGTCGCGGCGTCGGCAACTATTGCGGTGTGCACCCGGCCGCCGGAGCTTTTGACAATGCGAAAATCCGTCACTGGCGCCTGACCGCTCAGCGCCGTGGACTCCAGTGAGTCGATCCGCGATAGCGGCGGGGCTTCGGCGCGCAGGCGGGCGAGAAACCGTTCGCGGGCCGCACGTGCGCCCCAGATGCGAATCAGCACCCCTTCGGCGTCGTTGCAGACGTCTCCGCACAGCCCGCAATCGCGGGCCAGGCGCCAGACAGTGGGCCGAAAACCCACGCCTTGCACCAAGCCTCTGACACGAATCGCTTCGCCGGTGCCTGCCGCTGTACGCGAAGCCTGGTCAAGCCGTTCGCATGCCATCACCATAACCATCTCCCAGACCAACGCCGGTACTCGAGATCACATATTGCGGATTTTGAAATAGCGTTTGATGTCGTGGAAATTCACCACCACCAGAACGACGATCACCACCAACAGAAAAATCCAGAAAATCGTCCAGCCACTCATAGCGATCCTCCCGGAGCTTGCAGGCTCCTGTTGCACTCATGCCAGTAACTCGTCGACCAAACCGAGAACCTCGGTTACCGCCTTTTCAACGGACTTGGCGACCTCTTTGCTCAAGCCCATATGCCCCTGTTCTCCACCGAGGAAGGCTGGCTGACAGCAGACCATCAACACTCGCGGGCGCCGCTGATCGAGCGCGGCAATGAAGCGCAGCACGCTGGCCGGGTCCATGCCGTGGGGCGCCATCAGCTGTTCGCCCCGGGCCGGTGCTGCGGCGTCACCGATCTCGGGCTCGATCAGATACAGGGTGCCCGGCGCCTCGCCACGGTCCACGGTGTCGATCAGGATCACCACTTCGTAGCCGTCCATCAGCGCATAGCTCAAGTCCAGGCCGCGGATGCCGAAGTCCACCACGTCGACCCCGGCCGGCACTTGGCGCTGACTCAGTCGGTCGGCGACCTCGCAGCCAAAACCGTCATCGCCCATGAAGATATTGCCGATTCCCGCGACCAGGATTTTCATCGTGGCGTTCCCCCGTGGGTTGGGGACTCCAGCGGCTGGATCTCCTCCGGCGAGAAGAAGAACCGGTGCCCGGGCATCCGCTGCAGGCCCCACTCGCGACCGGGATCGTCGTCGATGGTCACTGCCACATGCAGCCGGTCCTCGAAGTCGCGTTCGATGGCCTCGATCACCGCGGTTTTGCCAGCCAGCACCAGGTCCATGGCGTCGCCGCCACCCTTGGGTTGCAGGCGCACCCGATCACCGACTCGCAGTGCCGTGCCGCCGTTGCTGTCGTATGCCAGGCTTGGACCGCTTGGCTCAGGCTGCAGCGCAACGGACTCGGCCAGAGGATCACGCAACACGCCATGCAGGCGCATGAAACTGTCGCTATCCAGGGCTTCGGTGCGTGCCAGCAACGCCGCGGTGCGCGGGTCGAGGGCGGCCATCTCGCGCTTTTCCGCATCGGTCATGGCCAGAATGCGCAGGCTGAGAATTTCATCGATTTCGCTGGAGTCGAAAAACTCGCCGAGGCTTTCCGGCGCGACTTGCGGGTAGTCGTAGAGAATGATCGGCGAAGACAGCAGGATGTCGCGGGCGCCCGGCTGACCAATCAGCACCGGATACGTGCCTTGATTGTCGCAATCTGCCGCTGCGTCCTTGAGCGCGGCAGGCGGGTCCATCAGGCTGATAAAACCTGCGTCCTGCGCCGCGAGAATGGTATGGGTGGAGGCGAAACTGTAGAGACTTGCCTGTTCACGGTCGGTCACGCTGGCGGGGTCCATCCGGGTGTGATTTTCAATGCGCACCGTCAGGCGATAGGCCTGTGCGCCCATGGGTTCCAGCTTCAGCTCGACACGCCCCTGGATTGCGCGCTGATTGCGCAGCAGCACGCCGCGAACAGCCCCGTCATTACGCAGCGGTTCCAGTTCCCGGCGACCTTCGAAGGCGAAAGATACACTTCGAGGGCTGTGCAGCAGTTCGCTCAATGAGCAGTCTGCCACTGGCAGATCGCGCTCCACGGCTTCCTGCCAGCAATGAAACTGCCGGTCACCCAGGGTCAGTGAGGGCACTGGATTCCACTGCGCCCGGCTCAAACCTTCCAGGTCTTCTGGCCAGGCAGGCAATGGCGATAGCAGCTCGCCGACCTCACGGGCCAGCGGCTGCAGGAAGCGCACCCGCACCTCCAGGCGCGCAGCGGGTGGTCCTTCGACCAGGCACTGGGTCTGCATCTGCCAGGGTTCGCCGCCCTCGGTGGCGTCGAACCAGACCTTCGGATAGATGCCGCCGAAGGTCCAGCGCTGGCGGTTCTTCGCGGTGGTGGAGCGGTAGGGATAGAGGATATAGCCTTCATAAAGGACGGCATCGACCACCGGTTGTACCTGGGTCAGGTTCATGAGGCAGCCCTCTTGACGTCGGCCAGCAGGCTGAGCAGGGCTTCATCGAAACCCGGGTGGCCATAGCGACGCTTGTAGTCGTACAGCGCTTCGAACACCTGGCGGTTGACGCACAGCCAGCTCTGGTTGGGGTAGTAAAGGTCCATCATCTGCTTCCAGATTTCGACCGGCAGGGCGTATCGGGCTTCTTCATTCCAGGAGATCAGGGCCATCGCCAGCGCGCCCTCGTCGTCGCGATAGAACACGCTTCCAGAATACAGAAGCAGCAACGGCACCAGCCCTTGATCGAGGCCATGGAAATACTTGGTCGCGGCGAGGTTGAAGTCGAAACTGCAGGGCACCGGCAGGTTGACTTGACTGCGTTCGCCGGAAAACCCCGGGACTACCACGCTGGCATGAGTCCAGAGCATGCTGTGCAGGGTCTGGCCCCAGCGCGAGGGTTCGCCGAACAGGTCGCTCAGGCGTGCCTGCTCCGCCGGATCGTAGTGGCGTTTGCTGGTCTCGATGCGGATCTGGCATTGCAAGGAAATACTCTGGATCGGCACCGGTCGCCCGCGCTGGCGAATAAGCAGTTCGAAGTTCAGGGTTGGGGCGGCCGAGTATCTGTCCGGCGTAGCACCCTGGACGCTGATAGTGAGTTCAGGCATCGCCTTGGCCTCCCGCACCGGTCTCGCCCCGCAGTTGCTCGAAGAACCGCAGTTGCGCCGCCCGCACGTCCTGACCGCCGGACAGGCCGTGCCAGTGGCGGCGAATCAGCCCGACCAACTCATAACAACGGTCAATAGGCAGGCGGTAATACTCGCGGGCACCGTCCATCCGGTTAACCAGCAGGGCTTCGACATCCGGCTGCAGCGCCTTGAGCAGCGGATTGGCGCTGGCCAGATCGTCCCAGGTTTGCAGCGCCAGCTGCGACTCGGTGGCACCGGCAGGGCCGGGGTACAGGGCCAGTACCCGGCCCTGGGTTGAGCTGCGGACGAAAAACGCCAGATTGATCGGAATCAACAAGGCATCCCACTGCGCGTCGCTGAGGTCGAAACCCTGCAGCCGTTTCACCTCGCGGGGTACTCGGCGGTAGCGGCGGGCTTCGGGGCTGTCGAATAACAGGGCGCAGGCCTGGCAGGCGCAGAGCAGGCGTCGGGTGTCGGGCTCGATCAGGTGATCATGCTCGGACTCGATCTCGGCGTAGCACAGCTCGCAGTGCTCGACCGGCTTGCGCTCGAGGCCCAGAAAGCCTTTGAGCGAAGCCACCCAGGCATCCGGTTGCGCTACGCTGGTCTCGGTCATTGCTCGGTCCTCATTCCACTCAGTTAACGAACGCTGCCCCCCCTGTAGGAGCGAGCTTGCTCGCGATGGACCCAAGGGCCCCGCGTCCATTCAGAACCCTGTGGGAGCGGGCTTGCTCGCGATGGGCTCAAGGGCGGCGCGTTCATTCAGAAAGCCCGCGTTATCGTTAACGCCCATCGCGAGCAAGCCCGCTCCCACAATAGAGCGGCTCGCCCGGCTGCCCATTCATTTCTCAGCCTCCACCGGTTGGGTTACCCACACCAGCGGGACAAACCCGGCACGGGCGGTCAGGGTGTCCAAACCTTCGATCACCAACTCGTCGGCATCGGGGATCATTTCCAGCAGCACTTGCTCGATCTCCTGGCGCAGCAGCTCGGCCGTCGGCAGCACGCCGTTCGGGTCGCTGGCGCTGACGCTGATCCGCACCCGATTGCCTTCCACTGCGACCAGCTCGGCGCGGACATTTTTCACTCCCAGGTGCGGGTGCAGGCGCTCGACCGCCTTGCGCGTGCGGGTCGGCAGGTCCTCCGGGTGAAGGTCGTGCAGCAGCAACAGGCCACGCACTCGGGGATTGGCGGTGAAACGCGGCAACAACGTGTCTGCCGGCTGGCTGCCAGCTTCCTGAACTATCTCCAGCAGGTCCGCCAGGCCCAGGCTGTGCAGGCGAATCACCACCCGCAGCAGTTCCCGGGCGGCGTTTCTGGCGGCTGGGTCTGCCAGCTCGTCCAACGCGCCCAGCAGTTCTTGCAAGCGTTCCACTTGCTCATCCAGTTCCTGCTGACGGTATCCGCTCATGATGTCTTGTCCTCGTCATCGCCATCGATCGGCTGCCCGATCCCGCAATTGCCCGGCGCGTGAATGGTCTTCAGGGTCTTGCCGTTACCCAGGTACATATGCACGCCGCAGGGCAGGCAGGGGTCGAAGCTGCGCACCGCGCGCATGATGTCGATGCCCTTGAAGTTATCCGGTCCGTTCTCCTCGAATATCGGCGTGTTCTGCACCGCGTCCTCGTAAGGCCCGGGGGTACCGTAGATATCCCGAGGGCTGGCATTCCAGGGGGTAGGCGGGTAGGGGTGGTAGTTGGCGATCTTGCCGTTCTTGATCACCAGGTGATGGGACAGCACCCCGCGGACCGCTTCGTGGAAGCCGCAACCGATGGCCTCATCGGGGACCTTGAAGTCGGTCCAGGTGCGGGTATTGCCGGCCTGCAACTCGCCCAGGGCTTTCTCGACAAAGTGCAGGGCGCAGCACGCGGCGTAGACCTGGAAGTAGGTCCGGGCGCGATCGCGCTCGATGGCGTTGCTCCATTGGGGTATGTGCCACTCGAACTCCACTTCGGGTTTGAGCGCGGTTTGCGGCAGGTACATCCTGACGCTATGGCCGGTGGACTTGATGTAGCCGATATCGACCAGCCCGGCCAGTGCCGTGGCCCATAGCCGGGCCAGCGCGCCGCCGCCGGTATCGAGGGCCAGGTGATCGCCGGTGCGTTTGTCCAGCCAGCGTGGCGACATGACCCAGGAATACTTGTCGTCAAAGTTGCGTTTCTGCGGACGCGGGACGGTGGTCTGGTTCCAGGGATGGTTGATATCCACCACGTTGCCCAGGGGATCTCGCTCTACCAACCGCTGGCGTTTTTCCCAACTCTCGTAGTAGGAACTGCCGAGCAGGATGCGCATCTGCAGGTTGATCTCCACCAGATCGGTGGTCACCAGCTCGCCGTCGACCACCACACCCGGGGTGACGAACATGGCTCGGCCCCAGCTGGTCATATGCCGGTACTGATAATCGCAATGGTCGGGGTCGTTGAACGCGCCCCAGCACCCGAGCAGGATGCGTCGCCGGCCGACTTCCTCGTAACCGGGCAGGGCTTCGTAGAAGAAGTCGAAGATGTCGTCATGCAGCGGCAGACACCGCTTCATGAACTCGCAGTACTTCATCAGCCGGGTCAGGTAGTCGGTGAACAGCTGCACCGTCGGCACGGTGCCGACACCACCGGGGTAGATGGTCGAAGGGTGCACATGACGCCCCTCCATCAAGCAAATCATTTCCCGGGTGTAGCGCGAGACCATCAGCGTCTCGCGATAGAACTCGCCTTCGAACGGATTGAGCGCGGTCATGATGTCGGCGATGGTCTTGTAGCCGTGCTTGTCGGCATTCGGCGCCGGGGTATGTTGTGCCTGCTCCCAGACGCCCGGGTTGGTCTCCTGGACCATCCTCGCGCAAAAGTCGACCATCAACAGATTGTCCTGGAAGATGTTGTGGTCGAACATGTATTCGGCCGCTTCGCCCAGGTTGATGATCCATTCGGCGATGGCCGGAGGGCGGATGCCATAGGCCATGTTCTGCGCATAGACCGAGCACACGCAGTGGTTGTCGCCACAGATGCCGCAAATGCGGCTGGTGATGAAGTGCGCGTCACGCGGGTCCTTACCCTTCATGAACACCGAATAGCCGCGAAAGATCGAAGAGGTGCTGTGGCACTCGGCGACTTCGCGGTTTTCGAAATCGATCTTGGTGTAGATACCCAGGCTGCCGACGATCCGGGTGATCGGGTCCCAGTTCATCGCAACCAGTTTGCCGGGCTGTTTCTCGGTGGCGTCCTTGGGCTGGGTGGTGACGTCTTTCTCGGTGATCGCCATGGGGTATTCCTCCTGGCTCAATACGGTTGGCCATCTAGCGACGAATTTCAGGAGGTGGATCGGTAGTCAGTTCCGGCCGGTTATGCCGCCATTTAGGTTCTTTGTTGAGGGTGTCGTTGGTGAAACCGCGCAACCATTTGACCAACTTGCCGTAGGGCCGGACGAAATTGGAGGAAAACACCGCGCCCGGCGGCTCATCCATGAACGGCATGAACTTGTCGGGGAAGCCGGGCATGGTGCAACCGATACAGATGCCACCGACATTCGGGCAACCGCCGATGCCATCCATCCAGCCGCGTTTGGGCACATTGCACTGCACCACCGGCCCCCAGCAGCCGAGTTTGACGATGCACTGCGGCTGGCCATATTCCTTGGCGAAATTACCCTGTTCGTAGTAGCCGGCGCGGTCGCAGCCTTCGTGCACCGTCTTGCCGAACAGCCAGGTCGGACGCCCGGCATCGTCCAGCGGGATCATCGGCGCGACGCCGGCGAGTTGGCGCAGCAGGTACAGCAGCGTCTCCATGAAGTTGTCCGGCTGCACCGGGCAGCCCGGCACATTCACCACCGGCAATCCGGCCTTGGACTTCCAGTTCCAGCCCAGGTAGTCGTTGACGCCCATGCACCCGGTGACGTTGCCCTGCATCGCGTGGATGCCGCCGTAGGTCGCGCAGGTGCCGCAGGCCACCACCGCCAGGGCCTTGGGAGACAGGCGGTCGAGCCATTCGGGAATAGTGATCGGTTCGCCGGTCTGCGGGTCGTTGCCCATGTAGGCCCAGTAACCTTCACCGCTGAGGTTTTCGTTGGGGATCGAGCCTTCCATCACCAGCACGAAATCGATCTCGCCACGCGCGGCCTGGTGCCAGTACTGCATCAATTCCTCACCGACCTCATAACACAGGTCAGGGTTGTGCAAATGGACCTTGGGCAGGCCCGGAATCGCTCCCAACACCACGTCTTCGATGCTGGGCAGGGTGGCGGCGGTGATCGAGATCGAATCGCCGTCGCAGCTCATGCCATCGTTGATCCAGATGATGTGGACTTCTTTAAGGTCGGGTTTGCGTTGCGTCTTGCGTCCGTAGGGGACGCTGGGCATATCGGCCATGGTCTGCCTCCTGATCGCATGTATGCATGCCTTGCAGGGTTCGGTCGATGCGTAAAGCAGGGCCGTCATCAGACCGGGCTACTCAGCTAGCTTTGTATCCCAAGCCATGAAGCCTGACCAAGCGTGTGACTACCTAGGTATTGCTACCTATCAGATGCTGAGAACGGGGGAGAGGGGCAGCTGCTACGGGGGGAGAGGTGTTTACAAACGCAATTGGTGAATACCGCAAAGCACCGCCATGGTGATGAGTTCGGCGGTGGAGTGAGCCTGCATCTTGAGCATCAGGTGCTCGCGATGGTGTTCGACGGTGCGCGGGCTGATCATCAGTTCCCGGGCGATTTTCTTGTTGGGCAGGTCCGACACCACCAGCGCGAAGACTTGCTGCTCACGGGGCGACAGGTTGCTGTAGCGCCGCTGCACCAGCGCCTGTTCGCGGGCCAGCCGGCGGTCGTCGAGGTCTTTGTCCAGGGCTTGATGGACGCTGGCCAGCAGGTCTTTTTCGCTGAAAGGCTTTTCCAGGAAATCCACCGCGCCACACTTGAGTGCGGCCACCGCGGTACTGGCATTGGCATGACCGCTGATGAAAATGATCGGCATTCGTATCTGCAATTCTTTCAGGCGTTTCTGCAAGTCCAGGCCGCTGGTGTCCGGCATGCGCAGATCGGTGATCAGGCATCCGGGCTGCTGTGGGTCGAAGCTGTCGAGAAAGGTTTTCGCGCAGATGTAGGTGCGGACCTCCAGACCGGTGGATCCGAGGGTGCGCTCAAGAGCGGCGAGAAACAGCCGGTCATCATCCACCACGTGTATGACCTGCTCAGTCGTCATGGCCATTACCTTGAAGTGTCGGCAGGGTGAAATGCACCGTTGCCCCGGCGGTGGATCTGGCATCGGCCCAAAGCGCTCCGCCATGGGCCTCGATAATCGTGCGACTGATGGACAGCCCCAGGCCCATGCCGTGGCTCTTGGTGGTGTAAAACGGACTGAAAATGCGCTCGAGCTCTTTATGGTCCAGGCCCGGCCCGGTGTCGGCCACGCTGACCTGAATCTGCCCCGAGGGCTGTACCTGCGCCTTGATCGTCAATCGATGGCCGATGCCGCCCTGTTCGCGCATGGCTTCGATACTGTTGTGGGCCAGGTTCACCAGCACCTGGCCAATCTGCACCACATCGACCCGCACGTACGGCATTCCTCGCTGGATATCGAGTTGCAGGTCGATATCGCTGTCCCTGGCATCGACCTCGATCAGCATCGACACCTCCTGGATCAGCGAAAAAAACTCGCATTCAGTGGCCAGCTCGCCGTTGTTCTGCAAAAAGCCGCGCAGGTGGCGAACCACCTCGCTGGCAAATGCCGCGGCCTCTCGGGCCTGAGTCAGGGCTTCGATGAATTCGGGCGCCTGGGTAGCATCCGCGGTCAACAGCCGCAATGCCGCTTCACAGCTGAGCACCACAGTCCCCAGCGGTTGATTCAGTTCGTGGGCCAGGCTGGAGGCCAGCTCACCCGCGGTGTTCAGGCGGGCGAGCCGGGTGAGCTGCGATTGCAGGCTGCGCAGTTTTCGCTCGGACTCCTGTTCGCCCGAGACGTCGATCATCGCGGTGCGAAAATGCTCCAGGGGGCCGTTGCTGTTGGGTTCTCTGTCGCTTTTGAGCCACAGCGTGGCAATCCGTCCCTGGCGGTTCTTGACCCGCAACTTCTGACTGACGCAGCCGCCAAGGCTGCCGAGTTTGCTCAGATGCGCATGAAACCGCGATTTGTCGGCGCTCACCACCCAGCGCGCGAACGATTCACCTGTCAGCCAGGTGGCATCCCAACCCAAGAGCGCGGCACCGGTCTGGTTGATCTTGCAAATGCGTCCCGAGGCTTCCAGCAGTACATAGCCGATCGGGGCGCGTTCGAACAGATCGTGGTAATCAAACATCGGTGCTGGCGGTGTGTTCTGCATAGGCTGGGCCGGTCAATGCTTCAGAGGTGTCTGGATGCGGAGTCCGTCGCAGTTCTGCTGCCTCCATCAGTGTAGACGCCCGCCCGGCGCCAGCAGTTCCAGGGTTCTCCGGTCGTCGGCGCAAATGCCTTTGGCTCGACTAGCCTTCTAATAGCTTGTCCCGAGGGAGGGTGGCACCATGCGCTGGCCCCGACATTTTTTGGGTCTTCCCCTGCATCCGATGCTGGTGCATTTCCCGCTGGTGTTCTGGCTCAGCGTGCCGTTCTTTGATGGGGTTGCGCTGTGGTCCGCCGCGCCACTGTGGTGGGGGCTGGCGCTGGGTGCCAGCGCCGCCGGTGTGGTGACTGGGGTGTTGGCACTGATGACGGGGCTGATGGAATACATCCATCTGTCCGAGACCGGTAGCAACGATGTCCGGCTCGCCGCCCGGCATGGAGTGCGCACGACGCTGGTCTGGTGCGCGATGAGTGTAAAGCTGCTGATCGCCGGCCTGTCCGATAGCGGTCAGGGTCTGATCCTGATCTGCTTGCTGATCGATGTGGCGGCCTGCGGGTTGCTGCTGCAAGGGGCGTTTTTCGGCACCCGAATCACCTATGGCGGCTACAAGCGCTAGCCCATTAGTCTGATTGCATTCGTAACTGGATGCTTTAGGCTGGCTTTTATCTCCCGAACAATAAGAAAAGGCTTTCCATGAGCCCTAACTTCAGTCAACTGCGCAAATTCGTCTCACCTGAAATCATTTTCGGCGCCGGCTGCCGGCATAACGTCGGCAACTGTGCCAAAACCTTCGGTGCCCGCAAGGTCCTGATTGTCAGCGATCCCGGGGTGATTGCCGCCGGTTGGGTCGCCGATGTCGAGGCCAGTTTGCAGGCCCAGGGCATCGAATACTGCTTGTACAGCGCCGTCTCGCCCAATCCACGGGTGGAGGAGGTGATGCTCGGGGCCGAGATGTACCGGGAAAACCACTGTGATGTGATAGTCGCCGTCGGCGGCGGCAGCCCGATGGACTGCGGTAAAGGCATCGGCATCGTGGTCGCCCACGGGCGCAACATCCTCGAATTCGAAGGCGTGGACACCATTCGGGTGCCGAGCCCACCACTGATTCTGATTCCAACCACCGCCGGCACCTCGGCCGACGTCTCGCAATTCGTGATTATTTCCAATCAGCAGGAACGGATGAAGTTCTCCATCGTCAGCAAGGCGGTGGTGCCGGACGTGTCGTTGATCGACCCGGAAACCACCCTGAGCATGGACCCGTTCCTGTCCGCCTGCACCGGTATCGACGCGTTGGTGCATGCCATCGAGGCCTTCGTCTCCACGGGCCACGGGCCGTTGACCGATCCCCATGCACTGGAGGCGATGCGCCTGATCAATGGCAACCTGGTGCAAATGATCGCCAACCCCAACGACATCGTCCTGCGGGAAAAAATCATGCTCGGCAGCATGCAGGCCGGGCTGGCGTTTTCCAACGCGATTCTCGGCGCGGTGCACGCCATGTCCCACAGCCTCGGCGGTTTTCTCGATCTGCCCCATGGCTTGTGCAACGCGGTGCTGGTCGAGCACGTGGTGGCGTTCAATTACAACTCGGCGCCCGACCGGTTCAAGGTGATTGCCGAGACGTTTGGCATCGACTGTCGGGGACTCAATCACCGGCAGATCTGCGGACGGTTGGTGGAGCACCTGATCGCCCTCAAGCACTCCATCGGTTTCCATGAAACCCTCGGCCTGCATGGTGTCAGCATGGCCGATATTCCATTCCTCTCGCAGCACGCCATGCACGACCCGTGCATCCTCACCAATCCGCGCGAGTCGAGCCAACGTGACGTCGAGGTCGTCTATGGCGAAGCCCTCTGAAGAGCAACAGCGGGCCTTGGCCGGTCTGCTGGGGCTGGGCAGCCTTTCTGCGCGCAAGAGCCATTATCCCGAGCTGGCGGCGCGTCTCGAAGACCTGGAAACCGAGCGCAACCGCTACAAATGGCTGTTCGAGCATGCGGTGCACGGGATTTTCCAGGCCAGCCTGCAAGAGGGTATGCGCGCCGCCAACCCGGCACTGGCGCGGATGCTCGGTTATGAAACACCCCAGGAAGTGCTGTTTTCCCTGACTGGCCTGGCCGGCAATCTGTTTGTCGGTGGCGCTGGCGAGTTGCAGGCGATCGGCGAGAAGCTGCAGAGCCAGCGCAGCCTGCTCGGTTATGAAACCCGGCTGCGGCGCAAGGACGGCAGTTGTCTCGATGTGCTGATGAACCTGCTGCTCAAACCCGATCAGGATGGGCTGGTGGAAGGCTTCGTCACCGATATCACAGAGCGCAAACTGGCCCAGCAACGTTTGCAGCAACTCAACGATGAGCTGGAACAACGGGTCGCGGCCCGCACCGATGAGTTGTTGGAAGCCAACCGTAACCTGCAGCAGCAGATCGCCCAGCGCGAACAGGTCGAGCAAGCCTTGCGTCAGGCCCGGGATGCGGCCCAGGCGGCCAATCGCAGCAAGGACAAATACCTCGCCGCCGCCAGCCATGACTTGCTGCAGCCGTTGAACGCCGCACGCTTGTTGATCTCCACCTTGCGCGAGCGGTCCTTGCCCGACGTCGAGCAGGTACTGGTCGAGCGCACCCATCAAGCCCTGGAAGGCGCGGAAGATTTGCTCACCGACCTGCTGGATATCTCCAAGCTCGATCAGGCCGCGGTCAAACCGGACATCGCCTTGTACCGGCTGGACGAATTGCTTGCGCCACTGGTCTCGGAGTTCCAGTCGGTGGCCCAGGCGGCGGGGCTGAATCTGCGGGCGCGGGTTGGCAATTTTGCCGTGCACACTGACTTGCGCCTGATGACCCGGATCCTGCGCAACTTTCTCAGCAATGCCTGTCGCTACACCATCGAGGGCAGCATTTTGCTGGGGGCCAGACGCCGCGGCGAGTTCTTGCGGCTTGAGGTCTGGGACACCGGTCGTGGTATTGCCGCCGACCGGCTGGATTCGATTTTTCTCGAGTTCAACCAACTCGACGTCGGTCGCGCCGCCGATCGCAAGGGTGTGGGGCTGGGCCTGGCGATTGTCGAGCGGATCGCGAAAATCCTCGGCTATCGGGTCCAGGTGATCTCGCGGCCTGGACGGGGTTCGATGTTCAGCATCGAGGTGCCGATTTCCCGCGAGGTGCCGCTGCCCATCAGCCAGGCGGCGCCGCAACTGATTACCGGCAACCCCTTGCCGGGCCGCCGCCTGCTGGTGCTGGACAACGAACTGAGCATTCTCGAAAGCATGAGCGCATTGCTCGGGCAGTGGGGCTGCGAGGTGGTCACCGCCACTGATGAAGTCGGCGCCCTGCAAGCCTTGCAAGGCCGGGCACCGGAACTGATTCTGGCGGACTTTCACCTGGATCATGGGGTTATTGGTTGCGAGGTGGTCAGGCGCCTGCGCGAACATTTCGCACAACCCATTCCGGCGATCATGATCACCGCTGACCGCAGCGATCAGTGTCGACGCTCGTTGCAAAAGCTCGGCGCGCCGCTGTTAAACAAACCGGTCAAGCCCGGAAAGCTTCGCGCGGCCTTGAGCCAGATGCTCAGTTAACGCTGTTCAAGCCGAGCCCTCAGGCTCGGTGTTCTTTTTGAACCCGCGCATATTCATCGCGCACAAGCAGAACTGCAGCAGGATCAAGGCATAGGCATCGGTGTGATAGCCCCAGATCACCCACAGGATATTGCTCGCGATAAAACAGCTGAAGCCACTGACTCGGCGCTGCGGTTGGCGCGAGCCGATCAGCCACGCGGCGAGTACGGTGACGACCATGGCTGGCCATTGCACCCAATCCAGATAGTCCATGCGCAAGTTTCCTGACGATTCTTTACTCCAGACCACCTCGGTGCATGGCCGTTCCCTCGAAATTATCCTGATGCCAGTGTAGGAGCGAGCTTGCTCGCGAAGGACGTTAACGATAACGCGTGTTTTCTGAATGAACGCGCCGCCCTTGAGTCCATCGCGAGCAAGCTCGCTCCTACAGAGACCTCATTTCCTTAACCGGCATTGTCCGATGACTGGTGGTCTTTTGAACCGAACGGCGCTCAGGTTCTACTCTCAAAACAGCATGACCTGAACTTCAAGGTCTTAAGCGAGGTGCTCCATGACCAGCCGATCAAAACGTCCTGATACGGACACAACGCCGGAATATCCGCTGTCGGCTCCGATCGATCCAAGGGACCCGGAGCGCAAGAAAACCCGGGTCGAGCTCGAAGAGGAGGATATGCCGGAGAGTGGCGTGCGAATCGACGAAGCCGAAGCCGAGGCCGACCCGGATGATCCAGACATTGCCGGCAAGGATGGCTCAGGTCAGCCGAGCTGAGCGCCGTCGCTCGTAGCGCGTCAGCATCGGCTGAGTGCTGACGCCATGAACCAGGATGCTCAGGGTTATGACCGATAAGGTCAGGTCCGTGCAGATGATTGCCTGGGATTGCCCAAGGTCGTGATTCAAGGCGTAAAACAGATAATAGAGGCTACCGATACCGCGAATGCCGAACCAGCCAATCAACAGGCGCTGATGGCGGTCCAGCAGCTTGCCCCAGGGCATGGCCAGCACGCAGAGCGGACGGATCACGCAAAACAAGGCAAAGCCTATGCCCAGGGCCCGCCAGTCCCAATGGGTGGCCAGCACCACACCGAGCAAGGTCACCAGGAACACCTCCATGGAGCGCTCCACCAGGCTGCCGAACGCCAGCATGTCGCCCATCATGATGCCGGCGGCTACCTGGCTGTCCTCAAGGTTCTCAATATCGCCATGCACGGCTTGCTCCGGTTCGACATTCAGGTGGCCGACCACCGGTTGCGCCAGGTGTTCGGCCGGGGTTTGCGAGCCGCCGCTGGATTTGACTTCAGCCTGGCGCAAGCCCAACCCGGCGGCGAACACTGATAGAAAGCCGTAACCGTGAATCGATTCGGCCACGACGTAGGCCAGGGCGATCAGTGCCAGGGTCAGGTAGTCATTGGGGGAGAGGGTGCTGTCGGCATTCTTGATGCGCATCAGCAGGGTCATGTGGCCAAGGCCTTTGCCCATCCAGTAGCCGATGAGCAGCCCGGCAGGCACCGCCCACAGCAAACTGTACAAGGCCCAGTCGGTAAGCCAGGCGCTGCTGGGGCCATCCTGTTGCAGGACCAGTAAACCGAGGATCACAAAGGGAAAGGCGATACCGTCATTGAGCCCGGCTTCGCCCGACAGGCCGAAGCGCACCCGGTCGTAATCCCCCGCATCGCTGACTTGAACCAGCCCGGCGAGCACCGGGTCGGTGGGTGCGAGGATGGCGCCGATCAGCAGCGCCATCCCCCATGACAGCCCGAACAGCAGATGCAGAACCAGGCATAGCCCGCAGATACTCAAGAGCATCACCGGGCCGGCCAGGCCGAATGCTACGCGCCAGGTCCGGTGGGTCAGCGGCAGGCGCAGTTTCAGGCCGCTGACGAATAGCGAGAACAGCACCGCGACTTCCGTCAGATGCTCCATCCACACGGAAGCGCCGTCGATATTCAGCTGCAGCAGACCCAGCGCCGACGGACCAATGGCCACTCCCAGCGCCAGGCACACCGCCGAGGTAGTGACCGGCAACCAGCGCAGATAGGACGAGGTCAGCGCCAGGGTCAGCAATACGGTACCTAAAACAGCCACCCATAGGATGAAACTCATGTTCGATTCCCGCCGTGTTGGCTGCGCACCCGAAGCGACCATCCGGCTGCTGCTCCATGACTATTCGAGGGGCCTGCACCGTGCTTGGTTCAAATGGCGCTGGCCATCGCGCCGCTGCCGTTTGTCCGGTGGTTTGAAAGTCGGAATGAATTTTCCCTTCAGGATTTCGCTCTTTTGCAATAGAGACGTGTCGACGATCAACCAGAACATGGACAGTCAGAACATGAGAGGTAGGCCATGACCGCGCTGACGACACTGGAGTTGAATGCGGCCAACTTTCAGCCAACTCTGCCATCGGGAGCTGTTCGCCAGCGCTACGATGAATTGCTGTATGGACCGGACGAACTCGACAAACGCGAGATTGCCAGGACTTTTCTTCAACAACAGTTACGGGCCGCTGAAACTTTGCCCGATGATCTACCCGCGGATCCGCAGGCGCTGCAGGCTTGGGTCGAACAACACAGCGCCAGTGTCGCTCGCCAGTACGCCGAGTATCTGCAAGGGCGCAAGGCCGGTGGTTCGCGGCGTTTCTTCAGCAACAAGGCCCATGCCCTGTATTTCCTGCAGGCGGTTGCGCCGACCAAACTGGTGGATGGCGCCTGGCTCCATGGGCTGTTGCGGCAGTGGCGCGATCAGCGATTCGACAACCTGCTGCGCACCTATCTGGAAGAGTTGGGGGAAGGTAACCCAGCGCAGAATCATGTGCTGATCTACCGCAAGCTGCTTGCCGAGCACGGCCTGGACGCCAATGCCTGCGCCCAGGACCCTCATTATCTGCAAGGCACCGTGCAATTGGCCCTGGGTCAATGCGCCGACGAATTCTTGCCCGAGGTCATCGGCTACAACCTCGGTTACGAACAACTGCCGCTGCATTTGCTGATCAGCGGGTATGAACTTCGAGAGTTGGGCATCGACCCCTATTACTTCACCCTGCATGTGACCATCGACAATGCCAGCAGCGGCCATGCCCACAAGGCGGTGCAGTCGCTGTTGCAACTGCTGCCGGTTGAAGCCGGACGGGAAGACTTCTACCGGCGAGTGGCCTTGGGCTATCGGCTCAACGACCTCGGCCTGGGTTCAAACGCGGTGATCCAGTCTTTCGATCTGCAGCGCGAAGTACTGGAGATGCTCGAACGCAAACGGCCGTTCGGCCAGCACATGCACTCGGATTTCTGCCGATTTGCCGGCAAGACCGTCAACCAATGGCTGGCGGTCCCGGGGCAACTGCCAGCATTCCTGGCAATGCTGGAGAGCCAGGGCTGGATCAAACGTCATCAGGACCCCCAGGCCAGTCGATTCTGGAAGTTGATTGAAGGTTGCGGCGCAGCGATGTTCGGGGTGTTCAGCCCTTATGAAAAACAGCTGTTGCACGACTGGATCGCTGGCGACTGGCAAGCCGCAAACCGCTCTGCGCCGAACTGGCGTGAACGTGATGGGTCAATGGCCCAGGTAGAAGACGACCCGGACATCCGGCAGCTGCAAGCTGCGTTGGCCGGATGCAGTGCCGACAGACAATTGGAGCTGTTGATTCCCTGGCTGTCGCCGCAACGTCATTCCCATCCCGCCGGGCTACTGGCCACACGGCTGTTTGGCGAACTCAAGTCCAGTCTTCGCTAGGAGCTCTGCATGGATCAGCCAGCACCACTGTGCAGCGCCGACCTGGCGCTGTTGCACCTGGGCCGCCGCTTGCAAGCGGACGGCTATCACTTCATCACCGGCACACCGCTGACCCACCAGCGGGTCAATGGGCGAGCCGCCAATCAACGGGCGAAATCCCTGCGCGATGTCTTTGGCTGGTCGCGACCGTTTGCCCCCGGACTGTTGTCGGGCGCCGAACTGCAGCAGATGCAACAGGCCGGTATTGTCGAACCGCGCGATGGGCTGATGCACAGCAGCGTGCGCTGGTCGAGCCTGGAAGATCTGCTGTTCGTGCACTCGGGCTTCCCGACCACCGCCAGCGATGCAGTGTTTTTCGGCCCGGACAGCTACCGTTTTGCGCAGCTGATCAGATCGCACCTGCAACATGACTACGGCGCCATCCGCCGGGCCGTCGATATCGGTTGCGGGGCCGGCGTTGGCGCCATCCTGATTGGCCGGGCCCGTCGCGACGCCCAGGTGCTGGCGGTGGATATCAACCCGCTGGCGTTGCGCATGACCGCCGTCAACGCGGCATTGGCCGATGTAGCAAATGTCAGTATCAGTGCCAGTGACGTACTGGACGGCGTGGACGGCGAATTCGACCTGATCGTTGCCAATCCGCCCTATATGCAGGATCCGGCGCAGCGGGCCTATCGTCATGGCGGCGGTGCCCTCGGCGCGGAGCTGTCGTTGCGGATTGTCGAAGAGGCATTGCCGCGCCTGGCGCCGGGCGGGTCCCTGGTGCTGTACACCGGAGTGGCCATGGTCGAGGGCCGCGATCCTTTTCTCGAAGCCTTGCGCCCCCGGCTGGCGTCAGCGGTCCATGCCTGGACTTACCGCGAGCTGGATCCGGACGTGTTCGGCGAGGAACTGTTGACGCCCGGCTACCAGCGGGTGGAACGGATTGCCGTGGTCGCGTTGATCGTGACGCGCAGCCTTTGAATCTGCGCAGGCGGTTATGACCATGACCTTGAACTTCGGGATCGAAGAGGAATACCTCATCACCGATCTGGCGACGCGCACCATGCTCAGCCAGCCGCCCCGGCAGCTGATTGCCGAGTGCCAGACGGCGCTGGGCAGCCATTTCGCCTTCGAGATGTTCCAGGGTCAGATCGAGGTCGCGTCACCGGTCTTTACCGATCTGTCCCAGGCCAACGAGTATCTGACGAACGCTCGCGGCAGCCTGGTGCAGATTCTTGAAAACAACGACTTGGGCCTGCTCTGTGCCGGCAGCCATCCGCTGGCGGACTGGCGCTTGCAACAGGCCACCGACCAGGAGCATTTCCGCAAGCTGTTCAGGGATTTCCAGCTTGTGGCGCAACGCAGCGTGCTGTGCGGCCTGCACGTGCATGTCGAGGTGCCGGACCGGCTCGACCGTATCTGCGTGATGAACCAGGTGCTGCCCTGGTTGCCACTGTTGTTGGCGTTGAGCAGCTCTTCGCCGTTCTGGGACGGTGCCCCGAGCGGATTCATGAGTTATCGCCAGGTGGCGTGCGACGAGTGGCCGCGAATGGGGGTGCCGGAATACTTCGAGAATGAACAGGCTTACCGTGACTACCTGCAGCTATTGCTGCAAACCGGCTCGATCAGCACTCCAGGGGAATGCTGGTGGGGCCTGCGGCCTGCGGCACGTTATCCGACGCTTGAGCTGCGCATGACCGATGCCTGTCCGCGGCTGAGTGATGCCTTATGCATCGCCTCGCTGTTCCGGATCATGGTCGGCCAGGCCATTGCCACGCCGCGACCGGGGGCGGGCTATAGCCAGACTTCGCAATGGATCCTCAAGGAAAACCGCTGGCGCGCCAAACGGTTTGGCATTCATGGCCACTTTATTCGCGAGGGAAGTTCGCTAATGCTGTCGGCCGGGCAATGGCTGGATTGGGCGCAGGAAACCTTTCTCGCCACCGCCGAGCAACTGGGTGAGACCCGGGTGTTCGATCAGGCCCGACAGATCCTGGAGGAGGGCAGCAGCGCCGATCGGCAATTGCACTGCTTCGACCAGGCACAGTCTGCCGGGCTGTTGACTTCGGCCGCGCTGGCGCGGGTGGTCGATCAATTGTTATTGCGCGGCTAACCCATAGGCGTACGCAGATACTCGGGTGTCAGCACGTTGAACCAGAACAGTCACACCGCCGGGATCAGCGCCAGCAGGACCCAAGGTTTTGCGACTGAATGAATACCTCAGTCAGCGGTCAACCCTTCAGGATCTCAATCTTGTGACAGGGGCCAGCACTTATGACCTGTGCAGAAGCAGTCGTTGAATACCTGCGCGAGCATTCCCTGGTATTGACTACCGCGGAATCTTGTACCGCCGGAAAAATCGTCACCTTGCTGGCCGAGGTACCGGGCAGCGGCGACCTGATCGAAAGTGGTTATGTGGTCTATTCGCCAGCAGCCAAGCAGCGCTTGCTCGGCGTCAATCCCGCGACCATCGCTACCTTCAATCTGACCAGTTGTGAGGTCGCACGGGAAATGGCCCTTGGAGCCCTGCGCGACAGCACGGCCACCGTAGCGGTGGCTACCACCGGCATTCTCGGCCCGGACGACGTCGATGGCATCGCGGCCGGAACCGTCTGTTTCGCCTGGGCCTTCGCCCTGAGTGGCGAGAGCGCGGTATTTACCCGCACACGGCGTTTTTTCGGTTCCCGGGAAGAGGTTCAGTTGTGGGCCTCTGAGCATGTCCTGGACCAACTGCCGGTTTTTCACCGTTTGGCGCTCAACGGCGAACGCGGATAAGGGCGGGGGCTGATGATGGAAAAGCCACAGCATGACGATTTTCACAGCCGTGAGTATCCGATCCGGGAAGACATGAAGTTTCAGCTCAAGGTCTGGCGTTTGGAGCGTTGGGGTTGGTACTTGATGCTGCTGGTGGTGATGCTGGCTTTACTCGGACTGTTTTCCAGAGGGCCGCTCAGTTCGCGGCAGACCCTGAGTGCTGACGGGCGCATCAGCGTGCAATACGAGTTGTTCCATCGCAATGGTTCGACCAGCCCGATGATCATCCAGGTCAAGGCGCCACCCGACACACCGATCGAGCTCGAACTGGGGGGTAATGTATTTCAGGGTTTCAGTATTGAAACACTGCAGCCACAGCCATTGCGCTCAAGCAGCGCCGGGCAGGGGATAAAGTTCTTGCTGAAGACCGACGCAGGGGGCCTTGCAAGGATTTACCTGACCCTGCGCAGTGACGGTCTGGGCTTCTACCACACTCGTGTGCTGGCTGCGGGTGCCGAGCCGCTTGACCTCGATCAGTTCATTTACCCTTAGGTGACCTATGGATTCGGTATGGCGGGCTGTCGCTATCTATCTCGCGCTGATGGTGCTGTTCAAGATTGCCGGGCGTCGCTCACTGGCCGAGCTGACCACCTTCGATTTCCTCCTGCTGCTGATCATCGGCGAGGCAACGCAGCAAGCATTGCTGGGCGATGACTTTTCGTTGACCAATGCGTTGTTGGTGATCATTACGCTGATCGCGATTGATGTCGGTCTGTCGTTGCTCAAGCAACGTTCGCCCCGGACCTCGCGACTGATTGATGGAGAACCGACGATTGTTGTCGAGAACGGCCAGTTACTGCGCAAGCGCCTGTACAAAGCGCGATTGGTCGAATCCGATATTCTCGAAGCGGCCCGCTCCAGTCAGGGTCTGGAAACTATTGAGCAGATCAAATTTGCGATTATCGAGCGCAACGGCAAGATCTCGATCATCGCCTATGAGGCAGACCGTGCTTGATGGCTGACACCTTTGGTCCGTGATACTGAACGTCTGATGGCAAAATAACTCTCAATATCTAGAGACTTTCGTCAGGAGCACCAACATGGTTCAACGACGTCGCCACCATCTTTCACAATTATCCCTGCGGCTCATGGCGTTGCGCGCCCATGTGTGCGAATTCAAGCACGATGAACTGGTCATTCGACGCACCCTGAGCGGAGGGCCGGCAAAGGATGGCGGACAGGCACTGGATCACGCGTTCGACGAAATACGCGAGTCGATAAACCATACCCAAGAGCTTCTTGAAGCCCTGGGCGAAGCAACCGGAAATGTAGAAGTGGTGAGGATCAGCGATGAGCGACGAAAAGACGCTGCAAGCCTGGTATGAGTTGCTTGACGACACCACCTATCGCACCGATTCACCGGATGCGTATCACACTGCACTGTTGAACCTGGCCGAACAGCTACTCAAGGCTGATGTGATCGACGCACCAGGCTGGGTGGAGCTCAAGGCGCTGGCGGACACCGCCCATTCCCAGGCGCTTGAAGAAGCGATCAGCACTCGGCTGGAAGATCCCGAAGCCTGACCTCGAACAACCCCGATTATTCTTTCGCGGCTCATTTTGCTGCTGCCTCAGTTACCCGCCAACTCCGCCCCCAGCCCTGCCGGTTCCACCACCTGCACCGCCCGTGCCCCCGCCTGTGCCGGGTCCGGTGGAAGTGCCGGTGCCATTGCGCATTGAGTCGACACCGCTGTTGGAGGACCTGGGGTTGCTGGAGGTACCCGTGCGACGGCTGTCGTCAGGGTCCGCAGCCGTACCCCACGTCGGGTTCAGATGGGTTGCTGGTGGCATGACCGAGCCACTGGCAGCGGGGCGGTTGCCGCTGGAGGCGCTTGGTGCGACAGCCTCAACTCCCGCACAGATTGAAATACAGATTGCTGAAAGCAGCCCGGACAGCATCAGCGCGCTGGTTTTCCTGGCGATCATGGCGTGACTCCCGCTTTGCGTCGTTGGCTAACATTGTCCAATGCCCGAGTGTCAGGTGTGGTGCGAATGACCAACGGTCGTTCTTCGCCAAAGACCTGCCGGATTCACACAATCCCCCGTGTTTGGCAGAAAGGTCTGCGCGATGCCCGCGATGACCGTGTTCGGCATAGATCTGCCGAATACACAATCCCCCGTAGGAGCTGCCGCAGGCTGCGATCTTTTGATCTTGATTCCCGGCAATCTGCAGAACCGCCAAAAGATCGCAGGCTGCGCCAGCTCCTACGCCGACCGTGATCGGCAGAATGATCTGCGCGATGCCCGCAACCGATCGTGTCAGACCACCCGGTTGTCCCGGCTGTGTGTCAACCAATCGATAAACAACGCGAACAATTCCGCCTGGGAGCTGATTTCAAGTTTGGTGTAGAGGTTCTTGCGGTGCATGCGCACGGTTTCCGGGGAGATATTCAGCACCCGTGCGGTGGATTTTACCGAGTGGCCACGCAGGATCAGGTGGGCGATTTCCCGTTCGCGCACGGTCAGCAGCGGGCTGCCGAAATTCATGAAGGCGGCTTCGATCTGTTGATTGAGGCTGGATTGGGGCGTCGCGGGCAGGGTGTTGCGGTCAATCTCGGTAAACAGCTGCCGCAGGCCGCCGCTGGTGCCGAAACGGCGCAGCAGCTCGCGGACCATGGGCTCTACGGCGCGCATCAGTGCCAGTTGTTCGGCGCTGAAGGGCGTGGTGCTCAGGCCCTGGAACATCGACAATGAAATCTTGCTCTGCGGGTCGAGATCGACGATGTAGTAGCAGTCTTCCACGGCGCCGCTCTTGAGGTAGTAAGTCTTGTAGTACTCGCTGCTGAAAAAGTCATCCGGGGCAATTTCCGAGAGGTGGTAGAAGCCTTCGGCAAGGCCGTTTTCCACCGCCAGGCAGAACGGGTCCAGCAGGTAACCACGGGAGAAGTAGCGGTTGATGATGTCGTCGCGGTGATCGCCCGGGATACCCCGTTGATGCAGCAACTGCGGGGGAAGGCCTTTGCGTTCGAGGCTGATCATCATCGACTCGATGGGCGTCAAACCGTTGAGGGCGGCTGCCAACGCTTCGAGAAAGACGCTGTCGTCCAGCGCCATGAAGGCTTTGGCCAGTCCCTCGTTCCAGGTCTGCAAGGCCTGGAACGAGGGAGCGCCGGGAGTATTTTTCAGGGACTCGGTCATGCCCGGCAGTCTACTCGCCGGGCACCTTGCAGGCAAAATGCCGAGAAGCCGTGGGGCAGGTTTTTCAGCCCCGTATTGCGGGCTATTCATTGGCCCTGGTACTGGCCGCTGCGCTGGAGTTCATCGGCAGTCTCCAGGATGCATTCGCCCAGGGTCCGGACCACTTCGTCGATCTGTGCGTGGGTGATGATCAGGGGTGGCGACATTACATTCAGGTGGCCGATCGGCCGCACCAGTAAACCCTTGGCTTGCGCCCGCAGGTGGATTTTCTCACCGATGTTCAGCGCCTCCGGGAACAGTGCCTTGGTCTGTTTGTCGGCGACGAACTCGATGCAGGCCATCAGCCGTTTGCAGCGCACGTTGCCCACCAGCGGCAGGTGGGCCAGGGTCTGCAGGCGCTGCTCCAGATAGCTGCCGACCTCCTCGACGTGAGCCAGGAGGTTTTCCCGCTCGATGATTTCAATGTTCTTCAGTGCCGCAATACAGCTCACCGGATGCCCGCTGTAGGTAAAGCCATGGGTGAAGCAGCGGCCTTTGCCCGGCTCGGCGATCACCTGCCAGATACCCTCGGAGAAAATGCAGGCGCCCAGCGGCAGGTAGCCCGAGGTCAGGCCCTTGGCGGTGGTGATAATGTCCGGTTGCATACCGAACACTTCTTTGGAGGCGAAGAAACTGCCCAGACGCCCGAACGAGGTCACTACTTCGTCGGCGACATACAGCATGTCGTAGCGCTGGCAGACTTCCCACATCCGCCGGTGATAACCCTCTGGCGGGATGATCACGCCGCCCGAGCCCATGACCGGCTCGGCAAAGAACGCCGCGACATTCTCGGCGCCGATGGTGAGGATCTTGTCTTCGAACTCATTGACCAGGAAGTCGAGGAAGTCCGCTTCACTCATGCCGTTCGGCGCCCGGTAGTAGTTGGGGCAGGAGACGTGATGGAACAGATCGCTCATAAAGTCGAATTCAGGCGCGCGGTCAGCGGCCTTGTTGCCGATCGACATGGTCAGGAAGGTCGAGCCGTGATAGGCGTTGAGCCGCGAGATGACGTGTTTCTTTTGGTGTTTGCCTCGGCTGTTCTGGTAGAACTGGACCAGTCGATAGGCGGTGTCCACCGCCGTCGAACCACCGGTGGTGAGGAACACATGGTCGAGATCGCCGGGGGCCAGGCTGGCGAGCTTCTCGCAGAGCTGGATGGCACTGACGTTGGCCATGTCGCAGAACGGGTTGGAGTAGGCCAGCTGGCGTACCTGATTGGCGATGGCCTCGGCCATTTCCTCGCGACCCAGGCCGATATTGGTACACCACATGCCGCCGACGGCGTCGAGGTAGCGAGTGCCGGCAGTGTCGTAGATATAGGCGCCATCGCCTGCGGCAATGTTCAACGAGCCTTGCTCACGGTGTTCGTCGAACATGTGGAAGCCGTGCATGTAATGGGCTTTGTCGGCGGCGACCAGTTGGTCCTGGTCCAATTGCGCGAAGAACGCTGGAGATTGAGTTGGCATAAGCTTCACCTTCGGCATCACTGTAGGGTGGATATCTGGCGGGGCAGGGGGCGGCATCATTTACCGGTCTTCACCGTGTTCCAGGTGCGGGTGATCAAGCGCACGCTGGCCTGGGGTTGAGTCTTCTGGGTGAACAAGCGCTGCAGGGTTTGCGCGTCCGGGTAGATCGCCGGGTTGTCGCGAACCTCGGCGCTGACCAGTGCGGTCGCCGCCTTGTTGCTGTTGGCATAACGGATGTAGTCGCTGACCTCGGCGATAACCTGCGGCTGCAACAGGTACTCGATGAAGCGGTGGGCATTGGCGACGTTGGGTGCGTCGACCGGAATGTAGAAATCATCGAACCATATCAGCGAACCTTCCTTGGGAATGAAGTAGTCGAGCCGGGTCTTCGCTCCGGCTTCTGCGGCGCGGGCCTGGGCGGTGGCATAGTCGCCGGACCAGGTGGTGGACAGGCACAGATCACCATTGGCCAGACCGTTCAGGTAACTGGTCGAGTCGAATTTGCGAATGTACGGACGCACCGCCATCAGCACTTCTTGAGCGGCCTTGAGGTCTTGCGGATCGGCGCTGTTGGGGTCACGGCCGAGGTAGGTCAGTGCCAGCGGGATAATGTCGGTTGGCGAATCGAGCAGGGTCACCCCACAGTCGGCGAAGCGCGCAACGACTTTCGGGTCGAAGATCATCGCCAGCGAACCGATGGGCGCATCCGGCATGCGTTCCTTGATCTTGTCGACGTTGTAGGTCACGCCGTTGCTGCCCCAGGTGTAGGGCGCCGAATAGGTCACGCCGGGGTCGTAGTTTTCCAGGCTCTTGAGCACTTGCGGGTCTAGATTTCGCCAGCTGGGTAGCTGTGTCTTGTCCAGTGGCTGGAACACCTTGGCCTTGATCAGCAGGGGCACCAGTGAGGCGTTGAGCACCACCAGGTCGTAGCCGGAACGCCCCGGCAGCAGCTTGCCCTGGACGGTTTCGTAAGAGTCGAAGGTGTCGTAGGTCACCTTGATGCCGGTGGCCTTTTCGAAGTTGGCGATGGTGTGCTCGCCGATGTAGTCCGACCAGTTGTACAGCCGCAGGGTATTGCCGGCTGTCTCCGTGCCATGGCTGAGCGCAGGGAGTGCGGCCAGTGCCGCGCTGAGTACTGCTGCGAGGATTTTGCGCATATCAGTCCCACCTTGTGGTTATTGTCGGGCCCGGTTCGAGCTGCTGCGCTCACTCTCAAGCAGAGCCGACAATCGCGCCATAACCCGATCGGGTAGGTGGGGGTGTCGAAGGACAGAATCAGGTTAATTCAGGCTCAGGCGCTGGCATCGGCTTCATGCTCGTCTGCGAAGGCCATGAGCACCTCCAGATCGAGCACATCCAGCTTGATCCGGGCGATAAAGGCAGAGAAAGCCAGGTTGGCGGCGAGCCGACGCAGATCGGCGGCCCAAGCCGGAAGATGGACCGGCCCCTGCAGCCAGCCGGACTCGAAGAGTGGGGCCAGGCGTACGGTATCACCCAGGCTGAGGCGCCCGGCGAACAGATAGGCCACCAGTTCCGGCCGGTTGTCGCGGATCGCGATGCGCAGCAGGGTATGGACGCCGAGCAAACCGGTCAGGTAGGCGGCATCCTTGGTGAATGCCGAACCGCCGCGCAGGTCGGCTCCGCGGAAAACCCGTTGAGTCGAGCGGAAGGACTCCTCCTGGGACTGACCGGCAGCGAGAAAACTTTCGAAGACCTGGATGAAATCGGCGCCATCCAGCGCCTGCTGGACCGCGAGCACG
The DNA here is from genome assembly GCF_059716055.1 of Pseudomonas sp. LBUM1658. Classification (NCBI taxonomy): domain Bacteria; kingdom Pseudomonadati; phylum Pseudomonadota; class Gammaproteobacteria; order Pseudomonadales; family Pseudomonadaceae; genus Pseudomonas; species Pseudomonas sp. LBUM1658. The sequence continues at coordinate 3,336,553 of NZ_CP166798.1, forward strand.
CGCAGGGCGAGGCGGCGCAGGCGGTTGATGTCCATGCTGCCGGTGAACAGCTCGGCCAGAGTGGCGATGCCCTCCTGAGTCTGGGTCGTGCGTGGTGCACCCAGGCCAAGGCTTTTCAGGTTGGGTTGGAGCGCGCCATTTTGTGCCGTGGCGACATGCACGAAGGCCTCATGTTGCAATAGCTGGTTCTTGTCCAGTTCAGAGAACAGGGCGCTGGCACGCAGGCGGATGCGGCTCGCCCCGGCGATGGCCTTGGCGGCCAGGGTCGGCTCGAGCACCACCGTGATCCGCCCGGGGCCGAAGAAACGATCCAGTTCCGGCTGCATCCAGGCGGCGAAGGCCTCGGCCGGGATCTCGGCCTGGCTCGGTGGAATCCGGGCACCACCCAGAAGGGCGTCGGTGGTCTTGAGGAAGAAGTGGGCCGCGTCCAGCATGCTCAGTTTCAGGCGTGGGTAGTAGAAGTCCGGGCGTCGGTAAAGCGCTGAAGAATACTGGGTGAAGTCGGGTGTGCCGATGGCACCCAGCATACGCCCGGCCGTCGCGTAGCTGCGCGCTGTCATGGCGAGGTAGCGCCCGGCCGGATGCCCCTCATCGCAACGGCCGATAAATGCTTCCAGGGCGGCGATGTCGGCGCTGTGCTCGCGCGGGCGCAGCTCGACCTTGGGCAGTTCGGCATGCCCGGCGCGCCATTGCGCCAGGAATACCTCTTCGATCCCAGCCGGCCAGGCCAAGGCATCGAGCACACGGATCTTGCGGGCCAGACCGGGTAGAGCGGCATCGAGTTCGGACAGGGGAGCGACGCTCACGGAAACCTCCTTGGGAGACGCGGGTCAATCTCAAAAGCTTAGTCGTTGTCGAGTCCGATCTCACACTGCGCAAAGATCAAAAACGGAACGCTTGTCGGCCTACCAGTAACCATTTGCCCTTGGCGAGTTTTTTCGGAATAGGCAGGATCTGTTTTTGGCGTTTGCATGGTTTCAGCCAAAAGGCGACGGAGTTGGCACAACCCCCGGATTAGCCGGGGGCCGGACGGAGTCACCGAGCTTCGTTGACGGAGGACGATTCCAGAGGTAGTACCGCTGCGGGGCGGATCAGCGCTGGCCGACCTGGCGGGTGCAATAGGAACACCAGTATCGCCAGAACCCCGACCACCCCGGGAGCGGCAAATGTCAGGAAGCTGACCTGCAGCGGCAATTGCGCCGCATGCAGGGCGCCGCCGAGCAGCGGGCCGATGATTGCGCCTATGCGGCCGATTCCCATCGCCCAGCCAAGGCCTGTCGAGCGGATATGGGCTGGATAGAATTGGACGGCGCAGGCGTTGGCCAGGATCTGGGTGCCGATAGTGCTGGCACCGGCAATGGCGATCAGCAGGTACAGCACCCATACCGGCGACTTGAGTGCCAGCAGGCTCAGCGAAAGTGCGCCCAGGGCAAAGAACCCCAGCAGCACCCGTTCGATGCCGACACGGTCGCCGAGCCAGCCACCACCAATGGCGCCGAATATGGCGCCGAAGTTCAGCACCAGCAGAAAAGCGAGGCTCGAATTCAGACCGTAGCCAGCCGTATGCATCAGTTTCGGTAGCCAGGAACTGAGGGCGTAGACCATCAGCAGGCAGCAGAAGAAGGCCAGCCACAGCATCAGCGTGTTCAGTTTGCGGCCATCCTGTAACAACTGCAGGATCGAGACGTGGCTCGCCTGGCCTTTGGCGAGGCCGAGCTGATCATCGGGTCGTGGCTGGTAGTCTGGAGCCGCCTTTTGTAGCAGCCCCCGGGCTTTGTCGACATGGCCTGCACGCAGCAGGAAGTTGAGGGATTCCGGCAGTTGGCGAACCAGCAGCGGCAAGACCAGCAGCGGAACGACGGCCACGATGAACACTGCCTGCCAACCCCAGCGCGGCATCAGCAGCATGCCCAGACCTGCCGACAGCATCCCGCCTATGGAATAGCCGCTGAACATCACCGCCACCAGAGTGCTGCGCATTTTCTTGGGCGCGTATTCGTTCATCAGGGCCACCACATTGGGCATCACGCCGCCGATGCCGAGCCCGGCGATGAAGCGACAGAGGGCAAATTCCGTGGGAGTCCGCGCGAAAGCGTTGATCACGGTGAACCCGCTGAACAGGATCACGCAGGTCATGATGGTCTTGCGCCGTCCTATGCGGTCCGACAGCGGGCCGAAGAACAGTGCCCCGAGCATCATGCCGAACAGTGCGCAGCTGCCCAGGAGTCCGGCCTCCACGGCGGTGAGACCCCAGTCCTGCATCAAGGCGGGCAGCACCACGCCATAGATCACCAGGTCATAGCCGTCGAAGACGATGATCAGCGCGCACCAGAACAGCAGGCGCCCATGAAACGAATTGAAGCGGGCCCCGTCGATCAGGGCGTTTACGTCGATAGTACGCATGGCTTGGCTCTTCTTGTCATTGTTATAACGCCTGGGACTAAGGCGACGGAGTCCCGGTGACGGCCGCTGGGCTGTAGGAGCTGCCGCAGGCTGCGATCTTTTGATTTTGCTTGCGGGCAATGTGCAGTACCGCCAAAAGATCGCAGGCTTCGCCAGCTCCTACGCCGATCGTGTACATCCACGAGTTGCCGGATGAACACACCCCCTTCAGTGACTGCTGCACAGGGCTTCCCAGCCCAGCAGCTCGCGAGCCCGGACAACGTCTGCGTCCAGATCGTGATTCCACAGCCAGTCGAAGCGGCTTTCCAGGGTTGAGGACAGGGCGTGTTCATTCGCACCGACATCCGGATCGCGTAGTTCGTACAGCTCACCGGCTTCCCGTGAGGTTCGCTGTACGCGGCAGGCGCGTGGACGGCGCAGCGTGTCGTAGGCCGCGAGCATCGCGTGCAGATTGTCGTTGCTCAACCGTGGGTCGCCGAGCAGCCGTGCCAGGAAAAACGCGTCTTCCAGTCCTTGTCCGGCACCGGCCCCCTGATGCGGTAGCGTGGCATGGGCGGCATCGCCAATGAGCGCGATCCGGCCGTGGACGTAACCCGGCAGTTCGGCCAGATCGTGCAGCGCCCAACAGGATGGCGCGGGAATGCATTCGAGCAAGATTCGCGCGGCGTCGCCCCAGCCCGCGAAGGCGTCGAGCATCTCGCGCTGACTGGTTTCGCGGACCCAGGGAGCGTCCTTGGACCAGACCGGGTCCGGCTCGCTGCGGTCGGAAACGAAGGCGACCACGTTGATGATTCGACCCTGTTTGACCGGGAAGGTGAGGATATGGCCGTCCAGTCCGAGGTACATCTGCGGCACATCGATCAGATGCTCATCGATGCCCCGGGCGCGGTAGGCTTCCCTCAAGTGCTGGCTGTTGATCATGCCGCGATAGGCGCAGGTGCCGCTGAAGCGAGGCGCGGCGGGTGGCGCACCCAGCCCCTCCAGAACATGGCCTCTTAACGCCGACTTGATCCCATCCGCGCCGATCAGCAGGTCGCAGCGATAGTCGCTGCCATCGGTGAACAGCACTCGAGCTTCGCCTGCGTGCTGTTCGACGGCGCCCGCGCGCTTGTTGAAGCAGGCAATGCCGGCGGGAAGGAGACTCGCCAGCGCATCCAGAAAGTCCGCTCGATGTACCGAGGACTGACCCACCCCCGGCGCCACGCTGGCACCGAGGTAGTGGGCATCGGTGCTTCGACGCCACTCGAACCACACGTCCTGCCAGGGCTCCGGCGTACGGTCGGCTATCTGCCGATAGGGTTCGGCCAGACCCAGGCCGGCAATCGCGCGAACCGCGTTGGCGCCGAAGGAAACACCTGCGCCGACCTCACCGAAGGCTGGAGCGGATTCGAACAATTGAACGTCGAGATGGCGATGACGGCAAAGATCCAGGGCGAGCGCGACACCGGAAATACCGCCGCCAACAATCCCGATACGCAAGGCTGAGCTGCTGTTGTTATTCATTGTGGTACCTGTGGTCGCGTTGTTTTTGTACGACCGATCATCGCGGGTCGAGTACTATTAATAAATACGTCGAAACCCATACAGGTTATTGCCAGTGTGAATATTACTCATTGGAAGACGCCAGCATTGGAGCTCCCATGGAACTGCGTGATCTGGATTTGAATCTGCTGGTGGTGTTCAACCAGCTCCTGCGGGACCGAAGAGTCTCCACCGCCGCGGACAATCTGGGCCTCACCCAGCCCGCAGTAAGCAACGCTCTCAAACGCTTGCGCCTGGCTTTGCAGGACGAGCTGTTCGTGCGCACTTACCAGGGCATGCAGCCCACGCCCTATGCCGAGCAACTGGCCGAACCCGTCGCCCTTGCGCTGCATACGTTACGCGATGCCTTGAACCGGCAGGACAGCTTCGACCCTTCGACCAGCGAGCGGGTGTTCACCCTGGCGATGACCGATATCGGCGAGATCTATTTCACCCCCCGGCTGATGGATGCATTGGCCAGTCAGGCGCCCAAATGCAGGATCAGCACCGTACGGGAAAATCCCATGAGCCTCAGGGAGGACCTGCAGAGCGGCACGGTAGATTTGGCCGTCGGCTTGCTGCCGCATCTGCAGGCGGGGTTTTTCCAGCGTCGACTGTTCCACCACCGCTATGTGTGTCTGTGCCGCAAGGACCATCCGGCCACGCGCGAGCCTTTGACGCTGGAGCGGTTCTGCTCGTACGGACATGTCAGGGTGATCTCGGCCAACACCGGCCATGGTGAAGTCGATGCCTTCATGACACGGGAAGGCATCGAGCGCTCGGTACGTCTGGAGGTCCCGCATTTCGTCGCGGTCGGGCACATTCTTCAACGCACCGACCTGCTGGCGACCGTACCTGAGCGCTTCGCCGCCTGCTGCGAAGAACCTTTCGGTCTGACGTCGCTACCGCACCCAGTGGCGCTGCCGGAGATTGCGATCAATCTTTTCTGGCACGCCAAATATCACAAGGACCCGGCCAACCGCTGGCTTCGTCAGTTGATGTTTGATTTGTTTTCGGACTGAGGGGCGCCATTGGATGTAGGAGCAAGCTTGCTCCGGGCGGAGTTCCGACGATGACGGCCTGACAGCCGGCCTATCTCTTGCGGATGTACCCAATCCCACTGTAGGAGCTGCCGAAGGCTGCGATCTTTTGATCTTGGCTTTTGGTCGTTGTATCTATCCATTTCTGCGGTTACGGCCACTTAATGTTTTCGGACTTGTTCGCCGGTACCCAGGCTTCCTGCGATCCCGCGAAAATAGTGCGCCATCCTCTTCAACTAGCCGCCGATTGTAGGCTGATTCGGCGAAGGATATAGGAACGCTCCTGATGAGACTTAAGGGGGTGGAACGGTTGCTGAAGATGATTCATTGTTGGTTGTAGGGAAGCAACCAGTCCCTGTCTGTAGATACTTTGCCCATGTATTTAAAAATGGATTGAATGCTGTGGCCGGCAACTTTTGGTAGTGGCGCGGCTATGTAAAAGAACAGAGTTCATTCTCCGAAAGAAGCCCGATCACTATTAACCCGAACAGCTTCGACAGCGTTTTGGTCGGGTTTTTTTCGCGTCTGCAAATGCCAGCGACGAAGCCACTTCATTAAATACACCGGGGGTGGCGTCGCCCGCCGCCAAGGAGGCCTGAACATGTCCAGCCCACTGCGCACTTTCTTCGACCACAGCCGGCATCAACTCTGGGTCCGCAATGTCGAGGCAGCGCTCGACGTCCTGACCTTCCACGGCGAAGAATGCCTGAGCCAGCCGTTCCACTACAGCGTGGAATTCACCTGCCCCCAGCAGGACCTGGCCGCCGAACAGCTGCTCGGCAAGGACGCCCGTTTCAGCCTGCACGCCGCGGCGCAAAAGCTGCCGTTCCTCGGCCTGAGCCCGTCCAAGATCCAGCCGCTGCGCACGCTGCACGGGGTAATTACCGGCTTCAAGCGGCTGTCCGGCTCCCGCGACGAAGCCCGCTACGAAATCACCCTCGAGCCGCGCCTGGTACTGCTCGGCCGTGGCCGGCAATTTCGCCTCTACCAGCACCAGTCGGTGCCGGAGATCGTCGACCAGATCCTGCGCAGCCGCCACGACTTCCGCGGCCAGGATTTCTTCTTCGACCTGCACCGTGAATACCCCAAACGCGAACAGGTCATGCAATACGGCGAAAGCGACCTGGCTTTTATCGCCCGGCTGCTGGCCGAGGTCGGCATCTGGTATCGCTTCACCAGCGACGAACGCCTGAACATCGACGTGGTGGAATTCCACGACGACCAGCGGGCCTACCAGTTCGACCTCGAGCTGCCGCACCGTCCACCCGCCGGGCTGAGCAGCGGCCAGGACGGGGTGTGGCAGCTGCAGACCCACCACCAGGTGGTGGAACAGCACGTCAACATCCGTGCCTACCACTCCAACGACGCCAACGCCTGGCTCCACGGCGACATCGACCACAGCCGCGGCGCGAAAACCACTTACGGCGAGGCCTACCACTACGCCGAACCCTACCGCGTGCTCGGCGACCGCTACCAACACTACGAAGACCTGCACAGCGAAAGCGGCTACTTCTACGCACGGCTGCGCCACGAGCGTTACCTCAACGACCAGACCCGACTCAGCGGGACCAGCAGCAGCGCCAGCCTGGCCCCCGGCCAGGTGCTGAAAATCTCCGGCGGCGCGCCGCAAGCCTTCGCCCCCGGAGCAGTGATCACCCGGCTGAGCACCTGCGCCGCCCGCGATGCCAGTTTCGAAGCCAGCTTCGAGGCCATTCCCTACTCGGAAAGCGTGTGCTTCCGCCCGCCGCTGCCGGCCAAACCGCAAATCGCCGGCACCCTGCCGGCCCGGGTCAGCAGCCCGAAGGCTCATGATCCCTACGCCGAAATCGACCTGCAAGGACGCTACCGGGTGCAGTTCCTGTTCGACCGCGATCAGTGGTCCGCCCCGGCCGGGAAAGCGCCTGGCTGCGCCTGGCCCGGCCCTACGCCGGCGACACCCACGGCCTGCACCTGCCCCTGATCGCCGGCACCGAAGTGGCAGTGGCCTTCGAACAGGGCGACCCGGACCGCCCCTACATCGCCCACGCCTTGCACGACAGCCAGCACCCCGATCCCGTCACCCTGAAAAACTACAAGCGCAATGTGCTGCGCACCCCGGCCAACAACAAACTGCGCATGGAGGACAACCGCGGCCAGGAACACATCAAGCTCAGCACCGAGTACGGCGGCAAGAGTCAGTTGAACCTGGGGCATGTGGTGGATGCGCAGAAGCAGAAGCGTGGTGAAGGTTTTGAACTGCGGACGGATGACTGGGGGGCGATTCGTGCCGGGAAAGGCCTGTTCATCAGTGCCGACGCGCAGCCTAAGGCTCAAGGCCAGGTGCTCGACATGAGCGCCGCCTTGGACCGCTTGCAACAGGCTGGCGACCAACTGCAAAAGCTCTCGGTCGATGCCCAGGCGAGCCAGGCCGAGCCGGCCGATGTGCAGGCGCAACTGACGTTGATGCGAGATCAGCTCAAAGAACTCAACGCTGCGGTACTACTGCTGAGCGCACCCAAGGGCATCGCCCTGAGCAGCGGCAAGCATCTGCAACTGGCGGCGAAACACAACCTGATGCTCAACGCCGGTGCCGAGGCCGACATCAGCGTGGTCAAGCGCCTGTTCATGGGGGTAGGGCAGGGCTTGAGCCTGTTCGTGCGCAAGCTCGGCATCAAGTTGATCGCCAACCAGGGACCGGTGAGCGTGCAAGCACAGAACGACAAACTGGAACTGCTGGCCCGCCATGGCCTGGAGATCACCAGTACCGAAGACGAAATCCACATCACCGCCAAGAAGAAAATCACCCTCAACGCCGGCGGCAGTTACATCACCCTCGATCCGCACAGCATCGGATCGGGTACAGCGGGTGACTACAGTATCAAGTCCGCGCATTTCGAGGCCCGGGGCCCGGCCAGCATGACGGCCACGCATCCGGATTATCCGCAGAACCTGTCCAAACAAAGGCTGCGGCTCAACGTCCCGCAAGCCCCCAATGCCTCCAGCAAAGGCTGGGCGGGTATGCCTTACACGCTTTATGCCGATGGCGCGCTGCTCAAACAAGGCGTGCTGGACGACACCGGACAACTGCTGATCGACCACCAGGTCATGACCCGGGGCTACCGGCTGGAGATGGCTAACGGCGTGACCTACCAGATTCCGCTGCCCACCGACTACCGCAATGCCGAGCAGGCGCACCTGGCCAATCGTGGTCTGCATAACCACCCCTCACACACCAACGCCGAGGTAAACCAGCCCACGGCGCACACGGATCACCGCGCTTTGTACGAAGCGGTGCTGGAAGGACTCAGCGACAAGGAAGGGAAAACCCAATGACGCAGTGCAATATCGTGGTGCCGGTCGCCCTCCAGCACACTCAGGAGGCAACCTGCAGCTCACCCTGGTTCGTCTGCCATACCGAATACCATCCGGTGGCAGCCACCTATCAACCCTTGATCAACGGCGAAGAAGCCTTCAAAGCCGTGCACCTGGCCATCGCCGGGGCCACGAAATCCATCGACATCATCTGCTGGGGCTTCCAGCCGTCGATGTACTTCATCCGCAACGGCAAGGCCCTGAGCATCGGCGAGCTGCTCAAGGCCAAGGCTCGGGAAGGCGTCAAGGTTCGCGTGCTGGGCTGGGAGTATCCGTTCAATGCCGCCGGCGCGGTGGGCGAGGCCAACCTGCCCGGCAAAGGCTCGCTGCGGATCAAGAATCGGGCGCTGCAGAGTTCCACCCAGGAGCAATACGCCTCTGATCGGCAGTGGTTTGCCGACTGTTCGGTCGCGGGCAATAAGGCGGCTCAGCGGAGCGCCGATCGCATTCCCCTGTTTGTCAGTCGCGGCTTCAGCAAGGCTGAAAGGGACAACGTTGCCGATCAGGTGAAAAACCAAAGTCTCGATCCGGAAATCAGCAGAAGCACGCGTTACGTGCAGTGGTGGTCACCGAGCCACCACCAAAAGAGCGTGCTGGTCGACTACGAACTGCCGGACCGCGCCGTCGGCTTCGTCATGGGCCACAACATGCTCGACGAATACTGGGACACCGACGGCCATTCGGCACTAAATCGTTCCGAAGACAGCAAGCCTGCACCCGACTGCGGCGCGCGTGGTTTTACGCCGCGCCAGGATATTTCCAGCCAGGTCAGCGGTCCGATCCTGGAACACCTGCACCACAACTTCGCCACCGCCTGGCGCAAGGACACCGGCGAGGACCTGCTCGCATCGCGTCAGGCCATGCACGTGGGGCTGCAGCTTCAATGCGCCCCCGGCGCCACCCGGCAGTTGGCCCAGCTATTGCGCACCCAGCCGCAAGCGGGCAAGCGCGATATCGAGCAGCTCTACCTGAAGGCCGTCAACAACGCGACCCAGTTCATCTACATTGAAAACCAGTATTTCCGCTGGCCACCCCTGGCCGCGGCCATCAAGCAGGCGGCGCTCGTCCAGACCCGCAAAGGCCGCGACCCCGGCCTGCATGGCGCCTTGCACCTGTTCGTGATCACCAATGCCACCGACGACGGCATCGGGGCGGGCACCGTCAATACTCAACGCATGCTCGAAAGCCTCGGGCGTGCCGAGACCATTCCCGAGGTGACGAAGTTACGGCGCATCGAGCAAGTGAAACAAGACGCACCACCCCGGCCACGCCCCGAGCCCCGCGACCGTCCCGGGCAGAGGGAACTGGCCGAATGGCAGGCCGAGCTTGATCAGCAAATCCAGCAGATCAAGGACAGCACCATTATCCCGGACAAGGACATTCCCGGCCTGAAAGTTCACGTGTGCTCGCTGGTCGCCCCCGACTCGCCGGCGGGTAAGCCATGGATGCCGGTGTACATCCACTCCAAGCTGATGATCGTCAACGACGTGTTCACCACCCTCGGATCGGCCAACATCAACACCCGCAGCATGCAGGTCGACAGCGAGCTGAATATTGCCCATGAGTGGATGAGTGTGACCCAGGCGCTGCGGCGGCGGTTGTGGGGGCTGCATTCGGCAGGGAAGGGGGCGCAGGATGATCCGGCGGAGGCATTCATCGCTTGGCAGGAGATCATCGACAAAAACAAAAAACTCCAGAACGACGAGGAGGTGCCCGACGCCCCTCTAGTTGAATTTTATTATGACAAGGCAACCTTGAAGGACCTCGACTGATGCGCCGGATCCTCCTGCTGTCATGCCTGCTGCTGGCCGCCTGCGATAGCCGCAGCGCCTTTACCTATACGAAGAAGGACCCCCATGTGAACCCGCTCACCGAGATTAAGGCCAGTCTGGCTTTCACCTGCGCACACGAAAAAATTCCTGCGGCCACCGCCGAAGCCGATGTCCTGTTCCAATACGCACGCTGGTTACAGAAGAACAACCAGCTCAAGCAGGACAAGGCCGTCGATGCTCAGATCGAGAGGCTGTATCGCATTGCCAGCGAGAACGGCCATTACAAAGCCAATATCAATCTACAGAACGGTGCGATGCGCGGCCATTTCAAGCTCCGTGGCGAGGAGCACCTGCGTCTGAGTCAGCAACTGATCGAGGCGGGTGTGGCGACGGGCTACTACTTCGTCGGGATCTTCCTGCAGCAGGGCTCGGCCGGGCTACAGCAGGACCCGGAAATGGCGCTGCGCTACTACCGTAAAGCCGCCGACCAAGGCAATGCCGAGGCGCAATACTACGTAGGCGACAAGCTGGCGCCCAAAAAAATCGCCCCAGGCGTTGCCCGGCAGATGCGCAGATGTGCCGCTGAGCAAGGACAGGGCAGAGCCGCCGTCATGCTGTCGATCTATCTTCAGGACGATAAAAAATACAATGAAGCCATTGAGGTCTTGCAGATGGGCGTGGCTGCCGGCAACGAAAGTGCCGCTTCCCGGTTGTCGAAGGGTTTTCGCGCGCCGCCGTCCACTGATGAACTGTACTACCTCGGCCAGCAGGAGGATCTCGAACGCGCCGAACGTTATAAAAAGATCTGGAGGGTGCTCGCGAACTACTCCTACGCCCACCCCAAAATCCCCGAGATCAACGAGATCCTCCCGCTGCCACCAGCCCAACTTCCGCCATGGGACGGCAAGCTCCAATGGCTGGAAGCGCGTCAGGCCAATGTCCCGCCACAGAAACCCAGTGAGGCTCTAATCAACCAACTGGCAAAGGCCAAGGTCCTCGAGCCGACCACTGGCCGACCGATGCCAGGCTCATCCGCCTTCCTCAAGGCCACCTTTCCCGTGCCGATCTGTAACAGCGGCCAAGCCTGCACGCAGACGGGTTATTGGCAGGCCGCCCGGATCGCCCACCCGTCGCTGTCACGCCTCGAAGGAGGCGCCATTCGCCGTTTCGAGCAGGGCGAAATCATGCCAACGCAGAGAGTCCAGAGTCGCCACACCCGTTTCTTGCTCTCCGACAAAATTACGGTCGCCGAAGAAAAAGTCTTATGGGAATTGCTCGGTGAAGCCTAAGTACTGCCTCATCTGGCTGTTGAGCGCGGCGCTGGTCGGTTGTGGCGGCTCATCTGTCGCTCGCCCGGATCCGATAACCAATACCAACGCAGAGTGGGGGTATTTTGAGCGTAATAACTATTAATTGTATTTGGTGGTCACATGCAGGCGGCAGAATTTTTACGGCGTTTCAAGGTGAAATTGCAGCACTTCCACCGAAGTTTCGATGTGCCTATAGTCTTAAATCGACGTTGATGGCCTGCACAAGAAAAATTCGATATGGCAGCATTCTTATATTGATGCTGCTTTTCGGTTCGTATCACTCATTGGCATTGGGCAGTCCGGCTATTCCTGATGAGAAAGCGCTGTCCACCATCGGCACTGTCTTTACGTTTTTTCCGTCCATATATGTGTCCCAGTGGACGTCCGATGGCACGTCGGATCTGTTCGAGGATCGAGACCTTAAAGTGTTGCTGCGGGCCCGGGATGATGCGGCTGCCTTTGTCGCCAGTGATGGCGATCATCGAGGTGCGTTTCTGGAAGTTGCGCTTGGCGTGATGAGCTTCCGTGGTATGGAACAGAGTGATATGGCGCTTGCGACATGGATTCTCACGGAGTTTTCAGACACCGACCCGTGAAACTCTCCAATGTGGCGGCTTGAAAAGGGGAGTTGTGCTGCCAAGAATCATGATAGATCCCTAACTGGATGCAGGACCGTTGGTCTTCCCCCGAACAAAAGTTGACCGTGGTAGTTGCCGAAAGCTGCGATCTTTTGATCTTTATCTTGTTGGAGCGGGCTTGCCTTAATGCCAGTAATTTAGGAAATAAGGTCTCTGTAGGAGCGAGCTTGCTCGCGATGGACTTAAGGGCGGCGCGTTTATTCAGAACACACGCGTTATCGTTAACGTCTATCGCGAGCAAGCTCGCTCCTACAGGGAAGGCGGCCTGACAGATAGGGCCAGGCGACGACAGTTATGTCCAACCTGGCGAGGCACCAAGTCCTCGCCAACCGCAACGCTTTATTGTGCGCGTAACCTGTCGAACCACTCCAGGGAAGTGCGCCAGATGCAGATGCCCAGAAAATACGCGGACATCGCCAGCCACAGCCCCATCACCATCGGGTCTTTGCCTGGATGGTTGAGCACCAGCGACAGGCTGCACAGCAACCAGACGGCGGTCACGGCGATGTTGATCGGCATGAACCGACGGACTCGGAAGGGGTGGAGGAATTTCATCCGGCTCACGGTCAATAGCGCCAGCCCGATAATGCTCAGCAAAGTGATCCAGGGCGGCGGGGAGATGATGAAGAGGCACAGGGCGACCACATTCCAGGCGGCGGGGAAGCCCTGGAAGTAGTTGTCCTTGCTCTTCATATTGACGTTGCAGAAGCAAAACAGCGAAGAGACCAGGATCACCGATACCGTCAACAGCGGCGTGTAGCCCGGCAGCTCGATATACCAATAGATGAACAGGGCGGGGATGAATACATAGGTCAGATAGTCGATGACCAGATCCAGCACCGAGCCATCAAAACCCGGTAGGACAGTCTGGACATTGACCTTGCGCGCCAGCGAGCCGTCGACGCCATCGACGATCAGCGCCACCCCCAGCCACAGCAGGCAGGCCTTGGGATGGTCCTCGAACAAGGCAATGGTCGCCAGGAATGCGGTGACCACGCCGGTGGCGGTAAACCCATGGGCGCCCCATGCTTTAAGCCTGGCTATGTGTAGAGTCGATATCATCGGGGCATTCTCCAAAAATTGCAGCCAACCTGTAACCACCGTCGACGCGGGTACCGGCAAACATAGCTTAGGTTGCAAGTATCGACCGGGTATCGGGGAATAAGGTTCACCAGTAAAAAATCTTTGCTCCGTCATGCACTGCGTAGATTAGATCAGCGTACTGCATCACTGACGCCTTCAAGCTTGCGGGCTGAAAGAAAAAAAGCGCCCGAAGGCGCCAAGAGTCACCTTAACCGAGGGAGGCCAGGTGAAGCCGTTCATGGGGCTGCCGCGTTGGTAAGTCGCTGCGTGAACGGAATTGGGTGTCGCACCGACAGGCGCGCTGGTGTCTATTTGCCGAGTTTTACCCGGGTCCAGCCACGGGTCATCAGGCGCTGGGTGCCAATGGGCAGGTCTGGGACCGCATAGAGGGTGGCCATCACCTCTTGCGGCGGGTACGAGCCAGGGTCGTTACGAATCGCTTCATCGACCAAGGGTGTCGCCGCGGCGTTGGCGTTGCTGTAGCCGACGTTGTTGGTGATCTCGGCCATGATGTCGGGACGCATCAGGAAGTTCATGAACAGGTAGGCATTCTCGACGTTTGCCGCGTCCCGGGGGATGGCGACCATGTCATAGAAGCTGCCGGCGCCTTCTTTCGGGATGCTGTAGCTGATCTTCACGCTGTCGCCGGCTTCTTTGGCGCGGGCCTTGGCCTGCAGTACGTCGCCGGAGTAGCCGACGGCGACGCAGATGTTGCCGTTGGCCAGGTCCGAGATGTATTTGGACGAATGGAAGTAGGCCACCGATGGGCGGATTTTCATGAACAGCGCTTCGGCCTCGGCGATCTGCTGCGGGTCCTGGGTGTTCACCGGATAGCCCAGGTAGTGCAGGGCGGCCGGGAGCATTTCGGTCGGCGAGTCGAGGAAGCTGATGCCGCAGGCTTTCAGTTTTGCCGCATTCTCGGGTTTGAACAGCAGGTCCCAGGAATTCACCGGTGCGTCGGTGCCCAGGGCCTGCTTGACCTTGCCCGGGTTGAAGCCGATACCGATCGAGCCCCACATGTAGGGGAAGGCGTGGCCGTTATCGGGGTCGCTGGCGGAGGCGTTTTTCAGCAGGGTCGGGTTGAGGTTTTTCCAGTTGGACAGCTTTGACTTGTCCAGCGGCTGGTAGACCCCGGCCTTGATCTGCTTGGCCAGGAAGCTGTTGGAGGGGACGACTATGTCGTAACCCGACTTGCCGGCGAGCAACCTGGCCTCGAGGGTTTCATTGCTGTCGAACACGTCGTAGACCACGCGGATACCGGTTTCGTCTTCGAATTTCTTCACCGTGTCCGGTGCAATATAGTCCGACCAGTTATAGACACGCAGCACCTGGTCATTGGCCAGGGCGCAGGTGCTGATCGTGCTGAAAAAGGACCCACCCAATAAGGACAGCGTGAGTAGAGTCCTGCCAAACATTTTCATCCGTACAACTCCGTTTTTTTCTTGTGATGTGAGGCTTCGGTGAAACGCGGCTGCTAGGCAGCCGCACCCGCCAGTTGGCGCTCAGGTTGTTTCCAGGATTCGCTCGCGGTCTGGTCCATGGCTTCCTGGATCGCGCGTTTGCGGTTGGCTTCGGCCTTGCGGCTGAAATACCAGACCAGGAAGGTGACAAAGGACACCACCAGCAGAATCAGGCTGGCCACCGCGTTGATCTCCGGTTTGACCCCCAGACGCACGGCGGAGAACACTTCCATCGGCAAGGTGGTTGAACCCGGCCCGGAAACGAAGCTCGCCAGCACCAGGTCATCCAGCGACAGGGCGAAGGACATCATGCCGCCCGCGCCCAGCGAGGGTGCGATCATCGGGATGGTGATCAGGAAGAACACCTTCAGCGGCCGCGCCCCCAGATCCATGGCCGCTTCTTCGATGGACAGGTCCAGTTCACGCAAGCGTGCCGAGACCACCACCGCCACATAGGCCGCACAGAACGTGGTATGGGCGATCCAGATGGTGATGATGCCGCGCTCCTGGGGCCAGCCGATCATCTGCGCCATGGCCACGAACAGCAGCAACAACGACAGACCGGTGATCACTTCGGGCATCACCAGCGGCGCGGTGACCAGGCCGCCGAACAGCGTGCGGCCCTTGAAGCGGGTCACGCGGGTCAGCACGAAGGCCGCCAGGGTGCCCAACGCCACAGCCGCCACTGCGGTGTAGCAGGCGATTTCCAGGGAACGCACCACCGAGCCCATCAGTTGCGAGTTGTCCAGCAGGCCGACATACCACTTCACCGACCAGCCGCCCCAGACCGTCACCAGTTTCGAGGCGTTGAACGAGTAGATCACCAGGATCAGCATCGGCAGGTAGATGAACAACAGACCCAGTACCAACATCAATTTTGCAAAGCCGAAACGTTTCATGCCCGTCCCTCCATCTCTTTGGCCTGGCTGCGGTTGAACAGGATGATTGGCACAATCAGGATCGCCAGCATCACCACCGCCAAGGCGGACGCCACCGGCCAGTCACGGTTGTTGAAGAACTCCTGCCAGAGCACGCGGCCGATCATCAGGGTCTCCGGGCCACCGAGCAGTTCCGGGATCACGAACTCACCGACCACTGGAATGAACACCAGCATGCAACCGGCGACGATGCCGTTTTTTGCCAGCGGCACGGTGATTTTCCAGAAGTTGTTGAAGGTGCTTGAACCCAGGTCCGATGCTGCTTCCAGCAGGCTTTGGTCATGCTTGACCAGGTTGGCGTAGAGCGGCAGGACCATGAACGGCAGGTAGGCATATACGACGCCTATATACACCGCGATATTGGTGTTCAATATTTCTATCGGGTGCTGGATAAGGCCGGTCCAGAGCAGGAATGCATTGAGCAGCCCGTTGTTGCTGAGGATCCCCATCCAGGCGTAAACCCTGATCAGGATCGCGGTCCAGGTCGGCATCATGATCAACAGCAGTAATACGGTCTGCGCGTCCTGGCGGGCCTTGGAGATGGCATAGGCCATCGGGAAGCCGATCAGCAGGCAGATCAGGGTGCTGAAAAAGGCTACTTTCAACGAGCCCAGGTAGGCCGAGATGTAAAGATCATCGGCGGCCAGCAGCGCATAGTTGCCGACGTTGAGGAACAGCTGGAATTTCTGCTCGGCGAAGCTGTAGATCTCCGAGTAGGGTGGGATGGCCAGGGCCGCTTCCGAGAAGCTGATCTTCATCACCAGGAAGAACGGCAACATGAAGAACAGGCACAGCCAGATGAATGGAATCCCGATGACCACTTTGCGGCCACTGGGGATCAGTCGCTGAATCCGCTTATTGATAGTGATCATGCACGCAGTACCACGCCGCTGTCGTCTTCCCACCACACGTAGACCTGGTCGTCCCAGGTCGGACGCGCGCCGCGGCGTTCAGCGTTGGCCATGAACGACTGAACGATCTTGCCTCCCGGCAGCTCTACGTAAAACACCGAGTGCCCACCCAGGTAGGCGATGTCATGCACCTTGCCTTGGGACCAGTTGTAGCGGGCGTCGGGCTTGAGGGTGGTGACCAGCAACTTCTCCGGGCGAATGGCGTAGGTGACGGACTTGTCTTCGACCGAAGTGCTGACGCCGTGACCGACGTAAATCTTCTGCTCCAGATCCGGGCTATGAATGATCGCATGGCCTTCCTGGTCTTCGGTGACGGTGCCGTCGAAGGCATTCACGTTGCCGATGAATTCGCAGACCATGCGGCTGACCGGCGCTTCATAGATATCGACCGGGCTGCCGATCTGGGCAATCCAGCCCAGGTGCATGATCGCAATGCGCTGGGCCATGGTCATGGCCTCTTCCTGATCGTGGGTCACCATCACGCAGGTGACGCCGACCCGCTCGATGATCTCCACCAGCTCCAGCTGCATCTGCGAGCGCAGTTTCTTGTCCAGCGCCCCCATGGGCTCGTCGAGCAGCAACAGCTTTGGCCGCTTGGCCAGGGAACGCGCCAAGGCCACTCGTTGCCGCTGACCACCCGACAGTTGATGGGGCTTGCGCTTGGCGTACTGGGTCATATGCACCAGCCTGAGCATTTCTTCGACCCGGGCTTCGATCTCGCTGGCCGGCAGCCGGTCCTGCTTGAGACCGAAGGCAATGTTCTGCGCCACGGTCATGTGCGGGAACAGGGCATAGGACTGGAACATCATGTTGATCGGCCGCTCGTAGGGCGGCATGTCGGTGATGTCTACGCCATCGAGGTAGATTCGCCCTTCGGTAGGACGCTCGAAGCCTGCCAGCATGCGCAGCAGTGTCGACTTGCCGGAGCCGGAGCCACCGAGCATGGCGAAGATTTCACCCTGGTGGATTTCCAGGGACACATCGTCCACGGCGATGGTCTCGTCGAATTTCTTGGTGACCCGGTCGACTTTAACCAACACCTTCTTCTGGTGCGGGTTGCCTTCAAGAGCCTTCCGGTAAGTGCTGGAGGCGTTTGCCATGTGAAACTCCCAACAGGTGTGAGTAGCCGGGCCAATACGGCCTGACTTAATAGAGTGATTACCAACCCGCGCCAGGCGGGTTATTCGGCGCCGCCGTCCTGGCTGCCTGGTGGTGCTTGTTGTTATTGCGTTGATGTCATGAACCGGCGCGCACGGGCGCACCCGCCTGGCTCACGGGGGCAGTAAATCGTTGAGTGGTGTTTGAGCTCGTCAGTCAGCGCGCATGACGAAGCGCCGCCCGTTGCCGGCACGCGTCGCCAAACGCCTGGAAAATACTCAAATAGGGAGGGTTCGCCAGGACCTGCCATTCCGGGTGCCATTGCACGCCGACGGCGAAGGCCTTGCTGTGCTCGACGGAAATCGCCTCGATCAGGCCATCCGGTGCGATGGCTTCGGCGCGCAGGCCGGGGGCCAGCCTGTCGATGCCTTGGCTGTGAATCGAATTGACCTGGAACACCTGAAGCAGATCCAGCGCTTCGAACACGCCGCCCGGTTGCACGCTGACCCCATGGGCCGGTGCGTACTGCACGGCCAGCTCCGGATGATCCGCTTCGCGGTGATCGAGAAATCCGGGGAGTTCGTGGACCTTCTGATGCAGGCTGCCACCGAACGCCACGTTCATTTCCTGAAAGCCGCGGCAGATGCCGAGCACCGGAACGCCGGCAGCGATCGCTGCACGCAATAAGGGAAGGGTGGTGCCGTCCCGTTGCGGATCGTGCTCCGTGCCTGGAGCGCTGTCGGGCCCTTGATAGTGGAACGGCTCCACATTGGACGGTGAGCCGGTCAGCAGCAGGCCGTCCAGATGCTCAAGCAGCTCATCTATTTCGGTCAGTTCAGCCAGGGATGGAATGACTACCGGCAGCCCCAAAGCCGCGACGCTGACAGCACGCAAGTACTTGTCGCCGCTGATGTGGTAGGGGTGCAGGCCAATCTGTTTGACGCACGCAGTAACGCCGATCAATGGCTTGAATGCCATTTTTATCACCTCGAAGTTTCACACTTGAACGAGCTTTTCCGGAGCTTAGCCTTGTTGATTTTAATTAACAACTCTCATGTAAAAAATTCTAAACGCCGCACGTCCGATGTTCAGGCTTCACGCTCGATTCAAGGCTTATTTGGCACCGTCGTACCTCGATGAGGCCAGAAAACTGGCGATTAAAGGTTGAGTGTTCGCTATTGACTTCACTTTGCCTTTCGGATTGACTGGGCTAGTGAAAGGGTAGTGAACATAATAATTAACAGCTAATAGGTGCATCATGTCGGTCCCTCTGCGTGCCGTTCAACTCAACGAAGCAAACGCATTCCTTAAGAAATATCCTGAGGTTTTGTACGTCGACCTTCTGATTGCGGATATGAACGGTGTGGTGCGCGGCAAGCGCATCGAGCGCACCAGTCTTCATAAGGTCTACGAAAAAGGCATTAACCTCCCGGCGTCACTGTTTGCTCTGGACATCAACGGTTCTACGGTGGAAAGCACCGGCCTGGGTCTGGACATCGGCGACTCAGACCGAATCTGCTTCCCCATCCCTAATACGCTCAGCATCGAGCCATGGCAGAAGCGCCCGACGGCGCAACTGTTAATGACCATGCACGAACTCGAAGGCCAGCCGTTCTTCGCTGACCCTCGCGAAGTGCTGCGTCAGGTAGTGAGCAAATTCGATGACATGGGCCTGACTATCTGCGCCGCGTTCGAACTCGAGTTCTATCTGATCGACCAGGACAACGTGAACGGTCGTCCGCAATCGCCACGCTCGCCGGTATCGGGCAAGCGTCCGATGTCGACTCAGGTGTACCTGATCGACGACCTGGACGAATACATTGATTGCCTGCAAGACATCCTTGAAGGCGCGAAAGAGCAGGGCATTCCGGCTGACGCGATCGTCAAGGAAAGCGCCCCGGCGCAGTTCGAAGTCAACCTGCATCACGTCTCGGACCCGATCAAGGCCTGCGACTACGCGGTGTTGCTCAAGCGTTTGGTCAAAAACATCGCCTATGACCATGAGATGGACACCACCTTCATGGCCAAGCCTTATCCAGGCCAGGCGGGCAATGGTCTGCACGTGCACATTTCGATCCTTGATAAAGAAGGCAACAATATCTTTGCCAGTGAGGATCCCGAGCAGAACGCCGCACTGCGTCATGCAATCGGCGGTGTGCTCGAGACCCTGCCGGCGCAGATGGCCTTCCTCTGCCCGAACGTCAACTCCTATCGTCGTTTCGGCGCACAGTTCTACGTGCCGAACTCGCCGAGCTGGGGCATCGATAACCGTACCGTCGCGGTCCGCGTTCCGACTGGCTCGGCGGACTCGGTACGGATCGAACACCGGGTTGCCGGTGCCGATGCCAACCCGTACCTGCTAATGGCGTCGGTCCTGGCCGGCATCCACCATGGCCTGACCAACCAGATCGAACCTGGCGCTCCGGTCGAAGGCAACTCCTACGAGCAGAACGAGCAGAGCCTGCCGAACAACCTGCGCGATGCCCTGCGCGAGCTGGACGACAGCGAAGTCATGGCTCGCTACATCGACCCGCTGTACATCGATGTGTTTGTGGCGTGCAAGGAAAGCGAACTCGCCGAGTTTGAAAACTCCATCTCGGATCTTGAGTACAACTGGTACCTGCACACGGTCTGATTGGCTAATACCCGTCAATTGGGGCGACATATCTTTGATGGCGGGTGAATAACCCTTACACGTCCAACGACAACTTATTCCTCTGCGTTGAGTCACAACCATGGCAAACACTCGCAGCGACTGGGAGCAACGCTTTCAGTCCTTATCAATAGAAGGTCGGGCATTTATTGACGGCCAATACCGCTCGGCACTCAGCGGCGACACCTTCGAATGCATGAGCCCGGTGGACGGCCGCTTTCTGGCAAACGTCGCCAGCACCGACGAGGCCGACGCGAATGCGGCGGTGGTCGTCGCGCGCCAGGCATTTGAATCCGGCGTCTGGGCCAGACTGGCCCCGGCAGAGCGCAAGCGCATCCTGATTCGGTTCGCCGACTTGATTCTGGCGAACCAGGAAGAACTGGCGCTGCTGGAAACCCTCGACATGGGCAAGCCCATCAGCGATTCCATGGGCATCGACATTCCGGCGACCGCCAACGCGATCCGCTGGAGCGCCGAGGCGATCGACAAGATTTACGACGAAGTCGCGGCGACGCCCCATGATCAGCTGGGGCTCATCACTCGCGAACCGTCGGGCGTGGTGGCGGCCATCGTGCCGTGGAATTTCCCGCTGATCATGGCCAGCTGGAAGTTCGCCCCGGCTTTGGCGGCGGGTAACTCGTTCATCCTCAAACCTTCGGAAAAATCGCCGCTGACGGCGATCCGCATTGCCCAGCTGGCGCTGGACGCGGGGATCCCCAAAGGGGTCTTCAACGTACTGCCTGGTTTTGGTCACACCGTTGGCAAGGCGCTGGCATTGCATATGGATGTCGACGTCCTGGCCTTTACCGGCTCGACCGCGGTGGCCAAGCAACTGCTGATCTACTCCGGGCAGAGCAACATGAAGCGGGTCTGGCTGGAGGCGGGCGGCAAAAGCCCCAACGTGGTATTTGCCGATGCACCTGACCTGCGCGCTGCTGCACAAGCGGCGGCCAGTGCCATTGCCTTTAATCAGGGCGAAGTCTGCACCGCCGGCTCGCGTCTGCTGGTGGAGCGTTCGATCCGCGAGCAGTTCATCCCGTTGTTGGTGGAAGCGCTGCAAGCCTGGAAACCGGGGCATGCCCTTGACCCGGCCAGCACCGTCGGCGCGGTCGTCGATCAGCGGCAACTGGAATCGGTGTTGCGCTATATCGAAGTCGGCAAGGAACAGGGCGCTGAACTGATCGCCGGTGGCAATCGCACCCTCGAGGACACCGGTGGCCTGTACGTGGAGCCGGCGATTTTCGATGGCGTGACCAACGCCATGACCATTGCCCGGGAAGAGATCTTCGGCCCGGTGCTGTCGGTCATCACCTTCGATTCCGTGGAGGAGGCGTTGCAGATCGCCAACGACAGCATCTTCGGCCTGGCCGCGGGAGTCTGGACCAGCAACCTGAGCAAGGCCCACACCTTTGCCCGTGGCCTGCGCGCCGGCAGTGTCTGGGTCAATCAGTACGACGGTGGCGACATGACTGCGCCCTTTGGCGGTTTCAAACAGTCGGGTAACGGTCGCGACAAGTCACTGCATGCGTTCGACAAATACACCGAACTCAAAGCGACCTGGATCAAGCTCTAATACTTTTACAACGGTGGTCGCAGGTGTCTGCCTACGCTCACCGGGGAATTTTATGATGCAAACTCATGTAAACAGCTACTACGCCGCGACCCGCAACCACACAGGTGACTTCCCGGTTCTTGAAGAGCTGGTGGAATGCGATGTCTGCGTGATCGGCGCGGGCTACACCGGCTTGTCATCGGCGC
The DNA here is from genome assembly GCF_059716055.1 of Pseudomonas sp. LBUM1658. Lineage (NCBI taxonomy): Bacteria > Pseudomonadati > Pseudomonadota > Gammaproteobacteria > Pseudomonadales > Pseudomonadaceae > Pseudomonas > Pseudomonas sp. LBUM1658. The sequence continues at coordinate 3,358,489 of NZ_CP166798.1, forward strand.
TGTTTCTCGCTGAAGCGGGCTACAGCGTAACGGTACTGGAAGCCGCCAAAGTGGGCTTCGGCGCCAGCGGTCGCAACGGCGGACAACTGGTCAATTCCTATAGCCGCGACGTCGATGTCATCGAACAGCGTTACGGCGACAAGACCGCGGAAATCCTCGGGAGCATGATCTTCGAGGGCGCGGATATCATTCGCCAGCGAATCAAGCACTACGACATTAAGTGCGACTACCGCGCTGGTGGAATTTTCGCCGCGCTCAACAAGAAACAACTCAAGGGTCTCGAAGAGCAGAAAAGCGCCTGGGAGCGTTACGGCAATCAGCAACTGCGAATGCTCGATAGCGCGGACATTGCCCGGGAAGTCGGTTCGGACAACTACGTCGGCGGCCTGCTGGACATGCAGGGCGGGCACGTGCATCCGTTGAACCTGGCATTGGGCGAGGCGGCCGCGATCATTGCCCTGGGCGGGAAAATCTTCGAGCAGTCGGCGGCGGTCAACATCAGCTACGGTGAGCCAATTGTCGTCAGGACCGCCAAAGGCGTGGTGAAGGCCAAGTACCTGCTGATTGCCGGCAACGCCTATCTGAACCAGGACCTGGACCCCCGGGTGACCCGCAAGAGCATGCCCTGCGGCTCGCAAATCGCCGTCACCGAGCCGTTGTCAGCGAAAGTGGCCAAGAGCCTGATCGCCAACAATTACTGCGTCGAAGACTGTAACTACCTGCTCGATTACTTCCGGCTCACCGCCGACAATCGCCTGCTGTATGGCGGCGGTGTGGTCTACGGTGCCCGTGAGCCAGATGACATCGAACAACTGATCCTGCCGAAGATCCTCAAGACGTTCCCGCAACTCAAAGGCGTGAAGGTCGATTATCGCTGGACCGGCAACTTCCTGCTGACCATGTCGCGCATGCCGCAATTCGGACGCATTGAAAAGAACGCCTACTATATGCAGGGCTACAGCGGGCATGGCGTGACCTGTTCGCACCTGGCGGGCAAGCTGATCTCGGAAATGATCCGCGGTGACGCCGAGCGCTTTGATGCCTTTGCCTCGCTACCGCACATGCCGATGATCGGCGGCAGGACCTTCCAGGCCCCGTTCACCGCCATGGGCGCCGCTTACTACTCGCTGCGCGATCGTTTCGGAATCTAGCTGGAGCTACCGGAGGCAGTCAGGCCGGCACGGGTTGCCGGCCTTTTTGTCGGCGATTTATCTAACCTGCTGAGCTGCGCGAACAAACGTGATTTAATACTTGGCTTCCCACGTATCCGGGGCAGGGCAGGGGCGATTGTTTCAACATGTCGTCCACTTTCCCCAATACCCTTGAGTATTTTTCGCATAAGGCTGTCATGGACACGGGCACACGACTCAAATTAGTGCGCGAAAGCTATAAGCTTTCTCAGCGCGAACTGGCCAGGCGTAGCGGCGTTACCAATGCCACGATCTCGCTGATCGAGCAGAATCGCGTAAGTCCTTCAGTCAGCTCGCTGAAAAAGCTGCTCGAAAGCATTCCCATGTCGCTGGCGGATTTCTTCACCTTCGACCAGCCCCCTCGGGAAGGCCGTTACGTCTTCCGCGCCAATGAACAGCCCGATCTGGGCCGTCATGGAGTGCGCCTGCTGCTCGTCGGCGCGGTCGTGCCGAGCCGGCAGATGCGCTTTCTGCGTGAGCAGTACGCCCCTGGTGCGAGTTCCGGCGAGGACCCCATTGTCCATGCCGAAGGCGAGGAGTGCGGCCTGGTGACCCGGGGCACTGTCGAACTGACGATCGACGGACAAGTCAGCATCCTCAATGCCGGCGACGGCTACTACTTTCCCACCACCTTGGCGCACCGCTTTCGCAATATCGGCCAGGATGAAGCCGAGATCATCAGCGCGAACACTCCGGCGAACTTCTGATATAGAGCGATTGCAGACTCCCACGACATGGCAGGTGCACGCGGTCGGCGTAGGAGCTGAGTAGGAGCTGACGAGTGAAACGAGGCTGCGATCTTTCCTGAATCACCGCAAAACCAAGATCAAAAGATCGCAGCCTGCGGCAGCTCCTACAGGAGAATGCGTAACCCACACAAACAGGCCGGCTTCGCGGGCAAGTCGGATCGCCGTACCGCCGCTCCCACATTTTTCGCGATCGTCGCCTAGACTCATCCCATTGCGTTCAACGAGGTGGCCCCTGATTCGCCTCGTCACCACTCGAGGCTTTCTGTCTATTCGTTACACCGGTTCATCCAGTGGCCCAGGGACAAGGCGAGTAAAACAAAGGGCTGGCCCTCCTATGTGCAGTTCATTGAAACCAATAGTTCGCGCCACCTTCATCCTGCTGCTTGGCCTGGTGTCGGGGCCACTCGCTGCGGCTGATATGCCGCCGGTTCCAGTACCGCAGGAGCAAAGCTCCACAACAGCCCTTCCCCAAAGCGAGTTGCAAAAACTCCAGCTACGCCTGGACACGCTCAAGCAGCAAGTTGCGCTCACCACCAATTACAATCAGTTGGTCGGGCTCCAGGACCTGGTGCAGCAACTGATCAATGATGCCAACCAACTGGCAGTCTCGCTGCTCCCCGAACAGGCCCAGCTACAAGCCCAACTGGGCGTATTGGGACCGCCACCCAGCGACGGCGCGACCATCGAAAAGCCTGATATCGTGCAACAGCGAGCCTACCTCAGCAGTCAAAAAAACCGATTGGACGACGAACTGAAGTTGCTCGAAGGCATCAAGCAAAACGCGGCCAATCTCACTCTGCAGATCGCCGGCATCCGCCGAAGCCAGATGGAAATCGAACTGGCGATGCGCACCGGTAGCATCCTGGGCCCCCGGTTCTGGTCGCCGTTGTTTTATCCGCTTGACGAGGATAAACAGCGGCTCAAGGTGTTCGTCGAACAGGCAACCACTGCGGTACAAACGATGTGGCTACCGGGACAACGAGCCGTGTCCGCCATGCTGCTGTTGCTGGCCCTGGGGGTATGGACCCTGGGGCGCAGGTTGGCCGAGCGGGGACTGACGTGGTTCTGCATCCACCGCTTGCCCGAAGGAAGACTACGGCGTAGTTCACTGGCAATTGCCACGACCCTGGCCACCGTATTGACCACCGGCTGTGCGTTTCAACTGCTCTACTTTGCGCTTACCCGCCAGTATCAACTGATGCCGTTAATGCAGAACTACGCTGACGAACTGGAAAAGCTGGTCTACACCTGCGCCATGATTACCGGTTTGGGTCGCGCCTTGTTATCTACTCGAAATCCGTCCTGGCGCTTGCCAGACATTGCCGATCCAGTCGCCCTGGCCATGAAACCGTTCCCACGGATACTGGCCGGTCTGCTGCTGGTGCTTGTTGCTCTGACGCAGTTGGCCAACGTGGCCGGCATGAGCACACAGCTCATCACTTCCGCCCGTGGCGTGGCAGCACTAGGCACCGCGCTGGTTATCGGCGCGTTGCTGCTGCGTACCAATCACATCCGCAGGGCGATGGCCGCAGCAGGCCAATTGCCTGAAGCCCGTACCACCTTTGCCGGCCTGGTCTATGCCAGTACCTATCTGGTCGTGGTGCTGTCACTGTTCTCCTTGTTGCTTGGCTATATCTCTCTGGCAAGATTCCTGACTTATGAACTGGTATGGATTTATATCGTTGTGACCAGTTTCTATCTGCTGACCCAATTGCACAAAGATGCATGCGAAAACGTTTTTTCTCCCCGAAACCCGAGTGGCAAAGCACTCAAGCAGCTATTGGGCATTGGCGACGTGCGCCTGGAGCAGGCAGCGATCGTGTTGTCGGGCGCGGGCAGGGCACTGCTGTTGTTGCTCGCAGTCATTACATTGTTGGTCGGTGGAGTCGGCAGCACCCTTGGACAACTGGCTAACAGTACCGTCGCGGTGCTCGGAGGCGAAGGCCTGCGCAAACTGAATATCATTCCGGCGCATCTGTTGAGCGCGGTCCTGGCCCTGGCAATCGGGGTTTATCTGATCCGAACCTTGAGCCGGTGGCTGGACCGAGAGTTCTTGCCTAAAACCGATATGGACCCAGGCATGTGCGCCTCGCTGAGCACCTTGTTCAGCAACGTGGGTTACGTGGTGGTGGTTCTGCTGAGCCTGTCCACCCTCGGCGTCAAGTGGAACAGCCTCGCCTGGATCGTCAGCGCCTTGTCGGTGGGCATCGGTTTTGGCCTGCAGGAGATCGTCAAGAATTTCGTCTCCGGGATCATCCTGCTCACCGAGCGGCCGGTCAAAGTAGGCGATCTGGTGAGTATCAGCGGGGTCGAAGGGGATATTCGGCGGATCAACGTCAGGGCCACGGAAATCCAACTCAGCGATCGTTCGATCGTGATAGTCCCAAACTCCCAGCTGATTTCCCAGAACCTGCGCAACGTGACCATGGGCGGCAGCGCTCAAGGGGTAGTCACACTCGAACTGACCTTTCCCTTCGATATCGACCCGGAACACGTTCGGAACCTGCTGCAGGATGTCTACACCGAACACCAAAGCATTCTCGAAAAACCCGCACCTGCCGTCAGATTCAGCCAACTGACCCCTGCGGGCATAATCCTGAGCATCACCGGTTATGTCAGCAGTCCCAGAATCGTCAGCAATACCAAGAGCGAGTTGCTGTTCGAGATTCTCAAGCAGTTGAGTGCCGCCGGGATTCCATTGGCCAGTCCTAAACCCTGATGGTTCAAGCTGGATGGGGCTTCGGGACAGCTTCGCTGAGGGCCTGATACTCGTAGGAGCTGCCGAAGGCTGCGATCTTTTGACTTTGGCGCCAGTTCAGGCAACGAGTCGCCTGTCGGGAAGATCAAAAGATCGCAGCCTGCGGCAGCTCCTACAGGATTTGTGTACATCCGCGATATCACGGGAGTATGCGGTCGGCGTAGGGGTGGCAGCATTTCCCGCTGCGACTAACCTGACGTATCAGGTTGTTTGCCAAGAGGTGCTTGATGAGAGCGAAGGGAAGGCTTTTTGGGCTTCTGGCTTTGTTGCCTGCATTTACGGTGTCTGCGGACGACGGAGGCATCAGTTTCTGGCTTCCGGGCCAGTTCGGCGCACTGGCAGCCGTGCCGACCGAACCTGGCTGGAGTCTGCCATTTATCTATTACCACATCAGTGCGGACGAGAGCGGTAATAAAGCTTTTCCGCGGGGGGGGACGGACCACCCTGGGCGTGGATGCGCGAGCCGACCTGTTGTTCGCCGGCCCCACCTATACCTTCGCCGAACCACTGCTCGGGGCCCAGGCCGCGGTATCGATGATCGCCGCCGTGGGGCGGTCGAATGTCAGTGTCGATGCCACCTTGACCGGCCCGCGCGGCCGGAGTTTCTCCGGGGGTACGGAGGACAGCCTGAATGGTGGGAGTGACGTCTATCTGCTGGGCAGCTTGAAGTGGAATCATGGGGTTCACAACTTCATGGCGTACAGCATGGGCAACATTCCGGTTGGCGCCTACGACCCTGATCGCCTGGTCAATGTGGGGCTTGGCCATGCTTCACTGGATGCCGGGGGCGGCTATACCTGGTTCGACAAGAAAAACGAGTTCTCCGCCGTGGCGGGTATGACCTACAACTGGGAAAATCCGGATACCGACTACCAGAACGGCATCGACGCCCACCTGGACTGGAGCGCCTCGCACTTCATCTCGGATCAGACCCATCTGGGCGTGGTCGGCTATTTTTACCATCAGCTTACCGGCGACAGCGGCAGCGGTGCCGTGCTGGGCGATTTCAAATCCAGGATCAGCGCCGTGGGGCCACAGGCCGGACACTTCTTCAAGGTCGGCCAACAGCTCTGGTACACCAATCTCAAGGGCTACTACGAGGTTGACGCAAAGAATCGCGCAGAGGGCTGGAATACCTGGTTGACCCTGGTCATTCCTCTATCTGGTTAGCCGCCACTGAATCGCGTTCCAGTGGAAGGAGATCAAGCATGTATACACGTCGCCACTTCCTGGCTACCACCGCCACCGCCACCGCAGGCCTCGGTTTACTCGCCGTTCATAGCGGCGCCTTCGCACAAAGCACATCGAACGGGCAGTCACCGGCTGCAACGCCTTTGCTGACTCGCAAGATCCCCTCTACCGGTGAAGCGCTGCCGGTGATCGGCGCGGGCACCTCTGGAAGTTTCGAGGTCGAGGCGGGCTCGGCGCAGTACCAGCAGCTCAAACAGGTCTTGCAGGTGTTCTTCCAGCACGGCGCCCGGGTCATCGATACCTCGCCCAACTACGGTAGCGCCGATGCGGTGCTTGGTCAGTTGCTGGAGGAGGGAGGCTGGCGCCAGAAGAGCTTCCTGGCGACCAAGATCGCCGCCAACAGCCGCGCCGCGGCCGAAGAACAGTGGGCAGGCTCCTTGCAGAAACTGCGCACGGATAAAGTCGATCTGCTGCAGATCCACAACCTGCGCGACTGGCAAGAGCAACTGCCCTATGCCCGCGAACTCAAGGCCCAGGGCAAGACCCGCTATATCGGCGTGACCCATTACATCGACAGCGGCCTGGCAGAGCTGGAACGGATCCTGCGCACTGAAAAGCTCGACTTTATCCAGATCCACTATTCGGTCAACTCGCCCAACGCCGCCAAGACCGTACTGCCGCTGGCCCAGGACAAAGGCGTGGCGGTACTGATCAACCGGGCGTTCGACGACGGCCGATTGTTTGCCAGGGTCAAGGACCTGGTATTGCCGGGCTGGGCAACGGAGATGGGGATCAGCAGTTGGGCGCAGCTGTTTCTCAAGTTTGCCATCAGCCATCCGGCGGTGACCACGGTGATCCCCGCCACCAGCCGGCCCGATCGCCAGCTCGATCAGCTCAAGGCTGGAACCGGCCCGTTGCTCAGCACTGAGCAACTACGAAGTCTGATCCAGCAATTCGCCTGAGCCCAGGGATCTCATGTCCGGGCCGGCAACGCGCAATCGCTTCAGTAGCCTGCTGGGCAAGGGGTTCAATGTCCGCGACGAGGAGGCTGTCGCGGTGTATGGCGGGCTGGCCTTGTTCTTCCTGCTGTTCGCCGGTTACTTCATGCTGCGCCCGGTGCGCGAGACCATGGGGGTGGCCGGCGGGGTGGAGAACCTGCAATGGCTGTTCACCGGCACCTTCATCGCCACCCTGGTGGCGCTGCCGCTGTTCGGATGGCTGGCCTCACGGGTCGAACGCCGACGCATCCTGCCCTGGACCTATGGCTTTCTGGCGAGCAACCTGCTGCTGTTTGCCGCGATCTTTGCTGTGCAACCGGACAATATCTGGGCCGCACGGGCATTCTATATCTGGCTGTCGGTGTTCAACCTGTTGGCTATTTCCCTGGCCTGGAGCGTACTGGCCGATCTGTTCTCCAACGAGCAAGCCAAGCGCCTGTTCGGCCTGATGGCCGGTGGCGCCAGCCTGGGTGGGTTGATCGGGCCGATTCTGGGCGCAGTGCTGGTCGGGGTCATCGGCCACTCGGGTCTGGTGCTGCTGGCGGCATTGTTCCTGCTCGGCAGCATCGGGGCGGCGTTGTACCTGCAGCGCTGGCGTGATCGCCATCCATTGCCGGCGGAAGTCGAACATCCTCGGTCCAGGCCGCTGGGCGGCAACCCGTTCGCCGGCGCCACAGCGGTGCTGCGCTCGCCTTATCTGCTGGGCATTGCGCTGTTCGTGGTGCTGCTGGCCAGTGTCAGCACCTTCCTGTATTTCGAACAGGCGCGGCTGGTGGCGCAGACTTTCACTAACCGCACCCGCCAGACCCAGGTGTTCGGACTGATCGATGCCGTGGTACAGACCCTGGCGATCCTGACGCAAATCTTCCTCACCGGACGCATCGCGCAGAAGCTCGGGGTGGGGGTGTTGCTGGTGGCAGTCCCGCTGGTGATGGCCGCCGGTTTCCTGTGGCTGGCACTGGCGCCGGTGTTTGCCGTGTTCGTGGTGGTCATGGTCATTCGCCGGGCTGGCGAGTACGCGCTGGTGCGCCCGGGTCGGGAAATGCTCTACACCGTGCTGTTGCCGGAGCAGAAATACAAGGCCAAGAACTTCATCGACACCGTGGTCTATCGTGGCGGCGATGCCGTCGCCGGCTGGGTCAAGCGCGGGCTGGATGTGCTGGTCGAGCATCCGCAATTGGCGATGTTCATCGGCGCGGCAATCGCCTTGATGTGGGCCGCGTCGGGAGGCTGGCTCGGACGCCGGCGACGTGAGTTGGAGCGGGACGTTCCGGTAAGCCGGGAGTAACAGGACGGGGATGGACCTGTAAGCCTGATGGACACCCGTAACGCCTTTGGGGTAACGAATGCAGGTTATCGCCAAGTGCCTGCCGGGTTTCTACACTTCGAGCACCTTAATTGATCGAATGTGGAGAGTAGAACAATGCGTTTACGTGACCTAGGCATCGCTATTGGTTCGGGTAACCCGGGCGTCTACAACGCCATTACCGATGTGCCAGGAGTGCGAGTCGGTCATCACACGCTCAGTGTCGAATCCGGCGAAACCTCCATCCACACCGGCGTTACCGTTATCGAACCGCGTGCAGTTGCGGCGCACCTGGAACCCTGCTTTGCCGGGGTCCATGTTTTGAATGGCAATGGCGATGCCACGGGCCTGGAGTGGATTCGCGAAGCGGGCTTGCTGACCACGCCAATCGCTTATACCAATACCCATAGCGTCGGCGTAGTGCGGGACGCACTGGTGGCCGCCGAGCGGGAAATGGCAAAGCTCCATACCTATTGGTGCATGCCGGTAGTGCTGGAAACCTACGATGGCGTCTTGAGTGACATCTGGGGTCAGCATGTCACCGCCGAACATGTCCAGGCGGCCCTGGCAGATGCGCGCTCCGGCCCGGTGCAAGAAGGCTGCGTCGGCGGTGGCACCGGTATGATTTGCCACGAATTCAAGGGCGGCATCGGTACGTCCTCGCGGGTGCTGAGTGCCGAGCAGGGCGGCTGGACGGTGGGCGCTTTGGTGCAGGCCAACTATGGCGTGCGTGGTGCGCTGCGGGTGGCGGGCTATCCGGTCGGCGGGGTTCTGGATGACGTGCCATCGCCGTTTCAAGGTTCTGCGAACGTCGGTGAGGCGGGTATGGGGTCGATTGTGATCACCATTGCCACCGACGCGCCTTTGCTGCCCCATCAGTGCACGCGTCTGGCGCAGCGGGCAAGCGTTGGCCTGGCGCGGGTTGGCGGTGGCACGGAAGACTCCAGCGGCGATATCTTCATCGCGTTTTCGGTGGGCAATCGCGGTTTGCCGGTAGCCAATCATGGCTGTCCGGGCGAACCGACCACGGCCTTGCAGATGGTCAACAACGACTATATTTCGGCTCTGTTCGTGGCGGCCGCCGACGCGGTCGAGGAGGCCATCCTCAATGCAATGCTCGCCGCAACCGACCTTGAAGGCTGTGGCAATCGAGTGTTGGCGCTCAAGCCTGAGCAACTCTTGTCGGCCATGGGCAAAGTCGGCTGGCAGCCCCGGATGAGTTGATTCGATCCCGGCTCCGACGCCCGGCACTCATAACGAGTGTCGGGCGTTTTTCATTCCTGCGCCTGCAGAAACAGCGAGAACAGTTCGGACTGGGACTTGATCCCGAGCTTGCTGTACATGTGCTTGCGGTGGACCTTCACGGTCTCCGCGGAAATCGCCAGTTTGCGGGCGATCTCCTTGTTCGAGCAGCCGCTGAGCATCAGCCGGCCAACCTCCATCTCACGGGCCGATAGCGGCGAACTCAGCTGCCGGGTGGCCGACTCCAGACGGCTCTGCCAGCTGGGTGGCAGCTCCAACGTTAACGTCCATCGCGAGCAAGCTCGCTCCTACAGGGGTTGTGTGTGCCTGGCAAAATTTGCCGAGTGCCGACGGTTGCGAGTATCTCGCCGATCGTTTTACCGGCCACGGTCGGCGTAGGAGCTGCCGTAGGCTGCGATCTTTTGATCTTCGCGGCTGCCCGGCAAACGCGTCATCTGCTGAAAAGATCGCAGCCTTCGGCAGCTCCACAGGGCATCAGGGCAAGCCCCCTTGCCACAGGTCACTCAGTAGCCATCGCTGCGCTTGATGGTGCCAACCATAGGTTCACCACGCTGATGGCGCCGGATATTGGCCAGCAAGACCTCGAAGGCTGTTTCCGGCTGGGTCATTGCCCCGATGTGCGGGGTTAGCCAGATACGCGGATGTTGCCAGAACGGGTGGTCGGCCTCTGGTGGTTCGTCATTCAGCACGTCGAGCACGGCATGCTGCAGGTGGCCGCTGTCCAGCGCCTGGAGCAAGTCGCTTTCGATCAGGTGACCGCCACGGCCAAGATTGATCAGCTTTGCGCCAGGGGGAAGTGCCGCGAAGGTCGAAGCGTTGAGGATGCCGCGGGTGTCTTCCGTCAGCGGCAACAGACAGATCAGGATGTCGCATTGATTGAGAAATTGCGCTAACTGTTCAGCGCCGGCGAAACACTCGACAGCATCGATCTGCTTCGCGGATCGGGCCCAGCCCTTGAGGCCGAAACCGAAGCTTCGCAATCGATCCAGTACGGCGACCCCCAGGTTACCCAGTCCCATGACGCCGACACGTTGCTGCGGCGCCGAGACCCAAGGCTGGATCTGCCACTGCTGCTGGCGCTGCTGAACCAGGTACTCGGGCATTTTTCGATGCAGCGCCAGCACCGCAAAGCAGGCGTATTCGACTATGGCCTGGGCAATGCCGGGATCGAGCATGCGCACGACCTCAACCTGAAGTGGCAGACAGCTCAGATCGAATTGATCGACACCCGCGGAAGTCGCGAGTATCACTTGCAGATTCGGCAACAGCAGGTGCACGTCTGGTGGCGGCTGCCACGTCGCCAGGTAGCGGACTTCGTCGGGGTCGCCGAGGTCCGGCCAGAACCGGACGTCAATGTCCGGCGCGTGACACTGAAACAGGTTTTTCCAGGCCAGACCGCGTTCGGTGTCGACTTTGAAAAGCAGTGTCATGAGGCCTCGCAAGCAACGGGATAAGTCAGCATCAGAATGACCTGTCGCCACGCCACAATCTCCCGTAAAGCTGGCGCGAAACGGAAGATTGCGCGGCGATTTCGGGACTTAACAGATCGCTGCGATCGCCTTGCCCAGCGCTTCGGTATTGCCGGTGCCGCCGATGTCGGCCGTCAACGGCGCCGCTTCGGGGCCCATGGCCAATACGGTTTCGATGGCGCTGAGAACGGCGGCGCCTGCTTCGGGATGGCCGAGGTGCTCAAGCATCATCGCGCCGCACCAGATCTGCCCGATCGGGTTGGCGATGCCTTTGCCGGCGATGTCCGGTGCTGAACCGTGAACCGGCTCGAACAGACTCGGGAAGTTGCGCTCCGGGTTGATGTTGGCCGAAGGTGCGATGCCGATGGTGCCGGTGCAGGCCGGGCCGAGGTCGGACAGTATGTCGCCGAACAGGTTGCTCGCCACCACCACGTCGAACCAGTCCGGGTGCAGGACGAAGTTGGCCGTGAGGATGTCGATGTGGAATTTGTCGACCTTGACCTCCGGGAAGCGTTTGCCCATTTCGACCACCCGTTCATCCCAGTAAGGCATGGTGATGGCGATGCCGTTGGATTTGGTCGCGGAGGTCAGGTGCTTTTTCGGCCGGCTCTGGGCCAGTTCGTAAGCGAACTTGAGGATGCGATCGACGCCGATGCGGGTCATCACGGTTTCCTGCAGCACGATCTCACGCTCGGTGCCGGGGAACATCTTGCCGCCGACGCTGGAGTACTCACCTTCGGTGTTCTCGCGCACCACCCAGAAATCGATGTCGCCTGGCTTGCGATTGGCCAGCGGTGCTTTCACGCCGGGCATCAGGCGGCAGGGGCGCAGGTTGACGTACTGATCGAATTCACGACGGAACTGCAGCAGTGAGTCCCACAGGGAAATGTGATCCGGCACCACGTCCGGCCAGCCGACCGCGCCGAAGTAGATAGCGTCGTAGCCTTTAAGGATCTCGAACCAGTCGTCCGGCATCATCTTGCCGTGCTCGATGTAGTAGTCGGCACTGGCGAAATCGAACCAGTCCCAGTGCAGGTCCAGATTGTGGGTCTTGGCGATGGCTTGCATCAGGTCCTGGGGAATCTTGCGCATCACCGAATACAACGGCAGCACCATGAACGGCAACATCACGTGCAAGGTGCCGATCACGGTACCGGTGGTGTTGTGCATCAGGTTCAGCGGCTGGTCGATGATCCCCAGGTCGATCAAGGTCTGGTTGACCAGGCCACGGCGTTGCAGCAGTACCAGCCAGGCGTAGGAACGCACCAGTACGCTGGTCCAGAACGGAATGATCACGCAGATCAGCACCAGGTTGGCCCAGAAACCCTGCAACCGTGACGCGGCGTAGGCGATGGGAAACCCCAGGAAGATCGAGAGAATGGTCACCATGAAGCTGATCTTGAAGGTCAGGGCGAAGGTGTCCCAGTAAATGCGCTCCTGGAAGATCCGCACATAGTTGACCAGCGAGAAACCTTCTTCGGTCTGCACCGACTGGAACGCCAGCCAGCACATCGGCAGGATCAACAACACCACCACCATCACCAGGGCTGGCGTCAGCAGCAACAACATGGAACGGTTTTCCTTGCGTTCTTCGCGGGCCAGGGCTTGCGCTGTGATCGCCGGGGTCAGGCGCGGACCGTCGCTGGAGTCAGGCATGGATTTGGCTGATTTGGTTAAGTAGGTATTGGACATATTGGCCTCCCATCACTTGTTCTGAACGAATGACAGCCCACGCTGCCTGGCTGCAAATGCGCTGGCGCTCAGTGATACCGGACTCGCGATAGAAAACAGACGCTGCTTGATTGTTGTCATATGGAGGACTCCCGAGTGGGGCAGATTCTAAAAGCGAGCTGGGCGTGGTTTTTGTTGTAGGGACCATGCAGCCTCTAATGTACCGGCAGGCCCGCAAATGAAGCGGTCACAAATGCGCGGTGCCAGAGTGCTTTATTGCGAAATAGGGGAGGTAGACGGCATGTCCTGCGTTGGGGGTTTTTCAGGGTTTAAGGTGGGCTGCAGGCATCTCCGACTGTAGGAGCTGGCGCAGGCTGCGATCTTTTGATCTTGCTCTTTCGGCATCCCCGAAACCGCCAAAAGATCGCAGGCTGCGATCTTTTGATCCTGCTTTTATTGCTTCTGAACGAACGACAACCAGCGTTCCTCTGCCTTCACTCCCTCCTTGGAAGCCCACCACTTGGACGACAGCAATGCCTGACGGGCGATGTTTTCCGGCGAGGACGGCAGTTTTGCCGCGAGCCCGTCGGGAATGGTCCCGGTCTTGAAGGCTTCGGGGTTCAACGGGCCGTAATCAATGAGCAGGGGCAGGGCGGCTTGCAGTTTGGCGTCGATGGCTTCGTTGACGAACTTCATCGCGGCGTCCTTGTGTGGCGTGCCTTTAAGCACGCACAGCGAGTTGGTTTCCAGCACCCCCTGGTTGTAGTCGAAGGCTACCGGAGCGCCACCGGCCTGCACGGCGGTAATCCGGCCGTTCCAGGCCTGGATCATGTCCACTTCACCATCGCTGATCAGTTGGGCCGACTGCCCGCCGGAGGTCCACCAGGTCGAGATGTCGGGCTTGATCTGCTCAAGCTTCTTGAAGGCCCGATCGACATCCAGCGGATAGAGTTTATCCGGGGCGACACCATCGGCCATCAAGGCAATTTCCAGGGTCGGGCGCGGCAAATTGCGCAACGAGCGTTGGCCGGGGAATTTATCGGTATCCCAGAAATCCGCCCAGGTTTTAGGTACATCCTTGCCCTTGAAGGCATCGGTACGATAGGCCAGTACCGTGGAGTAGCTTATGTAGCCGACGCTGTAGTCGTCCTTGAGCTCAGGGGGCAATTGGGCGGCATTGGGGATCAGTTTCAGGTCCAGCTTCTCGAACAAGCCTTCCTCTTCGCCGCGAAGGCAATCGCCAGTTGGCAAATCGACTACATCCCAGCTGACTTTACCGCTTTGAACCTGGGCCTTGATGATGGGGTACGCTTTGGGGGAACTGTCCTGCTTTAGCGTCAGACCGAGCTTTTTCGCGGCCGGCTCGAGTATCGCCTTGCTTTGCGCTTCCTGGTAGGCACCACCTTGGGAAACAAAGGTGATGTCTTCGGCCAGCGCAGCGCCTGCACCAACCGTCAGTAACGCGAAACCGGCAAACTGAAGAGCGCGAATCTGGGATGTTGTCATTGGGATGACTCCTGATGGTTGGCAGATTATTGAGGCGAGCTGGCTGTTTTTGTTTTGGGTCGCTCTGCAGGACCATGGAGTTCTAATGTACCGGGATGCCGCCGAACGAAGGACGCACAAATCGGTGAGGGCAAAGTGCTTTATTGCGAAATCGACGAGGCAAACAGCATCTAATGCGTCTGGCGGGCGCCGAGCATTTGTGTCGCATTTCCCACCACGCATCCACGAGTTTTTTTATCACGCAAAGGAGCGCAAAATGGGCTACTGGACATTCGAATGACGTATCGCTGCCGGCTGGCGTGTGGCGATCCTGGGCACCACAGGTAAGGACAGCATCTGCGAGTACGATGAGCGCCTTCACTGTCGACTGCAGGGGCGGGGGAGGCGTTTTGAAACCATTGCTGCTCAGACCTGGTGCCTCAACTCTGAACATGCTGCTTCAGGCGTGTCTGCCACGTCGTGACGCTGTGCCGCCGACTTTAACGGAAAAAGCGGTCATCCCGGGCATTCCAAATGCTCGCTACTGGCTGGACCACGATCTGACTCCGTTCATCCTGGATGCAAGTCAGGCCAACCAACGAGAGGCCGAGACTCTCGCCAGAGCCGGGAAGCCGAACCACATCCTGCCACTGGCAAATATGCTGGCAGTTTCGGGTGGCGGCACCGCAGGCACATTCGCCGCGGGACTCATTGCGGGATGGACCCTGCATGGGACTCGACCTATGTTCAAGGTCGTCACGGGCATTAGCGCTGGCGCCCTGGTCGCCCCGTTCGCTTACCTGGGGCCTCAGTACGACGTCGACATTCTGCGTATCTCCAACGCAATAGGTCCAAAAGACGTTTTCCATTCGCGAAATATGCTGACCCGTCTTACCAGCGACGGTATGGCGCACAGCAAACCACTGTCGCGGCTCATTGCAAAATACGTTACGGGTGAGCTTCTTGCAGCGATCGCGTCGGAATACGCAAAAGGACGACTGCTGATGATCGGCACCACCGACCTTGATTCAGGACGGCCGGTCACTTGGAACATGGGCGCGATAGCCTCCAGCGAAGCACCGGGAGCGCTCGAACTCTTTCGCAACATCATGATCGCGTCGATGAGCATTCCCGGCGCAGTCTCACCGGTCATGATCGATGTGGAGGTTGATGGCGAGCAGTTTCAGGAAATGCACGTGGACGGAGGCGTAATCACTCAGGTGTTCCTTTACCCACCTGGCACCGTGATGGCACTGAACCGAGTCCCCGGAGCAATTTTGCGACGCGAACGTCATTTCTATGTCATTCGCAATGGGAAACTGGAGCCACAGTGGTCCGGAACGAAGCGCCGTACTTTGAGCATCGGCGGTCGAGCCATCAGCGCATTGATCCAGACTCAGGGGATCAGCGACCTGGATCGAATTTACCGTATTGCACAGCAGGATGGGGCGGACTTCAATCTTGCATACATCGGCGCCGATTTTTGCGTTCCTCGCAATCATAATTTCGATGGTGAGTATATGAAGCGTTTATTCGATTACGCGTTTCAACTCAGCGCGAAGGGCTATCCGTGGCTTAAATCACCGCCTAGCGAGAAAGAATCGTCTTACTGAAGTTTTTAACCTCTTCGCCGACATTAAACTCACCGCATCACCTCCAGACCCGACCGCGGCCTGGTGCGTACCCGCAATGTGGTTATCAATCAGCGCGGCGAAACGGTGCTCAGCTACACCCCGTTGCGGATGATGCGAGTGAGAAAATCAAAGCAAGGCTGATAAATAAAGCTCACGAAGGTGAGCTTTATACAAGATAATACTCACCGTGGTTGATATTAACTTTTCAAATTCTAAGATAATACGTGATATTGTTAACCTTATTAGGGATAACGCTCATTCTGGTACGTATTATGAAAGACTTTTTTCCAGTCGCCTGTGCTGACACCCTTTGCAGAATCGGGCTTTTGGTCAAAACACGGCGCCTGGCTTTGGGCTTGCGTCAAGCGGACTTCAAATCGACGCTCGGCATCTCCGAACACACACTGCGCAAAATCGAGAATGGGTCGGAATTCGTCGACCTTCGATCTTTCATGCTGGTCCTGTGGCGCCTTGGAATCAACGAGTTGATTTTCGGCTCGTTGAATGGGATCGAAACCACATCGCAGATAACGCGTTATGTCACTGATGAGGACGCTCACCAGAGCATCGCCTCGAAGCGTGTGCGGTTGCGCAAACCTAAATCGGAGGATTTCTGATGTCCCGTGCATATATCTACATGGAGCACCCGGACACCGGAAAGATTCTGACCCTTGGCAGGCTGACATTGCAGGGGAAGTTCGGCGAGTTTATTTATGCCCCCGACTATGTGGAGTGCGGTGACTGGGTGCCTGACCCCATCAACTATCCGTTACGTGCAGAAGCCTTTACCGGCATTGCCAAGAACCGTGGCATACCGGGCTTTATCAACGACGCTATGCCGGACGGATGGGGAGAGCGCTTGCTCCAGCGTGCTTATGGTCAAGTGCTGGCGCCCATCGATTTTTTGCTCAAATCTCCAAACAACGACCGCGCCGGCAATCTCCTGGCCGGGACAGCGACTGTTCCCGCCCCCGGTCTGGGAGACAGTTCGGTGCCAACATTGAAAGGTTTGGCAAAATTCATAGAAGCCTGCGAAGCGGTCTATGACGGACAACTGGATGAACGGTCTGTAGCGATGCTGAACATCCGCCAGCAACGCTCCTCTCTCGGCGGTGCGCGGCCAAAGCGAACGTTGCAGGATAACGGGATGCTGATTCTGGCCAAGCCTCGAGACCGGTTTGACCAATACGATTTCCCCTCAATCGAATATGCCTGCATGACCTTCGCCGCGTCGAAGGGTATGAACGTCGCCAATACCGCCTTGCATGCCGAAACGCCATCCACGCTTTTGATCGAACGCTTCGACCGTACACCATTGGCCGAAGGCGCCAGGCGCATTCCAATGCTCAGTGCACTGACCTTGCTGGATGCTGAGTGGAATGAGCAATACCACCGTGACTGGCGATATGCGGCAGTGGCCGATGAAATGCGCCGGCGCGGTGTCCCGGACGTGGATCTGCAAGAGCTGTTCAAACGTATGTGCTACAACGCCTTGGCGGGCAACAGCGACGACCACCCGCGAAACCACTCCATTATTTGGCTCGCAGGAAAATGGCGCCTCTCGCCTATGTACGACGTGCTGCCGATTGTGGATGAAGGTCCTGCTCACACCTTGGCCATGGCGGTTGGCCGGGACGGAAATCAAATCAGCCGTGCCAATTTGCTCAGTCATCACACTCACTTTGCGCTGACCCGCGAACACGCCGAACACTTGCTGGATGAAGTCGCTGGCTGGGAGGAGGAACTGAAAGACTATTACGCTCAGTGGTTGCGAGGCGAAGAGCTGGAGATGGCCCGCGGAGCGGTCAGCACCGCGCGTATGCGGTAGTAAGCCGCATACACCGCGGGGTTTGTTCGGGTGGCATGCATAAATGTCTTACTGTACGCCGGCGGTCATCACGCCCTTGCTGCGCCACTGGTCGATGCTCGCCTGCGGCAGCCAGCCGGCCAACGCATCATCGATGCCGGCGACCCTGGCAGATTGAGGCGGGGTAGGCGCCGGCTGGGTCACACCGTCGACCTCGCGTTGAGCTAGTCGAGTCGTGCACTGGCTCGGGCTCTTGAGCGCTTCGGTGCGACCGTGAGCCCGAGCCTGGTGTTGATAATTGCTCAGTTCAATCGGTAGCCCACTCGCGCACTTATCAGAATGCTAACGGCGATTAATTAAGGAGGAGGGTACTTGTATTAAAAATAGGAATTTAGACTGAGCAGCAAAAATAATATGGCGCTTAATTCGTTGACTCGACACTGTAAAACGTAACACCGACGAAGCCGGTATTACGATTGAAAGTACGCTAAATTATTAACTCAACTAAATGACTGTTTAGTTGAGTTATATCGACTGCTGGTGGCAGTACTCTGCAGGAGGTAAGCAGGCTGCGGTAACTGTTAGCAATCTCACGCAGCCGATCATTGACGATCCTGATAACAACGGCGGGCTGATTTTCCTTCAAAGAATGGCGTGCTGCCAAAAGTTTACCGGGCTCCTAGATGTCCCGACACAGCCTGATCTGCCAATGGTTTTTACGGTGAAAAACATAATCTTCGTGGCTACTTTTTACAGTGAAAACGAGCACCTTTTCCCGGCATGACTAACCAGCCTGGGAGTACCGAGATCTCGATTAGGCAGATGAACAAAGGCCGGATGAGCGATCGTTGAGGAAGTAATTCGTTGAAATGGACGCAGGCATCCAAAGCTCAAAACGCGCCAGCGGCACGGCATATGATCGGCACGGATATCGTTGCCAGGTCTGATTTCATGACTCCTACGCAGCGTAAAATGTGAGCAGACTGGCCTTGCTGAAGGTTCTAGATATTAACCAGGAGCGAGAAATGAATCAGAACTTCGCCAGGTCGCATCAGCAAACTCAACCTATGCGGTACCTGGAAGACACTTTGACGCTACGTAAAATGTGAACCCGCGAGCCTTGGTGACACGTCCAGATTTTGCGTAGCGCGCGTCACTGATCGCTTCGAACCAAGCTCACACTGTCACTAAAGCCTTGAATAGAGCGTCAATTGAAAATTGTATTTCCAATCAACTAGATCGGTAGATTCGCGCGCATCGTGAAAGCAAATGGCGCCGACGGCAGGCATGCTTATCCAAGCTGGCCATGAGGTAGGATCCCTGGGAGCATGCCCACAAAGTTTGGCCGCGAGGAACTAAAACATTGAATATGATGCAGAGGCTGTGATTCAAGGAATCACTTCCGAGCGCTGATGGCTGCTTTAAAAGCACGTTGGTGAAGACTCACGAGGAATACCTAGCACTACGCATAATGTATATTATGTTAAACCAGATGCCATGTTAGAAATGTTCATGAGCCCCGTAAGGCACTGATTCGACAAACCCTGTAACGGCTAAGAATAAACGGGAATCCATGTAAAAATTTACTGGAATCGCATGAAAATCAATTGCTTAGCGTAAAATTGGCCGTCTTTGCAATGGCGGTGATCGGACTACCTGCCTCTATTGACTGGAATTTACAATAATTCAAACTGCCTCCGGTTATGCTGAAAACAATTAACAGTCGCTCGATCATTTGAATAGTTGAATGGAAGATTATCGATAATTAGTTAAAAAATAAGTGGAAGAATGAACACCTCATACCACCGTTGATTGGTGGCTAATTTCAAGGCTTTGTCTATCATCTAGGTTTTGGATGGGATCTCGATGCCGATGATTGAGACAGAATCGTGTACGCCGCCCCCCTTATTCGGAACATTTTGTACTTTTGATAAGCTGCAACCCAGCGACTCGCACGCTGAGTCTCAGCTGATCCTATCAAGTATCGGAGCGCTCGACAGAAAACTGAATGCGGCGGCAAGTCTTCAGATCGCTTGCGAGTTTCTGTGGGGTATTAGAGATCGATCTATAACTCACGTAGGGATTTACAAAGCCATGTTTGAAAAGCTGTTGTTATGGTGTTTTTATTTCCGGAGAAAGTCTCTCCTTGACTTAACCGACTTAGATCTCATTGATTTTCAGTCATTTTATATGTCGCCACCCAATAATTGGGTGGCGAGGCGTACATTTAGTCGATTCAACGCAACCTCAGGCTGCGTGTGTTTCAACAAGGCCTGGCGTCCCTTTACCTCACCTCATAATATGAATGGTAGGGAGCGGACGCTTTCAAATGGATTAAATAGAATCATAAGGGAAGTATTGCCGAATGCTACCTTGCGCGCTCTGGTGCCTAGGAACGAGTTTCCTGCAGCAAATGATTTGAATTTATGCGGTGATGACATTGCAAATATTATTGAAAAATATTTAGATTACTTGTTTGGACTCCGATCAGCTCGTGGAGCGCATGAGATAAGTCTTTTTTTGTTCGCGTGTGCATCGTATCTACAAACTGATGTGCCCGGTTTCCACAAGCTTAGACCACATCTATATCTAAATGATATCGCCCCCCTGCCCGGCGGCGGATTCTCCTGGAAGATTGATACGCCTTATGGGCAAATAATTCATACGATCCCTAGAAGTTTTGGGAGATATTACGAGCGCTATTGTGATGCGGTCGGCTTCAACATTAAGGAGTCCTATCCTTCTAATATGCTAGCGTTTCAGCGAACCACCGTTGATAGTGAGGTTACAGGACTGACAATTACACGGTGGTTTAAAATGATTCCCGCGCACCCTGAGATTAGTTTAACTCCATCCGAGTTATTAAATTTGCTCGTGCGGAAATCTAATTCCTCAGTAGAAAAGGCAGCATGTTCTGCAAAAAATCGTAGCCAAGCGTATAGAATATATAATAGAAAGCGATTAGGTGATTTTCACACCAGGCTTGATGGCTTGAAGATTAATTCAACTACTCAAGTAGAGAGTTTATTGTTATCGGATAAAGGTATGGCATTTCCTCTGCTTTATTTAACAGAGAATAATGGTGTAGTGTTTCTGCGCTTTAATTACTTGGGAGTGCGTAAGCTTCTAATTTTTTTAGATGACGCTTTGATTTCCGAGCATGTTGATTCCCTTCGGGTTTTTCTTCTATATGTCTATAACCATGTTAATGGTGGTGTGCTAAATAGGCAGGCCAGGGCGTATGAAACGCTTCTACTTTGGACATTTCTGGTTCGAAGAAAACCTGTTCGCTTGTTGAACGAAGCGGACGCTTTTGAGTTTTTTGAGTTTTGTTGTGCGCCGCCAGCTTCTTGGGTAACCACCCAAAAATTTCGGATTCTACGAGATTGCGATCCCGCGTTCCCAGAGTACCACCCACATTGGCGACCATTTCGTTCGAGTCGAGGGCGTCCGAGAGCACGTGCTGCAGTGATTGTCACATATTGTAGTCAAGTGCAGGCCTGGGCTATTAAATGTGGACTTCAAAATTTAAATGTATTTTTTAAGCCAATGCTTAGGTTGTGGAATGGGTACAAATGATTAATTGGCCAGCCTGATTTTTTGCTGTAAGGCGCTAGCTTTGATGTCTAAACAACGTAGATTAGGCAGTCACAGCCTCGCAGGAAGGGGGATGGGGGCCCGAGAAACATTTAGGTAACAACAAGTGAGCGCTCAAACATAATGTCCCCTCACCTCTTCTGCCTAGCATGTAGCCCAAGGCCGACATCATCCCGAGCCGGTAGGCTCAGACTTTGAAATTCAGGGCTTTAGCGTGTGGATAAAATTAGAGCAACTGCGTCAGTCAGCGACTGTTGAGTTAGAAACTAGATTTAATCCAGTTGCTAATCTGATACGGACTCATAATATTCCTGCCACCTTTGATTGGGTCTCATCTTCTGGCCCGATGTTACGGAATAGAAGTAACGAATTAACATAATTTGGATCCGGAGCCTAAATTCTTGTACGCTGTATACAGGTGCATCATAAAGATTTTCTCCAAGAGGCAATGTTTTATCCATACGCTGCGCCAGTTCTTCCTTGCGGCCAGCTTTGATAAGGTCGCCACTCCATCGCATTGCTTGGATACCACCCCCCACTTCTCGACTGACCTGCTGGCACCAACTACCCTCCAGGCTTAGTCGTACTTTCCGAGATGCCTCTCAAGATAATTCGTAACCAAGGTCGCCGGGATTCAGCTCAAGGCGTTTGTGAGCTCAGCTCCCTTTACCGACTTCTGGTTCTATCAGGGATGGCTGGATGCGCAGGTTGTAGGAGCCTTTACTGGCGTCCTCACCAGGCGACTTCCTCAGACGGCCATGGCGGAGGACGCCCTCCAAGGTTCAGGCTTGGTATGCATATATAATTGGCTCGATCACCACCTCGTGTGACGGGTAACTGCGCTCCTGCTCAACGTGCACATCTAAAACGAGTTCACTGGGGTCTGGAATAGTGGGGAATAATGATGATTGACGAAAATCGTCTATGGCAACGCGAACGCAAACGGCGCTACGCTTTGTGGGATTTAGAAAGGCTGCAGCCTGGATCGGATCGAGCGAGTCAGTACCTGGCGATTCTTGATGAAATCGAGCGCCAAGATCGAGATGACCCCATTGGCGATGCATTCGCAATGTCGGTTGATGAGCTACGAGAATGCGTTCCAGAAACCGAAATAGTAGGAGTAAGCGGATCCCACTTTGTAGTCGTGTTTGACGAGCACATACCAGAACCGTGGAGGACGCGTTTCGAAGAAGCGAGTACTGGGTCTACCCGTTTACGCCAGGGTAGCTATGCGAGAGATTGGCGTCGGTTTTTACGGCTATGGACTGCCGAGATGCAGCACCTCGCGGCGCATAGGGAGATGCGCTAAGCATTGGCCTGACGAGTCTCACACAAGAATTCCTCTCTCCAATCGACCGATAAGATCGAGGACAGCGTTCGTTTCCACTCTCGTCCCCACCATGTCGATTGGACGCTTCGATCCGAGCCCTCGTACCGGCATGCTCACCCATTCCGCTGTAGCGTTGACATCGTTTTCGAACAGGGAAATGGCTTCCTCAAAGACAGCTACCAATGCGACGAGGCGGTCGCTTTCTACGGCGTTGAACCGCCCTGTTTTCGCTCTACGCGCCAATGTTGAGGGTGCTATGCAAATAGCCTTGGTGATAACCCCAGGCTTCACCTGCAAGAGGCTTGCTATCCGTTCGAGGTATTCGAAAGGCAGTCCTTCTTGAACGAGGTCATGAAGCCTGGCGCCGCGTGACGGCAGCCCGAGGGTCATCCAAATGCTCTGTGGGATCTGGGGCCCTGGTTGGTATTCCTTGATCAATGACAGCACTCTTATCTCCATCTGAAAAACCTCAGGCTAGCCGGGCCAAGGGCCCGAATCAGCGACATCCCCCACTCGGCGATACGCACTGCTTTACGGCTTACGAAGGCAGAGCATGACAAGAGCTTCAAGCGCAGATAATGTCAGTGCCATGAACGATTCAAATCCTACTCCATCCATTTCCACGATCCACTCCCGCAATGCGTCGGAGCACACAGGCGCCTCAGAGAATGACCAGGAGCTTTGTGGGTTTCTGAAATTGCTGGAAGACGATATCCAGCGTAGTCCCGAGAAACTGATCGCCCTCGATCCTACTTTCCTGGCTCGCCTTAACTCATTAGTCGGCGGTATCGATGTTGACATCAATGCCCCGCTTTCAGCGGATGATGAGTGAAGCAACAGCCGACCAGAGTCGAATATCGGGAGTTTTATCTCCCACCCTCAATCAGCAGCATCTCTGGCACCGGTTCGACATAGGGCACCGGAAACCTTTGTACGTCGACCGGAATTTGGTGAGCGTTTCCTGGCCGAAGTAACCACCGAAATTCGGTGAGCGGCCCGGTTTACGTGGCCTGCAGTCGACCGGGGTCGAATATCGGGGTTTTTATGTCCCACCCTCCAAGATAGGGCACCGGATTTTGGTGACTGCTTCCTAGCCGGAGCAACCACCGGAATTTGGTGTGCGGCCGGGATTACGTGGCCTGCAGCCGACCGGAATCGAATATCGGGGGGTATCAGGATTTCGACATAGGGCACCGGAATTCTGTGTGCGCCGACCGGAATTTTCTGAGCGCTTCCTGGCCGAAGTAACCACCGGAATTTGGTGTACGGCCCGGTTTACATGGCCTGCAGCCGACCGGAAACGAATATCGAGGGTTTTATCTCCCACCCTAAATCAGCAGCATCCCTGGCCCGGTCGGCGTCCGACGAACGAGGATTTCAACAGAGGACACCGGAATTCTTGTGCCCCGACCGAAATTTGCTGAGCGTTTCTTGGCCGCAGCAACCACCGGAATTTGGTGAGCGGCTCGGTTTACATGGCCCGCAGCCGGCCTGAATCGAATATCGGGGGTTTTATCTCCCACCCTCCATCAGCAGCGTCACTGGCACCGTTCGGTGTGCAACCGGCCTAGGCACCGGAATCCTGTGTACGCCGACCGGAATTTGCTGAGCGCATCCTGGCCGAAGCAACCACCGGAATTTGGTGAGTGGCCCGGTTTACGTGGCCCGCAGCCGGCTCGAATCGAATATCGGGGGTTTTATCTCCCACCCTTTATCAGCGATATCGGTGTGCAACAAATCAGGATGTGCACCTCTTCGCTCATTTCGACATCTACACTTGTTGCATGACAAGCGCTCCAAGCGCGGATAGTGTCAGCGCCATGAACGTCTCAATCCCGGCCCTCCCCGACTCGATTCCTCCGTCAATACTGGCGAGCGCAGATTTGCTCGTAACGAAAACAGCTTACTTGGCTGGCATGGTCGCGCCTGAAACTGCAGCGTGCTTATGCAAATTATTGATGGGCTCTGACGCCGACTTTTCGAGGATAATTGACGGGTACCACACACAGCCAGAATTTCTGAAGACTGCCTTTAACGCAGCGAATCAGCAGTTTATGCTGGAGAAAGTACCGGAGCTTCGTCGACGTATCGTTACGACGCTAGCCCATCACTTTCACACTCTCCAAACTCATGCGTTTCCCAATGGTAAGGGAGTTGTCGCAAGGGCGATCACTCACCAACACTTGACTCAGCTTGGGTTGCATCCCCACCTGTGGTCGCTTGCTCGCGGCCTGGCCCGTAGGCGGGAGGAATATCAGGCTTTGGCTCCGACTCATCGCAGGGGAGTGACCGAGCCTACGGTTGGCGGCCAACCGTCAGGTAAATCCACCATCAGCTTCATTGAATTCATGCTTGAGGTTTGCCTAGAGGAAGCAAATTACATGACTGCTGCGCTGAATCGCGGCCGGCTTCGAGAGGCAGTAATGCATGCCCCCAGAACGCACTCGCGCTTCATAGAGGCAGAGATCGAACCGCAAACAGTGTCTGCACTCCTTGCGCTGCTGATGCAAGGCGCACTACCGGTTTCCGAGTTCGAAATATTTACCGGCCATCAGCCTAACGAAGCACGCGATCAGCTCATCAAGTTGATCAATATTGGCCTTGCGGTGAAATCAGCCTCTTATCCCCATATGCTGCAGATAGGCATTCCGAGCTGGTTTGCGCGGGATATTTTTCCTGACTTCACTTTAGCCAATAGCGATGTAAGGTCTCCCCTGCCATGAGCATCGAAGCAAAGCTTCTCCACCTCCAAGCAATCCAAAACCTCCTCGCGGTATACCGCTATGCCCGACATCAATTCTCTGCTTCCTCAGCTCGGAAGACCTCGATGAGCTTTTGATTGTAGTCATCTGGCTGTTCAGCGATACACCCAAAGGCGCCACCGCCAGTGCGCAGATCTATAGCTTGGTCGAGACCGCCAAAGTCAACGGCCAAGAGCCCTATACGTGGCTGCGCCACGTACTTGAGCGCTTGCCGCATGCCTCGTCGGTGGAAGACTACGAAGCCTTGCTGCCGTGGAACTGCTCACCGGAAATGCCACGGTAAACGAGGGGCCCACCTGGCGATAGGTGTGCTTCATGGATCGGATACGGTGATCTGATCGACCGTGGGCCTGGCGTCCTTGATGGTCTCAAGCTGCTCGGCGAACCTTGGTTCTACACGGTCTTAGGTAATCATGAGCAGATGCTGATCGATGCCTACCGAGCCAATCCTCACGTCGTGTATTCAGCCAAGGGCGCGAGATGGTGGATGACGATTGCCGATGACTCGAAGGAAATGACCATCGAAAAGCTCGAAGGTCTTCCAATCGCCATCGAGGTTGAATCTGCGCGTGGAATTGTAGGTGTCGTCCACGCAGATGTGCCCGCTGGCTTGTCCTGGAAAGAGTTTGTCGGGAGTCTCGATAACGCACAGATCGAAGAAGTGGCTCTGTGGGGACGGGAGCGCGTCATCAAACATTATCGAAAAGGCGTAGAGGGCGTCTGGCGCGTTTGCACTGGTCATACCTGGATTCCTCATCCGCTACGCTTGGGAAACTTTCTTGCACTCGATTGCACTGGAGGTGGTGAAGCCCCGCTGGCGATCTTCTGCATCCAGGACGACACGATCTATGTTGAAGGTAGATCCGTTTCACTTGATAGCGCAGAGACCGTTACGGAGCAGCTACAAAAGCTTGAGGAAGTCCTGAGCAAGTTTAAGACAGAGGTAAACGGCAACAGGTTGATTGAGTCGCAGGGCTTGAGCTTGGAAGCTGAGGTGCTCGTCAAACAGACAAACTCTGGCTGGCTCAGCCTCAGAGACGAAATCGCAGAGCCTCAGCGCTTCATCAACTCACTTCATGGGCTCAGCTTGCTTGCTGGAGATCGCAGAGCAGCAAAGCTCGAGGAGCTGAAGACACGTTACGAGGGGACGCAAATTGAGCGGCTTTTGGGACGACTATTCGACTGATTTACTATCAGAATTTCATGTTCCTGCAGTGTTACGAGCTGGTACCAACTCCTCTTCGTCGAACATGCCATTATCCCTCGCCCCTTGATTTTCTTTTTGGATTCGAATGAACAGCACCTGCGTCACTACCGCTCTTTAACTTCAATAGCGGTCATACCCTATTCCCGCAGTTGAGCTTTTTCAATCATCGGCAGACGATCTAGATCAATCAATACCAAAACATTAATTTTCAGCACGCTCGGGTGGTATTACAACAGATCAAGCGATGAATTCGATCTCGCGAATTTCAAAATCATAAACGTCACCGACAGCGCTGAGTATCAAGAGCCACTGACCAGATATCGTTTTTGCACCGAGAGCAATCCGCTCCTTCTTTTGCGTTGATATTGTATGAGAAGCCACAGTTTACGCAGCAATAAAGCGCTGAAGCGGGCACCCTAACAAACTCATCCCGGTGCTCAGGTGGTAAAACAGAGAGGCCTGGCCGGACATCGTCTTTATCAAAAAAATAAAGACTGACGTCGCCATCAGTCTCTACTATAGCTAATCTAACTTGGCCTAGATGCTCGACCCCTTGCTGACGAAACTCCATCAATAATTCGCTTGACGACATATTTAACTTTTCTAAAGATTTCAGCTCATACAAACCATCTTTAATAACAGTTATAGGAAGGCCGTCCATCCACGCTTCGAATTTTTTACTACGTGTCGTTGCGAGCACGGTAAAGCGATAAAGCATCAAAAGCGTGAGAAACACCACTGCTATAGGTAGCAAGGGCACGTCATGGTAAAAAGACACATCCCCAGCAGCAGAACCCAGCGTTAGAATTACAACCAATTCAAAGACGGATAGCTGTCTTATACCTCGCCGACCGCTGGATTTTAAAAATAGAAAAACTGCAACAAACGCGAAAGACGCTCGAAAGGAAACCTCTAGCAGAAACCAGTACGGGAATTCATCTATCAAAATTCGCTGTAAATCAAAAGGCGTCATCACTACCTCAAATTTATTCAATTGTTCCGACAAGTCGCGTCGGAATGATTTTGTCCCCTACGACATTATTTCCAAAATTTGAGCATCCAAACTTCAGTGGCCTTCGCGTCGAAGAGCTTGTATTGGGCATATCCAGAATTAGCCGAGTTTAGATAGCCAATGGCATACGTAACTGGCTTGATGGAAAAGCATGCATAATTCTTGGTTGGATCAGCTTTGGTGCCGTGCGAAGCACCGATGACGGCAATACCGGCTTTCGAGGCTCTCATGCTGGCTGGGATGTTCGTTTTAGCGCCTTCGAGGGTGTTGCAAGCCAGAAAGGGCCTTTCTAGCCTCACCATAGTTGTCTGTTTGCCCTTCGCAAAATCAAGCTGCTGCTGGGTAATCCAGCCAAGTCCTGGGTCGGAACCTACCCTGTTTACCTTATCGATCTGTATCTGTTCGACACCATTGGTAGCCGTACCGGGCACTACTCGGTAAGTCGCCGGATTCTTCCACAGCGCACAGCCGCTGTTGTCTGCAAAAACAAAGTCTCTCATCTCATCCTCGCGCAAGCCGAGTTGAGCCAGTTTCATTGCTTGCGGTTTGCTTTCGCAGACATAGAGCGATGCGTCGATCTCATTGTAATCCTCGTCAGCAGCTTGGGTAGCAGCCGTAGCGCATAAAAGGAACATGCCGAGGGCCGTATTACGTATAAACATAGCTTAATCCGCTCAAGTCAAAATGCCATTATCACACTTAATTGAAAAATCTCTTGTGGTCTGGCGTTTCATTTCATCGCACGTACTCGAACAGATAGGCCGGGAGGATTCTAACAGACCATGCGCGCCGCAACTCAAAGTCTTTGACGCTGTATGCCGCCGTTGGGGTGTTGAGATCGCGACACCTGAGCGCCTGTCGGCATTGGACGAACAACAGCGTGCGCGCAGCGTAATCCTCGTCCAGGATGCTTTTACCCGCTACTTCGAAACACCGGTGCTATCCGACTGGATCGAACTGATATCAATGCTTGGCTTTCAGGTTTATATCGCACCCTTTGCACCCAACGGGAAACCGCTTCAGGTACAGGGTTTCATCAAAGCTTTTGAAAAGGCCGCACATTTCAACGGCGAAGCTTTGCATCAGCTTCAGGGCTACGCAATACCGCTGGTAGGACTCGATCCCGCGATGACGTTGGTGTATCGCCAGGAATACGCGAAGACGCTGGGCAGCTACAAAGCACCTAGCGTGCTACTGCCTCAGGAATGGCTCGCCGATGCGCTTCCACAGGCACAGAGCGTGAAAGATGCCGATCCCTATCACTTCCTTCCCCACTGCACTGAAAAGACAAATGAGCCGAACAGCATTGGCCTTTGGCAGCAAGTCTATGAGCGAATGGGACTGAAACTGAGCGTTCAAGCCAGCGGATGCTGCGGCATGTCCGGCACTTACGGACACGAAGCGAAAAACGCAGAGACGTCTGATGTAATTTACAAACAGTCCTGGGCGCCGGCGGTGGCGAAATTGAATGTTCAGGCCGATTACTGGCCGACGGATATTCTTGCCGCGGCCAGGTGAAGCGAAAAGAACGTATAACCGTATTACATCCGCTGCAGGCGCTGCTCGCTGTTGTCAGGAATGTTGCTGCCTGAACTCCGGGACATCATTAGGCTTTTGCCTGGGAGTGAGTCAGTGGCTCGGCAGTACCCTCACTGCCGCCGGCCTTACGGCCCGGATTCATTTCGCGGAAAAACATTCGCCGATACTCAGAAGGCGACGTGCCGAGGTGAACGCCGAATTGTTGCCTCAACGATAAGGGCGTTCCAAAACCTGCCTCACCGGCCACACACTCAATAGGCAAGTCAGTCCTTTCCAACAGCTCTTGCGCTCTGACGACGCGCTCTGCATTCAACCATTTTGAGACAGTACTGCCAGTCGCTTCCCTGAAGCGCCGAGTAAATGTGCGCCTGCTCATTTTCGCCCTGTCCGCCAAGACATCGAGCGACAGATCACTGGCCAGGTTCATCCGGGCCCATACCAGTACGTCAGACAGATGAGTCTCGCTGGATAGCTGCGGCACAGGATGCTCAACGTATTGAGCTTGGCCGCCCTGCCTGTGCGGCGGTGTCACCAGCATTTTCGCGGTGCGATTCGCCACGTCGGCGCCGAGCCGCTGGCGTACCAGGTGCAGGCAACAATCGATTGCCGCCACGGTTCCTGCGGAGGTCATGATATTGCCATCACTGACATAGAGCACCTCGGGCCTGAAACGAACTTCAGGGAAGCGTCGCGCAAACTCGTCTCTGACTGCCCAGTGAGTGGTTGCTTCTTTGCCATCAAGCAGCCCGGCATCTCCGAGCACGAATGCTCCCAAACATAACCCGACTATGAGCTTTCCTTGGACATTAGCGAGCTGTAAGGCTTTCACGAGCTGTGCGGATGCAGCGACCGATTGATCGCCCCACGCTGGAATGACAATTACGTGAGAGGACTCCATCAGTTCCAGGCCATGAGTGACCTCCAAGCCGATGCCTTGGTCGCTACTCACCATACCCGGCGTCTCTGCGCAGTAACTAACCTCGTATCGAGGTTCACCAGGTGCGGATTGAGCCGTCCCCAGCACCACTCCCGGCACAGAGAGATGGAACAGGCTCACGCCGTTGAAAGCTAGAACAGCAACACGTATGGATTGCATCAGGCCGCCTCGGATTTGCCGTGTAATTGCTATCGAACGCACACAGGAATTGTGAGCGATCGTTCACAGTGATGTATTTCAAGGATGGAAGGGAACGTCGCCCCCCTCATCGCATAAATCCAGACCCCGCGTATCGCTTGGCCCGATTATATCGAAATATGTCATTCAGGCCACTGTCAGGCTTAAAAGCATTCGGCAAGAATGGTGTTCTCGATGTATCTACAGGATTAATCACATGAACTTCAGAACGCTTCCGCTTGCCCTCAGCATTGTTTGCGCTGCTGCCGCCACTCCGGCATTTGCGGGCTCAAACGTCACCAACGCGCCGGACGCATCCCATAAAGTGGACTTGCAGCAAGTTCGTAACGCAACGGTGAAAATCACCTACGGCGGCACGACCTTCCTGATCGACCCTATGCTGGCCAAAAAGGGAGCCTACCCAGGGTTTGAAAATACCTACCGGAGCAACCTGCGCAATCCTCTGGTTGATCTGACCGAGTCGCCCGCTGAAGTTATCTCTGGTGTCGACGCAGTCATCGTCACTCATACGCATCTTGACCACTGGGACGATGCCGCACAAAAAGCGCTGCCTAAAGACATCCCTTTGTTCACACAGCATGAAGAAGATGCGCAGCTGATTCGTTCCCAAGGTTTCAAGAATGTGCGCGTACTGACTGATGAAGCTGAATTCGGCGGCGTCAAAATCACCAAGACCGGTGGTCAGCATGGCACAGACGAAATGTATGCTGTGCCAGCCCTCGCAAAACCGCTGGGCGAAGCCATGGGCGTGGTCTTTCAAGCGCCAGGCTACAAGACCCTTTACCTCGCTGGCGACACTATCTGGCGTAAAGAGGTAGACCAGACCATTGAGAAATATCACCCGGAAGTCATCGTACTCAATGCAGGGAAAGCAAAAATGACGGGGTACGAGGGTGCGATCATCATGGGCGAGGAAGACGTCCTGCGTGCTTCACAGGTCGCGAAAAACGCGAAAATTGTCGCCGTGCACATGGACGCAATCAATCACATGTCCTTGACCCGCGACGAATTGCGCACCTATGTCAAGAAGCAAGGTATCGAGAGTCGTGTAGACATACCGGAAGACGGCGCTTCGCTGGAGTTTTAATTTAAATCACATTGCACCGTGGTCAAAGGCAGCTACTCGCAAGCTATTCGGTGCTCAGTTAGAGAGTGGGTTAATAAAAAGCCCACTCCTACAGAGTCTACGTGAGGAACAATGAGTATCTCACGACATCATCAGATTAAGAATTTTACCGGAGGTCGTTAATGAAACGAGGTCTTGTAGTAGTTGATTTGCAAAACGAGTACCTGCCAACTGGCAAATTGCCTTTGACCGGCATCGAGGCGGCTGTGGCAAATGCTAGCCGGGTGATTACTCATGCGCGAAATTCAGGTATTCCGGTTTTTCACATACGGCATGAATCCGGTAATGACGGTGCCACGATATTTATCAAGGGATCCATCGGCGCGGAAATTCAGCCAGCAGTAGCCCCAGATGGACAAGAACCCGTGATTGTTAAAAAACACATCAATGCCTTCAGAGAAACTGATCTCAAGAAGCAGCTGGATGCTTTCGATGTCCAAGATATTGTGGTTGTAGGAGCGATGAGCCACATGTGCATCGACGCTGTAGTACGTGCTGCGGCGGACATGGGGTATCCGGTTACTGTGCTGCATGATGCCTGCGCCACCCTAGATCTCACATTTCGCGGTGTGAACGTGCCTGCCGCTCAAGCGCATGCGGCAATGATGGCAGCTTTTGAGTTCGGCTACGGCACCGTTAAATCTGTGGACGATTACCTCTCGGCGTAAGCTCGTAACAATTTAGTTTTACTTCAGATAAGTTAAAAGCCGCTTAGTCACAATCTCCCTTCCCCTACAGCAAAAAGGCCCTGCGGGGCCCTGCTGTTGATAATAATTATCGGGCGCCACCAAGGCTCGATGGTGTAAGCACCATTTTTTGCCTTTTCATTTCTCAGACTTGGGTAATTGACGTCCTAGCTTCGTCGGCCTGAAGGTGTCTATACACTCACCCGACAAGCTTCAGCCGTGCTGGCTTCCATGATGCTATCTCCTGATTCGGTAGTCGCTGTGACTGGCTGTTATGGGTCGACTGCTGCCTTTTCCACTCCGGGGTGTCACTCAATGAAACTGAGGTGCAGGCCCGTCGAAGGCCCTGACGCTGATGCTCGTTAACAAACCACACCCTCCCTATCACGCCCGTCTTGAATCCCGGCGCGCATCAGAACAACCCCGAGTGGATTTTCTGCTGCAGCAGCGCGGCCAGTTCCTGGCTGGGGTATTGGGCTTTCAGGCTCCGCGCTTTACAGCCGAGCGCATGATGAAAAGCGCGTGTATCCGTGACGTCCTGAACGCTTCGACAGAGTCGACAGCGCACCAGTTGGCCGTCGAGTTGCCAGTGTTTGTTTCAGGCTTTCAGCGGCAGGTAGGTCACGGACATTCAAAAGCAGGCCTTTGTTGAGGTGCGACAGGGGCTGAGTGCGCGTAAAACCAATCACTATGGCAATGGTAGGCCAGCCTCCGGGGCTGGTGTCCAGTAGGCGCAAAAAAGCCCACTGAAGCGGTTTGTTTGTGAGGGGACATATAACGAAACGCCGTTATGCGCTGCCGCTTAAGGGTGTTCCCGAACACTTAGCCGTGGCGTATCCCCTAGCAGTTCGTTGACCTCACCCCTGCTCTCGACGATCTCGCCAGCCGTCGAGGCTCTGTATCGATTTGATCATGCGTTTTGGCTGAGTGCTCACGTCAGGAGCGGTTTGTCCTGACGCCAGACGCGAGCTAGCGCTTCATCGGCTTTTCGCTGAAGGTCGGAGCGGCTATGTACCAGATCAGTTCTCCTAGCTGTCGGTACGAGCTGATCAACGACCGAATCGACATTCAGCAATAGCGCCGATAGGCTTGCGTGCATGGTTAAGACGGCGGCGACCACATCGCATTGCAAGAATGACTTCACACCTGGTAAGCCCCTCTCTGCAAGTTCGATGCCCTGAAGGCAGCATCTCGCAGCTGCGAGTGCACCTAAGGTAATTTCCAGTGTTCGCTGCTGACTGTGACCTTGAGAGTCAGCCAGTGGCTCTTCGATAAAAGCACTGAACGCCCGAACATCGTTGTCGGCGAGGGCCTTCATGACTGCCATCAGTTGCTCCACCTCATAGATGGTCTTTTTCCCCTCGTCTTCCAGGTTGCGGGTAGCGGATTTACGCAGCGCCATGAGGAGAAGCGCAAGCCCGAAGCTGGCACAGACGCATGACGTGGCACCACAGCTTGGTACCGAAGTATCAGCCGCAATTTTGTCTCGAAAAGACTCGAGGCTTGATGACCAAATGCTCATCCGCAGCATCTCCTTCAAGGCAGTGTATTACTGATTGGGTAGTTGCTCTTCATCTGCGGGGCCCGGCGTAACCCTAACTCCGTCACACGCCGATTCCTCTTCCCTGCTGACGCGCTCGTCGTCCATCAGCCTCTCACCGACGTCATGCTCATTCAACTGATCTCGGTGATCCTGCTCTGGTTCGTCGTCTCGCCACTGCTTTATGAGGATACCGACCTGCTGACGCAGGCATGTCAGCAGGTCAGCTGTTTATCACCGTTCTCCGCGCGTCCCGCCATGGCTATGTTGCCCGCCGATTCGAGCTTTCTCCGCCTTGTCAGTTGCCACATTGGCATTTTGTTCGCTTTTACGCCCCGCCTCTTTAACTTTTTGTGGGTCGTCGGAAAAGCCGTGATGCGGTTCCTGTCGTTTGGTCATGGCTAATCTCCTTTAACAAAAAAATAGTCACCTTCATTGGATCTGCGCCCTGAGCCTTCGTCCCACTGGCACGACCAACGGAAATTACCCGCCGCTATAGTGAAAAAATCGAATTTCTGGACGCAATCACTACCGCTCAATCAACACTGTCATTGTCCTGTTCCGGTGTTTCGATACCGGTTTTTGGTTCAGCACCCCGTGGCCGCTTCAACGGTATTGAGTGCTCCTCATCATCTTCTATATCACGGGGGTATCCGGGCAAGCCGTGGGCTGTTGGCGCTGATTGAAAACTGACCCACCCTGCCGATTGAAAATTGACCCAGGGCTGATTGCTGATTTTTGCATCAGCAATTGTGGATAAGCTTAGCAGCCGTGTCCCGGTTGAAGAGGCATCAAGCCCCACCGCATGTAGGCATGCGGCAAGGTATTTATGGTGCAGATCAAAACGGCTCATCGTCCTCGACACCGTCATGTTCCTTGCGCTTTCGTTCACGTGATTTGATCTTTGTCTGGGCGGCCAAGCTGCTGTGTTGCAGGCGGTAGGACTCGTTGCCCGTTTCGACGATGTGGCAGTGGTGTGTCAACCGATCCAACAACGCCGTGGTCATCTTGGCGTCGCCAAACACACTCGACCACTCCGAGAAACTGAGGTTGGTGGTGATGACCACGCTGGTGTGCTCGTACAGCTTGGACAGCAGGTGAAATAACAGGGCACCACCGCTCTGACTGAAGGGCAAATACCCGAGTTCATCGAGTATTACCAGGTCTGTCCGAAGCAGCCCTTGAGCGATTCGGCCCGTCTTGCCGTCGTACTTTTCACGCTCCAGCAGATTGACCAGATCCACCGTGGAGAAGAAGTGGACTCGCTTGTTATGGGTCGTGATTCCGGACACGGCCAAGGCGCTGGCTAGGTGTGTTTTGCCCGTTCCTGGCCCGCCGATGAACACGACATTCTGTGCGGTATCTGTGAACTCCAGGCTGGACAGATCTTTGACCAGACGGGCATCTGCGCTGGAAGCGCTGAAGTCGAAGCCTGCTAAGTCACGATGCATGGGCAGTTTGGCCATGTTCATTTGGTGGTTCACTGAGCGCACCGCTCGATCCGCATGTTCTTGTTGGAGAAGATGCTCAAGCAGCCATTTTGATGAGGTCGTAGAGGCTTCTCCTTGGGAAGCAAGCTCTTCCCAGGCGCTGGCCATGCCATGCAGACGCAGTTCTTTGAGTTCCGCCATAAGATCACGCATTGCGAGTCTCCTCATCGGTGTTGCGGAGCCGGTCGTAGCGTGCCGTATTGGCGACAGGCGCTATCTTGAGTTGAAGACTGGTTTCGGCGGACGGAGGGACTGCTGTCGATGTCAGTCGAGCCAGGACATTCAGGATGTGGTCAGCGCTCAAGCTGCCTGATTCAAGTACCAACTCCACCGCCACCAACACGGCATCGAGCCCGGCGATGGGAACAGCAGCCAGTACCTGCGTCATGACTCGGTCACCATTGCTGTGACGTCTCAGGCCGCGCTTGAGAAGCAGCAACGGCTTCGGCAGATCGGCAAACGGAGCGCCATTGCGAAGTGCTCCCGGCTTGCGTTCGATGAGCGGGATGTAATGCTGCCAGTCAAAACTGACCTGATCTCGATCAAAGAGGCGCTCGTGACTGGCAATCATCGTTTCATCGGCGATGACAACCACCCGGGAAGGATACAAACGGCTGCTGACCCACTGGCCGACCCGCTCACAAGGCACCGAGTAGCGATTTCGCGCCACGCTGATCAGGCAGGTGCTGGAGACGCGCACGGTGCGTTCGACATAACCGTCAAAGGCAGTGGGCATTGGCATCATTTCCACCCGTTCCAGTTCCAGGACGTCCGCCACCGTCAGCCCGTTGTACTGCGGGTGCAGCAGCTCGCTCCAGAGTGCACGGCAGCGTTGTCCGAGCGAGGCATTCAGTTCTTCGAAGGTATGGAACATGCAGTCTTGAGCATCGAGCCAGATGCGCCGTCGGCTGTCTTGGACGTTCTTTTCGACGATGCCTTTTTCCCAGCCGGAGGCGACGTTGCAGAAGTCCGGATCAAACAGGTAGTGCGCGCACATCACGGCAAACCGAGCATTTACCGTACGGCCTTTTCCCTTGTTAACCTTGTCGACAGCGGTCTTCATGTTGTCGTAGATGCCGCGACGCGGCACCCCACCCAATGCACCAAACGAGCGGGTAATCGGGCAATAAAGCAACCAGATCACCTTGCAGCAACGAGTTGCGTACAAGCTCAACCGGTTGAAGCAGTATTCCCAATCCGGCCAGCGCGGCGCATAGAAGCGGCTCACCGTGATCAGCCGTCAACCGACTGCCGACCGGAACAATGATCTTTCCTTCAGGCCCGTTAAACGTCCAATGGGTACGCAGTTCAGTATGTGAAAAGCCCAGGCATTCATGCTCCTGAAGATCCCACGGTGTTTCAATCGCGGGTGTGTCTTTCAGGTAGGACGGTGCTGCGCACAGAATGAGCCTATAGGGTGCCAAGGCCCTTGCAACAAGGCCGCTGTCAGAGAGCTGACCCACCCTGAAAACAACATCGAAGCCTTCGTCGATAAGGTCGACGGCACGATTGGCCAGCGTCAATTCAACACTGACCAAGGGATTGGCTCGCATAAACTCAGGCAGCCTTGGCGCAAGCGACTGCATGCCGAAACTAACGGGGGCATTGATTCTTAAGCGGCCGCTGGGTGAGGCCTGGGTTCCGGCAGCCATATTTTCAGCGGTTTCCACTTCCGCCAGGATGAATTTGGAGCGTTCGTAGAATTCGCGCCCAAAGTCCGTAGGGCTTTGACGTCGGGTGGTGCGATTCAACAAGCATAAACCCAGGTGCTGCTCCAAATGATGAACATGCTTGCCGATCAGTTGCGCAGACATCTGCAGCGCGTCTCCAGCGGCACTGAACGACCCCATCTCCACGGCTTTGACAAACGCCGCCATGCTACTCAGACGATCCATTACCAATGATCCGTTTCGAATGTTCAGGCATTTTGAGTATTTATCTCGGTACTGTCCAAGCTCTATCGTCGCCTCGCAGCGAATCGCTGTACCAGGTGCGGCGCAATCATAGGGTTGGCGCTTGAGTGAAGTGTTTAAACACCATTTTTGAACGACATGGGATTGACTGTGAAATACCCGCTGAAAAATCAATCGCTCCCCACATTGCTCGGCGAAGACTTTTACTTTCCGCATGAAATCATTGGTCAAGCGTTTCGCGTCTCGGACTTTGAAGACCTGAAACTCAGCAGCTTTTCCACCAGCGACCATGTCAACCTGGGGTACTGGGAAGCGGGCGCTGGTAAACCACTGATTTTCATTCCAGGCTGGTCGGCAAACGGCGCGATGTACTTCCACGTCATGCACATCCTGAGCAAGCATTACCACGTGTACGTGCTAGACGTTCGAAACCAGGGCCTCTCTGAGAGGACCGCGTTCGGTAACCGGATTTCACGTTATGCCATGGATGTGAAAGAGTTTGCAGAGCACCTGAACTTGTCCGAAGCCGACTACTGCGGTTGGTCAATGGGGGCATCCGTCATGTGGGCCTACATAGACCTGTTCGGCACACAAGGCATACGGACGTTAAGCGTCATTGACCAGGCACCCTCGATCTATTGCCATGCCGACTGGACGGAACAGCAGCGACTGGAGGCAGGTGCTTTCACCACCTCGCCGGAGCGCATGATTGCTTCCTACGTCAATATGACGCCCACCAACCAGGTGATCTCGGGAAGCCGGGTTGTCGAACGGGCCATGGCCCTGGACTCGCCCTACTTTCATACCGCCATAAGCTTGGCTCAGGCTATGGCGGAAGATGACATGGCGTTCACTGGGCTTGTACTTTTCGATCACGCCACTAACGATTGGCGAGATGTCATCCAATACAGGATTGATGTTCCAACGGCGATTTTCACCGGGGAATACAGCGACTGGCTGGAAAGTCAGCGCTGGATGAGCTCGGTCATCAATAACTCCCAGTTGCATGTTTACAGTAAAGCCGAGCAAGGCGACCATTTTCTGGCGTTCAAAAATCCGGAAAAATTCGCCGCCGATTTGCGTAACTTTTTGGATACGCCGTGAGTTAAGCCCTACCCTCTTTCTTTACAGTCTGCGCGGCCGCCAGAAAGGACCGCGACAACGCCTTGTACGCTAATGATGCAACGCTGCTTTTACCCGGCTGAATGCTCCCCTTTCGTCAGCCGGGATTTTTTTGCGTTAAACGGTTTCTACTGCTCCCATCGAGGGTTGGCAAATCGCTCAGCCAAAAAATTTATCAGCGCCCGAACCTTGCTCGCCAGATGCTTGCGGGTGGGATAAACCACGTAGATGCCTAACTCGACGGACCGGTACTCAGGCAATATTTCCACCAGGTCCCCCGCCCGCAAATCCTCGGCCACCATGAAGCTGGGCTGCAAAGCAATACCGCCCCCCGCCAATGCAATACTGCGACAGGTATCGCCATTGTTGCAGCGAACAATCGAGCGGGTGCGCACACTTTCGCTGCCGTCAGGTCCTTGGAACTGCCATTCATTGCCGCTAGCGAAGTTGGTATAGGCAATCACACCGTGTTCTGTCAGGTCAGACAAAGTGCGCACCTCGGGGTGACTTGCCAAGTATTCGGGTGAAGCACACAGGCACATTCGAGTACCCGCCAGACGACGGCCTACCAGAGAAGAGTTTTCCATTCGTGCAATGCGCACAGCCGCATCAAAACCCTCCTCCACCAGATCCACCAGCCGGTCGTTCAAGCTGATGTCCAACTCGATATCGGGATAGGCCTTCATGAAGTCGCCCCAGATCGGCGCCAAGTGCAGCACTCCAAAACTGACCGGTGCATTCACCCTGAGAACGCCGTTGGGTTCCGGCGCGGTGGACGATACGGCCTCCTCGGCCTGATCCATAAGCGCCAGAACCTCCCGCGCCTGGTGATAGAACTGCCGCCCCTCATCCGTCAATGAAAGACGTCGCGTTGTGCGATGAAGCAGCCTCACACCGAGCCGCTCTTCAAGACCGCTCACATAGCGCGATATCGCCGCTTTGGACATCTGCAGGGGTTCGGCCGCACCGACGAAGCTGCCTTTATCGACCACTGTGCAGAAGACCTGCATCTCCAACGCTCTATCCATGATTGTCTCACTTACTGGAACTATAAATCACATGTAGCCTTATTTATCTCAAATTCACAACCTATAAACTGACCCCATCGAAGCGCACATCAATGCAAATGAGGTCCAAATG
Source organism: Pseudomonas sp. LBUM1658 (assembly GCF_059716055.1). Taxonomy (NCBI): domain Bacteria; kingdom Pseudomonadati; phylum Pseudomonadota; class Gammaproteobacteria; order Pseudomonadales; family Pseudomonadaceae; genus Pseudomonas; species Pseudomonas sp. LBUM1658. Next base: position 3,397,609 of record NZ_CP166798.1, read on the forward strand.
AAAATTACAGTAGTGGGTACCGGTAACATGGGTTCGGCGTTCGCAAAACAGTTATCCGGTGCTGGCCATATTGTTCGTATCACAGGCCGCGACATCGACAAAGCCAAAGCGCTTGCCGCTCAGTTTGACAATGTCAGCGCCTACCCGGCTGGCGAGGCGCTGGGTGACAGCGACGTCGTTGTTGTTGCAACCGCCTACGAAGACGCCGCCAAAGCCCTGCAAAGCCTGGGCGACCTGACGGGCAAGGTGGTTATCGATATCACCAATCCACTGAGCGCCGACTACATGTCGCTGACCGTTGGCCACGTGACAAGTGCTAGCGAGGAAATTGCCAAAGCAGTGCCTCAAGCCCAGGTCGTTAAAGCCTTCAACACTCTGTTCGCGCAAGTGCTTGCCGACGGCGCGACATTCGCCAATGACCAGCGCGGCAGCGTCTTCGTCGCCAGTGACAGCGAGCGCGCCAAGCAGACCGCAACTGCCCTGGCACAGAGCCTGGGTTGGAACACGGTAAACGTTGGTGGACTGATCAACGCCCGTTACCTGGAGCCGTTGGCAGGCCTGAACATTTATCTCGGCTACGGCGCCGGCCTGGGCACCTCGATCGCCCCTGTCTGGCTTAGCAAGTAATTACCTCGGAGCACTACACCATGAACACTTCGTTCCCTCTGCTGTTTGTGTCTCATGGTGCTCCAATGTTTGCCATCGAGCCTGGTCTGGCGGGTCAACGTCTGGCCGAGCTCGGTCGCGAACTGCCGCGACCTGATGCCATCGTCATCCTTTCCCCGCACTGGATGACGCGCGGCGAAGTCAGCGTCACGGCGAGCACCGCCCCTGACACCATTCACGATTTCGGTGGTTTCCCCGACGCGTTGTACCAATTGCGCTACCCCGCACCGGGCGCGCCGGCCCTGGCCGCCAATATCGTGAAGCTGCTACAGACCGCGGGATGGAAATCCCGGCTCGATCATCAACGGGGACTCGATCACGGAGCCTGGGTGCCTCTGCTGTATCTGGCTCCCGAGGCAGACATTCCCGTCGTACAGGTATCGATGCCTGCCGGCCTCGATACCCACCAGGCCTGGAAATTGGGCCAAGCCCTCAAGCCACTGAGGGATATAAATGTGCTGATCGTGGCCTCCGGAAGCCTGACCCATAACTTGTATGAGTTTCGGGGTGCGGCCAGCCTTGGGGCCGATTACGTGAAGGAATTTGCTGCCTGGACAGCCCGAGCCCTGCAAGCGGGCAACACCGATTCCCTGCTGGACTATAGGCAGCACGCACCTTCAGCCGAACGCGCACATCCGACGGATGAGCATTTTTTACCGCTACTCATCGCTTTGGGCGCGGCTGGTGAGCGCTATGAAACACGTGTTCTGGAGGGCGGCGTGACCTATGGGGTGCTGGCAATGGACAGTTACCTGTTTTCTTCAAACAACGATGATGGACCTGAGTCCATTCAACTCACGCAAGGCATCACAGACCATGCGTGACACTACTTTTTCCGAAGCGGCCCGCGAGCCTCAAACAGGCCTGTTTTTCCGCAAGGGTTGCAGTACTTCGGCGCCCAAGGGCCGCCTGCTTCTGCTGCATGGTGTAGGTTCAAATGAAGCGAATCTCGCGTCATTGGCCGCATCGCTACCCGAGGAGCTGGAAGTCATTCTGCTGCGCGGTCCGCTGCAGGTTGGCCCACAAGGCTTCGCCTGGTATCAGGTGAACTTCACCAGTAACGGCCCGTCGTTCAATCAGGAACAGGCAGAGTCTGCCCGGCAACTATTGCACCACTTCATCGAAGCGTTGCCCACGTTGCCTACCGTGATCGCCGGTTTCAGCCAGGGCGGCATCATGAGCGCGAGCCTTGGGGTCACCGAGCCCGAGCTGGTAGCCGGTTTCGCCATTTTGAGCGGCCGAATGCTGCGCGAACTGGATCCTCGGATCGCTTCCGCCGAGCGACTCAAGTCTGTCAGCGCGTTCATCGCCCACGGCCATCAGGACAACGTCCTGCCAGTGGCTTGGGCAAAAGAAGCGGACGACTGGCTGGATCGAATAGGCGTCGCCCACGAAACGCATTTCTACGATATGGCCCACGAGATCGTCGCCGAAGAACTGGCGGATTTCTCGCAATGGCTGACCAACACGCTGTCACTCTCCAAGTAAACAAAAAGGAACTGCACCATGATCGACACACGTACCGCTCCATACGCTGCCTTCGTTATGCGCCTGGCACTGGGCATCATGTTCATTGCCCACGGCCTGACCAAAGTGTTTGTCTTCACCCCTGCAGGCACGGCGGGCTTCTTTGAGTCCATCGGCTTCCCGGGCTTCTTGGCCTACCCGGTGATGGCCTTTGAAGTGATCGGCGGCTTGATGCTGGTGCTGGGTGTTTACTCGCGCTGGGTAGCCGCTCTGGCAGTGATTCAGCTGTTCGTGGCCGCGACCGTCCACTTCGGCAATGGCTGGAGCTTCACCAACGCCAATGGCGGCTGGGAATACCCGATCTACCTGTGCGTCACCGCACTGGTCGTAGCCTTGCTGGGCGACGGCGTCCTTGCGGCAAAGGCCACCAACAAAGCATAAGTCACTGCGCAATTAAAACCTGCCGATGCTACGGAAAACTCCGCAGCATCGGCAGTTTGCGTTCGGTCAACCGTACCCCCTCACGTCAGACGCGATGTCATAAAGCTTACAAAGGCCTTTATCTTGGGCAACGGCTGGCGGCTGGATGGCCAGAGAATGCTGAAGGTGCGATGGTCGCGAACGTAGCGATCCAATACCGGTACCAATCGGCCGTCCGCGATGGCGTCCTCGACAAAAAAGTCAGGGAGACAGGCTATTCCTAGCCCTGCCTCAGCCATTGCCAACAACGGTTCAATTGCGTTGGCGGTAGCCGACTGTCCCAGTTCAACACGGTCCTGTCCCTTTTTTAACACCAGAGGCCAAGGGTCGAGTTTACCGCTGGTGGGGTATCGGTAACGCAGGCATGAATGGCTGGACAGTTCCGATGGCCGTGAAGGAACACCCCGTAGTGAAAGATAGTGTGGAGACGCCACCAAGCGATGACTGTAGCCGTTGAGCTTGCGCATCATCAGCCGTGAGTCTTCAACCTCACCGATACGCATCACGGCATCAAAACCCTCCTCGATGACGTTGACCAACCGATCGCTGAACTCCAGTTCCAACTCCACTTCGGGATATGCCTGCTGAAACGCAATCAAGTGAGGCATCAACCTCATCCCCAGTTGTGGCAAACCGAGGCGCAATTTCCCCTGGGGCTTGCCGGCAGCCTGAGTGAGCTCCCGTTTGGCAACTTCGTACTCCGCAAAAATTCGATGGCAGCGTTCCAGAAACAGGCTGCCCTCAGACGTCAAGGTGATGGCGCGCGTGGACCGGTGAAACAGCCTTACACCCAGTTCTTCCTCCAGTCGTGCAACCGCCTTACCAATGGCCGATGAAGACACGCCGGTTCTGCGCCCTGCTTCGGTAAAGCTGCGCGTTTGTGCGGCATGCACGAACGCGCCGAGCGCCCCGAAATGATCCATATCCACCTCAGTCTATTTAAGCGTTATATTCCTAAAAGTTCGGAACTTCATCCTATTTTTCTTTCGCATCATACAACCTATAGTCACCGCCATTGTGACTTCACCCCTCATATCGCACTGCGAAGTTACCGTCATCTGACTACACGAGAGCCCTCGAATGACTTCGATGCCTTCCACCTACGAACTTGCGCCGGAGCTCAAACAGCACCCCGGCTACGCGCGCGTTTTCCAACCCGGCCATTTGACCTTCGGCTTTATCGCGCCGCTGGAAAGCTATCCCAACAGCCCAGGCCCGACTCTGCAGGATCACGCGCAGCTGGCTCAGCGGGTTGATGAAGCGGGTTTTTCCGCGATCTGGCTTCGAGATGTGCCGTTTTACGATCCGAACTTCGGTGACGTGGGTCAGATCCTTGATCCGCTTGTGTATGCCGGCTTCCTCGCTGCCGTGACCAAGCAGATTGCCATCGGCACCGCCGGCATCGTCCTCCCCTTGCGCGATCCGTTGATCGTTGCCAAGCAGGCGGCGAGCATCGATCAGTTGCTTGGGGGACGATTTATTCTGGGCCTGGCCACCGGCGATCGTCCGGTGGAATACCCCGCCTTCGGGCTCGACTTCGGCAACCGTGCCGAGCGTTTTCGTGACGCGCTGGCAATCATTCGCGCTGCCACAGAAACACACTGGACCGTGCACCCGTCGCGGTTTTATGGCCAGTTGAATGGTGAGATCGACCTCATCCCCAAACCGGTGGGCTCACGCATGCCGACGATTATCGTTGGCCAGGCCGGCCAGTCGCTGGAGTGGATTGGAGAAAATACGGACGGCATTCTTTCCTACATCTCCAACCCGGTCCTGATTCCACACATCATCGAGCGCTGGCGCGCTGCCTGTGGCACCAACGTTTACAAGCCCTATGGCTACGGCACTCTGTTTGACCTGGACCGCGATCCAAACCATCCCGTCCAAGCGGGCCGCGTGCTGCGTGCCGGGCGAAATGCGCTGATTGAGCATTGGAAGCGCCAACAGGATCAGGGCGTCGGTCACGTTGCCCTGCACTTCAAGCCGCAGCGACGCCACGCCTCGGAAGTCATCGACGAGCTGGGCGAATACCTCTTGCCGCACTTTCCAAGTGCGTCGTTACCCATCGAACCAGTGCCAGCGCAGGCCCACTCATGAATCGTCCTTTGCATCATATGGATTTCATTTTTCAGACGGCCTTGGGGACCTATCCCCTGGTAGCGCAGTGCGAGATGCTCGCTGAACTCGGCTACCAGGGGCTGACGATATCCGCCTGGAGCAAAGACCTGAAGTCGATCGCCCGGGTTAAACCCACGTGGGGACTGGACGTGGGCGCGGTCTACCTGATTTATCGCAAGGGCCTGGAATCCTTTGTGACCAACATATTCGAGACCATCGAGGGCTGCACCACCATCGAACTGGCCCTGCATTCCGGCGACGAAGTTACGAACTTTGACCGCCGAATGCTCGAGCGCCTGCTGCCGATCTGCGAGCGCCGAGGCCTGGAGATCAGCCTGTACCCGCATGCACGCTACGGCATGCAGACGACTACCGAGGCGGTGGCGCTATGCAGAGAGTTCAACCATCCGCGCCTTAACATCGTGTTCAACGGTTATCACTGGTACGCAACTGAGGAGCAAGCTCTGGAACAGCGACTTGACGCGATGTGGCCCTGGTTGAAACAAGTGAACATTGCTGGCACCCGGCGCTCGCCCCTCGGATGGGGCGGCCTGGCAACCATCGAACCGCTCGATGAAGGTGAAATGGACAACTTCGTGCTATTGGGCGCCCTCGAACGGCGCGGCTTTAACGGGCGTTTTGGCGTGCTCGGCTGGGAAAGCATGGGCGGCGACGTCTACGGCAACCTACGCCGCTCGGTCACAGCGTTCCGTTCCATGGAGCAACGGTTGGCCGCCCACCCTGAATGGGCTGTCCTGACCGACTCACCTCACTGAGCCAGGAGATAAACCATGGCTCATCGCATCCATGCACTCGATTCCTTTTTCTACTCGTCGATGGGCGTATACGCCTTTCAAACACAGTGCGAAATGTTGGCTGAACTCGGTTACGACGGCATGACTGTAGCCGCCTGGGGTGGCACACCACTGACTGACCTCAGCCTGTTGCCCAGCGTCTGGCAAACCCATGGTCTGCGCATCGAGGGGCTTTACCTGGTGCTGCATGAGGGGCGCAACGACGCCCTGATACGGCGCATCGTCGAAACCGTCGAGGGGGTAGAGCTTATCGAGCTGGCGATTCAGACCTCAGTCAATGGCACCCAAGCAATTCTGCGGTTTATCGAGTCGCTGCTGCCCATTGCCGAACGGCGCGGATTACGGATTGCGCTGTATCCACATCTTCACCATGTCACCCAGACCACCACGCAGGTTGTGCAGATTTGCGAGCTCTTTGCTCACCCTCGCTTGGGGGCCTCGTTCAACGGCTATCACTGGTATGCCAGCCAAGAAGCCGAACTGGAACAGCGTCTCGCTGCGATGAAACCCTGGCTCATGCAAGTGGTGACTTCCGGCAGCGCACTTTCGCAACTGGGCTGGGGCGGCGTGGCGACCATGGAGCCGGTCGACCGCGGAGAGCTCGACAACTTCGCTTTGATCGCCGCGCTTAACCGCGTCGGTTACACCGGCAGTATTGGCGTACTTGGCTGGGATTACGGTGGTGATATCTACCTCAAGCTCCAGCGATGCCTGGCAACGCTTCGCGATATTGATCGACGCCTGGAACGTAATCCGCACTGGTCGGACTTCCCATTGAAGTAACGGGCTGCAGCCTCACGAACCTAATTTGAAAAACGGAGCCTGTAATGACAGCCCTCTCTGTACTTGACCTCATGATGATCGGCGCAGAAAAAACCTTCGCCCACACCCTCGATGACGCAGTCTCGCTGGCGCGGCACGTGGAAGCCCACGGCTACAAACGCTATTGGATCGCCGAGCATCACGACCTGCCGGGGATTGCCTCTTCGGCTACCACATTGTTGATCCAGCATCTGGCTGCTGCAACCAGCACCCTGCGAGTGGGTTCTGGCGGCATCATGCTACCCAACCACTCACCTTTGATGGTGGCGGAGCAGTTCGGGACATTGGACACCTTGTTTCCAGGCCGCATCGATTTAGGCATTGGCAGAGCACCTGGATCCGCTGGACCGGCTATCCGCGCCTTGCGCGGCGATGCCTCCGAGCGTGACTTCACGCAAGACATCCGACAATTGACCGACTATCTAGCGGACGATGGAAATCAGCCGGTTCGCGCGATCCCTGGAAAACATGACGTTCCACTATGGCTATTGGGTTCGAGCATGAACAGTGCTGATCTCGCCGCGAAACTGGGCCTGCCCTACGCATTCGCTTCGCATTTTGCACCTCGATTTTTGATGGAAGCCATCACCCACTACCGCGCCACGTTCCGGCCATCAGCAGTGCTGGAGAGCCCCTATGTCATCGCGGGCGCGAATGTCTTCGCTGCCCCGACTCGAGCTGAAGCCGACTACCTTGCGAGTTCTCACCATCAGTGGGTCAGCAACTTGTACGCGGGCAAAGCAGGCGCCTTGCCGCGTCCGGAAGAGGGCTTTATGGAGAGGCTCTCCAACTACGATCGGCAAAATCTGGATCAAGCCATGTCGTGCACTGCAATTGGCAACACGGACGATGTGGGACGTTGGCTACGTCAATTCATCGCTACCACTGAAGCGGACGAGGTGATAATCGATGCGAGGATTTACGACCCTGACGCACGTTGCCGCTCGTATCAACTCGCCGCCGAATCCATTGCCGACTTGCTTGACTGATACCCACTGGAACGGTGTTGCAGCGGTCCCTCTTTCGCTGGCCTCTACAGGAGGTCCGCGAACACTATGACCCGAGATAATCCATATGCTGGATACAGATCAGGAATCGACACTCACTTCGCACCACTTCGACGCGACCATGCGCGCGATCGCACACCCAGTGAGACGAAAAATCCTCGAGTGGCTCAAGGCGCCGACTCAGCATTTTGCGCAGTTGCCATACGGTTTTGAGTTCGGGGTCAGCATTGGCCAGATCACGCAACGTTGCGGTCTGTCCCAATCGACAGTCTCCCAACACCTGGCCGTGCTCAAAGAGGTGGTATTGGTCGATGTACACAAAACCGGCCCTTTTCATTTCCTAAAGCGTAACGAGGCGGCTATTCAGCACCTCACTGGCTGCCTGAGTGATTTGCTGGAAAACCGACGCTTACCGGCTATCCACGAGGCGGAATAGAAAGACAGGGCAAACAGCGCCCTTTCACCATCGGTAAGTACTGAAGTACGCCTCTGGGGCGCAAGCCTCAGGCGTCATCCTAAGTTTCCTAGCGATCTGGAGATATACTTTGAGCGACGTAAAACTTCATCCTTCACTGGATAACGGCATGAAACCTACCGCACCAGGCTTTACGGGCGGCACGCTACAATGTCTGTGCCCGGCCGATAAGGTCGAAGTCAAAATTGACGCTCAGACGCTGCACAACCATGCATGTGGCTGCAGCAAATGCTGGAAGCCAGTGGGTGCGAAACTTGCGGTTATCGCGGTCGTTCCACGCGAAAAAGTCACCGTCACCGCGCATTTAGAAAAACTCGTCATCGTTGACGAACACGCCGCTATTCAGCGTCACGCTTGCAAAGAGTGCCATGTCCATCTGTTTGGGCGTATCGAGAACAAGGATCACGGTTTTTACGGACTGGACTTTGTTCACACCGAGCTATCTCCACAATCCGGCTGGGCTGCTCCAGGGTTCGCAGCATTCGTCTCGTCTATTATCGAGACTGGGACGCGACCTGAAGACATGAAGGATATCCGCGGGCGTCTGCGCTCATTGGGCCTTGAACCCTATGACTGCCTGTCCCCTGACTTGATGGATGTACTGGCCACGCAAGTCGCCAAGTTGAAGGGCATTGCTCTGTCCAAGTGACACTGGAAACCGTCAACCACCGTCAACGCTTCAGACCATGACGCGACGTCGTCAATCAGCTTGAGTGATTGACGACGTCGGCCAGTGGCTTGTTTTTTATCTGACAGCGCACAGCTACTAATTAAGAATTAGTTAAAAACCATTCCGCCATCAATAATTACAGCCTGACCTGTCATATAGTCAGAATCAGGCCCGGACAAGAATGAAACACAGGCAGCAACATCCTCCGGCTGAGAAAGTCTCTTTAACGCAATATGCTGAGCAAACTGCTCCATCCCCCATTCAACGCTTTGATTAGCATTGTCCGCCACATCTTGGGCGACCTTGCGCATCATGGGTGTATTCACAATGCCAGGGCAATATGCATTCACCGTAATGCCGAGGTGGGCCAATTCCCTGGCCGCCGTTTGGGTGATGCCACGCACTGCAAATTTAGTCCCACCATAAACAGCCAAGTCTGGATTGCCTACATGACCTGCCTGCGACGAAGCACTGATGATTTTGCCACCGTGCCCCAGCGTTTTGAACGCATGTACAGCGGCCTGTATACCCCATAAAACACCACCCACGTTGATATCGAACGTTCTCCTGTAAATCTCAGGCGTAATCGATTCAATTGGGGCAATAGGCGCAATACCCGCATTATTGATAACAACATGGAGATCGCCCAGACTATCCACCGCTTCCTGCACGGCTTTGAAGACATTGTCGCGATCGGCCACATCAACTTTTATCGCCAAGGCTCTCCCGCCCTCTGTATTGATTCTTTCAGCAACGCGGCTTGCGGTATCAATATTCATATCAGCACAGGCCACCGCAAAACCATCTGAGGCCAATCGCATCGCAATGGCCTCACCGATGCCTTGACCTGCACCTGTAACAAAAGCAACTTTTCCCTGGGATTTACTCATTTTATTTTTCCTTCTCAATCGTTATGGGGAAATTAGACAACGGTTTAGAAACTCGCCTGGAGTTTCACGCCTGCGACCAAGGCGTTATCCACTTCGTAAACGCCGCCGGGGTGACGGACGTACTGCACGTTCGGGCGCACGGTCAGCCAGTCGGTGACATGAACGCCATAGTTGAGCTCTATGTCGTATTCGCTGTGCTGAACGGGGACGTATTGCGGGTTGTCGTAGTCGTCAATGCCCGTGCTTTGGTTGATCTGATGCTGGCGTTTGGTCACGGCATCGTTGACCAGTAGCCGAGCGACACCCAGGCCGATGTCATCTTTTGGCCGGGCATCGAACGGGCCTTTGTAGACCGCGCCGATGTTCTGAAAACTCTCGATACCGCTGGTGGCCTTGTCGTGGACGGTCACGCTGGCAAAGACGCTCAAGCCACGTGACGCATCGCCGCGATGGGAGGTGAGTTGCTGCTGGCCCATGATCCACGCGCCATGTTTGCTGCTGCGGGACTTGGGCGCCTGGCCGGTCAACCCTTGCGGCTCGCCGTTAACATCGTCATACACATCATTGGCGCTGGCGCTGCTGTGGTAGTAGCCCAAACGGTATTCACCCGGCAGCGCTTCGCTCCCCAGCATCGGTTTCCAGATAACCTCTACTGGCACCAGTGCGCCTTTGGTACCGCTGCCGCTGAGCTTGAAGCCGTTGCCGGTCTCCAGGTTCGAAGGGTTTTGCTCGTACACCCCGACTTGCACCGCCCACTGTCCATCGATGTTGTAACGAACCCGCCCTCCCCACTGGCTAACGGGACCGCTGTACCAGACATCACCGGCGACGTTGCCGATGGGTGCACTGCAGAACGACAGGCTCTGGAAGTCACAAGGGAAACTGTTGAAGTCTTCGTTGACCCCCAGGCGTCCCAGCTTGAGGTCGAGTGCGTCGTCGAAAAACCTTTGTCGATACCACATCTGTGTCAGGCGCCAGGTTTGCCCCCGCCCCCACACTTCCTGAACCGAACTGAGTTGACCTGTACGTGGGTCAGCAACGCGATCGTTAGAGAGGTTGTTGCCGTTACGCTCGGTCACCAGTAACTGGAATTCGGCGTCATTCCAGCCCAGGAGTTTTTGCAGATCCAGGTGTGTACCCAGGGCCCACTGCGCCGTGTAGCGTGCCGTGCGGTCATGGTTGTAGCCGCCGTGGACATTGGTGGCCGCCTCGCCGACGTACCCGACGATGACGTCCACGCCCTGTTCCAGAAGCTCGCTGCGTATCCCTCCCCAATCTCCCGATCCCCACTGCGATGAAGGGTCAGCGGCGGATACGGGTAAAGCAATGCACGAAAGGAGCCCGAGCCCCAACGGCAGTTTCCAAGAGATGTACATGTCGATTTATCCTTGTTTTTATGTTTTACGACACAGCGTTAACTGGACCGCAGGGCAATGCCGCTGCGGTCACGAATAAAGCGATCAATTTAAAAACGGACAGTGGCGGATCTGGCGCTGGTTAGATGCCTGCCAGGCACAGGTACTTGATTTCGAGATAGTCCTCTAGACCGTATTTGGAACCCTCGCGGCCGACACCGGACGCCTTGATACCGCCAAAGGGCGCGGCCTCGGAGCTGATGATGCCGGTGTTAACCCCGACAATGCCGTACTCCAGGGCTTCACCGACGCGGAACACCCTGCCCAGGTTCGCGGTGTAGAAATACGCCGCCAGGCCGAACTCCGTGTCGTTGGCTTTGGCGATGACCTCGGCGTCATCAAAAAAGCGGAAGACCGGCGCCAGCGGGCCGAAGGTTTCTTCCTTGGATACCCGAGCATGATCGGGCACATCGATCAGGATGGTAGGTTCGAAGAAGTTGCCGCCAAGGGCATGCACCGCGCCACCCTTGATGACCTTCGCGCCTTTGGCCAACGCGTCTTCGATATGCTCGCGCACCTTGGCAACGGCCTTGCCATCGATCAGCGGACCCAGAGTGATCCCGTCGGCAAAGCCGTCACCAATCTTCAGCGCACCCACCGCAGTGGCGAGTTTGTCGACGAAGGTGTCGTACACCTTGTCATGGACATACAAGCGGTTAGCGCAGACGCATGTTTGCCCGGCGTTCCGGAACTTAGAGGCCAGCGCCCCCTGCACCGCGGCATCGAGATCGGCATCTTCAAAGACGATGAAAGGCGCATTACCCCCCAACTCCAGAGAGACTTTCTTAATGTCGTGGGCACACTTTTCCATGATCTGGCGACCGATTTCGGTGGAACCGGTAAAGGAAATCTTGCGTACGACCGGGTTGCTTGTGAGCTCTTCGGCAATCTCCGCTGCCGCGCCGGTAACCACCGACAGTACACCTTTTGGGATGCCCGCCTGCTCGGCCAGGTAGACCAACGCCAATGCCGAAAATGGAGTTTGAGAGGCCGGCTTAATGACCATGGTGCAACCGGCCGCCAACGCGGGTCCGGCTTTTCGGGTGATCATCGCGCTGGGGAAGTTCCATGGGGTGATGGCTGCGCACACACCCACGGGTTGCTTGATGACCAGTAGGCGCTTGTCGACGGCACCCGGTATCAGATCGCCGTAAACACGCTTGGCCTCCTCCGCGTACCACTCGATGTAGGAAGCGCCGAAAGTGATTTCTCCCAGCGCCTCGGGCAATGGCTTGCCCTGCTCCAAGGTCATGATGTGGGCCAGATCGTGCTGATTCTCGATGATCAGGTTGTACCAGCGGCGCAACGTGTTGGCGCGCTCCTTCGCCGAAAGCTCACGCCAGGCGGGCAGCGCGCGCTCGGCAGCTTCGATGGCACGACGGGTCTCGGCCCTACCCATGCGTGGGACCTGGCCGATGGTGACATGGGTCGACGGGTTGACCACGGTGATGGTGGCGTCGTTGTCGGCAGCCAGCCATTCACCGTCGATATAGGCTTGTTGGCGCAAGAGCTGAGGGTTGTTCAATATCACTGCAAGTTCTCCGTTATGCGGCGCAATTACGCCCGTTCAACACTCGCCTGGGCACTGGCGCAGCAGACGAGTGCAACCGTGTTTGCCAGTCGCGTTCTGTCGATCAGTGCAGTGCTTTTTGCACGTGCTTGTCCGCCACACTCACGGCCTTGAACTTGAAGCCCCGGTAGTCATCGTTTTTCACCGCTGTCAGATGTTCGCTGAATGCCCCCAAGCCACCCATATAGAAGTAAACCTTGTTGCTCTTGCCGGGGATGTTGGCACCGAAGATCCACGAATCGGTCTTGGCGAACAGCGTCTGATCGGCGATGTCCTGGCAGGTCACGCCCCATTCATGCTCGCTTTGCGGATCGGGTTCCACGCATGCCAACTCGTTTTCTTCCATGAAGGTAATCAGCTCGGACACCCACTCAACTTCGGTTTCGATGGTGGGCGGCAGGTTGGTGAAAGGACCGTTGGGACCGAGGATCATGAACATATTGGGGAAGTTGGCGGTGGCGACCGACATATAGCTCGAAGGTCCGTCGGCCCAGTGATCGTTTATCGAGACATTGTCGCGCCCGCGAATATCAATACGCTTGTAGTTGCCATCCACGGCATCGAAGCCGGTGGCAAAGACCAGTACATCCAGCTCGTGTTCCACCCCGTCCGCGGTGCGAATGCCCTTGGCGGTGATTTCCTCGATAGGGTTGGCCTTAACATCGACCAGCGATACGTTGTCCCGGTTGAATGTGGCGTAGTAGCCGCTGTCACACAGCGGCCGTTTTGCGTAAAGGTCGCGGGGCATCAACTTGCGGGCGGTTTCTGCGTCTTTGACGATTTCGGCGATTTTTCCCCGCACAAAGTCCTGGGCGGCGAGGTTCGCTTCTTCGCTGGTTGCGATGTCATTGAAGGTCTGGAACATGTAGCGAAAACCGCCACCACCGTCCCAGGCGCGCTGGAAGATGGCTTTTCGCTCGGCAGCGTCGACACTCATGGTTGGAATGTCGCTTTCCTGGAAACCGAACGCCAACCGCGAGCTGCGCACTTCTTTCCAGATGGCGTCGTAGTTGCGCTTGATGTCATCTACATAGTCGCGGCTGAGCGGGCCGTTACCCACTGGCACTGTGTATTGCGCGGAGCGTTGGAACACGGTCAGGTGGCCGACCGTTGGCGCGATGGCCGTGATGACCTGGCAACCGGTCGAGCCGGTTCCGATGACGCCCACCCGTTTGCCCTCCAGCACGGCATCGGCAGGCCAGTTGGCCGTGTGGTACATATGACCCTTGAATTGGTCGAGGCCTTTTATCTTCGGCACGTTAGTCGCCGAGAGCAGACCGAGTGCCGTGACCAGATACTTGGCACTGTATTGGTGACCGTCGTCAGCGGTGACGAGCCAGCGGCTGCTTTGCTCGTCGAACCCAGCAGAGGTGATCCCGGTTTCCAACTGGATATCACGACGCAGGTCATGTCGATCAACCGCGTGGTTGAGGTACGACAGGATCTGCGGTTGGGTCAGGTAGCGCGTGGTGATATCCCACTCCTGGCACAGCTCTCGGTCCCAGGAGAAGCAATAGACAAAAGATTCACTATCGGATAACGCGCCCGGGTATCGATTCCAAAACCAGGTGCCGCCGATACCGCCCGCCTTGTCAAAGGCGCGAACGTTCAAACCGAGTTCATCTCGCAACTTCTTGAGCATGTAAATGCCGCCAAAGCCCGCGCCAATCACAACGGCGTCGTAGTTAATGATGTCGGTGCCAACGGAACGTTTGGCCAGAACTGTAGTTGTCATTATGTTCTCCTGTTTCGGTCTTTGCGCCCGCAGACTTCACTAACGGCAGCGCGTTTTTTGAAGGCTGCAGGCAAGCCGCATCCGTCTCCCTTGACTAAGCGTCAAGGGAAGGTGGTCATCAAAATTGGGGTTGAGCGGGTTAGTACTTTCCCGCTCGCTCAACTAGAGCGAGAAGCCGCCATCGACGGCGATCGCCTGTCCGGTGACATGGGGTGCACAGGCCAGGTAAACCGCCAGTTGGCCCATGTCTTCTACCGTTTGCGCCTCGCCTTGAGGCAGGAGGCTGGACTGGTGCCGCTCCCAGGACTGCACTTCCGTTTCACCTGGTTGGGCCCAGCGTGCGGACAGCCCTTCATCACCACGCCACATGCCAGTGCCGACCACACCGGGGCATAGGGCGTTGACCGTAATGCCTTCACGGGCAACTTCCTTGGCAAAGGCGTTGGTAAAGCCGATCACGGCAAATTTGGAAGCGCTGTAATGGGACAAGTCCGGGAAACCGACTTTGCCGGCAATCGAGGCCAGGTTGATGATTCGGCCGAATTTATGCTCGCGCATTAGCTTGAGTTCAGCCTGGCAGCACAGGAATACACCGCGAGCGTTGATGTTCATGATCCGGTCCCATTCGCTGACCGGTAATTCATCGACCCTGCCGAGACTGACCACACCGGCGTTGTTGACTGCCACATCGAGACGGCCAAATGCCTGTCTGACCTGTTCAATCATGCTGGCGACGCTTTCGGCCTTGCTGACATCAACTTGCAGGGCAACAGCTCGACGACCCAGGGCGCGAACGCTGGCGGCGGCCTCTTCGGCGATGCCAATGTCGTAATCCGCGAGCACCAGGTCAGCGCCAGCCTGGGCCAGACTTAGCGCGATGCCCTGACCGATACCACGTCCAGCACCTGTCACTAGGGCAACTTTGCCTGTAAGGGAGAAATCGACAGCTTTGGATTCGCTCATGTGATGCCTCTGTTCATTATTGTTGTTGAGATACGGCCGTCTCATGCGGCCCGCTGAGACTGTCAGAGCAAGTCGAATGCCAACAACGGAATAACAGGCTGAAAGGCACGTAACAGAGCGGTTAAATACGTAAGCAAGAGGACAAAACAGCGGGAGGGTTCAAGACATAATGACTCTCTCTTCTCATGCCAGGCTGCGAATACTGAGATGTTATGTCTCACCTGAACTGACTGACCGATTCAGCTTGTAGGGACTGCCCAACCCGCCTTTAATGAGTCTCACAGAAAAATAAGATCCAACCTTCGGAGGTACCATGTCCTCTGGCTTTTCAAAGATTCACGTTGAACATGTGAATCGAGTGTTACGCACTGCCGAAAACGCCCCGACCTTGCCGGTGCCTAGTGTCATCCTCGATTCCTGGCGCCGCTCGGTACAGCATCACAAACTCGACCCCGGTTCATTGCAGGGCCCCAGGGTCCTTGAGGCTCACCAACTCCATGAACACCGCGAGCGCGTCGACGACTTTCTGCGCCTTGCCGGCGATGAAGTATCGCGACTACACAGCCGCGTACGTGACGCCGATTATTGTGTGATGCTCACCGATACGCTGGGTTGTACGGTTGACTACCGAATCGAGTCGACGATACGCGGGGAATACCGCCGCGCGGGTATGGATGTCGGAACCTGTTGGTCGGAAAGCGAAGAAGGTACGACCGGCGTCTGCGCTGTGCTGATCGACAAACTGCCAGTCACGGTGCATAAGCACGATCATTTTCGCGCGGCGTTCATCGGCATCACCTGCTCCGCGGCACCCGTTTTTTCGCCGAACGGCGAGATCCTCGCGGTACTGGATGTGTCCTCGATCCGCTCACCGGATGACCGGCGAAGCCAGCATTTGATTCGGCAGATGGTCATTCAGAGTGCCACTGACATCGAGAATGCGTACTTCATGTACAGCACCCAGGATCTGTGGGTGATGCGCGCGCACCCCCTGCCCGGTTATGTCGACAGTCAGCCACAGTACCTGTTCGCCTGGAATCGAGATGGCATGATTGAGGCACTCAACCCGGCCGCACGCCGACTCCTGATGCAGCGCTGTGGAAGAATCCCCACCCATATTGAAGATGCCTTCGCATCCGAACGATTGCCCACTTCCGGCGATGACAGCATCCACTACCTGCCATCGATAGGCCTGCATGTGCGCCTCAAGGTGCCAAGAAGACCCAACAGCGTGCCTATGCCCGGTATTGCGGTTTCAGCTCTCGATCCCAAGGTTGCTCAAGCGCTGGAGTTGGGAGTGCGCGTCAAGGACCGCGGGTTGCCGGTGCTGATCCATGGTGAGACCGGCGCAGGCAAAGAGCACTTCGCTCTGCAACTGCATGCCGCCAGTAAACGACGGGGCAAGCCCTTCGTAGCGGTCAACTGTGCGGCGATACCCGAGAATCTTATTGAGAGTGAGCTGTTTGGCTATGCAGCCGGCGCGTTCACCGGCGCCTCCAGCAAAGGCATGCGTGGTCTGCTGCAGCAAGCTGACGGCGGTACGCTGTTCCTGGATGAAATCGGGGACATGCCGCTCATGTTGCAAACCCGTTTGCTCAGGGTTTTGAGCGAGGGAGAAGTGGCTCCATTGGGCGGTGCGCGACCGCAGTCCATCGACATTCAGGTCATTTGCGCCAGCCACCGTGATATCTCCACCCTGGTAGATAACGGCAGCTTTCGTGAGGACCTGTTCTTCCGGTTGAGCGGCGCGCGCTTCGATATCCCCCCGCTGCGTGAGCGCAAGGACAAGCTGGCGTTGATTAGTAAACTTCTGGATGAAGAGTGTCAGCGCTCGGGAGACCCCCTCGAACTGAGCGAGGGCGCACTGGAAATGCTCTTGAATTACAGTTGGCCAGGCAATATGCGGCAGTTGCACCACGTGCTGCGATACGCGTGCGCCGTCTGTAAAAGTCAGGTGATTGGCGTTAAGGACTTACCGACCACTCTCAGCGTGAGTGCGCCAGTGAAGGGGTTGGAAACGGTATCCGGTAGCCCGGAACGCCAGGCATTGATCGATACGCTGGTGCGCAATCGCTGGAAACCTGTGCTGGCGGCACAGGAGCTTGGCATTTCCCGGGCGACGCTGTATCGCAAAGTGAATCTGCACGGGATCAAAATGCCAGGCAAAGGCTCCTATAACTGAACAACACCAGGCGCTATGAACATAGCGCCTGGCCCCGTCGCTTCACGTTTCAGATCAATTGTTGCAGTTCCGGCACCGCCTCGAACAAGTCCGCCACCAGGCCGTAATCGGCCACCTGGAAGATCGGTGCTTCTTCGTCCTTGTTGATCGCAACGATCACTTTGGAGTCTTTCATGCCGGCCAGGTGCTGGATCGCGCCGGAGATACCGACGGCGATGTACAGCTGTGGCGCAACGATCTTGCCGGTCTGACCGACCTGCATGTCGTTGGGTACAAAACCTGCGTCAACCGCGGCGCGGGAAGCACCGACAGCAGCGCCCAGCTTGTCAGCCAAGGCATACAGGTGTTTGAAGTTGTCACCGTTCTGCATGCCGCGACCGCCGGAAACGACGATTTTGGCAGCGGTCAGTTCAGGACGATCGGACTTGGCCAGTTCTTCGCCAACGAAGCTGGATTTTCCAGCGTCATAAATAGTCGCCACCGCTTCAATAAGAGCAGAACCACCCACAGCGGCTACCGGGCCAAAACCGGTAGCACGCACGGTGATCACTTTGACCGCAGCGTTCGATTGCACGGTAGCGATGGCGTTACCGGCGTAGATCGGACGCTTGAAGGTGTCAGCGCTTTCGACCGAGATGATCTCGGAGATCTGGTCAACGTCCAGCTGAGCGGCAACGCGCGGCAGGATGTTTTTGCCGTTGGAAGTCGCAGCCGCCAGGATGTGGCTGTAACCAGCGCCCAGCTCGGCAACCAGCGGTGCTACGTTTTCCGGCAGTTGGTGAGCGTAGGCGGCGTTGTCGGCCACCAGTACTTTGGAAACGCCAGCGATTTTCGCCGCGGCTTCACCTACAGCACCAACATTGGTGCCAGCCACCAGAACATGGATGTCACCGCCGATTTTGGCGGCGGCAGCCACGGTGTTCAGCGTGGCCGGGGCCAGGACTTTATTGTCCTGCTTGTCATTTGAATAGTCAGCAATCACCAGAATTGTCATTCAGATCACCTTCGCTTCGTTTTTCAGTTTCTCTACCAGTTCAGCCACCGACTTGACCTTGATACCCGCGCTGCGTGCAGCTGGCGCTTCGACTTTCACGGTCTTGTTGGTGGAGGCGGTGGAAACGCCCAAAGCGTCCGGAGTAAGCACTTCGAGAGGCTTCTTCTTGGCTTTCATGATATTTGGCAGGGACGCATAACGCGGCTCGTTCAAACGCAGGTCGGTGGTGACGATGGCCGGCAGTTTCAGGGAAACCGTCTGCGCGCCGCCGTCGATTTCGCGGGTCACGGCAACGCTGTCGCCGGACACTTCGACTTTCGAAGCGAACGTGCCCTGACCGTAGCCGCTCAATGCAGCGAGCATCTGGCCAGTCTGGTTGTTGTCACTGTCGATGGCTTGTTTGCCGAGTATCACCATATGAGGCTGCTCCTTGTCGACAACCGCTTTCAACAGTTTGGCAACGGCCAGGGACGTCAGATCTTCAGCGGATTCGACGAGGATGGCGCGGTCTGCACCCAGAGCGAGCGCAGTGCGCAGTTGCTCT
This sequence comes from Pseudomonas sp. LBUM1658, assembly GCF_059716055.1. Classification (NCBI taxonomy): domain Bacteria; kingdom Pseudomonadati; phylum Pseudomonadota; class Gammaproteobacteria; order Pseudomonadales; family Pseudomonadaceae; genus Pseudomonas; species Pseudomonas sp. LBUM1658. Next base: position 3,416,422 of record NZ_CP166798.1, read on the forward strand.
TGAGCAGTGGTCGGGCCGATGGAGACGACGACGATTTCAGTCGCAACGCGCCCTTCTTTTATAGAGAGTTCTTTCAGGCGTACGGCTTCTTCTACGGCAATTTCGCAGAACGGGTTCATCGACATCTTGACGTTGGCGAGGTCGACGCCGGAATTGTCCGCCTTGACGCGAACTTTTACGTTGTAGTCGACCACCCGCTTGATGGCTACGAGGACTTTCATGACAGGCTCCAATGGTGAAAATTGCCCCGACAGCTCAGGTGGCATGCGAGGTCATACATATCAGCGTTCGCCTAGCTGCTCGATGACACCGCGTGCCTTCAGTTCGGCAAGGCGCTCATCGTCCAGCCCCAACTGACGCTTGAGGACTTCATCGGTATGCTCACCCAACATCGGAGCCGGGCGCAGGTACTCCACCGGCGTACCTGACAACTTGATAGGACTGCCCACCGTAACGAAATCTGCCTTCAGCGGATGAGGGATGTTCACCAGCATATTGCGCGCTTTCACTTGCGGCTCATCCAGCGCCTGGGCAATGCTGTTGATCGCTCCTATCGGCACGCCCTGCGGATGAATACGTCGCACCCATTCATCGGCAGTAGCGCTGACGAAATGTTGCGTAAGAATCTCGATGATCGCCTCCCGATTGGTCACTCTGTCCGCATTGCGCGCGAAGCGTGGGTCTTTAGGAAGGTCCGTTAGACCGATAGCCTCGCACAGCGCAACAAACTGGGAATCGTTACCGCAGGCGATAACGAAGTCCTGATCACTGGCGCGAAATACCTGATACGGCACGATATTGGCGTGGGCGTTACCGTAGCGACCTGGAGATTTACCGGAAGCCAGGTAGTTCTGGCTCTGGTTGCACAGCGTAGCGACCTGAACGTCAAGCAGCGCCATATCGATGTGTTGACCCACGCCGCTTTTCTCGCGGCTGAGCAATGCAGCCTGAATGGCGACCGTCGAGTAGAGCCCGGTCATCAGGTCGGAGAACGCCACGCCAACTTTCTGCGGCCCGCCACCGGGCAGGTCGTCACGCTCCCCCGTGATGCTCATCAGCCCGCCGATCCCCTGGATGATGAAGTCATAACCCGGCTCCGCAGCCCGCGGCCCGGTCTGCCCGAAACCGGTCACCGAGCAATACACCAGCCGCGGATTGAGCTGGGACAACGAGGCATAATCCAGCCCGTATTTGGCCAACGACCCGGCCTTGTAGTTTTCAATCAGCACATCGCAATCGGTGGCCAGGGCACGCACCAGTTCCTGACCTTCGGCGCTCGCCAGGTTCAGCGCCACCGATAACTTGCCCCGGTTGGTCGATTGGTAATAGGAGGCTTCGTGTGTAGCCTCGTCGTTCTGGCCCTTCATCCACGGCGGCCCCCAACCACGGGTATCGTCACCCACACCTGGTCGTTCAACCTTGATGACTTCGGCTCCCAGGTCGGCCAGGGTCTGGCCACACCAAGGACCGGCCAGCACACGGCTCAAGTCGAGCACGCGGTATCCAGTCAAAGCACCCATTTCATACCACCTTTTTTTGCGCGCATTCAGACGCGCTCGATAACCATCGCCAGCCCTTGGCCGACACCGATACATAGACTTACCACTGCGTAGCGTTTGCCACTTAGCTGCAACGCCCGTGCTGTGCTGAGCGCCAATCGCGCACCCGAAGCGCCCAGCGGATGCCCTACCGCAATGGCACCGCCATTGGGGTTCACGCGAGGATCGTCAAATGCAAGGCCAAGCCCTTTGAGACAGCCCAGAACCTGGCTGGCGAATGCCTCGTTGATTTCGATGATGTCCATATCCGCTAGGCTCAGTCCGGCTCGCGCCAACGCCTTATGGATCGCCTCGACGGGCCCCACGCCCATGATGCGAGGCGCCACACCAACGGCCGCTGCAGACAGGATTCGCACCATGGGTACCAGCCCATGGCGTTCGCCAGCGGCAGAAGAGCCAATCAGCAGTGCGGCGGCACCATCATTAACACCGGAAGCGTTGCCCGCAGTCACCACGCCGCCTTCGAGCAAAGGCTGCAAGCGAGCCAGGGCCGCGAGATCCGATTGCGGGCGCGGATGTTCGTCCTGTTCGACTACGTTGGGCGGTGTCTTTCGGCCGGTGGGTACGCTCACCGCAAGTAGTTCGTCAGCGAAGAATCCGGACTTGCGCGCTGCTTCGTAACGCGCCTGCGAGCCTGCTGCAAAAATGTCGGCCTGTGTTCGGTCAATACCGTACTCGTGGGCCACGTTGTCTCCCGTCTGAGGCATGCTGTCATTGCCAAATTCGGAGACGATCTTCGGGTTTGGAAAGCGCGCACCAATAGTGCTGTCGAACACCGTCAAATCACGACTGTAGGCGGTTTCAGCCTTGGCCATGACAAAGGGTGCGCGGGACATGCTTTCCACTCCGCCAGCGATGAACAGTTCGCCTTCCTTGCAGGTCACCGCGCGGGCTGCGTCGATCACGGCGGCCAGACCACTGGCACACAATCGATTGACCGTCTGCCCCGGCACCGTCACCGGCAAACCGGCGAGCAACGCGGCGTGACGGGCAATGTTGCGACTGTCTTCTCCTGCCTGGTTGGTATTGCCGAGAATCACGTCCTCAATGGCGTCACCAGGGATGGCATATCGCGCAAGCAGTTCTCGAATCACATGAGCAGCAAGATCATCAGGTCGCACGGGTGCGAGTGCACCACCGTGACGGCCGAAAGGAGTCCGCAACCCTGCGAAGATGTAGGCGTCGAGCATGGAAGTATCCTTGGCGTTAAAAGGTCAAGTCAGTGTCGGTTCGATGTGGCACAACGACAGGCCGATGGTCGCTCGTCGGCGCAGCCAGGGACCCGGCCGGTAACGCGGATCCCCCGTCAATTCGGTCATTCGTTCCAGGATGGTCAGCAGGCGTTTGGCGCCGACACTGTCGCCCCAGGCCAACGGCCCCTGCGGATAACCAAGCCCCCGGCGCACTCCCTCATCCAGGTCTTCGACGCTGGCGATACGCTGTTGAACGATATCGCCAGCCAGGTTGACGATCATTGCCAGCACGCGTTGGGCAACGAAGCCGACGCTGTCGTTGATCACGCTGACACCGACGCCGTCTCGAGCCAGCAAAGCGTGCGCGGCATTGCGCATGTCGACTCGGGTTGCCGGGTTCAGCATCAGCGTGCGGTAGCGAGCGCAGTCGAGCAGCGGGTCGATGCATACCGTGCGCGCCGGGTCAGTGGCGAAGCGTTCCGCAGCGCTGGTGGCATCCAGGCCATAGGGCGCCAGCAAGCAGAGTGCTTCGCTGGACGGTGTGTCACCCGGCTCTACCTGCGCGCCCAGTTGCTCCAGCAAAGCCGTCAGGCTGACACGATCGGTCTCGTTCTCGGTGCCCAGCCACACCGGCGGTAAAGTCTCCACTACCGGCACAGTCTGCGCCTGGGGCGCATCAACCATTTGGCCATTGGCGTATCGGTAAAAGCCACGCCCGACCTTGCGACCGACGTACCCGGCCTCAAGCATCTGCCGAGTCAGCGCTGCCGGGCGATATCGAGGCTCTTGGTAAAACTGGTTGTAGATCGACTCGATCACTGGGTGCGAGACATCCAGGGCTGTAAGGTCGAACAGCTCCAGCGGCCCCATGCGAAAACCCAGGCCTTCGCGCAGGATTCGGTCGATTTCGGCGGGCTCAGTCACGCCCTCCTTGAGAATTTGCAAGGCTTCGGTGCTGTAGGCTCGCCCCACATGGTTGATGATGAAACCTGGCGTGTCCTTGGCTCGAATGCCACGATGGCCCATGCGCGCCGCCAACGCTTGCAAGCGATCACCCACCTGCGGATCACTGGCAAGGCCGTCGATGACTTCCACGACTTTCATCAATGGCACCGGGTTGAAGAAATGGAACCCCGCGACACGTTCAGGGCGTCGACATTCCCGCGCGATGCTGGTCACGGACAGCGATGAGGTATTGGTTGCCAGGATGCAATCGTCACCGACGACCGCTTCAAGTTGCGCGAGCAAAGCCTGCTTGGCATCAAGGCGTTCGATAATAGCTTCGACGACGAGGTCGACGTCCTTGAGCTCGGTCAGAGCGGTTGCTACCCGCAGGCGATCGAGTGTGGCCTGTGCGTCTGCGCCGAGGACCTTGCCTTTGCTCACCAGCTTGTCCAGTGTCTGTTCAAGGTTATCGCGAGCGGCCTGAGCGGCACCTTCGCGGTTATCGAAGAGCAGGACCTGAATACCGGCCTGGGCTGCAATCTGGGCAATGCCGGTGCCCATGATGCCAGCCCCCACAACCGCCATATGGTTGATCTCGCGTGTCATGAATCACTCTCCCGAGAAGATGGCTTTGCGTTTTTCAAGGAAGGCGGTGGCGCCCTCTTTCTGGTCCCTGGAATCAAACAGCAACTGAAACGCCTTGCGCTCCAACGCCAGGGCACTGTCCAGGGGCAAGTCGGCACCGAGTAGCATCACTTCCTTGATCTGCGCGACAGCCAGTGGCGGCAAGGCGGCTATTTCAGCAGCCAGTTCAAGTGCTCGCGGCACTGTACGTTCGTCACTCACCACCTCGCTGACCATGCCCATGGCAAGCGCTTCGGGGGCCGCTACCAGACAGCCCGTCAGCGCGATACGCATTGCCTGGAATTTGCCGACGGCACGAATCAGGCGTTGGGTGCCGCCGGCGCCCGGCATCAGGCCAAGCTTGACCTCCGGCTGACCGAAGCGTGCCGATTGTCCTGCGACGATAATGTCGCAGTGCATCGCCAATTCGCAGCCGCCCCCCAAGGCAAAACCATTCACCGCGGCGATCACAGGTTTAGGGCAACGAGCGATGGCCTCCCACAAGTACTCCGTGTGGCGGCGATACATCTCGATCGGGCTGGCCTCGGCGAACTCGCGGATGTCGGCACCGGCGACAAAGCACTGTTCACCACCGGTGAGGACGATCGCACGCACCTGCTCATTGCCGGCCAGAGAGCGAAAGATTCCCGCCAACTGTTCGCGTACCGCGCTGTTGAGTGCGTTTTTGACCTCAGGCCGCTGGATCCGTACGACAGCGACGGCATCATCGCGGATTTGCAGAGCCACTACAGCGTTAAGCTGGGAGTCCATACCTACCTCTTATTTTTGTTTCGCTATACGAAACTGAATACCGTTATTACGATACATCATAGATACCCTTCTAAATTTCTGTAAACAGGAAAGCCAATAAATCTGTTTTAGTCCTTTAATTACAGTGACTTACACAACTAAAATAAATAGATTGGTTTTTGATTAAGCACCTAATACAATTTCGTCAAGCGAAACTGTATTTTATTTTCTTGCATTTCTCGAAAGCGAGGTTCTACCATGGGTCGCAACAAGGCAGATCACCAGGCCGTGGACAAGTCGAAAGGAGCGGATGAAATCGGCTTACTGAAGATGGGCATGCTGGATCCCGCCAGCGCGCTGAGCGAAGACGAAAGCAGTGGCCAGTTCGTAACTGCGTTGGCACGCGGTCTTGAGCTGATGAGGTGTTTCACCCCGCGCGACAACGTGCTCGGCAATCAGGACCTGGCGCGAATGACCGGGCTGCCCAAACCGACGGTGACGCGTCTGACCAATACGCTGATGCGGCTGGGCTGCCTCAAACGTGAAGTGCATTCAGGCAAGTATCAACTGGACGTAGGTGTGTTGGGTTTCGGTTACGCCATGTTGTCGAATCTGGCGATTCGCACGGTGGCTCATCCCTTGATGGAAGAGTTGGCCACTCACACTCAGGCGGCCGTCGCCATGGCCGCCCGCGATCGACTTCAGATGGTGTACCTGGATGTGGTTCAGGGTCAGGGCAACATGACCATGCGCCGGCAAATCGGCAGCTACTTGCCACTGGCACAGAGTTCGGTGGGTCGGGCGTGCCTTGCTGCGATGCCGGAAACAGAGCGGGAATTTTTGCTCGACCACATTCGCCAGCGCGAATCAGAGCAATGGCCAGCCATCCGCAAGGGTCTGGACAAAGCGTTCAGGGATTACGCCGACTACGGCTTCTGCCTATCGATCGGTGAGTGGCACCGCGACGTCAACTCCGTTGCAGTGCCATTGCTACACCCGCAGTACGGGTTACTGACCTTCAACTGCGGTGGACCGAGCTTTCAGCTACCCCGTGAACAGCTCGTGGACGATATCGGGCCTCGCCTGATCAATATGGTCAACAACATTGGCGCCGCTGCTCGCTGACGCAACGGAGTAACGGCGCTCTAAAAAACGGCTCGCTCGCGAGCCTCAGGAGCGCACATGATCCGTGATACCGAAACCCTGCAGATACTGTTGGATTCCCTTCGTCAGTTCGTCAGCGAAGTGCTGATTCCCCGTGAAAATGAGGTGGCTGACACAGACGCAATCCCCCAGGACATCGTCGAGCAGATGCGGGAAATGGGCTTGTTTGGCCTGACGCTTCCGGAAGAGTTTGGCGGTTTGGGCGTCACGATGGAGGAAGAGGTGCATATCGCCTTCGAACTGGGTCGCACTTCACCGGCGTTTCGCTCCTACATCGGTACCAACAACGGGATCGGCTCCATCGGCATCCTCCTGGACGGCACTGAAGAACAGAAGCATCACTACCTGCCCAAGCTGGCCAGCGGCGAGCTACTCAGTTCTTTCTGCTTGACTGAGCCCGACGCTGGCTCAGACGCCGCCTCGCTCAAAACCAACGCCGTGCGCGATGGCGATAGCTACATTCTCAATGGCACCAAGCGATTCATCACCAATGCCCCGCATGCCGGAATCTATACGGTCATGGCGCGAACCAATCCCGAGATCAAAGGCGCCGCCGGCATCAGCGCGTTTATTGTCGAGCGTGGAACACCCGGCGTATCACTGGGTAAGCCCGACCACAAAATGGGCCACAAAGGTGCACACACCTGCGACGTCATATTCGAGAATGCACGGGTCCCCGCCAGCCAACTGATCGGCGGTGTCGAAGGCGTAGGCTTCAAGACCGCGATGAAAGTTCTCGACAAGGGTCGCCTGCATATTGCGGCGTTGAGTGTTGGCGCCGCTGAGCGGATGCTCGACGATGCCTTGCGTTACGCGTTGGAGCGCAAACAGTTCGGCAAACCGATCGCCGAGTTTCAACTGATCCAAGCCATGCTCGCCGACAGCAAGGCTGAAATCTATGCGAGTCGCTGCATGGTGCTGGACGCCGCACGCAAGCGTGACAACGGACGCAACGTCAGCACTGAAGCCTCCTGCGCCAAGATGTTCTCCACTGAAATGTGCGGACGGGTCGCCGACCGCTGCGTACAGATTCATGGTGGCGCCGGCTATGTGAGCGAATACGCCATCGAGCGCTTCTATCGGGACGTTCGCCTGTTCCGCATTTACGAAGGCACTACGCAGATTCAGCAGATAGTCATTGCCCGAAACATGATCCGCGACGCTCAAAACTGAGACCTCGGACTTTCAATTTCCGGTTCAAGTGCCCTTCCCTAATAAATACAAAAGGTAACACCATGGACGCTGCAGCTCAGGCGAGTGTGACTACGCACGCCAAAACCAGTACCTGGGTGCTGGTCTTCATCTTCTGTTTTCTTGGATTGTTGATCGACGGTGCCGATCTGATGCTGCTTTCCTACAGCCTCAGCAGCCTGAAGGCCGAATTCGGCCTGAGCAACGTAGAGGCCGGCAGCCTGGGTAGCTTTACCCTGGCTGGAATGGCCATCGGTGGCATCTACGGTGGCTGGGCCTGCGATCGCTTCGGCCGGGTGAAGACCGTCGTCTGGAGTATCGTACTGTTTTCCGTCGGCACCGCTGTCTTAGGCCTGACGCATAGCTATTGGCAGTTCGCGATCACCCGTTTCGTCGCCTCGCTAGGGATCGGCGCACTGTATGTGGCTTGCAACACGCTGATGTCCGAATACGTGCCCACCCGTTACCGCACTACTGTACTCGGCACCCTGCAGGCAGGCTGGTCAGTGGGGTATATCGTTGCGACGCTGCTGGCGGGTTGGATACTGCCGAGCCATGGCTGGCGCTGGCTGTTCTACATCGCGATTATCCCGGTGATCCTGGCCGTGGTGATGCAACGTTTCGTACCGGAGCCACAAGCCTGGATCAACGCTCAGGCCGAGCGCGCCAAGAAAAAAATCACGGGCGCCCAAAAACCATTCTCCGAAAAGCGCGAAAGCATGTACAAGCTGATCTTCAGTGATCCGCAAGCTAGTCGGATGTTTATCTTCTGGGCCCTGACTGCAGGCTTTCTACAGTTCGGTTACTACGGTGTGAACAACTGGATGCCGACGTACCTGGAAAGCGAACTGGGCATGAATCTCAAATCCATGACCGGCTACATGGTCGGCACCTACACCGCCATGATCCTCGGCAAAATTCTTGCTGGCCTGGCGGCTGATCGTATCGGGCGTCGCACTGTGTTCGCCTTTGGCGCTCTAGGGACCGCGGTGTTCCTGCCGGTCATCGTGCTCTTCCAAAGCCAGGAAAACATACTCTGGATGCTGGTGGTGTTTGGCTTTTTGTACGGTATTCCCTACGGTGTGAACGCCACGTACATGACCGAAAGCTTCGAAGCCAAATTTCGTGGGTCTGCCGTAGGCGGGGCCTACAATATCGGGCGTCTGGGCGCAGCGATTGCTCCGGCTGCTATCGGGTTCCTCGCCTCTCATGGCTCGATCGGTGTGGGTTTCCTGGTCATGGGCGCGGCCTACTTCATCTGTGGCGTGATTCCCGCGCTATTTATCAGGGACAAACAGTTCGACCCGCAAAAACAATAGTGCTTTGTAATCCCTGGAGGCCTGGCGTTGGCTAATGAGACAAGGCTATTCCGTGGCACCCGACCGCTAGAAAAAACCGGCGCCTTGCGCGCCGGTTTCAAACTTAGAATGGATAAGGCTGATCAGAGGGCTCGACCGTTACCCACTTGACCTCGGTAAACTCCTCAATGACGGCACTCCCATCGAAGCGGCCGTAGCCACTCTTCTTCATTCCTCCGTAAGGGGCCTGGGGTTCGTTTTGGACGGTTGCTCCATTGATGTGTACGCAGCCAGCATCAAGTCGGCCAGCCAGATCCAATGCACGTGTGACATCGCGACTGAATATTGATGACGAAAGACCGTAGGCGGTGTCATTGGCCACCTCCAGCGCTTGCTCGGCCCCCTTCACCCGGACGATAGTTGTCACCGGACCAAAGGTTTCTTCGTCGTAGATCGACATCTCACGCGTTACCCGATCGACCAGTGTCGGCCCCATCAAGGCATTTTCCGCCAGGCCGCCAGCAACTATGTCAGCGCCCTTTCCAACGGCGTCGTCGAGTAAATGATTGATCCGTTTCACTGAGCCTTGGCCGATCATTGGGCCAATCACGCAGCTTGGTGTCGTTGATGGAACGCCAGTTTCGAGCGACCGTACTCGTTCTGCGAAACGGGAAACGAATTCGTCGGCAACCGCTTCATCGACCACAAAACGCTCGGTCGACATGCAGATTTGTCCTTGGTAAAGGAATGCTCCGAAAACGGCAGCGTTGACTGCCCCGTCGATATCCGCGTCATCCAGAACGATGAAAGGTGCTTTGCCACCTAGCTCCAGGAGGCAGCGTTTGAGATGACTGGCACAGGTCTGGGCAATCATGCGGCCGACCTTGGTCGAGCCGGTGAAATTCACTCGACGCACAACGTCATGCGCGATCAACGCTTCAGTCACACCAGCGGCGTCCTCTGGCGCGCTGATCAGGAAGTTCAACACTCCCGCAGGCAGACCGGCATCGTAAAACGCTTCGGCCAGCAGCGCATGCGTACGTGGGCTGCTTTCAGACCCCTTGAAAATCACCGTATTGCCACACGCCAGTGGGTAGGCAATAGCGCGTGCCCCAAGAATGACCGGACCGTTCCAGGGCACGATACTCAGCACCGCGCCCACCGGTTGGCGCAACGTCATCGACAGTGCGCCTGGCTTGTCGGTAGGAATGGTTTCGCCTTTGATTTGTGTGGTCAGGGCCGCGGCTTCACGTAGCAGGTTGGCCGATGCGCCCACGTTGAATTGTGCCCACAGTTGCGAAGCTCCGATCTCTTCGGCCATGACCGAGCAGAACTGCGCCATTTTCGATTCCAGGGCATCGGCTGCCGCCAGCAGAATGCGCCGACGCTCGGTTGGACCGGTTCTGGACCACGTCCGAAAAGCGCGCTGGGAAGATTCGGCGGCACGGATGGCGTCCTCGACGCTGCATGCTGCACCTACGCTAACGGTCGCGGCACTGAGCGGATCGATGCGTTGGAAAGTCTTGCCATTGGAGGAGTCGAGTTTTTGATTATCTATCACGAGTTGAACGGTCATTACGGGTTCCTTTGCAAATCGAAAAAGTCAGACCGAAGCAGGGACTGGCATGCGAAGAATCGGTTTGATGGTTACACCGCGTTCGCTATCGGCCATCGCCTGGTTCACCTCATCGAACTCGTAAAACTTGCATAGCTTGTCGAAGGGGAATCGGCCCTGCAGATAGAGATCAACCAGCTTCGGAATAAAGGCATTGGCAACGACATCGCCTTGTACGATGCCCATGATCCGTTTGCCGGGAATCATCACGTCGTTGATATTGAATACCACCTCGGTGCCGACTTTGGTAGCGTCGACGATGCCACAGGTGCCAAGCGTGGTGAGTGCATCGATCGCCTGGCGCAGAACCTCGGAGCGGCCAGAGCATTCAAGGCTGTAATTGACACCGCCCTGGGTGATGGACTGAATACGTTGAACCGGATCCTCTTCGCGGCTATTGATGACGTGGGTTGCCCCCAGTTCGAGCGCCAGTTCCAGCCGACTCGGGGTGACGTCCGCTGCAATGATGGTAGTAGCGCCGGCGACCTTCGCAGCCATTACCGCCGCCAGGCCGACTGCGCCCGCACCAAAGGCGGCGAAGCTCGATCCGGCTTCTACCTTAAGTGCATTGAGAACCGATCATGCGCCAGTCTGGATGCCGCAACCCAGCGGCCCCAACAGTTCCAATGGCACCTGTTTCGCTACCTTGACCACGTTGCGCTCATTGGCGATCGTGTAAGTGGAAAAGGAGGATTGGCCGAAGAAATGGTCGTGGATGGCGTGGTCGTTGCCACAAGCGCAAGCGGAAGTAGTGCCATCGAGTCGGCCACCACCGAAGTTCAGCGGGTGCATGTGCGTACAATGTACCGGGTGGCCCGTTTCGCAAGGCAGGCAAAGGCCGCATGACATATACGTCATGACCACGTGATCGCCCGGTTGTACCGTGGTGACTGCAGAACCGACCGCATCCACTACACCGGCACCTTCATGACGAGGATGATGGGCAGTGGTGTAGGAAATAGCTGATCTCGCACCACCATGTCAGTGTGGCAAACGCCTGTGGCGACCACGCGGACCCGCACTTCTGTTGGCCGCGGAGCCTCGAGCAAGACATCCTCAATTTGTAATGGGGCTCCCGAGGTGCGCAGCACTGCGGCACGGATGTTAATCGATTGTGCATCGGTCCGGGACATCGTTGTCTCCTTGAAGTAGTTCGTCGAAGTCGAGAAAACGTCGGATTGTCAGGCAGACTGCAACGCTCGCGGGCGTTGGCTGCGATGGGTTGCTTCTTCGCCGGCGGCCGGACGCAGGCTGAAATTGAAAGTCATCTCGGCAAAGCGCCCTGCCACGCCCTTGGCTGCGGCCCGTTCCTCGTCATCGACAAAGCTGACTTCGCCGATCAGTCCGTCACGTGTTGCATAGGCGAAGTCGTCCCACAGGTACTTGTCATTCGACAGGTTGATCTGTGTGGTCAGATGTTCATGCCCCGGGGCAGAAATGAAGAAGTGGATATGCGCGGGTCGCTGCCCGTGACGGCCCAACTGATCGAGGCATTCCTGAGTGGGGCCGGTTGGATCGCAACCGTACCCAGAAGGCACGATGCTGCGAGCCCGGTAGCAACCATTGGCGTCAGTGAGAATCCGGCGACGCAAGTTGAATTCGGACTGGCTCTTATCGAAATATGAGTAGTAGCCTTGGGTGTTGGCTTGCCACAAGTCCACGGTGGCTCCGGCGATCGGCTGACCCTTCAAATCGGTTACGCGTCCCTCCAGAAACATCACCGTTGCGATACCGTCCTCGCTCCCATCATCCATTCGAGTTTGGTACTCACTCAGTGGAGCCCCTGCTACATACAGCGGGCCTTCAATTGTCCGTGGCGTGCCCCCGCTCCGGCCCGCTTCGGCGTCCTTGGCATCCGCCAGCAGATCAAGGAAATGTTCTATGCCGAGTCCCGCGACCAGCAAACCTGCTTCGTTTCTGGCACCCAAGCGGTTGACGTAGTCCACCGCCCCCCAGAACTCATCGTCGCTGATCTGCAAATCTTCGATCACTCGGGCGACTTCCTGCAGCAAACGTAAAACGATCTGCTTGCGGCGTGGATCGCCTTCGTTGTTGTCCAGTCCCGAGGCTTGTCGGAAGAATTGCTGCAATTGCGGCAGTTGAGAAATTTTCACTGTCATCTTGATTCACCTGATCTTATTGGTATTCACGAACGAAGAGAGCCGCTGGATGCTCCCTCCATGCATGTCGGTTCAAGTCATTAGGCGAGTGCTCGCCAACCCAACTGGGTACGAGCCTCTTGAAGATCGGACTGCATATCGTGATTCCACAGCCAGTCGAAACGCTCTGCGAGGGTTTTTCCCAGCAGTTGTTCGTCATCGGCTACGGCTGGATCACGCAGTTCATAAAGCTCCCCGGCTTCCCAGGATGTGCGCTGCACACGACAGGCACGTGGACGACGAATTGCGTCGTAAGCCGCGAGCACCGCTTGTGGCTGGCTGGTCAGGACCTGCGGATCGGCCAGCAATCGCGCCAGAAGCCAGGCGTCTTCCAACCCCTGACCTGCGCCAGCGCCCTGGTGCGGCAACATTGCATGCGCAGCATCGCCGATCAGCCCTACGCGGCCGTGCACGTAGCCTGGCAACTCATCGAGTTCATGCAAAGCCCAAAGGGTGGGTGCCGGAATGCATTCGAGCAGCACCCGTGCAGCGTCTCCCCAATGATTGAAGGCAGAGAGCATTTCTTCCTGGCTGGCATTGCGAACCCACGGAGAATCGCTTGGCCAGGTTGGATCAGGGCGGCTGCGATCGGAAATGAAGGCCACAACGTTGATAAGCCGGCCTTGTTTGACGGGGAATGTGAGGATATGTGCATCAAGCCCCAGGTACATCTGCGGGACGTCGATCAAGTGCTCATCGACACCCCGGGCTCGGTAGGCCGCGCGCAGCTGTTGGCTGTCGATCATCCCACGGTAGGCACAGGTACCACTGAAACGCGGCGCCACAAGTGGTTGGCCAAGACCGTTGAGAACATGATCACGAATTGAAGACTTGATACCGTCCGCGGCGATCAACAGATCGCAGCGATGCTCAGTGCCATCGGTGAAAACTACGCGAGCCTGTTCGGCATCCTGCTCCACGCTAACGGCGCGCTTACTGAATTGGGCGATCCCTTCGGGCAACTGGCTGGCTAGAGCATCGAGGAAGTCAGCACGGTGTACCGAAGACTGCCCTACCCCTTCGGCCAGGCTTGCGCCCAGATAACCGGCATCTTCACCACGACGCCATTCGAACCAGATGTCCTGCCAGGGATCCTGCGTTTGGTCGGCAATCTTGCGGTAGGGTTCGGCAATACCCAGACCCGCGATGGCACGAACGGCATTGGCGCCGAAGGAGACACCTGCTCCGACCTCGCCAAAGGCCGGAGCCGCTTCGAACAACTGCACGCTCAGATGGGAATGACGGCACAGGTCCAGGGCCAGAGCCACGCCGGCAATACCGCCGCCAACAATACCGATGTGCAATTTAGATTGAGGAGTACGCATAGCAAGTTACCCATAAGGCTGATTGTTATTGGAGTAACCAAATCATCGCCATCTGAGCGCTATTGATAAATACCGCAACTCCCATACATACCATCAAGAGTGTGAATATTACTCGTTAGGACGAGCAGTCATTGGCCAGACGAGCCCTTCCTTGCGCTCGCCTTTTTCTGCAATCGTTACTGCGGCACGGGTTGCTTGGATGAAGCGGCCTGACGGCCTGGAGAGTTCTGAATCAGAAACACCAGAATAGCGATGGCCCCTATCAGACCTGGTACTGCGAAGATGAGAAAGCTCGCCTGCAGCGGCAATGAAGAAGCGTGCAGTGCGCCTCCTAACAAAGGACCGATGATGGCTCCGGTGCGACCGACGCCCATCGCCCAACCAAGCCCTGTAGACCGTATGTGCGCAGGGTAATACTGCACCGTGCAGGCGTTGGCCAGGATCTGCGTGCCAATGGTGCACGCCCCTGCTATGGCGATGAGCAAATAAAGTACCGGTAACGGCGCCTTGAGCGCTAACAGACTCAGGGCTAATGCTCCACAACTGAAAAACCCGAACAAGACCTTGGCGATTCCAATTCGGTCCCCCAGCCATCCACCGGCCACCGCGCCAATAATCGCGCCGACATTTAGCGCTACCAGAAACGCCAGGCTGGAGTTCAATCCATAGCCTGCAGCACTCATGAGTTTTGGCAGCCAGGAGCTCAATGCATAAACCATCAGCAAACAACAGAAAAACGCCAACCACAGCATGAAGGTGTTCAACTTGCGCCCGTCCTGGAACAGCTGCGCAATCGACACAGTCGTGCCTTTGGCAACCATCTGGTTCAACTGGTCATTTGCGGTTGGTTCATAAGACGGCGCGGCCTCTGCCAACAGGTTTTTGGCCTTGACGGTCTGCCCGGTGCGCAGCAGGAAATCCATCGACTCCGGCAATTGTCGTATCAGAAATGGCAAGACCAACAAAGGAATCAGCGCTACATAAAACACCGCTTGCCATCCCCATTGTGGGATCAGCACCATGCCCAGGCTCGCCGATAGCATTCCGCCTAACGAGTAGCCACTGAACATGATCGCGACCAAAGTGCTACGGGATTTTTTTGGTGCGTACTCGTTCATCAACGCGACAACGTTGGGCATCACCCCCCCGATCCCAAGGCCGGCGATGAACCGGCATAAGGCAAATGCCTCGGGGCTCCGTGCCAAGCCGTTGATCGCTGTCACTGCGCTGAAGATGGCGACGCACATCATGATGGTTTTACGTCTGCCTATACGATCCGACAAAGAACCGAAAAACAACGCACCCAGCATCATGCCCACCAGCGCACAGCTGCCTAACGCACCCGCCTGTAACGAACTGAGGCCCCACTCGGACATCAGTGAAGGCAACACGACCCCATAGATGACCAGATCATAGCCGTCGAAAATGATGATGAGCGCGCACCAGAACAGCACGCGCGCATGGAAGGCATTGAAACGTGCCCCGTCAATCAGGGCTGATACATCAATCGTACGCATGGCATCGCTCTTCTTGTCATTGTTATAGAGCCGGAGGATCTGACGCCTCCGGAAATTGCGCGGTGCCCAATGGTGTTACGCAGAGCGTTCAGCACTGGACATGGATTCGATCATGGGCAAACCATCAACCGTGATAAATGCAGCCAGGTGAATAGGCATTATTTCGAACGTGAATAAAGATCGAAGGGGAGCAAAAGTCCCATCGATCTCACGATGGACGCGGCGGTCTGGCACTTGTTAGGCTTTGGCTCTTGCAGCGGCAATTTCAGAGCGGTGCAGACCCAACGGTGGGCAAAGATTTATAGCCCTTTATGAGCGCGCAATCTGCACGAGGCGGTATGGAATTACGTGAATTGGATCTCAATCTGCTTTTGGTGTTTAACCAACTGCTCATTGACCGCAGGGTATCGACGGCGGCGGATAACCTTGAGCTGACCCAGCCCGCGGTCAGCAACGCGTTAAAGCGACTGCGTGTCGCTTTGAACGACGAGCTTTTCGTTCGCACTTATCAAGGAATGGAGCCCACGCCCTATGCCCGGCAGTTGGCTGAGCCGGTTGCACTGGCCATTCAGACCTTGCGTGATGCACTGAGCCGACAGGACAAGTTTGACCCGCTCAACTACAATCGTAGATTTACGATGGCGATGACCGATATTGGTGAAATCTACTTCATGCCGCGGTTGATGGACGCTCTGGCTGAGCGCGCTCCGGGTTGCTCGATCAGCACACTGCGCAACACCTCCAATACCTTGGCCGAAGGGTTGCAGAACGGTGCGATTGACCTTGCAGTTGGATTACTGCCGCACCTGCAAGCTGGATTTTTTCAGCAGCGCCTGTTTCACCATCGCTATGTCTGCATGTGCCGTAAAGACCACCCGGCTACCAGGGAACCGTTAACGCTGGAACGTTTTTGCAGTTATGACCACGTTCGCGTCGTAGCGGCGAACACGGGGCACGGCGAAGTCGATACGTTTCTGGCGCGCGCCGGCATCGAGCGAAATATACGCCTGGAGGTACCCCACTTCGTCGCAGTAGGCCACATACTTCAACGCACTGACTTGATGGCAATAGTGCCTGAACGATTCGCCAGCAGTTGCGAACAACCCTTTGGGCTCACGGTGCTGCCGACGCGAGTGGAACTGCCAAACATCGAAATAAACCTGTTCTGGCATGCACGCTATAACAAGGATCCAGCCAATCGTTGGCTTCGCCAGCTGATGTTTGAGCTGTTTTCCGATTAAGTCACCTGAGCGAGTATGGTTGCGACACCAAAGCAGAATTCTTCAACACTTCGGCATGATTGTTCAATACTCTTGCCGGCCCATCTTCCATGCTCAAACCTCAAAACAAAAAAAATAATGAGGAGATGGCAATGGCACACCCAGACATCCGTAATCTTGTGGTTTCAGACAGCCCTGCTGCGGCGCTCTACCAGCCTGGGCGGATCGGCACCTTGCAGTTGCGCAACCGCTTCGTGCAAGCGCCGATCTTCACTCAGTTCGCCAGCACCTTCGGTGAGGTTGACGATAAGCTCATCGAATACCATCGGGCCCGTGCTCGTGGAGGGGTTGGTCTTATCATCACCGAGAACACCTCCATCGATTGGGAAGTCGGGCGCACGGCGGGCCACCCGATGCGAATTGACCACGACAGGTTTATTGGCGCACTCAGCAATCTGGTCGACGCCGTCCACGGCGAAGGAGCGAAGATTGCGGTGCAGCTGCA
Source organism: Pseudomonas sp. LBUM1658 (assembly GCF_059716055.1). Classification (NCBI taxonomy): domain Bacteria; kingdom Pseudomonadati; phylum Pseudomonadota; class Gammaproteobacteria; order Pseudomonadales; family Pseudomonadaceae; genus Pseudomonas; species Pseudomonas sp. LBUM1658. Next base: position 3,433,487 of record NZ_CP166798.1, read on the forward strand.
CCACACCGGCCGCCAGAATTCCCAGGGCAATACGGAACGTAACGAACCGCCACTCGCGCCGACAGCAGGCATCACCAGCGCGTTCGGCACCCCACCGCGAGCAATCGAAGAACATGAAATTCCAGGGCTGATCGACAAGTACGTCCAAGGTGCCCGGCGCGCGGTGGCAGCCGGCTTTGATGCCGTTGAGCTGCACGGTGCACATGGCTATTTGCTCGGTCAGTTTCTCTCACCTTTCACAAATAAACGTACCGACCGCTGGGGTGGATCCCTGGAAAATCGAGCCCGTTTTGCGCTCGAAGTCGTGCGTGGGGTTCGCGTACAGGTCGGTGCGGATTTCCCGATCCTGTATCGCCTCAGCGTGATGGAGCCTTACGAGGGCGGTCTCTCATTGGAAGATGGCCTGGCCTTTTGCGAAATGCTCGAGCCTTACGTTGACGCCTTGGATGTAAGTGCCGGGAACTACGACACTGCAATGACGTTGCTGCCCATGATCCCGCCAGGATCACTGGTGGATTACGCCAAGCTCGTGAAAAAGCGTGTTTCGATCCCGGTGATCGGAGTTGGTCGTCTCACTTGGCTCTTTGACGAGATGGCACAAGCGGTGTCTAACGGAGAGCTCGATTTTGTGGCCCTCGGTCGATCAGGTCTTGCAGACCCCGAAACGGTTAACAAGACACGGCGCGGGCAACCGCAGAGTGTCCGACGCTGCCTTGCGGTCAATGAGTGCATCTCACGGTGGATGTTCAACGGCAAGGGCACTCAGTGCGTGATAAATCCTACCCTCGGACAGGAACGCCGCGCGAGTGACGCTCGCCGTCCTGCTTCCAAACAGCAGCGAGTACTGATCGTCGGTGGCGGCCCGGCCGGCTGTGAGGCTGCGATACTGGCTGCTGAGCGCGGACACAGCGTGCGGTTGGTCGAGAGATCGGATCGCATCGGCGGCCAGCTCCATGCCTGGGCAGCTGCGAGCCCGTTTCGCATGGAGGTCAAGAACATGATTCACTTTTACGAGAGCGAACTCGAACGCGTGAGCGTCGAAGTACAACTCAATACCGATGCAGCTGATTTCGACTTGGCCCCGTGGGACACCGTATTGCTGGCGACCGGTACCGTTGCGCAGGATCAAAGTCCGGATGTTGCCGACATGCTGGCAAACGGGGATCTGCCCGTGGCTGACAAAGTCACCGTATTTGGTGAAACCGAAACTGCAATGTTCGCCGCCCTTTGGATGGCCGAGCAAGGCAAAAAAGTCAGCCTTGTTTCACCCGCTGATGGGGTGGGTGTCGATACCAATGATATGCAGCGCGACCACCTCATCGGCCTTCTCAAGAGCCTGGACGTATCGATCAGAACAGCAGGAGCGGTGCCCGATGACGGCTACGTGGTGATGGCGACTGCGCGCAATGCTTCAACTGTCCTCGAGGCGTCCGTCGATGACATTCGCGTCCATAGCATCGGGACGAGGTCGCGTGGCGGGCGGATGTATGAGGCAACCCAGTCCGGATTCTGGGCGGCAGCGAAAATAGGAGAGTTGTCATGAACGTTCGCGCGATCGAACACGTAGGTATTACCGTTCCAGATATGGAAGCGGCGACCCAATTCTTCGTCGATGCCTTTGGTGCCGAGAAACTTTACGACATGCTTGACGCGCCCTTGGGGGGGCCTGAGGTGGAGGTGGGACTCGGCATCGCCCCCGGAGCTGTGATTACCGCAATCCGCATGCTTCGCCTCGGCAACGGCCCCAACCTGGAGCTGTTTTCTTACACCGGGGTGCAGCAGTCGCAACCTGTAGTTCCAAGCGATTTGGGTATTCAGCACATATGCATCTACGTTGACGATATCGACGCCGCCGCCAATCGCCTGGAGAAAGCCGGTGGCGTTCTCCTCAGCCGCCCTGGCGACCTCCCGGGCGGTGACGCCGGAAAAGCTAATCGCTACGTATACACCCGCACGCCTTGGGGAAGCACGATTGAACTGGTGACTTACCCGTCGGCGCAGGCCTACGAGCGTCACACTCACCTGCGCCGATGGCGACCGGGTTTGACCGAGCTGAGTGACCACGAAAACCAGGTGGAGTAAGGAAAGGCTTGCCAGACGATCGGAGGAAATCCCCCCCGATCGGCGGCAAGCCTGTTTTGCGTACAAACTTGAAGGATGTGTTAGTTTTTGAATGTGAGAACGCTATGCCATCAACACTCAAAAACTGCTAAGTGCTGATAAAAAACTCCACTGCCAATACAAATAAAAAGGGAGTTGTGATGAGTGCCATCCTGCTAACGCCAGAAAAAATGCTGGACGTTATCCCTGGTGAAGTAACGATCAAAGGTACCGTTGAGACTGCACCCGATAACGGCATGTCGATCCGCGGCTATCGCTTTGACAAAACCGAAGTCAGCATCCCTTGCATGCGGGATTACGAGTTGGTGAGATGGAAATCGGGAACATCCAATCTTGGTTTCCATGATGGCAAGAAATGGCAAAAATGGTCCGTTGGCGATAACGACGTCACCATTTTGACTCGAGGCGAATCATCCAGGTGGTACTGGATGAACGATATCGAAGTCAGTCATATCTACATCTCGCAAGCGATGATGGCAAAGGTCGCCAATGAAGTTTTTCAACAGGACGTTGACGGGGTTTTTGTCGACCACTGCCCCATTGTCAACGACGCGAAGCTCTCCAGGCTCATGGCAGCCTATGAAATGGAATGTTTGAGTGGCGAACCGGGGAGCAGCATCTTCGCCCAGACGTTAGAAATACAGATATGCATTCATCTGCTGCGCCAGTATGTGCGGTGTGATCTGAGAGACAGCGATCAAGCGTCTCGCCTGACGAACATGAAACGCGACCAGCTTCAGCAATACATCGATTCACACCTGTCCTGCCCGATTTCGGTAAAAGACATGGCCGCAATAGTCGACCTGAGCCCGTCGTACTTTGTACGGGTGTTTGGGGCTGTGTATGGGGTCTCTCCCCATCAGTACGTTCAGTCGCGCCGCTTAAAAAAAGCTGAGCGGATCTTGTCTACGGTGCGTGATGTTCCGTTGAAGGCTGTCGCCATGGATTGCGGATTCTCGGACCAAAGCCATATGACCAGACTGTTCCAGGAAAAACTGTTCATGACGCCCAAGCAGTATCGCGAGAAAAACGTTTCCAGGCTTTTTTGCTCATCGGCCTTACAGTAACGTGCGTTAGTCAGCGACCACGAAACGTGAGCAAGGTCTCCTTGCGTCGATATAGAAAACCCAATCTGACGTTTTTACACACTCTGGGCCGTTAGCTGCCTTTCATGATCCGAAGATGCTTATGGCTTGGCTCTCCTATTTTCACCCCTGCCTCGCTTGTGGACTGGTCGCCAGAACTATGTCCTTGCAGCAAATTTTAAGCGGGTATTCTTTTGCGGTATCTGCTACGCATCCGGTATCTACGTCTGTCGATTCTGCGAGAATTTCTGCGGCCATTCGGTCTAGGGGTTGATACCTGGTGTGGCGTTTTTTCGGGTTCTTGGCTTGCGCTTGGTCACTGGAGCTTGGCGAACCTGAATCAATTGCTGCTCCAGCGTTTCGGCGCGAGCGTGCTGCGCTGCAGCCCGTAGCTGGGTCTGGCTAAGCTCGATCTGAATCGACTCCACCCGCCGTTGCAACTGCTCGACCTGCCGGCCGGCGGCCTTGAGCTGGGCCGTCATGGCTTTGCCCTCCTCCCGGGCGTGGTCGACTTCGCGGTGCGCACGATCCTCGACCCCGCGAATGTAGCCTTCCTGCGCTACGCGCTCCTGCTCGGCTTTGAGCCTTAGCGCTTGCAGATTTTGTTGTAACGCCTGATTCAGCTGTTGTGCCTCGCTACGTTCGTGTAACAAACCTTCACGCTGCTGCTGCAGGTCGTCGATCTGTGTCTGACGCTGCGCCAAAAAGCAATTCCAGATCCGCCAAGCGCGCCTCGGCTGCCTGACGCCCCGTCGCGGCTTCAGCCGCGTGCTGACGAAACTGCGCCGCGTCCTGGCGCGCCTGGTCTTCGATCAGCGCCACTCGCTCGCGCTCGGCGGCTAGCACTTGGCGTTGTTCGGCCAGCGCTTGCTCGGCTGTACTCTGCGCCAGGCAAGTGGCCTGCTGCCACACCGCGACGAACGCCTGCGCCACTTCACCCGGCAACGCCGGCAAGCGGGTCTCGCCATTCAGGCGCTCAGCCAAACGCGCCCACCATTGATCGAGCAGCCCACCGACCCGCGCCGGACTGCCGCGGCCCAGCGCCAGGCGCACGCGTTCGACTGTCGGCCGCTCCCCGCGGGCCAATACCGCGTCCGCCGCGGCAAACACCTCCGTTTCCGGTACGCCGACGGCCATGCCCTGCTGCTCACCTAATTAGGTAGGATAATGCACTGTTATCCGCCGTTATCTTCCGCATACTGAAACTTCAGTCCGATGACCGTACTCAATATTACCGATCAGCTATCGCTGGTCGACCAATCGCCGCTGGACCTGCATGGCCTGGCGCTCAGCGCTCAGCAGGCCGCGGCGGCGTTTCTCGCCGCCGGCACCGCGACCAACACCCTGCGCAGCTACCGCAGCGCCCTCACCTACGGGTCGGCCTGGCTGCAGCTGCGCTACGGCCAGACGCTGGGCAGTACGCCGCTGCCGACGACGGTGGCGGTGCAGTTTGTCCTCGATCACCTGGCCCGCCCGTTGGATGGCGGCGGTTGGGCACAGCTGCTGCCTCCAAGCATTGACGCCGCGCTGGTCGCCGCTCGGATCAAGGCGAAATTGGGGCCGCTGGCGTTCAATACGGTCAGCCATCGCCTGGCGGTGCTCGGTAAATGGCACCGGATTAACAACTGGGACAACCCGATTGAGGCCCCGGCGCTGAAAACCCTGCTGCGCGAGGCGCGCAAGGCACAATCGCGCCAAGGCCTGTCGGTACGGAAAAAGATGGCCCTCGTACTCGAGCCGTTGCAGGCGCTGCTCGCCACCTGCAGCGACGGCGTGCGCGGCATCCGTGACCGCGCCCTGCTCTTGCTGGCCTGGAGTGGTGGCGGCCGGCGGCGCTCGGAGGTGGTCGGCTTGCAGATCGGCGATGTGCGGAAGTTGGATGCCGACACCTGGCTGTATGCCCTGGGCGCGACCAAGACCGACACCGGCGGCATACGTCGGGAGAAGCCGCTGCGCGGACCGGCGGCGCACGCGCTGAGTGCCTGGCTCGAGGCCGCGCCAGCCTCCTCCGGGCCTCTGTTTCGTCGATTGTATAAGGGTGGCAAAGTGGGGGCCTCAGGCCTATCAGCAGACCAGGTCGCGCGCATTGTCCAGCGCCGTGCCCAGCTGGCCGGGCTGGAGGGGGATTGGGCGGCGCACAGTTTGAGGTCGGGATTTGTCACCGAGGCTGGCCGTCAGGGCGTGCCACTGGGCGAAGTGATGGCCATGACCGAGCACCGCAGTGTGAGCTCAGTAATGGGCTACTTCCAAGTTGGTGCGCTGCTAAGCAGCCGTGCAACCGAGCTACTACCCCGCCTCGAGCCATCAGCCAGGCCGGGGTCGATAAAAGATACGTCTGATACAATTAAACCCTAGGATGGACTCAGTTGAAGAAATAAGGCTCTCCAAGAATACTAGCGTGTTAGCTGTAGCTGCTCCGGCATTTTGAGTCTGTAATCTATAAAGTTAGGACATGGTGGGCTGAAAGCTCGTTGTCAGCGTAAATTACGCTAAATCCGGACCGGGGAGAGGTTCGAGTCAATTTAAAAGTATGCTGGAATTCCAAGTCCTGCGTGCAGGCGTTGCGAAACCGGTAGCTACTCCGCCGAATAAAGAAGCTTTGATGTTTTCCCGATCTGTACCACGGATATTCAGCATTTAAAACAATCGAAAAACTGATGCCCTTTTCAATGTTGTATTGAATCTCGCCGAGGAATTTAAGGAAACACGCAGTAATAAGTTTAGTTATGGCCGCACCATCATAAGCACATGGCGCACGCTGAATAAAACAGTCGAATCCCGACTTTTTACTTGAAACGCTTGTAACCGTCGGCCACTTAATACAAGCCAATTTTAAGCGCAGCATCACGTAAGCCAGAGCACATGAACAAAAATTACCAATGATCCCTGTGTTTGCGCCGTATTCGGTCAGCGAATTAATTCGCTCCAAACAATCATCGTGACCGCGCAGATACTTTTCTTCTAGCGCTTCGCAACAAGCATAAAGCGTTTGCCGGACATGTTGATAATCCTGAAGATCAAGATAGTCGTAATACCCATTCATTGGGCACTCCGGAGTTATCCAATGCACCGGCTGATGGCTGTACACACGACCGGCCATTCGATCTGGACACGATATCCCTAAGAACCGCTCAAGAGGCACCGCCAAAGCCTCCCTATCCTCATCACTAGTGTAGTAATGCTGACAATGGTACGAGCCAACAAGCACCCTGGACATCAGCGCTTCAAACCATTGAGCCTCGTGGTCGCTTACTTCCAACACCTTGGCCATAAAAACGCCGTCTACCCGCCAACTAAAACAGTGGCCTAGATCGGGCCAAGCCAGAGAGCAGATTTCGCAATGGTGCTGCTTTTTTCCCTCCAATACCGTTCCTTCAAAGTAGGAGGTGATAGGCACCTCACCCATAAAACGACTGCGGCATTCAGCGCACATGTCGATTAGTTCAACATTGTGGATAGCGCAATAATGATAATACTTAATGAATGTGAATACGGAGTGAAATCCCATCTTGATGCATGCGGGGCAGAAGCGGATATTATTTGCAGGGTTTAGAATTTGCTGTGGCGGGGCGAACCGTGTCGGAAGATGGGTCGCCCCCTCCCCTAGTGCCGATGCAGGTAACCAGCTTGGAGTTTCAAACGGCATCCGATGACGCCCATACGTGATCCCGCTGACTTTTAGCAAATCACTGTCAGTCAAATACGTGTACCTCAGAAGTTTATAAAAGATAGAAATATAAGATTCGTAGGGGTACACCTGTTTCGGAGTATAAAGCTTCATAATCGCTTACCAACTGCTGCTCTACGACAAAAAGGTTCAAAACCGGAACGCTCCACAGCCTCTCGGAGATCATCGATAGTTATAGGAGAATTAGCATCATCACTACCTTTAACCATACAGCGAACCAGAAAAAAATAACGGACAACAGCAGATACATGTTCCATTGGTAGGTTTTTAACGTAATTGCCTGAAGCCTTATTGTTCATTTCACTCCATAACGCAGAGGCGATTGAACTGATCCGCCAACCTTGCGCGAAGGCTGCTGCAAAAAAGTGTTGGGTGTAAGTGATTCCACTACCTTCGGGATATATCATGTCGCAGTCATAAAGCTTGAGGATCTGGACTAGACTTTTTTCGCTATTTACGCCAGACATGTCTCGTACATCGCTCATAAATCGGGAGATAATTTGTGACTGTTCTACTGTTTTGAATTCATCTACCATGTCTACGATCTCTGGCATAGCGAAAGACACCACGGTCATCTTTATTTTTAAACTGTCAAGAAGATTCACCAAGTCAGACAATTGGTAAAAGTCAGCGCTAGCAAATCGTTGCAATTCGTCAATAATCAGCACAAATTGTGTTTTGTTCCGCTCCCCCATTCTCGTTTGAATACGATCAACCAACAAATTTAATTTTACAAGGCTACTATCTCTCGGTTTTGTAGGTATTTTCTCTTGTTTAATTAGCTGATGTATTACGGTCGATCGATGTCTTGCATTTTCACGGGCCACAGCGATAAGCCTTATGACGAATACATCCGCAAATTTTAGCTCCACTTCTTCAGCTAACGCTTCCGAGCACCGAGTTTTTCCTATTCGCGGTGGACCTTGGAAAATCACTCCTGTCTGCTGCATTGCTATTGCGAAAAAAACTTGCCTCACGACATCTTTCAACACCGGTGTGTTGAGCCTAAAATACGTTTTTAGTCCAGGATGATTTAGATCGGGCATTTAATCTTCCTCAAATTGAGAAATAGAAAAAGATCGCCATTGAGGCTCCTTAGTCGTTTCTTTTTTGTCACTATTGTCGTGGGCATCACTGCTGTCACTGCTTGTTGGCTCTTTAGTAGAGGCCACTTGCTCACCAAGCTCAGGGTTCTCGCTTAGCAATCTTTGCAGCGCTAAGTTATTGCGAGCTGACTTCGATTTCAGTAAAAAATTGCGATATACGATGACGGGGCGCTGACCGAAATAAATTTCGAATAATTTTTTATCAATTGCTCTATTGATTAACTTCCTTGTTTGAACGCTATGTTTGTAGTCTCGCCACGCGGCCTCTACAGTCAAAATATCGAGTGGCAAACCACTAAGTAAAAACGCGGCAACTGTCCTGTAGTCGTTTGGATCGATCCTGACTATGATGTCTTGGCCTATCAAGCTAGGCATTTCTGCGAGAACAGAACTCGTGTACAGTGCTTTATCTAGTTTGATGCGCGGACGCACTCCTTTTGCAATGCTGCCTCGAACAGTAACTTTACGACACAATGAATTGATGTCTTTGGAATTTACGAGAAGATCATTCACGATCGGTTTAAATAGCATATTACAATCTTGATAAGCTTTTATGGCTTCAAGCGGACTATTTCCCTTGTTAGCGCCCCCACTTGGAAGTGCGTTATGGTTTGCGATGTATACATCTAATACTTCAAGCGCCTCATCCACATTAATATCGTAGTAGACAGCTGCCTCCTGAGGAGAGTCTGATCTTCCGTCATGAGGATGCGATCCGGTTGTTGATGAAAACGTATGCAGTACGTGACTGGATAAAGTCTTAAATAACCCTTCAATATTTGTCCTGCGCCCTGGACTACCCAGGGGGCCGTAGTCAACGGCGATCCCTAGCTTGTCTAGGCACAGATCTTGTACATCCAGAGCAAAATGCTGCATAGCGTTGTCAAAATAGATTGCAGCAATACTATGGTATCTGAGTTCAGGAAGGACAAAGTAAGGCATGCCGGCGCCTGTGATGTACTCAAGATTTGGCACGTTTAGTTTTTCTCTTGGTTTCCAGTTGCCTAGATACGCGTCGCAAATTACTTGAAATATATCGAGTGCAGTGACTTGGCTAGCAAAAACGTATCGAGCGGCAAATATTGCTTTACTTTTCCTGCAGCGCGCACAAATCAACCAGAATCTATCGATCACATCTTTCGTGGTGAGTCTGCGATCGCCTTTGATATGCAACACGAATGTTCCATCTAGGTAATGGGAATCGATCTCGAACACGTCTAATACATCACATTGACCAAATAGTGGCTCAATCCCATTGCCTACAGCGGTGTGGATCAGGCTCAACCCACCTCCTACTGCAAGTGCTGCAGCTTGGAAATCTTGCTCGAGTATGTTATTAATCAATTTTGAAACAGTTTTGTTTGCGCCTCTGACCTGAGAAAGAGGCCAGGCATTATCACCGACACCCTCGCTTCTGCATATTTCATAAAAGTCTTGAAAAAGTAATGTCCTTTGATACTTCATCCCCTTGCCAATAGGAGCGTTGCGCCGGAAAACTTGCTCAACAAATCTAGTTAAAATATTTGGGAAGGCTTTTAGTAGATTATCCATTACTCCAGCCATGCCACCTTTCTGTTCACTTTTTTTAGGTAGAATTGACTTTGTTCTTTCATATTTTTTTACTCTAAAATCCGGAATGCACGCCGCCTCACCAAAGCAAACACCATTTTCATCTTTTGTTTTAAATCGATCCATCAAGCGATGGACCTTGGACGCGCTGATCCCAGTTTCTGTATATATCTGCTTCAATGATACGCCATCTAAACGCATCGCTGCCGCATCGCGCCGACGTAAAAATATTGCCCTTTTATTATCTGGCACCTGCGCAGGGTCTACTTTTACGTAGATAGGATTTATAGAGTATTTCGTGGCGTCATTCATTTTTTAGACTCCATGTGGAGTCTAATGAGAATGGTGTCTCCTCGAAGCTAATCACAACATCGCCTGCGTTGTACATGCGATATATTTGCAACATCACTGAGGGCCTGCTGTATTCGCTGAGGGCAGACAAATACTGCAGAAGTGTTCCTCTCTTAAAATTATTGACATGCAAACTTGCAGATTCGACTAAATTAGGCGGCAGGTACTGTTCTCGACTGGCAGTCAAGAAAGCTGAAAGCTTTAAAAGAGGAAATATTTTTTGCTTGTGGCAATGAAAATCCTCATCTGTAAAATGTTTGAATCTAACATGCCTCTCGCGCCAGAGATAACTATCAAAGAGCTCTTCATGCGCTCTATCCGCCTCACTCTTATTGACCGAAATTTTGTAAAACTCAACTCCGTCACTGGACTCTACCCGCAACCGATAGCGTGACGCGATCTTTCCATCGGCGGTCAATATTTCTTCTTCGAAGTCGTTGAAGTGAAATGATTTTATTTCCTGACAGAATTCTAGGTTTAACACCCAATGCGCAATCTCTCTATCGCTAAGCAAAGAAAGAATGGCTTGAGATTTATTGCTATATATTAGCCATTGATTGCCAAAGGCTCTTTTTCTGGATGTAAAATTATATGTTACACCTTTCGCAGACATAGTTATCCCCATGGTAACATGAGGATATGCTGGTCCTTATCTCAATTCCCTATGGCTGGGGCATTCCGGTTAATTCCTCCCAGCAGCTTAGCAGAGCGTCGTCATCTGGCAAGCTAGGGCGAAATTCCCGGTTTTGGAAAATTACTTCACCATTGAAAACCGGATCAAAATCTGATCAGCGCTCAGAGGAAGTAAAAGTGCATAATGATCTCAAGCTCATTCGCGATATTCGCGCTAACCGATTGAACGAAGGTTGATTTTGGATTTTCTTGGGATTTTTCATTATTAGTTCGGGGTACTAAAATGATAAAGCTGGGGGGAAAAAATTGGTCGCCAGTTCCATACCGCGCTGCCTGGCTTCGCCAAAGGTATTCCAGTTGTCAATTTCTACCCCAAGCTTCACGTAGGTCTCGCCAGTTTTGAGCCAGATGCTGATGCCAACGGGTATAGGGTTGTTTAGCTCCCCCCAGATGAAATCGATCTTCGCCTGCTCCCCGCTTGGATGTACGTAATCCACCGGGAGCGGCCGGTCCATCACTACGCGCATTTCGATCTCCTGACGTTCGGCCCGGATCTGGGCCACCAAGCAATAGACCATAAACTTGAATCATGCCATATGGCGCGAGGTACTCACGATGACTACGAAAACCAAGCATCTATACCTCAGCGTGCGCTGCTCGCTGTCCAGTATGAACAAGCGCCAATATTGACTGGCCTGTTCACTCATGAGGATGGCCATCGAGCGACACCGGGGGAAGCTTTGTCGCTACGGGCATTGTTCGGACTGATTATCAGAGCCGAGAAGCTATTGGTCACTTGCCGAGTCAAATTCTCGAAGACATGCTTATGGCAAGGCTCAGCAAAAAAGGTCAAGCCCTGCACTGCGACGGTGTGACGCCAACATCAGTTATCTCGCAAGCTAGGTGACATTACATTCCGACTAGCCGGAACGCAGCTATGTTCGCTAACACACAGACATTGGCCAGCCCCCTTTGGCAGACTCGAAGCCTGCCGTAGTTGCTTGCTGCTAGGTGTTCGTGACGCCGCCATCAGGTCACGAACTGCGCCGTGAGCACTGCCACCCTCATCACGCCATTCGTCGAGGGCGTGTCATGTTAAGGAAAATATGGACAGTCATTTGGACCCACATCCTCTTCCGGTTCTGGCGTCTGCCTGCCTTTTACTATCGCCAGTGGAACGAATCACATCGTAAATTCGATTACGAACCACTGCTGCGCTCGGAGTTGTTCAGCGCCGAACAGATGGCCAGCCATGGAACGCTACTGGCCCAACAGCACCGTATCAGTGGCCGCTCGGCGAAAGACTCGCTATTGGCGCGCCTGGCCGACAACGAGGTGACGCTAGCCAGTAGCTGCAAGGCGCTCACTACTGCACCGTTGTCCGCCCGGCGTGCAACACCGGCAGCGGAATGGTTGCTGGACAATTATTACCTGGTCGAAGAACAAATCCGCACCACCAAATCTCACCTGCCCCGAGGCTACAGCCGCGAGTTGCCGCAATTGGCCGATGGCCCATCGGCCGGATTGCCACGGGTCTACGACATCGCGCTGGAGACCATTTCACATGGCGACGGCAGGGTCGATGAGGAGAGTCTGAGCCGTTTTGTAGTGTTCTATCAGACGATCACACCACTAACGCTCGGTGAATTGTGGGCGATTCCGATCATGCTGCGCCTGGCACTGATCGAAAATCTGCGGCGAGTAGCCTCGCGAGTCATGGCGAACTGGGATGACCGCAACCTGGCCAATGACTGGGCCGATCACTTGATCGAAACCGCCGAACGCGATGCCAAAAGCGTGGTCCTGACGGTGGCTGACATGGCGCGCTCGGGGCCACCAATGAGCTCATCATTCGTCGCTGAACTGGCGCGACGGCTACAAGGGCAAAGTGCCGCGCTGATACTGCCATTGGCCTGGATCGAGCAGGTGCTCAGCGAGTCAGGACTCAATATCGAGCGCCTGGTGCAGGTGGATGCACAGCAGCAAGCCGCCGATCAGGTGTCCATCAGCAACAGCATCGCCAGCTTGCGTTTGCTGTCGGCCACCAACTGGCAGGAGTTCGTCGAACACCTGAGCCACGTCGAGCACGTGTTGCGCACAGACCCGGCAGGGATCTACGCGCGGATGGATTTCGCCACCCGTGATCACTATCGGCATGTGGTCGAACGCTTGGCGAAGAATTGTGACCAGGCTGAAAAAAGCGTCGCGCAAGCGGCCATCGCCCTGGCCGATGCCCGGGTAAGGCCCCCGCCCGAGGGCGACGTGGCCGGACATGTGGGTTACTACCTGGTGGGCCCTGGGCTCAATGAGCTCGAGCATCGAATCGCCGCTCGAGTGCCCTTGGGCGAGCAATGGCCACGCCTGCTGCTTCGCGCACCGCTGACCTTCTACTTGGGTCTGGTGCTGATCCTGTCAACGCTGTTCGCCTGGCCTTTCCTTGAGGCCGTTTATCGCGACGCAAGACCTGGATACCTGCTGGCATTGCTCGCGATACCTACGTTGCTGATGTCCAGCCGCCTGGCCATCAGCCTGGTCAATTGGCTGATCACTCTCACCCTACCCCCCTGCATTCTTCCCCGACTGGACTACAGCCAGGGTATCCCGGTGCAAGCGCGCACGTTGGTGGTCATTCCCACCCTGATAGCCCATTGCGTAGATGTCGAAGAGTTGGTCGAAGGCCTGGAAGTACGCTTCCTGGCCAATCGGGATGCCAATCTGCACTTCGCCCTGCTCACCGATTTCATGGATGCCCCCACCCAGGAGCTGGAGCAGGATGCGAGCCTGATGTTGCTGGCACGGCGGCTGATAGAAGCGTTAAATCAGAAATACCCCGACCCACACAATGACCGCTTTTTCCTGTTGCACCGACCAAGACGCTGGAACGAGGCAGAGCAGACCTGGATGGGTTATGAGCGCAAACGCGGCAAACTCGCCGAGCTCAATGCCCTGCTGCGAGGCCGTGGCCAGGAGTGCTTTTCACTGATCGTTGGCGATATCCAGACACTGACTCCCGTTCGTTACGTGATCTCCCTCGACACGGATACCCAACTACCGCGTGATGTTGCACAGCAATGTATCGGCGCGATGGAGCACCCGCTAAATCACCCCGTGTTCGATCCGCATCAGGGCCATATCAGCAGCGGTTATGCGATTTTGCAACCGCGAGTGGGCATCAGTCTGCCGAGCACTGCACGCTCTTCCTATGCCCGGCTGTTCGGGAGCGATGCAGGCGTCGATCCCTACACCCGCGCTGTTTCGGATGTTTATCAGGATCTTTTCCAGCACGGTTCATTCATTGGCAAAGGAATCTACGCCGTGGATGCTTTCGAGCACGCCCTGGAAGGCTGTTTCCCGGAAAACCGCATCCTTAGCCACGACCTGATCGAGGGCTGTTATGCCCGCTCGGGGTTACTCAGCGACGTGCAACTGTTCGAAGAATACCCCGCCCGTTACAGCGCCGACGTCAAGCGCCGGCATCGCTGGATTCGCGGGGACTGGCAGTTGCTGCCTTGGGTCATGCCCTGGACGCCCAAGGCAGGTGGAGGGCTAGAGCGCAATCGCCTTTGTGCCGTGGCTCGCTGGAAAATCTTTGACAATCTTCGGCGCAGTCTGGAGCCGAGCGCTTTCCTGGCAATGTTGCTGTGGGGCTGGCTTGGAGCAATGCAGTCTTTTTCGTGGACCTTCGCGGTGCTTATCCTGGTACTTATCCAACCACTGGCGAGCACCTTGCAGGAGCTGATGGGCAAAACCGCCGACGTTCCGATCGAGCAGCATTTGACAGCGGCCCTGGGCACCTCCAGCCAACACTTTACGCGGGCGGTCCTTCCTCTGGTTTGGCTGCCGTTTGAAGCCTTATACAGCCTGGATGCGATCGGCCGTACGTTGTGGCGCATGCTGATCAGCAAGCGCCGTCTGTTGCAGTGGGACCCTTCACGGGAAGTGGAACGCAGCAACAGCAACAAACTGTCTGATCTATACCGTGGAATGTGGATCGCCCCATTGCTGGCGGTGGTCCTTTGCGCACTGTTACTACCCACTCCTAATGTCCTTGCCTTGGCCGGACCATTTTTGCTGCTGTGGCTTGCGAGCCCGGCCGTCGCCTGGTGGCTCAGCCGGCCTTCCCCCCGGGCGCAGTTCAATCCTTCAGCGCAGGAGCTGCGCTTTCTGCGATCCCTGGCGCGCAAAACCTGGGCGTACTTCGATCAATACGTCGGTCCGGCCGACAACTGGTTGCCCCCTGACAACATCCAGGACCAGCCCCGCCCTGCCATTGCACATCGTACATCGCCGACCAACATGGGGATGGCGCTGCTATCCCATCTGGCCGCGCACGACTTTGGCTATCTGAGTGGCGGACGGCTGCTGGAGCGCCTCGATCAGTCCTTGTCCAGCATGGCCGGCCTGAAGAGCCACCGCCGGCACTTCTACAACTGGTATGACACCTTGACGCTCAAGCCCCTGCCACCGCACTACGTATCGACGGTAGATAGCGGGAATCTGGCAGGACTGCTACTGACCTTGCGCCCAGGGCTGTTGGACTTGATCGATGCGCCACTGCTTGATTTGCGGGTGGTCAACGGCATGATCGATACCCTGGATGTGCTGCAAGACGCCCTCCTCGCCGCGGGCCTGGACGACCACGACGTGCGAATGCTGCAAAGCGAAGCGCTCGTGGCGCAGGTTCGGGTTGTTTCGAGCCCTGACGATGCCACCGAGACTCTCCTGATCTTGCTGGAGCGCATCAGCGCACCCACTGCCCTCAGCCACTCGGCGACGGTCGGCGAAGCCGCCTTCTGGCTCGAGGCGCTGTACGCGCAATGTCAGGATCTGCAGGCCGAACTGCTGCGCTTCAGGCTGCCGCCCGCCATCGACAGGGCCGAGTCATTGGCACTCAGCTGGCGCCAGTTGGCGCAACTCGATGTCGCGCGCTGGTTGCCGGCTCAGCAGGCTCAAGTGACGGGCGTTCAGCGCCTGGCGGTACAGCGCATTGCCTCAGTCACCCGCCTGGCCAATCTGGCCGACGCCATGGCGGACATGGACTTCACCTTTCTCTATGATTCCCAGCGCGATCTTTTCGCCATCGGCTATAACGCCGACGAGCGCAAGCTGGATACGGGTTATTACGACTTGCTGGCCTCGGAGGTGCGACTGACCAACTTTGTGGTTATCGCCCAAGGCCAGTTACCTCAAGAAGGCTGGTTTAGCCTTGGAAGACTGCTCAGCAGCAACGGTGGCCTACCCGTGCTGCTGTCCTGGTCTGGCTCGATGTTCGAATACCTGATGCCCATGCTGGTAATGCCCAACTATGAAGGCACCCTGCTCGACCAGACCTGCCGCTCAGCGGTCGCCTTGCAGATAGAGTATGGCAATCAGTTGGGTATTCCCTGGGGGGTTTCCGAGTCGGGTTACAACACTCAGGATGCTCACTTCAACTACCAGTATCGCGCATTCGGTGTACCAGGCCTGGGACTCAAGCGAGGTCTTGGCGAGGACACCGTTGTCGCTCCCTATGCCAGCGCCCTGGCGCTGATGGTGGCCCCCGAAGCCTCGTGCCGGAACCTGCAGCGACTTGCCGCGCTGGGCCTGGCCGGGCGCTACGGCCTGTATGAAGCCGTGGACTTTACCGAAGCGCGCTTGCAGCGCGGACAACGTTGCGCAGTCGTCTATTCCTTCATGGCGCACCACCAGGGTATGAGCCTGCTCGCGCTGACGTGCCTGCTACTTGACAGGCCAATGCAGCGACGTTTCGAATCCGACCCACAATTCCAGGCGACCGCCCTGCTGTTACAGGAGCGTGTGCCGAAGACCGCCGCGCAATACCTGCATGCCGCAAGTTCGCCGGCTGCGGACCGGGCATCACGATTACATGAGACCAAGCTGCGGGTATTTACCGATCCTGACCGCAAACGCCCTGCGGTGCAGTTGCTCTCCAACGGCCGCTACCATGTGATGGTCAGCAGTGCTGGCGCAGGTTACAGCCGTAGCAACGAGATTGCTGTCACCCGTTGGCATGAAGACTTCACCTGCGACAACTGGGGTATGTTCTGTTACCTGCGCGATGTCACAAGCGGCACATTCTGGTCCGCCGCGCACCAACCGACGCTGCGCCAAACGGAAAGCCACGAAGCCATCTTCACTGATGCCAGAGCGGAGTTCCGCGTACGCGAACAAGACTTCGACACCCATACCGAAATTGTCGTCTCACCGGAAGACGATATCGAGTTGCGCCGCCTGCACATCACCAACCGTGCGCGGGTGCGCCGCAGCATAGAACTCACTAGCTACGCCGAGGTAGTGCTGGCTTCGGCAATCAGCGACGCGATACACCCGGCCTTCAGCAATCTGTTCGTGCAGACCGAACTGTTGCGTGCGCTGCAGGCAATCATCTGCACCCGTCGACCGCGCTCCAGCCAGGAAACAGTGCCCTGGATGTGTCATTTGCTGGCAGCGCACGGTGTACACGTCGATGCGATCTCCTACGAGACCGACCGCGCGCGCTTTATCGGTCGTGGACGCAGTGTCGTGGCCCCGGCGGCAATGGATGATGAGGTTGAACAATTGTCAGGAACCGCCGGCCCGGTACTTGATCCGATTGTAGCGATACGTTGTCGCATCACCCTGGACCCTGGTCAAACGGCGACCATCGACCTGGTGACTGGCCTTGCCGACAGCCGTGACAACTGCCTGCACCTGATCGACAAGTATCGCGACCGTCATCTGGCCGATCGCGTCTTTGACCTGGCCTGGACCCATAGCCAGGTGTTGCTGCGTCAGCTCAACGCGTCACTGGCCGACGCGCGTCTGTTCGAACAGATGGCGGCGTCGATCATCTATGCCAACGCCGCATTGCGGGCCGAGAGCAGCGTGCTGGTGGCCAACCGGCGCAACCAGTCCGGCCTCTGGGGGCAGGCGATATCGGGTGACTTGCCCATCGTGCTGCTGCAGATCAGCGATCTGGCTAACATCGAGTTTGTACAGCAGATGGTCAAAGCTCATGCCTATTGGCGTCAGAAAGGCCTGTCGGTAGATCTGGTGATCTGGAACGAAGACCAGGCCGGCTATCGCCAGCAACTGCAAGACCTGATTATGGGACTGGTCACCTCGGGCAGTGAAGCGAGCCTGGTCGACCGTCCTGGCGGGATTTTTGTGCGGCCGGCGCAGCAGTTGTCGAACGAGGACCGGACACTGATGCTATCGGTGGCCCGTCTGGTACTCAATGACAGCCACGGCAGCCTGGCCGATCAGGTCCATCGGCGCCGCGCGGACCCTCTGCTCCCCAGGCTCGAACCGAGTATTGTGCGAGTGCAGCAACCACCTGTGGTCAGTGCCGCACAAACCGACCCTGCCTTGATATTGAGCAATCCCTACGGTGGCTTCAGCCCGGACGGTAACGAATACGTAGTGACCCTGCGCCCAGGCCAACCCACACCCGCGCCTTGGGCCAATGTGCTGGCCAATGCGCAATTCGGCACGGTGATTTCCGAAAGTGGCGGTGCTTACACCTGGAGCGAGAATGCTCACGAATATCGTCTCACCCCATGGCATAACGACCCGATCTCTGACCCCAGCGGTGAGGCGTTGTACCTGCGCGACGAAGATACCGGACACTTTTGGTCGCCGACCCCGCAACCCTGCCCAGGTAGCGGCCTTTACCGGACTCGCCACGGTTTCGGCTACAGCGTATTCGAGTATGAAGAGGACGGCATCCATAGCGAGTTGTGGGTCTATGTGGCGCTGGATGCACCGATCAAATTCTCGCGCCTGAAAATACGCAATACCAGCGGCCGGCCGCGGCGTTTGTCGGCAACGTGCTACGTGGAGTGGGTACTGGGGGATTTGCGCAGCAAGTCGGCCATGCATGTGGTCACGGAGGTGGACCCATTCAGTGGCGCGCTGTTTGCGCGCAATGCCTTTTCGATCGAGTTCTCCGGTCGCGTCGCCTTTCTCGACACGGACTCGACGGGGCGCAGTTTTAGCGGTGATCGTGCCGAATTTCTTGGTCGCAACGCAAACCTGCAAACTCCGGCAGCACTGACTCGTGCCCGATTGTCTGGACGCTGTGGTGGTGGTTTCGACCCGTGCGCAGCAATGCAGGTCGCACTGGAGCTGGCGGACGGCGAAAGCCAGGACGTGATGTTCCGCCTCGGCGCCGAACAGGACGCCAAATCAGCCACCCACCTGGTGCAGAAATACCGCGGCGCCAAGGCCGCGGCGGGCGAACTGGACGCTGTGCGTATGCATTGGAGCACGACCTTGGGGGCCATACAAATTCAGACTCCCGATCCAGCCATCGATGTGTTGGTCAACGGCTGGCTGATGTATCAGGTCATCGCATGCCGCTTCTGCGCGCGCAGCGGTTATTACCAATCCGGCGGAGCCATTGGCTTTCGTGATCAGTTGCAGGACAGCATGGCAATGATACATGCCGACCCGGCTGCCGCGCGCCGCCACCTACTGCTCTGCGCCGCACATCAATACCCCGAAGGCGACGTACAACACTGGTGGCATCCACCGCAAAGTCGCGGTGTGCGAACGGGCTGTTCCGACGACTTTCTTTGGCTGCCTCTGGCAACCAGCCGCTACGTGTACATCACCGGTGATCGTAGCGTGCTGAGCGAAGTGGTGGGTTATATCGAGGGACGCGCACTCAATGCTGGCGAAGATTCCTACTACGATTTGCCTGGCAGTTCGCAACTCCAGGAAAGCCTCTACCAACATTGCGTGCGCGCCATTGAGCATGGCCTCAAGCGCGGATCCCATGGGCTGCCGTTGATGGGGGGCGGAGACTGGAATGACGGAATGAATCGAGTCGGCGAGCAAGGCCTTGGTGAGAGCGTGTGGCTTGGTTTCTTCGGCTACGAGGTGCTGCTGCAATTCTCCAGTACTGCGCAGTTGGAAGGCGACATGGTCTTCGCCCAGCGTTGTACTGAGCAGGCGGTGACCTTGCGTGTGAGCCTGGAAAATCAGGGTTGGGATGGCGCTTGGTACCGCCGCGCTTACTTCGACGATGGCCAGGTATTGGGCTCTGCGAATAACGAGGAATGTCGTATCGACTCCATAGCGCAAAGCTGGTCGGTGCTCTCCGGGGCTGCGTCGGAGGTACGGCGCCGAACTGCGATGGATTCACTGGATCTGCACTTGGTCCGGCGCGACACCGGCGTGGTGTTATTACTGGACCCGCCGTTCGACAAGGGTGCACTGGATCCCGGTTACATCAAAGGCTACGTACCCGGCGTACGCGAGAACGGAGGCCAGTACACTCACGCCGCCGTCTGGGCAAGTATGGCCTTCGCCCGTCTCGGCGACAGCGACAAGGCATGGGAGCTGCTGCGCATGATCAATCCCGTCAGTCGTCGCAGCGCTGCACAAATCGAAACGTACAAGGTTGAGCCTTACGTGATGGCCGCCGATGTCTACGGGGTTGCGCCCCACACAGGACGCGGCGGCTGGACCTGGTACACCGGCTCGGCGGGCTGGATGTATCGCCTGATCGTCGAATCACTGCTGGGACTGACACGTTGCGGCAACTCGCTGCGCATTGAACCGGTGCTGCCAGCCAATTGGCCTGGCTTCACGCTACATTATTGGTTCGGTGCAACCCTCTATCACATCGAGGTGCGCCAAAACGAAGACGCCACACACACACTCAGCCTGGATGGCAAGCTACTCACCGATGCGACGTTAGGACTGCTGGACGATGGGATCGAACACCGTATTTTGGCGACTTGCCCGAAATCTACGGCGGTTAATGAGGGGCGCGTCACATCAACTTCTTAACGGCAGTTGTAACAGGGGCTCTGAGCGATAGCGCACAGAGCGCCTGTTTTGGACTAGGCTGAGGGAGAAAGGACTCATTCTCTGAACGGTGGCGTTATATGTTCGATGCACTCAAGTCACAACAGAACTATCTGCTTGCCGCACTCCCTGATCAAGTCCAGAACCGCCTCCTCCCTGATCTTGAACTGATCTCCTTGCCCCTCGGCAAGGTGCTGTACGAGTCTGGAGATACGCTTCGCCATGTCTACTTCCCTACCGACTCTATCGTTTCACTACTCTCTGTAATGGAAAACGGAGCCTGCGCGGAAATCGCAGTGGTTGGCAATGAAGGTCTGGTGGGCGTCGATGTGTTCATGGGCGGTGAAAGCACCTCTAGCCGGGCGGTTGTGCAAAGTGCCGGGCATGCTTTCCAGCTGCCAGGGCCGCGACTCAAGGATGAGTTCAATCGTCATGGCGAAATGCTGCTGTTGATGCTGCGCTACACCCAGGCCCTAATCACGCAGATGGCCCAGACCGCAGCATGTAACCGTCACCACTCGATAGATCAGCAGTTGTGCCGCTGGCTCTTGCTTTCACTTGATCGCTTGCCTGGTAATCAGTTGACCATGACTCAAGAGCTGATTGCCAATATGCTCGGTGTTCGCCGCGAGGGTGTTACCGATGCGGCGGGCAAACTTCAAAGGCAGGGCGTGATCGAATACAGTCGCGGCCGCATCAACGTGCTAGACAGACCTAAGCTTGAGCAGCTGAGCTGCGAGTGCTACGCCGTGGTCAGAAATGAAACCGACCGTTTACTCCCCTACCTTCCCGTGCACCGCTCTGATTGATTCTAAGCCCTCCCTCGCTCTGTGCAGTGGTCAACTAATCCCGGACACGACGTTAAGTTTTTTCTCGGCCTGAGCTGACCTCCCTGCACCCGTTATTGATTCAGGCGCTGACGTCTGGCGCAAGGGAGTGATCATTCAAATAGAAGATCCGACGGTCAGCCCGCATCAGCCCTGATAGCCATCAACAAACAATACGAGTGCTTACTAGCCACGCTCGGAAATCACACTGAAGAACCTAGATCTATGACTTCACTGTCTGGTCTTCACAGTGACGAACATTTTGATGCGGTCGTGTATCTCCTGAAGAGCGTGACGAAAAGGCTCATGTCTCTCACTGGTCGTCGGATCCTCAAAGCTCCACACCATCACCTCGCCGGAAGTAGGCATCCGAGCTGCTTCTTCGGAAGACTTGTCACACAGAGTGATTACATAGTGGAACTGCCTCCCCTCAAACTCATCGATCGTCTTGCTACGCAGGCCAGTAGTCTCGACACCTATGTGATCTAGAGATTCCAGTGTGCGTGAGTCGATCTCACCTGCCTCAAGCCCGGCACTGAAGGCTTCGAAGTGTGACGAATCAGTATGTCGAAGAAGCGCTTCTGCCATCACTGAACGAACGTCATTTTTGGCGCAGACGAACAGCACCTGGACTCTGTCAGCCATACCTTTTCCCCCAATCCTCAGCCTAACGAAATAGTGCTTTCAAAAACGACATCGTTGATTAAAGCAGTGATTTTGATCGCCCGACTTCGAATCGATGCAGTGCATTATTTCAAACCAATCAGTGCCAACATTTCCAATAGGCGTTGATGCCAATCAAGGAAAACCACATCTGCCAGTCCACCGCGGAACCTGTGGGAGCGGCGGTGCGGCGATCCGACTTGCTCGCGGAAGCGGTGTGTCAGTCACATCAATGCTGCCTGAACCACCGTCTTCGCGAGCAAGCCCGCTCCCACAGGGGCACCGCTCGCTACCTGAGCGAGCGTCAACAGAACGTTACTTTTTCGAAACCCCTCACAACCGCTGATCAGCTAGTCCGGTTTTTTGACACCTCCCCGATATGCGGTCACAACTTTTGCGCTCCGCTGGGTCATAACACGGTGGCAGTCGATGGAATATTGGCATCTACCGAAGTTTTAGCCTGATACGGAGATATGATCATGATTTTCAACGTACAGAATTTTGGCGCCAAAGGAGATGGCATCACTGACGACACGGCGGCGATACAAAGTGCAATTGATGCGGCGGCCGCTGCAGGCGGGGGGCAGGTGTACATGCCGACCGGAACTTATATCGTTTCGGGAGGTGAGGAACCTTCCGACGGCTGCCTGATGCTCAAGAGCAACGTCTACCTGTACGGCGACGGCATGGGCGCAACCACCGTCAAGGTGGCTGATGGCTCCGACGCCAAGATCACGGGGGTCATCCGCTCCGCCTATGGCGAGGAAACCCACGACTTCGGCGTCAGCAACCTCACCATCGATGGCAACCGTGACCACACCACGGGTAAGATCGACGGTTGGTTCAACGGCTACATTCCCGGCGAAGAAGGCTACGACTCCAACGTCACCCTCGACAGCGTCGAGATCAAGGATTGCTCCGGGTACGGTTTCGACCCCCACGAGCAGACCGTCAACATGGTCATCAAGAACAGCGTGTCCCACGGCAATGGCCTGGACGGCTTCGTTGCTGACTTCCTCAGCGACAGCACCTTCGAAAACAACGTCGCCTACGACAATGACCGGCACGGTTTCAACGTCGTCACCAGTACCCACGACTTCACCCTCACCAACAACGTTGCCTACAACAATGGCGGCAATGGCATCGTGGTGCAGCGCGGCAGCGAGGACATCCCCTCCCCCAGCAACATCACCATCACCGGTGGCGAGGTGTACGGCAACGGCGCCGAAGGGGTGCTGATCAAACTGTCCAGCGACGTGACCGTCGACGGCGTCGATATCCACGACAACACCAGCGCCGGGATCCGCATCTACGGCAGCAACCACGTCGAGATCATCGACAACACGCTCAACAACAATTCCCTGGGCAACCCCGTACCGGAAATCATCATCCAGTCCTACGACGACACCCTGGGGGTGTCCGGCAAGTACTTCAACGGCAGCGACAACACGATCCAGGGCAACATCATCAGCGGCAGCAACCTGTCGACCTACGGCGTTGCAGAGCGCAATGAAGACGGCACTGATCGCAACGCCATCATCGGCAACACCATCAGCCACACCAGCAAGGGCGCCACGCTGGTCTATGGCGACGGCAGCTACGTCAGCGCCACGGTGCCGATGACCACCGTGCAAGGTACGGCTGGCAACGACACCCTGCTGGGCAGCGCCGCCAGCGAGATTTTCTATGGCGGTGCCGGCAACGACACTATCAATGGCGGAGCCGGTGGCGACATTCTGGTGGGTGGTGCAGGCATCGACAAACTCACCGGCGGTACCGGCGCCGATACGTTCCGTTTCGCCGCTCAGTCCGACAGTTACCGCAACGCAACCGCAAGCTTCGATGACACCATCACCGACTTCGACGTCACCCAGGACAAGATCGACCTCGCCGGCCTCGGTTTCACCGGCCTGGGCAATGGCCGTGGCGGCACCCTGCAGGTCAGCTACAGCGCCAGCAACGACCGCACCTACATCAAGGACTACGATGCCGACGCCAGCGGCAATCGCTTCGAGTTGATTCTCTCGGGCAACCTCGCCAGCACCCTGACCGCCAGCAACTTCATTTTCAATCGGGTGGTCACCGGCACCAGCGGCAGCGACTCGCTGTTGGGTAGTGATTCGGCCGACACCCTGCTCGGCCTGGCGGGTAACGACAGCCTCAGTGGCGGCCCGGGCGACGACAAGCTCGACGGCGGTGCCGGTATGGACACCCTCACCGGTGGCGCCGGAGCGGACATCTTTGTGTTCTCCAATCGCCTGGACAGTTACCGCAATTACAACACCGGCGGTGCCAACCTTGGCGACCTGATCACCGATTTCGATATCACCGCCGACAAGATCGACCTCTCGGCCATGGGTTTCACCGGCCTGGGGGACGGCAAAAACAACACCCTGTACCTGGTGCTCAATACTGCTGGCACCAAGACTTACATCAAGTCCCTGACCGCCGACGCCAATGGCAACCGGTTCGAGGTGGCGCTGGACGGCAATTACCTCGACAAGCTGACCAGCGCCAATTTCGTCTTTGCCACTTCGCCAACGGTCAACCATGCGCCGGTGGTGGCAACGGCGTTGCTGGATCAGAATGCCACCGAAAACACCCCGTTCAGCTACGTGGTGCCGGCCACCAGCTTCACCGATCCGGATAATGACAGCCTCAGCTACACCGCCAAACTGGCCAATGGCAGCGCCCTGCCCAGCTGGCTGACATTCGATGCAGCCACTCGTACGTTCAGCGGCACACCCAGCGACACCGCGTCGGGCACTTACTCCATACAGGTCACCGCGACCGACGGCAGCAACGCCACCGTCAGCGACAGCTTTACCCTCGCCGTGCAGGACGTACCCGCCGCACCCACTGTGATCAATGGCACGCCGAACAACGACACGCTGACCGGCACCGCAGCCAACGAACAACTGTTCGGTGGCGCCGGTAACGACACCCTTAATGGCGGCGCCGGCAACGACATTCTGGTCGGCGGCACCGGCGTGGACAAACTCACCGGCGGCGCGGGTGCCGATGTATTCCGCTACACCTCAAAGCTCGACAGCTACCGCACCGGTTCCACCAGTGCCAGTGACCAGATCCTCGATTTCGACGTGACCGCCGACAAAATCGATGTCTCGGCGCTCGGCTACACGGCCCTGGGCAATGGCCTGAACGGCACGCTGCAAGTGACCTACAGCGCTTCGAGCAACCGCACCTACCTCAAGGATCTCACCGTCGACGCCAACGGCAACCGCTTCGAAGTGTCGCTGGCGGGCAACCTGGTGAACAGCCTGACGGCGAGTCATTTTGTCTTCGCCGACCAGAACACCCCCAGCAATGTAGCGCCGGTGGTGGCCATCCCCCTCCTCGACCAGAACGCCACCGAAAGCACGCCGTTCAACTACACCGTGACCCACGACAGCTTCACCGATGCCAACCAGGATGTGCTGACCTACACCGCGACCCTCGCCGACGGCAGAGCCCTGCCCGCATGGCTGAGTTTCAAC
This sequence comes from Pseudomonas sp. LBUM1658, assembly GCF_059716055.1. Classification (NCBI taxonomy): domain Bacteria; kingdom Pseudomonadati; phylum Pseudomonadota; class Gammaproteobacteria; order Pseudomonadales; family Pseudomonadaceae; genus Pseudomonas; species Pseudomonas sp. LBUM1658. The sequence continues at coordinate 3,458,822 of NZ_CP166798.1, forward strand.
GCCACCAGCCTGACGTTCACCGGCACGCCAACCAGCACTGCGTCCGGCAATTACAACGTACTGGTCAAGGCCACCGATCCTTCAGGTGCGTCGGTCAGCGACAGCTTCGCCCTGGCGGTGGCCGATGCGCCCGCCAACACCATCACCGGCACCAACAACGCCGAAAGCCTCAACGGCACGGCGGGCGCAGACCTGATCCTCGGCCTCGGTGGCAACGACACAATCAAGGCTGGCACCGGCGCGGACATCGTCGACGGCGGTGCCGGACGCGATTCGCTGTACGGCGGCGACGGTGCCGACACCTTCCGCTACACCAACGTACTCGACAGCTACCGCGACTACGACACCGGCGGTGTCACGGTCACCGACACGATTTATGACTTTACCGTGGGCGTCGACAAGATCAATGTTTCGGGCCTTGGCTTTCTCGGCCTCGGCGATGGCAGCAATGGCACGCTGTACATGACCCTCAACGCAGCCGGCGACAAGACCTACATCAAGTCCGCCGAAGCGGATGCCGATGGCAATCGTTTTGAAATCGCCCTCAACGGCAACTACCTCAACACCCTGACCGCCAGCGACTTCGTGTTCGGCGAGCGCGCCCAGCAGGACATCCTCTACCTGCCCACCCTCGGCCAATCCAATGCGCGCCTGCTGCGCATGACGGAGGACGACGATCAGTCCGGCACCTCGATGCTGGTCAAAGACCTGGACCGCTACACCACCTATGACGTGCGCAGCCAGTTCACCGATGCCGATGGCAACGGCATCGACATCGCGGTGGGTGGCAGCACGGTCACCGGCCTGTCGACCCTGGGCGCCGAGGAACTCAAGTTGTGCTGGTGGCTGACCGACACCAACCAACCCGGGCCTGCGCTGTTGCGTGCCGTAGCGTTGCTGCGGGACCAGCTCACCGAACTGCAATCCATCGATAACGTCACCATGGGCATCATTTGGGGCCAGGGCGAGGAAGGCGCCCAGGAGATCGCCCGCGCCACGGACAAACCAGCGGCAGCCGCGGCCTACAAGGCCGCGACCCTGAAGGTGTTTGATTACCTGCATGCCCAGCTCGGCAACTTCAGCGTGTACATGATGGAAACCGGTCACTACGAGCAGGACGCGGCGCGTGCCCGTGGTTACTCGGAAGAGAAGATTGCCTCCATCGTCCAGGGGGTTGGCTATGTCCGCGCCGTCCAGGAAGCCATCGCCGCCGAGCGCGCTGACGTCAAGCTGGCGGTGGACTACACCGACCTGCCCTTGCGCTACGAAGTCGATCCGCTGGTGTATCCCGATGACGTCTGGCACCTGCACGAGGAATCGGCGGAAATCGTCGGCCAGCGCCTGGCCGACTACATTGCCGATGACCTTGGCTCCCAAGGCAACCCCAACGACAACAACAGCGTGCAGGACATTTTCGACAACGCCCAGAACCAGGGCGGGATGATTTCCGGTACCGACCAGGCGGATACCCTGGTGGGCAGCTCGGGCAACGACACGCTGGATGGCGACCTGGGCGCCGACACCATGACCGGTGGCGATGGCAACGACATCTATGTGGTCGATAACGCGTTCGACAGCGTGGTGGAAACCAACACCTCGACCTCGCAGATCGATACGGTGCAGGCCTCGGTCAGTTGGACGCTGGGCGCCAATCTCGAGAACCTGGTGCTCACCGGCGTGTCGGACATCGACGGCACCGGCAATGAGCGGCGCAACTTCATCACCGGCAATGCCGCCGACAACGTGCTCGATGGTGCCGCAGGGGCAGACAGCATGAGCGGTGGCGATGGCAACGACACTTACTATGTCGACAACGCCGACGACACCGTGATCGAAACCAACAGCAATGTGATGGCTGGAGGGATCGACAGTGTGCACAGCAGCCTGGCGGCTTATACCCTCGGCAACAACGTCGAGCATCTGTATATCGACAGTGCTGGTGCCGCCAATGGCACGGGCAATGCGCTGGACAACACGCTGTTCGCTAGTGCCGGCAACAACGTGCTGGACGGGCGCGATGGCAATGACACGGTGTCTTTTGAACGCGCCCAGTCCGGCGTTACCGTAAACCTCTCGACGTCAGCGCAACAAAACACCGTGGGCTCCGGGCTCGACACCCTGAAATTCTTCGAAAACCTGACGGGAAGCGCCTACGCCGACAGTCTGTCGGGCAACAGCACCGCGAACGTTCTGAACGGTGGTGCGGGCAACGATACGCTGGTGGGCGGTTCGGGCGATGACCGGCTGATCGGCGGTGCAGGCACCGACAACCTCACCGGTGGCACTGGCGCGGATACCTACGCGTTTGGTGCGCTGTCGGACATGGGCGTCGGGGCTTTGCGCGATGTGATCAACGGTTTCAAGAGCACCGAGGGCGATCATCTGGATTTCACCGGCCTGGACGCCAACCCGCTGACCGCCGCTGTCGACGCCTTCACCTTCATCGCCACCAACGCCTTCGACCCTGCCAACGCCACCGGCCAACTGCGCTTTGCCGATGGCATTCTCTATGGCAGTGTCAACACCGACGCCAGCCCCGAGTTCGAATTCGAACTGGTGGGCGTCAAGGAGCTGCACGCCAGCGACTTTACAGCCTGAGTTAAGCCCACATCCTGTGGGAGCGGGCTTGCCCGCGAAGGCGGCGGTACATTCGAGATGGATGCTGACTGACCCACCGCTTTCGCGAGCAGGCTCGCTCCCACAGGGGGATTTGCGGTGCCAGAAAATCCAAGACAACCGAAGATCAAATGTGGGAGCGATCTTGCTCGCGAAGGCGGCGGTACATTCGAGATGGATGCTGACTGACCCACCGCTTTCGCGAGCAAGCCCGCTCCCACAGGGATAGGCTGCGATCTTGAGCTTTGGTTAGAGCCCCAGGCTTTTCAGAACAGGCTTTGCACCTGCTCCAGGACGGCGCGGTTCATTTGGCCGGTGTGGGTGTGCAGGCTCACATAGCTTTGCAGCATGTCGAGCTTGGTGTTGAGCAGGTCTCGACGGGCCTGGAACACCCGCTGTTGGGCATCAAGAATGTCCACCGTGGAACGCACTCCACCCTGGAAGCCTTTTTCCGTCGAGGTCAGCGCCCGCTGATTGGACTCCACCGCCCGCTGCATCGCCTTGCTCTTGGTGAACCCGGCCACGACGCCCAGATAATCGGCTTCGATGTCCTCGGCCAACTGTTGACGCTGCACATCGTAGTCGGACTGGGCACCGGCCAGTTGCGCTTCGGCCTTCGCCACCGAGGCGCGTACCGCCCCGCCGCGATACAACGGAATATCCAGCTGAACCCCCACGTAATAAGAGTCCTGGCGCGGGTCGAGCTCCTGGTACTGACGGGTTTCCCGGCGGGTTAGCTGGGTGGTCAGCGACAAGGTCGGATAATGCCCGGCGCGCTGACTGTCGGCCTGCGCCTCGGCGACTTTCACCGCCGCCAGCCGGGCTGCCAGCTCGGGGCTGGCTTCACGGGCAATCGCCGTCCAGTACGGCAAATCCTGCTCCGCTGGGATCGGGCTACCGGCGGCGAGTTCTTCGCGCATCGGCTGGATGTCATCGATGGGCACGCTGGCGCGACCGGACAACGCCCGCAACGCAGCCACGCGGCGGGCCTGGGCTTCAGCCTCCTGGGCGTCGACGAGATCGAGCCGCGCCTGGGCCTCATCAATATCGGTGATCGCGCCCTGGCCGCCCTGATAAAGCTTTTTGCTCTGCGTCACCAACCCATTGATGGCAGTCTTTTGCTGGGCGATCAACTTGATCTCGTTCTCGGCCCGGGCGACGTCGAAATAGCCTTTGGCAACCCGGTCGTACAGGGTCTGGCCGGCAACGTCGAATAGCTGGGTACCCAACTGCCCTCGCGCCTTGCCCTCCTGATACGCCGCCCAGCGCCCCTTGTCATAGAGCGGTTGTTGCGCCGCCAGGGTGACGTTGTTCGCCTGGTAATCGTTACTGTTGACGTAGCTGCGGTCGTCGCCGCCATCGATACGTCCGCCGTAGCCGTAGCGCGACGTCAGCGACACTTGCGGATAGAGGCCGCCGCGGCCAATCGCCTCTTCATGCTTCGAAGCATCAAAGGTATGGGCCGCCGATTGCACGGTCGGGTCATTGAGACGCGAGGCGTCGTACGCGGCGGTCAGGTTCAGGCCTCCTTCGGCGGCCCATACGGGATTGATCGCGGCCCAGCTGGTACACAAACCCAGTAGTACAGCGCAGCGATAGCGGCAACGGTCGGTCATGCTCATTCCTCTTTGAAGGCCGCAAGCAAGCGTTCACGCAAAGGTTTCATCAGGTAATTCATCAAGGTGCGTTCCCCCGTCACCACCGTGACATCGGCGAGCATGCCGGGGCGCACCAGCAGGCCGGCGGCCTGCAGCGAGGCGACGGTGTCGGCGGGAATTTCGACCTTGGCGGAAAAGTACGGCTGGTGCGTCTGTTCATTGATCAACTGGTCCGCCGACACCGTAGTCACCGTGCCGGTGACGGTCGGCGTATCCACCCGTTGCAGCGCGGTGAAATGCACATGCACCGGCAGACCCGGGCGCAACTTATTGGCCATCAGCGGCTCGAAACGCGCGGTGATCGCCATCGGCGCATCCAGCGGCACCACCTGCATCAGGGTTTGGCCGGCCTGCGCAACGCCCCCGACCGTATGAATGCTCACGTCCATGACCTGCCCGGACACCGGCGCACGGATCGCACCGTTGTCGACTTCAAACTGCAAGGCATGAATCTGATCGGCATAACCTGCCGCCTCGGCAGAGACCTCGCTGAGCCGGGTTTCGGCATCGCGGCGAAATTCCTGCTGCGCCTGCAAGGACTTGAGCCGGCTTTCGTTGATCGCCTGGCGGGTCCTGCCGACATCGCCCACCCCGGAGGCAATCTGCCCGGCCAATTGAGCTGCGTTGCGCTCGGCCTCGAAGAGTTTGTTGCGCGGAACGTAGCCTTCACGGGCCAAATCGCGCAGGCCTTCCAGCTCCTGCTGCTGGAAGCGCATCTGCGCGTCGTAGTTGCGTTTGACGCCTTCGTAGCCAAGCAATTGCTGCTGCAACGCCGCGGCTTCGTGTTCGATGATCTGCAAGCGGCTACCCAGCTCTGCGCGGCGGGTCAGAAACAACTGGCTCTGCAAGGCCATGGCGGCCTTGACCCGCGGCTCGTCGGCGCGTTCCAGCAGTTCAGCGGGCCATTGGATCTCGGCTGAGCCCAGGCGCTCGGCAATCAACCGCGCCTCGACGCTGCGATCGTTGAGCAACTTGCCCAGGGTCACGTCCAGTTGCGACTGCGCCTGCACCGTATTGAGCTGCACCAGCAACTGCCCCTGGGTGACGCGGTCGCCATCGCTGACCAGCAGCTTTTCCACCACCCCGCCGACCAACGACTGCACAGCCTTGCGCTCGCCCGCCACCACCACGGTGCCGCTGCCCACGACACCCTGGTCGAGCGGCGCCAGGCAGGCCCAGAGCAGGAAGCCGCCCAGCGTCAGGACCAGGAAACCCACACCATAGCGTGCCGCCCCCCCGGCGTCGGTACTGGCGCAGGGCAGCGGTGTGGCGCCGCGCACGCTCAGCCCCTGCTCGCTGGACGTTTGTGCCCCAGGGGTCGGATCACGCATCTTCGCCAGCCCCCCTGACCGCGGCCGGTCTTGGCCCCGGCATCAATGCCTTGAGCACCCGATCCCGTGGACCGAATGCTTGTTGAGTGCCGTCCTTGAGCACCAGGATGTGATCGACCACCGCCAGCACATTAGGCCGGTGGGTAATCAGCACCACGGTGCTGCCAGCAGCCTTGAGCGCACTGATGGCCTGCACCAGCGCCAGCTCTCCGGCTTCATCGAGGTTGGAGTTGGGCTCATCGAGCACGATCAGCGACGGGCGCCCGTAGAGCGCGCGGGCCAGGCCGAGGCGTTGCTTTTGTCCGCCGGACAAGCCAAGCCCGCCGGGGCCCAGCGGCGTGTCGTAACCCTTGGGGAACCTCAGGATCATCTCGTGAATGCCGGCGTGACGCCCGGCGGCGATGATCTTGTCGGCGACCTGTTCACCGAAGCGGGCAATGTTGTCGGCCACACTGCCGTCGAACAGCTCGATGTCCTGCGGCAGGTATCCAAGGTGCGGGCCCAGGGCGTCATGGGACCATTGACTGATCTCGGCGTCGTCCAGGCGCACCGACCCGCCCATGGCCGGCCATACCCCGACCAGCGCCCTGGCCAGCGTTGATTTACCACTGGCGCTGGGGCCGACGACGGCGAGCACATCACCTTTGACCAGGCTGAAATTGATGCCCCGCAGGATCGGTTGCGAGGCGCCGGGCGGGCCGACATACAACTGCTCCAGGCGCACCGCGCCGGTGGGCGGTGGCAAAGGCATGCGCAGGCGCTCGCGCGGATGCTGGGCAAGCAGTTGGCTCAGGCGCTGGTAGCTCTGGCGGCCGGAGTTGAATTGCTTCCACGAGCCAATGGCGATTTCCACGGGCGCCAGGGCACGCCCCAGCAGCAGCGACATCGCAATCATCATACCCGCCGACAATTGGCCTTCAAGCACCAGCAACGCCCCCAGGCCCAGGGCCAGCGACTGTCCGGAGATGCGTACGAAACGGGTGGTAGAAGTGATACGCGCGCTGCGATCGCTGGCATGGGCCTGGGCGGCAATGATGCGTTGCTGCAGCAGGCTCCAGCGCTGGCGCAACGGCCCGAGCATGCCCAGGGCCTGGATGACTTCGGCATTGTGTAACGTGCTGTTTACATAGATCGACGATTGCACGCCCAGGCGATTGGCTTCGCCCAAGCGCGTGCGAGTCGCCAACTCGCCCCACAGCGCCAGGCCGATAAGCACCAGAGCCAGAACCAGCGTCAGCACGCCGAACCAGGGATGAAAGATGAACGCCACCAGCAGGAAGATTGGCAACCACGGCGCATCGAGCAAGGCAATCAGGCCCTGGCCGGTGATCAACTGCCGCAGCGTCGCCAGATCGGTGAGCACCTGCGCCGGGTTGGCGTTGTGCTCGCGCAGGCTGCGGGCGAAGGCGGCGTCGAAAATCCGCTCGCCCAAGGCATCGTCCAACCCCGCGCTCATGCGAATCATCACCTCGCCACGTACCCACTCGATCAGGGCGCTGAACATGAACAGTCCCAGGGCGATCAAGGTGAGCATGAACAAGGTGGTTTCGTTGCGGCTGGTGAGGACCCGGTCGTACACCTGCATCATGTAGAGCGACGGCACCAGCACCAGCAGGTTGATCACGCCACTGAACAGCGCGAGCGACCAGAACACCCGGCGATAGCTTAATAAAGCGGCATCAATGTCATGACGCGGATCGAGAAGCAAACCCATAGAATGTCGCTCGCAAAAGGAATAGTCGGTCCAAGACGCAATCCATCGCGAGCGTTTTGCCCTAAGGGGAGAAAACACTAAATGTAGCCTGGCGTGCCGCTATCAAAGACGGTCCTCGTCGTTACAGGCGCCATTACTGACAACGCAACCACGGGTTAGTGCCGGTTCTACGGGCTGGGTTTTCATGTGGGTGACGGGCGGGAATGTTGCACAGCGCCACGGTCGCCTGTCGCTCGACCTCGTTCAACGCATTGCGCAGCACGGGTCGTACGGTGGTCGTTCGGGTATCGGCCCCGATAACGTCTGCTTCGGTCCATCGCTGCAAGGTTCTGAGCGACGGACCGACCTCCTGACAAGCCCTGACCTTTCTGGTTCCTGCTGCAATGGCTTCGGTCAACCACGCCACGAGCAACTGCCGTTCCGGCAAAGACGTCAGTTGTCCCGTTGTCGGTCCCCCAGTAGCCGTTGAGCTTTTTTCGCAGCACCAACAACGCGGCCTTTTCGGCCAGCGCCTTGTCTTTGCGGCGTAGCTCACGCTCAAGGTCCTGGATGCGCTTCTTGTCCTTGCGCGCTTGTTCGCGGTCGACCTTACCTCCGCTCTGAGCGAATACCGTAGCAATAGCCTACGATCAGCATGCGAATTATCAGTTCAGGATCAATCGACGGACGTCCAATCGGACTATAGAAATCGGCGAGGTAGTGGCGCAGGTCGCTCAGATCGAGACACTGATCAATGCTGCGCAGAAGGTGATTTGCTGGGATGTGATCTTCAAGGTTGAACGAGTAAAACAGTCGCTCCTGCCCACTTGATAACTGTCCCATCATGCTGTGTGATCCCCCTCCGGCCAATGAAGAGATTTTGCCGCAGGCCAGACAGGGGAGCTACTTTTTCAACAGAATCGGCCAGAAGCGGACACTCAGAAACTCAACCGCCCACCAGGTAGGCTCCGAACGGAACCCGATGTTTCAGCTTCTTGCAGCTGCCGGGAGCGGGCTGATGTCCGGGCGGGCGCTCAGGAAACCAGATTCGGCATTTGCCCGGAGGCGGCCAATGGCCGCGGGGAATCTCAACCTCATCGTACGCGGGCTCTGGCTTGACGGAAGCCACTTGCAATTCTCCTTCGGGACGTGGCCTGCCAACCGTCCGCGATTCCGATTCCCACTCTGCCTGTGCGCGAGCGAAGGTGCCAGCGTGGCGCTCAGTGTCCAGAGCGGATTGCTCAGCAGCGGCAATTTCTGCTTCGCGGCGCCTTTGGGCTTCCTCTTTCAGCCCCTTCTGCACTGCAACCCGATTCTCTTTGGCGTTGGGTGGGGTACTCGAAGCCTGGGCCTGCTGCGCCGCCTGGATCAATTGGAAGTTGCGGTTGCGTAACTCGACGTTGCGACCAACCCGCAGGTTGGAGCGCGCCGCCAGCGCTTCAGCCTGCTGATACTGTCCCTGCTGAAGACGCAACACACCGAGGTAGTGCAGCGTCGCGGGATTGTTCGGCTGGATATGCAGCGCACGCTCCAGCGTGGCAGCGGCTTGGTCCAACTGGCCATCTGCATACTGCTGCGAGGCGGATTCAATTAGGGTGGTTGATGCGTTGTTACTTTGCGGGGAGGCTCTTCGCTCGGCAGCAACCGAGCAAAGCGATGCGGCTGCGCAGAACGCCAGGATAAGACCTGGCAGAAAACTCTTGGTTGGCATCAGGGGACGGACTCGGCTGATCTCGGACGGCACTGTCGTATAACAGACCTCCAGCGCTGCTCGGCTGGGGTTGGTTCACTGTCCCGTCATCACCGATGCAGGGACTCTATAGACTAGGCCAGTACCCTGAAGTTCCCTCTGCAACAGCCCCCGTGACGATGATCGGCGCAGCAGCCGAATCGGCACCTTCGACGATTCTTATTGTCTACTTGAAGGCACGAATGGCGTCACCTGCGCCCCATCACCACCAGAGACACAACTGCATGAAAAAGGCTCCCGTTCTTGCACTCACCTTGCTTTGCTTTACCTCGGCGTGTGTTTTTGCTTAGGTGGAAACGAGCTCGGCTCGAGAAAGGGTACATCGGAGGTTGATCAGAATGGACACGGAGAGGAAAGAAGAGTAACGACACCGAGATGCTGGACCGCTGCTTCGCCACGAATGCCATGGTGCGCGACGAAAGCCGGACGTACCAGGGACAACATCTGACATCACCCATAAGTTAAATAGCGTATTGAAGGAATGCCAAATGGAATGCCGCTCGTATGCCGTCATCAGAATGTAAAACGGTATCTACAGCATTTAAAATCCGGCCGCCGAAGTTGCCCGAAATAAAAATACAATCCGCGCTCTTGATGTCGGAAGATCACGAGCGTACGCGCTGATTGATCAGCTGAGCGTCCATGAGCCGGTTAATTGGCTGTGCAAAGTGTTTGAAATCAACCACTCAAGCTACTACGCCTGTTTCGGGCATTTCAGCATAGGCAAGCACAACAGTCGTACCGGCCGGGTGCCTTCCCCTCTGCCCACGAGGTCGCTGGCGCAATACAGGCGGGCCTGCATGCCCGACAAATAGCAATGTAAAATTTCTTGCAAATGGGCTGCGGCCTGCTAAGCCTTAATTGGACACACTGAACGGCGGATCGCCCTTTGGGTGCGATGCGCTTTGCGGATCGACAGTACGCCTTCCTGCATCTCTCCTCTCGCGGGGTGCAGTCGATGACCCAAACGTTGTTACCAGCAGTGCTTCGGCGGCTTCCCGCCGTGACTTATCGTCGGTCCGACCGCAAGGAGGTCGCCCCATGAAGCGTGCGCTGCTCGTTGTCATTCCCTTCGTGGTGTCCCTCCTCATTGCCATCCCGCTGACCGCGGGCACGCCGTCGCCTGCGGTCGCGCAGGCGACGGCCGAAACACGCAGTGTGCACGCGCAGGATGCGCCCTACTTTGCGGCTTGTGCACGCGAAGGGCTGAACGAATCAGAATGTGCCGGCCGTCTGATCTGGTTCAAGGCCACGGCGGGCAACGACCGTTTCCATACCTACGTCTTCCAGCAGCGCGTCGGCGTACTGATCGATTGGTACCGCGTACTGCGCAGCGACCAGCGCGGCGACCGCTTCCGCGCCTGGGGCATTATCAACGATCCGGCCTGCTGCACACCGGGCTCGCCGGACTGCCCGGCGAAGAGCCTGGATGAGACCTATGGCATGGACTGGTGCCCGGGCGACGAGGAGCTGCTCGGCTTCGTCGGACGCAGCGGCTATACCGATCCCGCATGCGACTTCCGCGACGCGCTGCTGAAGGATGGCGATGTGCATGGGCCAGACGACCAGCGCCAATCGGCCTGCGATCTGAAATTCGGCACCTCCACCGGCGCGCTCGGCATTCGCAAGTTTCCCAACCCGCGCTTCGACAAGGCGGGCTGGCAGCGTCTCAACGACAGCCCCGGCAGCTGGGAAGGCTACAACCGGCCGATTGCGGCCGCCGGCGCAGGCGAGGCGACACGCTCGCACCTGCAAGATGGCGCCATCGAGCCGCCCTTCCTGATAGGCACCGCCTGCGGCTCCTGCCACATCGCCTTCGATCCGCTGAACCCACCCGCCGACCCGGCGAACCCCAAATGGGAAAACATCAAGGGCCTGGTCGGTAACCAATACTCGCGCATCTCGGAAATCATGGTCTCGGGCATGCCCTCAAACACGCTGGAATGGCAGATGTTCGCCCATGCGCGGCCCGGCTCCAGCGACACATCGGCGATTCCGACCGACCAGCTGAACAATCCGGGCACTATCAACGCCCTGATCAACATCGCCAAACGGCCGACCTTCGCTGACGAGCAGGTACTGAAATGGCGCAAGGTTGCCTCCTGCGTCGACGACCCGGACGAAACCCGTTGCTGGTGCGAACCGGGACGTGACGGCAAGTGCTGGCAGAAGTCCCTCGCGAAGGACACCGTGCATCACATCCTGAAGGGTGGCGAAGACTCGATCGGCGCGCTCGAGGCGATCCAGCGCGTGTATTTCAACATCGGCTCGTGCTCGGAACAGTGCTGGATGAACCACCTCTCTGACCTGCGCCAGATCGATCCTCAACAGCGCGGATTCGGCCAGACGCCGTTCAACATTGGCCAGTGCCGGCGCGACTGTCCCAACTTCCGCGCCATTGAGGACCGGCTGCCGAACATCCTCGATTTCTTCATGTCGGCCGAAGCACACGTCACCGATCTGCGTGTCGCACGCGAAAACCAGCTGCGCGCCACGACACCGGACGCCCGCTATACCGAGCAGGACCTGATTGACGCCCTTGAACGCGAATTCGGCGACAACGCGGTGGCGCGTGGCAGCCAGATCTTCGCCAACACCTGCGCGCGCTGCCATTCCAGCCAGCCAGAAGCGGCGGCCGGGCAGTTCGCCAGTCTCGACTTCCACAAAATCGACCTCGGCAGCGGCATGCGCGAGGATTGGCTGGGCAACGACCGCAGCACCCCGGTCTCCGAAGTCGGTACCTTCCGCTGCCGCGCGCTGCACTCCAATCACATGGCCGGCCACATCTGGCAGGAATACGGCTCAGAGACCCTGCGTGCGCAACCGCCCGACCCCAACGTCAGAGAGCCCGGCGACGGCGGGCGCGGCCACTATCGCGGCATCTCGCTGCTCAATCTGTGGGCACACGCCCCCTTCCTGCACAACAACGCGCTCGGCCCCGAGCTGTGCGGCAAGCCGCAGCATGCCGCAAACGACTTCTACGCGATGCGCCCGCGCTACGTGGACGGCAGCAGCGTGAAGCTGCTGCCCGCCGAGCAGCAACCGGCCTGCTTCGAATACGACCCCAGCGTCGAGGGTCGCTACCGGCTGTACAAGATGTCGATGCAGGAGCTGCTAAACCCGGCGCAACGCATTCCGAAAGTAACCTTGCTGAGCGAGGATGTCACCCTGCGCATTGGCCCACGCCTGTGGGACGGCACCGCGAAGGAAAGGCTGCTCGGCTTCGAACTCACCATCCCGAGCGAAATCGACGGCCGCGGCGTCACCGCTGGCACCATCGGTAACTTCCAGCACAAGCGGTTCATCGTCGATCTGGTGCGCGCCAAGACCGCGCCGCAGGAGCTGCAGGCGAGTCTGGCCCAACGTTTCGGCGAGGACACCGGCGGCAAGGTGCTCGCCGACCTGAAGGTAATCACCGGCGAACTGATCGGTAAGCCGAATGCGTTGGTGGCGGCACTGAAGGCACGCCCCTATCTGATCAAGCAGATCTACAGCAGCTGCACCGCCGAGATCGAAAACGAAGGTCACCGCTTCGGCGAGGATCTGTCCGAGGCCGACAAGAAGGCGCTGATCGCCTTCCTTGCCACCTTGTAAGTGCAAGGGGAGCCGCCATGAGGATCGCCACCTTCGCCATCTGTGCCGCCATCGCCCTCGGCGGATCCGGCTGCGGGTTTTTCGATCTCGACAAAAAGCCCCCAAACATCGCCTTCGCCCCCTATGGCGAGGGCTATGCCGAGAAACCGGATTTTGCCCAGCTCGAATACCAGCACCCGCTGTCACCGGAGGATCTCTACAAGATCACGCCGAAGAACCTGTCTTTTCTCGATCAGGAGCAGATCGACCAGATCTATGCCCGGCTGTCAGCCGGGCCGATTCCGGACGGGCCTTTCGAAGGCGATCTGTTCTTTGCGCGCGGCGGCAGCGGCAAGCTGCGCCTGTCGGAAATCGCCGGCGGTGGGCTGCGCGGGCTACTGGTGAATGTGGCCGGCCACAAGCTCGACCTGATCGGTGAAACCCTGTGGAAGGGCAAGGTGTTCTATCGCGACGAGCGCCTGCTGCGCAATCGCATCGAAGATCTCGGTACGCTGAAGAAGCTCGGACTGGTCGAGGAAAGCGCTGACCGACCGCTGCAGTCCATCAAGGTTAACGGCAAGGATCAATGGCTGTTGTTCCCGGCCAAGCTGCACTGCGGACAAAGCCTGCTCGACAGCCGGCGCGAGTCGATCATCATCGACTACGCCTTTACCGACGAGCTGCCGGGCTACCGCCGTCTGCCGGACATGATGGCCGGGCGCGACGGCTTCGCAATCCGCGACGAGATCCGCATGGTGTATCCCGGTTTCTATCTCGGCCGCGCCTACATGGACCGCAGCTTCGTGGTGAATTTCGTGCTGTACAACGAGGAGATCGCCAAGCGCACCCGCGATGCCTTCATGGAGCGCGGCGAGGTACAGGAAGATTGCTGGACTGGCACGCAGATCGCTCGCGCTCCGGGGGGCCAGTAACCCGAAGCGTCGCTCCCGCGAAATGAGAGAAGCAGCGAGTTTTGCGGCAGCCTTGATAGCCAGGTCCAAGACCGCGTCAGCCGACCGCGATGAACCCAGGCCCGCCGCGGATAGACAGGGAGCAGCGCTGGGCATGGCGGGAGCAGCGGATGATGGTCCGAACGGCATGGCAGACGACGGCGCTGGCGCTGCTCGGCTGGCTAGCGACGCTGTCGGTCATGGCCGGCGAAACGCCGGTCGCCACGCCGCTGGCAGCGGTCGAAGCGCCGGGTGAGCCCCTGCCGTCGGCCGGGCGCTCGTTGTTCGATATCCTGCTCGGTCCGCCCGGGCCGACGGGGGAGGCAGTGGTGCCCTTTCCATTCGCGGCCCTGCTCGAGCGCATCCGTGCCGAGTTGGATGCGAACCAGGCTTCGGGAGGATTGACCGTGGTGCTGATTCCGCTTGGCCGATCGTTGCAGCGCCCCGCCGTGGCGGACATACAGGCGTTTCTCCAGCCGCGCGTAGTCGCCGCCGTCACGGGCGAACCACCCGCCGCTGCAGCGGCCGGCCACCTCTACCTCAAGGACCGCCTGTATATCGGCTACCACGAAGGCGCCGCTGCGCTAGAGGTGATCAGCTACAACGAAACCGCTGGCCGCTTCGAGTTCCAGGTCGTACACAACTATCGCGCTGACAATCGTCCCACGCTGGGCTACGCCAACCGCGCGCTGTGCCTGGCCTGTCATCAGAATGCCGCGCCGATCTTCTCGCGCGCCTCCTGGGACGAAACCGCCGCCAGCCCGCCGGTGGCTGCGCGCCTCGCAGCCACCGGCCAACCCTATTACGGCATCGCCTGGCGCCACGGCGTTGACTTGCCGGATGCGATCGACGCCGCGACTGCCCGCTCCAACCTGTTCACCCTCGCCCAGCGCCTGTGGCGCGAGGGCTGTGCCGCGGCGACCCGCGCGCAGGCCATCGCCTGCCGCGCCGAGGCTCTACGCGTAGCGCTGCGCTACCGACTCGGCGGCGGCCGCACGATGACGCTCGACACGCCGACCGCCCGGCGCGATCTGCTCGAACCCCTACTGACCCATTGGCGTGCACGCTGGCCGTACGGCCTGCCCTTACCCGACCCGCAACTGCCCAACCGTCAGCCGTTCTCCGCCATCGACCTTTCCGGCACCGTCACTGCTGCGCTACCGAGCGGCCTGGCCGCCCACCGCATCGCCGACATCGGCGCCGCGTTCGACCCGTTGGCGCTGCGCCCGCCATTGGCAATTTGGCGCGGGCAAGATAGCGCCGACGTTGCCCGCTTCGTCCACGCCCTGTCACTGTTCTTCTCGCAAACCGATATCCGCCTGTTGGGCCGGAAACTCGCCACCGCGCCCGATGCGCCGCTACACAGTGTCACCTTGATCTGTCGCGAACGCGTGGGCACAGCGCGGCTCGATCTCGACTGCGACGGTGCCGAGGGCAGCCGCCTGCTGGCACGGCTCAGCCTGCACGGTGGACTCATTGCCTCGGGCAGCATCGACCGCCTGAGCCTGCCAGGTGCTGACCATAGTGGCCCGATCAAACTCGGCCACGGCACGCCGCGCGGAGACGCCGCAGACATCGGCTTCACCCTCGGCGAGCACGCCGCCGGTGTGCGCAGTGCCCGTGGCGAAGGCATCCGCAGGCTGTGGCTGACGCGCGCGCGCGGCGATACGCCGGCGACCGCCAGACTCGAACTGGTGGCGGATCTCGCCCCGCTCGACGCCGCTATCGACGCGCTGGCGCAGGCCACGCTGGCTGGTGACAGCGATGCCTTCGACGCGCACGCGCTACGCCGAGACGCGCTGCTGCCCCCCATATTTGCCCGGCTCGGCGTTCCTTTACCGGTAGGCGAACAGCCCCCGCTGCCGCCGGCGCGGCTGGCCGATGTCGCGTTCATTCGCGACATGACGGCGGCAGCGGACCTGCGGCCTTTCGTCCAGCAGTGCGGTTTATGCCACAGCTCAGCGAGCAGATTTCCGCCAGGGTTCCTGCACGGCGACGACAGCCGCGTGCGCGCCAACCTGGCCGACTGCGCCGAACGCATGCTCTACCGCTTGCAGATGAACCACTTGACGACCGCCGCGCAGCTGAAAACACCGATGCCGCCACCGGCCGCCGCCCATGCTCCCGGCTTCGCCCAGTCCGCCGATCTGCCGGCGATGCTGAGCACACTGGAAACCCTGACGCGCGCGCGCGGGGGCCTCGCCGGCGAAGCTGTGCTCGAGCACCCCTACCCAAGCTTGGCACCTTGCGTCCCACCCATTGACCCGGATCGAGGAGAACGCAGGTGACCGACCCATCCCGCCACCCAGCCCTGCTACGCTGGTCAGGCCGAGCGTTCCTGCTGTTGCCCTGGATTCTACTGGTGCTCGGCGGCCTCTACGCCGCAGTGCGCTTCCTGCCTGATGTTCCGGTGCAGTACAGCGACCCGGTGGAGCACTTTAAATACGGCTCCACTGGCGGTGAGCGCGAATCCGGCTTTCCCTATTGGATCTGGCAGGCCCTGCCTCAGGTCTGCGCCGACGATCTGCCTGGCGGCTACGCCTCGCTCGGTCTGATCTACGAACCCGGCCGCGACCTGCCGGTCGGCGTGTCAAAGCGACGCAATCTCGGGCTGGACCGCGTGTTCCTGAACTGCGCGGCATGCCACACCAGCACGGTGCGCGATGCAGTCGACGGCGAACCGCGACTGATCGTCGGCATGCCGGCTCACCGCTTCGACATCCGCGCCTTCGAAACCTTCTTCTTCAACTGCGCCGCCGGGCCGAAGTTCTCCAGGGAATTCATCGTGCCGGAGATCGACCGCCTCGCCGGCGGCCTCAATCCTCTCGACCGCTACTTGGTCTATCCGGTGGCAATCGCGCTGATGCGCGAGCGCCTGCTGATGCTGCGCGGGCGCTTCGAGTTCGTCTTCGACCAACCCGAATGGGGCCCGGGCCGGGTCGATACCTTCAACTCAGCGAAGGTGCTGTTCAACTTCCCGATGATGCAGTTACCACCGCAGGAACTGCTCGGCGCCTCCGACTTTCCGTCAATCTGGAACCAGCGCAAGCGCATGACGCGCGACGACGGCGAGCGCATGGCGCTGCACTGGGACGGCAACAACACCCATACCGAGGAACGCAACAAGAGCGCTGCCTTCGGCACAGGCACCACGCCGCCGACGATCGACCTCGCCGCCATCGGGCGGGTGGCAGACTGGCTGTTGGATCTGGCGCCGCCGTCCTACCCCTACCCGATCGACCACGCGCTGGCGGCACGCGGTGCGCCGCTCTACGCGCAGTACTGCGCCGGCTGCCACGGAGCTAGCGGGCAGGACTTCAAGGGCGCGAAGGTCGGCCACGTGACTGCGCTCGCACAGATCGGCACCGACCGCGCGCGGCTCGATTCCTACACCCGCGATCTTGCCGTCAACCAGGCCACGCTGTACGCCGGCTATCCGCACCGTTTCCGTTATTTCCGCAAGACCTGGGGCTACGCCAACATGCCGCTGGACGGCGTCTGGTTGCGCGCGCCCTACCTGCACAATGGCTCCGTGCCGACCCTGCGCGACCTGCTCGAGCCGTCTGTCGAGCGGCCGATCACCTTCATTCGCGGCAACAATGTGTACGAGCCGCGGCGGGTGGGCTTCGTCGCGGATCTTCCGGCAGCCGCCCCGTCGGCACGCGCGTTGGCCGATGGCCCGCGCCTGCTCCTGTTCGACACCCGTCAACCCGGTAACAGCAATGCCGGCCACGAGGGACGGGACTACGGCACCGAACTGCCGGCGGCCGACAAGGACGCCCTGATCGAGCATCTGAAGACCTTCTGAGCCCATAGGAGAACGATCATGAAACCTGCCTTCCGCGCGCGTGACCCGGGCCGCCATGGCGGTCCCGACTTCGCGCGCAACCTCGGCCGCAGCCTGCTCGCCGCGCTCGTCGTGCTGCTGGTACTGGGTGTCGGCGGCGCGGCCTTCACCTGGTACAAGTTCTTTCGCGAGGAGCCGCAACCCGAATGGATCACCAAAGATCCGGACATGCGCTTCAAGTACGGCTCGATCGGCGCGGAACGCGACGCCGGCATCCCCTACTGGATCTTCTACGTGCTGCCACGCCTGTTTCCCGACAAGCTGCCCGGCCCCGGCGGCTATGGGTCGTTCGGCGTGGTGTGGGAGGAAGGCCAGGAGTTGCCGGTGGGGTTCTCGAAGAAGGTCGTCGGTTTTCCGCGTGTTGCCAACAACTGCGCCGCCTGCCATACCGCCAGCTATCGCACTGATGTCGATTCCGCGCCGGTCTTCGTGCCAACCGGGCCGAACCATACGCTGGACCTGTGGGCGTTCTTCCGCTTTCTGGTCGACTGCGCGAAGGACCCGCGCTTCAACGCCGACAACCTCATGGCCGAGATCCGCCTGGTCACCGATCTATCCTTCATCGACCGCGCGATCTACCGCTACCTGCTCATCCCAATCACGAAAAAGACCTTGCTTGAGCGTGAGCAGCAGTTCGCCTGGCTCTACCGCAAAGACTTTCCATCCTGGGGGCGCGGGCGCGACGACGCCATGAACCTGACCAAGTACTTCATGATCCGTTGGCCAATGGATGACAGCCTCGGTCCCACCGACATGCCCTCGCTGTGGAACCTGAAGAAGTATCGGCCGGAACAGGGCATGCGCATGAACTTCGCCGGGGACAGCCACGATGCATACTCGGTCATCATCGACTCGACGCTGGGGCTGCTCGGCGCCGCACCAAAGGACAACGACGAGTTTCTCGCCCAGGTGCACTGGCTGCAGGACTACGTCTCGAACAAGCCGGCACCGAAATATCCTTTCCCTGTGGATGCAGCGAAGGCCGGGCGCGGCAAGGCGGTGTTCGACAGCACCTGCGCCGCCTGCCACGCCTCGGCCCGTACCGGCACCGTAGTGCCGCTGGCAGAGGTCGGCACCAGCCGCGACCGCCTCGACACCTGGAGCGAGAAGGCCGCCATCGAAGCCAACAAGGTGGTGACGGAGATGGGCATCGAGCGCCCCGGCCTGGTCGAGGAGCCACTGCGCGGTTACATCGCCGCCTTCCTTGACGGCATCTGGCTGCGCGCGCCTTACCTGCACAACGGCTCCGTGCCGACGCTGCGCGACCTGCTCGAGCCGCCGGCGCAACGCCCCGCCATGTTCTGGCGCGGCTATGACGTCTACGATCCGATCCGCGCAGGCTTCGAAACCCAGAGCGGGGAGGCCAAACGCATCGGCACCCGCCACGAGGTCAGTGCGAAGGGCGGTGGCAACCAGGGCCACACGTTCGGCACCGGGCTGCCGGAGCAAGACAAGGACGCCTTGGTGGAATACCTGAAAACATTATAAGGCAGTTGCCCAATGCCCGAATTCACTACCGACGGCGCCGGAGCGACGCGTTATCGGCTGTCCCCGCCGCCGGCCGCAGGCAGAGCGCGCCAGCGGCTGCTGCTCAAGCTGGAACTGCCGGAGCGCCTGGGCAAGGTGTTCACCGTCGGTACGGTGAGCGTGCGTGTCAGCGGAACAGACGATGGCAGCGTGCCAGTGCTGCGGCTATACGGGCTCGGCGCGGGACCGCTCGCGGTAGGTTCGCTCGACCGTGTTGTGGCCCATGCCCATTTCGGGCGAGTGAAGGACGCTGTGGAAGCGATTGCCCCCGGTACGCCGGACGCTTCAAAGCAGACATCGAAGTATCCGCCCTCCTCGGCCCATTGTGCCGTGCGCGCGGTGTGGCAAGTTTTGAGCACTGACTTACACTGCGATACACCCAATGCGAACGAATTGTTCAACGGATCGATAGATCCCACGGCATTCCGGGCATCACGTAATGATCTGGGTGAAGCCAACATGAAAACGGTCACGGCCCTTTTCTCCTGTCTGCTCGCTGCCAGCGTGTGCACGGCGATGAGCACCTGTGCAAATGCTGCGTCCCCTTTGCCAATCCTCAAGACCAGTTTCGACTGCGCCACCGCAAGGGCATCCGTCGAAAAGCTTATCTGTCGCGATCCGCAACTGACGCAGATGGATATCGAACTGACGCGTCTTTATCGCCTGGCGCTCACGGATCAACGTTCAGTACCTCCTCCAGACAAAGTCATGATCGACCAGCAGTTCTGGATCGAGGCCCGCAATCAGTGTGCCTCCGAGAAGGAACCCAAGGCGTGCACGATCCGAAGTTATGCCGAGCGCGCGCACCAGCTACGCCAAGGCTCGGCAATCGTGAGAACCAAGGATCCAGACAGACTCACCGAAGGCCCCCTGGCTTTTCGTTGTACAGGGTTTGACCCGCTGATTGCCGCTACCTTCTTTAACACGCAGCCTGGTGTCCTGTACCTGAAATGGGCGAACACCTCGATCACCCTGAGCCAGGTGCAGAGTGATTCAGGAGCCCGATACCTCGGCAAGGATTACCAGGGAAACTACAGCTTCTGGCAAAACGGCAACGTGGTCCTTTTCCAGAAGCCAGGGTCAGGGGAAATGAGTTGTACGGCCGAGCCGGTCGGCTGATTTCTCTGGCGCAAGTACGGTATACACAATTTCCGTCAGATCGATCGTGAAGAGTGAAGTCGGCTCGGCTAAATCATTCCTCATCAGCGTTGAGACCGCTGTAGTCTCAACGTCATTTACAGTCCCTGGATCATCGGCGAACTACTGACCACGCGCAGTGCCAATCCTTCATAGGCATCCAGCGTGATGGTGAATTCGCCCTCAGGTGTGAGATCGCCTTCGACCCGCTCATTGATGATGTCGACCACCGGCCCCGGGGCAATATTGGGCAGATGCAGGGTTTCGGTGATCGGTGTCGAGCCGAAATTCAGCGCGGTGATTTGTGTGCCTTTGCCAGCCGGTAATTCGTGGACCATGATCAGCAACCCCGAGTGCTGGACATCCGGAATCAGGATCTGGCGACTGGCCGCGATATCGTAGGCGCGGCGAACAGCAAGGATTTTCTTCAGCTGCGAGGCAAACGAATCCGGGTCTTTCAATTGACTGGTCAGGCTGCCGTACAACGTTTTCGGGCGTGGCATCTGACCCGCCGAAAAAGGCGCGTCCGGATTGAGATCAACCAGATCGTAGGCACCGCGATGAATCCAGCGCGTATCGCCGTCGAGCATCAAATGCGCGACCTGTTCTGCCGGCAACGGCAGTGCGCCCACAAGGTCCCAGCCAGACAACGCGAACACCCCCGGTTGCATCGCGTTGTACATAACCAACAGCAAATGAATCTGGCGTATCTGTTGAATATCCGCGGGGGTAATCGCATCGAGGTCGCGAATGCCGAGCGCTGCCGTGATGATGCTGGCGGTGGTACAGGACACACCGTTGGTGACAAATTTCAGGTTATAGGGGGCGTGCTCTCCGGCCAGGCGTTCGTACATCTGCTCGCGGATGTGCTCGCGCAAGATGTTGCCGGGAAAAGTCTGGCCCTGGTAGAGGAAGGTGTCATGGGCGTGCAGGGTCCAGAAATGCACCAGTTCAAGGGTCAGTTCGTCATGGTTCTGCAAGGCATGGATCAGCGAGCCCGGATCGATGCCGAGGGTGTGCATCTGACGCAGCATCAATCGCAGAAATTCGGTATCGCCCATCAGCAACGCATGCTGGTAGGCGGGTCGGGTGATGAAGTCGTACGAGAGATCGGCACCGCCGTGGGACATGGCGGCGATATCGTCAACGGTCAGGTTCAGTTCCTGAAAGCTGAAACCGCCGGCCTTGCGAATCGCGCCGGCCAGCAACTGGTTGCCGGTGATCGATAACGGATGGCTTTCAGACCAGGCGGTGCCGTCGAGTTTGCGTTCTACGCCGAGAAATCCGTTGGCGTCCAGACGTAGAATTTTCGCACCCATGACGTCGATGGCGTGCAGCGCGTCTCCGATGATCATCTGCTGCGCGGCGAAGGTCGGGTCCAGCCAGTTCAACGACGGCTGCCCCTCCTTGAAGTAATGCAGGTAAACCCAGCGTCGCGGCTTGCCATCGACGCCCACCACGATCGGTGTCGCACTCCAATCGGTTTCCTTGATCCCTGGCTCAAAGAAGATCACCCGTTGTAGTTGGCCTACGATGTAATGCCTGTCTCGCAGAACGTCTACCTGCTGCGGACTGAGGTTCTGCGCATCGCGCCCCTCTGCAATATCGGGTAGCAGCGTCCAGTCCTCTTCGCGGATTTCCACCATGTGGTAGAGCCCCGGATAGTCTTCATACGCCATTTCGGCCAAGCGAAAATCCGCGCCTTTGCCAGTATGAGACGGGATGACGTCGTCGATGATGACCGCATTGTGCGCAGCGGCCATACGGGTCAGCGCCTGAAGCTGCGCCTCGGTGCCCAGGTGCGGGTCGATGTCGAAACTGATGCGATCAAAATTGCCGTCAATCGTGGGAGTGCGTTCGATGCCCTTCAGGCCGCCAGACATTTTCAGCGGGCCATTGTGAATAGCCTGGATACCGATTTTCGACAGCGCATGCCATAAGGTTTCATCTCCCAAGGCCTCCAGCACGGTGCCATTTTCGCTGGTAACAATGGACGCCGGATACGCGGTGAACCACACCGAAGCCAGGGCCGAAGCATCACGGGGCCGAGTATGAGCATAAGGCTGTTGCCACATTCGACCTTGCCCAGAGTAGAGTTTGGCCCGCTGCCTTGCGGCATGAAGCATCGATTGCTCAACCAGCCATTCCACATGGTTTTTCTCAGCCGCCGTCATAAAAACAATCACCTGTTGTCATGAAAAAAACTCCCGGCCATCCCATCTGTACCTGCACCAATGGCACCGCTCGTTTTTATATGAGGCCATGAAGTGGCATTCGTTGCACTTGCGATCCTGCTCGATGCGCAATGGGCTACGTAAAAACCGCTTTCAATCTCCGCCGCACAGTTTTCCTCTTCAACATTTGCAGGGGGCTTTTCAACAGAATCGACCATAAGATGCCTATGAGCGAGAGAATTGATTTCCTCTGGTTATAATGAAGTAAACACAGCAGCAACTGTGCAAAACAGCCCAACTTGATCCAAGCTCAATTAATTCCATATGCCGTTATGGTCAGGAACGATGACCACACGCCAAGCGACTTCTTGTGCTTGGCGCCTGACTTGAAGGAATGCCAGGAGAGCGTTTTCACCTTCGAGTCCTGCCAAAAGGAAATGCCGCTATGAGCCCGATCTCTTCAAAAAAAGCGCAAAACTCCCCATGGCCTGAATCTATCGACCTTAGCGATCAACTCTTCGTTGAAGCCGAGCTCAATCGGTAACCCGAAATGAATTTAAAAGGCTTCGTCGCGCTACTTGTTGTCTTGGGCACCCTGTGGCTGGCCACGGCCTTCGGGGTTGTTCGCTGGCTGCTTGAAGAACCGGTTACTGGCGCTCCAGCTGCAGTGAGCTCTCCCAAGTTCCTTCTCCAGCTCAATGAAGTGACAACGCCGGAAAACCCAGCGCTCTAAGCTGATACACCGACACCGCCGTCATGGCCGCCCTGGCCTGGGGCCTGAATCGCCCCGGACTTACTGCCACGACTACTGGACAGGTTTGACCGATACCACATCGAAATACCTGAACTTCTTCTTTTTAGCTTCACTCTTGGCCTCTTGTTCCGCGACAAGCGTGCTCAAGGTATTCGCCTCATAGATAAACACTTCTACGTCGCCTTCAAACTCTTTGGTAACGTGCAGCGTAACCCGAAGCTTCGGCGAAAGAGGTTTAGCAACCGATCGCGGCTTTGGGTCAGGCAGTGGCTTTGATACGATCACTGGCTCCTGTTTTTCCGGATGCGGCTGTGGATCGGATGGGTTTGGGGAGCCAAATAGCGCCAAGCGCATCTCTTCCTCACTCAGTCCTGCGCTCATATGGATTTCTCGTTACTAGAATAAGGAATGGGACATTCTACACAGTGCAGCGAAATTTCCAGCCGTCATGGTGCAATCCGCTGATCGCGCTCCTTGCTGCCGTAAAACTGAATAGCTGGGCGCTCTCCATAACAGCCTCTGAGGAGCCGTATCATGCTCACCCAACGTGCTCTTCTGTTCGCTCTGCAAGGCAGTGAGCACTACGCAACCCGCGTGGCGCAACGGCTTGGTTGCCAACTGGCGCTCCACGAGGAGCGTAACTATGAGGATGGCGAACAGAAATGCCGACCGCTGGAGCCGGTCAACGGCCGCGAGGTCGTAGTGTTTCATGCTCTGTATGGAGATGATCGACAGAGCGCGAACGATAAGCTGTGTCGCCTGCTGTTCTTCTGCGGCGCACTCAAGGATGCCGGTGCTCGCCAGGTCCAAGTGGTGGCTCCCTACCTCTGCTACGGGCGCAAGGATCGCCGCACTCACCATCAGGATCCAACCATCACTCGTTATCTGGCGGCCATACTCGAAGCGTGTGGCGTGGATCGTCTGGTCGCACTGGAGGTACACAACCCGGCGGCATTCGATAATGCCTTTCGCATTCCCACATGGAATTTGCAGTGCGCAGAATTGTTCGCCGAGTATTTCGCCGGGCTGGTCGGTGACACCGAGGTGGTTGCGGTTTCTCCCGACACCGGTGGTGCCAAGCGCGCCGAACAATTTCGCCAGGCCCTGGAGCGGCGACTGGGCCGCCCGGTGGGCGGTGCGCTGATGGAGAAGCACCGGGACCAAGCCACGCTCACCGGCACCCTGCTGGTCGGCGAAGTCCAGGGCAAGACGGCCATCATTGTCGACGACCTGATCAGCACCGGTAATACGCTGATGCACGCTGGCCGTGCCTGCCAGAAGGCAGGTGCCGTTCGCTTGCTCGCTGCAGCCACCCATGGTTTGTTCACCGGTGGCAGTGATCTGCTCGACAGCCCGCTGTTTGAACGGATCACCATCTGTGACAGTGTGCCGCCGTTTCGCCTGCCACCCGAACAGGTGACGCAACGCTTGCACGTGCTCGACAGCACGGCCATGGTTGCCACGCTATTGGCTGAAAATGGAGCGTGGGCTTCAGAGGATCTGCTTCAGCCCCTCTGAACCCAGGCTCGACTTTCGCCTGGTCTGGGCGCCCATGAACAACCACAGGTCGGACACCATCAGCAGTCTCCTGGGACATTGATACAGATCAAGCCAATGAACCCGCATTGCACCACGATTGGGTAACAGCCATTCGCCCGATGCGTCATGGTTGCCGGGTACGACCGCACCTCTTTGTGCCCATACGGGAGGTTGCCGCTGAACCACGCAAGTCTCTCCCGCAATATCCTGACTTGAAGGAACACAAGGAAAAGTATTCAACCTTCCAGTCCTGTCAGAAGGAATGCTGCCATGACCATGAACAGCTCCATCAACCTGAGCAATCAGCTCTTCTTTGAAGCAGATCAACTCAGCGCTCAAGCCTATGCGCTCTTGAGCGAGCAACCTGTTACGACTCAGACCCTGCAAAGGTTTTCCGAGATTAAAAAACAGGCTGATGAAAAATATCGGCAAGCCAGGCAGCAATGGTTGCGTATCAGGGATAAGACCCCTGAGCGCATGTCGATGGCCGACTGACTTGCCGCTAGCTGCCAAGCTGACGGCCACTGACGTGCCCACGTCAGCGAGCAGCGGCAAACCGTGGCAATGAGCCTAGTCTCTCCAACGCTTCAGCGATCCTCGTCCTTGCGGGCAACCCCTTCCATCCAATCCACCGGATGGGTCTCGAGATAGCTCCTGACGGCGGCGCCTATCGTCGGAAAGAACGCCGCTTCGCCAAACCGCGCGAAAAGCCCGAATCGTTTCAGCTTGTCCTTGACCGGGTCCTTCATCTCGGCCACGCACAACTTGATGCCAGCCGCGTGCAAGGTTTCGTCCAGCTCGGCCAGCATGTCGGCGGAGGTCACGTCCACGCTGGTGACCGGTTCCGCTGCAACGACCAGCCAGCGCACTGGTGTAGGTGATGTAGCCACTGCGTCCAGCACTCGGTCATGGAACAGCTCGGCGTTGGCAAAAAACAACGGCGCATCCCAGCGAAACAGGACCAGGCCGGAAATAAGGCGCGCGTTGGGATAACGCTTGATGTCGTGGTAGCCCTGGATGCCTTCGGCGCGTCCCAGAACCGCAGAGTACGGGCGCCAGCCATCCCACAGAAATTCGATGACAGCAATCACGATGGCCAGGCCGATGCCCTCAATCGCACCCAGCACGGCCACGCCTACCGTACAGACGATTGACAGCCAGAACTCCCAACGCTGGATGCGATAGATTCGTCGCAGGTCGGTGACCTCGATCAGGCCGATAGCCGATGCGATCACCACCGCAGCCAGTGCGCTGGTGGGCAAGTTCTGCAGCAGGTCCGGTGCCACCATCAGCAGTAAGGCAACAGCAAGCGCGCCGACGACTCCGGTCAGTTGGGTTCTGGCGCCTGCAGCCTCGGCCACGGGAGTACGTGACGAACTGCTGCTAATCGGGAAGCCCTGAAAAAATCCCGCGGCCAGGTTGGCGACGCCGAGCCCTACCATCTCCTGATTCGGGTCGACATAGGTGCGGGTCCGCGCCGCATAGACACGAGAGAGCACGCTGGTGTCGGCGAACGAGACGAGGGCGACGGCGCAACCGCCGATCAGGACCGGGACGATATCGGCGCTGGTGATCCAAGGGATGGCGAACGCAGGCAGGCCTTGTGGAAGAGAGCCGAGGACCGACACATTAGCGCGCGCCGCCAGGTCCAGCACGCCAACGGCGACGGTCGCTCCTGCCACGGCAATCAGGATGCCCGGCACGCGCTTGTTGCCCTTGAGCAGCAGGATCACCGCCAGGGTGGCTGCGCCGACCATGAACGTGGTCCAGTTGGTTTTTTCATCCATAACCGCCGTAGCGATGGCCCATAAGTTTCTCAGCGGTCCGTCGGTTTCGATCGAAAAGCCGAAAAACTTGGGCAGCTGGCTGATCAATACCGTCAAAGCGATCCCGTTCATGTACCCATAGCGGATCGGTTTGGAAAGAAGCTCCGTGACGAAGCCCAGGCGCACCACGCCGGCCAGGATACACACCGCCCCCGAGACGATCGCCATCATGCCCGCAAGGGCGACTGCGCGCTGCGGGTCGCCGCCGGACAATGGCAGGACGACGGCGAGGATGACGGCAGCCAGCGAGGAATCCGGCCCCAGCACCAGAATCCGGCTGGGTCCGAACAACGCATAGGCGAGCAGAGGAACGATGGTCGCGTAAAGGCCATAGATGCCAGGCACCCCCGATGCCACCGCGTAGGCGATGCCGACGGGCACCAGCATGGTGGTCAGCACCAGTCCGGCCACAATGTCGTGTCGCAACCAAGCCACTTGGTATCCGCGCAGCGTGCGCAGCCCTGGCAGCCAGCGGCCCCAGCCGGTTTGATCGTCGCCCGTATCCCGACGCGCAATCCGGCCCGGCTCCGGGAGGGGGGGCGAAGAATCCGGATTGCTCATAGAACTGAAGCCCTTTGGTAGACAGCGCAGATTCGCTTAACCGTACCCGTCAGAATTTTTCAGGGATTCGCCTGAACGGATAATCCGGCTCGCGATAACCGCCTGGCTTCTGCCGCTTGGGCAACGTCACCTTCTCGCGCGGCACATTCTTGTACGGGATGCGGCTGAGCAAGTCGGTGATGATGTTGAGGCGGGCCCGCCGCTTGTCGTTTGAGTTGGCCACAAGCCACGGCCCATATTCGGTATCGGTCGCCTTGAACATGTCGTCACGTGCGCGCGAGTAGTCATACCAGCGGCCGTACGACTTGAGATCCATAGGGGAAAGTTTCCAGATTTTGCGTCCATCCTTGATGCGCGCCTCGAGTCGGCGGGTCTGCTCCTGCGGGCTGACTTCCAGCCAATACTTGAGCAGGATAACTCCTGAGTTGACGATCGCACGCTCCACCAGGGGTACTGACTTCAGGAAACTCGCAACCTGCTTTTCGGTGCAGAACCCCATCACGCGCTCGACGCCCGCACGGTTGTACCAACTGCGATCGAAGATCACCACTTCGCCAGCCGCGGGCAGGTGCGGCAGGTAGCGCTGCAAATACATCTGGCTCTTCTCGCGATCGGTCGGCGCAGGCAACGCCACCACTCGAAAGATACGCGGGCTCACCCGTTCGGTGAGCGCCTTGATCGTCCCGCCCTTGCCGGCACCGTCGCGCCCCTCGAAGACAATACAGATCTTGATGCCTTTTTGTTTCACCCACTCCTGCAATTTGACCAGTTCGACATGCAATCGGCGTAGCTGATCAAGATAGTCTTTGTTTGTCAGTTTCAAGCTTTTAGCGGAATTACTCTTTGTGGCGCCCTTCTTGTCCTTTGCCATGACCAAGCCCTCACGAATGCAAGTCGCTGGCTGCCAACGGATCGACCCTTCAGGTGCAGCAATCAGCTCGCAGATCGCGGCTTGCTCGAGCAAAGCGCAGCGCCGGTTGTGGACGGATCCCCTGCTCTGTATGTTTGACTCCGGTAACTAACCGCGTGAGTTTAGTTCATGAGCCGATCATCTACATTGTTGCTACAGGCTCTGGGAGCATGATGGCTGTAATTGATATAGCGTTAGAGCTGCATTGATCTAAGTCAGCTGTTTGAATAGCGAGCAGATTACTCTGTTGTCTCTTTTCTCCTGCATTGGAGTCATGCAATGTCTGAATCTCCCGGAAAACTCCGGCTGGGCGCATTAGTCGCTCTGGTGGTTGGCTCGATGATTGGTGGCGGGATCTTCTCCCTGCCGCAAAACATGGCGGCCAGTGCCGATGTCGGTGCCGTGCTGATTGGCTGGGCCATCACCGCCGTGGGCATGTTGACCCTGGCGTTTGTGTTCCAGACCCTGGCCAATCGCAAGCCCGATCTTGACGGGGGTGTCTACGCCTACGCCAAGGCCGGATTCGGTGACTACATGGGCTTCTCTTCGGCCTGGGGTTACTGGATCAGTGCCTGGCTGGGCAACGTCGGCTACTTCGTGCTGCTGTTCAGCACCCTCGGCTATTTCTTCCCGATCTTCGGTGAAGGCAACACCCTGGCCGCGGTGATCGGTGCATCGGTGTTGCTCTGGGCCGTGCATTTCCTGGTGCTGCGAGGGATCAAGGAAGCGGCGTTCATCAACCTGGTGACCACGGTCGCCAAGATCGTGCCGCTGGTTCTGTTTGTGTTGATCGCGGTGTTCGCGTTCAAACTGGAGATCTTCACCGCCGACATCTGGGGCCTGAAAAATCCCGACCTGGGCAGTGTGATGAACCAGGTGCGCAACATGATGCTGGTCACCGTCTGGGTGTTCATCGGTATCGAAGGCGCGAGCATCTTTTCGGCCCGGGCGGAAAAACGCAGCGACGTGGGTAAAGCCACCGTGATCGGGTTCATCACCGTGCTGCTGTTCCTGGTACTGGTGAACGTGCTGTCGCTGGGGATCATGACCCAACCTACACTTGCCAAGCTGCAGAACCCATCGATGGCCGCCGTGCTCGAGCATGTGGTCGGCCCCTGGGGCGCGGCGTTGATCAGCGTCGGTCTGATCATTTCTTTGCTCGGTGCACTGCTGTCGTGGGTGCTGTTGTGCGCGGAGATCATGTTCGCCGCCGCCAAGGACCACACCATGCCGGCGTTCCTGCGCAAGGAAAACGCCAACCAAGTGCCGGTCAACGCCCTGTGGCTGACCAACGCCATGGTCCAGATTTTCCTGATCATCACGCTGTTCTCGGCCAGTACTTACCTGTCGCTGATCTACCTCGCCACCTCGATGATCCTGGTGCCTTACCTGTGGTCGGCGGCCTATGCCCTGCTGCTGGCGGTGCGCGGCGAGAGTTATGAGAACGCCATGGCCGAACGCAAGAAAGATCTGATCATCGGCGCCATCGCCTTGATTTACGCGCTCTGGCTGATCTATGCCGGCGGTGTCAAATACCTGTTGCTCTCCGCCCTGCTCTATGCCCCCGGCGCGATTCTGTTCGCCAAGGCCAAGCTTGAAGTCGACAAACCGGTTTTCACCAACGTCGAGAAGCTGATTTTCGCCGCAGTGCTCATTGGCGCCCTGGTGGCGGCCTATGGGCTCTACGACGGCTTCCTGACCCTGTAACACCTGGCTGTTTTGCTATATGGAGGATCACTGTAATGACCACGGAAAAAGTTAAGTACGGCGTCCATTCCGAAGCCGGCAAACTGCGCAAAGTCATGGTTTGCTCCCCTGGCCTGGCCCATCAGCGGCTGACCCCGAACAACTGCGACGAACTGCTGTTCGATGACGTGCTGTGGGTCGCCCAGGCCAAGCGCGACCATTTCGATTTCGTCACCAAAATGCGCGAACGCAATGTCGACGTGCTGGAAATGCACAACCTGCTGACCGACATCGTTGCGATCCCCGAAGCCCTGGACTGGATCCTGCAGCGCAAGATCACTGCCGATTCGGTGGGTCTGGGCCTGGTTAACGAAACCGGCTCGTGGCTGCGTAGCCTGGAGCCGCGCAAGATCGCCGAATTCCTGATTGGTGGCGTGTCCGCCGATGACCTGCCGGACAGCTTCGGCGGCAAGACCATTCAGATGTTCCGCGAATTTCTCGGTCACTCCAGTTTCATCCTGCCGCCGCTGCCCAACACCCAGTTCACCCGCGACACCACCTGCTGGATCTACGGTGGTGTGACGCTGAACCCAATGTACTGGCCGGCCCGTCGTCAGGAAACCCTGCTGACCGCGGCCATCTACAAATTCCACCCGCAGTTCACCAACGCCGAGTTCCAGGTCTGGTACGGCGACCCGGACCAGGACCACGGCAGCTCCACCCTTGAAGGCGGCGACGTGATGCCGATCGGCAACGATGTGGTATTGATCGGCATGGGCGAGCGTTCGTCCCGTCAGGCCATCGGCCAACTGGCGGTGAACCTGTTCAAAAACAAAGCGGTGGAACGGGTGATCGTCGCCGGCCTGCCGAAATCCCGCGCGGCGATGCACCTGGACACCGTGTTCAGCTTCTGCGACCGCGACCTGGTGACGATCTTCCCGGAAGTGGTGAGCCAGATCGTCGCCTTCAGCCTGCGCCTTGACGAAAGCAAACCGGGCGGCATCGACATCCGTCGCGAAGACACCAGCTTCCTCGACACCGTAGCCGCAGCGCTCAATCTCAAAACCCTGCGCGTGGTCGAAACCGGCGGCAACAGCTTCGCCGCCGAACGCGAACAGTGGGACGACGGCAACAACGTAGTGGCCGTGGAGCCCGGCGTGGTGATCGGCTACGACCGCAACACCTACACCAACACCCTGTTGCGCAAGGCCGGTATCGAGGTCATCACCATCAGCGCCGGAGAACTGGGACGCGGGCGTGGCGGCGGCCATTGCATGACCTGCCCGATCATTCGCGACCCGATCGACTACTAATTCATCATTGACGTGCTTGCCGCTGCCCCCATGAAGGGCCTCGGCAGGTGGACGACCGACATCCAAGGAGATCCAAAATGGCTTTCAATATGCGCAATCGCAGCCTGCTCTCGCTGATGCACCACACCACTCGCGAGTTGCACTACCTGCTGGACCTGTCCCGTGACCTGAAACGCGCCAAGTACACCGGCACCGAACGGCCGCACCTCAAAGGCAAGAACATCGCGCTGATCTTCGAAAAAACCTCGACCCGCACCCGCTGCGCCTTCGAAGTCGCGGCCCACGACCAGGGCGCTCACGTCACCTACATCGACCCGGTGTCGTCGCAGATCGGCCACAAAGAAAGCATGAAAGACACCGCCCGGGTACTGGGCCGGATGTTCGACGCCATCGAATATCGCGGCTTCGAACAGGAAATCGTCGAGGAGCTGGCCCAGTTCGCCGGCGTGCCGGTGTTCAATGGTCTGACCGCTGAATTCCACCCGACGCAAATGATCGCCGACACCCTGACCATGCGCGAACACAGCGACAAGCCGCTGCATGACATCAGCTACGCCTACCTCGGTGACGCGCGCTATAACATGGGCAATTCGCTGCTGATGATCGGCGCCAAGCTGGGCATGGACGTGCGCATCGCCGCCCCCAAAGCCCTGTGGCCCCATGCCGACTTCATCGCCCAGTGCAAAGCCTTCGCCGAAGACAGCGGCGCGCGCATCACCATCACCGAAGACCCGCTAGCCGCGGTCAAGGGCGTGGACTTCATCCACACCGATATCTGGGTCTCCATGGGCGAGCCGGTGGAAGCCTGGGACGAACGGATCGAGCAACTGCTGCCGTACCAGGTCAACGCCAGGATGATGAAGGCCTCGGGCAACCCGCGAGTGAAATTCATGCACTGCCTGCCGGCCTTCCACAACAGCGAAACCAAGGTCGGCAAGGACATCGCCGCGCGTTATCCGCACCTGGCCAATGGCGTTGAAGTCACCGAAGAGGTGTTCGAATCGCCGGCCAACATCGCCTTCGAGCAGGCGGAAAACCGCATGCACACCATCAAGGCGATCCTGGTGTCGGCGCTGGCGGATATCTAACGGCTGACGCGGACCACTGTAGGGGCGAGCTTGCTCGCGATGGTCGTCAACGATAACGCGGGGCATCAGGAGCACCGCGGTGTTTTTGAGTTCATCGCGAGCAAGCTCGCTCCTACAGGGGACCGAGTCAAGCCGTTCCATTTCAGAATTTAGAAGGACTGCATCATGCGTATCGTCGTTGCTCTGGGTGGTAACGCCCTCCTGCGTCGTGGTGAACCCATGACCGCGGACAATCAACGCATCAACATCCGCACCGCTACCGAACAGATCGCCCGGATTCATCCCGGCAACGAACTGGTTATCGCCCACGGCAATGGCCCGCAGGTCGGCCTGCTGTCGTTGCAGGCGGCCGCCTACACCTCGGTAACGCCCTACCCGCTGGATGTCCTCGGTGCCGAAACCGAAGGCATGATCGGCTACATGATCGAACAGGAGCTGGGCAACCTGCTGGACTTCGAGGTGCCCTTTGCCACCCTGCTGACCCAGGTCGAAGTCGACGCCAACGACCCCGCCTTCCAGACCCCGACCAAACCCATCGGCCCGGTTTACGCCAAGGCTGAAGCGGAAAAACTCGCGGCAGAAAAAGGCTGGAGCATCGCCCCGGACGGCGACAAGTTTCGCCGCGTGGTGGCCAGCCCGAAACCCAAACGCATCTTCGAGATCCGTCCGATAAAATGGCTGCTGGAAAAAGGCAGTATCGTGATCTGTGCTGGTGGTGGCGGAATCCCGACCATGTACGGTGCCAACGGCAAACTCCAGGGCATCGAAGCGGTGATCGACAAAGACCTCTGCTCGGCGCTGCTGGCCGAACAGCTGGACAGTGATTTGCTGGTGATCGCCACCGACGTCAACGCGGCCTATATCGACTTTGGCCAACCGACCCAGAAGGCCATTGCCCAGGCCCACCCGGACGAAATGGACAAGCTGGGCTTCGCCGCCGGCTCCATGGGGCCGAAGGTCCAGGCCGCTTGCGAGTTCGCCCGCAACACTGGCAAAGTCGCGGTGATCGGTTCACTCTCGGACATCGAAGCGATCGTCCAGGGCAAGGCCGGCACCCGCATCAGCACGGCGACACTTGGCATCACTTACCAATAAAACCCTCGGGTCAGGATCCTCGCCTGCCCCCCACTTCAATGCCTTTTGAAGGAGAGACGCCAATGGCCACGTTCGAGCCCGGTCATCTGCACATCGAGCGCCACGCGCTGAACAAGGACGATGTCAGCTACAACATACGCATCGACTATGAAGTCACCCAGGACCCCAAGGAGGGCAAAGGGATGCTGTTCACGATGCATGGCAGCATCCAGGGCAAGGATCTGAAAGAATCATTCTTCCTGCCCAAGGATCAGGCCTACAACTTCGCCAGCAACGTCACGAAAATCGCAGAGAAGTACGGCATTCCCAAGGCGCTGAGCAGCATCGGTTCGTCACACAAGGACTACGATGCAATGTTCGAAGACGTGCGGGTGCAGCTGGATATGAAATCGGGGGACCCGGTCAAACCCGAGCATCTGGAATAATCCAATTCTTCTGTGAATGCTGAACCTGTGGGAGTGAGCTTGCTCCCACAGGAGATCATTAACTATCTCGATGTCACCCAGCGCAACGGCGCGGTTCCCGTTGCTCTGCCTTCGGGGTTGGGTCTGGAGGGGGCTGGTCGGGTCGCTGCGGTGGGGCCCGAAGTCACTAACGTTAAAGTGGGTGATCGCGTGGCTTATGCCACCGGCCCCCTGAGTGCCTACGCCAGTGGCCGATTGGTTCCGGCCGGGAAACTGGTGCCGCTTCCTGAGTCGATCAGCTTCCACGACGCCGCAGCCGTTCTGTTCAAGGGAATCACGGCACAGTACCTGCTCAAAACGACTTATCCAGTGGGGCCGGGAACTGTCATGGTGCTGTATGGCGTCGCCGGCGGTCTGGGCGCCATCATGGCCAAGTGGGCCAAGCATCTAGGCGCTTTCGTGATTGGTGTCAGCCGCCATACGGATGAAATTGCCGCTTTGCTGGCGCTCGAATCCCAGGGGTCATTCGTTGCGGCCGCTCGGCTTTTGCAGCGCCATCCCACGATCGTTTCCAAGCGCTTGGCGGCGCTGGAAGCCCGGCTGGGAGTAAGGCTGATCGAGCGCAGCACCCGACACATCCGTCTGACAGACGTCGGGGCCCACCTTGTCAGGCGCCTGCGTCTGGCTACCGAGTTGATAGCTGAAGCAGAGCAGGAGGCAGCCCTAGGGGCCGCCGAGGTCCGCGGCAATCTGCGGCTGGCTGTGCCGGCAGCCATGGGCAGGCTCTGGTTGGCGCCGATACTGCCGGAGTTTCTGGCTGCCCATCCGCATTTGACGGTCACCGTGGATTACAGCGAGCGCTTCGTTGATGTGATCGCCGAAGGCTTCGATGTGGCAATACGCATAGGTGAACTGGACGATAGCCGCCTGATTGCCAAGCGCCTCGGCGATCATCGCCGCATTCTTTGCGCGTCTCCTGATTATGTCGAACGATACGGCTGGCCTGAGTCACCCACGGAGCTGGCAAATCATAACTGCCTGGGATTCACGGGACTGGCGTCTTACCCTGAATGGAAGCTCATCAGCGCAGGTGAGCAATTTGCCCTACGCCCCCAGGGCTCCCTGGTGTCCAACGATAGTGAAGCGCTTTTGCGCGCGACCATTGCGGGTACCGGCATCCTGGGTGCTGGGGAATGGCTGTTCAGTCGTGCATTGGTAAACAAAGAAGTTGTAAGAGTATTGCCGGACTGGGAGTTGGGGGAAAAAGGAGGGATCTACCTTATTCGACCCTCGGCAAAATTTGCGTCCTCCGCAACGCTAGCGCTGAAAGATTGGCTGGAGGGCAAGATCGCTCAGGGAAATCCGTGGACGAACGCGCTGTAAGGTCCTTGTAAAACGATCATCATGGGGCGATCCCAGCTCCTTCGAAGTGCGCCCGGGCCCACGCAGAATTGCATTGTACAAAGTGGGGCACCCGAAGGTCTTATTCGCAGCATCAATCAATGGGGCCGATATTGATCGTTAAATCGCTTCCCAGTCCGGGAACCTTGGCCAGGATTTCCGCTGGCGTGGCTTTGGAAAACTCGACAACGTAACCCATGCCGCTACCATCTTCCTCGATGAGGGTTACCCATTGCGTCACCTCATCCACAGCGAGTCCCAAAGCTTGTCCGACCTGACGATTACGGTGCTCGGAATCAGTTTCATCCAAGGGGTACTGATTCATTGTAGTGGTCTCCACGGTGAAGGTTGCAATTGAGGGCTCTTCAATTTTTCCTACTTCCTCATCCCTAACCGCCGACGCATGTCAGCGGTGATGGACTGTCGGGTTTTCTTCAGCTCAGCCCAGGGCCCGTCACCGACGTCGACCAAGCGCTCATACACGTTGTGCAGATTCCATTGATTACCGCCTTTCAGTTCCGCGACCTCCTCGCGAAAGATCGGTACCGACACCGGCAACCCTTCGCGAGTGCGCACGGCGTAGGCACAGATGGTGGTAGCGCCAAGGCCATTGCGCAGGTAGTCGATGAAAATTCGCCCCACCCGGTTTTTTGGTCCGGATACCGCGGAAAAACGATCCGGTAACAACTTGGCCATGTGACTGACTATCGCGTGGCTGAAATCCTTGACCTCGTCCCAGCCGAGTTTTCGGGTTAACGGAACAACCAGGTGGATGCCCTTCCCTCCACTGGTCTTGAGGAATGCCTTGAGTCCCAGTTCATCGAGCACCGCGAGGGTCAATTGTGTCGCTTCGACCATGCTTTTCCAGGGCAATGCGGGGTCGGGGTCGAGATCAAGGACAAATCGGTCGGGCTTGTCCAGGTTGTCAGAGGTGGCGTTCCAGGTGTGCAACTCCACCGTGCTCATCTGCACCGCCCCGACCAGGGCTTCGATGTTATTGATGATCATCACGGGCTGCCCGGTGACGTCTTTGTCCAGGGTTGTGATCCCCGGAATGGCCAGACGCTCGGCGTTTTTCTGAAAGAACAATTCCCCGGCAATGCCTTCAGGTGCCCGAACCAGCGCCACCGGCCGGTCCTTGAGCTGAGGCAGGATCCACTCGGCGACGCTGGCATAGTACTGCGCCAGTTGCACTTTGGTGGTGCCGCTGGTGGCATCGATGACTCGGTCAGGGTGAGTGATACGCACTTTGCCGGTACCCGACACAGCTTGGGTTGATGCGACCTTGGCGGGTGGTTTTTTCGCAGCGCTGGCTGGTTTTTTCATACCCTTCGGGCGCTCCTCAGTAATGTCCCTGGCAGGTTTATCGTCACGCAGTCCATGAAATACCGCATGGCGTACCGACCCATCCTTGGTCATTTCGGCATAGGCGACTTCCGCCAACAACTTCGGTTTCAGCCAATGCACGCCTTTAGCCTCAAAACCGCTCGGTGGATTGACCACAGCCGGCTTTTTCGTCTCCAGAGGTTTGAGTTGTTGGTAAATGCTCTTGAGGGTCCCTTCGTTAAAGCCGGTCCCCACCTTCCCCGCATAGCGCAATTCGCCGCTGTCTATGTCATGCAAGCCCAGAAGCAACGCCCCAAAGGCACTGCGCGCACCTTTCGGGTCGGTATAACCGACCAGCACAAACTCCTGTCGATTTTTGCACTTGAGTTTGATCCAGTCAGCGCTGCGCCGGGACACATAAGGCGAACCAAGACGTTTGCCGATCAACCCCTCCATCTGCATTTCGCAGGCGCTGTTCAGCAAGGCATCGGGGGTCTCGCCGAATGACTCGGAGAACCGCAGAAGCGGATCTTCGTTAAGGTTAAGCACCGTCGCCAGGGCGGCCCTTCGTTCCTCGACGGGCACCTCTCGCAGGTCAACGCCATTGAGGTAGGGCAAGTCGAACAGGTAGTAAACGATGTTGCCACTGCGACCCGAGTCAAAGGCGTTTTGCAGGGCCTGAAAATCCGGGACTCCCTGCTCGTCGGCCACCACCATTTCACCGTCAAGCCAGGCAGACTCCAGACCCAGAACAGCCAGGGCCTCTGCCTGTTTGGGCAGCTTGTGAGTCCAGTCGTGCCCATTACGGGTGAACAGCTGGATGTTGCCGTGATCGACGCGGGCCATAATTCGATAACCGTCGAACTTGATCTCATAGTTCCAGTCGCCGTCCGGTGCGCTGTCGACCAGTGTCGCCAGTTCCGGCTTGAGCAGCTCTGGCAGTTTGGCCTTGCGCGCACCGGTCAATTGCGGCGTTTTGTGCTTTTGCGCAGGGGCCGGCTTTTTTCTGATGGGTTTGGGTTTGTCCGTGCCTTGCGCCTTGGGGAGGATCGTGCGGTCGCTAAGGACGCTGTCCGGCTCGGCCTTGACCACGTCATACTCTGCCTCGGGCTTCGCCGCACTGTCCTGATGCTTGATCAGAAACCATTGCTCTTGCTTACCCGGCATGTGGGTGCGCACCAGATTCCACAGACCGCCGAGTTTTTCGCCCTGCAACTCGAACTTCATACGACCCTTTTCATAGGCTTTGGCAGGGTCTTCCTGGGGTATCCACACCCCGCGATCCCAGACAATCACATCGCCGGCGCCGTAATGCCCTTCGGGAATGCTGCCCTCGAACGTGGCGTAATCGATCGGATGATCTTCGACGTGCACCGCCAGGCGCTTTACCTTGGGGTCCAGCGACGGCCCCTTTGGCACCGCCCAACTCTTGAGCGCGCCATCGAGCTCAAGGCGAAAGTCATAGTGCAGTCGAGAGGCATCGTGCTTTTGAATACAGAACTGCAAGGCGTGCGCAGTTTTTTTCGAGCGCTTTTCTGATTTCCTCGCCGCAGGTTCCGGCGTGGCGGCGAAGTCTCGCATGCGATTGTAGTCGTCCAGATTTTTGCTCATGGCTCACCTGCGACTCGGGCTGGTCAGGCTCCTCTTATATACAGACCCTCTATTGTTAACGGAGGCAAAAACACAGGTGCCAGTTCATTTCTTGTTGTGCAAGACCGGATAAGCGGTGGGAACCCTGGTCAATCAGCCTAAGCCGCCACATTGGCCGGGTTCAGCACGCCCAAGCTTTAACCAAGGCACCTTCCAGTCCCTGGACCGGGTCGGCCGCAGGTAAAGGCACCTTGGCAATGCGTGCCACTGACGAGCTGTGATTCATTACGTCTGGTCGCTGAATATCATAGTTTTCCTGGCCTTTGGGGTAGGCCCCCACCACCAGGAAGTCCGCGCTTTGCTCAAGACTGCAATGCCCGGTGCCGGCCGGAAACACGAGCACGTCGCCCTCCCCGACCTTGACCTCGGCACCGGATAGGCCGCCGAGCATCAATAACGCCTCTCCTCTGACGACACCCAGTGCCTCGTGGGCAGTAGAGTGGTAATGGTGATAATCAAACACCTGGGCGCGCCACAGGGCTGACCAGTGATGAGCCTCGAATAACCCTTCCAATTCATCGGCCTTGTCGGGGCGATGCAGCGCAACCTGGCGATATAGCAACACGGGTAAACGGCTGTTGGGCGTTTGCCCGTCGTCATTGAAGTACATCTGCAAGGGCGATTTATCGGTAGGCGTACTCATATCGACGATCTCCAGGGCAATAGAATTCTGAGCCGCTGCGTTACGAGAGGTTTATCTGGAGAGGGGTCACTCCCAACGACCGCCCGCCATTTCGCAGTCTTTGCGTGCCTGTGGCAGGTGCGCGGTCTGGTAGTAATAGGTGACCACCTGCGCGCCTTGGGGAATGTTCGGCGAATCCTGCCCGGGTACCTTGCTAGTCGAGTGCGGATTGGTCAGACCCTCCTGGGTCAGTGTCGCGGTGCAGCGGCCAACCGAGCCGGTCTGGCACTGTGCGACCCGGCGTTTTTCACTGGTGAGCATTTCCTTGCTCTCATTGCCGCATGACCAATTGATTGCATCCGGCGGCACACCGGTGAATTGGTAACAAGTGTGGGTTTCAACACTCGGCACTGCGCTGCTTTGCGAGCGGGTAAAAACATCGCAGGCAGCGCCATGGCTGTAGCCGCTGACCAGCATGGCCAGCCCCAGAATGAATGTGTGTGTGTTCATATCTGCATGCCCTGACGCTTGCGGCTGCGCCGAAGACTGGCACCGAGACGCCGGCCTTCGGCTAACCTGCGGTTATGGATTGGCCTGATTACCGCCATGCGCTGCGGCCAGCGCCTTGGCTTTCTCCAGGTGCTCTTGCAACGTTGGCAATGTCTGTTGGGCAAAGGCCTTGAGCTCGGCATCGGTACCGTCTTTGGCATAATCCTTAAACAAGTCGATGGCCGCTTCGTGAGCATTGACCTGATTTTTGGCATAGGCCTGGTCGAAGGACTTGGCGTTACGCAACTCAAGGATCATCGCTTTGGCTTTGTCCATCAGCTCGGCATCGGTAGAGACTTCGAGCTGTTTGCTGGTGGCCAGTGCCGTGAGTTTCTCGATGGCCTGTCCGTGATCCTTGACCATCATGTCAGCAAACGCTTTGACGTCGCTGGATGTGCTCTTTTCCTGGGCCAGTTTACCCGCCTCGACTTCGGCAATGCCTTTGGCCGACGCCTCTTCGACAAAATCATCAGCATCCTGGGCCGCATGCACGGCCCCGGCAAGTGTGAAAGCCAGAGCGAAAGCGCCGCTGCGCAACAGAGTATTCATCATGAAGTCCTCGTCTCGTGATTCCGGAATTGTTTTGGTTACCGCTATCTGTTCTGAGTCCCGGGATTTTGCAGAGGTTCATCTTTTTTCTATTCAGTTCAGCGGCCACTGCCTGGTGTTGAACGCAATTCCATTCGTCGCCCCCCGCGCAATCATTTTCAACTTCGATTGTTGCCCGGCTTCCAATGGAAACAGCGTTCAACCCTGGACCCAGGAGCCACCGCCATGCGCGACTATCCCGTTCCTCCGTTTCCACCCCAACCGCAAACACGTCCCTGGTTCGCAGAGCAAAATGGAGCCTTACCCCGATTGTGGCGAACAGAGTTATGCCGGCCACGACCGCCTGGCCGGCAAGATCGCCCTGATCACCGGTGCTGACAGCGGCATTGGACGTGCCGTGGCGATTGCCTATGCACGTGAAGGGGCCGATGTGGCGGTTTCATATCTGGATGAACATGACGATGCCCGGGAAACCGACGGTGGGTCGAGCAGGCCGGGCGCCAATGCCAACTTCACCGGCGGCCTGGCGCAACTGCTCGGTGACAAAGGCATACGGGTCAACAGCGTCGCACCGGGGCCGATTGGGACGCCGTTGATTGTCTCGACCATGCCACCAGAAGAAGCCTGCAATTTTGGCGCGCAAACGCCCTTGGGGCGTCCCGGGCAGCCGATCGAAGTGGCGCCGATCTTCGTGCTGCTGGTTTCGGATGAAGGCAGCTATATTTCCGGTTCGCGTTATGGCGTCACCGGGGGCAAGCCCATGCTTTGAGCCAAGCGCCACTTATGATTACCAGGAGACAAATACGTTCAACGTGGTACAAACTGGTTCAAGTTCATACACCATCATGGTCCGGCATGCTCTCGGCAATCAGCTCTTCGTTGCCCGAGCCGGCCTGCCAACACAACAGAGCAGGTTGAGCCCCAAAAAAATAACAACAGGTCAATCAAGAGGGTACTGCAATGAACGACACGCTAGTGTCCCATCACCACCCCCTCGCGGTTCACCCGAGATTCCCGACAACAAGGCCGCCGATTTCGCTTGAGCGGTAAAGGATGTCTGGTTTAACAGGGAGTCGGGGGTCGTCATGTATAGAATGAGTTCAGGTTATGCCGGCATGCTGGTGAATACGCTTTCGGCGCAAGGACTGGATGTCGCCACTCTGTGCCAGGAAGCTGGACTTGATATAAAACTCGCGGACACCCCGGGAGGATTCTGCGCGCGAAGCGCTATCTATCATCTATGGGATCTGGCGGCTCAGGCTTCCGGCGATCCGAACATCGGTTTGAAAGCCTACGAGAACTTCCATCCGGGTACTTTTCAGATCGTTGGCTACACCATGATGTCCAGCTTGAACCTGAAAAAAGCCCTCGAACGCCTGGTTCGTTTCAGCCCGTTGATCAGCACGGGCTTCAGTCTGTTTTTTGTCCAGGAACAGCAGCATTACCGCCTGGCCGCGCTCGATCACCAGCAGCGCGGTTCGATCAAGCCACGGCAGTACACCGATGCCAGTCTTGGTTCGCTGCTGGCTTTCTGCCGCTGGCTGACCGGTGGCAAATCACCGCAACCGCTGAGCGTGGAGTTCAGCTATCCCCAGCCGGAAGACATCCGCGAGCATCAACGACTGTTTGGCTGTGAGCTGCGTTTCGGGGCGGCCTATGACAGCATCCTGTTCGATGGCCAGGAGCTTCTGCGTCCGCTGGGCATGGCCAACGAGAAGTTGGCCTCGCTCCATGACAGTTTTGCCGAAGCTCAGCTGGAGCTGTTGTACGGCCTCACCATCGTGTGCAGGATTCGTGCGCTGATCACCGAGCGCCTGAGTCAGGGGCAAGAGGCTCAGTGTGATATGGAATCGATTGCGGCTGCGATGAATCTCAGCAAGCGAACGCTGCAACGGGCACTCGAAAAGGATGGCACGCAATTCAAGGATGTCCTAAACGATGTGCGTCGGCAGTTGGCCGACTTCTACCTGCGGCATTCCCATTTCAATATGAAGCAGGTGACTTTCCTGCTCGGCTTCCATGACCACAGCAGTTTCCACAAGGCCTGCACCCGCTGGTTCGGCATGACCCCCGGTCAGTATCGAGCCAACGAATCGGCGCTTGAGGTCAAGGAAACCAAGATCCGTCTAGTCGGTTAAGGAATGTCCCTGCTCAATCTGGTTTTCTTCTGGTCACCGGAACGCGACGGAAACTGGCCGGAAAAAGCCCCCCAAGGAGCGTAATGCTGTTCACTTAAGCTCGGGGTTTCAGGCACACATAGGCGTAGCGAGGGGGCGATGCATCAAGAGCCGGCCTGCCCGTATTTTGTTGATTGGGTACATATCCGTTGCTGCAGAAACGGATATGTACACCAAAGAAAAAACCCGGTGGGCTTTCAGGCCGCCATCCATTTTCTTAAGTGAACAGCATTACCCCAAGGAGCGAGCTTGCTCGCGATGGACTCAAGGGCGGCGCGTTTATTCAGAAAACACGCGTTATCGTTGACGTCCATCGCGAGCAAGCTCGCTCCTACAATGGGTAATAAACCCCGCCAGTCTGTTCAATGTTCAGGGTTTAACTCACATGCACGTAGGTACCGGGTGCGGCTTCCATTGGCGGGTGGTTGCGGTTGCCCAGCGCCAGCCGGGTTTCGGTTTGCTCACCAGAGCGCGCCTGAATCCAGCCCAGCCATTCTGGCCACCAACTGCCTTCGTACTTCTGCGCGTCGAAATACCAGGCCCGCGGGTCTGACGGCAGCTTGTCATTCTCCAGGTAACTAGCCTTGGGATTACCTGGCGGGTTGAGGATGCTCTGGATATGCCCGCTATTGGAAAGCACGAAGCGTCGTTCGCCACCGAGCAGTCGGGTCGAACGATAGACCGCGTCCCAGGGCGTGATGTGGTCGTTGATCCCGGCGATGCTGAAGCTGTCGACCGTGACTTTCTGCAGGTTGACCGGCATGCCGCAGATCTCCAGGCCACCAGGGTGCGTGAGTGGGTTGTGTTTGAAGAAGTCCAGCAGATCTCCATGCAGGGCGGCCGGCAGGCGGGTGTTGTCGTTGTTCCAGTAGAGGATGTCGAACGCCGGGGGCTGCTTGCCGAGCAGGTAGTTGTTGATCCAGTAGTTCCAGATCAGGTCATTGGGGCGCATCCAGGCGAAGATCTTGGCCATGTCGCGACCATCCAGCACGCCTTGCTTAAAGGACCGGCGTCTGGCAGCTTCCAGGGTTCGCTCATTAATAAACAACATGGCCGAGCTGTCGATCTGACTGTCCAGCAGGCTGACCAGGTAGGTTGCGCTGGCGACTTTACGCAGTTGTCGTTTGGCTTGCAGGTAGCCTTGTAGCGCGGCGATGCTCAGGCCACCAGCGCAAGCGCCCATCAGGTGGGCCTCTTTGCTGCCGCTGACGGCGCGGGTCACATCGAGGGCTTTTTCGATGGCCTGGACATAATTCGATAGACCCCACTCGCGATGGCTAGCGTCCGGATTGCGCCAGCTGACGATGAACACCTGTAAGCCGTTCTTCAGCGCGTACTGAACGAAGCTCTTCTGCGTACTGAGGTCGAAGATGTAGTACTTGTTGATCTGCGGCGGCACGATCAGCAGCGGGCGGGCATACTGTTTTTCGCTCATCGGCTGGTACTGGATCAGCTCCAGCAGCTCGTTGCGAAACACCACGGCGCCAGGGGTGGTGGCGATATTGCGGCCGACCTCGAAGGCTTGTTTGCTGACCTGGCTGGGCATGCCGCCATTGTGCCGCAGGTCGTCGAGCAGATGAGCAACTCCCTTGACCAGGCTGGCGCCGCCGGTATCGAACAACTCCTTGACCGCCAGCGGATTGAGCGGGCTGTTGGACGGCGACAGCGCATCGCCGAGCTGGGCCAAAATGAAACGCGCGCGGGCTTGATCGTCGGC
This sequence comes from Pseudomonas sp. LBUM1658, assembly GCF_059716055.1. Lineage (NCBI taxonomy): Bacteria > Pseudomonadati > Pseudomonadota > Gammaproteobacteria > Pseudomonadales > Pseudomonadaceae > Pseudomonas > Pseudomonas sp. LBUM1658. The sequence goes on from NZ_CP166798.1 coordinate 3,502,245, forward strand.
CGCCAGGTGACTCTCGTCGATCCAGGCGTTCAGTTGCTTTTTCCAGGCCAGATGAGCCTGCAACCTGCGGCGGTAGAAGGGGTTGAGGTGCCAGGACGGGTCCTGGAAGCGCGCATCCTCGGCGAGGGCCTGGTGCGATGTCTTGCCGAACAGCACGCGGCCCAGTTGACCGCCGAGGGCTAGCGCATGGCGGGCGCTGAGGATCGGCTGCTTGGCGCCCTGCAGCGCCAGGGTACGCAGCGTGGGGAGCAGATTGCGGCCACTCAAGCTGAGGGTTGCGCTTGGTTTTTCCTTTTTAAAGGACGCGGGTACGGGCGTAACGCCCGCCGCTGGTTTCTTTCGCATGGACCAAACTCCATCGTCGTATTCTGATTTGTCATAGCGCCAAACAGAAAGGACTTGTACCAACGCACGCCAGACTGCCGTGCGAAAAATCCATCCAGAGCCAGGACTCTCTAGCGGGGCAAGTGGCTATGCGCCGCAAAGATACGGTCACTGGCTGCATAACGGTGCCGGTTGCCCAGCGACGGCGTGCACTTGGGCTTGACCAGGCTGGAAGCCGGCTGCAGAAAGCCGAGTAACGCCTGCCGGGTTTCCTGCCAGGCCGCCTTGTGCTCCATATCGAGGAAGTGCCCGGTGTTCTTGATGGTGCTGAACTGGCACTGACGGACATGGCCGGCGAAAAGCCGGGCGTCTTGCGCCGAGGTGTACTCGTCCCATTCGCCGTTGACGAACAGCAGCGGAATCTCGATGGCATCGGCGCAGTCGACGTAGCAGCGGGTGTCCTGGGTCAGCACCTCATTGATGTGGAAATGCATCTGCCTGTATTCGTGCTCGGCCAGGCTGCTGATATGGCGGTGGTTGAAGCGCTTGAACAGCGACGGCAGGTGCTTGCCGATGGTGTTGTTGACCAGGCGGCCAACGTTGAAGCGGTCGCAGGCATGCAGAAGACTCAGGCCGCTCTCCAGGTAGTCGCGCATCGGCTTATTGACCCGCGCCGAGAATGAACTGATCACCGCCTTCTCAATCCGTCGCGGCTGCTGAGCGAGTGCCAACAGGGTGGCCGCACCGCCCCAGGAGAACGACAGCACATGGTCGGCGCAAAAGTGTTCGACCAATTCCAGCAGTATCTCTGCTTCGTCCTCCTTGCGGATCGGCTGGTCGTAACGGTTGTGGGGTCGCGACTGGCCGGCGTAGGGCTGGTCGTAGAGAACCACATTGAACTGCGGCTGCAGGTAACGCACTGTTTGAGCGAAAGATGCAGTGGTTGCCAGCGAGCCATTGACCAGAATGATGGTCTTGTCTGCGGCGCTGTTTAAATAGTGTTCGGTATAAACCTTGTACTTGTTGAAAATCTCGACGATGGCAGTCTCTGGCTTCATGTCGTTATCCTTCCGGCACAAGTCTGGTTCGCAGAACAGCGTGAGCGGCTGTTCGCAGGACCGTTTATTAGATTGCAGAACGCCCGGCCCCCAATTTGAGCACAGACAAATAAACTAATAAGTTGTTTTATTTCAAGCAATTACAAAGAACAATCAGGTGATGTTCGTGCGCCAAAGCAGAGAATTCCCCCGTGGAACACAGCTGCGCGAGGACGCTCAGACGCTCGCTGTGACCGCTAAGTCACTAATCGACCCGAGGCTCTGATTTAAGCAGGCGATCTCTCACATGCAAGCGCAAACTGAACTATTCCGACGAACCGTGAGCTATCCAACCCACCTCGACGCTATCACTGGCCGAATGCAGTCAATCGGATACTATGGCTATTCATGAACGACAAAGGATGCCAGTCCTCGATTGTTCAATGAAAAGCCCCAGGCGAACCCAGGGCTGATCGTCCACCATGAGCCTGTCAGCTCAAGGCTTCAGCCGATTGCTCGCCATTGACCAGGCGCTGGATGCCCAACGGGTTGGCATTTTTCAAGGCGTCCGGCAGCAGCGCGTCCGGGTAGTTCTGGAAGCACACCGGGCGCAGGAAGCGATCGATCGCCAAGGTACCGACGGACGTGCCGCGAGCATCCGAGGTCGCCGGGTAGGGGCCGCCATGCACCATGGCTTCGCAGACTTCGACACCCGTCGGGTAACCGTTGAGCAACAAGCGTCCGGCCTTGAGTTCCAGCAATGCAATCAGGCTTTCCCGACCTTGCAGGTCCTGAGGTTCGGCAATCAAAGTTGCCGTCAGCTGCCCGTGCAAGCCTTGCACAGCCTCAAGCAACTGCGCCTCGTCGGCCACTTCAATCAGCACCGTCGCCGGGCCGAAAACTTCCTCCTGAAGCACTTCATCGCCTTCAAGTAACAGGCTGACGTGCGCCTTGAACAGTTGCGGCTGGGCCTGAGAACCCGTTTGAGGGTTTCCTGCCAGCGGTTCAATGCCTGGGTGGGCCAGCAGCCGAGCCACGTTCCGGGTATAGCTGGCCAGCGTGCCCGCATTGAGCATGGTCTGGGCGCCCTGCTCCTCCATGCGCCACGCAAACTGTTGCTGGAAGTCAGTAAAGGCAGGCGAACGCACGCCCAGAATCAAACCAGGATTGGTACAGAACTGACCACAGCCCATGACCACCGACGCAGCCAGTTCGCTGGCAATCTGCTCGCCACGCTGTTCAAGCGCGTGCGGCAACAGCAGCACCGGGTTGATGCTCGACATCTCGGCAAATACCGGAATCGGCTGCGGCCGCGCGGCGGCCATATCGCACAAAGCCCGACCGCCCTTGAGTGAGCCGGTGAACCCGACGGCCTGGATCGATGGGTGTTTGACCAGCCACTCGCCTACCCCGGCACCGTAGATCATGTTGAATACACCGGCCGGCATGTCGGTTTGTTCCGCGGCACGAATGATCGCCTGGGCGACCCATTCAGAAGTTGCCATATGCCCGCTATGGGCCTTGAACACTACCGGGCAACCCGCTGCCAGCGCGGCGGCGGTGTCGCCACCAGCAGTGGAGAATGCCAATGGAAAGTTACTCGCACCGAATACCGCAACCGGGCCCAGGCCTATCCGGTATTGACGCAGGTCCGGGCGCGGCAAGGGCTTGCGCTCGGGCAACGCCGAGTCAATCCGCGCAGCGTAGAAATCACCCCGACGCAGTACCTGGGCAAACAGCCGCAGCTGACCACTGGTGCGTCCGCGCTCACCCAGGATGCGCGCGGCAGGCAATGCCGTCTCGCGGCAGACTGTGGCGATAAAGTCCTCACCCAGGGCGTCCAGCTCAGCGGCAATCGCGTCCAGAAATTCGGCGCGACATGCCGACGGGAGCTGGCGATAAGCAGGGTAAGCCTGGGCCGCAGCCAATGCCGCTGCATTGACCTCAGCCTGAGTCGCCTGACTGAACTGGATGGGCAGTACCTCGCCCGTGCTGGCGTCACGGCTTTGCAGCAGCACATCGCCTGTGCCGCTGCGTTGGCCGGCTATAAAATTCTGCCCGGTGAGAGTCGGCATATCAGTCTCCTTGGAAAATATTCAGCAATGAGCGCCTCACAGCGCTCGCACACAACCTGGTGGCAAGGGTGCAGCGCTTTCGCCGATCGGGTTGATCAGTGGAGCGCCAAATTCATCGATGCTGATTTCAAAGTGATCGCCAGGCTGGGTTTTGATGCCATCGGCAAAGGACAAGGTCGCAGTGCCGAAGTAATGAATATGCACGTCGCCCGGACGGAGGAACTGCGCGTATTTGAAGTGATGGTATTCAAGGTTTTCCAGGCTGTGACACATGTTGTCTTCGCCGCTCAGGAATTCTTTTTCCCAGACCACTTCGCCGTTGCGGCGGATACGACTCATGCCCGAGAGGTGTCGTGGCAGCTCGCCGATGCGCAGTTCCGGACCGTAAGCACAAAAACGCAGCTTGGAATGAGCCAGGTACAGGTAGTTCTTGCGCTCGGTCACGTGGTCGGAGAACTCGTTGCCCAAGGCAAAGCCCAGGCGATAAGGCTGACCGTCGTCTCCGATGACATAGAGCCCGGTCAATTCCGGTTCTTCACCGGCGTCTTCGGCAAATGGCGGAACCGGGAAAGCGGCGCCAGGGCGCACAACTATGCTGCCGTCGCCTTTGTAGAACCACTCCGGCTGCGCGCCCACCTGGCCCGACGCTGGCTTGCCGCCCTCCACACCCCATTTGAAAATGCGCATGGTATCGGTCAGTGCGGCTTCGCCCTGATCGGCCTGCTGGTGCATCTTGTCGCGGGTCGAGGCGCTGCCCAAGTGAGTCAGGCCAGTGCCACTGACCAGGCAGTGGGCCGGATCTTCATGGTCCAGCGGCGGCAGCACGCGACCAGAGCCGAGCAAGTCGGCGTAGGCCGGTCCAACGTCGGTGCCACGCCGAGTCACTTCATCGACCAGACTGTGCCTGGCGCGAATCGCGGCCAACGCCAGTTCGCGGGTACTGCTGGTGGCGCGAAGCACTTGCACCTGCTCGCCGTCGACGACTCCGACCTGACGCTGGCCAGCGGTGTTTTCAAACTGTATCAACCTCATGGAATCTGCTCCTGATGCTCAGACAAGGCGCCGCCTGCATTGACGGCGCGCAGGACGGTCACTCGATGATGTTGAAGTCTTTCAGGTATTCATCGCTGAGCTCCAGGCCAAGGCCTGGCTTGTTATCGTCGAGCTGGATATAGCCATTGACCGGCTGTGGCTCGCCCTTGAACACGTAGTAGAACAGCTCGTTGCCGACTTCGACGTCGAACACCGGGAAGAACTCGGCCATGGGCGAGGCGGTGCTGGCCATGGTCAGGTGGTAGTTGTGCATCTGACCGGCGTGAGGGATCACCGGTACCGACCAGGCCTCGGCCATGGCGTTGATCTTGCGCGCCGCGGTGATGCCGCCGACACGGTTGGTGTCGTACTGGATCACGTCGATAGCGCGGCGCTCGAGCAAGTCCTTGAAGCCGTAGGAGGTAAATTCGTGCTCGCCGCCGGAGATCGGCATGATGCCCATCTTCTTCAGCTCGATATAACCTTCGATGTCATCGGCGATCACCGGCTCTTCCAGCCAGCGCGGTTCGAACTCGGCCAGTTTTGGCAGCATGCGACGGGCGTATTCCAGGGTCCAGCCCATGTAGCATTCGAGCATGATGTCGACATCGGGGCCGGCCAACTCACGCAGCGCCCGCACTTGTTCGATGTTTTTGCGCATGCCCGCAGGGCCGTCTTTCGGGCCGTAGCCGAAGCGCATTTTAAGCGCCGTGAAGCCCTGATTCAGATAGCCCTGAGCCTCTTCCAGAAACAGATCGAGGTTGTCGTTGGCATAGAGTTTTGAAGCGTAGGTCCAGATTTTTTCCTTGGTGCGACCACCGAGCAACTTGAACACCGGCTTGTTCACGGCCTTGCCCATGATGTCCCAGATGGCGATATCGATCGCCGAAATAGCGGCCATGCCAATCCCTTTACGGCCCCAGGCATGAGTCTGGCGGTACATTTTCTGCCAGATGTATTCGTTGTCGAACGGGTCTTCACCCATGGCGATCGGCGCCAGGTAGGTGTCGATGATTTCCTTGGCGACGCGCGGTGCCAGGGCGCAGTTACCGATGCCGACGATGCCCGTGTCGGTTTCGACTTCGACCACCAGCCAGCCGTGGAAGCGGAACGAGCCCATGGCATCGCCACGTTCGAAGAGGATGTCGCTGGCGTTGGTGCAAAAGTGCGCTTGGGGCGGCACGACTTTGCCTTTCCATTCGAAGACACGGGTGCGGATAGATTTTATTTTCATGGGCAGAGCTCCTTTCGAAACGTTGATCAATGGGCCACGCGCCGGGTTCAACGGCTGCGTCGAGTTCAACTCGATGGAGCGACTGTAGCGAGACAGGTGATATCCAACTAATCACTTGTTGGTATTCATTGATAACCCTGGGTAATAGATAAAACAGACAGTTGCAGCAACGCCTCCCTGCTATGGCATAGGTATCTACACATCTACTAAGGGCTGCCGAATACAAAAAGCTCCCGAACATTCCCGTAACCGGCACGGGAATGGAGGGAGTTTTTGCAGGGGGGAAGTTACCGGGAGGTGACACCCATACGGCAAGCCAGCTCGAATGCCTGACGGATCGCACCGACATTGGCCTTGCCCTGTCCCGCGATGTCGAATGCCGTTCCGTGAGCCGGCGTGAGGATAGGAATCGGCAAGCCGCCCTGCACCGTCACGCCGCGGGAGAAGCCCATCAGTTTGATCGCGATCTGGCCTTGGTCGTGGTACATGGTCACCACCGCATCAAAGGCTTTCTCCTCGCCTTGAACCTTGAGGAAAATGGTGTCTGCCGGATACGGCCCATCCGCCCCGATACCCGCCGCCCGCGCCTGCTCGATCGCCGGGCCGATGATGTCGAGTTCTTCGCGGCCAAAGCTGCCGTTGTCGCCGTTATGCGGATTGAGTCCACAGACGCCAATGCGCGGCTTTTGCAGACCGCTGCGCTTGAGTTCGTTATCGATCAGTTCGATGGCTTGCAGGACCCGCTGATGGGTAATCATCTTCGGGACTTCGGCCAACGCAACATGGGACGTGGCCCGCGAGGTCCAAAAATTGTCCAGTACGTTGAATTCGCAGAACGGTCCGTTGAAGTCCAGGTACTCGGCGAACCAGTGAAGCTCATCGCTATGGGCCATGCCGGCCATGTGCAGGGAAGTCTTGTTCAGTGGGCCGAAGATGATCGCGTCAGTGCGTTTGTCAGCCGTCAGACGCAAGGCTTTTTCCAGGGTATCAAGGCTGTAGCGGCCACCGATAACACTGGCTTCGCTGCGTGGGAATTCGCCTTGGGTCTGCCCGCGAAAATTGAAAAACAGCGGAATATCGGCCGTGAAGTCCAACTGATCAAGGCTGTCGATGGTCTGGTACGGAAAATCGCAACCGGCGATTTTCATGCCGTTCAACATTTCTTGCTCATCAGCGATCAGCACAAAACGAGCCTTGGCGCGGACCTCTGGCTCGGCCAGCAGCCTCGCGATCAACTCGGGGCCAATACCGGCAGGGTCGCCCAGAACCATGGCGATACGGGGAATGGCTGTACTCATACTGATGTCCTCATTTCGGGGTGCGCGTTCGCTGACCGCAACTAAACAGCGCTTTGCGATAACCGTCTAATCAAATCTCTTCATATGACTATCACCCGTGGTTATCGCTCAACTACGAGCACCGAATAGCAGAACTGCTATAACCCCAGGTTATTGATGTATGTAATCTTTTGACTAGACGTGCATTGCTCCTCTTCGCACACTCAACTACGCCATAACAAACATAAAAAGAGGTCCATCATGCCCACCCTTCTCGGTCGTCATTTCATTCACCTGCTCGCCGGGTGTTCACTGTTCTGCGCAACTACCCTCCCAGCCCTGGCAGCATGGCAACCTGATAGCAACGTCGAAATTATCGTTGCGGGTGGGCCTGGCGGTGGCACCGATCAATTGGGTCGGCTGATCCAGTCGATCATCAGTCAGCATCACCTGTTGGACACCAGCACGGTGGTCATGAACAAGGGTGGAGGCAACGGCGCCGAGGCTTTTCTGGATTTGAAGCTGACCCAGGGCGATGCCAATCGTCTCGTGGTCGGCACCAACAATGTCTACCTGCTGCCGCTGGTGGCCAAGCTTGGCTACCAATGGACTGATCTGACCCCGGTCGCCGCCCTGGCAGAAGATGACTTCGTGCTCTGGACCTATAAGGACGCACCGTGGAAGGACGCTAAAACCTACTACGAAACCATCAAGAACGACCCCGCGAATATGCGCATGGGTGGCAGTCAGTCCAAAGACGTCGACCAGACGTTGACCTTGTTGCTCAACCAGACCACCGGCACCAAGCTGACCTACATTCCCTTCAAAAGCGGCAGCGAAGCTTCGATTCAACTGGCTGGCAAACACATCACCTCCAACGTCAATAATCCCAGCGAAAGCATCAGCCAATGGCGTGGCGATCAGGTTCAGCCATTGTGCGTATTCAGTCATGAACGCATGACTTACACGGAAAAAGTCGCCGCTGACAAATCCTGGGCCGATATCCCGACGTGCCACGAACAGGGCCTCGGCGTGGATCAGTATCGCTTCCCGCGCACCGTGTTCATGCCCGGCGGCGTTACCGACGAGCAGCGGGCGTTTTATGTCGAGCTGCTGCGCAAGGTCACCCAGACTCCGGAGTTCAAGGAGTACGTGACCCGCAATGCGCTGGTGCCGACGTTCCTCGAGGGCAAGGACCTTGTGACCTATCTCGAAAAGGATATAGCGCGCGTCACTCCGGTGTTCACCAACGCGGGCTGGATACGCAAGTGATTCTCCGGGCGCCCTGACCGGCGCCCGCCTCAAGAGGTATGAGCGATGTCCACATCCACATCCGCGCTGGTCACCACCCGTTGGGTCGAGCTTGGCCTTGCGCTGTTCACTGCCGCGCTGGGCGCAGTTGTCATGTATGGCAGCTACACCAGCGGGATCGGCTGGAGTGACAGCGGCCCCGAGGCCGGCTATTTCCCCTTTTACATCGGTCTGATGATGACCTGCGCCAGCCTGACCACCGCGCTGATGACGCTCATCCACTGGCACAGGTTGTTGCAGGTATTCGTCACTCGCGACGCCGCCGGCAAGGTCTGGAGTGTCTTCGTACCGATCGTGCTGTTCGTTGCCAGTATGCCGTTCATTGGCCAGTATCTGGCCTCGATCGCCTTCATCGCCTGGTTCATGTGGCGAGACAGGTCGCGCGAGAAACCCTACAGCTGGCTGACCATCTTCGCCGTCGCCGGTGGGGCTGCCCTGGCCAGTTACCTGATCTTCGCCCTGTGGTTCAAAGTACCACTGAATGCCGGACCGCTCGGCGATCTCGCGATCGCTGCCGGGAGGATGTTGAAATGACTGAATTCGATTCGCTGATGCAGGGCATGAACCTGATCCTGACCCCCGGGCATATCGGCCTGATGGTGATCGGTGTGCTGCTGGGGATCCTGGTCGGGGTATTACCCGGCCTTGGCGCCCCCAATGGCGTGGCGTTGCTGTTGCCCCTGACGTTTACCATGTCGCCGGTCTCGGCAATCATCCTGCTGTCGTGCATGTATTGGGGGGCGTTGTTCGGTGGATCGATCACCTCGATCCTGTTCAACATACCCGGGGAGCCCTCATCGGTCGCGACCACCTTCGACGGCTATCCCATGGCCCGCCAGGGAAACGCCGGCGAGGCACTCACGGCGGCGTTCACCTCGGCCCTGCTCGGCGCGTTGGTCGGTGTATTGCTGCTGACCTTCCTCTCGACCCGCATCGCGGCGTTCGCCATGCAGTTCAGCTCACCGGAATTCTTTGCGGTGTACCTGCTGGCGTTCTGCACCTTCATCGGCATGAGCAAAAATCCCCCGCTAAAGACCATGGTCTCGATGATGATCGGCTTTGCCATGGCGGCCGTCGGCATGGACACCATTTCCGGTGATTTGCGTTTGACCTTCGATCAGCCCTGGCTGCTCTCGGGCATGAGTTTCGAAGTCGCGGTGATTGGCCTGTTCGGGATCGGCGAAATTCTCTATACGGTCGAGGAAGGCCTGGTGTTCCGTGGCGAGCACGCGAAAATTACCCCAATGGTGATTCTCCGTACCTGGAAAAAAATGCCGCGCTACTGGCTGACCTGGCTGCGCAGCACCCTGGTGGGTTGCTGGATGGGCATCACCCCTGGCGGCCCGACCGCCGCGTCGTTCATGAGCTACAGCCTGGCACGCCGCTTCTCGAAAAATCGCGATAACTTCGGCAATGGTGAGCTCGAAGGGGTCATCGCTCCGGAAACCGCCGACCACGCAGCAGGCACCAGCGCCCTGCTGCCGATGTTGACTCTGGGTATCCCCGGCTCGGCCACTGCCGCAGTCATGCTCGGTGGGTTGATGATCTGGGGCCTGCATCCAGGGCCGACATTGTTCACCGAGCAACACGATTTTGTCTGGGGCTTGATCGCCAGTATGTACCTGGGCAACGTCGTCAGCCTGATCGTGGTGTTGGCCACCGTACCGTTGTTCGCTTCAATACTGCGGATACCGTTCTCGATCATTGCCCCGATCATCGTCATGGTCTGCGCCATCGGTGCCTACACCGTTCACAATTCAATGTTTGATGTGGGCATGATGTTGGTATTCGGGGCCCTGGGCTACTTGTTCAAAAAGCTCGGCTACCCTATTGCACCGCTGGTGTTGGCTGCGGTACTGGGTGACAAGGCCGAAGATGCGTTCCGCCAATCGATGCTGTTCTCCAACGGTGAAATGGGTATCTTCTGGTCCAATCCGCTGGTGGGCAGCCTGACCACCGCAGCACTGCTGATGCTGTTCTGGCCATTGATCGGTCGGGCTATCAAAACGCTGTGCGGTCTCAAAGGTCGTCGCGTGCAACGCGCGGCACCTTGAATTTATCTGCGGTAGTTCTTGGCAAGCCTGGGCGTTTCACGTCAGGCTTGCCTCATTTCGTCTGTCGAGCCCTGCCCATGTCGCGAATTCCCGATGCCAGCCTGATTCACAGTCGATTGCGCCTACGCCAACTTCGCCTGATGCTGATGCTCAAGGAGTTCGGCTCACTGCGCCGGGCAGCCGAAGAGATCGGCATGACCCAACCGGCCGCGACCAAGATGTTGCACGAGGCGGAAAGCCTGCTCGGAGTCGAGTTGTTCCAGCGGCTGCCGCGCGGCATGCGGGCGACACCCTTCGGCGAGACCGTGATTTATTACGCGCGCATGGTTTTCTCCGAGCTGTCGGGGATGCGTGAGGAGTTGGCGGCGCTGGAGTCGGGCAACCTCGGGCGTGTCACCGTCGGTGCCATACCCGCCCTTGCTTCCGGGCTGTTGACGCGGACCATCGCGACCCTGAAAAAAAGTCACCCGCGACTGTCCATGAGCATTCAGGTGGACACCAGTGACGTACTGGTTCAGGCGTTGCTGCAAGACCAACTGGATGTGGTGCTGGGCCGGATTCCGACAGGGACTCGAGCCGACGACTTGTTGTTCGACAGTCTCGGCGAAGAAGATCTCTGCGTGATTGCCGGGGCGCAGAACCCCTTTGCCAAGGCCAAATCCCTGAGTTGGGAAGAGTTGCAAGACATGACCTGGGTGCTGCAGCAGCACCCCAGCCCCATGCGTGCCATCGTCAACCAGGCTTTCCATAATGCCCGGGTAGACATCCCCAACAGCGTCGTCGAAACCACCTCGATCATGACCCTGCTGTCCTTGCTGCAGCAGACCGACATGATCGGAGTGACACCGCGCTCGGTCGTCGAAGACTACCCGGGGCGACATTTGCTGGCGGTATTGCCGGTGGTTTTCGAGCCGCGTTTGCCACCCTATGGGTTGATCACGCGGCGGCACCGGATCAAATCTTCGGCCATGCAGGCCTTCATGAACGCGGTAGAAGCTGAACATGAAATTGCCAGCAATCAAACACCGCAGAAATCGAGCTGATGAACCAACCCACGGAGCCGTCCCGCCTACTCCTTCACTCATGGTCCGTTACCTCGCAATGGCTGGCACTGCTGGTGGTTGCTGGGAGCAGCGGCCAGTTGCTCAAGTATTTCGCAGTGCCCGCCGCGGAGTTTCTCGGGCCAATGATGATCGCGATCCTGTTTGGTGTTTCCGGGGCGAGCATTCGGGTGCCCCACCACGCATTCAAGCTGGGCCAGGGTTGCGTCGGCGTACTGGCGGCGCACTCGATGACCATGGCGGTGCTGACCTCGATAGCGCAGTCCTGGCCTGTGATGCTGTTTGCTACCGGTTTGACCGTATGTCTGAGTGCGCTCGTTGGCCTGGTGCTGGTGCGGCTTGGCGGGATCCCGGCCAGCACTGCCGCCTGGGGCACGGCACCGGGCGCGGCGTCGGCCATGGTCTCGATGTCAGATGACTTCGGCGCCGACTCCCGGGTTGTCGCCACCATGCAGTACGTACGAGTGGTGTGCGTGGTCCTGATCGGCGCCTTGGTCAGCCACGTGCTGGCTGTCCCGGTAAGTGGCAGTCAGGTCAAGGTGCCAGAGGTAGCATTGCAAGCCTTCACCCTGCTCAATCTGGGACTCACCCTGGCAACCATTCTGGCCGGTGTGCTGCTGGGTTCCCGGGCTCCCGCTGGCACATTGCTGGTGCCACTGCTTATCGGTGGCGCACTGCAACTGTCTGGCCTGCTGCACATTACCCTGCCGGACTGGCTACTGGCGCTGGCCTTTGGTGCCATCGGCTGCTACATCGGCCTGCGTTTCGATCGCCCGACCCTGGGCTACGTCTGGGGACGCCTGCCGGCGATGATCGCCGGGGCGATGTTGCTCATCGCCCTCTGCGCGTTGTCGGCGTGGCTGTTGGCGGAACTGCTCGACAAAGACTTCCTCTCCGTCTACCTGGCCACCAGCCCGGGCGGACTGGATGCCATGGCGATCATCGCGGTCGACACCCACTCGGATATCGGGCTGGTGTTGGCCATGCAGACCTTGAGATTGTTCGCCGTTATTGTTACCGGAGCTTTTTTTGCGAGACTGATTATTCGCTGGTCCAGATAAACCGAGAGAACCCTTTGTCTCGTCGGGTTTGTAATACTGGTAGCAGCGACCATAGTTAAGAGTCGGATGTTCCTTGCGGCTCTCGCGATCCGACAGCGCTGGCCGCCCCTGATCAAATCAGCGAGGTCATCATGAAAATCCTGATGGTACTGACTTCCCACGACCAGCTCGGCAACACCGGCGAAAAAACCGGGTTCTGGCTGGAAGAGTTCGCTGCGCCTTATTACGTGTTCAAGGACGCCGGCGCCACGCTCACCCTCGCTTCGCCCAAGGGTGGGCAACCACCGCTCGACCCGAAGAGTGACGCGCCGGACGCGCAGACCGAAGCCACCTTGCGTTTTCGCGGCGACCCGGCCGCGCAAGAAGCGCTGGCCAATACCCTGAAGCTCGCGGACATCCGGGCCGCCGATTATGACGCCGTGTTCTATCCCGGCGGTCATGGCCCCCTGTGGGACCTGGCCGAGGATCGCGACTCCATCGCCCTGATCGAAACCCTGTATGCCGCCGGTAAGCCAGTGGCCGCGGTTTGCCATGCCCCCGCGGCGTTCCGCCATACCCGGGTGCAGGGCCAGCCCCTGGTCAAGGGCAAGGCAGTGACCGGTTTCACCAATTCGGAGGAAGCCGCCGTAGGGCTGACCGAGGTGGTGCCGTTCCGGGTGGAGGATATGCTGAAGAGCAACGGCGGCCAGTATTCGAAGTCGGACGACTGGCAGTCCTATGTGGTAACCGATGGCAACCTGATTACCGGCCAGAATCCCGCCTCATCAGAGGCGACGGCAACCGCTACGTTGCAACGTTTGGGCAGCTGACCTGTGCCTGCCAAGGGCCGGCTCGCTACGCCCAACCAGCAATCCTGGATATGAGGCAACGTCATGAGCGACAAAGACAACCTGCGTAAATACTCCTCCCAAGTGGTCGACGGCGTGGAGCGCACGCCGGGCCGCGCCATGTTGCGCGCGGTGGGCTTCACCGATGAGGACTTCACAAAGCCGCAGATCGGCATCGCCTCCACCTGGGCGATGGTCACACCGTGCAACATGCATATCGACAAGCTGGCGATCGAAGCCGAAAAAGGTGCGAATGCCGCCGGCGCCAAGGGCGTCATTTTCAACACCATCACTATTTCCGACGGCATCGCCAACGGCACCGAAGGCATGAAGTATTCGCTGGTGTCGCGGGAAGTGATCGCCGACTCCATCGAGGTGGTTGCCGGTTGCGAAGGCTTCGACGGCCTGGTGGCCGTGGGCGGCTGTGACAAGAACATGCCGGGATGCCTGATCGGGATGGCCCGGCTGAATCGCCCCTCCATCTTCGTGTATGGCGGCACCATTCAGCCGGGCGCCGGGCACACCGACATCATTTCCGTGTTCGAGGCCGTGGGCCAGCACGCGCGGGGTGATATCAGCGAGATCCAGGTCAAGCAGATCGAAGAAGTGGCGATTCCCGGCCCCGGCTCCTGCGGCGGCATGTACACGGCCAATACCATGGCCTCCGCCATTGAGGCCCTGGGCATGAGCCTGCCAGGTTCCAGCTCCCAGGATGCGATCAGCAGCGACAAGGCCTCGGACAGCTTCCGTGCCGGTCAGCAGGTCATGGAACTGCTCAAGCGAGACATCAAACCCCGCGACATCATGACCCGCAAGGCCTTTGAAAACGCCATTCGGGTGGTGATCGCCCTCGCCGGCTCCACCAATGCGGTGCTGCATCTGCTGGCCATGGCCCATGCCGTCGATGTCGAGCTCACGCTGGATGATTTCGTTGAGCTGGGCAAGGATTCCCCGGTGGTGGCCGACCTGCGTCCCAGCGGCAAGTACATGATGAGCGAGCTGGTTGCCATCGGCGGCATCCAGCCCTTGATGAAGCGCATGCTGGCCGCCGGCATGCTGCATGGCGATGTGCTGACGGTCACCGGCAAGACCCTGGCGGAAAACCTGGAAAGCGTGTCCGACTACCCCGCCGGCCAGGACATAATCCTGCCCTTCGACCAGCCCATCAAGAAGGACTCCCACCTGGTGGTGCTGCGCGGCAACCTCTCGCCCACCGGCGCGGTGGCCAAGATCACCGGCAAGGAAGGCCTGCGCTTTGAAGGCACGGCCCGCGTCTACCATGGCGAAGAAGGCGCGCTGGCGGGCATCCTCAACGGCGAAGTCAAAGCCGGCGACGTCATCGTGATTCGCTACGAAGGCCCCAAGGGCGGCCCCGGCATGCGCGAAATGCTCTCGCCGACTTCTGCCGTCATGGGCAAGGGGCTGGGCAAGGAGGTTGCACTCATCACCGACGGCCGCTTCTCCGGCGGCTCTCACGGTTTTGTGGTGGGCCATATCACGCCCGAAGCCTTTGAGGGCGGCCCCATCGCGCTGATTGAAAACGGCGACAAAATCACTATCGACGCCGAAACCCGCCAGATCACGGTCGAGGTCTCCGACGCCGAACTGGCCGAGCGCAAGACCCGCTGGGTGCGCCCGGAGTCCAAATACAAGCGTGGGGTGCTGGCCAAGTACGCGAAGACCGTGTCCAGTGCCTCGGAAGGCGCCGTCACCGATAAATATCTCTAGGCATCAGCTCCTACAGGGGGTGTGTTCATCCGGCAACTCATGGATGTACACGGTCGGCGTAGGAGCTGGCGAAGCCTGCGATCTTTTGGCGGTTCTGCAGATCGCCCGCAAGCAAGATCAAAAGATCGCAGCCTGCGGCAGCTCCTACAAGGGCGTCGTGTGCGCCAAAAAAACAGGCCGGCTGCTCCTGCATAGCGTTACATCAATCCGTCACATCACACCACGGGAGAACTCTCACCCTGCACTCCCGCAGCAGCGACGCTCAGGCGATTTCGGCCCTGGGACTTTGCCGAGTAAAGAGCGCGGTCTGCACGATCGATCAGCGCCTTTTCATCATGGTCACTCTCGTAGGAGACATAAGTCGCCAGCCCCAGGCTGACGGTGACGATACCAAAAGGACTCGACAGGTGCGCGAATTGCTCGGCAGCGATACCGCGCAGAATCGCCTCGGCAACCGTGCGGGCTCCTGACTCATCGGTATTGGGCATCACCACGGCGATTTCTTCGCCGCCATAACGGGCCGTCATGTCAGCTGGACGACGCACACAGTGTTTGATCGACTGACAGATTACCCGCAGGCATTCGTCTCCGGCGAGATGCCCGTAGTGATCGTTGTATCGCTTGAAAAAATCCACATCGATCAAGATAAGTGACAGCGGGCTTGCAAGTCGCTTGGCGCGTTTGAATTCGATATCCAGAAACTGATCGAAATGTCGGCGATTGGCGAGACCGGTGAGCGTGTCCTCGCTGGCGAGGATCTCCAGCCGCTGGTTAAGCTCGATCAGTGCGGTCTGGGTGGTACGCAGTTCTTTCTCGGCCCGAATACGCCGACTGATATGGGAAATCAATCTGCGCCCCAGCGCGACCAAGAGTCCCAACAGCACCGCCACCACTGCCACAGATTGCTTTGTCTGGCTCCACCACGCTTGCATGGCCTCGCTCTGGCCTACCGCTACAGTCGTTACGAAGGGATACTGATCGCTTCTCTTGAACCCGTAGATGCGCTGGATGCCATCGACTTTTGAATCAAACCCAACGATGCCTGAGGAAGTGTTGCGCAGGTACTCGGAAAATATTGGCGCGGGAGACAGATCACGACCGATGTCCTGCTCCTGGAATGGATACCTCACCAGTAAACGCCCTTCGGCTGAGGTCAGGCTGATCGCACCGAACTGCCCCACGTGAATGGTTCGATAGAGCTTGAGGAAGTGTTCCAGGCTGATGGTCGCGGCGACCACCCCGGCAAAACTTCCATCCGGATGATCGATACGCCGACTGGCTGAAATCGCCCAGGCGCCGGTGGCACGACTGAGAATCGCCGGACCTATGAATATGCCGCGGTCCGGACTGTCGCGGTGATGCTTGAAAAACGCACGATCAGCGTTATTGCTGTCGTGTGAAGCAGGGTTGTTGGTCGAGAATGTCCAGTTTCCCTGGGCGTCATACAGCACCACGCTGTTCAATTGCGAAAGCGTATTCATCTCCTGAGCGACCAGCAATCTCAGGCGTTCGAGCTGCTGCGGGCCGGTCCCGTCTTTCTCGATCCTTTCTGTCAGGCCCAGCAGTACTACTTCACTTTGCTTGAAGGTGCCCTCGGTATAAGTGTTGAGCGCATTGGTCAGATTCAATGTGTCGGTTTCGATGTCATTCAAGGTGTTCTGTCGGGCTGTCCAAATCTGCCAGGCAGTCAGTAGCACCACGGATACACACACCAGGAAAGTCAGCAAAGTGGCAAGTCGAAGATCGCGCTTCAAGGGGGTACCGAATAAACATTCGTCAAAGGTCGCGCAGTATAAACGCCTTCGAGCAGCACCAATGACTGGAATGAAAACTATTGATCCCGTTATCTTCCTGTTTGAACGGCACGCGTCAAAACTCGACATAGCGCCACCCACAGCGCCAGCAGCCATGCCAATGCGATCTGCGCCAAGGTGGTGGATTCCCCGGCCTATTTTGCCAACCCTTCGCTGCCCAAGACACCTCGCGATCTGACGGAGCACCCATGCAATAACCTGCGGCTGCCCACCGATGGTGGCTTGTACGCCTGGGGGATCGATACCTGTAGGAGACCGACCAGATCCCGCGGACGTGAAGACATTAAACGGGACAAAAGGTTCAAACGCTCCGACGAAAGAAAAATAACTTGTAAAACAATTGGTTGGCGAGCCAGAAATGTACTATTGGATGAAAGGACTGTTTTCTGACTCCTGGAGTTTGACAGGCCGCTTAGGGTGGTCGATAACTACAGAGCAAAGTTAATCGGCATTCGCCGTTTCCGGGCTTCAGGTAACGATTGAAGTACTCGTATTGAAGGGTCGAAGATTCGGACCGTGCGGTAGCTTTTGGCCACGAAAAGGAAAGTCCTTCCGTCTCATACCGAAGGCGACATTGCATATAGCGTTAAGTAATTTGCTTGGGCACCTTACTCCCGATGAATAAACCTCGTTGAGTTCAGCGCAAACCAAAGCGGGTCAACCATCCAGCAGCTACCAACTGTGCGCATCGGATTTTTGACTCAACTCTATCTTCGGCCATTACCGCGCATCATGTGCTTCATTGTTGATACACACTTTAGCAGTTTTGACACCTCTGTTCCTCACCGTCTCGATAGAGCGTGCTAGAAGCATTATGGCATCCTTAGGGCGCGAGCAGGCCAGCATGCTTAAACTTTCGCTACGTAGGGAGCTTGCCAGCATGCTGACAATTAGCACCAACGGCTCTAACTGGTACCTTTTGCAGTGTAAGCCGCGCCAGGATGAACGGGCGCAAATCAATCTGTTGCGCCAGAACTATGTCATATTTCGCCCGCAGCTCATTAGTGAACACCTGGTTCGCGGAAAACCACATAAGACGCTGGAGTCCCTCTTCCCTGGGTATCTTTTCATACTGTTGAGCCATGACGACAATTGGGCGCCTTTGCGTTCTACCCGCGGCGTCAGCCGAATTGTCGATTTCAATCACGGCCCGGCAAGGGTAGCCGACCATGTCATCGAGCATCTGCGCGCGCGGTGCCTTGAACCACTGGAACTGCATGCAACCCAAGAATTCAAGCCCGGCGAAACACTGCAGATAATCCGAGGCCCACTGTCGCCACTCGAAGGTGTTTTCTTATCAATGGTGGGTGCCGAGCGAGTAATGATTTTGCTTCAGTTTCTAAATCGAGAACAGCATGTTCGCATACCATTGAGTGATCTTGAACGACAGCAGCCTTAATTATAAGTTTCGCGATTAATATTCCGCACCGACCTGTCATTGGAAGAGCGCACTTTAACTGCCGATTAGTATTTACGCCATTTAGTTGTTTTTTAAGTCAACGATTACTCATCAATCAAACAAACTGCACTGATCTTGCGCGCTGCTGTTGAGGGAACTATTGCCTGCTTAGTGGCTTCCTCCGCGCATTGACGCTCCTTCTTTATACCAACCCAGTATTGCACTGAGCGTATCGCCAAGCGTTTTTGCGGTGCATTGATTGAAGTCATCCCCTGGAGCAATGGCATGGCCATGAAGTTGCACGGCCGTTTCGCACTGATTATGGCCTCTTTAAACCCTGGAATAGCCTGGAGCCTCGATCCGCAGCCTATCGATGTCTATGGATTCGACTTCACACCCACACTACAGCTCTTGGAAAGTCATGACGATAACTTCCGGGAGCTGGAGCGAGATGTCCAGTCATCCCTGGTGACCAAGTTGGCGCCCTCCTTCGAGCTCAAGGCTGAAGACCGCAATAGTGCCACCCGACTTATCTGGCAGCCTACCCGGTACATTTATCATGACGAGCCAGATGCCTCGAACACAGCACAACGCGTGCGGCTGGAGAGCATCATGGCATTCACCGATCGTCATCGCCTGAAGCTTGAGGGGGAAGCACGTAAATACGAGCGTACGAATTCGACCGCTGTCGATGGGATCAATGACAAGATTCGCAGTAACCGCGTTAATGGCCTCTACACCTACGGCGCCAAGAGCACTGCCAATCAGATCGATTTAGGCGCAAGTTACGCTCAACTGCGTTACGACAATTCCGACGGTATCAACGACGACAAAGAGCGCAATACCACCGGCCTGACCACCACCTGGTACCACCGCATAGGCAGCAATACCCGTGGTCTGCTGGAGTACGACCACAACATCTTCGACTATCTCCAATCCGACAGCCGCCTCAATAGCAAATCCGACGCAGTGCTCGCCGGTGCCGAATGGGACTTCAGCGCCCGCACTACCGGTAAGGTCCGCGTTGGTTATGAGCGAAAGAACTTCGATGACAGTAGTGTCAATGACCTCAACAATCCTACCTGGCAGGTGGATGTGCGATGGAAACCACGAACCTATTCGACCTTTTCTTTTGTTGCCCGCCAAGCCATGGCCGAGGGCGACGATGGTTCTGACGCCGTCAAGACCACCTATGCCCTGCTCGGTTGGCGCCAAGGCTGGACCGAGCGGATCACCACGGTCGCCGAAGCCGGGCTGGGCCGCTATGACTACGAGGGTCAGGACCGTACTGACAACCTTCGTGACTTCAACCTTGCCCTGGTATACGCGATGCGCCGCTGGCTGGATATCGAGCTGGGCTATCGCTACCGCGACGACGACTCCGATGCCGACAATCAAAGTTTCACCCGCAACGTCTTCTTGATCAGCTTCAACGTAAGTCTTTAAGGGGGTTTCCACATGAACTCACGCATTCTTTGCCTGTTGTTCTTGCTGTGGCCGTTGCCCACTACGTATTCAACAGACTTCAGTGCCCAGTACAAACTGGCAGCTGGCGATGTGTTGCGCATTACCGTATTCGGTGAGCCGGACCTGAGCCTCGAGGAGATCCGTCTCAACGATGTCGGAACGTTTTCCTACCCATTTTTAGGTGAGATTGCCGCCAAAGGGTTAACCCCCCATCAGGTCGAAAAGATCATCGTCAACGGGCTCAAGCAAGGTTACCTGGTCGACCCCAAGGTTAGCCTGAGCCTGATCGCCTACCGCTCGTTCTACATCAATGGAGAAGTGCAGAAACCCGGCAGCTATCCGTTCGAGCCGGGGCTGACGCTGGAAAAAGCCATCGCCTTGGGCGGCGGCCTGACCGAGCGTGCCTCGATCAAGCGTGTGACCATCGTGCGCGGCGATGGCAGCCCCACACTGACCGACAAGGTCACGCGCAACACCGCTATTGCCCCCGGTGACACCATATCCATTGCACAAGGCTTTTTCTGATCATGGACAACAGCCCAAGCACATACGTTAATCGTCCACTTCAGTCGCATCTGCATCTGCAGCCTGGCGAAGAACAGGACACCATTGATTTTCTCAAACTGTGGAGGGTGATCTGGCGCGCCAAATGGAACATCGGATGCTTGATACTGCTTGGCTGTGCGCTTGCGGTGGCCGCGATGTCCATCATCACCCCACAGTACATCGGCAGCACCACCCTGTTGATCAAAGAAAAAACGCCACCGTTGTTGGCGTTCCAGCAAGTAACGGATTCAGGCTCCAGCACCGTCGATTACTTACAGACGCAACTGGCACTCCTGCAATCGCGGGACCTGGCCGAACGAGCGGTAAAAAAGCTGAACCTTACCACCCACCCGGTTACCGACCCACGCCAGCAACCGGAGTCATGGTTCACACCGCGAAAGTGGTTAGCAGACCTTGACCTTGACCAATGGCTGCCAGGACTTGGCTCTTTGATGCCAGTCCAGGCGGCACCCGCTGAAGAAGAAGTCTTTAATGCAGTCACGCAAAACCTAATGCGGCATACCAGAGTCAAATTCGTCGGCAAGAGCCAGCTAATCGAAATCGAAGTGGAGCTGCCCGACCCCGGCCTGGCTGCCGCTGCCGCCAATGCACTTGCCCAAGGCTTCATTGATAGCCAGTTCGACAGCAGTCTGAAGTCCTCGCAGACCACCACCAGCTGGATGAACACTCGCCTGATCGAGTTGCGCAATAACCTGCGCAGTGCCGAGAAACAGCTTCAGGCATACCGGGAAAAGCAAGGCTTGATCGACGTCGACGGTGTTGCCACCATCAGCGCCAACGAACTGGAAATGACCGGCAACCGCATGATCGATGCCCGCCGTAACCGGGCAGAAGCCGAGAGCCAATTCCGTCAGGTGCAAGCCCTGAGCAACGGCGACCTGAGCAGACTCTCCAGCGTCCCCGCCGTCTTGAGTAACCCTCTGGTACAACAATTCCAGGCTGAACAGGCCAAGGCACAAGCCAAGGTCGAGGAGTTGTCGAGCCGCTACGGTCCAAAACATCCGACCCTGCTCTCCGCTCGCTCCGAGCTGCGTACTGCCGCCGACAGCCTGCGACTGCAGGTACAACAGGTGGTTGCCGGCATCGAACGTGAATACCAGCTAACCCTGGCCAGTGAAGGCGCACTTCGTAAATCATTCAACAGCAACAAGGCGCAGCTACAGGACATTTCGCGCAAGGAGTTCCAGTTGCGTGAATTCCAGCGTGAGGTCGATAGCAGCCGCGCGCTGTATGAGACCTTCATCACCCGTTTAAAGGAAACCGCGGCCACGTCAGACATTGACTCAACCAAGGCGCGCATCGTCGACCCTGCGATTGTTCCTTTAGAAGCAAGCAAACCCCGTAAAACACTGATTGTCGCGATTGTCGCACTGGTGGCTGCGGTGATCGGCATAGCGCTGGCATTTCTGTTCGAAACCCTGAGCAACACCTTCAAGACCGACGAAATGATCGAAAGCTCGCTCAACGTACCACTGCTCAGCGTGGTGCCGCTGGTAACGAAGAAAACTCGCCGTCAACTGGCGCGGTTGTTCGACGACAACGCCCATCAACGCTTTTGCGAGACCATTCGCAACCTGCGTACTTGCCTGATGTTGCACGGCGGCGAAAAGCCGGCACAGGTGGTGCTGGTCACTTCGACGGTCGCAGGTGAGGGCAAAAGCACCATTGCCAACAATCTGGCATGCTCGCTCACCCCACTGGAACGTGTTCTGTTGATCGACGCCGACCTGCGCAAACCGACTCTTTCGCTGAACTTCGATTTTCCGGAAGACTGCCTGGGGTTGGCCAATGTCATTGCGGGCACTGCCCGGCTCGAAGACTGTATCCGTACCGTTGGTAATCTCGACATGCTGCCAGCCGGGAAGCTTTCGCTCCCCTCGCAGGATCCGCTCAATTTGCGGCGCTTGGCCCCATCGCTGGATCTGCTCGGTTCGCCGCGCCAGGCTCCTCCCCCGCTGGATCTGCTCAGCTCGCCGCGCGTGGCCCTCATACTTGAGGCGCTCAAATCGCGGTACCAGCACATTATTATCGACTCCCCTCCCGCCCAGGTAGTCAGTGACGCACTATTGCTGGCTAAACATTCGAACGCGGTAATCTACGTGGTCAAGGCCGAAAGCACCCCTATCAGCGAGGTGCAGAAGTGCCTCGCAATACTG
Organism: Pseudomonas sp. LBUM1658; assembly: GCF_059716055.1. Taxonomy (NCBI): domain Bacteria; kingdom Pseudomonadati; phylum Pseudomonadota; class Gammaproteobacteria; order Pseudomonadales; family Pseudomonadaceae; genus Pseudomonas; species Pseudomonas sp. LBUM1658. The sequence continues at coordinate 3,524,669 of NZ_CP166798.1, forward strand.
CAGCAGAGCCACACGCCGGTGTTGGGTGTGGTGCTCAACCAGGTTGACCTGCGCAAGGCACGCAAGTACGGCTACCGCCATTCCGACACATTCTATAACTACGACTACCTGTCCAGGTAAAACCTGGAACCCGAGCCTGCTATAGCCCCCGTTCCAGCAATCAGCAAAACCTGCTTCACCTCAGCCGAGCTGCACACCAGCGTACGGGATGAAGTCATGCAGTACCCGACCGGCGCCGATGTATGACCCTAGAGGTTGAGCCGATGACACCGCTATATACCGCTCAAATGGCACACCGCCGAGGTTTGACCTTCTGGGGGCAGTGGCTGTGCGCATTCAGCCTGGTCAACCTGCTGCTGATGCTGCTCGTGTACTGGCGCGTCGGCAGCCTGAACAGTGAATACCGGGTTCTGATGATTCTCACTGTCTTCGGTTCGGTTCCGATCTACAGCGTCATGCAGGTTTACCACAAGCGTCATGGGCTGTTGGCGGGGCTCGGCCGGTTGATGGCCGGCTGGTTGATCTTGCTGGCCGTTCTGATCACCATCGCCTTCATAACCCAGACCAGCGCCATTTTTTCGCGTCAAGTGATCATCGTCTGGGCAGTGCTGGGTTACCTGATCCAGGCCGCCAGTTTTTTGCCCCTCCACTACCTGGCCCGACTGCATTCGCGCAAACTCTGCAACGAGCGCCGCTCAGTGATAATCGGCACCTGCCTGACCGCCCATAAACTGGCCAAGAAACTTTCCAGACCGAACCGCGTACCGGTACTGGGTTTCATCGCCGCCGCTGACAACACCGGCCCGGCCCCGAGCATTCTGCCGCTCCTGGGCCACGTCGACGAGATTCGCGAGATCATCACTCGCCTGCAAGTACGCCGCGTCTACATCGTCCTGCCGATGGCGCAAGCAGCAACCATTGAAGCCCTGTACATCGATCTGCTGGACATGAACGTCGACGTGGTCTGGATCCCTGATTTCGGCAGTATGTTGCTGCTCAACCAGTCGATCTCGGAAATAGAGCGAATGCCGGCCTTCTATCTCAATGAAAGCCTCATCAGTTCGCACCCCGGCAGCCTGCTCTGCAAGGAAATGTTCGAGCGCAGCCTGGCCGCCGTGGCCATTATTTTGCTCAGCCCGTTGCTACTGGTCGTTGCGGCAGCCGTCAAGCTCTCGTCACCGGGCCCGGTGTTATTCAAGCAAAATCGTCACGGTTGTAACGCTGAGGTGATCAAGGTTTGGAAGTTCCGTTCGATGCGCCTGCACAACGACAGCGAAGTGCGCCAGGCGACTCGCGAGGATGACCGTATCACCCCTGTTGGGCGCTTTTTGCGCCGTAGCTCCATCGACGAGCTGCCGCAGCTGTTCAACGTGCTGTTCGGCGAGATGGCCCTTGTCGGCCCCCGACCGCACGCCGTCACTCACAATATTTACTACACCGGCAAGGTGCGCGCCTACATGGCCCGTCATCGCCTCAAACCGGGAATCACCGGGTTGGCCCAGATCACCGGGCATCGAGGTGAGACCGAGACACTGGAAAAAATGCAGCAGCGCGTCGTCCAGGACCTCAACTACATCAACCAATGGTCGCTGTGGCTGGACATAAAGATTCTGCTCAAGACGCCGTTCACGCTGTTCTCGAAAAACACTTACTGATGTCGCGCCCAATCGTTTCAATCTCAAGAAACACCGAGGTGTTCTCATGAATGTGACCGTATTCGGCATCGGCTATGTCGGCCTTGTGCAGGGGGCTGTTCTGGCAGAAGTGGGCCACAATGTGATCTGCGTGGATGTCGATGTCGGCAAGGTGGAGGCGCTGAAGGACGGTACGCTGCCCATTCACGAGCCAGGCCTGGAGAATCTGGTACGCGATAACTACAAGAGCGGACGGCTACAGTTCAGTACTGACCTTGCTGGTGCTGTGCACCATGGCGATGTGCAGTTGATCGCCGTCGGCACTCCCCCCGACGAATATGGCTCGGCAGACCTCAAATATGTACTGAGCGTGGCTCAAACCATCGCTCTGAACATGCAGCGCCATCAATTCATCGTCGACAAATCCACGGTCCCGGTCGGCACGGGCGACCTCGTGCGCGCGCACATTGCCCAGGTGCTGGCGGACAACGACCGCAACAATCTGACCTTCGACGTAATCTCCAACCCGGAGTTTCTCAAGGAAGGTTGCGCGGTGGAGGACTGCATGCGCCCGGACCGGATCATCATTGGCACCGAGTGCAAGCGCGCTGAAGATGTCATGCGCGAACTGTACGAGCCGTTCAATCGCAACCGTGAAAAAATCATCGTCATGGATGTACGCAGCGCCGAGCTGACCAAGTATGCCGCCAACTGCATGCTGGCGACCAAGATCAGTTTTATGAACGAAATGGCCAGCCTCGCCGAGAAACTCGGTGCCGATATTGAAATGGTTCGCCACGGCATCGGCTCTGATCCACGCATTGGTTATCAATTTATCTATCCAGGTCTCGGCTACGGTGGCTCGTGCTTTCCCAAGGACGTGCGAGCAATGATTCATGCAGCCACAAGCGTCGACATTGACGCACGTGTGCTCAAGGCGGTCGAGTCGCGTAACAACGAACAAAAAACCACCCTGTTCAACAAGATTTTCAATCACTTCGACGGCGCTCTTCACGGCAAGACCTTCGCCCTGTGGGGCTTGAGCTTCAAACCCAATACCGATGACATGCGCGAAGCCCCAAGCCGAAGCTTGATGGAAGCCCTCTGGAGCGCCGGAGCCAGCGTCCAGGCATTCGACCCAAAAGCCATGGAAGAAGCCCAGCGTATCTATGGCTCGCGCGATGACCTGACCCTTACAGGCACCAAGGAAGCGGCACTCAGAAATGCCGATGCGCTGATCATCGTCACCGAATGGCAAGCGTTCCGTGCACCGGACTTCGACCTCCTTGGTCGGCTACTCAGGCAACCGCTGATTTTCGATGGGCGCAACCTTTTCGATCCGCGGCGCTTGAGACAACGCGGCTTTACATACATTTCAGTGGGGCGGCCCACTCGCTAAACGCCTGCATCAGTCACCTTTCGCTAAAGACCCCATGAAGCAATTTCATAAGGAGTCAGGCAATGATCACGCTGGAATTAATCGGGAATTACACACCGAGTTTGCTAGAAGCCAACAAGGCGTTTTCTTTCATTAATTTTGCGTCCATCGGCAGTTTTTTCGATCAGCCCCCGAGCACCATCGCCTATTTTTGCGACGGCATGCTGATGTCTACGTTCATGTCTCGGGTCACCGGCCGGCCTATCGGCCGGGTCAGCTTCGACTTCACGTCCATCGCCGACCCTGTATTCAACTGTGCCGAGAAACAAGGCAAGCGTGTGTATTTTGTCGGTGCCAGGCAAGACGAACTGGAGCTGTTCATCAATAAGATCGAGGACCGCTACCCGGCGTTGATTGTCGCAGGTCATCACCACGGCTACTTCGAGGCTCCGCAAGCCGCGTGCATTCACGCAGACATCTCTCGCAGCGAAGCGAACATCCTGATCGTCGGCCTGGGCGCCGGGCTTCAAGAACAGTTCGTGCAGGATGCCCTGCGCGCAGGCTTCACCGGTGTGGCATTCACCTGTGGCGGCTTCATTCGCCAGGAGGCCATGGCCACTCATCATTACTACCCTGAGCCGGTCAACCGCCTGCATCTGCGCGCGTTCTATCGAATGTACCGCGAACCGCACACCATCAAGCGCTACCTGGTCGACTATCCGAACAATTTTTTTCATCTAGTGGAGATGATCGTTCGGCGCGAAGTGGCCATCAACATCACACCCTGAGCGCTGGGTAATGACCATGCACATCCTATTTATCCTCAAGGACTTCAAGCCGGATGGTGGCGTCGAGCGAGTCCAGCAACGCCTGGCCAGGCAATTTCTCAAGGATGGCCAGCGGGTCGGTTTTTTCGTCATGAACGGCGATATTCCAGACGACGCAGGGGCTGCAACCCTCAATGGCGGCGGCAGTGGAATCGTCGGCCTGCTCAAGTCCATCGTACTGCTGCGCCAGATCATTCGCCGTGAGGGGGTGACCCACCTCATCGCCGCCAAGGAACAAGCCAACCTCTGCACCTGGTTTGCCACCTTGGGTAGTCCATGCAAGGTCATCTATACCCGCCACGCCGCACTAGATTGCAGCGAACAGAAGACCAGCCCCACCAGCCTGCGCCTGCTCTACGCGTTGTACCTGTGCGGCAATGGCAAGGTGGTGACGGTTTCCAATGGCCTGCGTCAGTCCCTCGCCGAATTTATGCCCTGGGGTCGCCAGCGCATCCGCTATTGCCCCAACGCGGTGGTTACCGAACAACTGCTCAGTGCCGCACAGGCGCCCTTGCTCACCGGCTTGCCTGCCGAGTACTGGTTAGGTGTGGGCCGGTTGGTGGAACTGAAGGGCTTCCACCTGATGCTCGACGCCTACGCCATGGCATTGCGCAGCAATGTGCTGCCCGATCTGGTGATCGCCGGCGACGGCCCGGAGCTCGCCGCGCTGACCTCACAGGCAGGCCGTCTGGGCATCGAGGGCCGTGTGCATTTCACCGGTTTCCTGAGTAACCCATACCCATTGATCAGGCATGCACGGCTGCTCGTCCTGAGTTCTTTGCGTGAGGGTTTGCCGACGGTACTGATTGAGGCCCTGGCGCTGGGTACATCAGTGCTGGCCTGTGACTGCGAAACCGGGCCCAGGGAGTTGCTTGATAACGGCCGCCTTGGCCGTCTGGTCAAAGTCAACGATGTAGCGGCGCTGGCCGAAGGGATGCGGCAAAGCCTGGCCTTGCATGACCAGGTTGCGCACAGCGAGCACGTTGTCGCCGATGCGGTCCGCCAGTACACCAGTCAGCATGCCGCGCAGGCGTACTACCAGGTATGGAACCAATGAAAAAGCTGCTGATTATTCTGCATGACTTGAGCGCCGGCGGGGCCGAAAAAATGATGGCGCGCCTCGCCGGTGCGCTGGCTGAAGCGGGCAATGACGTTACCTTACTGATGCTCACTGGCGGCGGCATAAACTCGGCGCACCTCGACCCACGAGTCAAAATGGTCGAATTGAACAGTGTGCGCAGCTCGAGTGCGGTGCCGGCACTGGCACGATTTCTTCGCAATAATCGCTTCGACGCGCAACTGGCTGCCCTCACCCATGTCAACGTGGTGGCCATCGCCGCTGCCGCGCTTTCAGGTACCCTGGCGCGCCTGCACGTCAGCGAGCGCAACGCGTTTTCCTACGACAAACACGTCAACCCCGCGTTGAGGGTGCGGGTCGCCTACCTGTTGGCACCGCTGCTGTATCGGCTCATCCCCAACCCGGTGATCTGTGTTTCGCGCGGCGTCGCCCAGGACCTGGTCGACACCACCATTACGCGCCGGCAGGACGTCACCATCGCCGACAATCCGGTACTCGACAACGACTTTCGCGACAAGCCGCCGGGACCTCCAAGCCACCGCTGGCTGCTGGAAAAATCCACCCCGGTGATTGTCGCCGTGGGTCGCCTGGCTCGGCAAAAAGGCTTTGACGTATTGCTCGCTGCATTCGCCCGGTTACCCGATTTCAGCACCCGATTGATTATTTTCGGCGAAGGCACCCTCAGAGCCCAGTTGCTCGAGCAGGCACACGCCCTGGGCGTGGCCGATCGGTTCGATCTGCCGGGCTATACCACTGATCCATTGGCGCAAGTGGCAGCGGCCGATTGCTTTGTGCTGTCGTCGCGTTTCGAGGGCAGTCCCAACGCGCTGGTCGAGGCCCTGTCCACTGGCACCCCGGTCGTAGCGACCCGCTGCCCCTATGGCCCGCAAGACATTCTCGACGATGGCGCGGTCGCCCCGCTGGTGGCCGTCGACGACCCCGCCGCACTGGCGCGGGCCATCACCCTGGAACTGACGTTGCCGCGTGATTCACATCGCCAGGCCCGCATCGATGCCGCTGCCCGCTTCGCCAGCGCCTGCGCGGCGAAAACCTATCTCGCCGCGTTGCTTGGGAGCCAGCCGTCATGAAAAAACTGGAAGTCAGGTATAGCACTCTGCGCGACGCCTTCACGCTGTTCGGGGTGCTGTTCTACTTCCAGCTGATCAGCTTTTTTCTCGGGCTGGGTGATGCGTCGAATCTGGGTGTCGCCGAAAAAGACCTCGAAGGCAATGTCGTCAACCAGATCTGCGGCCTGATCACCCTGCTGGTACCGCTGTTTTTCTTCATCCGCAACAAGGTCTTCACCCGCAAAAGCTTTTACTGGAACAACTTCTTTGTGCTGCTGTTCATGCTTTGCGTGGCAGTGTCGATCAGCTGGTCGAACGACCCTCTGTTGAGCTTCAAACGTTTCATTGCGATGATCAGCGTGGTGTTTTTTGCAGGTTTCATCGCCTATAACTACAGCATTGAAAAAATCGCTTTCATGCTCGGCTGTGTTATCGGCGCCACGGCGTTGATCGGGTTGATTTTCGCAGTGATAAGGCCGGACATCGCGTTCATTTCCGGCGGCATTCGCGATGGTGCGTTCAAAGGGATCTTCCCGGAAAAAAATGCCGGCGCACGGATCAATGCGATTGCCATTCTGTTACTCCTGCCGATGATCCGCCAGCGCAACCCCTGGGCCATGACCTACTCGCTGTTCTCTCTGGTCGCCATTGTGCTGGCCCAATCTGCCACAGCAATAGCGCTGATTTTTGCCGGCACGGTGAGCTACTGGTATTTCCTCACGCTGATCCGCTTGCGCATCAACCGCTCGCTGGCGGCGTTCTTCGGTACCACCATCGTCTACTTGCTGATCTGCCTGTTTCTATACGGCAACTACTCGCTGTTGCTGGGGGTGGTTGGTCGTGACCCGTCACTCACCGACCGCACGCTGATCTGGGACATTCTCACACCGATGATCGATGCCGAGTTCATCAAGGGCTACGGCTTCGGCGCCTTCTGGTCGAGCCGCAGCGCCGAGGCATTCATTACCCGCTGGGGCTACATCGGAAACGCCCACAGCGGCTACATGGAAACCTTGCTCAACGGCGGCGTCGTACAGTTGACGGCGCTGATCCTCATGCTGAGCGCAGCGCTGATCAAACAATATCGGGCCGTGACGTCGAACCAATCGGCACAGTTTCGCGTCAGCGCATTGGTGATCATCGGTTTGTTCATCGTCACCAACTATGTGGCGTACGTGATTCCCAACTACCGATCCGCGGAATTTTTGGTGTTCTGCACCCTGGCCCTGTCCTTTCGGCATCACCACACGACATACCCCGAGTTGTCACCGGCAACCCTGCGTCAGCGTCCGTCTGGCAGGGCATTACCGCGCGATTCAGCCAAGGCGTAACAAAAGGAGAAACACCCGTGCCAGACCAAGCCCCCCCTTTACCGCATTCAGTGTGCGTCGTGATCCCGATGTACAACGGCGCCGACAGCATTGAGCAAACACTGGCATCCCTGGTCGGGCAAACCCGACTGCCCGATCACGTCATCGTCATCGACGATGGTTCCACCGATGACGGACCACAACGGGTCAAAGACTTCGCGGCGCCGTTTCGCCTGACGCTGTTGCAGCAAGCCAACGAAGGCCAGGCCAGCGCCCGCAACCACGGATTGCGGCACACTCAAGAGACTTTTGTGGCGTTGCTCGATGCCGATGACCAATGGCGTCCGCAAAAGCTGGAGCTACAACTGGCACTGTATGACGAACTCAGTCGTCAGGGACGGCCGGTGGGGCTGATCGACTGCTATGCGCAGATCAATTACAGCGACGGTAGGCGGCAAGTGGACAACCGGCGCAAGAACGGCAGGCATTTCTACGATTTCATCCACGCCAACGTCGTCAATGGCGTATCCACCGCGCTGGTCAAGCGCGACGTGATCATGCAACTCGGCGGCTTCGATGCCAGCCTGCGTTACTCCGAAGACCGCTTCATGTGGACCCGAATCGCCGAACACTGGGAGATCCACACGGTGCCACAGGTGCTGCTGGAGCGCACGGTCAACAGCGGCAACATGACCGCACAACCGAAAAAGTACTACCAGAACAAGATCAGGTTCATCGAAGTGTACCTCGCCCGCTATGGCACGCAGCTAAGCAAGCAGCAACAGATCGATTTCGTGCTGGGCAACCACACCGACTTTCTCAATGCATTTTCCCGACGCGGCGAGCATGCCCAGGTGATCGACGTATACCGGCGAATGCTGGAATATTCCTGGCAAGCACTGATCTTCGCCAACGGCAAACCGACATTGCGCTGCCTCTATGCATGCGCCCGATCATTGCGCAAGGCAACTGCGTCACCCACCGTTCATTGAACCGGCATCCGCCATGGCCAATCACCGTCTGGTTACATTGATCTGGATCTTCACCGAGAAATTCGGCCTGATCTTCCTGTCGATGATTACCTTTGTCGCGTATGCCAGGCTGCTGTCGCCCGCAGAGTTGGGTGTGGGCATGGTCATCATTGCCATCGTCGAGTTGATCGGCCTGGTTTATTCATCGGTTCTGGAAGACCCGCTGGTACGACTCGAGCGGCTGGAGGACAAACACATCACCACGGCCTTCTGGGCGGCGGTACTCGTCAGCCTGGCGTCCATCGTCGTCATCTCGGGCGCGGTGATTCTGTACACGCCCGACCCGGTGCTGCAATGGATGACGGCGGTGGCTTCGGTGAAAATCCTGTTCACCATGATGGCGCGGGTCTATGTGGCGCAAATGCGCCGTAGCGGCAACTTCAGGGTGCTGGCGTCGCGCACGTTACTGGGCAAGGTGTGTGGCGGCGTCGGCGGCATCGCTGTCGCGCTTTGGGGGTTGGGGGCCTGGGCGGTCATTGCCCAGGCACTGATCATGGAGTTCGTGTCCATCATCGTATTGATGCGCGCAGACCCGCGACGCATTGCCTTTTATATTGACGGCCCGTTCTTGCGCGAACTATTGAAGGCCGGCGCACCGGTTGCCGTCAACGCGCTGAGTTCGCAAACGCTACAGCGCGGGGTCAACGTGGTCTTGGGCATGACGGCCGGCACCAACGCGGTTGGCATGTTCAACATGGCGATGCGCATCATCGATCTGCCGCGTACGGCGATCTATCACGGTCTGATGAGCTATGCGCTGCCGGTGTTTGCCCGGCGCAGCGCCGATCCATCACGGTTGCGCGCGATCATCAGCGATTCGACCGCCGTCAGCGGCTTCCTGCTGACGCCCCTGTTCATCGGCATCGCACTCACGGCGCACGACCTGATCCTGTTGATCTTCGGCGCCAAATGGACCGAGGCCATTCCCCTGTTGCAAGTGCTTGCGTGCACGGCAGCCATCGGCAATACCGCCATGTACGCCACGACCGCACTGGTCGCGGTCAATCGCAGCCACCTGACCATCAAGGCCGAAGTGGCAACCACGGTACTGGCACTGGCGCTGGTCTATAGCTTCGGCAGCCTCTATGGCGGCATGGCCGCCGCCCTGGTCCTGCTGGCCCGGATGGCGATCATCACGCCACTGCAGATCCTAGGGTTGAACAGCGCAATCGGCTATGGTTGGCGGCTGTTTTTCGCAACCAACTATCGCAGCGTGATTGCCTCGCTCGTCATGGCAGCGATCGTCCTGATGGTTTCTTCCCGGTTAGGTTTTCAAGGCTACCTGCACCTGATCTGCAGCATCGTGGTTGGCGCGCTGAGTTATGCCGTGGCGTATAGCGTAATGCACCCGCGCTGGCCGCAAGAATTCAAATCGGTTTTCACCGCCCGCTGAGTTCAGTGGCGCAACGCCTCCCTCAGTGAATTCCGGACACCCCCGAAAACAACCTTTCTCCTGCCCGTATTCCCCTGACTCGTGCAACCTCCTTGTGACAGGAACGCCTCATCATGCGCAAAACCACCCTGATAACTGGCGGGGCCGGTTACATCGGCTCCCATACAGCCCTGACCCTCATTGACGCCGGCCAACCCGTGCTGGTGCTCGATAATCTGTGTAACAGCTGCCGAGAGTCGCTCGCGCGTCTGGAGCGACTGACCCATACGCGGGTCGACTTCATCGAGGGCGATATTCGCAACACGAACTTGCTCGACGACATTTTCAGCCGCTACGACATTGATGCCGTGGTGCATTTTGCCAGCTTCAAATCCGTGGAAGAAAGCCTTCGAAAACCGTTGGAGTATTACGCCAACAATGTTGCCGGCACGCTCAATCTATGCCAGGCCATGGCCCGTTCTGAAGTATTCAAGCTGGTGTTCAGCTCGTCGGCCACCGTCTATGGCGAACCCACCCAGATACCGATCGGCGAAGACCTGGCCACCGGCAAACCGATCAATCCATACGGGCGCACCAAGCTGATGATCGAAGAGTTGCTCACCGACCTGTCCGTGTCCGATCCACGCTGGAGCATCGCTCTATTGCGCTACTTCAACCCGATTGGCGCCCACGAAAGCGGGCTGATCGGGGAAGACCCGAACGGCAGGCCCAACAACCTGCTGCCTTGCCTGACGCAGGTCGCGATTGGCCGGATACCCGAACTCACAGTGTTCGGCAATGACTATCCCACCGTCGACGGTACCTGTGTGCGCGACTATGTCCATGTGGTCGACCTTGCCGATGGCCATCTCAAAGCGCTGCAGGCGTTGCAGCGCAGTAGCGGCATCCACATCTGGAACCTGGGAACAGGCATTGGCTACAGCGTGCTGCAGATAATCCACAGCTTCGAGGACGTTACCGGTATTACCATCCCCTACCGATTCGCCCCGCGCCGCGCCGGCGATATCGCCGAATGCTGGGCCGACCCCAGCAAGGCAGGGCGTGATCTGGGCTGGTGCGCGCAGCGCGACCTGATGCAGATGATCGTCGACACCTGGCGATGGCAGTCGAGTAACCCGCATGGCTACCGCTCCCAACCCGAATTACTGGCCTTGATGCGGTAACGCACAATGACCTTAGCCTGAGTCTGATCGCCTACCGTTCGTTATACATCAATGGAGAAGTGCAGAAACCCGGCAGCTATCCGATGGCCTGGTACCGAGAACATTGCCCATCGTTGCCGCCGAAAGCGCAACATTCCTAGTGACAGCATCGTGCTCAACGGCGTACCTGCCAACGCAATTTCCGAGGAGAAAAGCACGTGTCAAACGACATCTACCAGTCGGTATGTGTAGTCATTCCGATGTACAACGCCGCTGCCACCATTCAAAAGACGCTGGAGTCGCTGAGCCATCAATCCCGGCTGCCCGATAACGTTATCGTGATCGATGATGGTTCCACCGATCCTGGTCCGCAAATTGTCAGGGACTATGCCGCGCCCTTCCCCCTGACGCTATTGCAGCAGGCCAATGAGGGGCCGGGCAGCGCGCGGAACAGGGGCATCTTGCGTGCCAAAGAAACCTTTATTGCATTCCTCGATGCCGATGACCAATGGCATCCACAAAAACTGGAAAAGCAGTTGGCGCTCTATGCCGAACTCTGGCGCCTGGGGCACCCGGTCGGGCTCATCGATTGCTACCAGATGAGCGAGTTCAGCGACGGAACCCGGCAGCTGGAAGATCGACGCAAGGGCGGCAAGCACTTCAGCGATTTCATCTACCGCAACGTAATCAATGGTACGTCCGGTGTGGTGGTGGTGCGCGAGGTCATTGTGGCCCTGGGCGGTTTCGATCCGTCCATTCACTTTGCCGAAGACCGCTTGCTATGGACGCGGATCGCCGAGCGCTGGGAGATTCACACGATGCCGCAGGTACTGATTACGCGCGGGGTAGATCGCGGCAACATGACCGCGCAACCGCACAAATACTACCCGCACAAAGTCAAATTCATCGAGCTATACCTCGCACGCTACGGCGCGCAGCTAAGCAAGCAGCAACGGATCGATTTCGTGCTGGGCAACCACACCGACTTTCTCAATGCGTTTTCCAGACTCGGCGAACATGCGCAGGTGATTAGGGTGTTCAGACAGATGCTTGAGCATTCCTGGCAAGCGCTGATCTTCGCCAACGGCAAACCGATCCTGCGCTATCTCTATGCGTGCCTGAAAACATTGCGCAAGGCCCCCTGAGTCGACTGCAATCCATCGATCGCAGAGCCCTCATTCTTTCCTTGCGCCTGGAAGACAACCACATCTGGCTGGTTCGCGCAGCGCGACCTGATGCAGATGATCGTCGACACCTGGCGATGGAGTCGAGTAACCCGCATGGCTACCGCTCCCAACCCGAATTACTGGCCTTGATGCGGTGACGCGCAAGTTCTCCATTGCACCCAGGGGATGCACATGCTCAGGGATTTTTTGCTGGTAGGCCTATTGGCATCGATTGCCTGTTACGCGATCGCAGCCCCTGCTCCCCGTCCGCTCGCCACCGGTCTGGTGCTGTGGCTCGATGCTGCCGACTCGTCGAAAATGACCCTCGACGCTCAGAACCGTCTCCAGCGGTGGCACGACAAGTCCGGCAAGTCCAACGACGCAACCGTAGACGATGCTGCAGTCGCCTCGCGCCCGCAACGGGTGGCAAACGCCATGAATGGCCACTCGGTGGTGCGTTTGGCTGGTGCTTCGGCGTTTCTTGGCAAGACGATCCGCGCCGCAAAAGGCCCTGTTACCGTATTGATCGTCTCACGTCGACTGACCGAGCAAGCCGGCGGCGACACCTGGCAGCGGCTGTTCAGCTCGCGCCCGCAGATCGCCGATAACGACAACGTGGCACCGAATTTCGGCATTAGCGTGCAACAGCCCAGCGCCTACGATTCGACCCTTTCCTTCCTGGAGCTCAACGATGTGCCCATAGGCCCCTACGCGGTGGGGCGAAACGTGGTCGGCAGCTCTGAACATCTGCGCGGCGACATCGCGGAAGTCCTGGTGTACGACCGTCCCCTGGTCTCCCAGGACGAGCGCCAAAGCGTGTTTCAGTACCTGGCGGACAAATGGTCCGTCGCCATCCCCAAGCAAGCCAATTCCTGGACCCGCGTCGGCCCGCTGGGCAGCGTACCGAAACAGACCAACGTCAATCTGCCGCTGTCCGATCAGGCCAATAGCGGCCAATGGATTCTGGACCGGCAGTTTTCCGACGACTTCGACGGCGCTGCCCTTGATGCCAGCCGCTGGCACGTCAACAATGCCATGGGCACCGAGTCACTCGGTCGTAAACCGGCGCTGTTCACGCCGAACAATGCGACCGTAAACAATGGCAACCTGAATATCTTCTTCCGTAAGGAAATCTTGCCGGACAAGTACGTCCGCCTGGGCTACAAGGACTACACCTCAGCGATGGTCCGCACTATCGAGCGCAGTGCTTACGGCTACTACGAGGCCCGCGCCAAGCCCATGAACTCGGCCGGCTCCAGCGCGTTCTGGCTAGCGTGGACAGGGCTTGCCGACAACGCCACGGAAATCGACATATTCGAAATCGGCGGCAAGACCAAAAACGGCGCCTTCGACCGCCTGTACAACATGAACGCCCACGTTTGGGCCACGCCACAGAGTACCGAGCATTTAAGCGATGGCAGCAACTGGATCAGCCCATGGCGCCTGGCAAGCACATTCCACGTCTACGGCTTTGACTGGCAACCCGACACCCTGCGCTGGTACGTCGACGGGGTACTGGTCAGGGAAGCGAAGAACACCCACTTCTTCTTCCCGATGCAGATCGTCTTTGACAGCGAAGCCATGTGGAATTGGTTCGGCGTGGTCGACGATGCCGACCTGCCCTCCACCTTCAGGGTCGATTACCTCAAGGTGTGGCGACGTAGTAGATAGCCTGGACTGGCCCATCCGTAATCGACCCGGAGTGGTCCCTGGTGAATAGCAGAAAATAGCAGTTTTCCTTCCAGTCACCAGGCCGTTAAAGAGGGTCAGGAATGCTCGTGGCCATTTGCGCAATGCGCTACGAATAGCCGATTTCGCTGAGGTCGATAGCCACCAGCAACTCATCCTTGACGGCCTGCCCGTCCGCCCCGCGCCGATAGGCCCGTCGCTTGCCGGGCATGCGCAGCCCCTGCACTTCTACGTAGTCATGAACGTACTGGGCGGCAGGCAGGCCACCACTCACATCCACGTTGTAGTCGTGGCGACGAAGCAGGTAGTCCTCGCCGAAATAGAAATCCTGTTCCACACAGTGGGTAGCGATGCTCTCGGGAAAGCGCACCCGCAGCCGGCGCCATAGCTGGGCCCCCTCTTGCCAGGGCGCGATCTCCTCGGTATCGACACCCGGCAAGGTGAACAGGAAGGGCATGGTCAGGTAGGACCAGAGCGCATAACCGTTGAAGTACGCCCGCTGAAGTGGATCCCAGGGGGTCGTCTCCCCGTGGCCACGAAAGGACTCCCGTGGCGCCAGGCGTTCGGCCACCACCTGCCCGTCAGTCTTTTCGATGGCGATTCGATCCGACGTGAAGGCGGTAAGCTGATCAAGCGCCCCGAAAGGCATCACCGAGGCTCTCTGCTCATGCAACCAGACGGTCATCTGGCGTGGTGTGCTGTCCTGCGTCAGCCCTTTCATGCCCCACAGCAAGCCGCCGGTCACCAGGGTGGCGCGAACGGTGCTGAAGCTGTTCCAGCGTTCGAGGCCACCATGGGCGATCAGTACCTGCTCCAACAGGTCACGCTTGTGCTCATTCATGGTTATAGCTCTGTTCTTTCTGAGTGGGTCTGAAACAGGAGTTCGACATAAAGGCTGTCGAATCCCCGCCCCATTTCACCTCAGACCGCAGGCTCAAGGGTTAACCTGATACCCCCGCCCCTGCAGGCAACTGGTATAAGCCGTGGCACTGGTCGTCGCACTGGTGTTGCGCTGCTCCCGGCGTTCCTGACGCTGGCGCGCACCACCCACCACGGCTCCAGCCGCTGCGGTTTCCCGGGCGCGATTCTGGCGATAGTCCTGCTTCACGTCGTCATCGACACGATCATAAAACTCGTCATGCTGACGTCCTCGGACCTGCGCCCCAGCCGCCCCGGCAGCGGCGCCAACGGCAGCGCCACGAAGCCTGCCCCCGGAAGGAGGCGGCGCGGTCGCGGAGCTCTGGCTGGCAGCCACGGCTTGACAGTCGGTGATGTCCAGCTGGATTTGCTGCGAAGTCTGGCCCTTCATGGGCACAACCGTTTCCGCCCAGCCCTGGGAGCAGGCAAGCGACAAGGTGAGGCACAGACTTATGGACGATAACCTATTCATGAAAACCTCCGACAAGGCCCAGCGCCAGTCTCGTATTTATTCAAGGTCAGACTTGTTTCCCCTTTCTATCACATCGTCCGCCCAGCTAATGGCCGCAATGACGGTCGGGAAACCAATGGTGCTGGTCAGTGAGATCAGCGCGTGATGGATCTGCTCTGTGCTGGCGCCTGCTTCCAGCGCCCGTCGGGTGTGACTGTGCACCGCGCCCTCGGAGCGGATAGCCGCCGCGGCGCCGAGCTGGATCAGCTGGACGACTTGCTCGTCCAGCGGGCCCGCATGGCGCACCGCGGCACCCAGGGCATCCACAGCGACAAAGTAATCCGGGTGTTGTTGTTTGATACGTTGGTAGGTGATGCGCGCGCTCTTGCTTCCCATCTTTGTCTCCTCGAGTTGCAGGTGTGATTCAGTTCTCGCCCTTCACTCCAGGCAGCGCTCTACGAGCTGCGCGGCGCTGGTTACAGGGCCTTGGCAGGTGCGGTTGCGGCAAACATAGGCGCAGGTTTGTTCGGCGAGCGTCTGCTGGCCAACGCCGATGGGCACATCCTCGGCAAAAGCCAGGACACGGGCCGGCAGGTAGCGCCGCTGCAGACGCGCCACCAAGGCGCTGGCGGTGGCACGAATGCCTGCGATGACGATGCTGATCGGGCCATGCTGGACAAAGTCCTGCGCTGCCAGCAGATGGGCGAAGCCGAACGGATTCTGCGCGGCGGCGGCGCGGTACATGGCAAACACCTGCTCGGCACGCTCGCGGTACAGCTCACGGCCGGTCAGCTCAAAGAGTCGCAGGAATGCGAACACGCTGGTCGAGGTGCCCGACGGCCAGGCATTGTCCTGGGGCGCCCGTGGCCGGTGCACCAGCGGCTCGCCATCGCTGGGGGTGAAATAGAGTCCACCGTCTTCCCAGAATTTCTCGATAATCTGCTCGACCAGCTGGGTGGCGCGTTCGAGATAACGCTGCTCGAAGTCGCACTCGTAGAGATCGAGTAAGGCGTTGGCGAGGAAGGCGTAGTCCTCGAGAAAGCCTGGAACCTTTGCCGTGCCCTCCCGCCAGGCCCGGTACAAGCCACCCTCGGGAGTCGAGAGATGGTCCAGAATGAAATCGGCGGCGCGCCGCGCGGCGTCCAGGTGGGTCGTGGTGCCGGTCGCCTGATAGGCGGCGCAGAGACCCTGGATCATCAATGCGTTCCAGCTAGTAAGGATGTTCTCGTCACATCCCGGACGAACGCGTCGGGCCCGCGCTGCCAACAACTTGTCGCGCAGGCCCGCCAGTTGCACTTGTTGCTCCGGGTCCAGTGCGGCTGCGCAATGCAGCACAGTGCTGCCATGCTCGAAGTTGCCGCTGGCGCTTACACCGTAGGCCCGACAGGCCAGTTCGGCGTCCGGCTCGCCGAGGACGGCCTGCATCTGCGCGGGTGTCCACACATAGAACTTGCCTTCTTCACCCTCGCTGTCGGCGTCCTCGCTGGCGTAGAAACCGCCCTCCGGGTGCGTCATGTCACGTAAGCAGTACTCGATCGTCTCCTCGAACACCCGTCGCCAGGCAGGCTTGCCGGTTGCGCGATAGGCGTCGGCATAGAGTTTCACCAACTGGCCGTTGTCGTAGAGCATCTTTTCGAAATGCGGTACGGCCCAGCGCTCATCCACGCAGTAGCGGGCGAAACCGCCGCCCAGGTGATCGTAGAGCCCACCGGCGGCCATCTGATCCAGGGTCAGCTCCAGGGAGTGCAGCAAGTCCGGCTCGCGCAGGCGCTGATAGACACGCAGGACCAGATCATGGCAGGCCACGTTGGGAAACTTCGGTGCGTTGCCCAGGCCACCGTGCACCGGGTCGGTGTTCCTGGCAAACAACCGGGCGGCGGCGGCCGGCTGGTCTGGATCCAATGGCGTGTCGCCCTCGAGCATTTGCGTGTCCATGGCGCGATATCCCTGGAGGAACTGTTCGACGTTCTGCCGCAGCGCTTCGCGGTTAGTTTGCCAGGCCTCGCTCACCCCGAGCAGGAGCTGGCTGAATCCAGGCCGACCATAGCTCTCCTGCGGCGGGAAGTAGGTGCCGCCGAAGAACGCCTCGCGCTGTGGCGTGAGGAACACCGTCAATGGCCAACCGCCGCCCTGCCCCAGCATCTGGACGATTTTTTGGTAAATGTCGTCAAGGTCAGGCCGCTCCTGGCGATCGACTTTGATATTGATGAAGTGCTCGTTCATCAGCCGCGCAACCTCTGGATCCTCGAACGACTCGTGGGCCATCACGTGGCACCAGTGGCAGGCGGCGTAACCCAGCGACAGATGGATGGGTTTGTTCTCGTCGAGCGCACGCTGGAACGCCTCCTCGCCCCAGGGATACCAATCGACGGGGTTCTCTGCGTGCTGGCGCAGATAGGGCGAAGTTTCTTTGGCGAGTCGATTGCTCATGGCTGGCTCCTCACAATGGGCTCCTCACAATAGGCCAAGTTGCAGACGGGCGGCATCGGACATGCGGCTTTGATCCCAGGGCGGCTCCCAGACGATTTCCACCTCGACCTGGCTGACTCCGGGAATGCTCTGGACCCTGACGCGCGCATCCTCCTTCAATAGGTCCCCCATCCCGCAACCGGGCGCGGTCATGGACATCTTGATCTCGACGCGCTGGCTGCCGTCGGCGAGCGGCGAAGCTTGGCATTGGTAGATCAGCCCGAGATCGACCACATTGACCGGAATCTCCGGGTCGTAGACGGTGCGCAGCATGTCCAGCACCTGCTGGATGTCGAAGGCGCCGCTGAGCGCCGGCTGGGGCTGGGGCTGAGACTGGCGAGCCTTCAGCCCCAGGGCATCGGCGTCCTCGGCGGCGATCCGTGCCAGCCGGCCGCCGGCGATCTGCACCGTGATGCTGCCACCAAGTGCCTGGGTCACCAGCACGCGCTCGCCGCGCATAAGCTGCAGCCGGTCGCCATGGGGAATCAGGGTCGCCGCGCAGTCCCGCGTGAGCTCGATCGGTTGGGGATGGCCAGGCTGGTTCGGGTTGTCGAAACGAAAGCCGGCGCCCTGCAGTTCATACGCAAAGTCGATCGACAGGCCATCGGCTCGCCCTGCGCTGGCGGGATCGAGCAGCAGCCTGATGCCGTAGTCGGTTTCGACGACGATATCGCCCTCGACGCCGGGCTCGAACAGAAACTCATGGGCGAAGCCCTCGTCGATCCTGAGTCGCACCGAGTCCGCGCTGCCATCCGCCAGGGCGGCACCGAGGATTTGCTGCGCCGAGTCGCTGAGGCGGATGTTGGGGATGGCTGGATCGGCTGTCATGGCTTACTCCGTCGTAACCTGCCGGCCACTTCCTTCGAGGGCGCTGCCGTCGAGGGCGCTGCGCAGGGTGTGCCAGGCCAGGGTGGCGCACTTGACCCGCACCGGAAACTCCCATACCCCGGAAAGCACCGCGAGTTTGCCGAGCTCTCCGGGCGTCACCCTGGCGTTTGGGCCTTCGGTGAGCAGCGTATGCACGCGGACAAAGAGTGCCAGCGCCTCCTCCGGCGTCTGCCCCTTGACCGCCAGGGTCATCAAGGATGCCGAGGCTTGGGAGATGGCGCAGCCGACCCCCTGGAAGCCGATGTCCTCGATCACGCCATCCGCGACCTTGATATAAATCCTCAGCTGATCGCCGCACAGCGGATTGAAGCCCTCCGCCGTGCCGGTAGCGTCCTCGAGTTTGCGGAAATTGCGCGGGCGCTTGCCGTGGTCGATGATCACATCCTGATAGAGGTCGCGCAGTTCGTCGCCGCTCATCGGAACACCTCCTGGACCTTGGCCAGGCCGGCCACCAGCGCATCGATATCCTGCTCGGTGCTGTAGCAGCCGAGCGAGGCGCGGGCAGTGGCGGCTACACCGAAGCGCTTCATCAGGGGCTGTGCGCAGTGGTGCCCGGTGCGTATGGCGATCCCCTCGCGGTCGAGGATGGTACCGATATCGTGGGGATGGATGCCGTCGAGGATGAATGAGAGGACCCCGACTTTCTCAGCCGCGGTGCCGATCAACTTCAGGCCGGGCACCGCCGTCAGTGCCTTCGTCGCGTAGGCCAGCACGCTTTGCTCGTGGGCGGCGATCGCCTGCGGCCCCAGGGCGCGGATGAACTCGATCGCGGCGCCGAGGCCAATCGCCCCGGCCATGTTCGGCGTGCCCGCCTCGAACCGGTACGGCGGTTTGTTATAAATAGTCTTCTCGAAGCTGACCGAGAGGATCATGTCGCCGCCGCCCTGGTAAGGCGGCATGGCTTCGAGCAGCTCGTGGCGGCCATAGAGCACGCCGATACCGGTGGGACCGTACATCTTGTGGCCCGACAGCGCGTAGAAATCGCAGCCCAGTGCGCGCACATCGACCTTCTCGAGGTGGGGGGCCGCCTGGGCTCCGTCGACCAGCACCCGTACGCCCCGGGCATGGGCGAGTTCGACAATGCGCCGGATCGGGTTGATGGTGCCGAGCACATTCGAGACATGGGTCACGGCCACCAGCCGGGTCCTGGGCCCGATCAGCCGTTCCAACTCATCGAGCAGCAGCTCGCCATTGTCATCGATGGGGGCCACCCGCAACCGGGCACCGGTTTGCTCGCAAAGCATCTGCCAGGGCACGATGTTCGAATGGTGCTCCATGGCGCTGATCAGCACCTCGTCACCCGCGTGGAGCTGCGCCTTGCCATAGGTTTGCGCCACCAGATTGACCGCTTCGGTGGTGCCGCGGACGAAGACGATCTCTTCGACGAGTTCGGCATTGAGGAAGCCCTGGACCTTGGCCCGAGCCTTCTCGTACTCCTCGGTAGCGCGCACCGAGAGGTAGTGCACGCCACGGTGCACGTTGGCGTTCTCCTGCAAAAAGAAGTGCGACATCGCTTCTATCACCGCCAGCGGCTTTTGGCTGGTGGCAGCGCTGTCGAGGTAAACCAGCGGCTTGCCATAGATCTGCTGGGAGAGGATCGGAAACATCTGGCGCACCCGCTCGACGTCGTAGCCTGACCCAGGGTCGAGCTGTTTCGGTAGCGCATGAAGGCTGCTTTCGATATCACTCATGGCGACACCTCGAGGCTGCGCAACTGCGCGCTGACCAGTTGCTCCACATGGGCCCGCAGCGGCTCCAGGTCAATCAGTTCGAGCATCTCGCTGACAAACGCAAAGGTCAGCATCGACCGCGCCGCCGCCAGGGAAATTCCCCGCGAGCGCAGGTAGAAAAGCGCCTGCTCATCCAGTTGGCCGACGGCGGCACCGTGGGCACACTTGACGTCATCGGCAAAAATTTCCAGCCGTGGCTGGGTGTTGACCTGGGCCACCTCCGACAACAAGAGATTCTTGTTGGTCTGACTGGCATCGGTCTTCATCGCCCCCGGGTGCACGATGATTCGCCCGTCGAAGATCCCATGCCCGCGACCATCGATCACGCCTTTATAGAGTTCGCGGCTGGTGCAGCGCGGTGCCAGGTGCTCGATAGTGGTCTGGTTGTCCAGATGCTGCTTGTCCCGTGGCAGGTACAGGCCGTTCAGGGCAACCTCGGCGCCGGGCCCCTCGAGCGCGACCCGCACCTCCTGCCGCGCCAGCGCCGCGCCCAGTACCCAGGAATGCGCGGCAAAGTGGCTGCCCTGGGCCTGGCGTACGCTGAGCAGCGCGATATGGAACGCTGCCGAGCTCTCGTTCTGTAGTGTATAATGCTCGAGCGCAGCACCTGCGTCGAGTACCACCTCGCTGACGGCATTGCTGAGGTAGACCTCGCCTTCGCCGCCAAGGTGGCTTTCCACCAGGGTCGCGCGGCTCCCTGCGCCCACCCGCACCAATGCCCGTGGATGGGTTATCAGTGGCGTGGCGCCCGGGACCGAGAGGAACACCAGATGGATCGGCTCTTCGACCGTCGTGTGAGCGGGTATCTGCACCAGGGCTCCGTCCTCGGCGAGGGCCGCATTGAGCGCGGTGAACGCCTGCGGCTGCGTGCGGAATGCATGGGAGAACGGCGCTTCGAGCGTCCCGCTGTCGGCACGCAGCAGCGTCGCGAAATGGGTCACCCGGGAATCTGGGGGGAGCGCCGCAAGCACCGAAAACTCAGCAGCGAAATAGCCGTTGACGAATACCAGTCGCGGGCCGCCGTAGTTGCCGATGAGCCGCTCGATGCTGGCGTCGGACAGGCCCCGGCTCGCGCCCGGCCTGGCTGGCTGGAAAGGGGTTTCCAGGATGGGCGCGACCCGTGTGTACTTCCAGGCCTCGTCCTTGGCCGTAGGAAAGCCGTGCTCGGCCACCCACTGGAACGCTGCGCTGCGCAATTCCCGCAGCCAGGCAGGTTCCCGGTCGTTGGCCCTGGGCTCAAGCTGCGCGAGAAACGCTACGCGGGCCTGCGTATTCATGGTGTAGCTCCGGCCACGGGCGGCGCCTGTTCGTAGCTCCCATAGCCATGCTTCTCGAGCTCGACGGCCAGCTCCTTGCCGCCGGACTGGACGATCCGGCCGTTGGCCATGACGTGCACGCGATCGGGGACTATGTAGTCGAGCAGTCGCTGGTAGTGGGTGATGATCAGTAGCGCACGATCCTTGTTTCGCAGCGCGTTGACGCCCGCCGCGACTATCCGCAGCGCGTCGATGTCGAGGCCCGAGTCGGTCTCGTCGAGGATCGCCAGTTTGGGTTCGAGAATCGCCATCTGGAAAATTTCGTTGCGCTTCTTCTCGCCACCGGAAAAGTCGACATTGACCGAGCGGTTCATGAAACTCTGGTCCATTTCAACCAGCGCCATGCGCTCCTTGGCCAGCGCGAGAAAATCCAGCGCGTCGAGCTCCTCGAGCCCGCGCTGCTTGCGCACGGCGTTGAGGGCCGTACGCAGAAAATAGAGGTTGCCGACGCCGGGGATCTCCACCGGGTACTGAAATGCGAGGAAGATACCGGCGACCGCCCGCTCTTGCGCCGGCATGCCGAGCAGATCCCGGCCTTCGTAGAGCACCTCGCCGCTGACCTCATAGGTGTCGAGTCCCGCCAGCACCTGGGCCAGGGTGCTTTTGCCGGAGCCGTTCGGCCCCATGATCGCATGCACCTCGCCGGCGGCGACCCGCAGCGTGATGCCCCGCAGGATTTCACGGCCTTCGACGCTGGCGTGCAGATCATTGATCTCGAGCATGCTCCACCCCGGGCCTCAGCCCACGCAGCCCTCCAGGCTCACGCCCAGGAGTTTCTGGGCTTCCACCGCGAACTCCATCGGCAGTTCCTTGAGCACCTCGCGGCAGAAGCCGTTGACGATCATCGGCACCGCGTCCTCTGCGCTGATGCCGCGCTGGCGGCAGTAGAACAGCTGCTCATCGCTGATCTTCGAGGTGGAGGCCTCGTGCTCGACCTGGGCACTCGGGTTCTTCACCTCGACATAGGGGAAGGTGTGGGCGCCACACTGGCTGCCCAGCAGCAGGGAGTCACACTGCGTATGGTTGCGCGCACCGGTCGCGCCCTTCTGGATCTTCACCAGGCCGCGGTAGGTGTTCTGCCCATGGCCGGCGCTGATTCCCTTGGACAGGATAGTGCTGCGGGTGTGCCGGCCGATGTGGATCATCTTGGTGCCGGTGTCCGCCTGCTGGTGGTTGGCCGTCAGGGCCACCGAATAGAACTCGCCGACCGAATAGTCGCCCTGGAGAATTACCCCCGGATACTTCCAGGTGATGGCGGACCCGGTCTCGACCTGAGTCCAGGAGATCTTCGAGTGCGCGCCTGCGCATTTGCCGCGCTTGGTAACGAAGTTGAAGATGCCGCCGCGCCCCTGCGCATCGCCCGGGTACCAGTTCTGCACCGTGGCGTACTTGATCCGCGCGTTATCCAGCGCGACCAGTTCGACCACCGCCGCGTGCAACTGGTTATTGTCGCGCATCGGCGCGGTGCAGCCCTCCAGGTAGCTGACGTAGGCGCCCTCCTCTGCGACGATCAACGTGCGCTCGAACTGGCCGGTATCGGCGGCGTTGATGCGAAAGTAGGTCGACAGCTCCATTGGGCAGTGCACACCCTTGGGTATATAGCAGAAGGAACCGTCGGAAAACACCGCCGAATTCAGCGTGGCGAAGAAGTTGTCGCTGTAGGGAACCACCGATCCCAGGTATTTGCGTACCAGCTCCGGATGGTTCTGCACGGCTTCGGAGAAGGAGCAGAAGATCACTCCGACCTCGGCCAGCTTGTGCTTGAAGGTGGTCGCCACCGAGACCGAATCGACCACGGCATCCACCGCGACGCCCGTCAGGCGCTCCTGTTCGGCAAGCGAGATGCCGAGCTTGCCAAACATCTCCCGCAGCTCGGGATCGACCTCGTCCAGGCTATTGGGCCCTGGCGTTTTCGGCTTGGGCGCCGAGTAATAGATGATGTTCTGGTAGTCGATGGGCTCGTAGTGGACATTCTGCCAGCTGGGCTCGCGCATCGTCAGCCAGTGGCGATAGGCCTTCAAGCGCCAGTCGAGCAGCCACTGCGGCTCATTCTTCTTCATCGAGATCAGGCGGATGACGTCTTCGTTGAGTCCGCGCGGTGCCGTGTCGCTCTCGAGATCGGAGACGAAACCGTATTTGTACGCCTGGCCGCTGAGTTCGCGGATCCTGGCATTGTCAGTACTCATCGCTGACTCCTCCTGCTGCTGGCAGGACGATTCGACTTTTTTAACTATACTCCATCCCTTTATCTCGCGGCGCGTGCGAGATCGTCAAGATCGCAGCCTGTGGCAGCTCCTACGGGGATAGTGTGTATTCGGCAGATCTATGCCGAACACGGTGATTGCCGGCATTGTGCAGATCTTTCTGCCAATCACGGTCGGCGTAGGAGCTGGCGCAGCCTGCGATCTTTTGGCGGTTCTGCAGATTGCCGAGAATCAAGATCAAAAGATCGCAGCCTGCGGCAGCTCCTACAAGGGCATCGCGTACGCCAGAAAACAGGCCGGCTGTCAGGCCGCCTAGCGCGCATCAAGCATCCCCCGCCTCCCGCAGCAGAATGTCATTACCGTCCACCCGAACCTCGAACCGCTCGACGTGATAGGCCGATTCCGTGAGGCATTCGCCACTGATCACATCGAACTCGTAGGCATGAAAGGGACAGGTCACGACGCTGCCACACAGCGTGCCTTCTCCCAGAGGACCGTCCTCGTGCGGGCAGGTGTTATGAATGGCGAAATACTGGCCATCGACATTGAACAGCGCGACAGGCGTTCCCCCCAGGTTCACCGTCTTGCCGGTACCCGGTTGGATATCGCCCACGCAGGCGACCTTGACGAATTCACTCATGGTGCCACTCCCGGGATGCAACCGGCAGCCCGCTCTTGAATTTCAATATAGCACCCAGGTTTCGCTCGCCGAGACTTGCGCATAGCAGCAGTAGTCTAAGCTAGGGGTAGCTCAGATTCCGTGGTATGCGGGCGGTGTAGGAGCTGCCGCAGGCTGCGATCTTTCCGGGCTCACCGCTGATCTGCGGGAAGATCGAAAAATCGCAGGCTACGCCAGCTCCTACAGGTATTGCGTACATCCGGCCATTAGCGGCTGCAGGCGTACAGGATCTGCGTATATCCGAAAATTCAAACAGGCCCAAACATTTCACGCAGGACTGACGTGATGACCGAGCCCCTCCTGACTTTCGAACAACTCAAGCGCGCCGCTGCCTCCGGCGAGATCGATACGGTGCTGGTGTGCATGGTCGATATGCAGGGACGACTGGTCGGCAAGCGATTCCAGGTCGAGTTTTTCATCGACAGCGGCCATGAAGAAACCCACTGCTGCAATTACTTGCTGGCCGACGACATCGACATGGAACCGGTGCCGGGTTACGCCGCTGCCAGCTGGAGCAAAGGTTATGGCGACTTTGTGCTGAAACCCGACATGGCCACGCTGCGGCGCGTGCCTTGGCTTACGTGCACGGCGCTGGTGCTCTGCGACGTGCTCGATCACCACCACAGACGCGACCTGCCCCACAGCCCACGGGCGATCCTGAAAAAGCAGATCGAGCGCCTGCGCGAGCGCGGTTACACCGGCATGTTCGCCTCGGAGCTGGAGTTCTATCTGTTTGACGAGAGTTATCAGGCCATCCACGAGCGCAATTACCACAAGCCGAAGACCGCCGGCCACTACATCGAGGATTACAACATCCTCCAGACCACCCGCGAGGAGCCGGTGCTGCGGGCGATTCGCAAGCATCTGCAGGCATCCGGCATTCCCGTGGAGAACTCCAAGGGTGAATGGGGCCCGGGCCAGGAAGAGATCAACATCCGCTATGCCGATGCGCTGACCATGGCCGACCACCACGTCATCATCAAGCACGCCTGCAAGGAGATCGCGCAACTGCAGGGCAAGGCGATCACCTTCATGGCCAAGTGGCGCTATGACGCCGCCGGCTCCAGCAGTCATGTGCACAATTCGCTGTGGGACAAAAATGGCAAAAAGCCGCTGTTCTTCGATCCCAAGGCCGAGTTTGGCATGTCGAAGCTGATGCGCGCCTGGGTGGCCGGGCAGCTCAAATACGCCAACGACATCACCTGTTTTCTCGCGCCCTATATCAATTCCTACAAGCGTTTCCAGGCCGGAACCTTTGCGCCGACCCGGGCGGTATGGAGTCGGGACAATCGCACCGCCGGCTTTCGTTTGTGCGCGGAAGGCAGCAAAGCCATCCGCATCGAATGCCGCATCGGCGGCGCCGACCTCAACCCTTATCTGGCCTTCGCCGCCTTGATCGCCGCGGGCCTGGCCGGTATCGACGAGAAGCTCAACCTCGCGCCGCCCTTCGAGGGCGATGCCTACCTCGATGAACACTTGCCGGAAGTGTCGAAGACTCTGCGCGACGCCTGCGCCGCGCTCCGGGCCTCGAGCATGTTGCGCGAGGCGTTCGGTGATGAAGTGATCGACCACTACGTGCACACCGCCGAATGGGAGCAGAAAGAGTACGACCGGCGGATTACCGACTGGGAACTGCAGCGCGGTTTCGAGCGCTATTGAGAACAGCATGACTTCGATGATTCAACTCATCTCACCGGTCGATGGCCGGGTCTACGCCGAACGCCGCTGCGCCGATGCTGCACAGATCGACCAGGCGCTGGCGGCTGCCGAAGCTGCCCAGGCACAATGGAAACGCCGGCCACTGAGCGAACGCGCCGCCTTCTGTAGCGCCGCGGTGGACGCGATGCTTGCCATGAAGGCTGAAATCGTGCCGGAACTGGCCTGGCAGATGGGCCGCCCGGTGCGCTTTGGCGCTGGCGAACTGCGCGGGTTTGAAGAGCGTGCCCGCCATATGATCGCCATTGCGCCTGAAGCGCTGGCAGCGCTTGAACCCACGCCTATCGCGGGTTTTCGGCGCTGTATCAAACGCGAGCCGCTGGGTACGGTATTGGTCATCGCTCCCTGGAATTACCCCTACCTGACGGCAGTGAATACGATCATTCCGGCGCTGATGGCCGGCAACAGCGTCATCCTCAAACATGCTTCGCAAACGCTGCTGGTCGGCGAGCGCTTCGCCGAGGCCTTTCGCCGCGCCCATCTGCCTGAAGGGCTGTTCCATAACCTGCTGCTCAATCATGTCTATACCGGGGCGACCATTGCCTCTGGACGCGTGCAGCAGGTGAACTTCACCGGCTCGGTCGAAGCCGGCAAGACCATGGAACACGCGGCCGTCGGAGGTTTCCTCGGTGTGGGCCTGGAGCTCGGCGGCAAAGACCCGGCCTATGTACGGGCAGACGCGAACCTCGAACACACGGTGGAAAATCTGGTGGACGGCAGCTTCTTCAACTCCGGGCAGAGCTGTTGTGCCGTCGAGCGCATCTATGTCGATCAAAAAATCTACCCGGCCTTTGTCGAGCGCTTCGTTTCCTTGACGGGCCAATACGTGCTCGGTAATCCACTGGACGAAGCCACCACCCTCGGCCCGCTGGTCACACCGAGCGCTGCTGAATTCGTTCGGGTTCAGATCGCCGACGCACTGTCCAAGGGCGCCAGGGCACTGATCGATCCGAAGGCCTTTCCCGCAGACGCGCCGGGCAGCGCCTACCTCGCGCCGCAGGTGTTAGTCGACGTTACCCATCAAATGTCAGTCATGCGCGAGGAAAGCTTTGGTCCAGTGGTCGGCATCATGCCGGTGGCCAGCGACGACGAAGCCATCGCCTTGATGAACGACAGTGAGTTCGGGCTCAGCGCGTCCATTTGGACCCAAGACCTCGCCGCCGCCGAACACCTGGGCAACCAAATCGACACCGGCACGGTTTTCATGAACCGCTGCGACTATCTGGACCCGGCCCTGGCCTGGACCGGAGTGAAGAACAGCGGGCGCGGCGTAACCCTGTCGCGCCTTGGCTACGAGCATCTGACCCGAGCCAAATCCTTCCATCTGCGCCACGAGGTGTAGAACATGAGTCTGACTGGAAACTGGAACTACCCCACGAGCATCCGTTTCGGGGTCGGCCGCATCGCCGAGCTGGCCGAGGTCTGTCGCAGCCAGGGTATCCAGCGACCGTTGCTGGTCACCGACAGTGGCCTGGCACGCGTCCCGATCACCACGGCGGCGCTGGACACCTTGCGCGCCGCCGGCCTTGGCGTAGCGCTGTTTTGCGACCTCAAGCCGAATCCGGTCGAAGCCAACCTGGCGGGTGGGCTCGACGCCTGGCGCGCAGGCAAACACGACGGGGTGGTCGCCTTCGGCGGTGGCAGCGGCCTGGATATGGGCAAGCTCATCGCCTTTATGAGCGGCCAGACTCGACCGGTCTGGGATTTCGAAGACATCGGCGACTACTGGACTCGCGCCGACGAAACCCGCATCGCCCCGGTCATCGCGGTGCCGACCACCGCGGGGACGGGTTCCGAGGTGGGCCGTGCGGCGGTGATCATCGATGAGCGTACCCACACCAAACGCATCATCTTCCACCCGAAGATGATGCCGCGGGTGGTCATCAGTGACCCGGCCCTCACCGTCGGCATGCCGGCAAAAGTCACCGCCGGCACCGGCATGGATGCATTTTCCCATTGCCTGGAAGCGTACTGCGCCCCCGGTTTTCATCCCCTGGCGGACGGTATCGCGGTGGAAGGCATGCGCCTGGTCGCCAATGCCCTGGTACGGGCGGTACACATGCCCTCCGACCTCGAGGCGCGCGCGCAAATGCTCGCGGCTGCCGCGATGGGTGCCACCGCCTTCCAGAAAGGTCTGGGCGGGATGCACGCGCTCTCGCATCCGGTGGGCGCCCTGTACGACACCCATCACGGCATGACCAATGCCACCTTCATGCCCTATGTGCTGCAGTTCAATCGCTCGGCCATCGAAGAACGCATCACTCGCCTGGCGGCCTATTTGCGTCTGCCCTCCCCGGGCTTCGACAGCTTCCTGGCCTTCGTCCTCAAGCTGCGCAAGGACATCGGCGTGCCGCATACATTGGTTGAGCTGGGGGTGGATGACGGGCAGGCCGAGCTGATCGCGGACATGGCGATTGTCGACCCCTCCGCCAGCGGCAACCCGCTGCCATTGACCCGGGATGGCGTGGCAAAAATTTTCGCAGCGGCTTACCACGGGCGTCTGTAGGAGCGGAGCTTGCTCGCGATGGACGTTAACGATAACGCGTGTTTTCTGAATAAACGCGTCGCCCTTGAGTCCATCGCGAGCAAGCTCAGCTCCTACAAAAAACCAAGGTCGCAGCCTACGGCGGCTCCTACCTCGTTTTACGATAGCTGCCGATCAGTTCGGCCCGTATCAAAACCTGACAAAGGGCACACATCATGAGTCCAGCAAGCCAACCGGGCACCAGCGCGCCGCAAGACGATGACGTCAAGGTGTTGCACAGCATGGGTTATGCCCAGCAACTCTCGCGACGAATGGGGGTTTTCTCCAACTTTGCGATTTCCTTTTCGATCATCTGCATCCTTTCCGGTGGCATCAACTCACTGGCACAGGGCACTTCGGGCGCGGGCGGCGCGGCGATCGGCATCGGCTGGCCACTGGGCTGCCTGATCTCCGGGGTTTTCGCCATGGCCATGGCGCAGATTTCTTCGGCCTACCCCACCGCTGGCGGGCTCTATCACTGGGGCTCGATTCTCGGTAACCGCTTCACCGGCTGGCTGACGGCCTGGTTCAATCTGCTGGGGCTGGTGACGGTGCTCGGCGCAATAAACGTCGGTACCTATTACTTCTTTTTCGGAGCCTTCGGACCGGCTCTGGGAATGGAAGACAACACCACCACACGGGTCATTTTTCTGGCCATCCTGACCGGCATCCAGGCCTTATGTAACCACTTCGGCATCGGCCTGACCGCGAAGCTCACTGACTTCTCGGGCTATCTGATCTTCGCCACGGCAATCGCCTTGACCATCGTTTGCCTGATCGCAGCACCCAGCTATGAGTTCATCCGGTTGGTGACCTTCGGCAACTATTCCGGCGAGACCGGTGGCAACGTCTGGCCAGAAGTTTCCAATGGCTGGATTTTCATGCTTGGCCTGCTCTTGCCGATCTACACCATCACCGGCTATGACGCCTCCGCGCATACCTCGGAGGAGACCCGGAATGCGGCTATATCGGTACCGGTCGGGATGGTCATGTCGGTGGTCTGGTCGCTGCTGTTTGGCTGGCTCATGCTCAGCTCGTTTGTGTTGATGCTGCCAAGCATGGATGAGGCGGCAACCCATGGCTGGAATGTGTTCTTCTGGGCGATGGACACGCAGGTTAATCCAACCGTCAAGATGGCGCTGTACCTGGCGATTTTCATCTCGCAGTTTCTCTGCGGGTTGGCGACCGTGACCTCGGTCTCACGGATGATTTTCGCGTTCTCCCGTGACGGCGGCCTGCCCTGCTCGACAGCACTGGCCAAGGTCTCACCCAAGCATCGCAGCCCGGTGGCAGCAATCTGGACCGGCGCCACGCTCGCAGTGCTGTTCGTCTGGGGATCTTCCGTGATATCGATCGGCGAAACCCCGGTGTACACCATTGTGGTTTCCTGCACGGTGATCTTCCTGTTCTTCTCTTTCATCATTCCCATCGTGCTGGGCCTGTTCACCTATGGCACCCCGAAGTGGCCGACCATGGGACCTTGGAACATGGGGCGCTGGTTGTACTCATTCTTCGCCATCCTCTCGATCCTCTCCATGGTGCTGATCTTCATCATCGGCATCCAGCCGCCGAACGATTGGGCGCTGTACATCACCATCGGTTTTCTGGTGTTGACCGCCATCGTCTGGTTCGCCTTTGAGGCCCGGCGCTTCCAGGGCCCACCCATGGGCGAGATGATCATCAAGCGCCAGGCAGAAATCGCAGCGGCGGAAGAGGCGTTGAATAAACAGGCGGGAAGCTGATCGTCACGAAACGGTCGGTTAACGCGATTCTTCAGTCTGATGACATTTTGTGGCGAGGGAGCTTGCTCCCGCTCGGCCGCGAAGCGGTCGTAAAGCTTGCACATGCGGTGTGCCTGACAGAACCAACTTGCAGGTTTTAGGGCCGCTTCGCGCCCCAGCGGGAGCAAGCTCCCTCGCCACAGGGAATGTGCTCGACGCTCAACCCTCACCGGGTTTTAAGGTAGGTACCTATCAGCTCCGCCTGTGCCAATACATGACCGTGCATGGCGCTTTCCAGTTGGGCCTTGGTGGGCAGCTTCAGGTCCGGCAAGACCGTGTCCAGCGCGTAGAGCTTGTGAAAATATCGATGGGTGCCAATAGGCGGACAAGGTCCACCATAGCCGACTCGCTGCCAGTCGTTGAGCCCCTGTAGCGTGCCGGGCGGCAGCGCGTGCAGGTCTTCAGGCAATCCGGTTGTCCCGGCGGGCAAGTTATAGAGCAGCCAATGGACCCAGGTCATCCTGGGGGCCGCGGGATCTGGCGCGTCCGGGTCGTCCATGATCAGTGCCAGACTCTGGGTGCCTGACGGTACACCACTCCAGGTCAAGGGCGGAGAAACATCCTTGCCCTCACAGCTGTAGAGCAACGGTATCGGACCCTGGGCAGGAAAAGCGGGAGATTCGAGCACGAATGGCATGGCCGTTACCTCTGTTTGGAATGTGGTCCAACTGATGAAGCGCATTGCCTGGTTTTAGGTATCAATTGTAGGAGCGAGCTTGCTCGCGATGGACTCAAGGCCGGCGCGTTTATTCAGAAAACACGCGTTATCGTTAACGTCCATCATCGCGAGCAAGCTCGCTCCTTGGGTGCCCGCTTAACTCCCCTCGCCACAGGTTTTGCATTCACTCATGTGCCCTACCCCCCATGCACCAAGCGGAACACCTCGTCGATCTGCATGTAACGGTCCTGGCTGACCCGCCAGTATTTCTGGCCCTCGGTGCTCATCAGGAATCGGCGCCGCCGTTCCAGTCGGTCGCGGCCCGTCACGCCTTTCAACATCACATAGCGTACTTCGCCACGGGGGCCGAGCAGTACGGTCGAGCCGCCTTGATAGGTAAACGCCGGGCCCAGTTCGCAGGCCTTTACGTGGCGCTGCTGAGTGATTTCCGCCACCAGGTCGAAGGTGACGCTCTGATCGGGACCGACTCGCCGGGAGGTGCGGATCGACTGAATGCACGGCAGGCTGACGCTGTCGCCTTGCAAACGCGGGTCATCCGCCGCAACCAGGCCGAACTCGGCCCGGTGTTCGGGCCTGCTCACATACAGCCCCAGCACACCGGCCTGGCGGCGCAGCTCCTGGGGACTGGCGCAATGCGCCGGATCCCCTTCAAAACGCAGGGAGGCAAAGTCCAGAGCGGACACCGGTGGCAGGTGTATCCGCGGCGGGCACCATAACAAGGCGTCTTCCGAGAGGCTGGTGACGTTGCGCGGGTAAATATTGCGCCGCCGGAAGCTGTCGATGATCGCTCCGCGGTAGTCCCATGTGTCATCCGGCACCACGTCGTGATCGGCGGTGATCAGCGCCCGCAGGTAGTCGCCGAAATTGATCGCCGTGGGCGGGCAATAATCGATGGCGCGGATGCAGATCGTGAGGAACTGGCGGGCCAGCTTACTGGCCTTTTCTGCCAGCAGCACCTGCAAGTCGTGGGGCATGTCACCAGGCGGGAGTATTCCGGCGCCGTTGGTGGCAAGGCGGATGTAACGTGCGATCTTGCGCTCGAAGATCTGCGCAAAGGCTTCGAACAGCGCACTGACCAGAATCGATCCCAGTTCGTGCACTTCCATGTCCGGCTGGTACTGTCGCGGTTGCTCGATATTGCTCTCTATCGCGCTGCGCAGCGGGCCGTTCTGGCCGGTGGTGTGACCAAACTGCTGAGCCAGCTGAGTCAGCAGGCTGGCTTGCAGCAGATTGCCTTTGCACCGGCGGATCGAGGCGATCAGCACTTCCCGGTAGCTGAAGTGCTGGAAAATCGCCACCAGATCGGCGAACGCTTCATGGAAGGCCGGCACGTCCGAACTCAGTGGCAGGCTGAAGCAAGGGCGCAGGCCATCGAGCAGCGCATGGGTGACTTCGTGGGAAATGATGTCGTGGGACAGGCAAGTGAAGACGTAGCCGCCCGGCAGTGATCGATCGCTGGGGGTGGCGCTGGCCTTGAAATAGCCAAAGCGGATCTCGCCGCCCTGGCGGCCTTTGGTGTAGTAAGCGTTGCAGTTCTCGCCGTAATGCGGGTGCAAGGTCAGCGACATGGGTTGCTGGTCATTGCCGAATCCCCAACTCGGATCGCGTCCCAGCGCCAGCTTGAAGGCCATGTAGACGTTGCTGCTGACGGCATAGACCATCTGCTGGTGAAAACGCGGGTCCGATGGCGAAGGTTCATAACCGTTGGCGATCAGCACACTGAGTTCATCCAGGTCAGCCTGGCGATACTCCAGGCCGAGCTGGGTATTGCGATGTTCGACCCGGAACAGACCACCGCAGGGGCCGACGGTCAGTGGTTCGAAAGGCACATTGAGGGTGCCGATGGCGCCTTCCAGGCGGCGCACCGAAGGGTCCACCGTATAGATCCGCAGCGGTCGGTACAACGGGTCTGCGGGTTGCCGTTGATAGGGTGGGCTCGGCATCCAGGCGAATGACTCCGCCAGGCAGAAGTCGACCCCTTCGCCAGGGCGCTTGGGATCCTGTGGCACGCTCGATTACCTCTTGCCCAGTTGACTGTTCAGCTGCTGCAATTGCTGCAGGATCTGCATCAGCACGGCATGGTCAGCCTCTGTCTGGCGCCCCGGCCCGGCCATGCTGACGTTCTGCAGCGGCTGCAGCAGCACCGCGGCTTTGGCGTTGTCGTTGCAGTCGAGCTTGGGATGCTGACGGGCTTGCGCGCCGAAATCGCTGACCACCCGCTGGGTGAATTGCTCATGGGTGACCTGACTGCCCTCGTCGAGCACCCGGGTGGCGCGCAGGGTGAACTCGCCATGGCCGTCGCTTTCCCACGCCACTTCATCGTCCTGGCAGGCGGCGAACTTGACATCGCGCATCTGCTGCGCCCCGCCACTGTTCATGCCACTGGAGGTACCGCCGTGGGCCTGGCGAAAGAGCGCATGGGCGCGATTGATTTCCTCGGTGGGCGGCACGAAACGCTTGCGAACGTCTCGTCCCAGTGGTCGCTGGTTGACGCCTCCGACCGCAAAACGGGTATTGCTGCCCGAATGACAGCAGTCCATGAAGCAGGTGAGGTTCACCCCATCCGGCAAGCGGGCGAAGATCCCGGCGATGTCATCGTCGATGTACAGCGCGCCCGTGGCAAAGTCCACCGGACACAGCGCTTCGTCATTGCCATCGGCTTCATCGCCATTGAGGTCGGCGACAAAGGTTCCGTGGCCGGAATACTGGATGACGATGACATCCCCGGCCCGCGAGTCAGTGACCATCTCGCGAATGCTTCGATCGATCGCCTCGCGGGTGGCCTGGTCGTTGAGCAGCATCTGGATCGAAAAGCCGCGTCTGCTCAGGGATTGCGCCCACATCTGCGCATCGGCGACACAACCGGCAAGCCGATGCTCCGGTTCGGGGTAATCATTGATCCCGATGCACAACGCCATGCGCCGGCCACCGGCTGCCGCCACCGCGGAGCCGATGACCTGGACCGCAATCGGCGACGCCGGGTAGCGTGGCGGCGGTGCACTCGAGGCATTCTGGCGCCACTGTTCGAAGCCTTCCGGCCAATCGACTTCATCGGTCCAGGCCCTTGCCTGAGAAAGCGCTTTGGCCCGCGGATAGGGGTTGATCTTGCCGGCATCCGGTAGACCGAGAATGCGCAGCAAGGCGCTGTTCATGGTGACCGGGTCATCGTCGAAGCCGCCATGGGAAGTCGACTGGCTGGCCGAGCGCCCGGTGTCCGCGGCTGTCTGCGACCAGATCACTTCACCCGGCCCGCTGTTCTTGCCGTCGAGGCAGAACAGCTGCTTGAGCAGCGGATCACCGCGCAGGCTCTCTTCGAGCCCGAGAATCGGCGTGCTGCGTTTTTCCTCCAGTCCATTGAAAATCAGGTAGAGCAGCGACTTGCGATAAACCCCGGCGCAATCGTCGTCTTTCTCGAACTGCTTTTTCATGGTGAAGATGGTGATCTTCTCCGCCACCTCGCCCTTGTGCAGCAGCTCCAGCAGATGCTGCTTGAAGGTATCGACCCGCACCGCTGGCGCGAGAAATTGCAGGGTGGCGAATTTCGGTACTCTGAGGTGGTGTGCGGCGGTCAGGAAATGACAATGAAAAATCGACCCGGCACTGTGGCCCATCCCATGCAGTTCGACACTCTCGGGATGAGCGTCACAAAACTGCTTGAGCTTGCCGGCCACGTACCAGCCGCCACCCTCCACCGGGTCGGCAGCCCGTTCGGCGCTGAACTTCATCCCGCCCCAGATACTTTCCCCGCCCAGGGCTCGCGCCGCGCCTTCGATCAGCAGGTCCGAACTGAAGTCGGCCAAATCCCGAGTCGCGCCCGGCCAGGCACGCTTGAGCAGGCTGCCGATGGTCTCGTAGAAACCGGTCCGCCAGATGAAATAGATCGGATAAATTCCATTGCTCAGCCACCACGCCACATGCTTCTGGGCAATTTCCAGACCGCCGGACTTCGAGATCAAGCCGCCATGGGCATACAGCAATACGCGCAGCTTGCGATTCTCGCGCTTCGCCACGGCCAGGGCCTCGACCAGATGCTCCTCGAAGATCGCATCGACGTCGGCCGCTGAAGTCGTGACCTCGCCTTCGCTGGTAAATCGTCCCACGCTGAGGTTGACCAGGTGCGGCTGCAGCGCGGCCAGTTGCCCGGGGGTCAGTCCCTGACCGCGCGCAGTTGCCGGCAGATCCCTTTGCCCGTCGGTGGACAGCGTCTCCTGCTCATCATGAGACAACTCGGCATCCGCCGGATCGGTACCCCTGGGCGTGCGTGACAGCGCATCAATGGCGTCGCGCAGGATATAACCCTGCTCACCGGGAAAGGGCCCCTCCTCCGGTTCAGTGACGCCACGCCCCAGGCTCTGGCTGGCTATCTGCTCGCGCAGGCTCTGCACCTCGGCCAGAATCTGCGAGTAGTCCAGGCTGCTGCCCGGGCAGGACTTGCTGGACATCATGTTATGGAAGCGCAGGCTTTCCAGCGGCAGGTCGAATTTCTCCTGGACCAGGGCAACCACCCGCAGTGCCGTGTCGCGTTGCTGGCCATCGAAGGGGTCACGGCCCTGATCAAAATCTCCGATCATCTCGAACATGAACGGCCCGAACGAGGCGTTGCCGTTATGCCCCGCCGCGCTCGCCGGAGGCTGGTTCCAGTTGCGCCCCAGCCAGATGAAGCCCTGGGGATCAATGGTGACGTGCTGGGCTATATCGCTCCAGCGATTGGTCTGAGTGTGGTACCGCCACATGCCGACTATCGTTTCATGCCCCTTGAAATCCCGTCGGCTCGGTCGCCAGGTGTGATGCATGTGCACCGCATTGATTTTGCGACTGAAGGGATATTGCGCAAGCAGCTGCGCGAACTGCTCCAGGCTGAGCCTGATAAAGGTGGGCGTCGACATGATAGAAAACCTCTGGGGCAAAGGTTAATCAAGATGACACTGAAGGAAACTCTAGGTGGGAATGGCTCTTTGTCCATTTATAACCAGACGGGCCCGTCACTTTGGCCTCGCCAAGCGGCTGTTTCGGGTATAGCTGGCAAAGTCCCGAGCTGCCCCAAAACAAGCCACCGCCAAACTCGCATCGCACCTTTCTGGTTCAATTCGTCTGGCTGGGCATGCCCACACTTGTAGGAGCGAGCTTGCTCGCGATGGACTCAAGGGCGGCGCGTTTATTCAGAAAACACGCGTTATCGTTAACGTCCATCGCGAGCAAGCTCGCTCCTACAAGAGATTGAGTACATCCGTTGATTCGCAGGGGAAGCAGCTCGATCGAAGCTGGCATGGAATGTGCTCTACACCTTGTACACCTCCCGAGTGGTCACTGCTGACCACCTGCCTGCAAAGGCCCGGGACGGGTGAACCGGGCAACGTGGCCGCGGCTTTCACCCCATCACACACGAATGAATACCAGGCAAAGGCGCCTGGAGCTGCTAGTCGGCTCCAGGCGTTTTTTTTTGGTTTTTTTGGCCATGCCAAGGCAGCGGCTTCGACTGAGGAAAGGCAATGAACGCTATCGTCACCCCGATCAAGAGCGAAACATTGGTTGTCATCGGCAACGGCATGGTCGGTCATCATTGCGTCGAGCAACTGATCGAGCACGGTGCCCTCGCCCACTATCACGTACATGTGTTCGGTGAAGAGCGCCAGCGTGCCTACGATCGCGTGCACCTCTCGGAGTACTTCGGCGGCCGCGATGCCGAGTCCCTGGCCCTTGGCGAGGCCGATCTGTATGCCCGCCACGGCGTGCACCTGCAACTCGAGGTGCAGGTGCTGGAAATCGACCGCGAGCGCAAAGAAGTGGTCACCAGTGCCGGACGCCAGGCCTACGACCGCCTGGTGCTGGCCACCGGTTCCTATCCCTTCGTGCCGCCGATCCCCGGTGCCGAAGGCCGTTCGCGCCTGGTCTACCGGACCCTGGACGACCTCGACGCAATCCGCGAGGCTGCCGCCAATGCCCGTCGTGGCGTGGTGGTCGGCGGCGGCTTGCTTGGACTTGAAGCCGCCAACGCGCTGAAATCACTGGGCCTGCAAGCCCATGTGGTCGAATTCGCCCCACAGCTGATGCCGGTGCAACTGGACGCCTTGGGCGGTGACGCGCTGAAAGCACGAATCGAGGCCCTGGGGGTCGGCGTACACCTCTCCCGGGCGACCAAGGAAATCGTCTCCGGTGAAGACTATGCCTATCGCATGAACTTCAACGATGGCGAGTTCCTCGAAACCGACCTGATCGTGTTCTCCGCCGGCATCCGCCCGCAGGATGCGCTCGGCCGTAGCGCCGGGCTGGAAGTGGCCGCTCGCGGCGGCCTGGTGGTGGACAATCATTGCCGCACCAGCGACCCCGAGATCTTTGCCATCGGCGAGTGCGCCTCCTGGAACGGCAGCATCTTCGGTCTGGTCGCGCCCGGCTACAGCATGGCGCGCAACGTGGCCGCGCAACTGGCCGGTGAGCACTATGAGCCGTTCACCGGCGCCGACATGTCGACCAAGCTCAAGTTGCTGGGGGTAGATGTCGGTTCGATTGGCGATGCTCACGCCGCCACGCCGGGTGCCAAGAGCTACCGCTTCATCGACGAAGCCAGTGCCAGCTATCGGCGTCTGGTGGTCTCCGCCGACGGCAAGCACGTGCTCGGCGCGGTACTGATCGGCGACAACAGTTACTACGACACCCTGCTGCAGTACGCACAGAACGGCATCGCGCTGCCCAAGGATCCGTCGAGCCTGATCCTGCCGCTGTCGGACGGCGCGCCGACGCTCGGCGCCGATGCGCTGCCGGATACCGCGACCCTCTGCTCCTGCCATAACGTCAGCAAGGGCGCGGTGTGCTGCGCGATCGACGCCGGCTGCACCGACCTCGGTGAGCTCAAGGGCAAGACCAAGGCCGGCACCGGCTGCGGCGGTTGCAGCGCGCTGCTCAAGCAGGTCTTCGAACACGAACTCAGCGCCCGTGGCGTGGCCGTCGACAAGAGCCTGTGCGAACACTTCGCCCATACCCGTCAGGAGCTCTATGCCCTGGTGCGGGTGGAAGGGATCATCAGCTTCAACGAACTGCTGGCCAAACACGGCCGCGGCCACACCGGCTGCGATATCTGCAAGCCGGCGGTGGGCTCGATTCTCGCTTCGTGCTGGAACCAGCCGATCATGGATCCGTCGCTGGTGTCGCTGCAGGACACCAATGACACCTTCATGGCCAACATGCAGAAAAACGGCACCTACTCGATCATCCCGCGCATCGCCGCCGGCGAGATCACCCCGGACAAACTGATCGCCCTCGGCGCCGTGGCGAAGAAATACGACCTCTACACCAAGATCACCGGCGGCCAGCGCATCGACCTGTTCGGCGCCCAGCTGCACCAACTGCCAGACATCTGGGGCGAGCTGGTCGAGGCTGGCTTCGAGACCGGCCACGGTTACGGCAAGTCGTTGCGCACGGTGAAATCCTGCGTCGGCAGCACCTGGTGCCGCTACGGCGTGCAAGACAGCGTGGGCATGGCGCTGCTGCTGGAGAATCGCTACAAGGGCCTTCGGGCACCGCATAAATTCAAGCTGGCGGTGTCCGGTTGCACCCGTGAGTGCGCCGAAGCGCAGAGCAAGGACATCGGGGTGATTGCCACCGAGAAAGGCTGGAACCTCTACGTCTGCGGCAACGGCGGCATGCGCCCGCGTCACGCCGAGCTGCTGGCCACCGACCTGGATGACGCAACCCTGCTGCGCTACGTCGACCGCTTCCTGATGTTCTACATCCGCACTGCCGACAAACTGCAGCGCACCTCGGTCTGGCGCGAAAGCCTGGAAGGCGGCCTCGATTACCTCAAAGAGGTGATCATCGACGACAGCCTGGGCCTGGCCGCCGAGCTGGAATCGCAGATGCAGCTGGTGGTCGACCGTTATGAATGCGAATGGGCCAACGCCATCAACGACCCGGAAAAACTCAAGCGCTTTCGCACGTTCGTCAACGACAAGCGCGGCGACCCGGACATCCATTTCGTCAAGGAACGCGGCCAGCGCCGGCCCGTACACACCAGCGAACTCCACTTGATTCCCGTTACCGAGGAGGTGCTCTGATGAGCCAGTCAAACGTCGTCCGTATCGAACCCCAACGCGCCAATCAAAATCCTGCGTTGTGGCAGGCGCTGTGCAGCCGTGAGGATCTGGTGGCCAATTCCGGCGTCGTCGCCTGGCACGAGGGCACCCAGGTGGCGCTGTTTCACCTGCCGGACACCCAGGGCAAGACCCTCTACGCCATCGACAACCGCGACCCGAAATCCGGAGCCAATGTCATCGGCCGCGGCATAGTCGGCAGCCTCAAGGGTGAGCTGGTGATCGCCTCGCCGCTGTACAAGCAGCACTTCCGTCTCGAGGACGGCAGCTGCCTGGAGTATCCGGAGCAATGCCTGCGGGTCTGGCCGGTACGGCTGAACGGCGATGTGGTGGAGATTGGCGTGAGCAGCGCGGGTTAACTGTCCGCCCTGTCGCCCTCGTTAACAGCACTGGAGAAATCCCGATGAAAAGCGTTGCGCAACTCCTGAAGTTAAAGGCCCGGCAAAACCGGCAAGTCCATACCATCGGCCCTGAGCAAATGGTGCTGGAAGCCCTGAAGGTGATGGCGGAAAAAAATGTCGGCGCGCTACCGGTGATCGAAAACGGCCAGGTGGTCGGGGTGATCAGCGAACGCGACTACGCACGCAAGATCGTGCTCCAGGGACGCTCCTCGGTCGGCACCCCGGTCCGCGCAATCATGAGCGCGCCAGTGGTGACGGTGGACTCCAGCCAAAGCATCGAGCAGTGCATGGGTGTCATGACCGACAGCCATCTGCGCCACTTGCCGGTGGTGGAGAACGGTCAGCTGCTCGGCCTGCTGTCGATTGGCGACCTGGTCAAGGAAGCCATCGTCGAACAGGCCGATCTGATCCGCCAGTTCGAACAGTACATTCGCGGGGATTGGACCGACCTTTCCATCGAGCAGTACAGCCGTAACATACCCACCTGAGAGGCATGCTTTCAAAGGTCGAACCGATCGATCGCCCTGCGCCGCTCGTTGTCATCCCGAACATCGTAATTCGCGGTGGTCTGGATGTTGGTGTGATGGGCGAGCTTTTGCGCGATCGACAAGTCGTGCTCTTCGATCACTCGGGTGATGAATGAACGACGAAAATCATGGGGCATGATTTTCACCCCGACCTGGGTGCCGCGTTGCCGGGCAATGTAGTAAATCGCGTGTTTGGTAATGCGCTCACGGGTGATATGACTGCCGCGGCGAATCCGGTTGAACAGAAACGGATCGTCCTCCTGTCCTTCGACCAGGTGCGAGCGGCGAAACTCCAGCCACGCATCCAGCTTGGCGAAGGCCCAGGTCGGTGCGTATTTGATCAGTTCCTTGTTGCCTTTGCCGGTGACTCGCAAGCTGCGCTCATTGAAGTCGATCTGCTTGAGTTCCAGGTTCACCGACTCGGATTTGCGCATGCCTGAGCCATACAGAATCGCAATCACCGCGGCGTCCCGCAGTCCCTGGGGACGTGGGTCGGCGGCACAGACCGCCATCAGGTCCTGGATCAGCGTGCGCTTGAGATTGCGCCCCTGGGACAGCCGTGTGCCGGCGATGGCCTTGACCGAGCGCATTTTCAACAGATGGTCCTGGGTGATCAGGCTCAGGCGCCACGCTTCGTTCATCACCCCGCGCACGGCGTTGACGTACAAGGACGAGGTGTTGGGTGCATAACCATCGGTGCGCAAGGCAGCGACCAGTGCGATGACGTCGCCAGGTTGCAGGTCATGCCAGGGGATTTCTTCGATATTGACCTCGTCGAAACCCAGCCGGTCCGCAGCATCCTGCAGCACATAACGCATGGTCAGCCGACTGGAGGGCGCCAGACGCGCCAGGTACAGCGTCAGCGGATTATCGTGGCCTTTTGCGGCGCTTGAGGTACTTGGTGATTCGGTATCGGGTAGATCAATCAAACTGAACAGGCCTTAAATGAAAATAGTTCAACCGGATATTGTAGGAGCGAGCTTGCTCGCGATGAACTCAAGGGCGGCGCGTTCATTCAGACAGCACGCGTTATCGTTAACGTCCATCGCGAGCAAGCTCGCTCCTACAGGGGGCGCGTTTAGTCAGAAAACACGCGTTATCGTTAACGTCCTTCGCGAGCAAACGGAACGCCGCCCGGCTGCTCCTTGGTGTTCAGACTAGTTGAGCGAACTTAATGCAATGAAGGTTTTTTCTCTGGGAAAAGTCGCCGTAGCGGCGACCCCGAACCTTAGCTGTCTGACTCGCGGATATACAGCTTTTTGCCTGGTTTTTTCGGTTTTCCGACCACTGCCCAGGCTAATAGCCCTCTTGAGCCAGCCCTCTGTTGCAGAAAGAACCTACATATAAATCGGTAATCATCACCTATGAGCGTCCCCGGAGCGGATCATAATCAACCGGCAAGATCGACTTACAATAAATACCATGAGTTTCTCGCCAAACCACTCCAGGTGCCTCCATGCCCGAAGATGCCCCCCTGACTGCACCGCTGCCCTTGCCACAACTGAACAAACTGAGAGAGTTGCGTAATGCCCTGGTAGCGCTCAAGGGGCCGCTGGCGGAAAAACCGGGGTTGCGCGAGCGTATTGAATGGGGGCTTTTCAACAACGAGGCCAATGATCGGATGTTGGGCAAAGTGGTCTGCAGGCCACTCGACTTTCAGCGGCAATCGGTACCTGAGTAGTGCGTCAGGAAGCGGCCTTCAGATCCACGCCCAATGCCTGGGCGAATGCCTTGACCAGCGGACTGCGAACCGTGTTGTGGCGCAGGATCAGATTGAATGGGGTGTTGAAGTTGATCAGATCCGGACGCAGTGCCCGAAGTTCGCCTTGCGCCACCATCGCCGCGGCATAATGCTGTGGCAGGAAACCGACAAAGCGTCCGGTCTTGATCAACATGGCGACGGCCTCCACCTGGGAAGCCGACGCTGAATCACTGTCGTATACCGCGAACCTGGCTTTATCCCGGTGAATGGCATAACGGTGATTGATGAACTGTTGATCCTTGAGGACATCGACGCTCATTTCAGCGTCCGGTGCGTCAAACAACGGGTGCCCGACTGCACAGTAAGATTGCGATCTTTCTTCATAGAGATTGAAGTAATCAAACTCTTCTCTTTTTTGATAAACCGGGACTATTCCGGCGATCAAACGCCCCTCCACTACACCCCGCTCCACTTCATCCAGTTGTGAGGCATGCAGACGAAACCTGACCTTGGGCGATTCATCATGAATTATCCTCAAGGCGGCCACTAACGGCGAATGCTCATCTGAAATAGTGTTATCAATCACGCCGACACTAAGGTCGCCGATCAATTCATTTTGAGCGGAACTAAGCCTGTCCCTAAAGTTATCGACCGAAGCAAATAACTCGATGGAAGCCTGATACACCAGATTGCCCTCTTCGGTCAGGCAAAAACCTTCCCGGCCGCGGGTACACAAGCGCATGCCGATCCGGATTTCCAGGTCGGAGATCTGCTTGCTGATCGCCGCGAGCCCCACATTCAGTTCGTTCTGGGCGGCACTGAACCCCCCGGCCTCGACCACCGCCTTGAACACTTTGAGCAGTTTGAAGTCCAGGCCGCTGAGCGCCAAAGGTGCTCTATGGGCGTTTTTCGGTGGTGGGTTTCCGGAATTGGAAAGTGGGGTTTCCATAATGCTTATTTACCTCATGCGGCCTATTCAACAGGATGAGTCCAACAACAAAAACATAGCCGGCCAATAATAATGAACACAGAAAACCAGGCTTTGCAACCACAAATAAAATCCGCCCATCAGCGCCAACTTGCTGATTCTGAACGATTAAAAACTGACACTTTGATCAGTTCCCGCCACTTGCTACTGCCCCCCTTGAAAATTGCATGACGTGAACCGCGCCGGACTTGTTTGATCAGGTCCCGGCCAGCTGTTACGGACATGTGTAGCGAGTTCAGTTCGTGTTACCGACGAGGAAAATAACAATGACCCAAGCAACCGATCGTTTGTGGGGTGCACGCTTCAAAACCGGCCCTTCCGAGGCCCTGGCCGCGCTGTCCCGCTGCCCGGAACGTTACTTCCGTTTGACCCCTTATGACCTCGCCGGCTCCAAGGCCCATGCCCGTGAATTGCAGCGTGCAGGCCTGCTGGACGAGCAGGAAACCCTGAAGATGCTCGAAACCCTTGAGCTCATCGGCGTGGATTTCCGCGAGGGCCGCGTCAGCCCGACCCAGGATGACGAGGACGTACACACCTTCATCGAGCGTCTGCTGACTGAACGTCTCGGCGCGCTGGGCGGCAAGCTGCGGGCCGGTCGCTCACGCAACGACCAGACGGCCAACGATCTGCGGTTGTTTCTGCGCGACCACGTCCGCACCCTGACGGTCGAAGTCCTGGCCTTGCAACAAGCGCTGGTGGACCAGGCCGAGCAGCATATCGAAAGCATCTGCCCGGGTTTTACCCACCTGCAGCAGGCCCAACCGATCGTCTTTGCTCACCACTTGCTGGCCCACGCCCAATCCATGCTGCGCGACGTGCAACGGCTGGTCGACTGGGACGCCCGCACCTCCCTCTCACCCTTGGGCGCTGCGGCCATGGCCGGCTCCGCCATCGCTCGCCTGCCCCAGCAATCGGCAAAGGAAATGGGCTACAACGGCGTGTGCGAAAACTCCATCGACGCCGTGGCCAGCCGTGACCACGTGGCTGAATTCCTGTTCGTTGCCAGCATGCTCGGCATCAACATCTCGCGTCTGGCCGAAGAGTTTTGCCTGTGGTCCTCCCGGCAATTTCGCTGGGTTGCCCTGGACGATGCCTACGCCACCGGCAGCTCGATCATGCCGCAGAAGAAAAACCCGGACATCGCCGAACTGGCGCGGGGCAAGGCCGGTCGCCTGATCGGCAACCTCACCGGCCTGCTCTCCACCCTCAAATCCCTGCCGCTGTCCTACAACCGCGATCTCAGCGAAGACAAGCACGGCGTGCTCGATAGCGTCGACACCTTGCTGCTGGTGCTACCGGCCATGGCCGGGATGGTCGCGACCATGAAAGTCAACGTCGAGGAACTGCGGCGCCAGGCGCCGCTGGGCTTCACCCTGGCCACCGAAGTCGCCGACTGGCTGGCGATGCGCGGCGTGCCGTTCAAGGAGGCCCACGAAATTACCGGCGCGCTGGTTCAGGCCTGCGAAAAACACGACATCGAACTCTGGGAAGCCTCGCCGGCGCTGCTCGCAGAGATCGATCCACGGTTGACCGCCGAAGTGCGCGACAGCCTGACCCTGGAAGCGGCCATCGCTGCCCGCAGTGGCTGGGGCGGCACCGCGCCACAGCAGGTGCGCGAACAGATCGGTCGCTTGAAAACCGCCCTGGCCGCACAACAGCAATGGGCCGCGCAGTACAACGGTTTCCGTCTCTGAAACCCTGAACACCTGAACACCTGAACACCTGTAGGAGCGAGCTTGCTCGCGATGGACTCAAGGGCGCCGCGTTTATCCAGAAAGCACGCGTTATCGTTAACGTCCATCGCGAGCAAGCTCGCTCCTACAGAATGACCGATAGACCGCAGGCGCCGTCAGCCTGCATTCGGAGAAACAGCATGAACCAGACCC
Source organism: Pseudomonas sp. LBUM1658 (assembly GCF_059716055.1). Classification (NCBI taxonomy): domain Bacteria; kingdom Pseudomonadati; phylum Pseudomonadota; class Gammaproteobacteria; order Pseudomonadales; family Pseudomonadaceae; genus Pseudomonas; species Pseudomonas sp. LBUM1658. The sequence goes on from NZ_CP166798.1 coordinate 3,569,327, forward strand.
AGGCAGAGCGCCTCCTGGCCGAGCGCAAGCAAGCCGAGAGCCAGTTCGACATAACCCAGTACGACCACGTGCCCCGGCGTTACTACGGGCGAATATTCTTTGCCACCCTGATCGTCGTCGCCCTGCTGGGGCTGGTGCGGGCGTTCGCCGAAGGCCAGATCGAGTGGTCGTATATCGGCCAGTTCCTGACCTCCAAAGCGATCTTGTTCGGCCTGTTCAATACCATCGTCATGGCCATTCTGGCCATGGTCCTGGGCGTGGTGATCGGGGTCATCACCGCCGTCATGCGCATGTCGGCCAACCCGATCCTGCGCTACGTGGCTATTACCTACACCTGGTTGTTTCGCGGTACGCCGCTGATCCTGCAGCTGCTGCTGTGGTTCAACCTGGCGCTGATCTTTCCCACCATTGGCATACCCGGCCTGTTCGAACTGGACACCGTCAGCCTGATGACGCCGTTCATCGCCGCCCTCCTCGGCCTGAGCATCAACCAGGGTGCCTACACCGCCGAAGTGGTGCGGGCCGGGCTGCTCTCGGTGGACACCGGCCAGTACGAGGCCGCCAAGTCGATCGGCATGCCGCGCTTGCAGGCACTGCGCCGGATCATCCTGCCCCAGGCCATGCGCGTCATCATCCCGCCGGTGGGCAACGAGTTCATCGGCATGGTCAAAATGACTTCCCTGGCCAGTGTGATCCAGTACTCGGAACTGCTCTACAACGCCCAGAACATCTACTACGCCAATGCTCGGGTGATGGAACTGCTGATCGTCGCCGGGATCTGGTACCTGGCCGCCGTCACCGTCCTGTCCTTCGGTCAAAGCCGCCTGGAGCGCCGCTTCGCCCGTGGCGCTGGCAAGCGCTCTTGAGCCGTGTTGGAGAATTGAACATGAGAAGCATCGTCAAGGCTGTCAGCCTGAACAAGTACTACGACCACTTCCACGCACTCAAGGATGTCAGCCTGGAAGTCGAGCAAGGTGAAGTGCTCTGCGTGATCGGCCCGTCCGGTTCCGGCAAGAGCACCCTGCTGCGTTGCGTCAACCAGCTGGAAAAGATCGACAAGGGCGGCCTCTGGGTCGACGGCGAACTGGTGGGCTACCGGATCGTCGGCAACAAGCTGCACGAACTCAACGAATCGCAGATTGCCCGTCAGCGCCTGGCCACCGGCATGGTGTTCCAGCGGTTCAACCTGTTCCCGCACATGACCGTGCTGCAAAACATCACTGAAGGCCCCTGCCAGGTGCTCAAGCGCTCGCCCAAGGAAGCCAATGAAGAGGCCGTGGAGTTGCTGGCGCGGGTTGGCCTGGCCGACAAGCGCAACAGCTACCCGATCGAACTGTCCGGCGGCCAGCAACAACGGGTCGCGATTGCCCGGGCCCTGGCCATGCGCCCGAAACTGATGCTGTTCGATGAACCCACTTCGGCACTCGACCCGGAACTGGTCGGTGAGGTGCTGTCGGTGATGCGCGATCTGGCGCAGACCGGCATGACCATGATCGTCGTCACCCATGAGTTGGGCTTCGCCCGCGAAGTCTCCAACCGCATAGTGTTTATGGATGACGGGCAGATCATGGAGGCTGGAAGCCCCGAAGAAATACTAATAAGTCCGCAAAACCCGCGCACCCAAAGCTTCATTTCTGCCGTTCGATCCTAGGCGCCAGTTGGCGCTCACAACAACTCATAAGAGAACGACCATGAAGAACCTCGTCATTCCAGCAGTACTCGCCGGCCTGATGGCTTCCAGCCTGAGCTGGGCAGCCGAATTACCGGCCAGCATCAAGAGCAAGGGCGAAATCGTCGCGGCGATCATGCCCAACTACCCGCCGATGGACTTCAAGGACCCGGCCACCAACGAGCTGACCGGCCTCGACTACGACCTGGGCAACGCCCTGGCCGAACGTCTGGGGCTGAAGATCAAATGGCAGGAAACCGGCTTCGAGCAAATGATCAACGCGCTGACCACCAAGCGTGTGGACATCGTGATGTCGGGCATGACCGACACCGCCGAGCGGCAGAAAACCGTGACCTTCGTCGACTACTTCACTAGCGGCCCGCAGTTCTACACCTTGCAGAAAAACACCACCATCAATGACAGCATCGACTTGTGCGGCAAAACCGTCGGCACCAGCCGCCGCACCACCTTCCCGGCGGAAATCGCCGAGTGGAGCAAAGCCAACTGCGAAGCGGCGGGCAAACCGGCGATAAAAGTCGTGGGTTCCGAAGGTTCGGCCGACGCCCGCGCGCAACTGCGCCAGGGCCGACTGGACGCGGCGATGCAAGGCAGCGAAACCCTGTCGTATCTGAAGACCCAGGAAGCCAACACCTTCAAGACCCTCGGCACCCCGATCTCCGTGCAGTTCACCGGGCTTGGCGTGAGCAAGAGCAACCCGGAGCTGGCCGAAGCCATCAAGGTTGCCCTGCAAAGCATGATCGCCGACGGCAGCTACGCGGCCATCCTGAAGAAATGGGACCTGGGCCAGGGCGCAATCGAGACGGCGACGATCAATAACGGCAAGTAGGGTTTTGGCTGGATGGGTTTCTGAAACGCTGAAACCGATGTCCGGTTCACGATCCACCCCTGTAGGAGCTGCCGCAGGCTGCGATCTTTTGATCTTAACGTTGTTCCGGCCACCCCATTGACCGCTGAAAAGATCGCAGCCTGCGGCAGCTCCTACGAGGGGGCGTACCAATAAATCAACGGAGCCGCCACTTATGCCCTCCTCGCTCAAACCGACCTGGCCAGGCCAGCACAAAGCCTGCCTGGCCCTGGCCTTCGACCTCGACGGCCCCACCGGCGATGCCATGCTCAATGGCTCGATCTGGCGCAAACCGGAGTATTTCGGCTTCGGCGGTTACGGCCCATATCGGGCCTTGCCACGGATTCTCGACTTGCTCGACCAGTTCCGGATTCCGACGACCTTCTTCGTCCCGGCCTGGGTCGTGGAGAACTGGCCAAGGCAGTGCCAGGCGGTTGTCGAGCGCGGGCATGAAGTGGCGTACCACGGCTATAAACACGAATCCTTCTATGCCCTGACCCTGGAGCAGCAGAAGGCCGTCATGAAAAAATCCCGCGAGGTGTTCTGGCAGCACCTGCACATCCGCGCTGAAGGTTTCCGTACTCCGTCCGGTGACTGGCGTGCCGAGACACCGGCGATGCTAGTGGAAGCCGGGGTGATTTATTCCAGCAGCATGCGCGGGGATGATCGGCCGTACCTGGTACAGGTTCCCGGCCATGAACAGCCGCTGGTGGAAATCCCCGGTCGTTGGGAAATGGACGATTACGCCTCGCTGGCCTACACCCGCGCGCCGGACTTCCCCTCGGGTCTGGACCGCACCGCCAGCTACGAGCTGACCCTGGACAACTGGTGTCGCGAGTTCGATGGCGCGGCCAATGAAGGGCTGTGCCTGACCACCCTGTTTCACCCGAAAATCACCGGCAAACCGGGTCGCATTCTGCTGCTCGAACGCCTTTTCGAACACATGCGTCAGCGCGATGACGTGTGGTTCGCCACCTGCCGCGAAGTTGCCCACTGGTGGCTCAAGGAGCATCACCATGGCTGAGTCCACCGTTTGGCCAAAAGGTTATCGCTGCGCCGTGGTGCTGACCGTCGACTACAACGACATCCACGGCATCCTGACCCAGGCCCCGGAAGTCGCCGGGCGGGACAAGACTCTTTCAGTCTGGCGCTACGGCACTCAGCGCGGTGTCGATCGTTTGCTCGGGTTGTTCGAAGAATTGGGTGTGCCGAGCAGCTGGTGCATTCCCGGTATCGTTGCCGAGGAAAACCCCCGGCACATTCGCGCGATTCAGGCCGCCGGCCACGAAATCGCCTGCGCCGGTTACCGCCATGAGAACTACGACAGCCTGAGCCTCGTCGAGCAAACCAGCGCACTGGCGCGCGGCTGCCAGGTACTGGCGCAGATCACTGGCCAGCGGCCACTGGGTTTTCGCATTCCTGCCGGCAACTGGGCGCCCGGATTTGTCCAGGCACTGCACGAGCAAGGCATTCGCTGGTCTTCATCCTGGCGCGGGGATGATCTGCCATTCGCCCACCCCACGGCAGCGCAGGTGATCGAATTGCCATTGCACTATGAACTCGAGGACGAACCCTACTTCGCCTTCAACCTGAGCCCGGCCGTGCCGCCGGCGCAATCGCGGATCGCCTCCTACAGCCATACCTTGGGCAATCTGCAGCTGGACTTTGCCGGCTTTCATCGTTTCGGTCTGTGCTACGTGCTGCGCCTGCACCCGGAGATCATCGCCACGCCGGGGCGCATTGGTGTGTTGCGGGAACTGCTCCTGGGCATTCAGCAACACGAAGATGTGTGGATCGCCACCGCCGCGGATGTCGCGCAATGGTGGAGCGAATCGGCAGCACCCCTGGCCGAGGACCACCCGGCCGCGGTCTATGAACGACACTATCGGACGTACCTGCCATGAGTGAACGGATGCAGCGTCTGGCGCGCTTTTGCGTTGAAACCCGTTTTGAAGACCTGCCACCTGAACTGGTGGAGAAAGCCAAGCGACACATCATCGACACCTTTGGCGCGACCCTGGCCGGGGCCGGGAGTGAAATCGCCGAGGCCGTACGCCGGACCCTCGGACAAGAACCGGGCAACGCGTTGGTCTGGGGCACCCGACAGCGCACCGGGGCCACTCAGGCGGCGATGCTAAACGGGATCGCCGCCCACGCGCTGGAACTGGATGACACCGGTGGCTGCGACCATTCCGGTGCCGTGGTGCTGCCCGCGGTCATGGCGGCGGTGAGTTTGCGGGCAACCCCGCTGGACGGCCGCGAGCTGATCTGCGCCGTGGTTATCGGCTATGAAGTCGGTCGCCGGGTCCTCGAAGCCTGCGGTGGTTATTCGGTCCATAACGGCGCCGGCTGGCACTCGACCGCCACGTGTGGAGTGTTCGGTGCGGCGGCGGCTTGCGCGCGCATCCTTGGTCTTGACCAGGCGCAGACGCTCTCGGCACTGGGCATCGCCGGCAGCTTCAGCGGCGGGCTCTGGTGCTTTATCCATGACGGTTCGCAAAGCAAAAAACTCCACAGCGGCCGCGCCGCCGAAGGTGGCTTGCTGGCAGCGCGATTTGCCCGGCAAGGCATCAGCGGCCCGTCGAAGCTGTTCGACGAAGTCTGGGGCGGTTTTCTCCAGACCCTGGCCGGTGACGATGCCGTGCCCGAAGCACTGGACGAGACCCTCGGCCAGGTCTGGAAACTGGCCCGTTGCTCGATCAAACCCTATGCCTCATGCCGTGGCACTCACTCGGCCATCGACGCCATGGGGTTGCTGCTGGAGCAGTTGCAGGTCAGCGCCGATCAAGTGGAAGACGTTCAGGTTTCCCTGTGCGGTTTCTTGAAGGATATGTGCGGCGGTCGCGATATCAGCAGCCTGGCAGCGGCGCAGATGAGCTTGCCTTATGCCCTCGCCGCTCGACTGATCCAGGGTCATGCACGGCTGGATGCCTACACCGATGAGCAACGAGCAGACCCGCGAATGGTCGGCTGGCTGAAACGCATCCGGCTTGATGTGGACCCGCAGCTGTCGGAGGATGGCGAACCGCTGATCACTGTGCGCACGATGGATGGACGCCAGGCCAGTCTCTGTGTCGAGGTACCGCTGGGGGCGCCGGGTAATCCGTTGAGCGATGGGGCGCTGGAAGAGAAGTTTCTCAGTCTGGCGGTGCGGGTGATGGGCGATGAACAGGCCTCGGCATTGCTGGAACAATTGTGGCAACTGGAAGAACTGGAATCTGTTGGCATGCTGGATCGGTTGCTGGCTCGATAGACGCGTTGCCTGCTCTGGTGCTGCACCTTTGCAGGAGCGAGCTTGCTCGCGATGGACGTTAACGATAACGCGTGTTTTCTGAATAAACGCGCCGCCCTTGAGTCCATCGCGAGCAAGCTCGCTCCTGCAGGGGACCGGTGAAGTTCTTCAAATTGAAGGTAAATAAAACAAGGACTCGTGCACCACTGTGGCCACTTACTCGCTCGTTATCCGTCGTCTGATGATCTGCTCGTTGACCATTGTCGTCAGCCGCGCCATCACCAGTCCTTTGCTTACCCTGTTCCTGAGTAACAAACTCGGCCTGAACCAGCAGGATGTCGGTCTGTTGCTGGGTATCGCGGTGTTCATCGCTACCCTGCTCGCCCTCTATGGCGGCTACATCATCGACCGTCTGGAAAAGCGCCGATTGTTGATCCTCGCCATGTTGTCCAGCGCGATCGGTTTCGTCCTGCTGACCTTCGCCGAGAATCTGTACCTGACCACCCTGACCCTGGTGATCACCGAAACCGCGTCCGCGTTGTTCTTGATCGGCTCCAAGGCGATCATCAGCGAAAACCTGCCCATGGGCCAACGGGCCAAGGTCTTCTCGTTGCGCTACACCCTGACCAATATCGGCTACGCGACAGGTCCCATGCTCGGGGTGGTGATTGCCGGCGTGCAGCCGTTGGCGCCGTTCCTGATTGCCGGCGGCATCGCGTTTTTCAGCACCTTTCTGATGCGCGGGATTGCCGGTACCCCTGGCGCCCCGGCTCTCGGCAAACCACAGAGCTTTCTCAATACCCTGGTGACCCTGAAAAACGACCGCACGCTGATCATGTTCACTTGCGGCTGCCTGCTCAGCACCGTGGTCCATGGGCGTTTCACCCTGTACCTGTCGCAATACCTGCTGGTGACCCAGAGCTCGCAAAACGCCCTGGAAACCATGGCGGCGATCCTCGCCTGCAACGCCATCAGCGTGATCCTTTTGCAGTATCAGATCGGCCGTTTCCTCAAGCGCGAGCAACTGCGCTACTGGATTGCCGTGGGCAGCAGTCTGTTCATTGTCGGGCTGATCGGCTTCAGCTACGCCGATAACCTGGTGTCCTGGTGCCTGGCGATGTTTGTGTTCACCCTCGGCGAAATGATCATCTACCCGGCGGAGTTTCTCTTTATCGACACCCTCGCCCCCGAAGAACTGCGGGGCAGCTATTACGGCGCGCAAAACCTGGCGGCCCTGGGCGGTGCCCTGAGCCCGGTGATCTGCGGCTACTTGCTGACCCATTCAGCGCCGGGCACGATGTTTTATGCCCTGAGCGGACTGACTGCCATGGGTGGTTTGCTGTGCTTCCTGAGTGGGCGGAGAGTGGCGATACAGCAAAACTAATGCACTTAAACCGCATTATTATGAATTTGTAGAGGATGCCGTTCATCGGCACACTGTGCCGGTTCCTCCCCCAAATGCAGGAACGTTCAAAGGGCTCTCTGGTGTTCCAGAGAGCCCTTCTTTTTGTCGGTTTTTTTCGGTTACTGGATCTTCTTCGTCATGTTTTCTCGCTGGATACCTGCTGCCATCAATACCCGCCCTGCCGAATGGAGTCGTGCCGCCATCGGCATGTCCCTCGGGACTATGTTCAGTGTCTGGTGCTGCGCGAAAGTGTTCGGGATGGGGGTTGCGTTGCACCTGATCGGTCCACTGGGCGCTTCAGCGGTACTGCTGTTTGCCGTATCGTCCGGCGCGCTGGCTCAGCCGTGGTCGATTCTTGGCGGCTACTTCACCGCGGCGGTGGTTTCGCTGTTGGTGGCTCACGTGCTCGGTCGCAGCCTGGGCAGTGCTTGCCTGGCCGCCGGCATGGCGCTGATTCTGATGTGTTGGCTGCGCTGTCTGCATCCCCCGGCCGGAGCCCTGGCCCTGTTGCTGGTGCTGGCCGATCCGGCGACCATCGCCCTGGACTGGCTGGCCTTGGGCTCGGTCATGCTCAGCGCGCTGTGCATGCTGTTCAGCGCACTGGCCTATAACAACCTGACGCGGATTCGCTACCCGAAAAGCCATAACGAGAAGGTACCGGTGGTTCCCGCCGATCACCCGCCCATAGACCCGGCAAGCATCACCGCCGAGGACCTGCGACGCGCGCTGGACGATATGCAGGAGTTTTTTGACGTAACTCCTGAGGACCTTGAGCAACTGATCCACGCCAGCGAACTGCACGCCAGGCGCCGCAGCATTGGTGAAGTGTTGTCCAGCCGGGTCTGAACTGTTTGTGCTTGCTCAGGCCGCCGCCAATTGCCGCGCCGGTACCGCCAGACTCACCGCCCGTACCGAAGTCCCGGCAGTCAAACCGAGGGTCTTCGCGGTGTCCACATCGACGATCAAGGTACCTGCGGCAACCCGTGCCGGGGCGGCGGTGATCCGGCAATCGGCGAACTGACGGTTGTGAATCAGATACGGCACCGCCTGATCCCCGGGTGTGCCAATACTCAACTGCAGCACCTGGCTGTCACGCACCGCGCGGATATCGCCGGTGGCGCACTCGATCAAGGGCCCGCCGTCAAAGATATCGATGTAATCCTTGTGGTCGAAACCTTCGGCCTTGAGCATGCCCAGCGCCGGTTCGGTATTGGGATGAACCCGACCGATCGCCGAACGCGCCGCTGCCGGCAGCAGACAGGTCGGTAGCGGGAACTTGGGCATCAACTCGGCGATAAAGGTCTTGTTGCCAAGGCCGGTGAGGTAGTCGGCATCGGCAAAGTCCATCTTGAAGAAATGCCGACCCAAACCTTCCCAGAATGGCGAGACGCCCTCTTCATCCGAGTAACCGCGCATCTCGGCGATCACCTTGTCGCCGAACTGCTGACGAAACTCGGCCAGAAACAGAAAGCGTGCCTTGGACAGCAATCGCCCGTTGAGCCCATTGCGATGGTCGGCATGCAGGAACAACGAGCACAGCTCCGAATGGCCGGTCATGTCATTGCCCAAGAACAGTGTCGGCAGCTGTTGGTTGATCCCGAGACTTTTCGATGCGGCGACAAACAGCCCGAGACGGTAGTTATACCAGGGCTCGCGCATACCAACGGCACCGGCCAGGGCACAGATGCCGATGGCCTGACCATTTTCGGCTTCCAGCACAAACAGATAGTCGGCATCGGCGCGCTCGGCAACGCCAGCGAAGGTTTTTTCCGCCCATTCCAGACGCTGGCGCAATCGCACGGCATCCGCCGGCAAGGTGGTCAAACCGGTGCCGGCGCTGTGAGCCAGGGTCAGCAGGGCCGGTAAATCGGCCATGGTTGCAGGACGGACGATCATCGCAGTTGCTCCGGAATCAATGAGGGTTGAGAGAGGCTCATTGTCTGATTCGGCGCGGCGAAAACCCGGCTGATAATGGGGGTGGGGGTGATGGAAATGGCTGAAAGCGAGGGGGTAGGCAGCCGAATCGGTGGGCTTGAAAAGATCAAAAGATCGCAGCCTGCGGCAGCTCCTACGCCGACCGCGTACACCCGATATTACGGGTCGAACACAATCCCCGTGTAGGAGCTGCCGAAGGCTGCGATCTTTTGGCGTCATCACAGACGCCAGGCTTACTCCATCGACGTCTTGACCATCGCCAGTTCGGGATGGCTGACCAGTTTATCGATATGCAGTTCCGGATCGTCGAACCAGGTTTCGGTCAGTACCCGGTAATGCTCCATGTCCCGACAGCGCATGCGCAGGCTGTAATCGAAAGCTCCGCTGATCAAGCGGCATTCAAGCACCTGCGGACAGGCACGGACCCTGGCCTCGAAGGCCTTCTGCGCCGCCCGCCCGCTCTGGTTCGACAACGCCACCAGCACCAGCAACGACAAGCCCGGGGTCAATTTCTTTTCGTCGAGAATCGCCCCGTAGCCGCGGATAACTCCGAGCTGTTCGAGCTTGCGCACCCGTTCCAGACACGGCCTGGGTGTCAGGTGGACCCGCTCGGAAAGCTTCTGATAGGTGATGCGCCCATCGTGGCGCAGCACCTCAATGATTGCCTGATCGATACGATCAAGCACGATCGACAGATCGCGGATATCCGCCATGTACGTCTTGCCTCACTTCAAACGGCCCGATAAAAATTGCTGCAAACGCTCGCTTTGCGGCCGGTCGAGAATCTCTGCGCTGCCCTGCTCCTCGACCCGGCCTTGATGCAGAAACAACACCTGGCTGGACACCTGACGGGCGAAGCCCATTTCGTGGGTCACCATCAGCATGGTACGACCTTCTTCCGCCAGGGCCTGGATTACTTTGAGTACTTCGCCCACCAGTTCCGGATCGAGCGCCGAGGTTGGCTCGTCGAACAACAGTATCTGCGGCTCCACCGCCAGGGCCCGGGCAATCGCCACTCGCTGCTGCTGACCGCCGGATAGAAAGGCCGGGTACTGCCCGGCGACTCGCTGTGGCAGTCCTACTTTGTCCAGATAGGCACGGGCGCTGGTCTCGGCGTCCTTGCGGCTGACGCCCAGCACTCGACATGGCGCCAGCATGATGTTTTCCAGAACCGTCAGGTGGCTCCACAGATTGAAATGCTGGAACACCATGGCCAGGCGCGTGCGCAACCGCTGCAACTGCGCCGGGCTCGATACTCGCATACCGCCTGCGGCTGGCCGGGTGGCGATCCGTTCACCGTCCAGTTCGATGGAACCTTCGTCCGCCCGCTCAAGGAAGTTGATACAACGCAACATGGTGCTTTTCCCGGAGCCACTGGCGCCGATCATGCTCACCACATCGCCGGCCCGCGCTTTCAACGAGACGCCTTTGAGCACCTCATTGTCACCAAAACGTTTATACAGATTTTCGACTGTCAGTTTGTACATGCAAGACTCCTGGAGCCGTACCGCTGTCGGCACAGCTCTGGATAGAAACAAGGGAAGTGAAAAAACGTCGGCAACGGCTTCAGTGGGCCGGACCGAGAAAACTCAGCCAGCGCTTCTCGGCCAGGCGAAACGCACCCACCAGGCCGAAAGACAGCGCCAGGTACAGCAGCGCGGCAATGCCGAATGCCTGGAAGGTCATGAAGGTCGCGGAATTGGCGTCACGGGCCACCTTGAGGATGTCCGGAATGGTGGCGGTAAAGGCCACGGAAGTCGCATGTAGCATCAGGATGACTTCGTTGCTGTAATACGGCAGTGCCCGTCGCAACGCCGACGGCAGGATCAGCCGCAGGTACAAACGCCAGCCGCTCAAGCCATAGGCGTGGGCCGCTTCGATTTCACCGTAGGGAATGCTGCGAATTGCCCCTGCGAAAATTTCCACGGTGTAGGCACAGGTGTTGAGGGTAAACGCCAGCAAGGTGCAATTCATTGCATCGCGAAAAAACGCTTCCAGCAGCGGCTGTGAACGAACCACCGCGATGCCGTAGATCCCGCTGTAGCAAATCAGCAACTGGATATACAGCGGTGTACCGCGAAACACGTAGGTGAACAGTTGAACCGGCCAGCGCAGCACACCCCAGCGCGAGGTCCGCATTATCGCCAGGGGCAGCGAAAGAAAGAACCCGAGGACGATGCTCACGCAAAGCAACCACAAGGTCATCGCCAACCCGGTGAAGTTATAGCCGTCACTGAAGAGAAAGGGTTTCCAGTATTCCGAAAGCAACTCGATCATCGCGTCATCCCCCGCACGCCCTGGTTGTAATGCCGCTCAAGGACCCGCAGCAGATAGTTCGAAGCACTGGTAATCAGCAGGTACAGCGCCGCCGCCAACAGCAGGAAATCCAGCATATTGAAGGTGCTTTTGCCCGCCTCCTGAGCGACCTTGACCAGGTCCGACAAGCCGATGATCGATACCAGCGCCGTGGCTTTGAGCAGCACCAGCCAGTTGTTGCCAAGGCTCGGTAAAGCGAAGCGCATCATTTGCGGGAACACCACGAAACGAAACCGTTGCCAGCGGTTCAAACCAAACGCCGCCCCGGCTTCCTGCTGGCCCCGTGGAACGCTGAGAATCGCCCCGCGAAAGGTCTCGGTGAAATAGGCGCCATAGATAAACCCCAGGGTAATGATGCCGGCCACGAACGGGTCAATTTCCATATAGGGCCAGTCCATCGCCTCGGTCAGGCTGCTCAACCAGCCTTGCAGGCTGTAGAAAATCAGCAGCATCAACACCAGATCGGGAACGCCACGGATCAGTGTCGTGTAGAAGGTCGCCGGCAGGTTGAGGATGCGCAGCGGCGAGAGCTTGGCGGCCGCACCCAGCAGGCCCATCAACATGCTCACCAGCAACGAAAGAAACGAAAGTTTGAGCGTCACCCAGGTGCCATGCAGCAACAGCGGGCCATAGCCCTGCAGGGCCGACACGTCGAGGCCTGGAATATTCAGGAAGGAATTCACGTCAGTCACCCGTCTTGATTGGCCGCAGCCGGACGCTGCATCGCACCGGGCGATGCAGCGTTGTCGGTGCAAGGATCAGTTGTTGTAGAGGTCGAGATCGCCGAAGTGTTTCTGCTGGATCTGCGCGTAGATGCCCTTTTCATGCAGGGCCTTGATGGCGGCATTGAGCATGCCTTTGAGTTCGTCGTTGTCCTTGCGCAGGCCAATGGCGATTTCCGACGGTACCAGCGGGTCACTGATGCCCTGACTGTTCTTGAAGTCGGCGCCTTGTGGCGACTTCAGGAAACTCATCTCCGCTTGCAGCTTGTCCTGGATCGAGGCGTCCAGACGACCGAAAACCAAATCCGCATAGACCTGATCCTGGCTCTGATAGGCCCGCAGCGTCACCCCGGCCGGAGCCAGTTTGGCTTTGGCGTAAGTCTCCTGAATAGTGCCCTGCATGTAGCCGATCACCTTACCTTTGAGGGATTCGGCGGTGGGCTCCAGGCCGGAATCCTTGCGGGTGACAATCGCGGTCGGGCCGGCGTACAGACGATCCGAGAAGTCGATCTGCTTCTTGCGGGCATCGGTCACTGTCATCGACGACTCGATCGCATCGAACTTGCCGGCCTTGAGAGCAGGAATCAGCCCGTCGAAGTCGTTACTGACCCACACGCACTTGAGCTTGAGCTCGGCGCAGATGGCATTGCCCAGGTCCACGCCAAAACCTTGCACGCCGCCATCGGCGGTGGTCGATTCAAACGGTGGGTAGCTTGGGTTCACGCCAAATCGCAGTTCTTTCCACTCTTTGGCGCTGGCACCTGTGGCGCAGAACAGCAGCGCGAGTACCGGTAAGGTCAGCCATTTCTTGTTCATCTTCTTGAGTCCCGATTTATTTGGATTTATCGCGGCCTGGTACAGGTCCGAGCCACATTTATGGGCAGGAGCAGAGAGTCGATGCGGCGTTCACCGCAACAGCGTTGTTATTGTTTTAACCGGGTGCGTCGCCACACCCTCCCTGAAACCCTTGACGTAGACGGCTTCAACAGGAAGTCCAGAATGCCAACAGAACGCCTTGGACAGGTGTCGTAACGGCCTGCGCAGACAGCCCGGTTGTGCTGATAAGCGCTATTTCACAGCCGAATCGGCTGTGGGCCTTGCTTGGCCCGATGCCAGTCAGTCAGGAGTCTTGAGGCAAACATCGTACTTGTGGCGAGGGGGCTTGCTGTGGCGAGGGGGCTTGCCCCCGCTCGGCTGCGAAGCAGTCGTAAATCGGCGAATGCGGTGTGCTTGATGAAATGGGGTTGCAGGTTTTAGGGCCGCTGCGCGCCCCAGCGGGGGCAAGCCCCCTCGCCACAAGGGACCGCGCTCGACTTAAGAGAGTCTGCGCAGACCCACCCACCCTGCAAAAATGCACACCCAACCTGCAGTTATCCGGGTTGTACATGGCAAATTTGCACTGTTACGATCCGTCATCGTTCGCGCGCGAACACTTCTATAAAGAACAATAAAAGCAGGGAGTTAGTGATGACTGCTCAGGTTTCATCCCAAGTGACATGGGACGTCGATGCCCAAGCCGAAGTGCTGGCCCAGGTCCGCAACCATATCGGCCATCTGACCCTCAACCGCCCCGCCGGTCTCAACGCCATCACCCTGAACATGGTCCGCTGCCTGCAACAGCAACTCGACGCCTGGGCCGATGACCCGCAGGTGCATGCGGTGGTCCTGCGCGGTGCCGGCGAAAAGGCCTTCTGCGCCGGCGGCGATATCCGCTCGCTGTATGACAGCTTCAAAAACGGGCAAACCCTGCACCAGGAGTTTTTCGTCGAGGAATACGCTCTCGACCTGGCCATCCACCACTACCCCAAACCGGTGCTGGCGCTGATGGACGGATTTGTCCTCGGTGGTGGCATGGGCCTGGTGCAAGGCGCCGACCTGAGGGTGGTCACCGAACGCAGCCGTCTGGCAATGCCGGAAGTGGCCATCGGTTATTTCCCGGACGTCGGCGGCAGCTACTTCTTGCCGCGGATCCCCGGCGAACTGGGGATCTATCTCGGCGTAACCGGTGTGCAGATCCGCGCCGCCGATGCGCTTTATTGCGGATTGGCCGACTGGTATCTGGAAAGCGACAAACTGGCGGTGTTGGACCAGCGCCTCGACACCCTGCAGTGGCACGACACTGCGCTCAAGGATCTGCAAGGTCTTCTGGCGACATTCGCTGTGCAACAATTGCCTGATGCACCCTTGCGCGCATTGCGTGCGGCCATCGACCATTTCTTCGCCCTGCCCGACGTACCAAGCATCGTCGAGCAGTTGCGCGAAGTGACGGTCGCCGACAGCCACGAATGGGGGTTGGCCACCGCTGATCTGCTGGAAAGCCGCTCGCCGCTGGCGATGGGCGTAACCTTGGAGATGCTGCGACGCGGTCGTCATCTGAGCCTGGAAGCGTGCTTCGCCCTGGAGCTGCACCTGGACCGCCAGTGGTTCGAACGGGGTGACCTGATCGAAGGCGTGCGCGCCTTGCTGATTGACAAAGACAAGACTCCGCGCTGGAACCCGCCGACCCTGCACGCGCTCGATGGCGAGCATGTCGCGAGTTTCTTCAGCGGTTTCGACACGAGTGGGAGCTGAGCCATGCACGACCTTGAATTGAGTGAAGAGCAAGTCATGATCCGCGACATGGCCCGGGACTTTGCCCGCCGTGAAATCGCGCCACACGCCCAAGCCTGGGAAAAGGCCGGCTGGATCGATGACGCCCTGGTGGCCAAGATGGGCGAGCTGGGCTTGCTCGGCATGGTGGTCCCCGAAGAATGGGGCGGCACCTATGTCGACTACGTTGCCTACGCCCTGGCGGTGGAAGAAATCTCCGCCGGTGACGGCGCCACCGGTGCCTTGATGAGCATTCACAACTCGGTGGGCTGCGGGCCGGTCATGAATTACGGTACCGAAGAGCAGAAACAGACCTGGCTGCCGGATCTGGCCAGCGGCCAGGCTATCGGCTGCTTCGCCCTGACCGAGCCCCAGGCCGGTTCCGAAGCCCACAACCTGCGCACCCGTGCCGAGTTGCGCGACGGCCAGTGGGTGATCAACGGCGCCAAGCAATTCGTCAGCAACGGCAAACGGGCCAAGCTGGCCATTGTCTTTGCGATCACTGATCCGGATCTGGGTAAAAAGGGTATTTCCGCGTTCCTGGTACCGACCGATACCCCGGGCTTTATCGTCGACCGGACCGAACACAAGATGGGTATCCGCGCTTCAGATACCTGCGCGGTGACCCTCAACCAATGCACCATTCCCGAAGCCAACCTGCTGGGTGAGCGCGGCAAGGGCCTGGCGATTGCCTTGTCCAATCTGGAAGGCGGTCGAATCGGTATCGCCGCGCAAGCCCTGGGCATTGCCCGTGCGGCCTTTGAAGCAGCGCTGGCCTACGCTCGCGACCGGGTACAGTTTGACAAGCCGATCATCGAGCACCAGAGCATCGCCAACCTGCTGGCGGACATGCACACCCGATTGAATGCTGCCCGCTTGCTGATCCTGCATGCCGCACGGCTGCGCAGCGCCGGCAAACCCTGCCTGTCGGAAGCGTCACAGGCCAAGCTGTTTGCTTCGGAGATGGCGGAAAAGGTCTGCTCCTCGGCGATACAGATCCACGGCGGTTACGGTTATCTGGAAGATTATCCGGTGGAACGCTACTACCGCGATGCGCGGATTACCCAGATCTATGAAGGCTCGAGCGAGATACAGCGGATGGTGATTGCGCGGGATTTGAAAAACTATCAGATCTGAAGAAAAAGATCGCAGCCTATCGGCAGCTCCTACAATGACCGCGTTCATCCGCATGAATGGAGTGAACGCAAATCCGTAGGAGCTGCCGCAGGCTGCGATCTTTTCAAGGCACCAATTTATTTCCCTTTAAACTGCGCCGCACGCTTGTCGATAAACGCCGCCATCCCTTCCTTGCGATCTTCGATGGCAAATGCCGCATGGAACACTCGGCGTTCAAAGCGCACGCCTTCGGACAGGCTGACTTCAAAGGCGCGATTGACGCTTTCCTTGACCATCATCGCGATCGGCAGGGATTTGCTGGCAATCACTGCGGCCACTTTCAGCGCTTCTTCCAGCAGTTCATCCACCGGTACGATGCGCGCAACGATCCCGGCGCGTTCGGCTTCCACCGCATCGATCAAGCGCCCGCTCAGGCACATTTCCATGGACTTGGCCTTGCCCACGGCGCGGGTCAGGCGCTGGGTGCCGCCCATGCCCGGCAGCACGCCAAGGTTGATTTCCGGCTGGCCGAATTTGGCGTTGTCGCCGGCCAGGATGAAATCGCACATCAACGCCAGCTCACAGCCACCGCCCAGGGCAAACCCGGCGACCGCGGCGATGATCGGTTTGCGGCGGTTGGCCACCCGGTCACTGTCGCTGAACAGATCGTCAATGTAGATCTGCGGATAGGTCAGATCGGCCATTTCCTTGATGTCGGCACCGGCGGCGAAAGCCTTCTTCGACCCGGTGAGCACGATACAACCAATCTCGGGGTTGGCTTCCAGGCCATCCAGCGCCTGGTTCAATTCGCTGACGATCTGCGCATTGAGCGCATTCAAGGCTTGTGGGCGGTTGAGGGTAATCAGACCGACGCGGCCGTGGATTTCCAACAAAATCGTTTCATAGCTCATGAACAGGTTCCTGATTCAACTGTAGAGATTTAAAGATTGCGCGAAATAACCATGCGCTGAATGTCGCTGGTGCCTTCGTAGATCTGGCAGACCCGCACGTCGCGGTAAATGCGTTCCAGCGGGAAGTCGCTCAAATAGCCATAGCCACCGAGGGTTTGCAAGGCCGCAGAGCAGACCTTCTCGGCCATTTCCGAGGCAAACAGCTTGGCCATCGACGCTTCGACCAGCGCCGGCTTGCCGCTGTCGCGCAGGGCCGCGGCGTAATGCACCATCTGCCGGGCGACCGCAATCTGGGTGGCCATATCCGCCAGGCGAAAGGCCACGGCCTGGTGCTCGATCAGGGTCTTGCCGAAGCTTTCCCGCTCGCGGGCATAGTCACGGGCCGCTTCAAACGCGGCGCGGGCCATGCCCACCGATTGCGAGGCAATACCGACACGCCCGCCTTCAAGGTTGGCCAGGGCGATTCTGTAGCCTTCACCCTCCTCGCCCAGGCGATTGGCGACCGGTACTTTCACGTCTTCGAACAGAATCTGGCAGGTGTCCGAGGCATGCTGGCCGAGTTTGTCTTCGATCCGCGCGACCTTGTAGCCCGGCGAGTCGGTCGGCACGATAAACGCGCTGATGCCGCGTTTGCCGGCACTCGGATCAGTCACTGCAAACACAATCACCACCCCGGCGTTTTGCCCGGAGGTGATGAACTGTTTGCAGCCGTTGAGCACGTAATGGTCGCCGTTCAGTCGGGCTCGGGTTTTCAGGCCGCTGGCGTCGGAGCCGGCCTGGGGTTCGGTCAGGGCAAAGGCCCCGAGCATCGAGCCGCTGGCCAGGGGTTTGAGGAATTGTTCTTTCTGTTGATCGTTGCCGTACTTGAGGATGGGTACGCAACCCACCGAGTTGTGCACGCTCATGATGGTCGAGCAGGCGCCGTCACCGGCGGCGATTTCTTCCAGGGCCATGGCGTAGGCCAGGTAACCGGTGTCGCACCCGCCCCACTGCTCCGGCACCAGCATGCCGAAGAAACCCAGTTCGGCCATCTCGCCGATAGCCTCTTTGGGGAAGCGATGTTCGCGATCCCACTCGGCGGCGAAGGGTTTCAGGCGTTCCTGGGCAAACTGCCGGGCCGCTTCGCTGATCTGTAGTTGTTCGTCATTGGGGAGCATAAGGATTCCTTAATACAAAACTTCAACAGCCATGGCCGTGGCTTCGCCGCCGCCGATGCAGATGGCCGCCACGCCGCGATGCAGGCCTTTCTGGCGCAGGGCCGAGAGCAGCGTCACCAGAATCCGCGCACCGGATGCACCGATCGGGTGGCCCAGGGCGCAGGCGCCGCCGTGGATGTTGATCTTTTCATGGGGAATTTCCAGCTTGCTCATGGCCACCAGAGTGACCACGGCAAAGGCTTCGTTGACTTCGAACAGCTCGACTTCATCCAGCGACCAGCCGGTCTTGCTCATCAACTTCTTGATGGCGCCGACTGGAGCCACCGGAAACAGGCCCGGAGTATCGGCGAACGCCGCATGGCCGTGAATCACTGCCAGTGGTTTAAGGCCGCGGTTTTGCGCCTCGGAGCGACGCATCAAAAGCAATGCGGCAGCACCGTCGGAAATCGAGCTGGAGTTAGCCGCGGTCACTGTGCCGCCTTCGCGGAACGCCGGTTTCAGCCCGGCGATCTTGTCCAGTTTGGCCTTGGGCGGTTGTTCATCGTCGATGATCAGCTTCTGCTCTTTGCCGACCATGACCTGCAATGACACGATCTCGGCGGCAAAACTGCCGTCGTTGATGGCCTGCTGGGCACGGGTCGTCGAGGCAATGGCAAATTCGTCCTGGGCTTCGCGGCTGAAACCGTTGGCTTCGGCGCAATCCTCGGCATAAGTGCCCATCAGTCGGCCCTTGTCGTAGGCGTCTTCCAGGCCGTCGAGGAACATATGATCGATGACCTGACCATGGCCCATGCGGTAGCCGCTACGGGCGCGGTCCAGCAGGTAGGGTGCGTTGGACATGCTTTCCATGCCGCCGGCAATCACCACCTCGGCGCTACCGGCAACGAGCATGTCGTGGGCCAGGATGGTCGCTTCCATGCCGGAACCGCACATTTTGTTCAGGGTGGTGCAGCGGGTCGACTTGTCGAGCCCGGCGCCCAGTGCTGCCTGGCGCGCCGGCGCCTGGCCGAGACCGGCCGGGAGCACGCAACCGAACAACACTTCGTCCACCGCGTCAGGGGCAACACCGGCGCGTTCGACTGCAGCGCGGATCGCGGCGGCACCCAGTTGCGGCGCGGTGAGGCTTTTCAGTTCGCCCTGAAATGCGCCCATCGGGGTGCGGACGGCGCTGACGATAACAATCGGATCGTGGGAAATAGTCATGACAAATTCTCCTTACTTGGCGGCCATGCGCAAGGCACCGTCGAGACGGATCACCTCACCATTGAGCATGCTGTTTTCTATGATATGCCTAACCAGCGCAGCGTACTCCGACGGTTTGCCCAGACGTGGCGGGAACGGCACGCCGGCGGCCAGCGAGTCGCGAACTTCCTGGGTCATGCCGGCCATCATTGGCGTTTCGAAGATCCCCGGAGCGATGGTCATCACCCGGATGCCGTAGCGCGCCAGTTCACGGGCGGCAGGCAGGGTCAGGCTGGCAATCGCGCCTTTGGACGCGGCGTAGGCCGCCTGGCCGATCTGGCCATCAAAGGCTGCGGCCGAGGCGGTGTTGATGATCACCCCGCGCTCGCCGTCGGCATCGGCCTGGCCTTCGGCAATGGCCGCTGCTGCCAGACGCAGCAGATTGAAGCTGCCGATCAAATTGACGTTGATCACCTGGCTGAAGCTGTCCAGGCCATGGGGGCCGTTCTTGCCGAGGATCTTCTCGCCACGGACGATGCCCGCGCAGTTGACCAGCCCATGCAGGCCGCCAAAGGTGGCGACTGCAGCCTTGACTGCCGCTTCAGCCGCGGCTTCCTGGCTGATATCGGCGACAACGCTCTGCGCCCTTGGGCCGAGCTTTTGCGCTTGAGCGGCCACGGCTTCGGCGTTCAAATCCACCAGCATCACCTTGGCACCGGCGGCCACCAGCATTTCAGCGGTAGCGGCACCCAGGCCGGATGCGCCGCCGCTGACCAGAAAAATCTTGTTTTCAATCTGCATCATGGTTTCCTTCAGTTCAAACTTTTTGAGCCGCGGCCTCTTGAGCCTTGGCGATTTCCTGGTTGCGCAAGATAAAGCGCTGCAACTTACCGCTAGGGGTTTTCGGCAACTCGCTGACAAATTCGATTTCACGGGGGTACGAGTGCGCTGCCAGGCGCTTGCGCACGTGCTGGCGCAGTTCTTCGGCCAGCTCCGGCGAAGCACGGTATTGCGCACTGAGCACGACGAAGGCTTTGACCAGTTCGGTGCGCTCCGGATCCGGCTTGCCGACCACCGCCGCTTCAACCACTGCCGAGTGTTCGATCAGCGCGCTTTCCACATCGAACGGGCCGACCCTGTAGCCCGAGGTGGTGATCACGTCATCACTGCGGCCGACGAAGCTGATGCTGCCGTCCGGGTTCAGCTCCACGGTGTCGCCGCTGAGGTAGTAATTGCCGACGAAGGCTTTGGTTGGCGCACCTTCGTAGCCGGCGAACCAGCACATCGGCGACTGAGTGCGGTCAATGGCGAGAATCCCCGGATGTCCGGCCGGCAATTCCTCGAAGTTCTCATCGAGCACCACGATCCGGTGTCCCGGTGAGGCGAACCCGGCCGAACCAACATGTACCGGGTGCTCCAAAGCGTGGTGGTTGCACAGCACCATGCCCAGTTCGGTCTGGCCGTAATGGTCATGGATGACCACGCCGAGGTTGTCGGCGAACCAGCGGATCACTTCCGGGTTCAGCGGCTCGCCGGCGCTGCTGACGATCCGCAACTTGCCCTTGATCGAGCGGGCGAATTCATCACCGCCGGCAATCAGCAAGCGATAGGCGGTCGGCGAACCGGTCAGGTTGGTGATGCCGTATTTGTTGATCACCCGGCAAGTGCTTTCCAGGGTGAACGGGCCATCGTAGAAGGTGATCGGATGGCCCATGGCCAAGGGGCCGGTGACGCCGAAATAGATGCCGTAGGCCCAACCTGGATCGGCGACGTTCCAGAACGCGTCTTCCGGGCGCAGGTCAACCGCGTCGCGGGTGTAGCTCTGGAAGGCCACGATCGCCTTGAGCGGTACCGACAGGGCTTTGGAGGGGCCAGTGGTGCCCGAGGTGAACATCAGCAGGAAAGGATCTTCGCCGCTGAGCAGCACCGGCTCACAGTCCGCCGAATAATTGGCCTGTTCGGCCCAGAAGCTGAAATCACCGCGCACGATGCCCAGGCCCTTGGGCCCGCCGACAGTGACGATGGTCGGGCAGTCGGGCACTTCGTTGAGCTTGAAACGGTTGCCGGCATCGGTCACCACCAAGGCGGCGCCGGAACTGCTCAGTCGATGCTCGATGGCCTTGGGCCCGAAAGCGGTAAACAGCGGCTGATAGACCGCGCCGATGCGCCAGGTGGCCAGGACGGTGATCAGCAATTCGACATTGCGCGGCAACAGGCCGGCGACTTTGTCGCCCTTCTTGACGCCCTGGGCCAGCAGGAAGTTGGCGAAGCGCGCGGCCTTGTCCTGCAACTCGCTGAAGGTATAGGTCGCACTGGCGCCGTCGCGGCCTTCCCAGAACAACGCTATACGGCCGGGAAAGGCGTGCCGGTCGCAACACTCGACACAGGCATTGAGCCCCGCCAGCGTGCCCTTGAGGGCTTCATCGACAGTGTGCTGGTAATCGAACTGTGCAGTGGCAGCCAGGTAATCGCGCATCGCCATAATCCCTCATTATTTTATTTGGACGGGAACCACATACAAATCAGGGAAATACTCGCCCCGCAGGGGGTGCAGGGCAATGGTCAAAGCTATCAAGTTGTTTGACTGGTTTGGCCAAGGATTAAAGATGTGTTGCCTGTGCCGACGCTATCGCGAGCAAGCTCGCCTAGGGGGTTTACGTTCGATCGAGATATTCGGGTGTGCCCGGTTGGCGTAGGAGCTGGCGAAGCCTGCGATCTTTTGGCGATTTCCGGTATGCCAAAGAGCAAGATCAAAAGATCGCAGCCTTCGGCAGCTCCTACACCAGACAACAAAGATCTCAATCGATGCGCCGAGCCTACCCCGCCTCATTCAAGATCAAACTGCGATAATGCCCGGGATTGGACCCCGACCACTTGCGAAACGCCTTGTAGAACGAACTGGTATCGGCAAATCCCAGCCGCGTGGCAATCTCGGCGAAGCTGATCTGTGGTTCGGCCAGCCAGAGGATCGCCAGTTCCTTGCGCACGCTGTCCTTGAGCCCTTGATAGGTCTGGCCCTCTTCGGCCAGACGGCGGCGCAAGGTCGAGGCTGACATGCACAGGCTTTGCGCCAGGCTATCGGTTTCCGGCCAGTGTTCGGCGGGCAACTGTCGCAGATCGTGCTTGATCCGGCTGGCCAGGCTCTGCGGGTCGCGGTACTTGACCAGGATATTGGCCGGCGCATGGGCCAGAAAGCGCTTGAGCTCGTCGCTGCTGCGCTTGATCGGCAGCTCGAGACAATCGGCGGCGAAAATCATCCGCGTTCGCGGTCGGTCGAAGCGCAGGTTCTGGGAAAACATCACTTTGTAGTCGTCGCAAAAATCCGGTTCCGGGCACCGCAGTTCAATGGCCAGGATCGGAATACGCCGCCCGGCCAGCCAGCAGGCGACGCCATGGACGATCATCCAGTAAGTGAAATAGGTGAAGGCCCGACGTGGTTCCTGGTCGTCCTCCAGCAGCACTATTTCCGCCAGGCTCTGTTGCTGCACCAACTGCGCCGGCATCCGTTCGAGCATCAGCGACAGAAACCCCAGCCCCGACTCCAGCCCCGCTGCCAGGGTCAATTGCGCCATCGACGAACGACAGAGAAACTCCAGGCTGCCGGATTTGAGCTTGCGCGGATCCATGCCGAAGAATTCATCATCCATCCGCCGGGCCAGCAGGCGCCACAGACGCGCATAGTCGGTGGCCGGGACCCGCGCCAGCGGTTGATCGAGCAGCGCCGGATCCATGCCGACCTTGTTCAGCACTTCATCCGTCGCAGGGCCAGGTGCACAGCTCTGCAACAGCGCTTCGCGCACGAGCTGGATGGAGATGGTGTCTTTTTCCGACATTGACGGTTGCACTGCCTTGGTCTTGTACGAGTGTCGGCCATCTTAGGCAGTGGCAGCTAAAAAGCCAGCCTCCTTTGGTGGAACATCTACCATCAACCCCACTAATAAACCTGTGCCTTCGCGCGTCATATCTATAACGTTCACAGACGCCAAACTTTCACGGAAGACTTCACCATGCCTGACCCGACGGCCACCGCCGATGTGCCGCTGACCACCGCTACCTTCGACCTGCGCCCGCTGCTGATCGCCAACATGACCTGCACCATGGCAATGATGGCTTTCGTTTCATTGATCGGGCCGATTGCCCGCGTCCTCGGGCTTGCCACCTGGCAGGCCGGCGCGGCGGTCACCGTCTCCGGGTTGATCTGGATGCTCCTCGCGCGGCCGTGGGGTCAGGCCAGCGATCGCCTCGGACGTCGACGTGTATTGTTGATCGGCACGGGTGGATTCACCCTTGCCTACTGGGCGCTGTGCCTGTTTATCGACCTCTCGCTGCAACTGCTGCCCCCTGCGCTGCTGGCCTTTATCGGGCTGATGCTCGGGCGCGGTCTGATCGGGGTGTTTTACGCGGCGGTTCCGGTCGGTGGTTATGCGTTGATTGCCGATAATATCGAACCACAACACCGCGCTCGCGCGATGGCCTCGTTGGGCGCGGCAAACGCCTGCGGGCTGGTGCTGGGTCCGGCGATCGCGGCGTTGTTGTCCCGGCACAGTCTGAGCCTGCCGTTCTATGCCATGGCAGTGCTGCCGCTGTTGGGCTTTCTGGTGCTGCTGTTCAAGCTCCAAGGCCAGGAGCTGCACCTCAAGCAACCGCCCAAGACCGTGCACTTGGGCGATCCGCGCCTGCGCCGGCCAATGGCGGTGGCATTCGTGGCCATGCTCTGTGTGTCCATCGCACAAATCACCGTCGGCTTCTACGCCCTCGACAAGCTCGCGATGAACCCCGCCGATGCCGCGCAGACCGCAGGGATCGCTCTGACCATGGTCGGCCTGGCACTGATCTGCTCGCAGTTGGTGGTGCGCAAACTGGAATGGCCGCCGCTGAAGATGATCCGCGTCGGCGCGCTGATCGCCGCGAGCGGATTTGCCGGCAGCATGCTGGCCGACACGGCCTGGGGATTGTGGGCGAGCTTCTTCGTTTCGGCCTCGGGCATGGGCTGGATCTTTCCGTCCTTCGCTGCACTGGCGGCAAATGCCGTGGAGGCCTCTGAACAAGGCGCCACTGCCGGTTCCATTGGCGCTGCCCAAGGTTTCGGGGTGGTCATCGGGCCGCTGGCCGGCACCCTGATCTACGCGATCGAACCACGCCTGCCCTATCTGGTGGCGGCCGCATTGCTGCTATTGGTCGCCTGTTGGCCTGCGGTCGGAAAGCCGCAGAGCCGCTAAGCCTTACAGAATGCGATAGAGCAAGCGCTCGATGCGCAACCGGCGGACTCGGCGCAAGAACTTGCCGACAGCCGCCGGGTACTCCACCAGGGTTTCCAGCTGCTGATGCTGCTCGATGCGGCGAGTGTTGCGGAAAATCTCCAGCAGCTCTGCCTCCCGTGGTTCCTTCAACTGGTTTTTCGGATCATCGATCAACAAGCCGTTTTCCAGGTCCAGGCGAAACGCTCGCGGATTCAGGTTGTTGCCGGTCAGCAAGGTATAACGCTGATCGACCCACATGCCCTTGAGGTGATAGGTATTGTCGCCATCGCGCCACAGGTGCAGGTTCAGCTTGCCGCTGTCGATCATCCGCTGATGGCGCTTGGCGAAACGCCGCAGGCTGATTTCATACAGGTATGGCAACGCGGCGATGACCTTGAACGGTTCGCTCGGCGGAATGTAGAAGTCATTGGCGGTCTTGTCGCCGACGACGATATTGACTTTCACCCCGCGGGCCAGCGCCCGGTTGATTTCCCGGGTCACGGCCAGCGGCAGGTTGAAATACGGCGTGCAAATCGTCAGTTGCTTTTGAGCAGTGGCAATCAACTCGCAGATCACCCGGCTCAGTGGATTGTTCTTGCCCACCCCCAGCAGCGGGCTGACCGATAACCCCTGCTTGTTGACGCTGCCGCAGGTGGTGTCGTAGGTCGCGTACTTCAGGCGACTGCGCAGATCACCGATGTCATTGCGCAGGCTGCGGGTAGTCGGCAGGTTCGGCAGGTCGAGGCGGTGCACGGCTCTGGAACCGATCAGCCCGTGCTCGACCAGGTGCTGCATGGAGTCGGCCAGGGCGCTGTTGCGCAGCACGTGATAGCGATCGAAACGGTACTTGTCGAACTTGTGCAGGTAGACGTTGTTCAGGCTGGCGCCGCTGTAGATCACGCAGTCATCGATCACAAAGCCTTTAAGGTGCAACACGCCAAACAGCTCGCGAGTCTGCACCGGCACCCCGTACACCGGCACTTCACTGGCGTGGGTGCGGGTTTGCTCCTGATACCAGGCCGAATTGCCCGGCTGCTTGCCGGCACCGATCAAACCACGCTGGGCCCGCAACCAGTCGACCACCACAACCACATCCAGTTCGGGCCGGGCAGCCTTGGCGGCGTGCAAGGCATCGAAAATTTCCTGGCCGGCTTCATCCTCTTGCAGGTAAAGCGCGACGATATAGATGCGCTGAGTCGCCTGGGCAATTTTCTCCAGCAGGCAACGGCGGAAGTCGGCGGCGCCGGAAAGAATGGTGACGGCATCGGCGGTCAGCGGAAAGCTGCGCAGCTTTGGCAGCAGGGAGCGTTTGAAAAGCGACGGCATAGGGCTCGCAAAAGGTCGAATCCGAAGAGCGGATGAGCTTACACCATGCGTACGCCTGGGTCTTCTGGTGACCGAAAGATCAAAAGATCAAAAGATCGCAGCCTGCGGCAGCTCCTACGGGATCGGTGTTCATCCCTTTATTGCGGGTGTACACGATCGGCGTAGGAGCTGCCGCAGGCTGCGATCTTTTGGGCCCGAAAGAAACAACAAAATCTCTTATTGACCAAGGAGAACGATCGTTCTACTGTTTGCCACATGAACGATATCAAGAGCACCGAAACCCGCGACATCATTCTCGATGTCACCGAGAAGCTGATCTATAAAAGTGGCATCGCTGCCACTGGCATGGATCTGCTGGTGAAAACCGCCGGTGTCTCCAGAAAGAGCATCTATCGCTACTTTGCCAACAAGGACGAGCTGACCATAGCCGCCTTGCAACGCCGTGATGAACGCTGGATGCACTGGTTCCGGACCGAAGTCGGCAAGGCCTCTACTCCAGAGGCGCGCCTGCTGAATCTGTTCAGCGTGCTCAAGGACTGGTTCGCCAGCGAAGGCTTTCGCGGTTGCGCCTTCATCAACACCAGCGGCGAAACCGGCGACCCGCAAAACCCGGTGCGCCTGGTGGCCAGGGAACATAAACAGAAGCTGCTCGACTACCTGGGCGAGCTCTGCAAAGAACATGGCGTGCAAGATCCGCAGGCGCAGGCTTTACAGCTGCTGATCCTGATCGATGGCGCCATTACCGTTGCTCTTGTCATGGGTGATCAGAGTGCCGCCGATAATGCGCAATGCATGGCGCGAAAATTATTGGACCTTTGATTGAGTTAAACAAGACAACTACTGTTTGAACTTTAACTTTCTGTGGAGACTTGTAATGTCATCTAACGCCGAAGTTCGTCCGCCACTTCCGCCGTTCACCCGTGAGTCGGCCATCGAGAAAATTCGCCTGGCCGAAGACGGTTGGAACTCCCGCGACCCGCAACGGGTGTCCCTGGCGTATACCCTGGACACTAAATGGCGTAACCGCGCCGAGTTTGCCAACAACCGCGAAGAAGCCAAGAGCTTCCTGACCCGTAAATGGGCCAAGGAACTCGACTACCGGCTGATCAAGGAGCTCTGGGCCTTTACCGATAACCGCATCGCTGTGCGTTACGCCTATGAATGGCACGACGATTCCGGCAACTGGTACCGCTCCTACGGCAATGAAAACTGGGAGTTCAACGAACACGGGCTGATGTCCAACCGATACGCCTGCATCAACGACATGCCGATCAAGGAAAGCGAGCGCAAGTTCCACTGGCCCCTGGGCCGGCGGCCGGATGAGCATCCGGGGTTGTCCGACCTGGGCCTCTAGTAGGAGCTGCCGCAGGCTGCGATCTTTTGATCTTTCCTGAGATCGGTGGTGAGCCGGAAAAGATCGCAGGCTTCGCCAGCTCCTACGCCGAACGGGGACACCCGCAATCCCGTGACCGTCCTGATGCAATCAAGCCACCGCTTCCACCCGCTTCACCCCCGCCTTCGCTTCCAGCTCCCGCACCAATGGCAGCACCCGTTTGCCGAAGTATTCCACCTCTTCCTGAAAGTGCAGGAACCCCGCCAGTACCAGGTCCACTCCCACTGCCTTCAACGCCACGATGCGCTCGGCGATTTGCTGCGGGGTGCCGATCAGGTTGGTCTTGAAGCCGTCGTTGTACTGCACCAGGTCTTCGAAACTCGACTTGGCCCAGTTGCCTTCGCCCTCCGGTGACGCTTTGCCAGCCTGTTTCGCCGCATCGCCAAAGGCATTCACCGCCTCCGGGTCGGCCTGGTCGATGATCTGCGCCAGCACTGCGCGGGCCTCTTCTTCAGTGTCGCGGGCGATGACAAAGGCGTTCACCCCAACCTTCACCGAATGGTTATTCGCCGCGGCCTTGGCGCGGATGTCATCGACCTGGGCCTTGATCCCCTCTGGCGTATTACCGTTGGTGAAGTACCAGTCGGAGACTCGCGCCGCCATGTCCCGTGCCGCCCGTGAGCTGCCACCCTGGAAAATCTCCGGGTGCGGCAAGCCCAGCGGCTTGGGCTTGAGGGTGTAGTCGTTGAAGCGGTAGAAGTCGCCCTTGAAGGTGAAATTGTCCTGGGTCCAGATACCTTTCAATGCACGGATGAACTCCTCGGAACGCCGATAACGTTCGTCGTGCTCCAGCCAGTGTTCGCCAATCGCCTGGAACTCGCCCTTGAACCAGCCGCTGACGATATTCACCGCGACCCGGCCATTGGTCAGTTGATCGATGGTCGCCAGTTGCTTGGCCGCCAGCGCCGGCTGCCATGGGCCGGGCAGGATCGCGGCGATGACTTTCAGCTTGCTGGTCGCCGCCAGCAGCGCATGGCTGAAGGCCACCGATTCATGCTGATACTCGGCGCCATAGCCGGCAGTGAAGCGGATCTGCGTCAGGGCGTAGTCGAAACCAGCCTCTTCGGCCAATTGCGCCAGCTTGCGGTTGTAGTCGATACCCCAATGGGTCCGTTGCTCGATCTTGCTCACCACCAGCCCGCCGCTGACATTCGGCACCCAATAGGCAAATTTGACGGCTTGCTGACTCATAGGATTGTCCTCGGGACTAGGGATTGTCAGAGGACCAGAGCAGCAAGCGTGCCAGCACAGGAGATCACTGCCTGCAGCCGCGGCAGCACTGCATCGGAGCCGATTACGGCAGCGGCTGTAGTACGGCTGCGCACAGTTCACGAACAGGTGTTTTTGTTGATGCGTTGTTGCCCGGGCAACAGTTTGTGCATGCCCGCCATCCGTCAGGGCCAGACAAACCGGCAGTTCCCTCTTCGGCATGGACCGTGCAATCCCCTCGGCAGACGCAACGCCCTTTTACTGCCGACTCGAGGAACCGTCCCATGACCGAACATCACGTCATCAACCCCCTGGCCACAGGCACTGACTACGAAGCGCTGGCCGAGCGTTTCCGGCCGATTTTCACTCGAATCGCCGCCGGAGCGCTGGAACGCGAGCAGTCGCGCAGTTTGCCGTTCGAGCCGATTCAATGGCTCAAGGAAGCCGGCTTCGGCGCGGTGCGGGTGCCGCCATCCCATGGCCGAACTGCGAGCACTGATATCTATGCCGACATGAGCATTCATGCTTTCCACTCCCCAGGTTTTAGGTAAGATTGTTCCCGGTTCCCCCGACCTCGAACTTCATGCCACTGCAACCTTGTAATGCGAAGTCCGACTTGTCGGCTTCTCGATACTCTTCGTGGTGGGCAATGAGGCGGGGGGCCTCTCTACAGACAAGGTCAGGAGCAAATCCTGCCTTCAGGAGCGATCGGCCTCCCCCAGAAACGCACTTGCTTGTGTGTACACCGCCGAGCTTAACCTCTCTCTCTTTGGGTACAAGCAACATACAAGGAGCAGCCGGGCGGCGTTCCGTTTGCTCGCGATGGACGTTAACGATAACGTGTGTTTTCTGAATAAACGCGCCGTCCTTGAGTCCATCGCGAGCAAGCTCGCTCCTACAATAGAGAGCTCATTTCCTTAACTGACTGGCATTGGGGCCAGCCCCCTCACCACAAGTGTCGGACCGGTCGCAGCCAGCGGTGGTTATGGGTAATATACCGGCCTTTCGCGCAGCCTCTTCTGCGCCCCGCCTAATAAGTCGATCCCATGCCTTTGGAACTCAGCGTAGACCTCGCCACCCTCGCCATTCTTGTCTTTGTTGCCTTTATCGCCGGTTTTATCGATGCCATCGCCGGCGGTGGTGGTTTGCTCACCACCCCGGCCTTGCTCACCGCCGGTTTGCCGCCGCATCTGGTGCTCGGCACCAACAAACTCAGCGCCAGCTTCGGCTCGGCCATCGCCAGTTTCACCTTCTACCGGCGCAAGCTGTTCCACCCGCGCCAGTGGCTGCACGCGATAGTCGGGACCCTGGTAGGCGCGTTGACCGGCGCGGTGGTGGCGCATTACTTGCCGGCCGATTGGCTGAACAAGATGCTGCCGGTGATTGTCTTTGCCTGTGGGGTCTACCTGTTGTTTGGCGGCACGCCAAAAGCACCGCTGGACAGCGATGCGCCAATCAAGAAGAAGTGGCAGTCGAGCCAGGGTTTCAGCCTGGGTTTCTACGACGGAGTGGCCGGCCCCGGCACCGGTGCCTTCTGGACCGTCAGCAGTCTGCTGCTGTACCCCATCGATCTGGTCAAGGCCAGCGGTGTGGCCCGCAGCATGAACTTCGTCAGCAACATCGCGGCGCTGTCGGTGTTCATTTTTTCCGGTCAGGTGGACTGGATCATCGGCCTGAGCATGGGCTTGTCGGTGATGGTCGGCGCATTCTTCGGTGCGCGCACCGCCATCAGCGGTGGCGCGAAATTCATTCGCCCGGTGTTCATCACCGTGGTCCTGGGTTTGACCGTGCGCCTAGCCTGGCAGCACTGGTTCAGCCTGGCCTAGGCGCCGCGCCACATAGACGTCGATCAGGTAGCGGGCAATCGAGCGGGACGCCGGCAACGGCGGCAGCGCATGGATGTTGAACCACTGCGCATCTTCGATCTCGTCTTCCTGCGGGACGATTTCGCCACCGGCGTACTCGGCATGGAATCCGAGCATCATCGAGTGCGGGAATGGCCAGCACTGGCTACCCATGTACTGGATGTTCCTGACCTCGATCCGCACCTCCTCACGGACCTCCCGAATCAGGCAATCCTCGGCCGACTCGCCAGGCTCGGCGAAGCCGGCCAGGGTGCTGTAGACCCCCGGGACAAAACGCGGCGAGCGTGCCAGCAATACCTCGTCGCCGCGGGTGATCAGCACAATCATGCTCGGCGAAATTCGTGGGTAATGGCGCAGATCGCAGGGTCCGCAGTACATTGCGCGCTCCCGGGGAATCTGCTGCATGGCTTGGCCACAGTTGCCGCAGAAGCGATGTTCACGGGCCCAGGTGCCAATCTGCGCGGCGTAACCCAATACCTTGTAGACCGTGTGATCGCCCTCGAGCATGAACGCCCGCAGACCTTGCCAGCGACAACCTGGCACCTCGGTTGCGCTGTTGAGCTCCAGCAGGTAAACCGGCTCGCCGTCCAGATGACCGATGCCATGCTCAACCAGAATCGACAGGTCCTGGCGCTTGAGCCATTCGCGCGGGAACAGCGCGCCATTGTCATCAAACAGAAAACCGTCGCGGCTGCGCGCCACAGCCCAGCCGCCGGCAATGTCGGTATCCAGTACTGCAGTGGTCCAGCGTGAAGTCATTTTTATCAATCCAGAAATTCGGGTTTCTGCTTGCTCATCTGCGCGGCCATGGCCACCCGCAAATCGGCGGATTGCAGCATGGCGGCGTTCCAGGTGGCGATGTATTCCAGGCCGTCGTTAATGCTGTGATCGCGCATATAACTGATCATCTCTTTGGTTCCGGCTATCGCAATCGGCGATTTAGCGGCAATTTCCCGAGCGATGCCCATCACGCCGTCGAGCAGGCTGGCCGCATCCGGGTAGACGCGGTTGACCAGGCCAATGCTACGCGCTTCTTCGGCTCCCAGGGTACGTCCGGTGTAAGCCAGTTCACGCAGCATGCCGTCGCCGATGATCCGTGGCAATCGTTGCAGGGTGCCGACGTCGGCAGCCATGCCCATGTCAATTTCCTTGATCGAAAATTGCGCATCTTCGGCGGCGTAACGCATGTCGCAGGCCGCGATCAGGTCGATGGCACCGCCCAGGCAGTAGCCCTGGATCGCCGCGAGTACCGGTTTGCGGCAGTTGTCGACGGCATTGAAGGAGGCTTGCAGTTGCAGGATCTTGCGCCGCAGCAGGCGCGCGTTACGGCCGACGTCCTTGCCCAGTTCATTGGCCACCGATGCCAGCATCATCAGGTCGATGCCGGACGAAAAGTGTTTGCCGGCACCACTGAGCACCACTACCCGCACTTCATCGGTGTCGTCGATCCACTGGAAGATCTCGATGATTTCGCTCCAGAACACCGCGTTCATCGAATTGATCTTTTCCGGACGGTTGATCTGCACATGGGCGATGTTACCCGTCAGTTCGACGCGAAAGGCTTGGTAGTCGGACATGCAGTGATCCTTTTCTGGACGCAAATGAGGGCTGAACTATAACAAGGCATCGTGACTGGCCGTAAGGCAGTGCATTGGCCAAAAGCAGGACTGGGGGGTGGGCCCTGTTCCTGCAAGGGGGTTGTGATGTGCCACAAAAATTGCACTTCGGTTCCATCGACCGGAGCCTCGATGAAGGCATAAGCTACTATTTGCAAGCAGAGCATCCGCCCCCGCACTCAGTGCCCAGCCCCTCCACAGGAGAACGGCGATGACTGATCAACCCTCGCGACCCGCGCCCTCGGATGAACAGTTGGTGGCCTACCTCGATGGGCAACTGAGCAGCGAGGAGCGTCTGCGGATCGATTCCGCACTGGCCAATGACGAAAGCCTGGAACAGCGTCTCGAGTGGCTGTCCAGCAGCGACATGCCGTACCAGAGCGCCTATGCGGACTCGCACGATCAGGCGCCCCGGGATCGGCTGGCGACGATGCTCACGGAGCCGGCACCCGCTGTCGGTGCGCCATTGAATCGCCGCCGCTTCATCGGGGCGGCCGCAGGCTTCCTGCTCGCCGGGATCGCCGCCGATCGGCTGTACCTCGGCTGGCAGACCTCATCCCCCAAGGTTGCAACCCACTGGCGCGGCCAGGTGGCCGACTACATGGCCCTCTACACTCCGCAAACGCTCGACCACTTGCCCAACGACGAAGCCTCCCTGCGGGCGCAGCTGCAGACCCTCGACCAGCGTCTGGGCCGGGCGCTGGAACCGGCGCAGCTGAAGCTCCCGAGGCCGGCACTCAAACGCGCACAACTGCTCGAATACAATGGCGTGCCGATTGCCCAGATAATCTATCTGGACCCCCTTCATGGGCCGCTGGCGTTGTGCATCACCCGCTCGACCGTCGGCAACCGCGATCCGGCGCAGGAGCAACGGCGCGGGATGAATATCGTCTACTGGTCCGATATGGCCTATGCCTACCTGCTGATCGGGCGTAACCCGCCAACGGAGATGGAGGCCATGGCGCAGTTGGTTAGAAGCCGGTTGAGTGTTTGAGCACGGGGGTCAGAATATCCGTCGCCTGTTTGACCGCTATCGCGAGCAAGCTCGCTCCCACAGTTGATCTCCATTGATTGCAAGATGTGCATCCAACACAAAACCCTGTGGGAGCGATCTTGCTCGCGAAGAGGCCGGCAAATTCGCCGCTGGATTGAAGATCTTCACCCCGCCACAGGCAACCACAGCCTGAACCGCGCCCCGCCCAGCGGTGATGCTTCTACCGTCAGCGTCCCGCCCTGGGCTTCCAGCGCCCGGCGGCTGATGGCCAGGCCCAGACCGAAACCACCGGTGGCGCGGTCACGGCTGCGGTCCAGACGGTAGAAGGGTTCGAAGATCCGCTCCCGTTCGTCGCCGGGAATGCCGATGCCGTCGTCCTCGACCCAGATTTCGCAGCCGTCGGAGCACACATGGACGCCGACCTGTATGCGCTTTTCGCAGTAGCGCATGGCATTGCGCAGCAGGTTCTGGATGGCGCGGGCGGTCAGCCGTGGATCAAGGACAAAGCGTTCGTACAGGCCGTGTAACAAGACATCGATGACGATGTTCGGGGACTCCAGTTCTTCATCAACGCTACCCAGGATGCTGTCGATGAACTCATCGAGGGACACCCGCACCTGCTCCGGCACCCGTGCCGGGTTTTGCAGGCGGCTGTAGGACAGCAATTCCAGCACCAGCTCATCCAGTTCGCGAATGTGCGCGACCAACCCCTGCAGGCGCTCGCGACTGGCGGTCGGCATATCGTCGGACAGCGCCAGCGCCAGGCCGAAGTCGAGCCGGGTCAGCGGTGTGCGCAGTTCGTGGGACACCGCGTTGAGCAGGTCGCGCTGCTGGTTGAGCAGGTTTTCAATATCGGCGGCCATGGTGTCGAAGACATGCGCCAGGCTGCCGATGTTCGAGCTGGCGGGGATGCGTGTGCGCTCACTCAACTGGCCCTTGCCGAAGCGCTCGGCGGTGCCTTTCAAACGCTCCAGGTCGCGCCAGTGCGGGCGCAGCCAGATCAGCAGGCAGGCGAGCAACGCCGCGCCGATCAGTACGTTGATGCTCCAGTAGAGCAAACTGACGTCCGCCGGATCCGGTGGAACGGTCAGCTTGACCGCCAGTTGCTGGTCCAACGGTGCCACCGCGAGCGTGCGCCAGGCCCAGTCGCCCATGCGGACCACCTTCTCACCGCGCTGCAGGCGTTCGGTTTCATAGTCGCTGAAATCTGCATCGTCATTGCGCACCAGCGCGACCTGCAACGGCCGGAACTCCCGATCCAGCTCGGCCGCAAGGGCTGGCCATTGCTCGGCGGGCGCGGCGTGAAACTGTTTGACGATCAGGTTCTGCAGGCCGCGGGACTGGTCGAGGTTGTAGTTCTGAAAACGCTCGTGGAAGACTTTGATCACCAGATCAGGGATCAGATAGATCGCCGCACTGAAGGTGACGATGGTGATCAGGTACAGCCGAATCAGGATTCGCAGCATCGGCTCAGCATTCCCACTCGGAGCGACTGAACAGGTAGCCCTTGCCCCACACAGTCTTGATCTTGCGGGCCTCTCCTGCATGGTCGTCGAACTTGCGTCGCAGCTTGGAGATGGCCACGTCGACCGAGCGATCGGTGCCGTTGAACTCGATACCGCGCAGGCGTTGCAGGATCTGATCGCGGCTCAGCACCTCACCGGCGTGCCGGGCCAGCACCACCAGCAGGTTGTATTCACCACTGGACAGCTCCACCGGCTGTTCGCGCCAGGTCACGTTGCGCTCCGAGAGGTCGATGCACAAATTGCCGATGAGAATCCGGTCACTGGCAGTTTGCGGTTCATTCAGATTGCTGCGGCGCAGCAAAGTACGCACCCGCGCCAACAAGACCCTCGGTTCGCAGGGTTTAGTGACGTAGTCGTCGGCGCCCATTTCCAGGCCCAACACTTGATCGTGGCTGTCATCTCGAGCGGTGAGCATCAGGATCGGCAGGGTCGCCGAGTCGGCGCGCAACAGGCGGCAGACTTGCAAGCCGTCGAGACCGGGCAGCATCAGGTCGAGAATCACCAGGTCCGGCGGATTCGATCGTGCACGTTCACGCACCTGATCGCCACGGTTGAGCACGCTGACGTGATAGCCGTTGCGTTCCAGGTAGCTGGCGATCAGTTCGCAGAGCGCGGAGTCGTCTTCGACCAGGAGGATGTTGGGCATGGGTGTTTCCAGGGGGTTCTGTGGCGACCATAAGGGCCTCATCGCGAGCAAGCCCGCTCCCACAGGGGATTTGTGAACACCACAGATCAAATGTGGGAGCGGCGGTGCGGCGATCCGACTTGCTCGCGATGGCGGCCTCGGAGTCGCAAAAGTAATCAAGCCGTCAAGGATATACGCCCTCGCACAGACCTGAGTAAAACCCTTACACAATTTCACAGAGCGCCTACAAAGCTTCACCGCTAACCTCGGCGGCTGCCCGTAGCATGCCGGGGTCAATATTGGGGTATCCACATGTCAAAGAACCTGTTTGCAAAGCTTGGCCTGCTTGCACTGGCAGTGACGCTGAGCGCTTGCGACAAGTCCTCCATCGCCGAAGAACAGGCACCGCTGGCCTCGGTGCGGATCGAGACCATCCAGGCGCAGCCGCTGTCGATCACCAGCGAATTGAGCGGGCGGATCGCCGCGCCACGAATTGCCGAAGTCCGCGCCAGGGTGGCCGGCGTTGTGCTGCAGCGTACCTTCCGCGAAGGCTCCGACGTCAAGCAAGGCGAGGTGCTGTTTCGCATCGATCCGGCGCCGTTCAAGGCCGATCTCGACAGCGCCCAGGCCAGCTTGCGCAAGGCCGAGGCCAATGCGTTCCAGGCGCGCTTGCAAGAGCAGCGCTACGCCCAACTGGTCGAAGGCAATGCCATCAGCGGTCAGGATTACGACAACGCCCGGGCCAGCGTGCGCCAGACCGCCGCTGATGTAGCGGCCAATCAGGCCGCGGTGCAACGGGCCAGACTGAACCTGGGTTATGCCACGGTCACCGCGCCAATTTCCGGGCGCATCGGCCGGGCACTGGTCACTGAAGGCGCCTTGGTCGGACAGAACGAAACAACGCCGCTGGCGCTGATCCAGCAACTGGACCCGATTCACGCCGACCTGACCCAGTCGACCCGCGAACTCAACGACCTGCGCCGTGCCTTTCGCGCCGGGCAGTTGCAGCAGGTCGGCCAGGATCAGGCCAAAGCCACCTTGATCCAGGACGACGGCAGCCTTTACCCGCTGCCGGGCAGGTTGCTGTTTGCCGACATCAGCGTCGATCCAAGCACCGGCCAGATCATCCTGCGCAGCGAATTCCCCAACCCGGACCTCGACCTGTTGCCGGGCAGTTTTGTCCGCGTGCGTCTGGAGCAGGCGATCAACCAGCAAGGCATCAGCGTGCCGCAACGGGCCATCCAGCGTGACAGCGCCGGTATCGCCCAGGTGCTGCTGGTGGACGCCGAGCAGCGGGTCAGCCAGCAACCGGTGCAGCTGGCTTCGGTGCAACAGGACCGCTGGATCGTCACCGACGGTTTGAAGCCCGGCGACCGCATCGTCACCGAAGGCCTGCAGCACGCACGGCCCGGCGAAAAAGTGCAGATCGACGACAGCCCTCTTCCCATTGCCCAGGCTGCTCAGTAGACAGGAAATCCCATGCCGCAATTCTTTATCGACCGCCCGATCTTCGCCTGGGTGGTCGCACTGTTTATCCTGCTGGCCGGCGCCTTGGCCATCCCGCAGTTGCCAGTGGCGCAATACCCCAACGTCGCGCCGCCGAAAGTCGAAATCTACGCCACCTACCCCGGCGCTTCGGCGCAAACCGTGGACGAAAGCGTGGTCAGCCTGATCGAGCAGGAGCTCAACGGTGCTGACAACCTGCTGTATTTCGAATCCCAGAGCAGCCTTGGCTCTGCCACCATCACCGCGACCTTCCAGCCCGGCACCAATCCGGAAATGGCCCAGGTCGACGTGCAGAACCGCCTCAAGGCGGTAGAGCCGCGCCTGCCGCAGGCGGTGACCCAGCAAGGCTTGCAGGTGGAGAAGGTCTCGGCCGGTTTCCTGTTGCTGATCACCCTGACCTCCAGTGACGGCAAATTCGACAACGTGGCGCTCAGCGATTACCTGGCGCGCAATGTGATGAACGAGATTCGCCGCATCGACGGCGTCGGCAAGGCGCAACTGTATGGCGCCGAGCGGGCCATGCGCATCTGGATCGACCCACGGAAATTGGTGGGTTTCAACCTGACCCCGGCCGATGTCAGCGCCGCGATTGCCGCGCAGAACGCCCAGATTTCGGCCGGCAGCATCGGCGACCTGCCCGCTCGCTCGACCCAGGAAATCACTGCGACTGTGCTGGTCAAAGGCCAGTTGTCGAGCCCCGAAGAGTTCGCCGACATCGTGTTGCGAGCCAATCCCGACGGCTCCACCGTGCGCGTCGGCGATGTCGCCCGGGTCGAGATCGGCAGCCAGGAATACCAGTTTTCCACTCGTCTGAACGGCAAGCCCTCGACCGCGGTCGGCGTGCAACTGGCGCCGGGCGCCAATGCCTTGAACACCGCGACCCTGGTGCGGGCGAAGATGGATGAGTTGGCGCAGTATTTCCCGGTGGGTGTGGAATACAAGATTCCCTACGACACCTCGCCCTTCGTCAAAGTCTCGATCACCAAAGTGGTCTACACCCTGGGCGAAGCGATGCTGCTGGTGTTTGCGGTGATGTTCCTGTTCCTGCAGAACATTCGCTACACGCTGATCCCGACCCTGGTGGTGCCAGTGGCTTTGATGGGGACCTTTGCGACCATGCTGGCCCTGGGTTTCTCGATCAACGTGCTGACCATGTTCGGCATGGTGCTGGCCATCGGCATCCTGGTGGACGACGCCATTGTGGTGGTGGAGAACGTCGAGCGGATCATGGCCAGCGAGGGCCTGTCGCCCATCGATGCGACGCGCAAGGCGATGAAGCAGATCACCGGCGCGATCATCGGTATCACCCTGGTGCTGGTGGCGGTGTTTATCCCGATGGCGTTCATGCAGGGTTCGGTGGGGGTGATCTACCAGCAGTTCTCACTGTCGATGGCCACCTCGATTCTGTTCTCGGCGTTCCTCGCCCTGACCTTGACTCCGGCGCTGTGCGCGACCCTGCTCAAGCCGATTGCCAAGGGTGAGCATCACGCCAGGGGCGGATTCTTCGGCTGGTTCAACCGGCGCTTCGAGCAACTCAGCGACGGTTATCAACGGGGGGTGGTCTACGCGCTGAAACGCACCGGGCGTTACCTTTTGATCTACGTTGTGCTGCTGATTGGCCTGGGCCTGTGTTTCAGTCGCCTGCCCTCCTCGTTCCTGCCGGTGGAAGACCAGGGCTACACCATCACCGACATCCAGTTGCCACCCGGCGCCAGCACGAACCGTACGGTGCAGGTGGTGGAACAGATCGAAGCGCACAACGCCAGCGAACCCGGGGTGGGTGACAGCACGGTGATCCTCGGCTTCAGCTTCTCTGGCAGCGGGCAGAACGCGGCGCTGGCCTTCACCACGCTCAAGGACTGGTCGGATCGCGGCCGCGACGATTCGGCCGCCTCGATCGCTGACCGGGCCAATATCGCCCTCAGCCAGATCAAGGACGCGGTGGCTTACGCCGTACTGCCGCCGCCCGTGGACGGTCTCGGCACCTCCAGCGGTTTCGAGTTCCGCCTGCAAGACCGTGGCGGTGTCGGCCATGGCGCGCTGATGCAAGCGCGCAGCGAGTTGCTGGCCGCCGCCGAGAAGAGCCCGATCCTGGTCAATGTCCGGGAAAGTGCCTTGGCCGAGGCACCCCAGGTGCAGCTGGAAGTCGACCGCAAACAGGCCAACGCTTTGGGTATCTCCTTTGCCGATATTGGTAATGTGCTGTCCACCGCGGTGGGTTCGGCCTACATCAATGACTTTCCCAACCAGGGGCGGATGCAACGGGTGGTGGTACAGGCTGAAGGCGATCAACGCAGCCAGGTGGCGGATTTGCTGAAGATGCATGTGCGCAACAACAGCGGAAAAATGGTGCCCTTGTCAGCCTTCGTCCAGGCCAAATGGACTCAGGGCCCGGCGCAGTTGACCCGCTACAACGGCTACCCGGCCATCAGTATTTCCGGAGAGCCGGCACCCGGTCACAGCACTGGCGAGGCGATGGAAGAAGTCCAGCGACTCGTCGCGCAACTGCCCGCGGGTCTTGGCCAGGAATGGACCGGACTGTCGTTGCAGGAACGCCTTTCCGGCGCCCAGGCTCCGATCCTGCTTGGGTTGTCGCTGCTGATCGTGTTCCTGTGCCTGGCGGCGTTATACGAGAGCTGGTCGATTCCCACCTCGGTGTTGCTGGTGGTGCCGCTGGGTGTGCTCGGGGCGGTGCTG
This sequence comes from Pseudomonas sp. LBUM1658, assembly GCF_059716055.1. NCBI lineage: Bacteria > Pseudomonadati > Pseudomonadota > Gammaproteobacteria > Pseudomonadales > Pseudomonadaceae > Pseudomonas > Pseudomonas sp. LBUM1658. Next base: position 3,608,423 of record NZ_CP166798.1, read on the forward strand.
GCCGTGACCCTGCGCGGGATGCCCAATGACGTGTTTTTCAAGGTCGGGCTGATCACCATCATCGGTCTGTCGGCGAAGAACGCGATCCTGATCATCGAGTTCGCCAAGAGCCTGTACGACGAAGGCCACGACCTGATCGACGCCACGGTGCAAGCCGCACGTCTGCGCCTGCGCCCGATCGTCATGACCTCGCTGGCGTTCATCCTCGGCGTGGTGCCACTGGCGATTGCCACCGGTGCCAGCTCGGCCAGCCAGCAAGCCATCGGTACCGGGGTGATCGGCGGGATGATCACCGCGACATTGGCGGTAGTGTTCGTGCCGGTGTTTTTTGTGGTGGTGATGAAGGTGGTGAAGCGTCGCCATAAAACCTGACGGATCAACGTGGTCGGCAACAAAAGCGGGGCTGCCTACGCTATGGTGCGGTAACGCCCTCTCACTATCGAGCCCCCATGCCGCACCTCGCCCGCACCCACCCTCGCCTCTCCGCCGCCGCCATGCTCGGCCTGGCCTGGCCGTCGGCATTCTGGTTCCAGCCGATTCGATTATCAGCAAAATTCTCATTGGCTGGAATGCCGGGGTCTGGACCTACCTGATGTTAATGGTCTGGCTCACATTACGTTCGCAGGCCACTGATGTTAAACGGATTGCCGAGGTCGAGGACGAAAATGCCGGACTGGTGCTGTTGACCGTCTGCATCGCAGCGATCGCCAGCCTCGCCACCATTACCTTCGAACTGGCCGGCAGCAGAGACCTGGACACCACCCACAAACTCTTGCGTTACGGTTTCACTGGCTTGACCGTGATCGGCTCATGGCTGCTGACCGGGGTGATCTTCAGCGTGCATTACGCCAGGCTTTATTACACTTGGAACGGCAAGGCCCCGGCACTGCGCTTCGCCGAGGGCGAGGTGAATCCCGACTACTGGGACTTCCTGTATTTCTCCTTCACCGTCAGCGTCGCGGTGCAAACCGCGGATGTCGGGGTGGCCACCCGTGGACTGCGCAAGATTGTGCTTGCGCAGTCGTTGATCGGGTTTGTGTTCAATACCGCAATTCTCGGTTTCTCGATCAATATCGCGGCGGGGTTGTTTGGGTAAGGTACATACACACGTTCTATCTCCTGTGGTTTAACCACTGATAGAGGCTGGATCGGAGTACTGTCCATTGCGTATAGCGCGCACCTCGAAGAAATGCGTAGTACCGGGCGTCAAATCAAGAAACATGAAGTAAGTTTCTGGAATTTCCCCGATGACGCCTCCATCACGGGACAGCTGATAGCCGGTGACACCGCCACTTTCAATCGGAGGTTCCCATTGAATAGTTCCGGCCTGGGGGGAAAGCCGATGAAATTCCAGATGGGTCGGCCCGTTGCTCACTGTGGTAAAAAACGTCTCCGTCACCGACTCGGAAAGGTTCCCTGCTGCCGTTCGAGCCCTGACCTCGACAGTGTAGGAACTGTTAGCTTTTAAACGAGTGACTTTGTACTCGAGCCCGGGGATCGCAGCGATAAGTTTGTCATTGCAGGAAATCACATAGTCGAACACCGGAACACTTGTACTCGACGCGGACCACGTCAAGGTTGCAGATGTGCTCGTAACACCCCCGACCTGCAGCGATCCCGGTTTGCCCGGGCTCATGCCGATCAGCACATGGCTTGGCTGCGAGACATTGTTCCCACCCGCTTTCGCGCGCACAACCAAGTGGTACTCACTATCGGCTTTCAGCCCTTTCACCTCGCACGCAGGCCCAATCACATTAAGCGTCGCGATACCTTCGCCGGTTATTTCATAACCCACAGCATCCGGGCACCAAGAGCACGTTGCATAGGGTTCATCCCAACTCAGCAAAGCCGTGGTTGAAGTATTGCGACTGCCTCTCAAATTGCCAGGAGAGCAAATTCGCATACCCCTGTAGGGCTTGGTTGTAAAACTGTCAGTCACGTAATCCGAGAAATGGTCATCAGCCCCTTTGGCGCGGACCTTGAAAAGGTACTCGGTATCTTCAGTTAATCCCTTGGCAAGATAGTGGAGGTCCGGGACCGTATCCAGATACCGGTCACCGAGGTATACCTCGTACTGGGTCCCGCTCGAATAATCGGCGCCAGCCCTCCAACTCCAGGCGGCAGACTCATCGGTGAGCGCTCCCAAGGACAAGTCGCGTGGTGCTGCAAAAATCGTTGTTGTAGCGACAGACGCCGACGGCTCGGATTCGCCGCTGGCATTAAAACCACGAACCTCGATGAAGTACCTGGTTTCGGACAACAAATTGCTCAGCATATGGTTCATGTGCTGCGTTGTCTCGGTTCCGATTACCTTCCGGTCCGCGTTATCGAGCCCGTAACTCACTTTGTACCCGGGAGCCTCGGGCGGCCCCCAAACGACGCGGACAGAATCATAAGTGACGAGCGTATGTAAAGGACCTGGAGGCTTAGGTATCTGCGGCCCGTCGAGGGTCTTTTGTGTGATCCGCGCCGGCAACGATTCGCCGTTTTCCCCATAGGCAGTTACTACGACATAGTAGAGTGTATTTTTACTCAGGCCCGTCAGCCTATAGTGCCCTGGCTTGCACTCTATACGCTGAGCTGCGCCACCGGGTTCGAGACCATAGTAGATGTAATGAGTGATAGTGCCCTGGAAGATGGACCATGACAGATCCATCGTGGTGACCTGTGGCGTTGCGCTGAGATTGGTCGGGGCAGCAGGGACCCACAGCGTCTGTTTCACAATGTCTGTCGACGCCGAGTCACCGTTACTGTTAGTTGATTGAACCTGAAAAAAATAGAGGGTATTGGAGATCAGCCCCGTGAAGTTAATAGTGGGTTCGGGCGACGGAAGGGTGTCAATGATCGGACCGGGCTCAATGCCATAAGCAATCTTGTATCCGGACGCGTTAGCGGCAATGTCCCACTTCAGCAACACCGTACTCTTGCTTGACCAAGCCTGGAGATTCGTCGGGCGACCGGGTAAAGCAGTGGCAGGTTTGGTTGTTCCCTCGGCACTCCGGGCACGTGACACCGCGTCGTCAATGGTGCCACATACGAAGATGTAATACTTGGTCTCTGGCTTTAGCTCTGTGATTTCAAAAATCCCGCCCATTTGAAAAGGGCGGTCTTTTTGACCAGTGGTGTTGCTCTCCGAGGGGTCGGTCCCCCATTTCACCCGCACCCCTTCATTGGTCACAGGGGTGCTGAACACCCAGCTGATTTTGATTGAGGACTCTGAAGTGTTTGTCACGACCACAACATCCGGAGGCTTGAGGCTTGTTGTTCCAGACCGGGACGATGGATTTTCTTCGGCGTTCAACTTGAAGCTCCGCGTATTGGCATTCAGGCTTGTCATTAAAGGTCGTTCGCGCCTGTGCCGCTACTAACAGAACTGTTAGTGGCGCAACTCCATATTTATGCTAATGCTTGCCACATAACTCGCGCTGCTCGTAAATATATATTTTATTTTCAATAACTTGAACGACACTTCTAAAGTGTTGCGAGAAGCTGTCCCGAGACGCTCACCCCGCCAGTCTGGGGGGTTGGCGGTCACTGATATTCGTTTGAATGATGAACTCTACGGAGCAATGTTTGGTGATCAATTGTGGACAGCCGAAGAATTTCTTTCATTCATCCCCTTCCCCTCTTGACGACCTATTGGCTTTTGGTGTCTCCTGAAACCGGTTTCAGCGAAATCTCACAGCCGCTGCTTCCCAATAAATCAAATAACAAGGTCGTGCCCCGTGAACAGTTTTTCCGCCGCTCAACGCAGCCGCGTGACCATGCTCGATGTCGCCGAACGCGCCGGGGTTTCCAAGGCCAGCGTGTCGCGCTTTATCGGTGAAGACCGCGCCCTGCTTTCCGATGCGATTGCCTTGCGCATCGAACAGGCAATTGCCGAGCTGGGTTACCGCCCGAACCAAATGGCCCGCGGCCTGAAGCGCGGGCGCACCCGCCTGATCGGCATGCTGGTGGCCGATATCCGTAACCCCTATTCGATTGCCGTGATGCATGGCGTGGAAACCGCCTGCCGTCAGCACGGCTACAGCCTGGTGGTGTGCAACACCGACCGCGATGACGAGCAGGAACGTCAGCATCTGGCGGCGCTGCGCTCGTACAACATCGAAGGTTTGATCGTGAACACCCTGGGTCATCATCCGGACCAATTGCGCGAACTGCACCGGGAAATGCCCATGGTGCTGGTGGATCGCAAGGTCGAGCAGTTGCACAGCGATCTGGTTGGCCTGGACAACCCGGCTGCGGTCCACACCGCTCTGGCACACCTTGAAGAGCAAGGCTATCGCGACGTGCTGATGGTCAGCGAACCCTATGACGGCACCAGCTCGCGGATCGAACGGGTCAACAGCTTCAAGACCGAAATCGCCCGACGTCCGGCCCTGCTCGGCGCCGTGGTCGAGACCGGTACCGAGCTGACGACTCGCCTGCAAGCCTTTCTCGCCACTGCCGGCCCCGGCCCGAAAGCCCTGTTCTGTGCCAACGGTATTGCCGCGCTGGCCACCACCACTGCGCTGCGCGAGCTGGGTTGCCGGCTGTTCGAGGAGATTGGTTTGATCGCCCTGGATGACCTGGAATGGTACCCGCTGGTAGGCAGCGGCATCACCGCCCTCGCCCAGCCGACCGAAGCCATCGGCGCCAGTGCGTTTGACTGTTTGCTCAAGCGCTTGCGCGGGGATGATGGGCCGATGCGGACGCTGGACTATCCGGCGCAGTTGATAGTTCGGGGGTCGACGCGAGGGGTTCCGAACCTGTAGGAGCAGCCGGGCGGCGTTCCGTTTGCTCGCGATGGACGTTAACGATAACGCGTGTTGTCTGAATAAACGCGCCGCCCTTGAGTCCATCGCGAGCAAGCTCGCTCCTACAAGGGCGGGGCCCTCACAACACAAGCACTAGCTCAAATTTTTTAATAAAAAATGAAACCGGTTTCAGAGGTCAATAACAATGAATGAATCACCTGTTTCCATCAGCCTTTCCAGCTACGGCGCCGATCTGGTTCGTCAGCGCGGGCAACTGGCATTCGTCGAGGTACTGGCCAAGGCTGGGGCTCGGCGCATCGAATGGCGTGAAGAATTGCTCACCGCCGAAGACCCGCGAGAGCTGACTCGAGCCATCGAACAACATGGACTTGAAGCGGTGTATTCCTCGCCGCTGGAGCTTTGGGTGGCCGGTCAGGCGCAACCTAACCCGCTGTTGGCTGCGACCCTGAAACGCGCGCAGACCTTCGGCGCGAGATGGCTGAAAGTGTCCCTCGGTTTTTTCACTGACAACAGCGACCTGCAGAGCCTCGCCGCCTGCCTGGCGCAGCACCCGGTGCAGTTGCTGGTGGAAAACGACCAGACCTTGCAGGGCGGACGCATCGAACCGTTCCAGCGCTTCTTCGCCCAGGTCGAGCACCACAAGCTGGCGGTGCAGATGACCTTCGATATCGGCAACTGGCACTGGCAGGACCAATCGGCTACCACAGCCGCACGTCTGCTCGGCCGGCATGTCGGTTATGTGCATTGCAAGGCCGTCATCCGCAGGGCCGACAGCAAGCTGGTGGCGATACCGCCCGGTCCCGGCGACCTGCAGCAATGGGAACAACTGCTGCAGCATATGACCCAAGGCATTACCCGGGCGGCGGAATATCCGCTGCAAGCCGATGACCTGCTGCAATTGACCACCGAGCATGTTGCCGTCCTCGCCCGACTGGGCCAGACACCTTTGGAGAGCGCCCATGTCTGAGATCGATATTCTGTCGTTCGGCGAAACCATGGCCATGTTCGTCGCCGAGCAAACCGGCGACCTGGCGCAGGTCGCGAACTTTCACAAACGCATCGCCGGGGCCGACAGTAACGTCGCCATCGGCCTGTCGCGACTGGGTTTCAAGGTGGCCTGGCTGAGCCGGGTCGGTGCCGACTCCCTGGGGCGCTTTGTGCTCGATACGCTGCAAGGCGAAGGTCTGGACTGCACCCATGTCCAGGTCGATCCGCTGCACCCGACCGGCTTTCAGTTCAAGTCCCGCGAAGAGGCTGGCGCGGATCCCCAGGTGGAATACTTCCGCCGGGGTTCGGCCGCCAGTCATCTGTCGATCGAAGGCATCCACCCGCAGCTGCTGCAAGCCCGGCACCTGCATGCGACCGGCATCCCACCGGCGCTATCGGCCACGGCCCGCGAGCTGTCCCGTGAGTTAATGACGCAGATGCGCGCCGCCGGGGGGAGCGTGTCGTTCGATCCCAATTTGCGTCCGGCCCTGTGGGCCAGCGATCGACAGATGATCACTGAGATAAACCAACTGGCCGCCCTCGCCCACTGGGTTCTGCCGGGGTTGAGTGAAGGTCGCTTGCTCAGCGGTTTCGAAGACCCGGCTGACATTGCCGCGTTCTATCTGGACCAGGGCGTCGAAGCCGTGGCGATCAAACTCGGCGCCCACGGCGCTTATTACCGTACCCAGCTGGACCAGGGCTTTGTCGCTGCCGTGCCGGTGGCCCAGGTCGTCGATACCGTGGGAGCCGGTGATGGTTTTGCGGTGGGCATGATCAGCGCGCTGCTGGAGAACTACAGCTTCAGCGACGCGGTACAGCGCGCCAACTGGATCGGCAGCCGCGCGGTGCAGAGCCGTGGGGATATGGAGGGGTTGCCGACCCGATCCGAAATGTCTGTCGAATTTGACGCCGTCATCGCGAGCAAGCTCGCTCCCACAGGGGATCTGTGTTGCACCTGAATCCAATGTGGGAGCGAGCTTGCTCGCGATGAGGCCCTACCAGACACCACAAAAACTGAAACAACCCCCGTTACCTGCTGCGACAAAAACAACAAGCTCAGGAGCACCACTATGCAAACGCCCAAACTCGCCACCCGCCGCTGGTGGTACATCATGCCCATCGTGTTCATCACCTATAGCCTGGCGTATCTGGACCGGGCCAACTATGGCTTCGCCGCCGCCTCCGGGATGGCTGCCGACCTGATGATCACGCCGGGGCTGTCTTCATTGCTCGGCGCGCTGTTTTTCCTTGGTTACTTTTTCTTCCAGATACCAGGCGCCATCTACGCGCAGAAAAACAGCGTGAAGAAGCTGATTTTCGTCAGTCTGATTCTCTGGGGCAGCCTGGCGACCCTGACCGGGATCGTCTCGAACGCTTACTGGTTGATCGTCATCCGCTTCCTGCTCGGGGTGGTCGAAGCCGCGGTGATGCCGGCGATGCTGGTGTACCTCTGCCACTGGTTCACCCGTGCCGAACGCTCGCGAGCCAACACCTTCCTGATCCTCGGCAACCCGGTGACCATGCTCTGGATGTCGGTGGTCTCCGGCTATCTGGTGCAGCATTACAGCTGGCGCTGGATGTTCATCATCGAAGGCTTGCCGGCGGTGCTCTGGGCGTTTATCTGGTGGCGCCTGGCCGATGACCGGCCGGCCGACGCCAAATGGCTGAGCGACACCGAAAAGCAGGACCTGCAAAGCGCACTGGCCGCCGAACAGGTCGGGATCAAAGCGGTGAAAAACTACGCCGAGGCCTTCCGCTCGCCGAAGGTAATCCTCCTCGCGCTGCAGTTCTTCTGCTGGAGCATCGGCGTCTACGGTTTCGTGCTGTGGCTGCCGTCGATTCTCAAGCAGGGTGCACAGATGGACATGATCGAGGCCGGCTGGCTGTCGGCGCTGCCGTATCTGGCAGCGGTGATTGCGATGCTGGTGGTGTCCTGGGGCTCGGACAAGATCCAGCGGCGCAAACGTTTTGTCTGGCCGCCGCTGCTGATCGCGTCCATCGCGTTCTATGGTTCCTACGCCCTGGGCGCTGAACATTTCTGGTGGTCCTACACCCTACTGGTGATCGCCGGGGCCTGCATGTACGCACCCTATGGACCGTTTTTCGCCATCGTCCCGGAGATCCTCCCGGCCAACGTCGCCGGTGGCGCCATGGCCTTGATCAACAGCATGGGCGCCCTCGGTTCGTTCGGCGGCTCGTATCTGGTCGGTTACCTGAACAGTTCCACCGGCTCGCCCGGCGCTTCCTATCTGTTGATGAGCGGTGCGCTGCTGCTGTCGGTGGTGCTGACGATTTTCCTCAAGCCCGGGGCCAGTGATCGAGCGCTGCCCAAGGCCGCGCCGAGACATCCTCTGGCTGCGCATTCCTGAATTGAACTGAAGGTGAATACGATGAAAAAGCACGTCGTCCTCTACAAAAAACTCTCGCCCGAGTTGATGGCTCGATTGCATGAACAGGCCGAGGTGACGCTGATCGACAAGCTCGACAGCGACGGCCTGATGCGCCTGCGCGATGCCTTGCCCAGCGCCCAGGGTCTACTGGGTGCCAGCCTGCGGCTGGATGCCGAGCTGCTCGATTTGGCGCCCCGGCTGGAAGCCGTCGCAAGTGTCTCGGTGGGCATCGACAACTACGACATCGACTACCTGAATCGGCGCAATATTCTGCTCAGCAACACCCCTGATGTGTTGACCGAAACCACTGCCGATACCGGTTTCGCACTGATCCTGGCCACGGCTCGGCGGGTGGTCGAACTGGCCAATCTGGTGCGTGCGGGGCAATGGAATCACAACATCGGGCCGATGCATTTCGGCAGCGACGTGCATGGCAAGACCCTCGGCATCATCGGCATGGGGCGGATCGGCGAGGCGCTGGCACAACGTGGGCATTTCGGCTTCGGCATGCCGGTCATCTACCACAGCCACTCGGCGAAACCTGCGGTGGAGAAACGCTTCAATGCGCAGTACCGCAGCTTGCCGGAGTTGTTGCAGCAAGCGGATTTCATCTGCCTGACCTTGCCGTTGACGGCCGAGACCGAAGGCCTGATCGGCGCCCGGGAGTTTGCGCTGATGCGCCCGGAAAGCATCTTCATCAACATTTCCCGGGGCAAGGTGGTCGATGAAGCCGCTCTGATCGAGGCGCTGCAACAGCGGCAGATCCGCGCGGCCGGGCTGGATGTGTTCGAGCGCGAACCGCTGGAGCATGATTCGCCGCTCTTGCAGTTGAACAATGTGGTGGCGACCCCGCATATCGGCTCCGCTACCCATGAAACCCGCGAAGCGATGGCCCGTTGTGCAGTAGACAATCTGCTGGCGGCACTGGCTGGTGAGCGGCCGATGAATCTGGTGAATGGGTCGGTGTGGGATCAGCGCAGAATCTAAAGAGCAAGATCAAAAGATCGCAGCCTGCGGCAGCTCCTACAGAAGCAAACCGTGATCGGCGTAGGAGCTGCCGCAGGCTGCGATCTTTTTCTCAGCCGCGCCGACGATTTTACTGAGGCCGCTGCTCCAGCAAATCCCCCGCACACCGCACTATCCGCCGACACGCCTCGGCCAGACGCTTCTGATCCACCACCAGGCCAATCCGGATATGCCCCGCCGCACTCGGTCCGAACGCTTCGCCGGCCAGCACCGAGACGCCATACCCTTCCAGCAGGCGCTCGGCAAAGGCTTGGGCGCAGAGGCCGGTTTGACGAATATCGACCATGACGAACATCCCGCCATCAGGTTTCACCGCAGTGAGGCCCGGGCAATCATCAAGATGGGCACACACCAGATCCCGACGCTGACGATACTCCTCACGCATCCGCGCAACCTCTGGCAAGTCGGCATCCAGGGCGACTTCAGCAGCCTTCTGCACGAAGTCCGGCAAGCCGAACAACATGCACAGCGACAGATGGATCAAGTGCTCGGTCAGAGGCTTGGGGCCGATCACCCACCCTACCCGCCAACCACTCATGGCATGGGACTTGGACAGGCTGTTAAGGGTCGCCGTACGCTCGGCCATGCCCGGCAAACTCGCCGGGCTGATGTGCTCGCCCTCAAACAACAGCTCGCTGTACACCTCATCGCTGATCAGCCACAAGTCATGTTCGATACAGAGCTGTGCCAGCGCCTGCCAGATCGGCAACGACAAACTGGCACCCGAGGGATTGTTCGGACTGTTGAGTAGCATGGCCCGGGTCCTCGGGGTGATCAATGCTGCAACGTCAGCCGGATCGACCCGAAAGCCGTTCTCCGAAGACACTGCCACCGGCACCACCTTGGCCCCGCAGGCGCCAAACACGCCTTCGTAGGTGACGTACATCGGCTCCGCGACTATCACCTCGTCGCCCGGATCGAGCAGGCATTGCACCACGGCATACACCGCACATTGCGCGCCGGGCATGACCACCACGTGATCCCCATCGACCGCTTGACCGCTGCGTCGGTTGTGGCGCCGGGCAATGCTGGTGCGCAGCGAGCGGTTGCCACGCACCTCCGAGTAATGGGTATCGCCGGCCAACAGGCTGTCGATGGCGGCCTGAACAATCGGTTTCGGGGTGTCGAAATCCGGGTCGCCGATCGACAGTAACAACACGTCGGCGCCCTGTTCGATCAATTCCAGTGCTCGGTCGTGAATCTGCCAGGCCGCGGCTCCGTCGCCGGCAATTCGTTGGGTCAAGGTTGAATAGCGCATGTAGCTCTCCTGTTGCGCGAATTCCAAGGCTGAACCCTAACTTAAATCACGAATCGCGCCACCATTGCGTTCAAATCCACAGCCAGGCGCGACAGCTCATGGCTGGCCGCGCTGGTCTGGTTGGCTCCGGTAGATGACTGGCTGGCCAGGTCGCGAATGTTCACCAGGTTGCGGTCCACTTCGCGGGAGACTTGCGCCTGTTCCGCCGAGGCGCTGGCGATCACCAGGTTGCGTTCGTTGATTAGCTGGATCGACTGGGTGATCTGCTCCAGGGCAACACCGGCGGCACGGGCCATCTCCAGGGTACTTTGCGTGCGTTGATTGCTTTGCTGCATGGACTCCACCGCCTGGCCGGTACCGTTCTGGATGCCGGCGACCATCTTTTCGATTTCCTGGGTCGATTGCGCCGTGCGATGGGCCAGCGCGCGGACCTCATCGGCGACTACCGCAAAACCACGCCCGGCTTCACCGGCACGGGCGGCTTCAATCGCCGCATTGAGCGCCAGCAGGTTGGTCTGCTCGGCAATCGCCCGGATCACGTCCAGCACCTTGCCGATGTCACGGCCCTGCACGGCCAGGCCTTCGATCATGGCGGCGGTGTTTTGCACATCGACGGTCATGGTCTGGATCGCGCCGACGGTTTCCACCACCCGGTTGCGACCTTCGCGAGCGGCCAGGTTCGACTGATTGGACGCCTCGGAAGTGGAGACGGCGTTGCGCGCCACTTCTTCTACCGCTGCGGTCATTTGGTTGACAGCGGTCGCCGCTTGTTCGATTTCGTTGTTCTGCTGTTGCAGGCCACGGGAAGCCTCTGCGGTCACCGTGCTGAGTTGTTTAGCGGCCGAGCCGAGTTGCGTCGCGGAGCCTGCGATCTGCTCGATGGTTTGCCGCAGATTGCTCTGCATGGTGGACAAGGCACTGAGCAGACGCGCCGGCTCGTCGTTTCCTTCGATGATGATTGGTTTGCTCAGGTTGCCGCCGGCAATGGTTTCGGCTGCGGCGAGCGCTTTGTTAAGCGGTGTGACGATACTGCGGGTCAGCAACCAGGCCAGCAACACCGTCAACAAAGCGGCAATCACCGAGACCGCGATGATGCCAGTGATGGCGTCGCTGTAGTGTTCGCCTGCTTGCGCAGAAGCCTTGCTGGCATCGACGCCATTGAGCGCCACCAACTGGTTGAGTTGCTCGCCCATTTTGTCGGTACCGCCCTTGATCCGGGTATTGATCAAGGTGCGCAACTCTTCGATTTTGTTCTGACGGGATAGCTCCAGCATCTCGACTTGCGCTTGCAGGTAGCTATCCAGCGTCGCGGTAAAGGTCCTGTAGAGGGCAGCGCCTTCGTCACTGGCGGGCAATGCCGCGTAGCTGGTTTGCGCTTGCTTGAGCTTGTTAACCAGCACACCGATGCGGGTTTCAGCTTCCTGCAAGGCCAGCGGTTCGCGGTTGACCAGCACCCGGAACGACAAAATACGCATGCGCAGGACGTTCTCGGTGATATTGCCCAGAAACCCTATGCTGGGCAGTTGCGTGCTTTGCAGATCAACCGAGGCCTGGCGAATGACCGTCATGCGATTCGCGGCAAACACGCCCAGAACGATGACAAGCAAAGCGATGAAGGCAAAACCGAGGAAGGCTCGAGGCGCGATATTCATATTTCGTAGGGACATGGGATGACTCTCGGGTGATGTCGGGCTGCGAGCGTCCTTGCCATATCTGCTATCAGGAGGGCGTTGCTCCTGAAAGTGCCGGGCCGTTCTTGTTATGCAAAGCCGGCCTTACCGCTGTATCGGCTGGGCTTGAGGTTTTATTCAGGGGCACTGGAGCGCCGTTCATCGGTTGCTGCGATGCAGTCGCGGCGAAAGCGTGAGGCGCCGCGCGGCAAATATCTGGAAAAGCGCTTTTTCCCTCTTGGCGCTCGCTCAAAAAAGCTCGTTTAATCAGTACTTTATTTTTCGAGCTAAGGCGCCGACGTGTCGCGTAGAAATCACCTACATCCAGATTTGCGATAGCTGACAGCCTTATCAACAATCCCTCGATAAAGTTGCCTACCTGTAATTTCTGACAGGTTCCAAGGTCGTTAATTCGCGATATAACTGGACCGCGCCTACAGCCCTGACTCAGGTGTCTGAAGGCAGGCCGCATGAACCACGCCTCTATGAAGTAGGAAGATTCTGCCGTGCCCACGCCATCATTGATGATAAATGGGAGAGCCCGTTATGTACCGTACCAACCCAGCCTCAGCCCCAGTCCGGTCAGCGCCAGCCCAGGTCAGTTTCCAGTCACAGGAGCCCGAACAACCCAAAGCGATCACACTTACGGCCAGGGAAAGAGAAGTCTTGCAGTGGAGCGCCGCCGGCAAGTCCTCCTGGGAGATCGGCCAGATCGTCCGCTGTACCGAAGCCGGGGTGAACTACCACTTCTGCAACATTCGCCGAAAATTCGGCGTGAGTTCGCGCTGGACCGCAGTGGTCAAGGCGCTGGAGCGGGGTTTGATTCAATTGCCTTGAACCGGGCCGGCCGTGGCGTATGGCGACCTATCAGCCCGAATAGAGACACTGCATGAATCCGGGACATACGCCCCCCCGAAACATCCCCCTCGAACCCCATGCCAACGCTTGCTGCGATGCGTCTGCATCGCACCGGCGTTGCGGGAGTACCCGTATCATTCTCGCCGACGACCACCCAGTGGTGCTGATGGGCGCAAGAATGGCCCTGACCTTACCGGCCAATTCGCGGTTTTCTGTGGTCGCCGAAGCGCACAACGCCGATGAGCTGATCCTGCGACTGGAACGTTGTCCGTGTGACATTCTGGTGTGCGACTACTCCATGCCCTACGGATGCTTTCCCGATGGCCTGGCGTTGATGAGCTACGTCAAAAGGCACTTCAGCCATGTACAGCTGATCGTCATGACCATGCTGCGTAACCCGACCTTGTTGCAGGCGCTACTCAATAACGGCGTCCGGGGTTTGTTCGACAAGCACAGTGCCTTGAGCGAACTGAAGCAGGCGCTGCACACCGTGACCAGGGGGCGCCCCTACCTGAGCCCATCTTTCGCCAGCCTGCTCGACGCCCAGGCCCTTTTTCACGCAACCAACGATGAGCCGCAGGTCAGCCTTTCGCAGCGTGAACTGGAAGTGGTGCGCCTGTTCGTCCAGGGCCTGTCCGGCCGACAGATCGCCGCGCAACTGAACCGCAGCGAAAAAACCATCAGCCGGCAAAAACGCACTGCCATGGACAAGTTGGGACTTGGCCATGACAGTGGGTTGGTGGAGTTTGCGCGGGTGAGTGGGTTGAATGGCTAAGTTTGTTGCGCAGCCCCAGACAAAAATTAAATCAGGGGCTGCGCGGCGCAGTTAAAATGTAACGCCTCGTAGCCTAGCCACTTCATGCCGAAGCTCCGGCGCTATCATCTCGCGAAGAGGTGTTTCTGGCGTAATCCCGCTCACAGCTATACCGCCGTCGGGATTGAAACGCTGATCACGCTGATCACTTACAGCCTTGGCACGGGCATACCTTGCATCTCTTAATATTTGGTCCTCAGCCTCTATTCTTTCCCCCTGAACTTTTTTTCGCGCATTGATTGCTGCTCGGGTTTTTTCCGGATTCTGGTTCTTTCTTGTCCATTGGTCCATCACTGCGCTATTGGCCTCATAGGCCTTCTTCGTTAATTCCCCCACCCTCTGCTTCCCCCTCTGCTCTGGTGTCTGCTCCGTCTCAGGAGGCGCTGCGCTCGTGTTCTTCTTGGGAGTGTTCATATTTTTGGGGGCACCAGGGGCTGGCGTTCCCCGGAAAGGCGCTGAAATACGTTTCCATAGTACTGAATACCAAGCATGCCCATCCGGATCCACATTGCTAATCGGATCCCCCCCACAATACATATACGCATTCAACCCCCCCTCCCCAAACGGGCTCAAACTGTCCGGGCTGTAAAACCTCATCAGCCAAGGGTTGTAAGCCCGATATCCGTTACCCAGCAAATAGCAACCGGTCTGCGTTTCCCGGAACTCGCCGTTGTACCCCAGATGAGTACTCCCCGGCTGTTCCGCGCTGCGATGACCGTACGCCGAATAAGCGATGTCATTGGCCGAGTCGCTGCCTATTTCTCTCAGCACCGTGTTTTTATTATCACTGGCCAGCAGCAGGGACTTTGGGCCAGCACCTTCCTGCTGCTCGGCGAGCAAGTTTCCTTCACCGCGCATAAATGTGTGGCGTTGAGCGCCCTGAATCCGGGTAGCCAGCGCACCGTTCTGATAGAAGCGTTGCTCTGCGCCGCCGTTGAGGCCGGCAAGCGTGTCCAGCGCATCGTAATCAAAGCCGCTGGGCGTTTCGCCGGGCAGCCCACTGACGCTGATCAACCGGTTGAGGGCATCGTATTCGAGGGTGCGGTTTTCTTCGTCACGGGTCAGGTTACCGTCCTCGTCATAGCTCAGCAGGATCTCGGCGGGATAAGTCGCGTCGCCGGTGTTGGTCACCTTGCTCAGCTGCGTCGGGTCTGTCGTATCGTAGGTATAGATGGCCTGGTTGGTGTAGGTGGTAATACCGTCGGTGGAGGTGGTGATCACCCGGGTCAGGTTGTCCATCGCATCGAATCTGAATAGCTGCTGGGTAATCGACCGCGTCATGCGGCCCAGTCCGTCGAAGAACTGTTTGCCAAGCACAATGTTGTTGACACTGATCTCGGTCGGCAAATCCTCGGGGCTGTGTTCGGCATAGCTGCGTCGAACCACTGCGGCTCCCGGCAAGGTGTTAGTGAGCATCCGGCCAAAAGCATCGTAGCTGTATAGTGTCTTGGCGTCGCGGGCATCGACTTCTTCCGTGGCATGCCCAAGTCCGTCATAGCTGTACTGATGCAGACTGACGGGTTTTTCATCAGGATCCAGGCTCTCGAAACGCATGCTCCGAGCCGGCTTTTCGAACGGATTGAGCCAGGTCACCGTCACGCCGCTGGTCATCGCGTTGTCGCCAGCCCCTTGTCGCCAACTGCGCTGGATCGGCCCTCTCCATTCCCGCGTGCCGATCGGGTCAGTTTCTTCATACACCGTGACCCCATCCGGACCAGTCACGCAACGCTGTGCGCCCCAGGCGTCGTATTCAAAAAGGCTGGTCAGCGGTACCGGGGCCTCGTCCTCCCAGTCGTAGTCGACTTCCTTGAGCAGATTGCCCAGTGCATCGTAAAAGCCCGCGTAGGTCTGGCGGTAATCCTTGGCGCGCAGAGGGCTATCGGCATTCTGGCGCTCCTCATAGATCGGGCGGTTGAGCCCGTCGAACCTTGTACGGGTCTTGACCTCCTTGACATCAGTGACCACTTGCTCCGCTTGTTGTCCGTCAAGGGAAGTCAGGTAGTACTCGTAATAACGCGTGGCTTCGAATTCTGCTTCTCCGGGCGCCACGGTTTCGCTCGTCACCCGTTCCAGACTGTCGTAGGTGTAGCGGATTCTCACATTATTGTCGTCACGGGTAAGCAGCGGATGGCCATGGACCAATGAATCCTCGCGGGTAATCTTTTTTATGACTTCGTTGGTGCCCGCAACATGGTCGAATCCGGTCAGGGTTTCGACCGTCTCCAGCACTGTTTCACCCACCAGCACGCTGTTGGGTTTGTCGTATTCGTAGTTGGTGGTGGTGGTCTTGCCGTTCAGGGTTTCGCGCTGTTGCGACGGGCGGCCGTGCAAGAAGGCATTCGCGGGTTCGACAACGTAACTGCGTAGCGTTTGTTGCAACTCGGCTTCTTGGCTGCCGTCGACCTGCAGGAGGGTCTCGCTGTCGAGCACCAGCCAGTCCTTCAGACCACTGACCGTCAAGGGCTCCAGCGCACTGTAGCGATAACGGGTAAGCAGGGTCGGGGCGTCACCCTGGCCCAGCGGTGACGGGTAGACCGTGGTGTCCTTTCGGTTGCGCACGAAACCTTCCGGGTCGGGCGGGCAGTGGCCGGAACCGTCTGGAGGCTCAAGCTGCCACCGGTAAGCCCTTGGCACTGAACGGTCGGGAAGTTGCTGCTGGGTACGCTCTGTATATTCACCTTGCGTCCCACGGACGGCCACTCAACTTCCTCGGCGTCGATGACGCCATAAGACACCGGCAAGGTCTTGCCGATATATGCGGCGATCGATCTCATCGGAATCTCGTATCGGCGCGAACCCGGGGTGATCGGCTGGGTGGCTCGGTGAGCGCCCAGACTGCCGGGTACACCCCATTGCACCCAGACCTGCTCTTGCGGGTAAATGTCCGCGGTGTCCGATATCACCACCATCGCTCCCGACGTAGCCTTCAGCGGATCAAGCGTCTGCTGTTCTCCGGTTCCCACAGCTTTTTCAACCTCAGGCCAAGGCAACAACCGTGGCCGTTGGCGGGCTTCGACTTTAAGTTCAACCGCCAGGGACTGCAGGCTCGCATATGGCTCTGTGGTAGCCAGCCCCAGCTGGCCTGCGCAGTTACACCTGACGGCCCTTGCACCTGGGTCCTGCGCAACTCGCCATCGCACGCGGCGAGAATCGCCTCGACCGTGCCTTCGCCACCATCGGCCATCGGGCACTTGACCAGTTGCGCATCCGGCCAGACCTCGGCCAGCCCGAGGGCGATGGCATCAGCCACGCCGATGGCACTCAGGCTGTCTTTGAACGAGTCGGGGGCGATGATGATTTTCATGTGAGTTCTCCAGTTCCAGTGGAGCCATGCTGCCAGTTGGCATCAGGAATGACGCCGGTCCGCTGCACAAGTTGAGATCGGGTTTGTTGTTCAATGCCACAAAGCCCCGGCTCGCTTCGGGTTACGCACCTACGATGGATCGCTCTGCGGCAACAATTGCACCCCCAGATACAGCGCCAGCATCCCATCCAGCCGCAACGGATCGACGCCGCTGATTTCGGCAATGCGCTCCATCCGGTAGCGCAGGCTATTGCGGTGGATACCCAGGGCCTCGGCACACGCCTGGCTCTGGCCGTCGTGTTCACACCAGCTGCGCAGGGTCGCCAGCAACTGGCCGTTGTTGTCCTTGGCGATGACCTTGCGCAATGGAGTGAGCAGTTCGTCGAGCGCATCGTCGTTGCGATGACGCCAGAGCATTACCGGCAGGCGATAACGGCTCAGGGTCAGCAAGCGGTTCTGTGGCAATACATCCCGCCCGTAAGCCAGAAGATCGCCGACCCGCCGGTAACAGCGGCGCAACCCCTGCAGACCATCCGCCTGATCACCCATGGCAATCCGCAGAATGCTCCAGCCCTGTCCGTCGAGTTTTTCCAGCAGCCGTTCATTTTCGATCGACTGGGTGGCCGGACGGCACCAAAGCAACGAAGACCTGGCCGAACTCAGACACCAGCTGTCCGGATAACGGGAAGTCAGCCAAACACTCAAGGCTTCGACGGTCTGCCCGGGACCCTGTTCCAGCCCCAGTTCGAGCAGATAAGGAATGCGCGGCAGCTGTGGCTTGAGTCCCAATTGCTGAGCCTCGTCGATCAAGCGAGGCGAATCTCCAGCCTCACTGAGCAACAGCGCCAGCAGGTCATCGCAACGCTGGCGCCGCCATTGCTGTTCGCCCTGCTGGTTGCGTTGGCCGACCAACATTTCGGCGGTCATGCGCACCAGTTCGGCGTAGGTTCGCAATTGCTCCGGCTCACCGGTGATGCCCAACACACCGATCAATCGCTGATCGAGGAACAGCGGCAGGTTGATGCCTGGCTGTACGCCTTTGAGGTGTTTGGCTGTCTGGGTATCGATTTCCACCACTCGACCGTTGGCCAGCACCAGCTGCGCACCTTCGTGGCGAGTGTTGACCCGCTCCGGTTCACCGCTGCCCAGGATCAGCCCCTGGCTGTCCATGACATTGACGTTGTAGGGCAGGATGGCCATCGCCCGGTCGACGATATCCTGCGCCAGGTCGTGATCCAGTTCGAACATAGCGGCGAGATCCTTGAAGGCGGTTTCTTGTGGTGATTGTTGACCGGCACAGGGCAAGCCCGCAAACCCTGTGCTCAGTATTTGTATGCACTGTCAGGATTGAGAGGGAACACAGAACGGTGTAATAAAGAACCTCGTTTTTTTGTCTGCCCGCACTCAACCCGAAAGAGGATTTCGAACATGAGCTATCGCCCCCTTGGCCAATCCGGTTTGCAAGTCTCCGCCCTGACCCTGGGCAGCATGATGTTCGGCGAACAGACCAGCACCGAGGATTCCCTGCGGATCATCGACAAGGCCTGGGACCAGGGCATCAACTTCATCGACACTGCGGACGTTTACACCAACGGCCGTTCCGAAGAAATTGTCGGTGAAGCGATTGCCAGCCGCCGTCAGGAGTGGATTGTCGCCTCCAAGGTCGGTTTCGGCCCGGTGGACGGGGTACCGAATCGCAGTGGTTTGAGCCGCAAGCATATCTTCAATGCGATCGACGCCAGCCTGACCCGGATGGGTACCGATTACCTGGACATCTACTACCTGCACCGCGAAGACCACAATACGCCGCTGGAAGTCACCGTTTCAGCCATTGGCGACTTGTTGCGCCAGGGCAAGATCCGTTATTGGGGGCTGTCCAATTATCGCGGCTGGCGGATTGCCGAAGTGATTCGCGTGGCGGATAAACTCGGGGTCGACCGGCCGGTGATCAGCCAGCCGCTGTACAACATCGTCAATCGCCAGGCCGAAACCGAGCAGATCACCGCCGCCCATGCCTACGGTCTTGGGGTGGTGCCTTACAGCCCGCTGGCTCGCGGGGTGCTCAGTGGCAAGTACGCACCGGATGTCAAACCGGACGTCAACAGCCGCGCCGGGCGCCAGGATAAACGCATCCTGGAAACCGAGTGGCGAGTCGAGTCTCTACGCATTGCCCAGCAGATCCAGCAATACACCCTGGGGCGCGGCGTTGGTATCGTCGAATTCGCCATCGCCTGGGTGCTGAACAACTCGGCGGTCAGCTCGGCCATCGTCGGGCCGCGCACCGAAGAGCAGTGGGACGCCTACACTCAGGCATTGGCGGTGAAGATCACTGCCGAAGACGAAGCCTTTGTCGACTCGCTGGTGACCCCGGGGCACTCCTCTACCCCGGGTTTCAATGATGTCAGTCACTTTGTATCTGGGA
This sequence comes from Pseudomonas sp. LBUM1658, assembly GCF_059716055.1. NCBI lineage: Bacteria > Pseudomonadati > Pseudomonadota > Gammaproteobacteria > Pseudomonadales > Pseudomonadaceae > Pseudomonas > Pseudomonas sp. LBUM1658. The sequence continues at coordinate 3,627,909 of NZ_CP166798.1, forward strand.
GGCTGCCGCGTAATATTTGAGCCTTTCGGCATGGCGGAGATCGCCAAGATCGCAGCCTGCGGTAGCTCCTACACCGACCGGGTGCACCTGCAAATTATCAGGTGTACACAAGCCCTGTAGGCTGCCGCAGGCTGCGATCTTTTTGGAGCACTGCATGCTTGACTGACTGGCATTGGGGTCTGCCCAGGATCAGCGATATTCTTTCGCCAAAACCGTTATCCTGCGCGCCCTCCCCATCCCACTCCATTTCACGCGAGGACAGTGTGTCAAAAGGTATTGTTCTATCGGTTCTGTCATCGGTGCTGTTCGCCGTCATGTATTTCTACACCTCGCTGCTTTCGCCGCTGAGCGGGATGGAGATTTTTGGCTGGCGGATGCTGTTGACCGTGCCGTGCATGACCGTCTTCATGTTCGCCTCTGGGGAATGGAAGCACGTAGTCGTACTGGTCAAGCGCCTGCTCGGCCAACCGGCCCTGATCCTGGGCCTGCTGGTCTCTTCGGCACTGGTCGGGGCACAACTCTGGCTGTTCATGTGGGCTCCGCTGAACGGGTATAGCCTGGATGTTTCCCTGGGGTATTTCTTGCTGCCGCTGACCATGGTCCTGACCGGTCGGATCGCCTATGGCGAACGTCTTTCATACCTGCGCAAGGTTGCGGTGTTCTTCGCCTTGCTCGGGGTGATCAACGAGCTGTACCAGGTCGGCAGCTTTTCCTGGGCGACCTTGTTGGTGGCCATCGGTTACCCGACCTATTTCGTGCTGCGTCGACGCATGGCCACGGACAATCTCGGTGGGTTGTGGCTCGACATGACATTGCTGCTGCCGGTGGCGCTCTGGTTCGTGCAAAGCGGTGAGCAAGGGTTTGCGGTGGTCGAGCAGCACCGCTGGCTGTACCTATTGATCCCGCTGCTCGGGTTGATCAGTGCTTCGGCGCTGGTGAGCTACATCATCGCCAGCCGGCTGTTGGCCTTCAGCCTGTTCGGACTGCTCAGTTATGTCGAGCCGGTGCTGTTGCTTGGCGTCGCCCTGCTGCTGGGAGAAAGCATCGGCCCGAAGGAGTGGCTGACTTACATCCCGATCTGGATGGCGGTGGTGGTGCTGGTTTTCGAAGGGTTCAAACATATGGTTCGGCATCGCCGACCCTGATCTGGATCTGGATCCTGTAGGAGCGAGCTTGCTCGCGATGGACTTGAAGCTCACGGGTTTCGTCAGAAAGCACGCGTAATCGTTAACGACCATCGCGAGCAAGCTCGCTCCTACAGAGAATTTATATGCACTTGATCGTTCACACGCCATAAATCAAACGCGAAAAAAAGCCCGGTCGGCATTGCTGCTGACCGGGCTTTTTTACATCTGCCGCCAATTACTCGGTGGCAAGCACACCACGGCGAACCTGGTCACGTTCGATGGATTCGAACAGCGCCTTGAAGTTGCCTTCACCGAAGCCGTCGTCGCCTTTACGCTGGATGAATTCGAAGAACACCGGGCCCATCAGGGTTTCCGAGAAGATTTGCAGCAGCAGGCGCTTGTCGCCCGACTCGGACGTACCGTCCAGCAGTATCCCCCGCGATTTCAGCTCTTCGACCGGTTCGCCATGGTTTGGCAAACGGCCTTCGAGCATCTCGTAGTAGGTTTCCGGTGGCGCGGTCATGAAGCGCATGCCGATTTTCTTCAGGTGATCCCAGGTCTTGAGCAGGTCGTCGGTCAGGAAGGCAACGTGCTGGATGCCCTCGCCGTTGAACTGCATCAGGAACTCTTCGATCTGCCCGGCACCCTTGGACGATTCTTCGTTCAGCGGGATCTTGATCATGCCATCCGGTGCGGTCATGGCCTTGGAGGTCAGGCCGGTATATTCGCCCTTGATGTCGAAGTAACGGATCTCGCGGAAGTTGAACAGCTTCTCGTAGAAGTTGGCCCAATAGGCCATGCGACCGCGATACACGTTGTGGGTCAGGTGGTCGATGATTTTCAGGCCGGCCCCGACCGGGTTGCGGTCAACGCCTTCGATGAACACGAAGTCGATGTCGTAGATCGAACTGCCTTCGCCGAAACGGTCGATCAGGTACAGCGGCGCGCCGCCGATGCCTTTGATCGCCGGCAGGTTCAGCTCCATCGGGCCGGTTTCGATGTGAATCGGCTGGGCGCCAAGTTCCAGGGCACGGGCAAACGCCTGCTGGGCATTCTTGACCCGAAACGCCATGCCGCAAACCGACGGGCCATGCTCGGCGGCGAAGTACGAAGCGACGCTGTGGGGTTCGTTGTTGAGGATCAGGTTGATATTGCCCTGACGATACAGGTGCACGGCCTTGGAGCGATGGGTCGCGACTTTGCTGAACCCCATGATCTCGAAGATCGGTTCGAGGGTGTTCGGTGTAGGCGATGCGAATTCGATGAATTCAAAGCCCATCAGGCCCATTGGGTTTTCGTATAAATCTGCCATGGTTGGCGCCTCATCATGCTTTTAGAATTAACAGCTGGAATTAACGGATCGTTAGTTGCTATCAATGCTGAAAGCCGCGGGCGGCGCACAGGAGATCCCCCGCACGCTGCGGGCGAGGAAATCACCGAAAATCAATTGGAACCCTAGTAGCTTCATGTCGACCCATTCTCGTACGGGCGAGGCTTCTGTTGCCAGAAGACGTATTCTTATATGCGTAACCCGATTCTACACAGCGTAACCAGGTTTGTCCGCATTCTGTATCAAATCCCCTTTTTTGACGCCGACGCAAGGGGTTTGTTGCACAGGTAGATGCCGCCCAGGATCAATCCGCCGCCCAGATACATAGGCAACGTCATTTGCTCCCCCAGCAATAGTGCGCCGAGGATGACCGCGGTCAACGGGTTGAGGGCGATGAACACTCCGGAACGGGTCGCGCCGATTTTGCGGATGCCGTCGTAGTACCAGATGTAGGCCAGCGCCGACCCCAGCACGCCCAGGTACAGCAGGCTGAAAAACTGCCCAGGATCGAGCGCGGCCAGCGCCTCGACGCGCAATTCGCCGCGCACCGCGCTGGTCACCCAGAGCATCACTGTGCCGGCCAGGATCGAATAGGTCACCGTTTGCAGCGGCCCCAGAGAGTGATTCAGCTCCCTGGAATACAACGAGTAGATTCCCCAGCCCAGCACGCAGCCGAAAATCAGCAAGTCACCGATCCAGGCGTGCGCCGCACCGTCGAACAGCTGTTGATTTCGACTGACGATTACCAGCCCCGCCCCGGCCAGGCAAATCCCGATACCGAGCAGTTTTACTCGACTCAAGCGCTCCTTGAACAAAAGCCAGGATGCCAGGGCGATGACTGCCGGGTTCAATGCCACGATCAGCGAAGCCCGTGAGGCATTGATGTACTGCAAGCCATAGAAGAAACACAGGTTATAGAAAAAGATTCCGAAGAATCCCAATACCATCAGTTGCAACCATTGCTTGCGGTTGGGGCGCGCCAGGGGGATACGGGCCAGCGCCATGAACAGCAGCAACGCCAGGCTGGCCAGCAGAAAGCGCAGGCTCGCGGCGAGCAACGGGTTGAGGGTATCGGCGAGGAAGCGCCCAGCAACAAAAGTCCCGCCCCAGATCATGGTGACAGCGGCCAGTTTCAGGTAGACCGGAACATCGGATTGGATGGGTGCGGCTTTTATACCGGTGTTCATAAGACTCTCGGGGGCTTGGGGTGAGGGACGGATTTCAGCAACGAATTGTCATTAGGGCCCTGCCCCATTCTTCCCCTAATATCAGGTCATCGTAAAATGAGTAAAACCTCATGACCCTGACCCAACTGGAAATCTTCTCCCTGGTTGCCGAGCTGCGCGGTTTTACCAGTGCCGCGACTCGCCTGGGCATCACTCAATCGGCGGTGTCCCACGCCATCAAATCCCTGGAGCAGGAACTCGGCGTCGAGTTGCTCAGAAGGCATCAGGCGCAGGTCGAACTGAGTGATATCGGCCAGCAACTGCTGCTGCGCGCCCGGGCCATGCTCGGCCTGGCCAACACCATGCAGCAGGAAGCTGCCGATGCCCGCGGCATGAAGCGTGGGACCTTGCGCATTGGCTCTTTCGGACCGACCTCCTCGATGAAACTGCTGCCGATGATTCTGCAGCACTACCGTGCCGCCCATCCGGGGATTGAAGTGCACATCGACGAAGGCCCGGATCGTCAGGTCATCCAGTGGCTCGAGGAGCGGCGGATCGATATCGGTTTTGTGGTGCTTCCCGAAGAGCGTTTCGACACTTTTGCCTTGGTCGAAGACCAGATGGTCGCGCTGGTCCCTGCGGCCCATGCACTGGCCGCCAAGCCATGCCTGACCTTGCGCGAGCTGTGCAACGACCCGTTCATTCTTACCCAGGCAGGCTCTTCGGAATTGGTTTCAAGAATGTTCACTGCTGCCAGGTTAACCCCTGACATTCGTTATCGAAGCTCGCAGTTGCTCAGCACCCTGGAGACTGTCAGCCGTGGCGACGCATTGACGGTGGTCGCCGAGTTATCGCTGCCGAGCGCCGCCGATGGCCGTTATGTGACAAAACCCCTGTCGCCCCAGGTCAAGCGCCAGGTCGGGTTGGCGGTACTGGATCAACGCCAGGCATCGCCGGCCACTCTCGCGTTTATAAAGCTGGCGATGAGTCTCGATTACCGGTGAGCAGGCGCAAAATACCAGCAGCCTCTATCATGGTCGGCACAAGTGCCCTTTATTTTCTCCGTGCGACAGGATTCGCCAATGCCCTTGACTGCTACAGGTCCTCGCAAACCCACCACCCGCCATGCCATAACCCTGCTGATTGGAGCGCTGCCCATAGCGCTCGGGTTCGCCATCCTCTACCTGCAAGCCGAACGCACACTGCAACAAGCTACCGCGCAGACCGCCGAAGAAGCCGTGCGTCAGTTCGACCTGATGCTCGACAATGCCGCCGAGGCTGCGCGGGCGATTCTGCCGTTCGCCGGGCAGACCTGTGATAACGACAAGCAACTGGCACTGCGCGAGCAAGTGACCCGCGGCCCCTTTGTCCGTTCTACTAACCTTGTGTGGAACAACAGCAACTATTGCAGTTCGCTGTTTGGCAGCCGCCAGGTCGCGGCGCTCGACCCTGGAGATTATGTCGAGGGCAAACTCTGGTTAATGAACGGCAACCCGGTCACGCCCAACACCGCACTGCTGGTCTATCGACTGAGCGAGGGCAATCAGAGCGCCCTGGCGACTATCGATGGTTACCATCTGAGCAACGCCCTGCGCTTGATCAGCCGCTATACCGACCTGGTGCTGCAGGTCGGAGCCAACTGGTTAGCTGCCGATGGTCAGGTCCGCAACTCCGGCCTGCCGGTTTTTCCCGTTGCCCCTAACCAGCGCACATCCTCCCGTTACGGTTACAGCGTCGAGGCCGGCATGCCCGAGGGCGAAGTCTGGCGTTACATGAAGGACAGGTATCCGGCACTGTTCAGTCTGCTGCTTTTCTTCGGTGCGACTTCTGCAACCCTCGGCCATTGGCTGCAGAAACGCTCATCGTCGCCCAGCCATGAGTTGCAACGGGCCTTGGCGGCGAGCGAGTTCATTCCCTGGTTTCAGCCCGTGGTGCGCGGCGATAACCAGCAATGGGCAGGCATCGAAGTGTTGATGCGCTGGAATCACCCGAAAGACGGCCTGGTGCGTCCCGACCTGTTTATCCCGTTTGCCGAACACTGCGGATTGATCGTGCCGATGACCCGTTCGTTGATGCGACAAACCGCTGCGGTGCTCGCCCCCCATGCCCAGTCGTTCATCGATGGTTTTCATATCGCCATCAATATCACTGCCCGTCACTGCCAGGATCTTGAACTGGTCGAAGACTGCCGGGGTTTTCTCGGCGCGTTCCCTCCCGGCAAAGTCACGCTGGTGCTGGAGTTGACCGAACGCGAACTGATCGAGCCCACCGACATCACTCGCCAGCTCTTCGAACAGCTGCATGAACTGGGGGTAATGATTGCCATCGACGACTTTGGTACCGGCCACTCGAGCCTCGGTTACTTGCGCCAGTTCAATGTCGACTACCTGAAGATCGACCAGAGCTTTGTCGCGATGATCGGCGTCGATGCCCTGTCCCGCCACATACTCGACAGCATCATCGAACTGTCGGGCAAGCTCGATCTGGGCATCGTCGCAGAAGGCGTCGAAACCCCAGAACAGCGCGACTACCTTGCGGCACAAGGCGTGGACTTCCTACAGGGTTATCTATTTGCACGGCCCATGCCGGCGGATGAATTTCTCCGGGCATTAAGTAAACATTAAATAGCGGTGCTTAGCGGACAAGCGCCGCGTTTGTTGCTATTGAAGCATGGGCTCAGTGCATTGACGTGGTTTATTTGTCACATAAAGAAAAAGACATGATTTACTCTGGACGCATTAACTACTACAATTTTTCCTGCCTGTGCAAAATTGGAAGGTGAGCCATTATCACCGAGTCGTCCTAAGGCTCTTGGCTTATAGCTTTGTTGCAGTTGGTATCAGCCAAATACACTATTGGAGTAAAGAGATTGTCCAGACTCGCTGAATTCCGCGCCGCTGAAAAGGCGCTTCAAGAACAGCTCGCGCAGCTGGAATCGCTGAAGAATGATGCCGGGCTCAAGAAAGAAATCGAATTTGAAGAAAAGCTCCAGGGCCTGATGAAATCCTACGGCAAGAGCCTGCGCGACATCATCGCCATTCTCGATCCCAACCCGAGCAAATCCAGCCATCTGGCGACTGCTCCAAAAACCCGCCGGGCCCGTGTGGTCAAGGTCTATCACAACCCGCACACCGGGGAGCTGATTGAAACCAAAGGCGGCAATCACCGCGGCCTGAAAGCCTGGAAGGAACAGTACGGTGCTGCCACCGTCGAATCCTGGTTGCGTGCCTGAGCAATTGTGCCAGCTAAAAGGCCCCGCATCTGCGGGGCCTTTTCGTTCAAGCCGGCAATCTATCTAACAAGGACCGCCGAACCCGTTAGAGACGCCCCACCGCTCCACTCCCTTGCACTAAATCACAGCGACTAGTTAAACGCCGATCCCGGTGCAAAACCCGCGCTTAGTCAACGAATAATTAAAGTTTCAGATTGTTTCGTATAACCAGTATCTCATCCTGGCTCGCCGCGTAAGCCTGGGCTTGCCCGGCATAGGAAAGAACATAAGCTTTATCTGCATCCAGCGCAGCGACTAATGTTTGCGACAGTACATGCAGGCCGTTCTGCGTGACGGTGCAGGTGGTTTCAAGCGCCGACAGTCGGCTCAATGTGGCCGCGTGGATTTTGTTGCAAACACTTTGATAACCGCCCAGAACGAAATCCTTCTGCAACGACTTGCGCATTTCCAGCAACACCCCTTGCAGATTGACCTGATGCCCGGGTTCAACTTCAGTCATGGTCAACTCCATGACCATCACCGGCGTTCCGTTCTGGTCGTTCTTTACCGCTCGCTGCCTGGACACTTTGGGCAATTTCTCCCCAGTTGCGTCATCTTGCGCCAGGACTTCGACTTCCCAACCCTCGGGCCACGTAATGACCGGATCGGCCGCCTGAACGCCGACACCTGCGAGCATCAGGCCCAGCAAGAATAATAGGGATTTTCCGGCTCGAATCATTGCAATGCGCACTCTAAGGTCGAACAACAAAGTCTGAGCCCCGAGACGTTACCAGGCAATAGCTCAGTGGTTTTGCTTTGGCACTGCCGGCACGCTTGCGTATCATTGGCCAACTGCAAGCAAGCCGGTAAATCGCCAGTCAAGGGACTGCTCGTAACTCCGAGCGCCGCTTGCCTCACTTATTCTCTGGAGGGCCCATGAGCCTGCACGAACTGAACACTTTCCCGGGCGTGACCGCCCAGCCTGATACCGCCACCCGGAAATTCGTCTTCAACCACACCATGTTGCGGGTCAAGGACATCACCCGGTCGCTGGATTTCTACACGCGCATCCTGGGTTTCTCCCTGGTGGAAAAGCGCGATTTTCCGGAAGCCGAGTTCAGCCTGTACTTCCTCGCACTGGTCGATAAGGCACAGATCCCGGCCGATGCTGCCGAACGTACCGAGTGGATGAAATCAATTCCCGGGATCCTCGAACTGACCCACAACCACGGCACCGAAAACGACACGGATTTTGCCTATCACAACGGCAATACCGACCCGCGCGGTTTCGGGCATATCTGCATTTCGGTGCCGGATATCCGTGCCGCCTGCGAGCGCTTTGAAGCCTTGGGCGTGGATTTCCAGAAACGCCTGAACGACGGCCGCATGAAAAGCCTGGCCTTCATCAAGGACCCGGACCAGTACTGGGTTGAGATCATTCAGCCGGCGGTGATGTAAATCAAGATCAAAAGATCGCAGCCTGCGGCAGCTCCTACGGGACCGAGTCGAGCGCGGCTTTTGTAGGAGCTGGCGTAGCCTGCGATCTTTTAACGGTTTCGGAGACTGCCCAAAAGCAAGATCAAAAGATCGCAGCCTGCGGCAGCTCCTACTGGCTTACGCCGGTGCGGAAGTCCGGATCAAGTGATCGAATGCGCTGAGTGAGGCCTTGGCGCCCTCGCCCACCGCAATCACGATCTGTTTGTACGGCACGGTGGTGACGTCACCCGCAGCGAACACGCCCGGCAGTGAAGTCTCGCCACGCGCATCGACGATGATCTCGCCGCGCGGCGACAGCTCGAGGATGCCTTTGAGCCAGTCGGTGTTGGGCAACAGACCGATCTGCACGAAAATCCCTTCCAGCTCGACGCTACGCAGCTCCTCTGACTGACGATCCTTGTAGCGCAGGCCGTTGACCTTCTGCCCGTCGCCAGTGACTTCAGTGGTTTGCGCACTGGTGATCACAGTGACGTTCGGCAGGCTGTGCAATTTGCGCTGCAACACCGCATCGGCGCGCAACTGCACGTCGAACTCCAGCAGGGTTACGTGGGCCACAATACCAGCGAGGTCGATGGCCGCTTCAACGCCGGAGTTACCACCGCCAATTACCGCCACTCGCTTGCCTTTGAACAGTGGACCGTCGCAGTGCGGACAGTACGCCACGCCTTTGTTGCGGTATTGCTGTTCGCCCGGGACGTTCATTTCACGCCACCGAGCACCAGTCGCGAGAATCACGGTCCTGGCTTTCAACGATGCGCCGCTGGCGAATTTGATTTCGTGCAGCTCGCCATTCTTGCCCGGCAGCAACTTGTCGGCGCGCTGCAAGTTCATGATATCGACGTCGTATTGCTTGACGTGTTCTTCCAGGGCCACGGCCAGTTTCGGCCCTTCGGTTTCCTGCACCGAGATAAAGTTCTCGATGGCCATGGTGTCCAGCACCTGTCCACCGAAACGCTCGGCAGCGACGCCAGTGCGAATGCCTTTACGGGCGGCGTAGATCGCCGCCGCAGCACCGGCCGGGCCACCGCCGACCACCAACACATCAAAGGCTTCTTTGGCGCTGATCTTTTCGGCCTGACGCTCAATGCCGCTGGTGTCGATTTTAGCGAGTATTTCTTCCAGGCCCATGCGGCCCTGGCCGAAGTTCACGCCGTTCAAGTAAACGCTTGGCACGGCCATGATCTGCCGATCGTTGACTTCGCCCTGGAACAACGCGCCGTCGATGGCGACGTGACGGATATTCGGGTTAAGCACCGCCATCAGGTTCAGTGCCTGGACCACGTCCGGGCAGTTCTGGCAGGACAGCGAGAAGTAAGTCTCGAAGTTGAACTCGCCTTTGAGCGAGCGGATCTGTTCGATCACCTCGATACTGGCTTTCGAAGGGTGGCCGCCGACTTGCAGCAAGGCCAGCACCAGCGAAGTGAATTCGTGCCCCATGGGGATGCCGGCGAAACGCAGGCTGATGTCGGCACCCGGGCGATTGATCGAGAACGATGGTTTGCGTGCATCGTCACCGTTATCGAGCAGCGTAATTTGGGTAGAAAGACTGGCTACGTCTTTGAGTAATGCGAGCATTTCCTCGGATTTCGCACCGTCGTCGAGGGAGGCAACGATCTCGATCGGCTGGGTGACCCGTTCCAGGTATGACTTCAACTGAGCTTTAAGATTGGCGTCCAACATACGGGCGATTTCCTTCTTCAATTCGTAAAAAAAAGCCCGAGCTGTCGCCTGTACGGCGAGTTCGTTAGATCAAGTTCGGATGCCGGCAGTCCAGAGCCAAGGCGCCGCGACGACTCATAGCCCGCTATGGGGAGGAGCGGCAACGCAGGATATGGGCTGCCGGCGCCGAAATTGACTAACAGAACTCGCCACACAGGCGACCAACTCGCCCGGGCGTTTTTCAGGGCGGTGCAGCTTACTTAGGTGCGGATGACCGCCCAGGAGCTTTCACAGGTTTAGATCTTGCCGACCAGGTCCAGAGACGGAGCCAGGGTGGCCTCGCCTTCTTTCCACTTGGCCGGGCAAACTTCGCCTGGGTGAGCAGCGACGTACTGGGCAGCCTTGATCTTGCGCAGCAGCTCGGAAGCGTCACGGCCTACACCACCGTCGTTCAATTCGACGATCTTGATCTGGCCTTCAGGGTTGATCACGAAGGTGCCACGGTCAGCCAGGCCGACTTCTTCAATCAGCACGTCAAAGTTGCGGGAGATGACGTGAGTCGGGTCGCCGATCATGGTGTACTGGATTTTTTCGATTGCAGCCGAAGTGTTGTGCCAGGCAGCGTGGGCGAAGTGGGTGTCGGTCGACACGCTATAAATTTCAACGCCCAATTTCTGGAACTCAGCGTAGTTGTCAGCGAGGTCTTCCAGTTCGGTCGGGCAAACGAAGGTGAAGTCGGCCGGGTAGAAAAACACCACAGACCATTTGCCTTTCAGATCGGCGTCCGACACTTCGACGAACGCGCCGTTTTTGAATGCGGTGGCTTTGAACGGTTTTACTTGGCTGTTGATGATAGGCATCGGTGACTCTCCGTCAGTGGTTGTAAAGTTGATGGGTGAATCCTACCCACTCAAACCACTGATGGCTCATTGACAAAGCTCATGCTGCCGATTGGTTTTGGCTATTAGCAGGCTCTTTTAATAGAAGAAAGATCTAAGCAACCGGTTTCTCGGCAACCCGGGTCATCCCGATAAACGGGCTGGATTCGACATAACGCATGGCGGACTTCATGTCCTTCCAGCCGACATAACTCATCAGCGACTTCAAGTCCCAACCACTGCGGTGGGCCCAGGTCGCGAAACCCCGGCGCAACGAGTGGCTGGTGTACTGCTCGGCGGGAATGCCGGCGCGCTGCAACGCCTGACGCAACAGCGGGATCACGCTATTGGCGTGCAGGCCCGTTTCACTCAAATTGCCCCAGCGATCGATCCCGCGAAACACCGGACCGCGCACCAGCGCGGCGGCGTTGATCCATTCGATGTACGCCTGGACCGGACACAAGCGCTGCAACGCCGGGGTTTGATAAGTCTTGCCCAGATTGTCACGGTCACTTTTGCTGCGCGGCAAGTACAGGGTGATGCCCGAGCCGGCAGTGGCTTGCACATGTTCGATTTGCACCCGACACAGTTCATCGCTACGAAAGCCGCGCCAAAAGCCCAGCAGGATCAGCGCGGCATCGCGCCTGGCCCGCAGCAAGGTCGGTTGATCGCCGTCGGCCGCCGCTTGCAACGCTTCCTGATCCAGCCAGGCGACCACCTGCTCCAGATGCTGCAGTTGCAAGGGTTCGGCCTGCTTTTCCTGGACCGGATGCAAAGCGCGAATACCCTTGAACACCTTGCGCACCACCGGAGCCTTGGTCGGATCGGCAAAACCCTGGCTGTTATGCCACTGCGCCAGCGCAGACAGCCGCAGCTTCAGGGTGTTGATCGACAACACCCCGGCATGGGCCACCAGATAGCGCGCCACGCTGTCGCTGGTCGCCGGCAGGAACCCGCCCCAACTGACTTCGAAGTGCTCGATCGCCGCCCGATAACTGCGCCGGGTGTTGTCGCGGGTTGCGGCGTGTAGATAACGATCCAGATCGCTCATGGGAATGTCCTTGCGGTGACCTGCGTAGGAGCTGCCGAAGGCTGCGATCTTTTGACTTTGGCGGGTAGGAGTTGCCGCAGGCTGCGATCTTTTGACTTTGGCGGGTAGGAGCTGCCGCAGGCTGCGATCTTTTGACTTTGGCGCCAGCTCAGGCAACGAGTCGCCTATTGGGAAGATCAAAAGATCGCAGCCTGCGGCAGCTCCTACAGGATTTGTGTACATCCGCGATATCACGGGTGAATTCGACCGGCGTTGTTGTGTACGGATATTAGGGCGACAAATACGTGGAAACAGCTATGACACGGGATAATACCAGTATATCCCGTACCAAGAACACAACGTTTTAACTTTATAATTCGCGTGATATAGTATGTATATACATCGTACATACCACAGTACGAAATCGACGGAGCAAACATGGCACGTGGCGGCGTAAACAAAGCGGTGGTGCAAACGGCACGTCTGGCAATCCTCGCCCGCGGCGAGCATCCAAGCATCGATGCAGTACGGATCGAGATGGGTAACACCGGCTCGAAAACCACCATCCATCGCTACCTGAAAGAGCTGGATGACGGCGAGCAGCGCCTCGCAGCTCCACAGGAACAGATCGACGACGAGTTGACGGGATTGGTAACGCGCCTGGCGCAGCGCCTCAAGGAGCAGGCCCAGGAGCCGATCGATCGCGCCGAGGCGAGATTCGAAGCGCAAAAAAAATTGATCGAGACGCAACTGGCTGAAGCCCTGAACGCCCAGGCTCAGCTCTCGCAACAGCTGGAGACTTCCAGCGTGGCGCTGGCCCACGAGACCGCCACGCTGCAGAGTACGCGCTCGATGCTGCAGACCGAGCAAACCCTCAACGCCGGACTGAACCAGGCACTGATCGACTTCGAACTGCGCTTGAAAGACAAGGATGAGCAGATTCGCTCACTGGAAGAGAAGCACCTGCACGCCCGCGATGCACTGGAGCATTACCGCAGCGCCATCAAGGAGCAGCGCGAGCAGGAACAGAGCCGTCACGAAGGACAGCTGCAGCAGATTCAAATGGAATTGCGCCAGGCGCAGCAGAGCGCGCTGGTGCGGCAAGACGAGATCACCCAGCTGCACCGCGACAATGAGCGGCTATTGACCGAGAACCGCGGCACCCTCAGAGAGCTGAGCCTGATCCAGGAACACCTCAAGCAGATCAACCATCGCCATCAACAACTGCTGGAGCACTCGAACCGGGTCGACAGTGAGCGCACCCTCCTCCAGGAACGCTTGCGTGTCGCCTTGCTGGAAAGCCAGTCACTCCAGTATGCCGTCGACGAACAGACCCGAATCAACCAGGCGCTGGAGCTTTCCCTGACAACAACCGAAGCAGCTTTGCAGGCCCTGCACCAAGCGTGCGTGGCGATCACGGAGCCGGATGCCGAACCTGGCAAAGAGGACTAGCTGGCCACCGGCGTGCGCATGGTGACGAATTCTTCGGCGGCCGTCGGATGCACGCCGATGGTTTCGTCGAAATCACGCTTGGTCGCGCCGGCCTTCAAGGCAATCGCCAGCCCCTGAACGATCTCACCGGCATCCGGCCCGACCATGTGACAACCCAGCACCTTGTCGGTCTTGGCATCGACCACCAGCTTCATCAGCGTGCGCTCCTGACACTCGGTCATTGTCAGCTTCATGGGCCGGAAGCGGCTTTCGAAGATCTGCACGCTGTAGCCTTCTTCCCTGGCCTGCTCTTCGGTCAGGCCAACCGTACCAATATTCGGCAGGCTGAACACCGCCGTCGGGATCATCCGGTAATCCACCGGACGGTAGTGCTCCGGCTTGAACAGTCGACGTGCCACGGCCATGCCTTCAGCCAGCGCGACTGGCGTCAGTTGCACACGACCAATCACATCACCAATGGCGAGGATCGATGGTTCGCTGCTTTGATACTGCTCATCGACTTCGACGAAGCCGCGCTTGTCGAGCTTCACCGCAGTGTTTTCCAGCCCCAGGTTGTCCAGCATCGGACGCCGACCCGTGGCATAGAACACGCAATCAGCTTCCAGCTGGCGACCATCCTTGAGGGTCACTTTCAAACTGCCATCGGCCTGCTTGTCGATGCGCTCGATTTCTGCGTTGAACTGCAGATTCATCCCACGCTTGGTCAGCTCTTCCTGCAAATGCGTGCGCACCGCACCATCGAAACCGCGCAGGAACAGATTGCCGCGATACAGCAGCGTGGTTTCTGCACCCAGACCATGAAAGATTCCGGCGAATTCGACCGCGATGTAACCGCCGCCGACCACCAGCACGCGCTTGGGCAACTGCTTCAGGAAGAACGCCTGATTGGAGCTGATGGCATGCTCATGACCCGGAATGTCCGGAATCTGCGGCCAGCCACCAGTGGCGATCAGAATATGTTTGGCAGTGAAACGTTCGCCATTGATTTCCACCTGATGCGGATCGACCAGCCTGGCGTGACCTTCATGCAAGGTCACGCCGCTGTTGACCAGCAGGTTACGGTAGATACCGTTCAATCGATTGATTTCGCGGTCCTTGTTGGCAATCAGCGTCGGCCAATCGAATTCGGCCTCGCCGGGCGACCAGCCGAACCCCTTGGCCTGTTCAAAGTCTTCAGCGAAATGCGCGCCGTACACCAAAAGCTTTTTTGGCACGCAACCGACGTTGACGCAGGTGCCGCCCAAATAGCGACTCTCGGCCACCGCCACTTTCGCGCCAAACCCCGCGGCAAACCGCGCAGCCCGCACCCCGCCGGAACCGGCGCCAATCACATAAAGGTCAAAATCGTAGGCCATTTCAATCTCCTCGGCAGGCCACAAGCATAACCGCTTCGGCTTTTTTGGGCAGCGCTGCAAACTATATGCGCTCGGAAAATGAAAAAGCCACCCGAAGGTGGCTTTTCAGAACAGCATGGCGAAGCGCTATCAGAAAGCCTTGCCAGTCTTGTAGAAGTGTTCGAAGCAGAAGTTGGTGGCTTCGATGTAGCCTTCAGCACCGCCGCAGTCGAAACGCGTGCCTTTGAACTTGTAGGCAATCACACAACCGTCCTGCGCCTGTTTCATCAGGGCGTCGGTGATCTGGATCTCGCCACCTTTGCCCGGCTCGGTTTCTTCGATCAACTTGAAGATGTCCGGGGTCAGGATGTAACGACCAATGATCGCCAGGTTGGACGGAGCATCTTCAGGTTTTGGCTTCTCGACCATGTTACGTACGCGGTACAGGTCATCACCGATCAAATCGCCAGCGATCACCCCGTATTTGTGGGTTTCCTGCGGGTCGACTTCCTGGATCGCCACGATGGTGCAACGGTACTGTTTGTACAGCTTGACCATCTGGGTCAGCACACCGTCGCCTTCCAGGTTGACGCACAAGTCGTCCGCCAGCACTACCGCGAACGGTTCGTCACCGATCAGTGGGCGGCCGGTCAGAATCGCGTGGCCCAGGCCTTTCATTTCAGTCTGGCGAGTGTAGGAGAACGAGCACTCGTCGAGCAGCTTGCGGATGCCGACCAGGTACTTTTCCTTGTCGGTGCCCTTGATCTGGTTTTCCAGCTCGTAGCTGATGTCGAAGTGGTCTTCCAGGGCACGCTTGCCACGACCCGTCACAATGGAAATTTCTGTCAAGCCAGCGTCCAGTGCTTCTTCTACGCCGTACTGGATCAGTGGCTTGTTTACCACCGGCAGCATTTCTTTAGGCATGGCCTTGGTCGCTGGGAGGAAGCGAGTGCCGTAACCGGCTGCTGGGAACAAGCATTTCTTGATCATATGAGTCCTTGAAAGGGCTGTACGTACGAATTTGGCGCAGTCTAATCAGGCGGCGGACACCTTTCAATGGCCGACGCGGGCTAACCGATGCCATCATAGAGAAATATTGAGACCGATAGTTCCGCAGCATCTTATATATCGAGCCCGACGTAAATCACCTTCTTTGCCCACAGACCCGGTTTTTAAAGGGATGGGGGCATGAAGGGGATTTACCCTGAAAATGGCGAGACCGCCAAATGCGCTTTTAACGGGTATTTGGCGCTATCATTGGGCCCCTTGACCCAGCCAACGAGACAGATAGATGTCGGCAGTAAAAAGCGTGAACGGTTACCTGATCAATCAGGCAAAAGATGGCCAATGGTGGGTAGACAGCGCCAGCGGCGAAAACGTCGCAGGGCCTTTCCCGTCCGAAGCCCTGGCTTGTGAAGTCGCAGAGGTACTGCAGGACCAGCCAGCACCCCCGGCCCGGCGACGCAAAGCCAAGCCCTGAGCACGATCCCACATCGAAAGGCCCTGCCATTGCGCAGGGCCTTTTGGTGTTTATCTATACGAAAATGTCCTTTCGCTATAATCTCTCGGCCTTGGCCTCACCGTACCTGCCCCTCTACTCAACACCTCGACGACGACCACCCACATGAAAAAAATTCTGTTCATCAGCGCAACACTGGTTGCTCTCGGCGGCTGTGCCACTGCTGAAAAGACTTATCTGCATAACGGCCAGCAAGGGCTGACGATTGATTGTTCCGGGGGAGCCAATTCCTGGGAAACCTGCTATGAAAAAGCCGATAGCTCATGTGCCGGCACTGGCTACGACATCATTGGCACCGATGGCACACCGTCACCCAAGCCAAGCGACAAGACCCTGGGAGCCGACGTCGGCAACTACAAGAGCCGCAGCGTCGTGGTGGTCTGCAAGTAATCGCGCCCGAGCAGACCTGGCATGGTCACATATGGATTTCCGCAAATTTTATCCCGAGTCCGCGCACGGTCTCGATCAGGTTGTCCAGGCTAGCGAAAGATTCGACTTCATCGCTGTCATCCACCAGGAAATAGCTGCGCCCCGCACTCTTCTTGAAAAACACGATCCACTCCCCCGGATCGGCCGGATTCTGAATTACATGGGTCGCCGAGATATGCCCCTCGGCATGCCGCACCCTTACCTGCTCACGCTTCATTGCTGACTCCAAAACAACTCCGACACCAGAGCGCCAGTTTCGGCGGCATCCGTGGCCAATAGCCCCTAGTTTATCGGATAGCCTGGCCTGGCGGTGCTCGACGTTGCCCGCAGCAAGTCGAACTCGCCAGCCATCCGGCAGCAATAGCAAAAGCTACAAACAAGGCGTGCCTGTAACTGTTCAGGCAGTAAAAACCGAAGACGTAGCCAGTTTGCGTGGCAATGAGCCGGAAATACATTCGTTGGCGGCCTTGCCCACATCCCCGGATCGCAGTGGCATATGGCCCATCCGCTCATACAGCTTGATGCTGCTGCCTCCGGAGCGTTCGTCGATATCAAAGATAGCGGCCGGGCCCGACGAAAGTTTCTGCGGGACAATCACCCGCACCCCCTCTTTCGCTGGCTCGATCTGCAAGGCGCCACGACTACTGGCCAGTTTATCGACCACGCACTTGGCGTAGTCCTGCGGATTTTTCCCCGAGATCACGCTCATGGTCGGCGGCGTCTGGTGGATATCCGAGACTGTCGCACAACCACTTATCGCCAAGGTCAGAACCCACACGGCTCGCTTCATAGAAAATCTCCAATAAAGACCCTCCGACAGCGCAAATGCTGTTTTTCTCCGGGGCGCGGGGATTTATCTCGCATAAAAATCCCAATATCTGTTTTTAATTGTCAAAGCCCCGCATGTCAGCCCGATAATAATCCGATCGGGCTGATAAACTGCGCCATGGCCCATGCTATCGTTTTGATTTTGTAGAAAAAGCCCTTCTGGAGGCGCCCATGAAATTTATCCACCAGCGCGAGCACCTCAACGAAGACGATATCGTCGTCATTGAATGCTCCCAGGTATGCAACATCCGGCTGATGAACGATGCCAATTTCCGCAGCTTTAAAAATGGCGGTCGTCATACGTACCACGGCGGCGCGTTTGACAAGTTCCCGGCGAAAATCACCGCACCGAGCACCGGTTTCTGGAACATCACCATCGATACGGTCAACAACCGGGCAATCAGCGTGACCCGCAAACCGACCCTGACCCACTCGATCAAGATCGTCCGCCGCTCCAGCTCGAAACTGCGCTGAAACCCGCCCCACGACTAGACAGAAACAGGAACGACCGTGACCCAGACGACCAAGTACGTGATCAAATACAAACTCAATGGCGAGCGTCGTTTCGAATTCGCTCAGCTTGAGTCCGGCACCGAGGAAGAAGCCAAGGCCGCGCTGGAGGCCCTTCATGGCCAGAGCGACGACGTCATCAGCGATGTCAATGTGAGCAAGGCGCTGTAAGCGCGCACCGGAGCAACAGGGATGTCCCGCTCCTGCAGCTTGTCCTGATCGACCACTCCCGCGCCTCCACCCGAAAATTCGACCGCAAGCGCCGGAGTGTTGGCAGCAACGCCGCTCCCTAGACTGGCAGACCTCAACCTCTGGTTCAGGAGTCAGACCATGTCCCTTGCACATACCCCCTCCACGTCCCCCCTCGCGACTGTTCGTTACACCTGCGGTCCGTCCAGCCTCGGCCTGGTACTGCTGGCGTACGCTGAGCAAGGCGTCTGCGCCTTGCTGCTCGGTGAAGACCAGGCAACACTCGAAGCCGACCTGAGCCAACGCTTCCCGGGAATGCCTCGCCCGGTACGGGACAACAGCCTGTTCCCGGAACTCGCCCGGGCAGTGCAACACCTGGAGCATCCGGAGCTGCCTTGCGATCTGCCGCTGGATCTGGCCGGCAGCGCTTTTCAACGGCGAGTCTGGCAGGCATTGCGGCAGATACCCGCAGGCGAAACCGCGAGCTACAGCGAAATCGCTCAGCGTCTCGGCCAGCCGAACGCCTTTCGCGCGGTGGCCAGGGCCTGTGCCGCCAATCCCCTGGCAGTGATAGTCCCCTGCCATCGGGTCGTGCGCCTGGACGGCGGTCTCAGTGGTTACCGCTGGGGCGTCGAACGCAAACGGGCACTGCTGGAACGTGAGGCTCGGCGATGAGCGAACAGCTGCTTGCACAACGTCTTGGAGCGCTGGACTGGGCCGCTATCGAGCAAAGCCTGGACCGTGACGGCAGCGCCATTCTCAGTGGACTTCTAAACGCCACTGACTGTGACGAGCTGAGTGCCCTGTATGAACACCAGGCGCTGTTCCGCGCCCATGTGCTGATGGCCCGCCACGGATTCGGCCGGGGCGAATACAAATACTTTCGCTACCCGCTGCCGAACCTGGTGGCGCAATTGCGCGGCGAGTTGTACCCACGACTTGTCGGGGTAGCCAACCGCTGGAATGAACAGATGAACCTGCCCGTTCGCTATCCGCTGGAACACGAGGATTTTCTCCAGCGCTGCCATGCGGCCGGACAGCAACGACCGACGCCGCTATTGCTGCAATATGGGCCGCAGGACTACAACTGCCTGCATCAGGATCTGTATGGCGAGCATGTATTCCCGTTGCAGGTGGCGATCCTGCTGTCCGCACCCGGGGAAGATTTCACCGGCGGCGAGTTCATCATCACCGAACAACGCCCACGGATGCAGTCGCGGCCGCAGGTTATCGGTCTGAACAAAGGCGATGCGGTGATTTTTGCCGTCAATCAGCGGCCGATGCAAGGCGTTCGCGGCTTCTACCGAGTCACCTTGCGCCACGGCGTGAGTCGCCTGCATTCGGGTAAACGGCATACCCTTGGAGTCATCTTTCACGATGCGCAGTGATGACATGAAACCGACAACCCTTGACCTGTTTGCCGACGCAGAGGTGCAGCAACCCGCTACAAGCCAACAGATCGGCGAACAGTCCTTCGTGCTCAGAGGCTTTGCCCTGCCCTGGCTGGATCGCTTGTTGCCGGCGCTGGAAGAGGTTCTACTGGCTGCGCCGTTTCGACAGATGATCACCCCCGGCGGCTTTACCATGTCGGTGGGCTTGAGCAGTTGCGGCACGCTCGGCTGGACGACCGACCGAACCGGCTACCGCTACACCCACACTGATCCACAAACCGCCAGGCCCTGGCCCGAGATGCCGGCGGTGTTCCTGGAACTGGCTCAGGCAGCTGCACTGGAAGCGGGATTCAGCGACTTCATGCCCGATTCCTGCCTGATCAACCGTTACGTGCCGGGAGCCAAGATGTCCTTGCACCAGGACAAGAACGAACGCGACTACAGCGCTCCGATCGTTTCGGTGTCTCTGGGGTTACCGGCGATGTTCTTGTTCGGCGGGCATGAACGCAGCGATAAAAGCCAAAGGGTACCGTTGTTTCATGGAGACATCGTAGTCTGGGGCGGCGTGGATCGCTTGCGCTATCACGGCATACTGCCGCTCAAGGACGGCCAGCACTCGCGGCTCGGCGCGCAACGGATCAACTTCACGTTCCGCACCGCTGGCTGAAAGGTCCCTGATTCGGAATTTGACCGCAAGACCCGGAGTGCCCTCGCCTCTCCTGCCCGCTAATCTGAGCTGAACCTGTAACCGAGTGGAAGACCATGACATCCGCCTGCTCAAAAACCATCACAGAGAATGATCCGCGCTGGTCAGCGGTACTGGCTCGCGATTCGCGCGCGGACGGTGAATTTGTCTATGGGGTGAAAACCACCGGCATCTATTGCCGGCCCAGCAGTCTGGCGCGTCTGCCCAAGCCGGAAAACGTGGAATTCTTCGACACCGCCGAACAGGCGCAGGCCGCCGGTTATCGCCCGAGCAAGCGCGCCGCAGCGGACCAGACCGATGTCGCGGCGCAACACGCGGCGCTGGTCGCCACAGCCTGTCGGCAGATCGAGTGCGCCGAAACCCCGCCCAGCCTGAAAGAACTGGCACAGGTGGCCGGTATGAGTAGCTTTCACTTTCATCGGGTTTTCAAAGCGCTCACCGGGCTGACCCCCAAGGGCTACGCCACAGGTCACCGCTCGCGCAAAGTCCGTGAACGGCTCGAAGGCGGCAACTCGGTGACGGACTCACTGTATGACGCCGGTTTCAATTCCAACAGTCGTTTCTACGAGTCAGCCGATAACCTGCTTGGCATGAAGCCCGGCGACTACCGAGCTGGCGGGCTGAATGCCGATATTCGCTTTGCCGTTGGCCAGTGCTCACTGGGCGCAATATTGGTTGCACAGAGCAACCGCGGAGTCTGTGCGATTCTCTTGGGCGATGATCCCGGTGCTCTGGTCCACGATCTGCAGGACAAATTTCCCCGCGCCAATCTGATTGGCGCCGACCATGACTTTGAGCAATTGATCGCCAAGGTCGTGGGCTTTATCGAAGCGCCGGCCATTGGCCTGGATCTACCCCTGGACCTGCGCGGCACGGCCTTTCAAGAACGGGTGTGGATGGCGCTGCGGGAGATTCCGCCGGGCAGCACCGCCAGCTACGCCGAAATCGCCCAACGCATCGGCGCACCAAAATCATTCCGCGCCGTCGCCCAGGCCTGCGGCGCCAACAGCCTGGCAGTGGCGATCCCTTGCCATCGGGTGGTGCGCAGCGACGGCAACCTCTCGGGCTATCGCTGGGGCGTGGAGCGCAAACGCCAATTGCTGGAGCGGGAGAGTCAGGCGTAATAAATCTTGTGGCCGGACAACTGTGGCGATGCTCGGCTCAAAATCCTGGCCCAAACTCCGCAACGCCTCAATCAACGATTCACATCCACTACAACCCTACCCCGCAGCTGACCGGCGAGTAACCGCGGCGCAGCCTCTATGGCTTCACTCAAGGCTATTTCATGACTGATCAACGGCAACAAGCCGAAGTCCAGATCCCTGGCCAGGCGATTCCAGGCCAGGATGCGGTTGGCCTTGGGTTGGGTCACGCTGTTGATCCCGGCCAGGGTGATGCCGCGCAAAATGAACGGCGCCACCGACGCCGGAAAATCCATGCCCTGGGCCAGACCGCAGGCGGCCACTGTGCCATTGGCGCGAGTGCTGGCACAGGCATTGGCCAGGGTGTGACTGCCCACCGAGTCGATCACCGCCGCCCAACGCTCCTTGGCCAACGGCTTGCCCGGCGCGGACAGGCTGGCGCGATCAATGATTTCGCCAGCGCCGAGCTGTTGCAGATAAGCATGCTCCGAAGCACGCCCGGTGGACGCCACGACCTGATAACCAAGCTTGTGCAGCAAGGCGATGGCAAAGCTGCCGACTCCGCCGTTGGCACCGGTGACCAGCACTTCGCCCTGTTCCGGGGACACGCCATTGCGTTCCAGCGCCAGGATACAGAGCATTGCCGTGTAACCCGCGGTGCCGATCGCCATGGCCTGGGCCGGGGTGAACGCGGCTGGCAAGGGAATCAGCCAGTCGCCGTCAAGTCGGGCCTTCTGCGCCAGACCACCCCAATGGCCTTCGCCGACACCCCAGCCATTGAGCAGTACCTGGTCGCCGGCCTTGTAGTCGGGGTGACTGCTGACTTCGACCGTTCCGACCAGATCGATTCCCGGCACCATGGGGAATTTACGCACCACCGGACTGCTGCCGGTGATCGCCAGGCCGTCCTTGAAATTCAAGGTACTGTAAGCCACACGGACCGTGACATTGCCCTCCGGCAACTGGTCTTCGCTGATTTGAGCCAGATTGGCCCGATAACCACTTTCATCTTTTTCGATCAAAATACCATTGAACATAGCGCCTCCTGGTAGAGCGATGAATGGGTGATGACAGGGACATTAGACTTCTCGCCTCTCAAGTCAATTCAGCCGAAGGCATAATCGACAATCGAGCTGAAAGTCGACTGGCCCTGCACCAATCACTCCTGATACAAACGTCCTGTTGCCGTCCTTATCTATTTTCGACGCCGGAGAACCACCAGAAATGAGCCAATGGCCTGATACCCGCATTCTTGATCTGCTCGGCATCGAGCTGCCGATTATTCAAGCCCCCATGGCTGGCGCCACCACTTCAGCCATGGTCATCGCCGCCAGCAACGCCGGAGGGTTGGGCTCCTTGCCGGCCGCGATGCTGAGCATCGAGCAGCTGCGCGAGGAGCTGAAGTTCATCCGCCAACACACCCAGCGCCCGCTGAACGTGAATTTTTTCTGCCATCAACCACCGACCGCCGATGCCGGTCGCGAGCATGACTGGAAGAACCTGCTGGAACCCTACTATCGCGAACTGGGTGTCGATTTCGACGCCCCCACGCCAGTCTCCAACCGCGTGCCCTTCGATCACGCCGCCTGTGAAGTGCTCGAAGAGTTTCGCCCGGAAGTGGTCAGCTTTCATTTCGGTCTGCCGGAACAGTCGCTGCTGGACCGCGTCAAAGCCACCGGCGCAAAGATTCTTTCCTCGGCGACCAGCGTCGATGAAGCGATCTGGCTGGAGCAGCATGGTTGCGATGCGATCATCGCCATGGGCTATGAAGCCGGCGGCCATCGCGGGATGTTTCTGAGCGACGACCTCAACACTCAGGTCGGGACCATGGCCCTGGTGCCGCAAATCGTCGATGCCGTCAGCGTCCCGGTCATCGCCGCGGGCGGGATCGGTGATGCCCGAGGGATCGCCGCGGCGTTTCTGCTCGGCGCCTCGGCAGTGCAATTGGGTACGGCCTATCTGTTCACCCCGGAGGCGAAAGTGACAGCGTCTCACCATAAAGCCCTGCGCACTGCCAAAGAGAGCGAGACCGCACTGACCAATATCTTCACCGGCCGCCCGGCGCGGGGGATTCTCAATCGGGTAATGCGCGAGCTCGGCCCGGTCAGCCCGGCGGCACCCGCCTTTCCGCTGGCTGGCGGCGCCTTGATGCCGCTGCGCGCCAAAGGCGAGGCCGATTTCAGCAACCTCTGGTCTGGCCAGGCGCTACGCCTGGGCATTGAACTACCAACAGCCGAGTTGACCAAGCTGCTGGCTGCGCAGGCATTGGCTAAATTGACCGCGCGTTAAACCTGGTCGGCGGCGTGCGCGGTGAGCACCTGGTTGTTGCAGCAGGAGTACAACAGGACAAAGCATAACGGCGCCGAGGGCGCCGTTATGTCATTTTTGCTACTGCATTACGCTGTCGGCTCTTATGGTTCGCTTTTACATAGTTGATGATTGCGATGAGCGCTACCCGCTTATTTCAATTGGTTTGGATTCACCCACCCGCTGAACCCCTCATTCCCCCGCAACACTAAAGGGCGCTGCGGCTCCAGTAGCCGGCGTCCCCTGCCCCCCCGTTCTCTCCATTGATCCAACGACCTGTCAACTCTGACAGTAGACATCCCCGATGTTCAGATCGCAGGCTTGTACCCGGAACAACTCCACTTCAAGACCGGGCGATGGGCGCCCAATGACGCCCTGCTGTTGAACAACGCGTAGCGTACGACCGCAAGAGGAGCTGAATCATGGACATCAGGGATTGCTTTACCGGTGACAACGTAACGTTGATTACGCGACATAGTGGCCTCAACAACGGCATCAGTTGTCGATCAGGCTACATCCGGCAGATCGACAAGGCCGCCGAAAAACTGGTTCTGGCCTGCCACTTCGGCCACGAGACGTGGTCGATCGAGTTTGAGGCCATTGTGCGTTGTGACCGCTGGAGGGCCAAACACACCTCCCAGTACTCATGGCCATACCACCGAAGGCCCGGTCGCCCTGTGGTGTAACTGCATAAGGCTCGCGACGTTCACCACTTGAGCTGCGCTTCACCCCCTGCGTCACTGCTTCCAGTTCCGTTCGCTGGCGATTCGCTATATATTCAACTATATAGCGTTCAAGCCATGCCCCAATGTAGGAGCGAGCTTGCTCGCGATGGACTCAAGGGCGGCGCGTTTATTCAGAAAACACGCGTTATCGTTAACCTCCATCGCGAGCAAGCTCGCTCCCACAAGGTTCTGCGCCATGTCTTATTGCCCTGGCGCAGTCCACTTCCAATAACAACCTACCCACTACACTCGACCCACCGGAGCCGCTACATGACTATTCGTGCCTCACGTTTCGCCCCCACCTGCCTGGCAACCTTGCTCGCAGTCTGCGCTTTCGGCTCGGCTCAGGCCGATGAAGTCCAGGTGGCGGTAGCGGCCAACTTCACCGCACCGATTCAAGCAATCGCCGCCGATTTCGAAAAGGACACCGGGCACAAACTGGTCGCCGCTTACGGGGCAACCGGCCAGTTCTATACCCAGATCAAGAACGGCGCGCCGTTCGAAGTGTTCCTCAGCGCCGATGACACTACGCCGCAGAAACTCGAATCCGAAGGCGACAGCGTCAAAGGCTCGCGCTTTACCTACGCCATCGGCACCCTGGCGCTGTGGTCGGCCAAGGACGGTTACGTCGATGCCAAGGGCAAAGTGCTCACCGACAACCAGTATCAGCACCTGTCCATCGCCAATCCAAAAGCGGCACCTTACGGTCTCGCCGCCACTCAGGTTTTGGCCAAGCTAGGTCTGACTGACAAGGTCAAGACCAAGATCGTCGAAGGCCAGAACATCACCCAGGCTTATCAGTTCGTCTCCACCGGCAATGCCGAACTGGGCTTTGTTGCCTTGTCGCAGATCTATAAAGACGGCAAAGTCACCAGCGGCTCTGCCTGGATCGTTCCGGCCGAGATGCATGAGCCGATCAAACAAGACGCGGTGATCCTCAACAAAGGCAAAGACAACCCGGCTGCCAAGGCACTGGTTGACTACCTCAAGGGCCCGAAAGCCGCAGCCGTCATCAAATCCTACGGTTACCAACTCTAAATGCCGCTATCGAGTGCCGATTTTTCCGCAATCTGGCTGACCCTGAAACTGGCGTCTTTGACCACGGTCATCCTGTTGCTGATCGGCACTCCGATTGCATTATGGCTGTCGCGCACCCGCTCCTGGCTGCGCGGGCCAATCGGCGCGATAGTCGCCCTGCCCCTGGTGCTGCCGCCGACCGTGATCGGCTTCTACCTGCTGCTGGCACTCGGGCCTCACGGCTTTGTCGGGCGCTTCACCGAGTCTCTCGGGCTGGGCACTCTGACCTTTAGTTTCAGCGGCCTGGTGATCGGCTCGGTCATCTACTCGATGCCCTTTGTCGTGCAGCCATTGCAGAACGCCTTTTCCGCCATCGGCAGCCGGCCACTGGAAGTCGCCGCGACCTTGCGCGCCAACCCTTGGGATACCTTCTTCAGCGTCGTCCTGCCGTTGGCCAGGCCCGGTTTTGTCACCGCGGCAATTCTCGGCTTCGCCCATACCGTGGGCGAGTTCGGCGTGGTACTGATGATCGGCGGCAATATCCCGGACAAAACCCGGGTGGTCTCGGTGCAGATCTACGACCGTGTCGAGGCCATGGAATATCTGCAGGCCCATTGGCTGGCCGGGGCCATGCTGGTGTTCTCGTTCCTGATTCTGCTTGCGCTCTATTCGAGCCGCAAAACCAAAGCCGGCTGGAGCTGATTGATGACTGCACTGCTTCACGTTCGCCTGCAACTGAGCTATTCCGACTTCTCCCTGGACCTCGACCTGCAGCTGCCGGGGCGCGGGGTCACGGCGTTATATGGCCACTCAGGGTCGGGTAAAACCACCTGCTTGCGCTGTATCGCGGGCCTGGAAAAAGCCGATCAGGGTTTTATCCAGATCAACGATGAAGTCTGGCAAGACAGCAGCAAAAAAATCTTCCTCGCCCCGCATAATCGCGCACTGGGCTACGTCTTCCAGGAAGCCAGTCTGTTTCCCCATCTGTCGGTGTTGGCCAATCTGGAGTTCGGCCTCAAGCGCATCCCGCGCCAACAACGCCGCGTGGACATGGCCCACGCCACCGAACTGCTGGGGATCGGCCATTTGCTCGACCGCCATCCGCAGCACTTGTCGGGGGGTGAGCGTCAACGCATCGGCATGGCCCGCGCCCTATTGACCAGCCCCAAAATACTGCTGATGGATGAGCCATTGGCGGCGCTGGACAGTCAACGTAAAAACGAAATCCTGCCCTACCTCGAGCGCCTGCACGACGAGCTCGAGATTCCGGTGCTGTACGTCAGTCACTCCCAGGATGAGGTCGCGCGGCTGGCCGATCACATCGTTCTGCTCAGTGAAGGCCGAGCCCTGGCCAGCGGCCCGATCGGCGAGACCCTCGCACGGCTAGATTTGCCGCTGGCGCTGGGTGACGATGCCGGCGTAGTCATCGAAGGCAAGGTCAGTGCCTACGACGCCGACTATCAGCTGCTGACCCTGCAATTGCCGGGCAGCCAGCTGAGTATTCGAGTCACCCATTTGCCACTGGCCCGCGCCGGGACTCTGCGCTTCAAAGTCCAGGCGCGTGACGTCAGCCTGAGCCTGGAAGATGCAGGACACAGCAGCATTCTCAATCGCTTGCCGGTCACGGTGATCAGCCAGATCCCCGCCGATAACGCCGCCCATGTGCTGGTGCGCCTGGATGTCGCGGGCACCGCGTTACTGGCGCGAATCACCCGTTACTCCCGAGACCAGTTGAACCTGCAACCGGGCCAGCAACTCTGGGCGCAGATCAAGGCGGTCGCAGTCCTGGCTTGAACATCGGGCGACCCCGTGCGGTCAATGGCAATACAGGCTCTGATTCGCTGCACGGGATTAACCGCCATGCCAGATACCTCGCAGCCCGATCTACCTCGCGACCTGCACTATGTCGACGACACTCAGCCCGGCATTCGGCGAAAACTGCAGCGGGGTAAGTTCAGCTACTTCAACGCCCAGGGTCAACGCATCCGCGACCCGCAGGAAATTCAACGCATCAACGCCCTGGCGGTACCGCCCGCCTACACCGATGTCTGGATCTGCGCCGACCCCTGCGGTCATCTGCAGGCCACCGGCCGCGACGCCCGCGGTCGCAAACAATACCGCTATCACCCGCGCTGGCGGGAAGTGCGTGACACCGACAAGTATTCACGCCTGCTCGAGTTCGGCATGACCTTGCCGAAACTGCGCAAACAGCTTGAAGCATTGCTGGCCGCCCCGGGCTTCAGCCGCGACAAGGTCATGGCCACCGTGATCACCTTGCTCGATGCCACGCTGATCCGCGTCGGCAACACTCAATATGCCCGCGACAACCGCTCATACGGGCTGACCACCCTGCGCAGCAAACATGTCGAAATCAAAGGCAGCGCGATTCTTTTTCAGTTCCGCGGCAAAAGTGGCGTCGAGCATCAGATCACCGTAAAAGACCTGCGCCTGGCGCGGATCATCAAGCGCTGCCTCGACCTGCCGGGGCAGAACCTGTTTCAGTATCTGGACGAGAATGGCGAACGGCACAGCGTCAGCTCCTCTGACGTCAATGCCTACCTGCAGACGCTCACCGGTGCCGAATTCACCGCCAAGGACTATCGTACCTGGGCCGGCAGCACCCAGGCATTGGCGGTTTTGCGCAAACTGCATTGGCAGCCCGAATCCGATGCAAAAAAGCATATTGTCGAGATGGTCAAATGCGTTGCCAGACAGCTCGGCAATACCCCGGCCGTGTGCCGCAAATGCTACATCCACCCGGCGCTGCTGGAGGGTTTCTTGCTGGGTACACTGGCCGATCTGCCCAGGCCCAGAGTCCGCAAAGGCTTGAAAGCAGAAGAAGTCAGGCTGACGACGTTCCTCGAGCAATTGGCGAAGAACCCACTCGATGCCTGAGGGCAGTGGCCTTTTTCGGCGATTCAGCGACAAGACCGCCTGGCGCTGGTTTTTGCAGGTTTCAAACTTGCTTCTATAGTTGTTCTGATACAAATCATACCGGTGACGCCATGGAAGACATTTTCGTTGTGAAGCGCTGCAACAAGATCATTATTCAGGGCCGCAGAGAGGGAGAAGCTTCTCACTTGGTGCCGGCCATCGACTGGTACCGGATCACCGATACCCGCACCGGTGGTTTCATAGGCGACGGTTATGATCGCCAGGCGCAGGCCGAGCGTGAATGCCAGCGACTGAATGCGGTCAGCAAGCGCGTTTCGTCTCGTTAGGGTTGAGCGACACCGAAGATGTTTACCGGGTCTATACTGATTTCAGCTGAAGGATCAGCCCCATCGGCACAAAGCTCGCTCCTGCGGGCTTTTTGCTGCGACCAGGCAGATTCTCTCACTCAATGGAGGTGTTCCAAATGTCCGAGAAAGAGTCCATCACCACACTGCTGACACTGCTCGACTCCCGTCAGGTCCGACTTGCCGCTGCCTGCAAGGAAATCGCCGACTGGGTCGACCACCAAGGTGGCCATCCCACCGCTCTGCGCATACGAGACCGTCTGAGAGAGATAGAAACCGAAACCCCGCTGGTTAGAAGCGCGCTGACCTCTTTGAAACCTGCCGAGCCGCCTCTTCCTCGATTCAGATAGTGGCGATTTCCAATAATCCACCCTAGGACCTGAAGAGGACTGCAAGAGCAAAGAATCAGTAACGCCGACAACATCATCGATTGCGGAGCAATTCGCCTATGCCGAAAAAACACTACTAAAGGCTTGAGTGAGCACTCTCACCCAGGCCTTTCTGGTATTCAGCCTTCCCCCATGCTCCTTACTCAAGTGTTCCTTACTCAGGCGCGGTTACAGGCAAGTAGCGAGTGCGGCAAGTCTGCGCTTGGCGACCCAAGTGTCCGATTCCGCGTAATAGTTGGCAGTGGTGCCGGAGTCAGTGCTCTGCACGTCGACGAAGTACTCGGCTGCGGTGGTGTAAACCGTATAACCGGCAGGCTTGCCCGGCTGCAGAAACGCTCCGGCATCCTCCCCGAACACCGCCACTTCCTGCCACGCTGCCTGTGTGCACTGGGCAACGACTTTGTCCGGTTTGTTCGAAGAAAGGGTCCTGTACGGGCTTTTCGAGCGAGCCTCGTTCATCGCGGACGTCATGCACCCTGCCAACAACATCAGGCCAAGGGCCCCTATCAAAATCCGCATGACCTAGCCTCAAGCTGAAAAAAGGCGACTGTATCACCTGGGCAGGCACAGATGAGAGTTTGGCAGTGAAGCCGGATGCTGACCCCGGGACGAGCCATGATTTTTCTGACGGGAGTGGCTTCACTGATCAGCAAGCCAGAAATGAAAAAGCCTCGCGCTGTGACGAGGCTTGTCTGCGGTTCAACTGTTTTTTCGACGGTTGCTTATCTTGGGAAGAAATTTCGCTTTGCCAATTCCTGGCGTCACGCCGGACTTGTTCTTGGCTGATGAATCGTCGATTGCAGCACCTTCGAAATCAACCTTGTAAGGTGTTTGACCGCAACCTATGCAGCTGTTGATCGGATACTCGTCCCCATTGTCCTCGATGTACGGATCACTCATCAATTGGTCCCCCTCTGACAGCTGATCAATACCAGCAAGCACCTGATTGCCTGAAAAAATATTGACCATCAAGATGCTTGAGCCTAGCTCGGAAATTGCCGCTGTGGGCGAGCAACGGGAAAGCCCGACCAATGGAGTAGATGCCGTCTTGCCCCTCATCTCGCGGATGTACCCAGATCCATTGCGGGAGCGAGCTTGCTCGCGAAAGCGGCCTGACAGTGATCGTTCCCGCGTTCCGGCGCGGCAACGATCATGCCTCAATTTCAATGAATATTGAGACGTCTCACTCATTGTGTTGTACTCAGAGCTCAATTTTTGGCTTTTTTGAGACAGTGATGATCAAAGGTCCTCCGGCAAATCCGGACAGCGTTTTCGATCTATTGGCCCAATCTCCTTACAAGGAGAAGTTGCCCGAGTATCTGGCGTTGCTTAAACCGCTGGATGAGCAGGGTCGTTATCTGCCGTTCGACGAACTGCGTTATCGCTGGGGGCCTGGCCTTGATTCGACGTTGTGCTGGGCTCTCGTCAAGAAGGCCCGCGCTGCTCAATATTCCAACCTGCTACCGTTGGGGGAGCCCACTCGATGGGGCAAATTCATCCTCACGCCCCTCGCGCAGAAGACCCTCTCGATCGTCGATCGCCAAGCGAGCACCGCCGCTCTGGAATACATGACCGGCAAGATCGGTGAGCGAGCGCATTTCAATTATCTGCTCAATGACTTGATCGAAGATGAGGCCATCAGCAGCAGCCAGCTTGAAGGTGCGGCGACCACCACGCTGGTGGCCAAGGATATGCTCAAGCGCAACCGACTGCCGCGCACCCCGGATGAGCGGATGGTCACTGGCAACTACAAAATGATGATCTTGGCCTGGGACCAACGGCATGAGCCGCTGAGCGTCGAGCTGATCGCCCGACTGCACCGGGTCGGGGTCGAGGGTATCGACGACAGCCAATACTCACCGGGCACTTTCAGGATCAATGACGAAGTAGTCGTTCAGGATGGTGAAGGCAACACCGTTCATACGCCACCACCGGCAACGGGTATCCAGGCCAGGCTTCATGGGCTGTCGAACTGGATCAATCATTCCCACAACGACCCGCTGCGCGACGATTACCTTCATCCGTTGATCAAGGGCATCGCCCTGCATTTTGCCCTCGGATACGAGCACCCGTTCCGTGATGGCAATGGCCGTGTGGCGCGCGCATTGTTTTATTGGTTCATGTTCAAGAATGACTTCGCGGCGTTTCGTTACATCGCTATCAGCATCCTGTTACGCAATGCGCCGCTGAAATATGGCCGGTCCTATTTGCATAGCGAAACGGATGGCCTGGACCTGACCTATTTCATCGATTACCAATGCTCGGTGATCGTCCGCGCAGTGACCGGGTTCACCTCGGCTTATCAGAAAAGCCTGGCGTATGCCGAGGGTTTTGATCAATGGCTGGAAGAGTCCGGGCTGTTCAAGCAGTTGAGCGAAAAGCAACGAACCGTGCTTCAGTTGGCCAAGAGCGGCATGGCCAAGGATTTCACGGCCGTGAATGTGAAGGAAAATCTGGATTGCTCCTACAACACGGCGTCGGCTGTGTTGAATGGCTTGGTAGAGCTGAAGATTTTCGAGAAAAAGAAGCAGGGCCGCGAGTGGGTATTCTTTCTGCGTGACAGCCAGGAAATCAAACAGACCTGAGCGTAGCCGCCCGTACATCCACAATCTCCCGGTGTACACGTCTATGTAGAAGCTGCCGCAGGCTGCGCTCCTGGCGAGCCGGCACGCACCGAAAGTCTGCAGGCAAGCCGACGCGGGATCGCGCAAGGCTCTCAGGAATCAAGGAAAGGGGGAAAGGATAAAAGCGATCAATGAGCCCTATGCACAGGTGCGCGAGCAGTTGGCCAGATGCGCAGCGATTGTACCCGAAGGTCGGCATCAGGCTCATTGACCATTGCCCAACTCAATGTTGGACTGTTTCCATTACGATGAATGGAGGTATTGCAGCCCGCTCTCACCCCAGCCTGTTTCCTTCAAGGTGGGAGCCGTGCAATTACTTTCTAGCAAAGCCTTTCCTGCTGGTCTAG
Organism: Pseudomonas sp. LBUM1658; assembly: GCF_059716055.1. Classification (NCBI taxonomy): domain Bacteria; kingdom Pseudomonadati; phylum Pseudomonadota; class Gammaproteobacteria; order Pseudomonadales; family Pseudomonadaceae; genus Pseudomonas; species Pseudomonas sp. LBUM1658. The sequence goes on from NZ_CP166798.1 coordinate 3,659,955, forward strand.
TAACCTTTTGTCCTAAAGGTATACGCACAGGAAATAAGCCGTTATCTGGCAATTCAGCCGCTCCCGGATCATTCGGACCGACGGCTACAGCTATTGCCCCGGATACGGAATAGGGTTAGTGGCCACTAGCCAGTAGTTTATGGAGCGAAACCATGAGTTCTGCAGCATTTACCATTTGCTACAGCTTCAAGGGCGCACGTTTTGTCTTTAGCTATTTATCCTCGGGCCTCACTGACACTGATGCCTGCTACCTCTCGCTGCTGCATGCCGGCTGCATTCCTGAACCGGGCATGGCGTGTGCGGGAGTGTATCGCTCCATGCAGGACTTTGCCGGGCGCAGCGGTGTCACCGACGTGAGATGGCATAAATCCACGTGATGCGATCCAGCCACCACTGAACGAAGCGATCAGGGCACAGGTCATAAGCAAGCAAAATAAGGTCCAGAGTCCTTTGCGATAGCAGCTCCAGATTCTCGAGCGTAACCGAAGCTCAAGGGGTGAGCTTCAGATGTGCGTTCACTTTGCCGTTCGCCGGATCGACAAACCAATACTGATTGTTGGCCACTTTCACCTGGCTGCACTCCGTTGGATATTCCTTCATGTCAATACAGATAACGCCGTCCTTCAGCCCCCAGCGCTCAGTGACCGGTGCTTCGGGGGGCATCACGAAAACGTCTGTCCCGTCGGCGAAAAAACTGATCGAGTAAGGGTGCCCGGTCCTGGTGTTGCCGTAGAACTTATTACCCACCAACGCACTGCGCGCCTGTCCGTCATCAAGGGTCACAGCAGATGACGGCACCGGTGGCGGCTCATGGCGGCCGGTGGTCCCGCAGCCAGCCACACTTGCAACGAGGATAAACGCGCCGAACTTGAATAAAGTCATGCCACCCCCCCTAAGGTACCGGAAGAATTTCCGGATAAATCAGAGCTTAGGCGAGACTGTTTTCGCAAGATGAGCAAACGCCGAACGGTTGACGCTCCAGGATCCACGGCACAAAGACCCTGCCCGACCTTGCCGAAATAAAAAAGCCCCGGCATGGCCAAGGCTGGAAACGTGCGGTAAAGATCGAACTATTGGCTATTGGCCGGGGTTTTCGACCTCACTTTGTAAGAGGGCAAATTGGCCGCATAAGCCACGGCTTCCTCCCGGGTGCCGAAGGAGCCGAATCGGTCAGCTTGGGTACAGACTTTCCACGGACCGCTGTTTACGCTGATCAACTCATAACCATTGACTTGAAACTTGCTCAGCATCGGAACGCTCATAATCACCTCCCTATCGCTAGCGATGATCCAGGGTATTGCTCGAACCACCTTACACCCTGCCCGGCCCCGATGACGACCCTTGCACTGATGGACGGCAAACCGGACTTTCCGGCTTCCGAAACGGTGAGCAACAAAGCCCCGCACAATGGCGGGGCTGATTTTCGGTATCAGGGCCGCAGTGGCCGCTCTTGATCGCGATCAGACAGTTCTTTGCCATCCTCCGGATGTTTCCAGGTCTGTGCGCGATGCCGTTCTTCTTTGATTTCTTCCTGCGTAGGCTCGTCTTCCAGTTCCGCTGGGTCCTGTGGTTTTCGTTCAGTTGCCATGCCCACCTCCCGCCCTTAAGAATTGGTCTTCACCGTTTAAGGATAGAACAAACTCATCGGTTCGCTTTTTGATCACAACGGGTAGCCAAATCCCGACTCTGTCAATCGTTTGGTAGCGGCATGTCCTCGTCATCCGGAATGCCGTCCCCGGCACTACGGTCCTTGCGTTCCTGTGGGTGCTCCCGGGTGACCACGTCCGGCCTTGCCAGAGGATCGAATGTACCCGGGGCATCAGGGTCCATTGTGGGCTCGTCCGTGCCTGGCTCGGGTTTGGAGGGGACACTGCCTTGGGTCTCGTCTTGAAAACTCGAATCGGTAGACATACTCACCTCCCAAAGAGGTCCAGCGAATCTGGGCCTTATGGGTTGGAAGTTCGCCGCGGGGCAAGGTGCTATCGAGTAGACGAATGGCCGGGTCAGCCAGAAGCCGCTAGCCACTCATGTCTACACTGACGGGAGCGACTCTGCTCGGTGGAAGCCATGAAATTCACAGCCAGAATGGCCTTTTTCAGCATAGCGGCAACCCTTGCCTGGCTCGGGCTTGCCGTTCTGGGCCGGGGTGGATTTGTTGCCTTCTTTTCCCATCCGGCGCTGGTCGTCATTGCGCTTTCAACCCTGGCGATGTCCGTCGTGGCACTGTTCACCGAGGGCAATTTGAGTCCTGGAGAGCGTGAAGACCGAGGCAACCGTTGGGTTCTTCCGGTTTTTGCCCTGATCGGCCTGCTGAGCGGATTTCTACCGGCCTATACCGACCGGATCGGGTTCTGGACGGTCGGTGGCGAGGGGCTGCGCTGGGTCGGCGTGGTACTTTTCATCGCCGGTGGCGCACTGCGGATCTGGCCGGTCTTTGTCCTTGGCAAGCGCTTCAGTGGACTGGTGGCCATCCAGCCCGGGCATACGCTGGTCACCGATGGCGTGTACCGAATCCTGCGTAATCCGAGTTATCTGGGGCTGCTGATCAACTCCCTGGGCTGGGCGCTGGCCTTTCGTTCAGTGGTCGGTTTGCTGCTTACGGCACTGACGCTGGTTCCGCTGATTGCCCGCATACGCGCCGAAGAGGCGTTGTTACGCGCGCAGTTCGGCAGTGAGTATGAGGCGTACTGCGAAAACACATGGCGGCTGATACCGGGGATTTATTGATCGCCAAGGAGGACATCCAGGTGCTCGCCTGACTGTCTACAACCGGTCGGCCTGCTCGATCATATTTTTCGCCAGCTTGATGCCCTGGTTTTTGGCATCGTCGAAGCTCTTGTAGTTCGCCACTTCATGCAGGTTCTGAAGATAGTCTGCGGAGTGCGTCACGGTAATACGCAGCCCTTTCGGGATCGGATCAGCTGCGTCCCCCCATTCGAAGTCAATCGTCGCCTCCCTGCCGTCCGGATGGGTGTATTTAACCGGTTGCGACCTGTCTACGGGTGCCATTTTGATCTCCGTGATATCCAGTGATGTGCCGTGATTTAAGCATTAGTTCACAACCGGCGGTCACGCCACCTTTACGTGGGTCAGCGTCGCCGCGCCACAGTATTTCCTGCGTCAGTTCGAAGTGAGAGCCGCCTCAGGTCCCTCACTTTGCGGTGCTGAATACCTGGTTAATCAGCGCATGCGCCCGAGGTAAATACTGGCCAGAGCAATACCGAACCGCAATGCATCGCCATAGCTGTTCCATTCGCCCAACTCCTCGCCCAGCTTGACTTGTTCTTTGCCCTTCTTGAGCCAGATAACAATTCCGACAGGTGACCGGCTTTTCGGATCGCCCCACATGAAATCAATCGTGGCTTGCACTCCGTTTGGATGGATGTACTCCACGGGATAAGGCCTTTCCACAACCAAATGCATGGACACCTCCCTCATCCGGCCCCGCGCCGGGATAATAGAAATAGACCATGCGCGCAGACCCTGCCAGTGGTCGTGAACTGACATTTTCTTACGCAAAAAATCGACAACCCGGCGCGGTTCTGGAATCCCCCCGGAAGACGAATCAAAGTGTGGTTTTTCGGGGCTCTGGTAGCTGGCGGCAATCAGCTTTTTTACTAGCCTCTGCGCCACATTGGAACGTGCCGCGCTGGACCGTCGATAGCGGCAAACCTTGATAGCACCGCGTTTGGTGGCCTCTCACAAACTACCCAAACGCGCTCCGGCTCCTTGCCTAGAAACGCTCGTTCAAATATTCGACCCATCGCTCATAGGCCTCATGTTGCCGCCTGATGGTTTCGTCCCACTCCGGGCCACTGGTTTGACGCGCCGATATCAGCTGCATCATCGCTGAAGTCGCCGCATCCAGCTCCAGTATCAGCGTGTGCGCCTTGAGCCTGAACTCGTCCTCGGTAGTCATTGCAGTTTCCCTCTTCAAGCTGATTGAAAGGCATTCGGTACAACTGATCCCGGCCTGAATGAAAAAACTCTGCAAGGGTAAACCTGCAGGGCTTCTCGGCCAGGCTGACTAATCATTGCGCAGATCGGCAAGCGGATCATAAGGTTTGGGCACAGGCCTCTGCCCATCCGCACCATGATCCTTGCCCGGTATTTTCGCCGGGCCTATGGGATCGACTTGCGGATCCGCAAGGTCCGGCGAGTCAGGATCGAAACCCAGTTCATCGTTGACCGATGGTGGTTCAGAGGGTCGTGGGTCTTTTGGCAGATTCGGAGTATTAGCCATATGCACCTCTTGGCTGCGACCCAAGTGTTGGGGGCCTGAACTTAAGAACCTGACTAGTCTCCAGAGTGCAAAATAGCTGACGAATGGACATAAACCCGCGCATTACTGGCATGCCGACTAACTAATATTGATCTGCATTACTCAGTCAAACGCAGCAGTCAAGTGCAGCAGTAAAGTGCAGCGCCCTGCTCTCAACAGGACTGCCATGGACGACAGCCGGAAACCTCATCAACAGGGGGAAATGGGATGTCCAGAAAAGCATCACGAAAAAGCAGGTCGCTGGTTTTCCTGTCAATCCTGGCTGTCAGTCTTTCGTTTATTTCAGGATGCGCAAATAAACACTCCGAGGGGCGTTCTTCAACGCCAATCGGAGGTTCCAACTGCTATGCCAAAGCCATGCCCAGCGTTGGAGAGGGAAGCCTGGCATGGGGTGCCAGCCTGCAGAAGGTACGCACCTCTTCAATCATCAATTGCAGACGCTATGCAGGTCGATCAGGGGGAACTCCGAATACCTGCAAGGTAGTGTTGGCTCAATGCAAGAATTGATCTTGCGCAGTAGTCCGGATCCGTAATGGAAAGTATTGCCAGCAAGGGAAATTCGGACTGAGTCTCGCCACACAGACCAGAAATGAACCAGGGCTCTGGGTAGGCGCATCACCAGCTTGGGGGCTGGTCTGGACAAAAATCTTGATACATAGTTCTAGGTAATCATTCTCAATGCTGCCACCATGCGCCGCTTCAAAAGAAGACAGGACGCCCTTGTGCAGTCTCTTAAAACCGTCAGGTCAGGTTTCCCTCTGTGCCATCAAGTGGCTAAGGCGACCTTGTATTTCTCGCAGTTCCCTGGCGCATCGATTCTCGATGCCATCGGTAAGTTGATAGAACCGCATTACCGAGACCGCCCCAACCGCGTCAGCCAGCCTGTGGGTGATGACGGTTGCAAGTTCTTCATGAAGGTTCAACGTGTCGAGACGCTGCCAAAGAAATACCGCATAACGCTGGGGCGCCCAAAGCGTTCAGGCAGGTTCGACTGGCCCATCGAGGAGCTGTTGAACACGATCATAGCCGCGGAACGTGGCGTTGAGACTGCCCGCATTGTGGGCTTCGGGGTGATCAAGCCAAGGTTCGGTATTGTCCAGGAGTTCGTGCTGTTGACTGAATTTCTCGATGAACACATGAATGGTTTGCAATGGTTGCAGAAGCACCCGGAGCGGGTGGTTGAGTTCGTCAAAGGGTGCCTGAACCTCATTGTCGACATGCGAAACCGTGGTCTGACTCACCTCGACCTATGGGTGGCGAACGTGATGGTGCCGGAAAAGCAGTGGACTACCCTGCGGGTCATCGATATGGAGAATGTTTTCACCCGCCCATCGGGCTTCAACTCCGAAACCCTGGGCTTTCAGCTGGGTTTTCTGTACTGCAAAGAAATGAGTCATTTCATTGATGAAGCGTTGTACGACAGTTTGGTCAGCGACTTCTTGCGTGAATGCGTGGAGGTCGATGGCGCTGCATTCGAGCGAATATACACAGCGAGCAAGCACAACAAATTCAGCCATAAGAAGCGCCGCAAGATCTTTCTCGAAGGCGAGTTGGAGATTGCCTGAATCGCTGGGGGGCGTGCCGGCGCGTGGAAGCGGAAACGAACAAGGGCTTGCGTTAGCTTTCGCTCGCAAACCCTTGATTTTTTCCACTTATGTGATCGCGCCGAGGCCAGACATCAGCCCTTTTGACTGTTGGCCTTATTGGCCGCATCAGTGATTTTCTTTATGCGCTTCTCCATCCTCGCCTGTTGCCTGCAAGGGTTGCTGGAGTAACTCTTACAAGCTATTACCCCACCAGTCAAAAAAACCCCGAAAAGAAACAACGTTGCGACTAATGCAAATAGAGCGGCAAATGCACTGATCAGCCACGGCGCCAGGAGAGCGATAATTACCAGAAGCCCCAAGAATATAAGGATCAGCATCGGATTTGCCTCCATTCAACAGCCAGCCTATCAAATTACTTCGCGACACCCATTCATTCGCTACGACGGCCCGTGAGCGCCTGCCGATCAGGGTCCTTAGGGTGCCAGTATTGAGCTGCACGGACACACCCAGCACTCCAGCTTGTCAGACCTTCTCGGGCACCGCGTCGGCGTCCTTACCAGGAGATTAGCACCGGAAATAACTATTGCCGCGTAACCGTCGACACTCAGGGCATTAATTGCCAGACAGGCACCGCACAGGCCGCCGAAGCGCGCTTCGATGCTGCGCACGGCAGCCAGCGTATCGCCAACAAAGTGTATTGCGGACCAACTCTAAAATTGCGGACCTGAAACGAACAAGGGTTTGCATTAGCTTTCGCTCGCAAACCCTTGATTTTAGATGGTGCCCGAAGCCGGAATCGAACCGGCACGCCCTTACGAGCGGGGGATTTTAAGTCCCATGCGTCTACCAGTTTCGCCATTCGGGCGGTAGCGCGGTAAGCGATCTGCAGCACTTTAAATAACAATAAGGTAGCTTTAGCGCTTGTGCAGCAAAGGAAGAAATATATACATCCCTTCCCTTCGAAGCAAGTTTGTCGACGTCAAATACCAGACAAAATCTTGCACTGAAGCTTAAATAAAAAAGCTCCGTAAATCATAGATCTACGGAGCCTGTTTATGATGGAGGCCGAGGTCGGAATCGAACCGGCGTAGGCGGATTTGCAATCCGCTGCATAACCATTTTGCTACTCGGCCTCAAACGTTCGATGTCATTTCCATCTACATCAAACGTGTACACATTAGAGCTGAAAACAAGACTCTAATCTAGCTCTCAACCCATTGAAATCTAAGGGTTTTTCTAGTTCCTGTAGCAGGAATGGACGCAATTCTGGACCTGTTCGCAGGACATGTCAAGAACCGCCAGAAAAAAAATTAATATCAGGGCAATGGTCCAGTGCCCTGCCCTGCGTCGTCCACCAAACTGGTAACCGGCTGAAATCCTGGCGGAGCAAAGATAACACTACACTTGCGCTGGTAGCGCCAGCTTTTGTGTGTATTGCACCTCGGATGGATCTCTCCTTGAACAAGTCAGTCCCATGCCACGAACCGTCGTAATACTTCTCGCAGTGGTTGCAGCCTTGTACCTTGGGCTTTGTGCCGCTTTATTCGTGTTTCAGCGTACGCTGATCTACTTTCCGCAACCTCGCACCCCGGGCATTTCGGCAACGATTCTCACACTGCCGGTAGCCGACGCCCAGGTGCTGGTTTCAGCCAGGCTTCACGATGGTCCGGATGCATTGATCTATTTCGGCGGCAATGCCGAGGATGTGTCGCGCAACATGCCTGAATTTTCGCAAGCCTTTGTGAGCCAGGCGATCTATCTGCTGCATTACCGAGGTTTCGGCGGCAGCTCCGGATCGCCTTCCGAGGAGGCGCTCCAGCGTGATGCCCTGGCCTTGTTTGACCGGGTCCATGCCGAGCATTCCAATATAACGATTGTCGGTCGCAGCCTGGGCACCGGTATCGCCATTCAACTTGCGAGCCAGCGGCCGGCATCGCGGCTGATCCTGATTACGCCGTACAGCGGCCTGGAAGATCTGGCAGCGATAAAAATGCCGCTTTTCCCGGTGCGCTGGCTGCTCAAGGACAAGTTCGAATCCTCGAAGTATGCCCCGCGCATCAACGTGCCGACCCTGTTGATCGTGGCCGAACACGACGAAATTATCCCGCGGGCCAATACCGATAAACTCTACGGGCAGTTCCTCCCTGGCGTGGCTTCGCTCAAGGTGATTGCCGGTGCCGACCACAACTCGATTTCGCAAAGCCCGGACTATTTGAAGCTGCTCGCCAGCGGGATGCGATAGACCGCAGGCCACCCTGCCGTAACTTGGCAATACGGTCTGCAGCCGGATCAAACCGGACGAGGTCCCGTCAGGGTTTTGCCGACTCGCAATTGACCATCCAACTAATGCCGAACTGATCGACCAGCATGCCAAAACCTTCGGCCCAGAAGGTTTTGCCAAACGGCATGCTGACAGTGCCGCCAACCGCCAACGCATCAAATACCCGCTGCCCTTCAGAAGTATCCTTTACCGCAATGGACAGGAATACTCGTGTCTTGGTGCTGTTGTCGTCACAACCATCACTGGCATACAACAGGCTGTCGCCGAGACGAAAGCTGGCGTGCATGACGCTGTCCGGATCGGGCATCTGCTGCCCGTCGGGAGCTTCCCGGGAACGGAACAGGAATTCGGTTTTGGCGCCAACGGCGGACTCGTAGAATTTCAGCGCTTCTTCACAACGTCCGGCGAAGAACAGGTAGGGAGTGATCTGCATGACGAAACCTCCACTTGGGGCGCACGCCTGGTGCGCGCACTTGCCTGACCACTATAGCAATGCTGGCGGATGCAGTGCCGACGCCGCTCCCAACGGTTCTCCCCAGGTTCGGCCAGGTCATTAGTCCGAATTGCGCTTCCACAACCAGTTCCAGAATCCCGGCAACTGCACGGGTTCGGAACTGTCGCGGACCGTGCGGGCCATGGCAGCACGCTGCAATGCCGATCGATCGTCGTAAAACGGCTTGGCGGCGGTGTTCAGGCCCGTCTCGCGGGCACTGTCGAGCAGGATCTGCAGATACTCCTGCATATGTCGGGAGGTGTAGCGATTGAGGTCGTGAAAGGTCACCACCACCGGAATGGCCGCATCGACCGTCGGCAACTCACCCGCGGCGATTCGCTCGCGGACCTCGGATAACTGCCTGAGCATGTTCGAACGTCTGCGCAGGCTGAAGTTGTAGCCCCAGATTTTTCCGTCATTGGCGCTCAGATCGGTCAGCAACACATGCAGGCCATGGCGCTGATACGCGGCGAAGGTGCGTTTGTCGTAATTCCAGAATGGCGGGCGCACCAGCGTCGGCGCCGCTCCGGTGATCGTGGCAATGTCCGCGCTGCCATTGGTGAGCGACTGTTCCAGCTCCTCCGGGCTCAGCGAACGATGATTGGTATGCCCCGGGGTGGCCGTGTGCAAACCCAGCACATGACCTTCAGCCTGCTCGCGGCCCATGATTTTGCCGCCCAGTTCGCTGCCACCGGCCCGCGATGCCCGAGTCTGCACAAAAAACACCGCCTTGATGCCTGATTGCAGCGGATTGTCGGCAAGGTCGTCGAGAATCGACTGGGTCGGATTGTAAAACCCGGAAGCGCTTGGGCCATCGTCAAAAGTCAGCAGAAAACGGATCGGCGGCTGTGACTGCAAGCGGTGTTCGGTGTGCGGCGTCATTGCGATCGGCTGGCTGATGCAACCGGCGAGTGTGGCTGCGATAGCGATCGCTGATAAAACGGTGACTATCTTTTTCATGTGTTCTGCCTTGGTCCAGGCGCAGACAAATACAGACCATGGACAATTCAAGCAACAAGAAATCAACCGTGCCTGCCATATTTTCGACAGCCCGCCTACCGCCCGGCCCATTCGTAGCGCGGGTATGCCAATTGTTGATATAACTGAATTGACCCGCCGCCATTCAGGCGCAGGTACGACTTGAAGCGGTGACGTCGGCTAGCCCTCTCACGGGGATGACGCTCATGAACTCTTGCCAGGATTTTTTGAAGAAACGCTACGGCTCCCGCACCAACGGTGCTTCGGCCGCCATCGCCCCCCTGCTGCGCCAATACGCCGAGCCGCTGCCGGAACGGAGTTCAGAGGCCTTCGGCAAAATGTTCGACCGTTACGCCGATGCGCGGGTGGTGATGATCGGTGAGGCCAGCCATGGTACCGCCGAGTTCTATTGCGCTCGTGCCGCCATCACCCGGCGACTGATTGAGCAGCATGGCTTCAATATCGTTGCCGTCGAGGCGGACTGGCCGGATGCGGGTCAGGTTGATCGTTATGTCCGCGGGCTGGCACCCACGGCCTGGAAACGTCACATTTTCAGCCGGTTCCCGACCTGGATGTGGCGCAATACCGATGTAAGAGCTTTTGCCCACTGGCTTCATCAGCATAACCACCAGCAAGCGTCCCGGCTGCGTATCGAATTTCGCGGGCTGGACGTTTATAGCCTGCACAACTCCATTCGCGAGGTCTTGAACTACCTGGACCGGGTCGATTCTCAGCTCGCCCACGAAGCACGGCAGCGCTACGGCTGCCTGACGCCCTGGCAGGATGATCCGGCGCTGTACGGCCACTTTGTCGAGCGCGGCGGCGCGATGCCATGTGAGCAGGCGGTGGTCGAGCAGCTCGATATCATGCTGGCGGAACAGTTGGCGGGCCGTGCCCGGGACGATGAAGCCGTCTTTAATGCTACGCAAAACGCCCAGGTCGTTCGGGCCGCCGAGCAATACTACCGAGCCATTTACCGAGGCTCGACTGCTTCCTGGAACCTGCGTGACCGGCACATGTTCGACACCCTGGAGGCGTTGCTCGAGCATCGGGGACCTGAAGCGAGGGCGGTGGTGTGGGCGCACAATTCCCACATCGGCAATGCCGCCGCCACGGAAATGGGCTGGAAGGGCCAGTTCAATATCGGCCAGCTGTGCCGCAGCGCCTACGGCCGCGACGTGGTGCTGATCGGCATGAGCACCGACCGCGGCCAAGTGGCGGCGGCCGATGACTGGGATGGCGAAATGCGCATCAAGACCGTCCTGCCCTCTCGAGCGGACAGTTGGGAGCATCAGTTCGTTGAGGCGGGCGTCGCCGCGTCACTGACCGACTGGCGCGATCCCCAGCGTGAAACGTTGCGCCAGGCTCTCTCCGAGCCGCTGCTGGAGCGGGCCATCGGGGTGATTTACCGACCGGAAAGCGAGCGCAGCAGCCACTACTTCCAGGCGGTGCTCGCCGAGCAGTTCGACGCCATGGTCTGGTTTGAACAGACGCACGCGGTGACGGCCCTGCACCTGCCAAAAAGCCAGGAGCTGGAATCGGAAGACGAAACCTTTCCGTTTGGGGTGTGATACCCGGCAACGGATGAGTGCTTCATTCGGACGGAGTTTTTTTTACCGGTGTGTGCAGATGCACCTCAAACCAGTCGCCCGCCAGTCTGGCAACGGCCTCAAGGGTCCCTGGTTCTTCAAACAGGTGGCTGGCGCCGGTTATGACCTCCAGACGCTGTTCACACTGCAGGGTCTGGGCGCTTTGGCGGTTCAGGCCGAGCACTGTCGGGTCCTGGTCTCCGACGATTTGCAAGGTGGGTGCCTTTACCAAGGCCAGCGCAGCTCCGGCCAGGTCGGTCCGCCCTCCTCGGCTGACCACGGCGTGCACCGCGTCCGGGCGCAGCGCCGCTGCCATCAATGCCGCTGCGGCCCCGGTGCTCGCGCCGAACAGTCCGATGCGCAACGATTGCAATTGCGCGCTGCGCCCTATCCAGTCGATCACCTCTACCAGCCGCCTGGAGAGTAGCGCGATATCAAAGCGCAACTCCCCGGTCAGGTAGTCCACGCGTTGTTCCGGCTCTGTGAGCAGATCGAACAGCAGCGTGCCCAGCCCTCGCTCGGCCAGAGACTGTGCAACCTGCTGGTTACGTGGGCTCGAACGACTGCTGCCACTACCATGGACGAACACCACCAACCCGCTGGCGTAGACAGGCAAACGTAAATCAGCGGCCAACTCGACGTCGGCCAGATCCAGTATTCGATTCTGTGAATTCAGCATTGGATCTACCTCAAGGGATTCCTTACTCCGACTGCAATTCGCGTTGCCAGGCGCGCTGCAGCAGATCAACAACCTCTTTGTCCGAAGTCTGGGTGAAATCCAGATACCAGTGCCCGATCGACATCATCCATTCAGGGATGAGCGGACACACCAGTTCATCCACTTTGCTGCGTAGCACCGCCACGGTCTCAGGCGGCGCCACCGGTACGGCGACGACGATGCGTGATGGCTGTTGCTGGCGCACGGCCTGTACCGCCGCCAGCATCGTAGAGCCGGTGGCCAGCCCGTCGTCGACCAGAATCACCACCTGGTCCTGCAGCTGCAGCGGTGGACGCTCTGGGCGGTAGACGCTTTCGCGACGCAGCAGCTCCCGGGTTTCCCGCTCGACCACTGCTTCAAGGGTGCGTTGATCAATAGGATGAGCCTGCAGCGCTTCCGTATTGAGTACCCGTATGCCGCCACTGGCGATGGCACCCATGGCGTATTCCTGATGAGAAGGAACACCGAGCTTGCGGACCAGCATCACATCCAGGCGCACCTCCAGGGCGGTGGCGATTTCATAAGCGACCGGAACACCGCCGCGGGGCAAGGCGAGGACAATGACATCGGCTCTGCGACGGTATTCGAGCAGTGGCTGAATCAGACTTTGGCCTGCGGCCCGCCTGTCTCTCAGGCCGGTTTGCGAAGACGGATAATAATAGGACATTGAAGACCTCCTGAAGCCGGTAAACCCGATCGATTCGCGTCGCAAGGAGTTGGCTGGATTATTGATCAGCCCTGTCGAACGGAGTCGCGAGCCTACGCATCTGCACACGCTTAACCTCTGCCGCGGTTCCCCACCTTTGATAATATCCAGCACATCTGTATTACATTTTAATGAAGAGCAGGTTTTTTGTGAATTTTACCCGGCGCTGGTTGCGACATCCCCTGGCTTCTCTCGTGAGCCTGACCGGGCTGGTATTGCTGGTGCCACTTTGCACCCGGTTGGCCCTGGGCTGGAACAACCCGTTGGGGTATCTATCGGACCTGGGCATTGGCGGCTTGCTGATCGTGCTGCTGTGCCGGCGCCCATGGTGGCTGGCGTTGCCGGTGCTGATGGTCTGGTGCCTGCTGAACCTGGCGGCAACCGAACTGGTCAGCGCGGTCGGTCGGCTACCGACCCTGGCCGACGTTAACTACCTGATCGATCCGCAGTTTCTGGAGAACTCCACCGGCGGCGACGGCCTTGGGCATCCATGGCTCGCCGGAGCGCTGCTGCTGGCTCTGTTGATCTGGTCAGGGACCCAGTGGCGCGCCAGCCGCCACAAGGCTGCGGCCCTGCCTCGGCATGCCTGGAGCGTGCCGCTGCTGCTCTTGCTGACCCATGGTGGCGTGCAATACCTGCATCCCAGCGAAGCGGATCAATGGCGTCAGTTCAATCTGCCGCACCAGCTGCTGATGGCCGGCCTCGGAGAAAGCCAGACCCACGCCCGGGAATGGTTCGGCGACCCTGAGGTTGATCTCCCACCGCAGATGGCCGGTCTCACCCAGCTCGACCTGAACGGACAAAAGTTGCTGCAAGCCCCCGGGCGCGCACGCAATGTGCTGATCGTCGCTCTGGAAGGCATTCCGGGCGCCTATGTCGGGGTCGACCGCCAGGCGTTGAAAAGTGACTATCAGGAAAACCTGATGCCGCACCTGAGCCGCTGGGCCGAGCGCGGCATGAACACTCCCGACTACGTTCTGCACAGCCACCAGACCATTCGCGGCCTCTACTCCATGTTGTGCGGCGACTACGACAAGCTCGACAACGGCACCCCCAAGGGCGTCGAGATGCTCAACCTGAGCCAGCGCAACCAAGCCTGCCTGCCGGCCCAGTTGCGTCAGCACGGCTTCGCTACCCATTATTTGCAGGGTGCGGGCCTGCGTTTCATGGCCAAAGACAAAATCATGCCGCACATCGGCTTCGACACCACCATGGGTCTGGAGTGGTTCAGCAACCCTGGTTACCTGGATTTTCCCTGGGGCATGGACGACAAGGGTTTTTTCGAAGGAGCGCTGAATTACGTCGAGCAGCTGCGGCAGCATGATCAACCCTGGATGCTCACCTTGTTGACCGTGGGCACCCATCAGCCCTACTCCGCCCCCGAAGACTATCTGCAACGCCATGCCACGCCCAAACAGGCGGCGGTGGGCTATCTGGACGACGCACTCGAGCAGTTCCTCTCGGGCCTCGAACGCCAGGGTGTCTTGCAAGATACCCTGGTGATCATCACCTCCGACGAGTCCCACGGTATCGATGACGTGCGCCTCGCGTCGGCCTGGGGTTTCAACCTGCTCCTGGCGCCGGAGCAGGCCCAATTGCCGAGGGTCAAGACCGGGGTCTATGGCCATGTCGACCTGAGCGCTTCGGTCCTCGACTATTTCGACTTTGCAGTGCCTTCAACCTTGAGTGGGCGCTCTCTGTTTCGCGACTACGCCCAGGGTCGGGAAATCATGTCCTTCACCAACGGCATGCTGCGTTACCACGATGGCCAGGGGACCTTTACCGAATGCGACTTCCAGCAACGCTGCCGACACTACGCCAGTGAGGGGTTTCTCGGCGAGCGCACGGCCTTCCTCGGCCAATCCGGCAGCCAGCGCGCGCGCCAGATCAGCGCACGCGCCGCGGCACTGGATCATTCGCTGCTGCGGACCCAATTGAACCAGCGCTTTCAGTTTGGCAGCACCGACCAGATCCCCCTCCACGAGCGGATCAAGGACGACTGGGCCGATAACCTGATTGGCGCGCAATACCTGGAGATGCCCAAGGGCTCGCAGACGCGGGTGCGGATCAAGGTTCGCTCGGTAGGCACCCAAGAGAATGCCTACCTGCTGCTCAAGGCCAAGGAACTCGAGCAGGATGTGACGCTGGACTTCCCGGCGGAGATCGTGCTGACGCCCGACCAAGAGCTGGAAATGGACTTCGCCTTCGACAATCCGCAAACCCGCAAGGCCTTCTCCTTCCACCTGCTCGGCCATGGGCTGGGCGCCATCGAAGTGAGCGAATTCAGCGTTACCACCGAATCGCCAGAGCCACCCGACGCACTGGACGAAAGTGTGGAGGACGACAGCGCTCAATCAAGCTGAGTCCTGGCGCGGGGTCTGTCCTTTACTGGAGACAGGGACTCACACTCATGCACCTACTCGGCATGCCTGGGCAACGCCATGGATATCAGCGCTGCCAGCAACACAAAAGCGCTCGATATCCACAAGCACGCCACCAGTCCATACACCTGGTAGATCCAACCGGAGAGAACTGTGCCGATCAACCGCCCCATGGCGTTGGACATGTAGTAAAAACCCACGTCCAGCGACACTCCGTCTTCCTTGGCGTAGGAAACGATCAGGTAGCTGTGCAATGAAGAGTTCACCGCGAACAGTGCGCCAAAGACCAGCAATCCACCAATAAGCACCACCGGCCCGGACAGGTCCGTATTCAACCCCAGGGCGATTGCCGCTGGCAGCCCGGCCAGCGCCAGGGCCCAGATAAAAGCGGCGCGACCGTCAGGTACATGCCCTCGCCGCTTGCCAGTGATCCTCGGCGTGAAGGATTGCACGACGCCGTAGCCAATCACCCACAGCGCCAGAAACCCGCCGACCTTCCAGAAATCCCAGCCAAAGACGCTGCTCAGGTAAACCGGCAAGGCCACCACGAACCAGACATCGCGGGCACCGAACAGAAACATTCGCGCCGCCGAGAGGATATTGATCGCCCGGCTCTTGGAAAGGATTTCGCGAAACCTGGGTTTAGCCTTGGCCTTGCCCAGATCCTTCTTCAGGAACATCAGACTGCCGATCCAGATCAGCGCCAGAACGGCGGCCATGGCCAGCACCGCGCCCTTGAAGCCCAGCAGCGCCAGCAAGGCCCCACCGAGAAAGAATCCGACACCCTTGAGTGCGTTTTTCGAACCGGTGAGAAGCGCCACCCATTGATAGAGCTTGCCCTGTTGACCGTCCGGCACCAGCAGCTTGATCGAGCTTTTGGCGCTCATCTTGTTCAGGTCTTTGGCGATTCCCGACAACGCCTGGGCACCCATCACCCAAGGGATGCTCAGCCAGGCCGCTGGAACCGTCAGCATCAACAGGGCCACGACCTGAATCGCCAGGCCGATGTTCATGGTCCGGTTCAAGCCCAACCGGGCACCGAGATATCCGCCAAGCAGATTGGTGATCACCCCAAACAATTCATAGAACAGAAACAGCGCGGCGATTTGCAGCGGGCTGTAGCCCAGGGCGTGAAAGTGCAGCACCACCAACATGCGCAGGGCACCGTCGGTGAGGGTGAAGGCCCAGTAGTTGCCGGTGACGAGCAGGTACTGCCGCACTTCTGGAGCGAGGGTTGACAGCACCTTATTGATCGCCCCCTTCGACTGCCAGACCAACCATCCTGGCCAGTTCGACAGTGCGGTTGGCATAGGCCCATTCGTTGTCGTACCAGGCATAGATTTTCACCTGGGTGCCATTGATGACCATGGTCGACAACGCATCGATGATCGCCGAGCGCGGGTCGGTACGGTAATCGATCGAGACCAGGGGTCGCTCCTCGTAGCCGAGGATGTCCTTGAGTTCGTTTTCCGAGGCGCTCTTGAGCAGTTGATTGACTTCCTCGACGGTGGTGACGCGCTCCACTTCGAATACACAGTCGGTCAGCGAAGCGTTGGCCAGTGGCACCCGTACCGCATGGCCATTCAGGCGTCCGCGCAGTTCCGGGAAAATTTCCGCAATGGCGGTCGCGGAGCCGGTGCTGGTCGGGATCAAACTCATCCCCGAAGCACGGGCACGCCGCAAATCCTTATGGGGCTGATCGAGGATGCTCTGGGTGTTGGTCAGATCATGAATGGTGGTGATCGAGCCGTGGCGGATGCCGAGCTTCTCGTGGATCACCTTGACCACCGGAGCCAGACAGTTGGTGGTGCACGACGCGGCGGTGACAATCGGATGCGCGGCAGGCTCGAACAGCTGGTGATTGACCCCCATGACGATGTTCAACGCGCCCGCTTCTTTGACCGGGGCACTGACTACCACGCGCTTCACGCCTTGGTCGAGGTAGCCCTGGAGCACGGCAACGGTCTTCATCTTGCCACTGGCCTCGATCACCAGATCGCAACCTGACCAATCGGTATCGGCAATCGCTTTATTGGCACTGACCTTGATCCGCTTGCCGTCGATGACTACACAGCTGTCCTCGGCGCTGGCCTCGTGTTGCCAGCGACCATGCACCGAGTCGAAATTCAGCAGGTGCGCATGGGTCGCCGCGTCACCTGCCGGATCGTTGATCTGCACGAATTCAAACTCCGGCCAGCCCCAGGCTGCCCGCAGCGCAAGACGGCCGATCCGACCAAAACCATTGATGCCAACGTTGATAGCCATGTTGTTGTGCTCTGAATCTGTTGTCAGTGGGAGTTCGGCCGGGGGCGAACTTGCCGATGTATTCGATAGGGGGTTGGATGCTGAAGCCGGTGAACCCTTGATTATGGTTCAACAGCAAGCAGCGACGCGCTGCGGCCGGTCGCCCATTTCATCGAGGCGTTTCGCATCAGGGCTTAGCCAGTGTTGGTTGGCCTGCAGTGTGGTGCTTAGAACGCCTTGCACCCAATCCGGCAGGTCCGGATGCAGTCGATAATAAACCCATTGGCCTTGCCGACGATCCATCAGCAAGCCGCAATTGCGCAGCTGGGCCAAGTGCCGGGAGACCTTGGGCTGGCTCTCATTCAGTGCACAGGTCAACTCACAGACGCAGAGCTCTCCCTCGAGGGTGATGAGCAGCATCATGCGCACCCGGTTGTCGTCGGCGAGGCATTTGAAAACGGTGGTCGGGGTCAGGTGATCAGCCATTGCAGTTCTCGGTGTCTGGATTTCATCAGGATGCACGGCTAGATGCGTCCATGACGAAGTCTTCGTTTACATATGGTTTCTCGAATATATGATTTTTCGCATGTAAGGTAAACCTTTTTGCTCGCCCCTTTTTCGTTTGAGCTGGAATCTTTCGCGACTGTACCGCCGTCTTCGCGAGCAGGCTCGCTCCCACAAAATCAAGATCAAAAGATCGCAGCCTGCGGCAGCTCCTACCGGGGATTGCAGGCACCCACAACATCGCAGGTGTATGCGGTCAGCGTAGGAGCTGCCGTAGGCTGCGATCTTTTCGGCGGCTACCGCGCGGGGAGCCCGGTGAACCAAGCGATCAGCGGGTCGACCGCCCAAGCCCGCGCAACACCGGTGGATTCTCCTGCGCCCCGGGCGCACTCACGCGTTCCGCAATACGGAATGTTCGTGATTTCTCCTTGTTGATCGAAGATCCGCGACCCAAACTCAAACCCATAAAAACAAGCACACCGTTCGAGGAAACAATCATGGATCAACATGCACTGAATGCCATCAGGGCCTGGAACCAGCGTCAGCGCCCCGATTACCAACTGATCACGGTCAAGGCGGTCAACCCCTCGATCGGCGCAGAAATCCTCGGAGTCGATCTGTCCGAACCGATCAGCCCGGCCCTGTTCGCCGAAATCAATACCGCGCTGAACGAGCACCACGTCATCTACTTCCGCGACCAGCATTTGTCCGACGAAGATCACAAGCGTTTCGGCCGTATGTTCGGCAACTTGCACTCGCATCCGTACCATGCCGCCAAGGCGAAAGCCAAGGCGGCGGGCGATGAAGCAGCAGTTGCCATGAATGTGCTGTACGGCGCTGGCGACGACCCCGAGATTCTCAAGATCAAGGCCGACGAGACCAGCAAGAACGTCGCTGGCGAAGGCTGGCACACCGACGTTACTTGCGACGCACAGCCACCGATGGGCTCGATGCTGTACATCACCCAGGCACCAGAGGGTGGCGGCGGCAACACCATGTTCCTCAACATGCACCTGGCCTACGAGACCCTGTCGCCGACAATGAAGGGCTTCCTCGAAGGGCTGACCGCGATTCACAGCGGTGCCAAGCCCTACACCAGTTTTTACGACATGAAGGTGCCGGAAGGCGGCTGGCCGCAAGCCGAGCATCCGGTGGTGGTGCGCCATCCCGGAAACGGTCGCAAGGCGCTCTACGTCAACAAGGGCTTCACCCTGCGTATACCGCAGTTGTCACCCCATGAAAGCGATGCGCTGCTGAACATGCTCTACGAGCACTGCGCGACGATGCCCGAGTTGCAATGCCGGGTCGACTGGACGCCGAACATGCTGACCTTCTGGGACAACCGCTGCACCCAGCACCATGCGGTATGGGACTACTTCCCGAACCGCCGCTACGGTCAACGTGTGTCGATTATCGGCGAACGCCCCACGGCCTGAGGCGGTGATAACGATGGACGACGAACGCGGGAAAAAGCCTGATTCAGCTGCGATAGAGCCGATCAGCCGAGCCCTGCGGATACTCGAGGCCCTCAATCGTCGTCCGCTGACGACGATCGAGGATCTGCATCGCGATACCGGCCTGCCCAAGCCGACCCTGGTTCGCCTGCTGCAGGCGCTGATGGCCGACGGCTACGTCACCCAGGTATCGCGCACGGCCGGTTATCGCCTTGCCGCTCGGGTGCTGGCCTTGACTTCAGGTTATCACCCGCGCGACTTGCTGGTGGACCTGGCACAACCGCTGATGGATCGCTTCACCCGGCAGTACAAATGGCCGTTGTATCTGGCGACACCGCAGGACATGACCCTGTGGATGCGCTACACGACCGCCAACCTGAGCTCGATCGCGCCGGATTATCTGTCGGGCTATCACTACCGTTTTTCGCTGGTGGTCTCGGCGCTCGGCAAGGCCTACCTGGCCTATTGTCCGCGTGCCGAGCGGCGCCTGCTGCTCGCCCCGCTGCTGGGAGTTCCCGACGTGGAGGATGGACAGGTGCGCGATCAGGCTTCGGTCGATGCCCTGCTGGCCGAGGTCAAGGCCAAGGGTTATTCGACTACCGGCTCGATCCAGGACGACCGTGGACGGGGTATCGCCGTCCCCCTGCGGGAGGGTCGACGGATCATCGGTGCAATCAGCATGCGGCATTTCCGCTCGGCGTTGAGCGAAGCCGAGGTGGTGAAGCGTTTTCTCGGGCCCCTGAAGGATCTGAGTATCGAAATCGGCCGTGAACTGCAAAAAAACAAAAAGGCCCAGGCGAGCGCGGCGACATCCTTAGCGCCCCTCCCCGGCCAGAGGAAACAATCATGAGCAAGACAGTCGTAATCACGGGCGTCTCCACCGGCATCGGTTTTGCCACGGCGCAAATGCTGATCGCACGCGGATATCGCGTGTTTGGCAGCGTACGCAAGGAGGCCGATGGCATACGAGTGCGCGAACAATTGGGCGAGGCCTTTACCCCGTTGCTGTTCGATGTCACCGACACCGCCGCCTTGCCTGCGGCGGTGGCCCAGGTACAGGCGGCAGTGGGTGAAGATGGTCTGGCCGGGCTGATCAACAACG
Source organism: Pseudomonas sp. LBUM1658 (assembly GCF_059716055.1). Lineage (NCBI taxonomy): Bacteria > Pseudomonadati > Pseudomonadota > Gammaproteobacteria > Pseudomonadales > Pseudomonadaceae > Pseudomonas > Pseudomonas sp. LBUM1658. The sequence goes on from NZ_CP166798.1 coordinate 3,680,234, forward strand.
CCGGCGTAGCCCCGTCGGGGCCGATGATGCACACCTCATTGGATGAGGTCCGGCAAGCCTTCGAGATCAACGTCTTCGGTTTGCTGGCCGTGACCCAGGCGTTCCTGCCGCTGCTTGGCGCGCGTGCCGGTGCCCGGCATCCACCGGGACGCGTGGTCAATCTCAGCTCCATCAGCGGCGGCGTGGCTTTCCCGCTGGTGACGCTCTACGCGATGACCAAGCATGCGGTCGAAGCCCTCTCCGATGGCATGCGCCGGGAGCTGTCGATCTATGGCATCACGGTCAGTGCCCTGGAACCCGGAGCGATCAAGACCCCGATCTGGGACAAGAGTCCGCAGCAACAAGCCGACGGTCGCTTCGCTCATACCGACTACGCAGACGCCATGGCCGGCATGCCGGCCTTCGTCGCCAAGGAATTGAAGAACGCCAAGCCGATGCAGGTAGTGATCGATGCCATCCGCCATGCACTGGAGGCGCCACAGCCCAAGCCACGTTATCCGCTGGTCGGCCTGTGGTACCTGCGCAACTTCATCCCCGATCGTTTGCTTGATCGCCTGACCATCCGCCTGGCCGGGCTCAAGCCGGTGCGCTAAGGCGCATTTGCGCAGTATCCAGCACAGAGTACATACCATGAATCTATTCACATACCCGCGCGCAGTCGGCGAAGCGTGGCTGGTCGGCGTGCGTGGCAACTGGCCCGGCATCCTGCTCAGCATCGTCGTCGCCATCGCCTCGACCTTCATCGCCGACGCCCGCGGCGGCCCTGCGCTGCTGTATGCGCTGTTGCTGGGCATGGCCTTGCATTCGGTCACCCTGCAAAGCAGCGCCAAACCCGGTATCGACTTCGCGGCGCGGCGCATTCTGCGGCTCGGCGTGGCACTGCTTGGCGCCCGCATTACCCTGGAGCAGCTCGGCGGTCTGGGCTGGTACAACGGCGCGCTGATCGTTGGGGGAGTGCTCGCCACCATCGGTTTTGGTGTGCTGATGAGCCGGGTATTCGGACTGGACCGCCGATTGGGCATCCTCACCGGTGGCGCCACGGCGATCTGCGGTGCCTCGGCGGCGATCGCCATCGCGGCCGTGTTGCCGCGCGACGAGAAATCGGAGCGCGAGCTGATTTTCACCATTGCCGGGGTCACGGTGCTCTCGACCCTGGCGATGATTCTCTACCCGGTCATCGTCAAACTGCTCGGCCTGGCGCCAGACCAGGCGGGCATATTTCTCGGTGGGACCATCCACGACGTGGCGCAGGTGGTGGGTGCCGGGTACAGCATTTCCCATGAGGTCGGCGACTATGCTGTGTTGACCAAGATGCTGCGCGTGGCGCTGCTGTTGCCAGTAGTGATGGCCCTTACCGTTGCCGTGCGGCGGCGCAGTAAAAATGCCGAGCGCCAATGCAACGATCCGCTGCTGCCGCCCTTCCTGATCGGCTTTGTCATCCTGGTCGTGGTCGGCAGCCTTGGCTGGATTCCGCCGTCTCTTGGCGCGGCGATGAACGAGGTTTCACGCGCCTGCCTGGTGATCGCCATCGCGGCCGTCGGCCTGAAGACCTCGCTGCTGGATATTCGCAAGGTCGGCCCGCGCGCCGCACTGCTGCTTGGCAGCGAAGCGCTGTTCCTGGTCGGATTCGTGTTGCTGGTGCAGAAATTCCACTAACTCTCGGAGAACAACAAAATGAAGACGGGAACCAGCACTATTGAGCACATGGATACGGCAACGCCGGTGCCAGGGCGTTATTACGTACTGGGGCTGCTCTGGTTGACCTATACCTTCAGCGTCCTCGACCGCTATGTGATGGGTATCCTGGTGGAGCCGATCAAGCGTGACCTGGGCGTGTCCGACAGCATGATGGGCTTTCTGTCCGGGACTGTCTTCGGACTCTTCTACGCTACGCTGGCGATACCGGTGGCGATGCTGGCCGACCGCTCCAACCGCCGCAACGTAGTCGCCGCTTCGCTGTTCATCTGGTCGCTGTGCACCATGTTTTGCGGCATGGCCAACAACGCGCTGCAACTGGCGCTGGCGCGGATCTTCGTCGGAGTCGGTGAAGCGGGCTCGACACCACCGGCCCAATCGCTGATCGCCGACCTGTTCCCGCCGAGCGAGCGTGGCAAGGCGGTCGGGCTGTTTGCCAGCGGCGGCAGCCTCGGCATGGTGCTGGCGTTTACCTTGAGCGGGCTGATTGCCGGCTACTGGGGCTGGCGCTGGGCCTTCATTCTGCTGGGTGCACCCGGAATCCTGCTGGCAGCGCTGATGTTTTTGACCACCCGCGAGCCGATGCGTGGCCAGACAGATCCAGCCGGGCAGGCAAAGGCCAAGGAAGCCGCGCCGCCGTTGGCCGAAGTGTTGCGCTTTGTACTCGGCAACCGCGGTCTACTGCATCTCGTCGCAGCCGTCACGCTGGTGGTAACCAGCAGCAGCGTACTGGCCTTGTGGGTGCCGGCTTACCTGATCCGCAATTTTCAGGTCGGCGCGGCGCAACTGGGTCCGGCGCTCGGGCTGGTGCTCGGCGTCGCGGGGATGGTGGGGACCATTGCGGTGGGCTGGGCCTCCGATCGCTTATCGCGGCGCAAACCCTCCCGTCGGGTGTTGATCGGTGCGGTTATCCAGATGTTGGTGTGGCCGTGCATGATCGGGGTACTGCTCGCGGGCGACTATGCCACCGCGCTGTGGTTGATGGTGGTGCCGGGCTTTTTTTCCTATGCCCCGGTGGTCTTGAGCTGGGTCATCCTGCAGAACCTTTCACCGCCCCGCATGCGCGCCACCATCATTGGCATCGGCGTACTCGTCGCCAACATCGGCGCACTGGTGATCGGGCCGCAACTGGTCGGCCTGGCCAGCGACCTGCTGGCCAACGGCGATGCCACCGCGGGCTTGAGAAACGCCTTGCTGCTGTCCGGCCTGCTCTATCCGTGGGCCGCCTTGCACTACCTGCGGGCCACGGCCTTGCTCAAGCACTGAACAAACGCCTATGCCCCCTGACGAGAGGGGGGCTAAAGCGTCCAAAACGGATCATCTTTAAACCATAACAACACGTACTGTCATCGAGTGCTCAAAAACAGGTGGACGAATGAAAACAATAATAATGCTCTCTGTAGTTGCATCGCTGACTGCAATGATTGCAGTCGTTCTACGATTGGACGAGGTCTGGTTCGAGTCGCAGCGCCAGGCCGCGAATGAATGCCAGGTCAATCAATACACATGCTTCAAACCGGCAGTGAGCTTTGCTTCGCTGCATTGATTTTACTTCAGGCTCGCCCCCTGCTACCGACGGCCTGGGTTCGATACTGCGCCGGCGTAGTTGCATGTGCTGTCTTGAATGCCGCCGTCAGGTGGCTCTGGGTGCTGAAGCCACATTCCAGGGCGATGTGCAGAATCGGCAGGTCGGTTTGCATGAGTAGATCACGTGCATGTTCCAGCCGCGCATTCATCACGTAACGATGAGGTGGCATGCCCATGGCGCTCTGGAACAACCGCCGGAAATGCGCCGGACTGACCCCGGCCTGTTCCGCCAGTTGGCTGATCGATAGCTCCTGCGCCAGGTGCTCACGGATGAAGGCCAGTACCGTCTGCAGACGCGCCAGCTGAATGTGCGGTGGATTAATGCCGCTGGTGATATCGGATCGCAGCGCACGGCATACCTGCTCGAGCATGACCGCAGACAACCTGGCCATGAAGCCCCGGTCGGCCTTCTTGCCCAGATTCAGCTCATCCATCAGTTGCCGGGCAGCGGCGCTGACCAGGGCATCACTGAAGGAAAACGGTGCCTGCGCATCAGCGCAGAGCTCGCGCAACAGTTGAAAAACGCCGTCGGTGCGCTCGGGCAAGTAGAACACCGCAAAGTCGACGCTGCCGGAATAGTGCCAATGAGTTGCACAACCTGCGGGCATCAGCAGCGATACGAAAGGCAGCGAGGTCGAGCGCAGCTCACCTTCCATGCCTTCTTGCACCCGTGAGCCGCCGAACTGGGTCAACAGGGCCATGACACCGACCGGAGGTACGACCCGATCGGTCTCATGGAGGAAATAGCGCTCGGCATACAAGGGCATTTCACTGCACAGCATGCCGCCAACCATTGGCAGACCCAGTGCTTCGTGGACTTGCTGTTGCGGATTCATCGGTATCTCGGGATGAGCAGATTTTGACAAATATGACCGCTTTTCAGGTGAGTTGTCGAGGCCTGGAAGAACAATCATTGCACCCATATTCAACCCCCCCGGGTAAACGCCAGGCGGGCCATTTCATCTCCAGTCGAGGAACCGTGATGATCAACTTACACGACACGCTGCAGTTGCCCGCCGTTGGCTTGACCGGCTTTGAAACGCCATTGACCGAAGAAGAATCCGCCATTCAGCAGAGCGTCCATCAGTTTGCCAAAAACGTCCTGCGGCCCATCGGCCAGGAACTCGACAAGATGAGCGCGGCCGATGTCTGCGCGCCAGGCTCGCCGTTCTGGTCGGTGTTTCAGGAAGCCGCAAAACTGGGCCTTGATCCGTCCTTTTTCTCCCAGTTCCCACCCGAAGTCGCGGTACGCCTCGAGTCGCTGATCGGCGAGGAAATGGGCTGGGGCGATGCGGGCCTCGGCACTTCACTGGCAGCGGCCGGCTTTCCCCTGCACATGGCGATGGCTGCCGGCAACCAGGAACTGGTCGATCTCTGCACCGGCAAGGTCGGCTGCTGGATGATCACCCATCCGGACAAGGGTAGCGACATCATGGTTTATGACATGAAGCGCGAGTGGCCCCACGGTCAGCAAGGCAACAAGGGCAGCCTCTGCGCCAAGGTCGGCAAGGACGAAATCGTCATCAACGGTCAGTGCTCGGCCTGGGTCTCCAACGGCGCCGTGGCGCAAGTGGCACTCGCCTATATCGGTGCCGATTACGGCGACGGTTACTTCGATGCCGACGGGCGGCCCCATGGCGTGGCCGTGATCATCCCCCTCGACCTGCCCGGTGTCTCGCGCGGCAAGCCGCTGGACAAGATCGGCCAGCGCGCGCTACCACAAGGCGAAGTCTATTTCGACAACGTCAAAGTGCCGCTGCGTTTTGCGGTCGCACTGCAAGACCAGTACTACGGCAACCAGTCCTCGGCCTGGTCCTACGCCGGCACCCACATGTCGCAATGTTTCACCGGTGTTGCTCGTTCGGCCTTCGAGCTGGCCTTGCAGTATTGCCATGAGCGCAAACAAGGCGGCCAGTTGCTGATCGACCATCAACTCACGCGCTATCGCCTCGGCGACATGCTGCGCCGCGTCGAACTGGCACGCGGGGTGGCGCGCCGCTCGCTGGCCTATGCACGCCTGTCGCCGCAGTCCCATCCCTACGCCACGGCATCAGCCAAGGTCACGGTGACCGAGGAATGCATGAAGGTCGCCAGCGAGGCGCTGCAACTGTTCGGCGGCGCCGGCACCTCGCGCGAATACCCGATCGAGAAGATCTTCCGCGATGCGCGCTCCGCGCTGATCGAAGACGGCGAAAACTACATCATCACCATGCGCGTTGGCCTGTTGTGCCAGCAGCTTTATGCCGAGGGTTGGTCGCAGAACTGACCCCGGCAAACTACCCAGCAACCCTCAAACAACAAGAGATACTCGAAAATGGCTAAATACCCTGTAGTTGTCTATGGCGCCAGTGGCTACACCGGCATGCTGACCATGGACTGGCTGATCGATCAGAACATTCCATTCACCGCCGTGGCGCGCAACGCCGGGCGCGTGCACGAAATGATGGCGCAGCGCGTGGTGCGCCTGGAGTCCGCCACCTATGAAGTCATCGAGGCCGAACACACGGTCGAAGCGCTGACCGAAGCCTTCCGGGGCGCCAAGGTGGTTTGCAACACCGTCGGGCCCTTCGTCAAGTTCGGCCTGACCACTGTTGAAGCCGCGCTCAAGGCCGGTTGCCATCACCTGGACACCACCGGTGAACAGGGATACATGCGTGAAGTGCGGGAAAAATTCGGCAAACTCTATGCCCAGGCCGGCCTGCTGGTCTCGCCATCGCTGTCCTACATGTACACCTACGCGGAAATCGCCGCGGAACTGGCGCTGGAAACTCCGGGCATCGACGCGTTGGAAACCTCGACACTGTGCCGTGGCCCGCGCGATGCCGGTGCCGGCGTAACCGTTGGTTCGACGGCCTCCATCTTCGAGTTGTATCGTGCCGAGCAGTGCTACCTGTGGGAGAAGAAACTGGTCCCACACGCCGTCGACACCTCTTTCAACATCGCCTCGCCCGACTTCCTGCAACCGGTCTTTGCCCTGCCGTGGGGTGGCACCTCCTTGCCGGTGTATTTCGAGAACGATCCGCGCGTGCGCTCCTGCGTTTCCTGCGTCGGCTTCTATGACAATAACGTCATGAAGATGGTGCATGCCCTGGGCCAGAAGTGGGAGGTCGAATACAAGCACCTGCCGAAAGAACAGCAGGATGCGGTACTCAAGCAAATCGTCGAGTCGACCACCCCGACCATGCCGCCGCGCGAGCGCACCACCACCGTGCGCATGGTCGACACCGCCATTGGTCGCGGCCAGCTCTCGGCCGTGCGCGCCTCCGTACATGGCACCACCGCCTACATTGCCACCGGCGCCCTGCAGGTCGCGGCCGCGATCAAGCTGATCGATGGTGAGACCAACAAGGTCGGTTTCGCGTCCGGTTCCAAGGCCTTCGGTCACCGCTACTTGCTGGGCTTCCTCGAAGAGCGCGGCCTGGCTCGTGCCACCGTTACTCCGCTCTGATCGGCGGCACTGGAGACTTTCATGGCAATAATCGATTTTTACGACCGCGGCTGGGGCATCGACCCGGCCGGTGTCGCCTACATCCAGGGCGAGCGCTCCTATACCTTCGACGAAATCGGCGAACTCTCCTGCCGAGTCGCCAACAAGCTGCTCGCACTGGGCTTGCCGAAGGAAACCAAGGGCGCGATCTGGGCGGGCAATGACGTGACTGCCTGGGCCTGCACCCTGGGCCTGTGGCGCGCGAACATGACCTGGATACCGGTCAATGCGCGCAACTCGATTCAAGAAAACACCTACATTCTCGACGCGTTCGATTGCGAGGTGATGTTCTACCAGCACGACTTCGCGTCGGTCATCGCTGACCTTCGCCCTGTTCTGCCGAAAATCAGGCACTGGATCTGCATCGACGCCACCGACGTGGATGCGCCTTCGCTTGAAACATGGACGGCAGGACAGCCTTCAACGCGCCCCGAAGTGCCCTATGACATGGACGATGTGGTGATGCTCTCGCCGACTGGCGGCACCACCGGCATGCCGAAGGGCGTGATGAATACCCATCGCAGCACGCAAACCTTCATCGCCCATTTCATGCTGGCCTGCGCGTATCGCGATGGACTCAAGCCGGTGAATATGGCCGCCGCGCCGATGACCCATACCGCAGGGCTGCTGGCGGTTCCCTGCACGGCGCAAGGTGGCACGGTAGTCGTCCTCCCAAAGCCTGATCCGGCGCTGATGCTGGCGTCCATTTCGCAACATAAGGTCAGCGAATTTTTTCTGCCGCCGACGGTGATTTACAAACTGCTGGAAATCCCTGGCATCGAATCGGTCGACCTGTCCTCGGTCAAATTCCTGTTGTACGGCGCCGCACCGATGTCGGTCGAGAAGCTGAAAAAAGCCATCGAAGTCTTCGGCCCGATCATGGCCGGCGGCTACGGCCAGACCGAGGCCCCGGCGAGCATTTCCTACCTGCGTCCCGACGAGCATCTGGTTAACGGCGAACTCGCCAGTGACGGTCGCCTGTCCTCGGTCGGCCGGCCTAATCCGCTGGTCCGGGTCGAAGTGATGAACGATGCCGGGCAGATTCTTGCGCGCGGCGAAACCGGCGAAATCTGTGTGCAAGGCGACCTGATCATGAAGGGCTATTACCAGCAGCCGGAGATGACCGCACAGGCCATTGTCGGCGGCTGGTTGCACACCGGCGACATCGGTCATATCGACACGGAAGGTTATCTGCATCTGACCGATCGCAAGAAGGACATGATCATTACCGGCGGCTTCAACGTCTATCCCAGCGAAGTCGAGCAAGTGCTCTGGAGCCATCCAGCGGTGCAGGACTGCGCGGTGATCGGCGTGCCCGATGAGAAATGGGGCGAAGCGGTCAAGGCGGTGGTCGAGCTCAATCCGGGCCACAGCATCACGGCGCAAGAACTTATCGCACTGTGCAAAACCAGGCTCGGCAGTGTGATGGCGCCCAAATCTGTCGACTTCATCACCAGCCTGCCGCGCAGTCCCGTGGGCAAGGTGCTGAAGAAAGACCTGCGCCAGCAGTACTGGGAAAACTCCACCCGCAACATCTGAGGTTTGCAAGGTATGCCGATGAACATGACGCTGCTCGATATGTCGTGGTTTCCACTGGAGTCCAGGACTATTCCCGTGCACGGAGGGTTTCTGCACGTTTTCACTCCGCCGTCAGGGGCCAGGGCTGATTACAGCCGTCGACTGCTGGCGACGATGAAAAAACGTGCCGTCGGCGCACCGTTCAACCTCCGGCCGCGGCTCCGGCTTGGCGGCCTGCCCTACTGGGAGGAGGTCGAGGTTGACCTCGACAACCACCTGGTCGAGCTGCGCTTGCCGGCGCCAGGCAACGATCAGCAATTGCGCGACGCTGCAGCGCAAGCGATGCACGAACCGCTGTCATGGTCGTTGCCATTGTGGCGCTGCCATTGGATCGAAGGCCTGGAAGGTGGGCGCTTCGCCTTTTTGCTGGTCGCCCATCATTCGCAATGGGATGGCATGGCGATATTTCGCCTGATGGGTGAAACCATGTCGCAGTCCGCGCAACGAAAAACCATTCGGGCGCCGTGGCAAGGCGTATCGACCTGGCTGCAACAGGTTGTACCGGACCAGGAAAGGAAGGCACGCCCGTCTGCCCTGCGCCGGGTGCTGGGCACCGTGTGTGGCGCTACTCGCGCGGCAACCGATATGCGCAAGGTGTACTTACGGCAAAGCCTGCGATTGATCACCGGCAAAGGCGGAATCGCCCTGCCCCTGGCTGCACCTGAAACCCGCCTGGAACGTCATGGTTCAGGAGAGCGTACTTATGGCTTGGTACGTTTCCCGGTAACACAGGTCAAGGCGCTGGCCAAGGCAACGGGGTGTTCGTTCAACGATGTCATGACCACGGTGATCGACGACGCCTACACCACTTATCTGGAAGAATCGGGCAAGCCGGCAACCAGGCCGCTGGTGGCCATAGTGCCGATGGCCCTCAAGGTCGCCGGTGCCGGTAACCAGCTTTCCGGTGCGCTGGTTACCCTCGGAACACCGGGCAGCGATGCTCGCACTCGCCTGGCCAGCATCAGTGGGGCCATGAGCCGCGCGAAAAAGGATATCGGCGCGATGAGTCCGGCCGGTGCCAAGCTTTACGCCATGATCAACATGGGGATTGCCGCGTTGCCGGACATGTTGCGCGTCGGCGAGCGTTTTCCGGCGACGGCCAACCTGCTGATTTCCAATCCATTCGGCCTGCCGCAGCCGTTGTACCTGAACGGCAGCCGGCTCGATTACTTCCTACCCATGATGGGCCCTTCGCTGGGGGCGCGGCTGATGGTGGGTATCTGGACCTATGCCGACGAAACCTTCATGTCGCTCACCTCGCTGCGCTCTGTGGTGCCCGATGTCGAACGGCTGGTCTGGCTGGTGCAGCAAACCTTTGACACCCTTGAACAGGTGCTCGGCGACGGCCCGAACCAGAGGCTGCCGGCGCCGGTGAAAGCGCCGAAGAAGAAAGCCGCTGCAGCCGCCCGCCGGCCGGCCGCACGTAATGCGGGGCTGGCATGAGCCCTGCTCTGAATTGCGCCCCGCCGCTACCGAACGCGCCACGCCCCTTGAGTCTGCGGGCGCGGTTGCTGCTGTGGTTCTACCGGCACATCGTCAAGGCCCGCCTGGCCAAACCCATGGAACTCGCCAAGGTCCAGGCGCTACTCACCAGGCTGGATCGCTGGCTGGGCGGCGGCGGCAGAGGTTTCAACCGTGAACACATCAGTGCCCACGGGGTTGCCGCCGACTGGATCGGCGTCGACGCAATCAAGTCGGGGCGCGTCATCCTCTATCTGCATGGCGGCGGCTTCATGTTCCGCACGCCGCGCCTGCATGCCCGGCTGGCCGCACGACTGTGCCTGACCCTCGGTGCCCGGGCGTTGATGCCGCATTATCGGCTGGCGCCCGAGCACCCGCTGCCGGCCGCGCACGAGGACTGCTTTGCGGCCTATCGCTGGCTGCTCGAGCAGGGTCAGGATCCGGCACGGATTATCGTGATCGGCGATTCCGCCGGTGGCTTACTGACGCTGGCCACCTTGCAGCGAATTCGTGATGCCGGCCTGCCCTTGCCCGCCTGCGCCGTGATGTTTTCGCCTGGCACCTGTATCGATTCCATCCGCCGGCTCGATGCGCGGGCGACCGCTGACGACCCGATGATCGGCGCCGGTGCACTCGAGTTGTTGCAGCGAGTGGTGGTCGCTGAGGTCGCCGCCCACGACCCCGGCGTGTCGCCCTGTGCCGCAAGCCTGCACGGGTTGCCGCCACTGCTGTTGCAAGTGGGCAGCACCGAATGCTTGCTGCATCAATCGCAAATCGCCGTTGCGCAAGCGCGGAACGCTGGAACCCACGCCGAGCTGCAAGTCTGGCCACAGATGCCGCACGTCTGGCAGGCCGTGCACTGGCTGCCGGAAGCACAGCAGGCACTGGCCTGCGTCGGCGAGTTCGTCGAGCGTCACTCGCAGCAACCAGCAAGCGCCTCTCGCTCTCCAACATCAACCGCGCCGCAGGTTCGAACCTGACGCCGGTCAACTGATAATAGGGAATGTTCATGAGCACTATCTATATCGCCGGCATCGCCATGACCGTGTTCGGTCGGCACATTGAACGCAGCCTCGACGACCTGGCGCGCGAAGCCCTCAATGGCGCACTGCAGGACGCCGGCTGCACTACCGAGGATCTGGGCATTGCCTTTTATGCCGGCATGACCAACGGCCCGCTGCAGGGTCAGATCGCCATTCCCGGCCAGGTCGTATTCAGCAAGATCGGCATCGAAGGCATCCCCATCTACAACATCGAAAACGCCTGTGCCTCAGGCAGTTCGGCCTTCAATCTGGCGGTGCAAAGCCTCAAGGCCGGCACTACCGATGTCGCGCTGGCGCTCGGCGCGGAAAAGATGAACATCGCCGACAAACTCAAGGCATTTTCGATTTTCGAAGCCGGCTGGGATGTCTCGCGAGCCGAAGAGAACTACCAGACGCTGGTGAAGATGGGCGAAGGGGTTGAAGTCCCGGACGGTTCGGAATCGGACAAGCCCTACAGCAAGTTCATGGCGATTTACGCCGCCATGTGCCGTTATCACATGAGCAACTACGGTACCACCCAACGGCAGATCGCTGCGGTGTCGGCGAAAAACCATACCCACTCGGTGCACAACCCGTTCTCGCAATTTCGCAAGCCCTTCAGCATCGAGGAGATCCTGGCTGCGCCGCCGATCACCTACCCGATCACCTTGCCGATGTGCGCACCGCTGTCGGACGGTGCCGCGGCGGCCATTCTCTGCACCGAGGAAGGACTCAAGCGCATCGGCGCCGACAAGAGCCGCTGCATCAAGGTCGCCGCCAGCGTCATGCGCAGTTTCAGCCACCGCCGCCTCGACCAGCCACTGCTGCACGTCGGCCGCCTGGCCGCCAACCTCGCTTATGAGCAGGCAGGCCTGGGACCGCAGGACATGCATGTGGCCGAAGTCCACGATGCGTCGGCGATGGGTGAAATCATCCAGGTCGAAAACCTTGGTTTCGTCCCCCTCGGCCAAGGCGGCCCGGCGGCCGAACGCGGCGAATTCACCCTCGGCGGGCGAATTCCGGTCAACACCTCGGGCGGCCTGGAATCCAAAGGGCATCCTCTCGGCGCCACCGGCATCGGCCAACTCTACGAACTGGTCACCCAATTGCGCGGTGAAGCCGGCAAACGCCAGGTGGAGGGTGCACGCCACGCCATTCAGGAAAACGGTGGCGGTTTGCAGGGCATCGAGGAAGCGGCAGTGGCGATTCACATTCTGAGCAAATAGTTACTTTGCTCATTGGGTACAAGCCTGCTGCGGCGGGATACAAAACAACAACAAGAGGTAGTCACTATGTTCCGCAACAAAGTCGTCGTCATCAGTGGTGCAGGATCAGGCATTGGCCGCGAGCTGGCTATTCAACTGGCCCAGGCCGGTGCGCTACTGGCGCTGTCCGACATCAATCGGGCGGGTCTCGATGAGACCTTGAAGCTGCTTCCTGACAACGGCAAGGTCAAGGGCTACATGCTCGACGTAGCGTCCTGGGAAGCGTTCCAGGCCCACGCCGAGGAGGTCAAGCGGGATTTCGGCACGGTGCACTTCGTCATCAACAATGCCGGTGCCACGGTCATCGGCACGGTGGCCAATACCTCCATCGAAGAGTTCGAGTGGCAGCTGGGCATCAACCTCTGGGGCGTGCTGTACGGCACCAAGGCCTTCCTGCCGCTGATGCTGGACCAGCGTGAAGGCTGCATCGTCAACATTTCCAGTGTCTTTGGCCTGCTCAGCTTCCCGACCCAAAGTGCCTACAACATGTCGAAGTTCGCCGTGCGTGGCCTGACCGAATGCCTCTGGGCGGAATTGAAGGGCACCGGCGTTCGCGCCATCTGCGTGCATCCAGGCGGGATCAAGACCAACATTGAGAAGGCCGGGCGGCGCTGCAAGGCTTCGGGCGTTGAAGAAGAAAAGTTCGCCGGGCTCGCTGAGAAAATGCTGCAAACCCCAGCCAAGGATTGTGCAGCCGACATCATCCGCGGCATGCGCAACGGTACCCAGCGGATCCTTACCGGCAACAAATCCAGCACCATGTTCTGGATGAGCCGCCTGTTCCCCAACAGCTACCCGAAGCTGCTCAGCCTGCTGGCCTGAAGCACCCACAATACTTGCAGGAAAAATACCATGCCCAACAGTTCTGCCCGCACCCTCTTTGGTTCCGCCGCTGGTTTCAACGTACTGGCAGGCCTGCCATTTCTGGTAGCTATGCAACCGGTCGCCGCCTTGATGGGGCTACAGGTCACGCCGACGTCCGCCTTGTTCATTCAAATCACCATGGCCCTGGTGGTGATGTTCGGCTGGGCCTACTGGATGATCAGCCGCGATCCGGTGCGCTATCGTCCTTATATCGTGCTCGGTATCTTGCTCAAGATCCTCGTCGTTGGTGTCATCTGGGGCCACTGGTTGGCGGGTAATATTCCCTGGCCGCTACCGGTACTGGCATCCGGCGACATTGTTTTCGCGCTGCTGTTCTGGCGTTATTTGAGCAGTACTCGATAAGGGTAAAACCGTCATGGAACTGCGCTACCTCAAGACTACCCAACTCGACCGCACGCTGTGGATCGAGTTGGCAAACCCGCCGGCCAACTTCCTGACGGTCGATATCTGCGCCGAACTGCACCAGGTCTTCAAGGCCGCCGAGCAGGACAGCAGCATCGGTGTGCTGGTGCTGACCGGTGGCCTCGAAGACACCTACATCTTCCACTTCTCGATTGCCGAACTGCAAAAGATCAGTGCCGACAATCGGGCCTTTCTACTCGACCGGATCTGCGGCACGCGCATCGGCAGCAAGCTGATGGAATGGCAAACCGCATGCTGCCTGTGGCTGATGGACAAGCTGCCGTTCAGCGAACGGGCCGTGCTGGCGCTGACCCGCCGGCTGCGCGGGCGCTGCTCGACGCTGTACCTGTGGTTCCAAATGATGGCGGCCTACTTTGCCATCGAACGCAGCAGCAAGATCACCATCGCCGCGATCAATGGCAACTGCAACGGCGGCGGCACCGAAATGGCCGCCTGCTTCGACTTCCGCTTCATGGTCGGCGATGCCGGCTTCACCATCGGCCAGCCGGAAGCATTGGTCGGGATCATTCCCGGCGGCGGCGGTACACAACGCCTGCCGCGGCTGATCGGCAAGGCCAGGGCGCTGGAATTCATGCTCGGCTGCGAGCAGTGGAGCGCGGAACAGGCCAAAGATAACGGCCTGATCACCGAGCACTTTGCCAAAGCGTCGTTCAAGGAGCAGGTCCAGGCCTTCGCCGAACGCATCAGCCGGCGCAGCCCGATCGCGGTGGCCTCGGTCAAGCATGCGGTACATGCCGGACAAGACACCGGATTGCGCCAGGCGCTGGCCATCGAGATGACCTCGACCGTGCGCTGTTTCGCCGACCGCTCGACCCAGGCGGCACTGGTTGAATACATGAGCATCCTCGACGAAAAAATCACCCACGCGCCGGAACAGCCCGGCACTGTGCATGACGTCGCGCCATTGCTGGAAAGCGCGCGAGTTACCCGGCATTTCCACTGAAACGGCTCCAGGCCCCCTCTTCGACGGGGGGGTAATTGTTGCCTCGCATCCTCAGGATGCACCTCAGAGTGTCCAACTTGCCGCCAGCGGCAGTCATCCGAGGAGCATCACCATGTTGTACGAAAGCATCGATACCGCGGCCATCAACGACGAAGACCTGCCCTGGGTTCCCTTCGCTCCCTACAGCGACGAAGTCTTCATCAAGTACATCAAGTGCGACCCGGTTCGTGGCGAGACCATCACCCTGCTCAAGGCCCCGGCCGGCACCACGCTGCCCAGGCACTACCACACCGGCACCGTGATCGTTTACACCGTCAAGGGCGGCTGGAAATACCTCGAGCACGACTGGATCTCCAAACCGGGCGGCGTGGTGTTCGAAACCGCCGGCACCAGCCATACCCCGATCGCCCTGGAGGAGTACGGCGATGAGATCATCACCATGAATATCACTCAGGGCGACCTGCTGTATTACGACGAGAACGACAACATCTGCGCCATCGAGAACTGGAAGAGCGGCGTGCAGCGCTACCGGGCGTTCTGCGAAGCTCAAGGCATCGAAGCCAAGGACATCACCAGTTTCTCGGCCTGACCTGTCCCGGCGATCCCGCGTCTTCAGCGGATCGCCGACAACGTCCCGAGCACAATCCAACCCGCCGCATAAAAACAATAATCGATGGAGATACCCATGACCCAGAGGCTGCCATTGTCCGGGCGCTTCACGCTGAAACTGAGCATGCTGCTGGCCAGTTCGATCGCCTGTGCCCAGGAGACGCTGCCCTTCGCGCCTACGCCCTCAGCCAGCGATGCCAAACCTACGCTGCAAGAGTCCAGACACCAGAAGCGTCAGCAGCAATCCCACCTGCCGGCCGATGCACCGAACATCCTGGTGATCATGCTCGACGATGCCGGCTTCGCCCAGTCCGATACCGTCGGCGGGGCCATCCACACCCCGACCCTGAGCCGGATCGCCGATAGCGGCGTGCGCTACAATGCCTTCCACACCACCGCGATCAGCTCGGCCACCCGCTCCGCGCTGCTGACCGGGCGCAACCATCACCGGGTAGGCAACGGCGTGATCGCCGAACTGGCCACCGACTGGGATGGTTATACCGGGGAAATCCCGAAAAGCTCGGCGACCATGGCCGAGGTGCTCAAGCAATACGGCTACAGCACCGCCGCCTTCGGCAAATGGCACAATACCCCGGCACTCGACACCACGGCTGCCGGCCCCTTCGACGCCTGGCCGACCGGCTATGGCTTCGAGCATTTCTACGGCTTCCTGGCCGGCGAAACCTCGCAGTACGAGCCACGCCTTTACCGCGACACCACGCCGATCGAGCCACCGCGCGATCCGAAGTACCACCTCAGCGAAGACCTGGCGAGTCAGGCGGTGAACTGGC
The DNA here is from genome assembly GCF_059716055.1 of Pseudomonas sp. LBUM1658. NCBI lineage: Bacteria > Pseudomonadati > Pseudomonadota > Gammaproteobacteria > Pseudomonadales > Pseudomonadaceae > Pseudomonas > Pseudomonas sp. LBUM1658. The sequence goes on from NZ_CP166798.1 coordinate 3,695,980, forward strand.
TACAGGATCAGCAGAGTTACGCCCCGGACAAACCCTTCTTCCTCTACTGGACCCCGGGTGCCGTGCATGGCCCGCACCAGGTGAATGCCCAATGGGCGGACAAGTACAAGGGCAAGTTCGCGGGCGGCTGGGATGCTTATCGTGAGCAAACCTTCGCCCGGCAAAAGGAAATGGGCTTCATCCCCAAGGACGCCAAGCTCACGCCGCGCCCGGCTGAACTGCCCGCCTGGAACAGCCTGTCCGCGGAACAACAGCAATACCAGGCACGTTTGATGGAGGTGTTTGCCGGCTTCCTGGAACACACCGACACCCAGGCCGGGAAGATCCTCGACGAGCTGGAGCGCCAGGGCAAACGCGACAACACCCTGATCTTCTACGTGCTCGGCGACAACGGCGCCTCCGCCGAAGGCATGGAGGGTACGATCAACGAGCTGCTGGCCCAGAACGGCATTCCGGTGTCCAAGGAGCAGCAGCTGAAAACCCTCAATGACATGTACGGTGGCCTGCCGGCACTCGGCGGGCCCAAGCTGGAAAGCATGTACAACGCCGCGTGGGCCTGGGCCGGCTCGGGGCCGTTCCCCGGGACCAAACTGGTGGCTGGCTACTTCGGTGGCACCCGTACCCCACTCGCGGTTTCCTGGCCTAAGCAGATCAAGGCGGACGCCAAGGTTCGCGGGCAATTCCACCATGTCAACGATATCGTCCCGACCGTCTACGACATCCTCGGCATCACCGCGCCCAAGCAAGTCAACGGCATCGCCCAGGACCCGCTGGACGGCATCAGCATGCGCTACACCTTCAAGGACGCCGAGGTGAAGTCGAAGAAGCCGGCGCAGTATTTCGAAGTCTTCGGCAGTCGTGGCATCTACAAGGACGGCTGGATGGCCTCGGTGTTCGGCCCGCGCAAACCCTGGGTCCAGGGCGTTGCCCAGTTCATGGGCTGGAACCCCGAGAACGACCAATGGGCGCTCTACAACCTGCAAAGTGATTACTCGCAATCCACTGACCTGGCCGCCAGCAATCCACAGAAGCTCGCCGAGTTGAAGGCCGAGTTCGATGCCCAGGCCAAGGCCAACCACGTCTACCCGATCGGTGCCGGTCTTTATCCGTTCCTTGACCCCACAGCTCGTCTCGGCACCAGCCAGCGTGAGTGGCATTTCAGCGACCGGACCAAGCGCATGCCGGAGATGACTGCGCCCAACCTGCGCAACCAGAACAACAAGGTGGTGGTAGAGGCAGACGTCCCGGCAAACGCCAGCGGCGTGCTGTATGCCCTGGGCGGTATCGGTGGTGGTGTGAGCCTGTATCTGGATGACGGCCATCTGGTCTATGAGTACAACGCGCTCGCCATCGCCCGGGTCAAGCTGCGCTCGGCCGAGAAAGTGCCGGCCGGCAAGGTCAGTATCGAGGTGCTCACGACCATGACCGCGACCAAGCCTGGTTCACCGGCCAGTCTCAGCCTGCGCCTCAATGGCCAGGAAGTCGCCAAGGGCGCCACGCCTTTCACGCCACCGTTGCTGTTCACCGCCAGCGAGACCTTCGACGTGGCCGAAGACCTCGGTTCGCCGGTGGTCCTCGACTACTTCGAGCGCGCACCCTTTGCCTTCAACGGCAAGATCAATGACGTGCACGTCGCCTACATGCCCTGACCGGCAGCAGTCGTCCCGGGCTTCCCGGGACGGCTTTGGCGTGACAGCGGTGCTACCCAACATATCCTGAGCGACGGAAGCTGACATGAATTTCGTTCCCCCTCTGAATCAGATTGCCCTGTCCGTGGTCGATCTGCGCCTGACCGAGCACTGGTTCCGCGAAGGCTTCGGCCTGTTGCCGGCCGGTGGCAGTCGATTGATGATGCGCGGCCTGCTGCCCTCGCGGGTACAAGGTTTGCCCAAGGCCGCCTCGACCTGCTGGTGGCTGGTCGGCAGCAACCCCTGGGCGCAGCTCGAACTGTTCCAGTTCGAAAGCCCGATCGCCCGGCCGCTGCCGAGCGACTTCCGCCCCTGCGACATCGGTTACACCCGCATCGGCCTGTGGGTCGCCGATTTCGATGAGACCCTGGCGCGCCTCGCCCGCCTCGGCTCGCAACCGCTGTCCAAGGTGCAGGGCCAGGCTGGCCAGCGCCGGGCCTGCGTGCGCAACCCCGATGGCGTTTATGTCGAGATCATGGAAGCCGATCCGCTGGCCGGCCAGGTCAAGCCGGGGCGCGACTGCCCTGCCGCTATCCGCTCGGTGACCATGTCCGTGCCTGATCTGCAACAGACCTGCGCCTTCCTGCGCAATGGCATCGGCCTGACCGAAGCCGAGACGACTTTGCACCAACCGCAACACGAAGCGCTCTGGGGTCTGCCCGGGGCGAAAAAAAGAAGCTGCCTGTTCCGCGCCGGTGACGTGCTGCTGGAAGTCGTGCAATACCTGGAGCCGCTCGGCAAACCCCGGCCCGAGGGCTATCGCGTTAGTGACCAGGGCGTCCTCAACATTGCCTTCGGCGCGCACAACAAGCAGGATCTGATGACGGTTTACCGCCGAGCCTGCGCCGCCCATGCACGACCCAATTGCCGCCCGGTGCATATCCCGCTGCTCAATGCCGGGGTGGTCTACCTCAACGACACGCAGGGCTTCTCCTATGAGGTGCTCTGGCTCAAGCCCGGCAAGGCTGACCGTGCCTGGGGCTTCGAGCCGCTGCCGCTGGACCGCCGACCAGCGCCTGACACTCACTGCATCGAACACAGCGTGCGGATCGAAGCACCGGCGAACAAAGTCTGGGCCCACATCAGTGATCACGAGGGCATGGCCCAATGGAGTGGTTTCAAGCCGGTGACCGTCCTCCGTGCCGGTAATGGCGAGCGCAACGGCCATGGCAGCGAACGCTTGATGCACGGTCCTGGGGGGCGCGTAGTCGAGCAGGTCATCGACTGGCAACCACCCCACAGCCTGCGCTACCGGGTGACCGAGGGCTCGCCTTTCATCTGTCACCAGGGCGAAATCCTGCTGCGCGACCTGGGCCAGGCCACTGAACTGACCTGGCGCATCCGCTTCCGGCCGAAATTGCCCGGCACCGGCAACCTGCTGCGCGGCCTGCTGCGGCGGATGCTCGGGGCAATGCTGCTCAAGCGTCTGAAGCCGCTCATCGAACGCTGCTGAGGCGCCCGGCGCCTCTTTCCTGCTGGAGATTTACATGGCCATTGCCGAACTGAAGAACAAGAAAGTCCTCATCACCGGTGCCGGTTCCGGTATTGGTCGGGCTGCCGCGCTGGCGTTCGCCCGGCGCGGTGCCCACATCATCGCCACCGACGTCAATCAGAATGCGTTGAAACATCTGCGGAGCGATGTCGAAATCCTCGGGGCAATCTGCACCACCTATACCCTCGATGTGTCGAACGAAAGCGCGATGCAGGCCTTCGCCGAGCATATTCACGGCACCCTCGGGCCACTCGATGTGTTGATCAACAATGCCGGGATCGGCTACCTCGGCCAGTTCCTCAAGAGTGATCTGGCGCACTGGCAACGGGTGATGGATATCAACCTGATGGGCGTGGTGCATGGTTGCTATCACTTCATCCCGCAGATGGTCAGGGCCGCGGGTGCGCGCCATGTGCTCAACGTGGCCTCGGTGGCCGGTATCTACCCCTCGCCGACGATGGGCGCCTATGCCGCCTCCAAACATGCGGTGTTCGGTTTCAGTGAAGTGCTGAAAATGGAACTGGCCGACTCCAATGTCAGCATTACCACGGTCTGCCCCGGCGTCATCAATACCTCGATCACCCATGCCCGCAGCAACATCTCGCCCTCCGTCAGCGAAGAACAGCTCGAGCGCCTGCAGGCTTACTACCAGGCCAAGGGCTGCGAGCCGGAGCTGGTCGCCGAAGCTATGGTACGGGCCGTGCAGAAAGGCCAGGATCTGGTGCTGGTCGGGCCGTTCGCCAAACTGATTTTCCATATCAGGCGCCTTTCCCTTGGCCTGATGCGCCGGGTTATGTTGGGCGACGCACGGAAAATCGGCTACCTGTGATCCTCCGCTCTGCCCCTCGCCTCCCCGAGCCTGGCCCGGGGAGGTTTTTTTATGACGCTGATCGGCTGCGCAGAGTTGCCGGGGAGATACAGCCCTGTGTCAGCAACCGCTCGCCCAGGCCAGATCGAACCTAGTCTCAGAGTGCTGCGCTATCGGTCTGCTGCGGGCCGCGTACCAGTCGCCCTGGCAGCGCGCCCGTAGCCTTCCCTTCCCGATAAATCGGCACTCCTGACACAACGGTGGCGACATATCCGCGCGCGCCCTGCAGCAGCCGCTTGCCGCCAGCCGGCAGGTCGAAGTGCATTTGCGGCTGGTCCAGCCCCAAGCGATCCATATCGATGACGTTAAGGTCCGCCTTCATGCCGGGTGCGATCACCCCGCGATCAAAGAGGCCTACGGCGCGTGCCGTGTCGCTGGTCTGGCGCTTGACCAGCCAGGACAGGGCGAACTTGCCACTTTTACGGTCCCGGCCCCAATGTGTCAGCAGATAGCTCGGGAAGCTGGCATCGCACACCACGCCCACGTGCGCTCCGCCGTCGCCCAGCCCCATCACCGTGTTCGGGTCGGCAATCATCTTGCCGCAGGCGTCGAGATTGAAATCCGCGTAGTTCGCAAAAGGCGCGTAGAGGAAACTGCGGCCTTCATCCTCCAGCAACATGTCGTACGCCAGCTCCGCGGGCTTGCGGCCCTGCCTGGCCGCTTGCGCGGCAATCGACGTGTCGCGATTCGGCTCATAGTTTGCCGGGTTGCCGAGCGGGAAAATCATCTCGAACGAAGTGAGATGTCGCGCCAAACCGCTCTTTGGCGCCAGTTCTATTTCTTCCAGCAAACGCTGTCGAAGGCCGGCATCCTTCAGCAGCGCCAGGCGCTGCGCCAGGGATTGATGGGCGATTTCCATGTAGCTGGCACACTCGAAGAATGGATTGAGGCTTGCCTGAAGACCGAGCAGAGTACCAATCGGCCGCGGTGCCACCTGCGCACGCATGGGCAGCCCCGCCTCGACCGCATCGGCGGTGAGCGCAAGCAACTGGCGCCACGACTCCTTCTTGTGAGTCTGCTGCGCCAGGGAAAATGACAACGGCCTACCCGACCGCTCGACGATGCGGCGCAACATCGCGAACTCCGTTTCAAGGTCGGGCGTATCGAAGTCGGTGATCAGGGCAATGACACCACGACCGGCATCCTTGAGGCCCATGGCGATGCCCATCAGCTCCTCTTCAGCGGCGCGCAGCGAAGGGGTCGGATCGCCATTGAGGGTCCGATGGTTGATCGTGCGCGACGTCGAAAAACCGATGGCCCCCGCGTGCATCGCCTCTGCCGCCAGTATGCGCATCTGCGCGATATCATCGGCAGTCGCGGCTTCAAGGCGGGTGGCCCGCTCGCCCATCACGTAGACGCGCAGGGCACCATGAGGCAGCTGAGCGCAAATGTCGATGTCATGTGGCCGCCGCTCCAGGGCGGCAAGGAACTCGCCAAAGCTTTCCCATTGCCAGTCCAGCCCCTCATGCAACACGGCTCCGGGGATGTCTTCCACCCCTTCCATGAGCTCGATCAGGCGCTCGCGGTCCTGCGTGCGCACCGGCGCGAACCCGACGCCGCAGTTGCCCATGACGACGGTCGTGACGCCATTCCAGCTCGATGAAGCCAGCCTCGAATCCCACATCGCCTGGCCATCGTAGTGGGTATGAATATCCACGAAGCCTGGCGTCACCACCAGGCCACGCGCATCGATCTCCTCCTTTGCCGAACCAGACACCTTGCCCACTTCGACAATCAGGCCATCCAGCACCGCGACATCGGCCTTGTACAATGGATTACCCAGGCCGTCCGCCACCATGCCTGCGCGTATGACCAAATCAAACATCCTTTCCATCGCTCACCCCTGATCAGAAATTTGCACATTGCTCGGCATGATTGTTCTTCCAGGCATCGACAACTCCCGTAAAAAGCACGCATTTTTGTCAAGATTTGCTCATCCTGAGATGCTGATGGTTGGAGGCGCGGAGCGCGCCGTTGATTCAGGAAATCGAACCGGCCTGCCGACTACTTTTTCAGCAGTATCGCGACGGGACTGTCTTCGCGCAGGGCGTGACAGGTATTGAGCAAGCCCGCGGTGGCGCGACTGTAAGCCTCGGTATCGGCGGCGGTGCGCGGCGCAATCATGGCCCGCGCCATGGGGATGGTCTGAAACGCCGTGGTGGCAATGGGCAGTAGCAACTCTGTCAGATGCACACAGCCGCCGATCCCGCCGAACAGCTCCTTGATCCGCCGCGAAAAGCCCGCACCGATGCGCTCGCCGAGCAATTTTTCGTAAGCCGGCGCCGCGCCGCGACATTCGCTGGTGGGCACTTGCGGCATGCACACCTGCACTTCGCGCACGATGAAGTCGTCGTCCAGGGTCAAGCGAATGTACATCCCGTGATAGGTCTGGCCGGTCGCCAAAGCTCGTCCTTCGGCCAGGGTCACCGGGTGAGTCTTGCTGTCGTCCAGGCGTCCTTCGATATCCCACAGACCGTCTGCCCGCAGATACCCCAGGCACTCGACCTTGCGCCGGTGAATCAACCGGCGGCCTTGCTCATCGACATCGTACCGTTCATTGCCCGTTGGCCGGGCAAGGTGCCGGCAGGTCGAGTCAGTAACGAAATCGTCCATGAGATGGACGTCTTCCCCACCCTGGCCCGCCTGGCCGGTGCCGAGGTGCCGCAGGACCGCATCATCGACGGCCTGGACCAAAGTGAGTTCTTGCTCGGCAAGACCGATAAATCGAAGCGCGAGAGTGTGGTGGTCTATGTCGGTAACGACATCTTCGGCGTCAAGTGGCGCAACTGGAAAATCATGAACAAGGAGGTTGGAACGGGCTATGGCGATCCAGTGCGCAGCTATGGCGTGCCGCTGTTTTACAACCTGCTGACGGACCCGAAAGAGGAGCACGCCGCAGATCCGCGCTTTATGCAAAACCTCTGGGTACGCTTCCCGGCTTTTCAGGTCATCGCAGAGCACATGAAGTCTTTGCGTCAGGAACCGCCGATCCGTCCGGGTACGCCCGATCCTTATGAACCCGGACATTGATGGGATTTCACTCAGCCCCCTCGCCGCCGGGGGGGTAATTGTTCACCCGCATCTTCAGGATGCCCATTAGAGCATTCACTTTGCCGCCTTTTGCAGCCCGGACGAGCATCACCAGCTTTTTGGTCTGACCAACCACGACGATCCCGCCGTCATCAGGGGATCAACAATCAAACACTAATTCGAAGCGAAAAAAAAATGTTCAAAGATAAAGTAGTCGTTATCACCGGTGCAGGATCAGGTATTGGTCGAGCATTGGCCCTGCAGTTTGCCGAGGCCGGCGCGCGTCTCGCGCTGTCCGACATCAGTCAGGGCGGTCTGGACGAAACACTGACGCTCTTAGCCAAGAGCGGCACGCGTGGCGCCAAGGGCTACATCCTCGACGTGTCCTCGTGGGAGGCCTTCCAGGCCCATGCCGTCGAAGTCAACCGCGATTTTGGCGCGGTGCACTACCTCATCAACAATGCCGGCGCTGCGCTGTTCGGCACGGTCGCCAACACCTCCATTGAAGAATACGAATGGCAACTGGGTATCAATCTGTGGGGCGTGCTTTACGGCACCAAGGCGTTTTTGCCGATGATGCTGAAACAGCGCGAGGGCTGCATCGTCAACATTTCCAGCATCTTTGGTCTGATCGGATTCCCGACCCAGAGCGCTTACAACATGTCGAAATTCGCCGTGCGCGGCCTGACCGAATGCCTGTGGTCGGAACTGGAGGGCACCGGTGTGCGCGCCATCTGCGTCCATCCTGGCGGCATCAAGACTAATTTCGAAAAAGCCGGCCGCCGCGTCAAGGAAGCAGGTGCCGAGGAGGAGTTAATTTGCAGTCACGCCGAGAAGATGTTGCTGACGCCGCCGCAAGTGTGCTCGGCCGACATCATCAACGGCATCCGCCAGGGCAAGAAGCGCGTCATCACCGGCAACAAGTCGACCACAGTATTCTGGATCGCGCGGCTCTTTCCAAACTTCTATCCGGCGCTGCTGAAGCTGCTCACGCGCTGATTCGGGCCACGGGTACAAGGAAATTCACCGAGGACGATATGAAACACATCTGGATACCTGCGCTCTTGATCGCCCTCACCGGCTCAGTGTCTGCCCAAGACAAACCCAACGTCGTCGTTATGCTGGCCGACAACGTTGGCTACGGCGATCTTGGCGCCTATGGCGCGGGGGAGGTTCGCGGTATGCCGACCCCAAGCATCGATCAGCTCGCCAGCGAAGGCCTGCGCTTTACCCAGTTTCTGGTAGAGCCGGGTTGCACGCCCTCCCGCGCGGCGCTGCAAACCGGACGTTATTCGCCCCGTTCGGGTCTTGGCAGCATCATCGTCGGGGGCACGCCGAACACGCTCCAGGCCAGTGAAGTGACGCTGGGGGAGTTGTTCAAGAGCCAGGGTTACGCGACAGGTTACGTCGGCAAGTGGCATCTGGGTGCAAGCGAGCAAAGTTGGCCGACCCGTCAGGGCTTTGACCAATACCGGGTCGGCGTCATCGAGACGAGCGACGGCACCCTGTATCGCGACAGCATGCAGCGCACCGGGCTGCCTGAAGCACTCATCGCCGCGTCCGAGCCCGGCATCTGGGAGTCAGAGGCAAACGGCACGCTGAAGAAGGTCCGACCCTACACGGTGGATTACCGACGTCAGGTGGAGGGTGACATCGCCAATGCGGCGGTGGAGTACATCGGGCGCCAAGCCAAAGCGAAGGAGCCGTTCTTCCTCTTCGTCGGCTGGACCAACACCCACTACCCGTCGCTGGTCGCCCCCGAGTTTGTCGGCAAGTCGCGCAGTGGCCCGTATGGCGATGCGATCATGGAGCTCGACCATCGCACCGGCCAGGTGCTGGACGCGATCAAGACCGCCGGCGTCGAGGACAACACCATCGTGCTCTGGCTGTCTGACAATGGGGCCTCGCCCACGGCGGGGCCGGCCGAGTTCCGCGGCGGCTCGAATGGCCCGTTCCGTGGCGAGGTCGGCGATGCGCTGGAAGGTTCGTTGCGTGTGCCCGGGATGATCAAGTGGCCGGGCAAGATCGCGCCGCGCGTGAGCAACGCGATGGTGTCCATCCATGACGTCTTTCCGACGTTGGCGAAAATCATCGGTGCGGAGATCCCCCGGGATCGGCCTGTCGACGGCGTGGACCAGAGCGAATTCTTCACCGGTAAGCAAACCAACTCAAAGCGCGACAGCTTGATCACGTTTATCGGTGACGAGATCGTTGCCGTGCGCTGGCGGCAGTTCCGGATCTATCCGAAGCAGTTCGTCAGTTCGGCGGGCAACCCGGCTATGGCCGGTGCCGCCGGTTATCGCGCTGAACTGGCCGGCTATCCGTCAATTTTCAATATCGAGCAAGACCCCCGCGAGGAGGTCAACACCGTCGCCGTGAATGGTTGGGCTATTGCGCCCTATATGAAGTTGATCGGCGAGTACCTGAAGTCACTGGAGCAGTACCCAAATCCCAAAGCAATCAATCTGACGAAATTTGGTGGGTGATATCCGTCAGAGACAACACGCGGCAATTGTCGCCGATGCACAACTGAAAGGAGAAACAACATGAACACCGTGGCTTATCCTGCGTGGATCCGAGAGCTACATGAGAGCGAGATTTTCGGTGAAGCGCTCGCGCTCGCGCTTATCGACGTAGCCAAAAGTGAACGCGACCAATATCACTTCGGCACCTTGCTTCAACTTGAAACCGAAACAAAGGCGCGCTTGCGTCCGTTCCTGGTCAAATACGGCATGCCCCTGAGCGAGAACATAGATCTGGGCGATGTCGAGGGAATAGTCAACGCGTATAAATCAACCAGTAGCCTCCAGGAATTTTCCGCCGTAATCAAGCCTACCGTGCAGGGTTTCCTGTCCCGTTTTGAAGAGATAGCGCGCATTTGCCCTGAAGAAGACCGCGACGTTACCGAATCAATGGTTCGCCACGAGTCAGCAATCCTGAAATGGCTTGCAATGGAAAGCGAGGGTCATTCAGAGGCGTCCCTGGATGACATGATAGGAGAGTTGCGCTATCCCCTGCCCAAACCTTGAAGTTCATCTTAGGGATTAACCGAGATGAACAAATAGAACAAATAGAACAAATAGAACAAATAGAACAAAGGAACTTTCATGATCACCTATTCACCCTCAAACAAAAATGACCAACTCGATTACATAGGCACACCTGAGAGCTTAGGCGGAAAGACGCTGTCTGAAATGGAAATCAAACTTTATGCTCGCTCGGACTTTGGCGGCGGAGCCCTTCCATTAACGACAGGTTTATTTGAAACCACTAAAGGCCGCTTTAGTTTTACTTACCCATTTAGCGAGCTGGCAACGTTAATTGAGGGTGAAATCGAGATAACCGATGAATCAGGCAATAGCGTTACCTATAAGGGCGGCGATGGTCGTAGCTGGTTCATTAGCAAAGGGGAAACCGTTATCTGGAATGTCAAATCAGAAACCGCGCGCAAGAGCTTTTTCTCTGCGGTTACGGACATTTAGACAGCACGACCGCAGGGGCTGCGCGCGACCGCCGCTCAATAGCGAGCCCGCCAAAACCTCTGCCCTTTAAAAGCCGCCAGATAACAACCCACAGGAAAAGATAATGAGTAACGATGACAGCCACTTAAAATCGAATCGGCGTGACTTTATCAAGGGTGCAGCTGTCGGCGCTTTGGCGGCAGGGTTGTCGAGTCAAGTTTCACTCTCCTCTGCCGTTGATGCTCCTCGAGGTAAAACGTCATTCGATTACGATGTCTTGATTGTGGGTGGTGGTTTTGCTGGTGTTACGGCCGCCCGCGATGCAAAAGAAAATGGCTATCGCTGTGTCATTTTGGAAGCGCGCAATCGTTTAGGGAAACTCTGAAAAAGACTTCCATCTCTGGTGAAATACCCATCTCACACGAATCGAACGGTTGAGCCCCGATGAAACAGATGTCCTTCGCCGATGCCGAGTATGCCGGTAAACGTAAGCAGACCCGCCGCGAGCGCTTCCTGATCGAGATGGATCAAGTCGTGCCCTGGAAGGGTTTGATTGCCTTGATCGAACCGCATTATCCGAAGGGTGAAGGTGGTCGTCCGGCGTATCCGTTGCTGGCCATGTTGCGGGTTCATCTGATGCAGAACTGGTTCGGCTACAGCGATCCGGCGATGGAAGAATCGCTGTATGAAACGACGATCCTGCGCCAGTTTGCAGGGCTGCATCTGGATCGAATTCCTGACGAAACCACGATTCTCAACTTCCGCCGCTTGCTGGAGAAACATGAGCTGGCGGGTGGGATTTTGCAGGTTATCAACGGTTATCTGGGTGACCGTGGATTGATGTTGCGTCACGGAACGATCGTGGATGCGACGATCATTCATGCACCCAGCTCAACCAAGAATAAAGACAAGAAACGCGACCCCGAGATGCATCAGACCAAGAAAGGAAATCAGTACTATTTTGGAATGAAATCCCACATTGGCGTTGATGCGGATTCGGGCTTGGTTCATAGCGTTGTCGGTACTCCCGCCAACGTGGCGGACGTGACACAAGTGGATCAATTGCTTCACGGAGAAGAAGTTCACGTCTGTGGCGATGCCGGTTACACCGGGGTGCAGAAACGCCCAGAACATCAGGATCGCAAGATGATTTGGTCGATTTCTGCCCGGCCCAGTTCGTACAAAGAGCATGGCAAAGACACGGTGATCGGTAGCGTGCTACGCGGGATTGAGTATGCGAAAGCGCAAGTCAGAGCCAAGGTTGAGCATCCGTTTCGAGTGATCAAGCGCCAGTTTGGCTATACGAAAGTGCGCTTTCGTGGTCTGGCGAAAAACATCGCTCAGCAGACGACGTTGTTCGCCTTGTCGAACCTGTGGATGGTGCGAAAACGATTGTTGAATGCAGGAGAGGTGCGCCTGTAATGCGGGCTAATCGCCCTGAAACAGCGCGATTAGAGGAAAAATCATGAATTAAAGAGTGGAAAGGTCCGATTTTCGACCGAATCAGCGTTTTTTGAACCTCTCACAGAGAGGGCATCAAAAATCGGTGGGTACTTCAGACCTTCCTTAGGTGGCCGCACTTTTTATCAAGCCCCCTTTGGCGATCAAGAAGTTGAGTTAGGCGGCACCTGGATTCACTGGACGCAGCCCTTTGTTTGGGCCGAAACCATGCGTTACGGTTTAGAGATCAAAGAAACGCCGGGGGCAGCGGCGGAACGTCTTATTCAAATCAAGGATGGCAAAAGAGTTGAGCCGGATGTCACCAAGCTTTTTGCCGACTTATTTGCCGGCGGCAAAAAAATCACCGACAAAGGCATGACCATCTGGCCGCGACCGTTTGATCCGGACTTCAGCATGGAGCAGATACTTAAAGTCGACATCGAAAGCATTCATGACCTGCTGAAAAATTCCGACCTGACAGCTGACCAAATTGAAGTATTCGAACGGCTATTGAGCGGCGCCGTGAGCTCACAAACGAGTCATGTATCGATCAATGAAGCCTATCGCATTTTTTCTCTATGCGGGCAAAGCATTGCATCATACTATGATATCAATGCGCGTTATCAGCTAGAAAAAGGCACCATTTCATTGACCAATGAAATGATGGGTGACGGCAGGCCAGAAGTTAGATTAAATACACCAGTCAAAAGGATCGAACAAAAATCAGAACATGTTGTTATCACTACACACACCGGTGAAACCCTTACAGCAGCAACAGTGGTCTGCACCATACCTTTAAACGTACTGAAAGACGTTGAGTTTTCACCGCCGCTGGATCCAGATAAGTTGGCAGCCTCAAAAGAAGGGCATCCTGGAAAAGGCTTCAAGGTCTTTGCGAAAATTAAAGGTGAGACTCCAAATGTATTGTTGTACGGCAACAAGGATATAGGGATTGACGAAGCCTTAACCTACCACATAGGCAAAGAAAGCTCTTTGATAGCGTGCTTTGGGAATGATCCAGAAAACTTCGACACTCACGACACTGGCAAGATGCAGAAAGCATTAGAGCAATTCTTGCCCGGCATTGAAGTAACCAGGTCCTATGGTTATGACTGGGTTTCAGATCCTTACTCTCAAGGAACCTGGTGTGTATGGCGTCCAGATTGGTATAGAAAATACGGTAAAGGATTGCGGGACGGCGCAGAAGGTCGGGTTTTTTTTGCTAGTGCTGACTTCTGCGCAGGCAACCGAGGCTATATTGATGGCGCGATAGGCTCGGGTATCAAGGCGGCTCAACAAATAAAAGAGCTATTAGGTTGATCGACAGAAATAGCGGGCGATAAAACCGAGTACAACACCTGCCCCTTCCAGTACGGTGTTGTCATCCCCTGCCGTGTACTTAGCATTGAAGAGCTCGCTCCTGTCGGTTCGCAGGCCTGACTTTGTATTAGATCTTTGTGGAAACATAGGAAAACATTCATGATCGTTGGTAGAGTCCGCGAGATTTTGGCGCTACCCGGTGAAATCAATTCACCTGTGATCTTCTACTCTGCCCCCCGGCCATGGGGGGTGGCTGCGGCTCGGCCAATCCCTAGCCTGTAGCCTGAAACCGCCGCGTCCTGCGGAACGGTCTGCACAGCACGCGGGAACCCAGCCATGCTTACTCCCCAAGCCCCTCCTCAGGGTCTGCACCTGATGGCCAAGCCGATCGGGCCGATCTGTAACCTCGATTGCAGTTATTGCTTCTACCTGGAAAAAGAGCAGCTGTTCCCGCCCCGCGAGCGTTTCAGCATGCCCGACGACGTGTTGCGTGCTTACGTTCAGGGTTATATCGCGGCGCAGCACAGCCCCGAAGTTGAGTTCACCTGGCAAGGCGGCGAGCCGACCCTGCTGGGGCTGGAGTTTTTCCAGCGGGCGCTGGCCTACCAGCGTCAGTTCGCCGGCGGCAAGGTCATCCGCAATACCCTGCAGACCAATGGCACCCTGCTCGACGACGACTGGTGCGCCTTCCTCGCTCGCGAAAAGTTCATGGTCGGCCTGAGCCTCGACGGTCCACGCGAGGTCCATGACCTGTATCGGCCGGACAAGCGCGGGCGCTCCAGTTTCGACGACGTCATGCGCGGCCTCGGGCTGCTCAAGCAGCACGGCGTCGAGTTCAATGTGCTGGTGACCGTGGCCCGCGAGGTCGCGCACTATCCGCTGGAAATCTATCGGTTCCTCAAGGCCCAAGGGGTCCGGCACATCCAGTTCAACCCGGTGGTGGAGCGCCAGCCCGGTGCCCCGGAAGTCGAGCAGGGCCTGCACTTCGCTACTCCGCCGGAACTGCGCTTGCACCCCCTGCCCGAGCCTGCGGCAGTGACTGCGCAAAGTGTCGAGCCGGAAAGTTATGGCGACTTTCTGATCGCCATCTTCAACGAATGGGTGCGCCAGGACGTCGGCGCCATCCATGTGATGAATTTCGAATGGGCCCTGGCTTCCTGGTGCCAGCTGGCACCGTCGGTGTGCCTGTTCAGCCCGCGCTGTGGCAAGGCCGCGATCGTCGAGCATGACGGCAGCGTCTATTCCTGCGATCACTTCATGTACCCGGAATACCGCCTGGGCAATATCCAGACCGACGATCCGGCAGCCCTGCTCGCCTCACCCGCCCAGCAGGCGTTCGGTGCGGCCAAGGAAGAGACACTGCCGGCCATGTGCGTGCAGTGCGATTACCGCTTCGCCTGCCATGGCGAATGCCCGAAGAACCGCTTCATGACCGCGCCCAACGGCGAGCCCGGCCTGAACTACCTGTGCCCGAGCTACAAGAAATATTTCCGTCATCTGACACCCTACATGAACGCCATGGCCCAGCTGATCAGCCACGGCCAGCCGGCAGCGTTAATCATGCAGGCCTTCGACGGCCCGCTGATCGTACCGCTTGATAAGTGATGGTTTCGGCGAACATGAGATCGCCAAGATCGCAGCCTGCGGCAGCTCCTACACCGACCGCGTAGTCCTACAAAAATGTAGGTGAACGCAAATTCTGTAGGAGCTGCCGCAGGCTGCGATCTTTTCGAGGTACAGGGTGTTTAACGGACGGACATCAGGGTTTGCCCCGCGCCGCATCCGGTCGCGGGGCTTTTTCCGTGTTTCAGATCAGTGGGCCTTCCTGAGCAGGAAATGCGACAGCGCCGGGATCAGCACCAATGCCCCGACCATGTTCCAGATGAACATGAAGGTCAGCAGGATGCCCATGTCCGCCTGGAACTTGATCGGCGACCAGGCCCAGGTGATAACGCCTGCCGCCAGGGTGATCCCCACCAGCGCCACGACCTTGCCGGTGAACGCCACCGAGTTCTTGTAGGCCTCGGTCAGCGACAGGCCGGCGCGTTGCTGGGCCAGCTGGACGCTCAGCAGGTACAGCGCATAATCCACGCCGATACCCACGCCCAGTGCGATCACCGGCAAGGTGGCAACCTTCACGCCCATGCCCAGCCAGACCATCAAGGCCTCGCAGAGGATCGAGGTCAGCATCAACGGCACCACGGCGACGACCACGGCGCGCCAGCTGCGGAAGGTAATGAAGCAGAGCACGATCACCGCGCCATAGACGTAGAACAGCATGGTGCGGTTGGCTTCACGCACGACGATGTTGGTCGCCGCCTCGATCCCGGCACTGCCGGCAGCGAGCATGAACTGGCGATCCTCGGTGCTGTGTTCGCGAGCGAAGGTCTCGGCCACTCGCACCACATGATCGAGGGTTTCGGCCTTGTGATCCGCCAGATAGGCCACCACGGGCATCATCGAGCAGTCGTTGTTGAACAGCTCCGGATTGTTCACCGAAGCCTGCTGTGCGCCGTAATTCAGTACATCCTGGTTACGGGCGATGGTCAGCATCTTCGGGTTGCCTTCATAGGAACCCGCCGTGATCTGCCGCACCGCATTGACCAGCGACACCGTGGTCTGCACCCCCGGCTGCTGTTGCAGCAACCAACCGAGACGGTCGGCCTCGACCAGGGTTTCGTATTTCAGGCAGCCTTCGCTGGCGGTTTTGATCATCACTGCGAACTGGTCGCTGGACAGCGAATAATTGGCGGTGATGTAGGCGTTGTCGCGGTTATAGCGTGAGTCCGAACGCAGCTCGGGCGCCCCGGGATCGAGGTCGCCGATCTTCAACTGGGTGCTGACCATGAAGCCGCCCACCGCCAGCAGGCCCGCCACCACCACCGCCCCGGTCGCCCAGCGGCGTTCGGTGAAGCGGTCGAGGAAGCTCCAGAGATTACCCAGGCCCTTGCCGTGCAGTTCCTGGTCTTCCTGGCGCAGCGTGCGCGCAGCCGCCTTGCGACTGACACCCCAATAGGACAACAGCACCGGCAGCAACACCAGGTTGGTGAAGATCAGCACCGCCACACCAATGCTGGCGGTAACGGCCAGGTCCTGGATCACCGGAATGTCGATCAGCATCAACACCGCAAAACCCACCGCATCGGCCAGCAACGCGGTGAGACCGGCGAGGAACAACCGGCGAAAGGTGTAGCGCGCGGCGACCAGCTGATGGGTGCCGCGCCCGACGTCCTGCATGATCCCGTTCATCTTCTGCGCGCCATGGGAGACGCCGATGGCGAACACCAGGAACGGCACGAGGATCGAGAACGGATCGAGCGCATAGCCGAACAGCGCGACCAGCCCGAGTTGCCAGGCCACGGCGATCACCGAACAGAGGATCACCAGCGTCGTGCTGCGTACGCAACGAGTAAAGAAGAAAATAATGGCGGTGGCGATCAACGCCGCGGCGCCAAAGAACATCATCACCAGCACCAGGCCGTCGAGCAGGTCGCCCACCAGCTTGGCAAAGCCGATAACGCGGATCTTGATTGGCCCCTTGCCCTCCTCGCCCTGAGCGTGCGCCTTGGCGTTGCCGGCAAACTCGTACTTGTTGCGCAGCTGCTCTTCGAGCATGCGCGAGAAGCTGTGGTAGTCGATGGCTTCACCGGTGACCGGGTCTTTCTCCAGCAGCGGCACGAAGATCATGCTCGACTTGAAGTTATTGCCGATCAGGCTGCCAACGATGCCGGAGCGGGCAATGTTCTGCCGCAGTTGCTCGACGCCGCTGGCCGAGCCGTCATAGGCATCGGGCATCACCGGTCCACCGCGAAAGCCCTCCTCGGTGACCTCGGTCCAGCGCACGGCAGGGGTCCACAGCGACTTCATCCAGGCGCGATCCACCCCCGGGGTGACGAACAGCGTGTCGTTGACCTGTTTGAGCACCTCGAGGTACTGCGGATCGTAGATATCGCCTTCGCTGTTCTCCACCACCACCCGCACCGCATTGCCGAGCCCGCGCAGGGACTGGCGGTTCTCCAGGTAGTTTTTGATGAACGGCTGGCTCTGTGGCAGCATCTTCTCGAAGCTGGCGTTGAGCGTCAGCCGGGTGGCCGCGAAATAGCTCAGCAAGACGGTGACGGTCAGGCAGGCCAGGACCACCAGCAACCGATTGTTGAAGATCAACCGTTCGAGCAGGTTGCCGGAGCGTGCATCGAAGCCCTTGAGCTCCTTGATCACCGGCATCGTATCGAGTTCGTAATTACCCATAACGTTTCTTGTCTCTTTTGTAATACGGCAGTGGGCTTATTCGAGAGGTAACTGACGCAGGCCACCAGTGCCTGCGAGCACCAGCGAACCGGAACCGGATACCAGTGCGCCAGCAACCGGCGCCAGGCCGTTTTGTGGCTGCAGTTTGAAGCTCGCGCCGTCGTCGGCGCTGACCAGCACATGGCCGGCCTGGCTGAGCAGGATGATCCGCCCGTCTGCGCTGACCGTACTGGCGGTGATGCTCAGCGGCAGGCCAAGTTCGACCTTGCTCCAGCTGGCACCGGCATCGACGCTGCGATACACATTGCCGCGCAGGCCAAACACCAGGACTGCACCCGGCTTGCCGGTGATGCCGAAGAAGGTGCCGTTGTAGGGCGTAGGGGTGGCAATGAAACGCCCGGCTGCGGGATCCAGTTTGAGCACCAGACCTTGTTCGCCGACGATGAACAACTGGTTGCCAACCGGACGCAGTGCATACAGGTTCAGTGCAGTCGGGTTGTCCGTGCGATCGAGCCACGGAGTCCAGCTGCTACCGCCATCTTCGGTGCGGAATATCAGGTTGAACGCACCGACGATGTAGCCAACCTGGTCGTTCTCGAACCAGACATCCAGAAAGGGTTTGTCCGCACCCTCCTCCGTCATGCGTTGAGCCTCGCTGACCCGTACTGCCAGCGCTTCATCTTCTGGCTGATCAGCGGCCAGTCGCTGGTAGTACGCGAGCATGCTCGGCCCCACCTGGCGCCCATCGAACTGACGGTCCCAGGTTTCACCGCCATCGCTGCTGTGCAACACCACGCCATCGTGGCCCACTGCCCAGCCCTGGAGCGGACTGGGAAAGTGTACGGCCACCAGGTCGGAGCTAACCGGTACCTGGGCCTGGCGCCAGTGCAAACCGGCATCGTCCGAATAAAAAATGTGCCCGCGCTGGCCGACCGCGACCAGACGCTTGTCGGCACTGGCCAGCCCCGTAAACATGCCTCGGACAGCCTTTTCACTCTGGATGGCCGGGCTGTCCAGGGTATCGATGAAGTCCGCCGCCACCACATGTCGGGTGAACGGCAACGCCAGCGCCGCGGCCAGTGCGGCAAGCGCCATCCACTTAGAGATATTCATAGCTGTTTCCCGGATAAAAAAACCACCGGGGAGGCAAGTCGGTACCCCCCCGATGGAAAACTGCCACTAGGAGTTCGGTTAGCGGATACCCGCGCCGGCCAGCGACTCCGGTGCCCACTGGGCTTTGGAGAGCGGCTCGATGTATTTGATGCCGCCGTACGGGCCATACACGCCGGTGATGTTGTAGCTACCGGTGATGAAGTCGTAGAACAGGTGGTTGTCCGAGTTCGGCGCCTGTACGTCGTAGCTGTAGGCCATGTGCGCGAAGGCACCACGGTAGAGCTGACCACTGGCGTCATACTCGTCGGAGGCCAGAGCGATCCAGCTGTCCTCGTCGATGTAGAAGGTGCGTTTGCTGTAGATGTGGCGCTTGCCCGGCTTCAGTTTCGCCTCGACGACCCAGACGCGGTGCAGTTCCCAACGCATCAGATCGGGGTTGACGTGGTTTGGCGTGGTGATGTCCGCCGCGGTCTTGTGGTAGTTCAGCTTGTAGGTGTTGTACGGAACGTACATCTCCTTCTTGCCGACCAGTTTGAAGTCGTAACGATCCAGCGCGCCGTTGAACACCCACGCATCATCGTAGGTGGAGCTACCGGCAGAGCCAGGGTTTGGCGTGTCATAGGCGATGTCCGGCGCCAGCTTCACTCGGCGTTGACCCGGGAGGTATTGCCAGCCACGACGCTCCTGTTTCAGCGGATTGACCGCATCCACCAGCAGGATCGCCTCGCCGGCGCGACGGGCCGGACCCTGGTAGTAGAGCTTGGTCTTGAAGAAAATATCGCTCTCTTTTGCCGGCGTGGTACGGGCCGGATCATACAACGGGTATTCGAGGTAGGCGTTACCGGTAGTCGCGAGGATCGCCTTGCCGGAAGAGTCGACGTTCCAGGAGTCGTACTTGGTGTTAAGGGCATGCCCCTGGTAGCGCAACAGGTGGTTCCACATGGCTTCATAGCCATCGTTGGGGATCGGGAACGGCACGCCCGGCAGCGCATTATCCAGGGCTACACCGCCCTCGACCGATTTGGTCCCCACGGCATTCTTTGCGGTGTTGTCCAGCAACCGTTGCGGTATGGCCACGGTGCGGTGGGTCGGGAACACGTCGACGCGAAAGGACGGGAAACGCTTGAGCAGTTCCTGGGTCGAGGCCGTCAACTTGCCGCTGTACTCGGCGGCATTCTTGCCAGTAATCACCACCGCCGGCTTTTCGCCGTCGAAAGGGTCGGGGCGAAACGAGCTGCCCTTCTGGTAGCTGGCCGGCGGCGTGGTCAGCCCGCCGGTGTAGGCCGGGATGCTGCCATCGGCGTTGCCGGCCTTCTCGGCGCCAACGCCGGTCAGGGTGGTACCGAGCTTCGCAGCCTGGTCCGGGGATACGGCCGCATGGGCGGCTCCGGTGACGGCCAGCGCAAGGGTGCTGGCCAGTAGGGTTTTGACGAATTTCATGGGGTGTCTCCTGTTATCAGGCAACGCTTCGATCAGAAGGTGGTTTTGAAGGTGGCAGTAACCATGCCGCGATCCTTGAGCTGCGGCTGAGTCCCGGCAAATGCCGTGGTCTGGCCGGGCGCGCAGTTGTACATGCCGTTGGCTCCTGGTGCGGCACCCGCTCCCTGTGTGCCACCTGCAGGCGGAGTACCTGCCCTGTCGCAGGTGTCGAAAGGACCGAAGTTGTCCACATACTTCAGGTCAAAACGGTATTGATTGCGGACATCGAAACCGACACCCACCGAGTAACTGCCGGAGTCTTCGTTGCCCCCCAGCTGTACCGCTGAGTTGCCTTTGAGGCCGACGTTGTAGCTGACCGGCATAAACATATCGACGCCGGGGAACACCTGGTACCAGGTCGGGTTGAAGTTGACGCCAAGGACGTAGTTATCCTTGGTGACCTTGTCGACTCCGCGGTACCAGTCCTCGCCCTTGAACAGCTGCTTGTTGTCGGTCACATCCAGCCAGCGGCTGTAGGCGAGCTCGACCAGCAACGAGGAGGAATCCCAGATTGGCGTATCGCCGAAGGTGGTCAGGCCGTTGAGCACCGCATGCACGGTATTGCCGCGGGCCACGCCGTTGTCGCCGTCGAAGCTGCCAATAAAGCCTGGCCGCCCTGCGGCCGCCGCGGCCGGGCTGACCGTCGCCGCCACGCTGGACAGGGGCATGTTCTCGCGGTAGTTCAGGTCGAAACCGACGCTGACCCCGGCGATGCTCTTGGACAGGCTGATGCCGTAGATATCGATATCGTCGACGTAGAACTGGTTGTAACTGCCGATGTCGCCGGAGATCAGTTGTGCCGGACCCACCGCGGTCGGTTGCAGCGCCAGGTTCGGCAAGATATCGGAGGTGTTGCGGTAGTAGAAACCCAGGGTCCCGTCCAGCCACTCCGGGCTCCACTTGGCCATCAGGCCGAAGTCGCCACGGTCGTCCGGGGTAAAGGTGTGGCCATTGGAAAGCCGGAGGAACTGGTTGGCACCGATCGGCCCAGGGCTGCCAAAGAACGGATTGACTCCGCCGATCAGCGACAGGTTGTGCCCGCCACTCTGGATGCCGTCGTTGAAGCCCAGGTAGGTGCCGGACTCCGGCAAGCGCGAGGCGTCCCAGTCGAGGAAGTACTGCGCGGCCAGGGTCAGCTCCGGGTTGAGCGTCAGGCTGGTGGACAGCTGGTTGCGCGGGATGAACAACTCCTTCGCTTCGGTACCCGGCACCGCCAGCGCCTTGGAAATATCCAGGCCGGACTGGCCGTAGCTGTTGCCATGGGCGAAGGCCAGGATGCTTTCGCCCCAGTATTGGGTGTGGCTACCGAGCTTGGCGCTGAGCAGTGACTCATCGCCAATTTCCGTGCTGCCGAAGACGAAGGCATCGAGAATCTCGGCCGAAGGACCGTTGTAATAACGGTCGGCGTAGCCGCTGATGTGCCGGGAGTCAGGCACACCGTCGTTGAGCTGGTTAGTCGCCGGATTGGCGCTGCCGACATTGTCGTAGGCATGGTCGTACCAGCTGTTGGAGCTGACGCGAAAACCGACTTTCTGCTTGTAAACCACGTCCAGTTCGGACAGCACATCGACGCGCTGGGACACCGCGCTACCCGAGGAGAAATTGCGGTCTCCGTCGTTGTTGTTCCAGGAGTTGGCCAGCTTGGAGTTGGCGCTTTCGACCCGTTGGGCATAGTTGAGCTTCAGGGTGTTGTCGAAGCGCACCGACAAGTCCTCATTGCCCGTGTCGAGTTCGAAGGCCTGTACCGGAGCAATCCCCAGCCCCGCCAGAATCGCCGAAGCCAGAAACCCTCTACGCAAGTTTGCATGGCAGATCTTATTGTTGTTGTTCATCTAACTTGCTCACCTTCTCTATGGTTCACGAAAAGTCATGCTTGAATTCGCAGGCTCTCTCCTTAGGCGCGCTGCAGAATGGTTACTGATACAGAACGGCCAAGCGCCGCGCTGTGCTGCAGCGCCGTCCGGGCGCCGCTGATCTGTCTGGCCTGGGCCTCACCGCGCAGCTGCCAGACCAGTTCGCAGATCTGCGCCAGCCCTGTTGCGCCGGGTGCATGCCCGCGGCCCAGCAGGCCTCCCGAGGGGCAGACAGCAACCTGTCCGCCCCATGACCTGCAGGTGTGCCGCACGAAGTTGTCGATCTGGTCTTCCTCGCAGAATCCCAATGCAGCGCTGTACACCATGAAGTCGCCGACACTCTGGTCATGGAGTTCGACCACCTCGATGTCTTCGGCTCCGACTCCGGCCAATTCGTAGGCCTGCTGGGCAACCCGGCGGGTCGCGGCCCGCCCCAGGACATCGAGCACACAGCCTGACTCCTGTTCGGAGGTGGTGTCGCTGCCACGGACACTGGCCAGCACCGCGACTCCGCCGCGAGCGCCGTAACGCGCGAGGAACGCCGGAGTACAGAGCAAGACCGCCGCCGCGCCGTGGGCCGGTGGACACAGATAGGGAGCGAGCCAGCCATCGCGGTCTGAACAACGGTGCAGTACCGCATACGGATTGAGCCTGGCCTGCGCCCGAGCCTGGTTGATCACCCGCTCGAAGCTGCTTTCGTCAATGGCCATCCGGGTCAACAGCCAGCTGGTCTGGGCGGCGAACAGCGCAGCCGGATGCTGACGGCGGGCGAGAAATGCCAGCGGGTCGTTGCCACGTCCCACGCTGTCCCACTCATCGTCCGGGCATTCGTCCAGGCCGAAAAAGGCCCGGTTGGAAATACTCGCCGGCATGCATTCGAAGCCAAGCGCCAGGGCGCATTCGGCCTCGCCTGAAAGCACGCTGTTGCGGGCCAGCTGGAACGCACTGCTGGCCGAGGCACAGCCATCGCTGGTGGTGAACAGCGGAATACCGGTGAGGCCGATCTGCGCCAACACCTGCTCGGCACTACCGGCCTCGCCTTGTACGCAAGAGGCGAACACCTGGTCGACCAGATCAAAGTCAATGCGCGCATCATCAAGCGCCGAGCGGATCGCCCGGCCTGCCAGCGAAGCGACGCCATCGCGAGCGCTCAGCGGGACGAACGGGGTCATGCCCACCCCCGCAATCAGCACTCTTTCACTCATAGCCCCTGCTCCCGGATAGCCGCCACGTGTCGGCAAATCTTTTTTTAATTGGTTTGTCGAGCAGCGCTGCACAGGACCGGAGAATCCGGTCAGGAGCGCACACTCGGCTTGGGGCTCAGACTATGGTGTCGCTGAAAGTCAGCCACCCCCATCGTCAGGGGGGGAGTGAATTCGGGGTGGGGGGTAATGCAAGGACGGCCAGGAGATGGCGCGGATCCGGCCTCAGCCGGCCGGGTGGAGGATACCCAGCATGTAGGCGCGATCGACGACATGCCGGCGGGTGCCGGCCTGGAATTTTCCGAAGAGGTTTTTCAAATGCCACTTCACCGTTTCTTCGCCGACATTCAGCGCCAGGGCTATCTGCTTGTTCGACAGGTTGCGTGCCAGCAGTTGCAACACTTCACGCTCCTTGGGCGTCAACAGGCTGCTGGGAGAAACACTCGAGGTCGGTGCCGGACGCGAAACCGCAGGGGGCTGGTGCAAGGCCGGCGTAACCGCTCGGGCATTTTCCCGCTCAAGGTTTTGCGCCCACTTGAGCAGATCCGGATGGGTGTCTTGCACCACTCGCTGCAGATCGTATTCCTCGGCCAGGCTGATGGCCTCCAGAAAGCAGGGAAGCCCGTCCCCACCCGACTCCCTGAGCGCCAGCGCCTTGAGCAACTTGACCTGAACGATTTCGCGGCCACGCCGCAGGCGCTCGGCTATCTCGCCAACCACCGCCAGGACTTCCAGCATTCTCGGCCAGTCGCGCTGCATCAAGGCGACATAGGCGTTCGCCAGCCCGGCCACCATGTTCAACTCTGGTCCGAGCAAACCACGCTGTTCGCGGGCAAAGTCGGGCACGCCCTCATCCAGGCGACGCCACAGCGCCTGGCAGGTATCGGCCCGGCCTTGCAGGGCGTTCAAGCGAATCTGCTCACCCAGGGCGACCATGCAGAAACGCGCAATGCCACGCTCCTCACCGAGGGTGCAGAGTGCCTGCAACAGGTCATATCCACGGTGTGCCTGGCCCTGCAGCATCGCCAGGCGTGCGGCGGTGAGAAAGCCCATGACGATCGCATCCGGCGAGGCCAGCCGCTCGACTACATCCAGGCGGTTGGCCAGCACCGTCGTCGCTTCCTGGATCTGGCCACGCTCGAACAGCACCGCAGCCAGACCGCTGGCCAGCATCACCGCCACCGGACTGCGCCGACCGATGTCCTGTTCAGCCCGCAACAGGCTGTCTCGTAGCGAAGTTTCGGCCGGCAACATGCGCCCCTCGCTCAGGTAGCTCATGCCCACTACCCACTCGCCAAATCCGCGAATCGCATCGAGGCCGGGGCTCCAGGCATAGTGCGGCGCCCGCTGGAAGATCCGTCGGGCTTTCTCCGGCTGGCCCTGGAACAGCGTCAGCCGGGCGATCTGGTTAGCAACAATGGCTTGCAGTTTGATCGAACCGGACGGTGGCGCGTCCACCCAAGGGGTGATGAGTGCCAGCGACTCGTCCGGCCGGTCGGCAAAATAGGCCGCGGCGGTGGCTATTGCCGCCGCTTCGCAACGAGTGGCTTCATCGGCGAGCGGGTCCTGCTGGATGCCGGCGATCAACCTCGCCGCCTCGACATGCCGCTCGCTCATCGCCAGCGACCAGGCCGCCGCCAGGCACATGCGCGGACGGGATTCCACTTCGTGCGGTGGAAGCTCTTCGATCCATTCCATGACCCGGCTGAATTGCCCCCGCAACATGATCTCGTACAGGCATTGCTCGATCATCGCGTAGGCCTGGGTGACACGCCCGGCCAACAGGTATTGCCGCGCCGCCTCTTCGAAGAACGACTGTTCTTCGAGCCAGCTCGCTGCCCGCTCATGAAACTCCTGGCGCTGCGCCAGAGGCAGTTCGGCAAAACGTCCGAGCAGAAACTCCCTGGCCAACGGATGAATTCGCAGCCAGTCGCTATCGACACTTTCGACGAAGATCGGCGTCGAGATGCACAGCTCATGCAGCAGTTCAGCTGCCCGCTCGTTGCCCGTCAAGGCAACGCAGAGCGAGGGATGAACCATCTCCAACAGGGCAATGCAGGTGAGAAAATCGACCTGCTCGACAGACAACCGGGCAACCAGGCTATCGACGAAATACCGCTGGATATCACCCGAGCTAGCCGACAATTCCTCGATTGCCGCTACCAGGTTAGGGCTCTTCTCTATCGCGCAAATCGCCAGTTGCAACCCCAGCGGCCAGCCTTCGGTGATTTCGTGCAGACGCACGCAAAGGTCCGGGTCGATACGCGCGGCAAAGCGGCTGCTGAGTATCGCCACGGTTTCTTCGACGCGAAAGCGCAACGCCGTGACCCCTATCGTGGCGTACAACCCACGTGCCAGCAGGTCGGCCACATGCAGGCTCAAGCGTCGGCGCGAGGCCATGATGATGCGCAGGTTGGCCGGGGCGTTGTGCAGCAGATAAGTCAGGGAATGGCGAACGGTCGCCGCCGGCAAGGTGTCGGCTTCGTCGAGAATCAACACGGTTTCGCTGCCCAGGTCGGCCACCTCCGCCAGCCAGTCCGTCAGCCCCTCCAGCTCATCGCGACCATGGCCGGGCATCCGTTCCAGAGAACCGGCGAACGACTGTCGACCACTGCCCATGGCCATGGCCGCGGCCAGCCCCTGGGCAAAGCGCACGCCATCGTCATGGCTATCGAGCGTCAACCAGCCGACCACCGCCCCACGCGACAGGAACTCCCGGCGCCACTGAGCCAGCAGGTAAGTCTTGCCGAACCCCGCCGGGCCATGGATCGCGATCGCCACCTTGTCCAGCAGTTCGGGGGCGTCAATGCGCAAGCGCTCGCGCAACTGCGCCATTTTCTGGCTGCGGGGTGGAGTGGTCTTGAGGACCAGCTCGGGCTCTATGCGATCCATGTCGGCGATGCCTCGACAGTACGATGCACTGCGTGAAAGAGACGGGAAATCGATGGCTATCGACATGCTAAACGATAGTCCTGAAACTGCTCGCGCAACTTCATTTTTTGCAGCTTGCCGGTCGCCGTGTGTGGCAGTGCCTCAACGAAAGCCACATCGTCCGGCAACCACCATTTCGCTACTCGGGACTCCAGGAAACCCAGCAGTTCTTCCTTGCTGGCCATCTTACCCGCTTTCAGGACGACGACCAGCAACGGCCGCTCCTGCCACTTGGGATGGGCAATACCGATCACGGCGGCCTCCGCCACCGCTGGATGACCGACCGCGGCGTTTTCCAGGTCGATCGAGGAGATCCACTCACCACCGGACTTGATGACATCCTTGGCCCGGTCAGTGATCTGCATGTAATTATCCGGGTCGATAGTGGCGATATCCCCGGTATCGAACCAGCCTGCGTCATCGAGGATCGGCCCACCCTCCCCCCGATAATACTGACTGGCAATCCACGGACCCTTGACCAGCAAGTGACCGGAGGCCTTGCCGTCTCGAGGCAGCTCGGCGCCCGCGGCATCGACAATCTTCATCGACACCCCGAACAACGACCGTCCCTGCTTGGCCTGCAGATCCAGGCGCTCATCCAGTGTGGCATCGCGGTGCTTGGGCAGCGGGTTGCAGACGGTGCCTAGGGGCGACATCTCGGTCATGCCCCAGGCGTGCAGCACCCGCGCGTCAAAACGGTTTTCAAAGGTCTCGATCAGGGCCCGGGGTGCTGCCGCCCCGCCAATCACTACCCGGTTCAGCCGTAGGTCCCCCGTCGGGTCCAGTTCATGGGCCTCGACGTATTGCTGCAAGGCCATCCAAACCGTGGGTACGCCAAGGGCCAGGGTCACCCCTTCGTCACGCATCAGCCGGTAAAGGCTCTCACCATCCAGCGCCGCCCCTGGCAGGACCAACCTGGCCCCACTCATAGCCGCCGCATAGGGCATGCCCCAGGCATTGACGTGGAACATCGGCACCACCAACAACGCCGAATCCGCCGATGACAGAGCGAATCCGTCCTGGGTGCATAACGCCAGGGAGTGCAGGATCGAAGAGCGGTGGGAAAACAGCACGCCTTTCGGATTGCCGGTGGTTCCCGAGGTGTAGCACAACGACGAGGCGGCCCGCTCATCGAGAACCGGCCAGACGAACTGGTCACTCTGGTCCTGAATCAGCTCCTCGTAGCACAGCAGGTTGGGCACCTCGATAGCCGGCATCCGGCTGCGATCGGTCAGGGCGATGAAGGCTTTGACGGACTTCATCCGGGGTGCCAGCTGCTCGACCAGCGCGGCGAACGACAGGTCGAAGAACAGGTACTGGTCCTCGGCGTGGTTGGCAATGAACTCGATCTGCTCAGGGAACAGTCGCGGGTTGATGGTATGCAGGACCGCGCCCATGCCCGACACGCCAAAATACAGTTCCATGTGCCGGTAGCCGTTCCAGGCCAGCGTAGCGATCCGCTCGCCGGGCTGCACATCCAGGGCAGTCAGGGCATTGGCCAGCTGTTTGGCGCGCCGGCCGATATCGGCATAGCGGCAGTGATGCATCGGCCCTTCGACAGTGCGCGAGGCGATCTGGCCCTGTGGATGCGCTTTGAGCGCATGTTCCAGGACCGATGAAATCAACAGTGGGTGATCCTGCATCAAACCCAGCATGGCTTCGTCTCCGCTCAGTATTTTTTGTTTTTAGAACGTCGTATTCTGGGGAGGCTCGGAGAATTTATTTGATATTACGCGCCATTTATTTGATATTTTATGCCAATCACCCTTGGCAGCAGGTTGCCCATGACTACCCACAGTATCCGCAGCATCGTCCTGTATGGCGCTCGCGAGTTGATCGCCGACCTGCACGGCGATCCCTGGCGGGTCGCCCATGCCGCGGCGATCCCGGTCCAGGCACTGGAACAACTGGAAATCCTCCTCCCCGCTAAGAGTGTTGTGCAGTTTCTCGATCTGGCGGCCAGGGAAACCGGCCGGGAAGACTTCGGCCTGCTGCTGGCGCAGAGACAAAGCATGGGCGTGCTGGGTGGGGTTCTGTTCGACCTGGTCAGCGAAGCGACTTCCCTGGGCGACTGGCTTGAGCGGCTGTCACGCTATTTCCATCTGCTGTCCTCCGGTGCCGTTGTGCAGCTGGAACAACACGAGCTGGGGGTCACGCTGCACTACGAGATCACCGCCGCAGGCGAACTGGACGACACTCAGGTCCTGCACCTGGGGTTGGCCCTGATCACCCGCAAGTTGCGTAGCGCCCTTTACCCTCAATGGTCTCCCGAGCGCGTGATGTTCCGCTGTCGGGAACCGCATAGCCGCGCGTCCTACGTGCGAATGTTCGGACAAAACGTGTTTTTCAATCAGGAGTGCAACGGCCTGCTGATCAGCCGGCAAGTGCTGGAACAGCCGCTGAGCGAAGAACAGCCCTCCTCCAGGCCGGCGCTGCTCGGCTACCTGCGGGAAAACCAGCAGCGGCGCAACAAAAGCCCGGTGCTGGCCACCGAGGATTCGGTGCGCAAGCTCCTGGCCAGCAACGGTGCACCGCTGGAAGCGGTAGCGCTCAACCAGTTGCAGAGCCGGCGAACCTTGCAGCGCAAGCTGGCCGGCAGCGGCACCACTTTCCAGGCCATCAAGACCCAGACCAAGCTCGATCTGGCCTGCAAGTACCTGCGCCAGACCGATCTGAAACTCTCGCAAATCGCCGAGGTCCTGGGGTTTTCCAGCCTGAGCGCGTTCAGTCGCTTCTTCCACACTGCAAAGGGCTGCGCGCCAAAGGTTTATCGCGCACGGGAAAGCGCTTCAGCGGACGGGCTGGCGCACGGGTTGGCGTTGGTCGAGCAGATGGACCATCAGACAGGCATATAGAGTGACCAGAATGAACAGCCCCATGCGCACAGCGAAGGCGGTGTAAACGTCCTTGCCGGCCGCGCTGTCCTGTACCGACTGACCGAGCAGGATAATCAGGGTGATCATGCTGTTGAGCCAGAACCCCGGGCTTTGCCGGGTCGGGCTCAAGGCATACAGCTTGCGCGCCAGCAGCAGACCGAACAGCAGCATCCACAGAAAGAACATCCACAGATGCACGAACAGGCTGAGGGCGCACCAGAACAGGATCGCCAGCAGGCCGCCGAACAGGGTCGAGCCGAGCAATTCGCGAGCGGCGTTGCGGGCGGTCGTCGTCGAGCTCTGCTGACCAAGACTGACGGCCTTCAAGATGATCGGCAGATAACTGGCCGGATCGATCAGCGCCAGCAGGAACGTCGGTAGCACGATCAGAGTTGCCCGCAGCGCCACCCTGCCGACCTCTTCCGCCGGCAGGGCCGGGGCCGCGGGTGGCGACGGCGCATTGGCCGGTTCCGGAAATAGCCAATGACTGAAGGCCAGCACTGTGACGGCAAGGAGCAATCCCTTGACCAGTGCACCGATGACCATGGCCGCCAGTCCGAAATCGGCGATCCCTGCCGAGGAGATCATGGTCAGGCCCATCACCAGAAAGGTCACGATCAGGTTGTTACCGCCGCGCAAACCAAAACCGAAGGCCAGGAACAGACATGCGCCGATCAACAGCACCCCGCTGAAGGGGTAATAACGCAGGATGGGGATCAACAGCAGGCCGACGCCGGTGGTCAACATAGCGGCCAGTGCGAGCATCAATCCGGCCTTGAATGGCAGTGGCCGATTGAGCGTGGCAAGCAGCAGCAGTCCAAGCACCGGCGCGATAAAGGGAATCGGCAATCCCAGACCGAAGCTGGCGGCCAGGCACAGCGCAGTGCCTGTGGCCAGGCGCAACGCCCGCTGAACCCGGGGGGCGCGTTCAGTACGCATAGGACAGCCAACTCATCAGCCATAGAAACAGGCGGCCAAGGGGGTTCAACGGATTGCCTTGAGTCGGGAAGGCCATGACTTCCGCTTGCCCACCGGCGCGGATACCGCGACTGTCACGCAGCGTGGCCAATGCCTCTGGAGAAAACTCGATAATCACCGGAAAGCGTTGTGCCGGGCGCAGCCAGTCGCGACTGTTCTGCACGCTGGGCAAGGTTCCGGGCGCCGGCGTCTGCCCCACACTGACACCGTAGCCGACACTACGCACACGCCCCTCGAATATCTCGCCGGGCAGCGCATCCAGCACAATCGCCACCGGGGTATCCAGCTTGACCAGGCCCAGGTTGTTCTCGGTCATTTCCGCACTGAGCCACACATCGTGGATGGCGATCAGGGTCATCACCGGACTTCCGGCAGCGGCAAACAGTCCGACATCGGTGCGCAGATCGGTGATAAACCCCGCAGAGCGTGCCCGTATCTGGGTGTTGGCCAGGTCCAGCCGGGCTTTTTCCAGGGTGGTGGTAGCGCTGCGCAACAGGGCGTTGTCTTCCTCGCTACCACCTTCTTGCTCACGTGCACGTTGAACTTCGGCACGGGCGGCCGCCACCTGACTGACGGCCTGTGCGAGGCTGGCACGAGACACTTCAAGCAGGCGCACGGAAATGGTTCCGCGGTCTTCGCGATACAAGCCCTCAAGGCGCTGATTGTCCTGGCGTGTCTTGAGTTCATTGGCCTGGGCGGCCCGCAAGGAAGCTTGCGCCGAGGCAATACCGGCGGTGCTGGCACCGATCTGTCGGCGGGTCGACTCGAGGTCGGCGTGGGCGCGGTCGACGGCAATCTGGTACGACTGCCGGTCCACCTCGAAGAGCAGCTGGCCGGCCTTGACGTCCTGATTGTTGCGCACCTGCACACTGGTCACCCGCCCCGCCACCTCCGCGGCCACCGGAATGACAAAGGCCTGCACCCGTGCCTGTTGCGTATAGGGCGTGAAGCGGTCAGCCAGCAGGTACCAGAGCAGGCTCAGGCCGATCAGCAATACCACCCACTTCGTGCCCTTGCGCACCGGGTCGGCGGCAGGTTCAGGCGCTTTAGTGACTGGCTCCTCGGGGACCGGCTGCGAGGTTTCACTCATGGTCGCTCACCTTGTATGGGGTCGGACTCGGGGTTGCGGGTTCATCCAGCAGATCGCCCCAATCAGTGCGTTTTTGCATCTGCTCGCGGGTGGCTTGATCAACTCTTGGTCGAGCGCTGTACCACCCCCCCCCGAGCGCCTTGTACAGGGCAATCAGATTGCTCACGGCACTGGCGCGACTGAGCAGGTAGTTGTCCTGTTGCTCGAGCAATGCGCGCTGGGCATCCAGCACCCGTTGGAAGTCCGAGTAGCCCTCGCGGTACTGGGCGCTGGCCAGGACCAGCGAACGCTGGGCGGACAATGCCGCCTCGCGCAGGATGCGCTCACGCTCCAGTGATTTGATCAGGCCGCTGGCGGCATCGTCGGCCTCGCGCGCCGCCTGGCGCACCTGGTCGCGGTAGACCTCGATCAACTGCTGCAAGCGGGCATCCTGCACTCGCACGTTGTTGCTGATCTGTCCGTGATCGAACAGGTTCCAGCGCAGGCTGGGGCCGCCGATGAGATCGAGAGTGTTGGAGGCGCCGCTCAATGAAGTGGTAGACCAGACGATGCTGCCCAGCAGGGTCAGCGACGGATAGAAATCGGATTCGGCAACGCCGATAAGCGCGGACTGGGCCGCGACATTCAGTTCGGCGGCGCGCACGTCCGGCCGCCGCAGCAGCAAATTGGCCGGTACCTCCTGCAGCACCGCACGGTCCACCAGCGGGATCAGCCCTTCTTGCTCGGCGAGTTGCGCCAGCGCACCGGGCGGTCGGCCGGTCAACACCGCCAGGGCATTACGGGTACGCAGGACCTGGTCTTCGAAATCCGGAATGGTGCTCAGGGTCCCCAGGTACTGGGTCTTGGCCTGTTGCAGGTCGAGCTCGGCAGTCTGCCCGCTGTTGAACAGCTTCTCGGTGATCTCGAAGCTGCGCTTTTGCTGCCCGGCATTCTCGCGGGCGACCCGCAAACGCGCTTCAGTGGTACGCAGCGCGAAGTAAGTGTCGGCGACCTGGGCCCGCAGCAGCACCAGCACGTCCTCATAGTTGGCCTGGGCGGCGAAGTAGCTGGCATCGGACGACTCGATGGCACGACTGAAGCGCCCCCAGAAGTCCAGCTCCCAGCCGATGTCAAAGCCGGCGCTGTGTTGCCAGAAATGGCTGTCCTGGGGGTTACGCCCACCGGATTGATTGCGGTCGAAGTACAGGCTGTCGGCGCTGGCCTGCTGCAGTTGCGGATAACGTCCGCTTCGGGCGATGCCCAGCTGGGCACGGGCTTCCATCACCCGCAGGCCGGCAATCTTCAGGCTGGAATTGTGGACATCGGTTTCGGCAATCAGACGGTCGAGGACCGGATCGGCGAAGACCTGCCACCACTCACGCGTATCGGGTTGTGGACGCTGCTGGCTGGCCTGCGCGAGCGCAGGACTGTTCCAGTGTTCGATCCACGCTTCGCCTGGCGCCTGGAAGTCCGGCCCCAGGCGCACGCAGCCACTGAGGCCCAGTCCCCCCATCAGCAGCACCCCCATCAGGAGTAATGACGGAAACATGGGTCCGTCAGATCTTCGGCTGGTCGTCTGGCGCGCTGCCTTGCGGCTGGTCCTGCACCCACTGCCAGAACAGCTGATAGCCGACCGCAAGCACCACCGGGCCGATGAACAGGCCGATGATGCCGCTGGTGACCATGCCCCCCAAGGCACCGATCAGCACCACCGGCATCGGCACATCGACCCCGCGCCCCAACAGCAGTGGCTTGAGCACGTTATCCACCAGGCCGGCGACGAAGACATAGATGGCGAACACAATGGTCGCCGTGCTGGCCCCCTCGGTGGAGAACACGAAGACGATCACCGGCAGGGTAATCAGGGTCACCGGTAGCTGCATGATGCCGAGCAGCAGCACCGCCAGAGCGAGCAGCCCGGCGCCGGGTATGCCCATGAGCACGAAGCCGACGCCAACCAGCAGCATCTGGATGAAGGCGATGCCAACCACCCCCAGCGCTACCGCACGGATCGTCGCGGTGCACAGCCCGGCGATTTGCGCCCCCCTGGCCGGACCGCTGATGCGCGAAGCGATCTGCACCGCACTGCGGCTGCCACTCTCGCCATAGGCCATGAAGATCCCGGCGATGATCAGGGCGAAGATGAACATCAGGAAACCCATGCCGACCCCGGCGAGTTTGCTCAACAAAACCAGGCTGACATCCTTGATCTGCGGTATGTACTTCTCTGTCAGACCGGGAAGATCGGTGGCGGCCTGTAGCCAGATGCCATACAGCGGCTTGCCCACCAACGACCAGTCGGCGACTGAAACGGCCGGTGCCGAAATATGGACACCGCCGCTCTTGACCATGCCCATCGCATGCTCGACCGAATCGGCAATCGAGGTACCCAACAGGTAGATCGGCACCATAAGGATACCGATGGCGATCACCACGATCAGCGTCGCAATGCGCCCTTCCTTGTAGCCGAGCATGCCCTTGAGCCGGCCTTGCAGTGGGTAGAGGGTGATCGCCAGGATCAGCGACCAAAGCATCAGATCGCGGAACGGACGGAATATCTCGAAGCAGAACAGCACCAGAACGGCAATCAGCCCGGCACGAATCAGGACATCCAGCAGCGTATGGGAAAATGTCTTCTCGGAGATGGACGTGGGGACCATAGATTGCTCCTTGCAGGTCGTTGCAAAGGTATGAGGTGGGTAAGAGCAGCATAGACGCTCAATAGCGCGGCTGAGGTCAGCGTGTGCGAGGGACAGGGATTGTCCTGAATCGCCGGGGATCGTGGATCACCTGATCGACCGGGAAATTTTCAGTGGCTCGCCTTCAACTCTGCGACTCCCATCTACACTCTGGTAAACCCACACTACCTGACGCCCGAGAAATGATGGAAACCACGCCTGATACTTCCCCATCACGCAATGAGAAACTCCGCTTCAACATCGGAGTCGGGATAGTCTGCCTCGTTATATTTTCCTGGCTGTTGATCCCGCTGAGCTCCGCGCTGGACGTACCTACCTCAAAAATCGCCCTGCTGACCGGTGCCCTGTTCATTGCCAATAAAGTGCTGCTGCTTCTCGCCATTACCATCATGGGGAAAGCCGGATTCCAGCATCTGAAGCAGCTCATCTGGGGTCACTTCAAAAAAGTCCTGCCCACCAGTACCGGCACGGTCGGGCCCACCCGGCACTGGATTGGGGTCATCATGTTCTGCCTCCCGCTGATCTCATCGATACTCGAACCCTACGTCGATCATTTTTGGCCTGGGTTGCGACCCAACATCTGGCAGCTTCAGTTATTGAGTGATGCGATGTTGATCGCGAGTTTTTTCGTGCTGGGTGGGAATTTCTGGGACAAGGCAATGGCGTTGTTCTCACGTACAGCCAAAGTAACCACCACTGATACCCCTTGATCGTCGCGTCTGTTTGTCGAGATCAGCGAACAATGCCGCCGCCAAAACGGCGGCGGGTATGGGGCGTGACGTGACGGGACAGCCCTACCGGATCGGCAAGCTATAGCTGACGATCAAGCGGTTCTCGTCGATTTCACTGGCAAAGCTCGAGCGATAGGTCGCGTTGCGCCATTTGATGCCGACGTTTTTCAGCGCGCCACTCTGGATCACGTAGCCGATGTCGGTATTACGCTCCCACTCCTTGCCGGTTCCCGAAGCTGCCCCCAGATCGACCTGGTCGCCTTTTACATAGCGGGTCATAAAGGTCAGGCCGGGAATGCCGAGGCCGGCGAAGTTGAAATCGTAACGGGCTTGCAGGGAGCGTTCGTCCTGATTGCCGAAGTCGTTGATCTGCAACAGGTTGACCAGATACGGGTCGGTGCCGTGAACGTTGGCGAAACCGGTATCGCCGTTCATTTTCTGGTAGCCGAGGCCAAAGGCGTGCGCGCCCAGTGAGTAGGTGAACATGGCGCCGAGCATTCGGTTGTCGACATTGCTGCTGCCATCATCGGTCGAACGGGCCCAACGCAGATCGGATTTCAGCGCCTGCCCCTCGGTAACCGGCAACACATGCACCAGCGTCAGGTAATGCTGCTTGTACAGATCGTCCAGCTCAGCAAAGTGGTAGCCAGTGCTCAGCGCCTTGCTCCACATATAGTTGCCGCCGACAAAGTCGAACTGGTCGGTGGTGGACTTTGCCCCGGTCACGATGTTGCGCCGTGGGCCTTTCATGAGCGTCATGTCTTCGCGGTTGGTCGAGTCGCGCTGGTTCACCTGAGTGAGGCGACCGGCGTCGAAAGTCAGACCAGCGAGATCCGTCGAGTTCAGCCAACCACCCTGGAAAGTCTGCGGCAGCAGGCGCGAATCGTTGGGCTGCAATACCGGCAGCTTGGGAATCAGGGTCCCCGCCTTGAGGGTGGACTTGGAGACCCGTAGCTTGGCGGTCAGGCCAAGCTCGCTGTTTTCATCGGGTGCCCGCCTCGAGTCGGCACTACGCGGCAGCAGGCCGGTGGCGCCGGCGCGATCCGGGCTCGAATCGAGCTTGATGCCGAGCAGACCAAGAGCATCGACCCCGACGCCCACGGGCCCCTCGGTGTAACCGGACTCGTAGCGCAGCAGGAATCCTTGCGCCCATTCCTCACCCTTGCTTTGTGGGGCTGCTGGCTGGCGGAAGTCTCGGTTCATGTAGAAATTGCGCATATCCAGACTGGCCTTGCTATCGGCGAGGAACTCAGCCGAAGCGGGAGAACAGACCCCAATAGCGCCGGCAACGCCGGGCAACAGAAAAACACAGGCAGAACGAATGACGTGCATAAATCTCTCTTCTTATTAGATAACTGGATTTTCTTCGGTTTAGAAGCGAGCTTGCTCGCGATGGACCCAAGGGCGCCGCGTGTATTCAGAAAGCACGCGCCATCGTTAACGTCCTTGTAGGAGCGAGCTTGCTCGCGATGAACTCAAGGGTGCCGCGTGTATTCAGAAAGCACGCGTCATCGTTAACGACCATCGCGAGCAAGCTCGCTCCTACAGGGGGAGCGTCAAGCCCTAGAAATTGCGCCGAGCCAGCTTCAGCACCCAGCCGACGATGCCGACCCGGAACAGCAGCACGCAGATGACGAAGATCATGCCGAGGATCACGTGCACCCACTCCCCCAGCGGTCCGTTGGACAGGTAGCTCTGCAGGGTGACCACCACTGTGGCGCCAACGAACGGGCCGAGCACGGTGCCCACTCCGCCGAGCAGGGTCATCAGGATCACCTCGCCGGACATGTGCCAATGAGCGTCGGTCAACGATGCCAGCTGGAACACCACCGTCTTGGTCGAGCCGGCCAGGCCGGTCAGCGCGGCGGAGATGACGAAGGCCAGCAGCTTGTGCGCATCGACGTTGTACCCGAGGGAAATCGCCCGCGGCTCGTTCTCGCGGATCGCCTTGAGTACCTGACCGTAGGGCGAGTGGATGGTGCGCTGGATGACGGCGTAGCCGAACACGAACACCGCGAGGACGAAGTAGTACATCGTCAGGTTGTTGTTCAGGTCGAACAGGCCAAGCAGTCGGCCACGGGGCACGCCATGCAGACCATTCTCGCCACCGGTGAATGGCGCCTGCACATAGATGAAGAACACCAACTGCGCCAACGCCAGGGTAATCATCGCGAAGTAGATGCCCTGGCGCCGGATCGCCAGCAGACCGAACAGCAGCCCGAGCGCGGCGGATGCCAGGGTCCCGGCTAGAATGCCCAGTTCGGTCCCCAGGCCGCTGTAGTGGCTGAGCAGGTAACCGGTGACATAGCCGCCGCTGGCGAGGAAGGCTGCATGCCCAAAAGACAGTAGACCGGCGTAGCCGAGCAACAGGTTGAAGGCGCAGGCGAACAGCGCGAAGCACAGGAGCTTCATCAGGAACACCGGGTACACCGCCAGCGGCGCGGCCAGCGCTACGGCAAACAGTGCCAGATAGAACCAACGCTTGCGCCGTATGGCGGCCTGACGCCGCTCCTGGACCACTTGCGGTTGCAGGACCCGCGCGCCCTGCTTGATTTCCAGACTCGTCATGTTTACGCCTCCTTTCCGAACAGTCCCGCGGGACGAACCAGCAACACCAGCACCATGACCAGGAACACCACGGTGTTGGCCGCCTCAGGATAAAAAACCTTGGTCACCCCCTCGATCAGACCCATGGCCAGACCGGTGACAATGGCGCCCATGATCGAACCCATGCCGCCGATCACCACCACGGCGAACACCACGATCAGCAGGTTGGCGCCCATGGTCGGCGTGACCGAATAGATCGGCGCGGCCAGCACACCGGCGAACGCCGCCAGGGCTGCGCCATAGCCATAGGTCAGGGTGATCAGTAGCGGCACGTTGATGCCGAACGCTTGCATCAGCTTCGGATTCTCGGTACCGGCACGCAGGTAGGAGCCCAGACGAGTGCGCTCGATCATGAACCAGGTGACCAGACACACGACCAGCGCGGCCACTACTACCCAGGCGCGGTAAGTAGGCAGGAACATGAAGCCGAGGTTATAGCCGCCCTTGAGCAGCTCCGGCATCGGGTAGGAAGACCCGGAGACACCGAACAGCTTGACGAAGGAGCCCTCGACGATCAGCGCCAGGCCAAAGGTCAGCAGCAGGCCATAGAGGTGATCCTCACCGGCAATCCGCCGCAGCAGACCGCGCTCGATGAGCATGCCGAGGACGCCGACCAGCAACGGCGCCAGCACCAGCGCGACCCAATAGTTCACGCCCAGGTAGTTGAGCCCCATTACCGCGGTGAAGGCACCGAGCATGTACTGGGCACCATGGGCGAAGTTGATGATCCGCAGCAGCCCGAAGATGATCGCCAGGCCCAGGCTGAGCAAGGCATAGAAAGCCCCGTTGATCAGCCCCAGGAGTACCTGGCCGAACAGTACGCTCAGGGGAATACCGAATACGATAGTCATGATTTACCACCCGCTGAAAGTCCGTGACACCCGGCTGCCGGCAGCCGGGTAAGTAGCTGGAGTCACATGCCGATCAGCTTTTCGTCAGCAGCTTGCACTTGCTTTCGGCCAGCGGGCGGTAGGCTTCCTCCCCCGGAATGGTCCGAACGATCTTGTACAGGTCCCACTCCCCCTTCGATTCGGCCGGAGTCTTGACCTGGACCAGATACATGTCGTGGACCATGCGGCCATCGGCGCGAATCGTGCCGTTCCTGGCAAACATGTCGTTGACCGGGGTCGCCACCATCTGCGCCCGCACCGCCTGCGCATCATCGCTGCCGCTGGCCTTGACCGCGCTCAGGTAGTTCATGGTCGCCGAGTAGATACCCGCCGGCACCATGCCCGGCATCTTGCCGGTGCGCTTGAAGTAGCGCTGCGCCCAGGCGCGGCTGTCGTCGTTCATGTCCCAGTACCAGCCGGTGGTCAGCATCAGCCCTTGGGTCACTTCCAGGCCCATGGCGTGGATGTCGTTGAGGAACACCACCATGCCGGCCAGCTTCTGCCCGGACTGGGCAATGCCGAACTGGCTGGCGGTCATCAGCGAATTGACGGTATCGGAACCGGCGTTGGCAAAGGCAATCACATCCGCGCCAGACCCTTGGGCCTGCAAGATGTAGGAAGAAAAATCGCTGCTCGGGAACGGGTGGCGAACCTTGCCGACCACCTTGCCGCCATCGGCCTCGACGACCTTGGTGATGTCCGACTCCATCGCATGACCGAAGGCATAGTCGGCCGTCAGGATGAACCAGTTCTTG
The DNA here is from genome assembly GCF_059716055.1 of Pseudomonas sp. LBUM1658. Lineage (NCBI taxonomy): Bacteria > Pseudomonadati > Pseudomonadota > Gammaproteobacteria > Pseudomonadales > Pseudomonadaceae > Pseudomonas > Pseudomonas sp. LBUM1658. Next base: position 3,734,710 of record NZ_CP166798.1, read on the forward strand.
CCCCCGGAAGCGAGCACGGCCTTGGCGGTGCCGTTGGCCAGCGCGTAGGAGTCGTAGGTCCAGTGGATGTGATTGGGCGAGCAGAATTCATTGGTCAGACTGGACGCCGCCGCGCCGGAAATCAGCGCCAGTTTGCCGGCCTGCTCCACCACCTTGCTCGCCGCCAGCACCACCGAGGACGCCACCATGCCGGTGACCATGTCGACATTGCGCTCATCGACCCACTGGCGCACGGTGTTGGCGCCGACATCCGGCTTGTTCAAGTCATCGGCACTGAACACCACGATTTTCTTGCCGTTGACCTGACCGCCGAAGTCCTCGACGGCCATGTTCAGCGCTTCCAGACCACCGGGGCCGGAGAGGTCGCGGTAAGTCCCGGACATATCGGCCAGGTAGCCGATTCGGACCTCGTCGTCGCTGACCTGTGCCTGGGCGGCGCTGGCGATCAGGCTGGAGACGAGAATGGCGCGTGCAGTCTTCTGAAAAACCTTCATCTAGTTCACCCACTTTCCATAGTTATTGTTGTTGTTCCGGGCAAAGCAACCCCGTGCCGGCAGCCCTGGAGCCGCGCCGACATAGATGTAGCCAGGGGTAAAACGGGTCTCAGACGCCGAGACAGTTCTGCAGGAGCTCTTGTTTCGACTCCAGTTCAGCGGCGCTGATTTCCTCCACGATCTGACCGTGGTCCATCAAGTAATGGCGGTCTGCAAGCGGTGCGGCGAAGCGGAAGTTCTGCTCCACCAACACAATGGTCAGGCCCTTCTTCTTGAGCTTGAGCAGCACCTCGGCCAGCTTCTGCACGATCACCGGGGCCAGGCCTTCGGTGATCTCGTCCAGCAGCAACAGATTGGCGCCCGTGCGCAGAATCCGAGCCATGGCCAGCATTTGCTGCTCGCCGCCGGACAGACGCGTGCCCTGGCTGAAACGCCGCTCGTAAAGATTGGGGAACATCTCGTAGATTTCGTCGAGGCTCATGCCGTCGCTACGCACCATCGGTGGCAGCAGGAGGTTTTCCTCGACATTGAGACTGGCGAAAATACCGCGCTCTTCCGGGCAGTAGCCGACGCCCAGACGCGGGATCAGGTGCGCGGCCAGACCGATGGTCTCGTTGCCATTGACCACGATCGAACCGGTGCGCCGGCCTACCATATTCATGATTGCGCGCAGGGTGGTGGAACGCCCCGAGCCGTTGCGCCCAAGCAGGGTGACCAGTTCACCACGCCGCACCTGCAGATCGATGCCATGCAGAATGTGCGATTCGCCATAGAAGGCATGCAGGTCGCCGACCCGCAGCTGCTCGAAATCCGGGTTATGCAGACTGCTCATGGGTGAGCCCCCTCGAGGCAGGTGGCTTCACTGCCCAGGTAGGCCTCGCGCACCAGCGGATTGGCGGAAACGCTGGCATAGTCGCCTTCGGCGAGAATCGCACCACGGGCCAGCACGGTAATGCGGTCGCACAGTTCGCTGACCACTCCGAGGTTGTGCTCGACCATCAGCACCGTGCGCCCTACAGCGGCACGGCGCACCAGGCCAATGACCATGTTCACGTCTTCGCGGCCCATGCCCTGGGTCGGTTCGTCGAGCAGCAGCACCGTGGGATCCAGTGCCAGAGTCGTGGCCAGTTCCAGGGCGCGCTTGCGGCCATAGGGTAATTCGATGGTCAGGGTGTCGGCATAGTCGAGCAGACCGACTTCCTCCAGCATCTGCAGAGCCTGCTCATTAAGGGCATCGAGGCTGCGCTCGGACTTCCAGAAGTGAAAGGAGTTACCCAGCTTGCGCTGCAGCGCCACCCGAACGTTCTCCACCACACTCATGTGGCCGAACACCGCGGATATCTGGAAGGACCGCACCAGGCCCAGACGCGCAATTTCATTGGGTTTGAAACGGGTGATCGGCTGGCCCAGGTAGAGGATCTCGCCACGAGTGGGCGGGAGGAACTTGGTGAGGAGATTGAAGACGGTAGTTTTGCCGGCCCCATTGGGTCCGATCAGTGCGTGGATATGCCCCTTCTGCACACGTAGATCGACCGAATCCACTGCGGTGAAACCGCGAAATTCCTTGGTCAAGCCACGCGTTTCCAACACGATCTCTGGTGACATGTGGAGCCCTCTAACCTTGATTGTTTTTATTGGTTATGGCGCTGCAGACACTATTACGTTTACGTAAACGACAACACTATACGAAAGTCTAGTACGGGCCAGCGGGTCAAAATTTGATCAGAAATATCAGACAACCCCAGCGTTGGTGCTGGGTGACTCGCTATAGGCGGCGCGAGCGCCGGAACGGGTAGATGGGTGCAGCCTGTGTTCCCGTTGTTATTGCTGTGCGGGCCTGGATCAAAGCAGACGACCCCGAGTATAGGTGGGTGCTGGCAAAATAATACCGCGTAAAAAAACACGATCCGTTATGCAAAAAAACATGGTCTGCGGAGCGAGTGCGAGGATGCACACCTGTTATTTCTGACAGTAGACAACCGTCAAACCACAAATTAGGTTAGATCGTGCTCGGGCCAGACAGGCTTTCGAACGAGGTGACCGATATGAAAACTTCAGTCAGGACGCAGTCTTTCAAACAGGCGTTGCACGATAGTCAATCGTGTCCCCTGTCAGACTGATTGGAGACCTTGTTATGAACATGTTTGCCTGGCTCGCGCTCGTCAGCTACTCGCTGGCTTTTCTGATCGTTTTAGCTTTCTCAATTGCTTACTTGAAGCGGTCTGACTTCATGCCCTACCACGGCATCGCTATTGGCCGTCGTTGGAGCGAAGTCGAACCACGTACTCAGGTGCTGCTCCTGGCGCTGATCAAGGTCACCGGGGCGGCTTGGTTGGCGCTGGCGCTGGCGGGATTTTTCCTCCTGTACTGGTTGTTCTCCGCCAATGGGGCGTTTGTCCAACTGATCGTATTTCAGTTGTTCTGCCTGATTGCCCTCTCCCCTCCCGTAACGGTGGCCAGCTATGTGCGAAAGAAAACCAATGCACCGACGCCTATCCGAAGCAGTGTTTTGCTAGTGATTCTGTCTTTACTTGGATTCACGTTTGCAGTGCTTTCAGGTCGGTACGTATAGCACCGGTGTAAGACATCCCAATTGCTCCACAGTCGAAGGTAGCCAACCATGAATCGCGACGCGTTATTTTGGAAAGTAGTCACTGGTGAACTTCCGTTGCCGAATGCCGCCATCTTGCTGGGTTGGAAATTCGTCGATTACGATGATGACCAATGCGAAGCGCATATCGAGTTTGACGCCGCGGTTTCGTTAACCAATCCAATGGGCAATATTCAGGGCGGAATGCTCTCGGCCATGCTGGACGACTGCATGGGACCTGCCGTATACGCAAACTTGCCGACCAACCAAATCGCGGTGACGATCGAATCGAAAACCAATTTCGTCAGCCCCGCATCGCCAGGTCGAATTATCGGATGGGGCCGGGTCGATCATGCAAAGGGCGCGATCTGCTTCACCTCGGGTCGGCTGATCAACGAAGCCGGCCAGGTCCTGGCAACGGCGACAGCCACCTACCGAATCTGCGACCTCCGCTGACATGGGGCTTGCGTCCTTCGCGGGCAAGCCCGCTCCCACAGGGATTCAGGCCGCTCACGCCATTTCGGTTTTACGCCACCCACAGCGAAAAATAGACAATCAGAGGTCGGCCCAGTGAATGGCCGCAAGTTCGCGATTCACCTCCATTGCCAGCCCTGAATTTTCGTAACCGAAGCGCTGCTCCGCCTGTACGTCGAATCGGTGTTCGTTCTTGCGCTTCTGGAAGTGTCTAGGGTATTCGCATGCATCGAAACCATTGGCATACAAATCCGATGTTTCAACATTAGGCCCCAAGGCCTTGGAGATCATCATCGATAATGAATATCTACCTCATCGTTGCACATCCGGAACCTGCTTCATTCAATGCCAACCTCGTATCTACTGCCGTGAGTACGTTCGATGTTGGCTTTATCGAAGATCACACTAGCGACTTGCATGCCCTGTCAATTTCAGGAGCAGCCATATATTGATTTATTGTTATTTCCGAGAAATTTTCGGGTTTTTTCTACTTGCAAACCCAGCATTCCAAAACTTACCCGTGAGCCCTATCATCACCAAGAACCTGCTACACGCCCTTCAACACGGTTTTGCTTTGTCCGCCCCAGCGATAAAAACGCGCAGCGACTTATGCTCGAGCCTGGCCGGGTAGAAAAGCGCCCCACTCATGACCTGCTCTGCGGCGCCTCAGCCTGCTGAGCTCGCTCCAGTAACGCTTGTATTTTAGGCTCAAGCACCCCCAGCGCCTGACGCAACAGTTCGGCAGCGGCCTGTATTTCTTGCGCGCGTTGCTTGCTGATCAGCAGCGGGCTATATGACTGAGCTGCGGTAACAGAGTCATCAATAAATCGCTTGAACACAAAACAAGCCCGCATCATGTCGCCCATCGCCAAAATATCATCCACAACCATTCCTCACTCCCTCACTTATCCGACCTTCCCTATTGGCTGCGGCCTGTTTGCACTGGCGCAAAACTGATAACGAAGCTGATTAATCGCGCCGTTCGCACTTGTAGTGTTCCCGGAACAAATGGTGGTTGTCTACTGTCAAGTTTGACAGGTCTCGAGTATTATTTTTTGTAACAACCTTCCATAAAGCCCTGTTTTTTCCTACTATCGAAATGGATTCAATCCGTAGGAATATTCCGAAACAAGGGTGATAACCATGGGATGTTGGGCAACCGATCAAGTGCCACACAGGGATTCAGGGCACAATGAAAATGCTATTTTCGAAGATTTTCAGTCATGTGTCGCGGAGTTCGGATTTGAATACTGCTCGATGCTGGTCGTGATTCCGGACGATCCCTCTTCAGCTGCGCCGCTTGAGAGGAACAGCTTTCCTGAAACCTGGAACCAACACTTCAAATCGAACTACGACCACCAGGGCAATCCGGTGATTGAGCACTGCCTGCACTCGGTGCTACCCGTGTTGTGGTCAAGGTCGTTGTTCTCTCCCCTTCCGGCGCTTTGGAACGATCTTTGCGACTTTGGAATGCAGCATGGCTTCTCGCAAGCCGTACACGATCCCCGCGGCATCACCAGCATTTTCTGCTTCGTCCGAAGCCAGGTGATCACTCCCCATGAGTTTTATGAAAAAGCCGGATCGATGTTGTGGCTCACCTATCGAACCCACGCGCTGTTGGTGGAAAGCCTGTTGACCACGTGGCGTCAACGGAGTCGGTTGACGCCACGGGAGAGAGAAGTTCTCAGATGGTCGGCCGAAGGCAAAACCGCAGCGGAAATCGCCTTTATTGTCGAACTATCGGAACGCACCGTGAATTTCCATATTCAGAGCGCGATAAGCAAGATGGGCGTTAAAAACAAAATGGCGGCGGTGATACAGGCGATCAAGAGAGGGCTGCTCTGAATCCGGGCCGAGGATTGCCAGCCGTTCAGCCTTGTCTCCCGGCTGTCGCATTCAGCCGCTGCAAAAACTCCTTCCGGCGCACCTGGTCCATCTGCTCTTTGGCCAACAAATCGGGAAGTAAGGCCTGGGCCGTTTGTGCATCAAGGATAAACACCCCGTCATCGTCACCGATGGCAATGTCCCCTGGCTGCACCTGGATTTCACCGACGCTGATCGATTGGTTGACCTCTCCCTGCAAGCCCAGGCTGCGGGTGGTGAAGGCGCTGACCCCGCGGCAAAACACCGGCAGTTTATGCAGACGCAATGCACTGACATCGGTGACGGCACCCGACACCACCACCCCGGCCAGCCCTTTGATCAATCCGGCCAGGGTGCGCAATTCGCCCCAACAGGCACATTCAGCATCGCCAACGCACTCGATGACCAGAACGTCACCCGGCTGACTGAGCAACAGTGCCTCACGCAGGACGCTGCCGTCGGGGGTAAAGACTTTAACCGTGACCACATTGCCGACCATGCGGATGTCGTTGAACAACGGTTTGATGCCCCGCAGGTAACCACTGCCGGTCAGATGGCCGATGGTCGATGAAGCGATCTTGCGGTACTCGCCCAGCAACTCATCGCTGACAAGCTGGCGGCGCGGCGCTATCCGGTCATTCAACGGCATTTCCTCGGGCGTAACAATGGGCAGGTCGAACAGTATTCAACCGGCTCGCTGGCTTGATAGTAGAAGCAACAGGTTCGACGAAAGCGAATGCTCCGCTGGCCATCATCCACCAGCGTGGGCGGAAGGCGAAAATGGCTCAGCGGATTGTAATCAAGGCCAAACAAGGCAGGTTCTGCCTGGGTCAACAGCCAGCTGAAATCCGCTTCATGACGTTCGCGTATCTGCGGCTCCTCGATCTTTGCCATGCGCTTTTCATACAGCGAATACACCCGCACGGCGGTGTTGTCCCATAAAATACGCCGGGAAACGCCGCTGACGCTGTAGAAGGTTTGCCAGAGCGGTTGCAGCAATCCGGCAAACAGTGAGTGCACAATGGCTTCGCGCCAGGCATCCCGTTCACCGGCCGCATAGGCAAACGGCAGCTCTTGATGGAGCGGCATCGAAGAAGTCCAAAGCCCCTCGTCGTGCCCGTATTCGATCACCGTGTTGTCCAGCGACAGCAGCAGCCCTTTGTCGTACACCGACATGGCGTACAAACACGCGCCGGTTGCCAGAAATGACAACCGTTTGCCCAGCAACGAGGCGGTGACCTTGCGCGAGGGTGAGCCGATAACCGGCGTCAGCTCGTCCAGCAGACGCTCGCAGACATCCTCTTGCAACAAGGCCCGTGCCATCAGCGAACGTAGCGGATCGCGCTCTGCCGATTCCTTCAGGCGCAGCCCTGCGCCAAGCACTGCCCACTCTGGCGCAGTGAAATGCCGGGCCAGACTCATTGCGGCAGTTCCCGGCCAAACGGAATGCACATCGGCGTACCGAAGAATGGATCGGGGATAATCCGGCAATTGAGGTCGAACACCGTCTTGACCAACGCTTCGGTCAAGACTTCCTCGGGCCGCCCCTGGGCAAAGGCGCCGCGGTTATGCACCGCGACCATATGGTCGGCGTAGCGACAGGCCAGATTGAGGTCGTGCAACACCATGACGATGGTTTTGTTCTCGCGCCGGTTAAGGTCGCGCAGCAAATCCAGCACTTCAATCTGGTGCGCCAGATCGAGAAAGGTCGTCGGCTCATCCAGCAGCACGATGCCGGTATCCTGGGCCAGCGTCATGGCAATCCACGCACGCTGGCGTTGCCCGCCGGAAAGCGCATCCACCGGCCGATCGGCCAGCGCCTCCAGGCCAGTCTGGCTCAGCGCACGCTTGACCATGGCTTCGTCTTCAGCCGACCACTGCTGCATCCAGCTCTGATACGGGTAACGACCCAGGGCCACCAACTGGCGGACGCTGATGCCCTCCGGTGCCGTGGGCGTCTGCGGCAAAATCGCCAATTCCCGGGCCACGGTTGCGGTGGATTTGTGCTGGATATCCACGCCGTTGAGAATCACCGAGCCTTGAGTCGGTTTGAGCAATCGGGCAAAGGATTTGAGCAAGGTGCTTTTGCCACACCCGTTACTGCCAATCAGCACCGTGACCTTGCCCTGGGGCAGTTGCAGGTCCAGCTCATTTATAATTACCTGGCGCTGATAACTCAGGGTCAGGCCGCGACTTGCAATCGACGTCATGCGTTGAATTCCTTAATGACGCTGCTTGATCAACAGATAAAGAAAAAACGGTGTGCCGAGCACCGCAACAAAAATTCCCGCCGGCAAATCCAGTGGCAAAAACAGCGTGCGTCCGGCCAGATCCGCCAGCATCACCAGGATCGCCCCGGTCAATGCCGCCATCACTGCCTGACCGGCGAAACCGGGCCCGACCAGGCGTTTGGCAATGTGCGGGGCAATCAAGCCGACAAAGGCAATCGCCCCGCCCCAGGCAATGGCCGCACCGGCCAACGCCACACTTACCAGCAACAACCCGGCCCGCAGCCACTGAACGCGAACGCCGATGCCCTGGGCCAGGCTGTCATCCAGTTGTTGCACCATTACCTGACGGGCAAGCAGCACCAACAGCGGGAAAATCCCCAACAACCAGCCAGCCAGCGCCAGGGGTTCGGGCCAGCTGGCGCCGTAGACGCTGCCTGTCAGCCAGACGTAGGCCGACAGCGTGGTGGTCAGCGGACTGAACACCAGGATGAAGGTGGTGGCAGCCGTCAACATCGCCGAGACGCCCACCCCGATCAACACCAGCCGCAGCGGCGATGCGCCCTGCTTCCAGGCCAGCAGATAGATCGCCAGCGTAGCCAGCCCCGCACCGAGCATCGCCGCCAGGGGCAGGAACTGTTGGCCCAGGGCCACGGAAAAAAACGACAGGTAAAGCACCGCCGCGGCACTGGCACCGCTGGTAATCCCCAGCAGATCAGGCGACGCCAGCGGATTGCGGATGATGCCTTGCAGGATCAGCCCGGAGATCGCCAGCGCGGCACCGACCAGCGCGGCCAGGACAATGCGCGGAAAACGCAGTTGCTCGACGATAAACGTCAGGCTCGGGTCCTCGCTGGAAAACAGAATCCGCAGCACCGCCAGGGGCGACAACGTGACTTTTCCCAAGGAGAGCGAGCCGAGGACCACCAGCAAGGTAATCGCCAGTGCCAGCCCCAGCCGCGACAAGGTAGATAGATTGATCCGCCGGGAAAATCCGCCACGGCGCCAGGTCAGCACCTTATCCATAACGGCCTCCACGACGGGCAAGGAGAATAAAGAACGGTGCGCCAAACAGTGCGGTCATCACGCCCACCGGCACCTCCTGAGGCAGAATCAACACCCGCGACAGAGTATCGGCCAGCAGCAGCAGGATCGCGCCGAGCAACGCGGAGCCCGGCAGCAGCCAGCGATGATCGATGGACAACCCTTTGCGCACCATATGCGGCACCAACAGGCCAATGAAGCCGATGCTGCCGGCCAACGCCACGGCACTGCCCGCCAGACAGACGATCAGCACGCTCAGCAGCAGACGAATCAAGCCGGTGCGCTGCCCGAGACTGGTGGCGATTTCCTCCCCGGCGTTCAACACATTGACCTGCCCCGCCACCAACAGTGATCCCAGCAATGCAAGCAAGCTGCACATCAGCAGCGGCGCGGCGATCGACAGGCTGCGTTCGGTCAGCGAGCCAGCCATCCAGAACAACACGGTGTCCAGTCCATCCTGATTGACCACCAGCAGCGCCTGGCTGAAGGCGGAAAACAGCGCGGCAATCGCAGCGCCGGCCAGCACGATGCGCAGCGGGCTCAGACTGCCCTGCCCCATGTTGCCAATCAGCCACACCAGACAACCGGCAACCGCGGCACCGAGGAACGCGCACCACAACCAGGCATCCGGTGATGACAAAGAGAAGATCGAGGAAAACAGGATGATAAAGAAGGTCGCCCCGGCATTGACTCCAAACAGCCCGGGAGAGGCCAGCGGGTTGCGGGTCAGCGCCTGCATCAATGCCCCGGCCACCGCCAGGCTGGCACCCACGGCGATGGCCATCAAGGTCCGGGACAGGCGCGTGGTGGTCACCAGTGTATGGCTGTCGCTCAAGGCATCCGGATGGACAAAGGCCGCGGCCACCTGCGACAGCGGAATCCAGGTTGCGCCGACGGCCAGGCTCAAGACACTGCACACCAGCAGCGCTATCGCCGCGACCCCCAGTTTCAAACTCTTGCTCATGAGGCAGTATCCGTTGCTGCCATGCGCGCAATATCGTCGAGCATCAGGTTCGCCCCGAGCATCCCGCCCGACAGGCTCCAGGCTACACCGTCGACTTGCCAGACCTGATGCTGCTGCGGCGCGCGCATTTGCTTCCACAACGGGTGCTGCACCAGGCTTTCATAGTTGCGCTGCACCGCCGCGCTCGACCCGTGCATGAAAACAAAAAACAGCTCGGCATTCACCACTGGAAGACTCTCCTTGTTGGTGAGTTTCAGCGACACCCCTTTCGCCTCGCGGCTGGCCTCGCTCCAGTTGAAGCCCAGTTCGCTGAGCACGGAGCCGGCGAAGCTGACGGGTAGATAACTGCGGATGTGGTCTTCACGAATATCCAGAATCGACACCGTGAGTGGCCAGCGTCCGGCAAATTTGGCCTGCAGCTGCTGGCGCAATTGCGCAACTCGTTGCTGCCATTGCGCCAGAATATCCATGGCCGCTTGCTGGCGGTGCAGTGCAGCGCCCATCAGCGCCAGGGTCTTTTTGAATTCAAATACTTCCTCCAGCATCACCACCGGGGCGATCTGGTTGAGTAGCGGTGCAATACGTTGGTGACGAAAACTCGAGGCGATGATCACCTCTGGTTTCAGCAGGACGATGTCCTCCAGGCTGGGCTGGGTCTCCAGCCCGACATGGGGGACATGCTCCAACGCGGAGCGCAAATAGCGATAAGTCGGTTTCTCGCTCCAGGAGTCGACGATGCCGCAGGGGATTACCCCGAGCGCCACGGCACTGTCGGTAGCCCCCTGAAACAGGGTGATCACCCGCAAAGGGGCAGCACTCGCCTGCGCGAACTTTGGAGTGAGCGACCTGAATGCGAGCAGGCCCAGGGACAGGCGCAACAGTGTGCGCCTGGAGGGTTTTAGCGGGTTTTCATGCTTCACGAGTCAGCCTGTGAAAGGGGTTTACCACTTCGCCTTTGCCAAACGGCATGCTGCCCGGGCCGCCGGCACGTTCAATCATTGGCGTCAGCAATAACTTCTGTGGCCAATGAGGCGACTCGAACAACTGTTGTTTGAGCATGGTCCGGGCGTCAGCGTCAAAATCAATGGTGTCGATCAGCTCGTTCAGCACCTCGCCCATTGCTGTCCACAACTTTGTGGCAGGGATAGAGTAGATCTGCGCGAGCGTATCGATAATCGCGCGGAGATTGACCTGAATTCCCAGCGTCTGCAACCAGAACAGCAAATCTTCCGGGCGTTCGTGATACAGCGTGTTGGTGTGGCCTTTCTTCAGCCGGTAAACCGGATCGGCCATGCCGTTGCGTTCCAGCCATGGCACGTAGATGCGCAATGAATCGTGATCGCGCAGCAGCAGGCCCTGGGCATAACCGGCCTTCCACACCAGCAGCGCATTCTGCCCGTGAACTTCACCGAGCATGCCGAGACGGAACATCCGCAGGTTGATGTCGAAGAAGCTGTGGCAGAGTTCGCGGAACAGCGTCATCACTGACGTGGCATCGGCTGTCAGGTTGCGGTAATGCATCCAGTCATCGAAGAAGTGCCGGTTGCTGTCGGGCAACGGCGTTGCCAGCGCGGCCATGGGTATCAGACGACAATCGGCATCCTCCAGCAGCGCTGGCGGATAGCCGCGCACCATGGCCGCCAGATGCCGCGGCGCTTCATCGAACAGTGTGGCGTCGGGCGGCATGAACGCCCACCATTTGCTCTCGTCGCACAGGTGCAGCGACTGTTGCAGGGTTTGATCCTTGCCCAGTGCCTGGCGCAGCAGCGTCTCGCTCAGACCGCCATTGATCATTTTCACCGCGGGCAAATACCGCGAGGCACCCAGTGAATAGATGGCCATCGGCAATTTGAGATAGTCGGCGCTGTTGAAGCAAGGGGTCATCGAGCGCAACGACGAGGTGGCGAAAAAATCGCCTTCAGTGAAGTCCAGGCGCTGGCAGTCACCCTTGGCGAAGGCGGCACCGAGCTGGGCTTGCAACACGTGTTCAAACTGCCACGGATGAACCGGCAACGCGATATGGCTGTCGGCAATGCCACGCTTCTGCATTTCTTGCTGCAGACTGGCCTGCAGCGCCTGCGGCAACAGGTAGTGCGCAGGATAGCTCTGCTGCAAGTCCGTAACGCCGTCACCGCATTGCAGCAGTGTGTTGGCTACCGCGACCCAGTTAAGCGCCACCGGACGGGCAAACTCCGCCTGATAGTGCAGATACTCGGTCTCGCTCAACCCCTGCTTGGCTTTGGCCAAGGGATGATAGGGACGATCGCGCAGGGAAGCCCACTGCTCCATCGTCAGGAAGAAATCCCAATTGTTCTTTTCCAGCAAGCGCTCGGTGTCGACCTTATGGCTCAGAGACAACTCGGTTTGCTGAACGCTGGTGCGCAGGACATCCTGAAACAGCGCAAAGCCCTTCTCATTACCCGGGTAACGATCGGTCATCCCGGCCAACACCAGCGTCATGAAGTCTTCCGGTGACAGCTCCGTCAGTGTGTCGCCATGACGGGTCAAAACCGGCGTCCCCGGTACTTTCTCCCATTGCTGGGTGATGCCCGGACGCAGTGCCACGACGATGAAACGCTGCTCATCCGCTTCGCAACACCATTCCCAAATACCTTGCCCGGCGCTCAGGCCGGTAAAGGGCGGTGTCTGTTGCTGAGCTGATTGCCATTGCGCAGGCGTAACCAGTTGCAGCGGCTCGGTGCCGAAAAAATGTTCTGCCAGCAAGCAATCAAGCAGATCCTGCATCACCTTATCGGCGGCCATTGTGCTGAGGTTCATTCGATTACTTTCCTTCTACTGAAATGGTGGCCAATCTGGCCTGAAGGGCGCGAAAGGCGATGCCGCGTTCGTCCCCCAAAACAAAGCTATTTACGCCCCGAGCCAACCAGCGTTCATGGTCGCCAGGCTGGCGTGGAATGGCGCAGTACGGCACGCCCGCAGCAGTGGCTGCCTGCCAACTGGCGAGCAGCGCTTGCTGCACTTCTGGCCGGTCGATCTGCCAGGGCATGCCCAGCGACTGCGATAAATCGGCAGCACCTTCCAGGATCAGGTCCAGGCCTGGCACAGCGGCAATCTCAGCCGCGCGTCGCACCCCTTCGGCACTTTCGATCATCGCCACCAGCATGATCTGGTCGTTGGCCAAGCTGATGTACTCAGCCAGGCTGTGCTTGCCGAATGTCCCGGGGCGTCCGGCATTCAAACTGCGGCTGCCCAGCGGATGGTATTTGCAGGCGCGAATGCTCTCGGCGAGCTGCTCGGGCGATTCAATCATCGGCAGGACGATGCCCTGGGCCCCGCCATCGAGCAGGCGCAGCATGGTTTTCGGATTGAGATCCGCCACCCGCACCAGTGGCGTGATGGCGTAGCTCTCCGCGGTGCGGATCATGTTCTCGACGGTTTCGGGATTGATCAGCACGTGTTCCATATCGATGATCACGAAATCGAATCCGGCTTCGGCAATCAGCTCAATGGCCGCCGGCGAAGGAATCGAACTGATCAGGCCGTAAGCCGGCTCACCCGCGCCGAGCTTCACCTTGAGCTGATTGGTCCTCAGCATGCTTGCGGCCGGAAAGCATGCAGCGGATTAGGCACGGCTTTGATCCGACTTTCGCCATCGCCCAACAACCGGCGCTTGGTCAGCTCTTCCACTTCATAGAAAGGCGCGAACACATCAAACAGCGCGTAACGCGCCTGGTGCTGCGGGTGCTCGGCCTGATAACCGATGATCACCTCAGCCGTCATCTGCCAGAACGTGGCTTCCTCAAGCTGGTACTGCTGATGCAGAAAGATCGCCAGCTCGGCCAGGCAGATGAAGAAGAACGAATCACAAGAGAAGTCGCGAACCGCATTCACATCGTCGGTGAGGATGAACGAGTTGCGGTTGAGCTTGGCGTGGCTGGCGGGCAGCGGCACCAGGGTCGGGCACAGTTCCGGGCGCGCCAGATGCTGCGGCGAATAACGTACGCCGTCATGGAAGTCTTTCAGCGCAATGCGTTGCGGCCATCCCTGCTTGACGATCAGGACGATGTTCTGTCCATGGGACTCCATGCCGATGCCTTCGGCATATAGCATGTGAATGATCGGCGGGACCGTGACCTGCAACAGTTGTCGGGTCCAGGCTTGCAGGCCGTATTGGGCAATCCAGGCGCCGATGAAGGGTGCCTGCTCAGCCTGCGCATAACGATTTTCCACCGAGCTCAAACCGTTGAAAGGCACCGCCTGCTCATCATCCTGCAGATACTGGTGAATGCTTTCGCGCCACAGGGTTCCCAGGGTGCCGTAGGCCTGGGCCATCCGGGTGGTGGGCAGGTGCTGATAATCGAAGCTGACGCCGACCACTTCACCGAGGATCACGAAGCCGAGGTCCCGAGCCGTGCTGTCGCTGGCAATCAACTGCTGCAACCAGTCGGTGATGATCGGCCCGTTCATGACCGTGTGCCGGGCCAGGATGCGCGTGCTCGAGGTGTTGGTAATGCTCAGCGCCAGCTTCACATAGGGCCGCTGTTTTTCGCTGACATTGGCCAGGGTACGGATCGACTGCTGCGCCTGATAGCGATCATCCGACGCTCCCAGATAGACCAGCTCGCCGCTGAGCAACTCCGGGTAGAAGGTCGGCGTAATGATATTTTCCCACTGCCATGGATGTACCGGGATCAGCCAGTAATCATCCAGTGCCTTGCCCTGGCTGGTGAGTGTCGTGGACAGCTGCTGCCAGCGCTGAGGGCCAAACTCCTGCTGGATAAAGGCGTCGAAACTCAGGTGCCGCGAATGGTTCATCACCCCGCTGGACTTGGCCACCGCCAGCCAGACAATGGCAATCGGCGCGGCGAACTCCGGACCGAAACGAGCGTTATCCGCCAGCGAGAAGCCGATGCGCGATTTGTAGCAGGGGTGATAGCTATGGGCGTCCATGAAATGCTGTTCCAGCGCATCGACATCCAGTTCATGAGCCGGTTTCGCCGCGCGGTAATGCTGGCTGCGCGACTGCAAATCCTTGAGCAAGGTCTGCTCCAGTTCATGGGTGAAACGCGGCAGATGCGGGCTGTCCTGAAGTTCGCTCAACAACTCGGCCAACGCCTGATGCAGCTGCGGCTTGCTGCGTACACCCGCGGCATCCACACGCTCCAGGCTGGCGCAATCGAGGCGGATCAGCTCAAAGCTGGCACTGAGCAAGCCGTTGCAGTGGTACTCCACGCCCTGCTGCTGTGCATCGATACCGTTGACGATAAAGTGCTGCTGGTTGTCCGCCAATGGCGAATGGCGGTATGGCAGCACATTTTCGTACAGCAGGGTTTGCAGCAGTTGCCCCACTACGCGCTGCTCTACTTGCTGAGAGTGCCGGGCGTCGGCATTTGCCAACCAGAAGCCTGACGCAGAACCTGGGGACTGCTGTGTTGCCGGTGAAGAAGTGGTCATATTGATACCTTACAAGTCAAAAATTCAGGGTTGTTCGATGGCCTTTGGCAGCGCTTGCGTCGGCTCGTCGGATGCGCGAACCGGAAAACGCCAGGCACAGGGCAAGGCCAGCAGAATCAAAATGCCGGTCGCGATGAAAACCTCGCTGATGGCCGCGAGGGTGCCTGCCTGAGAAGTCGCGCCTCCCGCCTCGGCGGCCAGACGAAACTCCAACCAGAGCGAGGCGATCACGATGGCCAGCGATGCCACCAGGCGCCGCGAGATGTTGTTCATCGCCGCGCCCTGGGTGACCATCGCTTCAGGCAGGGCATTGAGCCCGGCGGTGGTAACGGGGATGTAAGACAGCCCCAGCCCGGCGCCTCGGACCATCATCAGGACAAAGATCATCCCGATCGTCGCCTCGCTACCGAGCATGCCCATGGCCAGCGTGGAGGCGCCGGTCAGCAGCAGGCCCCAGAACACCACGCCGCGGGGACCATGGCGGTCCAGCAGCCTGCCGCCGATATGCCCGAACAGGCTGGCGAACACCGCCGTACACAGCAGTGCCAGGCCGGTCCAGATGGCGCTGTAGCCCAACACCAGCTGAATCAGCAGCGGCAGCAAGACCAGGCACTCGAACATGCCGACCGACTGCACCACGGCGATAATCACGCTCAGGCGATAACCGCGCAGGGCAAAGATCCGCAGGTTAAGCAGCGGTGCCGGCCGGCGCAGTTCCAGCCGCACAAAGGCCACCAGACACAGGATGGCCACGAGCAACATGCCAAGGTTGAGCGGATCGAGCAGCGCTTGGGCATGGCGCAGGCGGCCGATGGCGACCATCAGCAGGCCGATGCCTGTGGCGATCAGCAGATAGCCTGCCAGGTCGAAAGGCTTGCGCTCGCTCGCTTCGGAGGCGGGAAGCACACCGATACCGAGAACTAGCGCTATGACGCCTATGGGTACATTCATCAGGAACAACGAACGCCAGCTGAACCACTCCAGCATCAGGCTGCCGCACAAGGGCCCCAGCGCCGGCGCCAGCATCACCGCCGCGCCCCACAAACCGGTAACCCTGCCCCGCTCGCCCTTGGCATAGACCGAGAAGATGATCGCCAGCGACAGCGGGATCATCAGCCCGCTGGCAATGCCCTGCACCACGCGGGCGGCAATCACCAGCGCGATGGAGTTGGCCATTGCCCCTAGGAGCGACCCGCAGACAAACAGCGCCACGCCCCACAGGTAAAGGCGCTTGCGCCCCACCCGCTGGGCGAGAAAGCTGGTCAGGGGCATGGTCATACCCATACTCACCATGAATGCGGCAACGATCCAGGTCGCCAGCAGCGGACCGATATCGAAGGCGCTCATGAACGCCGGCAGCGCCGGGTTGAGCGAACTGTTGTTCAGGCTCACCGTCAGCGTGCCCAGCAGCACATTGACCACTACCAACCAGCGCGGCGCTGTCACCGTCAATCGCACTGCGTGACTCCCGTGTCTGGCGTTGCTCCGAGGAACAGTTGCGGCGGTCGTGGATGACAGAGGAAATCGGCATGGGAGATGTTGTAACCATAGGCACCCGCCAGCGGCAGCACCAGCATGTCGCCGATACTGACGCCCCTGAGCGGGCAATCGCGACTCAGTACATCCTTGGGCGTGCAGAGCTGGCCGACGATGGTCCAGGCCTGCGCCACCATGGCCGCCGTCCGGGCTAGCCTGGGCAGATGAATGACCGGGTGATCATGCCCCTGGGCGACCGGCAGGCGGAACTGGTGGGTACCGCCACGACATACCAGGAAGTGCTTGCCGTGGCTGACTTTCATATCCAGCACTTCAATGGCGTAGTAACCGCAGAAGGCGCTGATGAAACGACCGGGTTCAAAGCGCACGATCGGCGCATCGGTACAGGCCGCCAGGCTCTGCCCCAAGTGCGCACACAACCGCTGCCAATCAAACTGCTGCGCGCCGAGATAATTGACGCCGATGCCACCGCCGACATTGAGATGGGTGATCTGCTCAGGGTTTGCCGACAGGGCTTTCCATTGCGGCCAGCGCTGCAGGTAGAGATCGAGCAACTGTTCATGGCGTTCCACCAGCGGCTGATGGGACATCGCATGGACATGGAAACCTTTGAGCAACAAATGGCTGGCCTTGTCGACCTGATGTACCGCCAGCGCCAATTCCGACTCATCGATCCCGAACGGAGTCGCCACGCCGGCCATCGCCAGTTTGCTGGAAAGCGGCGGCGGCAGTTCAGGGTTGACCCGCAGATAGACCGCCTGGACCCGTCCGGCCTGTTGCGCCAGGCGCTGCAGACGAGCGATTTCATTCAGGCTTTCGATGTGAATGGCTTCGACCTGCTGCTGCAATGCCGCACGCAGGTCGGAATTCAGTTTGCCGGGGCCGGAGAAGACAAAAGGCTTGGGCGTCGGACAGTCCTTGAGGCGATCGATTTCACCACCGGAGGAGATCTCGAACCCGTCCACCAGCGGTGCCAGAGCGCAGAGGATTTGCGCTTCGCTGTTGGCCTTGATGGCGTAATACAGCTCGACGCCTGCGGGCAAGGCCGCCATCACCTGAGTGACGTGCTGTTTCAGCGCGTCCAGATCGTAGATGAACAGTGCCAGTGGGTCTTCATGCTGCACTCGCGCCTGATCAATCGCGGCCAGCACCGCTGCGGGTAGCTTATCCATGATTGGCCGCCTTGCCCCACGGGGACACCAGACTGACGTAGCTGGCCTGGCGATCGGCCTTGGCTGCCAGACGGACTTTCAGGTTGGTTTTGCAGGCGATCGGCTGGCCGGCGATCAGTGCGTCCAGCTCTGGCGCGGCACCCTTCAACTCGCCGCGAATGCTCACCAGTTGCTGCTCGACGCGCTGCCACATCAACGGCGCCAGGTGCGGGCGTTCCCAACTCAGGGCCAGCACGGCTTCGGAAAGGTTGTTGACGAACAGGCAGTAGACGATGCGGTTCCAGCCCTGCTCGCGGGAATAGAGCAGCGATTGGCGAACCCGCGGGTGAATCTCGGAATCAATCCGCGAGATACCCAGCTCATCGGTGAGTTTGACCCCCTCGAAATCCCGCAGCAGCAGCTGTTGCGGACGACCGTTGTCATGGTTCAGCACGCTGTTCTGCAAATGCGGTTCCATCACGATGCCATGATTGAAGAACAGCGCCAGCACCGGGCGCAGCAATAGCGCCTGGTAGTCGCTGAACCAGCTCAACAGCTGCTTGTCGCTGATGTCATTACCGTTGAAGCGCTGCAGGAATTCATGCACCAGCGGCCGCAAATGCAGCCCGCGGGCGAACAAGGTGCCGGCCATGATGCTGCAGTCGGTACCGGTATCGAGGCAGAAGTTCTCCCGCAGGATCGCCCCGGTTTGCTCGCGGAACCAGTTGCCATCAACCTCGCTGGCGAGCTCTGGAGCCCAACTCAACAGGCCCGGTTCGGCCACCACCGAAAGCCCGCCCAGGGTCTCGGGTTGCCTTCGCTGCAATGTGCGGAATAGCCGGTCGATAATCAGTGAGCTTTCCAGTTCGTACCAGGCGTTTTTCCTCACGCAGTTGGTGATACGGACATTCAGCGAGCCCTTGATGAAGTACTCATGACCCTCGATATACCAGGTGCGAATCGAAGCAGTGGGATTGGCCATCAGCCCCGTGGCGCCGCGATCGACGATAGCGCCGGACTGCAACAGATGCTGCACCCGGTCATCCTGCATGAACAGCTCTGCCTGCACCGGATGCATGCAGATGATGGCGTGCCCTGCCCGCGCCGGGCTCTGATCGGCAAAACCGGCCAGCACTTGCGCATCGCTCAGGCCATTGGCGCCGATGCTCAGCCCTTCCAGCGGCACTTCGAACAGGTGCAACGGGGTGCGGGCCTGGAATTCCGGGGCATAGGTTTCCTGTGCCAGATGCTCCGGCCACAGCCGGGCCTTGGGTGCCGGGTGGTTCGGGTGACCAAACCACAGACCCTGTTCACTGGCCAGATAACTGCTCAGCGGATCCGGGCACTTGGCTGCCAGATTGTGCCGGACTATGTCTGCCGTCAGGCCCTGGCTCTGCAGGATCTGATTCATCAGCTCATCGTTACTTGCGCTGGTCATGTACTCGCAGGCTGTCAGCAACTGTTCGGCGAAAGCCGGGAAATCCGGGCACAGCCATGAGTCATTTTCCTGCCGGGCATAGACATCGGACAGATAACGATGACTGCCGAGCAGGTCACGACGATCGACCAGCACAAAAAATTGCTGCTGGTTGGGCAGGCTGATGGTCAGCGGGATGCCCTTCAAGTCGGCACCGTCGAAATAACTTCCTGGCGCAATGCCATTCATGTCTTGCGGCCAGGCATAACTCAGGCAGTCTTCGGGTAGTGCGAACTCTTTTATCAGACAATTAAGCAAGGCATGGGCGGTCGCCGACTCACTGACTATCCTGGATAAAATTGCTCGATCGGGATTATTCATTTCTGCTCCGCAGTAGCATTTGAGGACACCGGTACGCTATTTAGCGATGAAGTCTAAGTGGCCTTTTAACACCATCGAAAATCAATGTGCCATCCCAGCGCTAACTTCTATCGCGACCGGAGTAATTCAACTTCGGCTCGACCCGCACACGCCGGAAGTAATACGTCATGTCATCTTTATTGAAGAGATTCGGCGCGCAGCAAAGCGTCGGCAAATAGCCGGATTTCACTGGATATAAGCGGTTCGTCTCGACAATCAATTAGTTAAGCTGGATGTGCAGTAACAATCATCACGCCCGCAGTTGTGCCAGTGCCGAAGTCAGCCCTTTCTCGAATCGGGCGATAACCAGGCCACACTGCTCGTCGTCAATAATCAAAGGAGGCAGCAGGCGCACCACGTTGCCGTTGCGTCCGCCGCGTTCGAGCAACAAGCCTTGCTTGAAGCAGTGTTGTTGAATGGCTACGGCCAGCGCTGCATCCATCGGGAAGCTGTTCAGCGCATCCGGCGTCTGGCGCTCGTCGACAATTTCGATCCCCAGCATCAGCCCGCGACCCCGTACCTGGCCGAGTGCCGGATAGCGTTGCTGCAACAGCATCAGCTGCTGTTTCAGCCAGCCGCCGCGCTGCGCAGCCTGAGCCGGCAGATCCTGTTCCTGCAGGACCCTGAGGGTCGCCATGCCGGTGGCCATGGCCATCTGATTGCCACGGAAGGTGCCGCTGTGGTTGCCCGGCGCCCAGGCGTCAAACTGGTGCTTGATGCCCAGCAGCGCCAGGGGCAATCCGCCACCAATGGCCTTCGACATCACGATGATATCGGGCTCGATGCCGGCCTGCTCATAAGCAAACATGTCGCCGGTACGGGCAAAACCGGTCTGTACTTCATCGACGATCAGCACAATGCCGTGCTTTTGGGTCACTTCGCGGATCTTGCGCAACCAGGCGATTGGCGCGGGATTCACTCCACCCTCGCCCTGGATGGCCTCGAGGATCACCGCTGCCGGCAAGGAGACACCGCTTTCGACGTCTTCGATAAATTGCCTGAAGTAGTAGCTGAGGGCCTGCACCCCGGCGTCTCCGCCAATGCCCAGCGGGCAACGGTATTCATGGGGATACGGCAGGAACTGGACGCCCGCCATCAGCGTGTGGATGGCGTTCTTCGGCCCGGTATTGCCGGTCACCGCCAGCGCACCATGGGTCATGCCATGGTAGCCGCCCGAGAAGCTGATGATGTTGCTGCGCCCGGTGACGGTTTTCGCCAGCTTGAGGGCCGCTTCTACGGCGTCGGCGCCGGAGGGCCCGCAGAACTGCAGGCAGTAGTCGCGCCCATTGCCCGGCAGCAAGGCCAGCAGTGCTTCACTGAAGGCATCTTTCAGCGGAGTCGTGAGGTCGAGGGTATGCATGGGCATTCCCGACGCCAGGAAGTTTTTGATACTGCCGACAACTTCATCATGATTGTGCCCCAATGCCAAAGTGCCAGCTCCAGCCAGGCAATCAAGGTAGGTCTTCCCTTCAACATCCGTTACCCATACGCCCTGCGCCTTGGCAATAGCCAAAGGCAGTTTGCGCGGATAGCTGCGGACATTGGATTCGAACTTGCCTTGACGCACCAGATAGTCGGCGTTACTTCGATGAAGTTGAGCAGACTGCAATAAGCTTTCACTAAACATATGTCGACTCCTGATAAGATCCATAACGGAATTATTATCATTATCAATTGCATATGGCAAGATATTTCCGAACTAACTGCATGTTTCAACACAATTAGTGGCATCCCGAGAATAATCCGGGCACAGATAAAACCAAGTCGCTGACTTGGTATTCGATGAAAAGTTCATAATCAAATAAGAAATTACCTACAGTAATAATTCCTTATTTCATGATGATCATTACAACTTAAACAAACGGATGATTGCAAAGTAACATCATTGAACTCTGTCGGTTATGCATGCCCTGCGGATCGCCATAAGGCGACCCGCGGGCAGCAAGTTTGCGACTCGGTATGGTCGAATCAGAAGTCCACGGTCGCCGAAAGGAGTAAGGTGCGCGGGGTCGCCAGCGTCAAGCCAGGCTCGCTGTCATCCGAGGCCCCGGCAGAACTCCAGTAGGCCTTGTTCGCCACGTTCTCGACATTGGCACGCAGGGTGATGTTCTTTTCGTCGACCTTGAACCCGTAGCGTGCGCCCACGTCGAAACGCTCCCAGGAATCGATTTCCTTGTTGTTGGACTGGTCCAGAAACTGCGAGCTGGAATAAAGGCCGCGGCTGGTCAGGGTCAGGCCCTGGACGCTCGGCACGTCCCACTCGGCGCCCAGGTTGACGTTGTATTTCGGCGTGGCAGGCGCCCGGTTGCCGTCGAAGGTGCCATTGGTGGTGTCGTTCAACTCGCTGTCCATGTACATGACACCGCCGAGCAGACGGAAACCTTTGAGCGGCTCACCGAACACACTCAGTTCCACACCGGTGTTTTCACGCTTGCCGTTCGGGCCGAAGACGCGCGTCGTGGCGTTGGTCTCGTAGGCCGGCTGCTTGATCCGGAACACCGCAGCAGTCACGGCGAACGGACCCGCGTCATACTTGGCGCCCACCTCGACCTGGCGGCTGATGAACGGCGGGAAGATCTCGTCGCTGTTCACCGAGGTCGTCGGCGCGATCTTGCCCTGGCTCAGGCCTTCCATGTAGTTGGCATACAGCGACAGCTTATCGGTGGCCTTGAACAGGATGCCGCCCGACGGCGAAACCTTTTCCTCATCGTAGGCGGTGGCGCCTTTAACGTTATTCTTCCAGTCGTCAACCTTCACCCGCTGCCAGCGGGCGCCGAGGGTCAGCAGCAGCCGGTCATCGAAGAAACCCAGGGTGTCGGACAACGCCACGCCGCTAGAGCGGTTCTCGGTGTAGACCTTGTCATCCGATCGCGTGGCAATGTTCGGGGTCGGTGTTACCACCGGGTCATAGATGTTGCTGGGGGCCGACCCATAACGGGCGCCGCCATTTTCGAAGTCCATGTAGAAATAGCTGGCAGCCAGGTTGACTTCATGGCTCACCGGGCCGGTATGGAACCAGTTGCGCACCCCTGCCGTGGCCGTCCGGACATTTTCGTCACGGGTGAAGTCACGCGGCTGAACGCTGAAATCGCCAGCGTTGTTGGTGACCGCAACGGCATGCCGGAGAAAGTCATGATTACTTTTGCGCGCGCCCACGCCGCCGTACAGCATGACGGAATCGCTGACATCGAATTCGCCGTTCACCGTGCCGAAAGTGTCGTTGGTACTCGCCTTGCTCCAGGGCTGCGCATAGTTGCGGCGCACATCGCTGGCATGCGGAACCCGCGCGTTGGGGCCGACCTGCACGCGTTCCTGCGGCGCGTCGGTATCACGCTCGGTGCGCCCGATATCCGTCGAGAGCCGCAGGCGTTCACCGCGAAAATCCAGGCCCAGCACGGCCATCTCGCGGTCGATGTTCTGATGATCCCATTCGGTGTCACCGGACTGCTTCACGCCGTTGAAACGAATACCGAATTTGTTGTCTTCACCGAAGCGCCGGCCCACATCCACGGCACCACCGACCTGGCTGTCGGAAGCGTACATACCGGTAAACGAAGTGATGGGCTTGTCGGTCGCGCGCTTGGGCACCACGTTGATCCCGCCACCCACGCTGCCCCGCGGCGAGATGCCGTTGATGAGCTGGGTCGGGCCTTTGATGACGTCGACGCGATCGGCCATCTCCATGTCGATCGTATAGGTCGGCAGGATGCCGTAGAGACCGTTGTAGGCGACGTCACTGTTGAACAGGCTCAACCCGCGAATGGTGAACTGCTCATAACGCCCACCCGCCGGGTTGGTGGCGCGAACCGAGGGATCGCTGGCGATCAGATCGCCCAAGGTACGAGCCTGCAGGTTTTTGACCGCCTCGCTGGTGTAGGTGGTCATGCTGAACGGCGTTTCCATAAAGTCTCGCGAGCCCAGCAAGCCTTGCGAACCGCGGCGCGCGACCTGGCCGCCGGCATACGGATCGCCGCCCGCCGAGTCAGTGGCACCGAGAATCGAGGTGGGGGCCAGTTGCAGGCTGCTGCCTTCTGGCGCCGGGGTCAGGGTGTACGCCTGCTCGCCCGCCGGCTGCAGTTGCAGACCGGAACCCTGCAGCAACCGGGCAAAGCCCTCCTCGACCGCGTACTCCCCGGAAAGCCCGGGACTGTTGCGACCGCTGACCAGCGCGGGGTCCACCGAAAGGTTCACTCCGGCCAGGCCGGCGAAGCGGGTCAACGCGGCGCTGAGGCTACCTGCGGGCACCTGGTAGCTGCGCCGAGGGCCGTCTTCGGCCGAACTGACCGAGACAAACAAAGGGCAGGCACTCAGACTCAACAGCAGACTCAGGTGCAACAACGGGCGCAACCTGGAAGAAGCCAGACGCGTACTGCAGGGCATCGATGGTGGCATTGAGAATCTCTCTGATTTCGTTTCACTTGCCTTAATGACAAGCGAAGCGAAAAAAGGGGACAGGCTTTACACAGTATTTTTTCGCGGCAGCAGCGTGACCCAATAACGAGTACGCGAATGCACCTCCAGCGGCAGGCTGGCGGCCAGCAACGAGAGAATGCGATCGGTGTCCTCGAGGCGGAAACTGCCGGTGACCCGCAGCGACTCAAGCTCCGGTTCCCAGCGCAGCACGCCCGGCCGATAACTGCTCAGCTCGCGCAAAAAATCCCCCAGCGGCTGGTTCTGCGCCATCAACACGCCCTCGCGCCAACCCGGCGCAAGCACATCGAATGGCTCCACCGCGCCCACGCCCGTGGCCAGCAGGTTGACCTGCTGACTGCCGCGCAACGTCAATGCCGGCCCTTGCAAGGGCCGCAATTGCACCTTGCCGTTGAGCACCGACACCCGGCAGCCGAGCGAATTCTGGCGAACACAGATCTCGCTTTGACTGACGATGACCTGTCCGTAGTGGGTCTGGATCGTTAGTAGTGAAGCCCCTGACACCTTTAGCGCCATTTCGCCGGCCACCAGCGTCAGGCGCCGGCTCGGCAGATCGACATTGACGGCAGTGGCGGTATTGAGATGCAGGGTGCTGCCATCGGCCAGCACTACCTGCTTGCGCTCCCCGGTGGCGGTGTGCAGGTCGGCGCGCCAGACATCCAGGGGCAGTTGCCGACTGAGCATCCAGGCAGACGGCACCAGCACCGCCGCGCCCAAGGCGCGTTTAAGCACCTTGCGCCGGCCCGAATCCGGGCGGTCCAGGCTGCCCATGGCCAGTGCCGAAGGCAGTGCGGCAAAGCGCTGGCGTAAGAGTTGAGCCTTCTGCCAGGCCTGTTCGTGACTGGCACAGCTGTCGCGCCAGTGCTGCAGCGCGGCTCGATCCTGTTCATTCGCGCCGCCGGACTCCATCAATGCCAGCCACTGCGCGGCGGCCCGCGCCACTTGGCGGGCTTCGGCCGAGGGCGCCGGATTGATCACAGCTCTACCAATAGACAATGCTCGTAGGCTTGCGCCATATAGCGCTTGATGGTGCGTTCCGACACCCGCAAACGCTCGGCGATCTGTTGATACCCCAGGCCTTCCAGTTGGCTCCAGAGAAACGCCCGGCGTACCGCCGTCGGCAGCCCGTCGAGCAATTCGTCCAGTACTTGCAGGGTTTCCAGCAGCAGCCAGCGTTCCTCGGGAGACGGTGCACTGTCCTCAGGCAAAAGCGCCAGAGCATTCAGGTAAGCCTGCTCCAGGCTGCGACGCTGGTAGAAATTGCTCAGCAGCCGCTTGCCCACTGTCAGCAAATACGCCCGTGGTTCATGCAAGTCGGCAATCCGCTGGGAGCTGGCGAGGACCCGCATGAACGTATCCTGGCTCAGGTCCGCCGCATCACAGCCATTTCCCATGCGTTGCCTCAACCAGCCCTCCAGCCAGCCACGATGGTCGCGGTACAGGTCGTGGAGGGTTTGTGCCGTTGGCATCGCGGTATTACTCATGTATGGAAACCTGGGCCAAGGAATAATTTAAATGAGATTCATTCTAATTAGTAACAGTACAACAAACCAAGCTCTTTTATGCATTCATTGGCCGGGATGGGTCGCAAGGTCTGAGCGGGGGTTAAGCCTTTTCCCCTGAAAGCACTGGTCCTTCGAGGCTGGTGGTGCGTAGGAGCTGCCGCAGGCTGCGATCTTTTGATCTTGGCGATTGTGGTGTCCGCAGAAAAGATCGCAGGCTGCGCCAGCTCCTACGCCGACCGTGTGCACCTGCAGTATCGTGGGTGCCTGCCAACCCCACACCGCCTGTGTGCACCTGCAATGTCGTGGGTTTCCCTCGCCGGTTGCGTACACCTGCAATGTCCTGGGTGTCCGCAATCCCCTGTAGGAGCTGCCGCAGGCTGCGATCTTTTGACCTTGATTCTCGGCAATCTGCAGAACCGCCAAAAGATCGCAGGCTTCGCCAGCTCCTACTCCGACCGTGTTTGGCATAGATCTGCCGAATAAACACAATCCCCCGTAGGAGCTGCCGCAGGCTGCGATCTTTTGATCTTGATTCTCGGCAATCTGCAGAACCGCCAAAAGATCGCAGGCTTCGCCAGCTCCTACGCCGACCGTGTTTGGCATAGATCTGCCGAATACACACAATCCCCCGTAGGAGCTGCCGCAGGCTGCGATCTTTTGATCTTGATTCTCGGCAATCTGCAGAACCGCCAAAAGATCGCAGGCTGCGCCAGCTCCTACGCCGACCGTGTTTGGCATAGATCTGCCGAATACACACAATCCCCCGTAGGAGCTGCCGCAGGCTGCG
This sequence comes from Pseudomonas sp. LBUM1658, assembly GCF_059716055.1. NCBI lineage: Bacteria > Pseudomonadati > Pseudomonadota > Gammaproteobacteria > Pseudomonadales > Pseudomonadaceae > Pseudomonas > Pseudomonas sp. LBUM1658. The sequence continues at coordinate 3,760,990 of NZ_CP166798.1, forward strand.
ATCTTTTGATCTTGATTCTCGGCAATCTGCAGAACCGCCAAAAGATCGCAGGCTGCGCCAGCTCCTACGCCGACCGTGTTTGGCATAGATCTGCCGAATACACACAATCCCCCGTAGGAGCTGCCGCAGGCTGCGATCTTTTGATCTTGATTCTCGGCAATCTGCAGAACCGCTAAAAGATCGCAGGCTTCGCCAGCTCCTACGCCGACCGTGTGCACCTGCGATCTTGTGGGTGTATCCCTTAGAACGTCTTGCCAGCACTCGCCACTAGCGTTGCGCCACACAGGTCGTCGAAACCGGTAAAGCTCAGACACTCGACTTTCGACAGGTCGGTATCGATATAGCTCAGCCCCCAGGTGATGCCGACCAAGTCACGGCTGAGCTTGATCTCCCAATCGCGGTAGTCGGCGCGGCTGTCGCCATTGGCGCTGAAGAACACCTCGTCCTTGTAGTCGACGAATTCATAGCGCGCTTCCAGGCCGATTTCAGCAGGCAGCACCGTGCGGTAGCCGATAAACACCGAAGCAAAGTCCTCGTCTTTTTTGCCCTTCTGGAAATTGCCCTGCTCATCCTCGTAGTCCGGGCCTTTCATGTTGTTGGCGTACTTGCCGCCGAGTAGAACACCGTACACATCCAGGGTGGACTGGATGTCGCTCTGGTTGTACTGGCTTTCACGGGGGAAGTCGTACTTCGTGTAGAAGGTATCCAGGCTGATGTCGTCGCTGATTTGCCAGAAATAACCGCCGTAGTACTCAAGCTCCTGGCGGGTGCTGGAGTCGTAGCCAAAATCGACATTCGAAGTCCAGACGCCGGCATACAGGCCGCTGGAGTGGCTGAGGGTGATCGCCAATTGCGCGGCAGGATCGCCCTGGGTTTGCGAAATGCCGCTACTGCGATAATCACTGACCAGCACTGGCGCGATGGTCAGGGTGAAGTTGTCGCTGAGTTCCAGCGCCTGGGCGTTGATCAGTGGCGACAATGCAAGGCCGGCAAGCACGAAGGCAGATAATGCGTTCATATCGGTTCTCTTGTTTTTATGGATGTGCAGGTTTTCGGTTTTTTTGTAGGAGCGAGCTTGCTCGCGATGGATTCAAGGGCAGCGCGTTTATCCAGGAAGTACGCGTTATCGTTAACGTTCATCGCGAGCAAGCTCGCTCCCACAGGGATCGCGGCGTCAGGTGTATGGCATGGTGGTCAGGCGTCGGGGGCGTAAACCTGCTTACCGGCAAAAAAGGTCTTCAGGACCTTGGTCTCGAACAACTCATCGTCGCTGACCTTGAACACATCACGGTCGAGGATGATCAGATCGGCCTGTTTACCGGGCGCCAGCGAACCGATCTGCCGGTCCAGGCGCAGGGCTTTGGCGGCGTTGATGGTGTAGGCGTAGAACATGCTCAGTCGATCGATGCTTTCCTTGGCATTCAGCACACCCAAGGGACCTTTGCGGGTACTGGCCTGGGCAATGGCGTTCCACGGATTGGGACCGGACACCGGCCAGTCACTGCCACCGGCGATGACCGCTCCAGCGCTGTGCAAGGACCTGGCTGGATACTGGTACCCATAGGCAAAGGCGCTGATATAAGGTTTGACCAGCTCCACGGTGTAACTCTCGCCGGTGGCCCACAGCAGTTGCATCGAGGCGATCACCCCAAGCTGCTTGAAGCGTGGAAACTCCTTGGGGTTGACCATTTGCAGATGGCTGATGCTATGGGCCACCGGCGCCGGATTGAGCTTGCGCGCATATTCAAAGCCATTAAGCGACTCACGCACCGCACGGTCGCCGACCGCATGCATGTGCACGATCCAGTCGCGTTTTTCCGCCGCCACCACCAGCTCACCAAAGTGCGCGGGGTCGATCAACAGCTGTCCGTTTTTATGACTGTTGTTGAAGGGAACGATGACCGCCGCGGTCTGCCCCGGATACTCCAGGACGCCATCGGCAAACACCTTGATGCCCGGGAAGCTCAAGTTGGGCACGCCCTCGAATTGCTTCATCACCTTGGCCAGCACCTCCAGATCGGCCGGCCGGCTTTTGGGATTGGCCAGCAGCAGAGCAGCGACGTGGGCGCTGAGCTCGCCCTGCTCTGCCAGCGTGCGGTAGAGCGGTAGCACGCCGTAACTCTGCTCGGTTGCTTTGAAATCGAACAACGAATCGCCACTGCCGGCATTCGCCGCCGCGTCCATCCAGGCGGTGACGCCATACTGATTGTTGACCTTCACAGCCTCGCGGGCAGCCTTGAGCATCACCTCGTTGCTGGGCGCGGGAAGCTGGCTGCGAATCTGATCCCAGCGAGACTCGGTAAAAAACCCGGTGGGCGTGAAGTCCGCTTCGTGGCCGACATAACCGAGTTCATTCTCCGGCAGGCTTTTGACCAGCGCGGCGTCGATCTTCAGCCGCTTGAGCATGGCGTTGTTGGCCCAGCCGGTATGACCGTCAATTCCGCTCAGGACCATCGGCTGCTCGGCCCAACGCCCTTGATTGAAGCGTTTGCCCAGTTCTCGGCTTTGCTCCCAATAGGCCGAGCTGACCCCGGCAATGCTGATCACGTCACCGGCACGCGCGCGCCCCGCCTGATCCTGCTCGATGATCCATTGCTCAAGCTCCGGCAGCGGCTTTACTTCGTCCAGCAGGTTGGCACCCAGGCTGTCGAAGGCGGCAACTACCGGGTGACTATGGGTATCAATCATTCCAGGCATCAGCACCTTGCCCGCCAGGTCAATGCGCTGGGTCTGCCCATCGGCCAGGGCATTGATCTCTGCATCGCTGCCGACCCTGAGGATTTTGCCGTGTTCGACCGCCACCGCCTTGGCCAGGGATTGACCGGGAATCCCGGTAAACACCTTGCCATTGGTCAGTACCAGGTCAGCCGCGGCCATGGCCTGCAACGAGGGCAGCGTTAACATCGCCGCCAACAGGCACGGGGTAAATCGCTTCATCTGATCATCCTCTTATTGTTTTTATCCTGGTGTTGCTATTGGCCCCTGAACCCATCAGTGGCCGGCGATTTCCTTGAGCCGGTACCAGAACATACCCAGTGCCAACAACGGCGAACGCAGCAATTTTCCGCCGGGAAAGGTCATGTGCGGTACGCGGGCGAACAGATCGAAACCCTGGCTGTGTTCGAGGTTGATGGCTTCAGCCACCAACTTTGCCGCCATGTGCGTGGTGTTGATTCCGTGTCCGGCGTAAGCCTGGGCATAGAACACATTCGGCTGCTCCTTCAAGCGACCGATCTGCGGCAAGCGGTTGGCACCGATGCCAATCATTCCGCTCCATTGAAAGTCGATGCGTTTAGCCGCCAGCTGCGGAAACACCTCGAGCATTCTCGGCCCCATGTAACCGGCGATATCCTTTGGGGTCCGCCCGGAGTAGTGACAGGCGCCGCCAAACAACAGTCGGCGATCCGCCGACAAGCGATAATAATCGAGACCCACACGCTGATCGCACAGCGCCCGGTTAGCCGGTATCAGGGTCTCGGCCAGGGCCGCGCTCAAGGGTTCAGTCGCGACGACATAGCTGCCGGCCGCCAGCACCTTGCCGCTGAGTGCCGGTTCCAGGTCACCCAGATGCGCATTGCCGGCCAGTACCAGGGTCTTGGCATGCACCACACCCTTGGCCGTGTGCACTCGAATGCACTTGCCATATTCGATTCGAATGGCCGCGCTGTTCTCGCACAAGCGCACCCCCAGACATTGGGCCAGAGCGGCCTCGCCCAACGCCAGGTTGAGCGGATGCAGATGCCCCGAGCCTTCGTCGATCAAGCCGCCGACATAACGATCGGAGCTGACTACCCGATGCATGTCGCGCTGTTCCACCAGCTCGACCTTGTGTGGATATCCCTGCCTTGTGAGCGCCTCCTGCTCCGCCAGCAGGCTCTGGAAATGCCGCGGGGTGTTGGCCAGCTCACAGTGCCCCCAGCGCAAATCGCATTCGATGCCATGCTGCTGCACGCGCTGGCGGACCAGATCAACCGCGTCCAGGCCCAATTGCTCGAGAATCTTTACGCCTTCGCTGCCAATGGATTTTTCGTGGGCACCAAGGTCGTGACCAATGCCACGAATCAACTGACCGCCATTGCGCCCGGTGGCGCCCCAGGCAATCTGGTGCGCTTCCAGAACGATCACCGAGTGACCGCGCTCAGCCAGTTCGATTGCCGTATTCAACCCGGTAAAACCGCCACCGACGATGCACACATCAGCATGTGCCTGGCCTTCAAGGGGCGGGCAGTCGAGCTGACGATTGCGGGTGGCGCTGTAATACGTCTGCGGTGCAGAAAACATGGACGTCATAAGGGGTACTGCCTATCAATTGCCGGGCGCAAGTCGATACCCGGCGCAGGGGTTAACGACCGGACTTGAGCTTGCTCCAGGAGCGATTCATCCAGCGCATGACGTCGGGAGGCAGCTCCGTCGAAACGTAGAGCTTGGCCTGCACCGATTCGGGCGGGTAGATCGATGGATTGGCGGTGATGTCTTCAGTCATCAGCGCCGTGGCCTGGGTGTTGGCATTGGCATAGCCGACATACTCGCTGACCTTGGTAATCACTTCGGGCTTGAGCAGGTAGTTGATAAACGCCAGGGCTTGTTCGGGGTTCTTGGCATCGGCCGGAATCGCCAACATATCGAACCAGAGGTTGCCGCCCTCCTTCGGCACGGCATAAGCAATCTTCACCCCGTTCCCGGCCTCCTCGGCGCGCTGGATGGCCTGGTACACATCACCCGAATAGCCGAAGGCGATGCAGATGTTGCCGTTGGCCAGATCCGAGACATATTTGGAGGAATGGAAATAGGTGATGTAAGGACGCAAGGTCATCAGCTTGCGCTCGGCGACCTTGTAATCCTCGATCCGCGTGCTGTTGGGATCGAGCCCCAGGTAATTGAGCATCGCCGGCAAGGCTTCGTCCGCCGAGTCCATAAAGGCCACGCCACAGGCTTGCAGCTTCTTCAGGTTCTCGACTTCGAACAGCGTGCTCCAGGAATCGATGGTCTCGACCCCCAGCACCTGTTTGATCTTCTCGACGTTGTAGCCAATGCCATTGGTGCCCCACAAATACGGCACCGAGTACTGATTGCCCGGATCGTTGGCTTGCAGGCGCTGCATCAACACCGGATCGAGATTCTTCCAGTTGGGCAGCTGCGCCCTGTCGAGTTTTTGGAAGGCGCCGGCCTTGATCTGCCGCCCAAGGAAGTGATTGCTTGGCACCACCACGTCATAGCCGGTATGCCCGGCCAGCAACTTGCCTTCGAGGGTTTCATTGGAGTCGAAAACGTCATACACCGGCTTGATTGCGGTGTCCCGCTGGAAGTCCACGAGGGTGGTTTCAGCGATGTAATCGGTCCAGTTATAGATATTCACCAGCTGTTGCGCCGAGGCCGGGCCGGCCAGAGCGCAGAGTGCCGTGAGCAGGAGTTTCAGGGCGAAAGGTCTCATTCAGATGTCCTTACTGTGGGTACATTCGAGAATGTGTTCAACGCATCGAGCTAGACGCTAAGCAACAGGAACTCCCGCTCCCAGGAGCTGATGACCTGCTTGTAGTTCTCGTGCTCGACCCGCTTGACCGCGACAAAGCCTTTGGTGAAACGCTGGCCCAAGTACTCTTTGGTCATGCTCGACTGCTCCATGCGCTCCAGTGCCGCCTCCAGGGTCAGCGGCAGGCGCAGATTGCGCCGCTCATAACCACGGCCGACCACTGCAGGGCTGGGCTCGATGCCCTCGACCATGCCCACGTAACCGCACAACAGGCTCGCTGCCACGGCCAGATACGGGTTGGCATCCGCACCGGCCAGGCGGTTTTCCACCCGACGATTCTGCGGGTCCGAATCCGGCACCCGCAGGCCCACCGTACGGTTCTCCTCGCCCCACTCGACGTTGACCGGCGCCGAGGTATCGGGCAGAAACCGCCGGAACGAATTCACATTGGGCGCGAACAGCGGCAGGGTTTCGGGAATGTATTGCTGCAACCCGCCAATGTGCTGCATGAACAACTCACTCATGCTGCCATCGGCATTGGAGAACACCGATACGCCGGTTTCCAGGTCCACCACGCTCTGGTGCAAATGCATGGCGCTGCCCGGCTCGCCGGTCATCGGCTTGGCCATGAAGGTGGCGCTGACATCGTGTTTCAGGGCGGCCTCGCGCAGGGTGCGCTTGAAGACGATGATCTGATCGGCCAGGTGCAACGGGTCACCGTGACGGAAGTTGATCTCCATCTGCGCGGTGCCTTCTTCGTGAATCAGGGTATCCAGATCCAGCCCCTGGGCTTCGCACCAGTCATACATGTCTTCGAACAGCGGATCGAACTCGTTGGTCGCTTCGATCGAGTAAGACTGACGTCCTGTTTCCTGGCGACCGGAACGGCCGATCGGCGGTTTCAGCGGGTAGTCCGGATCAGGGCTGCGCTGAGTCAGGTAGAACTCCATTTCCGGCGCGATGATCGGCTTCCAGCCGCGCTCGGTATAGAGCCGCAAGACCTTCTTCAGGATATTGCGCGGCGACAGTTCAATCGGATTGCCCTGCTTGTCATAGGTGTCGTGGATCACCTGAGCGGTGGGCTCCAGGGCCCATGGCACCAGGAATACCGCGTCCTGGTCGGGGCGGCAGTGCATGTCGATATCCGCCGCGTCGAGCAGCTCATAGTAGATATCGTCTTCGACATAGTCGCCGGTGACTGTCTGCAACAGAACACTCTCCGGCAGGCGCATGCCCTGCTCGTTGAGGAACTTGTTGGTCGGGGATATTTTGCCCCGGGCAATGCCGCTCAGATCAGAGATCAGGCACTCGACTTCAGTGATTTTGTTTTCTTTGAGCCAATGGCTCAGTCGGTCCAGATTGCCTTTCATAACGCCTCGTACAGGGAAATGCCCGGGCGCCCCATGGCTGCCCGGTTCCATGCTTCGAGGTGATAGTGCAATCGGGAGGGTGTCGGCTTCTATCCGATTTGCGGCTTTGTTAATGCCTCATTTTGGGGCACAAACAAAGCACTCAGCGGCGGCGCATCAGGGTGCAGCTGGGCAGCTCGCCGAATAGCCCGCGATAGGCCTCGGAGAAACGCCCCAGGTGCCAGAATGACCAGCGCATGGCGATTTCCGCCACGGTGGTTTCACCCGCGCAGGTGCGCAGCAGATCGCGGCGCGCGAAGTTCAATCGACGCAACCGCTGCCACTGGCTGGGAGACACTCCGGTAAAGGAGGTAAAGCTCTGCTGCAATTGCCGCACCGATACCCCGGCGCCATTGGCCAGTTGCAGCACATTGAAATGCTCTTGCGGGCAGGCCATAACCAGATCGAACACCCGCTGAATCAACCGCCGATCATGGGCCAAGTGTTTCTGGCTGGCGCGATCCAGGGTCCGGCTCGGACAGTCGAGGATATACAGGCAATCGTCGACCAGTTGCTGTGCCAGCCCCTCCTCGGCCACCGGCGGCTGCGCCGAGACCAGCTGTTGCAGGGTGCTGCTCAACCAGCGGCCGAAGACCTGGCTCTGCTGGGAAACCAGTGGAGTCAGAAACAAACCATCAAGGCGGCTCAGATTCAGGCAGTCGAGTTGTTTCAGGTACTGCGGACCGATCACCACTGCCACTTCCTTGTAGTTTTCCGGGGTGATCCAGGTGTTCTGGGTTTCTTCGTTGAGTAAGTACAGCGAGCCATTGCGAGTATCGAAACTGAAGACCAGTGAATCCGCGGGCGCATGGAAATGCTGCTCGATTCGCGTGTTCATCCGCTCTTCATACACCTCAACCCCACCCAGCTCCATGTGCACGACCTTGCCCTGGAAATAACCGGGTGACATCTGTTGGTAATGCTCTTGCCAACCGGCGATGACCAGTTGCTGATCCACATCCGCAGTGTCGTGGGATTGAATCTGCATGGGATGTTCCTTCCTTGTATCCCTGCGCAGACACGCGAGGACAGGGTCAGTGTTAATTATTGTGAGCGCACCCTAGCAGCGCGGAAAAAGCAGTGCAAGACACAGAGCTGGCGACTGACCACGCGCTCAGTGCAAGCCCCTGCGTTGCAAATGCAACCGACCTTGATGCATAGAAAGCAATAGGCCATCATTGTTGAAGTGTGTTCCTTTAAGGCGGCAGGCTCACTCAGACATGGTGACTCAAGTACGCGAACAGCAGTTGTACGACGAACTCGTCGACCTGTGCTACGAGTGTGCGCTGGACACGACAACCTGGCAGCCCTTGCTGGAACGACTGGTCGAGGCCAGTGGTCATCAGCAGATTTGTTTGTTCCAGGCCAGTTACCAGAAACGCGAAGCTCAAGCGGCGACGACCATAAACTTCTGCACTTCTGCAGGATTGAACGGCTTCCAGAAGCAGTCCTGGCAGCTGGCCCCTGGTCTTGATTTCAGGGATTCCCGCACCTTGGGTTGCTGGTACAACGAACTCATCGATTTCGGCGCCGAGCATGCCCTGCAAGACCCGGATGATCAGGCGTCCCGCCTGCCCCATGGGCTGCACAATGTCGCCAGCGTGAGGCTCGATGAGCAGGCCGACTCGGGCATCTACCTGACCGCACTCCACGAGGTCGGTGCCCCCTCTCCCTCTGCCCGGCATTTTGCGCTGCTGGAGCGAATCACCCCGCACCTGCTCAAGGCGGTCAAACTGTCTGCCAGGATCAACTGCCTGGAACTGGATCTGGCCAAGCGCGACCTGCTGCTGGACCATCACACGGCCCCGCTCTGGCTGCTCGATGGCGAGGGGCAGGTGCTGCACTGCAATCAGGCCGCACGGCACATGAGCCTGAGTGGTTCACCGCTGTTTGAAAAATTCGCCCACCTGCACAGCACCACTCAAGACACTCGCCTGCGGACACTTATCCGCCGTGCCGCGGGCAAAGACGGCAAGCGCCAGGCTGGCTGGCTGCGCCTTGACACCAGTGAATCGCAAGAACTGCTGGTCACTCCGGTTCCCGCCAACGCCGGCTACAACCGTCACTTCAACCAGCCATTGGTGCTGCTGGCACTTCTGGAACACCGCTTGCCCAGCCCGTTGCTGGCCGAGCTTTTCCAGCTCAGCCCGGCCGAACACCGACTGGCCGAACTGCTGGCTCAGGGGCTGACTTTGGAAGGCTGCGCCGTGCGCCTGAATGTCTCCATCAATACTGTGAGGACTCAGCTGCGCGCACTGTTTCGCAAAACCGGCACCACCCGCCAGGCGCAGCTGATCAACCTCTTTACACGGTTGATTGGGGGTTGAGGACGGGCTTGTCCCAATACCAGTCAGTTAAGCACTGGATGCCCCCAAAAGATCGCAGCCTGCGGCAGCTCCTACAGGGGGATTGCGGACACCCACCACAACGCAGGTGTACTCGGTCGGCGTAGGAGCTGCCGCCAGGCTGCGATCTTTTCGGCGGCGCCGCAAATGCAGGATCAAAAGATCGCAGCCTGCGGCAGCTCCTACAGGGGGATTGCGGATACCCACCACATTGCAGGTGTACCCGGTCGGCGTAGGAGCTGCCGCCAGGCTGCGATCTTTTCGGCGGCGCCGCAAATGCCGGATCAAAAGATCGCAGCCTGCGGCAGCTCCTACAGGGGGATTGCGGACACCCACCACAACGCAGGTGTACTCGGTCGGCCCCGGCACCTTAGACGTACAGTTGCACATCACTCGCCGTCAGAGTTGCCACACCAGTCAGGGTCACCACCGCGACCGCGTTGCCGTCGGCATCGTAATAGAGCGTGTGGTCATTCTGGTTGAACACCAGGTGCGCCCCTGCCACTTCGTTTTGAGCCCCGCTGACGTTGACCAGGGTATCGGCGACGGTCTGGCCTTGCAGATTGAACAGCCCGCTGTTGAGCGCCAGTGCGTCGCTGCCCTGGGTGAAGTCGGTCACGGAGTCGATATTGTCGGCCGCTGGCGCGGTGGAGAAGCGGAAGATGTCGTCGCCCACGCCACCGGTCAGTATGTCGTTGCCGTTACGCCCGTCGATGTCGTCATTGCCGGCCAAACCGTTCAGCGTGTCGTCGCCGTCACCGCCGTCGATCACATTGTTGCTGGCGTCACCCTCGAACAGATTGACCAGCTGCGTATCCTCGGTGGCGGCCAGGGTGTCGCGGTTGGCCAGCAGCGCATCGTTGACCGGCGTGAGGTCCAGCGTGGCGCTGCCGGCGGCCGGGAGGTTGCCGTCACTGACCGTGTAGCTGAAGCTCACGGCGCTGTCATCGTCGGGCGCCGGGATGTAGTTCCAGCTGCCATCGCCGTTGTCTACCAGGCTGCCCAGTCCCGTGACGATGCCCAGTCCCGTGGCCGTCAGGCCATCACCATCCGGGTCGCTGGCGCCGGCCAGCAGCTCGGCCTGGGTGATCAGGCGTATGCCGCTGTCCTCGTCGATGGCGGTCAGCGTCACCGGCGCACTGGTGGGCGCAGCGTTGACGATGCGCAGATCGAACATCACCGTCGCCACTTGCGATGAGAGGGTGGCGTCGTTGATGTCTTTGACCAGCATGGTGCCGGCGGTCGTGCCGTCGGTGATCCAGAGTTCAGAACCGTTGGCGATGTCAGTGGCTCGGAACAAGACTTGGCCGTTGCTCAGGGTCGCTAACAGGGCTGGGGTCGAACCTCCAGAATCGTCCTTGAGCAGCGTGGTGCCGGCGACCGTGCCGTCGGTGACCCAGAGTTCAGAGCCGTTGGCGGCATCGACCGCGCTGAACAAAAGCTGGCCGTTGCCCAGGGTGGTCAACGGCACGGGACTCGAACCGTTGGCACCTGGGTTGATGTCCTTGAGCCGCATGGTGCCGGCGGCCGTGCCGTCGGTGACCCAGAGTTCCTGGCCGTTGGCGGCATCGAACGCGTTGAACAAAACCTGGCCGTTGCCCAGGGTGGTCAACAGAGCCGGAAACGAACCGCCCGCTCCCGGATGGATGTCCTTGAACAGCATGGTGCCGGAGGCCGTGCCGTCGGTGACCCAGAGCTCCTGGCCATTCGTGGCGTCGTCCGCTCGGAACAGGACCTTACCGTTGCTCAGGGTGGTCAACATCCCGGGACTCGAACTGTTCGCCCCAACAAAGATGTCCTTGAGCAGTACCGTGCCCACCGTCGTGCCGTCGGTGATCCACAGTTCCTGACCGTGGGTGGTATCGTTGCCCCGAAACAAAACCTTGCCATTGACCAGCGTGGTTACAAACACGGGGTCGATAGCGCTACTGGCACCTGCGAAGATGTCCTTGAGCAGTACCGTGCCAGCTGTCGTGCCATCGGTGCTCCATAGCTCCCGGCCGTTGGCGGCGTCCGTGGCGATGAACAAGACCTTGCCGTTGCTCAGGGTGGTCAACAGGCTGGGATTCGAATTGCTCGAACCCACAAAGATGTTTTTGACCAGGGTAGTACCGGCGGTCGTACCGTCGGTCACCCAGAGTTCCTGGCCATTCGTGACATCGAACGCGCTGAACAAGACCTTGCCGTTGCCCAGGGTGGTCAGCAGGCTAAGGTTCGAACCGTTCGGACCCGGATTGATGTCCCTGAGCAGCGTGGTACCGACGGCCGTGCCATCGGTCACCCAGAGCTCTTGATCGCTAGGACCATTGAGCGCAGTGAACAGGACCTTGCCGTTGCCCAAGGTGGTCAACAGAGCCGGAAACGAACCGCCCGCACCCGGATGGATGTCCTTGAGCAGCGTGGTTCCGGTGGTTGTACCATCGGTGACCCAAAGTTCTCTGCCGTTGCTGGCATCGCTCGCGTTGAACAAAACCTGGCCGTTGCCCAGGGTGGCCAACAGGCTGGAGCCCGAACTGGTCGCTCCCACAAAGATGTCCTTGAGCAGTGAGGTGCCGGCGGCCGTGCCATCGGTCACCCAGAGTTCCTGGCCGTGGGTGGCATCGAACGCGCGGACCAGGACCTTGCCGTTGCCCAGGGTAGTCAATAGGTTGGGGGACGAACTGGCCGCTCCCACAAAGATGTCCTTGAGCAGTGAGGTGCCGGCGGCCGTGCCATCGGTCACCCAGAGTTCCTGGCCATTGGTGGCATCGAACGCACTGAACAGAACCTGGCCATTGCTCAGTCTGATGAGGGCGTTCGGGGCTGAATCCTGCGTTCTGGCACTCGCAATATCCTTCAGCAGCATGGTGCCCGCTGGCGTCCCGTCGGTTACCCAGGGTTCTGCGCCATGCGTGGCATCTGTGGCCCAAAACAGAATCCGTCCATCGGACAGGTGCTGGGCGCCTGTAGGCGACGAACTGCCCGCTCCCACATAGATGTCCTTGAGCAGTGAGGTGCCGGCGGCCGTGCCATCGGTGACCCAAAGTTCTCTGCCGTTGCTGGCATCGCTCGCGCTGAACAGGACCTGGCCATTGCTCAAAGTGGTCAACAGGGCGGGATTCGAACCGCCCGCCCCCGCACTGATGTCCTTGAGCAACGAGGTGCCCGTGGTCGTGCCATCGGTCAGCCAGAGTTCCTGGCCTTTGGTGGCATCGAACGCACTGAACAGGACCTGGCCATTGCTCAGGGTGGTCAGCAGGGTAAGGTTCGAATCGCCCGCACCCGGACTGATGTCCTTGAGCAGCAAGGTGCCCGTGGTCGTGCCATCGGTCACCCAAAGCTCCTGGCCGTTAAAATCCTGTGCGCGGAACAGGACCTTGCCGTTGCCCAGGGTGGCGAACAGAGCGGGGAACGAATTGTTCAGCCCCACAAAGATGTCCTTGAGCAGGGTAGTACCGGCGGCCGTGCCATCGGTCACCCAAAGTTCCTGGCCATTAGTGGCATCGAACGCGCTGAACAAGACCTGGCCATCGCTCAAAGTGGTCAATAGGCTGGGGGACGAACTGCCCGCACCCGGCCTGATGTCCTTGAGCAGCAAGGTGCCCGTGGTCGTGCCATCGGTCAGCCAAAGTTCTCTGCCGTTGCTGGCATCACTCGCGCTGAACAGGACCTGGCCATTGCTCAGGGTGGTCAACAGACTGGTGCCCGAACTGACCGCTCCCACAAAGATGTCCTTGAGCAGGGTAGTACCGGCGGCCGTACCGTCGGTGACCCAGAGTTCCTGGCCATTGGCGGCATCGAACGCGCGGAACAAAACCTGGCCGTTGCCCAGGGTGGTCAACAGCCCGGGGCTCGAACTGTTCGCACCAGGATTGATGTCCTTGAGCAGCGTGGTGCCGGCGGCCGTGCCGTCGGTGACCCAGAGCTCCTGGCCATTCGTGGCATCGTTCGCACTGAACAGGACCTGGCCATTGCTCAGGGTGGTCAACATCCCGGGGCTCGAACTGTTCGACCCCACAAAGATATCCTTGAGCAGCGTGGTGCCGTTGATCGTGCCATCGGTCACCCAAAGTTCTAAGCCGTTGGTGGCGTCACTCGCTCGGAACAGGACCTGGCCGTTGCCCAGGGTGGTCAACAGGACAGGGCTCGAACCGCTCGCACCTGGATTGATGTCCTTGAGCAGCGTGGTGCCGGCGGCCGTCCCATCGGTGATCCAGAGTTCCTGGCCGTGGACGCCATCGTCGGTGGCGAACAGCTTGACGCTCCTCAAAGCCGCGACGTTGACCGTCACGCTTGCGCTGTTGCTGCTGACACCGCCGTCGCTGGCCACGTAGCTGAAGCTGGCCGCGCCGTTGAAGTTGGCATTGGGCGTGAAGCTGACGCTGCCGTCAGCGTTGAGCACGACCGTACCACCGGTGCCGCTGGTGACCGAGGCGATCACCAGGCTGGCATTTTCGACATCCGTGTCGTTGCCCAGCAACTGCGCCGCCGTGTAGGTCACTGGCGTGCCCTCAATGGCGACCAGGGTGTCGGGGATGGCCTGCGGCGCATCGTTGACCGGCGCCAGGTTGAAGCCCTGGGTAGCGGCGACCGAACCACCGTGGCCATCGATGACCTGGTAGTTCAGCGCGACCGCGCCGTTGTAGTGGGCATCCGGCGTGAAGGTCCAGCTGCCGTCGCCGTTATCGACAAGCGTGCCGTGATTGGCGCTGAGATTGGCGACGGACAAGGTGTCACCGTCCGGATCGCTGGCATTGGCCAGCAACTGCGCAGAGGTAATGCTATAGACCGTGTCTTCCGTACCGGAAGGCAAAGCGCTAGGGGCGCTGAGGATGGGCGCATCGTTGGTGTTGCTGATGCTTAGGGTGAAACTGCTGCTCGCGGTGGCATTGCTGCCATCGGTGGCCGTGACTTTCACACTCAGGTTGCCGACATCAGCATTGCCCGGCGTACCACTGAAGCTGCGGCTGACCGGATCGAAGCTCAGCCAGTTCGGCAACGGGTCACCGTTGGCCAGGCTGGCGCTGTAGCCGAGGGTATCGCCGGCATCCACATCGGCGAAGGTGGCGAGCGGCACTGTGTAGTTGAAGAGCGAGTCTTCGCTGGCGTTCTGCGCGAGCAGTGCCGTGGCCACGAGCGGTGCATCATTCACCGCCAGCAGGTTGAAGCCCTGGGTAGCGGCGACCGAGCCGCCGTGGCCATCGATCACCTGGTAATTGAGCGTGACCGCGCCGTTGTAGTTGGCATCCGGCGTGAAGGTCCAGCTGCCATTGCCGTTATCGACAAGCGTCCCGTGATTGGCGCTGAGGTTGGTGACAGACAAGGTGTCACCGTCCGGGTCACTGGCGTTGGCCAGCAACTGCGCGGCGGTAATGCCATAGGCCGTGTCTTCCGTGCCAGAGGGCAAAGCGCTCGGGGTGCTGACAACTGGCACATCGTTGGTGTTGCCGATGCTCAGGGTGAAACTGCTACTCACCGTCGCATTGCTGCCATCGGTGGCCGTAACTTTCACACTCAGGTTGCCCACATCAGCATTCCCCGGCGTACCACTGAAGCTTCGATTGACCGGATCGAAGCTCAGCCAGCTCGGCAATGGGTCGCCGTTGGCCAGGCTGGCGCTGTAGCCGAGGGTATCGCCGGCATCCACATCGGCGAAGGTGGCGAGCGGCACGGTGTAGCTGAAGGCTGAGTCTTCGCTGGCATTTTGCGCAAGCAGTGCTGTGGCCACGGTCGGTGCATCATTCACCGCCAGCAGGTTGAAGCCCTGGGTAGCGGCGACCGAGCCGCCGTGGCCATCGATGACCTGGTAGTTGAGCGTCACCGCGCCGTTGTAGTTGGCATCCGGCGTGAAGGTCCAGCTGCCGTCGCCATTGTCGAGCAACGTCCCATGGTTGGCGCTGAGGTTGGCGACGGCCAAGGTATCTCCGTCCGGATCACTGGCGTTGGCCAGCAACTGCGCGACGGTAATGCCATAGACCGTGTCTTCTGTACCAGAAGGCAAAGCGCTCGGGGCGCTGACAATGGGCACATCGTTGGTGTTGCCGATGCTCAGGCTGAAGCTGCTGCTGGCCGTGGCATTGCTGCCATCGGTCGCCGTCACTCTCACACTCAGGTTGCCCACATCGCCATTCCCCGGCGTACCGCTGAAGCTACGGCTGACCGGGTCGAAGCTCAGCCAGCTCGGCAACGGGTCACCGTTGGCCAGGCTGGCGCTGTAGCCGAGTGTCTCGCCATCGACATCGACGAAGGTATCGGCCGGGACGCTGAAGCTGAAGGAGCTGTCCTGGCTGGCATTCTGATCGATGAGCGGGTTGGCCAGGGTCGGCGCGTCGTTGACCGGTGCAAGGTTGAGGTTGGCAGAAGTCGCCGCGTCGTTGCCGCCGTCGGTGACCAGCACATTGAACGTCACTGCACCATTGCGGTTGGCTGCCGGGGTAAAGGTCCAGCTGCCGGTGCCATGGTCGGTGAGCGTGCCATCGCTCGGACTGACGTTGACGCTCTTCACGCTCGGCGTGTTGCCGATGTCGCTGGTGTTGGCCAACAGTTGCGCGGCGCTGAAGGTATAGGCGGAGTCTTCACTGCCATCGGCCAGGGTCACCGGGCCGCTCACCAGCGGCGCGGTGGTATCGAGGGTGATTGTGCTGCCGGTGCCGCTGGCGGTGTTGCCGGCCGTGTCGCTGGCCGTTACCGACACACTGATCGGGCCATCGCTCAGGCTGGACAGGTCGGCGCTGCCGTTGACGCCGACGACGCTGTGGCTGCCATCGCTGAAACTGACGGTGGCGCTGGCATCCGCATCGAGGCCGGCAACCATGTAGGCGACCGCCGTTTTCTCGGCGTTGCTAATAAGGGAATCGGCCAGCGTAACCGTCAGGTCGCCGCCCCTGTCGGCACTGGTGTCCAGCGTCAGGCTGCCGGTGGTGCTGAAGGTAAGGTCATCCACCCCGAGGGCCGAGCCATCGTCGTGGATCTCCAGCCGCGCGATCGGGTCGACCGAGGAGGTCACGGTCAGCAGGGTATTAACTGCCCCAGACGCCAACACCGCCTGCCCTATCAGCGCGCCCGCGGCGTTGTAAGCAAAGAGGCCGGTACCCGCCTCACCCGAAACATAAGCCGACACCGTTTGGATATTGCCGGTAATGGCCAAATTGAACGTGAAGGTCATAAAACCGATCGGAGAAAAGGCGAGGCTCGTACCTGAGTGAGAAGGCAATGAAGGCGAAGAACTAATAGTCATGGCCTGAGACGCGGTTACGCCAAGATTCGCGTAATGTGCCCCCACCGGACTACCAGGTGGAAGGTTATCGAACGTCAGATTGTTAGTCACACTATTAGTCCGACTGACGCTGTTGCCGGCGACATCGGTAGCGACGATCGACACGCTGATCGGGCCATCGCTCAGGCTGGACAGGTCGGCGCTGCCGTTGACGCCGACCACGTGGTGATTGGTCGCGTCGCTGAAGGTGACGGTGGCGCTGGCGTCCGCGTCGAGGCCAGTCACGCTGTAGGCGACCGCGGTCTTCTCGGCGTTGTTGATCAGGCTGTCGGCGAGTATGACCTTCAGGTCGTTACCGATATCGGCGCTGGTATCGACGGTGTAGCTGTGGCCGGTGCCGGCGCGGCTGTTGCCGGTGGCATTGATGGTCTGGACCAGCACGTCGGTGCCGCTGCTGATCAAGGTGACGCCGCCGGCGCTCCAACTATGGGTGGCGCTATCGGCCGCCGCATCTATCCAGGTGGTGCCACCATCGGCGGAGATCTGAATGGTCTCGCCGGAGTTCAGGGTGCCGGTGTAAGTGCCGCTCACGGTCTGGGTTTCGACGTTGGTGATGAAGTCGCCGGCGATGCCGCTGTCATCGCTCAGCGCCGTCACCGTGGCCACTGCGGCGGGTGCATCGTCAAGCGGCGCGAGACTGAGGTTGGCCGAAGTTGCAACCGTCGCGCCAGCGCTGTCGGCTATCACCAGCGCAAAACTCACCAGGCCGTTGCGATCCAGCGCCGGGGTGAAGGTCCAGCTACCGTCGGGGTTGGCCGTGATCGAGCCGTCGGCCGGGTCGACGCTGACACTCTGCACGCTCAGGTTGTCGCCGACATCGACGTCGCTGGCGTTGGCCAGCAACTGGGCGGCAGTGATCGTATAGGCGCTGTCTTCCACGCCGTCCGGCAAACTAACCGGCCCGGATACGATCGGCCCATCATTGACCGCGGTGACATTGATACTCAGGGTGTTGGCGTTGACCGCGAAGGCCGTGCCGTCGCTGACCTTGAAGCCGATGCTGGCGTAGCCACTGCCATTGCCATTGAGGGCCGGGACGAATTGCAGTTTGCCGGCGTCGAGGTCGGCCTTGCTGATGACCTGGTCCTGAACCACCGCGATCCAGACGCTGCCGTTGTGGTACTGCAGGCTGCCGAGCAGCGGCAGGCTGGTGATTTTCACCGCGGCCAGCGGGGTGTTTTCCGGGTCGCTGTAGGTGCCGAAGTCGGCGCTGCCGAGGATGACCGGCGTGTCTTCCAGGGTGGTCTGAGTGTCGTTGGTGGAGGTCGGCGCGACGTTGACCGGGCTGGTTGCCGCGGCCTTGAGGGCGGCAGTGTTCCAGACCACATTGTTGGCGAAACGAACCTGGTCGATTTCGTAAAGAGCGCCCAGATAAAAGTTTTTCAGGGTCAGGGTCTGTGAGGTCGCCAGCACCACCATCTGCAGGTCGTTGCCGGTGTGCACGAAGCGCACGTTGTTACTGTTGAGCCCCACCAGTTGCACGGTATCGATGTCGGCGCTGACACCGCCACTGTTGTCGATCACGTCATTGCCATAGTTGGTGCCGTAGCGGTAGGTATCGTTACCGCGGCGACCCGCCATAAAGTCATCGCCGGTCCCCCCATCGAGGAGGTTATTGCCGGTGTTGCCGGTCAGGCTGTTGGCCAGGGTATTGCCGGTGCCGTTGATATTGCTGCTGCCGGTGAGTTCGAGATTTTCCAGGTTGGCGCCAAGGCTGTAGCTCAGCGAAGAACGGACCGTATCGGTGCCGCCACCTGGCAGTTCGGACAGGCTGTCGCCACTCTGATCGACGAAGTAGAGATCGTCGCCGCTGCCGCCGGCCATGCTGTCGTTGCCGGTGCCGCCTTGCAGCGTGTCATTGCCGTCGCCGCCCTGGATCAGGTCGTTACCGGCACCGCCGTCAAGCAGGTTGTTTCCGGCATTGCCGATCAGGGTATTGGCCAACCCGTTGCCGGTGCCATTGATGTTGCCGCTGCCGGTCAGGGTCAGGCGCTCGACGTTGCTGCCCAGGGTGTAGCTGATGCTCGACTGGACCAGATCATCGCCGGCGTTGCTGGCCTCCACCACCACATCACCGGCGGCATCCACCACAAAGGTGTCATTGCCCAAGCCTCCGTCCATGCGGTCATTGCCGATGCCGCCGTCGAGTGTGTCATTGCCGCTGTTGCCATACAGCGTGTCGTTGCCGCCCAGGCCCAGGAGCGTGTCATCGCCGGGATTGCCGTTGATCACGTTGGCGCCATTGGTCGGCACCACCGGCGGGTAATAGAGATTGGCCAGCGCCTCGGTGACACCCCAAACACTGCCGTCAGCGAACTGGATGCGGTCGATCGCATGGACCGCATCGAGAAAACACTGGCTCACGGTGATGGTCTCGCCAGTGGCCAACACGGAGAGCACCAGGTCGTTGCCGATGCGGGTCAAGCGGATCTGGTTGGCGTTGAGGTTGGTCAACCGCAGGGTGTCGAAGTCGCCGCTGGCACTCCCGGCGTTGTCGATCACATCATTGCCATAGCCCTGGCCGAAACGGTAAGTATCGTTGCCAGTTCCCCCCAGCAGCCGGTCATTGCCGGTGCCGCCGTCCAGGGTATCGTTACCCGCGTTGCCGTAGAGGGTGTCGTTACCGCCCAGACCATTGAGGGTGTCGGCTGCGGCGCCACCTGTCAGAATATTGGCGCTCTCATTACCGTTGATCGTGGCCATGACCTAACCCTTTATGAGTACGTAGTTTTTTCCTTCTCTAGGACTGTAGACCGCGGCCATTGAATGGCCTTCATCCGTTTGAATGACCAGGCAACCTTTCGTCTAATACTTGGATCCATCCCCCAATACCTGGCGGGATCAGGGGCGCAGAAAGTCCTGGCCGGAGCTGCCGGGATTCAACCAGCCATTGACACTTTCGACACTCTCGACAGGCGCTCTTCCCGCCCAGCGATTGAGCGCGAACACATTGGTGACGAACTCGTATTGCGTCTTGAGCAGGTCACGACGAGCGCGGAACTCGTTGCGTACGCTGGTCAGGACATCGACGGCATTGACCATTCCATAGCTCAGCGCTTTCTCTGCCCCCACCCTGGACAGCTGGGCCGAGGCCAGGGCCAGCCGGCTCGCACTGATCTTTTCGCCGTTCGAATTGGCGGTCAGGTAAGCGCTAGTGATCTCCTTGACCACCTGGCGCCGGATCGCTTCCAGTTGCTGCTCGGCGGCAAGGCGATCCTGGTAGAGCCCACGGACTCGCGCCGAGGTCGCGCCGCCGCTGTACAGCGGCACTTGTACGCCGATGCCGGCCACATAACTGTCGGTGCGCGGCGTCAAGGTATTGTTGTAGCCCTCGTTGGTCTCTTGTGCGCTCAGGTTCAGACTCAGGGTTGGATAGTGCCCGCCCTTGCCGCTGCGCAACGCAGCGCTCGCCGCCTCGACCCCGCTTTCGTTGGCCTTGAGCGCCGGGTTTTGCGCTATACCCTCGCGGACCCAGGTTTCAAGACTCTGCGCCGAAACCCGCAGTTGCACATCGTCGCGAATCCGACTGAGCTTCTCCTTGACCGGTCGGCCGACGATCTCCGCCAGCGCCTCGCGACTGATACTGGCCTGGTTCCGGGCATCCAGTTCCTGCGCCGCCAGCAAATCCACCCGGGCCTTGAGGTCGAGCTGATCAGTGATCAATGCCAGCTGCTTTTCGTATAAGGCATTGACTCTGTCCAGACTCTTTTGCGTGGTCCGACGCTCAGCCCTCACCAACTCCAGTTCATCCTCGGCCGCCAATGCGCTGAAGTAACGCCGAGCCAATTCCACTGTGGCCTCGGCCTGGGCTTCCAGTGCTTGCGATTCGGACTGTCTGGCCAGGCTTTTGAATTTCTGGTAGTTCTCCCACGCCGCCTTGTTGTAGAGGTACTGACGCAGCACCAGGCTGTAGTTTTCGCTATCGTAACTCTGCTGCACCAGGTCGTTTTCCTGGTGAATCCGGTTCGATCCGGCGTTGAGCGATACCTGCGGCAATAGCGCACCCATGGCCTCGCGCTGATGTTCCTGGCCGGCCTGCGCTCGCGCATAGGAGGCCAATACCCGCGGATCCTCCAGCCGGGCCTCGCGATACAACTGGATGAGGTCAGTGGAAAAGGTCGAGGCACTGACCCCGGTCGGCGGTGGTGCGGTGGTTTGCGCCAAGGCAGCATCGGTACTTGCTGCAAGCATGAATACAGCGGCTGACAGAACGGCCGACGCCCGCACGGTCATTCCTCGATCATCGATTGAGAGAGGGCATCGCGGGCCGGCTGCATCAAGTACTGCAACAGCGTGCGTTGCCCGGTGATGATCAACACGTCCGCCGGCATCCCCGGTAACAACTTGCGCTCACCCAAGGTCCGCGCACCGGCTTCGGTGACCCGGACCCGCGCCAGGTAATAGGCCGTCCCGGTTTTTTCGTTGGTCAGCCGGTCAGCCGATACGCTGCTGACTTCGCCTTCGATCACCGGAGTGGTCGAGCTGTTGAACGCGCCGAAACGGATATCGGCACGTTTGCCGATGGCGATACGATCAATATCCACCGGCGCCACCTGGGCCTCTATGACCAGTTCGGAAACCGAGGGCACAATGTCCAGCAGCGGCGTCGCCGGGCGCACCACGCCACCAATGGTGTGCACGGTCATGCCAATCACCATGCCCGCGTCGGGTGCGCGGATGACGATATGACTGAGACGGTCTTCCAGGGCTGAGGTTTTCTCTTGCAGGTCGTACATCCTGGTCTGCACCTCGGCCAGCTGTTTGACGACATCGGCATTGAAGTCTTTATCGATTTGTAGAATCTGCAGCTGCGTTTCGTTGATCTGCAGACGGGTCGTGGTAATAGTGGAACGGTGATCGGCCACTTCGGAACCGAGCATCCCCAGCTTGCGTTCCTGCTCGAGCAGCCGTTGTTTGTCGACGAACCCTTGCTTCAGCAGGTCGGTCAATTCATCGATTTCACCGCTGTAGGATTTCTCCAGTTGGCGCTTGGCGCCGATCATCGACTCCAGGCCCTTGATCTGTTGATTCAACTGGCCAATGCGCTCCTGCAGCACCGCTATCTGGCCCAGCCGCGAGCCCTGCCGTGCATTGAATACCTGGGTCTCGCCCTGGCGCGCTTCTACGCCTCGCAGACTGGCGGGATCGGCTATATCGCCAAAGCCGATCGCCGACAGCCTGTCCCGCTCGGCTCTGAGCCTTGCCTCCATGGCTCGGGCCGCCACGAGCTGGCTGCGGGTCATCTCGTATTCGAACCGCAGTTGGGCATCATCAAGAATGATCAGCGGGTCATCACGCTTGACGATGTCGCCGTCATGGGCCAATACCGCTTTGACGATGCCCCCTTCAAGATGCTGGACCGTTTTGCGGTAAGCCTGCACGGTGACCACCCCCGGCGCGTAAGCGGCACCCTCGAGCGGCGCGATCGCCGCCCAGGTGCCGAACAGGCCGAAGGTCACTCCTACAATGCCAAAACCCAGGCGCCGTATTTTTCGATCGGATATTGGCAGGTCGGCGAAGCTATCAATTTGACGACTGGGCATCGTAGGGTCCATCGACATCTTCCTTGCAGGTAGCGACCGAAGCCATGCTTGCACCTGTTTGCGTGGCGTGCCTTTGCGTCTGCTGCTGTGCGTTGAGTTCGGCCAGCACTTGCTCGCGAGGGCCATAGAGGCTGATAACACCAGCGCTCATCACCATGAGTCGGTCAAGTTGCGACACGATGTTGGTTCGATGGGTAATCACAAACAGGGTCGCACCGGTCAGCTTGAGCTGCTGGAGGGCCGCCGCCAGGGCGCGATCGCCGACTTCGTCGAGATTGGAGTTGGGTTCGTCGAGGATAATCAGCCGCGGGTTGCCATACAGGGCGCGGGCCAGTCCTATGCGCTGGCGCTGCCCTCCCGACAGCGTGACGCCCTCGCTGCCGATGACGGTGTCGTAGCCATCGGGCAACAGCAAAATCATTTCGTGAACGCCGGCCGTCCTGGCAGCCAGAATGACTTTCGCCGAATCGACCTGGGTGAAGCGGGCAATATTCTCGCTGATGCTGCCTTCGAACAATTCAATGTCCTGGGGCAGGTAACCGATATGCGGCCCAAGCTCGGTTTTGTCCCATGCGCTGATGTCGGCACCATCCAGCCGGACCACCCCATGCTGCGGCGCCCATACCCCCATCAGTGCCCTGGCCAGGGTGGACTTGCCCGCGGCACTTGGACCGATGATCCCCACCACGCAGCCGGCGGGCACGCTGAAGCTGATGTTTTTGATGATCGGAGTTTTCGAGCCAGGTGCCGCGACTATCAAATTCTCGACCTGTACGTGCCCCTTGGGCGCCGGCAATGACATCCGCTCGGGCTGAGCCTGTTGTTTGTTGAAAATGTCGTTGAGACGGGTGTATTGCGAGCGAGCCGCAATAAATCCCTTCCAGCTGCCGATGATCAGATCGATCGGAGCCAATGCGCGCCCCAGCAGCACGGACCCGGCAAACACCATGCCTGCCCCCACCTGATGGTCCACCGCCAGGTAAGCCCCCAGACCCAGAACCAGTGATTGCACGAGGATCCGGAAGGAGCGGGAAAGCGTGCTGACTATGGCACCTCTATCGCTTGCCCGGGACTGCAGCAACAGAACGTTTCGTTGCCGACGCCTCCAACGATCCATCAGGGTTTCAAGCATGCCCATGGACTCGATGACTTCGGCGTTGCGCAGATTCTTCGTGGTGTAGAGCGTCGCGCCGATATGCTCCTTGTTGGCCTGGGCCAGCGCCGGCCCCGTTAATTTCTCATTGATAAACGCCAGTAACAGCAACAACAGCGCGCTGCCCGTCGCCACCCAGCCGAACCAGGGATGAAACAGGAACATCACCGCGATATAGATCGGCAGCCAGGGCGCATCGAAAAAGGCGAACAATCCATTACCGGAGAGAAACTGTCTCAAGCCCGTCAAGTCGTTGAGCGACTGGGCCGAGGCATCCATGCCGGCACTTTCCAGAGCCCGTTTGAAGCTTGCCTTATAGACCTGGCGACTCAGCAGCACATCCAGCCGGGTACTGACCCGAACCATGATCCGTGACCGAATCCACTCCAGGGAGCCAAGCGTGACCACCAGCCCGGTCATGATCAACGTCAGCATTGCCAAGGTCGTCAGACTTCCGCTGGTCATCACTCGCCCATACACCTGAAGCATGTAGAAGGTAGGAACAAGCATTAGCGCGTTGATGAAAAAGCTGAAAAATCCAACGGAAATGAAGCTGCCTTTACAGGCTTTCAGCGCTTCTTGCAGGCTGTTTTCAGGTGTGCTTCGCATAGTCTGACTGCCAGGAGGTTGGAGAGAAACGCGAACGCATGTCACCTCTTTTCTGGAGCTTAGATCATGCCGAACGACCATGTGTAGCAATTGGCCATATCGAGTCGGAAAATCCTGATGAATGCCTGGAGGTCCGCTCTTTGAAGAGGTTTAGCCGTGAGTGAATTGCGCAAGGAGTGTTTGGCGGGAGGGTGAAAAATGGCAATGAATCTGTGGGTATAAATGCAATAAATTCAAATAGATATACGGACAATCTCACCTAAAGCGCAAAACCCCTGTGGCGAGGGAGCTTGCTCCCGCTGGACTGCGCAGCAGTCCCAATATTGGCAGATGCGTTTTAACTGATAGAACGCGTTAGCCGGTTTTACGACTGCTGCGCAGCCGAACGGGAGCAAGCTCCCTCGCCACAGGGGTGATCAGCAAGCCATGGATTTTCGTTAACCGGCCGGCACTCCCCCTACTCCTTATAAGCCGTATCACTGCGCTCCAGCTGCCGAATCAGCGCGTCCCAGTGCCGCGCAACGCGCGGTCCGTCGCCACTTTTGAACACCTCTGCCTGTTTCTCGACCTTGGCCACGACCTCCACGGGCGGGAAGATCAATTCAGCGTTGCCAGCCGCCTGAGCCGCAATCTGAATAGTGCAGGCTCGCTCCAGTACATGCAGTTGCTGGAAGGCGTGTTCGACGCTGATCCCCGCCGTCAGCAGGCCATGATTGCGCAGGATCAACACACTTTTGTCGCCGAGGTCGGCGACCAGACGCTCGCGTTCGTCCAGATCCAGGGCGATGCCTTCGTAACCGTGATATGCCACCCGCCCCGAGAAACCGATGGAATGCTGGGAAATCGGCAGCAGCCCGCCGCGCTGGGCTGACACGGCAATGCCATCGCGGGTATGGGTATGCAACACCGCCTGCAGATCCGGCCGCGCACCGTGGATCGCGCTGTGGATCACGTAACCGGCGTAGTTGATGCCAAGGCCGGTGGGGTCGTCGACGAGGGTCCCGTCGATGTCCACCTTGACCAGATTCGACGCAGTGATTTCATCGAACAACAGGCCAAAGGCATTAATCAGGAAGTGCTCATCGGGCCCCGGCACCCGTGCGGAAAAATGCGTGTAGATGTGGTCTGTCCATTTGAACAGCGCTGCCAATCGATAGGCCGCCGCCAGTTTTACACGCACCTCCCATTCTTGCGGGCTGACACGCTGGCGAAGGTTTTTGGAGGGGTTGGATAACGGACTGACGCTGCTCATGGCAAAACTCCCTGGATGGCCTTAAAAATCTCCAGCGAGCCTATGGGAAGCACAAAGTTATTAAAAATCACATTTTAATCTAAGCTAATCATTAATTTATTTTATTATCAGCAGCGCCAGCAATCCCCTGCTTCAACCATCAAGCAGCGTCCTTGATCCTCTGCAATGAGCCTGCCACCAGCTTGCCAAAGGCGTCGACCGGTCCTTGCAGATTGCCGAGGAAATGCGGATAGATCAGCCACAGGTCCATCACCGGCTTGAAATCCTTGAGTGGCATGACGGCCAACCGGTCGCGGTGAGCACTGCGCTCCATCAAGGGACGCGGCACCAGCCCAAGACCCAGACCATCGGCGACCAGGCCCAACTGCAACTCGGTGCCGAAGGTTTCCAGATTGACCCGCAAGGCCAGGCCCTGGTCCGACAGGGTTCGTTGCAATCCGGCACGGAAGCCGCAACCATCCGGGTTGAGAATCCAGCCACTCTGATAGCAGTCGGCGAGTTTGCAGGGGCGCTTGGGCAATTGGTCCTTGGCGCAGACCACCACCAATTCCATCTTGCCGAGGGATTCACCGACGATGTTGTCCGGAAAGATTTTCCCGGCCGGAAACAGCGCAGCCGCCGCATCCAGTTCGCCCCGCTCGATTTTGCCGACCAATTGACTGCCCCAGCCGGTGGCGACCTGGGCGCGCAATTCAGGGTATTCATTGCGCAGATGCTTGAGTGCGTCGAGCAGCACCACATCGCCGATGGTTTGCGGGACACCCAGGCGCAGCACACCAGTGGGTGCAGCGTCGGTGGCGACCAGTTCGCGCAATGCATCCATTTCCCGCAGGATCAGGCGGCATTGTTCGTACACTCGAATGCCGATCACCGTCGGTTTCAGCGGCTTGGTATTGCGGTCGAACAACTCCACACCCAATGCCTGTTCAAAGTTTTGCACGCGCCGGGTGATCGCCGGTTGAGTCAACTGCAACGACTCGGCGGCATGGCTGATCGATTGGCAACGAATCACCTCTACAAAGGCATCGATATCATCAATTTTCATTTGGCCCGCACATAGAGAACAGTAAATAAGATGTCTGAAAAGCATAGTTCCAATAAGGATCATTGGATAGCCCTGCACCGCCTTGCCCTCCAGAGTAATGCTTACAAGGTTGGTTTCCCCATCTATTAATTCCTTTCAGCTATAAGCCAATCATTAATAAACAGCATATTAAAAAATATCATTATGCTTAAATCGGAGCATCACTTCTCGAAACGAACGATGGAAATCGCCATGACCCAGGTCCGACACCCGGAGAGACTCAGAGCATTCATAGGCGCCCTGGCGGAACTGATCGACAGCAACCCGCGCGAGGGTGATCTGCTGCATCGCGGTGGCAAACTGCTCGCTCAGTTGGTCAGCCATGACGACTGGCTTCCTGAGGATTTTGCCCAACCCGACCCGCAGCGCTATCAACAGTATTTGCTGCATGCCGATTCACGGCAGCGCTTCAGCATTGTCAGTTTTGTCTGGGGCCCGGGCCAAAGCACGCCGATCCATGACCACCGGATCTGGGGCTTGATCGGCATGCTGCGCGGCGCGGAGTACTCCCAGGGATTCGAGCGCGGCGCTGACGGCCAGTTGGTCGCGCAAGAGCATAAGGTGCGGCTGGAGCCGGGCCGGGTCGAAGCGGTTTCCCCGCGCATCGGCGATATTCATCAGGTCAGCAACGCCTACGACGATCAGGTCTCGATCAGCATCCATGTGTATGGCGCCAACATCGGTGCCGTGCGCCGTGCGGTGTACCAGGCCGATGGCAGCGAGAAACTGTTCATCTCCGGTTATTCCAACGCCTTTCTCCCGAACATCTGGGATTTGTCCAAAGAGAGCCAAGACCTATGAGCACCCTACCGACGCGTTCTTTCACTGACATTCGCCAGGCGCTGCTGGCCCATGAAGAACTGGCACTGATCGACGTGCGCGAAGAAGCGCCCTTCGCCCAATCCCATCCGCTGTTCGCCGCCAATATCCCGCTGTCCAGGCTTGAGCTCGAGGTGTATTCGCGCATTCCCCGGCGCGATACCGCCCTGACTGTCTATGACAATGGCGAAGGCCTGGCGAGCATTGCCGCACAGCGCTTGCAGGCGCTGGGTTACACCCATGTCAGCTTGCTTGAAGGCGGTCTGGACGGTTGGCGCAAAGCCGGTGGTGAACTGTTCATTGACGTCAACGTGCCCAGCAAAGCCTTTGGCGAACTGGTGGAAAGCCAACGCCATACGCCGTCGCTGGCGGCCGAGGAAGTCCAGGCACTGCTCGATAGCGAGGCCGACGTGGTGGTGCTCGACGCCCGGCGTTTCGACGAATACCAGACCATGAGCATTCCCACCGGCATCAGTGTTCCTGGAGCCGAACTGCTGCTGCGAGTCCGTGAACTGGCACCGGATCCCGCTACCCGGATCATCGTCAATTGTGCCGGACGTACCCGCAGCATCATCGGCACCCAGTCGCTGATCAATGCCGGTATCGCCAATCCGGTCTCGGCCCTGCGCAACGGTACGATTGGCTGGACCCTGGCCGGACAAACCCTGCAGCACGGACAGTCACGCCGGTTCGCGCCGACCAGTGAAGAGCATCGACAGATCGCCGCCCGCGATGCTCGCCGGGTAGCCGAGAAAGCCCTGGTGGGGCGCGCGACGCTGGCTGATCTGTTGCGCTGGCAGCAAGCGCCGACGCGCAGCACTTACCTGTTCGACGTCCGCACCCCGGAAGAATTCGAGGCCGGCCACCTGCCCGCTGCCCGCTCGACGCCAGGCGGACAACTGGTGCAGGAAACCGACCACTTCGCCAGCGTGTGCGGTGGCCGCCTGGTGCTGGTCGACGACGATGGCGTACGCGCCAACATGTCAGCCTCCTGGCTTGCGCAACTGGGCTGGGAAGTGCATGTGCTGGATGATCTGCAAGCGGCGGACTTCAGCGAAAAAGGCCCTTGGCAGGCGCCTGTACCGACACCGCCGCAAGCTGAAGAAATTAGCCCCGTGACCCTGGCCGAATGGCTGACCCATGGCGACAGCCTGGTACTGGACTTCACCAGCAGCGCCAACTATGTCAAACGTCATATCCCCGGCGCATGGTGGGCGCTGCGTGGCCAGCTGCGCGAAGCCCTGGCCAGCGTACCCACTGCGCAACGCTATGTCCTGACCTGCGGCAGCAGTCAGTTGGCGCGGCTGGCCGTCGCCGACGTAGAAGCCCTGACCGGCAAACCGGTGTTCCTGCTCAAAGGCGGGACTGCCAGCTGGATTGCCGTGCAACTGCCGCTGGAAGAAGGCGAAAGCCAACTGGCGTCACCACGTATCGACCGCTATCGCCGTCCTTATGAAGGCACCGATAACCCCCGCGAAGCCATGCAGGCCTATCTGGATTGGGAGTACGGGCTGGTGGACCAGCTCGCCCGCGATGGCACCCATGGGTTTTTCGTCATCTAGTGGCCTGTACGGCTAGTTCGTTAGCTCAAATTCGGATGCCAGAAGTCCATAGCCAAGGCGCTGTGACGAGTCATAGCCCGCTATGGCGAGGAACAGCAACGCAGGATATGGGCTTCTGGCGCCGAAGTTGACTAACAGAACTAGCCACACAGGCCACTAGCCATTCGCCGTTCTGCAAGGCGTCGGCAAAGCGACCAGGGCCCACCTGCAACGCTTTCGGGTGAATCCAATACCGATTCGCGGGCAGTTAAGGGAAGTCAGCACCCGGATGCTGCGTTCTGATCCGAAATCCAACCCTCTCCCCAGGGGGGCGAGGGAGCAGAATGTGGATTTCTGAGGATGTGCTGCGACCTGAAAGTTATTTGTTGAATCCATAATCGCCTCGGTTTCACAGGTCGCAGCAACTCAACAGACACTGAAGATCAGCTCCCTCTCCCCCCTGGAGAGAGGGTTGGGGTGAGGGGTGATTCGTGAGCCTGGCCAACAATCTGAAGCGCTCCTCGCAAAAATGCCGCTTAACTGACTGGACATTGGAGCTTGCCCGCGAAAGCGTCCGATCAGCCACACACAATCTCGCCGATGCCGAATCAGGCTACTCCCGCATCGACGGCAGCGCCCCTCTTTCAATGGTCGAAATTCCGTAAATACTCGCCGTGAACCTGGCGTTTTTTTCGTCGACACCGCCCATGATGGCAAAGTGCCGTTAATGCGCTATACACAAAAGGCTCTGACTACTCGATCACCCATGGATAAGCTTATTCAGGAATTACGGACTATGGAAAGCTGGAAAATCAGGACTCATCTGCTTCTGCTGACCAGCGCTTTATTGCTGGGATTGTTGTGTGTCGGCGGGCTTGGACTCTATGGAATGCAATCTGCGGTACGCAGTCTGGAGACTGTCTACCTCGATCGAGTCGTGCCACTGCGGGACTTGAAAAAAATCGCCGACCTGTACGCCGTGGACATCGTCGACGCGACCCACAAGGCGCGTACTGGCAACTTCACCAAGGCTGAATCGCTGACCCGGATCGAGCAGGCCCTGCGGGAAATCGATCAGACGTGGCAAGCCTATAAATCGACGCAACTGATCCCGGCAGAAACGCGCCTTATCGCGCAAATCAACCCGCTGATGGAAGCCACCCTGGGGCCATTGCAGAATTTGCAGGGCATGCTGCGCCAGAACGACGACGCGGGTCTCGCGCGCTTCGCGACCGATCAGTTGTATCCGCTGATCGATCCCTTGTCAGCCAGGTTTTCCGATTTGATCGAGGTTCAGCTTGTCGAGGCCAAGAACCAGTTCGAGCAGAACCAGATCGCCTACACCTCCAATCTCCAACTCAGCCTGCTGATTCTGGCCTTGGCGCTGATCGCGGGGGCGGCCTATACGTTGTTTTTCTCCAGGCTGTTGAGCCGCCAGCTCGGCGCTGAACCCACAGAACTCGCCGCCATCAGTTCGAACATCGCCGAAGGAAAACTGGCCGGTACCCAACTTGATCAGCAACACCAGGCGACGGGTGTTCTGCACTCCGTCCAGGCGATGCGCCACAGCCTGCGCGATATGATTGGCAAGATCAGCCAGGCCTCCGAGCAGATCGAGGGTGCCACGCTGCAATTGTCGGCGTCCTCCGAACAGGGACTGAGCAGTGCCGCCCTGCAAAGCGAGACAGCCTCGTCCATGGCCGCCACGGTTGAGCAACTTTCCGTGAGCATTACCCACATCGCCGACAACGCTCGACAAGCCCAGAGCACCGCGCAAAAGGCCGGCGAAATCACCAGTGACGGCATGGCGGTGATGACCGAGTCCATTCTGGAAATGGGGCAGATTGCCGATCTGGTTGCGCAAAGCTCATCCGATATCGATCAATTGGCGATCCAGTCGAACGATATCAGCCTGATTGTCGGTGTGATTCGGGGCATCGCCGACCAGACTAATCTCCTTGCGCTCAATGCCGCCATCGAAGCGGCACGCGCGGGCGAACAAGGCCGTGGCTTTGCCGTGGTAGCCGACGAAGTTCGCGGCCTGGCCGCCCGCACGGCCCAATCCACCACGCAAATCGTCGCCTTGGTCAATGCCATTCAAAACGGCATGCTCAAAGCCAAAGGCAGCATGGCCGCCGGCTGCGAGCGAGTGACCAATGGCCAGAAACTGGTCGAAAGCGCAGGCGAGTCCATGAGCAGGATCAAGAGCGCACTGGACGAATCCCTTGCCGCCGTCAGTTTCATTTCCTTATCGCTGCAGGAGCAGCGTGCCGCCAGTGAACAGGTCGCATGCAACGTGGAAAGAGTGGCGCAAAGTGTCGAAGAGAACGCCGCAGCCCAGGGCGGGATCGTGCGAACCACCCAGGAGCTCAAGGCAATGTCCAATGGACTGGAAGTTATTCTGAAGCGGTTCAGTTTTTAAGGCACCCGCCTTTACTTTGTAGGAGCAGCCGGGCGGCGTTCCGTTTGCTCGCGATGGACTTGAGAGCGCCGCGTGTAATCAGGAAACCCGCGTCATCGTTAACGTCCATCGCGAGCAATCGAGCGTCGACCGGCTGCTCCTACAGAGGCTCGACAATTTCAGAGCTTGGCGATCGAGACCTCGGTGGATTTGACGAAGGCGATGACCTCGCTGCCGACTTTCAAATCAAGATCGCGCACTGAACGGGTGGTGATGACCGAGGTGACGATTCCAGAAGCCGTCTGCACCTCGATTTCAGAGACCACCGAGCCTTCCAGTATTTCTCTGACGATACCCTTGAACTGGTTGCGGACGTTGATCGCTTTAATGGTCATGATGAGGCTTCCTGTCTGTTGTTGGGCAGTCCGCACTGATGTGCAGGTCTTTAAAGTGCATCTTATGCGCCGACAACAAAAGGAATAAATAATGATTTGTTTATATCTTTATAGAATATGAGATTCATCGTAGGAGCTGGCGAAGCCTGCGATCTTTTGGCGATATTGAAACCCCTCGAAGATCAAGATCAAAAGATCGCAGCCTGCGGCAGCTCCTGCACGGGCGCCGATCCGATGATCAACACCTGTCAATGGATCAGAGACGAAACCGGTCTACCGATAGCGAAAGCTTGCCCGCCAGAGTGGACAGTTCATCGGTGGTCGCGACTGTCTGGCCGATGATCAGGCTGTTGCCTTCGGACATGCCGGCAATCATTTCCACCTGATGGGCGATTTCATTACTGGCCAGGCTCTGTTCACCGATAGTGCGGGTGATGTCGCATGATGAAAGACAAGAGTGGCTGGGACGATTCGCAGATGTATACCGTCGGCGCGCAGTTCCTGGCCATGCCGATCATCGCCGGGGTCGACCTGACCTGGGCAAAAAACGCCAACCCCTACGGCGGAGCGGAAAACGGCACTGGTTTTACCAGCACCAGCTCGGTCGGCAGCAATGATTGGTACTACCGGACCAATATCAATATTGGCTACTACTTCTGACGAGTCCCCTGTAGCCGCTGCGCAAGCGGCTACAGGGATTGCACCAGCCTACCGGATATCAACCGCTGGACGGGCACCTCGGTGGAGCCGCTGGCATAGGCGGCTCATTCGAAAAAAATTCTTTCAGTAGAAGCCAATCCGCCATAAGTTGACCTACATTAAATTTATCGCGTCGCTACTGGCCAGCCCGGTCGTCCGTGCGCATTCGAACAAACCTGCGCTGATTCAAACCGGATTCAGGGTCCCGATTCACTATGCGATACTGTTGAATTCTCTTTTAAGCGCACTGTCATATTCCATGACTTCCCAGCGCGTTGTCTCCTGCTGAATCAGGTGATCAGGGTAAGCCCAAGCAAGGAGTGCCGCCACGTAACGGAGTCTGGAATGAGCCACATACCGATTGATGAACCCGACACCGCTTGCGAGGCTTCCTATAACCTCACAAACAAGGGCCTGGGTTTGCCAGCCACTCACGAAATGGGCGTGCAAGACATCCTTGAAGCCCTGCCCGAGGCCGTTTACACCACGGACGCGAACGGGCTGATAACTTTTTTCAATACAGCCGCGGTTTCTCTATGGGGGGTTAGTCCCAATCTGGGGAAAAGCGAGTTTTGCGGTTCCTGGAAGCTCTATTGGCCTGACGGCAGTCCCCTGCCCCACGCCGAATGCCCAATGGCCATAGCATTAAAGGAACGGCGCCCGGTCAGAGGGCTCGAGGCCATTGCAGAGCGCCCGGATGGCATGCGTATTCGCTTTCGGGCGTTCCCCTCGCCGATCTTCGATACGACTGGAAACCTCATCGGCGCCGTTAACATGCTGGTCGATCTCAGCGACCAGGTGATCGCCGACGAAGCCGCACGCAGACATGATGCGATCGTCGAATCCTCCGACGATGCAATTATCGCCAAGGACCTGAACGGGACGATTATCAACTGGAACAGTGGAGCCCAGCGGCTCTTCGGTTATACGGCCGAAGAAGCCATCGGCAAACCGGTTGCCATGCTCATTCCCACTGATCGACAAGATGAAGAACCGGGCATATTGGAACGCATCCGTCGAGGCGAGCGCATCGAACATTATGAAACCATCAGACGCCGCAAGGACGGCAGCCTTGTCGAGATATCCCTGGCCATCTCACCCATCAGAAACCGCGAGGGCCGGATCATCGGCGCGGCCAAGATCGCCCGCGATATCACTGAACGCCGACAGGCAGAAGAACAGAAAAATCTGCTCATCAGGGAAATGGATCACCGGGTGAAGAATCTGTTCGCGCTGGCTAACAGCGTTGTATCGCTGAGTGCCCGTTCGGCCACGACGCCCGCGGAACTCGCCTCCGCCGTTTGTGCGCGGCTGAACGCATTGGCGCGCTCCCACGCGCTGACCATCGCCCATGGTTTCAACAGCGAGCAGCCAACAACCTTACATACGCTGATTCAAACGATCGTCGCGCCTTATGCAGATGGAGACGACAACTGCCAATCACGCGCTTTCGTTACCGGCCCGGACATCTCGATTGCCGGTAGTGCAGTAACGAGCTTCGCACTGTTATTGCATGAGTTCGCAACAAACGCCGCAAAATATGGAGCCCTCTCCTCACCCGAAGGTTTTTTGGAGATCTACTGCAGCGAGATCGGGGATCTGTTCAGCATCGAGTGGAGCGAAAGAAACGGGCCTGTGATTGACCAGGCGCCCGCTGGTATCGGTTTTGGCAGCCTGCTCGCCAAGGCGACGGTACGTGGTCAGCTTGGCGGCGAAATTACCCGTGACTGGAAGCGCGAGGGTCTGTCGATCAGGCTAGTGGTTGCAAAAAGCTCCTTTGGCACCCAGTAGCCATCGATCATTTCCTCATAAGCCTTGCTATCGCGACGACCAGGCGCAGTCGCTATTTCAGGTACCAACCCCAAGGGCCACCGTTATATTGCGTGATCTGCTTGGTCTCCAGGTAATTGTTGTAGCCCCATTCACCCAGTTCGCGACCAATACCGCTCTGTTTATAGCCGCCCCAGGGCGCCTCGACGAATGTCGGCTGCGAGCAGTTGACCCAGACAATCCCCGCGCGCAAGCGCCGAGCGACTCGCTGGCAGCGCACAAGATCTTGCGACATCACGGCCGCAGCGAGGCCGAACGGTGAATCGTTGGCCTGACGCAAGGCTTCGTCTTCGCTGTCGAAGGCCCGCAGGCAAACCACCGGGCCGAAGATTTCCTCGCGCCATACCGCACTGTGCTCCGGCACGTCGGCGAAGATCGCCGGGGTCAGGTAATAGCCCTTGTGCAGATGCCCGGGGCGAGTCCCTCCATAAACCAGTCGGGCACCCTCCTCCTGGCCTTGGGCAATGGCCGCAAGCACCTTGTCCAGCTGCCCCTGGCTGACCAGCGGCCCGAGCAGCACGCCATCCTCGAAACCCTGGCCGATACGAATCCGTGCGCTGGCTTCGATCAATCTCTCGAGCAACGCCGGATACAACGCCCGTTCCACCAGCACCCGTGAGGTGGCCGAACAGACCTGCCCCTGATTCCAGAAAATGCCGAACATGATCCATTCCACCGCCGCGTCCAGGTCGCTGTCGGCAAAGATCACCAGGGGCGATTTGCCGCCCAGCTCCAGGCTGATGTTTTTGATCTCGGCAGCAGCCGCCTGCATGATCCGGCGGCCGGTGGGCACGCTGCCGGTAAAGGCGATCTTGTCCACATCCGGGTGCTCGGCCAGTGGCGCTCCGGCATCGCCGCCCAGGCCACTGACGACATTCAATACACCGGCTGGCAAGCCTGCCTGATGGGCGATGGAGGCCAGTTCAAGGGCCGTGAGTGGCGTCAGTTCCGAGGGTTTGAGTATCAGGGTGCAGCCGGCCGCCAGGGCCGGCGCGACTTTCCAGGACGCCATCAACATCGGGAAATTCCACGGAATGATCGCTGCCACGACCCCGACCGGCTCCTTGATCACCGCGCAACTGAAACGCTCGTCCGCCAGCGCGATGGACTGCTCCGATTGCTGGTCCGAGGCTTCGGCCAGATCGGCATAGAACTCGAAACAGCCCGCCGTATCGGCGATGTCCCACAGGGCTTCCGGCAATGGCTTGCCGTTGTCGCGCACTTCAAGCGCTGCCAGCTCATCCTGACGCTCCCGAATGCCCTCGGCGATCCGCCGCAAGACCACCGCGCGCTGCGCGCCCGACCAGCGTGGCCAGTCACCTTGGTCAAAGGCCTTGCGCGCCGCCGCGACGGCCCGGTCGATGTCTTCAGCGGTGGCCGCCGCGACTCGGGCCAGAAGGCTTTCGTCGCTCGGATCGAGGGTGTCGAATCGACCGTTGTGCAGCGGGGCGACCCATTCGCCACCGATATAGAGCCGTTCATAGTCACCCATGGCAAACTCCTTCGATCAGTGCCCGTTCGAGACGGACGTTTTCCAGCCGGCTGAAGGCATCGACACGCACCCCTTGGCCGACGCTCACTCCAGGACCGAACACCACGCAAGGCTCGACCCGGACATCGGCCGCCAACTGCGTATCGGCGCTGAAGAACACCGTATCCGCCGCCACCAGACTGACGCCGGCCTGCAGCATTTCCTGACGTCGACGCTGCTGGAACACCTGTTCTGCGGCGTGCAACTGTTCGCGGTCGTTGACCCCGAGCACTTCCTCTTCGGTCACTTCCACCGCCGTCACCTGCAGCCCGGCGGTAACGGCCAGCGCCACGGCGTCCGTCAGGTAGTACTCGCCCTGGGCGTTGTCGTTGCCGATCCTTTCCAGCAGCCAGAGACAGCTGTCGGCGCGCAACCCCATTACTCCGCCATTGCAGAAATCCACTTCAAGCTCTTGCGGGCTGGCGTCCTTGGCCTCGCGGATCGCCAATAGCCGGCCATCCTCGATCAGCAGGCGTCCATAAGGACCTGGCCGGGCGCTATGAAACCCGGCCACGGCCACCGCCGCGCCATCGACCAGGGCCTGGCGCAAACGCTCCAGGGTCGCTGCGCTGATCAACGGCGAATCGCCGAACAGCACCAGCACGCAGCCCTGCTCCAACGCCAGGGCCGGCCGTGCCGCCAACAGCGCATGGGCGGTACCGAGCCGCTCATGCTGGGTGAACAGCTGCGCGCCCGGTGCCACCTGATGAACGTAGTCGGCAACCTCGTCACTGCCCGCCCCCAACACCACCGCCAGACGCTCGATGCCGGCGTCCTGAGTGGCGGCCAGCACATGCCCCAGCAAGGGCCGGTTGCCCACCGGGTGCATGACCTTCGGCAGCGCCGAACACATGCGGGTGCCCTGCCCGGCGGCCAGTATCACCGCGAGGGACGGCCACGAATAATTTTCGCTCATGCTGTCTTCCTGTTTCGTTCAAGGGAGCGGATCAGGCCGGTTCGCGGTAGAACACGTCATCGGCATAGGGATACCACCAGTCCTGGATGCGCGGCTGATGATCAATGATCACCATCTTCGAACGGCGGAAGGCTTCCAGGCCCTGACGACCCAGTTCACGCCCCAGGCCCGACATTTTCCAGCCGCCAAACGGCAGCGCGTCGTTATCGATCAGCGGATTGTTGACCCAGACCATACCGGCTTCCAGTCGCTCGGCGGCCTCCATCGCTTCGGCCAGATCGGTGGAGAACAACGACGCGCCAAGCCCGAAGGGCGAATCGTTGGCCAGGCGCACGGCCTCGTCGAAATCGTTGACCCGACAAATCGCCGCCACTGGCCCGAAGCACTCCTCATGCAGAATCGCCATCTCGGCGGTAACGCCGGTGAGGATGGTCGGCTCATAGAACCAGCCGACGGGCCGGTCCGGCGGAATCCGCCCGCCGCACACCAGAGTTGCGCCCTTCGCCAGCGCGTCGTCCACCAGACGAATGACTTTGTCGCGCGCCGCCTCACTGACCATCGGACCGATCTCCGAGCGCTCCAGACCATGGCCGATACGCAATGCCCGGGTGCGCTCGGAAAATTGGGCGACAAAGCGATCATGGATCTCGTCGACCACGAAGAAGCGTTCCGCCGAGGTGCAGATCTGCCCGCTGAGGTGGAACGCAGCCGTCACCGCACCCGCCGCCGCCACGTCCAGCGGCGCGTGCCGGGAGATGATCAACGGATCACTGCCTCCGGCCTCGATTACACAGGGCTTCATCCGTTCGGCGCAGGCCACCGCCACCGCCTTGCCAGCCGCAACACTGCCGGTAAAGGCCACCGCATGGGTGCCCGCCGACTGCACCAGCAGTTGCGCGGTGAGTGCATCGCCCGGCACACAGGAAATCAGCCCCGGCAGCAGCGAAGTGAAGTGTTCCATGAACTTGAGGGTACAGAGGGTGGTGGCTTCTGCCGGCTTGACGATACAGGCGTTACCCGCGGCCAGTGAGGCGGCGACGGTCCAGCACATCAGCAGGATCGGAAAGTTGAACGGCATGATGTGCACGCTGACGCCATAAGGCTCGTAGCGCACATGCTGGAACGAGCCGATCTGCGTGGTGCCGGCGACCTTGCCGGCGTCGTCCCGGGCCATCTCGGCGTAGTAGCGAAAAATCGGTGCGCAGTTGGCCAGTTCGCCCATGGACTCGGGAAAAGGTTTGCCCATTTCCAGGGTCATCAGCCGGGCGACTTCGCGGTTACGTTCGATGGACTGCTCGATGGTGTTGGCCAACTGATGCAAGCGCGCCGCGCGGCTTTTCGCATCGATCTT
The DNA here is from genome assembly GCF_059716055.1 of Pseudomonas sp. LBUM1658. Lineage (NCBI taxonomy): Bacteria > Pseudomonadati > Pseudomonadota > Gammaproteobacteria > Pseudomonadales > Pseudomonadaceae > Pseudomonas > Pseudomonas sp. LBUM1658. Next base: position 3,798,593 of record NZ_CP166798.1, read on the forward strand.
GCGCCATTGCTTTTGCGCCGCGTTGGCAGCGTCGACGGCCGCTTGCACATCGACTTCGTCACCCAGGCCGATCTGCCCGACGCGTTCCAGCGTCGCTGGATCGAAGATCTCGCGCAAACGGCGGCTGGCCGGTGCCAGGTACTCGGGGTTGATGAAGCGCAACGCGGTGTCACAGTGAAAAGTCGCCATGGGAAATTCCTTGGTCAAGAAAGGGGTCGGCATCCGGCAAGTCGATCAAGCGCCGCTGGCGGCAATCCGTCGCGCCAGCCCGGCAGGTTCTGGTCGAGGAACTCGCGCAACGGATGCAGCGCTTGGGTATCGAGGGCCCGGGCAAACAACCCAAGGGTTCGCGGCAGGTGTGCCAGATAGCCGCGCTTGCCGTCGCGCCAGGCCAGCCGGACAAAAATCCCCAGCACCTTGGCATGCCGTTGTGCGGCCAGGATCCGGTAGTCGTTGATAAAGCGCTGGGTGTCCAGTTGCGGCCGCTGCACCAGGTAATGGGCCAACAAGGCGATACGCAAGGCTTCCGGTACATCGCGCCGCGCGTCCTCGAGCAACGACATCAGATCGTAGGCCGAGGCCCCGAACAGCGCGTCCTGGAAATCCAGCAAGCCGCAGGCGGCGACGCCGCTGCGACCTTCGAGCAGCATCAGGTTGTCGACATGGAAATCGCGCAACACCAGCGCCTCACGGCGTCCTGCCACCTCGGCGCAAGCATTGGCGAACAGCTGTAGATACGGCTCGCGCAGTGCCTTGGCCGCCTCGCTGCCGATCAGCAACGGCGCATACCAATCGATGAACAACACGCACTCGTCAGCCAACCGGGCCGCATCGTAGGGCGGCAGCTCGTCGGCACCCATAGCAGGTGCCCGATGCAGTTCGACCAGGGTGTCGACGGCCAGCCGATACAGCGCCCTTTCCCCATGGCCGGCCGCCAGCAGCCGGGTATAAGTGCCCTCACCGAAATCTTCGATCAGCGCCAGGCCAGCCTCTTCATCGGCGGCGAGGATGTTCGGCGCCGACAGCCCCAGGCGCTGCAGGTAACGGGCGACTTGCAGATAAGGACCCAAGGGTTCGCTGGCCGGCGGCGAATCCATCAGCAAGGTTGCGCCATCAGCCAGACGGAAATAACACCGGCTCGACGCATCTGCCGGCAAGGCTTCGAGGGCTATGCCGGCGAACCCGGCACGGGCCAGAAAAGCCTCCCGCGCAGCGGCACGTGGCGCTGGCGCGTACGTCAGCGATTGAACTGCATCAGTCATGTCGTTCACCGGATCATGTAGACTTTTTTCACCGTCTCATGGACGGTGCAGACGCCCTTCCAGTCCTTGCGGAAGAAGGCAATGGTGTCGGGCTTGATCTCGATCACCTCGCCGGACTCATGCACATAGGTGCAACGACCCTCCAGAAAATGGCAGAACTCGTCACTGGTCACATGGCAAAACCACTTGCCTGGGGTGCAGATCCACAGGCCGCATTCGGACTGGCCTTCAGGGCCTTTGTGCAGCACCACGCCAGACACCCTGGACTCGCCTTCAAGCATGGTCGGGATCACCCCCCAATCCTTGGTGTCGGTGATGTTCAGCGGGTCATACAAAAACGGGGTAGTCATTGGTCACTCTCCAAAAAGTTCAGGCTTCACGCCAGCATGTAGACATTGCGCAGGGTTTCCCGGACGTGGCATTCGCCGGTCCAGCCGGCCGGGAACAGCACCAGGGTATTGGGGTGGACCTCGATCACTTCACCGTCGTCATTACGGTAGGTGGCACGTCCTTTGATGAAATGGCACAGCTCGTCACGGGGAATCGACAGCCTCCAGCGCCCCGGGGTGCAGACCCACAACCCGGTTTCCGGGCGGTTGTCCGGCCCCTTGAACAGCAAGCGACCGCTGGAATGCGAGACGCCTTCGACGGCGTCGCTTTGCACCCCCCAATCCACCAGATCGGTGCGGCTGCTCACGGCTTCGAGGAACGGCGTGGTGCCCGCCGTGGTGTTTTGCTCAGTCACGTTTGAGTACCTCATCAAGAATTTTCGCAGCGCCTTCCGGGCCCTTGCGTGATTGCATCTGGGCGCTGGTGGTTTGCAAGCGCTGGCGCATCGACTCGTCGCCCAGGCAAGCCGCCAGCTTTTGCGCCAGCTGCGCCTCGGTCCATTGGTAACGGTCGAGCTTGAAGCCGTGACCACTTTCTTCAGCGCGCATGGCGTTGTCGTGACCGTCCCAGACGTAGGACATGACAATCGCCGGTTTGCCGAAGAACAGGCATTCGGTGAAGCTGTTGTTGCCGCCGTGATGGATCACCGCGTCGACCTGGGCGATGACCGAGGGCTGCGGGAACCAGTTGGAAATCTGCACGTTGTCCGGTAGATCCGGGTACTCGTCGAGGTGTTCACCGACATTGAACAAGGCCCGGTAGGGCAGCTTGCCGACGGCCGCGATCAGCCGCTTGAGCAGCTCGACATCGCCAGAACCGAGGCTGCCGAAACTGGCGTAGAGCAACGGTTTGTCGTTGTTGGCGCGGAACTCGGGGATCTCATACGCAGTGTCGTTGCGCACGCACCCTTGCAGGTAATGGAAACGTTCGGCCGGCAGCGGATGACGCCGCTCGAACTTGACCGCATCCGGATACAGCAGCAGGTTCATGTACGGCGACGCTTCGAAGAAGGTGCCCAACGGATACGGCTGCTCGCCATGGGCCTCGAGGAACCGGTTGAAGTCCTGGTGAATCGGCCCCACCACTTCTTCGAAGCGCTGACGAAATTGTGCATGCCCGGCCTTGTCATCGATGCTCATGCCCGACAGGTGCGGCGGGATGTCCGGGTCTTCGATCTCATTCTCCGAGCAGGAAATGATCCGCACCCAGGGCTTGCCGTATTGCTTGATCGCCGGGAACAGAATCACGTTGTCGACGCAAATCAAGTCAGGCTTGACCTTGTCCAGCACCGCCGGCAGGTCCTTCTGTGCCCATTTGGCCGTGTCGACGATGGCGGCCCAGCACTCCTTCACATAGTTGTCGATCTGCTCCAGCGGCGACTTGCGAAAGTTCGGGATATGCCCGTTGATGAAGTCGACCCAATAGCGCGCCATCTCCTCGGCCGGCATCGGCGCCGACATGTTCACCATGTGCTCTTCGAAGCCATAGCCGGCATACACACCACTCATGCCCGGGTCGGTGAGGAACACCGCCTTGTGCCCGAGGGCCTCGCATGCCTGGGCGATGCCGACCGAATTCAGGGCCGGGCCATAAGCGGCTTCCGGAAAGAAGGCGATCACTTTCTGTTTCATCGAGAGGTACTCCTGCCTGGTCTTTTTATTGTTTAGTGAGTCAGTACGCGGGCATGCCGGGCCAGCCAGCCCAGCCGGATGTTCATGCCGCTGGAAAAGTGCGAAAACTCGAACTGCGAGGACGGCACGCGGACAATCAGTGCCTTGTCGCTGAGGGCCGTTTGTACGTGCAGGTTGGTGTCCAGGCCGTGGTAGGCGACTTCGACGATCCGCCCCTCGACCTGGTTGTCGCAGTCGCTGGCCTGCTCTCCCAGCACTTGCAGACGTTCGGGGCGCACGACCACGGCCACCGCTTCACCTCGCACCGCCCCCGGCTGCGCCTCGACCTTCAACTCCTGCCCCCTGACCAGCACTCGCTGCTCGCCCGAGCGCAGGCCTTCGAACAGGTTGCTGACCCCGATAAAGTTGGCGACGAAGCGGCTGTTGGGGTTTTCGTAGAGTTCGGTCGGGCTGCCGCACTGGCAGACCTTGCCACCGTCGAGCACGGCCATGCGGTCGGACATCACCAGCGCTTCTTCCTGATCGTGGGTGACGATAATGAAGGTGATGCCGCTCTCGTGTTGCAGGCGCTTGAGCTCCAGCTGCATCTTTTCCCGGAGCTTTTTATCCAGCGCGCCCAAGGGTTCGTCGAGCAGCAGCACCCGCGGCCGCTTGACCAATGCTCGAGCGAGGGCAACCCGCTGGCGCTGACCGCCGGAAAGCTGATCGGGCTTGCGCTCGGCCAGTTCACCGAGTTGCGCAGTGCTCAGCACCTCGTCGACCCGCCGGCGAATTTCCGACTCCGGCAGGCGCTCCATCTCCAGGCCATAAGCGATGTTCTTGCGCACCGTCATGTTGGGGAACAGTGCATAGGACTGGAACATCAGATTCAACGGACGCTTGTTGGCCGGCAGCGGCGAGATGTCCAGGCCATCCAGGTAAATGCAGCCGGAGCTTGGTGTTTCGAAGCCGGCGAGCATGCGCAGCAAAGTGGTCTTGCCGCAGCCGGAGGGTCCGAGCAGTGCAAAAAACTCGTTCTCGCGGATATTCAACGACACCTCGTCGACCGCCGGTGCGTTGCCATAGGACTTGCTGACCTTATCCAGGATCAGTACCGCAGAAGAATTATTCATGGGTGCGAGGAGCCTTGTTGAGACGCTGCGAGGCCAGCAGCGCGGTGATGCTGACCAGCATCACCAGCGTCGCCAGGGCATTGATTTCCGGAGTGACGCCGAAGCGGATCATCGCGTAGATCTGCATCGGCAATGTGGTCGAGGCCTGGCCGGAACCGGAGTTGAAGAAGGCGATGATGAATTCGTCCACCGACAGGGTGAACGCCAGCAGCCCTCCCGCCAGCACGCCGGGGAAAATCGCCGGTAGCAACACCCGCCGGAACGTGGTGAACCAGCTCGCACCGAGGTCGATGGAGGCTTCGAGAATCGAGTAGTCGAAATGCTTGAGCCGGGTGCGCACCACCGCACAGACGAAGGCGATGTTGAACACCGCATGGCTGACGATGATCGAATGCAGGCCCAGGCCGACCTTGAGCAGATTGAAAAAGCTCAACAGCGCAATGGCCAGCACGATGTCGGGAATGATCATCGGCGCCATCAGCAAGGTATCCACCACCTGCCCCTTGTCGTTGCCCTTGCGCCGCAACTCCACGCCCAATGCGAGGAAAGTCCCCAGCACGCAGGCAATGACGGTCGCCGACAGCGCCACGATCAGGGTATTGAGTGCCGCGGAAAGAATCGCCGTGTTGTGGGCCAGCGCAACGTACCACTTGAACGAGATACCGCCCCACGCGGTGGGCAACCCCGATTTGTTGAACGACAGCAGGATCAGCACCAGGATCGGCACATAGAGGAAGGCATAGACCAGCCCCAGGTGCGCACTCAGGGCGGCAGTGCCGGGGGAACGTGGCTGGCTCATGAGCGGCCTCCTTCGGCACGGCGCGCGATCAACGCCTGGATGAACAACAGGATCAGCATGATGGCGATCAGGAAGAAGCTCAGCGCCGCACCGAACGGCCAGTCCCGCGCCGTGAGGAATTGCGAATAGATCAGGTTACCGACCATTTGCACCTGCTTGCCGCCCAGCAGGTCGGCGGTGATAAAGTTGCCGATACTGAGGACGAAGACGAACACCGAGCCGGCGGCGATGCCGGGCACGCTCAGGGGCAGGATGATTCGCCGGAACGTCATCCAGCCAGACGCACCGAGGTCCTTGGAGGCGTCCCAGAGCTCGCTGTTGATGCGTGACAACGAAGAGAAGATCGCCAGGATGACGAAGGGGATGTAGTTGTAGACCAGCCCCAGCACCACCGACGATTCGGTGTACAGCAGGCTGATCGGCTCACCGCTGTAGCCCAGCAATTGCAGCAGGCGGTTGATCAGGCCTTCGCGGTTGAGCAGAACGATCCAGGCGTAGGTGCGGATCAGGTAGTTGCTCCAGAACGGCAACATCACCAGAAACAGAAACACTGCCTGGCGCCGACGTGGCGCACGGGCAATCGCATAGGCCGCCGGGTAGCCGATCAGCACCGCAAACAGGGTCGCCAGACCGGCGATCTTCGCCGACTTGAGCAAAATTCCGAGGTACAGCGGATCGAAGGCGCGCTGGTAGTTTTCCCAGCTGAACACCCAGTCGATGCCGCCATAGGCACCGCGCTCGACGAAGCTGTAGACCAACACCAACACACACGGCACTACCAGAAAAACCAGCAACCAGCCCAAGCCAGGCGTGAGCAGCCAGGCCGACAGACGCCTGTCAGCATGCAATGCACTCATTACGAATATCCTCCAACCCCGGACACAGGGTGGCTTGCGAAGAGTGGCGAGGCATGCAGTGGCATGCCTCGTTCAGAACCGGACGAGGGCCGGGTGGCCCGTGTGGCTAGTTCTGTGCCGCCATGATCTCGGTGACGGCCCGGGTGTAGGCCTTCTGCGTGGTGCCGCCCAGATCGCGCAATTGCTCCATCTTCAACAAGTCGCTGGGGGCGATTGTCAGGTTCGGGTATTGCTTGAGCAGGTCGGCGGACAAACCGGCCATTGCGGCCTGGTTCGGTATTTTGTAGAGGATGTTTTCCGCCACCCAGACGTGGTTTTCCCTGGCCAGCATGAAGTTGACAAACTTGAATGCCTGGTCCTGATGCTTCGAGCTTTTGAGTACCACCATGGTATCCACCCACAGGTCGGAACCTTCCTTGGGCACCACGAACTTGATGGCGGCGTTGGCCTGGGTTCCATAGTTGCACCAGCCATCCCAGGCATGCGCCATCAGCGATTCGCCGGAAGCGAGCTTGGAATAGAAGGTAGTGTCGTCGAAGGCGAGAATGCGTTTCTTGGTGGCGGTCAGCTGATCACGGACGGCGGCGATATGGCTGCTGTCACCGTCATTGACCGACCAGCCCTTGGCCAGGAAACCCGCCCCGAGCATCCAGCGGTCGGTGGCCAGCATCGTTACCTTGCCGTTGAGGGCGTCACTGGGGTTGAGCAGTTCGTTCCAGCTTTGGGGGGCGGGACTGACCTTGTCGGAGCGATAACAGATGCCCGTGGTACCCCAGGTGTAGGGGACCGAGAAGTGATTGCCGGGGTCATATTCCAGGCGGGTCGCTTCGGGGTAGAGGTTTTTCAGGTTGGGGACTTTGACCGGATCGATGTCTGCCAACAGCCCCTGCTTGTGCAGGACTTCGGCGAAGGGCGATGAAACGAACACAACGTCGTAGCCTTCTCCGCCGGACGCCATCAGCTTGCCCATGATTTCTTCGTTGGTCGCGTGCAAGGCCTTGTCGACCTCAACGCCACTGGCCGCCTTGAACTTGTCCAGTGCATCAGGGGCCATGTAACCGTCCCAGATGGAAATCACCATGTCCTTGGCGCTTGCTGCCGAGGCGGCCATTCCTATGGAAACGGCCAATCCTGCGCACAGAAGGTCTTTCAGCTTTCTCATAATGCTCACCTGACGACTGTTATTGTTGTGATCGAAGGCAGTACGGCAAAGAAAGAAACGTGTTGCTGTGTTTTTTTTTAGAAATTAGGACCAGCACAGAAAGATGTCAATCATTTTCTTGCGCCTGACTGACGCGCCGCGCATGGCATAAGATGGGCGCATGAGTCCAAAGCGACCGAGAAGAGACCACACGCTTGAGCACGACAACCGAGAAAAAACCCCGCACCAACCACCTGGAACTGGCGCGCCGCATTCTTGAACATACTCAGGAAATCGGACTGGCGGTCGGCGAACCTGTCTCGGAACAGGCCCTGGCCCGAACCTTCCAGGTATCGCGCACCCTAGTTCGCGGCGCATTGAAGGTGCTACTGGAAGAAAACCTGCTGAGCTTTGAGCCCGGCAAAGGCTATCGACTCGTCGCCGCGCCCGCGGGCCAGACGCTCAATAGCGCGCTGCCCCAGGCAGAGGAGGAAGAACTGGCCACCTCGGTCTTGCGCGATCGCATGGCCGGTCGACTGGGCGACAGCATCAGCATCAGCGAGCTGATGCGCCGCTATGACATCGGCCGTCCGGCCGCACAAAAAGCCCTGACCCAACTCAGCGAAAGCCAGGCCATCGAGCGCGGCCCCGGCCAGTCCTGGCTGTTTCGCCCGTCGCTGAACAGCCTCGCGGCCCTCGAAGAAAGCCTGAGATTCCGCCTGACACTCGAGCCCGAAGCGCTGCTCGGCGCGAACTTCAACGCCGACCCGCAACGCCTGTCGCTGCTGCGCGGCGGCATGGAAACCCTGCTGGCAAGACCCGTGGAAGACTTCGATATCCAGCAGTTTCGCGAACTGGACATCAGCTTCCACGAACTCATCGCCCAGAGCTGCGGCAACCGCTTTATCGGCGACTCCCTGCTTCAGCATCAACGCCTGCGACGCCTGCCCAACCTGCTGCCGACCGTCAGCGTGCACCGCCTGCAAGAGGCGCTGCGTGAACACCTGCAAATCATCGCGCAGATCGAGCGCGGCCAGATGGAGATTGCCGCTGACCTGATGCGCTTGCACCTGCGCCTGTCCGCCGCCCAGCGACCGCAAACCGCCAACCGCGGCATCCCGCAAGGCCATCCGTTCGGACGCCGTTGAGCCTTCAAAAAATTCTGGTGCTTTTTTTTATAAAATAAGACAGCATCTAAATCATCTTCAGGAAAGGCGGGGCTTACCCGCTACGGACGTTCCTTCGCCATGAGCACACAAAAACTGATCGCCCTGTTCCCCGAAGCCAGTTTCGGCGCGGCATTGAACTGCATCGGTATCGCCCAGTCGCTGCGCGAACTGGGGGCTAAACCGGTGTTCATTTGCCATGGGCATTTTCAAGGAATCTTCGCCGAGTACGGCTTCGCCGAATACCCCATTCCGCAAACCAGCCCGCTGTCCGCGGCCGAACATCAGCATTACTGGGAGCGCTTCATCGAGCGCAATATTCCCTACTTCGACCAGACGCCGCTGGAGCAGATTGACAGCTATGTCGCACCGGCCTGGGAAGCGATCATCGATACCGCCATCGAGGCGGAAAAACCGCTGCAGCAACTGCTCGCCAGGCTCAAGCCGGATGCCATCGTCCTCGATAACGTGGTGATGTTCCCGGCTATCGCCAACGCTGGCTGCCCCTGGGTCAGAGTGGTCTCCTGCGCCGAAACCGAACTGCCGGACAATGCCGTACCGCCTTATTTGTCGGGCTGCCGCAGCACTGACGTTGCGGGTCGCGAGCGCTTTGTCGAGCATTACCAAATCGCAGTCGCAGCGGCCCATGGGCGCTTCTCGCGCTTTCTCGCCAGCACGGGTACCGCGCCCTGCCCGCCCGGGCAGTTTCTGGTCGACTCGCCATGGCTCAACCTGCTGCTTTCGCCGACGCCAGTGCGCTATGAACGCGAACAGCCGCTGGATCCGCAGAAGTATGTTTATCTCGACGGCTGCGTACGCCGCGAGGCGCCTTACATCGTTCCCGATTTCCCCCGGCACAACGAGGCGCCGCTGATCTATGTCAGTTTCGGCAGCCTGGGCGCCGCCGATGCCGACATGATGAAACGCCTGATCAGCACCATCGAACATTTGCCCTACCGCTTCCTGATCAATGTGGGCGCCTACCGCGAGATGTACACCACTGTCCCGGATAACGTTTACCTCGACAGTTGGTTTGCGCAGCCAGCGGTGCTCAAGGAGTGCCAGTTATTCATTCATCACGGCGGCAACAACAGTTTCTGCGAAGCGCTGTTTTTCGGCCTGCCGTCGCTGATCATTCCGTATTGCTGGGACGGTCACGACAATGCCGCGCGCGCCGAGGAGGTCGGCGTCGGTCGGTATTTGCCGCGCTTCGCCGATCCGTTGGCCGCCCTGCCCGCCGCCCTCGAACAGCTGCTGGCCGACCAGCCGATGCGGCAGCGCCTGAAGACGCTGAGCGCCCGCATGCAAGCCACCCGCGGCACCGAGATCGCCGCGCGCGCGATCCTGGCGTTGCCCAGCACCTAGCCAATATCACCACAACAAGAGTCCGCGATGACCCATTCAGCCTTGCACAGCCTCAAGAACGCGATCCCCAGGCCTTATTGGCTGGACGTCGATGCTCCTGCCCAGCCTTGCTCGCGGCAGACCGGTGAAATCAGCGCCGAGCTGGTGATAGTCGGCGGCGGTTTTACCGGCCTCTGGACCGCTTTGCTGGCTCGCCAGCGCAAGCCTGCGGCGCGGATCGTCGTGCTGGAAGGTCGTACTTGCGGCGCCGCGGCGAGCGGCAGGAGTGGCGGTTTCTGCGCACCGAGCATTTCCCACGGCGTATCCAATGCGATGAAACGCTGGCCGAAGGAAGCGGACCAGTTGATCCGCCTGGGCCGGGAGAATCTCGACGAGCTGGAACAGGATATCCGGCGTCTTGGTCTTGAGGTCGAATTCGAAAGAACGGGAAAACTGAATGTCGCCACCACGCAGTGGCAAGTCGAAGGGCTGCGCGCACTGCAAAAAAAGTATCAGCGAGCCGGCATTGAATGCACCTATCTGGAAGGCTCGGCGCTCAAGCCTTATCTCGATTCGCCGACCTATAGCGCCGGGCTCTTCGAACCGAACTACGCGCTGCTCAACCCGGCAAAAATGGTCCGGGAACTGCGGCGCAGCTGTATCGAACAGGGCATCGAACTGTACGAGCACTCCCCGGTGGAAAGCCTCGAGCCACAGGCCGATGGCGTTTTGTTGCGCACAGGCTACGGCAGCGTTCAGGCGGACCGGGTGGCGCTGGCGACCAATGTTTTTCCTTCGTTGCTGCCACAGCTGCGATCGACCGTCATTCCGATCTATGACTTCGCGCTGACCACCGAGCCGCTGACGGAACAACAGCTGCAGTCCATCGGCTGGAGCCAGCGTTACGGCATCGCCGATTCGGGCAATCAGTTTCACTACCTGCGCAAGACCGCCGACAACCGCATCCTCTGGGGCGGCTACGATGCCATCTACCCCTTTGCCAGCAAGCTGGATGAAAACCTGACCCAGCGCCCGGAAACCTTCGTGCGCCTGGCCGAGCAGTTCCAGCAGACCTTCGCGCCATTGCGCGACGTGAGCTTCAGCCACGCCTGGGGCGGCATCATCGATTCTTCGGCTCGCACGACGATGTTCACCGGCAGCACTGACGACCGACGCATCGCTTACGCCATGGGCTTTACCGGCCAAGGCGTCTCCGCCAGCCGCTTCGCCGCGGCGACCATGCTTGATCTGCTGGACGGCCAGGACACCCAACGCACCCGCCTGAAAATGCTCAGCCGGGCGCCGGTGCGTTTTCCACCGGAACCGCTGCGGTTTATCGGCGTCAGCCTTGCGCAGCGCGCCCTGGCCCACGAAGACCGTACCGGGGAGCGCAGCCTGCTGCTGAAAACCCTCGACGTCTTCGGGGTCGGTTTCGACTCCTGATTCAGCCAAAAGAACCGTCACCCCAAGGAGCGCCTCATGCCGCGCAGAATGCCCGCGTTCGTCACCGACTTCGCCACTCAACCGACAAAAGCCCTGACCCGCGAAATCAGCGATCCACAGATCCTCGAAAAACCCTACCAGAGCACCACCTGGCGCCATTTCAGCAACGACCAGAAACAGCTGACTGCCGGCTTCTGGGAAGCAGGCCCACACAAGGAGTTCTGCGCCTGCGATTACGACGAACTTTGCCATCTGCTGGAAGGACAAGTCCGCCTGACCGACGCAGACGGCAACAGCCGCACGTTCGAGGCAGGCAGCACGTTCGTGGTGGCTGCGGGTTTCAAGGGCACCTGGGAAAACCTCACTGATGTCAGAAAGGTTTATGTGATTGTGAATTGAGCTTTCCCCACCGAACAACCGGCCATTGTGTCAGCAGCGGTTCGCGCGCTGGATCACCTGTGGCGGCTGACCAAAAGCCCTGAGAAAGGCCCGACGCATACGCTCCCGGTCGCCAAATCCAGTGGTGGTGGCCACCACATCGATGGAGTGTCGACCGGACTCCATCATCAACCGCGCCGACTCCACCCGCAGATTTTCGATGGCTTTAGCCGGTGATTGCCCGGTCTCTGCGTGAAATACCCGACTGAATTGCCGGGGGCTTAGATTGGCTGCCTCGGCCAAATCTTCCACCGACAGATCGGAGGTTGACCGATGCGGCCCACCGCGCTGTCGACGGCTTTCAGCCCGGAGCCATCGCCCATGCCCCAGATCATCCGTTCGTGGTAAGTCGGGGAGATCTTGCGCCGGCGCTGGATCAGGGTACCGTCAGCATCAAACAGCAATTGGCTGTTGTAGAGGGTGCCGCCATCGCGTTCATTTACGCCGATGGACACCACCATCCCCGCTTGCCTGGCAGCGGCACCGATGGCATCGGTGGCGGCTGAAGGTACGGTGACCGCCTGGTCCAGCAGCTTGAGATGTTCCGCGCCCATTTGAAAAGGCGACTGGACAAAGGAGAAATACGGGTAGTACGGCACAACGGTTTCCGGGAAGACGGCGAACTGCACGCCCTTCTCACCGAGTTCGAGAATCTTCTGCACGACTTTATCCACGGTGCCTTCACGGCTGTGCAACACGGGGCTGATTTGGACGGCGGCGGCTTTGATGATGGTCATAATGGCGTTCCTCAGTGAATGAGCTTTGGCGGTCAATGAGGAAATATTACGAGCGAAATATTACGACCGCAATGTCATATACCCAACCTTTTAGGTCGTACCAGTAGCAGCATGAACGCGACCGCGGAAAACACTGCCCCGGCATAGAAGGTCATTGCTGACCCATAGGTTTGCCACAGTAGCCCCGCCACCCCGCTTGCCAGGAGCATTGAAACCCCACTCACCAGATTGAAAATCCCGAATGCAGTGCCCTTCAACCCGGCGGGAGTCGTGTCAGCGACCAGAGTCGCCAGCAGCCCCTGACTGAATCCCATATGAAGACCCCACAATGAGACGCCGAGCATCAGCATGCTGATCGACTCAGCGTGAGCCAGCACCAGATCGGCCAGGATTAGCAGTATCAATCCGCCCCCGAGCAGACGGGTGCGGCTCACACGATCGGAGAGCTTACCCACCGGGTAGGCCGAGAGCGTGTAGAACAAGGCCATCACCACCATCACTAGCGGCACCCAAGTCGCGGACAGCCCTGTTTGTTGAGCGCGCAAGACCAGGAACGCCTCGCTGAAACGCGCAAGGGTGAACAACGCGCCGACTATCACCACCTGCCAGTAGGCTGGAGAAAACCGGTGAAGCAGTCCCAGCCGAATGGGTGAACGAAAACGTTGTGCCGGACCTGGCCCGGCGTGCTCCGGTTCATTGATACCCACGACAATCAGACTGACCGCCACCAAGGCGGGTATCACGGCGATCCAAAGCACCAGCGCGATATTTTCGTGGAACACATACATCAATGCGATCGCCACTGCCGGCCCGAGAAAGGCACCCACGGTGTCCATGGATTGACGTAAGCCGAAGCAGGCTCCACGGATCTGCGGTGGCGATACGTCAGCGACCAGAGCGTCACGTGGGGCGCCGCGAATACCTTTGCCAATCCGGTCCAGAAAACGCGCGGTGAACACCATTTCCGCGGTGTGGGCCAAGGGGAATAGCGGCTTGGAGAGCGCAGCCAGTCCGTAACCGAGCAACAACAAACCTTTGCGTCGTCCGAAGTAATCGCTGATGGCGCCTGAAAAGACTTTAACGATCAGGGCCGTCGCCTCGGCAATACCCTCGATCAGACCCAAGGTGATCATGCTGACCCCGAGAGTGCCCACCAGAAATACTGGCAGCAGGCTATGGACCATCTCTGAAGACAAGTCCATGAACAGACTTACAAAGCCTAACGCCCACACCGTGCCGGGGATGCTACGTGTAGCGGTTGTCCTGGACATGTTCCTGCTCCGTGGAATCACAGCACAAGTGTATGCCAGGGGCTTCAAGCCGTTATGCCTACCAGAACTTCCATGTGTAACTGGTGATGAGCCGGTTCTCATCGTAATCGACGGACAAGCGACAATCCCGGACCTGCCGGGTGCCGGGATTATCTGGCGCGAAAGATCGATAAATTCAGTGTCTGAAGGCCTCCCTGGCCTGCGGCCTCAGGGTTGCACTCCAGCCTTGGCCACGGCCGGTTGCAGCGCCCCTGCGAAAGACTCGTCGAACAAGGTCGGTGCCGGGTAGGACTTGATCAGGCCCAGGCCACTGAAGAAGTCGATGGTTTTCTGCGCATCGGCAATCGACTGTTTGCTGACCGGCACTACATCGGTTTTCGCTCGAGCGAACCAGGCCCGGGCGATGTCGCGGTCGGCCCGGGTACGTGCTGCCCAGGCATCGGCATAGGCCTCGGTGTGCGCCGGATCGCTCAGGGTCCAGTCACGGGCCTGCTTCAAACGCTGGAGGAAATCGGCGATTGCCGCACGCTTTTCCAGCACCGCCTTGTTGCTCGCCACCACAAAGCTCTGGGCCGGGATCAGGTCCTTGGCGGTGGCCAGGACCCGGGCACCCTGGCGTTCCTGCACGGTCACGTAGGGTTCCCAGGTGGCGATCACGTCCACCGAACCGCCATCCAGCGCGTGGGACGCATCCAGCGCACTCAGGTAGCGCAAGTCCAGGGCGTCGCGGGGCACACCAGCCTTGTCCAGGGCACTGAACAGCAACTGCTGGCTCCAGGAACCTTTCCAGATCGCCGCACGTTTGCCGCGCAAGTCCTCCAGGGTCTTGATCGGGGAGTCCTTGCTCACCAGGATGGCTACGCCGTCGAGGTTCTGCCGGGTCAACGCGATGACTTTGATCGGTGCGCCCAGGGCGCCAAGGAACAGCGGCGGCGCATCGCCGAGCAGGCCCAGGTCGAGACTGCCGACGTTCAGCGCTTCGGCCACCGGCGAACCGGCAGTGAACTGCTTCCATTCCAGGGTATACGGCAAGTCGTCGAGCACCCCCGCCGCTTCCATCACCGAACGGGTGTTGTAACTTTGATCGCCGACATTGAGGGTCAGGGCCGACGCAGTGAGACTCAGGGAGGTGGCCAGTACACCGGCCGCCAGTTGTAGAAGGTTTCGCACGGAAGTCTCCAGATGCCTTGCAAGGCAAACAGTAAAGAGCCCGATCCGCGCGCGCGGTCTCGTGACAGCTTGAATTCAAGAAAGGGGAAAAGCCTCAGGCACTCAGTCGGGCCTGACGTGCAGCGACCTTGGCGCGGGTCAGCGGAATCAGTTCGCGACCGTAGTCCTGCGCATCGTTGACCGGGTCGAAACCGCGGATCAGGAAGGAGGTCACGCCCAGGTCGTAATAGGCCAGCAGCGCATCGGCCACCTGCTCGGGCGTGCCGACCAGTGCCGTGGAGTTGTGACCGCCGCCGACCAGTCCGGCGATTCCGGTCCACAGGCGCTCATCGACACGCTCGCCTTGGGCCACGGTGTCAAGCAGGCGCTGGGCACCCACACTCTGCGGCTTGTTCGCCAGCACCGGGCCGCAGCGCGCCAGGCGCTGGCGGGCGGTCTGCAGGATACTCTCGGCCTTGGCCCAGGCGGCTTCTTCGGTCTCGGCAATGATCGGTCGGAACGAGACGCTGAACTGAATCTCGCGGCCCTGCCGGGTCGCCTCGGCGCGTACCGCCTCGATGGTTTCGCGGGTCTGCTCCAGCGACTCGCCCCAGAGCGCAAACACGTCGGCATGCTTGCCCGCCACTGCCAGTGCCGCGGCCGAGGAGCCACCGAAATACACCGGGATGTGCGGTTTCTGCAGCGGCTTGATCGCCGAAAAGGCGCCCTGGGCCTGATAGAACTCGCCCTGATGGTCGAACGGCTGCTCGCGGGTCCAGACCTGCCGTACCACCTGCAGGAATTCATCGGTGCGGGCATAGCGCTGGTCGTGATCGAGGTAGTCACCGTCCTTGCGTTGCTCGCCATCGTTGCCGCCACTGATGACATGCACCGCCAGACGACCATCGAGCAGGTGTTCGAGGGTGGCCAGCTTGCGCGCGGCCAGGGTGGGTGCGACGAATCCCGGGCGATGCGCCAGGAGGAAATGGATGCGCGAGGTGGCCTGTCCCGCCAGCGCGGTGACCAGGAAACCATCCGGCTGGTCCGACCAATAGCCGACCAGAATGCGGTCGAAACCGGCTTCCTCATGCACCTGGGCAAAACGGGTGATGTACGACTTGTCGAAGACAGGACCTACAGGGTCCAGGGTTTCCGATGACAGCCGGTGGCCGATCATGCCAATGAATTGAACGCTCATGAGTGGGCTCCTTGATAGCATGAAGAAAGAGGATTGGTTATATATTTTTCTTTCTTCCAAACGAACGCTTATAAGCTAGCGAGAAGAACCTCACTTGTAAAATTCAATTTATGCATAACCTAATACAAATATTATGCACATACATAAAAATAGATCTGCACCTTCAACAGCTCTGCCAACCAGCCCTGAGTGCCGTAGAAAACTGACTGGGTGTGATCCCGGCAGTTTGAGGATTATGCTGCGCCGCGTGACCACGGTATTTTACTTTCCCTTTTCAAGATCACTCAGGAGACCACCTATGAATCTCGGCATCGCGGGGCGTTGGGCACTGGTTTGTGCGGCCAGCAAAGGGCTTGGCAAGGCGTGCGCCCAGGCGCTGGTCAGCGAAGGCGTCAACGTTGTGATCACCGCTCGGGGCGAAGAGACTCTGAATGAAACCGCCAAACAGTTACAAGCGCTGAACCCCGCCGTAACTGTGATTGCCGTTGCAGGCGACATCTCCACTGCGCCAGGCCGGGCCGCTGCGCTGGCAGCCCATTCGCATTTCGATATCCTCATCAACAACGCCGGCGGGCCGCCTCCGGGAGACTTCCGCGACTGGAACCGGGATGCCTGGATCAAGGCCCTGGATGCCAACATGCTCACCCCCATCGAGCTGATCAAGGCCACGGTGGATGGCATGGCCGAACGAGGTTTCGGCCGTATCGTCAACATCACCTCGAGCGCGGTCAAATCGCCCATCGAGAGTCTTGGCCTGTCCAACGGAGCGCGCAGCGGGCTGACCGGTTTTATCGCAGGGCTGGCCCGGCAGGAGAAAATCGCCAGCTGCAACGTGACCATCAACAACCTGCAACCGGGTTCGTTCGACACCGATCGATTGCGCAACAACCTGGTCGAAGCCGCCGAGGGTCTTGGCCAGGACAGCGAAGCCTTCCTGGACGAATGCCGGCAAGAGATCCCGGCCAAGCGCTTTGGCACACCTGAAGAGTTCGGCGCTTTTTGTGCGTTTGTTTGTAGCGCTCATGCCAGCTACATCACCGGACAGAACCTGTTGATCGACGGAGGAGCCATTCGCTCCAGTCAATGATGGTCTCTATTGTAGGAGCGAGCTTGCTCGATGGACGTTAACGATAACGCGTGCTTTCTGAATAAACGCGCCGCCCTTGAGTCCATCGCGAGCAAGCTCGCTCCTACAAGGCCAGCGCAAGACCTGTGGGAGCGGGCTTGCTCGCGAAGGACGTTAACGATAACGCGTGTTTTCTGAATAAACGCGCCGCTCTTGAGTCCATCGCGAGCAAGCTCGCTCCTACAGGAGGCTCGCGGCCGCTGTCTCCATTGGGTCTTAATGACCGCATGCGGTCTTTATGACCTCATTATCCGATGGTCATAACGACCATCAACATTCCAACCATTGCGCAACTGGCGGACGGCCTGAACGTATCGGCGTTTGATCGTCAATGGGCGGTCAATGGCGCTGGTGCCTTGAACACCCTGGCCAACCTGCGCAGCCAAATGGCGAAACCGGCTTCGGTGGTATTCATCGGCACCTTCCTGGCCCAGCTAACCTTCCCCGGACTCGCGGCCTATATCGCCTCGAAAGCCGCACTGCAGGCACATGCCCGCACCCTGGCGGTCGAACTGGCGCCTCTGGGAATACGCATCAACATGGTTTCCCCCGGTCCCACCGCTACGCCCATCTGGTCAACATTAGGCTTGAACGATGAGGAGCTGACCAACGTCGCCAACGCGGTCAACCAGCGGCTGCTCGATGGCAAGTTCCTGGAGCCTGGAGCGGTTGCCGATGTGATTCTGTTCCAGCTAAGCAACGGCGCCCGCGGCGTCTATGGCCAGGACTGGATTGTCGATAGCGGCTACACAGTGCGCTAGATTTAATAATCTCGAGCAGCGGCCTCCAGCGACAGGCGCCCTCCCTCACATTTCCACCTGTGTACCTAGCTCTATCACCCGGTTCAGCGGCAGCTTGAAGTACTTCAAGCTGCTGTTGGCGTTCTTCAGCAGAAAGGCGAACAGGCTTTCTCGCCAACGTGCCATGCCAATACGCCTGGTCGCAATAACCGTCTCGCGGCTGAGGAAATAGGTAGTGCGCATCGGGCTGAAATCCAGATCACTCAAGTGACAGAGACTTAATGCTGCGGGTACATCCGGCTCCTCGATAAAGCCAAAGTGCAGGCTTACCCGGAAGAATCCCTCGCCATAAGCTTCAACCTCGAACCGTCGATCCGCCCCCACGCGCGGACTGTCTTCGGAGACCACCGTGAGGAGCACCACCTGTTCGTGCAGCACCTGGTTGTGCAGCAGATTGTGCAAGAGTGCATGAGGGACGGCATCTGCCCTCGCGGTAAGAAATACCGCGGTACCTTGCACTCGATGGGGCGGCTGCGAACGGATACTGCTGATGAACAACGGTAGCGGCAGAGCCGTTTCGTCGAGCCGCTCCACCATGATCTTGCGGCCGCGCTTCCAGGTCGTCATCAATATGAACAGCCCGATGCCCGCGATGACCGGAAAGGCCCCGCCCTGGAAAATCTTCGGCGCATTGGCCGCGAAGTACAGGCTGTCCACCAGCAGAAAACCGAGAAGCATCGGGATGGCCAACCAGCGCGGCGTTTTCCAGAGGAGCAGGACAACCGCCGAGGACAGGATTGTGGTGACCAACATGGTACCTGTCACGGCAACCCCGTACGCCGCGGCCAACGCACTGGAAGATTCGAAGCCGATGACCAGTAGCACCACCCCCACCATCAGTGCCCAGTTAACCGTGCCAATGTAAATCTGCCCCTGCTCCTGGCTGGAGGTATGCTGGATAAACATGCGTGGGACATAGCCCAGCTGGATGGCCTGTCGAGTCAGGGAGAATGCCCCGGAAATCACTGCTTGCGAGGCGATGATGGTTGCCAGGGTGGAGAGCCCGACCATCGGCAACAACGCCCAGCCTGGCGCCAGGAGATAGAAAGGATTGCGTACAGCCTCCGGATTTTCCAGGATCAAGGCACCTTGGCCGAAGTAATTGAGCACCAGTCCTGGCAATACCAGGATGAACCAGGCACGAGCAATCGGTTTGCGACCGAAGTGGCCCATGTCGGCATACAGCGCTTCGGCGCCCGTCAGCGCGAGCACGACTGCACCCAGGATGGCCACACCGATACCCGGATGAACGATGAAAAAATGCGCTCCCCAGTACGGGTTGAGCGCTTGCAACACTTCGGGGCGCTGCAAGATGCCGTAGATCCCCAGAGCCCCGAGTACCAGAAACCACAGCACCATTACCGGCCCGAAGAGCGTGCCAATCCGCGCCGTACCGTGTTTCTGAATCAAGAACAGCGCCACCAGTACGATCACCGACAAGGGGACAACCCAGTGCTCGATCCCGTCAAACGCCAGCTGTAGCCCCTCAACAGCAGAAAGGACCGAAATCGCCGGGGTGATCATGCTGTCACCGTAGAACAGCGCTGCACCGAACAGTCCGAGCAGGACCAGCACTTTACTCAACTGCGGATAGGGAGCGGCAGCGCGGCGGGCTAACGCCGTCAAGGCCATGATGCCGCCCTCGCCCTGGTTGTTGGCGCGAAGGATGAACAGCACATATTTGATCGAGACCACCCAGATCAGCGACCAGAAGATCAACGAAAGAATGCCTAGTACACCATCGTGGTTGGCTTGCACCCCGTAGTGACCGGCAAACACCTCTTTGAGGGTGTACAGCGGGCTGGTACCAATGTCTCCGTACACCACTCCCACCGCTGCCATTAGCAAGCCTGCCGCTGAGGTTTTTGCATGAGGTTCTTCGATTGCGTGGGACGCTGATTGGCTCACTTATTGTTTCTCGAAAATTGAGGTGGTGAAAAAATGCATGCTGTCTTCGGACCTGTTGTAACAAACAAAATACCTCACTGTCTTGCGCTTGCGCGAATAGACCCGAGGTACCCAGGAAAATGCCGAGGATAAAACCGATAGGACGAAGTGTTGCGGGGGCGGATAGCTGTGCCTGAACTGCCTCTGACAGTATCATTGCAGTGCACAACATCTGCCGTAAAGAAACCGTAAAAAACTGTAGGCGGACTGTGTGCCGTGTAACCCTGCGCGAGCCTGGCCCCGTGCTTTTGCATTCAAGCCACCGCGCAACCTCCAGCGAATGCAGCGCGGTACGTTGCCTGCAATGCCTAAGATACTGCAGTCACTACTCGATTGTCGGGCTGCTCGCGAGCGTAAAGAATCACCGAGGCGCGCAGCTTGTTGCCGCCGAACGCGCACATCTTGTCGAATGCCTTATGGCTAACGGGCAGATGCTGGCAGTCAAGGGCCTGACGGTGCTGGCTGTGATCGATGTCCGGGTCATGCAGGTAGACGAAGTCTTCATCGCAGTCGGTGACGATTACCCAGTGCGGGGCTTTCGAGCGAGTCAGGCTGTAGCTGCTGATCAGCACCAGTGGTTGACCGCCAGCCTTGAGCGCGAGTGCCAGATCCAGTTGGCTGCTGCTGATCTGCTCCACATCGCTGTGCTGTAG
This sequence comes from Pseudomonas sp. LBUM1658, assembly GCF_059716055.1. Taxonomy (NCBI): domain Bacteria; kingdom Pseudomonadati; phylum Pseudomonadota; class Gammaproteobacteria; order Pseudomonadales; family Pseudomonadaceae; genus Pseudomonas; species Pseudomonas sp. LBUM1658. The sequence continues at coordinate 3,819,057 of NZ_CP166798.1, forward strand.
TTCCGTGCAGAACTCTTGGTGTACCAGGCGCATCACCTCCTTTTTATGTTCATCGCGCACGCCATTGAGAAACAGTGGGCCGGCGATGCTGACTTGCAGCCGGACACGAAACCCTCGGCGCCAGGCCGCCAGTGCCAGCCCCTGGGGACTGCAACCGCCATGGCCCGAGGTCATGAACACCGTGGTCGCTTCACGCCAGATCTGCAGTTCCTCCCTGCGCTCGGCGAAGCGATCCGGCTGCAGAGCACTCATGGCCATCAAGAGGCAGGCCGGGCCGCAGGTGAAATCGGTGGTCTGCTGGTAATAGGGCACCCGGATTTCACGGTTTTCACGATGCTGCAGGATCCGCTTCTCCAGGCGCAGGGCATGCGCATGGTCTTCGTAGTAGTCGTTGACCACGGCGAAGCGCCGGTATCCATTGCGTTCGTAAAGACTGATGGCGGCGGGATTATCCGGTCGGACTTCCAGACGCAGGTAGGCACATTCGTGCGCGCGGGCACAACTTTCCGCCTGGTCCAATAACTGTTTTCCCAGGCCCAGACCACGACTGTGGGTGGCAATGGCAATGGAGTACAGACGCGCCAGCGAAGTGCCGCGGTGAAACAGCACCAGGCAGTAACCCATCAACTGACTCCCGGCCTGCGCGATGATCAGGCTGGCATGGGCGCGGCTGATCATCCACTGAAAACTGCGTGGAGTGAGCCGGTCATAGGTAAAGCACTGGTTTTCAAGTTCCAGCAGGGACTTCAGATCATCTTGTGTAGCGTTGCGAAATACCAGGTTCATATAGCCGCCGTAAAAGTTGCGTAACGAAACGAGACTTTTTTAAATGTTCGTGTTTAATAGATAAGGACTTGTTCTCAAACGGACCTCCTCTTATGTCAGCGGTACAAGGTGATTTGCGTGAAGTATCAGAGCAAAATCGGTTGGCGGCAATATCTCGACCTACTTATTTATCTGATGTAACTCGAAGCTCCAGTCAACTGGTTATTATTGTCGAGCGCAAAGAAGACTGGGCGTCTTACTTCCCCTCCGAGGATGTGATGAGTGCGCAGGAGTACCTCGAACAACCCCTTGAAAACGAGGCTGGCAAGCGTATACAGGTTATTAATTTGTGCCGCAGCTACAAGTATCTGGGTCACGGGTACTACTGTTCATTACTTGCAGAAGCGCGTGACCACAAAGTTATTCCGTCGGTGCGGACCATCAGCGAGCTGACACGTAAGTCACTGTATGGCCTGGCGCTCGACGATCTGGACAAGGCGCTCGACAAGGCACTGAATAATCATATTTACAGCAATACCGAGGGATTCACACTAACCCTGTATTTTGGCAAGACCAACCTTGAACCCTTGCAGGAACTGGCTCGGCAAATATTTGAAATATTCCCTTGCCCGGTCCTTTTGGTCGAATTCCGTAAGAGTAATAGTTGGCGCATTGAGGGAATAAAGTCCGGCGCCTTGCACAAGTTACGCGAAGACCAGGAAGATCAGTTTGCCAACTCGCTGGACAGTTTCAGCCGCAAGATCTGGCGAATGCCGCGCTCACCACGAGTGGCCCGCTACGACCTGGCGATACTGCATGACCCGCAAGAAGCGCTGCCGCCTTCCAATGCCAAGGCGCTGGCGAGTTTTGTAAGGGTTGGCAAGGGTCTGGGCATTGATGTCGAACTGATCGAGAAGAAAGACTATTCACGAATCGCCGAGTATGACGCCCTGTTGATTCGCGAAACCACCAGCGTGGATAACCATACCTACCGCTTCGCCAAGAAAGCGGAAAGCGAAGGTCTGGTGGTGATGGACGACCCCACTTCAATCCTGCGCTGCACCAACAAGGTGTACCTGACCGATCTGCTCAAGAGTCATCAACTGGGCATGCCGGCGACCGAGATTCTCTACAAGGAGCGACCGGAAGACTTCGAGCGGGTCGGTGAACGCCTGGGCTTTCCGTTGGTGCTGAAGATTCCCGATGGTTGTTTCTCCCGTGGCGTGATCAAGGTCGAAAGCCAACAGGCACTGCTGGAGGCCACCTCTGAGCTATTCGAACACTCGGTGTTGTTGCTGGCTCAGGAGTTCTTTTACACCGAATACGACTGGCGGATCGGCGTGCTCAACCGCAAGCCGATCTTCGCCTGTCAGTACTTCATGTCCAAAGGTCACTGGCAGATCTACAACCACAAGGCCAAAGGCCAGGACATAAACGGAGAATGCCGCACCCTGGCGGTCCACGAGGCGCCACGCGCAGTGGTCGAGCTGGCGGTGAAGACCGCGAACCTGATCGGCGATGGTCTTTACGGGGTCGACCTGAAGCAGTCCGGCGACAAAGTGGTGGTGATCGAAGTCAACGACAACCCGAACATGGACGCTGGTATCGAAGATGCCTACCTGCAGGACGATTTGTATTCGCTGGTGCTGGAAGAGTTCGTCCGCAGGCTGGAGCTCAAGCGTCGCGGCCAGGCCTGGTGAGCGGTCGATTCCATGCTCATCTTGCAAGACACCTGACTTTCGCTGTCGATAACGCTAGAGGGCAGACATGATCAAGAGTTTTAAACTTGCCCATGGGGCGTTGGTACCGGTTGAACACCTCAATGCCGAGGTGATGTTGTTCAACAATCCCGATAACGCCGAACGGGAACTGCTGCGCAGCGATTTCAAACTGGACGATCACGCGCTGGCTTCGGCGCTGGACCCCGACGAGGTCTCGCGTATCGAGTTTCACCCGGATAACCTGTTCTTGATCTGGAAGCGCCCGGAAAGTTACTCGGGTGGAGACAGCCTGGCCTTCGAGGTATCGTCCTTCGGTCTATTGTTCTCTGAAACACGCTTGCTGGTCATCGCCAGCGACGATTCCCAGTTGAATGGCCTGGGCGAGCGGCACCCCTTGCACACACCGCTGGATGTGCTGCTGGACATGCTATTCAACAACCTCCATCACTACCTGGGCCATCTCAAGGTGATCAAGATGGTCGCCCGCGAACTGCAGCAGAAGTTCAACGCCTCAATGGAGAACCGCCATCTGATCCAGATGTTCAACCTCAGCGAGAGCCTGATCTACTACATCAACGCGATTCACAGCAATGGTGCAGTCCTGATCCGGCTGCGCAACCATGCCGAGAAAGAGCATTTCGGCGCCGAGGCGATCGCGCTTATCGATGATCTGATCATCGAGAACACCCAGTGCAACAAACAGGCGGAAATCTACTCAAGGGTGTTTTCCGGTTTGATCGATGCGCGCGGCAATCTGATGAACAACAGCATGAACAACCTGCTGCGCAAACTGACGCTGATCAACGTGGTCTTCCTGCCGCTCAATCTGATCGCCAGCATCGGCGGCATGTCCGAGTTCAGCATGATGACCGCAGCCGTACCCTGGTGGATTGCCTATCCGCTTTTTGTCACAGCCATGCTGGTTACCGGGGGCCTGATGGTGATCGTGCTCAAACGTCTGACGCGCGGCTCGCCCAGTATGAACGGCCCCCACTGAACTCTTCAGCAAGGATCCGCTCAAGGAACAAAACGATAGCCCACCCCTGTTTCGGTAACGAGATGGCACGGCTGCGAAGGGTCAGCTTCGATCTTCTTGCGCAGGCCGCCCATGAACACTCGTAGATACTGGGTGTCGGTTTGATGGGTAGGCCCCCATACCGCCTTGAGCAATTGGAGATGCGTCAGCACTCGGTCCGGGTGGGCGCACAAGTGGGTCAGCAGGCGGTATTCCAGTGGGGTCAGATGCACGGGGACGCCAGAGCGCTCCACGATGCGCCGATCCATGTCGATCCGGACATCACCAAAGGTCACGATCGGGGTGCTTTCAATACTCTTCACGCTCCGGCGCACCTGGGCCCGGACTCGCGCGAGCAGTTCACCCGTGCCGAACGGCTTCACCAGATAGTCATCGGCACCGGTATCCAGCGCAATAATCTTGGCGGACTCGGCACTGCGCGCCGACAAGACGATGATCGGAACCTGCGACCAGGTCCGCAGGTCGCGGATGAGGTCGACGCCATCGCCATCAGGCAGTCCGAGGTCAAGTACTATGAGGTCGGGACGTCGTGTCCCGGCTTCAATGAGACCCCGCTGCAGCGAGTCCGCCTCATACACCTGCAGCCCCTCGGCCTCAAGCGCCATGCGTACGAAGCGCCGGATTTCACTTTCGTCCTCAACGATCAGGACACGTAGCGCTGTTTCACTCATGATTCTGGCCCTCGTCAGTCGGCTCCGGCGACAGTTCGATAATCGGTGGTTCACCGCGTGGCAGACGCAATGTGAAACGTGCACCGCCATCCGGACGCGTCACTCCGTGAACCGTTCCTCCATGAGCCTGGGCAATGGCACGGCTGATGGCAAGTCCCAGCCCTACACCCGGGATCGCGCTTTCCTTCTTGCCGCGTTCGAACTTGCTGAATATCGCTTCCTCATGCCCTCGCGGCAATCCGGGGCCATAGTCGTCGACCCATAATTCCACGGTATCGTCGGTGGCAGCAGCAGCAATTCTGATGAGCGTATCGGGCGGGGTGTACTTGCCAGCGTTCTCTAGCAAGTTGACCAGAATTCGTTCGATCAGCACCACATCGATGTTCACCAACGGCAGATCTTCAGGAAGCGCGACCTGCACCGGGCGTGATCCTAAAGCTGGACGAATGGCCCTCAGCGAGCTGCCCACGACTTCCTCCAAAGGTTGCCATTGCAGGTTTAGCGCAACTGCGCCGGACTCGAGTCGTGCCATATCGAGCAGATTGTTAACCAGTATGTTCATGCGCAGCGCTGATTCACGTATCGCATGGGCGATCTCGACTGGCTCACCGATCAACGGGGGCTTGGTCAGCGTCAGTGTCTCCGCCAACCCGACCATCGCGGTGAGGGGCGTTCGCAGGTCGTGCGAGATCGCAGCGAGCAGCGAGTTTCGCAGACGCTCCGACTCCATCTGAACCGTGGTGTCCTGAGCTACATTGACGTAATGGATTCTTTCGAGCGAGATCGCCAATAGCGACGCGCACGTGTCGAGCAAGCGTCGCTGCTCCGGAACCCCCAATCGCGTAGCGTCCCGCGGCTGCACGGCCAATACACCGCGTACGCGCATTGGCGCCGACAACGGCAGATAGAGTGTAGCGCTAGCCGGAAGCGTATCGGTTCCGTGTCCGGCTGCCTCGACTTTATCGAAGGACCATTGGGCAATGGCAGAGTCGACCTCAGGAGCATCGCCTGTGGTCATCGGCGTTTGCAGCTTGTCGTTGTCATCCGCGACGAGCAATGCCGAGCGTGCGTTGAATTCGTCTGCGAGGAAGCGCGTCCCGATCTCGGCCACTTGCTCGGTCATTAGCGCTGCGGATAACTGTCGGGACATCTCATACAGCGCTCGAATGCGATCTTCGCGTTTTTGCGCAACCCGTGCCTGGTAGGTCAGGCCGGCAGTCATTTGACCGATCACCAGTGCGACAACGAGCATTACACCGAAGGTCACCAGGTACTGGACGTCGCTGATGGCGAACGAAAAGCGCGGTGGCACGAAGAAGAAGTCGAACGCACCGACCGAGAGGAATGCTGCGAGAACAGCCGGTCCGCGGCCGTAGCGAACTGCGATGCCAACCACCGCGAGCAGGAACAACATCACGATGTTTGCCAGTTCGAACACCCGCAACAGCGGTGTGGCGAGCAAAGTGGTAGCCGCACAGATCGCAACACTTATGACATAGGCAGGCCAGGCTACGCGACCCTCGCTTCCGGCGACCGCTGCCTGGGGTCGTGTACGCTGTACCGCTGGGAGTGCGATCTGCACCACATCGAGGTCGGTTCCGAGCTCACCGATCCGGTCCGCCAGAATACGTCGCCAAGACCAGCGGCGCGGTTTGTCGTCGCGACCAAGCACTACCTTGGAGAGGTTGTGCTGTCGTGCGTACTTGACCAGGGTCTCGGCAACGTCTTGACCGGCCAGGGTCGAGATCTGTGCTCCCATCTCTTGTGCGAGTTTCAACGTGCGCAGGACACGGCCTCGTGCGACCTCGGGCAGGCGTTGCAATGCGGGTGTCTCGACGTAGACGGCATGCCACGGCACGTTGAGTTGGGCCGCCAGACGCGCGGTCGAGCGCACTGTTTTCTCTGTGCGCTCACCTGGGCCGACGCAGGCAAGCAGCGAATCTCGTGTGCCCCAGACTGGCTGTACCGCACCGCTCTGGCGGTACTGCAGCATCTCGTTGTCGACCCGGTCGGCAGTTCGGCGCAGCGCCAGTTCTCGCAGCGCTATGAGGTTGCCCTTGCGGAAGAAATTGTGCACCGCGCGTTCGGCCTGATGAGGCAGGTACACTTTGCCTTCCTTCAAACGCTGCAGCAGGTCGTCGGGTGGCAAATCGACGATGACAACTTCGTCTGCGGTGTCGAACACATGGTCGGGCACTGTCTCCCAGACCCGGATCCCGGTGATACCGCCGACAATGTCGTTCAGACTCTCAAGGTGTTGAACATTCATCGAAGACCAGACATCAATCCCGGCATTGAGTAGCTCCTCCACATCCTGCCAGCGCTTTGGGTGCCTGCAGCCGGCGAGATTGGAATGCGCCAGCTCATCGATCAGGATCAGCTCTGGCTTGCGCTCAAGAGCGCCGTCGAGATCGAACTCAGTCAGCGTGCGATCCTTGTAGAGGACTTGTTTGAGTGCCAGCTGTTCGAGCCCGGAGACTAGAGCTTGGGTCTCGGCGCGACCATGGGTTTCGACCACGCCAATCAGCACATCGACATGCAGTTCTTGCGCCGCACGGGCGGCGGCGAGCATCGCGTAAGTCTTGCCGACACCGGCGCTGGCACCGAAAAAAATCTTCAGTCGGCCGCGCTTTGCCTGCGACTCCTCCTCGCGAATCTGCGCCAGCAATTGATCCGGATCGGGGCGTTGTCCGTCCATCAGGACCACCGTGTATGAATCGGCACTCAGCGTGCGGCGTCGAGTGCCAGGTTCAGTGCCAGGACGTTGACCCGCGGCTCGCCCAGGAATCCGAGCAGCGAACCTTCGGAGTGTTCGACAATCAGTGCGCGCACTCGCTCGAGCGGCAGCTTGCGGACCCGCGCGACCCGGCCGGCCTGGTAGTCGGCTGCAACGACACTGATATGCGGGTCAAGTCCACTGGCAGAACTGTAGACCAGGTCAGCGGGTGCCGGCGCACTGTTGCCCGGGTCGCCAGCATGCAGCGCTTCGATGCGGCTCTTGACCGCGTCGGCCAGTGCCGGGTTCAGCGGGCCCAGATTCGATCCGCTCGAAGCGCTAGCGTTGTAAGGCATAGGGCTCGTGGCGGAAGGACGGCTCCAGAAGTACTTGGGATCACTGAAGGCCTGGCCGATCAACATGGAGCCCACCGGCTTGCCGTCCTTCTCGATCAGACTCCCGGCAGCCTGCCGGGGAAAGACCAGTCCGGCGATGCCGGTCATGGCCAGCGGGTAGGCCACGCCGGTAATCAGGGAGAGCACGATGAGCAGTATCAATGCGGGACGGAGCAAGGATGACATGTGAGCGCTCCTTCAAGTCAGACCGACAACCGACAAGGTCATGTCGATCAGTTTTATACCAATGAACGGCACAATCACGCCGCCCAGACCGTAGATCAACAGATTCCGACGAAGCAGCAACGCGGCACCGACCGGGCGATATTTGACGCCTTTCAACGCCAACGGGATCAGGAACACGATGATCAGCGCATTGAAGATCACCGCAGACAGGACCGCCGAGTTCGGGCTGGTGAGACCCATGATGTTGAGCGCGGAGAGCTGGGGGTAGGTGGTGACGAAGGCGGCCGGGATGATCGCGAAATACTTCGCGATGTCGTTGGCGATCGAGAAAGTGGTGAGTGAGCCACGGGTCATGAGCATCTGCTTGCCCGTTTCCACCACCTCGATCAACTTGGTCGGGTTGCTATCGAGGTCGACCATATTGCCAGCCTCTTTGGCGGCCTGGGTGCCCGAGTTCATCGCCACCGCGACGTCGGCCTGAGCCAGCGCAGGCGCATCGTTGGTACCGTCGCCGGTCATTGCGACCAGCCGACCTTCGCTTTGGTGGCTGCGGATCAGCAGCAACTTGTCCTCGGGCGTCGCCTCGGCCAGGAAGTCATCAACCCCCGCCTCGGCAGCGATCGCCGCAGCAGTGAGCCGGTTGTCCCCTGTGACCATAATGGTCTTGATGCCCATGCGGCGCAGCTCGGCAAAGCGTTCCTTGATGCCACCTTTGACGATGTCTTTAAGTTCAATAACACCGAGTACCTTGGTGCCATCTGTCACGACGAGCGGCGTACTGCCACGGCGGGCAACTTCGTCGACGATGACTTGCACTTTTTCCGGAAAGTTGCCGCCGAGGGCGTCAACATGTTTGTGGATCGCTTCGGCCGCCCCCTTGCGTATCTGCCGGGATTCCATGTCGACGCCGCTCATACGTGTCTGCGCCGAGAAGTGGACAAAGTGCGCACCCAGCGCGTGAATGTCGCGCTCGCGCAGTTTGAACCGCTGTTTTGCCAAAACTACGATACTGCGGCCCTCGGGGGTTTCATCGGCAAGCGAGGCGAGTTGCGCCACGTCGGCCAGTTCCGCTTCCTTGACTCCCGGTGCCGGTAGAAAGGCCGATGCCTGGCGATTCCCGAGGGTGATGGTGCCCGTCTTGTCGAGCAACAACACGTCGACGTCACCTGCGGCCTCCACCGCCCGACCCGAGGTGGCAATCACGTTGGCCTCCATCATACGGCTCATGCCGGCTACACCTACCGCCGACAGCAGGCCGGCAATGGTTGTGGGAATCAGGCAGACAAGTAGCGCGACCAGTACGGTGATCGAGATCGGCGATCCGGACTTCGCCACCTCGACGCCGTACAGTGAGTACGGCAGCAGGGTGACCGTGACGCCGAGAAATACGATGGTCAGCGCCACCAGCAAAATCGATAAGGCGATTTCGTTCGGGGTCTTCTGCCGCTTGGCGTTCTCGACCATCGCGATCATGCGGTCGACGAAGGTTTCACCGGGGTTGGTCGTGACGCGTATGACGATCCAGTCAGAGAGTACCCGTGTCCCGCCGGTCACAGCGCAAAAGTCGCCGCCAGCCTCTCGTATCACCGGTGCTGATTCGCCAGTGATTGCGGACTCGTCCACTGACGCTGCGCCCTCAATCACATCGCCATCCGCGGGAATCAGAGAGCCCCCGAGATCGCCTGCTTCGACCAGTACCACGTCACCCTTGCAGAGATCGCCGGACTGAGCCAGTTGCCATTCAGCGCCGTAGTGGGGTTCGTGCAGCTTCTTGGCCCAGGTTTCCTTTTTCAGATCACGCAGCGAGGCAGCCTGAGCCTTGCTGCGGCCTTCCGCCAGGGCCTCGGCAAAATTGGCAAACAGCAGGGTGAACCATAGCCAAAAGGTCACGGCGAGGATGAAACCGCTGCTGGCCTCGCCCTTGCCAATGAGCCCTTGAACCCACAAGCCCGTCGTGAGGATCGCACCGACATAGACGACGAACATCACCGGGTTGCGCCACTGCACCCTGGGGCTGAGTTTGCGAAAGGACTCGACGATGGCGGGTCTGATCAAGGTAGGGTCGAACAAAGTGAATGTTTTTCGGGTCATTTTCTCGGGCTCACTTGAACAGCACCAGATGTTCGACGACCGGACCCAGCGCAAGCGCCGGCACGTAGTTCAGCAAACCGACCAGCAGCACAGTGCCGATCAACAGAACGACGAACAGCATCCCATGCGTGGGCATCGTTCCTGCCGTTACGGCCAGTCGTTTCTTGGCCGCAAGACTGCCGGCAATCGCGAGCACCGGTACGATGACACCGAAGCGACCAAACCAGACGGCGAAAGCGAGCATCGTGTTGTAGAAAGGCGTGTTGGCCGACAGGCCGGCGAAGGCGCTACCGTTATTGTTGCCGGCCGAGGTAAAGGCATAGAGGATTTCGGAGAACCCATGAGCCGCGGGATTGGCGACGCCGATCCGCCCCGCGTCGGCCATCACTGCAATGGCCGTCCCGAAGAGCACCAGCAGCGGGGTCATAAGAATGGCGATGGCCACCATCTTCATCTCATAGGCCTCGATCTTCTTGCCAAGATACTCGGGGGTACGGCCGATCATCAGGCCGGAGATGAAGACCGCGAGAATGGCAAACACCAGCATGCCATATAGCCCTGAGCCGACACCACCGAACACCACTTCGCCGAGTTGCATCAGCACCAGTGGAACGGCACCACCTAGCGGTGTGAACGAGTCGTGCATGCCGTTCACCGCCCCGCACGAAGCCGCAGTGGTGACGGCGGCGAACAAACTCGACGCAGCGATGCCGAAACGCACTTCCTTACCTTCCATGTTGCCCGCGGTCGCGTCGACACCCAGCGCAGAGAGCTGCGGATTGCCAAGCTGTTCGTAATGGGTGACCGCCACGACAGCGATGACAAAAATTATCGTCATCGCCGACAAGACTGCCCAACCCTGGCGCTGATCACCCACAACGCGGCCGAACACGAAACACAACGCAGTCGGGATCAGGAAGATCGCGATCAACTGGAAAAAGTTCGCTAGCGGGGTCGGGTTCTCGTAGGGATGTGCGGAGTTGGTATTGAAGAAGCCACCACCGTTGGTACCGAGCATTTTGATCGCTTCTTGTGACGCCACCGGCCCCATCGCAAGTGTTTGCGTGTTGCTGGTGTTGTCCTGCATAACGGCCTTGCCCTGTGCGTCCATCACCGGCTGGCCGGAAGCATCGAGCTTGGGTGACTGGTACCGTGTCACCTCAAGCGTCGTCACTGCTTTGTACGGATCGAAATTCTGGATCACGCCCTGGCTGACGAAGAACAGCCCGAATATCAGCGACAGCGGCAGCAGGACCCACAAAACGACGCGGGTGAGGTCCGCCCAAACATTGCCGATGCTGGCCACGCTGTGGCGTGCGAAACCACGGATCAAGGCCATCACCACCACAACACCAGTGGCCGCCGACAGAAAATTCTGTACCGTCAGCGCGAGCATCTGGGTCAGGTAGCTCATCGTCACTTCGCCGCTATAGCCTTGCCAGTTGGTGTTGGTGACGAAGCTGGCTGCCGTGTTGAACGACGAGTCGGGGCTGATGGCGCCAAAACCCTGCGGATTGAGCGGAAGGACACCTTGCAGCCGCTGCAGCGCATAGACGACCAGCAGCCCGAGAATATTGAACAGCAGCAGCGCGAGCACGTACTGAAGCCAACCCATCTCGGTGTCAGCCTTGACACCAGCGAGGCGATACAGCGGAGCCTCAATGCGTGAGCCGAAGGTGAATCGGCCCTCCATCACCGTGGTGAGCCAACTGGCGAGCGGCCAGGCCAACGCAGCCAGCACCAGGAGATAGACGCCAAGCTGAATCCAGGCCTGGATCGTCATGAGAAGTCCTCCGGAAACAGCAGCGCTGCGATGAGGTAGATCAGCAGCCCGGCCGCCAGCAAGCCACCCAAGAGGTAGAGGCCACTCATGAGCGCCTCCTGTTCAGTGCAGCACAACCGAAGGCCAAGCCCACTACGGTGGCGAAGAACAGCGCACCGAGCCCTAGAAAGACGAAGTCCATCGCGATCCCTCCTGTGATGGTGATTAAGGCTAGTTGCTCATGTATCAAGATGTTGACAATATTCAGGGGGGCGAGATAAAGATCTCGAAAAAACGGGACGGGGCTTTTAGCGCTGTTGCTCTCTACGACCTCACCCCAGATTGAGCCGCATCCAACTTTCGACATCAGTAACGCTGATATTTTGTTGACTGTTGAAGGTCGTGTTCTTGTTCCAGGCAACCCCTTTCCCCTCGGCAAATACCACCCGGTATTTTTTCATGGGATCTTCCGGATCCTGTGCCAGATCGGCCTTCAATGCGGGGACGCTCCACTCCTCTCTGCGCACCTTGCGCTCGAGTACAAGGTCAACTGTGTCCGCCAACTCGCCGTAGGTCAGGGTGTCACCGGCGGTGTACACCACCTGATTCTTGATTCTCGGCTCCGCGAACAGAATCTCTGCCGTCAGAAGACCAATATCCTCGGGCGTGGTCACTGTGACGGCGGTCTTCCAGCTGCCGAGCGCATGCACGACATTTTGCGCAAGATCGACCACCCCAAAAACCGGCTCGAACAGGAAGCTGGTGAACATTCCCGTGGAGACGATGACCCATTCGGTGCGATCTTGCGAACGCAGAAGGTCGCGCACATCGAGCTGCTCGTCGAAAAGATCCTGGGCGCTGCCTCTGCCTATGACGTCATAATCAACGCCAAACTGCCAAGGCACATAACGCTTCACGTTGGCGTCGATTGCAGCGCGAGCGAGCTTTATTTGCGTGCCCTTCCCGGCCGCGAAACCAATGCAACTGACCAAGGTATCGAAGCCCCTGAACAGCCCGCTGAGATCCGCTATAGAGTCGGTAATGAGGTCGCCGGGCAACAGATCAATGTCCAGCGCGCGCAGTTCGACGATAGCCTGTTTTTTGCCCGGATCTCTGGACTCTATCGTCGAAGGTCGAAGAAGCACTGTCACCCGAGTGTCGGCAGCTGAAGCGGCCAATCTGGAAACTGAGGGGGATTGAACGAGTCATGATGGCATCCTTTGGCGGTTTACTATTTGCTATAGGTCCATCACAAAACGTGCCAGTTTTTTTATACCCCCGTAGGAGCGAGCTTGCTCGCGATGGTCTCAAGGGCGACGCGTTTATTCAGAAAACACGCGTTATCGTTAACGCCCATCGCGAGCAAGCTCGCTCCTACAGAGGAGACGATGCAAATCAATGCCGTATACAAACCGACTTGGTCTCAGTAAAAGCATCAAGCCAGTCAACCCCAAAATCCCGCCCATTCCCAGATTGCTTGAAACCACCGAACGGCATGTTCGCATCAATCAACGTGTGGCTGTTGACCCATACCGTGCCGGCCTCGATACGCGGTGTCAGGTCCATGGCTGCCGACAAACTGGTCGTCCACAAGCTGGCCGTGAGCCCGTATTCGCTATCGTTAGCCCTGGTCAGCGCCTCTTCGGCATCGGCAACCCGCGTCAGGGTGACTACGGGGCCGAATACTTCGTCGCGGGTCAGCGAGAGACTGTCGTCGGGATTGATGAGCAGCGTCGGTGAAACGTAAAAGCCTTCAGCGTTTGGCCCCATTGCGCCACTGATCAGCTCGGCCTTGTGGGTGCGAGCCTCTGCCAGGTAGGACTCGATTTTCAGTTGATGCGCTCTAGAGGCGACCGGATTGATTTGCGTGGTCGGGTCCATGCCCGGCCCTACCGAAAGCCCCTTGACCGCCAGCTCGAAATCCCCCGCCAGTCGGTCGAACAGCGGAGCCTCTACGTAAATCCGTGAACTGGCGGCACACACCTGACCCTGATTCAGAAAGCTGCCCATCATCAAACCTTCAACCACCTGCTTCGGGTCGGCGTCCTTGAGGACGATGGCCGGGTTTTTGCCGCCCAACTCAAGGGTAATTCGGGTCATTCGGTCGACGGCGCTGTGGGCGATGCCCTTACCGGTGGCGGTCGAGCCGGTAAAGCTGATTTTGCTGATCAGCGGGTGACTGGTCAGGGATCGGCCGCAGACGGAGCCGCTACCGGTCACCAGATTAAACACCCCAGCCGGGACGCCGGCTTCGGTGGCGAGTTCGGCCATGCGCATCAACGTCAACGGAGTGATCTCCGAGGGTTTGATCACAATCGAGCAACCGGCCGCCAGCGCGGGCATCACCTTCCACATGCCAATCATCAGCGGGAAATTCCAGGGCACAATCCCGGCGACCACACCTATGGGTTCCTTGCGCGTATACGCGGTATATCGAGCCCCGTCAGGAACCGGAATCGACAGGTCCAGGGTGCGCCCCGAGATCTTGGTCGCCAGCCCTGCGGTATAGCGCATCCAGTTCAAGGTGCAGCCCACTTCAAAGGCCCGCGCCACCACAATCGATTTGCCTTGCTCGAGGGTTTCCAGCTGAGCCAGCTCTTCGGCATGTTGTTCGAGCAAGTCGGCATAGCGCAGTAAAATACGCTCGCGCTCTGCGGGCAGACGGCGCGACCACACGCCAGAGCGAAAGGCTTTATGGGCCGATGTCACCGCACGCTCCACATCGTACTCATTGGCGTCGGCGGTGGTGGCGATCTGCAGACCGGTCGAGGGGTCGTACACCGGCAAGGTGCTGGTGGAGCGGGCGCTGACCCAGCCGCCATCGATATACAAGCCATGGCTTCGCTTCAAGAAAGCAATGACACTGTCCAGTGCCACGATTCCAGTGTGGTTCATGATCCTTGCCTCAGGCTGATGATTGGAAATGCCTGCACCGCCCTGACTACAAGTCATGAGTGACAGCGCTTTGCGTCAGAGCCTAAATCAGCCTGTGCGCGCCTGGCTTTTTCGCCCGTGCCAGACGGGTTTCTCTGCATGCCAATCTGGATTCAGGTCGCGCAGCCAGGCTGTAAAAAGTGATTTAGGCACAGAGCACAAGCTTTCTGGCAAGAATCCAAAAGAAGCCACCCTCCAGCTGTAGCAAAGTGCAGGCGTGCCTGTCACCGGCTCTTCTCAAGGAACTCAGAAATGTTCTCGTCCGTAGCTTTGCTAAAAAGAAAACCCCTTGCTCGACTCGCGCTGGCTATCTCCTTGGGCACGCTCGGCCTGCCTTGCTGGATATCCAATGCCGCTGCCCATGGCGCCGCCGCGGAAATGGTGCCGCTGCAATCGACCCTTGAGGAGTTTGGCGCCACGGTCAAATGGGACAACTATGCCAACCTGTTCGTCATTGCCAAGGATGGCGCCTACGTCAAGGTCAAGCCAGACAGTAAGGTGGCCATGCTCAACGGCAAACGGATGGAGTTGTCGGTGCCGGTGGTGTTCAAAGGCAAGACCGCGTTCATGTCCAAGGACTTTATCAACCAGGTATTCCAGTCCGGCCTCGACAAGACCTTTGTCATCGAGACCCGCCCTAACCCGCTCAACCCCCTGAGCGCGGACGAAATCAACAGTGCGGTCGATATCGTCAAAAAATCCGCCAACTACAAGCCGGGCTTTCGCTTCACCGAAGTATCGATCCATGAGCCACCCAAGGATCAGGTCTGGAACTTTGTCTACACCGGGCAAAACGTCGCCCAGCCGCGCCAGGCCAGCATCGTTGTGCTGGATGGCAAGCATGTCATTGAGGGCCTGGTCGATCTCGACAGCAAGACACTCAAGTCCTGGACACCTGTCGAAGGCGCTCACGGCATGGTGCTGCTGGACGACTTCGCGACAGTGCAGTCGGCGATTGAATCCAGCCCCGAATACGCCCAAGCGCTGGCCAAGCGTGGCATCACCGATGTGAAAAAGGTCGTGGCAACGCCATTGACGGTCGGGTACTTCGACGGCAAGGACGGCCTGGAGCAGGACAAAAGACTGCTGAAGATCGTCAGTTATCTCAATACCGGTGACGGCAACTATTGGGCGCACCCGATCGAAGGCCTGGTGGCGATCGTCGATCTGGAACAGAAGAAGCTGATCAAGATCGAAGACGAGGCGCTGATCCCGGTTCCGATGAAACCGACGCCCTACGATGGTCGCGGGCGCAAGGCCGCGCAGGTCAAGCCACTGGAGATCATCGAGCCGGAGGGGAAGAACTACACCATTAGCGGCAACAGCATCCATTGGCAGAACTGGGACTTCCATGTTCGCCTCGATTCCCGGGTCGGACCGATCCTGTCCACGGTCACCTATGACGACAAGGGCAAAAAACGCAAGATCATGTACGAGGGCTCGCTGGGCGGAATGATCGTGCCTTACGGCGATCCGGACGGCGGCTGGTACTTCAAGGCCTACCTGGATTCGGGCGATTACGGCATGGGCACCCTCACCTCGCCAATCGCCCGCGGCAAAGACGCTCCGGAAAACGCCGTGCTGCTGGACGCCACCATTGCCGACTACACCGGCGCACCGACCAAGATCCCGCGCGCCATGGCGGTATTCGAGCGCTACGCCGGGCCGGAGTACAAGCACCAGGAGATGGGCCAAACCAACCTCAGCACCGAGCGTCGCGAGCTGGTCATCCGCTGGATCAGCACCGTCGGCAACTACGACTACATCTTCGACTGGGTCTTCCAGCAGAACGGCACCATCGGCATCGACGCCGGCGCCACCGGTATCGAAGCGGTCAAGGGTGTGAAATCGAAAACCATGCATGAGGCCACGGCGAAAGAAGACACGCGCTACGGCACCCTGCTGGACCACAACATCGTCGGCACGACCCACCAGCACATCTACAACTTCCGCCTGGATATGGATGTCGATGGCGAGAACAACTCACTGGTTGAAATCAATCCGGTGGTTGCCCGCAACGACCGTGGCGGGCCGCGGACCAGTACCATGCAGACCGAACAACAGGTGGTCGGCAACGAACAGCAGGCCGCACAGAAATTCGATCCCTCGACCGTCCGCCTGCTGAGCAATTTCAGCAAGGAAAACAAAGTCGGCAACCCGGTTTCCTATCAGCTGATTCCGTATGCCGGCGGTACTCATCCGGTGGCCAAGGGCGCCAACTTCGGCAAGGACGAATGGCTCTATCACCGCCTGAGCTTCATGGACAAACAACTCTGGGTGACTCGCTACAACGCCGAGGAGAAATACCCGGAAGGCAAATACCCTAATCGCTCGGACAAAGACGCGGGCCTGGGGCAGTTCACCAAGGATGACCAATCCATCGAAAACACCGATGACGTGGTCTGGCTGACCACCGGCACCACCCACATCGCCCGGGCCGAAGAGTGGCCGATCATGCCGACCGAGTGGGTGCATGTGCTGCTTAAACCCTGGAACTTCTTCGATGAAACGCCAACGTTGAATTTGAATGTGTCGGAGTAAACCAGGGTGTTAGGGCGTACCCGGTCGGCGTAGGAGCTGGGTAGGAGCTGTCGAGTGAAACGAGGCTGCGATCTTTTGATCTTTCCAGGTCCACTTGAGTCCCAAGCGAAAGATCAAAAGATCGCAGCCTATCGGCAGCTCCTACATAATCGCGTGTCGCCGCAGTTTCACGGGTGATCGCTCAGCCCCCAATCAAGCGTGTCGCTTGCGATATTCCCCAGGCGAAATCCCGAACCGCGCTTTGAACGCCGTAGAAAAGTAACTCGAATCGGAAAACCCCCACGAATAACCCAGTGCCGAGAGCTTCTGCTCCGTCCCCGCCTGGCGCAGGGATTCAGCGCACAGATCCAGACGACGATTCTTGATGTACCGCGCCACCACCAGCCCCTTCCTGGCAAACATCCGATACAGGCCGCGCATCGACACGCCAACTTCCCGCGCCAGCACTTCAGGGCAGAGGTCTTCCGAACCAATATGCTCATCAATGTAGCCAAGGGTCTTGCGGAAGATCCGCTCATGCAGATCACTGCAGTCTTCGCTATGGCTGATGGCCGGGCGCAGCAGGCTGACAACCGCCTCGAGGGTCGCTTCGCTTTCTTGCTGGCTGAGGTTTTTCTGCCGGGTGGCATCCAGTATCAGGTGGTGGGACAGCATGGCGATGGGGGATGTGGCGGCAATCCGGTGACCGCACTTGACCTGGTTGAAGCGCAGGGTCTGCTCAACCAAGGTGTACGGCAGAATCAGCGACAACTGGCGAGAGTTCTCACTGAAGGTGAAATCGCTGGGGTGCGAAGCGTCAATCAGCGTGATGTCACCGGCTGACAGCGACACACGATTGTCGCCCTGGGCCATACTGGCGGTGCCGTCGAGCTGGAACACTGCAAAGTATTTACCGCCTTCGCCAGCGGCGACTTCCCGCGGCGTGCGGTACAGCCGTGCCTGGCAGGCATCGACAAAGCTGAGCTTCAGCGCACCGCTGTGGTATTCGCGGATCTGCCCGGAAAATTCGGAGCCCAGGGTTTGCGCATTAAAGGCGCCGCAGATCTGATTGATCTGATGGATCCACTGATCGAACCCGTCACGGCGCTGTGCAATTGTAGAAATCATGTCAGGCCTCACGCAGGCTTATTTTTATTGTCTACGCCAATCTACGATAAATCGGCACGCTCAGGATCTCCTGTACAGCCATTACTCCCTGAGTGATGGTGGGCTATTTAAGCCCGCCAAACCGCCGATAAAAACTTTCACCCACGTCCGGCAACGGCCCATCGGCGGTTTCCAGCGCGCTGTTCAGCCACTCCTCGGCCTTGGCGTAGATCAACCGGTAAATATTGCGGCACAACTGCCGGGCAGCTCGCCCTTCCCAATCACCGGGCAACAACTCGTCCGGCAATTGCGGGTCACGCAGCAGCAATTTGCGGTATTCATGAATAAGCAGGACCCGTGCCAGGAAGCAGTCGGACGGCTGTAGGTTCTCCTGCTCGCGAAGCGCTTGCCAGAGCGGTCGGAACAGCTGGATGAACTCGCTGTAATGGGCTGCCAGCTCCTCAATGCTCCAGCTCTCGCGCACCTGCAGGCGCAAGGCCTTGGAGGCCAGCACATCCTGGGCGGTGGTTTCGAAGACGATAGTCTCTTCCTGGGCACCGAGGTCGAGCAAGGTCGCGTTGACATCGGCCCGGTCGCTGCGCGGGCAGGCCAGCACTACCGGCGAGATCGCACCAAAACCTTGCCACTCCAGTTCTTCACGCACCTGTTTGCGCTTGTCCTGGGTCAGTTGCGTCAGCATCACCAGGCACCAGGAACCATCCCAGGCCGGCACAGTGGAGCTGTAGACCCGCTTGAAGGCCTTGTCGAAACGCCGCCGACCGGCGCCGGTCAGGCTGTAGTAGCTGCGCCGCCCGACTTTCTCGGAGGTCAGCCAGCCTTCCTTGGTCAGGCGAAAGATCGAGGTGCGGATCAGCCGTTCGTTGATGCCGATCGGCTCAAGCAGTTGAATCAGACTGCCCAACCAAACCGTACCGCCATGGGGCTCGATGGCATCCCCGTACAAAGTGATGATCAAGGAGCTGGCGCGGATCGGCGTCTGCTCCTGAAAGCGGGTAATCAGATGATTCAGGGGTGTCAGGGACGACATGGGCGTACCGAGCTAAAAAAAGAAAAGGAATATACCGAATCTCTGGGGGCAGCGTTCACAGGCCGCTGCCTTTAGGTCGCAGACCGCTGTCGCTGATGCGTGGCCGGTCGGGCTCCGGTTCGCTCAGCGGTTCGCAGACTTGCATTTGCTCCAGGCAGCGCCTGGCCAGTTGCTGATACTCGCGAGTCCCCGCCTGCTTCCACGACACTTCCTCATCGCTCAGGGTACGTTTGACGCTGGCCGGCGCGCCCATCACCAGGGACTGCTCGGGGCATTCGAAACCGGCCTTGACGAAAGCCGCCGCCGAAACGAACGAGCGCGGGGCGATTCGCGCGTTGTCCATCACTACTGCATTCATCCCCACCAGCGCATCGGCGCCGATCCGGCAACCGTGCAGCACCGCGCCATGGCCAATATGGCCGTTGCGTTCGACCACCGTGTCGCTGTCAGGGAAACCGTGCATCACGCAGGTGTCCTGCAGGTTGGCGCCCTCCTCCAGGACGATCCGGCCAAAGTCCCCGCGCAGGCTCGCCAGCGGCCCGACGTAACAATGCGGGCCGATAATCACGTCGCCGATCAGCACGGCCGACGGATGAACATAAGCACTGGGGTCAATCACCGGGGTCAGGCCATCAAGGCTGTAGCAGGTCATGGAGCGTTCCTATATGAGCAGTGCAAAGGGCACTTCGCAAAGTGATGCGAATATAGGTTCATTTTGTATCACATCGCTTTATCGGCACAAAGTACAAAAAACCGTATCACTTGAAAAAAACCTTTCAAGGTAGCGTGCCACCCCCTGAAAAACCACAACCAAAGTCAATAAATACGGCGAACAAGCACCTTTTGAAGGTCCTTGAAAGCAAAAGCACAAAAAACAAAATCCCAGCAATAAGACACATTAAATCAATTTAACTATTGTATTTGTGTATCACGTTGTAGGTATACTCGGACAAAACCGGCCTACCTGGCCGATCCAATAATGAGCCGGCATTACAGCCGAGCGTGCACCGAGGGCATCCGCCATGCCTCAGACCCTTGCTGTCGAGTTCCTCGAACCGGGCGTCCGCCTGATTACCCTGCAGCGCCCACAAGCGTTGAATGCCCTGACTACCCAGCTACTGGGTGAGCTGGCTGCCGAACTGAGCACCGCACAAGCCGATCCCGAGACCCGCGTGGTGGTCCTGACCGGCAGCCGCAAAGCCTTCGCGGCCGGCGCCGACATCAAGGAAATGGCCGAACGGGATCTGGTCGGCATTCTCGACGATCCGCGCCAGGCCTCCTGGCAGAGCATTACCCGCTTCAGCAAACCACTGATCGCTGCGGTCAACGGCTTCGCCCTCGGCGGTGGCTGCGAACTGGCGATGCACGCCGACATCATCATTGCCGGTCTTGACGCCCGCTTCGGCCAGCCGGAAATCAATCTCGGGATCATGCCGGGTGCCGGTGGCACTCAACGCTTGCTGCGGGCCGTCGGCAAATCCATGGCCATGCAAATGGTCCTGACCGGCGAGCCGATCGACGCCCGCCAGGCCCAACGCGCCGGCCTGGTCAGCGAAGTCACCCAACCGGAGTTCACCGTCGATCGCGCCTTGCAGATTGCCCGCGGCATTGCCGGCAAAGCCCCACTGGCGGTGCGCCTGGCCAAGGAAGCGCTCCTCAAGGCGATGGACACCGACCTGGCCAGCGGCCTGCGTTTCGAACGCCATGCCTTCACCGTCCTGGCCGGTACCCGCGACCGCGACGAGGGCATTCGGGCCTTCCAGGAAAAACGCCCGCCGACCTTCACCGGGCAATAAGAAGCCGGCCATCCGCCACCGAATTCGAACGACCTCTTAGAGAGCGCCATAACCATGAACTTCGAACACATCCTGTTTTCCATCGAGGCCGGCGTCGCCCTGCTCAGCCTCAACCGGCCGGACCAACTCAACAGCTTCAATGGGCAGATGCACGGCGAAGTGCAAGAAGCGCTGAAGCAGGTCCGACACAATCCCGACGTCCGTGTCCTGCTGCTGACCGGAGAAGGTCGCGGTTTCTGTGCCGGCCAGGACCTGAGCGACCGCAATGTCGCGCCGGGCAGTGCCGTGCCGGACCTGGGAGAGTCGATCGAAAAGTTCTACAACCCGCTGATCCGCCAGCTGCGCGATCTGCCGATGCCGGTGATCTGCGCGGTCAATGGCGTGGCGGCCGGGGCTGGAGCAAATATTCCGCTGGCCTGCGATCTGGTGCTGGCGGCGCGCTCCGCCAGCTTTATTCAAGCCTTCTGCAAAATCGGCCTGATCCCCGACTCCGGCGGCACCTGGACCTTGCCGCGCCTGGTGGGCATGGCCCGCGCCAAAGCGTTGGCCTTGCTGGGCAATCGCTTGAGTGCCGAGCAAGCCGAGCAATGGGGGCTTATCTACCGCTGCGTGGAAGACGCCGAGCTGCGCGACGAAGCCTTGAAGCTTGCCCGCCACCTGGCCACCCAACCGACTTACGGTCTGGCGCTGATCAAGCGCAGCCTGAACGCCAGCATGAGCAACAGTTTTGACGAGCAGCTTGAGCTGGAGAGAGATCTCCAACGTCTGGCCGGACGCAGCGAAGATTACCGCGAGGGCGTCAGCGCCTTCATGGAAAAACGCAGCCCAAGCTTCAAGGGGCGCTGAGTCATGAGCGCACTGAACACCAATGCGCCCATCGCGGTGATCGGCGCCGGCGCCATGGGTGCAGGTATTGCCCAGGTCGCCGCCCAGGCCGGCCATCCCGTGCTATTGCTGGACAATCGCCCCGGCGCCGCCGCCCAGGCCATCGATGGTATCGACCGGCAGCTGGGTAAACGGGTCGAGAAAGGCAAACTGTCGGCCGCGGCACGAACTGCAACCATCGCCCGTCTGCAGGCCGTGGAAGCCATCGAAGCCCTGGCCGATTGCGAGCTGGTCATCGAAGCCATAGTCGAGAACCTGGAGGTCAAACGCGCCCTGTTCCGGCAGCTGGAAAGCATCTGCAATGAGCACTGCATTCTGGCCAGCAACACCTCCTCGTTGTCGATTACCAGCATCGCTGCACAGCTGGACCGCCCGCAACGCCTGCTCGGCCTGCACTTTTTCAACCCGGCGCCGATCATGGCGCTGGTTGAAGTCGTCTCGGGCCTGGCCAGCGATCCGGTTCTGGCTGAATGCCTTTACGACACCGCCAGGGTCTGGGGCAAGAAACCGGTGCATACCCGCTCCACTCCGGGCTTTATCGTCAACCGCGTGGCCCGGCCGTTCTACGCCGAGAGCCTGCGCCTGCTCCAGGAAGGCGCCGCCGATTGCCCGACCCTGGATGCGCTGATGCGTGATGCCGGTGGGTTTGCCATGGGCGCTTTCGAGCTGACCGACCTGATCGGCCATGACGTCAACTATGCGGTGACCTGTTCGGTATTCGATGCTTATTACGGCGACACCCGTTTCCAGCCTTCGCTGATCCAGAAAGAGCTGGTGGATGCTGGACGCCTGGGGCGCAAGAGCGGTCATGGCTTTTACAGCTACGCCGAAGGTGTCGAGCGTCCACAGCCCGCGCACATCAGCAGCGACGCTGCCATCGAATCCTGCGTCGTGGAAGGTGATCTGGGCATCGCCCAGGCGCTGATTCCGCGTCTGCGCGAGCATGGCGTCGAGATTGTCCAGCGCGATGGCCAGGGCCTGCTGCGAGTCGGCGATGCCGTGCTGGCCTTGAGCGACGGGCGCATGGCCAGTCAGCGCGCCAGGGAGGATGGGCTGCGCAACCTGATCCTGCTGGATCTGGCGTTCGACTACGGCAAGGCCAGCCGGATCGCCATCAGCTGCTCGGCAGACACTTCCAGGTCCGCCCTCGAACAAGGCGTTGCGCTGCTGCAACGGGCCGGGCTCACGGTCAGCCTGCTCAGCGACAGCCCGGCACTCGCGGTCCTGCGCACGGTTGCAATGCTCGCCAACGAAGCGGCCGACGCCCTGCTGCAAGGCGTGGCATCGGCCGGCGACATCGATCTGGCGATGCGCGCCGGGGTCAACTATCCCCAAGGGCCGCTGGCTTGGGCAGATGCCATCGGGCTCCCACGCATTCTTGCAGTGCTGGAAAACCTGCAAGCCAGTTACGGCGAAGAACGTTATCGGCCGGCGCTGTTGCTGCGCCGTCGGGTCGCTGAAGGAAGGACTTTCCATGACTAACCATGAAGCAATGAATCTGGCCAGCAGCTGCGCGCAAGCGCTGTTCGAACGCGACACCGCCAGCCAGGCGATGGGCATGCGCCTGCTCTCGGTGGCGCCAGGCGCAGCACGAGTGGGCATGAGCGTGCGCGCCGACATGATCCAGGGCCACGGCACTTGCCACGGCGGCTATCTGTTCGCCCTGGCCGACTCGGCCTTTGCCTTCGCCTGCAACAGCCACAACGAAGCCACGGTGGGCATCGGCTGCAGCATCGACTACATCGCCCCGGCTCGCCTGGGCGACACCTTGAGCGCCGATTGCATCGAGCAAAGCCGTTCCGGTCGCACCGGCAACTACGACGTACGCATTGAAAACCAGCAGGGCCAGTTGATTGCCCTGTTCCATGGCAAATCCTACAAAGTGCGCGGCTCTGTGCTGGCGCAGGAGAACCCGAATGAATGACGCCCTGATCATCGACGCGGTGCGGACCCCGATCGGCCGCTATGCCGGAGCCCTGAGCAGCGTGCGCGCCGACGACCTCGGCGCGGTGCCGCTGCGCGAACTGCTGCGACGTCACCCGCAGGTCGACTGGAGCACGGTCGATGATGTGATCTACGGCTGCGCCAACCAGGCCGGCGAAGACAACCGCAACGTCGCGCGAATGTCGGCATTGCTGGCCGGGCTGCCGGTCAGCGTGCCCGGCACCACCCTCAACCGTCTTTGCGGTTCCGGGATGGATGCGATTGGCAGCGCGGCCCGGGCAATTCGCTGTGGCGAGGCCGGGCTGATGCTGGTGGGCGGCGTGGAATCGATGTCCCGCGCACCGCTGGTGATGGGCAAGGCCGAGCAAGCGTTTTCCCGTCAGGCAGAAATCCATGACACCACCATCGGCTGGCGCTTCGTCAATCCGCTGATGAAAAAAGCCTACGGCGTCGACTCCATGCCGGAAACCGCGGAGAACGTCGCCGAGCAGTTCAACATCTCTCGCGCCGATCAGGACGCCTTCGCCCTGCGCAGCCAGCAGCGCGCCGCCGCAGCCCAGGCCAGCGGTCGTTTTGCCCGGGAAATCGTTGCGGTAGAAATCCCCCAGCGCAAAGGCCCGGCCAAAGTCGTCGAGCACGACGAGCATCCCCGTGGCGACACCACCCTTGAGCAGCTGCAAAAGCTCTCAACGCCGTTCCGTGAAGGCGGCAGCATCACCGCCGGCAATGCGTCCGGGGTCAATGACGGCGCTTGCGCGCTGCTGCTGGCCAGCGCGGAAATCGCCAAACGCCACGGGCTGACCGCGCGCGGCCGGGTGGTGGCCATGGCCACTGCCGGGGTCGAACCACGGATCATGGGCATCGGTCCGCTCCCGGCGACCCGCAAGGTGCTGGAACTGGCCAACCTGAGCCTGGCCGACATGGACGTGATCGAACTCAACGAGGCCTTTGCCGCCCAGGGCCTGGCGGTGTTGCGCGAACTCGGCCTGAGCGACACCGATCCACGGGTCAATCCCAACGGTGGCGCCATCGCCCTCGGTCATCCGCTGGGCATGAGTGGCGCGCGGCTGGTAACCACCGCCCTGCATGAGCTTGAACAACAGAAGGGCCGCTACGCCTTGTGCACCATGTGCATCGGCGTCGGCCAGGGCATCGCATTAATCATCGAGCGTCTACCCCACTAAAGAATCGCGATTCCCGGGGAGCCGAGAGGTATCCTTGGGGCATGCACTCTAAGCGCTTCATTAAAAGCGCTGAAACATAAAAACAATTCGAGTGAAGTCATGAACATGCCAATTGCCAAAGCCGTGCTTGATCCACAGCTGGATCCAATGGAAACCGCCAGCATCGACGAACTGCGTCAGCACCAGCTCGAACGCCTGCGCTGGAGCCTGAACCACGCCTACCTGAACGTGCCGCTGTATCGGCAACGCTTCGATTCACTGGGCGTGCACCCGGACGACATCAAGTCCCTGGACGATCTGGCGAATTTCCCGTTCACCACCAAATCCGACCTGCGTGACAACTACCCCTACGGCATGTTCGCCGTGCCGATGCATGACGTGGTGCGCCTGCACGCCTCCAGCGGCACCACCGGCAAGCCGACGGTGGTTGGCTATACCCAGAATGACATCGACACCTGGGCCAATGTGGTCGCGCGCTCGATCCGCGCGGCAGGCGGCCGG
Organism: Pseudomonas sp. LBUM1658; assembly: GCF_059716055.1. Lineage (NCBI taxonomy): Bacteria > Pseudomonadati > Pseudomonadota > Gammaproteobacteria > Pseudomonadales > Pseudomonadaceae > Pseudomonas > Pseudomonas sp. LBUM1658. Next base: position 3,844,319 of record NZ_CP166798.1, read on the forward strand.
CGTGGCGACAAAGTGCATATTTCCTATGGCTACGGCCTGTTCACCGGCGGTCTCGGCGCCCACTACGGCGCCGAACGCCTGGGTTGCACGGTGATTCCGATGTCCGGCGGCCAGACCGAAAAGCAGGTGCAGCTGATCAAGGATTTCCAGCCGGACATCATCATGGTCACGCCGTCCTACATGCTCAACATCGCCGATGAAATCGAGCGCCAGGGCATCGACCCGCACAAACTCGCCCTGCGCCTGGGTATCTTCGGCGCCGAACCCTGGACCGCCGAACTGCGCAGCGCCATCGAGGCGCGCCTGGGCATTACCGCCCTGGACATCTACGGCCTCTCGGAAATCATGGGCCCGGGCGTCGCCATGGAGTGCGCTGAAAGCAAGGACGGACCGACCATCTGGGAAGACCATTTCTACCCGGAAATCATCGACCCGATCACCGGAGCAGTCCTGCCGGACGGTCAGATGGGCGAACTGGTGTTCACCTCGCTGAGCAAGGAAGCCTTGCCGATGATCCGCTATCGCACCCGCGACCTGACGCGCCTGCTGCCGGGTACCGCCCGGCCGATGCGGCGCATCGACAAGATCACCGGACGCAGCGACGACATGCTGATCATTCGTGGGGTCAATGTGTTCCCGACCCAGATCGAAGAGCAGGTACTGAAGGTCAAACAGCTCTGCGAATCCTACGAGATCCACCTGTACCGCAACGGCAATATGGACAGCGTCGACGTGCATGTCGAGCTCAAGGGCGAGCATCAGCACATGAACGATGCGCAGCAAAAAGCCGTGTGCGCGGAACTCAGCCGGCACATCAAGAACCACATCGGCATCAGCACCAGGATCGTGCTGCAACCACCCTTCTCGATCAAACGCTCGGAAGGCAAGGCGTGTCATGTGATTGATAAGCGCAGTTAAAGCGTTGTAGGAGCGAGCTTGCTCGCGATGGACTCAAGGGCGACGCGTTTATTCAGAAAACACACGTAATCGTTAACGTCCATCGCGAGCAAGCTCGCTCCTACAAGGGCCCTCCTCGCACCTCCAGGCCGGTCTGGCCTCGCACTCCTCCGCAAACACCCATCCAGGACGCAACCCGGCGTCTTGGCGGGCGACTGCGCGCCACATTCGGCATTTCATCAGAAAAGCACTCCCTATCTGAAGGCTTGAGCGCCCTGCCACGCCTGCAACTCAGGCAACAAAAGCCCAAAGCGATACACAAAAATATACGACACGTTATTTTGTGTTTGATATTTATTTTTGTATCACTTATAAAGTTAGTCATGGCCACCCAATGATTCACGGCAGGAGACACTGCATGTACGCGCAGCTAGTAGAAACTGGGGTTAAACGCATAAAAACACTCGACGAGATGTCCGAGCAGGAGCGTTCCTTCCAGGAAAAAATCGATTCAGAAATCAAGATCGAAGCCAAGAACTGGATGCCAGATGCCTATCGGCAAACCTTGATTCGGCAAATCTCCCAGCATGCGCACTCGGAAATCGTCGGCATGCTGCCCGAAGGCAACTGGGTGACCCGTGCGCCAACGCTCAAACGCAAACTGCAACTGATGGCGAAGATCCAGGACGAGGCCGGTCATGGCCTGTATCTGTACAGCGCCATGGAAACCCTCGGTGCCGACCGCGATGAAGAAATCGCCAAGCTGCACAGCGGCAAAGCCAAGTACTCGAGCATCTTCAACTACCCGACCTTGAACTGGGCCGACATGGGCGCGGTGGGCTGGCTGGTGGATGGCGCGGCGATCGTCAATCAGGTGGTGCTGCAGCGTACCTCCTATGGCCCCTACTCCCGGGCCATGGTGCGGATCTGCAAGGAAGAGAGCTTCCACCAGCGCCAGGGCTACGAAATCCTCTTGACCATGATGCGTCACGGCAATCAGGCACAGAAAGACATGGTCCAGGACGCGATCAACCGCCTGTGGTGGCCGTCGCTGATGATGTTCGGTCCCAGCGACGAACACTCACCCAACAGCGCCCAATCCATGGCCTGGAAAATCAAGCGCCAGAGCAACGACGAACTGCGCCAGCGCTTCATCGACCAGACCATCCCACAGTTGGAACTGCTGGGCTGCACCTGCCCGGATCCGGAGCTGAAATGGAACGCCGAACGCGGCCACTACGACTTCGGCGAGATCCAGTGGAACGAATTCTACGAAGTGCTCAAGGGCAACGGCCCGTGCAACCAGGAACGTGTATCTACCCGCCGCAAAGCCATTGAAGACGGCGCCTGGGTCCGCGAAGCCGCGGTCGCCCACGCCCGCAAAAAACAAAACAAGAACGCCGCCTGAATCGGCCCGACAACCCACGCGACCGCTAAAAGATCGCAGGCTGCGCCAGCTCCTACGGGAGCCGGTGAACCCATGTAGGAGCTGCCGAAGGCTGCGATCTTTTGATCTTCAGCCCCTCCAGCACTCACTTAACTGATGTGGAGTAAATGTTATGTCCGACTGGACCCTCTTCGAAGTTTTCGTACGCAGCAAGCACGGCCTCAACCACAAGCATGTCGGCAGCGTGCATGCCGCCGACACCGCGATGGCCATCGAGAACGCTCGCGAGCTCTACACCCGGCGCAGCGAAGGCGTGAGCCTGTGGGTGGTGCCCTCGGCACTGATCACCGCCTCTTCGCCGGATGAAAAAGACCCGCTGTTCGATCCGGCGGACGACAAGGTTTATCGCCACGCCAGCTTCTACGAGCTGCCGGCCGAAGTCGGGCACATGTGAGGTCGACCATGAATAATAATAAGACTGATCTGATCGAATACCTGCTGCGCCTGGGCGACAGCGCCCTGATCCAGGGCCAGCGCCTGTGCCAATGGTGCGGCCATGCCCCGGCGCTGGAAGAAGAACTGGCGCTGATGAACGTCGGCCTCGACCTGGTGGGCCAGGCGCGCAACTGGCTGGATTACGCCGCCGAACTGCTGGAGGACGGCCGCGACGCCGATCACCTGGCGTTCCGCCGTGACGAGCGGGCCTATCGCAATCTGCTGCTGGTGGAACAACCGAACGGTGATTATGCGGTAACCATCCTCAAGCAATTCCTCTACGACGCCTGGCACCTGCAAGTGCTCAGCGGCCTGAGCCAGTCCAGTGACGAGCGCATCGCAGGGATTGCCGCCAAAGCGGTCAAAGAAGTGACCTATCACCTACGCCGCTCCAGCGAGTGGGTCGAGCGCCTGGGTGACGGCACCGAGGAAAGCCATCAGCGCATGCTCGCGGCTATCCCCGAGGTCTGGCGTTTCACCGTCGAACTGACCAGCGCCGATGACAGCGAAGAACCTTTGTGCGCGGCCGGTATCACCCCGGACGCCGCGCAAGTAGCGGCTGCCTGGCAAGCCAAGGTCAGCGAAATTTTCACCAGCGCGACCCTGCCCTTGCCAGCTACGCCCAGCTACTTCTACCTGAATGCCCGCCGCGGTTTGCATACCGAACACCTGGGTATTCTGCTGGCCGAAATGCAATCACTGCCACGAGCGTACCCCGATGCGACCTGGTGAGCTGATTGCCAGCGACCGGGGCGCACGGGCGGCTCAGTCGACCGACCTGGAAGCCGCCTGGGCGACATTGGCGCACGTTATGGACCCGGAAGTGCCGGTGGTCAGCGTGGTCGATCTGGGTATCGTCCGCGATCTCGATTGGCAGGCCGGGCATCTGCATGTGGTGGTCACCCCGACTTACTCCGGCTGCCCGGCCACTGAAGTGATCGAAAGCGATATCCGCGAGGCACTGGAGCTCGCCGGTTTCAAGGCGCCGTTACTGGAACGCAAATTGACCCCGGCCTGGACCACCGACTGGATCAGTGACATCGGCCGTGAACGCCTGCGTGCCTACGGCATTGCCCCGCCCAACGGCAGTAGCAGCAAACGCAGCCTGCTCGGTGAAAGCACCCGCATCGTCTGCCCGCAATGCGGCAGCGCGCACACCGAAGTGCTCAGCGAGTTTGGTTCCACCGCGTGCAAGGCGCTGTACCGCTGTCGCGACTGCCTGGAACCGTTCGACTATTTCAAGTGCATCTGAGCGGCCATCTGCCGACTTGGTTGGAGAACAATAATGAGCAAATTCCATAGCCTGACCATCAAGGACGTGCGCAGCGAAACCCGTGACGCGGTGTCCATCGCTTTCGAGATTCCGCAGCACCTGCAAGACAGCTTTCATTTCACCCAGGGCCAGCACCTGGTGATGCGCACCCAGCTGGATGGCGAAGAAGTCCGCCGCTCCTACTCGATCTGCACCGGGGTCAACGACGGTGAACTGCGCATCGCCATCAAGCGCGTGGCCGGCGGACGTTTTTCGGCGTTTGCCAATGAACAATTGCAGGCCGGGCATAGCCTTGAAGTGATGCCGCCGGCCGGGCACTTTCATGTCGAACTCGACCCGGCCCGCCATGGCAATTACCTGGCGGTCGCCGCCGGCAGCGGCATCACGCCGATTCTGTCGATCATCAAGACCACCCTGGAAAACGAGCCCCACAGCCGGGTCACGCTGCTGTATGGCAACCGTTCCAGCTCCGGTGCGCTGTTTCGCGAACAGCTGGAAGACCTGAAAAACCGTTACCTGCAACGCTTGAATCTGATCTTCGTGTTCAGCCGCGAGCAGCAGGATGTCGACCTGTACAACGGCCGGATCAACGCCGAAAAATGCGAGCAACTGTTCTCCCGCTGGCTCGACGTCAAAGCCCTCGACGCGGCATTCATCTGCGGCCCGCAGGAGATGACCGAAACCGTGTGCGACAGCCTCAAATCCAAGGGCATGCCGGCTGAGCGCATCCACTTCGAACTGTTCGCCGTCGCCGGCAGCCCGCAAAAACGCCAGGCTCGCGAAGCGGCCCGGCAGGTGGATGCGGCGGTCAGCCAGATCACCGTGATCAGCGATGGCCGCGCCCTGGCCTTCGACTTGCCACGCAACAGCCTGAGCATCCTCGATGCCGGCAACGCCCAGGGCGCTGAACTGCCCTACTCGTGCAAGGCCGGCGTCTGCTCGACCTGTAAATGCAAGGTCATCGAAGGCGAAGTGGAAATGGACAGCAACCACGCCCTGGAAGACTACGAAGTGGCCGCCGGCTATGTGCTGTCGTGCCAGGCATTTCCGGTGAGCGACAAGGTGGTGCTGGACTTCGATCAGCTCTGATTTTCAGATCGCCAAGATCGCAGCCTGCGGCAGCTCCTACACATTCAGAGTTCGCCGGTTATTCCCAGGTGCACGTAGCTCCCTGTAGGAGCTGCCGCAGGCTGCGATCTTTTCAGCCCCAACAGAAAAACCCGTTTCACCCCACAACAAAAACAACAAAAGCGAGCGCCCCATGACCCCACAAGACATAGAGCACATCAGCCAACACCCGGACTTCATCCAGCTGGTCCGCCGTAAACAGAACCTGTACTGGTCACTGAGCCTGGCCATGCTGGTGATCTACTACGGCTTCGTACTGCTGGTGGCATTTTCTCCCAGCACCCTGGGCCAGTCCCTCAGTGGTGGGGTAACCACCGTGGGCATGCTGGTCGGTGTGGTGATCGTTCTCCTCGCCTTCGCCCTGACCGGTTTCTATGTCTATCGCGCCAATAACGTGATCGACCCGCTCAACGAGAAACTCAAGCAGGAGTGCGCCAAATGAAGCGGCTTCTGGCGTTGTTCCTGCTGCCCCTGGCCTTTGTCGCCGACTTCGCGGTCGCCGCCGAGGGTGCTTCCCGCCCGTTGAACTGGACCGCGATCAGCATGTTCCTGGTGTTCGTGCTGTTTACCCTGGGGATCACTCGCTGGGCATCGTTGCGCACCCGTTCCGCCAGTGATTTCTATACCGCAGGCGGCGGCATGACCGGTTTCCAGAACGGCCTGGCGATTGCCGGCGATATGATTTCCGCGGCGTCCTTCCTGGGCATCTCGGCGATGATGTTCTTGAATGGCTACGACGGTTTGCTCTACGCCCTGGGCGTATTGGCTGGCTGGCCGATCATTCTGTTCCTGATCGCCGAGCGCCTGCGCAACCTGGGTAAATACACCTTCGCCGATGTGGTCTCTTATCGCCTCGAGCAAACCCCGGTACGCCTGACCTCGGCTTTCGGCACTTTGACCGTGGCACTGATGTACCTGGTGGCGCAGATGGTCGGTGCCGGCAAATTGATCGAGTTGCTGTTCGGCATCGACTATCTCTACGCGGTAATGCTGGTCGGCGTGCTGATGGTGTTCTACGTGACCTTCGGCGGCATGCTCGCGACCACCTGGGTGCAGATCATCAAGGCCGTTATGCTGCTGTTCGGCACCACCTTCATGGCCTTCATGGTGCTCAAGCATTTCGGTTTCAGCACTGAAGCGATGTTCGCCGGCGCCAGTGCCGTGCATGCCAAGGGCAACGCGATCATGGCACCCGGTGGCTTGCTGTCGAACCCGATCGATGCGATCTCTCTCGGGCTGGGCATGATGTTCGGCACTGCCGGTCTGCCGCACATCCTGATGCGCTTCTTTACCGTCAGCAACGCCAAGGAAGCCCGCAAAAGCGTGTTCTACGCCACCGGCTTTATCGGCTACTTCTACTTGCTGCTGATCATCGTAGGCTTCGGCGCGATTGTCATGGTCGGCACCGATCCGGCGTTCCGCGATGCCAACGGCGCGATCATCGGCGGCGGCAACATGATCGCCGTGCACCTGGCCCAGGCGGTCGGCGGCAACCTGTTCCTCGGCTTCATCTCGGCCGTGGCCTTCGCCACCATTCTCGCGGTGGTCGCCGGGTTGGCGCTGTCCGGTGCCTCGGCGGTGTCCCACGACCTGTATGCCTGTGTGATGCGCAAGGGTCAGGCCACCGAGAAGCAGGAAATTCGCGTATCGCGGATTGCCACGCTGTGTATCGGGGTATTGGCGATCATCCTCGGCCTGTTGTTCGAGTCGCAGAACATTGCCTTCCTCTCCGGACTGGTACTGGCCATCGCCGCCTCGGTGAATTTCCCGGTGCTGTTCCTCTCGATGTACTGGAAAGGCCTGACCACCCGTGGCGCGGTCACCGGCAGCCTGGCCGGACTGGGTTCAGCGATTGTCCTATTGATCCTCAGCCCGGCGGTGTGGGTCAACGTGCTGCATCACGACAAGGCGCTATTCCCCTACTCCAACCCGGCGCTGTTCTCCATGAGCCTGGCCTTCTTCAGCGCCTGGGTGTTTTCCGTCACCGATACATCGCCCCGCGCGGCAATGGAGCGCGGCCGGTACCTGGCGCAGTTCATCCGTTCGATGACCGGGATTGGTGCCTCCGGCGCCAGCAAACACTAAGCAATGCTCGATCTGATGTCAGGGAATAAAAACAATGAACCCCGCTCGTATCGCACCACAGAAATCGCTGTTGTCGTTAATGGCGCTATTGAGTCTGCCGATGGTCGCGCCCAGCGCCATGGCCGACTTCATCAGCGACAGCAAGGCCCGGATTGAAATGCGCAATCACTACATGAACCGCGACTTCCGTCAGGACAACGCCGCGCAATCCAAGGCCGAAGAATGGGCCCAGGGCTTCACCGCGCGCATCGAGTCCGGCTACACCGACGGTATGTTCGGTTTGGGTCTCGATGCCTTGGGCGAACTGGGTCTGAAGCTTGATTCCAGCCCCGACCGTCGCGGCACCGGCCTGCTGCCTTATGGCCCGCAAAGCCATGAGCCGGCTGACGAGTACAGCGAGCTGGGATTGACCGGCAAGCTGCGGGTCTCGAAAAGCGTTCTGAAGCTCGGCACCCTGCAACCGCTGCTGCCGGTGGTGGTCTACAACGACACCCGCCTGCTCGGCTCGACCTTCCAGGGTGGCTTGCTGAGCAGCCAGGAAATCAGCGGCCTGACGCTGAACGCCGGGCGCCTGACCAAGGCCAATCTGCGGGATTCCTCCAGCCGTGACGATATCGGCTACGGCGCCGCCAGCAGTGATGGCTTTGACTTCGCTGGCGGCAGTTACGCCTTCAGCCCACAGCTGAGCCTGAGCTACTACTACGGCGAGCTCGAGCAGGTCTATCGCCAGCAGTTCGCCGGTCTGGTGCATACCCAGCCGCTGGGTGCGGGTTTCAGCCTGCGCAGCGACCTGCGTTACTTCGACAGCCGCGGCGACGGCGCCGAACGTGCCGGGCGGGTCGACAACCGCAACCTCAACGGCATGTTCACCCTGGCCCACGGCGCCCACAAAGTCAGCGCCAGCTACCAGCAACTGTCCGGCGACAGCGCGTTTCCGTTCCTCAACGGCGGCGACCCGTACGTGGTCAACCTGGTCACCTTCAACACCTACACCCGCGCCGACGAAGACTCCTGGCAACTGCGTTACGACTACGACTTCGTCGCCGTGGGCGTGCCCGGCCTGACCTTCATGACCCGCTACACCGACGGACGCCACGTCAAGGCTGCCAACGTCGACAACGGCACCGAGTGGGAACGCGACACCGATATCACCTACGTGATCCAGAGCGGCGCCTTCAAGGACGTCAGCCTTCGCTGGCGCAACGTGACGTTCCGCTCCGGCAATGGCTTGACGACCGCCGTCGATGAAAACCGACTGATCCTCGGTTACACCCTGGCGCTTTGGTAATCCCTGATCGGCGCGGATACCACCGCGCCGGCACACTTCATAAACCGGAGGAACCGTGATGTATCACGCCCCTACCCTGCAAAGTTTCATCGCCGGTCGCTGGATCGGTCAACACGGCGCCCAAGTGCTGCGCAGCGCCATTGACGGCCACGAGATTTTCCGCACCCACGAAGAGCGCCCGGATTTCGCCGAAGCCATCGAGCACGGCCGTCGCCAGGGTGTCAGTGGGCTGATGGCGCTGGACTTCCAGCAACGAGCCCAGCGTCTCAAGGCCTTGGCCCTGTACCTGAGCGAGCGCAAGGAGCAGCTCTACGCGATCTCGCACCACAGCGGCGCCACCCGTGCCGACAGCTGGATCGATATCGAAGGCGGCAACAGCACGCTGTTCACCTACGCCAGCCTCGGCTCCCGGGAACTGCCATCGGGCAACATCGTCCATGAAGGTCCAGCGATGTCCCTGAGCAAGCTCGGCAGTTTTGCCGGCACGCACATCCTGGTGCCCCGTGGCGGCCTGGCGGTGCACATCAACGCCTTCAACTTCCCGATCTGGGGCATGCTGGAAAAATTCGCCCCGAGCTTCCTCGCCGGCATGCCGTGCATCGTCAAACCGGCCAGCGCCACCAGCTACCTGACCGAAGCCGTGGTGCGCCTGATGGACCAGTCCGGCCTGCTCCCGGCCGGTAGCCTGCAACTGATCATCGGCGGCACCGGCGATCTGCTCGATCGCCTGCAAGGCCAGGACGTGGTGACCTTTACTGGCTCCGCCGACACTGCGGCCAAACTGCGGGTCAACCCGAACCTGATCCGCAACTCGGTACCGTTCAACGCCGAAGCCGACTCACTGAACTGCGCGATCCTCGCCCCGGACGTCAGCCCGGACGACGAAGAGTTCGAGCTGTTCATCAAGGAAGTCGCCCGCGAGATGACCACCAAGGCCGGGCAGAAATGCACCGCCATCCGCCGCGCCATCGTTCCGGCCAAACACATTGATGCCGTAGCCACCCGCCTGCGCAATCGCCTGGCGAAAGTCGTGGTCGGCGACCCGTCGGTGGAAGGCGTGCGCATGGGCCCGCTGGCCTCCCACGATCAGCAAACAGACGTCGCTGAACGCCTGGAAAGCCTGTTGCAGAGCAGCGACCTGTTGTTCGGCGCCCGCGACGGTTTCGAACCTCGCGGTGAAAACGTCAGCCAGGGCGCGTTCTTTGCGCCGACCCTGCTGCGGGCCCGCGATCCCCACGCCGAAGGTGGCGCCCACGATATCGAAGCCTTCGGGCCGGTCAGCACCCTGATGGCCTACGACGACCTTGATGAAGCCCTGGTCCTGGCCGCTCGCGGCAAAGGCAGCCTGGTGGCGAGCTTGATCACCAAGGATCCGCAGATCGCCGCCAAGGCCATTCCGGTGGCTGCCGCCTGGCACGGGCGCTTGCTGGTGCTCGACCGCGAGTCCGCCGCCGAATCCACCGGCCACGGCTCGCCACTGCCGCAACTGAAACACGGCGGCCCGGGGCGCGCCGGTGGCGGTGAAGAACTCGGCGGCCTGCGCGCGGTGAAGCACTACCTGCAACGCGCAGCGGTACAAGGCTCACCGACCATGCTTGCGGCGGTGACCGGTGAACACGTGCGCGGCGCCAAGGTCATTGAAACCGAAGTCCACCCGTTCCGCCGGTTCTTCCAGGACCTGCAGATCGGCGAATCGCTGCTGACTCATCGGCGCACCGTGACCGAGGCCGATCTGGTGAACTTCGGCTGCCTGTCCGGCGATCACTTCTACATGCACTTCGACGACATCGCCGCCAAGGAATCGCAATTCGGCAAACGCATCGCCCACGGTTACTTCGTGCTGTCGGCGGCGGCCGGCCTGTTCGTTTCCCCGGCGCCTGGCCCGGTGCTGGCCAACTATGGCCTCGACACCCTGCGCTTCATCAACCCGGTGGGCATCGGCGACACCATCCAGGCCCGCCTGACCTGCAAACGCAAGATCGACCAGGGCAAGAAGAGCCCACAAGGCATCCCGCAAGGTGTGGTGGCCTGGGACGTGGAAGTCACCAATCAGCTGGGTGAACTGGTGGCCAGTTATGACATCCTGACCCTGGTGGTGAAACGCGAGTAGGAGCTGGCGAAGCCTGCGATCTTTTGATCTTTGCGGTCGGCGCAGGTTCGGCCCGCGTTCGGGCGATCCTGGCGGCATCAGAACCTCGAATGCCGGCCACACACTCTTCCGATTTTTTTTGAATGCCGTTCTCAGCTCCCTGTCAAACATAGAACTGAAGCGCAACCGAGAAATCAATCACATTGAAGCGAGGCAAGTCATGAGCAATAAAGAACTTGAGAAAGAAATCCTCACGCGCTTATTGCACGCGCACCCTCAAGGCCTTGGCAAGGAAGTCCTTGATAATTTTCGCGGAGAAAAGGTGGTTGCCGGAGCACTCAAGCTGTTGCAGGACAAGGGCTTGATCCAGGGTGGAAGCGTGTCCATCGAAGGTCATGAACCGTCGGTAACCTATCCGATTAAATTGACTGCTTCAGGAGTAGACGCTGCAAAAGAATGCGAATCCTGAAAGGCTGAAAACCCTGTTTGGTGGCCGGGCTTGATTGCTGTGAGGAAGCCCGGCTCCATGCCGGGCATGCTCACCCAGACTAATCGTGGCAGTTCAGTCCGGATCAACCAGCAGATCGGCGTCCTCCGGCCCTAAAGTCGGCTCCGGATCCTGCAGGCTGTTGGGGTCGTGGGCTTCATGCTGGTCTTTCAGGCGCTGGCGGGCACGCTCCGAGTCAAAGGTCTTTCCTTCAGCCAGATTGATCAGGGTTGATGAAATTCGAAAGAAGCCACCGCAGGGCTCGCAATAGAAGCGCATTCCACCGCCGAACGAAAGATCCTCCCGAGCGCCATTGTTTCCGCACACCGGACAACTCATATCCCACCTCCTTTGCTGGACGTCCGAACTCGTCGAAAGTGGTCGAGCAGCAGATTTCACCGCTCCTGATCATTGGACCCACAACGAAGCTGCGAGTACCCACCGCAGGAATCTGAAACCTAGATCAATTTGTTCGAAATTGAATGACCCGCTAGTAAGCAGCGCATATGTGGATCGAAACGGATATAGCCCTCGGAAAAACTGCGGATAATGCATTCATTTGGAGGTGTGACGGTCGGCGTAGGAGCTGGCGAAGCCTGCGATCTTTTCTGCAGGCACCACCATCGCCAAGATCAAAAGATCGCAGCCTGCGGCAGCTCCTTGTTGATCTTCAATAAACACGAAATCTGTGTACGACTGCGGCCTGGTGTGGGAGCGGGCTTGCTCCCTCGCCACAAGTTCGGTGTGTACTGCGGCGACTCGCTAGCTACTGAACCAGCAAGCAAGCCACCAGGCCCGCCCACAGCAGGCCGGCCATTGACCAACGACTGCTCAACCCTGAGGGTGCCTCGCCCGCGGCAACCGGGCGATCGGGATTGGCAAGATGTGCCGCAAAACGTTCGGTACATTGCTCAAGGTTGCTGCCGTTGACATCAAACATAAGAGTTGTCCCGTCAGTTGCTGATGGTAATCAATCTTATGTAATCCATTAATCATGCCAATGATTAACTGGCTATTTATCAACGTATTGGAATTATCAGGGTTATTTAAACCCTGAATAAATGGTTAATTAAACCCTGACACAAAGGTTATAAGTACCATTTCGACTAGGCAGTGTAACGGTGAGGCCGATGATTCATTGCAATGATCAGATTCAACACCACCGCACCCGCTATCGAGACGATGAGCGCTGGCACACTCACCACGTACAGCGAAGCCAGCATGACCACAACGTCGACGGCCATTTGCAGTTTGCCGGCACGTATGCCCAATCGGTCCTGCAGATAGAGCGCGAGGATGTTGACCCCTCCCAGGCTCGCCTTGTGCCTGAACAGCACAATGAAGCCCAGCCCCATGATCAGGTTGCCGAACAACACGGCATAGATTGGCTGGAGGTGATCGATATGGATAAATCGCAAATGCAGGTCAGTGAACAGCGAAACCAGTGCGACGGCACAAAAGGTCTTGAGGGTGAACGCCCAGCCCATGCGCCGGATCGCGAGGTAATAGAACGGCAGATTGATCAGGAAAAACGCCGTACCGAATGAAACATGCGAGGCGTAATGGATCAGGAAAGCCACCCCTGCAGTACCACCGGTGAGCGCACCGGCCTGGCGTAGCAGCATGATGCCGAACGAGACCATCAGCGTGCCGACGAGCACCGCCAGAACATCTTCCAGCAGGGTGTGTTGCACGCGGGCAACTGGAGTGACTTCAACCATACAGAATGCTCAACCGCCAGAAATTTCGAGGCTGGATTGGGCCATCAGCGCAAGACAATTGATAATTGCTGATGGAACTTGGATCTTATGCAATCCATTAATCATGCCAACCGCTAATTGGCTATTTTCAAAGAGCTGAAATTAGTCGGGTCATTTAAACCCCGCCACCTGCGGTAAATGAAACCCTGCCGTGGTCATAAATACCATGGAAAATGCCTATGTAGGAGCGAGCTTGCTCGCGATGGACGTTAACGATAACGCGTGTTATCTGAATAAACGCGTCTTCTTTGAGTCCATCGCGAGCAAGCTCGCTCCTACAGGCATTGTCGCATGGCCAGCGCACCACTCTATGCGGCTATATAGCGCACCCGGAAACTTTTACATCCGTCGCTGACTGCTGCTAAATGGACGCCTTCTTGCCCTGAGCCCGCCCATGGCCTCGTTGAAACCCATCAGCCCCTGGATCGCCTGCCTGGCCGTGTTGCTCAACATGCTGGCCATGCCGCTGAGCCGCGCCATGCAGACGCCGGATGCGCAGCTGTTGCTCTGGGGTGGGTTCTGTTCGGCGAATAATTCACAAGTAATGCCTGCGGCCCTTGGCAAACTGCTCGACACCTTGGCGCCGGCCCCCTCGAAAACCACCATGCAACACAGTGATTGCTGCTGCGGCCATAGCGGCCTGGCGGCGTTGCCGTCGAATTACTATCGGCATTTTCTACCGCAACACACCCCCGATATCGCCCTCAACAATCCTGAGCTGCCAACACTGCCCCACAGGGTTCGCTGGCCCAACCTGACCCCGCGCGCTTCCCCCTTGGCCTGACCAAAACCCTGGCCCTGTCCGCCGAGGCTCGATTGCCTGGCTTTGGGCCAATGCCGGTCACAGAAATCTATGGTCGGACGATCACCTGTGGCGAGGGAGCTTGCTCCCGCTCGGCTGCGCAGCAGTCGTAAAACCAGACAATGCGGTGTGCCTGACACAACCGGATTGCAGATTTTAGGGCCGCTGCGCGCCCCAGCGGGAGCAAGCGCCCTCGCCACAGGTGTGATGTTCGCCCCCGGCCCCCATCGTGGCCGTCCAATCGCCGTTGAAATCTCTTGGTCTTCAGGAAGTGTGCGTCATGCCTGCTCCATCTGCTTTGCCCCGCGCAACGCCTTTGTCTGTATCCCGTTCCATCTGCTCCCTTCTGACCTGCGGCCTGTTCGCGCTGACCCCGCTGTCAGCGGCGCTGGCCGAAGCCGGCAAGATCGAAGACTCGGTCCTGACCCTCGGCACCGTGAATGTGCAGGGCAATACCAGCGGCCCCCTGAGCACCAGTAGCGTGCTCAGCTCGGTGGATATCCTGGGTGGCGACATCCTCGAGAAAATGCCGGTCAACTACAGCTGGGAACTGTTCAGTCGCGCGCCCGGGGTGATGCTCACCGAGTTCAACCAGGGCACTACCTCCGGCAAGATCTCCTTTCGCGGTTTCAATGGCGAGGGTGAGGTGAACGCCGTCAAGTTGCTGATCGACGGCATTCCGAGCAACAGCAACGACGGCAACATGCCGTTCATGGACATGATCTTCCCCCTCGAACTCGACAGCATCGAGGTGGTGCGCGGCACCAGCGATCCACGTTACGGGCTGCACAACATCGCCGGCAACGTCAACATGCTGACCCGTACCGGCGGCGACTACAGCAAGGCGCGTATCCGTTACGGCAGCTTCAATACCCGGGAAACCCAATTTGCCAAAGGCATTGAAAGCAGCAACTGGACCCAGAACTACTTCCTTGCCTATCAGAAATCCGCTGGCTATCGCGACCACGCCGAAGCCGACCGCTACTCGATGTCCGGCAAGTGGTTCTACACCCCCGACGACGACAGCTACCGCATCGGTCTGATCGCCCGCCATTACGAAGCCGAGGCCCGGGAGCCCGGGTACCTCACCCGAGACGACGCACACCATCACCCGACCATGAGCAATTCATACAACGCCACCGACCAAGGCACGCGGCGCATGAATCAGCTCAGCCTGCATTTCGACACCGACCTGACCGAGACCCTGGCCTGGTCGGCGAAGAGCTACGTCAACACCTTCGATGACCGGCGCTGGACCCAGTACTGGCGCACCAGCTCCCAACAGGAACGCGATGCCTACGAAACCCAGTACGGCGCCCTCACCTCGCTGACCTGGCGCCCGGTGGTCAGCGGGCTGTACGACTTCGCGCTGGAGGGCGGCGCGGACGTGCAAAGGCAGCAGAACAAAAGCGAGCGCTACAAAACAATAAATCGCATTCGCCAGGCGCAAACCCGCGATCAGCAATTCGACTTCGACACCTACGGCGCTTATATACAGGCCGAGATCAAACCCTTCGAGTCGTTGAAGATCGTCCCGGCCTATCGGGTCGACAAGATCCAGGGTGATTTCACCAATGAAATGACCGGCATGGACTACGACATCAACAACTACGGGCTGATCAAGCAACCCAAGCTCAGCGTGGTCTATTCGCCTTGGGAGGTGGCCAGCCTCTATGCCAACTGGGGGCGCACCTTCCAGGTCGGCAGCGGTGCGGCAGCCTACAAAATCCCGCCACGGAACACCGACCTGGCGCCGTCGATCAACGAAGGCTGGGAAACCGGAGTCAAGTTCACCCCCGCCGACTGGGTCGATGGCCGGGTCGCCTACTGGCAGCAGGAAGCCACTGGAGAAGTCAGCCGCCGACTCAACGATCCCGGCGGCGAGTCGGATAACGTCGGCGAAACCCGACGTTGGGGTTATGACCTGCAGATGAACCTGCACCCCAACGAGCGCACCGAGATCTGGCTGGCTTACTCCTGGCAGTACTCGAAGATCCTCCAACCCAGCTCAAGCCTGCCCAACAGCAAAGGCCAGGAAATCGACCACATCCCCAATCACCTGTACAACGCCGGGGTCAGCTACCAGTCCACCCCTGCCCTGCAATTGACGGCGTGGATGAACGGCCAGACCGACTACTACCTGGAGCGGGAAAACAGCAAAGGCAGCTACGGCGGTTACGTGCTGATGAACCTCGGTGCCACCTACCAGGTGACCGAATCGGTGAGTGTCGATCTACAGCTGAAAAACCTCACCAACCGCTACCATGAATACGTCTGGTACGACCCCGATGGTGCCGGTGCTTCCCTGCATTCCCCGGGCGATGGGCGTGCGCTCTATACCGGCGTGACCCTGGATTTCTGATAAGGATTGGCTGCGGGGACTGGCCTTATGGGCTCTTGTAGGAGCTGCCGCAGGCTGCGATCTTTTGATCTTGCATTTGCGGCGCCCCCGAAAGATCGCAGCCTATCGGCAGCTCCTACGCCGATCGAGGACATCCGCGATGCTGGGGATATATACAATCCCCATGTAGGAGCAGCCCCTGCGGCAATCGGCCACTTGCATCAACCGTTCCCCGGAAGAAATTCGGTGCTAGAGTCGCCGCCCATGAAACTCGCCCGCAATGACCGCTCACTGACTGCATGGGTACTGTACGCCAGCATCCTGTTCAGTCTGGTCGCCTGCGGGATTCATCACGGGCAAATGAGCGGGTTGGAACTCAATGGTAGCGGCGGCCTCTTCTGCTCGGTCGACCACCATTCCGCCGCTGGACTGGACGCAGACTCCGGCGACTCGAAAACCCCGGACCTGATGCCCTCCCTGGGTTGTCCACTGTGTAGCGCATTCACATTAAGCATTGCCATGCTGTTGTGCCTCAGCTGGCTGATGCTTCCTGCAGGCACCAGGTTCTCGTATCGAGAGCTACGTGAACACAGCTCCCCTCGTTGTACTTGGCCCCCCGCCAACCCCCGCGCTCCGTAAAGCCGCTCGCCGCACCCACATCCGCACCTTCCTGCGGACACCTGAGTGCGTCTGTCTGAACGGCAGCCCGGTCTGAAAAGGCGGTCCGCCAATTCGCACGCCAAAAAAATAAAATGTGAGGAGCGCACCATGCGCCATATCCCGTTGCTGAGCCTGGCGTTGAGCCTGGGCCTGATTCCTTTCGCCCAAGCCCAACACCTTGAACTCGAAGAAACCCTGATCAAGAGCGAATACCGCAAGGACCCGACCGCCCCCACTATTTCCGAGACGCGCGCGGATTTCTCGCACATTCCCGGCGCGGCCGCCGTCATCGATGCCGAGACCTACAAGACCGGGCGCAGCAGTACCTTGCAGGATGCCCTGGGCCTGGCTACCGGCGTACTCATCCAGCCACGTTTCGGCGCCGAGGAAGCGCGCCTGTCGATCCGTGGCTCGGGCCTGCAGCGCACTTTCCACGGACGTGGCCTGTTGTTGATGCAGGACGGCGCTCCCGTCAACCTGGCCGATGGTAGCTTCGACTTCCAGACCATCGAGCCACTGGCCGCCGACCATATCGAGGTACTACGTGGCGCCAATGCCTGGCGCTATGGTGCAGCCAACCTCGGGGGAGCGATCAATTTCGTCACCCCCACCGGCAAGACCGCGCCGCCGCTAGACCTGCGCTATGAGGGAGGCAGCTTTGGCTATCAGCGCAAATACGCTGCTTTTGCCGAGGACTTCGGCGATTGGGATGGCTTCCTGAGCATTTCCGACTCCAACCTGGACGGCTACCGCGACCATTCCAAACAGAATAACCAGCGCTATTTCGCCAACCTCGGCGGCCGCATCGGCGAACGCCTGGCGACCCGTTTCTACCTGACCCATGTCGAAACCGACTCAGAGTTACCCGGCAGCCTGACCAAGGCGCAGATGCGCAGCGACCCGAGGCAAGCGTCCGCGGGCAGCATCAGCAATGATCAGAAGCGCGACTTCACCCTCAATCGGATCGGCAACATCAGTACCTTGCAGTTGGACAATGACCACAGCCTGGAGCTGTCCACGTACTACAGCGAGAAGTCGTTGTCCCACCCGATTTTCCAGGCACTGGATATCAATAGTGAGGACTATGGCGCACGGCTGGCGCATAAATGGCAGAACGAACAAGGCTGGCGTTCCACCGTCGGCATAGAAGCCAGCCAGGGACGCAATTGGGACTCGCGCTACGTCAACCTTGCCGGGCACAAGGGGCGCAAGGTCAACGAACTGCACCAGACCGCGCGCAACCTCAATGCCTTTGGCGAACTGGAGATCCCGGTGGCCGAACGCTGGGCGCTAATTGGCGGTGTCGCCTGGCTGCATCAGCAGCGCGACGTCGACGACCGTCTCAAGTGCAGCTCATTCGTCTCGGCGTTCTGCCTGCCCCAGGATGAATCGTTCAACCAAACCTACCAGGGCCATATCGGCCGCATCGGCATTCGTCATGACCTGGCCGAAGGGCTGCAGGTGTTCGCCAACCTGAGTCAAAGTCTCGAGCCACCCACCTTCTCCGAACTCACCGGCGGCCAGGTGCTGACCAAAAACAAAGAACAGAAAGCCAATACCCTGGAAGCCGGCATGCGCTGGACCCGGGAAAACCTCGATCTGGACCTGGCGGTGTACCGCAGCGAGATCCGCGACGAACTGCTCGCGCTCAACGACAACAATGGCCAGCCGCTGGGAACAGTGAATGCCGATCACACAATTCACCAAGGCATCGAACTGGGCGGTTCGTTGACCTTCGATCAGTTCGTGCTGCGCGGTCAGTACCTGTTCAATGACTTCCGCTTCGATGGCGACAAAGTCTACGGCGATAACCGCCTGGCAGGCACACCACGGCAATTCATTAAGGGCGAAGCCCTGTGGCAGCAGAACGGCTGGTACGCGGGGCCAACCTTCGAGTGGGTACCCAACCACTACAATGTCGATCAGGCTGCAACCCTGTATGCCGATGGCTATGCGCTTTGGGGTCTGAAAGGTGGCTACCGACCGGCCCAGGGCTTCGGCTTCTTTGTTGAAGGCCGCAACCTCTCCGACAAAAACTACACCGCCACCACCGGAGTAATCGCCGACGCCAAGGGCCAGGACAGCGCACAGTTCCTGCCCGGCGATGGCCGAAGCCTGTTCGTCGGGCTGGAATGGCGGATGTAAAACTGCTGCTGATCCCTGTAGGAGCGAGCTTGCTCGCGATGGACGTTAACGATAACGCGTGTTTCCTGAAAAAACACGCCGCCCTTAAGTCCATCGCGAGCAAGCTCGCTCCTACAATAGAGACCTCATTTCCTTAACTGACTGGGGCTAGCCCCTCGCCACAGTATTCGGCAGCCCTTAAAAGAGGTGTAGATACACAACATTGAAATACGGCGCAGAGCTGAGTCCGTAGCAGCTGCCGAGCCTGCGAGGCTGCGTTCGAGGACGGAGTCCTCGCAAAGCCTGCGTCCGCGGTTTGCCTGAAAAAATCCGTTGCCTGGTTTAACGACCGCTTCGCAGTCGAACGCAGCCTCGCCCGCTCGGCAGCTGCTACGATCCTTGTGACGCCGTCACAGACACTACCGCTTTGCTGCGCAACGAACGCCGAATACGTCTCCAGCCCAGTACCACGCCGGTGAGGCTGATCAGCAACCCACCTGCGCTCAGCAGGATCATCCAGGCATCCCATAACGGGCGGCTCGCCAACAGCGGCAGCCAGTCCCAGCTGTGCAACAAGGAGAACAACCAGCGCGATGCACGCCGTGGCTGGTCGAGTTGGCCGACAATGGCGCCGGTATAGAGGTCCAGGTGCAGCCAGGTCTGAGCGGGGTCATCGAAGCGCACCCGCAGCACGGGCAGGCGTTTTTCCAGGTGGCCGAGCATGCTTTGTTCGTCACGCCCGTAGTAATAGAAGTCGTAGGCTTGCAGGCGTTCGACGGTCATTTGCCCTTGGGGCAGGACGGCCCGGGCCGCTTGCTCGAGGACGTTCTGGCTGAACTGATCACTGACCCGCCCGTCACTCATGGACAGCACCCGCGTGTGCCCTGCCCCGTCATAAGCAATCAGGTAACCCTTGCCCGCGACCAACCGCCACTCCAATTCACGAACCTTGAGGCCGTCTCGCTCGAAGCGCTGCAGCGCGTCGCCGGCCGCAATGGGAAAAGCCTCGGCGCTGAGGGCCGCGCCTTGATAGGCAGCCACCGACAACGGTTGCGCGCTGCTGAAGATCTTCCAGGGGTTCATCGACATCAGCCCGCTGAAGATCCAGGTAATGGCCAACACACCGAATAACAGACCGCCCAAGTGATGCCAGCGGGCGAAGCCCTTGTAGGGCGAGCGCGAGCCACTTCGATAAGGCCGCTGAAAACGCCAGCGCAGCACACCGACCGTAAGGCCGAACGCCGTCATCAGCGTCGCCGCCAGCGACAGGTAAATCACAATCTGGGTCCATACACCGTCTAGGCCGATGCCACGCAACGGGTACAACCAATGCAGCCAGGTACCGACCCAGTTCCAGGCCCTCTCCTGGGCGGTGGCGTCACGCACCACTTCACCGGTCTGGCTGGAGACGTACAGCAAGCGCTGCTCGGCGTCCGCCAGTTCGACTCGCTGCAGCGGCCGGTCAGCATCCAGTCCACGGGACAGGCTCCAGACATCCTCCTGCACCGGACCACGGCCCTGCACCGCAGCCGACGGATCAAACTGCCGAGCGGCTGCCAGGGCGTGTGCCTGCGAGACCGCCGACACCCGCACGCCGGTACGGGCATCGACCGCGACATTGGCCTGGCCCGGATAACTCAACAGGTAGCGAGGCTCGCCGACCACCATGCTCAGACGGATACTCTGCGGCTCCTTGCCAGGCCCGACGGCCTGCAGCACCTGCGCCAGGTCCACGCAGCAGCGTTCCAGTTGCAGTTCCGGCAAATGCGCCAGGTGCTCGCGAGGCGTGAGTTTGGGGTAGCCGACATACATCATCACCACGCCGGACATAAACCACAGCGCCATGAACAGGCCGATGAAAATACCCAGCCAGCGATGCCAGAGATAGAGATAACGTTTCATAACTGTGCATTCCTGAGTTGACCGGATCGGCAACCCGACCCATGGCCTGCGTCCGCCCGCCATCGCAGCAGAGAGCAAGGCAGAAAACGGACGACGAAAAAACAAGCAGCGGCCGGCTAACAAAGCCGTCCACTTGCAGGCGTCAACTCAAAGGGGAAGCGCGAGGGTTGGCCGATGGCCAGGAATATCGGGGAGGCGCCTTGCAGCGTAGTTCGCGGCTGGGGCGCGGCTGTTGTCCAACCCGCAGCAGCCAGGCCAGGCAAAACAGCAACGCGATGCTCAAGGCCACCGAGGAACAGACCGGACAGGAAAAGAGGCTGGCCCAGCTGCTGGCCGACTGGTCACTCAAATCCGTGTCCAGAGTTGGCTCCTTGTGGCCCAGCGCCGAACAGAACTGACCGCCGACGCCATTGAGCTCAAGACCCATCATCTGCCCGTGACCCAAACCGCAGGCAAACACATTGAACAGGACGCAAAAATACAAGGTCCAGGCAATCAGCGAGCGATCTGCGGAGATCAGTTTCATGGCGGCGACTTTACACCGAAGACTATGGGGTCGCAGAGAGACATACAGTCGCATAGGCGTAGGGCTGAGTCCGTAGCCTCTGATTTCACGCTGAAGATGCCCGCAATTACGATTGACTGAAGGAAAAGCCCAATGCCTACGAGATGTGTTGTACCTATGCCCCATTGGAATGTTTGTACCGGGGACATGGTGGATAGCTACCCATGCGGTTGCCATACCCGGCAATCAACGCCTTGCACCACTCCAGCATCAGGTATTTTTGCGCTTGCGCGGACGATCAACTGCCCTCGAAGTACTTCCTGAATCGCCGATGTACCAGGATCGTCCAACTGAGCACAAATGATGCCGACGGCACGACTCACCATAGCGGCAACCGGTTGAACGTAGGTTGTCAGCGAGAACACGGGCCAGGATGCCAGGGCGATGTCATCGAACCCGACAATGGAAATATCCTTGCCCGGTTTCAGCCCGAATTCCTCGCGGGCTACATTGATGGCGCCCAACGCCATAATGTCATTGGCGCAGAAAATCCCATCAGGTGGATTACCGCTCGAAAGCAGGCGGCGAGTGGCGTCCATGGCACCGTCGAAGGTGTAATGACCCACTTCGCGCTGTGGCGCCGGACATCCCAGACTTTGCAACGCAGCCATAAAGCTTATTTCCCGATCGCGGCTGGTCGAGGAGCTTTCCTTCCCTGCGATGAAGGCCAGGTGACGATGGCCGCCGGCAACGAGGAACTCCGCGATCTCCATACTGCCCTGGGCATTGTCGCTCGTCACACTGGAAATGCTGCTGCTGTCATTTCGACGGTTCAGCAACACCACGGGTAAACCTATCTGTTTGCACTCTTGCGCAATATGCGAGGAGAGGCTCGCCGAGACCAGAACCAGCGCTTCAACGCGGTAGCCGAGTACTTCCTCGAGAACCGGATCGGAGTCTTCGTGGTTAGCGGTGGAAAACAGCAACACTCGATAACCCAGCTCTTCGAAGGCTGCCGATAACGCCTCCAACACGGCTGAATAAAAGGGGTTTTCCATACTGGGGGCGACGACGCCGATCAAATTTGATCGGCGCTTTATCAACGAACGCGCCCACTGATTGGGGCGATAGCCCAATGCGGCGGCCGCTTCCTCGACTTTTTTTCGAGTCTTCGAAGAAACGCTGGCACCCTTGGTAAAGGTTCTCGAGACCGCAGATTGTGAGACCCCGGCCAATCGGGCCACATCGTGGGCTGTGATCGGATGCCGGGTTTGGTCCTTGATATCAACCATTGCGTCTCAGTCCAATTTCCAAATGGCGATCATACCTGCCAGGTGTGCAGCCTGCCCTCTCTACGTGAGAGTTCCTGAGCAGCCATTCGTCAAATTACCGCGGTTCTTTTTCCTTGCCCCTTTTCAAGCGGCAACTGAATGCCTTAGGATTGCAGCGCATTGCATACGTATGCAAATCCAAAAACAACAAACTGAGGAATACCCAAAATGGCCACTTGGCTCAAAAAAGGCGCGGAAGCAGCCGTCATCAAATCGGCAGCCCGTGAAGTTCGCGATACGGTCGAAAAGACCCTGGCCGATATCGAGGAACGCGGAGATGTCGCGATTCGAGAACTGTCCATTCGTTTCGACAACCTTGACCGCGAGGACTATCGACTGACCAGCGCCGAAATCGATGCCTGTATGGCTCAGTTGACCAAACGCGATATCGCCGATATCGAATTTGCGCAAACCCAGGTACGCAATTTC
The DNA here is from genome assembly GCF_059716055.1 of Pseudomonas sp. LBUM1658. Taxonomy (NCBI): domain Bacteria; kingdom Pseudomonadati; phylum Pseudomonadota; class Gammaproteobacteria; order Pseudomonadales; family Pseudomonadaceae; genus Pseudomonas; species Pseudomonas sp. LBUM1658. The sequence continues at coordinate 3,867,302 of NZ_CP166798.1, forward strand.
GCTCAGCATCAACGTAATAGCGTGCGTGATCTGGAAGTCGAAACGCTGCCCGGCGTCGTCCTGGGTCACAAGAACATTCCGGTAAATGCCGCGGGTTGCTATGTCCCGGGCGGCAAGTACCCACTGCTGGCCTCGGCCCACATGTCGGTGATCACCGCCAAGGTGGCCGGCGTTCCACGCATCATCACCTGTGCCCCGCCGTTTCATGGCAAGCCGGCACCGGCCATCGTTGCCGCGCAGCACATGGCGGGTGCCAATGAAATTTATTGCCTGGGCGGGATTCAGGCGATTGGGGCCATGGCCCTGGGCACCAAGTCCATTGCTCCGGTCGATATGTTAGTAGGCCCGGGCAATGCTTTCGTCGCTGAAGCAAAACGCCAATTGTTCGGTCGAGTCGGCATCGACTTGTTCGCCGGTCCCACCGAAACACTGGTGATCGCAGACGAAACAGTTGACGGCGAAATCTGCGCCACCGACCTGCTGGGTCAAGCCGAACACGGCCCGGATTCGCCTGCAATTCTACTGACGACCTCGGAAAAGCTGGCCCGCGAGACAATGGCTGAAATCGAGCGCTTGTTGCAGATCCTGCCGACCGCCGGAATTGCCCGCCAAGCCTGGGAAAGTTTCGGCGAAGTGATCCTGGCTGAAGACGATCAGGAAATGCTGGAAATTGCCAACGAACTGGCTTTCGAGCATGTTCAGGTCATGACCCATGATCCGGATTTCTTCCTGAAAAACATGCGCAATTACGGCGCGCTGTTCCTCGGTCCACGTACCAACGTTGCTTATGGCGACAAGACGATTGGCACCAACCATACCCTGCCCACCAAAAAGGCCGCGCGCTACACCGGCGGTCTGTGGGTCGGCAAGTTCCTCAAGACCTGCACCTATCAGAAGGTCATGACCGATGAAGCATCCGCGCTTATCGGTGAATACTGCTCACGCTTGTGCGCGCTGGAAGGATTCGCCGGGCACGGTGAGCAAGCCAATATCCGAGTCCGTCGCTACGGCAAAAAAGATGTGCCTTACGCGGGTATCGCAGAGTAAGAGAAGCCTGACCAAAAAGGGTCGCACCCCATAAGCGGCCCAACAACAAAAAATCATTGCCAATGCGCAGCGCGTCGCTCGACGCCCTGCGCTACAGGCTCAGCTTCGAAGGACATCCCATGAGTGTAATCATCGCCTTGTTGGCGCTGTTCGCCTTAATGCTTGCTGCTTATCGGGGATATAGCGTCATTATCTTCGCCCCTCTCGCGGCGCTCGCAGCGGTTCTGCTCACTGATCCCAGCGCTGTAGCGCCCGCGTTCAGTGATATTTTCATGGACAAGATGGTGGGCTTCATCAAGCTCTACTTCCCGGTATTTATGCTGGGTGCAATCTTCGGCAAGCTGATCGAGCTATCCGGTTTTTCACGTTCGATTGTCAAGGCGGTCATTCAGCTGCTGGGAAGCAGTCAGGCCATGCTGGTCATCGTCCTGGTATGCGCTGTTCTGACCTATGGCGGTGTGTCCCTGTTCGTGGTGGTGTTCGCCGTCTATCCGTTTGCCGCGGAGATGTTCCGTCAGAGCGATATCCCCAAACGACTCATGCCGGCCACCATCGCCTTGGGCGCGTTCACTTTTACCATGGATGCGATGCCCGGCTCGCCACAGATCCAGAACATCATTCCTACGACGTTCTTCGGAACCACTTCCTGGGCCGCGCCCTGGCTGGGGGTGCTGGGCTCTTTATTCGTGCTGATCGGCGGGATGCTCTACCTCGAGCGTCAACGGCGCAAAGCCCAACGAGCCGGAGAAGGATACGGCAGCGATCTGCGCAATGAACCGGAAACGCCACAGGACATCGCCCTGCCCCACCCATTGGTGGCATTGCTGCCGTTGCTCATGGTCGGCGTGATGAACCTGGCATTTACTCATTGGATTCCACACTGGTATGGCAGTGTTTACGAAATAGATTTGCCAGGGCTCAAGGCTCCGCTCCAGACGCAAGTATCAAAAATGATAGCCATCTGGTCGGTTCAGGCCGCATTGCTGGTGGGGATCGTCACGGTCTTTATCTTCAGCTTCCGAACTATCGCAGGCAAATTGGCCGACGGCAGCCGCACAGCAGTGAGCGGCGCGATGCTCGCAACCCTCAATACCGCTTCGGAATATGGATTCGGCGCAGTCATCGCGGCACTGCCTGGTTTTATCGCAGTCGTCGAGGCGCTCAAGGTCATACCCAACCCCCTGGTCAACCAGGCCATCACCATCAATTTGCTGGCGGGCATCACGGGTTCGTCTTCAGGCGGTATGAGCATCGCGCTCGCCGCCATGTCGGAGACATTTATCGCTTCAGCCAACGCTGCCCAGATACCACTGGAAGTCATGCATCGAGTGGCGGCCATGGCCGCTGGCGGTATGGACACCCTGCCCCACAACGGCGCGGTCATTACGTTGCTGGCGGTCACCGGCTTGACCCATCGCCAAGCCTATAAGGACATTTTCGGCATGACCATTTTCAAGATACTGGCCGCGTTCTTCGTGATCGGCGTGTATTACCTGACCGGGATTGTCTGATCTTTCGATTGACGGAAGGATCGCCATTGAACGGCAGCAATGGCTGAAGTGGTGCCGAGGTGGAATTCTCCGAAACGAAAAAAGAGGCCAAAACCCAATGCCTCAACGGCCAGTACCAACATCGGCCCACTCCATGAAACATCAGTTAAAACACTCCGGAGATAAGCGCACCCAATGTATTTTTCAGTACCGCAACTATCGCCTTCATGGCTTTTTGAACGGCGATCAACGTTAGCTGGGTAATAGCGACCAGCACTGACTCACATGCGTTTTTTTGCATGTTGAACAGGATCTTTCCAGTTTGAGCCGAATAACCCCGGGTTTCATCCGCCTGGTATAGCGTCATGTTCTCGGCGATTTCGGCAAGCTGGATTGCCATTTTCTTGAACTCCGCAGGCGCGTAGGTTCTCACCGCTTGCCAACCATCCTTGAAGGCGCCTTCGGCTGCGGCAAGTATGTCGTTATAGAGTTTATCGGTATCGATACTCATGGCGCTCTCCCTATTCTTTTTTGGCGACTTCAACGACGGACACCGCGTTGATCGATTGGTTGGCGATACTCAGTGCGTCTTTCACGGTAGCGGGCCTCAGGCAGCCGAGTTTCTGCTTACCGCAGGAGTCCGAGTTTTTGTGAATTTCTTTAATCGAGGCAAGTTGGTCTTTGACCACCGTCAGCAGGATCACGTTACAATAGCTTGCCGTACCCTCGGCCGCGCGGTCGCCGGTTTGCAAGCCTGGGGGAATGCTGCCATTCATGACTTGCCGCAAACGGCTGAGTTGTTTCTTTTGCAGTTTGCAACCTCGACCGTCTGACGTGGCCGAAGCACGGGCTATCAGCACGTCCAGTTTGGCGTCCAGCGCATTATAGGTTCGGAAGTTAGCCTGGTAAGTGCCTTCAGGGGTACCGCCCAAATCGCTCATATTTTTCATATGGGTATTAAACTGCTCAGCAAATTCCGTAGCGCCTTGATCAATGACCGGGTCGTAGTCACTCACTAATTTAAAGCCACCGCACCCACTGAGCAAAAGCATGGAAAACAGTAATGACACGATAGTTTTGTTCATGATTTTCCTCAGGTGATGTTGGCAACCTTATAGGTCGTTATGAATGTCGGGTGTTGCACGCAAATAAAATCCCTGGTTACAGCATCGATGAAACTACTTGGCCGCCCGTTTCACCTGTCATCGACCGATAGGGGCTGCAGCCACTCCTTCAATCGCTCGCGCAATGTTTGCGCTGCGTCGCTTTCCTGTTTTTTAGCCTTCCTGGCATAGCGTTGCAGAACGAACTCTGCCTGGCTCTGTACCTCAGTCCATTTCAGGGGGGCCGGCACGCGGCTGTGTAGATTGTCCAGTTCGCTAAGTAGCACTGGCAGATTTTTCGCCAACTTCTTGCCAACCAATGTCTGATAAAGATTGACCAGAATCAGCCCCGCTACGCTTTCGAAATCCGGGTTGGTCTTGACCAAAGGGCTCAGTAGCGCTTTAAGAGTGTCCAACTCGACAATGAGACCCGCGGCCCCACCGCTGAAAAGCGCTGCGCTAATCCGCTCAAGCGTCGGTCGGTAGGTATGCTCTGCGCCGCGGATACGGGCGCAGGCTTCAGCCTCTGCGTAGTACGCCTGCATTTGCTCCAGGGCTTTATCTTCGGCGTCGGTATCGTTGGCCAGGAACTCGATCATCGCCAAGCGTTTGTACGCGGCGCCGCACAGGCTGGTGCGGCCCAGGGTGGGCCGCAACTTGCACACACGGGAGAGCACTTCGATGGCATCTGCCGTTTCTTTACGGGCGCGGCGCAGAGCCTTGCGCCCTTCCTCGCCGTCGTGGTCGACAGCCCCCGCGACTTCGGACCAGGCTTTGCGTGCCCGTAGCTCTCCCAGTTGCTCGCTGGCCTTGAGGCTGGCACTGCCGTCGTTGGCACCAATGGCTCGCTCGAACCAAACAATAGCTTTGTCGGTATCACCGGCCTCTGCCCACGCCTGCCCGAAGGCCTCGCCGACTTCGCCGATGTCGCTCCATTGTTGGCCAAAGCGCGCGTCCAGGGACTCGATCATGCTCTGCACACGAGCGCGGTCGACTTTTTTATAACGACTGTCGTCAACCGCCATTTCCAGTGCCACGATCAGGGCCTGGGCGGAACCAATGCTGTCCAGAACCCGTTCATCGCTCGGTGCCGGTTGATTGGCGTCTTCATTACCAGAAACAAATACCCAATCAGGATCGCCATAACACTGGTAGGCGGCCCAGGTATTACCCGAGTTCGACTCCCCCCACGCCGCTTCTCGGGCCGCACCGACTGCGTCGATAAAGCGCCTTCCGGCCAACAGTTCCGTATAAAAACGTGTCGCGAATACGCTAGCGGGACCGTCTTCAACTGCCCAGCCGGCAGCGACCACACAGCGCACGCCAATGCTGATGAGCTCTCCAGCGACGGTGGCGGCGAAGCGGGCGCGATCGTAACGCAGATGTGGCAGCTTCTGCAGGTCATCAGGGTTACCTGCAGCGAGATGGCAGCAGTTGATAAACACAAGTTGCGGCACCACCCGCATGCTCTTCATTTCCCGTGGACCCAGGAAGATTCCGTCGGACATCACCACCCCTCTGGGGTCGACCATTTTGGGTAGCGGATCACCGGCTTTTTTCGGTAGCTCGCCCTCATATACCGGCGGCTCGCCGTGACCGGCGATATGCACGATACGCCAGTCACGTTCGAGCAATGCGCCGGTTACGGCCAAGGCATTCACCTTGAGGCAGGGATCGGTATCCTCTGCGATCAGCTCGTGGATACGGTCGTTGTCGAGCCTCCCCTTGAATAAGGCAGCAATGTTTCTAGCCTCGGCGCGTGCCCCCGGTAACCTCGGGTAAATCTTTGTGTCGGTGGAGGGCTCGCCAATGATCAGCACGTCCGCTTCGGGCGTAGCGTCGGTCACCTGCGCTCTGAAGGTATCGGTACGCAGCTTTCGCAGCAGCTTGGCGCGAACGGCCCAGGGCACCACCGAATCATAGGCGCTTGGATTGCGCTCACGCCTGGTGTCCAGCAGCTCCCAGGGAATCCCGGCGGTGGAACTGTCCAGCTCCATCTGGATTTCCGCACTGCCACTCAGGTACGCATCCATTTCTATTGGAATCAAAAGCTTGAACAGGGTCTGGCCAATATTTGAGTGTGCGGATCGCTGGTTGGACGATGAACTGATCAACTCTCGCAGCAAGGCACCCTGGGTGGCCTGGGCACGGACCTCGGCCCGTGCGCGCTTGGTATCCAGGGTGTAGGCAATAAGCGGCAAGCCATTGTGGTCATACTCGGTGATAGCCGATATGAAATCGTAACTGGTGCCGCGATAGCCGCCCTCCAGTGGCCGGCGTAACCAACCGGTTCCACTCTGGATGAGGGGGGTGACCATATATTCATCGGGTCTGGAAACACCCAATACCTGTACCGCGCGCCAGGCTTCGGTTGCGCGGTCCAGGTACAACTCGGTCAGGTGAAGACGACTTACCATCGGCCAACTCTTTTGCTGCAAGCGTTGGTTGGCTTCCCGGACGCCTTGAGCGATCAAGGCTGCCGACTGACCCGGTGACATTCCAGTACCACCGCTGCCAATCAAGGCAGAAGCAATCTCGAAATGCACGGGGATGCCATGGTGTTGTTCGGCCAGCCGTTGCGCCCAGGCTAGAACTCCCTGGCGGACTGTGTGCATCAGGTCACTGGAGCGCAGTTTACCTTCCGGCCCCAGACCTACGACGATTGCCGCTTCGGGACGGGGTAGCTGCAAGGGATTCTCGCCGTTGATGGCGATGTTCATGAAGATCTGGTTGGAGCAGGGTTCCTGTGGGTAAAGGCCCATCTTCAAGGCATCGCCCAGCAAGCCCCCGACCATCTCGTCAACCACTCGCTCACTGCCAGTCAGGCCGGCACTGGCGTAGTGACCGATGATCAACGGATCGCGGGTAAACTTCAGGTTGCAGTTGGCTACCGTAATGCTCAACGCTGGCAACTCCGACTGCACTCTACGGGTGTCGACACCTGAGGCGACATCGAACACCTGATCGAAGCTCAGGGGGGTCACCCTGCCCCACCACGCTGGCCGGTTGAGCACATAGCGCGTCGGTTCCATCCTGACCTGAGGCATTCCCCGGCTAATGCTGGTGTTGGTGCTGGTGCCCAGCTCTTTCAATTCGCTGGCACGTGAACTTTCAAGCAACGACAGGAAGTCGGTGAATGCAGATTCCTGCCTGGGCAAGTCGCCATGAGCACAATCCAGGGTCCAGGTCCGTACGCCCGGCAGTGTTGCGCTGTCCAAGGTCACCCGCCCATCACCGCCGTCCTGGGCATCCTTGTAGTTGAATCCTTTTTCAGGGTCGAGGCTGAACCCATCCGGAGTAGACTTTGCATTCCCGACCACTAACAGCATCTTGTTGCGGTAGGGAGACAAATCCTGTTTATCAAGCCGCCCGCGCAGCTCCACTGCTCTTTTCAGCGCGCTGGGTGTGGGCACGCCCCAAGCGTAATAATCTTTTTGAATACCCAGTTTGTGCCATATGCTCCGTTCCTCCAGCCAGACTCGATCCTTGTCGGCCAATGTCTGCCAGGTTTTTACATCAGCCAGATTGAACAAGGGATCGCACAGACTCGCCTGCAGTTGAATAAAACCGGGGAAGCTAGCCATCAACTTGCGGGACTCGTTAGCCCGAAATGGTGCGCCGGCGAAGGCCAGTCCATTGCCGAAGGAATCGTCGCCGGACAGTACTTGCATAGGCGCCCATGAGCCCGCATTGGGAGTGCCGAGCATCAACAGGCAGGCGCGCGGGTGATCCATCATCCGTTTCCAGATCAATGGACGTTCCAGTAAAAACGTACGCGCGAGTAACCCGCCCATCGAGTGGGCCAACAGGCGAACCGGTTGCCCGCTGGACTGACGCGCGTCAAGCTGCGTCTGTACGGCATCTGCCAAACGTCTGGCCTCGTCTTCGAGCGGCAAGCGCCAGTCGTAACCGAATTCGATCACTTGGTGGGTATCGCCAAGAAACTCCGCCAAGTCCTCGTAGACCATGTTCACCGCCCCGTCGGGGCTCACCTCATCCGCGATACCCTCCTGATAAGCGAGCCGGTCCAGGCCATTGATCAACCAAGGGCTGATCCAGATTCTGCGGTCGCCCACTTTGAGGTTACTGCCCAGGATACCTGGCAAAATAAACACCGCCGGCTTCTCGCTCATCGGTTTATCGCTTGCGCGACCGCGAGAGCCCGACGCCGATTTCCCTGCCCATGACTGTGGCCCGATAGTACTAAACCCTTGGGGATTATCCAGCATCAGGCCATTGACAACCGCCTCGGCAGTAGTGGGGTTGCTGAAGTAAGAGAAGTGCGACACACCACCGCCGCGACTGAGTAGAAAGGTCGAGGCCTGATTGCGCGGTGCACCGCCGTACATAGAGCTGGTTTGCACCACGAGGTCGTTGTCAGTCCAGAAGTACGTATCGGAGAGCAGGGTTTTCAACCAACTGACAACCGAGTCGCCTTCCATATCCCCGGCGATGACTCTCAACTGGCCAGCGGCAGGTCCGTCGATTTTGTGCAGCCATTGCACCAGAGGACTCAGGGGCATCTGCGCAGCAAGGCCAGGGATGGTTGCGGGATCGGTGCGGTGCTTCGCCACATCGGCGAGAAAGCCGACCATTTCCGGCAACACCGGCAGCCCGGCCAGATCCATACCCCATTTGAACACTGACAGGTAAGCATCGAGCCGGTTGGACGCCAGCAGCGTACCGCGTGCCGGGCAGGCAACCCTGACGAACCGTCCGACAGTGATGCGCTTTTCCTGGACGATTTCTTTCAGCCGCTGCAAGTCTTCGCGCTGCTGCTGATAGTCATCACCGGAAGCCAGCTTGGCGAAATCATCCAGCCCTGGATCGGGGTCGCCACAGACCTTGGCAAGCACCTCGCCCACCAGTCCGCCTCGCGAATGAGACAACAGATGTACATCCGCGCCTGGGGGCAATATGTTCGCCAGCTCCAGGGCATTCTGGATGGGACTCGCACCCAGGGTTGAGTGCTCAAGCCCATAGACTCCGCTGTAGGACTGGAACAGGCTGGCAACCTTCGCCGGGTGCTTGCTCCACAATTCGCCGAAGCCACTGTGGGTATTGGAGAATGTGCCGTGCAACAGCACCAGCATCGGCTTGGCGCCGACGACAATATCCTTGGTCTGCACCGGCTGGGTGCCCTTGAGCCTGTTCAACACTTTGGCGTCGAGCCGATAGAGACCGGGGTCAACCTGCTTGTCGACCCTCTTGACGATCAGGTCGGTCGCCACGTCCGCGGCCGCATCGCTGCCAGCACCGGTGATGATCTGGATCAGGCCGACAAACACCTTGCCGACAACCCCACGGGTGGCCCCGAGAGTCGGAAGATTTTGATTTTCAAGCCCGTCCCATTGCAGTTCGGCGAACACATGTACGCCATTCGCCGACCCACGCTGAGCCGCACCGCTCTGCGCGCGAAACAAGTCTCGAGCGGTTTCAGGATGAAGCAAAAGCACCGGGCCGTTTGCAATATGAACGGCGACAATGTCCAGGCCTGGCTCAGCACTGACTGACACCTCGCCGATGGCGCCCCGCTGTACCGCAACCTGCACTGAATGTTTGACCGTACCCTGGGTGAGGCCTGCCGGTAGAGCAAGCGGCGCTCCGCTGGAGCGCATCAGTTGCTCTTGCCCTGGAATAATAAAGTTAATGGCCATCTTCATGTGTCCTTTTGGAATGCAACTGAGCTGTAATCCACCCTTAGATGACCAATACGGGCTATTTATATTCTTTTGTTAAGTGCCTTTGAAAACGCATCGCTTACATTCCAGATGCCACACTCTCCAGGCACACAATGCCACCGCTGAACCGCTCTCGCGCATCACTTCTGGACAAAGTCACGTTTGTTGGCGTCATACTTGAACCGGCCAAGAATCTCTTTACTGGTAAGTACCTTGAACTCCCGCCGTAGCGTATTCAGACGTTCATGGTATTTCGGCTCTCCGATATTCAATAGCGCCTCAAGTGGTTTGTCACTTTGCAGGGCACTTGCTATCACCGGACTTTTGGCACGCCCTTGATGGCGAATGTCGGCAACAACCATGCACACCGCATCATCTGCACCGTCCAGCCCGTACTGCTTGGAGTAACTGGCCATTTTTTCCTTGAAGTGCCTGATTCCCATGTCGACCTGAATTTTTTGATTCTCTGGATCATTCTGTGCCCAGTGCACGAATTTTGCCGCTTGAATGACTTCGGTATCTTCGACTTCACGTATCGATGGATTGAGGTAATCCAACAACGGTGCAGTCGACGTATCGGATTCAAGTTCAACTATTCCGTCATCTGTCACTCGGCAAATTCTGTTGTCATGAAGTACCAGGTCCGGGAAATAGGACTTGGCCAACGGCAATGCCAGGAGTAAACGCAGGTATTTTACAAAGTCGCCATTGGGAACGTGCGCCGCATACTGCAGAAAGGAAAAGGTGAAATGCGCGCGATCGTAGGTATTCAAGGTATGAAACAAAGCGCCTTCAGCCATGGCTGTGGGGTGAATAAAATCCGCCCAGAAACCATAACTCTTATAGGCAGTACGATCATATTTTTGCTGGGACGTCCCGCTGACATTCATCAAACCCTTGTTTCCCTCATAGGAAACACGGCTGCCAATATAGAAACGCGCCCCATCAATTTTTCCATAATACTTGTTGCCTTCCTCGAGTGAAAAATCAACCACTTTCATCGCGATCTCCTGTGGCCATTACGCCGGTGAAGAGTCAAACAGATCCCAGCACACCTAATAAAAGTCTGGGCACGCTTTTATCACTTTCTGGCTCAAGTCCATTTCGAAAGCAGGTTCGATCTGAAAATACTGTCAGTAATACTAAAAGACTTTGCGATCAAGAATGGCCACTTATCAGTTTCAAACTTCCAGCCCACACTCAACTCCTTTCGCATCTAAAGGCGGTAGCGAGGAGGCAGCAGCGGATTTTAATCGTCAATCAAGGGCTTGTTAAATTTCTCGATAACGTGACCTTTATGCAGTAGAGATAGAAATAAAGCTAGTACGGCGCCATCATTCTGTCCACCATCCGTCCCTTACCGTTCATCTAACTCATTGAGTCGAGTTGCAGCAGGGTGTAACAGAGGACAGAAAACGAATTCATGAAAAGTAAAGAAACTGGTAAAACTAAAATCCCGCATATCCACCAATGTCTGTATTGATTCAAGTATGTTACAAACTCTGTTTCAGCAACTTAACAAATACTTGGCTTTTCACGCTCTCCAGTGAAAACCTCCGTTTAATGTCGAACAACTGCCAGCACTACCAAACCGAAACACAGTAATACTTTAGCTATTACAGCAACAGCCAGGGCGAGTGATCAGACGATGCTTGTCGGCAGACTGCTCGCCAGCATTTCCAGTGTCTGTTGGTTATTCCGCTCACGCGCAGGTCTGCGTTCCGAGCGTGGCATGGGCGCCGGGGTGAGGCTGCCTTGGCAATCGAACAGCAGGGTCTGACGGGCATCCAGAGCATTTGCTGCGTCGCGCACCAGGATTTGTCCAGCGTTAGCCTGGACCCCTACCGAGCGCTATCAACCTGGCAGCGGGCTCAGCCGACAACTGCTAAGACCAAAAAGATATTAATAAATAAACAATCAGCGTTTATTGTTATAAACAATATCCCCGTAATCTCAGTTCATCCCCGTCCCTTGGTCACGACAGTGAGTCCTTTATGAAACCAACTGACAACGTTATTGACTTCACCCGCTTGCGCAAACGCAAACAGGCGCAGCAGCGGGCACGGGCCATGTGGGAAATTTATGCGCGCAACGCCGGGTACCAGGCGTTGCAATGGGTTCAGGCGGTCAAACAGGCCGAGACGCGTCACGCGTGAACGTTCGGACTCCCTCACGCTTTCTGGCGAGCGCCGACGAACCCGTACTGGACCTGAGTCATCTGGACGTGGAAGAAGACCCTATCTGCGACCGGGTCGCGCAGAACCTGCAACGTCTGCGCGGCAAGCGCCATCTGTCCCTCGACGCCCTGGCCCGCCAGTGCGGCGTCAGTCGGGCGATGCTGGCGCAGATCGAGTCCGGGCGCAGCGTGCCGTCGATCAAGGTGCTGTGCAAGATCGCCAAGGGCTGAAGGTCTCGGTGGCGGCCTTTCTCGAGCATCGGGCTTTTGAAGGCATGGAGGTGTGGTTCCTGAGCCTGGCGCACAACCTGCAGCACCCCTCGCAAAAATGCGTCCTAACTGCCCGGCATTAAACCGAAGCCTCTGATTACACCCTAAGGATGCCCGCAATTTCGACCGACCGAAGCATCACCATTAAACGCCAACGGCTCCCTGCACTTACCGCAGCTTTGTCGCTTCAAACTTGCCATGAGCTGGTCATAGTAAAACCCCGGCCCCCCGAACCCTATCGCCAGGGTCACAGCCAGTACCACCGGCCACACCGGGATCTGCTCCCAAGCCAGCAGGCACCAAGCTAAAGTCATCAATGAAAGCACGGTAAATACCCTGCACAACAGCAAGGCAAAATTCCCCAGGGCACAAAGAAACTGCATCATTATTATTTTCAAGGTTGCTCCCAGAGACTACTTCAAGCCCTGCCACTGCCCGCTTACCGTCAACTTGCTCTTGAAGCGCAATACTTTACGATATCCATGGCCGCATCTTCCTTAACCAGCCTGTCAAAGAGCACCGTCAGCCCCTTGACCCGAAAGACCCGGTTATCTTGTCGAGCTTCCCACATAGCCTTTATCAGCAACTGAGTGACCCGGCGCCTGGAACTCCTTTTCAATCGGCGCACCCGGTCGGGGAGCCGCTTTTCGATCTCGCGCTGTCTTGGTGCAGACATCAACTTAATGTCGAACTCACCACCTGAAGTCTTCCCGCAAGTCATCGCGAGTTCTTCATAGACCTCGCTAAGTTGCTCCAGCGCCCGCCTCAGCAGCAACTCGTTAATGATCCTCACTCAACTACACTCCGTTCAGTATGTAATTCCATATACAAGCCTCGCGAACGGCGTCTCAATGTTTACTGACACCCGTCAACGGCATACTGATGCGTTGTTCTCGTTGCAGGAAGTTCATCAACAGCACTACTCGCTCCTCCCCCTCCATCGCCAGGAAAATGGCTTCCAGTTCGACAAACGGCCCTTCATTGATCCGTACCCGCTCCCCACAGGTAAACTGCACGTCCACCGGGGCGACGCCATCGTGCTCATGAAATTGAGCAATCAACTCATCACGCACCGGTAGCGGCTTGCCCCCGAAGCTGACCACCCGCGATACGCCGCGGGTAGAACGCAACGGTGCCCAACTGTCATCCGAACCGATCTGAATAAACAAATAACTCGGAAACAGCGATTCGCAGACCACCCTTCGCCGCCCACGTAAAACCCGCTCGCGCCTATGGGTGGGACGAAAACAGGTATAGCCCTGATTAAGCAGATTGATCTCTGCACGTTCGTCTTGACTGGCCTTGCACTGGACCAGATACCAAGCCCTCGCGGGAAGACGTTCCGTCATGTTCATTTCAGCGACTACTCCATTAGAGGCCTGCACGTTCAGTCCTTTTTCCGTCTATCTGTTCCAGCAGTTCGTCGGTTTTCGCCTGCATCAGCGCAATATCCCCGCGACTTTCTACCCGCAGCGAAATCACCGATTCCATGGGCGAGACTCGCAATTTGCAGCGCCAATCGGTTAAAACCAGCCTCAGCCCTTCTGCTTCATCAATCTCCAGAGCCAGGTCAGCATGCAGCGTTTTGATACGTTCAAGCACCGCAACCGGATCATTAACCTTGCGAGAGATTTCGCCTGAGGACGGGAACAGGCCCATGCGCTCGATCATCAATAACGGCTGCGCTTTATCGCGACGATGTCCCCTCTCGGAGGCATGCAACCACGTCATCAAGCCGCTACGGCCCGACTCGGAATCCTGAGGTATCGTCCCGAGCTTCAACGCACCGGCCTTGAGCCCGTCGGCATAAATCCGAGCAGGACGGCACCCTGTACTGTTAGTCAATTCAGCATCCAGCCGACTCTGGAACTCACCGCCTACAAACTTCGAATTGCTCATCGCGGTTTCGTCCAGACAAAAAAACAGGCCCGATACTGCTTCGATCGGCGCCTTGAAAAAAATCGCGTTTTTACAACGCATTCGGGTAAACACCCAGCATGCTCAACCAGCAGAAAGCACTCGCGCACCCAGAAAACGTTATCAGACTTGCAGCTGAACTATATGCTTCTAATATTTATCACAGTCCCCGCCTGCCAGCACCAAAGCAATCGAAAACGTTATCTTTCGTCAGCAACAAAACAATAATGTTATTTTTTGTCGGCTGTTAATAATTGATATCTTTTGAAAGCCATGAGAATAAAGCTTCCTCCGATTTAAAGGTTGATATTGCGCTAGATTCGCAGTTAGAATTTTTCGCCATCGTAACTTCACATGTCATTTCGCAAGCTGAACCCCGTCTGACCAGGGACTCTGTCACAGAGCGGTCATTCCAGCACGGTCATGTCATGAAAAAGAAACAACTTGCCCATTACCCTTGGAAAATTGTTGTTCATCGACAAACAACATCAACCCGGATAAGTGGCCAAGTGTTTTATCTGGGCGAGCATTGACGGCATAAAGGAAGTTGTCTTGTTTAAGAAAATTCTGGTTGTCTGCATTGGCAATATCTGCAGAAGCCCCACCGCAGAAAATCTGTTGCGCAAAGCCCTGGAAGCGTCCGACATCGTCGTCAGTTCCGCGGGCCTTCACGCGCTCAAGGGCAGTCCCATCGAAGCGACTGCACTGAGTGTCCTTGAAGAGCATGGTCATGTCACCAAAGAGCATAGCGCCACTCAGCTGACCTCGGCCTCCATCAATGAATCCGATCTGATCTTGGTGATGGAACACCAGCACATCAACGCGATCCTCCACATGGCACCTGCCGCCCGAGGGAAAATCTTCCTGCTGGGCAAGTGGCAGGACGACCGTGAAATCAAAGATCCATACCGTCAAGGCAGACCTGCTTTTTTGCATGCTTATGCGTTGATTGAAACAGCCGTACACGCATGGGCCAAGCGTCTTGCACGCTGAGCCACTCCCAGAATACCCGCGAAGAAAATAGAACTGACCTATGCAGCAATTACCCGCGTTAACGCCCCATGACAATGATGATGATGATGAAATTGACCTGATGGGGCTAGTCGGCACGCTGCTCGATCATAAATGGTTGATTGCCGGGATTACCGTGGTCTTTATGGCCGCCGGGGTTGCCTATGCAGTGTTGGCCACCCCTGTGTACCAGGCAACAGCCTTGATCCAGGTCGAAGCCAAGAAAAACGACATGCTGGGTTTCTCCGATGTGAGCAGCATGCTGGGCAAGGAATCCCCGTCAGCCACAGAAATCGAACTGATCAAGTCGCGCATCAACATCGGCACCGCTGTCGACAATCTGAAACTAGACCTAGAAGTCGAGCCGAATCGCTTTCCCCTGATCGGCGATTTCATCGCCCGTCGGTTTAAAGGAGATCCGGAGAACACTGTCGCCAGTCCCTGGTTTGGCATGAACAGTTTCGCTTGGGGTGGCGAAATACTGACGGTCTCCGAACTCGAGCTGCCACAAGAGCTGCTGGGCAAGGAACTGACCTTGGTCAGCGGTGAAGCTGGCAGCTTTACCCTGCTCGATGAAGACGACAACCTTTTAGTCAAAAGCCAAGTGGGCCAAGCCTATGACCAGGACGGCATCAAGTTGCAGGTTGAAACTCTGCAGGCCAACCCTGGTACGACCTTCAGCATTGTCCGTGTCCGGCGCCTGACCAGTATCTTGAATTATCAGAAAGTACTGGATGTAGCAGAACGCGGTAAAGAGTCCGGCATGATTGGGTTGGCGCTGGAAAGCACCATCCCCGAAAAAGCCATTCAGATCCTCAATGAAATCGCCAGGCTCTATGTGCGGCAAAACATTGAGCGGACCTCGGCCGAAGCCGCTAAAAGCCTTGAGTTTCTAAACGATCAACTGCCTCAGGTCCGTAAAGATCTGGAAAAAGCTGAAACTGCCCTGAATCAGTTTCAGATTCGTAGCAAATCCATTGATATCAGCCTGGAAGCCAAGGCCATTCTCGACCAGATCGTGGCCCTCGATACCAATATCTCGGTACTGAAACTGCAGCAAGCTGAAATGGATCGCAAATTCACCCGTCAGCATCCAGCCTATCGGGCCTTGCTGAGCCAGTTAGGCGAGTTGACCGGCAAGCAGAATGGCCTAGCCAAGAAAGTTGAGGGCCTTCCCTCAACCCAGCAGGAGCTGCTAAGCCTCACCCGCGATTTAAAAGTAAGCACCGAAATTTATACCCAGCTCCTGAACAAAGCCCAGGAACTGGACGTCATGCGTGCTGGTACCGTGGGCAACGTGCGCCTAATCGACACCGCGGATGTGGACCTGCGCAATCCGGTCAAACCGAAAAAAGCCCTGATCGTACTTATTGCTACCCTGCTAGGAGCTTTCCTGGCTGTGGCATTGGTACTGTTCCGCAAAGCCCTTAACCGCGGCGTGGAAAATCCGGATGAAATCGAAAAACTCGGTTTACCGGTGTATGCCGCCATTCCATTCAGCTCGCTGCAGAAAGTTGAAGAAGACAAAATCGCCGGCGGTCGCGGCCGGGCGAACAAAGCAGCGCCGTTGCTGGCTGCCAGTCATCCCACTGACCTGGCCATTGAAGGACTGCGCAGCCTGCGCACCAGCCTGCATTTCGCCATGCTTGAGGCTGAGAATAACCGCCTGATGATTTCCGGCCCAAGCCCTAAGGTCGGTAAAACCTTCGTCTCGGCCAACCTCGCGGCGGTCGTCGCGCAAACCGGCCAGCGCGTGCTGCTGGTCGATGTGGATATGCGCAAAGGCTATCTGCATAAAGTGTTGGGAATCCCGGTTGAAAACGGGCTGTCTGACCTTCTGGCCAAACGCTGCGACCTCACCACCGCCATTCACAAAACAGACATCGAAAACCTCGATGTTGTCGGTCGCGGCCAGATACCACCTAATCCGTCAGAACTGCTGATGCACAGCAACTTCAGTGCATTCCTGGAACAAGTCAGTGCCCTGTACGACCTGGTTATTCTCGATACGCCGCCGTTCCTGGCCGTGACCGATGCCGCCATTGTCGGTCGCCAGTCCGGCACCAGCTTGATCGTGACCCGATTCGATCTAAACCCGGCCCGTGAAATTGAATTAACCATGCGTCGCTTTGCACAAAATGGCATTGAACTCAAAGGCGCCATCTTCAACGGCGTGGAAAAACGCGCGTCCGCCAAATATGGCTATGGCGCTTATGGTTATTACAACTACGAATACAAGTCGGACAGCGTTTAATTACGGCACTGTTTTTAATGATAGCCGAGCGTGCCTGAGGCTATAAGCGCGCTCATTTACTGCATCTGCAACATAAGATTCAGACCTCTCAATAAATCAAGCCGCTTTCAGGGACTAGCATGTAATCCTGGGGCGGTAGCATGCCTGATCAATACCCCGAGTTAATTAATCAGCATGTTGGTTCGCGCACTCCCAGAGCAACCAACTTCTTGCTGATGCCATTACACAGCCTTTTGAGCGACCTATATCTCAGGTGGCTTATCCCTCAAGTCAAACATCCCCAAATCCTCGCTTACGAACATACTAATGGACCGTTCTATGAAGACCCTGTGCATTTTTGGTACTCGTCCTGAAGCCATTAAAATGGCTCCACTGGCGCTGGCGCTGGAGGCCGATGAACGCTTTGAGGCGAAAGTCTGTGTCACCGGCCAGCACCGTGAAATGCTCGATCAAGTGTTGAGCTTGTTTGCCATAGAACCTGATTTCGACCTGAACATCATGAAACCCGGCCAGGACCTGACCGATGTGACCAGCGCAATCTTGCAGGGGCTAAAAAAAGTCCTGGCAGATTTCAAACCCGACATTGTGTTGGTTCACGGAGATACCGCCACTACCTTTGCCACCAGCCTCGCAGCCTATTACCAGCAGATTCCGGTCGCGCATGTGGAAGCCGGCTTACGTACAGGCAACCTTTACTCTCCGTGGCCGGAAGAAGGCAATCGTAAACTCACGGGTGCGTTAGCCAAGCTGAACTTCGCTCCGACCGAAACCTCGCGGGCCAACCTGCTGCGCGAGGGCATCCTTCCAGAGAATATCGTGGTCACTGGCAACACGGTGATTGACGCCCTGCTGGATGTCGTCAAACGCCTCGATCAGGATAGGGAACTGCTTGCCCAAGCCTCTGCACCGGCAGCCTTTCTGGACCCAGCGCGAAAATTGATCCTGGTTACCGGCCACCGTCGGGAAAGTTTCGGTGACGGCTTCGAACGCATCTGTCAGGCGTTGATGGAGGTTGCCCAGCAACATCCAGAGGTTGATATCGTCTATCCCGTGCACCTCAATCCCAATGTGCGCGAGCCGGTCAATCGACTACTGACCGGCATTGGCAACATCTACCTGATCGAGCCCCTGGACTATCTGCCTTTCGTCCACATGATGAGCCGTGCGCATATCATCTTGACCGATTCCGGAGGCATCCAGGAGGAAGCTCCGTCACTGGGCAAGCCAGTGCTGGTGATGCGCGATACAACAGAACGGCCAGAGGCCGTTGCCGCAGGCACGGTGAAACTGATCGGCACCAAAACCGCCGATATCGTCCGCGAGTTGAATCGTCTACTGACCGATACGGTCGCCTACCGCACCATGAGCTACGCCCATAACCCTTACGGCGACGGTCACGCCTGCCAGCGCATTCTTGAAGCGCTGCTCGATCATCACACTGCTTAACTCAGCAGCCGTTGCTTTGCTCGGCTGTTACCTCGCTTTAAAACACATTTAACAAATATCAATCAAGGACGTTCCATGCCTTTCGCAACCATCTCCGTCATTGGTCTCGGCTATATCGGATTGCCCACCGCGGCTGTCTTCGCTTCGCGTAAAAAACAAGTGATCGGCGTCGACGTTAATCAAAACGCCGTCGATATCATCAACCGCGGGCAGATTCATATCGTTGAACCAGACCTGGACATGGTTGTGCATGCGGCCGTGACTGAAGGCTACTTACGCGCCACCACCCAGCCGGAACCCGCCGATGCTTTTCTGATTGCCGTGCCCACGCCGTTCAAGGGCGATTATGAACCGGACCTGAGCTACATTGAATCCGCCAGTAAAAGCATTGCTCCGGTGTTGAAGAAAGGCGACCTGGTCATTCTTGAATCCACCTCCCCGGTCGGTGCCACCGAACAGATGGCCGTCTGGCTCGCCGCAGCTCGTCCAGACCTGAGTTTTCCGCAAACCCATGGCGAAAGCTCCGACATCCGCATTGCTCACTGCCCAGAACGCGTACTGCCAGGCCATGTGCTGCGTGAACTGGTACAGAACGACCGCGTTATCGGTGGCATGACTCCAAAGTGCTCCGAATTAGCCATCAGCCTTTACAAGATCTTCGTCCAGGGCGAATGCATCGTCACCAATGCCCGCACTGCGGAAATGTGCAAACTAACCGAAAACAGCTTTCGCGACGTCAACATCGCCTTTGCCAACGAGCTGTCGATGATTTGCGACAAGCTGGATATCAACGTCTGGGAACTGATTCGCCTCGCCAACCGCCACCCAAGGGTTAATATCTTGCAACCCGGCCCAGGCGTCGGCGGACACTGCATTGCAGTTGATCCCTGGTTTATCGTCAGTAAAACGCCGGAACAGGCAAGACTGATTCGTACCGCCCGCGAAGTGAACGACAGCAAGCCACAATGGGTGATCGACAAGGTCAAACTGGCGGTAGCCGAATTCTTGCAAGCCAACCCGTATAAGACAGCACGGGACGTAACCATTGCATGTTTTGGGTTGGCGTTTAAACCGGACATTGATGATTTGCGTGAAAGTCCTGCGGTTGCGATTACTCATGAAATTGCTATTACTCATCCAGGTCGAATCGTAGCGGTAGATCCAAATATTGAAGCGCTTCCAATCAGCCTACAAAGAAAACTCGAACTATTGAGCATAGAAAGAGCACTACCTGAAGCGGATGTAATTGTACTACTAGTAGATCACAAGGAATTCAACATGATTGAAAGAGAAAACTTAATGGATAAAAAAATAATCGACAGCCGCGGAATTTGGACTCTTCCTAATAAGTAAAAACCAAACAACTCAAACAATCGAAAAAATAAAAAACTAGCCATGCTGAGTTCGAAACAAAAATCCAAAACCAGCAAGACGCAAAATAACCCTTAACCAAAATTGAAAAAACCAAGTCAAACCAGAACTCAAGGATAACTTTGATACAATTTCTAAAACGTGCATTTGCGGTACTAAGCGGAAATCTATCTACATCAATTTCTAACTTTCTCATTGCGGGGATACTAATATCAAAAACAGGGCTAGAAAATTATGGACTTTTTGTGATTTTCCAGTCCTGCTACTTTATTTGGACAACCGCAAGTAAACCGGTAACTTGGCAAACAATCGTAAAATTTGCCCCAAACACAAACATAACAACGCTTACAAAGACATCTTTAAAAATAGAACTTATAGGGATTCTTGCCTCACTCACCATATTCGCACTTATCTTCACGCCTATAGCACTATATAACACATGGGCTACCGAATATATAAATGTGACCTTAGCCATCCTGCTTGGTTCACTAGTAGTCAACAATGGAACCACACTAGGATACTTACGAGTAAACAGGAATTTTTCAGCGATCGCATATATACAAGTATTATCTGCAAGCTTTAAAGTGGCTGCGAGCTTAATCATACCGGACAACATACAGACTTACTTTATAGCAACAGTTTTATTTGATGTGATTCTTTGGAGCACAATCATACTATGCGTAATAAAAAAATCCAAAGCACTGAGTACTAAAAAAGAGTACAGCATTAACGCTACTCCGCCCTTTTTTGAGCTTGTAAAATTCTCTTATTGGGGAACAATTCATGCCGTTCTTGACCTTCCTGTCACCCAACTAGATAAACTACTAGTATCTTCACTTATAGGTCTGGAAGTGACCGGCGTGCTTGACATTATCAAAAAACTAAGCCAAGTAGCCGGTCAATTTGCCGCACCAATTTATCAGGTTATATTTCCTGAATATTCAAAACTTTTATACGAAAAGAAAATCACAGAACTAATTAAGCTATCAACCATTTTATCAGTCGCAATTTTTTCATGTGGAGCAGTTCTCGTAACTTCCATATTTGTAGGTTTTACGCCAATAAACAAATATGCCTTTTCAAATGAGCTTTCTGCATACAAGCACGAATTAATTACCTACCTCACAGTTCAATCATTAGCACTATGCTTTATCTGGGTCCATCCACTATGTGTATCTCTCGGAAAAATGAGACAAACTGCTTATATTCTTATAGCTTCAAATACTGTCTATTTGACAACTATCTATCTCCTTGCTGCCCACTATTCAATTGACGCCGTAATATTCGCCTTTATATTACAGAGCGGCACATTAGTTGCCGCAAAGCTTTTCATAATTTCAAGAGCCATCCGGGATATGCCTAAAAACCTTCATCAGCCTCAATCGCTAGCAAAAGAAGTCGAACATAGTAAAACAGGGTATAAATAATGAAAAATATTTTATTTCTCGGACCAGACATAAATCAAAACAACGGGCCGTCTGTATTCTCAGAAAACCTCACTAACAAACTCGAAAGTAGCAGCACCCATATAACTTACATCTCAAAATTAAACTTCAAGAACCACTTATTAAAATCATTTAAAAAGTATGACTCCGTAATAATAAACAGTGCAAATCTCTTGCCTATTATTTATTTCGCCCAAATAATTATCTATAAAAAAACAGGGAAAAAAATATTTTTCGTTCTTCACGGCGAAATGGGGAAAGAAGTAACAAGCCCAATAAAAAAGAAGCTATTGCAACATCTTCAGAATTTCTTATTACAGCAAAGTAGTAGCATCGTATTTGTATCAACTATGTTCATGAGAGATTTTTTTTATTCGAACTTAAATCATTATCATCAAAGGGAAAAATCAATAGTGATCCCTAATGGTGTAGTGGAATCTGTCAAGCACTTAGCCGTTCCTGATCGGACGAAAAAGCTAACAATCGATATAATTTATGTCGGAGGCAAACGTCTAGAAAAAGGTTACGCACTCATGCGAGAGTTTCTTCAACATCCGTTTGAGTTCAAGGGTAAGAAAATAAAAATTCATCTTATAGGGATCAGTGAAACTGACGACATTATAGTACAACAAAACATCGCAGTTTATTACTACCCAACACTGGCCCACTCGGAAATAATCGAAAAATATAATGACTGCGACATAATTTTATCCACGTCACTATATGAAACTTACGGGATAGCGATACTGGAAGCATATTCGAGGGGATGCAAGGTGGTGTCTTATAAAAAGGCCGGAGTTCTGGACTTAATAGGCGAGGATGCAACAGTATTTAAGTACGACGAGCAAACTCCAACATGCTTATATGCAGCCCTATTAAAGGCTATAGACTCCAAAGACATGTTCGACCCCTCAATTAGATCATGCATCCCCACTTGGGGCGACGTATCTATACATTATCAAAAATCACTAGAACAATCCGAATAGCACCTTGTAATTTTCAACTGAGTAAGCCATATGTTATTAGGGTTAGTTTCACTTATCTTTTCATTTGCTCTCGCCATATGGACACTCCTCAAGAATGTAGGTAATCGATTTATCGTTGGGATGGGGATTATGATTTTATTTTTCCCTCTTGAGTTCCTCACAACCTCATTTCCAGGATACTTCATATCCAAAGTATCTCCATTTGCCCTTTATACTTTTTTTGTTTTTGTTATCTATCTATCTGCAAGAATTTCCTTCGGAAAAAAACCGCTTATAACTTTGACTTACGGAATGACCATAGCATATATATTAGCCATACTTTGCTTAACCATATTCAGGAATGGATATGTAGGCCTAGGAACCATCTTTGACAACTATATTGCTCCTGCAATGGCCCTATACATTGTAACCAATGAAAGTCATCGCATAAGAGCCAGTTCCAGCAAAAAACTGATAGGCCTAGTTTCCATCGCAGCAATTTACGGGATTGTAGAGTTTTTATTACAAAAAAACATACTCCTCAACTCTGTCTTCTCTCAAATGGAATGGATTTCAACACAGTGGAATAGTTCGTTTCACCGAAGTACATCTACAATCGGACACCCACTTATAGGAGCAACAATATATATAATGGGTCTAGCCTCGTTAGAACGAGCCAACAAAAGGTACTGGATCTATACCTGCATCCTAACTTTAGGAGTACTGAGCGCAGGAAGTAGAGCCGGCATTGCTATAACGATTTTAATATTGTTATTTAAACACGTTGGACTTCGATTATCCGCGCGAGATGCTATCGGTCTGGGTGTAATGAGCTTCGCGACTTTAGTTGGCTATATCGTAGGTTTATTTGATCAAATCCTAAGCAGATTTATGAATGGCGAAGGTTCAAATGTAGTCAGAACGGCATTATTTGAATATATCCCCGGAATTATTCGAGAAAACTTACTGGGGCATGGAATTGGAGCCTCAGGCGCCTATGCTGGAGAAATAGGTTTCTATAACGCGATAGAAATACCATGGGTCGCTCTAGTTATTGAGCTTGGCGTAATTGGATTGGCGGCTTCTTTCTTGTTAGTAATTGCAAACTTAAAGCATTACAAAATCTGGAAACCCCACATAATTCTGTTAAGCAGCACATTTGTAATGGTATCGTCCTACAACTCTATCTCCGTACACTCCCCTGTTATTATACTTATGGTGGTTATGCTCTTTATTCCAAAGACCGAAACCGCTCAAAGAAATAGTGGAAATCGGCCACCACAAACTGTAAAACATCGTCATTACGAAACCTCAACCGACTCGTGAAAACTTATAAAACACGCATCACAACTAGTAAAGCAGATACAAATCTGATGAGGACAGATTAATAACACCGTAGACCCAGATGAAGACCTGACAAGATAAAAACAGTTCAGGCGAGGCTATTCAACACCGAAATGACACAAACTTTAACTATCAATATATAACATTCCATTGCTCGCGGTGTATATGGCCATATCAAAAATCCTTTTCCTTATGCAATTACCCCCCCCAGTTCATGGAGCATCCGTTGTAAATAAAAGCATCCAGGACAGCAACCTCATCAATACAAAATTCAAAACGCATTATGTAAATATTTCACCAGCGAAAGACCTTGCGGATATTGGCCAGTTTAGCTGTAGGAAGGTGCTTTCTTTCTTTGCAATATTTTTTCGCTCAGTTTATTTCTATCTAAAATTTAAGCCTGATCTCGTTTACCTTACCCTCAGCCCACATGGCTTAGCTTTCTACAAAGACGGGCTTATAGCGGTTATCATAAAGGTCCTCGGCGGGAAACTTGTGTATCACCTACACGGCAAGGGAATCGGAAATGAAATTAAAAAATCATTTTTCAAGCAAAAGCTTTATCGATGGGTATTTAAAGAAGTCGATATAATTCATCTTGCTGAAAGTTTGTTTATGGATATAGCAAAAGTACGAGATCACTCTAGAACGGTCACAGCAATCGCTAACGGCATAGACTCGATCGAGTTTACAGCAACAATACAGAAAGACCCCATTTTCACCTTTGTTTATCTTTCAAATCTTATTCGCTCCAAAGGGGCCGATATTGTTATTCGCGCCACTCAATTAATTGATACGAAATATCAGAATTATTTCCAGGTGAAAATAGTTGGCAAACACAATGACGAAGTTTATTTTCGTGAACTGGAGGAACTTATAATACAAGGGACGCACCAGAACATAAAGCTACTGGGGCCTCGTTATGGAAAAGACAAAATACAGGAACTGTGCTCGGCACACGTTTTCACTTTACCTACCCGATTTAAAAATGAATGTTTTCCATTATCAATTCTTGAGGCTATGGCCGCTGGCTTGACTGTTATTTCTACCAACGAAGGAGCCATAGCTGAAATTATTGATCACGGGGTAACGGGCGAGATACTTTCTGATGCTTCACCAGCAGCCTTGGCTGATGCCATGATTAAACACATAACAAACAAAGAATACTCCGAAGCATGCGCTCAATCCGGCCGTGAAAAATTCTTGTCAACATATACTCAGGATATTTTTGAGAAAAAACTCGCTTTAACTTTAGAGCAAATATTAGAGCGATCATAATACCATGATAGAAAATTTGAAGAAATTTGCAGACCATATCCCTTACCCTATTGGGCGAACCCTAGGGAAAATTCCAATGAACCTCAGGCTAGGAGGCGCATATAATTTCTTTAGTAAAAACTCAAAAGTCTTAACTACGGTTGATACTCAAAAAAAAGAACATTACACAAACATTAAAAAAATACTTTCACATGCTCAACTTAACGTAATGTTTTATCAAAATTTCTATGAAGAAATGCGATTCGAGCCTAAGCGATTCAAAACCATCGAAGATATAGCGTTAGTCCCAATAGTTACAAAAGCAAACCTACAAAAATTCTCATTGACTGACCGCAGCATTCCCAGTCTTGCTTTAAAAGAAAGCAATACGGGCGGTACGACTGGCCAGCCACTGAATTTCTACTTGGAAAAAGCAGCCTATGCCAGAGAATGGGCACATATGCATTCCATATGGGAAACGCTGGGGTATCGCTATACCGATGAAAAAATCACCATCCGTGGTAAAAATATCGGGAATCATTATTACAAGTATAACTTTAATCAGAACGAGTTCTTGATTAATGCTTATGCACCATTACAAGAAAATCTTGCTGCTTGCCAAAAGTTAATTACAAAACGAAACATTAAGTGGATCCATGGTTATCCAAGTTCGGTTTTCAGTTTTCTTCGCGAGCTTGAGAGTGTTGACTCATTACTATTCGAGATTCTGCTCAGCAAGGTTCAAGGGGTGTTTCTCGGATCCGAGTACCCCGCCCCTCAGTACCGTAATTATATCGAGCAACATTGCGGTCTTAAATCAATATCCTGGTATGGTCACTCTGAAATGGCAGTACTCGCACCTGAGCGAGAACCTGGTTCCGGTGTCTACTACCCCTTCCATAGTTATGGTTTTGCCGAAGCCGTGCCTGAGGGCGACTCACATCGATTAATCGCCACCTCGACACATAATTTCGCGACGCCCCTGATTCGCTACGACACCGGAGATTTGATCGACCCGACTTTTAGAGATGGTTTATTGGAAAGCTTTCGAATTAAGGAGGGTCGTAACAGCGAAAGTGTCATAGATCTTAAGGGGAGGAGTATTTCGCTCACAGGTCTTATTTTTGGTCGCCACCACAAGGCTTTCGACCATAGCGAACATGTTCAGGTCAGGCAGTTATCTCCCGGCAAGATTGAAATCCTAATTTCTTCTAAAGAAACCCGCACCAATTGGGCGGAACTGTTTGACTTCGCCAACGCGTTTTTTGAGGTTAGATTCTCACAAATTGATTCCCCTATTCGAACCCCGCGAGGGAAAGTTCAACTGTTATTGAGGCCAGAATGAAACAAGTCACCCAAACCCTACGCACGGGCGTTGTCGAAATCAACGAAGTTCCAGTTCCGGCGCTTACGGACAAGTTCGTGTTAGTGCGCAATAGTACTTCGGTTATCAGCGCGGGCACTGAAAAAACCAAAATCGATATGGGTAAGAAAAGCCTGCTTCAAAAAGCAAAGGCTCGCCCGGACTTGGTGAAACAAGTGATCGGCAAGATCCGTACCGAAGGGCTGAAGAAAACCCTGCAGACGGTCAATTCGCGCCTCGACTCCCCTTCCCCGCTTGGCTATAGCTGCGCAGGGACGGTGGTTGCGGCCGGTGGGTTAGTCGAAGGCATTCAGCCAGGTGATCGCGTAGCCTGCGGTGGTGCGGATTACGCGAACCATGCCGAGTTTGTGGCCGTTCCCAAGAATCTGGTGGTGAAGATTCCTGATAACGTCTCTGACGAAGAAGCGGCATTCACTACCGTGGGTTCGATTGCCCTGCAAGGCGTGCGTTTGGCGGAGCCTCTACTGGGTGAAACCTTCCTGGTAGTGGGCTTGGGCTTGCTAGGGCAGATCGCCGTGCAGCTACTCAAGGCCAATGGCTGCAACGTGATTGGCACCGACCTCGATTCGGCACTAGTGGCGCGGGCCGAAAGTTATGGCGCCGTAGCCGTTCCTCCTGGTGGGGATGTGGCGGGTATTTGTCATGCGCTCACAGCCGGACACGGAGTGGACGGCGTGCTTGTTTGCGCAGGCACTTCCAGCAATGCGGTTATTGAAATGTGTGGTGCCGTTACCCGTGAAAAAGGCCGGGTGGTGGTGGTGGGTGCAGTACGTATGGATATTCCGCGCGAGGACTATTTCAAGAAGGAAATCAGCGTCGTTATTTCCCGTTCCTATGGCCCTGGGCGTTATGACCCTTTCTATGAAGAGAGCGGAAACGACTACCCCTATGGCTACGTGCGCTTTACCGAGCAGCGCAATATGGAAACCTTCCTGACGCTGGTTTCTCAGGGCAGGCTGGATATCAAGGGGCTCATCACTCACCGCTTTTCAGTGGATGAAGCGGCCCATGCCTACCAGTTGATCGAAGGCAACAAGACCGAGCCCTATCTGGGCATTCTGCTGCAATACAATCCCGTAGCGCTCAAGTTGAACGAGTCGTCCCGGATCAGCGTCAAGCCTGAAACTGTCAACGGCGAAAAGGTAAAACTCTCCTTCTACGGCGCAGGCAATTACGCCACTGCCAGCCTGTTGCCACCCCTGCAGTCGAGCAATCAGGTGGCATTTAGCGGGCTGGTCACTGCCAGTGGACGATCAGCACAAGGCGTTGCCAAACAATTCGGCTTTGCCTTCTGTGCGGGCAGTTATGCCGAGTTGCTGCAGGGCGATACGGATGCCATCGTTGTCACCACCCGCCACGACACTCACGGGGCGGCGGTACGCGATGCTCTGGATGCCGGCAAACATGTGTATGTAGAAAAACCACTGGCCTTGTCGGTGGAGCAACTCAGCGAAATCCACTCGGCTTATGGTCGCTCGGGTAAAAGCCAGGTGATGGTCGGATTCAATCGCCGCTTCGCACCGGCCACCCAACGCGTGATCGAGCACTTCGCGTCGGTAAAAAGCCCGTTAGTGGTCAACATCCGCATCAACGCGGGTGCCATTCCGACCAATCATTGGATTCAGGACCCTCAAGTGGGCGGTGGACGCATGATTGGCGAAGGTTGCCACTTCATTGATCTGGCGTCGGCGCTGGTCGGGAGCAACGTAAAAACCGTGTATGCGGTGGGCACCAGCAAGGCGGAAAAATCTGCCTTGCTGAATGACAATCTCTGCCTGTCTCTGACTTTTGATAATGGCAGCATCGCCAACATCACCTACACCGCAGACGGTTCCAAGGCAATGGCAAAGGAATATGTCGAAGTCTTCGGTGGCGGCTATAGCGCACAGATCAACGACTTCAAAGAAGTCACCCTGTTCAGTGGCGATAGCAATGTTAAGAACCTCAAACTGGGCGTTCAGGACAAGGGCCAGAAAAGCATGATCGCTGCGTGGCTTGAAGGTCTGAAAACCGGCAATCCCTGTGTCGATTACAACTGCCTGATGGCAACCAGTCTCGCGACGGTGATGGCGGTGGAATCCCTCGCGCTGGGCGTGCTGCTGGCTGTGGATACCGCCGTTCTGACCGCTGATTAACATGGATCAAGGGACAGCAATGTCCCTGTAGTCGATATGGATGACCTGATTGCTCTGAACTCAAAGCTTCTCCACTCTATTCGAGCCGACCACTTCGCCGGCTACGACCCCTTCGACTCACTCAATAGCACTCTGCTGCAAGCCACCCCCCTCTATCGCAATGAATGGGTGCGCCTGGCATGGCTGCAGCTCGGTAAACGCTCACCGATCAATTTGCGCCCGTTGCTGCGGGTACCGAAAAAGCGCAATCCGAAAGGTGTCGGCTTATTCATCTCTGGTTTGCTGCAGGACTACCGCCGCACCGGTACGGCCGACTATCTGCAGCAGGCACGCGAGCTGGCTGCGTGGCTGTTGACTCAGCGTAGCGATCCACAACAGTGGTCCCACAGCTGCTGGGGTTATCACTTCGATTGGCAAGCCCGCGCTTTCTACGTTCCCGCGGGCAAGCCAAATATCATCACTACCTGTTATGTGGCTCGGGCGCTGCACGAGTTGGGGACGGTCATGGCAGACCAGTCCTTGATTGATATAGCCCTGGACGCCGCACGCTTTATCTCGACAGAGCTGTATACCGAAGCGGGAGGTCGCTGCTTTTATGCGTACATTCCCGGCGAACAGGCTTTTGTGCATAACGCCAGCCTGTGGGGCGCGGCCTGGTGTGCCTTTGCCGGAAAACAGCTCGGTGACGAAGAGCTTGTTGCTCAAGCGCTGCGGGCTGCCCGTCAATCGATACAGGAACAAGCCGTTGATGGCTCCTGGGTCTATGGCGCCCGCCACCACCATCAGTTTATCGACGGTTTCCATACTGGCTACAACCTGGAAGCGCTGTGCCTGCTGCGCGAGGCCACGGCAGACAGCGAGTTCGATGACTGCATTCGCAAGGGTTATGCCTATTACGTGGAGACCTTTTTCACCGAACACGGCACGGCCCGTTACTACAACAACGGCTTGTACCCGATCGACATGCACAGTTTTGCTCAAGCCGTGTTCACGCTGCTCAAAGTCGGTGGCACTGCCGAGGACTTGCAGTTGTGCGACAAGGTGGTTCGGCGCGCCATCCACTTGTTGTATCTGCCTGACAAAGGCCAATTCGTTTACCAGCAGACCCGCTGGCTAACCAACCGTATCAACTACACCCGCTGGACCCAGGCCTGGGCGTATTACTCGCTGGCTTTCTACAACCGATACCGTGCCGAGATTAATCATGCGAAGAATTGAAGTTTTAGGTTGCCCCATGGATGTCGCGTCCATGGATAAAACCGTCGAAACCATTCGCAGCGCAATAACTGCCGACCACTTCACCCAGCATGTGGTAGTGAATGTCGCCAAGCTGGTAAACATGCGAGACGACCCTCAGCTGAGCGAATCCGTTCGCTCGTGCGACATCATTAATATCGACGGTATGGGCGTGGTATTGGGGGCTCGCTTTCTCGGCCACTCGGTGCCTGAGCGGGTCGCGGGTGTCGATCTGTTTCATGAGTTGCTGAAGATGAGTGCGGCCAATCAATTTTCGGTGTTTTTGTTGGGCGCCAGGGACGAAGTCGTGTCCAGCGCCGCCAGTAAAGTCAAGGCGCTTTACCCCGGGCTGAAAGTCGCCGGTTATCACCATGGGTATTTTTGGGACGACGAAGCCGCACTGGTCGAGAAAGTTCGCGCCTCAGGTGCGCAACTGTTATTCGTCGCCATTACCTCGCCCATGAAAGAAAACTTTATCAACCGCTGGCGCGATCGGTTGGGTGTCACCTTCGTCATGGGGGTGGGAGGAACCTTCGATGTGGTCGCTGGGAAGGTAAAACGCGCACCGCAATGGATGCAGAAGTACGGGCTGGAATGGCTTTACCGTGTCATCCAGGAGCCCGGCAGAATGTGGAAGCGTTACTTGACCACGAACAGCAAGTTTGCCTGGTTGCTCATCAAAGAAAAATTCAAGCGGTCCTAGTTGTCCTCTCGGCGCTCTTGGCGCGCGTAAGTTCAGATTCAGTTTTCCCTCTCTTAGTCTTCATTTGAAAGGACTCATTCCTTTGACCGGAAAAATTCTGGTGACGGGCGGTGCCGGTTACATCGGTTCGCACACCACACTCGCTTTGCTCGAAGCGGGATACAACGTAATAGTGTTGGATAACCTCTGTAATAGTTCGGTGGAGTCGCTTCGCCGAGTGGGGATTCTGTGTGACAAAGTGCCCGAATTTATTCAGGGGGACATTCGCGATCGTGCGTTGCTGGATGAGCTGTTCGCTTCCCATGAAATCAGCGCGGTATTACATTTCGCCGGTTTGAAATCTGTGGGGGAAAGTGTCCGCGAACCGCTCGACTATTATGAGAACAATGTCGCAGGCAGTATCACCCTGTGCCAAGCGATGGCCCACGCCGGAGTTTTCAATCTGGTGTTCAGCTCTTCCGCCACGGTGTATGGCGAGCCGACGCAGATGCCAATCAGGGAGAATTTCCCTACTGGCGTGCCCACCAATCCCTATGGTCGCTCCAAGCTGATGGTCGAGGAACTGTTGCAGGATCTGGCGAAATCGGAGCCGCGGTGGAGCATTGCCCTGCTCCGCTACTTTAATCCGGTAGGCGCCCACCAAAGCGGAATGATTGGTGAGGACCCTAATGGCCTGCCGAACAATCTCCTGCCTTATGTCAGCCAGGTAGCCATCGGCAAACTCAAGCAGCTATCGGTGTTCGGTGCCGATTACCCGACGCAGGATGGGACCGGGGTGCGCGACTACATCCATGTGCAGGATCTGGCTGATGGGCATTTGAGTGCGCTACGGGCTATTGCGCAAAAGACCGGTGTGAACATCTGGAACCTGGGCACCGGTATTGGCTACAGCGTGCTGGAAATGATTCAGGCATTCGAGCAGGCCTGTGGTCGAGCAGTACCTTATCAAGTGGTTGAGCGTCGCCCCGGGGATATTGCCGAGTGCTGGGCAGACCCGGAAAAAGCCGCCCATGAGCTGGACTGGAAGGCCCAGCGTGACTTGCCGGAAATGATGGCCGATACCTGGCGCTGGCAGGCAGGCAATCCACAGGGTTATGGCCGATAATTTCTATAGAACTCTGCCATGGTGAAAGATCAGGCAAGTCATCAGTTGTGCACCACATCCCCATAACCAGAGCCGGGTCAGCGGGCATGTTAGAAAACGTCAGCAACTTCAGGTGCCCTGCGCAGGTATTCTAAAGGTGATATTGCAAAAATGAATGCCGGTAAGAAATCACTCGAGTGTCACGTTGGTCGCGCCCGACGCCATCACGATGCTTCAAGCATAACGAATGCTCGAAGTTCGTAACCTTGCACTTACGCGCTCAAGTATCAACGCCAATACAGACGATGTAATCAAAAGGAATTTCCCATGAGCAAATTATTTGTTTCCGCGCTAATGCTTGCCTTGAGTGCCTCTGCCCTGGCCGCTGAGCCTCCTGCTTCTTCTGCGCCTTCTGCGCCATCTTCTGCTTCAGCCGCACCGGCAGGGTCTGCAACAGGTACTTCTTTGGCCGCGTCGACAGGTGTGCTTGGCGGCGTAGCCACAGCGACTGCCGTCGGTATTGGCGTCGCTGTTGCCGCTGGGGCCGCTGCGCTGTCAGCCAGTAAAGGGGGCGGCGGTGACAACAACAATGGCGGTGGCACCACTGGCACTAGCGGGACCACCGGTACCCGCTAAGCCCACCGTCAGGTCGATCGCCCTCAACCACCCGGAGCAATCCGGGGGGTTGGTTTTGTTGTGTTCCCTCCACAAGTGTCCCCCATCATGATTCGTAGTTTGTCGCTCGCTGTGCTTGCAGGCGTTGCCCTGCAAGGTTGTATGTTCGCGCCCGGTCAATACCTGGATACCAGTGAGATCGGCCGTGATGGCTCACCGGAAAGCAGTCGGGTCGAGTTGATTCCGATAACGCCCAAACTGATTGCCCAGAACGCGGCGACAAAAGTGCAAGCTTCAGTGCCGGCCGAGTTATTGGGGTTCAAGCCGGGGGCCTATCGGATTGGTGCCAATGATGTGCTGTACATCACCGTGTGGGATCACCCGGAGTTGACGGCCCCATCTGGACCACAACAGCAAATTGATGCCAACGGTCGCCTGGTACGCCCGGATGGCACTATGTTTTACCCTTATGTCGGCAATATTCAAGCCGCGGGTAAAACCATCGAGGAGCTGCGCGGGTTTATCGCCGAGCGCCTCGCGCAATTCATCGACAGCCCTCAGGTGGATTTGAGCGTTCTGCGCTTCGCCAGTCAGAAGATCATCCTTTCCGGTGCTGTCGTGAAAGCCGGTCAACAGCCCATCACCACTTCACCGCTCAGTGTGATCGAAGCTGTCGGTGCCGCCACTGTCGACCCATTTAATGCGGACCTGTCCGGCCTGACGTTGAACCGCGATGGACGTGAATATCACCTGGACCTGGATTCGCTCAACAGCAAAGGTTCGCAGTTGCATAACGTCTATTTGAAAGACGGCGATCAGTTGTACCTGCCCTACAACGACCGGAAAAAGATTTATGTCATGGGCGAGGTCACCCAGCCACGGGCGCTCACGTTCAAAACCAGCCTGATGAATCTGGCGGATGTGATCGGATCGGTCGGCGGGATGAACCAGACCACCTCCAATGGCAATGCGCTGTATGTGATTCGGGGCGCCGATAACCTTGAAACTGAGCCAGCCAAAGTCTTTCAGCTGGACGCCAAATCACCCACCGCTTTTGCCCTCGCCAGCCGCTTCGATTTGCAGCCCCAGGATATTGTCTACGTCGGCCCGGCAGGGGTGACTCGCTGGAACCGCTTGATCAGCCAGCTGGTACCTTCGGCGAGCATTCTGGGTACCGGAGCAGCGGCGCAAAACAATCTCAGTGAAGCCAGCAGCCGATAAGGTTTGAGCCGTTTTGAAAATTTTTCGTAACCGCTCATGCCTGGCGCTGGCTTTACTCTTGTCTGGCTGCAGTCCCTTGATGCAGGCCTCCCTCGATACCTTTAAAGCCACTGCGCGGGGCGTCGAGCCACTGCAGCTGACTCCGGCGCAGGTGCAAGCAGTGCCCTATGCGCAGATCAAGGTCACCACCGACGCCAGCGAAGGGGTAATGGCCAGGCTTCGCCAGCAGGGCGACCTGGAGTTTTGGGTCGCCTCCGGCAAGCAGGTGTTGTTGATGCGCAACGGTTTGGCGGTGCGCAGCGTCGGGCTGGGTATCAATCTGGACGGCACAGTCTTCGACGGCGAGTCGCCGTTCAAGCGCGGCTTGCAGCTACTGCCCGACGGTTACCGCAGCACCCGCTGGATCGATCTCTATCAGGGTCAGCGGATCGGACTGGCGGTCAACAGTCAGTTCAGTCGCCAAGACATCGAGACCGTGACCATTCTGGATCAGGATTATGCGCTGCAGCGCATAGACGAACGCATCGACATCCCCGAGCTG
Source organism: Pseudomonas sp. LBUM1658 (assembly GCF_059716055.1). NCBI lineage: Bacteria > Pseudomonadati > Pseudomonadota > Gammaproteobacteria > Pseudomonadales > Pseudomonadaceae > Pseudomonas > Pseudomonas sp. LBUM1658. The sequence goes on from NZ_CP166798.1 coordinate 3,900,998, forward strand.
GGATTTCACGCCACCAACCGTTTCTGGGTCCGCCCGGACGACGGCTTGATCCTGCAGAGCGAACAACATCTGACGCCGGAGCTTTTCTTGAAGATTGTGCATTTGCGTCCTGACTGGGAGACGGCCCGGTGAGGTATTCGAAAACGCTGTCGGCTTGTCTGTTGCTGGCCAGTTCTGCACTGAGTCAGGCCGCTGTCACGGTGACGGGTGATGTACTAAACGACGGATCCATCCCATTCGTGCCGGGTGCTCGCTTGCTGGATGTGGTCAGCCAGGCCCGGCCGAACGCCGAAAGTTATTGGCTGGCCGCCGCCTGGCTGCACCAGCCGTTGTTGGAGCAGCAGAATCGCCTGAAAGCCGGCGTGCTGTTCGATCTGAAGATGCTGCAACGGGGCGCCTTGCTCAAAGAGCAAAGCGACCTTGCGGCCCTCTCTGGACGGCTGTTTGAAGAGGTCAGTCGATTGCCTGTCACTGGCCGTAGATTCGCGGCACTCGACCCGGTGGCGCTGGAGGTTGGCTTTGTTCGCAACTACCTGCTCAGCGATGGCGACCAACTGGTTTACCCGCCCCGCCCGACCACGGTCACTGTAGTGGGCGCAGTGGAACAGTCCTGCACACTGCCCTATAGCGCCCCGCTGCAGGCCCGTGAATATCTCGAAAGCTGTCTGCCAGTGACCGACGCAGAGGCTGATTACCTGTGGTTGATAAATCCCGATGGCCAGGTAAAGCGAGTCGGCATCGCCGGCTGGAACCGCGAGGATGGGGTGTTTGCCGTCGCGGGCAGCAGGATCCTGGTGCCGGTACGCAACGATGATCCCGATCTGCCCACTCCCGATTTGAACGAGCAACTGGCCCGGTTTCTCGCCACCCAACCGCTGGCCGAGGTGGCCCCTTGAAGTTACGTTTTGCCGCCGTAGTGTTGCTGCCCTACAGTCTGGCTCATGGCGAGCCGCGTTTTACCCAGAATGATTTCGGTGGCGTGGGGTTGTTGCAAACCCCTACCGCGCGAATGGCCCCGGCCGGTGAATTGAGCCTGAACGCCAACCGCACCGACCCTTATTCTCGCTATAGCCTTTCATTGCAGCCCCTTGAGTGGCTCGAAGGGTCTTTTCGTTATACATCCATCAGCAACCGTAAATACGGACCAGAGTCACTCAGTGGCGACCAGAGCTATAAAGACAAGGCGGTCGATGCCAAAGCGCGCCTCTGGCAAGAAAGCCATTGGCTGCCCGAGGTCGCGCTCGGTTTTCGCGATATCGGTGGTACCGGCTTTTTTTCCAGCGAATATTTTGTAGCGAACAAGCGTTACAACAATCTGGATTTCAGCCTGGGGATTGCCTGGGGCTATATCGGTAACCGCGGGGATTTCGACAATCCATTGGGGTACATCGATGAGCGCTTTGATACACGCCCGCAAAGCACGACTGCGGGCGACGTCAACACCAGCGCGTATTTCCGCGGCTCGCCTTCGTTGTTTGGCGGCGTGACTTATCAAACGCCCTGGTCGCCCTTGAGCCTGAAACTCGAATTTGACGGCAACGACTACCAGCATGAACCTCAAGGTAACAACCAAGAGCAGGACTCACCGATAAACATCGGCGCGGTCTACAAGCTCAGCGACTCTATCGATTTGACGGCCGGTTGGGAGCGCGGCAATACCGCGTTGTTTGGCATCACGCTGCATACCAATTTTGTCAGCCGCAAGGCACCAGTCAAACGCTACGACGCCCCTGCCGAAGCGCTCCCGGCACAGGCGCCGAGCATGCCGCTCAGCGAGGTCGACTGGGCCAGGGTTTCCAAACGCCTGGAAAGCAATGCCGGTTATAAGGTCGAACGCATTACTCAGCGCGATTCCGAGCTGCTGGTGTATGGCGAGCAGTCGCGTTATTTCTATTCGGCCAAGGGCGTAGGCCGGGCCAGCCGGATTCTGGACAACAGCGCGAATGACGAGATCGACTGGTTCACCCTGGTCAACAAGCGTTATGACATGCCGGTGGAAGAAGTCAGCGTACCTAGGGAAACCTTCCGTGCCGTGGTAAACAACCAACAAGACCTGACCGACCTGCACCGCACCACCGAGCTGAACCGGGCCACGCCACACCGGGAAAACACTCTGTACACCCAGGCGCTGGAGCCGTTTACCTATGGTTTCGGTTTGGGTTACAAGCAAAACATTGGTGGCCCTGACGGTTTTGTGCTGTACCAGTTCAGCGCCGATGTGGAGGCCGAATACCGCTTCACCCGCAGCACCTGGACCAGCGGTGGCCTGAGCGTCAATCTACTGAACAACTTCGACGACTTTACCTACGACGCGCCGAGCAACATGCCCCGGGTGCGCAGTGATTTGCGCAAGTACATCATCACCTCTGACGTGACGATGCCGGCCTTTCAGCTCAACCATGCCCGGCAGCTGGACCAGGACCTGTATGGCATGGTGTATGGCGGTTATCTGGAATCGATGTTCGCCGGGGTCGGCGGTGAGTTGTTGTACCGCCCCATGGGCGAGCGCTGGGCCGTGGGTGCTGATTTGAACTATGTACAGCAGCGTGACTTTGACCAGGGTTTTGGCCTGCGCGGGTACAAGACTTTGACGGGCCACATCACCACCTATACTGAACTACCCTTCGAGTTGCAGGCAGCGGTCAGTGTCGGACGTTATCTGGCCCGCGATTGGGGGACCACGATCGATCTGTCCCATGAGTTCAGTAACGGCGTGAAGTTCGGTGGCTGGGTCACCCGTACTACGGCCTCGAAAGAAGAATATGGCGAAGGTAGCTTTGATAAAGGGATCTATATCTCCATCCCGTTCGACGAGTTGATGAGTGTTTCGACGATGCGCCGCGCCAGTTTGGTCTGGGCTCCGCTGACCCGCGATGGTGGTGCGCGCCTTAACCGCCAGTATTCGCTGCACACCATGACCGATGGCCGCAACAGCGATGCGTTCTATAGAAACTTCGAGAAAATCACCGAATGAGTCTGTTATTCCAGCGTGTCATACAACTGCCCTTCTGGGTACGCGTACTGTTTTTCATCGGTATCAGCGGGATACTGCTGAATGCCGGATTGCGTGCGCAGCCGATTCCCGAAGCCTTTGCCCAGGAAGACAAGCTGCATCATTTGCTTGGTTTTCTCGCTTTGTCATTCAGTTGCCGGCTGGCTTTCCTGCGGGTCAAGCTGCGATGGATCGTCTTGGGTTGTCTGCTGACGGGGATCCTGATTGAATATGCGCAAGAATTGCTGCCGCTGCGCACGGCATCGGCTTATGACGCCTTGGCCAATGGCGTCGGGGTATTGATTGGTTTGATGCTTGCGTGGCGCTGGACGCGGGAGTAATCGGAGCGAAGATCCCGCTTGTTAGCTGCACGTTTGTAGCGTTAAACCGCAAATTCGAGGGGCAATGGTGGCCTCGCGACATGTCAGCGCCACCTTGAATGCCGCCCTGGCTGAGCGAAACAAACGTACGCTTGTAGAAATTTGCAGATTTTTCTTATAAAGTTCAGATGCTGAAACGTATAATCAACGAAATTAACGACATCTAAATGTGCGCATGAATGCGTACGGCAGCGCGCTGTTCATGCCTATGAGTCGACGACACCCCTGACTCAGGCGATGGGGAGGACACAGCAGGCCAGGGACGACATCACTCAAATGGACGTAGAGACACCGTTACTCGTCATCGTATCCTCTCTTCGATTCAGATCGCCCGCCAGGAATCGATTCAAATGAATTGCTTGAAACTACGGCCCTCAACTTCCGGCGTCCGCTAGAAAAATATTCCGGTCAATCAGTTGGCTATGTCTATCTTGCATAGATATATCAACCATTAATCATTGGACAATATCGCTTTGCACTCGCTAGACTATGAAATCACTTTGCCATATATCCACACTATCAATGGGTCCATTCATCCAGAATCATTCTGAACCCCCTTGAGCAAGTAACTTGACGTCAATTTTTTATTGATGAGGCATGCACACTACCCGCGATCCCCCAAAGGAATCGGGCGATTACCGGCGTATTTTTAGCCTCGAAATGTTATAAAATGTCGAATAGCATACCAAGCTTATATGGCAACATTATTGAGCCTCTAAGCATTTGAGTTAGATGATATGGTTACCGCAGGATGCACTTCCAACAAGCAGGACGCTGCCATTTTGACCTTTACGCGCACGCCAGCCTTGGCCGAAAGCTTGAAGCAGTTGACTGTTTCAGGAGCTTTACACATTGACGCGTCAATTCCTTTCGAGCCACTGGACCAGCTATGTGATATTGGCTCCGTGGACGCTATTTTTATCGAGATCAATGGTCCTGCAGCCGTCAATGAAAGCCTTGATCTGGTAGAGAATATCCGCCTGGTAAACCCAGTAGCCAGTGTTTTCATGTTATTCACACACCCCAAGTCGTTTACAGGTGTGAACTGTTATCTTGCCGGCGCTGACCATTGTGTAAAATTGTCAGGCGATCAGACAGAAAGAGTCAATTTACTTTCAACACTATTCCACGACTCTGTCTGGAAACCAGGAATCCAACTGACCCTGGATCGCACGCGACTCCTTTTGTCCGAGAACGCCAGAAAACTGGAAATCTCCTATACCGAGATGACGATTCTTGACGCACTGATCAATGCACCGCAACACGTGTTGAGCCAGGACAATATTGCCAAAGCTCTGGACCCGAATGTCATATTCTATGATCCGCGCGCCCTGGAAAAAACCATCAGCCGGCTACGCACCAAGATCAGAACCGCTTACAAGATTGAACTGATTCACAGCGTTCGCGGCTTTGGCTATCGGCTGTGCCGGGGCGTCATCTCGTGACAACAAAATGCAGTGAGCTTCGACATACCCGTTGACCCCAACGGTTTTTAGATACAAAACAGCAGTACCATCGGATTTGATCCACGTAGCAGTGTTATTCATCGGCAGGCAAGAGGCTTGCTGTTTTATTTTTTCAGGGACGATAATTCATACCTGAAAATCTCATTGAATCAGAGACCTATCAGTATGAGTGTGATAGCTAACAGTGCCCGAGCCGAAAACCGTGTGGTTTTTACCAACGACATTCTGACCAAAAGAATCGACAGAAGGTTATCTGTACAGAGCGAGGAGGAAGTCTCCAAATATCTCGCCATGCATGGCATTGACCGCAGGGTTAAAAAGTCGTCCATCACTCCCTTTCCTGCCAAGGAATTTCCCACGCCGGATCAATTTATAAAAATCCAGGCGAATCAGAAGCCAAGGTATATCGGCTTTACCTCTGAAGAAAAAATATCATTGGGAAGTGATGTGTTTTCTACCCCTGAGGCCAGTCGCCCAAAGAACCCTTGCACCATTCCTGAAGTCTGGTCGTTCAGCCTCAACAAACGACAGCTGTTCAGCGCCAAAGCACAAATCCCGCTCACCGCTATTGAGTCGCTGATACTCAAGCAATTGGTACTGGGTGACCGCCGGGTTTGCAGCAAGGAAGAGCTGATAGTAGGCATCAATAGAGACCCTTCACAGTATAGCGGTCTTGAAATGTGCTTGAGCAGGCTACAGGACAAATTTAATAACGTATATGGAGAGCGCTTGTTTCGGTCGGTGAGAAATCGGGGTTATTGCCTGGTTCAAGAAGTGAAGGCTACTGCCTGATTTAAAATCGGTTCATAGGCTGCTTCACGGCTGATCATCTCAAAGCCAGGCAGGAATAATCGAACAACCGCCGCCCTGCAGAGCAGGACTGTTTACAACAATAATAAGCGGCGCCTACTGTCAACAGCGTTATAAAACGTCGGACACCCCCTCTCCTCAAACTATTATCATTAGCAAATCGTACAGTCTTCCGTCCTGGAAGTTTTGAATGATAAATACGCACGAAGCGCGCAGCGACATGCAACTCCCCGTCGTTAGCAACTTCGATACGGAAAGTCATCTTCAAAGGGTTTGCACCTTGATACATACTCGAATCGATCGAAAAGCTGTAGCTAAAGGGCTCACCTTTTGGGGCCAGTGGTTCGTTGCGATGAGCTGCGTCGTCGCGCTGTTATGTATGCTGGCGTATTACCAATCGAGTGAAGTTGGCTTTCACTATCGAATGTTAGCCATTCTGACTGTGCTGCTCTCTGTACCTGTGTACTCCGCGCTTCAGGTTTACTACAAGAGACATCATTATTTCAATGGCTTGGTTCGACTGTTGTTCGGCTGGACGATCACCCTGGCAGGCTTGGCCGCCATCGGCTTTATCAGCAATGCAAGCGACTTGTTTTCTCAAGAGGTGATAATAACCTGGGCATTACTGGGTTATGCCGTGCAGATCCTGCCTTACCTGCTAATGCACCACCTCTCCCAGTACTATCATCAAAAATTCAACCACCATTACAACAGCCTGATTATCGGTTCCAACGGAATTGCGTTGAAATTGGCTGACACCTTTTCCAAGCAAAATCACTTTCCATTGGTCGGTCTAGTCAACTCAATGCCCGTCAACAGCGTCGCCAGATCGAATTTGATTGTCGGTGAACTGAAAGAACTGCGCACACTCATTAAAGCCCATGATATTCGGCGCTTGTATATCGCCCTGTCACTCACTGAGGCGCAGCATATTGAAGCCCTGTACATTGATCTTCTTGATCTGAATGTCGATGTGGTCTGGGTTCCCGACCTGGACAGCATGATGCTGCTTAATCATTCGGTGAGTGAGGTCGGTGGTTTAGCCGCGATACACCTTAATGAAAGCCCGCTGACCAGCTACCCTACCGCGGCCTTGAGTAAAGCGTTGGTGGATCGTTTTATCGCGCTCTGCGCCCTCATTTGCTTGAGCCCGTTGCTGATCGCCGTGGCTGTCGCGGTGAAATTGTCCTCGCCTGGTCCTGTGCTGTTCAAACAGAAGCGCCATGGCTGGAACGGCAAGGTTATCAAGGTCTGGAAATTCCGCTCCATGCAAGTGCATGACGATAAGCATGTGCAGCAAGCGAGTCGGCAGGATTCACGGGTGACTGCAGTGGGGCGTTTTATACGACGCTCCTCGATCGATGAACTGCCGCAATTGTTCAATGTGCTGCAAGGGCATATGGCACTCGTCGGCCCACGGCCACACGCCGTCGCGCACAATGATTACTATACGGGCAAGATACATGCCTACATGGCCCGTCACCGAATCAAGCCAGGAATAACCGGGCTTGCTCAGATAAGCGGATGCCGCGGGGAAACCGACACCATCGACAAGATGCAAAGACGGGTTGAGATAGATCTGGATTACATTAACAACTGGTCGCTGTGGCTGGATATCAAGATTCTGATCAAGACACCTTTTACGTTGATATCTAAAGATATTTACTAAGCTTTGTGGCCCCGTGGGCATAGGTATCACATCTCTGCAGTACACACCGAACTTGTGGCGAGGGAGCTTGCTCCCGCTGGGCTGCGTAGCAGCCCTAAAACAGCTCACTGAGTTTTGTCTGAAAGACCACAGCAGCCTTATTGGGGCCGCTGCGCGCCCCAGCGGGAGCAAGCTCCCTCGCCACAGTATTCGGCAGTCCTTAGAAGATGTGTAGATACCTATGCCCCATGGGGCAAGGGTTAGGGTGAGGGGTGGTTCTTGAGCCTGGCGACCAATCGGAAGCACTCATCGCAAAAATGCCGCTTAACTGAGCGGCATTTTTTTCTGTGCCGCAATTGTAGGAGCGAGCTTGCTCGCGATGGACTTTAACGATAACGCGGGTTTTCTGAATAATCGCGTCGTTCTTGAGTTTATCGCGAGCAAGCTCGCTCCTACAGGATCCAAGGCACAGTTACATCATCGCGTACTGGCTTTGCATGCGTATCAGTTTTTCGACGAAAAACTCCAGATGACCACGCGGTTCGGACTGCAACGGCCAGCGGTTGATTTTTCGTACCAGGGTATCCATTGCCCTGGAGAACCCGGCGCGGGGTAACGCATCGTATATTCCGCGCTGTTGATGTGCTGCATTACGCATTAATTCGTCATAAGGCACTGACCCTGCAAACTGCAAGGTGACGTCTAAAAATCTATCGGTAATCGTCGCCAGCTTTCTAAACAGCCGAAGGCCTTCGTGGGTACTGTGCACCATATTGGCGAGTACTCGGAAACGATCCATTCCATGGTCAAGCTGTAACAATCTGATCAGTGCGTAGGCATCAGAGATCGACGTCGGGTCGGGAGTCAGTACTACCACCACTTCCTGAGCCGCTCGAACCATGCTGATAACCGATTCACCAATGCCAGCTGCAGTGTCGACTATCAATACATCCAGACTGTTATCAATTTCACTGAAGGACTGAATCACCCCCGCATACAGGGCCGAATCGAACTTGACCATATCGTTATAACCGGAAGAGGCCGGAACGATGCGAACGCCCCTGGGCCCGAGGTGCAGCATATCTTTGAGTTCGCAATTGCCCTTTATCACGTCGGCAATAGTGAGCTCGGGGGCAAAGCCGAGTTGCACATGAACGTTGGCCAGCCCGAAATCCGCATCGAACAGCACGACTCGTTTACCTGAGTTGGCAAAGGCCAGGGCCAGGTTCACCGAAATGCTGGTCCTGCCTACCCCGCCTTTACCGCTCGCAATAGCGATAACCTGGATGGGCTGGGTGCTGCCACTCTCTTCTTCACTCATTGCAAATCTACCCTGATTAAGGTCGGCGACCATTACATCCCTTGTGACTCTGCAGCCAGAGCACTATTTCCATAACACCGAGCTATAATCACGAACCTTTCCCTTCAGCGTAGACGCAACAGTTCCATGGGCGAGGACGCAGTGTTCATAGAACGAATTTTTTGAATTTCAAACGAAGTTAACATTTTGCACATTGCAATTGCTGCAACAATACCACTATAGAAAATCCGGCCAATAATATCATTTGAAGTGCCGAGGCGACTGACAATTTATAACAAAAGCAGGCAGGTACCCTTCCCGCCTTATCAGCACAAACTCCCTGAGTCAGGGCTCCTCATACCATTACACCAGGCGAGCACCCACGAACCTCCCTGACGTTTTATAACAGTTATTGACACTTAGACCCAGACAACAGAAATTAGCGCCACTCTGCAACCCCCAAACGACACATCAGCTTTGTTTAGTTAACGGAATGCCGAGTCTCTAAATTGCTTAATTGCTGGTGCGACACATGAAATACGTAGATGACATTACAGAGCTTTTTACAAGTTTTGGCGCTAGCGCAATAAGTTATCAGGAAATACAACCCAACTATAAAAACTTCAAAAATGACTTGATTACACCTTCGGCTTCGATAGCGGAAACAGTATTAACCGAGGCATCGTCTCCCCTTGTACCCACTATCCCAGTGTTTTTACCTGGCGAGCCAAAGCCACCCTTATTATTGTTTGGCGTGCCGGTCGAACCTGCGAATAACCTTGTCATTTCGCCAGCCTCAGCGAAGTCTGCGGCCCTGACCGAGTCACCTGCTGCCCCGGCAACGGCTGACCTCCAGCAATTGAGCGATCTGTTGCGCGAACTCAACCAGGTTCGTCGAGACGGCCTTGCGCATAAGCCTCGCATGACGACCAGGGCCAAGGTCATTGCTATCGTTTCGGCGAACGGCGGCGTGGGCAAAAGCACCATCGCGGCCGGGCTGACAAAAGCACTGGGGCGCCCTGGTGGGCGAACCATCGCAATTGATCTGGATCCGCAGAACGCGCTGTCCAGCCACTTGGGTATTACCAAAGGCACTCCGGGACTGCTCCAGCTGAAACAGCCCAATGCAGACTGGAGTACCCATTGCCTGCCGGGTTATGGCGACAGCGAATACTTGCCCTTTGGCACGGGCGACCTGAAAGATCGCAGATCACTCAAGCAGCTGATGTTTGAAGATTCCGATTGGTTGAATCGGCACCTTGTGTCGATGAATCTCGGTGAAAACGATACCGTGATCCTCGACACCCCTTCGGGGGCGACCGTCTATTCGCAACAGGCGCTCGATACCGCCGACTTGGTGCTGGTAGTCACTGTGAGCGACTCGGCCTCCTACCTGGCGCTGGACAACATGATGCGCTGGCTGGAAACCAGCACCAGACGTGCGCAACAGCACCGGTACGTGCTTAACCAACAGGATGGTTCGCGCTCGTTCAGCCGGGACATGGGCCTGCTGTTTCAACGGCGGCTCGGTGCTGATCTGATCAGGACCATTCGTCTCGATCAACAGCTCAACGAATCGCTGGCTTATAGTCGCGACCCCCTGCAGTTCGCACCCGACAGCCTTGGTTGTCAGGATATTCTTTCGCTGGCGCGCGCGGTCGGTGCCCTGCTGCTTGCGAATATCACCGGCGAGCAGGTAGCGTCTTGACCGCCCAGCTCAATCAGGCACCGGTGCGGACATGGCGGTTGCAGGTGCTACTGGATGCTTGCCAGGCGCGTTTCAGCCGATGGCCCCGGCGCGGGCGCCAAGCCCTGAAAATCTCGATGGGGTTGACTGCTGCGTTGTTGGTAGTGGGTATCCTCATCGCGCCGCTGAACCTGTATTCCCAGGCAGCGTTTGCCGCGGTGTGTTTCGCCGCCAGCCTGGTCATCCGCCGGCAAGCCGGTCGCCTGGCGATTCTGACCCTGATCACCCTCTCGCTGATCGCTTCGTTGCGCTACATGTTCTGGCGCCTGTCCGACACCCTGGACTTCGACAACTGGCAGGATGCGCTATTTGGCTACGGGCTGGTGCTGGCCGAGCTGTATGCCTTGCTCATCCTAGTGTTCGGCTATGTCCAGACCGCCTGGCCGCTGCAGCGCAAACCGCAGTTTCTGCAACAGCCGCCCGCGCAATGGCCAACGGTTGATGTGTTCATTCCTACCTATAACGAAACATTGAGCATCGTCAAACTGGTGGTGCTCGCCGCCCAGGCCATCGACTGGCCCGAGGGCAAGCTGCGGGTGCACGTGCTGGATGACGGACGTCGGGAGGAATTCAAGGATTTCTGCCAGCAGATCGGGGTCAACTACATCACCCGCGACAACAATCTGCATGCCAAGGCCGGCAACCTCAACGAGGCACTGAAAGTCACCGATGGCGAATTCATCGCCATATTCGACGCCGACCACGTGCCCACCCGCTCCTTTCTGCAGATCACCATGGGCTGGTTTATCAAGGACCCGAACCTGGCGTTGCTGCAAACGCCGCACTTCTTCTATTCACCCGACCCGTTCGAAAAAAACCTCGATACCTTTCGCTCGGTACCCAATGAAGGCGAGCTGTTCTACGGCCTGGTGCAGGACGGCAACGACCTCTGGAACGCGGCATTCTTCTGTGGCTCCTGCGCGGTTATCCGCCGTACTCACTTGCTGGAGGTCGGCGGCATCGCCACCGAAACCGTGACGGAGGATGCGCACACGGCACTCAAGCTCAATCGCCGTGGTTTCAATACCGCCTACCTCGCCATTCCACAAGCGGCAGGGCTCGCCACCGAAAGCCTTTCGCGACACATCAGCCAGCGCATACGCTGGGCGCGGGGCATGGCGCAGATTTTTCGGACCGATAATCCGCTGCTCGGCAAAGGGCTGAACCTGGGGCAGCGCATCTGCTACCTCAACGCCATGATGCACTTTTTCTACAGCCTGCCGCGCATGGTGTTCCTGACCGCGCCCTTGGCTTACCTGCTGTTCGACGCGCAGATTTTCCATGCCTCGGCGTTGATGGTCATGGTCTATGTACTGCCGCATATTTTCCATTCCAGCCTGACCAACTCCAGCATCCAGGGGCGCTTCCGCCATTCCTTCTGGAACGAAGTGTATGAGTCGGTTTTGGCCTGGTACATCATGCGCCCGGTCCTGTCCGCGCTGATCAGCCCGTCGCTGGGCAAATTCAACGTGACCGACAAGGGCGGCACCATCGAAAAGGACTATTTCAACTGGAAACTCGCGCGGCCTTACATCGTCCTGCTGACCTTGAACATGATCGGTCTGGTGATCGGCGTGGTGAAGCTGATAGGGAGTGATTCGGCCGAGGCCACGACCCTGCTGATCAACCTGACCTGGACCATGTACAACATTGTCATCGTCAGCACCGCCGTGGCGGTGGCCAGTGAATCCGCGCAGGTGCGCGCCGAACCCAGGGTGCCCGCTGATCTGCCCGTGCGCATCTATCGCGAAGACGGCACCTCGTTTGATTGTAAAACCCTGGATTTCTCACAGAACGGCGTGGGCCTGACGCTGCCGCCGCAGGTTCAGCTTTGTGCCAATGAGAAGCTGCGGCTGTGCATTCTACGCACGCCTCCTTCAAGCCTCTTCCCCGCAACCACTATGTTCAGCAACGACGGCGTGGCGGGCGTGCAGTTCGACGGCTTGTCCCTGCGCCAGCAAAGCGAACTGGTGCGACTGACATTTTCACGGGCCGGCACCTGGGCCAACACCTGGGGTAACGGCCGCCTCGACGCCCCATTAGCAGCGTTGCGCGAAGTCAGCAGCATCGGCTTGCGCGCCATCCTCCAGTTGTTCGTTGCAACCCTAAAGGACGGCCAGGCGCTGCTGCGCAAACGCCCGGACGCTCCATCACCTATCGACTCCACCGCGGACACGCAACGATCTTGAAGCATTCCACTCGCCGGACCTTTATTCCTCGTCGCTCACTCATGCTGATCGCCTGCTCGCTACTGGGCTGGAGCGGCTGGGCCTTGAGTGCTGCCGCGCAAATCAGCGCCACCGACCCGGCGCTGATGCCGGTCGTACCCTTGCCCATGACTGATGCCCCGAGCAACAGCTACACCCGCACCCTCAAGGAGCTGGGCAAGAACTACTCGATGAACCTCAAGGGCGTAGAGGCAACCGACAGTGTGAATTTCGATGTGCGCGCCGATGAAATCGTCACGGCTGCGCAAGTCACGCTGCAGTACAGCTATTCACCGGCGCTGCTGGCCGATCTTTCGCAGATCAATCTGCTGGTCAACGACCAGGTGGCCGCCAGCCTGCCCCTGCCCAAGGAAGAGGCCGGCAAGGCGCAGACCCGGACGGTGCAGATCCCGCCGCAGATGATTACCGAATTCAACCGGCTCAGCCTGCAGTTCATCGGCCACTACACGATGCAATGCGAGGATCCGTTGCACTCCAGCCTTTGGGCCCGAATCGGCAACGAGAGCCAGCTGAGCCTCCAGGTGACGACGATCAAACAGCCCAACGATCTGTCCGCTCTGCCGCTGCCCTTGTTCGATCGTCGAGATGCCTTGCCCCTGAAATTGCCCTTCGTGTTCGCCACTCGCCCTGGCGCTCCGGAACTTGAGGCCGCCGGCATCCTGTCCTCCTGGTTTGGCGCCCTGGCCAGCTACCGCGGCGCAACCTTTCCCGTCAGCCTCAGCAGCCTGCCGGCCAAAGGCAACGCGGTGGTTTTTGTCAGCGCCAGCGAATCAGCAATCTTGAGTGGCTTACCGATCAAAGAGGCCATGGGGCCGACATTGACACTCATGAGCAACCCGAATGATCCCCTGGGCAAACTGTTGATCGTTTCCGGGCGCGATGGCGCCGATCTGAAAATCGCCGCGACAGCGCTGGCGCTCGGTGGCTCGGCCTTTTCCGGGCAGAGCGTGGTGATCGACCGGATCGATTCGCTCAAGCCACGCCAGCCGTACGATGCGCCCAACTGGCTGCCCTCCGATCGCCCTGTGCGTCTGGGTGAACTGGCGAAGACCACTGAACTCAATGTGTCGGGGTTTAACCCGGGAGAACTGACGGTTGCGCTGCGCTTGCCACCCGACCTGTTCAACTGGCGTGAGCCAGGCGCGCGACTTGACCTGAAATACCGCTATACGCCGCAACCCGTCTCCACCAGTTCCTCGTTGCTGGTCAGTTTCAACGACACTTTTATCAAGTCGATCGAACTGCCTTCGACCGAGAAACTCGGCAACAGCAACAGCCTGCTGGCGATGCTCAAAGCCGATGACAGCCTGGCCCGCACTTCGAGCATGCGGTTGCCGCTCAATTCAGTTGCGCTGCAATCGCGCCTGCAATTTCGCTTCATGTATGACTACATCAAACAGGGCGAATGCCGCGACATCATCATCGACAACGTGCGCAGTGTGATCGATCCGGACTCGACCCTGGACCTCAGCCAATACGAGCACTTTATGGCCATGCCCAACCTCGGGGTGTTCAAGGACAGTGGCTTCCCGTTCACCCGCATGGCCGACCTTTCCGAGACTTCGGTGATCCTGCCCGACGATCCAGGCCCGGCCGATCTGAGCGCCTATCTGACCCTGCTGGGCCGCTTTGGCGACTCCACCGGCTATCCGGCCACCGGGGTGAAGGTGGTCCATGCCGCCCAGCTCGTCGAGCAACACGACAGAGATTTGCTGGTACTCGCCTCGGGCGCCAATCAGCCGCTGCAGGATCAATGGCAAAGCCTGCTGCCAGCCAAGGGCGAAGACGCTGCGCAGTACTTTGAACTGTCTGATCTGCCCTTGCGTGTGCGCAACTGGATCAGCCCGGATGCGAAAACCAATCTGCGTGAAGCGCGCAACAGCTTCAGGTTTGCCGCTGAGGACGGCAGTGCTTATCTGACCGGATTTGAATCGCCGCTCACCAGCGGGCGCAGTGTGGTGTTTATCGCCAGCACAAGGCCCAGCGGCCTGAGCGACGTGACCGACGCCCTGCTCAGCCGTGAAGAAAACAACCACGAGCTGCAAGGCAGTCTGGTGGTGGTCAGGGGCAAGCACGTCGAATCCCTGGTCGCCGAACAGGATTACTACGTCGGGCACCTGGGCCCATTGCGCTACCTGCAGTGGTACCTCTCGCAGAACCTGATGGTGCTCATGCTGCTCACCCTGATCGGGGTCCTGCTGCTTGCCTCGATGGCCTACCTGGCCTTGCGCCTACGGGCCAAACGTCGTCTTGGGCATTGAGCCGCGCAGGCCTGTGTCGTCCATGCCTGTGTCGTCCATGAGCCGCCGGGATGCTTCACTTCGCCAGTGCCTGCGCGGTAACGCCCGCAGGTTGAGCGCAGTGCTTGCGCTCGCCCTGCTGGCGCCTGCGATAGCGGCCGGAAAACCCTGTGGGCCGCCGGCCTGGCCACTGTGGCAAAGCTATGCCACGCGCTTCGTGCAGGCCGACGGCCGGGTTCTGGAATCCAGCCTGGAGAACAATCACAGCACCTCTGAAGGACAGTCCTACGGCATGCTCTTCGCACTGATCGGCAACGATCAGCCACGCTTCGACAAACTCTGGCGCTGGACCTCCGCCAACCTTGCAGGCTCCGCCATCGCCACTCGCCTGCCGGGCTGGTTGTGGGGGCAAGGCGCGGACGGTCAGTGGCGCCTGCAGGACGCCAACTCGGCCGCCGACGCCGACCTGTGGTTCGCCTACGCCCTGCTCGAAGCCGCACGCCTGTGGCATCGGCCGGACTATCGCCAGGACGCCCTGCAACTGATGGCGACGATCGAAACGCAATTGGTCGTGCGCTTACCGGGGCTCGGTCCGATGGTCTTGCCTGGACCCCAGGGCTTCGTCCAGCCGGATGCTCTCTGGCGCCTGAACCCCAGCTACCTGCCACTGCCGCTGTTGCGGCGGCTGGCCAAGGAAGCACCCGCCGGGCCCTGGCAAGCGATTGCCGACAACACCGCGACGATGATTGAGCAATCAAGCCCCCGCGGCTTCATCGCTGACTGGGTCGGTTATCAGGGCACTTCAGCGCAATCAGGTGACTTCGTGGCCGATCCGGTCAAGGGCGAAACGGGCAGCTACGACGCCATTCGCGTGTACCTCTGGCTGGGCATGACCAACGCCACCGAACCGCTGGCGGCGCCCCTGTTGAAACGGCTGGACGGCATGGCCCGCAGCACCGGAGCGACGGGTGTTCCTCCGGAAACAATCGAGGTTCTGCGCGGCAATGTTCAGGGGCAAAGCCCGTTCGGATTCTCGGCGGCACTGATTCCCTATCTTCAGGCCAAGGGCCAGCCCGGCCTGGCTGATCAGCAACGACTGCGGGTGGAACAGGCCTTGGGCGAGGCGCTGTCCGGGCCTGATGCCAACGCGGGTCCGCCGCGTTACTACAACTTCATGCTTAGCCTGTTCGCACTCGGCTGGGCAGATAAACATTATCGATTCCGGGAAGACGGAACGCTGAAACTTTCCTGGGAGACCCCATGCACGCGCACCACCGCACGCTAGCCATCGCCGTTATCAGCGTTTGGACGGCCTCTGCTGCCCACGCTCAAAGTCCGACTCCACAGACCTTACTCATCGAGCAAGGGCAGTACTGGCAGTTGCACCAAAACCCGCAACGGGCGGCGGAAGTCTGGCTGAAAGTCCTGCTGCTGGACCCGGTCCAGGTTGACGCCCTGTATGGCCTTGGCCTGATCGGCGTGCAGGCGGGCAAGCCGCAACAGGCGCAGCAATACCTCGCCCGCCTGCAGGCCATCCAGCCAGCGCCTCGGCAGGCACTGCAATTGGCCCAGGACATTACCCTGGCCCAACCGCAGAGCCAGCAGCGTCTGGAAGAAGCCCGGCGCCTTGTCGATGCCGGTGAGCGCGACCAGGCGACCGCGATGTTTCGCTCGCTGTTCGAGGGCCATCCAGCTCAAGGCACGATTGGCCGCGAGTATTACAACAACCTTGGCTTCAATCAGGCTGACTGGCCTGAAGCCCGAAGCGGATTTCAGCGCCTGCAACGGGAAATGCCCAACGACTCGCTGGTCGCACTGTTTTACGCCAAGCATCTGGTCCGTCATGAAGACAGCCGTGCCGAGGGCATCCGCGCCCTGGCCGCGCTGACTCAACGTGCCGACATCGCCGGTGATGCCGACCAAAGCTGGCGCCTGGCGCTGACCTGGATCGGCGCGCCCGATGCCACGCAACTGCCTTTGTTCGAGACGTACCTCAAGGCTCATCCGGAGGATGAGGAGATACGGACGCAGATGAACAAGGGCAAGCAACAACTGGCAACCACCGGTAGCCAGGAATGGAAACCGCCAGCCGAAGTCGCGCGCGGCTTGAAGGCGCTGAAAGAAGGCGACCAGGCTACCGCCGAACAGGCCTTTCAAGCGCGCTTGCGCACTCGCCCCGATGATGCTGACGCGCTGGGTGGCCTTGGGGTTATCCGCCAGCAGCAACACCGACTGGCCGAAGCGCAAAAGCTCCTGACCCAGGCCACGGGACAACCTGGCGGCAGCCAGTGGCAAGCGGCCCTGGACGATGTTCGCTACTGGTTTGCGCTGGAGCAGGCCCGGGATGCCCAGGCCAAAGGCCAGACAGCCCAGGCACAGGCCCTGGTCAACCAGGCGCTGCGCCTGACCCCGAACGGGCTGGACGCTCGCCTTGCCCTCGCCAATATTCAGGCCAGCGCGGGCCAGCACGATGACGCGCAGCGCAACTATCGCCAGGTGCTGAGCCAGCGCCGTGACGACCCTCAGGCACTGGAGGGGCTGGTCAACGTACTGCTCAAGAGTGGTAAGGGTGATGAAGCCCTGCAACTGATCAACACCCTGCCCGCCACCGGACAGGCAAAGATCGGCCAGTCCGCACGCCTGCAAGCCTTGCGCGCAACGCAACTGGCCGCGCTCGCCGAACAACGCAACGACCTGCCCGCTGCGCGCAACGCCCTGCAAGACGCGCTGCGCTACGAACCGGACAACATCTGGACCCGCTTCGCCCTGGCCCGCCTGAATCTGGCCATGGGCGAACCGCAAAAGGCGCGAGACCTCATCAGCTCGATGCTTGAGGCTCACCCCGACAATAGCGATGCGCTTTACGTCAGCGCCTTGCTGTCGGTGCAGCTGGGTGAGTGGGAAGCAGCCCAGGCAACCTTGGGACGCTTGCGCCCTAACCAGCGCACTCCGGACATTGAAGCGCTGGCCGTGGATGTCACCTTCAACCTGCAACTCAGAAAGGCGATCGAGCTGGGCAAGCGCGGACAGCGCCTGGAAGCCATGACATTGCTCGAGCGCATTGCGCCGATGGCCAACAACAGTCCAGACCGCACGGCGAGCCTGGCCTCGGCCTATGCCGACATCGGCGACCCAAGCCGCGCGCTGGCCCTGATGCGCGGCCAGCTGCAACAAGCCACTGCGCCCTCGGCGGACTTCATCCTGCAATACGCCACGGCCCTGCTCGACTCGGGTGAGGACCTGGAGGTCAACGGGATTCTGCGCGACCTGCAGAACCGGCCCTTGAGCGCGCCGACTCGCAAGCGTTTCGACGACCTGCTCTATCGCTATCGCATCCGCCAGGCTGACCAGCTGCGTGAGCGAGGCGATCTGGCCAGCGCCTATGACACGCTGGCGCCGGCACTGGCGCAACGTCCCGGTGACAGCGCTGGCGTCTCGGCCCTGGCGCGGATGTACTCGGCCAACGGTGATACGGCAAAAGCCCTCGAACTCTACAAGCCACTGTTACGGCAGCGACCGAACGACCCGCAACTGCTGCTGGGTGCCGCCGACGCGGCGCTGCTGGCACATGACAATGGATTTGCCGAACAGGCACTGCAACAGCTGCTCAAGACCGAATCCGGTAACCCTAAAACGCTGACAGAGGCCGCACGCCTCTACCAGAATATGGGCCAGACTGGTATGGCGGCCGATCTGCTGCGCAAAGCAGTGGCCATCGAACAGAGCGAGAAACGCCGAAGCCAGGGCGGCGGCCAACTGGCAGGTTCGACGGTGGCGCCCAACCCTTTTGCGGGGGTATCAGGTCAAGGTCGCGAGGCCAGTCGCGACAGCTTGCTGGCAGCGATCCCGCCACCGGCTCAGGAGATGCCGGTCGCGGTGAATTATTACCTCCCCCATGGCATCGACGCCGCCCCAAGGCTGCAGCAGGCGAGCAATCCATTCGAGTCGCGGCTGCCAGGCACGACACTGGCGAGCGAGGACCTCAGTCCCGCGCAACTGGCCCTGAATAAGATCCTTCAGGAACGCAGTGGCTACGTCACTCAAGGCCTGAGCATTCGCAGCAACAACAGTGAGTCGGGACTGAGCAAGCTGACCGATATTGAAACGCCGCTGGAAATCAATATCCCGCTGGATGAAAGCCGCGTGGCCCTGCGCGTGACGCCCGTCTCGCTGAATGCCGGCAGTGCCAGCAGCGAGGCACTGCAGCGTTTCGGCAGCGCTGCCCAGGGCGACGGCGCCGGCTCGCAAAAAGCCGAGGGTGTCGGGCTTGCCGTGGCCATTGAACGGCCCGCCGATGGGCTCAAGGCCGATCTCGGCAGCACTCCGCTCGGCTTCAAATACAGCACCGCGACGGGCGGTATCAGCATCGATCGCCCCGTCAGCGACAGCTCCAATGTCCGCTACGGCGTGAGCATTTCCAGGCGTCCGGTGACCGACAGCGTCACCTCCTTCGCCGGGACCACGGACAAGCGCAGCGGGCAGTCCTGGGGCGGCGTGAGCGCCAACGGCGGGCGTGGCCAGTTGAGCTATGACGACAACGAAGTCGGCGTCTACGGCTATGCCTCCTGGCACAAACTGCTGGGCAACCATGTCGAGTCCAACAGCCGCGGCGAACTGGGCAGCGGCGTCTACTGGTACCTGCAAAACGCGACGGACAGCAAGCTGACCGTCGGCCTGAGCATGAGCGGCATGAGCTATGCCAACAACCAGGACTACTTCACCTACGGCCACGGCGGCTATTTCAGCCCGCAGACTTTCTTCGCCCTGGGCGTTCCGGTGACCTGGGCACAACGCAGCGGACGCTTGACGTATCAAGTCAAGGGGTCGATCGGCGTGCAGCATTTCGAGCAGGACAGCGCCGACTATTTCCCTAACGACAAAAACCTGCAGGCGGCCTCGGGTCTGCGTTACGCCGGGGAAAACAAAACCGGGATCGGCTACAGCCTCGCCGGTGCGGCTGAATACAAGGTCGCTGCGAACTTCTTGCTGGGCGCCAATCTGGGCCTGGACAACGCCCGCGACTACAAGCAGCTCAGCGGCGCCCTGTCCTTGCGTTACCAGTTCGAGGACATCAGCGGCCCTATGAGCCTGCCGGTCAGCCCGTACACCTCGCCTTATTCCAACTGATCATTCTGGAGTTTTCGATGCCCACTTCCGCCCTTGCCGGCCTGACGCTGCTTGTCCTTGGGGAAAGCCACATGAGCCTCCCCGACAGCTTGCTGGAGCCACTGCACAACAACCTGACCCGCCAAGGCGCCCAGGTTCATTCCATCGGCGCCTGTGGCGCCAGTGCCGGTGACTGGCTGATCAGCAAAAAGGTCGACTGCGGTGCCGAGCGCAAAGGCAACGACAAGCTCGTGATCAAGGGACGCGACTCCAGCACCACCCCGATCCAGGATCTGATTGCCGCCGACAAACCCGACCTGGTGGTATTGGTTATCGGCGACACCATGGCGTCCTATGACAAACCGGTCTTCCCCAAGACCTGGGCATGGCAAAGCGTCACCGGCCTGGCCAAGGCCATCGCCGCCACCGGGACCCGTTGCGCCTGGGTTGGACCGGCCTGGGGCAAAGTCGGTGGCATGTACCAGAAGAATGATGCCCGCACCCAGTTGATGTCGCAGTTTCTGGCCGCGAACGTGGCGCCTTGCGCCTACATCGATTCGCTGACGTTCTCCAGACCCGGACAGTGGATTACCACCGATGGGCAGCACTTCACCGTCGCTGGTTATCAAGCATGGGGCACTGCGATCGGCGGTGCATTGGCCAAGCTGCCCACCGAGCGCGTCAGCAGCAACGGAGCCGGCCAATGACCCGTTCCGCACGTGGCTGGGCCCTCTTCGCGCCCTTGATCCTGAGCCTGCACGCCGAGGCCGCCGACATTGCCCTGTACCCGACGGGTCCGGATCAGGACTCGGCCTTCCTGCGTTTTATCAACGCCGACCACCGACCGCTGCAACTGCTGGCCGAAGGCTCTCGGGCAGGCCTGAGTCTCGAAGGCTCGAATGCCGTGTCCGACTACCTGCCAGTGCCGGCCAACCAGCCGATCAAGGGCACCCTGGAACGCAGCGGGAAAAACCAGCCGCTGGACATCCAGGTGGCGGCGGGCGAATTCGCCAGCGTGATCGCATTGCCAGACGGCGCTCATGGTATCCGCCAGGTCGTCATCCATGAGCAACCCGACGACTTCAATAGTCTGAAAGCCTCGCTGTCGTTTATCAGCGCCGATCCAGGTTGCACCCACGCCAGTTTGCGCGCTGCGGGATTGAACGCGGTATTGTTCAAGGATGTGGCCGACGGTAGCGTGCAACGCCGCGCCATCAACCCGGTCAGACTTTCGGTGCAATTGGTCTGCGCCAAAACCGACATCGGTGCGCCGCTTGACCTGGGTCAGCTCAAGGCCGGCGAACGCTACAGCGTTGTGCTGCTGCCTGGCGTAGACGGCCCGTTCCTGCTGCACGCGACTGACGTCCTGGCTCACTGACCGGATGGTCTTTGCCTCTCTCGAGTTTCTGACGTTGTTCCTGCCGCTGTTCCTGTGCGCCTATGCACTGAGCCCGGCCGCCGGGCGCAACGTCACGTTACTGATCGGCAGCTGGCTGTTCTATGGCTGGCTGAGCCCACGGTTCCTCGCCGTGCATGTGCTGCTGACGATCACCGCATGGGTCGGCGGCCTGCTGATTGACGCCTTGCGCGAAGATGGCAAAGGCCGCGTGCGGATGCTCGTCGCATTGATCGTGCTCAACACGGCGGTGCTCTGCTGGTACAAATACGCCAATATCGTCGCCAATACCTTGAGCGAAACCATTGTCGGGTACGGCGCCATGCCCCTGTCCTGGCAAGGGGTCATCATGCCGGCCGGATTGTCGTTTGTCGTGTTGCAGGCGATTTCCTACCTGGTCGATGTGCATCGCCGCAGCGTGCCGGTCGAACGCAGCTTCATCAATTACGCGACCTATATTTCGATGTTCGGCCATTCGGTCGCCGGGCCCATCATTCGCTATGACTGGGTCCGCCGCGAGCTGCAGCGGCGTGATTTCAACCTGCTGAATTTCTCGCTGGGAGCGCGCAGGTTCATGGTCGGGATGTGCATGAAGGTCCTGGTGGCCGACACCCTGTCACCGGTGGTCGATGTGGCGTTCAGTTTGCCGAACCCCAGCTTCTCCGACGCCTGGGTTGGCTGCCTTGCCTACTCCTTGCAACTGTTCTTCGACTTCGCCGGCTACAGCGCCATGGCCATTGGTCTGGGGCTGATGCTGGGCTTCCACTTCCCCGAGAACTTCGACCGCCCCTATCTGGCCAACAGCATCCAGGATTTCTGGCGCCGCTGGCATCTGTCGCTGTCCAGCTGGCTGCGGGACTATCTTTATATTCCGTTGGGCGGCAATCGCAACGGCATCTGGAAAACCTGGCGCAACCTGTTCCTGATCATGGCCATCGCCGGCCTCTGGCACGGTGGCGACAGCTGGAACTATGTGCTTTGGGGCTGCGCCCATGGCCTCGCGTTATGCGCTGATCGGGCCTGGAATCGTTCCACCCTGCCCGCTGTACCGCCAGTGCTTGCCCATGGCCTGACACTGCTGTTCGTCTGCCTGGCCTGGACCCTGTTCCGCGCCCCGGACCTGCATGGCGCGCTGAACCTGTATGCCGGACAGTTCGGCCTGCAGGGCATCGCCCTCGGTGACGAACTGTCCGCGACCCTGCGCCCGGTACACAGCCTTGCCGGCGTGCTGGGTGTATTCGCTGTCGTCGCACCGCTGCTACGCCCTTACTGTGAGAAACGACTGGGCGGCATAACGCTCTGCGTCGCCGCCCTTTGGCCCATTGCCGGTTTCATGCTGTCGTTCGCACTGATCGCCAGTCGCGAAACCGTACCCTTCCTGTACTTTCAATTCTGATGACCAGTCCAGAGCACTCCCCTCCCCCCTCTCAACCAAATGATGGGGCGTCACGCAGTAGTCCGTTGGCGGGCGTGGCGCTGCTGATATTCCTGTTCGTCGGGCTGCTGTCCTCTGGCCGGTTGATCGGTTCAGGGCAGATCGAGCTGATGCCGACAACATGGTCGGCCGAGCAGATGCTTGAAGGCGGTATCACCCAGCGGATTGCCAAGGAAATGTCGAAGGCTCACTTTCCCACTACCTTCGCCGAGCTGGAGCGTGGTGCCAGTTGGCTGCTCCTCGGCGACACCGGGCCGAGGGTTCGTCCGGGCTGTTCCGGCTGGCTGTTTCTGGCCGATGAACTCAAGGTCAATCATCAAGCGCAGCGCAATGCCGATGCCAAAGCCCAGGCCGTGATTGATCTGCAACAGCAGTTCTCCCGGCGCGGGATCAGCCTGCTGGTGGTCATCGTTCCAGACAAGAGCCGCATCGCTTCTGCACAACGCTGCGCACTGCACCGCCCAGCCTCTCTCGAAGGACGTATCCAGGGCTGGACCTCGAAGCTGAATGTGGCTGGGGTGTCGAATCTGGACCTGACCGACGCGCTGACACCACTGGGGGCCAGTGCCTGGTTGCGTACCGATACGCACTGGAGCGAATCCGGCGCGAAGGCTGCGGCCGATGCCATCGCCCAGCGCCTGAAAACCCTGGGCATCAGCGCAACGCCACGCCGGTCGTTCAACGAAAGTCAGACCCCGATCGCGGTGCAGCCCGGCGATCTGGTCCATCTGGCGGGCATCGACTGGCTGCCGCTCAACTGGCAGCCAGCAGCCGAAATGGTCGCCCAGACCAGCACCCGCGAACTGCCCGTAGTGTCAGCCGATAGCCCGGACAATGAGGGAGACCTCTTTGGCAATGCCAACCTGCCCAACACCGCTCTTATCGGGACCTCATTCTCGCGCAACTCAAACTTTGCAGGGTTCCTGCAACAGGCACTGAGCGCCCCCGTAGGCAACTTCGCCAAAGATGGCGGAGCCTTCTCCGGCGCCGCAAACAGCTACCTCAACAACCCGGCCTTTAAAGAAACGCCACCAACACTAATCCTCTGGGAAATCCCGGAGCGCGACCTGCAGTCGGCCTACACCGATCCCATTGTGTATCGCTGAAATGATCCATGCCCCCCTGTAGGAGCTGCCGCAGGCTGCGATCTTTTGATCTTCCCAACAGGCGACTCGTTGCCTGAACAGACGCCAAAGTCAAAAGATCGCAGCCTGCGGCAGCTCCTACGCCGACCGGGCGCATCCGGGAATGAACGGGTGTACGCAGACCGGGTGCATCCGGGAATGACGGGTGTACGCAGGCCCTCCTAAAAAAAAACAAAATAACCCCACAAATCATTGTTACAGAAATAGTAACAAACTATTACATATTATTAGCTAGCTACCTAATAGCATGCTTGGTAACTTTCATAATCTACTGAAAAATCCAACCCAGACTCCGCAACCGCCAAATCAATCTGTTTTTTCGCATCGCGCGCCCATGAAAGCTCATCACCTTCAACTACATGACAACCCTTACAGAAAAATCATCTCAACACCATCGAAGCTGGCAACTTGATATAAATCATCGCCTTCTACTCAACGGACCCCGCCAAATACTTCTAACAAAAATAGAGAGCCTGATTGTAAAAAACATGCTCTTCAAAAAGGAACGCATAATTAGCAAAGAAGAGCTGATTTATAGCATCGGAAGAGAGCCCGACCGCTATCGCGGCCTGGAAATGAGCTTGAGTCGACTACAAGGAAAGTTCAAGAATTTTTCTGGAGGGGAGCATCTCTTTCGTGCAGTAAGAAATCGCGGCTACTGCCTCACTCAAATAATATATCTGGGTGCAGATCCGTCTCAAAAAAAAGCGGTCACTGAATACCAGGACCGCTACGACTGCCAGGCAGTCAAGCTGGGCAAACCCAGCTATACGAGAGAGGGGGTACTTGCGCCCCACCCTAGGCGGTGACTACAACGTGCTATTTCTGACGAGACTTGGCTCCTGCGTTCCACCAACAGCAGGCAACCTCCTCGTGGTATTCAATCCATTACGCCGTCGCTGCGCAGCGTGGCCAATTTGGCTAGAAGCCGGTTTTTGGCGCCATCCAATACGGCTGGGTTGGTTTTGCTCGATAGTTTTTCTCGGGACTTGTTGCCGAGGAAGTAGCTGATTCGCTCCGCGTTAGCCCCCGAGGGATGAGGCAGGCCGTCCAGCAGCTGCTCTACTTTCAACAGGCCTCGAGCTTGAAGGTGCTCGAAAACCGCCGTGACTTTTGGGCCGAGAGGGACATAAATGCACTGCGGACCTAGCGCCCGGACTTCTTCAACCAGGTGGGTATCAACCTGGTGACGCAGGCTGGCCCGGCTGAGGATGGAGGGGCTGCCGCTGTAGTTCTGACCATCCAGGAAAACCGGGTAGCGCAGCGCCGAGGTGTAGTGAACCAGGTGGCGATGAGTATCGAACAGGCGCGCGCAGCTATTAATCTCCAGCAGTTTATGAAGTCCGATGTGATCAAGCATGGCGACCAGGTTGTTGCGCATCGCTCCTGCGAAGCTGGCTGTTTCCTTGGCGGCTCGCTTGGCCTGTTCGACTGAGGCCCCTGCGCGTAGCTGCCTACGCGCTTCATCCAGGGCCCGACTTGCCTGCTGCAAGCCGGGTGTTATCCCGCACAGTACGACCCGGGCGCCTGCATTGACGTAATCAAACGGGGCATAGAAGGTCTGCAAATCGTCTTCGACGCTGAGCAACAACTCCTCGGGAAGCGCGTGGGCAAAGTTATGGTTGGAGCCGGAAAGCAAGCTGCTGAAATGTTCGAGATTACTCATGGTGGCGTCCTTCTGCGGTAGGCGAGTGAGTGCTGGGGTTGGTGAGCGGATGACGGGGCTTATTCGACTAGCGTGGCCTTAAAGCCACGACGGCCTTTCAGCCAGCGCAGGGCTTCGGTGGCATCGACGACGGTGTGACGGTTTTCCTTGCGGGTCATCAGCTGGTCCGTTGCCGTGGGTTGAGCGGCGTTTCGCACGGCCCGCTCCGACATCTGCCCTAGCAGGGCAATTTCTTTCAGCGTCAGGTACCCCGTAGTGTCTTGGCGGAGGAAAAACGGCAGCGCGTCTTCGTTAAATTGCGGATGGGTATCGAGATCAAGGCGAGCCCGTATCCACGCGTGAAACAGGAGGCGTTCGACTTTTGTCGGGACTCCGATGGAACGTCCCCTGACACTTGGGGAAAAAGCCTCGATGCCGGGACGAGCGGAAAGCACCAAGATGGCCAGACAATGCCAATCATCAGAAAGCGCTTCTGCTTCACGCTCATTGGTGGCCAGATTTATCCGACCATTTAGAGCGTATTCGTAGCAGTCTGTGGCGGCGCTACGGACCCGGTTTTCTCCCTCGAAGATGCGATCCAGGCTGTCCAGTTGCGCTTCGTCGAAGTGGCCGTGAAAAGCGGTGAGAGAGGCAGCCATCCAGCCCAAATAGGTTTCCTGCGCTTCGAGAAGGATTTCCTCCAGCCCGAGCTTCTTCTCAGGTTCTCTATAGTCGCGTTCGAATGCCTCACGCCAAAAATTGCTCATCATTTCCGCTCCAGATCAGGTGTATGAGCAGAGAGTAGAGGGTAAATATGATACCGTCAATGATTATGATAGATAGTTTGATTATGATATTTGTCGTGATTATGCTTTGACCCCTCCTGACCTCCCGCAGACGTCCATGGCGCGCGTTTTTATAAGGCCGGGAGTGGCGTCCCACAGGTACCGAACTCGATCGGGCGCCTGCACAAAAGCAAACGCCCCGAACAAGCCGGGGCGTTTGCCTGGAACCACCATCAGTGGGTTTTCATGTCACCTGAGGTCGAAGCGATCAAGGTTCATCACCTTGGTCCAGGCCGCTACGAAGTCTTTGACAAATTTCTCCTGCGCGTCGGCGCTGGCATAGAATTCGGCCAAGGCCCGCAACTGCGCGTTTGAGCCGAAGACCAGATCGACTCGGGTGCCCTTCCACTTCACTTCGCCGGTATTGCGATCGCGTCCTTCAAACTCCTCGTTGGCATCCGAGACCGGCTTCCATTCCACGCCCATGTCGAGCAGGTTCTTGAAGAAGTCGTTGGTCAACGCCTCCGACTGCTTCGTGAAGACCCCGTGAGGGGTTTGTCCGACATTGGTATTCAGGACGCGCATGCCGCCAATGAGCGCCGTCATTTCTGGCGCGGTGAGTGTCAGCTGTTGCGCCTTGTCGATCAGTAACGCCTCGGCCGGTACGCGGTATTTGCTCTTGAGGTAGTTACGGAAGCCATCGGCGATGGGTTCGAGAAACCCGAAAGACTCTACATCCGTCTGATCTTGCGATGCGTCCATGCGCCCCGGCGTGAAAGGCACCGTTACGCTGTGACCGGCATTTTTCGCCGCCTGTTCGACGCCGGCGCTGCCGGCCAGCACGATCAGGTCCGCCAGGGAGATCTTCGTGCCGCCAGACTGGGCGCTGTTGAATTCGCCCTGGATACCTTCGAGGGTTTCCAGCACCTTCGTCAGTTGCTCAGGCTGGTTGGCCTGCCAGAATTTCTGCGGGGCAAGGCGCAGGCGCCCACCGTTGGCGCCGCCGCGCTTGTCGGAGCCACGGAAGATGGAAGCCGCCGCCCAGGCAGTTGATACAAGCTGCGAGACTGACAAGCCCGAGGCCAGCAGTTTGCTCTTGAGTGATGCGACATCACTGTCATTGACCAAGGCATGGTCGGCTGCCGGGATAGGGTCTTGCCAAAGTAGCTCTTCGTTCGGCATTTCCGGGCCGAGGTAGCGCGAGAGTGGGCCCATGTCGCGGTGGATCAGTTTGAACCAGGCACGGGAGAAGGCGTCGGCCAGCTGATCCGGATTCTCCAGGAAGCGCCGTGAAATCGGTTCATAGATCGGGTCGAATCGCAGGGACAGGTCCGTGGTCAGCATGGTTGGATTGCGCCGCTTGGACGGGTCGTGAGCATCCGGAATGATCCCGGCACCGGCGCCGTTTTTTGCTATCCACTGGTTCGCACCCGCCGGGCTTTTGCTCAGTTCCCACTCGAAGCCGAACAGGTTCTCCAGGTAGTTGTTACTCCATTTGGTGGGCGTGGTGGTCCAGGTCACTTCCAGGCCGCTGGTGATGGTGTCGCCGCCTTTGCCAGAGCCGAAGCTGCTCTTCCAGCCCAGGCCCTGCTGTTCGAGGCCAGCGGCTTCGGGCTCGGCCCCGACATTGTCGGCAGGCCCGGCGCCGTGGGTCTTGCCGAAGGCGTGGCCGCCGGCGATCAGTGCCACGGTTTCTTCGTCATTCATTGCCATGCGCGCGAAGGTTTCGCGGATATCCTTGGCCGCAGCCAGCGGATCCGGGTTGCCTTCCGGGCCTTCCGGGTTGACGTAGATCAGGCCCATTTGCACCGCGGCGAGGGGGTTTTCCAGATTGCGTCCCTGGTCGGTACGGCTCTCCTCATTTTCCCCTGGCTCAGCAACGAGTGGGCCTTCGCCGGGCTCTTGCATTTCCTCTTTATCATCTTTGTCGTAGCGGTTGTCGCCGCCCAGCCACTTGTTTTCCGAGCCCCAATAAACGTCTTCATCCGGTTCCCAGACGTCTTTTCGACCACCGGAAAAGCCAAAGGTCTTGAAGCCCATGGACTCCAGCGCGACATTGCCGGTAAGGACGATCAGGTCAGCCCAGGAGATTTTACGGCCATATTTTTGCTTGATCGGCCAGAGCAGCCGGCGCGCCTTGTCGAGACTGACGTTGTCCGGCCAGCTGTTGAGCGGTGCAAAGCGCTGCTGACCGGAGCCGGCGCCGCCACGGCCATCACCGGTGCGGTAGGTGCCGGCGGCATGCCAGGACATGCGAATAAAGAGCGGCCCATAGTGACCGAAGTCCGCAGGCCACCAGTCTTGCGAGTCGGTCATCAGCGCGTGCAGGTCTTGCTTGAGCGCCGCAAAGTCCAGGCTTTTGAATGCTTCGGCGTAGTTGAAGCCCTCGTCCGTGGGGTCGGTCAGGGACGAGTGCTGGTGCAGGATCTTCAGGTTCAGTTGGTTCGGCCACCAGTCGCGGTTCGTCGTGCCACCGCCAGCGGCGTGATTGAACGGGCATTTCGATTCAGTTGCCATGTGTAAGCTACCTTTGGTCGAGTTCATCCAGCTATCCGGCCCGGTCCGGGCTCTGAATAGCAACGAGCGAAATCAATGACATAGGCTGCAGGGCCGACAGTTCGATCAACTGATTCGTTGTGGCCACACGGGAATTCTGGACAGCGGCAATCGAGTTGCCAGCACGGTGACCCACGGCAGGCCTAGCAAACTTCTAACTCTCACCCGGCCAGCTTGCGCCAGCGCTAGACTAAGGCTAGACCCCACTAAAGAACTCAGCAAATAGGCGGAGTATTGGGTCTCGATAGGCATAATCTATTACCTGAGCCCCAGAGATGAAGTAGATGATATGAGTAACTCTCGCTGAAGACCAGATGCACGGGAGAGGACCAGACCATGAGTAAGCGCCCGCGCCGCACGGCCGTCCACGAAGCTGGTCACGCCTTGGCCTTTTGGTGGAATGGTCAGCACATAGCGCGCGTCACTGTGCGCACCAAGGCAGAAGCTTTCACTGGCCCCATGATTGACCTGCGCGGCAACCTGCAAAACGTAGAGGGGCTGGTAGAGGCTGATTACTTTGTCCCGCACCCGGCCTGTGACGCCCGCGGAATTGCTGAATACCTGCCCTCTATGGTCGAGTCTATCGAACGCGACCTTCTCGATTGCTTCGCCGGCCCCGTGGCCGAAGCAGTCTACCGGCACACCAAATCTGACAAATTCATCAGCGGCAGCGGCTTGGGTGACCGGCGCCGGGGTTACGAATTGATCAGCTTGCTGCCCGCACGAAAGCTGCTCGACGCCGAATCCCGGGCAATCGCCAGGTCCAGCTGTCTGGTGCGTCGTTACTGGCCCGCTGTCATCGCTGTGGCGGATCTTCTGCAAGAGCACGGCACGGTCAACGGGGAAGCGATCACGGCGCTGCTGTGCGAAGTCACCGGGGAGTCACCTGCGCTGCTGCGCAATGACCTGGCAACCCTCGACAGGCGACGGAACAGGCAGTGGACTGCGGACCACGCGAAGCTACTTTTTCGCCAGGCCGGGCAATCGTCTGACCGAACTGAGGGTGAGGGTCCATCAGCTCAATCCTGAAAGAGCATCGCGAGCAGACCCCAATGCCCGTCAGTTAACGTAAATCTCTAGTCTGGAGGGCATTTGTGGCGAGGGGGCTTGCCCCCGCTCGGCTGCGAAGCAGTCGTAAAACCGGCTGATGCGTTCTTCCTGACATACCGGGGATACAGGTTTTAGGGCCGCTTCGCGACCCAGCGGGGGCAAGCCCCCTCGCCACAGTATTCGGCAACCCATCAATCGGAGCGCTGGGCCCGTTCCGATTCATCCAGGTGCTCTAGCAGGGCCGCGATCGTTGCATCCCGCAGCTTGATTGCCTCCATCCATCCCGGTCCTTGCGCCAACAGCGGGGAGCAGACATTGACGTGGATTGCTCCGTGGCGCGGGAACCACTGACCGTCGCGCAGCACCCTGCGTGTGCCGCGGATTGCGACCGGCAGCAGCGGCACGCCGGCACGGCCGGCGAGCACGAAGGCGCCCATGTGAAAGGTGCGCAAGCCTGGCTCGCGGCTAAAGGTCCCCTCGGGGAAGAACACCAGGGGCTGGCCAGCCTGGAGCGCCTCGGCCAGGGACTCGGTGTCTGCGGCGCTGCGCTGCAGGTCGAAGCGTTCGACGAAGCGGGCGCCGAGCTTGCGCAGGAACAGCCCGGCGATCCGCTGGTCAGCCAGTTCGTGCTTGGCAACGAAGCTGAACCGCGGCGGCAGGGCCGCGCAGAGAATGACGCCGTCGAGGTAGCTGGCATGGTTTACAGCCAGCACGCTCACCCCTGTCTCAGGCAGGCGTTCCAGCCCCGTAACACTGAACGGCACCCCTGCCAAGCGCAAGAACAGCCGTGCGGCCGCGCGGGTAAAACTGCGGCACCAACGCTGGCGCGGCAGGAGCGCGACGCCCAGCCAGGTCAGCGGTGTGACCAGCCAGAACAGCAGCCAGACATAAGCGGCATACAGCGCGGCGCGGCAGGTCCGCCAGCTGCGGCCGAAATGCCCGCGTACGGCTTGCAGCACCAGGCGCAGTAATTGGCGCCACACGGCGAGGTGCGGCCGCCCCACTTCACCGCGCTCATACAGTTCGCGGCTGGCGGCACGGCGAATCTTGCCGCTGGAGGTCTTCAGTACGCTATGGGGTGGCGCCAATACGATATCGTCGGGCGCCACACCGGTAAGGTCGACCACAATGCGGTTGACCTCCTGCTGCAAGCGTTGCCGCGCGGCGGCTTCCTTCTCGTTGCTTTCCGCCAATACCACCAGGCGCTCGGTACCGGTGACCGGGTCAAGGCTGCCGAACACCGCGATGCAGCCTTTGCGCAGGCCAGGCATATTGCCGACCGCAGCTTCCACATCGTAGGGGTAGATATTGCGCCCGGCACGGATGATCAGGTCCTTGGCGCGGCCGGTCAGGTAGACCTCACCGCCGGCCATGTAGGCGAAGTCGAGCGAGTCGAACCAGCCATCGCGCAGCACCCGGCGGGTCTCTTCGGGGTTACGGTAGTAGCCGCCGGTAGTGGACGGCCCGCGAAATTGCAGGTGACCTTCGCTGCGCTCGGGGAGTTCGACCCCGCTGCCATCGACGATGCGGATCTGATGGCCCGGCAGCGGCCGGCCGCTGGAGACGAAGCGCAGCGTTGCGCTGGCGTCTGCTGCGGCGGGCAGTGCATTGCCTCTCACCTGGAACGCCTCGCGCTGCACCCGGTCGATCAGCGGTCCTCGGCCCAAGGGAGGAAAGGCCACGCCTAACGTAGCCTCGGCCAACCCATAGACGGGTGCCAGTGTGGTGGGCGCAAAGCCGTAGCGAACGAAACGTTCGGCGAAGCGCTGCAAGGTATCCGGGCTGACCGGCTCGGCACCGTTGAAGGCCACGCGCCAGCTGCTCAGGTCCAGGCCCTCGAGGTCGTCGTCAGCGAGTTTGCTCAGGCACAGTTCGTAGGCGAAATTGGGCGCCGCCGACAAGGTGCCGTGAAAGCGGTCTATAGCCCATAGCCAATGCGCCGGCCGCGCGAGGAAAGCCAGCGGCGACATCAGCACCAGGCTGTAGCCGTAATACAGACAGCCCAACCATGCACCGATCAGGCCCATGTCGTGGTACATGGGCAGCCAGCTGACGAACACGTCCTGCGGTCCCACTTTCAGCACCCCACCCATGGCGCGCAGATTGGCCAGCAGATTGGCGTGGCTGACCATCACGCCCTTGGGCTGGCCAGTGCTGCCCGAGGTGTACTGCAGGAAGGCGATGTCATCCGGTTGCCGCGGCGGTGTGATGCACTCGTCCCCCTCGCCTGTCAGCTCGGCCACGCTGGCAATGCGCGTCAGGCTCGGGACCTGCGGCCGGAGCAGCCGGGCGAGCAGCTTCGCTTGCGTCACGGTTATCAGCACCTTGGCTTCGGCGTTGCGCAGGATGCCGGCCTGGCGGCGCAGATGATCTTCTATCTGCGACAGGCGCAGCGGTGGGTAGATGGGCACCGGCACACCACCGGCCAACAGGATGCCGAAAAAGCCATAGAGAAAGTCGCGCCCTGTGGGCAGCATCAAAGCCACGGTCTGACCGGTCTGCAAGCCACTGCGTTGCAGCCCTGCGGCAACGGCCTGGGCGCCCTGGTGCAAGGCGCCATAGCTGATGTCTTCCGGCTGGTCATTTTCACCCAGCAGCCGGACGTGGGGATACTGCGGCTGATGGCGCACATGCCATTCCAGCACCTCGATCAAGGTCCGTGCGGCGTCCGGCGTCTGCTCCGTTGCTGTCAGGGTCTCGCTGGAATCGCTGGAGGGCAGCGGGCGCACCGCTTCGGCGCCGTGTCTGCTGCGCAACACGCGCAGTACATCGGCGGGGGTGTCCGCCGAGGCGAACAGGGATTCCGGTAAGCGCACAGCGAATTCGTGCTCGATGCGTGACCAGAGCTCGACCCGGGCCAGGCTGTCTACGCCCAGGTCCCGATCCAGCACGCTGTGCAAGGTGACGTGCAAACCTTCTACCGCCTGCGGGCGCAACTCGACCACGGTACGCCGAACGATTTCGAGCAATTTTTCAGCGTCCCCATCGGAATGGGGAACGGCGCGGGTTTCTGGAGGCGGACGAGACATCGGCGGCCCCTCATGACAGGACATGCAGTGTGTAGATCCTTGCCAATTGCCATTATGCGCCTATGGCGGCGACCGGGAATGCCATCGCTCGCTGGATGGCTGAGGCACAGGGGGCTCTATGTAGGAGCGAGCTTGCTCGCGATAAGCCCGAGGGCGCCGCGTTTATCCAGTAAACACGCGTTATCGTTACCTATATCGCGAGCAAGCTCGCTCCTACTGGCATTGCAGCTAGGCTCCTAAGGACCCAGCGTCTACAGAGAGATCGCCATGCCCGCCATTCTTGCCCCCGGAGTGACACGTCGAGAAATCTGGTCCTGGGCGATGTTCGATTTCGCCAACTCCGGCTACACGACTGTGGTGATCACCGCCGTGTTCAACGCCTATTTCGTCGCCGTGGTCGCCAATGGCGAAGCCTGGGGTACGCTGGCCTGGACCAGCGCCACCGCGATCTCCTATGTCCTGATCATCCTGACCGCGCCGCTGATCGGTGCCTACGCCGACGCCTACGCGTGCAAGAAGCGTCTGCTGCTGTTCAGCACGATCGGTTGCGTCGTCTTTACCTCGGGACTCGCGCTGGCCGGGCCGGGGGAGCTCGGTATCGCGATCCTGTTCATCGTGCTATCGAACTTCTGCTTCGGCAGCGGCGAGAACCTGATCGCCGCCTTCCTGCCCCAACTTGCCCGTGCAGATGCCTTGGGCAAGGTGTCCGGCTGGGGCTGGGGGTTGGGCTATATCGGTGGCCTGGTCAGCCTGGGCGCCTGCCTGGCCTTCGTCAGCTGGGCCCAGGCGCAGGGCCAGACTGCGGCGCAGTTCGTGCCGGTGTGCATGCTGATCACCGCGGCGTTGTTCGCCGTAGCCAGCGTGCCGACCTTCCTGTTCCTGCGCGAACGCAGCCAGCCGCAGCCAGGGCGCGGCGACACGCCTATCGCGCAAGCGGCGCTAGCGCGCTTCGTGCAAACACTGCGCGAAGCCGACCGCTATCGCGACCTGTTGCGCTTCCTGGCTTGCACCGTCTGCTACCAGGCCGGTATCTCGGCGGTGATCGCCCTGGCTGCCATCTATGCCAATCAGGTCATGGGCTTCAGTACCCAGGACACGCTGCTGCTGATCTTCGTGGTGAATATCACTGCCTCCATCGGTGCCGTGCTGTTCGGTTGGTTGCAGGATCGTCTCGGCCATCGCGCCACGCTGGCGCTGACCCTGCTGGGCTGGCTCGGCATGGTCGGCCTGGTCTGGGTCGCGCGCGGCCCCGCGCTATTCTGGCTGGCGGCCAACCTCGCCGGTCTGTGCATGGGCGCCAGCCAATCGGCCGGCCGCGCGATAGTCGGTCTGCTGGCGCCGCCGACGCGCCTGGCGGAGTTCTTCGGCCTCTGGGGGCTGGCGGTCAAACTGTCGGCAATCCTCGGCCCCATGACTTACGGCCTGACCAACTGGCTCTCCGGCGGCGATCACCGCCTGGCGATGTTGATCACCGGCAGCTATTTCGTGGCCGGCCTGCTGATCCTGGCCGGCGTCAATCTCGAACGCGGGCGACAGGCAGCTGTCAGCCATGGCGAGATTCCCGGAGAGTGAAAACGAGATAACACACCTACGCCGCCCAGCGCTTTGTAAAAGCAGCCTATGCACAAAGGCACTGCCTGAAGTAACGGCTCACTGACGATTCTGCGCCCCCTCCCCTCCCCTCCACCATTCGTCCCTTTTTTCAGCGTTACAGGAATAGCGACTTGCATCATGCAACCAGCAAGACAATATTATGACTGTAATAATACATAAAAAAGCCATCCAGTCGGAGTTGATCCCATGAATGATGCAGCCGCCCCTCACAAGCTGTTCCTTGACGACTTATCCGTTGGCGACACGTTCCGCAGCGGCACGTACCTGGTCGATGAACAGCAAATAAAGAGTTTTGCACTGCAATTCGATCCCCAGCCTTTTCATCTGGATAAC
The DNA here is from genome assembly GCF_059716055.1 of Pseudomonas sp. LBUM1658. Classification (NCBI taxonomy): domain Bacteria; kingdom Pseudomonadati; phylum Pseudomonadota; class Gammaproteobacteria; order Pseudomonadales; family Pseudomonadaceae; genus Pseudomonas; species Pseudomonas sp. LBUM1658. Next base: position 3,935,903 of record NZ_CP166798.1, read on the forward strand.
CAGGCGGCCGAGCACAGCTTTTTTGCCGGGCTCGCCGCAAGCGGCTGGCACACGGCGGCCATCACCATGCGTCTGCTTGTCTCATGCCTGCCTTTGGACGCCGGTCTTATCGGCGCGGGCAGCGAGGTGAAATGGCCCACCGCTACTCGAGCTGGAGACGAGCTGCGGGTCGAGACCTCCGTCCTGGCCATCAATCCTTCGACGTCCAGGCCTGATCGCGGTCTCGTTACTTTCCAAACCGACACGCTCAACCAGCACGGTGAGTTGCGTCAACGCTCAGTCGCAAAATTACTGATCTTTCGCCGCAGCTCCATCTGAAAGGTTTCAATTAAAGGTGCATATCATGTCCATTGAAAAACCAATTCTTGTCACTGGCGCCGCGGGCAACATCGGTGCCGTCGGCAGAACCCTGACCGAACTGTTGCTGGCCGGCGGAAAAACCGTCCGCGCCATGGTCCACCGCGAGGATGAGCGTGCTCAGGCGTTGCGTGGCATGGGTGCCGAGGTGGTCATTGGTGACCTGCTGGACCTTGAGGATATGCACCGGATTATCGAGGGTTGCGGATCCATTTATTTCGGTATGTCGGTGTCTCCCGCCTACCTGGAAGCCACCGTGAATGTGGCCGCGGTGGCCAGGCACCATGGCGTCGAAGCATTCATCAATATGTCCCAGATGACCGTCTCGCAAATGAGCATTACCGAGACCACCGACAGCCCGCAACATAAGCTGCACTGGCTCGCGGAGCAGGTACTCGACTGGTCTGGGTTACCGGTGGTTCATGTCAGGCCGACGGTGTTCATGGACGGCTTTTTCCTTAAATTTACTGCAAGCACCATCAAGGCCCGGAACGAAATTCGAGTGCCATTTGGAGAGGGCGAAACCTCACCGATTGCAGCGCAAGATGTGGCCAGAGCGGTCAGCGCCATTTTGCTGGATCCGGCGCAGCATATCGGCTCGACTTACCATTTGACCGGCCCCGAGTCGCAAAACATGGCGTTTTATGCCAATGAGTTTACCCAGGCATTGGGACGAACCATCAAATACGTCGATACCACCGTCCCTGCCTGGCGCGAAAGCATGAGCAAGGCTGGCTTGTCCGATCATGTGCTTAATCATCTCTCAACGATGGCCGATCTGCACCGGGCTGGACGTTATGCCCGAATGACCGATGACTTCCATAAACTCACAGGTGCCCAGCCGATGAAAGTGAGCGAATTCATCCGCCGCAATATCGAGGCGTTCAACCCCTAGTCAAACCGCTGGAGATCCTTCCTTGAATAGAACCAGTTTTAAGGACATGCGCTGCCCCATTGCTCGCAGCCTCGAGCACGTCGGTGACTGGTGGAACATCCTGATATTGCGCGATGCGTTTTACAACTTGAGTCGTTTCGACGAGTTCGAAAAAAGCCTGGGAATTTCCGCCAGTACACTGACCCGCAGACTCAATGGCCTTATCGACGCCGGGTTGCTCGAACGTCGCTTATATTGCGAAAAACCGCCACGCCATGATTACGTACTCACTGAACGCGGACGAAGCTTCAGACCCGTCCTGTTGACGCTCATGGATTGGGGCAATAAAAACTTCTCCCCTGAAGGCATAAGCGTTGTACTTGCCGACGATGCCAGCGGCGAGCCTGTCGAGTTGACGCTAACCGATGCTCATACCGGAACGCCAATAACCCGAGATCAACATCACGTACGCGCCGCCGAGGCAGCAGATGATGTGTTGAAATGGCGCCTCGAAATCCAGCGCTCGCGGGACCAGAGCATGGCTTGATCAGGAAAAGCCGCTTACTCAAGTCCTCGGGCCTGGCGGGCATTCTTGGACCTCATCGGCGACCACTGCAAAACTGCGCCCGACCTCGCCGGCGCGGGCGGCTTCAAGGGCAGCATCGTTAATCTGCAGCCCGGGTCAGAAGCACCAGCGTGCGCTCGAACCGGGCCAGCCCTTCGACCCTATCCGCCTCGGACACAATCAAACTCGGGGCGAAGCGCAGTACATCGGGACCGGCCTGCAACAGACTTGCGGGCACCTTCCAGGTAAGAACGGTCGGCGGGCACTACACCGCCCTCGCCCTGTATCGGCTCAAGGACTACCGCGCTGGTTCTATCCGAGATCGCGTTCTGCAGTGCAGCCAGATCATTGAACGGTACATGGCTGATCCCTTCGATTCTCGGGCCGAAGCCGTCGGAGTATTTAGGTTGGCCACCAACACACACGGTGAATAGTGTTCTGCCATGGAACTGTTCAATGCGGCGATGATTTCATATTTTTCCTCGCCGTAACGGTCATGAGCGACCCGTCGTGCGAGCTTGAATGCCCTCCTGCCTGGTTTGTTTTGGCAGATGCACTTCGGCCAACATGCAGCGCGCACTACCGCCGCCGATCAGTTCGATCGTGTCGATGTTCACCGGCAATGGCTTGGCATGTCGCTCGATAAGTTGGCGTTGCTCGGTATCCAGGGAGAACCAGGCGGTCCGCGACATCACCAGGATCGGCTCGCCCTTGCGGTTATGAACTTCGAGCATGTTGCCTGCAAACGACTCGAGCTGCTCCCAGGTCAGTGCCAGAATTTCCTTGCCACTGTATCGCAGCTGAGCCTCAAGCTCGGCGCGCTCCCGATGATCACTGAGTGCTTCCAGGCAGACCACCGCAAGACGAGTGCCGACGCTCATCATCACGTTGGTGTGATAGATCGCCACCCCTTCACGGTCAACGGCACTAAAGGCACACAAACGGTACCCAAGATTCTCGACAAACTTGCGCAGTGCATCGACATGAGTGCGAGCCGAATAACCTGCGTAACAGATTCGCTGAACGCGATCGAGCACCATACTGCCGGTGCCTTCGAGGAAAAGCTCCTGCTGTTCCAGTTCGGTAAAGTCGAGCACCTGTTCAATCGAATAGTCCTGCAGCAACCCTTCCAGTACACCCTTCTCACGCTCCAGGCGACGGTTCTGTCCCTGCATGGGATACAGCACAAGCGTGCCATCGGCATGGCTGCTCCACCAGTTGTTAGGAAAAATCGAGTCTGGTGTATGCGGGGACGCACTGTCCTGGGCCACCAGCACTTCGACCCCCTGCTCGCGCAATGCAGCTACATAGCCATCAAACTCCACAAGGGCATGAGCCTGTGCCTGATCCTGCGGCAATGAACACGTCTGAAACCGATTATTCGCGGCGGTATCAAGGTTGAAGGAGAACCGCGAAGGACGAATCATCAACACCGTATTAGTCGTTTGCATGGGAGCCTTTCAAGACAGGGAAGTGAGTGCGGTTATTCTCCCCCCACTCAAGCGACCGACTCGGCTGTTATCCAATTGGCTCTCGACTCAGAATGCTGAAAGCTTCACCTCGGCAGCCGATTCCGCTCTTGCCAGTGTGCAAATCGATTCTCGGTTGTTTAGCCTCGTTTTACAGCGTCATCCGCTGCTCCAGGCCTGTCACTCCACATAAACAAACGACGACTTTCCTTAAAAATTCCATGGCTGTTCGCTCGATGCCATATGGACCTGGCTGATGCCAAATCCACGCGCGCATGGGGCCTTTCCTCATCCAGTATGGAAGACTAGATATGCCACGTTTTATGCTCAGCACGCTGACACTCGCACTGGCTTTTACGGCAATGATGCCCGTGGTCAATGCCGCCCCCCTGCTCGATCCCACACCAGAACACCCGCGCGCCGACAATCGATCAGGCCAGGCCAACACCTGGCTGGAGATTGATCAGGCCGCCTTCGAAGGGAACATCACCAGGATCCAGCAACGAGTGGCGGGCAAAAGCCAGATCTGCGCCGTGATGAAAGCCGACGCTTATGGCAACGGCATTGCTTTACTGATCCCTTCCGCCATCAGGATGGGCATCACCTGTATCGGCGTGGCGAGCAACGAGGAGGCGCGTGTTGCACGGGCAAAAGGCTTCAAGGGCCGCCTGATGCGTTTGCGCAGCACGACCGTTGATGAAGTCGAGAATGCGCTGCGCTACAACATCGAAGAACTGGTCGGTAACCTGGAGGTTGCCCGCCAGCTCAATGAACTGGCGACCCGCAAGGGTGTGAAACTGCCCGTTCACCTGGCATTGAATTCGGCAGGCATGAGCCGCAATGGCCTGGAAATGAGCACGGCCCAGGGGCAACAACAGGCGGTGGATCTGACCCGGCTGGAGCACCTGAATATCGTCGGGATCATGACTCACTTCCCCGTTGAAGAACGCGAGGATGTTCTCCAGGGGCTGGCCAGATTCAAGGAGCAGTCCGGCTGGCTGATCGAACACGCAAAACTGGACCGCAGCAAGATCACCCTGCACTGCGCCAATACCTTCACCACCCTTGAGGTGCCTGAGGCTTGGCTGGACATGGTTCGCCCGGGGGCTGCGCTCTACGGTTATCCGGTAGGCGGGCATAACGAGTTTCAACGGGTGATGCAGTTCAAGTCACGAGTCGCGGCGGTCAGCGCCTACCCGGCGGGCAGCACCATCAGCTACGACCGCACCTTTACCCTGAGCAAAGACTCGTTGATCGCCAACATCCCGGCCGGTTACTCCGACGGCTATCGAAGAGCATTCTCCAACAAGGCCTCGGTGCTGATTCGCGGTCAACGCGCACCGGTGATCGGCAAGGTCACCATGAATACGCTGATGGTCGACGTCAGTGGTATCAAGGGCGTGCAGGCGGGAGATGAAGTGGTTCTGTATGGCAAACAGGGCGATGAAGAGATTACCCAGACTGAGCTTGAGACCATTAACGGCGCGTTGTTGGCGGACCTCTACACAATCTGGGGCAACTCGAATCCGAAGGTGTTGAAGTCCAAATAAGGACTAATACTGTAGGAGCGAGCTTGCTCGCGATGGACTCAAAGGCGGCGCGTTTATTCAGAGAACACGCGGTATCGTTAACGTCCATCGCGAGCAAGCTCGCTCCTAGAGGCTGATGCCGTCGACGACAATCTCGCCTTTCTGAAAGGGTTCAAGCGCCACATCAGGACAACCACCGTGATCAACATAGAAAATGTTTCCAAGTGGTACGGCAATTTTCAGGTGCTGAGCGACGGCACTACCGCTATACAAAAAAGAACTCTCCGGTGGCCAGCAGCAGCGTGTGGCGATTGCTCGTGCGTTATCAATGGACCCGATCGTGATGCTGTTTGACGAACCCACCTCGGCCCTGGACCCGGAGATGGTCGGAGAGGTTCTGGACGTCATGATAAAGCTGGCAAACGAGGGCATGACCATGATGTGCGTCACCCACGAAATGGGCTTTGCCAGGAAGGTCAGTGATCGGGTGATTTTCATGGACCAGGGGAAAATCATTGAAGATTGTAAAAAGGAAGAGTTCTTCGGCACCCCCGAAGCACGCTCCCCCCGCGCCAAGGACTTCCTCTCCAAGATCCTGCAACATTGATCACTTGGAGTCGCCAGGGGGTGTGCTCATTTGCTGCCGGTATCGTCGTCCATTACCCTCGCCGTCTTTTTGGGGTAGCAGATGAGCCGCTGTTGACGGGGTGACGATAAATGGGGTGAGCTAAGCGGGCTGTCCCCGGTTCAGGTTATTCGGGAGGGTGCCATGGCAGTTGTTACCGATACGCTGAAGCTGTTTCTCGCCGGCGACGTCATGACCGCCCGTGGCATCGACTCAGTACTGCCGCATCCTGGCGATCCGCGGCTTTACGAAGCTTACGTCAAGGATGCCGGCGATTACGTCCGGCTGGCTGAAAGACTCAATGGCTCGATTCCCCGCCCAGTCGATTTCACCTATGTCTGGGGCGCTGCGCTGGATGAGTTCGAACTTCGCCAGCCCCACGCACGCATCATCAATCTGGAAACCGCGGTGTCCCGCCGCGGACGACCGGAGCCAAAGGGCATCAATTACCGCATGAACCCGGAGAACTTCCCGGTCATCAGCGCAGCCGGCATCGACTGTTGCGTGCTGGCCAACAACCATGTGCTGGACTGGGGGGCAGCCGGCCTGGCCGATACGCTGGATACCCTATCGAGCAATGGTATGTGCAGCGCCGGCGCCGGGCACAACCGGCAATCCGCCGAAGCGCCCGCGGTGCTGCCGCAGCCTGGCGGACGGCGCTTGCTGGTGTTTGGCCTCGGCGCACCCGACAGCGGCATCGCGCCGGACTGGGCCGCCACGGATAGCCGCGCGGGCGTCGCGCGGCTGGAGAATCTGTCGATGCAAACCCTGCGCCCTGTGGCCAAACGGATTCTGGAGGGCAAAAATCCTGGGGATCTGGTGGTCGCTTCCATTCACTGGGGCGGCAACTGGGGGTTCGATATCCCGCAAGAGCAGGTCCGGTTCGCCCATGCCTTGATCGACGAGGCCGGAGTTGACCTGGTGCACGGGCATTCCTCGCACCACGTCAAGGGCATCGAGGTGTACCGCGAACGCCTGATTCTCTATGGCTGCGGCGATCTGCTGAACGATTACGAAGGCATCGAGGGCCACGCAGCCTTTCGCGGCGACCTGGGGCTTTTATACTTTGCCTCGTTGACCCCAAGCGGGCACCTGCAGTCGCTGGACCTGATACCCACCCGCCTGCGTCGCTTTCGCCTCTGTCGCGCCGAAGCGGATGATCGTCAATGGCTGCACGACACCCTTTCTCGCGAGTGCGCACGCTTGGGCAGCAGCATCCGGCCGGGCGCGAAAAGTGCCTTCGAGTTGTGTTGGTAGGAGCGTCTGGACTCGACTAAAGAAACCGCGCCACAAACCCCACCCTATACTTAGTAAATGATGGAGAACGAATATGGAGCAGCCTGAATCGTGGGCAAATTGCTTCTTAATGTCTGGTGGTAATGAACTCACTTGTCGAGGCTTTTGACGTATCCGTTACGGATATGGAGTCAGTGAGGCTGCGTCGTAATTTATATCTAGCGATCATAACCTGCGCTGTGATGATACCTGCCAGCATAATCAGCCCTCCCGTTACTTGAATGGCTGTCAGACGCTCGCCGAGTAGCAAAGATGCGAAAGCGGCAGCAAAGAGAACTTCGAGCGTCGCCAATTGGCTCATCGTTGACGAAGGCAAGGAGCGCTGGGCGGAGACCCCTGTAAAATAGGCGACAACGGTAGACACTACGGATAGCCAGGCGATCAATACCCACAACGGTATCTCTGTACTTCCAAGTTGAGCAGTTTCGACCATTGCATTACGCCAGGGGAATTCGCTTGGTGGTGCAAGGACGCTAAGCGCAATTGCGCCGATCGTTGCTCCCAACGCAGACAAGGCTATTGGATCACGAGTGAGAAGACCCCGTTCAGTGAGCAAAAAGCGTGCGGCCAGCGCGACTGCCGTTCCCACACCTGCGATGACTCCAAGCACATCGAAGCTGAACGCTGCCCACACCTCACCCACTAAAGCCAAACCCACGAGTACCGCGACGCACCCTAACCAAATCGCGGGAGGAAGCGGTGCCCTGCGCACCAGCCTTATCCAAAGCACAATCATTACCGGTGCTAAATACTCGAGCAGCAGAGCGACGCCCACAGGTAGCCTCGATACAGCGACCGTGTACAAACTTTGATTCATGCAGAAGGCAAGCACGCCAAAGCCAACAATCAGTGGCCACTCCGACATTTTCACTAGCAAGTGCCTGGGATTTCTAGACAAAGCCACCAGCAACATGATAAGCGCGGCAAGGGTCATGCGCGCCTGCGTGATCTGCAATGCAGAGAGTCCTGCCATGGCTAAGGCCTTGGTCACAGGCCCCGCGCTGCCAAAGCAAACGGCTGAAATGACGGCCAACAGAAACCCGATCAATATTGGACGGTTAAACGGAGTATTAGCCATTCAGCACATCACCTCAGCCCTAAGCGAAATCGCTTTGCTCTGCCCACCAAGCCCCACGACTAAAGAATACCCGGAATCATTTAACCGTCGCATCACGCCTTGGTGACGACCATCCCGAACCGGCCCCCCCCAGAAAGCTCAAAAATATCCATTTAATGGCCTCATTGGCTAATTAGTTTATTAATTACAACTTTATAGACGCCTATTCCTGTTCTGGCTGCTCCTGGCTGCCTTTAGATATCAAACTAACCGCTCAGGACACTAGCAAGTTCACTGAGACTTAACGTTCGGAACCTAGAAGCGCGATGAGACATTCTGTTACCAAGAGCGGTGACGCTACAAACCTAGTTCGAACTGAGATAATTCGTCAAGAATTCAAAAAAAAACCAGAAGCTACTTACGGAAGTTTCAAACACCTACCCCAAGAAATGGCAATACTCATCCTAAGGATCTGTAAGCCTATTCCTACAACCCAACCAATTACTCCCCATCACTTACTAATTGCAGTACGCCTCCTGCGAAGTTCAACGCCATTATTCAGCGAATCCATAAGCAACATTTAAACGTTATCTATGGTGAGAATAACGACCGACCTCGCCCTTCCCTCAAACAGGACATGACGCAACGGGATATTAGGTCATGGCCTTCTCCATTGCCGCAGGCTTGATCAAGGCGATTCTGGTGATGGTGATGACGCCGTTCATGACACCGATTATCGGCCTCAGTAATCCACGTAGCGGGGTGATTTTCGGTGGATTGATGGGTACAACCAGCGGAGTGGCTGGCGGTTTGGCGGCGACTGATCCGAAACTGGTTCCTATGGCTGTCTCACTACGGCGTTCTATACCGCGCTAGTGTGCTGTTCTCGACATAATCTGCCCATCAGCCTGTGAGGCCATTGCCTCACGCGCGCGCTGAATTCTATTCAAGATATCGTCGCCTTTTGCATCGTCGACGGCACTGGTCTGCGTGATGAAGGCGTGCGTGAACGGGAAGTCCCCGGCAGTGAAACCAGCAACGCACGGCCACCAGAACCAAAGAAACTAGTCACCATAATCACGAGAAAATACCAATATCCCATTGGCCGGAATGGTAATAGTTGCGGAGCAGGACATGTCGTTCATCGGTTCTTCTGTCGCTGAAACCATGCCTCCATTGCCCGCGATGGCAGGGTTGATCCAGCTCTCGTATGCATCGCTGTTGAAGATTTCCAACCAGGGGCCCGCGCCAGGCATAGGTACGCGAAAATTGTTCATCGTCTGCTCATTCAGGCTTGCGATGACTACTACGTCTCTGCCAACTCGTTCCAGCCACCGATGAAACACCAGGACGCGTTGGAAATTGTCCATCATCAGGACGTTAGTCTGCTCACCGCGAAGAGCAGGCTGCTTTCGCCTCAACCCTATGAGCTCCCTGGTGAAGCGATGGAAATCGCGCATGGTCCGGTCTGAATCCAGGCCACCCCAGAATATAAGGGTGTCCGGATGATTGACGGGATCATCAGCCCATTTTTTGTCCTCATAAAACTCCTGGCCCATGAAGATCATCGGGATACCCGGCATGGTCAGAAGCAATCCGGTCGCGACGCGGGAACGGCTCGTGGCATGCCAGGTTCGCGTATTCCCACCGCCCGCAGCGAGCAATGGGATTCGCTCGGACCTGTCACGATAGACCTCATCGTGGTTTTCCACGCACTGTACCGCTCGCCACGCATCACGAAAGCCCGGCGCACGAATTTGATCAACTACCCCCTGCCAGTCCAGCGGTGCGTTCCTTCCCGCCGCTGCTTGCTTGATAAGGTCACGAATCGCGAGTCGCAGGCCGTTATGCCAGCTTGCATCGAAGTCAGCGCCAGCGTGTTCCATAGGCCGTACAACAGCGGGATCCGGCCCCCAATACTCTGCGATGTTGATTACCGCAGGATCGCGGCTGCGGATTGTCTGGTTGAGATGCTGGCAGAACAGCCATCCGCTGCCGATATTTTCCTGGTCGATCACCGTCACCTGATCGTAGCGAAAGCCGTCGACATGGTATTCATCGGCAAAGAATGCCGCATTATCGATCAGGAACTGTCTGACATCACTGCTCCACATCGCGAATACCGGCCCCGTGTGGTCGCGGTCAGAGAAGTAAAGGCTGTCGTTCGGGTTCATGCCGGCGGCGCGATCGAAGAAGTAAATGGACTCAGCCTGGCCGCGGATATCCCCGGACGCGTGGTTGTAAACCAGGTCAAAAATCACAGCGATGTTGTAGTGATGACAGATATCGATCAGTACTTTCAGCTGATTGATACCGACCTCAAGTATCCCTCGCGTCAGGGGAGACTTCCCCTTCTGAACAAGCAGGCGATTTGCGAGTGCCAGGTACGGATCCAGTTCTGCTGCGCTGACAAAGTAGTCCATTTCCGGCGAGAACAGATCCGATCCGTTATAGCCCATGCTGCGCGGCGTGCTGTACTCACCGATCGGTAGCGGTTCGATAGCGTTGATGCCTAAATCGGCCAGGTATTCGATCCGGGCAAGCACGTCGAGGAAAGTTGCGACGCGGTTCGGCAGCCCAGGGCCGTACCAGGTACCTACATGTAACTGATAGATGATGAGGTCGCTGAACTCCGGCATTTGCCAGTTCCAGTCCTGCCAGGGGAAGCTGAGCGCCGAGCGGATTATGCAGGAAGGATTCGGCCATTCCGCTGTCAGCTCGCGAGCATAGGGATCGCGTTTGAAGCCCTCCGAGCCTTCACCCACGATATAGAACTTGTACTTGTTCCCGTCAGTCGCGCCGGTGACAAAGCCCGTCCAACGTCCATCAGTCTGGCGCATCAACTGCGTGGAGTCGTTCCTGACCCAACCGTTGAAATCGCCACATACATGGACTTCCCGGGCGCGCGGAGCCCACACGCGAAACGTCGCTCCGCCCGCGGTCAGGTTCGCGCCCATCGGGGTAGTCGGGGAAATATGATTCTGCGAAAGTGCCATGCTTTACCTCCTCCAAACCCCCCGTTGCAGACGCGGGTCCTTCGAATGGTGGAATCGGCTAGTCGTACCCGCCAATCGTGCACAGCGTGATGGTCTTGTCTCCATCGTTCACGAGCGAGGGCTATTGACCGCCTCTTATCAGTGCGATCCCATAGACTCACTGGAGTATCAGCTGACCTGCGGCGCAGTGTTGCCCGCTCTCCTGCGCCAGCGCGATCCTGGAAGCCGGCTGCAGAAAGTCGAGCAAGGCCTGCTGGGTGTCATGCAAGGCCGCCTGGTGTTCCATATCGAGGAAGTGCCCGGCGTTCTTGATGGTATGGAACCGGGACTGAGGGGCATGATCGGCAAACAGCCGGGCGTCCTCCACCGAGGTGTACTCATCCCATTCGCCGTTGACAAACAGCAGCGGGATTTCGATGGCATCGGCACAGGCGATGTAGCAGTGGATGTCGTGGGTCAGCACCTCATTGACGTGGAAATGCATCTGCCTGTATTCGTGCTCGGCCAGGCTGCTGACATGGCGGTGATTAAAGCGTTTGAACAGCGATGGCAGGTGCTTGCCAATAGTGCTGTTGATCAAGCGCCCGACATTGGCGCGATCAGAGGCATGGAGAAAGTTCAGGCCGCTCTCCAGATAATCGCGCATCGGTGTACTGATCCGCGCCGCGAATGAATTGATCACCGCCTTCTCGATTCGTCGCGGCCGCTGAGCCAGCGCCAGCAAGGTAGCCGCCCCGCCCCAGGAAAAGGACAGCACATGGTGCACACAAAAGTGTTCGATCAGTTCCAGCAGTATCTGTGCCTCGTCTTCCTTATGGATCGGTTGGTCCTGGAGGTTATGTAGTCTCGACTGACCGGCGTAGGGCTGGTCGTAGAGAACCACATTGAATCGCGGCTGCAGATAACGCACCGTTTGGGCAAAGGATGCGGTGGTTGTCAGCGAGCCGTTGACCAGAATGATGGTCTTGTCAGCGGCGGCGTTGAGATAGTGCTCGGTATAAACCTTGTATTTCTTGCAAACCTCGACGATGGCAGTTTCGGGCATCATGTCATTATCTTCCTGGAACAAATTGGACTAAACGCACAGCGTGAGCAACTGCCCACAAGGCCATATCGCAGAAAGCAGGACACGTGGACCTGACAGTGAAGTGCCAGGCAAACACATTAATAACTTAAGGCGATTTTCATGCGTCAACACAGACCCCTGCGCCGGTTTAACCTGGCAGCAAGTACAAGCAACGACAATGCGAGGGTGCCTGGATGGCTATCGTGACCATAGAGTCACTAACTGACCATAGAATCAGAGTTAAGCAGGGATTTTCCCGTCTGCAAGAGCGCGGACAAGTTGTTCCGTCTGATCGTAAGCGCTGAACTGGCTCAGGTCCCGGATCTTCGATCCCGATGCAGAGACCTCGCCGGACTTGCAGCTTTCGAGACATAGGATCGCGCTGAGCGGCATGATCGACTACCATGCCGCCGCCGGTTTCCACATGGGATTAATAGGGAATCCGTGGTGCTGACTCAGCATCAAACGGAACTGCCCCCGCAACTGTAGGTGCTGAGCCTGCTCCTGAACTGCCACTGGGATCACTCCCGGGAAGGCTGGAGCCAGGCGATGACGCATCAGTCAGGAGACCTGCCGGCCAAGCAAAATCACTAACCGGCGGGGTGTCCGGGAAGGACATCCTTGCCGCGTGGGTCACTTGAGTGATCGGCCTTGCACTGCTCTTTTTTGGCAGCGTTCGATGATGTGTTTCCAGACCGTACACCTCTGCTCCGTGTACGATTCAAATGGAGATTGCGTCATGCTGCTGCCCCGCTTTGCCACCCTCATCACGGGCTTGAGTTTTTGCGCCCTCGCCCATGCGGCCCCTACCCATTACCCCCTGACTGTCGAGAACTGCGGCAGCACGCTGACCTTTGAGCAGGCACCTGGCCGCGCCGTGACGATCGGCCAGGCCGGCACCGAAATGCTCTACGCCATGGGCCTCGACGACAGGGTGGTCGGCACTTCGCTGTGGTTCAACGATGTACTGGCCAAGTACAAGGCAGGGAACGACAAGATCGAGCGCCTGGCCAATAACGAGCCGAGTTTCGAGGCGGTGATCGGCAAGCGTCCGGAACTGGTGGCGGTGGAACTGGAATGGATGGTCGGCCCGCAAGGCGTGGTCGGTACCCGCGAGCAGTTCCACGAGCTGCAGATCCCGACCTACCTGATGCCCTCCGACTGTGAAGCCAAGGACAACCTGGTCGGTGCCGACGGCACACGTCTGGAGGCGTTTCGCATTGACAGCCTCTACAAAAGCATCAGCCAACTGGCTGAAATCTTCGATGTGCAGGAACGTGGCCAGCAGCTGAACGCCACACTCAAGGCCAGCCTGGCAACGTCCATTGCCACCGTGCAGAACAAGGATCTGCAGCACACCAGCGCGCTGTTCTGGTTCTCCAGTGCCAGTCTGGATATCGACCCCTATGTCGCCGGGCACAAGGGCATTCCCGACTTCATGCTCAACACTTTGGGTGTGCGTAACGTGGTGGAGTCCGACGAGGAATGGCCAACCGTCGGCTGGGAAACCATCGCTAAGGCCAACCCGACTTTCCTGGTCATCGCGCGTATGGATCGCCGTCGCTTCCCCGCTGACGACCATCAAAAGAAACTGGAATTCCTGCGCAGCGACCCGGTGACCCGCAACATGGACGCGGTGAAAAACAATCGCATCATCATCCTCGACGCAATGGCCATGCAGGCCAGCGTGAGAATGTTCGACGGTCTTGAAACACTGGCAACGGCCATCAACGGCTACGACCTGCCGAAATGACCGTGACGCTGATTCGTACTCTGCTGGCATTGGTGACACTGTTTCTTGCCGTGATTGCCGGTGTGGCCATCGGTGAGACGCCGATCGAGCCGGGCGTGGTGTTCCAGGTGCTGGCCAACAAACTGTGGGCTGCCGGTTATGTCCTCGACCCGATCGACGAAGGCATCGTCTGGAATTACCGCCTGACCCGCGCTCTGGTGGCCGCGGCCTGCGGTGCGGGTCTGGCGACCTGCGGGGTGATCCTGCAATCGCTGTTGCGTAACCCGCTGGCCGATCCTTACCTGCTCGGCATCTCCGCCGGCGCCTCGACGGGCGCGGTGCTGGTGGCGTTGCTGGGCCTGGGGGCGGGGCTTATTTCGCTGTCGGTCGGCGCGTTTGCCGGGGCCGTTGCCGCCTTCGCCGTGGTTGTTTTGCTGGCCCGTGCCAGCGGCTCACCCGGCGGCACCGGGCAGATCATCCTGGCCGGGATTGCCGGTTCGCAATTGTTCAATGCGCTCACTGCGTTTCTGATCACTAAGTCGGCCAGTTCCGAACAGGCCCGCGGCATCATGTTCTGGTTGCTGGGCAATCTCAGTGGCGTGCGCTGGCCATCGGTGTGGCTGGCGGTGCCCGTGGCATTGACCGGTCTCGCGGTTTGCCTGTGGCACCGCCGGGCGCTGGATGCCTTCGCCTTTGGCGCCGACTCGGCCGCCTCGCTCGGCATTGCGGTGCGCCGGGTGCAATTTCTGCTGATCAGTTGCGCCGCACTGGTGACCGCGGTGATGGTGTCGATTGTCGGCTCCATCGGTTTCGTCGGGCTGGTCATTCCCCATGCCGTGCGCCTGTTGCTGGGTACCCGGCATGCGCGTCTGCTGCCGGCCAGTGCGCTGGGCGGGGCACTGTTCCTGATCGCCGCTGACGTCCTTTCCCGGACTCTGATCAAAGGACAGGTGATCCCTGTCGGCGTCATCACTGCATTGGTCGGTGCTCCGGTGTTCGCTTTGATCCTGATCGGCCGGAGGAATGCCCGATGAATGCTGCCACGCCTGTTATCGGTGAATCCGTGCTGAGTTGTTCCGGCCTTGGTTTCCATGTCCGCGACGTTGAACTGCTGCATGACATCAACCTGGACATTCGTCGCGGCGAGACCCTCGGCATCGTTGGGCCGAATGGTTCGGGAAAATCGACGCTGCTCAAACTGCTGGCCGGGTTGCGGGTACCCACCCGAGGCGAAGCTCGCCTGGACGGACAGCGCCTCAAGGAACTGCCTCGCCGAACTATCGCGCAGACGCTGGCGGTGGTCGAACAACAGGCCGACACCGATGATGGGATCAGTGTGTTCGATGCCGTCGCCTTGGGTCGAACACCTTGGTTGTCAGCGTTAAGCCCTTGGTCGAGCAAGGACCATGACATCGTCCAGCAGGCCTTGTGTGACGTCGATGCGGTTCACCTTTGCAGCCGCTCCTGGCGCAGTCTCTCCGGTGGCGAACGTCAACGCGTGCACATCGCTCGTGCCTTGGCCCAGCGCCCTAAAATCCTGTTGCTGGACGAGCCGACCAATCACTTGGATATCCAGCATCAGCTGGCAATTCTACAGGTTGTGCAGGCCCTGCCTGTGACGACGCTGATAGCTCTGCACGACCTCAACCAGGCGCTGACCTGTGATCGTTTAGCGGTACTGGAACGGGGGCGATTAGTCGCCCTCGGCAAGCCGCTTGAGGTGCTGACGCCCAAACGCCTGCAGGACACCTTCGGCGTGCAGGCGCATTACCTTGTCGACCCTTTCGACGGTGCGCGGATTCTGCGCTTTCGTTCTGCTTGATTTGTTTACGGATACTTGATCATGGGTATTGATACGCCTGGCCGTCGAGTACCCGCTTACAGGGGGGTTCTCACCCCTCAAGCCACTGGCAGACGGCACTCCATATGGGTCGTTTGCCAAACCGGTTCGGCCTCTACATTGATCACCTCAAAATCTTGCTTACGCCAGAAGTCTATTGCACCGGGCAGGAACGGATGGGTGTGCAGATAGATCACTTCGACCCGGGCCTCCATCGCCAACCCCTTCAATGATCTGTAAAGCTCGCCAGCCACACCCGAGCGACGGAACTCGGGCAGGACGAACAACCGCACGACCTCTACTACCTTGAACCCACGATAATCAATTTGTGGAAAGCGATAGTCATATGCAAGATATCCGATCGAGGCGATGATCCGTCCTTTATCACGGGCTACCAGAAACCGTCCTTCGCCCCGAAGGTAAATCTCGTCAAAATTTGCCAGGTCGGCGGGCAAGCCGGCAGTGTCCAGGTTGGGGAAGAGCTCGGAGCGTGCCTGGATGACAAAATTTAAAACGTCGGGTATTTCAACCCGAGACACCGCTTCGATATTTGGTTGATTACTCATACATAGTGAACGCTTATAAGTTTCAAGTCCCATACCCCTGTTCATAGCAACGCCCCCTAACCGGATGCAACTCATCATTTACAGATACCCCTTGCCGTAATGCCGGTCAGTTAAGCGGATTTTTTGCGAAGAGCGCTTCAGATTGTTCACCAGGCTCAGGAACCACCCCTCACTGTAGGGATTCCCCACGGGGGAGAGGGAACTGATCTCTGGTATCCGCCGAGCTGCTGCGACCTGTGAAACCGAGTCGACTATGGATTCAACGTATGACGTTCAGGTCGCAGCACATCCTCAGAAACCCACATTTTGCTCCCTCTCCCCCGTGGGGAGAGGGTTGGGTTGAGGGGTGGATTTCGGCAGTGATACCAGGCATTGATCCTCACCGCATTGCGTCAGACTCCTGCATGACGCCATGGAGGTCCAGCTGCACTTGCCCGAAGACTGATTGTCGCAGATGAAGCGGATATCAGAACCAGGTTTCCATCTGTATGCCGTACTGCCATACACCCCCGGCGTTGAAGTCCGTCTTGCCGAAGTTGTCTGAGGTGCTGTATCTGTCCAGGTCCGAAGACCAGTTCATGAGGCTTGCGAACACTCGCAATTCGGGACGTGTGAGAAGGTCTCCAAAGTCGGGTTTGAATGTCGGGGCGACCGTGAATTTCCAGAAGTTACCGTCGACCGCATTACGTTGCAGGTAGCCCTTGGGGTCGAGGTTCATGGTTTGCCAGCTCACTTCGTAAGCCATCTCGAAATTGCTGTTGATTTCGTTGGCCAGACGCACGTTCAGGGTCAGCCAGCGGTAGTCGTCACCATTAACGTATCGATTCTTGCTCTGTTCGGCCAGCAAACTGGGGCCGATGCGCCAGCCAGGCGCAAGGGGCGTCTCGCCGTAAAGCGCCAGACGCAGAGCGCGGGCGTCGTCGATCAGTTCGCCATCCGAGCCAATATTCTTGACCTCTGCCCCCAGACCTTGCCCATAGAGCAGCACCGTTTTGAAGAAGCCTTCCCTGCCGAAAAAGTCTTTCTGGTGATTGGCCAGCATGCTGTGCAAGCCGGAATCCGCAGGCGTCAGACCCGCTTCATTGCTGCGGGTACCGATGTCGTTTTTCTTTGAGCCAATACCATTGAACATCCACTGCCACTGACCACTATCGAAGAACTGGTTGGAGGTCAGGATGTAGCTTTCCACATCGGCATTGATACCGCCTTCACTGAAATCCCCATAGTTACGCCCGATCAAGGAGTAATTCGAGCGCCAATCCTTGTTCATTTGCACATCGTAGATACCACCCCCGGTGCCGGCCAGAAAGACGACGTCCGAGTCAAGCCAGTGGATATCGAAATTATCTCTATCGAATCGCTTGCCTGCCCACAGGGTGGAGTTCTCGAACACTGAATTGCCCTTGAACGCGGCGAGATGATCGAGTTCGGTAAATACCTGACGCACGTTCAAGTTGCTTTCGTCGGCCGTCCAGTCATTGGAACTTTCCACGCCGTCGGCGATGGAAACCGTGAATTTGGAACGGGTGCCGTTCTGCGCATAGGCTTCTTTCGACAGGTCTATGCGCATGTAGGTGTCGTCTTCGTTACCCAGTCGCCCGACTGCACCACCGACTGAACCGGCAGGAGTTGTATAAGGGCCTCCACGGCCACCCCCAAGCCCATCACCAATCAACAATCCGGAGCGGGCGTAGCCTTTGAAGCTGAACCCGTCAGTAAGGTGTCCGGTACTGCCCTCTTTCTCCATGCTTTGCTGACGGGCTTCGAGTTTTGCCAGCCGGGTGTCCAAAGCAGGCGCTGAAATTGCTGCCGCAGTAGACGCCGCGGGCTGCAAGGCGGGAGTGGCGAGTTTGATCTGCTGCAATTCCCTGGCGAGCGCCTGAGTTTGCTGTTCGGCTGCGGCCGCACGCTTCTCCGCTGCGCTTGCGCGGGCTTCAAACGCGGCCATGCGTTCTTCCAGAGTGGCGGCCTGAGAGGTTGCCGCCGATGTGCTGAGCACGCCTGCGAGTAGCCAGCTTGATGCTTTGTGCATGTGGATTTCCTGTTTTGTTTTTATTGTTTTGTTCCCGCGGCAGACCTTTTTTCGTCATTCGTGAATTGTCCGAATCGACAAAATAAAGGATGCCTCATCGCAAATACGCTGCTACATTGGCGATGTTAACGTTAACTTTTCTAAAAACAAAAATAAAGAGGGCTTTATGAAACAGCTGAAATCTCTCCTTCCAGCAGCGCTACTCACCATCTGTGTCGGACTTCCATCCCTCTCGACCGCGGCCGATTTGACGATCTCGTGCGGTGCGGTGGGCGCGGAGTTACAGCTCTGCAAGGAGGCTGTCGAGGCGTGGTCGAAACAGACCGGCAATAACGTCGAGGTGGTTTCCACGCCTAACTCGGCGACCGAGAGGTTGTCCTTCTACCAACAGATCCTCAGCGCGCAGTCCGCCGACATCGACATCATTCAAATCGATATGGTGTGGCCGGGGATGCTGGCCAATCATCTGATCGATCTGCGCGAGGTGCTTCCAGCCAACGCGACCCAAGGCTACTTCCAGTCACAGGTGGATAACGCCACAGTGAATGGGCGACTGGTGACGATGCCGTGGTTCACCGACTCGGGTCTGCTGTATTACCGCAAGGACTTGCTCGAGAAGTACAACAAGCAGGTCCCTCAGACCTGGGAGGAAATGACCTCCACCGCCAGGGATGTTCAACAGGCCGAGCGCAACGCCGGAAACCCCAATGTGTGGGGCTACATATTTCAGGGGCGCGCCTACGAGGGCCTGACGTGTAATGCACTGGAGTGGATCAGCAGCCAACCGGACGGCGGACTGGTCAATCCACGAGGAGAAATCGTGGTCAACAGCCAAGCCTCAAGAACTGCTTTGACCCTGGCGAAAAGCTGGGTGGGAGACATCTCCCCGCGTGGCGTACTCAATTACACCGAGGAGGAAGGACGTGGCGTATTCCAGTCGGGAAATGCGCTGTTCATGCGTAACTGGCCTTATGTCTGGGCTCTGGTGCAAAGCCAGGACAGTGCCGTAAAAGACAAGGTCGGGGTCGCTCCCCTGCCCCGAGGCGGCGAGGCCGGCACCCACGCATCCACCCTCGGCGGTTGGGGCCTGGCGGTTTCGCGTTACAGCGCCAATCCAAAACTTGCCGCAGAGCTGGTGAGCTATCTGAGCAGTGCCCGGCAGCAGAAACATCGTGCTCTGGCAAGCGCCTATAACCCGGTTATCGAGTCGCTCTATCAAGATCCCGAACTGCTCGCGGCAATGCCTTATTACAGTCAGCTTCATAGCATTCTCAGCGATGGGGTCATGCGCCCCGCATCAATAACCGCCGATCGCTATCCACGGGTCTCCAATGCGTTCTTTGATCGAGTGCATGGCGTGCTGGCGGGCGAGCTGCCCGTCGATCAGGCACTGGCCGAGCTGGAAAGCGAACTCACGCGCATCAAACGCCGGAACTGGTAAGCCACAAGGAAGGAAATCACCATGTCTGTCTCTTCTACCCATGCCCCCTGTGACGAGCACCTCCTCGCCAGGGAAACACCTGTACAGCGTCGCCGAGTACGCGCCGCGTGGCTGTTTTTGACACCGATGCTGGTGTGTCTGGCTCTGGTGGCCGCCTGGCCGCTACTGCGTACATTCTGGTTCAGCCTGACCGACGCCAGCCTCGCAGACACGAGTGGCGGTTCCTTCGTAGGCTTGAGCAATTATCTGTTCCACGACGGTACCAACTGGTCGGGCATCCTGGTCGATCCACAATGGTGGAATGCTGTGCGCAACACCTTGCATTTCACTGTGGTTTCGGTGGGACTGGAAGTCGTACTGGGACTGCTGGTGGCGTTACTGTTGAACATCAAGTTCACCGGACGCTCCCTGGTACGTGCGTTGATTCTGATTCCCTGGGCGATTCCTACCATTGTCTCAGCGAAGATCTGGTCATGGATGCTTAACGACCAGTTCGGCATCATCAATCACATGATGCTGAGCCTCGGCCTGATTGACGCGCCCCTGGCCTGGACGGCAGATGCGGACCTGTCGATGTGGGCGGTGATCATCGTCGACGTCTGGAAGACCGTCCCTTTTGTCACGCTGCTGATGCTGGCTGCCTTGCAGATGTTGCCGAGCGATTGTTACGAAGCCGCCAGGGTCGATGGCATTCACCCGCTGAAGGTGTTCTGGCGTGTCACGCTTCCCCTGTTGATGCCTGCATTGCTGGTGGCGGCGATCTTCCGCATCCTCGACTCGCTGCGGGTATTCGACGTCATCTATGTGCTGACCTCGAACTCTTCGAGCACCATGAGTATGTCGGTCTATGCCCGCCAGCACCTGGTGGAGTTCCAGGACGTTGGCTACGGCAGCGCGGCCTCGACTCTGCTGTTTCTGGTCGTGGCGGTGATCGCCATGCTTTATCTCTACCTCGGACGCCGTCAACTGGAGGTCCGGTCATGAGCCCGCGACTACTGAAAAAAGCACTGTTGCGCCTCGGATTCTGGTGCCTGATCGGGGTTTTGCTGCTGTATGCGGTCTTCCCTTTCTACTACGCCATCGTGACTTCGTTGAAGCCGTCCAGCGAATTGTTCGAGGTGAGCTACTGGATCGATAGCGTCGATTTCTCCAACTATGCGGCGGTGCTCCACCAATCCTCATTCCTGCGGGCTATCGGTAACTCGCTGGTAGTTGCGCTTAGCGTGGTGACGCTGGCGTTGTTCCTCAGCGTGACCGCCGCCTATGCCTTGGGCAGGGTGAAATTCCGCGGGCGTGGCACGGTATTGATGATGGTCCTTGGCGTGTCGATGTTTCCCCAGGTCGCTGTGCTGTCGGGGCTGTTCGAGGTGATCCGCGCCCTGGGTCTCTACAACACTTCCTGGGCGTTGATCCTGAGCTACACCATTTTCACCCTGCCCTTCACTGTCTGGGTGCTGACCACGTTCATGGGGCAACTGCCCCATGAGCTGGAAGAAGCGGCAATCATGGATGGCGCTTCGCCCTGGGTCACGCTTACCAAGGTGCTGTTGCCGTTGCTCTGGCCCGCACTGGTCACCACTGGCTTATTGGCCTTCATCGCCGCCTGGAATGAGTTCCTGTTTGCCCTGACTTTCACCCTGACAGACACGCAACGTACGGTGCCGGTCGCCATCGCGTTGATTTCCGGCGGGAGTCCCCATGAGCTGCCCTGGGGGCTGTTAATGGCTGCATCGGTGCTGGTCACCGTCCCACTGGTGATTCTGGTGCTGATCTTCCAGCGCCGAATCGTTTCCGGTCTCACTACTGGCGCGTTAAAGGGTTGATGCCCAACAACTACAAGGAACAGCATCGTGATCAAGTTGAAGCTAGACAACGTGAACAAACAATTGGGCGGCATGCGGATTCTTCGCGACGTCAACCTGGAGATCGCTGCGGGTGAATTCGTGGTGTTCGTTGGCCCTTCGGGCTGCGGAAAGTCGACCCTGCTGCGACTGATCGCCGGACTGGATTCGATCTGCGGCGGCGATCTGCTGATCGACGGGCGACGGGTCAACGACCTGGAGCCGCGCGAGCGTGGCGTCGGCATGGTGTTTCAGTCTTATGCGCTGTACCCGCACATGAGCGTCTACGACAACATCAGTTTTGGTCTCAAACTGGCCAAGACTGAAAAAAGCAGCCTGCGCGAGCGCGTGCTGAAAACGGCGCAAATCCTGCAATTGGACAAACTGCTGCAACGCAAGCCAAAGGAACTGTCCGGAGGGCAGCGTCAGCGTGTGGCAATGGGCAGAGCCATGGCGCGGGAACCGGACATTTTGTTGTTCGATGAGCCGCTCTCCAACCTGGATGCATCCTTGCGGGTGCAGATGCGCAACGAAATCGCCCGGCTGCATGCTCGACTGGGCTCGACCATGATCTACGTCACTCACGATCAGGTGGAAGCGATGACCCTGGCCGACAAAATTGTCGTGCTCAATGGCGGTCGCGTAGAGCAGGTCGGCTCACCGCGCGAACTCTATGAGCGCCCGGCCAGCCGCTTTGTCGCCGGCTTTCTGGGTTCGCCCAGAATGAACTTTCTGCCGGCGCGCTTGCATGCCCCAGGCGAAAACAGCCTGGTCGATAGCCCCGTATTGGGTATGACGTCCCTGCCCTTCGACAGCTCGAACCTCGCGGCGGACACGCTGCTGAGCCTGGGGATTCGCCCGGAACACCTGTCACTCAAGATTGCCAATGGTACCGCCGGCGTCGTCGTGACCGGGGTCGAATACCTGGGCAGCGAAACCTATGTGCACCTCGACACAGGTCAGGACGAGCCACTGATCTGTCGTTGTGAGGTCAACGCCGGATGGCAGGTGGGCGATCGGGTCGAACTGCAACTGGAGATCGGCAATCTGCATGTGTTCGACGCCGATGGCACGGCCTTGAAACGCCACCCACAAGCCATTGAAACCCTGCCGGATGGCGCCTCTCTGCGCTCGGTACGAGCACGCGCCCTATGACCTTGCCTTTGAATTCCATGAGCGATCCAATGCCTTCCTCCCTTGACCTCGCGCAGCGTGCGCTGAGTGACGGTCTGTCTCGCGTCATCCACGATTATCGACCCGGTTACCATCTTGCCCCCCAAGCGGGCTGGATGAACGACCCTAACGGGGTGGTGTACTTTCGTGGCGAATATCACGTTTTCTATCAACACTATCCCTTCGAAGCGAAATGGGGCCCGATGTACTGGGGGCATGCCAAGAGTGCCGATCTGGTGCATTGGCAGTATCTGCCCATTGCGCTGGCGCCCGGCGATGACTTCGACCGTGACGGTTGTTTTTCCGGTAGCGCAGTGGTGTGTGGAGATACCCTGGCACTAATCTACACCGGGCACACCTGGCTGGGGGAAGTGGGTGACGAACGCTCGATCCGTCAAGTCCAGTGCCTGGCCACCAGCATCGACGGCATCCGGTTCGTCAAGCATGGCGCCGTCATCGAGACCGCGCCGCAAGACACCATCATGCACTTCCGTGACCCCAAGGTATGGAAGGAGGATGACTGTTGGTACCTGATTGCCGCCGCACGTCTGGGCGATGTGCCATTGCTCCCGCTGTACCGCTCCACGGATCTGCACGCCTGGGAGTTCGTCGATTATGTGTCCAGCGGTAGCGAGGGCGATGGATATATGTGGGAGTGCCCGGATCTGTTCCGACTGAACGGATGCGATGTGCTGCTGTACTCCCCCCAGGGCATGCAACCCCAGGGTTACGAACGACTCAACAAGTACCAGACCGGTTATCGAGTGGGCCAACTCGACAGCAAATGGCACTTCACTGGCGGACCTTTTATCGAGCTGGATAACGGCCACGATTTCTATGCAGCGCAAACGCTATTGGCCGCCGATGGTCGGCGCCTTGTGTGGGCGTGGCTCGACATGTGGGACAGCCCGTCGCCGAGCAAGGCCCATCACTGGTGCGGCATGCTCGGTTTGCCGCGCGAACTTGAACTGTGCGCAGATCGCCTTTGCGTGTATCCGGCACGGGAGCTCGCCGCACTGCGCAAGGCACCATTGCCGAGCACGCCTTGGTGGGATGAGTCGGGAACCCGGTGGGTGCCGGAAGTGAATGGCGATATGCTCGAAATCCATGTGCATCTGGATCTGCGCGGCTGCACTGGCGGCCAAGTGGGAATCGCCTTGCGTTGCAGCGACGATGGCCACGAAGAAACCCTGCTCTACTACGATGCGTCGCTGCAGCGTCTGGTGCTTGACCGTAGCCGCTCGGGTGCGCAAGTCACAGGTCAACGCAGCGTTCCGATAGACCGAAAGCAAGAGCGACTGGAACTGCGCGTGTTTCTCGATCGCTCGTCCATCGAGGTGTTCGACGAAAACGGGCGCTTCAGCCTCAGCAGTCGCCTCTATCCGCAGTCCGACAGCCTGGGCGTTAAGCTCCTTGCAAGCGGGAGTGGCGGGCGTGTCTCCATTCCCAAGGCATGGCCTCTCGCCTCGGGATGGCTGTGAGCTGCATCATTCGAGTCGCGAGAAGCCCGGGCCATGTGTCATGATTCTGCGTCAACCTGACCGGCCTCGCCTCGCATGACTTCAGTGAAAGACGTTGCACAGCTGGCCGGCGTGTCCCTGATGACGGTTTCTCGAGCGCTCAACAATCCGGAAAAACTGAGCCCCGAAACCTATCAGCGGGTGCGTCGCGCCATTGACGAACTGCAATTCGTGCCGAGCCTGTCGGCGCGCAGGATTCGCGGCGACAACCTCCAGACGCGAACCATCGGTGTGTTCGCTCTGGACACCGCGACCACACCGTTCGCCGTCGAGCTGCTGCTGTCCATCGAACAGACCGCGCAGCAAGCCGGCTGGAATGTATTTATCCTCAACCTGTTAAGCAACCCGCCCACCGACCAGAACATCGACCTGATGTTATCCCACCGTCCCGACGGGTTGATCTTCAGCGCCATGGGGTTACGCCAGGTGAGCATTCCCGAGCGTTTGAAGAGCAAACCCCTGGTGCTTGCCAATTGCCTGGCAGATGACAGTCGCCTCGTCAGTTATGTACCGGACGACGAAACGGGGCAGTATCGAGCCGTACATTACGCATTGAACCAAGGCTATCGGCGCCCTCTGTTTATCAATCTGCCCAAACAGAGTCTGGCCTGGGGTCTGCGACAAAAAGGCCTGCAACGCGCCTGTCAGTCATTCGGGCTGGCCCCTGATGCACTCCTGCAATACGACCTTTCCGATCACGATGCCTATGGTGAAACCGCAACCATCCTCGACCGGCACATCATTGATGGTCGCCCCCAATTCGACGTTCTGATCTGTGGTAACGACCGCATTGCTTTTTGTGCCTATCAGGTGTTGTTGGGCCGTGGTCTGAAAATTCCTGACGATGTCGCCGTGCTCGGTTACGACAACATGATCGGCATCGCCGAACTGTTCATCCCGCCGCTGACCACAGTGCAGCTGCCGTACTACGAGATCGGTCGCAATGCTACCCGGCACCTGATCGAGGCCCTCGAAATATCGGGAGCCCAGCCAGTTGACTGTCCATTGGTGGTCCGGGCGTCGCTATGAGGGATTGACGACAATGCGCACGCCATGACTACGGTCATGGCGGTCAGCGCTCTGTCGTTAGGGCCCCAGGCTCCCTGTAGAGCAATAGTCCAGAGCCTCAATACTCGATCCAGACGCCACCCAGATCTGCTGACTGCACGCAACGTTCCACCCACCGTACGCCTGCGACGCCCGCATGAATGTCTGGATAGCGCACCGATGCCAAGGCCTCGACGTCGCCACGGTCTGCCGCATCCATGGCCAGGGCGAAACGGTAGTAAAGGTTCGACCAGGCCTCGAAGAGTCCTTCCGGGTGTCCTGCGCCAATCCGGTCGTCGAGCAAGGCATGGGGGTGCAAATAGCCCATCCCGCGCTCCAGCACCTGGGCGGGTTTGTCCTGGACTTCGAATGACAGTTGGTTCGGTCGTTCATCCCACCATTCAAGACTGGCCCTGGAGCCGATCACGCGAATCTTCTGGCCGTGCATGGAGCCTGCATTGACCGCACTCGACCAAACCATGCCCATCGCTCCGCCCTCGTATTCCATCAAGGTGTAGGCGTTATCCTCCAGCGGCGCGCGGCTTGCGACGAAGCTTTGCCGACTGCACATCAACCGCTTGATCTTGAGCTCGGGCAGCATGACTTCCGACAGGTACAGCGGATGAGTGCCGACATCTCCCAGTACATAACTGGGGCCGGCGAGGCGCGGATCGACTCGCCATTTGGTCGCCTCACTCTGCGCCTCCACCGGCTCGCAGTGGAAACCGTGGGCAAACTGCATGTGCACCATGCGAATGTCGCCCAATTCACCCTGGGCAATCATTTGCCGGGCCTGCTCGATCAGTTGATGCCCGGCGTAGCCGTAGGTAACCCCCACCACTCTGTTTCTGGACAAGGCAATTTCCCGCAGGGTTCGCGCCTCCTCGAGGGTGAAGCACAACGGCTTTTCACAGACGACATGCAGCCCCGCTTCCAGGGCGGCCTTGGTGATTGCGAAATGGGTGCCATTGGGCGTTGCCACGGAAACGGCCTGGATGCCATCCGGGCGTTCGGCCTCCCCGGCAAACAGGCTGCGATAGTCTGCATAGCAGCGTTCGGGATCAACCCCCAGTTCCACGCCGAAGGCCCGGCCGCGCTCCGGGTTCAGGTCGAAGGCGCCGGCGACCAGCACAAACGACTGGTCACGCAACGCCGCGCAGCGATGGATGTAGCCGATCTGACTGTCGCGTCCGCCCCCACCATGGCCCAACGAAGTGGTTTTGGAATACGCTTGCTGCCGTTGATCATCAGTAAGTCCTTTCGCGTGAGAGAAATCAGAAACCTGCCTTAGCGAGGTAGGTGCGGCTGGCTGCAACGTCGCGCAGACTGCCATGGGCGTTACGTGGATCACGTTCCTGCTCGACCGTGATGTAGCCCTGGTAACCGAGCTCGGTGATCAGTTCACGCAAGGCGCGATAGTCGATGACACCCTGGCCGATCGGGCACATCACGCCCTTGGCGCAGGCTGCGAAAAAGCTGATGTGTTCACCCAGCACCTGATCAAACACCGCCTGATCGATGTCTTTGAAATGCAGGTAATCCAGGCGATCCGCGTACTGGCGCAGGGTCTGAACCGGGTCCATGCCGGCGTAGTGGAGATGGCCGGTGTCGAGGCACAGGCCGGCCACTTCGTAGGGAATATCTGCGACCAATTGCGCCAGTTCGTCGGCGAATTCGAGGTGCCCCCCGGCATGGGGATGAATCACCGTGCGCACGCCGAACTCCGACCAGGCCAGATCAGCGATGGCTCGGATGTGGCTCATCATGCCCAGCCAGGCATCGGACGTCAGACGGGGTGCGCGCTCGGAGTGTCCGGCTGCATAGTCACGCTCTTCATGTCCCCAATCGATGACCACCAGACAGGGCATGGCGAAACGTTGCCCCGGCTCCTGCGGCACCTCTGGCAGTTGCTTGAGCAAGGCACAGATATTTCGGGTTTGTTCCAGCAGATTCGGCAGGTTGGCGGGATCGACCAGATTGTCAAAAATGGTTCCGGCTACGACATTCAACTGGTGTTCAGCCAGCACCTGGCCTAGCTCCTGGGCGTCGAGCGGGAGGTAACCGTAAGGCCCCAGTTCAATGCCGCGATAGCCCGCTTGCGCGGCTTCACTGAGCACCTGCCGCCAAGCCGGTAAATGAGGGTTGTTGACATCGTCTACGCCCCAGCAACAAGGCGCGGTAGAGATATGGAGGGTCATTTCAGGCTCCGATGATTGTTGTTGTGAGTGGCACTGTTCGCTCGCAGAAAGCCTAAGTTGCCGAGGTCCTCGGCTGCTATAGTCCTTGCGTCATATCTGTCAGAACCCGTCAAATACCTTAGAGAGCCTTTCATTTCATGTCAGAGCAAAGCCAGCCGCCCGGCCGCCGTTCAACCATGGAGGATGTCGCCGAGGCCGCGGGAGTCAGCCTGTCCACCGTGGATCGGGTGATGAATCTGCGTGCCAACGTGCGCGGCGATACTGCGCGGCGCATTGCCGAGGCCGCTGCGCGACTGGGTTTCTACGGTCGCAATGTGATCGAGCAGCGCCTGCTTCAGCAGCGCCCTACCGTGCGTTTGGGATTTCTGTTGCAAAAGCGTGGCGTGGCGTTTTATCAGGGCCTGGCCAAAGCCCTGGCCGAGGCTGCAGCGTCCAGCGTCCGTGCCCAGGTTCGGGTGATGATCCATTACATCGATGACCTCGCCCCGGACGCCACCGCACAACGCATCCTCAAGCTACAAGGCGAGGTCGACGCGCTGGCTGTGGTGGCGGCAGACCATCCGGCCGTGCGCAATGCGATGGCTGAGCTGCGTGCTGCCGGCATTCCCGTTGTCGCCCTGGTATCCGAACTGAGTGCGTCGGCCGGCGCCAGCTATGTCGGTGTCGACAATAGGTCAATGGGCCGCACTGCCGGCTGGTTCATCAAGAACCTGGCGCCCCGGGCGGGACCTGTGGCAGTGATGCTGGGGACCCAGCGTTTTCAGTGTCAGGAACTCTGCGAAATGAGTTTCCGCTCCTTCCTTTCGGAGCAATCCCAGGACTGGGAATTACTGGCGACGCGCCTCACCCTGGAGGACCAGGAATTTGCCTATGCCGGCACGCTCGACCTGCTGAGCAGTCAGCCCGACCTTGTCGGTCTGTACGTGGCAGGCGGCGGCATCGAGGGCGTCATCAACGCCCTGCGTGAACTGAAAGCCCGCAAGACCGCGCTGCCCATCGTGGTGTGCCACGACCTGACACCGATCACCCAGGCAGCCTTGCGTGACGGCGTTGTTCAATGCGTGCTTTCACATCCAGTCGTGGCACTGGCGCAGACTACCGTCAAAGTCATGGTGGATGCGGCGATCGATCCCTCGGCGGATATCGCCACGAAAGTCATGCTTGCACTTCAGATTGATGTACCTGAAAGCGTTTAGTCTCTGCAGTGCATCCGCAGGCCGCTAAATCCCGGGGACCTCAGAGACTTTCAATGGTCACTATCTCAAAGGGCAGCAGGTGCACCTGAGTACCGCCGCCTGACCCGCAGTGAAGATGCTCCGCCATCGCTTCGATCATTGCCCGGGCGAGCACCTCGCGGGGATGCGAAAGCACGACGTCGACGACCTCGTCGACCAGGGCTGCGCGAGTCACCTCGGTCAGATCGGTGCACACCACCACGATGTCTTTTTTCCTTTCGCTATGCCGAAGCGCCTCGATGACCCCCTCTACCCCGCCGCCACTCACATACAGCCCGACCAGGTCGCTGTGAGCCTCAAGCAGCGATTGGGTGACTTCGCGGGCGCGATCGACGCACTCCAGGGTCAGCACCGGGTCCAGTACTTGATAACCCGGCTGGTGCTCGCGGAACCAGGATCGGAAATAACGACGAGATGGCCATCGGCGCAGCCATGGCGCTGCAACAGGCTGGCAAGACCAAGGGGGAGATTCCGGTGGTGGGCGTGGACGGCCTGCCGGATGGCCTGGCAGCCATCAAGCGCGGACTATTGGCCGCCTCGGTTTTCCAGAACCCCCATGAACAAGCCACGAGCGCCCTCCAGACTGCTCTCAAGATGATCAAGGGCCAGCCCGTGGAATCGGAAATATGGGTGCCCTATGAGCTGATCACGCCTGGACAGGTTCCTGAGTTTCAAGCACGTTTCAAGTAGCGTTGCGCGGCGGTTGCTCCAGGGTGACCGTCTTGGCCTGCGGACAAAATACTGTTCCTTTCCGGGCCGTTGGATTGGGCGGACTAGTCATTTTATGCCCGATATTCATCGGGTATTGCTCTCTTTAAAAAACCTTATGTAGTAATTTTCAAACAAGCACTACTGACTGACTCACAAGGGAGGTGCTTGCAATATACGTCAAAGACGTATGATTCGCCCATGCTCACAATTATCGAATCTCCGCTGTTTAGCAAACTTTGGCCTGACTACTGGACAGAAGAAGAGTGTGGTGCCTTCATGTCCTACTTGGCCAACAACCCGGATGCGGGAGCGGTGATACCCGGCTCCGAGGGTTGCCGCAAAGTGCGCAGGAGCATGGATGGCCGTGGCAAAGCGGTGCCGTGAGGGTTATCTACACCGCGCAACTCGCTAGCGGAGCATTGGTTGCCCTGCTGCTACGGCAAAGGCGCTACCGAGAACATACCAGCGCATATCCTGCGCACAATCGCAAAGGAGATGAATCATGGTCCTGACTGAAAAAGAGCTCTTGGCACGTGATGCCAAGCGCAACCTCGGCGAGGAATTGCTGGCCGCCATCATCGATGTAAAGGCTGGCCGTCATGGCGACGCCCACCATGTAGAAGTGACCGAGGCCGCCGAAGCACGTAGCAAGACAGGGCTGTCACAACCCAAATTTGCCGAACTGTTGGGCGTATCGGTGCGAACGCTGCAGGAGTGGGAGCAAGGGCGACGCTCTCCGTCTGGTGCCGCCAGATCATTGCTGCATATCGCAGCACTTCGTCCTGATGTTTTTCGGGACGTGCTGGCAGGTTGAGTTAAAGCGAACATCCCAACACCCTGCTGCGCCGCGAACGCCTGATCAATTTGACCGCGCCGGTGGATAGCGATGTCAACGTCGGAGATGACCAGCGCTTTTCGAGTCTCTCAACAAGAGTGGCGGCCATCCATGGATGGCCGCTTTCAATACACAACAACCTAATCCTGGAACAGGCTATCTACTTGCCCTCACCAGCCCTTGATAGTAAGGCAACTGGTCAATGCGCGGTGTGTAGACCCCCTCAGCGACACTTTTCTGAACATGAGCCGCGATTTCATCAAGACGAGCAAACCAGACATCGCCTTTTGACCTCATGTATTCGATCAGTTTGGTCACCTCACGCCATCGTGCCAGACGACCTGAAAGGAACGGGTGCCAAACCGGTATGAATAGACCGCCATACTCCCACGCCGCATCAAACTCGGCCTTGAACACCTCGACAGCTCGTTGAGGCGATTGAATCGGCATCTGAAAATCAAGGTCGATGCTATGCATATACTGCGGCCAGTCATCCAGGGCCCAGCTTGAAGGCAGTTCCACCAGTTCGCCAGCCGAGGTACGCAACAGATAAGGAACATCATCCCCCATCAAAGAAGCGTCATAACTGAAACCTCGTTCAATCAACAAGTCGGCAGAGTGCTCTGACATGTTGTAGAGCGGTGCCCGCCATCCGCGCGGAGCCTGGCCAGTGAAGCGCTTGATGGTGTCGCAGCCGCGATCAAGCCAATAAGCCTCCTCTTCTCGGCTCAGTTCGTTTGGATGTTCATGTATGTAGCCATGATGGGCAATTTCATGACCACCTTCGACGATGGCCTCAATGGCTTTGGGATAGTGCTCGATGCACCAGGCCGGAATAAAAAACGTCTGCTTGATCTCAAAACGTCGATAAGTTTCCACAATCCTTGGAACCGCCACGTCAGGACCGTACTGCAGCATGGAAATACTGGCAACCCGTGTCGCCGAGTCTTTGGGGTGTGCCACATGCAGAATGCTGTCTGCATCCATATCAAATGTAAAGGCTACGGCACAACGCGCGCCATTTGGCCAAACAATCGGGTTGCTAATCATGCTTGATCACTCCTGCCTGCAATAATCACCAAAAAAGCCCATGCCACAAGTTGCCGAGGACTGGTATCAATATTCGTGATCGATTAGCCAATCGGAATAATGTGACATTCCTTGTTCAAGCGACCATTGCGCCCGATACCCCAACTCGCGTTCCGCAGCACTGAGATCCCACTCCCCCTGCCGATCCAGATGCCAATAGCCACCACCGATTTCAATATTGGCATCCGGCATCAGTTTCCTGATGATATCGACGGCTTCATGCAACTTCCATGGACGATCACCGGCGATATTAAACACGCTGCCCTTGATATCTTTAGCTTCAGCCGCTATCAATACAGCACGTACAACATCTTCTACATGAATATAATGGAAACGGTGGTCGCCACCGGAGGGCAGTGTGAATTTTTCACCACGATGAACCGTTTTGAGTATATCCCTGAGAACTTGTGGCATTTTATTTTCAGGGCCGTACACTTCCGCAATCCGCAACGAGACCACCTCCATACCATAGAGATCGTTATAGACCCGGCCAAAATGTTCGGTGGCAAGCTTGGTCACACCATAAGGTGTCGTTGGATTGGCTGGGGTTTGTTCGTTAACCACACCCTCGACATGTCCATAGACAGCCTCGGAAGAGAAATTAACGAGCTTCTTGATCCCCGCCATGCGCATCGCTTCAAGCAAATGAATGGTGCCGTCGATATTCGCCGCCACCGTGGTGATCGGAAGTTCTATGGACAAGTCAGGGTGTGACATCGCCGCCGTATGAATGACACGATCAACCCCGAACTCCTGGATGGTTCTGACAATTTTCGGAATATCGAACAACTCACCCTGTACCGCCGTCATGAACTCTGACTTGGCCTCCGAGTAGTCACGATTGTAACTAACCACCTGAACACCCTGCTCACTGAGTTTCTTGGTGAGGTACCGACCCACATAACCCAGACCACCGGTAATCATTACAGCGCTCATTTTGTATTCCTCTTATTATAATCGTATGAGAGTCACTTATTTGACATGGAGAACTTTCGGCTCGCTGAAATTCGATCTCTGTGCAGCCAATCAGATCGCGGTTCCGCCATTAGGGCTGATCACCTGCCCAACCATGTAATCTCCCGCGGGTCCGGCCAGGGCTTCGACCATGGCGGCAATTTCTTCCGGCTTTCCGAAGCGCTTCAATGGAATTGTCTGGCGCGTCTCATCGTTGTATTCGATGGTGTCCTTGATCAACATATCCGTCTCGATCGGGCCCGGTGCGACCGAGTTCACCAACACGCCTGACGAAGCAACTTCCTTTGCAACCGCTTTGGTCAGGGCAATCACCCCGCCCTTGGAGGCGCAGTACGCGGCGTAAGTCGCAAATCCAATCAGCCCCAACTCAGAACTGATATTGATAATCCGCCCTTGACCGCGTGCCAGCATGCCCGGCAACACCGCCTGCATACAGGCCCAGGTACCTCCGAGATTGGTGCTGATCATCTGCTCCCACTGTGCCCAGGTGGTGTCTGCAACTGTGGCCGAAACCAGCCGCCCGGCATTATTCACAAGGATGTCGACCCGCCCATAGCGATGCTCTGCCTCCCGGATGATTCCGGCTGCGGCTTCAGGATCACTGACATCGGCTTGAACAGTGAATCCACCTCCACCGTTTTCTTCGGCGATAGCTATCACCGCTTGCAGTTGATCGTTGGTATCGAAGTAGTTCAGTACCAAATGATCCCCACTTGCAGCAAAGCGCCTGGCGGTTGCCAGCCCGATACCCTTCCCGGCCCCAGTGATAACTACAACACGCTTCATAAGTTCACCTTTATCTTTACTTGGAGTGACATGCAGGCTCGGCGAATAGCGGCCATCACTAAAGCGCCCACCTGTTATGTGTGAAGAGTTGGTATCCAGGTAACGCTGTTACGTTCAGCTAAAGCAGGCCATGGGATTGAAGGTCGGTCTTGACCTCGGCATCACGACTGATCCTGCACCTGGGAAAGTACAGTTCGCCTGGAAACATACGAGCGCCATATCAGGATCAATACGCCAGACAAGATCGTCAGCGCTCCAAGGTACCAGGCGGTGTACTGATCCTCCGGTGAAACCGGATTCGCCCCAGCGGTATAACCAATGTATCCAAGTACAAGGATTGCCAGAGACGCCGGGATCGACAGGGCCAAGGACAACCCGAAACTGTGACGGCGCCAGGTCATCGCAATGAAGGCTGCGATTGCGGCCATGTAGGACATCACCAGCGTGATGGTCACTACGTCGTAGTACCAGGAGATCTTGTCCAGCGGTTTCCACCAGAGCAGCGCGATGGCTACGGCCGAAACGATAAGGCTGGCCAGCCAGGGAGACCTCGACTTGTTGACTGATCGCAGCGCTACCGGCAGATGCCCTTCCTCGCTCATTCGGTAGAGCGTACGAGCAGCTGCGCTCGAGGAAATTTGCAATCCGGCGCAGGCCGAGGTGATGACGACGAACAATGCAATCCAGGCCATGGCAGGCGGCAAGTAGACATTTGCGACAGCGGCGATCGGTCCACCATTACCGTCTTCGATGATTGCCGCCAATGTCTCTACGGGCACTGCGAACTGCCAGCCGATAGCCGCGAGGCTGTAGATGAGAAATGCTGAAGTCAGCACCAGCAGCATGGAGCGTTGAACAGTGCGAACCGGAATGCGCGACTCTTCAATGTAGTTGATTGCCGAGTCGAAGTTGGCGAGCATCCATACGCCGAACAGCACACCCGGTCCGATCGCGGACCAGCCACCTGCGCCCTCCAACGAATACATGGAGGTGATTGATAAATCCTCAACTTGTGGATTGATCAGCCCCATCAACCCGAGTCCAGCTACAACGGCGATTTCGAAGACCAGAAAGACGCTGGCCACTTTGGCGGTGGCATTGACTCCTTTGCAGGAAATGACCAGGAAGATCAGGATCAGGCCCGTCCCGATCAGTTTGGAGTTCAGCGATCCACCCGTTGCCGGGATCAGTGCCTGTATGTATTCAGTGCCGATGATTGCGCACATTGCCATCACCGCCGTGCACGCAACCGCATACGCCCAGCCGAGAACGGTGCCTACACCGGGATGCAAAAATCGTGTGGTGAAGGTGAAAATTCCACCCGCTGACGGCGCCTGTCGAGTGAGCGAGATCATGCAGAAAGCCATCACCAACATCGGAAAGAAGTACGCAATCAAAATGGCCAGCGGCGCCTGGTGGCCTGATATCGAATAAAGAATCGACATCGAAGACGCAGCGATCCAGCCTGGCGCATTGAATCCAAGCGCCGAAAAAGTTACATCCCTGGTATTGAGAGTAGCTTTATTAAGCGCCGTATCCAACTCGCGAACGGTTCCATCACGGTCATAACCGATTATCTCATAGAGGTTCATTTTTCAGACTCTGAGCTATAGAAGATCTTATAACGCCCAAAAATTTTAAATTATTTAAGCGCCGTTTTTATTATCCAGCTAAGCAGAATGCAAATATTGAAACCAAAACAAGTCAGATTATAATTATTTATCAAGGCTTGTTTTTTAATCACGCTTTCCCCCCAAACCCTCCCTCCAGCAATCAGTTCTATTTGGGTTTTCTTCAACCATCCATGCGTGGTTAGTTGCGGCTCATGAAGCCTCTGACCGGCGGTGATTCATTATAAGAACGAACCGAAAATACCTAACATCCCCAATCTCAGATGCTTGTATCTGAGTAACCGAAGTAAGCGGTTTATGGGTAGCTGCGACGGCCAGGATCAGCGACTGCGGCTGTCGTGCACTTGCTGATCGGCATGGTAGGACGATCTCACCAAGGGCCCGGAGGCGACATTCTTGAACCCCATACGCAACCCCGTTTCGGCGAACCAGGCGAAGGTGTCCGGATGAACGAAGCGCTGCACCGGCAAGTGGCTGCGAGACGGTTGCAGGTACTGGCCGAGTGTCAGCAGGTCGACATGATGTTCACGCATGCGCTGCATCACCTCGATCACCTCGTCGTCGGTTTCGCCCAATCCCAGCATCAGGCCGGACTTGGTCGGCACCTTTGGAACGCGGTTTTTGAAGTTCTCCAGCAACGCCAGCGACCACTGGAAATCCGAGCCCGGACGCGCAGCCTTGTACAGGCGCGGAACGGTTTCCAGGTTGTGGTTGAACACATCGGGTGGCTCCTGCTCGGTGATCGCCAATGCCACCTCCATGCGCCCACGATAATCCGGTACCAGGGTTTCCAGCAGGACCTCCGGCGACAACTTGCGGATTTCCCGTAAACAGTCAGCAAAGTGCCGGGCACCGCCATCGCGCAGGTCGTCGCGATCTACCGAAGTAATCACCACATACTTCAGCCCCAGGTCGGCGATAGCGGTCGCCAGATTTTTCGGCTCATCCAGGTCCAATGGCTTGGGTCGACCGTGACCAACGTCGCAAAAAGGGCAACGGCGAGTGCAGATATCACCCATGATCATGAAGGTCGCGGTGCCGCTGGAAAAGCATTCACCCAGGTTCGGGCAGGAGGCTTCCTCACAGACACTGTGAAGCTTGTGCTTGCGCAGCAACGCCTTGATCCGCCCCACCTCGGGTGACGCCGCTAGCGGCACGCGTATCCAATCGGGTTTGCGCGGAACCTCTTCGGTGGGAAGAATTTTTACCGGAATACGGGCCACTTTCTCGGCACCCCGTAGTTTCACTCCGGGCTGCAGCGGTTGGGGCCGTCTGTCGATCATCTGGATGTCTGTCATAACCCTGCTCCAAAAGGTCGCGCTCCGCGGTGGAGCGCGCGCGTGTCGCCTCTACCCGCGTTTCGCGATCAGGCCTGATACACCGGGAACAAAGCGCACAGTTCCGCCACCTGCTTCGCCACCTGCGCCTCGACATCGGCGTCACCCAGGTGGTCGAGGATGTCGCAGATCCAGGTCGCCAGGGCGCGACACTCAGGCACCCGCAAGCCACGAGTGGTCACCGCCGGGGTGCCAATACGCAGGCCCGAGGTCACAAAAGGCGATTGAGGATCGTTGGGTACGGCGTTTTTGTTCACGGTGATATGGGCACGCCCCAGCGCGGCATCGGCGTCCTTGCCGGTAATGCCCTGGCGGATGAGACTGACCAGGAACAAGTGGTTGTCGGTGCCGCCGGACACCAGGTCGTAACCACGCTGGTTGAAGACTTCGGCCATGGCCTGGGCGTTCTTGATCACCTGGAACTGGTATTCCTTGAAACCAGGCTCCAGCGCTTCCTTGAAGCACACCGCCTTGGCCGCGATCACATGCATCAGCGGCCCGCCCTGCCCACCCGGGAATACCGCCGAGTTGAGTTTCTTCTCCAGCTGCGGATCGCTCTTGGCCAAAATCAGGCCGCCACGCGGACCGCGCAAGGTCTTGTGGGTGGTGGTGGTGACCACATCGGCGTAAGGCAGCGGGTTCGGGTACAGACCTGCGGCGACCAGCCCGGCGACATGGGCCATATCAACGAACAGGTAGGCACCGACTTTGTCGGCGATGGCTCGGAAACGCGGGAAGTCCAGGGTCTTCGAGTAGGCGGAGAAACCGGCGACGACCAGCTTCGGCTTGTGCTCCAGGGCCAGGCGTTCGACTTCGTCGTAGTCGATCAGGCCATTACCATCGATGCCGTATTGCACCGCGTTGTACAGCTTGCCGGACGAGCTGACTTTCGCACCGTGGGTCAGGTGGCCGCCGTGGGCCAGGCTCATGCCCAGGAGGGTGTCGCCAGTCTCCAGCAAAGCCAGGTAAACGGCCGCATTGGCCTGGGAACCGGAGTGCGGCTGGACGTTGGCATAGCCCGCGCCGAACAGCAGCTTGGCGCGGTCGATGGCCAGTTGCTCGATCACATCGACGTGCTCGCAGCCACCATAGTAGCGCTTGCCCAGGTAGCCCTCGGCGTACTTGTTGGTCAGCACGGTGCCCTGGGCCTGCATGACTTGCGGGCTGGTGTAGTTCTCCGAGGCGATCAACTCGATGTGGTCTTCCTGGCGTCGAGCTTCGCGACCGATGGCTTCGGCAAGTGCCGGGTCGAAATCGGATAGGGTCAGGCTTTTATGGAACATGTTTGTACTTCCTTCTTGTTTGGCGGGTAGGAGGCGCTTCAGGCAAGGCCCGGGCATCGGCCTCAGGCGTCCTGATAAATCGACATGGGCGGGCAGGCGCAGGCAAGGTTGCGATCGCCGTAGACATTGTCCACGCGGCCGACCGGTGGCCAGTACTTGGCGTCTCGCAAGGATTGCAGCGGGTATACCGCCAACTCGCGGCTGTAGGGG
Organism: Pseudomonas sp. LBUM1658; assembly: GCF_059716055.1. NCBI lineage: Bacteria > Pseudomonadati > Pseudomonadota > Gammaproteobacteria > Pseudomonadales > Pseudomonadaceae > Pseudomonas > Pseudomonas sp. LBUM1658. The sequence continues at coordinate 3,973,219 of NZ_CP166798.1, forward strand.
TGGGTCCAGTCGCCGACCAGTTCTGCCGCAGTGTGCGGGGCGTTCTTCAGCGGGTTGTCGACAGGATCCAGTTCGCCGCGTTCCACCGCCAGGATCTCTGCGCGGATGCGGATCATCGCGTCGCAGAAACGATCCAGTTCTTCCCTGGATTCGCTCTCGGTAGGCTCCACCATCAAAGTGCCGGCGACCGGAAAGGACATGGTCGGCGCATGGAAACCGTAGTCGATCAGACGCTTGGCGACGTCATCCACACTGATCCCGCTGGCCTCCTTGAACGGGCGCAAGTCGAGAATGCATTCGTGAGCCACCAGACCGTTCTCGCCGGTGTAGAGCACCGGGTAGTAGTCCTCCAGACGCCGGGCAATGTAGTTGGCGCCAAGGATCGCCAGTTGCGAGGCACGCCTGAGGCCTTCGCCGCCCATCATGCGGATGTACATCCAGGTAATCGGCAGAATGCTCGCGCTACCGTAGGGCGCGGCGCAGACCGCACCGTCCTTGCGGGACATTTTTTCATGACCCGGCAGGAACTCTGCCAAGTGCGCCTTGACGCCGATGGGGCCGACACCCGGGCCACCACCGCCATGGGGAATGCAGAACGTCTTGTGCAAGTTCAAATGCGAGACGTCACCACCGAATTTGCCCGGCGCACAGAGCCCGACCATGGCGTTCATGTTCGCGCCATCCAGATATACCTGGCCGCCGAAGTCATGGATGATCGCGCAAATCTCGCGAATACCCTCTTCAAATACACCGTGCGTCGATGGGTAGGTGATCATCAGCGCGGCCAGATTCTCCTGGTGGATTTGAGCCTTGCTCAGCAGATCCGCGACATCGACGTTGCCCCGCGCATCACAATCGACGACCACCACCCGCATGCCGGCCATTTGCGCAGTGGCCGGATTGGTACCGTGGGCCGAGGACGGAATCAGACAGACATCGCGATGCGCGTCACCACGGCTGGCATGGTAGGCACGTATCGCCAGCAGACCGGCGTACTCGCCCTGAGAACCGGCATTGGGCTGCAATGACATGGCGTCATAGCCAGTCGCCGCACAGAGCATGTTCTCAAGCTCGTTGAGCAGTTCTTGATAACCCAGCGTCTGTTCGGTCGGTGCAAAAGGATGCAAATCACTGAACTCGGGCCAAGTGATGGGGATCATCTCGCTGGCGGCGTTCAGTTTCATAGTGCAGGAGCCCAGTGGGATCATGGTGCGATCAAGCGCCAGGTCCTTGTCGGCCAGCTTGCGCAGGTAACGCATCAACTCGGTTTCCGAGTGGTAGCGGTTGAATACCTCATGCTGGAGGATCGGCGTTTCACGCATCAATGACAGCGGCAGACAGTCGCCAGCGGTAGCGGCCAGATCGACGAAGTCCGGCAACGCCTGGCCCTGAGCGGCGAACACTGACCACAGCGCTTCAACGCTGGCCTGCAGGCAGGTTTCGTCCAGCGACAGGCCGACTCGCACGTCGTCGATCAGGCGCAGGTTGATACGCGCAGCCGTCGCCGCGGCAATTACGTCCGCCACCGGGCACGCGGTCACGACACTGAAGGTATCGAAATAGTGATACTGCTCGACCTTGTGCCCGAGTTGCTGCAGCCCCTGCGCCAGGATCGACGTCAAGCGATGCACACGCCGGGCAATGCCGGCCAGACCCTGTGGGCCGTGGTAGACGGCGTACATGCTGGCGATGTTGGCCAGCAATACCTGAGCAGTGCAGATGTTGCTGGTAGCCTTCTCTCGACGAATGTGCTGTTCGCGGGTCTGCATGGCCAACCGCAGGGCCGGCTGGCCGTGACGGTCGATGGAAACACCGACCAGACGGCCAGGCATGTCACGCTTGAACCTGTCGCGGGTCGCAAAGAAAGCTGCATGCGGGCCGCCGAAGCCCAGCGGCACGCCGAAGCGCTGAGCACTGCCCAACACCACATCGACACCGAACTCGCCGGGCGCTGCCAACAAGGTCAGGGCCAGTAGATCGGCCGCCACGGCAACCAGTGCGCCAGCCTCATGAGCGCGCTGCACCAGGGAGCGATGATCCGCAATGGCGCCCGTGCTGGCCGGGTATTGCAGCAGCAGACCGAAGTACCCGTTGAGATCGTCCAGCTCCGACTCCTCGCCAATCACCACTTCGATCCCCAGGGGTTCAGCGCGGGTGCGCAGCACATCGAGGGTCTGCGGATGGCAGTGACGAGAGACGAAAAAGGCCGGGGCCTTGTTCTTCGCCAAACGCTTACAGAAGGTCATGGCCTCGGCTGCCGCGCTGGCTTCGTCGAGCAGCGAGGCGTTGGCGATCTCCATGCCGGTCAGATCGCTGATCAGTGTTTGAAAGTTGAGCAGTGCCTCAAGACGCCCTTGGGAAATCTCGGGCTGGTAAGGCGTATAAGCGGTGTACCAGGCCGGGTTCTCCAGCAGGTTGCGCAGGATCGGTGTCGGGGTATGGCAAGGGTAATAGCCCTGGCCAATGTGGTTACGAAATAGCTGATTTTTCCCGGCGATGGCCTTGATCGCGGCCAAAGCCTGCGCCTCGCCCTGCCCCGCGGACAATTCGAGCACAGAGGTGCCCTTGATGCCTTGCGGGATGACGCTGTCGATCAGCGCCTGGAGAGAGTCGTGTCCGGTCAACTCCAGCATGGCGCTGATATCAGCGTCGCGAGGACCAATGTGACGGGCAATGAACTCGTTTTCGATCCCCAGCGGGATAGGTGCTTTGCTCATGTCGGCACCCCGGCTCAGGCGTTGGCGGCCAGGAAGCGGTCATAGCCTTCCTGGTCCAGCAGATCGTCGAGGACGTCGAGGGCGTCGATGCGAATGCGGAAGAACCAGCCATCATCCATCGGTGAGGTATTGACCAGTTCGGGGTCGTCGGCCAGTGCTTGATTGACTGCGACTACTTCGCCAGTCAGCGGCATGCTGATGTTGCTGGCGGCTTTCACCGACTCCAGCACCGCGACTTCGTGGCCTTCGCTGAACTGCCCCAGATCCGGCAACTGCACAAAAACCACATCGCCCAGCGCTTCTTGGGCGAAGCTGGTGATGCCGACAGTCAGCTCACCGGACGACTCTAAACGCAGCCATTCATGCTCGGGAGTAAAACGCAGAGTGCTCATGGATTTTCCTCTTGTTATCAATATGTCCTGGAGCGTCCGCGAGGACGACTCGGCTTATTGAACAAGAGCAAGGGCTATGCCAATTTAATAATTTACCTATAAATCATATAGTTAGAATAACAACCGAATAATCTGTCGAAGAATTCGGAACGATATCGATCCAGCCCATGGAAGACTTTCAGCGCTACCGGGCAGCCTCGATCCACGGCGGGCGGGGCTCGCGTGCCTGTGGAGCGTAATCGCTCCAGCGGAACACAATCGAACCGCCCATAAACCCTGGCAGTCACTCTGAAGAGCGGGAAGATATCCCATACTTGCGCAGTCGCTGACCGATGGCAGTGTGCGAGGTCTGCAGTCGCAGGGCCAGTTGACGGGTTGAGGGGTAAGCCGTGTAATACCGTTCCAGCAAGGACTTCTCGAACCCCTGCATCGCCGCTTCCAGGCTGATCACCTCTGCGCAATCAGTCTGCTGAGTGTTCAGCGCCGTGCCAGCCAACTCCAGTCCGTCACAATCGATCACCTCGCCTTCGCAGATCGCCGCTGCACGGAAAATCACATTCTGCAGTTGGCGTACATTGCCCGACCAGCGATTGCCAAGCAGCAGAGGATGGGTCGCAGGTGAAAGCCGACATGACGAGCGCTGGATCTGTGTGCAGGCCTGGTGCAGAAAGTGTTCGGCCAGCAAGATGATGTCCAGCCCGCGTTCACGAAGCGCCGGGACCATCAAATTGAGTACGTTGAGCCGGTAGTAGAGATCCTCACGAAAACTACCCTCTGCGACCATTCGCTCCAGATTGCGGTGAGTTGCGCTGAGCACACGCACGTTGACATGCACCTCACGATCGCCGCCCACTCGGCGGAAACATCCATCGCTCAAAAAACGCAGCAACTTGGCCTGCAGATAGGGCGACATCTCGCCCACTTCATCGAGGAAAACCGTACCGCGATCTGCCAGTTCCAGCAGCCCCGGCTTGCCACCGCGCTGTGCGCCGGTAAAGGCGCCGGCGCTGTAGCCGAACAGCTCACTCTCAGCCAGGCTTTCTGGCAGCGCGGCACAGTTCAGAGCAAGAAAAGGCGCATCGCGCCGCGCACTCATGGCATGGCAGGCACGCGCCACCAACTCTTTGCCTGTGCCTGTCTCGCCCTGAATCAACAAAGGTGCATCCAGCCCGGCAACCTTGCACAGGCGTGTTTTGAGTTGTTCAAGTGCCGATGATTGTCCCAGCAACGCGTCAAGGCCATTAGCGTGATCGTGGTGCAGGGAGGCCAAGCGTTCGCCGATACGGCTGGGAGGGTAAAGGGTCAGCAACCCACCCGCGAGTAGCTTTAAATTCGGGTCTGAACCATCGATTGGGGTGGCATCGAGCAGCAATTGCTGCCCCTTGAAGTTGACCTCGCACATTGGCATGCGAAAAGCCTTGCCGACCAGGGTGCTTGCCAGATCCGGCTCAGCGAACAGATTCGACAGTGGCTCACCGGTCGGATCGCTACCGTAAAGGGCGATCAGCTTGGGGTTGGCCAGTAGCACATAGCCCTGGGGATCCACCGCCAGCACCGGATCGCTCATGGCAGCCAGCAATGCATCGAGTTGCAGGCGGCGACGCTGGCCAGGCAGCATGTCCACCAAATTTACCGACTTGACTCCCTCAATTTGCAATAACGCGTCGTTGAGTTCGTCCAGCACCGTCTGTCTAAGGTCTGGAACATCGATGTAGACATTCGGCGGAATCATTTCCACTGCGTCCAGATTCAGCTTGCGTGCACCGAGCAACGCCAGGACTTCCTGGGTAATACCAACGCGATCGATGAACATAACGTGGATTCGCATAGCGACTCCTGAGCAATAACAGTGGGTTCAATGGGTTTGCGTCAGCGCGCGGGTGGACTGCATCAGCTCGTCCAGGAATGCTCTCAAAATCAATGGTGGCGTGACCCCGCGCCGGGTAATGATCTCGAAGCTCGAGAGCAAGCGCAGGCGCCCCGGCTCCAGGTGTCTCAGGTCGCCGGAGTCAACCCACTGTCGGGCATAGTGCTCTGGTAAGAAACCGGCGTAAGCCCCGGATAGAATCAACATCGCCTGAGCCTCGACGTTGTCTACCGTGGCGTCTGCCTTTTCCACACCCAGCGCCTGTAGATCGCGCTGTTGCAGGTAACCGCGTGCGACCACCCGGCTGACGGCGATGCGCTCAAGCAGGTTGACCTTTGGCCCCTCTGCGCTGAACAACCCATGGTTGCGTCCACAGAAAAAACCATGACTTTCCTGATACAAGGGCGAATAGGACAGCCCTGATACGCGAAAAGGGAAATGCCCGATCGCCAGATGCAGGCGGCCATCGAGTACCTTCTCCTCCAGCTCCGCGGGCGTACCGATGGATACATGCAAGTGCACCTCGTGGCCGCGTTGCACAAAACGCTGGGTGGTCTGCTTCAGCGGGCAACCGGGGTCGGTAATGGTGCTGTCAATTACTCCGAATTTGAGGGTGCCACTGACCTGACGTTTCAGTACGTCGGCATCCACACAAAAGTCCTCCACTGCACCCAGCAGACGCTGGGTAGCTTCGTATATTGCCTCTCCCTGCTCGGTCAGGCGAAAACCGCTGCGACCACGCTCGCACAGTTTGACCCCAAGCCGGGTCTCGAGATGTGCCATTTGCTCGCTAATAGTGGACTGAGCGACGTTCAATGCAGCCTGAGCAGCGGAAAAACCACCGCTTTTGACGATAGCACTGAACACTCTGAGCAGTTTCAGGTCGACGTCGTGCAACTGAATCATTACGGACCTCATGTTCGGGGACACATCGGAATTCACGATTGGCGCAGTCTATGATCATCACTTTTCCAGACCCACGTAAAGCCGAAAGTACAGTTGAGTGCGACAGGTTTTTGAGCGTCTGGCATCCGCAAAGTATCCAGCCCTGCCCCCGTTCGCTGCAGTGGTTCTATGATGTCGAAGATGACGTGATGAACTGACAGATAGAAGACGCGCGCATCGTTGATGCAGGGGACACAGGTATCGTTAATACCGATATGAATAGACGCAATGATGGGAAGTCGATCGCTTGTCCAATGCACCGATATTTATTTCGACTTCACCTATGTCGAAGCTCACGGAGTGAGAGCAACCTGACTACTCTTTTAAGGGCTGCCGAAGTTCGGTGTGTACTGCGACGAGATGTGTAGATACCTATGACTCAAAGGCCATCTACCTGAACTTGAATACATAGATCGCAAGACACTAATATCAGACGAACTTAACGATAGCTGACGCAACTAAGGAACTCTGCCAGCGCAAGAATCAACTCGCGCACTCTTCTGTCACCGCAACACAGCGATCGCCAGAATATCGGTTCGTACGCGACGCAAACTATTTCTTGCATGAATTGGGGTTATCACAATTTTAAATAGTCCTGTTTTGCCTGCACTGGGTAAACTCTGTCGCCAAGCCCAACCAAGACAACGATTAAACAAACCTGGACAAATAATTTTCTAACGGATCGCACATGAACGCTTTATGTAAATTGCCATGACCCCTGACCAACGATTTGCTTGCCATGTCCGCTCCGCCATTTTGATATTGACCGGTCTGTTCATCTACTTCCTGGTAGCAGACCTCTACATGCCGCTCACCCCCCAAGCGCAATTAACCCGTTCCGTTGTGCGTATCGCGCCTCGCGTATCGGGACAAGTCATAGAAGTGACGGTGGTCAATAATCAGCATGTCGAGGCCGGGCAGTTGCTGTTCCGGCTGGATCCCCGCCCTTTTGCTTTAAAGGTCAAGGAAGCGCAGTTGATGATCGAGCGCGCCCGCCAGGATTACTCGGAGCGTGATGCAAATCTTGGCGCCGCCCAGGCTGACTGGTCAGCAGCAAAGGCGAAGGTTCAGGAGTTGGCAGCCCAGGCGGCGCGCATGCGAACCTTGCATGACAAACACTTCGTCTCCACCCAACTGCGGGATCAGATCAACGCCAACCTGATTATTGCCCAGGCGCAAGTACGGGCTGCGTCCAGCACCATTGATGAAATCAAGGCACGCCGGGGTGGCCCTGGTGACAACAATGTTCACGTCCGTCAGGCGCACAACACGCTGGAACAGGCCCGACTGCAACTGGAATACAGCGAAGTCCGGGCCGAACGTGCCGGCGTGGTTGGCAATCTGCAGCTCAGTCCCGGTGCGTACCTCCAGGCCGGTGCATCCGTCATGGCGCTGGTGGAGGACAATGCCGATGTCACTGCCGACTTCAGAGAAAAAGCCTTGCGCTATGCGCAACCCGGCACAACCGCCTCAGTGGTGTTCGATGCCCGGCCAGGGGAAATTTTCTCTGCGAAAGTCAGCAACCTGGAGTCGGGGGTGAAAGAAGGCCAGATCGAGGCAAACGGCGATCTGGCCGCACCTGCGCAATCGGATCGCTGGGTAAGGGATGCGCAGCGCCAACGCATCCATCTGGTGTTCAGTACCGATCTTCCGCCCTCGCTACCCTCTGGAGCGAAGGCAACGGTGCAGCTGTTTTCCAGCGACAACCTTGTGGCGCGCCTGCTGGGTGCACTGCAAATCCGCCTCGTCAGCATCATCCATTATGTCTACTGAGCATGGCGGCCCCCATCGCCTGAGCGAAAACGACCTGCGTCAATGCCTGCGCATTGCCGGCGGTGGTTCGCTGGGACTGTTGATCTGCAAGGTTTTCAATCTGGAATACGGCGCTTTCTTTTGCGTTTACCCGATGTTGATCCTTGGCCTGGTTCCAACCTTGAATGCCCATCTGGTCCGCCAGTTCCTGGCTCAGGGCGTGGTGGTCAGCCTGGAGGTCGGGCTGCTTTATGGGCTCTTTGGTGACCGGCCGGTGTTGGCGGTGCCTGTGGTGTTCCTGTTGTTCCTGTACCGCTTCGCGCTGATGGCGAAAGGGCCGCTGTTTTTCTTCGGCGCTCTGAGCGCGGTGTTTCTCTCGATTCTGCTGCACTTTTCCAGCTATCCGCAAACCGATGTCATCGATCTGCTCTGGTGTAACGGCGCAGCGATCTGGCTCTCTGCGGCGATTGCCGGCCTGATGTTTTACCTGTTTCCGGATGTCACTCCCCGCAGCCCCAGACAACCGCTGGAAAAAGACCTGCCCAGCCAGCGCCATGAAGCCCTGCTTGGCGCAACGGTCGCAACCGTGTCGTTTGTCGCCTTTCAATCCATGGACTTGAAAGACTCATTGTCCGCGCAAGTGGCAAGCATCCTGATCCTGTTTCCCATGCACTGGAAAGGCGCGCATTTCGCCGGACGCATTCGTGCCATAGGCACGCTGATAGGTTGTGCAGTGGGCTTTATCATGCAGTTGTTGCTCTACAACCATCATGACATTTTGCCGCTGGTTTTATTGATGTTCTGGGTGGCCTTGATGCTGTGCGCCCGTTGGCATTCAATGGAAAAAGGTGTGCCGGGAATAGGCTTTGGCGCCATCACCACACTGGCCATTCTATTCGGACAATACCTGACGCCCTCCCACGACATCATGTTCGATATCTTTTATAGATTTACCTCGGTGTCGATCTCGGTAGTCCTGACCCTGATACTGATTTTTCTCATCCATGGATTTCTCAATCGATTCGCCGTGACTCGACACATGAGCCATTGAGCGATGCAAAAAACGTTTCCTCGACCACGCGGCCGTCCGGGTAGCGATAGAAGCCCTGCCCGGTCTTGCGCCCCAGCAAGCCAGCGGCAAGCTGCTCAGCCATATACTCTTCAACATGCTCACCCATGTCTGCTCCTGGTTCCGCCCCGATGGCAAGCTCGGCATTGAACAGGTGGTCAGCCAATACTCGGAACTCGCATTTCGGATGGTTGGCTGCCCCCAACGGCCAAGAGCCAATCAGTTAAGGGCATGAGGTCTCTGTTGTTGTAGGAGCGAGCTTGCTCGCGATGGACTCAAGTGCGGCGCGTTTATTCAAACAACACGCGTTATCGTTATCAACCATTGCGAGCAAGCTCGCTCCTACAGTGGGTCGGTGTACATCCGCGAGAGCCAGGCTGGCTGCCAGGCCGCAATCGCGAGCAAACGGAACGCCGCCCGGCGGCTCCTACAGGGCATTAGCCACAGGCAATCTACCCCAATTGAGCCTGGATCTTTTCCACCACGCCGCGCATCGCCGGCAGGTAGCGGCGAGCCGCTTCCTCGACGGACATCGCCTTGGCGATGTAGACCAGATTCAGGCAGCCCATCACCCGCTTTTCGTGGGTAACCGGGATCGCAATGGCGGCGATTTTACGTTCTTGACCCCAATGGGCATTATTTTCTCCATAACCTTTGCCGAGGGTGTGCTCCACCAGCCGGTCGACAAATCGGCGATCCGCAGCCAGCGCCGATTGTTCGTCTTCGCGGCTGATCATCAACTCAATCAGCTCTTCTCGTTCCGCAGGTGGGCAGAATGCAAAGTACGCGCGCCCGGTCGCGGTCATGAGCAAGGGCAGGCGCCGACCGACCATGGAGCGGTGAAACGACAGGCGACTGAAACGATGGGTGGTCTCACGAATGACCATGGCGTCACCGTCCAGCGTGCACAGGTCGGTGGGCCAGACAACTTCCTGCAGCAACTCGCCGAGCAAGGGTGCGGCGATTGAGGAGATCCATTGTTCATCGCGAAACCCTTCACTGAGTTCGCGTACTTTCAACGTCAGTCGATAGCTGTCATCCGACTCGCTGCGCCGGACATAACCTTCAGCCTGCAAGGTCTCCAACAGCCTGCGCACGGTGGTGCGGTGCAGCCCGCTCTGCTCAGCCAGTTGCGCAGTGCTGGCTCCGCCATCGAAGCGGTTCAAGCCATTGATCAGTGCCAGACCCCGCATCAGACCGCGCACGGCTTTGTATTCGGTCTCGTTCATAGATAGGCCCTTTATTCTTGTAAATCAATCATGTGCACTCAGTGCACACTAACAAGGGTTGTCGTTGTCGACCAGCCCTGTGATTTCCATACTGCGCCCAACAAGAAATCCAAAAGCGCTGTACGGAGATGACCATGAGTTCTGCACCCACTCCTTCCACATTGGACCTGACCACCGACATCGCCATCGTCGGCGCCGGCCCTGTCGGCTTGATGATCGCCAATTACCTGGGCCAATGTGGTGTGAACGTCACCTTGGTGGAAAAGCTCGACAGCCTGATCGACTACCCCCGCGCCATCGGCCTGGACGACGAAAGCCTGCGTACTTTCCAGGCTGTCGGTCTGGCCGACAACGTGCTGCCGCACACCACACCCTGGCACGCCATGCGTTTCCTGACTCCCAAGGGTCGCTGCTTTGCCGATATCCAGCCCAAGACCGATGAGTTCGGCTGGTCTCGACGCAACGCCTTCATCCAGCCCTTGGCCGACCGAGTACTGTTCGAAGGCTTGCAGCGTTTTGACAACGTCAAGGTGCTGTTCGGCCGTGAGCTCGAAGGCTTCGAGCAAAGCGACAGCGGTGTGGTGCTCAACCTCAAGGATCAGAACGGCCGCGGCGAACGCCTGCAGGCCCGTTATCTGATCGGTTGCGACGGTGGCAACAGCCTGGTGCGACGCAGCCTGAACATCAGTTTCGAAGGCAAGACCGCGCCTAATCAGTGGATCGTCGTCGACATCGCCAACGACCCGCTGAGCACGCCCCATGTTTACCTGTGCTGCGACCCGGTGCGCCCGTACGTTTCAGCCGCCCTGCCCCACAGCGTGCGCCGTTTCGAATTCATGGTAATGCCCGGCGAGACCGAAGCCGAGCTGAGCAAGCCAGAGAACATGCGCAAGCTGCTGGCCAAGGTTCTGCCAAATCCCGACCGCATCGAGTTGATCCGCAGCCGCGTCTATACCCACAACGCCCGCCTGGCCGGGCGGTTCCGTGAGGGCCGGGTGCTGCTGGCCGGCGATGCCGCGCACATCATGCCGGTCTGGCAGGGCCAGGGTTACAACAGCGGCATGCGCGACGCCTCCAACCTGGCCTGGAAACTCTCACTGGTGATCAAAGGCCTGGCCGCCGACAGTCTGCTCGACAGCTATGAACAAGAACGCCGTGACCACGCCAAGGCGATGATCGACCTTTCTGTGCTGGCCGGCCACGTGTTGGCACCGCCCAAACGCTGGCAAGGCACCTTACGTGATGGTGTGTCGTGGCTGCTCAACTATGTGCCGCCAGTCAAACGCTACTTCGTGGAAATGCGCTTCAAGCCAATGCCCCAATACACCCAGGGCGCCTTGATCGTACCAAACGAAAAATGCTCGCCAGTGGGCAAGATGTTCATTCAGCCGCGGGTACTGACCGAAGCCGGCGAAACCGTTTTGCTGGATGAGGTGATCGGCGAGAATTTCGCGATTATCGCCTGGGGCTGCGACCCGACCTGGGGCCTGACGGCCGCGCAGATCGATCAGTGGCAAGCACTGGGCACGCGCTTTATCCAGGTACTGCCGGACGTCCAGCTCAAAGCTGCCAGTGACGTCAGCCAAGGTGTGATCCGCATCGGTGACAGCACCGGCCGCCTCAAGGAATGGTTCGCTCGCGGCTCGGCATCTATCGCCCTGGTGCGCCCGGACCGCTTCCTTGCCGGCTTGGCCATTCCGCAAACCGTCGGCCAGGCCTGTGATGAATTGGCCCTGGCGCTCAAGGCACTGCCGCAACCTGAAGTGGCGATCCTCGCCAGCAAGGTAGCCTGACATGAGCGCCTATCTGCACTGTTTGTCTCATACACCACTGGTGGGCTACGTCGACCCGACGCCCGAGGTGCTGGCCGAGGTCGATGGCATGATCGCTGATGCACGGGAGCGCATCGCCCGCTTCGACCCGGAGCTGATCGTGCTGTTCGGCCCCGACCACTACAACGGCTTTTTCTATGACCTGATGCCGGCCTTCTGCATCGGCATGGCGGCCCATGCCATCGGCGATTTCGACACGGCCGCCGGCCCCCTGGATGTGCCCAAAGCGCTGGCCGAATCCTGCGCTCAGGCAGTCCTCGATGCCGGCGTCGATGCCGCCGTGTCCTATCGCATGCAGGTCGACCACGCCTTTGCCCAACCCCTGGAACTGTTGCTTGGCGGTTTGCAAGGCTGCCCGGTGATTCCGGTGTTCATCAACTCGGTGGCGGTTCCCCTGCCCGGCTTCAAGCGTGCCCGTCTGCTCGGTGAAGCGATCGGCCAATGGGCGCAGTCGCTGAACAAGCGCGTGCTGTTCCTGGCTTCCGGTGGCCTGTCTCACCAGCCACCGGTGCCGGAACTGGCCAAGGTCGATGCGCGCATGGCCGATCGTCTGATGGGCAGCGGTCGCCAGCTGCCGGCCGATGAGCGCCAGGCGCGCCAGCAACGAGTCATCCAGGCCGCCCGGGACTTCGTCGAAGACCAACACAGCCTGCACCCGCTCAACCCAACGTGGGATCAGCAGTTTCTCGACACCCTCGAACAGGGCCGCCTGAGCGACCTCGATGCCTTGGGCAATGACGAGCTGTCGGCACTGGCCGGCAAATCCACTCACGAAGTGAAAACCTGGGTTGCAGCCTTCGCCGCGCTGTCTGCCTTCGGCCCTTATCAGACCGAAGGCCGCTACTACCGTCCGATTCCCGAATGGATCGCAGGCTTTGCCGCCCTTGGCGCCCAGCCGCTGAACAACAACCACTGAATCCAAGGAATACTGCCATGACTGCCACTGAACCCGCATTCACCGAAGCCTCCACTAGCCGCTTTGCACACATCAAGGAAGGCGACCTGAGCCTGCAACTGCATTACAACGATGTCGGCCCAAGCCCTGAACACCAGGCCGCCGAAACCGTGGTCATGCTTCACGGCTCCGGACCTGGCGCCAGCGGCTGGGCCAACTTCAATCGCAACATCGAACCTTTGGTGGCCGCCGGTTACCGAGTGATCCTGATGGACTGCCCGGGCTGGAGTAAAAGCGACCCGATAGTTTGCGACGGCTCGCGTTCGGACCTCAACGCACGAGCGCTCAAGGGGCTGCTCGATGTGCTGGACCTGGGCCGGGTACACATCATCGGCAACTCCATGGGCGGCCACAGTACCGTCGCCTTCGCCCTGGCAAACCCCGAGCGAATCGGCAAACTGATCCTGATGGGCGGCGGCACCGGTGGCCCAAGCGCCTTCGTGCCGCAACCCACCGAAGGCATCAAACTGATCGGCGCGCTGTACCGCGAACCGACCATTGAAAATCTGAAGAAGATGATGAACGTCTTTGTCTTCGACGCCAGCAGCATGACCGACGAATTGTTCCAGACCCGCCTGGACAACATTCTTGCGCGCCGCGATCACCTGGAAAACTTCGTCAAGAGCAGTGCCCTCAATCCCAAGCAATTCCCGGATTTCAGCCACCGCCTGCACGAAATCACCGCCCAGACGCTAATCGTCTGGGGCCGCGAAGATCGCTTCGTGCCCATGGACACCGGCCTGCGCCTGCTGGCCGGCCTGCCCCATGCGCAACTGCATGTATTCAATCGCTGCGGCCACTGGGCTCAGTGGGAACATGCCGAGACTTTCAACCGCATGGTGCTGGACTTCCTGACCCACTGATTACAGAGGCCGACATGACCCTTACTCAAGACACTCTGGTACAGCTAGCCGCTGACCTGCGCCATGCCGAAGCCCACAGCGAGGCCATCGCACCACTGCGCGAGCGGATCGGCGAAGACAACGCCGAGGCCGCTTACACCATCCAGCGGCTCAACGTCGCCCACGGCGTGGCCAACGGACGCCGCTTGGTCGGGCGCAAGATCGGCCTGACCAATCCCAAGGTCCAGGCGCAGTTGGGCGTGGACCAGCCGGACTTCGGCACGCTGTTCGCCGACATGTGCTACGGCGACAACGAAAGCGTGCCCATCACTCGCGTGCTGCAACCGAAGATCGAGGCCGAAATCGCCTTGATCCTCGAACGCGATCTGCCCAGCGCCGACAGCACGTTTGCCGACGTCATGGCGGCCACCGGCTGGGTCGTCCCGGCACTGGAAATCGTTGGCAGTCGGGTGCAGGGCTGGAACATCCGCTTCGTCGATACCGTGGCGGACAACGCCTCCAGTGGCTGCTTTGTATTGGGTGGCCCGGCTCGCCGTATCGATGGGCTCGACCTGCGCCAGGCCAGCATGCGCATGACCCGCAATGGCGAAGAGGTCTCCAGCGGCAGTGGCGCCGAATGCCTCGGCCATCCACTCAATGCGGCCGTCTGGCTGGCTTGCACCATGGCCCGCCTGGGCGATCCGCTGCGGGCGGGCGACATCATTCTTACCGGGGCACTCGGGCCGATGGTGCCGGTAGCCGCCGGTGATCGTTTCGAGGCCGAGATCGAAGGTATCGGTCGTGTCGGTGTGGACTTCGTAGAGAGTAGCGCCGAGTGATCGGCGACTTGCGTGCAAAAGAGGCAATAACAATGAACAAGCTCAAAGTCGCCATCGTCGGTTCCGGCAACATCGGCACCGACCTGATGATCAAGATCCTGCGCAACGCCAAACACCTGGAAATGGCGGTCATGGTCGGCATCGACCCGGCCTCCGATGGCTTGGCTCGCGCCCAGCGCATGGGCGTGGCTATCACCCACGAAGGGGTTGAAGGCCTGACCCGCATGGACGTGTTCAAGGACATCGACTTCGTCTTCGACGCCACCTCGGCTGGCGCCCACGTCAAGAACGATGCGTTCCTGCGCTCGATCAAACCCGGCATCCGCCTGATCGACCTGACCCCCGCGGCCATCGGTCCGTACTGCGTGCCGGTGGTCAATCTGGAGCAGAACCTCGACCAGCTCAACGTCAACATGGTCACCTGCGGTGGCCAGGCGACCATCCCGATGGTCGCAGCCGTGTCGCGCGTGGCCAAGGTGCACTACGCGGAAATCGTCGCCTCGATCGCCAGCAAATCGGCCGGTCCCGGCACTCGCGCCAACATCGACGAGTTCACCGAGACCACCTCCAAAGCCATCGAAGTGATCGGGGGCGCAGCCAAAGGCAAGGCGATCATCGTGATGAACCCGGCCGAGCCGCCGCTGATGATGCGCGACACGGTGTTTGTGTTATCCGAAGCGGCTGACCAGGCGCTGGTCGAGGCCTCCATCGTCGAGATGGCTGCCGCCGTGCAGGCCTATGTGCCGGGCTATCGCCTGAAGCAAAAAGTCCAGTTCGACGTCATCCCTGAAGACGCCCCGCTGAACATCCCCGGCCTGGGCCAATTCTCCGGCCTCAAGACTTCGGTGTTCCTCGAAGTCGAAGGTGCCGCCCATTACCTGCCGGCCTACGCCGGCAACCTCGACATCATGACCTCCGCTGCCTTGGCCACCGCCGAGCGCATGGCGCAGTCGATGCTGAACGCCTGAGGAGACCGACATGACTTTTAACCCCGGCAAAAAACTCTACATCTCCGACGTGACCCTGCGCGACGGCAGCCATGCCGTCCGTCACCAGTATTCGATCCAGAATGTGCAGGACATTGCCCGCGCCCTGGACAAGGCGAAAGTCGACTCGATCGAAGTCGCTCACGGCGATGGCCTGCAAGGCTCGAGCTTCAACTATGGCTTCGCCTCGCACACTGACCTTGAGTGGATCGAAGCGGCGGCCGATGTCATCAGTCACGCCAAGATCACCACCCTGTTGTTGCCCGGCATCGGCACGGTGCATGACCTGAAAGCGGCCTACAACGCCGGTGCCCGGGTGGTGCGCATCGCCACCCATTGCACCGAAGCGGACGTCTCGAAACAGCACATCGAGTACGCCCGCGAGCTGGGCATGGACACCGTCGGTTTCCTGATGATGAGCCATATGATTCCGGCCGAGCAGCTGGCCGCTCAGGCCAAACTGATGGAAAGCTACGGCGCCACCTGCGTCTACATGGCCGACTCCGGCGGCGCGATGAACATGCAGGATGTGCGTGAGCGCTTCCGCGCATTCAAGGCCGTGCTCAAGCCAGAAACCGAAACCGGCATGCACGCTCACCACAACCTGAGCCTGGGCGTGGCCAACTCCATTACCGCCGTCGAAGAAGGTTGCGACCGCATCGACGCCAGCCTCGCGGGCATGGGCGCCGGTGCTGGCAACGCGCCGCTGGAAGTGTTTATCGCCGCCGCCGAACGCCTGGGCTGGAACCACGGTACCGACCTCTACACGCTGATGGACGCCGCCGACGACATCGTCCGTCCGCTACAGGACCGTCCGGTGCGAGTCGATCGCGAGACCCTGGCGCTGGGTTACGCCGGGGTCTATTCGAGCTTCCTGCGCCACGCCGAAGTCGCCGCTGCCAAGTACGGCCTCAAGACTCTGGACATTCTCGTCGAACTGGGCAAACGGCGCATGGTTGGCGGTCAGGAAGACATGATCGTCGACGTCGCGCTGGACCTGCTCAAGCGTTAGCACCACACAACCTGTGGGAGCGAGCTTGCTCGCGATGAGGTCATGGCATTCAACATCACCGCTGACTGACCCACCGCAATCGCGAGCAAGCTCGCTCCCACGGGTTTCGCACCTTGACTGACATCACAACAATAAAACGGGTACTACCCATGACTTCGCTCACCCTGACAACACCGCTGCACCTGACGCGGACCATCGGTCTGTGTTTCCTCGTGGCCCTGATGGAAGGCCTTGACCTGCAGGCCTCCGGGATCTCTGCCCAAGGCATGGCGGCGGCTTTCGACCTGGATAAATTGCACATGAGCTGGGTGTTCAGTGCCGGGATTTTCGGCCTGCTGCCTGGCGCGTTCGTGGGCGGCTGGCTGGCCGACCGCATAGGTCGCAAACGCGTGCTGATGGCGTCGGTGGCGCTGTTCGGGCTGTTCTCCCTTGTCACCGCCCTGGCCTGGGATTTCAACAGCCTGCTCGTCGCCCGTTGCCTGACCGGTGTAGGACTTGGCGCAGCCCTGCCCAACCTGATTGCCCTGACCAGTGAAGTGGCCGGCCCGCGCCTGCGTGGTACAGCAGTGAGCCTGATGTATTGCGGCGTGCCGCTGGGAGCCGCACTGGCAGCAAGCATCGGCATCGCCGAGTTGGCCGGTGGCTGGCAGGTGGTGTTCTACGTCGGCGGCCTGGTGCCGCTGTTGATCGTGCCTTTGCTGGGGTTCTACCTGCCGGAGTCGCTGCAGTTTCGCAGCGCCCAGGACGTGGCACCCATCGGCGTGGTCCAGGGCCTGTTCCGCGAGGGCGCGGCCCTGCCGACCGCACTGATCTGGGTCAGCTATTTCTTTACCCTCATGGTGATCTACATCCTGATCAACTGGCTGCCCAGCTTGCTGATCGGCCAGGGTTTCAGTGGCCGCCAGGCCAGCTGGGTAATGCTCGCCCTACAGATTGGCGCAGCGGTCGGTACCCTGATGCTGGGCTGGGTGATGGACCGCCTGCCCGCTTGGGCACTGTCAGCACTGATCTATTTAGGCATCCTCGCCTCGCTGACTGCCCTGGGTCTGGCCAGCCGTCTGGAAAGCATGCTGGTGGCTGGCTTCGTCGCCGGCTTTTTCGCCACCGGTGGGCAGTGCGTGCTGTACGCCCTGGCGCCGCATTTCTATCGCCCCTCTGTGCGCGCCACGGGTGTAGGCAGCGCGGTGGCCATCGGCAGACTGGGTGCCATGAGCGGCCCCCTGGTGGCCGGCAAGATGCTCGCCCTGGGCACCGGCACCGCAGGAGTGATGCTGGTCTCGGCGCCGGGAATCGTCATCGCTGCGGTGGCCATGTTTTACCTGTCGGTGCGGCGCAACGGTTCTCAGTCTGACTGACACCCACCCGCAATACCCCGCGCCGGAACGGCGCGGGCTCACCCCAACAACAATAAAAGTGAACACTGGCATGCTCAAGACTTCTCTTCGGGCGCTCAGCGCCTGCACCTGCGTTTTATCCATTGGCCAGGTTTGCGCCGGCGGTTTTATCGATGACAGCCACGCCGATCTGGTGATGCGCAACTATTACTTCGATCGCAATTACCTGAACGCAACGCCCCAGGCCGCCGCCCGCGAGTGGGCCCAGGGTTTCATCCTCAACCTGCGCTCAGGCTATACCGAAGGGCCGGTGGGGTTCGGCCTGGACGCCCAAGGCCTGCTGGGTGTGCGTCTGGATTCCTCCCGCGCTCACACGGGTACCGGCCTGTTACCGTACAACCCCACCACCCGGGAGCCAGCCGATGAGTATTCGGAGCTGGGCCTGACGGCCAAAGTCAGGGCGTCGAAAAGCGAGCTGCAACTGGGCACCATCAGCACTTTCCTGCCGATCGCCTTCGCCAGCCCTACCCGCCTGCTGCCACAGACCTTCCGCGGCGCGTACCTCAAGTCCCAGGAACTCGAGCGCCTGACCCTGCACGTCGGCTGGCTGGATCGCATCAACCTGCGCGACTCCACCGACTACCAGAAAATGTCGGTGGGCTCGCCCAACGGGCGCTTCAATGGCGCAGCCGAGTCAGATCGCTTCCTCTTCGTCGGCGGCGACTATGCCTGGTCTCCACAACTGACCCTCAAGTACTACCACGCAGAACTCGCCGACCTGTACCGCAAGGACTACTACGGCTTTGTCGACAATCGCCCGCTGGGCCCCGGCAGCCTGAAAAGCGATTTCCGCCTGTTCGTCACTGGCGAGGACGGCGCGGCCAAGGCCGGTCCGGTGGACAACCGCAACGCGGCGCTGATGCTGACGTATGCCCTGGGGTCCCACAAGTTCGGTGCCGGCTACATGCAACTGAGCGGCAAGACAGCCATGCCGTATCTGTTCGGCACCGAGCCGCTGGTGATCACCGAAGGCACTATGAGCTCCGAGTTTCTGAACCCCAAGGAGCGCAGTTGGCAGGTGCGCTATGACTACAATTTTGCCGGCCTGGGCGTGCCGGGACTCAATGGCATGCTGCGCTACGTGAGTGGCGACAATATCGAACTGGCCAAGCTGGGAGGCTCCAACCTGACGGAGAGCGAAAAGGATATCGAGCTGTCCTACGTGCTGCAGGGCGGCACCCTTAAAGGCCTGGCCCTGCGGGCGCGCAACGCCTGGTACCGCAACGATTTCAGCGCCCGGGCCAGCCATCGGGATGACAATGAACTGCGGGTGAATGTCGATTACACGTGGAAGTTATGGTGAGGGCGGCTTTCCGTTGAACGGGTAGTTTGATCGTGTACATATCCGTTTCTGCGGTGACGGCCACCAATGGTTCCGCCCTTACGGCGGGTCACTTTGGAAGAGCCCCAAAGTAACCAAAGGGCTCTTGCCCCTTTCGTTCGGCCCTTCGCCTAGGCTCAGGGTGCCCTCGCTCGAGGGGGCGGTGCATCAAGATCAAAAGCTGCAGGCGAGCTAACGCTCGGCCTGTTGAGTGGTGAGAAGCGGGTGTACACCAATCCCCTGTAGGAGCTGCCGCAGGCTGCGATCTTTTGATCTTGCCGTTGCCGTTGCTTTGCTTCGGCTTCAGATCTGCCGCCCCTTTCCCAGAGGCCGAACGCAGGTATTGCGCAGGGGGCACCTCGGCATGGATGCCGAGCTAGCCGCGCCCGGCCATGGATGGCCGATCGCGGCGGGCCCCCGGAGCAATGCCTTCGTTACGGCATGCCGAGCCTAGGCGAGGCACCGAAAGGAGGGGCAAAGCCTTTTGGTTCCTTTTTGGCGTTTGTGTTTGAAAAAGGGACTCGCTGTAAGAGCCAGCCCTTTCAAGGTCTTTCCGTTTTTGCCGCCTTGAGCACCCGGTCCGTCGACACATGAGCGCGCGCAGCCTTGCCCTCCAGCCATTCCTTGGGTTTATCCACTTTGGGGCCGCGTTTGCTTTTAGCGACCTGTCTGGGCTGGATATTTCTGGCCAGCGCCAACAAGCGCTGAGCAAGCCCTTCTGGCAGTGTGTTGACGGGCATGTGTTCTGACGGCAAGGCAATCTGCATGCCCTCATAACCACTGCGCACTTGCACCGCCAGGTGGTAGGTCGAGGCTTCCCAACCCTCTGGCTGGGTTTCACGATGAGCCTGTTCGACGCTGCGCTTAAGGACCGACAAAACGTTGTAGGCCAGCACCGCCGAAGCGAAGCCCAGCAAGGCGGCCCTGGGGTTGCCAAGGCTTTCGATTTCACTCTCCAGTACCGATTCCAGGCGCTGGAACATCCCCTCGATACTCCAGCGACGACGGTATAAGTCAGCGATCTGTTGAGCCGTGATGGTCTCGGGCAAGTTGCTCCAGAACAAGAGCGTGGAGTCGCCCGACTCGGTGGGCGTTTGCAGGCTCAACTCGATTCGCCGCCAGCAGCGTCCGCCGTTCACTCGGAACACTGCTATTAGGTAGAACAGCGGCTATTGCAGAGGTGGCCACGGGTACGGTATCCATCGGCGCTACGAATGGTACGCGTTTGGTCACGCCGGCTGTGGCCACGGGTGCCTTGATGGGCTTGGTGGCCTTGCTCTGGCCGTCGAGTCTTGGTGACAGCAGCCTGTACACCGATGAACAGCTTCAGTCGCTCAAGGAAGGCCGTACCCGTGTTCGGTTGCAGGTCGAGCAACAAGCCGACGGCACCTTGAAGGGCTACGGGTACAACACGCAGAAACGCAGCGATTGGGAAATGATTCCAGTCGTGCAGTTCAAGGCACAAGGCCCTCAGCAAGTGGCCGATTTCGGTGACGGGGTAACCTTGATCTGGACACCAGCGGTTGACCCGTCCAGTACCTCAGGGATTCCCCCATTAGAAAGCGCACCACAAGCCCCACAAATCTGAATTTATCCGCCGACCGAGCAAGCGGATAACGTCATCGTCAACCCGATCTATCCACCTGATTACATCCTCGTTTTCCCGGCTGACTCGGGCATCAAACCGCTGTACATCGTATTAAGCGCGCCGGGATCTGGCTATCATCCTAAACCTGACTTCTTGCCCGCATTTTCAGATGCCAAATGGGCCAAGTCGAAAACGTCAGTTCAAGGCGGAGGTGGTTTACGTCCACGGTGAAAGAGCAGGGACGGCACGATTTACGATTGGGATTTTCAGCATGGTGCGGTTGAGAAATACAACAAGCGCGGCAAGCACCTCGGCGAGTTCGACCACGAAACTGGCAATCAAAACAAACCTGCAGATCCAACAAGGAAAGTAGAGCCATGAAACATGTGATTATGGGAGTTCCTCAAGGTGAGGATTTCGCTTCCTTTGAAAAGGAAATTCCGGTTTCTGTCGCAGATTTGAAGCCGATAATGGGCTGGGTAAAGGATGAAGATTGTGTGTACGACTATCGGCTTACTGCGGAGCAAATTAGCGCTATAGAACAGCTTTGCTCGCTGGAGCTGCCCAAGGATTTGGAGCTTTTTCTTACGTGTAACGCCTGACTTGTCATACCTCGACCTGCCTGAACCTGGAGCATAAGTACATCGTCCGTCACCTGTTCCAGGCAAGCTCACCGGTCGCTGCTATATCTGCGACTACAATTCTGGCGGGCATGATCCGTATGAGTATTTGAAGGACGTGCTGGAAAGGTTGCCGACACAGAAGATAAGCGCGATTGCCTAGCTACTGCCACATAACCGGGAACCGCTCAGCAAGGTGTGATGGCTGGCCGCTTACATTGAGAAACCAATCATGTACTTACGCATAACTGGCTTTTTTCCAGAGCCGGATGAAGATGACTCATTGCAATACAAACAAGTCATACAGAAGGACTTAGAGCCATCGGTATTAGAAATAATGGGCTGGTCTTCTCTTGAGGATGGTTTAGGTGGCGAGTCAGAGCTAACGGCAGAGCAAGCAAAGCTTATCGTTGGAGTGCTTGGTGCGTCTGCGATAGAAGGGCTGACGCTGTTCATTGGTAGCCACTCATAGATTCGGCATGCCTCGACCTGCCCGAAGGGCATTAGGCGCCACGCACACCGAATGCCAGGCACTGGGCGAGCAAAACAAACCAGCAGATCCAACAAGGAAAATAGAGCCATGAAACATGTGATTATGGGACTTCCTCAAGGTGAGGATTTCGCGGGCAAGTCCGCTCCCGTATTGGATCTGGGTTACATCAGGGGTTGACGGGAAAGGCTCAGCACATTTTGCGTGCGAGCTCGTCTCGATATGCCTATTGATTGGACACTCGGTGTAATATCCAGTAACCCGAAAGCAGGGTTAACAATCATAAAAACGAGATGATGTTGCCCATCTCGGCAGCTTGCCGAGGGCGCGTCACTTATGCAGTCGAGGAGCGGTAATGATGGCGAAACTCCAGGCGGCGAACCCCGCTGCGGGACGTTCGGCTAATGAACATCGGCCAGTGAAAGTCGTGGGTTTTCTGGTCATACCAAACTTCACCACTATCGGCTTCGCCTCTGCCGTGGAAACCTTGCGCATGGCCAATATGGCGGCGCGCCAACCGATGTTCCGCACGGTTATCATCGCCGCCAACATGGAGCCGGTCACGGCCAGCAACGGCATGCGCATCCTGCCCGACTACTCCATCGCCGATGCACCAAAACTGGATATTTTGTTCGTTGTCGGATCAAACCCGATCGTCTCCAATCACAGCAGCCGACCGTTACTCAATTGGCTACGTAAGCTGGCCCATGATCGGGTGACACTGGGCGGGATTTGCACCGGTAGCCACTTGTTGGCTCGCGCTGATTTGCTCAAGGGTTATCGCTGCACGATTCACTGGGAAGACATCGAAGCATTGAAGGAGCGTTTTCCAGGGATCATCATTTCCAACCAGTTGTTCGAGCTGGATCGGGATCGCTATACCTGCTCCGGTGGCGTGGCATCCATGGACATGACGCTGCAATTGATTGCCCGCGAACCAGGTGGTCGGGACATCGCGGCCCATGCGGCCGAGTTGCTACTGTGTGATCGGGTACGTGGCGGGCAGGAGCAACAGCGTGTGCCATTGCGGCAAAAACTGGGCACGTCCCAGCCCAAGCTCAGTCAGATGGTGGCGATCATGGAAGCCAATCTCGAGGAGCCGGTGGGCCTTGAGGAACTTGCGCGGTTGAACGAAGTGTCGGTGCGGCAACTGGAACGCTTGTTTCACAAACACCTGCAACGCACGCCGAGTCAGTACTACCTGGAATTGCGCCTTTCGCGGGCGCGGCAATTGCTGCTGCGCAGCGAGTCGCAGGTACGCGATATCGCCCTCGCCTGCGGCTTTGTTTCACCTGCGCATTTCTCCAAATGCTACAGCCGCTTCTTCGGTGTATCGCCCATCGGTGAACGCAAACAAGTGGCTGCCGTGCATTAATGTGTAGGAGCTTGCTCAGGATGGCGGACTGACATTCAACATTGATGCCGGCTGAAATGGCCTCATCGCGAGCAAGCTCGCTCCCACAGTGGATCTTCAGTGGACACGCAATCTGTGTTCATACAGATCAAATGTGGGAGCCGAGCTTGCTCGCGATGGCGTCAGTGAGATCGTCATCGCAGGCAAGCCGTGCTCCTACAGTTGTTCAGTCCTGCAAGGCTTTATGCGCGGTTTCCCGGCTCGCCAGCATGGCAATCAACGCCACCGCAGCTGCCGCCAGCAGATACCAGGCTGGAGCCATTTTGTTGCCGGTCAGTTGAATCAGCCAGGTCGCGATAAACGGCGCGGTGCCGCCGAACACCGCATTGGCGATATTGAAGCTGAAGGCAAAGCCACTGAAGCGTACGCGGGTCGGGAATATCTCGGCGAGGAAGCACGGCAAGGTGCCGTCGTTCATCGCCAGGATCGCGCCGAAGGCAATCTGGATCATCAGAATCACGATCAGCGGCTGATTCTCCAACATGCCGAACAGCGGCAATGTCAGCGCCAGGAACAGTACCGACGCGGTCAGCAACATGGTCTTGCGGCCGAACCGGTCCGACAGCTTGCCCATCAGAAAAATCAGCCCGATATAGGTCGCCAGCGACACCGTCGAAGCCAGGAACGAATCGCTCTCGCTCATGCCCATTTCGGTGGACAGGTAGGTCGGCATGTAGCTGAGCAACAGGTAGAACGCCACTGCATTCAGGCAGGTCACGCCGATCCCGATCATCACGCTGCGCCGGTGTACGGTCAGCAATTCGCGAACTGGAGCGTGGCTCGCGCATTCCTTGGCTTCGAGGCGTTTTTCCATCTCCAGGAACTTGGGCGTGTCTTGCAAACTCATGCGGATATAGCGCCCGACCAGACCGAAGGGTGCCGCCAGCAGAAAGGGCAAGCGCCAACCCCAACTATGCAGATCCTCGACGCTCATCCATGAATGAAGGCCGGCGACGAACACCGCGCCGAACAGCAACCCTGCAGCCGTACTCGCCGGGACGATGCTGGTGTACAAACCGCGTTTACCCTCAGGCGCATACTCGGCCAGGAAAGCCGATGCTCCGGCATATTCGCCGGAAGCGGAAAAGCCCTGGAACAAGCGGATCAGCAACAACAAGGCCGGCGCCCACAGGCCAATATGATTGTAAGTCGGCAAAATGCCGATGCAGAAAGTCGATATCGACATGATCAGAATCGACAAGGACAACGCGCTGCGCCGCCCGTATTTGTCACCGAAATGCCCCCAGACCAGACCACCCAGCGGACGGACGATAAACGACAGCGCGAACACCGCGAAGGTCGCCAGCAGGCCGGTCGCCTTGTCGGTCTGTGGAAAAAACGTCAGCGCGATAACCGTTGCCAGATAACCGTAGGCCGCATAGTCGAACCACTCGACGAAGTTGCCCATGAAACTGGCACTGGCGGCACGGCGCAACGCCTTGCGCTCGGACGTCTGTTCAAGCTGCTGTTCCAGGGTCGGGGTCAGACTTGCGCTTTGGGTGCTCATTGGGCACCTCCTAAGGTAGAGGTGCTGTTATCAGGATGAGGAAACAATGCTTTATCGCTGCCGGAAGCAGGAGTGAGGTGAGACTGCTGCGGACCAGTGGCCGGAGTCGAGATGTGTGACATGACAAATACCCTCTATTGTTTTACTTGGCAGGGTTAAGGGTCAGTAGATGCTGCGCGTTCTCGGCACGCATGCGTTGGTTTTTTTATCGGTTGAACTCAGCCGCCGGAACGGTTTTTTCTACATCTTTGCCACTCACCAAAGAGAAACGCCGCACAGGTTCACTGTGCGGCGTGCGGGCTTACTTTTTGATGATGTTGTGTTCCGGGCCATACGGGAATTTGGTGATGTTTTCCCCGCCTTGTTCGTTGACAATCAGGATGTCGTGTTCACGATAACCGCCAGCACCCGGAAGGCCTTCAGGCAGCATGATCATCGGTTCAATGGAAACCACCATGCCCGGCTCCAGTACGGTGTCGATGTCTTCGCGCAGTTCCAGGCCGGCTTCACGACCGTAGTAATGGCTCAGCGTGCCGAAGGAGTGACCGTAACCGAAGGTGCGGTACTGCAGCAGATCGTGCTCGAGGAAGATCTCGTTCAGTTGCAGGGCGATGTCGCAGCAGCGCATGCCCGGCTTGATCAGCTTCAGCCCGGCCTCGTGCACTTTGACGTTAACTTCCCACAGCCGCAGGTGCTCGTCGGAACAGTGGTCGAGGAACAAGGTGCGTTCCAGCGCGGTGTAGTAGCCGGCGATCATCGGGAAGCAATTGAGGCTAAGGATGTCGCCCTTGTTGACCTTGCGGCTGGTCACCGGGTTGTGGGCACCGTCGGTGTTGATGCCCGACTGGAACCAGGTCCAGGTGTCCATCAGTTCTGAGTCCGGGAAGGTACGGGCAATTTCGCGCACCATCGCCTGGGTGGCGTGCAGGGCCACTTCATATTCCGGAACCTGATCACGCAAGGCTTCCACGATGGCAGCACCACCGATGTCAGCCACCCGGGCGCCATGACGAATGATCGCGTGTTCTTCGGCGGACTTGATCATGCGCATACGCATGCAGGGTGCGCCGATGTCCACCAGTTCGGCCTGCGGATAACGACTGGCAAGCTTGTCGCGGTTGAGCAAATTCAGATGGTCGAACTCAATGCCAATACGCCCGGCCTTGGGCAAGGCTTGTTGGATCGCGACGAAATAGTTGTCACGCTGCCAGTCGGTGTAAACGATGTTTTCAGTGCCCATGGTGCGGCGCCAAGGCTGACCGCCATCGATGTTGGCGCTGATGGTCACGGCGCTGTCCTGGGTCACGACCAACGCGTACTGACGACCGAAGGAGCAATACAGAAAATCGCTGTAGTAGTTGATGTTGTGATAGGACGTGAAGACTGCCGCGTCGATATTGTTCTGCGCCAGGTACGCCCGTAATTTGGCTTGGCGATTAGCATATTCCTGAGCCGAGAACGTAGGTGTCACTTTTTCGCCGTTCTTGATCTGGATGGTTTTCGGCATTTGCATGTCATTTATCCTTGTCAGTGATTGAGCAACAGGTGGCGCCACTCTGGCGGGCCGCTGAAGATCATTCGAACAGATGCAAAGTGAGTTTTTTTGTGCGTATCCGACCTGTAATTGGTCAGATCCGCTCTTTGCCTGGACTGGCTGCAAGGACCATCCGACAGAAACGCCAATGCCCCCGGCAAGCGTGATGAAGCCGCTTGGCGGGGGCATTGGGTGAGGTCTCAGTTGGTCAGATGTGAGAGTGGGCTTGCTCCGCGATAGCGGTCTGACATTCAACCTATAAGTCGACTGTCAGGGCCTCATCGCGAGCAAGCCCGCTCCCACATTGGATCTGGGTACATCCGCAAAAGCCAGGCCGGCGGTCAGGCCGCCATCGCGAGCCCGCTCCCATCCTGGATTTCATTGGATCTTAAGCAGTGCTCAGTTGTTCACGCGGGTGCGCGCCGAAGTACTGGCGATAACAACGAAAAAAATGCTGCAGCGAAACAAATCCGCACTGGTGAGCGATATCCGTCATGGGCTGTTTGCCGGTCTGCAACAGCTGACGTGCCTGTTGCAGGCGCAAGTCCAGATAGTGCCGTGATGGCGAACACCCCAGATTGCGTTTGAACAGCCGTTCCAGGTGCCGGCGGGAAATGCCCATGGCCTCGGCCAGTTCGTCGATGCCGAGCATCCTGCTCAGATGTTCATTCATCAATGCCAGCGCCGCTTGCAGCTTGGGATGGGCGCTGTGCATCGGCTGCAGCGGCCGGGCCTGGCGGGCAGCGTATTTTTCCATCTGCATCACCAGCGCGCGACCATGGGTCTGCGCCAGCAGTTCATGGATCAACCCCTGAACGGCTTGCGGGCCGACGCAGGTCAACCGTTGACGATCGACGCAGAACGGCGCGGCCACCGGCGTCAAATCATTGAATACGCCCCGCTGCGCCAATGGATCGGGTTCCGGCAGGCTGCAGCGGTAACCATCCAGCGCGCCTATCTGCGCCAGTAGCCAACCGGCCTTGCCCAACGCGCCCAGCCCAATCGGCTGCATGGCCCAGTGCTGCAACTGCTGGCGAAGGTCTGGATTATCCGTTCGAGTGTGCAGGTTCTCGCCACCACAGAGGATCAACACATCCAGTGGTTGTGCCTGATCCAGCCGTGTGGTGTCGGTAGCAATGCCGTTACTGGCGCTCAGTTGCTGGCCTTCCAGGCTGAGAATCTGCCACTGGCAGACGCTGCGCCCAGCCACCTGATTAGCCAGACGCAAGGGCTCCAGCGCATTGGCCAAGGCATACAAATCGAAGGCGTGCGTCAACCAGAAACCAATACGCAGTGCCGCCAGTGGTTGCCGGGAGGATTCAGTCGATTGCAGCATGTCCAGCTCTCCTGTTGGTCACGTTGCTCAGCACTCGATGGAGCTGACGGCCAGCCCGCCACGGGAGGTCTCTTTGTATTTGTCATGCATGTCGGCACCGGTATCACGCATGGTGCGGATTACTCGGTCCAGAGAGATGAAATGGGTGCCGTCGCCGCGCAAGGCCATTTGCGCGGCATTGATCGCTTTCACCGCCGCGATGGCGTTGCGCTCGATGCACGGCACTTGCACCAGACCGCCGACCGGATCGCAGGTCAGCCCGAGGTTATGTTTCAGGCCGATTTCCGCCGCGTTTTCCACCTGCTCGGGGCTGGCGCCGAGGATCTCTGCCAGACCGGCGGCGGCCATGGCGCAGGCCGAGCCGACTTCACCCTGACAGCCGACTTCTGCCCCGGAGATCGAGGCATTGCGTTT
Source organism: Pseudomonas sp. LBUM1658 (assembly GCF_059716055.1). Taxonomy (NCBI): domain Bacteria; kingdom Pseudomonadati; phylum Pseudomonadota; class Gammaproteobacteria; order Pseudomonadales; family Pseudomonadaceae; genus Pseudomonas; species Pseudomonas sp. LBUM1658. The sequence continues at coordinate 4,001,274 of NZ_CP166798.1, forward strand.
ACACAAAATGCCCACGGCCGCCGCGGCGAGGAAATAGTCCACCACGTCGCTGTCCTTGGCCTCGGGACAGAACTTCATGTAGTACTGCAATACCGCCGGAATAATCCCTGCCGCGCCGTTGGTGGGCGCGGTAACCATGCGCCCGCCCGCGGCGTTTTCTTCATTGACCGCCAGGGCGAACAGGTTCACCCATTCCATGGCGCTCAAGGTCGAGCCAATCACATTCGGCTTGCCGATTTCCAGCAAGCTGCGATGCAGGCGCGCCGCACGCCGCTGTACATTCAAGCCGCCGGGCAAAACACCTTCATGCTCGAGCCCGCTGGCCACACAGGTGCGCATCGCTTGCCAGATCCTGGCCAGGCCCTGGCGGATCTCTTCTTCACTGCGCCACACCCTCTCGTTCGCCAGCACTGGAGGGGCCCACTCCAATTTTGAACAAGTCAAAAACACTGATAGCCATCGTTGATCTCCGGGCGACGCTTTCGGGTTAGTCAGGAACTAACCGGATTGTCGGCGCCGGGGATCATCCGGACGTGTTAAATATCGACTCCAAAGTGTTCGCCTGTACCAATTGCGTCATCTACCAGGAAACGGCGGCGTCCCCGGACCGGACTTCGATGAATTTGTTGATGTACACAAAATGGATGGCTGGAGACCGTTTCCTGGTAACGGAGCTTGAACAGCAAGGAAACTCCGGCTTATGGCACGAGTAGCGCTTCATGGATCTCAATGCAAGGTATCCCGCCCTCCCTGCGCTTGCCTGCAAGCCAGATCCTCATTTTGCTCACATCGAAAATCTGTCCCTGCTCCATCAGGGTCAACACGAGGGCATCGGAAACTCTATAGCGCCCACAGGAGGGGCAGTTTCGCTCCTCCCAATCACCATCACACATAATGCGCTCGGCGGGTCCTGCACAAATGAGACAGTTCATGGGCGCACCCCCTTTGTTTTTTAACAGTCTCTACCCGACCCGAGATCCACGCACCCGCTTCCCATCCGAAAAGCTGCCGCCTATCCAAAGTTGCGGTGATTGAATCAACCGGCCATACAAGTGCGGCATTTGGCAGCTGACTCGGGTGGAGGGGGAGATATGTCAGGTTTCGACCAGGAACAGTCGGATCCGAGCTGAGCGTGCCCTTGTGGCTTGGCTCATCAGCAGCTGAACATCCTCTAAACAGACACCTCTGTAGCCACGCAAGAGTAGAATTCCCGTACTAAGTACTCGTTGGGATGTGTCATGAGGCGTGTGGTGTTCAATCAGAAAGGCGGTGTGGGTAAATCCAGTATCGCTTGCAACCTTGCAGCCATCAGTGCCTTTGAGGGGTACCGTACATTACTGATAGATCTGGATGTCCAGGCAAACGCTACCCATTACCTGACCGGTCTGCGTGGTAATGATGTCCCTCTTGGGATTGCGGACTTCTTCAAGCAGGCGCTGTTCCCCAGTTCCATTTCAAAGAAAGCTCAGGCCCACATCCACGAAACGCCCTTCGACAACCTGCATTTGATTGCAGCATCCTCGGAACTGGCTGACCTGCAATCCAAGCTTGAGGCACGCTACAAAATCCATAAGCTGAGCAAGCTGCTCGACAGGCTCGATGAAGATTATGAGCGGATCTACATGGATACTCCGCCAGGCCTGAACTTCTACAGCGTCTCGGCGCTGATTGCCGCTGACCGTTGCCTGATCCCGTTCGATTGCGACAGTTTCTCCCGTCAGGCGATTTACGGCGTGCTTCGAGAAATCGAGGAAATCAAAAGTGACCATAACGAGAAGCTGGAAGTTGAAGGCATCGTCGTCAACCAATACCAGGCTCGCAGCGCCCTGCCGCGACGATTGCTGGATGAGCTGATTGCGGAGGAGCTGCCAGTGCTGCCGGTGTACCTGATGAGTTCGGTGAAGATGCGTGAGTCACATCAGGCGTGCAAACCGCTGATCTACCTGGAACCGCAGCACAAACTATCCCGGCAGTTCGCGGAACTCTTCAGCTTGTTGGAGGAGCGCTCCTGAGTACTGACTCAAGTGTGTTTCGCTAAAGAAAGTGTTGCTCTCGAAGTCCGGGGTTTCTCTGCTAGTCTGGTTCCACCGTCGCTGAAGCTGGGGGGAACCTGATGTCATTCGTAGATTCGTTTGTTGGGCAAATCGTGAGGTTTGAAGTCGGGCTCTATCATGCTCGCGCCCGAATGGAAGCCAGGACGGACACTGAGTCCCTGCACGATCTCAGAATCAATCTGCGGCGCATCAGAAGCCTGTTGCGGCCATTACGTGAGACAGAGGGTGTCGCGCCACTGAATGAGGCCGCCGCCGCGGTGGGCAGGCTGACCACGCCTGCGCGTGACCTTGAGGTGTTGATAGAAGAGCTTGAGGCGCAAGGATTCCCAAAGCACGCGCATGTCAGGAAAGCGACTTTACAGGCCAGCTATGGCCGCATCGTTAAAGCCCGAGCGATCAATCAGCTGTTTTCGCAACTGGATGAGTGGCCTTCAGTCTTCCGCGCGGCTGAGCGGGCGGGTGAATTGGGCCGGATTGAAAAGACCATCAGCAAACGCTTGCACAAGCAGATCGAGCGCCTGAAAGCTGCGTTGGCAGACCCGCAGTTTGATCGTCACCAGTTAAGAATCCTGGTCAAGCGCACGCGCTATCTCAACGAGGCTTTTCCTCAGCTGTCGCCCCTGTCTGGTGAGGCCGCTGCGTCGCTCAAGGCTGTGCAGTCGGCCCTGGGCTCATGGCACGATCATTTCCAGTGGTGCCTCAAGGCCGAGCACGAAGAAGATCTTCAGCCCCTTGAACACGGATGGCACGCAGCTGCCGCAGCGGCGCTATTGAAAGCAGAGGCACAGCTGACACGGCTTCTTCGGTTGCTTGCAAAGACCTAGCCTCTACATGAGCGATGAGCCAGGCATCCGCATCAGGCCGTGGAGTACCCCCATTCTCAAACCTGGTTCGGAGGGGATCATCTCTTCGATGCCTAATACTTTGAAAGCAGCGAGCATTACCGCCAGCCCACCCGGCAAAGTACTCAATCGTTGTGCTTGCAGGCCAGCCAGTTTCAATTGTTTGACGTGGCCGGCCTCCAGCAGACAAATGGACAAGCGCAACAGGCCTGCATAGGTAATGCCGTCTTGACCATAGGCATTCAGGCCATTGGCCTTGAGTATCTTGGCCAGCATCCTTGCCGTGCCGGAAGAGCCAATGGCTTGCTCCCAGCCTAATTTGCGATAACGGTAGGCAACTTTTTCGATTTTATCGCTGGCGATTCGTTCGGCCTCCTGGAGAGAGCGACTGTCAATAAAACCGCCGACAAAATAGCGCTTGCTGAAACTGCCGCTGCCGATCGCTATGCTTTCAGTCAGCAACGGACGATCACCCTGCCCCACAATGAGTTCGGTAGACCCGCCACCGATATCAACGACCAGTCGAACGACTTGCGCACTTGGCATTGTGTGGGCCACACCCGCATAGACGAGTTTGGCTTCCTCACGTCCGGAAATCACATCGATGCGGAAGCCCAAGCGTTGTTCGGCGCCAGCGAGAAATATGTCGCAATTATTGGCCTCACGGACTGCGCTGGTGGCCACCGCGCGAACACGGCCAGCCTCGAAATTGCGTAGCTGCTTGCCGAATCGCTCCAGGGCCAGCCACCCCCGCTCCAACGCCAAACCATCCAATGCTTTTCCTTGAAACCCTTCTGCAAGACGCACGGGCTCGCGAAAGGTTTTAACTTCCTGAATAACCAGCCGTTGGTTGCGCTTGACCTGTTGGCCAATCATCATCCGAAACGCATTGGAACCCAGATCAACGGCGGCAAATAGCGAAGCGTCACCCTTCATGCAGAATTCCTTTTGAGTTCACGAGCCGAGAGCACTTCGTCCGCGAGACCATAAAAAGTAGGGGTGATGAATCTTGCCACTGGAACCATGACATTACGATGACATCGGCTGAGCTGGCCGAAGCTCGACAGGCGCGCACCGAGACGCGCTTCGTTATCTACGAGCACACATTCACAGGTGACCGTGCGTGGTTGCGCTTTACGCTATTGGAGCTTCACTGCCTCGTCTTCACAGTGATGAACATTTTGATGCGGTCATGAATTTCTTGTAGCGCATGACGGAAGGGATCATGCCGTTCGCTGGTCACTGGATTCTCGAAGTTCCATACGATCACCTCTCCGGATGACGGCATCCGCGCGGCCTCCTCGGACGATTTGTCGCAGAGCGTAATCACATAATGGAACTGCTGTCCCTCAAACTCATCGATGGCCTTACTGCGCAGGCCAGTGGCATCAATGCCGATGTGATCGAGAGAATCAAGCGTGCGTGGGTCGACCTCACTGGCCACCAGACCTGCACTGAAGGCTTCGAAGTGTTCGGGATCGGTATGCCGAAGCAGTGCTTCGGCCATCAGGGAGCGAACGTCATTGTTCGCACAGACGAACAAAATCCGGATTTTTTCAGCCATGGCTAACATTGCTCCCTTCAGTTCGATTCACCAAACAAAGATACTCGCCATTGCAACAGAGCTTTCTTACCGTTTTATTTCAAACAGATGAAAGGCCGCAGCAGATTGTGCAACAGCGCATGGGGCACAGCGCCCGCAGAGCGATTATCCAGAGTAGGCTACACGCTTGACCGGGAAGCAATGTCAGGCACTGACTCGGCGAAAATGCGTTTCCCACCTTTCGATATGTATCAAGTGAAGGCACAATGCACGCCCTTTTTGGCTGGCCTTGCCGGAGGCCTCGAAATGATCAAAACGCCGTACTACCTCATCGATAAACAAAAGCTGCTGGTCAATCTGCAGAAAATCGCCTATGTGCGCGAACAGTCCGGGGCCAAGGCCCTGCTGGCACTCAAGTGCTTCGCCACCTGGTCGGTGTTCGATCTGATGCAGCAATACATGGACGGCACCACGTCGTCGTCGCTCTACGAGCTCAAGCTCGGTCGACAGAAGTTCGCTGGCGAGACCCACGCCTACAGCGTGGCCTGGGCCGATGACGAGATCGAGGAGATGCTCGCCAACTGCGACAAGATCATCTTCAACTCCATCAGCCAGTTGCAGCGCTACACCGAGGCTTCAGCAGGCAAGGTGCGCGGTCTGCGGGTCAATCCGCAGGTGAGCAGCTCGGATTACCTGCTGGCCGACCCGGCGCGACCGTTCAGCCGTCTGGGCGAGTGGGACCCGGTGAAGATCGAACAGGTCATCGGGCAGATCTCCGGCTTCATGTTCCACAACAACTGCGAGAACGACGACTTCGGCCTGTTCGACCAGATGCTGTGCTCCATTGAAGAGCGATTCGGTCATCTGCTGCACAAGGTCGAGTGGGTCAGCCTCGGTGGCGGCATTCACTTCACCGGTGAAGGCTACGCGCTGGACGAATTTTGCGCGCGCCTCAAGGCGTTCTCGCAGAAGTACGGCGTGCAGGTCTACCTGGAGCCGGGCGAAGCCGCTATCACTCAGAGCGCGTCGCTGGAAGTCACCGTGCTCGACACCCTCTACAACGGCAAGCACCTGGCGGTAGTGGACAGCTCTATCGAAGCACACATGCTCGATCTGCTGATCTATCGCCTGAACGCCAAGCTGGCGCCCAGCGAGGGCGAGCACACCTACATGGTGTGCGGCAAATCCTGCCTGGCCGGAGACATTTTCGGTGAGTATCAATTTGCTCGTCCGCTGGCCATCGGCGATCGGCTGTCGTTCATCGACGCAGCGGGTTACACCATGGTCAAGAAGAACTGGTTCAACGGCCTGAAAATGCCGTCCATCGTGGTGAAACAACTCGACGGCAGTGTCGAGGTGGTTCGTGAGTTTGGTTACAACGACTACATGTCCAGCCTTTCGTAAGCTGGCAGAGAAGGAGAAAGAGATAAATTGAAGAAGAACGTACTTATCATTGGCGCAGGAGGTGTCGCCAAGGTGGTGGCCCACAAGTGCGCGCAGCACAACGATGAACTCGGTCGTATAGCTATCGCGTCGCGCAGCATCTCCAAATGCCGGGCCATCATCGAAAGCGTCAAGGCCAAGGGCAGCCTCAAGCAGCCCGCCGACATCGAAGCCTTCTCGCTGGACGCTCTGGATATCGAGGCGACCAAGGCGCTGATCCGCGAAACCGGATCGCAGATCGTCATCAACGTCGGCTCCGCCTTCCTCAACATGTCGGTGCTGCGTGCCTGCATCGATACCGGCGCAGCCTACCTGGACACCGCCATTCACGAAGTACCGGGCAAAATCTGCGAGACGCCGCCCTGGTATGGCAACTACGAGTGGAACCACCTCGAGGAATGCCAGCAGAAGAACATTACCGCCATTCTCGGCGTGGGTTTCGACCCGGGTGTGGTCAACGCCTATGCAGCACTGGCGCAACAACAGTATTTCGACCGCATTGATTCGATCGACATTCTCGACGTCAATGCCGGTTCCCATGGCAAGTATTTCGCCACCAATTTCGACCCGGAAATCAATTTCCGCGAGTTCACCGGACAGGTGTGGAGCTGGCAGAACAGTCAGTGGACCAGCAACTCGATGTTCGAAGTCAAACGCACCGACGACCTGCCGGTCGTAGGCGCGCAGAACCTGTACCTGACCGGCCATGATGAAGTGCACTCCCTGTCGAAGAACCTCGGCGTGCCCAACGTGCGTTTCTGGATGAGCTTCGGCGAGCACTACATCAATGTGTTCACCGTACTCAAGAACCTCGGCCTGCTCTCCGAGCAACCGGTCAAGACCGCCGAAGGCCTGGAAGTCGTGCCGCTGAAAGTGGTCAAGGCCGTGCTCCCTGATCCGGGCTCGCTGGCGCCCGGCTACACCGGCAAGACCTGCATCGGCGATCTGGTCAAGGGCACCAAGGATGGTCAGCCGCGCGAGGTGTTCATCTACAACGTGGCCGACCACGAGGAAGCCTACGCAGAAACCGACAGCCAGGGCATTTCCTATACCGCTGGCGTGCCGCCGGTGGCTGCAGCCCTGCTGGTAGCCCGTGGCGAGTGGGACGTGCAGCGCATGGTCAACGTCGAGGAGCTGCCGGCTGAGCCGTTCCTCAAGGCGCTGGATGTGATGGGCCTGCCGACCCGCATCAAGGATGAGTCTGGCGACCGTCCCTGGAACGCTATCGCCTGATAACGTTTAAAAGGCAGGGTGCGCCGGAATGGGCGCACCTTTTATTCAGATCCATAGGTTTCAGCTCTCGCCACGGCATGGCCAGCTCCTCGGAATCGACCCTGCCAGTAAAAACTGTTAGCTATGTGTTTGAACTGATTTGTTACCTATGTGGATGAACAATCCAATAAGTAAGGTTTCCATCTTAGCAGTTGAAGAGGATCTGCCGAGGCCTGAGGCAATCAGTTTGCGTGAGTCGTTTTGGTTCTGGCTGAAATTGGGTTTTATCAGCTTCGGCGGGCCAGCAGGACAGATCTCGATCATGCACCAGGAGCTGGTAGAACGTCGGCGCTGGATTTCCGAACGGCGGTTTCTGCATGCTCTCAACTACTGCATGTTGCTGCCTGGGCCCGAGGCTCAGCAATTGGCGACCTACATCGGCTGGCTGATGCATCGAACCTGGGGAGGTGTGATCGCTGGAGCACTGTTTGTGCTGCCCTCACTGTTCATCCTGATTGCACTGTCCTGGCTGTATATCGCCTTCGGCGAAGTCCCCGTGGTGGCAGGGTTCTTCTACGGGATCAAACCCGCCGTAACGGCCATTGTTGTGCAGGCGGCTCATCGGATCGGCTCACGGGCTTTGAAGAATAATTGGTTGTGGATGATAGCGGCCGCTTCGTTCACCGCGATCTTCGCGTTCAATGTCCCGTTCCCGCTGATCGTACTGGCAGCGGCGTTAATCGGTTATGTCGGTGGGCGCTTGGCGCCAGAGAAATTCAGAACCGGAGGCCACAGCGCCGCCAAAAAATCCTTCGGCCCGGCCTTGATCGATGACGACACCCCGTCCCCAGAGCATGCCCGCTTCAGTTGGCGGAAACTGATGCTGCTCGCACTCATTGGCGCCGTGTTATGGGCGTTACCGATGGGAATTCTGACCGCCCTCTTTGGCTGGGAAGGCACCTTGACCCAGATGGGTTGGTTCTTTACCAAGGCAGCATTGCTGACCTTTGGCGGAGCCTACGCCGTGCTCCCATATGTCTACCAGGGCGCGGTCGGTCACTATGGCTGGCTGACTCCAAACCAGATGATCGATGGCCTGGCGCTGAGGGAAACCACACCAGGGCCACTGATCATGGTGGTGGCCTTCGTCGGCTTTGTCGGGGCCTATGTCTCGCAAGTGTTCGGTGCCGATCATGTGTTTCTGGCTGGAGCTGTCGCAGCCTCCCTGGTGACGTGGTTCACCTTCCTGCCATCGTTCCTGTTCATCCTCGCGGGTGGTCCACTGGTGGAGTCGACCCACAACGAACTCAAGTTCACTGCGCCACTTACCGCGATTACCGCGGCGGTAGTGGGGGTGATCCTCAATCTGGCATGTTTCTTCGGCTACCACGTGCTTTGGCCGAACGGCTTCAGCGGCAGTCTCGATTGGCCCTCTGCACTAGTCGCCATAGCAGCGGCGATTGCCTTGTTCCGCTTCAAGCGGGGCGTCATTCAGGTGCTGATGGCCTGTGCGCTCTTGGGTTTGGCGGTGCATCTGCTGCGCTAGAGAACACGAGTTGACTAACTATCGCAGACGACCATGAAATGCTGGTTCAGCGCAGAGCCGAGTGCGTTCCCAATGATGGCGGCTGCCAATAGTGGGAGAGTTCAAACACCCAAGCATCGTCCTAAGCGTTCAAGCCGATCCAGCCATGAATGCCCACGTAGAGGCCGACACCGATGATCAACAGGCTGGAAAGGTAAGGTGCGCGGCGGACAACAGCGCCCAGCCAAGGCCAGCGATTGGAGGCTTGCCTTGCACCGATGGCCGCAGCGGCACCGATGGTAACCAAGGTGATCGCCAAGCCAATGCTGAAGCACAGGACGAGCATGCCACCCAATGCGACTTCTTTAACCTGAAGGCAGAGCAATAGGACGGTAATGGCTGCAGGGCAAGGAATCAGGCCGCCGGTCAACCCGAACACGATGATCTGCCCCGTAGTGACCTCTCGGTTGGTAAAGCGCTTACGAATGTCGTTGGTATGCGCACGCTCATGCGCATCCTGATAACCCTCAAGTGACAGCTCCAAACCTTCCAGCTCGGAATGCGCGTGCCCATGATCATGCTCCTGATACTCCAGGTCGTAATCATGGGAGTGACCAGCATGTCCCAGGCTCAAGCGAGTATTAAACTCATGAGGTTCAGGGATGTTGACGGTCGATTCCAGGAAACCTTCACGCTCGACAAATGAGAACGCTTGAGTGCTGCCGTCTGGACGGGTAGTGATCAGACGAACGTCTGAAGCGGGCCAGGCATGTCCGCTCAAGGCTTTCAGGCGCCAGTGTGGAGGCATGCCTTCTTCAAAGATCGACAGTTCAATACGGCCATGGCCGGTATCGATGCGATGAGTTTCATCATGGTGACCATGGTCATGCTCCCCGTGCTGGTGATCACCCCCTTGCTCGAACTTGAACATCTGCTCGCCGCGCCAAGTACGCCACAGCATCCAGAGTGCGATCACAATGATCAGAGCGGAGGATGCGAGCTGGAAGTAAGGTTCGGTAGTTTCCGCGTCCAGACCTTTACCCAGGTACATGCCACCGATGGCGACCAACCACACCACCAAGGTGTGTGAGAGCGTAGCGGCCAAGCCTAACAGGACAGCCTGTTTCACCGAGCCACGAATCGCCACGATAAAGGCTGCCATCATGGTTTTTGAATGGCCAGGTTCCAGCCCATGCAATGCGCCGAGCAAAATGGCGCTTGGAAAGTACAACCAGGCTTGAGACCCACCCTGTTGCAAGAGTTCAGCAAAATTGGGCATGTCAGACCTAGAGGTACTTGGTGATTTGTTTAAACGCTTCCAGAGGTGCTCGCTCGCCACCACTCAACGCTGAGACGGTGTCTTCCAGGCAGTGATCGATGTGATCCTGGATGAGCGTTCGCTTGGCCTGACACAGCGCTTTCTCCACCGCGTGCAACTGCTGAGCAATGTCCACGCACTCACGACCCTCTTCGATCATGGTGATGATGCTGCGCAGATGACCGTCCGCACGCTTGAGGCGCTTGATGATCGCCTCGTGGCTTTGGTGAGTATGCGGGTGGCTGTGTTCGTGCTTGTGCTCACTCATGACTTGAGCCTCTGCCCTCAATGAATTAGGCTGGGCATCGTATCCCCCAGGGGGGGTTATATCAATCACCTCACGGCCGCAAAAAACGAACCCAAATCCAGATGCTCAGTAGATCCACTCCTGACCACCAACACGAAACACTCGAGATCGGCCAGTTTCTGGCCCCCAGTGCGATTCTCATTTTGATGGGGTATTGGCGGCGGATGATCCGCATTCCGAACCCGTTTACTCACTTCTGTCCACTGCTCGGGATCGCTCGATAGCAGTGCGCTCACGCGATATTGAAGTTCCCGACCTGAGCGATGAAACGCTCATTCGTGCAGGTGCTGGTAACTACAACTCAATGTGCATTGGCTGCCACCTTGCTCCGGGACTCGCAGGAACCGAGTTAAGTAATAGCCTTTACCCTGCACCTCCAAATCTTTCAAAACTGGGCGTTGATGGAAACCCTGCCGCAGCGTTCTGGATCATCAAGCATGGAATCAAATCCACAGGCATGCCCGCCTGGGGTAAAAGCATGGCTGATCCCTACATCTGGGGAATGGTCGCTTTTCTTAAGCAGCTTCCCACCCTGAATGCAGAGCAATACACCGCTCTAGCAGTCAGCAGTGGTGGTCATCAACACGGTGGCGGCGAGAGCAAAATGCATAACCATGAAGGTCAGCATGAGGGTCAAAAAGGGGCTGCCTCTGGACATCATTATGCAGGTGCAGCCGAAGAGGTAGCCGAAGTAGGCGACCATCATGGCGAGAGAAACAGCGCCCATGCCCATGGGGAGGCCGCAGCGCCTTCTCAGGATGAAAGTACCAAACACGCCCATCCTCAGGGTGCCGAAGCTTCACATGACGCTTCTGCAACTCCGGCCACTCAGCCAAAAACTCATACCCATGCTGATGGGACGGAACATACCCATGCGAAATAACTATCTTCGTCCTGGTCGGGCACTTCGCCTCGCTGCATTCGCGGCTCTGTTTATCAGTTCCGCCGGTCATGCAGCAGAACCGCTGACAATCGATGTCCATCGTGACGCTAACTGTGGATGCTGCAAAAAGTGGATGCAGCACCTTGAAGCTAACGGCTTCACCGTCGTTGATCATGTAGAAACCAACATGAGCGCGATCAAGCAGGACCTGGGTGTTGTTCCGCGTCTCTCGTCATGCCACACCGCGGTGATCAACGGAAAATTTGTTGAAGGTCACGTGCCTGCCGAGCAAATAGTTGCTTTGAGCAAGCGCGACGACCTTATCGGGATTGCTGTGCCGGGCATGCCGGCAGGCTCGCCTGGTATGGAGGTCGATGGGAAGCAGGATGCTTATCAGGTCATCGGCCTGAGCAAAGCAGGTACCGACCAAGTGATTGCCGAGTACCCGGCAAACTAGTTTTCAAACTTTCCATAATTTTTGCGTGGTCCGTGATCATGCAAGCGACGTGTGCTCTTACTACGTTGTGCTATTAGCAGTATGAGCGCTACCGCAGAAAAAATTGCTCCGGCATAAAATGTCATTGCTGAACCATAAGTTTGCCAAAGTAACCCCGCAATCCCGCTTGCCAGCAACATGGATACACCACTCACCAAATTGAAAATCCCGAAAGCGGTTCCTTTTAATTCTGCTGGTGTCGTGTCAGCGACAAGGGCAGCCAGTAACCCCTGACTGAATCCCATATGAAGTCCCCATAGGGCGACGCCAAGCACCAACATTGAGACGGACTCGGCGCTGGCTAGAACCAGATCGGACAAGATCAGCAATATCAACCCGACCCCGAGAAGACTAGTGCGGCTTACACGGTCAGAGAGCTTCCCCACAGGGTAGGCCGAGAGCGTGTAGAACAAGGCCATCACCACCATCACTATAGGCACCCAGGTTGCAGACAGTCCTGTTTGCTGAGCGCGCAAGACCAGAAAGGCCTCGCTAAAACGTGCCAAGGTGAACAATGCGCCGATTATCACCACCCACCAATAAGCCGGCGAAAAGCTGTAGACCAGTTGTAGCCGTATGGGTGAACGAAAGCGCTGAGCTGACTGCTCATGTTCGGGCTCATCGACGCCAACGAAAATCAGGCTGACGGCGACCAATGCCGGTATCACCGCGATCCATAACACTAGTGGAATGTTTTCACTGAAGGCATACATCAGGCCGATGGCTACTGCTGGCCCGAGGAAGGCTCCTATCGTATCCATGGATTGACGTAAGCCGAAGCAAGCGCCACGGATCTCCGGTGGCGATACATCAGCGACCAGGGCATCACGTGGAGCGCCGCGAATACCTTTGCCAATCCGATCCAGAAAGCGTGCGGTGAACACCATTTCTGCGGAGTGGGCCAGCGGAAAGAGCGGCTTGGTGAGTGCAGCCAGTCCGTAGCCGAGCAACAGCAGGCTTTTGCGTCGTCCGAAATAATCGCTGATGGCGCCTGAAAACACTTTAACGATCAGGGCCGTCGCCTCCGCAATACCCTCGATCAGCCCCAGTGTGATCATGCTGACGCCTAGAGAACCCACCAAATACATTGGCAGCAGGCTATGAACCATTTCTGAAGACAAGTCCATGAACAGGCTGACGAACCCTAACGCCCAGACCGTACGGGGGATGCTACGTGTCGCTATCGTCCGGGACATATTCCAGTTTCCTTGGCTGTCGCCCGCAAGTGTATTTGCTGCGTCCAGTGGTTCTGTTGCGGCGAGATCACATTGAGCTATCAGCTCAACAAGCGGGATACGATACCAGGTGTTTCGCGGGCATCGAAAAAACGCGCTCCTACCAACCCAATTAGTACCTCCAAAAGACTGGTGTGAGCAGCACCAGCACGGTCAAAATTTCCAGCCTTCCCAAGAGCATGCCGACCGTCAGCAACCATTTTGCTGCATCCGGCAAGGTCGAGAAGTTGCCCGCAGGACCAATGATCGTGCCCAGTCCGGGACCCACGTTGCATACTGCGGTGGCAGCACCGCTTAAAGCAGTCGTCCAATCAAGACCGATCAGCGCCAACCCCAGGGCAATGCCACCGATGGTGATGGTGAAAAAAAATGAAAAGGTCAATAGCGAGCGCGTGATGTCTTCGTCAATGGGATGGCCGTTGTATTTTTTCCGAATCACCGCACGAGGATGAATCAGTTGTTTCAGGCTGCCCATCAGCAATGAAGAGGCAACCTGAAAGCGGAATATTTTAAGCCCTCCCGCCGTAGACCCAGAGCAGCCGCCGACGAAGGTCAAATAGAAAAACAGTAGAACGGCAAAACTGCCCCATAAGGTGTAATCCCCAAGGGCGACACCCGTGGTGGTGACCACCGAGGTCACATTGACTGCCACGATACGAAACGCTTCCCACCAGCTGTAATCACTGTGAAAGCATAACCACGTACCAATTAGCAGCCAGGTAATCACCAGAAACCCGATGAACCCTCGCACCTGATGGTCTTTTAATAACACACGTTTGTTACCCCGTAGTGTGGCGACATACAAGGTGAAAGGCAGGCTGCCGAGAATCATGATGACAACAGCCACCCAATGAATAGCCGGTTGAGGCCAGTGCGCCAGGGACGCATCCGAGGTCGAAAAGCCGCCCGTTGAAACTAATGACATCGCATGATTGATCGCTTCGAAAGGGGTCATGCCCGCTACCCACAGCGCCAGAGTGGACACCCCGGTCAGCCCGAGGTAGAGCACCAGAATATATTTCGCCGCGACGTGAGAGCGTGGTGTCACTTTCTCTGACCAGTCTGAAGATTCAGTCTGAAACAAACGCATGCCGCCGACTCGCAACAAAGGCAAAATCGCCACGGCCATGCCGATAAAACCAATTCCTCCGAGCCAGTGCAGCATCGAGCGCCAAATCAGTAATCCTGGAGACGCGGTATCCAGCCCCGTCAAGATCGTCGAACCGGTGGTGGTGATGCCGGACATCGTTTCAAAAAACGCATCGGTGTAGCTGATGTGATGGATGAGCACCATCGGCAAAGCCGCAAAGACGCAGACGATAACCCAACTGGCCGTGGTCAACAGGTACATATCTCGTGGACGAAGTTGGGCAACCTCTGGACGCCCGCGAATAATCAGCGCCAGCCCACAGACGAAGGTGATCAGGCTCGACCAGAGAAACGCCGACAGATCATCACTGCGGTCATAAACCACCAGGGTAAACATGGGAATCACCATGCTCACGGCCAACGTGATCAAAAAAATACCCAGGATAAATCCGATAAGCCGCAGTACTGCAATTGACATAAAAAACGCCTGGCTGATGAGCGCCGCACAGTATCAATTGACTGAACATGGTTGCCCGTAAAATTTGCGTAAAGTTCACCGGTGAACTGAGTCCATCTGATCGTCATTAGCCATCTGCGCGAACGATTAGCCAAAGAGTGGATCTGCAGAGGCTATCCTGCCGGGTTCTACCTGACAGATTCGTAATGGTATAGCTCGTTACCAGCGACTAGACTCCCTGCATGAAACGCTATCTGCGGCATTGCCTCATTTTACTGATCAGCCTGGCGCTTCCCCTGAGCGGGATGGCGGGCATTCAGTCACCGACAGAACCTTGCCCGATGCAAACGACCGGCATGACCATGATGGATGATATGAACCAGGACTGCTGCCTTGACATGAGCAGCTCCGCCGATCATGGCAAACCCTGCAAACCCGGCCAGGAATGCAGGAGCGCCAGTCTGCTTCAAGTGTCGTTGGGGAAACCTGTCACCCGTTTGTCCAGCCCGCAGATGCTGACAATCGTCAGCGCCCTCCTCCCTACTCAGGCCCCCTCCGGGGTTTGGCGACCGCCTCGGGTTTGATTCCTGTACCACACCGAGCCTCATCCCGCCCTGGCGCGGGATGGCATATCTGCGCGCGAGTCCAAGAGGCGCGCAGTGGATCATCACAGGAATCGTGAGCATGAATCCCAAGTGCTACTGCACCGGTTGGCCCCTCGTGGCTGCCCTGGCGGCAAGCGTGCTGGCATTGCCAAGCCTTGCTGCGCCGCTGACACTCGACGAAGCCTTGCGGTTGGCCGAAACCAATGCACCATCGCTGACCGCCCAAGCAGCCAAACTGCAAGCCGCCAGCAGCGCCGCCATTCCAGCCGGCGAACTACCCGACCCGAAGCTCCTGCTGGGCGTCCAAAACTATCCCATCGGCGGTCCGGACCGCTGGCGCCTCGAGCAGGACTTCATGACCATGCAGATGATCGGCGTCATGCAGGAGGTGCCCAACCGTGACAAGCGTAGGGCGCGCATCGAAGTTGCCGAGGCATCCGTAGATCGCGCCGCGGCCGAAAGCCGCGTGGAGCGTCTAAACGTTCGCCAGGCCACGGCATTGGCCTGGATCAGCAGCTACTCCGTCGAGCGTAAAGAGGCGCTGTTTCAGGATTTTTACCGGGAGAACCGTCTGTTGGCCGATACCGTTCGGGCGCAGATCGCCGGTGGTCGTGCTCAGCCTGCCGATGCGGTAACGCCGAAACAGGAAGCGGCTCAGTTGGCGGAACAACAGGACGATCTGATCCGCTTGCGGGCACAAGCCAGAGCGGCTCTCAGACGCTGGATAGGTCCGGCCGCCAATGACCAGCCCGTCGGCAGCTTGCCCGAATGGCCCATCGACGCCTCGGGTTACTCCCATAAGCTGCAACATCACCCCGCACTGGCGGCATTCGCGCCAATGACTCGCGAAGCACAGGCCAAGGTCCGTGAAGCCAAGGCGCAAAAGCAGTCCGACTGGAGTTGGGAGCTTGATTACCAGCGCCGCGGCCGTCAGTTCGGCGACATGGTCAGCGTGCAGTTCACGTTCGACCTGCCACTGTTCCCCGACTCCCGACAAAACCCGAAGATCGCCGCCAAGCATGCCGAACTGAATCAGTTGGAGGCCGAGCGCGAAGCGCTCGTACGTGAACATACCCAGCAACTGGAGGACGATCTGGCCGAATACGAGCGTCTGAACCGTGCCGTGCACCGCAGCCAGGACAGCCTGTTACCCCTGGCCAAGGAAAAAGTCGGGCTGACCATGGCCAGCTACCGCGCCGGTAAAAGCGACTTGGCGGCTGTCATCGCTGCCCGACGTGAACTCATCGAGACCCGCCTCAAACAGGTCGACTTCGAAGAACAGCGAGCCCTCACCAGTGCTCGCCTGTATTTCGCTTATGGGGACGCCAATCAATGAGCACTCGAATCTGGAAAGGGGCTTTGCTGACAGGCCTCTCGATTGCCCTGGGCGCTGCCGGTGGTTACTGGTTCGCTCAGCAGCGCATGAGTGCAATGCCTGAGACCACCACCGAACCGGCCCCTAAAACCCAAGACGAACGCAAAGTACTGTATTGGTACGACCCGATGTCCCCGCAGCAGAAGTTCGATAAACCAGGCCAATCGCCCTTCATGGATATGGAGTTGGTGCCCCGATACGCTGATGCTGCGCCAGACAGTGCGGCCATCAGTATCGACCCAAGCCTGACCCAGAATCTCGGCTTGCGACTGGCCACCGTCACTCGCGGCGTGCTTGCTTCCAGCCTGGACGTGGTCGGTGTGCTGGCATTCAACGAGCGGGATGTCGCGGTGATTCAATCGCGTACTGCCGGCTTTGTGGAGCGAGTGTATGCCCGTGCTCCAGGCGATGTGCTCAAAGCCAATGCGCCTTTGGCCGATATCCTGGTTCCGGAGTGGGCCGCTGCTCAGGAAGAGTTTCTCGCACTCAAACGCAGTGGCGATGCCGACTTGCTGGCGGCAGCACGTCAACGCTTGCGCTTGACCGGGATGCCAGCAACGCTGATCGCTCTAGTGGAGCGAAGCGGCAAGAGCCAGCCGGTCCTGACGCTCACCAGCCCCATTGGCGGTGTGCTGCAAACGTTGGATGTACGTACGGGTATGACCGTGGCGGCCGGCCAAACGCTGGCTCGAGTCAATGGCTTGAGCAGCGTGTGGCTGGCAGTGGCCGTTCCAGAGTCGGAGACTGGATCGATCATCGTCGGGCAAGCGGTCGAAGCACGTCTGCCCGCCTTCCCGGGAACAGTGCTCAAGGGCACGGTCAGCGCGATTCTGCCCGAAACCAATCCCGACAGCCGAACTGTGCGTGTGCGGGTCGAACTGCCCAACCCTGATGGGCGGCTCAGGCCGGGTATGACGGCTCAGGTGCACCTCAATCGTTCGACCGAACAAAGCGTGCTGTGGGTGCCAAGCGAGGCCATCATTCGCACCGGCCGACGCGTCCTGGTGATGCTCGCCGAAGACGCCGGTCGCTACCGCCCCGTAGAAGTGCAACTCGGGCAGGAAAACGATGGCAAGACGGTGGTGTTGAAGGGGCTGGAAGAAGGCCAGCAGGTGGTCAGCTCTGGACAGTTCCTGCTCGACTCTGAGGCCAGTCTCAAGGGCATTGTTGCGAAAACCCTGGAAATACCACCTCCCGCCGCAGCCGCAGCCTTTCACGAGGCCGATGGGCAGGTTGTCGAAATCAATAGCAATGACGTGACCCTCGCCCATGGGCCGTTCAAGACGCTGGGCATGCCTGGCATGACCATGACCTTCCCATTGGCTGACCCTGCTCTCATGCAAGGGCTCAAGGCGGGGGACAAGGTTCGGGTCTCGGTGAGCCAAACCGATGATGGGTTGCGCGTTGAACGCCTGGAAAAAACCGGGGGCCAGCCATGATCGCAGCCCTGATTCGCTGGTCAGTCGCCAACCGCTTCCTGGTGTTGCTGGCGACGATCTTCGTCACGGTCTGGGGCGTCTGGTCGGTTCAGAGCACGCCGATCGATGCACTTCCGGATCTCTCTGATGTTCAGGTGATCATCCGTACCCCTTACCCGGGACAAGCGCCGCAGATCGTTGAGAACCAGGTGACCTACCCATTGGCCACCACCATGCTCTCGGTGCCGGGGGCCAAGACCGTGCGCGGTTATTCCTTTTTCGGCGACAGCTTCGTGTATGTGCTGTTCGAAGACGGTACCGATTTGTATTGGGCTCGCTCGCGGGTGCTGGAGTATTTGAGTCAGGTCCAAAGCCGCCTGCCGGCTTCCGCCAAACCGTCCTTGGGGCCAGACGCCACGGGAGTGGGCTGGATCTATCAGTACGCACTGGTGGACCGCAGTGGCGGACACGACCTGGCGCAACTGCGCGCCTTGCAGGACTGGTTCCTCAAGTTCGAACTCAAGACTCTGCCCAACGTTGCAGAAGTGGCCACCGTGGGCGGCATGGTCAAGCAGTATCAAGTGCAGCTCGATCCACTGAAACTGGCCAGCCTCGGTATCACTCAGGCTGAGGTGACCGAGGCTATTGGCAAGGCCAATCAGGAAACCGGTGGCGCCGTGCTGGAGATGGCGGAGACCGAGTTCATGGTGCGCGCCTCCGGTTACCTGAAGACGCTGAATGACTTTCGTTCGATTCCGCTCAAGCTCGGTGCCGGCGGGGTCCCGGTGTCCCTCGGCGACGTGGCGACTATCCAGTTGGGCCCGGAGATGCGCCGCGGCATCACGGAACTCGACGGCGAAGGCGAGACCGTCGGCGGCGTGGTGATTCTGCGCAGTGGCAAGAATGCTCGCGAAACCATTGCCGCCGTCAAAGCCAAACTTGACGACCTGAAAAACAGCCTGCCGGCCGGGGTAGAAATCGTCACCACCTATGACCGCAGCAAACTGATCGATCGCGCAGTGGAAAACCTCAGCTACAAGCTGCTCGAGGAGTTCATCGTCGTCGCGTTGGTCTGTGGAGTATTCCTCTGGCATCTGCGTTCATCCCTGGTGGCGATTATTTCCTTACCGGTGGGGGTGCTGATTGCCTTCATCGTTATGCGTTACCAAG
Source organism: Pseudomonas sp. LBUM1658 (assembly GCF_059716055.1). Lineage (NCBI taxonomy): Bacteria > Pseudomonadati > Pseudomonadota > Gammaproteobacteria > Pseudomonadales > Pseudomonadaceae > Pseudomonas > Pseudomonas sp. LBUM1658. The sequence goes on from NZ_CP166798.1 coordinate 4,020,246, forward strand.
GGATCAACGCCAACATCATGTCGTTGGGCGGGATCGCTATCGCCATCGGCGCCATGGTCGACGCCGCCGTGGTAATGATCGAGAACGCCCACAAGAAGGTTGAGGCCTGGCATATGGTCCATCCAGGGGAAGAGTTGAAGGGCGAACGTCACTGGCAGGTGGTAACCGAAGCGGCAGCCGAGGTGGGACCTGCGCTATTCTTCTGCCTGCTGATCATCACCCTGTCGTTTATTCCGGTGTTCACCCTGGAAGCTCAAGAAGGACGGCTGTTTGGTCCATTGGCCTTCACCAAGACCTATGCCATGGCTGCGGCGGCCGGACTGTCGGTAACCCTGGTGCCGGTGCTGATGGGCTACTGGATTCGTGGACGGATCCCCAAAGAGGAACAGAACCCTCTGAACCGCTGGTTGATCAGGATCTATCAGCCAGCCCTGGATGCGGTGTTACGTCGCCCCAAAGTTACTCTGCTGATCGCGCTGTTGGTCTTTCTCAGCGCGTTATGGCCGATATCCCGCTTGGGTGGCGAGTTCCTCCCAGCCCTGGACGAGGGCGATCTGCTCTATATGCCTTCGGCTCTGCCGGGCTTGTCGGCGCAGAAAGCGGCGCATCTGCTGCAACAGACCGACCGCCTGATCAAGACGATTCCCGAAGTCGAACACGTCTTCGGTAAAGCGGGCCGCGCCGAAACCGCCACCGACCCGGCGCCACTGGAGATGTTCGAGACCACGATCCAGTTCAAACCAAGCGAGCAGTGGCGTCCTGGTATGACCCAGGAAAAACTGGTGGAAGAGCTGGATCGAGTGGTACGCGTCCCTGGCCTGACCAATATCTGGATACCACCGATCCGCAACCGCATCGACATGCTCGCCACCGGGATCAAGAGTCCGATCGGAGTGAAAATTGCCGGCACAAACTTGACGGAAATCGACACGGCGACTCAGGCGGTCGAGCGCGTAGCCAAAAACGTGCCCGGGGTCAGTTCGGCTCTGGCTGAACGATTAACGGGTGGCCGTTACATTGATGTGGATATCGACCGTAAGGCTGCTGCCCGCTACGGGCTGAACATCGCCGATGTGCAGTCAATCGTGGCCGGCGCTATTGGCGGTGAAAACGTCGGGGAGACTATTGAAGGGCTCGCACGCTTCCCGATCAACGTGCGTTATCCCCGTGAGTGGCGTGACTCGCTCGGCGCCTTGGAGCAGCTGCCGATCTACACCCCTTTGGGCAGTCAGATCACCCTCGGCACCGTGGCAAAGATCAAGGTTAGCGACGGCCCTCCCATGCTCAAGAGCGAGAACGCACGGCCTTCCGGCTGGGTGTACATCGACGTGCGAGGCCGGGATATTGCCTCAGTGGTCGCCGACCTGCGCCGGGTCGTCAGTGAGCAAGTCAAGTTGCAGCCGGGCATGAGCCTGAGTTACTCGGGGCAGTTCGAGTTTCTCGAACGGGCCAACGCGCGACTCAAGCTGGTGGTGCCGGCCACTCTGCTGATCATTTTCGTGCTGCTTTACCTGACCTTTGCTCGCTTCGACGAGGCTTTGCTGATCATGGCTACCCTGCCGTTCGCCCTGACTGGCGGGGCGTGGTTCCTCTATCTGCTGGGGTTCAATTTATCGGTGGCAACCGGAGTCGGTTTTATCGCCCTGGCCGGTGTGTCTGCCGAGTTTGGCGTGATCATGCTGCTGTACCTGAAGAACGCCTGGGCCGAACGTGAAGAGGCCGGCGACAGTACTGAGCGCGGGCTGATCGCCTCTATTCGCGAAGGCGCGGTGCAGCGGGTTAGACCCAAGGCCATGACGGTGGCCGTCATCATTGCAGGCCTCTTACCCATCCTCTTGGGCAGCGGCACCGGTAGCGAAGTGATGAGCCGCATCGCCGCGCCCATGGTCGGCGGCATGATCACCGCGCCCTTGTTGTCCTTGTTCGTCATTCCGGCAGCTTACCGCTTGATGCGCCGCCGACGCATCGCTGTTGAACCCACCACAATTCAAGGAAAAATCGTATGAAACTGAGCCTTATCGCAGTCGCAAGCACCGTAGCAGTGCTGTCTCCAATTTCAGGATAGGTACCAAGAAAAATATGGGGTTGCCTATCCGACCAGGAAAAGCGGAAGTGTCAGCTCTTGGCACCTTTCGCCTTAACGAAAAGAGCGAGGCCGTCGTAGTCAGGGAGGGTGTAGTGCTTGGCACGAGCTTTGGCTTGTCGGACCGCAGTACCGCTGATGGACTCTGGTTCCCATCAGCGCGGCGATAGAAAATCTGATGAAAACCTACGTTCAGTACCCTCCGCGCAAATTACAAAGCATGACCTACGACGGCCCGGCTGGGTTGTCCAAGTACCAGAAATTTCAATTGGTACGGGATGATTTGCAGAAGGAACATTTTTCTTGACTGCCTACCAACGCAGGCAGAGCTGTCCGATTATCGCACCTACCATAGTCGGCACCAGCATACCCAACGAGTACCATATTCCCCAAAATGGCACTTCCATCTCAGGGCAGTGCAGGCAGTACGCAATCGTCGCCATTGCACCGGCGAGTAGTCCGCCACAGGCACCCGCCAGCTTCAGGCGAGTTGGTGCAAGACCGCTTAATGCCCAGAACACAGCAATGAATCCTGGAATCGACAGCAAAGTTATATTGATGGCGCATACTTGCCATGTTTTGCCCAGGATGATCGCGACGCGGACGTCAGGTGCGGCGATCATGAGAACAACGATGGTGCCGACCCACACCGTTGCGACTACGGCGACGATTAGCAGCTTCCCGGGGCCGGGAGCCATGCCCGGCCTAGCCAGCCGCATCACCATGCTCAGCGCACCAATCATCAGGCAAAACGGAAAGGCAATTTTCGCCCAGAAGATCGGTGTTGCCATGACCTGATCCAGATCTGGTCGAACGCCCATTATTACCATAACGAGCAAAGTGGCGCCCAATAGGCCGGCCAGCACCGCGCCGCTGAATCGCTTAGCGAGCGTTCTGCGGTCAACCGGGGCCACGCCCGACGCAAGCATGGAAATAAAATCATCAGTATTCATCGTGCACCTCTAACTCTTAACGCCAGTGCTTTAAGTCCACGGTGTATGCCTATCTTGACCGCAGACTCGGATAGCCCCGTCACCCGAGCGGTTTCAGTAACAGACAGTCCTTCTAGTTTCACGTGCACGATAGGTAGACGCTGACGTTCAGGTAGCTGCTCAAGCAACCTGCTGAGGTCGCGACTGGCCTGTGCAGGTTCAAGATGTGGCTCGGCAAATAGCTCTGCCGCATCGTCGAGGGAATCGTTGAACACGTCGTGACGTGACCTCCCTCGGAAAAAGTCGCTGAGCTTGTAGCGCGCAATGGCAAAAACCCACGCCGTCAGCGGTTGATCTGTCCGATAAGTCTGGCGTGCATTATGAACGGCCAGCAAAACCTCTTGCAGCAAATCCTCGATTTCACCAGGTTGCTGCAGAAGTCTCGAGCGTAAAAAACCGCGAAGATGACCACTTAACTCCGATAAAAACGTTCGATAAGCCTGTTCGTCTCCGTCCAGACCTGCGAGAAACAGAGCCTGAAGGTGGAGCTCTCTGCTGCGCAACACGTCGTTATGTGTAGTTCGTTCCATCGTTCGCTCTGGTTACACGAAAGGCAAAAATATCTCGCTCCTGCATGAAGCCCGCGTCAGTGACAGGCAGCGGATCTTACATGCGGTTACCGCCATAAGGTAACAAGCGGATCGACTTTGCAAGTCTGAGAAATATTTTACGGTCGCTGTAACCGTATATGAAAAACCATCGAACTACCTTTTGGATCGCAAGCACAGTGCTCAAGCGCTGATGCGACGACCAACCCCCCTCATCTGGAGACAAAACCATGAACAATCTCAAACTTGCCGCCCTCGCTGTTGCCTTCTCTACATTCGCTGCAGGTGCTATGGCCGCAGAAACTCCTGCCGCAGCAGGCGCCATGGAGAAATGTTACGGAGTTGCCCTGGCCGGCCAGAACGATTGCAAGGCGGGTGCAGGTACCACCTGTGCAGGCACCGCCAAAATGGACTACCAGCCTAATGCCTGGAAAAACGTTCCTGCGGGTACTTGTACCTCCATCAAGACTCCAAAAGGCATGGGCACTCTCGCACCTAAGTAATCGTAATACCACGGGGGCACATCAACCATGAAAACTGAACGCCAGATGGGGGCCGGACTCGGCCTGAAACCGAATCATTACTCAGATGCGCTTGACTGCACGGCTGAGGGTCTCTGGTTCGAAGTTCATCCGGAAAACTACATGGTAGGTGGTGGCCCCCGTCTGGCATGGCTGGAGGCAATTGGAAGCCAACACCCGCTGTCGCTGCACGGCGTTTCACTTTCACTTGCTGCCGATTGTCCGCCGGACGAAAACCATCTCAAGCGCCTGAAAGCACTGGTCGATCACGTGCAGCCTGCATTGATTTCCGAACACCTGGCCTGGTCAGCATGGCGTGGTCAGTATCATCCTGACCTACTGCCATTCCCTCGTACAGTCGAGGCATTGCAGCGCATCGTAAGCAATATCCAACGTACACAAGACGCGTTAGGACGTCCTATTGCCATTGAAAATCCCACCCATTACCTACGCCTGGAGGGTCATGAATTCAGCGAACTCGACTTTTTGACCGAACTGAGTGTGAGAACTGGCTGTGGGTTGCTGCTGGATGTCAATAACGTGCACATTAGCGCGCATAACCTGGGTTTCGATGCGGCAACGTATCTGGATGCCTTCCCGGCCAAGGCAATTGTGGAAATCCATTTGGCAGGTCACGCAGTGGATCCCGGAGATACGCGGTTGCTGATAGACACTCACGATGCCCCCATCGCTGACAACGTCTGGTTGCTGTATCAACGCGTTATAGACCGGATCGGCATGCGCCCGACCTTGATCGAGCGCGACGACCATATCCCAGGATTCGACGTCTTGCTGGCTGAACGAGACAGAGCACAGATTCTGTTGAACGTCGGTAAGAAGCGACCATCGGAAGTGACGATATGAACACATCACTTGAAAGCTTTCAGGATGCATTCGTCGATGCGTTATATGGGCGAGATTCAACTGGAATGACCGCTCTAATCGAGCAGCCCGGTTTTTTGGTGTACCGCAATACTGTATTGAAAGGCGCGACGGACGCATTACTCGCGAACTTTCCCACCATAGAGCGCTTGGTCGGTACAGAGTGGCTCAAGTCCGCCGCAGCGATCTATGCCCGGCAGTCGCCACCGACGGATTCCCGATTGCTGCACTACGGCGCTGATTTCCCGGATTTTCTCGACGCTTTTGAGCATGCGCGAGAAATGTCTTATCTGGGCGACGTCGCCCGCCTGGATCTGCTCTGGACAGAAGTCCATTGCGCTAAAGATGAGCCCGACATTGATCCGAGCGCATTTGCGAGCCTGTCCCAAAAGGACTTGGCCCGTAGCCGGCTCACACCGAGGGCTGCTTCCCGTTGGGCCTGGTTCCCAGACTACCCGGCCTGCACCATCTGGCGCTTAAATCGCGAACAGCGGGACATGCCTGACGAACTCGACTGGTGCGGCGAAGGAGCGCTTCTGACGCGCAAGCAAGGCCGGGTTTATTGGGAGGCCGCCAGTGCTGCGGATTGCACGTTTCTAGACGCCTGCGCGGCACAGCTGCCGCTTGAACTGGCCGCAGAAAAAACCCTTGAGGTTCAGCCTGATTTGGATCTGGCAGACCTCATTGCCCGCTTGTTCAGTGCCAACGCGTTCGGCGCTGTAAACATCCATCGCTCTTCCTGAAGACTTAATACCAACTTAACCAACGGAGCACATCATGGACGTGATACGAAATACTTCGTCCACAGCCGACAAATCCTTGCGTGGTATTTGGAACCGCATTGCAGACCGACTTGGCTTAATGATTGGTGACTCGCTATTGGTGCTGGTTGCTCGCCTATCCATCGCGGCCATTTTCTTTATGTCAGGACGCACCAAAGTCAGTGACTATCTGACGATCACACCCAGTACCTATGAACTGTTCCGCACAGAATACTCACTGCCATTTATCTCTCCGGAACTGGCCGCGCATCTCGCTACCTACAGTGAGCATTTGTTTCCACTGCTTCTTGTGCTGGGCCTGTTCTCACGACTATCAGCATTTGCGTTACTGGGTATGACTTTTGTAATCCAGGTTTTTATCTACCCTGACGCCTGGCCAACGCACCTTTCCTGGGCGGGCTTGCTACTGCTCATCGTCGCCCGTGGTGGAGGTGCAATGTCGCTGGATCGACCACTCGGCTTGAAGTGACGCATTGATTGGCACATCACTGCATGGCCAGAGTGCGCAAGCTAGATGATGGGCATGTTGATGTGAAAGTGGTGAGCAAACAGGTGGGTGACCGCCAGGCCCGATTCAAAAACCGCAAGGCCCTCTCAAAACGTCGTCACGACGATAACCTGGTCCTTGCCGACGGCCAGCACGGTGACTGGACACCTCATGACCTGCGCCGTACGGGAGCGACCATGATGCAGGGATTCTTTCCTACAGAATCCCTCATGGTTTCGTAGATATCGCCGAGCGTTTGCTTCGGGTCGATTCCGGCCAGTTGTCACTGGCAGCTTCTTCAACGGCGACTCATCGCTCAATGACGCTGTCCAGGGACTAAGTCAGGACGAAAAAAAATTGTGCATTGAGTCGGCCTTTGAGCAAGAGGCTATGCGCCTGGGTATAGAGGTGTGGGAGCTAACGCTTACACTGATTTCAGAGTCTACCGAAGAACTGAAATACCTGACCCTGGAGTTCCATCGAGAAGTCGCAGAAATGGTAGAAATGGACTGGAAGGAGTATTGCAAATTGAATGGGATTATCGAGTAATCGCCCGTAGACCTAATATTGCAATGTCCCTCCTCACGCATCGGTCTGAGACTGGAGGTTACTTCAAAAGCGAATAAATCCTGGCTTGTCGCGATGCAGACATCACCGCCTATGTGCCCAAACCAATGACATCTGAGCCAAAGCGGACGCGCGTTTCAATAACGATGCCTTCATCTATCACGCGGCAAAAAACGAAGACATTTGCGCCGCAGGAGTGACTATCCGGTTCTCGCGAAAAGCCTCACCGATGTGAGGCTCATTTACGAGGGACATCCGATCTATCGGTTTACTTCAGATTGCTCTGAAAGAAGGTTGTCAGCTTGCCAAAAGGAATGAGATTGACACGGTCGTAGAGGTCGACATGGCCGGCACCGGGAACGATGACAAGCTCCTTGGGTTGACCGGCGAGCTTGTATGCTTCTTCGCTGAACTCCCTTGAGTGTGCATCTGCGCCTGCAATGAACAACATCGGACGAGGTGAAATCGTCTCAATGTCATTGAACGGGTAGAAGTTCATGAACTTGATGTTGCTAGTCAGAGTCGGGTGCGTCGTCAGCTCCTTAGACGAGTTGGAGGGCGTGTACTCGCCTCGCGGTGTGCGGTAGAAGTCATAGAACTCACGCTGAATGGGATGAGTGTTCTCATCCAACTGGTGCACTGTACCGCTGGTGTAGCGGGTTTCACCGCCAGCGAACTCCACATAGCGTTGCTGCACTGCTTGCGCAACGATGCTCTTGCGTTGCTCAAGCGTCTGGGAATGCTTCAATCCATTGCGATTAGCTGCGCCCATGTCGTACATGCTGACCGTTGCGATGGCTTTCATGCGTGGGTCGATCTTGGCCGCACTGATAACGAAGCTGCCGCTGCCACAAATCCCGATTGCTCCAATCCGCTCTCTGTCGATGAAAGGCTGGGTACCCAGAAAATCTACCGCCGCACTAAAGTCCTCGGCATAGATATCCGGCGAGACCGCATTGCGAGGCCGCCCCTCGCTTTCGCCCCAAAACGAAAGATCCAGGGACAGTGTCACGAACCCTTGTTCCGCCATTTTCGTGGCATAGAGGTTCGCGCTCTGCTCCTTGACCGCCCCCATTGGGTGGCCAACAACGATAGCGGGACTCTTCGCTTTGCCGTCCAGGTTTTTGGGAATGAAAAGATTCCCTGCCACGTTCATTTGATATTGGTTTTTGAAATTGACCTTCTGCACGGTCACTTTTTCGCTCGTATAAAAATTATCAGCGCCGTTGGACATATCTGCTCCTATTGCTGAGAGTGAACTGACAAGAAGAGTTAAAAGAAGAATGACTTTTTTCATTGGAACCTCTATTCATGCGTAGAAACTAGTCTTTGGAGAACACGACTTGCACACCCCGCCGACCTAGCGCCTGAGCTAAACCGGCGGGGTCGTTCACGCGACCAAGGCGCGTGTAGGTGTACGACGAGTCGAATTTCAAATAGAAGACGACCAGGGTGTCCGTGCCATACAGCATGAGATCGCCATTGCGGATCGTTCCTGGTGCGCTCGCATTGGCAGGCAGGGCTTCAGGAAGACTGGCGTATTTCTCATTGCTGTTGAGATCGTTCATGTCCAGCGTCAGCGGCAGCAGCGTGACCAACGCACGAGCGGCTGCGTTGTCTATCAAGGTGATGGCGAAGCGATGTTCGCCGACGGTCATCCACATGCGTGATTTCTCCCGTTTCATGGATGCCGGTGCGGCATCCGTAGCAGCTACAGCGTGTAGGCCCGGTGCAGGATGCTGGCCGGCTTCACAACTGCCGAGCACGAGCATCCCAAGCAGCAAGCCCAGCCGATGCAGGCCTCTTTTGCTTTGGACTCGGCGATGGTCGATTGCCATGGTGAAGGTACGCAGGCCACCGGTAGGGGCGCTGAGGCTGCTCATGGTCATGGCCCGTCTCCTTGCTCTTTGCGTGGCTTAAGCGGTCTGGGGTGTTTTCGAGCGTGATGTCAGAACAGTCATAAATGCCGCAAGCAGCAGCACGGCTGCGCTCGCCACGAAAGTGCTCTGGTAGCCGCGGCTATCGAACAGCAGGCCGCCAACGGTGGAGCCTAGGGCAATGGCCAGCTGAATCACGGCCACCATCAAGCCGCCACCGGCCTCGGCATTCTTTGGTATGGCTTGTGCGACCCAACTCCACCAGCCCACTGGGGCCGCGGTAGCCATCAGTCCCCAAAAGCCGAGCAGCGCTGCAACGGTAACGGCCGAGGTTCCAAAGGGGATCAGTGTCAAGGCGATCACGGCCATCAGTATCGGAATGGTTACCAGTGTCCGGAACAGGCCGCGCCTAAGGAGTGGGCCGATAATCATGGTGCCGATGAAGCCTGCTACGCCGATCACGAGCAAGATCAGCGACAGCGTGGATACGTCAACCTGCGTCACTGTTTCGAGGAAAGGCCGCAGATAGGTGAACAAAGCGAACTGCCCCATGAAGAAGGCGCCGCAGCCGGCCATGCCCAGCGCCACGGACGGGTTCTGGAACAGCTTGAAGACATTGCCGGAACCCGCCGTGCGCTCATCCACCTTCATGGCCGGCAGGCTGATCCATAGCCAGGAGAGAGCAAGCGCCGCGACCGGCACCAGGCAGAAGAAGGCGCCGCGCCAGCCAATCACCGAACCCAGATAGCTGCCCAGCGGTGCGGCAATCACGGTAGCCAACGCATTACCACCGTTGAAGATGGCCAAAGCCTTGGGCACCTGGTTGGCAGGTACCAGCCGCATGGCCGTCGCAGCGGACATGGACCAAAAACCTCCAATGACCACACCGATGAGAGCACGGCCGATCATGTACGTCAGATAGTTTGGCGCCAGCCCGACAACCACACCGGAGACGGCCATCAACCCGGTTAGCGCCAGCAATAGCGTCTTGCGGTTGATGGTTCCGGCAAGCCACGAGATCGACAGGCTGGTCATTACCGCGAATGCCCCGGAGATCGCGATGCCTTGCCCTGCCAGCCCTTCGGTGACGTGAAGATCGACGGCCATCGGCGTCAGCAGGCTGACGGGCATGAACTCCGACGCGATCAGAGCGAAGACGCAAAGCGTCATTGCAAAGACACCGCTCCAGTAAGCGGGTGCCTCGTTTTTGGGGAAAACAGTGCCCATTGGGGCCTCACCTTCATTCATATTCATGGCTGCAATGGTGACGAACAAACACCCACACGACTAGCTAATGAATACTTAATAGGTATATAAGCACAGCTAATAAATTGGATGAAAAGGCGTTGCATAATGGTCAGAAGGAACCTCAACGATCTGCTGTCCTTCGTGACAGTGGCGCGCGAAGGCAGCTTCACACGCGCCGCCGCAGTGTTGGGTGTTACCCAATCTGCGCTAAGTCAGGCAATCAGCGGTCTGGAAGCGCGCCTCCAGATCAGGTTACTGACACGCACCACGCGCAGCGTCTCGCCGACGGTAGCTGGCGAGCGCCTGATGCACGCGATCGGCCATCGCTTCGATGAAATCGAAGCGGAACTGGATGTACTGACGGAAATGCGCGATAAGCCTGCCGGCACAGTACGAATCACATGTGGCGATCATGTTCTGCGGACAACGTTGCTGCCCAAGCTCACTTCGTTGTTACATGAGTATCCGGATATCAAGGTCGAGTTCGACGTCAATTACGGATTTAGGGACATCGTGGCTGATCGTTTTGATGCGGGCGTGCGTCTGGGTGACACCATCGATAAAGACATGATTGCGGTATCCATAGGGCCCCCACTACGGATGGCTGTCGTCGCCTCTGCGGCGTATTTTGCCACCCGTGCCATTCCCAAAACCCCGCGTGACTTGATGGGCCATAGCTGTATCAACCAGCGCATGCAGACATCAGGCGGGCTTTATGTATGGGACTTTGAGCGGCGTGGTAAACAGTTGAACGTGCGCGTAAACGGCCAGCTCACTTTCAACACGTCTGTCCACATAGTGGATGCGGCATTGGCGGGACTGGGAATTGCGTACCTGCCCGAGGAGGAATTCGAACCACACCTTCAGGAAGGCAGGCTGATGCGTGTACTGGACGACTGGTGCCCACCGTTCTCTGGATACTATTTGTATTACCCCAGCCGTCGGCAACCCTCTCTGGCGTTTTCTCTTGTTGCCAATGCATTGCGCGAAGCAGTCTAGATGAGGCGAGTCGCAGATTCGGTTCCGTGCCGACCAGGGGCTCCCGGTCAGCCGTAAGCTGACGATTAGGCGGGTTGCTTCATGCCTTGATCGCCGCAAGGAATACTTGGATGCCGAAGATATCTTCCTCCCCCCTTCGCAAGAGCTGAAGACCCTGACGGGAGACTCTCAGTGGCGCTTTCCCAACAAGCTGGATGATCAGCATGTTGACGTGGAAGTGGTGAGTAGGCGATTGGTTGAGCCCAATGGGGGCCTGCTCGTTACTGACCAGCACCGTCGGGATGTTCGCCGGTGGGAAGTTGCTACTGTACCGAACGAAATTTGCATTCACGATTTCCAGCAAGGGTGTGGTTCCCACCGGAACGAAAAAAGGACCCGAAGGTCCTTATTTCAACGATTTACCGAATTCAATGGAACTCTGTAAATCTATATTTGGAGCGGGAAACGAGACTCGAACTCGCGACCCCGACCTTGGCAAGGTCGTGCTCTACCAACTGAGCTATTCCCGCGTCTTGGTAACTGAGCGCCATTCTATAGATTCCAGATGCCCAGTCAACCCCTTGATTCAAAAAAGTTTATTTCTTTTCCTGATCGGGCTTCAGGTGCGGCCAGGCTGCTCGCAAATATTGCAGCATCGACCACAACGTCAGCCCTGCCGCGAACATCAGCAGTGCGTAACCCACCAGGACCCAGAAGCTGAAGTCCGAGGGGTTGGCCAGCAGAATAACCAGCGCCAACATCTGCGCGGCGGTTTTCCATTTGCCCATGTTCGAGACCGCAACATGCGCACGGGCGCCGATTTCCGCCATCCACTCGCGCAAGGCGGAGACCACGATTTCGCGGCCGATGATCACGGCTGCCGGTAGTGTCAGCCACAAGTTGGCATGTTCTTGCACCAGCAGCACCAGCGCCACTGCCACCATCAGCTTGTCGGCCACCGGGTCGAGGAAGGCCCCGAACGGTGTGCTTTGTTCCAGCCGGCGAGCCAGGTAACCGTCCAGCCAATCGGTGGCAGCAGCGAACGCAAAGACTGAACTGGCCGCCATGTAGCTCCAGTGGTAGGGCAGGTAAAACAACAGAATGAAGATCGGAATGAGCAGGACGCGTAAGACGGTGATCAGATTAGGGATATTCATCGGCACAACTGGCTACGAGGTGAGTCGGGCATTCTACTCGCTGTGCAGGTTTGCATAAATCAACTCCGCGAGCTTTTTACTGATCCCCGGTGCTTTGGCGATTTCTTCAATGCTGGCACGAGACAGCTCCTGCAATCCACCAAAATGTTTGAGCAGTTCGCGGCGGCGTTTCGGGCCAACTCCTGCGACCCCTTCCAGCGTTGAGGTACGCCGGGTTTTGCCGCGTCGCGCGCGGTGCCCGGTAATGGCGAATCGGTGTGCCTCATCGCGTATCTGCTGGATCAAATGCAGGGCCGGGGAGTCGCCGCGCAGGGTGAATTCATGGGCAGCGTCATTCAGGTAAAGGGTTTCGAACCCGGCCTTGCGCGTGGCCCCCTTGGCGACACCGAGCAAAATCAGGTCAGGCACCGCCAGTTCATTGAGCACGTCACGGGCCATGGACAGCTGGCCTTTACCGCCGTCCACCAGAAGAATATCCGGCAGCTTGCCCTCGCCGTCCTTGAGTTTGCTGAACCGTCGAGTCAGGGCCTGATGCATCGCCGCGTAGTCATCGCCCGGGGTCACGCCTTCGATGTTGTAGCGACGATAGTCGGACTTGATCGGACCCTCAGGACCAAAGACCACGCAGGAGGCCACCGTCGCCTCGCCACTGGAGTGGCTGATGTCATAACACTCGAGGCGTTGTGGCGGCTCATCCAGGTTCAGCACTTCAGCCAGCGCCTCGAACCGCGCGGCAACATGCTGGCGGTTGGCTAAACGCGCACCCAGCGCCTGCTCGGCATTGGTCACCGCCAGTTGCTGCCAGCGAGCGCGGGTTCCACGAACCCTATGGCTGATGCTCAGCTCGCGGCCACGCAACTCTTCAATAGCGGCGATGATCACCGGGAAGTCTTCATGGACGACGTTGACGATCAATTCGCTCGGCAAGTCCCGTTCGGGGCTGCTGATGTAGTACTGACCGAGGAATGCCGCCATGACCTCGGCCACCTCCTCTTCAATACCGACTTGCGGAAAGAAGTTCTTGCTGCCCAGTACCCGCCCGCCTCGCACGCTGATCAGGTGCACGCAGGCACCGCCAGGGTTGATGAACGCCGCGACCACATCGACATCGCCGGTACCGCCTTCCATGCTCTGCTGGTCCTGAACCCGACGCAGCAGGGAGATCTGGTCACGCAGTTCGGCGGCGCGCTCGAAATCAAGGGTGCTCGCGGCCTGCTCCATGCCGCTGGACAATTCGTCAGTCAGGGCATTGCTGCGGCCTTCGAGGAACATCACCGAATGGCGTACGTCCTCGGCATAGACTTGAGGTTCGACCAGCCCGACACAGGGCGCCTTGCAGCGCTTGATCTGGTATTGCAGGCAGGGCCGCGTGCGGTTCTTGAAGTAACTGTCTTCGCACTGGCGGACCAGGAAGGTCTTCTGCAGCAGGCTCAGGCTCTCGCGAATCGCCCCCGCACTCGGATAAGGTCCGAAGTACTTGCCCTTCTGCTTTTTCGCCCCGCGATGGATGCTCAAGCGCGGGAACTCGCTATCCGAGAGAAAAACATAGGGATAGGATTTATCGTCGCGCAGCAGGATGTTGTAGGGCGGACGCCACTCCTTGATCAGCGTCTGCTCAAGCAACAACGCCTCGGTTTCATTGGCGGTGATCGTCGTTTCGACCTGCGCGATATGCCCGACCAGCGCGGCGGTTTTCGGCGCGAGGCCAGTCTTGCGAAAATAACTCGCCAGGCGTTTTTTCAGGTTTTTGGCTTTACCGACGTAGAGCAGGCGCGCATCGCGGTCGAACATGCGATACACGCCAGGGTGCCCACTGCAGGTGGAGAGAAATGCACTTGGATCAAACAGGTCGGTCATTTTCAGAGACTGGCATCAACCATGCCGTGGCGGACCGCCAACAACGTCAACTCGACATCGCTGCTGATCGAGAGCTTCTCGAAAATGCGGTAACGGTAGGTATTCACGGTTTTCGGCGACAGGCACAGCTTGTCGGAAATAATCTGGACTTTCTGACAGCCGACAATCATCAACGCAATCTGGATTTCCCGCTCCGACAGGGCATCGAACGGCGTATCACTGGTCGGTTGAAAAGACTTGATCGCCAGTTGCTGGGCAATTTGCGGGCTGATGTAGCGCTGCCCTGCAAACACCAGGCGAATGGCCTGAACCATTTCCGCCAAGGCCGCACCTTTGGTCAGATAACCTGCGGCACCCGCCTGCAACAGCCGCGTGGGGAACGGATCCTCTTCACATACCGTAACAGCGACAACCTTGATTTCCGGGTGACTGCGCAGCATTTTGCGCGTAGCTTCAAGACCGCCGATTCCGGGCATCTTGACGTCCATCAGTACCACATCGGGCTTCAATTCCCGGGCCTTGATCAAGGATTCCTCCCCCGACTCGGCCTGGCCGACCACTTGCAATCCATCTATATCAGACAGCATTCGTGTAATGCCTGTACGAACCAGATCATGATCGTCGACCACTAGCACCCTAATCAAGCAGACACCTCGCGATATGGTCATATGGGTTGCCGGACACCTTAGCAAAAACCGGCGGGCAGACCTAGCTGCCGCGTTATATAAAACGTACCCATGCACAACGCGCGTCTGCCAAATGACAGGCGTAAACGACTTGGTCTGATCGATCAGGAGTCGGCTGGCTCAGTCTTGCGCTTCAAACCGTGGGCAACGGAAAACTCTGCCAGGGTGGTGGTCAATCGGCGAATCGCATCCTGATCCTCCTTGAACAGCGCCCGATAACAACCCAGTACCGTTTCTTCCACCTGGCTGAGATTCTCGATCAGCGTCGGGGTCCGGTTCCCCGTCAATACAAACAAGACATCCACGCCACGCTCTGCCACTCTGGACAAATAGTCTGCCTTAGGCGCGCGTCCGCCATTTTCATATTTGCCTTGCGCGTTAGCTTCAACGCCTCCGATTTCGCCAAAAATTTTCTGCGACAAACCAAGTCGCTCTCTTTCCTGCCTTAAGCGCGAACCGATTCCACTCATTTGGATGTATGATCCTATTTAATTGCACCCCTTGAGGTGCCACACCTGCTGTCCATTGAACACTTTTGAACGGTTTTGAACTATGCCCGGTATTCGCACTGCCGCACAAGCCAAGGCTTGGCTGGAACATCAAGGAAAATCCGTTCAACAATTTGCTCGCGAGCACGGCGTTGATCCGGCTACCACTTATCAAGTGCTCGCTGGGCGAAAGAAGGGACGGCGTGGGGAGGCCCACAAGGTGGCGGTCCTGTTGGGCATGAAAGATGGTGTCATCCTGGCGGACACAGGGCAGCAGGGTCAGGAGCAGGGTCAGGCTTGAAGTATCAGTATGCGCTAGTAGTACTCGATTTACTCGAAATGCTGTCCTGCCCGATACCACAAGGTCTTATCAGTATAGCGGACATCAACCGCTCTACCTCAATGGCTTTGGCTCAGTACCGCACAGTCGCTCCATCCGCAGAAAGCAATCGTCGTCGCCAACCACCAGCAAGCCCATCCGCTCATAGAGCTGCTGTGCCGGATTGCCTTTGAATACGGTAAGCCGCAGCGCAGGTCGCCGCTCTTTGCTGGCCATCGAAAACGTCTGCTCGATCGCCCAGCTTCCAGCTCCCTGGCCACGACTGGCCTCGATCACATGCAGTTCGCGGATATACAAAGCCTGCTCATCGCGACTCAGGCTGAGAAAACCCAGCACTGATTCGCCCCGGCAAATAAGCCAGTTCTGGCGACCGGCCCACGCCACATCAAAAGCTTCGTCGTGCCAGCGCAAGTCGTAGCGAATGTAATAGCGCAACATCGCTTCGTGGGTCAGCTCCCGGGCGAAGCGCAGGTCTGCTGACGAGGCCGGACGTAGTTCAAAGACCATCACTACTCCTCGCGGTTTTGCTCGACAGCCACGACCTGGCCACTCCAGCCAGCAGCGTCGCGGCGAGCGATCACCAGCGCATCGCCGACACCCGCCATGGCGATAATCAGTTCGCCGTCCGGCGCCCAGACAGCACTGCGCCCTGCCGACTCCCAGCCCCCGGTCGCACCGCCGTGATTAGCCATCAACACCGGCATCGAATGCTCGCCAGCGTAGCCCTGCAACAAGGCGGTATCTGCGGCATAACCGTTCTCGGTGATCAACACGCCCGCCGCATAAAGGTCCGCACCTGAATCAGCTGCTTGCCGGGCATGACTGGCATGGGAAAAATCCGCGCAGACCGCCAGGGCGACCTGGGCATTGCCGATGGTCAGCATCGAGCCACCCGAACCTGGAGCAAACGCCTCCTCCTCGCCCGGATGCAGATGCTGTTTGCTGTAGACCGCCAGTGAGCCATCGGCGGCCAGCACCAGTGCGCCGATCAGTACATCAGATTCGCCGGACAATTTGATCGGCATGCCAACGACCGTGGTCACCCGGAGCTCCCGGGCAAGGTCGCGCAGCGGCTGCAGAACCGGGTCATCCGGGATGATCGCCAATTCGGCGGCCAGGCTGCGTTCATAGCCAGTCAGCGATAACTCGGGAAACACCAGCAGCTGCACACCCTGCTCGGCGGCGATCTCGATGAAGCGCCAGTGCCGTTTGATATTGGCTTGAAGATCACCGGCAATGGAGATCGATTGAGCGGCGGCGACGGTCAATATGGTCATGTTGCGTCCCTGGTAACAGATCGTCTTGAAGTGCAGCAAGTGTGGCATAAAGCAGTGGGCCACTTAAGTCATAGCAATCGCCCCAGGCGCCGATAGCAATTTCTGATTGAACCCCGGCACCCGCCTCTAGTAAGCTCGGCGCATTCATCGGAGAAACAGCATGTTGCCAATCCTCTCACTGCCTCGTAATACCGCCAGCGCCCTGCGCTCGGTTGCGGCTGCGCGAGTGAGCAAGGCCTGTGCTCCGGTCAGCTTTTATTTTGGGTATTGGTTTAGCCACTGGCGCGCCTGATACCCACACGGCGCCCACTTCTACGGGTCGCCACTTGAGAATTCTCAACCCCCGGTCGGCTTCCCGATCGGGGGTTTTGTTTTTTACGCCCTATTTTTCAGCGCCCTATTTTTCAACCCCACAGATTTTCAGCGTCACTACACAACGAATCGAGGAATTACCCCATGACCTACGCCACTTATTACCGCTACGACACTTGCACCACCTGGCGATTTACCAGCCGCCGTTCGGGACAGCCTGCCGCCTCCGATCGGTCACCCACTGGTGGCAAGCACTCACACGTAGCCAATCCGGCCAATTGTCGAACACCCCAGTAGGGCCGAGCGCGCGGGAACGAACCCGCCGCCAGCCCAGGAAGCCCGAATATGAACTCGTCCGTCTCTGCTCTGCCGCTGTCCAGTCTGACCTCTGCCAATGAAGCGCTGACCCTGCGTCTGCCCGGCTCACTGGCGCTCAAGCAGCAATTGCCGCTCACCACGGCCCTGACCCAGCAAGTCGCCACCCATCGTCAAGCGGTGCGCGCGATCCTCAACGGTGAAGACTCCCGTCTGCTGGTCATCGTCGGCCCCTGCTCTATCCATGACCCGCAATCGGCACTCGAGTACGCCAGCAACCTCGCGCGCCTGGCGACCGAGGTCAGCGATCAAATGCTGCTGGTGATGCGCGCCTACGTCGAAAAACCCCGTACCACCATCGGCTGGAAAGGCCTGGCCTACGATCCGCAGCTCGATGGCAGCGATGACATGGCCGGCGGCTTGACCTTGTCCCGCGAGCTGATGCGCGAAATGCTGCGCCTGGGGTTGCCGATTGCCACCGAATTGCTACAGCCCATGGCCGCGGGCTACTTCGATGACCTGCTGAGCTGGGTCGCCATCGGCGCGCGCACCACCGAGTCGCAGATCCACCGGGAAATGGCCAGCGGTCTGAACATGCCGGTCGGTTTCAAGAACGGCACCGATGGCGGCGTCGCCATCGCCTGCGACGCCATGCGCTCGGCGGCTCATCCCCATCGGCATTTCGGTGTCGACACCCAGGGGCATCCGGCGATCATCCAGACGGCGGGCAACCCGGACACCCATCTGGTGTTGCGCGGCGGCCATCGCGGGCCGAACTACGACCGGCAAAGCGTCAGCCAGGTGCACAACGACCTGAGAAAACTGGCGATCCCGACGCGGATCATGGTGGATTGCAGCCACGCCAACAGCGGCAAAGACCCGTTACGTCAGCCTGCGGTGTTCGCCGATGTGCTCGAGCAACGCTTGCAAGGCGACCATTCGCTGATCGGCATGATGCTTGAGAGTCACCTGTTCGAAGGCTGCCAGCCGCTGGGCAATAGCCTGGATTACGGCGTATCCGTCACTGATGGTTGCCTGGGCTGGGATTCCACCGAGCAGCTCTTGCGCCAGGCAGCCCGGCAGTTGCGTGGAGAATAACCTGACCATTTCTATTCCATTTTCTCCAGAACACAGCGGCTTTTTCCCACCCATTGATCCTATCCGTCTGCACTAGAGTGAGGGGGAGATCCACCCCCCTTCACTGAAGAAAGGAACGAACATGCAACGGAATGCAGAGACTCAATACCCCATCCTTCTGGTCCACGGACTGTTTGGCTTTGAGCGCATAGGCAAGCTCGAAGTCTTCCATAGCATCAAGCCTGCCCTGCGACACGCTGGCGCAAGAGTATTCGTACCTTACCTGTCCGCGGTTAACAGCAACGAACTGCGCGGCGAACAGTTGCTCGCGCAAATCGATCGGCTGCTGCTCGAAACAGGTGCCACCAAAGTCAATCTGGTCGGCCATAGCCAGGGTGCGCTGGCCGCACGTTATGCGGCCGCGAAACAACCGAAACAGGTCGCATCGGTGACCTCGGTCAGCGGCCCCAATCATGGCTCCGAACTCGCCGACTACCTGCGCAAGGCATTGACTCCCGGTCGTCTGCCAGAGTTTGTGGCCGCGTCCTTGATAACCTTGTTTGCCAAGTTCCTGAGCTTGCTCAGTAGCACCCCGCAGCCCCCCCATAATGCGATAGCAGCACTCACCGCCCTGACCACCGAAGGCGTAGCCGCCTTCAACACCAAATACCCGCAAGGCCTGCCGCAAACCTGGGGCGCCAGCGGCAAGGAACTGGTCAACGGTGTGCGCTATTTCTCCTGGAGCGGGATCCTCACCGGCAACCTTCTCGGTAAAGGGCCGAACCTGCTCGATCCGCTTCACGGCCTATGCCGGGCTTTTTCCGAGCACTTCAATACCGAACCTGAAGCCAACGACGGCCTGGTCGGCCGCTACAGCTCACACCTGGGCACGGTCATCCGCTCCGACTACCCGTTGAACCATATGGAAACCATTAATCAACCGGCCGGCCGGGCGCGCAATGAGATTGACCCGGTCGAACTCTATGTCCAGCATGCCGAACGCCTGAAAAACCTTGGATTGTGATGCCGTGCCGACCGCTGCCGTGATCAGGGCGCATCGAAAGCAGGCACTGTCAGGGAACTTTGCCGAGAAATAGCCCACAGAATCCGGTAGGCTCAGCACTTTAATGCAAGTTGAATGGAGTATTTCCCATGGCCAAAGCCACTGCCCGCCACATCCTGGTTGCCACTGAAGACAAGTGCAACGAACTGAAAGCCCAGATCGAAGCCGGCGCCGACTTTGCTGAAGTCGCCAAAGCCAACTCCACCTGCCCGTCCAGCCGTCAGGGTGGCGATCTCGGTTCCTTCGGTCCAGGCCAGATGGTCAAGGAATTCGACGCCGTGGTCTTCAGCGCACCGATCAACACCGTGCAAGGCCCGGTCAAGACCCAGTTCGGTTATCACCTGCTGGAAGTGACCAGCCGTCAGGACTGATCAATCCGCGATTTTGCTTAAACAACGGCCCGCCTTCTGGTGGGCCGTTGCATTTTCAAGCGAGAGAGTCGATTTAGTCTTCCAGGAACAACGCTAGATTATCAACATCAAAATTAGCCGAGTCTCGATGACTGACGATACGGATTTGGATTTCAGGTTGTGTTGCACGGAAATTAAGTTTAGCGGCCACCCAATTCAAGCTATCAAATACTGCTGCTTCCCGCACATCACCGGCGCTTGTTTCGAAAGAAATACGAGGCGACTCCAAATCATCGGTTACTTTTCGCACATTAACTCTAAACTCGTAATGCAGGCCCACCACAAGATTCCGGAGATCTTTTTTTAGAATGGTCTCAGGGGAAAGTTTCTTAGAGGGAACTCCCGGCGACCTGAAATAACGCAATGCACTGTTGCCCCATTCGTCCACTGTATAGCTGATATCACCCTCCACTATCGTTTTTCCTGACTCCCAACCATACCGATGATGGGTAGGGAACCAGGCAATATCAACAGCATTTTTGTAGACTATAAGCACCAGCTTAGGGAACTCGGTCGCGTCACCCTCGTCACTACTGCCGTTATAGGTGACTTTAAAAATAACCTCGACGGTAGAAAACGGCTTAAACTTCTCAAATTCCTCTGTTGGCACTAAGCAGCACACTCCTTTCTCGCGCTCTTCGCCATCGACTATCTGACTCACCCGGAGCGGGATCGTCAAGTCATTACCCTCCAATGATTTACCTACGAGTTTTAACCAATAACGCTGCCTGGGCGCAACGTTCCATTTTTTAACTTTGATTTCGGCACCGTCACGCCCTAGGGAAGGTCTGAAGTACCCACCGATTTTTGATGCCCTCTCTGTGAGAGGTTCAAAAAACGCTGATTCGGTCGAAAATCGGACCTTTCCACTCTTTAATTCATGATTTTTCCTCTAATCGCGCTGTTTCAGGGCGATTAGCCCGCATTACAGGCGCACCTCTCCTGCATTCAACAATCGTTTTCGCACCATCCACAGGTTCGACAAGGCGAACAACGTCGTCTGCTGAGCGATGTTTTTCGCCAGACCACGAAAGCGCACTTTCGTATAGCCAAACTGGCGCTTGATCACTCGAAACGGATGCTCAACCTTGGCTCTGACTTGCGCTTTCGCATACTCAATCCCGCGTAGCACGCTACCGATCACCGTGTCTTTGCCATGCTCTTTGTACGAACTGGGCCGGGCAGAAATCGACCAAATCATCTTGCGATCCTGATGTTCTGGGCGTTTCTGCACCCCGGTGTAACCGGCATCGCCACAGACGTGAACTTCTTCTCCGTGAAGCAATTGATCCACTTGTGTCACGTCCGCCACGTTGGCGGGAGTACCGACAACGCTATGAACCAAGCCCGAATCCGCATCAACGCCAATGTGGGATTTCATTCCAAAATAGTACTGATTTCCTTTCTTGGTCTGATGCATCTCGGGGTCGCGTTTCTTGTCTTTATTCTTGGTTGAGCTGGGTGCATGAATGATCGTCGCATCCACGATCGTTCCGTGACGCAACATCAATCCACGGTCACCCAGATAACCGTTGATAACCTGCAAAATCCCACCCGCCAGCTCATGTTTCTCCAGCAAGCGGCGGAAGTTGAGAATCGTGGTTTCGTCAGGAATTCGATCCAGATGCAGCCCTGCAAACTGGCGCAGGATCGTCGTTTCATACAGCGATTCTTCCATCGCCGGATCGCTGTAGCCGAACCAGTTCTGCATCAGATGAACCCGCAACATGGCCAGCAACGGATACGCCGGACGACCACCTTCACCCTTCGGATAATGCGGTTCGATCAAGGCAATCAAACCCTTCCAGGGCACGACTTGATCCATCTCGATCAGGAAGCGCTCGCGGCGGGTCTGCTTACGTTTACCGGCATACTCGGCATCGGCGAAGGACATCTGTTTCATCGGGGCTCAACCGTTCGATTCGTGTGAGATGGGTATTTCACCAGAGATGGAAGTCTTTTTCAGAGTTTCCCTAGCCGCCTACGGCGAATCTGGCCACGGGGTTATTGGGGGAGCTGCGGGTGATGATGCAAATCTCTAGTGGCCATGCTTTTAGGTAGATGAGCCGCCCCTGGTTTCGTTGGCTGATCTGAGGGCGCACACGGCTCAACAGGTAGCAGCGGTCCACCGGCGAATTTGGATCGATTGCTGCCTTTCGCGATGTGCAGCAATCGGCCATAAGCGGCCAAGTCCCTGGTCTCCCAACTCCAGTAGCTGCTCCGCATTGGAAGCGCTAACATCCCGGCCTCGCATGGATGCTGATTGGCAGCGTGTGGAGCGCGCACGCACAGTCTTAGAGTTTCCATATTGCCAAGCCTGCGGATACTAGGAAGAAGCACCATGGCGCTAACTAGCAAGATTTCCCCCTATGACAGTAGATGGCCCGCGCTATTCCTTAGCGCCAAAGAGCGGATCGCGAAGGCGTTTGGCACTGAGCTTGTTGCCATCCATCATGTCGGAAGCACCGGCGTGCCCGAGCTCGCAGCCAAGCCAGAGATCGACCTCCTAGTCGAGGTTGCGGAGCATCGAAACGAATCCTCCCGAGACAATGTCATGCGTGGACTAGGGTACGCACGGGGAAGCGATCTGTCGCCAGGACACCATTTTTATCGTCGCGATGTTGATGGTGTGCGAACACATAAGGCCCACGTTTGTATCACCGGCCACGGTCAAATCGAAAGAATGCTCCGCTTTCGTGATCTGCTCAGGGGCGACCCTGTGATTCGCCAGCGGTATCAAGACTTGAAACTTGAACTGGAAGCAAGCAACACCGGCGGCATAGGTGAATACCTGGTACAGAAGGCCCCATTTATCGATGAGCTTATGGGGTCGGTCTCGATTTCAAGCGCCATTCGAACATCCATGTAGATATTCCGTTTTTTGAGGATTATCCGGGAGAGGCAGAGCGGATCAAACGATACGCCTTGCCTGGACGCATACCGATAGATGCCCTGCATAACTGTCCGCTTTGGGTCGTTTTAAGCCGGTCGCGACAGGCAGAAATCGGCCCAGAAGCAGACATTCAGCTTCGAAGGCATAGGCTTATCTCACCGTCTTTTAACAGGGTATGAGACGACACAGAGATCAGCACCAACCACATTCTTAGCGGCATTGAACAGCTTGCCCAGGATGCAGTCAAACAGGTCTTGGACTGTGAGCGCTATTAGACCTCACCAAGCATAGTCCTGCGTACGTAGTACACAATCGCCCTAGCATCCAAAGTTGTTTATTTCCCTCGAAAAACGCCTTCCAAAGGACAGATAAAAATGAGAAAACTCATTTCTGTGGTCGCTGTAGCGACTTCATTTGCCATGGGTACTGCATTCGCTCAAGCACCCGCGGAACCTGATGTGAATCCAATCACAAATGGCGCGATCAATACGGCAGTTACGCCTACTACCACCGCAGCAAAAATTGCAGTGACCAGCGATGCTCATGCTGGAGCATTGAACGAATGCTACAACACCATTGGCGATCAGCCCCGGACAGCGTTGCAGCCTTGCCTTGAGGGTAAGACTCGCGAAGTCACGTCACAAATGAATATCGCCTACAAAAAATTGGAAGCTCAGACAAAGGAAATCGATTCGAGTGCGACGGCCAAAGCCCTTACCTCGCTGCTCGCCTCTCAGAAGGCTTTCGAGAAGTTCAAGGATGCACAGTGTCAATGGGAAGGTGACTCCGTGATGGGGGGCTCGGGCTCTGGAGATATTTTAAGTTCCTGCAAAGTCGATTTGATGCGCTGGAGAACGAAGCAACTTTCCGATTGAGGTTATCGACATAGGCGGCTGGCTATCCCACCAACAAGAACCAGTTCGCCATTGAAGCCGCCATCATGGAGCTGTCGAACCGGGTTGAGGCGCCCGGCTCAGCCGATATCGCCGACAACGTGTGCGGCGCCCTGGGCACCATCGACAAGAACGAGGAGTTCATCAAGCTGACGCTTGCAGTGTTGATGACTCCGGAATGATCCTCGACAGACCAGGTAAACGGGTGCCGCGTGCGGGAACAGACGGTGGGCACGCTGTCTGGCTGCTTTCGGCCAAAAGCAATGGGATGGACTCCTCCTCACCTCGGCAGCTTTCGCCCCAAAGCCAAGACTGGCGACAGCTCGACTTTGGAGGGGCGGTGGCCATCAAAGATCAAAGCTCCTCGGAATACTGCGCGATGGTGGGCGCGATTCAGTAGAAATCATGAAGCTGACCGCATATTTCCTGGTCCAGACCGCCCACTCAGGGCCCTGAGTCTTAAAGGCCTCAAAGCTCCTTGAACCGATGCCGGGGAACGCCGGGGATCGGCTGTCGGATACAGTAGATATTTCCGGATTCGGGGAGGTCCGCTTGCTCGGCAGGCGACATACCGAATTTGGCGCTGGTGATGAATAGCGTGCGCATGTCCGCCCCGCCGAAGCAGCAACTGGTGGGACGCGGGACCGGCATCTCAAGGGTCTGGGTCAGTTCGCCGTGACGATCGTACCTGAGCAGACAGCCGCCATTGAACTGGCACACCCAGATGCCCCCTTCCGCGTCCATCGCCAACCCATCCGGGCGGCCGAGGTCCGGCGGTGTATGGGCAAACACCGATACCTGCTCCAGGTATTTGCCAGCGGCCGGATAGCGGGCGCGATAAATAGTGCGCGCTACCGAATCGACAAAAAACAGTTCGCTGCCGTCGATCGACCACACCAGGCCATTGGGCAGGCAAATATGGTCCAGCATCACCGAGGCGTTCAGCCCGGCATCATATCGATACAGTTTGCCGGTATTTTTGCTGTGGGCTTCGTCCATCAATCCGGTGATAAAGCGCCCCTGGGGGTCGCAAGCACCGTCATTGAAACGAAAGGACGAGAGCGTAATGGCCAGTTTCGATTTATGGCTCACGCGCAGGCTGGTGCGATTGAGAATGGCGACGCAGGCATTCTGGGTAAAAATCAGGTTACCGGCATTGGTCAATGCCAACGCACCAATCCGTGATGGCGACTCGTAAAGCCGCGCAAGGTTGGCCTGTTCGTCCAGGACGTTGATCTGTCCTCCTGAAATGTCCACGAACAACAGCGCGTTGCAGGTTTCGTCCCAAACCGGGCTTTCGCCCAGATCAGACTGACACGGTGAAAAAAGACGCAGCTCTTCCTGAGCAGGCATATCAACACTCCTTGATGTGGTCCCACAATTGAGCAATTTGCTCGGCGCTGGATGCCCTGACCCGCGCCAGGTCGACGGGATAGTCGACGCCCTTGTTCTCGGCAAACCGTGTAGCAGTGAATTGGCCATTGCTGGCTCGCAGAATGTAGCCGGTGTCCTGACACAGTTCCGAAGCCAGGAAAATCACACCGGGCGCCACCCACTCAGGCTTCAGATTGTCCGGTTCCCCGGTCACGCCCCACATTCTGGTTTTGGCGACGGGCGATACCGCATTGACCAGGATGCCATCGGTCGCGCCTTCCATGCTCAGCGCGTTCATGATGCCCAGTTGCGCCATCTTGCCGGCCGCATAAGCCACCAGGCCTGGCTGAGCATATTGTTGATACATCGCCCGATCCGAAGAGGTCAGCACCACGCGCGCAGCCGCAGATTGCCTGAGGTGTTTCCAGGCATGCTTGCACAGCCAGATGGGCGTATGGATATTGATATCCACCGCGCGCTCGACAAATGACAACTCGGCCTCTTCAATCGATTGATAACCGACCCAACCGGCGTTGTGAATCACGATATCGAGTTGCCCGAATGCCTCGATGGCCGTCTCGATCAGTTGCCGACAACCGTGCTCGCCAGCCAGGTCACCGTGGTGGCCGATAACGCTGTAACCCTCGGACTGAAGCGTCCGGGCGGCATCGAGGGCAATGGATGTATCCGCACCATCGCCGATATTGTCCGCACCGATATCACTGATTACGACATTGGCGCCCAGCCTTGCCAATTCCCGTGCGTAGATGAAACCCAGACCTCGACCAGCGCCGGTTACAATCGCAGTCTTTCCTGTAAAGTTCATTGCTTTCCCCTCTTGATTGCCACCTCACCTTAACAATGAACAACTGGCTTGTTTAATACTAATGAGGGGCGAAGTTGATACCTGGCTCATATCAAATCAATGTCTGGAGCAAGCCCGGAAACCCCCACTCGTGAACTTAACCCCGGGGGTCGAGTCTCGTATGCGGGCCTGCACGGTTTCTACCCGGGACGACAATGACAGCATCTTGTGCTCACCGATGTTCCCGGAGGGATGACGCCAGACCCACCTCGCAGTACTGATCAATTCAAATGAAGGAACGGAAGAATGATCGAAACCCGACTGCTCAGGCAGTTCATCGCCGTGGCTGAAGAATTGCATTTTCACAAAGCCGCGATTCGCCTGCACATGGCCCAGCCGCCTCTGAGTCAGGCCATCAATCGCCTGGAAGACAAATTGGGTTTCAGTCTGTTCACGCGTAATAAGCGCGGGGTAAAACTGACACCCGCCGGCAGTGCCTTTCTGGACGCGGCCTACAGCACACTCAAGGAACTGGAACTGGGGGTGGAACACGCCCGCCAAGTGTCCGAAGGCATCGCCGGCAAACTCACGGTCACTGCGGTGTCCATTGCTTACTACGAATCGTTGCTCAACACCCTCAGGCAGTTTCGCGAAACCTTTCCCAAGGTCCAGCTGATCATCAAGGAAATGCCATCTTCCAGCCAGGCCAAGGCGATTCTGTCTGGAGACGCAGATATCGCCTTCATGCGCAAACTGCCCATTTCGGCGGACAACATCGAATCGCGCTTGTTACTCGACGAAGAAATCGTCATGGCACTCCCCACCCATCATCCAAAAGCACAGGCCGGGAAAATCGACCTGCGGGATTTCGCCGGCGAAGACTTCGTGTTCACACCCGAAGCCCTGGGCACCGGTTATCACAGCCAGCTCATTGCCTTGTGCGAAGCCGCCGGTTTTTACCCGAAGGTGGTACAGGAA
Source organism: Pseudomonas sp. LBUM1658 (assembly GCF_059716055.1). Lineage (NCBI taxonomy): Bacteria > Pseudomonadati > Pseudomonadota > Gammaproteobacteria > Pseudomonadales > Pseudomonadaceae > Pseudomonas > Pseudomonas sp. LBUM1658. The sequence goes on from NZ_CP166798.1 coordinate 4,047,136, forward strand.
GCCGCGCAGATCCACACCTTGATTGGCCTGGTGGCCTGCGGCTTCGGCGTGGCCCTGGTGCCCGAATCCATCGCCAACTCGATCATGCGCGACAAGGTCCTGTTTCGCAGAATCTTCCCGGTGAAAGAGTCGCCCAACCCCGCCATCGGGCTGTACATGAGCTGGAATACCCACAACGAATCACCGCTGATGGACAGCTTCATTTCCATGCTCGACTTCAGCGCAGAGCCTCATGTCGAAGGTGCCCTTTGCTTAACCATCCGGAGTTCTCCCTAAAAAGGGGGAGTCAGTGAGGAGAGGTCTGCCGACAACGCAAACCCAATAGGAACTGGAGCACCTAATGATGTGAGGAATCTGAATAGATGCTGGGGATTGCAGTATGCATACGGCAAATGCGGCGCCTGTAATGTCAATGAGACATCACTCAAGCCCATCCAAAATACGAAGACAAAAATGACAGCTGCTATCGAGACCAACCGTTTCAAAGCCACCTGCAAATCAAAAGAGACGTATATCGTTATTGAAAAGACTAAAGAAATAAAAGAACCGAGAGGCCGTGGTGAGCAGACAGTTATAACCTCCCAAAAAACATACTTCTTATCAACTGACGAAAAAATCAACAAGCTGAGTAGCACGGAATATTTAATTATCAAAAAGGACCTTGTGATACGTAAGGTAGAGCCATTGAAAAATAAGCCAATTATCACTGACATTAAAATTCTTTTTGAGCCGGGAATGGCCCATCCCTGCCGCGACACTGCCAGCGTCATCGGTTGAGGTGCGGCGACACGGACCAACTGAGCTTAAGCCGCTCTGTTTTGGCCTGGGCCACTTCGGGCGTTGCCCTATCCGCCGAATCCATCGCCGCCAGATATCGAACAATGCCCTGCTCGATCTGCTGCTTGCGTGCCTTCACCTTGCCCTGAGTGAAGTTGCGGTCGCGATTATTGACGGCTTTGAATTTAATGTGTCTTCCTGCCGCTTGGTTTGTCCATCCAAAGTGAATCCGGATGGATTACTGCTGATAAAAGTCGTCGAGCCATCGCGGCCGCCACCAATGACGCCAGCGGTCAGAAGAACTACGACCGCTCGCGTTTCGGAGTTTGGGAGGATACCCACACACGGGTGCAGGTACTGCCCCAGGCTTTTAGCTTTGTAGGTACACAGCATGGGTATGGGTGTATTCATACAGCCCATGCTTGCCGTCCGCGCCGCCGATGCCGGATTTACGCACGCCGGCATGGAAGCCTTGCATGGCTTCGAAGTTCTCCCGATTGACGTAGGTCTCACCGAAATCCAGCTCGCGCATCGCCTGCATGGTTTTGCTCAGGTCGCGGGTGTAGATCGACGAGGTCAGGCCATAGTCGCAGTCGTTGGCCAGGGCAATGGCTTCGTCGAGGTCATCGACGATCTGGATCGGCAGCACCGGGCCGAAAATCTCTTCGCGCATGATCTCCATCTCCGCGCGACACCCGGCCAGCACGGTCGGCTGGAAGTGGAAGCCATTGGGCAGATCAGCGATGTGCCCGCCACTGATCAGACTCGCGCCCTGGCTCAACGCCGTGCGGACTTTACGGTTGACGCTGTCCAGCCCCTGACGGTTGATCAACGGGCCCATTTCCACATCCGGTTGAGCGATCGGGTCGCCGTAACGGGTCGCGCTCATGGCCGCGGCGATGCGCTCGATAAACTGGTCGGCGACCTTGCGCTCCACGTACACCCGCTCGGCGCAATTGCACACCTGACCGCTGTTGATGATGCGCGAGTCGCGGATGGCTTTCACCGCCAGCTCCAGGTCCGCATCTGCCAGCACGATGGCCGGCGCCTTGCCACCCAGTTCCAGATTGAGCTTGGTGATGTTCGGCGCCGCAGCGGCCATGATCCGCGAGCCGGTGTCGACGCTGCCGGTGAAGCTGATCATGTCCACGCCTTTGTGCGCACTCAGTGCCGCACCGACTCGGCCATCGCCACAGACCACGTTGAACACCCCGGCCGGCAGATCGGTTTCGGCCACCAGCCGGGCGAATTCGAAGCAGTTGTTCGGGGTTTCTTCGCTGGGCTTGATCACGATGGTGTTGCCGGTCAGCAGTGCTGGCGCCATCTTGCGGGCGATCAGGAAGAACGGAAAATTCCACGGCAGAATCCCGGCCACCACGCCCAGCGGTTTGCGGAACAGGAAGATGTTTTCGTTCTGGCGATCACTGGTGATGATCTCGCCCTCGATGCGTCGGGCCCACTCGGCCATGTAGTCGAGGTAGTCAGCGGTGAAATTGACTTCGACTTCCGCCAGGCCGCTGACCTTGCCTTGCTCCATCGTAATGGTGCGCGCCAGGTGGGCGACGTTTTCCCGCAGCTTGGCGGCGATCCGGCGCAGGTGCCCAGCGCGTTCGATCGCCGGTTTGCGCGACCAGTCCTTCTGCGCGGCGCGAGCGGCGGCGAGGGCGTGATCGACGTCTTCGGCCGTCGAAGCCGGGACCTTCGACAGCGCGGCGCCGGTGGCCGGGTTGATCACATCGAGGTGGGCAGCGCTGGCCACAAACTGGCCGTTGATGAAGTTTTCGTAAACAGGCGTGGACGACATGAGACGACTCCAGAATCAGTAGGTGCGCGACGGCGTTTGAGCGGTGGCCGGTGTCCGATAGCGCGCGAGGGTGGCCGTGGCGCTCTGACGCAACAGGCTGATATCGATGGCCACCGCAATGAACTGACAGCCCCAACTCTGATAGCGCCGCGTGTCTTCTTCGTTCGGTGCGAGGATGCCGCAAGCCTTGCCGGCCGCGAGCGTGGCTTTCACCGCGTGCTGAATGCTTTGCTGAACCTCGGGATGACCAGGGTTGCCGGCATGGCCGAGGCCGATGGACAAATCCGCCGGGCCGATAAACACCGCATCCACGCCTTCGACGGCGGCAATCGCCTCGACGTTTTCCACGCCAATCCGCGATTCCACCTGCACGATCAGGCACAACTGCTCATGGGCGGTGGTCAGGTAATCCGGCACACTGTCCCAGCGAGTGGCGCGGGTCAGGCCGCCGCCGACGCCGCGAATGCCGTGCGGCGGGTAACGCATGGCGCGCACCAGCGCGGCGGCTTGTTCGGCGGTTTCGACCATCGGGATCATCAGCGTCTGCGCGCCGATATCCAGCAGTTGCTTGATCAGGTTGGCGTCACCCGTCACCGCACGCACCACCGGCGCGGTGGCGTAGGGGGCGACAGCCTGCAATTGTGCCAACACGCCGGGCACGGTGTTCGGTGCATGTTCACCGTCGATCAGCATCCAGTCGTAACCGGTGGTGGCGACGATCTCGGCGGCGTAGCCGGTGGCGAATCCGGCCCAGATTCCGTATTGGGTGGCGCTGTTGTTCAGCGCCGCTTTGAAAGCGTTTTTCGGCATGTTCATGACGGGGTCCTTTCTCAGCGGTTGTACGGCCGATGCAGTTGGCATTCCGGGTTAAGGGTCACGCCGAAGCCTGGCTGGTCGAGGGCCGACAGGCGCATGCGGCCGTTCACCGGTACGGGTTCGCCGAGCAATTGCGGATGGAACATCGGCACCACTTCGTCGGCTTTGGGCGACATCATCAGGAACTCGGCGAACGGGCTGTTATGTCGGGTGGCGACGAAGTGATAGCTGTACACCGAAGACCCGTGGGGAATGACCAGCGCGTTGTGGGCGTCGGCCAAGGCGGAAATCTTCACCAGTTCGGTGATCCCGCCGCACCAGCCGACATCCGGCTGGATGATGTCGCAGCAGCCCATCTCCAGCAGCATGCGGAAACCCCAACGGGTCGCTTCGTGTTCGCCGGTGGTCACCAGCATGCCTTTGGGCACGTTGTTGCGCAGGGTGGCGTAGCCCCAGTAATCGTCCGGCGGAAGCGCTTCTTCGATCCACTTCAACCCATATTCGTGGGCGCCGACCGCCAGTTTGGTCGCGTAATTGAGGTCCAGGCTCATCCAGCAATCGAGCATCAGCCAGAAGTCCGGGCCGACCCGTCCGCGCATGGTCGCCAGTTCTTCGAGGTTTTTGCGCAGGCCTTCTTCACCTTCGGCGGGGCCGTGGTGCAACGGCATCTTGCCGCCGATGAAACCCATTTTCTGCGCCAGGTCCGGACGGGCGCCGGTGGCGTAGAACTGCAACTCGTCGCGCACCGCACCGCCGAGCAGTTGATGCACCGGCTCTTTGCGGATCTTGCCGAGCAAGTCCCAGAGCGCCAGGTCAACGCCGGAGATCGTGTTGATGACGATCCCTTTGCGCCCGTAATACAGGGTCGATTGGTACATCTGATCCCAGATTTTCTCGATGTCGGTCACCCGTGCGCCTTCAAGGAAGCGCGCCAGGTGTTTCTCGACGATGTACGCGGCAGGCTCGCCACCGGTGGTCACGGCAAAACCGACGGTGCCGTCGCTGGCTTCGATCTCCACCACCAGCGTGCCGAGCACGTTGATGCCGAAGGTGCGGCGGCTCTGGCGGTATTCGGGGTATTTGCTCATTGGCGTGGCAATGTGATCGTCGATCCAGTGGCCGTCCGCCTGATCGTGATAATCCGCGCCGCCGCCGCGCAACGTGAAAGCGCGGACGTGTTTGATGGTTGGAATGCCCATGGTGTGACTCCTCAGGTTAAACGGTGGCCGGTTTGTTTGAAGACTTCTGGACGGGCGAGCGGATGCCCAGGACCAGAAACGCGGCAATGACAGTGGTCGCGGCGAGCACGTACAAACCGGCGGCCGGGGAATGGAAGGCGCCTTCGGCCCAGTTTTTCAGCACCGGAGCGATAAAGCCGCCGAGGGCGCCGAACGAATTGATCAGGGCAATCCCGGCCGCCGCAGCGCTGCCGGCCAGGTAGCTGGAAGGGAAGGTCCAGAACACCGGTTGCACGGCAATGAAGCCGGACGCGGCGAAGCACAGGGCGACGATGCCGAGGAACGGACTGCTGAAGGTCACCGAGCAGGCGATCCCGGCCGCGGCCATCAGCAAGGTCAGGCATGCGGTGCGGCGACGTTCGCCAGTGCGGTCGCTGTAGCCGGGAATCAAATAAGCAGCCACCAGCGCGCAGATCCACGGGATCGCCGTGACCAGCCCGACCATCAGCCCGACCTTGGTGCCCAGCAACCCGCCCACCTGAGTCGGCAGATAGAACACCACGCCATAGACGCTGGCCTGGATCAGCAGATAGATCAGGCACAAGTACAGCACCGAAGGCTGGCAGATAACGTTGAGCAGGCTGCGGCCGTGATTCTGTTTGTGGCTGTCTTCTTGATCGATGATGCCTTGCACTTGCTGGCGTTCTTCAACGGTCAGCCACTTTGCGTCGGCCGGGCGATTGTCCAGGTACCAATAGGCCCAGACGCCCACCACCGTCGCCATCAAGCCTTCCACCGCAAACAGCCACTGCCAGCCGTGGAAACCGGCAAAGCCATCCATTTCCAGCAGTAGGCCGGACAATGGGCTGCCGAAAATGAACGCCAGCGGCGCGCCGAAGTAAAAGAAGCCCATGGCTTTGCCGCGAGCGGCGCTGGGGAACCAGTAGGTGAGGTAGAGGATGACCCCGGGGAAGAAACCGGCTTCGGCCACGCCCAGCAAAAAGCGCAGGACGTAGAAAGTGGTTTCGTTGTGGGCGAAGACCATGGCGGCGGAGACCAGGCCCCAGGTGACCATGATCCGGCACATCCACAGACGGGCGCCGACGCGGTGCAGGATCAGATTGCTCGGGACTTCGAGCAGCGCGTAACCGACGAAGAACACCCCGGCGCCGAAGGCGAACGCGGCGTCGCTGATGTTGGTGTCAGCTTGGAAGGCTTGCTTGGCGAACCCGACGTTGGCGCGGTCGAGAAAGGCCATGATGTACATCAGCAGCAGGAAGGGCAGCAGTCGCCAGGAAATCTTGGCGAGCAGGGGCGCGGGTAGAGTCTTCATCGCAGTGTTCCTTTGTTAGGACATTTGTTCTTATGGGAAGGACTGTACGGCCGCTGATCGATGCGTTACAAATCGAATCTAGCTAACAACTGATACCTTCAGGGTATCGATAAAAAAGGCCCGCCATGACCACGCCGATCCTCTCCCGCAGCCTGCTCAATCGCCTGCGCTACAAGCATTTGCACATGCTGGTGGCGCTGAGCACCAGCCAGAACCTGCACCGCGCCTCGCAAAGCCTGAACATGTCGCAACCGGCCGCCACCCGCATGTTGCATGAGATCGAAGACATGTTCGGCTGCGACCTGTTCGAGCGCCTGCCGCGTGGCATGCGGCCGACGGCGCTGGGCCAGGAGCTGATCCGTTTTGCCGAGTCCGCCATCAGCGGCCTCGATCGCTGCGCCGAAGACTTGATCGCGCGGCAGCAGGGCGGGTATGGCTATCTCTCCATCGGCACCATCATGGGCGCCGCGCCTGATCTGGTCATGGATTCGATTGCCGAAATCAAAGCGCTCAACCCGCAACTGCGCATTCGCATCATGGGCGACACCAGCGACCAGGTGATCCAGTTGCTGGAGCAGGGCCGCATCGACCTCGCCATCGCCCGGCGCAATGCCGCCACCGACAGCGAGCATTACGCGTTCGAGCAATTGGGCAACGAACGCCTGTTGGTGGTGGTTCACGCCGGTCACCCCCTGGCCCGGCGCGAAACGCTCGAACTGTCGGAACTGGTCAGTGGCTGGCCGTGGATCCTGCAACCGGAAACCAGCCCGGCACGGATTGGCCTCGATCAGGCCTTGCAACGCCTGGCCTTGCCGCTGCCGGCCGACATCATTGAATGCAGCTCGGTGTATTCCATGCAGCAACTGATTCAGCTGACCGACGCGATCATGGTGCTGTCGGAAACCGCGTTGCGCGACTACCTGAAAATGGGCCTGGTGGTGGCATTGCCGGTGGCGCTGGACGTGCAACTGGCGCCGTTCGGATTGCTACTGCGCAAGGGCGAGCACATCAGTCGGGAGCTAAAACTTTTTATCGATCTACTCCGAAACAAAGCTGAATTATTGTGACTCTTTAGACAATTTTTTCAGCTGTATGCCCTTCCTTTCGTTCATGAGATTTTGTGCTGGTCTCATGAAACGGATAGTCATCCTCCGATAGAACTACACATTTATCTTTAATCAGACATCCGCTAGAAAGCGCGACAGTGATAGCGCCAATGCATCGAACACCAGCGCGATGCGTCGTACTCGCCGCAGGTCATGGTGCATGGCGATCCAGATATCCACCCGGAAATCGACCAAGTCCGGCAGCACACTCCCTTCACTGCTGTTCAAGATCAACGAAAATCAGCTCGCCCTTGAAGCGGCCATCCTCGAACTATCTAACTGGGTTGAGCAACGAGGAGCAGGCGACGTTGCCGATAATGTGCGTGGTGCCCTCGATACGATCGACAAGAATGAGGAATTCATGAAGCTAACCTTAGCCGTCCTCATGTCGCCAGAGTGAGTGTTACGGACTGCAATCGGCCAGAAGCGATTAATGAGTTCATCCAACCGTCGTAACAGATCGCGGGCACAATGAGGCATCTCCAATGATGCATCATGAGTCGGATCATGAACGAAACCCAAAGCTGGACAGCCAGGTGCCAAGACACGGCAGATGGAAGTGGCGACGTGATCGTCGACTTGCCACCAGAACTACTCTCGAGCTTGGGCTTAGTCCTTGGTGACGAGCTGACAATCGAGGTGATTGATGGCGCGATAGTCCTGAAGCCGAAGCGCAATGCATCTCCCAATCCTGATTCTTCGCCTCCACGCACCACCTAATTTGCAAGCAGCTCGGCACAGATGTGTGTCTGACAGGCGACTTTCGGCCGATTCTGTTGAAAAAGTAGCTCCCCTGTCTGGCCTGCGGCAAAATCGCTTCATTGGCCGGCGGGGGATCACACAGCATGATGGGACAGTTATCGAGTGGGCAGGAGCGACTGTTTTATTCGTTCAACCTTGAAGATCACATCCCAGCCAATCACCTTCTGCGCAGCATTGATCAATGTCTCGATCTGAGCGATCTGCGCCATTACCTCGCCGATTTCTACAGCCCGATTGGGCGTCCGTCGATTGATCCTGAACTGATGATCCGCATGCTGATCGTGGGCTATTGCTATGGCATTCGCTCAGAGCGGCGGTTGTGCGAAGAGGCCCATTTGAACCTGGCATATCGCTGGTTTTGCCGGTTGAGCCTTGAAGATGAAGTACCCAATCACTCGACGTTTTCCAAAAATCGACACGGCCGTTTTCGGGACAGTGATCTGTTTCGCTGGTTGTTCAATGAAGTGCTGCGTCGCTGCATGGACGCAGGCCTGGTCAAAGGCGAAGGATTTGCCGTGGACGCCAGCATCATCAAAGCGGATGCGAGTCGGCAGCGCGGCGTACCGGGTGATGAACAGGTCAACTGGAGCGATCCGTCCCTGAGTACCCGCGCTGTACGTGAATACCTTGCAGCACTTGATGAAGAGGCTTTGGCCGAAACGCTGCCGAAGCGTTTATCACTGACTGATCCTCAGGCCCGCTGGACAGCTGCTCCAGGCGGCCCAGCATTCTTCGCTTACTCCACGAATTATCTGATCGATACCAAGCACGGCGTGATCATGGATGTGGAGCCAACACCGGCTCATCGCACGGCCGAGGTCGAGAGCACCAAGACGATGATCGATCGCGTCGAAGCGCAGTTCGACATCAAACCGGAGCGCCTCATCGGCGATACCGCTTATGGTACCGCGCCGATGCTGGCCTGGATGGTGGAGGAAAAAGACATCGAGCCGCATGTGCCGGTGTGGGACAAAACCGAGCGCAAGAACGACAGTTTCTCGAGCAACGATTTCCACTGGAATGAAGAGGCTGAGGAATACCGCTGCCCGGCCGGCAACCCATTGCGCAGCGAATGGCGAGCCTTCAAGAACGAGCGTTCGCACGTCACCAAAGCCAATACCATCATCTTCCGATCCAGGCAGACCGACTGCGTAGCGTGTCCGATGAAAGCCAAGTGCTGCCCGAACACTGCGTTTCGCAAGATCGCTCGCAGCGTCCATGAAGCCGCTCGTGATGTGGCTCGGCGCATTGCAGCAACGCCGGCGTATCAGCGCTCTCGCCACGAACGTAAAAAGGTCGAAATGTTGTTTGCCCACCTCAAGCGCATCCTGAAATTGGATCGCTTGCGACTACGGGGCATGAGTGGCGCGACCGATGAGTTCACGCTGGCCGCCACGGTGCAGAACCTGCGACGGCTGGCCAAATTTACATCTCAAGGGCCACCGGTCACGGGATAGGTGCGCCTGCACTAAGCAAAAAACCTCAAACTAACCCAATACCGAGCAGCAAAGGTCAACGAAGAGCTGAGAAACCACTCAATGTGGTGAGTAGGCTCTCTGGCGGTGATCGTGCCTGAGTTCAGGCGAGCTGAAAATCCGACTTTTTCAACAGAATCGGCCAGAAGCAGTCACTGGAAACCCATCAGCGAATTCGTAATGAGCTTCCCATTGCCCGCTCTACCTTGTTAGAGCAGGCGGGTACGGGATGAGTGACTGCAAAACTCTACTCTGCCAACCGTAACCGCAACCGGCTTCGATGGGATAAGCCTGCTTGCAAGGCAAATGCAACTATCACGGTAGATGGCGCGGAAAAGCTGCTCAGGCCGCCGCCGGAAAACATCAACGCAAGACCCAATGCGGTGGCGCCAAACCAGGCCGTCAAGCCCACCGGGTTAAACGCGACCACCCGTTCGAGCGCTGCCACGTCACTGCGTCCGTAGACAATCTGCGCCAACGCCACACCCACCCAGGCCACCACGAAAATCCCCTGATAGGCCAACGCCTTGAGGATGTAGGCAAACACGTCCGCGAGCATCAAGCCGTAGACGATCACCCCCACCGCCACTGCCCACATCAGGTACGAACCGCGAAGGCCAAATCGACCAAAGAACGCCTGCATGTTCAGGGTCGCCAAGTAATAGTTGGCGGTGTTGATCCGGGTTTGCGTGGCCCAGACAAACAGCAATCCCCACAGGCCCATCAACTGCAAAATCGCCATCACCACCGAGACTTCGTTCAGCGCGCCTTCGTGGGGAATGCTGCTGACCAGGTAAATGCCCGCCGCGCCGTTGAGCAGAAACGTCACCGCGTAGAACGGCATGCCGAAGTTCCAGCGACCGTGGTACTCGGCGTCTTCAGGCTTGCCGAAACGCGCATAGTCGAAGGTGAACAGCATCAACACCCAGACGCCCATGTAGGCGACAAAACAATCCCACCAGCCGAATGCACTAGGCGTTGCCGGGCCGAAATCCAGCCATTGCGGCTGGTAGCCATAACGGCTGATCGATAGCCCCACCGCCACCAGCAAACCACCGAGGTACACCGGCAGCAACACGCCGTTGAGCTTGTCCAGCCAGTGCTGCACGCTGCCCAGGATCATCGGCACGCTGTAGAGCACCACCGCCAATGCCGCCAGCGGATAGACCAGTTCCGGGTACAGGTGATTGAGCGCGACGGCGATCACCGAACCTTCGAACACCGCGTAATAGATCGCGGTCGAGAAGAAAATCAACGTCGCCAGGCACGCCCCGGTGCTGCCGAACAACAGCCGTGAAAACAACGCCACCGACAAACCGCTGCGAATCGCAAAGCGGCTGAGCACGCTGTTGACCAGTCCATAACTGATCACCGACAGGACCATGCCGATCAGCGCATTGCGCGCACCGAACGACAACGCCAATGAAGCACCCACCACGATGTAAAACATAGCACTGCACACCGCCCACCAGGCCATGGTCAGGGACAGTCGACCCATGCGCGCTTCGGTGGGAACAGGATGATGCGCCGGGTCTTGCCCGGTTTGACTCGATTGCGATAAAGCAGCCATATGCGTGAACTCCAAAACCAGTCAAAGGTTGAAGCGCGGGCAGCCGTCACCGCACCGAAGTGCGGCGTTGGCGTACCGTTTGGCATGGCCCGCGCTAGACGGCGGGCAGAATCAGGAAGGGAACAGCTTGCTCAGGCAGCTGAGTTTTTTCTTATAGGAACGTCGCGCTTCCAGCGCCTCTTCGAGGGTTACCGCGACAAAGCGGGCCTTCTGGTTGGGTTGCATCTGGCCGATCAAATCGAGGTCGGCGCTGATCACCGTGCCAATCATCGCGTAGCCGCCACCGGACACCGCATCACGGTGCAGCACGATGGGTTCGAGCCCGGCGGGCACCTGGATCGAGCCGATCGGGTAGCAACTGTCGACGATGTTCGACGGATCGGAGCCGGCGCCGAACGGCTGCTCCCGGGGCTGAAAGCTCAGCGCGCTGCCGCCCTTGAAGCGATAGCCGATGCGGTCGGCTTCCGAACCGACCGTCCACGGCTCGGCGAAAAAGCTCTTCGCCGCCGATTCGGTCAAGCGGTGGTAGTACAAACCGGGCACCACCCGCAGGGTGATTTCGCCACCCAATGATTGCCGTAACGCCATGGGCAAACTGGCCCCGGCGCGGCTCTTGCCACTGGCGATGCCCACCGGCAATTCGTCGCCTGCAATCAGGCGTCGCCCCTGAAAACCGCCGAGCGCGCCCAGCGCATAGGTGGAGCGACTGCCGAGCACCACCGGCACATCAATGCCGCCGGCCACCGCCACATAAGCGCGGGCACCAGCCTTGGGAAAGTCAAAGCGCAGCACTTGCCCGGCCTTCACAGTGAACGCGGTGTCGTGGTGCATTTCCACGCCATCGACCCGTGGCGTCATGTGCGCGCCGCTGACCGCCACCAATGCATCCTGCTGAAACTCCAACTCAGGCCCGAGCAGCGTGCATTCCAGCGCCGCCAAACCTGCCGGGTTGCCGACCAATTGATTGGCCGCGCTCAAGGCGTATTGATCAAGCGCGCCGGACGGCGGAATGCCCAAGTGGTAATACCCTTCGCGGCCCAGGTCTTGTACCGAAGTGGCGAGGCCGGGTTTGAGGACCTTGATCATGCCAACACCTCCTGCAACGACTTGGGATAGCCAACGGGATCGGCGAGGAACGCGTCCAGCGAAAACTCCACCGGCCGAATCCGCAGATCAAAGCAACCGGCTTCCACTTCGGCCACCGCGTGGTCGTAGGCTTCACGGTCCATCGGTTTGAACTGCACGATGTCGCCTGGACGGAAAAACACCATGTGTTCTTTCAGGTACGCGAGGTTCTGTTGCGGGTCGTAGATCGGCGCGGGCGTGACGCCAAACATCTGATAACCGCCGGCGCCGCGCACTGAGTAAATGCAACCAAAGCAACCGCCGTGACCAAGGGTCAATTTCGGTGTGTCGGTGCGCGGGCGCAGGTACTTGGGCACCTGCAACTGACGCTCGCGCTCGACCATCTGGAACATGAATGGCAACCCGGCAACGAAGCCGACCATCGAGACAAACCACGGCGCGCCACTGTGGGCCGCGATGAATGCATCGACGTCGGCCAGACCGTTGATTCGTGCGGCGTATTCCAGGTCCGTGGCGCTCGGGTCTTGATGGCGGTCGCGAAAACGCATCAGGGTTTCGTGGGTCCAGGGGTCGTTGTAGAGCACCGGAATCTCGATGATCCGCGTGTGCAACGTGCGCTCGGCGACGGCCCCGGCCTCGGCGATTTTTACCGCTTCGAGCAGGGTGTGAGGGGCGATGCGATCCGGGTCGAAACGAATCTGGAATGACGCGTTAGCCAGGCAGATATCGAGCACGCCATCCAGCGCCAGCCGTTCCACGGCGCGGGTGACGGCCAGGCCTTTGAAGAACGCGTCCAGGGACATGCTGTCGCTGACTTCGGCAAACAAATGCTCATCGGCGCCAAAGCTGTAGCGGATGGGAGTACTCATGCTTCACCTCCGCTGCGGCGCTCGGCCAGCCAGGTTTCCAGGGTGCCGGTGTGAAAGTCGGCGCTGTGCAGCCACGGTTGTTCCAGCAATTCACCGTGCAACGCCAAGGTGTTGGCCATGCCGGTGAGTGTGGTGTGCGCCACCGCCATTCGCGCTCGGGCCAGGGCTTCGGCGCGATCCGCACCGTGAACAATCAGTTTGGCCAGCAGCGAGTCATAGTACGGCGGCACGCGGTAGCCTTGATACAGATGCGTATCGACGCGAATGCCCTCGCCGTTCGGCCAGATCAGTTCCTCGACCAGGCCTGGACTCGGGAAGAAATCCCGCGCCGGGTCTTCAGCGTTCAGGCGCATTTGCAGGGCGGCGCCGTTGAGTCGGATGTCGCTTTGCTTGAAGCCCAGCGGCTCGCCGCCAGCGATGCGCAACATGGCCTGGACCAGGTCGATGCCCGTGATCAGTTCGCTGACCGGGTGCTCCACCTGAATCCGCGTGTTCATCTCGATAAAGAAGAACTCACCGGTAGCATCGTCATACAGGTATTCCAGGGTGCCGGCGCCCTTGTAGCCCAGGGATTCGGTCAGGCGCACGGCGCTGGCGCACAGCGTTTCCCGTTGCTGCTGGCTGAGGACTGGCGACGGCGCTTCTTCGAAGATTTTCTGCCGGCGCCGTTGCAGCGAACACTCGCGCTCAAACAAATGCACGGCGTGCTGACCGTCGCCCAGCACCTGCACTTCAATATGCCGGGCCCGGCTGATAAACCGCTCCAGGTACACCGCGCCATTGCCAAACGCCGCCTGGGCTTCGCGCTGGGAACGGGGGAATTCTTCGCTCAGTTGCTCGGCGTTTTCCGCCAGCCGAATACCGCGCCCGCCGCCACCGGCCGAAGCTTTGATCAACAGCGGGAAGCCAACGGATTCGGCAGCCTTGAGCGCCGATTCAACGTCGAACAGTTCACCCGGCGAACCCGGCACCGCCGGCACGCCAGCGGCTTGCGCCGTGCGCCGCGCCTCGGCTTTATCGCCCATGCGCCGGATCGTCTCCGCGCTCGGGCCGACGAAAATGGCGCCGGCAGCCACCACTGCTTCGGCGAAATCGGCGTTCTCCGACAGAAAGCCGTAACCGGGATGCACTGCGTTGGCGCCCGTGGCTTTCAAGGCGCCGAGCAAGGCCTCGACGTTCAGGTAACTTTTGTCGGCACGGGCCGGGCCGAGAACGTGGACTTCATCGGCCATGCGCGCGGCCTGGGAATCGACGTCTGCCTCGCTGCACGCCGCAACGGTGGGAATCCCCAGCGCTTTGGCAGCGCGGATAATCCGCACCCCGATCTCGCCACGATTGGCGATCAATAATTTACGAATGCCTTGAGTCATTATCGCGCCCTCACTCGTCGTCGAGTGTTGCGACGACCTGACCCGGTTCCACCGGATCGCCGTCTTCTACCAGGAATGCGCTGAGGCGACCGGCCGTCCCGGCGGTCAGTTCGGAAAACTGCTTCATGACCTCGATCAGGCCAATCACCGTGTCGGCACTGACCTGCGCGCCCACCTCGACGAAGTTCGCCGATTCGGGCGTGGCTTTGCGGTAGAAGGTCCCGGGCAACGGGGTGATTACAGTGTGTTCGGCCATGTCTGTTCCTCTTGGAATAGTTGTAGAAAGGCAGGCAAAAATGAATCGGTGTTCAAACCCTGGCGTCTGTGTGCCAGGTGTTTCGTCCTGATTTAGCGCGGTGCGCGAACCTTGATTCCGGCGTTGTCGAGCGCACTGCGCGTGGCTTCGACCAACGTCAGGGCGCCCGGCGTGTCGCTGTGCAAACAGATGGAATCGAATTCAATCGCCAGGTCTTCACCCTCGACCGTGCGCACCACGCCTTCCTGACAGGCACGCAGCACCCGCGCGGCCACCTGGGCCGGATCGTAGGCACGGACGTTGCGGGTGAAGACGATGGAGCCCGTGAGGTCGTATTCGCGGTCGGCGTAGAACTCGCGGATGACCGGTTGGCCAAGCTCCTTGGCGACGCGCCAGATCACTGAATCGGGCATGCAATACAGCAGCAACTCAGGCTCCAAGCGTTGCAGGTTTTCCACCAGCAAACGGGCGGCTTCCTCGTCTCGGGCCAGGTGCATGTAGAGCGCGCCGTGGGGCTTGATGTGTTGCAGCGCCACGCCTTGAACCCGAGCGAGTTCACGCAGGGCGCCCAACTGGTACAGCATGTCGTCGACCAGTTCCTGGGCCGGCGCGTTGATGTGCCGGCGGCCGAAACCGACCAGATCGCGAAACCCCGGATGCGCGCCGATGGCCACGCCCAGGCGCTTGGCCTGCTCGACCGTGCGGCGCATGGTGCTGGGGTCGCCGGCATGAAAACCGGTGGCGATATTGGCCGAGCTGATGAAGCCCATCAGTTCATTGTCGACGCCATCGCCGATGGTCCATGGGCCGAAGCCTTCGCCCATGTCCGAGTTGAAATCTACTGCCTGCATGACGCTTGCTCCCGACGCTTGTGACTTCATGCAGGCCAAGTTAGATTCCTGTTAACCCCTTGGGAAGATCTATTATCAGATTGGGTATCTTCTGAAAAACAGATACCTCGTCACCCGGAGTGCTCATGTCCCTGACCCTGCGCCAAGTCCGTTATTTCGTCGCCACCGCCGAGATCGGGCAAATCTCTCAAGCCGCGATTCATTTGAATATTTCCCAGTCGGCGGTGACCACGGCGATCAAGGAACTGGAAAGCATCCTCGGCACGCTGTTGTTCCAGCGCTCGGCCCAGGGCATGAGCCTGACCGACGCCGGGCGGCACTTTTTGAATCGGGCCTACGTGATTTTGCGCAGCGTCGATGACGCGTTGAACAGCCCGTTGCCGGACATCCGCGCCAGTGGTGTATTGCGCTTGGCGGCGAGCTACACGGTTATCGGTTACTTCCTGCCGCACCACCTGCAACGGCTTGAACACTGGCATCCGGACGTGGCCATCGAAGTCCACGAACAAGAACGGACGGCCATCGAGCAGGGTCTGCTGGAAGGTCGATTCGACATGGCAGTGGTGCTCACCGCGAACCTCACCCACCCGGACATCGTCTCGGAGATTCTCTTCAACTCCGAGCGCCGGTTATGGCTGCCCAGCCGCCATCCCCTGTGCGAGCGTTCGGCAGTCAGCCTCGCCGACGTTGCGAAGGAACCTTACATTCTGCTGACCGTCGACGAAGCCGAACAAAGTGCCATGCGCTACTGGGAACACGCGCGACAGCAGCCAAACGTGCGGGTGCGCACCAGTTCAGTCGAAGCGGTGCGCAGCATGGTCGCCAATGGCAGCGGCGTGGCAATCCTCTCGGACTTGGTGCACCGCCCCTGGTCACTGGAAGGAAAACGCATCGAAACCCTGACAGTCACCGACAAGGTGACGCCGATGAGTGTCGGACTGGCGTGGCATCGCGAGCGCGAATTCAGCCCGGCGATGCAGGCGTTTCGTAACTATTTCCACGATGCATTTTTGGCGCCGCAACAGCTGTCTGCGCGACGCTGAAAACAGCGAAAACCATGCCCTCCTTTTGTGGATTTACGATGAGAGCTTTGGGCCATTTCCGGTCTGTTGTGACGGGAAGATTTTGGCCGTTTTCTGCCCGTCACGAATGACCGGTTTGGGTCGTTTTCCACCGGTCGCGACAGGCAAATCGGTCAGAAGTGGACATTCGTGACAGTTCCACTTTACTGCCTGGCCCTGCGCGAGCCCTACAACTTAGCGGTGGTCATGAGCTGTCCATAGGCATTGCCCTGCGTTTCTGATGCCAGATCAACAAAACTACATAAGACCCGTCACCAAAATTAGATCTATGCTGGTTTAGTCGTGCCTCTATCCACTAAAGGAACCGACCAATGTCTGCACATCTCGCAAAAAAAAATCCTGACGACCGCCGCTTTGCTTGCCTGCATGGCCGCTGCCACGTCCGTTTTCGCTCACGCAAACCTGACCAGCTCAACACCGGCCGCCGATAGCACTGTCACGGCGCCCAAAGAGCTGCGACTGATGTTCTCGGAGGGGGTCGAAGAAAAATTCACCAAGGTCGACATCACAACCGATGGCGCAGCAGTCCCGGTCAAAAGTATTGCGACCGATCCAAGCGACAAGAAAATCCTTATCGTCACACCGGGCAAGCCGCTTGCCGCTGGCCAGTACCAGGTCAAATGGCATGCCCTCTCGGTAGACACCCACAAAAGCGAAGGTCAATACACCTTCAAGGTAGGCAACTGAGTTCATGCACAACGCAATAGTTCTCTGCCGACTTCTGAATTTTTCTATTGTGTTGATGATGTTCGGGGCCTGTTTACTCAGGCCCGCTGCGGCTGCTCGTTTCCCTGCTTAACAAATTAATGCGCTGCGACAATCGGTCACTTGCAACATCTGTTCCCTGGAAGAAATTCAGTGCTAGAGTCGCCGCCCATGAAAGTAGCCCGCAATGACCGATCGCCGATTGCATGGGTGCTGTACGCCAGCGTCCTGTTCAGTCTGTTCGCCTGCGGAATTCATCACGGGCAGATGAGCGCTCTAAGCTTAGCCGGGCTGAACGGCGGTTTTTGCTCTGTCAGTAGCGAGCATGGCCCCTACATAGATGCCAGCGATTCAGATGATCCTGCGCCACACCTGGCGACGCAGCTGTCCTGTCCCATGTGCTCCTCCTTTGCCGTGGCGGTAGCCATCAATACCTTGGCCTGGGCGCTGGACTATGTGCCGGGCGACACCGTAAACCCCATCATCGTACGCAGCCTGGCGCAGCCGCCACCCCGCTATGTGTGGCCTGCTCTCAACCCCCGCGCTTCCCCCGACGCTTCACTCGCAGTGACTCTCTCGGCCTGACGTTGCCTGCCTGCGCATTTGCGCAGCCGCAGGGACTTTCAGGTGCGGCCCTCACATTTTTGCGTGGAAGCTGTCGATGAATACAAGAAACACTTCGTTGGTGCTGATGATCGGTGCCTGCAATCTGGCCTGGGCCGATGACAATGCCCTCAACCTGCCGAGCACTACTATCTCCGCCCGCCAGGAACAGCCCTCGGGCCTGATCCTCGATCAACCGATCAAAACCGGTTCACGCCTTGGTCTGACCGCCCGCGAAACACCCGCCTCGGTGAGTGTCGCCGACCGTGCGATCATTGAAGAGCGCGGCGCCAAAGACACCCAGGACGTCATCAACTCCATGACTGGGATCAACGCCTCGGCCAACCCTGGCTATGGCGGTTTCGTGGCCTACCGCGGCTTCACCAGCAACCAGATCACCCAGCTGTATAACGGCATTGGCATGAGCTACAGCAGCGCCACACGCCCGGTGGATGCCTGGATCTATGACCGCGTGGAGCTGATCGGCGGGCCGTCCACCTTCCTCTATGGCGCTGGGGCGGTGGGCGGTTCGATCAACTACATCACCAAGTTGGCCAGCCGCGAAGAGCAGGCAGTAGAAGGCCGCGTTCGTTATGGCAGCTACGACACCTCCGAATTGGCCCTTGGGGTCAACCATGCCCTGAGTCCTGGCCCTGACCCGCACCATTTTGCTCGTCTGGATGTCAGCCGTACGGGCAGCAATGGTTACATGGACCGCAACGAGCGCGAGTCAGTGAGCACTGCATTCTCTATCCTCAGCGATCTGACGCCACAGCTCAGCCACACCCTGGCCCTTGAATACCAGGAAGACAAAGAGGACAGCCCCTACTGGGGTTCGCCGATTCTGAACCCGGTCGGCGATACCATGAAGATCGACAAAAGCCGGCGCTTCGAGAATTACAACGTCGAGGATGGCCGTTACGAACAGCGCGTGCGCTGGGTGCGCTCGATCATCGACTATCAGGTCAATGACAGCACCAGCCTGCAAAATACCCTGTATCACTACGACGCCCAGCGCGACTACCGTAACCTGGAGAACTATCGCTACAACGCCGACAATAGCCTGGTGAGCCGCTACTCGGCCTACCTGCAACGGCATGATCAACAGGTCGACGGCAACCGCTTCGAGCTACGCCACGACAATACCTTGTTCGGGCTGACCAGCCAGTGGTCCGCCGGTTTCGACTACTCGGTCAACCAGCAAAAGCTGCACCCCAACGGCAAGTTCTCGACCTCCCCCTACGACACGATTGACCCGGACAACTTCGATCCAGGCAGTTTCTACGATATCCCCGGCGTCAATGGCGGGTTACAGAAAGTACGCAAGCATGAAGTCACCACCTTGGCCGGGTTCCTCGAAAACCGCCTTGAATTGACTGATCGACTCGCATTGCTGACGGGCCTGCGCTACGACCACTTGCATATGGAAGTGACCAACTACGGCGCGGTCACGCCCACCAGTCCGGCCTTCTTCGAGCGTACCTGGGAACCCGTCACCGGTCGCATCGGTTTGGTCTACGCCTTGACTCCAGCCGCCAACGTCTACGTGCAATACAGTACTGCGGCCGATCCACCGGCAGGCTCACTGGCCTCGGCGACCTTTTCCCAGGCGCAGAACGCCGACCTGACCACCGGCGAGCAGATGGAGGTCGGCAGCAAGTTCGACTTCCTCGATGGTCGTGGCTCGGCGACGCTCGCCGTTTACCAGATCGTGCGCAAGGATTTCTCGGTCACCGACCCCAATAACATCAACAACACCATCCAGGCCGGCCAGCAAACCTCAAAAGGCATCGAACTAGCCGGCAAACTGCAAGTCACGCGCAAGCTGATGGCCGAAGGCAACTTCGCTTACGTCGATGCGCAGTACGACGACTTCAGCGAGAACGTCGGGGGCCAGGCCGTATCTCGTAAGGGCAACACGCCGACCAACGTACCCGACCATGTCGGCAACTTCTGGCTGACCTACGAAATCCTGCCATCGTGGCACGTCGGGATGGACGCGCGTTATGTGGCCTCGGTCTACGCAAACAACGCCAACACCCTGAAAGCACCGTCTTACTCGCTGTACGGCGCTTTCGCCCGCTTCAAAGTGGACAAGAACACGGCGGTTACCGCTCGCGTGCGCAACCTGACTGATGAAATCTATGCCAAGCAGGCCTATGGCACGATGTATTACCAGGGCGCACCCCGAACCTTTGAAGTAGCAGTGGATACGCGCTTCTAAGCGAGGAACAGCAATGAAACGCTATCTGTACCTCTGGCACCGCTGGTTGGGCATTGCGCTGTGTCTGTTTATGGCGCTGTGGTTCGTGTCCGGTGTAGTAATGCTGTATGTCGGCTATCCAAAGCTGACGCCTGCGGAACACCTTGCACGTCTGCCGCAGCTGTCGGCGCAGAACTGTTGCGTCAGCCTGGGCAGACATCGTCATCTACCTGTCGCTGGCTGGCACTGTACTGGCAATACTTGGCCAGGTAGTTGGCTTGTTGCGCTGGCGCTTCGCCAAACCCTATCGCAGCGGCTCGCGCTCGCCCTACCCCGGTCGCTTCGCCCGCTGGCACCATATCGGCGGGCTGCTGTTCGGCTTCGTATTAATCGCCTGGATCTTCAGTGGCCTGATGTCGATGCGCCCCTGGCATCTGCTGGATAACCAGTCGGTGTTGCCACCGGCCGCCTATTACGGAGCAGAGTTGCACGCTGATGGGTTGGCGTTGCCGATTGCAGAGACGATCAAGCATTTCGACCAGGCCGGCATACAGCCACGTGAGCTGGAATGGAAGGTCATCGGTGGCAAAGGTTATCTGGTGGCTTACGACGGTGTCGGCAACAGTCGGATAATGCTCACCGGCGGCGACGCCGAGCCACAGGCCCGACTGCCTTCAATTGCCCTGGAACGAGCAGCGCAAGCGATGTTTCCAGGTGCGCACGTAGAACTCCAATGGCTGACTGCCTATGACTTTTACTACTACGCCCGCGCCGAGCAGAGCATGTACGGCAACAAAATTAAGCGATTACCGATGCTACGCGTTCGCTTCGACGACCCGGCTGGAACTTGGGTTCACATCGACCCTTATAGCGGCACACTGATCGAGCAACTCGACCAACGCGGTCGCGCCAGTCGCTGGCTGTTCAACCTGCTGCACAGCTGGGATTGGTTGCCGCTGTTGGAGCGCTCGTCATGGCGTGAGGTGCTGATCATCGCTTTCAGCCTCGGTGGCCTGGCCATCAGCGTCACTGGAGTCGTCCTCGGTTGGCGTCGCTTGCTACGTGCACGTGGCCGCCACAGAAAGTCGCCCACTGTGAGTAACCCATTTATTCCCCACAAGGAGAAACGGTGATAATCCCATGACCTGACTCAACTGGCTCACCGTTCAACCAACGCTCAGGAAGGCCGCATATGACCTGATAACTCAGGTCGCAAACGCCCGTTATCGAGGAAGTCGAATGGGTCGATTTCGGCCAGTTGTGGCAGACAGAAATCGGCCCATTCACATACTCTCAAGTGAACTTTATTTTGTGTTCCGTCGTTGGATTCCCATGCAACAGCATTGCCTGGAACTTTGCCAGCTAAAGTCGCCGGAGCATGCAGGGAGCCCTTCATAAGCATACGCAGACTCAGGGCGCCAACGACGTGAGCCGCACCGTCATAAACTGAGAGATCACGTTTGAATTTCGATATGCTCGAAACGTTTCCATTTGTAGATGGCCGCCGAGATCAGCCAACTCAGAATGAAGACGCCAACAATGATGTAACCCATCATTCCAAAATTATCGTTCAGGTTGCCAACCGTGTCCCAGAACACGCCGGTGAAACCAAACTTGTCGGCGAGCAAGCCAAGCCCTTCGATGCTGCCGACGATCAGCGCCACCAGCACCGAGACTGCGGTGATGGTGATGTTGTAATACAGTTTACGGATCGGCTTGACGAAGGCCCAGCAATAGGCGCCCAGCATCAGGATGTTGTCGGTGGTGTCGATGAGCGTCATGCCTGCGGTGAACAGCACCGGGAACACCAGAATCGACCAGATGGGCATGCCCTGTGCCGCACTGGCGGCGGAAATCCCCAACAGTCCGACTTCTGTCGCCGTGTCGAACCCCAGGCCGAATAGCACACCGAGCGGGTACATGTGCCAGCTTTTGGTGATCAGCCGAAACAGGGGACGGAAGATCCGCGCCATGAATCCGCGATTGGCCATCAACAGGTCGAAGTTTTCCTCGACGTAGGGCTCGCCCTTTCGAACTAGGCGAAAAGCCCGAATGACTGAATGCAGGATAACCAGGTTCATCAGCGCAATGGCGAACAGAAACGACATCGACACCAGCGTGCCGATCATCCCGCCGACCTCTTTGAATCCGGCCAAGTCGAACGGCAAGCGCGGGATATGAGCGATGAAGATCGCTGGCAAATACGCCAGGAAAAAGCGGCGCCCATTCTCAACGCACTGCACACCTGGATGCTGGCCCAGCGCGATCTTGTGCCCGAAGGATCGGCTATCGCCAAATCTCTGGATTACAGCCTCAAGCGCTGGACGGCACTGACTCGATATATCGAGGACGGCGCTGTGCCCATAGATAACAACACAGTCGAAAACCAGATCCGGCCGTGGCCGCTTGGACGCTCGAACTGGCTGTTCGCTGGCTCGTTACGCTGCGGCAAACGGGCAGCAGCAATCATGAGCTTGATCCAGTCGGCGCGCATGAATGGGCATGATCCGTATGCCTATCTCAAAGATGTGCTGACGCGACTGCCGACGCAGCGGGCGAGTGAAATTGCCGAACTGCTGCCGCACAGATAAGCGCCCTTATAACTATGCAAGGTGTATTAAAAGCCCGCTATCCCCGCAAAGGCCTGAAGAATGCTCTGACTTCCTCGGCCAGGATCTGAGGTTGCTCCAGCGCTGCGAAATGACCTCCATGGGCGGCATGCTCCCAGCGGTGCACGTCGAATACACGTGCGACCCAACTACGCGGAGGCATAGGCAGCTCTTTAGGAAATAGTGTTACGCCTAATGGCGGGTCGACCCGCTCCCCTGGCTTGAACGTCAGTGGGTTTTGCCGATTTTCCTTATATAGCCGTAAGCTTGCCTGCACGTTCCCGCTAAACCAGTACAGGGCAATATCGGTTAGAAGCGTGTCGAACGACAATACCTGTTCCAGATCGTCGGGATGATCAACCCACGCATGAAACTTTTCGACTATCCACGCTGCAAGCCCTAGTGGCGAGTCCGCCAATGCGAAAGCAAGTGTCTGAGGTTTCGTGCTCTGCAACGCAGCGTAGGCCCCTTCAGTGGCTGCAAAGTGGCTGCTCCGACCCAGGAAATCCTGTTCTTTCTCGCTCAAAGCATCTTGGTCGGCACCTAGGGGCGGCCGATAGCTCCCTGGAATGTAATTGAGATGAGCGCCGATAATTTGGGGTTGGTGATCACGGGCGAGCCACATTGAAACTCCAGCGCCGATATCCCCTCCTTGGGCGCCAAAACGGCCGTACCCCAGCTGCCCCATGAGCGCTTTCCAGAGGGCCGCAATCTGTCTTGAGCTAATCCCGGCCTGGGTCGGTGCAGGCGAGCAGCCGTAGCCTGGAAGAGACGGCACCACCACATCAAATGCGTCAGCGGCATCGCCACCGTGGGCAGCAGGGTCAGTGAGTAGCGGGAGCAACTGTTCCATTTCCAGGAATGAACCTGGCCAGCCGTGGGTGATAACCAGAGGCATGGGTTTGTGCCCCTTCCCGCGCTGGTGCAGGAAATGAATGGCTTGGCCATTGACCTCAGTCATGAACTGCGGCAACTGATTGATCCGCCGCTCTTGATCTCGCCAATCAAAGTGGTTGCACCAATGTTCAAGGAGACGCTGAAGAAAAGCCGAATTGGTACCATCCTCCCAGCTGTCTGGCTTTAAGGCGTCGGGTAAACGTGAATTGCGTAGCCGCTGATGAAGGTCGCTCAGCTGAGTATCGGTGACGGCCAAGGTAAAAGGGCGGATGGGCATGACAATTCCCTATGAGTGTAAACACGCTAGATTATGGCGCTGCTTCGCGATCAGGCAATCACCGATCACCAACTCATAGCCGAATAAGCCAGTTCAAACGCTTATCCGGCGACTGCCGTCACGCTTCATATAGTTCCTGATTCAACCCGGACGTATTGGCTTTTAACCCCCTACCAACCGCTCAATCTTGACCACTACAATCGCTTCTCCCGGTGACACCTTGGCTACGTCTGGCGATGAGGCTAGGAAGGTGTATTTGCCAGACGGTTACGGCTCTGCAGGCATTGCGGCGATATAACGAAGCGAAAGGCGTGAAGTCTGTCGATGAGGTCGAACGTCTGCGCCTCGAGGTGGAGACGCTTATGACTGCAGTATCGAAGTATCAGCTTTGGGCGCCGGGTGGGCCGGGTGGGCCGGTGCCATTACTTCATTGATCCTGGCGAAGGAAAGGGGGTGAGCTCACTGCAGGAATAGCAGCAGCAAAATCTGCCGCTGGCTTGTGAAGAGAAGGCTTGACAGAGTATCTACCTTTATAAAATGAGCAAAGGCAGGCCTTCAGCGCTCGGTCTGCCCCTCAATCCAGAGCAGTCAAACAATGCTTTATTCCCTTGTATCGAACGGTAATATGCTGACGCCTGAGCGACCCGACGTGGTGGTTCCCTGGTGGAGCTTTACCAAGACGGTGCTATCTGCTGCGTCCCTGTCATTGGTGCGCGACGGTTTGATCGGACTTGACGACACTGTTCTCGAAGGCCCATTCACTTTGCGCCAACTACTGAGGCATGAGGCCGGGCTAGCGGACTACGGGGAGCTTGCTGAATACCATGCTGCAGTTACCCATGGTGAGGCCCCCTGGTCAGCAGATGAAATGATGCAGCGTCTCGATGCCTCCAGGTTGCGCTATGAACCTGGAGCCAACTGGCAATACTCCAACGTAGGTTACATGTTCGTGGCGAGGCTTCTTGAACGTGTGACGGGTCTGGCTCTTGAGGAAGCGCTGATTCAACGCGTGTTTGCGCCCCTCGGCTTGGCACATGTTCGCCTCGCAAGGACGCGAGAGGATTTGGCTGACGTGTGTCTCGGAGCGGCGTCAACATACGACCCAGGCTGGGTCTATCACGGTTTGCTGGTAGGTCCGCTTGCAGAAGCGACCCTGTTCCTGGACCGGCTGCTGGCTGGGCACCTCCTTCCCCCTTTGCTGCTGCGGGAGATGCAAACGGCGATCACCCTTGGTGGACCAATCCCCGGGCGGCCTTGGACCTCTCCCGGTTATGGCCTCGGCCTGATGATTGGTGAGGTGGATAGTGGCCTGACACTTTGCGGACATACTGGCGCTGGGCCAGGCAGTATAGTGGCGGTCTACCGCAGCGCTGAAGGCGACAACACAGCAAGCTGCGCCGTCCTTGGTGAAGGCTGCAATGAAGGCAAGGTTGAAGCAGAAATGTTGGACCGCCTTTCGGCAGCCCTGGGGACAAACACCCGAATGATTCTTGCCCGTCCTGAAAGTGAGGCCTGTAGTACTACAGTCTCAGGAGTCACTGTTGCCCGGTGCCGTGAACCCAGCAAGCGATGACACAAGCCGTGCAATGGCATTCCGATCGCCTTGGTTAAGGCGGCGGTAATTCTCGATGACTTGGGTTTCTTCATCGGACAGATCTTCTTTAAACCGGGACTTCTTCCCCGTCAAAAGGTAGAGAACGTCAACGCCCCCGATTGCGATGGCCGTCAAGTAGTCGGCCCTGGGAAACCGAGAGCCCTTCTCGTACTTGCTTTGGGCGTTTGCCAAAACACCTCCCAGAGCGCCGAATTCTTGCTGGGAGAGGCCTAGAGCCGTGCGTTCCTCGTTCAATCGCCTACCGAACGTCTTCATTTTAGTAACCTGCTCCATGAGTTCGGCCAAAAATCATAGCTCATCGAATAGGGCTGCGCCGGCCCGAGTGAGCGCGCAAGAACAGCAATAGGGATTTCGCCCTCACACTTGCATACTGACCGTGTGAGGGCAGGTGGTGGTGCGCAGCTATGGTATTGATCCCCGATAAAAGGCTCAATATTTTTCCAGCTCGCTCACTAAAATAGGTGGAAACGAGCGCGGCTCGAAAAGGTAGATCGGAGGTGGATCAGAATGGACACGCAGAGGCTTAAACTCGCCACCCGCGTGCTGATAGACGCCATGATTGAAGAACTCGATGAAGACGATCGGTTGTATGAGAAGGGCTTTGCGGATGGTTACATCGCCGCGTTAGTAGACTTCGCCGGCCTGAGCTTGATCGATGGTAGAGCGTTGATGGAAGAAGCTACGCAAGCCTATCTAAAACGGTGATGAGCAGTTGTCTCAGCTCGACCATAGAGGGGTGTGACAGGCGCATGTTGTGCCATCAGGTCAGCGACCCAATCGATGAACACGCGCACCTTGATGCTGATATGCCGGTTCGGCGGAAATGCCACGTATATCGGCATCGGATCGAGTCGCCAGTCCTCGAACAGGGGCACCAACTCGCCACGAGCCAGGTGGGCCTTGGACATGTAGTCTGGAAGCCAAAGAACTCCCAGGCCGGCCAGACCAGCCGCGATATAGGCATTGCCATCGTCGACCGATAACACGTAGCGACCCTGGATCTGCACACTCTCGCCTTCGCGGCGCATGGCGTACGGCAGGGCCTTGCCGGTGCGCGCCCACAGGAAGCCGACGATACGATGATGGGAATCTTCCAGCTCTCGCGGATGCGAGGGCGTACCGACGCGTTCCAGGTAGCTCGGCGCCGCATAAACGCCAAGCTGGAGGTCGCCGACCCGCCGTGCCATTAGCGACTGATCGGTCAGCTCGCCGCCGCGCACGACACAATCCACATTCTCACCGATCAGATCCACGATACGATCACTTACGCCCATGTCGATCTGGATATCGGGGTATCGAGCGTGAAACGCAGGTAATGCCGGCACTAGAATCAGGCTGGCCAGCGGGCTGGGCACATCCACTCGCAACCGGCCCCTGGGCAGCGCTGATGCACTGGACAGGCTAGTCTCGGCATCGTCCAGGTCGGCCAGCAGCCGCACCACGCGTTCGTAATAGACAGCGCCGTCGGCAGTTACGTTGACCTTGCGCGTCGTGCGGTTGAGCAATTTGACGCGCAACCGTGCCTCCAACTGCTGCACCAGTTGCGTCACGCTGGTCTTGCTCATATGCAAGGTTTCGGCCGCCTTGGTGAAGCTGCCAACTTCCACCACCCGAGCAAATGCCTGCATCGCATCGAAACGGTCCATTTCTGCCCCGGATAGCTATCGGATTGTTTGGATTTTACAAACAGTGATAGCTACAGTTGCTCGTTTATCGGGCAAGCACAAGTCCTTAAAGTCCTTCCATCGTTAGTTCAGGGTCGGTTTTGACCCATTGATGGAGGCAAGATATGACAAAGCGTGATGTGGTTTTTCCGCCTGGACGCCAGGCGCTTTATGAGCGCAATCGCTATTCGCCGGCGATCCGCTCCAATGGTTTTTTGTTCGTTTCGGGGCAAGTCGGTAGCAACGAAGACGGCTCGCCCGAGCCCGACCTGGAGGCACAGGTCCGGCTCGCGTTCAACAATCTGAACGCGATCCTGGTAGCGGCCGGCTGCACATTCGACGACGTGATTGACATAACCATCTTCATCGTCGATCCCGAATCGAAGTTCGAAACGATCTGGAAGGTTGTCCCGGAATTCTGGGGACACTCGCCGCACCCGACGTTAACCGCCGTCGGCGTAACGTGGCTCTATGGCTTCGAGTTCGAGATCAAGGTGATCGCCAAGCTTCCAGAAACCACCAGGAGCTGATCCGACCAGCGATAGCGACCACCTGCTGCACTTGCATGACGACGCACACGAGGGGCAGGCGAGTCGCGCGAACGGCAGAGAACGACCAAAAACTGACGATGCTGTGATGCCTTGATAGTCTGTATGACCGATCGATCATGGACACCCGCGCATGGAATTGGCACCACACTTCATCATCCATGAAACCGCTCACTGGATACTCAATCATCACCTGTCGTCTGCCCTCCCCGGCTACCTGATGCTGGGAGCGAGGACTCACGTCAACTCGCTGGCTGAACTATCCGACGGTGCACTGGCAGAACTGGGTGGCCTGCTCGCCACCATTCAGAAGACCATTGAGTCGCAGTTAAAGCCGAAGTGGCTCTACATCAGTCGATTCGGGCATGACCCTGGCTACCCCATCCACTTTCACTTCATTCCGGTGTACCACTGGGTCGAAGAGCTGTTCTGGAAGGATGGGAGATACAGAATTCTGGAAACCTTCGCAACAAACGAGAACGCGCAGTCGCTGACTGATGGAGCGGAACTGACGCTGTTCATCTGGCGTGAATTTGGCGAGAACCCGGAGCCACCGGCAACTCAAGGACCCACGATCAATCAGGTCATCGAGGGGTTACGCGGGTCCTTCAGACAGGACGGCGAGTCGGTCCGACCTGGGTCGCGTTTCCACTAAGCTCCGCCAACGCTGAGGAGCGGTTATGAAGAGATCACTCCGCTAGTCAGAGCGACTCGTGAAGTCACGGAAAACTCAGTGTGGAACGCCCAGCTTGGTAGCGATATCTTCTGGCGTGAGATTGCGTCCATCTACTGAAACCAACTCCAGTTTCTGTATTGGCTTACGGTCCCTTGCGTCGACCATCACTGAGCCGACTTCGCCGGGTTCGTACATAAACTCGTTCCCCCACTGCGAGAGGGCAGGTCGAACACTTCATTCCTCAGGATCAGCTCCACCTGCACAGCCGGGTAGCGCTGCATGAACTCGGCCACCAACGGCCCCACCAACGTCACGCCCAGAGTCATGGGCGCGGTGATGCGCAGCAGTCCGCCGGGTTCGAAGCTGGAGGCCTCAACCCGGTTGAATGCGTACTTGACCTGTTCCATCGCCAGCTTGGCTTCTTGATAGAACAACCGCCCTTCCCCGGTGATGGATTGGCGACGGGTGGTGCGCTGGATCAGTTTGGTGTTGAGGGTTTTTTCCAGGCTCTGGATATGCCGCCCGACCATCACAGCCGACATGCCGACCTGATGCGCGGCATCGGCAAAGCTGCCCGCCTCCACCACGGCGATAAACACTTCCATTTGCCTGAGTTTACTCATGTCGATACCTTAAAAATGTCGGGCTCGACTATATCCGGCTGGGCGTACGCCTGCATGACTTGTCTGACCCGGTGGCAAACATCATCGGGCAGGATGCGATGCCGAAAAAAGCAGGTACATGTCAGCAGGTCCACGAGGCCTGGCTGTCACTGTCCAGGCCATAGCGCTTGATCGCCTCGGCGCATAGTTGTCGATCAATCGTGCCTTCGTCGGCAAGGGTAGCGAGGGCTGCCAACACAATGTGATGGCGATCGACTTCGAAAAAGTCGCGCAGGGCCGCACGGGTATCGCTTCGCCCAAACCCATCGGTGCCGAGTACGGTATAGCGTGATTGAAGGTACGAGCCGATCAGTTGCGGCAACGCGCGCACGTAGTCAGACACTGCCACCACCGGCGCGCCGCTGGGCAGGCATTCGCCAAGATAGCTGGCGCGGACGTCGGCTTGCGGATGCAACCGGTTCCAGCGCTCGACCTCCCGCGCATCGCGAGCCAGTTCGCTGAAACTGGTGACGCTCCACACCTCGCTCGCAATCTGCCAATCGTTGGCCAGCAACTCGGCGGCGGCCAGGGCTTCGCGCAGGATAGTGCCCGAGCCGAGCAAGCGCACCTTGCCTTTCGGAGTAGCCGGTTGCTGCTTAACGAAGCAGTACATGCCGCGAATGATCGCCTGCTCAACCCCTTCAGACAGGGTCGGTTGCGGGTAGTTTTCATTCATCAGGGTCACGTAGTAGAACTCGTCGACTTCCTGTTCGAGCATCTGGCGCATGCCGTGGTCGAGAATCACCGCGAACTCGCCGGCGAACGCCGGATCGTAGGCGCGACAGTTGGGTACAGTGGCGGCGATCAGGTGACTGGTGCCGTCCTGATGCTGCAAGCCTTCACCGCCGAGAGTGGTACGCCCAGCCGTGGCGCCCAGCAGGAAGCCACGGGAGCGTTGGTCAGCAGCGGCCCAGATCAGGTCGCCGACCCGCTGGAAGCCGAACATCGAATAGTAGATGTAGAACGGCAACATACGCAGGCCGTGGGCCGAATAGCTGGTGGCGGCGGCAACCCAGGAACTGATGGCGCTGGCTTCGCTAATGCCTTCTTCGAGAATTTGCCCGTCGGTGGCTTCGCGGTAGCTGAGGATCGAGCCGATGTCTTCGGGCTCGTAACGCTGGCCGACGCTGGAGTAGATGCCGATCTGCTTGAACAGGTTGGCCATACCAAAGGTGCGTGCTTCGTCGGCGACAATCGGCACAATGCGCGGGCCCAATTGCTTGTCCTTCAGCAGGTTGCTGAGCATCCGCACGAAGGCCATGGTGGTGGACATTTCCTTGCCCTCGGCCTGAGTGGCGAAGCTGGCATAGCTTGCAATCGGAGGCACCGGCACCGTGGCGGCCGTGCGGTTGCGCACCGGCATGTAACCACCAAGAGACTGACGCCGCTGATGCAGGTAGCGCATTTCGAGGCTGTCGTCAGCCGGTTTGAAAAAGCTCAACGACTCGACCTGCTCATCCGACAGCGGCAACTGAAAGCGATTGCGGAAAGCGATCAACGCTTCGCGGTCGAGCTTCTTCTGCTGATGCGTGGTCATCTTGCCCTGCCCGGCTTCGCCCATACCGAAACCCTTTTTGGTCTGGGCAAGGATCACCGTCGGCTTGCCCTCTTTCAGGCTGGCTGCAAGGTAGGCGGCGTAGATTTTGATAATGTCGTGGCCGCCACGTTTGAGGCGGTCGATCTGCTCATCGCTCAAGCCGTGGGCCAGCCGCGCCAGTGATGCGCTTTGGCCGAAGAAATGCTCGCGGTTATAGGCGCCATCCTTGGCGGCGAAAGTCTGGAATTGACCGTCGACGGTCTGCGACAAGGTGCGCACCAGCGCGCCATCCTCGTCCTTGGCCAGCAGCGCGTCCCAGTCCGAACCCCAGACCACTTTGATCACGTTCCATCCGGCACCGCTGAACAACGCTTCCAGTTCGTCGATGATCCGCCCGTTGCCGCGCACCGGACCGTCAAGCCGCTGCAAGTTACAGTTGACCACCCACGTCAGATTATCCAGTCCTTCGCGGGCGGCCAGGGTCAGCGCCGACATGCTTTCCGGCTCGTCCATCTCGCCATCGCCGAACACCCCCCAGACGTGCCGGTCAGTTGTGTCTTGCAGGCCACGGTGCTGCAAATAGCGCATGAAGCGCGCCTGGAAAATCGAGCTGATCGGGCCGATGCCCATCGAACCGGTGGGGAACTGCCAGAAGTCCGGCATCAACCATGGGTGCGGATAGCTCGACAGCCCTTGGGCACCGGTTTTTCGCGCGGTGATTTCCTGGCGATAGTGCTCGAGATCGGTTTCGCTCAATCGCCCTTCGAGGAAGGCGCGAGCATAGATGCCCGGTGCCGAATGCGGCTGGAAGAACACCAGATCACCGTCAAAGACGTCGTTACGCGCCCGGAAAAAATGGTTAAAGCCGACCTCGAACAGATCCGCCGCGCTGGTGTAACTGGCGATATGGCCGCCGAGTTCGCCATAGGCCCGGTTAGCCCGGACTACCATGACCAAAGCATTCCAGCGCATGATCGAAGCAAGGCGTTCTTCCGTGGCGAGATCACCGGGGAACAGTGGTTGCTGCGTCAGAGGGATGCTGTTGACATAAGACGTGCCTCGGCTCGGCTGCCAACCAACGGCCGGATCACGGGCCGCCTCAGCCAATTGGTCGAGCAACCGGCGCGCATGCTCGGGGCCGCGGGTGGCCACCAGCGACTCCAGGGCTTCACGCCATTCGCGCAGCTCATCGAGATCATTCTGAGTCAGGGGGGCAGGGGTTGTATCGGGATGACTGGAATCGAAACGGCTCATTGGCACCTCCTCGCTTTTTTAATAGTCTATGCCGAGACCCGCAGCTTTTTTGACCGTTATACAGACCAACTTCGATCATTGGCGGCATAAAACACTTTCTATACTAAAAGTAGAAGCACAATGAACTTCGACAGTATTGACCTGAAGATCCTTAGAGAGCTGCAAACGGACAGCAGCCTGTCAAATGTGGAGCTGGCCAAGCGGGTTCATCTCTCGCCCTCCCCGTGCCTGGCTCGGGTCAAGGCGCTGGAGGCATCCGGTTGCATTCGCGAGTACGTGGCACTGCTGGCGCCCGAGGCACTGGGTCTGCGTTTGAATGTTTTCATCTCCATCAGCCTCAAGCAGCAAGGCCGGCAGTCTTTGCAGAATTTCGAGCGCAAGATCTGCGAATGCGACGAGGTAATGGAGTGCTATCTGATGACCGGTGATGCCGACTATTTGATTCGCGTGGTGATGGCAGACATGCAGGCGTTGGAGCATTTCATAATCGAGCGACTGTCGCCTATGCAGGAAGTAGAAAAAATTCGTTCCAGTCTGTCGTTGAAGCAGGTCCGCTATAAAACCGCACTGCCCTTGAGAAAAGAAAACGGATAACCGCTGTATTTTGCTTATTACAAACTTAAAGTTCTATAAGTCCGAACCGCCGATGGGTTTATTGCCGGGGACTTTGCCCCTAGAGTCACTTTATATAACAGTGACCAACGAGGTCGTAGTGATGCAATCCGTATTGGAAAAGGCAATGGAGCATTTTGCACGTGCAGATCTGTTGCAGGGTCCGACGCCCATTCAGCGCGCCGAACGCCTTGAGCGAGTGCTCGGTATTGAAGGTGTCGGGATTTACCTCAAGCGTGACGATCATATGCTGATTGGCGGTGGTGGCAACAAACTGCGCAAGCTGGAATTCCATCTCGGCGCCGCGCTCAAGGCCGGGGTCGACACCGTCATCACCATCGGTGGATTGCAATCCAACCATGCCCGACTGACCGCTGCGGTGTGCGCGCGCCTGGACCTGGCCTGCGAACTGATTCTGACCCGCTCAGTGCCGAAACCCGAAGTCGACTACGAACTCAATGGCAACGTGCTGCTGGACCAGTTGTTCGGCGCGCAGATCCAAGTGCTCGCTGGCGGCAGCGACTCTCTGGACATGGCGCAGATTCGCGCGACACAGCTACGGGAATCGGGACGCAAGGTGCTAGTCATTCCAACCGGCGGATCGACCCCGCTGGGAGCTCTGGGTTATACCCGTTGCGCGGCGGAGATCGTTCAGCAGGAGGCGCTACTGGGCGTAGCGTTCAAGAAGGTGATCGTGCCTAACGGCAGCGCTGGCACCCACGCCGGTCTAGCCGCCGGTTTCCAGCTACTGGGGCGAGGCGCAGCGACGGTCAAGTCGTACTCGGTGCTGGCAGACCGTGACACCTGCGCCGCCCGAACATTGCAACTGACCCAGGACGCACTGGCACTGCTGGGTGGCGGCTCGGTGCAGGCCAGCGAGATCGTGGTGGATGGCAGTCAGCTAGGCGATGGTTACGGCCTGCCAACCTCAGCCATGCAGGAAGCCGTGCGCCTGATGGCTCGGACCGAAGGCTTATTGATTGATCCGGTGTATTCCGGCAAGGCCTTCGCTGGCCTGCTGGCCGACCTGCGCCAGGGTCGCTACAGTGCCGGCGAAATGTGCTGTTCGTGATGACCGGCGGCACGCCGGGGCTATACGCCTATCGCGAAACCTTTCAGGCCGACTGACCCGTCACGGTAATCAAGGCATAACCCAATGCCGCTCACTTAAAGTCCGAAACCTCTGGGAACGGACTTGGATGACCCCATTAAAGATTTCGCACATGGGGATGACGCTCGCGGTCCTCCTGGAAGATCCGTAGAACAGGTCGAGCGGGGTGGGTTTGCTTAACGAGTCAGTGGCATATGCGCCGTAAAAAAATCAATGAAAGCCCGCAGCTTCGGCGTCACTTGGCGACCGGAAGGCCAAAGCAAATTGAAATAACCGCCCTGATAGCCCGCGCTCGTGAAACCGGTGTGGTACGTATTGTCGGCACAGGCGTCAATAGCTGGTCCAACGTGCACATCGAAGACGTTGCAGAGTTGTTCCTGCTGGCGCTGCAAAAAGCCCCGGCCGGTGCGTTTTATTTCATCGAAAACGGTGAAGCTTCATTCGCCGAGATCGGCGCGGCGCTTGCCGAACGCATGGGACTTGGCCCGGTGCAGTCATGGCCAGTGGAAGAAGCGGCTAAACACTGGGGCGAAATGCACTCGCATTACACCTTCGGGACTAACAGCCGAGTGATCGCCAAACGCGCACGAGCAGAACTTGGCTGGGCGCCACGTCACAGTTCGATTCTGAACTGGATCAAAACCGAAATGCCGCTATGAGCCAACCAACTCCTGAACGTGTCTGGCTGGTGACGGGCAGCGCCAGCGGCTTGGGTGCGGGTATTGCCAAGGCCGCACTGAACAATGGTGACTCAGTCATTGCCACTGACCTGGACCTCGCTCGACTGGAACAAGTCTACTGAGGCTATGAAGGCCAGGCCCTTGTCGTCATGCTGGATATTCGAGATGCCGCACAGGCCGAATCGGTGGTCGAGGCCGCCCTCCAGCAATTCGGTCGTATCGATGTACTGGTCAATAACGCCGGTTATGGCCAGTTCGGCCCCTTCGAGGAAGTCGAGCCCCAGGCCATCGAGCGACAGTTCGCAACCAATGTGTTCGGCACGTTCAATGTGACCCGCGCCGTGCTGCCGGTGATGCGCAAACAACGTTCCGGGCATGTCATCAATATGTCGTCGAACGGTGGTTTCAAAGGCGTCTGCGGGGCCTCGATGTACTCGGCGAGCAAGTTCGCCATCGAAGGCTTTTCCGAATCCCTGGCCCAGGAAATCGCCAGTTTCGGCATCAAGCTCACGCTGGTTGAACCAGGGGCTTTTCGGACCGACTTTCTGGACAGCCGCATGCTGGAAATGGGCACTCGCGCACTGGATGACTACAGCGAATTCCGCACCAAGGCCCTGGCGGTGTTCGAAGCGCGCAATCACCGGCAAATCGGTGATCCGGACAAGCTCGGCCTTGCGGTCGTGAAGCTGGTCGCGCAGGACGAACCGCCGCTGCGGTTCGTCGCCGGCGCAGATGCGGTGCAAATCGTCGAAGACAAGCTCGCTTTCGTTGCGGCGCAGCTTTCCCACTGGCGAGAGCTTTCAACTTCCACCGATTTCCAAGGCTTTACCCACGAGGAATTCCTTGTACTATTTCGATTCTGTTCTGAAAACACAGCCGTTCATCGCGGGAGATGCCTTCTCAATGGCCGACATCACGGTGATCGGCGGTTTGATATTCGCAAGGCTCGTCGATCTCGCCGTGCCTGCCGGGTGCGAGGCGCTGCAAGCATGGCACGCGAGAATGCAGGAACGTCCCAGCGTACAAAACTGTGTGACGATGTCAGACTCGACAAATGCGTGCGTATAAAATCGATATCTTGACCGCACACCCTGCGAGTCAACCGGTCGAAAGCTGGCTGTCCTTTGCGGCAGCGATGTAAATCCGATTGTGCGCAGTGTTCGCGATACTGAGTTTCCCATCGCCAATGTCCGTTTTGGGGTCGAGAGTGGCCATCCGGGGCCAGGTCGTCGGTGCAGTTGGCGCTGGGGGGTCAGCTAATGTCCGCTGCCCCCGTACGCGCCTTTCGTTTAGGCGCAGGCTCGACTACGGTAGTTACAAAACCATTTGTCCAACCCAGGAGCGCAGCTCATGTCCGGAACCCTCTTTCTAGCGTTCGCCGGCCTGGTCCTGTGCACCAGCCAAGCTATGGCGGACACCCTCAAGATCAGCGTGATCGGCGCCGGTAACGTCGGCGGTACGCTTGGCACGCTATGGGTAAAGGCTGGCCACTCTGTGATGTTTTCGTCACGCCACCCCGAGGAGCTGGCGGACCTGGTCAAGACTGCCGGCCCAAACGCTCGGGCGGGCACGGTAAGCGATGCCGCGGCATGGGGCGATGTGATCGTGTTGAGTGTTCCCTACAAGGCAATGCCGGCGCTGTCCGAACAGCTGAAGGGCAAGCTGGACGGCAAGGTGGTGCTCAGCACCAGCAACCCATTCAGCGACCGTGACGCAGACGTCGGGCGCAAGGCGCTGGATCAGGGAGTAGCCTTGGCGGACCAGCAGTACCTGCCCGGTGTGCACCTGGTGCGGGCGTTCAACGCCATAGGCTACGCATCAATGAAAAGCCAGTCTGGCAAAGACAAGGCGATTCCAACCTTCGCCGACGACCCCCAGGCCCGGGACCTGGGCGCCCGGTTGGTGCGCGACGCCGGATTTGTACCGGTACTTCTACCGCTGGCGCGGGCTAATGAAGGTTTGCCGGGCGGCCCGTTCAGCGGCGTTATGAGCGAGGCCGAACTCAAGCGCAAGCTGGGCCACTAGCCGAGAAGACACTCGAACCGTGGTCTGACACCGTTTCTCTTGTTGCTGTTGGACATATCAGCTTTCCTGATACTCTTCGGCTCGAGGCACTACGTGATAGCCACCCTTTGATGAGCCGTGAAAATATCCGGGTAGACTTGCATCAACTGCCGCCCTGGACGTTGAACCCTCAAGTCACCGTGTGCATACCGGCTTCAGCGGCAAGTGCCTCTCTACAAGCAATATTGACTCCTGAACCCAATTGCACAGGGAGAAGAGTATGCATATCGCAATTCTGACTTTCGAAGGTTTTAACGAGCTCGATTCCCTTATCGCCCTTGGCGTTCTGAACCGTGTCAGCAGGCCTGGGTGGCGAGTCTCTATTGCCAGCCCTACGGCCAGGGTTCGATCCATGAATGGGCTTGTGATCGAGTCACACGTCACTCTGCAAGAAGCAAGTGAAGCGGACGCCGTCATCGTCGGGAGTGGCCGGCGGACTCGGGAAGTAGTGGCTGACCCTGCCCTGATGGCCCAACTGAAGCTTGATCCGTCGAGACAGCTTCTTGGTGCTCAATGCTCGGGAACGCTGGTTTTGGCGAAACTGGGCTTGCTCCAAGGCGTGCCCGCATGTACCGATCTGACGACAAAACCCTGGGCTGAGGAAGCTGGCATCACCGTACTGAACCAGCCCTTTTTCGCGAGCGCAAACATCGCGACTGCGGGTGGATGCCTCGCCTCTCATTATCTCGCGGCATGGGTTATTGCTCGCCTGGAAGGAATAGAAGCCGCGCGGAGCGCCCTGCACTACGTCGCACCGGTCGGCGAGAAAGACGACTACGTTCTGCGTGCCATGGGGAATATTGCGCCCTATCTACCACGACAGCAGGTCGCTATTTAGTACTGGATTGCCGGGTTCGCTCGAAAAAGCCTGGCACTTTCTTCCAGGCAATATGTGTCCATCGGCACCGGACCTTCTCATGCTGATTGTCTGCGCCAAGTGCCGGGTGATGTGCCGAACTGGCGCTTGAATGCACGACTGAACGCGGCTTCGGATTCGTAGCCAACTGCAAAGCCAATTTGCGCCACATTACCGCGACCTTCGCGCAGGTGTTGAGCCGCCACGTGCATACGCCAGAGCGTCAGGTATTGCATCGGTGGCTGTCCGACCAATGCCGTGAATCGCTCCGCGAATACCGAACGCGACATGCCCACTTCAAGCGCCAGGGCTTCTGCAGTCCAGCCCTCGGTTGGACGAGCATGGAGCAGCGCCAATGCACGCCCGATATGCGGATCTCGCAAACCCGCCAGCCATCCGCGCCGTTCAGCGGGGAGGTTCGCGACATACTGGCTGACGGCTTCGACGAACAGCAATTCGGATAGCTTGGCGATGACCGTTGTCGAACCGACGCTTCCTGCCGCGATCTCACTGACAGCGAAACGGAATGAGCTTTCAATCCAGGCTCCCGAAGCCGTCGCGCGCACGTCTAATTTCAATAAGGATGGCAGCGACGAAAGCAACGGACTGAACGGTGTTTCAGAGCCGAGGAATCCGCACAATAACTGTGTGGCCTCGCCGCCCCCGCCGTACTTGATTCGTGAAATGCCGCCGACTTCCGGCGGCTGAATAACTTCGCGCGCCGACATGGGCGCAATGCTTAGATCACTGCCAAAAGTATGAACGTCATTGCGAGGAAGCAGAATGAGTTCGCCTGCCCGTGCGTCGAGGGTGGCGCCATCGTCGATTCGCAATTGCATGTGCCCCGCCGCGACAAAATGCGACGCAATGATATGTCGAGGTGCCGCCAGGAACGGTTTGCAATCGTCCGCAGAGATTCTTCCGTTGATGCACCAGGGCGCAGTGAACTCCGCCTCGAGGAAGACCCCTCCAGACAGCCGAATCACACGCAAGACATCAGAAAGCGCATCCAACAATTGCCAGCCCTCCTTTCCGGAGTCCGGAGCATGTAATCAGGCGCACTGGTCATTCACCGCCTGAACTGCGAGGCCTAGATTAGCACCAACGTGGAGTCAGTGATCGAGACGATCCCCAGACGCTTCACCAATGGTCATTGGCTCCGACGTTAACCGTAATTGCCTTATCCCGACTCGACCAGGGAAGCAGGAGATCAATATGAACACCGTCGCCAACATACCCGGCCCGGATTCGGGCAACGCCGCCCGTTATGCTCAAATTGTCAGATCCTCGAAGAAAGCGGAATGGCAGATCGATCGCGATTTGCTACAGGACCGCAGCTTCGACTTCTCGCGCAAATTCTTGCCCGACGGACTATCGAGGATCG
The DNA here is from genome assembly GCF_059716055.1 of Pseudomonas sp. LBUM1658. NCBI lineage: Bacteria > Pseudomonadati > Pseudomonadota > Gammaproteobacteria > Pseudomonadales > Pseudomonadaceae > Pseudomonas > Pseudomonas sp. LBUM1658. Next base: position 4,085,428 of record NZ_CP166798.1, read on the forward strand.
ACCGCCTGACCTTTCTCGCCGCGGACGAGGCGCGCCTGCTCAGTCAGATTCAGGGTCGAACCTATGCGTATATCTTTGGCTTGGTCGAGCGTTTTATCAGTGCCAAAATGCTCGATCAAGGTCGGGCCCATGTATTTGACGATCAGCTCGCACTCGAAGCGCTGGTGCGCTTTTCTAACGATGAGATCAAGCACCAGGAGCTGTTCCGGCGCATGGAAACGATGATTGGTTCGCAATTGCCAGCGGGATATCGTCAAGTTGCCGATCCAAACGATGTGGCGCGCGCGGTACTTGCGGCCAGCACCTGGTCGGTGCTGGCGCTGACCTGTCATATCGAGCTGTTTGTTCAGGCGCACTACGCGCAAAGCATCGCCCCGCGCGAGGAGTTGTGCCCACTATTCAAGGATGTCTTCAAATTTCACTGGAAGGATGAAAGCCGGCACGTCGTAGTCGATGAACTGGAGTGGAAGGCGGAGCACGCGAAACTCTCGCCAGCCGAGTGCGACCAGGCAGTAAACGATCTGATTGCGCTGGTGGCGGCCGTCGACGCAATCCTGCAGGCACAATCGGCATCCGATGCCGACTACTTTATTCGAAATGTTTCACGATCGTTCAGTGTCGATGAGACAGCGCAAATCAACGCCTGCGTGCTGAGCGCCTACCGCTGGCAATACATTATCTCGGGCGTGCAGCATCCACACTTTGGCCGGCTGCTTACGCGCATGACAACACCCGCACAGATGTCCCTGATTCAGACCGCACTGGCACCGATCATGAGCAATTGATCGACAGGGCGCGACCGACCGCGCGGTTGTGGAATGACGTGCTGAAAATTATTTATCGAGGCTGGCAGCCATGACAATACCGATGTGGATGTTGCTTGGATTTGCGACCTGGACTTTGCTGCTGTTGATGGCAACCGTCGGGGTGTATCGTTGGGTCAGAATCTTGTTCTCGAATGTTCCGATTGCCTCTTTCCGAAGCGATCAGCTCGAAGGCGAGGATTGGTATCGGCGCGGGACAAGAGCACACGCGAACTGTGTGGAAAATCTGCCTGTCTTTGGCGCCATCGTGTTGGTGATTTCAGCCCTTGGTATCGACGGCCCTGCAGTGAGCTACTTGTCCATAATCGTCCTGATCGCTCGCGTGTGCCAGTCTCTGGTTCACGTATCCCATGTGCAAACCGATACGTTCGTGGCGGTTCGGTTTACCTTCTTTTGCGTTCAGTTGGTCTGTTTTCTCGCGCTCATTGTTATAGCCGCTTCTGGTGGTGTGATGGTAAGCGTCTGCCCAAGTGGCCAGTCGTGAATGGCAGAAATCGGCGCTTGGCAGCCATGCGCAAACGCCGCGTTAACCGACAGCAGGTTGCGGACGATTTCGGCAACGTCGTGTGGCGGGTGACGCCCGTGCCATCATCGAAGGAATGGTGATGAGGCGGACGTCCACGTCAGGGTAAATCGAAGACAAACGATGAATAACGGTCTTCGAACCTATGCAAACCCGATGAACGACAGAATAAACAGGACGATCACAACTGCCCCGACGATGTAGACGATGTTGTTCATGAAATACACCTCTCAACCTGAACCGGATTGCGACACGAGGGTGTTACAAATACAAGGTACTGCACCTTTGCTCGCAATTCCATTAGGCAACACACATAGCTCCGTTCCTCATTCGCAAGATCGTGGTCGCGTTTTTACACACTCTGGGCCGAAAGCTGCCGGCTACAGTTTTCCAGTGCAGCGCCTGGCTTCAGCACCGGCCAGCATCTGACATGTCCAAGCACCCTACCCCAGCAGCGCTGGTTAACGCTCCAGCGCCGCTTCGATCGCAGCGATGTCGATCTTTCTCATCTCCATCATGGCTTCGAACGCGCGTTTGGCCGCCGCTCGATCAGGATTGGTTATCGCAGCCGTCAGAACGCGTGGAGTGATCTGCCACGACAGGCCCCACTTGTCCTTGCACCAGCCGCATACACTTTCCTCGCCGCCGTTTCCGACAATCGCGTTCCACAAGCGGTCCGTTTCGGCCTGGTCGTCGGTCGCAACCTGGAACGAGAAAGCTTCGTTGTGCTTGAATACCGGACCCCCGTTCAGTCCGAGACAAGGGATGCCCATCACCGTGAACTCGACCGTCAAGACATCGCCCTCCTTGCCCGCCGGATAGTCGCCAGGCGCGCGATGGACAGCTCCCACAGCGCTGTCCGAGAACGTCTCGGCGTAGAACTTCGCAGCGTCCAACGCGGTGCCTTCGTACCAAAGACAAATCATGTTCTTGCTGATCATCCTGGTTCTCCAAAACTGGGACTGATACGTGGATTCTAGCAGCGCAGGCAGTCGGACTCGAATTACCAACACAGGTCCTTTATTTTTCACTCAGTAGCCGCTGAGGTGAACTCCCCAAGCGTGGGAACCCTCCCTTCAGAATCAGGTAAAATCAACACCGATACCGACATCGAGTGCGATCGAAACGCTGAAGACCACAGGGACCTCGGTTGCCTATCGATGACATAGTTGCGAAATACCCTTTCAACGGCAGCTTCCCACCACCAGTGGGGAGCGCACACTGCTGAAACGCGCCCGCCGACTTCTGGCATACGGATATCCGTCTGGCGTGCGACACAGTCGGCAAGCGGTAGGAGCCTGGCTATGAATGACCTGTCTGGACATTACTCGGGCCGCTGGTGGCACAACCTGCCCGATGGCCGAATTCAGTGCGACCTCTGTCCTCGTGACTGCAAGCTGCGGGACGGACAGCGCGGCGCCTGCTTCGTGCGCATGCGCGAAGGCGGGCAAATGGTGCTGACCACCTACGGCCGCTCATCGGGCTTTTGCATCGACCCTATCGAGAAGAAACCGCTCAACCACTTCCTCCCCGGCTCGGCGGTGTTCTCCTTCGGCACGGCGGGCTGCAATCTCGCCTGCAAGTTTTGCCAGAACTGGGATATCAGCAAATCGCGGGACATGGACCGTCTGATGGATCAGGCCAGCCCGCAGCAGATAGCCCTGGCTGCGCAAAGGTCGGGCTGTAGCAGCGTGGCCTTCACCTACAACGATCCGGTGATCTTTGCCGAATACGCCATCGATACAGCAAACGCTTGCCATACGCACGGCATCAAGACGGTGGCAGTGACCGCGGGCTATGTGCACGACGCGCCCCGGCGCGAATTCTTCGCGGTGATGGACGCGGCGAATGTCGACCTGAAGGCTTTTACCGACGACTTCTATTTCAAACTCACCGGCGCGCATCTGCAGCCAGTGCTGGATACCCTGGTCTATCTGCATCATGAAACCGAGGTCTGGACTGAAATTACCACCTTGCTGATTCCGGGCTACAACGATTCGAATGATGAAATCGACGCACTGTGCGCCTGGGTGTTCAAGGAGCTGGGGCCGGACGTGCCCATCCACTTCACCGCCTTCCACCCCGATTTCAAGATGCTCGACACACCGCCGACTCCGGCGGCGACGCTCACCCGCGCCCGACAGATAGCCTGTGCACAAGGGCTACGCTATGCCTACACGGGCAATGTGCATGATGCTGAGGGCGGCACGACTTCTTGTCCGGGCTGCGGCGAGCCATTGATCGTGCGAGACTGGCACCGCATCCTGCACTACCAGGTGACGGCAGGCGGTCGCTGTCCGCAGTGCAACTTCCCCATCGCCGGGCGTTTCGACCACTATGCCGACCGCCAAGGGTCGATTGCCACCCTTCGCGACAGATAGCAATTGGGCCAAAAGCAGTCAATTTCGCTCCGCTTCGTCTACCCTCACGAAGCGCCATGCAGCAATCATCTTGTGCCAGGCGCCTCGACATTCTTGCGTTAATGTACCGGAGAACTTCCATGTTCAAACGTCCCCTGGCATTGGCCGTCGGATTGATTTTGTCATTTTGCAACCTGCTGGCGCAGGCCGCCGACACCCTGAAAGTCAGCGCGATTCCCGATGAAGCCCCTACCGAACTGCTTCGCAAGTTCAAGCCGCTTGGCACCTATCTGGAACAACGATTGGGCATGAAGGTCGAGTTCGTGCCCGTGAGCGACTATCCGGCCGTGGTCGAGGCGCTCGCCACCGACCGAATCGACCTGGCCTGGCTGGGCGGCTTCACGTTCGTGCAGGCACGCCTGAAAACCGGCAATGCCATACCGCTGGTACAGCGCGAACAGGACGCCCAATTCACCAGCAAGTTCATCACCGCCGACCCAGCCGTCAAGTCCCTCGCCGATCTCAAGGGCAAGACCTTTGCATTCGGCTCGGTGTCCTCCACTTCAGGCAGCCTCATGCCGCGCTATTTCATGCTCCAGGACGGCATCAAGCCGGAAAGCTACTTCAGTCGCGTAGGCTACTCCGGCGCCCATGACGCTACCGTCGCCTGGGTCCAGGCCGGCAAGGTGGACGCCGGGGTACTTAACGCCAGCGTGTGGGAAAAACTGGTCGCCGCCGACAAGGTCGACACCACCAAGGTCAGAGTGTTTGCGACCACCCCGGCCTACTACGACTACAACTGGACTGTGCGCGGGACCCTCGACCCAGCGCTGGCGGCCAAGATAAAGGCAGCCTTCATTGCTCTCGATCCGGCGAACCCTAAGGACAAGGAGATTCTGGATCTGCAGGCCGCCAGCCGATTCATCGAAACCAAGCCTGAGAACTACAAGGGTATCGAGGAAGCCGCACGCGCCGCCGAACTGCTCAAATGACCTTGCATCTGACCCAGGTCAGCCTTACCCACGGCAACGGCGTCCAGGCGCTGCGTGGCGTGGACCTGCACATCGGTGCAAGCGAACAGGTCGCCATCATCGGCCCGTCCGGCGCAGGCAAGTCGAGCCTGCTCAACCTGCTGGCCACCGCCCTGCGACCGAGTAGCGGCGAGCTGCAGGTGCTCGGCGAGCGAGCCTGGCGTCTTTCTGCACGTCAGCGTCAGCGTCTGCGCGCTCGCATCGGTCTGGTGCATCAGTCGCCACCCCTGCCACCACGCCAGCGCGTGGTTACCGCAGTTCTGGCCGGAAAGATCGGTCAGTGGGGTCTGGGCAAGAGCCTGCTGAACCTGCTGCATCCGCTGGATATTCCGGGCGCACTCGCGGCATTGGCCAGGCTGGACCTGAGTGACAAGTTGTTCGCGCAATGCCAGCAACTGTCCGGTGGACAGCTACAGCGCGTGGGCATTGCCCGCGTGTTGTATCAAGCGCCCGAGGTGTTGCTGGCCGATGAGCCGGTATCGGCCATGGACCCAGTGTTGGCCGAGCACACGCTTTCGGTGCTCTGCCGCCATGCCCGGGAGCACAACGTCACCCTGGTTGCCAGCCTGCATGCGGTGGAGCTGGCGCTGGCGCATTTTTCGCGGATCATCGGCTTACGTGATGGACAGGTCCTGTTCGACCTTGCGGCCAGCGCTGTCGACCGCGAGCTGCTCGACAAGCTCTACGCCAACGAACAGCTGCAATTCTCGCCGGTTCCTCCGGCACCCTTGAGTGTGCAGATTCCCCGATGCTGACGCACGATACCCGAGATCCCGCCACCCGCCCCCGCTTGCTGCTCAGCCTGCTGGCCCTTGCCCTGCTGTGGCCTGGCATCCGCTACAGCGAGTTGGACCTGGGCGTACTGGTAGCAAGTGACAGTCAGAGCGAGATGGGCAAGTTTGTATCAGCCTTCTGGCCACCGGCCCATGGCGAGGAGTTCATTGAGCTGTTGTTGCAAGCCACCTTGCAGACCCTGGCCATCGCCACGGCCGGCATGGCCCTGGCGTTGCTGTTGGCAGTCCCCGCCAGCCTGCTGGCCAGTCGTGCTCTGTCGCTGTCTGCTGCCTCCCGTGCCGGCCACCCGAGCTATTGGGGCCAACTGCTGCGTTGGCCTGTACGCGGTTTACTGATCTTCCTGCGCAGCGTGCCGGAAATCGTCTGGGCCCTGCTGTTCGTGCGCGCCGTCGGCCTCGGCCCGACTGCCGGGGTACTGGCCATTGCCATTACCTACAGCGGCATGTTGGGCAAGGTCTACGCGGAAATTTTCGAGTCGGTCGACCAGCGCCCGGCCCACGCGCTCCTGCAGGCCGGCAGCGGTCGGCTTCCAGCCTTCTTCTACGGGATCCTGCCCAATGTCGCTGCGGAGCTGCTGTCATACACGGTATACCGCTGGGAATGCGCAATCCGCGCCTCGGTGGTGATGGGCTTCGTCGGTGCCGGCGGTCTGGGCCAGCAAATGGATCTGTCGTTACGCATGTTCGCCGGCGGTGAAGTGGCCAGTTTGTTACTGACATTCCTCGTACTGGTGTTGCTCGCCGATCAACTCAGCCGCCTGCTGCGCTGGAGGCTGGCATGAATCGCCTGTTCAACCTGGTACTGGTCCTCTGCATCGGTGCAGCGGTCGTCGCCTCTTTCATCTACCTGGGCATCGAACTCGGCGAGCTCGGCGGCGCCGGCAACCTGAAGCAGATGGGCGCTTATGCGCAGCGTTTTCTCAGCCCGGACCTGAGCTCCGGTCATCTGCAAGCCATCGGCCATGGCGCCCTGGAAACCATTGCCATGTCCGCCCTTGGCACCCTGCTCGCGGCGGTACTCGGGCTGCTATTGGCATTGCCCGCGGCCGGGCGCTTCGGCTGGCCGCTGCAGAGCGCGTCGCGTCTGGTGCTCAACGCCTTGCGCGCGGTTCCGGAACTGGTGTGGGCCGCGCTGATGGTCCTTGCCGCCGGACTCGGCCCCAACGCTGGCACCCTGGCATTAGCCCTGCACACCACCGGCGTGCTCGGCCGGCTGTTCGCCGAAGCACTGGAAAACACCCCACCAGAACCCGCCGAAGCAATCCGCTTACAGGGCGGCAATGCCGTATGGGCGTTCTGTTACGGCACACTGCCCAACCTGTGGCCACAGCTAGTGGCCTACATCCTGTACCGCTGGGAAAACAATATCCGCATGGCCAGTGTGCTCGGCTTCGTCGGCGCCGGTGGTTTGGGGCAAATGCTCTATGTCAGCCTCAGCCTGTTCCAGGAAGCTCAAGCCAGCACGGTAATTCTGGCCATGCTGTTACTGGTATTCGCCGTCGATAGTTTAAGCAGCTGGAGCCGTCAACGCTGGGTCAAGGCTTGACTGCTTTCGCAGAACGGATGTAGCTGCAAGGCGCCCAATAGCGAAACAGTTAACTCATAGCTGCCTGAATAAGGCCGCTGCGACTATGCCTGCCGCGATCGCTGGCAAGGGTTTTTTGAGAAGCAGCATGACGATCGCCGTGGTTAACAAGGCTAGTCGCGCACCGTTGTCACCAGCAACCGCCAGCGGAGCAAGAAGTGCCACCAACACCGACCCGGACATGGCGCTGATGAACAGCTGTACCCGATAATTAATGCGGACGAATGACATCACAAAAATGCCGCCCCAACGCGTTGCAAGGGTTACCACTGCCATTATCAAAACAATGATGAGTGTGCCGAAGCCGGTGGTTTCAATGCTCAATTTTTTTCTCCATCCATAAAGCACCCAGAATGCCGCCGGCTAATGCCCCTACGACTACATGAGTGTTTTCAGGCAGGTACCAGTAAGCCCATAGTGATGAGCAGGCAGCTACTACCCAGATGATTAACATACGCAGGTTTTTCTGCCCGCCGACCACCATGGCTAGCAGGAAGCAACCCATCACCATGTCCAGTCCCAAGCTCACCGGATCGTGAATCGCACTGCCAAAATACAGGCCCAGCCAACTGCCTGATATCCAGGCTGACCAAAGCGCAATGCCGCCACCGAATAGAAGACCCAGACCCGGCTCACCACGACTGAATGCCTGCATGGACATTGCCCAATTGGCGTCCGATACAACCAGCATCACACCGTAACGCTTCGCACGCGGTAGTTCGCGCAGCCAGGGATATAACGTCGCCCCCATCAAAAGGTGCCGGGCATTGACGGCAAATACCGTGATAATCAACGGAATAAGGGACACTTGGTCTCCCCACAGTTTGAGCACGGCAAACTGTGATGCCCCGGCAAACACCAGGCTGCTCATCATGACAATCGAAGAATCATTCAGTCCTGTCTGTGCGGCAGCAAGACCAAAGGCCACCCCGAAGACAATGACAAAGAAAGAAATGGGAAATAACTGTTTGAAGCCACCCCAAACATCGTTGAGCTCCAACTCAGATAAACGCTTATCAACTGATAACAAAACGTAACTCCTTCATGTGGCGATTCCGTCATATCTCAATGGAGTATGCCGAACCCCTTGTCTTCTACGGCGCACTCCGCGCTGTCCACCAGCCAGCACTATCCCCCATACAACATAAGGTCGGCTGGGTTTCCACTGGCGAATTTGGGTGCGATGAGTTTTAAAAGCACGGGTGTACGCAGACCGGATAGATACATGGAAATACAAAAAAACCACGTACAGACCGCTGACGCAGCAACGGCTCGAAGAGCTGGCCACATCAGGCTGAGCAAAGGGTGTAGTGAAACCTGCGCTGCGTGGTTGAAAGACGCGGCTGACATGGCGAGCTAACGGCGCGCCAACTCATGCTTGATGCAGCCCTCATAGTACGCTTGCTTGACGCTGGCAGGCTGCATGCGGGAACTGCTGTCATAGGTTTGCTCGGTGATGCCCATCGCCATCATTCGCATCCAGGGCTGAGTGAATTTGCGTGCCTGGAGCTTGCGTCGTGCGCCGTAAAGGCTCACTCCGGAAAGCTTCGTTGCCTGCGCAGTTCCAGCGATGCCGGAACCCCAGCTACACATGAAGCGATCGTTTTTACTCAACTCCTTTGCCTGAGCCGAAATCGCGGCGCCAGTCAAAACGCATGTTGCCAGGGCAAATACAAAAATCCGCATGCCGCCACGCCTAACCTGCTGAAAGAAAAATAATTCTTACAAAAACCCGGAGGCAAAGGGGCCAGCAATGTGCCCTATGCCTGTAGGAGCGAGCTTGCTCGCGATGGACTCAAGGGCGGCGCGTTTATTCAGACAACACGCGTAATCGTTAACGTCCATCGCGAGCAAGCTCGCTCCTACAGAGGTTCCAGCGTCTGAATCAAGCGTCGTACAATCAGGGGTCGCATCAGGCTGGCTCAAAAACGCGGTTTGATCGTCTTCCACTCCGGCTTGTAACGCTGCATCTGTTTCACGTCATCGCGCTGTCGAATACCGCAAGTCAAGTATTGGTCATGCAGCTTGCCCAATTGATCGTGATCCAGTTCAAGCCCCAACCCGGGCGCACGGGTGATCTTCACGCAGCCATCGACTATGGGTATTTTGCCGCCCTTGATCACTTCTTCATCCGGTTCCTGCCAGGGGTAATGCGTGTCGCAAGCATAATCCAGGTTGGGCACCGCGGCGGCGACATGGGCCATGGCCATAAGGCTGATACCCAGGTGCGAGTTGGAATGCATGGACACCCTAAGGCCAAAGGTTTGGCACATTTTGGCCAGCGCCTGAGTGTCGCGCAGGCCACCCCAGTAGTGGTGATCGGCGAGGACGATCTGCACGCTATTCAATGCCACGCTGCGGCGGAACTCATCAAAGTCGGTGACCACCATATTGGTCGCCAACGGCAGGCCAGTACGCTTGTGCAGCTCGGCCATGCCCTCCAGGCCGGGTGTCGGGTCTTCGTAATACTGCAAGTCGTCACCCAACAGTTCCGCCATACGAATCGAGGTTTCCAGGGACCAGTTGCCGTTCGGGTCTATGCGCAGCGGGTAGCCGGGGAAGGCCTTTTTCAACGCCTTGATACACGACACTTCGTGTTCCGGCGCCAGCGTGCCGGCCTTGAGCTTGATGCTCTTGAAACCGTAGGCCTCGATCATGCGGCGGGCCTGGGCGACGATCTGCTCTTCGTTCAGGGCTTCGCCCCAACTGTCGGGCTTGTAAGGTGAATCAATGTGCCGTGCGTACTTGAAGAATAGATAGGCGCTGAATGGAATCTCATCGCGGATCGCACCGCCCAGCAAATCCACCAGTGGCACGTTCAACGAGTGCGCCTGTAGATCCAGGAAGGCCACTTCGAACGCCGAATACGCGTTGCTCACCGCTTTGCTGGCATGGGAGCCCGGCGCCAGTTCCGCTCCGGCAATGCTGACGGGTTTGTTCGCCGCCACGGTGGCCTGCACGATGGCGCGCAATTGATTGAGGTTGAACGGGTCCAGCCCGATCAGCTGATTTTGCAGCTGCTGCTGAATCGCCAGCGCCGGGGCGTCGCCGTAGCTCTCACCCAGGCCAATGTAGCCGTTGTCGCTCTCGATCTCGATGATCGAGCGCAGCGCGAAGGGTTCGTGAATGCCACTGGCGTTGAGCAGCGGCGGATCACGAAAAGCGATGGGGGTGACGGTGACTCGTTTGATTTTCAAGAAGCGGCTCCCTTTGGACCTGAACTCAAGGCTTGATGACTGATGGATTGTTTTGGCGCAGTGTCTTCGGCCGGTTTGCCGGTCAGCGAGCGGAGCGCGTCACCACGCGGTGCAGTGCGGGCGAAGAAGATCACTACGGCCGCCACCAGTGAAGTGGCCGCCAGGCCATACAGGCCGCCTTCGATGGAGCCAGTGGTCTGCTCCAGAAAACCGAATGCAGTCGGGGCGACGAACCCGCCGAGATTGCCGATGGAGTTGATCAAGGCGATCACCGCTGCGGCGATGCGGGCGTCCAGATAGCCTTGGGGAATCGGCCAGAACAAGGCTGAGGCAGCCTTGAAACCAATGGCGGCAAAACAGATGGCGACGAAGGCGAAGATCGGCCCGCCCGTGGTGGACATGAACATGCCGAACGCTGCAATTACCAGCGTGACTGCAACCCAGGCCTGCTGGTATTTCCATTTGCTGGCCATGGCGGCGAAGCCATACATCGCGATGATCGAAATGATCCACGGAATCGAGTTGAACAGGCCGACCTGGAAGTCGCCGAGGTTGCCCATCTTTTTGATCATGCTCGGCAGCCAGAACGTGGCGCCATAGATGGTCAAGGCGATGGAAAAGTAGATGAAGCAGAACAGTGCGATCTGCCGGTCGGCCAGCAGTTTGAACATGGACGGCTTGACCGTCTGCACGGCTTCGCGTGCCTGCTGTTCCTGCGCGATGGCGCTAATCAATGCGGCCTTTTCTTCTGGGTTCAGCCATTTCGCTTCCCGCGGATGGGATTGCAGCCAGAACCAGACAAAACCGCAGAGCACGATGGAGGCAAAACCTTCAATCAGGAACATCCACTGCCAACCGTGCAGGCTCAAACCGTTGATGTGCAGCAGTGCCCCCGATATCGGCCCGGAAATGACCGAGGCGATGGCTGAACCGCTGAGAAAGATCGCCATAGTCTTGCCGCGCTCGGACGCTGGCAGCCATTGGGTGAAGTAGTAAATGATCCCGGGGAAAAAGCCCGCTTCGGCTGCACCGAGAATAAAACGCAGCACATAGAAGCTGGTTTCGCCGCGCACAAACGCCATGGCCATGGCGGCTGCGCCCCAGGTGAACATGATGCGCGTCAGCCAGGCGCGAGCACCGTAGCGTTGCAGCAGCATGTTGGAGGGGACTTCGAATATCGCGTAACCGATGAAGAACAGCCCGGCGCCCAAACCATAGGCAGCGGCACCAATGCCCAGGTCGGTTTCCAAATGGCTACGGACGAAGCCGATGTTGACCCGGTCGATGTAATTGACGATGAACATCACCACGAACAGCGGTAGTACATGGCGCTTCACCTTGGCCGCTGCGCGGGCAAGTAGATTCGGGTCCGGCGGATTCTGGAGGGTATTCAAGGGCAACTCCCGATCATTGTTTTTTTAGGGACACGGCGATCATGGACGCAGGCATTGATCCCGTCTAATCTAACTTGGCATTCGATTGATACCTGGATTAGATCAATGTTCGAACTGACTCAACTGCGCTGTTTCACCACCGTGGCGACTGAACTCAACTTCCGGCGTGCCGCCGAACGGCTGAACATGACTCAACCGCCCCTCAGCCGGCAGATTCAACTGTTGGAGCATCACCTGGGCGTCGAGCTGTTCACCCGCACCACCCGCAGCGTCGCCCTGACCGCTGCCGGCCGCGCGTTTTTCATCGAAGCCCAGAATCTGCTGGAACGCGCCCAGCAAGCCGCAGTAACCGCCCGCCGCTTCGCCGAAGGCGACATCGGCTCGGTCAACATCAGCTTCGTTGGCAGCGCGGTGTACGAGTTCCTGCCCAAGGTCATCGCTGAAGCACGGCTCAAACAGCCCCATGTCAAAATCGATCTGTCGGAGATGAACACCTACCAGCAGCACGAAGCCCTTCGCGCCCGCCGTATCGACCTGGGCATTGTCCGCGCGCCCTTGCTGGAGCCGGGCTACGCCACCGAATGCCTGGTGCGCGAGCCGTTCGTCCTGGCCGTCCCCAGCCAACACCGACTGGCCAGCACACACACCGTGTCCGTCAAAGACCTCGATGCGCAACCGTTCCTAATGTACTCCCACGCCGCCTACCCACCCTTCAACGAACTGCTGACCGGTATGCTCCGCTCTGCCCGCGTCGCCCCGGAATACGTGCAATGGCTCGGCTCATCACTGACGATCCTGGCCCTGGTCAACGCCGGAATGGGGTTGGCGCTAGTGCCTCGTTGCGCCAGCAGCGTGGTGTTCAAGAATGTGGTGTTTCGTGATATCGATTTGGGCGAAGGTGTACAGAGCGAGCTGCATTTGATCTGGCGCGAGAATAATGACAATCCGGCGTTTGCGATGTTGTTGGAGGGGATTCGACGGGCGGTGAGGGAGGGATGGGGCGTTTAGTGCGCAGACACTGGCCCCCAGCGTCGGCATCGCCTGTAGAAATAGTGGAAACAAAATCGGTGACTCCTGAGTCCGTCAACCTGTCCCATCAACAACCAAAAACAATATCAACACGGTCTCAACCGCATGCATCAGCAAAGACAAACCCTGCACAATGAATTGCACGCTCGCCCGTCCCTGTACTTCGACGAGCCGGCCCACGTGTTTCATCTGGCCTTCCTCGGCGGGGATCCCGAGTGCAATGCGCTGCTGAAAAGCTGCTGCCCTGCCCCCTTCGACCCGAACGCTGCCCAGGGCATCACTCTGCTCGACGGCAACCCGTTGAAATGGGAACGCCACACTGAGTTCTTTACCCTCACCCTGGTGGTTACCTCGTCGAGCAATGACCTGACATGGACATCGTTGCCCGAGTCGCTGGCGAATAGGGTCAAGCCGCATTTGCAGCAACTGATCAACTCCGTGCAGATTGTGGTGCGCGCAGAAACCACCATTGACCTTTCGAGTTACGGTTTCAAAGACCCTTGCGGCTCTTGCGTGGGCGGGGGTGATGCCGTGGTCTGGAGCGATTTTCGTCTGAACGATGATGGCGCGAACCGCTTTCTGTTCGTCAATAGTCGCCTGAATGCCTATCGTCAGGGACGGATGATCAGACGCCTGCTGGAAATCGAGACCTATCGGATGATGGCCTCGCTGTCGCTGACCACTGCCAAGACCTTAAGCGCCCAACTTGATGTCTTCGACAAGACATTGGTCACCCTCTCCGAGCGCAATGCCGGCTCCGACAGCGCAAACGCCAAAATCCTGCTGGCCGACATTGCCAACCTCTCGGCACAAGTCGTCAGCAGCACGGCGAAGACCCGCCACCGCTTCAGCGCCACCCAGGCCTACGCCCAGCTGGTATTCGAGCGCCTTGGCGAACTGCGGGAGAGTCACGTGGGGGATTGCCAGCGCCTTGGCGTCTTCATCGAAAGGCGCTTCAAGCCCACCGTCAGGTTCTGTGCCGCCACCGAGCAGCGCCTGGAGCACCTGGCCAAAAGCGTGGCCAATCTTGGCGACCTGCTGCAGGCGCGGGTGCAGGTCGAAATGGAAGAACAGAACTCGGAAATCCTCAAAAACCTGAACAGCCGAGCCGATGCCCAGATCAAGATTCAGCGCGCCGTGGAAGGCCTGTCGATTATCGCCATCACCTACTATCTGCTGAGCCTGCTCAAGCTTGTGTACTCGGGATTGAACCTGTTGGGGGCGAACGTTTCCCCACGAGAGTCCATGTTGGCCATGACCCCTCTGGCCATCGCCATCCTGCTGTTGATTCTATTCAGGATCAAGAAGGCCAAAGAGCATTGATCAGGCGGATCGAAAGGCTCTGAGCGAGCCGTTAATCAGCGAGCCGGACAAGGCCAAACCGAGTTGACGGAAAGGCTCAGGGCGTGATGGCGGTGTGTCAATCACCGATGAGCTTTCGCCGGACCCAAACAAGATTCTGATTGAAGTCTGTCTACTGGACCGCATCATCGTTCTTCGCGAGCAAGCCCGCACACACCAGGCCGCAGTCGTACTCCAATCCCGTGTTCGCTGAAGATCAACTGTGGGAGCGAGCCTGCTCGCGATGGGGCCCTGTCGGACACCAAGGATTCAGGCCCGAGCACGCCGTTTGAACAGCCCAAGGTTTCGATCCTGGCGGCAACCCGGGCGCCCTCTTACACCAACCGTTCAATCTTCTGATACTGCCAAACCATTTTGTAATAGGCCGTCTGCAACGCCAGCATGCTCAGATAAGCCACCGGAAACGCCATCCACACCCCTTGCAACCCGAAGCGCGCATCCAGCAGATAGGCCATCGGCAATTCCACGCCAAGGATGCAAAACACTGAAATCGCCATCGGCACCAGCACCGTCCCACTGGCACGCATGGTGCCGCCGATGATCGCCTGGAAACCGAACACCAGCATGCTCCAGAGCATGATGTGCAACAGGTGTTGGGCCATGGCCTGGGTGGATGGATCGGTGAGGAACAACCCCAGCAGCCAGTGCGACAGCAGGTAACCCAACACCACCAACCCACCGGTCAGCCAAACGTTGATCAACAGCCCCGTGCGCAAAATCAGCGCGATACGCTCAATGCGCCCGGCCCCGATGGCCTGGGCGCCGAGAATCGATGCTGTGATCGCAATCGACAGCGCCGGGAATTGCACATAGTTGACGATCTGCGTCACCGCCCCATACGCCGCCGTCGCCTGGGAACCGTGCTGGTTGACCAGCGCCAGAATCACCAACTCCGACAACGAAATCACCACCATCTGCAACCCCGTGGGCAACCCGATGCGCAGCACCTTGCCGAGGATGTCCATGTCCAACCGCATCGCCGCAAAAAACGCCCGATCCGGCGCCAAAGGATGCCCCTTGCGAATCAACCGCCACGCCAGCCACCCCATCGCCGCCAGGTTACCCGCCAACCCGGCAAACGCCGCACTCTGAATTCCCATCGGCGGCAACCCCAGCCAGCCGCGAATCAACGCCGGCGTCAGCGCCAGCCCGACACAGGTCGACACCACCAACGCCAACAGCGGCGACAGCGTATCGCTCACCCCACGCAGCAACTGCGTAAACAGCACAAACACCAACAGCGACGGCATGATCCACATCATCACCTGCGCATACGCCACCGCATCCTCCAACACATCAACCGGCGTCCCCAACCCCTGCAACGCCGGCCGCGCAAACACACTCCCCAACACCGCCGCCACCAATCCGATCATCGCCCCCAACAGCAACGTCGTACCGGCGATGGCCTTTACCATCGCCGGCTCACGCGCGCCCCAGGCCTGACCGATCAATACGCCCGCCCCCACACCGAGGCCGATGACCAAAGCGATGAAGAAGAACACGATGGGAAACATGCCGGACACGGCCGCCAAGGCTTGAGTGCCGAGCATTTGTCCGATGTAGATACTGTTGATCGTGCCCGACATGGATTGGAGGAAATTGGAGAGGACCATGGGGGCCAGGAATAGGAGATAGGTTTGCCAGAGGGGGCGTTGGGTGGGGGTTTGCATGAGGTGGCAGGAGCTCGCTTGATGACCTGGCGTTGGGGGATTCGATTCTACGGGATGCTGAAGCAATTCAGAACGCGTAGACGGGAGCATGGCTTGTCCGAAATTGGGCCAAAGGCTCAAGCGTTGCTTTTTTGAAGACTTTTCAGGCGCAGGCTTGCTCGTTGCGCTGCGGCCATCTTTTCGGGTCGCTTCATGCGCTTCCATTTCCTGATGTCCTCCTTGGTGCGGCCACAACTCACACACAGTTCACCATTCAACTGGCAAACTGAAATACAAGGGTTTTCGATATCCTTGGCCACGCTTCAACCCCGAGTCGAGCGCTTGCGCGCCAAGCGTTGTTGCCAGTTTCCGGCATTGGCTCGCTGACATTGCTCTTCGGAATCGAAATGCACATGGGCCGATACCGGGCTTACGAGAACATCCGCCTCACCCAGTGCCACGGCAGTCAGTTCGACCATGCGTTCGCCCTGCCCACTGGCCAGGGCCCGGTCCTTATTGGCTTGCGTATCGAAGATCCAGACAACCATCAGGCTGGAAGGGAACACCGCGTAATCGATCTCGTGGGTCAGCCAGGAGAACCCCACTATTTCCGCTTTGGCCGTCTCGCACGCCTCGGTCAGGGTAGCCACCAGGCGACGCTCGATATGCGCCTGATCGCGTTTGCTTAAAAGCATGGGTTAGTCCTTGAATGACAATGTTCGATTGGCGATAGCATTTTTCCATCCTGCCGCTCTTACCCCTGGATGAAATCGATCTAAAAAGTCCCGGCCAGCTTTTTCGACCTTTTGCTATTCTGAGGTTGTAGGTGAAGACGCAGACTGATGCGCAATAAGGATAGCAAGGAGACGTGGGGCGCGTTCCGAAGGGTACACGGTTAGAAAGATCTCCGCGCTGAGATCCAGCCCTTATGCCGTGTGAAGCAGAAGAGCACAAAACTGTTCTGTCAGAGTCCTGATAAACCTTGTAAGCCGGATACCAGCACTGGCCACCTACTCGATTTCCAAAGCCCGCCATGTGCGGGCTTTGTCGTATCCGCAGATGCAAAACCGGTAGCAAGCGCCAACTCCCCAAGCTGACGCCGCGTTGACCCGACCACTCGTCGCCGAGAGCGAGTACCACCTCTTGACAGCGATGGGCTCCTGCGCGAATATTACTTACATCGGATGCGATCTAAACGCACACGACAAATAAATCTTACCGAACCTAACGTTGAGGATTCATCCCATGAGCAAGATCGAAAAAGTCCTGGCCTCCGGCAAAACCCACACCACCATGAGCCGCGCGGGCGTCACTTCGCGCGGCCATAACGGCAGCCTCGACATTCAGCTTTCGTCGCCTGGAAACGCCAAGCCCGTGCATGTGTTCGAAGCCACCCAGCCGCACCCGAAAGCCGAGCAATTGTTCGCCGGCGCCTGGTCGGCCTGCTACATCGCCGCGGTCGGCGTCGCAGCCAAGGAGATGAAGCTCGAGCTTCCGTCCGATCTGTCCGTCGACATCGAAGTCGATCTGGGCCAGACCGGTCCGGCCTACTTCCTCCAGGCCCGGCTGACTCTCCGCGTGCCGGGCCTGGCGCACGATGTCGCGACGACGCTGGCCCATGCCGCAGACCAGATCTGCCCGTACTCGAAGGCGACCCGAGGCAACATTGACGTAGCCCTCAACGTCCTCACGGCTTGACCCACGGCGCGGCTTTAACATCGATTGGTATTTTTGTCACCACATATATATCGCATGCGATAAAAGCGCATACGTATTACAACTTTATTGAAACCTTCAGGTAATCATCCATGAGCAAGATCGAAAAAGTACTGGCCACCGGCAAAACCCATACCACCGCCAGCAGCGCTGGCCACACCGCGCGCGGGCATAACGGCAGCCTCGACATCGAGCTTTCGTCGCCCGGAAACCCGAAGCCCGCGCACCTGTTCGCCGCCACCCAGCCGCACCCGACCGCCGAACAACTGTTCGCCGGCGCATGGTCGGCCTGCTACACCGCCGCCGTCGGGCTCGTGGCCAATGACCTGAACGTGGTGCTGCCGTCTGATCTGTCCGTCGATATCGAAGTCGATGTGGGTCAGACCGGTCCGGACTACTTCCTCCAGGCGCGCTTGACTCTCCGCGTGCCGGGCCTGGCGCACGACGTCGCGACGACGCTGGCGCACACCGCAGACCAGATCTGCCCGTACTCGAAGGCGACCCGAGGCAACATTGACGTAGCCCTCAACGTCCTCACGGCGTGATGCACCGCGCGACCGGTTCGACGTTGCCGTCGAACCGGCCACCGGCCGTTGATCACAATTGGAAGTTCGAGCACTTACGACACCATCGCACACGAGGTATATTTCAAGTTTGCGAGACAGCAGTCTTTGACGAACGAGGCGACACATGAAATCCACCGACAAAGCGGTACCCGCGGACCTGAAGCTATCCGGCTTCCTGTGTTTTGCGGTCTATTCAACAAACCTCGCCTTCGGCAAGGCCTACAAGCCGTTACTCGAAAAACTCGGTCTGACCTACACGCAATACATCACCATCGTTGCGCTGTGGGAGGAAGACAATCAGACCGTCGGCAGCCTGGGTGAAAAGCTGTTTCTTGAATCGAACACCCTCACGCCGATCCTGAAGAAGCTGGAAGCGATGGGCTTTCTGCAAAGGCAGCGCGATCCCGAGGACGAGCGCCAAGTGCGGATCAACCTGACCAAAAGCGGACGAGACCTGCGCGCAGACCGCCCGGAAATGGGCCTCGATGCGACGGGACTGACATTGGACGAGTTCACGCAAATGCAGAAGGCAATCGTGACGCTGCGTAACAATCTGATCAAATCGATGCACACTGAGGAGTGAGCGCTATGACCACGCAAACTGAAACTGCAATTCTGGCCGGCGGCTGCTTCTGGGGCATGCAGGATTTGCTGAGGAAAAAACCGGGCGTGCTGTCTACGCGGGTGGGTTACTCCGGCGGTGACGTGCCCAACGCGACTTACCGCAACCATGGCACCCACGCCGAAGCGATCGAAATCGTGTTCGATCCGAATGTCATCAGCTATCGCCAGATCCTTGAGTTTTTCTTTCAGATTCACGACCCGTCGACGGCCAATCGCCAGGGTAACGACATGGGCACCAGCTACCGCTCGGCAATCTTCTATCTCGACGAAAAGCAGCTGGAGGTAGCCGAGGACACCGCGGCCGACGTGGATGCATCCGGTCTCTGGCCCGGCAAGGTCGTCACTGAAATTGTGCCCGCTGGCCCGTTCTGGGAGGCAGAGCCGGAGCATCAGGACTATCTCGAAAGATTGCCCAACGGATACACCTGCCATTTCATCCGGCCGAACTGGAAACTGCCGAAACGAGCGTGACGTTTTGTGATGCCTGGGTTCCAGCGCCGGAACCCAGGGACCACTTCAATTGCGTCAGGTATTGGTTTTCAACTTGGTCCACAGACGAGTACTCAGCCGTGCAATCGCGGCGGGCAGATCCTCAACGGTGAACAACTTGTCCATGACACTTTTCGGCGGGTAAATCGCCAGGTCCTGCTTCACCGCCGGAATGACGAACTCATCCGCCGCACTGTTGGGGTTGGCGTAATGGATGCTGTTGCTGATGTTGGCGATGACCTTCGGCTCGAGCAGGTAGTTCATGTAGGTGTAGGCATTCTTCTCGTGCGGTGCGCTCTTGGGCAGCACGACCATGTCGAGCCATAAAGTAGAACCCTCGTCGGGAATCGAATAAGCGATGTCGATTCCGTTGTTGGCTTCCTTGGCGCTGGCAGCCGCTTGCACAACGTCGCCATTGAAGCCGATCACCGCGCAGATATTGCCATTGGCCAGATCACTGATGTACTTGGAGGCGTGGAAATACTGGACGTAGGGTCTGATTTTGAGCAATGCCTGCTCGGCTTTTTTGTAATCCGCAGGCTCGTGGCTGTGAGGTGGCAGCCCCAGATAATTGAGGGTGATCGGCAGGATCTGCGTCGGGTTATCGATAATCGCCACGCCGCACTGGCTCAGCTTTTTGATGTTGTTCTCATCAAAAAACAGGTTCCAGGAATGGGTGACATCCGTGTTGCCGAAGATCGCCTTGATTTTCTCAACGTTGTAGCCAATACCCGCGGTGCCCCACATGTACGGATAGCCGTACTGGTTGCCTGGGTCATTGACCTCCAGTTTCTTCATCAACGCCGGATCAAGGTTTTTCCAGTTCGGCAGCTGGCTTTTATCAAGCTTCTGAATAGCCCCAGCCTTAATCAGTCTGGACAGGAAATGGTTTGAAGGACTGACCACGTCATAACCGGTACTACCCGTCATCAGCTTTGATTCCAGTACTTCGTTGCTGTCGTGAATGTCGTAAGTCGCCTTGATCCCCGTTTCCTTGGTGAAAGTGGTCAGGGTATCGTCGGCGATGTAGCCGTTCCAGTTGGAAATATTGACGGCTTCGGCCGCGCAGGTGGCTGCCGAAAACGTAGTGAGCAAGACCACCAGGGAAATGTTGTTGACGTGCATGTTCAATCACCTTTTTTAGGAGCTTTTATTCTTTTGCGGCTGACTAGATTTCTGTTCTGGCCCTGACTGCCTCCACACGCATTCGAAGCATGGCACCGATGTCGAGTAAGGGTCGGGGCGGGAGCCAGCCGGGCTGAGCCCTGTGCATGACCGACTGCAAGAGTGGCGAGCTGGCACCCGATGCCAATTCAGCAAGCAGCCGCCCCCAAAGAGTGCCGCGCGCGACGCCCGAACCATTGCATCCGGCCACGGCAAACAAGCCCTCTTCAACCTTGGCAAAATAAGGTTGCCCGGTGCGTGAAGCGCTCAGATGTCCGGTCCAGGTGTATTGAATATCCTGCTCGGTAAACCACGGAAAACGTCGCTGCAAGCCCAGCACATGGTGTTTTCGACGGTGCAAGAGATCACTGTCGGACAAATCCCGAGAGCGGTATTCCGCCGTGTTGCGGATCATCACTCGACGATCCGGCGTCAGTCGCACCGTAGCGCCGAGTGGCCGGGTGGACAGCACGCCCCAAGGCTCGACACCGCCAATGGCACGGAACTCCGCGTCGCTGAGCGGCCGCGTGAGGCTGGCGCTGAGCTCCATCGGAAAGGTTGCGCTGTCGTCTATCCCCGTGCGTGAGATGAAGGCGTTCAGGCACACCAGGACCTGCTTCGCCTCAATGTTTCCATCAATGCCATTGGCGCGAATACGCCCTTCACCCAAGCGCTCCAGACCAGTTATATCGGTGTTCTCAAAAAGGCTCACATTCTCCGGCAGCGCATCCAGAAGACCCTTCACGTATTTCGCCGGTTGAAGCAGTGCGTTGCCCTTGCCGCACCATATTGCAGCCTGGTAATGCCGGGTTCCCAGTTTTTCGATCAGCTGCTCACCTTGCAGAAATTGCGCAGAAGCACCGACGGCTCGTAGCGTCGCAAGCTTGGACTCGACATGGGTCAGCTTGCCAGGATCGCTGACGGCGAAGAAATAGCCGGAGTCTCTGAAGTCGCACTGGATGTCATGACGAGCAATGCGCTGGCGCACCTCTTCGCTGGCGGCACGGGAAATCGACGTATCCACTTCAAAATCAGCAAACCCCTGGCAGCCAATCAGCTCATCATTGCCCGGATGTTCGTGGGCCACCACAAATCCGGAATTGCGCGCCGAGGCCCCCTGCGCCGCCCGCTGTCTATCGACGACTACGATGCGTGCCTGAGGGTGCATTTGGGCAAGCGTGTGAGCGGCACAAAGGCCGGTGATACCGGCACCGATGACCAGCCAATCGGCTTTTTGCGTGCCGCTCAGGCGAGCGCGACCTGGTGAATTACCAGCTTGCGCAATCCAGCCACATACATTTTCCATGCGTCACCTCATTTGACTGTCGTTCTGCGAGCCGCCTATATCCAAAGCAGAACTACATGCGATAACTGCATGAGTGGTTTGAGATGACGGTAGCTAGAGCTAGAATCTATAAGGTCTGTGGTCATTCAACCAACGTTATAAAATCATCGAGACATTCTGAAAACGCATGGATAAAATTCGCCACGTCCCCTCTCTCCAGGCCATGCAAGCCCTGGTGGAGGTCGCTGATTCGGGCAGCTTCACCCAAGCTGCGCAAAAGCTCTGCCTGACCCAAAGTGCAGTGAGCCGCAAAATTCAGCAGTTGGAGAGTCACTTCGGCGTACCGATGTTCGTGAGGAGCAGCCGCAGTATTCGACTGACCCCTGAGGGCGAACAGGTGCTTGGCAGCGCCCGGAAGATCCTCGAGCAATTGCAGATGCTCGAGGATCGGCTTTCTGGGCAGAAACGAGCGTTTCGCATACGCATGCATGTGTCGCTGGCGGTTCGCTGGTTGCTGCCCAAGCTCAGCGACTTCTACCGGCGTCACCCGGATATTTCCCTGTCGATCGAGACCGTGGCGACGGAGATCGTCGAGCCGGCCAGCGACAGCGATGCCTACATCCTCTATCTACCCGAGCCGTCCAGCGATCCTGATTGCCTGACCTTGTTCGAGGAAACGCTGGTTCCAGTGTGCGCCCCTGGCCTGGCCAGCTCATCCCAGCCACTGACGTCGGTGGAGGATCTAGTACGCTTTCCCCTGCTCCATCGGTCGGCGGACAAGCAAGCCTGGATCGAATGGCTGGCAGCCAATGGCAACAAGTCGCTGGAGGACTACAGGCACATACCCTTCAACCTCGACGAGTTGGCACTCGATGCCGCGGCGCGAGGTCTGGGGGTGGCCGTGACTGACCTGACCCTGGCAGAGGAGTCTATCGAACGCGGTGTGCTCGTGGTCCCGTTCGGCCGCCCGTTGAAGACCAGGGGAATTTACTCGCTGTGCCTGCAACCCTCAGCCGCCTCTCATCCGGCGTGCTCGCAGATCAGGCAATGGTTCGCCCAGCAGGCGGAATCTATGAATTTTCGAGTCGTTCCTGCAGAAACTCGATAAATCGTTGGGTTTTCGCCGGCAACAGCCGCGTCTCGGTGAGGGAGTAAACCGAGATGGGCGAGGCCTGCCACTGCGGCAACACTCTGCGCAGAGTGCCATTGGCAACGTCTTGCGCAGCGATCCCTTGCGCCAGTAACGCGATACCCAGATCCAGCGTCGCCAGACGCCGAATCATTCCCACGCTGTTGAGTTCGAATCGACCGCCAACCTCCGCCTCCACCTCCCCTTCACTGCTGGAGAGCGTCCAGCGGTCAGCGCCCGCTCCGCGCAGGCGCAGGCACTCGTGGTTGGTCAGATCCGAGGGATGAACAGGCTCACCGGACAGTTCGAGATAGTGGGGGGGAGGCGTAAAGACCGCGTCGCAAGCTGGCGAGCTTACGGGCAATCAGGTTCGAACTCGCAGGCTCGCCCATGCGAATGACCACATCGACCGGCTCACTCACCAGATCGACCTGACGCGGGGTCAGATCGAACTCGAAGCTGATACCGGGATAGAGCCGCGCAAACTCCGCAATCAGCGGCGCCAGGTAGATAGTGGCGAAATCCACCGGGAGCGAGGCGCGCAGTACACCGCTGGGTCGAGCCAGCATTTCCCCAAGCTGTTCATGGGCCAGCCTGGCTTCGTCAACGATGCGTTTGCAGCGATCGAAGTACAACTGCCCCGCCTCGGTCAGCTCGATCTTGCGCGTTGTGCGATGCAGAAGCCTTAGCCCGATTTCCTTCTCCAGACCACTTATCCGCCGGGACAGCGTCGAGTTCGGCATCCCCATCGCCTCCGCTGCCCGGCGGAAACGGCCCCGATGACTCGTTCGCGTTCCGATGACTCCGGGGTACCGACCGAGCTGGTACCCACCTACTACGCACAGCGCGCCGGTGCCGGGTTGATCATCACTGAAGGGGTGTTCCCTGTCGCCCTGGGCAAGGGTTACGTCCGCACCCCCGGTATCGAAACCGCCGAGCAGGTGGCTGCCTGGAAACAGGTCACCGAAGCGGTACATGCTCGCGGCGGCCGGATCTTCATGCAGTTGATGCACTGCGGACGCATTTCGCACCCTTCGCTGTTACCGAATGGCGCCCAGCCACAGGCACCCTCAGCGATCAAACCCGCAGGCCAGACCTGGACCGCGACGGGCCTTCAGGACTTCGTCACCCCCCATGCGCTGAGCGTGGTCGAGATTGCCGCGGTGATCGAGGGCTATCGGCAGGCGGCGCGCCTGGCCATAGAGGCCGGTTTCGACGGCGTCGAGTTGCATGCCGCTTCGGGGTATCTGCCTGAACAGTTTCTCTCGACTGGCAGCAATCAGCGCACCGATGAGTACGGTGGATCGGTTGAAAACCGAGTTCGTTTTGTACTGGACGTGCTGGCCGCCATCTCGACGGAGATTGGTGCCGATCGTGTTGGCTTGAAGATCTCACCTGAAATGAACTTCAACGACATCGTCGATGCCAACCCGCAAGAAACCTACACCTGGCTGGTCGAGCAGCTGCGCGGGCTGAAGCTCGCCTATCTGCACGTGGCCCTGTTCGGCGCCAGCATCGACTACCACGCCGTGTTGCGCCCACTGTTCGACGGCAGCTACCTGATCGGTGGCGGACTCGATCAACGCTCCGCCGAATCCCTGATCGCCGAGGGCCGGGCAGACGCGGCGGTTTTTGGCAGCGCATTCCTCGCCAACCCCGATCTCCCCGAGCGCTTTCGCACAGGCGCTGAGCTTAATGCTCCGGACAAGGACACGTTCTACGCACCGGGCGCGCAAGGGTATATCGATTACCCGGCCATGAGCCCGGCGCAAAGCTCCTGAGGAAACTGCCATGACGACCGTCGCACGGCTACAGCGGATGAATCACGGCAGCCAGTTCAGGGCTTTCACGCTGCGGGGCGGTCAGTCCGCCGAACCCATTGACCCCTTCCTCGCGGTCGACCATGCCTGGATCAGCGGGCCGACTTTTCCACCGCACCCGCATGCTGGTTTTTCAGCAGTGTCCTATGTGTTTCTTGATTCCGAAACCGGAATTGATAACCGCGACTCGCTGGGCAACCGCAACCTGATTCGGCCTGGTGGTCTGCACTGGACTGCGGCGGGTAACGGCGTGGTGCATGAGGAGGTGCCCGCCGAGCCTGGCAAGACGGTGCACATGCTGCAAATTTTCATCAACCTGCCACTGGATCGGCAAGCGGCAGCACCGTTTGTATTCAGCCTCGAAGCGCAGGATGTACCTGTGGTGCATTTGCCGGGGGCCAAAGTCAGAGTGCCGCTGGGCGTTTTCGCGGATGTCGCTTCGCCGCTCTCGCTGCCCACCGACGTGCGCATGTTGGACATTTCCATTGAGGACGGCTCTGAAGTGAGCATCACGATACCGGACGGCCATGTTGCGTTCGTGATGCCGATTGACGGTGAGGTGTTGGTCGATGGCCAACTCTTCAACCTCGTTGAGCCAAAGCTGCCAGTGAACCTGCCGCAGCGCGAGGATCGCATCGTCACCTTGCGTGCAAACAAGGGAAACGCCAAGGCCGTGTTGTTTTCTGGCGTCCCGCTTCATCAACCGGTGTATTGGCAAGGGCCGTTGGCGCTTGCCTCTTCAGAAGCGCTGGCCGAGGCCGTCGAGGGCTACCAGCGTGGTGCGTTCGGAAAGCTGCAACCTCGTTGAGTGATCATCACAGTCCCGGGGCGTTAGTGCCCCAACCGTAGTGCCAGGAGAATCATCATGACCTACGAAAAATTCAGTGCCGACAATGCCGCCTTGCTGTTGATTGATTACCAGGTGGGAACGATGGGCTGGGTGAAATCCATTCCGTTCGAAGAGCTGAAACTCAACGCGCTGATGCTCGCCAAGGCGGCCAGCATTCTGAAGCTTCCGGTGGTACTGACTTCCAGTATGGAAGAACACGCTCAGGGCCCACTGCTGAGCGAGCTGGAAGAGATTCTGCCCGAAGCATTTGCGTCCCGCGTCCAAAGACTGGGCATCGTCAATGCCATGGACGATGAAAACTTCGCCGCGGCGGTCAAGGCCACGGGCCGGAAAAAACTCATCATTGCCGGTGTCACCAACGACGTCTGCACGGTCTATCCGGCGCTGAGCCTGGTGCGCGATGGGTATGAAGTTCAGGTGGTTGCCGATGGTGGCGGCTCACCGAGTGTAATGGCCGATGACATCGCCCTGCGGCGGATGGATAAAGGCGGCGTGACGCTGACCACCACCAACCAGCTGATTGCGGAACTCGCCGGAAGCTGGGCACCCCGGAAAGCGGGCAGCTGGTGCAAGTGTTGATGACGGCGCTTCAAGCGCTAAATACTTCCGTGAGCGATTGGCGAAAGCAGCGGACTTGCTTTGCGATATCGCATCGCTTTCCAGGGGAAGCAATGATCGTTGACCTATTGTCCGGAGATTTGAGATGGCAATGCTCAAGCATATTCCCCCTGTGCACTACGCTATTGCGGTTTCCAGCCTCGGCGCTGTGGCGGGCACCACCTTTTCCATCATGGCGATTCTGACCATGGCTGATATTGCCGGTGGCCTTTCGGTCAGCAGCGACGACGCAGCCTGGTTCAACACCTTGTACAACGTGGGCGCGATCTGCGGATTGCCCATTGTCATGACGATGGCAGCGTCTTTGGGAAGAGTCCGAGCCATGCTGTTGGCGGGCCTCTTTTTTAGGTTCTTCACGGAATCCCGGGAAACACTGAAACAAGAACGCCGATTTGATTGATGATGTTCGTGCGAGCAAACACATCTAACAAACCGGCGTTCTTATGCGCGATATTAATACTTTCCTTCCTTTTTGGGAGGGCTTTTCTGTCATCACGATCAAGCCTGATGGCGACGCTCTACAGATCGATCTGATTCCCCACGCTACCCGATTCCCTTCCTGTGGTGGCTGCCAAAAAACCTGTTCAACCACTCATGAGTATTGCGAACGAGTCGTTCGTGATTTGCCCATTCTCGGTCGCGCGGTGCGCCTCAGCGTTTTGCTCAGGCGTGTTGGCTGTCGTGACTGCGGCAAACGCATGGAGGCCGTCAGTTGGCTGGATCGCTATGCCCGCATGACGCGCCGCTTGGCCCGAACAGAAAGCTTTGCTACTCCTCGCACGGCGTACTAATTGAATAAACTGTCAAAGCTTAGACAACAACCTCTAGCTTTTGAGATGGAGCTCGGCGTCCAGATGAATGGCCTGTAAAAAAGCGCTGTCGTGAGAGATCACGATCAATGCCCCTTGGTACTGATTAAGCATCTGCTCCAGCGCGATTCTGCTGGGCAGGTCCAGATGGTTGTCCGGTTCGTCCAGCAACAGCAATTGCGGTGGTCGCTGTGCATACAGCTGCGCAGCTAGTGCTATTTTCAGGCGTTCGCCGCCACTCAACTGACAGGTCTTGAGCATCGCACGATCCGCATCAATCCCCATCTGCGCCAGCCGGGTTCGCGCCTCGGCTTCGGGCAACTCCGGATTACTCTCGTAGAGCCATTGCACCGCCGTGCGTTCGGGGTACTGTAATCCGGCGTGTTGATCCAGCCAGCCGACCAGGCAACTGCGTATGAGCTCGCCTTCGCGCACCGGCAGTTGGCCGGCGATCACCTGCAACAGGGTTGACTTGCCGCTACCGTTGGCGCCCAGGATTGCCATGCGCATAGGCCCCGTCAGCGTCAGGTTGACAGGCATTGTGTAACCGAACGGCAGCACGACGTCGTTGAGCTGCAATATCAGCTTGCCATTGGGCACCATGCTTTCCGGGGACAGCATCATGCGCTGAATGTCCGGCGCGCACCGTGCACGGGCCTCGGCGATCCGTTGTTGTTGCTGCTCCCGGGCCAACTGTTGATTGAGGCGCAATTTTCCCTGACTGTTTTCACTGCGTTCTTTCTGGGCATTGGTGATCAGTTTGGTCTGATTGCCGTCGCGGGCCTGACAGTCGCCGCGTGCATTACGCCGTTGCTGACGCTCCATCAGCACGACCATCTCACGTTGTTCGCGCCTGGCCTGTGCCCGCTCACCTTGCAATGCCGACTGGAACGACTGCTGTTCTTGCTCGCGTGCCGCCGCATACTGACTGTAGTTGCCGCCATAGACCGCCAGCCCCAACGGCGAAAGCTCGACGATTTCGTTCATGTGTTCCAAAAGGCCTCGGTCGTGGCTGATCAACACCAGGCCGTTGGGCCAGCGATCGATCTGCTGCGCGAGCTTGTGTTGCTGATCAATATCCAGGTGGTTGCTGGGTTCATCCAGAATGAGCCAGTCGGCCCTGGACAACCACGCCCCCAGCAGCGCCACCCGTTGCCGTTCGCCACCACTGAGTGCGTCGGTGCGAACGTCGGCATTCAAATGGCCCAGACCGATCTGCTTCAGCTCCGCCTCAAGGCGTGTGGCGCAATCCCATTGATCGACCGCCAGCGAATGGTCCTCATCGTCGACGCTGCCCTGGGCAATACGATCCAGCGCCGCCAAAATATGGTCGACTCCGGCCAGCGCAGCAACGCTGGGATAGCTCTCGGGTTCCAGTAACTGTGCCACGGCGTAAACCCGCCCTTCGCGACGGACGATACCGCTGGTGGGCAGTTGTTCCCCCGTCAGAAGCCGGCCAAGCAAGGACTTGCCACAGCCATTGGCACCCACGATGCCGGTGGCCCGGTTACTGAAGGTGTGGTTCAAGTGATCGAACAGAACGCGCCCGTCGGGCAGGTTGAACGACACTTGATCAAGTTGAAGTAACCGTTGAGTCATGACGCTTCCTTAAACATTCGGCCAGATAGGTACTTAACCACTCCCTGATGGTGCGCAACGGCGTCCGGCGGATGGGCAATGATCGTGAACACGGCGCCTGCCCACATCTGGAAAAAACCTTCAAACAGAATGCCGGCCCTGATCGACGTCGAGAGATCTTGTGTCACGCTCAACACCAGACGTCCCGTGGGCCAATGTACCTCGACCAAGCGCGCCGCATCGAAATCGAAATAACGGCCAACCTGCGGATAAACTGCCTTGAACAGACTTTCCTTGGCCGAAAAAACCAGGTCAACATTTGCTCAAAAGGCCCCAGCGTTTCAAGGTAGTGTGCTTCTTGACGGTCGATGATGGTGGCGCTGATCCTGCCGGCGACCTCGGGTGCCAGCCAATTCTCCAGGTCCAGGCCCAGCAGACCGACCTCGCAAGACCTGGCCAGGCAACTGACCGCGATGTCCGGTGTGTGGCTGATGGAGCCGACCCAACCGGTCGGCCATAACGGCTGACGATGCTCCCCTGAATGAACCTGCACCGGCGCGAGGTTGCGCTCGGCCCACAACTGTTGGCTCAACCAGCGCCCTGCCAGGTATTCGGCTTGACGGCGCAGGACAGCCCGAACAATGGCAGGCGGACACTCCACACCCGTGCGGGTGTACAAACCAGGATCGAAGCGGTCTAGGTTGAAGCGCCCCAGCACCGCCGTGACAGCCGCCAGACCGGTGTTCAGCGGCTCGATACCGGTCAGAAATCCGTCAAGTGCGCAATCGCCCAAGCCCTGGAGGGTACAGGCCGTGTTGTTCAAGGTTGCCGAGTCTGCACAAAGTCGAGCAGCAATTCATTGAAGCGGCGCGCGGCGGTCAATGGAATGAAATGCCCCTGATCGATGAACACTTCAAGTCGGGCATTGGGCAGGTGCTGTAACAGCTTCACATCGGCCTCAGCGATGACCACATCCTGCTGACCATGAACGATCAGCGTCCGCACGCCATTGCTCGGTAGTTGCGCACTGAAATCCAGTAGTACGAGCATCTGATAGTAACGACTCAGCGTGCTCATCGATGCCCCGGCCCCGACTTGTTCGACGATGCTCTGCCGAGGTTCGAGCAAAATATCCAGGTAATCGGCATGGGATTGCAGTTCAGCGTTCAACTCGATGGTTTTACCGAAGATATCATCGTAAAAACGCGCGGCTGTACTGATCAGGATCATCGACTCGACCAGTGCCGGGGCTCGGCGGCAAAGCGCCAATGCGAAACAGCCCCCCAACGACCAGCCCACCACGGGTACCGGCCGGCCTTCGAGCTGCTCATTGATATAGGCCTCGATCTCCAGGGCCAGCCCCTCCAGGCTAAAGCTGCCCTCCTCAAGCGGGGTGCCCTGATGGCCGGGATACGACGGGATATGCAGGGCGAAACCCTGGCGCGTAAGGGCATACTCTGCTTCGGCCGCCACCGCGGCTGGGCTTTCAAGCGCGATGCCACCCTGACTAACGAAGGCTTCACGATCTCGACGTCGGTAGCCGACGACGCGAAACCCGGCAGCAAGCAGGTTAGTTGCAATGGGAAGGCCTAGTTGACCGACCCCCCGCCATACCGATGGTTATAACAGGCATTTTCGTATCTCTTGTTGTTGTTCTTTTTACGCAAAGCGCAAAGCTTGGCTAGGCGCTAACCTAGGCGCAGCCGAGCCCGGGAGCAAACACCCCAAGTTATTAATAAGTACAAGCAAGAATTATATGAAGGGGGACAGACCGGCAGAAAGGAAGGCGTAGCTTGGCCAATCCTCGGTACGAAGGTAATTGAGATTGCCGCGTTCACCGGGCAGAACATTGAGGGCCAACAGGATGTAGGCTGAGCTACGCCGGAAGGTGGTCAGTTGGTGCCAACCCTGATAACGGCGCTTCAAGGCTGAAGACTTTCGTGAGCGATTGGCAGAAATCGCTATGCGCGGTTCTGCCAAACTTCGGTGAATCGTGGGCTGTCCCCAAATCCAGACGCCAACCCCATCGGCGGAGCTGCCGAAGGCTGCGATCTTTGATCCTGACGTCCGCAAATCCCGTAGCGGTCGGCACTCGCCTGCAACCACGGATTGATGGGCTCCGAACCCACACCGCTTCGCTACGAACGCAACACACTCATCGCCCGCCGATACTTCTCAATGCGTTCCAGATCCTCCCAGGACGGCTGGGCAATCCGCGACAAGTCGCTGTTCTCCTCCAGATCCGCCAGCTTCACCACACGCCCGATCGGGTTCCGCGCCACGCGCTCGACAAACGCCTCGTAGGACTCGCCCGGCACCTTGGTCACCGACTCAATCGCCGTGAGCACCGTTTCGCTGAAGCCTTCCTTGCGCAAATCGTCGAAGCTGATGCCGCAGTCCTCGACCACATCATGCAGCACCGCTACGATGCGCTCTTCCAGAGTGTTCACCCGCAGCATGACTTTCAGCGGATGCAGGATGTAAGGCGCGCCGCCCTTGTCCACCTGCCCCTCATGTGCCGCGGCGGCGATGGCAATGGCGCGTTCCAGTGTCTGGCTCATACTGATTCTCCTCGCGTTAAACGCCGTAACGGCCGGTGAAATGAATATTGCGCTTGAACCAACTTGCAATCACCTTCCGCCCCACAGACCTGGCGCCCTCGGCATGGCGTAAGAGAATCATCGACACCACTGTCGCCCGCGGCGCTGAACGGAAGCAAGCATCCTCACCCTCGAAAATCCCGCGACTGATCGTTCGATGAAGGAGCGGCCAAGATTTTGAAGTCTGCAAAATCTGTAGGAATCCACCTTTTGTGGCGAGGGAGCTTGCTCCCGCTGGGTTGCGAAGCAATCCAAATCCACACCGCACGCCCCGGTTTACAAAGACTATGCCGCCGAACGGTGGCAATCCTCCTCGCCGCAATGGCCACGCAGACGTCCTACAGCCCGGTTGTGGCCGCCAAATGGGCACTTATATTCGACCCGTCGCTGACAGCAGTTAGCGATGGGGTTTCGCAGCCCTTAAGATACGTGTAGAACCCAGCATCATAATCAGCAATGACGGTCGCAGCAGTGCCCGGAATCCGCTTTATGGTGGCTGTGTGTGGGAGACCTTCAGGTCTGCCGGGTTCCTCGTATCCTCGGTCTGCGAACCCGCACACAGCTACCACCCAATTCGAATCGCAGCGAACGGCAGTAGCTCTTCTTACAGATACGAGGAAGATTTACTTATGACCATGAACAACCCGCCCCGCCGCTTCACCCCCATGTCCCAATTCGCCACCGACTACCCCGTCCTGCTCATAGACAGCGACGCCCCGCTCCGCGAACTCCACAACTGCGTCAGCGAACGCCTCAACGCCGTCCTCAAATACCTGCACCTCATGGCCTGCACCAGCCTCCCCGACTACGCCGAAACGATATCAACACCGTCACCGACATCGCCCGGATCATGGTCCAGGATGTGAGCGATGTGTTTCGGGTGATTGAGCAGCGTGGGTTTGAAACGCCCAAGGGGCAGTGACTAAATTTCAGTCGTAAAAAAACCGCATTACTGCGGTTTTTTTATGCCTCCCTGAATTTGGAATAACAACCTGGCGGTTCGATCCAGCGACGAAAGGAAATTGGGGGAAAGATCATTTTTTTCGTGAAGAAATGGTGGTCTCTCCCCCTTTCTTCACTGTCGCTTCCTGGCGGTCGTGACAGGCAGGAATCGGCCAGAAGCGGTCATTTCCCACTCTTGGAAACTTGCCCATCAGCTATAGATTTTAGGATTGAAACGACCTGTCAGGATTTGAGCTTAAGCATTAATAACGCGTTAATGTCAGATGGTAACGGGCGATAGAATTACGAATCTGCCAGGTAGAACCCGGCAAGATAGCCTCTACAGATCTACATGAATCCCTTTGCTTGAAACAGGAATTCGTTAAGCAGCCAAGCCCACCGCTCTGTGCATAGAAATAGTTGCAGCTCACAGTATGTCGTTCGGATCACTTCAACCGGTCCCGCGGGCCATATGTCACAGGAATAGAAGCTCTGGGGTCCACAGTGACCGCGGACATGGTCAGTCGCGACGCTTTGGCTAATCGTTCACGCATTTGCCTAATTCCGATCAGATGGACTCAGTTCCATCGGTGAATTTTACGCAAATTTTACGGGCAGCCATGTTGAGTCAATTGATACTGTGCGGTGCTCATCAGCCAGGCGTCTTTTATGTCCATTGCAGTACTGCGGCTTATCGGATTTATCCTGGGTATTTTTTTGATCACGTTGGCCGTGAGCATGGTGATTCCCATGTTTACACTGGTGGTTTATGACCGCAGTGATGATCTGTCGGCGTTTCTCTGGTCGAGCCTGATCACGTTCGTCTGTGGGCTGGCGCTGATTATTCGCGGTCGTCCAGAGGTTGCCCAACTACGTCCACGAGATATGTACCTGTTGACCACGGCCAGTTGGGTTGTCGTCTGCGCCTTTGCGGCTTTGCCGATGGTGCTCATCCATCACATCAGCTATACCGATGCATTTTTTGAAACGATGTCCGGCATCACCACCACCGGCTCGACGATTTTGACGGGGCTGGATACCGCGTCACCAGGATTACTGATTTGGCGCTCGATGCTGCACTGGCTCGGGGGAATTGGTTTTATCGGTATGGCTGTGGCGATTTTGCCTTTGTTGCGAGTCGGCGGCATGCGTTTGTTTCAGACAGAATCTTCAGACTGGTCAGAGAAAGTGACACCACGCTCTCACGTCGCGGCGAAATATATTCTGGTGCTCTACCTAGGACTGACCGGGGTGTCCGCTCTGGCGCTATGGGTAGCGGGCATGACGCCTTTCGAAGCGATCAATCATGCGATGTCATTTATTTCAACGGGCGGCTTTTCAACCTCGGATGCATCCCTGGCGCACTGGCCTCAACCGGCTATTCATTGGATATCCGTGGTCGTCATGATACTCGGCAGCCTGCCTTTCACCTTGTATGTCGCCACACTACGGGGCAACAGACGTGCATTATTAAAAGACCATCAGGTGCGAGGGTTCATTGGGTTTCTGGTGATTACCTGGCTGCTATTTGGTACGTGGTTGTGCTTTAACAGTGACTACAGCTGGTGGGAAGCGTTTCGTATCGTGGCCGTCAATGTAACCTCGGTGGTCACGACCACGGGTTTAGCCCTCGGGGATTACACCTTATGGGGCAGCTTTTCTGTTTTGCTGTTTTTCTATTTGACCTTCGTCGGCGGCTGCTCTGGGTCTACGGCGGGAGGGCTTAAAATATTCCGCTTTCAGGTCGCCTCCTCATTGCTGTTGGGCAGCCTGAAACAACTGATTCATCCTCGTGCGGTGATTCGAAAAAAATACAACGGCCATCCTATTGACGAAGACATCGCGCGCTCGCTCTTGACCTTTTCATTCTTTTTCACCATCACCATCGGTGGCATTGCCCTGGGGTTGGCGCTGATCGGTCTTGATTGGACGACTGCTTTAAGCGGTGCTGCCACCGCAGTATGCAACGTTGGTCCCGGACTGGGCACGATCATTGGTCCTGCGGGCAACTTCTCGACCTTGCCGGATGCAGCAAAATGGCTGTTGACTGTCGGCATGCTCTTGGGAAGGCTTGAAATTTTGACCGTGCTGGTGCTGCTCACACCCGTCTTTTGGAGGTACTAATTGGGTTGGTAGGAGCGCGTTTTTTATGCCCGCCCGCCGTGGGCGGAAAGCTGACATACAGGCGCGCCTTAATTTGGCGACCTGTCCACACGCATGCTGATAGGTCAGGCTTCGTAAATGTAGCTGGCGCCTAAACGGAATGTCAGGATTCCGATATCATCAATCACAACCATGCGGAAACGGGTGCCTCGGCCAGCCAACACCGTCAGCATTTCTGACACCATCGCTTCGCGTGCCCGCTTGGCTATCGAGCTGAATTGATCGTGGCCGGAGTCGACATTGGTGGCCTCATGCGGTAACAGGGCTCATTGGTTTACGCAGGGTGTCAAGTCGTGAGCCGCTGTAGCGCGTTTCGCGGAAGAACCGCCAGCGCCCAAACAATCCATACACATGCGCGACCCGGCCTGCTCCTGATCGCCCATGCGGATATGTAGTTTGAGGGCAAGAATGTTGTGCGTCTCGCAGACATCCACCACCTTTGTGCAGCCCTGCGCCTGCATGGCCCTCCACAGTCGATCTGGCCATCGACTGAAAGACTTGTGCCGAAGTAGCGCCGGGTCATCTCGCCGCCGAATTCGAAGAACTCCCCGGGCCTCACCGGGAACCAGCAGCCGTAATAGTGGCGATCATGGTAGTCACGGTTGCTACCCCAGATGAAGCCAATAGCGCTCGCCACAGGCAGCTACGGGTCGGACAGCGACGGTCTAGAATCGACCGTCGCAGTGGGTGGTCAGACTTCCGTCTGCTCCGCCATTTCCAGTGCGTCATCAACCTCGATTCCCAGGTATCTGACGGTGCTTTCAAGCTTCGTATGACCAAGCAGGAGTTGGACAGCTCTCAGGTTCTTTGTCCTGCGATAGATCAGCGATGCCTTGGTTCTCCGTAGCGTGTGGGTACCGTACATGGTTGGGTCAAGGCCAGAAGCGATCATCGAGCAGAGCGTATTACCGACTCGCAGCGAATATCCGTGTATCAAAACGTGCCCTTCGTCGCAGCCTAACGCAAGGGCTTAATTTTGACCCTTTTCGGTAACTCAAACAGCTTGTTGAAATACGCGCCGCCGAGTTCGCCCACCGAGCCGGGTTGTCTTTTCTGCACGATGGTGCGGTGACGACCGTTGGCGTGAAACGGTCCGCTGTCTGGGCGGAGTGGCCGCTTGAATGGCCGGCTGAGCACGAATGCGAACGGCTGTAGGTGGCCGATTTCAGCCTGTCGCGACCGGCTGAAAACGACCCAAAGCAGTCAGTCGACCAGGGGACATAATTTGGATGGCGTGTACCAGTGGACTGCGGAGTCGACATGAACGTGTTTTTGCTTTTGAGGTATGAAGGGCGTGTCGAGCGTGCCCAGTGCTATCGAAACCCAGTCGGCAAATTCGCCTTGAGATCGTGACCAGAACAATGTCGAACCACAGTGCGCGCAGAACTCGCGTAACACCGTCTCTGAGGAAGCATAGGTTTTGATGCTGGTGGCGCCGCCAAGTATCCGTAGCGCGTTGCGGGGAACGCTGCCGTACGAAGCGAATGCTGCCCCGTGACCTTTGCGACACTGGCTGCAATGACAATGGCTCACTGCTTTTGGTGGAGTGAGTAGCTCGTAACTGACTGCTGCGCATAGGCAGCTTCCTTGGTATACCTCTGTCATGCGCCCAACCCTGCACGTGAAAACACGCCAGCTTAACCATCTCAATCAATACAGTCGACTGACTGCTATTGGCCGTTTTCTGCCTATCGCGAATGACCGGTTTGGGTCGTTTTCAGCCGGTCGCGACAGGCTGAAATCGGCCAAAAGCGGACGGGGAATGCATCATTAATCGCTGTCATTGGTGTGAAAGACTCTCCAGCCTAAGCGGTTCAAGTCGTTCACTTCAACGCAGTATCAACGATGTCCTCGTTTAGTTCATCGACGCTGAAGGCGGTGTATTGAGTCATGACAGTGATCCTTTACCTGAGGGAATATGAGTCCGAACCATAGATCATCGGGACTGAATTACTGGGATGAAGCCCTGCTTTTGCATCGAAGTCCCGTGTTACGAGTGGGGATTGGGAGATCTTGGAGTAAGTGCCGATATCTGTTGTAGCAAGAAAGTAGCGGCCATCCTTGAACATTGCGAAGAAGGTTATTTCCCTTTCTTTATCACATAGCAACCAGCCTGCAATTAGCCCGATCGGCCCTAAAAGTAATACTCCAGCCAGGCTCCATCGAATGACGCTCGCTTGATTTTTTACGACTTCTTCGGATGCTGTTTCCAATTCCTTTATGTTTGATATGGGTATGGTTAATTTAAGAGACGGTTTTAATACGGATTTTAAGGTGAACAGACCTGATTGAAACTCGGCGTCGCCTGCCAGAAAGTCACCGGATATCACGTTTATTCTCGACATGGTTTTCCTCTGTGAACCGTAAGAGCAACCTACTAAAATCAATAGTGGCCAGAAAAAACGGGATGCTGAGTGTGACTTCAATCATCCCGCAAACTGGGGTAATCGTAGTGAGTTTGAGGGTTGACTCTATTGAATTACTCCGAGAGTCCAGCATGAGAGCCTAGATACGTGCTCCGATAGACTCATCACGTTTGATCTGCAATCACCATGTCCTCGAACCCATACCAGGAAACAGGGACGCTTCCTTCCCCTCAACGGAGCTGGGACCACCGTGGGTCAGCTCTTGCTGGCTGCTAGATAAGCGCCCAGGCGCCGCCCCATCTCCTCACCCAGAGCCTGCGCGCCGCTCAGAGGTCGGATCATCACCTCGAAATCGACGATTTTGCCTTGCTCGTTGAAGCGGATCATATCGATGCCCTTAAGCTCCCGGCCGCCGACACGGGCGCTGAACTCCAGCACCACGCTGAGAGCGTCGGCAGTCGCTAGTTCGCGGTGATAGGTGAAGTCCTCGAACACCTTAATCACGGTATTGAGGATCGTCGATACCACGGGCGCTCCAGAATACGGGGTGTGCGCCAGGGAGCGGAAAACGACCTGCGAGTCCAGCAGTTCAGGCAAAGCGCTCAGGTCGCCTTGCGCAATCATGGTGTGCCAGCGCTGGAGGGACACGCTGGCCTGGGGGTGTAGTTTGAGCTCAGACATTTTCAATTCCTCTTGGTCACTTGCGTTGGGGTTGGTGTTCTGGGGAGGCAGATCAGAGCTCCGCGCCCAGTCGCGAGCCCTGGTTGATTGCACGCTTGGCGTCCAGTTCAGCGGCAACATCGGCACCACCGATCAGATGCACACTCTGCCCGGCTGCGACCAGGCCCTCATGCAACTCGCGTAGCGGATCCTGGCCGGCGCAGATGATTACGGTGTCCACCGGCAACACCTGCGGTTCACCCTCGGCAATGCGAATATGCAAGCCGGCGTCATCGATCTTCAGGTACTCGACCGAGTTGAGCATCTGCACCTGTTTGTTCTTCAAACCGGCGCGGTGGATCCAGCCGGTGGTCTTGCCAAGGTCATTGCCGACCTTGGATTTCTTGCGCTGCAGCAGGAACACCTGGCGCGCTGGTGCATGGGGGTGAGCCTTGACACCGGCAATGCCACCGCGCGCTTTGAGGTCGATGCCCCATTCCTTCCAGAACGCCTCGCGGTTCTGGCTGGTTGCTTCGCCTTGGTGGGTGATGAACTCGGATACGTCGAAGCCAATGCCACCGGCGCCGATCACCGCGACCTGCTGGCCGACCGGTTTGCGCTCGAGGATGGCGTCCAAATAGCTAATCACCTTCGGATGGTCGATGCCGGGGATCGCCGGCGTGCGTGGCGCAATGCCGGTGGCAAGAATGATCTCGTCGAAGCCACCCTGGGCCAAGTCGTTGACATCGGCCCGAGTGTTCAGCCTCAGCTCGACGCCGCTGGTCCCCAGCTTGCGCTTGAAATAACGCAGGGTCTCGAAGAACTCTTCCTTGCCTGGCACTTGCTTGGCCACGTTGAACTGGCCGCCGATCTCTCCGCATGACTCGAACAGGGTCACGCTGTGGCCGCGCTCGGCGGCCACGGTGGCAGCGGCAAGGCCGGCCGGGCCGGAGCCCACCACGGCGATTTTCCTCACCTGCCGGGTGGGGATGTAGTTCAGCTCGGTCTCATGGCAGGCACGCGGGTTGACCAGGCAACTGGTCACTTTGCCCGCGAAGGTGTGGTCCAGGCAGGCCTGGTTGCAGCCGATGCAGGTATTGATCTCGTCGGCGCGCCCCTGGGCGGCCTTGTTGACGAAGTCCGGGTCGGCGAGGAAGGGGCGGGCCATGGAGACCATGTCGGCATCCCCTTCGGCGAGCACCTGCTCGGCAACTTCCGGGGTATTGATGCGGTTGGTGGCGACCAGCGGAATCTTCACCACGCCACGCAGTTTAGCGGTCACCTTGGCGTATGCGGCACGCGGTACCTTGGTGGCGATGGTGGGGATGCGCGCCTCATGCCAGCCAATGCCGGTGTTAATGATGGTCGCGCCAGCGGCCTCGATGGCCTTTGCCAGCTGGACGATCTCATCCCAACTGCTGCCGTTCTCGACCAGGTCGAGCATTGACAGACGATAGATGATGATGAAGTTGGGGCCCACCGCCGCCCGCACGCGGCGTACGATCTCCACCGGCAAGCGCATACGGTTCTCGAAGCTGCCGCCCCAGCGGTCGGTGCGATGGTTAACGTGAGCGACCAGGAACTGGTTAATGAAGTAGCCTTCTGACCCCATGATCTCGACGCCGTCGTAGCCGGCGACCTGGGCCAGACTGGAGCAGTTGACGAAATCCTGGATTTGCTTCTCGATGCCCTCTTCATCCAGCTCGCGCGGTTGGTACGGGTTAATCGGCGCCTGAATGGCGCTAGCCGAGACTGATTTCGGGCTGTAGGCGTAGCGGCCGGCATGCAGTATCTGCATGCAGATCTTGCCGTCCGCCTCATGCACGGCACGGGTAACGATCTTATGCTTCTCGGCTTCCTCGGCGGTAGTCAGCTTGGCCGCGCCGGGATAGACGCTGCCTTCTTCGTTAGGCCCGATGCCGCCAGTGACAATCAGGCCGACACCGCCACGTGCACGCTCAGCGAAGAAAGCGGCCATACGCTGGAAGCCTTCGGGCGTCTCTTCCAGGCCAGTGTGCATGGACCCCATCAGGGTTCGGTTCTTCAGGGTGGTGAAACCCAGATCGAGTGGTGCAAGCAGGTGCGGGACAAACGAGGCGTTCATCTAACTCTCCAGGGGTTAGCCATACACGGGCGCTAATCTTTGCGTCGTTAAGATTGCATGGAAAGAATAAAGAGCTGCCAGGGCATGCTCAATGATCGAAAGTGACGGTTAACTGATCGAAATGAGCAGCCAATCGGACAAAGTCGCTCTCGCACGGAGGTCGGGGACATCCTCACGAGCACCTTTTAGGCGCGCCCGTGAGGACAGCCGACTCTGATTGACTACCTCAGCGAACACCCGCCAGACGTAGGGCGGCAGGTGTAAAACCGAGAAGAACATGGCTTCTCCTTAGACTTGTTGTGAGCTGAGGCTAGCTCGTATCTTGTCGGTGTAAAGATACTTAGCCGTGTTAGGATTGCGCTATGGAGACGCCCGCCCGTAGGGCCCACCATCGCTTTCTGGAATCGAGTAAATGATGGCGAAAATCAACGTACGAACACGCGACACCTACCACGTGGGAAATCTTGCGCCGCTGCTGCTTAGTGCCGCCCGGGAAATGCTCGATGAGGTGGGACCCAACAAGCTTTCGCTACGCGCCGTGTCCGAAAGGGTCGGGGTCAGCTCCACCGCCGCCTACCACCACTATGCAAACCGGGCCGAACTCCTCGGGCATCTTGCCGCCCAAGGTTTTCGAGAACTTGCCAAGGTGCTAGCTGCCAGGGATTTAGCCGCCACGGAGGAACAGAAACTGCGCGAGGCATGGATGGCCTACTTCAGCTTCGCGCGGAGCAACCCGGCGCTTTACCAACTCATGTTCGGCCCTGAATTCGCCTCTGGAGAAATGATCCCGGAACTTCGCATGGCCCGCGAAGCCGCATTTGGTGAAAACAAGCGCATCATCGCCGAGCTTCTCGGGCTTGACGTTGAAAGCCGTGAGGTACGGGGAGCTGCCCTTGCCGGCTGGTCACACATGCACGGACTGGCGTCGCTGGTCATACATGGCGTTATGCAGTTCCCCGCTGGCACTAGCGATGAGCGTTTCGTGGACACGGCACTGCTGGGTTTTGCGCATCTCTTTTATGCAGGGCGCAGGGACCAGGGGGAGTAACCATCGTCGAACAGCGGCGTATCTTGCGGAACTGAATACTGATTGAATGGCGGCTTTTGGCCGATCTCTGCCTCTCGCCACCGGCAGCTATGGGTCGTTCTCTGCCGGTCGTCACTACCGCGTGTGCTGGTCAAGTCGAATGCAAACGGTAGGTCAGCACGAATGCAATTGACTGGTCAGTGGCAATGCAAATGGGTGGTCAAGTCCATGCAATTACGCACGTAGCAACATGCCCATTATTTATAGATCTCAGGACCGCAAATGACAGTTGGAGTCGGCTTTAAGCATTCGTGAAATTCATCGATATCAGATGGTAGAAAGCCATCATTTACAGAGACAGAATAGAGCCTACGATCAAGAGCTCTACTCTTCCCGCAGGAACAACGTCCAGATGGACACGCTCAATAAGGGCGAAATACAAGCAGCCCTAGCGGCACGGCTTCCCAGCTACCTGGTTGAATGCAGCCTTCATCCAGACGGTACTCTTTCAGCGGTTTTGACCGGACCTGGCTCGGATCATTTCGCGATCACTGGCATAGTCAGATCGAATTACCCTGGGAGCGATTCAATCGCCAGGCTTGCCCGGGAAATTTTGGAAGAGATGGTCCTGGCAAGGCAGGGAATCAAAGTAGGCCGTCTGCAATTAATGTCTGACCTCGAGTTTTCTATCTATCACTGATGAAGAAAGTTGGTCAGGGATAAAGCCTCAGCGATCGTGCCTGCTCGACTCCACCCCGTAATGAACTCAGCGTTAACGTTCAGGCAATCAAAATCTTCAGTCGCTGCTGAAGCGCCGACTCGAACACTAGATAGAGGTTCTCGACGCCGCCTGCCCTTAGTGTGCCAGCCACCTCAAGACCCAGCACGAAGCCTTTGGCTCGCGCACCACCCTGCATTGCGACAAATAATGGAATCAGCCCGCCCGATCAGTGCCAGCAACCGGTCAGCCTCGCGCTTCGTTGTCGCACCCAACATTGCGTCTTCCACAATTGCCGCCATAATCCATATTGCGATAGACCAGCCAGGATGAGCAGTTCGAAATAAACGCCACCCGTCAGCAGCAATGGTACAAAACAGTTCAACTTAGTACAGACTCATTGAATGCCATATGCCGTTATGGTCAGGAGCGATGACCACGCCGCGCGATTTTTCGTGCTCGGCGGATGACTTGAAGGAATGCCAGGAGTGCGTTTTCACCTTCGAGTCCTGCCAAAAGGAAATGCCGCTATGACTCCGATCACTTCGAAAAAAGCGCAAAACTCCCCATGGCCTGAATCTATTGATCTCAGCAATCAGCTCTTTGTTGAAGCCGATCAGCTCAGCGAAGCAGCCTATGCACTCTTGAGCAATCAACCTCTTTCGCCTCAGACCCTTCATGAGTTCTCGGACCTCAAAAGGCGTGCGGACCAAAAGTACCTGGAAGCTCGTCAGAAATGGCTCGAAACCAAAGGTAAGCTCGATCGGTAAGCCGAAATGAACTTAAAACGCTTTGTAGCGCTGCTTTTCGTCATAGGTGCGGTGTGGCTGGCAACGGCCTTCGGGGTTGTGAGTGGGCTGCTGAGATAACTTCTTGCTGGGAACCTGCACTGAGTTCTTCGGTGCTTCATCTCCAACTCAATGAAGTGACCGCGCCGGACCACCCAGTGCCCGAAGCTGATACACCGACACCGCGGTCATGAGCGCTTCCACTTCGAGTCGCAGGCGTTCAGCCTCTTCAGCCGACACCACACCTTTCGCTTCGTTGTACCGGCGCAACGCTTGCAGTGCCTGCTGCATTAGCAGATCCCCTGCAGCTATCTTCTCGTCAAGATCTCCCATGCTGGCCTCCATTGCCGATCATTTGGTCAGCGCACCCGCTGTTCCTGGCCTTATCTATTCGTCGCCGGAATTATCTGGATCATAGCTATTTTCTGTTGTCTGAGCGTCGGCAATGGGTCCAGGCTGTGTGAAAACGTCCAGGATTGTCTAACCTTCTGACGTCGAGATCGTAAGGGGGACGATCATGAAGCGATTCATTGAAGGCGAGGCTCGAACTCAAGTCACCTTGCTGCCGGAATGTCTGGACGATTACGTGGCGGAAGAAAATCCGGTGCGTGTGGTCAACGTCTTCGTCGACGCGAGGCACAGGAATCGTCGGTTATAACGTGCAGACGGCGGTCGATGCGAAGCATCATTTGATCGTGGCTCATGAAGTAACCAACGTCGGTTCTGATCGCG
Organism: Pseudomonas sp. LBUM1658; assembly: GCF_059716055.1. Classification (NCBI taxonomy): domain Bacteria; kingdom Pseudomonadati; phylum Pseudomonadota; class Gammaproteobacteria; order Pseudomonadales; family Pseudomonadaceae; genus Pseudomonas; species Pseudomonas sp. LBUM1658. Next base: position 4,127,924 of record NZ_CP166798.1, read on the forward strand.
ATCAACTCAGTTCGATGGCCAAGCAGGCGCGTGAGGCCATGGGCTGGGAAACGCTCTCAGTGGTGGCTGACAAAGGTTATTTCAAAAGTGAAGAAATCCTGGAAGGATCCGCTCAAATTCTCTCAATTAATCCGACGCCAATGTGACTACCCATTCGCCGACAGCACTTGCTACAAGTCTAGGAGCTTTGTCAGCGAGTGCTGGCCAAGGCAATGGCTATTCGGGATGAGCTGAAACGCCGACGTCATGAACCTGTTCGAGTCGTGGGTCAGTGGCTAAACCGAATTGTCAGTGGGTACTTCAACTACTACGCGGTGCCTGATACGTCCAGGTGGTTTTCGTCTGGTGGCATGCCGCCCATGGCAGCAAGCCCTTAAACGTCGCAGCCAGCGTAGCCGGCTTCAGTGGTGAGGCTACGGACGCCTTGCCGACCTCTACATACCTAGACCCAGATATGCAAATCCTTACCCTGAGGATCGCTTCGCGTCACATATCCGAGACAGGATCCGTATGCGGTAGTTCGGCACGTTCGGATCTTTGCGGGGGGGCAGGTAACTGCCGTCCCAACCACGACCGCTCGGCGATCTATTTTCTGAGAATCGAGGATAAATCTCTCGGCCGCATGGCAGCGCCTGCCTGGCACCTACGTTGCAAACCGCCCCTGGCTCGACTGTACTGAACACTACAACCGAGCTCGCTATAAGGACGCCCGCCCGTTTTGCATAGTAATGCGGACAGATATTGTTCCCCCCCTCTATATCTGGTTCTGCAGATCAGTAGGAGTCAACACGCTATCGTCCAGTCAATGCCCAAAATAGCCGACTAACGGTCACCACATTGGGCACAAAACCTGCAACAGCACCCTCGACGAACATTTGACGTCAATCAACCGCCATGCGGATTTCACACTCAGCCAGCCCAATTGCGCAGGTCAGAGCGCAACTGTGGCTCCAACATTTCAACCCCGTACATAGGACCCTTGACATGATCGACCTCGCCACTTGGAATTTAAGCATCCCTGAAGGCAGCCCACCGGCCACCATAGAAACGCCTCGATTGGCGCAAGGGTTCAACGACAAGTATTTCAATTCTGAAACGGGTACCCTTTCCTTCTGGGCACCAGTGACCGGTTCCAAGACGGCCAATGCTATTTACCCACGTAGCGAATTGCGAGAAACCTATAGCAATGGAACTCTGCGCAACTGGCAGTATCCAGCGGCGGATAACAAACTGCGGGCGAATCTGGCCGTCAATCAGGTACCCAGCACCGGCAAGATCGTGATTGGTCAGATCCACAGCAAGGACAGCAATAGCCCCATGGTGAAGCTGGAATACCAGTACAACACCTCTAGCTCGACCGGAAACATTGTCGCCAAGGTGCGCATGCGTCCCGACGATAAATCGGGCCAGGTCATTACAATTGCGACGGGTGTGCAACTCAACCGCAATTTCTCCTACCAGATCCACCTCAGCCCGAAGGGCGCGCTGGGCATCAGCGCAGCAGGATACAATTGGAGAACCACCATCGATCCGAGTTGGAAGACCCAACTACTGTATTTCAAAGCAGGTGCGTATGTGCAGGACAACACCGGCTATCCCTCCGAGGGCGGAAAAGTGACGTTCAAGATGCTGGAGATCCACCACGAAATTTAGTCGCTTCTTTCGGGCTTCGCAGCATCACGGAACGCTGCTCGCCTGCTGCTTGTCAATTCGTTGGCACGGGCATCTCCCGCTTGATCACAACGATAAAAGTTGCAATGCAATAGTTGCGTGTATGTTTCGAAGCAGGAAAGGCGTCACCCTCGCTGATCGACACGGCGAGACGTGTGAACTGCGGCAAGCGGCGTTCCAACAGGCCATTCGTCTCACCAGGGTCTGTTGACGTTTCGCTCCGAACCGCCGCGATCAGGGAAACGCGACCGCCGCCGCGAGATACAGCAGCAACGCCAGCAGCAACACCACGGTGAAGCCCAAGTGGATCGCCAGCAGGGTCGCCAGCACGGCCGCCACCACCGATACGCTGGCGTTGACGCCCCAGGCGATCGGCACCAATGCTTCGGCGCGCGCGGAGACGCGCCCGAGTCCGAGCGGAAACGGCATGCCCATGGCGAACGCCAGCGGCGCTACCAGCGCGGCGCAGATGCCGAACCTGGCGAGGGTCCGCACCGGCGCCAGCAGCTGGAACAACGCGGGCAGGGCGATCAGGTAGAGCAGGGAGATCGCGCAGATCGCCAGGACTGGCCGCGCGAGCGGATGTCGGGGCCCCACACCCGTTCCAATGTCCCCCCGCCGCCGGCCGGAGTAACGGCTGCCGAGGCCAGCGAAGATCAGGAACGCGCTGAGCGTTACCGCCACCGAATACAACGGGTGGCTGAGGAAAAGGGTGAACTTCTGGATGAAGGCGATTTCCACGAACATGAAGGCGAAGCCGATGGCGGCGAAGTAGGACACGACCCGAAGTTCGAACCTGGCCAAAGCCGCATTCCGAGAGCGCCGCTGGCGCCGCCGCGCCACCCATAGCGGCGCCAGGATCAGCAGCACGGCGGCCACGCTGGACTGCAGCAGCGTGGCGATCAGCACCGGATAGCCCCACTCCAGCATTGACAGGCCGCCCTGCGCCTTCAGCGCCAGCAGTTCCGGCAGCGAGCGCCACTTGAAGAAGTGGAAGAAATACGGCCGGTCATCCATGGTCGGACGCACGTCGAACTTGTAGCGTGCCAGGAACTCCGCGCGCTCGCCGGACAGCAGGGCCTGTGCCGCTTCGAAGAACCAGGGCCGGTCGAGCAGGTTGTAGCGGTTCGCCTCGGCCACGGTCATCCCGGGGTAGTAGGCCAGGTCGAAGGAGCGCGCCCGGCAGAACTCCCGCAGCACGGCGATGCCGGCGTCGTCGAAATCCCTGTTGCTGACCAGGAGCGTCGCGGTCTTCCAGCCGCGGATCATGACGATGCGGCGCGCCGCGCTGGCCTGCCCGTCACGCTCGATGGCCGCGGCCGCGGTGGCCAGCAGCCTGGGAACATCGCGCGGCGGCAGGGTGACCCAGCGGGTGATGGCCAACAGGCCGCCGGGCGCGAGATGGCGCAAGTACTCGGCGAAGGCATCCACCGTGTACAGGTAGTTCTCGGACAGCGCATGCAGGCCGCCCGAGGCGGTGCCGAAGGAGTCCAGTAGGGCGATCTGGATCAGGTCGTAAGGCTCGCTGCGCGAAGCCACCAGGCCGCGCGCCTCGCCGATCAGCACACGGACGTTGGGCGCGCTGTACGGCTTGCCGGAGAAGTCGGCGAAGCGGCGCTGGACCAGATCGATCACCTGGGGGTTCAGTTCGATGGCATCCACCGCGCTGGCGCCGTGGTAGATCGCCTGCAGCACATCGGCGCCGGCACCGCTGCCCAGCACCAGCACGCGGGGTTGCCGCAGCAGGTGATAGGGCAGAGCCGAGGTCAGGTAGTCCAGGTAGGCGAGCGGCTCGCGGCGCCCGTCATAGCGGTTCAGCACGGAAAGGCCGTCGCCGTCGGTGAAGATGGCCAGTTGTGCGGGCGGTTCCTGCGTCGCGTTGAGGCTTAGGCCCGGCGCGTGGCGCAGGGGAATGGTCGGGCTGTCGACGACCGTGAGCAGGCCCAGCGGACTCCAGGTCTGGGCGATTGCGCGCGCATCCTTAATACGCAGCGTCTGGCTCAGTTCCTTGTACTCGGAGGGCGACAGGGCGATCCAGCGCCCGGGCACGCCGGCCGGCACCGCGACCGCCGCCGCCAGCAGCAACGGCGCGAGCCAGTGCCTATGCCCCGTGCAAGCCATGCCGGCCAGCGCCCCGGCGGCGATGCCGGTGCCGCCCAGCAGCCGCAGCGCATCGACGGGCGTCAGGGCGAACAGCGCGGCGACGATCGCCAGGCTGCCCACGCCGGCGCCGAGAATGTCGAAGGCGTAGATCCGGTGAATCTGTTCCTGAAAGCAGGTGAAGGTCAGGCAGATGCACACCGCCGCGCAGAAGAACGGCACGAACAGCAGCAGGTAGATCATCAGCAGGCGCGCCGACTGCCGCGCGTCCCAGAGGATCTCGAGGGGATTGAATGGAACCTGCTGGGCCAAGCTGAAGCAGGCGATGGCGCTCAGCCCGAACAGCACCGCGCCGCCGATGAACACGCCGTGGAAGCGCGGCGCCAGCACAGGCCGCGCCAGCGCCACGGCGGTGCCGGCAGCGCCGTAGCCGAGCAGCGCGACGCTGATCGTCATGTAGGCGAAATGGTGCCACTGGATGATCGAAAGCAGTCGCAGCAGCAGCACCTCATAGCCGAGCGCGGAGGCAGACAGCAGCGCCAGGGCGAGCAACGGCGGCGAATGCATGCTTAACCGCCTCCGACCAGCGGCACGAAGCGCACAGGCAGCACCTGCCGGGTAGACACACTGCCATCGCCGGCCTTCTCGATCAGCAGCAGGTACTGGATCATGAACGGCGCGCCGACCGGGATTACCATCCGCCCGCCTGCCTTGAGCTGGGCGATCAGTGGCGGCGGCACATGGCTGGCGGCGGCGGTGACGAGGATGGCGTCGTAAGGCCCGTGCTCGGGCCAGCCGTGGTAGCCATCGCCCAGCCGGGCCTGCACCTTCGCATATCCCAGCCGGCCCAGGCGCTCCCCGGCCTGCACTGCCAGCGGCTCGATGATCTCCATCGTGTAGACCGCCTGCGCCAGCTCGGCGAGGATCGCCGCCTGGTAGCCCGAGCCAGTGCCGATCTCGAGTACCACGTCGCCGGGCCCGACCTGCGTCAGGTCGGTCATCAGGGCGACGATGTAGGGCTGGGAGATGGTCTGGCCGTAGCCGATCGGCAGCGGGCGGTTCTCGTAGGCGTAGGGCACCTCGTCGGGCGGGACGAACTTATGGCGTGGCACCCTGGCCATCGCGGCCATCACCGGCGCGGCAAACTCGGCCCTGCCGGTTTCGTCGCGGGTGACGGACGACATGTCGGCGATCTCCCGCACCATGGCGTCGCGCAACGGCGCGAACGGGTCGTCGGCATGCAGGCCGGCGGATGCCAGCGCCAGAGCGATGGCAGGCGCCAGGATGCGCGTCAGGAGCATCACCAGCTTCACAATGACTCCTCCGCCTGAGGAATAGTCGAATCGTATGGCCGGCGGGCTGGTTCGGCAAGCAGGGGGTGCCGGCGACCAAACCAGGCTGCGGCGACTGCCTGAGAAAATATCGCAACCTGTAATACTACCGGCATCACGATACCTTAGCTTCATAGCAAGCTGCGATAACAGGCTCACAATGCACGTCATTACTCAGAAACGCATCCGGGAAGCCCAGCAGAAATGACGACGGGGCCCCTGGTGCGAAATTGAACGGAATTGACCAGTACGCGCAAAATTGACGACAGGCAGAAAGCGGTCAATTGCTGACATTCGCGAAGGTCTGTGGGCAGGAACAGCGCGGCGATCTAAAGCGGCGTGTAGCCCGGTCGTCGGAGGTGCAGCACAAACATGCGCAGTGCACCGTCGCCAAGGGGGGACCTGGTAATTGCCAGTTACCAGCAGGCAGGAGGACCGCCCTCCCCCTCACGAGAGAGAGCGGGTGCCAACCTTATGTGTGATGAATTTCCCGATCCTTGGTTTCCGGCAGGAAGAAGGTGCCAAGAATCGCCGTCATCACGGCGATGACGATGGGGTACCACAGCCCGTAGTAGATATCACCCGTGGCCGCGACCATGGCAAACGCCACCGTCGGCAGAAAGCCACCGAACCAGCCATTGCCGATGTGGTACGGCAGTGACATGGAGGTATAGCGGATGCGCGCCGGGAAGAGTTCCACCAGCCAGGCGGCGATCGGGCCGTAGACCATGGTCACGTAGATCACCAGGATGGTCAGGAGCAGCAGCACCATCGGGTAGTTGGTCTTGGCCGGGTCGGCCTTCTCGGGGTAGCCGGCGTCCTTGAGGGCGGTGCTGAGGGTAGTGGTAAAGGCATCGTTGCGGACCTTGAAGTCAGCGGCCGGCATGCCGGTGCCCTCGAAGCTCTGGATCACCTTGTCGCCGATGCGGACCTGCGCGACCGCACCTGGTTCGACCTTCTCGTTGGCGTAGGGGATGGCCTTCTTCGCCAGCAGGCTCTTGGCGAGGTCGCAGGAGCTGTTGAATTTGGCCTTGCCCACCGGGTCGAACTGGAACGCGCACTGATCGGGGTCGGCGACCACAGTGACCGGATTCTTCGCCTGCGCGGCGAACACGTCGGGGTTACCGTATTGGGTCAACGCATGGAAGATCGGGAAGTAGGTCAGCGCCGCCAGGATGCAGCCGGCCATGATGATCCCCTTGCGGCCGATGCGGTCGGACAGGCTGCCGAATATGACGAAGAACGGCGTGCCGATCAGCAGCGAGCCGGCAATCAACAGGTTGGCGGTCTGCGGTTCGATCTTGAGCGTCTGCAACAGGAAGAACAGTGCATAGAACTGCCCGGTGTACCAGACCACAGCCTGGCCGGCGGTGCCGCCGAGCAGGGCCATGATCACTATCTTGAGGTTGTCCCAACGGGCGAAGGATTCGGTCAGCGGTGCCTTGGAGGACTTGCCTTCGGCCTTCATTTTCAGGAACACCGGCGACTCGCTGAGTTGCAGGCGGATGTAGACCGAGACGATCAGCAGCAGGATCGACAGCAAGAAGGGAATCCGCCAGCCCCAGGCCTCGAAAGCTTCAGTGCCGAGGATGGTGCGGCAGGCGAGGATCACCAGCAGCGAGAGGAACAGACCGAGAGTCGCGGTGGTCTGGATCCACGAGGTGAAGTAGCCGCGCTTGCCTTTCGGTGCGTGTTCGGCCACATAGGTCGCCGCGCCGCCGTATTCACCACCCAGGGCCAGGCCTTGCAACAGGCGCAGGCTGATCAGGATGATCGGCGCCGCCACGCCGATGGTCGCGTAGCCGGGCAGAAAGCCCACTATGGCAGTGGAGATACCCATAATCACAATGGTGATCAGAAAGGTGTGCTTGCGCCCGATCATGTCACCCAGTCGGCCGAACACAATCGCCCCGAAGGGCCGGACGGCGAAGCCCGCGGCGAACGCGAGCAGCGCGAAGATGAAGGAAGTTGTCTCATTGACGCCGGCGAAGAAGTGCTTGGCGATGATCGCGGCGAGGGAGCCGTAAAGGTAGAAGTCGTACCACTCGAACACGGTGCCCAGGGACGAAGCGAAAATGACCTTGCGCTCCTCCTTGGTGATCCCGTGGTGGGGCGCGCTGCCCGTGGAGGTATTGTCGATTGCGGCCATGAGTCTTCTCCGTCTTTCTTGTTATAGGCCGGAGTACCCCACTACCTTTTTGCCACACCCAGGCCCTAGGGCTGATGTCATCGGATTACGGATTGCGCAAAGCATGCACATAGGCTGACGGCCTCGCATCGCTGCAAGGTTTCTTGAAGCATAATCGGCTTCGCGCAGATATCCACTCAGGCTGGCCACAAGGCCCTACCTGCGGGCGAACCGTTTCACCGATTCCTCCGCTCCCGGCTTGGTGTTAAATAGGACGATAAAGTTGTAAGTCCAGATCCTGTTACGTAATGCAGTGCACGAGAACCGTTATGAGCACCCATTTTGAGATAAGTGATGTCCTTGAGCCCAGGATCCAGCGTAATGAAAACACTCACCGCATCCCCCATCAGCAGCCGGTGGTGACAGCATGATCGAGGTCACCGAGGTCTCCATTGCCGAACTGCGTGCTGCACTGGAATCTGGCCAGACGACTGCGGTTGAGCTGGTCCAGGCCTATCTCGCCAGGATCGATGCCTATGACGGACCCGACACGCCCACCGCCCTCAATGCGGTGGTGGTTCGAAACCCCGATGCGCTCAAGGAGGCGCAAGTGTCCGACGACCGTCGGGCCAAGGGCGAGACGCTGGGTCCGCTCGATGGCATCCCCTATACGGCCAAGGACAGTTATCTGGTCAAGGGGCTCACCGCGGCCTCTGGAAGTCCCGCATTCGCCAACCTGATTGCTTATCGCGATGCGTTCACCATCGAACGGCTTCGCGCCGCTGGAGCGATCTGCCTGGGCAAGACCAATATGCCGCCCATGGCGAACGGCGGCATGCAGCGCGGCGTGTATGGCCGCGCAGAGAGCCCGTACAACGCTGACTATCTCACCGCCCCCTTCGCATCGGGCTCATCGAACGGCGCTGGTACCGCAACCGCAGCCAGTTTCGCGGCATTCGGCCTCGCTGAAGAAACCTGGTCGAGCGGACGGGGTCCAGCTTCGAACAATGGGCTGTGTGCCTATACGCCTTCGCGGGGGGTGATCTCGGTGCGCGGCAACTGGCCGTTGACGCCGACGATGGACGTTGTCGTGCCGTTTGCCAGAACCATGGCGGACCTCCTCGAGGTGCTCGACGTGGTGGTGGCGGATGATCCCGACACCCGGGGCGATCTGTGGCGGATGCAACCCTGGGTGCCGATTCCGAGTGTCGCCTCGGTTCGCCCCGCCTCCTATGGGTCGCTTGCCGCGAATACTGATGCGCTCGCGGGAAAACGCTTCGGCGTTCCCCGTATGTACATCAACGCCGATCCCGAAGCGGGCACGAGCGACACGCCTGGCATCGGTGGTCCGACGGGGCAGCGGATCAACACCCGCCCCTCGGTGATCGGGCTCTGGGAAGAGGCTCGCCAGGCACTCGAAGCCGCGGGTGCCGAAGTGGTCGAGGTCGATTTCCCGATGGTATCCAATTGCGAGGGTGATCGTCCTGGAGCGCCGACAGTGTTTACTCGGGGCCTGGTGTCCAAAGAGTTTCTTCATCATGAGTTGTGGGACCTGTCGGCATGGGCGTTCGATGATTTTCTTCAGGCCAACGGCGATCCGAAATTGAACCGTCTGGTCGACGTGAACGGATCGCTGATTTTCCCCCACGACCCGGGCACTCTCCCCAACCGAGAGGACGACCTTGCCGCTGGCATGGACGAGTATGTGAAGATGGCCGAGCGCGGCATTACACCCTGGGACAAGATCGCCACGCTGCCTGACGGACTGCGGGGGCTTGAACAGACGCGTCGAATCGATCTTGAGGACTGGATGGATCGGCTGGGGCTCGATGCGGTGATATTCCCGACGGTAGCCGACGTTGGGCCGGCAAATGCCGACGTCGATCCGAAGTCTGCGGATGTTGCGTGGAGTAACGGCGTATGGGTCGCCAATGGCAATCTCGCCATCCGCCACCTGGGTGTTCCCACGGTCACTGTACCGATGGGAATAATGCCGGACATTGGCGTGCCCGTAGGGCTGACATTCGCGGGTCGTGCCTACGACGATTCGACGCTGCTGCGCCTGGCTTCAGCGTTTGAGTCGATTGGGACGAAGCGATTGATCCCCCCTCGAACCCCGCCATTGCCGGGGGGCAAAAAATACCCAAAATAAAGTAGTCCCCATTTCGGGGGCTTGTGCACTGAAGCCTTTAATGCAAAGCCGCCCTCCCCGGCCAAAGGCACAAGGAGGGCGGTGGATGCAATGAACACTCAGCCGCGGGCTTTGGCCAAGCGCGTGAACAGCTCCTTGGGCGCGTCCTTACCGTTGGATTCATAGACGTTCTTCATGTACTTGTAGGTTTCGGCCTCGGACAGGTAATCGTCGTGGTCGGCGTCGATCACGTCGAAATCCGCACCGCGGGTGGGGGCCACGGCCAGGAACTCCTTGCGCGAAACCCGGCTGTCGTCATCGGTGTCGGTGCGCGAGAAGGATGCATCGCCGCACTTGCCCTCTCCACATTTGCCTTCTCCACACTTGCCCTCGGCCGTGGTCTGCTTGGCGCTGGCGCCAGTGGTGCCGCATTTCCCTTCGCCACACTTGCCCTCCCCGGCCTTCTCCGCGGAAGCCAGTTGATAGCCCTGGGGCAGCGCCTCCACGGCAAAGGAGGAAGAGGCCAGACTCAGGCCGCCGGCCAGGGCGACGGCGATCAAACCAAAGCGGGTGTTGTTCGAGATTCGAGACATTTTGTTTCTCCGGATACGGTGCACGGCCAGGCAGTGCGGATCATGCCAAAGCGGCGCAATACCCTGGAGGATGAACCTCTTCGGGCCGGGGTAATTTGGCCACGACGACGTGTCTGCGAAGTATCAAGGGGCAGGGATATTTGTAAGCCAGTCTGCGAATACGACCTTCAGATACAGAGGGATACACCAGGCGACATCCTTGAAAATCTGCAGCAAAGACGCCGACTCGGATACGTATCAAGTTGCGTTGGCAGATCCAGGCCAATGATTTGTAACGGTCTGTATTTTTCTCTGGCGATCTTACACAGAGATACACAATCGCTGGATCAGGACATATACGCAGTACATGAGGGTGAAAAAGTGGGGTGCTCAGCGACATACATGCTGAAGAGCCCAAAACCTTAGCAGGAACCAGCCATGATTCATGAAATCGACACAGTGCTTTATACCGGCAAGACCCACACTACCGGAGGCCGCAACGGCGAGTCGCGAAGTTCCGATGGACGTTTGGACATCAAGCTTTCTGCTGTTGGCAGTTCAGGCAGTGGCACCAATCCCGAACAGCTACTGGCCGCAGGTTGGTCGGCCTGCTTCATCGGAGCAATGGGCAAGGCGGCTGCCGCGTTGCAGGTGACTTTGCCGAGCGACGTCGCCGTCGATGCCGAAGTGGATTTGGGCAAAACCGAAGACGCCTTTTTCCTCCAGGCGCGCCTCAATGTAAGCCTTCCGGGCCTGGATCCCGCTGTCGCACGGGCGGTGGTGGATGGCGCACACCAGCGGTGCCCGTACTCCAAAGCGACCCGTGGCAACATCGACGTCACGATCAATCTGGTTTAACCAGGGCACGCAGTGCGGCCTGCCTTCCCGGCAGGCCGCACTGACACCCGTAGAGACAGGCCTTTCTCAAGTGAAAAAAAAGGACCATTTCTGGTCCCTCGCGATTATGTCGTTTACTCCTTGAGCACTAACAATGGTTCGCCTTTTTTCACAATGTAGGTCGCCAACTCTGACGCTTTGTCCTGACCGATATTCTTCGCGACATGGGCAACGCCAGCGGGGATGAACAACGAATCACCGGCCTTGAGCGTGACAGGCGCCCGCCCCTCGAGCTGATACTCAAAGGTGCCCTCGATCACGTAGGCAACTTCCGCGCCCGGATGAGCATGCCTGGGGGAAGCCACGCCCGGCTCTATATCGACACGGGCCTGGATAACCTCGTGCTCGGATACATCCAGATTCTGGCGCAGCAGATCCGTGCGCTGGATACCTTTCTGCCAACTTTTCAACGGCTGTGATTCATGGCTCGCCGCGGTGGCCGGCTTCACCTCTTGAGCGTGAACGTAGCCAACCATTGAGGCGAATACCGCAGCGGTGACCAGTAAAAGATTGCGTCGCATCATCAAGCCCTCTCAAAGTAGTGGAAGCCCTACTCTGTTCACGGGGTGTGTTGACGATGTGTCGGGATGGCGGAGTTTGTTAAGCACGTGTGTATGCCGCCCCGATTGATACATGAAAATACAAAAGCCCTCCATGTCCAATAGCAGCTACGGCTCGCTGGCGGCCGATCACGCGAATTTGATGACACTGCCCTGAATGTCGTCGCGCGCCAATCGCAACTCATCGGCGTCCTGATTGAGCCGGTGAATCAGGTTGAGCAACCGCTGGCGCAATACCTCGTCTTCGAGCAGCTCAGCTGCGCGCATAACATCCAGCGCCGCGACCTCATTATTGGTGGCGACGGAGTCGAGCAGTTTGCGCATGCTTCTTGATGGCCGATTCATCTCTAGCACCCTCGGTTTTCGATGACGCGAATCATACGGCCCGAATGTTTCGCCAGTGTTTCAGTTGCAAGAGTTGGCCTTGCGCAACCGCCGCCGGCTGAATTGCCGCTTGAGAGACCTAAACCACCGTCGTTGTAAGTTGGCCGATCGAAAATTCAGGCGCCTGCGCAGGCTTCCTTAGAGACCTGTTGTGTCCTTTAGCGCTATTCGTCCACGCTGATGCCCGATCCCCCTAATTCGTTGGGGACATCCTTCAGCTTGGGCAATCCATCTTTGATGCGCAGCACGGTCTCCTGATAGTGGACGTGAACGCCTGGCGAGTACGCGAGATCCGGGATGACCGCGGCATACACGTCGATGAGCCCCATCCCGGGGTGTTCGGTGAAGAGGTGCCCGCCGCACGTCTTGCACCACTTGCGGTAACTCTGCGGTGTCTTGTTGTAGGTGCCGATGTTGTCAGCACCCCGAGTCACTTGCACCACTTCGGGTTTCCACAGCGTGAAGGCATTGACCGGCCCTGCTGACCAATGCCGACACGACTCGCAATGGCAATAGCCCATCGCGGCCGGCTCGCCGCTGACGGTGAACTCGACTGCGCCGCAAAAACAACTGCCCTTGTAAGACCGTTCAATACTCATGGCATGACTCCTTCAGTTGTCAGGCGATACCGCCGGACATGGCATGGATCGCTTGATCGTTACCTGCCTTCACCCGTCGATGTAGCGCACTACTGTCGCCGGCGTGCGCCGCACCTGCAGTTCGAAAATGTCAGGGCGCGCGTAGTGGCCGGTAACGTCGAGCGCTCGCCGCGCTGGCGCCACGAGTGAGACGTCGATGTCCGCATACAGAATGCCTGCCTCTCGGTGCAATGGACCGGCCACGACCCGGCCTTGAGGATTGACCACCACCGAGTCGCCGTCGTTGATCCATTCGTCCGGATCGGGAAACAGTTGCATACGAGCCGGGAAGTCGTCGGGGATGTCACTGCCGCGCAGCGCGGTGCCACTGCCGAGCACCCAACAGCGGCCTTCGAGTGCAATGTGACGCATCGTGCTGATCCAGCCGTCGCCCGTGTCGTACGTGGGGGCGACGTAGATTTCCACCCCTTGGGCATACAGTGAATAGCGTGCCAGCGGCATGTAGTTTTCCCAGCAGATGAGCGCACCAATGCGGCCGACCGGTGTATCGACCGTACGCAAACCGGAGGCATCACCGAAGCCATGCACCATGCGCTCGGGATTGGTTGGCATCAGCTTGCGGTGTCGGTTGAGCACGGCGCCGTTCGCGCCGATAACGACTACGCTGTTATAGAGCGTGCCGCCTCCATTGCGCCGGTCGCACTCATTGATGCCGCACACGATCGTCACGGCGTGAACCCTGGCGGCCTCGCACAATTGGCTCAGGTCACCGTTGGTGATATCGACGGCGTTGGCCAGCAACCGCGTGTGCAACTGGCCCATTACAGCACCGTCCTTTCCCGCCGCCAGTCGCCAGATCCACGACGGGTAACCGGGAATGTACGATTCGGGCAAAACGATCAGCGAGGCTCCCGCCGCCGCAGCCTCTGCGACCGATTGCACGGCCCGGGCGATCGTCGCGCTGCGATCGAGCAGCACGGGCGGGCGCTGAATGATGGCTACTTTTGTCATGGCGTTCTCCTTTGGCGGTTGGCTTTCGGAGGCTTCAGCGTGCGCGTGGCGAAGTCGCGGGGCTAGTTCAAAATCTGAAGTGTTGCAGTTGCGGAGTCCAGGCGATGGAAGAAAGCTACGGTCAGTTCTGCACGGTCGCGCGCGGTGCTGAAGCGCTGTGCGAGCGCTGGACACCTTTGGTCGTGCGCGAGCTGCTGTGCGGGAGTAAGCGCTTCAATGAACTGCACCGCGGCGTACCACGGATGTCCACCAGCCTGCTGGCACAGCGGCTGCGCCATTTGGAGGATATCGGTGTCGTGCATCGCACGGCCGCAGGCAAAGTCTGGGAGTACAGCCTGACCGAGGCGGGCGAGGAATTGCGCCCCATAATAATGGCGCTAGGTCATTGGGGCGCGCGCTGGATCGGCAGTCGCCTTCGCGATGACGAACTCGATGCAGGCTTGCTGATGTGGGACGTGCGCCGGTTCGTGCGCATTGAGACGTTCCCGTCCCGACCAGTGGTCATCCAGTTCAAGTTCCGCGACGCGCGGCCCGGCGAGCAAGCGTGGTGGCTCGTGGTTGAACAGGGTGTGGCAGACCTGTGTCGCGACGACCCCGGACGCGAACTGACGCTCGTCGTGGACTCCAGCGTGCGCGCGTTGACCGAGGTGTGGACTGGCGACCGCACACCGCGGGAGGTTCTTCAGTCGCGAGAGCTGCGTGTAGACGGCGCAGTGCAGGATGCGGAAAACTTGTGGCGCTGGCTTGGCACAAGCGCGTTCGCGGGAACCCGGAGCGCTGCACTCTAGCCCTGGCACCTGCCATCGCGAAACGTAGAGGCGAGACCTCGCGGGCGGTGAGGGCGGAGGTTGTGTTCAAAATTATCCATCATGCAGATGTGTGGGCGGCTTGAGCACTTGCTAAATGAGCTTTGATGCGGCAGTGGAAATCCAGAACCGTTCATCCCGACCTTTAATCGAACCCCTCCCCACTCGATAGGTCTGCTCCTGTATTACTTCTCTGGAATTAGATCCTATGTCCACGCAACAGAGCCTTGTTGTACTCGCACGGAGTGGTTATGCCGCTCGAGGCGTTATTTATCTGATCATTGGTATCTTCGCCTTGCTGGCCGCTCAAGACTCGACAAAACCGAAGGATAGCCACAGAAGCCTGGAGGCCTTGTTAAGCCAGCCATTCGGCCATGCTTTAGTCGGGCTAGTGGTGGCTGGTCTGCTCGCTTTCGCCTGTTGGCGCGTGTTGCAAGCAACGCGCGACGTTGATCATCACGGCAAACAGTTCAAAGGCTTGGTGATTCGTGCAGGTTTGTTGGCGGGAGGCGTGTTCAACGGCGCGCTGGCGTTTTTTGCCTTGGGCCTACTCATCAGCGGTCTCAAAAGCTCGGGCGGCTCGGGAGGGGAACAAACCAAGGATTTACTGGCGCATATTTTGTCCTGGGAACACTCGAATTTATTGGTTTACCTCGTCGCACTCGTACCATTAGGCGTAGGCATTGCTCACATCATCAAGGGCTGGAAGGCGTCGTTCGAGAAATATTTTGAAGCTGACGAAGACGTTATGCGATATGTACGTCCGGTGTCGCGGTTCGGTCTCATAGCCCGTGGAGTCGCCTTTATTGAGATCGCCCTGCTGCTGACAATCAGTGGATCGAGTTATCAAACCATGGATCCACCGGGCATGAAGGACGCCCTCAATGCTCTTCAGAACCTACCGGCCGGAGGTGTGGTTTTGATGGTGATGGCCTTGGGGCTGATCGCCTTTTCGGTTTACAGCTTTGCCGAAGCCGCTTGGCGCAAGATAAACATGGATGTGCCTGGAGTACCGGAAGCATAGGCAAATCATTTGCGCTGTATCTCGCCATCCTCCCTTGCAATGGAACGAAGGCAAGGACCCGCAGGGGACAAGGGCCAAACCCGCGAAGCGTTCAGGGTCGACGTGGCGGTGGGAAATGTGTGGAATCAGGGGCAAGCTGTCCTGCCAATTGAGTGAAGTGACGGCACCGGCTAACTCAGTATTCGCTGATGATATTCATGCATTCCAGCCGTGAGCGATTCCGCATCGAGCCGCAAACGCTCGACCTCCCCGGCCGACTTCACGCCTTTCGCTTCGTTGTATCGGAGCAGTGCTTGCAGCGCCCGCTGCATTAACGGCTCCCCCGCCGCCATCTTCTCGCTAAGGTCTTTCATACATTCTCGAATGTTGATCATTTAGGCAGGGCGGTACAGGCAACGTCGCACTACCGCCTCATCCCGGCACTGCGCCAGCAACCGGTCAGCTTCGCGCTTCGTTGTCGGACTCCACAAATGCCATCCTGCTTATGGAGCTATCTTGCGAAAGACCAGCCCGGATGTGAGCAGTTCGAAATAAAACCATCCGTCAGCCTACAGCGAGTATCTACTGGTCGAATGCGGGCATCTGGCGACTGCAGATGCTCGATGTCCGGAAAAAAACCGGCCAACTGCCACCATCACTACAGTACAAATAGGTTCAATTTTGTACAAAATAATTTCATTCCACTGTGTCACTATGCTCAGGAACGATGACCAATACGGAGAGATTTTCGTTGTTGGTGCCTGACCTGAAGAATGCCAGGCCTGCCAGAAGAAAGTGAGAGCAGGTTGAGCCCCAAAAAATAACAACAGGTCGATCAAGAGGGTATTGCAATGAACGACACGCGGGTGTCCCATCAAACCATAGCCTGTCTGAACCTGGCTCTTGAACGTAACAACCAGCTTTTCAGCGAAGCACATAGCTTGAGTTGCGCCGCCCTGGAGCTTCTTGATCGGCCCTGCCTGGATGCGGAAGTTTTCAGCCAGTACCAGGAAAAACGACGATACGCCGATCTTAAAGACCATGATGCCATCGAGCACTTGCGGTTGCTCATGACCGAATATCACGTCCCTCCCGACTCGCCCGACAACATGAGGCCGCCGACTTCGCTTGAGCGGTAAAGGATGTCTGGTTTAACAGGTAGTTGGGATCGTCATGTATAGAATGAGTTCGGGCTATGCCAGCGTGCTGGCGAATACGCTTTCGGGCCAGCCCGTCTGTGCCAGGAAGCTGGAGTTGATATAAACCTCGCGGACACCCGGGGAACATTCTGCGCGCGAAGCGCTATCTACCGTCTATGGGATCTGGCGGCCCAAGCCTGCGGCGATCCGAACATCGGTTTGAAAGCCTACGAGAACTTCCATCCGGGTACTTTTCAGATCGTTGGCTACACCATGATGTCCAGCTTGAACCTGAAAAAAGCCCTCGAACGCCTGGTTCGTTTCAGCCCGTTGATCAGCACGGGCTTCAGTCTGTTTTTTGTCCAGGAACAGCAGCATTACCGCCTGGCCGCGCTCGATCACGAGCAGCGCGGTTCGATCAAGCCACGGCAGTACACCGATGCCAGTCTTGGTTCGCTGCTGGCTTTCTGCCGCTGGCTGACCGGTGGCAAATCACCGCAACCGCTGAGCGTGGAGTTCAGCTATCCCCAGCCGGAAGACATCCGCGAGCATCAACGACTGTTTGGCTGTGAGCTGCGTTTCGGGGCGGCCTATGACAGCATCCTGTTCGATGGCCAGGAGCTTCTGCGTCCGCTGGGCATGGCCAACGAGAAGTTGGCCTCGCTCCATGACAGTTTTGCCGAAGCTCAGCTGGAGCTGTTGTACGGCCTCACCATCGTGTGCAGGATTCGTGCGCTGATCACCGAGCGCCTGAGTCAGGGGCAAGGGGCAAGGGGCAAGGGGCTCAGTGTGATATGGAATCGATTGCGGCTGCGATGAATCTCAGCAAGCGAACGCTGCAACGGGCACTCGAAAAGGATGGCACGCAATTCAAGGATGTCCTGAACGATGTGCGTCGGCAGTTGGCCGACTTCTACCTGCGGCATTCCCAATTCAATATGAAGCAGGTGACTTTCCTGCTCGGCTTCCATGACCAAAGCAGTTTCCACAAGGCCTGCACCCGCTGGTTCGGCATGACCCCCGGTCAGTATCGAGCCAACGAATCGGTGCTTGAGACCAGGGAAACCCAGATCCGTCTAGCCGGCTAAAGAATGCGTTACACCTTGGGCACCATCCAGCCGGCGTCGGTTGCAGCACCTCAAGTTCGGCTTCGATAGCCGTGCGCATACCCCATTCAGGATAGGTCGGCACGTCGACCAAACGCAAAGTTTCATGTCCCCATCGACTGTTTATCGGTAGCTACCGCCTCGCCGCCTCCCATGTAGCTTCGCCATTGGCCCAAGCGAACTCTTGCCAGCATAAAACCCTCAAGCTCGAATTAGCTCAGTCGTTCGGTTTGTAGGGTGTACCATCCAAGTTAATCGCATCCACGAAGGGACGTATGTCCATGGAAAGCGACGAGAGCCGTAGGATCGCGGTATCGACTGCTCGGCGAACTGGGGAAGCCCCTAGCTCAGATGAAGTCGCCAACGCGATCGTGGCCACCCTGAAAGATGTTTACCTGGTTCTCACCCCTATCCTTGGCTTGGGAGGGGTTGCTGCGCTCTACAGACGTAGCCTGCATCTGTGTTCCTCGCGTCACAAATGCCTTTGCAACTTTGATGAAACCTCAGATCCCGATTTTGCCTGGCTGAGATCTCTGCTCGCGGAGCAAAGCAGCGACACCGCCACACTCTATGGCGACGATTTGTTGAAGACCTTCAACGACCTACTGTCATCGCTCATCGGATCTTCTCTTTCCGAGCGCTTGCTTCGCTCCGTGTGGGAGAATTCTTTAAGCGGCACCTCATCGCAGGATACTTCGCCATGACCCCCAAAGTGACAATCAACCGCTTGGCCACCGGAGTGCCAGGACTGGACGAGGTGCTTGGCGGAGGATTGCCGGAGTTTTCGTTCAACTTGATCGCCGGGCCTCCAGGTTGCGGGAAGACCACCCTGGCCCATCAGATGATGTTCGCCCTCGCAACGTCTGAACGCCCGGCGCTGTTCTTTACAGTTTTGGGCGAGCCGCCACTGAAAATGCTGCGCTATCAGCAGCAATTCGATTTTTTCGACAGTGACGTAATCAACCATTCGATCCGCTACATCAACCTGTCTGACGACACGTTGACGGGTGATCTGGATGAAGTGCTGCGGCGCATCGTCAGCGAGGTTGAGGCCCACGGCCCGTCGCTGGTGTTCGTCGACTCGTTTCGTTCGGTGGTGCTGGCGAGCCAGACTCAAGCCAATCCGAACAACAATTTGCCGCAGTTCGTTCAGCAACTGGGCATGTTGATGACCACGTGGCAGGCAACGACCTTCCTGATTGGCGAATACTTCACCGAGACCGACACCAATCCGATTTTCACCGTGGCCGACGGCCTGATCTGGCTGCGCCAGAGCGTGCAGCGCAACTCCATGGTGCGCAAAATAGAGATTATGAAGATGCGCGGCCAACCGACGCTACCTGGCTTGCACTCTTTTCGTATCAGTAACGCGGGTATCAAGATATACGCCCCTGCAGCCAACCAGATCAACGCGAGCAAACCCTTTGAGAAGTTGTCTGCACTCGATTCGCGCCTGTCGATAGGAGTGCCAGACTTAGACGAAATGCTCGGGGGGGGCTTGCCACGCGGTTATTCACTCTTGGTGGCGGGGCCATCCGGTTCTGGAAAAAGTATCCTTGCAACAACCTTCCTCGCGGAAGGGGCCCGGTTAGGTGAAACCGGTGTCATAGCGGTGTTCGAGCAGCGTCCGGATCACTCGCAAAACCCCACGCTAGCGAACCTGATCAAAACTGGCCAGGTGGGTCTGGTAGACAGTCGTTCGCCTGATTTGTCGATCGAGGAGATTGTCCACAAGCTTCTTCAAGAGATCGAGCGCCTTGGCGCCAGCCGCGTGGTCATCGACTCTCTGTCGGGTTTCGAATTGTTGTTGGCTCCGACTTTCCGAGAAGATTTCCGTGAGTCGCTTTCATGCCTGGTCAGCTCTTTGACCAGTTCAGGTGTCACCGTACTGATGACTTCGGAGCTTGAGGATCGCTATACCGACCTTCGTTTCAGCCCCTATGGCACAGCATTTTTAACCGACGCGATCATTGTGCAGCGTTACATAGAAGTCGATAGTCGATTACTGCGGATCCTAGCGGTGGTAAAAGTTCGTGCCAGCGCCCATTCCGATCAGTTACGTCTGTACCGTATCGACGCTCAAGGCATTCGTATAGGCGAGATGCTCGTGGATCAAGAAGGACTACTGGGTGGCAGACCGACTCAGAAAAAGCCACAAAGACCTATACAGCAGTCTGAAACGGGTAATCGTGAGCCCACCTTGTGAGCGGGGTGACTGGCAACGACAAGCAAGCTCTGTCCATCGTCAACAGCGAGCTGGCTCTCCTTATTCGACGAACTCACGAGGCTCGCGTAAAGCTCGCAGCATTGGAACAACAGGTGCTGAATACTGAGCACAATGTGTTGCAAAACCATCAGTCTGGCCAGCTGATAGAAGCCAATGAGCACCTGGTGCTGTCACTTTTAGAGGCGCAATCCAGTGTCGAGCAAGCGGCCAAGGCATTACGCGAGGTTTCTCTCGCGGCTCAACTCGACGTGTTGACCGGCCTTCCCAATCGCAGACTGCTGTTGGGGCGTTTAGCGCAAGCCATCGACCAAGCAAAGCAGGGCCGTGACTGCCTGGCCGTACTTTTTTTGGATCTGAATGATTTCAAACTGATCAACGATACGCTTGGGCACGCAGTCGGCGATGAGATGCTTAAAGAAACAGCGCTACGTTTGAGTAGCGTGGTGCAAGAAGAAGATACCGTGGGGCGCTACGGTGGCGATGAGTTCATTATCCTGCTGGGTGGCGCTCTAACGCGCGCCGATGTATTGGGTATCTGCGATAAAATCGTCACGGTGCTTGGCACGCCACGTCTTATAGGTAAACACGTGCTACGTCTGACGACCAGCATTGGTATTAGCCTTTACCCTGAAGATGGCGACGCCCCTCATACTCTGATCGACTGCGCCGACGCGGCGATGTACCGAGCAAAGCGTTATGGTCTCGGTATAGCGTTCCACAGCGACGTCTCACCTACCGAGGCGACTTCTACGCCCCCGATTTCCCTCTCACTGAAAAGTCCGATCGCTCACTACCACATTGCCCAGGAGGAATACGGACGAAGGCATGCTCAATTGCGAGAGGCCAATCAGCAGTTGGTGCTAGCGGCAATCAATGCTCAGCAATTGCAGACCGCAGCGGAACAAGCCCACGAGAAGCAGAAAGCCATCTTGGCGATGGTTGCGCACGAATTGCGTAACCCGCTGACACCGTTAACCATGGTGGCAGGGATGCTGGTGCGTTCCCCCTCGGAAAGACTCCCGAGCATCCAGGAGATTATCGAACGCCAGGTCAGTCAAATTTCCCGCCTAATCGACGACCTCCTGGATGTGTCGCGCGTCGAAACCGGGAAACTCAGGCTGGATATCCAACCTACCGACATGACGGAAATTATCGATCACGCGGTCAGTGTCTGTCGTTCCGCGATGGATTTGCGCTTGCAGCTATTTGTCGTGCACATGCCGGGCTGTCCGCTCATGGTCAATGGCGATTCCATCCGACTGACTCAGGTTTTGTGCAACCTGCTGGGCAATGCATCCAAATACACGCCGGACGGTGGCTCGATAGAACTGAATGTGAGCGCCAGTGCCGATGTCATTACCATGACTTTTTCTGACAACGGCATAGGCATCAGCGCCGAGGTGCTAGCTTTTATTTTCGACCCCTTCGTACAAGATACGCACGCCGTCGGCTTCAATGGCGCAGGTCTGGGCATCGGACTGACCGTAGTGCGCGAGCTGGTTGAAGGGCATCAGGGCAAGGTGAGCGTAAACAGCGCCGGCCGTGGACTCGGCAGCAAGTTCGTCGTCACACTGCCCTCGATCATCCTAAAAAACTGAACGAGGTAACTCTCCAAGCTTCGTAAGCGAGTAGTACCAATTGCTTCTACCTTGAATGCCGGATAGCACGATGTCCATCGAAGACAATTGCATTTTTCTAAGGACTCTGATCGATCAACTCTCTTTGGAGGAGCCTTCAGACTCGAAAAATCTCGGGGAAGATCATGATCAAGTTCTTCTTGGGTTAAGAGACCTCTTTGACTTGCAGATGATTACAGGACTGTTTATCTATGGAGCACAGGGTGATCCGATTGGATTGCTCCTGACATCAGGCACCCGAATGCTGCTTACTCGACGGGGAGCCTTGTTTAAACGTTGACGGCCACTTCAACCAATGTCCCTTCCTCAAGCTGAAGTTTGATCAACCACGAGGGTGAACGAATTTGGTTTTAATATCGGCTGCTTGGAGAGGGTCATCCCTACGATTTGGGAAATATCCCGGTAGAGGATGGCGGCCATGGAATCAACCTGACACGTAGTCCCAAACAGCATGGATTTGCCTCTCTGTCTGCGTCTCAAGCACCTGGATTTGTGATTTGGATATAGACCGCCCAGATGCCAAGCAATATCCAGAACGTCGCGAAGATCCAAGGTGTACGAACCGAAAACAGCAACGCCTTTCGGTACCCCCTGTGCGTGGACTCTCGCTCACAAAACAAAGGCGATTCATCATATGCCAACCCAATCAAAGGCTCGCTACGCAATAGCTCGCTTTGCTTGAAATGCCAGTGGTCGATAATGTCGTATGCCGCACGAATACCAGGCCAAGCATTCAGCGAACTTAGCACTCCAAGCAACGCAAGAAACGGTGGTACCACCAGCGTGAACAACTTGCCCCATTCAGGGTTGAGATTGGCCATACAAGAGGCAAATGCGATGACCAAAAAGGACTGGGACGCCAGATAGGCGTCAGTTCGATTGGCCAAGATGCTGGTCTCGTACTGAATCTCCCTTCGGTAAAAATCCAGGCGCTCCTTTGGCGACCCGAACATCTTGGCATTGTGCTCGCTGAGTGCGGTGTCGCCTATCTGGGAAGTCAAAATTCTCGGCAAGGTGGGCTCATCCTGATCAAATATGTGAAGCTCCGGCTTTCAACCTTTGCTGTGTTCGGGCGATGACGGCCCCTTGGTGATGCCTCTCGGCCAGGCGCTACCCCATATGCCGAGGCCCAGCAGTGGTAAAAGCAAAATGATCGCCGTCCATATGCCCTTGCTGGCTGAAGAGTTTTCGCTTCTCAGAACACTGTTAAAAGCCCATAGAAGATCCAACAACAGCACAATCACTCATATCGGCTTAGGCCTGGAGGTAGCTCTGGAGTTCATTGAATTGGTATCAACTAATCCCGGACACGACGTTAAGTTTTTTTTCGGCCCGAGCTGGCGCCAGCCCACCGTTGGTGATGGGGTCGAATCCAGTTGTACCGCCGCAATGGTTGAAGAGCCTGCTGCAAAATGGCTGCCCAGCCGCTATCTTCTCGTCCAGATCTTCCATGCAGCCCTCCAATCCCGAT
The DNA here is from genome assembly GCF_059716055.1 of Pseudomonas sp. LBUM1658. Taxonomy (NCBI): domain Bacteria; kingdom Pseudomonadati; phylum Pseudomonadota; class Gammaproteobacteria; order Pseudomonadales; family Pseudomonadaceae; genus Pseudomonas; species Pseudomonas sp. LBUM1658. The sequence continues at coordinate 4,150,697 of NZ_CP166798.1, forward strand.
CATCCAGAAAAGTGTGGTCTTCACATTACGACGCTGGACACAGACTAGAACTCGTTGCCACCCGTACTCCCGGTGGTAACGCTTTACACTCCTTTCGGAATACCGGCTTCCTCTGCAAGCGCAACCATGACGAGCAGCGAAAACGGAGTTTCAGAGGCTGCTTTGATTACCATGCTGCAGCCTGCGGCTGGGCTTGCTTTGCGGATCCGCATCCGTAAGTCCACGTTTTGCCTTCTACCAAGCACTGGTCGTGAATGTCCCCTTCGGGTCGTTTTAAGCCGGTCGCGACAGGCAGAAATCGGCCAGAAGCAGACGTTCGCCTTTTTCACCCCAAGAGCCAGGACGACGAGCGTTGTCCCGGTTGTCCTTCTTCCTTGCCCCGCGCCACCCTCGACGCTTACTGAACACCATATGCAAAGGTTCTTGCCTACAGCACCGCGCACCGCATCTCGTACAAGTCCACTGTGCGTGGTTTCGTGCGCTTGCGGACGCTCTCGAGCAAGGCCTGATCTGCTCGAACTGTTCGCGACTCACGTTGCTCGGGTATTAGATCTTTCGCATCGGGCGATTATGTCCAATGCGAAAAGATCGTGAACAGGCTCTAAAGCGCGCGTGTTAGCAGTTAACCTGAACTCTGGCCTAGCGGGTCGTCCTAAAACCGGTCATCCGCATTCGGCGTCGTGCCGTAGTAAGCATGGATTTCCTTACTCCAGGTCGGGTCCTGCATATCAGGCCACTTATCCTTGTCGAATCCAGGCGCATTGGCGAGGCGCTCCTTGTCGACGTCCAGCACGAAGCGTTTATTCACCGTATCGAGCTTCAATGCGCTCCACGGCACGGCAAACAGCTTCTCGCCCATGCCGAGAAATCCACCGAAGGACAGCACCGCATAGGCCACCCGACCGCTGCGCAAGTCCAGCATGATCTCCTTGATGTCACCCAGATCTTCGTCCTTCTGGTTGTAGACGTCATTTCCCATGAGGGTGTCTGCACCCATCAACCGAGGTCCGGGTCCCGGACTCATGTTGGGCTCGGTCGCAACGCCGGCGGTGACCTTGTACATGCCATAGGTGTCGCGTTCTTCATAGTTCATGTTCAACTCCTGGCAATAACCACGGGGTCAATCGAGCGCAGCGTCAAACCAAGGTTTCGGCGCTGCGTTTATTCATGCTATACGCAAAGCCGGAGGCGGTCTAATGAGGAACGGATCTATGTGTGTTGCCGAACGGAATTGCGAGCAAAGGTGCCGTACCTTGTATTTGCAACACCCTGGTGTCGCAATCCTGTTCAGGTTGAGAGGTGGATTTCATGAACAACATCGTCTACATCGTCGGGGCAGTTGTGATCGTCCTGGTTATCCTGTCGTTCCTCGGGTTTGGATAGGTTCGAAGACCGTCTTTATTCATGGTTTGTGTTCGATTTTCCCTGACGTGGACGTCCGCCTCATCACCGTTCCTTCGATGGTGGCCCGGGCGTCACCCGCCACACGACGTTGCCGACCTCGTCCGCAACCTGCTGCCGGTTAACGCGGGCGTTAGCGGATGGCTGCTAAGGGTCGGACAGCGACGATCTAGCATCGACCGTCGCAGTGGGTGGTCAGACATCCGTCTGCTCCGCCATTTCAGTGCGTCATCGACCTCGATTCCCAGGTATCTGACGGTGCTTGCAAGCTTCGTATGACCAAGCAAAATAGTTGGAGCTCTCAGGTTCTTTGTCCTGCGATAGATCAGCGCTGAGAAGGTGCTGAAAGACAGGTAACTACTAGTATTTTATTTACTCTGGTCGCTCTTGATGATTCGATTGAGGGCTAATTAGCTTGTCCTATTTGATGTGGATCCCTACTTCGTTGAGGGAGTATTTAATTCTGCTTGCCGTTCGGCCAGTGCTGAGCATGTTAATTAGGGAAACTCTGAAAAAGACTTCCATCTCTGGTGAAATACCCATCTCACACGAATCGAACGGTTGAGCCCCGATGAAACAGATGTCCTTCGCCGATGCCGAGTATGCCGGTAAACGTAAGCAGACCCGCCGCGAGCGCTTCCTGATCGAGATGGATCAAGTCGTGCCCTGGAAGGGTTTGATTGCCTTGATCGAACCGCATTATCCGAAGGGTGAAGGTGGTCGTCCGGCGTATCCGTTGCTGGCCATGTTGCGGGTTCATCTGATGCAGAACTGGTTCGGCTACAGCGATCCGGCGATGGAAGAATCGCTGTATGAAACGACGATCCTGCGCCAGTTTGCAGGGCTGCATCTGGATCGAATTCCTGACGAAACCACGATTCTCAACTTCCGCCGCTTGCTGGAGAAACATGAGCTGGCGGGTGGGATTTTGCAGGTTATCAACGGTTATCTGGGTGACCGTGGATTGATGTTGCGTCACGGAACGATCGTGGATGCGACGATCATTCATGCACCCAGCTCAACCAAGAATAAAGACAAGAAACGCGACCCCGAGATGCATCAGACCAAGAAAGGAAATCAGTACTATTTTGGAATGAAATCCCACATTGGCGTTGATGCGGATTCGGGCTTGGTTCATAGCGTTGTCGGTACTCCCGCCAACGTGGCGGACGTGACACAAGTGGATCAATTGCTTCACGGAGAAGAAGTTCACGTCTGTGGCGATGCCGGTTACACCGGGGTGCAGAAACGCCCAGAACATCAGGATCGCAAGATGATTTGGTCGATTTCTGCCCGGCCCAGTTCGTACAAAGAGCATGGCAAAGACACGGTGATCGGTAGCGTGCTACGCGGGATTGAGTATGCGAAAGCGCAAGTCAGAGCCAAGGTTGAGCATCCGTTTCGAGTGATCAAGCGCCAGTTTGGCTATACGAAAGTGCGCTTTCGTGGTCTGGCGAAAAACATCGCTCAGCAGACGACGTTGTTCGCCTTGTCGAACCTGTGGATGGTGCGAAAACGATTGTTGAATGCAGGAGAGGTGCGCCTGTAATGCGGGCTAATCGCCCTGAAACAGCGCGATTAGAGGAAAAATCATGAATTAAAGAGTGGAAAGGTCCGATTTTCGACCGAATCAGCGTTTTTTGAACCTCTCACAGAGAGGGCATCAAAAATCGGTGGGTACTTCAGACCTTCCTTAGAAGTGAGTCATTAAGTCCGCACAATTTTAGAAGTATAGCGGGATAGATATTGTTAAGTGCATTGTTGAGCGAGTATATTTTTCCGAGAAAATCACCGTAACTTCCCGGCGCACGTTGTCCTCCGAAGTGCGAAATGTCATTGCGTTTGCCAGCGCATTCGTTACAAAAATCGCGAATGGATTCTGCTGGAAAACTTAACGGCAGAAGTTTTATACACTCAACCAAGCGCTCGGCGAGAGAAGGCTCGGCAGAATGCTCAAGTTTGCCTTCCAACCATTTTCGATCCTTGGATAATTTGATTTGCTCAATAATACGTTGAGCTTTCAATTCTAATTTCGTCGGAGGTGCGTCTTTGTTTAATGTGCGATGTAACGATTCGAGCCCCCATATTAGATTAACAAAGCGGTGTTCAACGTATAGCTCGACACCACGGCGAGTTCCTAGATATAGGCTCATACCGGGTCCTAATTCCTCACGCTTAAGTTGCCACTGTTGAAAAAGTTGACCAAAATTTTCTTGAATAATTGGGAATGTGAGCCAGCAATTATGGCGTGCGGGTGGAGTGGCTGAATTTCGAGATCTTAAAAAATAAAATTTATATGACTTCATGCTGTTTGTTGTACGGCCTACTGTTAGTGATGGCCATTCCATACTATAGTCGGAACCCGTTAGGATTAAGAAAAAATCCGAAATAGAGAAAAAGTATTTTCTTAACTCTGATGATGTTTTCTTGATCTTGGACAAGTACTTAAAGTTGATTTTTTCAGTGATGTTTATTGCGTGGTTCTTTTGCTTGCCGAACATAGGGGCGAATAAGTCAAATTCTATGGATATAGTACTGCTATCGTCTAGTGTGTATTTTATGTTTTTCTGTGTCTTGTGGGTTGCTACTAGCTTTCTTGTTGTTCTGGTCGTCTCAATGGAGCTTAAGCCTAGCCAATCCTCAAATCCAGTTAGCGGGATTGAAAGACTGTCAAACTTTATTTCCCCTTTCGCTATGGGAAGCGGCTTAGAACCAATTAAGCAACTTGTTGCTCCATAGTTCTCATAAGAAATTCCACCGAAGGATGCTTTTCCTCCTTGGGTATAGACGTCCATCAATAGCACGTGTTCGCTTGAGTTTTTGAGCCGGCCTTCAATATCTGGGCATGAGTTGCCCGATCCCACAAAAATTCTGGACATTGGGTGATCTGCTGAAGGTAAATACCCATGCAGTTCAAGGCTTATTTGTCCGTCATCAGTAATTATCAAATCACCAGCTACTGCTGACTCCGGGACAATGTCGTCCTCTGGAATAGGCTCGTTTCGCCACCAAAAGTAGCCGCTTTCTTTAATCGTGTTGTTTTCCATAACGAGCCCTATTTTTCGTGTTTTGGTGCTTCTAGGCTTGGCATCCAAGCTGCTCAGAAAGGCCTCAAGGTAGCCAGTAAGAAGACTCATGTCCACTGTCCTACTGGTTGCTCCGACACAACCAATGCAGGGACAAGAGAGGCCGTTTACGCGGCCTCGGTGGCTTGCCATCTTTCAGGATTTTGTTGCGAGGTTGCCATGGCTGATTTACGCCAGCCGACCCGGCCAGGATAAATCCGAACTGGCTTCGGCAATGTTCCCTTTTTCACTTCCCGCCATAAAGTGGCATGCGACAAAGTGGTGACCTCGATCACCTCCGCTCCTTCAGAAATCGGTCCAGATGTCTTACTGCGGTTAACTCCCATGACCAGGAGGCTTGGAAGATCCAGCACCGCAGGGTTTTCGGTTTGTCGGCGGCATCGGTATCCCATGCCGAGCAGACGTTCCTGCTGGTCTGAACGAATTTGGGGCACTTGCTGGTTTTCAGGTAGCGCTTGAGCTCAGTCAGGTCCGGGACTTTCTGGCGTTTCTCTGCGGCTTCCTTGGAGAAGTCATTGAGGCTCACCGCGATCAGGCCGTCATTGCGGGTTGAGCCCACCTGCAGTGCTGTTCAAGTACTCGTACAGCTCCCAGAACTCAACAACGATCGGTGATCAGCGTTGATCGCCAGCTGGCGTGCCTTGGCAATGCTCTTGATCTCGGCATGGGCCGCGTCCACCTGGTGCTTTTTCAGTGGAACAACGTGATCCAAGCGTCCGAGACGGTTTGAGCGAACGACGGGTTGAGGCTTCTGAAGGACCGCTTCTGGCCGATTTCTGCCGGTCGCGACAGGCAGCAATAGGCCAAAAGCAGCCGGCCATGGATCGATGGACCGGGAGAAAATGTGCCGTCCTGCTTGCCTGCAAGCTAGAACACAGATGGGGTTGAGGCATCAAACTGCTGCGGATTGCCGGGCATCCTGTAGTGGTCTAATGAAACCGGACACCCATTTAGGCGAGAATGCTCGCCAGATCGAGGTGTCAGATGACCAAACAACGCCGTTCCTTTTCTGCTGAATTCAAACGCGAGGCTGCCGACCTTGTGCTCAAGCAAGACTACAGCTACATCGAAGCCAGCCGTTCACTCGGCGTCGGCGAGTCGGCACTACGCCGCTGGGTCAGTCAGGTTCAGCAGGAGCGCAAAGGCGTTACCCCGCAGAGCAAAGCGCTGACACCGGAACAGCAGAAAATCCAGGAGCTGGAAGCCCGGATCGCCCGCCTTGAACGGGAAAAATCGATATTAAAAAAGGCTACCGCGCTCTTGATGTCGGAAGATCACGAGCGTACGCGCTGATCAATCAGCTGAGCGTCCATGAGCCGGTTGATTGGCTGTGCAAAGTGTTTGAAATCAACCGCTCAAGCTACTACGCCTACCGCCTCAAGCGCCGAACGCCTGATGTCGAACGGCTTCGGTTGCGCAGCCGGGTGAGCGAGTTGTTTTCACAAAGTCGCAGTGCTGCCGGCAGCCGTAGCCTTCTCTCGTTGATGCGTGACGATGGTGAGCAACTCGGTCGGTTCAAAGTGCGCAGCTTGATGCGTGAGCTTGACCTCGTCAGCAAACAGCCAGGTTCTCATGCCTATAAACGAGCAATGGTTGAACGGTTGGATATCCCGAACATCTTGAATCGGGAGTTCGATGTCCCGGCACCCAACCAGGTGTGGTGCGGCGACATCACCTACATTTGGGCCCAGGGGAAATGGCACTATCTGGCGGTCGTGCTGGATCTTTGCGCGCGCCGGGTGGTGGGCTGGGCATTGTCGGAAAAGCCGGACGCCGAGTTGGTTATCAAGGCACTGGATATGGCCTACGAGCAACGTGGAAGGCCTCAGGGCCTGCTGTTTCACTCGGATCAAGGGTCGCAGTATGCGAGTCGTTTATTTCGCCAGCGGCTGTGGCGTTATCGAATGCGCCAGAGCATGAGTCGCCGGGGAAATTGCTGGGACAACGCGCCGATGGAGCGGGTGTTCCGCAGCTTGAAAACCGAATGGATACCGACTCTGGGTTACAGAACTGCTCAAGAGGCCCAGCGCGATATCAGCCATTTCTTGATGCATCGGTACAACTGGATTCGACCCCATCAATTCAACGGTGGGCTGGCGCCAGCTCGGGCCGAAGAAAAACTTAACGTCGTGTCCGGGATTAGTTGACCACTACATCCTGCCCGAAGGCGTTAAACAAGCTCCCAACACCTCAAGCAACGCACGCACCTTGGGAAGACTCTGTCGGCTTTTTAGCCACACTAGATTCATCGGTAAGCTATCGACAGCCAGATGGGGAAGCACCTCCACAAGAGCTCCACTTTCCAGGTACCGATTCACTAGCCAAGTCGGTAGCTGGACAATTCCCAGTCCTGCCAATGCGGCCATAAGCTGGCCCTCCCCATCGCCTATCGCAATTCGTCCGGGCATGATATGGCGATCCACATTGCCAAGCAGCCCGGATAAATACCAGGGACTGACTGCGCCATCATCGTGCCCATACAGCACGCATTCGTGCTCCTCTAACTCGTACTCAGACTTCGGCGTCCCGCGAGCATTCAGATAGGAGGGCGCAGCGCAGAATAGCAGTCGCTGAGCGCCCAGATATTTGTGCCCTAAAAGCGCCGGCCATGCGTCTGGAGTACCAATACGCACCACGATGTCGATGCCTTGTTCCACGGGGTCGATAAATCGATCAGAGAATGTCACGTGGGGTAGCAGCAGAGGATGGTTGCGCAAAAAATCGAGCATTAACGGCAGCACATGGATACGACCATAGGACGCAGGAAGGTCTAGGCGAACCTTTCCACGAGGTTCGGAATTCTCTGTTCCAAGCGACTGCTCTGCTTCTTCAAGACAACCCAACACCTCGGAGCACGTCCGATAATATTGGGTACCGGCATCGGTCAAGCAAAGCCGGCGTGTCGTACGGTTGAACAGCCGGGTATTTAGTCGCTGCTCCAGCCGAGCGATCCCTTTGCTGACTGCCGAATTAGTCAAATTCAAGCGCTTTGCAGCGGCGGAAAAGCTGCCCATGTTAGCAACGCAGACAAAAACGTTGATTCCTTTCAAGGTGTCGGAAGAAATCATAGCCCCTCTCATTAGTGACTAAAATTCACATCACTTCGTAGTAAATAGCCAAGATGTTACCAGAATTCTCCAATACCCTATGGGAAGCGTTGGACGGGCTCAATTATTAATGACCCGAGCGCATTACCGTTTCTCTGTCCAGGCGTTAGATTCTGAATGCCTAGGCAGCTTTCCCGAATTGGAAGCTTGAATCTAATGATTAACCTGTTTGACACATATGACCTCAGCGGACTGACACTGAACAACCGCTTCGTCATGGCGCCAATGACCCGGTCACGAGCACCGGAAGACATTGCGACTGATCAGATCGCCTTGCATTACACCCAGCGAGGTACCGCTGGTCTGATCGTCTCCGAAGGTACCCCCATCTCCCGCGAGGGCCAGGGCTATCTTTTCAACCCAGGTATTTACACTGACGAACAAATCAAAGGCTGGAAGCTGGTCACTGATTCCGTCCGTAGTGTGGGCGGCAGAATGTTTGCCCAGCTGTGGCATGTCGGACGTGTTTCGCACACCTCCATCCAGATCGATGGGAAAGCTCCCGTCAGTGCCACGAGTAAAACCGCGAAAGGCGCAGTGGCATTCGGATATACGGAGAGCGGTGAGCCAGGGTTTGTCCCAACGTCTGCACCACGACCTCTTACCACCGAGGAAGTCGGTCGAGTCGTTGAAGACTTCGCGCAAGCTGCCGCAAACGCGATTGCTGCCGGCTTCGATGGCGTGGAAATCCACGGCGCGAACGGCTACCTGGTCGAGCAGTTCCTAAACCCACTCGTCAATGATCGCTCCGATCGCTATTCGGCGAAAAACCTGGAAGACCGACTGCGCTTCGTGTTTGAAGTCGTTGATGCGGTTTGCGCAAGGATTGGTGCAGACCGGGTAGGTATCCGGATCTCTCCGTACGGACAGCTCTTCGATATGCCCGTCTACCCCGAGATTGACGAAACCTACTCTGCACTCTGCGCCGGCATGAATAAGCGTGGGATCGCCTATGTCCACGTCATGGATCAAACGCACTTCTTCATGGCGGGCGAAAGCTCTGCTGCGCAGGAGCAGGCTTTGCGAGACCTACTGAAACACTGCAAGGCTGAATTGGGCGAAACCGTTCTGATTCTCGCCGGAGATATGACACTGGAGCGTGCTCAAGACTTGGTGGACGCCGGTCTAATCGACCTCGCAGCCTTTGGACAACCCTTCATTGCCAACCCTGATCTGGTCGCACGATTGAAAAATGACTGGCCTTTGACGACGCCAGATCGTGACACCTACTACGGTGGCACTGCCAAGGGTTATGTGGACTATCCCCCCTACGTACCCGCCTAACGCGGCTGAATCCAGGCGATGGCGAGGCAGGTCACTCCCATCGCCTTTTCTGCAGGCTGCCACCGGCAGCTTTGGGTCGTTTTAAGCCGGTCGCGACAGGCAGAAATCGGCTAAAAGCAGTCATTCCCTCGTAGTAACACGACTATCTGTTACAGATATCAAGGCTGGCGATTGAGCTGGTCGGCCTTTTTACCGACGGTTCCGAATTCAACCGGGGCCTTTATGTAAAACAAGGAGATATCCTCGGCCTCGAGTCGCTCAAACAGGCAAGCGTACTCTTCTTCGATAATCGCCAGGCGGATCTCGGTTGGCTGATCAGCCAGCTCAAAAAATTGCGAGGAATGCAGTTTCCCCGAATGCCCGAAGCCTTCGATACCGGTTGCCTACGCTCTCGCGAGAGATTTACTCGCCCTTGCTCGCCGTCGAAACAGCGCGATCGGCACCGGCATGCAACGAAGCAATGATCCCGTGGATCTGCTGGGTCGAAGTCCGTGTACGCTGCGCCAGAGAGCGAACTTCGTCGGTGACCACGGCAAAGCCTCGCCCCTGCTCCCCCGCCCGGGCCGCTTCGATGGCGGCGTTGAACGCCAGCAGGTTGGTCTGCTCGGCAACCCAATCGCAGGGCGCACGCGCTTGCCTGTGATGTCGCTATAGAACGGAGCCACTTGCACCTCCAGTTATGCTCAGGGCACCAGCTATTCTAGGTCAACCAGGAAGCGATCTTGGCGAGTCTGCTTTTTCTTGCCGGTGCATTCGAGTTCGGAGAAGGTCTTCTGCATGGCGCGTAACAAGGCACACGGAGAGGGTGGCTGGTTGACGGTGCTCGGTGTGCCAAGGGGGCGGTTGGCTATTTTTTTAGCGTCTTCTTAAGTAGATCAAATAGCGCATATGAACATTCACTTGATATTTCAAATTCATCCAAGGGTGGCAAATTTCTTGGGGCGAGAGTTTTGCGCCAGACTATAATAAAAAGGTTAAATACGCGCTGGTTAGTGCTGGGGTGGAGGTATTAGAAGTTATGGGAATTGATATGTCTGGCTATCCTTGGAGGTTGGTGGATAATAATATTTTTTCTGTGATTTTTTGGTGTAGTGGTGAGGATTTGATATGAACGTCTTGTTGAAAAAACTGCACACCTATCATCATGAGGTGGCTATCAAAATTACTCAGATCAAAGGATTGCTGGGGAGGGTGAGGCATGAATCCGCTGGTGCCGATGACTGCAAGCTGTTGTTTAAGCTGCTGGAAGCCTTGCATGGTGATGTAGAGAGACACCACCATGAAAATGAAGAGCTTATTCGGCGGGCCTTGCTAGCGACTAAGGCACCGATCCACCAACGGGTCAAGGATATCGAGCGAGATCATCAAGCATTTGAGCGCATTGCTGGACAGCTCAAGATGTTGGAGGACTCAACTCAGGAGACGAGAGTAATCGCTGACGCTATCGATGACTTCATCAAGAAATACTACGATCATATGGATGCTGAGGAGAACATTTTCTTTCCGGCGGCAGATAAGTGGTTGTCAGACATCCAGTGGCAGGAAATAAAGCGTCAGTGGCATTAATCGGAACTCTCACCATCTTACTTAAAGATTAGGCTGCTACTTAATACTCGATCTCACAAATTTATTGCGTGGATGCCAGATGATACACCACTGGCTTGTGGGATTACTTATATAAAATTACAACCGAGATGTATTGTGAGCCTTACCCCACACATTCGCCGGGCGTGGAATAAGCGTTGCGGCTAATCGCATTATTTCGATTATAGATCTCTAGGGAAGGTCTGAAGTACCCACCGATTTTTGATGCCCTCTCTGTGAGAGGTTCAAAAAACGCTGATTCGGTCGAAAATCGGACCTTTCCACTCTTTAATTCATGATTTTTCCTCTAATCGCGCTGTTTCAGGGCGATTAGCCCGCATTACAGGCGCACCTCTCCTGCATTCAACAATCGTTTTCGCACCATCCACAGGTTCGACAAGGCGAACAACGTCGTCTGCTGAGCGATGTTTTTCGCCAGACCACGAAAGCGCACTTTCGTATAGCCAAACTGGCGCTTGATCACTCGAAACGGATGCTCAACCTTGGCTCTGACTTGCGCTTTCGCATACTCAATCCCGCGTAGCACGCTACCGATCACCGTGTCTTTGCCATGCTCTTTGTACGAACTGGGCCGGGCAGAAATCGACCAAATCATCTTGCGATCCTGATGTTCTGGGCGTTTCTGCACCCCGGTGTAACCGGCATCGCCACAGACGTGAACTTCTTCTCCGTGAAGCAATTGATCCACTTGTGTCACGTCCGCCACGTTGGCGGGAGTACCGACAACGCTATGAACCAAGCCCGAATCCGCATCAACGCCAATGTGGGATTTCATTCCAAAATAGTACTGATTTCCTTTCTTGGTCTGATGCATCTCGGGGTCGCGTTTCTTGTCTTTATTCTTGGTTGAGCTGGGTGCATGAATGATCGTCGCATCCACGATCGTTCCGTGACGCAACATCAATCCACGGTCACCCAGATAACCGTTGATAACCTGCAAAATCCCACCCGCCAGCTCATGTTTCTCCAGCAAGCGGCGGAAGTTGAGAATCGTGGTTTCGTCAGGAATTCGATCCAGATGCAGCCCTGCAAACTGGCGCAGGATCGTCGTTTCATACAGCGATTCTTCCATCGCCGGATCGCTGTAGCCGAACCAGTTCTGCATCAGATGAACCCGCAACATGGCCAGCAACGGATACGCCGGACGACCACCTTCACCCTTCGGATAATGCGGTTCGATCAAGGCAATCAAACCCTTCCAGGGCACGACTTGATCCATCTCGATCAGGAAGCGCTCGCGGCGGGTCTGCTTACGTTTACCGGCATACTCGGCATCGGCGAAGGACATCTGTTTCATCGGGGCTCAACCGTTCGATTCGTGTGAGATGGGTATTTCACCAGAGATGGAAGTCTTTTTCAGAGTTTCCCTAGGGAAGGTCTGAAGTACCCACCGATTTTTGATGCCCTCTCTGTGAGAGGTTCAAAAAACGCTGATTCGGTCGAAAATCGGACCTTTCCACTCTTTAATTCATGATTTTTCCTCTAATCGCGCTGTTTCAGGGCGATTAGCCCGCATTACAGGCGCACCTCTCCTGCATTCAACAATCGTTTTCGCACCATCCACAGGTTCGACAAGGCGAACAACGTCGTCTGCTGAGCGATGTTTTTCGCCAGACCACGAAAGCGCACTTTCGTATAGCCAAACTGGCGCTTGATCACTCGAAACGGATGCTCAACCTTGGCTCTGACTTGCGCTTTCGCATACTCAATCCCGCGTAGCACGCTACCGATCACCGTGTCTTTGCCATGCTCTTTGTACGAACTGGGCCGGGCAGAAATCGACCAAATCATCTTGCGATCCTGATGTTCTGGGCGTTTCTGCACCCCGGTGTAACCGGCATCGCCACAGACGTGAACTTCTTCTCCGTGAAGCAATTGATCCACTTGTGTCACGTCCGCCACGTTGGCGGGAGTACCGACAACGCTATGAACCAAGCCCGAATCCGCATCAACGCCAATGTGGGATTTCATTCCAAAATAGTACTGATTTCCTTTCTTGGTCTGATGCATCTCGGGGTCGCGTTTCTTGTCTTTATTCTTGGTTGAGCTGGGTGCATGAATGATCGTCGCATCCACGATCGTTCCGTGACGCAACATCAATCCACGGTCACCCAGATAACCGTTGATAACCTGCAAAATCCCACCCGCCAGCTCATGTTTCTCCAGCAAGCGGCGGAAGTTGAGAATCGTGGTTTCGTCAGGAATTCGATCCAGATGCAGCCCTGCAAACTGGCGCAGGATCGTCGTTTCATACAGCGATTCTTCCATCGCCGGATCGCTGTAGCCGAACCAGTTCTGCATCAGATGAACCCGCAACATGGCCAGCAACGGATACGCCGGACGACCACCTTCACCCTTCGGATAATGCGGTTCGATCAAGGCAATCAAACCCTTCCAGGGCACGACTTGATCCATCTCGATCAGGAAGCGCTCGCGGCGGGTCTGCTTACGTTTACCGGCATACTCGGCATCGGCGAAGGACATCTGTTTCATCGGGGCTCAACCGTTCGATTCGTGTGAGATGGGTATTTCACCAGAGATGGAAGTCTTTTTCAGAGTTTCCCTAGCGTGTCGAGATAGAGAGTATGACCATCAAGCGACTCTCTAATTATTGGACGCTGCGCATCGGGATCCAGATGCAAACGTCGATTTTGAATTTCGTGTTCAGTGCTCACCAAGTAGTTCCTCATATCGGTTAAATATCAAAACAATATTGGGTTCTTACCTGAATAGTTGAGCACACTAAACATAGGACATCTACTGTCAGAAATGACAGGTTGATCCACCAATTATCGGAATACGAACCCCTGATCACACTGTATGCTCACACCTTCAACACAAAAACACCGCACCTTGGAGGACTGGTTCAGCCAATGTGGTTTACTAGTGCATAACTTCATCGACTCAGGCAAAACCCCACGACCTGCACGCTTAAGGCTGACAATGCGACTGGCTTTCCCCCTACTGATGCTCACCGTCCTAACCCTGTTACTGGGCGCCACGGCTGCGAATGCCGCACCGCAACATGCGATGACGGTGTATGGCGAACCCGCCAGATACCCCGCCGACTTCAGTCACTTTGCCTATGCCAACCCACTGGCTCCCAAGGGTGGCAGCATGCGCCGCTCGGCCATCGAGATTGGCCATTTCGACCATGTATTGCCCTATATCGACAAGGGCATCGGCGTTTCGCAATTCGATGGCTTGATCTACTCGCCGCTGGCCCAACGCTCGCTGGATGAGCCCTACACGGTGTATGGCCTGGTCGCGCAAAAGATGGAACGGGCCGAAGACGGTTTGTCGCTGCGCTTTTACCTGAACCCCAAAGCCCGCTTCGCCGACGGCACGCCGATTACCGCCGAGGATGTGCGCTACACCTACGACTTGCTGATGACCCAGGGCAGCCTGCGTTATCGCACCCAATTCGCCGATGTCAAAGGCGTCGAAGTGGAGTCGCCGCGCACCATCCGTTTCGACTTCAAGAGCAATGAAAACCGCACCCTGCCGCTGGACATCGCGACCTTGCCGGTGCTTCCCGAGCACTGGTGGAAAACCCGCGATTTTGCCAATGGTGGCGGCTATGAAGCACCGCTGGGCAGCGGTCCGTATCGAGTCATCAAGATCGACTCCGGGCGCAGCATCACCTTTGCCCGCAACGCCGACTGGTGGGGCAAGGACTTACCCGTCAGCCGCGGGCTCTACAACTTCGATCTATTCAGCATCGAGTACTTCGGCGATACCGACGTCGCGCGCCAGGTGCTGCGTGGTGGCGCCTATGATTACAACCGGGAGTTCTCGGCCACTGGCTACTCCATCGGTTACGAAGGTCCGGCCCTGAGTGATGGCCGCCTGCAAAAAGCCCATCTGGCCAAAGAGGCACCGCAACCCTCCCAGGGCTTTGTGTTCAATTTGCAGAACCCGATATTCCAGGACCGCCGCGTGCGGCAGGCGCTGGCGATGCTCTGGGACTTCGAGTGGAGCAACCGGCAAATGATGCGTGATATGTATATCCGCCAGCAGAGCTACTTCTCCAATACCGCGCTGGCGGCCCGGGCCCTTCCCGATGCGGGCGAGCTGGCAATTCTCGAGCCGCTGCGCGGGCAGATTCCCGATGAAGTCTTTACCCAGGTATTTGAAGCTCCGAAGACCGATGGCAGCGGCCTGATCCGCGACAAACAGTTGCAGGCACTGGCCTTGCTCCAAGAGGCCGGCTGGAAACCGGACGGCGATCGACTGATCAACGCCGCTGGCGAGTCCCTGAGTTTCACCTTCCTCAACACTCAAAGCGGCATCGACCGCCTGCTGCTGCCGTATAAACGCACCCTGGCGCAGATCGGTATCACCCTGAACATTCGGCGCATCGACTCCTCGCAGTATGTGAACCGGTTGATGGCCCGCGACTACGACATGATCGTCACCGGCTACCCGGTCACCACCTCACCGGGTATGGAGTTGTACAACTACTTTGGCTCGGCCGCGGCCAACGACCCCGGCTCCAATAACTACATGGCCCTGAAGAATCCGGCAGTCGACAGTTTGATCAGCGGGCTGGTCAAGGCCACCACTGCGCCAGAGATGTTGCGTTATGCCCATGCCCTGGACCGGGTGCTGCAGTGGAACTACTACTGGATTCCAAATTACTATCCACCGGGGACCTCCACCGTGTGGTGGAACCGGTTTGGCAGGCCCGCGGTGCAAGCCAGCAATGACGAAGCCATCGAAACCTGGTGGGAAACCAGCAGCTTCCCCTTGACCAACGAACAGATGGCCGCCGAGCGCATTCGCCGCGGAAAACCCGGAGGACCGCATTGATGCTGGCTTATATACTGCGGCGCCTGCTGTTGATCATCCCGACCCTGCTGATGATCCTGCTGGTCAACTTTGTCATCGTCCAGGCGGCGCCAGGCGGCCCGGTGGAACAGGCCATCGCTCACCTGCAAGGGATCGGCGGCGCGGGCATCGGCGGTTCCAGTGAGTCGCTGAACCATGGCTCACGGGCCAGTCGCGGCCTCGACCCACAGTTGATCAAGGACATCGAAAAGCAATACGGCTTCGACAAACCGGCACCGGAACGCCTGTGGCTGATGCTCAAGAGCTACGCCCGACTGGACTTCGGCAAAAGTTTCTTTCGCGGCGCCACGGTCACCGATCTGATTCTGGACAAGATGCCGGTGACCATCTCCCTCGGGCTCTGGGCGACGCTCATCACCTACCTGGTGTCGATCCCCCTGGGAATTCGCAAAGCGGTGCATCATGGCAGCCACTTCGACATCTGGAGCAGCACCGCGATCGTCCTTGGCTATGCGATGCCGGCGTTTTTGTTCGCGATGTTTCTGATCGTCGTGTTCGCTGGCGGCACTTCGCTGAACTGGTTCCCGGTGCGCGGCCTGGTCTCGGATAATTTCGAACAGCTCTCGACAATCGGCAAAATCGCCGATTACTTCTGGCACCTGGTACTACCCGTCACTTCTCTGGTGATCGGCGGCTTTGCCACGCTGACCATTCTCACCAAGAACTCGTTCCTCAATGAAATCACCCGTCAGTACGTGGTCACCGCCCGCGCCAAAGGGCTGAGTGAGCGGCGAGTGCTCTATGGCCATGTGTTTCGCAACGCGATGCTGCTAGTGGTTTCGGGGATTCCCCAGGCGTTCATCAGTGTGTTTTTCGCCGGTTCCTTGTTGATCGAAGTGATCTTCTCCCTCGATGGCCTGGGCCGCATGAGTTACGAAGCGGCGGTCTCGCGGGATTATCCGGTGGTATTCGGCTCACTGTTTATCTTCACCCTGTTCGGCCTGCTGATTAAACTCATCGGCGACCTCTGCTACACCCTGGTCGACCCGCGTATCGACTTTGCCGCGAGGAACGCCTGATGTTCAGACTCTCGCCCCTGGGTCGTCGGCGCTTTGAGCGCTTCAAGAAAAACCGCCGTGGCTGGTGGTCGCTGTGGCTGTTTATCGGCCTGTTCATCCTGACCCTCGGTGGTGAACTGATCGCCAATGACAAACCGCTGGTGCTCAGCTACCGGGATTCACTGTATTTCCCGGTATTCAAACGCTACACCGAGCAGGAGTTCGGCGGTCAGCTGCCATTCCAGGCCGATTACCGCAGTGACTACGTGCAGCAGCTGATTCGCGAGGGCGACGGCTGGATGCTGTTCCCGCCGATCCCGTTCAACGACGACACCCCCAACTACGACCTCACCCAGCCCGCCCCCAGCCCGCCGTCGAAAGTCAACTGGCTCGGCACCGATGATCAGGCCCGCGACGTCATGGCTCGGGTGATTTTCGGCGCCCGGGTGTCGATCCTGTTTGCCCTGGCGCTGACCTTTATCAGCGCGCTGATCGGTATTGCCGCCGGGGCCCTGCAGGGTTACTACGGTGGCTGGGTCGATCTGCTCGGCCAGCGGCTGCTGGAAGTCTGGTCGGGGCTGCCGGTACTGTACCTGCTGATCATCCTCTCGGGTTTTGTCGAGCCGAATTTCTGGTGGCTGCTGGGGATCATGGCGCTGTTTTCCTGGTTGGCGCTGGTGGACGTGGTGCGCGCCGAGTTCCTGCGCGGGCGCAACCTGGAATACGTCAAAGCCGCCCGGGCCCTGGGCCTGACCGACCGCAAGGTGATCGTTCGGCATATCCTGCCCAATGCGATGAACGCTACGTTGAGCTACTTGCCGTTCATTCTCACCGGGGCGATTTCCACCCTCACCGCCCTGGATTTCCTCGGCTTCGGCATGCCCGCCGGCAGCGCCTCGCTGGGCGAACTGATCGGCCAGGGCAAACAGAATCTGCAAGCGCCCTGGCTGGGCCTGACGGCGTTTTTCACCCTGGCGTTGATTCTTTCGTTGCTGGTGTTTATCGGCGAGGCGTTGCGCGACGCCTTTGATCCGCGATCATGAAGTGGACCCAAAGATATGAGTGACAACCTGATCGAAATCCGCGACCTCAGCGTGGCCTTCAATGGCCAGAAGGTAGTTCGCGATCTGTGCCTGGATATCCGTCGTGGAGAATGCCTGGCGCTGGTGGGCGAGTCGGGCTCGGGCAAATCGGTGACCGCCCACTCGATCCTGCAACTGCTGCCCCAAACGGGTACACACTCCAGCGGCAGCATTCGTTATCGCGGCCAGGAACTGTTGGGCGCCGATCCCGGCGTGCTGCGAAAGCTGCGCGGCGATCGCATCGCGATGATTTTTCAGGAGCCGATGACCTCCCTCAATCCGCTGCACAGCGTCGAAAAGCAGATCGGCGAAACCCTGCTGCTGCACAAGGGCCTGGGTGGCAAAGCCGCACAAAAACGCATCATCGAATTGCTCGAGCTGGTGGGCATACGCAAACCCCAGGAGCGGCTCAAGGCCTATCCTCATCAGCTCTCCGGCGGCCAGCGGCAACGGGTGATGATCGCCATGGCCCTGGCCTGCGAACCGGAACTGCTGATCGCCGATGAACCGACCACCGCGCTGGATGTGACGGTGCAGCGCAAGATCCTGCTGCTGCTCAAATCCTTGCAACAGCGTCTGGGCATGTCGTTGCTGCTGATCAGCCACGACCTCAATCTGGTGCGCAGCATCGCGCAACGGGTCTGCGTGATGCGCGAAGGGCAAATCGTCGAGCAGGCGGACTCCGAGACCTTGTTCACTCAGCCGAAACACCCCTATAGCTGCGTACTGCTCAACGCCGAACCGGAAGGCCAGGCCTTGCCGCGGGATGAACGTGAGGCGGTGTTGCAGGTCGACGACCTCAGCGTGGTATTCCCGCTGAGCGGCGGGTTGTTCCAACGCAAGACTTACCTGCGCGCGGTCGATGGCATCAGCCTCAGCCTGCAGCGCGGCAAGACCCTGGGCATCGTCGGCGAGTCCGGTTCCGGCAAGTCCACCCTCGGCCAGGCGATCCTGCGCCTGCTCGACTCCGAAGGCAGCATCCGGTTTCAGGGCCAGGCCCTCGACGGCCTGACCCAGAAGCAACTGCGGCCCTGGCGCAAACAGATGCAGGTGGTATTCCAGGACCCCTTCGGCAGCCTCAGCCCACGAATGTCCGTGGCGCAGATCATCAGCGAAGGCCTGGAAGTTCACAGCCAGTCGACCCCTGCCGAATGCGAAGCCCAGGTGATTCGGGTGCTCGAAGAAGTCGGCCTCGACCCGCAAAGCCGCCATCGCTACCCCCATGAATTTTCCGGCGGCCAGCGCCAGCGTATCGCCATCGCCCGAGCCCTGGTGCTCAAGCCGGCGCTGATTTTGCTGGACGAACCGACCTCGGCGCTGGACCGCACCGTGCAAAAGCAAGTGGTCGCCCTGCTCCGTCAGCTGCAGGAAAAACACGGCCTGACCTACCTGTTCATCAGCCATGACCTGGCGGTGATCCGCGCCCTGGCCCACGACATGATCGTGATCAAGGACGGTAAAGTGGTGGAAAGCGGCGCCAGCCATGTGGTGTTCGATGCGCCGCAGCACCCCTATACCAAAGAACTCCTGGCTGCCGCGCTCCCGCATTCGCCGCCGACCCTGTAACCTTGAGCCTATTGCAGCCCATTTTTTATCCGGACGTCACCCATGAGCCCTAATGCTGAACTCTATAACCCCTCCACCGACTATGCCGACAAGCTGATCTCGCGCATTGGCCAGACTCCAACCTGGATCGCCAAACGCATCGGCGTCACCGACAAGCGTATTCGCTACATCCTCGAAGGCTCGCGCACCGTCAAAGGCGAAACCACCCTGATCCAGATGACTTATACCGAACAGTTCGCCCTTGAGTGTCTGGCGGCCGAGGCTGGCGCCCGGAAAAAGTAACCTTTGTCGGGACCGTCCATGAACGACACCGAAAGCCTCAAGGATTACCAGCGTGTGCGCCTGCTGGCGATCCGCTCGTTGTTCGAGATCATCGAGCAATCCAGCGAAGGCACGGTGATCGTCGACCGCGATGCCAATATCGTCTGGATGAACGAGCGTTACGCCAAACGCTTCGGCCTCGAATCGGCCGAGGTAGCCATTGGCAAGCCCTGTGAAAGCGTGATCCCCGGCAGCCTGTTGCGCGAAGTGGTGCGCACCGGTCGGCCGATTTTGCTGGACATGCAGGACACCCCGAAAGAACCGCTGGTGGTGATGCGCCTGCCGATCCATGACGATGCCGGCACGGTGATCGGTGCCATCGGTTTCGCCCTGTTCGATGAACTGCGCAGCCTGTCGCCGATGCTCAAGCGCTACATGAGCATGCAGGAGGAGCTTGCGTCCACGCGTTCGCTGCTGCGGGCGCGGCAGACCAAATACAACTTCGCGCACTTTATCGGCACCAGCGCCGCCAGCCTGGAGGTCAAGCGTCGGGCCCGGCGTAGCGCCAGTGCCGAGTCGCCGGTATTGCTGCTGGGCGAAACCGGCACCGGCAAGGAATTGCTCGCCCAGGCGATCCATGGCGCCTCGCCGCGGGCGCACAAAGCCTTTGTCAGCATCAACAGCGCAGCGATTCCGGAAACCCTGCTGGAAGCGGAATTCTTCGGCACCGCCCCCGGCGCCTTTACTGGCGCGGATCGCAAGGGCCGCAGCGGTAAACTGCAGATCGCCCAGGGTGGCACGCTGTTTCTCGACGAAATCGGCGACATGCCGCTGCCGCTGCAGAGCAAGCTGCTGCGGGTGCTGCAAGAGAAAGAGTTCGAACCGGTCGGCTCCAACGAAGTAATCCAGAGCGATGTGCGGGTGATTGCCGCCACCTCCACCGACTTGCAGGCGGCGATCAAGCGCGGCGAGTTCCGCGCTGACCTGTATTACCGCCTCAACGTATTGCCGATTCAGGTGCCGCCATTGCGTGAACGGCTCGACGATCTGCCGGCGCTGAGCGAAGCCATTCTCGAAGAACTGCGCAGCCAGCATGAACTCGACAGCGAAGCCCTGGCGCTGCTCGGCCAGCATGCCTGGCCGGGCAATATCCGCGAATTGCGCAATGTGCTGGAGCGCGCGGCATTGCTTAGCGATGACCTGATGTTGAATGCGGCGGATATCCGCGCGGCGATCGGGACCTTCAGTCCGGTGGAGCGTCTTGCGTCTTCGGCGCTGGAGCCTATCGTCAACGAAAGCTTCAGCATGGCGCGGGAGCGGTTTGATCGGCAGTTGATTGAAACGGCCCTCGCGCAATGCGGCGGGAAAGTTATCGAGGCCGCGGCGCGATTGGGGTTGGGGCGGTCGACGCTGTACAAGAAGATGGTGGCGTTGGGGATTGCTGAGTCTCAATAGAGAGACATAAATCTCATAATAGAGATGGCCTTTCAGATTGCTGAAGATCAAAAGATCGCAGCCTTCGGCAGCTCCTACGCCGATCGGGCGCGACCGGAAACCCGTAGGAGCTGCCGCAGACTGCGATCTTTTCCGGCGCCCCACGTCTCCACAAAGAGACACATTTACTCTCCCGCACCACAAAAAAATAAAATATCCATATATTTCAATCACTTAATGTACTGGCACGAAACTGGCTATACCCACAGCCACCAAAGATTCACCTCTACAAAAATAACAATCCAGGAGACACACCATGAGTGTGATCATCGCTTTAGCAGCCCTTTCGCTGCTGATGCTCGCCGCCTACCGTGGCTACAGCGTTATCCTCTTCGCCCCGATTGCCGCCCTCGGCGCGGTACTGCTCACTGACCCTTCCGCTGTCGCTCCGGCTTTCACCGGGGTGTTCATGGAGAAAATGGTCGGCTTCATCAAACTGTATTTCCCGGTGTTCCTGCTCGGTGCGGTGTTCGGCAAGCTGATCGAGCTGTCCGGCTTCTCACGCTCGATCGTCGCCGCCGCCATTCGTTTGCTTGGCACCCGCCAGGCGATGCTGGTGATCGTGCTGGTCTGCGCCCTGCTGACCTACGGCGGTGTGTCGCTGTTCGTGGTGGTGTTCGCGGTCTACCCGTTTGCCGCCGAGATGTTCCGCCAGAGCAATATTCCCAAGCGCCTGATCCCGGCGACCATCGCCCTGGGTGCGTTCTCCTTCACCATGGACGCCCTGCCGGGCACCCCGCAGATCCAGAACATCATCCCCAGTACCTTTTTCAACACCACCGCCTGGGCCGCGCCGTGGCTCGGGCTGATCGGCGCGATCTTCGTGTTCTGCGCCGGCATGCTTTATCTGCAACGCCAGCGCAACAAGGCCCAGCGCTCGGGTGAAGGCTACGGCACGGAGCTGCGCAACGAGCCGGAAACCGCCCCAGACATCAAGCTGCCCAACCCCTGGATTGCCCTCTCGCCGCTGCTGCTGGTTGGCGTGATGAACCTGCTGTTCACCCACTGGATTCCACTCTGGTACGGCAAGACCCACAGCCTCAGCCTGCCGGGCATGACCGTACCGGTGCAGACCGAAATCGCCAAGCTCACCGCCATCTGGGCGGTCCAGGCGGCGCTGCTGGTGGGCATCATCATGGTGCTGGTGTTCGGCTTCCAGGCGATCCGCGGCCGACTCGCCGAAGGCAGCAGAAGCGCGGTCAGCGGCGCGCTGCTGGCGGCGATGAACACCGCTTCGGAATACGGCTTTGGCGCGGTGATCGCCTCGCTGCCGGGCTTCCTGGTGCTGGCCGACTGGCTCAAGAGCATTCCCAACCCGCTGGTCAATGAAGCCATCACCGTCACCCTGCTGGCCGGTATCACCGGCTCGGCCTCGGGTGGCATGAGCATCGCCCTGGCGGCGATGTCCAACAGCTTTATCGCGGCGGCCAATGCGGCGAATATTCCGCTGGAAGTCCTGCACCGGGTCGCAGCCATGGCCAGCGGCGGCATGGACACCCTGCCGCACAACGGCGCGGTGATTACTCTGTTGGCCGTTACCGGCCTGACCCACCGCGAAGCCTATAAAGATATCTTCGGTATCACCATCATCAAGACCCTCGCGGTCTTCGTGGTGATCAGCACCTTCTACGCCACCGGCATTGTGTGAGGAACTTATGACTAATCTTTCCGGCAAAACCGCACTGGTCACCGGCTCCACCAGCGGCATCGGCCTGGGCATCGCCCTGAGCCTGGCCAAGGCTGGCGCCAATCTGATTCTCAATGGTTTCGGTGATGCCTCCGCGGTCATCGCCGAGGTTTCACAATTCGGTGGCAAGGTCGGCCATCACCCGGCCGATGTCAGCGACCCGGCGCAGATCGCCGAGATGATCGCCTATGCCGAGCGCGAGTTCGGCGGCGTCGACATTCTGGTGAACAACGCCGGCATCCAGCATGTGGCGCCCGTGGAAGACTTTCCGCTGGAGCGCTGGGACTCGATCATCGCCATCAACCTCTCTTCGGTATTCCATGGCACCCGGTTGAGCCTGCCAGGCATGCGCGCCAAAGGCTGGGGACGGATCGTCAACATCGCCTCGGTGCACGGCCAGGTCGGTTCGGCGAACAAGTCAGCCTATGTCGCCGCCAAGCATGGGGTGATCGGCCTGACCAAAGTGGTCGGCCTGGAAACCGCCACCAGCAACATCACCTGCAACGCCATCTGCCCGGGCTGGGTGCTGACCCCGCTGGTGCAAAAGCAGATCGATACGCGCATCGCCGCGGGTGTCGACCCGCAGCAGGCGCAACATGATCTGCTGGCCGAGAAACAGCCTTCGCTGGAGTTCGTCACTCCTCCACAGCTGGGTGAACTGGTACTATTTTTGTGCAGCGAAGCCGGCAGCCAGGTGCGTGGCGCGGCGTGGAATATCGATGGTGGGTGGTTGGCGCAGTAAGCCGCCATACACTGTGGCGAGTGGGCTTGCCCACGCTCGGCTGCGAAGCAGTCGTAAACCGGCTGATGCGTTCGACCTGAAGAGTCGCGGCGGCAGGTTTTGGGGCTGCTTCGCAGCCCAGCGCGGGCAAGCCCGCTCGCCACAAAAACTCGCCAGTCACATCAATCTGTGTGCATGTAATAAAACAATAAAAGAAAAGGGCCCTCTATGTCCGAAATCATGTGGCAACCCAGCGCCGAGCGAATCAGCAAGACCCACATGGAGGCCTTCCGGCGCTTCATCAATCACCGCCACGACCTCGACATCGCCGACTACTCCGCCCTGCACCAATGGAGCATCGAGCGGCGCGAGGAATTCTGGCAGGCCATTGTCGACTTCTTCGACATCGAATTTCACACCCCGCCCAGCGCAGTGCTGGTCGAAGGCCCGACGATGCCCAGCGCCCAGTGGTTTCCCGGCGCCACGCTGAACTTCGCCGAACACCTGCTGCGGCGCCGTGACAAGTATCCGGCGGTGATCGCCATCCGCGAGAACGGCCAGCGCGAACAACTGACCTTCGCCGACCTGGCCAAACATGTCGCCGGCCTGCAAAAGAGTCTGCAAGCGGCTGGTGTCGGCCTGGGCGACCGGGTCGCTGCCTGTATGCCCAATAGTTGGCAAACCCTGGTCGCCATGCTCGCCACCACCAGCCTGGGAGCGATCTGGTCCTGTTCCTCGCCGGATTTCGGCACCCAAGGGGTGATCGACCGCTTCGGCCAGATCGAACCCAAAGTGCTGATCACCTGCGCCGGCTACCGTTATGCCGGCAAAGAGATCGACCAGACCGCGAAAATCAACGAGATTCTCCAGCGCCTGCCATCCCTGCAGCAATTGATCATCGTGCCTTATGCGCGACCCCAGACTCGCGTCGAGGATTACCAGAGCCCGGCCAAGGTGGCGCTCTGGAATGATTTCTATAAGGCCGGCGGCGAGCCCGAATTTGTCGCCGTGCCCTTCGACCATCCGCTGTACATCCTCTACTCCAGCGGTACCACCGGCGTACCGAAATGCATCGTCCACAGCACCGGTGGGGTACTGCTGCAACACGTCAAGGAACATGGCCTGCATGTCGACCTGGGCCGTGATGATCTGCTGTTCTACTACACCACCTGCGGCTGGATGATGTGGAACTGGCTGGTCTCGGCGCTGGCGGTCGGCGCCAGTGTGCTGCTGTACGACGGTTCACCGTTTCACCCGGGTCCGGCGCGCTTGATCGACCTGATCGACAGCGAACAGATCAACGTGTTCGGCACTAGCCCCAAGTACCTCGCGAGCCTGGAAAGCGCTGGCGTGCAGCCGCGCCGCAGCCACCAGCTGGACAGTCTCAAAACCATTCTGTCCACCGGCTCGGCGCTCTCGCCGCAAAGCTATGACTATGTCTACCGCGATTTCAAAAGCGATCTGTGCCTGGCGTCGATGTCCGGCGGCACCGACATCGTTTCGTGTTTTGTCGCCGGCAATCCGCTGTTACCGGTGTGCCGTGGCGAGATGCAGGGCAAGGGCCTGGGCATGGCCATTGAAGTATGGAACGACGCCGGCCAGCCGGTCGTCGGCGAGAAAGGCGAACTGGTCTGTACCCGGCACTTCCCGGCCATCCCGATCGGCTTCTGGAACGACCCGCAGCAGGAAAAATTCCGCGCTTCGTATTTCAGCCAGTTCCCCGGCGTGTGGGCCCAGGGTGACTATGCCGAACAACTGCTCCATGGCAGCCTGATGATCCACGGCCGTTCGGACGCCGTGCTCAACCCGGGCGGCGTGCGCATCGGTACCGCAGAGATCTACCGCCAGGTAGAAAAAATCGAGCAGGTGCTGGAAAGCATCGCTATCGGTCAGAGCTGGCAGGACGACGTGCGCGTGGTGCTGTTTGTGCGCCTGCGCGAAGGCGTGGAGCTCGATGCAGCGCTCGAGGAAGAAATTCGCCAGGTGATCCGCAGCAACACCACGCCGCGGCATGTACCGGCAAAAATTCTCGCCGTCACCGATATCCCACGCACCATCAGCGGCAAGATTGTCGAGCTGGCGGTGAGGAACGTGGTGCATGGGGAGGTGGTGAAGAATACCGATGCACTGGCCAATCCGCAGGCATTGGAGCAGTTTCGCGACCGCGCGGAGTTGAAGGTGTAAAATTCCGGACCCACCCCTGAAATACCCATTCGAATAGAATAAATCAATAAATGCGATTTTTTGAGGTATTGAACGTCTAAAGCCTGAAAGCATCCTAGATACAACAGCCCCAAGGCTTCCCCTCAGGATCCCTCCGATGAACGAATCGCCCACCGGCAGTGAAGCCCAGGCACTGATAGCCCGTCTGGACTGGACGCAAAGTCCGCTGGGCGAGCCCGGCAACTGGCCGCAAAGCCTGCGCACGGCCGTGGATATCGTGATTCATTCACCGATGCCCATGTTGCTGCTGTGGGGCTCGCAGCTCACGCAAATCTACAACGACGGTTTCGCCCTGCTTGCCGGCCACAAACATCCACAGGCCTTCGGACAGCCGACGCACCTGATCTGGCCGGAACTCGAAGACTTCACCGCGCCCATTTACAAGGCCGTGCTGCAAGGCCAGGTGCGCACCTACAGCGAACAGTGCTTCAACCTGCAACACCTGGGCCGCGACTCGGAACTCTGGCTTGACCTGACCTACAGCCCGATCCGCGACGAACACGGGCTGGTTGCCGGGATTCTGGTTACCGCCATCGAAACCAACGAACGCCGCCGGGTCGCGCTGGAGCTGAAACTGCGCTCCGAAGCCAGCAGCAAGGCTCAGCACGAGTCCGAAGAGCGCCTGCAACTGGCGTTGTCGGCCACCGAGGGGGTGGGCACCTGGGACTGGGATATCGCTGAGGATCGCTTCATTGCCGATGCACACTTTGCCCAGTTGCACGGGGTCGATCCGGCCTTGGCCGGGCAACTGCCCATCAGCGACTACCTGACCGCCGTCCACCCGCAAGACCGAGGAATGGTCGCCCGCAGCATCAAGTACTGCATCAACCATGGCACTGAATATGCCGAGGAGTACCGTCTGCTGCTGCCCGACGGCCAACTGCGCTGGGTGTTTGCCCGTGGCCGCTGCTACAAGGATCACCATGGCCGGCCGATCCGCTTCCTCGGTGCCGCGCTGGACCTGACCGATCGCAAGCAGGTGGAGCAGGCCCTGCGCCAAAGCCAGACCGAGCTGCAACTGATTATCAATGCCATGCCGGTGCTGATCGGTTATGTCGATCGCGAAGAACGCTTTCGGCTGAACAACGCCGCCTACCTGGACTGGTACGGCATGACCCCGCAAGAGCTGTACGGCAAAACCATCCGCGAAGTCATCGGCGAAGAACTCTACGCCACTCGCGCCGAGCAGATCGCCGCAGCGCTCGCCGGCCACCCTTGCAGCTTCGAGGCCGAGTCCTTCCACCGTGACGGTCGCCCGCGCCATGCGTTGATGAAGTACCTGCCGCGCCACGGTGCCGACGGCGCGGTCAATGGTTTCTACATCTTTGTGATCGATGAAACCGAGCGCAAACAGACCGAAGCCGCCCTGCGCAACCTCAACGAAACCCTTGAAGAACGCGTCGCCGCCCGGACTCGGGAACTGGCTGAAGCCAACCTGCGCCTGCAAAACGAAATGTTCGAACGCGAGCGTGCCGAAGAGGCACTGCGTCATGCGCAGAAAATGGAAGCCGTGGGCCAGCTCACCGGCGGTATCGCCCATGACTTCAACAACATGCTCACCGGGATCATCGGCAGCCTCGACCTGATGCAGCGCTATATCGCCGATGGCCGCAGCGCCGAGATTGGCCGGTTCACCGAAGCGGCGGTGTCCTCTGCCAACCGCGCTGCGGCCCTGACTCATCGGCTGCTGGCGTTCTCCCGCCGGCAATCGCTGGACCGCAAACCCATCGATCCCAACCAGTTGGTGCACTCGCTGGAAGACCTGTTCAGCCGCACCAAGGGCGAGCACATCGACCTCAAGCTGCAGCTGGCCAACGAAGTCTGGCCGGTCAGCACCGACGTCAGCCAACTGGAAAATGCCCTGCTCAACCTGGTGATCAACGCCCGTGATGCCATGCCCAATGGCGGCGAACTGCTGATCGAAACCTCCAACAGCTACCTCGACGGGACGGATATCAGCACCCTGGAACCGGTCAAGGCTGGCGACTACGTGATGATTGGCGTCACCGACAACGGCAGCGGCATGACCCCTTCAGTGCTGGCCAAAGCCTTCGACCCGTTTTTCACCACCAAACCCATAGGTCAGGGTACCGGCCTGGGCTTGTCGATGATCTACGGTTTTGCCCAGCAATCCGGTGGTCATGTCAGCCTTTCCAGCCTCCCGGGCCAGGGCACCAGCGTACGCCTGTATCTACCGAGGCTTTATCTCGCGCCCGTGGAAAAACTCCCGCTGGTCAGCTCCCAGGACACTCCTCCAGCCATTGCCGGTGAAACCGTGGTGTTGGTAGAGGACGACCCGGCGGTACGGATGCTGGTGCTCAATGTGCTGGGCGAGCTGGGTTACAACGCCCATGAAGCCGAAGACGCGAAAACCGCACTGCCGCTGCTGGAGTCTGACCTGCGGGTCGACCTGCTGGTGACCGACGTCGGCCTGCCTGGCATGAATGGCCGGCAACTGGCGGAAATCGCCCGCCAGTATCGCCCTGAACTCAAAGTACTGTTCATGACCGGTTACGCGGAAAAGGCTCTTGAACGCCAGGGATTCCTTGAGGAAGGCATGGACATGGTGGCCAAACCGTTTTCCATCGACGTGCTGGCCAACAAGATTCGTACGATGATCAGCCAGAAAAGCTGAGTTTCGGGCATAATCCCGCGCCCCGCTGACACCATCGCTTCAAGGTAACTGCCCCAATGAAAGCTCAAGCCCGCCATATCCTGGTGAAAACGGCCGAAGAAGCCGAACAACTCAAGCAGCGTATCGCCAAAGGCGAAGCCTTCGATGTGTTGGCCAAGAAGTACTCCACCTGCCCCTCCGGCAAACGCGGCGGGGACCTGGGCGAAGTACGGCCGGGGCAGATGGTCGGCGCCATCGACCAAGTGATCTTCAAGAAACCGCTGCGGATCGTGCATGGGCCGATCAAGAGCAAGTTCGGTTATCACTTGGTGCAGGTGTTTTATCGGGATTGATCGATTGGCTTGAGGGCCTCTTCGCGAGCAAGTCGGATCGCCGCACCGCCGCTCCCACATTGTTCCCTGCTCGCCACAAAACCCTGGCTGGCTCCAACCCTGTGGGAGCGAGCTTGCTCGCGATGGCCCCGACTCGGTCCCGGACCTAGAAACAGGTCTCCATGCTTTCGATGACATTCAACTGCTCATCCACCAGACACCCGGTGCGCCACTTGTCGAAGGTCAGGCAGGGATGGGAAGTGCCGAAAGAGATGATGTCGCCCACGCGCAACTCGCAACCGGGTGCCACGGTCATGAACGCATGCTGGTCCATCACCGCAGTCACCTTGCAGGCACTGACATCGTCGCCTTTGGCCGGCAGCACACCAGGCTTGTAACGCAACAACGGCACCGGCAATCCGGCATCGTAGGCGACATCGCGCTTGCCCAGGGCGATCACCGCGAACCCTGGTTCCGGCAACGACTGCACATGGGCCCAGACTTCCAGCGCCGGACGCAGGCCTTCGTGCAAGTCGCTGCGCCGATCGAGCACGCAGCACTGCGCCTCTTTGTAGATGCCATGGTCGTGGGCCACATAACTGCCGGGGCGCAGCACGCTGAGGAAACGTCCGCTGGCGTTCTGCACTTCGAAGGATTCGGCGATCAGGTCATACCAGGCCGAACCCGATGCCGTGATGATCGGCTTGTCGATGGCGAAGGCGCCGCTGTCCTGCAACTCCACCGCCAGACGCACCAACGAGTCGGCAAACTGTCGAATCCCGCTCTCGGCCTGATCGCCATGGATCACACCTTCATAACCTTCGATGCCGGTCAGGGCCAGCGCCGGTTGCGCCTTGATCGCCTGCGCCAGATCCAGCACTTGCTGCTCGCTGCGGCAACCGCAACGGCCGCCGAGCACACCGTATTCGATCATCACGTTCAGGCGCACACCGCGCGCGGCGAAAAACGCCCCGAGGTCGGCGACGTTGTCCGGGTGATCGACCATGCAATGGAATTCAAAGGACGGGTCGCCCAGCAACTCGGCGATCAGCGCCATGTTCGGCGCACCGACCAACTGGTTAGCCATCAGCACCCGACGCACGCCGTGGGCATAGGCCGCACGGGTCTGCACCGCTGTGGCCAGGGTGATGCCCCAAGCGCCCTGCGCCAACTGCCTACGGAACAGCGCCGGGGTCATGCTGGTCTTGCCATGGGGCGCCAGTTGCGCGCCGCTGTTGCTGACGAAGTCCTGCATCCAGCGAATGTTGTGCTCCAGGGCGTCCCGATGCAGCACCAGCGCCGGCAGGCTGACGTCACGCACCAGGTTGACCCCGGGCTGGGCAGCGCCCTTTTCCACAGCAGCGATATTCAAAGCAGAAGGCATGATCCGATTCCTTACAAACGCGACCGGGAGCAGCCGCTGTTATTCAATGCAAACACCGCGCTCGTCCTTGACCGGCGCGACCCTGTACTTGCGACCGTCTAGACCTTCTTCTTGTACGCAACACAATCAATCTCGACCTTGCAGTCCACTATCATGTTCGCCTGCACACAGGCCCGGGCCGGAGCGTGTTCGCTTTTGAAGTACTCGGAAAACACCTTATTGAAACTCCAGAAATCCCGCGGATCCTCAAGCCACACACCGGTACGCACCACATCTTCCAGACCATAACCGGCCTCTTCGAGGATGGCGATCAGATTACGCATGGTCTGGTGAGTCTGCTCGACAATCCCGCCGCTGATGATCTCGCCATCCAGCGCCGGGACCTGGCCGGACACGTACAGCCAGCCATCGGCTTCGACTGCGCGGGCAAAAGGACGGGACTGGCCGCCACCGGCTGTGCTACCGGTGCCGTAACGAGTAATGCTCATGGGTGTTTCTCCTGTGTAGAAGATTAAAGTTGAACAAGGTTAACAAACCCGAGGCCTTGTCCCGAAATGGAGTGACGAGGCTGGAGTGAAATGGGATCGGTCTGAGTGGGGACACTCTATCGGTGAACACTCGCTGGATCCTGAGTCGACTGTTCCATCGTCTTCAAGGGCAAACCATAGCGCCAGGTCAGTTAACAAAAATCTATGGTCGGACGATCACCTGTGGCGAGGGAGCTTGCTCCCGCTCGGCTGCGAAGCAGTCGTAAAAACCTGACAATGCGGTGTGCCTGGCACAACGGGTTCGCAGATTTTAGGGCCGCTTCGCGCCCCAGCGGGAGCAAGCTCCCTCGCCACAGGTGTGATGTTCATCTGAAAATCCTTAACTGATCGGCATTGGGGCAAACCCGCTCCCACATTAGTTTTTTCATCGTTCACATAACCTGCGTTCGACTCGGAACCTGTGGGAGCGGGCTTGCTCGCGATAGCGGTCTGTCAGGCGCCGATGAGCTCTTCCTCTGCACGGACCAACAACACCCGCGTAACCCGCCGTTCCTCGACCGCCACCACGGTCATGCGCCAGGTCTCCCATTCGAGGCTGTCGCCGATCATCGGCAGGCGATCCAGCAGGCTCATCACCATTCCGGCCAAGGTCTGGTAGTCCTCGGTCGCTGCGGCCTTGAAGCCGGTTCGCTGGCCAATTCGCGCCAGGTTAAGCGCGCCGTTGACCATGAACCCGCCCGACTCTTCGACTATGTCCGGGCCTTCGATCTCGCTGGCGTCAGGCAGCTCACCGGCGATGGATTCGAGGATGTCGGTCATGGTCAGTACGCCCATGAAGTCGCCGAATTCGTTGACCACAAAGGCGATGTGGGTCGAGGCTTTGCGCATCTGTTCCAGGGCATTGAGGATCGAATAGTTGTCCAGCAGGTTGATGGTCTTGCGCGCCAGGTGCTCGAGGTTCGGCTCTTCACCGGCCAGGTATTCCTTGAGCAGTTCCTTTTTGTGCACGAAACCCAGTGGCTCATCCACCGCGCCGCCGCGAATCAGCGGCAAACGTGAATAGGACGAGTGCATCAGCGTGGTGCGGATGGTTTCGGCGCTGTCGGCCAGATCCAGATGGTCGACCTCGGCCCGCGCCGTCATCAAGCTGCGGATCGGCCGCTCGGCCAATTGCAGCACGCCGCTGATCATTACCCGCTCGCGACGATCGAACAGCTCCCCACTGGCACCCTCACCGCCTTCGAGCATATCGGCAATTTCCTCACCGACCTCCTCTGCCGCCAGCTTGCGGCCGCCGAGCAAGCGCATCACCGCATGAGCGGTGCGCTCGCGCATCGGCCGCAGGCCTTGCATGGACTTCTTGCGCCGGGCCCGGGCAATCTGGTTGAACACCTCGATCAGGATCGAGAAACCGATGGCCGCGTACAGGTAGCCTTTGGGGATGTGGAAGCCCAGACCTTCAGCTGTCAGGGCGAAACCGATCATCATCAGGAAGCCCAGACACAGCATGATCACTGTCGGGTGCTCGTTGACGAACCGGGTCAACGGTTTGCTCGCGACAATCATCAGGCCGATGGAAATGATCACCGCGATCATCATCACCGCCAGTTCTTCGACCATACCCACCGAAGTAATCACCGCATCGAGCGAGAACACCGCGTCGAGTACAACGATCTGCGCAACGATTGGCCAAAACATCGCGTACGCCGCATTGCCGGCGCGCTGGCTGACGTGGCCTTCGAGTCGCTCATGCAATTCCATGGTCGCCTTGAACAGCAGGAACACACCACCGAACAGCATGATCAGGTCGCGGCCGGAGAAGCTCTTGTCGAATACCTCGAACAGCGGCTGGGTCAGTGTCACCAGCCAGGAAATACTGGCCAGCAGGCCCAGGCGCATCAGTAACGCCAGGGACAGGCCGATGATCCGCGCGCGGTCACGCTGCTCGGGCGGCAACTTGTCCGCCAGGATCGCAATAAACACCAGGTTGTCGATGCCCAGCACCAGTTCCAGCACAATCAGGGTCAACAGGCCAAGCCAGGCCGTGGGGTCAGCTATCCATTCCATAAAAACCAGTCGATCTCTTTAATGAATTCAGAATGCCGGGCACGGCAAGGCACGACCTGAAGGTCGGCGAAAGGTAATAAAATCTGGCTGCCCGGGGGTACGGGCCGAAGAGAGTCGAAAGACGGGATGTTTAGCTTGTCCGCACAGCCTCAGAGTGGCCGATTGGCGTGAGGGGTATCGAGCGAAAGGAAGATTGAGTGTCCAGACGCAGGGACGACTGGGAGGCTCCAAAAGGGTGTTCATGCAAGTCCTGAGAAAAAAACGGACTTGGAGGGTACAGCCAGAAGCGAGAATTCCTACAGCGCGAAATCATTACAAAATCTGTTTAGGGTGCAAAAAGATCTTTTCCGGGCCACACATCATTTATCTATTGGAAACCGATCTTTGACCTGCTCGATATAACGCACAACCGCCGGAGCCTTTTCGAAGCGGCGGTGGATCAACGACAGCCAGGAACAGGCCTCGCTGCCCTTGATCGCCCGGTACAGCACATTCGGCAAACTGACGTGCCCGACCACCGACTCGGGTACCACGGCGACACCCTGCCCCAATGACACCAGCGCGATCACCGCCACCAACCCGCCTGGTTGCGGCCCCAGTTTTGGCGCATAGCCACCTTGGGCGGCGACCTGCAAGGTGCCGCTGATTTGTTCGGGGAGAATGAAGGTTTGATCCTGCAAGTGCTCAGGCGTGATGTCCGCCAAGCGGCTCAACCAGGACTCGCTCGGCAATGCCAGAACGAAGCCTTCGGCATTCAGGCGGATCGCTTCCAGCGCCTCGGGCAAGGTCATGGGCGAGCGAATATAGCCGATGTCGAAACGCCCCTCGGCAACCAGTCCCGGCAAGGCTGCCATCGGACTTTCCCGCACACTCAGACTGATATCCGGGTAAACACGGCTAAAACCCTGAACCTGTTTTTGCAACAAGCCCGAGTACACCGCCGAGGCCACGTACCCCAATTCGATATGGCCAATCTCACCGCGCCCGGCACGCTGGGCATTGAGCTGAGCAAACTCAAACTGCCGCACGGTGGCCTCGGCCTCGATTACCAGGGCGGCACCGGCCTCGGTCAGGCTGACCTCACGGTGCTGGCGCAGGAACAGTCGGGTGCCCAGGGCGGCTTCCATATCCTGGATCTGCCGGGTCAAGGTTGGCGGCGCGATGCCCAATTGCTCGGCGGCGCGGGTGAAGTTGCGCTGCCGGGCAACGGCCAGGAAGTAGCGGAAATGACGTATTTCCATAGCGGCATTAGCTCAAAGGTAATGAAATGCTGGTCTTCAGCTAACAAAGCACCGAAGTGACTGGGATAGTCTGGTGAGACTTCACAGTAGAGAGCCTATGCCATGCGCGTCAAACCCCTTGCTCTGTTGCTGACCCGTTTGAAATCAGCCCTTGTCGGCGCCAACGTGGCAGACATTGCCTGCAAGGCAACCCCAGGCCGGGTGACGCCATGAATCGCGTCAGCCCACGCCTTACGCTATTGACCGCTTCCGGGGTTTGCTCGCTGATCGTGCTCGACACCAATATCGTCGCCGTCACCCTGCCGAGTATCGCCCGCGACCTGGGAGCCAACTTCGCCGATATCGAATGGGTGGTCAGTGCCTACATGCTGGCTTTCGCCGCGCTGCTGCTGCCGGCCGGGAGTATCGCCGACCGCTTCGGGCGCAAGAAAACCCTGCTCTGGGGCCTGAGCATTTTCATCCTTGCCTCCATCGGTTGCGGCGCGGCACCGAATGCCTTGTTTCTCGACATCGCACGCGCAGTCAAAGGGGTCGGCGCGGCGCTGCTGCTGACCTCGGCACTGGCCTCGATCGGCCACATCTTTCACGATGAAGTGGAACGGGCCAAGGCCTGGGCGTTCTGGGGCGCCTGCATGGGAGTGGCGATGACCGCCGCGCCGACCGTCGGTGGGCTGATCACCGAATTCATGGGCTGGCGCTGGATTTTTTACCTCAACCTGCCGGTGGGGCTGCTGTTGATGGCCATGGTCTGGCGCGCGGTGCCGGAGTCTCGGGACACCCAGGCCGCCCGTCTCGATCCTTGGGGCAGCCTGGCCTTCAGCGCCAGCCTGCTGTGCCTGATCTGGGGGTTGATTGAAGCTAACCGGATCGGCTGGAGCAACCCGCTGACCTATTCCCGCCTGTTGGGTGGCGCGCTGCTGCTCGGTCTATTCGTGGTGATCGAACGCCTGCAACAACGGCCCATGGTCGATCTACAGCTGTTCCGTCATCCGCGTTTTATCGGTGCGCTGTTGGGGATGTTCGCTTATGCCGGTTGCGCCCAGGTAATGATGACCTTGCTGCCGTTTTACCTGCAGAACGGTTTGGGCTTTTCGGCAATCGCCTCCGGGCTGGGCATGTTGCCGTTTGCGCTGACCATGTTGATTTGCCCACGCATCGGCGCACGTCTGGCAAGCCGCTTCGCCCCGGCGACGCTGATGGCCGCCGGTTTGACCCTGGTGGGGGCTGGCAATCTGCTCAGCGCCTGGGCGGTCACCAGCGGTGGCTACTTGAACTTCGCCCTGGCGATTGCCGTGACCGGGGCCGGTGCCGGGCTGCTCAATGGCGATACCCAGAAGAACATCATGGCCTGCGTGCCGCGCGATCGTGTCGGCATGGCCTCGGGCATGAGCACCACTATGCGCTTCAGTGCGATCGTGCTGACCATCGGGGTGTTTGGCGCGCTGCTCAGCAGCCATACCGAACAACTGTTGCAAGGCAGCCTGAAGGTCGAGGCGGCGCAATGGCTCGGACAAGCGCAAAGCATCGCCTCGCGGGTGGTCGCCGGTGACATGTCGGCAGCCTTGAGCGAGTTACCCGAATCGGCACGACAGGTGGTCGAACCGCTGGCTCGCCAGGCCTTTGTCGGTGGTTTCAGTCTGGTGCTATGGGTCGCCGGTGTCCTGGCGCTGCTGGGCGCGCTGGTGGTTGGCACGCTGATGCGCAATCCGATTCCACAACTTCGAACGGTGTCCTTGAGCGTGGAATAAATCACCACGGGGCTCGTCGTACGGTTACTGAAATCCTTCAGTAGCCACTTACGGGAGCTCATCATGAAAAGCACCTTGTTCGCCCTGGCTTTGATCACCTTGAGCGGTACGGCATTGGCCGCTTCGACCGATGACGGCAAACAGCCGGTAGTCGAGGATTACCGTTATTCCATGCAGCTGGATGTTGCAAGAATCATCAGTATGTCGGACAACAGCTATTGCGGCATCGGGCCACGGGAAATGGTCTACGTGGACAGTTCGGGGGTGACACGGATTTTGCGTTATCAGGCGTTTGGGGATGGGTGTATTGATCAGAGTTGAGAGTGAGTCCTCAATCCCTGTGGCGAGGAAGCTTGCTCCCTCGCCACAGATCACCGGGCGCCTTCAACGCCCGGAGAAACGCAACCTCGACATCATTCGCAAATCACCCGGGCGGTAATAGTCGTCGCTCCAGCCATTGTCCATGGACAGCGGCCGCACCTGTTTCAACGCGAGCTTTTTCACGTAGTAACGAAACCGGTAATGCTCGTAGAAGCGCAATAGCTCCAGCCCGTAACGATCGGCCAGATCGGTATCGCCGCGCATGATCAGGAAGTTTTCGTCATTGCCGCTGCTGGCACTCGCGCTGAGGTTGTGGCTGCCGCTGATGATCACCGGGGCATCACTGGTGAAGTCGCAGACCACCGCCTTGGTATGCACCAGCAGGTTGCCCTTCTGGCCCTTCAGGCCTTCCTTGAGCCAACCCTCCAGACCGTTGTTCAACAGGGCCGTGGCAGTGAACTCGGCCGTGCGATCGGCGTGGTAACCGCTGATGCGGCTGGCCTTGTTCTGCAAGCCATATCGCAACACCTGGTCGTGAGGCTGGCCGAGCAAGGCATCGAGAATGCTTTCCGGCAGCGCGAAGGCGGTGGCAAACAGCAGGTCTTTCCTGGTCGCATTGATGATTTCGACGAACGCTTGCAGATCACCCTGCCCCGAGCGCGGCGAGAAACCGGCAAACAACGCCTGCTCCGCCTGCATCGGATTGTTCTCGGTGAGCCATTTGCGGGTCGCGGCGACATCGCCCGGAGCCGCCCAGATCTGCTCGAAGACCTGCCAATAGTGGGTGGCCGGAGCACTGTGGTCCAGCACATGCACCACGTTCGCCTGGCGGTAGATGCCGTTGGCGGTGAAGTTGGTGCTGCCACTCAACACCGCCTGCGGCTGGTGCCGGCCGGTGGCGTCGAGTTTGCTCAGGACCATGAACTTGTTATGGAAGATCCGGCTGGTGACCCGTCCGCGCTTGTTCGACGCCGGGATCTGCGCCAGGCTCGCTTCGTTGATCGCAGTGTCTTTGTCGCCCCGTTTGGCGTGATACAGCACCCGCACCTGGACCCCACGACTGAAGGCGGCGTTGACCGCATCGACGATCGCCTGCAACTGGTACTCGTAGATGGCGATATCCAGTGCCCACTGCCCGTCTACGGCGCGCTCGATAAACCCCAGGACCTGATCCAGCAAACCGTTTTCCAGCCACTGGCGCGGTGCGTCGGGCCAGGCTTCGATCGGCAGGTTCTTGTTGGTGCCGAGCAGTGCGTCGAGCTCGGTGAATTTTCGCGAGAACGCCTGGCTGGCGGCCACTGCACGGTTGAAAATTACCCGTTGGCCCTGGGGCGAGCCATTATCGGTGAGCACCGCGACCTCGAGGCATTCTCCCAGCTGTGGGTCATCGGCGCTGCCATAGACCAGATACACCCGGTACTGGCTGCGAGTGCCCGGGTTGATCGCATAGTCGGCCCAGCGAAACTTCTGCAGCGGCGCGATATTGCTCGGTGTGGCGTTGTATTGAGGGAAGGTATGGGCCTTGCCGGGAAAGGTCAGGCTGTTGAACAGAAACATCCAGGGCTTGCGCCCTTGCTGCTTCTCGATGGCAAAGCCCAGCAGCCCGGCGCGGCGGGACTCGGCCAGGTCCATGGCGAGCAACACGCCGTTGGTGCCGGCATAGGCCTTGACGCGAAAATCGTCCTTAAGATTGCTGACCAGTACGCGCATGCTTCACTCCTGTGATTCGCGAAGCCGGCAGCATACGAGCAGATCGCTTGCAGACTCCAGCCTCGACGCGCGGCAATACGCGACAAGCCGTTACAGGGTATCGATATGTCGATACTGCGCTTGCAGTCCGCTGGCCAGTTCCTTGGCCCGACCGAGGCGGATCGGGCCTCTTTCGATGTCCACCAGCAATCCCGGGCAATTGAGCGTCGGCAGCGCCGGCCAGCTTTTTAACCGGCCATCGGTCAGCAGCAACAGGCGCTGCTGCTCCGCTGGAAAACGCTTTTGCCTGAACCCCAGCCAGCGGACTGCCTCATCCAGGGCCGCCAGCAGCGGCGTGCCACCCCCGGCGCCGAGCGCATCGAGCCAGCCGCGCAGACCATTCGAGGCTTTCAAGCCTTGTACCTGCCATTGCGGCGAGTGACCGCTGGCAGTCAACAACGCCAGCCGTGCCCGGCGCCGGTAAGCGTCATCGAACAGCTGTGCCAACAACCCTTTGGCGTCGCTCAGGGCCTGATGGCGGCGAGTCGAGGCCGACGCATCGACTATCACCAGCCACAGCTCTTGGGGCGAACGACTGCGCAGGCGGTACAACAGGTCTTCGCGCTGGCGCGGACGGCCATTGAGCAAGGTGCCGGGCCAGTTGATCGAGCCGCTTTGTGCTGTGCGGCTCTGGCCCTGCCGGCCATTTTGCAACCGTCCCGCGCGGGGTTTGGCATCCGCCCCCGCGTCGGATCGGGGGCGAATGCCTAGGACTTTTTTGGCCAGCTCGGAACTTCACGTCGCGCACCGACCGGCAACGCCTGGGCGGGCATTTCGCCCCATTGACCCTGGCCTTCGCCGGGGTCGGGATTTTGTGTTGATGGAGGCTGTGGCGCGCTGGCCTGGTTTGGCGCGGGTGGCGACTGTTCACGGCGACGATGACGCAGGGCGAACTCCGCCACCGCGTCGATATCCTCTTCGCCAATCGCTGGAGCACCACGCCATGCGGCATGGGCCCGAGCAGCACGCAGCCAGACCAGGTCGGCGCGCATGCCGTCGACGCCGGCAGCAAAGCAGCGCTCGGTGATCTGCGCCAGGGCCTGGTCGTCGAGAGGAATGCTGGCCAGGGTCGAGCGCGCCTGCTGGCAACGTTCGCGCAGGGCCTGCTGCGGGCTCTCCCACTGTGCGCAGAACGCCTGTGGATCGCTGTCGAAGTCCAGCCGCCGACGGATGATCTGGCCACGTTCGGTGGGTGGCGTCTGGCCGCTCAAGGCGACGTTCAGCCCGAAGCGGTCGAGCAATTGCGGGCGCAGTTCGCCCTCTTCCGGGTTCATGGTGCCAATCAGCACGAAACGCGCCGAATGCTGATGGGAAATGCCGTCTCGCTCGATCAGGTTGGTGCCGCTGGCAGCGACGTCCAGCAGCAGGTCAACCAGATGGTCGGGCAGCAGGTTCACTTCATCGACGTAGAGCACGCCACCGTCGGCCTTGGCCAGCACACCCGGGGAAAACTGCGCGCGACCTTCGCCAAGTGCCGCGTCCAGGTCCAGGGTGCCCACCAGCCGCTCTTCAGTGGCGCCCAGCGGTAGAGTGACGAATTGCCCACTGGCCAACAGATCCGCCAGACCTCGGGCCAGGGTCGACTTGGCCATGCCCCGCGGACCTTCGATCAGCACCCCGCCGATCTTCGGATCGATGGCAGTGAGGCACAGCGCGAGCTTCAGGGCGTCGGCGCCGACCACGGCGCAGAGGGGGAAATGTGGGGCGTGGCTCATATTCGGTTTTCTCATCATGGTCGGGGGCAATCAGTACATATCACAGGCAAACTTCACACCTGTGGCGAGGGGGCTTGCCCCCGCTGGGTCGCGAAGCGGCCCCCTAAATTTTTCAGATACACCGAGCTGCCTGAGTCTACGACTGCTACGCAGCCGAACGGGGGCAAGCCCCCTCGCCACAGGTTTACCGCATCAGGTGTCTTCTTCAATATCCAGCAACAGATTCTCCAGCGCCTCGCGGTACTCGCCCGGTTCGCTCCACATCCCGCGCTGCTGGGCTTCGAGCAGGCGTTCGGTCATGTCGCGCAAGGCGTGGGGGTTATGCTGCCGGACGAATTCACGGGTCGCCGGATCGAGCAAATAGGCATCGGCCAGCAAGGCGTACTGATGATCGTCGATCAACTGCGTGGTGGCGTCGAAGGCGAACAGATTATCCACGGTTGCCGCCAGTTCGAAAGCACCTTTATAGCCATGGCGCTTGACCCCCTCGATCCACTTGGGATTGGCGGCG
Source organism: Pseudomonas sp. LBUM1658 (assembly GCF_059716055.1). Classification (NCBI taxonomy): domain Bacteria; kingdom Pseudomonadati; phylum Pseudomonadota; class Gammaproteobacteria; order Pseudomonadales; family Pseudomonadaceae; genus Pseudomonas; species Pseudomonas sp. LBUM1658. The sequence goes on from NZ_CP166798.1 coordinate 4,190,233, forward strand.
CGGGAACGGATCACCCGGTTCAGCTCTTCCTTCAAGGTGCGGATCTTCGGCAGGTCGGGCTGACTGTGGTCGCCATGGTAGCTGGCGGTTTGTTCACCGCTGAGGCTTTCCACGGCGGCGAGCATGCCGCCCTGGAATTGGTAATAGTCGTTTGAATCGAGCAGGTCATGCTCACGGTTGTCCTGGTTTTGCAGAACGGCCTGAACCTGGCTCAAACGCTGAGCGAACTGCTCGCGCGCCGCGGTGCCTTCATCGGAGCCGCCATAGGCATAGCCACCCCAGTTCAGGTAGACCTCGGCCAGGTCCTCGCGGCTTTGCCACAGACGACCGTCGATGGCGCCCTGCACACCTGCGCCATAAGCACCGGGTTTGGCGCCGAATATTCGCCAGCCGGCCTGACGTGCCGCGGCCTCTTCATCCAGTCCGGACAACATCAGCGCTTCACGTTCGCTGCGAACCTTGGCCGCCAGCGGGTTCATGTCATCCGGCTCGTCCAGCGCGGCCACGGCCTGCACCGCGGCATCGAACAAGCGAATCAGGTTGGCGAAAGCATCGCGGAAAAACCCGGAGACCCGCAGGGTGACATCCACCCGTGGCCGGTCAAGCAGGCTCAGCGGCAGGATTTCGAAATCGTCGACCCGCTGGCTGCCGGTAGCCCACACCGGGCGCACCCCCATCAATCCCATGGCCTGGGCGATGTCGTCGCCGCCGGTGCGCATGGTCGCGGTGCCCCAGACCGAAAGCCCGAGCTGACGCAGATGGTCGCCGTGATCCTGCAAATGCCGCTCGAGGATCAGGTTGGCCGATTGAAAACCGATGCGCCAGGCGGTGGTGGTCGGCAGGTTGCGCACATCCACCGAGAAGAAGTTGCGTCCGGTGGGCAGCACGTCGAGCCGCCCGCGACTTGGCGCACCACTGGGCCCGGCAGGGACGAAACGACCGCTCAGGGCATCCAGCAGGCCGCGCATTTCTGCCGGGCCGCAAGCGTCCAGACGCGGCGCAACGACTTCGCGCAGGCTATCGATGATCGCCTTCACTTCGCTCCAGCCAGGTGTATTCAATAGGTCGATATCCGCGCTTAATGCCCGCTCGATCAACTGCGCGGCAAACAACTCAAGTCGTTCGCGACTGTCGCCAGCGCTGCGCCAAAGCTCGTCACTGAGTGCTTGCAGCTCAACCGGCCGCGGCCCGGTCCAGGGCTCGGCCAGGGCACAATCCAGCGGATCGAAGCCCAGTTCGAAAGCCTTGGCCAGGGCCCGCAGCACACTCGACTGGGCGCCGCGTCCATCGCCACGGGGAATGCGCAACAACGCCAGCAGCGTATCGATCCGCAGCCGGCCGACAGGGGATTCTCCGAACACATGCAGACCGTCGCGGATCTGCGATTCTTTCAGGTCGCACAAATAGGTGTCGAGGCGCGGCAGCCAGATCGCCGCATCGGCGTCGCTGTCGAGTTGTTCGTCCAGCTGCAGTTCGCGATCGATGTGGGTATCGCGTACCAGTTTCAGGATGTCACGCTGCAACTCCTGGGCGCGGCGCGGATCCAGCAGCTGGGCTTCGTAATACTCGTCGGCCAGCAACTCAAGATCGCGCAGCGGGCCGTAGGTTTCGGCGCGGCTCAGCGGCGGCATCAGGTGATCGATGATCACCGCCTGGGTGCGCCGCTTGGCCTGAGCGCCCTCGCCCGGGTCGTTGACGATAAACGGATAGATATTCGGCAACGGGCCGAGCAGCGCGTCCGGCCAGCAGTTTTCCGAAAGGCCGACGCCCTTGCCCGGTAGCCATTCGAGGTTGCCGTGCTTGCCGACGTGGATCACCCCGTGGGCGCCGTAGGTTTGCCGCAGCCAGAAATAGAACGCCAGATAGCCATGGGGCGGCACCAGGTCCGGGTCGTGATAGACCGCGCTCGGGTCGACCTGATAGCCCCGCGCAGGCTGGATACCTACGAAGGTAAGGCCAAAGCGCAGACCGGCGATCATCATCCGCCCGCCACGGAACATCGGGTCGCTGTCAGGCGCGCCCCAACGCTCCAGCACTGCGTTGCGATTGGTTTCGGGCAAGGTGTTGAACATTGCGTAATAAGCGTCCAGCGCCAGGCTTTGCTGGCACGGCCGCTGGTCGATGGTCTCCAGGTCATTGCTGACCCCACCGAGCAATTGCTGAATCAGCGCCGTGCCACTTTCCGGCAGCTCAGCCGGTAGCGGGTAGCCTTCGGCATGCAGCGCCCGCAGGATATTCAGTGCGGCAGCCGGGGTGTCGAGACCGACCCCATTGCCGATCCGGCCATCGCGGGTCGGGTAATTGGCGAGGATCAGCGCGATGCGCTTTTCGCTGTTCGGCACCCGCGCCAGCTCGATCCAGCGCCGCGCCAGTTCGGCGACGAAGTCCATGCGCGCAGGTGCAGCGCGGTAGCAAACCACATCCGACTGGCTGCGCTCGCTGCGCCAGGCCAGGTCCTTGAAGCTGATGGGCCGACTGATGATCCGTCCGTCCAGTTCCGGCAAGGCGATATGCATCGCCAGGTCCCGCGGCCCGAGGCCCTGCTCACTGGCGCGCCAGCCGGGCTCGTTGTCCTGGGCGCAGATCGCCTGGATCACCGGAATATTGCGGCGGAACGGTCGCAGGTGCGGGGCTTCGGGGCTGGACTGGGCAAAGCCGGTAGTGTTCAAAATCACCGAGGCTGAGACTTCATCCAGCAAGTCCTCGACTACCGTCAGGCAGCCGGGCTCCTTCAGACTGGCCAGCGCAATCGGCAACGGGTTGAGCCCCGCTGCCTGCAAACGCTGGCAGAACACATCGATGAACGCGGTGTTGGCCGCCTGCAAGTGCGAGCGATAAAACAACACCGCCGCCACCGGCTGATCGGCGCGCCAATCAGTTTGCCAGTCGCTGAGTGCGGCGGGGCTTTTGAGCGGATGGTAAATCGCCGTGCGCGGCAGGACTTGTGGTTCGGCCCAGGGGTAATCGCGGCCCAGCCAGCGACTGGCCAGGCAGCGATACAGGTCCAGCGCATTGCCCATACCGCCTTGGCGCAAGTAGTGCCAAAGCCGATCGCGGTCTTCGACGGCCACCGTGCTCAGGTCGCTCAACTCAGGGTCGGGGCGATCATCGCCCGGCACCAGAATCAGTTGCACACCCTGCTCGGCCAGCTGCACCAGCCGCTCCACGCCGTACCGCCAATAGCCGATTCCGCCATGCAGCGAGATCAGGATGATTTTTGCGTGACGCAGTACTTCGTCGACATACAGGTCGACCGAGGCGTGATTCTGCACCTGCATCGGGTTGGCAAGGCGCAGGCTCGGATAATCCTCCGGCAACTGCTGCGCGGCTTCGGCGAGCAGTGCCAGGCTGGAATCGCCGCTGCACAGGATCACCAGCTCGGCGGGGGTTTGGCCAAGGTCGGCAATGTTGTCATCCGAGACGAAACCGCCCGGCTGGGTCCTGAGCAGATGCATGGGTCAGACGCTGAGGGCGGCGCGCAATTGCGCTTCGATCAGGGCTGCGTCCAGTTGCTGTCCGATCAGCACCAGGTGGGTCGCACGGGATTCTTCGGCGCGCCAGGCGCGGTCGAAGTGTTTGTCAAAGCGCGTGCCCACGCCCTGAATCAGCAGGCGCATCGGCTTACCCGGAACCGCGGCGAAGCCCTTGACCCGCAGGATGCCGTGCTCGACCACCAGTTGTGTCAGGGCGTCGAGCAGCAGGCTTTCGTCGGCTTGCGGCAGTTCGATGGAGATGGAATCGAAAGCGTCGTGGTCATGGTCATCATGCCCTTCACCATCAGCGTCGCCGTGGTGATGGTCGTGGTGGCTGTGACGGCTGTCGATGTGTTCTTCGGAGCCGGCGCCCAAGCCGATCAAAACATCCAGTGGCACCCGACCGCTGCTGGCTTCGATGACTTTGACCGCTGGCGGCAGTTCTTCGGCGACTTCCAGGCGCACACGGGCAAGGTCTTCAGGGCTGATCAAATCGGCCTTGTTGAGGATTACCAGGTCGGCACTGGCCAGTTGGTCAGCGAACAGCTCATGCAGCGGCGACTCGTGGTCCAGGTTCGGATCGAGCTTGCGCTGGGCATCCACCTGGTCCGGGAACGCGGCGAAGGTGCCAGCGGCCACGGCCGGGCTGTCGACTACGGTGATCACCGCATCGACGGTGCAGGCGCTACGGATTTCCGGCCACTGGAAGGCTTGTACCAGGGGTTTTGGCAGGGCCAGGCCGGAGGTTTCAATGAGGATGTGGTCCAGGTCAGCGCGACGGGCAACCAACTCGCGCATCACCGGGAAGAACTCTTCCTGGACCGTGCAGCACAGGCAACCGTTGGCCAGTTCATAGACCCGGCCGCTGGCTTCTTCTTCAGTGCAACCGATGGAGCACTGCTTGAGGATTTCGCCGTCGATACCCAGCTCGCCAAATTCGTTGACGATCACTGCGATGCGCCGGCCCTGGGCGTTGTCGAGCATGTGCCGCAGCAAAGTGGTTTTGCCCGAGCCGAGGAAGCCGGTAACGATGGTGACGGGAAGTTTGGCCAGTGTTTTCATCGGATGCCCTTTGGCAAGGTGGCGGGCATACGGGACGACTTGACCGCGCGCACAAGCGCGGAAGATTTCGCCACCGGATCACCCCGCCCGGTTGTAGTGAGAATCTGGGACGAGGCAGGTCTCCTGGCTGACGGTGTGCCAGTCTTTCGACTGGCGAGTTCTGCGCCTTCCCGCGCCTCTGGATAGATGGCGCAGTGGCATGGCAGAAAACCTGACCGTTCACAGTTGCGGGGGCAGCCGCGGCATTGACCGCGTTCCCTTCTTAGCTTCGGTTTGAGTGCCGAAGAACCTCGAAAGCGCAAGGCTACGCATCGCTTGAGGGCGGGTCAATGTTCATCGGCTATTGCGGTCACCTGTGGCGAGGGAGCTTGCTCCCGCTCGGCTGCGCAGCAGTCGTAAAATCTGCAACCACGATTCATCAGGTAGTACGAGTAAACCCAATTGCGACCGCTTCGCGCTCGAACGGGGGCAAGCCCCCTCGCCACAGGGACCTGCGCAATCTTCAGTTGAGAACCCTTGCCAATTGACTCCCAGCCCCCGCCCATGCTCTCCTACACGCCTTGTTACGGGTGCCCTTCACAGGGTGAAACGGGAAACCGGTGAGTCATGTGCTTTACTCAAGCCTTGATCAGTCCGGTGCTGCCCCCGCAACGGTAAGCGAGCGAAGAGTCAGATCCACTGTGCCAGCAGTTCGGCATGGGAAGGTGATTCTTGCAGGCTCGGGCGCAAGCCCAGCCCCTCGCGAGCCCGGAGACCGGCCCGCAATACTGAATAACAAACCCGCGGTGGGCGGGCGCTGTTTGAACCTCTGCGGGCCTGTCTCGCGGGGTTTTCCTGCGCTCGAATCACCCACTGACACACCAGAGGGAAGCGCCATGTCGATCATCAGCAGCACCCGCCACGCAGGCACCAGCAGCACCACAACCACCCTCAGCCAACGCCTGATTGCCGCTATCGGCGCATCGATTCTCGGCGCGTGCCTGGTGTATTTCGCCGGCTTCTCGCACATAGAAGCGGTGCACAATGCCGCCCACGACACCCGTCACAGCTCCGCCTTTCCGTGCCACTGAGACCTGCCGACATGATCAAGCGTATTGCGCAAACCGCAGGTTTCACCGGTCTGCTCGCGGCCTTGTTGCTGACCCTGCTGCAAAGCTTCTGGGTCGCGCCGCTGATTCTCCAGGCGGAAACCTATGAAAATGCCCCGGCTGCCGAAGTTCACGAACATGCTGAAGGCGCGGTCGCCGCTCACACCCATGACGCCGAAGCCTGGCAGCCGGAAGACGGCTGGCAGCGCGTGCTGTCGACCACCGGTGGCAATTTGGTGGTGGCGGTCGGTTTCGCCCTGATGCTCGCCGGTCTCTACACCTTGCGCACACCGAGCCGTACCTCTCAGGGCTTGCTCTGGGGTCTGGCCGGTTACGCGACCTTCTGCCTGGCGCCGACTCTGGGCCTGCCGCCCGAGCTGCCGGGTACTGCCGCGGCCGACCTGGCGCAACGGCAGATCTGGTGGGTCGGTACCGCGGCGTCCACCGCCGTCGGCATCGCGCTGATCGTGTTCGGCAAACATTGGGCGCTGAAGATCCTCGGCGTGGCGACTCTGGCCGTGCCGCACATCATTGGCGCACCACAGCCCGAAGTGCATTCGATGCTCGCCCCGGAAGCGCTCGAAGCCCAATTCAAAATCGCCTCGCAGTTGACCAACGCGGCGTTCTGGCTGGCCCTTGGCCTGATCAGCGCCTGGTTGTTCCGCCGCAACGGCGCAGGTCAGTAACACTCATGACGCCGATCAGCACAGCGCCGACCCTGGTGGTCGGACTGGGCTGCCAGCGTGGTTGCCCCGCCAGCACACTGCGGGCGTTGCTCGACCAGGCGTTGCAGGCCCATAACATCGAGCTTCGAGCGATCCGGGCCTTGGCCAGTATCGACTTGAAACGCGATGAGCCTGGCCTGCTCGAACTGGCCGAGCAACTGGCACTGCCGCTGACGCTGTTCAGTAGCACGCAACTCGCCAGTTTTGAGCCACACCTCAGCCATCACTCAGAGATAGCCTTCGAGCGCACCGGCTGCTACGGCGTGGCTGAAAGCGCGGCCCTGGCACTGGCCGAACAACTGGCGCAAACCCCGGCCAGGCTGCTGATCCTGCGGCAAAAATACGGCCAGGCAACCCTGGCATTAGCCTCCGGCGCGTAAAATCCCCGATAATCCCCGCCCTCGATCATGAGCAATCTTCATCTGAAGCATTGCCGCCACGACTTTGCACAGGAGACCGGCATGACCGTCTACTTTATCGGCGCAGGTCCCGGCGACCCGGAACTGATCACCGTCAAAGGCCAGCGGCTGATCCGCAGCTGCCCGCTGATCATCTATGCCGGCTCGCTGGTGCCGACAGCCGTGCTGGATGGCCACCAGGCCGAACAGGTGGTCAACAGCGCCGAGTTGCACTTGGAACAAATCATTGAACTGATCAAGACCGCCCATGGCAGAGGCCAGGACGTGGCTCGGGTGCATTCCGGTGATCCGAGCCTGTACGGCGCGATTGGCGAGCAGATTCGATACTTGCGCGAGCTGAATATTCCCTTCGAAATCGTCCCCGGCGTGACCGCCACGGCCGCCTGCGCGGCGCTGCTGGGTGCGGAGCTGACGCTGCCGGATGTGTCCCAGAGCGTGATTCTGACCCGGTATGCCGACAAAACCGCGATGCCGGCCGGAGAGGAACTCGCCAACCTGGCGCAGCACGGGGCGACCATGGCGATTCATCTGGGGGTCAACCACCTGGAAAAAATCATCGCCGAGCTGCTTCCGCACTATGGGTCGGACTGCCCGATCGCAGTGATTCATCGCGCCACCTGGCCGGATCAGGATTGGGTGGTGGGGACGCTGGCAGATATCGCGCAAAAGGTTCAGGCCAAGGGATTTCGCCGTACGGCGCTGATTCTGGTGGGCCGGGTGCTGGGCAGTGACAATTTCAGTGAGTCGTCGTTGTATCGTGCAGGGCATGCGCATTTGTACAGACCATAAGCCATTGCCCGAGTGAGCGCAGAACCTGTGGCGAGGGGGCTTGCCCCCGCTCGGCTGCGTAGCAGTCGTAACCAGAGGCACGCGTTTTACCTGACAAATCGCGGTCGCAGATTTTAGGGCTGCTTCGCACCCCAGCGGGGGCAAGCCCCCTCGCCACAGCCGTTTTTTCTGTTTGCAGCGAACGCCTTAGTAGTAGGCGTTTTCTTTCTGCGTGTGGTCGGTGACGTCACGTACACCCTTGAGCTCGGGAATGCGCTCGAGCAGCGTGCGCTCGATGCCTTCACGCAGGGTGACATCGGCCTGGCCGCAACCCTGGCAACCGCCACCGAACTTCAGCACGGCGATACCGTCTTCAACCACCTCGATCAGGCTGACCTGACCACCGTGGCTGGCCAGCCCCGGGTTGATTTCGGTTTGCAGGTAATAGCTGATGCGCTCGTTGATCGGGCTGTCAGCGTTGACCATCGGCACTTTGGCGTTTGGCGCCTTGATGGTCAACTGGCCACCCATGCGATCGGTGGCGTAATCAACCACGGCATCGTCAAGGAAGGCTTCGCTGAAGGAATCGATATAAGCGGTGAAGCTTTTGAGCCCCAGCGCGGTATCTTCCGGTTTTTCCTCACCCGGCTTGCAATAGGCAATGCAGGTTTCGGCATACTGGGTGCCCGGCTGGGTGATAAAAACGCGGATGCCAATCCCCGGGGTGTTCTGCTTGGATAGCAGATCAGCCAGATAATCGTGGGCGGCGTCGGTAATGGTTATGGCGGTCATGGAGACTCCTCACAGGCTTGGACGCAGTTTACGCCAATCATCGCGCCGGACAAAGTCCTAGTATTTATGTCGGGAAAGTACCGGTCATCCCCGATGACGGCCGGCATAGCGCTTACAGATTTTCGTAGCGATTCATGTCCAGCACCCCCGCCTCCACCGGCTCGGTTTCACGCATGTACTGGCTCAGGTCATGGAAATATTGCCAGAACTGCGGATGACTGCGACGAATCCCCCAACGCTCGACGATTTTCTCGAACCCGCCGGCGTCCCTGACCTGCTCCATCCGTGCAACAAAATCAGGCACCTGCCCGGCTGGAATGTTGAAGATAAAGTTCGGATAGCTGCTCAGCACCCCCGGATAAATTGTGACGGTATCCAGCCCCGGCTGATAACGCAGGGATTCGCCGAGCATGAACGCCACGTTGCTGTGGGCGCGATTGCGCAGCAGGCTGTAGACCTCGCGTTTGCCGCTTTGACTCTCGATGCGCAGCACCGTGGCTTCCGGCAGCTGGTCGACCACCCTGAGCCCGGCGGCCGGGTGCGAAGCCAGCTGGCTCAAGGCCTGTTCGGCTTCCTGCAGGGCCGGATCGATGTTCGGCCGCGAGCAATAAGCCCCGCCGCAGCGGTTGATCGGGTCGGGCCTGGCGTTCAAGTCACCGTAGCGAATCAGCAATTGATTGACGAAGTCCCGCTTCGGATCCTGCTCATCCAGATTCAATGCCGTGGGCTGGTCGTTATCGATGGACTCATAGGCCAGCCACATCTTGAACTTGCCGCTGTTCTGGTACCAATCGTCGAGGTAGGCATCCCGGGAGTCGGCCGGCATCAGACGCAGGAAGTTCTGCTCGGCGCCGTTGCGGATCAGGTCAAAGTACAGACGGGTCTGCGCCTGGTGGGAAACGTTGCCGAACACATCGAAATTGACCGCCAACTGGTAATAGGTGCGCTCCAGCAACGGATAGTCGAACAGCCACAGGGTTTGCGGCACTTCACCGATCAAGCCCTTGCTCACCGAGGCGCTGTCGAAGTGCCGAAAAATGCTCAGCAGCGCGTTGTCATTGCCCGCCCACAGGGTCGACCAGCTCGGTGCCGGCGCATCGGCGTAGCTGTCCCGGCGCAAGGCTTCGTATTCGTTGCGCTTGTCGCGATAGCCGTGCCACAGGCTCAGGACGCTGCCGACGTCGTCGTTCTGTCCCGGCATGGCCAGCAATGGCGTTGCCTGGCCACGGTAGTTGGGGTCGGTGATGTAGAGGTCGTGTTCCGGCGCCTGGAACAGCGCCCAGAAGTTGTCGCGAATGACGTCGGTGGCAATCTGCCCACGGCAGACCGGACCGCGGATAAAGGTTCGCACGAAATATTCGGCGTTATCGAGCATGAACTGATACCGCGCCTGAGCCGGGATCGCCTGGAAGGTCTCGAACGGATTGGCCCGGCGCTCCGGCCCGTAGCCCGGCAATGCGCTGACCTGCCAGCTACCACTGTAAAACAGGGTTTTGATCCTCGCCATTTTCGCCGCGCTCAAGGGGTAGGTGATGTGAGTCTTGTGCACGATTACCCCTTGCACCGGCCATAAGCGGTAATAGACCCGGGTCCCCGGGTCGTCATTCGGGCGGCGGCTGGCGATCAGCTCGATCGCTGCCCCGGCGGCGTACGCGAGCGCACCCATTGGAAGAAATGCCCCGGCTCGCCGTCCTTGAAGTAGATGTGCGCAAGGAACCAGTGCTCGAACAACCAGCGGCCGACCAGGCTTTCCCTGCTGCCTGGGGCATTGAGCAGGTTTTCCCACTGAGCAATCTGCAACGCCTCTTTAGCGCTGGGGGTCAGGCCTTGCTCGCCGAAGGCGTCGTAGAACAGCCGCGTCGGAGCTGAAGCCCGGCGGCGTTCACCGTCATAGACCGGGATTTTGCTCGCACCCCGTGCCGCGCCCTCCCCGCTGCCCAGGTTGAGCTGACAGGCGGCGTCATTGCAGGCATGGCAGGCCACGCACTTTTCGGTGAAGATCGGTTGAATGTCGCGGGCGTAGGAAACCGCCGGCGTCGGACCTTGCGCTGTGACGGCACCACTTAAAAGCAGCAGTACACTGCTGATGACCACGCGATACGGCATATCCCTGTCCCGATGATAGAAAAAACGTCGCGATTCTATCGGCCCAGCCCCGCCACCAACATGAGCGATATTCATGCAAAACCCTGCCATGCTCTAAAAGCGCACAGGTTTGCTATCATCGCGCCTCTTTGTATTGGCCTTACCAGGTAGTCCTATGTCCGATCGCAGCGCTCGCCTTCAAGCCCTTCATCAAGCTCTCAAAGAGCGCATCCTGATTCTCGATGGCGGTATGGGCACGATGATCCAGAGCTACAAGCTCGAGGAGCAGGACTACCGTGGTAAACGCTTCGCCGACTGGCCAAGTGACATCAAAGGCAACAACGACCTGTTGATTCTCAGCCGCCCGGACGTGATCGGGGCGATCGAGAAGGCGTATCTGGACGCCGGTGCCGACATTCTCGAAACCAACACCTTCAACGCCACCCAGGTGTCCCAGGCCGATTACGGCATGGAAGCGCTGGTCTACGAGTTGAACGTAGAAGGTGCGCGCCTGGCGCGCAAGGTGGCCGACGCCAAGACGTTGGAAACCCCGGACAAGCCGCGCTTCGTCGCCGGGGTGCTCGGCCCTACCAGTCGCACCTGCTCGCTGTCGCCGGATGTGAATAACCCTGGCTACCGTAACGTGACCTTCGACGAGCTGGTGGAGAACTACAGTGAAGCCACCAAAGGCCTGATCGAAGGCGGCGCCGACCTGATCCTGATCGAAACCATCTTCGACACCTTGAACGCCAAGGCAGCGATCTTCGCCGTGCAAGGCGTGTTCGAAGAGTTGGGGATCGAACTGCCAATCATGATTTCCGGGACCATCACCGATGCTTCCGGCCGCACCCTCTCCGGCCAGACCACCGAAGCCTTCTGGAACTCCATCAGCCACGCCAAGCCGATTTCCGTCGGTCTGAACTGCGCCCTGGGTGCCAGCGAGCTGCGCCCGTATCTGGAAGAGCTGTCGGACAAGGCCAACACCTATGTGTCCGCGCACCCGAACGCCGGCCTGCCGAACGAGTTCGGTGAATACGATGAGCTGCCGTCGGAAACCGCCAAGGTCATCGAAGAGTTCGCCCAAAGCGGCTTCCTGAACATCGTCGGCGGCTGCTGCGGCACCACCCCCGCCCACATCGAAGCCATCGCCAAAGCCGTGGCCAACTACGCGCCGCGGCCGATTCCGGACATCCCGAAGGCTTGCCGCCTGTCGGGCCTGGAGCCGTTCACCATCAATCGCGATTCATTGTTCGTCAACGTCGGCGAGCGAACCAACATCACCGGTTCCGCGCGTTTCGCCCGGCTGATCCGCGAAGACAACTACACCGAAGCCCTGGAAGTCGCCCTGCAGCAGGTCGAGGCCGGCGCACAGGTGATCGACATCAACATGGACGAGGGCATGCTCGATTCGAAGAAGGCCATGGTGACCTTCCTCAATCTGATCGCCGGTGAACCGGATATCTCCCGCGTACCGATCATGATCGACTCCTCGAAGTGGGAAGTGATCGAAGCCGGCCTCAAGTGCATCCAGGGCAAGGGCATCGTCAACTCCATCAGCATGAAGGAAGGTGTCGAGCAGTTCATCCAGCACGCCAAACTGTGCAAGCGCTACGGTGCCGCAGTGGTGGTGATGGCCTTCGACGAAGCCGGCCAGGCCGACACCGAAAAGCGCAAGAAGGAAATCTGCAAACGCTCCTACGACATTCTGGTCAACGAAGTCGGCTTCCCGCCGGAAGACATCATCTTCGACCCGAACATCTTCGCCATCGCCACCGGTATCGAAGAGCACAACAACTACGCGGTCGACTTCATCAATGCCTGCGCCTATATCCGCGACCACCTGCCCTACGCGCTGACCAGCGGTGGCGTGTCCAACGTGTCGTTCTCGTTCCGGGGTAACAACCCGGTGCGCGAGGCGATCCACTCGGTGTTCCTGCTGTATGCGATCCGCAACGGCCTGAGCATGGGCATCGTCAACGCCGGCCAACTGGAGATCTACGACCAGATCCCGGCCGAGCTGCGTGACGCCGTCGAGGACGTGGTGCTTAACCGCACCCCGAACGGCACCGATGCGCTGCTGGCGATTGCCGACAAGTACAAGGGCGATGGCAGCGTCAAGGAAGCCGAAACCGGCGAGTGGCGCAACTGGGAGGTCAACAAGCGTCTGGAGCATGCGCTGGTCAAGGGTATTACTACGCACATTGTTGAAGACACCGAAGAATCCCGGCTGTCGTTCGCCCGCCCGATCGAAGTGATCGAAGGCCCACTGATGTCCGGCATGAACATCGTCGGCGACCTGTTCGGCGCCGGCAAAATGTTCCTGCCGCAGGTGGTGAAATCCGCCCGCGTAATGAAGCAGGCCGTGGCCCACCTGATCCCGTTCATCGAGCTGGAAAAAGGCGACAAACCGGAAGCCAAGGGCAAGATCCTCATGGCCACGGTCAAGGGCGACGTGCACGACATCGGCAAGAATATCGTCGGCGTGGTGCTGGGCTGTAACGGCTACGACATTGTCGACCTCGGGGTCATGGTGCCGGCGGAGAAAATCCTCCAGGTCGCCAAGGAACAGAAGTGCGACATCATCGGCCTGTCCGGCCTGATCACCCCGTCCCTGGATGAGATGGTCCACGTTGCCCGGGAAATGCAGCGGCAGAACTTCTATCTGCCGTTGATGATCGGCGGCGCGACCACTTCCAAGGCCCACACGGCGGTGAAGATCGAGCCCAAGTACAGCAACGATGCGGTGATCTACGTCACTGACGCCTCCCGTGCCGTGGGTGTAGCCACTCAGCTGCTGTCCAAGGAACTGAAACCGGCCTTCGTCGAGAAGACCCGCCTGGAATACATCGAAGTCCGCGAGCGCACCGCCAATCGCAGCGCCCGCACCGAACGCCTGAGCTACCCGGTGGCGATCGCCAAGAAGCCGCAGTTCGACTGGAGCGGCTACCAGCCGGTGAAGCCGACTTTCACTGGCGCCAAGGTCTTGGACAACATCGATCTCAAGGTGCTGGCCGAATACATCGACTGGACGCCGTTCTTCATCTCCTGGGACCTGGCCGGCAAGTACCCGCGCATCCTCACCGATGAAGTGGTCGGTGAAGCAGCCACCTCGCTGTTTGCCGACGCCCAGGAAATGCTCGCCAAGCTGATCGACGAAAAACTCATCAGCGCCCGCGCGGTGTTCGGCTTCTGGCCGGCCAACCAGGTGCAGGACGATGACCTGGAAGTCTATGGCGACGACGGCAAGCCCATCGCCAAATTGCATCACCTGCGCCAGCAGATCATCAAGACCGACGGCAAGCCGAACTTCTCCCTGGCCGATTTCGTTGCGCCGAAAGAGAGCGGCATCACTGACTATGTCGGCGGCTTCATCACCACCGCCGGGATCGGCGCCGAAGAAGTGGCCAAGGCTTATCAGGACGCTGGCGACGACTACAACTCGATCATGGTCAAGGCTCTGGCCGACCGCCTGGCCGAGGCCTGCGCCGAGTGGCTGCACCAGCAGGTGCGGAAAAACTACTGGGGTTACGCCAAGGACGAACAGCTCGACAACGACGCGCTGATCAAAGAGCAATACACCGGCATCCGCCCTGCCCCAGGCTACCCGGCGTGCCCGGATCACACCGAGAAAGGCACCTTGTTCCAGCTGCTCGATCCAGAGGCCAGCGAACTCAAGGCCGGCCGCAGCGGCGTGTTTCTCACCGAACACTATGCAATGTTCCCGGCAGCGGCGGTCAGTGGCTGGTACTTCGCCCACCCGCAAGCGCAGTATTTCGCCGTGGGCAAGATCGACAAGGATCAGGTGCAGAGTTACACCGCACGCAAAGGCCAGGACCTGAGTGTTACCGAACGCTGGTTGTCGCCTAACCTGGGTTATGACAATTAAGGTCAAGATCAAGATCAAGATCAAAAGATCGCAGCCTGCGGCAGCTCCTACAGTGGATTGACGTACACCCTCGACATTGAGGATGTATGCGGTCGGCGCGTAGGAGCTGCCGCAGGCTGCGATCTTTTTGCAGTCACCACCATTGCCACAAATTGGCTATGCTCTGTGCACCCAACCTGTGTCGAGGGCTTTATGGCCGACCCTGCCAACAACAAACCGCCGACCCTGTGGCAGATGCTGCACAGCATCGTGGCCGCTGCATTTGGCGTGCAAAGCGGGAAAAATCGCGAGCGGGATTTCACCCACGGCAAACCCAGTCATTTCGTGGTGCTGGGCATTGTGTTCACGGTGGTTTTTGCGCTGGCGCTGTTTGGCATTGTGAAACTGGTCTTGCATCTGGCCGGCGTCTGAAGCGCAGGTCAATGCGCCAGCAGTCTGGCCCCCGGATTCAGGAACAGCACCGACGCTACATGCGCATCCGGCCCGATAATCACGCCTGACGCCAGCAATACACCGCAAAAAAAACTTCAATATAGTCATCCGAGCCCCGGAAAATCAGCGGCGCAGAATACTGGCTTAATGCCATCTCCTGCGCTTGATTTCCATTTTGTCCGAAAATTGTCGGATCAGGGCCCGGACTCTGGGTTACTTATTGATGGCTGACCCAGTACACCGCGGTCGAGACCACCAGGACGATCAGAAACAGAATTGCCCATGCATCGACACTGCTGTCGCTTTTACTGGCTTTGGTCGTGTTGTTCATTGCATCGCCTCTTGTCGGTTTTATCGGTGATTGCACGAAGACTCGAGCACAGTAAAGTCCAGTATTGCCCGCACCACAAATGTGGGTTTCACTCCCATGGAGTCCATTAGTCGTTTTAGTTCTTTGCATATACTCAAACATCACTTTTGCGCATAACTGCAAACTGGTATCGTGCCTCGGCTCCGTTGGGAGTGCGCGGCCGTGCGCGCGGATTTGCTGTGGCAAAGCAGCCTGAGAACAGGACTTATATGTACGTATACGACGAATACGATCAGCGGATCATCGAGGACCGCGTCAAGCAGTTCCGTGATCAGACCCGACGCTATCTGGCAGGTGAGCTGAGCGAAGAAGAATTCCGCCCCCTGCGCCTGCAAAATGGCCTTTATATCCAGCGTTTCGCCCCGATGCTGCGGGTTGCCGTGCCCTATGGCCAACTGACTTCGCGCCAGACGCGAATGATGGCCAAGGTCGCTCGCGACTACGACAAGGGCTATGCCCACATCAGCACCCGGCAGAACGTGCAGTTCAACTGGCCGGCGCTGGAAGACATCCCGGATATCCTGGCTGAACTGGCAACCGTGCAGATGCACGCCATTCAAACCAGTGGTAACTGCCTGCGCAACGTCACCACCGACCAGTTCGCCGGTGTCGCTGCCGACGAATTGATCGACCCGCGCCCATGGTGCGAGATCGTTCGTCAATGGACGACATTCCACCCGGAATTCGCCTACCTGCCGCGCAAGTTCAAGATCGCCATCAACGGATCGACCTCGGACCGCGCAGCCATTGAAGTCCACGACATCGGCCTGGAGCCGGTGCATAACGCCGCTGGCGAGTTGGGCTTCCGGGTGCTGGTGGGTGGTGGCCTGGGCCGGACCCCGGTGGTCGGCGCCTTCATCAACGAGTTCCTGCCATGGCAGGACCTGTTGAGTTACCTCGATGCCATCCTGCGGGTCTACAACCGCTATGGCCGTCGCGACAACAAATACAAGGCGCGGATCAAGATTCTGGTCAAGGCCCTGACCCCTGAAGTGTTCGCCGAGAAAGTCGACGCGGAAATGGTCCACCTTCGCGGTGGCCAGACCACCCTGACCGACTCCGAAGTTCATCGTGTCGCCAAGCATTTCGTCGATCCGGAATACAAAGCCCTGGCCGACCAGGCCGCGGAGCTGGCCGAACTCGACAAACAACACCCAGGTTTCGCCCGCTGGCGCACCCGCAACACCCTGGCCCACAAAAAGCCGGGCTATGTGGCGGTAACCCTGTCGCTGAAACCGACCGGGGTTGCCCCGGGCGACGTCACCGACAAGCAGCTCGACGGGATTGCCGACCTGGCCGATCGCTACAGCTTCGGCCAGCTGCGCACTTCCCACGAGCAGAACATCATTCTCGCCGACGTCGAGCAGAGCCAGCTGTTTACTCTGTGGGGCGAGCTGCGCGAGCAAGGTTTCGCCACGCCGAACATAGGCCTGCTGACCGACATCATCTGCTGCCCGGGCGGTGACTTCTGCTCCCTGGCCAATGCCAAGTCGATCCCGATTGCCGAGTCGATCCAGCGTCGCTTCGAAGACCTGGACTACCTGTTCGATATCGGTGAGCTGGACCTGAACATCTCCGGTTGCATGAATGCCTGCGGTCACCACCACGTTGGCCACATCGGCATTCTCGGAGTCGACAAGAAAGGCGAAGAGTTCTACCAGGTCTCCCTCGGTGGCAGCGGCAGCCGCGATGCCAGCCTGGGCAAGATCCTCGGTCCTTCCTTCGCCCAGGATGCAATGCCCGACGTGATCGAGAAGTTGATCAACGTGTATCTGGAACAACGTACTCCAGACGAACGTTTCATCGACACTTACCAACGTATCGGCATTGACCTCTTCAAGGAACGCGTCTATGCAGCGAATAATTAAGAACAACGAGGTCATCGACGAAACCTGGCACTTGATGCCCAAGGACGCGACCCTCGACGGTATCTCCAACTGCGACGACCTGATCGTCCCGCTGGCCTTGTGGCGTGATCATGCTCACGCCCTCAAGGCCCGCGACGGCGGCCTGGGTGTGTGGCTGGACGCCGATGAAGAAGCCGAAGAGATCGGCGACGACGTCGAGTTTTTCCAGGTGATTGCCTTGAATTTCCCGGCCTTCACCGACGGGCGCAACTACTCCAACGCGCGCCTGCTGCGCGATCGTTATGGCTTCAAGGGTGAACTGCGGGCCATCGGCGATGTGCTGCGTGACCAGCTGTTCTATCTGCACCGTTGCGGCTTCGATGCCTACGCCCTGCGCGCGGACAAAGACCCGTACGAAGCCCTGGAAAGCCTCAGGGACTTCTCGGTGACCTATCAGGCTGCCGCTGACGAACCGCTACCGCTGTTCCGTCGACGCTAAATGCTCAAAAGCCTTGAACCCGGCCCCGGGTTCAAGGCTTGCTGCACCAATCAGTCGTACTACAGCTCAGCTATCGGAATGGGTCTGCCCATCTGTACCCAGTCGCGGTACAACCTGACCCTGTTTTCGAGACGCGTGAAGCTCACGAACGGATTTTCAACATCCAGAGCCGATAACGCTACATCCCTGCTTAGCAGCCCCCACAATTCGTCCGACGCATCCGCCTGCTCCAGCAAGCCCCATATCCGTGCCTGCAGCACCGGGTAACTCACCTGGAAATCGGCAGTGCGACTCAACCCCTCGAACACTCGTAAAAAGCGGGTAGACCCAAGCTTCGCTTCCAGGCGCTGCCACATGAGACGTTTGAGCGCCACATGCGCCTCAGGAAGCCGTTGCAACCAGACAGCGGGTTGACTGAAATCCGGTCTTGGCGCGCTCAACCAGAGATTGATACCGGTTTGTTCCCGATGGGCAATGATGCGCCGCAGGCTGTTCTCATCCGTCAGCGGATTACCCCACAGCAAGACGCGATCCCTGGCCACCGCCTGAGCCAGAACCTCCGCAGGTATTCGGTTGAGCCGGTTGTTGCTCAGGTCCAGGGACTCCAACTGCGGATGATCGGGGATGCCTAACGGATAGCGGGTGATGCCGGTATTGCTCAGGTTCAGCTTGCGTAACTCAGTCATCCCCAGGATCAACGGAGGCTCACCCAAGGGGTTATCGCTCAAGTCCAATACTTGCAGGCGAACCAGGTCAGACAGCTGACCTGCTGCTCGCTCGGTCAACACCAACAAGGTCGACTTGAGGTTCAGTGTGGTGAGGTTGAGCATACGAGGAATGGCTTGCGGCAAGACGCCTTCCCACACGCCCTGTACATTCAACAGGCGCAGGTCGACACCCTCCATATTCAACGTTCGAAGATTGGGAAAACATTCCAGGAAATCGCTAAGTCCTTCAGGCCGGGTCAGCTGGAAGTTTTTCATGGACAGTTCGAGGACGTCAGTGAACTTCGCGCTCAAGGTCGGCAGGCGATGAAACTCCTCGAAATCCAGTTCCAGTTTGTAACCGAGTAACTGCTCCCCTGCATAGAGGCGACTACTTTCATGCCCGCGCTTTTGCCAGAAGCTCATTAGCTCGGATGCCAGTTCAATCCTCGCCTCCCGCTCATAATGTACCGCCGTTTCGACTCGCTCGAGGTTCTCCTCTGCGATCTGCGCAGCATCCATCCCTTGTGCCGCCTCTTCGCCCGCGACCAGAAGCTCAACTTCCAAATCGCCAACTTCCTGCAGGACCTGGTTGATCCATCCGGTCAAGTCGAGATTAAGTTGTGTGAGCTGTATCTGTAGCTGCCTCAGTTCTTCCAGAGGCCCGGCGCCCAGGCGCTGCAGAAACTCATCGATCTGCGCGGTAGTGAACTCGGGGTAAATCGACTTGAGCTGAAACTTCCCGACATCGCGCGATAACGCGTCACCCGCTGAGTCCGTCGGATAACCTCCACCTCGCAGCCCTTCAGGCTCAAAAGACAACCCGGAGTCCATCCGCTGAAGTCCTGTAATGAGTTCGGAACGCGAGAGCCTTCGTTCGCCGATTTTCAGCTTCAGGTCCCGCACTTCGTCAAGCGGTTGCAACTGCAGCGCTGAGCGTTCAACCTCTGGGAGGGTGTCGAGAACGGCCTGATAGATATCATTCGTGTCTTGGCGAACGAGACCCTGAGCGTCATATCCCTGGTACCGGTCTGCAACCTTGATCAGATGTCTACGCACAGATGCATCGACAGGACCGATGTGGTCCAGGACTCTGCCTCCAGCCGAACCCTCTCGCACTTCGATACGAACCGCCTCGGGCCATCCCGGCAACGCTTGCAGTGAATGCAAGGCCAGTATGTCCGTTTCGGGGTTTCCTACTGAACGCAGGTAAAACCCTTCATAGGCGCGATCGAGTCGTACGTGTTGCCTGTAATGGGTCATCTTGCCATTCAACTGACTGAGCAGGCGCTTGGCCTCAGCCACGGTGGGTGGCACCTGAATATCCACCCCTGACCTCTCGAGCACCTGCTCTATGGCGCTTTTGGGCAAGCCTGGGTATTGACGTTGAAACAGCCTCACCCATTTATGCTCGGAATGCTGGAGCGCCTCGTAACGAGTCTGGAAGAGTTCAGACCGACTAATGACGGTCTGTTGCCCGAGACCCGTCTGTGGGGTAGAAACCTGAAGGTCCTGATCAATCCTGAAGCGGCTGATCGTATCGGCCAACAGTGGTGTCGGTGGGCGTCCGGCCTGCATCAGGCGCAGCATGTCGTTGTCGACCGCGCTGACGTTACCCATTTGCGCCAGCACCTCATCGCTGAATGACGCAACGTCGGAGCCGATCCCTCGCAACAACTCCAGGCGCGTCCTGGCTCCTGCCGGCGCTGATGTCGCGGCCACCGCGTCACCGGACAAATTATCCTTGAGTAGTGGCGTTTCGTCTGTTTGCGGTCTGATACCGGGCTCCCCCGGATTTTCTCCAGAACCTGTCAGCGCCTCGGTAGTATCTTCGCCTTTCAGCGCAGCACCCGCACCCAATAGAGGAAGCGCATTCAGCAAACCAAACACCGTACGAGCAATACCTGCTGATCGGTCGTCCGGGTTCTTGCCGTTTATCGCCTGGTCCAGGCCGAAACCGGCATCGATGATTCCAGCCAACGCCAGCAAGCCTTCACCACCCGGAACAAACAAGGCCAATGGCCCGAACTGGTTGACCCATTGCACGATCGGCTCGACCACTGCGCTCAGGTTATCCCGGTTGACCTGGGCATCGCTGCGGATGGTTTCGATGCTGGCCTGCGCCGCCTGTTTCATGCTCAGCACCAGTTGCGCGAAAGGATCGGTGCCGGAAGGTGCAACCTGGAAGTGGATGTAGTCGGCAGGGTCCCAATAGCCGTCATCATTGAAAAACCCGGCACCTTTTTTCAGATGGTACTGGCGAGGATAAGTGGCCATGCCATCCAGTGCCGTCAGCACACCCCCATGGAAGGTGCCGTCATTGCGATCATCTTCGGCAAAGTGGGCGGCCAGTGCCTGTTTCTTGTCCGCATCCTTGCCCTGCTCCACGATCCAGCCATGCAACGCCTTGGCATCGGCAAAGTAATGCAACGGCGAAGAGTTCCCTGGAACATACAACAGGACCCTTGCGCTGGAACGGTGACGGAAAATCCAGATATCGCTGGCGGTGTAGCGATAGAGCACCAGCCGTGCAACTTCGACCAGATGGGACGCGCGCGTCGGAGCTTGCAACTGCTCGACAGTCAGATCCTGCCACTGCTGGTCGGGCGCCAACCCTGCCGCTCGCAGCGCCACTTCAAGACCGTCCTGTGTGAGGCTGTTCTCTTGCCTTTGCAAAAAGGCCGTCATGACAAAAGCCGCTTTGACCGATGTCCGCGCCGGATAGGCTGCCGGTGCAACGATCACCTCGTCCGACGGCCAGGCCGAACGCACATAGTCACGGTATTGATCCTTGAACTCGAGTTCCCACACCCACTTTTTAAAGTCGGCGGGCCTCAATGCAATTTGCGTGAGCGGACCATAGGTTTGCGGATTGGTGCGCCGATAGATGCCTTCATAGGTTTCATGGTTGCCACTGCCAACATCGGCGAATTCATCGACCTTATCGACTATCCGCACCTGCGGGCCGATGTCGGGGGGCGTGTATAGACCGAAAGCGGTTTCCCCGAAACGCCCATCACCCACGGTTTGATAATTGGCCGACAACACTTGCGTCAGGCTTTGGCAGCTCGCTACCCGCCCCTGCTTGACACCGTTTTGTACAGGATGGCCGTGGTAGTTGTAGTCAAGCGTTACCAGCAGTGCAGTCTGCGGGTCGATATCTTTACCCCATTTTGCCTGGATGAGCTGCGCACCAACCTGGCCAGGCGATAGTGGCAACGCCGTTTCAACGGTTGCCTGCAGATCCGCGCGCTTCGGTGCAACGGGCAGCCTGGGTTTGTCGGATTCGAGGTTGTCTTTAGAGTCAATCATTGTGCAATTCCTTTGCGGTGGGTCCGGAAGCGTTAAACACAAGCGGCCGCCATCTCGATCGAGCCGCTCACTCTGCGGCAGTTATCGGTCACTGAAGGCTGGGGTTTCTGGCCAGGGCGTTAGCGGTCAAGCCTTTTACTAACTCACTCAACAACAACCGACTATAGATAAATACCACCCTCTGGCCAAACCCCGGCAAAAGCCCTGACTCAAGAATCCACTCTTGGGTCAGGGCCTAATGATTGACCGGAAAAAATTATTACCATTCAATCCATTAAACAACCAATTGTAATATTTATAATTCGACCTGTTCCAGACCACGCTTCCGTAGAGCTGCGGCCAAGGCAGGCACATCATCATACAACTTCTTGTTCAAACTCCCCCAGTACTCACCCTCAATAAAATACTTAATGTCAGACCCCCATTGATTTTTTTGATGATGATTGATGAAGGCATATTCAATGTCACCCGATTGCGAGCGATAGACAACCTTGAGGTCAAGGGTTAACCGGTCATCAATAAGAAACATGGATGGCTTGGGCAGGAGCTTTTCAAAAATCGCGAAAATATCCGGATCAGTATTGTATTTGTTTAAATTCAACATGACTGCAACGTCCTTGCTGCTATTTATGGAAAACCGAGTTTATCTAAATCAACTACAATAAAAACCATTCCATAGAGATAGAGACTGTAGGACTCATCGACAATCGGTGCAGTACAGTGACAATAAAAACATCCAGATGCATGGATACCAAACAGACCGACAACCGTCAGATATCCACTATCAGTGAAAGATAACAGCGTGCAGAAAATTCAAACGAAAGGGCAAGCTGGCTCTTCTCCCCTACCCTCCAGCTCCAGCCTGCCCCTTGTACTTACCAGAACCGCTGCTGAGTCAATCGACTCCACCAGCTCAACAACACACGGTCAATCGAGCCGCTCGCCGCCAGTCCGACACGCTCTTGCAAGCTTTTACGCTCGGCGTAGTGCAGGTGGTAAAGCTCGGCACCCTTGGCGCGTTCGGCAAGGTATTCGTCGCTGGTCTGCAGTTCGTCGACCAGTTGCTTGTCCAGCGCCGCGACACCGAGCCAGACTTCGCCAGTTGCCACTTCATCGATGGCCAGTTGCGGGCGGTAGCGCGAGACGAAGTTCTTGAACAGCTGATGGGTGATGTCCAGTTCTTCCTGGAATTTTTCCCGACCCTTCTCGGTGTTTTCGCCAAATACGGTCAGGGTGCGTTTGTACTCGCCGGCGGTCAGGACCTCAAAGTCGATGTCGTGTTTTTTCAGCAGGCGATTGACGTTGGGCAACTGCGCCACCACGCCGATCGAGCCAAGGATGGCAAATGGCGCGCTGATAATCTTCTCGCCGATGCAGGCCATCATGTAGCCGCCACTGGCTGCAACCTTGTCGATGCAGATGGTCAACGGCACCCCGGCCTGACGGATCCGCGCCAGTTGCGAAGAAGCCAGGCCGTAGCTGTGGACCATGCCGCCGCCGCTTTCCAGACGCAGCACCACTTCATCCTTGGGCGTCGCCAGGCTCAGCAGAGCGGTAATTTCGTGACGCAGGCTTTCAGTGGCGGAGGCTCTGATGTCGCCATCGAAATCCAGCACGAACACCCGTGGCTTGGCCTCATGCTGTTTCTTCTGTTTTTTCTCGAGCTTGCTTTCGACTTTGCGCAGGGTCTTGAGTTGATCCTTGCTGAGCAAGGCCTGCTCCAGGCGCTCACGCAGCTCTTTATAAAAATCGTTGAGCTTGCTGACGTGCAACTGGCCCGCAGCCTTGCGCCGGCCTTTGCTGCGCAGGGCCGCGAAACTGGCCAGGACCACCAGAATAGCGATCACCAGGGTGATGGTTTTAGCCAAAAAAGTTGCGTACTCCGCAAAAAACTCCACAGGGACTCCTTAAATACTGTGCGCCGCTGGACAATCGGTCGCGGGATACCTCAAGCATACTCATGCGCCCGCCTCGCGGCCAGCCGTGAAACCTGCTGTTACCGGCCTCTAACGAACATTTCAAACAAGCGTATGTTTTTTCATTGACAGCCCACCGCCATCCTCATAACCTCGCAAAACTTACAACGCACCGGGATGACGCGCACGTGGGCAGCATCTACTTGATTCGACATGGCCAAGCCTCCTTTGGTGCAGACGACTATGACGTACTGTCGCCGACCGGTGTGCGCCAGGCACAACTGCTCGGCAGCCACCTGGCCGAACTGGGCCTGAGCTTCGATCGCTGCCTGTCGGGCGACTTGCGCCGGCAACAGCACACGGCTAACTCGGCACTTGAACAATTCAGCGCGGTCGGCATGCCTGTGCCGCCCCTGGAAATCGATTCTGCTTTCAACGAATTCGATGCCGACGCGATCATCCGTGCCCTGCTTCCCGGCCTGCTGACGGAAGAACCCGAAGCGCTGAACATCCTGCGCAATGCCACGCAAAATCGCGCAGAGTTTCAGCGCATCTTCGCCTTGATCATCGAGCGCTGGCTCAGTGGCACCTACGACACGCCAGGGCTGGAAAGCTGGCTGGGGTTTGTCGGTCGTGTCCAGGCCGGTTTGCAGCGTATCCTCGAGCAAGCGGACAACACCCAGAAAATCGCCGTGTTCACTTCCGGCGGGACCATCACTGCCCTGCTCCACCTGATTACTCAAATGCCCGCCGCACAGGCCTTTGAACTGAACTGGCAAATCGTCAACACCTCGCTCAACCTGCTCAAGTTTCGCGGTCGCGAGGTTGCCCTGGCTTCCTTCAACAGTCATGCACATCTGCAGCTGCTGAAGACCCCGGAACTCATCACCTTCCGTTGAGTACCGGGCAATTGACCCTTGTTGTAACAACCCCATAAAAAGGATCGAACCATGACCTCCGTAGCTGACGCCGTACAAGCAATGAAAGCCAAGTTCAACCCAGCCGCTGCCGCGGGCCTGGACCTGGTATTCGGTTTTCGCATCGACGAAGAACAGAACTTCTCGCTGGTCGTCAAAGACGGTACTTGCGAGCTGAAAGAAGGTGAAAACCCTGACGCAGGCGTGACCCTGGTCATGGACAGCGAAACCCTGCAAGGCATCGTCAGCGGCGAAACCGACGGCATGCAGGCGTTCATGGGCGGCAAACTGCGCGCTGAAGGCGACATGATGCTGGCGATGAAGCTGAGCGAATTGTTCCCGGCCTAAGCGCGTAGCTCCCGACTCTCGGGAGCAAGTCTGGCTACAAGCGAATCCCGCCTTTATGGCGGGATTCGTGTTTTCCGCCTCAAGGGTAACCAAAAATTATGTGAACGAGCCCACAGTGGGTTGTCCACAGGCCCCCACTTGCGGCACCAGGCGGATATCGACACGACGGTTGGCCGCTCGCCCGGACTCGGTATCATTGCTGGCGATCGGCTGGCTGGCCGCGACCCCCTGGACAGCAAAGCAACTGTCGGGGATATCGCTCATGCGCTGCATCCAGTCACGCACTGCCAAGGCGCGGGCGCGGGACAGCTGGAGGTTGTGATCGGCGTTGCCAGTGGCATCGGTATGCCCGGCGATGACGATCAGCCAGCCTGGCTGGGCCTTGATGTCGACCAGGGCATTAATCAGCACCTTGGTCGAGCCAGGCTTGAGCTCGGCGCTGCCGGCCTCGAACAGTGACAGACTGTCCAGGCGCACCGGATCGGACAATAAACCATCACTGTCCGGACCTGCCAGCCAGTCCCTGGACCCAAACCAGCCGGCCAAGGTGATAGTAGCCGCCACTGCAAACAACCACAGGGCGATACGACGCCTCTTTGTTTTCAGCTGAGAGGCCGACACTTCGGGCTCATGGGGGGCCGGCAGAATGACCACAGGCATCATGAATGGCGGTTCAGGCACCCTCATCGACTGCCGCTGCGTTTCACCCGAAGAGATGTTTCGTTCCAGGCGTTGCATCAGGCTGCCGACCTGCTGACGCAGAGCCTGCAGCGTGACCAGAGGGACCTGCACCTGGCGATCCAACCGCTCGTTCAAACGCGCCAACTCGGTGTCCAGATGGACCAGCGCTGGCAGACTCTGCGCAGTCAACTCCAGGCTGCGCAGCAACGGCTGCAGTTGAGCGAACAACCAGGCCAGGATATCCAGGCGCACTGACGGCGCAGTGGGCCATAAGTTCGGCCATTCGCAGACAAGCGTCTCTATCAGCGCCACCCCCTGCACCATGCCATCCAAACCATGGCGTTGGCTGCGAGCCAGCGCGAAGGAGGTCAGGGTTTGCAATTCCGCCCCGTTCCTCTGGAATAACGTCAGGCACAGCTGTTCCACCTTGAACCAGTCCACGTCCGGACACGCCGGGTGGCTCAGTTTGGCCAGTTCATCGTGCAGTGCCATAAACTCGGCGAAGCCACGCGGATCACCGCCAACTCGAATACGCATTTCAAACAACGCCGTCATCCAGCATCCTTTCCGTTAGAGGTTTCACGACTTCGACAGGTAGTTCTGCCGCTTCAGGTGGCGCACCAGCACTTTGCCCTCGGGCGCAAGGGTAGTGCCGAAGGTCACCCGCTTGCCCCCGTTCAGTTGCATGTCGAGGGCGTACTCCAGATGACCCGCTTGAGCCTGCGGCAGTAGTTCGATGTTCACCGCCACCAGACGCGGCTCGTACTTGAGCAAGGTGTCGGCCATGGTGCCTATCAGCCCATGCGCCGTAGCGGGTAGTCCCTGCAGGATCAGGCCCATATCCGGCAGACCGTAGTCCGGCAGATGGCTGAGCGTCCCAGCCCGGCTGTTGAGGATGCGTTGCAGGTTGTCCAGTACCGACAGGGTGTGCTGGTCCTCTTCGCCGACTCGATACAGGTCCAGCTCGCCGTCGAAATTCTGCAGGAGCATTTCGTAGAGCGAAGGATTGAGTTCGGTCATTGCTCACTCCTTCGCCAGAGGTCGCAGGGTCAGCCGGTTACAGGCCGCTCTGGGCGATCTCCGGTGCATCTTCGAAATCTTGTACCAAGTGATCCTTACTGACATCCAACAGTTCGATACGTACGTTCTGGCGAAAATCAGTCTGATCGATCAGCGATTTCACGCCGCGCCAGGTCGACTCGACTCGCTGGAAATCAGGGTGGTGCATCACCGCATCAAGTTGGCGACTGATCTGCGCATCCAACGACGCAATGTGCTCATCCAGCAGCGTTTTATCCAGACGTTCGACTTTCTGCGACGATTGTTTGAGCAAGTTCAAGAACACGCTGACTGCGGCGCTAACCCGTTCATCGGCGGAAGCCTCGGACAATGCCTCAGCGTTCTGAAAAGCTTCGATACCTCCCAGTTCTGCAACCGGGCTGAGGTTGATCTTGCTGAACAAGGCGCCATATACGCTTTGATTTTCTTCAGTCAATACTGCGGCGCCGCGCGATTGCACGCCAGAATGTTCTACGGACATTATGGGAACTTCCTTTTAAACGAACCTAGGTGAATTAACGATCTTCCTGTGAAGCCAGGGCGGCCAATTCCGCTCGCAGTTCGTCACTCAGTGCATCATCCTTGAGGATGCGTTCCAGTTCGTGACGGAAGGTCGCGTTATCCAACAAGTTCGACTTGAGGTCGCGCAGCAGGTTGCGCATGGCCAACAGGGCACGTAGTTGCGGTATTTGCCGCGCCACCTGCTCTGGCTCGAAATCCTTCATATTTTGGAAACTCAACTCGACAGATGTGTCGGTGTCATTAACCAGGGTATTTTCCACCGCCAGTTTCAGCCTCGGAGAAAACTCGGCCAAAACGCTGTCGAAGTTATAATTATTAACATCGACTTTGCTTCTTTCGGACAACGAACGCTGTTCCTTGCCGTTACTGTAATCCCCCATCACCATCAACTTCAGCGGTAACTCGACCTTTTTCTGCGCACCGCCGGTATGCAAATCGAGCTTGATATTGACCCGAGCCTTAGGCACTTCATTTTGAAAACTGCTTGTAGCCATAACTCCTCCAGACACTTGCGCAACAGCAAATGCCATCACGACAATCAAGTAAGACTGGAATTCACACCTTTAGCCGACCCAATACAAAAACTTGCCAGCCACAGCACATAAATTCCATTTTAAACATACGGGCAAAGCACTTGCGATACGCACACCGATCTCCTCCCTACAACGACAATGAACTATCTCACGCGGCCAATCCATCCCTTGAAGCACCATTAGGAAACTTCCGAAGCTTATTCAGAAACTGCCTACAATCGATTGCAGGAAAGTCGCTGTAAAAATAACCAACTGCTTCAGTTGGCACACCTTCATGGCGGGATTGGTATTTTCCGGATACAGGTATTTGCGCACCCCGGACCATGGGGTGCGGATTTGCGGTCTATATTTCTCTGCGGCGCTTCTGCCTGCACACTTGTGTGCCGTCCGGCAGGTGAACGCCAGTTCATTGGGCCAGCACCTGTCACGGGGAGAACAACAGCATGAGTCCAGCCGACGAGCACGACGGTTTCAATCGCCGTCGTGTCCTGCAAGGCCTTTCAGCAGGCGCACTCGGCGCCTGGATCAGTCCTTTAATCGCAGGGAGCAGTACCATGTCCAGCGCCCCGGCCGATCTGATTCTGTACAACGGTCGCTTGCACACCGTCGACCGTGACAAACCTCAGGCCACTGCCGTCGCGATCAAGGACGGTTTGTTCATTGCCGTCGGCAGCGACGCCGAGGCCATGGCCCTGCGCGGCGCGGCCACCCAGGTCATCGACCTGCAACGACGCACGGTGATTCCCGGGCTCAATGATTCGCACCTGCACCTGATCCGCGGCGGTCTCAACTACAACCTGGAACTGCGCTGGGAAGGCGTGCCTTCACTGGTCGACGCCTTGCGCATGCTCAAGGACCAGGCCGATCGCACCCCCGCGCCGCAATGGGTCCGGGTGGTCGGTGGCTGGAACGAATTCCAGTTCGCCGAACGGCGACTGCCGACCCTTGAAGAACTGAACAAAGCCGCGCCGGACACTCCGGTTTTCGTCCTGCACCTCTACGACCGCGCCCTGCTCAACCGCGCGGCGTTGAAGGTGGTCGGCTACACCCGCGACACCCCGAACCCGCCGGGTGGCGAGATCCAGCGCGATGCCAATGGCAACCCCACCGGCATGCTGATTGCGCGGCCCAACGCGATGATCCTCTACTCGACCCTGGCCAAAGGGCCGAAACTGCCGCTGGAATACCAGGTCAACTCGACCCGCCAGTTCATGCGCGAACTCAATCGCCTCGGCGTGACCAGCGCCATCGATGCTGGCGGTGGCTATCAGAATTACCCCGACGACTACCAGGTCATCCGGCAACTGGCCCGCGACCAGCAACTCACGGTGCGTATCGCCTACAACCTGTTCACCCAGAAACCCAAGGAAGAGCTGAGCGATTTCAAGAACTGGACCAGCACCTCGAAGTACGGCCAGGGCGATGACTTCCTGCGGCATAACGGTGCCGGGGAAATGCTGGTGTTCTCGGCGGCCGACTTCGAAGACTTCCTCGAACCGCGCCCGGACCTGCCGCAGACCATGGAGCAGGAACTGGAGCCGGTGGTTCGGCATCTGGTGGAACAACGCTGGCCGTTCCGCCTGCACGCCACCTACAACGAATCGATCACGCGAATGCTCGACGTCTTCGAAAAGGTCAATCGCGACATTCCGTTCAATGGTCTGCCGTGGTTCTTCGACCATGCCGAGACCATCACCCCGCAGAATATCGAGCGGGTCCGCGCCCTCGGCGGCGGCATTGCCATCCAGGATCGCATGGCCTTCCAGGGCGAATATTTCGTCGAGCGCTACGGCGCCAAAGCTGCCGAGCACACACCGCCGATCCAGCGCATGCTCGCCGAAGGCCTCCCGGTGGGTGCCGGCACCGATGCCACCCGGGTGTCCAGCTACAACCCCTGGACCTCTCTGTACTGGCTGGTCAGCGGACGCACCGTCGGTGGCCTGGAGTTGTACCCGCAGGGCCTGAGTCGCGACACCGCACTGGAACTGTTCACCCACGGCAGCGCCTGGTTTTCCTC
This sequence comes from Pseudomonas sp. LBUM1658, assembly GCF_059716055.1. NCBI lineage: Bacteria > Pseudomonadati > Pseudomonadota > Gammaproteobacteria > Pseudomonadales > Pseudomonadaceae > Pseudomonas > Pseudomonas sp. LBUM1658. The sequence goes on from NZ_CP166798.1 coordinate 4,219,688, forward strand.
CGAACAGGGCAAAAAAGGTCAGATCAAGGTCGGCCAGTTGGCGGACCTGGTGGCGCTGTCCGCGGACTACTTCAGCGTCGACGACGAAGCCATCAAATGGATCGAATCAGTGCTGACGGTGGTCGATGGCAAGGTAGTCCACGGCACCCTGGAGTTCGACAAGCTTGCTCCACCCGCCGTGCCGGTGATGCCGGACTGGTCGCCGGTGCTCAAGGTCCCGGGCCACTGGAAGCCGACTGCGCCGCTGACCGCGCAGGTTCACCACTGCGTCGGCCCGTGCGCGGTGCATGCCCACCGTCATGAGAGCGCGCGTTTGTCGTCAGTGCCAACCAGCGACTTCCAGGGATTCTGGGGGGCGTTTGGCTGTTCGTGTTTTGCCTTTTGATTTGAGTTCCGGCGTCGACTGCTTCAGGCCATCCGACCCATCGAAATGGCGCTTGCTTTACACTGCAAGCCACTTTCAATACCGGGATGCCCATGGACATCGATCTAGCCCGCACCTTCCTGGAGATCGTTCGCCACGGAAGCCTGGCCTCGGCGGCCGAGAAGTTGCACGTCACCCAGACCGCCATCACCGCACGGGTGCAGAAACTCGAGAGCCAACTCTCCAGCACCTTGTTCGTGCGCAATCGCGCCGGTGCCAGGCTGACCCCGGATGGCGAAGCCTTCGTGGTCTATGCCAACCAACTGGTGCAGACCTGGGAAGCGGCCCGCCGCGATCTGCCATTGCCTGACGGTTACCGTAACGTGCTGCATATAGGCGGTGAGGTCAGCCTCTGCAACCCGTTGATGCTCAGCTGGGCTCGCGAGTTGCGCGAAAAAATTCCCAGCCATGCCTTGCGCACGGAAATTCGCGATGGCGAAAACCTCTTGCGCCAGCTTGAACTGGGGGTACTGGACGCGGCGCTGGTCTATCAACCGGAATATTGGCCACGCCTGCAAGTCGAGCAGTTGCTGGAAGAAAAGCTGATTCAGGTGCGCCTGGTCGCCAACCCCGAGCCCTATATCTATATCGATTGGGGCAAAGACTTTCGCCGGCAACACGACGCAGCGTTGCCGGACAAGGCAAAGGCCGCCCTCAGCTTCAACCTCGGGCCACTGGCGTTGCAATACATCCTCGAAAACGGCGGTTCAGGTTATTTCCGAACCCGAGTGGTGCAAAGCTACCTGCACAGCGGCGTACTGGAACGGGTGCCCAAAGCACCGGAGTTCAGTTACCCGACTTACCTGGTCTATTCCCGGGATCGCGATTCGACCACCTTGCAGCTGGCGTTCGAGCTGCTCAGAGCAGTGGTCAAGGCCGACAGTGACTGGTCGCAACGTTGGGATCCGCTGATTTGATCGAAACACTTTCAGCGCTGCCCATATCGCCAAGATCGCAGCCTGCGGCAGCTCCTACGCCGACCTCGTACATCCGCCATTTCGCGGGTGTAGGCAAATCCCCCTCGTAGGAGCTGCCGCAGGCTGCGATCTTTTGATCTTCGCACACACATGCCCCCGGACATCAGGCCATTGCCGCAATAGGCGCCGAGACCAGTCGTTCCCCTGCCCTCACCGTGCGCCAGGTGTTGTACGCCATCAGCAGCATGCCGCTGGCGAATGTCGCGCCGCCGATCAGGCGCACGATGTAACCCGGATGACTGGCTTGCAGCGCTTCGACGAAGGAATAGGTCAGCGTGCCGTCGTCGTTGATCGCCCGCCACATCAACCCCTGGGTGATGCCGTTGACCCACATCGAGGCGATGTACAACACCGTGCCGATGGTCGCCAGCCAGAAGTGCACATTGATCAGCCCGATGCTGTGCATCTGCTCGCGGCCATAGAGTTTCGGGATCATGTGATAGAGCGTGCCGATGCTGATCATCGCCACCCAGCCGAGGGCACCGGCATGCACATGGCCAATGGTCCAGTCGGTGTAGTGGGACAGTGCGTTGACCGTCTTGATCGCCATCATTGGCCCTTCGAAAGTCGACATGCCGTAGAACGCCAGCGACACCACGAGGAACCTGAGGATCGGGTCGGTGCGCAATTTATGCCAGGCACCGGACAGGGTCATCATGCCGTTGATCATCCCGCCCCAGCTCGGCGCCAGCAGGATCATCGACATGGCCATGCCCAGCGACTGGGCCCAGTCCGGCAATGCGGTGTAGTGCAGATGGTGCGGGCCGGCCCAGATATACAGGGTGATGATCGCCCAGAAGTGGATGATCGACAGGCGATAGGAGTAGATCGGCCGTTCGGCCTGCTTCGGCACGAAGTAATACATCATTCCCAGAAAACCCACCGAGAGAATGAAGCCCACCACACTGTGGCCGTACCACCACTGAATCATTGCGTCGGTGGCCCCGGAATAGCTGGAGTAGGACTTCATCAGGCTGACGGGAATCGAGATATGGTTGATCACATGAACCATGCCCGTGACCACAATGAACGCACCGTAAAACCAGTTACCGACATAGATATGTTTGACCGTGCGCCGCGCTATGGTGCCGAAGAACAGACAAGCATAAGCCACCCAGACCACTGTCACCGCCAGGGCGATCGGCCACTCCATTTCGGCGTATTCCTTGGACGTGGTATAGCCCAGCGGATAGCTGATCACCAGCGCCACAATAATCGCCTGCCAACCCCAGAATACGAAGTTGGCCAGGCGCTCGGAGATCAGCCGCACGCGACTGGTGCGTTGCACCACATAAAACGAAGTGGCGAACAACGCACCGCCACCAAAGGCGAAGATCACCAGGTTGGTATGGATCGGTCGCAAGCGGCCAAAAGAGGTCCAGGCCAGTCCGAAGTTCAGCTCCGGCCAGACCAGTTGGGCGGCAAGAAATACCCCCATGCCCATGCCAGCGATGCCCCAGAAAAGCGTCATCAACGTGAAGCGTCTGACGATCTCATAGTTGTAGGTGGTGTTACTGTCGGAAAGTATTGCACTGGCCATAATCATTCCATCACACAAGAAGTCGCTGACAGGTCCGTGCAGCAGAATTCCGCTCTCCAGTTAAATGGATAAGCAAGCGTCAGATGCCGATAAAGAAGGTCGGTCAGTAAGACCGGGAAAGTGCTGCAGGACGAAGCAGAACCAGTGTGCGGCCTCAGACAACTCACCACAACTTGATAATAATGCTTCTTAAGTTCATTAATATTGCACTCAAGTAACAATAAGAGGCGCCCTTCAAATACGGTGCGAAGTTGCCAACGCTGCAGTGACAGGTCTTGAAAGCCCTACTAAGCTTCAGCGCAGTGGCAAATTGAGTGAGAATCTCTCGCATTGCCAGTGAACAACAACATCCCGAGGAGCCCCCATGCGCACACTTCTTCTGATCTCCCTTCTGGCAATCAGCCCGTTGACTCTGGCCGCCACTGAATGCACCAAGACCGACAAGGCTCAATGGCAGGACCCGGCCAAGTTCCAGGAAGACCTCAAGGCTCAGGGTTATGACATAAAGAAGTTCAAGGTCACCTCCGGCAACTGCTATGAAATCTATGGCTGGAACAAAGCCAAGCAAAAAGTCGAGATCTACTTCGACCCGGTCTCTGGCAAAGTCGTGAAGCAAGAGATCGAAAAGGAATGACATGAACACTGAAACCCTGCGCCTCTGGGACCCACTGGTACGTTTTTGCCACTGGTCCCTGGTGGTCGCCTTCGTTGGCGATTACTTCCTCAATGAGGAAGGTGACGGCTGGCATCGCTGGCTGGGCTATTACGCAGTGGTTGTGGTGCTGGTACGCGTGGTCTGGGGTTTTATCGGCTCGCCGGCGGCGCGCTGGTCAGACTTCTGGCCGACCCCTGCGCGCCTCGTTTGGCATACCCGCACGTTGCTGGGCGGCAAGGACTATCACCGCATGGGGCATTCACCCATCGGTGCGCTGGTGATGGTCCTGATGCTGCTGTTGATGGTCGGCCTCGGCATCACCGGCTTCCTGATGGAAGAAGTGGATTATTTCTGGGGCGAGGACTTGCCACGGGATATCCACGAGCTGATGGCCAACGCCCTGCTCACTATGGTCTGTGTGCATATTGCCGCCGCCGTGGTGGAGAGCCTGCGCTTGCGGGAAAACCTGCCGCTGTCGATGATCACCGGTAACCGACGCAAGCGCTCGGGTCCCGATTAACAACGGCTGGCGATGCCCCCCCTGTGGCGAGGGGTTCTGCATTCACAGAGCTCTCGGCTTCAGTCAAAATCCCCCGCGTAACACACCGGCGAACTCGAATCACCGCTCCGATCCAGTTCGTCTTCCAGCCACTGCGCCAGTACTTGGGCATTGTTGTGTTGCTCGTCCTTTGCCGAGTAAATCAGCGTCAGCGTGCCCGTCCTCGCCTTTTCCAGCAGTTTCCACCAAAGCTCGGGCCGGGCAGTCAGTTCCTGCCGATAGCGGCTGCGAAAGGTCTCGAAGTCCACCTGCGCCTGCTTGAACGCTCGTCGCAGTTCGGTTGACGGTGCAACCTCGCGCAGCCATTCATCCAGCGCCAGCTGGTCCTTGCGGCTGTTGCGGGGCCACAGACGATCGACCAGCACCCGGTAACCATCACTGGCCTCTGCCGGGCTGTAGGCGCGTTTGCATTGAATCATCGAACTGAGTCTCGGGTTGCTGCCAGTCCCGACAGACTAGCCGCTATATCTGTTTACGACCCTTTTCCGCTGAAAGCGACCCCTCCGCCATGCCAGCAGTTGACGTGTCCGACCAAGCCCTATTAAGTGCTATTTATCCGCATTAATAGGATAAATAGAAAACATGCTCAGTCGCCCGCTCCGCCGCAAACGCCAGAAGCTTTCCGACGTGATTGTCGAGTCGGTCAAGCGCTCCATCGTCACCGACGCGCTGCGCCCCGGTGACCGTTTGCCCACCGAGCGCGAGCTGATGGAAAGCTTCCAGTGCTCCAAGGGCTCGGCCCGTGAAGCGCTCAAGGCCCTTGAGGTCGAAGGCCTGGTCAACACCCGCACCGGCCCCAGCGGCGGCGCTTACCTGAATGAAGCCGGGACCGAACCGGCGAGCCGCGCCTTGCGCAACTACCTGCACTTCCAGCACCTGGACGGCGAGCAGGTGTACCAACTGCGCAAGGTCATCGAGGTCGAACTGGCGGTGTCGGTGATCGGCCGCCTCAGCGCGGCTGACTTCAAGGCCCTGCAGGACAACGTCGATTTCTGCAGCGCACCGGAAGACAGCGAAGCCGGCCAGCGCGAACAGCGCCTGGCGGAACTGGAATTCCACAACCTGCTGGCCCGTGCCTGCCCCAATCCGCTGCTGGCTTTCATGGCGCAATTTCTCAATGACCTGCTGCGCGATCTGGTGGTGTTGAAGAAAGCCTACAAACCCAAGCGCAAGCAGTTCGATGCGGCCAACCTCGACTACCACAAGCGCCTGCTCAACGCCTTGCAAGCCGAGGACGAGAACAGCGTGCGGCAATTGATGCATGAACACATGTGCGATGCCGAGCACCACATGAGCGCCCTCGAAGGGGAAGTCACCCGCCACTTTTTGCTGGAGTTCGATCACAGTCACTGACACCCGTCCCGACCTCCAATAAAAGGCCTGCCCACAGGCCGTGATGCGCCGTTTTGCCATTGCCACTCCTACCAATAATTAAACCAGGGAGTTACCCTATGCAGCGTCGTACGTTGTTGAAAGCCAGTCTGACCGTCGCCGGTGCCCTCAGCCTTCCGCTGAGTGTGCGCCACGCTTTTGCCGCCGAGCCGTTCACCTTTTACGGGCTCAAATCGATGTCCGGGGCCTTCGCCAGTTATGGCAAGTTCGCCGACATGGGCTCGCGCCTGGCGATCGAGCAGCATCCGACCTTGCTCGGTCGTCCGTTGAACTACAAGGTGATCGACACCGAAGGCAACGCCGGCAAGGCGGTACGCAAGGTACAGGAGGCGATTGCGCAGGACGGGGCACGGTTCTTCCAGGGCTGTACCTTGTCGTCCTCGGCACTGGCGGTGGCCAAGGAAGTGGGCAAGGTCGGCGGGGTATTCATGACCCCGGTGGGCGCCGATGAAATCACCGGCAAGGATTGCAATGCGGCGACCTTTCGCTGGTCGGTGCCGACCTACGGGGCGATCCGCGAGACCCTGGTGCCGCTGATCAAGCTGCTGCCCGAGGCCAAGCGCTGGTACACCATTACCCCGCAATACGTATTCGGCGAAGCGTTGCTCGAAGGCGCGAAAAAAGTCTGCGCCGAGCATGGCGTCGAACATATCGGTAACAGCTATCACTCACTGCAGGAGCAGGAATTTTCCGGCTACCTGACCAACGCCATCGCCGCCAAGCCGGACGTGCTGGTGCTGCTGAACTTCGGCAGCCAGTCCTCCAACACCCTGCGCCAGGCGGTGAACTTTGGCATCAAGGAACGCATGAAGGTGCTGCTGGTCTGGTCCGCCGGGCTCGATCAGTTCCAGGAACTGGGCAGCGATGTCCTCGAAGGCGTGTACCTCGGTGCGCAGTACTGGCACCAGATCGATACACCACTCAATCGCGAACTGGTGAAGATCACCCAGGCCAAATACGGCATCAATCCCACCTACCCGCTGGCGGCAGATTACATCGGCACCAAGATCATGCTCGACAGCATTATCGCCACCGGCAGCTTCGACGGCCCGACCGTGGCCAAGGCCATGCAGGGTTTAAATTACGAAGGGCCGACCGGCCAGGAATCGATCCGCGCCGGCGATCACCAGGTGATCAAGGATTACTACCTGCTGGTGGGCAAGGCCGCCGCCGACATGCGCGACAAGGATGACCTGGCGCAAGTGGTCAGCTCCGGGCGCTCATTCCCGCCGGCAGATGCGACCGGCTGCGTACTGGGCTAAACCGAGAAACCTTTCTACCGCTTGCCACAGGCAGCGGGCCGAGTGACGTGTTGTCGTTCGGCTCCCTGCAGAGGGTTCCTGCATGCTCAATCTTTACCTGTTCCAGATCCTCAATGGCCTTGGCCTGGGGATGATCTACTTCCTGATCGCGGTCGGCCTGACGATCATTTTCGGCCTGCTGAACTTCGTCAACTTCGCCCACGGCGCGTTTTTCCTGCTCGGCGCCTACATCTGCTACACCGTCGTCAGCCTGAGCGGAAGTTTCTGGCTGGCACTGCTCGTCGCGCCGTTGGTGGTGGCCGCCCTGGCCTGGGCCATCGAGCGATTATTGATCCAGCGGATCTATCACTTGCCCCATACCTTCCAGATTCTGGTGACCCTGGGTATCGCGCTGATTATCCAGGAGGCCAGCGTGCTGATCTGGGGCCCGGTGGGCAAGAGCGTGGCGGTGCCGGAACTGCTGCGCGGCGTGTTGATCATCGGCGACTTCGTGTATCCCTACTACCGCTTGTTCCTGATCGTCTTTTCCGGGCTGATCGGCCTGGCGCTGTGGCTGCTGCTGGAGCGCACCCGCTTTGGCGCGCTGGTGCGGGCCGGCAGTGAAAGCACCGAAACCGTATCGCTGCTGGGCACCAATATCTTCCGGCTGTTCTCCATGACCTTCGCCCTGGGCGTGGCCCTGGCGGGTGTCGCCGGGGTGCTGTTTGCGCCCTTGCGCGGTGCCCAGCCCTTCGTCGGCCCGGAGATTCTCGGGGTGGCGTTCTTGGTGGTAGTGATCGGCGGCATGGGCTCGTTCAGCGGCGCGCTGATCGGCGGTCTGCTGGTCGGGGTGGTGCAAAGCCTGATGACCACAATCTGGCCCCAGGGCGCCAGCCTGATGATCTATGGCGCCATGGCGCTGGTGATTCTGGTGCGTCCTTACGGCCTGTTCGGGAGAGCATGAACATGACTGAGAAAAATCCCCTGCCCTTTGCCAAGACTCAGTCGCGCTACATGCTGCTGTTGGTGATCGGTGTGCTGATCGGCCTGCCGCTGGTGTTGCCGTCGGCGACCCTGGCCACGGAAATCCTGATTTTCGCCATGGCCGCCCTCGCCTGTAACCTGCTGCTGGGTTACACCGGGCTGCTGTCCTTCGGTCAAGGCATTTTCTTCGGTGCCGGCGCCTACTGTGCGGCGCTGCTGATGATCCACCTGCAACTGGGCCTGTTCAGCGCGCTGTTGGGCGCGGCGGCGGCCGGCGGCTTCCTGGCGTTTCTGGTGGGTGCCCTGGCGATTCGTCGCACCGGCATCTATTTCGTCATGCTGACCCTGGCCTTCAGCCAGATGGCCTACTTCATCGCCTACACCCTGAGCGACTGGACCGGCGGCGACAACGGCCTGCTCAACGTGCCGCGCCCGGAAATCCGCATCGGCGAAACAGAGCTGCTGTCGCTCACCGACGCGCGGTCCTTCTACGGCTTCGTCGCGGTGCTGTTCCTGCTGATCTTCATCGCCGCCCGCCGGGTCATTGCCTCGCCGTTCGGCAGCACCTTGATGGCGATCCGCGAGAACGAAACCCGCGCCGCCGCCATCGGCTACGACACCCGGCACTTCAAGATCCTGGTGTTCGTCCTGTCCGGTGCAGTGACCGGTATCGCCGGGGCGCTGTACGCCATGCTGCTGCACTTCGTGCCGCTGTCGAACATCGACCTGGCGATGTCCGAGAACATCCTGATCATGACCATAGTCGGCGGCACCGGATCGCTGTTCGGCTCCTTGCTCGGCGCCGGCTCCATCGTATTGCTCGGTGACTTCCTCTCCGACCTCTGGCCGCGCTGGCTGATGCTGCTGGGGATCATCCTGATCCTGGTGGTGGTATTTATGCGCGGCGGTTTGTGGGGCGGCTTGTCGTCACTGGTGGAACGTTTTCGCGGCAATCGCAAGGCGGCCCTGCAGGCCAAGGAGAAACTGTTATGAGCAGCGCTGAACACTACCTGCTGGAAACCCGCGACCTGGAGCTGGCCTACGGCGCCTTTCATGCGGTCAATGGCGTCAACCTGAAGGTCCAGGCCGGGACTATCCACACCATCATCGGCCCCAACGGCGCCGGCAAGACCAGCCTGTTCCACTGCCTGACCGGCGAGCGCCAGGCCACCGCCGGAGCCATTCACTTCGACGGCAAGAACATCGTGCGCAAACCGACCCACAGCCGGGTCGGCCTGGGCATGGCCCGTTCGTTTCAACTGACCAGCCTGTTCCAGAACCTCAGTGTGCGGGAGAACCTGCGCCTGGCCGCCCAGGGCCGGGATGGCCTCGGCGCGCTGAATTTCTGGAGCCGGGTGGAGAGCCGTCGCCAGCACCTGGAGATGGCCGACCAGGTGCTGGAGCGCCTGAAGCTCACGCCGCGGGCCGACACCCTCGCCGGCGAGCTGTCCCACGGCCAGCAGCGGGTGCTGGAGGTTGGCATGTCGATCTGCTCGCGGCCAAAACTGCTGATGCTCGATGAGCCGACCTCGGGCATGGGCATCGATGACATTCCGATCATGACCCAGCTGATCAGCGACCTGGGCCGTGACCATACGGTGCTGTTGATCGAACACAACATGAGCATCGTCATGTCCATCAGCCAACGCATCACCGTCATGAGCCACGGCCAGATCCTGGTCGAAGGCACACCGGAATTCGTCCGCGCCGATGAGCGCGTGCGTGCCGCCTATCTGGGAGAAGCCGCCTGATGCTGATCGTCGAGAATATCCACTCCTACTACGACAAGAGCCACGTCCTCGAAGGCGTGTCGCTGACCGTCAACCCCGGCGAACTGGTGACCTTGCTCGGACGCAACGGTGCCGGCAAGACCACTACCTTGCGCAGCATCCTCGGGATCATCTGCCCGCGCCAGGGCCAGATCCATTTCAACGGCAAGGCCCTGGTCGGCCAGAAGATCTTCGAGATTGCCCGCCAGGGTCTGGCGCTGGTCCCGGAACATCGAGGGATTTTCCGGTTGCTGACCGTCGAGGAAAACCTGCGCATCGCCGTGCGCAAGACCAGCCGCTGGCAGATGGAAGACGTCTACGGCATGTTCCCCAGGCTCAAGGAGCGCCGCAAGAATGCCGGCCACGCCTTGTCCGGCGGCGAGCAACAGATGCTCGCCATCGCCCGTGCGCTGCTCAATGACCCGAAGCTGCTGATCCTCGACGAGCCCACCGAAGGCCTGGCGCCGGTGATCGTCGACGAGCTGGTGAAGATCCTGCGCAAGATCAAGGAGGACGGCCTGCCGGTGTTGTTGGTGGAGCAGAACCTGATGGTCTGCGACAAGCTCGCCGACCGTCATTACGTGCTCGAACAGGGTCGCGTGGTCTACGAAGGCAGCGCCGCGGCCTTCCGTGCCGACCCGATGATCAAAAACCGTTACCTGGCCCTGAGCGCCTGACCGGAGAGCTTCTTTTATGAACAGCCGTCTCGATCCATCGCAACAGCTCGACAGCAACGCACCACTGATCAACCGCGACCGCCTCTGGCAATCACTGATGGACCTCGCGCAATTGGGCGCCACCGTCAAGGGCGGCGTCTGTCGCCTGGCCCTCACCGACCTCGATCGCCAGGCCCGCGACCTGTTCGTGCGCTGGTGCGAAGAGGCCGGATGCAGCGTCAGCGTCGACGCCATCGGCAACATCTTTGCCCGCCGTGCCGGGCGCGATTCGCAGCGTGCGCCGGTAATGACCGGCAGCCATATCGACACCCAACCCACCGGCGGCAAGTTCGACGGCTGCTACGGGGTCATGGCCGGACTGGAAGTGATCCGCACCCTGAATGACCTCGGGCTGGAAACCGAAGCCCCCATCGAAGTGGTGGTCTGGACCAACGAGGAAGGCTCACGCTTTCCACCGTGCATGATGGGTTCGGGGGTGTTCGCCGGCAAATTCGACCTCGGCGAAACCCTGCTCAAGCAGGACGAACAAGGGGTATCGGTGGGTGCCGAATTGCAGCGCATCGGTTACGCCGGTTCGCGGGCGGTACTCGGGCATCCAGTGGGTGCCTATTTCGAGGCACATATCGAACAGGGCCCGGTGCTCGAAGACCGGCAAACCACCATCGGCGTGGTCATGGGTTGCCTCGGGCAGAAATGGTTCGACCTGACCCTGACCGGTGTCGAAGCCCATGCCGGACCGACGCCCATGCACCTGCGCAAGGACGCCCTGGTCGGCGCCGCGCAAGTGGTCAGCGCGGTCAACCGTATCGCCCATGCCCATCATCCCCATGCCTGCGGCACCGTCGGTTGCCTGAACCTGCATCCGGGTTCGCGCAATGTGATCCCTGGCCAGGTGCATATGACCATTGACCTGCGCCACCTGCACTCGGACAAGCTGCAAGCCATGGTCGATGAAGTCCGCGCGGTCATCGAGGCCTCCTGCGAGCAGCACGGGCTGAGCTTCGAGCTGACCCCGACCGCCGATTTCCCGCCGCTGGACTTCGCTCAAGAGTGCGTCGACGCGGTACGCCAGGGCGCGCAGCGTCTGGGCCTGAGCCATATGGACATCGTCAGCGGCGCCGGGCATGACGCGATCTTCGTCGCTGAACTCGGCCCGGCGGGGATGATCTTCGTGCCGTGCGAAGGCGGCATCAGCCACAACGAAATCGAGAACGCCGCCCCGGATGATCTGGCCGCCGGCTGTGCAGTATTGCTGCGGGCGATGGTCAATGCCGCCCAGGGAGGGAAATCCGCATGATCGAGCACCGCACTATCGCCGAGATGAGCGGCGTCGAACTGCTCGCCCGCTACCGCGACAAAAGCCTGTCTCCAGTCGAAGTGACCGAAGATGCGCTGGGGCGAATCGAGCGCTTCAACCCGCTGGTCAACGCCTACTGCCATGTCGACCCGCAAGGCGCGCTGGCGGCGGCGCGCGCCTCCGAACAGCGCTGGCTCAAGGGCCAGCCCTGCGGTGCGCTGGATGGATTGCCGGGGTCGATCAAGGACCTGACCCTGACCCGGGGCATGCCGACGCGCAAAGGTTCGCGCAGTACTTCGGCCCAGGGACCGTGGGAGGTGGACGCGCCCTTCACTGCGTTCATGCGCGAGGCCGGTGCGGTATTGCTGGGCAAGACCACCACCCCGGAATTCGGCTGGAAAGGCGTGACCGATAACCCGCTGTACGGCATCACCCGCAATCCGTGGGACACGCGGATGACCGCCGGCGGCTCGTCCGGCGGTGCCGCGGCCGCGGCCGCGCTGAATCTCGGGGTGCTGCACCAGGGCAGCGATGCCGGCGGTTCGATCCGGATTCCCTGTGCCTTCACCGGCACCTTCGGGATCAAACCGACTTTTGGTTATGTACCGCAATGGCCGGCCAGCGCCATGACCATCCTCTCCCATCTGGGGCCCATGACCCGCACCGTGGAAGACGCTGTGCTGATGCTGCAAACCGTCGCCCGCCCCGATGCCCGCGACGGGCTGATCGGCGCGCCACGCAGCACGCCCTGGCTGCGGGAAGGCGCCGACCTCAAAGGCCTGCGCATCGCCTACAGCCCGGACTTCGGCCATGTGCAGGTAGACCCGCAGGTCGCCCGGCTGGTGGCCCTGGCGGTACAAGGCCTGGCAGAGCTGGGCGCTGAGGTCGAGCAGATCGACCCGGGCTTCAGCGACCCGCTGGAGATGTTCAACACCCTGTGGTTCGCCGGGGCCGCGCGCCTGGCCGGGCAGCTGAGCAGTGCCCAGCGCGAACTGCTTGATCCGGGGCTGCTGCGAATCGCCGAGCTCGGGGAACGGATCAGCTTGAGCGACTACACCAGCGCCCTCGAAGCCCGCTCCGCCCTGGTGGCGCGGATGAGCGCCTTCCACCAGCGCTATGACGTACTGGTCTCGCCGATGCTGCCGATCACCGCGTTCGAAGCCGGCCACAACGTGCCGCCAGGTTCGCCCTTTGGCGAATGGATGGAGTGGACCCCCTTCAGCTACCCCTTCAACCTGACCCAGCAACCCGCCGCGTCGGTGCCCTGCGGAGTGGCGCCGAACGGCTTGCCGGTGGGTTTGCAGGTGGTCGCTGCGCGGTATGCCGATGATCAGGTACTGCGGGTGTGCCAGGCCTATGCCCGGCACTTTCCGACGGGGCATCTGCGGGAGCCGGTGAGTCCGGGACACTGATCGAAACAGCCAATCCAAGGCTTGGCGAGGAAACCCTGTGATGAGGTGGCTTACTGTGGCGAGGGGGCTTGTCGGACCGCCGCACCGCCCCGTTCGGCTGCGAAGCAGTCGTAAACCGGCTGACGCGTTCTACCTGAATAACCGTAATTGCCGGTTTTAGGGCCGCTTCGCGACCCAACGGGGGCAAGCCCCCTCGCCACAGCAAGCTCCCTCGCCACAGGTATTGCGTTCGACTGGCGCGATCAATGTCCCCAGCTACAACTCAAACCATCACCGCGAATAACCATTAGCCGGCAAACCCGGCCAGGGCTAATCTTCTGTCTATAACAATGACAACAGGAGACCGCAGTGAAGCAGTCCACCCAGGCGTTTCGCAGCCGCTACCGTGCCGGCATCCATCCGCTGTACAACCCGTGGCTGCATGGCGGCTTCGTGCTGGTCTTCGGTCTGCTGTGTATCGGCTTTTTCTGGCGCACCCTGGACCAGGTCCAACCGCTGGAATGGCTGACGGTGCCGCTGACCTTGCTGTTCTTCAACCTTTGCATCTACATCGTGCACCGGCATCTGGGCCATCACAAAAAAAGCTTTGCGCGGATGTTTTATGCGCGGCATGCCGGTGACCACCACAGTTTTTTCGCACCGGGCCAGATGAGCTACAACAGCGCCCGCGACTGGCGGGTGATTCTGTTCCCGGCCTGGTTGATCGTGGTGCACAGCCTGTTGATCACCCTTCCCGCCTGGTGGCTGCTCAAGCAGCTCAACGCCAATGTCGCCGCGCTGTTTGCCGGCTGCATGATTCTCGGTTATCTGGCCTACGAAGTGTTTCACGCCTGCGAACATCTGCCGCCGGGTAACCCGATCACTCGGCTGCCATGGATTCGCCAGATGCGCCGTCTGCATGAACTGCATCACCGTCACGAACTGATGCAGGAACGCAATTTCAACATCGTCCTGCCGCTGATGGACTATCTTTTTGGCACGCTGTATTGGGAGCCCGAAGGCAACCCCTACTCTCTGACAACGAGACCGCCCATGACCCGCATGCAGCATCACGTCGATATCGCCCGCAGCCCGGAAGCCGTTCTCGCCTATGCCAGCAGCGCCAGCCGCTGGCCGGAGTGGCATCCGTCTTCGCTCAAGGTCGAAGGCCAGAGCGGCCCGCTGCATGCCGGTTCGCGCTTTGAAGAGGACATTCGCGCCGGCGGCCGTTCCGGTCATTTGAGTTGGGAAGTCAACGAGTACCTGCCTGGCCGGCGCTGGAGCGCGCGGGCCCAGGGTGATCATGGCCTTGAGTTGCGGGTGACCTATGAATGCCAGCCTGCCGCTGGCAACGGTACCCGGTTCAGCCGCACCCTGGAATATCGCTTTAGCGGCCTGCTGATGCGCCTGGGCAATCAGTTGCTGTTCAAGCAACGGATAGAGCGCGAATCGGCCGCGTCCCTGCTGGCATTATCCGAGATGGCGCAACGGAGCATCCCGGCCGAGACAGGAGTTAGTGCTTGATGAAAAATGCCCCCACCCCTCGTCGAGTCAAGATTCGCCACCTGGTTCTGCTGCTGGTTATTGCCATCGCGGCCTTTCTGCTGCTGATGCCGACCAAGGTCCAGCCGGTGAGCTGGATACCCGCCACCGCGCCGTCGCTGAGTAACGGCGCCTATGCCGAAAACCAAAAGCTCAAAGCTGCGGAAAAAGTCGGTGCCGCGGATATTGCCGGGCCTGAAGCGCTGCTGCTGGAGGAGGGTTTTCTCATCAGTGGTCTGCACGACGGTCGGGTGATCCGCACCAGCCTTGATGGCAAGAGCCTCGACGTGCTGACCGACACCGGCGGCCGGCCGTTGGGCCTGAGCCGGCATCCGGACGGTCGGCTGATCATTGCTGACGGGGTCAAAGGTTTGCTGGCACTGGACGCTCAGGGTCAGTTGGCTGTGCTGACCATCGAGGCCGGCGGCCTGCCCTTCGGTTTCACCGACGACGTCGCGGTGGATGCGGCCGGTCGTTATGCCTATTTCAGCGATGCTTCGAGCCGCTGGGGTTATGGCAAGGATGGTGAGGCCATCATCGAACACGGTGGCGACGGGCGACTGTTGCGCTACGACTTCCAGACCGGCAAGACCGAGCTGCTGCTGGACCGGCTGGAGTTCGCCAATGGCGTGGCACTGGGGCCGAACGAAGCCTTTGTGCTGGTCAATGAAACGGGTGCCTATCGCATCAGCCGCTACTGGCTGACCGGAGCCAGGGCCGGTACTCATGACGTGTTTATCGACAACCTGCCTGGCCTTCCCGACAACCTGAGTTTCAACGGCCGTGACCGGTTCTGGGTCGCGCTTTATGCCCCGCGCAGTCCACTGCTCGACGGCACCGCGGGTTACCCCTATGTACGTAAAGTGCTGGTCCGGGCGCTGATGGTCCTGCCCAAGCCCATCGAGAAACGCGCGTTCGCGCTGGGGCTGGACACTGAAGGCAAGGTGGTTGCCAATCTGCAGGACAACAGCAGCGGCAATTACTCGCCGATTACCACGGTGCGCGAGTATGGAGACTGGTTGTATCTGGGGTCGCTGAAGGCCAGCAATATGGCACGGTTGCCGTTGAGTCAGGCGATGCGCAGCGCAGAATAAATCTTGCGTCGAACGCGGTCCCTGTGGCGAGGGAGCTTGCTCCCGCTGGGCTGCGAAGCAGCCCTAAACTGCCTGATGCGTTCCTATCTGAAGAATCGCGATGGCTGGTTTTGGGGCCGCTGCGCGCCCCAGCGGGAGCAAGCTCCCTCGCCACAAATTCTCACCTGGCTATAGATTTCCGTTGGGGCTTTTGCTGATTTCAACGCGGATCCATCGGTTTATCCTGCACCGCATTATCGGTCTCTTCCCGTATCCGCTCCGGATCCATACCGGTTTCATCGTCCTCATCCAACGGCCGCACGCCTTCATTGTCCGGCAGTTCATCAATACCCCGCTCTTTCTCCGGCTTGACCGCGGTCCGTCCTGGGCCCATGGGGTCAGGGGACGTTGGCATCGGGTCATTACCGCCCTGTTCTTCGCTGGGAAATCTTGGATCGCTCATAAGCACCTCGCTTGAAGCCTGAAACGTCAGACTCTGATATTTCGAGGAGTGGACATTTATCGCCGTTCCATTTATTTGCTCGCCGGCCGTCGACGCAAATACCCTGCCCAGAATGAAACACCCTCTGGAGATGGCGGAAGAACTGACAGCGTGAGCATTCAAATAATGACTGAGGGACAATCTGGCGGGGTGCACAGGCAATCTGCGCTGCCCCGCTCAGGGATTCACGGATTCAGGATGGATTTGTCAGCTTTAATATCTCTCTTTTGATCAACACACGCTTCTCCTTGAGCTTCTTCAGATCATCATCAGCGGCTGCCGCAGCCTCGGCCTTCAGCACTTCGGCATCAATGCTTGAGTATTTATCGAGCAAGGAGTGGAGATGGGGGTCGTTGGCGCGCTTTTGTTGGATGACTTCCTTCGTACAGCCCAAATCCTGATAAATATCATGGTTCACCGGCATGGAACACCTCCGTTTGTTGATCGGAGGCAACTGCGTTTTATCGCAATCACCAATTACCAGCATGGCCTTGCCTACGCCCTTCTGTCGACCGTCAATCAGACCAGCGGTAACCGTTCGTCGCCCAATCTGCAAATGGCGAAAAAACTCCAGAGTGCCCACAAAAAAGACAATTGAGTGTCCGGACCGCGACCAACCGCCGCAGTCCTCCCATCAAGCGGTTGCTTGAGCCAGGACCCTGGCCAGAAAGGGCGCGGTACGACTTTTCCGGTTTTTCGCGACCTTGTGCGGTGGACCACAGGCAACCACTTTGCCGCCCTGATCCCCGGCGCCGGGCCCAATATCGATCAGCCAATCGCTTTGCGCGACCACGCGCATCTCGTGCTCGACGACGATCACCGAATGCCCGGCTTCGACCAGATTGTTCAGTTGCTCGAGCAAACGGTCGACGTCTCTCGGGTGCAGGCCGGTGGTCGGTTCATCCAGCACGTAGAGGGTCGCGCCGCGCTGACTGCGTTGCAGTTCGGTGGCCAGTTTGATCCGTTGTGCTTCGCCACCCGAGAGCTCGGTGGCGGGCTGGCCGAGGCGTAGATAACCCAGACCGATATCGCGCAAGACCTCCAGGGAACGGCGCACCCCGGGTTGCTCGGCGAACACTTCGACCGCCTGCTCCACGGTGAGCTGCAGCACCTCGGCGATGTTCAGACCCCGCCAGGTGATGGCCAGGGTTTGCGGGTTGTAGCGCGCGCCGTGGCAGGTCGGGCACGGCGCATAGACGCTGGGCATGAACAGCAATTCGACGCTGACAAATCCTTCGCCCTCGCAGGTCGCGCAGCGGCCCTTGGCGACATTGAAGGAAAACTGGCCGGCGTCATAGTCTTCCTGGCGCGCCTCGGGTGTCGCGGCGAACAGCTTGCGCACGTTATCGAACAGCCCGGTGTAAGTCGCCAGGTTCGAACGTGGCGTACGACCAATGGGTTTCTGGTCGACCTGCACCAGGCGCTTGATCGATTCCAGCCCGGCAATCACCTGTCCGCCACTGGCTTGCGGCGTCTCGTCCTCCAGGTTCAGTTCTTGCGGTTCGGCATTGTTCTGCGCCCGTCCAAGATGGGCGCCGACCAATTCCAGCAAGGCCTGGCTGACCAGGCTCGACTTGCCGGAGCCGGAGACGCCGGTCACAGCGGTAAAGCAGCCCAGAGGAAATTCGACGCTGAGATTGTTCAGGTTATTGCGGCTGACGCCTTCGAGCCGCAGCCAACCGCTGGCCTGGCGAACGCCGGGTTGTGTGGTTCGTTGCTCAGCGAATAGGTAAGCGCGGGTCTGCGACGCTGCAACCTGCGCCAGACCGGCCGGAGGTCCGCTATACAGCACGTGACCACCATGCTCGCCAGCGGCCGGGCCGACATCGATCAGCCAGTCGGCGCGACGCATGGTTTCCAGGTCGTGTTCGACCACGAACAACGAATTGCCCGCCGCCTTGAGGCGCTGCAAGGCTTCGAACAGCGCTTCACCATCAGCCGGATGCAAACCGGCCGAGGGTTCGTCCAGTACGTAGATCACCCCAAACAACTGCGAGCCCAGCTGAGTGGCCAGGCGCAAGCGCTGCAACTCGCCGGATGACAGGGTCGGCGTGCTGCGCTCCAGTGCCAGATAGCCCAGCCCGAGGTCGGTCAGGGTGCTGACCCGCTCCAGCAGATCCTGGGCGATGCGTTGCGCGGCCAGACGCTTTTCCAGCGACAGATTAGGCGTGTGGCGCACATCCGGTGCGTCCGCGTGGGCCATGCCCCCATGGGCCACACGTTCCTCGCGCGCCTCGCGGGTCTGGCTGTGGCTCATCACTTCACCGCCATCATCGGCGTGTTCCAGGAAACTCTGGGCGGCGACCGGTTTCAATACCTCGGCCACTTGCAGCAAAGGCATTTGCGACAGCTCGCCGATATCCAGACCGGCGAAGGTCACTGACAGCGCTTCGCGCTTGAGACGTTTGCCATCACACAAAGGGCATGGGCTGCCGAGCATGAATTGCGCCACACGCTTTTTCATCAAGGCGCTTTGCGAGTGGGTGAAAGTGTGCAGGACATAACGCCGCGCGCCAGTGAAAGTGCCCTGATAGCTGGGTTCGAGTTTGCGCTTGAGGGCTTGGCGGGTTTGCGCCGGGGTGAACCCGGCGTACACCGGAACCGTCGGTTGCTCATCGGTGAAGAGGATCCAGTCGCGCTGCTTTTTTGGCAGGTCGCGCCAGGGCACGTCAACGTCATAACCGAGAGTCACCAGAATGTCCCGCAGGTTTTGCCCTTGCCACGCCGTGGGCCAGGACGCCACGGCGCGCTGGCGGATGGTCAGGCCTGGATCCGGCACCATCGACGTTTCGGTCACTTCGTAGACCCTTCCCAGGCCGTGACACTGCGCACAGGCGCCTTGGGGCGTATTCGGTGAGAAGTCCTCGGCATAGAGCATCGGTTGCCCCGGCGGATAGCTGCCGGCCCTGGAATAGAGCATACGGATCAAGCTCGACAGGGTGGTGACACTGCCGACCGAAGAACGGGTACTGGGCGTGCCGCGTTGCTGTTGCAGGGCCACCGCAGGCGGCAGGCCTTCGATGGAATCGACATCCGGCACGCCCACCTGGTCAATCAGGCGCCGCGCATAAGGCGCCACGGATTCGAAATAGCGCCGCTGTGCCTCGGCGTACAAAGTCGAGAACGCCAGCGAGGATTTGCCCGAGCCGGAGACTCCGGTAAAGACCACCAGCGCGTCCCGGGGAATGTCCACATCGACATTCTGCAGGTTGTGCTCTCGGGCACCCCGTACCTTGACGAAGCCGGAACGATCGGGAGGATTGTTACGCTGTGAAGTCATGGGCAGCCTTGTGTGGGTGAGTGCCGAGTCGTCGCTCAATTCATATCGGGGCAAGACTCAAGCGCCGAGCAGGGTTCTGACTATAGTGCCGAGTGCATCCGGCCCGTAGGGTTTGCTCAATAGATGGGTATCGGGACTCAGTTGGTGGTTGCGCGAGATGATGTCCCGGGTGTGCCCCGAAGTGAACAGCACCGCAATGGGTGGCGACTGCACCTTGGCCCACGCGGCCAGGTCAGCGCTTTTGATCAGCCCTGGCATTACCACGTCGGTGAAAATCAGATCCACCCTGCCCCCCTCCAATAACATCTCCATTGCCATATCGCCATTGGCTGCGGTCAGTACGTTGTAGCCCGACTGCTGCAACAGCTCGACGGCGGCGTCGCGCACATCCTCGTTGTCTTCTACCACCAGGATGGTCTCCTGCCCACCCGTCTGTTGGGCGCCATTGATCGGCGACTCAGGGGTTTGCGGCAATGTACTGCGAGGAAAATACATCTGCACCGTGGTGCCCTGCCCGGTGCTGCTGACGATCTCCACATGGCCACCACTTTGCTTGACGAAACCGAACACCATGCTCAAACCGAGGCCCGTGCCATGGCCGTCAGCCTTGGTGGTGAAAAAGGGTTCGAAGGCCTGTTTGAGAACCTCGGGAGGCATACCCTCCCCAGTGTCGGTCACCGACAGGCGCACATAGTCCCCCGCGGCGATGCCCTTGCCCGCGCAAAACCTGCGGTCCAGTGCGATGTTCTCCCCGCTGATGCAAATGGTCCCCTCGCCCTTCATCGCATCCCGGGCGTTGATGGCCAGATTCAGTACGGCATTTTCCAGCTGGTTGCGGTCGACGTGAATGTGCCAGGGGTCATTTGGTAACTGCACGTCAATCCGAATGGTTTCACCCAGGGCCCGCTGCAACAGTTCACCCAGGCCTTCGTAGATTCGCCGGGGGCTGTAGACCGCAGGTGACAGCGGCTGGCGACGGGCGAAGGCGAGCAGTTGCGAGGAAAGCCTGGCACCGCGATCGACCGCTGCGATTGCCGCACTGACCCGGCGTTGCACGTTCGCGTTGTCTGGCTCATGACGAGCCAGCAGGTGCAGATTGCCGGCGATCACCTGCAACAAATTGTTGAAGTCATGGGCAACACCACCGGTCAATCCGCCAATCGCCTCCAGCTTCTGTGACTGACGCAATTGCTCTTCGGCCGCCAGGCGCGCCTGCACTTCGTCAGCGACCCGCTGTTCGAGGTTGCGGGTGAGTTTGAGTAATGAGGCCTCGGCTATTTTCCGTTCGTGGATATCGATCAGAACTCCCGGAAAACGAAAGGGTTGGCCCTGATCGTCGTACTCGCAGCAACCGCTGGCCAGCACCCAGCGGTAGCTGCCGTCAGGATTGCGAACGCGGTACTCCACGTTATAGGCACTGCCATGTTGCAGCGAATGCGCAAACAGTTGATTGACCTCCTCCAGGTCATCGGGGTGAATCCTGCTTCCGGCAATATCAGGCGCCAACTGATCCAGCGGCTGCTCCAGCGGATAGGAAAAAGTCCGCGCAAAACGCTCATCCCCGGACAGCAGATTGGCCTTGATGTCCATGACAAAGGAACCGAGCAAGGCCCCCGCATTGAGCGCCAGCTGCACCCGTTCGTTGGCGGCGCGCCAGGCCTGCTCGGCGTCCTGTCGACGGCGCTCGGATATGACATGGGCGGTGGTTTCGACCACTATCGCCATGACACCCGCCGGGACCTGGTCGTCACCGGCCACCGGGCTGTAATACAAATCCATCCAGACGCTTTCTGGCTGGCCGTTGCGCAACAACACCAACTCTTTATTGCGAAACGACAAGGTACCGCCGGCCAGGCAAGTGTCCACCACCGTGCGGTTGAACTCGGCAATTTCCGGCCAACCCAGTTCAACGGGAGCGCCCAGCAGATACGGATGACGCCCACCGGCGAACAGCGAATAGGCGTCGTTGTAAATCATGTAGCCAGGCTTGCCCCAGAGCATCACCAGCGGCACCGGCGAAGCGAGCAGCAACTGCACGGTACTGCGCAGGCTGGTCGACCAGGTTTCGATGGCACCCAGCTCAGTCAGGGTCCAGTCGAACGCGCGAATGCGTCCGGCCATTTCACCGCTCCAGCCCTGACACCCGTGGCTTTCAGATAAAAACTGCATCGGCTTACTCTGTACATATCACGGGGAGTCGGAGGTAACGGACTATTGCTGTCAGTTGACACTCGCCTGGGTCGGTCCGTTCTACTCATTCTCAAATAATGACTGAATGTCATATAGCCCATTGCCGGGCGATCGCGCAATAACGGTGGAATGACTTGTACGACGCGAGGTGGTTTGCGCTGGCGCTGGCTCTGGATGGGGGCTTGACCGGCACCACGAAAACAACCGGGATAACCCGTTCTTGTCAGCGAAAATCCCGGCTACGCACACTGATCCCGGTCAGCAACGAACTCAAGTCACTCAAGCGCCCGGCAATCAAATGCCGCACTTCACCCTCGGTCTCCAGCGTGCCGTCGACTTTCAGCAACTGCGAACCCACCAGCACCTGCCGTTGACGCTCGGCCAGGTCACGCCAGACCACCACGTTGACGTTGCCGAACTCGTCTTCCAGGGTGACGAAGGTCACGCCGCTGGCGGTCCCCGGTCTTTGTCGGCCGGTGACCAGCCCGGCGACGCTGACGTTGCGCCCATGCTCGACCTCGAGCAATTCCCGTGAACTGCGGCAGCGCCGCGCTTTCAGTTCAGCCCGCAGCAAGGCCAGCGGATGCGGACCCAGTGTAGTGCCGACACTGGCGTAGTCAGCTTGCAGGTCTTCGCTCACGGTCGGCTTGGGCAAGACCACGACCGACTCTTCCTGGCTGGGCAAACCGGCAAACAAGCCAAGCTGCTTCTGCACCCCTGCCACCTCCCAGCGCGCCCGATGGCGATCCCCGGCCAGCCCGCGCAAAGCCCCGGCGTCGGCCAGTTGCTCCTGGGCCCGGGCGTCGAGCCGGGCCCGCACGCCGAGGTCCGCTATATCGACAAAGGCACCGACCAGCCGCGCCGCTTCAATGCGCCGGGCATCGTCCTCGCGAAAACCGCGGATCATCCGCAAGCCCATGCGGATCGCCGGCTGTTCACCCCGGTTCGGTTCCAGGCTGCAATCCCAGTCGCTGGCGCGCACGTCCACCGGGCGGATTTGCAGATGATGCCGACGGGCGTCCTGCAGAATCTGGTCCGGGCTGTAGAAACCCATCGGCCAGCTGTTGATCAGCGCGCAGGCAAAGGCCGCCGGTTCGTGGCATTTCAACCAGCAACTGGCGTAGGTCAGCAAGGCGAAACTGGCCGCGTGGGACTCGGGAAAACCATAACTGCCAAAGCCCTTGATCTGCTCGAAGATCTGCGCGGCGAATTCTTCTGTATAGCCATTTTTCAGCATGCCCTCCTTGAGCCGTAGCTGATGGGGTTCCAGTCCGCCGTGGCGTTTCCAGGCAGCCATGGAACGGCGCAACTGGTCGGCTTCGCCGGGGCTGTAATCGGCGGCAACGATGGCAATCTGCATGACCTGCTCTTGAAACAGCGGCACACCCAATGTGCGCTCCAGGACGGCTTTCAATTTTTCGGACGGATAGGTTTCAGGTTCCTCCTTGTTACGCCGCCGCAAATACGGATGCACCATGCCGCCCTGGATCGGCCCCGGGCGGACGATCGCCACCTCGATCACCAGATCGTAAAACTTCACAGGCTTGAGTCGCGGCAGCATCGACATCTGCGCCCGGGACTCGATCTGGAACACGCCGATGGTGTCGGCCCGGCCGATCATTTCGTAGGTTTTCGGATCTTCTTTCGGCACCTTCGCCAGACTCAGATCAAGCCCGCGATGACGACGCAGCAGGTCAAAACAACGGCGGATGGCGCTGAGCATGCCAAGGGCGAGGATATCGACCTTGAGCAACCCGACCATGTCCAGGTCATCCTTGTCCCACTGGATGATGGTGCGCTCGGCCATGGCGGCATTTTCCACCGGCACCAGGCTGTCCAGCGGCTGCTCGGAAATCACGAAACCGCCGGGGTGCTGGGACAGGTGCCGGGGGAAGCCGATCAGTTGTCCGGTCAGGCTCAGTACCCGGTGCAACACCGGGCTGTCCGGGTCGAAGCCGCCTTCGCGCAGACGCTCCACCGAGGGCGGCTCGTTGCTCCAGTGGCCGCAACAATCAGCCAGGGCATTGACCTGATCCGGCGGCAAGCCAAGGGCCTTGGCCACATCCCGCACCGCGCCAGCCCCGTGGTAAGTGCTGACCACCGCCGTGAGCGCGGCGCGGGTCCGGCCGTAGCGCTGGAACACGTACTGCAGCACCTCTTCACGCCGTTCATGCTCGAAATCGACGTCAATGTCCGGGGGTTCGTTGCGCTCTTTGGACAGGAAGCGCTCGAATAGCATGTTCATCAGGCCGGGGTTGATTTCGGTGATGCCCAAGGCATAACAGACCGCCGAGTTGGCAGCCGAACCGCGACCCTGGCAGAGGATGTCGCGACTGCGGGCGAAGCGCACAATGTCGTGGACGGTGAGGAAGTAACTCTCGTAGCTCAACTCGCTGATCAGCTTCAGTTCCTTTTCGATCAGCGCCAGCACCTTGTCTTCCACCCCTTCAGGCCAGCGCCAGCGCATGCCCTGCTCGGTCAGCTCACGTAGCCAGGAGGCTGCGCTGTGACCTTCAGGCACCAGTTCACGGGGGTACTGGTAGCGCAATTGGCCGAGGTCGAAGGTGCAGCGTCGGGCAATGCGCGCTGACTCTTCAAGCAGCTGCGGCGGATACAGTGCCTGCAAGGCCTCGAGGCTGCGCAAGTGCCGTTCGCCGTTGGGGTGCAGGCGTTGCCCGGCCTCGGCGACTCGCACGTGATGACGGATCGCGGTCATGGTGTCCTGCAAGGCGCGCCGTCCACGGGCGTGCATATGCACATCGCCGCTGGCCACCGGCGCAATATCCAGGGCGGCGGCCAGGGCCAGCAAATCCGCCAGCCGTCGGGCATCGTTCTGCCCGCAGTGCAGTTCGACGGCCAGCCACAGCCGCTCGCCGAACACCTGCCGCAACCAGCGCCCTTCCCCTTCGACCTCCAGGGTGTCGGGCAGCCACAGCGCCAGCAACCCCGGCAACGGTTCGCTGAAGTCCTCCCTCAGCACTTGGTACTGACCCTTCTCCACCCGCCGCCGCGCCCGGGTGATGAGCCGGCAAAGCGCCTGGTAGCCCTCGAGGTTCTCCACCAGCAGCACCAGTTTCGGGCCGTTTTCGATGCGCATTTCGCTGCCGATGATCAGCGGCAACTCAACCTCTTTGGCGGCCTGCCAGGCGCGGACGATGCCGGCCAGGGTGCACTCGTCGGTAATCGCCAAGGCCTGATAGCCCTGACGTTTTGCCCGCTCGAACAGCTCGCGGGCACTGGAGGCACCGCGCTGGAAACTGAAGTTCGACAGGCAGTGCAGTTCGGCATACTCGAGGCTCATGCGAACCAGCCTTGCAGCCACAAGGGCCCGGCCTCGCCCACGCTGCGCCAGGCCCAGGCCTGCTGGCCGGAGCGGGTTTCGATCAGGTAGTAGTCGCGGCGCACATCGCCGCCATCCCACCAGCCGGACTCGATGCGCTCCGGCCCCATGAGGATCCGCGCCGCGCCTTCGTGCACCGATAGCGGTTCGCTGAGCAACCAGCCCGGGCGCTGCAGGCCGGGGGTCGGCGGGCAGCTCTGGCTATCGGCGCTCGGCTGCCAGCTGTGCTCCGGCCGGTGATCGGCCTGGAAGCGCAGGCCATGCACCGCGTCATCCCCCAGTCGCGCCCGCAGGCGTTCGCGCAGTTGTTCCCAGGGCATGGATTGCTGCGGGCGCTCGTCGAACAGTTCGCGGTGCTGCGGGACGAACCTGGGCAAGTCATGGGCCACCAAACGAAAGCCCCGTACCGGCGACCCGACCTGCACCTGTTCCAGTCGACCGCGGGCCAGTTCGAAGAGCATCGCCGGATCGCGCTCGGCGCTGAGCAGGCCGACCTTGATCTGCGTGTCAGGCAACCCGGCATGTTCCAGATGCAGATCAAAACGCTGTACGCCGCTGTCGCGACCACAGAGAAACGCCGACAGATCACCGGTGAGCCGGCGCAACGGGAACAGCAGCGCCTGATGGGACAAGACATCGAAATTCAGTTCGATACGCGCGTCAAAACGGTCCGGCGGCAGGTAAAACGCCAGGGCCAGCGGGCGGTCGCCCTGCAGTGTGTCGAGGTGCTTGAGCACCTGGGCTGCAAAGCGCCGCGCCAGGCTATGGCGGGGCAGCGCCTGAACCTGACTCAAGGTCCGCAGGCCCATGCGCGACAAGGCCGTGGCGACCTCCTGCTCGAGCCCGACCCGGTCAATGGGCATCTGCCCGAGGATTCGCTGCAAGCTCTGATTGTCCGCCACCGCCAGGCCGTCATAAGCGTTGGCCAGGATCCGTGCAGCCGCCGGATTGGGTGCGGCGACGATGCGATGGCGAAAACCCAGCTCCGTGAGTTCCGCCCGCAGCCGCGCCTCGAAGTGCGGCCAGGGCCCGAACAGACCCAGGCTCGATTCGATTTCAAACAACAAGGCGCGGGGATAAAACACGCTGACCTGGGAGCTGAAACGGTAAGCCCAGGCCGCAAGAAACTGCTGCCACCGCTCGATTTCGGCCACGTCGTATTCGGCGCTGACAAAGGCTTTGCTCATGGCATGGGCGGCGGTCAGCGATTGCCCCGGCCGCAGGCCGAGCGCCCGAGCGGAGGCATTCACCGCCTGCAATACCCGACGCTGCGCAGTGCCCGTCAGCAGCACCAGCGGTTCATCGGGATCGGGCCGCTGACGCAACGCAGCATCCAGCGCCAACTGCGGAAAGAGAATACAGACCCAGCGCATGCCAACCTCAATGCCCTGTGGTAAAGGCGATCGGTGCCGAACGGGCCAGGCCGCCACGGCACTTGAGCACCCGCAGTTGCGCGGGCCGGGCATCGATGGCGATCCGCAAGGCCGCTGGCGAAGGGTTGATGGCTTCCTTGATCGAGCGATAGGCAAACGCCAGGGTCTGCCCGGTTTCGGCGGCCACCTGCAGCCGGCGCAAGGCTCGGTCGTCGGCCTTCTGCGGCCAGCACAGGACCGCGCCGCAACTGCCCGAACGCAGACATTGTTCAGCCGCCCACAGGGCATCGCGTTCACTGGCCTGGATCACCGACAGCTGACGCAGATCCACGCCAGCGTTCTGCCAGGCCTGCGGATACGGCACATGGGGCGGCGCCACCAGGACAATCCGCTCGCCCTCGGCGGACAACCGCGCCAGGGTCGGCCAGACCAGCTGCAACTCGCCGACGCCCTGCTCGGCAATCAGGATTTCGGTCAGAGCCGACTCCGGCCAGCCGCCAGTGGGCAAGGCTGCATCCAGTGCCACATGGCCAGTCGGTTGAGGACTGGCCGGCGGCGCGGCAGGCCGGCCCTTCCAGACCTGGCCGCCATTGAACAACGTGTCCAGAGCAACGACGGCGCCCATCATCCTTGCCTCACCAGGCCGCAGAACACCCCTTCGATGGCCAGGTCCTGATCGGCGCGCACAACGATGGGCGCATAGGCCGGGTTGCGCGGCAGCAAGCGCACACTCCCCGCGGTCCGTTCAAAACGCTTGATGGTGACTTCACCGTCGAGCCGCGCCACCACGATCTGGCCGTTTTGCGCCTCGAGACTGCGCCGTACGCCCACCAGGTCGCCGTCGAGAATGCCGTCCCCGATCATCGAATCACCCTGAACCCGCAGCAGGTAATCGGGGATTCGCGAGAACATCGCCGGGTCCAGCATCAGCCGACTGTGCACCTCGGCATCGGCACCGATCGGCACACCGGCGGCCACCCGCCCCAGCACCGGAATATCCAGCAGCTCGGGCCGGGGCGGCTGGTTCAACAGCCGGATACCCCGCGCCTGATGGGCGTTGACCTCGATGAAACCGGCCTCGGTGAGAGCCACCACATGCTTGCGCGCCACGCTGCGCGAGGCAAACCCAAAGGCCTCGGCGATCTCGGCGAGGCTCGGTGGCTGGCCTTGCTGCGCGATACGATCGCGGATAAAGGTCAGGATGGCGGTGCGGCGGGGGCTTAAAGTCGTCATGGAGTACATTTGTACTCCTGTCGGGTTTTTCTGACAAGAGCCGCCAGTCGTCAACGGCATTGGCGCGGGTGGGATCGCCAGGCGAAGATCAAAAGATCGCAGCCTGCGGCAGCTCCTACGGGGGGTTGCCGTACACCCGAGAGTTCACGGGTGTACTCGGTCGGCGTAGGAGCTGCCGAAGGCTGCGATCTTTTGATCGTCGGCAGATCTCTCAGTCGATCCCCGCCAGATACGCCCATGGATAAATCCCCCGCCCATGCCCATCACTGAACACCAGTTGCAAGCCATAACCCTGGGGATTGAGCTCCAGCAAACGGACGCTGGCGGCGACCATCGGTGTCAGCCCTTGCAAGCGAAAGGCCCGGCATTGCGAGCAAGGGCACTGGCGGCGCAATTGCGCGTGATCAAGCAGTTGCACCCGGCCATCGGCCCAGCTCAGGCGCAACTGTTGTTTGCTGGTGGAGTTGCCGACCGATTCAGGGGCCTGGTTCATGATCTTCGCCTCATTGCAGTTGTGCCGCCGCCGATCACCACGATGTCGTATTCCTGTTCGAGGGTCTTTCTAATCATGGAGCTGCTAGTCATAGAGCTGTGGGTCATACCTGATCCCCTTTTTGCCGGTCGATCCGCAAGCGGTACTGGAAGGCATCGCCGCGGTAGTAGAGATGTTCGAAGTCCACCGGCTGGCCGTCGGCGGTGTGGGTCAGGCGCTCGATGCGCATGATCGGCGAGCCGGCCTCGACGTTCAGCGCCTGGGTCAGCTCGCTGTCGGCTAGCACCGCATCGATGGCCAGATCGGCATGGCCCAGCGCCAGGTGACAGTCGTTTTCGAGGATCAGAAAGATGTCGCGAGTCACCAGGTCGGCCTTCTCCAGACGCTCGCCGAGGGCCTGGGGCAAGTAGGTGATTTCCAGGGAAACCGGTTCGCGATTGATCAGGCGCACCCGTTTGATCTGCGCCACGGTGTCGCCTTCAGCCACTTGCAGACGCTCGGCTACCAGCTTGTCGGCGGCGATAAACTTGAAGCTGCGCAGGCGGTTGATCACCTCGTAGCCGCGACCGGTCATGGACTCGGCCAGGCCTTGCAGGGTGCTGACGTTCTGGAAGGTCTTGGGTTTGGCAACAAAGGTGCCTTTGCCGTGGATCTTGAAAATCAACCCTTCCTTTTGCAAATCACCCAGGGCCTGGCGCACGGTGATGCGGCTGACCTTGAACAGATTGCCCAATTCGCTTTCCGAGGGCATCTGGCTGTCCTGGGCGTATTCGCCGTCGAGAATCCGTGCACGCAGCACGTCACGCAGTTGGGTATGTAGCGGCACACTGGAAAGTGAGAGCACTGAGTTGGCGGGGTCGGTCATCGATATCACTTGTCATAACGAGTTATGACGTGATCTTAGGGAAAGCCTTGGGGGCTTGGGAAATACCCTTTGAGCATAAGGTTAGAGCTGCATTTCAAGATCTTCTGTGCGGGAGAGATCGTCAAGATCGCAGCCTGCGGCAGCTCCAGGTTTTGTGTACACCCGATAATTCAGGGTTGTACACGGTCGGCGCGTAGGAGCTGCCGCAGGCTGCGATCTTTTGGGAGCCCCGCATACTCCGCACATGCATCACTTCAACCAATCCGCAACGCCCGCAGATCCAGATGACCATCCATGAGCGGCGGGCACCAGTAGTAGCCACCGGTAATCGGCCGGCTCATCCGATAAAGGCCATCGACGATGCCGTCTTCCAGGCCGCTCATGCGCCGCAGCTGGACTTCAAAGGCATCGAGGGAAAAACCGAAAGCGAGGAACACCAGACCCGCGCGATCACCTTCCACCCACGGCATGGAACGGCGCACGACGAAGGCTTCAGGGGCGAAGCTCTCCTGGGCGGTACGTTTGACGTGAGCGGACTCTGGCGCGTCCTCGAGTTCTTCGTTATCACTCTTGCGCCGACCGATGATGTGATCCTGTTCCTCGGCCGGCATCGCAGCGAAACCGTCCAGGTCGTGCTGCCATTGCTGAATCGCCGCAAAGCTGCCGCCGTGCAGACCAACGCCCTCGCCCACCAAGGCTGCTGTCGCCGCCGCTTCATCGTGGGGATTTTCGGTGCCGTCTTCGTAACCCGTCAGGTCGTGCCCGGTCTTGTGGCGGAAGGCCTCAGTCATCTGCACCAGGCGCAAGGCCGGGGCCAATGCCGTTTCAATGGCGCGGCTGCGATGCAGCAATTCGCCGCGGTCTTCGCCGTGCAACCAGCACCAGAGGGCGTGCTGGGTCGAAGGGTTATCCACGCCAACTCCGGTCATTGCCGCAAATGCCCGCAGACCATCGATCCGACCGCCAAGGGCCCGTACCAGCGACTCGCCGAAGCCAACTACCGCGGTTTTCCCGTCCACCAGTTGCAACAGTTTGTCGATCGCCGCCGGCAATGCTTCAGCGGATTGGAGCGCAAAAAACAAATGGCGTGCCTGTGGCGGTACTGGAGTGGCGAGGATGCCCGGCTGCTAGTAACTCATGTGAACTCCTGTTGAAAACGCGAAGTTTAACCGGCAGGCGGGGGCAAGCGCTTGCCGTTTCAGGGGAAATGAACCATCCGCGACAAAAAAAGCGCGACAAGGTTTCCCGAGGCACGCCTTGCACAGCATCAGAGATCGATAGCATTTTCAGTAGCCTGCGCCCTCCTCGATCGACCCGATCAGGGCGGCATTGAGCTAGAGTCGAACAGGCCCGGATAAATGGCGCATGACAACCCTTGTCACAATCAGGTAAAACGATTCAGCAATACCGATGGAGGACCACCGCGAGTGGCCTCAATACCTTGACCATCGGTCACGCTTCACAATAAAAACTCTTGTCTGCAAAACCCAATCCATACGGGGTAGCACCATGACCACAGATAACCTTCTCAGCCAGCTGTTTCCTACCGCCGCCGACATCCCGGAAAAATACCGCCTCAACGGCCGGATTGAACAACGCGAATACCTGGTCGATGGCACCTTGCAAATCTGGCCCGGCCCCCTCGCGCAGGTGCGAAGCCCGGTGTACCTGGCCGGTGACAACGCTGATGAACAAGTTATCCTCGGCAGCACTCCGCTGCTGGATGCCAGCACCGCCTTGACCGCCCTGGATGCCGCCGTCCGTGCCTACGACAGAGGTCAGGGCGAATGGCCGACGATGCGCGTCGCCGAACGCATACAGCATGTCGAAACCTTCCTCGGGCGCATGCGCGAACAACGCGAAGCAGTGGTCAAGCTGCTGATGTGGGAAATCGGTAAAAATCTCAAGGATTCGGAAAAGGAATTCGACCGCACCTGCGATTACATCGTCGACACCATCAATGCCCTCAAGGAACTGGACCGTCGTTCAAGCCGTTTCGAGCTGGAACAGGACACCCTCGGCCAGATTCGCCGGGTGCCGATGGGCGTGGCGCTGTGCATGGGGCCTTACAACTACCCGCTGAACGAAACCTTCACCACCCTGATTCCGGCCCTGATCATGGGCAACACCGTAGTGTTCAAACCGGCCAAGCTCGGCGTGCTGTTGATTCGTCCGCTGCTGGAGGCCTTTCGCGACAGCTTCCCGGCCGGGGTGATCAATGTGATCTACGGTAGCGGCCGCGAAACCGTGAGCGCGCTGATGGCCAGCGGCAAGATCGATATTTTTGCCTTCATCGGCACCAACAAAGCTGCCAGTGACCTGAAGAAACTGCACCCAAGACCTCACCGTTTGCGCGCCGCCCTGGGGCTGGATGCGAAAAACCCCGGGATTGTTTTGCCCGAGGTCGACCTGGACAACGCAGTCAACGAAGCGGTGACCGGCTCGCTGTCGTTCAACGGTCAACGCTGTACCGCCTTGAAAATCCTCTTCGTCCATGAAGACGTGGTCGACAGCTTCATCGAGAAATTCAACCACAAGCTGCAGTCCCTCAAACCGGGCATGCCTTGGGAAAACGGCGTGGCGCTGACACCGCTGCCGGAATCGAGCAAAGTCGATTATCTGCACTCGCTGGTGGCGGATGCCGTGAGTAAAGGCGCCAAAGTGGTAAACGCCAACGGCGGCGAATCCCGAAGCTCGTTCTTCTATCCTGCAGTGCTCTACCCGGTCACCACCGAGATGCGCGTGTATCAGGAAGAGCAGTTCGGCCCGGTGGTGCCGATCGTTCCTTACCGTGATCTGGAAACCGTGATCGACTACGTACTGGAATCCGACTTCGGCCAACAGCTGAGCATCTTCGGCACCAATCCCGCCGAGGTCGGACGCCTGGTCGACACCTTCGCCAATCAGGTCGGCCGCATCAACATCAACGCCCAGTGCCAACGCGGCCCGGACACCTACCCGTTCAATGGCCGGAAAAACTCGGCGGAAGGCACCCTCTCGGTCCATGATGCACTCAGGGTGTTTTCGATCCGCACCCTGGTCGCGACCAAGTTCCAGGAGAGCAACAAGGAACTCATCAGCGAGATCATCCGTAATCGTGAGTCGAGCTTCTTGACCACCGATTACATATTCTGAGAGCGCCTTTGGAGGACAGCACCTGAGCCCGATAAGCCACCTGCAATCGATTCGACTGCCCGCGCTGTTGCGCCGATTCCTGCGTCCGTTGCTGGACCCTTATCGGCGCTATCGCCATGCCAGGCTGATCCACGCGGTGCGGGTCTCGCTGGGGCTGCTGGCGACGATCCTGCTGACCAGCGGGATCAACCTGCCCCATGGCGAGTGGGCCTCGGTGACCATGCTGGTGGTGATCGGCGGGCTGCAACATCACGGCAATATCGGCAAGAAAGCCAAGGAACGAGCCTACGGCACCTTGATCGGTGCCGGGGTCGGCCTGTTGCTGGTGGCCCAACATGCCTGGCTGGGGATGCCATGGCTGACCTATCTGGGTATGTCGGCGGTCTGCGGTTTCTTCTCCTACCACGCAATCGGCAAGGGCGGCTATACCGCGCTACTGTCGGCGATCACGGTGTTCATCGTCGCCGGTCACGGCGACAACCCGGTGACCGACGGCCTCTGGCGCACGGTCGATATTTTGATCGGCATCGCCCTGGCCCTGGCGTTCTCCTTTGCCTTGCCGCTGTACGCGGTTTACTCCTGGCGGTACAACCTGGCCAGCGCATTGCGCGACTGCGCTGCGATCTACAGCCGAATCATCAATGGCCAGTCGGTCACCGACGATGAACATCACAAACTGATGAACCGGTTGAACGGCGTAATGCTGCAACTGCGTTCGTTGATGCCATCGGTGTCCAAGGAAGTGCGGATCTCGATGACCGAACTGGATGCCTTGCAACGCAATCTGCGGATGTGTGTCAGCACCCTGGAAATCCTCGCCAACACCCGACCGGATGCCAGCGACGACCAGGCCATGGCCCAGATGCAGTCAGCGCTGAAAACCGAACATCGGCAAATCCGCGTGCAACTGATCGGCATGGCCCGCGCCCTGAAATCCGGCGCTACGCAACGGCTCGAACGTCCGCTAGATGGCGCTCAGGACGATCCGTCACTCAATACCCCGGTCTATTCCGCGCTGGATGGCTACCGGCTGTTGACCCGCCAACTGGCGGCCAATATCGCCGAAATGCGCCAGCGGCTGGCGAAGACCGCGGCGCACTGGAAGATCTGAAAGCCAGTTACTGCACCGCCGTACGGCGCATACCAAAACCCCAACCCTGCTGCATGCCTGCCGCCGCCAGCAGGATCGTGATCACGCCAACCCACTGCAGCAGTTCAAGGCTATGACCGAAGGCGAACCAGTCGACGAAGATCGCCGCAATCGGGTAGATAAATGACAGCGCACCGGTCAATGCGGTCGGCAGTTTCTGAATGGCCCCGTAAAGCAATACATACATCACCCCGGTATGCACCACCCCCAGTGTCAGCAGGCTGGCCCATGCCGCGGACTCCTGTGGCAACACGGCGATATTCGCCCACGGCGCCAGCAACAGCACGCCGGTGCAGACCTGAATCAGCGCGATCAAATGCGGTGGAGTGCCGGTCAGACGCTTGATGATCAGCGCAGCAATGGCATAGAGCAGCGCCGCCCCCAGCGCCAGGGCGATACCCACTAAGTACTCATTGCCACCGGCACCCTGCTCGCCATGGGCGCTGACGATCGCCAGCATCCCGGCAAACGAAATACTCAGCCAGAACAGCTTTTGCGCGGTGATCTTCTCTCCGAGAAACAACGCGGCCAGCCCCACCAACATAAAGGGCTGGACGTTATAAACCGCCGTACCGATGGCAATCGAGGCTCGAGAATAGGACGCGAACAACAACACCCAGTTACCAACGATCGCCACACCGCTGAGCACCGCCAGCAAAAAGGTGGTGCGACTCAAAATGCCCGGACGCAGGAAACCCAGCACCGCGCAGATTACCAACAAGGTTGCAGCGCCGAACACGCAACGCCAGAACACCACGTCCAGCACTGGCTGCCCGGACACCAGCACAAACCAGCCAATGGTCCCTGAAATCAGCATGGCGGCGGTCATTTCAAACGACCCACGACGTATCGACTTATCCATCATCAATCTCCTCAGCAAGTGCCTGAATTATGCCAATCCTCAGCAGGGCACCTCCAGCGTCAAAAGCCGGCTAAAATCTATTTCTACCTTTCTTATCAAGGCATATCGAACCATTTGCCTAACGAGGTTTATATGACCGACGACATTGACCAAGTGTTGATCGCCGCGCTGATGGCAGACTCGCGGCGTTCCCTTAAAGCATTGGCCCAAATCAGCGGCCTGTCGTCACCGAGCGTCGCCGAACGGCTGCGCCGCCTCGAAGAGCGCGGCGTGCTCAAGGGCTACACGGTCGAGATAGACCCGAAATGTTTCGGTTATCAACTCCAGGCCATCGTCCGCATCCGCCCACTGCCTGGCCAGTTGCAGGAAGTCGAACGGCAGATCCAGGCCATCCCCGAATTCACCGAATGCGACAAGGTCACCGGCGATGACTGCTTCATCGCCCGCCTGCACGTACGCTCGATGGAACAACTGGACACCCTGCTCGACCGGCTCAACAGCCACGCCGAAACCAACACCGCGATCGTCAAGAAAACCCCGGTCAAGCGTCGGTTGCCACCGATGGTGTGAATGCGGTTTGCAGCATTGTCATACGGAAAGGTTACCCCAGGGCTATCCCGGAACTTTAGTAATCCATGCAAGATCCGATTTTTACGAGGTTTTTAACATTCCGACCGCTTGATTTCAGAGGAGACGCAGCATGGACAGATTCACCGGCGGTTGCCTGTGCGGCAACGTCCGAATTGAGGCGACTGGACTCCCATACCGGGTCGGCCTTTGTCACTGCCTCGACTGCCGCAAGCATCATGGGGCCCTTTTTCACGCTAGCGCGGTGTTCCCTCAGAATGCAGTGACGATCGATGGTGAAACACGCGACTACGCCGGGCGGTTTTTCTGTCCCCGCTGCGGCTCCTCCGTTTTCGCACGCACCGCCGACGAAATCGAAGTGAACCTGGGATCCCTGGATGCCCCTGACCAACTGATGCCGACCTACGAAAGCTGGATCGTCCGTCGCGAGTTGTGGTTGCCGCCGTTTCCGCTCACGAGACGATACGAGCGCGATCGTGACGCCACGGGTCGCTTTGACGAGTAGGTCGCACGAACGGTGCGAAGGCGCCGTTACGAGTGACCGGGATGTATGCCTTGTGCCCTGCCGGGCACCACTTGATGATCGGCCAGCCGATTTTCAGACAATAAAAAACCCGCCGAAGCGGGTTTTTTTATTCACGGCTGGTGATCAATCATCGCGGCTCATGATGCCGAACAATTGCAACAGGCTGATGAACAGGTTGTAGATCGATACATACAGGCTGATGGTCGCCATGATGTAGTTACGCTCGCCGCCATGGATGATGGCGCTGGTCTGGAACAGGATGCAGACCGAGGAGAACAGCACGAAGCCCGCGCTGATCGCCAGTTGCAGGCCGCTGATCTGGAAGAACAGGCTGGCCAGCACCGCGCCCATCAGGACGAAGAAACCGGCGGTGATGAAACCACCGAGGAAGCTCATGTCCTTGCGGGTGATCAGCACATAGGCCGACAGCCCGCCAAACACCAGCGCAGTCATCGCAAAGGCCGAACTGACGACTTCAGCGCCGCCCTGCATGCCCAGGTAACGATTGAGGATCGGGCCCAGCAGGAAGCCCATGAATCCGGTCAGGGCGAATGCCGATACCAGGCCCCATGCCGAATCGCGGAGCTTGTTGGTGAGGAAGAACAGCCCGTAGAAGCCGATCAACACCACGAAAATGTTCGGGTAGCCAACGCGCATCTGCTGCGCCACGAACGCCATCACGCCGCTGAATGCGAGGGTGAGAGCGAGTAGGCCGTAAGTGTTGCGCAGGACGCGGCTAACCTCTAGCTGCTCAGCCTGCACGCTGTTATTAACTGCGTAATCCTGTTCGCGCATGGCGACACTCCTGTTGGTTTGAAACGTTCAGTCGCAAAGATCATAACAGACCCCCTGCAACAAGCTACGCAGAGAGTTTGACAGTGTGTTTCATTCAGGTATTATGGCGCCCGCAACGCAATACGGAGGTGTGGCCGAGTGGTTTAAGGCAACGGTCTTGAAAACCGTCGACTGTAACAGGTCCATGAGTTCGAATCCCATCGCCTCCGCCATATTTGTACGTTAGAGCCCTGATTATTCAGGGCTTTTTCGTTTCTGGGGTTTGGGTGGCGGCACTGTTTTTTGGGATCGTTACAAAACTATTTGGTAGCCGTTACAAAACTATTCGCTTTTGCCCGCCCTCCGGCGTCCTGCCGACCGAACACCAACTCCAAATCCTACAGCTCGTCGCTCCACCCTCGCCTGATCGGTCCGCCTCGATTACTGTATATGCAAACAGTATTTCGGAAAACATCACGTGAACCCCGATGAAGACACCTGCGAGTGGCTGGGCATCCCCACGCCACTCGAAACCTGCATCCAGCATACAAGCCTGCTCGAAAACGAGATCGATGACCTCAACCGGCAGCTTCGTGCGGCTCGGGAAAATATCTTCAAGCTGGTCGAGATGCATGCGCAGACCACAAGGGAGCGTGACCAAGCCAGGGAATACCTTAAAGAGAAAGCGGCGACGCTTGCACAACTGCGCGAGCAGCTGCGCGACCTCAAGAGTGCGTGCAATGTCCAGGTGCGAGAAATAGAGGAATTACGTGATCAAGTGACCAAGCTCCGAAGCGTAGAACCACGCCAAGGCAAGCGGCTCAGCTAAGGTTTTTCAACGAAGGCTCTTTGGGGAAGGTGTTATGTTCAGATAGTAGAAAGCCATCATTTACAGAGACAGAATAGAGCCTACGATCAAGATCTCTCCTCTTCTCGCAGGATCAACGTCCAAATGGACACGCTCAATAAGGGCGAAATACAAGCAGCCCTAGCGGCACGGCTTCCCAGCTACCTGGTTGAATGCAGCCTTCATCCAGACGGTACTCTTTCAGCGGTTTTGACCGGACCTGGCTCGGATCATTTCGCGATCACTGGCATAGTCAGATCGAACTACTCTGGGAGCGATTCAATCGCCAGGCTTGCCCGGGAAATTTTGGAAGAGATGGTCCTGGCATGGCAAGGAATTAAAGTTGGCCGTCTGCAATTAATGTCTGACCTTGAGTTTTCTATCTATCACTGATGAAGAAAGTTGGTCAGGGATAAAGTCTCAGCGATCGTGCTTGCTCGTTTCCACCCCTCATGAACTCAGCGCTAACGTTCAGGCAATCAGAATCTTCAGTCGCTGCTGAAGCGCCGACTCGAACACCAGATAGAGGTTTTCGGCGTCGCCAGCCCTCAGTGCGCCAGCCGTCTCAAGACCCAGCACAAACCCTTCGGCTCGCGCACCGGCCTTCACTGCGACAATCATGGTATCCGCCCGCCCGATCTGCGCCAGCAACCGGTCAGCTTCGCGCTTGGTACTCGGCCCCAATACGACGTCTTCCACAATTGCCATCCTGCTTGTGATCCATATCGCGATAGACCAGCCAAGGCGTGAGCCGTTCGAAATAACCACCACCCGTCAGCACCAACAGTGCAAAACAGTTCAACTCGGTCCAGACTCGTTGGAATGCCATATGCCGTTAATGGTCAGGAACGATGACCACACGCCAAGCGATTTTACATCGCTCGGCGCCTGACTAGAAGGAATGCCAGGAGAGCGTTTTCACCTTCGAGTCCTGCCAAAAGGAAATGCCGCTATGACCCCAATCACTTCGAAAAAAGCGCAAAACTCCCCACCGCCTGAATCCATCGACATCAGTAATCAGCTCTTTGTTGAAGCGGACCAGCTAAGCAACGCAGCCTATGCGCTCCTAAACAACCAACCTATTACGGCTCAGACCCTTGATGAGTTTTCGGAGCTCAAAAGGCGCGCGGACCAAAAGTACCTGGAAGCCCGTGAGGAATGGCTGAAGGCCAAAGACAAGATCAATCGGTAAGCCAAAATGAACTTAAAACGCTTTTTTGCGCTGCTTTTCGTCATAGGTGGAGTGTGGCTGGCAACGGCCTTCGGGGTGGTGAGCGGGCTGCTGAAATAACTTCTTGCCGGTAACCTGCACTGAGTTCTTCAGTGCTTCATCTTGAGCTCAATGCAGGGTCCGCGGCGGACCTCCCAAAACCCGCAGCTGATAGTCCGACACCGCAGTCATGAGCGCTTCCGCTTCGAGTCGCAGGCGCTCGAATTCTTCGGCCGACACCACGCCTTTCGCTTCGTTGTACCGACGCAATGCTTGCAGCGCTTTCTGCACTAGCGGCTGCCCTGCCGCGATTTTCTCGTCAAGAGCTCCCATGTCAGCCTCCATTGCCAACTATTTGATGCGGATAGTATAGGCAGATTCGCACGCCGCCCCAGCCGGGAGGAAGACGGCGGCAGGGATGGTGCGCCAATCATGTGTGCGGCAATCGGACAATACCCCATCGAAAGACGTGAGCCGGGTGAGCATGACGGCTTTGTGATTATCACAGCAGACAGCGCCGGCGGCATGGTCGACATCCATGATCGCCGGCCAGTCGTCCTGAATCCCGAACTGGCCCGGGAATGGCTCGACCCTGCAACGCCCAGGGAGCGGGCCGAGCAAATGGTGCTGCTTCAGGGTGAGCCGACAGAGGAGTTCGAGTGGTACCAGGTAGATCGGGCCGTGGGTAACGTGCGCAACCTGGGATCTCATTTGACGCTGAAAAATATCGGCTAGAATCTATGACACCATAATATGTTGTATGCCCCTATAAAAACAAAACCCACAGGGAAGGTAACATGACATTCGCTATCAATCTTACTCTTCTCATACTCGGAACAGTGGGCACTCTTGCGGCATTTGGCGGAGAGACTTGGAAAAAAAACAGTGACCAACTTTTACAGCGAATCACCCTTCGAGGGTGGCTGGCACTAATCTGCATCCTTTCAACGCTAGGACTTGGTATATTAAAGGAGCGAATCAACTCTGAATCCAGCGCAAGATCAGAGTTAGCAAAAAAAGAACTTGAAAGCAAACTTCTTGCCACTGCCGAAAATCTCAGAACAGCAAGAGAACAACTAGACAACGTGACATCCGACCTGCGAAGTACCAGGCTAAAACTGTCATCCCTCGAACCAAGAATACTACAGGCAATAATTACAACTACCAAAGGAATAAGACGAGAGGCTGACTTTGCTACACCGCACATACCAAGAAACACTCAAACAGAAATCATCTCAGGAAAGACCAATAAACCGTTAGTGCTCTACGGCGGTGATTTTATCGACTACAACGTATTTTGCAGCGAATCAAGCGATACGTTATATAGAACTGCAAACCCAACCAAGTCATCAAGGCTAATATTATCTGTAGGAAGCACCCAATATGCATTGGGCGAGCATGGAAAGCAAATGATCCTAGGTAATATTGGAGAAGAAATGAAAGCAATCATAAGTAATTTTGGACCACCTGTTAATTGCGATTTAAAAATACTTGTCGAATCGGCCGACAGAACGCGCGAAGCAACCTTACTTGATCCTCTAATGGAGTTAATCCAAGAGGCAAAAGTTGAAGCAGACAAATAAACCTCGCAGCTGACTCTCAGCGCGTTATTTCCCTCACGTAGGCTTGGCAGGCAGCGAGCGCTATTAGTCCTTGATCTCCGGCGTCGGTGATGGCGACAATTCGTTGAGCATACGCAGGGTCAAGTCTGGCGCGCGCTCCTCCATAAGCCACGCTGTCGGCGGCGGTGTCGACCAACTCAGTGAAGTAATGGCACCGGCCCACCCAACGCCCAAAGCTGATACTTCGACACTGCGGTCATGAGCGTCTCTACCTCGAGGCGCAGACATTCGACCTCCTCGGCAGGCTTCACACCTTTCGCTTCGTTGTACCGGCGCAATGCCTGCAGAGCCCGCTGCATTAGCGGATCCCCTGCAGCTATCTTCTCGTCAAGATCTCCCATGCTGGCCTCCATTCCCGATCATCTGATCAGGGCAGTATAGGCGGTCTCGCACGCCAGCCCCATCCGCTAAAACAAGTCGGAGAGCACCGTGGGTGCTTGCGAATTAGCTGGAGGAATGTTTCTGGGGGTTATACAAGCTTTCAGGGGCGCTAAACGCCCCTAAATGCCTCTTCAGGAAACATGATTGATACAAAAAATGGCACGAAATCAGTACGAGCGTTTAGGCTGTTCGATCTATCATTTTGACGTCGAAACCGTTTTTAATTTCTCACCAGAATACCTCTCTGCAAGTATGAAAGGGGTAAGAACGGTATCCGGCTCAAAAACTCTAGCCTTAATAGCGCCTACTGCAAGCAATGAGTTTTGAAGTGTTGCATCACTAATATCAACCAAAGTAGGCAGCGTGATACTAAGTTTTGGAGAATCCATTCCAATCTTTAAAACAGTTATTTTACCAGAAAGTAGGCCAGCCTTGGCAGCTGCAGAAATCGCGAATAGACTACCGAGGTCAATATTGGCCTTAACCGTTTTTACATCCGCAACAATCCTAACCCCAACACCAACTCTTGTCATACGATTATTACTGCCCATACTATCCGTATATTTAGCATAATCCATAACAACCTGATAATTACCAGCACTCGCAGACATTTTAGAAGAAGCAAAACCTACAGTCGTCTCACTGTCTATCTTCAAAACAGAAATAGTTTGCATCTCAAGTGGAAGCCTTCTATTAACTTCAGAATTTGTAAGCTCTCTCCAGAAAATCCTTTTCTTCCCTTTTGATCCTGTCTCGTCAATCCATTCTGAACTCATCGGAGATACAGATACAAAATCTGGCGGCTGAACACTTCTGTCATCAGTACTAGGATTATCAACCACTGTCGCACACCCACTTAAACAAATTGCAAAAACCACCAAAGCACTTTCCATTTTCATTTTCATTTTCTCTCCATAAAATTCTGGCTTGTTACTTGGATACGTTGGCTGATAATCAGCAGGGTGAGGATAGCTGAAAAATCCTAAAAGCTAGAAGCCGAGGGATCGCCAGCCCCTAACGCCATCGACGTTGTCGAACTTGCTCATATAGGCGTCCTCCAGACGGTTACTAACAGAGCTCGTGAATCCCTAGCCATCAAAGGTGACCTGTTTTCTTGCGTCATTTGAAACCTCGTTCACGGCGGTCCGCCAGCGCTGTTCTTCCTTTCGGTTGGTGGTGGTCGTGGCGGCCAGGCCTTTCGCTTGGAGCACCTGCTGGTCCGGCCACTTTGCTTTCCAGTCCTTGTCCGCCGAGTCGTACCGGTGCTGGTAGACACCATAAAGTGCAGCGCCTATCAGCAGTGCGAGCACGCCGAGACCGACTAGGCGCCACGGCACACTCACGGCACATCCTTGAAAAAGACGTGATGTCCGAGCCTCAACGTCTGCTTGGCACCGGTTGACCAAGCGGGAGCCTTCGGCATAGTGGTCGCGTAGTAGTGCGTGGCGCCGCCAGTTGGATCTGGCGCTTTACCGGACATGACGTGCTCAGCGGCGATCTGCGCCTGAGCAAACTCGCGGAACGGGATCGGCTTCGCGCCGCTCAGGTAGGCATAGTTCGGGTCGTTCTTGTTCCAGCAGCTGAACTGGTACGGCTTCTGGCACACACCCGCATAGCCCTCGCCCCACCATGACTTGGTCTTGCCGTCGTTCACGCGGTTACGGATGGTCCAGGCTACGGCGATCTGCCCGGCCAGGCCTTCGCCACGCGACTCGCCCCATAGCGTGCGTGCAAAGATATCCCGGTCTTTCTCAGTGGCAGTCATACTTTTCTCCAGGCGAAAAAAAGCCCGCGCTTGGCGGGTATGGGGGGTATGGCTGTCGGCTACAGCGCTTGGGTAGCGCGAGCCATTGGATCGGCAGCGATCACGGGGGTTACTGGCTCGACCGGCCACTCGGGATTGGCAGGCCATGTCGCTTTGGCGGTCACCTTGCCCAGCGCGAACTTGTACGCCTTCCAGGCTTTGAGGTTGAGCAGCAGCGCGGCCTGCTCGGCTTCGTCCTCTTCGGTCGCTTCGCCAGCATCGATGCCGTAACCGAGGGTGTCCACTCGATCCTGAATGCGGGCAATCTGCGTTACCGCTTTGGCGTTACGGGCGGCAAGCTCTGCTTTGGCGGCAACTAGCGGATCAACAACGGGAGGTTCGACAACAGGCGGAATAAATACAGGGGGGAGTTCAAGTTCCTCAACCTCAACGTGTAAGGTAATGCTGTGCTGTAGGTCAGCAGGTTGGCCGTCAACAGTAACAGTAACGGTCAACACTTGGTCTGCGTAGCTGATAGCAACGACCGCCCCTAAGTCCATTTGGTTGACGACGTATCCCCAACCCAACGGCGGCGGGGCCATGCCGAGTGTTCCGAAAACAAGATACTTTCCGGATGACGGATGTTTGGTAGTTACAATGTCAATCCCAAGCGAAGTAACGTCGATAAGTTCGCCGGTTGAACCAAGAATATTTATTGCTGCGCGGGTGGTCATTTCAGATTGCCTTCAGTGTGCCGTCAGCGGCGCGGGTGGTGTTGCCGGTGTGGTAGATTTTTAGGAAAGGCGCGTCTGTATAGCTCCCCGCCCTGAAACCTATAATGCTTCCCGTCGTCCCTTGGCCCATGTAGAGCTGCCCCCCCCAAGTACCGAAAGGAAAGCCCATGGCGACCATGTTGCCCGAGGAGATTCCCGTGGTTCCGATGTATTGCGTGTTTCCGTCCTGAATCGCATAGAAGCCAGACCGCCACTCGTTCATGCTGGTGGCCATCGGCGTATCTTTAATACCTATACCGTATGTCCCTACCCCAACGACTTGCCCAACTTCACCACCTACGTTCTTAAAAGCGGAGGTTCCTAAAATCGACTGAGTATAGTAAAGCTCGTCGAAGTTGGCGTTAGTCTTTACGCTTGCACTTCGCGGCGTATCGCCGCCAACTCCACTTGGCGGGGTGCCGAGTGCAATAGTCTGCTTAGCCATTTGCCCTTCCTTAATTCAGTCAATAAAAAGCCCACACTTGGCGGGCGGGCCTGAAGATCAATTACTTACGAGTTCATCTTGGCGAATACCGCCGGGAGAAAGAAGGCAAACGGGTTTGATGCCGCCGCCGTGATCGCGTACAGGGTTGAGTTGGGGAAATCCCACCAACAGTACAGCCGGCGACCAATCGCACTCCCCGAAGTCATATCCATGCCGAAGGTATTAATCAGCATGTATTCATTCTGAGGAAAGTTGAAAGGCACGCTGTAGTAAATGCGCGTCAATCCCTGAGCGTCAGTGTCGTACTTGACATAATTCCAGTTCTGGAATGTTCGTGTGAAGGTCGCGCACGGCGTGCCTGAGTCAAATATCAACTTGGATGCGCCATCCCATAACCTCATGCCGAAAGCGGCGACTGGCTGGGCAGTAAACGCCGCAACGAAATACCGGCCGTTTGGCTGCGCTGTAGTGGCGCTGTACGCTCGAACATAGAACCCTGTCCAATTGCCCGCAGATCCGATAAGCCGCATCAAGCACAGCCCGGCCACCCCAGCCACAGTATCCGGCCTGACAAAAACCAAGGGTGGCTCTTGCGAAGTCACGGGCGTGGCAAAGTAAGTGGTTGAGCCCATTCCAGACTCTTCTGTCGGAGCGAACCGACCCGAAGCAATCACGACCAGCCTGGAGTATTCGGAATCAAGCACCACCGCGTTGCTGTTGTTCGTGAACTGAAGCCCGTATGTCATTAGTTGAACCTCATCACAATCAATCGCATCGTTCCGCTTGAAATGGTACTCGCGGCGAATCCGCGCGTGTGGTTGTAGACCCTGGCCACGCCGTCGAGCAGCTCGGTTTCAAACTGCAGTGCGTTTGCGGCGTAAGCACCATTGGGTACGACGATTGCCGAACCATTCCCCGGCCCTACGCCTGGAACCGCGAAGTCCTGACTGGTCTTCGCGGCATTGGTAAACGAGACCAGCGTGGAAAGCACCACGCGAATGGTGAAAGAGTTCTCGTCAATCTGGAGTGCCCCGTCAGCACCCCTTATCTGCAGCCCATAACTCATACCGAGAGATCTCCAAGCTGCACCCGCAAAACACCGTTCGCGTCGTAAACCTTCACGGCTCGATTGGTGATCGTCAGGCGGCCACCACCCGCGACCACGCCGTTTATTTCAAGCGTGCCGTCCTTGCTCAAAATCCAGCCGGAGTAGCCCGCAATGTAATTAGTCGAGCTGATGTAGCTGCCGATCTTGGCGTTGGTGATGGTGCCGTCCTGAATGAAGGCTGAGTTCATGAACACCTGTCCGCCCTGCACCGCAAACGGAACCGAGATGGCGCCGCCGGCAATGGTGTTGACGATGGCGAACCGGTCCGCGCTAACCAGGAACTGGCTTTGCAGGCCGGCACCTGTGTTCTCGATGCCGAGACCAATACCGGCGGCGATGTACTGCCCAGTTCCGGAGTTGTACTGCATCTTCACAGACCACATCGTGCCAAGCTTTCCATCCGTGGACACCTGAGCCTGAGACACTGTCTGAACGGCCGCCGAGGCACCATTGGCAACGGCCTGCACCGTTGTGATCTGGCTTGCCAAGGCGCTGTCAGCAGTTACCCTCGCGGTGGTTTCCGTCTGGATCGCAGCGCTGTTAGCGCCAACAGAAGCGGTGACGACATCGATCCGCTGACCCAGCGCAACACCGTCTTCGATTCGCGCCGATTGCTCAGACCAGACGCCGACATAGATCTGCTCCGAACCAGCGAACCCGGCTGTATCGCCAGCAAGAGCTGGATTTACCTGTGCGTAAACGCCGCTGATCTGGGTTGCAAGCACGCTATCCGCACTTATCCTGGCGTTTGCCTCCGCAAGTATTGCGGCAGAGTTACTGCCGGAGGTCGCGACGACAGAATCAATCCGCGCACCAAGGGCACTATCCCCGGCCGCCCGTGCAGTGACCTCCGTTTGAACGGCTGAAGCTGCGCCGCTGGCGGTAGCTGAAACGGTATCAATCCGTTGGCCAAGCGCTGTATCCCCGGCAACGCGCTCAGTTTTCTCCTGAACAACTGCGGCTGATACATCGCCAATCGTTCCAGCGACTGCACTAAT
Organism: Pseudomonas sp. LBUM1658; assembly: GCF_059716055.1. NCBI lineage: Bacteria > Pseudomonadati > Pseudomonadota > Gammaproteobacteria > Pseudomonadales > Pseudomonadaceae > Pseudomonas > Pseudomonas sp. LBUM1658. Next base: position 4,264,648 of record NZ_CP166798.1, read on the forward strand.
ACGCGCATTCACCGAGCCCGGCAGCGTCGACGCTCCGTCGATAAGATCGATGCGGCCCAACAAGTGCGGGCCGAGGTGGCTTTCGTTGATCTGATCCTCGATCAGTTCCAGAATCTGACCAGCCTCCGAGCTGGACTGACCCATGACACCCATCCCGGGCGGGTACCAAGGCCCGATGTTGCCGGTCCGATCCACCAGGCGCGCCCAGAAGAAGAACGTCGCGCCCGCCAGCAGACTCTGCATCGAGTAATCGCTTTGTGGGTATGCCAGGTCGGCCAGCTTGGTTGCAGCTCCCAGACTGGTGGTCGGGCCGTACCAGATCTCTGTGCGCTGGGTATCCTCGGCCCCTGCAGGAAAACCCCACTTGAGGCCAATGCCGAACAGCAGCGCGGTAGTAGTCAGGAATGAAACCGATGGCGGCAAACCTTCCTTGCCGTTTAGTTGAGTCAGGTTCGAGCTTTTCCAGATGGACGAGATCTCGAAGGAGCTCACCGCTCGGACCCGAGCCAAGTACGCGCCAGAGTAGATGCCGACGACGTCGACGCCGAGCGCGCCCGTACGCTGGACCTTGATCCAGTTGCCATTGTCCTTACGCCATTCCACGTCATACGCCACTGCGCCCGGTACGGACGGCCAGGCAATAGTCATCGTGGTGACGGCAATGCCCTGGGAGACGATGGTGTTCGCGGTGATCGCCACGCTGGCCGGCGCCGGAACGACGCTGATCGGAATCACGCTGATTGGGCGCTCTTCCAAGCGCGCGCCGGTGTCGATGTGCGCGAATTTGCTCGGGTCGTACTGAATCGCAGTGATTTCGAAGACGCCAGGCTCAGGCCGCGAAACGCTGGTGACGCGATACAGCGGAATAGCTAGGTCGTCAGCATCCAATGCCCAGACCAGCTGAGGCTCGGGCGCGACAGAGTAAGTGGTGGTCACTGTCACGGCGCGGCCACTGACCGATTGCACGGTTCGCGCTTCGCACTTGCCGCTTGGCAGGTTCAGGATCAGTCGGTCACCGGCCTTGGCCTGGGTGTCGCGGTCCAGGGTGACGACGCGTCCGGCCACCGCCGAGATCCGGCCGCCGACTGCGCGGCCCGCCAGCAGCTCATCCGCCACCGGGATGACGTAGCCAGGCAGCGGGATACGGCCATCGAGTCCCACCTTGAAGGAAATGCCCCGGTCTCGGGAGTTCGTCAGCAGCGCCCACTTGCCGCGGCGCTGGGCTTCGGACTCCCGGGTGCAGCCGATCGCGCTGAGCTCCAGCGGATTATCGCCATAGCGGCGCTGCAGTTTCGGATCGGTCACCGACGTGACATCAGTGTCGTAGTTGTTCGCCGGGTCGTCGTAGCTGATCAGGGCGCGGCTGTACCGGGTGCGCTCCGATGCGCTCGAGTAGCTGAACTTGCCGCCGATGACGTTCGCTCGGGTATAGGCGAAGTCGAAGTCGGTCGCGCGCGGCATGTCGGCCAGAGAGAAGACCTGGCCCTGGGCCCAATAGGTCATGCCCCGGTAGATCGCCGAGATGTCGCGCAGCAGTGCCCAGGCATCAGCCTTGCCCTGCAGGTTCAGGTTGCAGATGAAGCGCGGTTCTTGCGCGCCCTTCCCGTCCGGCACCAACTGATCGCAGTACTGGGCGATCCGGTACAGTTCCCACTTATCCACTTGCCATGGCTTGATGCGCCGGCCGAGGCCGAAGCGGTCGTTGGTGGTAATGCCGTAGGTGACCCAGGCAGGGTTGTCGGTCCACGCAAGCTTAAATGTGCCGTCCCAAATCCCGCTGTAAGTGCGGGTTTCTGGGTCGTAGCTGGTTGGCACCTGGAACTTGCGCAGCTTGCACTCAAGCGTAACAGCCGGGATGTTGCGGAACTGTTCGGCAGAGAATTCGACATACAGCAGCGCCGTGTTCGGATACCGCAGCTTGGCGTCGATCACCTCGGTGAAGCCAGCGATCTGCATTGTGTCGGCGATTTTATTGTTGTTCTGGTTTGCGGTGATGCGCGTCACTCGGAGCAACCAACCACTGGTAGCCGACGGCAGATCGATACGGCGGCTGCGCTCGTAGGGACTGGTGGTCTTGCCATCTACAGCTTCGCTCAGCACCTGTTGGTAGGGGCCGCCATCAGTGGCTAGTTCGATTTTGTACTCGATCCGATAGCCCTTGATGTTGTTGCTGTCATCTACTGACTGCAGCGCCGGCCAGGCGAAGCGCAGGCGCACGGCCGACAGCTCGATGTTGCTGATCGCGCGAACCCATGGCGTGCCGCTGCGCAGCTCGATACCCAGAGACGTTTCGTTCTCGACTGAGGGAATGCCTTGGATGTAGCTCTGATCTACCGAGCCGTTGCGGAACTCCCACTTCACGTTAGGGAAGTTCATGTTGCCTTGCGGATCCTGCAGTGGCGTGTTGTCGAGATAGATGTCTTGCGCAGTCGGCTCTCCGGCAAACTCGCCCTCACCAATAGCAATCAGGATCTTGGCTACAGCCACCGAGCGAAGGCTGTCCGGGGCTTCTGTCGGAGACTTTGGCTTGTCGGATCCGCCCTTGGCGCCGTGAATGTCGAGCTGTTGTGCTGCGCCCATGCTTTTCTCCAGGCAATAAAAAGCCGCCTCATGGGCGGTTGCGGTATTCGATGGGCGAGCTACATCTGGTCTTCGGCGTAGATGGCGGCACTGATGATCGCCCCACCCACCCGGCGCTTGCCGATGCAGAGCGGCACTGGATTGCCAGACGCCGTGGTGTTCTTCGCGCTACCGAACGCATAGCCCGAGGTGTTCTCGGGCGCGGCGCTAGTCTTCAGCCCCTTGGGTTGAGGGCTGAGCATCTGAATTACGCCGCCGGCAACCATTGAGGCGCCCATCATGATCAGCGCGGACCCGAAGGGCGCACCAGCCCCAAACGTACCTCCGGTGATGATCAGCCCAGCCACAATCAGCACCACCCCGACGATAGTTTGCAAGACGCCGCCACGCTTGCTGCCAGTGATAACAGGCGCAATCCGGATATCACCATCGCCGCCAAAACCAAGCTCGTCTTCACTGATGTTCGTCTTTCCTCGAAAGACAGCAAACTCCAAACCTCTCGATTTGGCATTGGAAAGGAATCGTTCGAAGCCTGGAATCTGGACGCACAGAGCTTTTATAGCCTCAGCCGGCGAGCGGACAGATAGCCTGAACGAGCGCCCAAACTGCCGAAGCTGACCGTAAAGCAGGATCGTGGTCATGGGTTGATAGTTGATCGCCAGCGCAGCCATTCTTTTCTCCAGACATTAAAAAACCCGCCAGAGCGGGCCTTGAATTCGATAATAAATTTACAGACAACTTTCCAGCGCGGTCAGCCGCTTCCTTGCAATCCAGTTATCAAGGACCACATAGTATTTAGCGACTGAGCCTGAGGCGCCCGGCTGAATGTCAACGAAATATGCTGAGCCTGCCGTGAACACCGTGTATCCGCTATCTCTGCCTGGCTGCTGTGTCGCGCCAGGCTCGCCTCCAAATATCGGCTGATTCTGCCACTCGTACTGGACGCATTTTGCGAGAGCTGCATCAGTCTTTTTCGAATACAAAATCTTGTGCGGCCCTTCCTGACGAGCTTCGTTCATAGTCGGAGCCATACACCCCGCCAACAACAGCACCGCCACCGCCCCTATCAAAATCCGCATGATTCTTCCTCATCCTGAAAGTGGCGACTGTATCACCAGGTGGCGCCTGTACGAATCCACACGTATCAGCCTGGATATCACTTTGATATCGTCGAAGCCTCACGCCTTATGGAATCAGGAGCTAATTCATGGATCAGAAACGTTTGAATTCAACGCTAATTCAAATCTACGACTTCTCCAAAGGGAACATGACCCACGCCGAATTATTAGCTGCAATCGACTACGAGGCCGCTGATGCTTTAGCGCGTCAAGGGCTAGCAGCGTGCCAAGTGGTGCAGTTTGCAAGTGGCCGATACCGGTTTCGCTGGACAGCTACCTCTCCAATTACTCCTCTTGGAAAGCAACATCTGGAAAATCTCCTTCCAAAGTAACGCAGTCGAATAGCTGTATCCAAAGACGGGATTCCCCAGTCCTTTGCCTGTAAGCCCAAGGACTGGGATAGCGCCAATCTCGGCGCGGTTACGCAAGGAAAGTGAAAATGAGTCAAACGCCAGATAGTTTCAACCGACACGATGCCTTCGCTCTAGGTCTCGTTCGGACAATCCAAGCTCTCACGGCAGTTGTATATCGGGATGCTCCGGAGCGAGCCAAGCTTGAAGAACAATTGCGTACGTATCTTGAAGGTTCCGCAACGGGCTTGTCTGGCGATCTGCTTGGGTTCTATAGGGCACCAATTGATGGTGCGCTGAAAATCATTGAGCAGATAAAGGCTGCACAACCGAAGGAATAAGCCTGGAGTCTTGAATCTGCTCACTGAACCACAGTAGTAGCTTCTGCGCATTGTCATCAATTTCTGCATCGACAATGCGCACCTGCCCATCTTGAGTTACTTCGAATGGCTGGCTCATACCCGTCTCCTGCGGCCATGCCGCATCATGTGGTTGGTTGTGCATCTTTGTGCCTGAGAACCAGGCGCGCCCTATCCAGCCATGGACCGCCAAAGACGATGACCTCCGATGGGCGCCCATATAGATGGTGCAATAGGAAAGGCCCGGGGCCGAACGTATCCGACTCTTCGCCCGGCAGTGCCGGATCTGTACCAAGGTAGATCCCTGCATGGTTCGGGTGAGCCGTCCGGCCGACAGCCATGACGATCATGTCGCCTCGCTGTGGCTGATCGACCTTCACAAAACCGGCGGCCTCGTAGTTGGCCTCGTACAGACTGGCGTTGTCAGCGCTCTCCCACCAGCCATCGGCGCGCTGGAAGGCCTCGAACTCCAGCCCCCATTGACGCTTGTACCAATCCGCGCAGACCTGCCAGCAGTCCCAGGCGCCGTGCACGAATGGTCGCCTCAGCAGCGGCGTGTCGCCGGTAGGTACGACCGTCCTGAGGTCCGCCTCGGGCCAGCTGAGGATGTGCCATGGCAATGCCGTCGCCTCGCACATGGCCAGGTCCCGCGGTGACGGCCGGCTAGTGGCGTCAGGATGCGAATGAAAGATGCCGATGACATCGCCTACGTCTTCCGCTGCGGCGTAGTCCTCCGGATCAATCCGGAACTCTTCGCTCGGCTCGGTCGAAGTGTTACGGCACGGAAAGTACTGCTGCTTCCGCCCGATAGCCAGTAGCAGGCCGCAGGCCTCTTTCGGGTACTCGGCCGCCGCGTGCGCGTGCATCGCGCTCAGGATGTACTTGCGCATGGTCAACTCCGGGCAATCAGGGAGACGGCTGGGAACCCGCCGTGGTTGAGTTCGTTGTTCTCGCCGAAGCGCAACTTGCAGGACTTCAGCCCGCCCTTGCACTCGTCCATGCTCGGATCACCAGTTGGGGCATCGTCGTCGTCAAACATGGCTGAACCGGTGTAACCGCAGTTCGGGCCGCGGTAACCACCAGTCATTGCCCAGTGGCAGAAGGTCGTCATCTGGCGGCCAGGCAGTCCGTGATTGTCGATCTCGCCCGGGGAGGACAGCTCCCACTGCACAGCCTCACCGTCTTCGCCGGTCTTCTGGTCGATGTACCAGATTTCCAGCGCTTCCTGAGTCGGGTCAGCGGTCGGGTTGCCGTCGGGGAAGTTCACCTCATCCAGGTACTGGGCCAGGGTCTCGCGAACCGTCAGCTGAAACTTCAGCAGATCCTCGAAGGCCAGGCACAGGGCGGTGATTCGCCCGCTGACGTTGCCAGCACTGAACACTGGTCGTGTCGCGGTGCCGTTACTGTCGGCGGCAATACCTTCAATTTGCACCGGCCAGGCCGCGTATTCGTTGCCCTGCCACCAGATTGATTTGGCTGGAAGCTCTTCCTCCGACCCCTCGTAAGCCAGTAACTCAGTGGGTGTGTGCGGGATTGCGTGGGCATGGAAGCGCAGGATGTCGGCGCCGTACTCGCTACCGTCAATCTCGAACAGCCGCACTTCCCCGCCGGGCTCCAGTTTCTGGATGTCCGCGATTAATGCCATCAGGGTTTTCCTTAGGGGGCGAAGGTTTGTTCGAAGGTGGCGGTCAGGGTGTAGACATTGCCGCCCTTATGGGTTGGCTTATAGCCGTTGCATTTGTACAGGCCGAGCTCGCCAAGCGGAGGCGTCCAGAGGAACCCCTTCGCACCCTTGTGGCGATCGAGGAAGGCAATGATGTCCTTGATCCGATCCTTGGCCCCGGTGTGGCTATAAGGCCAGGATTGTTGCTTGCTGTTGATGCCATCCGAAACAGTCTGGCTGTAACCGTCGCCAAACTGCTTGGAGCGCGCCCGCTGGGTGATATCGCCAGCGGCGCCCTTCTCGATCTGCCAGGTAAATGTTTCAAGTGCCATAGATCATCCCTTCACTTGTCGGTGGCTTGCTCCGCCCTGGCGCCAAGACTTGGCGATTTCCTCTTTGGCGACGGAGCGCATCCGCTCTGCCATATTTCGCTGGAGCAGTTCAGTGTCGAGCTCTGCACCATCCGGCCGGCCCGATTCCTCATCGGTAATCACCGTGATCGGCATGCTGAGGCTGATGCTTGTGCCGCCACCTCCGCCACCCATCGCCATAACGCCAAGCTTGCCATTGGCAGTCCGGGTGAGAGGCATGATTGCCTCTTCCCCCGCCTCGCCCATTACCCCGGTTTTGCCGTTAGCCATACCAAAAGCCGTTGGCTTACTGACAATGCTGTTTGTGAACGCACCGCCATCGGCAAACATCTGCACGCCCGAGCTCCAAGCACCGCCGTCGGCCTGCGGAAAATATGTCGAGGAGTATCCCGCCTGGGTTGCCCCGGCATTCGACGAGGCCGCACCGGCAGAGCCAGCAGGCAATCCATTACCACTGCCGCCCGCGAAATAGCTGGTCGCAGCACCAACCAAGCTGCTCAGTAAGGCTGAACTGGCCTGGCGCGCGGCAATCCTCGCCATATCGGCCAGGATCGACTTCGTGAAATCAGCGAACGACCCCTTCCCCGTCATGGCGAAGTTGACGACCGCGTCTTCCATCGAGCCGAAGGCGTTGCTGAACAGGCTTTTGGTCTGCCCGGCCGCATCCCGCGCCGACTCCAGGTAGTTCTGCCAGGCCGAAGAAGCGCCTGAGCTCCAGTCACCTTGGGCTGCCGTCATCTGGTCGTAGTTGCTGAGCGTCGTGTCGTGCAGATCCTGCTGGGTGGCTTTGAGGGCGCCCAGCTTGGCGGTGTACTCGTCGAGACTCATCCCGCGCGAGCCATCGCCGTACTGGTTGGCCAGGTCCAGCTTCTGCGAGTTGAAGCGATCGTCGATGGCGTTCTGCTGGTCCGTCAGGCCGCGCTGCCGGTCACCCTGCCCAAGTCCTGATGCAGCGCGCATGCCCTGCTGACGCAGAGTGTCGACTTGCTGCTGTAGGGCGCTGGTGTAGGTCTGAACGGCCAGAGTCTGCTTACGCAGTCGACCGTCTTCATTGGTGGCGATGATCGAGAGCTGGCTGTCTGTGTCCTGCTGAGCCTTGACCATTGCCGTGCGTGCGTCGGCGATCTTCTGGTCGATCTGGATGATTTGCGCAGCACTCGCGCCCTTCTTGGTTTTGGCTGCCTCAAGCGCCGAGATTTCAGCCTCATAGCCTTGAGCAATCTCGTCCGACTGCTGTTTCAACAGGCTAACCCGCTGTTCCGTGAAGCTGGCCTGGGAGATAACCCCGGCACGCTGGGAGGCTTCGAGTTCCTTGTCGGCGTTTTGGTAGTAGGCCAGGGTCTCTGCGAGGACGTTCTTCGCATCGTTGAAGCCGGTCAGATTGACGTTGCCCGCAGATCCTTTCGGATCCTTGAACTTGTCATTGAGGTTAGCCATGTTCTTGGCGACCACTGCTGGGTCAAGCCTGGAGTCGTTCGGGCTGACCTTCCGGATATCGTCCAGGCTTTCCTTGTAGTCCTTGATCGCCTCGGCGCGCTTCTGCTCGTTGGTCAGTGACGATTTGGTCAGCGTGTCGACCTTGCTCATGGCGGTCACTGCAGACTGCTGTGCCTTTGCCTGCTCGCCTTCGTATTTGGCTATGTCAGCTTCGGCCGCCTTCTGATCCTCCAGCATGTTCAGCCGGTTGGTGTAGAAGTCAATCATCTCCTGCTTGTTCTGGAATGCGCCAACATCCCCCGACTGGGCCTTAGCCAGATCCAATCGAGCCTGTTCGATGTCGGCGCCGATGTCCTGGCGCCCGATATTCTTGAGGCTGTCCGCGGCGCGCGCAACTGCATTATAGCCCTTCTCCCAAAAACTCAGGTTCTCCAGGATCTTCGGCGTGCGCTCATTGATCGCGTCGGCGTACTGCTCGGTCGCAAGCTTCACCGCTCCAGCGTGGTCGCCCTGTTCCTCGAGCGCGACGATCTGGGCGTACACCGAGGCTGTCAGGTAGTGGTACTGCTCGTTCAGCGCTGCCGACGCCTTGACCGGGTCATCCGCCAGCTTCGAGAACTCGGCAACCGTCTCGCTGACTGCCTTGCCCGTGACTTCCTTCATGGAAACCGCGGCCAGTGTGATGCCTGCAAAGCTCTCGCCGGCGATCTTGCCATTGCCAGCCAGGGTTGCTAGCACCTCAGCGGCGGCACCGGTGGTCCCGACAGTTGCGCTCACCTGGCGCGCCATGTCGCCAAGCTGTCCGGCGCTCACGCCTGCAAAGTTGCCGGTGAGTACCAGGGACTTGCTGTAGGCATCCTGCTCTACGCTGCCTTTGTAATAGGCCACTCCAAGCGCACCGACGGCAGCAGTGGCTAGGGCAATCGGTCCAAGGATCGCGAGCAGCCCGGTAGCCGACGCACCAGCGCCTGCACCCAACTGAGTAACAGCGCGAACGCCACTGCCCCAGTCGCCAGAGGATAGAGCATTACCCAGTTGAACGACGTTCTCCTGCGCCTGGCGGGTGCCGAGCCGCAGCTTGTCGAAGCCGGTAGCAGTCTTCTCCAGTGCCGCGTAGTTGCCGTCGATCTTACTCAGTGCCGAGTTGTACTGGTCCTGACTAATGCGGCCGGCGTCCAGATGCCTACCCAGGTCCTCGACCTGCTTGTCCAGCTTGGCCATCGATGCTCGGGCCGGGTCAAGCGCGCCGAGCAGGCTGTTGAGTGCTTTCTGTTCATCCAGGTTGGACTTGACCAGTGCGGCCTGCTGCTTATCGAGCTGCGCGGTGATCTTGGTGAACTCCGCCTCACCGTAGGCGCCGGTCTTGGTCAGCTTCGTCAGATTCTCGCGCTGTTTCGCCAGCTCCTGTGTGGTCTTGGCGCCGGTGGAGAGCGACTTCTCAAGCGCCTCCATTTCCTTCATCAGGCCAAAGGCAGACTGCTCAGCCCGATCGCCAGCCTTGGTTAGCTTATCGAGATCGGTTGCAGCCTGGGCAGCATCAGCCGAGTCGACTTTAATGCCGAGTTCTGCAATGTTCATCGACTCACCTTGAATAAGTGCCCGCTCTCACGGGCTGTTTGCGCGCGCCTCCGCCATGACGCTGAGGGCTTCCGCCTCCATCAACTGCACGTCACGGAATATCTGGGGGCGGTCTTTTGCCGGAATGCTGAGAAGGCGCATCACTAAGGGCAGCACGCCATAGTCGAGGCCGGTAGCGCCGTAGGATCCGGCGCGCCACTGGGTTCCCATCGAGTCCATGACGAGAAAGGCGCTCCAGTTGTCTGCCCATACCTCGATTGCGGCATCGGGTATATCTGCACGCGACAAGCCGAACGCGGCCAGATCGGAGTCCGACGGCCCGGGCTCATACAGAGCGCGAGCCGCCGCGGTCAGTTTCCCAGGCGAGCCTTACCGAAGGCGTCGCTGTAAGCCTTCACCACCGCTTCCGATACACCGACGCAACTCTTCACAAGGGCGGTTATCGACTCATCGCCGAGCTTGTCGCCAAAACCCCAGGAAACAACCAGGTCCTTGATCTGGTCGACACCCTGCTCCACCTCTGCCGCGGTGATTTCCGCGAGCGTTGGCTCAATGCCCTTGAAGCGCTCGCCCAGCGCCTCTGCCTTTTCCTTCCAGGAGTCGAAGAGCTCGGCCAGCGCGGTGCGATCTCGGTATTTGAAGGTGAGCGGCACGTTGGCCGGCTTATCGCCGACTTGAGGGATGGCCACGTCGACTGTGAACGTCGGCTTTGGAGCGATTGAGAACTTGGCCATGGGTTACACCGCTGCCGCGTAGCGAGTTGGGCGACCGGTCAGGGCGATACTGATGGTCCGGGCCATCAGGCTGTTCCGGTCCATGGTCGGTGTCGAAGTAATCGAAACATACCCGTTATAGACAATGGAGCTGCCGCCCGGGAGGTTGAGGCGCAGGACTCGAACCTGCTTGTCCTCATCAGCCGCTTCGCAGACATCTACGTATGGCTTGGACGGATCATCTGCGACCGTGATGGTGAGAGTGATAGGGTTTTTGGTGGTAGGCATCTGCCGATCATCGTCGTCAGCCAAAAAACCGAAGGTGAAAAACTGCTGATCACCACCGGCCGAATTCAGACCTGTAATCTGCGAAATCTCGGCGAAGGAAGTGACTTCGCGCACCGATCCAACGCCAGAGCCAGCAGGATACTGCTGAACATTCGTGGTTTTGATGCCACCAAGTGCGAAGGTGCCGCTGGCGATTTCGCCCACCTGAACCGCTCGACCATCCAGTCGGGTCCACCCGGAACTGACTGCGATGATGTCTCCCTCGGCCAAGCCGTGTGCCACCGCCGTAGCAATGGCCGGATTCGCATTGGTCAGCAGGGTGAAGGGGATCGCAGCGCCGTAGGCAGAAGCAATTTCGAATGTCGCGCCGTTAGGCATTTGAATGCCAGCCATGGGTTTTTCCTCTTTGCAGAAATGACAAAACCCGCTCAATGGCGGGTTCAGGGGTTGCCCAGCGGGCGAGTTAGAAGGTGTCGGCTCGGTACTGGAACGAGACCGGCAAAGCGAATGCGGTGTCTTCTTGCTGCTCTGGCCCAGGCTCTACCGGGGTCATCACCTGGACGGTGAATCCAGTCTTGGTCAGCCGATCGTTTAGGGGATACAGCGCGGCAAGTTCGTCGGCCAGCGTCTCTGCGGCGCCGGGACCTGTGCCAACAGGCGTCACTATCGTGATCTGAAACACGCCGGTATAGAGCCGATGCTCGCCAGCAAGGTCATTGCTGGCGGTACCGGCCGGGAGCGTGAACGCTCGAATGAAGGTCTCGTTTGCCGCCGGCGTGAAGCTCACGTTCTGGTAGGAGATGCGCAGGACTGGGGCTTTCGTCTTCGACCAGTCCAAGAGACGCGCCTCGAGCAAGGACCGGATGATCTTGTGGCTCATATCTGGTTGTTCCTGATGGCTTCATCGACGATCTGCTGGAAGCGGGCCACAGTGATGCGGACCATGCCGCCGGGCGCTTGGGTCGAATGCCCGAACTCCAGCGGGATAGCGTACGGCAGGTTGTTGATGAGGTAGGCAACTTGCCCTGCGGTGAAGTCGCTGACTGCTGATACCAACGCGGCGATCGTCTCTTGTCCACTCGGATCAACCTCGTCAAACGTGACGCTTTCAATGGTGTCCAGCGATAGGTGCCAGTTGGCCCGGAACCTGCCACCTACGTAGTCCTTGCCAGCGACCAGCCCGTTCACATTGAAGTTCTGGTCGCGCTCGGTCTTGGTCAGCGGCTTGGCGTACTTCACGCCGCGCTTGAGCTTGCCAGACTTGGTGAAGTTGGTATCGGTCAGGTTGATGACTGTGTTGCGAATGGCGACCTTGAAATCGTAGTCATCGGCGGCCCGGGTGGTCGCTTGGCGGTGAGTGACGTTCGCCGCCCAGATTTCAGGGTTGCCCACTGGCGACATACGGATAACGCTACTGCCGAGTTCGATGATGATCTCGCGAAGGCTCGCGTCGATGGCTTCAGTGGCCTGGGCTGCGAACTCGACCAGGCTCAGGGCGAAGCTGCCAGTCTGACCTGCCACGGCGCGGCTCATGACCGCACCTGCAGCTCATACAGAATCGGCGTGCCGGCGGGATTGATCTCTTTCAGCGGAGGGACGATTGACCAGGTGCGGCCTTGGGCGATGACCTTATTCAGCAGCCCCGGCGCCCACTCAAGACTCTGAGCGGCGATCTTGAGCTTCTTGTCGCCCCGCCTGATCAGGCTGTTGGTTTGGAACTCTTGGCCGGTGAAGTCGACCAGAATGCCTTGAGCGGCTTGCTCAATGACAGTATCTGGTGGTGTTGATCCGGTCTCAGGGTCGTACTCGCCGACTTTGATGTCCTGGATGGTCACGGGTTGGCCGAACTCCGTGATCATGTCGAGAGCCATCACGGCCATTTCGTCGTAGAAGGCCATGAGGGGCTCCAGATGTGATAAGCCCCGCAGTTCGCGGGGCTCGATTACAGCTTCAGTTGATCACTTTTGGCAACGCCCGGCTTCGGAAGGAATAGCTTATTGCGCTCCGCTAGCAGGTTAGTTGCGTACTCAGCAGCTAGGCCCGTTGCCACGGCACCCGTAAAGCCGTTTGCCAGTAGCACCGAGAGCGCTGCAGAGGCGTACGTGTCCCACGCATCCTTCTGGTCTTGCATTTTAAGCTTTGAAACAGATCGGTTTTCCGTAGCCATAGTGCCACTCCACTATTCGGGGAGAAACGAGACTACATCCGCTCAAGCCCTCACTGCAAGTAACCCGCGCCGCTGCAAATAGTCCGCAAACTGAGTAGCGCTCGGCCGATCCGGCGCCGCCGGCAGCAGTCGGCCGCTGGTGTTGGATATCGTCGCGTACTCGCGAGTCACCGCACCCTCGACACGCTCCAGCGTCACAGCGCCTTTGCGTTTGTCGATCGGGTCAATGTCGTCGGTGTAGATCTCGGCGGCCAAAGCCATCTGGCCGTACTGGATCCGCGCAGGAAGGTAGTTGTCGGGCTTGATCTGGCAGTCCAGCTCAACCCCGCGGCGCGGCCAGGACAGCGCCTGCTCGCCATCCGTCTTGCGGCCCTTCCAGGTCATGCCATCCATCGCCAAGGCGGACCGGCGAAGCAATGCCTCTTGCGCAGGCGCGTCCGCAGGGATGATCACGCCGAACTTGCCGGCGTACATGACCAGGTCCGCGGCGCTCGCGTAGCTCTCGGCGTCTGTCTTGCCGGTGCCGTCCTCGATGATGAGCATGTGTTACTCCGTATCGGTCAGTCGTTCAGACCCAGCACCCGCAAGCTCTTTGGTTTCGGGCTTGGCAGATTTCTTTTCCTTTGGCGCCTTGGTCTCGACCACTTCGACGTCGGCGGCCTTGTAAGCATCAGCCACCGCAGGCCACTCGCCTACCAGGGTGACCTTGGTCACGCCCGATTCTGGCCGGTCGAAGTATTCGGGATTTCGGTAGCGCTTGTCCGGATCGAAGTCCGTACTCTGCGCAGAATAAGTCAGTTCCATGCGTTCCTCCAAGGCAGCCCATCGCTGAGCTGCCGGATTTCGGATTGACCGTTAGGTCAGATTGATCAGTACGCCGGCGGTAACCTTGTCGCTGGTCGCGTACTTGGTCCAGTTCGCACCGGTGCCGATAGCTGCCAGGCTTGGGTTGATGCCGCCAACCGCGTCAGCCCAGCTGTAGCCGAGCAGGTCAAGGTTGAAAGTACCCTCGGCGCGGAAGCCCATCGCCAAGTTTTCCTGGTTGTTGATCGGGTACGACCGGAACCCCGGAGCTTGGGACTCGGTGATTTTGATCGCGCCCGCCTGCAGACCGAAGATGGTGTCGGCTGGAATGGTGTCGGACACCAGTACCGGCTTGCCCATGGTGCCTGGCTGGCCGCCGTAGATCACGACGCCCGCTTCTTCGTAGATCTTGTCGGTGATGGCTTGGTCGACCATATCGAAATAGGTCGCCGAGTCCATGGTCCACATCGCAATGCGGCCGAAGCGATCACCGAACTTGCGCATGCCTTTGGTCAGCGCCTTCTTGCCGTCAGTGGCAAAGCTGGCAGCCGCGACCATGTTGGCGTTCGCACCGATAGCTGCCTTCAGGGCGGCCATGGCGTACTGGATGTAGCCTTCCAGCACCGCGTCGGCGTAATCCATGCCGACCAGCTCGGAAAACTCTTCCGGGGAGCGAGCGCGGCGCTTGAACGCTTCTTCGGTAGTTTCGTAAGGGCCGTATTTGAACGGCACCTTAACGCCGACCACTTCGCCTGCGCCGATCTTTTGACCGACGACGGCCGCGACCGAGTTCACATCACGGTGAGCGATCGCGCCGCCGAGCTTGTAGAAAGCACGCTTGCGCAGGTCGCCTTCAATCAGTTCGTTGTCCAGCACGATTGCGCCGCCGGACGAGCCGTTGAATACGTCGATGACGTCCTGGATGCGCTCCAGATAGGCGGTTTGGGCAAGGTCGTTATAAACGATCATGTCCGAGTTGACGGTAGTCGCCATGTGTTACTCCGTTATTTGGGCAATTTCAGGTATGCGTCCTGCCCGTTCTTCGTGAGGAATTCACGTTTCTGAACGGAGGACATTTCGGAGCGCTTCAATGCGGCATTACCGCCACCCCCGCCCGGGGCATTGGTCCCTGAAGCCCTTGGCCACAGATGAGGTGCGCTTTCACGCAAGGATTCAGCCCACTCCAGAGGAGACAGTGGGGTTTTGCCGTCTTTGCCGAGGATGGCCTGGCCATCTTTGTCGACAGCGACTGCTTCGCCTTCTTCATTCAGCGAAAACTGGCCTTTGGCGCGAAGGATCAGATCGTCCGTCGCCTCAGGCAGCGCACCAGCCTTGAGTGCGGCAGCGCGGATAGAGTCACCGAGCACCTTGTCTCGGAACTTGCTGGCGAAGGCGTCGGACTTGTCCGCACGAGCTTTCTCGCCTGCCAGTTGTTTTTCGAAGTCACCGCGCAGGCGCTCCGTGCGCTTGCCGAAGACCTCGTCGATCTTGCCTTCGGTCAGCAGCTTGGTTTCTTCGTCCTGCCCGGCCTTGGCCAGCAGGCTCTTCACTGCATCGATGTTCAGGCCTTCGAACTGGCTTTCGAACTGAGTGATGCGGCCGGTGGCATCCTTCAGCTTTCCCAGCAGTTCCTTGTTTTTGTTGCTCAGCCCGGTAACGGATGCTTCGGCGGCGGACGCGATAGCGGCCTTGATTGCCGGGTTTTCCAGGTCGATTTCGTTTTCGTCTGCCACTTGATGCACCCCTTGGGTTTGGTCTGCCCGCTTTGCAGGCAATAAAAAACCGCCCGTAGGCGGTGATATGAATGCTTTTCGTCAGATTCCCGCTCGCTCGAAGGCCAGAGGCTCCAGAGTCCGCATGGATGCAAGGTTGATGGGCGAGAAGTTGCGATCAAGCTGCAGCTCCGTGAATCGCTGAACACTCAGGCCGCCCTCGCGAAACAACTTTGCCCGGACAGGACCGATGGCCACGTCCTGGAACGATGCAGGCTGTTGCTGTAGCCAGTGGTAATAGTCGAGGCTAGCACTGACCTGTGCGCCACCATCTGCGCCAACCGAAGCACGCGTAGCACCCTTGGCGAACATCTCGCTCAGCTTAGTGAGCAGGATGAAAGTCGTCCGGCAGTTCGGATGGAATGGTGGGCGCGGTCCTGAATCGACTGGGAACCGACGCTTATCCATCGACCTGCAGGTTTGGCTGGTCTTGCTGTCCAGGGTGGCGACCATTTCAATCTGGGTCACCACATCGATGTTGGCCTTGGCCACCTCCATCCGCGCCTGGGATGACACATGCTGAATGGCGGTATGCACCACCGTACTGGCGTTGCGGTTGGTCGTAGCCAGGATGCCGTCGCTGTAGCCGGCAGCCTTTGTGCCACGGATGTTGCGAATGATCTGGAAGTTCGTCTGACCTTCGAAGAAGCCCTGCCGAATGGTTCCGGTGACGCGATCCCGCTCTGCCGTTGTCCATCCCTTGATGAAGGACTTGAGCAGCTTTCCGCCACCAGTGCCGCGCACGCTGAGCGGATTCGTCAGCACCGCGGTCCTGATGGCCGCCGCCGTCGGCATGACGGCATCGAACGACACGCCGACCGGTACGGATCTGGTCAAGCTGGTTGCTTCAAACTCTGCTTCGTAGTTCGCGATGTCGACCAGGTCGAGATTCAGCTGAATGCTGTAGCGGTCGAAGATCCCCAGCAGCAAGCTGTCGACTTCCTTCAGCAGCGCTTCCAGTCGCTTGACGTTGTACTCGGTCAAATCAGACTGGGTGAGTCGGTCACGGATCGAGCGATCGATCTCCTTGAGGAACGGAGCGAACTTGCCGACCTCGCCCGCTTTCAGCTTTTCGAGGAAGACTGCGTGCCGGATCGTGGCATCAAGGATTGCCTGATTGGCCGCCATTTGTTGGTACCTCGTCGTCCAGACCCAGGTTGTCGGTCTGCTCCTGCAGTTCGCCGTCGATCTGGGCGTCAGTCCGCTCTGGAGCAATCAGCCCAAGCTTGCGCAGGTAGACGCGCAGGTCCGCTTTCGCGAAGCCGCCGTTCTGCCAGAGACCGACCAGGGCGGTGATCATCTGCGGATCAGCCGTCAGCTCGACGAAATCCTGATTGATCACGTACGACACTTTGTCGTTGGCAATCCCCAGGTAATCGCAGCACCACATGATCGCCCGGGTGTAGGCCTCGCTTACGTTGGCAACGCATCCAGCAAGGACCGAAGTCGATGCCGATTGATCGCCCCGCGACTCGGTAGCCGTCTTGGCAGCCAGGGACGCAACAACCATGCGAGCCCCCAACTCGATCATCATCTGGTTCTTGTCGTCCATCGCCTCTTTGACGAGCGTGTTCGGCAAAGGCTGGGCGTACCCAAATGATCCACCTGCTGGCAGCATCATCGGCGCCCGCGATCCGACATAAATGCCGTTCCCTTCCAAGTGGTCGCGCCACTGCTCATCAAGCCCTGAAATCCAAGGCTGTGCCTGGCCGCACCAGAACACGCTATCTTCGTAGTCAGCACTATTGCGGTAGTGACCGAGGTTGATCATGGCGATGTCGTACAGCGGCGACTCATCAATGCTGGGGTCGTTGTTCTGTGCGCCGATGAACGTGAACGGGATCTCCTTTATCCGGCCTTTGACGCCGTCCGGCTTGAACTCGGAGAAAACCTCAAGGGGGCCGCCGCCTCTCGGGCCGCTTCTGCGCCAAACGCGACAGATGAAGCCGTCGTCATCCAGCGCAAGCTCTCGATACTGCTCAATCGTCTTGAAGCCGAAGCCGTCTTCGATTTCAGGGCACTCGCGCAGTACGACCATGATCAGGACGTTGTGACCGCCGACCATGCCAGTGCGCCAGTTGATGATGTCCTCTGCGCAGTAGGTGAGGATTACCGCATGGCCGCCTGCCGCTGCGTCCTGGTGGTAGTCGACATAAAGGCCATGCCGTCCAGCCTCGAGCACCTTTTCCAGTGAGCCCTGAGACTGCTGGTAGATGCTCACGCCCGAGCCGTTGGCATTGTCCTGAAGGTATTCGAGCTGCTTTGGCACTTGCAGGGTCGGGTCTTTATGGAATGCCAGGCCGAGCAAGCCGTTGCGCGTGTGACCGGTTGCGTTCTTGAACACAGCGCGTTCGCGGTATGACTTGTTGCGGCCCTTGTTCTCTTCCGACTTGTCGTGAGCATTCAGCTCGGGCAATCGGCATACAACTTGATGCTGGCCGGCACACACGTCGCGCACTGACGCCCAGCGATCCAGTACTTCGATGTACTCGGGCCGCTTGAAAGAAACGTCGTTGCTCATCGGGCGTATCCCATTTTGATGGTGGTGACCGGCTTAACGATCGGGTACTCACGGTGGATGAAGTAACCGCCGCCGTCGTTGGCGTGGTCATTGCCTTGGCTCTTGTCCGGCTCGCCGTTGGGCGCCCAGATCTGCTGTTCAAGGCCGTCGGCATACGTCGGGCATGTGAATGGGTTGACCAGGTAGCGTCGCTCGCCCTGCGCGTTGCAGAACATGGCGTTCATGGCATTGATCCGGTCTTTCACTGGCGGGTTGGCTGCAGGCGCGATGACTGCGAAGCCTGCCTGCTTAAGCATGGCAATATCGGTGACGCTGGCGTTGACCGACTTTCGTGAGTCGCCTGATGCGTCCGGGTAGATCCTGATCTCGCGATCCTTGATGTAATCGTTCCCGTCGAAGCGCCAGTAGCGCTCCTTGATGCGTCGAATCATGTCCGGCGTGTCGTAGCCATCTATCAACTCGTCGACCGCCCTGGGCAATCCCTCGCGCTTGACGTGAGTGACCGCAGCCATCTTGCCGACGTTGAAATCCATGCCGATGAACAGGGGTTCACCCGACTGAACGGTGTCGAAGCAGCTGTTCAGCTTGCGGTCATATGTGTGGTAGATCGATCCAGATGTCAGGTTGACGAACTGGCCGTTGAGATACGCGAGGATCAGTTGCGGCGGGTACGACTCCATCAGTGATTCGATGTAGTCATCAGGCAGGTTGAGCTCGTTGTCGAACGTACTGGCCTGGACTAGGCCGTACATCTCATTCAGCTTCGGCTTATCGCGCAGTTGCTTCACGAACTGCAGGAAGACGAACTTGAAGCCCTCCGGCGTAGTGGTCACGTCGACGCCGTTCTTCAGCCCAGGCAGGTTGTAACGCATCCGGGCAATGATCTTGCGCCAGGCCTGCTGCGCCTTGATTGACGTCAGCACGTCCAACTCATCCACCAGGGCATGGCCGATCTTGAAGCCGACAATCGTCTGCGGCTTCTCCATCGACCGGCAAATCACAGTGCCGCGATACTGGCGGCCGCTGTAGATGTGAACCTCATGGTTCGCCTGGTTGATCTTGGTCTTCAGCCCCCAGTCATGGGCCACCTCTTCCACTGTCGGATAGAAGATGTCCCGGATCTGTGGGTAAGTCGGGGCGAAGTAGCCAGCGTTCACGCCGGGCCACTCCATGAAGTGTTTGCACAGCGCCGAGCATCCCACCCAGGTCTTGCCTGAACCGAACCCTGCAACGAATGCGCGGAATTTGTGAGGCAGCGTGAGGAAGTGAGCCTGCGGAACATTAAGGCTCGGCATTCGGCTTCCTCGCATCTACTACATCGACCTGAATGCGAGTCGGGATTGCTGGCTCGTCGTCAGGCTCGTCCTTCCGATTGCGGTTGACGTAGATGTCACCTACTTCCTTGGCCGCCTGCTCCAACAACTGAGCAGTCAGCGCCATGTTTCGCATGTTCTCGGCTTTCTCAGCCATGCGCCCGAGCGTCCGGAGTCGATAAGCCCTGTTAGCGATCGGGATTTCTGCTGTCTCTTCGCGGAAACGCTTGCGGGTGTCGTGAAACAGAGTCACCCACTTCTTCGCCAGATTGACTCCTGAACGCTTGGTCGGGTCGTGCGATTCGCAAAGCTGACGGGATATCTCGATGCCAAATTCTTGTTTGACGGCTTCTACCACCTGCGACGGTGTGTTAAAGCACGCCAACGCCTGAACGATGAAGCCTTTCACCTCACTATTCAGCGCTGCCATATGTGGGATTCCGTCTAATGCCTGTCAAAAATCAGGCCGACTTGAGCAGACAGGTTCCGCAGGCCCTCGATATGTTCAATTTCCCTACCTCGGCAGGTTTGTTTGCAGCATCCACCAACGCCTGAACGTCAGGGCTCGCACCGTAGCGACGGACCACTCCGACAAACTCTTCGACGTCGTGGCCGCGCATCTCGATCTTGGGTGCGCCTTCCTTGGTGAAGGCTGGCTGACCGTATTTGTCTTTGGCGTGAGCCAGGTGATACAGCTCATGCTCAACCAAGGCACAGAAGTCGGTGTCGCTGCACTGAGAGCAGTAGTCAGCAGCCAGAGTGATGATGAAAGCCGGCACATCGCCGAACCAATCACGCATCTGTTGTTCCATCCGGGCCTTCTGCCAACCGCCAGTGCGGAAAGCTACTTGTTCGGCCTGGCCAAGAACTGTCCGCCCCTGCTTCTCGAAGTGTGAGGACGCCCACATGACGCGGATGTCTGCATCCAACAGATGGGCATGGTCTTCGTTGTGAATGCTGCCGGTGTCGACAAGGATCTCGGCTTGGAGCCATTCCCACACTTCAGGGGCTGGAGTCAGGCGGATGCCGAAGTCGGATAGCTCGGACAGCTCAAGCAGTGACAATGGAGGGTACGGCCTATCCATGGGTCACCTTGCGCTTGAAATGATGGCGCCTTGCTAGCACTGGCAGGAGTTAACTCAATGCTGGAGACAGAGCTATGCCGGAAAATTATGCAGTTCCGCGCAAGCCAAGGATGAACGCAGAGGTTCAAGGTAGGCGCCCCGGCGAACCTTTAGACCCGCTCTCTGTTGGCAGTTTGCTTTCGGATAGCGGATACGCGAACGGGAGATTACTTCGGAGAACCGTACGACGATGAAGATACCGCATACAAAGAGTGCAAGCGTCTGAACGACATGCATGCTCAGTGATTAATCTGGCCTGCCATGCGCCCCCTAATCCAAGTGCTCGCATGAAAAGCCGACCCTCTTAGCGTTGACCATCATGCACAGTGACCCTCATCCCCGTAGCCACAATCTCGTACTCAGTTTCGGAAATCTTATTCACGGCACCACCAAATTGCATTTCGAAATGCTTCAGGCCTTCATGTCGAACCATGCCGTTTGGCGAGCGCTCAACGGTCTCGTCCTGATAGATGTTAATCACGTAGTCCATGTTATCCGTGCCAACCCCAACTATTTTTCCAACATATTTATCTGCCATGTCCGAACTCCTTGCGTGAAATCTCAAAGTAGCTGGTACTGACAGATCAATCCAGAGTATTGAACAGTTCAGCTCACCATGATGTTGGTCTGCACTTGGGCATGCCCGTGCAAGAGAGATACGACCAGACCTTGAGGAAGACCAGCATCCTTGGCAGCGCCTACTGCCTTGGCGATGGCGCTATCCAGATCGGTGACGGCCTTGTTGATGTCTGGGCTCATGGGTAGAGCGTGGCGCAGGCGAGTGACGTTTCTCATCAGCTGAATGGATCAGCGGGCTTGGCGATCGAGCGCACGAACCACATGAAGCCCTGCTGCAGGTTGGTCTTGGCCAGTGCCAGCAGGCGTGGGTCAACACCCTCTATCTGGCCGATCTGCTTGAACAGCTCGCCGGCGTCGGCTTCCAGAGCCTTGATGGAGTTCATGCCGTCAATTTCCGATTGAGTCAGGTCGCGGTAACCGGTGATTTTCTTGTGCTGATTGTCCATGGTGATTACCTCGTCGCAGGTCGCGACACAATTTGCCGATTCGCGAAACGTGTCGCGCACTACTTGATGTTCTGGGCGGCCGTATATGCCGCCTCACACGCAAAACCAGCTATTCGGCTTCGGTCAAGCGCTGCTGCCAGGCTTCCCGCTCTTTCGTCAGCGCTTCTACGCAGGTCGGCGAGCAGAGCGGCAAGGTCGTTTCTTGTCTTGCCTCCGCTGGCAACCTCGGCAGTACAGGACTTTCGGGAGGCAAGCAGGTTGGTAATTTGCTGCTGCAGGCTGCGAGCGCGGCCATCAGAAATAGCAACGGCAGCCGTAACATGTTCAGCCTTGGCTTTCGCATCGTCGGAGACTCGGTTGATGTCATCAGTGATTTGGCGTTGAAGACGCAGCGTGTTGCCGAGCGACGTCACCTTGGCGTTAGCCGTGTCGCGCTCAGTCGTTACAAGCTCGCGATCAGCCTTAACGCTATCCAGGCGCCATGAGAGATAGCCGATGGATGCCAGCCCCGCCAGGACAACCCACATCCAGACCGGAACCATCCGAAGAATGACCATCATGGACTCTGCCTCTCTACTGCCTCGCTGACTTTGTCGGCAGCCTGCGTTGCGGTAGTCGCGGCCTTCGATGCCTTATCGGCGGCGGAGCCAGTCTTGCGGGTTAGTTCGTCCAGTCGCATGTCCCGCTCGGTCATGGCGGTGTCATATGCGCGGCGGATATCCTCGACCTGTTTGTTCTGTTTGTCGGCGAGTGACCAGTAACCGGCCTGGTAGCCGAGCACTGCGCCACCACCGACCAATACAATCGCAATGGCCCAGACCTCAGTCCGGCGCCACCAGCGTCGTGCAATGAATTCCAATGCGCATCTGTCCATCAGGCGATTCCTCCCAACTTGGTGCGCAGGCGGGTGATCTCGTCGCTTTGCAGGGTCACACGTTCAGTGAGCTGGGCGACCTGACTGGTCAGCGCTTCGATCTTTCCTTCCATGCGACCGACAGCGGCAGCCAGATCGTTGCGCTCTTTCGCGAACTGATCAGCGCGGGCCTCGGCTTCTTTACGGGCGGCTCGCTCTTGGTTCAGCAATTCGTTCAGCCGGCGGAGCGTACCGATATCGGCGTTATCCATCGCCCGGTCAGTTGCATCCTTCGACAAGAATTTTCGCAACCAGAGCAGGCCGCCGAGGATGACGGTGGCGCTACCGCCCAGCCAGGTAGCTGTGCCTGGTCCGAGGTCAGTAGGATCCATCGTCACTCCATGTATAAAAATGGCCCGCGTTGGCTTGGGCGTAGCCCAAAACGAAGAACCCCCAGCAAATGCTGAGGCCCTGAATAGCGCTAAAACAAATACCACAAAAACGTTGTACTACCACAAAATATTGGTATGCTGGACTCATCCAAACAACGAGGCGAGGTGATGAAATACAGCGAGTTCAGACGATGGTTGAAGGCCCGAGGGGTGATCTTCGAAGCAGGCAAAGGCGGTAGCCACTTCAAGATCTACTACAACGGCAAGCAAACGGTCTTTGCAGATCACGGCTCAAAGGAAATGAAAGAGCCAACCCGCAAAGGAATCATCAAACAGTTGGGGCTTGAATGAGCCCCAGCTCACTCGCTTAGATCATCTCGCCAGAAGAGAGGGCTGCACCATGTACGACTATCCCGTGATCATTCACGAAGATGAAAACCCAGGGGTTGCAGTGACTGCGCCGGATCTCCCAGAGTTCAACAGTGCCGGGGACGATGTCGCCGATGCACTGCGTGAGTCTGTGGACGGCATCGAGACCGCCCTCTCCATCTATGTCGATCAGCGCCGATCAATCCCACCAGCGTCTCAGCCTGAGCCAGGTCAGCATGTTGTTCGGCTACCAGCAGTGACAGTGGCGAAGATCGTTCTGTGGAACGAGATGATGGCGCGGGATATGCGCAAGGCCGACCTGTGCCGCCTTCTTGGCCTTGCTCAGACCCAAGGCGATCGCCTGGTCGACTTCCTGCACACCTCAAAGATGGAAGCGATTGAGAAAGCCCTGGCTGCTCTCGGCAAACGCCTTACGGTGTCTGTCGAGGCGGCCTGAATATGTGAGGGTCTTTCCCCTCCTGTCCTCCAAAGACTTTCACTGCGTCGACGCCCTATTACATCGATCTCGCGGATCCAGTCTCGCGCCACCCCGATAGCATTGTGAGGTCGGGGTGCGCGGGCTGCCGGTGTTGATTCCGTACGTCGCACTGTCCGGCTATCGATGTCCAGACCTTCAGTGAGGCCGCCCTGGCTGCGGGTGAATTCAAGACATAAAAAAGCCCGCGCTAAGCGGGCTAATAGAAAACTAAAAAAACTGATCAAGCTCCCGACTCTGGATCACTTGCCGGCACGCCGGGAGATCTTTCATTCTCGTCGCCGTCATCGTTCAGTTGCGGGTCGGTATCCGGGTCATCCGCTTTATCGTTTCTGTCAGGGATATCAGTAACCACTTCGTCTTCGGGATCTCCGCCACTCTGTTGAATCGTCTTCTCGTTCATGATGTCTCCCTTTGCCGCGCGATATGGGCATACAACTGGGAGATAGCTGCCGGAAAAGGGTTCAATGGGATTATGCAGTTGCCGACGAGTGCGAATCATAAGCAATAAAAAACCCGACTCAATGGCCGGGCTTTTCTACTTATCGCCTGTCGTCAGATGGTGGTGTATCTTCATCCGCCTCTGGCAGGTCCTTGTTAGCTGGGTCCTCCCAATCTCCTAGACGCTCCTTCTTTAAAACATCCGGGCGCGCCAGAGGATCGAATTTTCCAGGGTCTTCAGGATCCAGCGTCGGCTCATCTGTACCTGGCTCAGGCTTGGAAGGGACAGTACCTTGCATCTTCTTGTCTTGGAAGCTCGAATCGGTAGACATGCGCACCTCACAACAGAGGTCCAGATTTTCCGGGCCGTACAGATTTGAGGTTTGCGCATAGGCAGCGTGCATTCGAGTTGACGAGCGGCGCAAATGAAAAACCCGGCGCATTGGCCGGGCTCATTAACTAGAAGTAATCATTGGGGGTCGGGATGGTCACCTGACGCCGAATTGTTGGTATCCACATCTGCCATTTCTTCATCGACAGGCGCTTCGTCGTCCGCAGGCAGCGGAACCTCAGGTTCATTCCCCTTAGGATCATGGCCTGTTTCGTTATCAGTGCCGCCCGTTACGACCTGCTGAGATATGTTTCCAGGGGCATTCTCGTCAATGTCCATGCTGGCTCTCCGTTCTGATGCGCGGGATGTCCGTGCTTGTACATGAGAGATGGCAAAGTATTGCAAGTGCCGAGCTTTGGACGAACGGCGGAAACAAAAAAGCCCAGCGGGTGGCCGGGCTTATTGTCATCAATCCCTTATGCGCAAGATCGACAGGATGGGGGAATATTCTCTCACTTTCTCACTCATTGCAATGGCTATTTGCTATGCCGCGCAACTTTCTATCAGGCCCTCTGCATCCATGATCTCTTGAGCGGCTGCGAGCGCCTCGTTTACCTGGTCATCCAGCCCTTTACGGATACCTGAGCGCCACCGGTAGCGGGTCGATTCTGGCTTGCCGTCGTTGTCCCAATTTGTAATGTCGTACCACGCAGCAGGCAGTACCGCGGCAGATCGCTTGCCCTGTGCCCCCGCTACCTGTGGGATCGCCCAGGTCAGCACCGCGCATTCCCGGAACCGCTCAGTTGCTGGCGAGCGAACCGCCCTGATCAATTCAAGGATCGCGGCATGCTTACGCTCATCATGCGTAGAGAACTTCGCTACCAGTGCCCGCCAGTGCGCCGGGGTCAGCCCCTTGTGCAGACGGCCGAACACCCAGCAGTCAGTCAGGAATGCAGCCTCCTTGCCGACGATCTCGCCCTTCTGCTTGGCGCATTGCACCTTCGGCTCGAAATCACACCCGCCAGCAGAGTTGATGGTCTCGGCCGCCAGCGCCCGAACTACTGCAGATACCACGTTGCGATAGGTCATGCCGCTCTCCCCTTCAATTCTCTGATCAATACCCGGTAGCTGGCCTTCATGGCCTTCAAGTCTTCGATGGTGTAACGCTTGGCTTCGTGTGGCCCTTCCAGCCACTCGACGCGCTCCTGGCCGATACGCTTCACCAGGCTGATGCGGTAATTCACGATGTCGCCGGACTTGTGGTTGTTACAGGGGGCACACTGCTTTGCCACATTGAGCGGCTCGAACCGAAGCTCGGGGTTCGCTCCTACAGTGCGGTAGTGGCCTGCGTGCCACTGACCCTCATGGAAGCGACCGCAGCTCACGCAAGGCAGTGCAGCGTCTCGCAGGCGGATCCACTCGTTGAACACCACCTGCGTTTCCCGCACATGGTCAGTCCGACTCTTCAGCTTCTCCTTGCGGACCTTGATCTCTTTGCGCTCGATCTGGGCTAGCGACTTGCGCGCCTTCTCCTGATTCACGTCCCTGATGGCAAGTCCGCACTTGGGGCTGCATACGGCCTGGCCCAAGCGCTGGGGCGGGAAGCTGATGCCGCACGCGGGGTTCTTGCACTTCTTTGGTTTGGGTTGCTTGGCGATCATGCTGCCGCCTTCCCGAGCAGATCCACGAACACCACGCCGCGCTCAGTGAAGTCGGCCACTATCCGGTCGGTGTAGGCGATACCCTGGCCCCGGGAGAACAACCGGGTCACTGGGAAGCCGTCCGGGCCGAACAGTGGGCACCCTCCCATCAGATCGAGCTTCTCCCCGTAGGACAGGTGGCGCATGGTCCGGTACCAACCGTTGCGGAATTCGTCGTCCTCGTTCAGCAGGATCTGAACCCCGAAGTGCAACTTGCAGTAGCGGCGGGCATCGTCGACGTCACCGATCTGCGTCATCTGGGCGATGCGCTGGTACAGGGCGAACCACAGAGCGTTCTGATCCAAGGTGCGGTCCTTGCCCGGGCGCAGGGAGACCACGACGAACTTCTTCTCGCGGAACATGGCGTTGAGACAGGTGATTGCCTCGGAAAGCTTGGCCTGGCTGTTGACGCTGATCTTGTCGGTCATTGGGCTCCCCTCTTCAGTTCCAGATCCTCGGCCTGCTTGATGAGCAGCGCCCGGCGGTCAGCCAATTCATTGGCCGCTTCGATACGCATTGCTGTCTTCCTTTCGGCGGACGCCAATCGCATTTCAAACATTGAGTCCTTCACGGCTTTGAGCTTGTCGCGAACCTTGGGTGTTGGTCGGGTCACTTCACCGGTGATCAAACCAGCCAGGGCGCGCCCGTCTTCACTGATCGGCACGACCCGCAGATCAGCCAAGTACTTCTGCCCGTGCTCCTGAGGAATACGCTGCATCTGCACGGCCTTGGTGATGGCTTCGACACGGCGATTTACATCGAAGCCCACCGAGACATGCCAGTTCACCGGCTTGACGTCTTCGCGAGCTTGATTGACCAGTCGCTCGTAAGTGCTGATGAACGCCATGCGCGCACCGACCTTGTCACCAGCATCGAGGACGGGCTTTGCCGCAGCCAGGGCGAGCTGAATTTCATAGGTCAGAACCACGGTTTCGAACTCGTCGTTTGTGGTCATGGCGATCGCCCATGCTTCGTCCTTGCCCGGACGTCCGTCTTCGGCCTGGATGCGTTGCAGCACGGCGGCCAGGGTCAACTTCCCGGTCAGTTCCCGGCGGCACGACTGAAGCGCCTTACGGATGTCGGTCGGGGCAAACACGGCCAAGTCCTCAGCCATCAACTCGGCAGCTGTGGCGCTGATGGTCTGGCCCAGGGTTTCGGCGGTCGCGCAAATCGCGCCGGCCAGTTGTGCACGATCTTCAGAGGAAAGCATTGCGTGTCCCTCCCTCTCGGATGTTCCGAGCGGCTTCCTGCGCGGCGTTGATGTTGGCCTGGGTGTCTTCCTGCTGGCGTGCGGTACGGCCGTTGATTTGAGTCTGGGTCACCCACTGGGTGTGGTAGCTCTCAGCGTTTGCCAGCAGTTCGCTGACGCTGTGGCACTTACGGATGAGTTGTGCATCGCTGATCCCGACGTAGTACGCGGCAACGCTGTGAGCAATGTCGATGCCGAGGCGGCCGATCAGCAAACCGACCTGTCCTCCCACCTTGGCATTCCAGACTGGCCAGGCCTTGTATCGCTTGCGGTAGGACATGGCGTAGTTCGCCCAGGTCTTGAAGGTTTTGCAGGACTGGTCTTTGGGGCCAGGCATGTCGGCGGGGATTTCAACCCGTGGCGCCTCGGTGCGGTCAACCACCAGCACCAACCCGCCGGACCGGTTCGGCTTGTCCGAGCCGTCCTGCAAATCCTGATTACTGGTTACCTGATTGGTACCCTGATTATTGGTACCCTGATTTGTCGGAGATTTTTCCGACCTTGGCTCGGATTTATTTCCGACCTTGCTCGGAGATTTTTCCGAGGTAGATCGGATTTTTTTCCGACCTTGAGTTGTTGCTGAGGTCGGATATTTTTCCGACCCATCTAGTTTGCGATTCCACTCTTTCGCCTTCTCGGTGAGGCGAATCAAAGTGATGCTTGAAGTGCTGGAAAGCTCGATCAGTCCAGCCTCCGCCAGAGCCTTCAGCAGGCGGTATGCGGTGTCCGGCTTATCAGTGAGCAGCGGCAGTTCTTCAACGATCTTGCTCTTGCTCAAGGCGAAGTAGATCCCGGTATCCGTCTTGATTGGATTAGCCCAACTCGGGCTCTCGTAGACGAAGGCGAACAGCAGGGCCTGCTGAGAGTTCAGCCCCCACTCAAGCGCCTTCACCTGATTGATCGTGACGGTGTATTGCATGTCAGACCTTCCCGACCAGTGCGGCCAGTTCGAGGAAACGATCGACGTACCAGTGAGGCTGCGTCTCGCGGGGGGATTGAGGGGTGGTGAGGTTCTTGCCGTAGGCCATGCCTTTGTCGGTCACGCACCAGAAGTCGACCATCACCTGCTTGGAGTTCTTGCGCTGGAGCTGCTTGAGGAAGCCCTTGGCGGCCAGTGCGCGATTGAAGGCAGCTGCTGTACTGGCAATACCGTGATCTTTGATCAGGGCAGTAATGGCCTTGGTCGGCATGGAGCTGCCGCCAGTGGCATCTGGTGCGGCGTCGATGGCATAGCCAGGAAGGAACTGTGCATCGAGGCCGTTGTTCGCGGCGATCTTGGCCAGCATAAGCATCTGGCTGGACGGCGCCGGCTTCAGCAGGCGCGTGAAGCACTCAAGGATTGCCAGCTCGCCGACGACTTTGGTGCCGTTGGCGACCACCGCCTGACGGGCGCCATCCTGCTGTTCGAGTTCACGCCAGCGGCGGATGACCTTGAGGCGCATCGCGGCGCTGTATCCAGTCAGCAAGCAGTCGGTGTGGTCGCGATCGAGCAAGTACTGGACCTGCTCCCGGTTCCGACCATCCAGATAAATGTCCTCAAAACTGAGTGCATCTACTTTCAGGTCTTTCAGCATCCCCACGATGTCGCGCTTCACGTTGTCGTGGCGCTTTCCGGTGACGTTTGCGATTTCGCGTGAGGACATCGTGGTACGCGACACGTTTTGCGATTGTAGAAAACGTGTCGCGACATTGGATGGGGTATTGATTTGTGGTTGGGTCTGCATATACTGGCTCCACTTCGTTGTACAAAGAGCCGGGTCACTACCCCGGCTTTTTATTGCCTGGGATTTAGGATTTCGCCTTGTGTAACTCGATCACTGCCGCCACAGCCTCAAGGCTGGCCGACAGGTATTTGGTGTGTAGTGCGCGAATCTTCTTGGCTTCCGCGGCGTCGATCTCGCCGTCCTCCAATGCCATCGCGACCATGTGGTCAAGCTCGCCACGCTGCGAAGACGCGGCCAGTGCGCGCTGGTACAGATCGACGTTGTCGAGTTGACCGGCCTCTGGGAGCCGAACGAACACTCCGCCGTACATTGAGCAGATGTAGTCGGGAAGAAATGAAGTCTTGGATTCGGTTTCGAGTACGCAAACTTCATCGTCAGTAAGCGGCTTGACGCCTGCCGACTCATAGATCCGGTTCTTGAAGCGCTTGAAGTTCTCTTCTCCAAGAAATGCAGCGGCGCAAGGAAGCCCGCCCGAGACGGCATTGGCGGCTGCAATCACTGCTGCTCTGCGGGTTTCTAGCACTGGCGACTTCATCGTCTAGTTTTTCCTTTGCTCAACAACATTCATGATTCGTTCATCAACTGATCAGGGATGAATCCATGACCTTCTTTTCTTCCAGTCCCGAACAAGGGACCAGCGCCAATCTTGAAAGCTGTTACCGGCCTACCCTTCCCGCTATGCGGTCCCTAATAAGGGCCGTTAATCACCGTTTGGGTGGGAAGGCAACCACGTTGCTATTGGGCGGGACGCTGTCGCAGATCGCTTTCTTGAGCCCTGGCATGGCCAGTCGTAAAAGCTCGGAAGCCAAGGCATCCGGGGTGATTCCGATCTCCGACGCCCATCGCGCCAGTTCTTCTGTTGCGCCCTTCCTGAGTTCCACTACTGCACTGGGCATGAATCCCCCTCTATGGCCTTCTCAGGCTCGTCTTTTCTCCAACTCAAACGGCAGCTCTCCGAGCGTTCGCTTGACCTCAAGCGCGGCCTCGATGATTTCTCGGCTAAGCACGCTGTGTTGCAGCTTCATGTCGCGGGCAACGTCCTTCAGCTCCTGAAAGACTTCGTCATCGAGGCGCACCTTCACCTGGTGCTCGTGCCGGTGCGCTTTATCGTCGTAGGCCATAGGTTCACTTCCGCTTTCGGTGTGACAGGGCTGGGTTAGGCGGCTGTTTTTTTGGGGGTCGTCTGCGCCGGGAAGGACTTGAGCTCATGCGCTTCAAAAGTCCCATCCTGATTGCGGGTGACAGAAATATTTCGCTCGGCCGCGATGGCCTTGCTGATTGCGGCAGGGCTGACCCCAAGAGCCTTGGCCGCAAAGGCCTGCCCTTTCGTAGCAACCAGCTCTGTAAGTGGGATCTGCTTCATTCTGGAAATCTCGAATGGTGTTTTCGAGATCAATATTAACCGCCGGTTAGCTTTCTAGCAATACCGCCGGTTGCCGCAAATAAATTAACCAACGGTTAAATTTCACGGATGAGTAAAAAGAAAGAACTTTCCCCAGAGTTAAAAGCTGAGTGCGACGCCGCAAAGGCGCTTTTCGTATCGAAAAAGAACGCCCTCGGCCTCACTCAAGCAAGCCTTGCAGAAGCAGCTGATATCTCTGCTGCCGCTGTCGCGATGTACCTGAACGGCACCAATCCGTTGAATGTGAAGTTTGCGGCCGTGTTGTCGCGCCTACTTGACGTACCTATTGAGAAATTCAGCAAGAGACTGGCGACTGAAATCAGCGGACTTACAAGCGCTGCAGAGCAAATGAGCGCTTCATCAGAGAGCGCGTCTGCTGCAGACATGGTTCGCCAAATGCTTGCGAAACAGGGAAAGGGGCTTTCAGCTGAAGCGCGAAGCCGCCTTCTCGCTGCCGCCGAGGAGCCAAGCAATGTCATCACTGCTGATTTCTCGCGCCCCGGCCAGGTCGGTGATGAGGTGTGGATCGCTCACTACGACATTCGAGCCGCGATGGGTGGCGGGCAGATCGCAGCTGACTACCCAGAGATGTTTCAGGACGTCCGGGTAAGCCCAAAGCATCTGCGAGAGCTGGGCCTGGACTTTGAAGAGCACTTCCACTTGAAGATGGTCACCGGCTGGGGCCAGTCAATGGAACCGACGATCAAGCACCGCGACCCGCTGATCGTCGACGTGAACATTCGCGAGTTCGTCGGTGACGGGATCTATCTGTTTTCTTGGGATGATCACATCTATATCAAGCGTCTGCAGGTTGCCGATGAAGATCACTTCGAGATGATCTCAGACAACACCCGGCACAAAGACCGCATGATTCGTCGAGATATGACGTTCATCCAGGCGCGGGTGCTTCTGGTTTGGAATGCTCATCTGGTCTGAGATCTCGCTATAGGTCGGATAATCTGGCGCGGCGGGGATTTGTAGCGGCCTTGCTCTGGTGGCCAATGTACTCGCGCTAAGACAAAGCAATGCCCTGCAGAAGGGTTACCGAATGCCGAAGAAACAACCGGAAAGTAAAGTTGCGGCAACCGCCGCAGACATCGAAAGATCTATCCAAGCCCTGAACAAAATGGCTGAACGCCTTTGGGGAGATGGTCGAGAGACCGAGGCGAAAGCCCTCCTTGATGCCTTGGATTCTCTAAACCGGGCGCTGGACCGGATCAGGATTGGAGAGAGTCGCAGGATTCTCCATTGAGAGGACAAATCAGCTGGCGGCTGGCGGGTTATACGGATGAGGTGAAGGTGGGGAGGGTTGTGGGACAATCGACAAGTTGAGCTAGCAGTCGGTTTAAATCTGGCGCTAACAGCCTCAACCCCTATACTCCCTCCTTACACCCCTACAGTCTAAGCCAATGAAAATCACAATAGCCGCAGTATTTTTGATCATCTGCGGCCTTACCGGCTTCGCAGCAGCAGGCACTAGTTATCGCTCTGCCGAAGGTACTGCTGCTGGTTTCGACTTCGTAGCTGTCAGCGATAGCGATCATGTCAAAGTTACCTCGACGGGAGGGCCTTGCGCTGCTTTCGGAATGCCCCGAGTGGAAGCTATGGATAGCTTTGACGCCGTGCAGAAAGGCACTTGGAATACGAACTATTATTTAACCGGTACGTTGCAGGATGAGTCTGGCGATACCCAGGTGCCAATCTACCCGTCCATTAATTTCAAAGCCAATGCGGCAAGCAGTAAAAAGCAGGCACTCCAAACGCCAAAAGGTGACCCTGAAAAAGCTTATTTAGACAAAGAGGCTAAGGTCGCTGAGTGCCTTGCCAATCATCGAGGTCAGTATGTAGCAGCCTTTGGCCAATGGATGAATGCCAATATGCAACTTTGTACGGACTGTTTTGAAGGTGCTCGCCGTCAAAAGGTTTACGCCCCCTCTACTGCTCCTGCTCCAGTCCTGAGCAATGTGGCTCAATACACGCCGCGACCTGACAAGTGGGACGAAGATGAGGAATATAATAATGGTGGCGGGGATGATGACATCACTATGGGCCAAGCTATGCAAATTATTGGCGGAGCTCTCGTAAACTCGAGTAACAAGAAGGTGAGCAATTCCAATAGCCATGCGACCGTAGATGTTTCTAGGCGGAGTGATGTTGTGACCACTCAAAAAGCAATGCCCAGCCAATATAACGTAGCCAGTGCTAACACAAATAGTGGCCAGTACAACCAAGCACAAACTACCACCAGTGACCCGTATGTCTATGACAGCACTTACAATCAGTGTGTCCAATATGGCCCTCATGACACGTTGCGAGCATATAAGCAATTTCGAAATACATGCGCCTTCAGCGTGAGCGTCTTACGTTGCAGTGTCGACAAAAATGGGCGCGACAATTGCGCAGCGAGAATATTCGGTAGTTTTGAGCTTTCTGCTGGTGAGACCAATATCGCCGAAGGCGGCGACAGGGCAATGAAGTGGATTGTTTGCAAGCTGCCATTCAGGGCTATTGGAGCAAAGACAACCAACACAAACGGCAACCTCTCTGCCCCCTGCCAACGAAACCGCTGATGCTCAATCACCTCGTCATCCATAGCCCGCCATCGAGCGGGCTTTTTGATGCCTACTAGAAAGGAGCCACCTCCTCCACCTCTTCCATGCTGTCGACCTCGATCACACGGTCTTCGTCAGCCTGGGGCTCCCATCTCAGCGTCACCGACTCATCGTCGTTGAATGTCATGTCTATGCCGTCCGTCTCGGACAGCAAACCCATCACCTCATCCCACTCCCTATCCCCATTGGTATCCAGGCGGTGGATCGTCACCCAGCGCTGAACCTGCGCGACCGGGTGGTTGATCATTGACGACACTCGCAGGCCGAGCCGCTCTATCCCGCTGACCTCCTGTCGCTCTAGTGGTTTCCCCTGTTTCTTCGCCTTTGCCACTCTCGCCCCCATCACTGTATATCCATCCAGTTTAGCCAAAGCATACGTCATCTCCACGAAAAATAAATTAACCGCCGGTATTGACGAAATATAAACCGGCGGTTAACTTAGCTCCATCGCAACCCAGTCCCCACATCGGGACCGGCAGCGAAGGGTCGAGAGATCCGCCGCTCTTTAACAGCTCAGGATCCTCGCCATCGACTACCCCGGGTTTCACCCGGTAAGGGCGAGCAACAAATAGTCGATGCCACGCCAGCTCTGGAACTGGCCGTGCTCACCAGATGTGAGTACGCGAAACCACGCAAGCCAGCCGTACCAGCACCGAACACGAAATGTGTGACGACGGCTAGAGATATGAATCGGGCGATGCGCGTGGTGGAGAGACGGAATTTTCACTGATGCAGCTTGGCGACAGGCTGCATTGGGAAAACAACCGGCCAACAACATCAGGAGCAAAGCATGAACAAAGAACAGGTTTACGACAGCTTGATCAGCCCGCTAATGCTGCAGATCATCGGCATCTGCAAGGATCAAGGCATCGCAATGATGGCCAACTTTGACATTGCGCACGACGGCGAAGGCCCGAATGGTGAGGACTGCTCCGGCCTTGTATGCAGCACCCTGCTGCCTGATGGCGACGGCGAGCCCAACCAGGTGTTTATGCAAGCGAATGCCCACATTCGGCGCGGCGGCCGATCTGCCCCGATGATGATCACCACTGAACATGGCGACGGTTCCAAGACCATGACGGCGGTTATCTGATCTCGCTGAATGGCACAGCAACAACTGAACAACCAGCGCCACGACAGCCTGTCGTTAACTGCCCGAAGCCCTGCTCTTCCCCAGCAGTAGGACGCATCGGAGAGTGATCGAAGCGTGCCCAAGCGGGCTGCAGCGCTAGGATCGCAAAGCCCCGTAAATTTCCTGAGCCGGATCTGCCGGCCAATACCAGAAACGCGGCGGGAAACAAGCAGGAGTAGCGCCCTGGTGTTTCGATCACTCTCCCATGCGGACGAATTCTGCACCGCGCAATGCGGCCCCCAGCACTCATTCATCAACCCCGCACGGAGGATTTGCAGTCATGCACCAATAAGCGATCCACCCGCGTGGCGCAGCAAGCCTGAAGGCTGCGCCCAATACCTGACAGGCAGCGGACAGCAGGGCCGACGATGTGACCGCGCATCAACCGGAATACCGGTAGGCCCAACCAAAACGACGACGTACCGCAGGCGAGTCCGAGGGCATAGCTGGCCAGTCTCGACGCATCCCGGGCAGCTCCGGGCGCCTGCATCCTTACCTATCAAACCGAAAAGAGCGCATTGGCAGGTGCCGCGCCAGTCTCGCGACTGGGTAATCAACCAGGCGTCGAGCCCGACTTAAAAACCGGGATTTGAGAACTGGATATAAATACCGAAATTTGCGAGAACTACCCAGAAAATCACAAAAAGCCACGGGGTTCTCATAGAGAACTGAAGGGATTTTCGATACCCCTTGTGACTGGACTCTGCTTCGCAGAACAGGGGCGAATCATCATAGTTGAACCCCATTACAGGCTCGCTGCGCAAAAGATGGCTTTGCTTGAAATGCCAGTGATCAATTATTGCGTAAGCAGCTCGAATCCCTGGTCGCGCATTGAGCGAACTCACAATCCCGAGTAAGGCCATCAACAAAGGTACAACCAAGGTAAAGATTTTGCCCCATTCCGGGTTGACGTTGGCCATTGAGGATGCGAACGCAATCACCAAAAACGATTGCGCCGTCAAATTCGCATTTGTTCGATTCGATAGCAGAGTGGTTTCGTACTGAATTTCTCGACGATAGAAATCGAGGCGGTCTTTCGGAGACCCGAATAGTAATGCATCAGTTGG
The DNA here is from genome assembly GCF_059716055.1 of Pseudomonas sp. LBUM1658. Taxonomy (NCBI): domain Bacteria; kingdom Pseudomonadati; phylum Pseudomonadota; class Gammaproteobacteria; order Pseudomonadales; family Pseudomonadaceae; genus Pseudomonas; species Pseudomonas sp. LBUM1658. The sequence continues at coordinate 4,299,599 of NZ_CP166798.1, forward strand.
GAGAGACTCATGCGTACTGACCTTCTCGGTAATGATCTTAGACACAGTCGCTCACCAAATATGGATGAATTAATTTAGAAGCCCGTGAGCGTCAGTGGTTCATTACATCTAACACCCTTCCCCGCCTCTACCCGCATGCACTCCCCTCCGCGCCCAGCGGCAACCAGCGGAATGGATGAGTGCAGCCGAGTTTTGTTGGATCAATAACCGCCGAATCTGGAGGCGACCATGTCAGCACTACGCAAATGCCAAGAACACTACGACAACATGCAGCCTCCGGAAGACGAAGAGGCGCCGGTTGACGAGCAAGACGTCGCAGAGTGGAAGCAAGCGGCGATCAAGGATGTCATGCACCAGGGCTCAGCCTTTGCGCCGAACCCTTGGGGCCGTGAGCGCGAACTGGTCAGGCACAAGGATCTGGTCCGCTCCGTCGTCACCCACATGGAAGCCCAGCTCGACCAAGAGTGCGGTATCGAGAAGATACTGATCGAGATCGTCCGGCGCGGCCATACGGACGACCACCTATACCAGTGGGCAGTCTCGGCGCTCGGGCCGCATGACGGAGAAGGCACGGTCATTCACGACCTGGCTGATTCGCTGGTCGAGAGCAAGGTTGAGCAGTACATCGAGGCTAAGCGCGAATTTGATCATGCGCTTCGGACGTGCGGATTTTGAGCCCGCATATCGCCATCGACGAAGCCCTCGACGGCCTCGAAAGCCCCGACTCACCAGCGCTCAACGAAGTGCTGATCGAGGGCCTGATCGTTCGCTTCTTCACCGCCGGCGAGATTACTACCGACGAGTTCAACCACTACTGCAAGCGCAGGTTGGAGATCAGCGAGCGCCGGAAGGGAGTTTCAGCATGAGTAATGCGCCTGTAAAAAGTTTGATCGACGAGATGGTTGAAGAGATCGACCGTTCGCTCGCAATCATCCGCTTCGGCCTCCCCTTCAACGAGGTGATCGGCCGGCCCCGTGAGTTCCTGGTCTCCGCCCTGCCCCAGCGCTTGGCGGCGACTATGAAGGGCGGCAGGATCGCGGTGAGGGCTCGTGCATGAGCGGATGGGTAAGCGTCAAGGAAAGCCTCCCTGCGCCTAACAAAACGGTTCTGGTCTGTCGCGTAGGCAAGACCAGTCACCAGCCATTCTTTGCAGTGAGGAAGAATCGCGAGCTTAAGCAATGGGAATACATCGACGGCGACACCTGCCACACCAGGATCACGCATTGGCTGCCGATCCCGGAAATGCCGGCATGACTGACCGCCAGCGCATCCGCCGCATTTACACCTGGCGAGGATCGGCCATCACTTTGCTCCTCTGCACCCTCTGGATGCTGGCCAGCGCCTACTCCGGCCAGATCAGTCAATAACCCACACCTTTCAAGGCTGCGCGAGTCGCGGCGAAGGAATCGTCATGTCCGCACAAACAGAACTGGCCGTCGTGCCGCCGCAGGAAACAGCACTTGCCGTGTTCAGCGCAGTCAACGGCCTTGAGCCTTGGCTGCAGCAGATTCGCACCGAGATCGACGGCTTCACGCCGGACAGTAGTACCCGCAAGGGTCGCGAGGCGATCGCCTCGATGGCGTACAAGGTCGCCCGCTCCAAGACAGCGCTGGATGATGTTGGCAAAAAGCTGGTCGCCGACCTGAAGGAAGTCCCGAAGAAGATCGACGCCGAGCGCAAGCGCGTCCGGGACACCCTGGAAGCTTGGCAGGAAGAGGTTCGCCGTCCACTGAATGAATGGCAGGCAGCCGAAGACAAACGCGTAGACGGCCACAACGATGGCATCCAGCGCATAAAGGATCTGGCCGTATTCGCAGAGACACCGGCGGCTGCCTTCGTGGCGCAGATCATTGAAGACCTGGAGCTGGTAGCGCTCGACGATAGCTGGCAGGAATTCTTGCCCGAGGCTGCACAGGTCAAAGACAAGTCGCTGGCGACTCTCCGGACACTGCTGGCTGATCGCACCAAGCACGAAGCGGAACTGGCCGAGATTGCCCGCTTCAATGCCGAGAAGGCCGAACGCGAGCGTCAGGCAGAGATCGACCGCGAGGCACGGGAGATCATTGAGCGCGAGACTGCACGTATCGAGCAGCGCGCCCAGACCGAACGGGATGCTGCGGCGAAACGTGAACAAGACCTGATCGACCAGGCCGCCAACGCCAAGCGCGCCGCGGAACAGGCGGCCCGCGATGCTGCCGCCGCCGCAGAAAACCAGCGACTGCAGCTTCAGCTCCAAGCCGAGCAGGCAGAGCGAGCAGCAGCCCAGGCCGAGACCAATCGACTAGCCGCCGAACAACGGGCTGCCCAGCAGAAGGCTGACGACGAAGAACGCAACCGCCAGACCATTGCCAATGCCGAAGCCAGTCGTGTTGCCGCCGAGGCGCGCGCCGAACAGGAACGCGTCAACTCGAAAGCGCGCCAGGCCGAAGCTGCAGAACGCGCCCGACTGGCAGAGGTTGCCCGCCAGAAGGCGGCCGCCGACGAGATCATCCGGCAAGCCGAAGCTCGCGAAGCCGATGTAGCGCATAAGACAGCCATTCTGACCGCCGCCAAGGAAGCCGTAATGCTGACGGGCATCACCGAGGACCAGGCCCGCGCCGTAATCACCATGATCCGCGCCGGCAAGGTCCCGAACATCAAAATAACCTTTTAATACTCGCCGGCATCGCGCCGGCTTGGAGTTCTCATGTCTCAAGTAGCCCTTGCCGAACAGCAAGCCAACGTGCAGCGAGTTGACGTGCCGGCCGGGGTGGCGCCGGCATCTGAGTCGACGATGATGATTCAGATGATCCAGCGCGCCGCCGCAGACCCAACAGTTGATGTCGACAAGATGGAGCGCCTGATGCAGATGCACGAGCGCTTCGTTGATCGGCAAGCCTCGGCAGCCTTTAACGCCGCAATGGTTCGCGCACAGCAGCGCATCAAGCCGGTTGTGCGCCGCTCCGTGAACACGCAGACCAATAGCTCTTACGCCAAGATTGAGGACATCGATCAGGCGATCAGCCCGGTTTACACATCGGAAGGCTTCTCGCTGTCGTTCGGAACCGGCGACTCGCCACTGGCCGGCCATATCCGAGTTGTCTGCGATGTGATGCATGAGCACGGGCACACGAAGCAGTACCAGATGGATCTGCCGCTTGACGCCACTGGGATAGGCGGCAAGACGAACAAGACCGGCGTCCATGCCCACGGCTCGACCAACAGCTATGCACGCCGCTACCTGACGATGAACATCTTCAACGTCGTCATGGTGAACGAGGACAGCGACGGCAACCACGAGCCGGCCGATCCTCCAGCTGAGCCGGTGATCACCGCTGGCCAGGCCGCGCAGCTCGACGCCTTGCTGAAAAAATGCAGCCAGCCGCTACAGGACAACTTCGCAGCCAAGTACGGAACGGCGGCGAATGTTTATAAATCCGAGTTCGACGCCGTTTCGGCCCGAATCACCAAGGCGGCCAGCCGGCCACAGGAGTGAGTCATGCAAATCATCACCGAAGTTCAGCAAGGCTCGCCTGAATGGCTGGCTTTGCGTCTTGGGATCGTCACCTGCTCCGAGCTTGATTGCCTCCTGGTGAACGGAAAGGACTCGTCAGGGCTTGGCGCGGGTGCCTTCACCTACATGAACACCCTGATCGGCGAGCGCATTACCGGCGAGTTGGCCGATCCGTTCACCGGCAACCGACACACCGAGCGAGGCCATGAACTTGAAGGGGTGGCGCGCAAGCTTTACGAGGACTGCGAAGAGATCAAAACCACTCAAGTCGGCATCATCCTGAATCACGGGATTGGCTACTCGCCTGACTCTCTGGTCGGCGCCGACGGCCTGACCGAGATCAAAACCAAGCTTCCTAAGCTGCAAGTTGAAGTGATTCTTGGCGGCGAAGTTCCGAAAGATCACGTCGCTCAGTGTCAGGGCGGCCTTTGGGTGTCGGAGCGAGAATGGATCGACTTTGTCTGCTACTGGCCGGGAATGCCGCTATTCATCAAGCGCGCCTACCGTGACGAAGTGATGATTCGCAAGCTGACCGAACGAGTGAAGACGTTCTACGAAATCCTCGACGAGCGCATGAACAAGGTATTGGGGATCGCAGCATGATCAGTAATAACCTCAGCATGATCGAAGCGCTCCGGCCGGCATCGGAAGGACTGGCGACGAAAGTCGCCCTGTTCCTGGCCGTGGGCGGCGAGATCCAAGAGGCCAAGCCGTTCGGCTACGTGCCCCGGCCGATCACCTACAGCACTAGGATGCCACCGGCTCGGCAACAGAAGGAGCTGGAGCCGGAGCCGGTCAACGAGAAGTCGGCACTGATCACCAAGATCAGGGAAATGGCCAAGACCATGACCCAGGCCGAGGTCACCGCCGAAACCGGTCTCACCCGCAAGCAGCTCTACACGATCTCGGCGAACAACGGGTTCAACTTCAAGACGGCGCTGAAGATGGACGAGATCACCGAGGCAGCCCTGGTTCTGCGCATCCGCGAGTGCATGGACAAGCGCATGACGCGCAACAAAGCCCGCTTGCACCTGGACATCAGCTTCTCGCTGCTGACCCGACTGATCAAGAACTACGACATCCCCTACCCGCTGGTGGTCTGCTGATGCGGCGATTCGGCTCCAGGGTTCAGCAACGCAAACGACAAACCTGGCTGGCGTTGCCGGCCAGCGGGATAAAAACACCATCGGAGAAACCGCCATGCCAATCGCAACAGATACCGCCGAGTTTCTTGAAGAGCTGAATGGCGGCGCGTTCGCCAGTCAGATCGGCCACGCCCTTTCCGAAGTCGCCGCCGACGTAGTGGATCACGGCAAGGTCGGCAAATTGGTGATCACCCTGGACTTCAGCCAGATCGGCGAATCCAGCCAGGTGAAGATCAAGCACAAGCTCGACTACAAGGTGCCGACCAAGCGCGGTACTCGCAGCGAGAACACCAGCCTGGACACGCCGATGCACGTCGGCAGCGGCGGCAAGATCTCGCTGTTTGCTGAGAAGCACGATCAAATGTTCACCCGGGACGAGGCACCAATCCCGCGCCGCAATTGATCCCCCGCAGCCCTTCCCCATAGAGACCTGAAATATGTCCCTCACGAAAGAAGCAATTCAACTGATCACCGATACTGCGCTGATTGCCACGGCCAAAGCGCTAGACACTGACATGCCAACCGCGGTGCTGCCTGAAGGCGCCAAAGTAATCAGCCTGGAAGCCTTCGGCGCATTCCGCAGCCGCTTCCGTGGCACCTTCTCCACCAACTCTCTGCTGGACTTCGGCAAGTACGTCACCGACCGGGCTGTCGTAAATGCCCAGGGTTTTATCAATCAAGAAGAGATGACCTGCTCGGTACTGTTCAACCTCGGCACCGAAGCGGCCCCTGGCCATGCCGATGATCGCGGCGTGCTCAAGCTGAAGGCAACGGCCGGTTACCAGGCGGTGCAGGCAATCAGTGGCCGGGCCATGTCGCAGAAAGACATGAGCGACTGGATCGAGGACTGGCACAGTACGTTGTCGGCCGTCGGCGATGACAACCAGAACATCAGCCTGGTAAAAGCCATTGCAGCGGTGCGCACCATCACGGTGAAGGCATCGTCCGAAAGTGATCACGCCGTCAGCGAGACGCGCGCCAGCCGCAGCGCCATGGATTCCATCGAGGCGACCAGCAAAGAAACGCTACCGACCTCGCTGGTGTTCTCGATGGTACCGTTCGAAGGGCTGCAGCTGCGCGAGATCATTCTGCGCATTTCGGTCATCACCAGCGGTGCGCAGCCGGCACTGAAACTGCGTTGGGTTGGTGAAGAGGTTCAGCGCGAAGAGATCGCGCAGGAATTCAAGTCGGTGCTTCAGGACAAGATCGGTGAGGCTGCGACGCTGTCTTTGGGATCGTTTGATCCAAAATGATGTACCCCGCACCACTCTATCCGCCATGGAAAGAGTAGTGCGGCAACATAAGGCCCTTATGACTAATCATTACCAGTTGGTGCTGGATCGAAACTTTCAGTAAGTTTTCGATCGTAGCTTGACCTGATCTTTTTCATTATGTCATTTGCCTGATTTATTGGAACATTCGCACCGACAAGATACTCTCGCACAGCACTATCCGAAGCTCCTGCAAACACAAGATCTACCGCAGGATTAAGAATAGTCGGCGTAACCTCTACCATCTTGTGCATATTCTTAAGCTTCGAAACAGACCTATTATCTCGATCTTCGAGGTCAGATATTCTGCGCCCAAGCATGCGAGTATTGTCTAATATCTCACTCAAAAGATCATTTTGAGATCTAGGTGCTACAACCTCCCGCGGTTCGTTCTCCAGCAGAGCCTTATCAAAATCCGCTAAGAACTGCGGCCAATAAACATCGAATATTTTTTCAAGAACGCGCTCCTCCAAGGCCTTTTCAGCCAGACCTGAGTTGAGGGTTCTTACCAGCTCCCAGACACTGTTTTCATTCGGCTGCGTGTGATTGAATTGTGCCAATGGATCAGTTAATTCGGCAGGTTCAAGGTCGATAAGGAATGTGCATACTCGACTGCCACTCAATCCCTTTGCCAACGCTCCAGCTTCGAAAAGTATCCACGGCTTGTTTTTATTTTCCTGAGTTAAGCAAACAATTCCAATTGATACATCTTGAAGCTTCTCATTGATTTCAGAAAACCATAGCGACCCACGCTCGATATGCCTGGTAGATATCCAAGGCTCAGAAGCCTGAAGAACACACTTAATCCAATCACTCATTACTTCCGCTACCGCTTTACTACGGCTGCCTGACCAGCTGATGAAGATTTTCATATTTTTCACGCTCTCCAATTAGGCCCGCAATCTCGCATAGCCTTCACCCAAAATCTAGCGATTGCGAATCACTCTAAGCGTTATCGCTCCCACTTCAACGAATCACGCCAGCCGGCGAGGATCCTCATGACCACAGCAATTGATTTGTTCGCCGGATACGACGGAATCAGCGCATTTGAACGATCCACTGATCACGCTGGTCAACATGCACCTAATGGCCAGGCGGATCCCTAACGCTGAATTGCACGTCATCCACGACGGGCACCTGTTCCTGGTCACCCAGGCCGAAACCATCGCCCCCATCATCATGTCGTTTCTGTCCGGCGTCGCGCACGTCGAAGAGCCGCTTTGTGAGCTCACTGACTCGAACGACCTTTGCGCTATCTAACCATCCGGCTCCGAGGGTCCCATCATGAAATTCCAAGTCGTCGATCGCTCTATCAATGGCACCGCGAAGTTCTCGGTCGATACCGAGTGCGGAAAGAACGTGGATTCATTCTCGACCATCAAGGAGGCTCGGGACCACGCGGCCTGGCTGGAATCCGAATATGAGCGGATCAGCGAGACTCTCTAGCCGCGTCCTATCCGAAGGAATAACCCCGCTTCAGCGAATCCACAGCCCGGGCATGACCCGGCATAGGACGCCCCGTCAGCAAGTCGCGGAGGCAGCATAAAGCGCGCCTGACCCACCTTCACCTATTGCGCTGAAGGCCTCTTTAATCACTCACTCTGGTTCAATCGTAAACAGCAAGTTGCCGTTCGGAGACCGAGCAAAGCCGTCGTCGATAAAGCCAAGGTATTGGCCCTGCATAGAATAGATCTCATCGCCGTCGATTCGATAGACCAGCTTCCCTTCTTGCCGGACAAACTCGTCCTCATCGATTCGACCGATCTGATTTCGTGCTGGACCGAAGACGTTGTAGCTCCCTTTGCTGTAGTCAGTAACCATTTGCAGCTCCTTGGATCCGGCCTCATGCCGGACCATCAACCAATAGCCCACAAACTCGAATCACGCCAACCGGCGAGAGGTCAAACACACTCTGTCGCATCCGGTCACGGAGGGCGGCGCCTGACTGGAGATTGACCGTGTTCAAGAAGACATTCGATTGCCCAGGCACATTCAACTCGCTTTACGCCGCGCAGAACTGGCTGGCAGAACGCGGCTATAGCTACGGGCCAGGCTCGGCAATGCAACCAACACCAGTGCTCAGGGGTGATTACCAGATTGCCAAGTGGAAGAACCTCACCGAGCAGGAGATCGCCCAACTCGACGGGAAGATCCATGGCAACTTCCGCGATGGGCCGGTGACCGTGACGCTGAAAGTCGCGCCAGCCGCCTGAAGGCAGAGGCAGGCGAGTAGCTATCAGCTATCACGCTGAATCCATCTGGTTGCCAGTTCGATACCACGGCGCCTGGCCTCGCCAAATGTGCTCCAAGTGCCTATTTCCTCGCCGAGCTTTATCGGCTTCTCCCCGTCATTCAGCAAAATAACGATACCAATGGGGGCTGAGTTCGTGGGCTCGCCCCAAAAGAAATCGATCGTCGCCTGTTCCCCATTGGGATGGGCGTAATCCACCGGTCCTGGCCGTTCAGTCACCAAACACATATCGATCTCCCTGAGGCCCGGATCTGGGCCATCAAGCAATAGACCACAAACTCGTATCACGCCAGCCGCCCGGGCATGACCCGGCATAGGACGCCCCATGCCCACAGAAAACAAAATCGCCGCTACCGGCGTGACACTCGCTGCTGCCCGTGAAAACCGGGTGTACGTAGCCGGCCCGATGACTGGTCTCAAGGATTTCAACTTTCCGCTTTTCAATGCAGTGGCTGCCGACCTTCGCGCCCAGGGCTACGAAGTGGAGAACCCAGCAGACCACGGCATCGTCGAGGGTGCGGTCTGGGCCGACTACATGGCCTATGACCTGACGCGCCTGGGCTTGTGCGGAACAATCGCCCTACTGCCAGATTGGGAAAGGTCGCAAGGCGCCCGCCTCGAAGTGCTGATCGCTGAACGCCTCGGCATGACGGTTGTTGATGCACAAGATCTGGTATCGATGGAGTGACCGTCGGCCTCACCTTTTGTCGCAAGTCGATTGACTGACGAGGACCATTGGAGCCCAGTACTCAGCTGGCTAAACTTGATCGGAAGAGAACCACCATGTCGAAAATAACGGTGATATCCGGTGACTTTCTGGCGGGTGATGCTGAATTTCAATCTGGACTGTTCACTCTAAAATCCGCAATAAAACCTTCTCTCGAATTAAAGATACCCATTTCAAAACTAGAAACCTTGGAAACAGCAACCGAGGAAGTCGTTAATAAGAAAGGAAGCGTTATTCGATGGAGTCTGGCTGGAGCCTTGCTTTTAGGTCCGGTTGGACTAGTTGCGGGCTGGTTGCTATGTGATAAAGAAAAGGAAATAACCTTCTACGCAAAATTCAAGGATGGTCGCTGCCTTCTTGCCACAACTGATATCGACACTTACTCCAAAATCTCTGCATCTCCCCTCAAGTAATACCACTCCCTCCCCCTTCAAAGTCAGCCGCTATAGCGGTAAAGGAACAGTCATGCCTGAAGAAAATGTGTTGATCGGGCCATTGCCCGTGCAGCGCGATGCCGACGGCTGGTGGTCGCACCCTGACTACCTCTCAGAATTCGACGATGAAATCACTGAAGAGCAGTTCAACGACTGGTGCGCCCGCCACCAGGTGGAAACGAAGATCAGTCACATGGAAAGCGATGTCGACGCCGATGTGTTCGACACCTACCTGAATGACGGCCAGGTCGATTGCTCGGCGTGGGTCATTCAGCATCCCGCCGAACCGGGCTGGTTCATCCTCTCCATTCACGATGCCGAGGACGGTCCGGTCTGCATCTGGGGTCGGCAGGTGACTCCATGATCCTATCGCCGCCCTCGCCTACATGGCCTGGCTCATCTACACGGGGCCACGGCGATGAACTCCGCGGCTAAAGTCCTCGACCCATGCAGCGCCAGTCGAATGATGTGGTACGACAAGCAGGACCAGCGTGCACTGTTCGGCGATATTCGTGACGAGGAGCACGTCCTTTGTGATGGCCGGGTATTGAAGGTCGAGCCGAACGTCATCATGGACTTTCGGTCGCTACCTTTCGAAGACGGCACATTCAAACTGGTCGTCTTCGATCCACCGCACCTCACCCGGGCTGGCGTCGATAGTTGGATGCGCGCCAAGTACGGCGTGCTCACCGCCGATTGGCGTGACGATATTGCCAAGGGGTTTGCCGAGTGCTTTCGCGTGCTGGCCACCGATGGAATCCTGATATTCAAATGGGCTGAAGCTCAGGTCCTGGTCAGCGAGCTATTAGCCCTCACCGATGAAAAACCCCTGTTTGGCCACAAGTCAGGCAAGCGTGAAAAAACGCACTGGATCACGTTCATGAAGCGCTGACCTGCCAGCTGTAAGCGCAAGCCTTACAACAGCCCCGCCTGCTTCGCCTCCATCAACAACTCCCTTGCCATAATCAGCGCGAGAGTTTCTGGCGGTGATCCTCCAACCTGAGTGGTCTTTTTATCGAAGGCTGTCCGAACAGTAATCATGCCTTTCTCCACTGAGTACGTGACTCTGTAAGGCTTCCCCTCAAATTCCACTTCTAAAGTTTCACTCATAAATACCCCGGCGGTTTTGGCTGTAATGCCTAAACCGTAGACCCAATCCTTGTTTTCACAAAGCCTGCCGGTGAACGGCGGGCGAAGGAACGCTCATGTCTGGAATAGAACGAATCATTGAAGCCATGACAGCACCGTCGGCACCAGCAATAGAGGTACTGACGATTGATCGCCAGATGGTCGGGCGAGCGCTGGCCTGGATGGAAAGCCATCCGGATATCGCGCAGGCCGGGCCGGCGCTCTGCGAAGAAGTCTGCGCGTTTCGCCAAGCTCTTGCTGAACCAAAAGTCGAGCTCTGGGCAATCCACAGTGTCGGGCCAGGCGAGGAGTACCCCTGCCTCAACAAGAAAGACGCCGAGCGCCGAGCCCAAGAACTACGAGCCATGGGCGACAGGATGAAGGCTGAGCGGATCGCACGCGGCGAAAGCGTTGAGTACTGGCACGACTGGGTAACGAACGTTATCCCCTCCCCATGGGAGCCTGCCGAGCACTTCGAAATCATGGCTGAAGAATGGATGGACGACGCTGACCAGCTCCGCAACGAGGCGATCAAGTTGACAGAACAGCGCAAAGAACTGGTGGCTGCGCTTGAGCAGGCCCGCATGGCGCTGATCGGCTATCTGCCAGGACACCGAAACGACATCACTGATGCGGCCATCGAATCGGCGCGAGCCGCCATCGCCAAAGCGACCCAATAACCACCTTCTGCCGCCACGCGCGGCAGGGAGAATCAAATGAAAACCGAAATTCTCTCGGACGAAGAGTTGGCGGATATCACTGGCTACAAGGCCAGGGCCTACCAGCGGCGCTGGCTGACAGATCGCCAGTGGGTGTTTGTTGAGAGCCGCGGCAAACGGCCTCTGGTTGGCCGGATGTACGCCCGAATGAAACTGGGCATGATCTCGCCGAGCGTCGCTGACCAAAACCATCCTCCGGCGCCGCCGGTATGGACGCCCGACTTCTCGCGAGTGAACTGATATGCGACCCCGCAAGGCCGAGACACGCAATTTACCGCCCCGTATGTATCAGTGGACGCGGCCACGTAAAAGCGGAAAAGACTGGATTGCCTATTACTACCTGGACCTTACTGGTAAGGCGATCCCACTGGGCAAGGACCTGGACCAGGCCAGGATCAAATGGGCGGAACTCGAAGCCAAGGAAAAGCCGCTGGACCTACGTAGCATGAAGGGCATCTTCGACAGGTACATCCGCGACATCGTCTCCAAGAAAGCGCTTCGCACGCAAAAAGACAACCTGTCTGAGATCAAACAGCTGCGGCCGATGTTTGACAGCGCCCCAATAGACTCGATTACCCCGGCCACGATTGCCGGGTACCGGGATGCAAGGACAGCAAAAGTTCGGGCGAACCGTGAGCTCGCCACCCTCTCCCACGTATTCAATATTGCCCGGGAATGGGGGCTGACGACCAAGGAAAACCCATGCCAAGGAGTGCGCAAAAATAAGGAAAAGCCGCGGGACTATTATGCGAATGATGTGGTTTGGGATGCAGTTTACAAGAAGGCAGCTCAAGAGCTGAAAGACGCGATGGACCTCGCCTACCTGACCGGGCAGCGGCCGGCAGATGTCCTGGTCATGCGAAAGGATGATGTCGAGGGGGGATATTTGGGCGTGCAGCAGAACAAGACGCAAAAGAAGCTTCGTATACAGATGACCGCCGGCGGTGAAGCAAACAGTCTTGGCCGGCTGATCGCCGAGATATCCGAGCGCAATGCTCAACACGTCTCGAACTATCTGATTGTAAGCAGGCACGGCAAGCGGATGACCGCGACGATGCTGAGAAAGCGTTGGGATATTGCACGCGAGAAAGCAAAGTTGGCCGCGATGGAGATCGGCGACGAGCTGCTGGCGGCCAAGATCGGTGAATTCCAGTTCCGTGATATCAGGCCAAAAGCTGCTTCTGAAATCATCGACGTCGGCGAAGCGAGCCTGCTCCTGGGTCACACCAAGGGCGATATCACGGAGCGTGTTTACCGTCGCATTGGTGCCATCGCGAAGCCGTCAAAATAGCCGAAAAAGCGTTACAAAACTCAAACTGAGCCCCTTGTAGAATGCGGTCTACAGAGGGGCTGAAAAACAAAAGTAATGTAACGAAAAAGAGCCACAAGCCACGGTTTCAGCGGCTTTGAATAGCGGTCTTGAAAACCGTCGACTGTAACAGGTCCATGAGTTCGAATCCCATCGCCTCCGCCATATTTGTACGTTTGAGCCCTGATTATTCAGGGCTTTTTCGTTTCTGGGGTTTGGTTCTCAGGCGCTGCAAACCGATGTGTTCCATAACTCAGCCGCTTTTCCCCTCCCCCGGCGTCCTGCCGACCGCACACAAACCCAAGACTCTGCAGCTCGTCGCTCCACCCTCGCCTGATCGGCCCGCCTCACGAGCGGTACAACGTCGCACCGACAACCCGAGTTGCACTTCCTCATCAGGAGCTACTGCAGAGCGGGCCTTCCGAGACCTTCGAGTGGTTCAAGGTCGATGTAACCGTGGGAAATGTGCGGAACCAGGGGCAGAGCCTGATCCTTCCAGCTCAGTGAAGAGTCCGCGCCGGACCACCCAGCGATCGAGATACATACTCAGACAGCGCCGTCATGAGCGCTTGCGCTTCGAGGCGCAGATGTTTGACCTCCTCGTCCGGCTTCACTCCATTCGCTTCGTTGTACCGCCGCAATGCTTTTAGAGCCTGCTGCATTAACGGCTGTCCAGCCACTATCATCTCGTAAAGGTTTCCCATACCAGCCTCCTTTCTGATCATTTGGAAAAGGCAGTATAGGCAGGCTCGCAGATCAAGCCAGCTATTCGGGACCGTGATCACCGCAGCAAAGCCCTCCGCACGCCCTGCGCAAGTATCGTGTCCGGATAAGAGTAATGGGCATACTTTTCTCGAGGCAAAAATAAACCCGCTCAATGACGGGTGCGGTATTCGTTGTGGCTTTACATCAATTCGGTGGCGAGCGCCTGGGGATCAGCGGCGATCACCGGGGTTACTGGCTCGATCGGCTGCTCTGGACTGGCCGGCCATGATGTCTCTCGTATCCCAGGCATGATGGTTTCCTGGCAAGTTCGACTCACCAGAAAGTGTCCACTATGTCCCCGCACACAGGTCAGCTATGTCCCCGGTCCATACATACGACAGCATTAGGAGCCACTGTTGTTTGGTGGTGCCAACCCGGCAAGTGACGATGCAAGACGTGCGAAGGCGCTCCGATCGCCCTGATTAAGGCGGCGGTAATGCTCAAGGATTTGGGTTTCTTCGTCGGGCAGGTCTTCCTTAAACCGGGACTTCTTCCCCGTCAGAAGATAGAGGACGTCGACCCCCTTGAGTGAGACAGCTGTCAAGTAGTCGGCCTTAGGAAATCGAGATCCCTTTTCGTACTTACTTTGAGCGTTTGCCAATACGCCTCCCAGAGCGGCGAACTCTTGCTGGGAGAGGCCCAGTGCCGCCCGTTCCTCCTTCAATCGCCTACCGAACGTATTCATTTTAGTAGTCCAGCTTCATGAGTTCCACCAAGATGGCGGCCTATTGCCACTATAGACGATCCTTCCGCCTGTGCGAATCCCATCGCCTCCACCATCTTTATACGACAAAGCCCTGATAATTCAGGGCTTTGTCGTTCTGCCTTTTGGTAAAATCTCCTGGCCCACACTTCAGCCCAGACTCTGGATGAAGCATAGCGTGCTGACGCAGCCATGCCATTGCCTTGCCAATCTTTCTATTGGGGTCATGGGCCGCATGCTCGGCTCCAGACCTTCGCTGATCAAACGGCAAGCGCATCACGCACTGGCGAGCGGGAAAGACCGAACTGAGCAGCCAGGCATACTCGTCCAGCGGCATGCTCGGCTTGAGCTTCAGAGTCGTTTCGCACCACTGGCTACTTCAGTAGATTCTTTGCTCATAGGGTCATTTTCTCAACAATACAGGCCGATTTCGCCTTCACAATGCACATCGGCCATTTGCAGGGTTTTTTTCCAGCGCATAGCGGGCTCCTTTACTTGCTGCCCGGGTTAATCCACGACGAACAACTTCGCACCGGTTGTAGTGAATGATCGGTGCCCCTCAGCATTATTGCCCACCTGATAGCTCATCCCGGCGGTAAGCGTGAACTGGCGACCATCCTCCAGTTCTGTATGCAACTCGCCTTCCAGGCACAACAGGATATGTCCTCTCCAGCACCAGTGATCGGCCAGATAACCGGGACTGTAGTCAACCATCCGCACACGCGTCGAACCAAACTGACAGGTCCGCCAAAGGGCGGTCCCCGTCTGTCCAACATGCTGAACAGGTTCGACAGTCGACCAGTCGGTCGTACCAAAGGGAACTGCCATTAGATCCATGGTTGCCTCATCGATGAAGGAGCGTCCGTGGACCGTACCCATCCAGTGGTGCTTTCGATAGACACAGATGATCAGCATTTATGGGATACACACATCCCCAAAAGCGCTCATAGCCCTGCGTCGACGGTCATTGGGAACGCCGGCAAAAAATCTCGAACTCAAGCCTTACTGCGGTATCCAATGTGTAGGCCACTGGAGGTAAGCGATATGAACAACGATGACAAGGTTAACGACGTCGATTCAGAAACAGCATCAAACGTTCCGCCCGCCGATACGTCTGGTAAACCCGTGAATGTGGTCGAAAGAGATCTTGAGAACAGGGACAGTGACGCCAAAGGCGCGGATCTGACCATTACGCCTTCTTCACCTCGAACCAAGGAGCAGGACGCTGAGGAGCTCAGTCGAAAAATAGCTGAGATAGAACGGAAGGTGGCGGATGGTAACTAGACAAATGCTTGTAGTCACCTGGGGTCGATGTGGCCGTGGGCACTGTGCGGGACCCCGGGCTTATTGAGCCTGCAACCGGTCAGCCTCGCGCTTGGTTTTCGACCCCAATACGACCTCTTCCACACTTGCACTCATCGTCGACTCGCCGCTTGGAGGCAGGAGGCTACTATTCGACGGTGGTGGTTACTGGGATTCCGGCCAGGCAGGAAACCTCATCCCCCCACCACCATTCGTCGCATCGGGAAAGGTGGTGCCGATTTCTTGACCATGACTGGCTTAAGGATTGCAAAGGACGCCGGTAGCGGCCCCGGAACGACGTAAATCTGACGCGGCAGCACATTAAATTAACGTTCAAGGACTCCAGCGAAGCGCTTGGTCAGTCACCGGGGAGATGTAACGTGTCAACTCTCAATGAAATCGCAGCGAACCACGCGAGAATGGCTAAAACACTGGCAGAAGCGCCGGTCGAGCCCAGCGAGCGACATTCTACGATGGTGCAAGGTTTCGAAGCTCCACCCCACTCATGGGCAACAGTACCTGCCGCTGCACCTCCTCGCTGGAATGAAGGACAACCAGTGCGCACAGGTAACTGGCTACTTGCTCTGACTTCCACGATTCGGGCGTCATCCGACCCACACGTCGGTCCCGCCACCTAATCCATCCAGCATAAAAAACCAGTCCCGGGATCATCGGATTTCGGGGGTCAGGCAGGCTCACAAAGCCTGGGAAGAAGGTTTCTGAATCCGCAGGGGTAAAGAAGAAAACCCACTGGCAGGGAAAAACGCGTTCACCGGTTCCTTATCCGGCGCCAGTGTAATCTGGCTGGTGCTTCCGAGCAGTTCTTCCATCACGATCCGCAGCTCCAGTCTGGCAAGCGGTGCACCGGGGCAGACATGAATGCCGGCACCATAGAGCAGGTTCGGCTCGGAATCGCGATCGAGGCGCAATTCATCGGGATCTCCAAAGACCGCTTCGTCCCGATTGGCGGACGCCCAGTTGAGGGCGATACGCGAACCCGCTGAATCCGGAAACAAGGCAGCGAGGTTTGTCGACCTGCCCGTACTCGGTCAGCGGCATGTCGGAAAAAGCCCGCTAGACTGAAGCCGTGCACGACGCCCACTACGTCGGCATCACCCGGGTGAAGTCTGTACGGGAATCCCAAATAACCAGGGCCCTCAATGCGGGCCTTGGTTATCGTTAAAGCCCTGATAATTTACCTTCTCGATCTGGTCAAACTTCAGCAGAACCCGTCAGCTATTGCGCCGAAGACAGCGGCAGGCGCGCAATGTCCGCCTGGGCCATTTCAATCTCGGCGATGGCATCCTGGGCGTGATCGGCCTTTACCCAGGTCATTGCGGAGTCACCGATTATCGCGCCAATTGATTGCCTGCACAGTTGATCAATATCAAGTCCATGATTTCTGGCGATCGCCATCACCGTTTTCAACGCTATCTCAAGCGCAACAACTCGATCTTCGCTCATGACGCATACCTCTCTGTGGAACGTTAAGCGTAGCCAATTGTTGGCGACAAACAGCTTTCTCAACTAGGGTTTCTACCGCATAGAGCTGCGGTTACTTTGTTGGCAGGCGCCTGATCAAGGAGAGAGAGATGACATCGATTCGTGTTGCTGAGCAAACCTATCGCAATTGGTCCAGCCCAATCTTGCTTGAGCTGAAGGAGAGAGAGCATCAGCTGGCCCCTTCAGACCGCCAGGCACTTCAAAATGTTTTGGCGGAGAGAAGACTGCTGAACACCGGCTACCCTTGCGGTGAAGATCGGCGCAATGCTGGTCCGGCTAGCAACGACAGACATCAGTAGCTGTCGCCAACTCACGCTGATAATCGATTCGCTGCCGGCGCTCGGCCAGCAGCGCCCATCCCCAAACGCTGCAACACCTCCAACCTCGACTCCGAGGATATTTGGCACGCCCGGCAGAACTCGACTTTAATTCAATGGATGCACCCAGGAGCCTCTTCACGACACTCGCTACCGGGAGCCCTGCCATGGACAAATCTGTATTCGCACTGCTCGCCGTGCTGTCGGCGCTGGGCAGCTGCACCACTGACTCACACGTCTATCGTGACCAGCCGCTGGTCGCCAAGGTCGAGACGGGCATGAGCAAGGATCAGGTTCAGGCTATTGGCGGAAAGCCTTTATCGGTAACTGAGCGCATAGCGGAGCTCGGCACCTGCTTTGACTATATGTTTACTCAAGCCGGTCATAAGCAGCCTTTCAATGTCAGCTTCGATGGATCTGGCAAAGTGGACCATACGAGTTTCATGACCTGCGCGGAATGGAGTCGCGTACAGCAAAAAGCCAGGAATCCACGCAGCCATACGGGCGGAATGGGGGGCATGGGCGGTGGAGGTTATTAGATCAAACAAAACAACCATTTCAGCAACTCCTTACTTCGTAGAAGTTTTCTTTTTTTCGAGAAGTGATTTTCAATTTTACCACCGCAGACATCCTGCGCCAGCGCACACATAAGTTGCAAAACGACCATCGAATAATTTGGCTGACGCCGAACATATCCTCACCGTCATTAAACTTTAAATCCAATATATTTCAGTGACTTACGCCATACCAACTAAAAAGGAATGATTATCAAGAAGATAAATCATCAGCACTAAACTCCAGGATTCGCGAATGCGACACAATCAGCACACAACAATTAACTCTCCACCCGCGACAATTAACCTCACACCTTCCAATACATCCTGATAAAATTGAACGATTGCTCAAAGTCGAACATCTAAAAATAGTGCAAAGGGCATTTTTTTCAAAAGCCTACTGCCCAAAAATAATAATCAGCCCCCTGTAAGAAATGAGTTTGCCTTGCTGACAAATTCAACACGATGCCTGTTGAATAAACCGGAAGCGGGTCGTTTCGAATCTGCTTCGTAGTCTGAGGAAACACTGATGAAAAAAATTCTGGTTCCACTGCTGGCCCTGGGTGCAGCGCTCACCCTGCAATCAGCTCTGGCCGTTGACGGCGAGGCGCTCTTCAAGAGCAAAACCTGCGTTGCCTGCCATACCATCGACGCCAAACTGGTCGGTCCGGGGTACAAGGAAGTTGCTGCCAAATACGCCGGTAAGGCCGACGCTTCTGCCACCTTGGTCAAGAGCATCAAAGAAGGCAGTACCGGCAAATGGGGTGCGATACCAATGCCGGCCAACCAAGTGACCGACGAAGAAGCCAAGACTCTGGCCGACTGGATTCTAACGCTGAAATAAGATTACCTCGTAGCAGCTGGCGAAGCCTGCGTTCGGCAGCTGCTACGCACCGCGGGCATTGTGCCTTGCCCCCTTCCCGACCCGGGAAATTTCAAGCCGCAATGGTTGGCCTGCTACATCGCAGGAGCTTGCTGCAAGAGTGCCAGGTCGATTTCCTCAAAGCGCAGTACCCTGCCTCCCTCTTCGCTGGCCAGTTTACCTGCGGCCGCCTCCTCGGAAAATGACGCAAGAACAACGCCCATGGAACCTTTGAGTTTGGTTCCGACCACATACCAGGCTTTGGTTGCATCGATCAGATAATGGTCGTCGGGTTTTTCCCAAGCGCTTTTACCCATGTCGTGCACATACAACTTCGCCTCAGTGAGATGGTTCTCCGGTTGCAGCCACCAGCCGAGCATTTCTGCGGTGGAGCAGAACTTCTTGACCCCGCCTTTTTCCACTACCTGACCTTTGGGGCCCGGAAAATCGGCGATGACCATGCCGCAGACATGGCACTCGTCAGCCTGATGGAAAGCCACTGGTTGCAGCGCCTGTTTAACATCTGCTGGCTCGTTGCAAGCCGCCAATCCCAGGCAGGTGATGATGACCATCAGAGCTCGTGCCCCGGTCAGGTACAAAGTGTTCATTGGAATCTCCCAAGCTTGGAAAATCAGCTCAGCCGACGGCGAAACATCCAGTAAGCCAACAGCAGCAGAACTCCGACCCACAGCAGCAGACAGCCCCACAACATTGAGCCCGGCACCGGCAGATCGCTGCTCAACGCCATAAGGCCGACGGCATTGCCGCTGCCCTCGAAACCGGAGAGGTTGATCAAGCGATAGACGTCAGTCGGGTTGAGCAGCAGTAACCAGGGCAACAGGTCCGGGTTGAACCGGCCTTTGCTGAGTACGAGCAACGCCAGCAGTGCCAGGTCGAACACCAATACGAAGAGGAACCACACACCCAATGCCATCCCGGCTGCGCTGGATTTTTCGCTGGCCTTGCTGCTCAGCACATAAGCCAGCGCCAGGAACACCCAGCCCAGCAGCGTGGAGGAGACCATGAAGCGGCCGAAGGCCCAGAGCAGCATTCCCAACTCGACATCATCGACCAGCAAGGCAATGGCCAGCGCGGCACAGCCAAAACCGATCAGCGTGGCCAAGGCCAGGATCAGCCCGTGACCGACAAACTTGCCCAGCAGGATTTGCCCACGCCCCAAGGGATAGGTCAATAACAGCATCAGCGTGCCCCCCTCGTCCTCGCCGACGATGGCATCGTAAGCCAACAGCAGCGCGATCAGCGGCATCAGGAAGGTCGCCAGGCTGGCCAGGCTGGCGATGGTCGCCGGAATCGAGGTGAATCCCACTTGCCCGGACGCCGCCGCGCCGAGCCAGGCAATACCCACCGCCAGAATGGCGAACAATAGACTGATTGCCAGCAGCCAGCGATTGCGCATCCCGTCGTGAAACTCCTTGCTGGCGATGCTCCAGATCTGCTTCATGGATGAGCGCCTTCTGTAGTGGCGGTTGCACGACTCATGTAGTAGCCGTAAAGGTCCTCGAGGGAGGGTTGCAGTATCTCGATATCCTGCGGTTGGTCCTCGCGGAACAATTGGCTGAGCAGATCGACTTTGTGGCCGTTGACCGCCATCACCTCGACCCCGGTACCGCCCATGGCCTTGGCGCTATGACCTGCGGCATTCCAGCGCTGCAACCATTGCTCGCGCCCGGACAGACCGCTGGCGCGAATACGCGCCGGCAGGTCGGCTTCTTCGCGCAGGCTGGCCAGACTGCCAATCGCCCGCAAGCAGCCATTGGCCAGAATCGCCGCGCGGTTGATATGCGCTTCGACCCCCGCCAACACATGGGAACAAAGAATGATGCTGGTGCCCTGCTGGCGCAGGCGGTCGACCAACAGGTAAAGCTCCTGGGTAGCGATAGGATCGAGGCCGACAGTAGGTTCGTCCAGCAGCAGCAAACGTGGCTCGCCGAGCACCGCCTGAGCCAGGCCCAGACGCTGGCGCATGCCCTTGGAGTAGGTTTTCACCCGCCGGTCCGCGGCGTCGGCAAGACCGACCTGTTCCAGCAACTCGCTCACTTGCGACAGCGCGGCGCCCTTGAGGCGGGCGAAATACCGCAGGGTTTCGCGGCCGCTGAGTTGCGGGTAGAAGGTGACGTTTTCCGGAAGATATCCGAGCTGACGACGCACCTCGGTTTGTGCAGGCCGGCAACCGAGCACGCGCACCTGACCGGCGCTGGCCTTGAGCAGACCGAGGATCAATTTCATGACAGTAGTCTTGCCCGCGCCATTGTGGCCAAACAAGCCCAACACCTCACCTTCACCCAGACTCAGGGTCAGATCGTGCAACACGGTCATGCTGCCGTAACGCTGGCTTACACCTTCGATCTCGACTGCGTTCATAGGATAGGCTGCTGTATTTGGGGTATGGTCGGCAGGTTCATCAACGGGTAACTGTCCTTGACCCCCGGCGACTTGGTCACCGGGAAGCTATGTTGCACCCAACGCAGTAACTGGATGCTCGGGCTATTCATCAACAGCCGCACCTGCGGGTACAGCCAGAGCAGGCGGTCAACGTTATCGTTGGGTTCGTAGATCACATCGCCAACCGCGTCGTTATTGCGATCCCAACCCAGGTAGTCGCTCCAGTAATTGCCGTGGCCGTCCACCGACCACTCCTGAGTACGGGTGGCGACGTACTTGACCTGCTGCTGATTGTCGACAAATGCGTTGTCGGCGATGCGGTTGTCTTCGGAGCCTGCGGTGAGATGAATGCCCAGGGCGCTGCGCTCGAAGTGATTGTGTTCGATGACATTGAACAACGAGTTGTAGATGAACAGCGCCTTGCCCTCGCCACCACTGACCATGCCGCCATCGGCGGAACCGCTGCGCACGTCGCTGACGAAGTTATCGCGCAGCTCGGAATAGGTGATGTAATTCATCAAAATGCCATAGCCCTCGTCCTGCTCGGAACGATTGCCGATCACCGTCAGTTTGCGACTTTGCATCAAGGCATAACCGGTGCGGGTACGGCGGGTAGTATTGCCGAGCAATTGGTTGTCGTTGGCGTACATGTAGTGCACGCCGTAGCGCAAATCCTCCAGGGTATTGCCCTGCAGCAGGTTGCCGTTCGAGGTGTCGATATAGATCCCGTCGCGGGTCAGCCGGACGTGATTGCCGATCACCCGCGCACCCCGTACGGCAAACAGATGAATGCCGTTGCCGCGATCCTGGGAACGAATGCTCGGATCGCCTTCGATATCGTTGTCAATCAAGCTGACGTCGTGGGCTCTATCCACCCAGATGCCAAAGCCTGGCCCTTTCAAGCGGTTGTTGCGTATCACTGCGCCACGGGCTTGTGGCCCGATGAAAATCGCCGAGTTCATGGCCGTCATATCGCGCCCCCAATCGAGCAACGTGCAGCCCTCGATCCCCACGTCAGGCGCGCTGATGAACAGTGCATTGCCCTGTCCCTGCCCGTTGATCACCGCACCTTTCTCGCAATCGATCTGGATCGGCTGATCTACAGTGAACTGCCCTTGGTATTCTCCGGCAGGCAGCTTCCAGTGGTTATCGCCAGCGGCTTGCAAGGGCAGATCGGTGATGGGCCGTGGCGAGGCCTGGGCGACAACCGATAGAAATACCAACAGCAAAAGTGCCATGCCGTGTCGTGGATCGGTTGTCAGGGTTCTGAACACTGCGTTTACCTTTTTTGCGGCCCTGAGGCGCTACGCCACTGAAACCCGCTCGACCTTCATACGGCCGACCATTTCCATGTGCAGCGCATGGCAGAACCAGCTGCAGTAGTACCAATGCAGGCCGGGCTGGTCGGCGACGAAGGTGATCGAGGAAGTCTGCTGTGGGCTGATCTCCATGCTCACGCCGTGGTTGGTCATGACGAAACCATGACTCACGTCTTCAATCTGGTCGATGTTGGTGATGGTCACGGTGACCTCATCGCCCTGATTGACGGTGAACTCGGGCATGCCATAGGCCGGGGCCATCGAAGTCATGTAGACCCGGACTTTCTTGCCGTCGCGGATAACCTTGTTGTCGGTTTCCAGCTTGATCCCGTCCTTGGCTGCAATGGCCACGGTTTCGGCGAAAAACGGGTCGTTGCGGTCCCAGATCTTTTTGGTCCTGATCTGGTCGCGACGGGCCATGACGCAGTCGTGGGGTTCGGCGAAGGCCGGGCCGTCGTGCACCAGTTTCATCTCGTCGCCGGAAATATCGATCAACTGATCGTTTTCCGGGTGCAGCGGGCCCGTCGGCAGGAAGCGGTCCTTGGAGAACTTGCTGAGGACCACCAGCCATTGGCCGTCGGCCTCGCTGGTTTCGGTCAGCGAGGCATGGTTGTGACCCGGCTGGTACTGCACATCGAGTTTCTGCTTGATGCAGTTGACCTTCTCGCCGGTGTAGGCGCGAACGGCCTCGTCCATGTTCCACTTGACCACCTGGCTGTCGATAAACAGCGTGGTGTAGGCGTTGCCGCGACCGTCAAAGGTGGTGTGCAGCGGACCGAGACCCAGTTCCGGCTCGCCGACCACCGCGTCGCGTGGGTCCTTGAGTTTGTCGTCGAACAGATCGTCCAGCTTGGCAGTGGCGATGATGGTGCAGGTCGGCGAGAGTTTGCCGGCGGCGATGAAGTACTTGCCATCGGGCGACATATTGATGCCATGAGGGTTCTTCGGCACCGGGATATAACGGGTGAATTCGCTGTCCTTGCCCTCGGTTTTACGACCGTCGACCACCGGCGACTTGGAGTCGCCCAGGGTGATGAACTTGCCGGCCTTGATCGCTGCCTCGATGCGCGGAATGTTGAACACCACCACCCAGTCGCGCTCGTTGCGCATCATGCCGCCCAGGTCGTAGGCCTTTTCCGAGTTGTAGCAGGTCGAAGCCGCGTACTTGCCGGTGTAGTCGGCGTCGGTGTTGTCCAGGTTGCCGTCGACCATGACCTGGAACGCCACTTCCATTTTCTCGGCGTCGATGACGTTGAACATGGTGTAGCTGTTCTTGTCCAGCAGGTCGAAGCTGCTGCCGTCATTGGGGTGAGGAATGACGAATTCGGCATTGGCAAACACGTATTTGGTGTGCGGCATTTTCTGTAGGCGCAGACCGTGAATGGCCTGCACGTTCGGCACGGTGAGCATCTTGTCGCACTTCATGATATCCAGGCGGATACGCGCGATGCGGCTGTTGGCCTTGTCGTTGATGAACAGGTACTTGCCGTCGTACTTGCCGTCAGTCATGGACAAGTGCGGGTGGTGGCAGTCGCCGTTGAGGAATTTGGCACTATCGCCCATGATCCGCTTGCTTTCGTTGGTCAGGCCCCAGCCGGTGGCAGAATCGACGTTGAATACCGGAATGCGCAACAGCTCGCGCATCGATGGAATGCCCATGATCCGCACTTCGCCCTGGTGGCCGCCACTCCAGAAACCGTAGTACTGGTCCAGATCGCCCGGCCCCACGTGGATCTTCGATTGCGCGTCCTTGGCCGCTGCCGCCCAGGTTTCACGGGTGAATACCACGCTGCCAAGGGCCGAGGCACCGGCCAGCGCGACGCTGGCCGCGGCAGTGGTGCCGAGAAAACCGCGACGGCTGAGGCCGGTCGGTTCTGGCACCTGCGTTGGTTTCACGGCTTCATGATCGTTTTTCGACTCGTTATCGCTCATGGGTATTGCTCCATCGGGGGCAGATAAAAAAGTTCGGTCAATCGATTCTTGGTGCCTTGTTTGCAGCAAGGAGCTCAGGGCTCGAACACTTGCACAACCGGAATCAACTCAGTGCGATCCAGCACTGGCGCAGGCTTGCTCCGCGTCTTGCGCTTGGTCTTCAGTACCAGTGGCGGGCATTTGTTTTCGTTGTGATAGGTCATCTGGCAATCGAGGCAATAGTGGCACTCGTTGGCGTTGATATGACCATCCGGGTGGATTGCCTGGATCTCGCATTCCTTGGCGCAGAGCTGGCAGGGAGTACCGCACTCCTTGCGGCGCTTGAGCCAGTCGAACAGCCGCAGCTTGGTCGGAATCGCCAGCGCCGCGCCCAATGGGCAGACGTAGCGGCAGTAGACCTTGCGGGTAAAGATATTGATCACCAGCAGCGCCACCGCGTAGCCCACGAACCACCATTGGCGGTCGAATTTCAGGGTGATGGCGGTCTTGAACGGTTCCACCTCGGCAAATTGCTCGGCAGTGGTCATCGACTCCAGGGAGATGCCGAACAGCAGCAGCAGGATGATGTACTTGATCGCCCACAGCCGCTCATGGACCGCGAACGGCAATTCGTACTGGGGAATCTTCAGCTTGCGCGCGGCTTCGTTGATCAACTCCTGCAAGGCGCCGAACGGGCACAGCCAGCCGCAGAACACTCCACGGCCCCAGAGCAGGATGCTGGCGGCGGTAAAGGTCCAGATGATGAAAACGATCGGGTCGGTGAGAAACAGTTCCCAGCGGAAGTTCTCGAACAAGGCATGGACGAACGTCAGCACGTTGACCACCGAAATCTGGCCCAGGGCATACCAGCCGATGAACACCACGGTGAAGACCAGATAGACGCGACGCAACCAGTGGAGAAAGCGCGGGTATTTGGTAAAGGTGTCCTGCAGGAACAAAATCACCATTAGCACTACAAGGGCCGTGACCAGTACCCCGATCTGAAACGCTTTCTGGTACCAGATATTCACCCAGGTCGGCCGGTTGGCAACCTCGATGGCGGCCAGTTCTTCGGCAGTGGGCGGTGGCCGCAAGAGGTATTGCTCGGGCAGTTGGTAAGACAGTTCGAAGCTGCTGAACATACCGGCAACCGCACCGGTCTGACGCCGCACCAGCAGCTCCAGGGACCAGGGTGATCCCGGATCGAACCTGGCTGGTTCGCGGACAATGAAAATCGACATTTCATTGAACTCGGGCATGTCCTTGGCGAACACATCGGAGAGCCGCTGATGGTCCATATCGCGAAAGCTGATGATGTTACCGAACTGGCGCAGTTGCACCCGGTCGAAGATCCCGCCGCGCACATAACCCGAACCCTTGTAGGAGAACAGCCCGCGGCCCAGTACGGCAATGGCCTGTTCGCCGGGTTTGAGATCCTGCATAAGGAAACGGTACTGATTGTCACCCAGCAGGTTGCGGCCGATGGCCGGCGGATTCAGGTCGGCGACATAGAGTTCGATAAAGGTCTCATCGACTTGCTCGGGACTGGCGTTGTCGATGCCTTCGGCTTCGGTACCCTTGAAGGCTGCGTCGACCTGGCCGCGGGTCAGGTTCAAGCGGCGAATGGCGCCGTTACCGGTCAGTTGCTCCCAGGTGGCGGGCTCGAAAAAATCTTCGCGCACGGTGGCCGGTTTGCGCGCCACACCGCCCGTGTCTTTGACCAGCTTGAGCGATACCGCCACCTTGTGCGCAGCGCGCATGATGATCTCATTGACCACCATGACGGTCACCGTGGCCCCGGCAACCCCATCGACTGTCACCGCCTCCGGATCACTGGAACGACCGACCACCACTCTCCGGTCGGCCTTGACACCCTTGTATTTGGCATCGAAGGCGTGGAGCTTTTCCACGGGAATGCCAATCAGCAGGATCGGCTCATGGTGCTCCAGCACGTAGGCATCCTGGATCACCCCGCCGGCATCGAGGATGACTTGCATGTTGATGGGTTTGCCTGAATAGGCCGGAATTTCCACCACGTCCTGACTCTGGAACACATAACCGAGCACCTTTTCTCCGGTGCTAATGGTGCGAACCTTGAACTCGCCTGTCGGCGCGGAAACGTCAGCACTGCCAGGAAATGTTTTTTCTATGCGCTGCTGCTCGATTTCGCCGTATTCCTTAGCCTGTAATCCAGAAAATCCATCGAACACCAGGCACAACAAGATGATCAGCCCATATTTAAATGGCCGCAGGACACAGGGCAGGGAGAGCTTGGAAGCACGCATGGGTTCGCTGAGCTATCGACCTCTGCTTGAATGACCCGCCGAGTAACGATTATGCTCCAACGCCTCTTGATTAGAATTATTTGATCAACACTCCTCCTTACTCACGGACATAGCAAACTTATTCCATCAGCGGATCAGAATAATTTCAGTACCCTTTCTTTACCATAGTTCAATATTTATTTAATGGGGCTTGAGCACCAATAATGCCTATAGATAAATCAGTTATTTTTGGCCAATTTCACAAAAAAAACCGCCTGAATAATGGTCGCGCCCCTCCCCTGACGAGCTTTCAGGTCTAATACCCATTGCGTTTTCGTCTAAAAAACAGACCTGAATAAATTTTTCTCTTGACCATAAACGGGAATTCTCAAATTGTCCCCTCTTGTGAATATACTCACAGGTATAACACCATCAATCGAAGTGAAGCACTCAACCCCCTACACCTTAGCGTTCAAGGTGACGGCAGTCGAAGTTGATCAGCTATTATCCAGTTAACCATATCGGTATTTTCGGACCCAGGTTAATGCTCGAACTTCCAGCCATTTATACAATAGGTCATTCCACCAAAACCCTTTCGGAGTTCATCGAACTACTCCAGTCAGGGCATGTGGAGCGGGTCGTGGATATTCGTACCGTGCCCCGATCCCGAACTAACCCTCAATTCAATCTGGATACATTACCGCAGGCACTTGCTGCGCAAAACATCGATTATATACAACTGGCTGAACTTGGCGGATTACGAAAAAAATAAAAAACTGTGGCGCCAGACATTAATGGATTCTGGATCAATCAAAACTTTCATAACTATGCCGACTATGCGTTGTCCGAAGCATTTGAACAGGGCTTGTTGCGGTTGCAAGAACTCAGTCAGGACCAGCGATGCGCAATCATGTGTTCGGAGGCCGTCTGGTGGCGTTGCCATCGCAGAATCGTAGCGGACTACCTTCTCCATCGCGGCAGGACCGTGGTGCATCTGATGGGCCGGGCCAGAACCGAACCCGCAACGTTGACCGCGGCCGCGACCCCTTTGGGAAATTCGCTTGTCTACCCGGCACCAGCTGTCGGCTGAGAGGTGTCCGGCATAAGGGTCGTTGGCACCCTCATGACTCGGGCGCCCTCATTGTCCCATTTCGAAAGCGCCGTCTGGAGTTGCTCGGAAGAATCCGGGGAAACTGTCTTTTCAGACATAAGAGTTCTCCAAGGGGTGTAAATGTCGGGTACGCCATAATTCCCATGTAGGAGCGAGCTTGCTCGCGATGGACGTTAACGATAACGCGTGCATTCTGAATAAACGCGCCGCCCTTGAGTCCATCGCGAGCAAGCTCGCTCCTACAGACGCCGTTTCGCAGTAATCGTCGTGTAGCACTTAAGCGTGGACAGCTCCATCAACGTGAAGTGGCCGCCCATACAAACGCCGGTATCAATGTAGTAAACATTCCCCAACACCACAGGCTGGTGCACCACTGTATGTCCGACAATGACTGCCCGGATGCCGCTTACACCGTCGTGATTTTCGTTGGTGATTCGCCTTCGCGACCACAGACACATGGCAGCCACGTGCTCGGCCTCTGTGTCGTCGCCAGCCAGCGCCTCAATCAGATCGCTCCAGCTGCCGCGCGGCACATCGGCGTGAACAATCCCGACCAGACCGTGCGCAGTCTCCACCTCTATCACCAGTGGCAGTTCCGCGAACAGGTTCGAGTAACACGCCTGCTCGACACGCGAAAGCCCATAGAACCATGCGCCGCCATTAGTGAAGTGCATTGCGCACTCATCGCTTGCCCTTCCTGCGTTGTACGAGTCGATCGTCATTTGCTCATGGTTGCCGCGAACCGCATGGAACCAGGGCTTGCGCAGAAGCCAGGTATCAACATCCAGCGACTCGGGACCACGATCAACCATATCGCCCACGCTGAACAGGCGGTCGATTAGCGGATTGAACTCGATGGCAGCAAGCGCCACCTGCAGCCTGGTGAAGTGGCCGTGGATGTCGCCTACCGCGAAATCACGGCCGGCGGTGTTGATTTTGAAGCGTTGAACTTCGTTCACGCTGACTCCCGTCACCCATCAAAATATCGATGGTTTGCATGACGCTCCCCGCATCACATATTCATTATGGCCCTTTGTTAATTCTGGTTGGCTTACCCGTGCGTAACTCGCCAACTGATCGGCGGCATCCGGCGCATCTCCTTCACTCTCAATCCGGGTTCAACAACGCCTCGCGCAACAGTCTGGCCGCAGGTGAGTCGGGAACGCCTTTGCGTGAAATCAGTTCATAGGGCTCGCTGCGGGAGGTGATAAGCAGTGGCAAGGTAGTAGTGAAGCCATGGCCGGAGCAGAAATTCGCCACATCGGTGGAGACGAGCGCGACGAAGGTCGGGTTTTTCTGCAATAACGACAAGGTCGCGAAGGCCGATGTGGTCTCCAGCAGGTGCACGGGGAAGCGCAACCCGGCTTCATGGAATTCTCGTTCAAGCAGCAGGCGCATCGGCATGTTGGCGCGATACACGACCCAGCGATAATCAACCAGGTCTTCCAGGGTCAGTCGCCTGGCGAAGGCGAAAGGATGTTGGGTGCTGGCGATCACCGCCAGGGTTTCCTCAGCGAACGCGTTAGTCTCATACAGATAAGGGGTGTTGCTGATCGTTGTGCGACAGATCGCCAGATCGAGCCTGCCGGAATCCAGCTGGCTCAGCAGCGCTGCGCTGGTTTCTTCGACTATTTCGACCGACATCTTGGGGTTATCGGCAATTACCTTGCTGATCGCGGTCGTCAGCAAGGGCACGGCGCCCATGATCGTGCCTACCGACACACGCCCACCCTGCCCGCTCATGATCCCGATGATTTCTTCGCGCAGATGCGCCAGGTCGGTCTGTATCAACCGAGCGTAGCGAATCACCGAGCGACCGGCATCGTTCGGCTCGAGCCCGCGGTTGGTGCGCACGAATAACTGGCTGCCGAATGTCGTTTCAATTTCCTGCAGCGCTTTGCTGGCGCCTGGCTGAGTCAACGCAACCTGTTTGGCGGCGCCGAGCAGTGAGCCGTGCTCGTCCAGGGCAATCAGCAGACGAAGCTGTTTTACATGCAGGCGAGAAATGATCGAATTGAGTGAAGGTATCATCTGAGTTAACTGAAAGTTATAGGGGTATCGAAAGTTGTCAGTATCGAGCCCGCGCCCGATGATCCTATAGTCGACGCCAGAGCCAGGTAATGCAATGGGTTTGCGTAGAGGATCGGTGTTTCTCCTGCGGCAAATCGATTGTGACAATAACAATCCTGTATAACCGTTGGTGAATCACATGTCCCTGATCAATTACGTTACGAAGATCCAGTTCGGCTTTGGCAGCCTGGAACATCTGGCGGCTGAAGCCGAGTTCGCCGGCATTACCAGGCCGCTGATTGTCACTGACGCTGGCGTGCGCCGGGCTGGAATCGTCGACCAAGTGATCGCCGCCCTGGGCGCCTCCCGCCTGCCTGCCATTTATGACGCGACTCCCTCCAATCCCAATGAAAGCTCAGTGCGTGATGCCGTGGAGCACTACCGCGCGGGTGAATGCGACGGCATCATCGCCGTCGGCGGCGGATCGTCGATCGACCTGGCCAAAGGTGTCGCGGTCTGCGCGACCCATGACGGCCCCCTGCAGAGCTTTGCGGTGATCGAAGGTGGCCTGCAGCGCATCACCGCAGCCACCGCGCCGCTGATCGCAATTCCAACCACCGCCGGCACCGGCAGCGAAGTCGGACGGGGGGCGATCCTGATTCTCGATGACGGCCGCAAGGTCGGGGTGATTTCACCCTACGTGGTGCCCCGGGTCGCGATTTGCGACCCCGAACTGACCCTTGGCTTGCCTTCCATGCTGACCGCCGCCACCGGTATGGATGCCATCGCCCATTGCATCGAGACCTTCATGGCTCCGGCCTTCAACCCGGCCGCTGACGGCATCGCCCTCGATGGCCTGTGGCGCGCCTGGGAGCACATCGAGCGCGCCACCGCCGAGCCTGGGGACCGAGAAGCGCGGATGAACATGATGAGTGCCTCCATGCAGGGCGCACTCGCCTTCCAGAAAGGGTTGGGCTGCGTGCATAGCCTGTCGCACGCCCTCGGCGGCATCAACCCCGGGCTTCACCACGGGACCTTGAATGCGATCTTTCTACCTGCAGTGGTGAACTTCAATGCCGAGGCTCCCACTGTTCGCGATGAGCGCAAACTTGAGCGACTCCGGCATGCGATGGGCCTCGCTGAAGACGCTGACATCAGCACCGCCATCGCCGACATGACCAGCAGACTTGGCCTGCCTACCCGCTTGCGCGATATCGGGGTCGACGAAAGCCTGTTTCCCGGCATCGTCGAAGGCGCATTGCGCGACCACAGCCACAAGACCAATCCGCGTGATGCCTCTCGCGCCGATTACCAGTCGATGCTGGTGCAGTCGCTTTAGTCCGCGCCCCCTCTCTCGAGCGCCGCGACTATCCAACCCACTTCATACAGGAGACATCCGCAGCGCCGCGTTCGCGTGAACCGGTGACAGCGGAAGAATCATGAAGCCAACAGTCCTTATCGAACGGCAAGACTCACTTGCCATCGTTACCCTGAGCAATCCGGGAAAGATGAATGCGCTAACCCTGTCCATGTGGCAGGACCTGCACGACGTCATGCTCGAACTGGCGGCCGACGACAGCCTGCGCTGTGTGATTTTGCGCGGCGCCGGCGAGCAGGCCTTTGCTGCCGGAGCCGATGTCGGCGAGTTTCCCTCGGTACGCGCCAATGCCACTCAAGCCCACGCCTATGCCGAGGTCACAGCAAAGGCGATGCGCGCAGTCGCCGAATGCCCGCACCCGGTCATTGCAATGATCCACGGTGTTTGTGTCGGTGGCGGCCTGGAGATTGCCGCGCTGTGCGACCTGCGCATCTGTGGCACTTCGAGCCGCTTCGGCGCCCCCGTCGGCAAGCTCGGGCTGGTGATGTCCTATGACGAAATGGCCGGTCTGGTCGCCTTGGCGGGGCGCTCGACGACCCTCGAGATTCTGCTCGAAGGGCGGATTCTCGATGCCGCCGATGCCTACGTGAAAAATCTCGTCACTCGCGTGGTTGCCGATGACGCCGTCGAGGCAGAAACCCTGGCCAGCGCGCGGCGAATATGTGCGGGAGCGCCGCTCGTGGCGCGCTGGCATCGGCAGGCTGCACGGCAATTGGAAGCGAAAATTGCCCCCAGCGTCGAGCAGATACAGGCGAGTTACTTCTGCTACGACACCGAAGACTTTCAGATCGGCCTGAGCGCTTTCATCGAGAAAGCCCGGCCACAGTTCAAGGGGAATTGAGATGGGACCGCTAACTGGAATGCGCGTGGTAGAACTGGCCCACATTATGTCCGGGCCGGTATGCGGCATGATGCTGGCCGACATGGGTGCCGATGTGGTGAAGGTGGAAAAAGTCCCCCACGGCGACGACTCTCGACGCTTCTCGCCGATCATGGAAAGTGGCGAGTCTGCCTCATTCATGGTGGTCAACCGCAACAAGCGCGGCATCGGCCTGAACCTGAAAACCGACGGTGGACGCGACGTATTGCGCCGCTTGCTGCTCGACGCCGATGTGATCACCGAGAACTACCGTGCCGGCACCATGGAAAAGTTCGGCCTGGGCTATGAAACCCTCAAGACCCTCAATCCCGGTCTCATTTACTGCGCGATTTCCGGCTATGGCCGCAGCGGTCCGTTCGGTGAAAAAGGTGGCTTCGACCTGATCGCCCAGGGTATGAGCGGGATGATGAGCATGACCGGTGAAGCCGGGCGTGAGCCAGTCAAGGCCGGCTCGCCGGTGGCCGATATCAACTCCGGCATTCTCGCCGCGCTCGGCATCTGCGCCGCTTACGCCGCCAAGCAGCGCACCGGGCTTGGGCAAATGGTCGACACCTCGTTGTTCGAAGCCGGCCTGCAGCAGATGTACTGGCCAGCGGCGGCGTACTTCGCCGATGGCTCGATCCTGCCCAAGATGGGTTCGGCCAACTCCACCAGCGCCCCCTACCAGGTGTTCCGTACCGCGGACGGCTGGATCAACATCGGCGCCGCGAACCAGGCCAACTACGAACGCCTGGTCGAAGCCCTCGCCGTGCCGCAACTGGCCGCGGACCCACGCTTCGCCTCCAATGCCCTGCGCATGGAGCATCGTCTGGCCCTGGTGGAAATCCTCAACAACATACTGGTCGCCCGCACCACCGATGAGTGGATGATGCTCTTCGACGAGCTGGGCCTGCCGGCCGGCCCGGTGCTGGATATCGCCGCGGCGCTCGCTCATCCCCAGACCGAGGCGCGCGGGATGGTCGTCGAGACCGAACACCCGACCGAGGGCCGGGTGCGCGGAATGGGTTTGCCGATTCACTTTTCCGACATGGACAGCAGCACTCCCCCCACCAGCCGGCATGCACCGCTGCTGGGCGAACACACGCGTGAAGTCCTGAAGGAAGCAGGCTACAGGGAAGATGAAATCAACGAACTGATTCGCACACAAGCGGTGCTGGCAAGGGTTTCCTGACCTGCTTCGACCTCAAGGCCGAAGCTTGATAATTAAAACAAGAACAAAAAGGTGAACATCATGAGTCGTATCCTGACCGAGACTGTCAGTCGGCGCGCGTTTCTCGTCACTGCCGGTGTGACTGTCGGTGGCGCAGTCGCTGCAAGCCTGTTGCCGACATCCGCGTTCGCACAGACCAAGCCGATCGTGCTGCGCTACACCAGCAGCCTGCCGGACACCCACCCGCTGAACAAGCAAATGAAAGCCGCCTCCGAGGCCATCCGTCTCGAGACCAATGGCGCGGTGGATCTGCAGGTGTACGCCAATGCCGCGATGGGCGGCGATACCGACATGCTGTCACAGGTCCGTGCCGGCGCAGTCGACTTCATCCCTCTGCCGGGCGCCATTCTGTCGACCCTGGTGCCGGTCATGTCGATCGAAAGCATGCCGTTCGCCTTCAAGGACTACGACAGCGTATGGGCCGCGCTGGATGGAAAACTGGGTGAGTACGTCCGCGCCCAGACCGCAAAAACCGGCCTGATCCCCATGGAGAAAGTCTGGAACAACGGCTTCCGCCAGATCACCAGTTCGACCCGTCCGATCCAGGTTCCCGCTGACCTCAACGGTTTCAAACTGCGGGTGTTGGTCAGCCCGTTATGGACCTCGATGTTCAGCACCCTGGGCGCCGCACCCACCGGCATCAGCATCAACGAAACCTACTCCGCCCTGCAGACCAAGGTCGTTGACGGCCAGGAGAACCCGCTGGTGGTGGTCGAGTCGGCACGCTTCTACGAAGTGCAGAAGTACTGCTCGATGACCGATCACATCTGGGGTGGTTTCTGGATGCTCGCCTCGGGCAAGACCTGGCCAAAACTGCCGAAGGACGTGCAGGAAATCGTTGCCCGGCAGATCAACGCGGCCGCGCTGGTCCAGCGTCAGCAGGTGATTGATCTGAATGCCAGCCTGGAAAGCACGCTGACCGGCAAAGGCATCACCTTCAATAAAGTCGATCACTCGCTGTTCAGGGGAGAGCTGCAGAAAAAAGGCTTCTACGCACAGTGGAAGCAAAAGTACGGAGAAGAAGCCTGGGGTTTGCTCGAGCAGTACGCGGGTCAACTGTCGTAAACCGGAGAAATTGTCATGAAAACCGAGATTCCAATGACGGACGTTTCCTCCAGTGACGGATTCAGACCGCAACATGCCGTATTTCGCCTCGGGCGCTCTCTCGATACGGGATTGCGCTGGCTGACGGAGGGCAGTGCAGCGTTGCTCGTAGTCGCCGAAGTCGGCCTGCTGTTCACCAACGTGTTCTGTCGTTATGCACTGAATCAACCGCTGGTCTGGGGCGATGAGCTGGCAGCGCTGCTGTTCCTCTGGCTGGCCATGCTCGGCTCGGTGGTTGCCATGCGCCGCGGTGAGCACATGCGCCTCACCTCCTTCGTCGCCTGGCTGCCGGCACGTAGACGGGCCTTCGTCGACACCTTCGGTGCGGTGATCGTCATCACCTTCATTGTCATGTTGTTCTCGCCCGCCTGGGAGTACGCCAGTGACGAGTGGATCATCACCACGGCCGCGCTCGAGATCCCTAACGCCTTTCGCGTTTCGGCGATTGCGGTCGGCCTGACGCTGATGCTGATGACCTGCGCGGCACGGTTGATGATCGCTGCGCGACTGATCGACTTTTCCGTATCCGTCGCAATACTGGCCTCGCTGGCGGGGCTGCTGTGGTCGGCACAAGGGGTCATGAGCCTGATCGGCAACTGGAACCTGGTGATTTTCTTCGTGATCGGTGTGATGAGCATGATCATGCTCGGCGTACCGATCATGGTCGCCTTCGGTCTGGCAACGGTCGCCTATCTGTCGACCATGACCAACACCCCCATGACCCTCATTGTCGGACGCATGGATGAGGGAATGGCGAGCCTGATTCTGCTGGCGATTCCACTGTTTGTGTTTCTCGGTGCGCTGATCGAGGCGATGGGGATGGCGCGGGCCATGATCCGCTTCCTCTGCTCGCTGATTGGCCATGTGCGCGGTGGGCTGTCCTATGTACTGATCGGCGCCATCTATCTCATCTCGGGTATCTCCGGCTCCAAGGCAGCCGACATGGCAGCCATCGCGCCGGCACTGTTTCCGGAAATGAAAAAACGCGGCGAAGACGAAAACGAACTGGTGGCCATGCTCAACGCCTCCGGTGCGATGTCCGAAACCATTCCGCCAAGCCTGGTACTGATTACCATCGGTTCGGTGACCGGCGTATCGATCGCGGCGCTGTTCACCGGCGGCTTCATGCCTGCGGTGGTGGGCGCGATTGCCATGGCCGCCGTGGTCTGGTGGAAAAACCGCAAGCGCGACGCCTCTACCGGCAAACGTGCAACAGGTCGGGAAATCGGCCGTGCACTGCTGATCGCCGTGCCGGCGTTGGCATTACCGGTGGTGATTCGCACGGCGGTGGTCGAAGGCATCGCTACGGCCACCGAGGTGGCGGCCCTGGGCGTGGCCTATACCTTCGTGGTCGGGTTGCTGTGCTACCGCTGTTTTGACTGGCGTCGCCTCTATCCGATCCTGGTCGCCACGGCTTCGCTGTCAGGGGCAATCCTGATCATCATCGGCAGTGCCACGGCCATGGCCTGGGCGCTCACTCAGTCGGGATTCTCTCATCAGCTCGCAGAACTGATGGCGGCCGCTCCCGGTGGACAGCTGGGTTTCCTGATCATCTCGGCGGTGGCGTTCATCCTGCTCGGCAGCTTTCTTGAGGGCATTCCGGCCATCGTGCTGTTCGGACCGCTGTTGTTTCCGATCGCTCATACCATGGGCATCCATGAAGTCCACTACGCGATGGTCGCAATCTTTGCCATGGGCCTGGGCTTGTTCGCGCCGCCATTCGGGGTGGGCTTCTACGCCGCCTGCGCCATCGCCCAAGTCGATCCGGGCAAAGCCATGGGCCGGGTCTGGCCGTACCTCGGTGCGCTGGTCGTTGCCCTCGCCGTGCTGATCGCCGTCCCCTGGATATCCATTGGTTTCCTGCCGACGGCCTGAGCCGCCCGGCCCCCTTTCTGACACTTTTTGTCCGTGACCCGCAGCAAGGGTCTCGGCCACTCGATCACGAGGCTCTTGATGAAAATATCCACGCTTGAAACCGGCACCTCGACTGAGCATCGCTTGACCGTCGACCAGGAACGCACCATCTCGTTCCTCGGCGAGGACTTGCGCATCTATGCCACGCCACGGCTTGTGGATGACATCGAACGGGTTTGCCTCGACTTCCTGCTCGACTACCTGGACGAGGGCGAAAACACCGTCGGCGCGGCAGTCGACATCCGGCATGTCGGCGCCACGCTGCTCGGCATGTCGGTCAACATTGTGGCCACCGTCATGCGCATCGAAGGACGCAGTATCACCTTCAACGTAGAGGTCCGCGACGACATGGAGCTGGTCGCCACCGCGGCGCATACCCGGGTGGTGGTCAATGTCGCCAAGTTGCGCAGCCGCGTGCAAGCCAAAGCCGCTGCGGCAGTGGCCGGTGATGCCCTGGACGAAGTCCCGGGCATTTCCCGCTATGGCGCAGCGCTGTAACGGACGGGGCGAGCATCATGATGACCCTGCATGAACGCAACGGTTTGCCGAACCTCGCCAGCGAGGCTGCCCTTCCGCTGATCGACGCTCATCATCATCTGTGGGACCTGAAGTGCGGGCGCTATCCGTGGCTACAGGACGACTATCACGAGGCGTTTTTCCTCGGCGATTATCACGCCCTGTGCCGGGATTTCCTGGCGCAGGACTTTCTCGCCCTCACTGCAAACCAGCGCCTGATCGGTACCGTCCATGTCGAGGCGGAGCGTGCACGGGACGAACAGCTTGCCGAGACCCAATGGCTCGAGCAGGTGAATGCCCGTTACGGCTTTCCGAATGCCATTGTCGCGCACGCATGGTTCGATCGTGACGACAGCGAAGAGATCCTTGCGGCCCAGGCAGCTCGTCCCCTGGTCAGGGGCATTCGTTCCAAGCCGGTAACCTCCCCTGCTCCCGACATCTCGGTGACCGGCGCACCAGGAACAATGCAGGACCCGGCGTGGCTCGAGGGTTTTTCCCGGCTCGCCCGCTACGGCCTCTCGTGGGACTTGCGGGTTCCGCCCTGGCATCTGGCCGAGGCTGCCGAGGTCGCCGCGCTGTTTCCACAGATACCGATCGCGCTGAACCATAGCGGTTTTGCCTGGGACCGCAGCCCGGAGGGCATGCACCGCTGGCGCAAGGGGCTGGAGGCACTGGCGCGTCAGCCCAATGTGCATATCAAGCTCTCGGAGTTCGGGCTCAAGGACTCGCCCTGGAACTACGCCGACAACTGCGTGGTGGTGCGCACGGCCGTGGAGATCTTCGGCTACGAACGCTGCATGTTTGCCAGCAATTTTCCGGTCGCTGGCCTGCGAGCCTCCTACGACACAATCGCCGACGGTGTCGCGGCCATGCTCGAGCCTTGGGGGCGTGCCGCGCAGGAAGCGGTTTTAGCCGGTAATGCCCATCGTTTCTATCGCCTGGACGACCCCAAATGACCTACGAGATCCCTACTGAAACCGGCGCGGATGTGGATTGGCGCGCACGATTCCTCGCCACTGGCGACGATGCCGACTTGCCGATCGTCGATGCCCATCAGCACTACTTCGACGTCGCCGCGAATTACTATCCATGGCTGCGCGACCGTCCATTACGACCTTTTCGATACGGTGATTATTCGGCGATCTGCAAGGACTTCCTGCCCGCCGACTACCGTCGCCAGGCGGGTGCCCATCGGATCGTCCAGACCGTGGTCATCGAGGGCGAGTGGGACCCCGCGACTCCAGCCGATGAAGTGAAATGGGTGGAGGCACTGGCAGCAGACGAACCGACCCTGGCGGCCATGGTCGCGCAGGTCTGGCTGGATCGCGACGACGTAGTCGAGCTATTGCAAGGTTATGGCGCGCACCCGCTGGTACGGGGTGTGCGCCACAAACCCACGGTAACCACTCGCCAGGAATGGACCGAAGGCTTCGCAGCTCCAGGGTCCATGGCCGACACCCGCTGGCGTGACGGCTACGCCAGACTGGCCGAACACGGCCTGCACTTCGAACTGCAAGCACCCTGGTGGCATCTACCGGAAGCGGCGCAACTGGCGCGGGATTTTCCCGAGGTGACCATCATCGTCAACCATACCGCACTGCCTTCCGATCGCTCGCCCGAGGGCCTCGCCGGTTGGCGTGCTGCCCTGGCGCTGCTGGCGCGCGAGCCGAACGTGGCGCTGAAGATCTCGGGCATCTGCGTGCCGGGCCAACCCTGGCCCGTCGAGTCGAATGCGCCCATCGTGCGGGACGCGATTTCGATAGTCGAGCCGAGCCGTTGTGCGTTCGCCACCAACTATCCGGTTGACGGTGTCGTCAACAGCATGAGCGCCATTCTCGATGGTTTCAAAAGCATCGTCAGGGACATGTCTGTCGTCGATCGGCTCGCGCTCTTTCACGACAACGCCCGACGCCTGTATCGGTTGGCCTGACGGGCCAACGAGCATGTTCTCGCTGAACAGAAAAGCCCATTTAACACCCCATGCAGGTATCCCTATGTTTGAAATTTCAGGACAGAATTACATCGGCGGCACTCGCCGCTCGGCCGGCGCGGTCATCCTCCAGAGCCACGACGCCAGTACCGGCGAAGTGCTGCCCTACCACTTCTTTCAAGCAACCACGGATGAAGTAAACGCCGCCGCCGAAGCCGCCGCTGCCGCGCATATCACCTTGCGCAGCCTTCCGGCAGCCAGGCGTGCCGAATTCCTCGATGCCATTGCCACTGAGCTCGATGCTCTGGATGAGGCTTTCGTCGCCATCGTCTGCCGGGAAACCGCGCTTCCCCCCGGCCGCATCCAGGGTGAGCTGGGACGTACCAGCGGCCAGATGCGCCTGTTCGCCCGGATGTTGCGCCGTGGCGACTTCTATGGCGCGCGCATTGACAGCGCGCTGCCCGAGCGCAAGCCCTTGCCGCGCCCGGACCTTCGCCAATATCGCATCGGCCTGGGTCCCGTCGCCGTGTTCGGCGCCAGCAACTTCCCGCTGGCCTTTTCCACCGCCGGTGGTGATACCGCCGCCGCCCTCGCCGCCGGGTGCCCGGTGGTGTTCAAAGCCCATAGCGGGCACATGGCGACAGCCGACCAGGTGGCGGAGGCGATCATCCGCGCCGCCGACAAGACCGGCATGCCCAAGGGTGTGTTCAACATGGTCTACGGCAGCGTCGGCGAAGCCCTGGTCAAGCACCCGCTGATCCAGGCCGTCGGCTTCACTGGCTCACTGCGCGGCGGTCGTGCCCTATGCGATATGGCCGCAGCTCGCCCTCAACCGATCCCGGTATTCGCCGAGATGAGCAGTATCAATCCGGTGGTGTTGCTGCCTGAAGCGCTCAAAGCGCGCGGCGAGAAAATCGCCGCCGAGCTCGCCGCTTCAGTGGTGCTTGGCGCTGGGCAGTTCTGCACCAATCCCGGCCTGGTGGTGGGCATCCGCTCGGCGGAATTCTCGGCCTTCCTTGAGCTTTTTGCCGAGCTGATGGGCGCGCAACCAGCGCAGACCATGCTCAACGCCGGGGGCCTGAAAAGTTACTGCCATGGCCTGGACAACCTTCACCAACACAACGGCGTGAGCCACCTGGCGGGTGCCGCGCAACAGGGTAACCAGGCCCGTCCACAGTTGTTCAAGGCCGATGCCAGCCTGCTGCTCAGCGGTGACGAATTGCTGCAGGAGGAAGTGTTCGGCCCGGCCACTATCGTCGTCGAAGTCGCCGACAAGGCCGAGTTGATCCAGGCCCTGCAAGGCTTGCGTGGCCAGCTGACCGCAACCCTGATCATCGAAGATTCCGAAGTGGAGGCCCATGGCGACCTGCTGGCGCTGCTTGAACAGAAGGTCGGCCGCGTGCTGTTCAACGGTTACCCGACCGGCGTGGAAGTCTGCGATGCGATGGTTCATGGCGGCCCCTACCCGGCGACCTCCGATGCGCGCGGCACCTCGGTGGGCACCTTGGCCATCGACCGTTTCCTGCGCCCGGTCTGTTACCAGAACTGCCCGGACGCCTTGCTGCCCGATGCACTGAAGAACGCCAACCCGCTGGGCATTGCCCGCCTGGTGGACGGCGCCAGCAGCCGCGCGACCTTATAAGACGCAATGAGCTTTGTTGTGTCCTGTCATCCACCATTAAAACTACAAAAACCGGAGCACAGATTGAAAAGCAATAGAAACCTTGCGGTAACCCTGGCGCTGGGCGGTCTGGGTGCAGCCCTGGCCTCCCAGGCCCACGCCGACTTTATCAGCGACAGCAAAGCCACCCTGGGGCTGAGAAATTTCTACTTCAATAACGACAACCGCGATGGCGCCGCAGCCCCTTCGAAAACCGAGGAGTGGGCCCAGGGTTTCATGCTGGATTACAAGTCCGGCTACACCGATGGCGCCGTTGGTTTTGGCGTCGATGCCCTGGGCCTGCTGGGCGTTACTCTGGACAGCGGCAAAGGTCGTCACGTCGGCAGCAGCATGATTCCTTCGGACACAGACAACAGCGCCGTCGATGAGTGGAGCCGCCTGGGGCTGACCGGCAAAGTCAAACTGTCGAAGACCGAACTGCGTTACGGCACCCTGATTCCGAAACTGCCGATCCTCGTTGCCAACGATGGACGCCTGCTGCCACAGACCTTCGAAGGCGGCCAGATCACCTCGGGCGAGTTCAAGAACCTGACCCTGACTGGCGGTCGTATCGAACATGCAACCGGCCGTGGTTCGAGCGACCGGACCGGGCTGGCCGTTGCTGGCGGTACCCGCGAAAGCAACCAGTTCGACTTTGCCGGGGGCGACTGGAAGGTCACCAAGGACCTGACCGCGCAGTACTACTACGCCAACCTCGAAAACTACTACACCCAGCAGTTTTTCGGGCTGATCCACACCCTGGTTTTCTCGGACACTCAGTTGCTGAAAACCGACTTGCGTTACTTCAAGACCGACTCGTCAGGCGAAAACAGCTCCGGCACCTCCGGTTACAGAATCAGTGGCTTCACCCGCAACGGCGATGGCGAGATCGACAACCGTACCTGGAGCGCAGCACTGATTTACACCCTTGGGGGGCATGGGATCACCGCGGGCTACCAAAGCGTTTCAGACGGCAGCAACTTCACCCAGCTCAATCAGGGCAGCCTGGCAGACAAAGGTGCCGGGGGCACCAGCCTGTACCTGTACACCGACCGTATGATCCAGAGCTTCAACCGCGCCGGCGAGCGCACGGCTTTCGGGCAGTACGTCTATGACTTTGCCGCCCTCGGTGTGCCTGGCTTGAAAGCCTCGGTCATGTACCTGTCCGGGGACAATATCAAGACCACGTCCGGCGATGACCAGAAGGAATGGGAAAGGGACATCAGCCTGGACTACGTCCTGCAGTCGGGAGCACTCAAGGGTGTCGGGTTCGGCTGGCGTAACGGCAAGTCCAACAGCGAAGCCGCGAGAAACCAGGAACAGAACCGGCTCATCGTCAGCTACAGCATCCCGCTGCTGTAACTCGGGTTCCCGGGTTGAACCTGTAACGCTATTGATCCATCGGCGATATGACTACTTGTTGCTTCAAGTAGCGGGAGGTGCTCGACCTTAACAATACAACTTCGAAAAAACATCGCAGGTTTTCTGCACCTAAAAAACAATAACAAGAGAAACAAACATGACAACCAAAGCAAACTCGCGGAACGGGTGGCCAACTCTGATTGTGGCAGCCACCGTAGGGATCTTGATGAATCCACTGACTTCACCGCACGCACTGGCTGCCACCCAACCGCAAGCGGCTACCGCGCCCCTGCAATGTGTATCCGACGCTCCGCGCTACACCAAGACGCCCAGCGGTTATCTGCTGGTCCTGCGCATGGGCGATAACGCGTTCAAGGAGCTGACCAAACTGGCTATTGCCGAAAAGATTCCAAGCGCCTCCCTGGCCGGCATCGGGTTCGGCAACGTTACCTTTGGCTTCTGGAACAAGGACAAAAAGGATTTTGATTCGAGGATCTTTCAGAATGTGGAAATGGCCAGTATTACCGGCTCCCTCGCCTGGAAAAAAGATCAACCTTCCATTCATATGCACGGCGTTGCCGGCGACAGTTCTTTTCAGGCCTATGGCGGTCACATCCTGGACTTTGAAGTGACCACCGGCTCGATGGAGATCACCGTCATCGTGCATGATCGGAAACTTGAACGGGCAATCGATCCTTGCATAGGCGCCAACGTACTCGGTCTTTAAAGAGGGTCTGAATTAACCCCGAGTTTCCCGACCAGAAAGCCCAGTCGATTCAAACAACGGCCTGGGTCGCCGGCGACTGGGCTATAGGCTTCAAGCTGTGTCTTG
Source organism: Pseudomonas sp. LBUM1658 (assembly GCF_059716055.1). Classification (NCBI taxonomy): domain Bacteria; kingdom Pseudomonadati; phylum Pseudomonadota; class Gammaproteobacteria; order Pseudomonadales; family Pseudomonadaceae; genus Pseudomonas; species Pseudomonas sp. LBUM1658. The sequence goes on from NZ_CP166798.1 coordinate 4,341,886, forward strand.
TTTGAGGGGGCAACAAGCTTACTCATCGCGCTACAAACCGACTCGCACCTAGCCGTTCGGCTAGTCGCCGGGCATCGATTGCTTTGGCAAAATGGTCGACATGATTTCAGCCCCTTCTCTCGATCAACTCGACGCCGGACAATTGCGCAGCCTGGCTGCGCAATTGATCCAGGACCTCGAACGTCTGGATAAAGCGGTGCTGCACCACAAAACACTTAACCAGCAGCTCAACCACGAAATCGTCCTGCTCACCTATCAGCGCTTCGCCAAGCGAACCGAGTCGTTCAGCCCCACCCCTCTCAGTTTCCTGGATGATTTGCTGGAGAGCGACCTCGCCACCATTGAGGCCGAACTTGAAGCCTCGGCACCGGAGTCTGCCGTATCATTCACTCGCCAGCAGCCCGGGCACACAGCACTGCCCGCAGAATTTCCACGCACGCAGGCCCATCACGAACCCGATGACACCCTATGCAATTGCGGCTGCGCTCTCAAACGCATCGGCGAAGATGTCAGTGAAAAACTCGAATACACACCCTGCATATTCACCGTCAAGCGTCATATCCGAGGCCAATGGGTGTGCGATCAGTGCGAAACCTTGACCCAGGCACCGGTCCCGCCCCATGTCATCGACAAGGGTATCCCGACCGCCGGGCTGTTGGCTCAGATAATGATCGCCACGTACGCCGATCATTTACCGCTCTACCGTCAGGAGATAATGTTTCGCCGGGCCGGCCTGGCGATCCCGCGCTCGACCCTGGCTCACTGGGTCGGCGCCTGCAATGAGCAATTGCAGCCGCTGGTTGCTGCCTTGCGCGATGTGGTGCTTGAGCACAGCGTGCTGCATGCCGATAAAACGCCGGTACAAAGGTTCCCTCCGGGCTCGAGGAAAACCCACCGAGCCCACGTCTGGGCCTACGCCACCACCTTGTTTTCCGACATAAGTGCCGTCGTATATGACTTCAGCCTTAGCGGTGCAGACGAACACGCCCACGCTTTTTTACAGGACTGGCAAGGCAAGCTGGTCTGCGACAATTTCGCCGACTACAAAGCCAGCTTTGAACGCGGAGTGACCGAAATCGCCTGCATGGCCGATGCTCGCCACAAGTTCTACGACCTGCACGCCACAAACAAAAGCAAGATTGCCGAGCAGACACTGCCCTACTTCGCGCAGCTCTATGAGATCGAACGCGAGGTACGCGGCCTGGAGCCGGATCAACGTCAACAATTACGCCAGGAAAAAGCGGCGCCAATAATGGATGCCATGCAGGCCTGGATGATCACTCAACGTCAGTTGGTGCCGACGTGTTCGGCCATTGCCAAAGCGCTGGACTACAGCCTGAAACGCTGGCTATCGTTGATGCGCTATCTCGACGATGGGCGCGTGCCCATCGACAATAGTTGGGTTGCGAGCCAGATACGCCCTTGGCCAATAGTTCACTCGAATTGGCTGTTCGCCGGCTCGTTGCGCAGTGGCAAGCGCGCGGCTGCACTGATGGGTCTGATCCAGTCGGCCAAGCTCAATGAGCATGATCCGTATGAGTATTTGAAGGACGTACTGGAGCGGCTACCTACGCAGAAAATGAGTACGATCGGAGAACTGCTGCCGCATAACTGGGAGCCGCACCGCAAGGTGTGATGCCCGCTCGCTTAAACAGTGTCTACCCAATTTGTTGCTGCAACGGCCAGCACCATCTGATCAGCCTGCGCCACTCAAGCCAGTCCCCGTTCCCGATAGTCGATCAGACTGGAAAAAACCGCCAGCAGCACTGCCATGATCACAAAGAAGATCAACACCAGGAAATACGACCCGGTGAACTGCACGATCAGGCCTATCAGGATCGGCACTATGACCCCGGCCATATTGCCGCAGAAGTTCATGGTACCGGCCAGCACCCCGGTTTTCGAGGTGCCGCCGAGATTCGACGGGATGCACCAGTACATGCCGCACCAGCGAATGAAGAACATAGCCACGCACAACAACCCGATCGCCTGGCCGGCCTCGGTGGTGTAGGCCACCACCAACATGCAGAGCGCCGCCACCAGGGCGGAACCGCTGAACATGCTGCGCATTACCAGGTTGGGCGACGCACCGCTGGCCTTCCATTTATCACCCAGGTAGCCACCGATCAGCTCGCCGACGAAGCCGCTCATGAAGATCAGGAAAGTCGCGCCGCCCATGCTTGAGATATTCAGGCCGTGGGTCTGGTGCAGGTAACTCGGCATCCAGGTCAGCAAGCCGTAGAACACACTGAGTATGCAGCAGTAGCCGGCGAACATCGCCAGTACCGAGCGATCCTTGAGCAGCTCCTTGAACGCAATGCTGCGCACTGCGCCTGAATGACTGACCGCGGCATTGGCCTCGGTGATGTGCGCCAGCTCCGCGGGGTTCACCCCCGGGTGTTCGCCGGGATGGTTGCGGATGTATTTCCAGGCCAGCACTCCCGCCAGCATCGTGCCGACGCCGGCGATGACAAAGGCTATGCGCCAGGAGTCGAACAAGCCAATGAGCCCGGCAATGATAATCGCGCCGAAGGCACTGCCCAGCGGCGCTCCGCCGTCCACCAGCACCGCACCGCGACCGCGTTCATTGGGGGTCAGCCAGGCACCGTTGAGCTTGGCCCCGGCGGGCATGATCGGTGACTCGGCAACCCCCAGGCCCATGCGCGTGATCAATAGCGTGACCCAGCTGTGCGCACCGGCCGCCAGCGCCTGGAAAAAGCCCCAGGCAACAGTGGCGATAACAATCACGCGGCGGGTCTGGAAGCGGTCCAGCAGCATGCCGCCGGGAATCTGCATCAAGGCGTAGGACCAGAAGAAGGCGCTGAGCATCAAACCTTCGAGCGCCGGAGGCAACTGGAATTCGCTGGAAATCATCGGCAAGGCCACCGACAGCGAAGCGCGGTCGATGTAGTTGATGGCGATCAGCAACAACATGATGAGAAATATCCGCCAGCGCACGCTGGTGGGACGTTCGGTCGCGGTAATGGCTGCCAGCAGCAGTATCGACACCGCCAAGGGCGTGGCCGCCATGGCCTGCAACCCTGGCAACATCCTGGACTACGAAGGCTACGACAAGCTGCTGCATCCGCCGCTGCCGATATTCGCCATTCCCACCACCTCGGGCACCGGCAGCGAATGCACCGCCTCTACGGTCTTCACCAACACCCAAACCCTGTTCAAGACCGTGATCGTCAGCCCGGCGCTGTTTCCGAAAACCGCCATACTCGACGCCGAGCTGACCCTCAAGTTGCCACCGGCAATCACTGCCGCCACCGGCATGGATGCATTGACCCATGCCATCGAATCCTACGTCTCCAAACAAGCCAACCCGGTCAGCCAGGCCCTGGCCCTGCAAGCGATAAAGATGATCTGCACGCACCTGCCCAAGGCGTTTTTCACTGGCTCCGATCTGCACGCCAGAGAACATATGCTGCTGGGTTCGTTCCTCGCCGGAGTGGCATTCGCCCAATCGAAACTGGGCAATGTCCACGCCATCTCTCACACCTTCGGCGGCGTGTTCAACATCCCTCACGGCATCGCCAATGCCACGCTGCTGCCCTTCGTCATCGAATACAACCTCGCCGCCTGCCCGGAACTGTTTCGCGAGATCGCCATCGCCATGGGCGAAGACGTCGACGGCCTGAGCCCTGCACAGGCCGGTCACAAGGTCGTGGACCACGTGGTGGCGCTGAACAAAGCCATCGGCATCCCGGACAACATCAAGGATCTGGGCGTCGATCTGGAGTACCTGCCGCAGATGATCAGCGACTCCATGCGCAGCGGCAACGTACTGGTCAATCCGCGCCTGACTACCGCCGCGGACATCGAAAAGATCATCCGCAACGCTTACCACGGCATTCATTGATCCACGCCCTGCCCCATGCAGGAGCGAGCTTGCTCGCGATATAGGTAGTCCGTTCCTTACTCTTCCATACTGACATTCGCTGGAAGTCGGTTGTCGGCGAGGAAGGAACATGCACCTGTGATGACCCCCACGGACAACCGTCCCCCCTGGCCCTGCATGATGCTCAGCATCTCTTTATGCAAATGCTCCACATCGCTATAGATGAGCCGCGCATAACGGATAACGCATCGCCCCATGTCATTGGCCAGCAGGCCCTTGGGCTGGCGTTCGAACAGCGGCATGCCGAGCAATGACTCGACTTCATGCAGGGCCTTGGTGGCGCCGGACTGAGAAATCGAAATATGCTCGGCGGCCTTGTGCAGCGAACCCCGATCATCCAGGGCGATCAACAGCCGCAGTTGTTTGAGGCGCAAGCGCGCAGCGATACTATCAAGGGTGGGGACCATAGCTCTGATTGCTCGTTTCAATGGACGAAGACTTCAAAACCCTCACCAGCGTCAGCCGGCGAGGATGCGTTCCCTGTCAAATCGTCATCTCAATGAATGGCTACCGGATTGATATTCACCTGGGTCGAACCCGTGTAAAGCGGCTGTCCCAGCACGAACATGAACTCCCAGGCCTTGTCTCGCACCAGCGCCCGGCTGTCGATCAGCTCAAGGTTGTAGATGCCCTTCTTGGCCAGCATGAATTGGTTGACCGCGAACTCCTGGCCATCTTTGGCCGGATAGATTTCCGAGGCCCAGGTGTCGCCGCCGAACGCAACGATCTGCTGGTCCGCCAGCCATTTGGCAGCCTCCATGCCGATGCCCGGCTCTACTTCGAGGAACTTCTTGTCGTCCTTGCCGAGCAGCTCCAGCCAGCCGGTATTGAATAGCACCACGTCGCCCTTCTGAATTCTGATGCCTTGCAGGTCCAGCGCCTTCTGAATATCAGCGACACTGAACTCGGTGTTTTCCGGAACTATCGGCCTGCCGAAGACGGCGGTCATGTCCAGCACGACACCACGGGTGACAATCGGCGGGACCTTCTCGATGCCGAGTTTTTTCACCCCCTCCACCGTGACGAAATCCGCCGCGCGATTGCCGTTGTAATACACGTTATCGATGCCGATGTGACCGATGCCGTTGAGCTGCGTGCCTACGCCGGTCCAACCCACCACCAGTTCATCGTTGAAGGTAAATTTGTTGGGGCCGCTGGAGGTGCCGCCAGCCTCGCCGGGCTGGACGTTGGTCAACTGAAAGCTGCGATGACGAAAGGCCGGCAGATTCCGGTCGACCGGTACCGCCAGCGGATAGGTCTTGCCAGTGGTGATCAGTTTGGATGCCTTGATCACCGAGTCGGCGTTCAAGAGATTGAGCGCGCCGATCTCGTCATTGGCGCCATAGTTGGACGGGTACCATTTTTCAGTTTCGACGGCCTGCGCGGCGCCGACGGTGAAGAGCAAGGTAAACGGGAGTAGCAAACGGCTGAACATGAACGGATCCCTATGTCGTTGAAGTCGACCCAAGGTACTCAGCTCATCTCTCCAGATACAGCCACGCAGCGGCAATACAATAGTTCTCGATTATCATGAATAAACGGCCCATTGACTTGATGCGAACTGGAACGTCAAAATCCTGAGAGCAAAAAAACGGCAGGGCTATCTGGATGCTGTGAAAAACAAAACCCGACTGGCTGAGCAGTTTCAACAGCATAACTCGATACTGCGTACTTCCCTGGATGCATTGCCCGAAGTAAAGACCAAGGCGAAAGGATCGCCGCCGAGAACCAGACCCGCATCTTTACCCACGGCTTCACCACTCGCAAAGAAGGCCATGGCTTTGGCCTGCACAGTTGTGCACTCGCTGCCGTAGAAATGAATGGGCATCTTCGCATCCATAGCGATGGACCAGGCCTGGGTGCTCTTTTCACCCTGCAAATCCCCCTCGAAATCGCGCGAGCATGATTGCGGTTCAGGTAGCGAGCCAAGCTGCCGTTTTCCTGAAATATCCCATGGGATCAATAACTAGCAGTGAGTTTTTTCGGCGCGAGTCTAACTAACCAGCAAAAGCATTGTCCTACTCAGGGTCGGGCGAATACCCCCAGCACCCGCGCGAAAGGAGACACCAGTGCTTACTCGATTTTCAATGCTTGCCTTGGTATTAGCGGTCCTGGCGTCCTCGGGATGCGTCTACCACGACCACGACAGGGATCGCGATCGCGGGGGTCGTCATGATCACGACCACCGCCATAAAAAGGACCGGGATTCGTATGACCGTCGCGACGATGATCGCCGGGGAGACTACTATCGCCGAGGCTAGTGTTTTGCGGTGTGAATCAAGCCAGTTGAAGAAGCCCGCTATTTGCGGGCTTTTTCATTCAGATGCAGCTACTTTCAAGTGCCGCCGCCCAGCCCCTCTACCGAATTGGCAAAAGCGGTGCTGGCCTCCTTTACCAGCTTTCGCCATTCGCTATTGCTGATAACACCTGCGCGCTCAAGCTCATCGGCTGCCTTGAGAAGTTCATCGTAATGTTCCTCCGGATCCATGCGGATTCCGGGCTCCTTCAATAGCTTGCGCCAGGCCAGTAATGCCGTTTCCTTCTGGTCGTCATTCATGGCAAAACTCCGTTGACTGCCTACTATGTAGAAGCAATCAACAGTTGGTTGTTCCTCGCTTCCGACGTGTGGTGGGGTCGCGCGGAGCGCGCAGTTTCCTCAAGCAGACGCGACGCGCTCAGATTCTGTAATCCTTGAAAAGCTCCTCCTTGATAATCAGCAACGCGTCATTGTAGTAGCGTTCACCGCGGGCCTCACTTAGCAGTACTGATCGGACACTCGCTTCGCCACCGCGTGGCTTGTGCTCGCAGGTGATGAAGAACTCCGCCGTTTCTACCTTGAACTCCAGATAGTAGAACAGCTCTCTGCCCTCTCGATCCCAGTAGCCAATTTCTCTTCGCATCACTGCCACCGCAGAACCATGAAATTTGCCCATTCTAGCGGGTGCGCGCAGATTCATTCATGCTTCTGTCATATCCAGCACGCCGTGGGTCGCTTGACTGGAGATCGCCCTGAGCTCAGCAAATAGTTTTGTTGCGCAGTGCTATTGCCTGCTGAATTTATTGTTCGTGGTGTTACTTGTTTTATCCACCAGCCAAACTGAATTACCATCAGTACGGACTGTATTGCATTCTTTTCCATATTTTTGATAAGTTACACAGATGACATCCTCTGCAATAGTCCAGCGTCCATTTTGTCTGGGCTGTCCGCTAATTTCTATTGACGAAGTCCCATCCGGATTGAGAGTTTCCAAAAACTTATAACCCGTCGAGGTGACGCTGGAGAGTTATCGACCTATCAAAGCTTCATTTATCTCACTTCCCTTTAACTGCCGTGCGTCCTCAGGTGCAGGTGCATGTGCATGTGCATCCATTGCAGCCTGATGCCCTGACGAACATCCCGTCAATAATAACGCTACGATAACCGGCAATAGCTTGGTCATAACCTCTACCTCTTGTTATTGATAGACAGCACAACGCCAATAGCCTTAAGGTTAGACAGCATTAAATAAAATTTATATATCATTTAACTATACGTGCAATAGCGCCAGCCTGTGGTGAACTACCGTGCGTAACTGATTGGCTTGACCCTGACAATCCAGGGCACCGCTTGCGGTGATCGCCCGGCTGCCTGGATGATCGCTTTTTGCTCTCCATCGACTGATCGTCCCCGACGTCATGCGCCAACCCTGCGTCGTATAAAATTTACCGAATGAAATTGGAACTAATGGCCTTTTGCTGCTATCACAAAAGCACCACGCAGCAAGAGTCTCTACGCCCCATGAACAAATTTGAGCAGGATGTCATCGATGCAGCGCGCGCCTCCGAGCCGCAATGCCCGCAAGCTCAGAGGGCTGATTCCCTCGACGCCGCCCTGGGGGCTATCACCATACTCAAAAACAACCTTTCAGGAGAACCGCTGGAGCGCGCACTGCTGATGCTGCGCGACTCCTACACCTGGCCTGGGCACTCCTGAAATCTCCGGAAATGCCCAAGCGGATGATCGATGCATTCCACCCTCAGGGGGTGGAAAGCTGTTCCTCGTATTCCTTGATGTATCCGCTGGCCAGGGATTCTTTCTGCTTGTCGTCGAGAATCTTGCCAGCCATCTGGAAGAACTTCTGCTCTTCCTCTTTCAAGTGATGATGGACTTTTTCGGAGAGCTTTTTCGCGGTGGCCAGCCAGCCGGGGCTGGACATCTCTGTCTTATCCAGTTCCTCCATCATTTCATCCATTTCGTGATGTTCTGAAATGGCGTGACGACTCAAATCCACACCCTCGTCGTACTCCATCAACGGTATGTAGAAAAACCGCTCCTCCGCCGTTTCGTGAGCCTGGAGCTCGGTCTTGAGCTGTTTGTACGCCTCGACGCGCTGCGGGTTGTCTCCGCTGGTCTGGATCAGTGCGTCAGCGTAGGTGCGTTGCCGCTCGTGGCTCTCACGCAGTGCTTCGAAGATATTCAATGGCGTCTCTCCAGCATCGCCTCCAGAAACGGAAGCACTGATGACTAGACCTTTTCGCGAGTCGGCTAGTTCCAACTCCGTCCAGGGTCCGCGAATGCCAACTCAGTGAATCTCAGGCCAATGAAGTCCCGCTGACTTTTACCGAATCATCGTTATCGCCCTTCCTCTGCATGTTCTCACGCAGGAAACCCATCAATGCAGCCGCCGCTGGCGACAGGCTGCGTCCCTTCCTGCTCAAGATACCTATCTGGCGCTCGACCTTCGGTTCTGAGAGGGGGAGGAATGCCAGTTGTTCATTGCCTGCCGGAAACGCCAGGTAGGGCAACGTCGTAATACCGATGCCCTGTTCGAGCATGGCGATCAAGGAAATCATGTTGGAAACGAACAATAAACTGCTCTCCAGCAGCCCCGCCGCCTCGGTGCCTTCGAGCAAGCGCGAAGTGCCGTTGCGCACCAGCGGGTAGGTTTGCAGGCTCGACCAGTGCAAGGCTCCACCGGCCGCCACCAACGGATGATCACGCCGACAGACCACGCCAACCTGATCACTCAGGATCGGCAGGAAATCGATGTTCTCATCCGGCATCCAGAGGCTGCTGATGCCGAAGTCCACCTGCCCCTGGGCCAATAGCTGCTGCACGCTGTCGGCGTTACCGTCCTGAATACTGATCTGCACCTTGGGATGCTCGCTGACAAAACGCGCCAGCAGGTGCGGCAAGAGCCGGCTGGCCACCGAGGGTACAGTGGCGATGCTCACCTGACCGATCTCATGCCGGGCCAGCAAGGTCACTTCGCGGGCAATTCGGTCGTGATGGGCGAGTAGATCCTGGAACAGTGGCAGGCAGTGTTCGCCAAAAGGTGTCAGCTCGGTTTTTCCGCTTTTTTCGAACAGCGCCTGGCCAAGCTTCTGCTCGAGTTCGCGGACGGCCAGGGACAGTGCGGGCTGGGTGCGATAGGCCTGTTTTGCTGCCCCATGAAAGCTTTTCAGCTGCGCCACGAGGACGAAGTAACGTAATTGGGTAATCTTCAGCTCGGGCAACATGGTAAGTTTTCCTTATCGTTCTATATTTATTATTAATTTTTATTTGCAGATTAATACTCTCAAGATGGGGACCACGCAATCGGAGGTTCCCATGGCAGTGCAACCCTACAAAAATTACATCGCTGGAAACTGGTGCGAAGGCCAAGGCCTCATCGCCAACCACAGCCCTTCGGACATTCAGGACCTCATTGGTCACTATCACCAGGCCAGTACCGAACAGACTCATGCTGCCATTGCTGCAGCACGTGACGCGCAGCCGCTCTGGGCGTCGACCGGTCTGGAGCAACGCCAACAGGTGTTAATGGCCATCGGCGACGAGTTGATTGCCCGCAAGGATGAGTTGGGCCATCTGCTCTCCCGCGAAGAAGGCAAACCCCTCAACGAGGGTATCGGCGAGGTCAATCGCTCTGCCCAGTTCTTCCACTATTACGCCGCCGAAGTCCTGCGCCAGATGGGCGAGACAGCAGCGTCAGTGCGCCCCGGCATCGACATTGAAGTTCATCGCGAACCGGTCGGCGTGGTCGGCATCATCACTCCCTGGAATTTCCCCATGGCGACTGCCGCCTGGAAAATTGCCCCGGCCCTGGCCTTCGGCAATGCGGTGGTGTTCAAACCGGCCAACCTGGTCCCTGCCAGCGCCTGGGCACTCAGCGAAATCATCAGTCGCCAGGCCCTGCCGCCAGGCACCTTCAATCTGGTGATGGGCAGCGGCAGCATCGTCGGCGAGAGTCTGATTCAGTCGGCCGATATCGATGCGCTGACCTTCACCGGTTCGCTGCCGACCGGACGTCGAGTGGCCGTTGCCACAGCGACCAATCTGGTGCGCTGCCAGCTCGAAATGGGCAGCAAGAATGCGCTGGTGGTGCTTGATGATGCCGACCTCGACATCGCCGTCGAATGTGCGTTGAACGGTGCGTTCTTCGGTACCGGGCAAAAGTGCACCGCCTCATCGCGTCTGATTGTCTGCGACGGCATCCATGACCGCTTTGTCGCTGCATTGATTGCGCGCATGCGTCAACTGAAGGTCGGCCATGCACTTGCGCAAGGGGTGCAGATCGGTCCGGTGGCCGAGGCCCGTCAGCTGGAGCAGAACCTTCATTACCTGCAGCTGGCCCTGGAAGAAGGCGCGACGCTGGTCGAAGGCGGCGAACGCCTGGAACTGCAACCTGAAGGGCACTACATGCGTCCGGCGCTATTCATCGACAGCCACAACGACATGCGCATCAACCGCGAAGAAGTCTTCGGTCCGATTGCCTGTGTGATCAGGGTCAACGACTACGAACAAGCCCTCGCCGTGCTGAACGACACCGAGTACGGGCTCACCGCCGGGATCATTACCCAGTCGCTGCGCCATGCCAGCGATTTCAAACGCCGCGCCCGTACCGGCTGCGTGATGGTCAACCTGCCCACCGCCGGCACCGATTACCACGTGCCGTTCGGCGGGCGCAAAGCCTCAAGCTTCGGCCCGCGCGAACAAGGGCAATACGCCCGCGACTTCTACACAGTGGTCAAGACTACCTACGTACGTCCCTGAATCGGAGATCACCATGCACGACTTATTGATGATCGATGGCCTGCAATATTCCAACTGGAGCGAGGACATTTTTCGCCAGATGCAGGCCGGCGGCCTGAGTGCCGTTCACGCCACCATTGCGTACCACGAAAATGCCCGGGAAACCCTGTCGCGAATCGGCGAATGGAATCGTCGATTCGAGACCTGGCCCGAGCTGATTCGTCCGGTGCGCGAGGCAGCAGATATTCGCCTGGCTCATCAGGAAGGACGCGTCGCAATCTTCTTCGGCTTCCAGAATTGCTCGCCGATCGAAGATGACATCAGCCTGGTGGAGATATTCCGCCAGCTTGGGGTCCTGATCATGCAACTTACCTATAACAACCAGAGCCTTCTGGCCAGCGGTTGCTACGAGAGCGAAGACAACGGCATCAGCCGTTTCGGCCGCCAGGTGATCAGTGAGATGAACCGTGTGGGCATGCTGATCGACATGTCCCACAGCGCTGAGCGCAGCACCCTGGAAGCCATCGAGCTGTCGAGCCGTCCGGTGATCATCTCCCATGCCAACCCTTCGAGCTTCCATGCCGCCAAGCGCAACAAGTCCGATGCGGTGCTGCGCAGTATCGCCGAATCCGGTGGCCTGCTCGGCTTCAGTACTTACCCCTTCCACCTCAAGGGCGCGTCGGGCTGCACCCTCGAGACGTTCTGCGACATGGTCGCCAGTACTGCCGAATTAATGGGCGTCGAGCACATCGGCATTGGTACCGACCTGTGCCAACAACAGCCGCTGCAAGTGCTCGAATGGATGCGCAACGGACGCTGGAGCAAGGACAAGGATTACGGCGAAGGCTCGGCCGACAATGCCCACTGGCCTTCACCCCTGCAGTGGTTCCGCGACAGCCGGGACTTCCCCGCCATCGCCCGTGGCCTGCAGACCCGTGGCTTCGCCGAGGACGAGGTGCGAAACATCATGGGACTCAACTGGTTGCGCCTGCTGGAAAGCGCCACCACCCCACAAACCTGACGCCTGATCCAAACCGTGAGGACAGCATGAAAAACAAAAACAATAGCTTCCCGTTCATCTCCCCAACCGGCGATGGACAGCCTCAAGCGCGTATTTTGGAGGCATCATGAAAACATCCACTGAACTACAAGCCGACAGCCAGCCGCTGAGTCTGGCAGCACGTAAAAAAGACATCGACTGGCCGCTGTTTCTCATCAGTGGCGGCTTCCTTGGTGCATTCCTGATAGCGGCACTGATCGATATCGATGGCGTGTCGACCCTGGTCAATACGCTGTTCGCCTGGTCGACGAAGTTCTTTGGACTGTACTGGCAGATATTGATGCTGCTGACCTTTGCGGTGAGCCTTTTCATCTGTTTCAGCAAATGCGGACGGGTGCGGCTGGGCGGCGTCGACCACAGGCCCGACACCAGCACCTTCAACTGGATCGCGGTGATCATGTGCGCCTTGCTCGCTGGCGGCGGCGCCTTCTGGGCGGCGGCGGAACCCATGATGCACTTCGCCAGCCCACCACCGCTGTTCGCTGGCGTGCAACCCCACAGCGAAGCGGCGGGGCATGCCGCACTGGCCCAATCCTTCGTGCACTGGGGCTTCCTGGCATGGGCAGTACTGGGCAGCTTGCTGGCGATCGTGTTGATGCATTTGCACTACGACAAAGGCTTGCCGCTGGCGCCGCGAACCCTGCTTTATCCGCTGCTCGGCGAACGAGCGCTCAAAGGCCCGATCGGCACGTTGGCGGATGCCACCTCGATCATCGCAGTGGTCGCCGGGACCATCGGACCGATCGGTTTCCTCGGCCTGCAAATCAGCAGTGCGTTGCATTCGGTCTGGGGCATCCCGAATGACCTGACGGTCCAGGCCATCACCATAGTTCTGGTCACGGTGCTGTACACCACCTCCTGCCTGGTGGGGCTCAAGGGCATCCGCTTCGTCAGCGAAATCAACGTCTGGCTGATGATTGGCCTGGCGGTGTTCATGGTGGTGTTCGGACCGACGGCCTTTATTCTGGGCGGTTTCCCGACAGCCTTCGCCTTGCATCTGGAACAGTTCATTCCGATGACATTGTTTCGCGCCGATCCAAAATGGCTGGACTGGTGGACGGTGTTCTACTGGGGCTGGTTCATTGGCTATGCGCCGATGGTGGCGCTCTACGTGGCGAAGATTTCCCGTGGACGGACCATCCGGGAAGTCATCATGACCTTGTCGATCATCGCTCCGATTGTGACCATGTTCTGGTTCACCGTGGTCGGCGGTACCGGCATCGGCCTGGAACTGCAATCGCCCGGCATCGTCACGGCCAATGGCGCGCAACCCGAAGCCCTGCTGTTGGGCGTCACCCAGAACCTGCCACTGGGTGGACTGGTCTCGGCGCTGTTTCTGTTCTTGAGCTTCATCTCGGTCGCCACCAATGGTGATGCCATGGCCTTCACCGTAGCGATGGCCATGTCGAGCAACGACAAGCCGAAAAAATGGCTGAGAGCGTTCTGGGCCATCGGAATGGGGCTGGCCGCGGTAGTACTGATCACCATCGGCGCGGGCGGCGTGACGGCGCTGCAATCCTTTATTGTGATCACTGCCGTTCCGGTTTCGCTGTTGATCCTGCCCTCGCTCTGGGATGCGCTGCGGATCGCCCGGCACATGGCTCGCGAGCAGGCTGTCTGATCATGAATAGTTCAGGAATCGCAATTATGTCGCACCCCCACTCCGGCACAACGCCACAACAGACCTTGCGGCCCGCCGCACAGGTTATGGACCTGGATCGCCTGGGCAGTCATTTCCAGAGCCGGCTGAGTTTCGTGCGCAGCAGCATGCGCAGAATGATGAACGAGCAATGGCGCATCCAGCGCACCTGCTTCGATCTGGATGCCGAGGGTTTTGGTACAGCCATTTATCGTATCGATACGGCCAACGCGCATTATCACTGCGTCATCTTCTCGATGTACCTGCCGCCGGAAAAGCGCAGCGACCGGGTGATCGCCGATCAGTGGGACGTCAGCTTCGTCCTGCTCGCCGGCGATGTGGATGACCAGCAGTTGGCCGATCTGCGCCGCAACGTGCCCTTGCAGGAAGCCGGTCGCTTTGACGCCCGGGTGCTGGTGCTCTCGCGAGCCAACCGCAGCCTGCGCAACTTCGAGCGTTTTCTCGGGGCGCTTGCCGAAGGTTGTCAGCCAGACCCTCGGCAGCTCGCCGACGTCGGCTACCTGTATCGCACCACCGCCGTTTATGGCAATGGCAAGTTCGGCATCGCCGACTTCAGCTGCCTGCAAGGCAATGCCGACTTTACTCAACCGTTCAGCGCGCAAATGTTTACCGTCTACCTGCTCCGGCATTTCAGTATCGAGCAGATAGAACACATGGCTCGAGCGCGCAACCCACAACGGGCGGTCGGGCTGGACATTGCCCTGCAACGCTACCTGGGCGTCGGCAATTCCACCGGTCTGGGCATGGCGCCGTTCCTGGTCAATCACCCGCAATTGGTCAATCAATGGGTGTGGGCCAGGGAAACCGCTCTGGCGCGCGCCCTGGCGCAATCGACCGAGCTGCCTCACCAGCAGCGCTTGCGGACCTTGCTCGAGCGGGCCCGTCGGCACCTTGAGGAAACCGCGACCGAAGATCAACGCCAAAGCGCCATTGACCAACGCACCCTGACCGATCTTCGACAGTTGAGCGAGTGGTTCAACCGCCAACCGCTCAGTGCCGACCTGTGGGCACGGCTGCAAGCCTGGGCCGAACGGCACTGCAACATGGGCTGCCAGGAACTGCTGGTCAGCCTGCTGCTGGAACTGTACCCCGAGCAGATCGATCCGCTGGCAGAACAGATGGCGGTCAAGGAAGGTTTTCGACTCAATGCCGAGATGCCTCTGGGAGCGCTGCGCGAGCTGATCGAGGACCGGTACCAATGGGCCCTCGATTACGACCTGAGCAATGCCGAGGCAAACCATTTCTTCTGGTATCGCTCGGCAGAAAAGGAAGAACCGCGGCTGGGAGAGCGCGCCATGGAGCCCGGCGCCGAGAAGGAAATGCAGCTGGGCATTGCCCACAATATTCAACGCTGCCATAGCGCGTTGCTTGCCTTTCTGGAACAGCACCCACAGAAACTGACCGCGCATTTCTTGCTCGCCCAACCGCAGTTCAAGGGCACTGTCTGCCGTTTGCAGGGCATGGCGCGCTGCAGCCATGGTGAAATTCGCGCCAACCTGATGGATCGCGGCATGCTGCCGATCCACCTGCTGCGCTGCAAGCTGGCGTTCTTCGGTGCTGGCAAGTTCGATCCAAAGTCCAGCCGCTGGGTACGCATCACCTTATTCCAGGGCGCGCCACTGGTCAGTGAGATTGGCCAGCCTTTCGATGACGACTGGAACTTCGCCGTCATGCCCCAACTGGCAACCGCTGCCGGAGAACTCTGATATGCGCGTTTCGCTCAATGAAGTGCAGGTTATCTGCCGCAAGGCCTTCGAAGGCATCGGCTTCGCCACGGGTGATTGCGACGACGCCGCCGAGATGATTGCCTGGCTGCAACTGCAGGGTCTCGACGGGATTGGCGCGCTGAAAAAAGCCCTCGCGTTCCTCCACAATGAAGTCGATCGACCCTTCGATACCTGTTACGAAGATGCCGCTCAATTGACCCTCGATGCTCACGGCCAGAGCGTATTGCGCTGTGCCGCCCAAGCCGTGGAACTGGGGGTCGGCAAGGCCTTGCGCGGCGGCAGTGCGCTGATCCGTATCCGCCACTGCCACAACCGCATTCTGCTGCTCGGCTATCTGGCGCGATGCGCCGAACAGGGGCTGAACTTTTGCGTCTACTGGCGCGATGCTCGCCAGGAACTGGTGGCCACGTTCAGCGCCGGACAAAGCAGCCCGTCGCTGCGGGTATATGACCTGCAACAACCAGCGCAGAGCGACGAGCAAAGCATCAATGTGCTGATCTCTCGACACTTCACGCTGCTGCCACGCCTGAGTCCAGAGGATCTCGCGCCCGGTCTGAACCTGGATCAGCAGACACTTGCCAGTAGCAGCAGCCAGCAGCTCTCTGGCGGTCTGGAGGTAGACGAGAGTGTCTGGGTCATGCTGAAAAAACTCGGTGAACGGGTGCTGGTGGAAAGCACCGAGGAGTCGCGACGCCGTGGCGCCGGGGAAAGCAGCGACGCCACATAGAAACGCCGCGGCCACGCCTTGCTAAACATTCCGGCGCCGTCACCAGACCGCGCCCCGGGATTGATTTTTTCATACCTGAACCAGGATTTTGACCGATGAAACATGCCATCAAGACCGACCTCTTTGCCTCTCGTGCTCCAATGGAGTGGGCCGTGGTCGGCAAAGGCACGCTGTACACCGCACAGATCCCCATCGACCGCCAAGGCCAGGTAGTGGCGGGTGGCATCGAAGCACAAACCCGGCAGACGCTGGACAACTTGCGTCATACCCTGGAGGCCGCCGGTAGCTCGCTCGACGCGGTCACCCAGGTACTGATCTACGTTATCGACCGCAGCTACCTGGCCACCGTGAACGCGCTCTACACCGAGTACTTCCAGGCGCCCTTCCCCAACCGCGCCGCAGTGGTGGTTGCGGGCCTGGCCAGGGAGGAAATGCTGGTGGAGCTGGTGGTGTATGCGTGTGTGGGATGAGCCCGCGCACTTGTCGAACGCAACAACTGTGGCGAGGGAGCTTGCTCCCTCGCCACAGTTGATCGTCCGACCATAGATTTCCGTTCACTGACTGGCATTGCGGCATTCTGGCCTGCCTGTGAATCACTGGCGTTCTGCGGTGCTATGGTGAGTTCTCTCCCCACCCGCCAGGAGCGCCGGAGTCGACATGCTCTACCGAATAGCCGCCGACGGGCTGGTGCTGTTTCATTTGCTGTTCATTCTCTTCGTGCTGGGCGGTGGGCTGCTGGTACTGAAATGGCGCTCGCTGTGCTGGTGGCATCTGCCTGCGGTGGCCTGGGGGGTGGCGGTCGAGGTCTTCCACTTGCCCTGCCCGCTGACCGGATGGGAGAACCAGATGCGCCGGGCCGCCGGCGAGGCCGGTTATGCCAGCAGTTTCATCGAGCATTACCTGTGGCCGCTGATTTATCCGGCCGGGCTGACACCCGACATACAACTATGGCTGGGCGCTCTGGTGCTGCTGATCAATCTGTTTGTCTACCTGGTGTTGCTGAGGCGGTGGAAGCAGGGTCGGAGCCGCTAGACACTTCCCCGGCTTACCCTAATGCCTTGTAGGAGCGAGCTTGCTCGCGATGAACTCAAGGGCGACGCGTTCCTTCAGACAACTCGCGTTATCGTTGACGTCCATCGCGAGCAAGCTCGCTCCTACAGGGCGCAGTGCTTACCCCTTTATAAAATGGCGAATCCGCACCGCAACGCCCTCGCTCTGAAACTGCCTGGCGGCGGCTTCGATCTTCAGCTCGGCGCGGGTCACTCGCTCATGGTGACGCAGGTGACCGACCCAGGACTCATCGAAAAAAAACGGGCTTGCTCATGAGCCGGCCCCTGGCTGCAGCCATTTACTGAACAGCCGCAGCGTGACCACCCCGTCCGAAAGCTCGATATTCATGACCGACTCTCCTCCCAAGGGAGTTGAACAACCACTGGCGACGTGCCAAATGCGCACCCCGGGCGATTTTCCCGGCGCCACCGATCAACAAGGCAGTAAAGACAATCGGCAGCAGCCAGGCAAACCGGTACGGGATACAGGCTAGCAGGCCGGCGTTGAGTCTCTGCTAAAGGAACTGATGCAAGGAGCTCGGGGTCATTCACTCGAGCAGCTAGTATTGGAAGAGGCTGAATCCATTCAATGGCACTTCAACCGGTGCCTGTTCAATCCCGCTGACTCCCGATCAGTCATCTGGAGGTGGCGGGTATTTGAAGGAGAACATCATGTGGCTCAACGAATCAGAGCAGGAACTAAGACGCGACCTTCAGGGTGTCGCCTCTGACTTGCGGTGGTCGGCTGTCGAACTGCTGCGCATTACTGAACAATTGAATCGGGCCGGAGATGACGCCGACGCTCAGGCGATGCGCAGGCTTCGTGAGTTGTTGGAGACCAACGAGAAGCGACTGCTCGCCTACGCCGACGAGGTAAAGGCCCGGCATATCAAACGCACTAAAGCGGATCAGCCGCCTGGGGCTGAATGATCTCGCGCAGGGACATTCGCTTGAAAGCCTCCACCAGCGCCCGCCCTTCCTCGACCTCATAAGAGATGGCCAGGCGCATGGTCGCCTCGCCCAGATGCCAGATCAGGAACGCCGACTCGGCCATTCGCTGCGGGTCGGCGTCTGGATGCACGCGGCGCATCGCCTCGGCGAGTAGCGCACCGGCGGCGCGGCTTTCCTCAAGTTCGAGCGCCAGCAGTTGCCTGTCGGCCTGCATGCCTGACCAGATGTCGCGCATCGCAGGTGTGGCGAGGACGATCTGGTAGTACTGGTCCAGCAGGCCTGAATAGGCCATCCGCAAGCCATCGAGGTCCTGGACGCCAGCCAGGGCCGCTTCGATGCAGCGCCGGCTTTCGGCGTTATAGCGCTCGGCCAGGGTGCGGATGACCGTGCTTTTGTCGGGGAAATACTGATAGAGCGAACCAATCGAGATTTGCGCCAGCTCGGCGATCTCGCTCATCTTCACCTGATCGCTACCCTTGGCCGCGATCAACTCGGTAGATACCGTCAAGATCCGCTCCAGCCGTTCCCGGCTGCGCTGTTGCGTCGGCGTACGACGCGCCGACAGTGCCGGTTCCACCGCCGCTGGTGATGTTTGAGCAGCCGTTTTTTCCCCCACTCGCGCGATCCCCTGAAGTTAAATGTGAAAAGTTAAATGTGACGAGTACTCACCTTAGCACCGGATTTCTGGAATGACAAAGAGCGCCAAGCTGTGCCTTCCGTCGGTTTCGTGAACCGGGTTGCTTGACGGAAAAACATGAGGGTTTATCATCTTCTTAAACGTGAGTAATACTCACATTTCAGCGGAGCCAAACCTGATGAACACCTCTAACGACTTAATCCTGGTGCTGGGTGCCAACGGTAAAACCGGTCGGCGAATCGCCGAACGCTTGCAAGCCGCCGGGCACCCGGTGCGTCTCGGATCGCGTGCGGCGAACCCGCCCTTCGACTGGGAAGACCGCTCCACCTGGAGCTCCGTGCTTGATGGAGTCCAGGCCGTGTATATTTCCTACCAGCCGGACCTCGCGGTGCCGAATGCCCTCGAGACAGTCCGGGCCTTTATTAATCAGGCGCTCGAAAGCGGCGCCCGCAAGCTGGTGCTGCTGTCGGGGCGCGGTGAGATCGAGGCGGCCCAAGCCGAACAACTATTACAGGCGTCCGGCGCCGAATGGACGGTGCTGCGTGCGAGTTGGTTCTACCAGAATTTCAGCGAGGCGCATTTCCTCGAACCGATACTCGAGGGCGAACTCGCGCTGCCGGTCGGCCCGGTGGCCGAACCTTTCGTCGACGTCGAGGACATCGCAGAGATTGCCGTCGCGGCCCTGACCAGTTCCGGGCATGCCGGTCAACTCTATGAACTGACCGGTCCGCGCGCCCTGACCTTCGCCGAGGCTGTCGACGAAATCGCCCGCGCCACCGGTCGCGACATCCGCTTCGTCAGTGTGCCAACCCAGGCTTATCGCGAGGCGCTGGAACAGAGCCTGCTCCCCACAGAGCTGATCGATCTGGTGCTCTACCTGTTCACCACGGTGCTGGACGGCCGCAACACGCCAATAGCCGACGGCGTGCAGCGCGCGCTCGGTCGCCCTCCCCGGGACTTTTCCGATTATGTGCGGCGCACGGCGGCCAGTGGAGTCTGGGGTGGCAGCCAAGCTTGAGTAACCAGAGTGTCGGCCGGATGCCCTCCAGGCAGCACTCTGCGAGAGTGTTTCCTGAAGGGCGTCGATTGCGACGGCCTGAGCTTAAGCCCATTCAGCCGCCTTGCTTATCGATCGACTCACCCTCTATGGCCAACACGTTGCAGTGTACGTGCTGCAGAACATGCTCGGTGGTGCTGCCAATCAGCTTGCCTAGCCCTTTGTGATGCACATTGCCCATGACGATCACATCGGCCCGGCTATGGGCGACGAAGTTAGCCAGGGCCTTGGTCAGCGGCCCGGCGATGAAGTGCTGGCGCTCGACTGGCACCTCGTACTGCCTGGCCAGTGCAGCAAAGGTTTTTTCAAGGGAGCGACGCACGTCGGCGCCGAAGCCCGGCATGGTTACGGCGCCCGCACCCGCATCGGCTATTTGAGTGTGGCTCAGATCGTAGGCATGCAGCAGATGCAGCTCGGCGTCGCATTGCTCGGCCAGGTCCTGTGCGGCCTGAATGATGCTGTCGTTGATCCCGTGGATCTGCCCCGCCGGATGTGCCGGATCAACAGCCGCCACGACCACCCTTGGCAGCGGACAGCGGACCTCGCTGACCAGATGCACCGCAACTGGACAACGGCGCAGCAGTTGCCAATCCAGGGGCGTCATGACCGCGCCCTTGAGCGCCGATTCGTGGTGCAGGTCCTTGATCACCAGGTCCGGCCGCATCTGAGCCACATGGTCGAGAATCTCTTGCAACGGATCGCGGGTCACCACCACTTCGGTGGTCACTTCGAGGCCTTTGTGGCGTAGCAGATCCGCTTCATCCATGAGCCACTGCTCGTTCTCTTGCCGACTGGTCTCGCGTTGTTGCTTGCTGCCCTTCATTAACCGCATCAGGTCGAAGTCTTCGATGAACACCGCGATATGCAGCGCTGCATCCGTGGCGTCGGCAATCGCGACCGCCCGCTCCATCGCCGGCGAGTGGCGCATGGTTTCACCTGCTATCAGAAAAAGTCGCTGATACTGGCTCATATCGCACCTCCAAACGTCCCGGGTTATCCGCTACTGCCTGGTCGATACTATTAATAATATACGCCTGCTACTCCTGCCCCAGCGCATAGAGCAAGGAAAGCCCCAAACCCCCTATGGCATCGTCGGCATGGTTAGACGAAGCCCTGAGGTTGATCGGTTCCGCGCTGTCGTGCCCTGGATGGGCCACGCCTTGCAGGGTGATATGAATGGCCCATATCGGCTGCCAGACCGGTTGATCCGCGGGACATTTATTCTGTCTTTCGATGAGGTATTTCGCGTACAGGCCGGCTTCATTGGTGAAAATCCGCAGTTGCGCCCTGGCCACACCAAACGGCGATTCAATCCTCCAGGAAGTGTCATCTCCAAGAACCTCGAACTTCACCCCGAGGCGCTCTCTCGAGTGTTCGTCATCGAAATATTCCTTCAACTTCACGGTCAACCTGACTGCGTACTTTTTCAGCTCCTGCGCCTCTTCCGCGGCGCAAGTGACCGTAGCCCACTGCTCTTCGGTTATCGATTGATAGCTCATGGCAACCTCCCGCCCTGCCTGGGCTACAAGTAGGAGCCAGGCTTCACGCAATCCGATACATGACCGTGCCGGGATGCCGGCCCGGCCTCCCTCGTCACTGGTTTTTTTGAGCGTTATTAATGTCCTGTAAAGCCCGATTGGTCAGGTTTATGCACTTTTGAGTGTCGCCAGCGGCTTGGGCTTTTTCCGCTTCCATTCGCGCATTTCGAATTTTATCCAGTTGAGGCTGGCCCATCACCGGGGTCGCTTTCAGCTCTCTGATCTTTTGCAGATTGATCGCGCACAGGTCGTCCGCGGCAAAGAGCGGCGTCGCGACCAATGCGCCAAGCAAAAATAGAATGGATCGTTTCATCGCACTCTCGCTTCTATTTGGAGGCATGGAATATCACTATAGATCGTGGTACGTATTCATGGGTGGCTACACCCGACAATCAAGCAAACCATCAAGGACCGCCGATGCCGCCGATCGAACCCCATCACCAGCTGGCTCTGGATAAATTCCTGCTGCAACACCCGCAGCTCAAGGAGCAGCTCGATCACCTGAATCCTTTGGCTGCCCAGGCCAGGGGCGAGACGCTGGAACAGTACCGCGAGGAGCGTCTGCATGAAGCGTTCGAAGCAGAAGCCGAGCGCCAGGGCCTGTTTGCCTGGGAGCTGACGTTGCAGCTGACCGCCGCATCGCCCCAGGACTACCAGACCCGGAGAATGGAGGTACACAAGGAGGTGGCTGAAATGGCCGGCATGGACTGGGAGCAATATTGTCAATTGCATGATCTCGACCAGTGACCAAAGCCCTATAGCGCCTATAGCTCGATAGCGCCTATAAAGGATCTTTGCCGATGACATTTCGCTGATGCTGCCCACCTCACCTAAAAACCATTCTCACCCCGGCCTGCGGCACACCCAGAAATGGCGCGGACGCATCGGAATGTGCCTGGTCGCGAGCCTTTCGGTACTAGCCGGGATGACCGATGCCATAGGCTTCATGGCCACCGGCGACTTCGTCTCCTTCATGAGCGGCAACACTACGCGTCTGGCGGTAGCGATCAGCGACGGTGACCCGGGATTGACCCTGCGGCTGCTTATCCTCGTCGTCACCTTTATCGTCGGCAATGCCTTGGGCATTGTCGTCAGTCGAATCGGCGGTCGGCGCGCCCTGCCCTTGCTGTTGTGCATTGCTACCTTGCTGTGCGCCGCCGCGGTCTGGCCGTTTGAAACACAGTTACCAGCCTTGCTGGCGGCGATCATTGCCATGGGCATGCTTAACGCCGCCGTCGAAGAGGTCAACGGCCTGCCCGTCGGACTGACCTACGTGACCGGCGCGCTTTCGCGTTTTGGCCGGGGCCTCGGACGCTGGATGCTTGGGGAACGGAGGAATGGCTGACGGGTGCAGTTGATACCCTGGACCGGGATGTTTGCCGGCGCTGTGCTCGGTGCGCTGCTCGAGCATCAACTGGGGATCAAGGCGCTGTTCGTCAGCGGCTTGTTGGCGGCGATTCTCGGTGTTGCCTCGCTGAAAATCCCCCATCGCTGGCAATTGGGTTATATGCCGCGCTGATCTTTGGCAAGCCGGCATTACGGTCAGGCCCGGTGAAACGGATTTCGCCGATGGGGCGATAAAGCTTTATCATTGCCCCAGGTTTGCTGACAGAGTTCGTCATGAAGTTCGCCATTGCCCTTTTCTCCGCCGCCCATGCGCCCTCCTCGCGCCGCGCCCTGCTGTTTGCCCAGGCTGCGCTGGCCGGCGGGCACCAGATCGTGCGGCTGTTTTTCTATCAGGATGGCGTTTACAACGCTCAGGACACTACGGTTACCCCGCAGGATGAGCTGGACCTGCCCCGGCAATGGCGCGCGTTCGTCACCGAGCATCAGCTCGACGGCGTGGTGTGTATCGCTGCCGCCTTGCGCCGTGGCGTACTGAATGAAGAGGAAGCCCGGCGGTATCAGCGTTCTGCGGTCAATTTGAGCGCGCCCTGGGAGTTGTCCGGACTCGGGCAACTGCATGACGCCGTGCAAGCGGCCGACCGCTTGATATGTTTCGGAGGGCCATGAAATGCCTAAATCCTTGCTGATTATCAGCCGGCAGGCACCCTGGTCCGGCCCCGGCGCTCGTGAAGCGCTGGATATCGTGCTGGCAGGCGGCGCCTTTGATTTGCCGATCGGCCTGTTGTTTCTCGATGACGGGGTATTCCAGCTCGCGCCGGCACAGAACGCCAAAGCCGTTCAGCAAAAGGATCTGAGCGCCAATCTGCAAGCCTTGTCGCTGTTTGGCGTAGAGGATGTGTTTGCCTGCGGCAACAGTGTCAAGGAACGTGGTTTTGCACCATCGGCGCTGAACATGGACACTGTGCAGTTGCTGGACCCGGAGCAACTCTCCTCGATTATTGATAGTTACGACCAGGTTATTACCCTCTGATGTCGACTTTGCATGTGTTATCCCACTCGCCGTTTACCGATAACCGGCTGACCAGTTGCCTGCGCCTGCTTGGCGCGCAGGATGCCCTCCTGCTCTGCGGTGACGCGCTGTATGCCCTGCAACCCGGCAGCGCACCGTTCAACGCGCTGCAAGCACGGATCGATACGTTGCGCTTGTTTGTCCTCGAGGAAGACTGTCAGGCCCGTGGCCTGGAAGTCCCCGATTGGGTGAAAAACGTCGATTACCCAGGGTTTGTCGAGCTGTCGATTCACTATGACAAGGTCAACAGCTGGCTATGAGCTCGTTGATCGTAGGTGCACAGAGCATCGACCTTGATAAAGACGGTTATCTGGTCAACCTGAGCGATTGGTCCACCGAGGTCGCCAGTGCGCTGGCCGCTGCCGAAGAACTCGAGCTGAGCCCGGAGCACTGGGAAATCCTCGAGCTGCTGCGCGGCTTTTATCAAGAGTTCCAGCTGTCTCCGGCGACCCGTCCGCTGATCAAGTACACCACATTGAAGCTGGGCCCGGACAAGGGCAACAGCCTGCACCTGAACCGACTGTTCAAAGGCACTCCCGCCAAACTTGCCGCCAAGCTGGCGGGCCTGCCCAAACCGACTAATTGCTTATGACTGATTTTGCGCCGTTGATCACTGAAACTCCCGCCGAGCACCCTTTCGCCCAATTCGTGCGAATCCTTGGCAAAGGCAAGCGCGGTGCCCGCAGTCTGACTCGCGAAGAAGCGCGGGAGGCCATGGGCATGCTGCTCGACGAAAAAGTCGAGGACACCCAGCTCGGCGCTTTCCTGATGCTGTTGCGGCACAAGGAAGAAAGCCCGGAAGAGCTGGCCGGCTTTACCGAAGCGCTGCGTGAGCGATTGAACGCACCGGCGTTGAAGGTTGATCTGGACTGGCCGACCTATGCCGGCAAGAAACGTCATCTGCCGTGGTACCTGCTGGCCGCAAAATGCCTGGCGCAGAACGGCGTGCGCATTCTAATGCACGGCGGCGGCGCGCATACCGCCGGCCGGCTGTACAGCGAGCAGTTGCTCGAGCTATTGCAGATCCCGTTGTGCCGCAATTGGCAGCAGGTCGGGACCGCGCTGGAGCAAGGCAATCTGGCGTTTATCCCGCTCGGCGATTGGGCGCCGCAGATGCAACGAATGATCGATCTGCGCAATACCCTCGGTTTGCGTTCGCCCATCCATTCCCTGGCGCGGATTCTCAATCCGTTGGGCGCTCGTTGTGGCCTGCAAAGTATTTTCCATCCCGGTTATCAGGGCGTGCACCGCGATGCCAGTGGCCTGCTGGGTGACAACAGCATCGTCATCAAAGGCGATGGCGGCGAGATCGAAATCAACCCCGATTCCATCAGCCATTTGTACGGCACCACCGGTGGCGAAAGCTGGGATGAGGAATGGCCGGCACTGTCGGCCCAACGACACGTCAAACCCGCGACCCTGGACCCCGAGCAATTGACCGCGTTGTGGCGTGGCGAGGTGCAGGACAGTTACCCGCAACTGGCGCTGATCTCGACCATGGCCCTGGCCCTGCGGGGCCTCGGCACGCCGCGGGAGCAGGCGTTCGAACTGGCTCAGCAATACTGGGATGCGCGGGACAAATCGATTTAACCGATCATTAACGCCCAAGCTTTGCGCTTTTTGTTCGAACTCATCGGATTAGACTGAACTCCAACGCTTATTAGCCGAGGAGTTTCTGATGGGTTTGCTGATTGAAGGGCGCTGGCATGACCAGTGGTACGAGAGCGGCAAAGACGGCGAGTTCCAGCGCGAACAAGCCCAGCGCCGTAACTGGCTGACTGCCGATGGCCAGCCGGGTCCGACCGGTGAAGGCGGTTTCCCGGCCGAGGCCGGCCGTTATCACCTCTATGTGTCGCTCGCCTGCCCCTGGGCCCACCGCACGCTGATCTTGCGCAAACTCAAAGGCCTTGAAAGCCTGATCGATGTCTCCGTCGTCAGTTGGTTGATGCTGGAAAACGGCTGGACCTTCGATAAAGCTTTCGGCTCCAGCGGCGACCGCCTGGACAACCTGACCTATCTGCATCAGCGCTACACCGCAGATACCGCCGACTACACCGGTCGGGTCACAGTACCGATGCTCTGGGACAATAAGCACAAACGCATCGTCAACAACGAATCGGCGGAAATCATCCGCATGTTCAACAGTGCCTTCGACGAACTGACCGGCAATCGCCTGGACTTCTACCCGCAACCGCTGCGGGCGACGATCGACGAATTGAACGCGCGGATCTATCCGGCGGTAAACAACGGCGTCTATCGCGCCGGCTTCGCTACTTCGCAGAAGGCCTATGAACAAGCCTTCGATGAGCTGTTCAGTGAACTCGACTGGCTGGAAAAGCGCCTGGACGGCCAGCGCTATCTAGCGGGTGAATACCTCACCGAAGCCGATATCCGCCTGTTCACCACAATGATTCGCTTCGACGCGGTGTATTACAGCCACTTCAAGTGCAATCTGCGACGGATTGCCGATTACCCGAATCTGTCGAACTGGCTACGGGAGCTGTATCAGTGGCCGGGCATTGCCGAGACCGTGGACTTCAACCACATCAAGGGGCACTACTACTCGAGCCATCGGACGATCAATCCCACCGGCATCGTGCCGAAGGGGCCGGCGCAGGATTTCAATGCCAGTCATGATCGGGAGCGGTTGAGCGGGAAAGGGGTTTGGCAGAATAAATGATTGCAGGATGATTTAGGTGTAGCCCGAAAAAGATCGCAGCCTGCGGCAGCTCCTACAGATTTTGTGTACACCCGATAAATCACGGGTGGACAAGGACTTTGTAGGAGCTGCCGCAGGCTGCGATCTTTTAAGGCAGGCGACTCAGGTCAAACCTGCGACTGCGCCCCTTCAAACCACTTTAGCTTCTCGCGCAGCTGCACCACTTCCCCGACTATCACCAGGGTCGGCGCATGAACTTCATGCTCGGCGACCAACTGTGGCAGGTTGCCCAGGGTGCCGGTAAAGACTCGCTGATTCGAGGTGGTGCCCTGCTGGATCAGTGCCGCGGGCGTATCTGCCGAACGGCCGTGCTTGATCAGTTCATTGCAAATGATCGGCAAGCCGATCAAGCCCATGTAGAACACCAGGGTCTGCGCCGGGGCCACGAGGTCGCTCCACGGCAAATCCGAGGTGCCATCCTTCAGGTGCCCGGTGATGAACCGCACCGACTGCGCATAATCACGATGAGTCAGGGGAATCCCGGCATAAGCCGCACAACCGCTGGCCGCGGTGATACCTGGCACTACCTGGAACGGAATGCCCTGCGCCGCCAGTTCTTCGATCTCTTCGCCGCCACGGCCGAAGATGAACGGATCGCCGCCTTTGAGGCGCAGCACCCGTTTGCCCTGTCTGGCCAGATCCACCAATTGCTGGTTGATCTGCTCCTGAGGCACGGCGTGATCAGCCCGACGCTTGCCGACGTAGACCCGGTCGGCATCACGCCGGCACAGCTCGAGGATCGCCGGTGCAACCAGACGGTCGTACAACACCACATCCGCTTGCTGCATCAAACGCAGGGCGCGGAACGTCAGCAGGTCCGGATCGCCCGGCCCGGCCCCAACCAGATAAACCTCGCCCGTTGCCACAGGCGCAGTGCCATTGATTTTCTCCAGCAGCAGGCGCTCGGCTTCGGCGCCCTGCCCGGCCAATTGGCGATCAGCAATGGGACCCTGGAAAACATCTTCCCAGAATGCCCGCCGCTGCTGCACATCCGGGAACAGACCTTTGACCTCGGTGCGAAACCGCGCCGCCAGACCGGCCAACTGACCGTAGGTCGACGGAATCCAGGTTTCCAGCTTGGCCCGAATCAGCCGTGCCAGCACTGGCGCATCGCCGCCACTGGAAACCGCAATCACCAAGGGCGAGCGATCGACGATCGCCGGGAAAATCACGCTGCATAATGCCGGAGCATCGACCACGTTGACCGGCACGCATCGCTGCTGCGCATCTCTGGACACCTGCGCATTCAGCTGTTGGTCGTCGGTGGCGGCAATGATCAGCACGCAGCCCTGGAGATCGGCCTCGGCATAACCGCGCAAGACGCACTCACCGCCGCTGTTCTGCACCAGTTCGCGCAGCTGGATTTCTATTTCAGGCGCAACTACCCGCAGCAGCGCACCGGCATCGGCCAGCAGGCGGGATTTGCGCAAGGCAATCTCCCCCCCACCGACGACCAATACGCGGCTGCCGCGCAGGTTGTGGAACAGCGGCAGATAGTCCATTTAGCCGATGACCTCGATGTCACCCATGTACGGCTTGAGCACCGCCGGTACACGGATCGAACCGTCGGCCTGCTGATAGTTTTCCAGCACCGCCACCAGAGTACGACCAACCGCCAGACCGGAACCGTTCAGGGTGTGAACCAGTTCAGGTTTGCCGGTTTCCGGGTTACGGAAGCGCGCCTGCATGCGTCGGGCCTGGAAGTCGCCGCAGTTGGAGCACGAGGAAATCTCGCGGTATTTGTCCTGGCTCGGGATCCAGACTTCGAGGTCATAGGTCTTGACCGCGCTGAAGCCCATGTCGCCGGTGCACAGCGCCAGTACGCGATACGGCAGCTCGAGCAATTGCAGGACCTTCTCGGCGTTGCCGGTCAGGCCTTCCAGCGCTTCCATCGACGTCGATGGCTCAACGATCTGGACCATCTCGACCTTGTCGAACTGGTGCTGGCGAATCATCCCGCGGGTGTCGCGGCCCGACGCGCCGGCTTCACTGCGGAAGCATGGCGTGTGAGCGACGAACTTCATCGGCAGCAGCTTCGAATCGAGAATCTCGCCGGATACGATGTTGGTCAGCGACACTTCAGCGGTCGGGATCAGATACAGATCGGCTTCGCCTTCGCGGCTGATCTTGAACAGATCTTCTTCGAACTTCGGCAACTGGCCGGTGCCCTGCAAGGCCGGGGCCTGAACCAGGTACGGGGTATAAGCCTCTTCGTAGCCGTGTTCGTTGATATGCAGGTTGATCATGAACTGCGCCAGTGCGCGATGCAGACGCGCGATCGGCCCACGCAGCAGCGCGAATCGCGCGCCAGAGAGCTTGGCCGCGGTCTCGAAATCCAGCCAGCCGAATTTCTCGCCCAGGGCGACGTGATCCTTGACCTCGAAGTCGAAGGCCGTCGGTGTGCCCCAGCTGCGCACTTCAACGTTGGCTTCTTCATCGGCGCCAATCGGCACGGACTCATGCGGCAGGTTGGGGATGTTCAGCAGAATCGAGTCCAGCTCGGTCTGAATCGCATCCAGCTCGACTTTACCGCTATTGAGTTCATTGGCCATGCGCTCGACATCCGCCATCAGCGGCGCTATGTCTTCGCCGCGCTGCTTGGCCTGACCGATGGATTTGGAGCGCGCATTACGTTCAGCCTGCAGTTGTTCGGTGCGGGTCTGGACGATCTTGCGCTGTTCTTCCAGCGCTTCGATGCGCGCGACATCCAGGGTGAAGCCACGGGATGCCAGGCGGTCCGCTACGTCCTGCAGGTTACTACGTAACAGTTTGGAATCGAGCATGTCGGTCTCTCGTTTATCAAAGTTTGGTCAAGGACAGGCCAGCCCAGGTCGCGAGCAGCCCGCCGAATACGCTGATTGCCGCATAGCCCAAGGCCAGCGGCGCTTGCCCGGTTTCCAGCAAGCGCAGCGTATCCAGTGAAAAGGATGAAAAAGTCGTCAGGCCGCCGAGGAAGCCCACTATCAACCCGGCACGCACCTCAAGCGGCACCTCCGGGCGGAGCAAAAACAGACCGTATAAGATGCCGATCAACAGGCAGCCCACGATATTAACGGCCAGCGTCGCGGTATAGAAGTGCCGCGGCCAATTAGCATTGATCCAGTTACCTGTGGCAAAGCGCAGCAGGGTCCCGGCAACTCCACCCACGGAGACCGCGACAATCAATGGAATCAAGGCTTTCTCCGCTGTCGGGGACTGAGCCGGTCCAGCGCGGCAAGATGATTGAGTTTCTCGCCGATCTTCAGTTCAAGGCCACGGGGCACCGGCTGGTAGAAGTGCTGCGGCTCAAGTTCGTCCGGGAAATAGTCCTCACCGGCGGCATAGGCCTCGGGCTCATCGTGGGCGTAACGGTATTCGTCACCATAGCCCAGCTGTTTCATCAGCTTGGTCGGCGCATTGCGCAAATGCAGCGGCACTTCCAGCGAGCCGTGCTCGGCCGCGCTGCGCATGGCGGCCTTGAAGCCCATGTACACCGCATTGCTTTTCGGCGCGCAGGCCAGATAGGTGATGGCCTGGGCCACCGCCAACTCGCCTTCGGGACTGCCCAGGCGCTCCTGCACGTCCCAGGCGGCGAGACACAGGCTCAACGCGCGCGGATCGGCATTGCCGATGTCTTCACTGGCCATGCGCACCACGCGCCGCGCCAGGTACAGCGGATCGCAGCCGCCGTCGAGCATGCGCGCAAACCAGTACAGCGCACCGTCCGGGTTGGAACCACGCACTGACTTGTGCAGCGCCGAAATTTGGTCGTAGAAGGCTTCGCCGCCCTTGTCGAAGCGCCGGCGGGTATCACCCAACAGGCTTTGCAGCAGCTCGATGCCGATTTCAGTGCCGTCTTCGGCCAGGTCGGAGGCATTCTCCAGCAGGTTGAGCAAACGCCTGCCGTCACCGTCAGCGGCCGTCAACAGCATCTTGAAACCTTCGTCACTGAGGCTCAGCTGGCGTTTGCCGAGGCCGCGTTCTTCAGTGAGTGCGCGCTGTACCAGTTTGCGCAGCGCCGCTTCGTCGAGGCTTTTGAGGACGTAGACCCGAGCCCGGGACAGCAGTGCATTGTTCAGCTCGAACGACGGGTTTTCCGTGGTCGCTCCGATAAAAATCAGGGTGCCGTCTTCGACGTAGGGCAGAAAAGCGTCCTGTTGCGACTTGTTGAAGCGATGCACTTCGTCGACGAACAGGATGGTCCGGCGGCCGTATTGCCCGGCCTGCTGCCTGGCGATTTCCACCGCCTGGCGAATCTCCTTGACCCCGGCCAATACCGCCGAGACCGTTTCGAAATGCGCGTCCGAGACTTCCGCCAGCAGCCGCGCCAGGGTGGTTTTACCCACCCCCGGCGGCCCCCAGAAAATCATCGAGTGCAGGGCACCCTGCTCCAGGGCCTCACGCAGAGGCTTGCCACGAGCGAGCAGGTGTTCCTGACCGACGTATTCATCCAGGTTGGCAGCGCGCAGGCGCGCTGCCAACGGTTGAGCGATCGGAGCACTTCGAAACAGATCCATCACTACTTATGAAACCTCCACTGGGTCCGGATGCCGATCTAGGAGCGAGCTTGCTCCGGGCGGCGTTCCGACGATGGTCGTCAACGATAACGCTGCAAGCCAGACACCCCGCGGCGTGCTCGGGTTTATCGCGAGCAAGCTCGCTCCTACAAGTCCTGCGGATTATTCCTGGATCACGTCGGCACCCTTGGGGATGTCGAACCTGAACTTGGACGCCGGAATCGGCTCGTTGGCCTTCACCCCGGTGAACAGGATATTGGTGCGCTGGCCGACGCTGTCGATCAGTTGCATGTCATTGACCAGACCATTGCGGAACGACAGGCGCAGGCTGTCGAACAGGGTGTCCTTGGTTTTCGGCTTGAGGGTGAAGTCGATCACGCCGCCGGCTTCCTTGGCGCTGATGTCGAAGCTTTCACTGATCTTCGACACGTCGCCGGACAGCAGCAAGGCCGGGGTCTGGGTCAGGCGCTGATCGAGCTTCTTGATGGTGACCTGCTCCAGGTCAGGATCCCACAGGGAAACCTTCTTGCCATCGGAAACCATCAGTTGCTCTTGCGGTGCGTCGGTGTGCCAGTAGAACAGGCCAGGGCGCTGCAGGGACATTTCACCGGTAGTTTCCTGCAACTGAGTGCCGCTGCCATCGAGGGTCAGCTGCGAGAAACGCGCCGTCAGGGTCTGCGACTTTTCGAGCAACTGGGTCAGACGCGCCACATCTTTGCTGTCGGCATGGGCCGAGAGAGTGGTTAAAGCCAGTACCGGCAACAACAGCATGCGGATAAAGCGCATGGGAGTCCTCATAACATTCGTGGGGAGAGTGGCGGCGCATCACTGCCCCGCCGCTGTTCAATTCAAATCAGTCGCGCACCGGGCCTGGAGCCAGGACTTCACGGGAACCGTTGGTATTCATGGAAGTGACGACCCCGGCCATTTCCATGGCTTCGATCATGCGGGCGGCGCGGTTGTAGCCGATTTTCAGCTTGCGCTGAACCGCGGAGATGGATGCGCGACGGCTTTCCAGAACGAACTGCACCGCTTCGTCGTAGAGCGCATCGGATTCGCTGTCTTCATCGCCGCCGCTGCCGCCTTCAAAGCCACTACCGGCTTCTTCGACACCCGCGAGGATCTGGTCGTTGTATTCCGGCGCGCCGCGCAGTTTCCAGGCTTCAACCACCCGGTGCACCTCTTCGTCGGACACGAACGCACCGTGGACCCGGATCGGCAGGCTGGTGCCGGGCGGCATGTAGAGCATGTCACCGTGACCCAACAGCTGTTCGGCGCCGCCCTGATCGATGATGGTTCGCGAATCGATCTTGCTCGATACCTGGAACGCCATACGCGTGGGAATGTTCGCCTTGATCAAACCGGTAATCACGTCAACCGACGGACGCTGGGTCGCAAGGATCAAGTGGATACCGGCTGCCCGGGCCTTTTGCGCGATACGGGCGATCAGTTCTTCGACCTTCTTGCCGACGATCATCATCATGTCGGCGAATTCGTCGACCACGACCACGATGGTCGGCAACTTGACCAGCAGCGGCGCCTCGTCATGAATACTTTCGCGCTTGTACAAAGGATCGGTCAACGGCGTTCCGGCGTCCTGAGCTTCCTTGATCTTGGCATTGAAGCCCGCCAGGTTACGCACGCCCATCTTCGCCATCAGTTTGTAGCGCCGTTCCATCTCGGCGACGCTCCAGCGCAGGGCATTGGCCGCGTCCTTCATGTCAGTCACTACCGGGCAGAGCAAATGCGGAATGCCTTCGTAGATCGACAGCTCGAGCATTTTCGGGTCGATCATGATCATCTTGGCGTCTTCCGGGCCAGACTTGAACAGGATCGACAGGATCATCGCGTTCACCCCCACCGACTTACCGGAACCGGTGGTACCGGCAACGAGCAGGTGAGGCATTTTTGCCAGGTCGGTGATGACCGGTTTACCGCCGATATCGTGGCCCAGGGCCAGGGTGACCGGGGACTTGAAGTTATCGTACTCAGGTGTCGACAGCACTTCGGAGAAGCGCACGATCTGCCGGTCTTCATTGGGAATCTCGATACCGACGGTGGTCTTGCCGGGAATCACTTCCACCACCCGCACGCTGGTCACCGCCAGCGAACGCGCCAGATCCTTGGCCAGGTTGGAAATACGGCTGACCTTGACCCCCGCGGCCGGTTGAATCTCGTAACGGGTAATCACCGGGCCGGGATGAATCGAGTCGACCGAAACTTCGACGCCGAATTCCTTGAGTTTGATTTCCAGCAAGTGGCCGACTGCAGCCAGGGATTCAGGGGAATAGTTGAGTTGTTTCTTTTCCGCCGGGTCGAGAATCGAGATCGGCGGCAAGGTCCCTTCAACCGCACTGTCGACGAACAGCGGTGCCTGCTTCTCTTTTTCCACGCGCTTGCTTGGCAGCGGCGCTTTGGGCGGCGCTGGGGCAATCACCGGCGGCACCTGCTTCTCGCGATCGGACATGTGCTTGCTCAGCGCCTGCTCACGTTCGATCAAGCGTTCCTTGACCTTGGCCTGTTCACGCTTGTCGGTCACGGTCGGGGCCACCACTTCGTTGACCCGGCTGTCGACTTCACGCAATTGCGCAACCAGTTGCTTGCGCTCGGTACGCGCCGCCCACCAGCGATTGGCCGCACCCTGGAACAGTTCGAACAGGTCGAGAGTGATCTTGCCAGTGACATCCATGACCTTGAACCAGGAGAGGTCGGTGAACACCGTCAGGCCGAACAGGAACAGCGCGATGAACATCAGGGTACTGCCCTGGATGTTCAATGCGTTCTTTGCCAAATCGCCGAGGCTTTCGCCCAGCGCACCACCGGCGCCCGCCGGCAAGCCGGTGGCTGCATGGAAGTGGATATGCGCCAGGGCCGCGCCCGACAGCACCAGGAACACCAGGCCGATCAGGCGCCAGGAAAACAGCCAGCCGCTCCATTCCCAGGTTTCATGGCGATGACGGAAAATCTGATAGGTCTTGATCGCTAACAGCAGCGGGAAGATATAAGCGAAATAGCCCAGCACCATGAACAGGATATCGGCGCTGTAGGAGCCCGCGGGGCCGCCGAAGTTCTGCACGTCTTCAATTTTGCTGTTATGACTCCAGCCCGGATCGTCCTTGCCGTAAGTCAGCAATGCCATCATCAGGAACAGGCATAAGGCTCCGATGGCAATCAGTGCACCTTCCTTCAATCGGTAGTGCAGTTGCTGACGCCAGAGCGGAACTACTGTTTTAGGTGTAGCGGTGGATTTCTTCAAAACGCGTCTTTTCCTGCGCCTGTAGCGCGCCCAACTGTTGATTGACTACAAAAAACTGCTCAATCCGAGCAGGTAACAAAGTTAATTAGCACAACTGGAGCTACTTTTAACACTCGGGCCCTGCATTCCAAAACCCGTAGGAGCTGCCGCAGGCTGCGATCTTTGAATACCAATATTATCCAACATGTGGATACAAAGCGGCATTGTACGGGTTTGTCCGCCCGATGCCACGCCAGCGGCTTCGGTGTAGCATAGCCAACAGCATTTTATGCGCGGTTCAATTTGAGCATGCATTCTCTTTTGTGACAAAGGCTTATGAGGTGTTTTTATGAGCGAAGCGAAGCATTCACGCCTGATTATCCTCGGTTCCGGCCCTGCCGGTTACAGCGCCGCCGTTTATGCCGCTCGCGCGAACCTCAAACCCACCGTCATTACTGGCCTGCAGGCTGGTGGCCAATTGACCACCACTGTCGAAGTCGACAACTGGCCCGGCGACGTCGAAGGCCTGACCGGCCCGGTGCTGATGGAACGCATGCAGAAACACGCCGAACGCTTTGATACAGAGATTGTTTACGACCACATCCACACCGCCAAGTTGCAACAGCGCCCGTTCGAGCTCACCGGCGACAACGGCACCTACACCTGCGACGCCCTGATTATTGCCACCGGCGCCTCGGCGCAATACCTCGGACTGCCATCGGAAGAGGCATTTGCCGGCAAAGGGGTTTCCGCCTGCGCTACCTGCGACGGTTTCTTCTACCGCAATCAGGTGGTCGCGGTGGTCGGCGGCGGTAACACGGCGGTTGAAGAAGCGCTGTACCTGTCGAATATTGCCAAGGAAGTCCACCTGATTCACCGACGCGACAAACTGCGTTCCGAGAAGATTCTTCAAGACAAACTGTTCGAAAAAGCCGCCACGGGCAATATCCGCCTGCACTGGAATCAAAATCTGGACGAAGTTCTGGGCGATGCCAGCGGCGTGACCGGCGCCCGCCTTCGCGACAGCCATACTGGCGCAACCATTGAGTTGCCACTGGCTGGCGTGTTCATCGCCATCGGCCACAAGCCCAACACCGACCTGTTCGAAGGCCAACTGAACATGCGTGACGGTTATCTGCTGGTCAAGGGTGGTAGCGAAGGCGATGCCACCGCCACCGAAATCGAGGGCGTGTTCGCCGCCGGCGACGTTGCCGATCATGTTTACCGCCAGGCGGTGACGTCCGCCGGGGCCGGCTGCATGGCGGCGCTGGACGCCGAGAAATTCCTCGACGACATTCCCACCGTTTGACGGCTCACTTCAAGGCGGGCCCCCAGCCCGTCATCGCCCTCCCCTTCTGCAAGCCCGGATGCCATGCTGACTTGGTTACAACGCAACACCCTGACCTTTCCGCCGCTGGAAAAAGCCATGCGCGACCCCAATGGCTTGCTGGCGGCCGGCGGCGACCTGTCCGCCGACCGCCTGGTCCAGGCCTATCGCCATGGCTGCTTTCCGTGGTTCTCGGAAGGCCAGCCGATTCTCTGGTGGTCGCCCGATCCGCGCACCGTGCTGTTTCCAGACGAACTGCATGTCTCGCGCAGCCTGAACAAGCTGCTGCGCCAGCAACGTTATGAGGTGACCTTCGACCGCGATTTCGCCTCGGTGATCCGCGCCTGTGCCGCTCCGCGCGAGTATGCCGATGGCACCTGGATCACCGAAGCGATGCAGGACGCCTACCTGGAACTGCATAGGCGCGGGCATGCGCACTCGGTCGAGGTCTGGGATCAAGGTGAACTGGTCGGCGGGCTCTACGGCCTGGCGATGGGCCAACTGTTTTTCGGCGAGTCGATGTTCAGTCGTGCCGACAACGCCTCGAAGTTCGGTTTCGCGACCCTGGTCAGACACCTCAAGCAATGGGGCTTCGTGCTGATCGATTGCCAGATGCCTACCGATCATCTGCACAGCCTCGGTGCACGCGCCATACCGCGCAGCAGTTTTGCCGGCTATTTGCGCCAGCATCTCGATCAACCCAACACGGCCACCTGGGTTTCCTAGGCGACTTTTCCCAGCCTGGCTTACACTTAATCCAAAGCATACCCGAGGGTTGATCATGACCGAGTTGGCGCGCCTGAAGTTTTATGCCACTCAGCCCCACTCTTGCAGCTATCTGCCCGAAGAGCAGGCCACCACGCTGTTCCTCGACCCTAGTCAGCCCATGGATGTGCATGTCTACGCGGATCTGTCGGAAATGGGCTTTCGCCGCAGCGGCGACCACCTTTACCGGCCGCATTGCCAGAATTGCAATGCCTGTGTTCCGGCGCGCATTCCTGTGGCGCAGTTTTCACCCAATCGCCAGCAGAAACGCATTCTCAAGCGCAATGCCGATCTGCAGGTGCATCCGGCGAGGCCCGGCTTCAGCGAAGAGTATTTCGATCTTTACCAACGCTACATCGAACAGCGCCACGCTGATGGCGATATGTATCCACCGAGTCGCGATCAGTTTTCGACATTCCTGGTCCGCGATCTGCCGTTTTCCCGATTCTATGAGTTTCGTCTCGAGGGACGCCTGCTGGCGGTTGCTGTCACTGACCTGCTGCCCAATGGCCTGTCGGCGGTCTACACCTTCTACGAACCGGAAGAAGAGCGCCGCAGCCTGGGTCGTTTTGCGATTCTCTGGCAGATTGGCGAAGCCCGGCGACGGGATCTGGACGCGGTTTACCTCGGTTACTGGATCAAAAACTGCAAAAAGATGAGCTACAAGACCCAATATCGACCCATTGAGCTACTGATTAACCAACGATGGGTCACCTTGAGCTAGAAGCCCTTGGCTTAAACCCTATTTTTCGGGCACAATGCACGCCGCTTTTGCCTGGCGCAGTTGCACCGGGCCATTCATTGGATACCGAGGGCTTTACTGCATGTCGAAAGAAGACAGCTTCGAAATGGAAGGCACTGTCGTCGACACCCTGCCCAACACCATGTTTCGTGTGGAGTTGGAAAATGGGCACGTCGTAACCGCGCATATCTCCGGCAAGATGCGCAAGAACTACATTCGTATTCTTACCGGTGACAAAGTGCGCGTCGAGCTGACGCCCTATGACTTGAGCAAAGGGCGCATTACTTACCGCGCTCGATAAACAAGTCAATACAAAACGCCCGGCTTCTGCCGGGCGTTTTTGTTTGTCCGGGATTTAACGGCCGCCGGAATCTGCTTGTGTAGGGGATTGGTGTGCTTCTTCAAGGCAGCAAAAAGGCGCCTTTCGGCGCCTTTTGCTTTACAGCAACAACTATCAGGCCATCTCGGCAGTGGTCTCGAACTCGAAGGTCAACTCGCCGTCCTTGAGGTCGATGTGTACCACACCGCCATGTTCGGCCAGTTCGCCAAAGAGAATCTCCTCGGCCAGCGGACGCTTGATCTTGTCCTGGATCAAACGAGCCATTGGTCGCGCACCCATCTGCACGTCGTAACCACCCTCCGCCAACCAACCGCGCGCCGCATCGGTCACTTCGAGCAGGACACGCTTGTCTTCCAGTTGCGCCTGAAGCTCGGTAAGGAACTTGTCCACCACGCTTTTGATGACCTCATGACTGAGGCGACCAAACTGGATAATGGTGTCC
Source organism: Pseudomonas sp. LBUM1658 (assembly GCF_059716055.1). Classification (NCBI taxonomy): domain Bacteria; kingdom Pseudomonadati; phylum Pseudomonadota; class Gammaproteobacteria; order Pseudomonadales; family Pseudomonadaceae; genus Pseudomonas; species Pseudomonas sp. LBUM1658. The sequence goes on from NZ_CP166798.1 coordinate 4,379,690, forward strand.
AGACGGTTACGGAATTCCGGCGTGAAGCTCTTCTTGATCGCTTCCATCGCATCGGACGAGTGATCCTGATACGTGAAACCGATCGAGGCCCGCGCTGCAGTTTCGGCACCGGCGTTGGTCGTCATGATGACGATAACGTTACGGAAGTCCGCCTTGCGCCCGTTGTTATCGGTCAGCGTACCGTGATCCATGACCTGCAACAGCAGGTTGAAGACTTCCGGATGCGCCTTCTCGATTTCATCGAGCAACAGCACGCAATGAGGTTGTTTGGTGATCGCCTCGGTCAGCAAACCGCCCTGATCGAAGCCCACGTAGCCTGGAGGTGCACCAATCAAGCGGGAAACGGTGTGCCGCTCCATGTACTCGGACATGTCGAAGCGAACCAGTTCGATCCCCAGCGCCTTGGCCAGTTGCCGCGCGGCCTCGGTCTTACCGACACCCGTAGGGCCCGCGAAAAGGAACGAACCCACTGGCTTGTCGGGTGATTTGAGGCCGGCACGAGACAGCTTGATCGCCGTCGACAAGGAGTCGATCGCTGCATCCTGGCCAAACACGGTCAGTTTCAGATCACGCTCAAGGTTACGCAGCAGCTCTTTGTCCGAGGTGGTGACGTGTTTTGGCGGAATCCGCGCGATCTTCGCGACGATGTCCTCGACTTGAGCCACTTCGATGCGTTTCACGCGTTTTTCGATTGGCTGCAGGCGCTGGTAAGCCCCTGCCTCGTCGATAACGTCGATGGCCTTGTCCGGCATGTGCCGATCGTTGATGTAGCGCGATGCCAGCTCAGCTGCGGCACGCAACGCCTCATCACTGTATTCGATACCGTGATGCAGCTCGAAGCGCCCCTTGAGGCCTCTGAGGATGCCGATGGTGTCTTCTACCGAGGGTTCGGACACATCGACCTTCTGGAAGCGTCGAGCCAGGGCCCGATCCTTCTCGAAGATTCCACGGAATTCCTGGAAGGTGGTCGAGCCGATGCAACGGATATCACCCGAAGACAGCAACGGCTTGAGCAGGTTCGAAGCATCCATGACGCCACCGGAAGCCGCACCGGCACCGATGATGGTGTGGATTTCATCGATGAACAGGATCGCCTGCGGCCGTTTTTTCAGCTCGTTGAGCAACGCCTTGAAGCGTTTCTCGAAGTCGCCGCGGTATTTGGTGCCGGCCAGCAACGCCCCCAGATCGAGGGAGTAGACCACGCTATTGGCCAACAGATCAGGTACCTGATTGTCGACAATGCGTTTGGCCAGACCTTCGGCGATCGCGGTTTTACCCACGCCCGCCTCACCCACCAGCAGTGGATTGTTCTTGCGTCGGCGCGCCAGGATCTGCGCGACCCGTTCGACCTCCAGTTCCCGCCCGACCAGCGGATCTATACGACCCTGGCGTGCGAGTTCGTTGAGGTTGCTGGCATAAGCATCCAGAGGATTGCCTGAAGAAGAAGACTCACCGCCCTCGTCGTCCTGCATATCTTGCTCACCTTCAGAGTGATCGCCATGCCCTGGCACTTTCGAGATGCCATGGGCGATGTAGTTGACGACATCGATGCGCGCAACGCTCTGCTGTTTCAGCAGAAACACTGCCTGACTCTCTTGCTCACTAAAGATTGCGACCAGCACGTTGGCGCCAGTCACCTCGCGTTTGCCCGAGCTCTGTACGTGAAAGACAGCACGTTGCAGTACACGCTGGAAGCCCAGGGTTGGCTGGGTTTCACGATCCTCGTCATGCAGAGGGATCAATGGCGTGGTGGAGTCGATGAACTCCTGCAGGTCATGCTTGAGTTTTTCGAGGTTCGCGCCGCAGGCACGCAAAACGGTGGCGGCTGCCTCATTATCCAAAAGAGCCAACAGGAGGTGCTCGACGGTCATGAACTCATGCCGTTTCGAGCGCGCCTCCTTGAAGGCGAGATTGAGGGTGACTTCGAGCTCGCGGTTTAACATAGCTTCACCTCATACCCAAGTGGTCGGCGTTAACCGTCCTTCTCGATTTCACAGAGTAGCGGATGCTGGCTTTCCCTGGCGTACTGGTTGACCTGCATGGCCTTCGTCTCGGCGATGTCGCGGGTAAACACTCCACATACTGCCCGTCCTTCTGTATGAACGGCCAGCATTACCTTGGTCGCCAACTCTCGATTCAGGTTGAAAAACACTTCGAGCACTTCGACGACGAAATCCATCGGTGTGTAGTCATCGTTGAACAAAACCACCTTGTACATCGGTGGCGCCTGTAAGGCCGGCTTAGCTTCCTGTACAGCCAAGCCAGCTGAATCGTCGTCGTGTAAATCCGGGCGATCCTGATTGAATGTTAGTCGAATCTGGCTGATTGCATGCATGGAAAGAAAGGTTCGTCAGTTGTGCAAATACAGTGGTGGGGGCGGCTATGGACGATTTCAACTCTGACCGCCCGGTCACCTTGACTATCGGCAAATCGGTGTTACAACCAATAGAGCCCACAGTGGGTAATAAAGGTCCGCACAGTCAACCAGATTTCCTGGTTCGAGTGCAGATGAACTGGATGATACTCCAGTGATGGGGTCTGTTGCAGAGGGATATGAACATGGCGAGTGGCAAGGTCAAGTGGTTCAACAATGCCAAAGGGTATGGATTCATCAACGAGGACGGCAAGGACGAAGATCTGTTTGCCCATTACTCGGCGATCAAGATGGACGGCTATAAAACCCTGAAGGCAGGCCAGGCCGTGAGCTTCGACATCATCCAGGGTCCAAAGGGTTTGCATGCTGTCGAAATCAAGAATGCCATCCCACAGTCAGCCCTACTGCCCACACCCAGCCAACACGAAACCACGCAGAACTAGCACCACCAAACATCCAGTCATAAAAAAACCGGCCGACTCAATATTCTGAGCGGCCGGTTTTTTGCTTAGCGCGGATCAGCTCACATGTGAGAGATCAGGGCATCGCCGAACGCGGAAGAAGACAGCAATTTAGCGCCGTCCATCAGACGCTCGAAGTCATAGGTCACGGTCTTGGCCGAGATAGCGCCATTGGTGCCCTTGATGATCAGGTCGGCCGCTTCGGTCCAGCCCATGTGGCGCAGCATCATTTCAGCAGACAGGATCAGCGAACCCGGGTTCACCTGGTCTTTGCCAGCGTACTTTGGAGCCGTACCGTGGGTGGCTTCGAACATGGCGATGGTGTCGGACAGGTTGGCACCTGGCGCGATACCGATACCGCCCACTTCGGCCGCCAGGGCGTCGGAGAGGTAGTCGCCATTGAGGTTCAGGGTCGCGATCACATCGTATTCAGCCGGGCGCAGCAGGATCTGCTGGAGCATGGCGTCGGCGATGGCATCCTTGACGATGACGTTCTTGCCGGTTTTAGGGTTCTTGAACTGCATCCACGGGCCGCCGTCGAGCAAGGTAGCGCCGAACTCTTCGGCAGCCACTTCGTAGGCCCACTCTTTGAAGGCACCTTCGGTGAACTTCATGATGTTGCCTTTGTGCACGATGGTCAGCGAGTCGCGGTCATTGTCGACAACGTACTGCAGAGCCTTGCGCGCCAGGCGCTTGGTGCCTTCCAGGGAAACCGGCTTGATGCCGATGCCGCAGTTCTGGTCGAAACGGATTTTGGTAACACCCATTTCGTCTTTCAGGAACTTGATGACCTTGGTCGCTTCCGGCGAACCGGCTTTCCACTCGATACCGGCATAAATGTCTTCCGAGTTTTCACGGAAGATGGTCATGTCGACGTCGCCTGGCTTCTTGACCGGGCTAGGCACGCCTTCGAACCAGCGCACTGGACGCAGGCAAACGTAAAGGTCCAACTGCTGACGCAGGGCAACGTTCAGGGAACGGATGCCGCCGCCGACCGGAGTGGTCAACGGGCCTTTGATGGAAACGACGTAGTCTTTGACCGCGTCCAGGGTTTCCTGAGGCAACCAGGTGTCCTGGTCGTATACCTGGGTGGCCTTCTCGCCGGCATAGACTTCCATCCAGGAGATTTTGCGCTCGCCGCCGTAAGCTTTCTTAACAGCAGCATCGACAACCTTGATCATGACCGGGCTGATATCGACGCCAATACCATCACCTTCGATAAAAGGGATGATCGGGTTGTTAGGAACATTGAGAGAATGGTCTGCATTGACGGTGATTTTGTCGCCGACGGCTGGAACCTGAATCTTCTTGTATCCCATGCTGAACTCCGTTGTGTGGATTGAACATCTGGCTGCGCAGGAGCGTAACCCAGTTGAATCTGGACGGGAACCTTATGTTCCATGCATCTAGGGCCGAACCTGCGCCCTTCGCTGGCTACAAGCCTGAAAGCAAAGGGAAAACCGCCAAAGCTCAGCACTAGGTCGACCAGTGTACGGCGCCCCCGGATCGCGGTCCTTTAGACCAAAGGAGGAAATTCGTTGCACTTCAACCATCGTCCTAATACTAAAGACCTATGTATAATGGCCCGGTGACCAGCGAGTCACTGCGGGCCGATCTGTCTGAAATGAGACTTTCAAGCCTGAAAAGGCTGAGTTGTTACCGCAACCCAGCCATCTGACGCTCGACTGATGCACCCAACATCACCGCGAAGAAACCTCGACTTTCGACTCATGGATGACTTTGAACGAAAGCGCATACCCCGCGCACCCCGAGTTTCCGAGCACGCCTAGCAAAGAAGAGAGTTAATCCGAATATGCCCACCCGCTCGAAGATCATCTATACCTTCACCGACGAAGCACCCGCACTCGCGACCTACTCGCTGCTGCCCATCATCGAAGCCTTCACGGCCCCCGCTGATATCGCCGTGGAAACCCGCGACATCTCTCTTGCAGGGCGTATTCTTGCCAGCTTCTCGGAGCTGCTGAGCGCTGGCAACGTGCCGGACCACCTCGCCGAACTGGGCGACCTGGCCATCACCCCGGAAGCCAACATCATCAAGCTGCCCAACATCAGTGCATCGGTGCCGCAGCTCAAGGACGCGATCAAAGAGCTCCAGGCCAAGGGCTTCGAGCTGCCGGACTACCCGGAAGCGCCGATCAGCGAGACCGAGAAAGACATTCGCTCCCGTTACGACAAAATCAAGGGCAGCGCGGTAAATCCGGTACTGCGCGAAGGCAACTCCGACCGCCGCGCCCCGCTGTCGGTCAAGAACTATGCCCGCAAGCATCCGCATAAAATGGGCGCCTGGAGCGCAGACTCCAAGTCCCACGTAGCGCACATGACCAGCGGCGACTTCTACGGCAGCGAAAAGGCCGCCCTGATCGACGCCAAAGACAGCGTTAAAATCGAACTGATCGCTCGGGATGGCAGTACCACCGTCCTGAAAGAAAAAACCGCCGTGCAAACCGGCGAGATCATCGATTGCGCCGTCATGAGCAAAAAAGCCCTGCGCAGCTTTATCGCAGCGCAAATCGAAGATGCGCGCCAGCAAGGCGTGCTGCTGTCGGTTCACCTCAAAGCGACCATGATGAAGGTCTCCGACCCGATCATGTTCGGCCAGATCGTTGCCGAGTTCTACCAGGATGCACTGAGCAAGCACGCTGACGTGCTGCGCCAGATCGGCTTCAACCTGAACAACGGCATCGGCGACCTGTACGCTCGCATCAAGGCATTGCCGGCGCAGCAGCAGGCGCAGATCGAAGCCGACATCCAGGCGGTGTACGCCGCTCGCCCATCCCTGGCGATGGTCAACTCCGACAAAGGCATCACCAACCTGCACGTGCCGAGCGACGTCATCGTCGACGCCTCGATGCCGGCAATGATCCGTGACTCCGGCAAGATGTGGGGCACCGACGGTCAATTGCACGATACCAAGGCCGTAATCCCGGATCGCTGCTACGCGACCATCTACCAGGCAGTTATCGAAGACTGCAAGCAACACGGCGCCTTCGATCCGACCACCATGGGCAGCGTGCCAAACGTTGGCCTGATGGCGAAAAAAGCCGAAGAGTACGGTTCCCACGACAAAACCTTCCAGATCAAGACCGATGGTGTCGTGCGGATCAGCGACAGCGCCGGCCGCCTGCTGCTGGAACAGACCGTGGAAGCCGGCGACATCTTCCGGATGTGCCAGACCAAGGACGCGCCGATCCAGGACTGGGTCAAACTGGCCGTCAACCGCGCTCGCGCCAGCAACACCCCGGCCATTTTCTGGCTGGACCCGATGCGCGCCCATGACGGCGTAGTGATCGAGAAAGTTCAGGCCTACCTGAAGGATCACGATACCTCGGGCCTGGACATCCGCATCATGTCGCCGGTCGACGCCATGGCCTTCACGCTGACGCGCATCCGCGACGGCAAGGACACCATTTCGGTCACCGGCAACGTGTTGCGCGACTACCTGACCGACCTGTTCCCGATCATGGAACTGGGCACCAGCGCCAAGATGCTGTCGATCGTTCCGCTGATGAACGGCGGCGGTCTGTTCGAAACCGGCGCCGGCGGCTCGGCACCGAAACACGTCCAGCAACTGCTCGAAGAAAACTTCCTGCGCTGGGACTCGCTGGGCGAGTTCCTCGCCCTGGCAGCTTCCCTCGAGCACCTTGGCAGCACCTACGCCAACTCCAAGGCCCAGGTACTGGCCAAGACCCTTGATCAGGCCACTGGCCAGTTCCTGGACAACAACAAGTCGCCGGCGCGCAAGGTCGGCAACATCGACAACCGCGGCAGCCACTTCTACCTGGCGCTGTACTGGGCCCAGGCCCTGGCCGCCCAGACTGAAGATGTCGCCCTGCAGGCTCAGTTCGGCCAGCTGGCGAAAACCCTGACCGAGAACGAAGCGACCATCGTCGCCGAGCTCAATGCCGTTCAGGGCAAGCCACTGGAGATCGGCGGTTACTACCACGCCACGCCAGCGCTGATCAGCAAAGCCATGCGCCCAAGCGAAACCTTCAACGCGGCGATCGCTGCGCTGGTTTCCGATAGCCTGGCTGCCTGATAGCACCGTGCTGTAACACCAGAAACCCCGGCTTTGTGTCGGGGTTTCTGTTTTCAGCAACACCACAAATCCACTGTGGTGCCGGTTCCCGTATTAAAATTTCTGCAACCCTGACATCGAGGAGATCCCATGGATTGGCAACCCCACATCACCGTCGCGACGATCGTCGAAGATAACGGCCGTTTCCTGATGGTCGAAGAACTCGCCGGCGGACGAGCGGTACTCAATCAGCCCGCCGGGCATCTGGATCCCGACGAAAGCCTGATCGACGCCGCCATCCGCGAAACCCTTGAGGAAACCGGCTGGGACATCGAACTGACTGGCGTGATCGGCATCTACCTGTATACCGCTCCGAGCAATGGCGTGACCTACCAGCGTGTATGCTTTGCCGGTAGACCCCTGCGGCACCACGCCGATTATCAGCTGGACGACGGCATCCTGGGTCCGCGCTGGCTGACTCGCGAGGAGCTGCTTGAGCAGCGCTCAAACTGGCGCAGCGAGCTGATCATCCAGTGCATCGACGATTATCTGAGCGGCAAGATGCACAGTCTCGAGCTGATCCGCCCTTCTCTTTAGCCTTGTAGGCTCCAGCCTGCTAGAATCGCGTCCTTTTTCAAGACACTCATTGAATCCCTATGCGTGATCCAGCCCCTTCTGACACACAAAAGAAGCGCGTCATTGTCGGCATGTCCGGCGGCGTGGACTCTTCCGTTTCCGCTCTCCTGCTGATCGAGCAGGGTTATGAGGTGGAAGGCCTGTTCATGAAGAACTGGGAAGAAGACGATGGAACGGAATATTGCACCGCCATGGATGACTTGGCAGACGCCCAGGCCGTATGCGACAAGATCGGCATCAAGCTGCACACCGCCAACTTCGCCGCCGAGTACTGGGACAACGTGTTCGAGCACTTCCTGGCCGAATACAAGGCCGGACGCACGCCGAACCCGGACATCCTCTGCAACCGTGAAATCAAGTTCAAGGCGTTCCTCGACTACGCCATGGTGCTCGGTGCCGACCTGATCGCCACCGGCCACTACGTGCGCCGCCGCGACATTGATGGCCGCACCGAACTGCTCAAGGGCCTGGATCCGAACAAGGACCAGAGCTATTTCCTGCACGCCGTCGGCGGCGAGCAGATCGCCAAGACCCTGTTCCCGGTCGGCGAGCTGGAAAAACCCGCGGTTCGCGCGATCGCCGAGAAACACCAGCTGGCCACCGCGAAGAAAAAGGATTCCACCGGGATCTGCTTTATCGGCGAGCGCCGCTTCAGCGACTTTCTCAAACAATACCTGCCGGCCCAGCCGGGCGAGATCAAAACCACCGAAGGCGAAGTGATCGGCCGGCACCACGGCCTGATGTACCACACCATCGGCCAACGCCAGGGTCTGGGTATTGGCGGCCTGAAAGACGCCGGTGAAGAGCCGTGGTACGTGCTGATCAAGGACCTGGAACACAACGAACTGATCGTTGGCCAGGGCAATGACCACCCGTGGTTGTTCTCCCGCGCCCTGCTCGCTTCGGACATCTACTGGGTCAACCCGGTCGACCTGAGCGTACCCCGCCGGCTCACGGCGAAAGTCCGCTATCGCCAGAGCGACCAGCCCTGCACCCTGGAAAAGACCGCCAACGGTTATCGTGCGATCTTCGACGACCCCCAGCGCGCAGTCACTCCAGGCCAGTCGGTGGTGTTCTACGACGGTGAAATCTGCCTCGGCGGCGGCGTCATTGAAATAGCCGAACCCTGGAGCAGCAAGGACCAGCGCCCATGAACCCGACTCAGGAGCAACTGATCGCCCTGGGCGGCGTGTTTCTCGCCGCAGTGCTGGTCGACAAGATCGCCAAGACCGGCCAGGTCACCGAAGCCGGCCTCGGTTGCATGCTGGGCAGCCTGCTGATCCGCGACCCGAAGGACACCCTGGAAGTCTACGGTGGCGACGATCTCAATCTGCGCGAAGGTTATCGTGCGTTGGTCGGCGCCCTGGAACGCGACCCGAACACCCTGCAACGCGAACCGCTGCGTTATGCGCTGTCGATGCTCGGCCTGGAGCGACAACTGGCCAAGCGCGACGACCTGCTGGAAACCATCGGCAAGCGCCTGCCGCAAATCCAGTCCCAGGTCGAACACTTCGGCCCGGCCCACGAAAACGTGGTGGCGGCCTGTGGCGCGCTGTACCAGGACACCTTGAGTACCCTGCGCCAGCGTATCCAGGTGCACGGCGACATGCGCAACCTGCAACAGCCGAACAACGCCTCGAAGATCCGCGCACTGCTGCTGGCCGGCATCCGCTCGGCGCGGCTGTGGCGCCAGCTGGGCGGCCATCGCTGGCAGCTGGTGGTCAGCCGCCGCAAACTGCTCAAAGAGCTTTACCCGCTGATGCGCAGCAGCTGAACCGCGCCCGCAACAACGTTTTGTAGTCTGTACGCGTAAGACGCTGGTCAGTTGGCAACGGACCAGCGGTTTTTTTCATGTATGATACGCGCCCCATTTCGTTGCCCGACTGTCCGAGAGCACCCCATGCAGCTTTCTTCGCTCACTGCGGTTTCCCCTGTTGACGGCCGCTACGCCGGCAGAACCCAGGCCCTGCGCCCGATTTTCAGCGAATACGGTCTGATCCGTGCCCGCGTCCTGGTTGAAGTGCGCTGGCTCCAGCGCCTGGCCGCACACCCGGCCATCAGCGAAGTTCCGGCGTTCTCCGCCGAAGCCAACGCGGTATTGAACACCCTGGCGGAAAACTTCGCTCTGGAGCACGCCGAGCGCGTCAAAGAGATCGAGCGCACCACCAACCACGACGTCAAAGCCATCGAATATCTGCTCAAAGAGCAGGCGGCCAAGCTGCCGGAACTGGCCAAGGTCAGCGAATTCATCCACTTTGCCTGCACCAGCGAGGACATCAACAACCTGTCCCACGCCCTGATGCTGCGCGAAGGCCGTGATGATGTGATGCTGCCGCTGATGCGCCAGACCGCTGAGGCCATCCGTGAACTGGCCGTGCGTTTCGCCGACGTGCCGATGCTGTCGCGCACCCACGGCCAACCGGCTTCGCCGACTACCCTGGGCAAAGAGCTGGCCAACGTGGTTTACCGCCTTGAGCGCCAGATCGCCCAGGTCGCTGCCGTTCCACTGCTGGGCAAGATCAACGGCGCTGTCGGCAACTACAACGCACACATCTCGGCTTACCCGGAAATCGACTGGGAAGAGAACGCTCGCGCCTTCATCGAAGACGAGCTGGGTCTGGGCTTCAACCCCTACACCACGCAAATCGAGCCCCACGACTACATCGCCGAACTGTTCGATGCCATGGCTCGCTTCAACACTATCCTGATCGACTTCGATCGCGATATCTGGGGCTACATCTCCCTGGGCTATTTCAAACAGCGCACCATTGCTGGCGAAATCGGTTCCTCGACCATGCCGCACAAGGTCAACCCGATCGACTTCGAAAACTCCGAAGGCAACCTGGGTATCGCCAACGCCTTGTTCCAGCATCTGGCGAGCAAGCTGCCGATCTCCCGCTGGCAGCGTGACCTGACCGACTCCACCGTTCTGCGCAACCTCGGTGTCGGCTTCGCCCACAGCGTTATCGCTTACGAAGCAAGTCTCAAGGGAATCAGCAAGCTGGAGCTCAATGCTCAGAAGATTGCTGCGGACCTGGATGCGTGCTGGGAAGTCCTGGCCGAACCGATCCAGACGGTCATGCGTCGGTATAACATCGAAAACCCGTACGAAAAGCTCAAAGAGTTGACCCGCGGCAAGGGCATCAGCCCTGAAGCGCTGCAAACTTTCATCGACGGTCTGGAAATGCCCGCCGAAGCAAAAGCCGAGCTGAAAAAGCTCACCCCGGCCAATTACATCGGTAACGCCGTGGCGCAAGCCAAACGCATCTGACTGATCGCAACAGATTTAGACGCCCGGCCGCGCCGGGCGTTTTTATTCCCGTCTGAAAAGTGCTTTTTTTCAATAGGTTACACATGAATCCTGATATTCCTCTTCAACTTCTGGGCGGTATCACTGCGCGGGAATTCCTGCGCGACTACTGGCAGAAAAAACCGCTGCTGATCCGCCAGGCGATTCCTGACTTCGAAAGCCCGATCGACGCCGACGAATTGGCCGGCCTGGCCCTCGAAGAAGAAGTCGAATCGCGCCTGGTCATCGAGCACGGCGAGCGCCCATGGGAATTACGTCGCGGCCCGTTCGCCGAAGACGAATTCAGCAAGCTGCCGGAGCGCGAGTGGACCCTGCTGGTACAAGCGGTCGACCAGTTCGTGCCGGAAGTCGGCGAACTGCTGGAGCACTTCCGCTTCCTGCCGAGCTGGCGCATCGACGACGTGATGATCAGCTTCGCCGCGCCAGGTGGCAGCGTCGGTCCGCACTTCGATAACTACGACGTGTTCCTGCTGCAAGGCCACGGCAAGCGCAACTGGAAAATCGGCCAGATGTGCGACTCCGAGAGTCCGCTGCTGCCACATGCCGACCTGCGCATCCTCGCCGACTTCGAAGAAACCGCCGAATGGGTGCTGGAACCGGGCGACATGCTCTACCTGCCGCCACGCCTGGCCCACTGCGGTGTCGCGATCGACGACTGCATGACCTACTCGGTAGGCTTCCGCGCTCCGAGCGCCGCCGAAGTGCTGACCCACTTCACCGACTTCCTCGCCCAGTTCCTGCCGGACGAAGAGCGCTACACCGATGCCGACGCTACGCCTGTCAGTGATCCGCACCAGATCCAGCACGACGCACTCGACCGTTTAAAAGGCCTGCTGGCCGAGCACATGAGCGACGAGCGCCTGCTGTTGACCTGGTTCGGCCAGTTCATGACCGAGCCACGCTACCCGGAACTGGTGGTCGGCCCGGAACTGGAAGAAGAAGATCTGCTAAGCAGCCTTGAGCAAGGCGCCGTGCTGATTCGCAACCCGAGCGCCCGTCTGGCCTGGTCGGAAGTCGATGACGACCTGCTGCTGTTCGCCAGCGGCCAGAGCCGCCTGCTGCCGGGCAAGCTGCGTGAGCTGTTGAAGATGGTCTGCGCCGCGGATGCGCTGCACACAGACAACCTCGGCCCATGGCTGGCGGATGAAGATGGGCGCAACCTGCTCTGTGAACTGGTCAAGCAAGGAAGCCTGGGGTTTGCCGATGAGTAAGATTCACGTACGTGTCGCAGACTGGCAAAAGGATAACGCCGAGATCCGGCGCATTCGTGAAGCGGTGTTCGTCGCCGAGCAGTCCGTTCCGCCAGAGCTTGAATGGGATGCCGACGACGTCAGCGCCGTGCACTTTCTGGCCTACGAAGGTGACTTCCCGATTGGTACCGCCCGCCTGCTGCCCGACGGCCATATCGGTCGGGTATCGGTCCTCAGAGACTGGCGCGGGCTGAAGGTCGGTGTTGCACTGATGCAGGCCGTGATCGGCGAAGCCGAGAAGCGCGAGCTGAAGCATCTGAGTCTCAGCGCGCAGGTCCAGGCGACGACTTTCTACGAGCGCATGGGCTTTACCATCGTCAGCGGCGAATTCCTCGAAGCAGGGATTCCCCATGTGGATATGGTGCGCGGGATCGACTGAAGACCTTGTGGTGAGGGGGCTTGCCCCCGTTCGGCTGCGAAGCAGTCGTGAAATCGGTGAATGCGGTTTATCTGATAAACCGCGCTGACTGATTTTAGGACCTATATCGCGACCCAGCGGGAGCAAGCTCCCTCGCCACAGAGAACACCACAAAACGCCCTGCCATCCCCAATGGCGGGGCGTTTTGCTATGGTGCGAAGGGTTGCAGGCAAAATCAAAAGATCGCAGCCTGCGGCAGCTCCTACGTTTAATTGCGGAGATAAACGGACATGTCCCTACGCACCCTCCTCACCACGCTGCTGCTGACCTGTAGCTTCTCGGTGGTCGCCGCCACCGAGATCGTGCCGCTCAACTACCGCACCAGCGCCGACCTGCTGCCGGTAGCGCAGAACTTCCTCGGCAACGACGGCAAGGTCAGCGCCTACGGCAATCAACTGATCGTCAACGCCGAACCCGAGAAAATCACCGAGCTGCGGGCCTTTCTCGAGCAATTGGACACCGCACCCAGACGCCTGCTGATCACCGTCGACACCAATGAAAACAACACCCAGGACCAACAGGGTTACTCGGTGAATGGCGGCGCCAACACCCGCATCATCAGCCGCAGCACCGCCAGCCGTGACGGTGGCATTCAGCAGATTCAGGCCAGCGAAGGTGCTCCGGCACTGATCCAGGTTGGCCAGAGCGTGCCATTGACCAGCACCGAGACCGACCCCTACGGCCGTCTGCAAAACCAGACCCAGTACCGCAACGTTACCCAGGGGTTCTACGTCACCGCCAGCGTCACCGGCGACATCGTTCATCTCAGCATCAGTACCAATCGTGACCGAATGAGCCAGGAACGTCCCGATGTAGTGAACGTGCAAAGCACTGACAGCACGGTCAGCGGCAGGCTTGGCGAATGGATCACCCTGGCCGGGGTCAATCGCCAGACTCAGGCCGACCAAAAGGGTCTAGCCCGCAGCTATGGGACACAGGGCCGAGACGACATGACCTTGCGCGTGAAAGTGGAAACTCTGGACCAAAGCACCAAAAACTGACTGATTAGTCGTATTAGACCAAAGATGTAGTGGCTAAAAAAAAGCACTACAAAACATTTGACGGGTCAGAAAACCAAGGGCATGATGGCCCCGCTCCCGCTAATCAGGGGCCCTGGCAAGGGCCTTCGGATCGCCGCTCTGACTTACCCACCTGAGCCGATTCGTGTCTGTACCGCCCACAAGGCAGTTTGACGAGGTTGCGACTGGAACGAAGTTGTCCCGAGGGACGGAAGCGTAATTAGGTAGTTCGGCTACACACTGTTTGATCACATAAAGGCCCACGACGCCCGAATGTGCACGGCAGCTTGCCCTTACCTGCTCACTTCCATTCTCGAGCCCATCGTTCTCCCGTCGCATTCCCCGCCAAGCCTGACTTGACCTAAGCTTCTGGTCAGCGAGCAGCCCTTTACGCAACCTTCCAAACATGCGTATCTGGCAGCAAGAATTTTCCACCCAAGAACGACTTTTTATAAAAGACGCGACGAGGTTTATCTCCATGGCACTGACACGCGAACAGCAAATTGCAGCCCTCGAAAAAGATTGGGCTGAAAACCCACGCTGGAAAGGCGTGACACGCGCTTACTCCGCTGCTGACGTCGTCCGCCTGCGTGGCTCGGTTCAACCTGAGCACACCCTGGCACGTATGGGCGCCGAGAAACTCTGGAACCTGGTCACCCAAGGCGCCAAACCGTCCTTCCGTCCCGAGAAAGATTTCGTCAACTGCATGGGCGCCCTGACCGGCGGCCAGGCTGTACAACAAGTCAAAGCCGGCATCCAGGCCATCTACCTGTCGGGCTGGCAAGTTGCTGCAGACAACAACTCTGCAGAATCGATGTACCCGGACCAGTCGCTGTACCCGGTGGATTCGGTTCCAACCGTGGTCAAGCGCATCAATAACTCGTTCCGTCGTGCTGACCAGATCCAGTGGAAAGCCGGCAAGAACCCGGGCGACGAAGGTTACATCGACTACTTCGCACCAATCGTGGCTGACGCCGAAGCCGGTTTCGGCGGCGTACTGAACGCCTACGAGCTGATGAAGAGCATGATCGAAGCAGGCGCCGCCGGCGTTCACTTCGAAGACCAACTGGCTTCCGTGAAGAAATGCGGCCACATGGGCGGCAAGGTACTGGTTCCTACCCAGGAAGCTGTACAGAAGCTGACCGCTGCCCGTCTGGCGGCTGACGTTGCCGGTACACCGACCATCATCCTGGCCCGTACCGACGCCAACGCAGCTGACCTGCTGACTTCCGATTGCGACCCGTACGACAAAGAGTTCGTGACTGGCGAACGTACCCAGGAAGGTTTCTACAAAGTGCGCGCCGGTCTCGATCAGGCGATCTCCCGCGGCCTGGCTTACGCTCCGTACGCCGACCTGATCTGGTGCGAAACTGCCAAGCCGGACCTGGACGAGGCTCGTCGCTTCGCTGAAGCGATCAAAAAGGAATACCCGGACCAACTGCTGTCGTACAACTGCTCGCCTTCCTTCAACTGGAAGAAAAACCTGGACGACGCGACCATCGCCAAGTTCCAGCGCGAGCTGTCCGCCATGGGCTACAAGCACCAGTTCATCACCCTGGCTGGCATTCACAATATGTGGCACAGCATGTTCAACCTGGCGCACGACTACGCCCGCAACGACATGACTGCCTACGTGAAGCTGCAAGAGCAAGAGTTCGCTGACGCTGCCAAGGGTTACACCTTCGTGGCTCACCAGCAGGAAGTGGGCACCGGCTACTTCGACGACATGACCACCGTGATTCAAGGTGGCTCGTCTTCGGTTACCGCGCTGACCGGCTCCACCGAAGAAGAACAGTTCCACTGATCGACTTCGCTTCTTGAGCAAACGGCCATTGCAGACCGAGTAGAAAGCTAACTGCAATGCCGCCTATCTAACGCCCCGACTGGTTCGGGGCGTTTTTTTTGTCTGCGATTCCCCGGATTCTGTAGGAGCGAGCTTGCTCGCGATGGACTCAAGGGCGACACGTTCATTCAGACAACACGCGTTATCGTTGACGTCTATCGCGAGCAAGCTCGCTCCTACAGAGGATCGCTTCGGGCGCAAGAACCACTCCTTGCCCCTCTGGGGCGGTCCGGCGTTCCGAGAGAGGTGCGGTGAGGGGTGACTTTCGGACTAGAACACTGCATCCAAAGTCGACTTCCCCCCACCCAAGACTTGTATCAGGCTTACCCCACACACAAGCGCCCGCGCCCTTACCAAGCCCTCACCCAGCGCCAAAAAAAATTGACCAAACGCAGTATCTGCTCCGAAAAAAAAGGTTAAAAAGGCTACGCTCAGAACTTGCGATAAAGGGTATGTAACGGCAACTTCCTGGCCACCATTGCGAATAACAGTTTAAAAACCGCGACAAACAATATTGATTATCATTTACACGCTGGCAGTTCGTTACATCACTCACAAAACATAATTAACAAAACCCCGTCTAATGCCCGCAACGTATGGGCTGCGTGGGTTCGGAGGCACGCAATGTCCTTATTCCGCTAAATAATTTCGCTTTAGAAAATTTACTTGCACGGTGTTTAGCCATAAAATCAGCGGGATTGATTGCGCTGCGACATATCGTCACTGCTTTATTTCTTTTCAAGCTCAGAGACCCTTGCTCTCTGTTAAGGATTACCAGCATGCCCGAAGCGACAGGACTCATGGCCCACAACTGGGGCTTTGCCATTTTCCTTCTGGGTGTCGGCGGCCTTTGTGCCTTCATGCTCGGCGTCTCCAGCCTGCTCGGCTCCAAAGCCTGGGGCCGCAGCAAAAACGAACCGTTCGAGTCCGGCATGCTACCTACCGGTGGCGCCCGCTTGCGGCTCTCAGCCAAATTCTATCTGGTCGCGATGCTCTTCGTGATCTTCGATATCGAAGCCCTTTTTCTCTTTGCCTGGTCTGTGTCCGTCCGCGAAAGCGGCTGGACCGGATTTGTCGAAGCTCTCGTTTTCATAGCAATTCTGTTGGCAGGTCTTGTCTACCTTTGGCGAGTGGGGGCACTTGATTGGGCTCCGGAAGGTCGTCGTAAGCGGCAAGCGAAGCTGAAACAATGAGGCTTTGGCGATGCAATACAATCTCACCAGGATCGACCCGGATGCTCCTAACGAGCAGTACCCGATCGGCGAACGGGAAACCGTTTCCGATCCGTTAGAAGATCAAGTCCACAAAAACATTTTCATGGGCAAGCTCGAAGACGTGCTGAACAGCACGGTCAACTGGGGACGTAAAAACTCCCTGTGGCCGTACAACTTCGGCCTTTCGTGCTGCTACGTGGAAATGACTACCGCCTTCACGGCGCCCCACGACATCGCGCGCTTTGGCGCCGAGGTTATCCGGGCATCACCGCGTCAGGCGGATTTCATGGTTATTGCCGGAACCTGCTTCATCAAGATGGCGCCGATCATTCAGCGTCTCTACGAGCAAATGCTCGAACCGAAGTGGGTTATCTCCATGGGTTCGTGCGCCAACTCCGGTGGCATGTACGACATCTACTCCGTCGTTCAAGGGGTGGACAAGTTCCTGCCCGTGGACGTCTACGTGCCTGGCTGCCCGCCCCGCCCTGAGGCATTCCTGCAAGGCTTGATGCTGTTGCAGGAGTCGATTGGCCAGGAGCGTCGCCCACTTTCCTGGGTCGTTGGCGATCAAGGCGTATACCGCGCCGAGATGCCGTCGCAAAAGGAACAGCGCCGCGAACAGCGTATTCAGGTAACCAACCTGCGCAGCCCCGACGAAGTCTGATCCAGCTCTGCTCTTACAAAGAACGAGAAACTGGCTTCATTCTTTACGTTGACCGAAAGCGATAAAAAACCATGACTACAGGCAGTGCTCTGTACATCCCGCCTTATAAGGCAGACGACCAAGATGTGGTCGTCGAACTGAACAACCGTTTTGGCCCTGAGGCGTTTTCCGCCCAGGCCACCCGCACCGGCATGCCGGTGCTTTGGGTTACCCGTGCCAAACTCGTCGAAGTACTGACCTTCCTGCGCAAACTGCCCAAGCCGTACGTCATGCTCTATGACCTGCATGGCGTGGACGAGCGTCTGCGCACCAAGCGCAACGGGCTGCCGAGTGGCGCCGACTTCACTGTGTTCTATCACTTGATGTCGATCGAACGTAATAGTGACGTAATGATCAAGGTCGCCTTGTCCGAGAGCGACCTCAGCGTGCCGACCGTGACCGGAATCTGGCCGAACGCCAACTGGTACGAGCGTGAAGTGTGGGACATGTACGGCATCGACTTTGCCGGCCACCCGCACCTGACCCGGATCATGATGCCGCCGACCTGGGAAGGTCACCCGCTGCGCAAGGACTTCCCGGCCCGTGCCACCGAGTTCGACCCGTTCAGCCTGACCCTGGCCAAGCAACAGCTGGAAGAAGAGTCAGCGCGTTTCAAACCGGAAGACTGGGGCATGAAGCGCTCCGGTGCCAACGAGGACTACATGTTCCTCAACCTTGGCCCGAACCACCCTTCGGCTCACGGTGCGTTCCGCATCATTCTGCAACTGGACGGTGAAGAGATCGTCGACTGCGTGCCTGACGTCGGTTACCACCACCGTGGTGCCGAGAAGATGGCCGAGCGCCAGTCCTGGCACAGTTTCATCCCGTACACCGACCGGATCGACTACCTCGGTGGGGTGATGAACAACCTGCCGTACGTGCTTGCGGTCGAGAAGCTGGCTGGCATCAAGGTTCCGGACAAGGTCGACACCATCCGCATCATGATGGCCGAGTTCTTCCGGATCACCAGCCACCTGCTGTTCCTGGGTACCTATATCCAGGACGTCGG
This sequence comes from Pseudomonas sp. LBUM1658, assembly GCF_059716055.1. Classification (NCBI taxonomy): domain Bacteria; kingdom Pseudomonadati; phylum Pseudomonadota; class Gammaproteobacteria; order Pseudomonadales; family Pseudomonadaceae; genus Pseudomonas; species Pseudomonas sp. LBUM1658. The sequence goes on from NZ_CP166798.1 coordinate 4,397,963, forward strand.
CGCCATGACCCCGGTGTTCTTCACCTTCACCGACCGCCAGAAGGCATACACGGTGATCGAAGCCATCACCGGTTTCCGCCTGCACCCGGCCTGGTATCGCATCGGTGGCGTCGCTCACGACCTGCCGCGCGGTTGGGACAAACTGGTCAAGGACTTCGTCGAATGGCTGCCCAAGCGCCTCGACGAATACACCAAGGCTGCCCTGCAGAACAGCATCCTCAAGGGTCGTACCGTCGGCGTCGCCGCCTACAACACCAAAGAGGCCCTGGAATGGGGCGTCACCGGAGCCGGCCTGCGTTCCACCGGTTGTGATTTCGACCTGCGCAAGGCTCGCCCCTATTCGGGCTACGAGAACTTCGAGTTCGAAGTACCGCTGGCGGTCAATGGCGACGCCTACGATCGCTGCATGGTTCGCGTCGAAGAAATGCGCCAGAGCATCAAGATCATCGACCAGTGCATGCGCAACATGCCGGCAGGCGCGTACAAGGCGGATCACCCGCTGACTACTCCGCCACCAAAAGAGCGCACGCTTCAGCACATCGAAACCCTGATCACGCACTTCCTGCAAGTTTCGTGGGGCCCGGTCATGCCGGCCAACGAATCCTTCCAGATGATCGAAGCGACCAAGGGTATCAACAGTTATTACCTGACGAGCGATGGCGGCACCATGAGCTACCGCACCCGGATTCGTACGCCAAGCTTCCCGCACCTGCAGCAGATCCCTTCGGTGATCAAAGGCAGCATGGTCGCGGACTTGATTGCGTACCTGGGTAGTATCGATTTCGTTATGGCCGACGTGGACCGCTAAGCATGAATAACACGCTTATCCAGACAGACCGTTTCGCCTTGAGCGAAACCGAGCGCTCGGCCATCGAGCACGAGCTGCATCACTACGAAGACCCGCGCGCGGCGTCGATCGAAGCCCTGAAGATCGTCCAGAAGGAACGTGGCTGGGTGCCGGATGGCGCGCTCTACGCCATCGGCGAGATCCTCGGCATTCCGGCCAGCGACGTCGAGGGCGTAGCGACTTTCTACAGCCAGATCTTCCGTCAACCGGTCGGCCGTCACATCATTCGCGTCTGCGACAGCATGGTCTGCTACATCGGCGGCCACGAGTCGGTGGTCAGCGAGCTGCAGGACAACCTCGGCATCGGCCTGGGTCAAACCACTGCCGACGGTCGATTCACGCTGCTGCCGGTCTGCTGCCTCGGCAACTGCGACAAGGCGCCGGCGTTGATGATCGACGACGACACTTTCGGTGACGTACAGCCCGCTGGCGTTGCCAAACTGTTGGAGGGCTACGTATGACCCTGACTTCATTCGGCCCTGCCAACCGCATCGCGCGCAACGCAGAAACCCATCCGCTGACCTGGCGTCTGCGTGACGACGGCGAAGCCGTCTGGCTCGACGAGTATCAGGCCAAGAATGGCTACGCCGCTGCGCGCAAGGCATTCGCCGATATGTCTCAGGACGACATCGTCCAGACCGTCAAGGACGCCGGCCTCAAGGGTCGCGGCGGCGCAGGCTTCCCCACGGGAGTGAAGTGGGGCCTGATGCCCAAGGACGAATCCATCAACATCCGCTACCTGCTGTGCAACGCGGATGAAATGGAGCCCAACACCTGGAAAGACCGCATGCTGATGGAGCAACTGCCCCATCTGCTGATCGAAGGCATGCTGATCAGTGCTCGCGCGCTGAAAACCTACCGTGGCTACATCTTCCTGCGTGGCGAATACACCACCGCCGCCAAGCACCTGAACCGTGCAGTGGAAGAAGCCAAGGCCGCGGGCCTGCTGGGCAAGAACATCCTGGGCAGCGGTTTCGATTTCGAACTGATCGTCCACACCGGCGCCGGGCGTTACATCTGCGGTGAAGAAACCGCACTGATCAACTCCCTCGAAGGCCGTCGCGCCAACCCGCGCTCCAAACCGCCCTTCCCGGCCGCCGTTGGCGTTTGGGGCAAGCCGACCTGCGTGAACAACGTCGAGACCCTGTGCAACGTGCCGGCGATCATCGGCGACGGCGTTGACTGGTACAAATCCCTCGCTCGCGAAGGCAGCGAAGACCACGGCACCAAGCTGATGGGCTTCTCCGGCAAAGTGAAGAACCCTGGCCTCTGGGAACTGCCGTTCGGCATCACCGGTCGCGAGTTGTTCGAAGACTACGCCGGCGGCATGCGCGACGGCTTCAAGCTCAAGTGCTGGCAGCCAGGCGGCGCCGGGACCGGCTTCCTGCTGCCCGAGCACCTGGACGCACAAATGTATGCCGGCGGCATCGCCAAGGTCGGCACCCGTATGGGTACCGGCCTGGCGATGGCCGTGGACGACAGCGTCAACATGGTCTCCCTGCTGCGCAACATGGAAGAGTTCTTCTCCCGCGAATCCTGTGGTTTCTGCACTCCGTGCCGTGATGGTCTGCCGTGGAGCGTCAAGCTCTTGATGGCGCTCGAGCATGGCGAAGGGCAAGCCGGCGATATCGAGACCCTGCTGGGTCTGGTCGGTTTCCTCGGCCCGGGCAAGACCTTCTGTGCTCACGCACCGGGCGCCGTGGAGCCATTGGGCAGCGCAATCAAATATTTCCGTCCAGAGTTCGAAGCCGGTATCGCGCCCACCAGCGCCACCGTCCCGCCTCTGGCAAGGCCGATCGTAGTCGGCGCTTGACGCTTTAAAAAAGGCGAAGGGTCCGTGCCCTTCGCCTTTCGTGCGATGACGCCGTTAACGGCTGTGTTGATTCGCACGCAAACAAGATTCCATTAGCCACGCCCGCTGACACCGGGCCAACGAAGATCTTTGAACCATGGCCACTATCCACGTAGACGGCAAAGCGCTCGAAGTCGATGGGGCAGACAACCTGTTACAGGCATGTCTGTCGCTAGGCCTCGACATCCCCTATTTCTGCTGGCACCCCGCCCTCGGCAGCGTTGGCGCCTGTCGCCAGTGCGCGGTCAAGCAGTACACCGACGAGAACGACAAGCGTGGTCGTATCGTCATGTCCTGCATGACCCCTGCCACCGACGGCAGCTGGATTTCCATCGACGACGAAGAAGCCAAAGTGTTTCGCGCCAGCGTCGTCGAATGGCTGATGACCAACCACCCGCACGACTGCCCGGTCTGCGAGGAAGGCGGTCACTGCCACCTGCAAGACATGACGGTCATGACCGGCCACAACGAGCGTCGGTACCGCTTCACCAAGCGTACCCACCAGAACCAGCAACTGGGCCCGTTCATTTCCCACGAGATGAACCGCTGCATCGCCTGCTATCGCTGCGTGCGCTTCTATAAGGACTACGCCGGCGGCACCGACCTCGGTGTATTCGGCGCCCACGACAACGTGTACTTCGGTCGCGTTGAAGACGGCACCCTGGAAAGCGAGTTCTCCGGCAACCTCACCGAGGTCTGCCCGACCGGTGTGTTCACCGACAAGACTCACTCCGAGCGCTACAACCGCAAGTGGGACATGCAGTTCTCGCCGAGCATCTGCCATGGCTGCTCCAGCGGTTGCAACATCAGCCCGGGTGAACGTTACGGTGAACTGCGGCGCATCGAAAACCGTTTCAACGGTTCGGTAAACCAGTACTTCCTCTGCGACCGTGGCCGTTTCGGTTATGGCTACGTCAACCGCAAGGATCGCCCACGTCAGCCACTGCTGGCCAACGGCGCCAAGCTGAGCCTCGACGAAGCGCTGGATAAAGCCGCCGACCTGCTGCGTGGTCGCAACATTGTCGGTATCGGTTCGCCGCGTGCCAGCCTGGAAAGCAACTACGCCCTGCGCGAACTGGTCGGTGCCGAACACTTCTACTCGGGTATCGAAGCCAGCGAGCTGGAACGCATCCGTCTGGTCGTGCAAGTGCTGAAAAACAGCCCGCTGCCGATCCCGAACATGCGCGACATCGAAGACCACGACGCGATCTTCGTCCTCGGCGAAGACCTGACCCAGACCGCTGCCCGTATGGCCCTGGCCCTGCGTCAGTCGGTCAAGGGCAAGGCCGAAGAGATGGCTGACGCCATGCGCGTTCAGCCTTGGCTGGATGCCGCGGTGAAAAACATCGGTCAGAATGCGCTGAACCCGCTGTTCATCGCCAGCCTGGCTGAAACCAAACTCGACGATATCGCCGAAGAGTGCGTTCACGCCGCTCCCGACGACCTGGCTCGTATCGGTTTCGCCGTGGCCCACGCCCTCGACGCCAGCGCTCCAGCCGTTGAAGGCCTGGACAGCGAAGCGCTTGAACTGGCCCAGCGCATTGCCAACGCCCTGCTCACGGCCAAGCGTCCGCTGATCATCGCCGGTACCTCCCTGGGTTCCAAGTCGCTGATCGAAGCTGCTGCAAACATTGCCAAAGCCCTGAAGCTGCGCGAGAAGAACGGTTCCATCAGCCTGATCGTGCCAGAGGCCAACAGCCTCGGCCTGGCCATGCTCGGTGGCGAATCGCTCGACGCTGCGCTGCAAGCGGTGATCGACGGCCAGGCCGATGCCATCGTCGTCCTGGAAAACGATCTGTATACCCGTACCGACAAGGCCAAGGTCGATGCTGCCCTGAGCGCCGCGAAAGTACTGATCGTTGCTGATCATCAGAAAACCGCCACCAGCGATCGCGCGCACCTGGTTCTGCCCGCTGCCAGCTTCGCTGAAGGCGACGGTACCCTGGTCAGCCAGGAAGGCCGCGCCCAGCGCTTCTTCCAGGTCTTCGACCCGACTTACCTGGACGCGAGCATCATGGTTCATGAAGGCTGGCGCTGGCTGCATGCCCTGCGCGCGACCTTGCTGAACCAGCCGCTGGACTGGACCCAACTGGACCATGTCACCGCTGACTGCGCCGCCAGCAACCCGCAACTGGCCGGCATCGTCAGCGCCGCACCGTCTGCCGCGTTCCGCATCAAAGGCCTGAAACTGGCCCGCGAACCGCTGCGTTACAGTGGCCGGACCGCCATGCGTGCCGACATCAGCGTGCATGAACCGCGTACCTCCCAGGACAACGACACCGCGTTCTCGTTCTCCATGGAAGGCTACTCGGGCTCTGTCGAACCGCGTCAGCAAGTGCCGTTCGCCTGGTCTCCGGGCTGGAACTCGCCGCAAGCCTGGAACAAGTTCCAGGACGAAGTCGGCGGTCACATCCGCGCTGGCGATCCGGGCACTCGCCTGATCGAAAGCCAAGGTGATGGTCTGAGCTGGTTCGCCACTGTTCCGCGCGCATTCAACCCGGCTCAAGGTACCTGGCAGGTTGTGCCGTTCTATCACCTGTTCGGCAGCGAAGAGAACTCTTCGAAAGCCGCACCGGTTCAGGAACGCATCCCGGCCGCCTACGTGTCGCTGGCCAAATCCGAAGCGGATCGCCTGGGTGTCAACGACGGTGCCCTGCTCAGCCTGAACGTTGCCGGTCAGACCCTGCGTCTGCCGCTGCGAATCAATGATGAGTTGGGTGCCGGTCTGGTCGCATTGCCTGCCGGTCTGGCCGGTATTCCACCGGCGATCTTTGGCAAATCCGTTGACGGTCTGCAGGAGGCAGCGCAATGACCTGGTTCACCCCTGAAGTGATCGACGTGATCATCGCGGTGGTCAAGGCCATCGTGATTATGCTCGCCGTGGTGGTTTGCGGCGCGCTGCTGAGCTGGGTCGAACGACGCTTGCTGGCCCTCTGGCAGGATCGTTACGGTCCGAACCGGGTGGGTCCGTTCGGTGCGTTCCAGATCGCCGCCGACATGATCAAGATGTTCTTCAAGGAAGACTGGACTCCGCCGTTCGCCGACAAAGTGATCTTCACTTTGGCGCCGGTAGTGGCCATGAGCGCCTTGCTGATTGCTTTCGCGATCATCCCGATCACCCCGACCTGGGGTGTCGCGGACCTGAACATCGGCCTGCTGTTCTTCTTCGCCATGGCCGGCCTGTCGGTGTATGCGGTGCTGTTCGCCGGCTGGTCGAGCAACAACAAGTTCGCCCTGCTCGGCAGCTTGCGTGCCTCGGCCCAGACCGTGTCCTATGAAGTGTTCATGGGCCTGGCGCTGATGGGCGTGGTGGCACAGGTTGGCTCGTTCAACATGCGCGACATCGTCGAATATCAAGCGCAGAACCTGTGGTTCATCATTCCGCAGTTCCTCGGTTTCTGTACCTTCTTCATCGCTGGCGTGGCCGTGACTCACCGTCACCCCTTCGACCAGCCGGAAGCGGAACAGGAACTGGCCGACGGTTACCACATTGAATACGCCGGCATGAAATGGGGCATGTTCTTCGTCGGTGAGTACATCGGCATCGTGTTGATTTCGGCGCTGCTGGTGACTCTGTTTTTCGGTGGTTGGCACGGACCTTTCGGCATTCTGCCGCAGATCCCGTTCATCTGGTTCGCTATGAAGACCGCGTTTTTCATCATGCTGTTCATCCTGCTGCGCGCATCGATTCCGCGCCCACGGTATGACCAGGTGATGGATTTCAGCTGGAAATTCTGCCTGCCGCTGACCCTGATCAATCTGCTGGTGACCGCTGCGATCGTGTTGATGAACACGCCCGCCGGCGCGGCTCAGTGAGGATAGAGAACCATGAAGTACTTGTTTGACATCTTGCATGGCACCTACACCCAGCTTCGCAGCCTGGTGATGATTTTCGGTCATGCCTTCCGCAAGCGTGACACGTTGCAGTACCCGGAAGAGGAGGTGTACCTGCCGCCACGCTTCCGTGGGCGTATCGTGCTGACCCGCGACCCCGACGGCGAAGAGCGTTGTGTAGCCTGCAACCTGTGCGCCGTGGCGTGCCCGGTGGGTTGCATCTCGCTGCAGAAGGCTGAAACCGAAGACGGGCGCTGGTACCCGGAGTTCTTCCGCATCAACTTCTCGCGCTGCATTTTCTGCGGCCTCTGCGAGGAAGCCTGCCCGACCACCGCGATCCAGCTGACACCGGATTTCGAGATGGCCGAGTTCAAACGTCAGGACCTGGTTTACGAGAAAGAAGATCTGTTGATCTCCGGTCCCGGTAAAAACCCTGATTACAACTTCTATCGTGTTGCAGGTATGGCCATTGCCGGTAAGCCAAAAGGCTCCGCGCAGAATGAAGCCGAGCCGATCAACGTGAAGAGCTTGCTGCCTTAAGGAAGAAAGATGGAATTCGCTTTCTATTTCGCATCAGGAGTAGCCGTTGTGTCCACGCTTCGCGTGATCACTAACACCAACCCTGTGCACGCCCTGCTCTACCTGATCATTTCGCTGCTTGCCGTGGCGATGACCTTTTTCAGCCTCGGTGCTCCATTCGCCGGCGCACTGGAAGTGATCGCCTACGCTGGTGCCATCATGGTGCTGTTCGTGTTCGTGGTGATGATGCTGAACCTGGGCCCGGCCTCGGTTCAGCAAGAGCGCGTCTGGCTCAAGCCCGGCATCTGGCTTGGTCCGGTGGTACTCGCCGCGCTGCTGCTGGCGGAACTGCTGTATGTGCTGTTCGCCAACCCGAGCGCCGGCGGTATCGGCCACACCACCGTGGACTCCAAGGCCGTGGGCATCAGCCTGTTCGGTCCTTATCTGCTGGTGGTCGAACTCGCCTCGATGCTGCTGCTCGCTGCAGCTGTCACGGCGTTCCACCTGGGCCGCAACGAGGCGAAGGAGTAACACTATGCCTGCTATCCCTTTCGGTTCCATCCCAATGGAACATGGCCTGGCTGTCGCCGGCGTGCTGTTCTGCCTGGGTCTGGTCGGCCTGATGGTCCGCCGCAACATCCTCTTCGTGCTGATGAGCCTGGAGATCATGATGAATGCCGCAGCACTGGCCTTCATCGTCGCCGGTAGCCGCTGGGCGCAGCCGGATGGACAGATCATGTTCATCCTGGTGATCAGCCTGGCAGCCGCCGAGGCCAGTATCGGCCTGGCGATTCTGTTGCAGCTGTATCGCCGCTTCCACACTCTCGATATCGACGCTGCCAGCGAGATGCGCGGATGAACCTTCTCTATCTGACTTTCCTGTTCCCTCTGATCGGTTATGTGCTGCTGGCGTTCTCCCGGGGACGCCTCTCGGAAAACCTCTCGGCGCTGATCGGTGTCGGCTCCGTCGGCCTCTCGGCGATCGTCACTGCCTATATCATCTGGCAGTTCAACGTTGCCCCACCCGAGGGTGGTCACTACACCCAGGTCCTGTGGCAATGGATGGCGGTGGAAGGCTTCAAGCCGAACTTCGCCCTGTACCTGGATGGCCTGTCCCTGACCATGCTCGGTGTGGTGGTCGGCGTCGGCTTCCTGATCCACCTGTTCGCCTCCTGGTACATGCGCGGTGAAGCCGGTTACTCGCGTTTCTTCGCCTACACCAACCTGTTTATCGCCAGCATGCTGTTCCTGGTGCTGGGCGATAACCTGTTGTTCCTGTACTTTGGCTGGGAAGGTGTGGGCCTGTGCAGCTACCTGTTGATCGGTTTCTACTACAGCAACCGCAACAACGGTAACGCCGCACTCAAAGCCTTTATCGTCACCCGGGTCGGCGACGTGTTCATGGCCATCGGCCTGTTCATCCTGTTCCAACAGTTGGGCACGCTGAATATCCAGGAACTGCTGGTCAAGGCGCCTGAGCACTTCAAAGTCGGCGACTTCTGGATCGTATTGGCGACCCTGATGTTGCTCGGTGGTGCGGTCGGTAAATCCGCGCAACTGCCGCTGCAAACCTGGCTGGCGGACGCGATGGCCGGCCCTACCCCGGTTTCGGCACTGATCCACGCCGCAACCATGGTGACCGCCGGTGTCTACCTGATCGCCCGTACTCACGGCCTGTTCGCCCTGGCGCCGGATATCCTGCAACTGGTCGGCATCGTCGGTGGCGTGACCCTGGTCCTGGCCGGTTTCGCCGCGCTGGTGCAAACAGACATCAAGCGGATCCTCGCCTACTCGACCATGAGCCAGATCGGCTACATGTTCCTGGCCCTGGGCGTGGGTGCCTTTGACGGCGCGATCTTCCACCTGATGACCCACGCGTTCTTCAAGGCGCTGTTGTTCCTTGCATCCGGTGCGGTAATTGTCGCCTGCCACCACGAGCAGAACATCTTCAAGATGGGCGGCCTGTGGAAGAAACTGCCATTGGCCTACACCAGCTTCATCGTCGGTGGTGCCGCACTGTCGGCCCTGCCTCTGGTGACCGCGGGCTTCTACTCGAAAGACGAAATCCTCTGGGAAGCTTTCGCCAGCGGCAACCACGGTCTGCTGTACGCAGGTCTGGTCGGTGCCTTCATGACTTCGCTGTACACCTTCCGCCTGATCTTCATCGCGTTCCACGGTGAAGCCAAGACCGAAGCCCACGCAGGTCACGGCATCGCCCACTGGCTGCCACTGTCGGTGCTCATCGTACTGTCGACCTTCGTCGGCGCGATGATCGTTCCACCGCTGCACGGCGTGCTGCCGGAAAGCGTCGGCCATGCCGGCGGCGAAGCCAAGCACAGTCTGGAAATCGCTTCGGGCGCCATCGCCCTGGCCGGTATCCTGCTGGCGGCCATGCTGTTCCTCGGCAAGCGGCGCTTCGTCACGGCTATCGCCAACAGTGGTATCGGGCGTTTCCTCTCGGCCTGGTGGTTCGCTGCCTGGGGCTTCGACTGGATCTACGACAAACTGTTCGTCAAGCCGTATCTGATGATCAACCATGTACTGCGCAAAGACCCGCTCGACCAGACCATTGGCCTGATCCCGCGTCTGGCCAAAGGGGGTCACAACTCCCTGAGCCGTACCGAGACCGGTCAGTTGCGTTGGTATGCGGCTTCCATGGCTGCTGGTGCCGTGCTGGTAATGGGCGCCATCGTGTTGGTAGCGGTCTGATATGAACCTTGCGAAATTGCGAAAGGAATTGAGCCCGTCATGATTCTGCCTTGGCTAATCCTGATCCCCTTTATCGGCGGCCTGCTGTGCTGGATGGGGGAGCGCTTCGGCGCAACCCTGCCACGCTGGATTGCGTTGCTGACCATGTCCCTGGAACTCGCTCTCGGCCTCTGGCTGTGGGCCCATGGCGATTATTCATTTGCTCCGGCGCCTGGCGCCGATCCGACCTGGGTGATTGAGTTCAAACACGTCTGGATCGAACGCTTCGGCATCAACGTGCACCTGGCCCTCGACGGCCTGTCACTGTTGATGATCCTGCTGACCGGTCTGCTGGGGGTCCTCTCGGTACTCTGCTCGTGGAAAGAGATCCAGCGTCACGTTGGCTTCTTCCACCTGAACCTGATGTGGATCCTCGGCGGTGTGGTCGGCGTGTTCCTCGCCCTCGACCTGTTCATGTTCTTCTTCTTCTGGGAAATGATGCTGGTGCCGATGTACTTCCTCATCGCGCTCTGGGGTCATAGTTCATCGGACGGCAAGAAGACCCGGATCTACGCGGCGACCAAGTTCTTCATCTTCACCCAGGCTTCCGGCCTGATCATGTTGGTGGCGATCCTCGGGCTGGTCCTGGTCAACTTCAACGACACCGGAGTGATCACCTTCGATTACGCCCTGTTGCTGAAAACCAAGATGTCGCTGACCACCGAGTACATCCTGATGCTGGGCTTCTTCATCGCCTTCGCGGTGAAGCTGCCGGTGGTGCCATTCCACTCCTGGCTGCCGGATGCACACGCCCAGGCACCGACCGCCGGTTCCGTCGACCTGGCCGGTATCTTGCTGAAGACCGCGGCTTATGGTCTGCTGCGTTTCGCCCTGCCGCTGTTCCCGAATGCCTCGGCCGAGTTCGCGCCGATCGCCATGACCCTGGGTCTGGTCGGGATCTTCTACGGTGCGTTCCTGGCCTTCGCCCAAACCGACATCAAGCGCCTGATCGCCTTCTCCAGCGTTTCGCATATGGGCTTCGTGCTGATCGGGATCTACTCCGGCAGCCAGCTGGCGCTGCAAGGCGCCGTGATGCAGATGCTCGCGCACGGTGTTTCGGCAGCCGCACTGTTTATCCTCAGCGGCCAGCTGTACGAACGCATGCACACTCGCGACATGCGCGAGATGGGCGGCCTGTGGTCACGCATCGCGTACCTGCCGGCGATCAGCCTGTTCTTTGCAGCCGCTTCGCTGGGCTTGCCGGGTACCGGTAACTTCGTCGGTGAATTCCTGATCCTGCTGGGCAACTTCGCCAGCTCACCATGGATCACCGCGATTGCCACCTCGGGTCTGGTGTTTGGTTCGGTCTACTCGCTGATCATGATCCACCGTGCCTACTTCGGTCCGTCCAAGTCGGACGAAGTTCTGCAGGGCCTGGATGCTCGCGAACTGATCATGGTGGTTGGACTTGCGGGGCTGCTGATTTACCTCGGCGTGTTCCCGCAACCATTCCTCGATACCTCTGCCGCTACGATGAGTGGTGTGCAGCAATGGTTCGGTACCGCCTTCACTCAACTCGCTTCGGCCCGGTAAGAGCGCTATGGACTTTACGACTCAACACTTTATCGCGCTTGCGCCGTTGTTGATCACCAGCGCCACGATCATCGTGGTGATGCTGGCCATCGCCTGGCGTCGCAACCACTCACAGACCTTCCTGCTGTCGGTAGCCGGTCTCAACCTGGCCCTGCTGTCGATCCTCCCGGCCCTGAAAGTCGCGCCTCTGGCCGTGACTCCACTGCTGCAGATCGATAGCTTCGCCTGCCTCTACATGGCGCTGATCCTGGTCGCCACCCTGGCTTGCGTGACCCTCGCCCACGCCTACCTCGGCGATGGCGGTTCGGGTTACCCGGGCAACCGCGAAGAGCTGTACCTGTTGATCCTGATGGCTGCGGCCGGTGGCCTGGTACTGGTCAGCGCACAGCACCTGGCCGGCTTGTTCGTCGGTCTGGAACTGCTTTCGGTACCGGTCTACGGTCTGGTGGCCTATGCCTTCTTCAACAAGCGTTCCCTGGAAGCCGGCATCAAGTACATGGTGCTGTCGGCAGCCGGCTCGGCTTTCCTGTTGTTCGGTATGGCGCTGCTTTACGCAGAAGCCGGCAGCATGAGCTTCAGCGGTATCGGCCAGGCACTGGCCGCGACCGGTCTGCCAAGCCCGATCGCGCAACTGGGCCTGGCGATGATGCTGATCGGCCTGGCGTTCAAGCTGTCGCTGGTTCCGTTCCACCTCTGGACTCCGGACGTCTACGAAGGTGCTCCGGCGCCGGTAGCGGCGTTCCTCGCGACGGCTTCGAAAGTCGCGGTGTTCGCGGTGATGGTGCGTCTGTTCCAGATCTCGCCAGTGGCCAACAGCGGCGTACTGAGCAACGTGCTGACCATCATCGCCATCGCGTCGATCCTGTTCGGCAACCTGCTGGCGTTGACCCAGAGCAACCTCAAGCGTCTGCTGGGCTACTCGTCCATCGCGCACTTCGGTTACCTGCTGATCGCCCTGGTGGCGAGCAAGGGTCTGGCGATGGAAGCCATCGGCGTATACCTGGTCACCTACGTGATCACCAGCCTCGGCGCGTTCGGGGTGATCACCCTGATGTCCTCGCCGTACAACGGCCGTGACGCCGACGCACTGTACGAGTACCGCGGCCTGTTCTGGCGTCGTCCGTACCTGACCGCGGTATTGACCGTGATGATGCTGTCGTTGGCCGGCATCCCGCTGACCGCCGGCTTCATCGGCAAGTTCTACATCATCGCTACAGGTGTCGAATCCCACGAATGGTGGCTGGTCGGTTCCCTGGTGTTGGGTAGCGCCATTGGCGTGTTCTACTACCTGCGGGTCATGGTCACCCTGTACCTGATCGAACCAAACCTGCGTCGCCACGATGCTCAACTGCACTGGGAACAACGTACCGGCGGCGTGATGCTGCTGGCCATCGCGGTTCTGGCGTTCTTCCTTGGTGTGTACCCACAGCCGCTGCTGGCGTTGGTGCAACAGTCGGGATTGGCGGGTTGATCGGTTAGTTACAGGCGGTAGAAAAACAGAACGGCACCTTCGGGTGCCGTTTTTGCGTTTTGGATTTCACACTGTTCGCCCCCTCCTCGCCTACATCCAGAACACCCCCACCGGTAAATCACAGCCTCGTCCTACATCCCTGTCCCACCTGCGACCGTACGTAATGACTTGACCGAATTGGCAGGGACAGATGCCTTGACCTATTCGATTCTTGTGATATACGTATACGCAGGTAACGTATAGAAAATGGATGCTCTCTTTATCGAATTACCCGTATTTGAAAAACACCGCAGCGACTATCTGGACGATGACCTGTTCCACAGGTTTCAACAGGAGCTGCTGAAAAACCCGGAAGCTGGAGATGTCGTCGAAGGCACTGGAGGCCTGCGTAAAATTCGTGTTGTTGATCAACGACGAAACAAGGGCAAGCGCGGCGGACTGAGGGTGATCTATTACTGGTGGTCCGGCTACGACCAGTTCTGGCTCTTTACCTTGTATGGCAAGAACCAGCAGGACGATCTGACACCACAACAAAAATGCCCGCTCAAACACATGCTGCATCGAGAAATAAAAGCGAGAACGAACGATGAAACGTGACATTTTTTCCGAACTGGTAGAGGGCTTTGAGGCCTTGGCCGATGAGCGCCAAGGCAAAGTCACACTGCGTACTCACAAGGTAAAACTGGCCAAGCTCGCCCCGATCACAGCAGAGGAAGTGGTGGGCATACGCCAACAACTGAACCTCTCCAGGTCGGTGTTTGCCATGTACCTGCGCACCAATACCCGCACCTTGGAAAACTGGGAACAAGGACGAGCAAAACCGAATGCTCAAGCCACTACCCTGATCCGGCTGGTCGAGCGCTTTCCGGAAACGGTTGAACAGTTGGCAGTGTTGACCTGAACTGTCAGCGCACAGCTCAAAAACAAAACCCGCACAAGGCGTAATGCTGTTCACTTAAGCATTTGAGTCTCAGCAGGGCTTCCTTGAAAATCCGGTGCCAGACCTCTGGCATCGGATTTTTTATGTCTGTTCAACAGCATCTGCTCGACCTCGGCGACCTCTTCAACTTTTCCGATCTGAGTACCTTTACTCAAAACCAACCTCTTTACTCGCACCCAGAGCTAACAACTCACGATAAGTGATAGTTCCCAGTTTCCATTGCTTGAGTTGAATCGCTCTCAGTCGGTGCCGCATCCATTTGTCCAATTCGGACAGTACCAATTACTGGAAGGTCGGCTCGGCGTACGTCGCTGACGCGGTACGAAGTGCGGGCAGACCTATAAGCACGACTCCCACCATTACGAGCCCCGCGACAATGGCTACACCGAACCCTGCCCGCGCGCCATAGACGTCGATAACCAGGCCCGAAAGTACTCCACCGAGCGCTACGCCGATGCTGATGCCTGTCGTCATCCACGTTAGTCCTTCGGTGATCCTGGACGGTGGAACAATGATCGTACCGAGATTCATGACGACGACCATCGTTGGCGCAAATGACATACCTGCCACAAAGAGCATCCCAGAAAGGATGTAGACGTCCGGTGAGAAAATGGGCAATACGGCTGTTACTGCCGTTACCAGTACCCCAACGAAGAACTGCTTTTCAATCGGTAAGGAAACCCTTAGCGCGCCGAACGTCAGGCCAGCGATCATTGAGCCGAGCGCATAGGCTGCCAGGATGAAGCTGGCGGACGCTGGCCAGCCTTGTGCGTTGGCGAAGGCAACAACCGCCACATCGATTGATCCGCCAATCACACCCATCGCTAGAAGCGCCAGAACGATGGTACGAAGGCCGGGGATAAGTAAGGTCGAGCTTGCGCTCCTCCTGCTGCCCACGACCACCTTCGGTTCTGTCTGCCGCTGCAGAAGAAAAGCAGTCACGCCGATGACCAGCAGCAAGACGGCAACAAGAGGTCCGGCTTCGGCGAAGAAGCTGGTGCTCAGACCAATGGCGAGTGGTGGGCCGATAATAAAGGCGAGTTCGGTTAGAACAGTGTCCAAGGAGAAGGCCGTGTGTAATTGCGACTTGCCACGGAAAAGCTGTGTCCAGCGTGCTCTTATCATGGCGGGCATGCTTGGCATCGTGCCCGCCAGTGCCGCAAGAATAAAAAGCAGGAAGGCCGAAGCCCTCAAATAGACAGCAATTATCAGCGCCAGCAACATACCAATGCTGAAGGCAGTCACAAAGGGCAGAACCCGAGTCTGACCCCGTTGATCAACGAGTTTCGATACTTGCGGGCCGATAAGCGCATTCGCCAAGGTAAATGTACCGGCGACCGAGCCAGCCAGCCAATAAAGACCCGTCTGCTGCACCAACATGGTAATGATGCCGATGCCGATCATTGCCTGTGGCAGACGGGCAATGGAACTCGCGATCACTAACCCCATGACGCCGGGGGTTGTCAGAAGTTCGCGATAGGGATTAGCCATGATTTCTCCAGTTTATAATACGACGCTGATTAGTATCCCGCTGTACGCGACGTAAACTATTTGGGGCGGTTTACTGGCGACTAAATAGTGCATTTAAGCAAGCATGCAAGTGGGCAGTTACAAATTTTGCAACAGCCCCACCTGCATATAGGTGAGCGACGTATGTAATGCTACCCCTCAATCATCACTTCTTAAAAAAGTGCTCGATTGAATGCTTCAGCTAAATGCTTGCGATTGCTAACATCAGCCATCATAGTCACATGCCTACCTGGAATGGAAATAGAATTAATAGTTAAATCAGGTAATATTTCCCTCCATCCGCCCACCATATCAACCTGCGGCAAATTGGCACGCTCACGATCAGCCGCGTAAAAATGATAGAGGTTAATCGGTAATGGTAATGGCTCATAGGCGCCCGCAATTTGTGAAAAATGATAAATTGCTTGCCATTTGACTGTTTCCAGTGAGATATCTGCATTTAAATCATAGCCTCCCAAATCCTGTGCTTTTTTTATCAGTTCACCAAACTCATCACCCTCACTTAATATATCGAATTTATGACTCTCCGCCTCGGAAGCCACCGCCTTAACATGCTCAATAAAATAGTGCTTTATATCTTTATTTTTATAAAGCAACTTATGCGGCGCAGGAACATCGATAAACCCTAAAAACTCAACGCTGGCCTCTTTGCACATAAGCGCATGGGCGATGGCATAAGCGAGGATCCCTCCAGAAGAATACCCCGCAATTCGATAAGGCCCTTCAGGCTGGATCGCCCGGATGAGCGGTATCATTCTTTCGGCCATAACCTCCATCGAGTGAGGTAAAGGGTCGCCAATGGCCGACCACGGCAATACATGGATCGGGCAGCTAACCCGGATTTGTTGCGCCAGAGAAATAGCATACGAAAAATCAGCTAATCCCGAGGGAACAAAAAAGACCGGGGACTCAGTCCCGCCAGCGCGCACCGTGATCGCTCCGATATGCGGGTTAAACACAGGAGACTGTGAGATTTGAAAGGCAAGGTTAGCCAATCGCGGGTGTTCCAAAATGTCGCTCAGCGAACACTTCAAACCATACCTCCTGACTTTTTGCATCAGCTGGACAGCCATGAGCGAATGGCCGCCGAGGGCGAAGAAGTTGTCATGGCGACCGACCTGCTCAACCCCGAGCAACCCTGACCAAAGCGCTGCCAGGATAGTCTCAGTCTCACCTTGTGGTGCCTCATAGGCCGCATGGGCAAAGGCCTCACCTTCAGGAACGGGCAACGCCCGCCGATCAAGCTTGCCATTAGGGGTTAGCGGCAAGCTTTCAATGAGCACAAAGGCAGACGGCACCATGTAGTCGGGTAAACGTTCACTCAGATAATCACGCAGTAGTCCTGCAAGCGGTAAACCCGCCTCTGAATCGGCCTTGAATATAAAGGCATCATCTCCCGAGACCGCTGGCTGAGCCACTACATAAGCGACCAGTCGCTTGTCGGTGTCTACGCCTTGTACCTCCACAACCGCCTCGCGGATGGATGAATGCTCGGTCAATCTGGTCGCAATTTCACCCGGTTCAATCCGCAAGCCTCGGATCTTGACCTGGTCGTCATTGCGGCCCAGGAACACCAGGTTCCCGTTCGGCAGATAACGGGCCAAGTCCCCCGTCTTATACATACGCGCGTCAGGCTTGCCTGCAAATGGATCGAGTACGAAACGCTCAGCCGTCAGTTCGGGGAGATTCAGATATCCACGCGCAACGCCCATCCCCCCGATATACATCTCACCGACCGCCCCCAGCGGAACAGGCTCGCCATGCGCGTCCAGAAGGTATATGCGTGTGTTTGAAATCGGACGGCCTATGGGGACTGGATCAAAGTCGTCAGACGAACAGCGATAGACCGCAGCCCAGACTGTCGCTTCAGTGGGGCCGTATTCATTGAATAATTCAACGGCAGTAAATGCTGAAGTCACTTCCTGGATTAGCTTCGCAGGGCACAATTCACCCGCCACGATCACCTGACGGAGTTGCCCATATCCGAGTTGGGCGACTTGCGGCAGCACCAATCTTGCGAGAGACGGCACAAGCAGCACTGATGTGACGTTGTTTTCAATCAAAAGGCGGCTAATAATTTGTAGATCTACTACTGCTTCGCTGCCTGGTAAACACAAAGCACCACCGGTTGTTAAAGTTCCGAAAATTCCTGCTACGGAACTGTCAAATGCGATCGATGATAATAGTAAAAATACAGCATCGGGTCCCGGCTTATAAACAGTGGTTCTTGCCAGTGTCGACGCTATTAATCCGCGATGTTCGACCATGACGCCCTTAGGCTGTCCGGTTGAACCCGAGGTATAGATGATATAAGCGAGGTTTCGGGGTGTAAGGCCAGAAACCTGGAAATTGACATCATCCTCCGCGAACACCCTTGCGTGGGTTTCATTGGGATCAAGCACGGTATGGGTCTGCAACGCCTCACCCAGCACCTGCCGACCGACCGCATCGGCCAGCACCAGGGCCGGAGCAGTGTCGGCAAGAATGTAAGCCAGTCGATCTCCCGGATAGGCCGGATCAAGCGGCACATAGGCGCCGCCCGCCTTCAGGATCGCCATAAGACCAACAACCATAGCCGCAGAGCGCTCAACACAGATCGCCACCCGCTGGTCTGGCCCAACGCCCAGCTCGATCAGCCGATGTGCCAGTCGATTTGCCCTGGCATTGAGCTCACCGTAACTGAGCGCCTCTCCCTCAAAGATCAGCGCCGTTGCCTCTGGACTGCGCGCAACCTGCTCCTCAAATAAATGATGAATGCACAAATGATCCGGGCAGGATGCATCCGTCGCGTTCCACGTCTTGAGCAGCAATGTACGCTCAGACGCAGGCAGAATGTCCAGCTGTCGAACCGGCCAGTGCGGCGAGCGCTCCAAGGTCTGCGCCAGACTTTCCAACGCCCGCTCCATATAGCCACACACGCGATTGGAATCGAACGGCGTGACCACTTGGGCCGTAAACCCAAGTGAGTGACTGAAATCTTCCACAGACAATGTGAACGGATAATTGGTCCGCTCTTGTTCACTCAAGAACTCGACACCTGTCATTTTCCCCATGGTTTGGACAATATTGTCTTCACCAGACAGATCATTGTGCCGATAGTTGAGCAATGCGCTGAACAGTGGCGTACCTGTAGCGACCCCACTACACCTTTGTGCCAGCGCCAGCGAGGCATGCTCGTGGGCGAGCAACTCAGCCAGTCGAGCATGAGCCTGCTGAACACTCTCCGCGGTATCAATGCCACCTGAGTCAAATCGAATCGGTAGCGTGTTGATGAACATGCCCATGGCTCGATCTGACCCATGGCCCGCTTGCATGCGCCCAAACAGCACCGTACCAAACACGATCTTTTCCTGGCCGCTGGTGCGTGCCAGTACCTGAGCAAAGGCAACATGGCACAGACTTGCGAGACTCACATTCAATCGCCTCGCCTGCGCCCGCAGCCGACCATTGAGTTCGGCCGAAACCATGCGGTGGGTTTGGCCCACCTGCGCGCCGTCCAGATGTACTTCCGCTAATCCAAATGGCAGCGTCGGCTCTTCTATGTCAGCCAGCATTGATTTGAAGAAACGTTCATGCTCCTCCACGCTCTTGCCCAACCGTACCTGACCGATCAGGTTGCGGAACGGCTGAGGCGATGGCAGTTTCTCGCCACGATCGGCAAGGAAAGCCTGTACTTCGTTATAAAAAAACTGCAATGAAGAAGCATCGTCAATCAAGTGATGCTGCAGTTGCATCAGAATAAAGCGGCCTTCGACAGGATCATGGGCAACAATAAAGCGAAGCACCGGTGCCTGGGTCAGGTCAATTCGGTGGCGGCATGAATCAAAGCGCCGGGAAAGCTGTTCGGTAATGGGGCCATCTGCCGGATCGAGAACAATATCAGTGACTGAGAGCGAAGCCTGTCGCCAGACAACTTGCGCGGCGCGTGACATCCCTTCCCAAACAAAGGCGGTACGCAAAATGTCGTGGCGGTCTACAACCTGTTGAACTGCGCCTAGATATCGTTCCAATGTTTCATGATCAGCAAAGGCCATCTGGGCAACCAGTAAATAGGGGTCACCTTCTTTAGCCAGCATGTGGTGGAACAGGATGCCGTCCTGCATAGGTGAGAGTGCGTAGATATCCTGGATGTTGGCTGCCCCCCCAGGAACCTGTGAAACTATCAGGTCGATTTCCGATTGGCTGAGATCTATCAACGGCAGCAGTTCGGGCGTGATTCTGGGCGTCTCGGGCCTGATCAGATTTGGCGGCACCACCACCTCGCGGTGCTGGCCAAGCGTGCTGGCCAGAACCGACAACACTGGCGTCTGAAACAGATCACGCACAGCAAGGCTCAGACCCTGGCGGCGCAACCGCTCGATCAACCGCACAGCCAAGAGTGAATGGCCGCCGAGGGCGAAGAAGTTGTCATGGCGACCGACTTGTTCAACGCCAAGCAGCTCTGACCAGATCCCGGCAAGGATGACCTCTATCTCGCCCAACGGAGGCTCGTATGCCGCATGGGCAAAGGCATCGCCCTCAGGAACCGGCAACGCCCGCCGATCAAGCTTGCCATTACCCGTCAGCGGTAAGCTTTCCAAACGTACAAAGGCCGACGGCACCATGTAGTCGGGTAAACGGCCACTCAGATAATCACGCAGCGCTCCCGCCAGCGCCAAGCCAGCCTCAGAGGCTACCGACGTGTCCTGAACCTCGGACTGCGCCACTACGTAAGCAACCAGGCGCTTGTCGCTATCCTCGCCTCGCGACACCACCACCGCCTCGCGGATGGAGGGATGCTCGGCCAATCGGGCCGCAATTTCACCCAGCTCAATCCGGAAGCCTCGGATCTTGACCTGGTCGTCATTGCGCCCAAGAAACGCCAGATTCCCGTTCGGAAGATAACGGGCCAGGTCCCCCGTCTTATACATCCGCGCGTCAGCCTTCCCCACAAAGGGGTCGTGCAGGAAACGCTCTGCCGTCAGTTCGGGACGGTTCAGATATCCGCGTGCAACACCGGCGCCGCCTACGTACATCTCACCCACTGTCCCCGTCGGAACAGGCTGGCCATGCGCGTCCAGAAGATAGAGATTCAAATCCGGCAGACGTTGACCGATCACGCTGTCGTCTTGTTGCGCATCTGATGAAGTCAGAGGGTAATAGGAGACGTGGACCGTGGTTTCCGTGATCCCATACATGTTGACCAGTTGCGGGACAGACTCATCACACACCCCATACCAGTCGCGCAGGGTCGACGGCTGCAGCGCTTCGCCGCCAAAGATGATATAGCGCAGCCGGTCCGATGACGGTTGTACGTACTCCATCAAGGCTGTGAAGGCGCTCGGGGTCTGGTTCAAGACGGTGACGCCTTGCTCACAAATCAACTGATAGAACGCTTGCGGAGAGCGGGTAATGGCATGAGGAACCACCACCAGCGTGCCCCCATAACGAAGGGCTCCCCACAGCTCCCAGACCGAGAAGTCGAAGGCAAAAGAGTGGAACAGGCACCAAACGTCATTGGCCTCAAAACCAAAGGCTGCATGTGTCGTGTCGAACAGACGCACCACCTGGGCATGTTCAACCATGACCCCTTTGGGCTGTCCGGTTGAACCCGAGGTATAGATGATATAAGCGAGGTTACTGGGAGTAAGGCCGGGAACTTCAGGGTTGGCGTCAGCCCCTATCAAAGCTTCAGTCTGGGCCTCATTGGGATCGAGTACGGTATGAGCCTGCAAAGCGGCCCCCAGCGCCTGGCGCCCGGCCGCATCAGCCAGCACCAGGACCGGAGCAGTATCGGCAAGAATGAAAGCCAGTCGCTCTCCCGAGTACTCCGGATCGAGCGGCACATAGGCGCCGCCCGCCTTCAGGATCGCCATCAGGCCAACAACCATGGCCGCAGAGCGCTCGACACAGATCGCCACCCGCTGGTCAGGCCTGACGCCCAAAGCAATCAGCCGATGCGCCAGCCGATTAGCCCTGGCGTTAAGTTCGCCATAGCTGAGGGCCTCTTGCTCAAAGACCAGTGCCGTTGCCGCAGGACTGCGCGCAACCTGCTCCTCGAATAACTGATGCATACACAGATGAGCTGGACAGGACACATCCATCGAGTTCCACGTCTTGAGCAACAATGTGCGCTCAGACGCATCAAGCAGGTCGATTGTGGCTACAGTCTGGCTGGCATCCCTGGTCATCTCGGCAAGGACGATCTTCAGATAACCCACATGGCGCTCGATCGTGGCCGCGTCAAACAACGCAGTCGCATAGCCAAGAGCACCAACGATTCGATCGCCCGCTTCGGCCAGGTTTAGCTCCAGATCGAACCGGGCTACATCATAGGAAGAACCAACCGGGCTGGCTTCAAGGCCGGGTAAAGCCCATTGGCCTGCATCATAGTTTTGCCAGGCAAACACCACCTGAAACAGTGGCGTATGGCTCAACCGTCTTGGCGGCTGCGTTATCTCCACCACCTGCTCAAACGGCAGATCCTGATGATCCTGGGCCTTGAGTGCCCTCTCGCGTACTCGAGCAATGAGGTCGGCAACGTTCGGGTTGTCGCCGAGATCAATCCGCAGCGCCAGTGTGTTGACGAAGAAGCCGATCAGCGGCTCGATGTCGCAATGGCCCCGGTTGGCACTTGGCGCTCCGATCACAATATCTTCCTGCCCCGACACGCGTGACAGTACTGTCGCCCAGGCCGACAACAGTGTCATGAATAGCGTCACACCCTGCTGCTGGCTAAACCGCTTGAGGAGAGTTGTCAGCTCTGCACTTAGTTCGATCGGCACAGAGGCGCCCACCAGGGACTGCTGCTCAGGCCGCCGCCTGTCTGTTGGCAGGTCGAGCAGCGTTGGAGCATCGGCCAGCGCCTGCTTCCAGTAATCCACCTGCTCATCCAGGCGCGCCCCCGACAGCCATTGCCGCTGCCATGCGGCATAGTCCGGATATTGGATCGCAAGCGGCGGCAACGGGCTGGCCTGATGGTTGCTATACGCCGTATACAGCGCACTTAGCTCAGGTAACAGTATGCCGAGCGACCAGCCATCCGAGACGATGTGGTGTTGTGTGAGTAGCAATACATGCTCATCTGCAGATGATGGGGCAGATTCTGGGAGGGCTACCCGGATCAGGCAAGCCCGGATTAGCGGGCCTGTATCGAGATCAAAGGGGGCCCGAGCCTCGTCGGTACAAAGCCTTATAAGCTCGGCCTCTGCACCCGATCCCTTGATCGGTCCATCATGCAGATCAATCTGGCGCAATGGCAAACCTTGGTCGCAGGCCAGCAGACGCACTTCGACCTCCCCCTCTTTAGTGACAAAGACCGAGCGCAATGCCTCATGGCGCGACCACAGTGCATCAAGGGCCTGCTGCAAGACCGTCACGTTCAACTGGCCCCGCAATCTCAGAGCCAAGGGGATGTGATAGGCATCGCTGATTCCACTATCGAGTTGTGCCAGAAACCACAGTCGCTGCTGAGCAAAAGACGGCGGCAAGGACTCATCGCGAGAGATTGTCCGGATCGATGCACGCGCCACAGCGCCGGCGTTGCGCTGAGCCTCAATTGCCAAAGCCACAGCCTTGAGCGTTGGAGATGCGAACAAGGTTGCAAGAGGCAATTCAGCCCCAAAGGCTGCTATGCGACTGACCAGCCGCACGGCCATGAGCGAATGGCCGCCAAGGGCGAAAAAGTTGTCATGGCGACCGACTTGTTCAACGCCAAGCAGCTCTGACCAGATCCCGGCAAGGATGACCTCTATCTCGCCCAACGGCGCCTCGTATGCCGCATGGGCAAAGGCGCCCTCCTGCGGAACAGGCAAAGCCTTGCGATCAAGCTTGCCATTTGCCGTCAGGGGAAAGCTTTCCATCCGCACAAAGGCAGACGGCACCATGTAGTCGGGTAAACGGCCACTCAAATAATCACGCAGCGTACCCGCCAGCGCCAAGCCAGCTTCAGAGGTTACTGCCTTGTGCTCAGAGACATCATTTTCCAGAACCTCGGACTGAGCCAAAACATAAGCAACCAGGCGCTTGTCGGTCTCCTCGCCTTGAGCCACCACCACCGCCTCGCGGATGGATGGATGCTCGGCCAATTTCGCCGCAATCTCACCCAGCTCAATCCGGAAGCCGCGGATCTTGACCTGGTCATCATTGCGCCCAAGAAACGCCAGATTCCCGTTCGGAAGATAACGGGCCAGGTCCCCTGTCCTGTACATCCGCGCGTCAGGCTTACCCGCAAAGGGGTCGTGCAGGAAACGCTCTGCCGTCAGTTCGGGCCGGTTCAGATATCCGCGCGCGACACCGGCGCCTCCTACGTACATCTCACCCACTGCCCCCATCGGAACAGGCTGGCCATACGCGTCCAGAAGATAGAGATTCAAATCCGGCAGACGTGTACCGATCACGCTATCGGCTTGTTGCGCATCTGATGAAGTCAGAGGGTAATAGGTTACATGGACCGTGGTTTCCGTGATCCCATACATGTTGACCAGTTGCGGGACAGTATCGCCACGCACCGCATACCAGTCGCGAAGGGTCGACGACTGCAGAGCTTCGCCTCCAAAGATGACATAGCGCAGTCGGTCCGATGACGGTTGTACATACTCCATCAAGGCGGTAAAGGCGCTCGGGGTCTGGTTCAAGACGGTGACGCCTTGCTTACAAATCAACTGGTAGAAAGCCTGTGGAGAGCGGGTAATGGCATGAGGAACCAAAGCCAGCGTGCCACCATAGCGAAGGGCTCCCCACAGTTCCCAGACCGAGAAGTCGAAGGCAAAAGAGTGGAGCAGGCACCAAACGTCACTGGCCTCAAAACCAAAGGAGGGTTGTGTCGTGTCGAACAGACGCACCACCTGTGCATGTTCAACCATGACCCCTTTAGGCTGTCCGGTTGAACCCGACGTATAGATGATATAGGCGAGGTTACTGGGGGTAAGGCCGGGAACCCGGGGGTTGGCATCAGCATCAGCCTCCGCCAACACCCCTGCCTGGGATTCATTGGGGTCAAGCACGGTATGGGTCTGCAACGCCTCACCCAGCACCTGCCGTCCGGCCGCATCGGCCAGCACCAGGACCGAAGCAGTATCTCCAAGAATGTAAGCAAGTCGCTCCCCCGGATAGTCCGGATCGAGCGGTACATAGGCACCGCCCGCCTTCAGGATCGCCATCAGGCCAACAACCATCGCCGGGGAGCGCTGGACACAGATCGCCACCTGCTGGTCGGGCCCAACTCCCAGATCAATCAGCCGATGTGCCAGTCGATTAGCCCTGGCGTTGAGTTCGCCATAGCTGAGTTCCTCATCCTCAAAGACCAGTGCCGTTGCCTCAGGATTGTTCGCAACCTGCTCCTCGAATAAATGGTGAATGCACAGATAATCCGGATATTTAGAAGAAACCTGGTCTTGCACCTTTGCCTCCAAGAAGCGAAATACGTCACTTCTATTATCGATTGATTGCACCTAAAGAGCGGACAAGTGAAAGTTTCATCTAATATTATCTATTGAACCATACCTCTCATACGTCACCACGATCTTCCATCGGCAAAATAACGAAAAAGGTAGTATCTTACTGGCCTATCGGAAAGATCTGACAATACTGGCAGCGCGATTAGGCTTTAGGCCCACTCATCGGGTTAAAAAAATAAGGGACGAACACCGACTCAAGAGAAAATATTCTTATAGGCTGGCTACATCTTTCAGATCTAATGATTTGAGCTAACATCATCTCAGGGACATTAAAGTTTTCAGGATCGAGGATCGCGCCTATTCGTTCATACTTTCACTCTCTCGGGCTTTTGACTATTTAATAAATACTTTTATGCATATTCAAAACATTCAAACACACGACAGCCAAAGTAGACCAACAGACCAATCAACGATGAATCGCCAATAAATCGAAACTAGTGCAATAGAAAAATTTATGCAAAGAAAACTCTAAAATTTCAGAATCCACTTACAACCCTTGAAGTACTATTCCCAACTTAAGATAAGATATATCTAAAAATAACGTAGCTTATTTCCTACGACGCCAAAAAAAAAAACTGGGCGGTTGCAGGAGCGGGGCTTAGTGAAGCTCGCGCCTGCAAATCAGCCTTCAATGGTCGCGGCCCATGGTGGAACTCGGGGGCGCCTCATATGAATCAGAACTGCTAGGGAAACTCTGAAAAAGACTTCCATCTCTGGTGAAAATACCCGCCTCACACGAACTGAACGGTTGAGCCCGATGAAACAGATGACCTTCGCCGATGCCTACGCCAGCAACTGAATCTTTCGCGTTCCGTGTTTGCCATGTATCTGCGGACCAACACCCGCACCCTGGAAAACTGGGAACAAGGGCGGGCGAAACCAAACGCTCAAGCTGTGACGCTTATCCGCCTGGTTGCACGATTCCCAGAGACGGTAGCGCGGCTCGCAGAGTTAACCTGAACGATTGAAGGCTGATCCGTCCTTGATCGACGCGCAGCAAAAAGGCGTAGCAGCTGTCGAGTAGAGCAAGGCAGCGTTCGGCTGCGAAGCAGCCGTAAAACCCGGCACCTCGGTGTTTCAGATAAACTGCGAGCACAGGTTTTACGAGGACTCCGTCCTCGGACGCTGCCTCGTTCTACTCGACAGCTGCTACGGGAGTTCTAGCCTTTAGAGATGTGTCCCATAAAAAAAACGGCACCTTGCGGTGCCGTTTTGCATTGCGTGATTCAGCGGTTTACTTACGCGCCGCCTCCCACGATTTCAGCAGTTCGGCATAGCTCACGGTTTCGCCTTTAGGCTTCTCATTAGCCAATTTCGGTTTCGGAGCACCCGGCTGGTCGAGCCAGTATTGGGCATCGCGCTCCGGGTTCATTTTCGGGGCGCAGACCGCTTGTGCTTTCGAGCGTTCCAGACGGGTCAGGATTGCGTCCTGGTCCTTGGCCAGGCCATCCAGCGCCTGTTGCGGGGTTTTCTCGCCGCTGGCGGCTTCGGCGATGTGGCTCCACCACAGTTGCGCCAAACGTGGATAGTCCGGCACGTTGGTCCCGGTCGGAGTCCATTGCACTCGGGCCGGGCTGCGATAGAACTCCACCAGGCCGCCGAGTTTCGGTGCCAGGTCAGTCATGGCTTGCGAGTTGATATCCGATTCGCGGATTGGCGTCAGGCCGACGATGGTTTTCTTCAGTGACACGGTTTTCGAAGTCACGAACTGCGCGTAGAGCCAGGCCGCCAGACGTTGTTTCTCCGGTGTGGATTTGAGGAAGGTCCAGGAACCGGCGTCCTGATAACCGAGTTTCATGCCCTCCTCCCAGTACGGACCTTTCGGCGACGGTGCCATGCGCCATTTTGGCGTGCCATCGGCATTCATTACCGGCAAACCAGGTTTGGTCATGTCGGCAGTGAAAGCGGTGTACCAGAAAATCTGCTGGGCGATGTTACCTTGAGACGGTACCGGGCCGGATTCGGAGAAGGTCATGCCCGCCGCTTCCGGTGGCGCGTATTTTTTCATCCAGTCAACGTACTTGGTGGTCGCATACACCGCCGCCGGGCCATTGGTGTCGCCGCCGCGGGTCACGCTGGAACCGACCGGATGGCAATCCTCGACGCGGATGCCCCACTCGTCCACCGGCAAGCCGTTGGGTATGCCTTTGTCGCCGGCGCCGGCCATGGAGAACCAGGCATCGGTGAAGCGCCACCCAAGGGACGGGTCTTTCTTGCCGTAGTCCATGTGACCGTAGACGCGCTTGCCGTCGATTTCCTTGACGTCTTCGCTGAAGAATTTGGCGATGTCTTCATAGGCCGACCAGTTCACCGGCACGCCCAGCTCGTAGCCGTACTTTTCCTTGAACTTTGCTTTGAGGTCCGCACGTTCGAACCAGTCGGCGCGGAACCAGTAGAGGTTGGCGAACTGTTGGTCAGGCAACTGGTAGATCTTGCCGTCCGGCGCGGTGGTGAAGGAGATACCGATGAAGTCTTTGATGTCCAGGGTTGGCGAGGTGTAGGCCTTGCCTTCTTTGGCCATCAGATCGGTGATCGATTCGGTCTTGCCGTAGCGAAAATGGGTACCGATCAGGTCCGAGTCGTTGACCCAGCCGTCGTAGATATTCTTGTCCGACTGCATTTGGGTCTGCAGTTTTTCCACCACATCGCCTTCCTGCAACAGGTCGTGGGTCAGCTTGATCCCGGTGATTTCGGTAAAGGCTTTGGCCAGCACCTTAGACTCGTATTCGTGGGTGGCAATGGTTTCCGAGACCACGTTGATCTTCATCCCGCGAAACGGCTCGGAGGCCTTGATGAACCACTTCAGTTCTTCGAGTTGTTGGTCTGGCGTGAGGGTGGACGGTTTGAACTCGCTGCCAATCCATTTCTTCGCCGCGTCTTCATAGGCATCGGCCCAGGCCGCAGCGCTCAGCCCGCTGAGTGCCAGCATGGCTGCCAATGAAACGCTATGTCGCAGCTTATTGTTTTTGTCGAACATAGAGACCTCCTGTTTGGGTTTCGGAGCATGACTGCCGGATTTCGGCTAGCCCCAACGCATCACAGCCAACAGCCACACCAGGGACAGCGCGGACGCCACCCAGATGCTCCACTCAGTCACACCAATCACCAGCAGATGCAGGTAGGCGCTTGCGAGAAGACCGATAAACAGCCGATCACCACGGGTGGTGCTGATCGGTAGAAAGCCGCGCCGAGGGATGCTCGGCGAACGCAGCTCCCAGGTGGTCATGCCCGCCAGCAACAGAGCGATGGCGCCAAAGAATGCCGCGGTCGGCGGGGTCCAGTTCATCCATTCCATCAGCAGCTCCTCAGACCCGGCCGAGGGCAAAGCCCTTGGCCACGTGATTACGAACGAACCAGATCACCAGCATGCCCGGCAGGATGGTCAACACCCCTGCCGCCGCCAGTACGCCCCAGTCGATCCCCGAAGCCGAAACGGTGCGGGTCATCACCGCTGCGATCGGCTTGGCGTTGACCGAGGTCAGGGTGCGCGCCAGCAGCAGTTCGACCCAGGAGAACATGAAGCAGAAGAACGCTGTCACGCCGATGCCCGAACCGATCAGCGGGATGAAAATCTTCACGAAAAACTTGGGAAAACTGTAGCCATCAATGTAGGCGGTTTCGTCGATTTCCTTCGGCACACCGGACATGAAGCCTTCGAGAATCCACACTGCCAGCGGCACGTTGAACAGGCAGTGAGCCAGCGCGACCGCGATATGGGTATCGAACAGGCCGATGGACGAATACAGCTGGAAGAACGGCAACAGGAACACCGCCGGTGGCGCCATGCGGTTGGTCAGCAGCCAGAAGAACAGGTGTTTGTCGCCGAGGAACCGGTAACGAGAGAACGCATAGGCTGCCGGCAACGCCACGCTCAAGGAGATCACCGTGTTCAGGCTCACGTAGTACAACGAGTTGAGGTAACCGGTGTACCAGCTCGGATCGGTGAAAATCACTTTGTAGTTAGCGAAAGTGAAGTCCTGGGGAAACAGCGTCAGGCCGCCGAGAATTTCGGTGTTGCTCTTGAAAGACATGTTCAGCAGCCAGTAGATCGGCACCAGCAGGAACAGAATGTAGATCAGCAAGGGCACTGTTTTAGAAGGGGTGAGACGTTTGCTCATGGCAGACCTCAGCGGTTGGCGTCAGAGTGAGTCATGGCGGTGTAAAACAGCCAGGACACCAACAGAATGATCAGGAAGTACACCAGCGAGAATGCCGCCGCCGGCCCCAGGTCAAATTGCCCGACCGCCATCTGGGTCAGGGTCTGGCTGAGGAAGGTGGTGGCATTACCTGGCCCGCCGCCGGTCAGGACGAACGGCTCGGTGTAGATCATGAAGCTGTCCATGAAGCGCAGCATCACCGCGATCAGCAGTACGCTTTTCAGCTTCGGCAACTGGATGTAGCGAAATACCGCCCAGCTCGAAGCCCGGTCGATTCGCGCCGCCTGGTAGTACGCATCCGGGATGGCCCGCAGACCGGAAAAACACAGCAGCGCCACCAGTGAGGTCCAGTGCCAGACGTCCATCACCAACACCGTGACCCAGGCGTCCATGGTGTTGGCCGCGTAGTTGTAGCTGATGCCCATGGCATTCAAGGTCGAGCCGAGCAAGCCGATGTCGGCGCGGCCGAAGATCTGCCAGATGGTGCCGACCACGTTCCACGGAATCAGCAGTGGAATCGCCATCAAGATCAACACCAGCGATGACCAGCGGCCTTTGGTCGGCATGGTCAGGGCGATGGCGATACCCAGCGGGATCTCGATCAGCAAGACGCAGGCGGAATAGATGAACTGCCGCAGCAGCGAATCGTGCAGGCGTGGATCGAGCAGCACCTGGCGATACCAGTCGGCTCCGACGAAATAGCGGCTCGATTGATCGAAAATGTCCTGCACCGAATAATTGACCACCGTCATCATCGGGATCACCGCACTGAAGGCCACCAGCAGGAACACCGGCAACACCAGCCACCAGGCCTTGTTGTTCTGCACCTTATTCATGGCTGCGCCTCGTTCATGGGTTGCGCCTCTAGCAGGTAATCATCGGCATAGACCATCAACCACTGCGCCGGGAAGCTGATCCAGGCCTTGCCTTCGGGTACCGGCTTGTCTTCGGTCAGGCGCACTTTCAACGGCGCGCCATCCAGATCGAGGGTCATGATCTTGTAGGTGCCCAGGTCTTCGACGTGCACCACGGCCGCTTGCAGCGCGTCGTCGTAGGGCTCGTCCCAGACGTGGATGAACTCCGGACGAATACCGACTTTCAGGGTCTGCCATTGGCTCTTGGCAATCCGCTGCTGCAAGGCCTCGGACAAGGCCAGATGGGTTCCGGCAAAACCGACGCCGCCGGCCTGGGGCTTGACCTCGATCAGATTCATCCCCGGGCTGCCGATGAAATAACCGACAAAGGTGTGGCTCGGCCGCTCGAACAATTCCCGCGGCGTGCCGAACTGCACGATCTGCCCGCCGTACATCACCGCGATCTTGTCGGCAAAGGTCGAGGCCTCGAGTTGATCGTGGGTCACGTAGACCATGGTGATGTTGAACTGCTCATGGATCTGCTTGAGCTTGCGCCGCAGTTTCCATTTCAGGTGCGGGTCGATCACTGTCAGCGGCTCGTCGAAGAGAATCGCTGACACGTCATCACGCACCAGGCCACGGCCCATGGAGACCTTTTGCTTTTCATCGGCCGTCAGGTTGCGGGCCTTCTTGTACAGCAGCGCCTGCAAATCTAGGACCTCGGCGATTTCCAGCACCTTGCTGTGAATCTTCGCCTCGGCCATGCCCTGATTGCGCAGCGGGAAGGCCAGGTTATCGAACACCGTCATGGTGTCGTAGACCACCGGAAACTGGAAAACCTGGGCGATGTTGCGCCGCTCGGGCGTCAGCTCATTAACCACCTTGCTGTCGAACAGCACCTGACCTTCGGACGGGATGAGCAGCCCGGAAATGATGTTGAGCAAAGTCGACTTGCCGCACCCGGAAGGCCCGAGCAAGGCATAAGCACCACCCTGCTCCCAGATATGGTTCATCTCGCGAATCGCATAATCCTCAGGCCCGGCAGGCGCAGGGCTGTAGCTGTGGGCGAGGTTCTGCAAACGGATTTCGGCCATCAGGCAACCCTCGCGACACGCCGACCGGGCGCCTGGACCAACCGCCCCTGCGCATCGAAGACGAAGAGTTTGTGAGTCGGGATGTAAATGCGGATCGGCGCGTCGACGTCGTACTCGTGGACGCCGGGCAAGTGCAGCACCAGCAGGAAATGCTCGTTGCGCACATGCAGGAAAGTTTCCGAACCGCTGATCTCCGCCACCTCGACGGTCACCGCCAGCTCCAGGTCGTCGTCGTTGCTCGGCACCAGGGAGATATGGCTCGGCCGCACGCCGAAGCGAAATTCGCCCTCGCCGACCGGACGTAAATCCACGTTCAGCGGAAAATGCACGAAATTGGCGAAGCTCACTTCATTGCCGGCAATACGTCCCGGCATCAGGTTGATCGGGGGTTCGGAGAACAGCTCGGCGGCCAGCACGGTCTGCGGCTGGTGATAGACCTCGGCGGTCTTGCCGCTCTGAACCACCCGGCCTTCATGCAGAATAGTCGTGGTGCCGCCCAGGGCCAGCGCTTCGTTGGGCTCGGTGGTGGCGTAGATCGCGATGGTGTGGTGGGCCTTGAACAGCTCGCGCATTTCCTGGCGCAGCTCTTCACGCAGCTTGTAGTCGAGATTGACCAGCGGCTCGTCGAACAGGATCAGCTCGGCATCCTTGACCAGCGCCCGGGCCATGGCGGTGCGCTGCTGTTGGCCACCGGAGAGTTCGAGGGGATAACGCTGCAGAAACTTTTCGATGCGCAGCATCTGTGCGGTTTCCAGCACCTTGCTCCGGATCAGGTCGGCCGAAACACCGGACTGACGCAGCGGTGAGGCGATGTTTTCGAAGACAGTCATGGTCGGGTAGTTGATGAATTGCTGATAGACCATCGACACATTGCGCAACCGCACCGGGCGCTGGGTGACGTCGACGCCGTTCATCAGGATGCGTCCGCTGTCGGGCTTGTCCAGACCTGCCATCAGCCGCATCAGACTGGTCTTGCCGGACAGCGTACGGCCGAGCAAGACGTTGAAGGATCCAGGTTCGAAGCGAAGATTCGCATCGTCGATCCAGACCTGGCCCTCGACGGTTCGACTGACGTGCTCCAGCGTTAATGACATGGCTCGGCCTTTTTATTATTGGAGTCAAGCGACCTGAACAACAGAGCGACATTCGTGCCAAAAACTCCAAACGATTGATCCAGTTGGGTTTTCCTGAAAATGAAGGGAGATCGGCATTCGTTGCTGAACAGAAATGAACAACC
This sequence comes from Pseudomonas sp. LBUM1658, assembly GCF_059716055.1. NCBI lineage: Bacteria > Pseudomonadati > Pseudomonadota > Gammaproteobacteria > Pseudomonadales > Pseudomonadaceae > Pseudomonas > Pseudomonas sp. LBUM1658. The sequence continues at coordinate 4,430,016 of NZ_CP166798.1, forward strand.
GCGACTGAACAACTGAACAGTCCCGGGTTTGACAATGAACAATAGTGAACAACACTCAACGGATGCTTTTCGCCTTGTCCGCCGCTTTGTCGGGTGCACCGTTCATCTCGCGAATTACGCGGTCACAGGGTCGTGGGCAGCGCTGAAATCCTATAAAAACAATAAAGCTTGCTCAGAGATCGACTGCCATGGCCGCACCTGCCCCGCTGTTGTCCCACGACACCATCATTCAAGACTCCTGGCGCCGCTGCCGGGCCTTCGGGCTCAGTCATCAAAGCGCTCCAGCCTTCGATCAATTGCCGGCAGAACGCATCAGCCAGTTGCTTGAAAGCCAGCACTCCCTGGTGCAAACCACCCACCAGGAAGTCCTGCCCTACTACGAAAACATACTCAGCAATTCCAACTGCCTGATCATGCTTGCCGACAACCAGGGCCAGGTACTGACGTCCTGGGGCACCCAGCGCTTTATCGAGCCGAACCTGGCCCGAGGTTTCAAGGCCGGCGCCAGCTGGATGGAACGCTGCACCGGGACCAACGCTATCGGCACCGCCTTGGCCTGCGAGCAAGCCGTGCATATCGAGCACGACGAACACTTCCTCAAGGCCAACCGCTTCATGACCGGCTCTGCAGCGCCGATTTTCGACGCGGATCGAAAGGTGATTGCGGTGCTCGACGTCTCCAGCGACAGCTACCTGCCGCCGTCCCACACCTTGGGCATGGTGAAAATGATGAGTCAGACGGTGGAGAACCGGCTGATCCTCAACCTGTTCCAGGGCCGGCAATTCCAGCTGACCTTCAACACTGGCCTGAACAACCTCGACAGCCAATGGGCCGGATTGCTGATCTTCGATGAAAGCGGCCAGGTGCTATCGGCCAACCGCCGCGCCGACAATCTGCTGGGCATCAGCCTGTCGCGGGTCAGCGTCGAAAGCCTGTTCAAGGTCTCGTTGCGGGACCTGCTCAACCAGCCGGAAGGTTTACCCTTCGCGCTGCAGGCTTCGGGGCGCAATCGATTTCAGTGTGTGTTGAAGCACCCCAAGCAGACGCCGATTCAGGCCCGGGTGTTTGCCGAACCGGTCAGCCCCGCCCCGGCAGCGATCAGCCTCAGTACCCTGCACTTTGGTGACAGTCGCGTCGAAAAAGCCGTGCGCCAGGCCGAGCGCTTGCTGGAGAAAGACATCCCGTTGCTGATTCATGGCGAAACCGGAGTGGGCAAGGAAGTGTTCGTCAAAGCCCTGCATCAGGCCAGCTCAAGGAGCAAACAACCGTTCATTGCCGTCAACTGTGCGGCGATCCCCGCCGAACTGGTGGAGTCGGAGCTGTTCGGTTATGAAAAAGGCGCCTTTACCGGTGCCAGCCAGAAAGGCAGCATCGGGCTGATCCGCAAGGCGGACAAAGGTACGCTGTTCCTCGACGAAATCGGCGACATGCCGCTGCCGACGCAGGCCCGGTTGTTGCGGGTATTGCAGGAGCGCTGCGTGCAGCCGGTGGGCAGCAGCGAACTGTTCCCGGTGGATATCCGCATCATCTCCGCCACCAACCGCGCCTTGCGCGAGCAGGTTCAAGCGGGGCGTTTTAGAGTAGACCTTTACTACCGAATCGGCGGGTTGACGCTGGAGTTGCCGCCCTTACGCGAGCGCAGTGACAAGCAGGCACTGTTCAAGCGCTTGTGGGAGCAGCATCGGGAGCCGACGCAATGGGCCGGGCTCAGCAGTGAAGTGCTGGAATTGTTTCAACGTCATCCGTGGCCGGGGAATCTGCGGCAGGTCAGCAGCGTGATGCAGGTGGCGCTGGCCATGGCCGAGGAACAACCGGTGCGGCCGGAGCATTTGCCGGATGATTTTTTTGTGGATCTGGAGATGGAGCCGGGCGAGGTGGATGAGCCGTTGGCGGTTGATTTGAAAGATGCCGAGGATTTGAATCGGCAGTTGCAGGCGGTAGGAGGCAACATTTCTCACCTTGCCCGAAGGCTGGGTGTGAGCAGAAATACCTTGTACAAGCGATTGCGTCAACTTGACACCTGAGACAACCCAAGATCAAAAGATCGCAGCCTGCGGCAGCTCCTACACAGGGTAGCGTACAACCTTGCCATCGCGGATAAGCACAATCCTGTAGGAGCTGCCGCAGGCTGCGATCTTTTGATCTTTAGATAAACAAAAACCCGCACGTGGCGGGTTTTTGTTTATAGCAAACGCAGCAATCAGTCAGCCAAACGCCAGGTCGTCCCGCCCTTGCCGTCTTCCAGCACCACGCCCATGGCGGTGAGCTGGTCGCGGATGCGGTCGGATTCGGCCCAGTCCTTGTTGGCACGAGCCGCCAGACGCGCCTGGATCAGCGCATCGACCTCGGTCGCATCAACCCGGCCTTCAGCGCCGGCCTGCAGGAAGTCTTCGGCTTCCAGTTGCAGCACACCCAGCACGCTGGCCAGTTCTTTCAAGCGTGCCGCCAGACCGGCCGCCGCTTGCACATCACTGTCGCGCAGGCGGTTGATCTCACGGACCATCTCGAACAGCACCGCGCAGGCTTCCGGCGTGCCAAAGTCGTCGTTCATCACCTGGGTGAAACGCTCGACGAAGGCTTCGCCACCGGCGGCCGGAACACTCGGCAGGCCTTTCAACGCATGGTAGAAACGCTCCAGAGCGCCCTTGGCGTCCTTGAGATTGTCTTCCGAATAGTTGATCGCGCTGCGGTAGTGGCTCGACACCAGCAGGTAGCGCACAACTTCCGGGTGGTACTTGTCGAGCACGTCGCGAATGGTGAAGAAGTTGTTCAAGGACTTGGACATCTTCTCGCCATTGATGCGAATCATCCCGCAGTGCATCCACGCATTGGCATACTGCTTACCGGTCGCCGCTTCACTCTGGGCGATTTCGTTTTCGTGGTGCGGGAACTCGAGGTCGCTGCCGCCGCCATGAATGTCGAAGGTCTCGCCCAGGCAGCAGGTCGACATCACCGAGCATTCAATGTGCCAGCCCGGACGCCCGGTGCCCCATGGCGACTCCCAGCTCGGCTCGCCCGGCTTGGCGGCTTTCCACAGCACGAAGTCCAGCGGGTCCTGTTTCGACTCGTCGACTTCGATCCGCGCGCCAATGCGCAGGTCTTCGATCTTCTTGCGCGACAGCTTGCCATAACCCATGAACTTGCCGACGCGGTAGTACACGTCGCCATTACCTGGCGCGTAGGCATAGCCCTTGTCGATCAGGGTCTGGATCATCGCGTGCATGCCGGCGATATGCTCGGTGGCACGCGGTTCCATATCCGGCTTGAGGATGTTCAGCCGCGCTTCGTCCTCGTGCATCGCCGCGATCATGCGCTCGGTCAGCGCTTCGAACGCCTCGCCGTTGTCACGGGCGCGGTTGATGATCTTGTCGTCAATGTCGGTGATGTTGCGCACGTAAGTCAGGTCATAACCGCTGAACCGCAGCCAGCGGGTCACCAGGTCAAAGGCGACCATGCTGCGGCCGTGGCCCAGGTGGCAGTAGTCGTATACGGTCATCCCGCAGACGTACATGCGCACCTTGTTGCCATCCAGAGGCTTGAAGACTTCTTTGCTCTTGGTGAGCGTGTTGTAGATGGTAAGCACGATTGTTCCTTAACGCTTGATCACTGACCCCATGAATCACGCAGGGTCACGGTACGGTTGAACACCGGCTGACCGGGTTTCGAGTCCTTGATATCCGCGCAGAAGTAGCCTTCGCGCTCGAACTGGAAACGGTCTTCCGGCTGTGCATTGCCCAGCGAGGGTTCGGCACGACAACCGGTGAGCACCTTCAGTGAATCAGGGTTGATGTTGTCCAGGAAACCTTCGCTGTCTTCAGCCTTCTCCGGGTTCGGCGAACGGAACAGGCGATCGTACAGACGCACTTCGCACTCGACGCTGGCCGCGGCCGGGACCCAGTGCACCACGCCTTTGACCTTGCGGCCTTCAGGGTTCTTGCCGAGGGTTTCAGGATCGTAGGAGCAACGCAGTTCGACGATGTTGCCATTGGCGTCCTTGATCGCTTCGTCGGCACGGATCACGTAGCTACCGCGCAGACGTACTTCGCCATTCGGCTCCAGGCGTTTGTAGCCTTTTGGCGGCTCTTCCATGAAGTCTTCACGGTCGATGTAGATCTCACGGGCGAACGGCAGTTGGCGCACGCCCATGTCTTCTTTCGGGTGGCACGCCAGTTCGAGGTTCTCGACCTGGCCTTCCGGGTAATTGGTGATCACGACTTTCAGCGGACGCAGCACGCACATGGCACGGGGGGCGCTGTGGTCGAGGTCGTCGCGGATGCTGAATTCCAGCATGCCAAAGTCGACCACACCTTCGGAACGGTTGGTGCCGACCATGTCGCAGAAGTTGCGGATCGATTTCGGCGTGTAGCCACGGCGGCGGAAACCCGACAGCGTAGACATGCGCGGGTCATCCCAGCCGTGAACGTGTTTCTCGTCAACCAACTGCTTGAGCTTGCGCTTGCTGGTGATGGTGTAGTTCAGGTTCAGCCGCGAGAACTCGTACTGACGCGGGTGCGCCGGCACTAGCAGGTTGTCGAGGAACCAGTCGTACAGCGGCCGGTGGCCTTCGAACTCCAGGGTGCAGATCGAGTGGGTGATGCCTTCGATGGCATCCGACTGACCGTGGGTGAAGTCGTAGTTCGGGTAGATGCACCACGTATCACCGGTCTGGTGGTGGTGCTCGTGACGGATGCGATACATGATCGGGTCGCGCAGGTTCATGTTCGGCGAAGCCATGTCGATCTTGGCCCGCAGGACGCGCTCGCCGTCCTTGAATTCGCCGGATTTCATGCGGGCGAACCAGTCGAGGTTTTCTTCGACGCTGCGCTCACGGAACGGGCTGTTCTTGCCCGGCTCGGTCAGGTTGCCGCGGTATTCCCGGGCTTGTTCCGGGGTCAGGTCGCAAACATAGGCCTTGCCAGCCTTGATCAGCTCCACCGCCCAATCGTGCAGCTGGTCGAAATACTGCGAGGCATAGCGCACTTCACCGGACCATTGGAAGCCCAGCCATTTGATGTCGCTTTCGATGGCGTCGATGTATTCCTGGTCTTCCTTGGCCGGGTTGGTGTCGTCAAAACGCAGATGCGTGACGCCACCGAACTCCTCGGCCAGGCCGAAGTTCACACAAATCGACTTGGCGTGGCCGATGTGCAGGTAGCCGTTGGGCTCTGGCGGAAAACGGGTGACGATCTGCGTGTGCTTACCCGAGTCCAGGTCCGCCTGGATGATCGGGCGCAGGAAATTGACTGGAACGGCAGGTCCGGTCTTGGAATTCGAGGTAGGGTCGACAGTGGGCTTGCTCATAGGATCCTTGGACGTACAAGTGCGCGGCCGGAATACGGGCCTGACAAAACAAAGCCGCTATCATAGCCGATGCTGTCAAGCACCTGACAGAGGAGGCCCGAAAACAGCTGCGTTTAATGCACCTGTTTTGAAAAACAGCCTCGAAATTCGCGCCCGGCACGCTAAACTGCGCACCCTGGCGTTTTTTTGCCAGACCGGTTCGGGCCTGCAGGCAGCGTGAGCGCCCCGAAACCCACGAATTTCTTGAAAGAGCGATAACGATCATGACTAAAGTCAAACTGACTACCAACAAGGGCGACATCGTCCTGGAACTGAACGCCGAAAAAGCCCCGATCACCGTGGCCAACTTCGTCGAGTACGTTAAGGCCGGCCACTACGAAAACACCGTATTCCACCGTGTGATCGGTAACTTCATGGTCCAGGGCGGCGGTTTCGAGCCAGGCATGAAGGAAAAGAAAGACAAACGCCCAAGCATCCAGAACGAAGCCGACAACGGTCTCTCCAACGACAAGTACACCGTCGCCATGGCCCGCACCATGGAGCCGCATTCGGCCTCCGCGCAGTTCTTCATCAACGTTGCCGACAACAGCTTCCTCAACCACAGCGCCAAAACCGCGCAAGGCTGGGGTTATGCAGTGTTTGGTAAAGTGGTCGAAGGCAGCGACGTTGTCGACAAGATCAAGGGTGTTGCCACCACCATGAAGTCCGGCCACCAGGATGTACCAGCAGAAGACGTGATCATCGAGAAAGCCGAGATCATTGAGTGATACTGCTGATTTCAGATTTGCATCTGGAAGAGGAGCGCCCGGATATTACCCGGGCGTTTCTGGATTTACTGGGTGGGCGTGCCCGCTCGGCGCAAGCGTTGTACATTTTGGGAGATTTTTTCGAGGCATGGATCGGCGACGATGCCATGACCCCCTACCAGCTTTCCATTTGCCAGGCACTGCGGGAACTCAGCGACAGCGGTACGCAGGTGTTCCTGATGCATGGCAATCGCGATTTCATGCTCGGCAAGGCCTTCTGCAAGGCCGCAGGAGCAACCCTGCTCAAAGACCCGAGCGTCGTTGAATTGAACGGCGAGCCGGTGCTGCTGATGCACGGCGACAGCCTCTGCACCCGTGACGAAGCCTATATGAAGCTGCGTCGTTATCTGCGCAACCCCATCACCCTATTCATCCTGCGGCATCTGCCCTTGGGCACCCGACAGAAACTGGCGCGCAAGCTGCGCAGCGAAAGCCGCACCCAGACCCGCATGAAAGCCAACGACATCGTCGACGTCACCCCCGAGGAAGTCCCGCGGATCATGCAGGAATATGGCGTACGCACCCTGGTCCACGGCCATACCCACCGCCCGGCCATCCACAAGCTGCAGATTGGCGAGCAAGCGGCCAGGCGCATTGTGCTGGGGGACTGGGATCGCCAGGGCTGGGCGTTGCAGGTGGATGAGCAAGGGTTTGCATTGGCACCGTTTGACTTCGTTACACCATAAAAACCAAAGATCAAAAGATCGCAGCCTCCGGCAGCTCCTACGGAATTTGTGTTCGTCCGATAATTAACGGGTGTACGCGATTCCCATGTAGGAGCTGCCGAAGGCTGCGATCTTTTAGCGGCCGCCGCTAAATCAATGCCCTGCCGCCGCCGGCCCCGCCTTCGCCGCAAACGGCGGTTTGGCCAGCCACACCAGCAGTATCAAGCCCATGAAAGCCCAACCCAGCAACGTGAAGTAATCCACGGTCGAGAGCATGTAGGCCTGGCTGGTCAGCACATGATCCAGCTGCGCATAGGCCGGATTCCCCGCCCCGCCCAGACTGTTCAAGGCATCCCGGGTCGCCGGCTCATAGGTGCTGATGCTTTCGCTCAGATAGGCATGATGCTGATCGGCGCGGCGGATCCATATCCAGGTGGTCAAGGACGCCGCAAAGCTGCCGCCCAGGGTCCGCAGGAAGGTTGCCAGGCCGGCGCCGTCGGCGATCTGGTGCGGCGGCAGGTCCGACATCAGAATGCTCAGGGTCGGCATGAAAAACAGCGCCACGCCAATGCCCATGAACAGCTGCACCAGGGCAATATGCTGGAAGTCCACTTCATTGGTGAACCCGGCGCGCATGAAGCAGCTCAAGCCAATCGCCAGAAACGCCAGCCCGGCCAGCAGCCGCAAGTCGAACTTGTGCGCGTACTTGCCGACAAACGGCGACATCAGCACTGGCAGAATCCCGATCGGCGCCACCGCCAGCCCGGCCCAGGTCGCCGTATAGCCCATCTGCGTCTGCAGCCACTGCGGCAGGATCAGGTTAATACCGAAGAAGCCGGCATAACCGAACACCAGCACGATGGTGCCGATGCGAAAGTTGCGATGGGCGAATAACCGCAGATTGACCACCGGGTGCTTGTCGGTCATTTCCCAGATTACGAACACCGCCAGGGCTATCGCCGAAATGGCCGCGCCGATAATGATGAAGTTCGACTCGAACCAGTCGAGGTCATTGCCCTTGTCGAGGATCACCTGCAGCGCACCGACACCAATGATCAGGGTCAGCAAGCCCACATAATCCATCGGTTGGCGACTGATCACCACCGGTCGGGCCTTGAGCTGTTGCTTGACCACCATGACCGCGAACACGCCGATGGGTACGTTGATAAAGAAGATCCACGGCCAGCTGTAGCTATCGGTAATCCAGCCGCCAAGTATCGGGCCGGCAATCGGTGCAACCACCGTGACCATCGCCAGTAACGCCAATGCCATCCCCCGTTTGGCGGGCGGATAGACCGCGATCAGCAGGGTCTGGGTCATGGGATACAGCGGACCCGCCACCAGGCCCTGCACTATTCGAAAACCGACCAGTTCGGGCATTGAGGTGGAGATACCGCACAGGAACGACGCCAGCACAAACAGGATGGTCGCCCAGAGAAACAGCTTCACCTCACCGAAGCGCCGGCTGAGCCAACCGGTCAACGGCAGCGCAATCGCATTGCTCACGGCAAACGAAGTGATGACCCAGGTGCCCTGCTCCGAACTCACCCCCAGGTTTCCGGAAATCGTCGGCAAGGCCACGTTGGCGATAGTGGTGTCGAGCACCTGCATGAAGGTCGCCAGGGATAAACCGATGGTGGCGAACACCAGGCTGGGTGGCGTGAATGAGGCGTTATTGCTCATCGCGAATCCTTTGAAACGTAGCCCGCGCTGCGACCGCTATGGCCGCAGCTGACGGATTGGCGAATCAGCGCTGGACGGTTTTGCTCGCCGCAGAGCTGTTGTCGTGGATCAAGCGAGTGATCATTGCATCGGCCTCAACCAACTGACGGTCGTAGACACCGGTGCTGAACGAGGCCTTTTGCGGCGGTTGTTGCGCCAGCACCGGCCCGCTCTGGTCGTGCAGATTGACCTGAACCTGAGTCGACAGACCGACCCGCAATGGATGCTCGGCAAGTTCTTCGGCGTTGATATGAATCCGCACCGGCACCCGCTGGACGATCTTGATCCAGTTGCCGGTGGCGTTCTGCGCCGGCAGCAAGGCAAACGCGCTGCCGGTGCCAGCACCGAGGCTGTCGATGGTGCCGCTGTATTTCACGTCGCTGCCATAGAGGTCGGCTTCGATGTCCACCGGCTGACCGATGCGCATGTCACGTAGCTGGGTTTCCTTGAAGTTGGCATCGATCCACAGCTGATCCAGCGGGATCACCGCCATCAGCGCGGTGCCCGGCTGAACCCGCTGACCGAGCTGCACGGTGCGTTTGGCCACGTAACCGGTGACCGGTGCGATCAAGGTGCTGCGGGCATTGGTCAGGTAGGCCTGACGCAGTTGCGCGGCGGCGGCCTGCACGTCCGGATGGGACGAGACCACGGTGTCGTCCACCAAGGCACTGCTGGTATTAAGTTGCTGCTGGGCATTGGCCAAGGCGTTTTGCGCCGAAGTCAGGTCATCCCGGGCGTGGGACAGTTCTTCCTGGGAAATCGCCCCGCCAGCTGCCAGGTTCTTGCGACGATTGAAGTTTTCCAGGGCTTTTTGCACTTCGGCTTTCTGCGCATTGACCTGTGCCTTCATGCCATCGACGTTGCTGTACAGGCCGCGGACCTGACGCACGGTGCGGGCCAAATTGGCCTGGGCGCTTTGCAAACCGACTTGCGCGTCATTGGGGTCGAAGTTGATCAGCACCTGGCCCTCATGCACCAGATCGCCGTCATCGGCACCAATGCTGACCACGGTGCCGGTGACCAAGGGGGTGATTTCCACCACGTTGCCATTCACATAGGCATCGTCGGTGCTTTCATTCCAGCGCCCGTAGAACTCGTGCCAGCCCCAGACGCTCAAGCCCCCAAGGACGACGATGACAGCCAGCGCCAGCAGCATGAGCTTGCGCTTGCGCTGGTTGCCCATGTCCTGGGAGTTTTCGGCAGTGTTGATTGTGTCTTCAGTAGCCATGACAAGTACCTTGAATTATTCAGTCCGCGTGGCTGGGGTTGGGTTGGCCGCAGCCAGCGTGTCGGCCTGAAACCCGCCGCCCAGTGCCTGCATCAATTGAATCGAAAGGTCGATCTGCTCGGCATTCAGGTTCGCCAGCTGACGCTGGGTCTGCAGCAGTTGTTGCTCGATGCTGAGTACGTCCAGGTAGTTGCCGATTCCGGAACCGAAGCGCTGGACCACGGTGTTGTAAGAGTCCTGGGCAATATCGGTGGCGTGTTGCTGGGCTTTGATCTGCCGGCCGATGTCGCTCAGTTGCGAGAGGGCGTCGCTGACATCGCCCAAGGCGGTCACCAGGCTCTTGTTGTACTGCGCCACGGCGAGGTCGTAGTCGGCGTCACGAGAATCGAGATCGGCACGCAGGCGACCACCATCGAAAATTGGCAGCGATATGGTCGGCGCGACATTAAAGAAGCGGCTCGCCGAGCCGAACATCGCATCGCCCAACAGCGATTGCACCCCGGCAGCCGCGCTCAAATTGAGGTTTGGATAGAAGTTGGTCTTGCCGGCGACGATATCCTTGCTCGCCGCTTCAACCCGCCAGCGTGCGGCGACCAGATCCGGGCGGCGACCCAGCAACTCGGCCGGGATCACCGATGGCAAGGCCACGGCGCTGGCCTGCAATACGTTCGGCCGAGCAATTTCGTTGCCGCGATCCGGACCTTTGCCAAGCAACACCGCGAGGGCAATCCGGGCGCTTTGCAGGTTTTTCTCGGCGTCGATCAACGCGGCCTGGGAGCTGGCCTCGAGGCTTTCGGTTTGCTGGTACTGATATTGGCTGTCGATCCCGGAGCTCAATCGGCTTTTGCCCAGGTCGAGCATTTGCCGGGTGCGCTTGAGATCTTCATTGGCCAGGTCATGGACGATATGCGCCTGGCCCAAATTGCTGTAGGCCCGGGCGACATCGGCGGCCAGGGTCAGCTGCGCCGCCTGGCGGTCGATCTCGGCAGCGCGGGCCTGGCCGAGCGCGGCTTCCCAGGTGGCGCGCTGGCCGCCCCAGAGGTCGAAGGTGTAATTGAAGTCCACGCCCAGGCTACGCAGGGTGCTGTAGTTGCCGCCCTGCCCGCTCGGGTCCTGGTCGCGGGCCAGTCGCGAACGACTGACGCTGGCGCTGGCGTTGAGGGTCGGCATCCGCGCGGCGTTGGCGGCATAGGCGGCGGCGCTGGCCTGATGGGCCCGGGCGCCGGCGATCTGCATATCCGGGCTGTCGCGCAGGGCTTCGCGGATCAAGCCGTCGAGTTGCGGATCGCCGAGGCTTTTCCACCAGTCGCTTTTCGGCCAGGCTGCCGGTGACAGGGTCACGCCACTGAGCGATTGCCCAGCCTTGAGGTGGTTCGGGTCGAGGCTGACGCCTTCGGTGGCGAGGCCGCTGTAGCTGGCGCAACCGGCCAGACTCAGGGCCAGCAGCACCAGGCTCAAACCGCTACGCAAGGATTTATTGCTCATTTATCACCTACCCGCAGCAAGGTGATCGAATCACCGGCCGCCACCAATATTTTCTTCAGGATCCGCTCCAGGGTTTGCAGCTCCTCGGGGTCGAGTGCGCTGGCCAATTGATTCATCGCGTTGGCGCCGATTTCCGGAAGCATGTCGGCCAGTCGCTGTCCTTCGACCGTCAGCACCAGTTGCACCTGGCGCCGGTCACCTTCGCTGCGTTGGCGCGCCAGCAGGCCTTTCTGTTCGAGCCGGTCGAGCATCCGCGTCATCGAACCGCTGTCGAGGGACAGGTGTCGGCACAACTCGGCCGGGGTATCGACGCCGAACTGGGCCATGATGATCAGCACCTTGAACTGCGCGGCGGTGACGCCATGAGGTTCCATATGGGTGTCGATGATCCGGTCCTTGAGCAGCGCGGCACGGCCGAGCAGCAGCCCGAGATGGCAATTTAGAAAGTTGTCCGGCGTGAAGTGTTTCATCTGGCCACCAAATAGCTGCCTAGGCAGAGAGTGTGTGTCCAGATGTTACTGCCTAGGCAGCGAATGTCAACGAAATAGTTAGGAAGCTTTGTATTTGAGTGAGGAACGGAGGGGAATGTTGCTTGGGATACCGCGGCGCCCCCGTTCGCGAGCAAGCCCGCTCCCTCACAGAATCAGTGTGATTCCTTTGGGAGCGAGCTTGCTCGCGAACGGGGCGATTCGGTCTTGCGGGCTAGGCGGGATATTCAATTCAACTCACGGATAAGCCAATGCGCAGCTCTGATCAGTTGAACTTGCACTGATCTGGCATCACGCCAGCACAGCGAGGCAGAACGCTGCCGTCCGGCTGGGTTTCATTGCTCCATGCCGCACCCGGTTGAACGGAGCCAGAGGTTTTCAGCGCCATGCGTACGCCTTCACGCTTCGAGCCGACGTAGTCGCAGGCCACAAAGTTTTTCGCATTTACGACATACGCTTCCTTGAACGCTACATTTTTCAGATCCGTCTCGTCAGCCATCGGGTTTTCACCGGTCCATTGCAGACCATTACCCGCAGGTGCCGTGTAAACAAAGCCGCCATGTTCAGATGCTTTCTGCTGGATCTTGCTGACCGTTGGGCAGGCGTTGCCGGCATAGGCGTTAGCCATCAATGCCATCATCACGATTACGCCAGCGGAAATTTTCTGGGTCATTCCAGTCATGTTTGTTACTCCATGTATGCACTTTAAGTTTAGTCATCATCCATCTACGACTTGTTTTCAGCCCAGGCAGATAAATCAATAGATCGCATCAATTGCGATGACCTCATCCTAGTACAGACTCGCATTTCAAAGAACAGCCACAGCCGTTCGAAAAGACCTCAAAACATGTCACCAAAAAAAACATAATAAAAGAGTATCAACCAACTTTCAGAAAACGTAAAATAACAATAAACCGTTATAAATCAACTATATAAATATTAAAATACATAAAAAGCGAACACGACACACTTCAAAAAAACAAGCAAATAGACAATCTTCCATTGAAAAAATAGATTACCCCCACACTCCAGCAACAACCAACCTTCAACACCAAACAACTTAGGCTATACACGAAGGTGAATATTCCCACACAACAAATTCTCCCTCCTTACTTCATACATTCATGATATGAAGAAGAAGGAGAATTCCTGAAGGTTTTAAATCAAAAATCCCGCTTGTAGAAGATATCCAGCGAACTGGCGATGCCGCTGGCGGCTTCCAGGTAGACCCGCTTGCTCAGTTTGTAGCGCAGGGCGATGGTATTGGCCGGTTCGAACACCCCCACCCCATACCGCAAACTGAGCTTCTCGGAGATATTGCCGCTGGCGACCACGCTAGTGGCTGCGCCGCTGCCCTCGGTGTCGAGCTGGAAATCCTCAATCCCCAGATCCTTGGCCAGCGTGCCGGTGAAGTTGGAACTGCCCATCAACCCCAGACCCAGCGCCGCCTGGGCCAGCATGTTGTTGTCTTCACCGGTGGTGCTCCGCTTATGACCGAGCACCAGGTAGGACAGGGCATCCTCCTGGCTCATGGCCGGCTCGGAGAAAATCTGCGTGGTCGGCTGCTCGGCGTTGCCGCTCAAGCGGATCCCGGCGATCACGTCACCGGTCTGGCGAATCGCTTCGATGTCCAGATACGGCTGATCGATTGGGCCGGCGAACAACAGCCGTGCACGGCGCACGGTCAGACGCTGGCCATAGGCGCGATAGCGACCCTCGTTGAGCCAGAGCTCGCCACGGGTGTCCATGTTGTCGCCGATATGCACCTGGCCTTGCAGGTTGGCGGTCAATCCAAAACCACTGAAACTGAGCTTTTCTTTGCCGACGATCACGTCGATATCCATGGCCATGACCAGCGGCGGCTTGCCCTCTTCGGTCTGGTGGCCAACGATCACCGTGTCATCCGAGACCTTGACGGTGGACGGCGGCAACTCGCGGATGGTGATATCGCCCTTGGGCACCAGCACCTTGCCGGTGATCGCCAGTTTGTCGTTCTGCATCGAGATCTTCAGGTCCGGTGCCACTTCCAGCGCCGCATAAGGCTCGACCGTGACCGGCAATTGCGAGCCTTTGAGGCTCAGATCGACCACCAGTGCCTGGCCCCAGTTAATATTCCCGCTCAAGCGGCCCTGCCCGCTCTTGCCGCTTTTCCAGCCGCCGTTCAGCTGCACGCTTTCGCCAGCGATCAGCGCCTGAATCTGCAGCGCCTCGAAGCTGGTGGGCAATTCAGGCCCAGACACTTCGCCGTCGCTGAGAATCAAACTGCCGTTGACTTGGGGCGTCAGCAACCCTCCAGACAAACTGCCACTGCCATTCAAATGCCCGGACAGTTTCTCGACCATCGGCATGAAAGGTCGGGCCACCGATAGATCCAGGCCGCTGAGACGGAACGAGCCGGTGAGCGGCTTGTTTTGGGGTAAAGGATTGATCTGCGCCTGCAGCATCAGTTCGCCCAGCTTGCCACCGACGAAATTCAGCTGGGTATCGATGCGAGTCGGACTAAGGCGGCTATCGAGTTTCAGCGTCTGATAAGGGAAGTCCAGCCACTGGTCTTTTTCGCGGATGCGCAAGGTGCCGCCGCTGGCGTCGACCGTGACCTGGCCTTTCGGGCCGCTGGCTGGCAGATCCAGTTGCACGTCAGCATTGAGCCTGCCCTTCCAGGCAAAATCTTTCGGCAGCCATTGGGCGAGGCTTTCAATCGGGAACTGCTTGAGGTGGTAACGCAACATCGGGTCGGGCATCAACCGCTGATCTTCACCACACATACTGGCTTGTCCGGACACCCAGCAGTGGGCTCCAAAGTTGATCCTGCCATCGGCCAGATACTCGAGCTTCGCCGGGGCCTGCAGCTTCCAGTCCTGGCCTCCGGCCTGTAGGTCACCGCTGGCCAGACGTCCGCGCCAGTTACCTTTATCCAGATTGCCGTCCAGCCCCAGGGCCAGTTTGAGCAGCGGGCCCTGCAAGTCCAGTTGCAGCTTCTGCTGCTTGATATCGCCCTGGCCGCTGGCGGTCAGCGTGCCCAGTTGCGTGTCACCGGCCTGGATGCCGCTGGCTTTAAGATCGATGCGCGCCCGTTGCGCGCTGTCCAGCTTGGCGTCCAGGTTCAGGCTTTGCAGGCGCTTATCCTCAAGCGCCAGCTGCAGGCCTTGCAGGCTCAGCTTGCCTTGGGGTGCCTTGAGCGTCCCCGCGACGTCGACCCGGCCATTGAGCTGGCCGCGCAATTGCGGCCAGAGCTGCCCCAGGCGCGGCATCTTGATGTCGATCTGCCCGGCCAGTTTTTGTTGCAGGCTGCCGCTGCCGTGAATGCGGTTGTCACCCAGGCGAATATCCAGGGCGTTGAGGGTCCATTGTTCGCCGCCACCATCGGCCTTGGCCTGGAGCACCGCGGGTTGACCGCGCAGCTTGCCCTTGAGGTCCAGGTCAGCGTTCAACTTCAGCTGTTCATTCTTCAGTTCGCCCTTGCTGCGCAACGGTCCAGCGAGAGTACCCGGCAACTCCGCCAGCCAATACGCCGGGTTGATCGCCGACAGGTCGAGCGCCGTGTCCCAGGCGATGCCCTCGGCAAACTGCAGGTTCAAGTGCCCTTCGGCTTTGCCTTGTCCGGCCACCAGCTTGAACTCCGGGAGGAAGATTTTTGTCAGGTCGCCACTGAACGGACTGCTCAGGCTGAACGCCCCTGCCGGGCCATCGAGGGCGGCTTTGAAGTTGCCAAGATAATTGCCATCGCGGTAAGACACTTCACCATTGAAGGTCCGCAGCGCCACTTCAGGTTCGTCGATCAGCGGATAGAGCCGATGCCAGGGGAAGTTCAGCCAGTCGACCTTGCCCTCGGCGCTGAAGCCTTCACTCCAGTCCAGTTGCCCGCTGAGCTTGAGGCTCTGCTCAGCACTGGCGCTGAGGTCCAGCGCGGCGATTTGCGCGCCCTTTGCGTCGACCTTGCCTTGCAGCAGCAGACCGACCGGGCCCTGTTCGGCGGGCAAGGTGGCGCTGCCCTGCAGTTGATAACCGTTTTTCAGATCGCCCTTGCCCGTGAGCTCAAGCTGATTGAGTTGCAGAGTGTCCGGCAAGTCGGCGCTGGCCTTGAAGCCATCCGCGGTGATGCGCACCTGGGCAGGGAGGTTCTCCACCAAGGGTTGCAGCTCGCCGGTCAATTGGCCTTGCAGGTAACCACTGCTGTCAGCCTTGAGCTTCAGGGTTTTCAGCAGATTGCCGTCGACTTTCAAGGCCAGTGCCCAGGGTCCGGTGCCCGGCGCCGGTAAGGTCAATCGGCCTTCAGCCGTCAACGGCCAGTCGCCGCTCGGTTGCAGCAGGCCGGACAGCTCCAGGCTCAGCTCGTCCCGTTGCAGGTGCACCGAGTCGATCTGCAGCCCTTTGGTCGTCCACTGCGCCGCCAGTTGCAGGCCTTTGAGTTCTTCGCTGCCGTTGAACAACAAGCTGCCGATCCGCACTTCGCCCAACTCGATAGCCAGCGGCAGCTTCAAGTCCGGCAGGCTGATGGGGCCGCTGCTTTCATCGCTGCCCGGTGGAAACTGCAGGCTGACCTGCTCGACCTTCAGTTGTTCGATACACAAAGTCATGCGCGTCAGGCACAGCGGCGACCAGGCAAATACTGGCCGGCTCAGCTCGACCCGGCTTCTGTCCTGCTGCCAGAGCAGGTGATCGGCACTCCATCGGGCGCCCAGGCGACCCTGGAAGTTTTCCACCGTCAAACCCGGCACCCAGCCCAGCGCCCAACGGCTGCCAGCCTGAGTTCCCAGCACCGTGGCCAGCGCCAGCAACACCATCATCACCAGCGCCAGGATCGCCAGCAGCGCTATTTTCACAACACGATTCACAACTCAGGCCCCATGGAAAAGTGCAAACGAAAGCCGCCGTCATCGTCCATTGCCCGGGCAACGTCCAGGCGCAACGGCCCGACCGGCGAAACCCAGCGCACACCGATACCGACCCCAGTCTTGAGGTTCGGCAATTCAAGGGTGTTGAACGAATTGCCCTGGTCGATGAAGGTCGCGACCCGCCACTTGTCAGTGACGGAATATTGATACTCGGCGCTGCCGGCGACCATGTAGCGTCCACCGATGCGATCGCCGTCGGAGTTTTTCGGCGACAGGCTCTGATAGTCGTATCCGCGCACGCTTTGATCGCCACCGGCAAAGAAGCGCAATGACGGCGGTATCGAGGCATAGCCATTGGTGGCGCTGCCACCGAACTGCACGCGACCGAGTAGCCGGTGCTTGTCCCAGACCGTGGTCAAGCCTTTGAGCAGTGCCGTGCCATAGAGCAGATTGTTATCCGAGCCCAATCCTTCCTTGGCTACTTTGGTGTCGAATTGCAGACGATAGCCATTGTGCGGATCGATGCGGTTGTCGCTGCGCAGGTAGGAATAACTGACGCCGGGCATCAGCAAGGTACTCAGACCGGAATCATCGCCGAGGCGGTATTCCTCGCGCTGCCATTTCAGCGAAATCACCCGCTGCCAGCCACTGGGCAACTTGCTGTGCCACTCGGGGCCGACGGTCAGCAGCTTGCTCAGGCTGTCGGTGCCCGCCAGTTCTTCATATTGATAGCCGCCGGCATAGCGAAGTTTGTCGGTGAGCGGCGGATCCAGCGGCACGTCGTACCACAGCCCGACATTCTGCCGTGGCGCGGACACCTCGGTCTCCCAGCCATAGCTGTGGCCTTGGGGGTTGACCCAATGCCGGGTCCAGTTGGCCTTGACGCGCGGCCCGACGTCTGTGGAAAACCCCAGGCCCAGGCCCATGGTCCGAGGCTTGCGGGTTTCCAGTTGCACGGCCACCGGGATTACATTGTTGGCTGCGGCGGCGGGCGCGGCATCGACCCGCACCCCTTCGAAATAACCGCTGGACTGCAGCGCCTGGTTCAGCTCGGCGATCTGTTCGGAGTCGTAGGGATCACCGGCCTTGAACGGCACCATGCGCTGCAGCAAATCTTCATCGAACGGAGTGTCGCCAGCAAAGCTGACCTTGCCCAACGCATAACGCGGACCACTGTCGTAGATCAGTTCGATGTCGGCAACGCCGGCCTGGGGGTCGACCAGTAATTTCTGGCTGGTAAAGCGCCCGCTGAAATAGCCATAGCGCGAGGCCTGATTCTGGATCAACCGCTTTGCGTCTTCGTAGTGACCGTGATTGAGTACCGCGCCGGATTTCAGCTGAGCGCCTTTCGGCACGCGGAAGGCTTTGAGAGAGGCTGCGGGGCCATCGACTCGCACGGTGACATTACGCAAGTGCACCGGCTCGCCAGGGTCGATGTTCAACACCAGCCGAGGCTTCTTGCCGCCTTTGACTTCACTGTCGATCTGCGGCTGATAGTAACCCAGGGCCTGGGCGGCCTTTCGCGCTTGCTCTTCGGCGCCGCGACTGAAGCGCAACAAGGCTTCTTCATCGCGCTCGCCGAGGCCACCGATATAGCCTTCTATATTGGCCTTCAGTTCATCGTTGGACGGTTTGATCCTGACGTCCAATTCGCTTTGCGCAAACGCCGCACAGCTTGTGACCAGCATGAGCAAACTGCTGGTAATTCTTCCTGGAGACTTCATAGGCGCGGATGCTATCACGAGCAAGGGAGCGTGATAGAGCCCTGGATTGACCGGAAGTTTCTACATTAAGCGGTTGCTGTTTGTAACATCTGCGGATTGGGGTGAAAAAACACATGTTCGCGGACAGGTCCTATAGCGACCTCGCCGATTTCCTCATAGCCCTGGCGCTTATAGAACTCCAGATAACGAGGGTTCCCGGTGTCGAGTACTACACCTTCCGAATGCTCGTCCACTGCGCACCAATTATGCACTGCTTGCAGCAACTGCTCGCCGAAGTGCTTGCCCTGGAATTGCGGATGAATCCCCAGCAACGGCAAAACATGAACCGCATCGGAGGGCAGGCAGGCCACCACCGCCTCGTGATAGTCCAGATAACGCCGGGTACAACGAAAGCCGGTGCTGAGCACCATTCGCAGGCGCCAGGCCCAACTCTCGGTGATGCCCAGGCGACGTTGTGGCGGTGCGATCAAGGCGATACCGATCAGCCGGTCGTTGACCAGCAGGCCGATGGCCGGCAATTCCTGGAGAAAGTGCTGTTTGACCAGTTCGCGCACCGTTGCCCGGACTCGCTGCTCATAACCAGGTCGCCCGTGCTCGAACAAAAAGGCGAACGTCGGCTCATGCCGGTAGGCCTGATACAGCAAGGAACGCGCTTCGCGGGAATAACCGCTATCGAGCATATGAATGTCAGCGATGGCAGAGGTTTCAGGCATAACAGTCGATCTCCCAGGGCGCGGCTCAAAGTGGCCGTGCTCTTTATACAAAAGCCTTTGTTACTACGAGCCTGTGTACGAGCGCACAGTTCCCCTTAACAACTGCTCACACTCTACGCTCAAAGGACACTAGCAGTGCATCTGACCTACCGCCACGCTGGCCGCCACCGGACTTGTCGGCTAGCATCGCAGTTTTGCCAGGACTGCCGACCATGAAGATCGTCTCGTTCAACATCAACGGCCTGCGCGCCCGGCCGCATCAGCTGGCAGCGCTGATCGAGAAACACCAGCCGGATGTAATCGGCCTGCAGGAAACCAAGGTCCATGACGACCAGTTCCCGTTCGCCGAAATCCAGGCCCTCGGTTATCACGTGTATTACCACGGGCAAAAGGGCCATTACGGCGTCGCCCTGCTCTCCCGTCAGGAACCGATCGCGCTGCACAAAGGCTTTGCCAGTGATGAAGAAGACGCTCAACGACGTTTTATCTGGGGCACTTTCGCCGACGCCAACGGCGAATCGGTGACCATCATGAACGGCTATTTCCCACAAGGTGAAAGCCGCGACCACCCGACCAAGTTCCCGGCCAAGCAACGCTTCTATAACGACCTGCAGCAATTGCTCGAAACCCGATTCCGCAATGATCAGCCGCTGGTGGTGATGGGCGACGTGAACATTTCCCCGGAAGACTGCGACATCGGCATCGGCCCGGACAACATGAAGCGCTGGCTGAAAACCGGCAAATGCAGCTTCCTCCCGGAAGAGCGCGAGTGGATGGCCCGTCTGAAGAACTGGGGTCTGGTGGACAGCTTCCGGCATCTGAACCCGGACGTCGCCGATCGCTTCAGCTGGTTCGACTACCGCAGTCGCGGGTTTGAAGACGAACCTAAACGCGGTCTGCGCATCGACCTGATCCTCGCCTCCCACGCACTGTTGCCACGAATCAAGGCTGCCGGCGTCGACTACGACCTGCGCGCCATGGAAAAACCTTCCGACCATGCGCCGATCTGGCTTGAGTTGAGCTGATCCCCAAAGACCGACACAACTCTAATAATGTGGGAGCGAGCTTGCTCGCGATAGCGGACTGTCAGCCAACATCAATGTTGAATGTCAGCCCCAATCGCGAGCAAGCTCGCTCCCACAGTTGATCTGCGGCGTTTGTCATATTTCAGCAATCTCACTGACTTATTCTCCCGGCACTTCCCTTGCCTTAGAAGGTGCCGCTCCAATGCTGCGCGCGCTGTTTGTGATGATGCTTTGCAGCCTGACTGTTCCTGTCGTCGCCAATGAACTACCGATCCCGGACCAGGGCCCTGCCCTGCGCATTCAGGGTTCCAACACCATCGGCGCCGCATTGGGTCCGGCGCTGGTCAAAGGGCTGATGGAAGATCAGGGCCTGCTCAAGGTGCGCAGCGAAATCACCGGCCACACCAACGAACAGCGGATCGTCGGCCAGACGCCGCAAGGCCGCGAGGTGGTGGTGGAAATCGCGGCCCATGGTTCGAGCACCGGGTTTACCGCACTTCAAGCCGCTACTGCCGATCTGGCGGCCTCATCGAGACCGATCAAGGACAGTGAACTGGTCGACCTCGAAACCCTGGGCGACCTGAAAAGCCCCGCCGCCGAGCAGGTGATCGCCATCGACGGGCTGGCGATCATCCTGCATCCGCAAAACCCCTTGAGCCAATTGAACACTGAGCAACTGGCGCGAATTTTCAGCGGCGAGGTGAACACCTGGGAAGATCTGGGCGGCATTGGCGGGACGATCCAGCTGTATGCCCGGGATGACCAATCGGGCACCTACGATACCTTCAAGGAGCTTGTGCTCAACCGTCGCGGCAAAACCCTGGACGGCGCGGCGAAACGATTTGAATCCAGCGAGCAGCTGTCTGATGCGGTCAGCCAGGACCCGCAAGGCATCGGCTTTATCGGCCTGCCTTATGTACGTCAGGCCAAGGCCGTGGCGATTGTCGACGGCGATTCGCAACCCATGCTGCCGCTCAATAGCCTGATCGCCACCGAGGACTACCCGTTGTCGCGGCGCTTGTTCTTTTACCTGCCACCCAGCGGGCAAAACCCGTGGGCCACTGCGCTGGTGGCGTTTGCCCAAAGCAGCAAGGGCCAGACTATCGTCGCTGCCAACGGTTTTATTGCTCAGAGCGTGCATGCCATGCCGGTAATGGTCGGCGCGCAGATGCCTGACGGCTATCAGGCCATCACCCGTCACGCACAACGGCTGTCGGTGAATTTTCGCTTCGAGGAAGGCAGCGCCAGCCTGGACAACAAAGCCCGCCAGGATCTGTCGCGAGTGCTCGCCTATTTAAGGCTCCACAACAAGCTCGATAAACAGGTGACGCTGGTGGGTTTTGGCGATGCCAAGAGCGACCCGGCGCGGGCGGACCTGTTGTCGAAGCTGCGAGCCATGGCGGTGCGGCGGGAGTTGGTCAAGAACGGCGTGGTATTTCGCGAGATTCGCGGCTTTGGCGCCGAGATGCCAGTGGCGGCCAATAGCGCCGATGAAGGCCGGATAAAGAATCGGCGGGTGGAGGTTTGGGTGTATTGAAGTGAACACAGAGTATGGCGAGGGGCTTCTGTGGCGAGGGGGCTTGCCCCCGCTGGGGCGCGCAGCGGCCCTAAAATCTGCAACTGCGGTTTTTCAGGGAGAACGCATACACAGGTTTTACGACTGCTTCGCAGCCGAACGGGGGCAAGCCCCCTCACCACAGCAAGCTCCCTCGCCACAGGGTCTTACTGCCCGCTACGCATCATCTCTTTGGGCACATACTTGCCGATCTCGAACTTGCCGATCGCCGCGCGGTGCACTTCGTCCGGGCCGTCGGCCAAGCGCAGGGTGCGCTGCATGGCATACATGTAGGCCAGCGGGAAATCGTTGGAAACCCCGGCCCCGCCATGGATCTGGATCGCCCGGTCGATAACCTTCAAGGCCACGTTCGGTGCAACCACCTTGATCTGGGCGATTTCGCTTTTCGCCACTTTATTGCCGGCGGTGTCCATCATGTACGCCGCTTTCAGTGTCAGCAGACGCGCCATATCGATTTCCATCCGCGAGTCGGCGATCTTGTCGATATTGCCACCCAGACGTGCCAGGGGTTTACCGAACGCAGTCCGACTGATCGAACGTTTGCACATCAACTCCAGTGCACGTTCGGCCATGCCGATCGAGCGCATGCAATGGTGAATCCGGCCTGGGCCAAGGCGACCCTGGGCGATTTCAAAACCGCGCCCCTCACCCAACAACACATTCTCATAAGGTACCCGGACGTTCTCGAACAGTACCTCAGCGTGGCCATGGGGCGCGTCGTCGTAACCGAACACCGGTAGCGGACGGACGATCTTCACACCCGGAGCATCCACCGGCACCAGGATCATCGAGTGCTGTTGGTGACGCGGCGCATCCGGATTGCTCAGGCCCATGAAGATCAGGATCTTGCAACGCGGGTCGCAGGCACCCGAGGTCCACCATTTCTTGCCGTTGATCACCCACTCGTCACCCTGACGCTCGGCACGGGCGGCCATGTTGGTGGCATCGGAGGAAGCCACATCCGGCTCGGTCATGGCAAAGGCCGAACGAATCTCGCCGCGCAACAGCGGCTCCAGCCAGCGCTGTTTCTGTTCTTCGTTGGCGTAGCGCACCAGTACTTCCATGTTGCCGGTGTCCGGTGCCGAGCAGTTGAACGGCTCCGGCCCCAACAACGAGCGACCCATGATTTCCGCCAGCGGCGCGTACTCAAGATTGGTCAAGCCGGCGCCCAGCTCGGACTCGGGCAGGAACAGGTTCCACAAGCCTTCGGCCTTGGCCTTGAGTTTAAGCTCCTCCATGATCGCGGTCGGCTGCCAGCGGTCGCCCTCCGAGACCTGGCGTTCGAACACCGCTTCAGCCGGATAAACGTAAGCGTCCATGAACGCGGTCACGCGCTCACGCAGTTCCTGAACCTTAGGGGAATAAGCGAAATCCATGAGCAGCTACCTTCTTCGAGGAGGTTGATGAGGTCATGCAATCGATGCTAGAACAGCTACGAAAATTTACCTAGCCTATTCTCGGCGTGTATTAACATTCATCACCGATATATGATCAGTTGATCGAAACCTAAAAATAAGAGTGCAGCGCAATGAATCTGAGCAAGGTCGACCTGAACCTTTTCATCGTCTTCGACGCGATCTACACCGAAGCCAACCTGACCCGTGCCGGGCAGATCGTCGGCATCACTCAGCCAGCCGTGTCGAACGCTCTGGCCCGCCTGCGCGAGACCTTCAACGACCCGTTGTTCGTGCGCACCGCCCAGGGCATGGTGCCTACGCCCATGGCGCAAAACATCATCGGTCCGGTGCGCAACGCGTTATCGCTACTGCGAGTGTCGGTGCAGGAAAGCCGGATTTTCAACCCGCTGCAAGCGACCAAGACCTACCGCATCAGCATGACCGACCTCACCGAAGCGGTGATCCTGCCGCCGCTGTTCCAGCGCCTGCGACGCCTGGCCCCGACAGTGATCATCGAGAGCTTTTTATCCAAACGCCGGGAAACCACCAAGGAACTGGCGGCCGGTCGCCTCGACTTCGCGGTCGATGCGCCCCTCAACACCGACCCGCAAGTGCGCCACGTCAAGCTGATGGAAGACCGTTATGTCTGCGCCATGCGCAAGGGGCATCCATTGGCAGGCAAAGACAAATTCACCCTCGAGGACTACCTGTCGCTGACCCATATCCATATCTCCAGCCGGCGCAGTGGCCTGGGGCATGTCGACCTGGCATTGGGCAAGATGGGCATCCAGCGCAAGATCGCCCTGCGCTCACAGCATTACTTGATGGCTTCGCAAGTGCTGCAGCAGACCGACATGGTGATGACCGTGCCGGAGCGTTTCGCCCGTCGGCATGAGCTGCATGCATTCAACCTGCCGGTCAATGACGTGCCGCCGGTCGAAACCCACCTCTACTGGCATGAAAGCACCGACCAGGACCCGGCCAACCGCTGGATGCGCGAGCAGATGATCGAGTTGTGCCAGCAAGTGACTGCCCATGAGAAGAAGCTGGACAAAGTGTAGGACTGAGGACCGCGTCATCGTTCATCGCGAGCAGGCTCACACATGGTCCGTTTAATTCCTGTAGGAGCGAGCTTGCTCGCGATGAACTCGAAAGCGCTGCAGTGATTCAGGCGCCCCGCGTTATCGTTGGCGACCATCGCGAGCAAGCTCGCTCCTACAGCGATGAGGCCAGTACTGACACCGAAGATCTACACTGCTTGACGTAAACGTCAACCTGCCATTAGCTTAGCAGCAAGACCTTTCTTGAGCGCTTCCATGAGCAGCCAGACTTACAGCATCTCCGACCTCGCCCGCGAGCTCGACATCACCACCCGCGCCATTCGCTTCTATGAGGAGCAAGGCCTGCTGGCCCCCGAGCGGCGCGGCCAGGAACGCATCTATTCGCCTCGCGACAAAGTCAGCCTGAAGCTGATCCTGCGGGGCAAGCGCATCGGCTTCTCCCTGGCCGAATGCCGCGAGCTGATCGAACTCTACGACCCTACCAGCGGCAACCAGAAACAGCTGCACAGCATGCTGGCGAAAATCACCGAACGTCGCGAACAGCTGGAACAGCAAATGCTCGATATCGAGCAAATGAAGCTTGAGCTGGACACGGCAGAAGAGCGCTGTATCCAGGCGCTGGAAGAGACGATCGAGAGTCAGAAGGTGGCTCAGTAACACCATCGTGAGGGTGACGAATAACTCAATGTGGGATCGCCGCACCGTCGCTCCCACATTTGATCGATGTTCGCGTCCTTTGGCACATTGACAACCCATAGCAGGTCAACTCATGTCTATCCCCACCCACGTACGCCTGATCGAAGTCGGCCCCCGCGACGGTCTGCAGAACGAAGCTCAGCCCATCAGCGTGGCGGACAAGGTGCAACTGGTCGATGCACTGACCGCCGCCGGCCTTGGTTATATAGAAGTCGGCAGTTTCGTTTCGCCCAAATGGGTGCCGCAGATGGCCGGCTCAGCCGAAGTCTTCGCACAGATCCAGCGCAAACCGGGGGTGACCTACGGTGCATTGGCGCCGAATCTGCGTGGCTTCGAAGACGCGCTGGCAGCCGGGGTCAAGGAAGTCGCGGTATTCGCCGCCGCTTCCGAAGCCTTTTCCCAACGCAATATCAATTGCTCGATCAGCGAAAGCCTCGAGCGTTTTGTTCCGATTATGGAAGCCGCCAAACAGCACGGCATCAGCGTGCGCGGTTATGTGTCCTGCGTGCTGGGCTGCCCTTATGAAGGCCAGGTGGCGCCCAAGCAAGTCGCCGCTGTCGCGCGGGAGCTGTACGCCATGGGCTGCTACGAAGTTTCCCTGGGCGACACCATCGGCACCGGCACCGCCGGCGCCACCCGAAAGATGTTCGAGGTGGTCGGTAGTCAGGTGCCACGGGACAAACTGGCCGGACACTTCCATGACACCTACGGCCAGGCCGTGGCCAATATCTACGCCAGCCTGCTGGAAGGCATCGCGGTGTTCGACAGCTCCATCGCCGGCCTCGGTGGCTGCCCCTACGCCAAAGGCGCCAGCGGTAACGTCGCCACCGAAGACGTGCTGTACCTGCTCAATGGCCTGGGAATCAGCACCGGAATCGACATGGACCGCCTGATCCAGGCCGGCCAGCAGATCTGCACGGTACTAGGACGCCCGACCGGTTCTCGCGTGGCCAAGGCTCGCAGCGCCGTGTGAGGTGCGGTTGTGACGGGGTGTTACCGCCCCCTCAATCCCGGAGCGAAAACGAGTAACACGGGAACAGATTCGCGGGAATTGTCTGAGTGCCTTTTCCTATAAAATAACCATGTGATTGATTTTAAAGGGTTTTTAAAAGTTGGCACGGCTTCTGCTATATCTCCTGTACAACAAGAATAAAAATAAGCGGCAAACCCAATAAAAATAAGACGTAACGACTCTGACATAACAAAAACAACACGGCAGAGACGCAGCTAACAGATTTTTTTGGAGAAGGTGTGCTTCCAGGGTGCTTTTCGAAGTAACCCGCAACCCGGCAGAGAACAATAAAACTACCTTCAGGTAGCTCCCGAACTGGTTGGATCGCTTAGCGAGAAGGTAGATCAGCGCTCAAAAAAATACGTTTGCTCTTGATCCTGGATAGGGATCGACATAACAGCGGTAAAGGGCCACGGTTGCCAAAAACAACAACAGACCGCCCCTCAATAATAAAAAAAGAGCACGTAACAACAAATTAAAGGGGAGCTTCGGCTCCCCTTTGTGCTTTCTGGCGTTCAGGCCTTATCTCTATCTTCCCAAAAGCTCGTCCGAACGCGGTCCGAACCTGCGGCCGTTCCTGGGTGGAACTAACTCTTCACCTGGCGATACGCTTCCAGAGTATCGCCCACACAACGGGCGCGGCGAGCGCCTGGATCCTGCTCACTGGAGTCCTGCAAACAGCTCCGGTAGTGAGCAACATATCCATCGAAATCTTTTGCAGCCTGCTCGGGAGAAACCGCCGCCAGATGCTCGAGGAAACGGCGAGGTGCCACTTCAAAGTGCTGATAATCAAT
The DNA here is from genome assembly GCF_059716055.1 of Pseudomonas sp. LBUM1658. NCBI lineage: Bacteria > Pseudomonadati > Pseudomonadota > Gammaproteobacteria > Pseudomonadales > Pseudomonadaceae > Pseudomonas > Pseudomonas sp. LBUM1658. Next base: position 4,456,544 of record NZ_CP166798.1, read on the forward strand.
CGGGAAGTTGAAATAACCTCCCCAATTGATAAAACCATTGTCGGCGAAGGTATCGACTACTGGTTCAGCAAGGCCAAACCGCTCCGGTTTTTCGGGTCGAAACTGCATTCGATTGACATAGGCACGCGCCGAGGCAACCGGATCGATCATCGCCTGACCATTGGCCTGGATACCGATGTAGGGGTTTTGAATCGGATTCAGATCAATCGCTGCGCCGTAGGCATGCAAGGACCAACTGCTCCCCCCGGTAATTGGTCGCCCATTGAAAGCCGAAGTATTGTTGTCGGCCATCGAGGCGCCATCATCCCCCAGGTAATGTTCGAGACCACGCGCTTTCTCCAATGGAAACGCCATCCGCTGAAGGTCGTTGAAGATGGTTTGTACGTAAGGGGCAAAGGCATCCAATACCGTTACCGAACCTTGCTCGGTGTTGCCTTCGAAATTGGTGAAGTCGAAGGTCACCACACGCAATCTGTCACAGCCGACCGGGTTATCGTCAGTGATGACATTAGTGGCTTTCATTAATTCGCACAGCTTGGGGGTAACCGGAGAAATACCTGCCTGCGCCATCTCGCTCAGCCCAACGCCTACCGCTGAACACATAATACCGATCGCCAAAAATTTTCTTCCGTGCATGTCTGTTGTAACTCCTGTAGGTCCTCATACCCTCCTCCATGGTGGGCATGAAAAAACCATACAACAGCCTCAGCAGCAGGGTCATCAAGGGCAGTGTGTATGAATGTCACCTACAACCTTCAAATGGCTGACAAAAAAATGCCGACACTTGGATCGGCATTTTTCATCGCGGCTAAACAGAGCTTGCCTGGTGAAGGACAAATCGGGATCTATCGGTTCACGTTGAGCTCCTCGATGCTGATCTCGCGCATCCGGAACTTCTGGATCTTGCCAGTCACGGTCATCGGAAACTCGTCGACGAACTTGAAGTAACGCGGCGTTTTAAAGTGCGCGATACACTCCTTGCACCAGGCTTGCAGCTCCTGTTCGCTGGCCACATGACCGGGGTGGAACTTGATCCAGGCGACGATTTCCTCGCCATACTTGACGTCTGGAATGCCGATGATCTGTACATCCGCCACCGCCGGGTGGGTGAAGAAGAACTCTTCCAGCTCGCGGGGGTAAACGTTTTCGCCGCCGCGAATGATCATGTCCTTGTTGCGCCCGACGATGCACACGTAGCCTTGCTCATTCATGGTCGCCAGGTCACCGGTGTGCATCCAGCCGGCCTCATCGATGGCCTCGGCAGTGCCTTGCGGGTTGCTCCAGTAACCGAGCATCACGCTGTAACCGCGAGTACACAGCTCGCCGATCTGCCCGCGGGGGACGGTGTTACCGGCTGGGTCGATGATCTTGCTTTCCAGTTGCGGCTGGGTTCGGCCGACCGTGGTCACGCGCAGCTCCAGATCGTCCGCGGGACCGGTCTGCAAGGACACCGGGCTGGTTTCGGTCATGCCGTAGGCAATCTGCACTTCGCTCATGTGCATCTCGTTGATGACACGGCGCATCACCTCAATCGGACAGGTTGCCCCGGCCATGATCCCGGTGCGCAGACTCGACAGGTCGAACTCGGCGCGCCGTGGCTGATCGAGCATGGCGATAAACATGGTAGGCACGCCGTACAAAGCCGTGGCCTGCTCTTCGGCGACGGTGGTCAAGGTCAGCAGCGGATCGAAGGCATCGTTTGGATAAATCATGGTGCTGCCATGGGTCATGCAACCGAGGTTGCCCATAACCATGCCGAAGCAGTGATACAGCGGCACCGGGATCACCAGCCGATCGGCAGCCGTCAGGCCGAGACTTTCGCCGACCATGTAACCGTTGTTGAGGATGTTGTGGTGACTGAGGGTCGCGCCTTTGGGGAAGCCGGTGGTGCCCGAGGTGTACTGGATATTCACCGCCTGATCGAAATGCAGGCTGTTGGCCCGGGTCTGCAGGCGTTCGACTGCTACCCCGGCACCCAATTCGGACAACTGCGACCAGGGCAGGAAACCCGATGGCGGCTGCGGATCAAGACTGATGACCCCGCGTAGCTCGGGCAGGCGTTCGCTGTGCAACTGGCCAATGGGCTGTTCTGCCAGTTCCGGCACCAGGCCTTGCAGCATTGCGTGGTAATCGGAAGTCTTGAAGGACCCGGCGCACACCAGCCATTGGCAACCGGATTGCTTGAGCACGTACTCCAGTTCGGAACTGCGATAGGCCGGATTGATGTTGACCAGGATGACGCCGATCTTGGCGCTGGCGAACTGACTGATGCACCACTGAGCGCAGTTCGGCGCCCAGACGCCGAGGCGGTCGCCGGCCTGCAATCCCAGCGACAGCAGCGCTCTGGCATGCAAGTCGACGGCTTCAGCCAACTGCTTCCAGCTGTAGCGCAGCTGCTGATGGCGAACTACCAGCGCCTCGCCATCCGGATACTGCGCAACGGTATTGTCAAACGCCTGACCGATGGTCAGCGCCAGCAGGGCTTTGTCCTGCGAGCCACGGGTATAGCTATGCTGAATGGCACCTGGTTGATCCATGACGACCCCTATTGTGTTTATTAGTGGGTAGGCAGGAACCGGGCAGATGAGGGCCTGGCTCCTACAGAAACTGCCTCTACTCTGGCGCAAGTTGACGTTAACGTAAAGGGTGATTGACAGCCGTCCATCTCAGGCTTACGTTAACGTAAAGGTGAGAGCTGAACAGGCGCTCTCCACATCTAACAAAAAGCCCAAAGGTGACCCCATGAGCTACCCAACCCTGAACTTCGCCCTGGGCGAAACCATCGACATGCTGCGCGATCAGGTCCAATCCTTCGTTGCTAAAGAGATCGCCCCGCGCGCCGCGCAGATCGATGTCGACAATCTGTTCCCCGCCGACATGTGGCGCAAGTTCGGCGACATGGGGTTGCTCGGGATCACCGTGCCGGAAGAATACGGCGGTGCCGGCCTGGGCTACCTGGCCCACGTGGTGTCCATGGAAGAAATCAGCCGCGGCTCGGCCTCGGTCGCCCTCTCCTACGGCGCGCACTCCAACCTCTGCGTCAACCAGATCAACCGCAACGGCAACCACGAACAGAAAACCAAGTACCTGCCAAAACTGATCAGCGGCGAGCACGTTGGTGCCCTGGCCATGAGCGAACCGAATGCCGGTTCCGACGTGGTCTCGATGAAGTTGCGCGCCGACAAGCGCGGCGACCGCTATGTGCTCAACGGCAGCAAGACCTGGATCACCAACGGACCGGATGCCAACACCTACGTCATCTATGCCAAGACCGACCTGGAAAAAGGCGCCCATGGCATCAGCGCGTTCATCGTCGAGCGTGACTGGAAAGGCTTCAGCCGCAGCAACAAATTCGACAAGCTCGGCATGCGCGGTTCGAACACCTGCGAGCTGTTCTTCGATGACGTCGAAGTCCCGGAAGAAAACCTGCTGGGCGCCCTCAACGGTGGCGTAAAAGTGCTGATGAGCGGTCTCGATTACGAGCGCGTGGTGCTTTCCGGCGGCCCGACCGGGATCATGCAGGCCTGCATGGACCTGGTGGTGCCCTACATCCATGACCGCAAGCAGTTCGGCCAGAGCATCGGCGAGTTCCAGCTGATCCAGGGCAAAATTGCCGACATGTACACCCAACTCAACGCCAGCCGCGCTTATCTGTATGCCGTGGCCCAGGCCTGCGAGCGTGGCGAAACCACCCGCAAGGACGCCGCCGGTGTGATCCTTTACAGCGCCGAACGCGCAACGCAAATGGCGCTGGATGCGATCCAGATTCTCGGCGGCAACGGCTACATCAACGAATTCCCGGCAGGTCGTCTGCTGCGCGACGCCAAGCTCTACGAAATCGGCGCCGGCACCAGCGAGATTCGCCGCATGCTGATCGGTCGTGAACTGTTCAACGAAACGAAATAAGAGCAGCTTCAAGCGACAAGCTTCAAGCCGCAAGAAGGGTTCGCCCTTGCTTGCGGCGCAAGGCTTATGGCTTGGGGTGAGGCAAAGTGATATTTAGCGGCAGGTTTCGGGTTTCAAGCAGCAAGAGAATCGGCTCTTGCTTGCAGCTTGTAGCTTGGGGCTTGCCGCTCCTACGGAGTAGGTCCATGACCATCTTGCATACCCAGCTCAACCCGCGCTCGGCGGAGTTCGCGACCAACAGTGCGGCGATGCTCACCCAGGTCGACGCGCTGCATACCCTGCTCGCCCAGGTCCAGCAAGGCGGCGGGCCCAAGGCTCAGGAGCGGCACACCTCGCGGGGCAAACTGCTGCCGCGCGAGCGCATCAATCGCCTGCTTGATCCGGGTTCGCCGTTTCTGGAAATCAGCCAACTGGCGGCCTACGAAGTTTACGGCGAAGACGTTCCGGCGGCCGGTGTGATTGCCGGTATCGGCCGCGTTGAAGGCGTCGAATGCATGATCGTCGCCAACGACGCCACGGTTAAAGGCGGTTCTTATTACCCGCTGACGGTGAAAAAGCACCTGCGCGCCCAGACCATCGCCCAGCAGAATCGCCTGCCGTGCATTTACCTGGTGGACTCCGGCGGCGCCAACCTGCCGCGCCAGGATGAAGTGTTTCCCGACCGCGAGCACTTCGGGCGGATCTTCTTCAACCAGGCCAATATGAGCGCCATGGGCATTCCGCAAATCGCCGTGGTCATGGGCTCCTGCACCGCCGGCGGCGCCTATGTACCAGCCATGGCTGACGAAGCGATCATGGTTCGCCAGCAGGCCACCATCTTCCTCGCCGGCCCTCCGTTGGTGAAAGCTGCCACGGGTGAAGTGGTCAGCGCCGAGGACCTTGGCGGGGCCGATGTGCACTGCAAGATTTCCGGGGTCGCGGACCATTACGCCGACAGCGATGAGCATGCGCTGGCCCTGGCGCGACGCAGCGTGTCCAACCTCAACTGGCGCAAGCTCGGTGAGTTGCAACAGCGCACGCCGATTGCCCCGCTGTTCCCCAGCGACGAGCTGTATGGCGTGGTTCCGGCCGACGCCAAGCAACCGTTCGATGTACGTGAAGTCATCGCACGCTTGGTCGACGGTTCAGTGTTCGATGAATTCAAGGCACTGTTCGGCACCACCCTGGTGTGCGGTTTCGCCCACCTGCACGGTTATCCGATGGCGATCCTCGCCAACAATGGCATCCTCTTCGCCGAAGCCGCGCAGAAAGGTGCGCACTTTATTGAACTGGCCTGCCAGCGCGGCATCCCGCTGTTGTTCCTGCAGAACATCACCGGCTTCATGGTCGGCCAGAAATACGAGGCCGGCGGCATCGCCAAACATGGCGCGAAACTGGTGACCGCAGTGGCCTGTGCCAAGGTGCCGAAGTTCACCGTGATCATCGGCGGCAGCTTCGGTGCCGGTAACTACGGCATGTGTGGCCGCGCCTACGATCCGCGCTTTTTGTGGATGTGGCCGAATGCGCGGATCGGCGTGATGGGTGCCGAACAGGCTGCCGGCGTGCTGGTGCAGGTCAAGCGTGAGCAGGCCGAACGCAGTGGCCAGGGTTTCAGCGCCGAGCAGGAAGCCGAGATCAAGCAACCGATCCTCGATCAGTACGAAGAGCAGGGCCACCCCTACTACTCCAGCGCACGGCTGTGGGACGACGGCGTCATCGACCCGGCGCAGACCCGCGATGTACTGGCCCTGGCTTTGTCGGCTTCGCTGAATGCCCCAATCGAACCGAGCCGCTTCGGTGTGTTCCGGATGTGAACCTGGTGTAGGAGCAGCCGGTCGACGCTCGATTGCTCGCGATGGACGTTAACGAAAACGCGTATTTTCAGAATAAACGCGCCGACCTTGAATCTATCGCGAGCAAGCTCGCTCCTACAACAACAGCGCCAGCTCCCACAAAGCAGTGAAGGACAAAAACAATATGAGCGACTTCAACACCCTCGAACTGCTGACCGACCCGCGTGGTTTTGCGACCCTGTGGCTCAGTCGTGAAGAAAAGAACAACGCGTTCAACGCCGAAATGATCCGCGAACTGATCCTCGCCCTGGACAAGGTCTCGAGCGATTCCAGCTTGCGGTTTCTGTTGGTACGCGGTCGCGGCAAGCATTTCAGTGCCGGCGCCGATCTGGCCTGGATGCAGCAGTCGGCCGAACTCGATTACCACACCAACCTCGACGACGCCCGGGAATTGGCGGAGTTGATGTACAACCTCGCCAAGCTGAAAATCCCGACGTTGGCGGTGGTGCAAGGCGCGGCCTTCGGCGGCGCGCTGGGCCTGATCAGTTGCTGCGACATGGCGATTGGCGCCGATGACGCGCAGTTCTGCCTGTCGGAAGTGCGCATTGGCCTGGCGCCAGCGGTCATCAGCCCGTTCGTGGTGCAGGCCATCGGTGAACGCGCGACACGCCGTTATGCCCTGACCGCCGAGCGATTCGGCGGGCAACGGGCGCGGGAAATCGGCTTGTTGTCCGAAAGCTATCCAGCCACTGAGCTGGAGCAGAAAGTCGGACAGTGGATCGACAACCTGCTGCTCAACAGCCCGGCCGCCATGCGCGTCAGCAAGGACTTGTTGCGTGAAGTCGGCAACGGCGCACTGACTCCGGCGCTACGCCGCTACACCGAAAACGCCATCGCCCGCATTCGCGTCAGCCCCGAAGGCCAGGAAGGTCTGCGCGCCTTCCTGCAAAAACGTCCGCCGAACTGGCAGCCCAATACGACCACCAAGGAGCCGCGTTGATGAGCGCACCTCTTCTCACCACCCTGCTGGTGGCCAACCGCGGCGAAATCGCTTGCCGTGTGATGCGTACCGCCAAGGCCCTGGGCCTGACCACCGTGGCTGTGCACAGCGCCACCGACCGCGATGCGCGGCACAGTCGCGAAGCGGATATCCGCGTCGACCTGGGCGGCAGCAAAGCCGCTGACAGCTATCTGCAAATCGACAAACTTATCGCCGCCGCCAAGGCCAGCGGCGCCCAGGCGATCCATCCCGGCTACGGCTTCCTCTCGGAAAACGCCGGGTTCGCTCGCGCCATCGAAGCCGCGGGATTGATCTTCCTCGGCCCGCCCGCCTCGGCCATCGATGCCATGGGCAGCAAATCCGCGGCCAAGGCCCTGATGGAAACCGCTGGCGTGCCGCTGGTGCCGGGTTACCACGGCGAAGCCCAGGACCTGGAAACCTTCCGCGCCGCCGCCGAGCGCATCGGCTATCCGGTGCTGCTCAAGGCCACCGCCGGCGGCGGTGGCAAAGGCATGAAAGTGGTCGAGGATGTCAGCCAGCTGGCCGAAGCCCTGGCCTCGGCTCAGCGTGAAGCGCAATCCTCGTTCGGCAATTCGCAGATGCTGGTGGAAAAATACCTGCTCAAACCGCGCCACGTGGAAATCCAGGTGTTCGCCGATCAGCACGGCAACTGCCTGTACCTCAACGAGCGCGACTGCTCGATCCAGCGGCGCCATCAGAAAGTCGTCGAAGAAGCACCGGCACCAGGGTTGAGCGCCGAACAACGTCGGGCCATGGGCGAAGCAGCGGTTCGCGCCGCCCAGGCGATTGGGTATGTCGGCGCCGGCACCGTAGAGTTCTTGCTGGACTCGCGCGGCGAATTTTTCTTCATGGAAATGAACACTCGCTTGCAGGTCGAGCACCCGGTCACCGAAGCCATCACCGGCCTCGACCTGGTGGCCTGGCAGATTCGCGTCGCCCAGGGCGAAGTGTTGCCGATGACTCAGGAGCAGGTCCCGTTGATCGGGCATGCGATTGAAGTCCGTTTGTATGCCGAAGACCCGAGCAATGACTTCCTGCCGGCAGCCGGCCGCCTCGATCTGTATCGCGAATCGGCAGCAGGTCCGGGTCGTCGGGTCGATAGCGGCGTGGAAGAAGGCGATATCATTTCGCCGTTTTACGACCCGATGCTCGGCAAGCTGATCGCTTGGGGCGAGAACCGCGAACAGGCACGCCTGCGCTTGCTGAGCATGCTCGATGAATTCGCCATCGGCGGGCTGAAGACCAACATCAGCTTCCTGCGACGTATCGTCGGCCACCCGGCCTTTGCGGCAGCGGAACTGGATACCGACTTTATTCCGCGTTATCAGGAACAACTGCTGCCACCGCCGAACGAGCTGAGCGACGAGTTCTGGCAGGCCGCGGCACAAGCCTTCGGGCAAAGCCAGCCAGACTCGGTGCGCGCCGATGACCCAAGTTCGCCCTGGGCGCTGCCCACTGGATTTCGCGCCGGGTTACCGCTGGAAACCACCTTGCACTTGAGTTGCGAGGGGCAGGATAAAGCCCTCACGCTGGACCCTGCCGGCACTCGCACTGCCGAGCTTTGCGCCGAACAGTTGCTGATCGAGCACAACGGTCTGCGGCGCCAGCATCGGGCGATCCGTCGCGGCGACACGCTCTACCTGCACTGGGAAGGCGATCTGCGCAGCATCAAGCCTTACGACCCGATAGCTGCAGTGGAAGCCAGCCACAGCCACCACGGCGGCCTCACGGCGCCGATGAATGGCAGTATCGTGCGGGTGCTGGTCGAAGCCGGGCAAGCCGTCGAAGCCGGTGCGCAACTGGTGGTGCTCGAAGCGATGAAGATGGAGCACAGCATTCGCGCACCCCATGCCGGGGTGATCAAAGCGCTGTATTGCCTGGAAGGCGAGATGGTCAGCGAAGGCAGTGCGTTGGTAGAACTGGAGTCAGAGCAGTGAAGTGACAGGTCCTGTGCCTCCCACAGGACCTGGCGAATCAGAACTTCGCCGTGGCCTGCATCACCACGCCGATGATCCGGCATTCATCGGTGTACAGGGTTTTCGGGTAGGTCGGATTGAGCGGCACCAGGTAACGCTGGCCGCCCTCTTCGATCAACTTGCGAAAAGTCGCCTGGGCGTTGCCCGGCCACTGGGCAATCACCAGTTTGCCCGGCATTGCCTCAACCGCCGGGTCGACCAGAATCAGCATGTCCTGGGCAATGCTGAGGCCGCTCGGGGCCGTCATGGCGTCCCCGACCACCACCAGCCAGAACGCCGCGCCCCGGGCATGGTAATCGGACAGTTCGTAGCGCTCGCTGGAATAGGCCGGTTGCTCCGTCTCGCGCGCTTCGCATACGCCTTGCCAGTCGCTGACCGGATAGCGGAAATACGGATTGTATTTATCGGCCAGCGATAGCTGGTAATCCTCTTCCCCATCCTCCTCGTTTGTCGAGGGTTCCCTGATCACCAGAGCCACCTCCAGAAATCCCAGGCCCAATTCCTGAAGCACACGGTTCATGTCTTCAATCTTCGGTTGGCGACGTTTGTTCAGCCAATGGCCGACGCCGCCCTGGGACATCCCGAGGCGCTCTGCGAGTTGCTCTTGGGTGACCTTGAGGTCACTCATTTTGGCCTTGACCAATTCGATCCATTTATCCATGGCCGGAACAATACTTTGTGTACTCGAGCCCTCAATACACACATTGTAGTATTTAAATTTTCGTCACAAATACAATTTGTACTAGTCTGGGATGGACTTGTTTGACCCATCAGTGGAGCATCCCAAATCATGAGCAAACCCAGCAATGACTCGATAGAAATGGCAACAGAGGTCGACTTTTCCTCGTTCAAGGACCACGCCGCGGCCCAGCGCGCCCTGGACTATTACTTGAAACCGGAGGTTTCAAAATCCGCGATCGAGGAAAAACTCTTTGAGGTGAAATGCGGTATCAGCAGCGAGGAGGCCATGGTCCACGCCTGCGGCCTGTTGCGTTGCGCATCGGCCACCGCCCATGAAACAGCGGACAAGCTGTTCGGCGCAAACCGTGATCTGGCGTTTTCGGTGGTGTATATGATCGATCTGGCGAAATCCATGGTCGATCGAGCGCTGGATGGAACCCGTACCGACTGAAGGGCGGCACCCTTTTCCGTGAACAGCGAAGACGTCAAGATAGAGATAAAATGCAGAGGGCAGGAAAAAAAATTCCAGAAAAGCAGAGGAAAACATTTGACTTGCAAATGATAATGATTATTATTGCATGCAGCTGGTCGCGAGATCAGTCGATAGCCCAAGGGACCTTAGGTCGGACTCTTGGAATATCTCCTCATCAGGCTAATCACGGTTTTTGACCCGGCTTTTTGCCGGGTCTTTTTTTTGCCAGTTTTTTCTGGCTTGGCTTCAGGCTAATGAAGACTGGGTGCTGCTATTTGAATGGCGGCGATGATAGCAAAAGAATATCTGTTTGCAAGAGAGCGCCGTGGATACTGGGGCAAAGTATCCAAAAATAGCACTTGAGAATCAATCGCATACCCCCTAAGCTGCCGGCGCGTCAGGGACGACGCCCCCCCTTTTTGCCGAAATTGCCCGCCATTTTCTCCCCTCCTTACGTGTAAAGTAGCAGCCATAAAAATCATACTCAGGGACCCAGATTATGACCGTGGCTCAGCGCTCTGTTGAAATCACTTCGAACTTCGACAGCGGCAACATCGAGGTGCTGGATACCAGCAATCCGCTGCAGCTGTTGCTGGCTATCAAACCGGACACCCGCAGCAATCACTTCCAATGGTTCCACTTCAAGGCCAGCGGTCTGCATGTGGGTCAGGAACACTGGTTCCGCCTGAGCAACGCGAGCAGGTCTTCCTACAACAAAGCCTGGGCTGGCTACCAGGCCGTGGCCTCCTACGATCACGTCAACTGGTTTCGGGTGCCGACGATTTTCGAGGGTGATAGCTTGCGGTTCAGCCTTGAAACCAGCGCCACCAATGCCTGGTTCGCCTATTTCGAGCCTTATAGCCGCGCACGTCACGACTGGCTGATCGAGCAGGCGCTGACCAAGGCCGGCACTGAACTGCTCGCTACCGGCAAAAGCGTCGAAGGTCGCGATATTCAGTTGCTGCGCAAGGGCACCGGCGCCGAAGGCCAGCGCAAGGTCTGGATCATTGCGCAACAGCACCCCGGCGAGCACATGGCCGAATGGTTCATGGAAGGCATCATCGAGCGTCTGCAACAGCGTGATGATCCTGTGATGAAAAAGCTGCTGGCCAGTGCCGATCTGTACCTCGTCCCCAATATGAACCCGGATGGCGCCTTCCATGGCCATTTACGCACCAACGCCATGGGCCAGGACCTCAATCGCGCCTGGCAGAGCGCGAGCCAGGACAACAGCCCGGAAGTCTTCTTCGTCCAGCAGCAAATGGAAAAGTACGGCGTCGACCTGTTCCTCGACATCCATGGCGACGAAGAAATCCCCTACGTCTTCACCGCTGGCTGCGAAGGCAACCCGGGCTACACCCCGCGGCTCGAGAAACTCGAAGAACATTTCCGTAAACACCTGAAACACCAGACCCGCGACTTCCAGACCACCCACGGCTACACCCGAGACAAACCCGGCAAAGCCAACATGACCCTGGCCTGCAACAGCGTCGGAGAGAAGTTCGATTGTTTGTCGTTGACCCTGGAAATGCCGTTCAAAGACAACAACGACGCACCGAATGCGTTGACCGGGTGGTCGGGGAAGCGTTCGATGCGGTTGGGGAAAGATGTTTTAACGACAGTGGCGGATATGGTCGAAGTGTTGCGCTAAGCCGGCAACCAGCCCGCATGTCCGCGCCGGGGCATGCGGGCCGGGTTACTCGACCGCCACCGAACTTTCGGTACTCGCCAGATCGCCAAGATCGCAGCCTTCGGCAGCTCCTACGCGACTCCATGCACCCGCGATTTATCTGATGTATGCAAAACCTGTAGGAGCTGCCGCAGGCTGTGATCTTTTGGGGCCGCCCAGGTCCTGACTGGTTGTGTATCCCCCGAATTTTCAGCCCTGATCCTTACCAAACAACATGCTCTGCAGTACCCCATCACGACGCACCCAACCATGGAACAGCGCCGCCGCCAAGTGCAGCAGCACGGTCAGGAACAGCAGGTACGCGAGGTACCCGTGAGCCTTGCGCAGGAAGGCGAACAGCGGCGCATTGGCCGGCAGGATCGCCGGCAGCTGCAATGAACTGCCGAGCATCACCGGGTCACCGGCCGCCGAGATCATTGCCCAACCCAGCAGCGGCAGGATCAGCATCAGGGCGTACAGCAACAGGTGGGAAGCCTTGGCCGCCAGCACCTGCCAGCCGGGCAGATCAGCCGGCAGCGGCGGCTGTCGGGTCGAGAAACGCACCACCAGGCGCACGATCACCAGCAGCAGAATCGCCACACCCAAGGGCTTGTGGATATGGATCAGCCATTCATGGCGCTCGGACACCGAGGCCGCCATGCCCGCGCCGATAAACAGCATGGCAATGACCATCAGCGCCATCAGCCAGTGCAGCAGCCGCGCCAGAGGCGCGAAATGATTGGGTTGGGCGCTCATGGGTGCGACTCCTGGGTAGCGGCAGGCAACTGGCTGACTTCACTGGTGCGCCGCAGGTATGACTTGGCGTACGCCGCAGAGCGGGCAGCCAGCAGCGGATCGTCGGATCCTTCGATGCCGCTCGGCAGGATCAGCGGGTCGTAGTTGATATCGCGGCACTCGCCGTTGCTTTGCGCCTGTGTGCTCTCAAGCACCAGGGTGCCGGCATTCAACACTTTTCTATCGTTCGGCCAGGCTTTGCTGGCGTCATTGGTGGGATCTTCGGGGTTGGCCAGGGTGATGTTCAACTGCCAACGCAAGGGTCCGGCGGCCAGTCGCTGCACCAGATTTTTTTCCAGGAAGTCGGCGCCTTCAGGCGCACTCGCTCCCGCTGCATCTTGAGCAAGCGGCGCCACGCTCCAGCGCACGGCCTGACGCTTACCCGCCGCGTTCACCAGATAAAAGGCATTGATCCCGTTATAGGTTTCGGTGGCGTAGCTGGCCGAAGGTTTGGCGGTCTTGACCCATTGCAGGAACGGCGCGGTTTCCGGGTGCGCGGCAAAGAACGCCGGGGGACTCGCCGGATTGGGCTTGCCGGTGGCCGGGTCCGGAGAATTGGCCTGTTGCAGTTGATAAAAGGCTTCGGGTGTACCCACCGGGAACACCGGCATGCTGTTCATCCCGGTACGCCATTGCTGACCGTTGGCCTGTTTGAAGCGCAGCGCCAGACTGCGGATCGGCACGCTGCTGTCCGGTGCATAGGGGTTGCCGCTGGGCAACGCAAAGCGCCCCACCACTGGCGTACGCGCCTCGCCGAACACCTGGGCGCGGGAAAACTCGCGGGCCTGACCACTGCTCTCGAAATAACCGGCCACACACACGCCTTTGGCGTGATTTCGGCGGAATCCGGGATGCACCCCGTTGTTTTTCTCTAATACATCGACCAGCGCCTTGGGCGTCAGGCGCTGCGGGTCGAAGGTGCCGTTGACATAGGCAAACGCCCCGGCAATCGTCGCGACCACCACGGCAATCCCCGCCAGACGCAACGTCAGACTCGCAGTACTCAGTGGCGGTGGTGAGCGCTCAACCATGAAAATCTCCAGGGCCCTGGGCCGCAAAATGACAAGGATCAATCAGACGAAGCCCGGTAGGGTTTATTCCATCGCCCGGTGTTTATTTTCCAGAGGCAGGAATAATCTTAAGTCCCGGGCGTCTCCCTAGTCCCAAGACTAGCCAGAATTTCATGAACGACCTCGATGAACAGTTACGCCCACTTATCCCAAGGCTCAGGCGCTTCGCCGTGTCCTTGACCCGTAACTCCAGCAGTGCCGACGATCTGGTGCAGTCATGCCTTGAACGGGCGCTGTCGGGCTGGGGTGACAAACGCCCCGAAGGCGACCTGCGGGCCTGGCTGTTCTCGATTCTTTACCGACAGTTTCTCGACGCCCATCGGCGCTCGCGACGTTATGCGCGGATGCTGGAGTTCTTCACCGGGCGCGACGATGTACAGCCCTCAGTGGAGCGCACAGTGATCGCGTTATCGACCCTCCAGGCATTCGACCGGCTGACCGCCGAGCAGCGCGCCCTGCTGCTCTGGGTCTCGGTGGAAGGCTTGAGTTACAAAGAGGTCGCCGAGATTCTCGACGTCCCCATCGGCACTGTGATGTCTCGCCTGTCCCGCGCCCGCCAGGCCTTGCGCCAGCTCAGCGACGGCGAGATCACCAGCCCTTCTCTGCGGATACTCAAATGATCAGCATGCCCCCAAACGAACGCGACCTGCACGCTTACGTCGACCATCAACTCAGCGATGCCGACCGGCGTCTGGTCGAAACCTATCTGGCCACTCAGCCCGAGGTCGCCGCGCAAGTCGAAGCCTGGCAGCAGGATACTCAGCAATTGCGCGCGGCCCTGAGCGGCACCCTGCAGTATCCGGCCAATCCGGACCACGATCCGCTCGTCATCCGCCAGCGCCTCAAACGTCAGACACGACGGCATCTGGCCAGCGCCGCCCTGCTGTTGATGGCGATTGGCGTCGGTGGTTTGAGCGGTTGGCAGGCACGGGAAATGACCATGGCCGGTGGCTCGCCACCGATGACCGACGCCATGCAGGCGCACCGGTTGTTCGCCCAGCAAGGCTTCCTGCCGGCCGACTTGAAAGTGCAGAACAACGGCGATATGCAAGCCTGGCTCGACCGCTACTTCGACCATGCCAACCGCCTGCCCGACCTGCAGAGCGCCGGGTTCAAGGCCGTCAGCGCACGCTTGTTGAGCACCGACCAGGGTCCGGCGGCGATGGTGTTGTACGAAGATCAGGACGGGCGCAAGGTCAGCTTCTACATCCGCCCACCGGGACCGAAAAACAAACTGCTGCCCCGTGGCAGCCGAAGTGACGGCGAGTTACAGGCCGAGTACTGGTCGGGGGCCGGGTATAACTACGCAATGGTCAGCCCGGCGGATTCAACTGCGGCGCAGATGCTGCAGCATGCGACCCGGTTTTAGCGGGGAAACCCGAGCGATCTTCTTCGCGAGCAAGCCCACAAGGATCTTTTGTGGACCCATTATTTGTGAACACCCGAGATCAAATGTGGGAGCGAGCTTGCTCGCGATGGACGTTAACGATAACGCGTGTTTTCTGGATTAACGCGCCGCCCCTGAGTCCATCGCGAGCAAGCTCGCTCCTACAGTTCAACCAACCTCTGCGCCAACGCCTTGGCCTGGCTGGCCACGTCGGTCACCGCGGTGCTTTCCCACCACATCCCGCGCAATGGTGGGCCCATGGCGAACAAGCGCTCGGCGACCTGCCCACGGGCATTGATCAGCGCACCGCCAGCATCGGCGGCGACTCCCAATGCCAACGGCCCCGGTTGAATCAGCCCGCGTGCCAGCAGCTGCTGCGGCAAGGGCCGGGCCACACGGCGCCAGTCGTATTCGATGCCGCTGGAGTTGATCAGCGCTGCACCGCTGACCACGCTGATGTGCGCTTCACCGCGTCGGCGCAGGCGAATGCTCACCGGGCCGTCAGCCGAGGGTTCGAGGCCCTTGAACGACGCTGCCTGAATCCGCAAACGCCCCTCGGCGTGCAACCGCGCCACCAGTGCGGCACTCAGTGGCGGTGAACGGTGATGGTGACTCTCCCACCAGGGCCGCACATGGCGCACGAACTGCCGGCGCTGCTCGTCAGTCGCCTGACTCCACAGGCGGCCGATATGTACGCGCACGGTGTCCAGCGGCGCTTGCCAGTCGATACCGGCCGCCATTGCCGCCTGGCACTGGCGACGCAGTTCGCGCATCAACTGTCTGGGGCTGCGGATGCTTGGATCTTCGGCGAGAAAATCCACCCAGGCCGGCGGCTGGCGGCGAACATGGGGCAAAAGCCCGTGCCGGGAAAACACCTCGATCGGTCCGCGATGCCCGGCCTGCTCCAGCGACACCACGGCGTCGACCATGGTCAGCCCGGAGCCGATGATCAGCACCCTGGACTGCGGATCGAGCCGGGTCATGGCCGCAACATCCCAAGGGTCCAGCGCGGCGCTGTTCAAGCCGCTGGATTCGGTTTGCGGCGTACGCGCGGCCGGGAACAGCCCGGTGGCCAGCACCGCGAAAGCCCCGCGCAGTTGCCTGCCGTCGCCCAAGGTCAACAGCGCCCCGCTTTGATCCATTTGCAGATCGACCGCTTCGCCACGGACATGCTCGACGCTGGAGCCCTGCTGCGCACCGACCGCCTGGGCTTCGGCCAGGCGTTGCTGCATATATAGACCAAAGATTCCCCGGGGCGGGAACAACTCGCTGACCGGCACGTGCTGTTGATCCGACTCGGGCCAGCCACCGGCGGCGATGAACTCACTCAACCATTGAGTCAAGTCATCGGCATTGTCCGGATCGACGCTCATGCGCGCCGCGTTGCCGTTCAAGGTATGCCCCAACTCGACTGCACTGTAGGCCTCGCCGCGCCCCAGTTCAGCGCGCGGTTCGATCACCAGCAGTTGACGCTTGCCGGGCAGACGCAACAGCTGCGCAGCCAGCAGTGCGCCGCTCAAGCCACCGCCGACAATCAGGATGTCCGCGCTGCGGATGGCGGGGTTCGCCTGTGCGCTTTTGGTTTCGCTCATGCAGTGCTCACTTGTCAGTGTGGGAGGCATATTTCTACGCCACATTTATGTTACCCGGCGATCAGAAGGCTGCGCGATGATCTCGAAAATTTCCTGAACGATGATAGGCGCCAAACCCATGGTCGGCCCGTCCAGCAGTACCAAAACAGGACAGTCATCAGCACCCGGCCCTTTCCACAGGGAAATCTGGCATGCCACAGAATTTTGCGGTGTACGCCTACGCGTGATGGGGGATCCGCAAAGAGTTCTTTGCAGAAGTCGTGCCTGATGTAGATTGCAAACGAATTCAGTTAGTTATGAAGCCAACTTAGAATCCAAGTGAACAAGAACAAGCAAATTGTTTATCCGCTGTTGTGCCGCGAACAGTTGCTGTCCGCTGCCCGGATCAAATCACCACGTTACGCACGAACCGCGTTGCCACCGGACCATCGTTGCGGTAGGAATGGGGTTGGTGACTGGCGTACATAAAGAATTCGCCGGCTTCAAGCGTGTGGGCCTGATCACCGAGCATCAGTGTCAGGCAGCCTTCGAACACGTAGAGCTGTTCGCTCCAGCCTTCGGCATCCGGCTCCGACAAGTACTGCTCACCGGGTTCCAGTCGCCACTCCCACAACTCGACTTCACGACTGGCTGTTGCCTTGGCCAGCAGCACCGCTTTGCTTCCGGGAATCAGCCCGGCCCAGGCCAGCTCGTTGATGCGGCTCGGGTCGCGGGCATCGGGGGCCTGGATCAGGTCACTGAAGGCAACGTCCAGGGCTTCGGCGACCCGATCCAGGGTGGTCAGGCTGACGTTCTTCTCGCCGGCTTCGATGGCCACCAGCATTCGCCGGCTGACCCCGGATTTTTCCGCCAGGGCAGTCTGGCTCAACTGCGCGGCATGCCGCAGGCGACGCACGTTTTGGCTGACGTGCTGCAGGACTGAAGCGCGTTGCGTAGGATCTTTGTGCATTATATTGCTCACTTTACGGATTTGCGCAGTATACTGCCCAGCTTCAGGCGCATTGTGCGTCGCCCTCAGGTAGCGCGCAAGGTCATGACGTCGGTGAAATCCCCCCAATCCTCTCCCCCGTTCTCTCGCTTCAGCAAAGCCGAATGCGTGCTGATGCTGATTACCATGATCTGGGGTGGGACATTTCTGCTGGTGCAGCACGCAATGACCGTCAGTGGCCCGATGTTTTTCGTTGGCCTGCGATTCGCGGCGGCGGCTGGCCTGGTCGCGTTGTTCTCGGCCCGCCATTTACGCAATCTGAGCCTGTTCGAGTTCAAGGCCGGGGCGTTCATCGGGGTGGCGATCATGCTCGGTTATGGTCTGCAGACCGTGGGGTTACAGACCATCCCCAGCAGTCAGTCGGCGTTCATTACCGCGCTCTACGTGCCTTTTGTACCGTTGCTGCAATGGCTGGTGCTCGGGCGGCGGCCGGGGTTGATGCCGAGTATCGGCATCATGCTGGCGTTCACCGGCCTGATGCTGCTCTCCGGCCCTGCCGGGGCCTCGTTGAATTTCAGCCCGGGGGAGATCGCCACACTGATCAGCGCCATCGCGATTGCCGCCGAAATAATCTTGATCAGCACCTATGCCGGGCAGGTCGATGTGCGCCGGGTAACCGTCGTACAGCTGGCCGTGACCTCGGTGCTGGCGTTCCTGATGGTGGTGCCGACTCAGGAAGCCATTCCTGAGTTTTCCTGGCTGCTGATGATCAGCGCCTTGGGCCTGGGCGCAGCCAGCGCGGCGATTCAGGTGGCGATGAACTGGGCGCAGAAAAGTGTCTCACCGACCCGTGCGACCCTGATCTATGCCGGTGAGCCGGTGTGGGCCGGGATCGTCGGGCGGATTGCCGGCGAACGGTTGCCGGCGATAGCCTTGCTGGGCGCCGGGTTGATCGTGGCGGCGGTGATCGTCAGTGAGTTGAAGACCAAGGGCAAGGGTGTGGTTGAAGTTGACGACGCATTGGGACGCGGGTAGGAGCTGCCGCAGGCTGCGATCTTTTCGCAGACAACCAAAATCCGATGCCGGCACATCGCTCTTCGAAACAATGAAAACCAGGCTTTTTCCGCCTACCTTGTAGGATCCTGCCACAGCTTGGCAGTTGGTGATCGGGGGCCCGGCACGTATGATTCGTCACCAAACCTGCGCATTTTAGAAGCCTATGTCCCTGATAGTTCTACTGCTTTTGCCTTTTATTGGCAGTTGTCTGGCGGCCGTGCTGCCGCACAACGCGCGTAACACCGAATCCCTGCTCGCCGGGCTGGTTGCGCTGATCGGCACCCTGCAAGTCGCCCTGCTCTACCCGCAAATCGCCGATGGCGGGGTGATTCGCGAAGAGTTTTTCTGGCTGCCCAGCCTGGGCTTGAATTTCGTCCTGCGCATGGACGGTTTCGCCTGGCTGTTTTCGCTGTTGGTGCTGGGCATCGGCACACTGGTGTCGCTGTACGCGCGTTATTACATGTCACCGGAAGATCCGGTGCCGCGCTTCTTTGCGTTTTTCCTGGCCTTCATGGGCGCCATGCTCGGGTTGGTGATCTCCGGCAACCTGATTCAAATCGTATTTTTCTGGGAACTGACCAGTCTGTTCTCGTTCCTGTTGATCGGCTATTGGCACCACCGCGCCGACGCTCGCCGCGGTGCCTATATGGCGCTGATGGTGACCGGCGCGGGTGGTTTGTGCCTGCTGGCGGGAGTCATGCTGCTCGGCCATGTCGTCGGCAGCTATGACCTGGACAAGGTGCTCGCCGCCGGTGAACTGATCCGGGCCCATGCCCTGTACCCGATCCTGCTGCCGCTGATCCTGATCGGCGCCTTGAGCAAAAGCGCGCAATTCCCCTTCCACTTCTGGCTGCCCCACGCCATGGCCGCACCGACACCGGTCTCGGCCTACCTGCACTCGGCAACCATGGTCAAGGCCGGGGTATTTCTGCTGGCACGGCTCTGGCCGTCCCTCGCCGGCAGCGAAGAATGGTTCTACATCGTCGGTGGCGCTGGTGCCTGCACTCTGTTGCTGGGCGCCTATTGCGCGATGTTCCAGAACGACCTCAAAGGCCTGCTGGCCTACTCGACCATCAGCCATCTGGGCCTGATCACCCTGTTGCTGGGGCTGAACAGTCCGCTGGCGGCAGTGGCGGCGGTGTTCCACATTCTCAACCACGCCACCTTCAAGGCCTCGCTGTTCATGGCCGCCGGCATCATCGACCATGAAAGCGGGACCCGCGATATCCGCAAACTCAGCGGTTTGATCCGGCTGATTCCGTTCACCGCCACCCTGGCGATGGTCGCCAGTGCCTCGATGGCTGGCGTGCCGCTGCTCAACGGCTTCCTGTCCAAAGAGATGTTCTTCGCCGAAACCGTGTTCATTTCCGCCACTGCCTGGGTCGAAATGAGCCTGCCGGTGATCGCGACTATTGCCGGCACGTTTAGCGTCGCCTATTCCCTGCGCTTCACCGTCGACGTGTTCTTCGGTCCGACCGCCACTGACCTGCCGCACACCCCGCACGAACCGCCACGCTGGATGCGCGCGCCGGTCGAGTTGCTGGTGTTCACCTGCCTGGTGGTGGGGATTTTCCCTTCCCAGGTGGTCGGCCCGCTGCTGGCGGCCGCGGCCTTGCCGGTGGTCGGCACTCTGCCCGAGTACAGCCTGGCGATCTGGCACGGCTGGAACGCACCGATGATCATGAGCCTGATCGCCATGTCCGGCGGCATCCTGCTCTATCTGTTGTTGCGCAAGCAGCTCAAGCGCGGGCGGTTCAAGTACCCGCCGATCATCGGCCACTTCAATGGCAAGCGGATGTTCGAACGCAGCCTGGTGGTGATGATGCGCCTGGCCCGGCGCATCGAACGGCGGCTCAGCACCAAGCGCCTGCAAAGCCAATTGTTCCTGCTGATAGTGGCGGCCGTGCTCGCCGGGCTGATCCCGATGCTCCACAGCAGCCTGAGCTGGGGCGACCGGCCGAAGATTCCGGGCTCGATCGTTTTTGTCACCCTCTGGCTGCTGGCGATTGCCTGCGCCCTCGGCGCCGCCTGGCAAGCCAAGTATCACCGGCTCGCGGCCCTGACCATGGTCAGCGTCTGCGGCTTGATGACCTGCGTGACCTTCGTCTGGTTCTCCGCGCCAGACCTGGCCCTGACCCAACTGGTGGTCGAGGTGGTGACCACGGTGCTGATCCTGCTGGGTTTGCGCTGGTTGCCACGGCGGATCGAAGACGTCTCGCCGTTGCCCGGCACCCTGCGCAAAGCGCGGGTGCGCCGCCTGCGCGACTTGCTTTTATCAGCCCTGGTCGGTGGCGGCATGGCGCTGTTGTCCTACGCCATGCTGACCCGGCAGACCCCCAACTATATCTCCTCGTTCTACCTCAGCCGCGCCTTGCCCGAAGGCGGTGGCAGCAACGTGGTGAATGTGATGCTGGTGGACTTCCGTGGCTTCGATACCCTCGGCGAAGTCACTGTGCTGGCGGTGGTGGCCTTGACCGTATTCGCCCTGCTGCGACGCTTCCGCCCGCCCAAGGAAAGCATGCAGTTGCCGGCTCAACAGCGGTTGCTGGCGCCCGACGTGGTGACCGATCTGGTCAACCCGCGCCAGGCCAGCGACACCGCCCTGGGCTTTATGATGGTTCCGGCGGTGCTGGTGCGGCTGTTGCTGCCGATTGCCATGGTGGTGTCGTTCTACCTGTTCATGCGCGGGCATAACCAGCCGGGCGGCGGTTTTGTCGCCGGGCTGGTTATGTCGGTGGCGTTCATCCTGCAATACATGGTCGCCGGCACCCAGTGGGTCGAAGCGCAAATGAGCCTGCGGCCGGTACGCTGGATGGGCACCGGGCTGCTGTTCGCCACTGTCACCGGGCTGGGGGCGATGGCCGTCGGTTATCCGTTCCTGACCACCCACACCTGGCATTTCGAGCTGCCGATAATCGGTGACATCCACATCGCCAGTGCACTGTTCTTCGATGTCGGTGTGTACGCCGTGGTGGTGGGTTCGACGCTGCTGATCCTCACGGCGCTGGCGCACCAATCGGTGCGTGGCCATAAACCGAGCAGCCAGCCCAAACCCGTTGTCCAGCAAGGAGCAGTCGTCTGATGGAAGAAGTCATCGCAATTGCCATTGGAGTCCTGGCCGCCTCGGGAGTCTGGCTGCTACTACGGCCACGGACCTTCCAGGTGGTGATGGGGCTGTGCCTGCTGTCCTACGGGGTCAACCTGTTCATTTTCAGCATGGGCAGCCTGTTTATCGGCAAGGAGCCGATCATCAAGGACGGCGTCCCCCAGGATCTGCTGCACTACACCGACCCGCTGCCCCAGGCCCTGGTACTGACCGCTATCGTCATCAGTTTCGCCATGACCGCCCTGTTCCTGGTGGTGCTGCTGGCATCCCGCGGCCTGACCGGTACCGACCATGTGGATGGCCGGGAGCCTAAGGAATGAGCTGGATGCCCCATCTGATCGCTGCGCCGATTCTGCTGCCGTTGCTGACGGCGGCTCTGATGATGATGCTCGGGGAAAAACGTCGACCGCTCAAGGCGCGGATCAACCTGTTCTCTAGCCTGCTCGGCCTGGGGATCTCGCTCCTGCTGTTGCAGTGGACCCAGCAAACAGATGTGCCCGGCTCGATCGGCGTCTACCTGCCCGGCAACTGGCAAGTGCCCTTTGGCATCGTGCTGGTGGTCGATCGCCTGTCGGCCTTGATGCTGGTACTGACCGGAATCATCGGCGTCTGTGCCCTGCTGTTCGCCATGGCCCGCTGGGACGGTGCCGGCTCGAGTTTCCACGCGCTGTTCCAGATCCAGCTGATGGGCCTTTACGGCGCTTTCCTGACGGCCGACCTGTTCAACCTGTTCGTATTCTTCGAAGTGCTGCTGGCGGCCTCCTACGGCTTGATTCTCCATGGTTCCGGGCGGGCGCGGGTGTCGTCGGGGCTGCATTACATTTCGATCAACCTGCTGGCCTCGTCGCTGTTCCTGATTGGCGCGGCGCTGATCTATGGAGTCACCGGCACCCTGAACATGGCCGACCTGGCGCTGAAGATCCCGCTGGTACCGGAAGCCGATCGCGGCCTGCTGCACGCCGGTGCGGCGATCCTCGCCGTGGCATTCCTGGCCAAGGCCGGCATGTGGCCGCTGAATTTCTGGCTGGTGCCGGCCTACTCCGCGGCCAGCGCGCCCGTGGCGGCGATGTTCGCGATCATGACCAAGGTCGGCGTGTACACCTTGCTGCGCTTGTGGACCCTGCTGTTTTCCGGGCAAGCCGGTGCTTCGGCATACTTCGGTGGTGACTGGCTGATCTACGGCGGCATGGCGACGATCGTCTGCGCGGCGTTGGCGATTCTCTCCGCGCAACGGCTGGAGCGCATGGCCAGCCTGAGCATTCTGGTCTCGGCAGGCATCCTGCTGTCGGCCGTCGGCTTCGCCCAGCCGAGCCTCACCGCCGGTGCGTTGTTCTATCTGGTCAGCTCGACCCTGGCCTTGAGCGCACTGTTCCTGCTGGCGGAACTGATCGAGCGTTCGCGTACGGCCATTGAAGTGCCGCTGGACTATGAGGGCGAGATCCTGCCGCGCCCCCGGGAATCCTTGCAGCCACCCAAAGGCACCAACCTGGATGACGAACAGAAAACCGTGGTCGGCCAGCTGATTCCCTGGACCATGGCCTTTCTCGGCTTGAGTTTCATTGCCTGCGCCCTGTTGATCATCGGCATGCCGCCACTGTCGGGGTTTATTGGCAAACTGAGTTTACTCAGCGCCCTGATCAACCCCGCGGGCCTGGGCAACGCTGCAGACCAGCCCCTCTCGACTGCCGCCTGGGGCTTGCTGGCATTGCTGATCCTCTCCGGACTGGCTTCGCTGATCGCCTTCTCGCGCTTGGGCATCCAGCGCTTCTGGACCTCCGAGGAGCGCCCGTCGCCGCTGCTGCGGCGCCTGGAGTGTGCGCCGATCTTCGCGCTGCTGGGCCTGAGCATCCTGCTGACCTTCAAGGCCGAACCGCTGCTGCGTTACACCCAGGCCGCCGCCGATACCCTGAATAACCCGCAGCACTACGTCATGGCGGTGCTCGGTACGCGCGCCGTGCCGAGCCCGGAAGCCAAGGCAGCGCTATTGGAGGTGCAACCATGAAGCGTCTGTTCCCTTCACCCTGGCTGTCGCTGGCGCTCTGGTTGTTGTGGCTGGCGCTGAACCTGTCGATGAGCCCCGGCAACCTGCTACTTGGCGCCCTGCTCGGGTTTGCCGCACCGCTGATGCTGAAACCGCTACGCCCGCTGCCGATCCGCATTCGCCGGCCCTGGGTGATTGTGCGGTTGTTTTTGCTGGTCGGTCGCGACGTGCTGGTGTCCAACCTGGTCGTCGCCTGGGGCGTGCTGAACGCCGGACGCCGGGCACCGCGCTCGCGGTTCGTCAAGGTGCCGCTGGACCTGCGCGATGCCAATGGCCTGGCCGCGCTGTCGATGATCACCACGGTGATTCCCGGCACAGTCTGGTCGGAGCTGGCGCTGGACCGCAGCGTGTTGCTGCTGCATGTATTCGATCTGGATGACGACGCGCAATTCATCCAGCACTTCAAGGCGACTTATGAGCGCCCGTTGATGGAGATCTTCGAATGAGCGCCCTGCTGTCGAATGCGATTCTGCTGAGTCTGTTCATCTTTTCCGTGGCCATGGTCCTGACCCTGGTCCGCCTGTTCAAAGGCCCGTCGGCCCAGGACCGGGTGCTGGCCCTGGACTACCTGTACATTCTTGCCATGCTGATGATGCTGGTGCTGGGTATCCGTTATTCCAGTGATACCTACTTCGAAGCCGCGTTGCTGATCGCCTTGCTGGGTTTTGTCGGCTCGTTCGCCCTGGCGAAATTCCTTCTGCGCGGCGAGGTGATCGAATGAACGAGATCAGCCAACTGTCCCTGTGGATCGAGGTCCCTGTGGCCTTCCTGCTGGTGCTCGGCAGCGTGTTTGCGCTGATTGGCGCTTTCGGTCTGGTGCGGATGAAGGACTACTTCCAGCGCATGCACCCACCAGCCCTGGCCTCGACATTGGGCGCCTGGTGCGTGGCACTGGCCTCGATCATCTATTTCTCGGGCCTCAAGTCGAGCCCGGTGCTGCACGCCTGGCTGATCCCGATCCTGCTGTCGATCACCATGCCGGTGACCACCTTGCTGCTGGCGCGGGCGGCGTTGTTCCGTAAGCGCATGTCGGGGGATGATGTGCCGGCGGAGGTGAGTAGTCGGCGGTCTGAGGGTGGGAGCTGAGGGGGTCTGAAGGATGTGTGTCATCTGACAGTCCGCTATCGCGAGCAGGCTCGCTCCCACAGGTCAGCACTCTTAGTCAGTTCCTGCATCTTCAGTAGTGTTAAAGTGCCACCCCATGAAACTCGCGCGTACCGACCGTTCACTGATTGCCTGGATGCTTTACTGCTGCGTCCTGTTCAATGTGTTCGCCTGCAGTATCGGTCATGGGCAAATGGTCGGCATGCAGCTCAATGGCGTCGGCGGCCAGTTCTGTACGGTTGACCCGCTCACCCAGGCGCCGGCCCAATCGAACCCCAACGAAGAAAAACTGCCGACCCTGACCAAGGCCTTCGGCTGTCCGCTGTGTTCCACCGGCGGCATGGGTCCGGCATTCAATTCCAGCCTGACCCTGGCGCTCCTGCCGCAGCAACACAGTCCGCCGCTGGCGCTGCTGTCCAGCGCTGATATCCCTGCCCGCTCCCTCTGGCCGACGGCCAACCCTCGCGCCCCTCCTGTCGCTTAAGTCTTTCGCCTTTTCTTGATCCCCCGGCTCGCTAACGCGTAACGCGTGGCGTTGGCCTGTGGGCTGTTTTCCATGACAAGACTTCAGGATCACCGATGAAACTCTTTCCCCTGCTCGCAGGCCTGTTCGGCTGCCTGTCCGCTACTACCTGGGCGCAAACCGCCATTGAGCTGGCGCCGACCACCATTGGCGGCGCTGAACCGCAGTTCACTCCCGGCCTGAGCCTGGACCAATCCAGCGGCATGGCTTCGCGTCTGGGTTTGAGCGTTCGCGAAACCCCGGCCTCGATCGCCGTGGCCAATCGCAACGATATCGAGCGCCACGGCGCGCAGAATTTCCAGGATGCCGCCAACACCCTGCCCGGGGTGAATGCCAGCGCACCGCCGGGGTTTGGCGGTTTCGTCTCCTATCGCGGCTTCACCAGCAGCCAGATCACCCAGATGTTCAATGGAGTGAATGTCTCCGGCGGTCTCGCACGTCCGGTGGATGCCTGGATCTATGACCGGGTGGAACTGGTGGGCGGCCCATCGTCGCTGATCAATGGCGCCGGTTCCGTCGGCGGTTCGCTGAACTACATCACCAAACTCGCGACCCGCCAGGAGCAAGCGGCTGAGGGCCGAATCAGCTATGGCACCTACGACACCAGCGAGGTCGCGTTCGGCCTCAATCATGCCCTAAGCGACGTCAGCTCGGACGTACAGCACTACGCGCGGCTGGACGTCAGTCGTAATGCCAGCAACGGCTATATCGACCGCCAGGAGCGCGACTCCTGGAGTGCCGCGTTCTCCTTGCTCAGCGACCTGAGCCCCGACCTGTCCCACACCCTGGCCCTGGAATATCAGGACGAACATGAAGACAGCCCCTATTGGGGCACGCCGGTACTGAACCCCAAGCGCGGCGAGTTGAAGATCGATAAACACAACCGCTTCAACAACTACAACGTCGAGGACGGCCGTTATGAACAACGGACAATCTGGGTCCGCTCGATCATCGACTACCGCATCAACGACAGCACCAGCCTGCGCAACACCCTCTACCACCTGGACAGCCAGCGCGATTACCGCAACCTGGAAACCTACCAGTACAACGCCGATAACAGCCTGGTAAACCGTTCGACCGCCTATCAGGTGCGCCATCAGGGCGAGCAGAACGGCAACCAGTTCGAGTTGCGTCACGACAATAGCCTGTTCGGCCTCGACACCACCTGGTCCGGCGGTTTCGAGTACAAGGTCAACCGCACCACCAACTCGCCGCTGAATGTCAAAGGCCCGAGCACCGTCGACCCGGACCACTACAACCCCGGACATTTCTATGACATCCCAGGGACCAAATCGGGCTTCGTCAGCGACAAGACCAATGAAGTCACGACCCGGGCGATTTTCGCCGAGAATCGCCTGGCCCTCACCGACAAACTGTCGCTGTTGACCGGCCTGCGCTACGACGACATCGACCTCGAGGTCACCAACCATCGCGAAGTGACTGCCAGCAATCCGCGCCACCTCGACCGTAGCTGGGAGCCGCTGACGGGCCGGGCTGGCCTGACCTACCAGTTCATTCCGAACGCCAATGTGTATGTGCAATACAGCACCGCCGCCGAGCAACCGGGCGGCACCCAGGATTTCGATATTTCTACCGGCAGGCAATGGGAGGTGGGCAGCAAGTTCGACTACCTGGACGGTCGCGGCTCGGCGACGCTGGCCGCTTACAAGATCGAGCGCAAGGATTTCGCGGTGACCGATCCGCTGGACCCGACCCAAAGCATCCCGGTCGGTCAGCAGACTTCCAAAGGCATCGAGCTTGCGGGCTCCTTCAGAATCACCCCGAAGCTGCTGGCCGAAGGCAACTTCGCCTGGGTCGATGCCGAGTACGACGAATTCAATGAGAAAAATGCCGCGGGGGTGGCCGTTTCACGTAAAGGCAATACACCGACCAACGTTCCGCAACGGGTCGGCAATCTGTGGCTGACCTATGATTTTGCCCCAGCCTGGCAAGGCGGCGTCGATGCGCGTTATGTCGCGTCGGTGTATGCCGACAACGCCAATACCCTGACATTGCCGTCGTACACTTTGTACGGGACCTTCCTCCGCTTCAAGGTGGACCGGCACACCACCGTGACTGGCCGGGTACGCAACCTCACCAATGAGGTGTACGCCGAATTCGCCCATGTTTCGCCGGCGTACTACCTGGGGACGCCACGGACATTCGAGCTGGCGGTGCAGACCCGGTTTTGAGTGAGTCAAAAGCTTCGCGGGCAAGCCTGCTCCCATAAGGTGAGACACAAGACCACAGTTGATCGCCCGACCATGGATTTCTGTTAACCCTTCCTTATTTCAAAGCCGCAGAAACCTTGTCCGCCACATCCTTGGGCAACCACGCCCGCCACACATCTGGATGGGCCTTCATAAAGGCTTCGGCCGCCTGGCGTGGGGCGGTGTGTTTTTCGCTCATCTCGGCCAATGCCTTGTTCAAGGGATCGATCGGAAAATCGACCTTGGTGAAGAACTCCGCCAGTTGCGGGAATTGCTTCTGGAACGGCGTGGACACGCCAATCGACAGTTTCGACGGCAGCGAACGGGTGGGTTTTGGATTTGGGTTATCGGCGTCGGTCAGGGTTTTCCAGGCCTCGGCGTCGAAGGGCGGCTCTTCCAGTTGAATCAGCTTGAAACGCCCGAGTAATGGCGTGGGTGACCAATAATAGAACAGGACCGGTTTACCCCGCCGGATCGACGAACTGATTTCCGCATCCAGCGCCGCACCGGAGCCGCTGCGAAAATTCACATAGCTGTCGGTCAGGCCATAGGCCTTGAGCTTCTGCGCGTTGACCACTTCCGAGGTCCAGCCGATCGGGCTGTTGAGAAAGCGCCCCTTGCCAGGCGTTTCCGGATCACTGAAGACATCCTTGTAACGCGGTAGATCGGCCACGCTGCGCAAGCCCGGCGCCATGGGCTTGATCCCTTTGGCCGGATCACCCTTGATCACATACTCGGGAACCCACCACCCTTCGGTCGCACCTTTGACGGTATCGCCCAGGCTCACCACCTTGCCCTCGGCCTCGGCCTTGACCCACACCGGGCTGCGCCCCGCCCACTCTTCACCGATGACCTGGATGTCATTGTTGGCCAGCGCGGTTTCCAGGGTGATGGTGGTGCCCGGTAGTGTATCGGTGGGCAGTCCATAACCCTTCTCGACAATAATCCGCAGGATGTCGGTGATCAGGCTGCCGCTTTCCCAGTTGAGGTCGGCAAAATGAATCGGCGCCTGGGCCGCGGCTGCCGGGATGGACGCAGTCAACAAACACAGAGTGGCCAACGTGCTGGCCAGCAGCACTCGAAACCCTTTCATGCTTATGCACCTCGTGCTTTTCACGGCAATAACAGGATGATCTTCCTGAGGAAGACCGCGAGCCTCTGGTAGTTCAGTCAACTGACTGTAGTAGAGGTTCCTGCTTTCGAGGCATGTCGGTTATTTTTCACCGGTTTCCTGCAAGCGCTTCAATTCACGTCGCACCATGCTGGCGTATTCGGCCGGGTGCACGTTGTAGATCTGCGAAGCCACCCAACCCAACCAGGCGCCTTGCATAACGGCCTTTTGTTCGAAAAGCCGAAAGGCTAGCGCATGAGCACTCTCGAGGTTCTGCTCATGGAAATCGGCGCGGCTCAGCGTCATTACTCGCTGGCCTTGAACGTCAGTTCGCCCTTGCGCCACTTCGCCGCTTTAGCGGTGACTGCTTTCAAGATCTTGGCCAGTCCGCCTTGCAGTTGTTCGTTGGCGGCAAACACCGTCAACACGGTTTGCCCTTCCTTGAACAGGATGGCGTGGCCATCGGCCGTGGTGACAAACGCATATTCACCCAGACCATAAACCGTGAGCTTGATCTCGCGAAACTTGATTTCGAACTTGCCACCTTCACGGCTGGGCAATACTGCAGCGCGGAAGTGGTCACCCACCTTGAGTTCCAGGCGCGGTTTATCATCGACGACCAATGCCGTTTCGGTATCGATCTCGGCGATGTAGATACCTTCAGCGGTCTGTTCGGTGATGTAGACGAAACGTGATTGAAATTGTTTGACCAGCTTTGCGCGCAAATCACCGAGCACGAACAAAGCATGCATATCGAGATTACTTACTGCCAAGGAAACGTCCCCGAATCTAAGAATGACTCTGCCTGCATGAAACACAGACAGCACAAAAAACGCCTGAGTCGGCACTGACACAACAATGACTGACACTCAGATCCCTGAACAGAGATGAACACTGCTCCAACATACAACAGGCCAAGAATAGTGGAGCAACACTGGCGCTGCCTATCCATGCCATCGTCAGACCTTGAAGGAAATCGCCCTTCTAATGGCCAGAGAATACTGGACTATCAACTTCAAGGAAAAAACTCTTTTAAAAAAGCACTTTTCTGACATATCGCCAGAAAAAAAATGCTTTAGATACACCTATACCTCCAGCGCTGGTAGTGATTCTAGAGCAGCCATGCTCATTGAGACCACAAATAGCGTCGGTCAGACGTCGGTAAAACCATAGAAAGGGACTTCCTATGCATACACCTCCATCCTTCGCCCAGGACTCGGGCACTTTCGCAAACTGCCTGGCACCACTGCGCGCCACGCCATTCTACCCACTGGAGCCAGGCCCTGAATACCTGCCTTTGCTGCGTTTCCAGGTAGTACTCGCAGGCAAGAACTTTTTTCACATCAAAGAAACCGCCACCGGACGCGTCAGAGGATTTCGCCGCAACCACAACGAAGCCTGCGCTCTGGCGAAGACCCTGGAGAGGAATAGCTGACACCCCGACCAGCGTTTGCCGGTGTAATCGTTTCGTCACTCCGATGACTTAACTCAGCCACCGGCAGGCAACAACTGCCATACTGGCCCGATCACTGAAAGTCAGCCTGCCGGGCTGTGCTTCAAAAGTACAATAACCTCCATGGGAAGGCGTTACGTGACGGAATTTGATATAGGTGAATTTTTCATCCATGGCGAGTCCAGGGAAGTCGAAGGCGAGTTTCAGGCAGTCATCGTGATGCGTGCCAAACCGCCCTTGACCACTGTGACCTACCATCAGGTCGAAAAGGACCGCTGGTTCAAGACTTCGGACGTTGCCGAAAAAGCAGCCAAAGACGCGGCCAAGTCGCTGAAAGTTGCCGTCGATGAAGGCGCATTGAACGCTTGATCGATCTGCCTTGCGCCAGTCACCCGCGCGAATTCCATGGCGACCATGGCCTTGTTCCAGGTCTGAGCTAGCCTTGAGGGCATGATCGACACTTCAGCCTGAGGCTGGCTCTGCTGCCAATCGAACTCTTGGCGTCAGTCTTCCCTCAGATACAGTGTGGCAATGAGACCTCAACCCTCGAACCCTTGGGTTGCCAATCGGGAAGGAGATGACCATGGATTCGCCGACACATGATTTGACAGGACTGTTCGATCAGTTGGGTCTGGATTCCAACCAGAAGGCTATCGACGATTTCATTGCCAGCCACTCGCCGCTGGCCAACGATAAAAAACTGATAGACGCTGAATTCTGGTCACCCCAGCAGGCGGCTTTTCTGAAAGAACAGCTGCGCGAAGATGCCGATTGGGCACGAGTGGTCGACGATCTGAACCTGCGCATGCATCAAAGGCACTAACGCAGCATTCAATGCAGGCTGTCAGGCTTTTCGACATTCAGTTGAGCCAGCCAGGCAGCCCTGCACTCCTCGGCTTCATCGCGACTGCAGAACGCGGTACCGCGTCGCTCGCCATTGAGCAGCACGACCCAGCAGACACTTTGGCCCAGCGCCCGCAGCGTGGCAGGCACCCCGCTACCAATCATTACCGCAATATCGACTTTGCTTTGCATGAGCACTTCCCGAGCATTTCATTAGCTGCCTAACAATGTCGGCATGTTAATGATTTACCGGGTAGGGAAAAAGCTATCGCCCTGCATAGGTTATTTGCATCAGGTGTAACAATCATCTCCTCAGTGGCGTGGAGCGCTCTCAGGCTTGTAGCCCAACCGCAAACCACCCCAATGCCGCCCCTTGAGCATGATCGGCACCGAAAGGTCGTGCATCAACTCGCCAGTGTCGCGGGTGTAGGTCTGCAGCAACACCGGCTGTTGGTGGCTGCCACAGCGGATCCCGGTTCGGTCGGCAAATTTTCGCTTGGTGCGGTTATGCAGCGTATCGACTTGCGCATTACCGGTCAGCGGCTGGCTGAATATCTTGTTGTGGGTCGGCACGTAACCCTGTTGGGTGCAGGCAATGGCAAACACCAGGCCTTCATGACGCGCCAGCAATGGCTCCTGGATCGCCGGCAACACTTGGTCGGCGTAACGATCGAAACGGGTCTGGAATTTTGCCGGGCTGGTTTTGGGGATCGCCTGATAGTTGCGATCGAACAGATCTTCCAGGCTGACACGGCCCTGATCGATATCCGCTTCGAACTGCGCGGCAATCTGGCCAACACCTTCCAGGGCCAGGTCATAGATGCGCTGGTGATAGTCGTCCAGCCCTACTGCAGCGAGGCGTTCGCTGATGGATTCGGCCTGGCCTTCCATCTGCACCGCCGCCTCGGCCAGGCTGCGGGTCTGTTGATCGCTGACCGCCAGGTCGCTGCGCATCTGCTCGACGGCATGGAACAGGCTGTCGAGCTGTTCGCGATTGGTATCTGCGCCCTTGGCGATGTCACTTACCTGGCTCTCCACTCCCGCCGCCAGCCGGGCAATAGTCTGCAGCGATTGGCCGGTGTGCTCCACCTGCTCGACGCCGGTGTTCAGGTCGCTGGACAGCTGGCGGATCTGTTCCACCACCTGCGCCGTGCGCTGCTGAATATCGGCGACCATCACCCCGACTTCCTCGGTAGCCGTGGCCGTGCGCCCGGCCAGGCCGCGAACTTCGTCGGCAACCACGGCGAAACCGCGGCCGTGTTCGCCGGCACGCGCCGCTTCAATAGCCGCGTTCAGCGCCAACAGGTTGGTCTGGCTGGCGATCGACTGAATCACCAGGGTCACCCGCTGAATCTCTTCACTGCGCAGACTCAGGGCTTCGATCATCTGACGACTGTCATTGGCGCGCTGGCTGAGCTGATGCATGCGGGTTATGGACTCGGCGAGCACCGTGCGTCCTTCGATACTGCTCTGATGGGCCTCACTGGCCGCGCTGAGCGCTTGCCGACTGAGTTGCGAAGTGGCTTGTTCGGTGCCGATCATCACTTCGGCGCTGCTGACGATCCGCGCCGCGGCATCCAGTTGCGACTGCACCCTGGCGGCCAGTTGCTTGACCGAATAGGCCACGCCGGCGGCGGACAAGGCGTTATGACTGGTGGTATAGGACAGGTCGCGGGTCAACTCGGCGATGGCGCTGGAAGAGTCCGCAACTGTTGTATCGATAACGGGGCGCGAGCGCAGGCGAGGCAGCCAGATGGTCAATACCGCCAGCGGCAGGCAAAGGTAAAGCGACCAGCCACCAAACGCCATGCCACCGAGCACCAGCATCAGGGCGATGCTTTGCAATGTGGGCGCCAGCCAGCGTGCCGGGCCGGGCGACGCCGCAGAGTGCGGCGTCGCGCCAACCAGAGATCCGTCGCTCGTCATGTTCGTCACCCCACTGCTGCTTCTATTTATTTTGTCGGCATTAGACGCCACTACCGGGCCATTATCTATGGTCCCTTAGTCGTGGGGTTGCAGCAGATCAATAGAAGTGTGGAATGAAACGCTGGACCTGTGGCAAGGGGGCAAGCTTGCCCCTGTAGGAGCGAGCTTGCTCGCTCCTACAGGGCGGCACGTTTATTCAGAAAACACGCGTTATCGTTAACGTCCATCGCGAGCAAACGGAACGCCGCCCGGCTGCTCCTACAGAGGCGCAGGTTTATCAGGCCTGACGCTGGTGCTTGTCGATTTGCTCATGACGCTCTTGAGCTTCGATGCAGTACTTGGTGGTCGGGCTGATCAGCAGGCGTTTCAGGCCGATGGCCTCGCCGCTGTCGTCGCACCAGCCGAAGGTGTCTTCAGCGATACGGCCCAGGGCCATTTCCAGTTGCGGCAGCATGCGCTGGTCACGATCGATGACATTGACCAGCCAGTGGCGCTCTTCTTCGACGGAAGCGGCATCGGCCGGATCAGCCGGGGTGTCCAGACTTTCAATGGCAATGCGGCTCTGCTCGATACGCGCGTGGGTTTCGACCTTCATGGCCTGCAGCAGCTTTGTGAAGAAAGCCAGTTGCTCGGCGTTCATGTAGTCATCCGCCGGCATGGCCAGCAACTTTTCCTTTGTCATTGATTTCTCTATAAAAAATACGTGCATTAAGGCGAATAAGGGAGCGTTCCAGTCGACCGGTTCAGATCGTCGGAAAGGCGCCATACATTCCAAGCGCCACCCGGCACTCAATTTACGAGGGGCGGCAGTCTAAGGCCGACTTGAGGGCTCAGCAACTGAAATGACAGCGAATTTGTCCAACAAAGCTTGAAAGTGCCCTATGGCAGGCTTTACGAATGTGCATTTGAGTGTGTTTATAACAAGAAATTCAATCAAGTGGTGCTATATAGAAAGACAAACGGCTACGCCACGCGGGTCAGGCGTGGCGTTTTTTTGCATCGCTGAAGGGTTCCCGTCGGGTTGACTACCGGCTTTCAGCGCTTGAGTTTGCGCTTGTTGCGGTATTGGTCGATGACCACCGCGACCACAATGATCATGCCCTTGATGATGTCCTGGATGTAAGCATCGACCCCGACGAAGGTGAAGCCACTGGCCATGACCCCGAGGATCAGCGCGCCGATCACCGTGCCGGTGATGCGCCCTACTCCGCCGGCCAGGCTGGTACCGCCGATCACCGCTGCGGCAATCGCGTCCAGCTCGTAGGACATGCCCATCCCGGCCTGCCCGGTCGCGGCACGGGCCGAAGCCACCACCCCGGCCAACCCGGCCAGCAGCCCGGCAATGCTGTAGACGATCACCAGGTGGCGCTTGACGTTGATCCCCGAGGTGCGCGCCGCCTGCATGTTGCCGCCGATGGCGTAGGTGTACTTGCCGTACTTGGTGTAGCGCAGGGCGATATGGAAGATCACCGCCACCACCAGGAAGATGATCACCGGCATCGCACCGTGACCGATGGCCGTGTACGAGTCGGAGAGCATGCTCACCGGCTGGCCTTCGGTGTAGTAACGCGCCAGGCCACGGGCCGAGACCATCATGCCGAGGGTGGCAATAAAGGGTGGAATCCCTGTGATGGCGATGATGCTGCCGTTGATCGCCCCCGCCAGCAGTCCGACCCCGAGCCCGACTATCACCGGAATCCACACCGGCAGGTCAGTCAGCGAGGGAAATACCGCTCGGGTAAAGTCCGAGGTCTGCGCCAGGCTCGCGGCGATCATTGCCGACAATGCCAGCACCGAGCCGGACGACAGGTCGATACCGGTGGTGATGATGACCTGGGTCACGCCGATTGCCAGCAGGCCGATGATCGACACTTGCAGAATCATCAGCACCAGACGCTGCGAGTTCATCAAGAAGCTTTGGTCGCGAACGATCCAGCCAAACACTTCGAAGACCAGCCCGATGCCGATCAGCACCAGGAAAATGCTCAATTCGGTGGGGAACCGCCGGCGCGTCTTGGCCTGAGCTGCCGTGGGTTTGTTTTCCAGTATCGCGTTGTTCATAGCCACTCACCCTTCTATAGCGTTGCCAGCGACCAGTACCCTGGTCGCTAACAGAAATCGTTTAAATGCATTGAATCGTCAATGAACCGCGGACATTCCGGAAGCCAGTTGCATGACCCGTTCCTGAGTCGCCTCGCTGCGATCGAGGGTGCCCATCAGGTCGCCCTCGTGCATGACCATCACCCGGTCGCTCATGCCCAGCACTTCCGGCAATTCCGAGGAAATCATGATCACTGCCATGCCTTCGCTGGCGAGGTAGGAAATCAGCCGGTAGATCTCGGCCTTGGCACCGACGTCGATGCCGCGGGTCGGCTCGTCGAGAATCAGGATCCGTGGATTGGTCATCAGCCAGCGGGCCAACAGGGCCTTCTGCTGATTGCCTCCGGACAAGGTGTCGATGCACTGCTCCAGCGACGGGGTTTTCACCCGCAACTTCTTGCACATGTCTTCGCACAGGGCGCGCAGGGCTTTCTGCTGGATAAAACCGTTGCCGACGTAGTGCGGCAGCACGGCCATTTCCATGTTTTCCAGCACTGACAGGCAGGGGAACAGGCCGCTGAGCTTGCGATCCTCGGTCAACAGCGCAAACCCCTTTTCGATGGCCATGTGCGGGTCGCTGATGCGCACCGGCTGACCGTCGAGCTCGATTTCGCCACCGTCGCTTGGAGTAATACCGAAAATCGCTTCGGCGACGTTGGTCCGCCCCGAGCCCATCAACCCGGCGATGCCGAGGATCTCGCCGGCATGCAAGTCGAACGACACGCCCTTGAAGATCCCGTCCAGACGCAGGTCGCGCACCGACAGCAACAGATCGCCGATCGGTTTTTCGCGCTCCGGGAACAACTGGCTCAGCTCACGGCCGACCATCATCGAGATCAGGCTGTCACCGTCCATGCTGTCGGCCCGTTGCAGGCCGATGTAGGCGCCGTCACGGAACACCGCCACTTCATCGGCGATGCTGAACACTTCATTCATTTTATGGGTGATATAGATGATGCCCTTACCCTGGGCCTTGAGGTCGGCAATAATCGAGAACAGGTGGGCGACTTCCTTGTCGGTAATCGCCGAAGTCGGTTCGTCCATGATCAGAATGTCGGAGTCGTAGGACACCGCCTTGGCGATCTCGACCATCTGCCGTTCGGCGATGCTCAGATTGCCGACCTGCTCCTCAGGGTCGAGGTTGATCCGCAGTCGCTCCAGCAGTTTTGCCGTGCAGCGATGCATTTCCCGGTGGTCGATCATGTGGAAACCGTTGAGCTGCTCGCGGCCGATCCAGATGTTCTCGGCGATGCTCATGTGCGGCATCAGGTTGAGTTCCTGGTGGATCATCGCGATCCCGGCCTGCAACGCCGCCAGCGGCGTGTCAAAGGTCACCGGTTTGCCGCGTAGCCGCAGCTCGCCGGCGTCCGGCTGGTAGATGCCGGCGATGATTTTCATCAGGGTCGATTTACCGGCGCCGTTCTCGCCCATCAGGGCCAGCACGGAACCGGGACGCACCCGCAGTTGCACATCGGACAGGGCCACCACACCGGGAAAACCTTTGCTGACGTTGATGATTTCCAGCAGGTACGGCTCATCGACAGGAGTGGCGGTAGGCTGGTTACCCACCAACGGGGTGCTCGAAGCAGTCGCTGAAGCGAACATGATCAGGTACTCCATCAGCAAGGCCGCCTTGGCCACCTTGCGTGCTTATTGTTGTTATTGAACGGATCGGCTATTTGAACTGATCGACGTTTTCCGGGGTGATCAAGCGGTAAGGCACCCACACCGCCTGGTCTACCGGCTCGTTCTTGGCCATTTTCACCGCAGCGTCGATGGACCCTACAGCCTGGCCTTTGGCATCCTGGAACACCGACACCGCCAGATCGCCTTTCTTCACTGCGCGCAAGCCGTCGGGCGTACCGTCGACGCCGGCGATCAGCACACTGCCCTTCTCGACACCGGCCTGCTTCAGGGCCATGGCCGCGCCGATGGCCATCTCGTCGTTATTGGAGACGATGGCGTCAAATTTACGACCTTGGGTCAGCCAGTCGTTTACCAGGGTCATGCCTCTATCGCGCGACCAGATGCCGGTCTGTTCCTGGTCGATCTTGATGTCCGGGTATTTGGCCAGCACCTCTTTGACGCCTTTGGTGCGATTGGTGGTGGAGTTGTTGGCCAGGTCGCCGAGCAGAATCACAATGTCGCCCTTGCCATTGAGTTTCTCGGCCAGGTACTGCATCTGCATCTCGCCGGCTTCGAGGTCGTTGGAAGCCACGGTGATAACACCCTTGGGCAGCTTCAGGTCATCCGGGCGGCGGTTGACATAAATCAGCGGAATCCCGGCACTGACCGCAGCTTCGGTGATCTTTCTGGTCGCTGCGGTATCCACCGGATTGACCACGATGGCATCGACCTTCTGGCTGATGAAGCTTTCCACCTGGCTCAGCTGCCTGACCACGTCGCTGCGAGCGTCTTCGAATTGCAGCGTCACGCCGTCGGGCATGGATTTGGCTTTCTGGTCCATGGATTCACGCAGGTAAGTCAGCCAGGTGTCATCGTATTGCGACATACTCACGCCGATCTTCAGATCAGCGAACGCCGCGCCACTAGCAAGCATCAGCGACAAGGCAAGTGAGGCAAAACGGGTCTTGGTCTTCATGAAAGTCTGTCTCCACATTCTTGTTGGTTTTATGGATAAGGCGTTGGACCGGGATCAGTTGGCCTGCGTCGGCAAACGCACGATGGGTGCGCCGGCAATGCAGCACACCAAGGCGCCCTTGCGCTCGACGCACAGGAGTCTGGAAAGGGAAAGGGGCAAGGAACGATACGAGCCGCGAAACAGATCGCGGAACAGGTGGAGCGCGGTAGGTAAAACTCGCAGAGCAGTGCTGAAGGTTTTCATCGACGGTACCTGTTTGTTTTTGTTGGTTCGTCCTCTGCTGCTTCAAGTGACTCGAGGCAGATCGGACGCTGATGTCGGCAACCTGGAAATGACTTTATTGGAAAATAATTTCTATATCAACTCATTTTAGAATTTTATTCTAATTCTGTTCCATCGCTGAAAACCGCGCTCAGCTCGACCACTTGCTGGCGTTGCGCACTGAGTCGCGCCGCGTCCAGCACACGGGTGGTTTCAAGTGCATCACGGGGGTCGACCGGCAGTGGGCCAGCGCTCTGCAACGCCGTTTGCAGCCGCAAATAGAATTGCTGCCAGCAGCCGCGCTCGGAAGGAATCCGTTCGCGCTCCTCGCCTTGTTCGAACCAGCCCCAGCGTCGGTGCTCCTCAACGCCCCAGCGCTCTCCCTCGGATTTGGGCGACAGACCGGCCAACGCTGCAGCCTCCTGCCCGTCCAGCCCCTCGACGGTGTAGCAACCTGCCGTGCCATTGACCCGAAATCGCGGTGCCGGGCTGTTTTGCAGGCAACTGCCCGACAGATGTGAAATCACCCCGTTGGCATGGGTCAGGGAAACGAAAAAGCCGTCATCGAACGCCTGCCCTTGATTGGCGTACTGCAGCTCGGCGTAGACCCGTGCCACCGGCCCGAACAGTTGCAAGGCCTGATCCACCAGATGGCTGCCCAGATCACGCAGAAAACCGCCGCCGTTGCCATTGCCCACCGACTGCGGGGCAAAGCGTTCGACCCGTGATTCGAAGCGGGTCACCCGCCCCAGGGCACCGGCCTCGATCAGTTTGCGTACAGTGAGAAAATCCGAATCCCAACGGCGGTTCTGATAGACGCTCAGCGGGATTTTTTGCCGTTCGGCAGCGGCGATCAGGGCGGCCGCCTGCTGCGCGTCGGCGGCAAAGGGTTTGTCACTGACCACTGCCACCCCGTGGCCGATGGCTTCGAGCAGTAGCGCCTGGCGGCCCGGCAGAGGAGTCGAAACCACCAGCACATCGACCCCGGCTTCGACCAACTGGCCAATAGTGTCGAAGGCCGGTACGCCCGGGTAATCCTTTGCCAGGCATTGGCGTCGCTCGGCCGAACGCGTCACCACGCCGACAAAAGTCGCGGCGGGCAGGCTGCTGATCAGCGGAGCATGAAAAAAACGGCCGCCATGGCCGTAACCGACAAGTCCGATACGCATAAAGAGCTTCCTCAAATATGTGGCATTTCTGGCGGGCGACCTGTAGGAGCTGCCGCAGGCTGCGATCTTTTGATCTTGTTGTTCCTGGAAGCATCTCAGTCGGATGCAAGATTGTCAGGATCAAAAGATCGCAGCCTTCGGCAGCTCCTACAGGGGCAGCTCCCACAAGGTTCGATGCAGGCTAGATAATTTATAGGCAAAGCTCGCGCGTCACCCGCTCCAGCATCATCCGGTTGGACTCATCCGGCCGGTCTTCCCAGGCGAACACCGAGACCGTGGCGATGCCGTCGAACTTGAGCTCGCGCAAGGTGCTGAAAAACGCCTCCCAGTCCACTTCGCCCTGACCGATATCCAGGTGCTGGTGCACAGTGGCGGTTACGCCAGGCGGGTTGACGATGTAGCGCAGGCCCGACGAGGCCTTGTGGTTATAGGTGTCGGCGATGATCAGGTGGGTGAGTTTTTCGCCGGCGTACTTGAGCATCGAGGCGATGTCGCCTTTGCCGTCGTCGTAGAAGAAGGTGTGAGGCGCGGCGTAGAGGTAGTTGATCCAGTCGCGATCCAGGCCACGAATGATGTCCACCGACTCGTTGTTGCGCTCGCAGAAGTCATAGGGATGGGCCTGGATATCCAGTTTGATGCCTTCGCGTTCGAACACCGGCATCAGTTCGTCCATGGAGCGCATGAACTGGTTCTCGCAGACCAGCGGATTATCCGACTGGCCGGTGAATTCGGTGTTGACCAGTTCGCAGTCCATCTCCACGGCAATCTGGATCGCGCGCTTCCAGTTGCGCAAGGCGGCCTGGCGCAAGCCTTCGTCGGCAGCGGCCCAGTGGTACATCGGCAACAGCGAGGAGAGTTGCACCCCGGTGTCGCTCAAGGCTTTGCGAAATTCCTTGATCCGCGCCCGGTCGACCCGCGGCGCCTTGTAGAACGGCAGGAAATCTTCCCGCGGAGACAGTTCGATGTGTTGGTAACCGAGCTCGGCGACCTTGTCGACCATCTTGCCCAGGGACAGGTTGCGGTACATGTAGGGGTCTAGTGCGATGCGCATTGTTGTTCTCCTTCGCCAGCGACTGGCGCTGCTTTTGTAGGAGCTGGCGAAGCCTGCGATCTTTTGATCTTTTCGGCGAGCAACCTGTTGTCTGGGCGGACGCCAAAATCAAAAGATCGCAGCCTGCGGCAGCTCCTACAGGGGGATGTGTTTAGCCGTAGAAATGGGGGCGGTCAGGGAGTGCGACTTTGACGATCGCTCCGCTGTCTTGTGCCTCGACGCACGCATCCGCCGCCACTGCCGCCGCAAACCCATCCCAAGCCGACGGCCCGCCGACTTGCCCGGCGCGCACGCCGTCGATAAAGGCCTGCAGCTCGACGTCATAGGCGGCGATAAAACGATCCTTCCAGTCCATCAAGATCGCATTGGAAAGCTTGGCGCCGCTGCGCAGTTGCACTTGGGACGGCTCAGGCAGCTTGGCAATGCCAGTCTCCCCGACCACTTCGCACTGGATGTCATACCCGTACTGGCAGTTGACGAAAATCTCGACGTCGATGCGCGTGCCCCTGACGGTTTCCAGCAGGACGATCTGCGGGTCTTTCAAGTGGGCGTGGGCCTTGCTGGTCTTGCGCGGGAACACCACCTGCACCGACACATAGTCATCGGCCAGCAACCAGCGCAATACATCCAGTTCATGGATCAGCGTGTCGGTGATCGCCATGTCGGTCTTGTAGTTCTCCCCCACTGTCGGGTTGCGGTGAGCGCAATGCAGCATCAACGGCTCGCCGATCTGACCACTGTCGATCACCGCCTTAAGTGCCTGGTAACCCTGATCGTAGGGGCGCATGAACCCGACCTGCACCAGCCGCTTGCCATGGGCTACTTCGGCTTCGACTATCTTGCGGCAGCCTTCGGCGGTCACCGCCAGCGGCTTCTCGCAGAACACCGGCTTGCCGGCAGCAATCGCGGCGAGCACGAACTCTTCATGGCTCGGGCCCCAGGACGTGACCAGTATCGCCTCGACCTCCGGCGCGTTGATCAGCGCATGGCCATCGGGGTAGACCTCGGCGGTCAGTTTCAAGTCGGCGACGACCTTGGCCGCCTGCTCGAGATTAATGTCGGTCACCGCCACCACCTGGCTGTTGAGCAGGGTCTGGCTGCAACGACGGATATGGTCCTGACCGATGGCACCGGTGCCGATGACGCCGACCCGCAACGAATTAAAAAGCAAAGACATCTCTGTTCTCCCGTTGGAATTTTTTATTTGCAGAGCAATCAGTACTGACGGGCCTTGGCCAGTCGTTCATTCAGGGTATTCGCCACCGCATCGGTGCGCGCGCTGGTGGAGACTTGCGCCACGCCGACGCGCCACCAGGACAGGTATTTGTGGATCATGGTTTTTGGCAGAACCTTGATATCGATCAGCGTCGACACCGTCTGCAAACGCGCATCGGCCAGCGCTGCTTGCAGCTCTTCGACCGTGTTTACTTTGTAGGTTTTGCAGCCGTAAGCCGCCGCGCTCATGGCGAAATCCACCGGCACGAAACCGCCATCGAGTTTGCCGGTTTGCGGGTTGCGGAAACGGAACTCGGTGCCGAAGCTGTCCATGCCGTGTTCCATCTGCAGATTGTTGATGCAGCCGAAGGTCATGTTGTCGAGCAGGATCACATTGATCTTGCGTCGCTCCTGAATCGAGGTGACCAGCTCCGAGTGCAGCATCAGGTAAGAGCCATCGCCGACCAGTGCATAGACCTCGCGCTCAGGCTCGGCGAGTTTTACCCCCAGCGCGGCATTCACCTCGTAGCCCATGCAGGAATAACCGTACTCGACGTGATAGCTGTTCACGCCCTTGCTGCGCCAGCTGCGCTGCAAATCCCCCGGCAGGCTGCCGGCTGCAGCGACGATCACCGCATCACTCGGCAAGCTTTCGTTGAGCACGCCGAGCACCCGGCTCTGGGTCAGGCAGGAACCGGTCAGCTCGATGAATTCGCGCAGCACCGCCGGGTCCATGTGGTCGTTGATTTCCGGGACGAAATTCTCGGTCTGGTATTCGACCTGATAAACCCGGTCGACCTCGGCGTCCAGTTGCGCCTTGGCCTCCCTCGGTTGATCGCCCCAGGCGGAGCGATATCCGGTGCGCGCCAAGGCAGCGGACAAGGCTTCCAGTCCGGACCTGGCGTCTGCCAGCAGTTGCACGCCGTCGAGTTTCAGTGCATCGCAGGGGCTGATGTTCAGGTTGAGGAATTCCACTGCGGGATGCTGGAACAGCGATTTCGACGAAGTGGTGAAGTCGGTGTAGCGGGTGCCGATGCCGATGATCAGATCAGCTTCCCGCGCCAGCAGATTCGCCGCCAGGCAACCGGTTTCGCCAATGCCGCCAACATTCAGCGGGTGAGCTGAAACCACCGCGCTTTTGCCGGCCTGGGTTTCCGCGAAAGGAATATCGAACCGCTCGGCAAACGCCTGCAACACCGCGTTGGCCCCGGAGTATTTGACTCCGCCACCGCAGATGATCAAGGGTTTGCGCTTGCCTTTGAGCAAGGCCAGGGCATCGCCGAGCATCGCTTCGGTGGCCAGGCGGCGGTCGATGCGGTGTACGCGTTTTTGCAGGAAGTAATCGGGATAGTCGTAGGCTTCGCCCTGCACGTCCTGGGGCAACGCCAGGGTTACCGCGCCGGTTTCCGCCGGGTCGGTGAGCACGCGCATGGCGTGGATCGCCGCGCTCATCAACTGCTCGGGGCGGTTGATGCGATCCCAGTATTTGCTCACGGCCTTGAAGGCATCGTTGGTGCTGATGCTCAGGTCGTGAAATTGTTCGATCTGTTGCAGCACCGGGTCCGGTTGGCGACTGGCGTAGACATCGCCGGGCAACAGCAACAATGGAATCCGGTTGGCAGTCGCAGTGGCCGCGGCGGTCAGCATATTCGCCGCGCCAGGGCCGACTGATGAGGTACAGGCGTAGATCTTGCGCCGCAGGTGTTGCTTGGCGAAACCGATAGCCGCGTGGGCCATGCCCTGTTCGTTGCGGCCCTGATGCACCACCAGGTCGCCGCTGTCCTGCTCCAGTGCCTGGCCGAGGCCCAACACATTGCCGTGACCGAAAATGGTAAAGATCCCGGCGACGAATTTGCTCTGTACCCCATCCACCTCGACGTACTGGTTATCGAGGAATTTCACCAGGGCCTGGGCCATGGTCAGTCGTGTAGTAGTCATGCTTGCACCTTTCAAATACACATCAGATCCTACGCGGTGGATGGTTTATGCCAGGGATTTTTGCAGATGCTCCATGCTCGCCCCTATCGCCTGTTCGATATCCACCAACCCGTGCACACTCTCGGCAAACGGCTCGAACGACAAATATCCCGTGTAACCGCCGCTGAGCAAGGTATCGATCTGCGCGGCATTGCCGAGGATGTCCGCTTCCCCCACCAATACCCGATGCCCATCACGAATGCTCGCCAGCGGCGCCTGTGCATCCTCGACGCCGGAGATGTGCACCAGCCCGGTCAGCTCGGGGAAGAACTCATGCTCGTCGGCCAAGTGATGGTGGAAGGTGTCATGCACCAGACGGAACACATCCAGCCCGCCCACCGACTTGATCGCATCCACCGCCGTGCGTTTACGCCGCAGGGAACACTCTTCGAAACCCAGTGGTTCGATAAAACCGAAAATCCCGTGCTCGCGCAGGATCGGCGCCAGTTCGCTGAGCGCCGTGCGTAACGCGGTGTTGCGCTGGACCTTGGTGCGCGGGTCGGCGCGATCATTCAGCGGACACATCACCAGCCCCTCGGCGCCGCAATCGCGGGCATAAGCGGCCAGCTTGCGGGCTTGTTCCCGACGTTCGTCGTTCCACAGATCGAACGGATACAGCGCGTTGATCGACAACACCTTGATCCCTTTGGCCGCGCACAACTCGCGGACCCGAAGCGGCGGCGTACCGTCTTCGATCTCGACGCCCTTGAGGTCGTTGCGGATCTCGATGGCATCGGCTTTCAAGGACACTGCCAACTCAATGAAATCCGGCAGTGACAAACCTGGGGCGACCATACGGTTCAGGGCGAAACGCAGGGGCTGGCTCATTATTTTTTTCTCCGCTCTCAAAGCTGATCGATAGGTTTATTTAGCGGTCGGCATGCTGAATTCAGGGCCTTTGGCGATGCTGTCCGGCCAACGCTGCATCACGCTTTTGTAGCGACTGTAGAAGCGAATACCTTCTTCGCCATAGGCGTGGTGATCGCCGAACAGCGAGCGCTTCCAGCCACCGAAGGAATGCCAGGCCATCGGTACCGGGATCGGCACATTGATGCCGACCATACCGACCTTGATGGTCCGCGCGAATGCCCGGGCGATGCCGCCGTCGCTGGTGAAGCAGGACACGCCGTTACCGAACTCGTGGGCGTTGATCAATGCCACCGCGCTGGCGAAATCGGCGACCCGGACAATGCCCAGCACCGGACCGAAGATTTCCTGCTGGTAGATGCTCA
Organism: Pseudomonas sp. LBUM1658; assembly: GCF_059716055.1. Taxonomy (NCBI): domain Bacteria; kingdom Pseudomonadati; phylum Pseudomonadota; class Gammaproteobacteria; order Pseudomonadales; family Pseudomonadaceae; genus Pseudomonas; species Pseudomonas sp. LBUM1658. The sequence continues at coordinate 4,500,793 of NZ_CP166798.1, forward strand.
TCTCGGTCGTGACCTTGTCGAACAGCGTCGCGCCGACAAAGAAGCCGTTCTCCGCCCCCGGGACCTTGAAGTTGCGACCGTCGACAATCAGTTGCGCACCCTGGGCCACACCTTCATCGATAAAACCTTCGACCTTGGCCTTGTGCTCGGCGGTGACCAGCGGCCCCATGTCGCTGTCGCTGCGCATGCCGTTGCCGACCTTCAACTGGTCGATGCGCGGCAGCAGTTTGGCAATCAGCTGGTCGGCGACATCGCCCACCGCCACGGCAATCGAAATCGCCATGCAGCGTTCGCCGGCCGAGCCGTAAGCGGCGCCGATCAAGGCATCGGCAGCCTGGTCCAGATCGGCGTCGGGCATCACGATCATGTGGTTCTTCGCCCCGCCGAGCGCCTGCACGCGTTTACCGCTTGCCGTGGCTTGCTGGTGGATGTACTCGGCGATCGGTGTCGAACCAACAAAGGAAATCGCCTCGATATCCGGGTGTTGCAGCAACGCATCGACCGCGCTCTTGTCGCCCTGTACCACGTTGAACACGCCGTCCGGCAGACCGGCTTCGGTGAGCAGGCGGGCCATCAGCAAACTGGCGGACGGATCACGTTCGGAGGGCTTGAGGATGAAGCAGTTACCGGTGACCAGCGCGATCGGGATCATCCACAACGGCACCATCACCGGGAAGTTGAACGGCGTGACCCCGGCGCAGACGCCCAGCGGCTGGCGCAGGTTCCAGTTATCGATGCCGCCGCCGATGTTGTCGCTGAACTCGGTCTTGAGCAGGTTCGGCGCACCGCAGGCGTATTCGACGATCTCGATGCCGCGAGTGACTTCGCCCTTGGCATCGGAAAAGACTTTGCCGTGTTCGCGGCTGATGATTTCTGCCAGTTCGTTGTGATGACGATCAAGCAATTCCTTGAACTTGAACATCACTCGCGAGCGACGCAGGGACGATTGCTCGGACCAGGCCGGGAAGGCCTTCAAGGCCGAGGCGACGGCTTCATCGACGGTCTTCTGGTTGGCCAGCCCGACCCGCGCCTGGACGCTGCCGGTGGCCGGATTGAAGACGTTGCTGAAGCGTTCGCTGCCACTGTCCTGCACTTGGCCGTTGATATAATGGCCTAAAACCTCGACGTCACTCATTGTTGTTGTTCTCCAATCTGAAAGTTAGAAACCTACAAATCCAGCAGCCAGCTGTGCTGCGGGTCGTTATGGAACTGCCAGACGCGTTTGGGCCCGGCCATCACGTTCAGGTAATACGACTCGTAGCCGTAGGGCACGCTGACCGGGTGATAACCCTTGGGCACCACCACCAGGTCGCTGTTTTCCACGGCCATGGCCTGGTCGATGCTGCGGTCGTCGGTGTAGACCCGCTGAAAGACGAAGCCCTGGGGCGGGTTGATCCGGTGGTAATAGGTTTCTTCGAGAAAGCTCTGGTGCGGCAGGTCATCGGTGTCGTGCTTGTGCGGCGGGTAGCTCGACGAATGCCCGGACGGTGTATGCACTTCCACTACCAGTAGCGAATGGGCCGGTTCGGTGTCCGGCAGGATGTCGCAGACGTAACGGGTGTTGGCACCTTTGCCACGCACGCTGCGCTTCATGTTCTGCGGTTTGATCAGTCGTGGGCCGAGGCCGTTTTCGGTCGACCCGGGCGCGGCACAGACGGCGATCTGCACATCGGTCAAGGCCAACACCTGCGCTTGACTGCCGGGCGGCAAGTAGGCGGCAAACGGTGACTTGTCTTCGAACACCGATTGCCGGTCGCCGATATTGTCCCAGCTGAAGGCGCCCTGCCCCGGGGCTTCACCCTGGATCGTGACCCGGCCGCTGAGCAACACCAGGCACAGCTCTTTATCCCCGGCACTCACCGGCAGGGTTTCGCCGAGGCTCAGGCGGTAGGCGGCGAAACCGACGTATTCCAGTTCACCGGCGCCCAGTTCGACCATGATCTGGCCTTGGGCTTTGCTTTTGATCAGCAGGCTCATTGTCCCGTACTCCGGTTAGCCAGGGCGGTATTGAGAAGTGCGCGCAGCGTATCAAAACCCTTTTTCGCGTAGACATAACTCGGCGCCACGGCCGGGTCCTGCTCGGCCTCCACCACCAGCCAACCGTGATAATCGGCAGCCAGCAGCACATCCAGCAGCGCGGCAAAGTCGATATCGCCGTCGCCGGGCACGGTGAAGGTGCCGTTTATGATGCAGTCCGGGAAGCTCCAGAGGTGGTTGCGCGCCAGTTGCACCACCGGTTTGCGCACGTCCTTGAAATGCACGTGGCACACCCGATCGATATGTTTACGCAGCACTTCCAGCGGTTCGCCGCCACCCATGTAGCAGTGACCCGAATCAAACAGCAGACCGACTTCGCTGCCAGTCAGGCTCATCAGTGTGTCGATGTCCGCCGGGGATTCGACGTAGGCGCCCATATGGTGGTGATAGGCCAGACGCACGCCTTGGGACAAGGTGAAACGTGCCAGCTCGGTGAGCTTGTCGGCGTATTCCTGCCAGGCCTGGGCGGTATGGAAGCGCGGGCGTTCAACCAGTGGAATGTGCTGACCCTGGATCGAATCGGCGACTTCGCCATAGACCAGCACCTTGGCGCCGTTCTTCGCCAGCAGTTCGACGTGGCTGCCGATGGCGTCGATTTCCTCGGCCACCGAACGCCGGGCCAGGCAGCTGGAATACCAGCCGGAGACCAGTGCCAGGTCATAAGGCCGCAGCACATCGCCGACGCCCTTGGCGTCCTTGGGAAACTTGCCGTTGAGCTCGAAGCCCTCGTAGCCGATTTCCTTGCCCTCGCTCAAAGCGGTGCTCAGCGGCGTTTCACCGCCCAAAGCCGGCAGGTCGTCGTTGCTCCAGGAGATCGGGTTGATGCCAATTCGGATAGCGGGCATGGCTGCACCTTTTGTTGTTTTCTGAATAAATTGCTGACTGTGAATCTGGTCTCGCAGGTCGAACACTTGTGGCGAGGGGGCTTGTCGGAACGCCGCATCGCCCCGTTCGGCTGCGAAGCAGTCGTAAAGCCGGCGGATGCGTTCTACCTGAAAAACCGCGATTGCCGGTTTTAGGGCCGCTACGCGACCCAGCGGGGGCAAGCCCCCTCGCCACAGAAAGCCCCCTCGCCACAAAGGTCGCCTTTCACCCCCGGGCCGTGCGCCAGGCTTCAATCAATTCGACAAAGGTGCCCTGCACCTGCTGAATCAATGCTTCGTCATCGATTTCCCCAGCCAGCCAGGCTCGGCTGGGTTCCTGGAAAATCGTCCGGCCGACGGCAAAGCCGCGACAGGTTTTGCTTCGACTGGCCTGCTGAAAACCTTCGGCGAGGGCCGCGGCCGGCGCGTTCAGACCCAGCAGCACCACGCCACGGCAATAGGGGTCACGCTCTTGAATCAAGCTGTCGAGTTGCTCCCATTCGGCAGCGCTCTGCGCCTCGATCTTCCACCAGGCCGGGAAGATGCCGAGGTTGTACAGACGCTTGATGGCACGGTAGAGCACGTCCGGATAAGGCGACGGATGATCCTTGGGCGGGATGATTTCCAGCAGCAATTCATGGCCGCTGACTTGCGCCGCCTGATACAGGCCCTTGATCTGCGCTTCCTGTTCCAGTCGCAGCAACGGCTCGTCGTCCGGGTGGAATTGCACCAGGCATTTGATGATCTGTTCCTGGGGCCAGGCGATCAGGTTGCTGCCGATCGAGCGACCATGTTCGAAAGCCAATGGCCGCGAACCCTGGACCTCCACCGGACGCGCGACCCACCAGCCGCGACCGGTGGCGGCGTTCAGCGAGTCCTGGCCAAAGCGCTGATCGGCCAACAGACCGACATCGGCTTCGATACCTTGTTTGCGCAAGTCGACCTCGACCCGCTCCACGGCCTTGATAAATAGCTGCTTGAGTTCACCAATGCTGTTGAGGTCGCGACCGCTCTTTTGCGCCAGCTCGACCAGCTGCCAGCGATGGTCGAAGGCAAAGATGAACAGTTGCTTCCAGGCTTTGCGCGGCACGCTGACCTGATGCAGGCGTTGCAGTACCAGGTCCTGATCGGGCCGGGTAACAGGTACCGGGCTGTTGAACAGGTAATCCAGTTCGGCAGGGGTCGGCATCGCCGGGGCGCAGGCATGGCGCGACACCACCAGACCGCCGCAGGCATTAGCCAACTGGCTGCAACGCTCGTCGCTCGCATCCTCCAGCCAGCCGCTGAGGAAGCCCGACATAAAGGCATCGCCGGCCCCCAGTACGTTGAGCACTTCGACCCGCACCCCGGGATAGATCGCCCCGTCTTCGAGACGCGCCGGGATCGCCCCATGAATCACCGTGCAGCCTTGCGGGCCGAGCTTGACCACCAGGGTCGCGGCCGTCAGCGAACGCACGGTGCGCAGGGCGCCGAGCAGATCTTCGCCGCCACCGGCAATCAGAAACTCTTCTTCGGTGCCGACGATCAGGTCGAAGCGCGGGAGGATTTTCTGCACATGCTGGCTGACCTTCTGGTCGGCAACGAAACGGGTTTCGCCGTCCGCCTTGCCGGTCAGGCCCCAGAGCACCGGGCGGTAATCGATATCCAGCACTCGCTTGACGTTGTGTTTTTGGGCGTAGTCCAGCGCCTGGATACTCGCCTTGTACACGCCGTCCGTGGAGAAATGCGTGCCGGTGATCAGCAAGGCTTTGCTGGAAGCGATGAAGGATTCGTTGATGTCTTCGACACGCAACGCCATGTCGGCGCAGTTCTCGCGGTAGAAGACCAAGGGAAAGGTTTCGCGATCCTTGAGCCCGAGCAGCACCATGGCGGTCAAGCGTTCCGGATCGAGTTTGACGCCGCTGACGTCACAGCCTTCGCGGGTCAGGGATTCGAGCAGGAAACGCCCCATATGGTCGTCCCCTACCCGGCTCAACATCGCCGACTTGAGGCCAAGGCGTGCGGTGCCAAAGGCGATGTTCGCCGATGAACCGCCCAGGTACTTGGCGAAACTGCTGACGTCCTCCAGCCGCGCACCGACTTGCTGTGCGTAGAGGTCGACGCCAAGGCGTCCGAGGCAGATCAGATCCAATTGACGCCCACTGGCAAAACGAGTCTGGCCCATGCTGGCTCCTGTTATTTTTATCAGCCTGAGTTCGCCGCGGTGCAAGGCGAACACTCTTGGTGTGGGGCCAGACTAAAACGTCTCGCGACTCCAATCAATATTTATTCTATAAATTTTTTACGTGGAATATTTTTTCCAATAAACTCAGCAAGATTCAAGTGCATCGATTCAGCACTCGACCCCTGACTTCACGCTCCAGATTTTATTTGCGCCTACCCTGTAGACTGCGCAAGCCAACCTAGTGTCGAGGGCCGGCACCCACCCGCCGTCCCTGAAAGAACAAGCCAGAAGGATTTTCTATGTCCCGCACCGATCAGCCGGCTACGCCCCAGAGTTCGCCCGAGAGCGATCTCGGCAGCCCCCCGATCAATGCCGAGCGCCTGCTGCAGCTGATCACCGAGGAATACGAAAGCCTGCCTCGCCAGCTCAAACGCATCGCCAGCTATATGAGCCAGCAGAGCGACCGGATTATGGTCGACCGCATCAGCGATATCGCCCGCGAGTGCGAAGTGCATCCCTCGGCCATCGTGCGTTTCTCCCAGCGCTTCGGTTTCAGCGGGTTCAGTGAAATGCAGGCGTTGTTCCGCGAGGCCTACACCCACAAGACCACGCCGGTGCAGAACTACCAGCAGCGCATCCGCAGCATGATCGCCAATAAGTCGCAGAAGGCCAGCGGCGGCGATCTGGCGCGCGAGTGCATCAATGCCACGTTGTCGGGCATCGAACGGCTGGGCCTGGAACTGGACGACCAGGCATTCGACAAGGCCGTGGACCTGGTGGTGAATGCCGACAACATCTACGTGGTCGGCGTGCGCCGTTCATTCGCGGTGGCCGATTACCTGGTCTACAACCTGCAGCACACCAACAAGCGCATCCATCTGGTCTCGGGCCTGGGCGGCAGTTACCGCGAGCAGATGCGCAGCGTGCGCGCCAACGATCTGGTGATCGCCATCAGCTTCACCCCGTATGGCAAGGAAACCCAACATTGCCTGCGTATCGCCCAACACCACCAGGCGAAAACCCTGATCATCACCGATAGCAACCTGTCGCCCCTGGCCAAGCGCGCCAATACCGTGCTGCTGGTCAATGAGGGCAGCTCGTTCGCCTTCCGTTCGTTGAGTGCGACCTTGTGCCTGTGCCAGGCGCTGTTTATCGCCGTGGCCTATCGCCTGGAATTGAAGGTCGACGAGATTCACGAACAGGTAGGGTTCGAGGATTAGACTGGCTTATTTCGCTGGTGAGTGTGGGCCTGCAATGAACCCGGCACCCCGGTGCGCACCAGCCCACCCTTGCCGATCCAGTCCTGGGTCTGCTCATAGGCCCGTCGTAGCAGCAGATCGGTCTGGCTGAAGTCGAACACCGAAATTCCCAACGGGCACAGCGGCGCCACCACATGGATAGCGGCCCGCGGTGAATACAGCTCAATGTCGCGAACCAGTTGGCGCATGCTCATCAGGTTCAGGGTATGCAGCGCCAGCGCCACCAATCCGGTCGGCGGCTGTGGGCAGGCACAACCGAATCCGGTCGGCACCACCACGACCCGGGTTGCCCCCAAAAACACCGCACTGGCAATCGGCGTATTACTGGTCACACCGCCATCAACCAGCCATTTGTCGCCGATCTGCACAGTGGGGAACACCAGCGGAATAGCCGCGCTGGCGAGCAACGCCTGTTCGACACTGCCGCTCGACAGCAGTTCGTCGGTACCGGTGAGCAGGTTGGTGGTGACGATGTACAGGGGCAGTTCGGTCTCTTCGATCAAGGTCACCGGCAGCGCCCGACGCACCAGCTGTTTGAGCGCCGAAGATTGCAATAGATAACCGCGCCGACGCAGGATCGCGGCCAGGGTATCGGTCAGCGAAAACGGAAACACATCCGCCTTGCGCAACCCACGCCAGAAGTCCGCCAGCTCGGCAACCCCCTCGGCAGTCGGCCTGGCCGCGAAATACGCGCCATTAATGGCCCCGACCGAAGCACCGATCACCAGATCGAAAGCCACACCGGCCTCGAGCAGCGCCCGTAACATGCCGACCTGAACCGCGCCGAGACTGCCGCCACCAGCCAGCACCAGTGCAGTTTTAACCGTGGCCATTGCAGGCCTCCTGCTTCAACCCGACACCTGAATCAATAAGCATAGCTGGCGGCTGGATGCCTATACCGGGTGCTCGAGAGGATGGTCAACGGTTACACCAGCGACATTGCGGACGTACGCGGTCGGCGTAGGAGCTGCCGATAGGCTGCGATCTTTTCGCGATTTGAAGACCGTCGAAGATCAAGATCAAAAGATCGCAGCCTGCGGCAGCTCCTACACGATCACGTAAGCAGCGCAATCAGGATAATGAGCGGGATCGGTACACCGAGAAAAAACAGCAATAGTGAGCGCATGGTCATTCTCCTGGCTTAGCGAACGGGTGGCAGCGAAGTGGTGCGAACATAGTCTTCGGTTTCGAGATATTCCACGGCATCCCGGCTGCGGCCGCCGAAGGTCGCGGCGAAGCTGGCGAAAAACGCACCGCAGAGCAGCGCAACAAACATCCACAGCGAAGTCCAGGCGGCGGCTTTGGCGGCGGTGTCGGCGGCTTGTTTAGCGTCCGCTACGGCCTGCTGGGTTTTGGCATACACCTCGTCGACCCGGCGTTCGGCATCGGGCTGGCTGAGGTTGGTGCGCTGGGCGACCAGTTGCGCCAGATAGCTGCGATCCTCGACCGCCAACTGACCGTCGTTGCTCAGGCTGCGGACGAAGATACGCGTCACCGTACCGTGCACCGCATCATCGCTGACCGACGCCGGGCGATTGTCACGGAACAGACTGTCGACGAAGTAGCCAAAATCGTCACCACGACTGTTGCTTGCGGCATTGCCTGCAACCTGGGTCATCGCGCTGGTTGCACCGGAGGCCACACTGGCACCGGCCTGCACCCCGCCGCCAACGATACTGCTCAGCGTGCCGAGCACCAGAGTTGCGGTGACCAGGGTCGCGACAGCCCAGGCCAGAAAGCCATGGGCGGTGTCGCGGAAGTACACCTCATCGCCGTGCATGTACGCCCACTTCACCCGCAAGCGACCGGCAAGGTAACCGCCCATGCCGGATGCAACAATCTGCGTGAAGGCCAGCCAGACGATAGTCGAGATGCCCAGACTCTTGGCGCTGATGCCGCTGTTGGTCCACGGCGACACTGCCGAAAATCCCAGCCCGAAACCCAGCACCACCAGAACCAACGACAACGCGGCCGCAGCCACAGCCCCGGCAAACACCGCCGCCCAGGAAACTCCTGAGTGACTGCTCGACTCGTCCAGCGCAGTGAGATAAGTATCAGAGGATCTATTCATTGTTGTTCTGCTCCCGCCATGAAATGGAGTTACAACTCTCAAGGCAGAAATTGCAGTCAACGTGCCAATCGCGAACTTTAGATAAATCGCTTTATTTCAATGAGTTAGATTTTTGTCCTGGCGCTCGACCATGCAATTTGCAATAGCCGGGCAATATCGGCGGGTTTTATGCACTAGGGTTGGCCGGGGAAAAGAAGGGCTAGTCTGATACCTGAGGTCTGAAGATCAAAAGATCGCAGCCTGCGGCAGCTCCTACGAATGGTTAGCGAACCGGCGGGTAAATGCGGTCGGCGTAGGAGCTGGCGCAGTCTGCGATCTTTTAGGGCCTTCTCAATCCTGGAAATTGGCCAGCAACGCCTCCAGTCCTTCACGGTAGATGCCGGTAAACAACTCCACCGCTGCCACCTCGCTGACCCCTACCGGGGTAAAGCGCCCCGACCAGGTGACTCGCGAGGTTTGACCGCTTTCCAGCATTTCAACCCGCAGGGTGGCCAGGTAATCGGTCACCGGAAACGGTGCCTGGCTGATCGAATAGCTGTAGGAACGCATGGCATTGTCGAACGCCTCGAGGCGCTCGACGATCACCAGGCCGTCCGCGGTTTGCAGGCTGCGCACCCGGCCGCCTTCGCTGAGTTCGCTTTTGGCAATGAACGGTAACCAATCCGGCAGCGAATTGAAGCCGCCAATCAATTTCCAGACCTGATCGGCCGAAACCGGAACATCGATGAATTCTGATGCGTTAGCCATACCACTTTCTCCAAAAAATCCAGGTTAAAAAGAATCAGATCGCCATGCTGTCGACCACACCACCGTCGACCCGCAAGGCCGCACCTGTAGTCGCCGAAGACAGCGGCGAGGCGATATAGGCCACCAGGTTCGCGACTTCCTCGACCTCAGCGGCTCGCTGGATAATCGAGGTCGGCCGCGCCTTGCGTACAAACTCATCGGCCTCTTCACGGGGGCTGCGCCCGGATTTGGCGATGGCGTCCTTGAGCATGTGTTCCAGGCCATCGGTGAAGGTCGGCCCCGGCAAGATCGCATTGACCGTGACCCCGGTTCCCGCCAGGCGCTTGGCCAAACCGTGGGACACCGCCAGGTTGGCACTTTTGGTGACGCCGTAGTTGATCATGTCTCCTGGCGTTGCGATACCCGATTCGGAGGACAGGAAAATCACCCGGCCCCACCCCTGGCCGACCATGTCCGGCACATAATGCCGCGCCAGGCGCACCCCGGAGATCACATTGACTTCATAAAAGCGTGCCCATTCGCTGTCGTGGGCGTCGAAAAAGTCGACGTCGTTGAAGATTCCCAGATTGTTGACCAGGATGTCCGCCCGCGGCTCGCTGGCGAACAGCAGTTCGGCGCCTTCGACAGTGCCCAGATCCGCCTCCAGCCCGCGTAGTTTGGCCTCGGGAACACTTTGAAGAATATCTGCCAATGCGCGCTCTACCTTGTACCACTCGCGACCAATCACCACCACAGTGGCCCCGGACTCGGCCAGCGCCTTGCTGATCCCCAGCCCGATCCCGGCGGTGCTACCGCTGACAATCGCGAGTTTTCCAGTCAAATCAATCTTCATATTCGGCTCCAGATGCTTAAGCAGTGGGTAAAGGGGCACTGGCAGAAATCAAATGAGCCTCGCGCAGCGCCTGCCAGAACGCGCGCGGGATGTTTGCCGATAAAGCGGCAACGTCTTCAGCGATTCGACCTGGACGACTCGACCCTGGAATGACCGCGGCAACCGCCGGGTGGGCCAGGGAGAACTGCAATGCCGCTGCCTTGATATCGACCCCATGGGCGTGGGCGATGCGCTTGATATGTTCGACTTTGTTGATGATCGCCGGGCTGGCTTTCTGGTATTCGAAATGCTCGCCACCGGCCAGAATCCCCGAGCTGTAAGGACCACCGACGACGATCTCGACCTTCTGCGCCAGCGCCGCATCCATCAAGCGTTGCAGGGCACGATCGTGGTCTAACAGAGTGTAGCGACCGGCTAGCAGAAAGCCGTCCGGTTGCGCTTCGGTCAGATCAAGGGTCAGCTCGCAAGGCTCGACGCGATTCACCCCCAGGCCCCAGGCCTTGATCACCCCCTCTTCGCGCAAACGGGTCAGCACCTTGAATGCGCCGGTGCGCGCCTGATTGAAGTATTCCAGCCATTGATCGCCATAGAAGTCCTGAGCAATGTCGTGAATCCAGACGATGTCCAGCCGGTCGGTCTGCAGCCGTTCGAGGCTGTCTTCGATAGAGCGCAGGGTCGCGTCGGCGCTGTAATCGTTGAGCATCTTGTTTGGCCGGCCGTGTTCGAACACTCCGCTCTTCTCGCCCAGATCACGGTTGGCGGCGTCCTCGACTTCATCGAGGATGACCCGGCCGACCTTGCTGCTGAGCACATAGTCGTCACGGTTGTACCGGGCCAGGGCCGCGCCCAGACGCAGCTCCGACAGACCCGAACCATAAAAGGGTGCGGTATCGAAGTAACGCACACCCGCGTCCCAGGCCGCTTCGACCGTCGCCAGAGCTTCTTCCTCGGGGATGGCGCGGAACATGTTGCCCAAAGGTGCGGTACCGAAGCCCAGAACGCCGGGCAGTTTGTCTTTCAGACTCATGGCTCAATCCTCATCAGTTCATGGCCACTTGAGTGACCGTTGAGCAGATCCTAGATTGCGATTATCGGACCGTCCAAGACATAATGAGCAGCAGTTAAGTCCCTATAGGTCTCATATGATCGACATCCGTCAACTGCGCTACTTCGTGGCCGTCGCCGAGGAAGAACATGTCGGTCGCGCCGCCGAACGGCTGCACATTTCCCAGTCTCCGCTGAGCCGGCAGATCGCCCAGCTGGAAGAGCGCCTGGGCCTGACCTTGTTCGAACGCAGCCAGCAACGCATCCGCCTGACCCGCGACGGCCAGACGTTCCTCGCCGAAACCCGCGCCCTGCTGACCCATGCCAACCGCCTGGAATCCCTGGGGCGGCGTCTCGGCCGTGGCGAAGAAGGCGGACTGTGTATCGGCTATATCGAAAACGCCATGCACGCCGGAGTACTGCCCAATGCCTTGCGGGTCCTGCGTGATTCGCGGCCAAGCGTGCACGTCGCGCTGTACAACCTGAGCTCCGCCGAACAGCTTGAGGGGTTACGCCAAAGAAGCCTGGATATCGCCTTGGTCAGCGAGCCGCCCGCCACTGACGACCCGGATCTGCAGAGCCTTCAAGTGCTGGATGACCCGATGCTGTTGGCGCTGCCCGAACAGCATCCGCTGGCCAGTCAGACGCAACTGACGCCCGCGGACCTGGCCGAACAGGAGTGGATCGGCGTGCAACCGCGCCAGGATGAGGCCAGCCGTGATGATTTCATCTCTGCGTGCATCCGCGCCGGTTTTACCCCGGATATCCGCATGGAGGCCACCGAACCCTTTACCGCGCTGGGGCTGGTGGCGTCTGGATTGGGGATTGCGATGATCCAGAAAGGCCTGAGCCGCAATGCCCCACCTGGCGTGGTGCTGCGGGAAGTGCCATGGATTTCGTTCACCACGCCGTTGTGGGCGGCTTGGCACCGGATCAATCTGCGCCCGCTGGTGGAAACGTTCAGGAAGGTATTGACCGAGCCGGTGGCGGAGGTTTCGTTGTGATCGACATCGTCAAAATCAAAAGATCGCAGCCTGCGGCAGCTCCTACGTCCCAGAGCGATCCAGGGTGTTGCTCTGCAATTCGTAGTTCAGTTCTTCGATCAGGGCCTGGACATCTTCCAGGGTTTTCAGCGTTTCCAGACGCAGGCCACTGACCACCATATCGACTCGCCCACTGACAGGATCATAAACCCGCACGGTCAACGTAGAGCTGGGACACAGACCGCAGTCGCAGGCCAGCGGCAGGAAGCTCTGCGCCAGATAACCGCGCAATAACGATAGGGAAATCACCCGAGTGTGCCCCGGGTTTTGCCGGCGACTGTATCGACAGCAGCATTGATCTGTTCGCTGTACATGTAACGTTCCTTTGCCTGCTTGACGGGAGTACGGCACCCATCCAAAAAGATGGATGTCGCACTGTCAAAGAGTAAGAAACGCCAATAGCCGGCAGAAGCTGAATTTGCACTGACTGGCCTAGTGCATTTGCACCTTACTGCTTGCCCTTTGCGCGCCGTTCTCCAGCGAACAGACCACGCTCGCGGGCCCAGACAATTGCTTCACTGCGGCTGTGTACATCAATCTTGGAATACACCATCGCCACGTGATTGCGCACGGTATTGGGCGCCAGTGTGAGGCGCGCGGCAATTTCCTTGTCCGCCAGCCCTTCGCAGATCAGCCTCAGCACATCTCGCTCGCGGCCCGTCAAGTCGGCAAAGGAAACGCTTGGCAGTTGCGGTGAATTCACGCTTTTCACATTGGCGAGTTTTTCGATCAGGGTCCGACTGAACCAGGAGGCGTCCTGCATCACTTCTTCAATGGCCGCAACCAGCTCCAGCTCGGTACGCTTGCGTTCGGTGATGTTCATCAGCACTAGCAAATAACACGGCGAATCCTGAATGCTGACGGTGTCGGCCGAGACCACGCAGTCGATCAGCTCGGCGCCTTTCTTGCGCACCTTCAGATCCACACCGTCGATGCTTCCGGATTTCTCCAGCGCTGTGAACAAGCGGCAACAGGCTTCCGGGCTTTCGACAAAGGCTATTTCTTCGACCGTCCTACCGAGCAATTCTTCAGCGGTGTAGCCGGTAGTTGTCAGGAAGGCTTCATTGACATCGACCACCTGCCGACTCTCGGCGTAGCACACCAGGATCGGCACTGGCGTCAGGCGAAAGGACTTGGCAAAGCGCTCTTCACTCTGACGCAACGCGACCTCAGCCTTGCGTCGCGGCTCCAGGTCCATGAAGGAAAACAACATGCAGGCTTCATCATTGATGTCCAGCGGCTGCCCGGCGACTACCACCAGTTTGCTGCCGCCCTCAGGCAAGCGCAGCTCGGCCTCCATCTGCGGAATGGTCGCGCCCGCGTTCAAACGCTCGATGGCCAGGTCCTTGCGATCGGCATCTTCCAGCACATCCAGCTCATACACCGAGCGACCGATGACCTGATCGCGGGCGTAGCCTGTCATTTCCAGAAAGCCCTGGTTGACCTTGATGTAACGCAGGTCACTGAGTCGACAAATCACCGCCGGTGCAGGGTTGGCGTTGAAGGTCTTTTCGAAGCGTTGCTCGGCGCTGGCCCAGTCGGTGGCATCGGCGAAAATCAGCACCAACGACTCCGGTTCGCCACTGCGATCCTCGAGAATCATGCTGCGCACGCGATGAACCCAGGTGCGTTGCTGGTCGGTGTTGGCGGTGACTTCGACCATCACATCGCTGAAGATCTCGCCCTTGGCGACGCGGCTGATCGGATAACTGTCAGGAAGAACCGGATGGTTGTTGCGATAACGCAAGGCAAAGCGCTCGGCATATTCCTGTGCATTGGCGCCTAGTTCGCTGACCTGACTGACGCCATGCATGGTCAGCGCGGCTTCGTTGGCCCAGAGAATGGTCTGATCCGTTTCGATCAGGATGACCCCGTCCGACAGCCCGGAGATAATCTGCTGCAACTGACGGCGATTGGTTTCGGTGGCTAGGACGTCCTGGCTCATCGGTGCTCCAGAGAATATCCGCAGCACACAGGCGCGAAATGCGCGAAGGATGCGGACACAATCTACGACCACAGGCGTCAGGCATCGTGCGGAAGATCAAAAGATCGCAGCCTGCGGCAGCTCCGTGCGCAATCCACCTGTAGGAGCTGCCGAAGGCTGCGATCTTTTAACAGGCGCTGCTGAGCCCAAAGGCTTACCCCTGCCCGCCTCAAAGCCACACCGCATCCCAAAGCGGATAATCACCCAGCTTGTGGACCAATCCGGCGCGTAACGGATTCATCACGATATAGCGCGCAGCGGCTTTCAAATCCTCATCCCGGCGGAGCGCCCGGTCGTGATAGCCCCGTTGCCATACACGGTCATTACCTCGATTCAGATGATTGATCGCAAGACTGCTGCGCGACTTTACTCGACACATCAACTCGGCCAACGAGCCGTAATTCAGCTGTACCAACCAATGAAGGTGATCGGGCATCACTACCCAAGCCAAGGACGTAGCCAACTGGTTTTCATCAGCCTGGCGCAGTTGTTCGACCACCAGGCGCCCCGAGCGCCAGTCGCTGAATACAGGCTGACGCTGGTGGGCCACGGCGGTCAGAAGATAAATACGATTGACTTCGGATACCCGTGCTTTACGCAGGCGGCATCCATTAGCGGCGACAGGCAATCCATTGCCCTCCTGAAGATGTATGACACAGGTAAAGCTAGCCGGATTTCCAACGCTTGCCCTGGAAACCATTTTTCAGGATATGTCGTGTGTACCGCAAAAAGATCGCAGCCTGCGGCAGCTCCTACACCGACCGTGCATACCCTCGAATTATCAGGTGTACGCAAAATCTGTAGGAGCTGCCGCAGGCTGCGATCTTTTGAGGCCCCAAGATAAAGTCCCGAATGCAGACCCGTTGCAGGTCTGCATTCCATACCACCCGGGCTGGTCAACAAGCTGGGTGATTACCCGCTTTGGGATGCGGTGTGGCTTTGAGGCGGGAGGAGAAGCCTGTGAGATCTGGGGTGCGCTCTAAAAAATCGCAGTCTGCGGCAGCTCCTACGGGACTCAGGCACTACTGGCCTGGGTACTACCCGACGCGCTCGCGGCCTTTGGATCGTGGGGATGATGATCCTCCGAAGCATGCAGAGGCTCAGCCAACAGCGGTATCTCGTTACCTTCAGCGTCATGCAGTTTGCCATCGCTGAAATAATCACCTTCACGCAGCGCCGCGACATCCTGGAAGCACAGGCTGCGCTCGGTACCGGCGACGAATACCGACTGTTGATCCGAGTTGCCGGCGGTGAAGTGGTTGAATGCCAGGTTCAGTGCAATCGCCATGATTGCCGCCGAGCTGATCCCGGAATGGAAGATGGTCTCGAACCAGCTCGGGAACTGATCGTAGAAGGTCGGTGCGGCGATCGGGATCATGCCGAAGCCGATGGAAGTGGCGACGATGATCAGGTTCATATTGTTGCGGTAGTCGACCTTGGACAGGGTGCGGATACCGCTGGCAGCCACGGTGCCAAACAGGACGATACCGGCGCCGCCCAATACCGAAGTCGGTACGGCAGCAATCACCCGCCCCATCACCGGCAACAGGCCGAGGATCACCAGGAACAGTCCGCCGGTAGCCACCACGTAACGGCTCTTCACCCCGGTGACCGCCACCAGCCCGACGTTCTGCGCAAAGGCACTCTGGGTAAAGGAGCCGAAGATCGGCGCGAACATGCTCGACAGCATATCGGCGCGCAGGCCGTTGCCCAGACGCTTGGAGTCGACCTTGGTATTGATGATTTCACCGACCGCGAGGATGTCCGCGGAGGTTTCCACCAGGGTCACCATGATCACGATACACATCGACAGGATCGCCGCGATCTGGAAGGTCGGCATACCGAAATGGAATGGCGTCGGGAAGCCGATCATCGGCCCTTCGGTGACTTGGGAGAAATCGGCCATGCCGAGGAACACCGCAATCAACGTGCCGATGACCATCGCCAACAGAATCGACAAGCGCGAAATGGTCGCGCTGCCGATCTTGCTCAGCAACAGCACCAGTACCAGGGTCATGGCCGCCAGGCCAATGTTCGACATGCTGCCGAAATCCGCGGCATGGCTGTTGCCGCCCATGGCCCAGCGCGCCGCCACCGGCATCAGCGTCAGGCCGATGGTGGTGATCACAATCCCGGTCACCAGCGGTGGGAAGAATTTGGTGATCCTGGAGAACACCGGCGTGATCAGCAACCCGATCAGGGACGCCGCCATCACCGCACCCAATATCGCTGGAATACCGCCGCTGCCACCGCTACCGACGATCGCCACCATGGTGGCAACCCCGGCAAAGGAAACTCCCTGCACCAGCGGCAACTGACAACCAAAGAAGGGTAAACCGAGGGTTTGCAGCAAAGTCGCCAGGCCACCGGCAAACAGCGACGCGGCGATCAACAGACCGATATCCGCCGGAGCCAGCCCGGCCGCCTGACCGACAATCAACGGCACCGCGACGATACCGCCGTACATGGTCAGAACATGCTGCAGGCCATAAGCCATATTCGCGCCGATCCCGAGTTTCTGATCCTCGGGCCGTTGTTTTGAAACAGAGGGCGTATTCATGGTGAGAGGGTCTCTGGTTTTTGTTATGCGCACACTGTATTCAACAGTCGGAACAAATGTCCAGCTACTTGTATACAATCTTTGCGACACGAAACACCACAATTGCAACCACGACGCGCGGCGTTAGCCAGAAAATCCGCGTCTCACGAACCTGGCTGAAATTGCCGAAAACTTGCCGAGGGGTAAACTTAATACCAGATGCCGGCTTCACTCAAGCCGCGTCAGGAGGTGTGTGATGCGCGCAACAGGCGCTGGTACCGCCGTCTTGCTGATGTTAATGGGCAGCATGACGCAACCGTTCGCCGCTACGACCTCGGTCGAGGTCAGCTTCAAGAGTCCCGAGTCGTTTCGGGATGCCAGCCTGAGGACTACCGGCTATGAAACCGGAGCCGACGATTACGTCATGAAGGAGTTGCGCAGCTCTTTCGAGCAGCTTGGCAAACGTTATCTGCAACCTGGACAGGTGTTGCAGATCGAAGTCAGCGACATTGATCTGGCCGGTCGCTACGAGCCTTGGCATATCAATGCCAGCCAGGTGCGATTCATGCGCGACATTACCTGGCCGTCGATGAAACTGCACTACGTCCTCAAGCAGAACGATCAGACGATCCGCCAGGCCGATGCCCAACTCAGCGACAAATTCTATCTGCAGCGTCCCGGCCGGGCCGCTAATAGTGATCGCCTCTATGCCGAAAAAGCCATGCTCGCCGACTGGTTCCGCACCGAGTTCCAAGGGCAGCATGTCAGCGGCAGCAAGTGATACTGCCTGCTCGCGCAACCCTGAGCTGAATCGGCAACGGGCGCATCAGGCAACCCCGGGAGCCTGACCATGTCCAACCTTCTGTTCGTGACACTCGCTGCCCTGACCACTCTGGCCGCCTGTTCCTCCCCGCAGGAGCAGATCTACCGGGACCAGCCGCTGGTCGCCAAGGTCAGCACCGGCATGAGCAAGCAGCAGGTGCTCGACATCGGCGGGCAACCGGTTGCGGTGAGCGATCGCACGGAAAATCCAGGCTCCTGTCTCGACTACCAGCTGTCTCAGGCCGGCCAGCGCCAGGCCTACCACATCAGCCTCGATGCACGCGACAAGGTGGACCATCGGGGTTTTACCAATTGCGCCGGCTGGGAGGTCCGGGAACAGGCCAATAAAGAACGCAGAGAAAGTAGTGGCGGCGGGTATTAGGCCCTTCAGCTGAAACGTTTCAAACGGCTGGCGGGTTGATCAAGCGATCAACGATCTGCCTCAGCTGCGGATGTTGCGGAACCCGAATCCCGAACTCGCGGTGCAGCAGTTCGATGAGTTCGTCAGCGTCCGTCAGCTCTCGCCGTTCGCTTTCAAGCCCCATCCGATGCAGGGCGTAACTGCCGTTATTGAGCGTTCGACGCAGCCCCTGCCCCGTCCTTGCCACCATCAACTGTCCAAGGAACGGCGAGTCCTTATGGGTCGAGACGTACCAGTTGCCGATCTCGTAATCGATCGCCGACTGCGGCTGCAGATAAAATACATAGAGTGCGCGCCATTCGCCGGCGACTTTTGCGCGCAGGGTGTAGCTGTCCTCCCCCTGCGTTATCCGATACGGCTCATGGGGCGTTTGCTGTTGTTCTTCGGTGTCCAGCCGCAGCGGCGTCGTCGGCACCATGCCGCCGAAGCCGACGTCAGTGATATAGCGAGTGCCGTCCAGGGTCAGCACACTCAAGCGGTGAGTGCGTGCGGGCAACGCGTCCTCGGGACTGCCCATCACCACCCGCCCGGTAATGCCCCGCGCCTCGTACCCCAGCTGTTGCAGCAACGCCAGGAACATATTATTGAGTTCATAGCAGTAGCCGCCCCGCCCTTCGTGCAGGACTTTGCACTCCACCGATGCCAGATCGATTGGCACCGGAACCTGCAACATCGTCGACAGCGTTTCAAAGGGGAAAACACTGGTATGACGTAGCTGGAGTTCGCGCAGGGTTTCCAGGGTCGGCGCTGGCGGCGCGTCGTAACCCAGGCGTTGCAAGTAGAGTCCGATATTTTGCAGTTGAGGCTGGCTCATGATTGAGTCCTTGCGCATAAGGTGTCGTGGGCGCCCGTTTCCATAGGTTCGGCTCATCAGGAAAAGAAACGTTATGCGGATCGGCGATAGATATAAGCCATTAACACCTCCAAGCAACAATGGATTTAACCAATCATCCCATTTAACGCCGCTTGCGCGAAGCCAGGCGAATCCAGCATGGCGCATGGTCGCTGGCATGGGGTTGATTCCTGACCCAGGCATCGACCCCGGCCTCGTGCAAATAAGGGCTCAGGGCCCGGTTGAGCAACAGATGGTCGATACGCAGACCCGAGTTCTTCTGCCAATGCTGGCGAAAGTAATCCCAGAAGGTATAGAGGCGGTCCTGCGGATAAAGCTTACGCACCGAATCGGTCCAGCCCTGAGCCAGCAAGCGCTGGTAACACTCGCGGCTTTCAGGTTGTAACAGCGCATCCTTGAGCCAGGAACGCGGGTTGTAGATATCCAGATCGGTGGGCACCACATTGTAGTCCCCGGCCAGCACCACTGGATGCTCACTGTCCTGCAGCAACTTGGCGTAATCGATCAGGCGCTCGAACCATGCCAGCTTGTAATCGAATTTGGGCCCTGGCTGCGGATTGCCGTTAGGCAGATACAGACACCCCACCAACACCCCATGCACCGCTGCCTCCAGGTAACGACTGTGGAGGTCCGCATCATCGCCCGGCAAACCGCGACGACTTTCCAGCGGCTGCGCATCGCGAGCCAGAATTGCCACCCCGTTCCAGGAAGACTGGCCGTGCCAGATCGCCCCGTATCCTGCCGCCTCGAAGTCCAGGACTGGAAAATCCTTATCCGCGGCCTTGAGCTCCTGCAAACAGGCAATGTCCGGTTGCTCGCGCTCCAGCCATTCCAGCAGGTTGGGCAGTCGGGCACGGAGGCCGTTGATGTTGAACGTCGCGATCCGCAGATTCTTCATGGCCAGCGCTCGCCGTCAGGGGATGTCTGATATGTGACCCGCTGGCGCTGCGGTGGTTGCGTTTTTGAACGGTCCCCGCTTCTCATCCGCTAAGCTTTCAGGCCTGTGTAATTGGAAGAAACACTTCTCCAACCAAGCCTGAACGACTGGCCGCTACCTTTATAGTCCAAAGATGTCCAACCTTTGACGTGGGCCAACGCGGCTTCATCCAGTGAACTCTATAGTTGCGACAGGCTGATTTCGGGAATGTCGACATGGACAAGGTGACTCAAAACACCTGGCACAGCCAGACGCCGGAGCAGTGCCTCGGGCAACTGGATGCCAGCGAACACGGGCTGAGTGCCGCGGCGGCGGCCGAACGCCTGGCGCGTTATGGCGCCAATCGCCTGCCCCAGGGGCGCGGCAACGGTCCGCTGAAGCGCTTTGCGCTGCAGTTCCACAACCTGCTGATTTATGTGTTGCTGGCCTCCTCCCTGGTCACCTTCGCCTTGGGCGAATGGCTGGACAGCGCAGTAATTTTCGGCGTCGTGCTGATTAATGCCATCGTCGGTTTTATCCAGGAGGGCAAGGCCGAGCAGGCGATGCGCGCGATCCAGCGCATGCTGGTGGTCGACAGCCGGGTCCGGCGCGACGGCGAGGTGCTATCCCTGTCGGCTGAAGAACTGGTGCCGGGGGACATTGTGCTGCTCGAAGCCGGCGAACGGGTTCCGGCCGATCTGCGCTTGCTCGAAGTACGCGACCTGCGCGTTGAAGAGGCGGCCCTCACCGGGGAATCGCTGCCCGTGGACAAGCAGACGGCACCGGTAGAGACGGATGCCAGCCTGGGCGACCGGCTGAGCATGGCCTACTCCGGCACGCTGGTCAGCGCCGGCAGCGCGGTCGGTGTGGTGGCCGGCACCGCGGGTGATACCGAGCTGGGTCGCATCAGCCACATGCTGGGGAACGTCAGCGCGCTGCAAACACCGCTACTGGCCGACCTGGCGCGCTTTGCCCGCCAACTGACCCTGGTTATCCTGGTGATGGCGGCGGCCACTTTTGCTTTCGGCGTCGGCCTGCGAGGCTATGAGCCAGGGGATATGTTGATGGCGGCTGTGGGTCTGGCCGTCGCCGCCATCCCCGAAGGCCTGCCGGCGGTACTGACCATCATCCTGGCCCTGGGTGTGCAGCGCATGGCCCGGCGCCAGGCCATCATCCGGCGAATGCCGGCGGTGGAGAGCCTGGGGGCGGTGACGGTGATTTGCTCGGACAAGACCGGCACCCTCACCCGCAACGAAATGACCGTGCAGCAGGTTCTCACCGCGGCTCATCATTATCAGGTCGAGGGCATCGGCTACGCCCCCCACGGACGCGTCTCCTGTGCGGCGGGTGATGGCTGTCTGCTGGATCATGCGGCGGATATCCAGCACCTGGCACGGGCCGGTCTGCTGGCCAACCATGCGAGCCTCAACCTGGCCGATAAGCAGTGGTGCATCAGCGGCGACCCAACCGAAGCGGCACTGCTGACCCTGGCGGGCAAGCTCGGCCTGGAGTTGCAGCATGAAGCGGCCAATCTGCCGCGATTGGATGCGATTCCCTTCAGTGCCGAACACCGTTGCACCGCCAGCCTGCACCAGCATCAAGCCGGGCACGGCCTGATCTACCTGATTGGCGCCCCCGAGCGCTTGCTGGAGGTGTGTAATCGACAATGGTGTGACGGCCAGGAAGAGCCCCTCGATCGGGACCACTGGCATGCCGCGCTGGAGCAAGGCGCTGGCCAGGGCCTGCGGATGCTTGGCCTGGCCTTGCGCACCTTGCCACAGCCCCAGCAGGAGTTAAGCTACGCCGACCTTGATGGCGGATATGTGCTGCTGGGGCTGGTGGGCATGCTCGACCCGCCGCGCGACGAGGTGATCCAGGCCATCGCTGACTGTCATAGCGCCGGTATCCAGGTGAAGATGATTACCGGCGATCATGCCGCCACCGCGGCCTGCATCGCCGAGCGCCTGGGCCTTGGTGGCAGCCCGCCGATGACCGGGGCCGAGCTGGACAAGCTCGATGACAGCCAACTGGCCGCGCGCCTGACCGATACCCATGTATTCGCCCGCACCAACCCGGCGCAGAAGTTACGCCTGGTGGAAGGCCTGCAAGCCAGCGGCGCGCGAGTGGCGATGACCGGTGATGGCGTCAACGACGCACCGGCACTGAAGCGCGCCGACATCGGCGTGGCCATGGGCATCAAGGGCACCGAAGTGGCGAAAGAAGCGGCTCAGATGGTGCTGGCCGACGACAACTTCGCCACCATCGTCCATGCCATCGAGGAAGGCCGCACCGTCTACGACAACCTGAAGAAATCCATCCTGTTCATCCTGCCCACCAGTGGCGGGCAGTCGATGATCCTGCTGGCGGCAATTGCCCTGGGCTGGACATTGCCGATCACGCCATTGCAGATCCTCTGGGTGAATATGATCACCGCCGTCACCCTGGCCCTGGCACTGGCCTTCGAGCCCGCCGAAGCCGGGATAATGCGCCGACCACCCCGCGATCCCCGCCAGCCGTTGCTCAGTCATGTGCTGCTGTGGCGGGTATTGATGATTTCCGCCCTGATGACCGTGATCTGTCTGGGCCTGTTCCATTTCAGTCAGGAACTGGGCTGGAGCCAGGACGCCAGCCGGGCATTGGCGGTCAATGCCCTGGTGGCCTGCGAAGTAGGCTATCTGTTCAGCAGTCGGCGACTCGACGGCGCGGCGCATTTCGCCTGGCGTGACAACCCGATGGTCTGGGGCATGGCCTTGCTGATCGTGTTCCTGCAACTGCTGTTCACCGAACTGCCGCTGCTGCAGCAACTGTTTGCCACCGCCTCCATGCCGTTGGAAGCCTGGGGCTGGTGTGGCCTCGCGGCGCTGCTCACCTGTGCCTTGGTGGAACTTGAGAAAGCGCTGGTGCGTTGGTTTGGGAATCGGCGAATGGCAGACTGAGGATGTGCGCGTTGAGGGAGCGCCTTCCCTCAACGTACATCGCTGCGCCGATAAAGACTCAGCCCCACCGCCAGCAACGCCAGCATCCCGGCGCAGCTGCGGTTGATCCATAACATGAGCCGGGCGGAAAACGTGCGCATGGCATGACGACCGCCAACGGCATAGATCGCCATCATCACGCAGTCGATCGCCGCACTGACCAACGCCAGCACCACGTACTGCTGCGCCACCGGCTCATCAGGACGCACGAACTGCGGCAGGAACGCCGAGAAAAACAGCAGCCCCTTGGGATTGGAAAGCCCGACCAACAATGAACGTATAAATGCCGAACGCCCGCTGGTGGTGCTCGCGCACGCTTGCTGCGCCAACGCCCGGGTCGGCGCCTTCCACAGTACCCAGGCCAGGTACAACAGATAGACCGCCCCACCCCACTTCACCAGCGAAAACAACTGCTCGGACGCCTGCAGCAACGCCCCCAACCCGCAGCCCACCGCGCCAATCAGCAGCACATCGGAAAGCGCCGCACCGGCAATACCGCAACCCGCAATACGCATGCCGTGGGAAGCACCGTTATTCAACGCCAACAGCATGGAGGGCCCAGGCGTCATCATCACTGCGCTGACCGTGGCGACGTAGAGAAACAGCGTGGTTGCATCCATTGAAAAACTCCAGGGCGTTGCGATTCAAGAGCAAGTAACAGGCACCCGGCAGCTTACCCCAAGCATGGGCCTGCTTGCTGTGGGGCATCGTCGGTTTGCTCAAATCGCAAACATCGATTGTTGAATCGGCAAATCCAGCCTTTTCTTATAGTTCCAGTGACTCAGCTAAGCTAAAAGCTCAACCGGAGGACTTTCCCATGTGCGGAAGGCTTTCTCAGTACCGGGGCATTCACGATTTCGTCGCTGCGTTGAGCATGCCCAACGCGCTGGTCAACACCGTGGGTGATCAGCCACTCGAACGGTACAACATTGCGCCGACGACCCAGGTAGCGCTGCTCCATCTGGAAGGCGACTTGCTGCATGCCGACCTTGTCCGCTGGGGATGGCGGCCGCAGTGGGCAACCGACCGTCCGCCGCCAATCAACGCCAGGGTCGAGAAGGTCATGCATGGTCCGTTCTTTCATGCGATCTGGCCGCACCGGGCGATTGCGCCGATCGACAACTGGTTCGAGTGGGTTTATGAAGGCGGCTCGAAGAAGCAACCCTATCTCATCCGGCGTAAGGACCGCGCACCAATCCTCTGTGCCGCCATTGGCCAATATCCCGCCGGCGGCCGAGAACCGAGGGACGATGATGGCTTTGTAATCATTACTGCAAACAGTGTCGGCGGCATGGTCGACATCCACGACCGGCGGCCGGTAGTACTAACTCCCGAACTGGCCCGGGAATGGCTCACCCACGCAACGCCAAAGGAACGCGCCGAGCAAATGCTCATGCACCAGGGCGAACCCGCCGAGGAGTTCGAATGGTTCAAGGTGGATTTCGCGGTGGGCAATGTGAGGAATGAGGGGGCAAGACTGATCCGCCCTATCAGCTGATTTACCCAAGCCTCGCTACAGATCAAAAAGGTCCGCTTCCACGCTACCATCACTGCGCTTTCGATGGTCGGCAGGTGCGTCACATACAATCAGCAGAAAAGGTCCAGGGCAGTCGGCTGTTGAAAAAAGTGTCATACCTTCTGCGTGATCATCTCCCTGGCCAAAGGGAACATCCAGAATCTTCGTGAGATCCTTGCTGAACACCATGCTTTCCCCGGCCGCCTGTACTCCGTTTGGCCAGCGACTGACCGTAACCGGTCCATCGAGATCCATTGTCGGGCCGGCAAGAATCAGCAAATCAGATCCGTGCACGCATAAGTCGCGAACTCCCAATCCTCCCAACTGGATAAAGTGCTTGCGATAAGGACGGCCGCGCTCACCGATCCCTGCCAACTTCAGGGTATGAGGATCGTGTTCTTCCACCTGCGGTTCAATTTCAAGAATGATTGCCCAGCCTCTCAATACCGGCCCTCGCAGACCAATGAACAGACGTTTGCCCGCGGCCGCCAACCCTTCGATATCGAAACCGTTATCTTTGCCTGGAATCGCGAAAAAGCCCTTCAAGTGCTCATCTTCCTCCAGTGCTTTAGTCAGATCGTCCCAGGACTGATCGCCGCGCAACTGTGCGGCCGTTCGCTGCAAATCCGTGGTCTCTCGCACAAGACTGATGGTGCCGTCCTGATCCACCACAGGGATCCGGGCCAACAGATATCGATTCCCGTCGCTACTGACCTTGCTCAGTCGTTCGATATTCTTGTGTCCGTCTCTTTGCGCTTCTGGTTGCTTGCGCTTGAGGCTATGGGAGCCGACCAACCAGAGATAGTGCTCGGTCTCATCATAGGCAAGTCCCTCTATATCTGCTTCTTCGAAATCTTGCGGGGAAGTCGGGGGCGCAGACAGACGCAGAAAATCATTCAACGCAAACTGCTGATGATCTTCATAAAGAAACTCACCCGCAGCCGTCTGGCCTTGGTAAACAAGACGCTCCAGGGTCAACCTTTCATCATTGGCAAGCCAAAGCGACTGACCGACCTGCAACACGGCCGATAATCCGTCTCTGAGTTTCTTTTTATCACTCAAATCAAATCTACTGTTCAATTTCAGCAGTACAGTCCTCATACGCCTCCTTTGAGCTCCAATCGCGCAACAGCTATCCCAGAACATTGTTTATAGTTTTCGCTTGCCGTTAGCGATGAAAGAAGGCCCACACTGTAGGGCCTTCTCTCATTTCCAGCTCAGGAAATCAAAGCGACTGCAAAGAAATGCTTGCACTCTGAGAGTCCTGCGGGCTGTCGGCATCCAACCAGACCCACTGCGTACCATCACCTTGCAGATTATTGGTAATACTCTGGATCTGCGAAGTAACGATTGCTACGGTCCCGCTCTCACTGGCCGTAGGCCCTATTGTCGTGACCTGATTCTGCAGCAGGCCATTGGAGGTCTCGTTAACCACGAACACAGTCGCCTTACTCTCGCGGAACTGGCACGAAATGAACTGAGTAATGGTGCTGGCGATCGACAGGCTCATCCACTTCGACGGGGGTACAGCATAGTAGCGAGTGTACTTGTTGAACGGATACTTTTCACCGTTGGCCTGCAGCGCACTATTATTCAAACCGGAGGTATTGGTCGGCATGCCGACACTCCCGAGCCAGACCTCGACCTGTGCGTTGCCAGCGGCAACGGGCAGCGAAACCGAGATGGTTTGAGTATCAGTGCCAGAGACAAAACCCAGTGATGCCAGGCCTGCATTGGCCGTGGTGCCGGGAACAGTGATCGTGCAGGGGGCCTGGCTATTGCTCCAGACCACATTGACATTGGCATTATTGTCATTTTGAGCGGAGTTGTAGATAAAGATCCCATAGAGCTGACCCGGACTAAGTACTGTACAGGTGGCTGTATCACCCGCTGTGAGGGTTATACGTTGTCCGCCGTTCCAGTTAATCTGGGCTGCTGAGATAGCGATGCTTTCCATGTGGGGATTTCCTTTTCCTTGAGTGAACATAAGTGACCTACCGCGTAGCCAATTTCTACTTCTGCTGCGCGCCATAGGATGCTAGCTGCCATTAACATTACCCACCTATAATATTCAGACTCTTTAGCGATAACTGCAGGCGGCCATTAAAAGCGTTAAATCTTTTACACGCCCACAACTATCACCCGAGAGATATGTAACTAAAGCGACTAACAAGAATAACAATTAGCACCTATACATTCGTCCACCTGCGCCTTTATTTCTTTTTCCTTTATTGCTTATATCCAAGAAGCGCTGAACTCCTGCCGCTGCAACGTTTCGTAATTCTGTGGCTCGGATTTTTTATGCAGGAGTGGCATTCATGGGCATTTCCGGAATACGACTGACCAGGGGCGTTGCAAAAAAGCAGCTCGGCTGATGTCAAAGCCTTCGCCAACCAGATGCTCACGGACCATAGCGCCGCCAATAAGGAACTGGCCGCACTGGCGGGCAAACTCGCCATCGAGGTTCCTGACGATCAAAAAATCAATTGACCCGTGCATTGAGCTGGCGCTACAACGGCTGCAATGGCCGGATCACCCGAGGAGGCCTCATGGACAATTCGACTTCGTTGATTGGCACAGGCACTGCCTGCATCGACTATGTTCAAGACACCCTGTTTGGCCCGATTTCGAAACGTTGCGAATGCCAGGTCAGGCTTTTCACTCTGAACCTGAAGGACCAACCCGGGTTCGAACTATTGGTCGAGGCACCACCGGACGATCTGCATAAGGCGCATACCCTGAATGTTCTGCTGGACGGCAAAAAGTACATCGGCATCGTCCGACATAGCAAACGAGCCGACGACCAAAGCCTGTTGTTGCAGATGGAAATGCAGTAATCCGGCGCTGCTCAAAGGTGTCAGTTCTGCGGGAAATCAGCTGGCCATGCTGATTGGCTTCTTGATGTGCAGATTGTCCCGACCGGCCTGGAGTTCCGCCCGCAGTTCCGAAACGAGGTTGCAGATTGCGCTGCTGCTGATCAGTTCCGAAGTGGAGATTCCCGTAACGAAGAGATCGACTCGACCAGACTGTTGATCAAAAATCTGAACACTCAGATATCCGTCTGGGTTGACCCGGCAGGTACAGGAAAGAGGCAGGAAAGCCGATTCAATGAGGTGGCGAAGTTCGAGGGTGGAGATCATCTGGCTTTGTCCCATGGGTAAGGGTGATTTTTTTTGTTGGATGAACTCCCATAAATCTATACGAATCTGCACCTTTTTGAACCGATCTTTGACAGGCGGCACAGAAAAATTTCCCGCAACCGCTGCGTCAACCCCTGGCACTGATGAGTAAAATAAACTTCACCCATTTCCATTCATCAAGGGGTTGTGATGCAACAGATCGACGTCAAACACATTGGTTTTTTCTGGTACAGGGATGCCGAGCAATACGCCCGGTTTCTGGAAATATTTGAAGACGTAGATAAGCTACCGAACACATTCCCTCAATGGCAGAAGAAGGCCAAAAAGCTGCTGGAAAGCGTGACGCGCCAAGGCCATGCCGCGACGAAAATCTACTCCACACCGCAGGAGTTCAAGGATTGGTGCGTGGCAAACGATAAGGCGCTCAACGGAGAGAGCCGGAGTGAATTTGTCAGTTTCAAAGTTGAACTGGAAACAACCGGGCACATGAATTTGCTCCATGCAATTCATCGGGCGAACCAATCCGACTAACCGGCGATGCGGCTGTGATTGGCTCACTTATCGAACAGGAGGCACGCGGATCTCCCCAGACCGGCATTGATTTCTGACGCCCTTGCCGCAGGCCGCGAATGCCAGGTCCTTGCCCATGCACACGCGAACTTCCGACAGCTCGGGCCCGTTACAGATAATCGCGATACCATCCGCGGGTATGCCTGGATTGCTCTGCCGGAACAGACGCGCGATCTCTCGGGCTTCGAAGTAATGCGAGGTGCTGAAGGGCTGCAGATTCTCCGGGATCCGCACCGCGCCAACTGCCTTGTCTGCCAATTCCAGATAACCCGAAGCTCCCAGACCGCTACAGGTGCCATGCTTTTTCCACTCATGTTCAAGCAGCTTCTGCGTTGGAAACAACGTCAGCCCCCTCGCCCGCTCCGCTGGCGATAACGGAACCCGTGGTGCACAAGACTGGGGCCAGCCACCCTTGGCGTACTGAGGCCAGAGACCGTGGAGCACAAAGCCGTAGCCTTTTCCCGAGCACTGCTCATTTTCGCGATGGGTCAGGCAAAACGTCGGCGACCAGGACAGCGTCAGCAGATAATAATCAAATACCCCCGCAACCGATTCAGCCCGCTGCTTGCCGTCCCGGGCATCGCTCATGCCCACGCTGAAAATCGTCAGCGCAACGAGCGCCCCCAGTACAGACAGTCTTCTCATTTACCCTCACCTTGGGACCGGATCATCCTGCCATCCCATTCTTGTTGATTGACAGCCAAGAGCAAAAACATCTTTTTCGCACTGATGTTTCAACTGTCTGACTCAGGGCTGTTGAACGCCGCTTGTTTTATCACTTTTACCCAGAAAATGGGCGGTCCTGCAGCCCAATGCCAGTCAGTTAACAAAAAACGATGGTCAGACGACCAACTGTGGCGAGGGAGCTTGCTCCCGCGGGGGCGCGAAGCGGCCCTAAAATCTGCAAAATCGTTGTGTCAGGCACACCTCATTGTCAGGTTTTACGGCCGCTTCGCAGCCGAGCGGGAGCAAGCTCCCTCGCCACAGGTGCGATGTACATCTGGGGGGGCAAGGTCGCCCATTTTTTTACGATGCCGAAACCTGCGCCTGCAAGCGTCGCCCGATGACATCCAACAAATCGCAACCGTCGCGAAGAGGGATCGCCAACACCCGCGCTAAGTCATGCAGGACCACCGCGTCGCTGCTGATCTCCTCGCGCATGGCGATGTTCTCCAGCAACTGGGTTACAGCGCTGATGCGGTAGGCAGCGGTATCGTGCAGCACGTCGAGGGGTGCTTCGGTGTCGATCAGCAGAGAGTGGAAATTGTTGTCGATGCCGGTGATGGGCATGTAGCGAGCCATGGGGAACCTCCATTGGATGAAAGAGCGTGACCACTTAGGTGCGCCTAGATCTCATGAAGGGCTTCCACACCCCTGCCGCTGATTTTGCAGCGACCGGGAAAGGTTATCTGGCCGGGTGATTGGGTGCAAGTTTGCGAATGGCGCCAGAGCTTGCAGGAAACGTCCGAAGCATTTGTCCCGAAAATTGACGTCGAGGTGAATGGGCGCTCCCAGCCGCGAGTGAATCAGGCGACAGACCACGTTTCTTCCGGCATCGCCAGCCACCCATTGCCGTAGGTCAAGGAAATGCTTCAAGTGCCATCATTTGCACGAATTCAGGAGTAGCCTCTACTCATTCACAGGAGCCTGAAATGAAAATACGAATCCAGTCTGTAAGTTATAACGCTGATTTAGAGCCGGAAATCTTCTCGGTCCGCCTTCTCCTGGAACCGGATGATGGCTATGAAGGCGTCTTCATGGGAGAGACCGTCGTGACCATCCCCTTTGATTCCGAACTGACGTTTTCGCAGATTGAGCAGAAGGCTATCGCCGAGGCGAAAAGGGTTATCTGACAGATACCTTGAGGGCATCAGCCATTCTTTATTGCAGCGCGGATGCAGCCCTGTTCGAAAGAACAAAATTGGGGGCCCATTAGCCAATGAAAAATGAGGACGGAAAACTGGGGATAGGTTTTTTTTTCGCGTTTGCATAGAAAAAATCGTCCCCTTTTCCCCCGACCCCATCGTTACATTTTCGAAGTGAGAATGACCAGCTAGATTTTTTTCGCACTCAAACGAATCAGCTTCGCCAGAGCCTTGCACTCTGGGTCAGTCTCCGCCTCAACGCAGGCATCCTTCATCGCAAGCTTAGACACTCCGCCCCACTCCAGCAGAAAACCAGCCCGCCGAGCCAGCGAGTCCAGGTACTCGCGTTGGGTCCGGCCGTTCCCTTCCCTGAATGGGTGAATATGATTGATGCGGCCAAGAGCAATCCCGGCTTCACGGGCGAATCCTTGCAGATCTCCTTTCAGGTCCGCCAGAGCGTTGGTTTGCGAGAGCTGCTGCCACATCACTTGGAATGCAGTCTCAATTTCCTCGTGAGGTAGGAAAATCGTTTCATTCTTGGCAATGCCAACTTTGCGGCACTCACCTGCCCAGGGATAGATGTCCTGGAAAATGAACTGGTGGATGGCCTTCAAGTGCTGAAGCGAGTAGTCGCCGTCAATGGGACTCTCTTGCAGCTGAATGATACGTACCGACGCAAAGTCAGTTTCCGCCTCGCCAAGGGACGCGGTGTCCTGGATATTCAGGAGGTTAATCAGAACGCCGTTGGGATAGACGTAGGGATCGTCTTCAGCCGAATAGCCACCAACGTAATAGTGGTCATCACCCTGACCGTGGGTGATATCGCTGGTCATTTACAGCCGTAACGGGCTTTCGTCGCAGCAAGCAGCTGCGCAGAGGAAATTTTCCCATCGCGATATTCGGCCATTTTGCTTGAAATAAAGGCGCTGGTGCGCGCTCCTTCCAGGTTATTGGTCGCCTCAACGTGGGCCACGTTTGCGCTACGGGTAGCTGCTTCACGGATAAGCATGGCGGGCACCTAGGGTGGTTGGTTGCGTTCACTTTATACAATAAGACACTTGGGGTTCAAGCGAGGTGCATGAACTCCAAGCGGTATATCGGCCGTTGGGGTGAAACAGTTGTAAACCTGTTTCAGGACGAGACAGCGCACTCGCCTGGAAAAACAAACCCGTCCCCTTCCCCTCTACAGCTTGTCTTGCCTCGCCACGACAGCCGGAAGCCCTGCCCGCGGCAAATCCAGCACTGGCAGTTCCGAAGGCAGATTCAACGCCCGCAACACTGCTAAATCGTGCCCGTACACATCGGGTTTAAACGCCACTCGCCCGTCCTCCTTCAAATCCACTGTCCAATAGGCCAGCAGCACCGGCACTTTCACGGGGAGCCTGATGTTTTCTGTCTTGCCGTTGGCCAACTGTTCCTGAATCGCGGCACTATTCCAGTGAACCGGATCGTTGAACAACAGTTCCACCAACTGCAGCGGGTTCTCGACCCTGATGCAGCCGGAACTGGTGGCGCGGCGTGATTGAGCGAACAACTCTCGATGAGGGGTGTCGTGGAGATAAATCGCATACTCGTTGGGAAAACGAATTACAACCTGGCCGAGGGAGTTGTCAGGGCCCGCATCCTGACGGAGCGTAATGCCCCGCGGGTTGTTCCAATCGATGGTCGAAGGGTCGACGACATTCCCTTCTCTATCAATGGCTCGAATAAGGTTGGCGTCCAGGTAATGCGGATCTTTTCGAATCTTGGGGAGAATGTCTTTGACCAGAATCGTCGGGGGCACTGTCCAGGTCGGATTGAAGGTTACGTAAGTAATCTCGGATTGAAATACCGGAGTACTGCGGAAAGGTTTACCGACCTGTACCCGAGAACGCCAGATAGCCTTGCCGTCGCGATAAAGCGCGACTTTGTACCCGGCGATGTCGACGATGACGAAGGTGCCCTGAAGCTTGTACAGCAACCAACGCGCCCGCTCCATGTTGACTCGGACCTGATCTATGCGCGCCTCTATGGGTACATTCAGCGCAGCAAGTGTCCCCGCTCCCGCGACACCGTCGACTGGCAGGTATTGCTCGGTTTGAAACCGTTTAACCGCAGTCGTTACGTTAGCGTCGTAGTCAATCCGGGTGGTCATTTGCTCGGTCAGATAACCGGCAGCCGTCAAACGGGCGCGCAACTCCGCGACTGAGGCATCGAGAGTTCCTGGCTTCAGGACCTGTCCCGCAGTAATCGGCGGCCACCCACCGACATCCCGAACCTCGCGCAGTCGCGCCAACCCCTCTCGCAACGTGCCATAAAGCGCTTCCTGTGGCGGCGCTTGATCGAACGCCCGGGCTACGTCGTGGGCTTCAAGTGAATCGAAGAAGGCTTTGACGTCCTCCCGAGGATCGACGTCGACCGGGTCGAAGTTCCAGTGGATTTCCAGACGATAGGGATCAACTTTGCCGCGCCGCAACTGCAGCAGCGCCGTAATGTAAGTCTGGGTGGCGGCTATATCAAAGGTCGCGCGTTGTGCAGGGGTTGGCAGCGCTGTGCGCATCGCCACTTGAGCCTTGGCCAGCTCATCAATACGAAAATCAGCAGGATCCAGACCGTCGGCCTGAGTGTCGCTAAGACGCTTCAACAGCTGGGCGACATCGCTATCCTCTGTCCAGGCAGCACGAAAGCTTCGTTGAGCGTAAAAATCGACGACCGCGCGACTGACATCTACTCGTTGGTGCCGCGGTGGAACGGCCGGTAGAGGGGTAGCCGTTGAGCCCCCCAGGGCGAGAAGTGCCTGGATCGCCTGAGCTACGGGATCGTCCGGCGCAACATCAATGACGCCGGGTGATGGCGTTGTCGGCGGAATCGGCAAAGTCGGCGAAGATTGCGCTGTCGTCGAGCTGCATATCAGAAGTCCAATAACAAAAAAGCGGCTTAACAGGGATAAATTCGATAGCTGCCGCATGGATAATCCTTAATTTCCCGTACATAAGGGCTAGCATCCGTCACACTGCTAGACTGGAACAACTCGCGATGAGATACGCACATGCCGCTAGACCGCTTTGGCTTTTTAATGAAAGCCATGCTTCTGCTGTCCATTTCAGTGGAAGCAGCCTACGCCGATTCGCTCGAAGCCGCGCTGGTCAAAGCGGCTCCAGACGCTAACGCCAAGGTTATCGCGCTGGCCGTGCGTGCTACTCAGTGCAGCCAGGCGCAAGGCGCAGTACCTGCGCAAAGGCTCGCGGTGATTGACTACTCCCTGCCCTCGACCGAACAGCGGCTGTGGGTTTTTGACCTGAAACAGCGCAAATTACTCTTTCACGAACTGGTCGCCCACGGTCGCAACAGCGGCGAAAACATGGCCGTTCAATTTTCCAACCAGAATGAAAGCAACGCCACCAGCCTTGGCTTGTACAGGACCGCTGCAAGCTATAACGGCCAAAATGGGTATTCCTTGCGCATGGAGGGTTTGGAGCCTGGATTCAATGATCGTGCATTCGACCGGGCTATCGTCATCCACGGGGCGCCGTACGTCAGTCGCGATTTGGCGCGGTCGAACGGCCGAATTGGTAGAAGCCTGGGCTGCCCGGCCGTGCGCCCTGCCATTGCCCATAAACTGATCGACTCGATGAAAGATGGCCAGTTACTGTTTTCTTATTATCCTGATCGGGCGTGGCTGAAATCGTCTTCGTTTATAAACTGCGGCAAGACTACTGTGGCTGATGTGTCCAAACCGGGTTCAAGCTTTTAAATAATCGAGATGGATGGTTTTTTCGTTCTGGCGTTCACATTTTTTTCACGTTCAGGGGCGTAACGTTGCTCCTGCTCCTCGCAAGATCTGAAAGCCCGCTAATCCCCATCGCGGGCTTTTCTTTGCCTGAAATTTGATAAAGATACATCTCGCAACGGCCAGCAGACGCCTGCTTTCGCACCCACATGTCCTATGCTCAAGGCAGTAACCCTGCCGTCGCCCTTGGTGAGTCCTGGCTAATCAGGACACCCAGAGCAGAGATGACCATGAACATAGGGGCGGCGCCACGATGAAACCTGACTATTCAACCTGCATGAAATGGGTCGCTATCTTTGCTATTGCATCGACCCTGATTGCCGGCTGCAACAAGAAAGAAGACCCCATTGCTCAGGCCGATAAGAAAGACGTGGCCCAGGGCATAGCCGCGCCGAGCATCACCGAAACCAAGACCATTGCCGAGGAAGCTTTCATCTATGGCCTGCCCATCGTGATGAACTACGCGGTGATGTATGAGTTCGCCGTGGACACCAAGTCCAGTCAGTTCAAAGCGCCCTTCAACCAGATCAACAACCAGCGCCATGTTGCGACCTACGAAGACACGGCGATCGTCACGCCGAACAGCGACACTCCCTATTCGATGCTCTGGCTGGATCTGCGCGCGGAACCGATGGTGATCTCGGTGCCAGCAGTGCCAAAAAAGCGCTACTACTCGGTGCAGTTGATCGACGGCAATACCTACAACTATGGCTACATCGGCAGCCGCGCCACGGGCAGCGGGCCGGGCGATTATCTGGTGGTCGGCCCCGACTGGACAGGCCAGACGCCAGCAGGGATCAAGAAGGTATTTACCTCGACAACCCCCTTCTCGCTCACCGTCATCCGGACCCAGCTCTTCAACGCCAAAGACATGCCAAACGTCGAGAAGGTGCAGGCGGGATACAAAGCGCAACCACTTTCCGCCTACCTCAAACAACCCGCGCCACCGGCCGCACGGACCATCGATTTCCTTCCAGCCAACACCCCAGGGATCAAGGCGAACTTCTACGAGTATCTGAACGCCGCCCTGCAGTTCGTCCCACAGACGCCGGAAGACAAGGAAGTCCGGGCCAGACTCGCCACTATCGGCATCGGGCCGGGCAAGACCTTTGAATTCAAGGAACTCTCGGCGGAACACAAGGCTGCCGTCCTGCTGGGCATGAAGGAAGCCGATGATAAAGTGGAAAAGTGGCTGTCCAGCGGAATGAAAAATATCAACGGCTGGAGCGTCGGCTCGATGTTTGGCGACCGCACTTTCTTCAACGGCGATTGGCTCAAGCGCGCCGGCGCGGCCAAGGGCGGTCTCTACGGCAACGATGCCGCAGAAGCCGTGTACCCCTTTGCCCGCACCAACGCGACGGGCGAAGCGCTCGACGCCAGCAAGCACAACTACACCATCACCTTCCCCGCCGGGCAACTGCCGCCGGTGAATGCCTTCTGGTCGGTGACAATGTATGACCGCACGAGCCAATTGTTGATCAAGAACCCGATCAATCGCTACCTCATCAACTCACCGATGCTACCCGCCATGAAGAAAAACAAGGACGGATCGCTGACCCTCTACATCCAGAAAGACTCCCCCAGCAAGGCAATGGAAGCCAACTGGTTGCCCGCGCCGAATGACACTATCTATTTGGTGATGCGTTTGTACTGGCCCAAAGACACGCCACCTTCGATCTTGCCGCCGGGCGGCGGGACGTGGCAGCCCCCAGAGGTTGTGGTGTTGAAATAGCGACGCGCGCGTACCGGAATGGGACTTCGTCTGCTCTGGATCTGGTACGTCGGGATGACGAGCTATATCTTCCGTATGTTGCAGTGACTCGGGGAAATTCTGGCGCCTTACTCCATGGTCTCGTCAATCATGCAGCGCTGGATCAGCGACCGGGCGCCAGGAGGCGGTAGGAAATAATTGACGTTACCCGTTATCCGGAACGTAATTCTTTACTACCCTTGGAACACAGAACAAGATCAACATGGAGAGAAAATCTTGATTATCACAATAGGCAACAGCACCGAATTTCAGCCCTCAGAATGCAACGCCTTCGAAAACGAAAGTAAGTGGTCACCCAACAAACGCATCCATGGTTACCGTTTTTTACTCAACGTCAGAACTCAGGCTGACCATGACCTTGCGCAAAACAAATTCGTTGGCGCATCAGCAACAGCCGAAGGCGACAATCGAACATATACAATAATCAGCGCTCACATGCAAAGGAGCAGCAGCACAAACGGAAAATTCATTGATGCCGACTTTGAGGTAACAATCCAGGAAGAAGATGCCAAACCTTCGTTCTCGGAGATTGATATCAATGGACTTGCGCTTCAAGTGCTTGGTTATCGAGTCCGCCGCACCGACAACTCAACAATCCATACTTTCCTGGTCAATACCACTGGGGTTAGCTTCTCCGAACTGGAGCGCAAGTTGGACGCTGAAGGGGATGCTCTCAGCGTTCAACGATTTGGTGTCGATGACGCTCCGTTCTTGTGCCGGATTGGCGGAGCAAACTACTGGTCCAGGAAAGAAGGACCGGGCACAGAGGAATCCAGCCGAATTATTAATTGTGTTATCGACCACGAGACTCTTCGCACTCGGGAAGGGTTCACGTCCGTGGTGCGGAGTCAGAATCTGGAAAGGCAAGTCAGTGTTTTGGGTATGCAGGTAAAGTACCTGGTTCGCCGGCTTGAAGGCATCCTGAACTCAGAAGATTTAGCGGTACTGCGTTCAGCCGAACGTCTGGAATCGGGAGTGGGAAGCATCGACTACTGGACTGGTTTAGAACAAACTAAAAATGCACGTGAATGGTTTGGAGCTGTTGAAGAGGCCGAAGATAATCATACTTTAAATTAAGAATTAGCTGACGGGTCACTGGCTTAAGTTTGAAACCAGTGACCCATCCTGGCGCCCAGGTGTTACGCAGGACATTAAATTTACGCTATTACTGTCGGCGAGCTTTCCAGATTATCGTCTTCTGTACTGCTCGCAACAGCCTCCAGGAAAGACTCATTACAAACTTCAATCCTGGCGCCCACCTGATAATTTTTTTCGCTATTCTTCAGGCATGCGCCTCACGATCAAGAACGTCAGCTACCCACTGATTGATACTCTTGTGGGCTAGCTGCGCTTTTACGGCAACAGTAGCGTGGAGAGCCGGCGCCAAACGCAGACTGAGATTTCCTGAATAGGGTTTCTGCGGTGCGCGACCAAGCTTGGCGCAAGTCTCCAGATAATCAGTGACGGCCTCTTCAAATGCATCTCGAAGCTCCCGTACTGACTCGCCGTGAAACCCAACGACATCCTTGATACCCGCGATGTGGCCGACAAACAGGCCGTTTTCGTCGCTGTACTCAATTCGGGCGGCGTAGCCGTTGTAATTCATCACGTTCACGGGGTAACTCCTGCTTGTTCAAGGAAAGCCCGAGCGTCACGCACCTGGTAGGGCTTTGCTTCTTTGTCTGGGTGGGGTCGGTGAAAGGTTGCGACCACACGATCAGTTCAAAACGTACCCGCGATCCGTTGCCTTCAATGGTTCTGGCGCCTGCTGCGCCGAACAAGGACGATTACCAGAATATTGGGTAACTATTGATGACGTTGTAGGCAAACTCTGAGAGTTGCGTAAGGGGGTACGCTGAAAAATGGGGACACTATATCCAGTCGCAGCCTATCCCACGCTCAATCCCCGCCCTCCAATCCTGATAAACTACCGCCTTTGCACTACCTGCCAATTCCTCTAGCCAGGCCCAGCCCGTTTTTTTTGCCACTGCGCCCTGCTAAAACCGCCCAACAGACGCCCCAATGCCCCTAGATCTCATACCTTCCACACACCCTGCCCTCTCCCGCCGCTTCTCCGTGGCCCCGATGATGGATTGGACCGACCGCCACTGCCGGTTCTTCCTCCGCCTGCTCTCCAAACACGCCCTGCTCTACACAGAAATGGTCACCACCGGCGCCCTCCTCAACGGCGACCACGACCGCTTCCTGCGCCACAACGAAGCCGAACACCCCCTCGCCCTGCAACTCGGCGGCAGCGTCCCAGCCGATCTGGCAGCCTGCGCCCGCATGGCCCAGGAACACGGCTACGACGAGGTGAACCTCAACGTCGGCTGCCCAAGCGACCGTGTGCAGAACAATATGATCGGCGCGTGCCTGATGGCGCACCCTGCGCTGGTGGCGGATTGTGTGAAGGCGATGCGCGATGCGGTGTCGATTCCGGTGACGGTGAAGCATCGGATCGGGATTAATGGGCGGGACAGTTACGAGGAGTTGTGTGATTTCGTCGGGACGGTTCGGGATGCCGGGTGTACCAGTTTTACGGTGCATGCGCGGATTGCGATTCTGGAGGGGTTGTCGCCGAAGGAGAATCGGGATATTCCGCCGCTGCAATATGATGTGGCGGCGCGGTTGAAGGCGGATTTTCCGGAGTTGGAGATTATTCTCAATGGCGGGATCAAGACGCTGGCGGAGTGTCACGAGCATTTACAGCGTTTTGACGGGGTGATGCTGGGGCGTGAGGCGTATCACAATCCTTATGTGATGGCTGAGGTGGATCAGCAGTTGTTCGGCAGTACGGCGCCGGTGATTACGCGGGCCGAGGCGTTGGCGCGGCTGCGGCCTTATATCGCCGAGCATTTGGCGACTGGCGGATCGATGCACCATATCACTCGACATGTATTGGGGCTGGGCACCGGGTTTCCGGGCGCGCGCAAGTTTCGGCAGTTGTTGTCGGTGGATATTCA
Organism: Pseudomonas sp. LBUM1658; assembly: GCF_059716055.1. Classification (NCBI taxonomy): domain Bacteria; kingdom Pseudomonadati; phylum Pseudomonadota; class Gammaproteobacteria; order Pseudomonadales; family Pseudomonadaceae; genus Pseudomonas; species Pseudomonas sp. LBUM1658. Next base: position 4,538,957 of record NZ_CP166798.1, read on the forward strand.
CAAGGCTAAAGAGCCTTTGGTGTTGCTGGATCAGGCGGCGGAGTTGCTTGAGGGGCGCTAGCCCGTGACTGCAGCGGGATCACGACAATAGAGCCTCTAATGCCCTCACCGTCCTGACATCGACCACCAGTGGTTCCTGTTCGAGCCAACGCTTGCTCTTGATAAGGTCTCCAAGTAACGCTGGGGCGCCGTGAAAATGAAGGTCTTCGGGCCATGGCCGAGCAAGCGATCGGGGTTTGACGCACTCATCCCAGAACGACGGAATAAACCAGTGCAGGTCGGGCCGTTTCTCCCGAAGATGCAGATAGATGCGAACTCCATTCGGGTCCAGATCACCGAAATGAATCATTGGTACGTCCGGCCCAATGCAGTTCAGCAATTGGAGCACTGTTGCGGTATCCCAGCCAGGGACATGGACCAGTAACCAACCTTCCATTTCAGGGAAGTCACGCCAGGCCCCCAAGTTCTCCACCAGCAACACGGCGCGAATTGCGCCCTCAAGCACTAGCCCGTCCCGCAGGGCACGCTCCGGGATAGGTACCTCACCAAGTACACAGGCCAACGTCTCAAGATCCAGGTCGCCCCTCGGACTTCGCGCCACAAGCCCCTGGGGTGGTCTTAGCCTGGCCAATCCATCGTGAGTTGCTTCGGTAGTGCCAAGAGCTGCGTGCCTGGTCGCTGTAAGGGTCGCCTTGGAATGTGGCGCGACCAGTGCAGCGGCAGTACGTCGGTTCAGGCGAGCCGGGAGTAAGGGCAAATTGTCGGCGCGGTGAGTGTCTTGTAGTTTTTCCCAACCTTCCGGTGTGGGCGGTAAACCGTTGGCTGTTAATTGCGTTAGCACTTCCTGCCATTGCGGCCAGACACGCTCGATCAGTTCGACGAGCTCAGCACGACGGTCCCCCACCAAAGTAATTTCATCCCGGCGCCCGGTTGCGCGGGTCCAGGGAAGTTCTGCCAGAACATCAAAAACGGTGCTTTGTGCACTACGACGCCTAAGCGTTGGGCACACCAGCAACTCAAGCAGTGCCAGACATTGCTGCGGTGTCTGCCACATCATGAGTCGCTCCGCGTACGTCGACCAGTGACCCGCACCTCTTCACGTCCATTTGGGGTGACATCCCGGACCAAGCGATAAGTCGTATTACCTTCAGCCCGAGCGACCTCAGGCGCAGCGATCAACAGCTGCAGATCCAGGGTCTGGCATAAATCAAACAGGACACCGAGATTGTCCGGATCGAGGCGATTGGCCTCATCGAGAAATAGAAATCGCAAGGATCCATGGGATTTTCTTCCGCGCAGCAGGTTGGCATCACGCTCCCATTCACTGAGGATCACAATCATCAATGCCGCCCCCACGCCAATGGCCTCGCCGGTCGATAGCCGCGTTGGATTGGCAACTTCCCAATCAGAACCTGCCATACGACGGACTTCCACTTGCAGATGCACGTACTCTCGGTAGTCAAGCAAGCGCTGCCCGCCGCTCTTGCTTCCTCCGTAACGCTGGAAAATTTCGACCAGAGCATCCTCGATCGGCATGTTTTCCTGAAACAACAATTGCTGAGCAGCTCCGTCGCGGAGTGCGTGCAAGACGTTCTCCATCCGTTCGACCGGACTCAAGCGCACGCGAATACTCTGGATGCTGCCGAAACTGACTCCTTCCAAACGTTGATTAAGACGATTGACCTGACCTCTCGCCTTGCGTACCTGTACATCGATGCCTCGGGCGACATCCTCGCTTGCTCCGCGCAGATCGCTTTCCTGCCGCATCAAGCGTTCTTCCAGACTGGATAACTGCTCACGCAGGCGGCGCAGGGATTCTCGTGGGTCATCGACTTCCGCGATTTGTGCAGGCAGGCGGTGACGCAACCAATCGCGAACTGTGAGCCAAAGTTCCAGATACACATCATCAGCGGCAGCATCCGTATTGTCCTGCCGTTCGAACTGCTTCACTAATGTGTCACCACCCTGAGCATGGCTGAGACGCTCAAGTAGCAATGCGCGAGACGACTGAGCCCGCTGACGAAGATTAGGCGATCCGCGATCCGCACTGAATTGCTCGCTTGATGACTGGATACCTGCAATCAGACCGTTGGCGACGACCATTCCTTGCAAGCGTTCCCATCGCGCGATGGCAGGATCGGATTCGCGCCGTTCGCTGGCGAGCTTTTCGCTGGTTGATTGCACCTCCCGCTGGGTGTTCTCAACAATATTCTTCTGCTTTCCAATCAGCTCTACCAATATGTCGCGCCTGTCATTCTGCGCTTCCAACACTTGATCAATGCGCTCGACTTCTTGCTCGGCGTCACTCACGGCCACCTCGCTGGGCGAAGGAATTGCCAGCTCTTCAAAGCGGCTGACGGCGGAGGTGTTGTCCCGCGAGGCAGCCTGTCGAGCAACGTTGGCAAGTTGCCAGAGCTCGGTTGCTTCCCCGTGCTGGTTTTGCGCCTCGCGCTCCGCCAACTCAGCAAACGTCTGAGCCGACTTTGCCTCATCAAGTTGCGCCTTGAGCGCCGGGAGCAGTTCCTGTTCAGCCGCCAATCGCAACGGCGCATCGGACCAGTCAAGTGCATGGGTGTTAGCCAACAGATAATCAAGTGACTCGATAGCGGACATCAGACGTTCTCTTTGATGCTGAAGATCTGCAACATGGAGTCGCAACCGCTCGACCTCATCAGTCTCCAACGGCAACTGACGCAATACAGTCATGTCCCTCTCAATGACGTCCACGAAAGGTTTATTGCGCGTTGTCTCTTTCTTTGCAGCCAAGGCGTCATGCTGTTCACCTTCCAGCTCGGCCAAGCGTTCAGCATGATCAGGTGTTTCGAGCATGAACGCCTCCGACAACAGCGTACGCAAGCCTTCGATGCGAGGCAGCAGGGCCTGGACCGCCTGGTCGCGACTCAAGACTTCTGCGCGTAGAGATTCGCTCAAAGCTTCTGCTGTGATAACCCGCTGCTGAATTGCGGCCTTGGCCAACGCTGGGTCCTCAGAAAGCCAAAGACCATGCTCGGCCAATAAATGATTTCCCTCCTCAACCAAACGCTCCAGGAAACGTCGTTTGCTTCGCAAAGCCTCCAATTCCACTGCCCGGACTTCGGCTTCGACACTTAACTCCTCGGCCCGAGCCTCACGAGCACGCCGGCCAAGACGTGGGCGTTCCGGGATTCGCGAAACGCGTAATGCCATGCCCTCCGACACGATCACGTCGTTATCGTCGCCAACATCCAGTTCAGGCGTGAGTAGCCAAGCCTCCAAGTTGGCTTCTCTCGATATCAGCAATACATCTGTCAAAGATTGGGAGCGCTGATGCAAACGCTTGGCAACCTCCTCGGGGTTATCCACCACTAGCGCTTGGCTCAAGGGACCAAGTCGTGCTTCCAGTACTGCAGCATCATGAAGCCCCACATCATCGAAACTGGCTGCCAGTAAATCAGCACCCATCTGATCACGTAAACGCAGGAGCTCCGCCGGGAAAGGCCCTCCAGACGCAAGCAGCATCCGGGACTCGTGAATCAAGCGCTCGCGCTCTGACTGGGTGGCCACTTCATTGCCCCGTATCTCGGAAAATTCGTTGGCCAGTGCGGCACGTGCCAAGTCCAGATCAGCTCGATTGCTCAGCCGGACGTCTAAATGTTCGCTGATCCGCAGTGCTCGCGCAGCGTGCTCGTGCCAAGCGGGCTCGAGTGCTTCGAGCTCATTCTGCCGGGCTTCCATGTCTTGCAAACTGGTTCGGGTAGAGGAAAGTATCTGTTGGGCGTCGCGACCGCTTTGCTCATACACACCACGCTCATCTTCGACACTGCTCAGTAACGATCCAATCGTCTTTGCTGCGGACTCCACTGGCCAGGCGATGGCCAATCGGTCAGCCTGCAAACGAGTACGCACCTGACGCTCGACGAGCGGACGCTGCGACTTGATAGTCTGAATAATCGACGGCAGGCGCTCTGCCAAGGCCGCCCCATCACGATAACGACGTAACGTGTCACCAGCGACTTGGTAAGCCTCAGTCGCAGCTATCGATACCTCACCAACAATGGCGAGCAAGGCCGCCATTATGGTCCCATGGCGTTGCCGATGATCCTCGGCGTCGGCTAGCCGGGTCGTCAGCGTACGGCGCTCTTGATCAACGGCTTCGAGCTCTTGGCGGGCCCAAACCTGCCACCCATCAAATTCGGCAGCATCGAGCGCTGAAACCTCCAACGACTCCTGCGCTTGCTTAAGGTGCGATTTCGCTTGCCGATAGGCGCCCGCGCGACGGTACAGTTGCTCAATACCTGCTTTTAAATCAGTCTGCCCCTGGGCTGCTCTTTCGTAATCATCCTGCGCACGATGCCGTCCTTCACGTCGGCGATCCAAGGTTTCTTCGGAGAGTTGGCGCTGCTCGAGCGCGGTAGCAGCCTCAAGCTCCGCTGCCTCCAGCACCTCACGGCAATGAATCAATGCTTGTAGCGCTGCCACTGCATTACGCATGCGTTCCAGCCAACCCTTCGCCTGCGTGAGCAAATGGCCGGTGTCGGTAAGCTGATCCTCGACCGTCTCCAGTTCCGCCTCGGTGCTGACTAAAGCCTGTTCGGCATCGGTACAGGCTTGTGTCGCTTCGGCATAGAGCTTTTGCGCTTCTGTCACGCGACGCTCAAGCTCCTCCGCACGCTCGCGAACAGCCAGAAATGCCGCCGTGAACATCGCCTGGCCAGCGTTGAACACGTCGCCGATTTCCTGCTCCAGACGTCGCGATTCCTGGACTTCTGTACGGGTACGCCGGCAAGCGTCGAGGTTGGCTTTCATGCGCTGAAGGGTGTCAGTCAAGCCGGTTTCCTCTTTGAGCAGAAAGCCCCGCAGCTCCGACGTCAACGCTCGAGAAATCCCGCCCGTCATGCTGGTTCGCAGCATCTCGTTGAACTTGTTGCGCTCCTCGTCGATCCCCATACGCATCGGCAACACGCCTTGTTCGAACAATGTCGCGAAGTATTCCCGCACCGAAGCGAATACCTGCAGACGTCCGCCAAGCCGAGCACTGGTCTCGCGCAGCTCTTGAATTTCAGGCACCACCTCGCTGTCACCTTGGCCAAGCAACAACAAATCCTGTAAGCGAACGTTATCTTCCAGGCCGGAAACGATGAAGGGAGTCGGTTCAACAGAGGGTTCGCCCTTGCGCTCCAGCTTTACACCGGCAATCAGGCGACGTTGCCCTTCCAGGGCGAATTCAAGAACGACATATGAAGGCCGTCCCGCCTCGCCTAGCCGCCCCCAGATCCCTTTGTCACCACCCGTCGCGCCTGTCTCGCCAAGGTTGGTAAAGCGCAGCCGTGACATATCGGGTAATAACACCACATAGGCGGCAATCATTACTGTGGTCTTGCCTGATCCATTGGCACCTTCCAGCGCTGTTACATGCCGATCAAGTAGATATCGCTCGTAGAACACTCCTTTCCAGTTCACCAGGGCCAGAGCAACGGCGCGAGTACGATTCATGAGTCGCCCCCTTCATCATTCTGTACGCCTTCTTCTTCCTCGCTGTCGTTACTTCCGAGAGCCAACTCGCCGCGACCGACCAGTTGCTCAAGTGCTGACTGGGAATTCTGAAGGCCACGTACCGGGTCCGCAAAACGCATCAAGGCCGGGCGCATCCGAATACGGCTTTCCTCGAAAAGGTCGACAAAACCCAAATCAGCCAGGCGACGTAGCACTTCTGAGACTTGCGAACGGATGTATTCGCCTGCCGTGTGCTCGATATACTTTTGCTTACGCGGATACAACGTAAAGAACAGTCGTTCGGCGCCAAGTAACCCCGATAGCCGCTGCAATACGTCGTCGCGGGTCACCGCCCCTCCGTGCTGGAGCGTGGCTGGATCCAAATAAAGTAGCGCGAGTGTTTGCCCAACCAGCATTTCACCTGGGGATAGCTGTCGACGGCCCAATCGATCCCCCGTGGGTAGCAAGAAAAAAAAACCGTCGCTGCGCTGAACCAGCTCACAACCAAATCGGCGGTAAAAAAGCTCGAGCAGCGCCTGGGCGTCGACCAAGTATTCGTAAAGCAGACCATCGTCGCGACCGATATGACGGCCGCGTCGCAACATCAGGTCCACCTCAGGAAAACTCTCATCGACGATGACCGCTTCGAGTGTTTGGAATCCTGCCTCCATCACAACTTCTCCTTGTTCGCATCTACGTTCCATTCCTCGACTTCCAGTTCATCGAGCACGACTTCCCATCGACGCTCTCTTGCGCTGGAGACGTGGGCAATTTTAACCAGCACGCTCGCCACCCGCCCGACTGCCAGGTAATGCTCAGATATGGGTAGTCCGGCAAGTACCTGCTCAAGTACCGCCGCGAGCGTGCGTGAGCCGCCTTCAACGGCCGCTTTGGTCAGGACCTCGATATCTGCGATCTGATCCTCGGGCTCGACCCATTGCGGATTCGCCTCACGGTCAACCCGTGCCCGAGCCACCGCGGGACGCTCGACTTTGAGCTCCAGCGAACGCAGAAGACGAATCGAAGGCACCTCAGCCACCAGCAGAAAAAAAGGCTTCAATGGCCAGACAGCCAGTTGATCAAGCAGACGCTGACTCAACGCTCGATCAGGATCCAGCCGAACCACATCGCGTAGATATCGATGCACTCGCCGGTAGTATTCGGACCAAGCGTGTTGTCGGGCACCTCCCCAATCGGCAATGCGGTCGATGTGCTCGATCACTCGCTGAGCAACCTCCTCAGCTTCGAAATATCGGGCAACGGTGGCAAGCGACTGGATGTGCTGCAGTGATTCGACCAAGTGATGAGTGTCGCGGAGCAAAACCTCGTTCAGCTCGCGTAGTGTGACGGTTGTGGTATCCAGCAGTGCCTGGCAGCGATCCACTGCATGAAACCAATCCGTTACCAACAACTCAGCGATCTCGGACTGCACCTCCTCCTGTTGGGCATCGAGTCCCCGCTGACGGCGCTCAATACCTGCTACCAGATCGCCCACCGTCACCCGCAGTGGCCCAATAACTCCCTCGCGCCATGCCCGCTCATCCCCTGCCTTTTGTGCGGCGTCCAGTATCGCAACCAGTTGCGCACGAAGGGTGCCAGTCAACAGTGTCAGACTTTCCCGGGTAAGGGCTTCATCGGCTAGAAAATACTCCACCACCGCAGCGGCCAATCGAGTCAAGGCGTACTCGCCGGCATGAACAACACCCGCTCCATCGACACGAGCGAGCATGCGTTGCTCACGCAAGCGCTGGATTGCATGAGTGGCGCGTTTACGTGGATTTTCCGCAGTAGGGTCTACGATATCGCAGACCTGGCCGAACAGATCCACGAGCACTTCCTCCTCGAATGACGCCAGAGCGGCCTTGTCTGCGCGCAGATAGAGCCCGGCCAGAAAGCAAAGGTCTATGGTCTTCAGCTCGAGGCTGACCCCGTCGCGGGACAACGAAGCAATGACGCGACTAGGATCGGCTGACGCAGGTGTGGCTACGGCTTCCTTAGGCGGATCACTGAGTTCTTCCATTCGACTCATCCTTCTACAATTCAATCAGGTAATCGTCCGATCACCCTCTTGTACGAAGAGGCGGCTCGCTGGGTGGTCCGCCTGTTCGGCCTGACAGACCTCCGGTTCTTCATGGCTCAATAGAACTACTCGATCAACGCCCCAATTGCATCCACAGATTGGTGGACATCAGCGCAGCACAGTAACCAGCGTCTTCACACCCTGAAGGTGGTTTGACAAGGATCCGGTCGCGCAGTCATGACACGATATTAATAGCGTTCTAATGCACTGTAAGTCAGATCACCCAAACAGGCGCAGTATGAATTGGCCTACACCGAGCAATACCTTTCAACAGAATCGACAAATGCGCTGCCGCCAACAACACTCGGCAGTTTGCACCAAGGCACAACGCCACTACTGACCCCCGATGTATTGCATTTCATGTACAGCGTGCGGCCCGATCCCTACACCTTTTTGCTTCCCTCAGTTCAAAACTCGCCACCCACTGCCATCTGGCACTATACTTTCGCCATATGGCGCGAGCGAGGTGACCACCTATGGCAGTCCAAGGCGAAGTACATCATTACCAATCCCAAGATCCAACGAAGCCCCTGCAGTTGCTGTTTGGCAGCCGGCCACCGCATGCGCGAAGTGCTTTCGAGGTTCATGAGCTGATTGAAAGAGGGTTTCCTTCAGACGCAGTGATCAGCTTCGTTCAGTCGGTCGCTCGCTTCAAAGACAAGCAGGTCTTCGGCAAAATCATCGGCCTTTCTGATCGCACCGTGCAGCGGCGCATCAAGAATCCTGAACCACTCACGTCCGAGCAGAGCAGCAGCGCTTGGCGCTTGGCCAAGGTATTGAGCAAGGCTGAGGGCGTGTTTGGCGACCTCCAGGAAGCGGCGAACTGGATGGTGACGCCTGCGCTGGGCCTGGAAGGCCGCGCTCCAATCGATTTGCTGACCACGCAGGTGGGCTTTGAGCTGGTCGATGACTTCCTGACCCGTATGGACTATGGGGTTTATTCTTGATGGTCTTGGCGCCTGGAAGTACGGAACTCTGCCTCTGGCGTCTTGACCGCAAAGAGCATGCCGCGACCTGGTTCAGTGGTATTGGCGCAGAATTGGGCGGTGGTCGCTGGAACTCGAAGGGAATCAAAGCGGTTTACAGTTCTGCTGATCCCTCGACGGCAATCCTCGAGGTTGCGGTCCATAAAAGCTTCCGCGCCCTCGACACTGTCCCCCATGTCCTGACTGGCGCGCGCATCCTCGATCTGTCCCGGGTGCACCGTGTGACTCCAGACGATGTCCCTAACCCGAACTGGCTGGTGCCGGGCACGCCCAGCCTTGGCCAACAGCAATTTGGCGATGAGCTTCTGGCGCAGCACCCCTTTATCCTGATTCCATCGGCGGTCTCTCGACACAGCTGGAACATTGTGATGAATCCGGATCTGGCTGAAGGGCTGTATGAGGTCGTGCGGCAAGAAGGGTTCGCGCTCGACACACGCTTGAATCCGCCAACCCACTGAGCTGATCAAGATCTCGGTTGCTCAAAGGCCGCTAACCGTCACTTTATTTGAACCTGTGCCCCATTTCGGCATCGTATTTATCGATACCGCGCCCCGCCTTTCAAACGCCTGTTTTCAGGTAGTTGCCGCTGGGGCCGTCGAGATGCATACGCACCCTTGAGTGGCTGTCAGCGCTCGGGTAATGTCAACAGACCCACAGGACAGAGCACGCTTATGACTTCCAAGCTGGATCAACTCAAGCAGTTCACCACCGTTGTTGCCGATACTGGCGATTTTGAAGCTATCGCTCGGGTCAAACCGGTGGATGCCACCACCAATCCTTCGCTGCTGCTCAAGGCCGCGGCCATTCCAGGTTATGCCGAGTTACTGAACGCCTGTATCAGCGACTGCAAGGGCGATCTCGGTCTGGCCAGCGATCGTTTTGGCGTGGCGGTCGGGCAAGAGATTCTGAAGGTGATTCCTGGGCGTATTTCCACTGAAGTGGATGCACGCCTGTCGTTCGACACTGACGCGGTATTGAAGCGCGCGCATCGTCTGATCGAGCTGTATGACAAGGCCGGTATTGGCCATGAACGCGTACTGATCAAGGTCGCTTCCACCTGGGAAGGTATCCGCGCTGCCGAGCAACTCGAGCGCGAAGGTATTCAGACCAACCTGACCCTGCTGTTTTCCTTCGCCCAGGCGGTTGCCTGTGCCGATGCCGGGGTGTTCCTGATTTCGCCGTTCGTGGGCCGGATTTACGACTGGTACAAGAAGAGCAGCGGTACTGACTACACCGGCTCTGATGATCCGGGCGTGCAGTCGGTCACTCGCATCTACAACTACTACAAGGCCAATGGCTTCAAGACGGTGGTCATGGGTGCCAGCTTCCGCAATCTGAACCAGATCGAGCAGTTGGCTGGCTGTGATCGCCTGACTATCAGCCCGGATCTGCTGGAGAAACTCGCTGCGGACACTGGCAAGCTCGAGCGCAAGCTGGCCCCAGGCAACGCTGGCGAACCCCGTCAGAGCCTGACCGAGAGTCAGTTCCGCTGGGCTTCCAACGAGGACGCCATGGCGACCGAGAAGCTGGCCGAAGGTATTCGTCAGTTTTCCCGCGACCAGGAAAAACTCGAAGCGTTGCTGCAAGCCAAGCTCTGACCCACACCTGGCCCATGCAAAAAGGGCGAACCCTCGCGGGTTCGCCCTTTTTTATGCGCTGAAGCCGGCTACGGTCATTGACGCTCGAGGGCGTTCACCAGGTCGTGGAAGGCTTCGCGGTTGGAGTCGTTGAGGCCCATGAGGATCTTGTGCGCTTCGAGCACTTTGATCCGCACCACTTCTTCCGACTGATCCTGGGATGGCAAGTCGGTCAGGCTTTCCGGGCATGGGATCGGGCGATCGACGATGTTGAACACCTGATCGAAGCCCATTGACTGCAAGAGCCGGGTGATGTCTTCGTGGGTGGTGACAACTGTCGGCAACAGGCCGACCTTCTGCCGCGAAAGGATCGACAGTTTGGCCAGCAGACCCAGGGTCGTGCTGTCTATGCTGCGGGTTTCGGTCAGATCGATCACGATCGCTGTAAAATTCAGCGAGGTGAAGATCTTCTCGATAGTCGCATCCAACGCCGAACACAGGGTCAGGCGCACTTCACCGACGAATTTCAGGACGAATGTGCCGTCCTGCTCGGCGAACTGGATTCTTCCAGTACTCATTAAAGATTCCTGCTCAACACCAACAGGGCGATATCATCCGGCATCTCCCCTAGCGTGGCCAATCCAAATACCTGCCGCAGACCATCCAGGCTGCCGCCCGCCGATCTTACCCGTTCAGGTAAGGCGGCCTCTTTCTCTTTGAGTGTCTGCTCGGGCAAAAGGTCCAGAATGCCATCGGACATCAGCGTCAAACTGAATGTCGGCGGCAATTCCATCACATGATCCTCGTAGGTGGCTTCGTTGAACAAGCCCACCGGCAGACCACGCCCTTCCAGATAACGAACACTGGTCGGGGTGTATAACACAGGCAAAGGCAGATGACCGCCAATGCTATAGGTCAACAAACCTGTCTCCTCGTCGATGACTCCACCGACCATCGTGACATGTTTGCCTAGCTTACAGCTGATCAGGCCACGGTTGATATGACCGAGGACTTCCGAAGGCTTGAATTCCGGCAAGGTGCCGTTGCGCTTGGACTCGAACAACAACCGCGTGGTCATGAACTTCAATAGGACGGTGACGAATGCCGATGACGCGCCATGGCCGGATACGTCTGCCAGATAGAACGCTACCCGACGCTCGTCGACCCGAAAATAGTCGACGAAATCACCGGAGAGGTACAAAGACGGGATGATCTGGTGTGCGAACTGGAATTCGTTGATCGTCCAGGGGCTGACCGGCAGCATGTTCATCTGCACCTGGCGCCCGGCGTTCTGGTCTTCCTGCAACAGGTTCAGGCTGGCTTCGAGCTCACGGTTGGCGGTTTCCAGCTTCTCGCGGTAGCGCTGGTTCTCCAGCAGCAGGCGCGCGCGATCCAGGGCCCGGCGCACAGAGTGCTCGAGCACGGCCAGGTCTTCGAGGGGCTTGATCAGGTAGTCCGCCGCGCCGAGACGCAGTGCCTCGACCGCGTCATTCATGACGCCCGCGCCAGAAACAACGATCATCGGCGTTTGCGGGGACAGGTCGGTTACCTGACGAATCAGTTCGAGTCCGCCCATCTGTGGCATGCGCAGATCGCAGATCACCAGATCGGGCTTTGCTTGCTCGAATACCTTGAGACCCTGCTGGCCATTGCTGGCCTGAAGGACACTGAATCCGCTGTCTTCCAAATAGGCCGCAAGGCTCGCGCGCACTACTTCGTCGTCGTCGATTATCAGCAGTGTGGCACTGGTTTTCTGCATGTGGGCAAACGGCGCCAGAATAAGGTTGGCGTAGGTGGGCGAGGCTTGGGCCGGGCTCACGCTACTGGATTCGCTTTCTAGCCTCTCTGAGTCGCAACCGTCGGAGCTTATTGCCCTATTTGTGCGTTATCAGAGGTGCCCTTCTAAGGCGCAGACGGTACTCCCATCCGCGGGTCGTTTCAAGCTCATGCCGATGGTCGCCTGACGTCTTTACATCGCAAATGACCGGGAGTTATAAGAACAGGCACAACCGTAACGGAATCGAAGGATAGAGACCATGGGCCAAAACGATCGTGACTACAGTGAAAAGCGCGACTTCATCCGCATGCGGGTGGATGCTGAAATCACCCTGATCCATGCAGGTTTGGTGGTAACGGCGGTCTGCGTGGACCTTTCCAGCAGTGGCATGCAAGTGCAGGCGCAGCGTTCATTCAAGGTCGGTGACCGGCTCAGCGTGCGCATCGAGTCCGAACATGCGGCACTCGCAGGGCTGGAAGCCGAGACCGAGGTGGTCTGGGTCAAAGAGGCTCAGAAACTTGGGCTTACAATCCTCTCAATGAATTGATCCCGGACAAAAACACAGAAGGCGGCCCATTGGCCGCCTTCGTTGTTTGCAGGGTTCGGTTTTAAAAGTCGTCTTCGACCTGACCGTCCTTGACCTTGAATTCGCGGTTTTGCAGGTAGGCATTGCGAATGAATACGTATTTGTCGCCGCTGATCAGCTTCTCGCTCGACAACAGGCTGGCACGGGTGTCGATGATACTCATGCCGATTGCCATGTTCCGCGCCGGGATGTTGTTCATGTAGCGGTACGGTTGGGTGTAACTGTCTACATACTTGGAAGGCGCGTCACGCAGGGTACTTGGGCCCAGGAATGGCAGCATGACGTACGGACCGCTGCCCGTGCCCCAGTAGCCGAGGGTCTGACCGAAGTCTTCGTCGTTGCGCTGCAGGCCCATTTTGGTCCCGACGTCGAAGAAACCGAGGAGACCGAAGGTGGTGTTGAACATCAAGCGCGCCGTGTCGACTCCCGCCGCCCGGGGTTTGGCCTGCAACACATCGTTGGCCAGGTTGCCGACGTCACCGACGTTGCGGAACATATTGTGGACGCCGTCTTCAAGGAACTGCGGCGTGATCGCCTGATAGCCTTGCGCCAGGGGCTTGAGGGCATAGGTATCCAGCAGATCGTTGAAGCGGAAAATCGGCCGATTGACACTTTCCCAAGGATCTTCTTCCGTCGCTGCCTGGGCAACAAACGGAACCAGCATAACGCTGGCACACACACATAGCTGAGCCAGACGATTGCTCCAGCGCATAGCAAAAACTCCTTGGATGTTCTGTCACAGGGACCAGGCCCTGGCGAGATGGGCGCTAGTATAAGTCGGATCGCCTCTATTACGCAGCATTCGCAGAGACGCGTTGCTGCGAACCCGGTTTCGCCTCAGCCGATTCATACCGATGTCATTCAACTGTCATCGGCTATGACTAGTCTGAGAGGCATTTCAGGGATGTTGATATGCCGTACGCCGAAACCTTACCCGTAGCCGCTCCAGCCTTGACCGCCGTGCTGTTTGGCCTCAGTGGCTGCCTGGTCGATTTCGGCGCCCGTACGCGTCAGCACAACCCCGATCAACCGCCCCACGAGCCTGCCAATGCCACCCCGGGCGCGCTGGACATCCTGCATAGCTTGCAACGCCAGGGCGTCCCCTGCGCCTGGCTGGATGAGCTGCCGCCGGGGGTCAGCCACGATCTCGCGGCCTCGCTGCCGGACTGGATCAAACCCACCCGCACCGCCGAAACCAGCCGCCAATGGCCGGCACCGAATGCCTGCTGGCAGGCGCTGATGGCGCTGAATGTCGAACGCCTGGATGGCTGTGTGCTGGTCAGCGGGGAGCCGCGCCTGCTGCAGGCCGGTCTCAACGCCGGGCTCTGGACCATCGGCCTGGCCTCCTGCGGCTCGCTGTGCGGGCTGGCACCCAACGAATGGCAGGCGTTGAGCCAGCAAGCGCGCGAGCACAAACGCGGCAAGGCGACGCTGCAACTGTTCGGTCTCGGGGTGCATTCGGTGATCGATCATCTGGGCGAACTCGATACTTGCCTGGCCGATATCAGCCTGCGACGCCTCAAGGGGGAAAAGCCTTGATTTGATCAAGATCATGCACTTGGCGATGGAGTGGATTACTCTAAGGTCAGGGAATGGATCTTTAGCCTGCCGTAGTGGTCCATCCCTGTGCCTATCAATAAAGGGAGAACGCCATGCCTGCCCGCGACCTGCAAAAACAACTCGATACCCTGCGCGAGCAATTGGAGCAGAACCCACCGCTTTCGGAAGCGGAACGCGCCGATCTGCAATTGCTGATGCAACAGATCCAACTCGAGATCGAAATCGAGAGAAAAACCCAGGACACCAGCCTGGCCGATGGCGTCAACCTCGCCGTAGAACGCTTCGAAGTCGACCATCCAGCAATTGCCGGCACCTTGCGCAATATCGTGATAGCGCTCGGCAACATGGGGATCTAAGCCCCCCCGAATACAAAAGCCCCGCTCTTTGAAGCGGGGCTTTTTTGTTTTTGGAAGCAAGATCAAAAGATCGCAGCCTGCGGCAGCTCCTACGCCGACCGCGTACATCCGCAATCTCGGGGGTAAACGCAAATCCCGTAGGAGCTGCCGAAGGCTGCGATCTTTTGGGAGCACCGCATTCCTCAGGCCTTACTGGCGAACCAATCTGAGGTTAGGCAACTCCACCGCCTCAGTACTGCGATACGGATTGATATCCAGCCCACCCCGGCGCACATAACGTGCATACACCGTGAGTTTCTCCGGCTTGAGCAGCCGTTGCAGGTCGAGAAAGATCCGCTCCACACACTGTTCATGGAAGTCCGCGTGCTGACGGAAGCTCACCAGATAGGCCAGCAGGCTGGCGTGGTCCAGCGCTGCGCCGCGATACTCCACTGCAACGCTGCCCCAGTCCGGCTGGCCGGTCACCGGGCAATTGGATTTGAGCAAATGGCTGTGGACGCTCTCCTCGATCACTCGCGACTCGTCGCAGCGCAGCAGTTCCGGGCGCGGCTGCTGGTAATCGCTGACACTGACATCCAGTTCATCGATGCACACCCCCGGCAACCCGGCCACACCTTCGGCCTCGACTTCGCTCAGGCTGCGAATCCGCACGCCCACCGGTTTGCCGGCTGCAGCCGACAGGTCGGTTTGCAAGGTCGCTTCCAGGCTTTGACGATCGGCGAACGGCGTCTGGTTCAACGAGTTGAGGTACAGCTTGAAAGACTTTGACTCGATGATGTTCGGCGAGTCCGCAGGAATGCTGAACTCGCCGATGGCCACTACCGGTTTGCCGGACGGCAGCAACCAGGAAAGCTCGAAGCAGTTCCAGAAGTCCACGCCCTTGTAAGGCAGGGTTTCGGCGCTCAAGCCCAGTTCGGCCCATTTCGCCGCACGGGGGATCGGAAACAGCAGAGACGGGGTGTAGGTAGAAATGTATTCACTGGACTTGCCCAGCGGCGAATGTTCGGCTGCGGGATGCATGGCGGGAACCTGACTAAATAAACCCGACAAGTCTATCAGCCTTTGCTCCCGCTTTTGAGCGCCAGGCGCTTACTGGCTGACGTTCAGCTTGCCGACCATGCCTGCCTGATAGTGGCCGGGGATGTTGCAGGCGAACTCCAGATTGCCGGCCTTGCTGAAGGTCCAGGTCAATTCAGCGGTTTTGCCCGGCTCCACCTGCACACTGTTGGGGTCGTCATGCTTCATGCTCGATCCATGGGCCATGCCGGCCTTTGAGCCGTGGCCCATTGCCGCGTGATCCATGGCGTCCGGGGATTTTGCTGCAGTCTTCATCGCGGTCGGGGTCAACATGCCGCTCTGCTGCATCTGCAGCATTTCCTGCTGGTGCCTGGCATGCATTGCCGCATCGCCCAAGTTGAACTCGTGCAGCAACTGGCCCTTGTTGATCAGCACAAAGCGCACCGTCTCACCGACCTTGATCTCCAGCGACTTGGGGCTGAAAGTCATGTCGCCCATCACTACTTCGACCGTGCGCGTGGCTTTCGCCGCCGGCGCCGACGCGCCGAAGCTGTAGGTATGCGCTGGCGACGCCCAGACGGGAAAACTCAACGCCAGCAGGCAACCGGCAAGCACCCGTCGAATTCGCAAAAACATAGTCACACTCCAGCAAGATAAGGTTCAGCCTGTGGGACACTTTAAAGCCGCGCCGCTGCCAGTCAGCTGACTGCTAGATTACAACTTTGTCAGGTTGCAACCCATCTCGGCCGGCCAAGGTATAAAGCTCCCGTCCGTTTGCCATGAGTCGCCCATGAAACTGCTGATCGTCGAAGACCAACCGAAAACCGGACAGTACCTGCGTCAGGGCCTGAGTGAGGCGGGTTTTAACGCCGAACTGGTGGCCGATGGCACCACCGGCCAACACCTGGCGCTGACCGGCGATTACGCACTATTGATTCTCGATGTGATGCTGCCCGGTCGCAACGGTTGGCAGATTCTGCAAGCCGTGCGCAGCGCTGGCCTGGACATGCCGGTCCTGTTTCTGACCGCCCGCGATGCAGTGGAGGACCGTGTGCACGGCCTCGAACTGGGGGCCGACGACTACCTGGTCAAACCCTTCGCCTTCTCCGAACTGCTTGCCCGTGTGCGTAGCCTGTTGCGCCGCGGCAGTGCCACAACCCAGGAAACCAGCCTGCAACTGGCCGATTTGCGCCTGGACCTGATCCGCCGGCGGGTCGAACGCGGTGGCCAGCGCATTGACCTGACCGCCAAGGAGTTCGCCTTGCTGGAGATGCTGTTGCGCCGTCAGGGTGAAGTACTGCCCAAGTCGCTGATTGCCTCGCAAGTCTGGGACATGAATTTCGACAGTGACACCAACGTCATCGAAGTGGCGATTCGACGCTTGCGCCTGAAGATCGACGATGACTTCCCCAACAAGTTGATTCATACCGTGCGCGGCATGGGTTATGTGCTCGAAGAGCGCCCGGTCTGATGCGCCGGCTTTCTCTGAGCAGTCGCCTGGCCTTATTGTTTGCCGCCTGCACCGCGGTGGTGTCGTTGCTGGCCGGGGTGCTGTTCAGTCGCGCCAGTGAGGGGCATTTCATCGAGCTCGATCAGCAACTGCTCGACAGCAAACTGATCGCCCTGCGCAGCGCTCTGCAAGGCGCCGACGACCCGGCCCGCTTCGCTGAACGCAAAGCCCGGTTGCAGGATGAACTCAGCCACCAACCGGACCTGTCGCTGCGAGTCAGTGCAGCAAATGGCAGCGTCTGGTTCGACAGCTCAAGCGCCCTGCCCGCCGATTTACCGAGCGCACCCGGCCTGCATAGCCTGCACAGCAGCGGCACCGCCTACCGGGTCTACAGCGCCGCGCTGGATCCGCAGAAGCCGGACTCGCCAGTGCTGAGCCTGATGCTTGATATCACTCACCACCAACACTTCCTGCAACGCATGCAGCACTTGATCTGGTTGACGGTCGGTTTGTCGGCGCTGGCCACTGCACTGCTCGGCGCCTGGGCGGCGCGCAGCGGTTTGCGCCCGCTGCGACGCATGAGTGAAGTTGCCGCCAGTGTGTCAGCCAGTTCGCTGACCAAACGCCTGCCCGAGGATCAGATGCCGGCCGAACTCGCCGAACTGGCCCACACGTTCAACGCCATGCTTGGGCGCCTGGATGATTCGTTCCAGCGGCTTTCGGCGTTTTCCGCCGACATCGCCCATGAACTGCGCACGCCGCTGTCGAACTTGCTGACCCACACCCAGGTCACCCTCACCCGCCCTCGGCCGCTGGAGGACTATCGCGAAGCGCTGCACAGCAATCTCGAAGAGCTGCAATGGATGGCGCAACTGGTCAACGACATGCTGTATCTAGCCAAGGCCGATCACGGTTTGCTCACCCCCAAACGCGAGCCTTTGCAGCTGGCGGATGAGGTCGATCTGCTGCTGGAGTTCTTCGCCCCACTGGCGGAGGACGCACGGGTCAGCCTGACCCGTGAAGGCAGCGCGAGCTTCGCCGGAGACCGCAGCATGCTGCGTCGCGCCCTCTCCAATCTGCTGGATAACGCCCTGCGATTTACCCCGGTGCAAGGTCAGGTGAGCGTGCGGATTGCCGATACCGCACAAGGCCCGAGTCTGAGCATCGAGAACAGCGGGGACGGGATTTCCCAAGCGTTGCTACCGCGACTGTTTGATCGTTTCTATCGGGCCGACCCGGCTCGCCGTGAAGGCAGCAGCGAACATGCAGGGCTGGGGCTGGCAATTACCCAGTCGATCATCCGCGCCCATGGCGGGCAGATCCGCTGTGAGTCGGAGCCTGGGTGGACGCGGTTTGTGATTGAGTTGCCAAGGGTAGATTGATGCCAGCAGGATCGGCCCCATCGCGAGCAGGCTCGCTCCCACATTAGATCTGCGTCGGACCACTAAGATGTGAACGACATAGATCCACTGTGGGAGCGAGCCTGCTCGCGATAGCGGTTTATCTGCTTACGAATATCTCAGCGCATCCGCCGGCTGGATCTTCGATGCGCGCCAGGCCGGGTATACCGTGGCCAGGAAGCTCAGGATAAAACCTGCGGAGCAGATCAGCGCCACATCCGCGCCTTGCAGCTCGGACGGCAGATTGCTGACGAAGTACACATCAGAACTGAAGATGTGCTGACCACTGACCCGCTCCAGCCAACCCACCAGTTCGCTGACATTCAACGCCGCGATCACGCCAAGGATTCCGCCAATCAAGGTACCGACTATCCCGATCACTGTGCCCTGAACCATGAAGATCGCCATGATCTGCCCGGGAGTCGCGCCGATGGTGCGCAGGATCGCGATGTCCGCGCCCTTGTCGTTCACCACCATGATCAAGGTGGCGATGATGTTGAAGGCCGCCACAGCAACGATCATCAGCAACAACAGGCCGATCATGGTCTTTTCCATCTTCATCGCGCTGAACAGGCTGCCTTGGGTGTGGGTCCAGTCATCGGCCTTGTAGTCAGCCCCCAGGCCGCTGGCGATGTCGCTCGACACCTGTGGCGCGGCATACAGATCCTTCACCGCCAGGCGCACGCTTTGCACCTGGTTCGGTTGCCAATGCTGCATTTGCGCGGCGTCGGCGAGGTGAATCAGCGCCATCGAACCGTCGAGTTCGGCACCGACCTTGAACACCCCGACCACATTCAGCCGCTGCATGCGCGGCGTGATGCCACCGGGTGCCGAGCTGATTTCCGGGACAATCAAGGTCAGTTTGTCGCCGACATTCAAGCGAAAGCGCCGCGCGGTGATTTCACCCAGCACCACCCCGAACTCACCGGGTTTCAACGCATCCAGGCGACCCTGGACAATGTGCTGGGCGACGATCGAGACCTTGCCTTCCTGCGCCGGGTCGACGCCGCTGATCTGGATCGGCTGCATCGAACCCTTATAGGACAGCATGCCCTCCATCTCGGTGAACGGCACTGCAGCAGTCACTTCGGGGTTCTTCATCGCGGCGGCGGCCACCGGCTGCCAATCATCGATCGGGTTGACGCCGACGATGGTCGCGTGGGGCACCATGCCGAGGATGCGCGAGCTCATCTCACGCTGGAAGCCGTTCATCACCGACAGCACCACGATCATCGCCAGCACACCCAGGGCGAGGCCGATCATCGAGGTCATCGAGATGAACGAAACAAAGCGATTGCGGCGCTTGGCGCGGGTATAGCGCGTGCCGATAAAAATCGATAACGGTCTGAACATTCGCTGGGGCACCGTATGAAAATAAAAGACCCGACGCCTGAATCAAGCGCCGGGTTTCGGCCAATCAGATGGGCGTCAGGAAACCTTCCTGCAGATGCAGGACGCGATCCATCTGCCGGGCCAGGTTCATGTCGTGGGTCACCACCAGGAACGCGGTGCGCATCGAAGTGCTGAGTTCCAGCATCAGATCCTGAATGCCTTGAGCAGTGTGGGAATCGAGGTTGCCGGTCGGTTCATCGAGCATCACCAGTCCCGGGTTGTTGACCAGGGCCCGGGCAATCGCCACACGCTGGCGCTCGCCACCGGACAGCTCCGCCGGTTTGTGCTCCAGGCGATGACCCAACCCTACTCGCTCGAGCAATACCTGGGCCCGCTTGCGCGCTTCGGGAATCGCCGTGCGGCCGATCAACAGCGGCATGCAGACGTTTTCCAGGGCGGTGAATTCAGGCAGCAAGTGGTGGAACTGATAGACGAAACCCAGTGAACGGTTGCGCAGCAGGCCCCGGGCCTTTTCGTTGAGGGCCGAGAGCTCTTCACCAGCCAGCCAGACACTGCCCGAGGACGGCGTATCGAGGCCGCCCAACAGGTTGAGCAAGGTACTTTTGCCCGAACCGGAAGTGCCGACGATCGCCACCCGTTCACCCGGATGCAACTCCAGTTGCAGGCCGGACAACACCACCACCGACTCCGGACCTTCCTCGTAGGATTTGCCCAGGTCGCGGCAGCTCAAGATTGCTTTTTCACTCATGCCCAACTCACTCATAACGTAACGCCTCCGCGGGCTGGGTGCGCGCGGCACGCCAGGCTGGATACAGGGTGGCGAGGAAACTCAGGACCAACGCGGCGGCGCTTACCATCAACACGTCTTCGGCCATCAGCTGCGACGGCAGGTAGTCGATGAAATACACGTCGGCGTTAAGGAATTTGTGCCCGAGCAGGCTTTCCAGACCGGAGATCGCGGCGCTGACATTCAGCGCGGCGAACATCCCGACCACGGCGCCGATCAGCGTGCCGATCACTCCGATCACCGTGCCCTGGACCATGAAAATCGCCATGATCTGCCCCGGCGTAGAGCCTAAGGTGCGCAGAATCGCGATGTCACCCTTCTTGTCGTTCACCACCATCACCAGCGTGGAAATGATGTTGAAGGCGGCGACGGCAACGATCAGCAGCAACAGCAGGCCGATCATGGCTTTCTCCATGCGGATGGCCTGATACAGGTTGCCGTGGGTACGGGTCCAATCACGGGCGTAGAAGCGATCTTCGCCGAGCTGCTGGGCAATGTTCCACGCAGTGCGTGGCGCCTGGAACAGGTCGTCGAACTTCAAGCGCAGGCCCTGGACCTGATCCGGTTTCCAGCGATGCAACCTGGACAGATCCTGGAGATTGGTAATGCCCAGGTAACCGTCCAGCTCGCCGGCGCCGACGTGGAAGATGCCAACCACGGTAAAGCGTTTCATGCGCGGGAACATCCCGGCCGGGGTCACGGTGACTTCCGGGGCGACGAAGGTCAGCTTGTCGCCGATGGCCGCACCCAGTTTGGCCGCGGCCTTGTCGCCGATGACGATGCCGAAACTACCGGGGGCCAGGTCGTCGAGCTTGCCCTGCTGCATGAAGTTATCAATGATCGAGACCTGCCGCTCCTGCGCAGGGTCGATGCCATTGAGCAGCACTTTGGAAACCTTGCCATTGTTGGTCAGCAGCCCCTGCATCTGGGTGAACGGCGCAACCGCCAGCACCTGCGGGTTCTGTTTGACCTTGGCGGCCAGGCGTTGCCAGTCGTTGACCGGCTCACCGGACTCGATGGTCGCGTGGGGCACCATGCCCAGCACGCGGGTGCGCATCTCATGATCGAAGCCGTTCATTACCGACAGCACGACGATCATCACGACCACGCCGAGGGCGAGTCCGATCATCGAGGTCAGGGAAATGAATGACACAAAATGATTGCGACGCTTTGCACGGGTGTAGCGCGTGCCAATAAATACGAAGAGAGGTCTGAACATGTCGGGGCTTGTTCGGAGGGAAAAGGAACGTCCTTGTGGCGGGGGTCGGTAACCAGCTTTACACTCAGACCACCGCTACTACCATGGGTTCGCCATGTCGACATTAGATGAAGAAGATCGCCGCGAATACTACCGTATCGAGGACACGATCGCACTGGAAATTCGGCCCCTGTCTGCCCACGAAGCCACAGGCCAGGAAGTGTTGCAGGATGAGTCGACTTTATTCAATCTGCTCAGCGAACTGCACCTGAGCGAGTTCGAATCGCAGCACCTGCTCCGGCAGATCAGCGAACGCGATCGAACCATGGCCGCCTACCTGAAGGTGCTGAACAAGCGCATCGACCTGCTCGGCCAGGTGGTCGCCCAGACCGTGCTCGACAAGTTCGAGGAGCCGCAGCACGTGGTGCTGTCCGAAGGCGGTATCGAGTTCGAACATCACCTCGCCTACCCGCCCGACAGTCATCTGGCGATCAAGCTATTGCTGATGCCGCAGGCATTGGGCCTACTGTTGCGGGCCAAGGTCACGAACTGTGAACCGGAGGGCTTCGGCACGTTCAAAATCGGCACTGAGTTCGAGTCGCCGACCGACGCGCAGCGCCAGTTGCTGGCCCGCTATATCTTGCAGAAACAGGCGCAGGAGCGGCGCCTGGCCCGCGAACAAACCGATTTATCCGGCGATTAACTTTTTTAAGGAAGAACCGTGACCCTTATCTACGGCCACCGCGGCGCCAAAGGCGAAGCACCGGAAAACACCCTGGCCAGTTTTCAGCAGTGCCTCAAGCACGGGGTACGTCGCTGCGAGCTGGACCTGCATCTGTCCATGGACGGCGAGTTGATGGTAATCCACGACCCGACGCTCAAACGCACCACCGACCGCCGCGGCAAGGTGGTCGAGCAAATGGCCGCCGACCTGGTGACCTACGATGCGCGCAAGGGCGGCCCGGGCTGGATCAAGCCATGTCCGATTCCGCGCCTGGAGGAGTTGTTTGAGAAGTGTGATTTCGAGCACTGGCAGCTTGAAGTCAAGAGCCCTTCACGCACTCGCGCAGTAACCACGGTACTGGCAATTCGCGAAATGGCCCAACGCTTCGGCTTGCTGGACAAGGTCACCATCACCTCGAGCTCAAGGGAAGTGCTGAAGGCCGCGCTGGAACTGACCCCGGATCTGTCCCGCGGGCTGGTTGCCGAATACGCCTGGCTTGACCCGATCAAGGTCGCGCAAAGCTATGGCTGTGAGATTCTTGCCTTGAACTGGACGCTGTGCACCCCTGAGCGCCTGGAGAAGGCGCAGCGTCAGGGTTTGCATGTCTCGGTGTGGACAGTCAACGAACCCGCGCTGATGCGCAGGCTCGCCGACTTCGGCGTAGATAGCCTGATTACAGACTTTCCCGGTTTGGCCAGCGCCACTCTCGAGAATTGCTGAAATCGGTCTCCCCGGCCGGCTCAGGCCACCGGCCGGAGCCGCTCAAAAAAGCCGGTTGAGGCCGTCGTAAGCCGCTACCCGATAGGCTTCGGCCATGGTCGGGTAGTTGAACGTGGTGTTGACGAAGTACTTCAGGGTATTGAGCTCGCCCGGCTGGTTCATGATTGCCTGGCCAATGTGCACGATCTCGGACGCCTGGTAACCGAAGCAGTGCACGCCGAGGACTTCCAGAGTCTCGCGGTGGAACAGGATCTTCAGCATGCCCTGGGGCTCACCGGCGATCTGCGCTCGCGCCATGCCTTTGAAGAACGCCTTGCCGACTTCGTATGGCACCTTGGCCTGGGTCAGCTCTTGCTCGTTCTTGCCGATCGAGCTGATCTCCGGAATGGTGTAGATGCCGGTCGGCACATCGTTGACGAAGCGCCAGCTACCATTGTCGACGATACTGCCGGCTGCCGAACGCCCTTGGTCATGGGCAGCACTGGCCAGGCTCGGCCAGCCGATCACGTCACCGGCGCCGTAGATGTTCGGCACGCAGGTGCGATAGTTCTCGTCCACTTCGATCTGGCCACGGCTGTTGACCTTGACCCCGATGTTTTCCATGCCCAGCTTGTCGGTGTTGCCGGTACGCCCGTTGCACCAGAGCAAGGCATCGGCCTTGATCTTCTTGCCGGATTTGAGGTGCAGGATCACGCCGTTGTCGAGGCCTTCGACCCGGTCGTATTCCTCGTTGTGCCGCACCGTGATGTTGTTGTTGCTGAAGTGATAGCTCAGGGCCTGGGAGATCTCGGAGTCGAGGAAGCTCAGCAGCTGGCCGCGGTTATCCACCAGCTCAACCAATACCCCAAGACCACTGAAGATCGAGGCGTATTCACAACCGATCACGCCGGCGCCATAGACGATGAGTTTGCGCGGGGTGTGGCCCAGACTCAGGATGGTATCGCTATCGTAGATGCGCGGGTGGTTGAAATCGATGTCGGCCGGGCGATACGGGCGCGAACCGGTGGCGATAATGATGTGCTTGGCCACCAGCGTATCGACCATGCCATTGGCGCTGACCACTTCGACGGTCTGCTCGTCGGCGAAGCTGCCGGTGCCGAAAAACAGGTCAACCCGATTGCGCGCGTAATAACCGGTGCGCGAGGCAACCTGCTTGCCAATCACCTTTTCCGCACTCTTGAGTACGTCAGGAAAAGAGAACCAGCGCGGTTCGCCAATGGCCCGGAACATCGGGTTGGTGTTGAACTGCATGATCTGCCGGACCGAGTGACGCAAGGCCTTGGACGGGATGGTCCCCAGGTGGGTGCAGTTGCCGCCGACCTGGCGACGGCTATCGACCATCGCCACCTTGCGCCCTGCCTTGACGGCGTTCATCGCCGCACCTTCTCCAGCCGGGCCGGAACCCAGCACCACCACGTCGTAGTTGTAGACAGCCATGCATACTCCTCAGAACAGGCCGCGGCACCACTCAGGTACCCGCGGCTAAATCATGCCGGCCTGTGCGGCATGAAGGAACAATTTGGGGTCAGTAATAAAACCCGGACACAGTCTATAGAAGCGTCAACGCCGCGCACATTAACCCTTGGTCGCGTCGTAGGCTACTTTTGCCTGCACTACATCGCCAGCACTCGACGCGAACGCGCCGCAATCACTTGGTTTTATCCGCGCTCAGCCGTACAAAAGCCTGACTGCTTCGTGTGACGAAACCGCTATCGGTGCGCATCACAAAAAAAGCGCCGATATGGTGTTTTTCTGCATAATCCCAACCGCGTTCCGGCCCCAGAATCAGCAACAGCGTCGACAAGCCATCGGCCATCAACGCCGAAGGATGAATCACCGTCACTGACGCCAACGTATGCTCGACCGGCCTGCCGGTACGGGCGTCGAAGGTGTGGGAATAACGTCGCCCGTCCTGCTCGAAATATTTACGATAGTCGCCGGAAGTGGATACGCCGTGACCATCGACCACGATCACCCGCTCGACCACTTGCTGATCGTCCCGAGGCTCTTCCAGGGCGATCCGCCAGGGTGAGCCATCGGGCTTTTTACCGATAGCCTTGAGTTCTCCGGTGACTTCCACCAGATAGCTGTCGATGCCCAGTGCCGTCAGCTTCCCGGCGATCTGGTCCACCGCATAACCGGCGGCAATGCTATTGAAGTCGACGTTGACCGGCGCGTCTTTGCACAACCGATCACCCTCGATCCGTAAATGCTCATGCCCGACCCGCTGGCGGACTTCAGCCAGAGCTTCGGCACTCGGGACTTTCTCCTCGCGAGCCTGGGGCCCGAAGCCCCACAGGTTCAACAGCGGCTCTACGGTCAGATCGAAGGAGCCGTCGCTTGCGATCGACAGCTGCTCGCCGACCCGCACCAACTGCAGGATCGACTCAGGCATTGGCTGGCAACTGTTTGCCGGCAAATCGTTGAAACGCTCGATGTCCGAATCGCTGCGGTAGGTCGACATCTGCTGATCGACCTCGGAGAGGATGTGCTGGACTTGCTGCTGAACCTCGGCCGGTCCGGGGATCCCGGTGTACCGCACGTATTGGATTGAATAGGTACTGCCCATGGTCGGACCGCCGAAGCTTTCCAGCGAATCATCATTGCCACAGCCCGACAGTGCGCTGAGTACCAGAAATAGACTGAGAACCTGCATTGGCCACGTGCGCAAACCTGTCCCTCCAGAAATTGACTCGCCCTGCAAGCAGGGGCGGCCATTATGCGACAGATACTCGCCTAAAAGATCGCAGCCTGCGGCAGCTCCTACATGATTGGCGTACACCCTTTAATTCAGGGGTGTACGCGGTCGGCGTAGGAGCTGCCGCAGGCTGCGATCTTTTGATCTTGATCTTTTAATCTTGATCTTTTGATTGCCGCACAAACAAAAACGCCCCGACAAGTCGGGGCGTTTTCA
The DNA here is from genome assembly GCF_059716055.1 of Pseudomonas sp. LBUM1658. Taxonomy (NCBI): domain Bacteria; kingdom Pseudomonadati; phylum Pseudomonadota; class Gammaproteobacteria; order Pseudomonadales; family Pseudomonadaceae; genus Pseudomonas; species Pseudomonas sp. LBUM1658. The sequence continues at coordinate 4,564,914 of NZ_CP166798.1, forward strand.
TGTGCGGCTAAGGCTTAGCGCGGGAACGCTGGCGGGTTTACCCCGGCCATGTCTTCCATCACGCGCACTACCTGGCAGCTGTAACCGAATTCGTTGTCGTACCAGACGTACAGGACAACGCGGTTATCGTTGCAGATGGTCGCTTCAGCATCCACCACACCGGCGTGGCGCGAACCAACGAAGTCGGTGGAAACCACTTCCTGCGAGTTGACGAAGTCGATTTGCTTATGCAGATCGGAGTGCAGCGCCATGTAGCGCAGGTACTCGTTCATCTCTTCGCGGGTGGTGGCTTTCTCAAGGTTGAGGTTGAGAATGGCCATCGACACGTTTGGCGTTGGAACGCGGATCGCGTTACCGGTCAACTTGCCAGCCAATTCAGGCAGCGCCTTGGCAGCGGCAGTGGCAGCACCGGTCTCGGTGATAACCATGTTCAGCGCGGCGCTACGACCACGGCGATCGCCTTTGTGGAAGTTGTCGATCAGGTTCTGGTCGTTGGTGTACGAGTGAACCGTTTCAACGTGACCGTTGATGATGCCGAACTTGTCGTTGACTGCCTTGAGCACCGGCACGATGGCGTTGGTGGTGCAGGAAGCCGCGGACACGATCTTGTCGTCAGCAGTGATTTCGCCGTGGTTGATACCGTGCACGATGTTCTTCAGCTTGCCTTTGCCAGGCGCGGTCAGAACGACGCGATCGATACCCGGGCAGGTCAGATGCTGGCCCAGGCCGTCGGCGTCACGCCATACACCGGTGTTGTCCACCAGCAGCGCGTTCTTGATGCCGTACTGGGTGTAATCCACTTCAGTAGGGTTCTTCGCGTAGATCACCTGGATCAGGTTACCGTTGGCGGTGATGGTGTTGTTGGCTTCATCGATAACGATGGTGCCATCGAACGGACCATGCACCGAGTCACGACGCAACAGGCTGGCACGCTTGACCAGGTCGTTGTCGGCGCCCTTGCGGACCACGATGGCACGCAGACGCAGGCCGTCGCCACCACCGGTTTTTTCGATCAGGATGCGCGCCAGCAGACGGCCGATACGACCGAAGCCGTACAGCACGACGTCAGTGCCGGTACGGCCGGAACCATTTTGCTGACCGACCACATCGGCCAGTTCTTCGCGGACGAACTGCTCGGCAGTACGGCCATTGCCTTCGGCCTTGAATTTGACCGCCAGCTTGCCCAAGTCTACCGAAGCAGAGCCGAGCTTGAGCTCGCTCATCGCTTTGAGCAGAGGGAACGTTTCGTGGACGGACAGTTCGCTGTCATCGGACTGGCGATGACGAGCAAAACGGTGAGCTTTGAGAATCGCTATGACTGAACGATTGATCAGGCTGCGGCCATAGATCGAGCTCACCACGTTGTTGTTGCGGTAGAGCTGACCGATAAGCGGAATCATCGCTTCTGCGAGTGCTTCACGGTCGATCCATTCACCAAGACACTGGTCGGGCTTCTGAGTCACGGGAACCTTCCACATATGTAGGGGCAGAAAAAAGGGGCTACATTATGCCGCCGACTGCTCTTCGGATCAATGCGCGGCTGTCGCGACACGCTTTTCGCCCTTTGTTTAGTAGTCAGCAACTGACAGCCGGTGCCTTCGCCAGCTACAATCGTCGACTTTGTCGCAACGCTTGGAGCTCAACCTTCCGTGCCCGTTCTGCGTCTACCGCTACTCCCTGCCGCCGCAGGCAAACAGCACTGGGGCAACCTGCCCGGTGCCGCCCTCAGCCTGGCGATTGCCGAGGCTGCCAGCGCTGCAAAGCGCTTCACCCTGCTCCTGACCGCCGACAGCCAAAGTGCCGAACGGCTGGAACAGGAGCTGAGTTTCTTCGCCCCTGATTTGCCGGTATTGCATTTCCCGGACTGGGAAACCCTGCCCTACGACCTGTTTTCGCCGCACCAGGACATCATTTCTCAGCGAATCGCCAGCCTTTATCGGTTGCCGGAACTCAGTCATGGCGTTTTGGTAGTGCCGATCACCACGGCCCTACATCGCCTGGCACCGACCAAATTCCTGCTGGGCAGCAGCCTGGTGCTGGACATCGGCCAGAAGCTCGATGTCGACCAGATGCGCACTCGGCTTGAAGCCAGCGGCTACCGCTGCGTCGATACGGTGTACGAGCACGGCGAGTTCGCGGTGCGCGGAGCGCTGATCGATTTGTTCCCGATGGGCAGCAAACTGCCCTACCGCATCGACCTGTTCGATGATGAAATCGAAACCCTGCGCACCTTCGACCCGGATAACCAACGCTCCATCGACAAGGTCACCTCGGTGCGACTGCTGCCGGCGCGGGAATTTCCGCTGCAAAAGGATGCCGTCACCCGTTTCAAGGCGCGCTTTCGCGAGCGTTTCGATGTTGATTTCCGCCGCTGCCCGATCTTCCAGGACCTGAGCAGCGGGATCACTCCGGCCGGTATCGAGTACTACCTGCCACTGTTCTTCGACGAAACCTCGACCCTGTTCGATTACTTGCCCCAGGACACCCAGGTGTTTTCCCTGCCGGGCATCGAACAGGCCGCCGAGAACTTCTGGAACGATGTGCGCAACCGCTATGAAGAACGCCGCGTCGATCCATCGCGTCCATTGTTGCCGCCGGCCGAACTGTTCCTCCCGGTGGAAGACTGCTTTGCCCGCCTGAAAAACTGGCCGCGGGTAGTCGCCAGCCAGCAGGACGTCGAAACCGGCGTCGGTCGCGAACGCTTCCCGGCCCAGCCATTGCCCAATCTGGCGATCGAAGCCAAGGCCAATGAGCCACTGGCGGCACTCGCAGGTTTCCTCGACGAGTTTCCCGGCCGCGTGCTGTTTACCGCGGAATCCGCCGGGCGCCGCGAAGTGCTGTTGGAACTGCTCGAACGTCTGAAGCTGCGGCCGAAAACCGTCGATAGCTGGCCGGATTTCGTGGCCAGCAAACATCGTCTGGCAATCACCATTGCCCCGCTGGACGAAGGCTTGGTGCTGGATGACCCGTCACTGGCACTGATTGCCGAAAGCCCGCTGTTCGGTCAGCGGGTGATGCAGCGCCGGCGTCGGGAAAAACGCGCCGACGCCAATAACGATGCAGTGATCAAGAACCTCACCGAACTGCGGGAAGGCGCGCCGGTGGTGCACATCGATCACGGGGTCGGCCGCTACCTGGGCCTGGCCACCCTGGAAATCGACAATCAGGCCGCCGAGTTCCTCACCCTCGCCTACGCCGAGGGCGCCAAACTCTACGTGCCGGTGGCCAACCTGCATTTGATCGCCCGTTACACCGGTACCGACGATGCCCTGGCCCCGCTGCATCGCCTGGGTTCGGAAACCTGGCAGAAAGCCAAACGCAAAGCCGCCGAACAGGTACGCGACGTGGCCGCCGAATTGCTCGACATCTATGCCCGACGCGCGGCTCGCGAAGGTTATGCCTTCGAAGACCCGAAAGCCGATTATGCGACCTTCAGCGCCGGCTTCCCGTTCGAAGAAACCCCGGACCAGCAAACCACCATCGACGCGGTGCGCGCCGATATGCTCGCGCCCAAGCCGATGGACCGCCTGGTCTGCGGCGACGTCGGCTTTGGCAAGACCGAGGTGGCGATGCGCGCGGCCTTCATTGCCGTGCACGGCGGTCGTCAGGTGGCCATCCTGGTGCCGACCACCCTGCTCGCCCAGCAGCATTACAACAGCTTCCGCGATCGCTTCGCCGACTGGCCGGTATCCGTGGAAGTGATGAGCCGCTTCAAGTCGACCAAGGAAATCAACGCCGCGGTCGCCGAACTGGCCGAGGGCAAGATCGATATCGTTATCGGCACCCACAAGTTGCTGCAAGACGATGTGAAGATCAAAAACCTCGGGCTGGTGATCATCGACGAAGAACACCGCTTCGGCGTCCGTCAGAAAGAACAGCTCAAGGCCTTGCGCAGTGAAGTCGACATTCTGACCCTGACCGCCACGCCGATTCCGCGCACGCTGAACATGGCGGTCTCGGGCATGCGTGATCTGTCGATCATCGCCACGCCGCCGGCCCGTCGGCTGTCGGTGCGGACCTTCGTCATGGAACAGAACAAGAGCACGGTCAAAGAGGCCTTGCTCCGCGAGCTGTTGCGCGGCGGCCAGGTCTATTACCTGCACAACGACGTCAAGACCATCGAGAAATGCGCCGCCGACCTTGCCGAGCTGGTGCCGGAAGCACGGATCGCCATCGGCCACGGGCAGATGCGCGAGCGTGAACTCGAACAAGTGATGAGCGACTTCTATCATAAGCGCTTCAACGTGCTGATCGCCTCGACCATCATCGAGACCGGGATCGACGTGCCGAGCGCCAACACCATCATCATCGAGCGCGCCGACAAGTTCGGCCTGGCGCAATTGCACCAGCTGCGCGGCCGGGTCGGTCGCAGTCACCACCAGGCCTACGCCTACCTGCTGACTCCGCCGCGCCAGCAAATCACCCCGGACGCGGAAAAGCGCCTGGAAGCTATCGCCAACACCCAGGACCTCGGCGCGGGCTTCGTGCTTGCCACCAACGACCTGGAGATCCGCGGTGCCGGTGAATTGCTTGGTGACGGTCAAAGCGGGCAGATTCAGGCGGTTGGCTTTACCCTGTACATGGAGATGCTCGAACGCGCGGTGAAAGCCATTCGCAAGGGCGAACAGCCGAACCTCGATCAACCGCTGGGCGGCGGTCCGGAGATCAACCTGCGATTGCCGGCACTGATTCCCGAAGACTATTTGCCAGATGTGCACGCACGGCTGATCCTCTACAAACGAATCGCTTCGGCTACCGATGAGGAAGGCTTGAAAGACCTGCAGGTGGAGATGATCGACCGCTTCGGCCTGTTGCCGGAGCCGACCAAGAATCTGGTGCGCCTGACCCTGCTGAAACTGCAGGCCGAACAGCTCGGCATCAAGAAAGTCGACGGCGGCCCGCAAGGCGGTCGCATCGAGTTCGAGGCGCAAACCCCGGTCGACCCACTGGTGCTGATCAAGCTGATCCAGGGCCAGCCCAACCGCTACAAGTTCGAAGGCGCCACGATGTTCAAATTCATGGTGCCAATGGAGCGCCCGGAAGAGCGCTTCAATACACTGGAGGCGCTGTTTGAACGCCTCATTCCGAAAACTGCTTGAAGGACGCCGTATGCGCCTGTTTCGCTCTCTGACCTTGCTACTGACACTGGTCGCACCTACGGCGTTTGCCGACAGCCTGTATCAGGTTGAAATGATTCTGGTCCGCCAGAACGCTGTGCCGGCCATCGTCAACGAAAAAATTGTCGCACCGGAAGACTGGGCCGCCGGCGCCCAGCGCATCCCGGCGCAGGACGAACGCACACCCAGTCTGAATGACGAAGTCGCCAAGCTCGCCGAAAGCAGCAACTACACGGTACTGATGCACAAAGCCTGGCAACAGAACCTGGGCGAAGAGCCGAGCAAAGTCGCGGTCAGCGACGGCCAGGAAACGTTCGGCCAGTTTCCGATCGAGGGCACCCTCAATCTGAAACTGGGACGCTTTACCGACGTCGATGCGGAGTTCTGGGTCAATCAGATCGACAGCAATGGCCTGGTCACTGCCAGCGAGCGCATGAGCCAGACCAGCCATACCAAGAACGGCCAGCTGAACTTCCTCGATAACGGCCACCTCGGCCTGCTGATCAAGATCACCTCGCTGACAGCCCCTGCGCCTGTGCCAGTCCCCGAAGAAATACCGGACTGATTGAAGTCCCCATGCCCCCGACCCTCACCAAACCTCTGGGCCCCTCCTGGGTCAGTCGATTCAAGGAACAAAGCCTGGAGCGTGGCCGCCGCTACGCCCTGGAAAACCGCGTCAGAATCGTCCAGGCCGGTGACAGTACGATCACCGCCAGCTGCGAAGGCTCGGGGGGCAATGTTTACCGTCAGACCATTCGCTTGCGCGAGTCGGCCAAAGGCACCTTGCTGATGGTCGATGCCACCTGTTCCTGCCCGGTCCGCACTAACTGCAAACACTGCGCAGCGGTATTGCTGCAGGTACAGGAAACCCTGGCCTACCCGGCCGCCGCGAAAGACGCCGAACTGCTGGAAAAACTCCAGGCCGTGCTGGAAAACCGTAGCCCGGCCGTGTTACCGCAGGTGGTGGTGGATAACGTGCAACCGGTTCCGCGCCTGTGGCTGGCGAGCATCGAGTTCAGCGCCTTCGAACCGCGCAACGGCAAAATGCAGCGCTACATCCAGCATCGCGCGGCCCTGTCTTTCAGCTACCTGGATGAATACGTCAGCGGGCAGAAGAATGCCGACATCCTGATTCGTCAGGAAAAGCAGACCCTGCGGATCAAACGCCAGCCCGAAGTCGAAAACACCTACCGCGAACAGCTGCGAATACTCGGTTTCAAGATCGCCACCCGCCAAAGCAAGGCACTGCCGGAAAGCGCCGGCGACCTGTTCGAGATGGTCAACGACAGCGCCTGGCTGACCTTCACCCTCAATGAGCTGCCCAAGCTGCGCGAGCAAGGCTGGGAGCTGCAGATCGATGAAGACTTCGGCTTCGACCTGACAGCCGTGGATGACTGGTACGCCACTGTCGAAGAAGCACCCGAGCGCGACTGGTTCGACCTAGAACTGGGGATTATCGTCAATGGCGAACGGTTGAGCCTGCTGCCGATCCTGCTCAACCTGATGCGCTCGCACACCGAACTGCTCAACCCGGAACGCCTCGCCAGGCGCCGTGATGAGGAGCTGATTCTGGTGAACATCCCCAACCGCCCAGGCTCCGATCACGGCCCGTTGCAGGTTGCCTTGCCGTTCGGCCGCTTGAAGCCGGTGCTGGCGACCCTCGGCGAGTTCTATCTGCAGGAACCCGACACCAACACCCTGCGCTTGAGCAAGGCCGATGCGACGCGCCTCAACCCGCTGGAAGGTTTGCCGCTGCTCTGGGAAGGTGGCGAGCACATCCGCACCTTCGCCCAGCGCCTGCGGGATATCAAAGACTTCACAACCACCGCCCCCGAAGGGCTGAACGCGACGCTGCGGCCTTATCAGCTGGAAGGCTTGAGCTGGATGCAGTCGCTGCGGCAACTGGAAGTCGGCGGCATCCTCGCCGACGATATGGGCCTGGGCAAGACCCTGCAAACCCTCGCCCATGTGTTGAGCGAGAAGAACGCCGGGCGCCTGGACCGGCCGTGCATGGTGGTGATGCCCACCAGCCTGATTCCCAACTGGCTGGATGAGGCGGCGCACTTCACGCCGCAACTCAAGGTGCTGGCACTGTACGGTGCGGGGCGCAAAAAATATTTCGCCGAGTTGACCGATTACGACCTGATCCTGACCACCTATGCACTGCTGCCCAAGGATGTCGAGCGCCTCGCCGCCCTGCCCCTGCACGTGCTGGTCCTCGACGAAGCGCAATACATCAAGAACCCCAACAGCAAGGCAGCCCATGCCGCGCGAGAGCTCAATGCCCGGCAACGCCTGTGCTTGAGTGGTACGCCACTGGAAAACCATCTGGGCGAACTCTGGTCGCTGTTTCACTTCCTGTTGCCCGGCTGGCTGGGTGACGTGAAAAGCTTCAATCGCGACTACCGCGTGCCGATCGAAAAGCGCGCCAGCGAAGTACGCCTGCAGCACCTCAATGGCCGGATCAAACCCTTTCTGCTGCGCCGGACCAAAGAACAGGTCGCCACCGAACTGCCGCCGAAAACCGAGATCATCCACTGGGTCGAACTCAACGAAGCGCAGCGTGACGTCTATGAAACCATGCGCCTGGCTATGGACAAGAAAGTCCGCGACGAGATTACCCGCAAGGGCGTGGCCCGCAGCCAGATCATCATTCTCGAAGCGCTGCTCAAACTGCGTCAGGTCTGTTGTGATCTGCGCCTGGTCAACGATGCGCCCCCGGCCCGTGGCAGTTCCTCCGGCAAACTCGACAGCCTGATGGAAATGCTCGAGGAGCTGTTTGAAGAGGGCCGGCGGATTCTGCTGTTCTCACAGTTCACCTCGATGCTCGCGCTGATCGAAGTTGAACTGAAACGCCGTGGCGTCGCTTATGCACTGCTGACCGGACAAACCCGCGATCGCCGGACCCCGGTGAAAGAGTTCCAGAGCGGCAAGCTGCAGATCTTCCTGATCAGCCTCAAAGCCGGCGGCGTGGGCTTGAACCTGACCGAGGCCGACACGGTCATCCACTACGATCCGTGGTGGAACCCGGCCACCGAAAACCAGGCCACCGACCGCGCCTATCGCATCGGCCAGGAGAAGCCGGTATTCGTCTACAAGATGATCGCCCGCGGCACCGTCGAAGAGAAAATCCAGCACCTGCAGAAGGAAAAATCCGACCTGGCGGCAGGCGTACTGGACGGACGCAAAACCGGCGACTGGAAGCTGCAGAGCGAGGACATCGAAGCGTTGTTTGCGCCGCTGCCTAATAAGCTGGAAAAGCGCTGAAATAGCGGTGTCTGATCCATCGCTATCGCGAGCAAGCTCGCTCCCACATTAGGTATATGGCGCACACATAATTTGTGTTCGACTCCGATCCAATGTGGGAGCGAGCTTGCTCGCGATGGGCGCGCCTGGTGCACCTGATGCTCAGCCCTACAATGGCGCGAACAAGGCTTCAATATCACTCTGTTCAAGTTTCCAGCCACCGCTCATACCGCCTTCCAGCACCCCGGCGGCCAGGGCGGCTTTTTCTTGTTGCAGCGCCTGTATTTTCTCTTCGACGGTGCCGCGGGCGATGAGTTTGTAGACGAACACCGGCTTATCCTGACCGATCCTGTAGGCCCGATCAGTCGCCTGGTTTTCCACTGCAGGGTTCCACCACGGGTCGTAATGAATCACCGTATCGGCAGCAGTCAGATTGAGGCCGGTTCCGCCCGCCTTGAGGCTGATCAGGAATAGCGCAGTCTTGCCACTCTGGAAGTCTTTGACCGGTGTCCGCCGATCCTGGGTTTCACCGGTCAAGATCGAGTAGCCGAGATTGCGCTGCTGCAACTCCTCTTCAATCAGCGCAAGCATTGAGGTGAATTGCGAGAACAGCAGGACTCGTCGGCCTTCGCTGAGCAGTTCCTCAAGCATTTCCATCAGGCTACCCAGCTTGCCGCTGCCTGGACGTGCGGCCTTGGCCGTTGAGGCAGTCTTCACCAGGCGCAAATCGCAGCAGACCTGGCGCAACTTGAGCAACGCCTCAAGGATGATGATCTGACTACGCCCAACGCCATTGCGGGTAATTTCGTCACGGACCTTCTTGTCCATGGCGACGCGCACGGTTTCGTAGACATCCCGTTGCGTGTCGCTCAGTTCGACCCAGTGCACGATTTCGGTCTTGGGCGGCAGTTCCGTGGCAACCTGGTCTTTTTTGCGGCGCAGCAGGAACGGTTTTATCCGCGAGGTCAGGTGCTGCATGCGCTCGCGATTACCGTGTTTCTCAATGGGCGTGCGGTAATCGCGATTGAAGGTCTTGCTGTCACCGAGCCAGCCCGGCAGCAGGAAATGGAACAACGACCAGAGTTCACCCAGGTGATTTTCCAAAGGCGTCCCGGATAGACACAGCCGTTGCCTGGCGTCCAACTGTCGCGCCGCCTGAGCCGCTTTGCTCAGCGGGTTCTTGATATTCTGAGCTTCGTCCAGAATCAACAGGCTCCAGGCTTGAGGCTGTAATACCTCCAGGTCTCGCGGGAGTAGCGCATAAGTGGTCAAAATCAGGTCGTACTGCGCCAGGCCGGTAAAGTCTTTCTGACGGTTGGCCCCGTGAAGCACCAGCACCTTGAGCTGTGGCGTAAAACGCGCCGCTTCGTCGAGCCAATTGGGTATGAGGCTGGTGGGCATGACCGCGAGAGCCGGGCTCGCGAGACGACCGGCCTGTTTCTCGCAGAGCAGGTGGGCCAGCGCTTGCAGGGTTTTACCCAGCCCCATGTCGTCGCCGAGGATCCCGCCGACTTCCAGCTCGCGCAGGGTCTGCATCCAGTTCAGGCCTTCGAGCTGATACTCCCGTAGCGTCGCATCAAGCCCCACCGGTGCCGGGACCTGGATGTGAGTCGACTCACGCAGGCGTTTGGCGAAAGCCCGCAAACGCTCGCCGCCCTGCCAGACCATCGGCAAACCTTCCAGCTCACTCAGCCGCGCTGCGTCGGGCGCACTCAAACGCAACGAAGTGCCGTTGTGCTCACCCAGATACAACTCGCCCAGGGTGGCCATCAATGGCTTGATCCGGCCATAAGGTAGCGCGACCTTTGCCCCGGACCTGCCGGCGGATTGCCCGCCATGGAGATCGGTCAGCAGGTAGTCGTCGTCCGCGCGCTGCGCAAGGTAATCCGGATTCAATAGCTGCGGGCTGCTGCGCAACAGGTGCAGAATGATCGGCAACAAACTATGACGCTCGCCATTGACCACGATACCCAGCTCGAGATCGAACCATTCACGCCCGGACGACTCTTCAACGTCGGCGTACCAATCCTCCACGGGGCGCAGATCAAACTGAAAACCCTTGGCGATCTCGATGTGCCAATTGGCCGCGCGCAAGGCCGGTATGCCGGTATGAACGAAATCGAACCAGGCCTGATCATCCGCGAAGCCAAACATCTCGCCAGCGCTATCGGGCAACGCCTGGCTTTTGCCCGTGGATTTTTTCAAGCCGGTTTTCTGCAAGACTTGAAGCAACACTTTTTCGGCAGCGGGCTTGCGCTGAATGCGCAGGGTTTCAGTGCCGGACAGCACCATGAGCGCTTTGGATTTTTTGTCCGTCACCAAGTGTCCGTCATAGCTGAACGTCAACGCCGCACGGTGTTCGAATTGCTGCTGCATACGCCGCGTTTCATGTACATAGCCAGTAAAACCGTGGCTGCCCAGGGTCAGATACGCCTGCGGCTCGAGGTCATCGATCAGGCGTTCGGTCAGCGCTTGCGGAGCGGGAGCCGCCTTGTTCAAAGCACTCAGGCGGTGGCTGAACTGCAGCACCTGACGGGCGGGAATTTCCGGTGCAAGGGATAAATGACTGGCTAATTTATTGTCCAGCAGGTGCAGTACAACCCCTAGCTCACCTCGGGTCCGATCCAGATAATGCAAAGGCTCCAGGGGCAATACCGCCTCCAGCGCCTGCCCGGCACTGAGCCATTGCGGACGATAATTGCCGTTGGGTTGTTCAGCCCAGATAAAGTCGGCTGGCCGTTGCGCGCCAGCCGACAATGGCTGCGCCTGTTCAAAATCGAGGAACAGCCGTGAAGTCTGCAGTGCCAGCTCGAGAATTTCCGCCCCGCCGCGCCCTTGCAAGGGATAACCACTGAGGAAGGAGTGGGAGCGACCCGCCACCATCAGCCTGGCGATTCGCAGATCCTGCTCGGACAGGTAACCCGGCTCGCGAGCCAGCGTATCCGCCATTGAGTACAACGGTTTTATGTCCCGCAGCGCGCCGTCCTTGAGCTGACGCGCCCTGTACACCTCCAGCACCCACTGGCCAAGGCTGCGGCTCACCTCGAGCTTGTACACCAGTCGGGTACCAGTGCCTTTGGCCGGATCGCCTTGCACGCGATCTTGATCGGCAATCTGCTGGAGCCATTGCTCAAGCTCACGATTGAGTCGGACCTCGGCAGAGGCGCTCGGCGCTTGAACAGAGGTCTCTTGCAGGTGAAACATGGCCGCCGCGCAATGCTTGCAATCGACCACGACCGGGCACGAACAGTAACATTCGAGCAGGTATTCACCCACCGGATCGCCATTGAATTGAATGTGCTGCTCGTAGACATTCCCGGCCGAACCTCGGCAGGCTGCGATAACGGCATCCTCGTCGGCACTGATTATCTCTACTCGCCGCTCCTGGGCATATTTGCGGCCCCGGTCGAGGGTGGGCTGGCTGAATTCTTCAGTCCAGGGAAGCTCGAAAATGTGCTGGAGATAGGTTGACATAGACTCAGCGCTTATCAGGAATCAATTAAATCGGTAGTTGCGGAACATGTTGGCAGCCCCACCACCAGGGCTCATAGACTAAACATTGCCCGCCAACACCCGCGCCAATGTCGACTTCACCTTGCCCATACCGTCATTCAGCGCTTGCTCGATCTCGGCCATGGTGATGACTGCGCCGGACTTGCCGGCGGCCGGGTTCACCACCAGGGCCAGACAGGCGTAAGCCAGTTCCAGCTCGCGGGCCAGGGCCGCTTCCGGCATGCCGGTCATGCCGACGATATCGCAGCCGTCGCGCTCCAGCCGGGCGATCTCGGCCACGGTTTCCAGACGCGGCCCCTGGGTGCAGGCATACACGCCTTGACTGCTGTAGGCGCAGCCTTCAGCGGCCAGTGCGGCAATCAGCTGCTCGCGCAGCGGTTCGCTGTAGGGGTAGCTGAAGTCGATGTGGGTGACCTGTTCCAGATCATTGGCAAAGTAGGTGTGCTCGCGGCCGCTGGTGTAGTCGATCAGTTGATGAGGCACGCAGAAATGCCCAGTGCCCATCGCTGCATGAATCCCGCCCACCGCGTTGACTGCCAGAATCGCCTCGGCACCCGCCTGCTTCAGCGCCCAGAGGTTGGCCCGGTAGTTCACCTGATGCGGTGGAAAACGGTGCGGATGGCCGTGGCGCGCCAGAAACAGCACTTCACGCCCGGCGTATTCGCCGATCTGGATGTCCGCCGAAGACGCGCCGTACGGCGTATCCAGCGCCAATGACTGGCGAATGCTCAAGCCTTCGAGCTGAGTGAGACCGGTGCCACCGATAATCGCGTAAACCGTCATTGCAAAAAGTCCTCAATCAATCAGTTGGGCATCTTTGAGCGCGCCAAGGGCCGCCAGCCAGCGTGGGTCCTGGCGGTATTCGGTGCTGGCGCAGGCTTTGCCGCGCATCTGCGCTATCCGCGCAGACGGCTTGACCTTCAAGCGCTGGGCAGCGCTCAAAGCCAGCTCGGCCGCCGCCCGATCGTTACACACCAGGCCCATGTCGCAACCGGCCGACAGCGCCGCTTCGATTCGACTCGCGGCATCGCCGACCACATGAGCGCCGGCCATCGACAAGTCGTCGCTGAAAATTACCCCGTCGAACTGCAGCTCGCCGCGCAGGATGTCCTGCAACCAACGACGCGAGAAACCGGCAGGCTGCGAGTCGACCTGCGGGTAGATGACGTGGGCCGGCATCACCGCCGCCAATTGCTTGCTCAAGCGGGCAAAGGGCACCAGGTCATGGGCACGAATGTCCTCGAGGCTGCGCTCGTCTGTCGGGATCGCCACATGGGAATCGGCCTCTGCCCAGCCGTGGCCGGGGAAGTGCTTGCCGGTGGCGGCCATGCCGGCGCCGTTCATGCCGCGAATGAACGCCCCTGCCAGCAATGCGGCGCGCTCTGGATCGCCTTCGAAGGAACGACTGCCGACCACCGCGCTACGCTGATAGTCCAGATCCAATACTGGAGCGAAACTCAGGTCGAGGCCGACCGCCAGCACTTCAGTCGCCATGATCCAGCCGCACTGCTCGGCCAGCTGCTCGGCATTCGGGTTATCGGCAATCGCCCGCATTGCCGGCAAACGCACGAAGCCCTGGCGCAGTCGCTGCACCCGACCGCCCTCCTGGTCCACTGCCAGCAGCAGGTCGGGACGCACTGCGCGGATCGATGCGCTGAGTTCACGCACCTGGCGCGGATGCTCGATATTGCGCGCAAAAATGATCAGGCCGCCCACTTCGGGCTGACGCAAAAACTGGCGATCTTCAGCCGTCAGCCAGGTACCGGCGACGTCCACCATCAAGGAGCCTTGCAGGCCAGAAGTCATGGAAAATCCTTAATAACGGCAAGCGCGCGGCACATCAACGATGGCCCAGGCGCAGTCGCGCGACCGGATTGGCACAGGCAATGCCCGGCAAAACAGGGTCGGCGAAGGGGATAGGGAGCAGAGCTAAAACTGCAGTCGGCATGGGCGGCTAGCTTAACGGATGTCAGCCGCCGCGCCCACCCGTGCGCGGTTAAACCTTGGCGACCGAAGGGGTCGACTTGCTGCGCGGCCGTAGCTGGGCGTTGGCCATCTTGTCATCGGTGACGCCGGTTTCGGCGCGCATGCCGGCTGCCAGAAACGGCACCATCAAGCGCATCACCTGCTCGATCGAGGTATTGACCCCGAAGTCGGTCTCGGCAATCGCCCGCAGGGCCTTGATACCCGACATGCTGAAGGCTGCGGCACCCAGCATGAAATGCACGCGCCAAAACAGTTCGATCGGCGGAATCCGTGGCGCGGCATCGTTGACCAGCAGCATGTAACGGCGGAACACCTTGCCGTACATGTCCTCCAGATAGCGACGCAAATGCCCTTGGCTCTGACTGAAGGCCAGGCCGAGCAAACGCATGAAGATAGAGAGATCGTTGCCACTGCGCGGCTGTACTACCAGCGCCTGTTCAACGAGGATTTCCAGCAGATCTTCCAGGCTCGGCTTGTTGTCCGGCCGGGCCTGGCGTCGCTCGAGCTCGCGATCGAGGCTGATGCAAAAGGGACCGAGGAACCGCGAGAACACCGCCTGGATCAGAGCTTTTTTTGAGCCGAAATGATAGTTCACCGCCGCCAGGTTGACCCCGGCCTTGCTGGTAATCAGCCGCAATGAGGTTTCGGCAAACCCTTTTTCCGCGAACAACTGCTCGGCAGCATCAAGGATACGTTCAACGGTTTCCGACTGGGCCATGGCTACTCCGCCTGACAAACACTTGTTTGAAACATACGTTTCAGACTTTGCATTGTCAAGTCTGACTGTCCGTATTCCGGCCGCTCAGTCACCTATTTAAGCATACACGCTGACTCTGTAGTCAGTCCTCTGACTCCACGGTCGTTCCACTGCAATCCGACCGTCCAGCGGACTCGATAAAAAGGAGGATTGCCAAGTGCGATTCACTGTATATAATCCCAGTCACTGTATAAAAAGACAGAGCGATCGATATGCTAAAACTGACGCCACGCCAAGCTGAGATTCTGGCCTTTATCAAACGTTGCCTCGACGACAACGGCTACCCGCCTACACGTGCGGAAATCGCTCAGGAACTGGGTTTCAAATCCCCCAATGCCGCTGAAGAACACCTCAAGGCGCTGGCCCGCAAGGGCGCGATCGAGATGACCCCTGGCGCTTCCCGCGGGATTCGCATTCCCGGCTTCGAAGCCAAGACCGATGAGTCCAGCCTGCCGATCATTGGCCGGGTGGCTGCCGGAGCACCGATTCTCGCCCAGCAACACATCGAAGAGTCCTGCAACATCAACCCGACCTTCTTCCATCCGCGCGCCGACTACCTGCTGCGCGTACATGGCATGAGCATGAAGGACATCGGCATCTTCGACGGTGACCTGCTCGCCGTGCATACCACTCGCGAGGCTCGCAACGGCCAGATCGTGGTTGCGCGGATCGGCGACGAAGTCACCGTCAAGCGCTTCAAGCGTGAAGGCAGCAAAGTCTGGCTGATGGCCGAAAACCCCGAGTTCGCCCCTATCGAAGTGAACCTGAAAGATCAGGATCTGGTGATCGAAGGCTTGAGTGTCGGCGTCATTCGCCGCTAAAGGAGGCTTTATGCAGTTCCCACACACACCACAGCAAGCACAACTGCCACTGTTCGAGGCCTTCATGGCCCAGCCACTCGCGCCGATCCTCAAGGATGTGGTCGAGTCGCCATGGAGCACTGAGCCCGAAGCGTTCAGTGAATTGTCGCTACGCGGTGCGGCCGGGAACTGCCTGAGCCTGCTGGCACCTATTCTCAGAGAGCTGAGCCAGGACCAGGACGCACGCTGGCTGACGTTGATCGCCCCGCCCTCGAGCCTGACCCAGACCTGGCTGCGGGATGCAGGGTTGAATCGCGAGCGGATTCTGCTGCTGCAACCCCGAGGCGTCCAAAGCGCTCAGAAACTGACCTGCGAGGCACTGCGTCTGGGGCGTAGCCACACCGTGGTCAGCTGGCTCAACCCGCTGAGCTCCAGCGCGCGGCAACAGTTGATCAGCGCCGCCCGTACAGGGGACGCGCAAAGTCTGAATATTCGTTTGGGCTGATCGGGACTGGAACAATATCTGAATAACGCGGGGCTTCTCGAGAATAGAGAAGCCGATAAACTACACAGGGAATCCGACGAACGGGCTTAGTGAAGTACCCGTGATGCGTCGTCTTGCTCCAATTCGCCTTCAACCAGACGTCCAGCCATCTGCACGCCAACGCTCAACATGGCCTTGGCAACTTCCACGTGCTGTCCTTGCAGAAACGCTTTGGCGTCTTCGGAAAAGTCCAAAGTCACCAGAGAACCCTCGTCCTCAGCCCTGCGCAGCTCGATACGGCCGTCAGGCAACTCAACAATTTCTAGAAAGGACGTTGGCATAAAGATTTGTTCTCCACGAAAGGCCGACATTGTAGCAGCTGTCGAGCCTGCGAGGCTGCGTTCGGCTGCGAAGCAGTCGTAAATCCTGCTTCCACGGTTTGTCTGGAATACCGCAGAGTCTGATTTTACGACTGCTGCGCAGCCGGACGCAGCCTTCGGCAGCTGCTACAACCAATCACACTCGATCCGAAATAACACCTCAGCTTTCGTTGAGCCCATCGCGGAACCGAATGGCCAGCGCTTTCAGGTTCTGTCGCCAGCTTTCCAGCTCTTCGCGATTCAACTCCGGCTCCACTTCCTCATCGAGATTGACCGCAACGATCAACGGCTGAGTGACATCGCCCTTGGGCTTACGCGGCGCTCGTGGCGGCTGGAACAGCGCAGCATGGGCTGCCAGCAGCTTGGCCAGCCAGGTTTCAGGGTTCTGCGCCAGCTCCACCAGCTCCGCCAGCTCGGGGATTTGCAACGTTTCGAGCACTTCGCGAGTCAGCAGCATCTCTGCCCGTGGCGCATTGGCCTGGGGCAAACGGTAGAAGCCGGCGATCTCATGACACAGCCCGAGCACCGCACCGTACAGATGAAACAGCACCGTTTCACGCCCTGCCTGAACCAACGCCTGGGAGTTGATTGCCCGCCCCTCTTCAGCCTTGGCCAACGCCTCGAGCGAAAGGCCGGCGAAGTAAATTTTCTGGTTGGTACGGGTATAGAGTTCGTGGGCCATGACGGCAGTCTCCACAACGAATAAAAAGCTGCATGCTGGCCGGACAGTGTCGTGGTCACTGCGGCCGACTGCAAGCGCAAAAAAAAAGGCCGCGTGATAACCCGGGGGTTTTCGCGCGGCCATTGTGGCCCGTCAGTTAGCGCGACTCTTGCGCCTGGTTACATTTGTGGCGAGGGGGCTTGCCCCCGCTCGGGTGCGCAGCACCCGCAAAATCTGTGAATGCGGTGTGCCTGACAAAATGTGATTGCAGGGTTTGGGGCCGCTTCGCGACCCAACGGGGGCAAGCCCCCTCGCCACAGGTATTGCGCGCAACCTCCGATCAGCGCTTGTCTTCGACGGTCCACTTGCCGCCGTCGTAGAACGCGCGCCAGCCGGTAGGCTTGCCTTCGACTTCGGTCTGGACGTACTGCTCCTTGGTCTTGCGGCTGTAACGGATTACCGCAGGGCGACCGTCCGGATCTTTCTTCGGCGCCTCACACAGGAAGTGATACTTCGGATCGATCTCGTCCTTGTGCGGCACGATCTCCATCACCAGCGGAGCACGGGTCTCGCGGTTTTTCGGGAACTGGCTGGCGGCCAGGAACAGCCCGGAAGCACCGTCACGCAGGATATAGGTGTCGTTGACCTTCTCGCACTTGAGTTCCGGCATTTTCACCGGATCCATCTTCGGCGGCGCCGCGTCACCACTTTTCAGCAGTTTGCGGGTGTTCTTGCACTCTGCATTGGTGCAACCGAAGAACTTGCCGAAACGGCCGGTCTTGAGCTGCATCTCGCTGCCGCACTTGTCGCATTCCAGGCTCGGACCTTCGTAGCCCTTGATCCGGTAGGTGCCCTCTTCGACTTCGAAACCGAGGCAATCAGGGTTGTTACCGCAGATGTGCAGCTTGCGTTTCTCGTCGAGCAGGTAGGCGTCCATCGCCGTGCTGCAGATCGGGCAGCGATGCTTGCCACGCAACACCAGCGACTCCGACTCACCCTCGTCGTCCGCAGCGATTTCATCGCCCGGCACCAGGTTGACGGTGGCCTTGCAGCGCTCTTTGGGCGGCAGGCTGTAACCCGAGCAGCCAAGGAACACGCCGGTGGAGGCGGTACGAATCTGCATCGGCCGGCCGCACTGGACGCACGGGATGTCGGTCATTACCGGTTCGTTGGCACGCATGCCGTGCTCGGCACCTTCAGCCACTTCGAGTTTCTTCTTGAAGTCGCCGTAGAACTCGTCGAGCACGTTTTTCCAGTCGCGTTCGCCCTGGGCGACGTCATCGAGGTTCTCTTCCATACCGGCGGTGAAGCCGTAGTCCATCAGGTTGGAGAAGCTCTCGGACAAGCGCTCGGTAACGATATCGCCCATCTTTTCCGAATAGAAACGACGGTTGTGCAGTGCGACGTAACCACGATCCTGAATGGTCGAAATGATCGCGGCGTAGGTCGAAGGACGACCGATACCGCGTTTTTCCATTTCCTTGACCAGGCTCGCTTCGGAGTAACGCGCAGGCGGTTTGGTGAAGTGCTGGCTCGGGTCGAGCTTGATCAGCTTCATCGCGTCACCCTGAGCCATGTCCGGCAACACATCGTCGTCGCCAGGCTTGGTCATTTGTGGCATGACCCGGGTGTAACCGTCGAACTTGAGGATGCGGCCCTTGGCGCGCAGCTCGAAGGTCCCGGCGGCGACGGTGACAGTGGTCGACAGGTATTGCGCAGGCAGCATCTGGCAAGCGACGAACTGGCGCCAGATCAGCTCGTAGAGCCGCTCAGCGTCACGCTCCATGCCCACCAGCTTGCTTGGGTCGGTATTCACGTCAGAAGGACGAATCGCTTCGTGAGCCTCTTGCGCGCCTTCCTTGCTGCTGTAAACGTTCGGCGCCGCAGGCAGGTACTTGCTGCCGAATTCGCCCTCAATATAGGTACGCGCCATTTCCACGGCATCGGCCGAGAGATTGGTCGAGTCGGTACGCATATAGGTGATGTAGCCCGCTTCATACAGACGCTGAGCCATCATCATGGTTTTCTTCACGCCGAAGCCCAGGCGGTTGCTACCGGCCTGCTGCAGGGTGGACGTGATGAAGGGTGCCGACGGCTTGCTGCTGGTCGGTTTGTCTTCACGCTTGGCGATGGTGTAACTGGAAGCCTTGAGCTTTTCCAATGCCGCCATGGCGTGGGTTTCGTTGAGCGGCTTGAAGGCTTCGCCGTTTTCACGGGCCACTTCGAAACGCACGTTGGCGCCTTTGGTGGTACCGAGATCGGCATGCACTTCCCAGTACTCTTCCGGGTTGAACGCACGAATTTCGCGCTCACGCTCGACTACCAGTTTCACCGCCACCGATTGCACACGGCCGGCGGACAGGCCACGGGCGATCTTGGACCACAGCAGCGGCGAAACCATGTAACCGACCACGCGGTCGAGGAAGCGACGGGCCTGTTGGGCGTTGACCCGATCGATGTCCAGTTCGCCTGGCTTGGAGAAAGCTTCCTGAATCGCCTTCTTGGTGATTTCGTTGAACACCACGCGCTTGTAGCGGCTGTCGTCACCCCCGATGGCTTCGCGCAGGTGCCAGGCAATGGCTTCCCCCTCGCGATCCAAGTCGGTTGCGAGATAGATGGTGTCAGCATCCTTGGCGAGCCGGCGCAGCTCTTCGATGACCTTTTCCTTGCCCGGGAGGATCTCGTACTTGGCTTTCCAGCCATGATCGGGATCGACACCCATACGCGAGACCAGCTGCTTGCGCGCCTTCTCTTTCGGCGTGAGCACCGGACCTTCACCCGCGGCGGCCTTGCCACGCTTGGCGGCAGGCTCTTTGCTGGCGCTAGCCGAACCGCTGGTGGGCAGGTCTCGGATATGGCCGATACTCGACTTCACCACGTATTGGTTACCCAGATACTTGTTGATGGTCTTGGCCTTAGCCGGGGATTCCACAATGACCAGCGATTTGCCCATGGATCAGAAAATTCCTGAATTCTAGAAGTGAAAGGCGGTTGGCGCCTGACGCGGCACCGCTATATATAGTGGCAACAAGGTGAGGTCAAGCGCAGGGTTTTGCGCGCACTCAACTTATGGCTTGGAAAAAAGGCTCGGTTCGGCCTGCACCAAAGCAAAGCGTGGCACCTGTTCGCCGTCAACTTCGACCGACTCCAGGAACATGCTCAAGGGACGCACCCAAAAGCCGTAATCGCCATACAGTGCTTGGTAGAACACCACTTCTTCTTCGGTTTCGGAATGCCGCGCGACACTGAAAACGCGGTATTGCGGCCCCTTGTAATGCTGATAGAGCCCGGGTTCGACTTTCATGTGCTGGCCCTCCTACAAAACCGTAAAAATAAAAAACAAAAAAATTCGGAAAAACAAAAACCGGGGCACATGGCCCCGGCTTCCATCAACGAAACGTTTAAACGCGTTCGAAGACGGTGGCAATGCCCTGGCCGAGACCAATGCACATGGTGGACACACCGAAGGTCCCGCCATTTTGCTTCATTACATTGAGCAAGGTGCCGGAAATACGCGCACCGGAGCAACCAAATGGATGGCCCAGAGCAATTGCGCCGCCGTGCAGGTTAACCTTCTCGTTCATCTTGTCGAGCACTTTCAAATCTTTCAGCACCGGCAGGGCCTGTGCGGCGAAAGCTTCGTTGAGCTCGAAGAAGTCGATATCAGCAATACCCAGACCCGCGCGTTTCAGTGCTTTCTGTGTTGCCGGTACAGGACCATAACCCATGATTGCCGGGTCCACACCTGCCACGGCCATCGAGCGGATAACCGCCATTGGCTGGATGCCCAGGTCCTGGGCACGCTGCGCCGACATCACGATCATGCACGAAGCACCATCGGTGATTTGCGAGGAAGTGCCCGCCGTTACGGTGCCACCCTTTGGATTGAATGCAGGCTTCAAGGCCGCCAGACTTTCCAGGGTAGTTTCCGGACGGATGGTTTCGTCGTAGTCGAACAATTTCAGGAAACCGTTCTCGTCGTAACCCTGCATCGGGATGATTTCGTCCTTGAACTTGCCTTCCAGCGTCGCTTTGTGGGCAAGTTGGTGGGAACGCACGCCAAAGGCATCCTGCGCTTCACGGGTGATGCCGTGCATCTTGCCGAGCATTTCCGCGGTCAGCCCCATCATGCCCGAGGCTTTCGCCGCGTACAGCGACATGTGCGGGTTCGGATCGACACCGTGCATCATGCTCACGTGACCCATATGCTCGACGCCGCCGACGACGAACACGTCACCATTGCCGGTCATGATCGCTTGCGCGGCAGTGTGCAAAGCGCTCATCGACGAGCCACACAGGCGGCTGACGGTCTGGCCGGCAGCGGTGTGCGGGATCTGCGTCATCAAGGACGCCATGCGGGCGATGTTCCAGCCCTGCTCCAGGGTCTGGTTGACGCAGCCCCAGATCACGTCTTCGACTTCGGACGGATCGACCTTGACGTTGCGTTCCAGCAGTTTGCTGATCAGGTGCGCCGACATATCTTCAGCGCGGGTATTGCGGTGCATGCCGCCCTTGGAGCGGCCCATCGGCGTACGACCGAAGTCGACAATCACGACGTCTCTAGGATTCAAGTTCATATAGTTCACTCTCGCTCTAGTGTGGGCGCTTAACCGAAGAAGCTCTGGCCGTTTTTGGCCATTTCACGCAGCTTCGCGGTCGGGTGGTACAGGGCGCCCAAATCAGCGTACTGGTCAGCCAGGGCAACGAATTCTGCAACCCCGATCGAATCGATGTAGCGCAGCGCACCGCCACGGAATGGAGGGAAACCAATACCGTAGACCAGACCCATGTCGGCTTCGGCGGCGGTTTCGACGATGCCGTCTTCCAGGCAACGCACGGTTTCCAGGCACAGCGGGATCATCATCCAGTTGATGATGTCGTCGTCGGTCACTTCACGCTGTTCGAAGACGATAGGCTTGAGCGCTTCCAGTACCGACGGATCGGCAACCTTCTTCTGCTTGCCGCGCTTGTCGGTCTCGTAGGCGTAGAAGCCCTTGCCGTTTTTCTGACCCAGGCGCTTGGCTTCGTAGAGCACGTCGATGGCCGAACGACGGTCGTCCTTCATGCGGTCCGGGAAACCTTCAGCCATGACGTCACGACCGTGGTGACCGGTGTCGATGCCGACCACGTCCATCAGGTAGGCCGGGCCCATTGGCCAGCCGAATTTTTCCATGACCTTGTCGATACGGACGAAGTCCACACCGGCACTGACCAGCTTGGCGAAACCGCCGAAGTACGGGAACAGCACGCGGTTGACCAAAAAGCCCGGGCAGTCATTGACGACGATCGGGTTCTTGCCCATTTTCTTGGCGTAGGCAACGGTGGTGGCAACGGCCAGTTCGCTGGACTTCTCGCCACGAATCACTTCCACCAGCGGCATCATGTGCACCGGATTGAAGAAGTGCATGCCGACGAAGTTTTCCGGACGCTTGAGGGCCTTGGCCAACAAGGTGATGGAAATGGTCGAGGTGTTCGAAGCGAGGATGGTGTCCTCTTTGACATGGTTTTCGACTTCGGCCAGAACTGCCTGTTTGACCTTCGGGTTCTCGACGACCGCTTCGACCACCAGGTCGACGTGGCCGAAATCACCGTAGGACAGGGTCGGACGAATGCCGTTGAGCACCTCGGCCATTTTCGCCGGGGTCATGCGACCTTTATCGACGCGGCTAACCAACAGTTTCGCGGCTTCCGCCAGACCCTGCTCGATACCGTGTTCGTTGATGTCCTTCATCAGGATCGGTGTGCCTTTGGACGCCGACTGATAAGCGATACCGCCACCCATGATGCCGGCGCCGAGTACGGCAGCCTGCTTCACGTCCTTGGCGACTTCGTCGTAGGCCTTGGCCTTTCTCTTCAGTTCCTGATCGTTCAGGAACAGACCGATCAAGCTCTGCGCGGCAGAAGTCTTGGCCAGTTTGACGAAACCTGCAGCTTCGATTTCCAGCGCCTTGTCACGACCGAAGTTCGCGGCTTTCTGGATAGTCTTGATTGCTTCGACCGGTGCCGGATAGTTTGGCCCCGCTTGGCCGGCGACGAAACCTTTGGCGGTTTCGAACGACATCATCTGTTCGATGGCGTTGAGCTTGAGCTTTTCCAGCTTTGGCTGACGCTTGGCCTTGTAGTCGAATTCGCCGCTGATGGCGCCCTTGACCAGGTTCAGCGCAGCTTCCTGCAGCTTCTCTGGAGCGACCACAGCGTCGACTGCACCGACTTTCAGTGCGTCTTCGGCACGGTTTTCCTTGCCGGCGGCAATCCACTCGATGGCGTTATCGGCACCGATGATCCGTGGCAGACGCACAGTACCGCCGAAGCCCGGGTAGATGCCTAGTTTGACTTCCGGCAGGCCGATCTTGGCGGTAGTGGCCATGACGCGGTAGTCCGCCGCCAGGCACATTTCCAGACCGCCGCCCAGAGCGATGCCGTTGATCGCGGCTACGGTCGGAACATTCAGGTCTTCGAAATCGCTGAAAATTTTATTGGCTTCGAGGTTACCGGCAACAAGCTCTGCATCAGGCAGCTTGAAGCTCTCGACAAATTCGGTGATGTCGGCGCCGACGATGAATACGTCCTTGCCACTGGTGACGATCACTCCCTTGACCGAAGCATCTGCCTTGATGGTGTCTACGGCCTGACGCAGTTCGTTCAGGGTTAGACGGTTGAACTTGTTGACGGACTCACCCTTGAGGTCGAATTTCAATTCGACAATGCCACTTTCAAGAGCCTTAACCGTGATGGCTTTACCTTCGTAAATCATCAACTGATCTCCACGATATGGAAGCTGAACAGTACACGTCGGACGCTAACTTCTGGCTCGGCATTGACGTTACCGTCGATGCTACGCCGATCCGCCAGGCACACCCGCCAACGCGATAGTCGGGATTCTGTAGGAGCGATCTGTAATACAAACGCTCAATTCATACGCCCGTTTGATTTGGGTACGCCACCTTCACGGAATTTCAGACAATTGTCAATCGCCCAAAATGCTGGTTGAAACGCGACTTTGCAGTCACTTCAGCGCCGGGAAGGCCAGCAACATGCGGGTGCATGGTTGAGCATTCATAAAGTCAAAAATTAGAAAAGTCGCCCTAACCCGCACCGACCCTGGCTTTCTCAAGCTAAGCTGGCGGGGACCGCAACAAAAACATGACACCTTGAGCGAATGCCAAGGGTAAGATCAGCGCCACGCAACACTGCCGTAGCGATTTACCAAATTTCCGGCCTGCCTGGCCAACTCCAGCCCGATGATTGAATGTCGGGCTTTTTATTGCCCGCCAATCCCTCGAAATCAACCCAATCCCCCGTAGATACCGTCTTAACTCTCACCGGGCAAGCGCAAGTTTCGGGTCAAAGGGTTGGCCCGATTTGATCATTCCAAAGATGATCTGCTTAGTGGCCGTTACCGCAGGAATGGATATGTACACCCTCTAGAGAAAGGCACGGACTACCTATATCGCAGGCAAGCCAGCTCCCACATTGGATCGGGGTACATCCGCGAGAGCCCCGTTCCCACAGGAAACCGGGCTTCAGGCCAGCCCTTTGAGGACCGCTGCAATATCCTGCAAAACACTCGATTCGCCCTTTTCACCCCAATACAAGGCAATCATTTGCTGGTCGGCTTCGATCTTGAACACGTTGCCCGGTAACTTCTTGAAATGCTCCAGCAAGCTTTCATCTTCACACACTTCCCGCCATTGATTGACCCAGACACCCGGCGCGGTCTGCCAGTAGCACCAGCACCTCGACTTAACGCTGCGCCGAGGCCGGTGGTATTGCGCGCAAGGGCTTGGCGGCTCGGGCTCCAGCCAGTGTGGCCACTCCTGAGGCGCCAGCTGCATGGCCAGGCCAATGCGTCGCGCCTCCATGCGCAGGGCCATCCGCCCGCTCTGCTGGCGCGACGGGCGCAACCAGGCCAGAGGGCTCAGAACCACCGCAAGGATTGACACCACTATCCAGACCGTCATATGTGTACTCCCGATTCTTGATGAGCGGATTTCGCCGCACTAAATCCAATCTGCTTGAAACCAGCCATACTTACCGATATCGCAATCCTCTGGAGTGCCTTCCATGCCCTACGAACACATCCTGGTCGCAGTCGACCTCACTGAAGAATGCGACCCTGTCATCAAGCGCGCTCGTGAACTGTCCGTCAGCAATGGCGCCAAACTCTCACTGGTGCACATCGTCGAGCCCATGGCCATGGCTTTTGGTGGCGACGTTCCAATGGACCTTTCGCAACTGCAGCAACAGCAGTTTGACCAGGCCAAAGAACGGCTCGATCGCTTGATTCTGAAATATCCGGAGGCCAGCAGGGCCAACTGTCACCTGACTTACGGCCAGCCACGCCAGGAGATCCATCACCTGGCCAAGGAACAGGAATGCGACCTGATCGTCGTCGGCAGCCACGGCCGCCACGGCCTGGCATTGCTGCTCGGTTCCACCGCCAACGACGTACTGCACGGCGCGCCTTGCGATGTGCTGGCGGTGCGCCTGATCAAAAGCTGAACCCACCCCTCCCCTGTAGGAGCGAGCTTGCTCGCGATGGACTCAAGGACGGCGCGTTTATTCAGAAAACACGCGTTATCGTTAACGTCCATCGCGAGCAAGCTTGCTCCTACAGTTGATTTGTGTCTCTGCAAAAAGCCCGGCGCTCACATCAGTGAGGCCGGGCTTTTTTATTGCCGTCGGATCAATCAGGCATCCAGCTCAGCCCAACGCTCGACCAAAGTCTCCAGCTCAGCCTGCAATTGCTCCAATTGAGCGATTACCGCCGCTGTTTGCGCGGCAGGACGCTGATAGAAGCCCGAATCAGCCATTTCGACCTCGACCGCAGCAATCTTCTGCTCTTTGGCTTCGATCTCGCCTGGCAAGCCTTCCAGCTCGCGCTGCAGCTTGTAGCTGAGCTTCTTCTTGGCCACCGGTGAGTCCTGTGCAGTGGCGGCAGCCACTGGCGCGACAACAGCGGAGGCCAACTCGGCTTTGCCGGACTTGTTTTCGGTCACGCCCAGCAGACGCGGCGAACCGCCCTGACGAATCCAGTCCTGATAACCACCGACATATTCACGAACCTTGCCTTCACCTTCGAAGACCAGGGTGCTGGTGACCACGTTGTCGAGGAATGCCCGGTCATGGCTGACCATCAGCACAGTGCCTTTGAAGGTCAGCAAGACCTCTTCCAGCAACTCGAGGGTTTCGACGTCGAGATCGTTGGTCGGTTCATCGAGTACCAGCAGGTTGGCCGGCTTACTGAACAGCTTGGCCAGCAACAGACGGGCACGCTCGCCACCGGACAGCGCCTTGACCGGCGTGCGGGCACGCTGCGGGCTGAACAGGAAGTCGCCGAGGTAGCTCAGGACGTGGCGGCTCTGGCCGTCGATGTCGATAAAGTCGCGACCTTCGGCGACGTTGTCGATCACGGTTTTTTCCAGATCCAGTTGATGACGCAACTGGTCGAAGTAGGCCACGTCGATCCGTGTGCCCTCTTCGATCGTGCCGCTGGTTGGCTGCAAGCCGCTGAGCATCAGTTTCAGCAAGGTGGTCTTGCCGGTGCCGTTGGCGCCGAGCAGACCGATACGATCGCCGCGCTGCAGGACCATGGAGAAGTCCTTGATCAGGAACGGGCCGTCCGGGTGGGCGAAGCTAACGTTCTCGAGGACCATGACTTGCTTGCCGGACTTGTCGGCGGTGTCCAGCAGGATGTTGGCCTTGCCGGTGCGCTCACGGCGCTCGCTACGTTCTACACGCAGGGCTTTCAAGGCGCGGACGCGGCCTTCGTTACGGGTGCGACGGGCTTTGATGCCCTGACGAATCCACACTTCTTCCTGGGCCAGGCGCTTGTCGAACAGGTTGTTGGCGGTCTCTTCGGCGGCCAGGGTGGCTTCCTTGTGGACCAGGAAGCTGGCGTAGTCGCCGTTCCAGTCGATCAGGCCGCCACGGTCCAGTTCGAGGATCCGGGTCGCCAGGTTCTGCAGGAAGGAACGGTCGTGCGTGATAAACAGAACGGCACCCTGAAAATCCTTCAGCGCCTCTTCGAGCCAGGCGATCGCACCGATGTCCAGGTGGTTGGTCGGTTCGTCGAGCAGCAGCAGATCCGGTTCAGACACCAGCGCCTGGGCCAGCAGGACCCGACGACGCCAGCCGCCGGACAATTCGGCGAGGGTCTTGTCGGCCGGCAATTGCAGGCGGCTCAGGGTGCTGTCGACCAATTGCTGCAAGCGCCAGCCGTCACGGGCTTCGAGGTCGTGCTGGACGTGCATCAGTTTGTCCAGGTCAGCGTCGGTGACGATGTTCTGGCTCAGGTGGTGATATTGCGCAAGCAACTCACCGACACCGTCCAGACCTTCGGCAACCACGTCGAACACGGTCCGCTCGTCGGCCAGTGGCAATTCTTGCGGCAATTCGCCGATCTTGAGCCCTGGCGCGCGCCAGACGGAGCCCTCGTCGGGCTTCTGGTCACCCTTGACCAGCTTCATCATGCTGGATTTGCCAGTGCCGTTGCGGCCGATGATGCACACCCGCTCACCACGGGCGATCTGCCAGGACACCTTGTCCAACAACGGCATAGCGCCGAATGCAAGGGACACATCGCTGAATTTGAGCAGGGTCATGAGCTTCTCCAAAAACCGGGGGCGCATTCTACCTGATTTGGGGCCTCAGAAGGCCGGCAATTTCAACTTCGAAGTACCCTGAACAACATTTACCCGGAACTTGTACCGGCAAGCTGGCAAAGCTTTCGCCGGCTGCTGGCAAAAGGCTAAGCTACAGCTAATCAGTGTCGACACCGTCGGCACCCGTCACGTTTTCTCTGCCCGGACGTATCATGCGCAGCCGCATTTTCAGCTTTTTATCCTGTTTAATTCTTTCTGCCAGTGCCGTCCAGGCAGCAGATATATCTCAACAACGCCAGTATTACGATGAAGCCAAGCGCGCCCTGGCCAAGGGTGATTCGGGCCCGTATTTCCGTTACAGCCAGGCACTGCGCGATTATCCGCTGGAACCTTACCTGGCTTACGACGAGCTGACCTACCGGCTGAAAACCGCCAGCAACGCCGAGATCGAAAAGTTTCTCGCCGAGCACGGTGACCTGCCGCAAGCCAACTGGATGAAACTGCGCTGGTTGCGCTGGCTGGCCGAGCGCGGCGACTGGCAACCGTTCGTCAAATACTATGATCCCAAGCTCAATTTCACTGAACTGGACTGCCTGTATGGCCAGTATCAGCTCGGCCACAACCTCAAGACCGCAGGTTACGCCAACGCCGAAAAGCTCTGGCTGACCGGCAAAACCCAACCCGCCGCCTGCGATGGGTTGTTCGCTCAGTGGGCCGCCGAAGGCCAGTTGACCGAGCAAAAACGCTGGCAACGCGCCAAACTGGCCGCCGACGCCCGCAACTATCCGCTGGCCAACAACCTGGTCAACAGCCTGACCACCCTCGCCCCCCAGGGCCGGTTGCTGATCGACGTCTCAGAGAAACCGCAACTGCTCGACCAGCCGTCACGCTTCACGCCGGCCAATGAAGCCATGTCCGACGTGGTCGGCCTGGGCCTGCGACGCCTGGCACGGCAGGATCCGGAAAAGGCCTTGGCGCTGCTCGACGGTTATGCCAGCAGCATGCACTTCTCCCGTGACGAAAAAGTGGCAATCGCCCGGGAAATCGGTCTGACCCTGGCCCGGCGTTTCGACAGCCGCGCCCTGGACGTGATGACCAAATACGATCCGGAGCTGCGTGACAACACCGTCTCCGAGTGGCGCCTGCGCCTGTTGTTGCGCCTGGCGCGCTGGGACGACGCCTATCAACTGACCCGCAAACTGCCCCAGGACCTGGCCACCACCAACCGCTGGCGGTACTGGCAAGCCCGCAGCCTGGAACTGGCGCAACCGCAGAATCCGGAGGCGCAGGTACTCTATAAAGGCCTGGCCCGGGAACGGGATTTCTATGGCTTCCTGGCCGCCGACCGCACCCAGTCGCCCTACCACCTGAACAACTCGCCTCTGGTGCTTAGCCAGCAGCTGATCAACAAGGTGCGCAACACGCCGGGCGTGCGTCGCGCCCTGGAATTCCATGCCCGCGGGCAAATCGTCGATGGCCGCCGCGAGTGGTATCACGTCAGCCGGCATTTCAACCGGGACGAAATGGTTGCCCAGGCTAAACTGGCCTACGACCTGAAGTGGTATTTCCCGGCGATCCGCACCATCAGCCAGGCAAAATACTGGGATGACCTGGATATCCGCTTCCCGATGGCCCACCGCGAAACCCTGGTGCGCGAAGCCAAGGTCCGTGGCCTGCATTCCAGCTGGGTATTCGCCATCACCCGCCAGGAAAGCGCCTTCATGGCCGACGCCCGCTCCGGTGTCGGTGCCACCGGCCTGATGCAACTGATGCCCGGCACCGCCAGGGAAACCGCACGCAAATTCAGCATTCCCCTGGCCTCGCCGCAGCAGGTGCTGGATCCGGATAAAAACATCCAGCTCGGCGCTGCTTACCTGAGCCAGGTCCACAGCCAGTTCAACGGCAATCGCGTGCTCGCCTCCGCCGCCTACAACGCCGGTCCCAGCCGCGTACGCCAATGGCTGCGCGGTGCCGATCACCTGAGTTTCGACGTCTGGGTCGAAAGCATCCCCTTCGACGAAACCCGCCAGTATGTGCAGAACGTATTGTCCTACTCAGTCATCTACGGCCAGAAACTCAACTCCCCGCAACCACTGGTGGACTGGCATGAGCGGTATTTTGATGATCAATGAGGGGAGCAGCGGCAAGCGGCAAGCTGCAAGCTGCAAGCGGTTTGTCTGAAGCCGTAAAAAAATGCCCGCGTCGAGAGAAGCGGGCATTTTTTGTGGCATTTTACTTGGTCGGTTACTTAGACGGTTACTTGGTCGGTCCAGCTCTAATCAGCCTTTCTCCAAGGCCTCATGCCCATCACTAAATTGCAACGCCGCCAACCGTGCATATAACGCGTTGCTGGCGATCAGTTGCTGATGGGTGCCGATCGCCACCAGCTTTCCCTGGTCCATTACGGCGATCCGGTCGGCGTTTTTCACGGTGGCCAGGCGGTGGGCGATGACTAGGGTGGTGCGGTTTTTCATCAGGCTGGGTAGCGCTTGCTGGATCAGGTGTTCGCTCTGGGCATCGAGGGCGCTGGTGGCTTCGTCCAGCAGCAGGATCGGTGCATCGACCAGCAGCGCCCGGGCGATTGCCAGGCGTTGCCGCTGGCCGCCGGAGAGACCGAGGCCTGCGTCGCCAAGGTGGGTCTGGTAGCCCTGGGGCATCTGCAGGATAAAATCGTGGGCGTGGGCAATCCGTGCGGCCTCTTCGACCTGAGCGAAGGTCGCCGATGGATTGCCGTAGCGAATATTCTCTTCAATGCTGCCGAAAAACAGCGCCGGGCTCTGCGAGACCAGGGCAAAGCAGCGGCGCAGGTCCAGTGGATCGAGCCGGGTCAAGGGCTGCCCGTCGAGCAGTATTCGGCCCTGCTGCGGGTCATAAAAACGCAGCAACAGGTCAAAGATGGTCGACTTGCCCGCTCCGGAAGGCCCGACCAGCGCCAGGGTTTCGCCGGCCTTGATGGTCAGGCTCAGGCCGTCGATGGCATAGCTTTCAGGCCGCGACGGGTAGGAAAAACGCAGATCCTCCAATAGCAGATTGCCTTCGACCCGCTCGGGCAATTTGATTACCCCGGTGGTTGGCGCCTGGATGATGTTTTCCGAACGCAACAACTCGGCAATCCGTTCGGCGGCCCCGGCCGCGCGCTGCAGTTCGCCGATCACTTCGCTCAAGGTGCCAAAGGCGCTGCCGACGATCAGGCTGTAAAAAACGAACGCGGCCAGTTCGCCTGCGCTGATCCGCCCGGCGATCACGTCCATGCCGCCGACCCAGAGCATTACCCCGACGGCCCCCAGCACCAGCACGATCACCAGGGTAATCAGCCAGGCGCGCTGGACGATACGTTGGCGGGCGGTGATAAAGGCCTCTTCCACCGTCACTGCAAAGCGCTGTTCATCCTGCGGCTGATGATTGTAAGCCTGCACGGTCTTGATCTGGCCGAGGGTTTCGGACACATAGCTGCCGACATCGGCGATACGGTCCTGGCTCAGGCGCGACAGGCTGCGTACCCGCCGCCCGAAAATCAGGATCGGCGCCAATACCAGCGGCAAGGCAACGACCACAATGCTGGTCAACTTGGGATTGGTGATAAACAGCAACACAATCCCGCCGATGACCATCAGGGCATTACGCAGAAACAGCGACAGCGAAGAGCCGATCACCGATTGCAAAAGCGTGGTGTCAGTGGTCAACCGCGACTGGATTTCCGAACTTCGGTTGTTCTCGTAAAACCCCGGGTGCAGGTAGATCAAATGATTGAACACTTGTCGACGGATATCCGCGACGCAGCGCTCGCCGATCCACGACACCAGATAGAAACGCACAAAGGTGCCCACTGCCAGCCCAACTACCAGCAACAGAAACAGGCCGATGGATTGGTTGAGCAGTTGCGGAGACTGGGTCATGAAACCCTGATCCACCAGCAGCCGGATCCCCTGCCCCATGGACAAGGTGATACCCGCCGTGACAATCAACGCGAGCAAGGCGCCGAGTGCCTGCCAGCGGTACGGCGCGACAAAGTGAGTGGCCAGGCGGATTGCACGGCGTTGAGTGGCAGAGAGCATGAAAACCATCCAAAAGCACCACCAAAAGGGATAAGTGCAGCCAAGCCTACACCCGCTCATCGGCTGAAACTCTGTAAATCAGAATGAGTGAGGTTAAATATGACCTCTGACACTAGAACCTAGATGTTATTGGTCTAAAGTTCGGGTGGAAGTTTGTAGTTATATCTGATGGACTGGTGATACCGCTTTGCTGCCACGCAGGGAACTGTCACAACGTGGTCACCTGGCGGCGTTATAGTAAGAACACAACCTGATGAGGAGACAGGCCATGTCCTTGCAACACAGTAGCGATGACAAGATTGAAGTGATCCGCACCCAGCCAGACCAATCTCTGGGATGCTCCATTATCGACGCTCAAGGGCGCGAAGTACCGATCACTGAAGATATGATCCAGAGCGCATGCCGCGAACTGGAACAGCGATTGGTCAAGCCTGCGAAGCAAGACTGACAAATAGCCTCAACTCTTCTTGTACCCGGCCTTGATGCCGGGTTTTTTATGGGCTTTTTTTGGGGGTGCTGCGCCCCCCATCGCGAGCAAGCTCGCTCCTACAGTTGACCGCGTCGTACACACATTTTGTGTACACCACAAATCCCCTGTGGGAGCGAGCTTGCTCGCGATAGCGCCAACTCAGTCTTGAGCAACCACAGCCCCAAGCGCCGCCACAATCTGCCGCAATGCCGGCCAATCCCCCTCAATACGCACCTTCAACCCATCGATCTCCCGCCGCTGCGGATAATGCTTGCGCAAGGCATCGAACGCGGTGCGCTGCTCTTGCACACTGCCTACCAGGCTGCGACGAAAATCCGCATCATCGCGGCGCGGGTCGTAGACTGCGCGACACAACATGGCCAACGCCCAGGCCGGATCGCTGTCGGCATTCAGGCTGACCTCAGCCAGCCACGGCGCCGGCAACAGATCATCGAGACTGACCTGAGGCAGCCGCCCCTGGAAGGTGCAAAACGCCTGATAGATCTGCGCCGTACCGCGCTGTTTGCCGTCAAGGCTGTAACCGGCGATATGCGGAGTTGCGATCACGCAAAGATCCGCCAGCGCCACATCGACCTGTGGTTCGCCCTCCCAGACATCCAGCACCGCCTGCAAGTCTTCGCGCTGTAGCAGCACTTCGCGCAGTGCGGTGTTATCCACCACCGGACCACGACTGGCGTTGATCAGCCAGGTGCCGGGCTTGAGTTGATTCAAACGAGCTTTATCGAACAAGTGCCAGGTCGGCTGGTCGCCGGTTTTACTCAGCGGGGTGTGCAGACTGATAACGTCGCACCGCTCGATGATCTGCTCCAGGCTGACATAGCCCTCGTCTTCCACCGCCTGGAGTGGCGGGTCACAGACCAGCACATTCCAGCCCAGGGATCGCAGCACCTTGATCAGCCGTCCGCCCACTTCACCGGCACCGACCACGCCGTAAGTGCGCTGAGTGAGGTCGGCGCCTTCGATTTCTGCCAGGGTCAAGAGACTGCCAAGCACGTAGTCAACCACGCCGCGGGCATTACACCCGGGAGCGCTCGACCAGCTGATGTCGGCCCGATCAAAGTAATCGAGATCCAGGTGGTCGGTGCCAATGGTGCAGGTGCCGACAAAACGCACCTTGCTGCCTTCGAGCAGCTCGCGGTCGACATTGGTCACCGAGCGCACCAGCAACACCTCGGCCTCCTCGATGGCGGCACGGTCGATGGCGCGGCCGGGGAGACGGCGAATCTCACCTAAACCGGCAAAGAAGTCATCGAGCAGCGGGATATTTTCGTCGGCAACAATCAACATGGCAGGCTCCTTTCGCGGAGCCGCAGTATAAGCGCACATGGTACGGCGTACATCCGATCAATCCCGGAGGTATAGGGACCGGCGCCAAGGCTGGCAGTTTACAAATCCCCAACACAGGAATTTTCCTGACCATTGCGTCAAGGCGTAGAATGCGCCGCCCTGCGCATCAATACCTTTGGACGCTTCGCTTGTGAACTCCGTGACTGACAGCCCTGCCGCTACTTCCCTGAACCGCCCTGCCCGGGTTCGTCTCGAGCTGCGTAACCTGCTCAGCCTGGCCCTGCCGATCATGATCGCGCAGCTGGCGACCACCGCCATGGGTTTCGTCGATGCAGTGATGGCTGGTCGCGTCGGGCCCCGGGATCTGGCGGCGGTGGCGCTGGGCAACTCGATCTGGGTGCCGGTGTTCCTGTTGATGACCGGCACACTGCTGGCAACCACCCCTAAAGTCGCGCAACGCTTCGGCGCTGGAAATCACGGCGAGATCGGCCCGATTGTCCGCCAGGCATTGTGGCTGGCCCTGGTGGTCGGTTTGATGGCGACGCTGATCCTGTTCAATGCCGAGCCGATTCTGCATGTGATGAAGGTCGACCCCGAACTGATCGGCCCGTGCATGGAATACCTGCGCGGGATCGCCAGCGGTTTGCCGGCCGTCGCGCTGTACCATGTGCTGCGTTGCTTCAGCGATGGAATGGGCCGCACCCGTCCGAGCATGGTCCTGGGCCTGTGCGGGCTGGCGCTGAATATTCCGCTGAACTACATCTTCATCTACGGCCACTTTGGCGTGCCGGCCATGGGCGGCGTCGGCTGCGGCTGGGCCACGGCAATCGTGATGTGGGTAATGATGCTCGGCATGGCCGGCTGGACCCGCTGGGCGCCGGCCTATCAGTCGAGTCAGCTGTTCAGCCGTTTCGATCTGCCGCAATGGACGGTGATCAAACGCCTGCTGAGCATAGGTTTGCCGATCGGCATCGCGGTGTTCGCCGAGTCGAGCATTTTTGCGGTGATTGCCCTGTTGATCGGCAGCCTCGGTGCCACCGTGGTCGCCGGGCACCAGATCGCCCTGAACTTCAGCTCGCTGGTGTTCATGATCCCCTACTCCCTCGGGATGGCCGTGACTGTGCGAGTCGGTCAGGCACTGGGCCGTGAACAGCCGCGTGAAGCGCGTTTTGCCGCGGGCGTGGGGATGGGCACGGCGCTGGCCTATGCCTGCATCTCGGCAAGCATGATGCTGTTGCTGCGCGAGCACATTGCAACCATCTACACCGCCGACCCGATGGTGATTCAGGTGGCATCGATGCTGATCATCTACTCGGCGCTGTTCCAGTTCTCGGATGCGATTCAGGTGACCGCGGCCGGCGCCTTGCGCGGTTATCAGGACACCCGGGTGACGATGATCCTGACGCTGTTCGCTTACTGGGGGATTGGCTTACCGGTGGGCTACGCTCTCGGCCTGACCGACTGGCTCGGTACGCCCAGCGGCCCGAGCGGGCTGTGGCAGGGATTGATCGTCGGCTTGAGTTGCGCGGCGCTGATGCTGTCGATTCGCCTGACGCGCAGCGCACGCAAGCAAATCCGCATCAGCCGTTCGGCGCGTTAAACCAGCTTCTTGCGAATCCAGTAGAGGTAGGTGCCTGCCTCTTCCTGTTGCCCGACCAGTTCATGGTCGAGAAACACACAGAACTTCGGGATATCGCGACGGGTCGAGGGATCGGTGGCGATCACCTTGAGCAAGCCGCCGGGCACCAGATCACGGATGTGCTGGTGCAGCATCATCACGGGCTCCGGGCAATTGAGGCCAGTGGCGTCGAGGGTGCCGTCGACAGGGGTATCGATCATTTCACTCATACTTCACTCCTGAAACTGACCGGCATTGTCGCGCAAAACGGGGGGTTTGGTCACCCGCCAGTCAGCAGAAACCGGCAGGACATCGACATGCCTCAAGGTATTCAGCGAAGGCTGCACCGCCAAGATCGCAGCCTGCGGCAGCTCCTACAGGGGACTGCAAGCACCCACAACATTGCAGGTGTACGCGGTCGGTGTGGAGCTGCCGAAGGCTGCGATCTTTTAGGGCAACTGGCCTCAACGGGATTTCGGTTTCTTCACATCCAGCCGGCGCAGATGACAGGTCACTTCTTCACGGTCGTGGTACAGCTGCTTGCAGCCGATCTCGACCCGAATGCCGCGCTCCTTGAACCCGTCGGCGATGCGTTCCAGTAAGCGCTTCACTTCGGCGTAGCGCTGTTTCATCGGCAGCTTGAGGTTGACCACCGCTTCACGGCAATGCCCCTCGCCGATCCATTCCTCCAGCATCGCCGCGTTGCGCGCCGGTTTCTCGACGATGTCGCAGACCATCCAGTCCACTGGCTGCTTGGGTTTGAAGGTAAAGCCGTCAGCCATCAGATGCTGGACCAGCCCGGTGTCCATCAGGCTCTCAGCCATCGGGCCATTGTCGATCGCGGTCACCAGCATGCCGCGATTCACCAGCTGCCAGGTCCAGCCACCGGGGGCGGCACCCAGGTCGACGCCGGTCATGTCGCTGTGCAGGCGCTCGTCCCACTGATCGCGAGGGATAAAGTGGTGCCAGGCCTCTTCCAGCTTCAGCGTCGAACGGCTTGGCGCATCGCGGGGGAACTTCAGGCGCGGAATGCCCATCGGCCACATCGCCGAATTGTTGCTTTCCGCCAGGCCGAGAAACACTTCGCGACCGCTTTTAAAGGTCAGCAACAGCCGAGGCTTGCTGGGATCTTCCACCAACTTGCCGGCAACCGTCAGCGCCTTGCGCAGCGGGCCTTCGAACTTTTTGCAGAAGTTCGACAGCTCTTTACCGTCATTGGTATCCACCACCTCCAGCCACAGACTGCCGCAGGTTGGAAACGCCGCCATCTGCGCGAGGATCACGCTGATCCGGTCGGTTTCCGGCAAGTCGATAAACATCCCGCGGGCCCATTGCCGCGGGAAGATCAGCTCGGCGAAACGCTGGCCGCGCATCAGCCGCTCGGCGCCATCGTCTTCGGTGCAAACGAACTCGGCGCAGGCGCTGCTGGTCTTGGCCTTGGCATAACCGGCGACATTCAGCCGCGCAGCGTGTTCGGATATCTCGGAGCAGACTTCGCCTTCGAAGCCCGGCCGGCAATGCATAAAGAGGGTGTTCATTGATACTCCTGGGCAGTTGGCGAGAAATTCAGCCACTGCGCGACGCTTAGGCTTGCCCTAACCCTGTAGGAGCGAGCTTGCTCGCGATGGACTCAAGGGCGGCGCGTGTATTCAGAAAACACGCGTTATCGTTAACGTCCATCGCGAGCAAGCTCGCTCCTACCCTGAAGCAAAGCCTGTCACGAAAACCGGCGCATGATAGCCGAGTTCGGAACTCTGGACCTGTCCATAGCGTCCGGTTATTAGCCACAAGCAGCAAACAGGGCTAGGTTTAATGTTCTGCCCGTCCCGTCACCTCCGTAGCCGTGCGGACTAAAAAGGAGTCATTCAATGCCGTCCCTTGATAGCCTGAAAACCCTTAAGACATTAGAAGTCGACGACAAGACCTATCACTACTTCAGTCTTCCGGAGGCCGCCAAGTCCCTCGGCGACCTCGACCAGCTGCCGATGTCGCTCAAAGTCCTGCTGGAAAACCTGCTGCGCTGGGAAGACGAAAAAACCGTCACCGGCGCCGACCTCAGGGCGATCGCCGCCTGGCTCAAGGAGCGCCGCTCCGACCGGGAAATCCAGTACCGCCCGGCGCGGGTGCTGATGCAAGACTTCACCGGCGTGCCCGCGGTGGTTGACCTGGCCGCCATGCGCGCGGCCATGGCCAAGGCCGGTGGCGACCCGCAGCGGATCAACCCGCTGTCGCCGGTGGACCTGGTGATCGACCACTCGGTGATGGTCGATAAGTTCGCCAGTTCCAGCGCCTTCGAACAAAACGTCGACATCGAAATGCAGCGCAACGGCGAACGTTATGCGTTCCTGCGCTGGGGCCAGAACGCCTTCGACAACTTCAGTGTGGTGCCGCCGGGCACCGGCATCTGCCACCAGGTCAACCTCGAGTACCTCGGCCGCACGGTCTGGACCAAGGATGAGGACGGCCGTACCTACGCCTTCCCCGACACCCTGGTCGGCACCGACTCCCACACCACCATGATCAACGGCCTCGGCGTGCTCGGCTGGGGCGTCGGCGGCATCGAAGCGGAAGCGGCGATGCTCGGCCAACCGGTGTCGATGCTGATTCCGGAAGTGATCGGTTTCAAGCTTACCGGCAAGCTCAAGGAAGGCATCACCGCCACCGACCTGGTGCTGACCGTAACCCAGATGCTGCGCAAGAAAGGCGTGGTCGGCAAGTTCGTTGAATTCTACGGCGATGGCCTCGCCGACCTGCCGCTGGCCGATCGCGCGACCATCGCCAACATGGCCCCGGAATACGGCGCCACCTGCGGCTTTTTCCCGGTGGACGATATAACCCTGGAGTACCTGCGCCTGTCCGGCCGCCCAGCCGAAACCGTGAAACTGGTGGAGGCCTACAGCAAGACGCAGGGTCTGTGGCGTCTACCCGGCAAGGAGCCGATCTTCACCGACAGCCTGGCGCTCGACATGGGCAGCGTCGAGGCTAGCCTGGCCGGGCCGAAACGTCCCCAGGACCGGGTCTCGCTGCCAAATGTCGCCCAGGCCTTTACCGACTTCCTCGGCTTGCAATTCAAACCCACCAGTAAAGAAGAAGGCCGCCTGGAAAGCGAAGGCGGCGGTGGTGTCGCAGTGGGCAGCGCCGATCTGGTCGGCGAAGCGGATTACCACTACGAAGGCCAGACCTACCGCTTGAAAAATGGCGCAGTGGTGATTGCCGCAATCACTTCCTGCACCAATACCTCCAACCCCAGCGTGATGATGGCGGCCGGACTGGTGGCGAAAAAAGCCGTGGAGAAAGGCCTCAAGTGCAAACCCTGGGTCAAGACTTCCCTGGCCCCTGGCTCCAAAGTCGTCACCGAGTACTACAAGGCCGCGGACCTGACCCGTTACCTCGATCAACTCGGGTTCGCCCTGGTCGGCTATGGCTGCACCACCTGCATCGGCAACTCCGGCCCCTTGTCGGAGCCGATCGAAAAAGCCATTCAACAGTCGGATTTGAGCGTCGCCTCGGTGCTGTCCGGCAACCGTAACTTTGAAGGCCGGGTGCATCCGCTGGTGAAAACCAACTGGCTGGCTTCGCCGCCGCTGGTGGTGGCCTATGCCCTGGCCGGCACCGTGCGGACCGATATCAGCAGCGAGCCATTGGGCACCGACTCCGCGGGCCAGCCGGTGTACCTGCGCGACATCTGGCCCAGCAGCCAGGAAGTCGCCGACGCGGTGGCCCAGGTCAGTACCAAAATGTTCCACAAGGAATATGCCGAAGTCTTTGCCGGCGATGAACAGTGGCAAGCGATCGAAGTCCCGCAAGCCGCGACCTACGTCTGGCAGCCAGACTCTACTTATATCCAGCATCCACCGTTCTTCGAAGATATCACTGGCCCCTTGCCGGTGATCACCGACATCAAGGGCGCAAAAATTCTGGCGCTGCTCGGCGACTCGGTAACCACCGATCACATCTCCCCGGCCGGCAACATCAAGGCCGACAGCCCGGCCGGCCGCTACCTGCGCGAACAAGGCGTGGAACCGCGGGACTTCAACTCCTATGGCTCGCGTCGCGGCAACCACCAGGTGATGATGCGCGGCACCTTCGCCAACATTCGTATCCGCAATGAAATGCTTGGCGGCGAAGAAGGCGGCAACACAATCTACATCCCCACTGGAGAAAAACTGCCGATCTACGACGCCGCGATGCGTTATCAAGCCAGTGGCACGCCGCTGGTGGTGATCGCCGGTCAGGAATATGGCACCGGCTCGAGCCGCGACTGGGCGGCCAAGGGCACCAACCTGTTGGGCGTCAAAGCGGTGATCGCCGAGAGCTTCGAGCGGATCCACCGCTCCAACCTGGTGGGCATGGGCGTGTTACCGCTGCAGTTCAAACTCGACCAGAATCGCAAGAGCCTGAAACTGACCGGCAAGGAAACCCTGGCCATTCAGGGTTTGACCGGCATCGATCTGCAACCGCGAATGAACCTGAGCCTGATCATTACCCGCGAAAATGGCAGCAGCGAAAGAATCGAAGTGTTGTGCCGGATCGATACCTTGAATGAAGTGGAGTACTTCAAGGCCGGCGGGATCCTGCATTACGTGTTGCGGCAATTGATCGCCTCATAAGGCGTCACCCATAAAACACCGTCCTCTTGGGCGGTGTTTTTGTTTGGGTGGTGGGCGTCTCTATAATCACGCTCCAAAGTTCGCAAACTTCAGCACGGATCGCAGGTGTATAAATTGCCCAGGCATGACGCCTCCGGGAATTTCAGCCACAAGGACTTCACATGCTCGCTTTGCCCTGGCCGTACCTGACATTCCTCACTGCCGGTTACGTCCTCGCACTCACCTACGGACAACTGGATGTCCAGGCGAGCATCGCCATCACCTTGCTGCTGCTCGCCGGTTTTGCTGTGCTGCAACAACATCACCGTTATGGCCGCTATCTCGGTCACGCAGTGTTTGTGCTTCTTGCCCTGGCCCTGGCCTTGCATTGGCTGCCGGGTTTTTATAGCGCGAGGGTCATTGGCCTCGAACGCTTCACCGATGACGCCGTACCGTTCTCGATGTACCTCAATCTTGACAAGCCACTGATAGGCTTCTGGCTGCTGCTGATCTGTCCATGGATCGTCGGTCGGCGCTCCCTGGGTCAGGCGCTGTATACCAGCGCCCTGGCCTTGAGCCTGACGGCACTGGCCGCCCTCGGTGGTGCGCTGCTGCTGGGGATCATCCAGTGGGCGCCGAAGTGGCCCGACCAGGCCCAGCTCTGGGTGCTGAACAACCTGCTGCTGGTGAGCCTGGTCGAGGAAGCCTTGTTTCGTGGCTACATACAGGGCGGCTTGAGCCAGCGTTTCAGACAGCTGCTCTATGGCGAACACCTCGCCCTGCTACTCGCTGCGCTGCTGTTCGGCCTGGCTCACCTGGGTGCCGGCTGGCAATGGGTGTTCCTGGCGAGCATTGCCGGAGTCGGCTATGGCCTGGCCTATCGCTTTGGGGGACTGGGCGCGGCGGTGGCCACGCATTTCGGTTTGAACCTGCTGCACTTCGGATTGTTCACTTACCCGATGTTGGCCGGGTAACCGTTTTTTGGATCGACAGGTGCCCATGTGGCGCAACGCTGACTATTGAAAAATATTCTCAATAAATCCCTACCAGCGCCGACAACCTGACAAAGCCTTGCGGATTGATAACAACATGCGTAATAACCAGCCCACCACACAACGTGAACGCACTTTCCCCGCTCAGCAACGGTTGATTTCCACCACCGACGCAAAAGGCGTGATCACCTACTGCAACGACGCGTTCGTTGAAATCAGTGGCTATTCCCGCGAGGAACTGGTCCGGGCGCCGCATAACCTGGTACGTCACCCTGACGTCCCGGCCGCGGTGTTCGCACATATGTGGGGTACTCTGAAACAAGGCTTGCCGTGGATGGGCATTGTCAAGAATCGCTGCAGGAGCGGTGACCACTATTGGGTCAACGCCTATGTCACACCGATGTTCGAAGGCAATCAGGTAGTCGGTTACGAATCGGTACGGGTCAAACCCACCGCCGAACAGATCCGCCGCGCCGAAGCGCTCTACCAACGCATCAACCAGGGCAAGTCGGCTATCCCGCAAAGCGATAAGTGGCTGCCGGTGCTGCAAGACTGGCTGCCGTTCATCCTGGTCAGCCAGCTGAGCTTCCTGATTGGAATCTGGCTCAATTCCCATTGGGGCTTCGCCCTCGCGGCGGGGCTTTCGGTGCCGCTGGGCCTGCTCGGGTTGAGCTGGCAGCAGCGCGGCCTCAAACGTTTGCTGCGCCTTGCCGAACAGACCACCTCGGACCCGCTGATCGCCCAGATGTACACCGACAGCCGCGGCGACCAGGCACGCCTGGAGATGTCCATCCTCAGCCAGGAAGCCCGTCTGAAAACCTGTCTGACCCGACTGCAGGACACTGCCGAGCACCTGAATGAGCAAGCACGCCAATCCGATGCCCTTGCGCACAAGAGCTCAACCGGGCTTGAGCGCCAGCGGGTGGAGACAGAGCAGGTTGCGACCGCCGTCAACCAGATGGCAGCCACCACCCAGGAAGTCGCCAG
Source organism: Pseudomonas sp. LBUM1658 (assembly GCF_059716055.1). Taxonomy (NCBI): domain Bacteria; kingdom Pseudomonadati; phylum Pseudomonadota; class Gammaproteobacteria; order Pseudomonadales; family Pseudomonadaceae; genus Pseudomonas; species Pseudomonas sp. LBUM1658. The sequence continues at coordinate 4,606,480 of NZ_CP166798.1, forward strand.
CCACGTGCAGCGCACCGCCGATGCCACCCAGGAAGCCAATCGCCTGACCAGCCGCGGTCGTGACATTGCCGGTGAAACCCGCGAGGCCATCCAGCGCCTGTCGGTGGTGGTCGGCGAAACTGGCGCCACCGTGACCCAACTGGCCAAGGACAGTAATGAAATCGGCGGCGTGGTGGATGTAATCAAAGGCATCGCCGACCAGACCAACCTGCTGGCGCTGAACGCAGCCATCGAAGCGGCCCGCGCCGGGGAAATGGGTCGCGGTTTTGCGGTGGTTGCCGATGAAGTGCGGCAACTGGCACAACGCACCAGCGAGTCCACCGGGCAGATCCACAGCCTGATCGCCAAGCTGCAACAGACCGCCAACACCGCCGTGCAAACGATGGACGCCGGCCATCGCCAGGCCGAAGAAGGTGTCGCCCGAGTGCTCGAGGCCGACCAGGCGCTGGTGGGAATCAGCGAAGCGGTAGCCCACATTACCGATATGACCACTCAGATCGCCGCCGCCACTGAAGAACAAAGCGCCGTGGCCGAAGAGATCAGCCGCAATATCAGCACCATTGCGCAGTTGGCGGACCAGACTTCGGAACAGGCTCAACACTCGGCGCTGTTGAGTGAGGAGCTGACCAAAACCGCGAATACCCAGTATTCGTTGGTGGAGCGATTTAACCGCTGACAGCTCTATTGACAAGAAACCTCACAGAACACAAAGCCTCGGCCAAACACCGAGGCTTTTTTATTCCTTGTCTTATCTCTTCGAAACAAACACTCACCAACTAAAAAAAAGCAAGTCAACTGTCAACTTTGACAGTTGACCAAAAACTAAAAGACTACAACACTCCCGTACAACAACTTTCAAACCCTCTCTATCAGACCGCGAGAATGGGCATGAAAACAAAAATCGTCGGGTTGGCTTTGTTGATTGGCACTATCGGGATTAGCGCTTTGTTGCTTGTGCAAAAAAGCGCTTACTTTCATGAGAGCAGTCCTCGTCCACCAATCTTCGGTGCGTCCGAGGTGGCGGATGCAGAATATCCATTCATGGCGTACATAATCACCAACCCGAATAACACCAACAACACTCAGTGTGGAGGGACTTTGATCGCGCCGAACCTGGTATTAACAGCCGCACAGTGCGTGGTCAAGTTTGTACCCGACACCAAGGTCTGGATTGGTCGCACCGTACGCAGCAATGAAAACCAAGGCCACGTACGCAATGCAATACAACGAGTGTATTGGAATTCAGTGATGGATATGGCGGTATTAAAACTGGATAAGGAAGTGACGGGCGTAGTTCCGATTTCCATGCCAGACAACGATAAAGAATATCGAAAACCGGGAAGTTATTTTATTACGACAGGATGGGGCAGGATGCCGGACGGCAAGTATCCAGACCGCCTACACCAGATTGAAGTTCCGTACGTTTCTCATGGCATCGATTGCCGAGTCTCGACCTGGGAAGCATTTTTGTGTGCGGGCGGAGAAGTTGGCAAGGATGCGTGCATCGGTGATTCCGGTGGCCCTTTATTCTTGAAGATTGAGCGTGGGCGATTCCTCCAGGTGGGTGTGGTGAGCGCTGGTCACGGATGCGGCATCACTGCTGACCCTGCATTTTATGTAGATCTGAGCAATGAGAAGGTGGCGAGGATTATTTCCGAGATTATTTCCGCGCAAAAACTGTCAACAACCTCCAACACCTGTCTTTTCCTGGGAGAGCAGAACCACGCGCTATTGAATGATGAACTGAGCAAAATGGCGAATACCCGTTATTCGTTACCGGTTTACAGGTTTTAGGGCCGCTGCGCAGCCCAGCGGGAGCAAGCTCCCTCGCCACAGGTCACAGAAGAAATCCGGCTACTTTCTCCGCCGCTGACTGCAAATGCCGCTCATGACTAAACCCCGATGCCTTCAACGGCTTTAAATCATGATCAGCCGCCACCAGCCAATACACCTCGATACTCGGCGCCAACTCATAGCCTTCTACCGCCACACGATTACCCAATGCATCCCGCTCGCCCTGCACGATCAAGGTCGGGGTCTTGAGCTCGGCCAGATGCGCCACGCGCGGCTTTTCCGGTTTGCCGACGGCATAAAACGGATACCCCAGACACACCAGTGCATCCGCCGCCAGTTCATCCGCCAGTAAGCTGGCCATGCGCCCGCCCATGGACTTGCCGCCGATGGCCAGGCGCCCAGCGACATGGCGCCGCACCTCGGCATACACCTCGCGCCAGCATTCCAGCAGTTTCGGTGCCGGGTTGGGTGGGCGTTTGCCGCCGTCCAGGCGTCGTTGGGCCATGTAGGGAAACTCGAAGCGCAACACGTTGACCCCATGCCCGGCAAGGCGCGCAGCCATGTCGTTCATGAAACCACTGTCCATCGGCGCACCGGCACCGTGGGCGAGAATCAGCGTGCGCGGATCGGCTTTGGCCGCCGTTGGTTGCGCGGCATTCCACAGCCAGCCGTGTTCCGTCACACACCGCAGCCATTGATCCCGGTCAATACTGGCCTTGTGCTCTTTGCCCATGCTTACCTCGCATTTAGTCTGCCTATAACTCCAGAAGAAGTGGACGCGCCGTTGCCGTGCGCAGTCGCTTTCACTTCAGCTGAACCGTGGATGGGGAACCATGAACACTTCTATCAGTACCGCCTATAACTACAAGGTGGTCCGCCAATTCGCCATTATGACGGTGGTGTGGGGCATCGTCGGTATGGGGCTCGGGGTTTTTCTCGCTGCCCAATTGGTCTGGCCGGAACTCAACTTCAATTTGCCGTGGACCAGCTTCGGGCGTCTGCGCCCGCTGCACACCAACGCAGTGATCTTCGCCTTCGGCGGCTGCGCACTGTTCGCGGCGTCCTTCTACTCGGTACAACGCACCTGCCAGACGCAGCTGTTTGCGCCGAAAGTCGCCGCGTTCTGCTTCTGGGGCTGGCAACTGGTGATCCTGTTGGCGGCCATCAGCCTGCCGCTGGGTTACACCAGCTCCAAGGAATATGCCGAGCTGGAATGGCCGATCGATATCCTGATCACCATCGTCTGGGTCGCTTACGCCGTGGTGTTCTTCGGCACACTGGTGAAGCGCAAGACCAAGCACATCTATGTCGGTAACTGGTTCTTCGGTGCATTCATCATCACCGTGGCGATCCTGCACCTGGTCAACAACATGGAGTTGCCGATCAGCATGACCAAGTCCTACTCGGTGTATGCCGGTGCGACTGATGCCATGGTTCAGTGGTGGTATGGCCACAACGCGGTGGGCTTCTTCCTCACGGCGGGCTTCCTCGGGATGATGTACTACTTCGTGCCGAAACAGGCCGAGCGTCCGGTGTATTCCTATCGCCTGTCGATCGTGCACTTCTGGGCACTGATCACCCTCTACATATGGGCTGGCCCACACCACTTGCACTACACCGCGCTGCCGGACTGGGCACAGTCGCTGGGCATGGTGATGTCGCTGATCCTGCTGGCGCCAAGCTGGGGCGGGATGATCAACGGCATGATGACGCTCTCTGGTGCCTGGCATAAGTTGCGCAGTGACCCAATCCTGCGATTCCTGGTGGTGTCCCTGGCGTTCTACGGCATGTCGACCTTCGAAGGGCCGATGATGGCCATCAAAACGGTCAACGCGCTGTCCCACTACACCGACTGGACCATCGGCCATGTACACGCCGGCGCTCTGGGCTGGGTAGCGATGATCTCGATCGGTGCGCTGTACCACATGATCCCGAAAATCTTCGGCCGTCCGGCCATGCACAGCGTCGGTCTGATCAACGCGCACTTCTGGCTCGCGACCATCGGCACTGTGCTGTACATCGCTTCGATGTGGGTCAACGGCATCGCCCAGGGCCTTATGTGGCGCGCAGTCAACGCAGACGGCACGCTGACCTACTCCTTCGTCGAAACCCTGGTGGCCAGCCACCCAGGCTTCATCGTGCGGCTGGTGGGTGGTGCGATCTTCTTCAGCGGCATGTTGCTGATGGCCTACAACACCTGGCGCACCGTGCGCGCAGCCCAGCCTGCCGAAGCCGTCGCTGCGGCGCAGATCGCCTGAGGAGTCCGTCATGAAACACGAAACAATCGAAAAAAACGTCGGCCTGCTGCTGTTGTTGATGGTCCTGGCCGTGAGCATCGGCGGTCTGACCCAGATCGTCCCGCTGTTCTTTCAGGACGTGACCAACAAGCCGGTCGAAGGCATGAAGCCCTACACCGCGCTGCAACTCGAAGGTCGCGACATCTATATCCGCGAGGGCTGCGTCGGTTGCCATTCGCAGATGATCCGTCCATTCCGCGCCGAGACCGAGCGCTATGGGCACTACTCGGTGGCCGGGGAAAGCGTCTGGGATCACCCGTTCCTGTGGGGCTCCAAGCGCACCGGTCCGGACCTGGCCCGGGTCGGCGGTCGCTACTCCGAAGACTGGCACCGCGCGCACTTGTACAACCCGCGCAATGTGGTGCCGGAATCGAAGATGCCCGGCTATCCATGGCTGGTGGACAACCAGGTCGACAGCAGCCACACCGAAACCAAGCTGCGCGCCATGCGTACCCTGGGCGTCCCGTACACCGACGCCGATATTGTCGGCGCCAGCGACACGCTCAAGGGCAAGACCGAAATGGATGCACTGGTCGCTTATCTGCAAGTGCTTGGCACTGCGATCAAGAGCAAGAGGTGAGCCATGGGTTTTGAACTCGATAGTGGAATGATCCGCGGCCTCGGCACGCTAGTGGTGATGATCGCCTTCATCGGCCTGTCGCTCTGGGTGTTCAACGCCAAGCGCAACCCCGAGTTCGCCCAGGCGCGGCTGCTGCCGTTTGCCGACGAACCGGGCACGGCCACCCTTCAACCTGATGAAGCCCAACCTGCAACAAGGAGCATTCGGCCATGACCACCTTCTGGAGTACATGGATCTGCGTACTGACCATCGGCAGCCTCGTCGGTCTGACCTGGCTGCTGATCAGTACACGCAAGGGCGAAACCAAGGGCAGCGTCGACCAGACCATGGGCCACAGCTTCGACGGCATCGAGGAGTACGACAACCCGTTGCCGCAGTGGTGGTTCATGCTGTTCGCCGGTACCTTGGTGTTTGCCGTGGGTTACTTGATCCTCTACCCCGGCCTGGGCAATTGGAAAGGCGTCCTGCCGGGTTATGAAAACGGCTGGACCGGTGTGCATGAGTGGGAAAAGGAAATGGACAAGGCCGATGCCAAATTTGGGCCGATCTTCGCCAAATTCGCGGCCATGCCCCTGGAAGATGTCGCTAAAGACCCGCAAGCACTGACAATGGGCGGTCGTTTGTTTGCCTCCAATTGCGCGGTTTGCCACGGCTCGGATGCCAAGGGCGCGTTCGGCTTCCCGAATCTCGTCGACAGCAACTGGCGCTGGGGCGGCAACGCCGACACCATCAAGACCACCATCATGGGTGGACGCATGGCGGCCATGCCGGCCTGGGGCGAAATCCTCGGTGAAAACGGCGTGAAGAATGTCGCGGCTTATGTGCGCCATGAACTGGCCGGCCTGCCACTGCCTGCCGACAGCAGTGCCGATCTGCACGCCGGACAGCAAGCGTTCAGCACCACCTGCGTAGCGTGCCACGGTCCTGCCGGGCAAGGCGTGCAAGCCATGGGCGCGCCGAACCTGACGCAACCCGCCGGCTTCATCTACGGCACCAGCTTGGCACAACTGCAACAGACCATTCGCCATGGTCGTCAAGGCCATATGCCAGCACAGACCGAGCTACTCGGTAATGACAAGGTGCAATTGCTGGCAGCCTACGTGTACAGCCTGTCTCAGGGCGCTACCCTCGAAGGAGAGCTTGCGCTGGACAAGAAACAGTAACCGTCAATTGTTTCGCTGCCGCATCCGCTCAGGATGCGGCAGTTTCCTGCCCCTTTGCGACCAAGTGTCGCACCCTCCAAAAGTACGTCTTCCCAGTCTCAAGATTCGGGTCTAAGCTTTCCCGTTGGTGGACCGGCACGCGCCGGCCACGGCTAACTGTAACCGATGCGTTCGACGATTGTGCTCGATGGACAGGCCGCAAAGGCCGGTTTATAACGGCTGTCGGGCACGTTACCGTCTGCCAGCTGACCCCTGGTTTCAACACACCCGGTTACATCTAGCCTTTAACCCTAGTCTTTTCCCTCCTCTGTGGCGATTGTCCAAGGTCATTTTTGTCCTTACTCGGCGCATGGAAAGGCCGCAGAATAAGCCTCGGAAAGAATTGACCAGGGTCAAGGCGCGTTGCAATGGCACCTTGCTTTCTCCATACTTGCGACCGTTTTTTACTCCTAATAAAACACCCAAACCGTGGAACCTTAGAATGAGCACAGCAATCAGTCCGACTGCTTATAACTATAAGGTAGTCCGCCAGTTCGCCATCATGACGGTGGTCTGGGGGATCCTTGGCATGGGGGTCGGTGTCTTCATCGCCTCACAGCTTGTATGGCCGGAATTGAATTTTGGCCTGCCGTGGACGACTTTTGGACGCTTACGCCCGTTGCACACCAACCTGGTGATTTTTGCCTTCGGTGGTTGTGCATTGTTTGCCACTTCTTATTACGTCGTGCAGCGAACCTGCCAAACGCGACTGATTTCCGACAGCCTGGCGGCCTTTACCTTCTGGGGTTGGCAAGCGGTGATCGTCGGTGCAGGTGTCTCCTTGCCATTGGGTTACACCACCAGCAAGGAATACGCGGAACTGGAATGGCCTCTGGCTATCCTGCTGGCTATCGTCTGGGTGACCTACGGTGTGGTGTTCTTCGGCACCATCGTCAAGCGCAAGACCAAACACATTTATGTGGGTAACTGGTTCTACGGTGCCTTCATCGTCGTGACGGCGATGCTGCACATCGTCAACCACGCGTCCTTGCCGGTCAGTTTCTTCAAGTCCTACTCGGCCTACGCCGGTGCGACTGATGCGATGATCCAGTGGTGGTATGGCCACAACGCCGTGGGCTTCTTCCTGACCACCGGCTTTCTGGGGATGATGTACTACTTCGTTCCCAAGCAGGCCGAGCGTCCGATCTACTCCTATCGCCTGTCGATCGTGCACTTCTGGGCGCTGATCACCCTGTACATCTGGGCCGGCCCGCACCACCTGCACTACACCGCACTGCCGGACTGGGCTCAGTCCCTGGGCATGGCGATGTCGATCATCCTGCTGGCGCCAAGCTGGGGCGGCATGATCAACGGCATGATGACCCTGTCGGGCGCCTGGCATAAGCTGCGCACCGACCCGATCCTGCGGTTCCTGGTGGTTTCCCTGGCGTTCTACGGCATGTCGACCTTCGAAGGTCCGATGATGGCGATCAAGACCGTCAATTCGCTGTCGCACTACACCGACTGGACCATCGGCCACGTACACGCCGGTGCCTTGGGCTGGGTAGCGATGATCTCGATCGGCGCCGTCTACCACATGATCCCGAAACTGTACGGTCGCACGCAGATGCACAGCATCGGCCTGATCAACACGCACTTCTGGCTCGCGACCATCGGTACCGTGCTCTACATCGCTTCGATGTGGGTCAACGGCATCACCCAGGGTCTGATGTGGCGTGCAATCAACGATGACGGCACCCTCACCTACTCCTTCGTCGAAGCGCTGCAAGCCAGCCACCCTGGTTTCATCGTTCGTGCCCTGGGCGGTGCGTTCTTTGCCAGCGGCATGCTGTTCATGGCCTACAACGTATGGCGTACCGTACGTGCCTCGAACCCGGCTGAAGCCAAAGCTGCTGAACAGATTGCTGTAGTTGGAGCTCACTGATGAAGCATGAAACAATCGAGAAGAATGTTGGCCTGCTGGCCTTCTTCATGGTCATCGCCGTCAGCATCGGCGGCCTGACCCAGATCGTTCCGCTGTTTTTCCAGGACGTCACCAACAAGCCGGTCGAAGGCATGAAGCCTCGCCCAGCCCTCGAACTGGAAGGTCGCGACATCTACATCGCCAACGGTTGCGTCGGCTGCCACTCGCAGATGATCCGTCCGTTCCGTGCTGAAACCGAACGTTATGGCCACTATTCGGTTGCCGGGGAAAGCGTTTGGGATCACCCGTTCCTGTGGGGTTCCAAGCGTACCGGTCCGGACCTGGCCCGAGTCGGCGGTCGTTACTCCGATGACTGGCAGCGTGCGCACTTGTACAACCCGCGCAACGTAGTGCCTGAGTCGAAAATGCCGGCTTACCCGTTCCTCGTGGAAAACAAGCTCGACGGCAAAGACACCGCGAAGAAAATGGAAGTCTTGCGCACGCTCGGCGTCCCTTACACCGACGAAGACATCGCCGGCGCACAGGATGCCGTGAAGGGCAAAACCGAAATGGACGCGCTGGTGGCCTATCTGCAAGGCCTGGGCACCATCATCAAAAGCAAACGGTGATTTAGATGGATATCGGGATGATTCGTGGCCTGGGCACCGTTGTCGTAATGGTGGCCTTTATCGGTCTGGCCTTGTGGGTTTTCAGCCCCAAGCGCAAATCCGAGTTTGAAGACGCGACCTTGCTGCCTTTCGCGGATGATCCCGAAGCCATCAAGCACGTCGAGCAAGCTTCTAGGAGTAACAAAGAATGACTACGTTCTGGAGTCTGTACGTCACAGTCCTCAGTCTGGGTACCATCTTCGCCCTGACCTGGCTGCTGCTGTCGACCCGCAAGGGCCAGCGCGCCGAACAGACAGATGAAACGGTTGGCCACTCCTTCGACGGGATCGAGGAGTACGACAACCCGTTGCCGGTATGGTGGTTCATGCTGTTCGTCGGCACCATCATCTTCGCCCTGGGCTACCTGGTGCTGTACCCGGGCCTGGGTAACTGGAAAGGCCTGCTGCCGGGCTACAACTACCTCGACACCGAGAAGCAGACTGCATTCGCCAACGGCCAGACCGGCTGGACCGGCGTGCACGAGTGGGAAAAGGAAATGGCTAAATCGGACGCCAAGTTCGGTCCGATCTTCGCCAAATTCGCTTCCATGCCGATCGAAGAAGTGGCCAAGGATCCGCAAGCCTTGAAGATGGGTGGCCGTCTGTTCGCCTCCAACTGCTCGGTCTGCCACGGTTCCGACGCCAAAGGTGCCTATGGCTTCCCTAACCTGACCGACGCCAACTGGCGCTGGGGCGGTGATCCGGAAATCATCAAGACCACCATCATGGGTGGCCGTCATGCGGTCATGCCAGCCTGGTCTGAAGTCATCGGCGAGCAAGGCGTCGCCGACGTTGCGGCTTTCGTGTTGACCAACCTCGACGGTCGCAAACTGCCGGAAGGCAGCAAAGCCGATCCGGTTGCCGGCCAGAAGCTGTTCGCCGCCAACTGCGTCGCGTGCCACGGCCCGCAAGGCAAAGGCACTCCGGCAATGGGCGCACCTGACCTGACCCACCCGGAGGGGTTCATCTACGGCTCGAGCTTCGCTCAGCTGCAGCAGAGCATCCGCCACGGTCGCCAGGGCCAGATGCCGGCTCAGGAACAATTGCAAGGGAACGATAAGGTTCACCTGCTGGCCGCTTACGTCTACAGCCTGTCTCACGGTGAGAAGGTAGCGGACGCCAAGTAAGGCAAACGCTTGATGGCAATAACAAACGGCCCCGCCAATGAAGATTGGCGGGGCCGTTTTGTTTATGGCGACGCGGTCATGGGGATCATCCATACTTTACAAGTCAATTGACTCACATCAAGAATTGTTACACTTGCTACACCATCTCTGCTTTTCTCCCAACGCGACTAAAGGTCGCACCCTTGACCTAGAGCTACAGGCGTATCATTGCGCCACTGCAATACCTTTTTGACCGCGGTCGGCATGTACTGACCGGGGCATTTTTCCACTGCCGTGGGATGCAATGATGAGCAATCAGATTCCGGTACACGACGTTACCCCGCCTGCCAAAAATTCGAATAACACCGTCGATCTCTACGCCTCTCGGGAAAAAATCTACACCCGCGCCTTCACCGGCCTGTACCGCAACCTGCGGATGATGGGCGGTGCCGGGCTGTTTCTGCTGTATTTCGGTACGGTCTGGCTGAACTGGGGCGGTCATCAGGCCGTCTGGTGGAATCTGCCGGAGCGTAAATTCTTCATCTTTGGCGCGACCTTCTGGCCTCAGGATTTCATCCTGCTCTCGGGCCTGTTGATCATCAGCGCCTTCGGTCTGTTCTTCATCACCGTCTATGCCGGACGCGTCTGGTGCGGCTATACGTGCCCGCAAAGCGTCTGGACCTGGATCTTCATGTGGTGCGAAAAAGTCACTGAAGGCGACCGCAACCAGCGCATCAAGCTCGACAAGGCGCCGATGAACGCCAACAAGTTCCTGCGCAAGTTCAGCAAACACAGCATGTGGCTGCTGATAGGTTTTGTGACCGGCATGACCTTTGTCGGGTATTTCTCGCCGATTCGTGAACTGACCATCGACTTCTTCACCGGCCAGGCCGACGGCTGGTCGTATTTCTGGGTCGGGTTCTTCACCCTCGCCACTTATGGCAACGCCGGCTGGCTGCGCGAGCAAGTGTGCATCTACATGTGCCCCTATGCGCGCTTCCAGAGCGTGATGTTCGACAAGGACACGCTGATCGTTTCCTACGACCCGCGTCGCGGTGAAGTTCGCGGTCCGCGCAAGAAAGACGCCGACTACAAGGCCATGGGTCTGGGCGACTGCATCGACTGCACCATGTGTGTTCAGGTGTGCCCGACCGGTATCGACATTCGCGACGGTTTGCAGGTCGAATGCATCGGCTGCGCGGCCTGTATCGACGCCTGCGACAGCATCATGGACAAGATGAACTACCCGCGCGGACTGATCAGTTACACCACCGAGCACAACCTTTCCGGGCAAAAAACCAATAAACTGCGTCCACGCCTGATCGGTTATGCGCTGGTGCTACTGACCATGATCGGCCTGTTGATGGGCGCATTCTTCATGCGCTCGCTGGTCGGTTTCGACGTCAGCAAGGACCGTGTGCTTTATCGTGAGAATGCTGAAGGCCGGATCGAGAACGTCTACAGCCTGAAAGTCATGAACAAGGACCAGCGCGACCACACCTACCTGTTGGAAGCCTCTGGCCTGCCGGACCTCAAGCTGCAAGGCAAGCGCGAGATCAAGGTCGGTGCCGGCGAAATCGTCAGCATGCCAGTCGAGTTGTCGAGCGCGCCGGAACAATTGCCGTCGAGCACCAACGAGGTGAAATTCATCCTCAAGGATGCCGACAACCCTGACGTCCATATTGAAGCCAAGAGCCGGTTCATCGGCCCACAAATTCGTTGAGAGAATTCACCATGCCCGCAGCAACTGCCGTTAGCCCCTGGTACAAGCATCTTTGGCCGTGGATCATCATCGGCATCCTGGCCTGTTCGATCACCCTGACCTTGTCGATGGTGACCATCGCGGTGAACAACCCGGATAACCTGGTCAACGACAACTATTACGAGGCCGGTAAAGGCATCAACCGCTCGCTGGACCGTGAATTGCTGGCCCAGACCCTGCAACTGCGTGCCAGCATGCATCTGGACGGAGTGACCGGCGAAGTCGAGTTGCGTCTGAACGGCAATAGCCAGCCGAAAAGCCTGGAGCTGAACCTGATCTCGCCGACCCAGCCGGAGAAGGATCGCAAGATCACCCTGGCGCAGAGTGATAGTGACCAGGGCCGCTATATCGGCCAGCTGACCGACAAGATCGAAGGCCGGCGTTTCGTTGAATTGCTCGGTATCGAGGATGGCCAGACCTGGCGCATGTTCGAGGAAGAACAGGTCAGCCACGACAAGGATCTGCTGCTCGGTGATGAACCGCTGCAGGGTGCGGAAGATTTGAAAAAATAACCTGATCTCAAGACCCTGCTGCTCGGTGATTAGCCGCTGCAGGGTGCGGAAGATCTGTAGGAGCTGCCGCAGGCTGCGATCTTTTGATCTTGGTTTTGCGGCGAGCCTGGAAAGATCGCAGCCTCGTTTCACTCGTCAGCTCCTACAGCGATGAGGCTCAACCTGACGACTTCAGCGGTACCAGTGAACACCCCATGACCACTCCAACCCCCTGCTACCACTGCGCCCTGCCCGTCCCTGCCGGCAGCCGGTTTACCGCCGTCGTTCTGGGCGAAACCCGCGAGCTTTGCTGCCCGGGATGCCAGGCCGTGGCCGAGGCGATTGTCGCCGGTGGTCTGGAAAGTTATTACAGTCATCGCAGCGAAGCCTCGGCCAATCCCGAGGCGCTGCCGGTGCAACTGGTGGACGAGTTGGCGCTGTACGACCGCGCCGATGTCCAGCAACCTTTTGTCCGCCATGAAGGCGATCTCGCCGAAACCACCCTGCTGATGGAAGGCATCAGCTGCGCCGCCTGCGGCTGGCTGATCGAGAAACACCTGCGCAGCCTGCCGGCGGTGGCCGAAGCCCGGCTGAACCTGTCCAACCATCGCTTGCACGTCCGCTGGGTCGACAGCCAATTACCGCTGAGCAAAGTGCTCAGCGAACTGCGGCACATCGGTTATGCCGCGCATCCCTATCAAGCCGACCGCGCCGCCGAACAGCTGGCCGGCGAAAACCGCCTGGCCCTGCGGCAACTGGGCGTCGCCGGCCTGCTGTGGTTTCAGGCGATGATGGCGACCATGGCAACCTGGCCGGAATTCAATATCGACCTGAGCCCCGAGCTGCACACCATCCTGCGCTGGGTCGCGCTGTTCCTCACTACCCCCATCGTCTTCTACAGCTGCGCGCCGTTCTTCAAGGGCGCCATGCGCGACCTGCGCACTCGCCACCTGACCATGGATGTTTCGGTGTCGCTGGCCATCGGCAGCGCGTTTATCGCCGGTATCTGGACCGCGATCACCGGGGTCGGCGAACTGTATTTCGATGCGGTGGGCATGTTTGCCCTGTTCCTGCTGGCCGGCCGTTACCTGGAGCGCCGCGCCAGGGAGCGCACCGCCGCAGCCACCGCGCAGCTGGTTAATTTACTGCCCGCCTCTTGCCTGCGGATGAGCGCTGACGGTCAGAGCGAACGTATTCTGCTCAGCGAATTGCGCCTGGGCGACCGGGTGCTGGTACACCCCGGCGCAATTCTGCCGGCCGACGGCAAGATTCTCGACGGCCAGTCGAGCATCGATGAGTCGCTGCTGACCGGCGAGTACCTGCCACAACCGAGAACCCTGGGCGACGCCGTCACCGCCGGCACCCTGAACGTCGAAGGTGCGCTGACCGTCGAAGTACTGGCCCTGGGTCAGGACACGCGGCTGTCAGCCATCGTCCGCCTGCTGGATCGCGCCCAGGCCGAAAAACCCCGTCTGGCGGAAATCGCCGACCGCGCCGCCCAATGGTTCCTGTTGCTGTCGCTGATCGCCGCGGCGCTCATCGGCCTGTTGTGGTGGCAGCTGGATTCATCCCGGGCGTTCTGGATTGTCCTGGCGATGCTGGTGGCTACCTGCCCGTGTGCGCTTTCCCTGGCCACGCCGACTGCGCTGACCGCCGCCACCGGCACCCTGCACAAACTCGGCCTGTTGTTGACTCGCGGCCATGTGCTCGAAGGCCTGAATCAGATCGACACGGTAATTTTCGACAAAACCGGGACCCTCACCGAAGGTCGACTGGCGCTACGCTCGATCCGGCCGTTGGGTGCGCTGGGCAGTGACCAGTGCCTGGGCCTCGCCGCCGCGCTGGAAAACCGTTCCGAACATCCAATTGCTCGGGCGTTTGGCCGTGCTCCACTGGCCGCGGAAGAAGTCCTCAGCACGCCGGGGCTCGGTCTTGAAGGGCGGGTCGGTGAACAGCGCCTGCGTATCGGCCACCCGGCGTTTGTCTGTGAGCTCAGCGATTGCCCGGTACCGGCAATGCCCGACGAGCCCGGTCAATGGCTGTTGCTCGGCGACAGCCAGGGTGCACTGGCCTGGTTCGTGCTCGACGACCGCCTGCGCGCCGATGCCCCTGCCCTGCTCGCTGCCTGCAGGGCGCGCGGCTGGCGCACGCTGCTGCTGTCCGGCGACAGCTCGCCGATGGTTGCCAGCGTTGCCGCCGAGCTGGGCATCGATGAGGCCCGCGGCAGCCTGCGTCCCGATGACAAGCTGCAAGTGCTGCAACAGCTGCACCTCGAAGGGCGCAAGGTGTTGATGCTCGGTGATGGGGTCAACGACGTGCCGGTGCTGGCCGCCGCCGACATCAGCGTGGCCATGGGCTCGGCCACCGACCTGGCGAAAACCAGCGCCGATGCAGTGCTGTTGTCCAACCGCCTCAAGGCGCTGGTGCAAGCGTTCAGTCTGGCTCGACGGACCCGCCGGGTAATCATCGAGAACCTGTTGTGGGCCGGGTTGTACAATGGCCTTATGTTGCCGTTCGCCGCCCTCGGCTGGATCACGCCGATCTGGGCGGCGGTCGGCATGTCCATCAGTTCATTGACCGTGGTGCTCAACGCGTTGCGCCTGACTCGCATGCCGAGCCCGCCGCACGCCAGTGCCACGCCAGAAAACCGTCCGCTGCCGGCCTGAGCCGCGCGGGCATGGAGTCCAGATGCCAGCTCTCTACGTGATGATCCCGGCCGCGCTGCTGATCGTGGCCATCGCCATTTTCATTTTCTTCTGGGCGGTCGACAGCGGTCAGTACGATGACCTCGACGGCCCGGCCCACAGCATTCTGTTCGACGACCAGGACCCGAATCACCAGGCTGCCGTCGACGAGGCCAGTGGCCATCCATCGACTGCCGAACCGGCGCAACCGAAAGACCAGGCGCCTCCCCATGCTTGAGCTGGCTCCGCTGCTGGTTTCCGCGGTGATCCTGGGTTTGCTCGGTGGCGGTCATTGCCTGGGCATGTGCGGTGGGCTGATGGGCGCCTTGACCCTGGCGATCCCCAAGGAGCAGCGCAGCCGACGCTTTCGTTTGCTGCTGGCTTACAACCTGGGACGGATTCTCAGTTATGCCACGGCCGGCCTGCTGATCGGCCTGGCCGGCTGGGCGGTGGCGAACAGCCCGGCGGCGATGTTCATGCGGGTGCTCGCCGGGGTGCTGCTGATTGTCATGGGTCTGTACCTGGCCGGCTGGTGGAGCGGCCTGACCCGCATCGAAAGCCTCGGACGCGGCCTGTGGCGGCATATCCAGCCATTCGCCAACCGTCTGCTGCCGGTATCGAGCCTGCCCCGCGCTTTGTTGCTGGGTGCGCTCTGGGGCTGGCTGCCGTGCGGCTTGGTCTACAGCACCCTGCTCTGGTCCGCGAGCCAGGGCAATGCCCTCGACAGCGCACTGCTGATGCTCGCCTTCGGCCTCGGCACCTGGCCGGTGCTGCTGGCCACCGGCCTGGCCGCCGAACGGGTCACCGCCCTGCTGCGCAAACGCAGTGTGCGCATGACCGGCGGGTTGCTGGTGATCCTGTTCGGCATCTGGACCCTGCCGGGGCCGCATCAGCATTGGATGATGGGGCATTAAATCTGTGGCGAAGGGGCTTGCCCTGCCCTTGTAGGAGCGAGCTTGCTCGCGATGGACACAAGGGCGACGCGTTTATTCAGAAAACACGCGTTATCGTTAACGACCATCGCGAGCAAGCTCGCTCCCACAGTGGCGCAGCGCACAAAGGCAACCTCAGCCCCCTGACCACCGTTGATGCAAATCAACATGCCCCTGCCCCCTACCCCCTAGACTCGCAGACACTGCCAGCCTATCCGGGGGAATGCCCGCATGCTCGACGCCATTCGTTGGGATTCAGATCTGATCCGCCGTTACGACCTGGCGGGGCCGCGCTATACCTCGTATCCGACCGCTGTGCAGTTCAACAGCGAGGTCGGCACTTTCGACCTGCTCCACGCGCTGCGCGACAGCCGCAGGGCACAACGGCCGTTGTCCTTGTATGTGCATGTGCCGTTCTGCGCGAACATCTGTTACTACTGCGCCTGCAACAAAGTCATCACCAAAGACCGTGGCCGCGCCTTGCCCTATTTGCAACGCCTGGTGCAGGAGATCCAGTTGGTCGCCTGCCATCTCGACCCGAACCAGCAGGTCGAGCAACTGCACTTGGGCGGCGGCACGCCGACTTTTCTCAGTCATGACGAACTGCGCCAGCTGATGGCCCAGTTGCGCGAAAATTTCAATCTGCTGGACGATGACTCCGGTGATTACAGCATAGAGATTGACCCCCGGGAGGCCGACTGGTCGACCATGGGCCTGCTCCGTGAACTGGGCTTCAACCGCGTCAGCATCGGTTTGCAGGACCTCGACCCGGAGGTCCAGCGGGCGGTCAATCGACTGCAAAGCCTGGAAGAAACCCGCGCGGTGATCGACGCTGCGCGCACCCTGCAGTTTCGCTCGATCAATATCGACCTGATCTACGGCCTGCCCAAGCAGACGCCGGACACCTTCGCCCGCACGATCGATGAAGTCATCAGCCTGCAACCGGACCGGCTCTCGGTGTTCAACTACGCGCACCTGCCTGAGCGCTTCATGCCGCAACGACGGATCAACAGCAACGACTTGCCGACGCCCGCCGAAAAGCTGGAAATGCTTCAGCGCACCATCGAACAACTGACCGGGGCGGGTTATCACTACATCGGCATGGACCACTTCGCCCTGTCCGATGATGACCTGGCCATTGCCCAGGAAGACTCGACCCTGCAACGCAATTTCCAGGGCTACACCACCCATGGCCATTGCGATCTGATCGGCCTCGGGGTCTCGGCCATCAGCCAGATCGGAAACCTGTACTGCCAGAACAGCAGCGATCTGAACCACTACCAGAACGCCCTGGGCGAAATGCACCTGGCCACCAGTCGCGGCCTGCTGTGCACTCAGGACGACCTTGTACGCCGGGAAGTGATTGCGCAACTGATTTGCAGTTTCAGCCTGGAGTTCGCCGTGATCGACCTGGCTTTCAATATCGATTTTCGCGGGTACTTCGCCGAACTCTGGCCGCAACTGGAGGCCATGGCCGAGGACGGCCTGATCGAACTCGACAATGAAAGGCTCAAGATCTTGCCTGCCGGGCGCCTGTTGGTGCGTTCGGTGTGCATGGTCTTTGATGCGTACCTGCAACAGCAGAGTCGCCAGCGCTTTTCGCGAGTGATTTGAGCTCCGGCTCGGCGTAGGAGCTGCCGCAGGCTGCGATCTTGGCGATATTGCACTCGCCGAAAAGTTCTGGTGTATGTCGAAGTGCTGTGCATTTCTAACTGACCGGCATTGGTCGCGAGCCCGGACTAACTCATTGCCAGCGATGCCGCCTTCATCACGGCTTCGGCACTCAAACCCGAATCGTTCATGGCCTTGGCCAAGGATGTATTGGCTGTCATCAGACCTGCATTAAGACCACCGAGGGCGGTTTGCAAGTTACCAACCCTGGCCTGAGCCTGCTCAGAGGTAAGGCTTTTGTCCGCCATGACCGCCTGCATTTCGGCCAATTTCTCGGCGATCTGCTGTTTCAGCAGGCGAATCATCTTCAGAATCTGCTGGATATTGTCCGGCAGACCGCTTTCTTCGATGTCGCTGTTCGCCGTTTTACTGGCTTCGGCAGCCTTTTGCAGGGCGGCTCCGGAAATAGTTACGGTGACGCCTTCTATTGTTTTGCTCTTCTCAGGGGTCGGCGAAGTGCTCGTTTGCTGCTCGGCACCGTCCCTGGTTGATTCGATCAGCGGCTGCAAGCTGTTGCTGCCGTTGGTAATACCGCCAATGACCGGCATGATCACGCTCCTTGAAATGGATCCAATACCAGTTCATCGGCCGAGAATCCAAGAGCTTTATGGCAGTGAGCCATTACCGTGTGCGCTGGCCTGAACCTCCTCCTGTAGGGTACCCTTACGTCTTATGTGTGCTTTTCCCACAAGGATTTAAGAAATGTCCGAGCCAGTCAAGCTGCGCGCTCATAGCCAGGCCCATTGCAAGGATTGCAGCCTGGCCCCCCTCTGCCTCCCACTTTCTCTGAATCTGGAAGACATGGATGCGCTGGACGAGATCGTCAAACGTGGTCGCCCCCTGAAGAAAGGCGAGTTTCTGTTCCGCCAGGGCGATCGGTTCGATGCAGTCTTTGCAGTTCGCTCTGGCGCCTTGAAGACCTTCAGCTTGAGCGACGGCGGTGAGGAGCAGATCACGGGCTTCCACCTGCCCAGCGAACTGGTCGGGTTATCGGGCATGGACACCGAAAAACACCCGGTGTCGGCACAAGCGCTGGAAACCACCTCGGTCTGTGAAATCCCCTTCGACCGCCTCGATGAGCTGGCGCTGCAACTGCCGCAACTGCGTCGCCAGTTGATGCGCGTGATGAGCCGCGAGATTCGCGACGACCAGCAAATGATGCTGCTGCTCTCGAAGAAAACCGCCGACGAACGCATTGCGACCTTCCTGGTCAACCTGTCGGCGCGTTTCCGTGCTCGCGGCTTCTCGGCGAACCAGTTCCGCTTGAGCATGTCGCGCAACGAGATCGGTAACTACCTGGGCCTGGCAGTAGAAACCGTATCCCGGGTGTTCACCCGCTTCCAGCAGAGCGAGTTGCTCGCCGCTGAAGGCAAGGAAGTACACATTCTCGATCCGATCCAGCTCTGCGCCCTGGCTGGTGGCTCACTGGAAGGCTGACTGTTTCGCAAGCAAGGCAAGTTGCTGGCCGAGGTGGTTGCCAAAGGCGTCGCCTGTACGGACGCTATCGCGAGCAGGCTCGCTCCCACAAAATCAAGATCAAAAGATCGCAGCCTGCGGCAGCTCCTACAGGGGGATTGCAGGCGCCTACAACATCGCAGGTGTACGCAGTCAGCGCAGGGATTGCAGGCACCCACAACATCGCAGGTGTACGCGGTCAGCGTAGGAGCTGCCGCAGGCTGCGATCTTTTCGGTGGCCACCGCGTGGGGAGGATTAAAGCGAGATCGGCTTACGCCCGGCAAACGAATGGGCCAGGGTTCCGCCGTCCACCAGTTCCAGCTCGCCACCCAGCGGTACGCCATGGGCGATGCGCGAGGTGATCAGGCCTTTGTTGCTCAGCAACTGCGCGATGTAATGCGCCGTGGCTTCGCCTTCCACCGTAGGGTTGGTGGCGAGGATGATCTCGCTGAACGTGCCCTGCTCTTCGATCCGCGCCAGCAGTTGCGGGATACCGATGGCTTCGGGGCCGAGACCGTCGAGCGGCGACAGGTGCCCCTTGAGCACAAAGTAGCGGCCGCGAAAACCGGTCTGCTCCACGGCGTACACGTCCATCGGACCTTCGACCACGCACAGGATCGTATCGTCGCGGCGCGGGTCGGCGCATTGCGGGCATAGATCATCTTCAGTCAGCGTGCGGCACAAACGACAATGCCCGACCCCTTCCATGGCCTGGCTCAGGGCCAGGGCCAGCCGCGAACCGCCGCTGCGATCGCGCTCGAGCAGTTGCAGCGCCATGCGCTGGGCGGTTTTCTGACCCACACCCGGCAAAATGCGCAGGGCGTCGATCAGTTGGCGAATCAGGGGGCTGAAGCTCATGGCACAAAGGTCCGACAAAACAACGAGACGCGGTTTATACCCGCGCTCAGGTTAACCGTCAAATACCCGGTTGCGTGCCCGCCGGCAGGCGTCACCATTGACGCTTGTCCGGCCGGGCCAGTCCGAGCTTTTCAATCCGGTAGCGCAGCATGTCCCGACTCAAGCCCAGCAGGCGTGCCGACTTGGTGACGTTCCAGTCAGTCTTGTCGAGCATTTTCCTGACCAGGTCGCGCTCGACTTCCGGCAGGTTCATCGACCCCATGTCCTCGCTGGGGCTGTAAAACTCGGGTTGCGGCTGAGACTGTGGTTGCTGCTGATACTGATGCTGAGGCGGTATGGGCAGATTCAGCGGTTCGTCGACCAGGCTCAGGCAGACGTTCAACTGGCTCGGCCCGACCCGCTCGTGGGATGCCAGCAACACCGTCTGTTCGAGCATGTTGCGCAGCTCGCGGACATTGCCAGGCCAGCTGTAACCGCGCATCAGCGCCTCTGCCTGGGGACAGAAATACAGATTGGGTTTGCCATAGCGCTTGCCATGATGGGCGAGGAAATGCCGGGCCAGGGTCAGCACGTCTTCGCCCCGGGCGCACAGGCGCGGGACCTTGATCGAAATGATCCGCAAACGGAAAAACAGATCGCGGCGAAACTTGCCCTGCTGGACCATCTGTTCGAGGTTGCAATTGGTCGCGCTAATGATCCGCAGGTTGACCTTGCGTTCCTTGACCGCGCCGATCCGCCGAATGGTGCGATCCTCCAGCAGTTTGAGCAGCTTGGCCTGCAGCAGCAGATCCATCTCGCCGATTTCATCGAGAAACAGGGTCCCGCCATCGGCGGCTTCGACCAGGCCGATCCGCCGGTCCTTGGCGTCGGTGAACGCGCCTTTTTCATGGCCGAACAATTCGGCTTCCAGAAGATTGGCGGGAATCGAGGCGCAGTTGAACTCGATAAACGGGCCTTTGCTGCGCGGCCCGTCGAAGTGCAGCGCACGGGCCACCAGTTCTTTGCCGGTGCCGGTATCCCCTTCCACCAACACCGGAGGCAGGTCGCCATTGGCCATGCGCCGCTCCGCGTCGAGCAACTGGCCAATGGTTTTTTTCAGCGCCAGCATCACCGGTGAGTCGCCGATCAGCGCCTGCACCCCGGAGTTCTGCGCCTCACGCTCCTGATAGAACGTCAATGTGCGTTCCAGGCGATCGGCCGCCAGCGCCTTGTCCAGCAGCAGCTTGAGCTCCGCCAGGGCCACGGGTTTGGTCAGGTAATGAAAGGCCCCCTCTTTCATCGCCGTCACCGCGTCTTCGACATTGCCATAGCCGGTCATCATGATCACTTTCAGATCCGGCGCGTTGCTGCGCAGGCGCTGGATCAATTCATGGCCACTCATGCCGGGCAACGAGTTGTCGGTCAGCACCACATCAGGCTGACAGGCCTGCAGGCATTCCAGAGCCTCTTCAGCCGAATGGCGGACAGTGACCTCGAATTCCCTGCGCTCGAGAAAGGTTTGAATATTTTCCGCAAGGAGCTGATCGTCCTCAACCAACAGTATGCTGTGTCCCATGCTCCCCTCCCGCCACGTTGAAAATCAGGCTTATCCGGGTTCCTTCCTGTTCCCGGCTCGTCAGGCTGACCGAGCCGTTGAATCGCTCCATGACACGTTTGACCAGCATCAGGCCAACCCCGAGGCCGCCCTGCTTGGTGGTGAAAAACGGTTTGAACGCCATGCATTCCTGTTGCCGGGTCATGCCTTTGCCAGTGTCCGTCAAGGTCATCCGCACCCGCCCATCCACCGCTGGCTCGACTTCGATGGTCAGTACCCCGCCGCCGGCCATGGCTTCCAGGGCATTGGCGAACAGGCTATTGAAGATCTGGATCAAGTGCATGTGCTGGCTGATGATCGGGGGTACCGGTGCGATAGAGAGTTGGACCCGGACATTGGCGCGCTTGATTTGCTGGTCGAATGCCTGCACGGCCTCCTCGATGGCTGGGCCGAGGTCGACGGCCTCGCTGTCGGTGTTCAAGGGCTGCAGCGAGACCAGCAGTTCGCGAACCCAGCGCGACATGCGATCGACCTGGCTGATGATGTCGGAAATATTTTTCTGCGTGGGCGGGCTGGCGATTTCCTGGGCCAGTTCGGCGCTGGATCGAATGGTCGCCAGCGGATTGCGCAGACTGTGGGCCACGGCCGAGGACATCTCGCCCAGCGCGACAAAGGTTTCACTGGTGATCAGTTGCTTCTGTTGTGACTGCAACATCTGCGCGGCCCGCCGCACGATCCAGAACAATCCGAAATAGATCAGGCAACCGCCGAGGATGGTCGCCACCCAGATCAGCATGAAACCGCGCTGGATACGCAACACCAGATCCTCAGGTTCCTTGTAGATCTCGACCATGGCCAGGACCTGGTCATCGGCGGCGTCGAACATCGGGATATAGTTTTCGATAAACAGGTGCTTCGGTTCGCGGAGAAACTTCTGCTCCTCTCGTTCCTCATCGGCCTGGTGGTACTCGGACAAGACCTGCACTTTGTCTGTGAATGACTGGTCGAGATCTTCGTCGCCCTCGATCCGGACACCGATCAACGCCGGGTTGGTCGACCAGATGACCGTTCGATCCCGGGCATAGATATTGGCCATCAGCAAATCCGGCAAACTTTCGATATGGTCGAGGAACTCCCCCCTGGCCGCGACAATGCGATCGCGGTCATAACCCGGCTGGGCGTTAGCCTCGCGGATATCGAGAATAGCGCCCATGGTCAGGGCTGGCGGCAAGCCGGCGTGGCGCATTTCCGCTGTGCCGATGGCCCGGATGAATTGCGCCATCAGCAGCCCGTCACGCTCGACGCTCTCCCGGACCACCAGACGTGTGGAGGTATAACCCAGCACCACGGCAACGACGGCGATGATGAACAGGCTGGCCAGGGAGAACCAGTGCAGCAGGTTGAACTGGCCCTGGGTGGGTATTTTCTTGAACGTCAGCATCTGCATGAGGGACTTCCTGGATGCTTGTCTTAATGCTTTATAGTGAGGCCCGCTCAGCAGCAGCAAATCCTTACCTATGGCAAGGATCGCCGTAATGGTATTTTGCCTCTACTGGATCATAGGCTGGATTTTCGACCCGTGATTGGAATGATCCATTTGATGCACATGTACCTCGGCCGCCTGAACCGCCATCGGCTGCTGACGCTCGGTTTCTTCCTGCAAGTACGTGATCAATGAAGCGGCAGCTGCCTCATCCAGACGCAGGTTAGGCATGGACACGCGGTTGTAACGCTCGAACAATTCCAGCGCCAGCGGATCTTTCTCAGCCAGCATCCGGTCGGGCTCCCTGATCCAGCGACTGAGCCAGAGCGGATCGCGCTGACGAGTCACGCCCAGCAGATCGGGACCTATCCCACGCAGGCCGACGCTCTCCCCATCGAGCCCGCCCACGGTATGGCAGGACGCGCAACGGGTGCGAAACAGCTCCTCACCCATGCTCGGCGGGCGAATTTGCGGCGCATCGGAGTAGCTGCCTTCCTGGCTGGCAACCTTCCAGTTCTGCAGACTGTTGCCCAGTTGATCGGCAAGGATCCACGGATTTTCAAAGGGTGAGGCTTTCATCCAGCGGCCGGTGGCCTGGTTGCCGACGATCAGGCTGAGGTTGTGATCCTTGGTGCGGCCGTTGTCGACGCCGTCGATAAACAGCCCGAGTTTTTGTCGCAGCTCAGTGATCTGTTGTTTGTCGCCGGTCAGGAACAGCCAGCCCGGCGCAACCTTGAATTTCTCCGCGTAGTGCTTGAGGACCGGCGGCGTATCGGTCTGCGGATCGATGCTGATGGAGTAGAAAAACACGTCGCGCCCTACCCGCTCACCCAGCAGCTGTTGAACCTGGCGCAAGCGGGCGGTTTCCAGCGGACAGGAGTCGGTGCAGGCGGTGAAGATAAAGTTGATCACCACCACCTTGTCCCTGATCAGGTCATCGAAAAAGCGCAAGGCTCGGCCATCCTGATCGGTCAGCACGGTGTTGGGGAAGTAGTCCGCACCCCAGGGCGTGGCCGATGACGGTTCATCGGCCAGCACCAGGCTGCTCAGGGCACAGGCCAGCAACACCAGGGCTCGTTGGGTCCAGCCACGCGCAAATTTGAGTTTCATGACGTCTTCTCCTTGGCAGCTATGGGCTGACCTTGACTTGCGGGCCCTTGCCATCACCACTGCGAAAGGTCGGCAGCGCAGCGGAGTTCACGTACCTGACGCCATCCCAGGAAGGCAGCGGCGTGGGCATCAACTGGAACTGTCCGGGGCGTTCGATATCCCAACGCAGCAGCATTGAATTGTCCTCATGCTGGGTGTTGTGGCAGTGCTCCATGTAGGTGCCGGCAAACTCGCGGAAGTGGATCGCGATCTCAACGTTATCCTTGCCATCCTCTTCGGGGCCGATGCGATAGACGTCCTTGCGCGCCCACTTCTCCCACTCCGGCGGAACCTTGCCACCGCGACTGAGAATGATCCCTTCCTCGAAGTGCACGTGCACTGGATGGCTCCAGCCATCGCCACCACCCTGGATTTTCCAGACTTCCAGGGTGCCGAAGCCACTCACGCCGGCATCGGTCGGGCCGCTGGCCAGTTGCGTCGAGGTATTGAGCCGGCGCGGGTCCATGCGATAGCCGAAGCCGCCATCGGTCTTGACCGTCCAGGGCGCCAGGTCGGTGCCATCGGAACGACCAAAGGTGAAGGTGCGGTGCCGGGCCTGTTTGAGCAGGGCCATATCGGCGACATTCTCGCGGTGGATTTTCAGCTCGATCATGGTCTTGCCGGCGGCCTTGCCGGGTTTGGCCGGTTCGTAGGCTGCCGGGTCCATGGCCAGGTCCTGGCCGGTGTAGGCCTTGACGTTGAACTGCAGGATCTTGCCCACCGCCGGGTCGCCCTTGTCCCATTTCGGCCCTTTGCTGCTCTGCGTGATCAGCGCCAGGTATTTCTGCGACAACACATCGGCCAAGGAGATATCTTTCTCCGGACGTTTGCCGTCGGCATGCTCCATGAGATTGAGCAGGAACACCTTGTCACCGGGCTGGATGCCGCTTTTCGCGAAGTTGACGATGATGTCGAAACGCTCGGCAATGCCCACGGTCGGGAGGATCGCGTTGTGGTCCTGTTTATCGCCATCGGCATCCAGGTCCATGGTGCCGTCGAACGGCACGCTGTGTTCCATCAGGTTGCCATCGTTGGCGATCATGTGGAACGGCACCCGGGCGTAGGACAGCCCGGAGCCTTTGGGCCCCTGGAACTCTCCGCCGCTACCCTTGATTTCCCGTACCAGTGCCAGCTTGAAGTAACGCGACACCGAGCCGTTGAGAATCCGCAAACGATAGCTGCGCGCCCGCACACTCAAGTAAGGCTGGTACTGCCAGTTGACCAGTATCCGATCGCCGAGAAAGCCGTCGGTGTTGAAGGGGTTGAACCAGAGTTGACCTTTCTGATCCCAGGCCTTGTCGGCGATCATCAGGTTCACGTCATAGTCGCGATTGCCCCAGGGCAAGGCCGAACCGCTGGGCAAGCGCAGGTTGACGCCGTCATTCACGGCTTCGTTGCCGCGATCCAGGGCGCTGTAATAGTTCATCATCGCCGCGTTGCCCTTGTAGACATTCTGCGCGGTGAAATCGAGCATATGGTCGTGGAACCAGTGGGTGCTCATGGTCTCGCGCCAGTCGCCACGGATCTTGATGGTGCCGTTGTCGCAGGTCTTGAGGCCCGGGCTGCTGTCGTTGACCCAGAGAGTTTCGCCCGGTGCACAGGGGAACGCCGCCCGCGGATCCTGGGCACGGGTGTTGATGCTGTCATGGCCGGCCAACTGGATCGGCCAGCGATAGTCGTAGAACTGCCCCGGGAAGAAAAATGCGTTGGCATAGCCATCGCTCTCGGCCGGGGAATGGCCGTTGTGCTCATGGGTGGTGATGGTGTGCAAGCCGAAACCCTGGTTGGCCGCAGGGTCGATGGGCAAGCCGTTGTAATGGCGCATGATCAGCGGCTGGCCGTAACGCACCATCAGCAGTTTTGGCGGCAGCGTGCCGTCGAAAGTCCATACGGACTTGTGATTCTGCACCGGCATTTTGGGGTGAAAGCGCGGATCGACGCCGCGGGTGGTGCCTTCGGTGAGCGGTACGCCAGCGGTGTTGTGATACAGCCCGCCGGGGCCGAATTCGCCCTGGGCATAACCGTGCATCTGCCGACTGTCACGCACCCCGCCATTGACCCGCGCCCCCGCTTGCACGGTCTTGTAGGCCGCCTGGGGGTAGAACTCGTTCCAGCGCTGATGAGACCAGCCTTTTCCCGGCGGCCGGCCTTCGGCCGATGAACCGATACGGCGATTGAGAAAGAATTCGATCTGCGCCTGCCAGGGATTGCGATCGACCACATTGGAATACTGGCTGGGGAATGGGGTCAACCCCGGTTGGCGCAAAAAGGCATCCAGCGCACTGCTCGGCGGCGAACTGCGGGCGATGCTCGAGGGGTCTTGTTCAGGCGCCGGTCCCCTGCTCGCGGCCGGAAAGGCCAGGGTGGCGGCCGGGGTGGTCGGATCCAGGCGCTGCGGACCGAACTCTTCGAACAGCGTCAACTGCTGACTGAATGGCAGGGCGCCGAACAGCGGGCTGGGCTTGCCGTTGGTGGGGTAGTTGAAGCTGGTCTGTATCTTGGGCGGCAACACGTTTTCGCTGAGTGGGGTGTTCCGGTCGCCTTCGACACCATTGGGCAAATCAAACGAGCCTTTGTTGGCCGCAGGCATGGTCAGCAAGCTGTTCAGCGCCGCCGCGGGATTCTGTGGAGGATCCTGGTAGGCGGACGGATCGCTGCGCGGTGGCGGATCGACGTCGTCGATGGGAGACGCATGAAGATCCAGGCCCGTGAGCATCAACATGATGCCCGACAAGCGCCACAAGGTGCCTCGAATCAAACTTGAACGCGCTTGCCTGTCCATCTTTGCCACCCTGGGTGTTTGTGCGGGATAAATGCCTATGAGCAAATACCCAGCCACAACAGTGACAAAAGATGCACAAGATTAAATTCAATAAAAACAAATAGTTAAAAAGTTTTATCGAGTTGAAAGCGGGGCCATAACTGGGGAATGGCACCCCATAAGCGGGGGGAAACCACACAACCCCCGATTTCGGAGTGAACTCCCCCACTAATGGGTGCCGCTCCCCAGCAGTTCGCGTCTCGATTAGCACAAAATTTCAGCCTCTGACCAATGTTTGCTGGACCTTCAGGTCATTGCACATATTTTGTCACAATCCTTGCAAAGTCATTACCGAGTGAGCTTCTCCCGTTCATGAAAGGTGGAGAGTCGAGGAACTGTACATATAACCATTGGCTTGCAGCATGAAGTACCCCTGCCAACTCAATGGAACGCGCTCGGACTTTTGCGGCACCTGCCACAACGTCACGCACCCGTTCAGCAGTGTGGCGGTCGAGCGGACCTATGACGAATGGCAGGAGAGCTCCTACAGTCTTAACGATATAACCTGCCAGAGCTGCCATATGCCGGGTTTTGCGGGTAAGGCCGCGATCATGGGACCAGACCGCGAGCAGGTCGCCTCGCATTGGTTCAGCGGAGCCAACGCTACGATGCTCAAGCATCTCGGTCAGGAAGCGGGCGCGCAACGCGCGCGCGACATGCTCGCGCGCGCGGGGGAAATAAAGTTCCAGCAACTGCCGGCAGCCATCATTCCCGGGCAATACACCTCGGTAACAGTGAGAGTTGCCAATGTCGGCGCCGGGCACAAGCTGCCGACCGGCTTTCCGGAGGGACGGGAGATGTGGATCGATTTCCGGGTGCTGGATGCCAGTGGTCGCGAGCTCTATCGGCTGGGCTCGATCAAGGACGGCAAGACCGAGGACAACACGCGAAATTTCAAAGTGCACATAGGCGACAAGGACGGCAATCCGTTGGACGTCGAGGTCTGGAATGCCACGCAAATTCTCTCGGACAACCGCATTCTGCCCAAGGGCTACGATATTGGGGAGTTCTCCTTCCTGGTGCCGGCCAACGCCGTCGGACCGCTCACCTTGACTGCCGAACTGAACTACTGGCCATTTTCGCAGAAGCTGGCCGACTACCTGCTTGGCAAGGATAAGTTGCAGGTGGAGATCACCCAGATGGCCATAGTCACCCAGAGCGTACCCCTGTCGACAAGCCTGCCAGCCATCGGGTCAGACACTGCGCACTTTTAGCTGCGCAGCGAATCCTCACCCTGGTACTCATTCTTTTCATTTTTGCGATAGGGGCAGCCTGGAGTCTTATCAGCGTGTTCAGCAGTTAAGAGTCAGTGGGAAGCATTCATCACGTTTGGATTGCAGGTGGCGGGTGTGTCGAGCAGAAGCGGCGAGCGAAACCAACAGGCTGCTTATGGCGCAGGTAGCTGAAATGTTCAAGGCTGGGCTCCCCTTTTTCCACTCCCCACTCAAATGTTGATCGAGCGTTTCCTACGGTCCGACATACCGACCTGCCAAGGTGGGTCACCCATTTTCAGCTTAACAAACGGCCAGGTTTTAAAAAAAAAGGGAGGGCATCCATGCCCTCCCCTCCGCTTTCCACGCGTCTGCAACAGTACTGATCAGGACCTCAAGTGGCGAGAATGAAGTCTGCGGCAGTGACGGTTGTTGCATCGGCCACACCGACCAGGCGGATGGACTCAGCTCCTGCGGAGCCGATCAAGGTATCCGCACCGACATCGGTGATGATGACGTTGCCGGCAAAGGTCGCAGCAGTGACGCCGAACGCGGAAATATCGAGCCGGTCCTGGCCTCCCACCGCGTTGGCATCGAAGCCGATGATCTGATCGGCCCCGAAGCCCGCTGCGAACATGAAGATATCGTTGCCACTGCTGGCAACCATCACGTCGTTGCCGGCACCGCCAGTGACCGTATTGTTGCCAGTACCACCATCGATAAAGTCATTGCCGGCACCACCCAACAATGTGTCGTTAGCGTCACCACCGAGCAGCGTGTCGTTGCCTGCTCCACCATTCAAGACATCCGCGCCATCACCGCCGTCGAGGCTGTCATCGCCAGTGCCGCCGTTCAGGGTATCCGTGCCAATGCCACCGAACAGTTGGTCGTTACCGGCGTCGCCATTCAGTGTGTCGTTACCGCCGTTGCCGGTGAGGATGTCGTTGCCGTCGCCACCATTGAGGGTGTCATTACCCGCTCCCGCGGTGATGACGTTGTTCAACCCGTTGCCGATGCCGACGAAGTTGCCGGCTCCGGTGTAGGTCAGATTTTCGACATTAGCGCCCAGCGTGTAGCTGGCCAGCGAGGTCTGCACGGTGTCCGTACCGCCACCCGCCACCTCGACCACCACGTCTGCGGCTACATCGACAACGTAGGTATCGTTGCCGGCTCCCCCCACCAACCGGTCAGCACCTGCACCGCCATTGAGGAAGTCGTTACCCACCCCGCCGGTGATGGTGTTGGCTAGCGCGTTACCGGTACCGGTGAAGTTACCGGCGCCCGTATAGGTCAGGTTCTCGACGTTGGCACCGAGCAGGTAGTTCGTCAGACTGGTTTGCACCAGATCGGTACCACCACCCAGCGCCTCGGTGACAAGGTCACCGACGTTGTCGACCACAAACGTGTCGTTGCCGGCACCGCCGTTCATGGCATCCGCGCCGAGCCCACCGTTGAGGGTGTCGTTGCCGTCCTCGCCATTGAGGACGTCGTTGTTGTCTCCGCCGTTGAGGATGTCGTTGCCAGTGCCGCCAAACAACTGGTCGATACCGGCGAGGCCATTCAGCGTATCGTTCCCGCCCAGGCCAAGCAGCACATCGTTACCCGCGGTGCCGGTGAGGGTGTTCGCCAAAGCATTGCCCTGCAGTACCACGCCCTGTACCGCAACCGCCGCCGTCGCCGCAGAGGTCACCGACTCCAGCGTGCCGAAGCCATCGGTGTAGCGCACGATCACTCGCAGTTGCAGATTGACCTGCGCCGCACCAGGGGTGAAGGTCGCAGCAGTCGCGCCGTTGATGTTAGTGAAGGACGCGCCGACACCTTGCTGCCACTGGAAGCTGAAGGTGCCCAGCCCATCCGGATCGGCAATCCCACCCGTCAGCGCGGTCAGCACCTGCCCTTGATCCGGTGTCGTATCGCTGATCAGCAACGCGCCTGTCGGTGCATCGTTGACGTTGGCCACCGGCCCCAGGATGTTGGACGAAGCGCTTTCGGCCGCACCGAAGTCATCCACGTAACCGACCACCACGCGCACTGCCTGGCCGACCTGAGCCTGGCCAAGCGCGAACGTGCTACTGGTAGCTCCGGCGATGTTGACGAAGCCAGGCCCGTTGTTCGCCTGCCATTGGTAGGTGAACTGCGGATTGCTGAGGCCATCAACGTCGATGATGCTCGCCGGGTTAGCAGTCAACACCTGGTTCTGCACTGCAAGCCCGGTTACGGTTGGCCCTGCAGTCGGTGCATCGTTGACGTTGTCCACCGGCCCCAGGATGTTGGACGAAACGCTTTCGGCCACACCGAAGGCATCCACGTAACCCATCACCACTTGCACTTCCTTGTCGACCTGAGCCTGGCCAAGCGCGAACGTGCTACCGGTAGCGCCGGCGATGTTGACGAAGCCAAGCCCGTCGTTCGCCTGCCACTGGTAGGTGAACTGCGGATTGCTCAGGCCATCAAGGTCGATGATGCTCGACGGGTCAGCGGTCAACACCTGGTTCTGCACTGCAAGCCCGGTAACGGTCGGCCCTTCGGTCGGTGTACTGTTCCCGGACGAATCGACGATCTCCAGCGTGCCCTTGGCATCCTGGTACACCGCCCGGACGCGGATGTTCAGACCCGCCTCATCGGCCCCCACCCGGAAGGTGGTGCCAGTCGCCCGCGATGCCTCGCCAGCGGCGAGGACGGTGATGTCGTCATAGATGCCCGAGCCGGCAATGTTTTCGACCTGCCAGTAGTAAGCCACCCCACCGGTCACCGCGCCGGTCGGATTGGTCACGCTTTGGTTGTCCGCGTCGTGTACCGCCCGATCGCTGACGCGCAGCAACTGGCCGGCGACAGGCGTACCGTCACGCACACCGGTGGCAGCATCGAGGATTGCCAGATGACCCGATGGGTCGTTGTTTTGAGCGGTGCCCACTCCGGACGACTGCGCCACGTCAGCGAACTGCAGACGCTCGATGCCCGTCAGGCGATCGACGCCATCACGCCCCGCCACCGAGTCGGTCACAATGACCGTGTCGCCATCGATCTCGACGCCGTATTCCCCCGCAGTACCGGAGAACAGAGCGGTGTCGAAGCTGTCGGTGCCGGTCAGAATCTCCCGCACGATGACCAACTGGCCCGGGTTGTAAGTACCGTTCAGCATAAACGGCACCAGTGGCTCCATGCTGTTGAACGTGGCGATTTCCGCGCCAGTGCCATCAGCGTTCGCCCGTACGCTGATGCGTACGTTCAGCCACTTGTCACCGTCGATGATGTCGTCCCCCCCGCGACCTTCGATCAGGTCGCTGCCGCTACCGCCAAGGATGATGTTGCCGCCGTCGAAGAACGTCGCTCCGGCGGGCAGCAGATCAGCGAGGCCGTCGATCAGGTCAATGTTGGTCAACACACTGCCGGTTGCACCCGCAGTGGGCAGCGAGGTGGCATCTTCGTTGTCACCGCGCAGGAAGTCACCGTGGGACGAACCCGACAGACCTTCCATGATGTCGAAACGCACCAGCGCCGATGCACCCGAACCCGGTACCGGCGGAACATCGAAAAAACGGTCGGTGAAATCGATGGTCACGCCCTGGGCGAGCCCCTTGAAGGTTGCCCAGTCATAGCCGGAGCCGCCGATATAGCGGTCACCGAAGCCGAGACTGCCGACCATGATGTCGTCGCCACCCTCGCCGTTGAACTTATCGTTCTCGCTACCGCCGATGTACACATCGTGGCCGATTATAGGGTCATTGCCGAGCGGGTCGAAGTTGTCGCCAGGTGCACCGTCCGAGGTGCCCTTCTCGATCCAGTCGTCGCCTTCGTTACCCATGTCCTGTTCGTTGGCTTTGCTACCCAGGATGAAGTCGTTGCCGTGGCCACCAATGGCCTCGGAAGCGTCCTCGCCGGTCACGATGAAGTCATTGCCGAACCCGCCGATGATCAGGTTGACGCCGTTGCCACCGTGCAGCACGTCGTTGCCGTCGCCACCCTGGATGTTATCGTCGCCGCCGCGGTCGGTGATGATGTCGTCGCCAGCGCCACCGCGCAGTTGGTCGTTGCCGTCACCACCTTCGATGCGATCGTTGCCGCCGTCGCCCCAGACCGTGTCATCGCCTTCACTGGCGACGAGGATGTCTGCATTGTTGGTGCCGCCCAGCACGATGTGCTCTTCACCTGTGTATTTGATGTAGTTGGCGTCCGGCCCCGCGGTCAGCGGGTTGTCGCGGAACACCACCTGCTCGCCGTTCTCGCCAAGCGGATCGGCGTTGCCCAGGCCATCGTTGTACTGCTTGCTCTGGTCCCTTTCCAGATAGAACCCAGGGTCCGAGAACACCAGACCCGGCAAGTGCGTGGCCGAGGTGTTGGCCATGATCAGCTTGGCGAACGAGTTGCTTTCCAGTTCGGCATTCATCGACAGGCCAGCGGTACGCTCTAGATAGTAGAAGCGGTCACCGTCCTGCAGTTTTTCCAGCTGGTTCTCGAACACGAAGTTGAACGTCGAGCCCAACATGCCGCCGAACGGAGTTTTCTCTTCGGCCAGGCCGCCGATCCACAGATCGATGGCATCGACGCCCGTGACAGTCACACCCTTCAGATCGTCTGCAGTCCCCAGCAGCCCATCCTTGCCGGCCCGCGTCACGTTGGCCCAAGTGCCGGTGCCATTGAGGAAGTCCAGGCGGTCGGCCGGCGCACCCGTACCACCGAATACCAGCGCCATGGCTGCAGCGCGTTTGCCTTCCAGCGTGGTCGCCGCCGTGATCGTGTCATGGGTGCCATAGGCCGCGATGAAGTTGATCAACGACTCCGGATGCTTGAGGTGCTGCACCAGGTCGACCCAGCTGGTGTAAGGCTTGAGTTGGCTATCACCGGTTTGGCTGTAGATGTCGCGGCGGACCGCATTGAGCGAAGGAATCCCCACGTCGCGGCCACGGGCGATGTTGATCGCCGGCAGGTCGAGCGGCAGGCCGAGCAGGTTGTTGCGCAACGCCTCGGTGACGAACTCGTCGATTTCGTTACCGGCTTGCCGAGTCATCCCACGCACGATCGCACTGGTCGCATCCTCGGGCGTCACGCCACTGGCGGCGTACGCCAACGGGTTGAGGAACGCCGCGATCAGGCCGAGTTGCTGATCAGGATCAGCGCTGTTCGGATCGCCGACCACGTTGAAGTCGACGTCGAAGCGATCGACGGTCTCGGTCAGCATCGAGTGGCCAAACCGGTACACGGTGTGGGCGAACTCGGCGACGATCGAGGCATCGAGGTCAACGTCATAGACCTGGGTCGGTGCAAAGAACAGGTCGACGTTGGGCTGGATGGCCCGGGCAAACTCCTCGAACACCAGGTGCTGATACTGCATCTCGGTGCCGAACTTGGCAGCCTGGAACAGGCGCTCGCCATTCCACACCAGCGCCTCGATCTCGGCCTGGTTGGCGGGCAACGCGCTCACTGGAGTGAGCAGCCACTCGTTCAGGAAGGCGACGTCACCCGAATCGAGCACGGTGTCCTTGGTCTGCGCGACCAGCCGATTGTGCTCGGCGTGGAAAATCGCATGCACCGCGGTCAGGCCGATGTTCTCGTTGACCCGGCCGTCGCCAGCGATGTAGTGCGCATCCAACAACTCGTTGTCGTAGGCCAGGTTGGCCCCGGTATGCGGATTGACCGGCACTGCGTTGCCAATACCGGAATCCGCGTCAGGCACGAGCACGCCACCGCTGAACACCGGCGCTGCATTGTGGGCAATGTCGGCGAGGAACTGGTGACCGGTGCGCACAGCATTGGCCAGGTTAACCGGGGCAAGCGGATTGCCTTCGACAAGAACGTCATCAGCCGTGCCGCCAAGACCGTCAGCCCCCTTCATCACGACCATCGGGAAGCCGTTCGGCCCCTTGATGAAATTGCCATAGGCGTCAGTCGCCAACAGCGGGGCGTTATCGACGTCGGCATCGGTAAGGCGGATACCCAGGATGTCGTTGGCCTGCGCCTTGACCACTTTCCAGGTCGCCATACCACCGATTTCGCTGTCGTCTGCAGTCCCAAACTTGCCATCCGCCCCCAGGTCACGGTTAGTGATCAGCCTGCCGGTCGCGATGGGGCCGTTGTCGGTCAGCTCATAACCGCGCAGGAAAACCTGGTGCGACGGGTGCGAGCTGTAGGTCTGGTTTTGGTCCACGAATGGCGACGTGGTGTTGGTGTGCTCATGGATGTCGTCGGCCGTGCCGAGAACGCCATCCGCCCCTGGCAGGTTGGTCGCGCGGGTCAGCACCATGAAGTTGGTGTGGCCACCTGGCACATACAGCGGATCATCCGGTTGCAGCGGAATGAAGATGGTGCCCGAACCGCCTTTGGTCAGCAGGTCCAGCCCATGATCGAAGAACTGCCCGAAGAAGGTCATCCAGGCGTTGAACGGCGCGGACAACCCTGCGTCCGGCGCAGTGTTCTCGAACAGGTACACATCATGGTCGTCGGCAGTACCGAACTGACCATCCATGCCGGGGCTGGCGACTATCCGTGTGCCATCCTTGAGCACGTCGTCGTTACCCACCTCGCCGAAGTTGAGCACACCGTCCGCACCCGGATCGTAAGCCGTGGCATAGGCCGCCGGGTTGTTCGACGTCTGGTCGACGATCAGATTACTGATGGTGCGCGGCTGTGAGTCAAACACGAAGCCGCTGTTCTGCTGATACGACGATCCCGGGATGGCCGGCGAGCCGGGGCCGAAGAACCCGGCAGGAGCACCTTCCGCCGGATTGAAGACCGGATCGGTCACGCGCGGGAAGACGTTATCGGCGGCACCAAACTCGGTGTTGTTGATGCCGTTGAGGTTCATCAGGTTGTTGTTCGAGCCATCGACCGCACGCAGGCCCAACGGCGCGCGGATATTCGGGATCAGCGAGAGGATGTCCTGACCGGCCGCGTCAGCCTCGGCAATCTTGATCTGATCAAGAATGAAGTTGAGGTCGGAGCGGACCATGTGAAGGCCCTCGCCACCCTCGGTGGCATTGACGACGGGTGTCGGGGCCGTCGGCACAACCGGCGCGCCGGGAGCCACCACATCAGTCGGTTGCGAGAACACCACTTCAGTCGTGCCATGACCATCCTGGTAGATCGCCTTGACCCGCAGTGACAGCCCGGCAAGATCCGGCGAGACTTTGAACGTGGTGCCGTCGGCACTTTGGAACGCCAGGTCACCCGCAGGCAGCAGGATGATGTCTTCGAACACGCCGGTGCCGGGGTCGGCTTCGAACTGCCAATAGTAGGACACCGAGGAGTTGTTGAGAGTACCCAGCGGATTACCCGCCGCGATGTTGTTGTCATCGCGCACCCCGGCCACGCTGACAGTCAGCGTGTCGCCCACCGTTATCGCTCCGCCGTTTCCATCCGTGATGTTCGGACTGCCAACCGGTTGTGCATTCAGCCCCGGCACCAGTACTTGCTGGGTATCGGCGAACTGCAGGCGTTCGATATGCAGCAAGGTATCGGTGCCGTCGCGACCCACTTCGGTATCGGTCACCGTCCAGACATCATCCGCCACATCGGCCGTGCCGCGGGTGTCACGCGTGACCACATACTCGGACTGAAGTCCGGAGAAAATGGCAGTGTCTAAGGCCGCCCCGCCCGTCGAGGTGCCGGGCAGGATTTCCCGCACGGCCTTGAGCTGACCCGGGTTATAGGTGCGGTCGAGCATGAACGGGATCATATCGACCATGCTGTCGAAGCTGGCGATCTCGGGGCCGGTATGATTGACGTCACCGGCGTCATAGACAGCAATCCTGACGTTGAGCCATTTGTCGCCATCGATCAGATCATCACCACCGCGGCCCTCGATCAGGTCGCTGCCATTGCCACCCAGGATGATGTTGCCCGTGGCAAAGCCGGTGGTCGGCAAACCGGCGTCGGCCAGAAACTGCTCCAGTCCGCGGATCAACGCCACATTGGTCAGCGCACTGCCCGTAGTGCCACCGTGGTCGACGATAGTGACCGCATCAACATTGTCGCCTTTGAGCACATCGCCGAATTGCGAACCGGACAAGCCTTCGACCTCGGCAAAACGGTCGAGGATCGAGGCCGGCGACGCGCCGACCGGATTGAACGGCCCGTTGTTCTGGTTTGGCGCGTTGCCGTGTGGCTGCGCCAGCGCGGCCATAGTCAGGTCAACGGTCACGCCGACCCGGTCATTTTTGTGGGTTACCCAGTCGAAACCGGACATGCCGTCCATATTGTCCTGGGCATCGCTGCCGACAAAGATGTCATCGCCACCCTCGCCGATCATTTCGTCGAAGCCACCACCACCGAGAAAGATGTCGTTGCCGATCACATCGTCATTGAGCAACGGCGAGTTGTTATCGCCAGGCGCGCCGTCCTGGGTGCCTTTCTCGATCCAGTCATCTCCTTCATTGCCGATAGCTGGCAGGTTGGTCTTGGCACCGAGGATGAAATCGTCACCCTGACCGCCGAAGGTGGTGCTGACGTCTTCGGTGGTGATGATGAAGTCCTGGCCATCGCCCCCCAGGATCAGGTTGCCTCCAACCAGCATGCTACCGGCGACGATCACATCGTTACCGGCATTGCCTTCCAGACGGTTGTCGCCGAACGAGTCGGTAATGATGTCATCGCCCGCGCCGCCCAGTACCGCATCGTTCCCGGCGCCGCCTTCGAGGCGGTCGTTGCCTGCGTCGCCGTAAACAGTGTCATCGCCGTCACCGGAGATGATGATGTCATTACCGGCGGTACCGCCCAGGACGACATGGTCTTCACCGGTGTATTGCAGATAATTACTGTCCGCGCCAACGGTGTTGGGGTTGTCGCGGATCACCAGCGGCACGATTTCCACGCCGTTGATCATGAGGCCGCCCGTCGGGTCGGCGCCGCCGTTTGCGCCAAGGCCGGTGAACTGATTAGCCTGATTCACTTCCAAGGTGTACGTCGGCGTCAGGAACACCGTGTTCGACAGGTGAGTGACATCGGTGTTGAGCATGATCAGCTTGGCAAAGGAGTTGTTCTCCAGCTCGGTGCCGAAGTTCAGCCCCGCGACGCGCGACAGATAGTAGAAGCGGTCGCCGTTCTGCAACGCCTCCATCTGGGTCTCAAACACGAAGTTGAACGACGAGCCGAGCATACCGCCGAACGGCATCTTCTGCTCGGCGAGGCCACCGACCCAGAAGTCGATGTCGTCGACGCCCGTGATCGTTACACCCGTCAGGTCGTCTGCGGTACCCAGTACCCCATCCCTGCCGGCCTTCGTTACGTTGGCCCAGGCACCGCTGCCGTTGAGGAAGTCCAGGCGGTCAGCCGGCGAACCGGCACCACCGAATACCAGCGCCAGGGCAGCATCGCGTTTGCCTGCCAGCGTAGTCGCGGCCGTAATGGTGTCATGCGTGCCATAGGCCGCGATGAAGTTGACCAACGACTCGGGGTGTTTGAGGTTGTCCGCCCAGTCAACCCAACTGATGTACGGCTTGAGTTGGCTGTCACCGGTTGATTCGTAGAACTCACGCCGCGCCTCATTCAACGTGGGGATGCCAGTGTCGCGACCACGCGCCAGGTTCAGGGCCGGCAAATCGAGGGGCAGACCAAGCAGATTGTTGCGCAACGCTTCGGTGACGAACTCGTCGATCTCGTTGCCGAGCTGGCGGGTCACACCGCGAATGATCGCTCCTGCCGCTTCGTCCGCGGTAGCCCCGCTGCCGGCGAATGCCAGCGGATTGAGGAAGGCCGCGATCAGACCGAGTTGCGAGTCCGGGTTGTTCGGGTCAGTGAGGAGCGGATTGAACTCGGGGTCGAAGCGATCGACGGTCTCGGTCAACATCGAGTGACCGAAACGGTACACCACGTGGGCGAACTCGGCGAGGATGGCCGGGTTGATCGAGGTGTCATACCCGTTGGGGGCAAGGAATTCGTCGATCTGCGGCTGAATGGTCCGCCCGAACTCCTCGAACACCAGGTGCTGGTACTGCATCTCGGTGCCGAACTTGGCGGCCTGGAACAGGCGTTCGCCGTCCCACACCAATGCTGCGATTTCGGCGAGTGTAGTCGGTATCGCGGCGACGTCGTCGACCAGCCACTCATTGAGGAAGGCCAGATCGCCGGTGGCCAGGATGGTGTCCTTGGATTGCTGGACCAGGCGGTTGTGCTCGGAGTGGAACACATGGTGCACGGCGGTCAGGCCGATGTTCTCGTTCGCCCGGCCATCGCCGGCAATGTAGTGAGCGTCGAGCAGTTCGTTGTCGTAGGTCAGGTTTTTACCGCCCGCGCCAACTGGCTGCGCATTGCCGATATCGGCGTCAGCATCCGCCTGCAGAACCCCGCCGACGACTACCGGCGCGGCATTGTGGGCGATGTCGTCGAGGAAGCCATGCCCAGTGCTCACGGCGCTGGCCAGACTGATCGGAGCATCCCGGTTGCCTTCGACCAGTTGCGTGACGTCATCAGCCGTCCCGGCGATACCGTCAGCGCCGTTACTGATGCGCATCACCACCTGCGGCATACCGCTCGAGCCCCGGATGAAGTTGCCATACGCATCGGTTGCCAGCAGCGGCACGTTGTGCACATCGGCGTCGGTCAGGTTGATGCCGAGAATGTCACGGGCCTGGGCCTTGACCACTGCCCAGGTCGCCATGCCGCCATTTTCGGCGCCGCCATCATCGGCAGTGCCGAACTTGCCATCGGCGCCCAGATCGCGGTTGGTAATCAAGCGCCCCGTTGCAATAGGGTCACCTGCCGCGTTGAGGACGTACTCGCGCAGGAACACCTGATGCGACGGGTGCGAGCTGTAGGTCTGGCTCTGGTCTACGAACGGCGAAGTGGTATTGGGCTGGCCATCATCGCTAGTGCCGAGTATTCCGTCCGCGCCGGCCGTACGCACTGCCCGTGACAGCACCATGAAGTTGGTCGGGCTGCCCGGCACGAACAACGGATCGTCCGGCTGCAACGGAATAAACACGATGTCGGTACTGCTCTTGCTGAGCAGGTCGAGGCCGTGGTCGAAGAACTGGCCGAAGAAGGTCATCCACGAGTTGAAGCCGGCGGTCAGACCGGCGTCCGGCGACTCGTTGGGGATGAAGAACACTTGCTTGTCGTCATCCGTGCCGAACACGCCATCCAGCCCGGGACTGATCACTGGGTCGGCCCCGCCGTTCGCAGCGACAGCGGCCGGGTTGTGGGCGGTCTGGTCGGCGATCAGGTTACTGATGATGCGTGGCTGCGGGTCGATAACATTCCCCGTCCCTTGGTATGCCGCTCGATACGAGGGATCAAGCAGGCGCAAGAAGGAATTGTCCGCGGCGCCAAACTCGCCTTGCCCGGCGACCAGGTTGTTGGAACTGCCATCGACGGTACGCAGGCCGAATGGCACCTGACTGTTGGGTAGCAAATCACTGAGGCTGGCGCCGTCGGCATGCGCTTCTGCGATGAAGATTTGCTTGAGGATGAATTCCAGGTCCGACTTGTTGAAATTGGCCATTTTGTTGTTGTCCTCGATCTGTCTGGGGGAGGGCACGGGACGATAAAATCCTCCCACGCCCAGTTAGGTGCTGGCTTGCGCAGTTTGTTGGTTCAGTTTTTTGGCGAGAGCTGGCGCGGGAAAGGCAAAGCCGTTACCCGGCACCCGGGATGCGCGCCTGGAATTCGCGGAATGAATTGCTCGCTGGGCGATTAGGCAGAGCGAATCCGAGTCCTGGGTGGGCCATGGAAACTGGAAGTAAAAGCGAACTTCCTAAATAGCCCCTTCACTCTGCAAAAGAACGAAATGATCGACATGTTCTGCTCCCTCAGAAAAATCACCGCGCCTTGCGTTGCCAAAGCGATGGCAGGCTTCAGACGGGCGATCCCCCAACACGACTAAAGTTCCATAACAAAAAACTGTCAATATTACGCCGCAAAAACAGACGACCGGTATTTAACCGGCCAACACTGTCAATATTACGCCACAACAACAGACGACCGGTATTTGACGGATCAATTCTTAAAAGACATCTAGGTAGTTTTAAGTGCTGCTATAGAGCGAAATGTTATTTCAAACTGTATCGCAAGAGAGACAAACGCGACCTACTCTGCTGCATGCGGGAGCAACGCAGAGATGTCGGAAGACTCGCCGATAGAGCTACAGCCTGCGTGTCGACTAGCTGCCTACGGAACTACATCCACTGTTAGCCAACTACATTTACTGTTAGCTGTTGCGCCGGAAGGGCAACCGGCTTTTCGGTAAGGGATGACCAAAATGCACAAGCAGTCGAGCACCCGCTCCGAACTGGCCGACGCGCTCTTTCGTCTGCGCCGCAGTTTTTACTCGTTGGCAGGGTTCAGCGGCGTCATCAACGTCATGATGTTGACGCCTGCCGTGTACATGCTGCAGGTCTATGATCGGGCCTTGGTCAGTCGCAACGTCACGACGTTGACGATGTTGACCATTCTAGTGATAGGCCTGTTCTTGCTGATGGCCACGCTGGAAATGTTCCGCACCCGCGTGCTGATCCGGGTCGGCAACTGCCTCGACATGGACCTCAATCGACGCATTTTCACCGCAGCATTCGAGCGCAACCTGAGCCGCGCCGGTGGTAATCCGGCCCAGGCCCTGCAGGATCTCGCGCAGGTGCGTCAGTTCCTCACCGGCAATGGCCTGTTCGCTTTCTTTGATGCGCCATGGACGCCGATCTACCTGCTGGTCGCCTATCTGATCCACCCGCTGCTCGGACTGATCACGCTGATCGGCTCGCTGATTCTGGTGGGCCTGGCTTATCTCACCGAGAAGGCGACACAAAAGCCGCTGGCCGAAGCCAATCAGGCCGCCCTCTCCTCCGCCAGCTACGCCAACAACAACCTGCGCAACGCCGAGGTCATCGAGGCCATGGGCATGCTGCCGTCGATCGGCAAACGCTGGTACCAAAGCCATTTGCGCATTCTGGAAATGCAGACCCTGGCCTCAGACCGTGCCGCCCTGATCAGCAGCACCGGGCGCTTCGTGCGTATTACATTGCAGTCGCTGATCCTCGGCGCCGGCGCGCTGCTGGCGATCGAAGGCAAGATCACCCCCGGGATGATGATTGCTTGCTCGATCCTCACCGGCCGCGCGCTGGCCCCGGTGGAACAAGTCATCGCGTCGTGGAAGCAGCTGATTGGCTGCCGTTCGGCTTGGGGCCGGTTGAACGAGATGCTGAACGAGTATCCGCGCCGGCCACCGAGCATGTCGCTGCAGCGGCCGCTGGGCATGGTGGCAGTGGAGAATGTGTATGCCGGTGCCCCCGGCACCAGCAACACGATTTTGCGCGGAGTGAGCTTCAACCTTTCCCCCGGCGAAAGCCTTGGCATTATCGGTCCATCCGCCTCGGGCAAATCCACCCTCGCCCGCCTGTTGGTCGGCGTCTGGCCGGCACAGGCCGGCAAGGTGCGCCTGGACGGCGCGGACATATTCACCTGGAACAAGGGCGAACTTGGCCCCTGGCTCGGTTACCTGCCACAGGACGTGGAGCTGTTCGAGGGCACCATCGCCGACAACATTGCGCGCTTTGGCGAAGTGGACAGCGACGCGGTCATCCGCGCCGCCCGGACGACTGGAGTGCACGAGATGATCCTGCGTTTAGCGCAGGGTTATGAGACCCGTCTGGGCACCGATGGCAGCCCGCTTTCCGGTGGCCAGAAGCAACGCATCGCCTTAGCCCGCGCGCTGTATGGAGAACCCAATCTGATTGTGCTGGATGAGCCGAACGCCAACCTCGACGACGTCGGTGAAAAGGCCTTGGTCGATGCGCTGGCCCAACTCAAAAACCGCGGCGCCACCGTCATTCTGATTTCCCACCGTCCCAATGTGCTCTGCGCCGTCGATAAGGTGCTGATGCTGCGCGACGGCGGTGTGCAGATGCTCGGCACTCGCGACGAAGTATTCGCAGCGCTGCGCAAGGCCAGTGTGATGCCTGCAGGCGCGTCAACTCCGCTGGCCTCCGTCAAAGCACGGGAGTAACCGATCATGCAAATGAGCCAAACCACCGAGATGATTCACGCCGATCCCAGGAACGAGGTGGATCTGGACGTCGGCAAACCCATGCGCTGGGGCATGTGGCTGGTGCTCGCCGGCTTCGGCGGCTTCCTTCTGTGGTCCTGGCTGGCGCCGCTGGATGCCGGCGTGGTCGCGACAGGCACGGTAAAAGTCACCAGCAATCGCAAAGCCGTGCAGCATCTGAGCGGCGGCACCGTGGAGGCCATTCTTGTTCGCGAAGGCGATGCAGTGAAAAAAGGCCAGGAGGTGGTCCGCCTCGACTCGCTGCGTGCCGTTGCCGAACAGGGTGCGGTCAGCGCCCAGTACATCGTCAGCAAGACTGTGGAAAACCGCCTGGAAGCGGAACGTGACGACCGCGATGTGGTGAACTACGATCCCGAATTGCTCAAGCGCTTCGGGAATGACCACCGCCTGGTGGCCGCCATGGATCTGCAACAACGCCTGCTGGATACCCGGCGCGCCGGCCTCGCTGGCGAAATCAGCATCCTGCAGGAAAACCTCACGGCGTCGGCGGTGCAGCTCAAGGGACTGCAGCAGGTCTTTGGCGCCCGCGCCTCGCAGATCAACTTCCTCAACCAGGAACTACAAGGCACCCGCGTGCTGGCGGCCGAAGGCTATGTGCCGCGCAACCGTCTGCTTGAGCTGGAACGCAGCAATGCCGACCTCTCCGCCGGCCAGGCCGAGAACCTCAATAACATCGCTCGCGTGCGTAGCCAAACCACCGAAATCAAGCTGCGCATCCTGCAGCGCCAGCACGATTACCTGAAGGAAGTCGAATCGCAGCTCACCGACACCGCCAAGGAAAACACCACCCTGGCCGACCGCTTGCGTGCGCTGGACTATGAAGTGACCCACACGGTGATTCGGTCGCCGATCGATGGCATGGTCCAGTCCCTGAGCATTGCTACCGTCGGCGGGATCATTCAGCCCGGCTTCAAGATCATGGAAATCGTTCCGGACAACGAACCGCTGCAGGTCGACGCGATGATTCCCGTGCAGGCCATCGACAAGATGGTCCCCGGCCTGGCCGTGGACATTGCCTTCCCGGCCTTCAACCATGCCCAGACGCCCAACATCCCCGGCCGCGTGAAGACCGTCTCCGCCGACCGCCTGCTCGACGAGGAAAGCAAGGAACCGTTCTATCTGGCTCAGGTGGAAGTCACGCCCGATGGCATGAGCCTGCTTGGCAGCAATCACATTCGCCCCGGTATGCCCGCCAGCGTCACCATCAAGACCGGCGAGCGCAACATGATGAGCTATCTACTCAAACCGATGCTCGACCGTGTCGACAGCTCCTTCAAGGAACAATGAAATGGACCGTCATTGCCTGTTCTTCTGCCTGCTAGGGCTGTCACTGCCGGCCAGCGCCATGGACCTCAAACAAGCCTGGGATCTGTTGCAGTACCAAGGCCCCGTCTATCGCGCCGCCGTGCATGAAAAGGAGGCCGGTGTGGAAAACCGCGCCATCGGCAAGGCCGGCCTGCTACCGCAGATCAATGCCTCGGCCTACAACAACAAGGTCAATGGCTCCCAACGCCAGAACGGCATCGACAACGATCTCGACTACAACTCCAAGGGCGCTAACGTGCGCCTACGCCAGCCGCTGTTCAACAAACAGAAGATGGCCGAGTACCGCCAAGGTAAGCAGCGTGCCGACTACAGTGTCGCGGTGTTCGATGCCAAGAGTCAGGACGCCGCGGTGCGCCTGGCCGAAAGCTATTTCGACGTGCTCCTGGCCAGCGAAACCATCGTCCT
Organism: Pseudomonas sp. LBUM1658; assembly: GCF_059716055.1. Lineage (NCBI taxonomy): Bacteria > Pseudomonadati > Pseudomonadota > Gammaproteobacteria > Pseudomonadales > Pseudomonadaceae > Pseudomonas > Pseudomonas sp. LBUM1658. The sequence goes on from NZ_CP166798.1 coordinate 4,649,760, forward strand.
GGCCAAGTCCAAGCTGAGCGCCTTCGATGAGCAACTCGCCTCGGCGAAACGGCGCATGGAGCTGGGGGCCGGCACCGTCACCGACATCGACGAGTCGGTCGCTCGCCGCGACCTCGCCGAGGCCGAGCTGATCGAAGCGCAGGACAACTTGGTCAACGCGCGCCGCAAGCTTGAGGAATATATCGGTGAAACCCCCGAATCGCTGACCACCTTGCGTCCGAGCTTCGATACACCACTGCTGCTACCGAACAACCTGCAAAACTGGCTGGTCAAAGCCCAGGCCGATAGCCCGCTGATCCATGCGCGCCGTTATAGCCACGACCTCGCCGAGGAAGAAGTGAAGCGCGCCAAGGCCGGCCACTGGCCAACACTGGATTTCGTTGCCGGCTACACTGCGGGCGAGAGCCAATCAATCTCCGAGTTGAATCAACGCAACCGCTACGGCTCAATCGGGCTGGAAGTAAATTTCCCGCTGTTCAACGGTGGCGGCGTCAGCGCGCTGACACGCCAGGCCAGTGCCAATAGCGATAAGGCCCTGGACGAACTCGACGCCACGCGCCAGGAAGTCATCTCCGGAACCACCCGTGAGTATAGCGGCGTACAGAGTGGCGCCAAACGTATTCACGCGCTGGAGAGGGCAGTAGAGTCCAACGAACGCTCACTGACTTCGACACGCAAGGGCTTCAAAGAGGGGGGCACCAACACCAACTCGGACGTCCTCAATGCCCAAGAGCTGCTCTTCGTTGCGCGCCACGATCTGTTCGAGGCCAAGTTGCGCTATTTGATGTCGCGCCTGCGCCTGGCCTCTTCGGTGGGCAGTCTGGGCGACGACGATATCGACCAGATCAACAACTACCTCGGCCCGGAACTGTTGGTCACCAACTGACTTCTCGGGGTTGGCGTTGATAGCTGAGGTCCAGCGATTCGGCCATACGCACAATCGCCCGGTGCGATCACCCTGCCGCCCGGCTGATGCCAGCGGATCAGCGTTTCAAGGGCGCGGCTGCCAGCTGGAATCGCAGGCTCACGCAGGTGCCCTGTCGCTCGCGACTGGTCAGGGCGACCGAACCGCCGAAGCGTTCCATGATGCGTTTGACCAGCATCAAGCCAACCCCCAGGCCCCCCTGTTTAGTGGTGAAGAACGGTTTGAAGGCCATGCGTTGCTGTTGCACACTCATGCCATTGCCGGAGTCGACGATGGTCAGACACAGGCCCTTGGGGTCGTTCTCTATCCTGATGTTCAGTTCCCCGCCGGTGCTCATGGCCTCCACGGCATTGGCGATCAGGCTGTTGAGAATCTGGCTGAGCAACACCTCCTGGCTGAGCACCGAAGGCACCGGCCCGGGCGCGAAATTCACCTGAACCCGAGCCCGGGCAATCTGTTGTTCGAAGGATTGAAGGCTGTCACGCACGGTGGCCACCAGATCTACCGCGTTGGCCTCGTCATTGAGCGGGCGCAAGGACAGCAGGAGCTCGCGAACCCATTTGGACATGCGGTCCACCTGGCTGATGATGTCGGTGATGTTCTTCTGCGCCGGGCCGGTTTCGATCTCCTGCGCCAGCTCGGCGCTGGAACGAATGGACGCCAGCGGATTGCGCAGGCTATGGGCGACGGCCGAGGACATCTCGCCAAGGGCGACGAAGGTTTCATTGGTGATCAATTGCTTTTGCTGTGCAGCCAACATATCGGCGGCGCGGCGCATCAGCCAATGCAGACTGAAATAGATCAGCGCGCCTCCCAGCAGCGTTGCCGCCCAGACCAGTATCAACCCGCGTGTCATGCGGATAATCAGATCCCTGGGTTCCTTGTAGACCTCGACCATGGCCATGACTTTGTTTTCGCCGACATCTAACAGCGGGATGTAGTTCTCGATGAAAAACAACTCCGGGGCAACGGGAAATTTCTGCTCCTCCCGGGAATCATCGACGCTGTGATAACTGGCGGAAACATGGGTCTTGAGCTCAAAGGCTTCTTCAAGGTCTTCGTCATCGACGATCCGCTGGCCTATCAACCGTGGATTGGTCGACCAGATGATCGTCCGGTCAGGTGCATAAATATTGGCCAGCAACACGTCGGGCAAATGCTCGACATGGTCTAGAAACTCCACGCGCGCAATGGTCCGTGATCCCGGACTGATATCAGGGCGAGCCTGGTCCTGACGCGGATCGAGCAGCTCCCCCATGCTCAGCCCATCAGGTAACACAACGTGCCGCATCTCCGTCGAAGCGATGGTCTGGATGAACTGGGCAGTCAGCAGCGCATCGCGATGGACACTCTCCTCTATTACAAATCGCGTGGAGAGCACCCCCAACCCCAGCACCACCGAGCCGACGACAACCAGGCTGACCCAGGAAAACCAGCGCAGCAGGTTGAAGCGTTTTTGCGCGTCAACGGGCCGTTCTTTGGTCGATTCCAGGTCGAGCGAAGCATTCTGCTCTTGTATTTGCATGGCACAGGTTCCCGGGCAATTGCATTGGTTATAGCTCACTGAGCAGCGCTGCGTCGGTCCCCATTTCCCCAACCCTGGGGGCAGCCACCCAGTCCCGGCGTGATTCAACCTCCCTCTCTCGACCCTGCGCAACGGCTCTGGCACAAGGGTTTGATGGCTAAATAAGGGTATTGGTATGGAAGTTGCCGACTCCTCCCTGACAGACCCAACCTCCGGGCCAGGTTCATTGCAAGAGGGAAAAGCCATGCCCCGCCTTATCGCCCACACCATGACCGTGATCGCTCTGGCCAGCGTCATCGACGGCACCGCACAGGCTGCCCTGTATGCCGTTGACCCTGGCCCTTACCTACCACACAACGGCGGGTTCGCCGCCTGGTATCAAGACACCCATGGCCGAACACTCGACCTGTGCCTGTCCAAGGCAGTCAGTTCTCGGGTACCCAGCGCGCCCGACGCGCCTTCGTACATGTGTTTGCTGTCGGCCATCCCGGATGTCTTCGACGACACCCAACCGGCAGTGCTTCCCGGCAACTTCCCGGACGAGGCGTTCTGGTTCACCGCCGACGCATCGCTGGTGGATGCCGCACGCGGGATCGACCTGTCGTTTGTCTCGGCTGTCGAGGCAGCGTTCGGTGCCGAGGATCCGATAGAGGGCGACCAGGTGAGCTTCGCGCGGATCCGCATCCGGGTGGATGTGCCCACCGCCGGCACCTACATCATCACGCACCCTTACGGCGTCGAGGCCTTTACTGTCAACACGCCGGGTACCAAAGCGATCAACATGACCCGCGATATCGGCATCGGCACTCCGCAGACCTACGACGGAGCCCTGCGCGGAGACGTCGGCCCGTTCCTGCGCAGCATCAATGGCCCCTACACCGAAACCAACCCGCAAACCGGCAGCAGCGATAAATTCATCGGCGATCCGAACCTTGAAGAACCGGTGACCGGTAGCCCGTTCAACACCAATTACGTGCGAATCGAAGGCCCCAACGGCCTGGACATACGGACCAATCTGTTCGCCATCTCCGGCAAGCTTTCGACAGTGGTCCGGCCGACGCCGATGATCACCCAGCGCGGCACCTACTCGCGGCACACCGTCGACAGCGCAGTGGTCGCCCAGCAAGACGTGTTCGTCCAGGCACCACCGCCGCCAGGCACTGTCAGCCTGAGCAGCGTCGCCCCGCAATTGGCACTGACCGAGGCCAACGGCACCGGCAACTGGTACGGCCAGTCAGCCGTCGACCCGGCCTTGCCGAGCACCCTCCAGGTCACCGCCGACAACCACCTGGCCATCGCCACCAGCACTCCCACCACCCTGAGCATGCCGCTCACCGACCTGGTAATCATCCAGCGCGCCGAGTACAGCCTGGCGTCCGGACAGCTGAGCCTGACGGCCTCGACCAGCGATGAAACCGCACCGCCAGTACTCACCGCGAGCACCGGCACTGGCGCGACCATCGGCGCCCTGAGTGGCGAAGGCGCGGTGAAAAGCCTCACCACCGGGATCTCGCCGCTGCCTCCCGCCAGAGTCAGGGTGACGTCCGCCAACGGCGGCAGCGATACCGAAGAAGTGGTCATTGTTCCGTGACCCCAGACACTCCCAGATCCGTAGCAGGAGGCATCATGAACAAGTGGCCACGCCGTACGCTCAGCGCCGCAGGGCTGACTCTAACGTTATCGGGCAGTGTTTACGCCGGCATGGCCGCCGTCGATCCCGGCCCTTACACCCTGGCAACCGGTCGGTACCCGATGTGGTACCGGGACAATACCGACCTGTCTCTGGAGCTCTGCCAATCACGGGCCGCCAGTTCCCGCGTCCCGGCGACCGTGCCACCCAGCTACATGTGCATCCTGGCCATAGAACCGGGGGTCTTCGACGACACCGTGCCCATGGTCTTCCCGGATAACTGGCCATCGGAGATGTTCTGGTTCGCCGCCGAAACGGAGATTCCTCAAGTGGGCAATAGTGGATATGAATTGGAAGTCTATGTGGCCGCAATCGAAGCCGCCTTCGCCGCCGAAGCCCCAGTGGACGGCGATCAGCAGAGCTTTGCGCGGATCCGCATGCGTATCTCGGTGCCAACCGCCGGTACCTACACCATCACTCACCCGTATGGGGTCGAAACGGTCAACGTCACCAGCCCGGGCCGGCGAGCGATCAACATCACCCGCGACATCGGCATCGGCGCACCGGGCAACTTTACCGGCGTGCTGAACGGCGCCATCGGGCCCTTTCTGCGCAGCGTCAACGCGCCCTACTCCGAGATCAACCCGGACACGGGGGCTACCGAGACCTATGTCGGCGATCCAAATATTGCCGAGCCGGTAACCGGAAGCCCCAACGGAACCAACTTCGTACGCATCCAGGGGCCCGCCGGCACTATCCAGACCAACCTCTTCACGGTGTCCGGAAAAATCCTCGACAACCGTGCGCAGACACCCGTGGAAGTCAGTCGCGCCAGCTACCGGCGTACCACTGCCGGCACCCGGGTCGAAGTCTTCGCCGAGGCAGGCAATACTTCGAGCCTGTGTTTCCGGGAAACCCTGGCACTGGTCCCTGGTACCCCGCTCTCGCCTTGCCAGATCACTTTGCTCAGCGACAACAATGGGCTGTTCTTCGGCCACCACCTCAGCACCGGCGCCCAGCCGCCGCTGGTGGTCATCACCGCCACCAACCCGAGCGGCAGCACGCGGCCGACGGCCATTTCGAGCAAGCTCACTGACGTGGTTAAAATCGAAACCGCGCGCTATTCCTGGAGCGATCACAAGTTGTTGATCGAAGCTCGCTCCAGCGACGAAGTGGCGGTGCCCGATCTGGTCGTCCAGGGCTTTGGCCGGCTGTCCAAGTCCGGCACCTTGCAGCGTTTGACAGTGAGCGACCTGGCACAACCGCCCGCCAGCATCACCGTCAAATCTGCTGCCGGTGGCAGTGATACCGAATGGGTCAAGGTGGTCGGTGCGGCCCCGGCCGATGCCGAAAACCAGCTGCCACTGGGGGTAGCCGACACCGGCAGTACCAGCTTCGGCGTGCCCCTGACCCTTAACCTGCTGACCAACGACAGCGATCCTGACGGCAACACGCCGTTGAGCGTCAGCGATCTGACCCAGCCGGCCAGCGGCCAGGGCAGCGTAGTGCCAAGCGGCACCACGGCGGTGGTCTACACCCCGCCGCCAGTGGTCAACGCACCGCTGGTGGCGACGTTTACCTACCGCGTGCAGGACGTCAAAGGGCTGAAATCGACCCCGACCACGGTCACCGTCAATGTCGCGCCGAATAAGGCGCCGGTGGCCACCAACGATACCGCTGCGACCCAGGGTGTTGCCCTGGCAATCAACGTACTGGCCAACGACAGCGACCCCGAAGGCAACGTCCCGCTGGCCATCGCCAGCCTGACCCAGCCAGCTGCCGGTCGCGGTTCGGTCAGCACCGACGGGGCGCAGGTCACCTACACCCCACCGGCCAGCGTGCCCGCGGCATTCACCACGACCTTCACCTACATCGTCCGGGACAGCTTCGGCGCACTGTCCAGCCCGGCCACCGTGACGGTACAGGTCTCGCCGAAGCCGGCCCAGGAAGCCTTCGCCATCACCACCGCAACGGTTCAGGCGCGTTCCAATAACCGCTTCAACTGGGACTTCGCAGGCACCTCGTCGGTGACCGCCGGCAACACCATCACCGTGCAGGTCACCACCCCCACCGGGCTGGTGACCCTGGGCACCACCACCGTGCCGGTTACCGGACGCTGGCGGCTGACGGTGAGCAACTCGACGACCATCGTGCCGTCGGCCACCCCAAGCGCGACGATCAGAACCTCCCAGGGCACCGTACGTACCGTGCCAGTCACTTCACTCTGAGCAGCGCGCCTCACTGACCGGGCCGGTCAGTGAGGCGTCGGCATAAACAGGAACCGCTCATGAACATACTGGCTCGCCTCGGTCTCTGCCTGACCCTGATCCTTGGCCTCAATGGCACAGGATCGGCGGCCGACGACCTGATGGAGAACGACGACCTGGCGCCCGCCAGCGACCTGGGCGAGCCGCCTGCACTCTTCAGCATGCCGGCACCCAACGGCCAGCAGGCACTGATCCAACAGAACGGTCAGGGCAATCAGGCTTCGATCAACCAAAGCGGTCAATCCCTGCTGGGTCAGATCGTGCAGTCCGGCAGCGCCCAGGAAGCCTGGATCCTCCAGCAAGGCGTCGACCTGATGGCGGTGATCAACCAGCAGGGCTATGGCAACTCGGCCTATATCAGCCAGAGCGGCAGCAGCAACCGCGCGCAGATCGCGCAAAACGGCAACAACAACAGCGCCAGCATCGAACAGGCCGGCAGCGGCCTGCAAAGCAGTGTTATTCAATCCGGAAGCGGTCAGAGCGTGCAGGTCCACCAATATCGCTAAGCCCGGCACCACGACGAGGAGATACCACCATGTTTAAACTCACCCCGCTTGCCGCCGCCCTGCTGGTCATGGTCGGGGCCCAGGCCATGGCAGATGACAGCGTCTCGACGCAGAACCAGAGCGGCACCGCGAACATCGGTAACGTGCAGCAAATCGATGCCGGCTTCGCCACCACTCTTCAGCTTCAACAGGGCGAAGGCAATGACGCTTTCGCGCTGCAGCAGATGACCGATGGCCAAATCCAGCAAATGCAGTACGGCGAATTCAACGCCGACTACGGCGAGCAACTGTACGAAAGCACCAGCCAGATCCTTCAACAACAGGCCGGTTCGTTCAACGGCAACCATGCCAGCCAGTCCCTGGGCGAAAGCAACCAGGCCATGCAACACCAGGAAGGTACCGGCAACTTCTCCTTCATTTATCAGGACAGCCAGGTCCGCAGTGAGGGCATAACCCTGCAATCGGGCGAGAGCAACGAAGCCAATATCGAGCAGCTATTTTCGGGCACCGCCAACAACGCATTGATCATCCAGTCCGGAACCGCCAACTTCGCTGCCGCCGAGCATTTCAGCCACCAGCAAGGACAGATCGGCATCCAGCAGGATGGCGAGGGCAACTGGGCCTATGGCGACCAGCGCGACGGTACCGCGGGTAGCGTGTCGATCTACCAGGGCGGGACCGCCAACTCGATCGAAGTCTGGCAGGACTCCCAGCTCGACAGCGTCGCCACGGTCAGCCAATACGGCCAGACCAACGAAACCGTGGTCGACCAGAGCTTTGGTGCCAACAACCTGGCGACCATCCTGCAATCAGGCGACATGAACGCCATCTACGCCGATCAGTACGAGTCGAGCCAGTCGATCGCCGAGCTGTTCCAGAGCGGCCAGGGTAACGTGCATTTCACCTACCAGAGCGGCGACAACCATGTCCTCAACGTCACCTCCAGCGGTACCGAGAACAAGGTCTACGCCAGCAACTGGAAAGGCCCGTATGTGGGTGGCCAGTTCGGTACCGGCCAGCGCGCCGACATTGCCCAACAAGGCAAGGATAACGTCGCCAACCTCAGCCAGGATGGCATGAACCAGGTAGCCCGACTGAACCAGAACGGCGAAGGCAACCAGGCCACCCTGATGCAGAACGACAGCTCCAACGAGCTGTACTTCGAACAGAACGGCAGCGACAACATCCTCATCGCCGATCAACGCGGCGAAACCAACTATGCCACGGGCTCGAGCACTGGCTATGGCAACTCGATCCAGCTGGATCAGTCTGGCAGTACCAACCAGAGCTACACCTGGCAGACTGGCGACACCAACCTGGCGACCATCAAACAGGCTGACAGCATGAACGTGGCCTACGTCACTCAAAGCGGCTCGGCGAACATCGCGAACGTGGGCCAGAGTGGATTCAACATGAGTGCGAATGTTCAGCAAATGGGCTCGGCCAACCAGGCTACTGTGCTTCAGCAGTAGTGGGACGAGGGGAAAAACCGCGGCTCTTTGGGGGTTGCGGTTTTTTTGTCGCCTACTCTACATACCCTGAAACCTCATTCTTGCATTGCAAATTTGCTTGTCTTCTTTATGCAGAAGAGCTGTCAGTTCGCAATTTTTTTCAAAGTACCTACCCTCCTCGGCCCCCGCTTTTTCTGTATTAGCAAAAGCGATAAACTCATCTCGACTCATGTAGGCCATTCTACTCATGATTGGAAGAAGGCGATGAAAACCATCGCTATTGACTCCAGTTTCAATGTACACCAATTCCATTACCCTTGATGACGTCATGGACACCAGGCATCTTTCCTTCGCCAATTCAGCCAGCGCACCTGCAAACATAGAAACATTAACCCCATCACAATGAACGTCTCTGTATTTAATCCAGGCACGCTCCCCCTCTCCGAGTAGTTTTTTATATGAAAATTCAGGGTTACGCATCAGTATTTTATACTGCTCATTAAGCTTGGCATCTATTTTTTTATATGAAGCCTTGACACTATCTGAAACCTCACTCGTAACCATGCTATTGAGATCAAAATCACCTGCAAGCGTAAGGGATGACCAAATCACACAGTAAAAATAAACTACCCAGCCCGATAATCGCATCTTAATCTTCCTTTTAAAAAATCTACCTGTAGTGCTACTCGATTTCGTAGTGGATGAACCACTGTGAAAACAAATATGTTTGGGCTGACAGGCATAGCGCCGCCTGCCATTCCTCGGCGTTTATCTGGCCCCCTCGGTTGCGACCTCGGAAGTTCTAGAATCTGATTTTATAGAGTTGCAGGTGCAATTTTCTTCGGCGAGTTTTTCTTTACAGGAGAGGTGATCTGCTACGCCATCATTGAACACGACCTCGCAAGTCATGATTACTTTATCAACCAAACGTAACGGATAGACTTCAAGGTCCAAGAAAAGCTTGCCATCTTCAAAGCTCCCTTTTTTAAAATCTACTTCGGCATAACCATTACTAAAACGTTTTCCTTCCAATGAGCAAATTTTTTTCTCTGCTGAGACTTTGCCGCTCCCACCAAAAACCATATTCTGAATAACGATGCAGTGGTCCTCCGACCAAACCAGATATCGAACAAGATTATCTCCCACGCGGCCTGTTCCTGCCTCTAGCACATTCCGATAGTCAAACTCCTTGGCTTGGGCTTCGGTCAGGCCGGCCAGGCAGAATGCCAAAATAACAAAAAATGATATTTTCATTTCTTTAGATACTCCGCTCGCTTTTGAAACCTATCATCTGGAACGCCTTTCCAATTATCTCGACTGGACATTACTTCCTTCATCTTCCCAAGATCGTTTTCTACAAAGGGTCTTTGAATAAAAGGCCTTGTATCTTTGTGATAGTCTCCTCTGTAAATCAGATCTATTACAATATCCCGAATCCTTCTGTCGATCTCATTCCAGCTGAGCACACCATAATTTTCTTCATTGCTTCTAACACTGGATATTTGAATTACTCTTGTTTTCATATAGTCATACACAGGCAAAAACAGATCATACTGCTGCTTTCTAGTAATTTTATGCTTTCGGATATCTGCTGGAGCCTGGGCAAGATAAGTCTTCGCTTTATCTCCCTGAAGTCCTTTAGCCCCAATTAGCCAAGATAATAGCGGCTCTTCAACGCCAGCCTCACACAGGTCTTTTCCTGGATCAGGCCGTTGACCGAGATCATAGCCTCGCCCAATTGTTACGCCAGACACACCGCCAGGCCAATGCGCAACCCGACTGAAGTATCGGTACAAACGATGCGACTCATCTTCTATATCGTTACCTTCAGCATCAAAGGTCAGTTGGCCATAAGGTACTTTTAACCACTTCAAATCATTGTCATCACTAACTGCAGAGAAGCACCCCACCAACCCCAACGGATGAAAGTGATACACCCTCCCATGCGCCGGCAGCCCAACTTTCTCCGCCACCTCACTCCACCAACTCAGTTGCTTGACCCACTCCTTCTCCGCCAACCAGTTCAGGTGCGGGGTCGAGCCGCTATGGCCGAGCAGTTCGTCCAGCATGTCCCACTTCTGCGGTTTGTAGTACCACTCGCTTTCATAGCGCACGATCAACTGCGAGATCGACTGGGCATGGGCCGGCAGGCGGAGCGCCGCTTGCAGCTCTTCAGCGGTCATCTTGCCGTCGCGGTTGCGGTCGATGATGTCGTACAGCCGGCTCTTGAGCGGGCCCTTGTCCCCTTCGTCGGCCATGGGGCCGTAGCGTTCGAGTTCCGTTTCGCTGAAGTGGTCAACGGCACGCAGGAACGAGGCCAGGACTTCCCGAGGGGAGTCGTAGTCGAAGATGACGTCGTAGCCTTCCCATGACCAGGGACTGACCCAGGGGGTGACACCCACTTCTTCGCGCACCCAGCCATCGAGCAGGTTGTTGTCGGCATCGTGGAGCAGTCGATCGAGGCGGTACCAGTTGCAGGCCCTGCGGTCAGCCGTGGCCGGGACCGCGATTTTTCTGTCGGCCGGCAGGCCCTCGAGCAAACTATTGGGGACCAGCAGGTCGGCGTCGCTCAGGGTGTTGGCCGCGCTCAAGATCGGCCACTGCGTGGCGCTGTAGTTGTCCTGATGCGCCACCACCGCCGTGCCCTTGGCCAGTTTCAGCCAGGTCTTGTCCTGGGCCGGGAGACGATCTGCCCAGGCGCGACTGGCCGCGATGAAGGTTCTCATGGTGTCGGTGCTGAACACCTCCAGGTGCAGTTTCTTTTCCGGGCACTCAGCATGGCAGTCCTGATACCGGCCGAGGTGGCCGATCAACTCTCCGGCCTTGATCGGGATGGGTCGGTCGAGCACCACCACCCGATCCGACGCCAGCGGTTCCAGTGCGCCTTGCAGCGATTTGAAATGCACGTACTGGTCGATGCGTTCCAGCTTGCGGTACTCGCCTTCACCGCTGACCGTGACTTGGGTGCCATCCTGCAGTTTCTCGAGAACCTCGCTGTGAAAGCTCGGTTCGGCGCGAACGTTGAGCGAGCCCCAGCGTGTCGCGACGTGATATTCGTCCCCGGCACTCTGTCTCAGCTGGGTGATGGAAACATAGCCGCGCAGCGAGCCCTCGGCAGTGGTCAGCTTGGCCGGGCCGAGGGTGTTCTCCAGCTTGCGGTAATCACCCTCGCCGCTGACCGTCACCTCCGCCCCCCGTGGCAGGAGGTCGATCACCGTGCTCCGCCAGGCGGCCTGGTTGCGCACGTTCAGGCCGCGCTGCTCTGGCTGGCCGGGTCGTACGTCGTTCTCCGTGTCCTTGACCCGACGGACTGCCGCCTCGGGCCAGAACGCGGGGCGGGCCAGGGCGGGGTCCTCCTGGTACACCGCCCAGTCCTGCAGGTGCAGGTACAGGCTGTAGAAGGTCAGGCTCGGCGGTGTGTCCGGGCTGCCCTCGATCTTCGGCGGCTGAAGGCGATGGCGGACCAGCACGAAATTGCGCGAGAAGGGTTTCTTTACGGACAGCTTGTGGACCCAGTAGGCCGTGGTCGGCGAGCGCGTGTCGATGCGGTAGGCCACCACCTCGCCATCGGCCAGGCACTGCACGCTGGATTGATCCAGGCCGTCGGCGGTGCCGCTGTCGAAATGCACGCCACCGTGCCACAGGCCATTGATCCCCAGCGGATAATAGCCCGCCGTCGCCTTGGCCAAGTGGGTCAACTGCTGCAGCGGATTGCGCGTGTCCTTGAACGGATGGCTCCAGTTCTTCAGCGGTGGCAGGGCGTCGGTGCCTGGTTCCGGGGGCAAGGATGAGCGGACCGGGCCGGTGTCGGGCGTCGGCAGGATCGGGGCATCGCGCACATCAAACACAGAGTTCCGGTCAGTGTAGCGCCGGCCAAAAAGCCAAGTGGACAAGTTGCTCATGGGGTGTTCGCTCCTTGCAAAGGGGTTAGCCAGAGATATCCGTATGCCTCAGGGACTCGGTTTCATGCTCGGTCAAGTGAGGTAAAGGTTGCATTTCCAGTACCTTTCTGGCCGGGCCTTGAGCTTCGAAATGCGCCGCCTTGATGCTGTAGTCGCCTGCCGTGCCCGCTTCGATGCTGTGCGGATCGAGGGTGATGTAGCTGCCGCCGGCGTTGAGGGTGATTTTCTTCTTGGCGACGATGTGGATTTCGTCCTCGGTGCTGGTGATGTCCAGACCATGCCGCGCCAGCAGTTCCAGCTTGTCGTTCTGCGCCTGAACGCTCACCGGCCCCTGGTTGGCGATCAACTTGATGCCCAGCTTGCGCACGAACAGGCTGAGCCCCTGCCCCACGCCGACGAACAGGCGCTTGACCACACTGATATCGGCCTCGGCGCCGGCGTTGAGCATCAGGTTGTGTTGCGCCGCCAGTTGCAGGTGCTGGCCGCTGCTCAGGGCGATGCCCTGGGGTGCGCTGAGCAGCAGTACGGAGGATTTGAGCTGCTCCAGGTCTTGCTTGAGCAGGTTCAGTTGCGCCTGCACATCCGCCGGCTCGGCTTGGCTGGCCTGGGCATCGACGGAGAGTTTTAGCAGTTGTTCGCCCGCCTGTTGCAAGCGGTCCAAGGCGGCGCTCATGTCGAGCACCTGGCCTTGAGCTTTGGCCTGACCCTCGGCACTGATGAACAGGCCTTTCCCGGCACGAATCGCCCCCCAGTCATCAGTCCGCAACTCGAAGCCTTCGCCACGTTTCTGCTTCTGGCTATCCACCACATGCCCCAGGTTCAGCTGGCTCTTGCCGCCGTACTCGGTGCTGAGCTTGACGTGCTCCTGGCCGCGGTTGTCCTCCATGCGCAATTTGTTGTTGGCCGGGGTGCGCAGCACGTTGCGCTTGTAGTTTTTCAGGGTGACGGGATCGGGGTGCTGGCTGTCGTGCAGGGCGTGGGCGATGTAGGGGCGGTCCGGGTCGCCCTGTTCGAAGGCCACCGCCACTTCGGTGCCGGCGATCAGGGGCAGGTGCAGGCCGTGGGTGTCGCCGGCGTAGGGCCGCGCCAGGCGTAGCCACATGCTTTCCTGGCCGGGTTTCCAGCTGTCGCGGTCGAACAGGAACTGCACCCGGTAGCGCCCTTGCAGATCGATTTCGGCGTAGGGATCATGAGCCTTCGGACTGCTGATGCGGGCCGGGACGGTGCCGGCGATTTGCGGTTTGGCCGGCAACGGCGGGCGGAAGCACACGCTTTCCGAGTAGGGAATGGCCTCGAAGCTGGCTTCGAAGCTGGCATCGCGAGCGGCGCGGGTGCTCAGCCGGGTGATCACCGCCCCGGGGGCGAAGGCCTGCGGCGCGCCGCCGGAGATTTTCAGCACCTGGCCGGGGGCCAGGCTGGCGCTGCTGCTGGTGCCGCTGAGTCGGGTCTGGTCGTTGAGGTAACGCTCGTGGCGCAGGCGCGCGTAGAAGAAGCCGCTTTCGCTTTGCAGGTCTTCGTAGTGCTGGTAGCGGTCGCCGAGCACGCGGTAGGGCTCGGCGTAGTGGTAGGCCTCGCCGTAGGTGGTTTTCGCGCCGCGGCTGTGGTCGATGTCGCCGTCGAGCCAGGCGCTGGCGTCGTTGGAGTGGTAGGCACGGATGTTGACGTGCTGTTCCACCACCTGATGGTGGGTCTGCAGCTGCCACACGCCGTCCTGGCCGCTGCTCAGCCCGGCGGGCGGGCGGTATGGCAGCTCGACGTCGAACTGGTAGGCGCGCTGGTCGTCGTGGAACTCGACGACGTCGATGTTCAGGCGTTCGTCGCTGGTGAAGCGGTACCAGATGCCGACCTCGGCCAGCAGCCGGGTGATGAAGGCCAGGTCGCTTTCGCCGTACTGCATGACCTGTTCGCGCCTGGGGTATTCACGGTGCAGGTCGAAGAAGAAATCCTGGCCGCGGAAGTCGTGGCGGCTGCGCAGGATCTGGTCGACGATCTCCGGCACCGACTGGTGCTGGTAGAGACGAAACTGCCGGCCGCGGCCGAGCAGCGCCAGGCGCGGCTCGAGGGTAATTTCGTAGCGGGCTTCGTCGACGGAGCCGGACAGGCGCTTGAAGCCGCTGATCACTCCGTGCAGCGTGCGCAGCGGCTTGACTTTGGGCACGGGCAGGCCGAGGAACGGCAGCTTTTGCGGGGCGGCGTGCAGGCTGAAACGGGCGTCCTTGCCGAGCAGCTGGTCGGCGGCCAGGTCCTGCTGGGTGCAGGTAAATTCCACGCTGTAGCTGAACGGCTGGCTCAGGCATTCTTCGCCGTGGAAGGTCAGGACGTCGAGCGCTGCGTCGACATTGCGGACCCAGAGTGTGTGCCGGCTGTGGTCGAAGAAAGTGCGCAGTGGGTTGGACATGTTCAGGCCTCCCTGGTCTGTATGGGGTGTACAGGGGGGCTTTATTTCCACCCTCGTTCAAGCGCTCGCAAGCTTTCACGATGGGGGCTGCGGTGAAAATAAGGTTCTTCTGATGGGCGCGTAAGATGTTTCCGTATATTGAAAGCCGGGGCACTTGCGAACAAGTCCGAAACCATTAAGTGGCCGTTGCCGCAGAAATGGATAGGTACACCAAGGATTTCAGGTGAACTTCACACCTGTGGCGAGGGAGCTTGCTCCCGCTGGGGCGCGCAGCGGCCCTGAAAACTGCAAGCCGGTTCTGCCAGGCATACCGCATGTGCAGGTTCTACGACTGCTGCGCAGCCGAGCGGGAGCAAGCTCCCTCGCCACAGTTGATTGTCCGACCATAGATTTCTGTTAACTGACTGGCATTGGGGCAAGCCCGCTCTCACAAAAACCGCCCCCACATTTAAATTGTGCATGCCCCAAAATTACGGCTGTTGCACCGGCGACTGAGCCTGGCTCAGGTACCGGTCCATCACACTCTGATCGCCACTGTTATCCCCCGCCACCTGCCACAAGCGCCGTTCGATGCCCTGCGCCAGCATATGCCCCACCGCCGCCTCGATTGCCGACAGCACGCACAACTGCGCTGGTTCGTTGGTGGTGTAGCCGACCTCGGCCTCCAGCAATTTCTTGAACTCGATGAACTTGAACACCCCGGCGCTGCGTGCGACCGAATAGATGGTCTTGCTGGTCATCACATTCGACAACACCTGCCCGCTGCGCACATCTACGGCGCGCAGGTTGACGGTTACCTGATCGACCCGGTACTCACGGGAAATATCGATGCCCAGGTAACGCGCCCCTTCCCCACCGCTGCGCACATTGGTGTCGTAGGCAATGATGCCGCCCTCGAGCATCATGTTGGCCGCTTGCAAGGGCGGCAGTTCAGCCTGGATGTTGACCGGCGTATTGGCCTTCTTTTGCGAGGCGCGAATGATCTTGCGTTCGGTCAGCAGGTTCTGCAGCCCCTCGCGTTCCAGCACCACGAACCAGCCGCTGGCCTGCAACGCATCCATCAACATACTGGCCGCGCCCTGGGTCACGCTGGTGGAAAAGGAACTGGCTGGCGTTGGTTTGTATTGGCCGGTCTGGTCACGAAAACCATAGACCACCGCCATCAGCCGACCCTTGGGGCGCGGCATTGCAAGCAGGTCGTAATAGGTCGATGCACGGGGCGTCAGGGTCGGTGTTGCGGTGTCCTGTTCGGCGGACATCGGGTCGCGCAGGCTGCAACCTTGCAGAGCTGCCAACATCAGGAACGGAATCAGCAAACGTTTCATGGTCGTATCTCCCTTGTGACCAAATACTCCTTCAAGGAGCCAGGCCGTTGACCTGTATTTCCGAGATTTCACCGGTCGCTCTGTCGGTGACCTGAATGCTCAAGGCGCCGGAGTCGTCGATGACATCGATAAGGAACGAATCGGTAGAAAGACTGCCGGCGCTACCGCTGGAGATGTTGTCCAGCAACTGCGAGAGCAACCGCGATTCCAGCTGATTGCTGAAGCGTTCCAGTGCCGAAGTGCCGGAGAACGCCGAACGGGACTTGCTGTCCGGGTCGTCGTGATCGTTCTGGGCCTGGGCGTTGTTAAGCAGCCAGGTGCCATTGAGTGGGTTGCCGCCAAACGATGGGTTGATTGGCGTGTAGACCAGCTCCGTGGCTCCCGACTGGGTACTCAGACCCAGGACGAGGAAGACGCAGCCGGCCAGTGAAAGCGATTTGGTATTCATAACTCGTCCCTCTCAAGGTCGGTGGTGTCCTGTAATTGAGTTTCCAGCTTGTGCCGAATGATCTGCATCTTGACCAGGTCCGCGGCCTCCACGGCCACCTCCTTCAAATCAACGGTATTGGGTGGCAGGAAGCGCCGATAGATCACTCGCTGTTGATACTCGACCGTCACCAGGCTGCCCCAGCGGGCCGATGGCCGTTCGCGAACCACCAGGTTGAAATCCAGGCGGCTGGTAGCCCGCAAACGTTCACTGAAGGCGTAGAAGAACTCGTGGCCGATGTGCGAGATGCTGTCGTCGACGATAAAGCCAAGCAGCTCATCTTCTTCGGTGGCCCGCACCGGCTGCAGCGCGACGCTCAGCAGCAGGGTCAAGGCGAGGAACGACAGGATTGATCTGGACATGTCGGCTCCTCAGGGATTCAGTGCAGGGGACGTGGCTTTCGCCGCGCCGGCCGCGTTGTCGAGGAAGGCTTTTTCAGCCACGAACTGCCAGTCCGAGTAACGGTTCATACCGCTGAAGTCGACCCATTGGGTGGGGAAGTCCGCCTGTTTCAGCGGCGGCTCCTCGGACTGGCTGTAAACCCCGGTGATGCGCCCGTCGAAACCGCGCATCAGGCCCCAGTCGGCGGAGTTGGTAATCGGGTCCGGATAGAGTCGGCGCAGGTGCCGTTTGGGCGACGGGAAACGGTCGTCCTCAAGCAGCACCTCCAGGGTTACCGGGTACTGCGCCAGGCCCGGCGAGCTACGGTAATAGCTGCGCAGCGCCTGGGCATACTGAGTGCCTACCCACAGCAGTTGACGTTCGTGCTCGCGGCGTGCCGCGCTTGACCAGACCTGCCCGGCACTGGCCAAACCAGCACCCATCAGCACGATGAGAAACAACACGCCCAGGTAGGTGAAACCCTGTTGGTCTTGCGCACTACCACTCTGCATAGAGACTGCCATCACGCGCCCTCCCGGTAGCTCCGCTCTTGACGTCGGCGACCCCACCCGCAACGCCATCCGGTGGCGCCACCGGCACCCAGAGATCCTTGCGTTCGGTGATCGGGTCCAGCGGCTGGCTGCGCAAGTAGCGCTGTTCCACCAACTGGTCGATGGAATCGGGGTAATGCCCGGTGTCGCCGTAGTAGTGATCCAGCGCTTCGCGCATCACCGCCAGACTCTGGCGCAGCGTGGTTTCCCGGGAGTTTTCCAGGCTGCTGAAATAGCGCGGCACGGCAATCGTCATCAGGGTGGCGATGATCGCCATGACCACCAGCAATTCGATCAGGGTGAAGCCCTTATCGCGGCGCATAGACTCACCACTCTCCGTAGGCAATGCCATTGAGGCCTTTGCCGCGTGCCAGGGAATAGACGTCGAATACATCTTCGCCTTCACGCGGGTTCTGCGCGGAACTGTCATACGAACGCAGCCCCCAACCGTCCTGGTCGCGCTTGGCCGTGACCAGCGGATCGCGTGGCAGGCGCCGCAGGAAATAGAACTTGGCGCCCTTGGCACTGCGCACGTCGCGCACGCCCTCCACCAGTACCTGCAGGTTCGGCGGATAGCCGTTACCGCTGATGGACTTTTCGATGTACCCGGCATCGGACGCCCGCTTATAGACATCGATGGCATCGCGAATCTGGTAAAGCGCGTTCTTCAGTTCCTGCTCCTTGCCGCGCCGAACCACGGTTTCGGTCAGCGGCGCGGCGATGCTCGCGAGCAGCCCGATCAGCGCCAGCGTGACGACCACTTCGATCAGCGTGAAACCCTGGCTGCGGTTCATGATTCAAGGCCTCGGGTTGTTGCGCACAGCCGCCAGCGATTCGGTGTCAGGGTCCGGTTCGACAAACTCCTTCGGATCCCTGGAGCGGTCCATGTTCTGGATATGCATGCTGGTTTCGGTGCCGGTCGGGAACTCCATGTCCGAAGGGCTCTGGTAAGGCAGATTGCGCACGATCCGCGGAGTGATCGACAGCACCAGTTCGGATTTGCCCACCGAATCCTTGTTGCTGCCAAACAGTCGGCCGAGTCCCGGGATATCGCCCAGGCCGGGAATCTTGTTACCGGTGGCGCCATGGTCATTGCGCATCAGACCGGCCAGCACCTGGGTTTCGCCGTCATGCAGACGCAGGGTGGTCTGGGCGTTGCGAGTATCGACCTGGACCGGAATCGTGCCCTGGCGGGTGGGTTCCAGCGGCGTCGCATTGCTGACTTCGAGGGCGATCTTGATTGCCACTTCGTTGTTCAGGTGAACGATCGGCTGCACTTCCAGTTTCAGACCGACGTCCAGGTAGGTGACGCTCTCGGTAATCACCGGCCCCTGGGTCGAAGGCATCGAGGTGGCGCTGATGATCGGTACTCGCTGACCGATATGGATGCGCGCCTGCTCGCGATTGCTGACGCGAATCACCGGACTGGCCAGGGTATTGATGTCGTTGTCCTGGGCATTGATCTTCAACTGCGGTGACGGCGAAATGGAGATCCGCCCGGAATCGATGCCGCGCAGTTGGTTGAGAATGCTCACCCCGGTGCCGTCGCTGTTGATCACGCCGAAGGTGTTCGGCCATTGCAGGCCGAGGTCGAGAATGCGTTGCCGGGACACTTCCATGACCTCGACTTCAAGCACCACTTCGGGGTTGGACTGATCCTGGGACTGGAAGAGCTTTTCGGCCATGCGCACCGCATCGGGGGTATCGCGCATGGTCAGGGTATTGAGACGTTCATCGACGAATACATCGCGAGTCTTGAGCATGGTCTTGACCATGTTCAGCGCGGTGTTGGAGTCGATGCTGGTCAGGTAGAAGGTGCGCATGACCAGCTCTTGATAATCTTTGATCTTCTGCGGCGAGTCGGGGTAAATCAGCAGGGTGTTGTCGTTGACCACCTTTTGATGCAGTTGATTCTGTTGCAGCAGCAGCTCCACCGCGTCTTCGATCCGCACATCGCGAACGAAGATCGTGGCCTTCATGTCCGGGCGCAGGTCTTTGTCGAAGATGAAGTTCAGGCCCGCGACCTGGGACAGCACTTCAAAGATCACCTTCAGGTTGGCGTCGCGAAACTCCAGGGTGACCGGACGATCCAGGCGCATGCGCAGTTGCGGATAAGGGACGACGTTGCGGCTTTGGATCTGTTCGATATTGCGGCGCAGTTCCAGCGCGCTTTCGTTTTTCGGGTCGAGGGCGAGGATGTCGCGAACCTGACGCTCGGCGCCAAAAATGTCGCCTCGGCGCAGGTTGGCCTGGCCCTGGCGCAGGTACTCATCGAGGTTGCGCAGCTGTTCGATCTGGCGCAGCGCGTCGCGGGCTCGAACGTTACTCGGTTCGATGGTCAGCACTCGCCCGTAGCTCACTCGCGCCGAGGCATAGTCACGCATGGCCCGATCCTGATCGGCCTCGGTCAACAGCGCCCTGACCGAACGGGCATGGCCGGCGCTCATCGCAATGTTCAGTTCGGTATCGCGCGGGTACTTCTGCAAGCCCTCTTCGAACCGGGCCAGTCCGGCTTCGTACTGACCCTCTTCGATCAGGGACATGCCTTCTTTTCTGGCGGAGCTGGCACCGCATCCGGCCAGGCTCAGGCAAACCGCGAAAACCAGGCAAGGCACGGGCAAGCCCCAAGGGAACGAGTTCATGGTGTACTCCCTACAGACAGCGTCTGGGACAGATGCAAGGGCAGGTAGACCAGGCTCAGCTCCGTGGCGGAGATATGCTCGATCCGATAGGTATCGTCGATAACGTCGCCAATGCGCACGACGTAGAGTTTTTCGCCGCTCTGCAGGAACAGCTGCAGATCGCTGCGATCGTCCATCCGACCGATGAACTGGAAAGGCAGTGGTGGAGCGCTCGGGGCAACTGCCATTGGCAGGACCGCAGGCGCTTGTTCGGTGACCGTCGCCAGGGTCGGCGCAGGTTTCCAGCTCTTGGCCGCAAACAGGTCGCGACTCATGTTCAGGGGTTTAGCCGCAAGGGCTGCCGCCTGCTGCGTAACTGCAGCGGATCGGGCCTTGCCGGCTTTGGCCGGTGACGCGGCAGTGCTGCTCGCCTCGTCAGGATCCTGCCCTTGGTCGAAAAACATCTTCGGCCCCCAGGCGAGCGCACCGGCGAGCGCCAGGAAGGCAATCCAGCCGAAGGTACGTTGTCTGTTCATTTGGACCTCGACAGGTACAGGGTCATGCGCAGGCGTCCGCTCAGTTCGCTGTCGGCAATGCGCTTGCGTTGCAGGTCGACATCTTCCAGCACCAGCGCCGGCAACTGGCCCAGCAGTTCATGCAGGAAGCGTCGCAGTTGCGGGTAGCTGCCGCGTACCGGGAGGAGAATCTGATAACGCGCCAGGTGAGTCTTCGGATCGACGCCCAGGGCGTACTCGCCGCGCGCCAGGGTGATCTTCTGTGCGGTGGCCAGCGCATAGATCCGGTCGATGGCCACGGTGGCTTCGGGCTGGGCCGGCAACTGGCGGTGAAACTCGTCCAGTTGCCGCTGGGGCATCATGGGCGCACTGACGCTGCCCTGTTCGATGCGCACCAGATAGTCGTCCGCTTCCAGACTGCGCTGGCGAACGTTTTCCAGGGCCTGCCAGCCAGGCACCAGGCCTACTGCGGCGTAGAGCAGCACCAGCAACATCAGCAGCGCTCCGGCCAGCCCGGGCCAGCCAAGGCTTTGCAGCTGTTCGTGAACGATCAATCTAGGGATTGCCATTGCTGATCTCCCAAGTGGCCGACAGGTTGAACTGCACCGAGTGATCGGTGGATTTGGCGAGGATTTCGTGGTTGAGCAACGACACGTCGCTCAGCTCCGCGCTGTTCTCCAGCAGCCGGTGAAACTCCAGCATGGCCTCCAGATTGCGTGCCTCGGCACTGATCCGGACCTGCCCCTTGCGCGCATCGGGGGTCAGTGAAAGCAGGGCGACATCGTCCTGGGGCAGCGACTCGAGCATCGCGAACAAGCGCTCCCAGGGCCGGCGCATCTGCTGCGAGACCTGGCGCATCTGGGCCAGATTCTGTTCCTGCTCGCGGCTCTCGGCTGGCGACAGGCCGGCCTTGCCGGGAACATCGCCGCCCAACTGGTGCTGGGCCTGCTGCAATTGTTGCTGCTGCAGTTGTTGCTGTTCGTCGAGGTGCCGATACAGTGCGGCGCAGGTCAGTGCCAACAGCACTGCGACGACCAACAGACTCGCACCGAGCAACCTGTTGTGCCGGCGTGGCTGGAAGTCGAGCTGTAGCGGGCGCATATCAAGCCACCGCCCGAGACATGTTGAACAACACATCACGCACGGGCACCGGCCCCGTGGCCTCGAGTGACAACTGCACCCCGGCCAGATCCGGCAAATCGTTCTGCCGTCCTGGTGCGTGCAGGTACAGGTTCAAGGCTGGCTGGGCGGGATCGTCCAGCAGTTCGCATTGGCGAGCGATCAGCGCCCCCAAGGCCTCGTCGCTGTCAGGGCAGCCCAGCGAGAGCACCGCCTGCCACTGTCCGGCGCGCTTGAGCAGCACCACACTGCGCAGCGGCTCGGCGACCACAAAGAGCAAGTCGCCCTGCCCCAGTTGGCGCTGGAAGCGGTTGAAGGCAGTCATCAGGTAGGGTTGAACCGAACGCAGATGCAGGCCGCGTTGAGTCGCCAGCGTGCGCAATCGCAGCAACAACTCTTCCGGCAAGGCCGCGGCGATCCGGCTCGAACCCGCCGCCTCGGGAGACAGCGCGATACTCCAGCGCTGCACTGAAACACCGTAGAGATCATCGAAGCAGGCCTGGGCATAGGCGAGCAATTCCCGCGGGCTGCTGATCTGCGCACTCCATGGAATCAGGCAATAACGTTGGTAATGCGCCGACAGCACCACACTCAAGGCCGCGCCCCGGGGCACATGCTCGTTGATCAGGCGCTCCAGGGTATCGAATGCCAATGGCCAGTCCGCGTAGCGCTCGCCGATCAAGCCGACGCTGCCCAACCAGTGGTTTTCGTTACCGCGCCGATGACCCAGGCCAACACCATTGGCACCGAGCACAGCGATATACAGATCACGAGACGAAAGTGACACGATTGATCTCCTCCAATGTCGTGCGCCCTTCGCGCACCAGCTCCAGCGCCGAGCTGCGCAACAGGCGCAGACCCCGGCTACAGGCCACGGCCTTGATTTTCGACAGGGGTTGGCGCTCGACGATGAGCTGGCGGATTTCGTCATCCAGGTGCAGCAGCTCGGCAATCGCCGTGCGTCCGCGATAGCCGGTACCACGGCAGTGGCTGCAACCGACGCCATGGACGAAGCGGTAATCGGCCACCGCCAGCGGGTCCAGCCCGGAGGCCAACAGCTCCTCGTGGTCTGGCGTGCGGACCACTGCACAGGCCGAACACACCAGCCGGATCAACCGCTGGGCCAGCACTGCGTTGAGCGCGGAAACGAAGCTGTAGGGGTCGACCTGCATCTGGCTGAAGCGGCCGATGACGTCGAACACGTTGTTGGCGTGAATAGTGGTGAACACCAGGTGCCCGGTGAGTGCCGACTGCACGGCAATCTGCGCGGTATCGGGGTCGCGGATTTCGCCGACCATGATTTTGTCCGGGTCATGGCGCAGGATCGAGCGCAGGCCGCGGGCAAAGGTCAGGCCTTTCTTTTCGTTGACTGGGATCTGCAACACCCCCGGCAGCTGGTATTCCACCGGGTCTTCGATGGTGATGATCTTGTCCACGCCGTGGTTGATCTCGGTGATCATCGCGTAGAGCGTGGTGGTTTTGCCGCTGCCGGTGGGGCCGGTGACGAGGATCATGCCATAGGGTTCGGCGGCCAACCGACGCAGGCTGCGCAGGGTCTCGTCGGCAAACCCCAGGGCCTGCAATTGCACGCCACTGACGCGATCGGCCAGGTCCTGCTTGTCGAGGACCCGCAGCACCGCGTCTTCACCGAAGATGCTCGGCATGATCGACACCCGGAAGTCGATCTGCCGGCCGTTGATACCGATCTTGAAGCGCCCGTCCTGAGGCACGCGCTTCTCGCCGATATCCAGTTCAGCCATGACCTTGACCCGCGAAATCACTTGGTCGGCGAACTCGCTGCCTTGAACCTTGCTGATGTTGTTGAGGACGCCATCGACCCGGTATTTGATCACCAGGCCGCTGCCGGTCATGCCCAGGTGGATGTCGCTGGCATGTATTTTCAGCGCATCGTAGAGGGTCGAGTTGACCAGTTTGACCACGGCGCTGGCGTCTTCGCTGATGCTGGTCAGCGACAGGCTGTGCAGGTTGTCCTTGTCGCGATCGTTGGCGCTGTCGGCCTGGGTATCCAGCGCATCGACGGCGTGAAAGCTCTCTTCATGACGGGCCAGACACATCTTGAGATCGGCGGCATGCACCAGATAGAGCGGCGCGCCCTGCAGGCGATCATCGATCCAGACAAGGCGCGCCGGGTCGAAGGGGTCGGCGAACACGCCGAGCAGTTGATCGCCATGTTGCAGCAGAATGAATTCGTGCTTGAGCGCCTGGGCCAGGCTGACCCGATCGAACAGCGGAGTCGCCTTGAACAGGCTTTCGCTGTCGAGTACCGGGTAATGCAGGGTGCAACCCAGGCAACGGACGAAGGCTGCCGGGTCCAGTTCGCTGAGGGTTTGCAGGGTTTCCAGGGCTCGCTCGCCAGAGCTGGCGGCCAGGGTCCTGGCCTGAGCCAGTTGTTCACTGGTGAATCGCGACGCTGCTCGAACGGTCGATACCGGCTCGGCAGCCAATGACAGACGCTCCATGACCTGCGCTCCAACGTCCCGGGGGCTATTGCCCTTTCGGCGCGGCAGGTCATCGGCGGGGGCCTTGAACGCTTATCGCGCCACTATTCCCCGGTTAGCAGTGGCCCGTCGTTGGCTGGAGGCGAACTCGACGACCTTCGTCGGCGATCCGCCAGGACCCAGCTACCGTCGTACAACTGCAGGGGGAAACTGTCACTCCTGCTCTGGCGACGTTCGACGAATCCTTCCGATATGGTTGCCCCTGCTCGAGGCTCGCGGCGTATGCCGACCAGGTCACAGACTGCGCGGGCCAGTTCCGCCAACGGGAACGGTTTGAACAGGACATGACTGACACCTAGCTGTACGGCGCGCTCACAGACCTCATTGGTCGGATGCGCAGTAATCAGCACAAAATGACAGTCCCTGTGTTGGCGGACAGCGTCGAGCACCTGAAACCCGTCCATATCCGGCAAACGGAAATCGAGCACTACCACATCGGGTACAAAGCCTTGGACTATTGCTATGGCCTTGGCACCGTCATGGGCGACTCGGACTTCCAGGCCTTGAGCCTCGAGATACGCTGCGAGGTTCTGCGCCAGGATCTGTTCGTCTTCGACTACCAGTACTTTGTTCAACAGGGCCGACTCCTTGAAACTGTTCAGATCCGATATCCGAACCTGGGAGTGCGTGCCTTACTAAGGCTTACGCACGCTTCATGCCAGGCTTGGCGCTAGATTTATGCTCTTGATTTGACGGGAGAAAATTATCCACTGCAACAGGCTTCCCCCAGAGCTGGGGAAGCTTGCGGGCTTGCTCTTCAAGCATTCCCCAACTGTGGGGACACGCCTGAGCGTTCCTCTATCCGTTCGGGTGCCAGCGTCAGCGCTAATCAATCCGTTCAACATGGCTCATGGATCGCAATTGCGCCAGCGCATTTCTTCGCGCCTGGGCCTGAGCCTGGCTGGCGAGATAAAGTCTCGCCATCGCCAGCGCCTGCTCCCGTTCGACATCCTGCACGGGCGAATGGTTCTCAACCAGAATCAAATGCCAGCCAAATTTTGTTCGCACCGGTTCGCTGACCTCTCCCGGCGGCAGGGCAAAGGCCGCTCCTTCGAATTCGGGGACCATGGTCGAGCGTGAAAAGTAGCCCAGATCGCCACCTTCACTGGCACTGCTGTCCTGGGAGACACTACGGGCCAGGGTGGCGAAATCGGCGCCCTGCTCAACCAGTTGCCGGCGCAGTTCGAGTAGCCGTTGACGGGTGGCCTCGACACTTTGCTGCTCAGCCCCGGCGTCAACCTTGAGCAGGATATGCCGGGCCCGGACCTGCTCCGGGCGAGTCAGGGCTTCAGGGTTCTGCTCGACCAGGGCCTTTACCTGGGCCTCGTCCGGGTCGGCCACCTGGCCCAGTTCAGCGTAGACCTGTTGCGCGGCCAGCTCGCGACGGGTGTACTCGACAATGCTCTGTTCATCGAAACCGGCGTCGCTCAAGCGCCGGGCAAAGCGCTCGCTGCCGAAGGCCTGGCGCAACCCGTCGACCTGCGCCTGAACCTGGCTGTCGCTGATGCTCACGCCGCGCTTGAGGGCTTCCTGCCACAGCAGTTCCCGATCGATCAGATCATTCAGCGCGGCATCATGCAGACGTTTATAAAGCGTCGGGCTGCGGATGCTGCTGAGCGCCCGACCCTGTGCCTGCAGGTACTCGGCAAAGTAGTGTTGCAGGCGCGTCTGGGTGATGGGTGTGCCATTGACCCGCGCCACCGGCGTACCGCCTTCGCTCACCGCGTACACCTGAGAAACCAACAGCAGACACACCAACCACAGCAGGTAGTTGCGTTTCATGATCCGACCTTGCCCTTAGGGCGTCGTTTCCAGCGGGATATAAGGGGCCACCGGATAGAACTGCAGCGACCCCAGGTCGACGGTGACAATATGGGCGCCGTTGAGCCCCATGCGTTTTCCCGGCCCGAAGCTGACCCGCGGGGTCAGGCCGGTATCAAAGTCATGCAGGCTTTCCAGCGCCTCGACCAGCGTCTCCCGGCTGACATCCCGACCAGCCCTTTTCAGCGCCTCGCCGAGCAGAGCCACCGAGCAATAGGCACTCACCTGCATCACCGCATGCTGACCATCGAGGCCTTGGCGCCGGCGCAGCTTGGTCAATGCCGAACGCCCAGGGGCGCTCCAGTCGCTGGGGATGAAGGGGTAGGCCAGAAACAATCGTCTGGAAAATGCCTCCGGCAGCTGCAGGATATCCCCGGCCACCTGGGCCGAAGAGGCGAACAGGTAAGGTCTCAGTCCGGCGTTGTGCAGGCGGCCGGCCAGTTCACTGAAGTGCTCGGCACTGCCCAGGTAAAACACTGAGCTGACGTCGCCGGCCGTACCGATCAGGCCGGCGCGGTCGTCCACCGAATACACCTGACGGCGCACGTCCTGCCATCCCTGGTTCTTGAGGTACTGCTGCAGAGTGCGGACCTGGAGCTCCAGCGAGCCGTCGGCGGGAGAGACGATCAGGACCGGACTCGAAGCCAGGGCCAGGTTATCGCTCGCGTAATTGGCCAGCGCGTTGAACTGCTCACGCAGCCCCGGCAGCGGTTCGAAGATCTGTCGGCTGGGCGCACTACTCGCTTCGAGCAGGGTCTGCGCGCCCACCAGCGGCACCCCGGCCGCCTCCAGCAGCTCGGGCAAGCGTGGGGCCAGGGCCGGCGCCAGCGGTGCCACCAGGGCAAACACCTGCTCCTCGTCGATCAGCTTGCTTAAGGCCTGCTCGGCGCTGGCCAGGTCCGGGCCGGGGTCAAGAATAATCAATTGCAGTTGTCGCCCATGGATGCCGCCGGCCTGGTTGATGCGGTCGATGCTGTCCCGCAACACCGCGGCCACGGTGTGACCCGCTTGCGCCAGCGGCCCACTGCTCGGCAACAGCGTGCCGAGCAGTAGCCGATCGTTGTCCAGGCCCGGATCGCGGTCGTCTTCCAGGCGTTTGAGGTAGGCCGCCAGGCTGAGCTGGTCGGCACTCGAGAGTACGAACCGGGGCATCGCCGGGTCGAGCCGATTGCCACTCGGGTCGAGCCCTTCGGTCACTGCCCGGAGCAGCGCGCGCTCATCGTAGGGCCGATAATTGCGGCCATTGACCTCGCGCTGACCGTAAGGCGCACTCAAGCGTTGCCAGGTGATGTTGGGTGGTCGCACTCCGCCTTCCGGGCGACCGCGACCATCGGCACCATGGCAATTGGCGCACGCAACCACCGAGCCGGGAACCAGGATGTCCGCCGCGCCGACCCGTGCCGAGACCTCGGCCGAACTGGCCGAGCGTCCCTGGCGATAAAGCCGTTTGCCGGCGCTTTCCCGGGGCGTCAGTTCGACAGCCATGGCCGACAGGGACAGGCAAAGGCACATCAGCAGGAACAAACATCGGCGGGTGCTGAGCCACATGCTATTCACCTGTTTTCAACGCCCGGCTACAGGCAGGGTCAGTAATTGCAGGCGCTGGGCGATCGCGGCGGGAGGAGCATCGGGGCGGACCCGACTCCAGCGCTTGTTCGCCACATCGCCGACGATGATCTGCGTCGAATGTTGCTCCGGGCTGGGCAACAGATGACCGAGCCGGCTCATCACCAGATCAATCTGCTCCTTGGTGCCGGTCAGGAACAGCCAGTGCGGGTCCACTGCCCCCTGCTTCTGCGCAAACGCCTTGAGCACGTCAGGTGTATCGCGCGCGGGATCGCTGCTCAGGGAGATGAAATAGACCTCGTTGGCCAGGGGCTCACCCATGGCTTTGCGCACTTCGGTGAGTTTGCGGGTGATCAGCGGGCAGGCATCGGTACAGTGAGTGAAAATCACGTTGAGCAGCACCACTCGGTTCTTCAGCACATCGCTGTAGAAGCGTAGCGTCTGGCCGTTCTGGTCCACCAGCGGCGTGTCGGTAAACCAGGTCAATGCGTCGTGGGTGCCGGTGGCCGGCGGCGCGACGACTGCCGGGGACGGCTCGCTGCTGTGTCCTTCATGGGCCATCGCGACCGAGATCAGCAACCCCAGGCAAAGTCCGAGGGCGATCTGCTCAATAAATTTCATAATGATTCTCCTGGGCGATGGCGGTAGGTCCGGTCGACATCCGTGGCGGGCTGAGGCGGTCGATCTCCTTGAGCAGCACCGCCGGATCGGTGAAGCCATAAAAGCGCATCCAGTGGTTGCTCTTGCCGTCGCCCACCAGAATCAACGGTGCATGATTCTTCAAATCGCCATCGCCGCTGCCCAGACCCTTGAGGGTCGCCTTGATGGCCGTCGGCGTCCCGGTCAGCCAGCTCCAGCCCGGCCCGTCCTGGAATTTGCGGGAGTAGTCGAGCAGGCGCTGCGGATCATCGCGTTGCGGATCGATGCTGATCGACACCAGCTGCACCTCGCGCCCGGCCCGTGCGCCCAATTGCTTGTGCACCTTGCCCATGATCGAGGACACCAGCGGGCAGACCGTGGTACAGCTGGTGTAGATAAAGCCCATGACCACAATGCGGTCGCTCAGCAGGTCCTGTTGCAGGTGCACCGGCCGGCCGTTCTGATCGATCAGTGGCACGTCGACGATTTTCACCTCGGTGCCTTGGGGTGCTACCAGCGGTGTGCCGTGGCTTGCATGCTGGCTGTGGTCCTCGGCCGAATGGGCCTGGGCCAGACCGGTCGAGAGGGTCAAGGTCAGCGCGCAGAGGCTGGGCAAGAGCCGTGAGGTCATTGGATGCATGATGACATTCCCTCAATGGGTAGACGGGCTGGTGGTCGCGGGAACTACCCGCAGGCTGGCGTAGGTGCTGCTGCCGAAGTCCGCTCCCAGGGACGCCGAGCGCACGTGCAGGTACCAGGCGCCGGGCGTGTCCAGTAGCAGTGGCGCTTCATAGATACCGTCGCCGACCTCAAGGGCCGCGACTTCCAGCGCCATGGAAGACGGCGCGAGGAAATAGCGCAGCCGGACATCCTTGACGCCGCTGCGCGGCTCCAGGCTTTTCGGCTGCACCAGCCGCACGCGGGCCATATACGGATGGCCCTGGGGCACGCTGAATTTATCGAGCAGAAACTCCACCCGTGGCAGGGCGAGGCTCTGGTCCAGCGTCGGGTTGGGTTCGACCTGGGTGGTGAAGCAGTGAATGATCTGCGGCTGGTTGATCAGGAAAGCCACGTCGAAGCGCCCCGCTGCCGGCAACTGGACTCGCGTGCTGTAAAGCCCCGGTTCGACTTCGCGCAGGCTGCGGTCGATGACCATGGCGGCGCGGGCGGTATGACCGCGATTGGGGTAACCGGACATCGGCGCGTTCATGCCTTCGGCGTAGAAATAGGTGGTGTTGTCCACCGGGTTGACGACAAATACCGAGTTGTCCTCGCGCCCCGGCGTCAAGCTTTGCGCCAGTGGCAAGTCGCCGGCCTGGCGCGGCGCGGCCGGACCCGCCTCGAAGCCCTGGAGAATGGGGGTGCGGTTTTGCCCCAGCGAACCCAGGTTGACCATCGTGACCTTGGGCGAAGACAGCCCGCGGATATAGGCGTACCCCGCGGTGAACGTCACCTGATAGGGTTCGGCGGAGACGTCCAGGCTGTGGATCAGGCTGTCGCTGGCGGCGTCGATGACCAGCGCGCGGTTGTCCAGGGTATTGAGCACAAAACCAAAACGCCCGTCGCTGCTGAAGCGCATCGGACCAAGGCCCTGATTGCCCTTGATGACCTTGCGTTGCTTCAGGCTGCGGGCATCGATCACGGTAATGCTGCCGTCCTTGCCATCGGCCACATAGACCGCTTCGGACAGCGCCGAATAGGCCACGGACAACGGATGCGGGCCGGTCTTGATCTGCTCGCGCAGGGTTAGCGTGGCGATGTCGATGACACTCAGGGTGCCGCTGTCGCGGTTGCTGACGAAGGCCTGCCGCGAATCCTTGCTGAAGGCGATCTCATGGTGACCGACGCCGGTCGCCAGATGCGCCAGGGGCTTGAGTGAATGGCTGTCGATCACCGTCACCCCGCTGCTGCCGGCATCACGCGAGTCATTGCCGACCCACAGCAGGCGTTCGTCCGGTTGCAAGGCAACCCGCAGCGGCTCGGCGCCGGCGGCCACGTTGCCGATCACCTCGAATTTCTCAGCGTCGATTACCGCAATTTCGCCCGCCGCCGGCATGGAGACGAATACCCGTTTGTCGTCGCCGCTCCTGACCCAGTCCATCGGCACCTGCTTGAGGTCGATCCGTTTCAGGGTGCTGGTGACGCCGCCCACCGAGACCGACGGATCGATCACCGTCAGGCTCGCATCCTTGTTCAGCACCAGCAGGAAATACCGGGTCAGGTCGAGTAACGGCCGCGCACCGATGTTGCTTTTGAGAAACATCGCGACCCGCGATTTGCAGCTGTTTTGCGGCTCCGCATCGCTCAGCCCCAGCAGGCTCGGGTCGAGCCAGGCGCCGGGCGCGATACCCGACAGTGGCTGACCCGAGTGGCTGTCGATGACCTTGAAGCGCACATCGGCGAAGCTGCCTTCCATGAGCGAGGCATGACCATCGACCGGATTCATCTGGAACTCGATGGACACGCCATCGCGAACCAGACGTTGCCCCTGGGGACTGACCTCGACCAGCGGCGCATCGCGCCGGGTCAGCAACCATGCGCCCAGACCGGCCAGCAACAACGCACTGCAGACTGCGATACAGCGTGTAGTCGTTCTATTCACTGCTTGCTCCTTGAATGGCTGAGTCCGGGCTATTGCTTAGGTATAGGGCAATCACGGCGCCGGTGCGGGCTCCGGTTCATTGGTCACCCGCAGGATTCCCCAAAGTCCCGAAGCGTTGCCGTAAGCGGCGTAGTCGCGGAACAGGTAATCCCCCGGGATCGCGTTGCTGCCGCCGGCGCTTGGGTGCATGAAGCTGAAGTGCGCGGCCGGCAAGATGCTCTCGTGGGCGCCGATGTACATCGCCATCGGGTTGAAACCGAAGCGCACCGAGCCTATGCCTGGCTGAGCCAATGGATAACCGGAGGGATCCGATTTCTCCGCCTGCAGGGGATTGAGCGCCCAGACATGGCCGTCGAGCTGGAAGGTCGAACCACGGCTGCCACCCGTCGGCAACATGATGTGGGTGCGGAATGGCTGACCCGGTTTGACCCAGAGCACCGGGGTCTGTGGATCGCCGCCGACCAGGGCATTGCTGTAGGCCATATAGGCGTTGTCGACATCCGCCCAACCATGGCCCTGGGCATGCCCGAACGGTGCGTCCGGAGCCAGGCCGAAGCGGAACCACAGCGGCTCGCTTTTGTAGTTGATGGCCATGCCCGAGTTGTCCTGCGGATCGGTGGGCACACCAAAGCCTTCGGCCGCGATACCTTCCACCGGCCGACCGTTGGCCCAGCGCATGTTCAAGGCTTTGTGCCAGACCATGGCGAAGTCGCGATAGCTGGTCTGGCCTGGAGCCTGGACAGTGGCCGAGGTACGACTTTTCGCATCATCGGTCCAGGTGGCGCCGACCGGCAGGATGCTCATGGCACCACCCAGGCCTTTCTGCGGCTGCTTGATCACGTCCGCCGGGGTGAAGTTCAGGCCGCCGAACTCGATGGCCGTGGAGTTGATATTGTCGACACTGCGCCCGGTCTGGTTGATCGGCTTGCCCTCACGTTCCAGATGCCCGGCGTAATACTGATAGGTACGCGTCGGGTAGGCGCCGGTGCCAGTGCGCGGCGCAACGGTCTGAATTGGGTTGATACCAACGTTGACCCCATCGGACTTGGTGATGTCGTAGGCCAGCAATTGCGCGTGCAAGCCAACGTGCGCGGAAGGTCGCAACAGGTTGTTGTTGAAGGTGGTCGCCCCCTTGCTGGCGTTTCGATCACGCTTGACCATGCCCTGCAGCACTGCGGTGTTGGCCAGGTCCGGCATGGCCAGCGGCAAACGGTTTTCCAGGCTGATGCTGATGCAGTCGCCAGCGGCCGCGCGCAACACCAGCGGCTCGATCGGTACGCCGGCCTTGAGCTTGCCGGTGGCCGGGTCGAGATCGCCCTTACGCACATACAGGATCGCGGTCGGGTCGTGCAGAGGCCCGCTTTGCCCGCCGAGGGTGATGGTCTCACCGTCTTCGGGGTCGGTTATTGTGACTTGCGGGATGCTGGTCGGCCGCGAGTTGAACACCAGGGTGCCACCGGCCGGATTCAATGACGCACCCACGTGCTGGCCGAGTCCCGAAGAATCACCGATGTTCAGGTTCAGTGGGTTGCGCAGAATGTCATTGGCCAGCGCGGCGACCACTTCATAGTTGCGCTGTACCGTTGGCCGGGTGCCGATGCCCGTGGGGTTGGCGCTGTAGCGCGGGCAGATGCCGTCGAAGGCCACGGTGTTGCGCGCCGCCAGCGGTTTCGGGTTGTTGGGCAAAGCGAACAGGTCGCTGCGGCTGGCGGTGTAGTTGCGCATGATGCCCCACAGGCCGGACCAGTAACCTTCCAGCGAAGCGTCCATGGAGTACAGGTAGTCGCCAGTGGTTGCGGCGGAACTGGAGGCCATGGCCACCGGCGCGACGAAGCCCATCTGCTCGGAGATCCCGATCATCTGCGAAGCACGCCAGCCGGAGTTGGAGCTGTTGCCGAAGCCGGAGCCGCTTTGCAGCCATTTCAATCCATGCAGGGTGACGTTGTGCTCCTCCTCATGGCCACCGGCGTGTACCCGCAGCCGCACGTTGTCACCGGAATAGGTGCGCAGCATCGGGGTAAAGGGATCGCCCGGTTCCATGCCGCCACGGTTGATGTGCGGCGGGAACAGCGTGGTGCCGCCGGTAGGGCCGGTCGCCGCAGTCACCAGGTGGGGCGCCAGGTTCATCGCGGCGATCGCCCGATCGGTTCGACTTTGCATGGCATAGGCCAAGTCCCCGGCCAGGCCGTCGGCCTGCATCCCGCGCTTGCCATCGGGTGCCGTGCGGTTCGGGTCATAAACCCGCAGCGCCAGCGGCTCGTTGCGATAGTTGACGACGAACATGCCCGGGTCATCGACCGAAATGGCTTGTGGGCAAGGCCGGGTCGGACAATGGGGAACTTCACCGCCCCTGACCTCGGCGACGGATTCCAGCAGGTTGTCAGCACTTTGCCGGACCGGCGGGTTGATGGCGTAGCGGAAGCTGTCGGCGGTAGCCGGGAAGCTGTTGCTGTCAGGCACCCCGTCCGGCCCCGCGCCGACATACACCCCGGCTTCATAAGCGTGCTGGAAGTCGCTGTATTCGAGGAAGAACTCGCGGAAGCTGTCGTTACGCCCGTCGCCATCCAGGTCGCCGGTGTTGATCACTGCCTGCCACGAAGTCGGCCCGCCGTCCTGGCGTACCGCGGTGTTGTACAGCGGCTCACCGGTTTCGGCATGGGCCCAGGTGGAACCGGCAGGCTCGGCCAGTACCGTGGCATACAGCCCCAGTTGCTGGTGAGTCGATGGGCCGAGGTGGTCGTGGGTGAAAATGGTCCCCAGGCCCCGGTCGATATTGCGCAGGTTCACCAGTGGATCGACGAACCAGCGCTGCATGGCGGTGCGCGCACCCACCCAGTCGGCTCGGCCATACTTACCGAAGAATGGGTGAGTCTTGGCTTGCGGACAGGCTGCTGTGCCCTCGCGAGGATCGCCATTCTGGCAACCGTTGAACTCGCGGATGGCGTGAATACGCTCGACCACCGAGCCCGGGGAAAGAATCCCGTCCTCGTAGTTCCAGCCGTTGGCCGAACCGTCTGCCGCCGTCAGGTCCCATTTCGGCAAGTGGATGTGCTGGCCGATCACGTCGGTGGGCGTGCGTATCTGATAGTCGTCCATCTCGTAGTAGGACGGCACCAGGTTGGTTTGCTGGTACATCACACAATCAAAGGTATTGGTGCGCATCACCAGCGGTTCCGGTGGACGCTGTTTGTTGATCACGCCCCAAACGTCTTCCCACAGGGCAAGGATCCGCGCTTGCGGGAAGTGATAACCGACCTTGTTGTAGACCGCGTCGAACTGGATGTCGGCGGCCTTGTACAGTCGTGGCCGGTCGGCAGTAAAAGTCGACGAGCCGCTGAAGGACATGCCGTCAGGCCGTTCGCCACTGAAGAACTCACCGTTGCCGGCACTGGCGGTCAGGCGCTTGGCCCGATCATCCATGCAGGGTTCGAAGTACGGCGCGCCGGCCATGGGCTTGGCGCCGTTGGTGCGAAACACCCGCGACACCACCTGATTGCCCGGCAGCACAGCAAAACTCGGGTGCTCCAGTATCGAGTGGTAGGCCATCGCCGCCTGTTCGAGGTCGGTGCCCTCCTCCGGCATATACACAGGCTTGGCCCGGGTAATCTTTTTCGAGAAGTCCAGCGCGGTGGTGACCGTCTCGGCCACACCGCCGGCAGACACGCCGTCCAGGGCATGCCGCGGCAAGCCGCCATCCCAGCCACCGGACTGATTCGGATCGAGGTTGGCCCACAGAGCGTTGCCACTGTCGCGCAGGGTCCGTGCCAGATCCGGATTGAGCATATCCAGCGGCGGGGTTGGCGGACGTTGGCCGACGGTGGTTTCCAGGCCGCCGATCCAGAACGGATAGCCGGGGTTCTTCAGGCTGCCGTCGGGATTGCGGTTGGCTTCACTGCGATCGACCAGCGCCAGCGAGCCAATGGCCTGCAGTTCGCCGGAACCGCCCGAAGGATGATCATCATCCTCGTCTTCGTCGTCATCATCATCATCGTCATGTGCGGCCACTTGGACCTGACCCATTTTTGGTACTACCGCGACTTTACCCGGCATCGGCGGCATGGCTTTGCCTGGCAACGGCACGATGGCCGGAATCGGCGTACCGGCAATGATTTCGCCATCGGGCAGTGCCCGGGCGCCAGTGGCCGGTTTGCCATTGCGCAAGGCATAGGGCGTGGAGTGATAACCATCGCTGCCTTGCTGGGAAACCTCCAGGCGCGTGCCTTCCTCAAACACATCATGGACCCGCCACATGCTCCACATGCCCTGGGCAAAGTGCGGATAGAAGTGACAGTGATAGATGGCGTCGCCAGCCACCCGGTTGCGGTTGCCAGAACCGCCGTTGGCGATCTCATAGGTGTAACCGGCGCCCGGGCCGATGCCCTGGGCGTCGATGTAGTCGGAGTTGTCATCGTTGGGGTTGAACAGCCACTGGTGACCATGCAAGTGGAAAATATGCTGCTCGTGGCCATTGTGGGTGTTGCGGAATTTGACGAAGTCGCCAATGTAGCTGTGGGCGACGTTCGACGGCTCGGCCGGGAACAGTGCCATGGTGGCTTTGACCCCGATCTGATCGGCCGACGGTGTTTCACCGGGACGAATGCGTTCCAGGCCGACGTTGGCGGGTACGTCCACCAACATCGCAACGTCGCCGACGGCGGAGGAGCTGAGGAAAAACTCTTCATAGGCGCAGGACAGGCAGTCATGCATCGGGCCCACGCCCAGGCGGTTGGCGAGCACCTCGGCGCCCATCCCGCCGGAGCCATAGTTGATCATAAAGGAATCACGGGTCGGTTCCAGCACATGCCCCATTACCGGGTCGGCCCAGTAGCCGGGAAACGCCTGGGTCACGGCCATTTCGTCGGAGAACACCGAGGCAAAATCGCGGAACGGCTCAAGCCGGTTGGGCAAGGCCGGGTTGCGCTTGCCGATACTTTCCAGCGGGTAGGTCGAGGGTGGAAAACTGCCGTCGGCGTTCGGGCCCATCACCACCGCGTCACTGTCGCTGGCGATGATCTCGTTGCCATCGACCATGCTGAGGATCGGCAGGCCGGCCTTGGCTTCGCTGAGCCACGGCTCGCGCTGTGGGTAGCGCGCCTGATAATCGACGATCGGCTGGCCGGCCGGGGTGCGGCCGACGCTGGCCAGGCGCATTTCTTCTTCGGTCACGGTATTGCGATAGGCCCGCGCGGCTTTGGGCAAGACCACCACCTGGGCGATCAAGCCGTTGGCGACGTTACCGGCTGCGCCTTCACCACCAAAGGTCGCGCCTTTGCTGGCGACGGAAAACGCCCCTTCGCGTTCGGCGTAGAGGGTGTAGGAACGGCTGGCACCCGGTGCCACCAGGGTATTGGCGTTGCGACCGGTATAGGCGGAGATGTCGTTGACGCTGTTGACCGCTTGCAAGCCGTTGACCTGGAAGCCGACATGGCGATCGCTGACCTGATCGTCGACCTCGGGATCGAATTCCTCCTCGATTCCCGTCGAATGCTTGTTCGGGTTGGCCTGATAGGCCAGCAGATTGTGCAGGTTGATGGTCAGGCATTCGCCCGCCGCGACCCGCAGGATCAGTGGCCGTGGACGCTTGTCGGGCCGCAGCGTGACCTTCCCGGGAACGGCCGCACCGCCTTGCATCAAGGATTGGTTGTGATCATCGACCACATCCCGGCGCAGGGCGAAGATCATGCCGTTGGCGTTCTGCGCACCCAGGCGGTTAAACATCAGCGGCTGATCGAAGGCCACCACATTGGCCACCAGCGTGCGCTCGCAACGCAGCGCGGCCTCGGCCAGGGGCGCAAGCCCCAGCAATGAGCAAGTCAGGACGATCAGGTTGAATAGCCGGGGTGTTGAGTGGGTCCCTTTCATGGCGGAGGGCCTCGCATCGCGTTCATCGGTGATGATGGACGGAGCAATCGGCATGCCATATATATTTTGCTTTAAATTCAATAGCTTGAAACAACAACTCAAACTGAGTGGGTGATCCTCCCCCCCAAAAAATCCCCAGTTTTGCGCAGTCCCCATATATGGGGATTGCTTACAAGGGCGCGTCGACGGCCAGCCCCTGCAAGCGCCGGTACTGGCGCAACACGCTGGGCACATAGCGCTGGGTTTCGGCGAACGGCGGAATGATCCGGCCACGGCTGAGCACGGCATCGGGGCCCGCGTTGTAGGCGGCCACGGCCAGCGAAATATTGTTGTCGAACATCACCATCAGCCGCTTGAGATAGCGCGCCCCACCCTGAATATTGGCCGCCGGATCGAGGGCATCGGTCACGCCCATTTCTTTCGCGGTCTGGGGCATCAGCTGCATGAGGCCCATGGCGCCCTTGACCGAGCGTGCAGCCGGGTTGTAGCGCGACTCGGCCTGAATCACCGCGTGCAACAGCGCCGGCGGCAAGTCATTGGCGGTAGCCGCCGCGGCGACCATCTCGGCATAGGGCATCTGCGCGATCATCTGCGGCGCCGACGATGACGGCGCCGACGCCACCAGCGTCGACTCGCTGATGATCTTTTCATAGGTGCGCCCCGGTCGATGAACGTTGGACAGCACATAAGCACCGTCGGTTGACCGCGACACATAAATGTCCGCCTGGACAGCGCCGGTCGTGGTCAGCCAGACCAGCAATCCCATTGTCAGTACTTGCATGCTCGATACTCCCTCGACAAGCCCCGATTTTTGGGGCATTTGCCCCACTCACCGGGATTTCCAAGGGTGTACGCAAGCTCTGTGCCGAACCGCGCAACCCAGCAGTTACGCGGCCTGCAGAGCAACAGGGGGCAGCGAGCACAGCAATTGCATAAGCAGACCTGCCCACTCAAGGAGGTCATCATGTCCAGTCATCATCGCCCTACCCGACACCAGCAAAGTGGCTTCACCCTGCTTGAATTGCTGGTGGTGCTGGTGGTCCTCGGCCTGCTGGCCGGTATCGTCGCGCCCAAATACTTCGCCCAGCTCGGCCGTTCCGAAGCCAAGGTGGCCAAGGCGCAGATCGAAGGCCTGGGCAAGGCGCTGGATCTGTACCGGCTGGAGCTTGGCCATTATCCCAACGCCGAACAGGGGCTCGCCGCCCTGAACATCGCCCCCAGCGACGAGCCGCGCTGGACCGGGCCTTATTTGCAGAAAAAAATCCCGCAGGATCCATGGGGGCGCAACTACATCTATCGCTTCCCCGGCGAGAATGGCGATTACGATCTGCTGTCGATGGGCAAGGACGGCCAGCCCGGCGGCGAAGGCGAGAACGCCGAAATCACCAGCTGGCAATGACCGAGGGCACCGCTATGCGTTTTTATCTCAAGGTCATGGGCAAAAGCGGCGTCAGCGCGCTGGTGGTCGATGCGCAAGGCCCCGCCGAGGCCCGCCGCATGGCCGAGGACCAGGGCTGGCGGCTGATCAGCCTGCGAGCCGAACAGCGCTGGCGGTTGAGTGCCTGGCGGCGCAATGAAACCTTTCCCTTGCTGCTGTTCAGCCAGGAATTGACCACCCTGCTCAACGCTGGCCTGGCACTTATCGACGCGCTGGAAAGCCTGGCGGAAAAGGAAACCGCGCCCCAGGCTCGCAAGACCCTGAGTGAACTGGTGCGGCTGCTGTACGAAGGCAAATCCTTTTCCCAGGCACTGAGCCAATTGCCGCAAGTGTTCCCCCCGCTGTATGTGGCGCTGGTGCAGTCCAGCGAGAAAACCGGCAACGTCAGCGAAGCCCTTGGCCGCTATGTGGTCTACCGACAGCGCATGGACGAGGTTCGGCAAAAGATCGTCAGCGCGTCGATCTATCCGGTGTTGTTGCTGATAGTCGGCGGCGGCGTGGTGCTGTTTCTGATGGGTTATGTGGTACCGCGCTTCAGCCTGGTCTTCGAAGGCCTGGGCTCCAACCTGCCCTGGCTGTCACAGGTGCTGATGCATTGCGGGCTGTTCCTGCACAGCCATCAGACCGAGTTCTTCGTCAGCCTGCTGGCGAGCACCGTCGCGCTGGGAGTGTTGATGCGCCAGCCGGGCTTTCGGCGCGGCGTCGACCGAATGCTGGAACGAATACCGGCGATCCATCGGCGGATCGTCATGTATGAGTTGGCGCGCTTCTACCGATCCCTCGGCATCCTGCTGCAAGGCGGTATCCCCATAATCACCGCCATGGGCATGGTCCGTGGAATACTCAACGTCGGCTCAAGGACCCGCCTGGATGCAGCCAGCGAAAGAATCCGCGAGGGCCACGCGCTGTCTGCCGCGCTGGAAAATAACCAACTGACCACCCCGGTGTCGCTGCGCCTGCTGCGGGCCGGTGAACAGTCGGGCAACCTGGGTTACATGATGGAACGCAGCGCCGACTTCTACGACGAAGAAATCAGCCGCTGGCTCGAATGGTTCGTGCGCTTGTTCGAGCCGCTGTTGATGACCTTTATCGGGTTGTTGATTGGTGTGATCGTGATTTTGATGTACATCCCGATCTTTGAGTTGGCGTCGAGTATTCATTGACGGTGGCTGAGTCTTCTGGATGGGTATTTATGGTATGTGTTCCCACTGTAGGAGCGAGCTTGCTCGCGAGATGGACGTTAACGATAACGCGGGTT
Organism: Pseudomonas sp. LBUM1658; assembly: GCF_059716055.1. NCBI lineage: Bacteria > Pseudomonadati > Pseudomonadota > Gammaproteobacteria > Pseudomonadales > Pseudomonadaceae > Pseudomonas > Pseudomonas sp. LBUM1658. The sequence continues at coordinate 4,689,068 of NZ_CP166798.1, forward strand.
TTCTGAATAAACGCGCCGACCTTGAGCCCATCGCGAGCAAGCTCGCTCCTACAGTTGATCTGGGTACATCCGCGAGAGAAAGGCCGGCTGTCAGGCCACTTCACGGGTAAGCCCGCGATTGGATCTAGCAGCCACAGAAGATTTCATCCACAAAAAAAATGCCAGGCTCAAGGCCCGGCATTTTTATTGTGCATCCCACTCGCCAAGGCGACTTAGAACGGCAGCTTCATGCCCGGTGGCAATTGCATGCCGGCGGTCATTCCAGACATTTTGTCCTGGCTGTTGGCTTCGATCTTGCGCACAGCGTCGTTGACGGCGGCGGCGAACAGGGCTTCGAGCATTTCCTTGTCATCTTCGTTGAGGCCTTCAACGATGCTTGGATCGATGCTGACGCGCTTGACGTCGTGACGGCCGGTCATGACCACCGTCACCATGTCGCCACCGGACTTGCCGGTCACTTCGGCGTTGGCCAGTTCTTCCTGCATCTTGGCCATTTTTTCCTGCATCTGCTGTGCCTGCTTCATCAGGCCGGCCATGCCACCTTTCATCATGGGAATCACCTCAAAAGTACTTGGATAAAAATAGCGCCCGGCCCGTCAGGCCAGGCACCTTCAGTTATTAGCCCTGAGTGACCAGAGCCTCGACAGGTTCAATAGTATCGTTACGGATCACCGCACCGAACTGTTGCATCATTTGCTGGATGAACGGATCACCGTGGATCGACTCTTCGGCCTCGCGCTGACGCTCGTTACGGCGCCTGGACGCTGCCTGGGCCGGGGTTTCCTGCTCGGGCTTGATCAGCTCAATGTTCACCGTCAGCGTGCGCTGGTGATACTGGTTCAGCGCATCGTTCAAGCGCCGCTGCTGAGTCGCGTTGAACAGCGCGCTGTGGGCCGGGTCCAGGTGCAGCAACCAATGATCGCCATCCACCGCAATCAGCGTGCAGTTGGCGGCAATGCTGCCGGTCATGCCGGAAATCGGCAACTTCGGAAACAGTTCCAGCCATTCCAGAGCCAGGCCGGTGGCCGGTTTCAACGCAGGAGCGGGCTCGGGTTCCGGGGCCGGCTCGGCGGTGTGTTCACTGGCCAGTTCATCGAGATAGCTGTAGGCCGAATCCATGTCCGGCTCGATGTAGTCTTCATCCAGTGGCGGCTCGTCATCCAGGTCCATGCCCGGAGTGGCCGCATCGACCTCGGCTACGGAGGGCTCAGGCACCGGCGCGGCCACCCACTCGGGGGCATCCGGCACCGCACTGTCGGGCGTCGGCCCAGGCATCGGGGTCAAGTCAGGCTGCTCGGCGGCGGTCTCGAGCATCGGCTCGACCGCCGGCTGTTGCTCGATGATTGCTTCTACCGGGTCGTTCCACGGCAGATCCACGACTTCGGCGGCAACGACTACAGGCTCCACAACCGGCGGCGCGACGACCGGTTCCGGCACCACCACCGCTGCGGTTGGTGCAGGGACCGGTGCAACAACCGCCGCGACCGGCGCAGCGACACTGGCAGCGACCACCGGCGCGGCAGCCACGGAGTTTGCGGAATCAACTGTGGCCTGGCTGATCCCCACTGGCTTTAGCGGTTGTCTGGGTGCCTGCGTGCTGTCTGCCGGGCGGAATGCCAGCATCCGCAACAGGACCATTTCAAAACCACCACGGGGGTCTGGCGCCAGCGGCAGATCGCGGCGGCCGATCAGGCCCATCTGGTAATAGAACTGCACGTCTTCGGCCGGCAACGCCTGGGCCAGCGCCAGCACCCGGTCGCGGTCGCCATGACCGTTGTCGACGCCTTCAGGCAGGGCCTGGGCGATGGCGACACGGTGCAGCACATTAAGGATTTCCGAGAGCACGCCATTCCAGTCCGGCCCTTGCTCGGCCAGATGGCGCACCGCTTCAAGCAGCGCCCGGGCATCGCCGTCGAGCAACGCCTGCAATACGTCGTAGACCTGACCGTGATCCAGGGTCCCGAGCATCGCCCGGACATCGGCGGCCATGACCTTGCCTTCACCGAAAGCAATCGCCTGATCGGTGAGGCTCATGGCGTCGCGCATCGAACCATCGGCCGCGCGGCCCAGCAACCACAATGCATCGTCCTCGAACGGTATGTTCTCGACCCCCAGGACATGGGTCAAATGCTCGACCACCCGCTCCGGAGTCATGTTTTTCAGGGAGAACTGCAGGCACCGCGATAGAATTGTTGCAGGAAGTTTCTGCGGGTCGGTGGTGGCCAGGATGAACTTGACGTGGGGCGGCGGCTCTTCAAGGGTTTTGAGCAGCGCATTGAACGAATGGGTGGACAGCATGTGCACTTCGTCGATCAGGTAGACCTTGAAGCGCCCGCGGCTCGGCGCGTACTGCACGTTGTCCAGCAGCTCGCGGGTGTCCTCGACCTTGGTCCGGCTCGCGGCGTCGATTTCGATCAGGTCGACAAAGCGCCCTTCGTCGATCTCCCGGCACGCCGAGCAGGTGCCGCACGGCGTCGAGGTAATACCTGTTTCACAGTTCAGGCATTTGGCAATGATCCGCGCGATGGTGGTCTTGCCCACCCCGCGGGTGCCGGTAAATAAATAGGCGTGGTGCAGCCGCTGGCTGTCCAAGGCATTGATCAGAGCCTTGAGCACATGGGTCTGGCCGACCATTTCGCGGAACGAGCGCGGACGCCATTTACGTGCAAGAACCTGATAACTCATCGAAAACCGTCGCAACTGGGAAGCGGAAGCGGGTAATGCTAGCGGAGCAAGGGCAAAATTGCATCCGGTGTGCTGTTCTAATCTGGCTAAGCTGCTCTTTGGGTGGCATTTTGTCGACCCTTGTCGTGGTCTTGCGGGAGAGTTTATGCATTTAGCCTGGGCCGCTTTACTGCTGGTCAGCGCAAACGGTTTTGCCGCGCAGGCCCCACTGCGTTTCGCAGTGACCGACAGCTGGGCCATGCCCATGGTGCAAATCGAACGCGACCAGCCGACCCAAGGCATTTTGCATGACATGATGCTCAGCCTGGCAACCCAGGTCGGCCGCCCTGCCGAGTTCCACGTGCTGGCCCGCGGCCGGGTGCAAAGTGCCATGGAACGTGGCGAGATCGATGTGCGTTGCTATGCCGCGCAATCCTGGCTGCCCAACCAGTCAGGCGACTACCTCTGGAGCATTCCATGGCTGTTTCAGCGCGACCTGCTGGTCAGCAGGCAAGACCTTCCCGCACTGGTAGTGCCCTCGAGTCTGCCTTCACAAAACATCGGCACGGTGCTTGGTTACATCTACCCAAAACTGCAGCCGCTGTTCGACAGTGGCCAACTGCAGCGCGACGATGCCCGCAATCAGGAGCAGGTATTACAGAAGTTGTTGGCCGGTCGCTACCACTATGCGGTGACTAATCAATGGACCCTGGACTGGTTCAATCAAAAGCTTTTACCTGCCGATCAACTACGCGGCGTCGCCGTCCTGCAGGAGCAAAACGTCGGCTGCTATGTGCGCAACGACCCGAAACTGCCGGTGCAACTGATTCTGCGCACCCTGCTGCGCATGAAGATGTCCGGCGAAATCGATGCCATCATCAAGCTCTACACCGGCACTGATGTGCCGCTGCAAGCGGAGCCAACCGCCCGCCAGCAGTGAACGTCAAAGCGCGGCGTAACGAGTCGCTGAATGCAAAAGGAAGAAGGGTTCGGACAGGATCAAACACCGACCAGGAAAGATCGATGGAAAAACAGAGAGGAAAAATCGGGTTCTGCGTAGAAAGGAGAAGCCTTGCTGAACGAAGGCTGGTCGTTAAGGTGGTAACCCCATCAGCCACACCCCGGCACACAATGTCACCGCTGCGGCTGCTCCCTTCCAGGCCTGACCGGGTTCACGGCTGATCGTTGCGGGGGGACCGATGGGGTCACCATAACGACGCTCGCCAGTGGCGAGCCGCGCCATTGTACCGATCTGACGAGAACTTACAACCGTCTATTGGGATTAAAAAATATGAGCAGGGTCAAGGACCTGCGTTGCTCTGCGATCTTTGATTTTTTAATGATCCTGCACTACCCCATCCGCCCGGCCACCCTCTTGCTGGATGACCAGGTGAATGAAATGTAATTTGGCGATCACTGGCGGCGGTAGGACAAAGGGATAGAAATCTGCCTGACCCATGCTGCGTGACAGCTCATTGAGCATGCCGGCCAGTTCGATCCAGGCGTTGACGAAAGACAGGAATGCCGCGCCGCCGGGATGCTGCGGATCGTAGAGTGTGTCGAGGGCAAATGGCTGATAGTCGAAGTCCATCTCCCGCGCGCTCATGCCAAAGCCCAGTGCGGTGTCGACCGCGTCCATCATGTGCAGGTAGTGAGCCCAGGTTTCCGCCCAGTCTTCCCATGGATGCATGCTGGCGTAGGCACTGACATGGCTCTGTTCCCAGTCGCTCGGTGCACCCTGCTGGTAGTGCCGTTCCAGCGCTTCGGTATAACTGGCGCGTTCGTCACCGAACAGGCTGCGGCAGGGTTCCAGCCAGTGGCTGTTGGCGATCAGCCGGTCCCAGTAGTAATGCCCCACCTCATGACGAAAATGCCCGAGCAAGGTGCGGTAGGGTTCGTGCAGCTGCACACGCATCTGCTCCCGATGGGCGTCGTCGGCCTCTTTGATATCGAGGGTGATCAGGCCGTTGGCATGGCCGGTGGTTGGCGGTTTGCCTTCAAGGTCGACACCAATGAAATCGAAGGCCAGCCCGGTTTCTTCGTCCAGGGTTTTCGGGATCACTTGCAAGCCCAGGCTGATCAACTGTGCGACCAGACGCCGTTTCGCCGTTTCGACCTTGCGCCAGCGCTCGGGATTCTCGGCAATCGACAGATCGGGGATGGTGTGGTTCAGACTACAAGCTATGCACAACGCATCATGATCGTTGGCCGGCAGCAGCCAGTTGCAGGCGGCCGCGGAGTCGAGGTTGGCGCAGCGGCGAAATACCCCAGCCTCGGGATCGGTGTCGAGCATCCAGGTATCCACCTGCGGCCCGGGCTGCAGCGAGGACAGACGACTCTGCTCCGGCTGATAACCCAATGCCGCCGAACAGGCGAGGCACTGGCTGTTGCGAAAGAACAACGCCTGCCCGCAGCGACAGTCCCAGAGCTTGCTGTTGCGACCGCGCTCGCCCATGAAGGGTGCAGCGATGCGTGAGCTGAGTTGTTCGAAGAAACGGTACATGGCGATCTCTCCCTGGGGCTTGCCAAGACTAGATCATGGTTGGGAGGCAAGGGTTCCATGGTTTTCAGGGAACTGCGCAGCCCAATGTGGCGAGCGCCGACCTGTGGCGAGGGGGCTTGTCGGAACGCCGCATCGCCCCGTTCGGCTGCGCAGCAGTCGTAAAATCTGTGTATGCGTTCTACCTGAAAAACCGCGGCTGCAGATTTTAGGGCCGCTGCGCGCCCCAGCGGGGGCAAGCCCCCTCGCCACAAATGCATTCCAGTCGCAAATATGCATCACACCGAAAGGTTGTGCTTGCCGAGAAACGCCACAAACTCCTCTTCATCCAGCACTTTCAAACCCAGCTCATTGGCCTTGAGCAGTTTCGATCCCGCTCCCGGTCCGGCCACTACACAATGGGTTTTCGCCGATACCGAACCGGCCACTTTGGCGCCCAGGCTTTCGAGTTTGTCCTTGGCGATGTCGCGGCTCATCAGTTCCAGCGAACCGGTCAGCACCCAGGTCTGACCGGCCAGCGGCAGACCTTCGACGACTTTCCGTTCGCTGTGCCAATGCATGCCAAAGTCTTGCAGCTGCTTCTCGATCGCCAACGCACGCTGAGCGTGCTCGGGATTATCGAAGAACTCACGCACGGCCTTCGCCTGTTTCTCGGCAAGCGCCTGGCGCATGTCCAGCCAGTCGGCGTTGATCACGCCTTCGAGCGAGCCGAACTTGTCGGCCAGTTTCTGCGCTCCGCCCGGGCCGACCGAAGGAATATGCAGCTTGTCGATCAGTCCACCCAGGGTCGTGCTGGCTGCGAACTCTGCGCCCAACTCGCCCTGGTCCTGAATCTCCAGGCCACGGGCCAGCAACTGCTCGATAACGGTTGCGTTGTGCTGATCCTGGAAGAAGCTATGGATCTCGTAGGCGACCTCCAGCCCGACATCCGGCAAGTAGGTCAATACTTCCGGCAACGCCTGCTGAACCCGCGCCAGCGACGCCAGCGAGCGCGCCAGCACCTTGGCGGTCTCCTCGCCGACATCGGGAATGCCCAACGCGTAGATAAAGCGCGCCAGGCTCGGTTTTTTGCTGTCGGCGATGGCACTCAACAGGTTCTTGCTGGAGAGCTCGGCAAAGCCTTCGAGGTCGACGATCTGGTCGAAGCTCAGGGTGTAGAGGTCCGCCGGCGAGCCGACCAGGCCTTCATCCACCAGTTGCTCGACGCTCTTCTCGCCCAGGCCTTCGATGTCCATGGCGCGCCGCGAGACGAAATGGATGATGGCCTGCTTGAGTTGTGCGCCACAGGCCAGTCGGCCGACGCAGCGATAGACCGCGCCTTCGCTGACGGTTTCGCGGCCCTTGCTGCGCTTCACCAGCTGCGTGCGCTCGACATGGGAGCCGCACACTGGGCAGCTCTCGGGAATCTGCACCGGTCGGGCGTTTTCCGGGCGACGCTCGGTGACCACTTGCACCACTTGCGGGATCACATCCCCGGCACGACGGATGATCACCGTGTCGCCGATCATCAGCCCCAGACGGGCCACTTCATCCATGTTGTGCAACGTCGCATTGGAGACGGTGACGCCCGCGACCTTGACTGGCTTCAAGCGCGCGACCGGGGTTACCGCACCGGTGCGACCCACCTGGAACTCCACATCGAGCAGCTCGGTGAGCTCTTCCATCGCCGGAAATTTATGGGCGATAGCCCAGCGCGGTTCACGGGCCCGGAAGCCGAGTTCGCGCTGCGAGGCCAGGCTGTTGACCTTGAACACCACCCCGTCGATTTCATAGGCCAGCACATTGCGGCGCTCACCGATATCGCGGTAGTAGTCCAGGCACTCGTCGATGCCCTTGGCCAATTTCAGTTCGCGACTGACCGGCAGGCCCCACTTTTTCAGTTGCTGCAGATTGTTGATATGGGTAGCGGCGATGTCGGCCGATACCTGGCCCAGACCGTAGCAGCAGAACTCCAGCGGACGGCTGGCGGTGATCTTCGAATCCAGCTGGCGCAGGCTACCGGCAGCGGCATTGCGCGGGTTGGCGAAGGTCTTGCCAGCGACTTCCATTTGCGAGGCATTCAGCCGCTCGAAACCGGCCTTGGACATATAGACTTCGCCACGCACTTCCAGGATCGCCGGCCAGCCGCTGCCCTGCAGCTTGAGCGGGATATTGCGTACGGTTCGCACATTGACGCTGATGTCTTCGCCCGTGGTGCCGTCACCGCGAGTGGCGCCGCGCACCAACATGCCATCCTGATACAGCAGGCTGACCGCCAGGCCATCGAGCTTCGGCTCGCAGCTGTATTCCACTGCCACGCCACCGCCAAACAAGTCGCCGGCCGGCAAGTCGAGGCCCTCGGTCACCCGGCGATCGAACTCGCGCATGGTGCTTTCGTCGAAGGCGTTGCCCAGGCTGAGCATCGGTATTTCATGACGCACTTGAGTAAAGGCCGAGAGTGCCGCGCTGCCGACCCGCTGAGTCGGTGAGTCGCTGGTCACCAGCTCGGGATGTTCTGCTTCCAGCGCCTTGAGCTCATTGAACAGCCGATCGTACTCGGCGTCCGGAATGCTCGGCTGGTCGAGTACGTGGTAGAGGTAGTTGTGCTGATCGAGCTCAGTGCGCAACTCTAGAATGCGGTTTTCGGCGGCGGTCATGGGTGTTCTCTCATAAAGCAAAAGAGCAGCCGTGGCTGCTCAATCTTGTAAATACTGCGGCCCAGGGAGCAAACCAAAAGCCCCCTGTTTCGGCCTTAGCGCTTCTGGGTCAAAGCGCGGCGTTCGAATTCGACGATGCGTTGACGGTAGTGCTCAATAGTCTGGGCGGTCAGTACGCTGCGCTGATCGTCCTTGAGTTCGCCATTGAGCTCTTGCGACAGTTTGCGAGCAGCGGCAACCATCACGTCGAAAGCCTGTTTCGGATGACGCGGGCCGGGCAAGCCAAGGAAGAAGCTCACCGCCGGAGTGCTGAAGTGATCGATATCGTCCAGATCGAACACGCCCGGCTTGACTGCGTTGGCCATGGAGAACAGGACTTCGCCATTGCCAGCCATGCTTTCGTGACGGTGGAAGATGTCCATCTCGCCAAAACGCAGACCGCTTTCCAGAATATTCTGCAACAACGCCGGGCCTTTGAAGCCACCGGGATCGCGGCAGATCACACTGATCACCAGGACTTCTTCCGCTTGTGGCTGCTCTCTGTCCTGAGCGGCGCTTGAGGAGCGGGTTTCATCCGGGAAGTCATCGTCACGGCTGCTGAAACTCGGGCCGCCATCCAGGTCCAGATTGAGGTTCATGTCACCCTGAGACGGCTCGCCGCCACGTTTGCCACGCTTGGAGCCCGAATCACGACCCTCGCGGGCAGGCATGCTCACCGACGGCAGATCATGCTCGTCCAGTTGCGGCTCCTTATGGGTATCCAGTACCCGCGGCGGGCCCAGCAGTTCGGCGCTGGTGTCCTCGTCGGGCAAATTGGACAGGCTGCGATCCAGCCGAAATTTCAGCTTGCCCTTGCCCCCGCGCATGCGGCGCCAGCCGTCAAAAAGAATACCGGCAATGACTATAATGCCGATGACTATCAGCCACTCGCGCAGACCGATTTCCATGTAATCCCGTGCCTCTATAAAAAATGCTGAAGAATAAAGGGCTGAGCAAGCTGCAAACCCCTTTAAAACGTGGCGCCAACTCTATGTTCTGACAGGCGTTTTGCCCACGTATACGAAAAATTGACATTAAACTAGCACGACCCAAGACAACTTTACACCGTCTGTCGCAATGGCTTCAGCCAATATGTCGATTGGCCAGCAAGTCGCGAAAGAAAAACCTCCTGCATCCTCCAGGAAATCATCCTATACACAACGACTTACGCATCCACCATTGCCATCGCCTCCTCGACATCAACTGCCACAAGGCGTGAACAACCGGGCTCATGCATCGTCACCCCCATCAACTGATCGGCCATTTCCATGGCGATCTTGTTGTGGGTGATATAGATGAACTGCACCGTCTGTGACATTTCTTTCACCAACCGGGCGTAGCGTCCTACGTTAGCGTCATCCAGCGGTGCGTCAACTTCGTCGAGCATGCAGAATGGCGCCGGGTTCAACTTGAAAATCGCAAATACCAGGGCCAGCGCGGTCAGAGCTTTCTCACCACCAGAGAGCAAATGGATGGTGCTGTTCTTCTTTCCGGGCGGACGCGCCATGATCGTCACCCCTGTATCGAGTAGATCTTCGCCCGTCAGTTCCAAATAAGCGCTGCCGCCACCGAAAACTTTTGGAAATAATGCCTGTAAACCCCCATTGATCTGATCAAAGGTATCTTTAAAGCGATTACGGGTTTCTTTATCGATCTTGCGAATCACGTTTTCCAGGGTGTCGAGGGCTTCGACCAGATCGTCATTCTGGGCATCCAGATAACGTTTACGCTCGGATTGCTGCTGGTACTCGTCGATGGCCGCGAGGTTGATTGCGCCCAGCCGCTGAATCCGCGCGGCAATCCGTTCAAGTTCTTCTTCGGCGGCTTTTTCGTTGATCTCGGCATTTAACGTGGCAAGCACACCGTGCAAGTCGTAGCCGTCCTCGAGTAACTGGTCCTCGAGGGTCTTGCGCCGCACTGTCAGCGCCTGCCATTCCATGCGCTGCTGTTCCAGCTGACCACGGATCAGTTGCGACTGCTGCTCGGCCTGGCTGCGGCGTTTCTCGGCCTCGCGCAGTTCGCGGTCGGCATCTTCCAGGGCGATCTGCGCGGTTCTGAGTTCTTCGTCGACCGTCATGCGTTTGTCGAGCAGCTCTTCGAGCTTCAGCCGCAACTCTTCGAGGGGTGCTTCACCCTCCTCCAGATTGAGGCTGAGCTGTTGGCTCTTTTCGTTCAGACGCTCGGACTGTAATTCGAGCCGTTCCAGCGCCTGACGGGTGGAGTCGTGCTGTGCCTTGAGCGAACCCAGGCGCACCGCCAGTTGATGGGCGTGGTCCTTATGCTGGCGGGCTTCCTGGCGCACCCGGTCCAGGCGTTCACGCAGGCTGTCACGCTGAGCCAGCAACAATTCGCGCTGTTCGGTATCGACCGCCATGCTGTCGAGCGCATCCTGCAATTGCAGGCGTGCCTCGCCGACCTGTTCGTGTTCAAGGGCGCGCTGTTCGCCCAGTTCGCCCAGTTCCTCATCGAGCCGCGTACGGCGCAACGTCAGTTGTTCGGCCTTGGCCTTGCCGGCGGACAGCCGGGCTTTCAACTCACCCTGCTGACGCGCCTCGTCCTGCAGCAAGCGGCGTAAATGTTCACGGCCATTTTCTTGCTGGCGTTGCTGTGCCCGCAGGTTCTGCAGTTGGGTCTCCAGCGCTTCCACGGTGGCTTCACGCTCATCGCGCTCATCGCCCAGGCGCTGGATTTCCTGGCCCCGCGCCAACACCCCGCTTTCCGCTTCGCTGGCGCGTCGCACCCGCAGAAAGTGCCGGCCTAGCCAGTAGCCATCGCGGCTGATCAGGCTTTCACCGACCGCCAATTGGCCACGCAAGGCCAAGGCCTGGTCAAGGGTTTCCACCGACCTGACCTGGCCCAGCCAGGGCGACAGATCGATCTCGGCTTCGACCTTGTCCAGCAGGCTGCCCGGCACGCGAATGCCGTCACTGCCCGGACTCAACAGGCGCAGGTCGCCCTGCTGGAAGCCGGCCAGATCGAAATCGGCAAAGTCGTCGACCAACACCGCTTGCAGGTCAGCACCCAGCACGGTTTCCACCGCCAGCTCCCAGCCGCTGTCCACCTTCAGGCCCTGGGCCAGTCGCGGCCGTTCTGTCAGTTGCTGTTCTTGCAACCATTGCGCGGTACCGGTGCCCGGATCGAGCGCCGCTTGCTGCAAGGCTTCCAAAGAGGCCAACCGACCGTTGAGACGCTGCAACTCGCCTTGAGCCTGTTGCTGTGCCTGGGTCGCGTGCTGCAACTCCTGACGCAACTGCTCCAGGCGCTCGACTTGCCCCTCCTCGCTGGCCTGCAAATCCTCCAGCGTCATCTCGCTGGCAGCCAGTTGCTCGCCGAGTTCAAGGATTGCCGCGTCTTCCGGATCGGCCGCCAGCAATGCCCGTTCTTCAGCCAAACGGCGTTGCCGATCGGCGAGGCGTTCCATGCTGGTTTCCAGCTGCTGGATCCGCGATTGCTGAACCTCGGCCTGGCGCCGTGGCTCGGCGGAGCGCAGGTTGAAGGTGTCCCACTGCTCCTGCCAGCCATGCATGGTGGTTTCCGATTCTTCCAGGGCAGCGGCGGCCTCTTCGGCGGCGGCGCTGGTGATTTCCTGCTCGGGCTCAAGGGTGTGCAGCTCTTCGCCGAGGGTCGCCAGCAAGGTGCGGTCGAGGCCCAGGTGGGATTCGGTTTCCAGCCGCGAACGCTCGGCTTCGCGCAGGTCGTCCTGCAACTGGCGCAAACGTTGCTGACCGTGCTGGATGCTCTGCTCGACCCGGGCAATGTCGCCGCCGACCGAATAGAAGCGCCCTTGCACCAGATTGAAGCGCTCGGAGAGGTCATGATGGCCGTCCCGCAGCCGCTCGATGCTGGCATCGGCGTTGCGCTGCTCGGCCACCAGGGCCTCAAAGCTGATTTCCTGAGTGCCGATGATCGATTCGCGCTGGCCGACCTGCTCGTTCAAGGCCTGCCAGCGCAACGCCGACAGCTGGGCCTTGAGCTGACGCTCTTCGCCTTTATATTCCTGATACTTCTCGGCGGCCTGTGCCTGGCGATGCAGACGCTCGAGCTGGCGCTCCAGCTCTTCGCGCAAGTCGGTCAGGCGGGCGAGGTTTTCGTGGGTGCGACGGATGCGGTTTTCGGTCTCGCGCCGACGCTCCTTGTATTTGGAAATCCCCGCGGCTTCTTCGATGAAGTTGCGCAGGTCTTCGGGCTTGGCCTCGATCAGCTTGGAGATCATCCCTTGTTCGATGATCGAGTAGCTGCGCGGGCCAAGGCCGGTGCCGAGGAAAATATCGGTGATATCACGACGCCGGCATTTGCTGCCGTTGAGGAAATAACTGTTCTGGCTGTCGCGGGTCACTTTGCGACGAATGGAGATCTCCGCATAAGCCGCGAATTCCCCGACCAGAGTGCCGTCGGAGTTATCGAAAACCAGTTCGATGCTGGCCTGACTGACCGGTTTACGGCTGGTGGAGCCATTGAAGATGACGTCGGTCATCGACTCGCCACGCAGGTTCTTTGCCGAGCTCTCGCCCATCACCCAGCGCACGGCGTCGATGATATTCGACTTGCCGCAACCGTTGGGCCCGACCACCGCCGCCATATTACTGGGGAAGTTCACCGTGGTCGGGTCGACGAAGGATTTGAACCCCGCCAGTTTGATGCACTTGAGCCGCATGCTCAGGCAGCCGTCAACGCAGACAGCACCAGATCGCAACTGCGCTGGGCATAGGCCGAGAGCACCACGCGAATTTGCGGCAAATCACGGGCCAGCACGGCGGCCAGCAGTCGCTCGAACAACTCCAGGAACTCGCTCATCTCGGCCTTGCGTTGCTCCAGGGCGAGGTAATACGCACGGCTCATGGCCGGCTGCAGGTTCTCGACGGTTTCCTGCAGGTACGGGTTGTTCGCGAAGGGGTACGCCGCGCGCATCACATTAAAGCTGTCTTCGACAAAGGCTTGAATGTCCTGCCGCTCGTAGCTGGCGACCAGACGCTGCTGGATTTGCAGGAACGGCGCCATATCGGTCTGGGCCGCCCAGCCATTGGCCACGGCATTGCCCAGCAGGATGTACAGCTCGCTCATCAGCGCGCACAGGCTCTGCACCTTGTGCGCGCTGAGCTCAGTGACGTGAGCACCGCGCCGCGGCAGGATCGCAATCAGGTGACGGCGCTCGAGGATCAGCAAGGCTTCGCGCACCGAACCGCGGCTGACATTGAGAGCCAGCGTGACCTTCTGTTCCTGGATGCGCTCCCCGGGCTTGAGATCCCCGCGAATGATGCGTTCGGCGAGGTGGTGAGCTATTTGCTCGGCGAGGCTGTCCGGCGCCTTGAACGTCATGGTTTTCCTTCAAACTCTTCGATCGGTACAAGCGGCGCAGTGTAACCCAGTTGCTGGGTAATGGCGCAGGGCGCTGATTGTAATGGCCAGGGGGCTGAATTTGGCACGAAATACGCAACAAACAACCGACAACCACGCAAAAAGCAAGCTATCCCCATAGGGTCAATAATGAATAGAGGTGTCGTTAATCGGCAAAATTGAATTTCCTGACCTTTAAGTCAGAAAATCATTGACCGAAAAGTCAGATATGACTAAATTCGGCTCAAGTCGGTTAACAACAATAATGAGTCTGCGAGGCCTTCCGTGATCCAGTTTTTACTAAACCAGGAACTCCGTAGTGAGCACGCCCTGGACCCGAACCTGACTGTGCTCAATTATTTGCGTGAGCACCTGGGCAAATCCGGCACTAAAGAAGGTTGCGCCAGCGGTGACTGTGGCGCCTGCACCGTGGTGGTCGGCGAATTGCAGACCGACGGCGATGACCGCGAGCACATTCGCTATCGCAGCCTCAATTCGTGCCTGACCTTCGTTTCGTCGCTGCACGGCAAACAGCTGATCAGCGTCGAAGACCTCAAGCACCAGGGCCAGCTGCACAGCGTGCAGAAAGCCATGGTCGAGTGCCATGGCTCGCAGTGCGGTTTCTGCACGCCGGGTTTCGTCATGTCGCTGTTCGCCCTGCAAAAGAACAGTGACCAGCCGGACTCCCACAAGGCCCACGAAGCGCTGGCCGGCAACCTCTGTCGCTGCACCGGCTATCGGCCGATTCTGGCCGCTGCCGAACAGGCCTGCTGCGGCAAGCAGGCTGACCAATTCGACGCTCGCGAAGCCGAGACCATTGCCCGTCTGAAAGCAATCGCGCCAACCGCAACCGGCGAGCTGAACAGCGGTGACAAACGTTGCCTGGTGCCCTTGACCGTCGCTGACCTGGCCGACCTTTACGATTCGTACCCGCAAGCCCGCCTGCTGGCCGGCGGCACCGATCTGGCGCTGGAAGTGACGCAGTTCCACCGCGCCCTGCCGGTGATGATCTATGTAGGCAACGTTGCCGAAATGAAGCGCGTCGAACGCTTTGACGACCGCCTGGAAATCGGCGCCGCCACCTCGCTGTCCGATTGCTATGAAGCGCTCAAGGCCGAGTACCCGGACTTCGGCGAATTGCTGCAACGCTTCGCCTCCCTGCAGATCCGCAACCAGGGCACCCTGGGCGGCAACATCGGTAACGCTTCGCCCATCGGTGACTCGCCGCCGCTGCTGATCGCCCTCGGCGCGCAGATCGTTCTGTGCAAAGGTCAGACTCGCCGCACCCTGGCGCTGGAAGACTATTTCATCGATTACCGGGTGACCGCGCGCCAGGAAAGCGAGTTCATCGAAAAGATCATCGTGCCCCGCGCCAGCGCCGAGCAATTGTTCCGCGCCTACAAGGTTTCCAAGCGCCTGGATGACGATATTTCCGCGGTCTGTGCGGCGTTCAATCTACGCATCGAAAACGGTGTGATCGCTGATGCCCGCGTTGCCTTCGGCGGCATGGCGGCCATCCCGAAACGCGCCAAGAGTTGCGAAACCGCCCTGCTCGGCTCGCAATGGAATTCATCAACGGTGGAGCGCGCCTGCGCCGCCCTGGCCGAAGACTTCACGCCGCTCTCGGACTTCCGCGCGAGCAAGGAATACCGCCTGCTCAGCGCGCAGAACCTGCTGCGCAAATACTTCATCGAACTGCAAACACCGCACATCGAGACTCGGGTGACCGCTTATGTCTAATCATCATGCCGTCGAAAAAACCCAGGCTGAACTGGCCGAACTGTTCGCCCAGGACCTGACTTCCGGCGTCGGTCGCAGCGTCAAGCACGACAGCGCCGACAAGCATGTATCCGGCGAAGCGGTGTACATCGACGACCGCCTGGAATTCCCTAATCAGCTGCATCTGTACGCACGGCTGTCGGACCGTGCCCACGCGAAAATCATCAGCATCGACACCGCGCCCTGCTACGCCTTCGAAGGCGTGCGCATCGTCATCACCCACAAGGATGTGCCGGGCCTGAAGGACATCGGTCCGCTGTTGCCCGGCGACCCCTTACTGGCGATCGATGACGTGCAATTCGTCGGTCAGGTAGTGCTGGCAGTCGCGGCCCGGGATTTGGAAACCGCGCGCCAGGCAGCCATGGCCGCCGTCATTGAATACGAAGATCTGGAACCAGTACTGGACGTGGTCGAAGCCCTGCGCAAAAAGCATTTCGTGCTCGACAGCCACACCCATAAACGCGGTGATTCGGCCAGCGCATTGGCCACCGCCGAGCACCGGATCCAGGGCACGCTGCACATCGGCGGCCAGGAACATTTCTACCTGGAAACCCAGATCTCTTCGGTGATGCCGACCGAAGACGGCGGGATGATTGTCTACTGCTCGACCCAGAACCCCACCGAAGTGCAGAAGCTGGTGGCGGAAGTACTGGACGTGTCGATGAACAAAATCGTCGTCGACATGCGCCGCATGGGCGGTGGTTTCGGCGGCAAGGAAACCCAGGCCGCGAGCCCGGCCTGCCTGTGCGCGGTGGTTGCGCACCTGACCGGCCAGCCGACCAAGATGCGCCTGCCGCGGGTCGAAGACATGCTGATGACCGGCAAGCGTCACCCGTTCTACATCGAATACGACGTCGGCTTCGACAGCACCGGCCGGCTGCACGGCATTCAACTGGAACTGGCGGGCAACTGCGGCTGTTCGCCGGACCTCTCGGCGTCGATCGTCGACCGTGCGATGTTCCATGCCGACAACTCTTATTACCTCGGCGATGCGACCATCAACGGTCACCGCTGCAAGACCAACACCGCATCGAACACCGCTTATCGTGGCTTCGGTGGCCCGCAAGGGATGGTCGCCATCGAAGAAGTCATGGACGCCATCGCCCGCCATCTGGCGCTCGATCCGCTGGCAGTGCGCAAGGCCAACTACTACGGCAAGACCGAACGCAACGTCACCCATTACTACCAGACCGTCGAGCACAACATGCTCGAGGAAATGACCGCCGAACTCGAAGAAAGCAGCCAGTACGCCGAGCGGCGTGAAGCGATCCGTCGCTACAACGCCAACAGCCCGATCCTGAAAAAAGGCCTGGCGTTGACCCCGGTGAAATTCGGCATTTCCTTCACCGCCAGCTTCCTCAACCAGGCCGGCGCGTTGATCCACATTTACACCGACGGCAGTATCCACCTGAACCATGGCGGCACGGAGATGGGCCAGGGCCTGAACGTCAAGGTCGCGCAGGTGGTGGCCCAGGTATTCCAGGTTGAAATCGATCGGGTGCAGATCACCGCCACCAACACTGACAAGGTCCCGAACACCTCACCGACCGCCGCCTCCAGTGGCGCTGACTTGAACGGCAAGGCCGCACAAAATGCTGCCGAGATCATCAAGCAGCGCCTGGTGGAATTTGCTGCGCGTCAGTACAAGGTCAGCGAAGAAGACGTCGAATTCCACAACGGTCATGTGCGGGTTCGCGATCACATCCTGACCTTCGAGGCGTTGATCCAGCAGGCGTATTTCGCCCAGGTGTCGCTGTCCAGCACCGGCTTCTACAAGACCCCGAAAATCTTCTACGACCGCAGCCAGGCTCGTGGTCGGCCGTTCTACTACTACGCCTTCGGCGCGGCCTGTGCTGAAGTGATAGTCGACACCCTGACCGGCGAATACAAGATGCTGCGTACCGACATCCTGCACGACGTCGGCGCCTCGCTGAACCCGGCGATCGACATGGGTCAGGTCGAGGGCGGCTTCATCCAGGGCATGGGTTGGCTGACGATGGAAGAGTTGGTGTGGAATGCCAAGGGCAAGCTGATGACCAACGGCCCGGCCAGCTACAAGATCCCGGCAGTCGCCGACATGCCATTGGACCTGCGGGTGAAGCTGGTGGAAAACCGCAAGAACCCGGAAGACACGGTGTTTCATTCCAAGGCCGTCGGCGAGCCGCCGTTCATGCTCGGCATCGCCGCCTGGTGTGCGATCAAGGATGCCGTGGCCAGTCTGGGCGACTACAAGCATCAACCGAAAATCGACGCCCCGGCCACTCCGGAGCGGGTGTTGTGGGGCTGTGAGCAGATGCGCCAGTTGACGGCGGCGAAAGCCGTGGAAGCCGAGGTTGAGTTGGCTTCGCTGTAAGGACCGCGTCGCGGCCATCGCGAGCAAGCCCGCTCCCACAGGGTTATGTGCTGACTTATGGACCTGTACAAATCCAATGTGGGAGCGGGCTTGCTCGCGATGAGGCCCGAACAAACAACAATGTTGTAGGGGTGAAAACATGTACAACTGGATCAGCGCCCTCGCCGACCTGCAAACCCAAGGCGAACCTTGCGTATTGGTGACCATCATCGAGGAGCTCGGCTCGACTCCGCGCAATGCCGGTTCGAAGATGGTCGTCAGCGCCACCCAAAGCTTCGACACCATCGGTGGCGGGCACCTGGAATACAAGGCCATGCAGCTCGCCCGGGAAATGCTCGCCAGCGGTAAACAGGACACCCACCTGGAGCGCTTCACCCTCGGTGCCAGCCTCGGTCAGTGCTGCGGCGGCGTCACCGTGTTGCTGTTCGAACCGATGGGCCAGGTCCAGGCGCAGATCGCCGTATTCGGCGCCGGCCATGTCGGTCGGGCGCTGGTACCGATACTGGCCAGCCTGCCCTGCCGGGTACGCTGGATCGATTCGCGGGAACAGGAATTCCCCGAGCAGATCCCCCAGGGTGTGCGCAAAATCGTCAGCGAAGAACCGGTGGATGAAGTCGACGAATTGCCCGCCGGCAGCTACTGCATCGTCATGACCCACAATCACCAGCTCGATCTGGAACTGACCGCCGCAATCCTCAAGCGCAACGACTTTACCTATTTCGGCCTGATCGGCTCGAAGACCAAACGGGTCAAGTTCGAACATCGCCTGCGCGATCGCGGTTTCGACAGCGCGCTGCTGCAACGCATGCGCTGCCCGATGGGCATCGGCGAAGTCAAAGGCAAGCTGCCGGTGGAAATCGCTATCTCCATCGCCGGCGAAATCATCGCCACCTATAACGCGAATTTCGGCCAGCACAGCGCCAGCGCCGAACCCATTGCCAAACTGCTGCCTGCCTCGCGCCGCAGCCAAGCCACGAACTGAGAAACCCTCATGCCTTTGACTCGTAAAGCCTACCGTGCCGCCATCCTGCACAGCATCGCCGACCCTGCCGTCGTGGGGATCGAAGCGTCCTATGAGTATTTCGAAGACGGTTTGCTGGTGATCGACAACGGCCGGATCAGCGCCCTCGGCCACGCCAGCGAACTGCTCGCCAGCCTGCCAGCGGATATCGAAATCACCCATTACCAGGATGCGCTGATCACCCCCGGCTTTATCGACACCCACATCCACCTGCCGCAGACCGGCATGGTCGGTGCCTACGGCGAACAACTGCTGGATTGGCTCAACACCTACACCTTCCCCTGTGAAAGCCAGTTCGCCGACAAGGCCCATGCCGAAGAGGTGGCGGGCATTTTCATCAAGGAACTGCTGCGCAACGGCACCACCACCGCGCTGGTATTCGGTAGCGTGCACCCGCAATCGGTGACCTCGTTCTTCGAAGCCGCCGAGCAGCTGGATCTGCGGATGATCGCCGGCAAGGTGATGATGGACCGCAATGCGCCGGACTACCTGACCGACACCGCTGAATCGAGCTACCTCGAAAGCAAGGCGTTGATCGAACGCTGGCACGGCAAGGGCCGTCTGCACTACGCAGTGACCCCGCGTTTCGCGCCGACCAGCACCCCGGAACAGCTGACCCTCGCGGGGCAATTGCTCAGCGAATACCCCGACCTGTACATGCAGACCCATATCAGTGAAAACCTGCAGGAAGTCGAATGGGTCAAGGAACTGTTCCCGGAGCGCAAAGGCTACCTGGACGTCTACGATCACTACCAATTGCTCGGCGAGCGCTCGGTATTCGCCCACGGCGTGCACCTGTGTGACGACGAATGCGCGCGGCTGGCAGAAACCGGGTCGGCGATCGCCTTCTGCCCGACTTCGAACTTCTTTCTTGGCAGTGGCCTGTTCAACCTGCCAATGGCTGAAAAGCACAACCTGAATGTCGGCCTGGGCACCGACGTCGGTGGCGGCACCAGCTTCTCGCTGCTGCAAACCCTCAACGAAGCCTACAAAGTCATGCAAATGCAAGGCGCGCGCCTGAGCCCGTTCAAATCGCTGTACCTGGCCACCCTCGGCGGCGCCCGGGCACTGCGCCTGGAAGACAAGATCGGCACCCTGCAACCGGGTACCGACGCCGACTTCCTGGTGCTCGACTACAACGCCACGCCGCTGCTCGGCTATCGCCTGAAACAGGCGAATAACATTGCCGAAACCTTGTTTGTGTTGATGACCCTGGGGGATGACCGGACGGTGCTGCAGACCTATGCGGCGGGGAATCTGGTGCATCAGCGCTAAGATCTTCCGCGCATAAAAAATCCCCCGCAATTGTTGGTTGCGGGGGATTTTTTTATCGCCTGTCAGATCGCCATCGCGAGCAGGCTCGCTCCCACAGGGTTTTGTGTTGAATGCAAATCTTGCAATCAATAGAGAGCATCTGTGGGAGCGAGCTTGCTCGCGATAAACCCGAGAGCGCCGCGGTGATTCAGGCGCCCCTCATTATCGTTCACGACCATCGCGAGCAAGCTCGCTCCCACAGGGGATTTCTATCAGAGCTTGGCAGTGGTGCGACCCGGTTTTTTGGTCTGCAACAAATGCGAGAACACCGCATGCAGATCGTCCGAAGCGCTTTCTTCGTCGAGGTTGAGCTTGCTGTCGATGTGATCCATGTGATGCATCATCAGGTTCACCGCAAGCGTCGCGTCGCGCGCCTCGATGGCGTCGATCAACTGGGTGTGTTCATCGTAGGAACAATGCGAGCGGTTGCCGCTTTCGTACTGGGCGATGATCAAGGAAGTCTGGGACACCAGGCTGCGCTGAAAGCTGATCAGCGGGGCATTCTTCGCCGCTTCGGCAAGCTTCAGGTGGAATTCGCCAGAGAGCCGGATACCCGCCCCACGGTCGCCACGGGAGAAGCTGTCGCGCTCGTCGTTGACCATCTGCCTCAGCGCCGTCAGCTCCTCGGCTGTCGCATGCTGCACCGCCAATTCAGTAATCGCTCGCTCTACCAGACGCCTGGCGAGGAACACCTGGCGGGCCTCATTGACGCTCGGGCTGGCCACGACTGCACCACGATTGGGGCGCAGCAGTACCACGCCTTCATGGGCCAGACGCGACAGGGCGCGGCGAATGATGGTGCGGCTGACCCCGAAAATCTCCCCCAGCGCTTCTTCGCTCAGCTTGGTGCCGGGCGCCAGGCGTTGTTCGAGGATAGCCTCGAAGATATGCGCGTAGACAATATCGTCCTGAGTTCCACTGCGGCCGGCTTTGCCTGCTCGCGGTTGTTTCTTGAGGGGCTGCAACTGATCGTTCATGGGCACTCGAGTTGGGAAAACTGCGGCGAATTACCGTGACTGTAGTACGACACGGCAGTTCGCGGGCAAGTATCGCGAAAAAACATGGCACATTGTACACAACCCGCTGCGCCAACACGACTGTACGGCAGTTTGCGGCCACGGCTGTATTGCAACGCTCACTTATGTTTGAGTTTAGGCTTCACACAGAATCTGTGACGAACACCGAACTGTAGGAGCTGCCGAAGGCTGCGATCTTTTCCGGAGCACTGCAAATCCCGGAAGATCAAAAGATCGCAGCCTGCGGCAGCTCCTACGGGGATTTGTGTTCACCATGGACATCTTCATTTGTACAAGGACCACCGCTCCATGACCGACGCCACGCAAGCGCAGTTACGTCCATTGGCCGACACGTCGCCTTCGGCCATCGTCGCCGGTTTCATCGCGATGATGACCGGCTACACCAGCTCGCTGGTGCTGATGTTTCAGGCCGGCCAGGCGGCAGGACTGACCAGCGGCCAGATCTCGTCGTGGATCTGGGCGATCTCGATCGGCATGGCGGTGTGCAGCATCGGCCTGTCCCTGCGCTATCGCACGCCCATCACCATTGCCTGGTCGACCCCGGGTGCGGCGCTGTTGATCACCAGCCTCGGCGGCGTGAGTTACGGCGAAGCCATCGGCGCCTATATCACCTGCGCGGTGCTAGTGACCATTTGCGGCTTGACCGGCAGTTTCGAGCGACTGGTCAAACGGATTCCCGCCTCGCTGGCCGCGGCATTGCTGGCCGGGATTCTGTTCAAGATCGGCAGCGAGATTTTCGTCGCCGCGCAACACCGCACAGCGTTGGTGCTCGGTATGTTCTTCACTTATCTGATCATCAAACGCCTGTCGCCACGCTATGCGGTACTGGGCGCGCTGCTGATCGGCACGGCGCTCTCCGGCATGATGGGGCTGCTGGACTTCAGCGGCTTCAGCCTGGAATTGGCCACGCCAGTCTGGACCACCCCGCACTTCTCCCTGGCGGCGACCATCAGCATCGGCATTCCGCTGTTCGTGGTGGCAATGACATCGCAGAACATGCCCGGCATCGCCGTGCTGCGCGCCGACGGCTACAATGTTCCTGCCTCGCCCCTGATCACCACCACTGGCATCGCCTCACTATTACTGGCGCCGTTCGGCTCCCACGGCATCAACCTCGCGGCCATCAGCGCGGCGATCTGCACCGGGCCCCACGCCCATGAAGATCGCAACAAGCGTTACACCGCAGCGGTCTGGTGCGGGATTTTCTACGGGATTGCCGGGGTATTCGGCGCCACGCTGGCGGCACTGTTCGCCGCGCTGCCCAAGGAACTGGTGCTGTCGATTGCCGCACTGGCCCTGTTCGGCTCGATCATCAACGGCCTGAGCATCGCCATGCATGAAGTGAAGGAGCGTGAAGCCGCGCTGATCACCTTTATGGTCACCGCTTCGGGGCTGACGCTGTTTTCGATTGGTTCGGCGTTCTGGGGGATTGTTGCGGGGGTGTTGACGCTGGTGATTCTGAATTGGCGCAAGGCTTGAGGTTTTCTAAACCCTGAAAACCAATCGCGAGCAAGCTCGCTCCCACACAAAAACCCGGGAAACAGACCCGAGGTTTGAACAGACGGAAAGGGAAATCGACAGGCTACTACAGAGCAGCATCGAATCAGCGGCCCGAACGGGCCGCTGATTCATGACATCAAGCTACCGGATTGATTGGCTTTTCCGGGTACCAGACGTCCAACAACGGGCTGACTTCAACGCTTTTCAGCTCGGTACGGCCTTTGAGCCAGGCTTCAACAGCTGCGCGCTGCTCTTCGCTGACCGAACCACGTTTGATCAGGCAAACCAGACCGTAGTCATCGCCGCCAACGTAGCCGAGGCCATTGGCCTCCATTGCTTCTTCCAGGAACTCGTTGAGGAAAGTGTCAATAGCCTCATCAGCCAAATCTTCTTTGAAATCCAGGTTCAGCTCGAAACCCAGCTCTTGAAATTCATCGACGCACAGTTTTTTGCGCAGACGCTGGGAACGGTTAGTCGCCATGGAACAATCCTCATAAGTAATAACGGGCGGCACTTTAGCAGCTTAAGCAAGCCTTTGCCCGCCTCTATAGGCCCAGGCGCCTGCCGTCTGTAAAAAAATAGCCGATTGAAGGTACAGGGCACGGCACAACTCGCCATACCTTGGGGCATAATGCCGACACTTTCATGACCACTGAGGGAATTCGTTCACATGCCCTCGTCTTTTTCCCCTCGGCTGTAGGGTTTTATTACAGATGATCAAATCTTTGCGTCCATTGTTGCTTGCCAGTCTACTTTTGCCCCTGGCCCTGCCTGCTCACTCCGCTCCGATCAACACCGCCCTGTCGCCCAAGGTTCAACAAGCCCTTAAAGCCAGCAAATTGCAGAACGACGCCTTGTCACTGGTGATGATCCCGCTCAACGGCCCGGGCACCCCTACGATTTTCAACGCCGACGTGTCGGTCAACCCGGCCTCGACAATGAAGCTGGTCACCACCTACGCCGCCCTGGAAATGCTCGGGCCCAACCATCAGTGGAAGACCGAGTTCTACACCGACGGTGTCCTCAGTGGCGGTATCCTGCGTGGCAACCTGTACCTCAAGGGCGGTGGCGACCCGAAGCTGAACATGGAAAAACTCTGGCTGCTGATGCGTGACCTGCGGGCCAATGGCGTGCAGCAAGTCACCGGCGATCTGGTGCTGGACCGCAATTTCTTCGTGCAACCGCAACTGCCGCAGTTCAATGACGACGGCAATGACGATAACAAACCGTTCCTGGTCAAACCCGATTCGCTGATGGTCAACCTCAAGGCGTTGCGCTTCGTCGCGCGCAATGACTCGGGCAAGGTACTGGTTTCAGTCGAGCCGCCGATTGCCACCATTCACATCGACAACCAGATCAAGGCTGTCAACTCCAAGCAGTGCACCGGCAATGTGCGCTACAACCCGGTGGCCCGTGCCGATGGCGGCGTGAGCGTGACGGTCAACGGCCAGTTGGGCGAGGGTTGCAGTTCCCAGACCTACCTGTCGCTGCTCGACCACGCGACCTACACCGCCGGCGCCGTACGGGCAATCTGGCAGGAGTTGGGTGGCAGCATTCAGGGCCAGGATCGTCTGGCCGCAGTGCCCAAGGACGCCAAGGTCCTGGCCCGGGCATTCTCGCCGGATCTGGCGGAGATCATCCGCGACATCAACAAATACAGTAACAACACCATGGCCCAGCAGCTGTTCCTCAGCCTCGGCGCAGAGTTTCGCAACGCCGCCGACGGTGATGACGCCAAAGCCGCGCAACGGGTAGTCCGCCAGTGGCTGGCGAAGAAAGGCATCACTGCGCCGCATCTGGTGATGGAAAATGGATCCGGGCTGTCCCGCGCCGAACGGGTCAGCGCCCGGGAAATGGGCGCGATGCTGCAGGCGGCCTGGAGAAGTCCGTATTCGGCGGAGTTCGTCAGCTCGATGCCGATTGCCGGCATGGACGGCACCATGCGCAAACGTTTGAAACGCACCGCCATGGCCGGTGAGGCGCATATCAAGACTGGCACCCTGAACACCGTGCGCGCCATTGCCGGCTTCAGCCGCGACAGCAATGGCAACACCTGGGCAGTGGTAGCGATCCTCAACGATCCGAAACCATGGGGCGCGTCCTCGGTGCTCGACCAGGTGCTGCTGGACCTGTACCGCCAGCCGAAACTGGCGGAGGCTGCTTCGGCACTTTAAACCAGCTGATCATGTGGTGAGGGGCTTTTGTGGCGAGGGGGCTTGCCCCCGCTCGGCTGCGCAACAGTCGTAAACCGGCAGACGGGTTTTACCTGACGTAACGCGATCGCCGATTTTGGGGCTGCTTCGCAGCCCAGCGGGGGCAAGCCCCCTCGCCACAATTGATCGTCCGACCATAGAATTCTGTTGACTGACTGGCATTGGGGCAAGCTCCCTCGCCACAGGGGGTTGTGTCCAGCCCTCTACCTCAGCTCCACCTCAACCCGATCCCGCCCTGCCTGCTTCGCTGCATACACACCCGAATCGGCGCGCAACAGCAACGCGTCAGCGCCTTCCGATGCCCGCCAGCTGGCAATTCCGAAGCTTGCGGTAACAACGCCCACGCCGTCGATCGGCGAACTGCGCAGCCCCTGCCACAGTTCGAGCGCCAAGGTATGGGCCTGCTGCCCATCGGTGTCCGGACAAAGCACCATGAACTCCTCGCCGCCCAGGCGACAGAACACGTCAGTGCGCCGCAAGCGCTGGCCGATGCGTTCACAGACGCCTTGCAGCACCCGGTCACCCACGGCATGCCCGTGCTGGTCATTGATGCGTTTGAAATGGTCGATATCGAGCATGATCACCGCCATGTCCCCGACTCCGCGCTCGACCCGGGCCATTTCGGTCCTCAGCCGTTCCTGGAAATAACGCCGATTGAAAATCCCGGTCAGGGAGTCGGTTACAGAAAGCGCCCGCAGCTCCTCCTCAACCCGCTTCAGATCGGAGATATCCGAGATATAGCCATGCCAGAGCACCCCGCCACCCGGCAATTCTTCTGGCGTCGCCTCGCCTCGGACCCAGCGCAATCCGCGTTGCGGCAGTTGCACACGGTATTCCTCACGCCACGGGCTGAGCTTTTGCGACGATGCACGAATCGAGGCACGGACTCTGGACGAGTCTTGCGGATGGATTCGATCGAAGATCGCCTCGGCATTTTTTTGCAGCAGATCCGGCTCAAGCTCGTAAATTTCACGAATGCCGTCACTGGCATAGATCACGCTGAACTTGCCATCCGCCGCCATCATGAATTGGTAAATCCCGCCCGGGACATGGGCACTGAGCTTTTTCAGCAGGGTGTCGCGGGCCGCCAGTGCTTCGTGCACCCGTTTACGCTCGGTGACATCAATACAGATCGCCAGGTGCCCGACCCACAGCCCCTGCTCATCGAGCACCGGCGCCGCGAGCATATTGACTGACAGGTAGCTGCCATCCTGACGCACCAGCGTCCATTCGCGCGCCTCATGGCCGCCCTCTTCGCCGCCCTCGACGAGCATCGCCTGGCACATCGGGATCGGCTTGCCATAACGCCGACTCAGTTCCGCCGCGCGCACTTGCAGCTCCTTGGGCAGGTGCAGGCTTTCCAGCGTCACATGTCCAAGCACTTCGGCACTTCGATAACCGAGCATTTGCTCGGCACCGGCATTGAAGGTGCTGATCACCCCGCGCAGGTCCGTCGCGATGATCGCTACCTGAGTCGCCGCATTCAACACACTGCGCAGTTGCCCGTGAGCCTCGCGCAGTTCCTGCTCACGCAGGCGCAGTTCCCGGGTACGTTGCTCGACCAGCGCCAGGGCTCGCTGGCGCTGGCTGACCAGAACATAGAGCAAGACGCTGAGCAGCACGCTCAACAATCCACCCATCACCACCAGACTGGTAATCGTCGAATGGTTGGCACGCTCGAACGCTGCACTGGTGCGCATGTTCAGGTCGTAGACCCGGTCCCCCAGGCGCAATATCGATGTGTATTGCAACGGTTGCGTGGCCACTGGATTGGTTGATTCGTAGAGCACCTCAGACTGGCCATTGGCTGAGCGATCGCGAATCTGCACCACCAGATTGTCCTGGCTTTGCGCCGGAAAACCATCAGCCACCAGTTGACGCATGCTGATTACGGCCAGCACATACCCCAGCGGAACCGATGGCACAGCTGTCGCCGAAACCCGCTCGACGACCGGCAAGGCCAGCAGCACACAATGAGTATATTCAGGCTCGACCCCGATCAGTTGCAGCGTCTGGGAGACTGCCATGCCACCACGGTCCCGGGCCCGCTGCAGGGCAGCGCCCCGTCCGGGCGCGACCAACAGGTCCAGGCCCAGCGGTGAGCTCCACTCGCTCTGCTTCTGGTTATACAACAAAGGGACGTATTCATCGCGCTCGGCGGCAGGTTGCAGCCCGCCCGACGGACTCAGGTCGCGAATCGAAAAGCCTGCCAGGCCCTGCGCTCGCGCCCGTTGTTCAAATGCACCACGTTCGGTCCTGGAAACCCGGGGCGCCCAGGAATAGGCCTGGGTTCTTTGCAACAAGGGCCGGGTGAAGCCATCGAACTCTTGCCGAGAGACCGACTGGGAGTTGACGATGAACCGGCGCAGGCTATCGAGGCGCTGCTCCTGATCTTCGAAACGCTCGGAAAACCGGTTCTGGCGCTCGCCAACCAATAGCTGAAAACGCTGCGCCACCTGCTGCCGGTGGCCCTTTATGGTCGCCCAAGCCAACATTCCAGTCAGCACGCCACCGGCCAATAGCACCAGTAGCGCGATAAACCAGGCCGAAACATCTTCACTGATAAAACCCAGAATCCTGGGTCGGACGGCGTGTAACGACATAAGCAGAACTCATAACGCCAGCGAGCTTGGGCGTCACATGGGCCTTGACTGAGTTATAGCCATTTGCCACTAACTTGACCAGCGCAAAAAGAGCCAAGAGCCTTTAAAAATCAAGGCTCTATGGATCCAATCGGTATTTAGCGGGCGGTGATTTTCCAGGCGCGGTGGATCTTGCTGTTGCGGGCGAAATCCGGATCGATGGTCTGAGCGGTGATCTCCTCGACCGCGTAACGGCTGCTGAGGTTCTCTTCGAGCTGGAATTTGCGGAAGTTGTTGGAGAAATACAACACTCCACCAGGAGCCAGGCGCGCCATGGCCAGATCGATCAATTGCACCTGATCACGCTGCACGTCGAAAATCCCTTCCATGCGCTTGGAGTTGGAGAAGGTCGGCGGATCGATGAAGATCAGGTCGTACTCCTCACGGCAGGTATCCAGCCAGGCCATCACATCGCCCTGCTCCAGGCGGTTCTTGTCGGAGAAACCGTTGAGCGACAGGTTGCGCCGCGCCCAGTCCAGATAGGTTTTCGACAAGTCGACGCTGGTGGTGCTGCGCGCTCCGCCCTTGGCGGCATGCACGCTGGCGGTTGCGGTATAGCAATACAGATTGAGGAAGCGCTTGCCGGCGGCCTCTTTCTGAATCCGCATGCGCATCGACCGGTGATCGAGGAACAGCCCGGTGTCGAGGTAGTCGGTGAGGTTGACCAGCAACTTCACGCCGCCTTCGTTGACCTCGACGAACTTGCCCTGTGCGGCTTGGCGTTCGTACTGCTTGGTGCCGCTCTGACGTTCGCGACGTTTGACCACCACGCGGCTCTTGTCGATGTTCAAAGCCTGCGGAATGGCCGCCAGGGCATCGAACATACGCGCCGAAGCTTTTTCCGGATCAATGGATTTCGGCGCGGCGTATTCCTGGACGTGAACCCAATCGTGATACAGGTCGATGGCCATGGAATATTCCGGCATGTCGGCATCGTAGACGCGGTAGCAGTCAATGCCTTCACGCTTGACCCACTTGCCCAACGCCTTGAGGTTCTTTTGCAGACGGTTGGCGAACATCTGCCCGCCTTCGCTCAAGCGCGGTTGCTCAATCACCACCGGTACCGGTTTGATCGGGTTGCCGTTCTTGTTGTACTTCTCGTACTTGCCCGGCGCCTCGATGTTGTCTGCGACTTCGACCTCGGCCTGTTCGCGTTCGATCTGGCGTTGTTCCGGGGTGCGACGCTCGCCGGTGACGAACTGGTCCGGGGTGACCTTGATCAGCAGCAATTTGCACGGTAAGGCGCCGTTCCAGAACGAATACTGCTTATGGCTACGGATCCCCATGCGCTTGCCCAGTTCCGGTGCACCGGTAAACACCGCGGCTTCCCAGTTCAGGCAGGCCTGGCGCAGACGTTCGCCGAGGTTCTGGTAGAGATAGAGCAAACTCGCCTCATCACCCAGACGTTCACCATAAGGAGGGTTGCAGATCACCAAGCCTTTCTGGTTCTGATCCGGACGCGGCTCGAAGGTCGCGACTTCGCCCTGGTAGACCTTGATCCAGTCGCTCAGGCCGGCACGTTCGATGTTATTGCGGCCCGGCTGAATCAGCCGAGGGTCGGCTTCGTAACCGCGGATCCACAGCGGTGGCTTGGCCAGACCGGCGGCGGCTCGTGTGGTGGCTTCTTCGTGGAGTTTTTTCCACAAGGCCGGCACGTGGCCCAGCCAGGCGGTAAAACCCCACTGCTCGCGGCGCAGGTTCGGTGCCATATCGGCGGCGATCATTGCCGCTTCCACCAGGAAGGTGCCGACGCCGCACATCGGGTCAGCCAGTGCGCCGCCATCGGCAGCAATCCGCGGCCAGCCGGCACGGATCAGAATCGCCGCCGCGAGGTTTTCCTTCAGCGGTGCCGCACCTTGCTGCAGACGGTAGCCGCGCTGGTGCAGGCTGTGACCGGAGAGGTCCAGCGAGAGAATGGCTTCGCCACGGTCCAGACGCAGGTGGATGCGCAGGTCCGGGTTGAGTTTGTCGATCGATGGACGCTCGCCCGACGGGGTGCGCAGCTTGTCGACGATCGCATCCTTGACCTTCAAGGCACCAAAGTGGGTGTTGTCGATACCCGAACCATGACCGCTGAACTCCACGGCCAGGGTCCCGTCGTTGAGCATATGGTCCTGCCATTCGATATCCAGCACGCCGTGGTAGA
Organism: Pseudomonas sp. LBUM1658; assembly: GCF_059716055.1. NCBI lineage: Bacteria > Pseudomonadati > Pseudomonadota > Gammaproteobacteria > Pseudomonadales > Pseudomonadaceae > Pseudomonas > Pseudomonas sp. LBUM1658. The sequence continues at coordinate 4,718,246 of NZ_CP166798.1, forward strand.
GGTCTTCGGCGTCCTTCATCGGGAAGCGCTTGAGCACCAGCAATACCCGGTTGGCCAGACGCGACCAGAGGCACAGGCGATAGGCGGTCTCCATGTCGGCCATGCCGCGCACGGCCGAGGTGTGCTCGCGCGCTTCCTCAAGGCCAAGCCCGATGGCTTCCTCGATAAGCAGGCCTTCAAGGCCTTTGGGACAGGTGAGGAAGAGTTCGTAACGATCCGACATGGGAATTCCAGGGCCTTTTAAGCAATAAGTGAACGGGCAACGCATTGCCCGCTCGGTTTTCAATCAAGCGCTTTTCTTGAAGAGCGCTCGCGGGGCACGAAAGTGTGCCGTGCCACCCCGGCCGCTCAACCAACCGAGGTCGGATGAGCTTGGATGCAAGGGCAGATAAAAAATCCGGTGCAACAAAATGTCATATCTCGACCCTTCGTCGATTAATAACCGACGACCACCGGTCGATATTCTTGCCAGAGAATTAACCTCATCATCTAGTAGGAGGCTGATTCATAGTGGGCTTTGGCCGTGCAGCAGGCTGATATACCTGCTTTCTTATGGCCTTAACATCATTATCGTTACGTCCTTATGACAAAACGATCATTCCCTCGATGTGACGCATTGGTTAGAACTCAATACAGGTTGGCGCCGAAATGACGTCAACACCTTGGCTCGCGACGCCGGCAGCGAGCCGCCAACGGCAGAGTATTTCTGCCCGACCTCGATTGAGGTCGACGGGACATTACACAGTCAACAAGTGAGGGCAACACCCTATGAGAAGACTTAAGCGTGATCCGTTGGAAAGAGCATTTTTACGCGGATATCAATATGGCGTTGGTGGCAAATCCCGTGAGCTTTGCCCATTTACTCTACCGTCGGTACGCCAAGCCTGGATTAACGGCTGGCGAGAAGGACGCGGCGACAACTGGGACGGTATGACCGGCACTGCGGGAATCCACAGACTCAACGAACTTCACGCCGTCGGCTAAACAGGGCACACACTCCGACACCAAAATCTGAATACGCAACGACTTACCATGCTCGTCCCATCCGGACGGCGGGCTTCGGCCCAGGGGCTCCCTTGAGGAGCCCTTTTTTATTCCCGCTCACTTAGCCATTACTCGATCCCCGTAGGAGCTGCCGAAGGCTGCGATCTTTTGATCCTGCTTCTCGGCGGTTTGTGCGTGAATACAAAAATCAAAATCAAAAGATCGCAGCCTGCGGCAGCTCCTACGGGTGTTCGCCTTTAGCGCAGCGCGGCAATCGCATCCACCGACTGGCGAATCAGCGCCGGGCCTTTGTAGATAAACCCCGAGTACAACTGCACCAGGCTGGCACCGGCGGCGATTTTCTCAGCCGCGTGCCTGCCTTCGGTGATACCGCCCACGGCAATGATCGGCAGGCGCCCGGCCAATTCGCCAGCCAGTACCTTGACGGTATGGGTGCTCTTGTCGCGAACCGGCGCGCCCGACAGGCCACCCGCCTCGTCGCCGTGTTCCATGCCTTCGACGCCGACGCGGCTCAGGGTGGTGTTGGTGGCGATCACCGCATCCATCCCGGTCTCGATCAAGGCTCGCGCCACCTCCACGGTTTCTTCGTCGGTCATGTCCGGAGCGATCTTGATCGCCAGCGGTACGCGCTTGCCGTGGCGCTGGGCCAGGTCTTCCTGGCGCTGACGCAAGGCTTCGAGCAATTGCTTGAGCGAGTCGCCGAACTGAAGGCTGCGCAGGCCCGGGGTGTTGGGCGAGCTGACATTGACTGTCACATAGCTGGCATGGGCGTAAACTTTATCCAGGCAGATCAGGTAGTCATCCACCGCGCGCTCAACCGGCGTATCGAAGTTCTTGCCAATGTTGATGCCCAGGATGCCTTTGTATTTGGCCGCCGCGACCCGGGCCAGCAAGTGATCGACGCCGAGGTTATTGAAACCCATGCGGTTGATGATCGCTTCGGCTTCCGGCAAGCGGAAAATCCGTGGTTTCGGATTACCGGGTTGCGCACGCGGGGTGATGGTGCCGATCTCGACGAAGCCGAAACCCAATTGGGCAAAACCATCGATGGCCGCGCCGTTTTTGTCCAGGCCTGCCGCCAGACCCACCGGATTGGGAAAGTCCAGGCCCATGACGTTCACCGGCACCCGCGCCGGCGCCTTGCACAGCAAGCCATTGAGGCCCAAACGCCCGCCCGCGCCGATCAGGTCCAGGGACAGATCGTGGGAGGTTTCCGGGGAAAGTTTGAACAACAGCTGACGGGCCAGGGTGTACATGGGCGGGCTTGACTCGGTTGGCGGCGAAATGAGCCGGCGATTATAGCCGGGCAACGGTGCTGCAAGCGAGGCACTCGATGAAATCTGCGGTTAATGGCATATGCCTTGCACCACCGATTGCATCAGCACTCATGCCAACGGCGGGATGGGTCGAAGGACAATGGCGTCGTCACCAAGGCTTTGCTCTGACAAGAGACCCGGGTACGACGCTTTTTTATGGAAGGTGCACACTTGATGAATGAATTTCCAGCAGGCCCACTGGCCTGGGTCAATGGCAGCGATGCTCCGGAAAAGAACGCAATCAACCTTGGCTTCATGGCCCTGAGCGATTGCGCTTCGGTGGTGGTCGCGGCCACCCAGGGCTTCGCCCAGCCCTATGGCCTGACGTTGAATCTGAAGCGCCAATCCTCCTGGGCCAACCTGCGGGACAAGCTGGTCAGCGGTGAACTGGATGCGGCCCACAGTCTTTATGGCTTGATCTACGCCGTGCACCTGGGCATCGGCGGCGTCGCTGCTACCGATATGGCGGTGCTTATGGGTCTGAACCAGAACGGCCAAAGCATCAACCTGTCCCACGGCCTGCAAGCCCGTGGCGTGACCGGTCCTGAAGCGCTGGATCAACACGTGCACCAAAGTCGCGCAAAGCTGACCTTCGCCCAGACCTTCCCCACCGGCACCCACGCCATGTGGCTCTATTACTGGCTGGCCAGCCAGGGCATCCATCCGCTGCAGGATGTCGACAGCGTAGTCGTGCCACCGCCGCAGATGGTTGCGCACCTGCAGGCCGGGCGCATCGATGGCTTTTGTGTCGGCGAGCCCTGGAGCGCCAGCGCGGTGCGCCAGGAACTGGGCTTCACCATCGCCACCACCCAAACCATCTGGCCCGACCATCCAGAAAAAGTCCTGGGCTGCACCCGGGCGTTTGTCGAGCAGTACCCTAATGCCGCCCGTGCGCTGGTCATGGCGATCCTCGAAGCCAGTCGCTTTATCGAACAGAGCACCGAGAACCGCCAAAGCACCGCCCAACTGTTGAGCGCCCGCGAGTACCTGGATGCGCCCCTGGACTGCATCCAGCCGCGACTGCTCGGCGACTACACCGACGGCCTCGGCAATCGCTGGCAAGACCCCCACGCCCTGCGCTTCCATGGCGCCGGCGAGGTCAATCTGCCCTACCTGTCCGACGGCATGTGGTTCATGACCCAATTCCGCCGTTGGGGCTTGTTGCGCGACGACCCGGACTACCTCGGCGTCGCCCGCCAGGTCCAGCAACTCGAGCTGTACCGCGAGGCAGCGAGCGCGGTGGGTGTCGGCCACTCTGGCGAAACGATGCGCAGCAGCCAATTGATCGACGGCAAGATCTGGGACGGTTCCGATCCGGTCGGTTATGCCCGCGGCTTCAAATTGCACGCCATGACCGACTCCTGCGCCCTTCTCGCCAGCCGCTGACAGGAGACTGCGAATATGTTGCGTATCCTGCTGATCAACGACACCGCGAAAAAAGTCGGCCGGCTCAAGGCGGCCCTGACCGAAGCCGGGTTTGAAGTGATTGACGAGTCCGGCCTGACCATCGACCTGCCGGCACGCGTCGAAACGGTGCGTCCGGATGTGATTTTGATCGATACCGAGTCACCGAGCCGCGATGTGATGGAGCAAGTGGTGCTGGTCAGCCGCGACCAGCCACGACCGATCGTCATGTTTACCGACGAACATGACCCGGACGTGATGCGTCAGGCCATCAAGTCCGGGGTCAGCGCCTACATCGTCGAAGGCATCCTCGCCGCGCGCCTGCAACCGATCCTCGACGTGGCCATGGCTCGCTTTGAAAGCGACCAGGCCTTGCGCGCGCAACTCCAGGCCCGAGACCAGCAACTGGCCGAACGCAAGCGCATCGAGCTGGCCAAGGGCTTGCTGATGAAGATGAAGGACTGCAAGGAAGAAGAGGCCTACACCCTGATGCGCCGCCAGGCCATGAGCCGCCAGCAGAAGCTGATTCAGGTGGCCGAGCAGATTATTGCCATGAGCGAATTGCTGGGCTGAAGTTCTGCAGCGTCTGGAAAACCGTTAAAGATCGCAGCCTGCGGCAGCTCCTACGGGATCTCTGGCACCCGCAATTTTGTGGGTGGACCGGATCGGCGTAGGAGCTGCCGCAGGCTGCGATCTTTTTGGCCACACCAAAAAAATCAAACTCTGGCGCGGCTCTTGCAAATCAATCCTTACAGGTAACCAACGGCGGTTGCCCCACCTACGACAACGACGTCGCACACCCTTTGGCATTAGCACATCGGGTTGCGGCGTTTTTTCGTTTTGGCCCCATAGCCCGGGACCGGTGGTGCGGCTGTCACAGGCGCTCCACTTGAAAGCTCATGACTCCTTTCGAGACTCTTTACAGCTGAGGTGCGCGATGAATTCAAGCTTCTGGAAATCCGGCCATACCCCGACATTGTTCGCGGCCTTCCTCTACTTCGACCTGAGCTTCATGGTTTGGTACCTGCTCGGCCCTTTGGCGGTGCAGATCGCCACCGACCTGCAACTGACCACCCAGCAACGTGGCATGGTAGTGGCCACGCCGATTCTGGCCGGTGCCATTCTGCGCTTTTTGATGGGCTTGCTGGCTGATCGCCTGTCACCCAAAATCGCCGGTCTGATCGGCCAGGTGATCGTTATCTGCGCGCTGTTCGGTGCCTGGAAACTGGGCATTCACAGCTATGAACAGGCCTTGGTCCTCGGTCTGTTTCTCGGCGTGGCTGGTGCTTCGTTCGCGGTCGCCCTGCCCCTGGCCTCGCAATGGTATCCGCCGCAGCATCAAGGCAAGGCCATGGGCATTGCCGGTGCGGGCAACTCCGGCACGGTACTGGCGGCGTTGATCGCCCCGGTGCTCGCCGCCGCATTTGGCTGGAGCAATGTGTTCGGGTTCGCGCTGATCCCGCTGATCCTGACCCTGATCGTCTTTGCCTGGCTGGCGAAAAACGCTCCGGAGCGGCCAAAACCCAAATCCATGACTGACTACTTCAAGGCGTTGGGCGACCGCGACAGCTGGTGGTTCATGTTCTTCTACAGCGTAACCTTCGGCGGCTTTATCGGCCTGGCCAGCGCCCTGCCCGGCTACTTCAACGACCAATACGGCCTGAGCCCGGTGACCGCCGGCTATTACACTGCTGCCTGCGTCTTCGGTGGCAGCCTGATGCGTCCGTTGGGTGGCGCCCTGGCCGATCGCTTTGGCGGCATTCGCACCTTGCTCGGCATGTACACCGTCGCGGCGATCTGCATTACCGCGGTGGGCTTCAACCTGCCGAGCTCCTACGCCGCCCTCGCCCTGTTCGTCTGCACTATGCTGGGTCTGGGTGCCGGTAATGGCGCGGTCTTCCAATTGGTACCGCAGCGTTTCCGTCGGGAGATCGGCGTGATGACCGGCCTGATCGGCATGGCTGGCGGCATCGGCGGCTTCGCTCTGGCGGCCGGCATGGGTGCAATCAAACAAAGCACCGGCAGCTATCAGCTGGCCCTCTGGCTGTTCGCCAGCCTCGGCGTACTAGCCTGGTTCGGCCTGCACGGCGTCAAGCGTCGCTGGAGAACCACCTGGGGTTCGGCGGCGGTGACCGCTGCTCGGGTCTGAGTAATCAATGAGCCTGCAACTGAGCTTCGCCCAAGCCAGCGCCATCGGCCCGCGGGAGGAAAACCAGGACGCCCTGCGCCTGGTCACGCCAACCCCGGCGCTGGCCGCCAGCAAAGGTTATCTGTTCGCCATCGCTGACGGCGTCAGCCAGTGCGCCGACGGTGGCCTCGCCGCTCGTTCGACCTTGCAGGCATTGGCACTGGACTACTACGCCACCCCGGAAACCTGGGGGGTGGCGCAGGCCCTGGACCGGTTGTTACTGGCACAGAATCGCTGGCTGCAGGCCAACGGTGGCGGGCTGCCCTTGCTGACCACCGTCAGCGCCTTGGTGCTGCGAGGGCAGCGCTTCACCCTGGCCCATGTCGGCGATTGCCGGGTCTATCGCTGGTACGCTGGAGAGTTGCAGCGCATCACCGAAGATCATGTCTGGGAGCAACCGGGCATGCAGCATGTGCTCAAGCGCGCATTGGGTCTTGATCAGCACCTGGTGCTGGACTTCCTCGACAGTGAACTGCGTTTGGGCGAGAGCTTCGTCATGCTCAGCGACGGCATCTGGGCGGTACTCGGCGACACGGCGATCAGCGCGATCCTGCGCGATCAGCCCAACCTCGACAGCGCCGCGCAGACGCTGGTCAATGCTGCACACCTGGCGGGCAGCCAGGACAATGCCAGCGCCTTGCTGGTACGGGTCGACGCCCTCGGCGAGGCGACCATTGGCGATGCGTTGATCCACTTGCAGCAATGGCCGCTGCCACCAGCACTGAAGCCCGGCCAGTGGTTCGAAGGCTGGCAGGTCGAGGCGTTGCTCGGACAGAGCCAGCAGTCTCTGCTCTACCGGGTTCGTGATGCCCAGCAGCAACCCTGGCTACTGAAGACTCTGCCCGCGCACCTGCATGACGACACTCAGGCCGGGCAAGGCCTGCTGTCGGAGGAATGGTTCCTGAAGCGGGTCGCCGGCCGGCATTTTCCCGAAGTGCATGCCGCCAGTCAGCGTCAGCACCTGTACTACGTGATGCGCCAATACCCCGGCTCGACCCTGGCCGAGTTGTTCGCGCAAAGCGGCCCGCTACCCCTGGCGCAATGGCAGGAACTGGCCGAACGGCTGCTGCGGGCAGTGGGCATGCTGCATCGACGGCAAATCCTGCACCGCGATATCAAACCGGAAAACCTGCTGTTGAGTGAAGACGGAGAATTGCGTTTGCTGGATTTCGGCCTGGCGTATTGCCCCGGACTTTCGGAAGACCAGGCGCACTTGCTGCCGGGAACCCCGAGCTACATTGCCCCGGAAGCTTTCAATGGTGATGCGCCAACGGCGCAACAGGACCTGTATGCGGTGGGCGTGACGCTGTATTTTCTGCTCACCGGGCATTATCCCTATGGAGAAGTCGAAGCCTTTCAACGGCCGCGTTTCGGCCTGCCCGTCAGTGCCAGTCGCTATCGACCGGACCTGCCGGACTGGCTGGCGCAAAGCCTGGAACGTTCGGTTGCCGCCGATCCGGAGCAACGCTTTGAAACTGCCGAGGAGTGGCTGCTGCTACTGGAACAGGGCGAGCGCCGCAGTTTGAGCGTGCGGCCCAGGCCGCTACTGGAACGAGAGCCGCTGAAGGTTTGGCGAACTTTGGCGCTGGTGTCGTTGTTGATTAATCTGGTGCTGCTGTATTGGGTGTTTCATGGCTGAAATCTCACCGCCCCAAAAAGATCGCAGCCTGCGGCAGCTCCTACAGTTTTTGCGTACACCTGATATGGCGAGCTGCCGCAGGCTGCGATCTTGGCGATCTGAATTACGCCAAAGGTAACTCTGCCTTGCGCCTTAAAAGCGGGCAACACGCCTTGAATTGGTGCAATAAATCCCTCCCGGACAAATCTTTCAACCTCAAACCCCAATTAAACCGCCTCTTCGCGAAACTTGGCACAACCACTGCATTACCTCTCTCAACAGACATATAGCCCAACCTTCAACGATGAAGGGTGCGCTTCCCGAGAGAACGGGATCAGGACAAAGGCGTCCTCGCTAGCTCACTAGCGGGATGCCTTTTTTTGTTTGCGCAGAATTTGTCGAGCCAGCCTGACCGCCCTGATGAGGCAGGCCTGAGCTCCCCGGAGATCTTTATGAAAAAACTCAAACTGGTGATGATCGGCAACGGCATGGCCGGGGTGCGCACCCTGGAAGAGCTGCTCAAGCTGAGTAACGAGCTGTACGACATCACGGTCTTCGGCGCCGAACCCCATACCAACTACAACCGCATCCTGCTGTCGCCGGTACTGGCCGGTGAGCAGACCTTCGAAGAGATCGTGCTCAACGACCTGAGCTGGTACCTGGAAAACAACATCAAGTTGCTGCTCAACCGCAAAGTGGTGGAGATCGACCGGGTCAAGCGTCGGGTGATTGCCGAAGACGGCACCGAGGCCGAATACGATCGCCTGTTGATCGCCACCGGCTCGACGCCTTTCATTCTGCCGATTCCGGGCAATACCTTGCAGGGCGTGATCGGCTACCGCGACATCGCCGACACCCAGGCGATGATCGACACCGCCAAGACCCACAAGCATGCGGTGGTCATCGGTGGCGGCCTGCTCGGCCTGGAGGCCGCAAACGGCCTGATGCTGCGCGGCATGCACGTGACCGTGGTGCACATCGGCGAATGGCTGCTGGAGCGGCAACTGGATAAAACCAGCGGCCAACTGCTGCAAAGCGCCCTGGAAAGCCGCGGCCTGAACTTTCGCCTGTGCGAACAGACCCAGGCCTTGCACGACGCTGGCAACGGTCGGGTCGGCTCGGTGCAATTCAAGAACGGCGATATCATCCCCGCCGACCTGGTGGTGATGGCCGCCGGCATTCGCCCAAACACCGAACTCGCGGAAAAATCCGGCATTCCCTGCAACCGCGGGATCCTGGTCAATGACACCCTGCAAACCTACGACCCGCGCATCTATGCAATCGGCGAATGCGCCAGCCACCGCGGTATCGCCTACGGCCTGGTCGCGCCGCTGTTCGAACAAGCCAAGGTCTGCGCCAACCACCTCGCGCAACTGGGCTTCGCTACCTACAAGGGCTCGGTGACTTCAACCAAACTGAAAGTCACCGGCATCGACCTGTTCTCCGCTGGCGACTTCATGGGTGGCGAAGGCACTGAAACCATCACCCTTTCCGACCCCATCGGCGGCGTCTACAAGAAGCTGGTGATCAAGGATGACGTGCTGGTCGGTGCCTGCCTGTACGGCGACACCGCCGACGGCGGCTGGTACTTCCGGCAGATCCGCGAGAGCCATGGCATCGGCGAAATCCGTGACCACCTGATGTTCGGTGAAAACGCCCTCGGTGACGTCGGCCACCAAGGCCAGGACAAAGCCATGAGCATGGCCGACACGGCCGAAGTCTGCGGCTGCAACGGCGTGTGCAAAGGCACCATCGTCAAGGCGATTCAGGAACACGGCCTGTTCAGCGTCGACGACGTCAAGAAGCACACCAAAGCCGCCAGCTCCTGCGGTTCCTGCGCCGGCCTGGTGGAGCAGATCCTGATCAATACCGTCGGCGGCGCGGCGGACGTCAAACCGAAAAGCGAAAAAGCCATCTGTGGCTGCAGCGACCTCAACCATGGGCAGATTCGCCAGGCGATCCGCGAACAGCATCTGCTAACCATCGCCGGAACCATGGGTTACCTGAACTGGCGCACCCCGAACGGCTGCGCCACCTGCCGTCCGGCGCTGAACTACTACCTGATTTCCACCTGGCCCGGCGAAGCCAAGGATGACCCGCAGTCGCGCCTGATCAACGAACGGGCCCACGCCAACATCCAGAAAGACGGCACCTATTCGGTGGTTCCGCGGATGTGGGGCGGCGTCACCAACCCTTCCGAGTTGCGGCGCATCGCCGATGTGGCGGACAAGTACAACGTGCCGATGGTCAAGGTCACCGGCGGCCAGCGCATCGACTTGCTGGGGATCAAGAAGGACGACTTGCCGGGTGTCTGGAAAGACCTCGACATGCCGTCCGGCCACGCCTACGGAAAATCCATCCGCACCGTGAAAACCTGCGTCGGCAGCGAGTTCTGCCGCTTCGGCACGCAGAACTCGACCCAACTGGGGATCGAGCTGGAACATGACCTGTTCAACATGTGGTCGCCGCACAAGGTCAAGCTGGCAGTCTCTGGCTGCCCACGGAACTGCTCGGAAGCCGGGATCAAGGACGTCGGCATCATCGGCGTGGACTCCGGCTGGGAGATGTACATCGGCGGCAATGGCGGGATCAAGACCGAGGTGGCGGAGTTCTTCGTCAAGCTGAAAACCGCCGAAGAAGTGCGCGAGTACAACGGCGCCTTCCTGCAGCTGTATCGCGAAGAAGCCTTCTACCTCGAGCGCACCGTGCACTACCTGCAGCGGGTCGGCATGGAGCACATCAAGAAAGCCGTGCTGGAAGATCCGCTACGACGCAAGGCCCTCAATGAGCGCCTGCAATTTTCCTTGTCGTTCGAACAGGACCCGTGGAAGGAACGTCTGGAACAGCCGCTGCTGAAGAAAGAGTTCGACACCATCGTGGTGAAACAGCTGGAGGTGCTGGCATGAACTGGCTGGATATCTGCGCCCTGGAAGAAATCAATGCCCTCGGCTCGCGGGTCATTCGCGGCCCGAAAGGCGATATAGCGATCTTTCGCACCAGCGATGACGAGGTTTTCGCGCTGGATGACCGTTGCCCGCACAAGGGCGGCCCGCTCTCTCAAGGTTTGATCTACGGCAAGCGGGTCGCGTGCCCGCTGCACAATTGGCAGATCGATCTCGAATCCGGCGAAGCCCAGGCCCCGGACATCGGCTGCGCCCACCATCATCAGGCCCGAGTGGAAAATGGCCGGGTGATGCTGGCATTGCGGGACGCAGTCTGATGAACCGCCAGACGACCGCCTCGACCTGCTGTTACTGCGGGGTCGGTTGCGGTGTGTTGATCGAGCATGATGGCGAGCAGATCCTCGGCGTCAGCGGCGACCCGACGCACCCGGCCAACTTCGGCAAATTGTGCAGCAAAGGTGCGAGCCTGCACCTGACCGGCGACCTCACGGCACGGGCGCTGTACCCGGAACTGCGGCTCGGCAAAGGTCTGGCCCGCAGCCGCACCAATTGGGATACCGCGCTGGATCATGCGGCCAATGTATTTGCCGAGACCATCAACGAACACGGCCCGGACAGCGTGGCGTTTTACATCTCCGGGCAACTGTTGACCGAGGATTACTACGCCTTCAACAAGCTCGCCCGGGCGCTGGTCGGCACCAACAATATCGACAGCAATTCACGGCTGTGCATGTCCTCGGCGGTGGTCGGCTACAAGCGCAGCCTCGGTGCCGATTCCCCGCCGTGCAGCTATGAAGACCTGGAACTGAGCGATTGCGTAATGATCGTCGGCAGCAACATGGCCTACGCCCACCCGGTGCTGTTTCGTCGACTGGAAGAAGCCAAAAATCGCCGGCCGCAGATGAAAGTCATCGTCATCGACCCACGGCGCACCGACACCTGTGAGCTGGCGGACCTGCATCTGGCGATTCTGCCCGGGACCGATGTCGCGCTGTTCCATGGGATTTTGCATCTGCTGCTGTGGGAAGACTGGATCGACCGTGACTTCATCAAGGCCCACACCGAAGGCCTGGCCGAGCTGAAAAACCTGGTCCGTGATTACACACCACAGATGGTCGCGCAGTTATGCGGGATCAGCACCGAGCAACTGCAGCAATGTGTCGAGTGGATTGGCACCTCGCCAAGTTTCCTGTCGCTGTGGTGCATGGGGCTCAACCAGTCCACCGCTGGCAGCGCAAAAAACAGCGCGCTGATCAACCTCCACCTGGCCACCGGGCAAATCGGCAAGCCGGGCGCCGGACCTTTCTCTCTGACCGGTCAGCCAAATGCCATGGGCGGTCGCGAAACCGGCAGCCTGTCGAACCTGCTGCCGGGCCACCGCGAAGCCGCCAACCCTGAGCACCGTGCGGAAGTCGCCAGCTATTGGGGTGTCGAGCAGCTGCCTGAAAGCCCCGGACTGACCGCCATCGAGCTGTTCGAACAGGTGCGCAACGGCAAGATCAAAGCCTTGTGGATCGCCTGCACCAACCCGGCACAATCGCTGCCGGATCAAAATGCAGTGCGCGAGGCCTTGCAGGCCTGCCCGTTCGTGGTATTGCAGGAAGCCTTCCGCACCACCGAAACCGCGCCGTTCGCCGATTTGCTGTTGCCTGCTGCCAGCTGGGGCGAGAAGGAAGGCACGGTAACCAATTCGGAGCGGCGTATTTCCCACGTTCGCCGCGCCATTACCGCACCCGGCGAAGCACGGGCGGACTGGGCCATCACTGTGGATTTCGCTCAACGCCTGGAACAACGTCTGCGCCCGGGACAACCCAGCCTGTTCGCCTTCAACGATCCGGCGCAGGTCTTTGACGAATACAAAGAGCTGACCCGCGACCGTGACCTCGACCTGTCCGGCATCAGCCACGCCTTGCTCGACCGGATCGGCCCGCAGCAATGGCCCTTCCCCGGCGGCGCGCTTGAGGGAACGCCTCGGCTGTACGTCGACGGGATTTTTCCGACCGCCAGCGGCCGGGCCCGGTTTGTTGCCGACCCCTACCGCGCCGCCAAGGAGCAGCGCGACGCGCGCTTCCCGCTGACCCTGATCACCGGTCGCCTGCGCGACCAATGGCACGGCATGAGCCGCACTGGCACCGCCGCGCAGTTGTTCGGCCACGTCAACGAAGCGATATTGAGCCTGCACCCCGACGAATTGCGCCGGCATCGCCTGCAAGCCGGGGATCTGGTCAGTCTCAAAAGCCGCCGCGGCAACCTGATCGTCGCGGTCGGTAGCGATGACAGCGTCCGCCCTGGCCAGGCCTTCCTGCCAATGCACTGGGGCGATCGCTTCCTCAAGGGTGGCATCAACACCATCACGCAACCGGCATTCGACCCGCTGTCCAAACAACCGGAACTCAAACACAGTGGCGTGCGCATCGAACCGGTGCAGCTGCCCTGGCAGCTGTTTGCCTTGATCGAAGGCAACGTGCAGGAGCATTTCGAGGCCCTGCGACCGCTCTGTGAGGCCTTTACCTACGTCAGCCTCAGCCTGACTGGCCGCGAGCGTCCAGCGCTGCTTATACGCGCTGCCAGCGCCGTCGCGCCTGACCCGCAGTTACTCAGGGATATCGATCAACAGTTGGGGCTTAACGAAGGACCCGTACTGGCCTATGACGACCCACGGCGCTCCATTGGCAAGCGAGTGCGGATCGAGAGCGGACGCATCACCGCCATCCGCCTGGCCGGTGAAACCCTCGCCCGGCATTGGCTGCAAAGCCTGTGGCTCGAGGGCACAGCCGACGAACAATTGCGCCGCTGGCTGCTGGCACCGCTGAGCACCCCACCGGGTAGCGCGATTAGCGACCCGTCCGCCAACAAGACCTTATGCAACTGCAAAAACGTCAGCCAAAACGCGGTCTGCGCCGGCATCCGGCGCGGTCTGGATCTGAATGGTTTGAAACAAGAACTGGGCTGCGGCACTCAATGCGGCTCCTGCGTACCGGAAATCAAGCGTTTGTTGGCCGCTACTGCCCAACCGATAGCCGTAACTTCGTGAGGAATAGAACATGAGCGCAAAAGTCTGGCTGGTGGGCGCAGGTCCTGGCGATCCCGAATTGCTGACCCTCAAAGCGGTGCGCGCCCTGGGCGAAGCCGATGTGGTGCTGATCGATGATCTGGTCAACGAGGCTGTCCTGGCCCATTGCCCACAGGCACGCATCATTGCCGTCGGCAAACGCGGCGGCTGTCGCTCCACACCACAGGAGTTCATTCATCGCCTGATGTTGCGCTATGCCCGCCAAGATAAATGCGTGGTGCGGCTCAAAGGCGGTGACCCGTGCATTTTCGGCCGTGGCGGTGAAGAAGCGCAGTGGCTCAGGACCCACGGGATTGCAGTCGAAATGGTCAATGGCATCACCGCCGGCCTGGCCGGAGCGACGCAATGCAATATCCCGCTGACACTGCGCGGCATCAGCCGTGGCGTAACCCTGGTGACCGCCCACACTCAAGACGACAGCAGCCTGAACTGGCAGGCCCTGGCCCAGGGCGGCACGACGCTGGTGATCTACATGGGCGTGGCCAAACTCAGCGAAATTCGCGAGCAACTGCTGGCCGGCGGCTTGGCGGCCGATACGCCGGTGGCGATGATTGAAAACGCTTCGCTGCCACAGCAAAGGGAATGTCGGAGCGATCTGACCGCCATGCAGGAAGACGCCCTCGCCTTCCAGTTGAAAAGCCCGGCTATCCTGGTGATTGGCGCTGTGGCGGCTTGTGAAGACGTCAAAAAATCGCTGCCAGCGGCAGAGTGGTGCGCAGACGTGGCCCTGTAGATACCGTATTACCCTCATCGACCGCTGAAAAGATCGCAGGCTTCGCCAGCTCCTACACGGGATTTGCGGACACCCCGTCTACCGTAGGAGCTGCCGCAGGCTGCGATCTTTTGATCCTGGCGTCAGCCGCGACACTTCCATCGACCGCTGAAAAGATCGCAGGCTTCGCCAGCTCCTACGCCGGATTTATGGACACCCCGTCTACCGTAGGAGCTGCCGCAGGCTGCGATCTTTTGATCCTGGCGTCAGCCGCGGCACTTCCATCGACCGCCGAAAAGATCGCAGGCTTCGCCAGCTCCTACGCCGGATTTATGGACACCCCGTCTACCGTAGGAGCTGCCGCAGCCTGCGATCTTTTGATCCTGGCGTCAGCCGCGACACTTCCATCGACCGCCGAAAAGATCGCAGGCTTCGCCAGCTCCTACCCCGGATTTATGTACTCCTCGCACCCAGGGAACTAGCCTTTACACAGGGGAATGTGCGGACCAGCCATCAAATCGCAGACAAAGAAAAGCCCGGCCTAAGCCGGGCTTTTCAGAGCAGCGAGCTAATTACTTAGCGGCAGCTTCAACCTGCGCTTCTACGCGACGGTTTACAGCGCGGCCCGAATCAGTTGCGTTATCGGCAACTGGGCGGGATTCGCCGTAACCAACGGACTGAACGCGGGTCGATTCAACACCGTACTGGTTGGTCAGAACTTGCTTAACGGCGTTTGCACGACGCTCGGACAGTTTCTGGTTGTAAGCGTCAGGACCGACGGAGTCAGTGTGACCTTCAACAGTAGTGCTGGTGGATGGGTACTGCTTCATGAAGTCAGCGAGGTTTTTGATGTCGCCGTAGCTGGCAGGCTTGACTACCGACTTGTCGAAGTCGAATTTCACGTCCAGCTCAACACGAACAACTTCAGCAACTGCTGGGCAGCCATCAGCATCAACAGTTACGTTGGCTGGGGTGTCCGGGCACTTGTCGACGTTGTCGCACACGCCATCGTTATCGCTGTCTGCACACACTTCAGCTGGAGCTGGAGCTGGAGCTGCAGCAGGCTTGGAGCCGCCACCGAAGTTCACGCCGATACCGACGCTTGGAGCCCACTCGGTGTCGCCCTGGTCGATGTTGTACTGAGCTTCAACGCCGGCACGGGCGTAGAAGTTCTCGGTGAAGTACAGTTTGGCACCGCCGCCAACGTTGGCGAAGGTGGAACCGTTACGACCGCTACGGCCGTTCTGACCGATGCTCTGATCGGAGAAACCGGCGGAGACGTAAGGACGGATCATGTCGCCAGGGTTGTTGAAGTGGTACAGAGCATCCAGAGCGGTATCAGAGCCCTTGATGTTACGACCGTCTTCGGAACGTACGTTGTGCACTTCGTCGTAGGCCAGACGCAGTTCAACGTCGTCAGTCAGGAAGTAACCAACCGAACCGCCGAACAGGTTGCCGTTGTTTTTGAAATCACGGGCGCTGTCGTACTGTTCTTTCTTGGCGAAGCCTTCGATTTCAACTGCGCCTTGGCCTTGTGCCAGCGCGCCGAACGAAGTAGCGGCAATAAAAGAACCAATGGCAAAGCCCAAGGTGTTTTTCAGTTTCATCCGTTAAATCCCCATCTGGTGATTGTGAAGCAGTCCCGCAAACCGGGGGACAACTCGGCGGCAAGTCTATCAGAACTTGCCTACACGTAAGAGATATTTGCGCTGAACTAAGTTTCAGCAATGCCTGCAAATTTCTCACGCAATTTATCTAGAGCGCGTTTGTAACGCATTTTTGTAGCACTCAAACCCATGTGCATGATGTCTGCGATCTCCTGAAATTCCAGCTCTGCGACAAATCGTAGCACCAGAATTTCCCGGTCAATCGGGTTCACATACACCAACCAGCGATCAAGTCCACCCTTATCCTCGGGTTTCGGCATCTTCTCATCAGATGCTTCCTCGAGGGGGTCGAGACTCAACGCGTCCATCAAGCGACGCTTACGCCGTTCCTTCCGATACTGCGTGATGCATTCGTTGTACGTGATGCTGTATAGCCATGTCTTGAACTTCGATTTGCCCTCGAAGTTCTTCAAACCATACAGCACCTTCAACATCACTTCCTGACAGACATCATCTGCGTCACGATCGTTCCCTAAATACCGCGCACAAACGTTAAATAAGGTTCTCTGGTAGCGCCGCATCAACTCTTCATAGGCGCGTGTTACGTGAAACAGCTCGGTGTGCGAGCGCGCGACCAACTCCTCATCAGAGAGCTCGCGGGGGTCGTAGCGCATGGATAGCGATTGGGCTTTATTCAAAACGAGTCAGTGCCGACAGTCAGGTCAATGTCCACCGCGGCCCGGATTAGCGGGCCTTTTGCGGCGGCATACATTAGCAGGGTTTGCCGGGTTAGCGGCTACTCACATGCTGTTCCAGCATCATCCGATTGGAGAGAGAGACTAGCTCACCCTCATCGGTCAGCAGTGTGGTTTTAACCGTGCCGATCTCTTCGATCTGCCCTTCGACCTCGCCAACACGCACTTGTTGCCCCACCTGATACAACTCACGCACATAAATTCCCGCAAGAATCTGCCCGGCGATTTCCCGGCTTCCCAACCCCATGGCCAAGGCAACTGCCAGACCAACGGTTATCAAAACGATGACAATCACATGGTTGAGCAGGTCAGTTTTGACCTCCAACTGACTGATTGCGACCGAAATACTGATGATGATCACCAAGCCCTGGGCGATACGTCCAAGGCCTGCCGCGTAATCCAGACCTACGCCCTCTGCTGCGCCGCGTACCAGCCCGTTGGCCAACTGCGCCAACAAAACCCCTACCAGCAACACCAGCGCGGCGCCAAAGACCTTCGGCAAATACAGCGCCAACATATCGAGCGTAGCCGAAACTCTTTCCAAGCCAAGTGATTCTGCAGCAGAAACCAAAAAAATCAGCAAAACGAACCAATACACGATCTTGCCGATCAAGGTCGAGATCGGCACCTGCAGGCCCGCTCGGGACAAAAGCTTGGTCAAACCGGTACCGCCCATCAGCCGATCTAGTCCCAGTTTTGCCAGTAATTTGGAGAGCAAGGTGTCGAGCAGCTTGGCCACGACGAACCCCAACAGCAACACCACCAGTGCGCCAAACAGGTTGGGGATGAAATTCGCTACCTTGGTCCACAATGCAGTCATCGCAGTGACGAGGCTCTGAGTCCAGAGATCAAGTTCCATATTCAATCAGCCTTATCAGCAGTGCGGGCAGTAGATTTACGCCGGGAAACCGGTGAGACATGGGCCGAGCCGTTATTGAGGGCGATCATCAGCGCCGGCAACCAGCGCCCCAGCAAGCTGAACAGATCACCCGCACCCACCTGACGGTTGGCGGTTTTCAGCACGCGGCCCAGGCAGGCATCATCGTCACGGGTGGACGGTGACGCCTGGAGCATGTCACGCAAAGACTGTTCGAACGGATCGTGCATACGCACCTCTCGAGATGTCTGTGAAAGACGCGGTGAAAATTCTTCGGGTCACATGGCAATCCATCAGACCCAGCGCAAACGACGGAACAACCACCACTGTCCCAGACCCACCGAGAGCATCATCAGACAGGCCACGAGGAAGCCATACGGGCTCTCGGAGAAGGGTATTCCGCCGACATTTATTCCCAGCAAACCGGCCAGAAAACTCATCGGCAGAAAGATACAGGTGATGATTCCGAAACGGTACATCGTGCGATTCATGCGCACGCTCAAACGCCGGTCCTCGGCCTCCAGCACAAGCCCCACGCGTTCTCTGGTCAATTCCAGCTCTTCCAGGTAGCGCGTCAGGCTGTTGTTCAATTCGTTCCAATAGTCGCCATCGTCTTCGACGAACCACGGCAATTTGATCCGGGTCAGCTGACCGAAAATATCCCGCTGCGGAGCAAGGAAACGTTTCAGTGCGGCGGCTCTTCGGCGGATCTGCAAAATGGCGCCATGTTCCGGAGTATACCGTTCGTCGGCATCCAGCTTTTCTTCTTCCTCATCGACGATTTCCGAGAGGCTGCTGACAATATCCTGAACCTTGTGGGTCAGGTACTGAGCCATATAAAGGATGATTTCAGAGGCGGTTTTCGGCCCTTTGCCTTCATCCAGGCACACCAATAGTTCATCGGTGGCCCGCAATGGTCGCAAACGCAGGGAAATCACACGCTGGGCGGAACCGAAGATCCGTACCGAGACCATGTCTTCCGGTTCGGCGCCCGGATTGAGGTTAATCCCGCGCAAAAACAGCAGCAGTTCGCTGTCCGGCAACGGCAACAGCCGTGGCCGGGTATTTTCTTCAAGCAGCAGGTCGCAACTGAATTCGCTCAGACCGCTGTATTTACGCAGCCAGGTCTGGGTTTGCGGGTGACTGCGATCCCAATGCAGCCAAAGGCTCTCGTATGGCTGCAGTTGCAGGTCATCCAGTTCAGTCCGGGCAATCGAACGCGCACCGCCTTTACCATCCAGCACCAGGGCGTGAACCAGCCCCCACTGCGCGTTTTCTTCCTCGAACATCCTTACCCCTTGCTTGGTCGAACGTTTTATTCAGGCATCTTCAGCGGGCTTGGCGAGATGATCACGCCGTTATTGTCCGCATAAATGTATTCGCCTGGACGAAAGGTCACGCCAGCAAAGGTCACTGCAACGTTGAGATCACCAATACCGCGTTTGTCCGTCTTCATCGGGTGACTGGCCAGGGCCTGGACGCCCAGATCGGTTTGCGCGATGACGTCGACATCCCGGATGCAACCGTAGATCACCAGCCCTTCCCAACCGTTCTTCGCGGCCTTCTCGGCAAGCATGTCACCGAGCAGTGCCCGGCGCAGCGAACCACCACCATCGACTACCAGCACCTTGCCGTTCCCTTTGAGATCGACCTGCTCCTTGACCAGCGAGTTGTCTTCGAAGCACTTGATGGTCACGATTTCGCCGCCGAAGGAATCACGACCGCCAAAATTGCTGAACATCGGTTCGACCACCTGCACCAGTTCCGGGTAGGCGTCACACAGGTCGGGAGTAAGGTAATGTTTCATCGAGAAACTCCTGTAAGGGAAAGCACACGATAGAAAGAGTCGAAAATCGCAGCGGTTACGCTAACAAACGAATTCCGGCGTCGGATATTCAAGGTTTGAGCCTAGATGTCAACACCTATGCGGTCACCATCATAGACCAGTTTCAGCATATTCAAGCCCGGGCAGGACGGCTGCAAGGCCCGCCCGCTGGGCAATTCGAACTCCATGCCGTGCCGGGTGCAACGCAACACATTGTCCACCACCGTGCCCGCAGATAACGGCGCGCCTCGATGGGGACAGCTGTCTTCGAGCAACAATGGCTGATTATCCAGCACTAGCAAGAGCAGGCTCCGCCCTTCGACCTCGAAGGTCTGGCGGTAGCCTTCTACCAGATTGATCAGACGCTCAAGCGGCACGAACATACAGGCTGACCCGGTAACCGAAAGTGACCAAAACAGTTCAATGCGTCATATCTTAGCCGTTAGTCGAGCAGAGCGAAACGCCCTTGTTAGAGCGCTCGGTTCAGACTGCTGCAGCCAGATTCGACTCCTGGGTCAGCAATGGCCCTTGCTGATCTTTCAACCAGCGCGCCACCAGTGGCCAGACCTCTGCTTGTGCACTTTTGCTGACCAGCATCTCGACATGGCCAAAATTGTCACTAAAGCCTTGTTCACGCCCCAGGCAAACGAACTGTTTTTGTTCACCGTCAAACTGATCGAAGAGTTTGCGACAGGCCCACGTCGGATCCTGATGATCACCTGTGGCACTGACCGCCAGCACCGGCACCTGAACCTCGGCCAGCCCCGCCCACCAGTCTTTTTCGGCATCGCCGAAACGGCCGAACAGCCCGTACCAGCGCATGCCTTCCAGGGCCAGGCCAATCGGCTCGTCCTCGGGGCCGCGTTTTAACCGGGAACCGGATATCTGGGAAAAACGCTTCAAAATAAAGCGCCCGCTCCACTCTACCGGTGGAATTTTCAACGGCCAGTAGGTGCGGCTGACCTGGGTGCCGAAAAATGCCGCGGACGCCACTGCGGGTTCGCCCAGGTACTGGCCACCCAAGGCCGCCGCCAGGGTGATGCCACCCAGCGAATGCCCGAGCCAATGGGGAATCTGGCCACTTTGCTCGCAAACGAACGCGCCAATCGCCGGCAGATCGTAGCGGGCATAGTCGGCGACGCGGTTCTTGGGATAGTTCTGATTGCGTCGGGACAAGCCGTGGCCGCGCATCTCGGGAATCCACACATCAAAGCCGGCCCGCGCCAGATAGGCACCCAGCCCCAGGCCTTTGGGTGAATACCAGAAGCGCCGGTTGGAAAAACTGCCGTGAAGCAGGATGACCGGAACACCGCGCACTTGCGGCCCATCGGCCATGCCCAAGCGGGTGACGGCCAGTTCCACGGTGCCATCCGGGCTGTTGCCCGGTTTCAAGCGATAGACGTCCTCGCTCAGATCGCCACGACGTTCGGCGCTGATCAAGGCCACAGGAAATAGGTTGCTGCTGCTTTGCATAATGCTCTTGCACAAAAAAGGGCGGCATCCAGATGGAGCCCGCCCTACTTGAATCTAAAAGTGTCGGTCAGCCAGGGCTGACCGACACTTCATTCACCTATCAGACCGGAACCTGAGCTTCTGCCAGGAAGAACCAGGTTTCCAGTACGGAATCGGGGTTCAACGAAACACTTTCGATACCTTGTTCCATCAGCCATTTGGCCAGGTCAGGGTGATCGGAAGGGCCCTGGCCGCAAATACCGATGTATTTGCCGGCCTTGTTGCACGCCGCAATGGCATTGGCCAACAGCTTCTTGACCGCCGGATTACGCTCGTCGAACAGGTGCGCGATGATCCCGGAGTCGCGATCCAGGCCCAGGGTCAACTGGGTCAGGTCGTTGGAACCGATGGAGAAACCATCGAAGAACTCGAGGAACTCTTCAGCCAGAATGGCGTTGGACGGCAGTTCGCACATCATGATGATGCGCAGGCCGTTTTCGCCGCGCTTCAGGCCGTTCTCCGCCAACAGGTCGATTACCTGGCTGGCTTCGCCCAGGGTACGGACGAACGGCACCATGATTTCGACGTTGGTCAGGCCCATCTCGTTGCGCACGCGCTTCAGGGCACGGCATTCGAGCTCGAAGCAGTCGCGGAACGCTTCGCTGATGTAACGCGAGGCGCCACGGAAGCCCAGCATCGGGTTTTCTTCTTCCGGCTCGTAGAGTTTGCCGCCGATCAGGTTCGCGTATTCGTTGGACTTGAAGTCCGACAGACGCACGATGACCTTTTTCGGGGTGAACGCAGCAGCCAGGGTGCTGATGCCCTCGACCAGCTTCTCGACGTAGAAACCGACCGGATCATCGTAGCCGGCAATGCGCTTGTCGACGCTGTCCTTGATGTCCTGCGGCAGCCCGGCGTAGTTCAGCAGCGCCTTGGGGTGCACGCCGATCATGCGGTTGATGATGAATTCCAGACGGGCCAGGCCCACACCAGCGTTCGGCAACTGCGCAAAGTCGAAGGCACGGTCCGGGTTACCGACGTTCATCATGATCTTGAACGGCAGATCAGGCATGGCGTCGATGGAGTTCTTCTTGATATCGAAGCCCAGTTCGCCTTCGAAGATATAACCGGTGTCGCCTTCAGCGCAGGACACGGTAACGCCCTGGCCGTCTTTCAACAGCTCGGTGGCGTTGCCGCAACCCACGACGGCCGGGATCCCCAGTTCGCGAGCGATGATCGCCGCGTGGCAGGTACGCCCGCCACGGTTAGTGACGATGGCGCTGGCGCGCTTCATTACCGGTTCCCAGTCCGGGTCGGTCATGTCGGAGACCAGTACGTCGCCTGGCTGGACTTTGTCCATCTCGGACACGTCCTTGATGATCCGCACCTTGCCGGCGCCGATACGCTGGCCGATGGCACGACCTTCAACCAGTACAGTGCCGGTTTCCTTGAGCAGGTAGCGCTCCATGACGTTGGCCGAGGTGCGGCTCTTCACGGTTTCAGGACGGGCCTGAACGATGTACAGCTTGCCGTCGTCGCCGTCTTTGGCCCACTCGATGTCCATCGGGCACTTGTAGTGCTTCTCGATGATCATTGCTTGCTTGGCCAGTTCGTTGACTTCAGCGTCGCTGAGGCAGAAACGCGCACGATCGGCCTTGTCGACATCGATGGTCTTGACCGACTTGCCGGCCGTGGCCACTTCGCCGTAGATCATCTTGATGGCTTTGCTGCCCAGGTTGCGGCGCAAAATGGCCGGACGACCGGCGGCCAGGGTGTGCTTGTGAACGTAGAATTCGTCCGGGTTCACCGAGCCTTGTACGACGGTTTCACCCAGGCCGTAAGCACCGGTGATGAACACCACGTCACGGAAACCCGATTCGGTGTCGAGGGTGAACATTACGCCGGCAGTGCCGGTTTCCGAACGCACCATGCGCTGCACACCGGCAGACAAGGCTACCAGTTTATGGTCGAAACCCTGGTGTACGCGGTAGGAAATGGCGCGGTCGTTGAACAACGAAGCGAACACTTCCTTGGCGGCGCGAATAACGTTCTCGACACCACGGATATTGAGAAAGGTTTCCTGCTGACCGGCGAAGGAAGCGTCGGGCAAGTCTTCAGCGGTAGCCGAAGAACGCACGGCGACGGCCATGTCAGGGTTGCCGGCCGACAGCGTGGCGAACGCGGTGCGGATTTCGGCGTTGAGTTTTTCGGGGAATTCGGCATCCATGATCCATTGACGGATTTGCGCGCCGGTTTTCGCCAGGGCGTTCACGTCTTCGATGTCCAGCGCATCGAGTGCGGCGTGGATCTGTTCGTTCAGACCGCTTAGTTCAAGGAAGTCACGGTAAGCCTGAGCCGTTGTAGCAAAGCCACCAGGAACCGATACACCGGCACCTGCAAGGTTACTGATCATCTCGCCCAGGGATGCGTTCTTGCCCCCCACATGCTCTACATCGTGGACGCCGAGCTTATCGAGGGAAACTACGTACTCTACCAAGGTGATCTCTCCACTAACTGTGTTGGAAAAGCTCAGGACGCCGGCGGCTCAGAGGAGCATTTGCCAGCGTTATGGCCTGGACCTGGAAAATAAGTGAGAATGCAGGCCATTCGAGGCCGGCAAACCGCGCCTATCATATCCAAGAATTGTCACTAGCTTAAGGCCCAAGGCGCAAATGAAACGATCCGCTTTCTTTATCTCCGACGGCACGGGCATTACAGCCGAGACTCTCGGTCAAAGCCTGTTGGCGCAATTCGAGAATATTACCTTCAGCAAAGTCATCCGCCCGTATATCGATAACGTGGATAAAGCGCGGGCCATGGTACAACAAATCAACAACGCCGCCGAAAAGGACGGATTTCGGCCGATAATATTCGACACCATTGTCAATCAGGACATCCGTGAGATCCTCGCAACGTCAAATGGTTTCATGATTGACATTTTCTCGACCTTCCTCGCGCCCCTGGAGCAGGAATTGAGCGAGCATTCGTCGTATTCGGTCGGCAAGTCCCATTCCATTGGCCACAACTCCAATTATATGGAGCGCATCGAGGCGGTGAACTTCGCCCTCGACAACGATGACGGCGCCCGCACGCACTATTACGACAAGGCCGATCTGATTCTGGTAGGTGTCTCGCGCTGCGGCAAGACTCCGACCTGTCTATACATGGCCATGCAATTCGGCATCCGCGCGGCGAATTACCCGCTGACCGAAGACGACATGGAGCGCCTGCAGCTGCCCACCGCCCTGCGCGCCCACCAGCAAAAGCTGTTCGGCCTGACCATCGACCCGGACCGCCTCACCGCGATTCGCAACGAGCGCAAGCCCAACAGCCGCTATTCGAGCTATGCCCAGTGCGAGTTCGAAGTACGGGAAGTGGAGAACCTGTTCCGCCGCGAGAACATCGCGCACATCAATTCCACGCATTTTTCGGTGGAAGAGATTTCGGCGAAGATTCTGGTGGAGAAAGGCGTGGAGCGGCGGTTCAAGTAATTTCACCGCCGTAAACTGTAGGAGCGAGCTTGCTCGAGATGGACTCTAGGGCGGCGCGTTTATTCAGATAATACGCGTTATCGTTAACGTCCATCGCGAGCAAGCTCGCTCCTACAATAGGCATTCGGGCAAGCCCCCTTGCCACACATCACAAACTAAACCGCCCTGCGCCCTGCCCCAAAGCCACGGCAAGCGCCTCAAACCCTTCGCGCAGCATCTGATCATCATCCGATGTATTGCAGATACTCGCCCGAATGAACTGCGGCACTGCCGCATGCCCCACCGCGAAGGATTCAGCCGTCGAGACCAGGTAATTGCTTTGCTTGAGCTCCGCTTCGATTTCCGAAGCCCGCCATGGCTCCGGGACCTCGATCCAGAAGTGCGGACTGTTTAAATGCGTCTTGTAGGCGAGCCCCACCAGCAGATCCTCAACCAATGCCTTGCGACGCCTCATCTCAAGTATCTGCTGCTGCAGCAGGTGGGCAGCCGTGCCGTTTTCTATCCAGGCGGTTGCCAGCTCCAGTGTCAAAGGTGTCGCCATCCAGCAGGTGGACCTCAAGGCCGCCGCCAGTCGACTCATCAACGCCTGCGGCGCATGCAGGTAACCCACCCGCAAGCCTGCCGAAACGGCCTTGCTCAAGCTACTGATGAGAATCGTGCGTTCCGGCGCGAAGTAGCTGAGGGGCGGCAGGCGATCTTCAACCAGTACGCCGTGGGCCTCGTCCTCCAGGACCAGCAGGTTATGCTCGCGACAAACCCTGGCCAGCGCCTCTCGGCGCGCAACCGAAAGCACGGCGGTCGTCGGGTTCTGAATCGTTGGCGTGCAGTAAAGGGCTGAAACCCGGTGCGTGCGGCACACCTCGTCGAGTGCCGAGGGCAGCAAACCTTCATCGTCCATATCCAGGCCAATCAACCGAATGCCCAACATGCGGGCAGCAGTGATCAACCCCGGGTAGGTCAGTTGTTCGGTAACCACCGTGTCCCCTGAGCGCAGCAGCGCCATCAACGCGCACAGCAAACCGTGCTGGCCGCCGTTGACACAGATCACCTGATCGGCGCTGGGGGAAAAATCACTTTGCTTCAACCAGCGCGCGCCAGCGGCGCGATAGCGCGGCAAACCCGCGTCCGGGGTATAGAGACTGATGTCCTGCAGCACCTTGGGGTTGTTGGCCAGGGCTTGAAGACTCTGGGCCAGAAAGACGGTTTCCTGACCGGGAATATGGGTGTTGCGGCTCATGTCGAAATACTGCCGAGGCTCATCGCTGACGTTGCGAAAGCCCTCATCGCGTTTGCGCTCCAGCCCGCGCTTGCGAACAAAGGTGCCATCACCCACCCGCGCCACCACCAACCCCAGCTTCTCCAACTCACCGTACGCGCGACTGATGGTGCCAATGGTCACGCCGAGATTGTCCGCCAGCATCCTGTGGGGCGGCAGCTTGCAGCCGGGCTCGATCACGCCATCGAGGATCCCCGTTTCTATGGCGCCGGCAAGGCGTTTGTACTTCACGCCCTGACCGTTCGACAGCCCCTCTCGCACAATTGACACCATGTCATTATTTATTTTGACAGCCATCATTCGCCCTAATAGTGTGGTTTAACAGGTTCAATTACCGGATGAAGCCTTTCAATATAGAGGTCAATTCCTCCTCATGGAAGAAATGTTGCCATGCCAATGTCAGCCGTCATCGAAAATAGTGAAAAGACTCAAAAACAGTGGCTGGCGGGTGCCATCACCAGTGTGATGTTCCTGATCGTATGCCTGAGCTGGGGAACGACCTGGCTGGGCATCAAGATTGCCGTCGAAAGCGTGCCACCGCTGACCTCCGCGGGGCTGCGCTTTCTGATCGCCTTTCCATTGTTCTTGTGCTTCGCCAAAGTGCGCCGCGAACCGGTACTGTTCCCCAGGGAAAGCCGCTGGTTCTTTGTGTTTGTCACGCTGACCTACTTCAGCGTTCCCTACTACTTGCTCAACTACGGTGAAATGCACGTTTCTTCGGGGCTCACTGCGCTGCTGTTCAGCTGCATGCCAGTGTTCATCCTGATTTTTTCCGCTATGTTTCTGCGCGAGAAAATCTACTTTTCCCAAGTTGTCGGCATCGCGATCGGCTTTGGCAGCCTGTACATGATTATCCGCAGCCAGGGATTGCACCTGGACCATGCCGAGTTTTTCGGGGTCATTGCGATCCTCGCCGCGGCCGTGATGCACGCCCTGTGCTACGTGATCACCAAGCAGAAAGGCAGCGCCATCAGCGTCATCACCTACAACACCCTGCCCATCGGCATCGCCGGCCTGATGCTGTTCGTGGCTGGGTTGTACTTCGAAACGCCGATTTTCAGTGACATTACGCTGCGCTCCTGGAGCGCCCTGCTCTACCTCGGGCTGGTCGCTTCGGTCGGCGGCTTCATCGTCTACTTCATGCTGCTCAAGCGCCTGAGCCCGATCATCCTGTCTTTCGTGTTCATTATTTTCCCGGTGTTCGCCGTAGTCATCGGCTCCTGGTACGAAGGCCAGACGATTTCCAAGGACCTGATGACCTATTCGGCAATTCTGCTAGCGGGGTTTGCGATCACCAAGCTCCCGGTGGAAAAACTGCTGGCCAAAAAGAACTGATCCACCTGACTTCGCGAGAGAAACATGGAAGGCCTCTGCCCCAAAACACTTGAGCAGATCTATCGACACGCCAGCAGCACTTACCCCGACGAGTGCTGCGGGTTTGTGTTCAAAGATGGCAGCGTCTACATCGGCGAGAACATTCAAAACGAGCTGCACCGACGCAACCCCGAGGTCTATCAGCGCACTGCAGCCGAGGGCTACACCTTCTCGGTGGCAGACACGTTGATGATGAACAAAAGCCTTCGCAGCGATAACCCCGTTACGGTCATTTATCACTCGCACCCCGATGTCGGTGCCTATTTCAGCCACGAGGACCAGGACAAGGCCCTGTTCATGGGCGAACCGCTTTATCCGGTCAGCTACCTGGTCATCGATGTGCGTAAAGGCACGGCATCCGGTTCCAGACTGTTCGAATGGAATGGCCAGAGTTTTATTTGCAGCCAGGCGTTTTCTTGAAACCACCCATGACCTACAAACGGAGTTGCGCATGAACGCTGTCTCTTTCCCCGACATCCTGGCTCGCGTCGCCAAACTGCCCGATTCGCAACTTGAAGGCGGCGGCGCGACGTTGCGCGAAGTGCTCGAAAGCATCTGCACCGACCACCCACAACTGCGCGCGCACCTGCAATACGAGAACAATCAATTCAAGGAGCATTTTCTGTTTGCCGCCAACGGTGAGCTGATCGAACCCGATGATGCCTTCCCCGCTGGCGGCACCATCGACGTCCTGCTCGCCACGTCCGGCGGCATCGATCAGGACCGCTTGAGCAACGAGGAAGTCCAGCGCTATGTGCGGCACATCACCCTGCCGGGCGTCGGCCGCGAAGGTCAGCTGAAGCTGAAAAAAGCCAGGGTGCTGGTCATCGGCACCGGCGGCCTGGGCTCACCGGTGTGCATGTACCTGGCCGCTGCCGGCATCGGCACACTGGGGCTGCTCGACTTCGACGTGGTAGAAAGCAGCAACCTGCAACGGCAAATCGTGCATGGCAAAAGCACCTTGGGCCTGCCAAAAGTCGAGTCAGCCAAAAGACGCCTGCAAGACCTCAACGAACATATCCAGATCAACGCGCATAACACGGCGCTGAACACCGACAACGCACTGGAACTGATCGGGCAGTACGACGTGGTCGTCGACGGTACCGATAACTTCTCGACCCGCTATCTGATCAACGATGCTTGCGTGCAACTGGGCAAACCGCTGGTCTATGGGTCGATTTACCGTTTCGACGGGCAGATCAGTGTCCTCAACTATCGCGGCGGCCCCTGCTATCGCTGCTTGTTCCCCAAAAGCCCACCTGCGGAACTGTCGCCCAATTGCAGCGCAGGCGGCGTGATCGGCGTCCTGCCCGGCGTTGTCGGAATGATCCAGGCCACCGAAGCGCTCAAGTTGATCATTGGCATCGGCGAACCTTTGGTCGGGCGCCTGATGTGTTTCGATGCGCTGGCGATGAAGTTTTCTGAAATACGCTTCAAACGGCGGGCCGATTGCCCCTGCTGCTCGTCCCTGCGCACCGGCCAGCTTGCCGAACAAACCGCCGTCAGCTGTGCCAGCGCCGTGTCGACATCGCCGGCCCTGGCGCAGGAGCGCTACATAAAACCGGGACTGCTCAAGCAACTGCTGGAACGCCGGGGCGAGGCCGACATTTTGCTGGATGTTCGCGACGCTACCGAGCTGGAAGTCTGCCAATTGCCCGGCGTGCTGCACATCCCCCTCGAAGATCTGGAAACCCGACTCGACTCCCTCGATCGCGGCCATAACCACTACGTCATCTGTTACGCCGGCTTACGCGCCGAACGTGCCGCAAGCACCTTGCTCGCGGCAGGTTTCGCCAATACCCGGGTCCTTGAAGGCGGCATGAAACACTGGGTTCGTGACGTCGAACCCGACATGCCTTTGTATTGATGGGGCGGCCATGAGCTCATATCTGATGTTGCATAACTCGATACTCGACGCCATCGGCCAAACGCCGATCGTGCGCCTGGAAAAACTCTCCGCCGACCTCGGCGTGGAGGTCTTCGTCAAACTCGAATCCCTGAACCCCGGAGGCAGTCACAAAGCACGCATCGCACTGGGCATGATCCTCGATGCCGAACGCAAAGGCATTCTGGTACGCGGCAAACAGCAGACCATCATCGAGCCCAGCGGTGGCAACACCGGCATCGGTCTGGTGATGGCGGGCAACGTGCTGGGCTACAAAGTGGTACTGGTGATCCCGGACAACTACAGCCCGGAAAAACAGAAATTGCTGCGCCTGTATGGCGCCGAAGTGGTGCTGTCCGATAGTCGCTTGGGGAACAACTCCCATGGCCAGAAAGCCATGGAGCTGCAGCTGGAGAATCCCCATTACGTGATGCTCAATCAGCAGCGTAACGGGGCCAATCCCGAAACCCACCGCCAAGGCACCGCTCGGGAAATTGTCCGGGCATTCGCCGGCCGCCGGGTGGACTATTTTGTCGGTGGCATCGGTACCGGCGGTCATATCACCGGCATCGGCGAAATACTCAAGGCCACCTGGCCTGCCATCCGTGTATTGGGCGTCGAACCCGAAGAATGCGACCTGCTCAATGACAAGCACGCACCCCACCAGATTCAGGGACTGTCGATCGGCATCGTGCCGAGCATCCTCAATCTCTCGGTACTGGACGGCATGCTCAAGGTTTCCAAGGATCAATGCCTGGAAATGATGCAGCGAGTCATGCGCACCGATGCCATCAGCCTGGGACTTTCATCCGCGGCCAACCTGGTCGCCATTGCCGCCCTGGCCAAGGACATGCCCGATCACTCCACTGTCCTGACCATGGTCTACGACAGCGCGGATGCCTACCTGCCCTTATTCGAATAATCAAAATGCGGGGTGCCTCCATGGGGGGCTTCATTGATATGCAACAGCTGCACGATGAGTTGCTAACGCACCTCGTCAACACCCTGGAACCGGCTGACTTGCTGCAGCTGGACGGCCACTTGCACACATTGCTTCCCGATGTGGTCGAGTTGCTCGCCGAGGACCTGATGGCCTTCGCCTCCCGCGACCCGGCATCGCAAGGTCGCGGCAGCCTGATCCTGGAGTCCTACGCGTCCTTCAAGGCCGTTCTCTACTATCGCCTGGCTCATCAGGTGTTGAAGCTTGCCGGTGAAGCGGACCGCTGCTTCTCCTCTATCGCGCAAAAACTCAGCAACCAGGGCAAGCTCCTTTCGGGCGCCGAGATCCACCCGGCGGCCCGGATCGGCCGCCGGTTTGTCCTCGATCATGGCTACGGCACGGTGATTGGTGAGACCTGCGAAATCGGCAGCGACTGCTACATCCTGTGCGGCGTGACCCTCGGCGCGCGCGGGATTGCCAATAATCCCAATGGCAAGCGCCACCCACGCCTGGGCAACAATGTAGAAATCGGCGCGGGAGCCCGAATTCTTGGCTGCGTGACGATTGGCGACAACGTCTTCATCTCCCCGGCGTGTGTCATAACCCATGACGTACCGGCCGACACGAAAGTGAAGATCGTCAACCAGGTCCAACTGCAGAAAACTTCAGAGTCCGATCATGGCGGTTTCCTCGGCGCCTTTGCGCTCAACGAGCGCTTGCACCTGGTCGGTGAAGTCGGCAATAGCCAGCACGTCACACTGCTGGATGCAGACTTTCATCCGTTGAGCAGTCTTGCGCTGGAAGTCACCGTCAAAGAGCGCACCCACTTACAGTTTCGGATTCATCACACCGAAGATGGTGGCTACCCACCGCGACTGCCACTGCACCTGCATGCCTGCGGGCCCAACCAGGACATTACCTTGATCGCACCACCGGGCTTGAGCGCGATGGTCCGGCGCCTGATGCAAACTCGTCCTCAATCTGTCGGAGGTTGAACATGTCGGTACACACGATGGAAACCCTGGCGCTTTACGATAACGCGCCCTACCAGAACGCTTTCGACGCGAGGATCGTGGCTGTCAGCGATCAGGGTATCGCCCTGGAGCACACGCTATTTTATCCAACGGGTGGCGGCCAACCCGGGGACACCGGCCTTATCACCTTGCCCGACGGCACCAGCCTCAAGGTGACCGGCACGGTGCGCGACCCGCTCTTGCGTTCGATCATCTGGCATCAGCTGGAGGCTTATCCCCCGCAACTGCGGCCCGGCCTGAAGATCGACGCAAGCCTGGACTGGGAACGACGTTACCAGCACATGAGAATGCATACGTGTCTGCACCTGCTGTGCTCGATCATCGATGCGCCGGTCACCGGGTGCAGCATCAGCCATGATAAAGGTCGGCTGGATTTCGACCTGCCGCAAATGTCACTCGAAAAAGAACGCATCACCGAGCAACTGAACGCCCTCGTGGCTCAAGCCCTGGAGGTGAAACAGCTGTCCATGCCGGCGTCCGAGTACGCCACACTGCTGCAGATAACCCGCACTCAAGCCGTCGCACCACCAGTCGTGCAAGGCGCGGTGCGGGTCATCGAAATAGACGGCATCGATATACAGCCTTGCGGGGGTACACACGTCATCAATACCGAAGAAATTGGCCGGGTCTTCTGCGAAAAAATCGAGAAAAAGAGCAAGCACAACCGGCGAGTGATTTTGCGTTTCGAATAAACCGCAAGATCAAAAGATCGCAGCCTGCGGCAGCTCCTGCGGGGGTTGCGTACAACCAATCAATCACGGTGACACACGGTCGGCGTAGGAGCTGTGTAGGAGCTGTGTAGGAGCTGTCGAGTGAAACGAGGCTGCGATCTTTTGATCTTTATGCATTGCACCTAAGCAAGATCAAAAGATCGCAGCCTGCGGCAGCTCCTACGGGGGTTGCGTGCAACAGATCCATCACGGTGACACACGGTGCAAACGCCCCTCAGATCACGAACAAATCCACAAAGCGGTTAACCGGAGTCGCTTCAAGCGCAGCCTGATCCTTGCACAGGGCAAAGATTTCAGCCGAACGCTGGCCAGTGAACCGGGTCGCCAGGTTGGCCTTGAACTTGTCTTCCAGCAATGGAATGCCGTCGGTGCGACGACGACGGTGGCCGATCGGGTATTCAACCACGACTTGTTCGGTGCTTGAGCCATCGTTGAAGAACACTTGAATGGCGTTGGCAATGGAGCGCTTGTCGGCTTCCAGGTATTCGCGGGTGAAACGCGGGTCTTCGACGATCACCATCTTCTCGCGCAACTCGTCGATGATCGGATGAGCCGCGTGGAAGTCGTCTTCGTAGTGCTCGGCCACCAGGTTACCGAAGGCCAACGGCACGGCAGTCATGTACTGGATGCAGTGGTCGCGGTCAGCGGCGTTGGCCAATTTACCAACCTTGGAGATGATGCGGATCGCCGACTCATGGGTGGTGATGACGATCTTCTCGATCTGGTGCAGACGATCCTTGACCTGCGGGTGCAGGGTCACCGCCGCTTCGCAGGCGGTTTGCGCGTGGAACTCGGCCGGGAAGCTGATCTTGAACAGCACGTTCTCCATGACGTAGCTGCCGTATTTCTGCGAGAAGCTGAAGACGCGCCGGTCTTCAGGCTTGAGCGCCAGATCCTTGTTGGTATGACTGAACAGCACGTCGTAAAAGCCCCACTGCTTTGCCGTCAGTACCCCAGGGATGCCCATTTCACCGCGCATGGCGATATCTGCCAGACGCACACCACGACTGGATGCATCGCCCGCCGCCCAGGACTTGCGCGAACCGGCGTTCGGCGCGTGACGGTAGGTGCGCAGCGCCTGACCATCGGCGAATGCATGGGACAGCGCGGACAGCAGCTGTTCGCGGTTGGCGCCCATCAGTTTCGCGGTGACTGCGGTCGATGCGACTTTGACCAGGATCACATGGTCCAGGCCGACCCGGTTGAAGGAGTTTTCCAGAGCGATCACACCCTGGATCTCGTGGGCCATGATCATCGCTTCCAGCACCGTGCGCACGGTCAAGGGCGCGTCGCCATTGGCCACGCGTTTTTGCGACAGGTGATCGGCTACTGCGAGGATCCCACCGAGGTTATCGGACGGATGGCCCCACTCGGCCGCCAGCCAGGTGTCGTTGTAGTCGAGCCAACGGACAATGCAACCGATGTCCCAGGCGGCCTTGACTGGATCAAGCCGAAAACTGGTACCGGGGACGCGGGCGCCAAAAGGGACGATGGTGCCTTCGACGAGAGGGCCCAGGTGTTTGGTGCACTCCGGGAAACGCAGGGCCAGCAGACCGCAGCCGAGGGTGTCCATCAGGCAGTTGCGGGCGGTGTCCAGCGCCTCGGTGGACTCGATCTTGAAGGTCAGGACGTAGTCGGCGATGTCCTGCAGGACGGTGTCGTAGTCGGGGCGGATGTTCAGGTCGACGTTGGCGCTCATGTTCCATTTACTCCGCTAAGGGTGAAAACGTTACCCCCTGTAGGAGCTGCCGAAGGCTGCGATCTTTTGATCTTGCTTGGGGGCAATGTATGTAGATCAAAAGATCGCAGCCTCGTTTCACTCGACAGCTCCTACGCAGCTCCTACGGGGATGGGGTTTCTCAGAAAGCATCACCAGGCACACGCACCCAGCCTTCCATCAATACCCGCGCACTGCGGCTCATGATGGCTTTTTTCACGGTCCATTCTCCGTTGACCTGGGTGGCCTCGGCGCCTACGCGCAGGGTGCCCGAGGGATGACCGAAGCGCACCGCATTGCGCGCAGTGCCGCCCGCGGCAAGGTTGACCAGGGTCCCCGGAATCGCCGCGGCGGTGCCGATGGCTACGGCTGCGGTGCCCATCATGGCGTGGTGCAGCTTGCCCATGGACAGTGCGCGCACCAGCAGATCTACGTCACCCGCGGCCACCGGCTTGCCGCTGGAGGCGAGGTAATCGGCAGGCTTGCCGACAAAGGCGACCTTGGGTGTGTGCTGGCGCTTGGCAGCTTCATCGAGGTGCTCGATCAGGCCCATACGCAGTGCGCCGTGGGCGCGGATGGTCTCGAACATCGCCAGCGCCTTCGGGTCGCCGTTGATCTGACCTTGCAGTTCGGTACCGGTATAACCGATGTCCTCGGCATTGACGAAGATGGTCGGGATCCCGGCATTGATCATGGTCACCTTGAGCGTACCGACGCCTGGCACCTCCAGATCATCCACCAGATTGCCCGTAGGGAACATCGAACCGCCCCCACCCTCTTCTTCGGCGGCCGGGTCCATGAATTCGAGCTGGACTTCGGCAGCCGGAAAGGTCACGCCATCAAGTTCGAAATCACCTGTTTCCTGCACCGCGCCATCAGTGATGGGCACGTGGGCGATAATGGTCTTGCCGATGTTGGCTTGCCAGATGCGCACGATGGCCACGCCGTCGCGCGGCAGGCGACTGGCGTCCACCAGGCCGCTGCTGATGGCGAATGCGCCGACCGCAGCCGACAGGTTGCCGCAGTTGCCGCTCCAGTCGACGAAAGGCTTGTCGATGGAGACCTGACCGAACAGGTAATCGACGTCATGGTCAGCCTTGGTGCTTTTCGCCAGGATCACCGTCTTGCTGGTGCTCGAGGTCGCCGCGCCCAAGCCGTCGATCTGTTTGTCATAAGGGTCGGGACTGCCGATCACTCGAAGCAACAGTGCATCGCGGGCCGCGCCCGGGACCTGTGCGGATTCGGGAAGGTCTTGCAGGCTGAAGAACACGCCTTTGCTGGTGCCGCCGCGCATGTAGGTGGCGGGAATCCTGATTTGTGGTGCGTAAGCCATGGAACGGGTTTCCTTATTGGCAGCGGCGAGACCTTGGCGGCCCGCCGCTGCACGTCGGGTTAGACGGCAACAGCCGATTCGAGGAAGTCCTGGGCGAAACGCTGCAGCACACCGCCAGCCTCGTAGATCGAGACTTCTTCGGCGGTGTCGAGACGGCAGGTGACCGGCACTTCGAGACGCTCGCCGTTCTTGCGGGTGATCACCAGGGTCAGGGTGCTGCGCGGGATACGTTCGCCGATCACGTCGAAGGTTTCACTGCCGTCGATGCCCAGGGTATGGCGATCAGTGCCCGGCTTGAACTCCAGCGGCAGCACGCCCATGCCCACCAGGTTGGTGCGGTGGATGCGTTCGAAGCCTTCGGCCGCGATGGCTTCGACACCGGCCAGGCGCACACCTTTGGCTGCCCAATCCCGGGAAGAACCCTGACCGTAGTCGGCACCGGCGATGATGATCAGTGGCTGCTTGCGCTCCATGTAGGTTTCGATGGCTTCCCACATGCGCATGACCTGGCCTTCCGGCTCGACGCGAGCCAGGGAACCCTGCTTGACCTTGCCGTTTTCCTGAACCATTTCGTTGAACAGTTTCGGGTTGGCGAAGGTTGCGCGTTGCGCGGTCAAATGGTCACCGCGGTGGGTGGCGTAGGAGTTGAAGTCCACCTCTGGCAGGCCCATCTTGAACAGGTACTCACCGGCTGCGCTGTCGAGCATGATGGCGTTCGACGGCGACAGGTGGTCGGTGGTGATGTTGTCCGGCAGCACGGCCAGAGGGCGCATGCCCTTGAGCGGACGAGCACCGGCCAGCGCGCCTTCCCAGTACGGCGGACGACGGATATAGGTGCTCATCTCGCGCCAGTCGTACAGCGGCTCGACCTTGGGACCGGTATCTTCCTCGATGGCGAACATCGGGATATAAACCTGGCGGAACTGCTCCGGCTTCACCGAGGCCTTGACCACCGCGTCGATCTCTTCGTCGCTTGGCCAGATGTCTTTCAGGCGGATTTCCTTGCCGTTGGCATCCAGGCCCAGCACATCCTTCTCGATGTCGAAACGGATGGTCCCGGCAATGGCGTACGCGACCACCAATGGCGGCGACGCGAGGAACGCATTCTTGGCGTACGGATGAATCCGCCCGTCGAAGTTGCGGTTGCCGGATAACACGGCCGTGGCATACAGGTCGCGGTCGATGATTTCCTGCTGGATCACCGGATCCAGTGCGCCGGACATGCCGTTGCAGGTGGTGCAGGCAAACGCGACGATACCAAAGCCCAATTGCTCCAGTTCGCTAGTCAGGCCGGCTTCGTCCAGGTACAAGGCAACAGTTTTCGAACCGGGCGCCAGGGACGACTTGACCCAGGGTTTGCGGGTCAGCCCCAGTTTGTTGGCATTGCGCGCCAGCAGGCCGGCGGCGATGACGTTGCGCGGGTTGCTGGTGTTGGTGCAACTGGTGATGGCGGCAATGATCACCGCACCATCCGGCATTTGCCCGGGCACGTCGTCCCACTGGCCGGAAATGCCTTGGGCCGCGAGGTCCGAAGTGGCGACTCGGGCGTGGGGATTGCTCGGGCCAGCCATGTTGCGCACTACCGAGGACAGGTCAAAGGTCAACCCACGTTCGTATTGGGCGCCCTTCAGGCTGTCGGCCCAGAGACCGGTCAGTTTTGCGTAGCTCTCGACCAGTTTCACCTGCTCGTCTTCACGGCCGGTGAGCTTGAGGTAGTCGATGGTCTGCTGGTCGATATAGAACATCGCCGCGGTGGCACCGTATTCCGGGGCCATGTTGGAGATGGTCGCGCGATCGCCCAGGGTCAGGGCCGAGGCACCTTCACCGAAGAACTCCAGCCAGGCGCCAACCACCTTTTGCTGGCGCAGGAACTGGGTCAGCGCCAGTACCATGTCGGTGGCGGTGATGCCCGGCTGCAGCTTGCCGGTGAGTTCGACGCCGACGCTTTCCGGCAGACGCATCCAGGAGGCGCGGCCGAGCATGACGCTTTCAGCTTCCAGA
This sequence comes from Pseudomonas sp. LBUM1658, assembly GCF_059716055.1. Lineage (NCBI taxonomy): Bacteria > Pseudomonadati > Pseudomonadota > Gammaproteobacteria > Pseudomonadales > Pseudomonadaceae > Pseudomonas > Pseudomonas sp. LBUM1658. The sequence goes on from NZ_CP166798.1 coordinate 4,754,763, forward strand.
CCACCGACACCGATAGCAATCACGCCCAGGGCATCGACGTGTGGGGTGTGGCTGTCGGTACCGACGCAGGTATCAGGGAAGGCCACGCCATCACGCACCTGGATCACCGGAGACATTTTCTCCAGGTTGATCTGGTGCATGATCCCATTGCCCGGCGGGATCACGTCGACGTTCTTGAAGGCTTTTTTGGTCCAGTTAATAAAGTGGAAGCGGTCTTCGTTGCGACGGTCTTCGATGGCGCGGTTCTTTTCGAACGCCTCGGGATCGGAGCCGCCAGATTCAACGGCCAGGGAGTGGTCGACGATCAGCTGGGTCGGCACCACCGGGTTCACTTGCGCGGGATCACCACCTTGCAGGGCGATCGCATCACGCAGGCCGGCGAGGTCGACCAGCGCGGTCTGGCCGAGAATGTCGTGGCACACCACGCGAGCCGGGAACCACGGGAAGTCGAGGTCGCGTTTGCGTTCGATGAATTGCTTCAAGGATTCGGTGAGCGTGGCCGGGTCGCAGCGGCGCACCAGGTTTTCCGCCAGCACGCGGGAGGTGTACGGCAAGGTGTCATAGGCGCCGGGCTGGATGGCCTCGACAGCCGCACGGACGTCGAAGTAATCCAGATGGCTGCCGGGCAGCGGTTTGCGGAATTCAGTATTCATCGTCAGGACTCGGTCACGGTAATTTCAAAAGGCAGGGCCGGCGCTGGTCTGTGGTTGGAATGCTTTTAAATGTGGGAGCGGGCTTGCTCGCGAAAGCGGTGTGTCAGTCGACATCAATGTTGAATGTCAGTCCGTCTTCGCGAGCAAGCCCGCTCCCACAGGATCCGGTTACCACATAGAAATATCAGCGCCTTTGAGCCCCACCGGTCAGCGTTGTTCGATTGGCACGAACTTGCGCTGTTCGACGCCTGTGTACTCGGCGCTCGGGCGGATGATGCGGTTGTTGGCGCGCTGTTCGAACACGTGCGCGGCCCAGCCGGTCAGGCGCGAGCAAACGAAAATCGGCGTGAACAGCTTGGTCGGGATCCCCATGAAGTGGTACGTCGAGGCATGGTAGAAGTCAGCGTTGGGGAACAGTTTCTTTTGCTCCCACATGGTCTTGTCGATGGCTTCGGAGACCGGGAACAGCACCTTGTCGCCCACTTCGTCGGCGAGTTTTTTCGACCAGCCCTTGATCACTTCGTTACGCGGATCGTTGTCTTTGTAGATCGCGTGACCGAAGCCCATGATCTTGTCCTTGCGCTCGAGCATGCCGAGGGTGCCTTTGATGGCCTCTTCGGGAGTCTGGAACTTCTGGATCATTTCCATCGCCGCTTCGTTGGCACCGCCGTGCAACGGGCCACGCAGGGTACCGATGGCAGCCGTTACGCAGGAGAACATATCGGACAAGGTCGAGGCGCAAACCCGCGCGGCGAAGGTCGAAGCATTGAACTCGTGCTCCGCGTAGAGGATCAGCGAAACGTCCATCACTTTGCGGTGCAACTCGCTCGGCTTTTTGTCGTGCAGCAAGTGCAGGAAATGCCCGCCGATGGATTCTTCATCAGTGACGCAGTTGATCCGCAGGCCGTCGTGGCTGAAGCGATACCAGTAGCACATGATCGCCGGGAACGCGGCCAGCATCCGGTCGGTGACGTCGTGTTGCTGGGAGAAGTCTTTTTCCGGCTCGATGTTGCCGAGGAACGAAGCGCCCGTGCGCATCACGTCCATCGGGTGAGCGTCGGCGGGAATGCGTTCGAGCACTTCCTTCAAGGCTTGCGGCAGGTCACGCAGCGTGCTCAGTTTGCTCATGTAAGCAGCCAACTGCGCCTTGCTCGGCAGATCGCCGTACAGCAGCAGGTAAGCCACTTCTTCAAACCGCGCGTCGGCGGCCAGTTCGCGAACGTCATAGCCGCGATAGGTCAGCCCGGCGCCCGATTGCCCGACCGTGGACAGTGCAGTTTGCCCGGCAACCTGGCCACGTAGCCCGGCGCCACTCAATACTTTTGCTTCGGCCATTGCTCTCTCCAATCTTGAATTTGTTAGGGAATCGGCAAATTGTGTTTCATCGATTTCTTTTGTGATGCCGAAAAGATCGCAGCCTCGCTTCGCTCGACAGCTCCTACGCAGTTACCGAGCCCGGCAACATTCCTGTAGGAGCTGCCGAGCAACGCGAGGCTGCGATCTTTTGATCTTTATTTCTTCGCAGCAAACAACGCATCAAGCTTCTGCTCGAACACGTGGTAATCAATGGCGTCGTACAACTCCATGCGGGTTTGCATGGTGTCGACGACGTTCTGCTGCGTACCGTCGCGGCGAATCGCCGTGTAGACGTTTTGCGCCGCCTTGTTCATGGCACGGAATGCCGACAGCGGGTACAGCACCAGCGAAACATCGACCGCCTTCAGTTGCTCGACGGTGTACAGCGGCGTCGCGCCGAATTCAGTGATGTTGGCCAGGATCGGTGCTTTCACATGGCTGGCAAACAGCTTGTACATTTCCAGCTCGGTGATGGCTTCCGGGAACACCATGTCGGCGCCGGCTTCGACGCAGGCAGCGGCACGCTCGAGCGCCGAATCCAGACCTTCCACCGCCAGCGCATCGGTACGCGCCATGATCACGAAGCTGTCATCGGTGCGGGCATCGACGGCGGCCTTGATGCGGTCGACCATTTCTTGCAGGGACACGATTTCCTTGTTCGGGCGGTGACCGCAGCGCTTGGCGCCGACCTGGTCTTCGATATGAATCGCCGCCGCGCCGAACTTAATCATCGACTTGACGGTGCGCGCCACGTTGAACGCCGAGGAGCCGAAACCGGTGTCCACGTCCACCAGCAGCGGCAGGTCGCAGACGTCGGTGATCCGCCGTACGTCGGTCAGCACGTCGTCCAGACCGGTAATCCCCAGGTCCGGTACGCCCAGGGAACCAGCGGCCACCCCGCCACCCGACAGGTAGATCGCCTTGAAACCGGCGCGCTTGGCCAGCAGGGCGTGGTTGGCATTGATCGCACCGACCACTTGCAACGGTTGTTCACTGGCGACCGCATCGCGGAAACGCTGGCCTGGAGTGCTCTTGTTGGAACTCATGACTCACCTCGTGGAGTGGCTGTCGGATTGGCGCTGTCCTGGTAGTGACGCGCGATATTGCGTTTGGAGGCGCCGATGTGGCGGCGCATCAACAACTCGGCCAGTTCCCCGTCACGATCAGCGATCGCGTCGAGAATCCGGTGGTGTTCGGCGAATGCCTGACGCGGTCGGTTAGGCGTGGCGGAAAACTGGATGCGGTACATGCGCACCAATTGGTACAGCTCACCGCAGAGCATCTGGGTCAGGGTGCGGTTGCCAGCGCCCTGAATGATTCGGTAATGGAAGTCGAAATCGCCTTCCTGCTGGTAGTAACCGACACCAGCCTGAAACGCCGCGTCGCGCTCATGGGTCTCGAGTACCCGGCGCAGCTCGTCGATTTCTTCGAGGGTCATGCGCTCGGCGGCCAGACGACAGGCCATGCCTTCCAGGGATTCGCGAATTTCATAGAGCTCGACCAGCTCGGCATGGCTCAGGGAAACCACCCGCGCTCCGACGTGCGGGATGCGCACCAGCAGCCGCTGCCCTTCCAGACGGTGGATCGCCTCGCGCAGCGGCCCGCGGCTGATGCCGTAGGTGCGCGCCAGTTCCGGCTCGGAGATCTTGCTGCCCGGGGCAATTTCGCCCTTGACGATGGCCGCCTGGATACGTCGGAAGACGTTCTCGGAGAGCGTCTCCGAATCGTCCTGCATTACCAGCGGGGGATCAAGTTGATCCAGCATATTGTCGACACCTTGTAAGCCAATGCGACAAAAACTAGCGAATTAAGCGGATTCAGTCAAAGGAAAAATAGGTATTGTCGACAATCGTCTAATAACCAACGGCACCATAACGACGCAATAGCTCCGTTTATAGCCGCCCGCGGGCGGTGGCGCCATAAAACCAGCATGCTAGAATGCCGCCCGCATTTGCCTGTCGTCTTAATAAGGCAGGCACACGAGGGAGCTTGCGCAGCAATGCCAGTCGCCTTGAACTGAAGATCGCACTGCAACGCGCCAGGATTTATGAGACTCAAGCCCTTCCTTATATTGCTTTACCTACTTTGCCTGTCAGGGCCGAGTGCCGCCGCCGAGAAGACCGTTTACGGCTTGAATGAATACGCGCAGCTTTCCGGGATCAACCTGGAAGTCGCGGCCAAACTCGACACCGGCGCCAAGACCGCCTCCCTCAGCGCTCGCGACATCAAGCGCTTCAAACGCAATGGCGAGTCCTGGGTGCGCTTCTACCTGGCCATCGACGCCGCCCATTCGCACCCGATCGAGCGGCCGCTGGCCCGGGTCAGCAAGATCAAGCGCCGCGCCGGCGACTATGACCCCGATGAAGGCAAGAACTACACCGCCCGCCCGGTAATTGCCCTGGATATCTGCATGGGCAGCGCTTTACGCAGTATTGAAGTGAACTTGACCGACCGAAGTGCATTCCAATACCCGCTGCTGATCGGCTCCGAAGCGCTGAAACGCTTTGATGCGCTGGTCGACCCCAGTCTTAAATACGCTGCTGGCAAACCCGCCTGCGCCACCGACGCTCTTACCGCAGAGTAATTCCAATGCGCTCTATTACCCTCCATCTGAAACTCCTGATCGCCCTCCTGGTGGCGCTGGGAATTTCGGTCACGGCCTATCAGATCTTCGTGCTCGGCATTCCGGTGACCGAAGACGCCACCGACGACTTGTGGAACATCGACGCCAAGGTCGAGTTCGTCGCCGCCGGAAAGGATCCGATCAAGATCCAGATGTTCGTGCCACCGCTGAGCCGCGACTACGTCAGCCTGAACGAGAGTTTCATCTCCAATAACTATGGGGTGGCCGTCAACCGCGCCGACGGTAACCGCAAGGTCACCTGGTCGGCACGACGCGCCAAGGGCAACCAGACTCTTTACTACCGCCTGGTGCTGACCAAGCGTTACACCGGTGAGAAACTCAAGGTCAAAGGCCCGACCTTCCGCGACAGCATCGCCGTCGAAGGCCCGGAAAAAATTGCCATCGAGGCCTTGCTCGCACCGATTCGCCAGCACTCGGCAGACGTCGAAACCTTCATCGGCGAAGCCATCAAACGGGTCAACAACCTCAATGATGACAACGTCAAACTGCTGCTGGGCGGCGACCCGTCGACCGCGCACAAGGCGAAAATCGTCGAACTGCTGCTGTCCATCGGCCATGTCCCGGTGGAGAAGGTGCATACCATTCGTCTGGTGGCCGACCAGCCACAGACCCCGGAACTGTGGCTGCGCAGCTTCAACGGTACCGACTGGCTGTACTTCAACCCGGAAACCGGCGAACAGGGTCTGCCTACCGACCGTTTGCTGTGGTGGACCGGAGATGACAACCTGATCACCGTCGATGGCGGCAAGAAAGCCACCGTTACCTTCAGCATGAACAACAGCGAAATGAACGCCATTCGCCTGGCCAAGCTGACCGACGAGAACTCCGACGCCAACTTCCTCGAATACTCGCTCTACGGCCTGCCGCTGCAAACCCAGCAAACTTTCATGATCATGGTGATGATCCCGATCGGCGTGCTGGTGATCCTGATCCTGCGCAACCTGATCGGCCTGCAGACCCTTGGCACGTTCACCCCGGTGCTGATCGCCCTGGCCTTTCGCGAGACCCAACTGGGTTTCGGTATCGTGCTGTTCACCATCATTACCGCGCTCGGCCTGTCGCTGCGTTCCTACCTTGAACACCTGAAGCTGCAAATGCTGCCGAGGTTGTCGGTGGTACTGACCTTCGTCGTGGTGCTGATCGCCGCCATCAGCCTGTTCAGCCACAAGCTTGGCCTGGAACGCGGGCTGTCGGTCGCACTGTTCCCGATGGTGATTCTGACCATGACCATCGAACGCCTGTCGATCACCTGGGAAGAACGCGGTGGTGGCCATGCGATGAAAGTCGCGATCGGCACGCTGTTCGCCGCCACCCTGGCGCACTTGATCATGAGCGTGCCGGAGCTGATCTACTTCGTGTTCACCTTCCCGGCGATCCTGTTGATCATGGTCGGGTTCATGCTGGCCATGGGTCGCTATCGCGGCTACCGTCTGACCGAACTGGTGCGCTTCAAAGCCTTCCTCAAGGCTGATTCGTAATGTTCGGTTTCTGGAAGACCTGGAAGGCCCTGGAAGCCCGGGGCATCATGGGGATCAATCGGCGCAACGCGGACTATGTGCTCAAGTACAACAAGCGCAGCCTGTACCCGATCGTCGATGACAAGATCATCACCAAGGAACATGCGATCAAGGCCGGCATTCACGTGCCGGAGTTGTACGGGGTGATCTCCACCGAGAAGGAAATCGACAAGCTCGACGAGATCATCGGCGGGCGCAACGACTTCGTCATCAAGCCGGCCCAGGGCGCCGGCGGTGACGGCATCCTGGTGATCGCCGATCGCTTCGAAGGTCGCTATCGCACGGTTTCCGGGAAGATCATCAGCTTTGATGAAATCGAACACCAGATTTCCAGCATCCTCACCGGCCTGTATTCCCTGGGCGGTCACCGCGACCGGGCGCTGATCGAATACCGCGTGACCCCGGACCAGATCTTCAAAAGCATCAGCTACGAGGGCGTGCCGGATATCCGCATCATCGTGCTGATGGGCTACCCGGTGATGGCCATGCTGCGCCTGCCGACCCGGCAGTCCGGCGGCAAGGCCAACCTGCACCAGGGCGCCATTGGTGTCGGTGTCGACCTGGCCACCGGCCTGACTTTGCGCGGGACCTGGCTGAACAACATCATCACCAAACACCCGGACACCACCAACGCAGTGGACGGCGTGCAACTGCCCTACTGGGACGGCTTCATGAAGCTGGCAGCCGGCTGCTATGAACTCTGCGGGCTCGGCTACATTGGTGTCGACATGGTGCTGGACCAGGAAAAGGGCCCGTTGATTCTCGAACTCAACGCCCGCCCCGGCCTGAATATCCAGATCGCCAACGACTGCGGCCTGACCCTGCGCACCCATGCGGTGGAAGCCCGTCTGGAAGGGCTGAAGGCCAAAGGCATCAAGGAAACTGCCGAGGATCGGGTGAAGTTCGCTCAAGAGTTGTTTGGGCACATTCCGGCGGTCGAGGGCTGACCTGTGGCGAGGGGGCTTGCCCCCGTTCGGCTGCGCAGCAGTCGTAAAACCAGCTGACGCGATCTATCTGATACACCGGCGGAGAATGACTTGGGGTTGCTGCGCAACCCAACGGGGGCAAGCCCCCTCACCACAAGTTTCCCGTCAGGGCGCTCCTGATCTATCTCTTCCCGACATCCCCTCTAGGAGCAATTCCCTCAGGGGACTACAATCGCCAGCCGCGCACCAATGACTGATCTGCCCCGCATGTTGACCTGCTCCGTACACCCGCTCCCTTATCGCGCCAACCCTGCCGAGTATTTCGCGGCGATTCGTCATGCCCCCGGTGCCGTGCTGCTCGACAGCGGCCGGCCGAGTGCCGAACGCGGGCGTTATGACCTGCTCAGTGCCTGGCCGCTGGAACAACTGACGGTATTACCGGACGAATCCGGGACCGGGTTCCTGCAGCGGCTGCGAGACAACCTGCGCCGACTCGGCAATGCAGTGCTGCCGCAACCTTATCAACTGCCGTTCGCCGGCGGTTTGATCGGCTACCTCAGCTACGACTTCGGCCGCCGCCTGGAAACCCTGCCACACCAGGCTGGCGACGATCTGCAATTACCCGATGCGCAGCTGGGCCTGTACAACTGGGCGCTGATCAGCGACCACCAACTCGCCTCCAGCCAACTGGTGTTTCACCCAAGCCTGGCCGACGGCGAACGCCAGCGTCTGATCGAGCTGTTCAACCAGTCTGCGACCGCGCCGACCGAAGCCTTCAAATTGACCGCAGCGATGCGCGCCGACCTCAGTGCCGGCGACTATGAACAAGCCTTCCTGCGCATCCAGCAGTACATTCAGGCGGGTGACTGCTACCAGGTCAACTTTGCCCAACGCTTTCGCGCCCCCTGCGAGGGCGACCCGTGGACGGCCTATTGCGCGCTGCGGGCGGCTTGCCCGACGCCCTTCTCCGGTTTCCAGAGTCTGCCCGACGGCGGCGCAGTGCTGAGTTTGTCCCCGGAGCGCTTCGTCAAAGTCAGCGAAGGCCAGGTGGAAACCCGGCCGATCAAAGGCACCCGGCCACGGGGCCAGGACCCTGTCAAGGACGCGGCCAACGCCGCCGAACTGTTGGCCAGCGCCAAGGATCGCGCGGAAAACCTGATGATCGTCGACCTGCTGCGCAACGATCTGGGCCGCACCTGCCGTATTGGCTCGGTGCGAGTGCCGGAGTTGTTCAGTCTGGAAAGCTACCCCAACGTGCATCACCTGGTCAGCAGTGTCACTGGCGAGTTGGCCGAGGGCAAAGATGCGCTGGACCTGATCGCCGGCAGCTTCCCCGGCGGCTCGATCACCGGCGCGCCGAAAATCCGCGCGATGCAGATCATCGACGAGTTGGAGCCAACCCGTCGCGGGCTGTATTGCGGTTCATTGCTGTATCTGGATGTACGCGGGGAAATGGACAGTTCCATCGCCATCCGCAGCTTGCTGGTCAAGAATCGCCAGGTCTGCTGCTGGGGCGGTGGCGGGATAGTCGCCGACTCGGACTGGCAGGCCGAGTATCAGGAATCCATCACCAAGGTGAAGGTGTTGCTGGAAACCTTGCAAGGCCTTTGATGCTGGGCTTTTGTGGCGAGGGGGCTTGCCCCCGTTGGGTCGCGAAGCGGCCCTAAAACCGGCAACGCGGTTACTCAGGTAGAACGCATCAGCCGGTTTTACGACTGCTACGCAGCCGAACGGGGGCAAGCCCCCTCGCCACACAAGCTCCTTCGCCACAGGGTTACAAGCTCAGATCGCGGTTCGAAGCCTTCAAGAACTCCTGCTTGAGCTCGGCAAAGCTGTGCACTGCCGGGAACTGCGGGAATTCGCGAATCACATTCTCCGGCGCATGGAACAGAATCCCCGCATCGGCCTCACCCAGCATGGTGGTGTCGTTGTAGGAATCACCGGCGGCGATCACCCGGTAGTACAGGCTCTTGAACGCCAGTACCGACTGGCGCTTGGGGTCTTTCTGGCGCAGTTGATAATCGCTCACCCGACCGCTTTCATCGGTAATCAACCGATGGCAAAGCAGCGTCGGGAAACCCAGCTGGCGCATCAACGGCTGGGAAAACTCATAGAAAGTGTCGGAAAGGATCACCACCTGAAAGCGCTCACGGAGCCAGTTGACGAACTCAACGGCGCCGTCCAGCGGCTTGAGGGTGGCGATCACCTCCTGGATGTCCGCCAGTTTCAAGCCATGCTCATCGAGAATCCGCAGGCGCTGCTTCATCAGCACGTCGTAGTCGGGAATATCCCGAGTGGTTGCCTTGAGGGATTCAATCCCGGTTTTTTCGGCAAAGGCGATCCAGATTTCCGGGACCAGCACACCTTCCAGGTCGAGACAGGCAATTTCCACAGGACACTCCCATTTGTAATGTTTATTGAGTTGAGCGAGTAAAAGACAGCCGAACTCTAGCGATAAGCTCTGGCCGGCGCAACGCAGAGGAGCAGGCCAGCCGCCGTCGGTTTTGTTACTATCGGGCCTATATAGAGCGCTTAGCGCCACCGACCTGTAGGAAACCGCCCTGATGAGCCAATCGTTCGACGTCGCTGAACTCGCCGCGACCTATGCCAACAAGTCTGCCCAGGACATTCTCAAACTAGCCTTCGCCCAGTTCGGTGATGACCTGTGGATCTCCTTCAGCGGCGCCGAAGACGTGGTGCTGGTGGACATGGCCTGGAAACTCAATAAAAACGTCAAGGTCTTCAGCCTCGACACCGGCCGCCTGCACCCGGAAACCTACCGGTTCATCGAGCAAGTCCGCGAGCACTACCAGATCCAGATCGAACTGGTCTCGCCGGATCAAAGCAAACTCGAACCCTTCGTCAAGGAAAAGGGCCTGTTCAGCTTCTACAAGGACGGCCATGGCGAATGCTGCGGCATCCGCAAGATCGAGCCGCTGCGGCGCAAACTCTCTACCGTCAGCGCCTGGGCCACCGGCCAGCGCCGCGACCAGAGCCCTGGCACCCGCAGCCAGGTCGCCGCGGTAGAAATCGACAGCGCCTTTTCAACCCCGGAACGTACCCTCTACAAATTCAACCCGCTGGCGCAAATGACCAGCGAAGAGATCTGGGGTTACATCCGCATGCTCGAACTGCCGTACAACAGCCTGCATGAACGCGGCTTCATCAGCATCGGCTGCGAACCCTGCACCCGCCCTGTCCTGCCCAACCAGCACGAGCGCGAAGGTCGCTGGTGGTGGGAAGAAGCCACGCAGAAAGAATGCGGGCTGCATGCCGGAAACATCATCAGCAAGGCCTGACCTCCCACAGCTTCAAAAATGTGTACACACGAATGTCATCATAGATGTGGGAGCGGGCTTGCTCGCGATGGCTGCGACTCGGTCTAAAGCCCTGTTCAAAGGGCGCTGAACCGCTGCCCCAACCCCTGCTCGGCAAACTGCTCGATGATGAAGTCGACAAACGCCCGGGTCTTGCCTGGCAGCAACTTATGCTCGGCGTAGTAGATCGAGATATTGCCGTCGTCGACATACCAGTCCGGCAACACCCGTTGCAAGGTGCCGGCATTCAGGTAATTCACGGCGAACGGCATACTCACCAAGGCGATGCCCAAGCCTTGGGCGGCACTGGCGCAGGCGGCCTCCGAATCGCTCATGGTCATCCGAGCCTTGAGGGTCAACGGGCTATGTTGCTGGCTGCGGCTGGTCAGCTGCCAGGAGCGCACCCGGCCGGTTTGCGGTGAGCGAATCAGAATCCCGTCGCAATGGCGCAGATCATCCGGCTCGACAATGGCCTCGCACTGCGCCAGATAGTCGGCCGAAGCCACCAGCACCCGATGGGCCGGCGTCAGCTTGCGCGCCACCACTCCTTGCGGCAATTCAAAACCACCGCCAATCGCCGCATCGAAACCCTGACCGATCAGATCGACCTGGCGGTTATCGAAATGCCAGTCCGGGTTGATTGCCGGAAAGCGCCGCAGGAACTCCCCCAGCAACGGCACAATATACAAACGCCCAAACACCGTGCCCATGCTGACTTTCAGGGTTCCCGCCGGACGCCCTTCGGCGCTGGCCAGGTTAGCCACGGCATTTTGAATGGTATGCAGGCTGGTACTGACCTCACCGAGAAACAGCTGGCCGGCTTCGGTCAGGGTCAGGCTGCGGGTGCTGCGCTGAAACAGCCGCACTCCCAGGCGCGCTTCGAGCTTGGCGACACTCTTGCCCACCGCCGCCGGGGTCAGACTCAAGCGCCGCGCGGCTTCGGCAAAGCTGCCAACCTCGGCACTGCGGACGAAGCATTCGATACTGCTGAAGGTTTCCATGGCCGCCACTGTAAACTTTTGGTTTACACAGACTATAGCAATTACCCTCTACTCAGCCGGTAATCCGAGGTCGATACTCGACTCCAACAACAAGGCAGCCCGCCTTGATTTTTTTGGAGAACGACATGACTACGCAAAACCTCAGCGGCAAAGTAGCTCTGATTCAGGGTGGCTCTCGCGGTATCGGTGCCGCCATCGTCAAGCGCCTGGCCGAGCAAGGCGCCGCAGTGGCCTTTACCTATATCAGCTCGACGGCCAAGGCTGAAGAACTGCAGAACAGCATCATTGCCAACGGCGGCAAGGCCCTGGCGATCAAGGCCGACAGCGCCGATGCCGCAGCCATCCGCAACGCCGTCAACAGCACCGTGGAAACTTTTGGCCGACTGGACATCCTGGTCAACAATGCCGGCGTGCTGGCCGTCGCGCCACTGGAAGACTTCAAGCTGGAAGACTTCGATCAAACGCTGGCCATCAACGTGCGCAGCGTGTTCATTGCGACCCAGGAAGCCGCCAGACACATGACCGAAGGTGGCCGCATCATCAACATCGGCAGCACCAACGCCGAGCGCATGCCCTTCGCCGGTGGCGGCCCGTACGCCATGAGCAAAGCCGCGCTGGTCGGCCTGACCAAAGGCCTGTCCCGCGACCTCGGTCCACGGGGCATCACCATCAACAACGTGCAGCCGGGCCCGGTCGACACCGACATGAACCCGGCCGACGGTGATTTCGCCGACAGCCTGATCCCGTTGATGGCAGTCGGTCGTTACGGCAAGGTCGAAGAAATCGCCAGCTTCGTCGCTTATCTGGCCGGCCCGGAAGCCGGCTATATCACCGGTGCCAGCCTGACCATCGACGGTGGTTTTGCCGCCTGATTCGCGGCGATAAAAAACGCCGGGCAACCTGATCCAAGGTTGCCCGGCGTTTTGCCGTGCCAGTGCTTAGCCCATCAGACCCACTCGAGCATCGGCAACCCGCAGGCACCTGGCTGGAACGCCTTCAGCGAACGGATAATCCGGTCTGCATGGGCGTACCTGGCATCCGCCATCGCCGCATCAGGCACGGCAATCGCCGTCATCCCCGCGGCTTTGGCGGCCGTGACTCCAAAGGGCGAGTCTTCGAACACCAGGCAATCCTGCGGCGCCACACCCAGTCGTCGAGCCGCTGTCAGGAAAATATCCGGGGCCGGCTTGGCAGCGCCCACCTCAGGATCGTCCGCCGTGACTATGGTGTCGAACAGCGCGAACCAGTCGCCATGTAGCGTGGTTTTCTGCCCGAAAGACTGGCTCGAGGAACTGGTGCCCACCGCAATCGGGATGTTATTGGCCTTTAAATGCCGCACCAGCTGCTGCGCCCCCGGCATCGCCAACGCACTCGGAAAACGCTCGCGCATCAATGGCTCGCGTACCCGCAGAAACTCTTCGGCGCTGATCGGCAAATCCAGCGCCTGGACAAGATACCGCGCCAGATCCCCCGCCCCCAGGCCGATGATGTTCTGTTTGACGCTCCAGTCGAAGGTCCGGCCATAACGCTCGGCAATGATCTGGGTGACCTCGGTGTAAATCCCCTCGGTGTCCAGCAACAACCCGTCCATATCGAAAATCACGGCCTTGATCGGACCGAACTCGTTCAACTGTGCATTCATCGCATCTGATCCGTTAACAAAATACATCCCGGGAGCGGCTCAGGTACGGCCAGTGTGTGGATCGATTAAAGGATTCAGCAGGATACCCAGCAGCGTCCACATGAGGCAACAGTTTGGGCCGACTGAGTCTTGGCAGGCGACCTAAGGTTTGTCATGAGCGCAACAAAAGCTAAAGGCTTCTGTCATCTTGACTTATAAAAACCCCTTGCTAACCTTATAAAAGACTTATTAAGATTCCATGAATCAAATTTACTGGACCAGAAAAGCCGTGAAGCAACTGCTGAGACTGCACACCCAGCAGCAGGTTCACATTCGAGATGCAGTGACGGGGCTCGAGCACATGCCTGATGTGACCAACGTTAATGCACTGTCCCATCACGCTTACGGCTACCGACTGCGTGTCGGCAATTACAGAGTCCTTTTCGACTGGGACGGCGCGATCCAGGTCATCAGCATCCAAGAGGTTAAAAAACGTGACGAACGCACCTACTGACGTACAAATCATCAACGGCCCGGATGGCAAACCGGCCTTCGTCGTCATTCCCTATGCGCAATACAAGGCTCAGGCTCAAGACGAGCTGATCCCCCATGAAGTGGTCAGCCGCATTGTCGATGGCGCCACCCCGATCCGCGCCTGGCGCGAATACTTGAACCTCACTCAAGAGGAAGTGGCAAAACGCCTGGGGATTTCACAACCGGCGTTTGCGCAACAGGAAGCCGTGAACAAGCCACGCCGGGCTACGCGGGAGAAAATTGCCCTGGCATTCGGGATCAAGGCGGATCAACTGGAGTTGTAAATGGCAAATCACTGATCAGATCAAAATCAAAATCAAAATCAAAAGATCGCAGCCTCGCTTCGCTCGACAGCTCCTACGGGGGCGGATGTGTACACCGCAAAAACCGATTCACCCCCTCTCTGAAACATTTTCTTTCATATCGCCTTGCGGTTTTATGATTCTCATTCGTCTTAATTAGATGCAGACCGCGTAGGCAACAGCCACGGTCGGTTTTTTCTGGAAAGCGACCCAAGCGACAGGCTTGCGTCACTCCACTCATCGAATCAAGACCCTTATTCATGTCGAAGAAGTCCCGCTCGAAACTCTGGTTCCTCGTGCATAGCTGGCTGGCATTACCCATCTGGTTCTTCGTGCTGATCGTGTGTGTCACCGGCACCCTGGCGGTGGTCAGTCAGGAAATAGTCTGGCTGGCGAACCCGGACATCCGCGCCAGCAAACCCTCGGACGACGCCGAGCTGCTCAGCTATGACCAGGTCGTCGCGGCGATCAAGCGCGCCGAGCCGCAAACCCTGGTTGAATCCATCAGCCGTCCCGACGAGTCGCATTTTGCCCTGGACGTGGACGTCAGTTATCCGGATGGCCGTTCGGTGACTGTCTACGTCAACCCTTACACCGGAGTCATTCAGGGCATCAGCCCACAATTCAATTTCAAGGCCTTCACCCGCGCACTGCATGGTTGGTGGCTGGTGCCGTTCACCAATGGCTTCAGCTGGGGCTGGTACCTGGTGTCGTTCCTCAGCCTGCCGCTGCTGGCGTCACTGGTGACCGGGCTGGTGGTCTATAAACGCTTCTGGAAAGGCTTCTTCCGACCGACCCTGCGGATCAGTCACGGCGCGCGGATTTTCTGGGGCGACTTCCACCGACTGAGTGGTATCTGGTCGATCTGGTTCATTGCGGTGATTTCCATCACCGGGCTCTGGTTCCTGATTGAGGCGATCCTTTTCGACAACCAGATTTCCATCTCCAGCGAACCGATCGTCCCGGTGATATCACGGGAAAGTGTGCCGACCTCTGCCACGGGCGGACCGGCACCGATGATCGGTCTGGACCAGGCGATCCAGATCGCCACCCAGAAAATCCCCGGGCTGGAAGCCAGTTTCGTCAGCCTGCCGAGCAATGCCTACAGTCACCTGGTCATTGGCGGGCGCGGCTGGTATCCGCTGATGTTCCAGACCGCCTCGATCCACCCCTACAACGGCGAAATCGCCGCCTCGCGGATGCTCTCGGACCGCACCGGCCTGGAGTTCGTCACCGAATCCATGCGCCCATTGCACACTGGTGATTTCGGCGGGATCTGGATCAAGCTGATCTGGTTCTTCTTCGGTCTGGTCCTGAGCATGATGGTCCTCAGCGGGCTGCTGATCTGGACCAAACGCACCGCCCTGGCCACGGCCAACGCCCTCAAGCGCGGTGCAAAAACTGCCCAGCCTGCCGCCGTTGCCCAGGCGCAACCGGCCATGAATACCCAGACACCGGAGGGCAACCAGTGAGCAAGGCAACCACCACAGCGCAACTTTCGCGCCTGAGCCGGCTCTGGCACAAATGGCGCTTCCACCTGAATATTTTGCTGTTGCTGATTCCACTGGGCTTCATGCCCAAGTACTTCGCCGATGCCGCACTGTTTCGCGGCGACAGCGGCCTGGGTGAACGGGAAGTCGGCGAAATCCAGGTCGGGCCCTGGAGCCTGCGCCTTGCCGAGTTACGCAACGAGGCACCGCTACTGTCCGGCCCGGCTGGTTACATGAAAAGTTTTAACGCTGCCTTGTGCGAAAGCTGCATTGATCAGGTCAAGGCCACTTACCTGCGCATCGGCAAACCCCGCAGCCTGCGCGCCGCCGGGGTGATTTTCTTCGGTACGCCCTATCGCATGGGGGCGCTGTTGCCGGTGCCGGAAAAGACCAAAGCCGACGCCGAGATCTGGATCACCATGGAAGGCTGGGACGGCAGCATGCATCAAGCGGCGGTACCGCTTGGCAAGGCATCCCCGGCCACCCTCGCCTGGCTGAATAAACAAGGAGGCAAACCATGATCGTTGCTGCATGCACTACCCGCCTGCGCTTGGCAGGCATCAGCCTGCTGCTGATGCTCGGTGGCGGTTTCAGCGGCACTGCGCTGGCCCACAACCCGATGTGCGAATGCAAGGAAATCGACGGCGAACAGATTCGCTGCACCGGCGGCTTTTCCGATGGCAGCGGCGCACCGGGGGTGACCCTCGACGTGATCGGCTACGACGAAACCATCCTGCTGCCGGGCAAGCTCGGCGCCGACTCGACGCTGACCTTCAAGAAGCCCGGCGCGGAGTTCTATGTATTGTTCGATGCGGGCCCGGGCCACGTCGTCGAGATCGACCAAGCCGATATCGAGGCCCCATGAGCACGCCCACCACGCACGTCATCCGCCCGGCCGGTGCCGGCCATGAAACCCTCTATGTACTGCTGTTGTGCCTGATCATTCTGGCGGTGGCCGGTTCGGTGGTCGCTTGGCGCGGCGAAACCCAGACCGTCGACAGCGTCGAAACCCATCAGCTCGATGCACGGCGCGACCTGAGCGCCGCCGAGCAAGGCATCTACGCCGATCTGCGAGTGACCCTCGACGAGATTCAATTGCTGCGCCAGGAACAGCAGTCCCTGCCCTCCCCTGAACGGCTCGCCGAGGAAGGTTTTGCGCCCTTCGCCCAGGACGCCAGTTCGATCAGTCGCGGCGGCCATGCCTGGAACCAGTTGCAGTCCCGGGCCTACCTCGGTCTCAGCCAGACTCCGGCGGTGGCTGGCTCTTTCCTGATGCGCATCAGCACCACAGAAGGTGCCACCGCCGACATCTGGCTCAACCGCGACGCGGCGCTCACCGCCCCTGACCAGCTGGACGACCAGGCGTTGATCAGTGCCGGCTGGCAGCAAGTGGTCGCGCAATTCGATGCTGGCGTGACTCGCCAGCATCGGCACTGAACCCAAGCATTCACCCGAGAGAAGACCGCTCCCCCATGTCTATTTCATCTCCACGCCGCCCGCTGTTGCGCCTGCTGCTGGTCGGCCTGTTTGCCAGCTTTTTTGCCAGCCTGGCCAGCGCCGATCAGGCCAAGCGCCTGCGCATCGGCATCACCCTGCATCCCTATTACAGCTACGTGAGCAATATCGTCGGCGACAAGGCCGAGGTGGTGCCGCTGATTCCTGCCGGATTCAACCCGCACGCCTACGAGCCCCGCGCCGAGGACATCAAGCGCATTGGCACCCTGGACGTGATCGTGCTCAACGGGGTCGGCCATGACGACTTCGCCGACCGCATGATCGAAGCCAGCGAACACCCGGACATCCCGGTGATCGAAGCCAACGCCAATGTGCCACTGCTGGCCGCCACCGGGACCGCCGCCCGCGGCGCCGGCAAGGTGGTCAACCCGCATACCTTCCTGTCGATCAGCGCTTCCATTGCCCAGGTCAATAACATTGCCCGGGAACTCGGCAAGCTCGACCCGGCCAATGCCAAGACCTACACGCAAAACGCCCGCGCCTATTGCAAACGCCTGCGGCAGATGCGCGCCGACGCCCTGGCCAAGCTGACCAGCGCACCGAATGCCGACCTGCGGGTGGCCACGGTGCATGCCGCCTACGACTACCTGTTGCGCGAGTTCGGCCTGGAAGTGACCGCCGTGGTCGAACCGGCCCATGGCATCGAACCGAGCCCAAGCCAGTTGAAGAAAACCATCGACCAACTGCGCGAACTGGACGTGAAGGTGATCTTCTCCGAGATGGACTTCCCCTCCACCTACGTCGACACCATTCAGCGTGAGTCCGGGGTCAAGCTCTACCCGCTGTCGCACATCTCCTATGGCGACTACAGCTCCGAGAAGTACGAAAAGGAAATGACCGGCAACCTCAACACCGTGGTTCGGGCAATCCAGGAGGCTGGCGCATGACCGTTGTCGAATCCCTGGCCGCGCACAGTGTCGGCCCGACCATCGAGTTCGCCGACGTCGACCTGACCCTCGGGCGCACGACAATTCTCGACAAGGTGAGTTTCCAGGTCCAGCCCGGTAGCGTGCACGCCTTGGTCGGCCCCAATGGCGGGGGTAAGAGTTCACTGATCAAGACCCTGCTCGGGCAGATGCCCCACCAGGGCAGCCTGAGCCTGCACTGGCCGGGCGAACCCGGGACCATCGGCTACGTGCCGCAAGCGCTGGAATTCGATCGCGGTCTGCCAATGACCGTCGACGATTTCATGGCCGCCATGTGCCAGCGGCGCCCGGCCTTTCTTGGCATCAGCCGGCATTACGCGGTGGCCATCGGCGAGGCCCTGGAGCGGGTCGGCATGCAGGACAAACGCAAACGGCGCATGGGCGCGCTGTCCGGCGGCGAACGCCAGCGGGTGCTGCTGGCCCAAGGGCTGATCCCCGCGCCGCAATTGCTGGTGCTTGACGAGCCGATGTCGGCTCTCGATGAAGCCGGCATTCAGGTGTTCGAACGCCTGCTCGGCGACTGGCGCCAGGCCGGAATCACCGTGCTGTGGATCGAACACGACCTGGAAGCGGTGGGCCGTCTCGCCGATCGCGTCACCGGCCTCAATCGCCGCGTGCTGTTCGACGCCGCGCCAAAGCAGGCACTGACTCCGGAGCGACTACTGACCCTGTTCTCCACCCATCCCCGTACCGGACAAGCGACTGCAGGGAGTGCTGCCTGATGAGTTACGAAGCCTTTCGTTTGATGATCCAGGGTTGGGCCTCTTCCGGGTATCTGCCGGAGGCGCTGGCCTATGGCTTTGTGGTCAACGCGCTGCTCGCTGGTCTGTTGATCGGCCCGGTACTGGGCGGTCTGGGGACGCTGGTGGTGGTCAAGCGCTTCGCGTTTTTCTCTGAAGCGGTGGGCCACGCGGCCCTCACTGGCGTGGCCATCGGCATCCTGCTCGGCGAACCCTACACCGGCCCCTATGGCAGCCTGTTTGGGTACTGCCTGCTGTTCGGCATCCTGCTCAACTACCTGCGCAACCGCACCGGCCTGGCGCCGGACACCTTGATCGGGGTATTCCTCTCGGTGTCCCTGGCCCTGGGTGCCAGCCTGCTGCTGATTCTGGCCGGCAAGATCAATGTGCACATCCTCGAGAACGTGCTGTTCGGCTCGGTGCTGACCGTCAACGGCAACGACCTGCTGGTACTGGCCATCGTCGGCACCTTGGTCATGGGCCTGAGCCTGCCGCTGTACAACCGCATCATGCTCGCCAGCTTCAATCCGCAACTGGCGGCCGTGCGCGGGGTCGCGGTGAAAACCCTGGATTACCTGTTCGTGATCCTGGTGACGCTGATAACCGTGGCTGCGGTAAAAGTCATCGGCGCGATTCTGGTGGGTGCGCTGTTGGTGATTCCAGCAGCAGCGGCTCGGCTGCTGAGCCAATCGTTGAAAGGTTTCTTCTGGTGCTCGGTGCTCATCGCAACCGTCAGTACCCTGTGCGGGATCCTCGCGCCAATCGTCTTCGACCTGCCGATTCCATCCGGCGCAGCGATCATCCTCGTCGCCGGTATCGCCTTCGCCCTGTCCGCCATTGCCCGCGGCACAGTCCCCAGTCTGAAAGGGAATCTCGGATAAATGCACAGTTCCTTGCGTCAACTGACGTTGGCCCTGGCCCTTTGCGGCCTGGGCAACACCTCGCTCTATGCCGGTGCCGACTCCTTCGAGCCGATGCGGCTGCTGGCTAATAATGGGGTCGGCAATACCGCGTTGTTTGCGGCCACCTCGACTCATCAGCTACGGGTGCTGGCCGCGTTGCCGATCACCTATGGCCTCGGCCAGATTCTGCTGCAAGACACAGGCATCACCCTGGAGCGTGCAGCGCCGGCCAATCTGCCAGGCTCGCGGCAGACTGCCTACTTCACCGGTCGCGGCGCACCAGCCCTGCACAAACTGGCGGTCGAAGCCGACGCAGTGATCGGCCTGCGCTCACTGTGGCCCGATGATCCGCTCTACCCGGTCGCGCGACGCAGCAACATCCGCATCATCGAAATCGACGCGGCGCGCCCGGTGGACGGCGGCCTGCCGGGCATCGCCGTGCAACCGGGCCAGGTCGACGGGCTGAACAGCCAACCGTGGATGGCCAGCAACAACATGGGCCGCATGGCCGACGTCATGGCCGCCGACCTGGCACGCCTGGCGCCCGATGCCAAACCAAGGATCGACACCAACCTCGCCGCGCTCAAACAGCGGTTGCTCAAGCTCAGCGCCGACAGCGAGGCGCGGTTGGCGAGTGCCGACAATCTGAGTGTGGTGAGTTTGAGTGATCATTTTGGCTATCTGGTCAGCGGGTTGAATCTGGAGTTGATCAAGGTCGATGCACGGGCTGACAACGAGTGGACACCTGAGGCGCTCCAGCAATTGAGCGAGACGTTGAAGGACAATGATGTGGCGGTGGTGTTGCATCATCGGCAGCCTTCGGATGAGGTTAAAGCGGCGATTAGCAATGCTGGTAGTCGGTTGGTTGTATTGAGTACTGACGGGGTGGATCCGGTGGTTGAGCTTGAAGGAAATGTCGATCAGGTGATCAAGGTGTTGACTGGGGCGTAGGTAAGGCAGGTTCACCGCGTCATCGTTCATCGCGAGCAAGCCCGCTCCCACAGGTTTTGTGTCGATCACACCATCATGGTCTGACACAGATCCAGTGTGGGAGCGGGCTTGCTCGCGATTGCGGTCTGACAGGCGAGGATTTTTCTGACAGGTTCTCGGGGTTGCTTTGAGCCGGGTGCGCGGATAATCTTCGCGGGTCGCTGCCCATTCAGCGAACGGGCTTGGAAACCCGGAAAGTAAACGGCGCAACAGCGCCCAGATCACAATTGCAGGCGCTTTTTTTGTGCCCGCTTTTCTGTGTAATGGCGGCTGTGCGCGGGAGACCTTCGGGTCTGCCGGGCTCGTTTACCCCGGTTTTCCAACCTGCGTACAGCTGCCACCCATTCGCTTGGAAACGAACGTGGTAGCTCCTCCCCAGTAAACGGAGCTTCACTGATGCACAAAGTCACCCCCAATCCCCCTGAAATACCCGACGTTTCTCCCTACGACCCCCTCGATTCCAGCAAGCTTCACGAAGCCGCGCACCGTGCCCTCGATCACTATCTTAGGCCGCCAGCCACCGACGACCATCCGCAACAGATCTTCGTCGTTGCCCCGAACATCAATACCCAGGCACTGCTGGTCAATGCTTATGAAACCTTCTCTTCAGCAAGCACCTTGGCTCTCGACCTTTCCGATGATCTGGAAGGCAAGCACCGCAATCTGGCGCTGGCGGTTCAGCAGTTGATGGAGTTGGGGTTGATGTTGGTAGGCAAGGCGCTGGATCGAGAGTATTCGGTCAGGCTGTAGGGCTGGCTTGTCAGTTGGATCAGGTCTGCCGCCAAAAGATCGCAGCCTGCGGCAGCTCCTACACCGACCGTGTTCACCCGCGATATGGCAGGTGTAAGCAAATCCCCTGTAGGAGCTGCCGCAGGCTGCGATCTTTTGATCTTCAAACACCGCAACAAAAAGCCCGCTGACCCTTTCCGGTCCAGCGGGCTTTTTGTCGCGAGGCAATCCTCAGTGAGCCACTGCCGCCTGCTCTTCCATCTTCTGGCGCAGGCTCAAGGGGCGCATGTCGGTCCACACCTCTTCGATGTAGGCCAGGCATTCTTTTTTGAAGCCGCTCTTGCCGACGGTGCGCCAGCCTTGGGGGATGGCTTTGTAGTCTGGCCAGATCGAGTATTGATCCTCGTGGTTGACCACTACCTGAAAGAGGATGTCCTCGCGGTCAAATACTGAAGTCATTGCTTTTCTCCATCGCTGTAGGGGTTGGCTGCGACTAACGCGCAGCCGTTGTGTAGAAGAACGTATCAAGGTCGGGAAAAATTAGAGGCTGGCGATCGCCGCGGGCAGCGCCCTGCCGAAAATCTCCGCGACCCGGTCGATTTCCCCGGCGGTGATTACCAAGGGTGGCAGGAAGCGCACCACGCAGCCGTGACGCCCGCCGAGTTCGAGGATCAATCCGCGCTTGAGGCATTCGTGCTGCAGCAAGGGGGCCAGCCGGGCAAAGACTGGTGGATGACCTTGGGCATCCAGTGCTCCTGTCGGATCGACCAGTTCTACGCCGAGCATCAGGCCACGGCCGCGGATATCACCCAGCTGCGGGAAGTCACGCTGCAGAATCCGCAGGTGCTCGCTCAGACGCTCACCCATGGCGCTGGCATGCGCGGCAACGTTGTGCTCCTTGAGATAGCGCATCACCGCCGAACCTGCGGCCATGGCCATTTGATTACCGCGGAAGGTACCGGCATGGGCTCCGGGCAGCCAGGTGTCGAGCCAGTCGCGATACACCACCACTGCCAGTGGCAGGCTGCCGCCAATGGCTTTGGACAACACCACCACGTCCGGAATGATGCCCGCGTGTTCGAAGGCAAACATCTTGCCGGTGCGCGCAAACCCGCTCTGGATCTCGTCGACGATCAACGCCACGCCGGCCTTCTCGGTGATACGTCGCAAGCCGCGCAGCCAATCCAGATCGGCCGGAATCACCCCGCCTTCGCCTTGCACTGCTTCGACGATGACTGCCGCCGGCAATTGCACACCGGCTTCAGGGTCGTTCAGCAAGTTTTCCAGGTAATGCAGATTGACCTTCACCCCCTCTTCACCGCCCAGACCGAACGGGCAGCGATAGTCGTAAGGGAATGGCAGGAACTGCACACCGTTACTCAACAGTGCGCCCAAGGGCTTTTTCGGCCCCAGGCTGCCCATCAGACTCAACGCGCCCTGGCTCATGCCGTGATAACCGCCCTGGAACGACAGCACCGTGCTGCGCCCGGTGGCGGTGCGCACCAGCTTCAGCGCGGCTTCCACCGCGTCGGTACCGGTGGGCCCGCAAAACTGGATTTTCGCCTCGCGGGCCAACGCCTGGGGCAGCAATCCGAACAGGTCCTGCACAAACTGATCCTTTACCGGCGTGGTCAGGTCGAGGGTGTGCAGGGGTAATTCGTCGGCCAGTACCTGCTGGATCGCCTCAATCACCACTGGGTGATTGTGCCCAAGCGCCAGGGTCCCGGCACCGGCCAGGCAATCGATGAAACTACGGCCTTCGACGTCCTCGAGATAAATCCCGCGCGCTCGCTTGAGCGCCAGCGGAATGCGTCGTGGATAGCTGCGCGCGTTCGATTCCTGCAGGCGTTGGCGGGCCAGCAACGGCGACTCGTTGAACTGATAGAGCGTCTCGGCCGGCACCGGGCTGACCCGGACCGGCTGATCTTCGACAAGACTGGTAACGACTGACATCTCTCCAACCCTCAATACGCTGGTGATAGCGACCCGAAGCGCACAGCTGTCAGTGCAGGTGCGCTTGCAGGTTTTCCTGTTCTGGAAACGCACCAGCGCGGTGAGGATTTATACCTGCAGACAGCTTTCTATGAGGGAGACGCCAATGGCTTGTGCATAGGCGTTGCCGTGAGCCCGGCGACGGTGAAGCTTTCAGCCGATTGCCGATACCCCAGTCGAGTATAGAAATCCAGGCCAGTGCGGGTACTGGTGAGCAGTGCCTGGCTCCATCCCTGTCTGCCCAGCCAGGCTTCCAGATCGCCCATCAGGGCCAACCCGGCGCCACGGCGAAACCATTCGGGCTGGACATAACAGAAGGTAATCCGGCCAGAGTCCGCGGCCATGCCAACCCCGACCGGTTTGTCGTGAAGCAGCGCGATATTCAGGTATCGCCGCCGGTCGGCCAGCCAGGGCTGCACATGATCGACGGTCTTGTTGCGCGTCCAGGCCGCGACGATTTGCGGGTTATTGCGGTGATCGAGCGCGCAGCCGACCTTGATCGAGCATTGGAGTATCCGGCTGATAATCCCGGCGTCAGCGGGCTCTGCCTTGCAGATTTCTATCGGTGCATCCATGGCGCTATAACCTCAATCCATTGAGTCCAACGGCATGGACATTACCGCCACGGGCCGGCAATGGCGAATGGATTGAGGTTACATTTGTTGTGCGGCGCCGATCGCCTTCCGGGCAAGAACCAGCTGCCTGATTTTACTTGATCAGCTAAAGCTTGCGCAGATTTGTGGCGAGGGGGCTTGCCCCCGCTGGACCGCGAAGCGGGCCCAAAACCTGCTACCCCATTCCGCCAGGCACACCGCATGCACCGGATTTACGACTGCTTCGCAGCCGAGCGGGGGCAAGCCCCCTCGCCACAGGATTTGCGTCCGGCGCGCCTCTTTCATAGCAGACTGGCATCGCGCAGCGGTTACAGCGATTGCAACGGCATCGTCAGCTCAACCCGCAGGCCATCGGGCCGGCTGTCGAAATGCAGGGCACAGCCACAACGCTGAACAATCGCCTGAACAATCGCCAGGCCCAAGCCACAGCCGGTGCTTTTGCCGTTGCGCCAGAAGCGTTGAGTCAGGTGCTGCAGATCATCCTCAGCAATGCCGGGGCCATGGTCGCGGACCCGGAAACGTACCCGGTTACCGATGGTTTCCAGGTGCAGCTCGACCGGAGCATCGTCCGGGGTGTGACGCAATGCGTTGTCCAGCAGGTTGCGCAAGGCGGCGATCGACAGTACCGAGGGCATTTCAACCGGCGCTGCAGAGACGTCCTCGGGTAAATGCAGTTTGATCCGCTGGCGATCGCCACTGGCCGCGTCCTGAATGGCCAACCGCGCCACCTGTTCGGCGTTGCACTGCACGCCGTCGTCGAACGACAGGCTGCCTTCGACCCGAGCCAGCAGCAAGAGCTGCTCCAGGGTTCGGTGCAAGCGGTCGGCACCCTCTTCGGCCCGGGCCAGGGATTGATCCCGTGCCGCGCCCTCGGTCATCCGCGCTACTTGCAGGTGAGTCTTGATTGCCGTCAACGGACTGCGCAATTCGTGGGCCGCATCGCCGGTCAGGCGGCGCTCGCGCTCAATGGCCTTGCCGATCCGCTGAAACAGCTGATTCTGGGTGTCGAGCAAGGGTTGCAGCTCACTGGGCAGCGGCTGGATCTGCAAGGGTTCGAGCGAATCGGCGCTGCGCCGCATCAAGGCATCGCGCATGCGGTTGAGCGGCACCAGGCCCTGGCCGATACCCAGCCAGAGCAGGCACAGGCAGCCCAGCAAGGCCACCCCCACCGGCACCGATGCCGCCAGCAACACCGAGAGGTTCAACGCCTCACGCTCGACCTGCCGGTCCGCGGTGGTAATGCGCAAATCGCCACGGGCCAGGGTGAAACTGCGCCAGCGCGCACCGTCGATCATCTGATCATGGAAGCCCATCTTCTCCGCTTCCAGTTTCTGATCCGGGTGGCTGTGGCTGCGGGCCAGAATTTCGCCGCGCAAGGAGCTGACCTGACAGGCCATGCCGCCGGGGATATTCAGCTGTTCGGCACTCAGATGGGTGCCATCGCCGTTGCTCGGCAGGGCCGGCAGTTGCTCCAGCAAGCCGGCGACCATGCGTGCGGAGGCCACCAGCCGCTGGTCGAGGGAAAACATCATCTGGTTGCGCAGGTCGCTGAGCATCCAGGCAGCAGCCAGGGCCCAGATCAGCGCAAAGGCCACGCCCAGGGTCAGGCTCAAGCGCAAACGCAGACTCATCACGATTATTGCTCCCCACCGTCCGCCGGCCCCAGGCGATAGCCCAGTCCGCGCACGGTTTCGACGATACCGTTGCCGAGTTTGCGCCGCAGGTGGTGGATATGCACGTTGAGGGCGTTGCTTTCCAGCTCATCGTTGAAGCCGTAGACGCTGTCTTTCAACTGCTCGCTGGAGAGCACCCGGCCACGGTTGTGCAACAACGCCTGCAATAACGACTGCTCACGGCGCGATAGGTCCACCGGCTGGCCGCCGAGCAGGGTTTCGCGGCTGCTGGGGTTATAGGTCAGGCGCCCATGTTCGATCAGATTGACGCTGCGCCCGGCAACCCGGCGCAACAGGGTGTGCAAACGGGCGGCCAGTTCGCGCAGGTCGAAAGGTTTGAGCAGGTAATCATCGGCACCGGCCTGCAGACCGTCGACCCGGTCGGTCACCGAGTCGCGTGCGGTGAGAATCAGCACCGGTAGTTCCAGCCCTTGATGACGCAGCTGCTGCAGCAGTTTCAGGCCGTCCTCGTCCGGCAAGCCGAGGTCGAGCACCATCACGTCGAATTCGGCCACACGCAGCATCGCCCGTGCAGCCGCCGCCGTGGCGACATGCTCCACGGTCAGCCCCTGGGCGGTGAGACCGGCGACAATGCCGCTGGCGATCAGCTCATCATCTTCACAGACAAGTACATGCATGGTGAGACCTGTGGAAAAGCGTTGATTAAGACGGTACAGGATTAAGCGGGCATTATGCCCTGCCCCCGGCAAACATTAGGAAAAGTCCTACAGTCTGACGATAAACGGGTTAATCACCGGTTAATCGCCAACACCCATTGTGCTCATCAACTGCACTGCTCCAGGGCTTTACTCCATGCGTCGACTTTTTATTTTGTTTTTTATGCTTATCACCGGCCTCGCTCAGGCGGGACCGAATCCGTTCGAAACCAAACCCGAATTCCTGCCGGTCGGCAAAGCCTTCGTGTTCACCTCGCAACGGCTCGAGTCAGGTGAAACCCAACTCTATTGGCAAATTGCCGATGGCTATTACCTGTACCAGCAACGCCTGAAGTTCGACGGGTTGGCCGAGGCGGACAAACCGAAATTGCCCGCAGGTGAAGCCCATAGCGATGAGTTCTTTGGTGAACAACAGGTTTATCGCCAAGGCCTCGAGCTACGGATTCCTGCCGGTGCCAGTGGCCAAGTCAAAGTGGGCTGGCAGGGCTGCGCGGATGCCGGTCTGTGTTATCCACCGCAATCGCTGATGGTCGATCTTGGCGGTAGCGCTGCGGCGACAACCGCGGGTGAAGCAGCGGATCAGGCCTTGGCCAGCGGCCTGCAACAGCGCGCCCTGGGCTGGAGCCTGCTGGTGTTTTTCGGCCTGGGGCTGCTGCTGGCGTTTACCCCTTGCTCATTGCCGATGTTGCCGATTCTGGCCGGGCTGGTTGTTGGCAGTGGCGCCAGCCCAAGGCGTGGTTTTGTCCTGGCCGGCAGTTATGTGGTGAGCATGGCGCTGGTATATGCCGCGATGGGTGTGCTCGCCGCCCTGCTCGGCGCCAACCTGCCGGCGCTGTTGCAGCAACCCTGGCTGCTGGGCAGTTTCGCCGCCGTGTTCGTGCTGCTGTCATTACCGATGTTCGGTTTCTTTGAACTGCAACTGCCGGTCGCGGTGCGTGATCGACTGGAGGGCGTCGGGCGCACGCGGCGCGGCGGCAGCCTGATCGGTGCCAGCGTGCTCGGGGCCTTGTCCGGCCTGCTGGTGGGCCCGTGCATGACCGCGCCGCTGGCCGGTGCCTTGCTATACATCGCCCAGAGCGGCAATGCCTTGCATGGCGGATTGATCCTGTTCGCCATGGGCATGGGCATTGGTGTGCCACTGTTGCTGCTGGTCACCGTCGGCAATCGTTTCCTGCCCAAACCCGGCACCTGGATGAACCTGCTCAAGGGCATCTTCGGCTTCCTGTTCCTAGGCACTGCGATCCTGATGCTTCGCCCGGTGCTCGATGAGTCGTTGTGGATCGGCTTGTGGGGCGCGCTGTTGCTGGTCATGGCCTATGCCGGCTGGCAGCAAACCGCCGGTTTCAGTCGCTCCGCCCATGTGTTTGGCGCCAGTTCGCTGCTGTTCGGGCTATGGGGCAGCATGTTGCTGATCGGTGCCGCGGGTGGCAGCGATGATCTGTGGCGACCCTTGCAGGTCTATAGCGCAGCGGGTGCTGGCAGCGTCGCCGGTCCGACGGCACACGAGGCTTTCACCAACGTCAAAGACCCTGTGGCATTGCAACGTGAGTTGGATAGCGCCAGGGCCCAGGGAAAATGGGTGCTGCTCGACTACTACGCAGACTGGTGCGTGTCGTGCAAAATCATGGAAAAGCAGGTGTTTGCCAAGGCTCACGTACTGCAAGCCCTGACAGACGTGCACCTGCTGCGCCTCGATGTCACCGCCGACAACGCCGCCAGCCGCGAATTGCTCAGCCGCTATAAAGTACCCGGCCCACCGAGCCTGCTATGGATCGGCCCGGATGGCGAAGAACGCCGCAGCCAACGCATCACTGGCGAGGTAGATGCCGCGGGCTTCCTGCAACGCTGGACTATCACTCGGGATGCCCGTTGATGTTGACCTTTACCATCGGCACCTTTGCCATCGCGCTCAACCACTTGCTGCTGATCAGTGCCCTGGTATTGGCTACGCTGGTCGGTTGGCGGGTGGCCAAGCGTGGCGGCGAGAACCCCGAATCGGTCCTGTTCAGCCTGTTTCTGCTGGGGATGCTGGCCGCTCGCGTGGGGTTCGTCCTCGCCTACTGGACCCACTATCGCAATGACCTGTGGCAGATCATCGATCTGCGCGACGGTGGCTTCCTGGCCTGGCCGGGCATTATCGCCCTGCTGCTCGCTGCAGTGATCTGGTGCTGGCGTCGGCCAGCGCTGCGGCGCCCGCTGGGTGCGGGTGTCGGCAGTGGTCTGGCGTTCTGGCTGTTGGCGAGTTTTTCTCTGACTATCTACGAACAAGGCACCCGTCTGCCCGAGGTTGCCCTGCGCAATGCCAAGGGTGAAACCGTGCAACTGAGAGACTACCAGGGCGGGCCGTTGGTGATCAACCTGTGGGCCACCTGGTGCCCGCCCTGTCGGCGAGAAATGCCAGTGTTGGAGGATGCCCAGCAGCAACGCCCGGACCTGACCTTCCTGTTCGTCAACCAGGCCGAAAGCATGCAAAGCGTCAGCACCTTTCTCGAGACCCAGGGCCTGAGCCTGTCGAATGTGCTGTTCGATGGCAGTGGTCGATTGGGCCAGGCCGTCGGTTCCATGGCGTTGCCGACTACGCTGTTTTATAGCAGCGACGGTCGCCTGCTGGGCAGCCATCTGGGAGAGCTGTCGGAAGCCAGCCTGGCCCGCGCCCTGGAAAATTTCGCCACCCCGAATCCTGCCGCACCGGCCACTTCTTCAAGGAAACTGCCATGCCCCGCCTCCGCCACCTGCTGACACTGACCCTGGGCGCCGCCCTGCTGCACCTGCCGTCGGTACAGGCTGAAGAACTACCCGAAGCGATCAAGAAGATCGAAGCCAAGGGCGCCAAAATCGTCGGCAGCTTCGACGCACCTGATGGCTTGCGTGGTTATGCGGCGCAGTACCAGAACCGCGGCATGGCGCTGTACCTGACCCCGGACGGCAAGCATGTGCTGCTCGGCAATCTGTACGATGCCGAGGGCAAGGACCTGACCCAGGAGCCGCTGCAAAAGCTGGTCTATGCACCAATGGCCAAAGAAATCTGGGCCAAGATGGAAGGCAGCAACTGGATCGCCGACGGCAGCAAGGATGCACCACGCATCGTCTACCTGTTCAGCGACCCGAACTGCCAGTACTGCAACATGTTCTGGCAACAGGCCCGCCCGTGGGTGAAAGCCGGCAAGGTCCAGCTACGGCACATCATGGTCGGCATCATCCGCGAAGACAGCCCGGGCAAATCCGCCGCACTGCTGGCCAGCAAAGACCCACAGAAAGCCCTGGCAGACCACGAAAAGTCCGGCCAAAGCGCCGCGCTGAAACCGCTGACGACTATCCCCGAAGCCATCCAGACCAAACTCGCCGCCAACATGCAACTGATGGAAGACCTGGAACTGGCCGCCACTCCGGCGATTTTCTATATGGACGACAAGGGCGAGTTGCAACAACAGCAAGGGGCACCTTCGCCGGATAAGCTGGTGAAGATTCTCGGGCCGAAGTAATTCAAGGCAAGATCAAAAGATCGCAGGCTTCGCCAGCTCCTACAGAGATAGTATGCATCCGCAACATCGAGGATGTACTCGGTCTGTGTAGGAGCTGCCGCCAGGCTGCGATCTTTTGATTTTTAAAGGCCCTCCAGCTCCGCCATCAGATCATTCAACCGATCAACCTTATCCTCGGTCATATCGGTCGCCGCCAGCCCGTCGATATACCCCGCCAACTCTTCCACCGTGCTGCACTCGAACATCGCCCGCAACGGCACATTGCGTTGCAGGGTTTTTTGCACCCGCGAGGCGATCTGCGTGGCGAGCAGCGAGTGGCCGCCGAGTTCGAAGAAGTTGTCGTGGATGCCGACGCGTTCGACCTTGAGCACCTCGGCCCAGATATTGGCCAGGGTTTGCTCCAGTTCATTGCGTGGCGCCTGGTAGTCCTGGCTCTGCAACTGGCCGATTTCCAGCACTGGCAGGGCCTTGCGATCGAGTTTGCCGTTGGCGTTGAGTGGCATGCGTTCCAGCCACAGCCAATGCAGCGGCACCATGTATTCCGGCAGCTCGGCGCGCAGCCGTTGCTTGATTCGCTCCAGGCGTTCACTCGGATTCAGCAGCGACTCGGCCGCCACCAAATAACCGACCAGATGCTTGCCGTTGACGCCCTCTTGCACGCCGACCGCCGCATCGCGGACTTGCGGTTGCTCGTGCAGACGCGCTTCGATTTCCCCCAGTTCAATGCGGTAGCCGCGAATCTTCACTTGATGATCGATGCGCCCGACGTACTCCAGCACACCGTCGCTGCGCCGCCGTGCCAGGTCGCCGGTGCGGTACAGACGCTCGCCGGCCGCGCCAAACGGGTTGGGTACAAACACTTGAGCGGTGCGCAACGGGTCGCTGACATAGCCGCGCCCCACCCCGGTTCCGGCCACGCACAACTCGCCCACCGCGCCCTGCGGCACCAGTTCCAGGGCACCGTCGAGCAGATATATGCGGTTGTTGTCGGTCGGCGTCCCGATCGGCAGGTAACTGCCGCGAGTCGAGGCCAGGTCGACGCGGAAGAACGCCACATCGTCCGAGCACTCGGCCGGGCCATAGGCGTTGACCAGACCGATGTCCGGGTATCGCAGCAACCACTGATGCGCCAGTTCCGGCGGCATTGCTTCACCGGTCGGCAGCATCCAGCGCAGACCGTCGAGGCTCATGCGTTCCTGGGCGAGCATGCCCTGAATCAGCGACGGTACGCTCTCCAGCACGCTGATGCCTTGAGCCTGAACATGCCCGAGCAACCCTTGCGGATCATGGGCGATGCTATTCGGCACAATGTCCACCCGCGCACCGAACAAGGGCGCGGCGAGGAACTGCCACACCGAGATATCGAAGCTTTGCGAGGCGGTCTGGGCAATCACATCCGCCTCGGTCAGTTGCAGGTACGGCACTTTGCTCAACTGGTTGTTGAGCATGCCGCGCTGCTCGACCATCACGCCCTTCGGCAGGCCGGTGGAACCCGAGGTGTAGATCACGTAGGCAAGGTTATCCGGGCCGCTGTAGACGCCTGGATTTTCCAGTGAACAGGCGCCCTGTTGAATCTCCTCCCACACCAACAGCCGTGGCCGGTTGGAGCAGGCGAACTCGTCGAGCAAGGCCAACGCCTGTTCGCGGCAGACCTCACTGCACACCAGCACCGGCGTGCGGCTCAACTCGATGATCCGGCTCAGGCGTTGGCTCGGCAGCCCCGGGTCCAGCGGCAAGTAACCGGCACCGGCCTTGAAGCTGCCGATGATCATGCCCAGCAAATCCAGGTTGCGTTCAGCCAGCAGTGCGACCGGCTGATCCAGACCCACACCGGCCGCGACCAAAGCATGGCCGAGACGATTACTGCGCTGGTTCAGTTCGGCATAGCTGTAGTGCTGATCGAGACAGCTGGCGGCAATCCGCTGCGGATGCCGAGCGACCCGGGCTTCGAACAGTTCGACGTAACTCTGCTCCAGCGGATAATCGTGATCGCTCTGGTTGCAGCCATGGATCAGGAATTCGCGCTCTTGATCGCCAAGCAGCGGCAGGTCCGTCATGTCGCCATGGAAGCAGTCGACCAAAGCCAGCAGCAGACGCTTGAATTCACCGAGCATGCGCTCAATGGTCGACTCATCGAAGTAACGCTGATCGTAGGACAGGTGCAAGCCGAGGTCATCGCCCGGGTAGCAGACCGCTGTCAGCGGGAAGTTGGTATGGGTCCGGCCCGAGTCCGAGGTCGCATTAAGGCTTTGCGCGCGATCCAGCACCGAGACTTCCACCGGGGCGTTTTCGAACACGAACAGACTGTCGAACAGCGGCTGACCTTTGGGCAACTCGCTGTTTTCCTGAATGGTCACCAGCGGCAGGTATTCGTACTCGCGCAGTTCCATGTTGCTTTCCAGCAGGCCACCGAGCCACTGACGAACGCTGCAACGCTGATGGTCCTCAGGCATTTTCACCCGCAGCGCGATGCTGTTGATGAACAACCCGACGGTGCGTTGCATCTCTGGCATTTCCACCGGTCGCCCGGCCACGGTGACGCCGAACAGCACGTCACGATCGCCGCTCAAGCGCCGCAGGACCAGGGCCCAGGCCGCCTGGGCGAAGGTGTTGACCGTCAGTTGATGTTGCTGCGCCAGTTCACGCAATTGCGCACCGTCGCGGGCATCGAGGCGGGTGTAGCAATCGCCGACCAGCATGCCGCCGCTGTCCCCGGCATGTTCTCGCAGGAAGGGTCTGTCACTGGGAATCGGCGTGGTGCGTTCGAAACCTTGCAGGTTTTGCCGCCACCACTGGCGTGCCTCGGCCAGGCTCTGGCGTTGCAGCCAGCCGATGTAGTCGCGATAGCGCGGCGCCAGCGCCAGCTGCGCTTCACGGCCTTCGCCGAGGGCAGTGTAAATGTCGAAGAAGTCGTTCATCAGCAACGAGCGGCACCAGGCATCGATGAGGATGTGGTGATTGCTCATCATGAACCAGTAACGGGCCACCCCAACGCGGATCAGCCGCAGGTGGAACGGCGCCTGATTGAGCAGATCGAAGCCGCTTTCACGCTCGCCCTTGAGCAACGCCTGCAAGCGCGGTTCCTGCTCGGCTTCAGGCTCGGCACTCCAGTCCAGATACTCGATCGGCGTGCTGCCGGGCTTGTGGATAATTTGCAGCATGTCTTCGCCGACGTTCCAGCAGAACGAGGCTCGCAAGGCTTCATGCCGGGCGATCACCGCCTGCCAGGCCTGGGCGAAACGCTGCGGGTCGAGTTCGCTGTTGATCCGGTAACGATCCTGCATGTAGTAGAGACCGGTGCCCGGTTCCAGCAGGGTGTGCAGCAACATGCCTTCCTGCATCGGCGTCAACGGGTAGACATCTTCGATGACGGCCGCCGGCACCGGCAGCGAGTCGAGTTGCGCCTGAGTCAGGCGTGCCAGCGGGAAGTCCGACGGCGTCAGGCCGCCGGCGTCGTCCTGCAGGCAGTGTTCGATAAGGCTCTGCAGTTCATTCAGATAAGCGTCCGCCAGTTCAGCGATGGTCTGCCGGTCGTGGCGTTCACGGCTGAAGGTCCAGCGCAACACCAGCTCACCGCCATACACTTGGCTGTCGACGCTCAGCTCGTTGGGCAGCGGCGCATCCGGGTCATGGGCCGGACCGACCGGCTCGTCCAGCGGGCGGAACAGCGCATCCGTGCCGAAGCTCTGGTCGAACTGGCCGAGGTAGTTGAAGGTAATCGGGGCCACCGGCAGCGCCGCCATGAGCTGCTGGCTTGTCTCATCGGCCAGGTAGCGCAGCACGCCATAACCCAGACCTTTATGCGGTACCGCGCGCAGTTGCTCCTTGATCGCCTTGATCGAAGCGCCCTGCCCCTGCACCGGGGTCAAGCGCAGCGGGTAGGCGCTGGTGAACCAGCCGACGGTGCGGGTCAGGTCGATCTCGTCGAACAGCGTTTCGCGACCGTGACCTTCCAGTTGAATCAGCGTCGACTCGTGACCGCTCCAGCGGCAGAGGACGCGGGCCAATGCGCTCAGCAACAGGTCGTTGACCTGGGTGCGATAGGCACTCGGCGCCTGTTGCAGCAACTGACGGGTGTACTCGCTGTCGAGACGCACACTGACGGTCTCAGCATGCCGATTCTGCCGACCGCCCCGAGGACGTTCGCACGGCAAGTCGGCGCTCGGCCCGGCCAATTGCGACTGCCACCAGCTGAGCTCTTCGCGCAGGGATTCACTGCCGGCGTAAGCTTGCAAACGGGCGGACCAGTCCTTGAAGGCAGTGGTTTTTGCCGGCAGCTTTACCGAATGTTGCGCGTCCAGTTGGCGATACGCCCTTTGCAGATCGTCCAGCAGCACCCGCCAGGAAACCCCGTCCACCACCAAGTGGTGAATGGCGATGAACAGCCGTTGCTGTCCTTCAGGACCGTCGACCAGCAGCGCCCGCATCAGCGGCCCCTGTTCGAGGTCGAGGCTGCGCTGGGCATCGGCGAACAGCGCGGTGCATTGATCCATGGACGGAACGCGCACTTGCCAGAGCAGTGCGGCGTCGGACAGCGCCTGGTGCTCGGCTCGCCATTGACCGCCAGCTTCGGTGAAACCCAGGCGCAAAGCGTCGTGCTGTTCGATCACCGCCAACAGCGCTTGCTCCAGGCGATGGGGTTCCAGTGCCACGGACGGCTCCAGCAACAACGCCTGGTTCCAGTGTTGGCGCTGGGGGATGTCAGTGTCGAAGAACCAGTGCTGGATCGGCGTCAAACGCGACTCGCCAATCAGCAAACCTTGCTCGGCAGTGACCTGCTCGGCGCGGGTCGCCACCGCGGCCAGGGTCTGCACGGTTTGGTGCTGGAACAAGTCCCGCGGGCTGAAGTGAATACCCTGCTGCCGCGCACGACTGACCACCTGGATCGACAGAATCGAATCGCCGCCCAGTTCGAAGAAGTTGTCGTTGAGGCCGACTTGCTGGACGTTCAGCACCTCGCACCAGATCCCGGCCAACGTCAGTTCAAGCTCGTTGCCTGGCGCCACGTAATGCTGACGATTCGACTCAGGGTCCGGCGCTGGCAACGCACGGCGGTCGAGTTTGCCGTTAGCGGTCAGCGGCCAGCGAGCCAGCAGGATCAGGTACGTCGGCACCATGTAATCCGGCAGCCTGGATTTCAGGTGAGCCTTGAGGGATTCGCGCAGTGCGGCTTGTTGCGCTTCGTCCCGCTCGGCTACTTGCGTGACTAGATAACCGGCCAACTGTTTGCCACCCGGCGCATCCAGCGCCAGCACCACGGCTTCGCGCACCGAGTCATGTTCCAGCAGGCGGGTTTCGATCTCGCCCAACTCGATGCGGAAACCGCGAATCTTCACTTGGTGGTCAATACGCCCGAGGTACTCCACCAGACCATCGGCGCGCTGAAGGACCAGGTCACCGGTGCGATACAGACGCCCGCCATTGGCAGCGAACGGATCGGCGACAAAGCGTTCGGCAGTCATGCCCGGACGCTGGTGATACCCCTGGGCCAGGCCAGCACCGCCGACGTACAACTCGCCGGTCGCGCCCTGCGGCACCAACGCCAGATCGGCATCGAGGATGTAAGCCACCCGAGCACCGATCACGCTGCCGATCGGCACGCTGCCCAGGCCGTCGTCCAGTTGTTCGGGAGCGAGACTGGCCAGCGGCATGACCACGGTTTCGGTCGGGCCGTAGGCGTTGAAAAACAGGCTCGGTTTGAATGCCGCGCGAATCCGTTGCAGGTGTTCGCCGGTCAAGGCCTCGCCACCGGTGATGCACATACGCACCGGCAGGGTTTCGTCCTGGGTCGCCAGCCATTGGGCCAACTGGCTACCGTAGCTCGGGGTGAAGCCGAGGATGTTGATCCGGTGACGACGAATCAGACTACAGATTTCTTCCGCGTCCCACTGGCCTTGAGCACGCAAAACGACTTGAGCACCACTCAACAGCGGCACCAGCAAACGCTCGGTGGCAGCGTCGAAGTTGATCGAGTAAAAATGCAGCTCGCAGTCGTCTGCACGCATACCGAAGCGCTCGATCACGGCGCGGCAGTGCATGGCGATTTCACCGTGGCAGACCACCACGCCTTTCGGCTGGCCGGTGGAGCCGGAGGTGTAAATCAGGTAGGCCTGATGTTGCGGCAGGCTGATGAACGGCAGTTCGCTGTCCGGATAACTGGCCAGCTCGGCGGTGTCCTCTTCCAGGCGCCAGCGGGCGACCGTTGCCGGCAACTCACCGAGGGCCTCGAACATCGCCGCATCGCTCAACAGCAAGCCAATGCCGCTGTCTTCGATCATGTAGTGCAAGCGGTCCAGAGGGTATTCCGGGTCCAGCGGCACATAGGCACCGCCAGCCTTGAGGATCGCCAGCAGGCCGATGACCATTTCCAGCGAGCGCTCAAGGGCCAGGCCAACCCGCACCTGCGGACCGACGCCACGTTCACGCAGCATCCAGGCCAGACGATTGGCGCGGCTGTCGAGTTCGGCATAACTCAGGGTTTGCCCGGCAAAGGTCAGCGCAGGGGCGTCGGGACGGGCCGCAGCCTGTTCGCTGAACAGCTGATGAATGCACTGATCCAGGCGATGTTCACCTACCTCGATGCCGAGGCTGTCCAGCAGGCTCTGCTGTTCCTTAGCGTCGAGCAACGGCAGTTCACTGAGGCGCTGTTGCGGATCGGCGAGCAAGGCTTCCAGCAGGTTGCGCCAGTGCCCGGCCATCCGGGCAATGCGCGGTTCGTCGAACAGGTCGGTGCTGTAGGTCAGGCAGCAACCGAGGCGATGGTCGAGGTCGGTGACTTCCAGGTTGAGGTCGAACTTGGTCGCCCGGGCATCGTTGGCCAGGTACTCGACGGTCATTCCCGCCAGCGTACGGCTCTGCTGGAATTCCCAGCGCTGGACGTTGCACATTACCTGGAACAACGGGTTGTAGGCCGCGCTGCGCGGTGGCTGCAAGGCTTCGACCAAATGATCGAACGGCAGGTCCTGATGGGACTGGCCTTCGATCACGGTATGACGAACCTGCTCGAACAACTCGCCGACCGACATTTGCCCGTCGACCTGGCAACGCAGCACCTGGGTGTTGAGGAAGGCGCCGATCAAGCCTTCGCTTTCCGGACGAATCCGGTTGGCCACCGGCGCGCCGATGCGCAGGTCGGTCTGGCCGCTGTAGCGGTACAGCAGCACAGCGAGGGTGGCGGTCATGGTCATGAACAGGGTCAGGCCATGGTGCGCATTAAAAGCCCGTACCCGTGCGGCAAGTTCATCGCTCAGGTCGAAGCGGTACAGCTCACCCTGATGACTTTGCACTGGCGGCCGTGGCCGATCAGCCGGCAGCTCCAGCAGTGGATGTTCGTTGCCCAGTTGCGCAGTCCAGTAATCCAGCTGGCGCTGACGTTCACCGGACTCCAGCCACTGACGCTGCCAGACGCTGTAATCCAGATACTGCACCGGCAGCGGTTCAAGGGGCGACTCGCGGTCGTCGAGGAAGGCTTCGTAGAGTGCACTCAACTCGCGAGCGAAGATGTCCATCGCCCAGCCTTCGGTGACGATGTGATGCAGAGTCAGCACCAGGTAATGTTCGTGCTCGTCGGCCTTGACCAGACAGGCGCGTAGCAGCGGGCCGGTTTCCAGATCGAATGGCCGGTGGGCTTCGCTGTCGGCCAAATGCTGCACGCGTTGCTCACGGGTCTCGGCATCCAGAGCGGAAAAATCCTGCCAGGTCATGCGCATGCCGGTTTCGGGATGAATCTTCTGTTGCGCCACACCATTGACGCTCGGAAAGGTCATGCGCAGGGTTTCGTGGCGCATGATCAGCGCTTGCAACGCCGCCTCGAAACGCCCGACATCCAGCACTCCGCGCAACCGCGCCATACCGCCGACGTTATAGGCGGGGCTGTCCGGCTCCATTTGCCAGAGGAACCACATGCGCTGCTGGGAATAGGACAACGGCACCGGTTGGCTGCGGTCGACCTTGTCGATCGGTGGCTGCTTGTTGCGCTTGCCGGACGCTTGGACCAGACGCACTTGCTCGGCAAAGTCGCCCAACTCACTGGCCTCGAACAGCGCCCGCAACGGCAGCTCGACATCACAGGCTTGGCGGGTCCGGGAGATGATTTGGGTGGCCAGCAACGAGTGGCCGCCGAGGGCGAAGAAGTCATCGCGCAGACCGATCCGCGCCTGGCCCAGCACTTCACGCCAGATCGCAGCGATCTGTTGCTCCAGGGCCGAGTTCGGTTCGAGGTGTTCGCGTACTTGCCATTGCGGTTCCGGCAAGGCGCGACGGTCCAGTTTGCCACTCGGGCTCAGGGGCATTTCATCCAGACGCAGCAACTGCGCCGGGACCATGTACTCCGGAAGTTCGGCGGCCAGCGCGGTTTTCAGGCGTGCGCTTTGCGTCTCTTGGTCTTCAGTGAAATCAGTCGCGGTGTAGTAGCCGATCAGCTGCGCACCGGCCGCCGTCTCGCGCACCAGCACCACCGCCTGGGCGACGTGGTCCTGGGCCAGCAGACGGGCTTCGATTTCCTGCGGTTCGACTCGAAAGCCGCGCAGCTTGACCTGTTGATCGAGGCGCCCGAGGTATTCCAGCACGCCATCGGCGGTCCAGCGCGCCCGGTCTCCGGTGCGATACAAGCGGCTGCCGGCCTCGCCCAACGGGTCAATAACAAAACGTTCGGCGGTCAATCCCGGACGTCCTAAATAGCCCCGGGCCAGGCCGATACCGGCGATGCACAACTCGCCGGGCACACCGGCCGGCAGCGGATTGAGTTCAGTGTCGAGCACCCGACAGAGCACATTGCCCAGCGGTCGACCGATCGGTGAGCGTTCGCCATCGGCGATTTGGCAGTGCCAGTGGGTGACGTTGATCGCGGTTTCGGTCGGCCCATAGCGGTTGTGCAATTGCACCGCCGGCAGCTGCTCCAGTACCCGGTTACGCAACTCCGCCGGCAAGGCTTCGCCGCCAGAGAACAACCGGCGCAGGCTGGTGCATCCGGCCACCAGTGGTTCGTCGATAAACAGTTGCAGCAGTGGCGGCACGAAGTGCAGCGTGGTCACGCCGTACTCCTGAACCAGCTGCGCGATGCGCTGCGGATCGCGATGTTCACCTGCAGCGGCAATGAACAAACGACAGCCCGTGATCAGTGGCCAGAAGCATTCCCAGACCGAGACGTCGAAGCTGATCGGCGCCTTCTGCATTAGCACGTCGCTGGCGTCCAGGGCATAGGTGGCCTGCATCCATGCCAGACGCTCGCTCAACGCTGCGTGGGTATTGCCGACGCCTTTGGGCTGGCCGGTGGAGCCGGATGTGTAAATCACATAGGCCAGGTTATCGCCGTGCAAATGCAGGCCCGGCGCATGACTTGGCCAGCTGTCGAGCTTGAGGGTGTCCATGGCGATGGCGCTGACGCCGTCGATATCCGGCAGGCTGTCCAGCAAGTGGCTCTGGGTCAGCAGCAGTTCGACGCCACTGTCACTGAGCATATAGGCCAGACGCTCGGCGGGGTAATCCGGATCGAGCGGCACATAGGCACCGCCGGCCTTGATGATCGCCAGCAAGCCGATCAGCAGTTGCGCCGAACGCTCGGCAGCGATCGCCACGCAGACGTCGGGGCCGACGCCCTTGTCGCGCAGGTAATGGGCCAGGCGATTGGCTTGGGTGTGCAACTCGGCAAAATCGAGACTGCCGCCGTCCCAGATCAGCGCCGTGCGTTCCGGGGTTTGCCGTGCCTGCTCGTTGAGCAGCTCGGGCAGCCACTGAGTTGCCGGCGCGCAAGGTGCGGCGCTCCACTGTTGTTGCTGCGTCTGCTCAAAGGGGCTGAGCAATTGCAGATCGCCGATGGCCCGTTCAGGACACTCGCAGACTTCGCGCAACAGGCTGACAAAGTGCTCGCTCAGTCGCTCGATGGTCGCCGCTTCGAACAGTTCGGCGGCATAGTCGAAGGACAGGCTCAGGCGGCCGTTGCGATCTTCTTCACTGTGCAGTTGCAGATCGAACTTGGCCTCGCGGCTGTGCCACGGCAGCTCTTCGGCGAGCAGTCCCGGCAGGCGGCGCAAGGCTGCGAGGTCGCGCTGCTGGTGGTTGAACATGACCTGGAACAGCCCCTGTTCCCGCGCCTGTGGGAAGGCCTCGACCAACTGTTCGAACGGCAGGTCCTGATTGGCCTGGGCGGCCAATGCGGTTTCACGGGTGCGGGCCAGCAGCTCAACGAACGGCAGGCGCGAATCCACGTCGGCACGCATTACCTGGGTGTTGATGAAGAAGCCGATCAGCCCCTGGGTTTCCAGGCGCGGACGGTTGGCATTCGGCACGCCGACCCGAATGTCACGCTGGCCGCTGTAGCGATACAGCAGGCTCTGGAAGGCGGCCAGCAACAACATGAACGCTGTGGCTTGCTGAGCCTGGGCAGTCTGGCGAATGGCATCGCTCAAGCTCGCATCAAGGCGCAGGCTGTGACGCGCGGCGCTGTGCTGCTGTTGTGCCGAACGCGGGTGATCGGTGGCCAGACTCAGGGGCGGATGCTCGTCACCCAGTTGTTCTTTCCAGTATTCCAGCTGGCGTTGGCCCTCCCCTTGCGCCAGCCACTGACGCTGCCAGCTGCCGTAGTCGGCGTACTGCAGCGGCAATGGCGTCAGCGTGGCGGTCAGGCCTTGAGCGGCAGCGGCATACAGCCGCGAGAACTCGTCGATCAGGACATTCAGCGACCAGCCATCGGCGATAATGTGGTGCATCGTCACCAGTAGTTGGTGCTTCTGATCGTCCAGACGCACCAGGGTTACCCACAGCAGCGGACCCTTTTCCAGATCGAACTGGGTGCGGGCTTCGTCCTCGCGGATTTGCAGCGCGCGGGCTTCGCGCTCGGCGACTGGCAAGTCGCTGATGTCGATCAGTTGCAGATTGAATTCGCCTGCTGCATCGACCTGTTGCAGGGCCACGCCATCGCGTGCGAAGAAGCGCGTACGCAGAGATTCGTGACGCTCGATCAGCTGCTGGAAACTGGCGCGCAAGGCGTCTTCGTCCAGCTCGCCACGAAGGCGCAAGGCGCCGGGAATGTTGTAGGCGCTGCTCTGCGGGTCCAGTTGCCAGGTGATCCACAGACGGTTTTGCGCCAGGGATTGCGGCAAGGCTTCGCTGCGCGGCAACCGGCTGATGGCGCCCTGGGCCAGGCCGCCGTCCTGTTGCTGCTGCGCCACCAGGGTGGCGAAGGCACCGAGGGTCGGCGCTTCGAACAGCAGTCGCAGATTCAGCTCCAGGGCCAGCTCTTCACGCAGTCGCGCGACCACCTGAGTAGCAACGATCGAGTTACCGCCCAGGAGGAAGAAGTGGTCGTCGGCGGCCAGATGTTCGACCTGCAGGTGTTCGCACCAGATCCGTGCGATCAGGCTTTGCAGATCGCCGGTCAATTCGTGGGTCAGGAAGCCGACATCTGCCTGCGGCTCAGGGAACCGCGCATAGCTGTCGAGGCTGCCGTCGGCCAGGCGATTGCGGCAGGCTGAGCGTTGCAGCTTGCCGCTGGAGGTCTTCGGCAAGGCCCCGGGATTGAGCAGTACCACCACGCTCGGCGCTTCTTGATAAGCCTCGGCCACCGCTTGGCGAATGGCTTTGATCAGGGCGGCGGGCGGCAGGATTTTCTGTACGCTGCGGCTGATTTCCGCTGCGATGCCGATGCCTTCGAGGCCTTGATCGTTGACCGCGAATGCCGCGACCCGGCCCTTGCGCACCACCTCCACTTCACGCTCGATGGTCTGCTCGATGTCCTGCGGATAGAGGTTGTGTCCACGGACGATCAGCATGTCTTTCAGGCGCCCGGTGATGAACAGTTCGCCGTCGCGGACAAAACCCAGGTCACCGGTACGCAGCCAGGTGCGCCCGGCATGTTCGATGAAGGTGTTGGCCGTGGCCTCGGGATTGCGCCAGTAGCCGTGCGCGATGCTCGGGCCGGTGGCCCAGACTTCACCGATCTGGTTGTCGTCCAGCTCGGCACGACTTTGCAGGTCGGCGATCAGCACCCCGTGCTCGGGCTGGCTGGTACCGCAACTCATGATCGGGTTGCCCTCACCCGGCTCGGCGCGGTTTTGCGCCAAGGCCTGTTCGTCCAGGCGCAGTGCCGGGATGCCGTGGCCACGCGTACCACCGGCAACGAACAAGGTGGCTTCGGCCAGACCATAAGAAGCAAAGAAGTTATTCGGGGTGAAACCGCAGGGCGCGAATTTCTCGGCGAAGCGCTCCAGGGTGTCCAGGCGAATCGGCTCGGAACCGGAATACGCTACGCGCCAGCCGCTCAGGTCCAGACGTTCCAGCGCCGATTCGCTGACCCGCTCACTGCACAGGCGATAGGCGAAGTCCGGCCCGCCACTGATAGTGCCGCCGTATTCGCTGATCGCTTCCAGCCAGCGCAGTGGCCGGCCGAGGAAGTATGCCGGCGACATCAGTACGCAGGGCACGCCGCTGAAAATCGGCTGCAGCAAACCGCCGATCAGCCCCATATCGTGATAAAGCGGCAGCCAGCTGACGATCACATCATCGGGGTTGAGGTCGATGCCGAAACCGTGGCGGATCAACAACTCGTTCGCCACCAGATTGCCGTGGCTGACCTGCACGCCCTTGGGTAGCGCGGTGGAGCCCGAGGTGTATTGCAGGAAAGCGATGTCGTGCGCTTGCAACTGCGGCTCGACCCAGCGTTCGGCCAAGGCACTGTCCAGGGTATCGACACACAGCAGCAGCGGCGCGTTTTGCGCCTGCAGTTCGCTCATCTGCAGCAGCGAATCGCGCTGCTCGCCGCTGGTGAGCAGCAGACGCGGCTCGGCATCGGCGATGATCGAAATCAGCCGCTGCTGGTGATGACGGCGGGTCGACTCCGGCGGATAAGCCGGCACCGCGATCACTCCGGCATACAGGCAGCCAAAAAATGCCGCGACGTAGTCCGGGCCGCTGGGGAACAACAGCACCGCCCGATCTCCCGACTCGGTCCGGGTTTGCAAAGCCGCGGCGATGGCCCGCGCACGAAGGTCCAGGTCGCGATAACTGAGGACCACAACCTGCTCCGGGGTTTCGCCAAGAAAACGCAAAGCCAGCCGATCCGGCGTCAGGGTCGCTCGACGTTGTAGGGCCTGGACCAGAGTGCTGGGGAGTTCGAACGCGTCCATCATGAGGTTTCCTGC
This sequence comes from Pseudomonas sp. LBUM1658, assembly GCF_059716055.1. Classification (NCBI taxonomy): domain Bacteria; kingdom Pseudomonadati; phylum Pseudomonadota; class Gammaproteobacteria; order Pseudomonadales; family Pseudomonadaceae; genus Pseudomonas; species Pseudomonas sp. LBUM1658. The sequence continues at coordinate 4,797,500 of NZ_CP166798.1, forward strand.
CTGAATTCGGCTTGCAATTGGAATCGGGTTTTCAAAGGTCACACGCGCAAAGATGCGTGAAGACCGAGTGCCTCAGTCGATCGCACGAGGCCGCTGGAGAGCGGTGTTAACGGGCCAGTTACCTGGAACCTTTCACCAATGAGAACGGATGACACTTTGAAATAATTAGTCCGCTGGCTGCGACAGTGCCACTGGCCACGGTCTGCCAACGTGGAGCAGTTCTCACTCCGCACAATCGAGGCGCATTAATTCTCTTTCTCAATTGACAATCATTATCATTCAGAATAATTTGTCGCTCGATGTGTAGGACGGCTCCACCCCGTGGCCGTCCCGCTAACTACTTCGCAGCAAGGTGATTTCCATGACGGAACAATTGGCCACAAGCAGGTGCGATTCACCGCTACTCCAGGCATTCGTCGACAACCGCCTGATCCTGGTAAAAATCGCGGCACGTATCACCGGCTGCCGATCCCGTGCCGAGGACGTTGTTCAGGACGCTTTTTTCCGCCTGCAATCGGCACCGCAGATCACGTCGTCATTCAAGGCCCAGCTCAGCTATCTGTTTCAGATCGTGCGCAACCTGGCGATCGACCACTACCGCAAGCAGGCCCTGGAGCAGAAGTATTCGGGTACCGAAGAGGAAGGCTTGAATGTGGTCATTCATGGCGCATCACCGGAAACTTCGCACATCAATTTTTCCACCCTGGAAAACATTGCCGACGCGCTGACCGAACTCCCCAGCCGCACCCGCTATGCCTTCGAGATGTACCGCCTGCACGGCGTGCCGCAAAAGGACATCGCCAAGGAACTGGGCGTCTCGCCGACCCTGGTGAACTTCATGATTCGCGATGCCCTGGTGCATTGCCGCAAGGTCTCGGGCAATCGCGGCGATACCTTTGCCCGACGTTGAGATGACATAACTCGTAGGAGCTGCCGCAGGCTGCGATCTTTTTATCTTGCTCTTCGACATTCCCGAAACCGCCAAAAGATCGCAGGCTTCGCCAGCTCCTACGCCGACCGTGTGTAACCGTGATTGATCGGGTGTACGTAACCCCGACCGGATTGCGCCTCAAGCCAACGCACACCGATCAAAAAAACGCTCCCGCCCCAGGATCATCAATGCCGCGCGCTTGTGCGGGAAATCGAACTCTTTGTCGCAATGGAAACACTGATTCTGCATATGGCTGATCATCCGTGCATTGTCGGCACGCGGCTCGGCCACCACCCGCTGGGTGCGCGGATCGTCGAGAAACAGGTAGTGCACCAGCGCCGATAACCAGCTCGCGACCTTGTGCGGGCCGCGATGATTTTCCTCGCCGACCAGCATATGGATGCCCCGGTCATAATCCCCGGCGTCATAGAACGGCGCGATACGATCCTCCTTGGCCCAATAGGCTTCAAAGTAGGCGAACGGCTCGTCGTCGAAACAGCCAATCAGGGTCAAGGTGTGCGGATCGGCTTCAAGCTTGCTCAGGTACTCGTGGTGTTGCTCGAGGCTGCCGCCTTCCTGCCAGAAGTTCATCACCCGCGGGCTGTTCTGCCAGCGATTGAAGCGAGCCAGATCCTTGTCGATTTCCACGGTACGCAGAGAAACCCAGGCGCCCAGGCGCGCATCGAAACGTCGATAGACCTCACCTCGGGGTTTCAGCGCACGAAGTGGATGGCGCTTGCCGGCACTGATCATCATCTGTTGCGGGTAACTGCCTGAGGCTGACTCACCCAACCAGGGTTGCGGCAGTTGCCAGAACAAGGCGCGCTCGCACAGATACTGGCCAGTGTTTGGCGTCGTAATCAGCAGACCACTGCGCAATGCCTCATCGGGCCGCTCATCAAGGTGCCAGGTCAGGCGCTGGCATTCGGGGTCACGGGCAAACAGCCAATAACAGGCTGCCCATAGCGCCTGTCCGAGAGGACGGCTATAGCGTTCCTGGACTCGTAGCTGCAGATCGGGATTGCGCTCCAGATTCAGCTGGATCAGCAGCTGCCCTTCAAGCATCAGGCTCAGCCGGCTGTCGCTTTGATCGGCACTGAGGCCATGGCCCAAGGGCAGGAGCAGGGAAGTCAGGTCATTCAGATTGGACATGGGTCGGGCTCACGGTAATCGTCGACAGTTCAACGATGTGACGTGAGCCGGGAAAGAAAATTTAGGGGTGGCAATACAATCAGCGGCTTGCGGGCATCATTTCAATTTTTCGCCACCGGCATGACGGCGATTTTGTAGGGATCGAAAATCTTCAGCATCTCGCCGTTTTCCCGCAGACGCTTGAGCAGCTTGCCGAATGCCTCACCGGTAATCGGTGCGGCCGGACGGATCAACGCGTAATGGTGATACACCTGATCGACACGCTCGGAGACCAGCAACTGATCCGCCACCTTGTCATTGCGCAGCAGGTAGTCGCTCAAATATGAACGCGTCACCAGCGCAATATCCGCCCTGCCCCGCAGCACCATGAGCAGATTGCTGTCATGGGAATAGGTCAGCGTGGCCTTGTAGTTATCAG